>CAVXJF010000001.1:0-220127 GCA_963762055.1 Vicinamibacterales bacterium
CGCCGCCCTCGCACCAACTTCGGGCAGCAGCGTCCCGTGCCGGCGCCGAATCAGATTCGCGAAGTCGCCATTCCCCGCCCAATCCCCCGCGCCGGCGAAGCTCACGAGCCGTTTGATCGTCGACTCCGGCGCCGCACACAGCTCGTCGTAGGTCAGATGGCACGCAACGCCGCTCGTCAAACCTTCGCGATGACGCATGAACGTCGTGTTGCCGCGGGTCACATTTCTCATCACCTGCTCGCACAGCAAGGGAAAACGCGGCGAATAGATGAATTTCGCCATCCCCGCCTGCCACGGCCGTTCCCACAGCTTCCGATACCGTTCAACCACCAGAGCGACGTACTCGTTTTTCTGTTCGAGCACCGAACGTATGCTCGCAATCTGCGAGCTGATCACGTCCGCCGGATGACGATGAAGGAAAATCATCCGCGCATCCGGTATCGCGTCACGAATGTAGAGAAAGTTCGCGACGTCGAACGGATTCTTCAACAACAGTGGTTGTCCGGGCTGCTGCGACAGCGTGACATCCCGGCAAAATCTCAGAAATCCTTCCCGCGTCGCCGGCGACAGCTGCGGCCTCCGCCCCTGCTCCTCCAGCGCGTAGGCGTATTCCTCGGGCATGTCCACGCTGATGGGCACCGAATCGAATTTCCGGTTGGCGAGCCCACGTGCCTGGAGCGCTGCCGCCAGATCGCGCCGCGCCTCCTGCTCTTTCCCCGTCTCATGCAGCATGCGAAGTCTTTGGCGATTGACGACGTGAAACAGCGTCGTCACGTTGAAGAGCCCGGTCTTCGCCAGCAGGCTGTACAAGATGGTCGTGCCCGAGCGGTGATGTCCCATGATGAACGTCGGACGGAGGCGACCTCCGTCCGACGTCACGGACCGTTCCATCACCGCGCTACTGCTACCTGTCGCCACGAATGTCAGGGCGCAGGGATCGTCGGTATGCTGTGCTCTGCTGCAACAGCGTCGTCCCCTGCAGCAGGAGCTGGTTAATCTGCGTCGGTGTCGCGAGCGGCACCTTCGGCACCGATTGCATCACCGTGGGAAGCGTCTGACTGAGCACAGCTTTTTCCACGGCGCGGACAATCGAGTTGAGCTCGGCGACGGTGAATCCCGAGCCCATTTCACCGAGCGAGGCAATCACGCTCTGCAGCATCGTCAGCAGCGCGATCCTGTCGGGCGAGTTCAGCTGGACGGCCCTCGCCGTCTGGGTCAACAACCCGGCAATCGCGGTTGCATCGACTCGGGTTTCCATCGCCCTGATCAGCGTTTCGATCAGGCCGGCGACCTTCATTGACGCGTCCTTGACCTGCACCTCAACCTGATCCGATGGAATCTCCGGAATCGTCGCCGGCGCCCCCATCGGCGCGTCCAGGTCGAGTGTTTCGGAGTGGCGCCTCACGTCGAGGCCGTAGGACGGGTTGGCGGTACCGATGAACAGACCGATCGGCGTCGATTCGAACGTCCTCGCGCCATACGCGAAGAAGTTGCCCATACCCCCCTTCGAGATCGCGCTCCAAGTGACGCCGTCTCTCGAGCGGAACAGGTCGAATCCGTATTCGTACCTGAACAGCGGATCGGCCATCGGTAATGCGCGCAAGCCGATGCTCCAGTCCCACGTTCCCATATAGAGGCTACCGTCGTGCACCGCCATGTTCCAGAAGTGGCCGTTGAAGACGTTTCCGGCTCCCGTAGTGAGCCCGCTCAACGGTGTCTTCGTGCCCGTCGGCGTGTCGCCGCGGCGCGCCGATGATCAGGTCCCACGTATCGTCGGGGTGGATGCGGATCATCTCCGTCGGACGATCCGTTCCGACATACAGGGCTCCGTTGAATTCCTGAGCGCTCAACGCATCCGGGCTCAACAGGTTGCCCGTCTGGTACGCGCCGCCCGTAATAACCGGTTGCCACGTGGTCGGCGCGACTCCGTCGGTCTTGTACACGCCGTAGCCCACAGGAGCGTTGCGATCACCGGTGGTGACATACAGGAGGTTGTTGAATACGTGGAGCGTCCACGCCGGCATCACCTCGGCCGACGGGCTCACCTGCGCCCACGCGTTGTTCCCTTGTTCGGGATTCGCTGAAGCAATGACGATCCCCAGGCCGCGGAAATCGCTCGCGGTGACATACAGCTTGCCGTTGTACGTCGTGATCGAGCGGAAACCGCGCGTCCGGATGAGGGTGTTGCCCTTCGCGATGTCACCCATGAACGTGCCAGGGGCCTGCGGCACTGGTGCCCAATTGATCCCGTCTACCGAACGGAGGAGTCGAGGCGGGGGAAACCCGATCAACGGGTCGTTGTAGGGGGCGATGCTGTCGAAGAGCGCCGACCCCGAGACGCCCGATGTGGTACAGTGCCTCGGTTCCGTCCTGTTCGACGAACGACGCCATCCCGCGGAACCCGATGTCCCGCGCCGTGAACTTGGTCGGGACCTGGTTCGCGTCCCAGGCGATCGGAATGTCCTGCGGCGATACGAATACACGAGCCCAGGTGTTGGTCTCGGGCGTCAACTGCCAGATCTCGGCTGCGAGCGGCAGATCTTCAATTGCCGGGGTGCATTCGACGTCGGCGACCAACGGCGGATAGATGTGGGTGCCTGCCGTGCGATCGGAGGTAGCTGCCGTGACGCACAGGAACGCGCGGCCCGTTCCCACGTAGAGCTTTCCTTTGAACCACTTCATCGACCATGCAAAGCTGTTATGGCGGTCACCGAAGCCGCCCGAGGCCATCAGGCGGAAATCCGGTAGGTTCTCGAGGAACTGCATCTCGGCGTGGATGCGGCTGAAAGAAAGGTTGCCCTGCGGAATATAGAAATGATTCCCGAGCATTTCGCCGAGGTCTTTCGAATAGGTCGAAGGCAACTTGGTACCAGCCACGGGGATGAGACCGTCGTTCGGACCTGGCGCCAGACTCTGCAGAATCGGTCCTGTGATGACCGTCAGGGGATGCGGCGTCGAAATGTCGCCGGCCATCGTGTAGAAAGGAATGCCAGCCGTGGCGTAAAACGGATCCGCCGTGGCGCGAAACGAGGCAAGGTTCGTCGTCCGCAGCGCGTTGACGCCAGGAGTCAGGAGGCCGAGCAGCGCAGCCGTATTTTTGCCCGCCCCGAAAGCCCAGTCCGCCAGCTCCGTCCCTGTGTGCGGAGTTCCGATGGTAAAGACCGCTTTCACAAGCGGGGTGATGGCGGCGTTCATCGCCACCGCCTGCACGTCGATGCCGCCCTTCGAGTGGGCGATGATGTAGAACTTCGGCACCCCGTAATGGGCGGCGACGAGAGGCAGCGTTCCACCGAGGACAATGGCGTTGTCCGCGACACCCTTGTCGTTACGGGTATTGTCCGGACTCAGACTGATGAATGCGGTACCATAGCCCGCTTTGTACGTGAGCTCGTACATGTTGTTCCCGAGCCACCAGTCCGAGGCCATTCCGCGAAGGCCGTGTACGAATACGACTACAGGCGCCGCAGCACCGTTGGGCGGCACGGCGCCGTAGAACACGTTCAGAGGACCACCTGGCGCCGGAGCCGGCGCCGGGGGCGTTTGCGCTGCGGCGGTTGAAGCAACGAATATGGTGAGCACGGCGCTCAATAGCGCCGTGAACGAACGAGCTTTACCGATCAATATATATTCTCCGATATCGATATTTACGGTTCACGAAGGCAGAAATGTTCACCGCCGGACGACCGCTGCCGCCGCCGGAGCCACTACAGGCGCCGTCACGGCCTCGGGTTTTCGCGCGGCCACGTATATCGCGGATCGCGCAAACGAGAGATAGTGTTCGTGCACGGATTTGAACCCGGCAATTTCCAGGCTTCTCGTCCACTCGCTGCGGCTCCGGGTACTTGCCCGGAGATGTCGTGGAAGAAAAAAGTACTCGAGCGCCGGCCCCGGCTTGGCACGCAGCTCTTCCGTATCCGGACGAATCGTTTCCACCATAATTAGCGACGCATCCGGAAGAGTTTCACTGAATCGGCTGAAGAAGCCGGCGAGCTTCTCGCTCTGACCGTGGTCGGCCAGTTCGTGAAGCACGAAGAAGGTCGTCGCGGCAGTCACCCCGTCGAGAGCCACGCGATGTGCGGACATGTCGCCGGCGTCCCCGTGAATCAGGGTGATGCGGCCCTCGAGGTCGGTGCCGGCAAGCTGCTCCTGCCCACTGCGCACCGCGTCGGCCGACAGGTCCACGCCCACCCCTTGCAGTCCGGGGACGACGCGGCACAGATAGCGCAGAAACGTCACCGTCGCCACATCCGATGTCGAGCACCTTCCGATGTCCCGCCTGCCGGACCATCTCCGCCACCATCGGGAAATACAACGCCGCCGAGGCCAGGCCGCTTCCGCGCGCGACGAGCTCGCCGTCACGCACAACGTCGCGTCCGTAACCCAATGTTCCCGACACCAGCGGCTTCAGCTCATGAAGCGCCGGCTCGTAGCCGTGCGCGAGCATGAACCACCCCTGCATCAGGTCGTTGTCGGCGAGGAAGCGCCCGTCCTTGTCGAGACTGAATCGCATGCCGTTCTTCTTGAGGATCCGCCTGGCGTAGAGGTAGTCGCACAGCGCGTAAACCAGCTCACCGTCGAGCCTGTGCTCGGCCGCAAACGCCTTGACGTCGACCTCCTCGTTGGTCTTGCAGCGCTCCAGAAGGCCGACCTGCATAAACGTCTGGATTGCCCGCGTCAGAAAGTAGCCCTTGATAATGCCTTCCCATCCCCACCGCCGTGCCCGGCGCAGCTTCAACAGCTGCGGCAACCCGATCGTTTTTATGGCGAATAGCAGTTCTCTCACCTTGAAATCCTTCCTCTAACGCTCTTATGAACTCAGCGATGTGGCCCGCGACCTCGGAGATACAACCAGCCGCCGAACCATCGAAAAATAGAGACGTTCGAACAGTTCCCCGGGAAGATGGCGCCGAAGAGACACGATCACTCTTGGTTTCGCGCCCAGCACGTACCGCAGCCGCGGACGTTTGACCGTCAATATGCGGTTGACGGCGCCGGCGACGTCCGCCGGTGTGATCGCTCCCCGGGCCAGCAGATCGTCCACAATCTTTTCGTGCTGGCAGAACCACGCGTAGTACCACGCTCGACGGATCGACTGCGCGCTTCGCCCGGTTGCGGTGCTTCGTGAAGTGCTCGGTCAAGATCAAACCCGGCTCGAGCGCAGAAATCGAAATGCCGAACGGCGCCACCTCTTGGGCGACGCACTCGATGAGCCCCTCGACCGCAAATTTGCTCGAGGCATAGCCGCTGATACTCATCGACCCGATCCGGCCGGCAATCGACGTCGTCACGATAATGCGGCCCCGGCGTGCCGAACGCATCACAGGTAGCACCGCCTGGAGGAGCGACATCGTTCCGAAGACATTGACGTCGAACACCTGCCGTACTTCGTCCAGCGTCAGATCTTCGAAAAATCCCCGCAGGCCGACGCCGGCGAGATGGACGACGCCATCGATGCGCCCGGCTTCGGCGACCACCGTCTGCACGCACCGGTCGACTTCGGCGCGCTTGGTGATGTCCATTCGGACGGCGCGCACTGGGCCCGCGCCCTTCACGGCGACCTCGAGGGCGTGTTCCTGTGCAGTCTCGTAGACTGCGCCGAACACCCGGTAGCCCCTGCTGGCGAGCGACACCGCGCTCGCGAGTCCGAGTCCGGAGCCAGCTCCCGTGACGAGCACGACATCGCCCGGTCTGAGAGCGGCAGTGGCAATCACAAGCGATCTCCTGCCGTCTGCGGACGTCCCGCGTCGATGGCGACCCGATAATCCCGACCGGGCCCCGCACCCCTCGTCCGCGCCACGTGATCGCCAGCCGTCAGCTCTTCCTGAATTTGCGTGACAGCCGTACGTGTAAGGCTGTACCCGAACAGCGGCACGGCCGACAGAAGGAGCACCGCCGCCGGAAACGCCCCATACACCAGACCAATTCGTGAAACAGCTTCGGCCGATGGATCACCGTCCGGCCGCAAGTCGACAAAAAATTGAAGAAGCACGCCGCCGAGCAGAAGGGACAGTCCCGCCGCCATCTTCTCGCCAAAGTTCAGCATTCCAAAAAACAGGCCCCCGCGCGCCTGTCCGTGTTCAAGCCGATCGGCATCGGCAACATCGGCGAGCATCGATGCCGGGATGATCCACAGTCCGGCCGCAAACAGTCCCGCGACGAAATTGCCGACAAACAGCGGCAGCGCGTTCCCGGTGCCGAACACTCCGCCTTCGCCCATCAGGAGCCAGGCACAGAACAGGATGCAGGCGGTTCCGGTGCTCGCAATCTGGCACGCGACGGGTTTCTCGACATATCTCGCAAGCCGCAGCCACACCGCGACGCCGACGAGTGTGCCAACGTAGAAGCAGAGCTGGATCCTGCTCAGCACCGCACTATCGGAGATGCGCACGTACCACGTGAAGAAATGGAGCGCCGTAGCGGCGTTCACGACCAGCGCAAAAAACGCGAGGGTGAAAGACACCCAGACTCTTCGGAAGGACGGGTTACGCAGCGACGACCCGAATCCCTGCATGAACTCGGCGAAGCGCTGCGCCGGAGCGTCGCCCTCACGGCGGCTGCGGTAGTTGCGGTATGTCCCGGCAATGCCGACAACTGCGGTGAGTGTCATCAAGGCGCCGAACGCCGCCCCCATCAGCGGATAGGCCGAATAGCTGAGTTTGGGATCCACACCCGGCGTCGTATTCGGGAAAAACAACACCAACGAGAAGCTGGCCGCCACGAGCGTCCCGCACAGACCCAGCAGCGACCGCAGCGCAACGATGGTTGTTCGCTCGTCGTAATCGGCGCTCATCTCCGCCCCGAGCGCCAGATAGGTCACGCGATACAAGGCGCTGGTGAACCTGAAGAGCATCGTCGTGACAAGCAGCCACACGAACAGCACCACAGTGGACATCCCCTGTGGCGGGCTCATGAGCAGGTAGAAGGAGATCCCCATCGATACGCAGCCGGCGACCATGAACGGTGCCGGTGCCCGAGCCGGCTCTTCGAGGTGTCAGATCTGTAGCCGATATACGGATCGACCGCGGCATCGAACATCAGACCGATCGCCGAACCGATACCGACGAGCGCCGGCGGCAGCTGCATCACGGAGCCGTAGAAGAACATCACGAACAGCCCGAATAAGGCCATGCTCGTCGTAATCGGCACCTCGCCGATGGCGTACATGAGCTTCGTGGACAGCGGAACCGCTCGGTCCACGGCCGCGGGCAGGTTCGCGCTCTCAGTCGGGTCATTGAGCAGTCCGGCGGTGGTGGTTGGGCCCGCGGTTCCTGACGTCGACGACGAGTTGGCGGCCACGCCCCCCGTCACCCGCCGCATTACTTCCGCAAAATAGATCCGCTCGAAGGTCTCGCCTGGAAGGTGACGCCGCAGCGACAGCACGGCGGACGCCCGGGTGCCGATCGTGTAGCGGAGCTTCGGGCGTTTCACGGTCATCGCCTGCGCAATGCTCCGCGCCACCACCGGCGGCCGCAGCGTCGACGTCTTCACCAGCGTGTCCGCGGCGGTTTCCGCGCGGTTGAACCAGGCGTAATACGGGCTGAGCGGATCGCGCGCGCGCTCGGCGATGTTCCGGCGCTTGCTCCAGATGTCGGTCTGCACGATGCCAGGCTCGACGATGACGACATCGATCCCGAGCGGCTTCACTTCGAGATAAAGCGATTCGCTGAAGCCCTCGAGCGCGAACTTGCTCGCCACATAGGCCGTCAGTGCCATCGATCCGATTCGCCCGCCAATCGAGCTCAGGTTGATGATCCGGCCGCGCCGCGCCGCGCGCAGGTGCGGCAGCACGCAGCGCGTCACGTTCATCACGCCAAACAGATTCGTCTCGAAGACCATGCGGATCTCCGCATCGGACAGATCTTCGAAATACCCGCGCATCATGATCGCGGCGTTATTGACGACGCCATACAGGCCGCGCGACTCCGCCGCGACGCGCTCGACGGCCTGCGCCACCGATGCCGGATCCGTAACGTCCATCTGCACCGCGCGAATCTGCACGCGGCGCGCCTCGGCCATCGACTCGACGCGCGATTGCTGCGCGAGATTCCGCATCGCCGCCCACACCTGAAAGCCGCGCTCCGCAAGCGTCAGCGACGTTTCCAGACCGATGTCGCCGGAGGCGCCGGTGACGAGGACGGCATTGCTGCTGGTGTTCATGACGAAAACGTCCCATTCGAAAGCGCAGGGGCCAGCACGCCAATGTCGGCAATGTCGAATTCGGGCGCCTGAAGAAACCGCGTCATGTGCTCGGTCAGCATCTCGGGCTGCTCAAGGGGACCGAAATGTTCGCCGCCCGGCAGAAGCACGCACGTGCGGTTCGGCAAGGCTTGCGAGAGAAACCTGTAAGAGCCGAGGAAATGCGACTTGTCGCCGTACATCAGGAGCGTCGGGGTGGTAATCCGCCTGACGGCATCGAGCGTCAGGCTGCCGGGCTCTTCGTAGTCGCGCATGAGCGACGTGTTCCGAATCAGATTGAGCAGCGGCTCGCGCCGGCGCGGCAGCCCCCTCGCCGGTCCGTAGAACTTCGGCGTCTCGAGGCTCATGTTCAGCAGGTATTCGAGATCGGTCCGCTTGTCTTCAGGAACCGAGAGACCCACTTCTTCGAGCTTCTCCACCCAATAGTTCCACCCTTCCCATCCTTCGGCCTTGCGCTCGTGGACGAGCGCCGCGAGACCCGGCTCGATGGCGACCAGCCGCGAGACCCGCTCGGGATACAGCAGCGAAAAATGCAGGCATACATCGGCACCGAAACTGTGCCCGACCAGAGCTGGGCGCCGGATGCCGAGTGCGTCGAGCAATCCCTTGAGATCCTCGACCATGTCCTCGGTCGTGTAGCCGTTCGGCGTCACCGCGCTGTATCCGTGCCCGCGCAAATCGTAAGTCGTCACTCTGAACTGCTGTCGAAGCGACGGAACCATGTTGAGATGCCAGACGGCGAGATTCCCGAGAAAGCCGTGAAGCATCACGACGTCGGGACCGCGCCCGACCGTCAGATAGTGAAGATTGACCTTACCCGCATTCACTTGTGGCATGTACCTGCTCCGTCCGTATTCCGTCAGTCGATGTATCCGAGTTCCCTTAACCGGTCCACGACGACCGCCTCGTCCTGCGCATCGAGTGCCGGGTGTGCCGCCGCTTCCTCTCGTGCCTTTGCCGCTTCGCTGCTCCGCGCCTTCACGCCGACCGGCCGGTACCGCAGCCAGTCGCCTTCGAACATCGCTTCAGGCACGCGCCCCTCGAGATCCGAGGGCACGTCGAGCCCCAGTCCGTACAACACCGTCGGCGCCACATCGAGGATCGAGAGCTCCGGCAGCTCGACACCCTGGCGAATCCCCGGCCCCTTCGCCATGAACACGCCGACGGGACGATGCGTGCCGGCGACGTTGCGCCTGGTGGTGATGACCGCTTCGGATCTGAGAATTGAAATCAATCCGCCGTCGGCCAGCGCGAGCGTCAGATCCGGCGACATCTCGCCGTACGGTCCCTGAAACGCTTCCTCGCGCGTGTAGATGTAGCTGACGACCTGTTGCCCTGCTCCGTCGCGCACGGCGTAGAGGCCTGTCATCAGCCGCTCGCGAAATCCCTGATACTGCTCGCGCGGAAGACCGGGACCGCCGTTCTCCGCGACGGCGATGAACACCCCGTTGCTCGTCGGCGTCGTCGCGTACGCAGTCGTCTTCTCCCAGTCGAGCAAGTAGGTATGCCGTGCGACCCGCCCCACGCCGAGCACCGAGTGCTCGCTCACAGCGTGATCGTTCTCTTCGCGTGCCGCCCAGGCGAGATACCCCTGGCGCTCGAGCCACGTGTTGAGATGGAACACCTCGCTCGTTGGTCCAAAGCCGTGATCCGACGCGATGAGCACCGTGGTGTCGGGCCCGGCGAGCGCGCAGAGTCCGCTGATGAGCCGATCGAGGCGGCGGTAATACTGGCGGCACAACTCGAACGTCTGCTGCTGCCAGCCCCCAGGCCACTTCGATTCGTCGCAGTCGATATACGGCCAGCACAAATGCTGGAGCTTGTCGACACCGTCGAACAGCACCGCGGTCAGTTCACATGGCTCGGTCGTCATCAGATGACGCGCGATCTCGAACCAGTTCTGCTCGCGCCGGATATGGAACTCCACCCAGGGTGCGTTGTCGTCGTCGGCGCATCCTTCGGTGGCCTTTTCCTCGAGCTTGATGTCCATCGCGAGCTCGCGGGCGTTGAAATCGGGCAGCTCCTTCAACCGGTCGAACAATCCCACCGGGCGGCACGCGAGGCGCAGCTGCCGCCATGGCACCCAGCCCGGGACGACGAATCCCTCGACCGGCGGCGCCGGAAACATCAACGGGAAGTTCAGCGCCGTGACATGCATCCCGTTTGCCGATGCCGCGTCCCAGATCGTTTCGCACGCAACGTCGCGCGAGTCGGCAAACCGGATGTGCTTGCTGTCGCGCGAATCCATTCGGAAGAAATCGAACACGCCGTGATTCGCCGGCGTACGCCCGGTCGTCAACGAGGTCCACGCGGGCGGCGTCAGCGGCGGTGACAATCGTCCGCAGGTTGCCGCGCACGCCGCTGGCCATGAACTTCGCGAGATTCGGCATGGTCTGATCGGCAATCAGCCGGTCCAGAACGCTGAACGTCGCGCCATCGAGCCCGATCAACAGTACTTTTGGTGTCATCCTGCCTCGACCTTCACCAGTGACAAACTTCAGCGCTGCGCTGAAGCGATACCTTCTCCGGCTCCCAGGTGGTGCTCGACGAACTCAGTCAGTTCGGCAATCGACAAGTCGCGGAAATCGCGACGGCCGATCTCGGCCAGCAACTCCGAAAACGGCATCGGCCGGCTATAGTGCTCCTGGATCGCCGTCCCAAGCACGACGGCGTCGAGTGATTCGAACCCGAGCTCCGAAAACAGCAGCGTGCTCGCGGTGACCGGCTTGGAGTAGTCCCAGTCGCGCGCCAGCTCGCTCAGTAACTGCACGATATGTCTCTCAATGTCGGCCCGGGTCGGATGCATGGTCGATACCCTCAGATCTCAAACCGCAACGCAGTTAATTCAGCGACAGGACCGCCATCGACGCGATGATGTCGCCGTCGCGCGACGTGAACGTCCTCAGCTCGCGTCCCGTCAGCTTCGGAAACTCAGCGAGCAGTGTGCCATCCACGGTGATTCCCACCGCACCACTGTCAACCGCCGCCGTCTTGACGACCAGCCCGTGAGGACCGCCGGACAGGCCACGGCCCAGTGCCTTGCCCACCGATTCTTTTGCGCACCACAACCGCAGCGCCCACTCGACGCGCGAGGACGGCTCGAACGATGCCAGCAACTGCTGCTCCGAGGTTGTAAATGCCACCTTGGCGAACTCGCCGCTTCTCGTCATCGACTCGATGTCGAGACCAACGAGGCTCGACGAGGCCAGGGACGCGACCGCGACCGCCGTTCCGCAGCTGTGCGAAATCGACACGTTCGGAGCAGCCCCGAGCGCAGACACCCACGCGCCCGTCACCTCCGGTCGGCCGTGGCGATCGCGCACGATCTCGATATCCGCCGGCGCCAGGCGCAGTCCAACGTGCTGCTGCACGAGACGCCGCACCGCGTCTTTCGCGACGGTTCGTCCGAGAAGCCATTCATGCCGCCGCTTTGGAACGGCCGTCATACTTTCGAATTCCGCCCGCTCGCGCCGGCTGAGCACGAGATGCGCCAGCACCTTGAGCCAGATACCGCCGTGCGCCTGAAGCAGGTCTTCCGTCATGCAGCTCAGGCGCTGGCACACCACTCCGTGCGTCGCAGGTAGCGCGGCCGCCGGCGCATCCCATTGCGCGCTCAGCGTCGACTCGGCCGGTGAGATGCGGAGACGGACGAACGGTTCCGGAAGTTCGAAGCGCCTGTCCAGCCATCCTTCGATGGTCGTACAGCACGTTTCCAGCGGCATCGACGATGTCGATGTCGCAGCGGGTCTGGGCGCTGCCCACCAGCTCGGCACGAACACGGCATTCGAAGCTCGCACCCGGCTCCGGCGGCGGCCCGTAAGCGCGCACCGCTTCGACGCCGTACGGAAACACGTCGACGAGGATGCCGAACCGTTCTTTCACCCAATACGCCAACGCCTGACCGGCCGCATCGATGAGCACCGGATCGAGCAGGAACCGCGGTTTGGGATTCGACTGCAGCAGATCCGTGCGCGGCAGCGACTCCAGCCGGCTCACGTTGCCGTCCTCGCCATACCGCTCTACCGACTTGACGGCCTGAAAACACGGCCCGTGGAACATGCCTTCCCGATACAACTGCTCGGGCCGCCACGTCGACCGCCGGTCGCCGCGAAGCGTAAAAACCGGGGCGGGGCGCGACGCGATATACGTCGGCGAAGTGGATCGTCGCCTCGGCGATCGCAGGGGCTCGAACGTGGAGTCGCTGCGCCGCTCGCGAGCTGCAACGCCGACGGCCTCGGCAGATTCCGACGCCGCAGAGAACTCGAGTACCGTGTCATCGTGCTCCAGCGTGATCCACCGCGAAGCGCGCACGTTCGTCATCCCGACGACAACTTTTCCCGGCCGCAGCAGCGCGGCCGCTTCGGCGAGCATCTCCATCGTCACAGTGAACGGCACGACCGGAAGCGCCAGGAGGCCTGGATCGGCGACCGAGACCTCGCGTCCGAGCGTGTGCTGCGTATACAGGCGATCTTCATCGAGGCGAATGCGCCGCACGGCGGTCGCTCTCTGACCTTCGACGAGGTCGGTTACCGTCTGCATAAACGGCAGCTCGATAACCGCGGCGAGTGGAGCCTGGCGGGCCCTGAGATAGGTCTGCAGCACGGTTGCCTGTGTCGCCAGAAACTGATCCATCGTCTGCAGATGGCGTTGAACGATTTCGGCGCGCAGGTTCACCGGCGGCGCAGCAGCCGGAGCAGGCGCAGCCGCGATACGAGCGGCGGGCAGCTGAATTTCTGGCACGTCTTGCCTGGCCTTCGGCGCCAGCGCGAAGTCCGCAGGCAGCCGGAGCGGCTGCAATCCGGTCGACAGCTTCATCGCGCGCCGGGCCGCGACCTTCTGCGTCTCAACGGCAGGGGCGAGATCGATCCGTTGTGGAGCCCGGCGCTCGTACAACGCAGCGAACCGCATCGGCACGTTGTGCGCCGCCAGCTGCGCTACGAGATGATTCAGCTGCGTAATGCCGGTGCGATGCTGGACGTTCGACGGCAGCGCGATATATGGCCGGCCGCGGAGAATGTCGTCGATGAACCCGCACAGATTCGCACGGGGACCGGCCTCGACGAAGATCCGAACACCATCACGGTACATCGCCTCGACCGTCTCACGGAACCTGACGCATCGCGCCCATTGCGTGGCGACGAGCTCGCGTTCGCGTCGCATGTCGTCCGGGTACGGTTCCGCAGAGACGCACGAATACAGCCGAGCCGCCGTTGGCTCGAACGTGACGCCGTTGAAATAGTCGCGCATCGGCTCGCAGAACACCTCGAACCACGGAGTGTGATACGCCCGCGCGAACGGCAGGGTCTGAAGAATCGCACCGCTGGCCTGCAGCTCCTCGAGTGAGCGTTTCGACGTACTCGCCGCTGCAGCAGAGCACGGTCTGGTGCGGGCAGTTGTCCATCGCGATGTGCACCGCGGCCGTCAGACTCGTCCACGATCGCCCGCAGCGCGGCCGGAGCCACTCCGCCGACCGCCACCAGGACGCCGTGCGGAATCTCATCCAGCGGCGTCCAACTTCTCGAAAACCGAGTTCACCCGGCGGATGTGGCCGATCAGCTCCTCGTCGTATCCGGGTTGACGGCTCCCGAGACGAGCAGCGCCGAGTGCTCACCCGGTGCTATGGCCGACCATCGCGTCGGCCTTGATGCCGAGCACCGCAGCAAGCCGGCCGAGCGCCTGATTCGCCGCGAACACCGCTTCCGCGCCGGAATCCATGCGGTGAATGCGTGCCGTCGCCTGCGGCTCCCGGCGCAGACTGCGGCGGCGGAAAAATGACCTGGCTCGGCAGATAGCCGCGCGGATGATCGAGCGAACGCGCGATCCATGAAGTCGAACACGCCGCGCACTTCGGGAAAGTGCACGCACAGAATCGGCGAGCATGTTTCGGTACTGCGATCCCTCGCCCGGGAACACCAGCGCGAGCTTTCCCCTGTGGAGCCGAGCGGCGCTGCGAAAAAATAGATGCCCTCGATGTCCCTGATCCGCTGGCAACGTTCGTCGCGCAAGCGCGTCGAGCCCGCGTGCCAGCTTGGCTGTGCAGTCGGCGAGCGACGTCGGCGACGATCGACAGGCGCACCGGCTTGAAATGCGGATGCGGCGGTGTACGGTGTACGCCAGGTCCTTGAGCGTGACCGACGGGCGTGCGCTCGACGATGCTGCAGCACGCGCTCAATGCCTGCGATCAGCAGCTGCCGGCACGGGAGTCCGCCGAGAGGACGAGCGTCTCGCTGTCCCACTGGTGCTGCAGCACGGGGGCCGCGGCGCAGGGCCGGTGTATCCTCGAGCACCGACGTGCGCGTTGATGCCGCCGAACCCGAATGCGTTGACGCCGGCGCGCCTGCGCGGACGTCCGCAGCCCATGCATCCAGGGCCGCGTCTCGGTGTTGAGATAGAAACGGCTGGTGTCGAGCCCGAGCTTCGGGTTCGGTTCGCTCGCAATTGATCGTCGGCGGCAAGCACCCGGTGATGCAGCGCGAGCGCCGTCTTGATGAGCCCGGCGACGCCCGAGGCGGGCATCAGATGGCTGATCATCGACTTGACCGAGCCCGAGCGCGCACGTCGGCAAATCGCCCGAGCGCGGGCCGAACACGCTGTTCAGCGCCTCGATTTCGACGACATCGCCGACCGGCGTGGCGGTGCCGTGCGCCTCGACCAGCCCGACGGTTTCGGGTGCCACACCGGCTGACTTCGTAGGCGCGCTGCAGAGCGAGCTGTTCGCCTTCGAGCCGCGGCGCCAGCAACCCGAGCGCCTTGCCGTCGCTGGCCACGCCCACGCCCTTGACGAGCGCGTAAATGTGGTCGCCGTCGCGTTCGGCGTCTTCGCGGCGCTTGAGCGCGATCATGCCGACACCTTCGCCGAGCAGCGTGCCATCCGCGCGGCTGATCGAACGGCCGGATCTCTCCGCGACCTCGAGATGGCTTTCAGCTGGCAGAAGATCATCACGATGGGCGGCGGCGTCGAGGCGTGGACGCCGCCGACGAGCGCGAGATCGCACCGGCCGGACAGCAGATCGCGCATGCCATGGTCGAGCGCCACGAGCGACGAAGCGCAGGCGGCATCGACCAGGTAGTTGGCTCCCATGAAATCGAGCCGGTTCGCAATGCGTCCTGTGATGATGTTCGGCACGAGCCCGGCGGCCGTCTCGGCATGAAACGCCGGCAGGCTCGCCTTCAGGTGCCGCCGGATCGATCGCCAGCTCCTCGTCGGAGTGCTCCGGATGCAGCTGCTTGAGCACGCGGATGACCGAGTCGACCACCAGCGCGTGCTGGACGACGGTCGTGTTGCCGCGGTTGACGTAAGTGCCGCGGCCGATGATCACCTCGGTCCTGGCCGCGGTCGAGACGACGCTTCAGATATCCGGCATCGGCCACGCTTCATAGGCCGATCGCAGCGCGAGAAAATGGTCAGGCTCGGTGCCGTCGACGGAGTTCGGCATGATGCCGTACTTCGTCGGATCGAACTCCGCCAGCGCGCCCGAGATAGCCGCCGCGCGCGCAATACACGCGATCGTTCGCGCTCGATCGGTTGGATCGAGGAACAGTTCGCTCTCCCATTCGGGCGGAGGATCGCCGATCGCGTTGACTTTGTTCAGAGATGTTCTGCCAGTACGTCTGCAACGTCGGCGCGCCGGGGAAGACGCACGACATCCCGATGATGGCGATGTCGCCAGTCGGATTCTGCGGCGACGTCGGCTTCACGCCGTGAGCTCCATTTCCTGCGCGCGAGCCGCTTCTTCACGCCACGGACCGTCGCCGACCACGACCCACGGCTCCGTCACCTTCGATCGAACAGGAGTCCGCGACGGCGATCGCCGCGCCGGCGGCGACGGGAATCACCTGAATTCCCGGCGTCGCAAACTGCCGCTTGACGTCGTCCGACACCATGCCGGTCTTGTCCCACGGGCCCCAGTTCATCGCACGCACGCGGATGGCGCAGCGCTGCGCGACGGCGAGTCGCGGCGGCGTTCAAGATGCCGTTGGCCGCGCCGTAGTCCGCCTGGCCCGCGGTTGCCGAAGGTCGCGGTCACCGACGACATGAACATGAGCGCCTTCAGGTCGGCGAGGCGCACCTTACGGAGCAGCGTGAACGCGCTGTCGGTCTTCGTGCGGACAACGCGCTCGAACGATTCGGGCGTCTTGTCCTTGATCAGCTTGTCCTCGATGATCCCCGCCCCATGCATGACGACATCGAGCCGCCCGTGCTGGGCGTAGATGCGATCGATGAGCGCGCCGAACGCCGATTCCGCATCGCGCACATCGATCTCGACGTATTCACTGTGGCACCGCGCGCTCCGCGCCGCGGCGAGGTTGCGTTCAGAATCTCCCGGTCGTGAAGAACCCGCTGGGTCGCGGCCTCGATGTCGGACGGCTTCACCTTCGCGTCTGCCGACCCGCATAGCGGTCGTCAGGACCTGACGGAGACGCGTCGCGTCTTCGAGCCTGCGGTCTGGTCCGGACTCCGCTGACGGGAGCGGCGACTTGCCGACGAGTATCAGGCGAGGGCGAACCGCTGGGCCAGCGCGATCGCGATTTCCGCCGTGACGCCGCGGGCCCCGCCCGTGATCAGAAACACCGAGTCGGGCCCGAGGTCGAGCGGTACGCCGGTGCCGGCTGGAAGGCGCGAGGCGCGGCTCAACGTGAATCCGCTTGCCGCGCGCGTATGCGCACTTCGACAGGGCCGTTCAACGGCGCCGATCTCCGCCAGCATGTGCTCGATCGGCAGCCGCCCTCGTGCGTCCGAGCCATCCAGATGAACCGCACGACACGCCACCGCGGCCATTTCGATCGCCGATGTCTTCAGGAATGAAGCCAGCCCGCCCTGTGTCGGTGCCCCTTCAGCGCGGCCGGCGACGAGCGCCGGCGCCTGCGTCGTCGCGGCGAAGACAGTCGCCCCGCCGCTCTCGCCTGCTGCATTCAAGATCGGCGCCCGCCGCATGAACAAGGAGATACAGCGCCTTGTTGTCGACGTCCACCCGCGCTCGCCACTCGTCTACCGAGAGATCGTGGATGTCGGGACATGGAATCAGCGGCAGCAAGTGCAACAGAGCCGCCGGCGCGCCGAACTCGTTGCGAATCGCCTGTACCAGATCGTCTACCTGCTGTGCATTGGTGAGATCCGCTGCTCGAGGCGACAGGCTCGCCGAGCGACAGCACCCGCGCTATGACGGACGACGACGGGGCGTTCACCCATTGCCGTGAGCGCCACCGTTACCGTCTGCGGCGATGCCGGTCTCATCGTCGGTGACGATCCATAAGCGTCCGGGAACGGCGGTGCGATCGCCGGCCGGGACGAGAGGCACCACGACCGCTTTCAGCGTCAGGCGCGGAACATCTTCGAGCCGTTCTGCCGCCGGCTGCGGCGCCGGATCAGATGCAGCTGCCACCGGGGCTGCCACCGTCACCGGTCCAGCGAGCGCCTCGGTGATCCGCGCAGCGAGCTCACGAAGCGTCCGGCGGCTGGTGAGCTGATCCATCACCGCTTGAAGCGCGCGCTGGTCGGCGGCCGGGCACGTGCGTTGAAACGCGCTGAGAATCTCGACCCGCTTGATCGAATCGATGCCAAGATCCGCCTCGATGTTCACGTCCGGATCGAGCATGTCGGCTGGATAGCCGGTGCGCTCGCTCACAAGTCCGATCAAATCGGCCAACGCGTCGCGCGGTGGTGCGGCTCCAGTGGCCGTTGCCGCTACTGAGCGCAGGCGCCGTCACGGTTTCGCGGGCGGGAGCGGCGTGCGCGGCGAGTGCCTCGGTGATGCGTGCGGCGAGCTCGCGAAGCGTTCTGCGGCTGGTGAGCTGATCCATGACCGCCTGAAGCGCGCGCTGGTCGGCGGCCGGGCAGTTGCGTTGAAATGCGCTCAGAATCTCGACGCGTTTGATCGAGTCGATGCCGAGATCCGCCTCGATGTTCACGTCCGGATCGAGCATGTCGGCCGGATAGCCGGTTCGGTCGCTTACAAGCGCGATCAAATCGGCCAATGCGTCGCGCGGCGGCGCGGCTGCCGCCGTGGCCACCGCCGGTTCCCGCACCGTCACGCTTTCACGAGCTTCCTGCGCGGGAGCGCGGTGCGCCGCGAACGCCTCGGCAATGACATTCGCCATCTCGCGTAGGGTCTTGGTAGACGTGAGACGGTCCATCACGTTCCGAAGGCTGCTTTGCTCGGCCGCTGTGCAGCTGCGCTGAAACGCGCTGAGAATTTCGACGCGCTTGATCGAGTCGATTCCAAGATCGGCTTCGATGCTGACATCGGGATCGAGCATATCGGCCGGATATCCGGTTCGTTCGCCGACCAGTCGCAGCAGATCCGCAATGAAATCTCTGTCGCGAACGACAGGTACGTGGACCGCAACCTCCGCGACCGGTGTCGCGACGACGGCCTGTTCAATTTCAACGACTGCTCGCGCAACCGGCAGCGGGGGCGGTACGGATGCGACTGCGAGCGGCGCCGGCGCCACGGCAGACGCGATCACGGGCGCTGCGGTCACCGACCGCGCCTTCCATCGGCTGACCGTTCAGGAACGCTGTCATGATCGCGGTCTGCGTCTGCAGGAACTGCGACATCAGCATCTGGTACTGCATCATCACGTTGTCGGCAGCGGCGGCGACCGGCGCGGATGAGATGAATCCAGCGTGGCCTCCCATCGGTACCGGCGTCGAAACGATGGCGGGCAGCGGCGCCGCCTGTGGCGACAGCGCAGCGGTGGGAACCATCGCGGCGGCCGCGGGCGCACGCTGCACCGGGGCGTTCTTCGCAGCGGCAGCAGCGGCAGGCGCCGCCGCCGGCATCGGCGCTTCTTTTACGCGCGGTCGATTGACCGGACGAGCGCCTGCGCCGTTTACCAGCCAGCCGGGCGCGCGGCCAGCGGGCGCGGACAGTTTGCTCAGATCGAGCGTTTCCGCGTTGCGCCCCTCAAAGAGCATACCCACGCGCGGACGTATGCCGGCAACGGCGAGTTGTCCGATGGCGTGCAGCAGCTGGACGACGCCATTGCGATCGGTCACGTCCAGCGCGATGACGTCCACGTCGGGAGCGTCGAGAATCTGCCGCGTCAGGCCCGACAGAACATTTCGCGGTCCCACTTCTAGGAAGAGCCGCGCGCCGGCATCGTACATCGCCTGAATCTCGCCCACGAAATTGACCGGCTCGACGAGATGCTGGCCGAGCAATTGGCGCACCCCTGCGGGATCGGTTGGATAAGGCTTTCCGGTTGAATTCGAGAACACCGGCAGCCGCATGTCGTTCAGCTTCAACGCGTCGAGCCGCTGCTGAAGCCTGTCGCGGGCTCCGGCCATGAGCGGGGTGTGAAACGCGCACGCAACAGGGATGAGCCTGGCGCTGATGCCCGCTTGCTCGACAGCCGCGAGAGTAGCGGTTACGCTCGCGACCGAACCCGAGATGATCGTCTGCCGCGGCGCATTCAGGTTGGCGACCCACACGTCGGTGGCCTTCGCGACCAGTTCCCGCACGCGGTCGGGGGGCGCGCTGACCGCGGCCATGGCACCCGGCGAGTCTTTGACCGCATCGGCAATTGCCCGGCCCCGGGCTTCGGAAATTTCCAGGAGGTCCCGCTCCGCGATCGCGCCCGCAGCGGCAAGCGCAACGTATTCACCGTAGCTGTGGCCGGCGACCATGTCCGGCTCGACACCGAGATCGGCGAGAAGGCGGTTGAGACCGAGCTCAACGGCTCCGAGCGCCGGTTGCGCGACGACGGTGTCGGTCAACGCCTGCATCTGCGCCGTCCGCTCTTCGCTGGAGAACGCCGCGGGCGGGTAGATGTAGCGGCTCAAAGGCTGCGGCAGCTTGTCCCGCAGGACCTCGTCTGCCAGCTCACACGTGTCCCGTAGGTACGGAAAGTTGAGCGCGAGATCTCGCAGCATGTGCGGCGCCTGCGATCCCTGGCCAGGGAACAGAAACGCCAGCTGACCTCGTTCTGCACCATGCCGCACGTAAACGCCTGTCGCGTCGTGCAACGCGGCACCGGACCGGACCGCCTCGATGGCCGGCCGCAGCTTCGCCGCAAGATCCGCCAGGTCGCAGGCGACGATCGCGACGCAAACGGCGCGTGCCTCGGGTCGCGTGCTGTTCGCCCGCCAGACCGTCGCGGCAAGCGAGCGGAGCGCCGGGGCGGCGCCGGCATCCAGAGCCTGCAGCACGTTGCCGAGCGCCGACGCCACATCCGTTGACGACTTGCCCTGCCAGACGAACAACTCAGCCGGCCACTCGTCGGTGCCCTTTCGCGCGCGGGGTTGCGAGTAGTCGCCCTGATACTCCTCGAGCACCGCGTGAAAATTGGTTCCGCCGAAACCGAACGAGCTCACGCCCGCACGCCGGGGTGTGTCGGCATCCGCGGAAATCCACGGCAGCGGCTCCGTGTTGACGAAGAACGGATTGTCCTGCTTCGCGTAATTTCGGGTTGGGCGTCTCGCAGTGCAGCGTCGGCGGCAGCACTTTGTGGTGAAGCGCGAGCGCAACTTTCAGCATGCCGGTCACACCGGCTGCAGATTTGGTATGCCCGATCATCGACTTCACCGAGCCGATGGCGCAGCTCGCCGGCTCGCTGCCGGCCTTCTGAAACACCTCGGAGAGCGCCGCGACCTCAGCGGAATCGCCCGCGACGGTTCCGGTGCCGTGCGCTTCGATGAGGCCAACACTCGCCGGCGAAATGCCCGCACGCGCATAGGCGCGATCGAGCGCCAGCGTCTGTCCTTCGGGGCGCGGCGCCGTGAGGCTTCGCCCACGGCCGTCGCTCGATCCGCCGACCGACTTTGATGACGGCGTAAATGCGATCGCCGTCGCGCTCGGCGTCCGAAAGGCGCTTGAGAACGAGCATCGACAGGCCTTCGCTGATCGCGATGCCGTCGGCGGTGGCGTCGAACGTCCGGCAGCGCCCACGCGGCGACAGCGCCTGCGCTTTGCTGAAGCACAGAAACCCGAACGGACTCTGCACGGTGTCGACGCCGCCCACGAGCACCATGTCGCTCGTCTGGTGTTCCAACTCGCTCACCGCGAGGTAGACGGCTGCGAGTGACGAGGCGCACGCCGCGTCAACGGTGTAGTTCACCCCGCCGAGATCGAACCGGTTCGCGATCCGCCC
The DNA here is from genome assembly GCA_963762055.1 of Vicinamibacterales bacterium. GTDB lineage: Bacteria > Acidobacteriota > Vicinamibacteria > Vicinamibacterales > JAMQPK01 > JAMQPK01. The sequence continues at coordinate 21,289 of CAVXJF010000001.1, forward strand.
CGCCGCCACGTTCAGCAGAATTCCGGCAAACGAGTCCTCGGTCCACTCCGGAAAACGCTGCAGCATCTCGCTGGTGGGCTCGACGAACATCGGCAGGTTCGAACGAATGCCGTAGTTCAGCCCGAGATCTCCCAATCCCCCGCTGAGCCCGAGGATGACCGACGTGCGGTCCCGATATCGGCCGCCATCGAGGTACCCGGCATCGGCCAGCGCCGCGCGGGCGGCTTCGAGCGATAGCAACTGCAGAGAGTCGATCGACGGGAGCGCCGCCGGCGGGATGCCGTAGCGAAGCGGATCGAAGGGAACGTCGTCGAGAAACCCGCCCCAGCGCGAATACACCTTGTCTTTGGCGTTCCGGTCAGCGTCGAAAAACTGATCGATGTCGAACCGGTCCTTCGGTACCTCGGTAATCGCGTCGACCTTGTTCAGCACGTTGGCCCAGAACGTCTGGACGTCGGGCGCCTTCGGCAGAATGCAGCCCATGCCGATGATGGCGATGTCGCAGGGCTTTGCCGCAGGCAGCCGCGACGGCTGCGGGCGCATCAGTGGCGGCACGGTCCGCCAGCAGGTTCGCGCTATTCACCGACACATTGTCGGTGAAGTTCTGCCATACGGCAGACGGAGCCGCAAAGCGCCGCCAACTGGCCGATCATGTACATCCCGTCCTGGTGCTGGCGATCGGTGTCGACGCTCGCGTAGCGCTGCGCGATCGGCGCCTCCGCCGGAGGCGCGGGCTCGCGCACGATGCCCTTCGAGGCAATCCGCAGCCGGCCCAGATTCAGGTTCTCGAGCTCCGCCCGTATCTCTTCAGACGATCGTCCTTCAGCGATGTATCGGCGTTTGGTGTCTTGGAAGGTTTTGTAGAAGGGGGTGGGGATGCAGCGGGTCGAGTGGCCTGGGCCACTTTCGAGCAAAACCGTGCTTCTACAGCTCATCGCCTCCCGTTGAAAATTCTCGACGATCGCGTTACCTTCCACCGCTTCTTCGGTGAAGAGGTACGCGGTGCCGAGCAGCACGCCGATCACGACGCCGCGTTCGCACCAGCGGCGCCGCCATGACGGCCGACCATCGCTGCCGAACGCGCATCGTGGATGCCACCGGCAAAGACGACGTGCAGATCGCTGGCCGGAACGCCCGCATCCACGGCCTCGATCAGCGTGTCGATCATCGCTTCCCAGAGCACGAAGCTCGTGCGCGGACCGACGTGGCCGCCGCACTCGCGCCCTTCGAAGATGAAGCGGCGCGCGCCATCCTCGAGAAAGGCCTTCAGCAGCCCAGGGGCCGGGACGTGCAGGTACGTCGTGATGCCGTGGGCATCGAGACGTTTGGCCTGATCGGGACGCCCGCCCGCGATAATCGCAAACGGCGGCCGCACGCTGTCGATGACCTCGACCTGCTCCTCCCGCAGCTCGGCCGGAACGAATCCGAGGATGCCGACGCCCCACGGGCGGTCGCCGAGGCGCTCGCGGGTTTCTTCGAGCAGGTGCCTGACCTGCGGGCCTTTGAGGAGAGCGAGCGCGAGAAACGGCAGCGCGCCGTTGCGCGCGACAGCCTCCGCAAACGCGGCGGTGTCGCTGACGCGCGTCATCGGTCCTTGCAGAATCGGATATTCGGTCCCGTGTGCGCGCGCCATTGGCGACAGTCGATCGAGCGCGTTTTGCGACCGCGCCAGCGCGACGTGCTCCGCGATCGCGTTCTGGAAACCGCCGACGATGCCCGCGACGCTGTGGAAGCGGCGCGACAGCCTCGCGGCCTGAGTCGCGTCCTGGCCGAGTGGCCACACTTCGGCTTCCGGCCGGTCCCAGCCGATTCGCTCGCGGATCGCGGCGCGCCACTCGTTGCGCGCGAACGATCCGGACGCCGTAAACAGGGTGGGCTCCAGCCGCTGCAGCGTCTCGATGGCCGCCATACCCGGGCGGCGATATACGCGGTACAGGTCTCCGAGATCGTTGCCGAGGCAGATCGTCTCGTCCCCTTCCATCCGTTCGAGAGCGGCGGCGAGTCCGGCTGACACGTTCGACTCGCGCGCCAGCGCGAACTGGACGTCCAGGACGGCGCCCGCACAGCCGGCGGCGTAACATGCCGCGGCAGCGTGCAGCCCGATGCCGCCGTAGGCCCATACGGGAACGCTCGAGTCGGCGAGCAGCCGCTGGGTCAGGATGTAGGTGGTCTCTTCGCCGACGAAACCGCCTGCCTCATGCCCTTTGGCCACCAGACCGTCGACGCCGGTCGCGAGCGCCGCACGGGCCTCGTCGATCGACGTGCATTCGGCGAAGATGCGCCGGCCGGCTTTGGCTGCGAGCGCCACGGACAGCGGCAACGCCTGCGCGCCCGCTCCCGCGAAGACGACCAGCCCGATCGAGGGAGACAAATCGGCGAGCAGTTCGGACGCGATTGGACTGTCCGCGCGTATCTTGATTCCACGGGAGCCACGGCCGAAGCGGCACAATCGCGACAACGCGTCACGGGCCACGGACAGATCGTGGGTCTCCTCGAGGTTCAGGACACCCGTGGCGCCGGCGCGGCTCGCCGCAATCGGCACGGCGGGATCGCTCCACGCCGGTAGATTCGACACGATGAGTTCAAAACTGCGTGCTTCAGTATGTGAGTTCACGTATCGCCCTGGAATGACATTGCGGCGCAGGCATCCGCTGCGCGGCCTTCCGCGTTCGCGTGCTGGTCAGGCTACCGCCGGCGGGGCCGGCGGGAACTGCGCCAGAACTCTTCCTGATACTGCTGCACCCATCGCCGGTTGATCTCTTCGCCCGGCAGGAGTTCGTACTCCGAGGCGCAGGTCGGGCACTTCAGCCGGCCAGCGACAGCCTTCTGAAACGCCGCACCGCAAGATGAACAGGTCCGAGGGGTATGTTCGATCAGGCCCCCGATCATCCAGACCCACATCTGCACGCGGAGGAAGAACCGGTTCAGCTCCGTCACCGTCGGCTGCTCCGGCAAATCGCGGCGAAAGGCGGCCGGTATGCGCCGGCTCAGGAAGAAGCGTCCGGCTTCGGTCACGCATCCGTCCGAGATGAGCACCCCGGCGCCCAGCACTTCCTGCGCGGTCTGCAGAATGTTCTTCTGTGGAATCAGGATGTTGAACGCTTCTTCCGCTTCCATCGTGATCTCGAGCAAATCGAGCGACTCTGCCCCGAGATCGTCGAGATAGGCGTCCTCGACGACCCGCGCGGCATCGATGCGCAGGCTCTTCGACACGATGTCGGCGAATTTTTCGAGGATGGTTTCCGAGCTGATCTCACCCATTGACATGTTCCTCTCCCTGCGAAATCACGCGGCTTTCACCGCCAGCACCACGTTCTGTCCACCGAATGCGAACGCATTCACGAGCGCGGCCCGCACGCGCGCCGTCTGTGCCACGCGAGGCACGTAGTTCAAATCACACTGCGGATCGGGCACCTGGTAATTCGCGGTGGGCGGCACGATCCCCTGCTCGAAGGTTTTCATCGTGCTGACCAGATTGCAGATTCCCGCCGCCGAAATCGTGTGACCAATCTGCCCCTTGTTCGAAGTCACCATCAGGCGCCGCGCGCCGCCGCCGAAGACCTGCTTGATCGCCGCCGTCTCGACCGCGTCATTTTTCGGAGTTGACGTGCCGTGCGCCGCCACGTAGTCGATGTCTTCGGGCGCCAGGCCGCTTTCGCGAAGCGCTACCTGCATGGCACGCGCCTCCGCAGCCCCTTCGTGCGACGGATCCGTCAGCGTGCCGGCGTTCATGGTCATCCCGTAGCCGGCAAGTTCGCCGTATATGCGCACGCCCCGTTCGACGGCGCGATCCCAGCGCTCGAGCACGACGGCGCCCGCTCCCTCGCCCATCACGAACCCATCACGGCGACGATCGAAGGGCCGCGATGCTTCATCGGGGTTCGCGTTCGAACTCAAAGCGCCGAGGATCTGAAACGCGAGAATCGCGATCGGGCTCACGATCGCACACGCGCCACCGGCGACCATCGCGTCGGCGCGTCCGGAGCGCACCAGGCGGTACGCTTCGGCGACCGCATAGGAACCTGCCGCACACGCCGTGTCGATGACGAGATTCGGCCCGCCCAGTCCGAGTGCTTTCGCCGCCACCGCGCCGATGAGATCGCCCTGCCGCCGAAAGAACATCTCCGGTGGCTGCTGGTTGCCGGCCGTGGCACGGGCCAGATCAATCTGTGCCAGTCCAGGCCGGCGAAACGCGAAGTGCTGACGGCACAGGCGCAGATTGATGTAATTGACGCTCGTGCCTACCGCCACACCTACACGCCGCGGATCCAGTTCGGCGCTGCTCAAAGCCGCGTCCTCAAACGCCTCGCGCGCGACGGCGAGAAACGCGCGGGTACTCCGGCGGCAGCGCCTTGCCGGCAGGGATTGGAGCCCCGTGTCCGCACTTGGAAGCTCCGACAGCTGCGCCGCCACCTGACATCCATACTGCGACGCATCGAAATAGCTGATGCGCGCGATTCCACTTTCGCCGGCAACCAGGCGGCGCCACGAAGTCGCGGTAGTGGGTCCGAGCGCTGTCGCCATACCGACTCCGGTAATGGCTACGCGATGTGTTGGCATAAGCGTGTCAGAGGAGCGCCGACTATCGCGCGCCGTTCGTGCAAAGCCCGTTCCGGCCTGAATCGAACAGGGGGGCACGATTTCTCCCCTGCGGCAGAGAGAAACATCTCTCACGCAGACAAAAGTCGCGACCGGGCCACGTCGACAGCGACTCGACCACCCGACGGGTCACGGTTATCCGTCACTCCCGTTGTCGTCGATCGCGAAATGGCGTCGCTCGAGCAGACCACGGGCGAACAATTCGTCCAGGATCATTCCCGCCGCGCCCTGCGCCGATACCTTCGTCGTGTCGATCGTCACGTGCGCTTCGCCGGGAACTTCGTACGGATCTGAAATGCCCGTGAACTGTTCGATCAAACCAGCCCGCGCCTTCGCATACAGCCCTTTGCGATCGCGGGCCTCACACACATCGAGCGGTGTCGCGACATGCACGAGCACGAACGATCCGACGCGTTCGATCATCGCGCGAACTTCTTCGCGCGTCTGTGCGTACGGCGCGATCGGCGCGCAAATCGCGATCCCGCCATGTTTCGTGATCTCGCAAGCGACGAACCCGATCCGCCTGATGTTGAGCTCGCGATGCTCGCGGGAAAATCCCAGTTCGGAGGACAGATGCCGGCGAACGACGTCGCCGTCGAGCAGGGTGACGGCGCGGCCGCTCTCGGCAATCTGTGCGAGCAGGATGTTGCTGATCGTCGATTTCCCGGATCCTGACAAGCCGGTCAGGAAGACGGTAAATCCCGTGCGATTCGGCAGGTCGTCGACTGGGACGTCGACCCGCACAGCCGCGGCCTGATCGACGGGATCGACCGGAAGCACTGCCATCCCGACCTCGCGCTCGAGCACCTGTACCAAATCCGTGGAAGGCGCGGTACGCTCCAGCACCGAGGTGGCTGCATCCGAAATTCCGCGCGACGATCGCCCTTGTGACGGCGCCTTCGAATCCCTTGACATCGCCGGCAAACGGCAGCACGCCGACGATGGCTTTCCCCGGAGGGAAATCGCCGGCCTCAGCACGGTGACGACGAATACGGCGCACACGCTCGGGATCGCCTTCGGGCGTAGAGCCGAGAAACGCATGCATCAACACACCGGTCTTGCCGTTGCCGACGAGCGCTCGGACTTCCATGTGCGACAGTTGGGGAATGGCGCAGTCGGATTGCACCGCCAGCACGGTCGACCATCCCCGGCGCGCGAATTCGCGACGCGCCTCAACAGGTCCGAGCCGCAACGAGCGAAAATCGAACCGCTGCGGAAGCTCGACGGCCTCGATCGGCCCGCCCACCATCCACGCGCCGTCGCGCGACTCCCACAAATCTTCAATCTGCAACACGGCGATGACGACGCCTTCAGCATCGCGCAACGACAACTCGTCGCCGATCGATCGCGATGCCGCCACCTCGGCGGGAATCCGCAACACCACGGGCAGCGTCCACAACATTCCATCAGTGAGCCGGCGCTGCGAGACAACAGATTCGTAATCGCGGCGCGTCATGAACCCGCGCAGTGGAGACAACGCCCCCGTGGATAGCAGTTCGACGGCGAAAACCTCTCGCGCCGAAAGGTGCACGGACGGACGCGTGCGCGAGCCCTTTCCCAGCTGCGCCACGCGCTCGGCAGATGCCAATAGGTTTACAAGAGAGCCACCGTAAGCAGGTGTGCTCACATCATCAACTAACATTCAAAACCTTTTGAAATTGTCCTGCGTGGAAAACAGGTTCGCGGCGCGGCGCGTAGTGGGAACATATCAGATCAACAGCTGTTTTGAAATAACAAGTCGGTAAAATCTTCTCAACAAGTTTGTAGGAGAATCTTACAACAACGACATATTTGTCCCTATGAAAGGTGTTCGTTTCGTAAGCCACGTCATGCAATCGCGCTGCACACCGCAAACTCGCTATTTGGCTGATCGCAGCGCGATATATCGCCCACACAGATGACATTTGTGGCCGAAGGGTGCGAAAGCACGTAGTTGCGAAAACGCGCTGGGATCAGGAAAACGCCGCGATTTACAGCGTTTCACGGCGGACTACTTCTTGCTCTCGATGCGGACGCGACTTTTCACGTCCTTGAGGGACTTAGGGGGATAGATGTTTCTTCGATTTGTTATGTCCGCGACGCTGTTATTGGTCCTCGCCGGACCAACCGCCGCGAATGCGGATCCGATTCCGTTTGTAGGACTGGCGTCCGTGCCTGGATTTCAGGGGCTGCGCCTGACGCTCGCGCCGACGCTTACCCTTTCGTCGGCCGAACATACCAACTTCATCGACCCGACCGATCCGGTGTACGGAGCGTCGGCGCCGGTGTTCGTGGACTCGATTCCGACGACAGGGCCGTTTCTCGGATTCTTCGAAATGGATCCGATCAGCATCGTCAGCAGCATAGACAACGGCACCACGACGTTCCTGTTGTTCGGTCCTGGAGATTTTTCGATCGCGCTCTTCGACCCGCTCGGACCGACGGCCCCGTTCCTTCCGTTCGTGCAAGCCTCGTTCGCCAGCGTCGCGCTGGCATTCGCGAACGATGGATCGTCGCGGATCGGCGTCGGGAATGCAGTCTTCTCCGGCCTGTCGTTCGCAGGATCCGGGTTGCAGAACCCGGGTATGTTCGTGTTCCAGCTCGGGGAACCGCAGGTGGTTTTCCTGGACGACTCACCGGGCGTGGAATACGCGATCGATCTCGGCATCCTCGCCGCGCAGCCGCCAGCGGCGGTTCCCGAGCCGGCGACGATGTTGCTGATTGGATCCGGAATGGCGGGCGCGGCATTACGCCGCGCGGGACGCAAGCTTCGCCGGAGGCGATGACGATCGCGCCCTAGTTGCGCACTACCACATAAACGGCCGGCGAACCTGATGTGTTGCCGGCCCAGTCTCGGGCTACTGCCGTAATCGCGTGCGTGCCGTTCGAAAGGGTGCGCGTGTCGAGCGGCAGGCGATAAACCGAATATAGCGGGTTGGTTGAATACGCCGTCGTCTGCTCGCTCCCGAACTTGACGCCGTCTATCTTGAATTGCACTCCGGCGGGCCTCGACGGCTCGACGAAGATTCCGCCGCGCACGTCATACGCCACGGCATGCACATACGTCGTGCGCGTAATTGTCGCTCCCGGCCTGGGAAACGTGATCGGAAACCGTAGGCTTGGTGGTGTCCGGTATGATCGGCGTTGTGAGCGAAACCGTGGGACCGATCGGCGAGGCATTGAACGCCGCGTCGAGAGCCGACACCGCGAAGTAGAACCTGGTGTTCGGCGGCACCTTCGAGACCGTGTAGGTCGGCGAGGGTGCGAGCGCAATCACGCTCATCGCATCAGGGGACGAGCCGTAGTAGACACGATATTGCTGCACGCCGACGTTGTCGGTCGACGGCGTCCAGCGAAGCGTGATGTTGAGCTGCGTCCCACTGATCGAAGGTACGACGGAAAGGTCGATGGGCATCGAAGGGGGCGTCATGTCTGGCGTGCGCAGCATCACCCTCGATGCGGCGCTCCTGTTCCCCGACGCATCGACAGCGAAGACTGTATACACGTAGTCCTGCGCTTCTGCCAGGCCCTCTTCCGAATAATGCGTCAGCGCCGTTTGTGCGATCCGCGTGAAGCCGCGGAACACCACGTAGGTGGCCGTCCCGATGTTGTCCGACGAGCCCGACCAGTCAAGAACGGCGCCCGTGGGCGACGTAAGGTGAGCGGCGAGCCCACCTGGAGCGGCCGGCGGCACCGCATCGGGCTCCGTCGCAATCGCATTCTTGTACGCGTGGCCGGTTTTCGTGTAGACACCGTTTAGCATGTTGTCGAACTGAGCGGCGTCGAGGAGCGGCTTGAGGAGCGCGTACGGCAGCAATCTGGTCGTGCCGTCGTAATCCACATACGCACGGAAGAAGCCCGACCAGAACGGGGACATAAAAAGCAGCTTCTTGTAATGCGAAAGCTCGACCATCGCCCGCAGGTGCAGCGCGTCGAGCGGCGCCCAGAATGCAAAGGGGTCGCGCCTGAAGATGTCCCCGTAGCTCAGCGAGCCCAGTTCGCTCTCCCGCGTCTTGTACAGCCACGTCTCGGTCATCGCGACCTCTTTGCCGGAGGCATGCGCGATATCCGCAATCTCGATGGCGCGCACCAGGAAGTCGCGATTCGGCGGGTAGACGTGCATGTCGATGAAGTCGATCGCTTCGGCGGCAAAGTTGTTCACGTAGAGGGCATAGTCTTTCTGCCAGGTTCCGACGCCGGCTCCAATTTTGGCGCCGTGCGGTCCCAGCGCAGCAAGCCCCGCCAGAATGCGGCGCAGAAGCGCGGTGCTCCCGGCGACGGTTCCGAGATCCGGCTTCCCGGTCTGCGCCGCTTCCGTGTCGGGTTCCTGAATGACCGAGATGTAGTCGGGACGCAGCGCCGCGACGAGGATGCTCGCGACCTCCATGCGGCCTCGCTGGTACTGATCGACGGTCAGACCCGCGTAATAGCTGCCGATGTTCCAGTTGGAAAACGACGGGTCGTCGAAGAGGGACTGCGTTTCGATCACGAGCTTCATGTCGTTGGCCCGGATCTCGGCGGCGACGGCCATATAGAACGAGAGATACGCGGCGTGCTCCTGCGCCGTCGCATGAAACGGGCGGTAGAGAACGGGAAAATCGATGTCGAGCAGAATGGCCGACACGCCAAGCGCCTTGAGTCCTTCGAGCTCGTGGCGGACCAAATCGATGTAGTCAGGCTTGAGCAATGCCGGCCCGATCTGAGAGTTGGCTGACATGAGATTTGCGCTGAATGCGACTGGCGATCGGGACCTGTCCCACGACTGTGAGATCGTGCGCCGCATCTCCGTGACATCGTTGAAGAGCTCGTCGTACAAGTCAGCAAACTCGGAGGGCACCTGCGCGAGTGCCACGGCCGGAGCTCCGGCCATCGTGACAACCGCCAGAAACATTCGAACCCATCGTGTCATTCTCGGAACCATTGGTTACGCTCCTGTTTGCGCGATCACACTATCCGCGGAAAATCCAAGTGCCTCTTATGTCGCTGGCACAGCCCCCCACACCCGAACTAGCTGAGATGACTCGGTTTACCTCCGAGAGCCAGATTCGGCTGGACTCCCACGGCATTCACCTGGTCCAAAGACGCTGCCAACGCGGCGTCGGGCGGTTAGGATATTGGTTTGCGGGCCTTTACCGGGAACTCGCTGGGGGGAGCGGAATGTTACACCAAACGCTCACCGGACGCGCAGTGCGGCGGCGGTGCGTCATGATTCCTTCGCGCCCACACTTACAATCAGATGCCCATGGGGAATAAAGTCGTCGTCACCGGGATTGGCCTCGCGATTCCGAGTGGCGTTTCGGTCGACGAAGTATGGAGGCGATGCGCGAGCGGCGAATCGGCGGTTGGCCTGACGACTCGGTTCGATCCGCAGGATGACCAACCACGCCTCGGAGCGGCGGTGCCTCCTTTCGACATCGTGCCGTTTTTGCGGGCGCCCAAGAACGAGAAGTTCATGACGCCACAGGTGCGATTTGCGATTCGCGCTGTACCAGACGCCGTCGCATCGGCGGGCGTGTCGCTCGACATGCTCGATCCGTATCGCATCGCGATCTATACCGGCTCGGGACAGACAGGCCTCGAGAGCGCGGACTTTTTCGGCAACCTCGAGGTCGCTGCCGGCCCCGACGAATCGGCGGAGTTCGCCAACATGGGCGGGCGCGCCGCTCGCCTTCTCGATCGGTATTGGTCGCTGCGGACGCTTTCGAACGCCGGCTTGGGACTCATTTCCATCGAGCTTGGAGCGAAAGGGCCTAGCGACAACTTCACGCAGGACGACACGTCGTCTGCGGCGGCCATTGCGAGCGGCTTGCGCGATCTCGAAGAGGATCGCTGCGACGTCGCGATCGTCGGGGGGTACGACTCGCTGCTGACCGCATCGAACTACCTGTCCTACTGCCGGCAGGGTTTATTGTCGAGCGCCCCTCCGGACCGTGCGTATCGCCCCTTTGATCGCACTCGCGACGGGCTCGTGCTCGGCGAGGGGGCCGGCTTTCTGGTGCTCGAACGGGCCGAAGACGCGATGCGCCGCCACGCTCCAGTGCTGGCGGAGCTTATCGGCGTGGCGTCAGCCATCGACGTCGAGGACGCGGCGCACGCAAAGGCGTCGTCCGAAACGCTGGCTCACGCGATGCGCGAAGCGTCGGGCGGTGTTCAGCCTGACATGGTGGTTGCGCATGGCATCGGCACGCAAGACGACGACCGTCGCGAGGCGGGCCTGTTGTCCTCCGCCGTCGGAGCGAACGTGCCCATCACCGCGCTGAAAGGCGCCACCGGTTATCTCGGAGCCGCGACGGCCGCCGTCGAGCTGATCATCGGCCTGATGGCGGCGCGCGCCGGGCTCGTGCCGCCGATCGCGCGGCATGACGAGTCCGACGAAGGCAACAATTTGTCGTTCGTGCGTCACTGTCCCCGCGCGCTCGAATCCGGCCGGCCAGTCGTCCTCACGTTGTCGTGGAGCTGGTTCGGGCACTGCGCAGCCATCGCGGCCAGAGCCGTTCGACCGGATACCCCAGCGATCTGAACAAGACAGAAAAAAGGAAACCATCATGCCGCCGGAAGCCGCCGCAAACTACAGCGAAGACCAGATTCTCGAATACCTGAAAGAACTGGCGCGCCAGGACCTCGAGCTGAAGTCCGAACAAGTCGATCAGCTGTCTCTCAAGAGCTCGATTTCTGACGGCCTGCAGCTCGACTCGTTGCGCCAGGTGATTCTGCTCGCCAACCTCGAACAGAAGTTCGGATTCGAGCTGACGCTCGAGGATCGCCAGGACCTGGCTGGGCTGAACACTGTGAGCGATCTCGTGGGTTTCATTCGGAGTCGGCAGGCGCGCGGAACCACATTCGATGCTTGACTTGGCTATATCCAGGCGACATGATTCGCCCTTTTGGGAGGTATTGTGCAGAGTCTCTCCCGCCAGACGCCCGAGCGTGACGAGAAATCAGCGTCCGTGAACGGCGCTCCGGACGAGGCATCGGCAGCGCGAGGCAAACTCGCAGAGGGGCGGACCGCCGGTCGTCCGACCGACGAGGTTGGAACGCTTCACGCTACCGATCAGCCCGCGCGTGCGACCGACGTCGCGTCATCGGACGACGCACTCCCACAGGATGAGGCCCTCGATTTATTCGAAGACGAGGAGCCGTACCTTGAGCGCGCAGCGGCAGAAGCGGCGCCGGCCTCCACTCCCATCGCCGCGCCGGTCATCATTCGAAAAATCGGGCCGCGGCCGCACAACGTGGCCGACGAGTTCACCAACTCCGTCATCGCGAACTTTCCCCCGCAGGAGGTTTCACCTCCCATCACCGTTCCACGGAACACCCGCCGGGTCGCCGCCACAGGCCTGATCGTCCTGTTGAGCCTCGTTGCGGTCGTGCAGGCGGTGTTTCTCATCAGGAATATGAGAGCAACCCCGGCTGCCACTCCAGCCGTAGTGGCAACCGGGATCGTGTCGGTTCAATCTACGCCGCCGGGTGCTGCCGTCTCCGTGAACGGACAGGAGCGAGGCGTCACGCCGCTGTCGCTGACGCTCAATCCCGGTGACTACACCATCGAGGTCGCCAACGGCGGTCTATCGCGCGCCGTTCCGGTGACCGTCGCAGCCGGCACACGCAGCAGCCAGCACGTGGTCTTCGGCGGAGACACCAAGGCGAGTGGAGCGCTGCAAATCACGAGTCAGCCAGCCGGCGCCCGAGTCAGCGTCGACGACGTTCCGCGCGGCGTCACGCCGCTGACCGTTGCCGATCTCGCTCCCGGCGCCCACGTCGTCGTGCTCGACGCAGGGTCTGGCGCCTCGCGTCAGAACGTGACGATTCAACCGGGCGTCACGGCGTCGTTGGCGGTCACGATGCCGGTGGTCGGAGCCAGCGGCGGGTTCGTGCGCGTCATATCGCCGTTCGACGTGCAGATATATGAGGATTCGTCGCTGATCGGCTCGAGCGCCAGCGACCGCATCATGCTCCCGGCCGGCCGGCACGCCATCAGTGTGGTCAATTCGGCTCTCGGTTATCAATCGACGCAAACCGTCCAGATCGCTCCGGGAGCGACGGCGATGATTCGGATCGACCCACCATCAGCAACCGTCGACGTGAATGCAGTGCCCTGGGCCGACGTTACCATTGCCGGCCGTCCGCTCGGAACGACTCCGCTCGGCAATATACAAGTGCCGATCGGCGCTCAAGAGATCATCTTCCGCCATCCTCAGCTGGGTGAACGGCGCATCACCGCAAATGTGACGGTGCGCGGTCCGAATCGCATCAGCGTGAACATGAATCAGCGATAGCGCTCCTGTCGCGTTCATTTTCCCGGTCCGGAAATAGCGAAAAAAAGAACGCCCCCGCGCGCCATTGCTGGCGCGCGGGGGCGTGTCGTGAGGGTGTCTGTGGTGTATCGAGCAGGCGCTCGCAGCGCCGCTACGGCGTCGTTTGCAGGCGTGAGCTGAACCCGTCGTAGCCGCCCACGATATTGGGCTGCGCGACACCGGCGGTGGAGAGCGCCGGCGAATTCGTGATGCCAGCAACGCGAGCGTGATGGGCGGATCCCACGCAGACGGCGTAGACCACGTCAACGCCGGTGCCACCCATATACGTGGCGTAACCCACCGAATAGTTCGCACCGCCAGCAAACAGCACGACGAATCCGTCGCCCGTTCCCCCGCCAAAGGTCGTCTGAATCGCGGTTGCAGGGAACGATCCCGTGGTGAGACCGCCGATGATGATGTTGTTGTTACCGCCAGTAAACGTGTCGACGGTGATGCCGAACGCCCGGTCGTAGCCCGTTCCGCCGTAGTAGGTCGAGAACACGTTGTTGCCGTTCGAATCGAGCTTTACAACAAACGCGTCCTGATTGCCGCCGTACGTCCCCTGAACGGCGTTGACCATCGGAAACGCGGCATCGCTTGTCCCGCCGGTGAGATAAGCCGCGCCGGTGGAGTCAACCGCGATGCCGGTACCCACTGTCTCTGCGGTGGACGCGCCGAACCCCTTGCCGTATCGCAACGAAAGGCCGTCGGCCGAAAACGCGATGGCCAGCGCAAGTGTGCGGTTGGCCGCGACCGCAAGCGTGCCGGAAATGACCGGAAGCGCCGCCGCCGGAACCGCCTGGTTGTAGACCGCGACACCAGTGCCCTGCTCGCTCGCCGCAAAACCGATGTAGGTCGAGAAGGCAGTGGTCCCATTCGAGTTGAACTTCGTCAGGAACGCATCGGAAAGCGCGTTTTTCGTCGCCTGATACGCATTGACGGTCGGGAAATTCGTCGAGAGGGTCGAACCAGTAACGAAGAATGCCGAACCGGTTGCGGCATTCGACACCGCAATGCCGTTCGCCTGATCGACGTTCGAACCACCCAGATAGGTGGAAAACGCTATCGTCGCGGTCGGCACTCCGCCGACCAGGGCGATGTTGAACTTGGTGACGAACGCATCGAAGCTCCCACCGATCGTCGGCTGCGCGGCGTTCAGGGTCGGGAAATCGGCCGAGTCCGTGATGCCGGTGACTGCAAGAAACGTCGGCGGAACCAAGACCGAGGTGGTTGGGTGCACGACAATACCGTTGATGAGGTCGGAACCGGTGCCGCCGACGAACAACGTCATGAGCACCTGAGTGCCGTCGGTGTTCATCGCGGAGATGAACCCATCTGCCGCTCCGCCGCCTGGCGCGTTGGCCGCTCCGGGAAGCGCTGCGGACGTTGTCAGCCCGGCGAAAAACGTCATCCCGGTGGGTATGACCGCCGCCGACTTGATCTGGTCGGTGCCGGTGTCGCCGAAATAGGTGAGAAATCCGAGCGACGGATCGATGACGAGCTCGTGCTCCCGATCGTAGCTGCCGAGCGCGAACGTCACGCGGCTGCCCTTCAGGGCAAACCGTCCTTCGACTTCGCGCCGCTCACCCGCGATCGTCTGGAACACGACGGGCTTTCGCTGAATGACATTGCCCATTTCGGTGGCGAGGATCAGGTCGCCATTGGGCGCGAGCGTCAATTCCTTCGCGCCGGACACGTCCAACCGGATGCTGGAGGGGTCTGCACCGGGCGCGACGATGAAGTCGTATTCGAGGTCACGCTGGTTTCCGTAGTACACCATGTCGATACCGGGGTAGACGTTGTCGTAGCGAACCCGCTGGTAGGTCGGCAGCCCCGAATGCCATTTCGAGGAATCCTTGCCAATGAAGTAGCTGACGGTACCGGGCATGCGGTCGACACCGCTGATTGCCGCCGGCGCCTGATTGCCGAACAGACGGAATCGCAGCACCGTGTCCTGCGCTGAGGTCCCTCGCGCGAGCACGAGGGCGAATTCGTCTTCCATCAATAGCACGCCGTAGCCGTTGCCGCGCGACATGGCTTTCACTTCGCTCGCGGCCTGGCCGTGGTTGAGCTCGAAGCTCATCGGCAGTCGAACAGGATCAATCTTCGGAGTCTCAGCAAACGCCGCCGTCGCAAAGCTGATGACGGCCGCGATCATTAGTGCCCGCATTCTCATAAGGCCTCTTTCGTGGTTGTACCGGTTGCCGCCCGCGGCAAGGGTGGAGTAAACGAAGCGCGATTGTATGAGCATCCGAATGCGCCGTGACACACAAAACTGCGCTTGCGCAAAGTGAAGGAATAGTGGTTTTTAGGCGCCGCTTGCGCAGACTTCTTTGAGTCGGCGCGACGTGATACAACTATTCGTCTCATGGCTTCTCTTCGCCAACACACAACGATTACCGATGCGATTCTTGAGTTGGACTCATGCACGCGCCAGGGAGCGCGTTTCATCCGGAGGTCCGGGGATGCAAAGTTCTATCCGTACAAAGACGTGCTCGCCCGGGCGATGTCCTGTGCCGGCACGCTGCAGGCGCGCGGTCTGCGGAAAGGCGATCGCGTGGCAGTCATACTGCCGACCTCGGTAGAATTTCTCGACAGCTTCCTCGGCGTGATTCTCGCCGGAGGGATCCCTGCTCCGTTGTATCCGCCGATTCAGCTCGGAAAGCTCGACGAATACTTTGCGCGCACGCAGCGCATGCTCGAAAAGATTGACGCGAAATTTCTGGTGACCGATCGGCTGATCCGCCTGGTCATTGGACCGCTCGCGCAGTCGGTTGCGGCGTTCTGCACGCTGGTCGACGCGGAGAAACTGCACGGCGATCATCGTGCGATTCCCGTTCACGTCGAACCCGACAGCCCTGCGTTCCTGCAGTTCTCGTCGGGGACGACCCTCGAACCGAAGGCGGTGATTGTTTCGCACAAGAACCTGCTCAGCAACCTGGCGATGATCGACGGGTTCTTCGAAATGTTCACGGAAGAGGAAGTCGAGCGCGGCGGCGTTTGCTGGCTGCCCCTCTATCACGACATGGGGCTCATCGGCTGCATGTTCATGGGGCTCTATCACCCGGGCACCGTCACTTACATCGGTCCGGATCAGTTCATCGCCCGGCCGCGCGTGTGGCTCGAGGCGATGTCGCGTTACAAAGCGATCGTTTCTGCCGCTCCGGACTTTGCCTACGCGCTGTGTGCCTCGAAGATCAAGGACGACGATCTCGAGGGCATCGACTTGTCGCACTGGCGTATCGCGTTCAACGGCGCCGAGCCGATCGATCCGAACAATATCCGGCGGTTCACCGAACGATTCGCACAGTGGGGATTCAGGCCCGAAGCGATGACGCCGGGGTATGGGCTCGCCGAGGCGGGCCTCGCCGTAAGCTTTTCCGATCCGCTCTCACTTCCGACGGTGACGGAATTCGACACCCAGTTGCTCGCCGAGTCGAAACAGGCAACGCCAGGCGCGGGAAGGAAAATTGTCTCAGTCGGAAAAGCGGTGCCGGGTCTCGTCGTTCAGGTGCAGGACGATCACGGCCGCGAGGTGGCACCTGGCGCGGTCGGCACGATCATGGTCCAAGGACCGTCGGTGACCCCGGGCTATTACAACGATCCCGCGCTGTCGAGCAGCATCATCCGGAACGGGTGGTTGAACACCGGCGATCTCGGGTTCATCCATGACGGAAATCTGCATGTGTCGGGGCGGGCGAAAGATCTCATCATCATCCGCGGGCGGAACTTCGCACCTCAGCAGATCGAGCACCTCGTCGCCGGAGTGGACGGCTTGCGTATCGCGTCGATCGCCGCAGTCGGGTGCCCCTATGAGAGCGAGGGCGAACAGCTCGTGATCCTGGCGGAAAAAGATGGCGTTACCAGTCGGCCGGACGCCGACATCGAAGCCGAGATTCGTCAAAAAATTACCGCCGGCATTTCGCTCATACCACGCGAAGTGTGTCTCGTCGAGCCAGGGACCCTTCCGCGAACAGCGTCCGGCAAGTTGCGGCGTTCTGAAGCGCTTCGGCAGTATCAGCTGAAACAGCTCGCTGCGCCTCACAAAGTGGATGCGCTCTTCATGGCC
This sequence comes from Vicinamibacterales bacterium, assembly GCA_963762055.1. GTDB lineage: Bacteria > Acidobacteriota > Vicinamibacteria > Vicinamibacterales > JAMQPK01 > JAMQPK01. Next base: position 38,230 of record CAVXJF010000001.1, read on the forward strand.
AAGGAAGTCGCCAAATCGCAGATCGCCTGGGGCAAGATGTGGTTGAACAAACACATCAAGCCAGGCGAACGCGACCACGACTGACGAGCGTCCGCTTGGGCTGCCGGCGCCGTACTCACAGGGCACCCGAAAGGCCCAAAAGAATGCGAAATAGACAAAGAGCTGCGCGCACGAAATTTTCCGCGATAAACATGATAAAAATAGCTGCCTTTCGGCGAACGACACCACCGAGCGCGGGACACTAGAGGATTCAATGAAACGACTCTCTCAGTTCGTGATTCTGGCGTCTGTTCTGTTTTGCCTCCCGGCGCCCGCCGACGCCGCGTGCGATCCCGATGGAACGCAGACGAGCGGCTCTTTGTATCGCATCTGCATGCCGCCGCCGGATCAGTACAACGGCATGCTCGTCATCTGGGCGCACGGTTTTCAGGACGCCGGCACGCCGGTCGCAGATTCCCGAAGATCAGCTGTGCCTCGACGGCATCTGCATACCCGACATCGTCAATCAGCTTGGCTTCGGCTTCGCCACCAATAGCTACAGCAAGACAGGCCTGGCGATTCTCGAAGGGAAAGCCGACATCCTCGACCTCGTGAACATCTACGCCGCGCAGAAGGGTGCGCCGTCGAAGGTGTATCTGGTGGGCGCATCGGAGGGGGGCATCATTACAGCGCTGTCGCTCGAGCAGTCGCCCAGCGTCTTTTCGGCGGGCCTCGCGGCCTGTGGTCCGCTCGGCAATTTTCCGTATCAGATCAACTACTTCGGCGACGCCCGGGCGACGTTCGAATACTTTTTCCCCGGGGTTGATTCCCGGCGCTGTTCGATCCCGATCCCTCGCTCGTCGCCAACTGGAGCACTTACTACGACACCAACGTCAAACCGGTCGTGCTCGATCCGGCGAATCGCAGCAAACTCGATCAGTGGGTAACGGTCGCGAAGCTTCCCTACGACGCGACGGACTACCTGAATACGGTCGAGCAATCAGTCGCCGACGTGCTGCGCTACAGCGTCGTCAATCTGACCGACGCCGCTGCCACCATCGGCGGCTTTCCATTCGACAACACCCAGAACGCTGGTACGCGGGCTCGGACAGCGACCTGCTGCTGAACATATTCGGTGCCGCGAGTGTGCTGCCGATCCCGCGGCCCTGGCGGAGATGAACACGTTCTACAACACGACGGGCGTGCTGCAGCGCCCGCTGATCACCCTGCACACCTCCAGCGATCAGCAGGTGCCGTACGGCCACGAGGAGCTCTACATCCTGAAGACGCTCGCGTCGGGATCGTTTCTGACGCGGCACCTGAACATCCCGGTCGATCGCTTTGAGCACTGCAACTTCACCGCGGATGAGCTGCTCTCGAGCTTCGCGATCATGCTGTTCTACGACGCCAATCTGCGGGAGGTATCCGGAGGAGACGCATTGTTCAGCGGCCCGGCGCTCGACAGATTCCAGCAGCGGCTGAAAGGGGCTCAGATCCCGTATCGAGCGGGCGAGAAGCTGACGTTCAGGTTCACGCAATAAATCTCCCGATCACGTCGGAGAATCCGGACGGTCATGGCGCCGGCATGATCGGGGTATACACGGCATCCTGGCCGTCCAGGACACCGTCGAGATCACGATCGATCCCCATCCGCACGCCCGAGCCCTTCGGAACTCCCATCAACGTGATGGTATCTCCCTGGGCGACCTTCAGACCGATTTCCGCGAGTGAAAACGGTCCGACGCCAGGCGCGTCCGACACGAAATACCTGATCGCCGGCAGGTACAGCAGCCCGCGCAGTTGACCGTCGATGGAGCCTTTCGCAATCACTTCGATGTTGCCTGCCACCGCCTGGCCGTGAAGCAGGGCGATATCGGCTTGCACAAGTTCGGTTTGGATGTTCGAGGGTGCGAGCGTGCGCGCATAGCCGACTGCCGGCGCCATGCCGGTGTCGAAGCACATAAGAAACGCACTCAGGTTTTGCTTTCTAACCGGATCATCCGCGAACAGATGAAACTGCCGCTGCGACAGCAGCTCGAACGCGTTCGACTGAGAGCCATCATTTAGCAGTCCGAATCCGTTGACCGACACCCCTCCCCATTCCCGGTTGACGCCGACCTTTTGATAGACGTTCCTCAGATGCGCCACCTTGAACGGCTGCAGCGCCCCCTCGACGAATTGAAGGGCATTGTTGGTTCCCGGACCTGGATTGCTCTTATGGCAGGTGTTGCAGGTGAGCGGCGGAACGTATGGTTCGTTCATGAAGGTGTTCTGTCCGGCAATCGGATCTCCTCCCGCGAACGTCGACGGCAACGACCTGTCGAGATTCTGGTTGGGATTCGGCATGAAGCGAACGGTGTTGATGAACGCCGTAAACGCCGCCATGTCGGCGTCGGGCAGTTCCAATCCGCCCATCAACGAATCGAACGCGCCGCTGAAAGCGTTAAAGTCCGCGCGATCCCCGCGCCAATGCAGCGGATTGATGCCCTCGAGGCCGCGCAGGGTCTGCGTCGTCATCGGGCCCTTCATCGGGTGCATCGGAAACTCTCCCGCCATTTTGTGTGACAACCTGCATGTTGCCGCCCGGATCGCCGAGATCCCACGCCAGAAAATCCATGTCGGCGTCGACGTGGCAACTCGCGCACGATACCGAACCGTTGCCCGACAACCGGGCGTCGTAGAGGAATCCGCGGCCCTGGCGAATCACCTGCGGTGTCGGGTCGAACAACGCGGCAGGAATTTCACGCGCAATCCTGTTCCTGATCGTATCGACAATCGAGATCGTGTTCGAGATACGGTTCAGCACGTACAACCACGTTCCCGCCGGATGCAGCGCCAGGCCGCGGGGCCCGCGCTTTCGCGATGGATGCACGGGACCGGCGGATGACGCCACGTCGAGACGATTCAGGACCGTACCGCTGGCGTCGAGCACGCCAATCCGATCGCTGCCGAAGGCGGCCACGTAGAGACGCTCTCCGGATGGATCGAACACGAGGGCCGCGGGTTGGGCAAGCGATGCCGCGACGGCTGCCGGGTTCGGCAGCGGGCCATCGGGAATTCCCGCGTTCAGGTCGTGGTGCTGTACCGACTCTCCGGTGGGAGCGACGCGGCTGACGCGATTGGACACAAATCTGGCGCGCAGATTCGGCTCGTAACGAACCAAATTGCGCGCATCGGTATTGGCCACATAGAGTTCGCCGGTCGTGGGCCGCACCGCGAGACCGAGATTGACGGTCCCGATATGCGGAAAATACCGCGACACGGCCAGGCTGGCGACGTCGATTTCAACGGCATCCACATCGGGCATCAGGAAGCGGGTCAAGGCTCTCCACTCGGGGTCTTCCGCATCGACAATCAGGCTGCTGCTCGGAGCTGGCGGCAACAGGGGATTGGTAGGGGCAGGCGGGGGCGGCGCCAACAACAGGCCGATCAGGCTCGTTCTATTACCAGACAGCGCCAACGCCGCGTAGACCTTGCTGCCGTCGGGCGATATCGCCAGCGATCGCGGATTGTGCCCGAGCGTCTGGATATTCTTGACCGGGCGCCGGGACGCCGCGTCGAAGACGCGTACCGCGTTATGGCGCGAGACGCTTACGAATGCGTAGGTGCCGGCAAAGACAACGGACGCCGGCTCGTCTTTCGCATAGATCGTGTCGATGACCATCCGTCTCGACAGCGACACGACGCTGATCGTGTCGGAAACCTGATTGACCACCCACACTTCGTTGTTCGTGCGCGGTGTGACCGACACCGGCTCGATGCCCACCGGAATTTCGGCGACGAGACGCGGCGACGACGGCTGAGTCAAATCGAATACCGACAGACGCGCATCCGGAGTGATGACGGCGTAGAGCCATCGGCCATCGGCGGAAATGCTGATGGGGTTGGTTTGAGCACCTTCGAAATTGACGTATGCGGAATTCGTGACCTGGCCGTATGACGTGTGAGGCGCGCCGAACACACCAACGCTGAGGACAATAATGAATAGGACAATCCGAGTCACACCCACCCCCTTGGATCGACCGCAAAGTCTAAACGCAGTGACGAGTTCGTTCCATCCGGTCGTCAGGGGATGCTATGGTGTTGTGGTGGAACAGTCGCGCCGGGTTGGCGGCGTGCGGCCCCGTCGGGAATTTTCCGTATCAAATCAACTACTTCGGAGACGCGCCCGCGACGCTCGAATACTTCTTTCCTGCGCTGGCGGTCATGAGGTGCCTTGCTTTCACGAAACACTGTATACTCTGGCAATTCTCGCGGCGGGTTCGTATCTCACGCGGCATCACAATATCCCCATCGATCGCTTCGAACACTGCAATTTCACGGCGGAAGAGCTGCTGTGGAGCTTCGTGGTCATGCTGCTCTACGACAACAACGTGCAGCAGGTCAGCGGCGGAGCTGAAATATTCGGCGAGGCCGGGGCTCAGCGGCTTGGACGCAAGCTTGGGACGATGAATATTCCGTACCGCCACGGGGGCAAACTGACGTTTCGACTCAAGGACTAACATGTGATCCGACCAGAATCTCGGCGAGTCGTCGTCACCGGGATCGGATTACTGTCGCCGGTAGGGTCTGACGTCGCGTCGTTTGGAGACGCCATCCTCGCGGGACGCTCTGGAGTCGACACGATTCGGTCGTTCGACGCTTCGAGGTACCGGTCCCAGATTGCCGGACAGATCCATTCGTTCGATCCGCTCCAATTCTTCGACGCCAAAGCCGCCGATCATATCGATCGCTTCGCCCATCTTGCCGTTGCGGCCGCGGATCAGGCGCTGCGCGACAGCGGTCTCATGGCCAACGACGCACTTCGGTCGACGGCAGGCGTGGCGATGGGAACGGGGCTCGGTGGCATCGGCAGCAACGATCACGAGTTCAAGACGATGTACACGAAGGGACACCGCCTTGTTTCCCCGTGGGCGATCCCGATGATCATGTATAACGCCGCGGCGAGCCACGTGGCGATGCGATTCGGCCTGCATGGACCGAACTTCACCGTCACAACCGCATGTTCGTCGAGCAGCAATGCCATCGGACAGGCATACCGCACGATCAAGCATGGATACGCCGACTTGATGGTGGCCGGCGGGTCGGACGCCCCGATCACACCGGGAATTCTCGCCGCGTGGTGCGCCCTGCGGGCGCTGTCCATCAGGAATGACAATCCGGAGAAGGCGTGCCGGCCCTTCAGCGCCGATCGCGACGGGCTGGTGCTTGGCGAGGGCTCAGGCATGCTGGTGCTCGAGAGCCTGGAGAGCGCAAACCGACGCGACGCCCGCATATACGGCGAAATTGCGGGGTTTGCTACCAACGGCGATGCCTTCCACATCACGCAGCCATCCGCCGACCGCGAGGCCCAGGCGATTATCGCGGCCCTGGCAGAAGCCGAGATTCCTGCCGCGAGCGTGGACTACGTCAGCGCGCACGGCACCGGCACTCAGATGAACGATCGGACCGAGACAGCTGCGCTCAGGAAAGCGCTGGGTGCACGGCTGACGAATCTCCCCGTCAGTTCGCTGAAATCGATGATCGGCCACCAGATGGGTGCCTGCGGAGCGCTGCAGTTGATCGCCACCCTCGTGATGATGAAGCGGCGGTGCATTCATCCGACGATCAATTACGGGGTGCCGGATATTGACTGCGATCTGGATTGTGTGCCGAACGAATCACGCGCGCACACGGTGAACGTCGCGCTCGTGAACTCGTTCGGGTTCGGTGGCAACAACGCTGTCCTCGTGGTGTCCGCGCCTGACGCGAACCGCCCCCCGAACGTGATGCACTGAGGCCCTTCGTTTCATTTCCTTAAGCGCATTCTCTGCGACGTTCGTGTATCGGCCTCGAGAAACTTCCTCATCTTCGCCAACGCATGCACCCGCTCGCCATCGCGTTCCGAGGCGCAGCAGTCTGCGGGAACGATGACCTTGTAGTCGCGCATGTGCGCCTCCGCCGCCGTGAAGAACACGCAGTTGTCGGCCGCGAAGCCGGCAATGACCACGGTCTGAGCGTTTCCTCCCTGCAGCAATGTGTCGAGCGGGGTCTCGTGGAAGCCCGACAGATGCGGCTTCAGGACGAAGAAGTCACGCGCGGTGGGCTTGAGAAGCGTCGCGATTGGCGCCCCCGGACGGCCGGGACGGCTGCAGTCGGCGACGATGGTCCTGAAATCTGATCGCCAACGTCCCCAGTTGTCATTGACGTAAATCACCGGCACTCCGGCGCGGTGCGCGCGATCGCGCAGCCTCGCGATGTTCCGCGCCGGACGAAGCGCCCGCCTGGCGAATGACTCGCCTCCAGGAAAGTCGAACAGGTTGATGACGTCCACCAGAAGAAGTGCTGTCCGGGCTTTGGGAAAGACGAAGCGAGCCATTAACACGATCCTATTCGAGAGTCTGGGAGCCGCTATAATGGCGCCTTCCAATGTTCACAGGCGTCATTCCAATCCTGGCCACGCCGTTTCTCGACGACGAGAGTCTTGACCTCGAGTCGTGGCGGCGGTTGCTCGAGTTCATGGTCGGGCTCGGCGTCGAGGGGGTCACCATCCTGGGCGTCCTCGGCGAATCCAACCGGCTGAACGATGCGGAACGCAAAACTCTGATTGAAGGCGCGGTGTCCGCGGTCGCGAAACGGGTGCCGATTATCGTCGGAACGAGCGCTCCGGGAACGCGCACTGCCGTCTACCTTTCGCGGATGGCGCAGGATCTCGGCGCCGACGCGGTCATGGTGACGCCGGCGAAAGAAGCGGTCCCGAACGACGACCGCGTGTTCGAGCTGTATCAGCAGATCTCCAAAGCCGTCACGATCCCGATCGTGCTGCAGGATCATCCGGGATCAACGGACGTCCACATGCCGGCCGCTCTCATCCTGCGCGTGCTCCGCGCGCTGCCGGGTGTCGCCTGCGTCAAGGAAGAAGCGGTGCCCACGGCGCCGAAGATTCGCCAGGTGAGGGAGGGGCTGACGGAACGCAGCGTCCCGATTCTTTCGGGCCTCGGCGCGCTCTACGCTCCGTTCGATCTCGAGGCGGGCTGCGACGGCTTCAACACGGGGTTCGCGTTTCCCGAGGTGCTCCAGGCACTGGTGTCGGCCGCGCGCGCAGGCGACTGGCCGCTCGTGCATCACCTCTATTCGCGGTTTGCCGCGCTGATCGTGTTCGAGCAGCAGCCGGGCGTCGCCGTCCGCAAGGAGATCCTCCGGCGGAGAGGGCTGCTGACGTCCGCCCGCGTGCGCCATCCTGGGGCCTCCGTTTCGGCGGCGCAATCGGCGCAGCTCGATGCACTGCTCGCGCGCACGCTGGCCGGCGTCGACATCACGAGGCGGATCCCGACCGCGGAACTGGCAGGTTCCAGAACGGCGTGACGCGTTCATGAAGGACATCGACACCGAGGACATCGCCGAGCGCACGCGGCGCCGCATCACGCGCCGCCTCATGCCGTTTCTGTTCGTGTTGTACGTCTTCAACTACCTCAATCGGGTGAACGTGGGGTACGCCGCTCTGCAGATGAGGAGCGACCTCGGTTTTTCGAACACCGTCTTCGGCTTCGGCGCCGGGATTTTTTTCATCGGCTATTTCCTGCTGCAAATTCCCTCCACGTTGCTGACCGAAATGTGGAGCGCGCGCAACTTCATCACCATCAGCCTGGTCGTCTGGGGCGGCCTGGCGGCGATCTGCGGCCTCATCGACACGGCCGATGAGTTCTATTGGGTGAGATTTTTCCTCGGCGTGGCGCAGGCCGGCTTCTTTCCCGGCGTCATCATGTATTTGACGCACTGGTTCCGGTACGAAGATCGCGCCAAGACGATCGCCTTGTTCATGATGGCCATCCCGACATCGAACATGGTCGGCGCGGCGATCTCGGCGCCCTTGATGCACCTCGACTGGCTGGGCTGGAACGGCTGGCGGTGGCTGCTGATTCTCGAGGGGATTCCCACGGTGATCCTGGGCATCGTCGCGTTCTTCTACCTCACGGATCGGCCAAAAGACGCGCAGTGGCTTCCCGCAGACGAACGCGAATGGATTACCGCCGAGCTCGACCGCGAGCGCGAGCGCAAGAAGGCGGCGACGAAGTTGGGGGCGCTTGCGGCGCTCCGTCAGCCCCGCGTCATCGTTCTGGCACTCGCCTGCTTCTGCTACATCACCAACAGCGTCGGTCTTGCGTCATGGCTGCCGACGATCGTCCGGCGGATCTCGGGGTTGAGCACCACCCAGGTCATTCTCATCTCCGGAATCCCGTGGCTGTGCGCCATACCGATGATGCTCGTCACGGCATGGCACTCGGACAAGACGCGCGAGCGCCGCTGGCACGCCGCCATCGCCCTTCTCGTCGTCGGCGTCGGCCTCTCGCTCAGCATCGCCAGCGGCAGCAACATCGTGCTCGCGATCTCGGCGTTTTCCATCGCGACGATGGCGCTGTATTCGTTCCCCTCTCCGTTCTGGGCGCTGCCCACGATGTTCCTGACGGGGCCGGCCGCGGCGGCGAGCGTAGCGTTGATCAACGCCACGGGAAATCTCGGCGGCTTCGCCGGGCCCTACCTGATTGGCTACCTCGCCGATCGGACCGGAGGCTATACGGCTGGGCTGCTCTACCTCGTCACGTGCGGTGTGCTGGGCAGCGCGCTGGTGTTGTCGCTACGCCATACCAAACCTGATGCTGAGCCGACGGCACCGATCAAGAACCCAGTTCCCGCGACGGTCCCCTAAGCCACGAAGGCTTACCCGACGAAAGACGCGAAAATACAACAGGCACGAACGGCGATGATCAGCGTACGATATGGGCCAGCGCCTTATCGTTGCCGCCACACGCGACCGGTGAATCCGTCTGCCGGCAGCCGGAGCCCAGCCTTCGCGCGCATTTCAACGACCGCCACCGCCTCGCTCATCTCGGCAGAAATACGATCTTGGTTGCGTCGATCGCGTCGGTGGTGATCGCCCACCGCTCTTCGCGCTCCGGTCAACGACCGCTGCACAAGATACGGCTGCCTTGCAGACGGATCCACCGGCCGCATCGCGCGGCGGCCCACCGCAATCTGTCAACGTCGGAGAACTCTGATTGCCGGCACGAACGGTTTCAAAACGCACCGGAGCGGGTGGCGACGGTCGGGGCCGCCCCGCCCGCCGCGCAGGCGCCTCCCACGTGACAGGTGTTGTTGGCGCCGAGGACGGGTGGGGCAGACCGGCGACAGGCCCGCGAGTAGAGTTTTGAAACGCTGAAATCCTGTTTGACGTTTCTGTAGGCCTCCGGGTTACGGTGTGCCTCGTCCGCGCGCGGGCGGTGCACCTGCGCCGCGAGCCGGCATGAAGGGATTGCGCCCGACGATCTGAAAGCGTCTCGCCGCATCCTTGACGATGCCGATGGCCATGAGCTCGAGCGGGGCGCTGCCGGTCGCTTCGAACGATCTTGCCTGATTGAAGTTGAGCGGCACCGCGTCGTGGGCCTTGATCGGCGCTTTTTCAGAACCGACGGTGACGGTGCCCTCGCCCGCCAGCACGTAATAGAACCCGCCGATCTCCGCATCCGTGCTCGGACCAATCGACGATCCCGCCGGAATGAGAATGTGGTCGACGTATCCCCATGGACCGAGGAAGACCGGCACGTCGAGCGCGCGGCGCGCCTGCACGGTTCCCTTTCCGCCCTGCACGCCGGTGAACGGTCTGAGCAGGGTTCTGTCGAGGCGCATCACCATGAAGTTCGGATTCGGCTCGACCGGAGCACCGGCTCGCGAATCGCCGAGATCGTAGGCGTCATACCAACCCTTGATGGCGGTGACGTTGATGTTCATCCACTCGACCGGCTTGTCGGTGTGGTTGTAGATCGCGTGTGAGTGTCCCATGCGCACGGGGGCGCCCACGGGCCCCTTCAAGACGGAGGTATGACCGTCGATCGTGAACTGCGCTTCGCCGTCGAGGATGATGAACATCTCCTCGCAGTTGTTGTGGAAATGCGCGCCGATGCCGGCCTTCGGCGGAATGTTCCCGCGGTGCAGGAACCACAGGTTCGTGTCGGTATGGTCGTTCTCGAGCATCGAGCCGATGAACATCGGCCCGGCGCCGGCGTGCACCGATGGTGCATTCCTGTTCTTCGCCGGGTCGTAATGAGAAACCTTCTGTGCGAGCGGCAGCGCCTGTGGTGCCGGCCCGTCGGACGCGCCCCGCTGGGCGAGGGTGATGCCGGTGACGCCGAACAACATGGCCAGGACAACCGCATAACGGATCTTCATGCGCGCTCCTCAGTCCGGCTGAAGCCGGGCCTTTTACGTCCGGCTAAAGCCGGACACTACGTACTAAACGACAAAACAGAAGGTCAGGAGATCAGGAGAAGATCAATGGCCTCCTGGCCTTCTGATCTCCTGTTGCATTTGATCTACTCCACAAGCCCGAACGAAATAATGTTCGATCCCGAGGCGATGGCCACGTGCTGCCTGCCGTCGAAGCGATACGTCATCGGAGACGCTCGCCACACGCTGTTCATACCGTAATGCCAGAGGGATTTTCCCGATGACGCGTCGAGCGCGACGAAACGGTCCTGATCGTCGCAGATGAACAGCACGCCGCTCGCCGTCACCAGCGTGCCGCCCCGCGCGGCGCCAGGCCCCGGCTGCGGCAGCTCCCACGCGACCTTGCCGGTCTTCACGTCGATCGCGCGAAGAATCTTCTGGCTTGGTGCGTCAGGGGCCTGACGGGTCGATCCTCCCCAGTACCGATTTGCCGGCGACCCATTCGCTGACGGCTTTCAAGAAGACGTTGCAGTTCTCGAGCGTCTGTACGTAATAGAGCCCTGTTTTCGGACTGTAAGAAGTCGAGTACCAGTTGGCGGCGCCGTGAGCCGATGGGCAGATCCGCGTGCCCTCGTTGCTCGGCACTTGTCCGGGTACGAGAACGGGTCGGCCGTCAGGTCCGAGTTCGCTCGCCCACGTCAGATTGTTGACGAACGGCTTGCCCAGCAGGAATTTTCCGTCGGTCCGATCGAGCACGTAGAAAAACCCGTTGCGGCTTGCCTGCACGAGCAGCTTGCGCGGCTTGCCTTCCCACGTGGTGTCGATGAGCACCGTGGGCTGCTGCGCGTCCCAGTCCCACACGTTGTGCGGGGTGAACTGGAAATGCCACTTCAGCTGGCCGCTGCGAGCGTCGAGCGCCACCACCGAGCTCGAGTAGAGGTTATCGCCGATGCGGTCGTCGCCGTTGTAATCGGGGCTCGGATTGCCCGTGGTCCAGTAGACGAGTTGCAGCGCCGGATCGTAGACGCCCGTCATCCACGTCACACCGCCAGGATGTTCGATGCCGGAGCCCACCCACGTTTCCGATCCAGGCTCGCCGGGTTTCGGCACGGTCCAGAACCGCCACACCTCTTTACCGGTTGCCTGGTCGTAGGCGGCGAGAAAACCCCGCACACCCTGCTCGCCGCCGGCAGTTCCGGACACCACGAGATCGCCGACGATGAGCGGCGCCGCCGTGGCGTTGTAGTTCAAGCGCCAGTCGGCCATCTCGCTATCCCACAACAGCTCGCCGGTGAACCGGTTCAGCCCGATCAGATGCGCATGATCGGTCACCATGAACACGCGATCGCCGGCGACGGCCACGCCTCGATTGATGCCCCCCGCGGCGTTGCCGATCAGCCCTTTCGTGCGCGGCCGCTGGAAACGCCAGATCTCGCGGCCATTACCGGCGTCGAGGGCATAACACTCGTTTGCGCTGGTGACGTACATGATGCCGTCGACGACAACCGGCGTCACTTGCAGGCGCACCGAACTGGGAATCGTATAGATCCACTTCGGCGCGAGCCGCGCGACATTGGACGTGGAGATGTCGGTGAGCGGCGTATAGCGGTTGCCGGTGGCCGAACCGTCATAGCTCGGCCAGTCGGCGTCGGAGGTCACGACACGATATCGAGCGCCGGATTTTTTTCCATCGGCCGCATTCCGCCCGGCGCCCGGTGCAAGGCGCAGCAGCAATACTCGGCCGTCATCGGTCTTCAGCTGAATGTCGTCGGCGCTGTCGTGGTTGATCGGGACGCCTTCGACAGTCCGGCCGTCGCTGAGCTCGTACGACGCCCTGCTCGGCGCCCGTCCGGGGCCCTGTCCGCCAGGCTGTGCCGCCGCGGCGGTGGCGGTGACCGCAATCAGAGCCAAGAAAACGGCCGTCTTATTCATAATCTCGCAATCCACAGACGAACCACAGAGACCACAGAGAGCAGAAAAACGCAGTTTTCTTCTCCGTGCGCTCTGTGTCCTCTGTGGTGAATCCAACTAAAAGTCCAGCTGCAACCCGATCTTCGCCCAGCGGCCCTTCTGAAGCTGCGTCGGCCGCTGCCAGTTCGTCCCAAACGTGTTGTTCGCCGCCGTCGCCGTGCTCGAATTGAGCAGGTTCGAAACGTCCAGGTTTGTCGACATGCGCCACCCGTCGAAGACGAACCGTTTCGACAGCCGGAAATCGAACTGCCGTTGCCTCGGCCCGAACATCGTGCCTGGTTCAATCAGCGCGACGTTGACCGTTCCATTGTCGCCGCTCGAAAACGGCCGGCCGAGCGACGGCACGATTTCAGCCGCACGGTATTGCTGGTTTGCCAGAATGCCGAATCCAGGATAGTCACGATATGTGAAGGCCGTGAAAATGCTGTACCACGGCAGCGGCACCACACCGACGAAAGACAGGTTCGGCTGGAACGGCGGCCGGTTGTCGCAGAAGCGCATCGCTTGCGGCGAGTCGACGATGAAACACGTGTCGGTCCGCGTCCGGCCGATGTTCATGCCGCCCGAGAAGTTTACCCCGTGCGCCAGCCGCGCCTGCCCGGTCAGGTCGAACCCGTCATACGCCGATTTCCGCTCGCCGAACTGGGACTCGAGCTGAATGGCCGACTGGCCTCGTCCGAATACCGCGCGATCGACATCGTACAGCCCGCACATCTGATATCCGCCGCCATCCGGCAGTCGCGGATCGACCGGGGCGTTCACGCAATACTCCTTGAAATGAGACGGCTCCCACAGAAGGTTTTCCTGTACGGTCACGTTATAGAACTGCTTGCGATAGTAGCCCGCGCTCAACGACACGCCCCTCATGATCTGCCGCTGCAGCAGCAGAGACATGTCCCAGTTGTATTGACGATTGCCGGTGAGAATGTCCGGCGAGATCATCAGCGCGTTCGGGTTGTTCTGACCGAAATTCAGGTTGTTGATCTGACCGCATTCACCGTTCTGTAGGGGATCATTGAGGTCGCAGTCGGGAACGTAGTCGCGGTCGGTGTCTCCCCACGTGCGGTTGACGGACAGGATCGACCGCACCACCGGATTCGGGCTGTCAGCTCCGAACGGGCTGCCGAACCCGCCAGAGCTCGACGTCGTCGTGATGAACCGGCCGACGCTCGCTTTCAATGCCGTCTTCGAATCGCCGAACACGTCGTAGGCGATGCCGATCCGCGGCGACAGGTCTTTCCAGCGTGGGCTAGTGCTCGGTGCCCTCGAAGTGGCGCTCGCCGACGTACGCTCCGGCGCCGAGCGACATCTCCTCGGCACCACCATCCCAGTAGTCGTAGCGCAAACCACCAGTCACGGTCAGGCGCTTCATCGTCCACTGATCCTGGATGAACAGGCCGAGATCCGCGTTCACGTTGTTCTGCCACCGGATCGGCGTCGCCCACTGCGTAATCGACTGCGGCTCGCCGGTCGAAGAGCGTGTAGCCACGCGCGCCGTTGATTTCCAGCGTGAACCACTCCTGGCCGCGCATCAGCCGGAACCCGAGCTTCGCCGCGTGCTGCCCGGTGACGTACGACAGGGTCGAGATGTAGCGAATCGCCCGGCTGTTGCTGTTGCCGTACGGCTCAACATTGAGAAGGCCGGAGTTGGCGCGGAACATCATGCCCGATACTGCTGTCGAGAGCCGAAATCACATCGGTGCCGACTGCGGGCGCGTCGCAGTCGCAGGTCTCCGGCGTGTGGCGGAACTGGGGAATATCCGTCGAGTTGTAGGTCAGGCTCGAATCGAGCAGCATCCGGCTGTTGAGCGTCGACTTCCAGTTGAGCTGATAGAAGAAGTTCGGAAACGGGGCATACGCTGTCGCCTCAGGCGAAATCTGGTTCTGATATCCGCGCTGATAGACGATGTGCGGCTGGTTGTCGACGAACGCGCTGAACTTGTTGTTCTGCGTCGCCTGCCACGTCAGCCGCAGGTTGTAGCTCTTGTCGACCAGTCTGATCACGGCCGGCTTGCTTCTGTCGGGCGTGTACACCCATCCGAGCGGCGTCGCGTTCTCGAACAGTCCCGCGCGCGTCTGCACGCTGCCCGAGTTGCGGATACGACGTGAAGAACCACAATTTGTCCGTGAGGATCGGTCCGCCGACCGCGGGGCTGACATCCCAGAGCTTGCGCAGGTTGCTCAGGCTGTCCTTGGTGAATCCTTGCGCCTCGAGCTCGGGCGTGAGATTGCTGGCCGAGAAGTTACTGCCGGCGAAATCGAGATACACAGTGCCGGTCAGGCGATTGCCGCCTTCCTTTGGGATGACGTTCGTCACCGTGCCGCTGTAGGCCAGCTCGGCCGTGCCGCCACCCAGCGTCACCGTGATCTCACCGGCGTACGCCTGCGAAATGCGGAAAAACGCGGCCGCGCCTCCCTCGCCGCGGACGCCGCCAACGCTGGCGCCGTCAATCAGGTACAAGGAATCGCGCGCCTGCGCGCCGTGGCTCGCCGTGTTCATCTCTTCGCGGCCGCCGGGTGTACCGGCGATGCCTTGACCGATGACGCCAGGCATCAGTGCGGCAAACCCCTGCGGTGATCGCGAAGTCACCGGAATCGCGTCGAGCACCTCGCGCGACAGCACCTGGTTGGACGTGACGTTCTGGACGTCGACCAATGGAGCGGCCCCGCTGACGGTAATCGTTTCTGCAATAGTGCCGATCTCGAGATCGACGTTTACGGTGGCGGTAAACGCCGCCGGCAGCTCGACGCCTTCGCGCCGGACCGTGCGGAACCCGGCGAGCGAATACGTCACCGAATACACGCCGGGACGCAAGTCGAGCATCCTGTAGCTCCCATCGGCGCCGGTCACGGTTGCCCGCGTCTTCTCGATGAGCGCCGGGCTCGACGCTTCGACGGTCACGCCCGGCAGCACGCCGGCGTTGGTGTCGCGAACAACACCGGCTATGCCACTGCCGCCCGTCTGCGCAGCCGCGGGAATGGGTGCGGCAAGTGCGGCGACCACGCCGGCAATCGCCACGCGAATCATGAATTTCATGTCTCCTCCAGTTCTCCCAGTCGACGATGGACGATCGCGGATCGACGATCTATTGCGCGACCCGCGTCGCGTGCCACGCCACCATCTGCCACGCTCCGCCCCTGCGGACGTGAACGGTCGTGTAAACAATCCGAATCTGCGCCGGGGCACCCTTGTTCACCACCCGCATCCCCGCGCTGCCCGTGACCACAGCCGTGTCGCCGAAAGTCCGCACCTGAGTCTTCTCAGGATCGATCGACACGTATTTGAAATCGCCGGTCTTGAGATCGGCAATGAACGCCGCTTTGTCGACGACGCGGCCGTCGCCGTGGGTGTAAGTGAGATCGGCGCCAAGCAGCGTGTCGAGGGCGGCAAGATCACCTTTGACCATCGCCGCGAACCTGTCGCTCTCAGCCTTGCGCACCGCGGCATCCGCGGTCTGCGCCGAGGCTGCGCCCGGCATCAATAAAAGTAGAACCAGAGCCGCTAGGAAGGCGCGCAGATTCATGTCTCCCCCTGGAAACGCACTAGTTGGACGCTTTGATGATTCGGGAGTAAAACTATCACAAGTCTCGCATTACGAAATAAAGTTTCGTAGCGAGGCTAATACAGCGATGGAACGAGATCAGAAAAGCGGATGTCTAGCAGGAGGAAATGAGCAGAACGGAGTGAGAATTCTTTTTCGAATACGGATTCTCTCGTGGCCTCCGAAGCTCCTGCAGAACGCTCTATTCAGCGACCGGCGCTGGGCGGCGGCCCGAGCCGAACGTGCGTGCGGGGTTGGTCTTCGCGTCGATCAGAATGCCGACGAACGTGACGTGCATCTCGTCCCAGCTCTGGGCGCCGTATGTCACGACCTTCGTCGGGTCGGGATTGAACTTGTTCGCCGGCGAGTTGTCGTAATGCGCTACGGTCTTGAGCTTCGCGCCCTTCGGCAAGTTGAGCGGTTCGGCGAGCTCGTATCCCACCTGCCAGTCGAAGCGGTACGTGGGCACCTTGAGCACTTTCTCTTCCTTGCCGTCCGGGTAGACGACAGTAAGGTCGTAGTCGACCGCACGATAGTGCATGTGCGGCTGCACCCACACCAGCTTGGCGTCCTCGTTGACGACGGTCTCGGCTCTCACCTCGTATCGCGGAGCGCCTGCCGGAATCTCGAACTCGCGCGCGCTGATCGCGGTGGTGGTCAGGTGACGCTGCGCCGGCGGCCCGTCGGCGAACACGATGCCGACCGATGACCGGTCCGTCTCCGCCTTACCCGTTGCCGTGTAGTGGACCTCGAACACGATGTCGGATCCCGCGGCAATGAACTTGGCCGCACCGCCCGTCGTGAAGTTCTGGCCCTCGACGCCCGGGTTGTATTTCGCCAGGATGTCCTGCGCCGGCCGATATCCCGTTGCCGAAAGCGCCGGCGGCTGCGGCGCCACGCCGTCGAATCCCTGCGCGCCGCGGGGCGGGCTGTAGAGCACGCCTTCAGGCGCATCTTTCATCCACGCCGAATCGGGCGGGCGAATCCACGCCTTCATGTGGTGAACCGCTCTCGCGTTGCCCGGCCGCACTTCCGCGGCTTCCACCCACACGTCCTTGTCGAACCGCGCGCGCACCAGTACGTTCTGTTGATCGAGGACACCGGTTGCCGGGATGTCGATGTCTTTCGGCATCGTGACGATCATGTCCGGCTTGCCGATCGTCCATCCGTCGGCGAACTCCGCGGGCGCGGGCTTGTCCTTGGCGTCCCCCTCGGTGGCGCCCTTTTCGGCCCACGCGTTGAGAATCGCGATCTCGTCGTGCGTAAGTATTTTCGCGTTCTTGAAATGGCCCACCGTCGGATCCGCAAACCACGGCGGCATTGTCCTGTTGGTCACCGCCTTGGCGATGGCCCGCGCGTAGGGACGCGATTCTTGGTAGCTGATGAACGCCATCGGCGCGATCGCGCCGGGCCGATGACACTCCTGGCAGTTCTTCTGAAGAATCGGCAGGACGTCCTTGTTGAACGTCGGTACGGCAGGCGCGGCTGCCGCAACAGGATCTGTCGTCAGCGCAGCGGTTGCCGCGATGGCAATCAGGGGAAGACTACAGGCCGCAACGAGCACTCGCCGCATAGCGAAACTCCTTATTTAATCCGCGTGGGGCCCCACCCCCATGCGCTGCCGTCGCTTACGCTCCGGATCTTGAAACGAACGACTATCTGCTTAGTCGAAGGCCTCTGATTATACCTGGGGGTTTTACAGGCGCCGACAGGAATTTCACGATGTGAAAATCCCGAAATTACGTCCGGCCGGCGGGGGCGGGGGGCGCTTTCGCGCTTTATGTCGGGGTCCCGCTGATACCCGAGGTCCGCCGACAACCCCTGCGCCGCGGCGATGACCAGCCGCGCGACTTGCGGGACCCGCTCCTTGCGCAGGCGGAACACCGGAGCGGCCATGCTGATCGACGCGATGACGTGGCCGCGATGATCGAAGATCGGCGCGCTCACGCACCGCAACCCCTCTTCGAACTCCTCGTCGTCAACGGCGTACCCGGCGGCACGCACGCGCATCAGCTCCATCTTTATCGCCGACGGCTTCACGATCGTGCGGCGCGTGTTGCGCACGAGCGACAGGCGCGCAATCAGGTCGTCTGCCGCGTCTTCCGAGAGAAACGCGAGCACCGCTCGGCCCGCGGCGGTGCAGTGCACCTGGGTCCGCTGGCCCGTTCGCGTGAGCGACTGGAGGCTCCAGCGGCCCTCGACATGCGCGATCGACAACATCTCGGCACCGCTGAGGATCGTGACGTGGGCGCCCTCGCCGGTCTGGCTCGCCAGGGTTCGCAGGAACGGGCGGGCATGCTCGCTGAGCTTGAGCCTGGCCATCGCGCTCTCGCCAAGCTCGATCAAGCGGGTTCCCAGGGAGTAGGTCCCCTCCGGGCCCCGCTTGATCAACCGGTAGTGTTCGAGTACCGCCAGCAGCCGGTGGACAGTGCTTTTATGCAGCCGGAGCTGTCGGGCAATCTCGGCAGCCGCCAGATCGGTATCTGCGTCGGCCACCGCCTGTAGCACCGCGATCGTTCGATCGAGTACCTGCACCCTGTATCGGGATGCGGGGGGCTCGGCACGCGGTCGTCGATCGCGAGGTGTAGTCGTTTTAGTCACGCCGGAATCATAACATCTCAAAAGAGGTACTTCAGGCCGAACTGCACCTGCCTCGCTGTATTCGACGTGGCGGTCACGCGGCCTCCCTGCGCGGTGTCAATCGCGGTATTCGGCAGATCGAAATACACGGAATTGAGCAGGTTGAACACCTCCGCCCTGAACTCGAACGACTGCGAACCGGTGATGCTGAATCTCTTGAAGATCGAAAAATCGACGTTCCACTGGTGGTCGCCGCGCAGAATGCCGCGGCCGGCATTGCCAAAGGTGTAGTCGGCCGGCACCACGAACGCGGTCTTGTCGAACCAGGCGTCGATCGTGGGATTGTCGAGTTCGGCGTTGCCGACGACGTTGGGCCGTTGTGCATCGCGTCCGGTACCGCCCACTCCGATATTGGCCACGTCGCGGCCCACGGTCGGCGTGTAGGGAAGACCGCTGCGATAGTTGATGATGCTCTGCGCCTGCCAGCCGCCGACCAACGCGTTGGTGAGCGTGCCTGCCCCTCCCATGTAGCGCTTCCCTCTTCCAAATGGCAGCTCGGCGCCGAAGCTCATCGCGCCAAGATGCGTCGCGTCGAACGGTGCCGGCCCTGTGTCATACGTGAAGTTGCCGCCGATGCCAGGGGCAGGCTGTGTCGTAAGGGTTTGAGACCACGTGTACGACGCGAGATACCAGTAGCCGTTCGACGTCCGCTTCTGGATCTTGCTCTGCAGCGCGTGATATTCGGTGGACCGCGCCTGGCTGTGGATGCTCATGTTGCCGAACCGCGAATACGGCCGGCGCAACTGGATGTTGCCCGCGCCGGCCGGGGGGGTGTTGATCGGCTCGGCTTCCTGCTGGTTCGAGCCCTTCGTGCCGACGTAGTTCACGTCGAGGCTCATGCGCGCGGCGATTTCGCGCTGGAAGCCGATGTTCCAGCGCTGGTCGTAGCCGAACTGCGCGTCGAGCGTCAGAGGATTCCATCCGATGGTTCCGACCGCGGCACCGAACGGGACGCCGAGGAAATAATTCGCCAGCGTGCGATCCGGCACCACGTTGGCAACCGCGTTCACACCCTCGCTGAGGCTGAACGGCAGGAAGTGGAAGTTTAAGCGACCGCTCGTGCCTTCGGCTTCGTAGAACATGCCGTAGCCGCCGCGAACGACCGTGCGATCGCCGAGGCGATAGGCAAAGCCGGCGCGCGGCGCCCACTGGTTGGTATCGTTTTTCGTCAGCTGCAGCGGCACGCCCGCCTGACTGCTGGTTTGAATCAAATCTCCGAAAAGCTGATAGCCGACATCGGCCAGGCGCTGGGCGTCGAGGTCGATTTGATCGGTCTCGCTCGACACGATGATCGACTTCGCTTGCGTCGGGTCGAACACCGCGCCCTGGTTGCGATAGGCGGTGAGCCACGGCGTGTACTCGTAGCGCAACCCGAGATTGACGGTCAGGTTGTCGGTCAGACGGTAATCGTCCTGGATGAAGCCGTGCCAATACGTGCCGGTTCCGCCCCACCATGTCGCGGGATTCGACCGCGTGGCATTGGCCGGATATCCGAGCAGGTAATCGGCGAACGACACGCCAGTGCCGGCAGAGGATGTCGGCCGCTGCGTCATGACGCCCGTGAACCCGTACACACCGTTGTGGCTGCGGGCGTCGGTAAAGAGGATGTTCCGGTGGTACATCCGGCCGCCGAACTTCATGATGTGGCGGCCCTTGATCCACGTGAGGTTGTCGGTGACTTCGTATTCGCCGCGATCCTGCCATTTCGGGCGGCCGTCACCGGCGTTGCCCGAGAAGCCGGTGTACCCCGAAAAGTTGAACGCGGGCAGGCTGGCGATTGCCGGATCCTGAACCGCCTCCAGACCCCTCACGCCTGCCTGCTGCTGCACCAGCTCGACACCCTGTCCCTGGAAGTACGCGGTCGATCGATATTCACCATACATGCGGCTGAATCGAACTTCGTGCACCAGCGACGACCCGATATTCGACGTCAAGGCCAATGCGAGGTTGAACGCCGGACCTTCGAGCCGTGTCGACCCGAGCGTCGGCCACGCCGATTCACGGTCTTCGGCGTTGCGATGATCGCTGTATCGCGCGAACAGGCGGTTCTGCTGGTTGATCTCCTGGTCCAGCCGGAGCGTCACCTGGTTTGCGGAAAACTCAGTGATGGGGTTCGAGACGTATGTGTTGTTCGGGCCGTTCGGCTCGGGGATGTACTGCATGAAGAACTGGGCCTGCGACGAAATGCGGTCCTGCGGAATCGCGTTGTTCGTGAACTGCGTGCGCGTGTTGACGCCGTTGACCGTCGCCGTCGTCAGAGGATCGAAGATTGGAGCCAGGCCGCTGAAGTCGCCGCGGCGCTGCGCGACCGACGGCACGTTGCTCACGTCGACGACCCCCTGCTGGCGCCGGTGCCCTTCGTAACTGGCGAAGAAGAACGTCTTGTTCCGGCCGTCGTACATGCCGGGAATCATCACCGGACCGCCGAGCGTTCCGCCGAACTGGTTGCGCTCGAGCTTCTCCTTGTTCACCGCGAAGAAGTTCTTCGAATCGAAACTGTCGTTGCGGAGGAACTCGAACGCACTCCCGTGAAACACGTTGCCGCCCGACTTCGTGGTCACGTTGAACGTCGCGCCGGCGCCGTGGAACTCGGCCGAATACGCATTCTGCTGAACGCTGAACTCCTGAAGCGCGTCAACGGAGGTCTGTATCCAGGTGCCCCCCTGGTGCTCTTCGGTGATGTCCACGCCGTCGAGCAGGAAGCGGGTCTGCGCGCCCGCGACGCCGCCGATGACGTTGCCGTTGACCACTTCCGGACGCACCGGCTGCGTGTTGCCGGTGGGAGGCAGCAGCGCCACGCCCGACGTGAGACGCGCAAGCTCGTGGAACCCGCGTCCGTTCAGCGGCAGATCGACGATCTGCTCGTTGGTGATGACTTCGCTGAGCGTCGCCGACTCGGTGTTGAGCAGCGGCACCTCTGCGGTGACCTGCACTTCTGTCGAGAGCGAGCCGATGTTGAGCACCAGTTCTACTCGAGCCGCCTGTCCGACCGTCAGCACCAGTCCTTCGCGCCGCGTCGTCTGGAATCCGGGGATTTCAGCAGTGACGTTATAGGTGCCCGGGTCGAGCGGCGTGACGACGTAATTGCCTTCGGAATCGGTGACGGCGGTTCTGGTGATGTTCGTTGCGGTGTTGACCACCGAGACTGTCGCTCCGGGGATGCCGGCGCGCTGCGGGTCGAAGATGGTGCCGACGATGCGCCCCGACTGCAGCTGGGCAAATGCGGGAATAGCGATGGACGTGCAAAGTACCAGAAGGACGCACCGGGTGATGCTCCCGAATCTCATATCTCCTCCTCGGGCGCGACGCGGCCACGGCGCGTCGTGTACGTAACTGTGTAGTGATCGGTGAAGACTGCCAGCCTAGCGACGGCGGTGCCGGCTGTCAAGTTATCCCACGATGCGGGCGGCGATACCTCAATACGAAACCAGGTGGAGCTCCTCACGCACGTTGCGCCGCGAGACTCCCGTCAGGTGCGCCGCCTCGTTGACCGCCGCCGCCACCGCCTTGGCCACGCGCTTGTCGAAGACCGACGGCACGATGTACTCGCGGTGCAGTTCGTCGGCACCGATCGAGTTGGCGATGGCATGCGCCGCGGCCAGCTTCATTTCCTCGTTGATGCAGGACGCCCGCGCATCGAGCGCGCCGCGGAAAATTCCCGGGAAACACAAGACGTTGTTGATCTGGTTCGGATAGTCCGAACGGCCCGTGGCCATCACGGCCACGAGAGGTTCCGCGACCTCTGGCATGATTTCCGGCGTCGGATTGGCCATGGCGAACACGATCGCGTCCTTCGCCATCTGCTGGAGGTCGCCGGGCCCAATCAGTCCCGGACCCGATAGTCCGAAAAACACGTCCGCGCCGCGCATCGCATCGCGAATGGTTCCCTGCTCGTTGTCGGGATTGGTTCGCGCCGCATATGCCGCCTTCACCGGACCGAGATCGTGCCGCCCGCGGTGAACGATGCCGCGCCGATCGCACCCGATGACCCGTTGGACGCCGGCAGCCATCACGATGTTTGTGCACGCGATCCCGGCCGCCCCGATGCCGCTGACGACAACCTTCACATCCGAGATGCGCTTGCCAACGAGCTTGAGCGCATTGATCAGCGCCGCGAGCACTACGACCGCGGTGCCGTGCTGGTCGTCGTGGAACACCGGAATGTCGAGCTCGCGCCGCAGCCGCTCCTCGATCTCGAAACAGCGCGGCGCCGAGATGTCCTCGAGGTTGATGCCGCCGAACCCGGGCGCAATCGCCTTCACCGCATTGACGATCTCGTCGACGTCTTTGGTGGCCAGACAGATGGGAAACGCGTCGACGCCGGCGAATTCCTTGAACAGCATCGCCTTGCCTTCCATCACCGGCATCGCCGCTGCCGGACCGATGTCGCCAAGCCCCAGCACCGCCGTGCCGTCGGACACCACCGCCACGGTGTTTTTCTTGATGGTCAGCGTGAACGCCTTGTCCGGATCCAGGTGAATGGCCTCGCACACGCGAGCGACGCCTGGCGTGTAGGCCATCGACAAATCGGCTCGCGTGCTGAGCGCAACTTTCGACGTCACCTCGATCTTGCCGCCGAGGTGCATGAGAAAGGTCCGATCCGATACGTTGACGACCTCGATGCCGTCTTCGGCAGACATGGCCGCCACCACCTGCTCTCCGTGACCGACGGAGGCGGCGTTGACAGTGACGTCGCGCGTCAACATGTCGTGGCCGACCGAAACGATATCGATTGCGCCGATGTCGCCGCCTGCCTTGCCAATGGCAGTGGTCAGCCTGCCGAGACTTCCAGGGCGATTGCGGATCTTGACGCGAACTGTGAGGCTGTATCCGGGACTGGGAGTGGGGGACATATGTAAGGGGTAAGGGGTAAAAGGGAAAAGGGGAAAGGGGTGAGGGAAAGGTTGAAACAACCTTTCCCTCACCCTTCCCTAAGGGTTAGAAGCCGAAGCGCGCGCCGAAGCGCCACTCGCGTTCGTCGTACTGACGTCCGGTGCGGTCGGTGCTGGTGATGCCGCCGACACCATTCAGCCGCGCGATCGATCCGTCGGCGTTGAACGTCACGTTCGAGATGACCGTATTCGGGTTGCTGAAATGCGGCGTGTTCGTGAGATTGAACACTTCCGCTCGAACCTGCAGCGTCTTGGTCTGGCCGAGGCGGAACACACGGAACAGGCTCAGGTCGAGGTTCGGAGCTGTCGGGCCGCGCCACTCGCCAATGCCGGAATTGCCGAACCGCGCCTGCGTGACCGGCCGGTAGGCACTGACGTCGAAGTACTGAGCGTTGGCCCCGGCATCGCCGAAAATCTCCACATCACCGTCCGTGACCTTATCGGCAAACTGGAGAGTCGTTCCAGGCGCATTCAGTGAATTGGCATTGGAAGTGACCGTGACCAGTGTGCCTGCGGCATAGCTGAAGAAGGTGTTCAGCTGCCAGCCGCCCGCGACGGCCCCCATCACGCCGCCGTCATTGAGCCATTTCTTGCCCTCTCCGAAGGGCAACTCGTATACGAGCGACGCGTTCAACCGCTGCGGACTTCCGATTTCGCCCTTGTTAAGGTCGTAGAACTCTGGAATGGCAATGGTCTGGTTCGGGTTGGTATTTCCTCTCCACCAGTCGGTGGTCTTGGACAACGTGTACGCGACGGTGAACTGCACGCCGTCGCTCATCCGCCGATTGATGCTCAGCTGCATCGAGTGGTACTTGACCTTGCCCTCGGCCGCAAACACGTTCATCGCCGACGTGATGCCCAGCGAATTGAACGGCTGACTCGCAGATCCGCCTCCCAACGTTCCGAAGTTGAGGTTGCGATTGCGCGTCATCCCATTCTGGCGGTTCGCGACGTAGCCGACCTGCACGCTGGTACGCGCGCCAAAGGCCTTCTGGGCGGTGACGTTCCACGAGGAGATCTTGCCCCGCACGTATTCATCCTGGTAGGTGTTCACACCGGCGCCGGCCGGAAGCGCCAGCACACCAGGGGTCTGATCCACCTGGCGCACGATCGGCGATCCGTCGCTGAGAGACCCGACCGCCGTGACGTTGTTCGGGGCGTTTTGGGTGATGACGATCGTCTGCGGAAACGACTGAGACGGCACCATCTGCTGCCGGCCGGGATTGTTGCTCTGCGGGTTCCGCGAATAGCCGGCGCGAATGACGAAGTCTTCCATCGGCCGGTAGGCAATGCCGAGCCGCGGCGTGAACAGGTTCTTCTCGACGTCGATGCCGCAGTTCGCATCGTTGGGGCCGACGTCGCAGATCAGCAGGCGGTTGGCGGCGAAATCGTACACCTCGATGCCGTGATCGACGCGGCGAGGCAGCGAGTAGTACTCCCAGCGGATGCCGACCGAGGCGGTGATCTTCGGCGTGATGTTCCACTGATCGCGCACGTAGAGGCCGGTGTTGTTGTTCCGCAGAGTGTTCGGGCGGAACTGGTTGCCGGTGTGCGAGGCGCCGGACGCATCGCCGCCGATGAGCGGGGTCATTGCTTCGGCGGTGCGCGCCGACGGCATCCCGAGCAGGAACGAGGCAAACCGGTTGTAGTCGTTCGCCGCCGTTCCGCCCGGCAGCGTCGTCACGCCGCCGTTGAAGGTGAACGACTGCGCCTGCGTCTCGTAGTGGTTCTGATGCAGGATGATGTAGTCCACTCCGAACTTGACGTTGTGCGAGCCCTTCGTCCATCCGGCGTTGGCCACGAGCTGCCACTGCGGGTCGACGTAGTCGCGAATCGGGCTCGTGCCGTTCAGCACCCAGCCCGCCACGTTCATGCTCGGCACGTTCGTGTCGAGCGAATACGGCGGCTGGCAGGCATTGGGAATGCTGAACACGTCGCCATAGCAGGTGTCGACGGGCGGAAACACATTGACGTTGTGCTTGGTGTAGCCGAACGACCCGTCGACGACGAAGTTCGCCGACAGAATCGAGGTCGCGCCGATCGAATGGCTGTCGACGAACGAGTCCCACTCGCGCCCCTGCGACAGCGGATTGATCGGGCCGCCGTCAATCGCCGGCAGGATGGCCAGCGAGCGCTCCCAGCTGGGCAGGAACCCGAGGCGGCCGTTGAGGTTCAGCCTCGGCCCTGGGTTGTAGGTGATCTTCGCGTCAATCTTGTGGAAATCCGAATCATAACCGGCGGTTGCATAGTAGTTGTTCTGATCGCCCGGAAGCGTCGGCTGAATCAACTGGCTGAGCATGCTCGCCGCAACCGGGTTGATGCGGTTCTGCGGAATGAAGTTGCACGACGCGAAGCGCGGGTCGGTCGTCGAGCTGAGCCCCGGACAGTTGGCGTACGCAAACGGCACGCGGCCGGCGCCGGTCGTCTGATTCCCGGTGAGCGGATCGTAAATCACCGCTCCGCTGCCCGAGAAATCCCCCCGTCGCAGCGCCGCGGTCGGCAGCGAGATGAGACCGTTGGTGCCGGTCTGCCCCTGCGCATTGCCGTTGAACGTCCGCTGAATCGTCGTCTCGTCGCTGAAGAAAAAGAACAGCTTGTTCTTGACGATCGGGCCACCGATCGTGCCGCCGAACACGTTGACACTCGACGTGCCCTTGGTCTGTCCGGCCGGAAGGAAATAATTCCTGGCGCGCATTCTCGCGTCGGTGACGTATTCGAAGGCGGAGCCGCGGAAGATGTTCGTACCGGTCTTCACCTGCACGTTCACGGCAGCCGCGCCGGCCATCCCCTGGTCGGCATCGAAGCTGCTCGTCACGACGTTGACGGTCTCGATGGCTTCGAGCGCGGGGCCGTAGCTCTGGATGCTCTCGAAGAACTGGTTGGTGGCGGTGATGCCGTCGAGCCGGACGACGGTGTTGGTCGCCGGCTGCCCGTTCACGGTGAGCGACATGGTCCGCCCCGGGTTGTTGATGCCGCCCGACTGCTGATAGTTCGGGTCTGCCACACCGGGCATGAGCGTCATGAAGCTCTGAAACGCGCGGCCGCTGGTCGGCAGCGTCTGCAGCTGCTCCGCGTTCGCGATGTGCGACACCGCCGCATTTTCGGTCTGCAGAATCGCCGCTGTCGCGGTGACGGTGACCGCTTCTTCGAGCGCCCCCAGGCTCAATCTGGCATCAACGCGCACATCCCGGTTTGTGACGATGACGTCGCGCGCGGTAAAATTCTGAAACCCTGGCACCGCGACAACGACCTGATAGGTCCCCGACGGAATATTGGGAATCGAATACGCGCCGGCCTCGTTGGTCACGACTTCGCGCGTGAGGTTGGTTTCGGTTTGCGTAGCGGTAACCGTCGCGCCCGGGATGGACGCACCGGAAGAGTCCGTGACATTGCCGACGAGCGATCCGTAAATGTTCTGCGCCGAAACGACGTGGCCTGCGACGGCCGTACACAGCACGGCCAATACGGCCACGCGCGCGAGTGCCTTACTCCCCATGGATCTCCTCCCCTATCGACGGTTGGTGCCGACGTTCAACTGAATGACTAAGAGGTGGAGAGTACGGCGAAAGATGAGGGACTGTCAACGCGCTGCCGCACGATATGGCGCTGAATTTCGCGATGTGAAACGGCGATCCAAAAAACCTTAGCGCACACCAAAAAGACGGATCCGTTGTCGCAATTTGTCGCACGATTCGAGACGTATTGAGACATTGCGGCAGGTTATGATCGCAGAACAAGAGGAACAACCTTGAATCGAATGGTGCAGATGCTGCGCGTGTGCGGGTTGACGCTGGCCGCGCTTGTCGTTCTCGATGCGGCCGTTTTTACGCAGCAGCCGACGTTCAAGGTCGACGTGAACCTCGTCGACGTCGACGTCACCGTCACCGACGCCGAGGGCCGTTTCGTCACCGGACTGACGCCGGAAGACTTCGAAGTTTTGGAAGACGGGAAGCCGCAGCAGGTGCAGACCTTCTCGTACATCGAGTTGCCGGCCGAGCGCCGGGAGCGCTTCGCGTTCAACGGGCGCGTCGTCCCGTCGGACGTGCGCACGAATCGCGACGTGTCCTCGGGCCGCGTCTACATCATTGTCCTCGACGATCTCAACGTCGCGCCGCTTCGCACGGGCATCGTGCGCCGTCACGCGCGCGACTTCATCGAGCAACACGTCGGCCCCCGCGACCTCGTCGCCGTGGTTACCACGACCGGACGGAAAGATGCGGCGCAGGAATTCACCAACGACCCTGCGCTGCTTCTGCGGGCGGTGGACAGCTTTGTCGGCCAGCGCCTGCAGTCGGCGGAGATGCAGCGCATTGATGATTACTATCAGTCGCTCGCGCTGTCGGGTCTCGACACGCCCGCGAACCCCGACAGCAATCAGCAGGCGGTCCCCAATCTGCTCACCCGCATGCAGTCGTTCGACCCGAGCAACCTCGAGCGCGGCCAGCGCGCTGTCGGCGTCCTCAACACGATTCGCAGCCTCACCGAGTTTCTCGAAAGCGTGCGGGGACGCCGCAAGGCGCTGTTGTGGTTCAGCGAAGGTATCGACTATCCGATGGCCGAGGTGTTCAGCTCGCAGAGCGGAACCGAAATCGCGCAAGCGACGCGCGACGCGGCAACCGCGGCCGCGCGCGCCAACGTCAACATCTACGCGCTCGATCCGCGCGGCCTCATCGGCATGACCACCGACTTTGTGGAAAACATGAGAGCCGGCGCTCCCGACTACGCGGGCACCGATCCGACCAAGCCGGTGGGCACCCCCTTCTCCGGCACGCAAGCGTTGATGGGCGAGATGCGGCTCACGCAGGACAGCCTCAGGCTGCTGGCGGAAGGTACCGGCGGTTTTGCCGCTGTCGATACGAACTCGTTTACCGAAGCCTTCGAGCGGATCGTCGCCGCGAACAGCCGCTACTACCTGCTCGGCTACGCCCCACCCGCACATCCACGCGACGGGCGGTTCCATCGCATCGAAGTTCGCGTCAAGCGGCCCGGCCTCACGGTAACCGCGCGCCGCGGGTATCCGTCGCCAAGCGGAAAAACGACGCAGGAACGCAAGCAGGATGCACTCGAACGTTGGAATCGCGAACGCCGCGCAGGCGGAGCGAACGACACCTCGGTCGAGCTGCGGTCGGCGCTCAACAGTCCCGTGCAGCAGCCAGGGTTGATGCTGTCCGCGCAGGCTGTCCCGCTCAAAGGCGCGGCAAAAGAGGCCTCTGTCGCCCTCGTTGTCGAGCTCCAGGGCGCGGAGCTCGAGTTCGCGCCTCAGCCAAGTGGATTGATGGCCGACAGCATCGAGGTCTCGTACTTCGGTTTGAACGACGACGGCCGGGCGCAGCGCGGCACGCGATCGGCGCTGAATCTCGCGATTCGACCCGACACGTATCAGCGCGTGAAGGCGACCGGCATCAGGCTCAACGCCCGCACTCCACTCCTGCCCGGGCGTTATCAATTAAGGATAGGCGCCCGCGACCCCAACACCGGCAAGACGGGGACGGTCTTCTACGACGTGACCGTTCCAGATTTCGCGAAGACGCCAGTCGCCATGAGCGGCGTCCTGCTGGCGGCGTCGGGGGCGGCCGAAATGCTGACGCCACAACGCGATCCGGAGGCAGAAAAGCTGCTCGGTGCTCCCGCGACGAGCCGCCGCGACTTCACACAGGCCGAAACACTCGCATGGCTGGCCGAGATTTACGACAACACTCCGGCGCAGCAGCCCCGGCGCATCCAGGTGGCAGCACGCCTGGTTGACGAGGCGGGACGCGAGGTCTTCGCCTCGCGCGATGTGCTGGCCAACGGCGAAGGGGGCGCGGCAAAGTGGCGGATGTTCGGTTACACTGGCCGCATCCCGTTGAAGAATATTGGGGCCGGCAGGTACTTGCTGCGGGTCGAGGCCGACGGCCAGTTCGCGGAAACGCTCATCACTGTCGCTACAGACTAGGGACTTGGGATTGGGGATTTAGGATGACACGACGTTTCGTTGTCTGCGCGCTCCTTATATGTGTTGCCGCTGTGACGGTTCCCGCTCAGCAGGGTGGGCGTGGGATGGGGGCGCCGCGGCCCAATATGCTCGACGACAGCGACGTCACGCTGCGTCCGCCGTTTTCGAACTCCACCGAACTCGTGCCGAGCCCGAATGCCCCGCAGGGACGCATTCACCGGTTCACGATGAAGTCGGCCGACAGCAAGATCTACAAGGGCATCTCGCGGGACAAACCAGGCGAGATCGTTCCCTACGAACGCCCGGTCGCCATCTACATACCCGCGCAATACGTGCCGGGCACCGAAGCGCCGTTCATCGTCGTCCAGGACGGCTACAACCCGAAGTACCACTACTCGGTGCCCACCGCCCTCGACAATCTGATCCATCAGAAAAAAGTTCCGGTGATGCTTGCCGTGCTCGTGCATAACGGCGGCGGCGACGGTCCGGGCAGCCAGCGCGGGCTCGAATACGACACCGTTTCGGACACCTACGCGCAGTTCATCGAAACGGAAGTGCTGCCCCGCATCGAGCGCGACCACAAGGTGCGATTCACGAAAGACCCCGAAGGTCGCGCGACGATGGGCGGAAGCTCCGGCGCGGCGTGCGCGCTGACGATGGCGTGGTTTCACCCGGAATGGTATCGCCGTGTGCTCAGCTATTCGGGGACATTCGTGGATCAGGCACGCGGTTCGAATCCCAAATATCCGTTCGGCGCGTGGGAATATCACTCGACGCTGATTCCGAACTCCGAGAAAAAGCCGCTCCGCATCTGGTTCCACGTGAGCGAGTTCGACAACGGCGCGACGCGCGAGGAATCGACGCACGGCAACTGGGTGCTCGCCAACCAGCGGATGTCGCAGGTGCTCAAGGCCAAGGGTTATCCACATAAATATGTGTACGCGGAAGGTGCGCGCCACACCGATGCCAACGTGGTCTTCCAGACGTTGCCGGATGCGCTGACCTGGCTCTGGGCCAGCTACAACAAATAGGGTCAGACCCCCTTTTTACGTTTTTCGTAAACTACGCGCAGAGGAGTTCGCTGATGAAGAAGTCTCTGACATTGGCCGTGGGCGCGCTGGTCGTCACAATATCCGCGTTTGTCTCCGGGCAGACGGGCGCGAAAAATGGCGAGTGGCCCCACTGGGGTGCGGACCACGGCAACACGAAATATTCGCCGCTCGATCAAATCAACCGCGACAACGTCAAGGACCTGCGCGTCGCCTGGCGCTGGAAATCGGAAAATCACGGCCCGCGGCCGCAGAACAACATGGAAGGGACGCCGCTGATGGTAGGCGGCGTGCTTTACAGCACCGCCGGCTTCCGGCCGAACGTCGTCGCCATCGATGGAGCGACCGGCGAGACGTTGTGGGTCTACCGCATCGACGAAGGTCAGCGCGGCGACAGGGCCCCGCGCAGCGTATCGCGCGGCGTCGAATATTGGACCGACGGCAAGCAGGAGCGCATCCTGCTCATGACGCGCGGTTATCAGCTCGTGTCGCTCGACGCCAAGACGGGGATCCCCGATCCGAAGTTCGGCAGAAACGGCGTCATCGATCTCTATCAGGATTTCGATCAGCCGCCGCCGGCCGACGGGGTTATCAGCTCTACCTCACCTGCCGTGGTCGTGAAGGATGTCGTCGTGATCGGCGCAGCGATGGTCGGCGGTAGCGCACCGCGATCGAAGGAAAACACCAAAGGCTACATCCGCGGCTTCGACGTCAGGTCAGGAAAGCGTTTGTGGACGTTCCACACCATTCCACAGCCAGGCGAGTTCGGCAACGACACGTGGCAGAACGATTCGTGGTCGTATACGGGGAACACCTCGGTCTGGTCGCCATTCTCGGCCGACGATGAGCTCGGTTACGTCGTATCTGCCTGTCGAATCGGCAACGGGCGATTATTACGGCGGTCACCGGCCGGGCAATAACCTGTTCACGGGCAGCCTTGTGTGTCTCGACGCGCGCACCGGTAAGCGCGTGTGGCATCACCAGCTCGTGCATCACGACATCTGGGACTACGACCTCGCGTCGCCGCCGACACTCCTCAACATCACGGTGAACGGCAAGCCTATTCGAGCGGTTGCGCAAGTCACCAAGTGGAGCTATCTGTTCGTGTTCGATCGCGTCAACGGCACGCCGGTGTGGCCGATTGAAGAACGGGCGGTTGAAAAGGGCGACGTGCCCGGCGAGTGGTACTCGCCGACACAGCCGCATCCGACCAAGCCGGCTCCCTACGATCGGCAGGGCGTCTCTGAAGCAGACCTCATCGACTTCACGCCCGAGCTCAACGCGCAGGCGCGCGAGATGATCAAGCAGTACAAGATCGGGCCGCTGTTCACTCCGCCGATCGTTGCCGGCACTGGTGGCGGTAAATTAGGCACGCTGATGATCCCTGCGGCTCAGGGTTCGGCGCTGTGGCAGGGCGCGGCATTCGATCCCGAGACAAACATGCTCTACGTCCCGTCGGTGACCAACATGTCGAACAATTCCCTCCAGGCTGGCGGGGAGCGCTCGGACATGAGTTTCATCGGCGGTGGAGGCGGCGGCGGACGCGGCGCGGCGCCGGCGCGCGGCGCCGGACCGGCGCCGGGGGGTGCCCCCAGTGCGGCCGGACCCGCCGGGCCAGGCGGGCCGCAGGGTGCCGCGGGACAACCTGCCCGGGCGGGAGGCGGCGCCGCCCCGGTCGATCCGGAGGCAGGCGGAGGCGGTGGGGGACGCGGCCGGGGAGGCCCGGTGGTTCTAGGACCGGGATCCAGCCGTGGGCCGTGGGGCATAGGCCCGCAAGGACTTCCGCTGATCAAGCCGCCTTATGGGCGCATCACCGCCTACAACATGAACAGCGGCGACATCGCCTGGCAGGTCGCGAACGGCGACACCTATGAATGGATCAAGACGCACCCTGCGCTCAAAGGCGTCAACGTCCCGAAAACCGGCCGCGCCGATGAAGGCGGCATCGTCGTCACGAAGACGCTGATGTTTGCGGGGCAAGGGTGCGGGTTGTTCAGGGGCGGCGGCGGCGGCGGACCGATGTTCTACGCGTACGACAAGGCGACCGGCGCGGTCGTACACGAGCTGCAACTGCCCGCAAACACCTGCGGCAATCCGATGACCTATATGCTCAACGGCAAGCAGTACATCGTTGTTGCCGTGGGCGCGGCGAACTTCCCGGCAGAGTTAGTCGCGTTATCGCTTCCGTAAATGGTCCCGTAGGGCGCAACGTCAGTTGCGCATGCGATCAGTTGCGCCCTACGTATCGACTACAAGAGCCCGCTCGCGCGCAGCCAGTTCGCGAGAACTTTCGGCCACTCCGATAACACGTCATCCTGCATGGCGAGGCCCACACCGTGCGGGCCGTCCTTGAAGATGTGCATTTCGGCGGGAACCCCAGCCTTTCTGAGCGCAAGAAAGTAATGCACGCTGTTTTCGACTGGCACCGACGTGTCCGCATTCGTATGGAACAGGAACGTGGGGGGCGTCTCTTTCGTTACGAGGGTGTCGGTCGAGAGGCTGCGCGCGAGAGCAGGATCCGCATTGTCTCCGAGCAGCATCGTTCTCGATCCCTGATGGACCCACTTCTCGGTGAGGGTGATCACCGGATAACCGAGGATGGCAAAATCCGGGCGGCTGCTGACGCGATCGATCGGATCGGCGGCGGCGGCGTTCCCCGCATCGAACTGCGTCGACGCCGTGGAAGCCAGGTGCCCTCCAGCCGAAAATCCCATCACGCCGATTCGTGAAGGGTTGACGTGCCACTCGGCCGCTCGCGCGCGAACGATGCGAATCGCGCGCTGCATGTCGCCGAGCTCAATCGGGTGGTGATACTTCGGCCCGAGCCTGTATTTCAGGACGAACGCCGCGACGCCGAGAGAATTCAGATAGTTTGCCGGCTGGCGCCCTTCCTTGTTCATCGACAGCGCTCGATACCCGCCGCCTGGAGCCACGATTACGGCCGTCATCGGTCCCGTGGTCACCGCCGGCATGTAGATGGTGAGCGTGGGGATATCTTCGCTCGCACTCCCCTGCGCACCAGGTGTCTGGCCTTCCCAGAGCGGAATCGTCTGCGGCTCCTGCAGAATGGGAGGCGGTGCCTGTGCGTGCGCGCCGGGCACAAGCGGCGCTGTGATGAACGCGAGAGCTAGAAGTGCAACAAAGGACATTCGCATGATGATCACACCCGCTACTGGCTGCCGGCTTTCCCGTTAAACGATCTCTCCACCGTGTCGTTCGGGTCGGTCGAGACCGGGTGATCGCGCCAGAGCCAACGCATCATTTCCGGGAGAATCGGACCGCCCATTCTTTGTCCGTGCGTGTTCATGCCCCAGGTGTAGTTCACGTCGTAGCCCTTCTCGGTGAGCGCTTTCATCAGCCGGACGTTCTGGACAAACCAGTCGCGCCGCGGGTCGTATGCGCCGCCGCGCCCGGTCCCGCGATTGTCGTTCCGTCCGTCCTGTAGAAAAACGCGGATCGGCTTCTTTTCGCTCGTCCGCACGATGTCGGCATACGTATCTCCGCCGCGGTCGCCGAGATTCACGAAGCTGCCGACGATGCTGAGCACCTTGCGGAAATCGTTCGGACGCTGCCAGGCGACGGTGAAGGCGGCAATGGCGCCCGAGCTGGCGCCGCCGATGCCATGACGTTCGGGATCTTTCGAGATGTTGTACTCCTTATATAGAACCGGCATCAGCTCATCGACGATCACCCGGGCGTACTTGTCGTCGAGCGAGTTGTATTCGGTTGGCCGGTTCGTATCGCGGTCACCCCAGTTCCGCGGCGTGGGTTCCGGCTGCTCGGGCGTGCGGCCGGGATTGATGAACACGGCGACCATCACCGGAATTTCGCGGCGGTAAATCAGATTGTCGAGGACGTTGGGAGTCCTCAGGACGCCGTCCATGTCCTTGAACGCCTGACCATCCTGAAAAATCATCAGACTGGCCGGAACGGACCGGTCGGTACTGTGCCGGCACGTACACCCAGTACGTGTGCTGCGTGCCCGGATACGCCTGGCTCGGCAGCACAAACGGACCGCGCACCTCCCCCTTCGGCACGCCATCGTGGGCGAGTGAATCGGGCCCAATCTGGTAGTAAGCATTCAGGTCGACAGCCGGTTGAGTCTGCGCGGGCGGCTGCGCTATTGCAGGCACGCTGATCCAGTGCGCAAGGATGAGGAATGCGAGCACTCTTCGTTTCATGACATGTCTCCTGAGGACAAAAACAATACAGGAGATTGCGGGCGCCTCCTAGTGTGGGGATTTGTGGCAGTATCGATGATGCAAGGAGTGACATATGAAGTTCATGGCATCGGCCGTCTGCGTCGTTGTCGGTCTCGGCTCGGTCGGGCTCGCCGCGCAAACCCGTCCTGACTTCTCCGGAACTTGGACGATGGATTTGTCCCGCAGCGAAGCTGCCGCACAAGGCACTCCGATAGGCCCCGTCGTCGTGGCAATCCGCCAGATGCCGGAGGAACTGCGCATCGAAACCACGCGCAACGGAAGCGCCCAGACGATCAGGTACTTGCCTGCCGCGGCTAAAGCGGTGAGCGGCGGAGAGGCTGTCGGCGCGTTTCGCTGGGATGGCTCGCGGCTCATTACGACGTTCGTCACGTCCATCAACAACCAGGCGATAACCGTGGAAGAGGTGCGCACGCTCGATGCTGCCGGCGCCGAGATGACTGTCGAAGTGAGCCTGGTCGTCGAACATGGTTATCAGTCCGGCGGCAGCAACACGCTGCGATCGCAGAACTCCCCGAACACGGCGAAGGGCGTTAACGTTTTCGTCAAGGCGAAGGCGATAGGCGATAGGCCATAGGCGGTAGGCCGGGCTACAAGCCTCAGGACTATCGGCTATTGGCTACTGGCTACTGGCTATCGCCGGCATACTCTAACCATACATGCCGGCGACGATCCCCGACTGGCTCGAGCCGATGGCCGCGACGTTGACACAGGATCGCTTCGGCGGCGACGAGTGGCTCTTCGAGCGAAAGTTCGACGGCATCAGATTGCTCGCGTACAAGGACGGAGACGATGTGCGCCTGTTTTCCCGCAATCGACTGCCGCAGCATCTTCCGGAAGTCGCCGCCGCTGTCGCGCGCCTGCCGGTCGGGGATGTGATCCTCGACGGCGAAGTCGCCTGGGACGGCAGGAGTGGATATCACGTGTTCGACATCTTGTGGCTGAACGGACGGGGCGTGACGTCCCTGCCCCTCGAAGAGCGCCGGGCGCTGTTGCAGGAGCTGCCGTTCACGTCGCCCTTGCAAAGAGTGGCGCTGCTGGACGACGACAAGCCGTGGGAACGCGCCCGCCGCGAAGGGTGGGAGGGAGTCATCGCGAAGCGCCGCGGCTCGCCCTACGAACATCGCCGCTCGAAACATTGGCTGAAGATGAAGTGCGAGGCCTCTCAGGAGCTGGTCGTCGGAGGGTTCACCGATCCGCAGGGCGCGCGCGTCGGTCTCGGAGCGCTGCTGGTGGGATATTACGACGGCGACGATTTCGTGTTCGCGGGGAAAATCGGAACAGGGTTCGACACAAAGCTTCTGCTCGACCTCCGGCAGCGGCTCGACGCCCTCGCACAGACGCATTCGCCGTTCACGAAAGCCAAGGGCCTTCCCAGGCTGCGCGCGCACTGGGTGCAGCCCGCAATAATCGTGCAGGTCGGGTTCATCGAATGGACGGTGCATGGCAAGCTGCGCCATCCCCGGTTGTTGGGCGTCCGTTTCGACAAAAATCCGCGCGAGGTCGTCCGCGAACAGTGATCACGCATCCTGAGAAACTTCTTTTTCCCGACGACGGGATCACCAAAGGCGACCTCGCGGCGTATTACGAATCGATCGCGCCGGTGATGCTGCCGCACCTTCGCGGCCGTCCCGTCACGATGGAACGGTATCCGGCAGGCATCCGCAGCAAAGGCTTCTGGCAGAAGGACGTGTCGAAGGGCTTTCCGGAGTGGCTGAAGCGCGTGGAGGTCCCGAAAAACGACGGCGTGGTTCACCATCCGGTCGTGAGCGACACACGCTCGCTGTTATGGGTCGCCAATCAGAACACGATCACGCTGCACGTGTGGACCTCTCGCGCGCCGGATCTGTATCGTCCGGATATCTGCGTGTTCGACCTCGACCCGTCGAAGGATGATCCATCGGAAGTGCGTGCTGCGGCACTTGGCCTGCGTGATTTGCTCGCGGAGCTCGGCCTGCCGTCATGGGTCAAGACCTCGGGCTCGAAAGGTTTTCACATCGTCGTTCCGACCGACGGTAAGACGCCGATGGAAGACGTGGTGCGATTCGCCAATGGGGTCGGCAGCCTGTTCGTGAGCCTTGCGCCCGATCGCCTCACGCAGGAGTTCAGCAAGGCCGACAGGCGCGGACGCATTTACGTCGACACTGGGCGAAACGGCTACAGCGCGACGTTTGCCGCGGCCTACACAGTACGCGCGAAGCCGGGCGCGCCCGTGTCTGCGCCGTGCACATGGGACGAGGTCGAGCACGGCGGCGTGCTCCCGACTTCCTTCAGTTTGCGGAACCTGCCCGAGCGGGTCGCGCGCGTCGGCGATCTGTGGGCCGACATGCGCCGCCGCGGACGGTCGCTGAAGGGGGCGATGGAGAAAGTAAGAAGGAGAAAGTAAGAAGGAAAAAGTAAGAAGGAAAAAGTAGAAGGAAAAAGTAGGGCGCAACTGACGCTGCGCCCTACGCTACCGGCTACTGGCTACTGGCTAGAAAGTAACCCTGGCGCCAATCTGCACGTCGCGCGGCTTCATCACGGTGCTCGAGTCGAGATTGTTCAGTCGCATGAACGTGGCGTTGTTCGACGCCAGGGTCACGTTGCCCACGCCGAACAACGTGTAGTTGGTGGCGTTGAGCGCTTCGACGCGCACCTGCACTCTCACCCTGTCGCCTACGCGGAAGTTCTTCGTCAATCCGAAGTCGAGCAGGTGGTGGTTCATGAACCGCACATCAGGCAGCGTCGTCGGAAATGTGCGGATGTTCGACTGGCCGAGCTGAATCTCGGTTGCCTGGAACGTCACCGGCTGGCCGGACGCATTGCGGAATTGCTGGTTCTGCAGCGTGTAGAAGCACGTGAGATCCATCACCGGCACGTCGATCCCGCGGAACCCGGCCGAGCTTTCGCCCCATTCGGCTTTCAGCGATTTGGGATCGCCGCAGGCCGGGTCGTAATACGTGTTGTTGTTGAACATCAGCGGCTGGCCGGTCTGCCACTCGTATTTGGTCGCAAACTGCCAGCCGCCGAGAATCGCATCGACTACGCCATTCCAGTCGCTCCCCCATTTGCGGTCCCGGCCCAGCGGCAGCTCGACCACCGACGCAAACGTGATGCGATGCGGACGATCGACCGCGGCGACGCGCTCTTCCGCTTCCTCCCAGGGGTTCAGCGGGGTGACGCGCTCGCGCATGCGCGACCACGTGTACCAGCTCATCACCATGAACCCGTGGCTGAAGCGCTTGTCCGCGCGGAAGATCATCCCGTGATACGTGTTGGAGCCGCCGTCGGTCTCCGCGCAGAACGTGCCGTTTCCGGTGCAGATGCCGGTCGCGTCGAACTGCGGATGTTGAAGCAGCAGCCGGCGCCGGCTGATTTGCGACCCGTTATTCGCCGGCGAGTCCGGCATCAGGCCGACAAATGGATTCGAGACCACCTGGCTGAGAAAAGTTTCCGCAGCGGCGTCGCGGGTAGGGCTTTGCGTCCGGAACTGCTGCGGCACGTAGTTCAGCGTCTCGAGAATGGGGAGGTGGCTTCCCTTCTGCCCGAGGTATGACACCTCGATGAGAAAGTCTCCAGGGAACTGGCGCTCGATGCCGAATGAATATCGCCAGTATTCGGGATTCGTCCGCTCCTGGAGGGTCACGTTGCCTGGCGCATTGCCCAGATTGGTGGTGAGCCCCTGGCTCGACCCTACAGGAGCGAGCAACTGCCCGCTCGGCACCGGGTTCGACAGATTGGCCTGGAACGTCAACCCGTTGTCGCTGGAGACCGGAACGGGCGTACTGCGTGAATAGCCGGTTTGATTGACGGCCGTCTGAATACCCGGCACACCCTGCACCTGGAACGGCGCGATGAAAAGCCCGATGCCGCCGCGCAACACCGAGGAGTCCGAGAGCTTGTAGGTGAAGCCCGCACGCGGCTGGAAATTGTTGCGATCCGCCTTCCACGCCCCGGGCTGATCGCCCGACAGATAGGTATAGCCACCGGCAACTCTGAACGCGCTCGCCGTAATCGGCACCCCCGCCGGCGGGTTGGCGGCAAAGTTCGCGCGCGCCTGTGCCTCGATCGGGTTGGTCGTCGTGAGATCGAATCCGCCGATGTTGCGGTTATCGACCTCGGTGAGCCCCTGTTCGAGATCGTAGCGGATGCCGAGGCCCAACGTGAGGCGATCGGACACGCGCCAGTCGTCGTGGACGAACGCGCCGTGGCTGTTGACGCGCGCGTCGTATTCGCTGCGGACCTCGATGATCGACGCCGTGGAGGTCAGGGAAGACGGTATGCCAAGCAGGAACGAGGCGATGCCCTGTCCGTATTGGCTGGTGGAGGCGCTGGTGGCACGCGTATACGCGCCGTCGAATGAGTACGCGCCCCCCTTCCATCCGAGGTTCGTCTCGTTCTGCCGCAACTGGCGCCAGTCGTAGCCGAACTTGATCGTATGCGCGCCGGTGGATTTGGTGAACGTCGGCGCGATCTGCACGTTGTAGAACGGCTGCGTGCGGCCGCTGTTGAAGCCGCTCTGCTGCGCTCCCAGCGTAGCGACGCGCCCGGCCGCGGTCGGAGCAGACGACTCGATGCTGAATCGCGGCAGCTGCGCGTAATCGCCGAAGAGCGCCAGGGTCGATGGTGAATACCCGAGGCTCGCGAGATCGACCTCGTACAGCGGGAAGAGATCGTCATTGAAGCGCAGCCAGCTGCCCTTCATGTCGAACACGAGGGTGGGAGACAACATAGCGGTGTGGCCGACAGCGTAATTGAAGTTGAACCGATCGGTCGCGCCCCTCGTGATCTCCACGCCCTGGGTCTCTCCGGCGAAATTGTAACGCTCTTCACGCCGGAAATTCCGGATGAAGCGCCCATAGGTCCGATTGCTCGAGTTCCATTCATGATCGATGCGGACCATCTGGAAGTTGTAGGCATACGTCCAGGGCTGCTCCGCGAAGAAGTTCTGCGAGAGGTCGGCGGCTGGCGCCTGGTTCGGTTCGGGAAAATAGCCGAGCACGCTGCGCGCGATCGGATTGATCCGGTCCTGCGGAATGATGTTGCCCGGAAACGCGTCGCGCGTGACGACGCCGTTGACGAGCCGTGCGGTGTTGGGGTCGTAGATCTGCACGCCGAGCGGCAGGAGCTCCGAGAAGTCGCCGGTCCGCATCCGCGACGTCGGCACCGAACTGCCGAACGACTCGATGGTGTCATCCTGCAGCTTCTCGTAGGAAAACATGAAGAAGGTCTTGTTCCTGAAGATCGGCCCGCCGACGCCGGCGCTGTACCGGTTGTAGTTGCGCGGTGTCTTTCCCGAGCCGTTGCGGATCGAGGCGTACAGGTTCGCCGATCGAGAATCGTCCCGGTTGTAGAACGATCCCGACCCGTGCAGCTGATTGGTGCCGCTCTTGAGCGCCAGGTTCACCGCCCCGGCGCCGGTATGGCCGATCTGCGCGTCGTAGGCCGCTGTTTCGACTTTGAATTCTTCGATGGCATCGGCCGGCGGCTGAATTCCCGCGCGCGCCTGCGACACGACATTGCTCGATCCGTCGATGGTGAACTCGCTGTTGATGGTGCCCGTAATGGTCATGCCTCGCAGGTTGTCGTTGTCCATCGGACGCTGCAGGGCATACGAGCGCTCGAACGACGCGCCGGGGATCAGCCGTGTCAACCCATAGGCAGTACCGTCGCCGAGCGGGATCTCGCTAATCAGCTTGCTGTCGATCACCTGGCCAATCGTCGCGCTCCCGGTTTCGAGCTGAGGGCTCTCCCCCACCACGAGCACGGTCTCCGACACCGACGCGGGCCCGAGGGTCGCGTCGAGCTGGACGCGCTCGCCGACGTGCACCTGCACGTTGGGGTACTCCCGCTTCTGAAATCCAGCCAGCTCGACCGTCACCGTGTAGGCGCCCGGCTGAAGCAGGACGGCGGTGTACTGACCCTCACTGTTGGTGATCTGCACAACCGAGGCGTTGGTGCCGTTGTTTCTGATCGTCACG
This sequence comes from Vicinamibacterales bacterium, assembly GCA_963762055.1. Classification (GTDB taxonomy): domain Bacteria; phylum Acidobacteriota; class Vicinamibacteria; order Vicinamibacterales; family JAMQPK01; genus JAMQPK01. The sequence continues at coordinate 78,618 of CAVXJF010000001.1, forward strand.
GTCACGCCTGGCAGCGCTCCGCCGGACGAATCCACGACGAGCCCGGCAATCGATCCCCGCGACTCCTGGGCAAGACCGGAGCTTGCCCCGAATGTAAGACCCCACGTCAGGAGCGCCAAGCCCAACCCTCGCAACAGCCGGCCCATGAGTCCTCCTTGTGCTGGTTGACGGACGCGTCAGCGGTAGTAATTTGTGCGGATTGCTACTGAGTACCACCAGACATTAGGCGGACAGTCACGATTAGCGCCGCCAGCCGCACGTTTCGCTATGCGAAACCGCGAATGGTACCGCTAAGGCACATGTCCTGCGCTGCTTCGACAGGAATTCGTCGAAGAACCAGTCGTGACTGAAGTGGCGTCACGTGGCTCCACGTTTCGTACTGAGGAACAAACAAATAGGGGTCGGGTGACCCCTATTTTTGAAGGCGGAAGACTTCGCGGAGATCCCGCGCGACTGGACTGCTGTCTGGATTGGCCGGCATGATGCCTTCCATATGCCGCCACCATCGCTTGCATACGTCGGTTGACGCAATCGCCGCCCAGCGCTCTTCGCTCTCTACCTCGACGTATGCGAATAGATCGCCTGTCGCGGGATCCAGAAAAATGGAGTAAGCGCTGACGCCGTGCGCGACAAGCGTCTCTTCGAGCTCGCGCCAGATCGGATTGTGCCGGCGCGCGTATTCGTCGTGCTGATCCGCGTTGACCGACATCCGGAACGCTTTACGAATCATGTCGCGAGGTCCGAGGCCGATAGGTTTTCAGTTCGATCGTGCGGGCGAGGAGCTCACGCGCGGCCGAGAGGGACTCCACTTCGCCGGCGGCGATCGCCTGCACCATGATATTGCCTGCCGCCGTAGCCTCGCTCGGGCCGGCGACAACCGGCAGACCGGCCGCGTCGGCGGTCGCCTGGTTCAGATATGCGTTCTTCGAGCCGCCTCCCACGATGTGGATGCCCGGCACGATTCGTCCGGTAAGCGTTTCCATGGTGCGAATCACCGCCGCATATCGCGCCGCGAGCGAGTCGAGAATCACCTTGGTCAGCAGTACCGGGTCCTCTGGCGCCTCGCACCCGGTATCGGTCAGGAAGCCTCGCAATGCGCCGGTCATGCTCGCGGGATTGAAGAACCGGGGATCATCCGGGGCGATCAAGCCCACAGTGCGGTTCACTTTGGCGACCGCATCGAAGAGCGCGCCCCGATCAACAGGCACTCCCCCGGCCTCCCATTCGCGCAGGCACCCCTCGAGAATCCAGAAGCCTGTCACGTTCTTGAGAAACCGCACGGTGCCGCAGGCGCCCATCTCATTGGTGAAGTTCTCGCGCTCCGCCGCGGCGCTGACAATCGGCTTGTCCAGCTCTGCGCCAACCAGCGACCATGTTCCGGAGGAAATGAACGCCCAGCCGGGGTTCAGCGGTGTGCCCACGACCGCGCTCGCCGTGTCGTGCGTCGCCGGCGCAATCACTCGAATTCCCTCGGCCGTTCCGAGGCAGGTCCCCGCCTCGACGATGCCGGGCATGATCGACAAGGGCAGTCCCAGTCGCTCGAACATCTCCGGGTCCCATCGGCCGTCAGCGACGCCGAGGAGCTGCGTCGTGGACGCATTGGTGCGCTCGGTCACCATCGACCCGCATAACGCGTGATGACACAGGTCCGGGATGAGCAGCAGCCGCGCGGCGCGCGCGGGAAGCCCTTCGCGCACGTGGGCAGCCAGCTGGTACAGCGTGTTGATGGGCATGAACTGAATGCCCGTCCTGGCGAAAATCTCTTCCCGCGCCATCCGGGCAAACACGTCGTGCATCATTGTTGCTGTGCGCTCGTCGCGGTAGCAGATCGGGTCTTCGAGCAGATGACCGGACTCGTCGAGCAGGCCGTAGTCCACGCCCCACGAATCGACGCCGAGTGAAGTGAGCCGACCGCCAGCGGCTTCGGCCGCGGGAGCCGCCAGGCGTATGCCTGTCCGGATACCTTCGAGGACCGATTCAAAGTCCCAGCGAAGGTGGCCCGACGCATGCCGCGGAGGGTACGAAAAACGATGGATTTCGCGTGTCTGCAGTCCGGAAGGAGTGATGCCGCCGACGATCGCGCGGCCGCTGCCGGCGCCCAGATCGATGGCGAGATGAAAGGCGGCGCTCCGCTCAGACAATGCCGGCGCCGCTCCGCGACACCGCGGGGCGTGCCTGCGCTGCGCGCTGGCGATAGCCGCTGGCGCGATACGTCGCCACCGGGTCGATCGCGCCCCCCGTGCGGTATCTCGCCATGGCGAGAACGGGACCCACGTCGGTGGTGAATGCCTGCTTCAGCGTCTGAAGCGCCATGAGCGCATCGTTGCCGGATTGATACGCGCCAAGCGCTTCGCGATCGACGAGGTGTGCCTGGACATACGCGCGCACGAGCTCGGCGGCGCTCGTCATGAGCGACTCGATTGGGTCGGTGACGTTGTGAGATTGATCGAGCATGTACGCCGGGTCGAAGCCGGACCCGCGCTCGAGCTCGGCGTCCACCAGCTCGTTGAACACCAGGAACAGCTCGAACGGCTTGATCGAACCCGCATCGAGGTCATCGTCTCCGTACTTGCTGTCGTTGAAATGGAACCCGCCAAGCTTGCCGAGCTGGATCAACCTGGCGACGATCTGCTCGATGTTCGTGTTGGTGACGTGGTGCCCGAGGTCAACGAGCGAATAGGCGTGCTCACCAAGCTCGCGCGAGCAGTAATAGCTGGTGCCCCAGTCGCTGAGCACGGTCGAGTAGAACGCGGGCTCGTAGGGCTTGTGCTCGATGAACAGGCGCCACCCGGCGGGCAGCGCGCGATAGATGGCACGCAGGCTGTCGAGGTATCGCTCGAGCGCCTTGCGGAAGTGGACCTGCCCTGGGTAATTGCCGCCATCGCCGATCCATACCGTGTGCGAACGCGCACCCAGCTTGGCGCCCAGCTCCAGGCATTCGATGTTGTGCTCGATGGCCTGACGGCGAACCGCGGCGTCTGTGTGCGAGAGACTTCCGAACTTGTAGGACAGCGGCTGGTCCGGATGATCCTGGAACGTGTTCGAGTTCATCGAGTCGATGAACAGGCCTCGCGATTCGGCAAACGCGCGCAGCTCACCCGCGTGGTCGGGACGGTCCCACGGGATGTGGAGCGAAATACCCGGCGTCGAGCGCACGAGCTTGAACACCGCTTCGCAGTCTTCGATCTTTTCGTAGATGTTGCGCGGCTCGCCGGGCGCGGGAAATCGCGCGAACCGGGTTCCTCCGGTGCCCACGCCCCACGACGGAACGGCCACGCGAAACGACGCCGCACGCTCGGTAAGGATGGCGATGTCGATGCCACGGCGCGCGAGCTGCTGCCCCAGGTATTCGTAGTCCTCCTGCAGGGCGCGCAGGCGGGTGCGATTGTCCGAGCCGATGAGGTCGGATGTCAGCTCGAGCGCCATAGCGATCCGTCAGCGCGTGAACGCCGTCGCGTTGCCGGCGTCCACGTTCATGATGTTCCCTGTCGATTTAGACGAGGCGTCGGACGCGAAAAATGCCACCGCCTCGGCGACGTCCTCGGGCAGCACGCTTCGCTTCAGCAGGCTCCGTTGGCGGTAATACTCCTCGACCTCATCTTCGTTGATGCGGTTGCTGGCCGCCCGCTCCGTCCGCCACGTTCCACTCCAGATCCGCGACCCTCGAATAACGGCATCCGGATTCACGACGTTCACGCGAATACCGTGTTCCGCGCCTTCGAGAGCGATGCAGCGGGCGAGGTGAATCTCCGCCGCCTTGGCGGTGCAGTACGCCGCCGCGCCCGGAGACGCCGCCAGCGCGTTCTTGCTGCCCACGAACACGATCGACCCGCCGCGCTTCTGCCGTTTCATCAGCGCGAAGCCGTCCCGCGCGACGAGGAAATATCCGGTGGCGAGGATGTCGATGTTGCGCTGCCACGTCGCGAGAGAGGTCTCGTCGATCGGCGAGGCTGACGCGATGCCGGCGTTGGACACGAGGATGTCGAGGCCGCCGAACTCGCGCGCCGCCGCCTCGAACATCGCGCGAACCGAGGCCTCGCTCGTCACGTCTCCGAGAACGCCGCGCACGCGATCCGGGCCGTGCGCTTCCTGCAGCATCTTCACGGTGCCGTCGAGCGCGGCCTGATCGAGATCCGCGAGCACGACATTCGCGCCGTCGCTCATCAGCCGGCGCGCGATCGCGCTTCCGATGCCCCCGGCTCCGCCGGTGACCAGCGCAATCTGTCCCTCGAGCCTCCGCGGCGGCGGCATCCGCTTGAGCTTCGCTTCTTCGAGCGGCCAATATTCGATGTTGAACGCTTCCTGCTCCGGCAACGGCTCGTAGATGTCGACCCCCTCGGCCCACCGCATGACGTTGATCGTGTTGACGAAATATTCGGTGGCAACGCGGGCCGTGGCTTTGTCTTTCTGGAACGCGAGCATCCCGATGCCCGGAATGAGGATCAGCACCGGATACGGATCGCGCATCGGCGGCGAGTCGCTCCGCTTGCATCGTTCGTAGTACTCCCCGTACGCGTTGCGATATTGCTCCACGAGCGGACCCAGCCGTGCGATCAGATCCGCCGGCGATTCTTTCTGCGGATCGAACGGCACGAACAACGGCCGGATTTTCGTGCGCAGAAAGTGATCCGGACAGGTGGTGCCGCGCGCGGCGAGCTCCTCGCAGCGGGCGCTGCCGGCGAACGCCAGCACGGCATCGGAATCGTCCCAATGCATCACCTTGCTGGCGAGAGGACTCAGCATGCCGCGCAGCACGGGCGCAACCTGTTGAACGACGGCGCGGCGCTCGGCGGGCGGCAGGGGCGGAACCGCAACCGACCCGAACGGTTCGGCCTTGCTGTTCGCGTCGAGCCAGTCGGCCGCCTGTTGAATCACGCGGAGCGTCGCATCGTAGCAAGCCTGCGACGTCTCGCCCCATGTGATCAGCCCGTGACTGCCCAGCACCAGTCCGGCGCGCGCCGGATCCGATGCCGCGGCGCCAACCTTCAGGCCCAGGTCGAATCCGGGGCGCTGCCACGGCACCCACGCCAGCGCATCGCCGAAAATCGTGCGCGTCAGCCGTTCGCCGTTGCGCGCCGCCGCGATGGCGATAATCGCGTCGGCATGCATGTGATCGATATGGCGATGAGCAATGAACGCGTGGAGCGTGGTGTCGATGCTCGTCGCGCGCGGGTTCAGATCGAACGTGCAGTGCGAGAGGTAGCCGACCATCGCGTCTTCGGATTCGAGGCCGTCGTAGAGCGCCTTCAGCGCGTCCAGCTTGTCGAGATACAGCGTGGCGAAGCCGTCGAGCTTCATGCTGGCGATATCGCCGCCGGAGCCTTTCACCCAGAGGACGTCTACCGTCTGCCGCGTCAGCGGATCGTCCATGAGGATCTTCGCGGACGTGTTGCCGCCGCCGTAGTTGGTGATGCGCAGATCGGAGCCGAGCAGGTTCGATCGGTACAGCAGCAGCTGCGCTTCGGAGAGCCCGCGGCATCGCTCGGGATCCCATTTATTGGGCAGCCGGGCCGCCTGAGTCAGGTCGTTGGAGGGTGTTCGCACCAGGTTCTAAACCTCGAAAATGAATCTTATACCGTGCGCGAATTGCCGCGGCTAAACGGGGCGCCGTTTCGCTGGCCGAAACAAAAGCCCGGGGTGGATAACGCCCGATGTTGGAGCCAGATGCCGCAAAATCGGCGCGGCTTCCCCGGGGGGCCTATGCGGGTGACGGCACGCCCATGTTCCGCATTGGTAAACAAATAGTCCGGCTAAAGCCGGACACTACGAACGGTACGTAGTGTCCGCCTTCAGGCGGACCGGCGCTAAAAGCCGGCGTACGTGTCCACCCCCATCAGCGCGTCATTCGGATAGAAGTGATCCACGTTGTCGCGCGTCACCACCTGGTGCTTGACGAACACCGCCGGTGGCACAGGCCGATGGCCGAGGATTTCGAGCGCCAGCCGTATCAGACCCGCTCCGTACTTCTCCGGAAAATATCCGACGGACGCGATGAAGGGGGTCCTCGGCTGACGCAGCTCGGCGCGCGCATCGGGCTCGGCGTTCTGCCCGACGATGGCGCAGTGGTCGCCGCGCCCCGCTTCCAGAAAAGCCCGCGCCGCGCCGAGTCCGCTCGGATCGTTCGCCGCGCCAACCAGAATGTGCTGGGCTTTTGACTCGCGGAGATGCCGGCGCACGCGTTCGAGCGACGTCTTGAACTGGCCGTCGCCGTCAATCGACACCACGTGCCAGCCTACGGCTTCGGGCGCCACTTCGCGAATGCCCGCGAGCACGCCGCGCACGCGGGCCGCGGGCAGCAGCCCGGCGCGCGCGAGCTCGAGCAAAAGGATTTCGTCCACCGCTCCGCCCCACTGGCGGCGCGCCCATCGCGCGAGATGACGTCCGGCGAGCAGGCCCGCCTCATAGTTGTTGGCGCCGAAATACGTCGCGCCCGGATGTGGAATGTCGATGGCGATGAGCGGAATATTGGCTTCGTGGTACTTCGACGCGATGGCGGGCGCCACCGCTTCGTCGGTCTGGAACTCGATGACCAGGTCGACGCCGTCGCGGATCAGCAGCTCCGCGTTTTTCACCGCGACTTTCGGCTGGTATTTATTGTCGACGACGATCAGCTCGATCCGCTCGCGTTCGGCGGCGCGCACGAGCCCGGTCTGCACTTCGCGCGCGAAGGAGCTGTCCTGCCCCTGCGCGCCGTAGCCGATGCGGTACTTTTTCCGGCGGCCGATCTGCCCGGTCAGCCGGTACTTGTTGTTCTCGACTTTTTCGATGAGGCCGCAATGCCTCAGCGTGTAGAGCAGGCGGAAGCAGACGCCCTTTCCGAGGCCGGTGCGGTGCATGACGTCGCGCAGCCGCAACGACTCGCCGGTATCCTGGAAGACCATCAGGATCTCCGACGCTCTGACCAGCGACTTAACGAGGTAGGTGTCGGTCTTGGCCGTTCGCGGCGAGCTCATGCGGTAACATCGCTCCCGCCTAAGACTAACTCACATGCGCAACTCTATCGGTACCTGGGATTATGTGATCGTGGGGGCGGGCAGCGCCGGCTGCGTGCTCGCCAACCGGCTGTCGGCCGACCCCAACGTCCGCGTGCTGCTCCTCGAAGCCGGCGGGCAGGACGACTGGTTCTGGATCGACATCCCGGTCGGCTATCTCTACACCATCGCCAACCCGCGCACCGACTGGTGCTACAAAACCCAGCCGGATGAGCACCTTGCGGGGCGGACGATCCACTACGCCCGCGGCCGCGTGCTCGGCGGCTGCTCGTCGATCAACGCGATGATCTACATGCGCGGCCAGAAAGAGGACTACGACCACTGGGCGTCCCTCGGCAACAGAGGGTGGTCGTGGGACGCGGTGCTGCCTCTTTTCACGAAGATCGAGGATTACCAGCACGGCGCCGACGAAGTGCACGGCGCAGGGGGCGAGCTCCGCGTCGAAGAGGGCCGCGTGCGGTGGGAGATCCTCGAAGCGTGGCGGGACGCCGCCGAAGAATGCGGCATTCCGAAGATTCGCGAGTTCAACCGCGGCAACAACGCCGGCAGCGCGTACTTCCAGATGAACCAGCGCCGCGGCGTGCGCTGGAGCGCCACCAAAGCGTTTCTGCGGCCGGCCTTGTCCAGGCCGAACCTGACCGTCATCACGCACGCGCTCGTCGAGCGGCTGCGCATCGATGCGGGCCACGGCGCCGCGCGGGCGCTGGGAGTGGAATTCAGCCATCAAAAAGATGGCCCGTGTTTCGCGGAGGCGCGCAGGGAAACCATTCTTGCGGCGGGCAGCATCGGCTCCCCCCAACTGCTCCAGCTTTCAGGGATCGGTCCCGCTGCCATCCTCTCCGCTCGTGGCATCGCGCCGGTGCACGACCTCGCTGGCGTCGGCGAAAACCTGCACGATCACCTGCAGATCCGCATGCAGTACAAGGTGCACAACACGGTCACGCTGAACGAGCGCTTCAACAGCATCTTCGGCAAGGCCGCCATGGCCGCCGAATACGCCCTGTTCAAAACAGGTCCGCTCACGATGCCGCCGTCTCAGCTCGGTGCTTTCGCGAAAAGCGATCCGGCGCAGCTCACTGCCAATATCGAATGGCACGTCCAGCCGTTGTCGCTCGACAAGTTCGGCGATCCGCTCCACAAGTTCCCCGCCATCACGCCGAGCGTCTGCAATCTACGGCCGCTCTCGCGCGGTTGGGTTCGCCTCGTCTCGCCCGATCCTGCGGCACATCCCGAGATCAAGCTGAACTACCTTCACGCGCCGGAAGATCGCCGCATCGCAGTGGATGCCATGCGATACACGCGCCGGATCATGGCCGCGAAGGCGCTCGAGCGATTTGAACCCGAGGAGTTCCGGCCGGGAATGGCGGCGGATACGGATGATGACCTGGCGCGCGCCGCCGGCGAGCTCGGCACGACCATCTTCCACCCGGTGGGCACCTGCAAGATGGGCAGCGACCCGATGGCCGTCGTCGACGATCGGCTGCGCGTCCAGGGCGTCGCCGGCCTTCGCGTCATCGACGCGTCGATCATGCCGAGGATCACCTCCGGGCAATACGAACGCGCCGGTCTACATGATTGCGGAGAAAGGCAGCGCGATGATCCTGGAGGACCGCGGAGCCGGAAAAACAGTGGTCGAGACTGGTAGCTCGGATCGGTAGCCGGTAAAATGAATTCTCCTAACTGCTAATCTCCTGTTGGTTTCTAGAACGATAAGCGAAGCCCCAGCTGCATCAGCCGTGGCTGGTTGGCCTGGAGGTGACCTGGCCGAAGATGCTCTGCGCCGCCGTCGGCGCCTGCGTGTTCGGCGGGCCGAACTGCACGCGGTTGAAAATGTTGAAGGCTTCGATGCGGAAGATCAGGTTCACTTTGTCGTCGATGCGCGTCGTCTTCGAGTCATGGCCATGTTCCAGTTGTTGATACCGTGCGCGCGCAGGTCGGGGTCCACCCGCTCCGCGTTGCCGAGGTCCCACCGCACCGATGGATCCTGGGATTGGTGGCGACGAAAGCCGCATTGGGCACGCTGAAGCAGCTCGTGTTGAACCAGCGATTGAGGCGATCGACTGCGGAGCCGCGAGACTTGCTTGTCGCAGTTCGGATCGACGTTCGGGCGCAATCCGTAACCCGAGCCGATCAGATTAGGGGTTGCCGTAAATGCGAGAGGAAATCCGCCTGCAATGTGGTGAAGCCGCTCAGCGTCCACCCGCTGATGAGCCTGCCGGTGAGCCCGGACGTCCCGCCCCCGAACCGCTTCCTTCTCCGAACGGCAGGTCTAGACGTAGTTGACGACGAACCTGTGCGGGACATCGAAGCTGCTCAGGGCGCATTCGTTCTCCAGATCGTTGGTCTGGTAGCCGGCCGCGGCGTTTCCAGCACCCGACTCCAGCCAGCCCGTCACCGTCTCCACATTGCCGTATTCCTGGAGAACGTGTAGTTCGCGCTGATGACGCTGCCGGCGCCAAAGCGCTTGTCGGCTCTCAACTGCAACGCGTTATAGCGCTTTCGCCGAAATACCCGGCCGGTTCGACCGAGTGTAGTGCGGGAATTCATGCAGCAGGAGATTGCGCTGGACTGTCTCCGTGGACGAGCTCCTCCCGAACGATCCCCAGGAACGGATTCGGCACGGTCTGCCGCAGATACGCCCCGTAACACGTGTCGCGCTGGTGTAGATGAACCCGGGCTGACCCTGCGGGATGATGAGGTTGTTCGTGAGACTGCACATCGTTGTGTCGTTCGCTGCGCGATTGATGTGATCCATCCCCAGCTGATTCATGTTGAGGGTGGAGGGGAGATGGCTGCCGCGCAGGCCTATGTAGGCGACCTCGACCGACAGGTCTTTGGGGAACTGATGCTGCAGGGCCACGTTGAACTGGTGGGCGTAACCCGGGTATCCCTCCTCATCGCGGTAGAACTGGTGCCGGTGCCTCCGAGCAGGACCTGCTGGAAACTGGGGTCGCGGCCCGGGTAGTTGTCGACGCCGGTCGGGAACGGGTTGCTCAGGTCGGTGAAGAACGTGCGGTTGTTGTCGACGCTGGTCGCGATGTTATTGGTGCTGATGACGGGCCCGTCGGCCCATCCTGAAATCGTGCCGTTGATGGAGTATGAAGGTCCCGCCACCGCCGCGCACGACCGTGTTGTCCTAAGCGATAGGCCAAGCCGACGCGCGGTGCGAGCGGAACGGATTTTTCCTCAGGCCGCGCTCCGGCTGCGCGTCGCTCGCCACCAGTTCGAACGCACCGAGGTACGGCCGTCCGGTTTCGGGGTTCGTCCGCCCCGCCAGAAGCGGATTGACCGCCTCGGGGTTGAAGGTCACGAGGACGGTCCTCGGTCTCGAAGTAGGCGCCGGGCTTTTCCATGCGCAATCCGAGGTTCAGCGTCACCCGGGAGTTCATCTGCCAGGAATCCTCGACAAAGTACGCCTGGTAGTTCGGAGCGACCATAGTTGAAGTCTCGATGACTGGTAAGTCCCGCCTGTGGGCTGACCGATCAGAAACGACGCGAACGGATCGCCCGTTGCGCCCGGATTCGTTCCATCCAGCGCCGTGGGATTGTTGGCGAATGTAAACGTGCCGCCCACGTTGTTGTTCTGAAAGTAGTTGACCTCGCCGTTCAGGATGTTCGCGCCCACCTTCAATGTGTGAGCGCCCATGATTTTGGTGAGCGTCGGCGTGAGCGAATACGTATAGTCGTCCGCGTAGATGAGACCGGTGCCGATGACCTGGTTCGAGCCGGCATTGATGCTCGGAAGGGTTGGCGGGACTCCGTCGCTGCGTTCGGGAATCTGGCCGTAAGGCACCACGGGAAGACCGAACGTCGACACGGGGTCCGTCCCCAGGTTGCCCGGGGTGCGATCGTAATCCCACCGCATCATCCCGAACCGCACGTCCAGCACTGTGGACGAGTTCAAGGTGTACGTGTCGGCCAACATCACCTGCGTCGTGATGAAGTGCTCGGGCGAGTACGGATCGCCGTTGGTCTGACCGTTGCCGTAGGTGTCCACCGGAAGGTTGGTCGAGTCGAATCGCGTGTACCGCCCGATGATGCGGTTGTTCTGGCTCATGTTGTAGTCGGCGCGAACGTTGACCTGGTTGTTGTCGCCGCCGACCGAGGTATTGCGTTCGAAGTTCTGGGTTCTTCCACTGGCCCGCCACGGTCGGCTCGGCATAGACGGAAAGTCCAGGAATCTTTCGCAATCGGGCTTATGCGATTCGCCGGGATGATGTTGCCGGGAAACTGCTGGCGATTGGGCACGGCGCGCCGCAAACGCCGTTGAAGACCCCGTGCCGGGATTGTTGATGCCGCACTGCGTCCACGGATCGTAGATAGGCACGACGGCGCCCGTGCCAGTGTTGCGATAGTCCGAGAAGTCACCGTTCTTCATCGCGGCGGTCGGCACCGTGCGGCGCAACAGCACACCTTCGCGGTTGCGGTAGCCTTCGTAACTGGCGAAGAAGAACAGCTTGTTCTGTGAAAATCGGGCCGCCCAAGGACGCCGCCGAAGTTGTTCTGCACGAACGGCGGCTTGTCGAGGCCGGCGCGCTCGCCGAAGAACGTGTTCGAGTTCAGCGCCTTGTTGCGGTGTTATTCGAAGATGGTGCCCCGGAAGGCGTTGGTGCCCGAGCGTGAGGCGATGTTGACGACGCCGCCTACGAAGCGGCCGAACTCGGCGCTGCTGTTGTTGGTCTGCACGCGAAATTCTTCGACCGCCTCCGGGCTCGGCGTCAGCACGACGATGTTGCCGTAGGCCGAATCCTGCACCGTGACGCCGTCAAGAACGACGCGCTCTGGTTCGCCGTGCCGCCGCCGATCTGGTAGTTGCCAGCCGCAAACACGTTCTTGCCCGTCAGGCTGCCTTCGCTGCCGCCTTGAGGCACGACGGAGGGGGCGACCGCGTAATCAGGTTGAGCACGTTCCGTCCGTTCAGCGGCAACTCCTGTGCGGGCACGTGCTCCATCACAGTGCCGATCGACGCGTTTTCGGTCTGCAGCAGCGGCGCCTCGCCGCTGACGAGACTGTCTCCTCAGGTTGCCCAACTGCAGGCGCGCGTCGATACGGGGCGTCGACTGCACGTTGACTGCGATGCCTCGCGCACGTAGCGCTGAAAGCCGGCCAGTTCGACCTCGAGCCGGTAGGTGCCCGGAACAAGGTTGAGGAAACGAGCTTCACCGTCGCTCCCGCTCACGCCCTCGCGGCGCTCGCTGGTCGCGGTGTTGGTCAGCACGACGGTTGCGCCCGGAATTACGCCACCCTGGTCGTCCTGCACCACGCTGATGAGGGCCCCGTAGAAAGCTCTGACCCATGGCTGGAATTGGCGAACTATCAGACAGACGAAAAGCAGTGCGGTCACAGTTCGGACCGAATTACGGTTCAGCATGCACCCTCCTGATTGGCGCGCGCGTGTGGCGCACGACCCCCGGATAACCCTATGTAAAAGATTATCGATAATCGAGTATGTTCGGCCCGTTGTCAATGATTAAAAACACGCCGCAAAACCAATTCTTTTGGACCTAGCGGCCGGGACGTGACAGAAGACCGGAGCGCCTCTTCCGCCGTCAGGCGCTCCTCGGGATCCGAGCTATAGCGGATGGCGAGCTCATATTCGCTGACCGCCTCGTCACGGCGCCCCGTGGCCGCAAGGACGTCCGCGAGATCGATGTGTGTTCCGCCGATTGAGGCGCCAGCCTGACCGCCGTCCCGCAACTCGGCAATCGCCTTGTCGTACGAAGCGCATCAAGGGCGAGGACGAGCCCGTAGCTGTGGCGAGCCGCGGCGTCGTTGGGGTTGCTGCCTAGAGCCTTCTCGAAATGATGGCCGGCCTCGGCGTACATCTTCCGCGAGGCGAGCAGATTGCCCAGGTTGTTGTGGGCCTCCGCCAGATCCGGTTGATGCCGGATCGACTCACGGAAAGTGCGCTCCGCGGCATCCGCGTTGCCGGCATTCAGCAGCGCCAGCCCCATGGTGTTGTGCGCACGCGGCAGATCGGGATCGAGGGCAAGTGCCTTCTGCAGCGTGCTTTGTGCGTCGCCCACCCGCCGCAGCTGCAGATACACGTTGCCCAGGTCGGCGAGCGCGTCGGCGTCACGCGGCTCGAGAGCGGCCGCCCGTTCCAGCGCGTGCGCCGCCTCCGGGAGCCTGCCTGACAGCGTTGCGGCGGCGGCGAGCTCCTTGAGCGCCGGCGCGAAGTCGGCGTCTCGCCGCAGGGCCTCTTCGGCCCAGCGGACAGCCGGCGTCGTGGTTCGATGATTTCCCGTGCGCGCGCGCGAGCTCGTAATAAAACTCGGCGCGCGCAGGTTTGTGCCTGCCGATCGCCTGCTCCAGACGCGCGATGCCGGCGGTGAGATTCGAGCCCTGCTGCACCTGCGCAACCGCCAGATACAGTTCGTTCGTCGGCGTCGGCGCCGGAGCCACCGGATAGTAGCTCACGACTTCGCCGCGATATGCGCCCTGCTCGAAGTTGTCCGATTCTTTTCGCGGCGCCAGCAGATCCCCTGCCGGCCGCCGGCGCTGGATGTAGTGATCCGTCATTACCGTGTGCACAGCGTCTTCGGCCCGCCGCTTGGGCATGTGGCAATCGACACAGCGTCGCGCGCAGCGCCGGTGCTCTGGCGTCGGCGGCGTGCCCGCTCGATGCACGCCCTCATGGCAGCTCGCGCACACCGCCACGTAATGCTGCGACGGCCTTCGCGCCGCGAGGAATGTCGTGCGGATCGTGGCAGGTGACGCACGTCATCTCGCTCTGCTGAAAGCAGGCCGATTTCCGCAGGCGATATGCGCCGCTCGCGATCTCGAACTTGTCGTCGCGTCCAGTTCCCGGCGCGTGATCGAAATACAGGAAGTGATCGCCGAGCGGCTTGCCAGGCGTATAGGAGAACGGCGGCTGTTCGTTGCGGCGGATCTGGAACGGCAGCGGACTGCTCGTCGGCTCCAGATGGCACTGCATGCAGGTGTCGAGCTGACGGTCGCGGTCGAAGCTTCGCGGGATTGGCGATGGCTCGGCGGCCGGCGTCGATGTTGCCGGACTTGATCGCCTCGATGTGCGCCTGTCCCGGGCCATGGCACCGCTGGCAGTCGATCCCTTGAGGAAGAGGCAGCGGGAACCGCGGGCCGTTGCCGGCGTCCTGCACAGCGACCCGCGCGGATATCCGTTGTGACACGCCATGCAGTCGGTATTGATGAGGCGGCGGAAATCCGGATGCGCGGGACGATCGTACCCGGGCTCATCGCCCAGAAACCGTGGCGCTCGGTATACCAGCTGACGGGCAGCTGGAATCAGGCGGCCGTCGGTTTTGCGGTGAAGAAATGTCTGTGCGTGATTGCCGGAGCCCACCACGTACGTCCGCTTCCACTTCGACGACATTGGTTTCTTTGCCGTCGAAGCCGATTTCGTGACGCCGCTGCACCAACGCGCCGCCGCGGTGGAGCATGGCGTAGTGCCGTCCGGACGGTGCATGTTGCAGGCGGTTGCGGGTCTTGAAGTCGGCGACAGCCTTCGCCGGTTCGGCCTTCGAGAACGAACGGGCCATGCCTGTCGCCGCGTACGTGCGCGCGATCTCCGCGTGACACACCGCGCAGCTCGAGGCATCGGCGTAGCCGGTCTCAGCCGAAGCCGTCGGAGTCGTCCCTGAGACGCGGCGGCCGCGACGGCGGCGCGGACGGCGTCCAACTGAGCGCGTACCACAGCGCGGCGAGCACCGCCACGATCGGCAGCGCTACCGCAATCAGTTGTTTCGCCGTGACTCGCACCAGAAATTCCCCCTCTGTCCGTCGGACGCACACCGACGGCCGTATTGCGCATCATAACAAGCCGGCGCCGCCGACATGGCGCAGGCGACTGCGACCACAACGTGAAACCTCGTCTCGCTACTCGAATCGAGACTTGACAGTGGCCGACGACGCTGGCACCATCTCGGAAATCGATAAGCGATTCACCTAAGGCCTGAGAGGAGATGCGATGAAATCCTTCGCGAGACGATGTGTGTCGATCGTCGCCATCGGCATTGCTGGAATCGTGTTCGGGTTGCCGTGTGCCGCCTTCGGCCAGGTCGACACCGGCGTCATCCAAGGCACGGTCCGCGACGCTTCAGGCGCCGTCGTGCCGGGCGCCAGTGTCACGCTGCTCAACGTGGACACCGGCATCTCGTTCCAGACCAAGACGAACGAAGTCGGAAGTTATCAATTTCCGTCGGTGAGGATCGGCGGTTACACGCTGGTGGCGGAAGCGAGCGGGTTCGCGCCGGTGACGCTCGACGGCATCAGGCTGAGCATCCAGCAGCGGTATCTCGCCGACTTCACGCTCAAGCCCAGCAACCTCGCCGAAACCGTCACCGTGACCAGCGATACGGTGGCGCTGCAGACGCAGGAAGCGTCGCTCGGCGGCGTCGTGCAGTCGAGAGCCATCAACGATCTTCCTCTGAACGGCCGCAACTACACCTTCCTCGCGCAGCTGAATGCCGGCGTCGTCCAGGCCCAGCAGGACACGCGCGGGATGGGCGGCAACGGCAGCTTCTCGGCCAACGGGCAGAACAGCTTCGCCAACAACTATCTGCTCGACGGCATCGACAACAACTCCAACCTGGTCGACTTCGTCAACGGCGCGGGCTACGTCTTTCGGCCGTCGGTCGATTCGCTGCAGGAGTTCAGAGGCACAGACCAGCTTGTACAGCGCCGAGCTCGGCAGAGCGAGCGGCGCCGTGCTGAACGCCAGCCTCAAATCGGGCGGCGAACGGTACAGCGGCAATCTGTTCGAGTTCCATCGGAACTCGGCGTTGGACGCGATCAACTTCTTCGACGAGTATCAGGGCCTGAAGAAAGGCAAGTTCATCCGTAACCAGTTTGGCTTCACGCTCGGCGGACCACTGGCGTTCCTGAGCCGGGGCAACCGAAAGACGTTCTTCTTCGTCGACTATGAGGGGACGGTCGCCAATCAGGCGACCACGTCAATCCTGACGACGCCGACGGCGCGGATGCAGCAGAGCAACTTCACCGACATGTCGGACTTGATTCGGCTCCAGGGCGGGACGCGCACAGATCGGCTCGGCCGGACGTTCCCGCTCGGGACGATCTTCGATCCCGCGACGACACGGCTGATCGCAGCGGGCGCGGTCGACCCCGTGACCGGCCGCACCGTCACCGCCGGCGCGGCGGCGTGGATTCGCGATCCGCTCGATCCGACCGGCAACAACCAGATTCCGGCCGGCCGCATGAATCAGAACGCACTCCGGCTGTTGAAGGAATTTCCCGGCGCGACGAGAAACGACGTGCTCGCCAGGAACTACGCGGTCAATCCCATCACCGATGACAGCAATCATCAGGGTGACATCCGAATCGATCAGTACATCAACCCAGCCAACACCATGTTCGGCCGCTTCAGCATAGCCAAGAGCGCCACGCTGGTCCCGGCACCGTACGGCGGCGTGATCGACGGCTCCCAGTTCGGCGGCGGCGACCAGACCGTCGACGTGCACAGCGGCGCGTTGAGCTGGACCCGCATCTACTCGCCGACGCTCGTCAGCGAGACGCGGTTCGGGTATTCGTCGATCAGTCACGCGCGGCTTCCGCTGAACGCCACCGACACGACGATCGCCCCCCGGTTCGGCCTCAACGTTCCGGATCCGGATTACCCATTCATGGGTGGGCTGCCGTTGTACACTGTCGACGGCATCGGCCAGTTCGGCGTCCCCAATAACCTGCCGAGTATTCAGGTACCAGAACACGTATCAGGTCAGCACGACGTTCAGCAAACTCGCCGGCAATCACAGCTGGAAGTGGGGCTTCCAGTTCTCGCGACCGATGACGGAATTCTTCCAGCCTGCCGCGCCGCGAGGAGGCTACGGCTACTCCGGGGCATTCACCGACGTTCCGACCACGACCGGCGGCGGGACGGGCATGGCCCAGATGCTGCTGAACCCGATCGCCAGTACGCTGACTGGTTTGGCGGATTGCAGCATGACGGCCGCCGTCGCACCCTGTCGGGCGAACTTCGTGGGCGGACCCAACTCCGTAAACGTCAATAGAATTCCCGATCCAGTTCCGAGCGCCACCTGGCAGGTTTGGTCGGGCTTCATCGAGGACACCTGGAAGATCTCCCCAAAGATGACGGCGAATCTCGGGCTGCGCTACGACTTTCAGCGCAACGCCGAAGCACCGGACGGAGCCGCGGCGAACCTCCTCGTCGAGCCGACGCCGCGCTACGTGATGGCGGCGGATCGGTGCAACCAGGGTCTCTCGCCCTCGTTCATCGCCCAGGCCGCCTCCGACGGGATCGCCATCGAATGCGACGAGGACAACATGCTGGTGACGAGCCAGAAGGACATGTTCGCGCCGCGCCTCGGGCTGTCGTACGCCTTCACCGACAACTGGGTCGTACGCGCCGGCGGTGGGTTGTTTTATCTGACGAGCGGCACGTCTGGGCGAAACGGCGGCAACAACCTCGTCCACACGCAGCTGGCCTATCCCTACGCGTACGGCGTCACCATTACCAGCAACACGCCGGGGGCACCCATCATCTACGGCGACGGCAGCCGCGGCACGTTCGAATCGGGCCCTGCACCGATAAACATCGCGGATCCAACGAAGTTCAACGCGTTCAACGTCTCGCTCGGCGGCGTTCCGAGCCCGTGGAAGGTTCCCGTGACGACGCAGTACAACGTCACCGTTCAACATCAACTGAGCCCGTCGCAGTCGGTCTCGGTTGGCTATGTCGGAAGCCAGAGCCGGAATCAGGACCTCGGCTTCAGCGCCTACAACTACAATGCCGTGAAAGTGATGGTGCCGCCTGGAGCGAACGCCAACTCCTTCCGGGTGTTCCCCAGTTTCAACGGCATCAACCAAATTCGCAACGTCGGCAAGTCCGAGTACAACGCGCTGCAGACGACCTACGACAAGCTGTTTACCCAGGGGTTTGCCGCGCGCCTGAACTACACCTTCTCGGAGTGCCGCACCCAGGGCCGCCAGGGGCTGGTCAACAACATCGGGAACTACCGGTCCCTGTGGCTGCTCGGACCCGACTGGGCGCTGTGCGATTCCGATGCACCGCACATCATCAGCGCCAGCGCGGGCTACGATCTGCCGTTCGGTCAGGGCCAGCGCCTTGGCGGCGACGCGACGGGCCTCGTCGATCAGCTGATCAGCGGCTGGCGCGTCAACACCATCTTCACGTATTCGAGCGGTCCGCCGTTCACCATTCCGTGCAACGCCGCGACGACGACAGGGCAAGGCTGCAACGCCGTGCTGACAGGTGAGCCGTTGTACCGCGAAGATCGCAGCTTCGAGGGATGGCTCAACCCGGCGGCTTTCAAGAATCCGCCCGTCGCCACGAGCGTCGGGCAGACGGATCTCGCGCCTCTGGGGGGCGATCCCACGCAGGTGCGCGGCCCAGACTTCAAGCGCCTCGACCTGTCGATCTTCAAGAGCTTCCGCGGCAGCGGCAATCAGCGGTTCGAGTTCCGCGTGGAGATCTTCAACCTGACCAACACGCACAACTTCAGCGTGCCCGGCTTCTCGGGCGGCGGCGCCGGCCTTCCGCCCCCGCCCGGCGTGCTGGATTTCAGCAACACCGCGAACTTCGGCAAGATCACCGCGCTTCGACTCGGGCCGAACGATCAGAGGCAGGTTCAGCTCGCGCTGAAGTACTATTTCTGAAAGTCAGAGTGACGTTACAAACAATGCCGAGCGACCAAAGGTCGCGAAGGCACAGGTCGTGGGGGTGGGGCCCCACGACAAACCAGAAAAAGCTGACCGCATGCGGACGCGAGCACTGGCGCTGTCGATCTCATTCGTGGCGACGGCGGCCTGGGGGCAATCCGGCCCTCAGGTCGCCCCGCGCGCAAACGAAGGCAGCGGCGGCGCCATCGTTGCGGGCAAAGGCAAGTGCCTGACGTGCCATCGCATTCAGGACACCGGGTCGCGCATCGGACCGGACCTCACCGACATTGGCGCGATTCGAACTGTCGAGCAGATCCAGACCTCGCTCGTCGATCCTGATGCCGAGGTCCTCCCGGAAAATCGCTCGTATCGCGTCGTCACGCGCGACGGCGCGACCATCACGGGCAGTCTGCTCAACCACGATACGTTTCAGGTCCTGTTGCGGGATCAGAAGGCGCAGCTGCGCAGCTTCACGAAATCGGAGCTGCGCGAGCATGGCTTCGTCGCCGCCTCGCCAATGCCATCGTATCGATCGACATTGTCCGGGCAGGAACTGACCGATCTCGTCGCGTATCTCGCCTCACTCAAAGGAGTCGTCGCGCAATGAACAGACGGTCGCTGATCGTTTCGGCCGCGATGCTGGCGTGCTGGCCACCTGCTGCTGGCGCAGGTCTCACAGATCGCATTCTGAACGCGCAGAAGGAACCTCAGAACTGGCTCACGTATTCGGGAACGTACCTGAGTCAGCGCCACAGCCCCCTGACGCAGGTCACGACCGCAAATGCGAAGGACCTCGAACTGAAATGGGTCTTTCAGGCGCGTTGGCTCGATTATTACCAGGCCACGCCACTCGTGGTCGATGGAGTCATGTACACGACGCAGGGCAACGACGTGCTCGCGCTGGATGCGACGACCGGGAAGATATTCTGGATCTTTCCCTATACCCCATCGAGCGATGCGAGGTTCTGCTGCGGACGCATCACGCGCGGCCTGGCGATTCTCGGCGACACGCTGTTTCTCGCAACCGTCGACGCGCACCTGATCGCCATCGATGCCAGGAGCGGGCGTCCTCGACTGGAACCGCATCGTCGCCAATGCCTCGGCCGGCTATTCGATGACCTTGGCGCCGCTGGTGATCAAAGACAAAGTAATCGTCGGCACCGCGGGCGGGGAATTCGGCATCCGCGGCTTCATCGTCGCCTACGACGGAGCAGACGGGGAAGGAAGCGTGGCGCTTCAACACCGTGCCGTTACCCGGAGAGCCCGGGCACGAGACATGGGGCGACGGATGGAAAAACGGCGGAGCCTCAATCTGGGTCACCGGGTCCTACGATCCGGAAACCAATCTCACGTTCTGGGGCGTGGGGAATCCCGGCCCCGACTACAACGCCAAGCTGCGGCCAGGCGACAACCTGTATAGCAATTCGGTGGTCGCTCTCGACGCGGATACCGGCAAACTGAAATGGCACTACCAGTTCATGCCGCATGATGAATTCGACTGGGATGCCGTGCAGGTTCCCGTGCTCGCCGACATCTCGTGGCGGGGACAGCCGAAGAAGGCCATGCTCTGGGCCAACCGCAACGGATTTTTCTACGTGCTGGATCGCCGCACCGGCGAATTCCTGCAGGCGACCGCGATTGCCAAGCAGAACTGGAACGCCGGGTTCGACGCGAAGGGACGGCCGATCTTTACTCCGAACGCCGCCCCCTCGTACGAAGGCGCGCTCATTTACCCGGGCAATCAGGGCGCGACCAACTGGTTCAATCCGTCCTACAGTCCGCGGACAGGGCTGTTTTACGTAAACGTCTGGGAAAACTCCCATCACATCTTCGCCCGCACCGATCAGCCGTACACGGAGGGCTCGAATACACAGGGCCGGCTCACTACGAATTACCCGGGGCGCGGCCTTGCCGCCGGGATGCGCGCCATCCAAAGGCCCAACTTGCGCAAGGAAGAAGAAAACTACGGAACGGTTCGCGCGTTCGATCCGCAGACGGGCAAGTGGAAGTGGGAATACAAGATGACCGACCTCACCGATGCCGGCATTCTCACCACCGCGTCAGACGTCCTGTTCACCGGCGGACGAGAGGGGTATTTCTTCGCGCTCGACGCCAGGAACGGCTCGCTCCTCTGGAAGATCCAGCTGGGCGGCCCGATCCAGAATGGTCCGATGACCTATTCTGTTGCGGGCCGGCAGTACGTGGCGGTCAGCGCCGGTAATTCGTTGTTTGTCTTTGGGCTGCCCTGAATGTGAGAACCTGCGAGATGCGGCGGCGGCGGTTTCCTGGAGTCGTCGCGAATTTCTTCGCGAAGCGACAGGCGCGTGTGTGGGAACGGCACTGTTCAGCTCGCGCCTGCGGGCGGCACAGGCCTCACGCGGGCGCAAGGCGGTCGTCGTCACCTTCGGCGGCGGCGCGCGGGACGACGAGACGTTCATGCCCGACGGCCGCCAGAATATTCCCCACCTTCTCGGCGACCTGCTGCCCCGCGCGACGTTTTTCACTCAGGTGGTCAACCGCGGCATTCTCGGCCACTACGTGGCGAACGCGAGCCTGGCGACAGGCGCCTACGAAACTCTCAACAACTTCGTTGCCGCGCCGCCGCAACATCCGACCGTCTTCGAATATTTCCGCAAGGCGCTCGGGCGGCCTTCGTCCGATGTGTGGGTGATCGCGCCCAGCACCGGGTTCGAGCGAATCGGCGAAAGCCGGCATGCGGCGTATGGGCCCGGACTCGGCGCCAACGTCGTCCTGCCGAAGCGCCTGCTCGCGTCGGCGATTCCGGCGGGTGCGCGCGCCAACTACGAATCGCTGCTGCACGACAACTACGAGTCGCCGATCTTCCAGCCTGAAGCGGCAAGCACCGACGTCGAGCTCGAGCGGCTCACCGGCGTCTTGAAGGTGTCGGTCGCCGACTTCGTGTCGAGCGCGCGGAATCTCGAAAGCCCCGACGAGCTCTCGGTCTTCATCGCACACCGGGTGATGCGGCAGTTCGCGCCCAGCCTTCTGTGGATTACGCTGCACGACATCGACATCGCCCACGCCGGTACCTTCTCGCTGTATGTGGACGCCATTCGCCGCACGGATCGGCTGTGCGGCGAGCTCTGGAAGATGATTCAGAGCGATCCAGAATACGCCGGCAGGACTTCGCTGTTCGTCCTTCCAGATTTCGGCCGCGATTCCGATGAGACCACGGGCGGCAATGGATTCCAGCACCACCGCACGGGTGATGTGCGCTCCCGCACGACCTGGATGCTCGCGCTGGGTCCGGGCATTCGCGAAAACGTGCTCGTCGACCGCCCGCTCGATTCGATGGACCTGGTGCCGACCCTCGGGAGATACTTCGGCTTCTCGCCGCAGTTCGCGCAAGGCACGCCTGTCGGCGAGCTTTTTTGATCTCCGGCCATGCAGCCCGCCCAGCTCACGCCCGAGCATTTCGCGTCTTATCGCCCTCTGGCTCGCGCTGTCGCCACGGGCAATCTGGACCTGCTGCGCGAGATGCCGCTGAGCTTCGTACCGCTGCTACTCGCCGAAGTCATCGCTTATGACTCGAAGTTTCCGGCGGAGCGCCGTGAAATCGACGCGCAGTTCGCTTTCATGCGCGCGCTGCAGCCGGAGCGGCGCAAAGAGGCGATGGCGCGATTTCAGCAGCTGCGCTTGTCGCCGGCGCTCGAAGCGGTGGACTGGGTCGGGACGCCGGGAGAGTTTTCCGAACAGCTGTCGGCGCACCTCTGGACAACCGACCAGGTCGCCGGCTTCCGGGCGGCCGCGGTCGAATTCCTCGAGGCGGTGCGTGCCGCGCTCCCGCCGCCACCGCCCGCGGTTCCGAGGCTGACGATCGTCGTCGTCGGACAAGGCGTCGCGAAGAGCAGCTTTTCGTTATTCAGAAAACTGCGCCCGCAAGGCACTTATTTTTCGCGCGTGGACCCGTCCAACGGCGTGCGGATCGCGCTCGAGCGCCTGGCAGTCCGATCGCGGAGTCATCCGCTTCCGTTCGCGCACTGGTATCTCGACGGCGGGGTATCAGAGACCTCGCCGCCGGGAGTCGAGAAGCTGGGATATCGTGAGCTCGACGGCGTGCGCAACGCCGTCGTCGCGAAGCTGCGAAGCATGACCCTGGCAGGTGCGGGCACCGAGGCCCGCCGCAGCGCGCTGATGCGGCTCGCACCGTCGGACGTCGGCCTCGCCGGAGAAGGCGCCGACGGCGTCCTCAATCACTTCAAGGTCGCCGTGCTGTCAGAAGGGTCTGGAGTGCAGTTCTTCAGCACCACGTTCGTGCAGTGGGCGGCACGAGAGGCACTGCGACGAGCGCAGCCGCTGACGCTCGTCGCGCGATTTGCTCCGCGCCTCACCGAACGGGCGATGAACGGCGCGATGATCGGAGAACCGACGCCAGCCGATTTCGACGCCGAAGGCGCCCTCATCGACGGCGATATGGGCGCGTACTACACCTGGCTCAACCAGATACGGCTGCCGGACGCGGCCCGATCGTCGTTCATCGTATGGTTCGAGAACCACTCCGATGCGCTCGTCATCGCGCCGTCGGTCTCCCGCGGTGTGGAATCCGCACAGCCAGTCGACATGACCCAGCTGCTCGACATGGCGCGATAGCCAATACCTCGCCCTTCACCCCTCGCCCCTTGCCCCCTGCCCCTTACCCCTAGTGGATCGTCCACCCTCCATCGACCATCAGGACATGACCGACGACCATGTCCGACAGGTGGCTCGATAGAAACAGCACGGCACCGACGAGGTCTTCCGGCTGATTCCACCGGCCCGCCGGGATTCTGCGTGCCGGTCGCCCACTCCTTGTATCCCGGCCGCTCGAGAATGATCTTCCTCGAGTCGGTTTCGGTAATGCACGGTGCGACGACGTTGACGTTCACGCCCGATTTCGCCCACTCGAGCGACAGCGCACGCGAGAGGTGGTGGACCATCGCCTTGGCGCCGGCATAAACCGCACGGCCGTTGAAGGCGACCTCCCCGAAGTTCGAACCCATGTTGATGATCTTCCCGCGCCCCTGCGGAATCATCACCTGCGCGGCGGCCTGACACGCGAAGAACACGCTCTTGACCGACGCGTTCATGGTCTTGTCGTATTCCGCTTCGGTGACGTCGAGCGCAGGACCCGTACCCGTCCAGCCCGCGTTGTTCACCAGGATGTCGAGTCGCCCGAACATCTCTTTGGTTTGCGCGACCATCGAGCGGACCTGCTCGACGTTGGCTACGTCGACGGTGATGATCGGGGCCTTGCGTCCGAGAGCCTGAATCTCGGCCTGCACGGCGTTGATTTCATCCTTGCGCCCCTCGGGATGTTTCGCCAGCACGACGTGTGCGCCCGCCTGCGCGAGACCGAGCGCGATCGCCTTGCCGATGCCCTGCGATGCGCCGGTGACGATCGCGATTTTGTCGTTGAGTTTGAAGCTCGAGTAGTCTTCGGCCATATAGTTTTTTTGGGTTGTGATGTTTGTTTGCTTTAGTGGCGAAACTCCTGCGCCAGCCTGTCGACGACCGCCGTCGGTGTAGGTCCATCATGAACGACCACGCGGTAGCGCAGGGTGAGCGGCGCGGAAGGGCGTATCGTGACCGGGCCGTACGCGGCGATTACCGGATTCAACATCCAGAGATTCCGCGCGATGTGCCACGAGCTCGGCGGGTTCGACGGATGATCGATCACAGCCGAGCCAACCACTTTGCCGCTCGCCAGCTTGACGACGTAGCCATACCACGGCGAAGGCGGCCAGTTCAGCTCGGGAACCGAATAGTGCACGTTCGGCAGGTTCACGGTGCCCGACGAATTGGTGTAATACGATTCGCCGTCCTTGCGCGCCTGAAGATTGAAGCCCGAGAACGACTGCTTGTTCAGGACGTAGTCCACGACAGGTGCGAGCGTAAACGTGAAGTCGATCACGTAGGAACCGTCGCGCTCCGAGACCGTGGTGACAGTGTTTTCCTGCAGCAGCTTCCGCTTGCCGACCACCCAGTCGTTCTGCAGTTCGATGCGCGCCTGCTGGGCTGTCGCGTTCGCCAGCTTGATGGCCGTGTTTTGAATGATCCGGTTCTCGCGCGGCGCATATTCGCCCCAGCCCCAGAAATCGGCCCTGGCGATCCCCCACCCGAACGCCGGCGCGTACGGGCCCATCTTTCCAGGATCGATCGGCGTCCGAAACTCGCTGTCGTGCCACGCGAGATAGATGCCGCGGTGGTGCGGATGATCGTCCGGCGCCAGCGCGGTCACGCGTTCGCCCGACGGCGTCAGCACCGGATGGAAACACGCCACGCTCGGCGAGGTCAGCGGCACTTCCGACATCGGCGGCTTCGTCGTCATGTACTCGAACACCACGCGGCCGTCCGGCGTCTTCAACTGCATGCCGTAGGCGACGGGCGCGAGTGTGTACGCGCCGCCTTGCGGCGCCTGCGCGAATCCGTGCGGTTGCGAGAGGAGGGCAACCGCTCCGATCGACAGAACCAGCCTCTTCATGCCTTCGTCGCCAGGAAAATCCCGCCGAGCATCACGATGGCGCCGATGATATTCATCAACGACAGCGGCTGAACGGGGGAACCGAGCAAGCCGAAATGAGACAGCGTCATCGCGCTGAGGATCTGCCCTGCCAGGAGCATCAGCGTCATGTTCGCCGCGCCAATCTGGGGAATGATCCAGGCGATGCCGAACACGAGCGTCGCGCCCATGGCGCCTGCGGTGAGGAGCAACGGATTCACCTGTCTGAGCCCGCTGAGCGCGCCCGCCTGCCAGCCGCTGAGGCCGATGGCGATCGCGGTCACCGCGCCGATGCACCAGAACAGGGCGTTTCCCACGCGAGGGTTGCCGATCACCGCACCCACCTTGCCGTTCATCGCGAGGTGCACGGTGAGCACGACGCCCAGGAACATGGTCAGCGCGTACAAGTAGGCTCTCATCTTGGAAGCTCCTTTTCGGTCCGGCTGAAGCGCCGAACTCTGGGTCCGGCTAAAGCCGGACACTACGTACGTCTAATCCGGGAAGTCCACGCCTTCGTGCATGCGATAGTTCTCGAGGCCGGTCGCCGGCGAGAAAAAGCAGACGACCTTCATCTCTTCAGACCCCGTGTTGTGGAGCATGTGCACCACACCCTGAGGAAACAGGATCGCCATTCCGGCGCGCACGGGCGACACGTCGCTGCCGACGAGCACGCGGCCCGATCCGGTGATGAGATAAATCACTTCCTCGCCGTTCGGGTGCGAATGCGCCGGGGTCACCTTCTCGCCTGGCGCGACGCGGATCACGCACGCGGAGCAGTTGTTCGCGTTGACCGCGTCCTTCGACACGAGCCAGCGCAGCTGGCGGCCAGGGAGCCCGAGCTCCTCGGCGTCGTCTTCGTGAATGGATGGGACTGCCATGATCTTCAGGCCTTTGTCGCGCCGGACACTTCGGCGGCGATGCGTGACGGCGTCAACGCAAACGCGTCGATGAGCTCTTCGTATGTGCCCGAGTGGATGAACCGCGCGCGGCCGTCGCGATCGAGCGTGTTGATGGCGATGACGCGGCCCAGGCCTGCCGCCTGACCGGTCGCGCCGCTGCGATAGTGCACCTTCAGCAGGTTCTGAAGGATATATCCGTTGTTCTGCTCGGCGAGGCACACGACCTTGCCGGAGGCGCACAAGTCCATGAGCAGTTTCTCGTCGATCGACGGCATGTCGACGACTGCGACCTTCAGGCCGCCCGAGGCACATTCGAGCGCTGCCGCGAGCGCCTCGTGCACGCCTCGGCCGCTGCTGACGATGAAGGCGTCATCGGCGAGAGACCCGCGCACGAAAGACGCCTTTCCGAACTCGAACTCGTAGTCTGCCGGATAGAGGACCGCCGAAGGCGTGCGCATCACTCTTACGTACACAAGGCCGCGATTCCCCTCCATGATCCACTTCATCACGGCGAGCATCTGCTGCGGGCAGGAGACGTCCACGATCTTCAGATGGGCCACGGCGTCGAACGTCGTGTTGTCGTCGTTGCCCATGTGGGTCGCGCCGTTGGTTCTCGTCTCGAAGTTCGCCGCGGTCGCGAGCATGGTGAGATCGAGGCCGTGCCCCTCGCTCAGCCATCCGTCTTCCGCTTCCATGGCCTCGATGCGTTCCTGGTGGCCGACGGCGATTCGCCGCAGCACCTTCCAGTCGTAGAACGGACAGAACGTGCTGATCCAGGTGTTGTGGCCGAGCGCGGCGAAGGCCTCGCCGATGACCATCATGTTGGCTTCGGCGACGCCGACGTTCAACGCCCGCCGCTGATCGACCTCGGCCACGCCGGCTTCGAGGCCGCTGGTGGTCGCCAGATCCGCGTCGATCGACACGATGCGGGCATCGCGGGCGAAGATTTTCATCGCCTGCGTGACGACGTCACTGGCCGCATACTGCTTCGCGGGATCGAGCTTCGGCAGCAGCGACGCGTCGTAGCGAATGCGTTTGTCCCGAGGCGGAACCCGTGACGTGACGACGGGACCGATGACCTGGGAAACCGAATGCGAACCGGCGGGCGACCGTTCGACGTCGAGATGCATTTGCCGAAGCGAGATCGAGGAGCGACTCCTGCAGAAGTCCGCCATCGGGGAAGCCGCTGAGCCGCTCGTGAAACGCGGCGAACTCGTCCACCCGGTGAGCGCGCTGAGCGGCCTGCAGCGACATTTCCTGCGCGAGGAGGCGATCGGGCACGGTGACTTTGTGTTTGTTCAGAAAATCCGACAGCGCGCCGTGCCCTTTCGTCCCGTGGCAGATGATCGCGGTCGGCTTTCCGTTACGCGGACCGAAGCGGAAACGTTCGAGTGCGGCATAGATACCGTTGTACTGCGTCGCATCGACGTTCGCGACTTCCCAGTTGAACGATCTGAACACCGGCTCGAGATCGGGCATCGGGAAGATCATCCGGTTCGCCATGTCCAGCTGACCGTTGTTCCGGTCCACCATCACGCACAGGTTGTCGAGATGTTTCTGGCCGGCGAACATCACCGCTTCCCAGATGGGTCCTTCCTGCAGCTCGCCGTCGCCGCACAACGCATACGTGTCGAAGCGCGGCGAAAAGCGCCCGGCAAGGGCGAACCCCTGTGCGACGCCGAGCCCCTGCCCCATCGGACCGGTCGCGATGTGGATGCCCGGCAGGACAGGACCGGGATGGCCGTTGAGGATGCTGGCGTACGAGCGCGAATTACGGAGCACCGAACGATCGAAGTAGCCGAGCTCGGCGTAGATCGACGCGAGCGCCGCCACCGCGTGCCCCTTGCTCAACACGAACAAATCCTGGCCGGCGCGCGTCGGGTTGGCGACGTCGATGTCGATGAACCCGCCGTAGTACAGCGTGACGAGCGGAATCGTCGCCGAGAACGCGCCTCCCGCGTGCAGGCTCTTGTCGACCGCGTCGCGGCACTGCTCCAGCGTCAGCAGCCGGATGTCGGAGTCCTTTATCGCGAGCAGCTTGAGGATTCCGTCGCGCAGAAGATAGTCGTGCGTCGCGGCCGGGGGCCGGAGCGCCGGGCGCCGCCCCTTCGGCGTGGAGCGATCGGTGGTCAGGGCTTTGTCTCTACTTGTCATTCTCTAGTTGTCTTGGGCTCTAGTTGTCTTGGGGAAGCGCAAATACATGAAGGCGGCCGCCGATGAGACTCTCGTCCACCTTGCGGGCAACCGGCCGGCCGCCGCCGGCCATGATAGCGACATATTGTTTACCGCGCTTGCCCTGATAGGTAATCGGCACGGCGCGGCCGTTTTCGGTCAGATCGGCGACCCACAGAACTTTTCCGGAGCGCGCGTCGAAGGCGCGGAACCGCGCGTCCTGCGACGCTGCGATGAACACCAGCCCGCCCGCGGTGGCGATAGGGCCGCCGCGATTGAGCGTCCCTGTCGGCGGCACACCCAGCGCGTCGAGCTCTTCGTACGATCCCAACGGCACCCGCCAGGCGACGTCGCCGGTGTTGATGTTGACGGCGATCAACTCGCCCCACGGCGGCTGCTGGCACGGCCAGGCCTTCCGTCCGTCCCAGAAGTTCGTCCCCATCATCGGCGGAGCGTTGTCGGGCCCGCTGCGAACGTACATGTTCTCTGCGCGGGTGCTCTTGACCATCTTGTTCAGCATGCCGACGTCCTGCGTCGGGGTGAACAGATATCCGAGATCGGGATTGAACGCCGAACCGTTCCAGTTGCCGCCGCCGGTCCATCCCGGAAAAATCACCGCCAGCTTCGGCCCGTACTGCAGGTACGGCCCGCCGGTCAGCGCGCCCCCTTCCAGCTCGAGCAGACCCTTGCAGTACGCCTCGTGCTCGGGGGTCACCTTGGCGACGTCTTCGGGCGAGAAGCTCATTCGCGCGAGCGGCGGAGGCTTGAGCGGAAACGGCTGCGTCGGCGAGTATTCGTCGCCAGGCAGCGGGTTGTTCGACACGACCGGCCGCTCCTCGACGCCGAAGACGGGCTTGCCGGTTACGCGATCGAAGACGAACAGCAGTCCTTGTTTTGTGTACACCGCCACCGCCGGGATCGTGCGGCCGTCGCGCTTTACGTCGATCAACGTCGGCGGCGCCGTCAGGTCGTAATCCCAGTTGTCGTGATGAGTGGTCTGATAGAACCACTTGAGCTTTCCGGTGGACGCGTCCAGCGCCACGAGCGAGGACCCATAGAGGTTCGAGCCGAGCCGATCGCCGCCGTAGAAATCGGTGGCGGGTGTGCCCAGCGGGACGTACGCGATGCCGCGCTCTTCGTCGACAGTGATGAATCCCCAGGCGTTTGCCCCCGCCCGATCGACCCACTGCTCGTTTTTCCACGCGTCGTGATTCGGCTCCCCAGGCTGGGGAATCGTGTGAAACGTCCACAGGAGCTTGCCGGTGCGCAGATCCCAGGCGCGCACGTCGCCCGACGGTCCGAGACTCGGCGCCTCCTGCGAGTGATTGCCGGTAATCGCGATGTTTCGGTAAATCGCCGGCGGCGACGACAACGCAACCCGGAGCCGTGGAAACTTTTCCCCGACGCCTTGCCGCAGGTCCACTTTCCCGCCCTTGCCGAATCCGGGAGCAAATTCGCCGGTCTTGGCGTTCAGCGAGATCAGCAACGACGACCCGTCGCCGGTTCCAAACACGATCTGCGGAGGAATGCCGCTTCCTCCGGCCCAATACGCGAGGCCGCGCGTCGAAGGCGTATTGCCGATGTCCTTGACCCAGATCTCTTTGCCTGTGTCGGCATCCAGCGCGACGACGCGGTTGTACATCGTCGCCAGGTACATCACGCCGTCGATGACAAGCGGTGTAGACGCCGACTGCCGCGGTGCCGGGCGCGATGGCGCCGCGGGATTCGACTCGCCGCGCGCCGGCCCTAGAGGAGCGGGAGCATCTTCGTTTTCGGGAGCGGCGCCCCTGGCCGGTGACGGCGGGACCGCTGCCGGCGTGTCGTAGGTCCACGCCACTTTCAGGTTCGATACGTTGCCGGTGTTGATCTGCTTCAGCGGCGAATATCGCTGCGCTCCGGCGTCGTGCCCGTGTGATCCCCAGTCGCGCTCGGGCTTCGGCGCTTGCGCGGCGACGACCGCCGCTGCCGCCACCCCGACGGCGATGACGTGAAGTAGTCGGATATCTCTCATCGCGAGGTTCGTTTCGTTTCTTTCCAGTTGTTCCAGAAGATGAACGTGCCTCTCTTCGTGGACGTGATGATTTCGGCGCTGCCGTCCTTGTCGAGATCGGCGACGGCGAGATGCGATCCGACGCCCGAGCGGTTATGGATCAGCTCGGGAACGAACTCGGCGCCCCCTGGCGCCTTTGCGTTGCGCACGGTGCGATAGACATACAACACGGGCGCCCCATGCGGATCGGGATCGATGAACGTATCGAGATGCGACCAGAATCGTTTGCCGGTGATGAAATCCTGCAGCCCGTCGCCGTCGACGTCGGCATAGGTCGCGCCGTGCAGCTGCGAAAACGTCACGCCGCCGGCGTTTTTCGTCGAGAAGTCGGTCATGATCGGATGCTCGACGAACGAACGCGAGTTATCGGCGGCTTTCTTCTGTTCGAACCACGACAGACCCCAGCCATGCGCCTGCAGCGACGTGACGACGTCGTTGAGGCCATCGCCGTTGACGTCGTATACCGCTATCTCGGCGCCGCCCGGACTCGATCGCGTCCATTTTCCGAAGGCGGCAGGATGGTACTTCCATGTGCCCTTCGCGCTCTCCGCGGCCGAGGGCAACGTCGCCGGTTGCTCCCACCAGCCGAACGCGTTCAGGAAATCCGCCTTGCCGTCGCCGTTGATGTCGCCGACGCCGCTACCGTGATTCGCCCAGGGTCCGGGCTCGCTGATGTAGTGCTTGGTCCACAGCCCGGTCGGGTTGGCCGGATCAGGCTTCGCGTAAGACGAACCTGTTTTCGCTGTCCTTGAAGAGAAACTCCAGCTTGCCGTCGCCGTCTATGTCTTTGAGCAGCATGAACTCGCACGACATGCGGTCGGTGACGGTGTAGGTATCCCAGCGCCGCGACTCCCCTTTCGGATTCACGTAAAGCACCGCCGGGCGCTGGAAGACCGAGTTCAGGACGTCGGGCCAGCCGTCACCCGTGAAGTCGTACGCGTATTGCAGCCCGTTGAAGTACTGAGTACCCGGATCGATCGTGCCGCCGATGTAAATCTCGCGCGCGGCGGTGTACTCGGGCCCAAGATAGTAATAAGGACCGGCGACGATGTCGGGTGTGCCATCCCGGTTGAAGTCGGCAACCGCCGGGCCCCACGAGTAGTAGAACTCGTTCAGCGTCTGCATGCGGAAGCGGGTGGATACCTGTTCCGGACGCGCGACCCTGGGCTGCAGATCTTTGTAAGACACGTCCTTGAACCGGACTTCGCCGGTTCCACCGACGTACAGAGCAAACGGGCCGAACGAACCGAATTCGGGCTCGGCCACCGAGTCGCCGACGCCGCCGGCATCGTTGACAAACGTCCGGAGGATGTTGGCGTCGAGCACGAGCTCGACGGCATTCCAGTCGCCTGCGATCAGCCCGGTCCTCGGCCGCGGAATGGGTGACTCGATCCCGCCCGGAAATGGAGGCAGTGCCGGTGGACCTCCCGTCCTGCTAGGTGCGTTAGGTGCGTTAGGTGCGTTGGGTGCGTTGGGTGCGTTGGGTGCGACCGGCGGAGGCGCCGCGACGCGCAACTGCCCGCCTCCGGGTGCTCTCAACCGTTCTTTCGACGTGATCGCTCCAGCCGTGTCGATCGTCACGCGATACGGGGCCAGATCCCCTTCGTTCAACGAGACGAACACGCCTTTCAATCCGCCGTCGGCAGTCCGCTCGGCACGAAGCAACATTCCGGTCTGGCAGCCAGCCGCGCATCGAAACGACGCGAACACAGCGACGTCCTGATACGAACGATCGGCCAGCAGCCAGCCGCCTGACGCGGCGCTTGGCGTGCCGACGATTTCGCCGTTCTGCGCGCGCCAGGCCGCCTGCCCGACAGACCGCCAGGCGGTGATGTTCGAGCCAGTGAAGACCACGTCGGGCGAGAAATTTTTCGACGCGCCCTGGATCGACACGAACGCCGCAGTCACGAGGACGAGCGCCGCGAGAAACGCTGCTGATCGCTTCATAAATCTCACTTTAATCAAACTCAGTACGTCAGTGGGCCCCAGCCGGACTCGCGGCTGTACGCACTAAAGCGACGTGCGAACGTCTGACTATCGGCGCCGGCCCGCGCGGCGTTTGCGAACGGCTTTGCCGCCGTTCACGTTCGCAGCGGCTTCCTCTTCGAGGGCGGCGCGCAGCCACGTTCCAGGCTCTTCGATGTGCATCCGCAAGGCGCGCTCGGCGGTGTCGGGATCCTGC
This sequence comes from Vicinamibacterales bacterium, assembly GCA_963762055.1. GTDB lineage: Bacteria > Acidobacteriota > Vicinamibacteria > Vicinamibacterales > JAMQPK01 > JAMQPK01. Next base: position 111,052 of record CAVXJF010000001.1, read on the forward strand.
GTACGAAGCGCATCCACGACCGCCGCATGCCGCTCGACGATTTCCTTCAGCGAGTGATGCGACTTCGATACGGTCAGAAATGTGGTCGTCGCAAGACGCATCCGGTCCCAGATCTGCTGGAGCAGCCGGTTGCCCGATGCCTCGACGATCGTCAGGTGGAACGCGAAGTCCGCTTCGACCGCGCGGCGGTGATCACCCTTGGCGGCAGCAGTCCGCATCGTCGTGAGGAGGCCTTCGAGCTTTTTCAACGTCGCCGCATCAATCCGCTTTGCCGCGTGCCGCGCCGCGAGACCTTCGAGAACGGCGCGAATGGGATACAGCTGCACCAGCTCTTCAACCGAGATCTGGCGGACGATGGCGCCGCGAAACGGCGAGCTCACGACAAATCCAAGAAGGTCGAGGTCGCGCAGGGCCTCGCGGACCGGCGCCTGGCTCACGTCAAACTGCTGAGCGATGCGCATCTCGACGATGCGCTCACCTGGCGCGAGGCGTCCGCTGAGGATTTCTTCGATCAACTGATCGCGAATCTCGTCCCGCAGCACCCGCCGTTCGCGACGAAGTGGTTTCGCTGGCGTCAACGTGAAGGTCCTTTCGCAGGAAGTGCGTAGGCTACGTATGCTCTCGTGATCGGCGGCGCGGCCTTGCCGTTCGTGCCTTGTGCTCCAGTGATCGTCGAGGTCGCGTTCACGACGAAAAACTGCCTGCCATTCGCCTCATACATTGCCGGAATGCCGCGCGACCCCGCAGGCATCTGGCCGGTCCAGAGCACTCGGCCGTTCTCGGAATCGTAAACGCGCAGCTTGCCATCTCCGCCCGCCTGGAACAGGAGGCCCGTTGAGGTGGTGACGATGCCCGTGCGATGACTGATATAGCCGGTGTCTTTGGCGCCCGCCGCAATCGCCCGCCCGTCGTCTCCGCCAGCCGGCACCTGCCATTTGATGGTGCCGGTATTCAGATCGTAGGCCGTCAGCGTTGAATATGGCGGCTTCACGATATTGCCGTTCATCCCGTAGCCCGTATACATCCGCACTTCGGGCACCTTGAGACCGGGCGGGTACGGGGGACCAACCATTCCGCCTGCGCGTCCCGGCGGGACGACTTTCCCTCCAGACGCGCCGCCCGACGCGACAACCGGGCCGCCGGTCGGCGTCTGCGGCGTACCTGGACCGCCGCCTCGGCCGCCGCTCGCGGCGTTCGGGCTTCCGAGAAACGCGATCAGCGCATCCAGCTCAGTCTGGCTCATATCGTTGAACGGGGGCATGCCGGGCCGCCCGCCGACGATCGTTTCGCGCAATGTCTCGGGTCCCATGCGCTGCGTGATGTCAACGAGCGACGGATAGTTTCCCGAGCCAGCCAGATTTGCGGCGTGGCAACTTTCGCATTTCTGCTCGTACGACGTGCGGCCCTGCGCGATCGCGGCCGGACCTCCGGCGCGTCCTCCGCCGCCGGGTCCCGGCGCTTCGGTGCTCAGTTTGTAGATCGACGGAACGTTGATACTCAACACGTAGACGATGCCCTTGGTGGGATCGGCCGCCGTGCATCCCCAGTTGGCGCCGCCCTGAGCGCCGGGGATCGATACCGTGTCCCTCAACGACGGAGGCGTAAACAGCCCTTCATTGCGCGCGTTCGCGATGCGGTTCTTCCACGTTTCGCGCTCTTCCGCCGTGAGGATGTAGGGATTGATGTCGTTCGCCGTCAACCGCTGTGGGGCGAACGGCGGTGGATTGGTCGGAAACGGCTGCGTGGGCCACGCCGCCTCACCGGGAATGTCGCTCGCTGGGACCCGCCGCTCCTCGATCGGCCACAACGGCTGTCCGGTCACGCGATCGAACACATACAGGAAGCCGGTCTTGCCGGCCTGTGCCACGACATCGATCGTCTTCCCGTCTCGCTGCACCGTCGTCAACTGTGGCGCCGACACGTTGTCGTAGTCCCACAAGTCGTGGTGAACCATCTGGAAGTGCCAGAGCCGCTTTCCGGTGCGCGCGTCGAGAGCCAGCAGGGACGAGCCGAAGAGATTGGCGCCGTGACGATCGGCGCCGTAGAAATCGTAGGTCGGCGAACCGAGCGGAAAATAGGCGATGCCGCGGACGGGATCGACCGTGATCTCACCCCACGTGTTGACGCCGCCAATGTATTTCCAGGCGTCGGGCGGCCACGTTTCGTATCCAAACTCACCCGGATGCGGAATCGTGTGGAACTGCCACGCCAGCTTGCCGGTGACCACGTCGTATGCGCGAAGATCTCCCGCGGGAGCCATGTAGTTCTCGCCGGCGGCGGAGCCGAGGATGATGAGGTTCTCGAATACCTTGCCGGGATTGGACGACTGCGTCTTCACAATCGTCGCCGGATCGCGGCCAAGCCCCTCGCGAAGGTTCACGGCGCCGTCGGTGCCGAAGCTCGTGATCGACTTCCCCGTCTGGGCGTCGATCGCCTGAAGGTAGCTGTTCATCTGAAACAGCAGCCGGCGATCCGAGCGGTCTTTGCTCTCCCAGTAGTTGATGCCGCGCGGCGCGATGCCGGTCAGTCCCTCATGGATCCAGATTTCCTGTCCCGTGGTCGCATCGAGCGCGATGAGGGAGTTGTTCCTGGCCAGAACGTAGACCGTATTGTCGACAACGAGCGGACCGAACACGTAGGAGACGTTGTCGTTGGTGGGATACGTCCACGCCGCGGTGAGCTGATCGAGATTGGACTTGTTGATTTGGTCCAGCGTCATATGACGGGCGTTGTCGGGTCCGCCGCCATATTCCATCCACGTCGTGCGCGCCGTCTGCGCGTGACCGAGCTGCGCCGCAAGCACCACGACGCACAACACCGTAAGAGCGCTCGTTCTCTGCATTGAGACCTCTAGGGGTAGGATTAACTTCTGAACGGTACGCCCTGCTTCTGCAGGTAGGCGCGCGCGATCGTGGCGGTCTCGAGCGCCGCGATGGGCTGGTTGGGGCTGCTGTCGAGCTCCACCATCACCATGCCGTCCATCGCCTTACCGTCCATCATCGCGAGGATGGCGGGAATATTCACTTTGCCCTGTCCCACCGGCGCGTACCCGAGAAACGCCTCGCCACCCGAAAAATCCTTCAGGTGCATGTGATGGATGATGGGCAGAAAATCTTTCACCACCTGAACCGGATCGGATCCGCCCTTCTGCAGCTGGCCAATGTCGGGACCGAACTTCAGGTAGCGCGTATCCACCGCCTCCATCACCGCGTAGGTTTCCTCGCGCGTCTCGATGCACGTGCCGGTGTGCTGATGCAGCACGGGAGTCAGCCCGATGTCGACGACGGCTTTCGCGCCTTCGTTGAGCGCGTTCACGATGCCCGCTTTGTGCTCGGCGAAGTTGAACGAATCGCGAGGCACGCCATTCGGTCCGAACACGATGACCTTGCCGCCGTACTTCTTGACGAGCCTGGCGATCGCCACCGTCCGGTCGAGGGAGGGTTTGCGCTGTGCGGGATCGGTGAGGTTCGGTCCGCCATAACTCGAGATGAGCGGGAGGTTGTATCTCTCGAGGAGGCGGCCAATCCCGCCGTGCGCCTCCATGCCGTCAATCTGCCACCCGAACAGCTCGAGACCGTAATACCCGAGGCCGGCAATCTCTTTCACCACCTGCTCGATGGCGGCAGGATCGCCGAGCCGCGCCGGTCCAGGCCCGGGGGCGTTACCCCACGACCACGTAATGCCGGTATGCCCGATGCGGATCTTCAACGGCCGCTGCGATTGCAGCGGCACCGCGGCACCGATGCCGGCAAGCGCAACGAGCCGGGAAAACGAACGGCGATCGATCCTCATCGTCAACCAACCTTAATCAATAGCGCGGGGCCCCACCCCCGCGGTGCTACGCACAAAACCCTGCACCGAGCCTGGTTTAGAACCGCCGCGTCCACGCTGACGGCCAGCGCTCGACGACGACTTTTTCCTGAGTGAAGAACTCGATGGCGTCTCTGCCCTGCCCGTGCAGATCGCCGAAGAAGCTGTCGCGCGCCCCGCTGAAGGGGAAAAACGCCATCGGTGCGGCCACGGCGATGTTGATGCCGATGTTGCCGACCTCCGCCTCGTGGCGGAACTTGCGCGCGTTTGCTCCGCTCGTCGTGAACAAACATGCCTGATTCCCGTACGCGCCGGTGTTGACGAGCGTGATCGCCTCGTCAACCGTGCTGACGTGGTGGGCCGACAACACCGGGCCGAAAATTTCGGTGCGCGTCAGCTCACTCTCAAACGGCAGGCCTTCGATGACCGTCGGACCGACGAAATTTCCCCGGCGATACGACGCCCCCTCGAGGCGGCGTCCATCCACGAGCGGCCGCGCGCCTTCGGCGACCGCCTGATCGATCGCGCTGACGACTCTGACCCGGCTCTCGGGAGAGATGACCGGCCCCATCTGCACGCCCTCGTCCAGACCGAACCCGACGACGCGTGACGCCGCCCTGTCGCGTATGGCTTCGAGGAACGGCCCGTGCGCCTCGCCAACGGTAATCGCCAGTGAAGTGGCCAGACAACGCTGGCCGGCGCAGCCGAAGGCGCTGTCGGCGATGACGTCGGCCGCGGACGCCAAATCGGCATCCGGCAGGACGACTACGGGATTTTTGGCGCCGCCCTGGCACTGGGCACGCTTCCCCGCGGCAGCGGCCCTGGCGTAGACCTGCCTGGCCACCGCGCTCGACCCGACGAAACTGAGCGAGCGGACCGCGGGATGATCGATCAGCGCGTTCACGACGTCTCTGCCGCCGTTGACGAGATTCAGCACGCCAGGCGGCAGCCCGATCGCGTCGACGAGCTCGAACACCTTCTGCATCGTCAGCGGTACGCGCTCCGACGGCTTGATCACCACCGTGTTGCCGCAGGCCATCGCGTACGGGAGGAACCAGAACGGGATCATGCCCGGGAAATTGAACGGCGCCACGATTGCACAGACGCCGAGCGGCTGCCGAATCATGATCTCGTCGATGCCGGCGGCGATGTCTTCGGAGTTGTAGCCCTGAATCAGGATGGGCGTGCCGCACGCCACATCGACGTTTTCGACGGCGCGACGCATCTCGCCGCGCGATTCGGCGAGGGTCTTGCCGCATTCGATGGTGATGGTGCGCGAAATCTCGTCGAAGTGCTGTTCGAGCTGGGCTTTGAGCTTGAACAGGAACTGGACGCGGTCGTTGACCGGCGTTCGCCGCCAGGCCGGAAAGGCGCGGCTCGCGGCGTCGATGGCGGCGGCCGCCTCCGCGCCGGTCGATAACGGGGTTTTGCCGATGTCTTCGCCGGTGGCGGGATTGGTCACCGTAAACACATCGGCGGCCGAAGACTGGAGCCACTCTCCGCGAACGTAATTGCGCATTTGGGCGCTGCCTGCTGCCGTGGGCATTATCGATAATCGATTTTAAAGTTCGAACAAGAAGTCTAAAAGGATTGACCGACCCTGTCAACGGGATGCCGCTCGTTCCAATGCACCATCGGCAGCCCGGCCACGGGCGATCGAAAAAACGGAATGCGGCTCCCTTTGAGAGAACCGATGTAGACGGTCCGCAGATCCGGACCGCCGAAGGTGACGCTCGCCATCCACGGCGCGAGCCCCTGCCCTGTCTGGAAGAGGGTTTCTTCGGTCACGGTATTCGAGAAGAAGGCGCGCTCGAGCGCCGACACTTTTGCCGGATCGCCTTCGTCGAGCAGCACGCGCATGTCGCCCGCGGGGGTAATCACGAACAGCTTGTCGGAATAGACGAGCGTTCCCCACAGGTTGCCCGCGCTGTCGAAGGCAATGCCGTCGGGCCACGCGCCCGTCCCCAGCCTGGTGGGGCCGAAAATCTCGCGCGCCGTCACGGTGCCGCGATCGTCGATGCGCAGCCGCGTAATGCAGCCGCCGGTGGTCTCGACCACATACAGATACTCTTCGTGCGCGTCGAACCGGATCTCGTTGGTGAAGTGAAACCCGTCGGCGACGATCCGGAATCGGCCGTTTTCGAAGCGGGCGATATATCCGTCGGCGAGATCGGGACGCAGCGCATGCATCCAGTTCTTCACCCGCGTCGACACGGTGATCCAGATCCGGTCCCGTGAATCGCGCAGCACGAAATTCACTTTCCCGATCGGCTCCCCGTCGATGGTGTCCGCCAGCGTCCGCGAGGTGCCGTCGCGGGCCATCACTTCGAGGCAGTCGGTGCCGAAATTCGAGATCAGGAAATCGCCGTTGCGGTCGAAGGCGAGGCCGTTGGGCAGCGTGCCGCGCAGGTAGCGGGCCGCCTCGTTTTCGGCCCGCTCGAAATGCGCCGAACTGCGCTGCGTGACGATCTGCTGCGTGCCGTCCGGCGACATGCGGACAACGCCGCCGCGCGCGTCGGCCGACCAGATGGTGCCGTCGCGCTCCGCCAGGATACATTCGGGTCTTTGAAGATCGTGGCCGACGAAGGAGATCGCGCTCCTGTCGATTCCGAAATCATGGATAGGATTGGCCGCCAACAATTCGCTCGCCGCTTATGGTGCGGTGAAAGGCAGGCGGCTGTCAAAGGGGTAAGGGGCGAGGGGCAAAGGGCGAGAGGCAAGAGGCAAGGGCAAAAAAAGAGGCGCAACTTAAGTTGCGCCCCTACTGAGCTACCGGCTACTGGCTACTGGCTACTGGCTACCGCGAGTCAGTAGAACTTCCGCGAGATGTGGAAGCCGATGTACCAGTCGTCGTAATTGCCCGCGCCGCGTGCGACCTGGCCCATCGTGGTGCCGAATCCGTTGCCGAACGTCAGCTGAAAATTATGCCCTCCCGCCCGCTTTTCCAGGCCGAAGGTGATCTGCGTCGCGCCGGGATCGTCGCCGGCGACCCGCGGCGCGGCTTCAAAGACGATGTACGCCGTCGGGCGGATGCGGACACGCGTGCCGACCCCGAGGAGGAACGAGTCATTGTGCTCGACGACCTCCGACGGATTCAGATTGGCGTTATTGGCCCAGAGCGGATGGAGGTAAAACCCGGCATGCTCATTCACCGTGCGGGAAATAACCGCGCCCAGGACCGGCGTGTAGCTATCGCGGAAGTTGTTCGTACCGTCGATGCTGCCGAACAAGTCGATGGTGAGCGGAAACGACTCCCCCTGCGTCAGGAACTGATGCTGCGCGAAAAATTCGATCGTGCGATCCGAGGTCCTGTGGATGCCGACCTGCGTGCCCCGGAAGAGGCCGAACCGGTACTCCAGGCCAATCTGCGCGCCCGAGTCGAGGCCGAAAAAATCCTCGAGCAGGCTGCCGAAATCCCCCTCGCCGAGCGGACGCGTGAAGCGGTGCGTCACGCGGAAGGCGCTCTTGTGCCGCGGCAGCCGCAGCGTCGTCGGCAGGGACGTGAGCATGAAATCGGGCTGCGCGAGATTGATGTCCAAATCGGGGTCGTCCTGAGCCGCCGCCGGAATGGCGGCGATCATGACGAGTGCCGTAACGGCCGTCAGGCGTCGAAGCGTCGGTGTCACAATGACCTCAATTGTTGGGGGCGCCGTCCTGGATCCATTTGCGGATCACCAGCATCTGACCTTCGGTCAGGAACGGGCCGTTGTTCCGCGGCATTCGCTGCCCCACGATGTCGGGCGCGGCTTCGAGCTTTTTCACCAGGTAGCTGTTGTCGGGATCGCCGGGAATGACGAGCGTCGTGCCCGGCTTGCCCGTGCCCGCGCGGCCGACGAGCTGCGAATACGACCGCCCCTCGAGCAGCATTTAGATTGCTGGCGGGCGATGCGGCCCTGCATCGGTGTGGCACCCGATACACGCCAGCCGTCCGCTGGAATCGGTGTTGCTGAAGATGTTGGTTTGTATCGACGAGAGGGTCGGTTCGAGATTCGGCGTCGGGCCGGTAATGTCGCTCAGTTTCTCATCGCAGCCCGCGCTGATCGCCAGAACCGCGGCGCAGACAGCCAACAAACGATAACGAATCATTGAGGTTTTTCTCCAGATTGTCGCGGGGCCCCACCCCCGCGACCTACCACCTCGCGCTATCGCGCTCGGCGATGTTTGCAACAGCGATCTGCTTAGTGCGTCGTTTCCCGCCATGGCTATCAGCTACTGGCTGCAGGCCAAAAGCCACAGGACTACCGGCTACCGGCTACTGGCTACGGGCTACCGGCTACTGGCTGGCTTAGCGATAACCACGAGCGTGCCGGTCATGTCCTTGTGGCCGTTGCCGCAATATTCAGAGCAGAGAATCGGAAATTCTCCGGCGGAAGAGGCGACGAACTCGATCACGACTGGTGAATCGCCGGGCTTGGCCCTGGGGACAGCCTTCTTCACCTTGAACTGCTTGATTTCCACGCCATGTGGACCGTCAGCGGAACGGACCAGGAGCCGCACCTGATCGCCTTCGGTCACTTCGATTGTCGCCGGCTCGAAATCGAACCGGCGCGCGACGACCTCGAACACTTTCGGTTCGCTGGCCGCCGGTGCCGGGGATGGATCTTGAGGGGGACCGGCAATGGCCGAAAACGCCGCAATTGAACTCGCAGCGGCAATTAGGGTGATTGAGATAAAAGGACGTCGCACGATATGAGACGTAATCTGAGCAACATCGATGCCCGCCGAGTCTCGAGCGGCATCGCAGGAAAACCTAAGAAACACGTGCCGGGCACACTTCGGCCGTACGATTCGCGTAAACGCTTACGAAATTTGTCTCCGGAAGGTGTCAGGGGTCGACACGCTGGTCACACATTAGAACCCCACCCGCAGTCCGAGCCGGATGTAGCGCTCCGCGTATTCCCGTCCGGCGTTCTGCGTCGAGTTGATCACGCCGAACCCGTTCAGGCTCCGCACTGAGCCATCGGCGTTCAGCTGCAGGTTCGACACGTTCAGGTTACCCGGATTCGCAAACGTCGGCCGGTTGAACAAGTTGTAGACGTCCACTTTCAGCTGTAGCGTCTTCGCGCCGCCGAGCGTCAGCGTGCGCATGAGGCTGAGGTCGAAATTGCGTACGCCGGGCCCGCGCAAGCTGTTGAACGTGCTCGTGCCGAAACGGGCATCCGTAACGGCCTTGAACGCCGTGACATCGAAGTAGGGGGTCGTCGGACCGACGCCGCCGAGAATCTCGACGTCATCCTTCACCTGATCAGCAAGCTGGGGGTTGCCGGGCGCATTCAAGGACGTCGTGCTCGACGACACGGTGAACGGCGCTCCCGAGTAGGCCGTGAACGTCGAGCTCACCTGCCAGCCGCCGGCAATGGCCGCCATCGTGCCGCCCGAATTGAGGTAACGCCGCTCGGGTCCGAAGGGCAGCTGATAAATCACGGATGCGTCTACTTTGTGCGGCGTGCTCGTGCCGGCTCGTGCAGCCTGGAAAGAGCCGCCCCCCTGCGTGGCCTTGTTCAGGTGGTAGTCCTCCGGAATGGTGATGTTCCCGGCCCACCAGTCGATCGCACGCGCGTAGGTGTATGCCGACGTGAACTGGAACCCGCGGATCATGCGGCGCGTCACGCTGAACTGCAGCGAGTCGTAGGTGATTTTGCCGTCGGGTCTGAACACGTTCATGGCGGCCGTCGTGCGCAGCCCGTTGGCCAGTCCAAGCTGGTTGAACGGCTGACTCAACGCTCCGCCGCCGATCTGGCCATAGTTGAGGTTGACGGGGCGCGTCTGGTTGCTCTGCCTGTTGGCGACGTAGCCCAACTGCACGCTCAACGAGTGAGGAAAGAGCTTCTGCACGGTGACGTTCCAGGAGGTGATCGTGCCGCGCACGAATTCCCCTTCGAGGGTCGTCACGCCGGCGCCAGCGGGCAGCCGTACAACACCGGATGACAGATCGAGCGGCGGCACGAGCGGGACGCCTTCGCTCAGCGAGCCCACGGGTGTGAAGGTATTCACGCCCGACTCGGTGATCTGAATCACCTGCGGAAACGACTGCGCGATGCCGCCCACGCGCGTGACGGCGTTGTCGCTCTGCGGGTTACGTGAGAAGCCGACGCGGATGACCGTATCGTCAGTCGGCCGGTAGGCCCAGCCGAGCCGCGGCGTGAACAGGTCGTTCTGCACCTTGATGTCGCACACCTGCGGATTGGCGGCGCCGATACCGCACACCTGGAGCAGGTTGCTCTCGAAAGTCGAACATCTCGAGACCGCGATCGGTGCGGACCGGGAACGGGTAGTACTCCCACCGCACGCCAATCGACGCGGTCATCTTCGGGGTCATCTGCCATTGATCGCGCAGATACAGACCGGTCGCCCAGCTGCGAACCGTCGCCGGCCATTCTTCGCCTTTCGCACCGTCGGTGCTCAGCAGCGGCGTCATCACCTGTGCGTTGCGCGACTGCGGCAGGCCCAGCAGAAAATCGGCGAACTGGTTGAAGTTGTTCGGCGACGTGCCGCCGCTCAGCGCTGTGGCGCCGCCGTTGAACGTGAACACCGGCACCTGCGTTTCGTAGTGGTTCAGATAATTGCGCTGCACGTCGAAGCCGAACTTCACGTTGTGCGTGCCTTTGGTCCAGCCCGCGTTGCCGCTGAACTGCATCTGGTTGTCTGCGTAGTCGCGCATCTGGCTCGGTGTGACGAGCGACCATCCGCCCATGTTGAACTGCGGCGCGGCGCGATCGCGCGATCGCGGCGGCTGGCAGGCATTGGGAATGGCGTAGTGCGCGCCCCAGCATTCGTCTTCCGGTCCTTCGGGCCCGACCCAGCTGTGGTACGGCGTGTAGCCGAAGACACCGTCCACGACGAACGTGGGCGACAGTATCGATGTCGCGAGCACGGATCCGCTCGTGATGTTCGCCTGCCACAGGCGGCCGACGCTGAGCGGGTTGTATTCGGCGCCGTCGAGCGACGGGAAGATGCCGTGGCTGTTCTGCCGGCTGGTGAGCCAGCTCAGGCGGTTGTTCAGGTTCAGCCGGTTGCCCGGCGTCCACGTCAGTTTCGTGTCGATCTTGTGGAGCGTCGACTCGTAGTTGTCGCGCGCGTAGTAGTTGTCCTGATATCCGGGCGCCGTCGGAAGCACGAGGTCGGCGAGAAGGCTCCGCGAGATCGAGTTGATGCGGCCGTCGGGGATGTAATTGCAGCTCGCGAACCGCGGATCCGCGGTGGAGGTGAGTCCCGGGCAGTTCCCAAACGCAAACGGGACGCGGCCCGTTCCCGTTGGCGTTCCGGTCTGCGGGTCGTACAGCACGGTGTTGGTCTGTGAAAAGTCGCCGCGGCGCAGGTCGGCCGGCGGCAGCGTGTTCAATCCGGTCGTGCCGGTTGACACTTCGCCTTCCGCGAGCTGCACCGTGCCGTCTTTGACTCGGCGCACTTCGCTCTCGACGCTGACGAAGTAGAACAGCTGGTTGCGCACGATCGGGCCGCCGATCGTGCCGCCGAAGATGTTCTTCGTGTCCTGGCCCTTGTCGGTGCCGGTGGGCAGGAAATAGGGGCGATTCTTCAATGCAGAGCCGGTGAGGTACTCGAACAACGATCCGCTCACGCGGTTCGTGCCGCTCTTCACCTGCACGTTCACGGCGGCGCCCCCGGCCATGCCCTGATCGGCGTCAAAGCTGTTGGTGACGACGCTGACGGTCTCGACGGCTTCGAGGCCCGGACTGTACGACTGGATGTCGGGATACCACTGGTTGGTCACCGCCGCGCCGTCGATTCTGAAGAGCGTGTTGTTCGGGGGCTGGCCGTTCACCGACACGCCCATCGACCGCGCCGGGTTGTTGATGCCGCCCGCCTGAATCATGTACGGCTGCGCCACGCCGGGCATCAGCCCGATGAAACTCTGATAGGAGCGTCCGCTCGTCGGCAGGTTCACCAGCTGCTCGCTGGTGGTCTGCATCTGCACCGCCGCGCTTTCGGTCTGCAGCACCGCCGCGGTCCCCGACACGAGAACCGTTTCCTGCAGCGTGCCGACGCTCAACCTGACATCGACGCGAACGGCGGTGTTCTGCCGGACCGTGATGTCGCGCGAGCTGGCTGCCTGAAAGCCGGTGAGCGTCACGTCCACTTGATACGTGCCGGTTGGAATGTTGGGAAAGTTGTAGCCGCCCGTGGAGTTGGTCAGCGACTCGCGTGTCTGGCTCGTCTCGGTATGAAGGATCTTGACGGTCGCGCCCGGCACGGCGAGGCCGGTCTCGTCGGTGACGTTGCCGACGATGCTGCCATACAGGGTCTGCGCGGAAGCCCGCGCGGAGAGCCCCCACAACATCAGTACCGCCGCCGCCACCCGCCAAACACGAGCCTGCGAGAACGCCTGAATGATGCTCATCCTGCCTCCTCCGTCCGCCATATCGAGCGGTAGAAGATCAGAAGGAATTTCTTTGAAAAGAATTCTCCTGATCTCCTGTTCTCCTGTTTGTCTTTTTTATTTGTTCGTGACGGGGACCCGAACGGACTCTTTTTGCGACATCTGCCACACGCCAGCAGGGTTCTGTGTGTACACCTCGAGCGTGCGGGTGCGATAGGTCTCCCCTTTTGCGGGCGTCACGTCCACGACGCCCCACAAGACTGCTGTCTTCCCGTAGAGTCGCACTCTCATCTCGACGGGCTGCATCGCCAGATAGTGTGACGGTCCTTTTGTCACGTTCGCGATGTACTGAGCTTTGTTCTCAGTCTGCCCGCCGCCGTGCGTGTAGACCATGTCGTCGGCGAGATATTTCTCGAGCAGCGCCTTGTCCTGCTTGATGGCGCCCTGCCGCCAGCCCGCGCCGGCTTCGCGCACCCCATCTTCAGGGCCCGCAGCCACGAGCAACGTTGTCGAGATCATCAAAACGATTAACGCGAGAAATCTTTTCATCGAGCGCTCCCTGAAAATACCGTCAGAAAAAATAACAGGAGGTCAGGAGGTCAGGAGAATTTTTTTGAAAGAAAACTCCTGATCTCCTGATCTCCTGTTCAACATCAGTTACCAGAGCAGTTTCAGCGCGATCTGCCCGATTCGCGGGTCGGCAGCGGTCGTGATACGGCCGAAGTTCGCAGCGCTGGCGCTTGTGCTCACCGCGGTCGTCATCACCGTCGCGCTGAGCGGCACGCTGAAATTCACCTGGTTGAACGCGTTGAACAGCTCGCCGCGGAACTGGAACCGCATCCCCTGGGTCCCCGGCATGCGGAAACTGCGCGCCACGGCGATGTCGGTCTTCGCCGCCGCTGGTCCGCTGATCGCACCCTTCGGCACGTTGCCGTAAATGCCGCGCGGCAGCGATGCCACCGGCGCGAACGCGGTGGTGTCGAAAAACGCGTTGACCATGTCTTCGCGGCTCGAATGATCCCGCGTGATGTCGTCGACCGTCTTGCCCGGCGCCAGCTGCGCCAGCTGCCGGCCTGCGCCGCCAGTCCCGTCGAGCGCGACGTCGGTGCCCATGGTAAAGGTCAGAGGGCTGCCGCTCGACCAGTTGTGTACGCCGCTCACGGTCCACCCGCTGAGCAGCGCATCGACAACGCCGTTGCCGAACTCGGCGTTCGGCTCCCACATCCACGACAACCCGACCACATGCCTCCGATCGAACTGCGAACGTCCCTTCATCTGGGTCAGGTCGAATGGGTTGGCCACGCCCGCGGTCAGCCCGGCGCCCTGGTCGAGCAGCGTGTCCTCCGCCTTCGACAGCGTGTAGAAGGTCGAGAACATGAACCCGCTGCTCATCCGCTTGGTGGCCTTCAGTTCCATGCCGTGGTACCAGCTCTCGTAAATCGTCTCGAGCACGCGCGAGGTCGGGCCGATGATGCCGGGCTCGTAGATGACGCGGTCGTTGATGTTCTGGGTCGAGGGAGCCGCGCCGGTGAGCGGCGAATTGATGAACTGAGCCGGGTTGAAGTGACGATGGCCCTCGAGTTTCTTCCCGAAGCGTCCGACATATGCGGCATCGACGACGATATCGTTGGTCAGCTGGCGCTGGAACGACACGTTGGCGTGGTGTACGTAGGGGGTGGCCATCTCGAGATCGTTGTAGACGAAGTTGAGCGGCAGCGGATACAGCGGGCAATTCAGCCCTGGATACGCGCTGATCGGCACGCAGCCGAAGTCACCCGAGATCGGCACGCCCGAGGGCGGAGGCGTGCGGTTGAGCGACCCGAACGGATCTTCGATGCGGCCGTTGAAGAGCTGCACCGTGCCGGTCCACGGCGCCTCGGCGGCGTGGACCGAGGTGCCGGCGATGTGGTTGTAGTAGATCCCGTAACCGCCGCGGATCACGGTTCTGCCGTTGCCGTTCACATCCCAGGCCACGCCGACTCGCGGCGCCAAGTTGTTCCAGTCGCCTTCGATCGTCTTGTCCGGCACGCCCGGGTCGCCCGGGAACAGGATGCCTCGAGGCGCATCGGGCTTGACGGTCGATTGTGTGCGGTACTCCCAGGAGGTGTAACGGCCGTATTCCTGCTCCCACGGGAACCAGGGCTCGTAGCGGAGTCCGGCGTTCATCGTGACTCGCGGCGTGAGCTTCCACTCGTCCTGGATGAAGAACTGGTGCTTCCAGAGGAGCGGGAAGCTGTCGGCGGCGCCGAACCCGTGGCTGACGTTGTCGAAGGCGCCGAGCATGAAATCGGCCATCGAATTGCCGGAGCGCGTGCCGGTGAAGGTCGCGTTGCGCGCGCCGTTGCCTCGAATCAGGTCGAAGTTGACGTATTGGCCCTCGTAGCCCCACTTGAAGGTGTGGGCGCTCCGGACGAACGTCATGACGTCCTTCCAGTGCAGGTTTCTGTAGATCTGTTGCTCGGGCCCGGTAAAGCTCAGGTTGGGGCCGCCGGTGACGTTCAGGCTCATGCCGACGCCGAGATACCCCTCGTCGATGTTGATGCCCATGTCACGCGGAGGGACTCTCTCGGTCGCAGTCCGGAACGACGACGAGTCTATGTAGGACACGGTCATCTCGTTCAGGAACGTCGAGCTGAAGGTGTGGGTGTTGGTCAGGCCGTAGTTGTTGATGTCCGCGACATTGCTCTCATCGACGTAGTCGATGTTCCCAGGCGAGCTGATGCGCTCGTAGTTGTCCTTGAAGTAGTGTCCGAACAGCGCGTTCTTGGACGAAACGGTGTAATCCACCCGGGTGATGAAGTTATAAGCGTCGAGCGGCGACGGAATGAGTTTCACGACGGTGCCGGACGCCGAGCGCGGGATGTACTGGTCGAGATAGTTCTTGGCGACAGGGCTGATGCAGCCTGGATCGATCACGTTGCCGGATACACACGGCGCCCCGGCGGCGTTCGTGTAGGGCTGGTTGTTCAACGGATTGATGGGGCTTCTCAACGTTGTGGTCAGGTTTCTGAAGTCTCCCGCGCGCTGCGCATCGGTCGGCACGGTCGCCTGCTGGCCGACCGCCTCGGCCCGGTTGATCAGCTTCTGGTAAGCGCCGAAGAAGAACAGCTTGTTCGGCACGATGCGGCCGCCGCCGGCGGCTCCCCACTGGTTCTGCTCCTGATCCGACTTTCGCGGGGCGAAGTAGTTCCGCGCGTTCAGCGCGTCATTGCGATGGAACTCCCACAACGACCCATGGAACTGATTGCTGCCCGCCTTGGTGACCATCGTCACCTGCGCGCCGGCGTTGTTGCCGAACTCGGCCGAAAACGTCGAGGTCTGCACGCGGATTTCCTGCACCGCGTCCGGCGGCGGCGGGTTGAAGCCGGAGGTCTGCGAGTAGTTGGTGAAGTTGGCGCCGTTCAGCGTGAAGTTGTTCTGCCCGCGCGACGCTCCGTGCACGATCATCGTCGGGCCGCCGCGCGTGCTGGACATCTCCTGGGACGCCGACACGTCGGTGATGCCTGGCAGGGTACTCGCCAGCTCGACGACGTTGCGTCCGTTGAGCGGCAGCTCCTGCACCCGTCGATCGTCGACCAGACCCGACATCGTCGCGCTGCGGGTTTCGATCAACGCCGCCGTGCCCGCAACGACAACGGTTTCGGAAAGCTGCCCAAGGCTCATGCGGAAGTCCACGCGGAGGTTCTCGCCGGCCGTCAGCTCTGCCTTGGTCTGCTGCGTTGAAAAACCGGTCAGTTGCGCGGTGATCTCGTAGTTGCCTCGCGGCATCGCGAGGAAATTGAAGAAGCCGGTCTCGTCGGTCACCGTCGTGCGGGTCTGCTGTTGACCCACCATCGTGGCTTTGACATCGGCTCCGGGGACGACCGCTCCGGTTTCGTCGCGCACGTAGCCGCTGATAGTCCCGGCGACCTGTGCTTCGACCTCGAACGGAAGGGCAAGCGCGGCAAAAATCAGGAGAATCGCAGAACGCGTGGTCACGGTTCCTCCCTCATTCCGGAATGCGCAACTTGAGTTGCGCTGTTTTTATCCGAGCAGTTCGCTGACCTTTCCCGTGCTGTCGCCGAATTTGTCGACTGGAATTCCCACCTTATCGAGCAGCGTGACGTGAAGGTTCGTCAGCGGTGTGCCCTCGGGGTACACGAGGTGACGTCCTCCCTTGATGCTGCCGGCGCCGCCGCCAACCACGACCGTGGGCAACGGGCTGTGCGTGTGGCGATCGCTGTTGCTCAGGCCCGCGCCGTAGAGGATGACCGAGTGGTCGAGCAGCGAGCCCTCTCCGTCTGGCGTCGCCCGCAGCTTCTCCAGATACGCCGTGAACAGCGCCGTGTGATAGTTCTGAATTTTCGTGCACTTCTCGAGCTTCTCGGGATCGTTCTGATGGTGCGTCAGCTGATGGTGGGGATCCGAGATGCCGAGCTGGGGATAGGTGCGCGCGCTCTGCTCGCGTCCGTACATGAACGTGATCACGCGCGTCAGATCGCACTGGAAGGCGAGCACCTGCAGGTCGTACAACAGCCGGACGTGCTCGTCGAACGAATCCGGAATGCCGACGGGCCGATCCACTTCCGGCAGCTCGCGCGCGCTCTGCTCTTCGGCCTTCAGGATGCGACGCTCCACATCGCGGAGCGATTCAAGATAATCGCTGACCTTGGTGTTGTCGGCGGCGCCCAGCTGCCGCTGGAGCTGACGGACACGGGCCGTCACCGAGTCGAGGATGCTGCGGTCCTGCCTGAGGCGCAGCGTCCGCACGCGCGGGTCCGTGCTGTCGCTCGATCCGAACATGCGCTCGAAGACGACGCGCGGATCGTTCTCCGACATCAGCGGAAGCGTCGGGGTGAGCCACGACAGCGTGTTGCTGTACGCGCAGCTGTATCCAACGTCGCACGACCCGACCAGATTGTTGTTGTCGACAGTCAGCTGCAGCGACGAGAGCTGCGTCTCGCGTTCGAACGCCCGCGCCGCAATCTGATCCATCGACACGGAGTTCTGGACGACCGTATCCGACTTCTTGACGT
Organism: Vicinamibacterales bacterium; assembly: GCA_963762055.1. GTDB lineage: Bacteria > Acidobacteriota > Vicinamibacteria > Vicinamibacterales > JAMQPK01 > JAMQPK01. The sequence continues at coordinate 128,215 of CAVXJF010000001.1, forward strand.
GCACGCCCGTGAGATACGAGCCCGAGGCGCGCGAGTGGTCGCCGCCGCCGTCACCGAGCGCCTCGGCCTGACGATCGGCCAGGCCGGTGATGACGACGAGCCGATCGCGAAACGGCTCGAGAGGCGTCAGAATGCGCGACAACTCGAAGTTGGTGCCCGTGCCGGTCGGCAGCCAGTTTTCGTAGACGACCCCGTTGGGGTGATAGACGACACCCAGACGCCGCACGGGCCTGGCGGCTGTTTTCTGCGACGCGGTCAGCGCCGGGATCATCGCGTCGAGCAGCGGCAGCGACACGGCCGCGCCGATGCCGCGAAGAACAGTCCGCCGCGAAATCGCCTTTTTGGTCACGATCATGATCGCGCTCTCATATTTAATTGCGGCGGGGCCCCACCCCCGCCGCCGGGGCCCTCCCCAACGCGGCTCCAGCCGCGTATGGGGTGGCCTGCCTGTGCCTTCGCCGCTCTTCGCGGCTCGGCTTTGGTTGGATCAGCGCTGCTTAGTGCTTCGGCGCGGCGCATCAGAAACGGGTTGCTCTTGACGATGGCGAGAATCGTCGACGACCAGCGGTAGTCGTCGGCGGCGGCCGCCCGCATGATGGCGCGGATCGCCGGTGCGTCATGATGATCGAGCTCGCGGCCGAGCGCATACATCAGCAGCTTGCTGGTCACGGCCTTCACGAACTGCTCCCGCTGCTGCAGGAGCGCGGCGCGCAGGGACGAGGGGCTGTCGACCTTCGTGCCGTCCATCAGCACGCCCGACGCGTCGATCGGCGACTCGCCGTCGCTGACGCGCCACTGCCCGATCGCATCGAAATTCTCGAGACTGAAGCCGATCGGATCCATGTTGGCATGACAGCTGGCGCACACCGGGTTCGATCGGTGATGCTCGAGCATCTCGCGCACCGACGTCGTTTTCACCGTCTTCGTCTCGTCCAGCGTCGTGTTGACATCCGGAGGAGGCGGCGGCACCGGCGCGGCCAGAATGTTCTCGAGCAGCCACTTGCCGCGAATCGTCGGCGACGTGCGATGCGGGTACAACGTCACCGCCAGCACGCTCGCCTTGCCGAGGAGCCCCCAGCGGTTCGGATCCTGCAGCTGCACGCGGCGGAAATGGCTGCCATAGACGCCGCGAATGCCGTAATGCCGCGCGAGCTGTTCGTTCAGATACGAATAATTCGCCGTCAGCAGCTCGACGATGCTGCTGTCCTGCCGCAACTGGCTGTCGAGGAACAACCCGGTTTCTTTGACGAACGCGGTGCGGAGGTTGTCGTCGAACCAGGGATATCGGCGGCTGATGTCGGGCGTCAGCAGCCAGACGTTGCGCACCTGCAGCCACTGGCTGAAGAAGTTCTCTACCAGCGCCGTGCGCGCGCGGGGATCGGCGAGCATCCGCCGCACCTGCGCGTCGAGCACTGTCGGATCGCTGAGCTTGCCGCGGATCGCAGTGTCGAGGAGCTCTTCGTCGGGAATGCTGCTCCACAGGAAAAACGACAGGCGCGAGGCCAGCGCGATATCGGGCACACGATACGCCGCGCCCGGCTTGACGTTTTCGGGATCCGCCTCGATGCGGAAAAGAAAGTCGGGGCTGACGAGCAGCCGTTCGAGCGCCGACTGGATGCCGGCATCGAATCCGCCGTTCGCGCGTCCGGCGGTGTAGAAGTCGACGAGCGTCTGCACGTCCTCTTTGGTCACCGGGCGGCGATACGCGCGCCGCGCGAGATTCGAGAGAATCCGTGTCGCGCAAGTGGTGGTGTCCTGATTGCACACGAAGATGCGCCGGCGGCTGAGCGACTCGCCCTGCGTCTGGGCGTTATACGGTCCGCCAACGAGCAGCACCGAAAAGACCAGCGGTGCGCGGATGTCGCCGTCATAGTCATGTCCCCAGATCGGAATGCGATCGGGTCCCAGCCCTTCCGGTTTTGCCGCATCGGATTTCAGCGCGGTAACGCTCACGTCGTGCGGGCCGGCTTTCAGCGCCAGCCGCACTTCCAGCCGGTCGTCCGCGGTGAACAGCGGATTTCCAGCGTCAATGTAATCGGGCGACGTGATACGCGCGGCAGCGGCGCTGAAGTCCGGCCCTCCCAGCGTGAACTCGCCGACCTTGTTCCCATCGACGCGGAACTCGATTTGGTTCGGAACGTGGAGACCGCGGACCATCCCCGTGTAGGTCTTGTCGAGCCGAGCCTTCAGCAGGTACTCGCCATCGACAGGGAAATAATGACGCGCGGCGATGCCGCCCCGCGAGCCGAGCGGAAATTCCTCGCCGAGACGGTCGGTTTGCCACAACCACGTCCGTTCGTTCGAGTTGTGCTCGACAGCTGTAAAGCGCTCGAACGCCGGCTTGATCGTCGGATCGCCGACGGCGAGCCGCGAGATTTTCGCCGCCGCGGCCAGATAGCGATCGAGCAGCGCGGGCACGACCGACAGCGCATCGGCGTTGGTGTCGAAACCGTGGGCCTGTTCGTCGGGCGGAAGGATGAGCGTGCCGTCAACCTCCACGCCAAGCAGATCGCGGACGGCGTTGGTGTATTCGGCGCGGTTGAGGCGATGCAGGTCGGCGGGCCTGCCAGGGTTTGGGTTCGCCGCGGCTGCCCGGTCGAGCTCGCTCTCGAGCCACGCCGCGACAGCGTCGTAGGTGTGGCTATCGGGCCGCCGGCTGCGCGCAGGAGGCATCGCGCGCGTCCTCAACTTCGACACGATCTTTTCCCAGGTATCCGGCGAGCTCGACACGCGAGCGGCGTCGTCCGGATTGATGACGAAGTTGCCCGTCTTCAGCTTCGGGTTATGACACGACACGCAGTACGTCGTGACCATCTCGCCTGCGGGCGTTACAGCTGCAACCGGTGCCGGCGACGGTGCTTGTTGCGGTGACGACCGACATCGCGCCAAACCAGAAGATACATACGCCGACGATCGATGCGTTTAAAACCACAGAGGACGACAGAGAATTTCCTGTATCGAAAAACTTCTGTGTCTTCTCTGTGCTCTCTGTGTGCTCTGTGGTTAACCATGTTCGTCACCGGCACCGCGTCTGCGCCATGCACGGTTTACCCAGCGTGGGGTCGGCGCCGAGCTTGACGAGCAGTTCCGCCGTGTCCGTGTTGAACAACACGCCTCCGAGCCGATCGCCTTGACCCGATGCGGCGCGCCAGGGCGTCGTCCCCGACTTGCTGATCGCGTTGACGTCGGTGCCGTTCTCCGCCAGCACCTGCACGACCGAGTTCCATCCTCGATATGCCGCGCCGAAGATCGCGTTTTCGCCAGTGGATACTGCCGCCTTCGGATCGACCCCGAGATCGATCAGAAACTTGACCGTCTCGAGCGCCTGGGCTTCGGTCACGTCGCTTTCACCCTGCACGCGGTTGACGCCTGTCGCCGCGGCAATGGCCGTCATGTTGCTCTTGGCCGCGAGCTTCGGGTCGGCTCCGGCGGCAAGCAGCTTTCGCATCATCTCGATGTCGGCAGCCGCGCTGGCGAGGAGAAACGGCGTCGCGCCAATCACGTCGGTGTGCCCTCCCGCGAAACCGGGCGGGCGCTGCGTCATCGGCACGTTCGGCTTCGCGCCTCGCGCAAGCAGCGCGTCCACGAGCTGCAGTTTCGCGCGGCGATCCGGAATGCCGCTCATCGGATCGCTGAAACCGAACACCGGGTTGGCTTCCCCGCTTTCCCACGTGCCGGCGGCCCAGTGAAGCGGCGTCATACCCGCCTCGCCCGCATTCGGATCGGCGCCGCGTTCGAGCAGGAACAGCGCAAACGGCACGTGCGCCCTCATCGTCGCGACGAGCAGCGGCGTGCTTCCGGTAGAGACCGTCGCCTCGTAGCTCGGCCCGCCGGGCCGGCCGCCGCCCCCTGCATAGGTGCCGGTACCACCTTCGCTCGACGCCGGTTTCTCTGATCCGGAAGGCACGGAGTTGATGTTGATGTCTGTGCCCGCAGCGAGGAGCAGCTGCGCCGATTCGACGTCGCCCGCGCGCGCGGAGAAATGCAGCGCGCTGAACCCCCGCCGCGTGCGTGCCTGTACGTCGGCACCATGTGCGATGAGCACCCCGACGACGGCCGCATGGCGTTCGGCGGCCGCCCACATCAGCGCCGTCTGCCCCTGCGCTGTTTCTCTGGCGTTCACGTCGGCGCCTCGGGCAATCAACATGCGAACGGCGTCGGCGTTGCCGGATCCGGCGCAGGTGATGATCGGGGTCTCGCCCGTGGCAACGGGCGTATTGGGGTTGGCGCCGGCAGCGAGCAGCCGCTCGACGAGAGGGGCGCTGGCGTTCGTGCACGCCAGTGAGAGCGGGGTCATGCCGAGAGCGTTCGCCGCGTTCGCGTCCGCTCCCGCGCGAATCAGCAGGTCCGCCGTATCGAGGTCGTTCCAGTGCGCCGACCAGAGGAGCGCTGTCGCTCCGTCGGCCGCACGGGCGTTGACGTCCGCGCGCTGCTTAATGAGGGCCTGAACGGCGGAACGGTCCTGGTTCCTGGCTGCCGCAACCAGAGGTGGATCGCCGGCGCCACGCACAGTGGGCACGACGATGACCAACGCCGCCAGGAAGAACGCCAGGGGCCTTTTCATTCGAAATTGAGCAGATTATTGAGTATGCCCCCTGAACGCTGTTCCGTTCAACGCGGAATTCGTGCCGCGTATCAGCGGTTGTAAATGCGGACACGGAACAGCGGCTTCGCCTTCTCCTCCTCGCTTTGTTCGAAGATTTGCTCGGTTTTGGCCGGGTCGTAGTCGCGCCAGAGCCAGGTGAGGCACTCCGGCAGCTCCGACGCCGCCTGCGCCGCATGGTGCGAGCCGCCGCCGAAGGTGAAGTTGAAATCGTAGCCGCCCATCTTCAGCGAGTTCGCCATCTGAATGTTCTGCAGCGGCCAGCTCCCGGGACGGGTCTCCTGGTCTTCAGAGCCGTCGTTCATCCACACGCGCAGGTTGCGCTTCGGTTCGCGGCGCACCTTGAACGGATAGACGTTACCCTCCTTCAAGCTCACCCGGCCGCCACTGCAGCGCGGTATAGCTGGCGACCACCGTATAGACGCGGCTGAACTCCTCCGGGTGGTGCCACGCCACGTTGAACGCCGCGATGCCGCCCGACGACTGCCCCTGGATGGCGCGGCTGTAGGCGTCCTTGCGGATGTTGTATTTCGCGTAGACCTCGGGCAGCAGCTCCTCACGCAGGAACTGCGCGTATTTCGGCGAGACCGTGTCGTAGAGCACCGAGCGGATGCTCTTGCCGTTGACCGCGCCGGGCGACACGAACACGTGGATCATCACCGGGATTTTCTTGTCGTGGATCAGGTTGTCGGTGACTTCCTGCAGGCGATACAGGCTGGGGCACAGCCGGCACGACTCTTCGGCGTTACGCGACATGTAGCGTTCGCCGTCCTGCCACACCATCAGCGCGGCAGGCACCGCGGGGTTGTATTGCGCCGGAACGTAGATCCAGTAATTGGTCTCCATGCCGGGGTACACCTTGCTGACGTGCACCAGCTTCTCCGAAACCTTGCCCTGCGGTACTCCCGGTCGAGCATACGAGTCCGGCGTGTACGCCGGCACGTCGACGGAGCCGCCGAACTTCGCGCCATTGACCAGGTAGTGGAACCGGTGTGATGTGCCCACTCGAAGCTTGCCCATGTGGATCCACACATTGGTTCCGTTGATCTGACGCATCGGCGCGACCGGCTGATCGTCCACCACCAGCGTCGGCGTGCTTGCGGATTCCACGGCCCAGACGAAATCTGGACCGTTGGAATTGAAGGCGATGCCTGTCTTGATCTCTTCCTGCGACAGATGTTTCAGCAGCACCGCGCGAAACTCGGGTGAGTCCGGCGACAGCTTGAGCAGCTGATCCATCGCCGCACGCTCCATGGCGAATCCGCGCGCTGGCAAGAGCGCGAGAACAAGGGCGAGTCCAACCAGAACGGGCCTGCAAAACATTACGCCCTCCACGGTCCGGCTAAAGCCGGACACTACGTACACAAAAAAACAGGAGACCAGGAGTTCAGGAGATACATATTCTCCTAATCTCCTGATCTCCTGTTGATCCGGAATCCCTAATTTCTTACAGGTCCGAGAGATACCCGAGCTTGCCGGTGCTGTCGGCGAAGTTCTCCGCCGGAATACCGAGCTGGTTCATCATCGCCACGTGCAGGTTTGCCAGCGGCGTCTCGGTCGGGTGCTTTACGTGCCGGCCGAGATGGAACAGCCCGTTGCCGCGGCCGGTCAACACCGTCGGCAGGTTGTCGTGATCGTGATCTTTGCTCAGGCCGCTGCCGAACGTGACCATCGTGTGATCGAACAAAGTTCCGTCGCCGTCTTTCGTCCCTTTGAGCTTGTCGATGAAGTAGGCGAACTGCTCGACCTGGTAGCGGTTGATCAGGATGCACTTCTCGATCTTTTCCTTGTCGCCGCCGTGATGGGTCAGGCCGTGGTGCGAATCGGGAATCCCGATCTCGCGATACGCGCGGTTGCTCTGCTCGATCGCCATCAGGAAGGTGATGACGCGGGTCGAATCGGTCTGCAGCGCCGCCGCCATCAGGTCGAACATGATGCGGGTGTGCTCGCTGTAGTTCTCCGGCACGCTCGACGCCGGCCGATCCATGTCGGGGCTCAGGTCGTTGTCGCTCTCGGTTTTCTGGATGCGGGTCTCGATGTCGCGGACCGCATACAGGTATTCGTCGAGCTTCTTCCGGTCGGACTGACCCAGCGTGGTCTCGAGTCGCTTCGCGTCGGAGAGCACCGAATCGAGCACGCTCTTCTTGTACTTCTCGAGCCGCGCCCGCTTCACCGGATCGCGCTCGATCTCGCCGGCGCCGAACAGCCGCTCGAACACGGCGCGCGGGCGGATTTCCGGCGGGTTCGGCGTCGACGGCGTGCGCCACGAGATGCTGTTGCTGTAGGCGCAGCTGTATCCGTTGTCGCAGTTGCCGCCCTGAATCCCCTCTTCGCAGCCCAGCTCGAGCGACGCGTAACGCGTCTCCTTGCCGATCATGCTCGCGGCGTATTGATCCATCGAGACGCCGGCCTGCAGGTCTTTGCCGAAGGTCTTCTTGGGATGGGCGCCGGTCAGATAGCTCGCACCGGCGCGGCCGTGATCGCCAGGGCCGTCGCCGAGAGCCCGTCCGCCGTTGACCGTCAACCCGCCGAGCACCGTGATGTCGTTGCGGTATTTGGCGAGCGGTTCGAGCGTGCGCGGCAGCACCTCAGGAAGCCCGCTGAGGTAGTCGGCGGTCTCGATGTGCCAGGTGTCCATCTGCACGCCGTTCGGAAAATACAGGATGGCCATGCGCGAGGGCGACTTCGACGCCGCCCTGACGAAAGCGGGGACCATTGCATCGAGCATCGGCAGCGCCAGAACGCTGCCCATTCCTCGAAGAAACGTGCGCCGCGGGAGTTGCTTCTTGAGAATCACATTCATGGCTTCGCGCCCTCCACACTCTGCATCTGGAACGGTTTGCTATTCACCACGCCCATCACGAGCGCCGAAAACTTGTAGCCGTTGGCCGTCACCTGGCGGCTGATCGTCTCGACCGTCGGCCGGTCGAACCGCTCGAGGCCGCGTCCCAGGCTATAGGTCAGCAGCTTTTCGGTCACGTTATGGATGAACACATCCGACTTGCCTCGCAGGATTTCCTTGAGCCCCTTCGACCCGGTGAAGCTCTGGCCGCCTGGCAGCGTGCCCGACGTTTCGATCGGGAACTTGCCGTCGTGGGTGCGCCAGACGCCGACCGCGTCGTAGTTCTCGAGGCCGAAGCCCAGCGGATCCATCAACAGGTGACACGGCGAGCAGCTCGGATCTTTCCGGTGCTGCTCGAGCCGCTCGCGCAGCGACACCTCGGTGCCGATGTTCGCGTCGTTCAGCGACGGCACATCGTCGGGCGGCGGCGGCGGCGGAGTGCCGAGCAGGTTCTCCATCACCCACTTGCCGCGCACCGGCGGCGAGGTCCGCGTCGGATAGGACGACACGGTGAGAATCGCGCCCTGCGTCAACACGCCGCTGCGCTGCTCGCCGTCGACCTCCACGCGCTGAAACTCCTCGCCGTCGATCCCTTTCATGCCGTAGTGGCGGGCCAGCGGACCGTTGACGAAGGTGAACTTGGCGTCGATGAAGTCGAGCAGGCTGCGATCTTCCTTGATGATCGCCTCGACGAACATGTTCGTTTCCTTGCGCATCGCGTCGATCAGCTCGTCGTCGACGGTCGGGAACTTTTTCGGATCGGGCTTGGTGCGGCCGAGATTCCGCAGCTGCAGCCACTGGGCGGCCCAGTTCTCGACCAGGTTATAACCCTTGGGATCGGCAATCATCCGGCGCACCTGCGCCTCGAGGACGCCCGGCTTCCGCAGCGTTCCCGCCTTCGCGGCACGCATCAGATCGTCGTCCGGCATGCTCGCCCAGAGGAAGTACGACAGACGCGATGCCAGCTCGACGTCGCTGACCTGGTATTCGGTCTGCTTGGTGTCGAGGGCGTACGCCGCTCTGCGCAGCGCCAGCGGCGGCGCATTCCGCGCGGATCCGGACGCTCTCGGCGGCGCGGCCGTATTCGGCCTCGCCTCGATGCGGAACAGGAAGTTCGGCGACGACAGGATCGCCTGCAGCGCCAGCCGGATGCCTTCCTGGAATGTGTCTCCTTCTTTCTGCGCCAGCTGCACGAGCTCGACCTTCGACGCCAGCTCCTCGTCGGTGACCGGGCGCCTGTATGCGCGCTCCATCAGCGTGCCGAGAATCGTCCGCGCGCACTGTGGCGTCGTCTGGCTGCAGGTGAACACCTTCGTGTAGCTCGCGGGCGGCTCTTTGCTCGGGTTGAACGGTCCGACGATGTCGAGATAGTCGACGAACAGGCCACGCCGCATATCCGGATTGATGTTCTCGCGGGGGTCGTCGAGGTTCGCGAGCTCCGGATACGACGCACGCAGGAACCGCTCGCCGGCCTTGACGGTTGCGCGCGCGGTGAACTCACCCTGCGAATAGCCAAAGGTGCCGGTGCCTTCGATAACCGTGGAGATGACAGGTGCGCCGTCGACCGAGAGGATCAGCTGGCGCGGCGGCGCTCCCTTACGCGCGGCCTCGTCGCGGGCACGTAGCTCTTCCGGCGTCGGATCGCGCCGCGGCCCACCACCGCCTCCACGCGCACCACCGCCCTGGCCGGCTGTGCCGCCAGCCTTGAGGCGCTCGAGGCGGCGGGCTTCGAACAGCTTGCGCCGCTCTTCCGCACGGCGCGCGCGCTCTTCGTCGGTCAGATCGGCCTGGTCGTCGCCGCGGAAATTCGCGATGCGCAGGCGGAACTCGTATTCTCCGTCTACTGGAAAGATGTAGTTGCCATACATCGCGCCGCGCAGCGAATACGGCAGGTACACGCCCGAGTTGCCTTCGGAGAGCACGTCGTAGGCATCCTGCGACCGCCTGTTCATCAGCCGCACGATGCGTGTGGGCTTCGGCGGCACCGTCTCGCCGTAGACCGCCAGCTTGGAAATCGTCTCCGCCGCCTGCATGTACTTTTCCATCAGCAGCGGCGAGACCGACAACACGTCGCCGTTGTTGTCGAAGCCGTATCCCGAGTCGTCCACGGGGAATTCATCGGCCGGCCGCGCCGCCACGCCGAGCAGGTCGCGGATCGTGTTGTTGTATTCGACGCGGTTGAGGCGCCGCGCGGTGACGCGTCCCGCGGCCGCTTCGGCCTGCGACGTCGAGGCGGTGAGACCGGGCAGTTTCTTGATCCAGTCGACGACAGCGGCGCGCTCGGCATCGGTCAACGCCTTCGCCGTCGGCGGCGGCATCGCTCCGGCCGACACCTTGTCGAGCACGTTCTGCCAGATCGCAGTATGCGTGGCGGTGGTGGCCGGATCGCGCAGCGGCTCGAGGCTCAGCTTGCCGGCCTTCGCCTTGTCGCTATGGCATCCCAGGCAGCTCTTGGCAAGCACCGGCAGCACGTCCTGCTGAAATTCCGCTGCGTGCGCCTGCGTGGCCTGCGCCTGGCCGTTCAACGTGCGTGTGGCAAAACCAAGCGCGATCGCCGCACACACGAATAAAACGGCGCAATACCTCTGCGTCATGTTGGCTCCCATCGGTACCCGCTATTTTCGCATACCGGACCGCCACGAATGCAACCAAAGTTGCGCATCTGCGGCGCTCCGGTACAACTTGAGACAAAGGGTCCGGCTAAAGCCGGACACACGTATTCCGGCCCTAGAACGTCAATCTCGCCCCAAGCCTCCACTCCCGCTCGTCATACTGGCGCCCCACGCGGGTCGTCGACGTGATCACACCGAACCCATTAAGGTTCCTCACCGTCCCATCCGGGTTCAACTGGAGATTCGAGACGTTCGACGCCGGATTCGCGAAATGGGGCGTGTTGGTCACGTTGAGCGCCTCGACCCTCAGCTGCAGGTTCATGTTCGACCGCAGCGCAAAGGTGCGGAAGAGGCTCATGTCGAGATTCGCCCAGCCGGGCCCGCGCAGCGAATTCACCGCCGCGGTGCCAAAGCGGACCTCGGTCACCGGCTTGAACGCCAGCACGTCGAAAAACGCGCCGCCGTTCTCAAAGCCATAGATCTCCACGTCCTCTTTCACCTGATCGGCGCGCTGGTTGGTGCCAACGCCCGCATTGAGCGACGCATTGCTGGCGGTGACGCTGAACGGCGCGCCGGATCGCGCGCTGAAGAACGCGTTGGTCTGCCATCCGCCGAAGATGTCGGACAGGACGCCCTCCGTCAGGAATTTCCTGCCGTCGCCGAATGGCAGCTCGTAAATGACCGACGTGTTGAGCGTGTGCGGCAGACCCGTCTCCGCCTTATTCAGGTACCAGTACTCCGGCTGCGGGATCGTACTGGCCCACCAGTCGATCGTCTTGCCGTAGGTATAAGCGACGCTGTACTGCAACCCCCTGCTCATCCGCTTGCTCACGCTCGCCTGCAGCGAGTCGTACTTCACTTTGCCCGCAGGGGCTTGGATGTTGATCGAGCTGGTGGTTATCGAGGAGTACGGTTGGCTCGCGTTTCCTCCGCCCAGCCGTCCGTAGTTCTGGTTCACCTGGCGCGTGAGGCCGTTCTGGCGATTGGCGACATAGCCCAGCGTGAGGCTGTGGTCGTACGGGAGCAAATGCTGCATGCTCACGTTCCAGGACGAGATCGTCCCGCGCACGAACTGCTCGTTCAGGGGATACGTGGTGAGCCCGGCGTTGACCGGGTTCAGACGCCCGACGGTCAGATCCAGGACCGGGACCAGCGGGAACCCTTCTGCCAGCGTACCGATGGCGGTGTACGGATTGGGGGCCGTCTCCGTGTAGATGATCGTCGCCGGGTACGCGTTAAAGGGCGGCATCTGTTCTCTGCCCGACGTGTCATTCTGCGGATTGCGCGAATAGCCGGCGCGAATGACCGTCGATTCGGTGGGGCGATATGCCCAGCCGAGCCGGGGCGTGAAGAGATTCTTTTCCCCCGTGACGCCGCAGGTTTGCGGAATTCCGGCTTGGCCGCAGATGAGGAGCTGTCTCGCGGTGAAATCGAACACCTCGAGACCGCGGTCGCGCCGCTGCGACAACGGGTAGTACTCCCACCGCAGGCCGGCCGACACCGTCATCTTGCTGTTCAGCTCGAACTGGTCGCGGATGTACGTCCCGAATTGCCATGTCCGCAGCGTCCCGGGCCGGAAATCGTCGCCGGTCTGCTCGATGTCGATCATCGGAGTCATGATCTCCGAGCGGCGCGAGTTCGCCTCGCCCAGGAGGAAGTCCGCAAATGCGTTGAAGTTATTGGGCGAACCCGTCGGGCCCAGCGCGGTGCGGCCGCCCGAGAACGTGAACTGCGGCGACTGGGTTTCGTAGTGGTTCTGATGGAGACGCTTCAACTCTCCACCGAACTTCACGTTGTGGTTGCCCTTGGTCCAGCCGGCGTTCAGGTTCGCGCCCCATTGCGGGTCGCGATACGCGCGCGGCTCGCCGCCGCCGGAGATCGACCAGTGTTGTTCCCGCATTCATCGCCGGGAACGCCGTGCTGCGGCCATACGGCGGCTGACACGTGTTCGGGATCGCGAACAAGTCTCCCCAGCAGTCATCCGTGTGCGGGCGAGCGAGCATGTCCGTGCGCGTAAAGCCGAACACGCCGTCTACGACCAACGTAGTGGAGACGATGCTGGTGATCGCCAACGAGTGACTGTGGACCGTGGAGTCCCAGATGCGCCCCTGCCAAATCGGGTTCTCTGGGCCATTCTTGACGGTGCCATCGGTATCCACATACGGCAGCGCGGGTGCGCTGTCCTCGTAGCTTGTCGCGTAGCCGAGCCGGCCGTTGACGGTAATCCGGTTATTCGGCACCCACGTCAGCTTGCCGTCGTACTTTCTGTAGTCCGTGTCGTACTTGTTAGTAGCGTAGTAGTTGGACTGAGATCCCGGCAGTGTCGGTGGGACCAGCTTGGCGAGGACCGAGTTCGCAATCGGGCTGATGCGGTTCGCCGGGATGTAATTGCAGGAGTCGAATCGCGGATCGCTAACCGACGTGAGGCCGCAATTGGCAAAGGCAAATGGGACTCGGCCTGAGCCGTTCGCATTGCCAGTCCGCGGATCGTAAATGACGGTATTCGTGCCGGAGAAATTCCCCTCGCGCATCGCCATCGTCGGCACATTGCGAAGACCGTTCGCCCCCGAGTTCGACAACGCGGTGCCAGCCGTCGTCCGTTGGCGCGTGGCCTCCACGCTGCCGAAATAGAAGAATTTGTTGCGGACGATGGGACCGCCGGCCGTGCCGCCGAATACGTGGACGCTGCCGCTGCCTTTGGGATCGCCGGGAGGCAGGAAATAATTCGTCGCCTTCATCTTGTAGTCTTGCGCGTACTCGAACAGCGATCCCGCCAGCTGGTTCGTGCCGCTCTTGACCTGCACGTTCACCGACGCGCCGCCGGCCATCCCCTGATCGGCGTCGAAGCTGTTGGTGACGACGCTGACCGTCTCGATGGCCTCGAGGCTGGGGCTGTAGGCCTGAATTTGCTGAAAGAACTGGTTAATCTGCGATACGCCGTCGAGCCGGACGACCGTGTTGTTCGCCGGCTGGCCGTTGATGCTGATCGCCATCGCCCTGGTCGGGTTGTTGCTGCCTCCGGACTGAGAGTAATCGGGCTGCGCGACACCGGGCATCAGCGCGATCGTCGTTTGCCAGGCGCGGCCGCTGGTGGGGATCGTCTCCAGCTCTCGGCTCGTCGTCAGCGACTGCACCGCGGCGCTCTCGGTCTGCAGAACGGCCGCCTCGCCGGACACGATGATCGACTCCTCGAGCGTGCCGAGCTTCAATTTGGCGTCGACGCGGACGTCGAGCCCCTGGCGGACGGCGATGTCGCGCGTGGTGAATGTCGAAAAACCGGGAAGCTTGACGTCGACCTGATAGGTGCCCGGCAGCAGGTTGGGCACGTTGTAGCCGCCACTTTCGTCCGTGACGACGTCCCGCGTCAGGTTCGTCTCGCGCTGAGTGATGGTGACCGTCGCGCCGGGAAGCGCCGCTCCCGTTTCGTCGGTGACGTTGCCGACGAGCGATCCGTAAAGCGCCTGCGCGCTGACGTTGGACGCAAGTGCAAATACCAGTACCGCCCAACTCACACCTTTCCACACGTGCCTCATGAAGCCTCCTGCCAAACTTCTCTCGAACGCGGGAACACCTGATTGTCGATAGGCGCATTTTAATGGCCGAACCCCCCAGGAGTTGAGACAAATTGCGACCGCACTGCCACCTTGCCTTGACAGCGCCGGTCGCGCGTGGGAAAACTCGGGCATCCGATGCCAACCTCATGGAACCTGGCGCTGCCCGCGGTTCTCGTGTGCGCCGCCTGTACGGCCTGCGGCGGCTCCGGCGACGCCGCGCCGGCCTCGTCGCGTCCCACGATTCGAGTGTCCACCGGCGCGCCATCCGGCAGCTTTCGCCCGCTCAGCGAAGCGCTGGTAAAGGGCTACACCCAGCTCATGCCCGACGTGCACGTCGAGGCCGTCAACACGCCCGGCTCCCTGCGTAACCTTCAGGAACTGCAAGACGGCACCGCCGATATAGGGCTCGCGCAGGCAGGGCTGGCCCATATGGCCTATAACGGCCGCCTGCCCGAGTCGGTACGACCGTTCAGGAACATCCGCGGCATAGCGGTGTTGAACTCCTCGCCAGTGCACCTGCTCGTGGGTCCCGGGTCGACAATCCGGTCGATCGACGATCTCAAGGGCCGTCGAGTGAGCATCGGTCGCGACGGCGCATCGGTGACCTCACATCTGGTACTGAGCAACTTTTTCCTGCCAGGTCAGGTGCAGGAAATCGATGGGGCTCCCGGAACCACGGCGATGCTGCTGGATCGCACACTCGACGCGGCGTTTGCCGTTTCGAGCGTGCCGAGCGAAGAAGTGTGGCGCCACACGACGGCCGGCGCGCGGCTGCTTCAGATCAGCGGACCAGGCACAGACCGGCTGCGAACGACGTTCCCGTTCTTCCGCTCCGACATCATTCCCGCCGGCACCTATCCTGGACAGAATGAGACCATCCACACGCTGTCTGTCGATGTCGTTCTGCTGGCGCGCGAGGGTCTCGACGCTGCGCTGGTGCGGCGGCTCACCGACGGGCTCTTCCGCATGCTGCCCCAACTCAGCTCTGAGTTGCCGTTCCTGAAGAGAATGGAACCGGAGCGTGCGCCGGCGACGCCGGTGCCTTTGCACCCTGGTGCGGTGCTCTACTATCGCGAGCGGGAGCTCTCGCGATGATGTCACGCGCGCGCATATGGCTTGGCGATCGAGCGACGGTGCTGGCGCTGCTCCTCGGTTGCGGACTGCTGGCCGTCGCATGGTTCGGCTACCGCGCCACCGACGAGTGGCAGCGCAGCGCGGCGCTCGTGGTCGAGCACCGCGGACATCAGGCAGCCGATGTGCTCACTCGCGCGCTCATCCGCGACATGCAGGGAGCGCAGACCTCGATCCTGAATAGTCCCGAGGAGAGCCGTCGAAGTTTTGCTCCTCCCTACGAGGCAAACGACATCGTGTCGGTGGCGTTTGCTCGCTACCCGTACCCGGAGTTTTTCTTCGGATGGGACTCGGTTGCGTCGGGCACGGTGATCTTTGCGCGCACCGACCGGATGCCGGCATGGGCGCCCCACCGCGTGCGCGCCGACGTGTATCCCGTCGAGGTGCTGCACGACCCGCCGCAGCTGCTCGGGCTGCGCGAGCGGATTGAGCGGGACATCAAAGGACGCCGCCGTTACTCGACGTTCGATTTGTCGGTTGCCGGGGTGCCGTATCAGGTGGTGGCGCTGATTTCGTACGACAGCCCCGCGCGCGAGCACGCCGAACGCGTCTTCGGCGTCGCCGTCAATCTCAACTGGGCTCGCGATCATTATTTCGCCGACATCGTCCAGCAGGTGGCGCAGATCGCCGGCAACACCGGCGGCGTGATATTTTCCGTGACCGACGACCGCGGCCGGCGCGTCGGCGGAAAGGCCAGCGGCGACATTCCACAGCCCGCGGCTACCCGGCAGTTTCCAGTCCTCTTCTTCGACCCGGCGATAGTTGCCGTCGATCCGCCCGCCGATCTCACGCTGCGCTCATGGACGATCGCCGCGAGCGCGGCGGGCGATCCGACGTTCGTGCTCGCCGCGCGCGGAGCGTGGCGGAGCCTCACGGTGGCCGGGGCGGGCGTCGCTCTCGTCGCGCTCAGCCTCATCGCTACCACCCGCGCTGCCCGCGCAAGCGCCGCCGTCGCCGCCGTGCGCGCAGACTTCGTCGCGACGGTCACGCACGAGCTGAAGACCCCGCTCTCGACAATCCGGGCGGTGGGAGAAACGTTGGTGCGAGGGCGCGTCAAGACCGACAACGACCTGAACCGATACGCCCACCTGCTGGTGCGGGAGGAACGGCGGCTGACGCGCCTTGTCAACAACCTGCTCGCGTATTCGCGCGTCACCGACGTCACCGAGGTCTATTCGTTCGAGAGCGTCGAGCCTGCGGCACTGATTTCGGAGGCGACGCAGGCGTTCCGCCGGCAGCTCAGCGACAGTGAGGTTCGCATCGAAACACAGGTGGGGGACGTGCCGGCGGTGCGCGCCGACCGCACGGCGATCGTGCTCGCCCTCGACAACCTGATCGACAACGCGATTCGTTATTCGGGAGAATCGAACACGGTGACGGTGCGTGCCTCCAACGGCGGCGGCAACGTCCGCTTCGAGGTCATCGACCAGGGAGTGGGCATACCTGCCGAGGATCTGCCTCAGGTACGGCGCCGATTCGTTCGCGGAAGCACGGCGCGCGGGCCGGGCAACGGTCTGGGGCTGGCCATCGTCAATCGTATCGCCGCCGATCACGGCGGCGCGCTGGAAATGGCAAGCGAGGTCGGCCGCGGAACCCGGGCGACGCTCATTGTCCCGATGGCGGCTGAATGCGTCCACGAATCCTGATCGTCGAAGACGACCCGTCGCTCGCGCAGATCGTGCGCGACAACCTGCTGATGGACGGTTTCGACGTCGAATGGGCGCAGCGTGCCGAGCGCGCGATCGTGCTATATCGGTCGTTCGTCCCCGATCTCGTGCTTCTCGACGTGATGCTGCCCGACCTCAGCGGGTTCGAGCTCGCGCGGGTTCTGAGGCACGGCGGCAAGACGCCGATCATCATCCTGTCGGCGCGAAGCGAGAAGGCCGACAAACTCGCCGGGCTTCGCCTCGGCGCTGATGACTACATGACCAAGCCTTTCGACATGGAAGAGCTGGTTGCGCGCATCAATACGGTGTTTGAGAAGGGTGAAGCCGTCGATTACAGGAATCAGGCTGGCAGGCGTGACGATCGATTTTCCGAGTCAGACGGCGACCGGCCCGATGGGCGACCTGCACCTCACCCATCGCGAGTTCGAGATTCTGCGGGTGCTCGCCGAGCGCCGTTCCTGTGTGGTCTTTCGCGACGAGCTCTTCAAGGAAGTGTGGGGCCTTCTCGACAACAGCACGACGCGATCCGTCGATCGTGCGGTCTCGAGGCTGCGGCAGAAGATCGAAACGGATCCGAGAGCGCCCCGTTTTCTGCGTACCGTTCATGGAGATGGCTACATCCTGACGCCGGAAGCCGTCATCTAAATCAACAGCGTCTCAGCGAGGAGCAACGTGAAGCACACATCAGTCGTGATTTCGTCATTGGCGGCCGCGCTCGTCGGCACGGCCGTTCTGGCGCAGGCGCCGGTCAGCGAGATCGACGCGCATATCGCTACCGCGCGCACCGCCGCGGGACAGGATTACCGCGCCACCTTCGTCAATCTCTGTCTGCCCGCCGCGCCGCGAGGTGGCGGCGCTGGCCGAGGAGGCGCCGCAAGAGGAACCGGTGCGCCTGAGACGCCGGATCGCGCGAACTGGTATGCGCCGCCCTTGAAGGTGTTCGACAACCTCTACTGGCTGGGCACCCGCCAGCATTCCTCATGGGCCCTTCAGACGAGCGCGGGCATCATCATCATCGACACGAATTTCGCCTGGTCCACGCGTCCGGAAATCATCGACGGTCTCACCAAGCTCGGGCTGAATCCGCAAGACATCAAGTATGTGATCATCAGCCACGCGCACGGCGATCACGACCAGGGCGCAGCGGAATTACAGGAACGGTTCAGTGCGCAGGTGGTGATGGGCGCACCCGACTGGGATGCGACGCTCAAACGTCCCGCCACCGCGCCGGGCGGCGTGCCGAAACGCGACATCTCGGTCGGACCGGAGGGAAGAAAACTCACCCTGGGCGACACCACCATCGACATTGTCGCCACCCCTGGTCACACAGCCGGGACGTTGTCCTACGTGTTTCCGGTGAAGAACCAGGGTCAGACCGTTATGGTTGCCTATTCGGGCGGTACCCTCACCGGTGCGTTCGGTACGGACGCTGCACGGTGGGACGAATACATCGCCTCGCAGCGAAAGGTCGCGAAAGTGGCCGCTGACGCAGGGGCGAGCGTCATGTTGTCCAACCACAGCGAATACGACGGTGCGTACACCAAAGCGCGTCTCCTCCTGGCCCCACGCCAGCCCGGCGAAAACCATCCGTTCATCGTCGGGCCCGACGGCGTGCAGCGGTACTTCACGGTGATGGCGGAGTGCGCGATGGCGTCCAAGCTGCGGGCCGGCGCGAAGTAGCGCGCAGGACTTAATGAAACCCAATTTTCGTGTGTGTGCATCTCTCATCTTCGCCGGTGTCGCGGCAGCGCTGGGCGCACAGGCCCCTCAAACCCCGCCGCCCGCCCAAGGCGGTGGCGCGGGAGGCCGGGGCGGTGGCCCTGGCGCGGTGGCTGCGGCTCTCTTCGTCGAGAAGTGCGCCGGTTGTCACGGCACGGACGTGTCAGGTGGGCGTGCCGCCAGCCTCTTCGATCAGAAAGTGCTCGCGCGCCTCGACGACGAACGCCTTGCGCGCATCATCAGAGCCGGACTGCCCGCTGCGGGAATGCCGGCGTTCAATGACCTGACCGAAGAACAGGTCGGCCAGCTGATTCATCACATTCGCGCTGAGACCGGCAATCTCGCGCCCAAGCCCGCGTTCGTCGCAAATCCCGCGGGACACATTCTGAAGACCGAGAAGCACACCGTGAAGGCGGAGCTCATCGCCGACGGTCTCGAAACACCGTGGGCGTTGGCATTTCTCCCTGATGGACGTCTGCTGGTCACCGAGCGCACCGGCACTCTTCGGATTATCGAGAAGGGGCAGCTCTCGGAACCCGTGAAGGGCACGCCCAAAGTGCATGTCCAGCAGGACGGCGGCATGATGGATATCGAGCTGCATCCGAACTACTCGAGGAACGGCTGGATTTATCTCGCCTACTCGGAAGTTCGTCCCGGCTTCACACCACCGCCGCCATCGGCGGCGCCGCCGACGCCTGCCGTGCAGCCCGGGCGCGGACGCGGGCCGGAGATACCATCGATGACGGTGATCGTCCGCGGGAAGCTCGACAAGAACAACCAGTGGCGCGACGAGCAGCTGATCTTCCGCGCGCCGCCGGACGTCTACACTGCAAATGGAACGCACTTCGGGCTGCGGTTCCTGTTCGATCGCGAAGGGCACCTCTTTTATTCCATCGGCGAGCGCGGCGTCCCGCAGAACTCTCAAGATCTCTCGAACCCGCTCGGGAAGATCCACCGCATCGATGAAGACGGCTCGGTGCCCAAGGACAATCCGTTCGTGAACACGCCGGGCGCGCTGCCGACGATCTGGAGCTACGGGCACCGCAATCCCCAAGGCCTCGCGTGGGATCCCGTCACCGGCCGGTTGTGGTCGTCGGAGCACGGTCCGAGCGGCGGCGACGAGATCAACATCATCGAGCGCGGAAAAAACTACGGATGGGGCGTCGTCTCGAAAGGGTTGGCGAACGGCATCACGAAGAGGTCTCAATCGGGTATGGAAGAACCGCTGACCTACTACACGCCGTCGATTGGGCCGTCACAGGTCGCGTTCTATACCGGCAACCGTTTCCCGGGATGGAAGAACAACAGCCTGTTGGTGGCAGGGATGGCAGGGCACCAACTGCGCCGGCTCCAGATTGCCGACAACAAGATCACCGCCGAAGAAGTGATCTTCGGCCAGTTCGGCCGCGTGCGCGACGTGGTTCAGGGCCCAGACGGGTACTTGTACCTCGCGCTGCAGAATCCTACCGGCTCGGGTACGGGATTGCCCCTCTCCGCGTCAACGCCAGGCCGTGTCATTCGTCTGGTACCGGCTGCGGCGCAGACGGCTCGCGTGAGGTTTGAAGCCGGATTAGGGAATTTGCTCCATCAGTCGACCGACTTGGCCGATCGCTAATTCGCCAGGCGGGGGGCGCTCTTGACCGGGATCGTCACCGACGCGCCGGCGCGCGACGGATCGAACTCCCCTTCGACCAGACGCCAGGCGTCGGTCTCTTCGAGGAGCTTGGAAGCAAACGCCGTGTGCAGCGCATGGCCGCCGCGGTGCGCGACGAGATGGCCGACAATCGGGTAGCCGACGAGCGCCATGTCGCCGATGACGTCGAGAATCTTGTGGCGGACGAACTCGTCCTCGAACCGCAGCGCGTTGAGCGCGCCGGTTTCGCCGAGCACGATCGCGTTTTCGAGCGAGCCGCCCAGGGCGAGCCCGTTCTGGCGCAACATCTCGACTTCCTTGAGGAAGCCGAACGTGCGTGCCGGCGCAATCTCCTCGATGAACGACTCTTCAGTGATCTGCATCGTCCGCGTCTGATGCCGCAGCATCGGATGGTCGAAGCTGATGCTGTAGGTCACTTTGAAATGATCGGACGGATACAGCGCGATGCGCTTGTCGCCGCGCGACAACGAGATCGGCCGCACGATTTTGAGAAATCGTTTCGGAGCGGCGAGCCGCTTGAGCCCCGCTTCGTGGATCAGATAGATAAAGGGCGCCGCGCTGCCATCCATGATCGGCACTTCGGGATGGCTCAACTCGACAACCACGTTGTCCACACCCAGACTGACGAGCGCCGCAAGCAGGTGCTCGACGGTTTCGACGGACCCGTCCTTGAGCAGGAGTCCGGTAGCGTAACGGTTGCCGCCCAGATGCGAAACTGTCGCTGGAATCTCGAGCCCTCCCAGGTCCGATCGACGGAAACGTATTCCGTGGTCGGCGGGGGCAGGCTTCAGGGACAACGTCACCTTCTTACCTGAATGCAGTCCGATTCCTGCGCAGGATACCGCTCGCTTGAGAGTGCGTTGACTGTCCATTAGTCGTTGTGAGTCAGGCTGTTAGACCGGCTTGGCCGCGGGTTCTAGAGCAATTCCGGTGCCCGGCGACAGGCCAAGCGTCGTATCGGCAGTAAGTTGTTACATCGGCAGTACTTACTGTAAAACCTGACTTTTGCTCAGCTGGGGGCTGATCGGGTCTTGTGGTACGGGAACCACACAAGTCCACCGAACCGCTGTTGCAATCCTACCACAGGCGTCATGAAAATGACGCCTTCAGAAGCGGCTTGAGGAACTCTCCCGTCGCCGACTCGGCCACATTTGCGACCTGGGCCGGCGTGCCTTCCGCGATGATGCGGCCGCCGCCGGCTCCCCCTTCGGGACCGAGATCGATGATGTGATCCGCCGACTTGATGATGTCCAGGTTGTGCTCGATCACCACCACCGTATTGCCCTGATCGACGAGCTTGTTCAGCACATCGAGCAGCTTGTGGGTATCGTCGAAGTGCAGCCCCGTCGTCGGTTCATCCAATATGTACAACGTTCGTCCCGTGCCACGGCGCGACAGCTCCTTCGAGAGCTTCACCCGCTGGGCCTCTCCCCCGCTCAGCGTCGTCGCCGACTGTCCCAGCTCGATGTAGCCGAGGCCGACACTCTGTAGTGTTCTGAGCTTGTTGCCAATCGCCGGAAAGTTCTCGAGCAGCGGCAGACTCTGATCGACAGTCAGCTCGAGCACGTCGGCAATCGACTTGCCCCGGTACTGGATCTCGAGCGTCTCGCGGTTGTACCGCCGTCCCTTGCACTGCTCGCACGTCACGTACACGTCGGGCAGGAAATGCATCTCGATCGCAATCACGCCGTCGCCCTGGCATCCCTCGCAACGGCCCCCCTTGACGTTGAACGAAAACCGCCCCGGCCTGAACCCGCGGGCCTTCGCCTCGGGGAGCATCGCGAACAGCTCGCGAATGAACGTGAACAGCCCGGTGTAGGTCGCTGGATTCGAACGCGGCGTGCGTCCGATCGGCGACTGATCGATCTCGATGACCTTGTCGACGTGCTGGATGCCCTCGATGCGATCGTGCGCGCCCGGTTCGTCGCCGGCGCGATACAGCTCGCGCGCGAGCGACTTGTACAGAATGTCGTTGACGAGCGTGGATTTGCCCGACCCGCTGACGCCCGTGACCGCGACGAGGGTTCCGAGCGGAATGCGCACGTCGATGTTCTTCAGATTGTTCTCGCGCGCGCCGCGGATAACGAGCTCGCCTTTCGCCTGACGCGGCGCCCGCCCCTCGCCGTGCGGGCTGATCACCTTTTCGCCGCGCAGATATTGCCCGGTCAGCGACTCGTGACCGTTTACCCCTTGCCCCTCACCCCTTGCCCCTGTCAGCAACTCGGCGGGCGTCCCTTGAAAGATCACCCTGCCGCCGTGTTCGCCGGCGCCCGGGCCCAGGTCGACCAGGTAGTCGGCGACCCGAATCGTCTCCTCGTCGTGTTCGACGACGATGATCGTGTTGCCGAGATCGCGCAGATGATGCAGCGTGCCGAGGAGCGCGCGATTGTCGCGCTGATGCAACCCGATGGACGGTTCGTCGAGCACGTACAGGACACCGGTGAGGTTGGCGCCAATCTGCGTCGCCAGACGTATGCGCTGCCCTTCTCCTCCGGACAACGTCGTCGCGCTGCGGCCAAGCGTCAGATAGCCGACGCCGACGTCGTAGAGGAATCGCAGCCTGTCCTGAATCTCCTTCAGCACGCGGCTCGCGATGAGGCTTTCACGCTCGCTCAGGTCGAGCGAATGGAACACCTGATAGGCCTCGCTGATCGGCAGGTTCACGTATTCCGAAACAGTGCGCCCTTTGACCTTCACCGACAGGCTCTGCGGCTTCAACCGCTCGCCGTGGCAGATCGGGCACGAACGGAGTGACCGGTAGGTCTCGAGATCTTCCTGCTCGCTCCACGACGCGGCCTCGAAGCGGCGCCGGAGGTTCGGGATGATCCCTTCGAATCCTTTGCCGTTGCCGCCGTAGAGGATCTGATCGCGCACCTTCTTCATGAGGTTCGCGAACGGCGTCACCGGATCGAATCCCAGGTTTTTCCCGAGGCCCGAAATGGCCTCGCGGACGAGCTTCCTGTCGCCTTTGGTCCACGGCACGATCGCGCCGTCGACGAGCGATTTCGTCTGATCGGGGACGATGCGGTTGGGGTCGAAGTCGTACATCGCGCCAAGCCCCTGGCATTCGGTGCACGCGCCGTGGGGCGAGTTGAACGAAAACGCGCGAGGCGTCATCTCCGGCATGCTGATGCCGCACTCGATGCAGGCGAGACGCCGCGAAAACAGGCGATCTCCGCCGTCGAGCGTGTTGATGACGACGATGTCCTCGGCCAGGTTCAACGCAATCTCGATCGACTCTGCCAGCCGCCGCTCGATGCCCGACTTGACGATGAGGCGATCGACGACGATGTCGATCGAATGGTTGCGCCGGCGATCGAGCTTGATGTCTTCGTCGAGCGAGCGGAACGCGCCGTCGATGCGGGCCTTGGAGAACCCCTTCTTCTTGAGCTCGGCGAGCTCCTTCTTGAACTCGCCCTTCCGCCCGCGGACCACCGGCGCCAGCACGTTGATGCGCGCATCCTGCGGATACACCATCACCATGTCCATGATGCGTTCGAGCGACTGCGCGGAGATCTCCTTGCCGCACTGATGGCAATGGGGGATCCCGATGTTGGCAAACAGCAGGCGCAGGTAATCGTAGATCTCGGTAACGGTCCCGACCGTGGACCGCGGGTTGGAAGCCGTCGTCTTCTGCTCGATCGAAATGGCCGGCGAGAGCCCATCGATCAGATCGACGTCGGGCTTCTCCATCTGCTCGAGAAACTGGCGGGCATACGCCGACAGCGATTCGACGTACCTCCGCTGCCCCTCGGCATAGATCGTGTCGAAGGCGAGCGACGACTTACCCGAGCCCGACAGCCCGGTGATGACCGTCAGCTTGTCTCGGGGGATGTCGACGTCGATGTCGCGAAGGTTGTGCACGCGGGCGCCGCGTACAGATATCCAGCCCTGACCCATCTGTGTGCTTTCTTTGGGAAACCCGAAACCAGTAATTGTACTACTCAGATGAACCACAGAGGACGCAGAGAACACAGAGAAGAAAACATGGTTCTCGTAAAGAAATTATTTGGCGTTTTTCAATGCCGCGGCGGCGTTCTGCGCGGATTGCGCCTTCAGCGCTTCGGCTTCCTGAATTTCGGCGCGCTTGCCGGCGATGAGGCTGTTGGACAAGCCGGTGATGTCCTTTTCGTACTCCGCCAGGTCTTTTTTCATGTGACCGATGACGTCTTCGTAACATCGCGCCGCGGTCGAGAAGCGGCCCGACGCCGGCTTCCAGCTCCGCTCGGCCGAGTCGAGCAGGCCGAGATACCGCTCGGCGTCGCAGTCGGCCCGGTTCATCTGCAGCGCGCCCTCGAAGAACGTCCGCGACTCGGCGAGACGATTGAGATTGAAGGCCGCCATCCCCGCCAGCCTGTAAATAGCGTCGTTTCTCATCGCGTTCAGCCCGATGGTGGCGTCGTCGAATGCGAGCTGCGACGCGCCGGTCTGCAGACGGTTCCACGCGCGCCAGTAATATTTCTCTCCCGGATTGTTCGCGGCATCGTTCAGCAGCAGTTCGTCGAGCAGTACAATCGCCTCGTCGTGCCGTTTGAGGTAGCTCAGCGACTTTGCCCGGCCGAGCCGCGCCGGGTTCTCCATTCCAGCATGTATCTGTACGTCAGTGTCCGGCTTTAGCCGGACCGTCTGCGGCTTTAGCCGGACCTTCTGTGGCTTTAGCCGGACCCAAAACCGCGTCGAACAACGTCAGCGCATCCGCATACCGGGCATAGGAGAACGTCACGTTGGCGAGCGCGAGCGTGATCGTGGCGCTGTCGGGCAGCAGCTGGCGCGCGCGTGTGAGCTCGCGAAACGCGCCGGCGAGATTCCCTCCCATCAATGCCCGCTGACCGAGCAGCAGGTGCACTTCACCAAATCCCGTTTCCATGCCGATGAGCTCTCGCGCCGTGTTGGCCGAGTAGGTCGGCTGAAATGTCAGCATGCGGTACTTCACCGAGAGATCCGCTGGATGGGCAGCGAGAACCGCGTCTACCTGCGGCTGAATGTCTTTGTATTGCAGTGTCTGCAGAACGAGCGCGAGGTAGACGTACGCGGTCAGCGCATTCGCATGCGCCTCTTTCTCCAGCTCACCAATAATTTTCAGCCGCTCGTCCCGTCGTAGTGTCCGGCTTTAGCCGGACCTGACTCCATATTCACCGCATCCACATACGCGAAATACGTCGCATAGCTCGCCGCAACCTGCGTCTGCAGCTGCACGGCCGACTCGAGCGCACCGGAATCGGGCATGCGCAGCTCGCGCTCGCGCAGCACGATCATCAGATTGTTCTCGAGCGCTTTCGCCGCCACCGCTGCATCGCCCGACTCGCCGAGCAGCGCCGCATACGCAGAGGCGGCCTCTTTGAGGCAGAGATAACAACCCCGTGAGGCCAGGTGATTGGCTTCAGCCAGCCGCGCCGCCACCACTTCCGGCGCCAGCTTCGGTGCGACAACCGGTGCGGGACGGCCGGCACACGAGAGGCTGCAGCCAATGAGCAGCACTGCCGCCAGAGTTCTTGCACGGTTCGTTGGCATCAATCGGACACCAGCACGGTTAGACACCGTCGCTGGCGACCCGCTCCAGACGATAATTCGGCTTCGGGATGGTCCGTCCCCGATCCAATGATTGCTTTGAGATACGAATAATTCCACGTAAGATTGCGCGTCTTTCTACACGGCCTCGGCGTCGGCCGTTTTCCTGGAGGCCCGATGCGCACCAGAATCATTCTTCTCACCGGCCTCGCCGCAATCGTTGCGGCGTTCGTATCGGCGATCCCGACGAGTGCGCAGCAGGCCGCTGCCGACGCGCCCACATTCACGAAAGACGTCGCGCCGGTTCTTTTTAAGAACTGCGTCACGTGTCATCGGCCAGGCGAAGCCGCGCCGATGTCCCTGCTGACCTACGAACAGGCGCGGCCCTATGCGAAGGCGATCGCCAACGCGGTGGTGAACCGCACGATGCCTCCGTGGCACGCAGACGCTCCCCCCGGCACGTTCCATAACGAGCGGCAGCTCACCGAGTCGGAGCGGCAGACACTTGTCGATTGGTCAAGAGCCGGAGCGCCAAAAGGCGACCACGATCTTCCGCCGGCGCCAACCTTCGTTGACGGCTGGGCCATTGGCAAACCCGATCTCGTGCTGCAGATGCTGGAAGACCGGGCGATTCCCGCCCGCGGCACCATCGAGTACGAACACTTCTACGTTCCGACCAACCTGACCGAGACGAAGTGGGTAAAGGCGATCGAAGTGCGTCCGGGAAACCGCGCCGTCGTCCATCATGTCCTCCTCCGCACCGAGCAGGCCACACCGAACGCCTCGCGGCTGATTCGCGCCAACCCGAAAAATGCGGTGGTGACGCAGCGTGAGGGAGTCGGTGAGCGCCCGCGGCGCGCGCCGGCCCCCGGAATGTCGCGTTCGCTGATTTCCACGTATGCGCCCGGCACCAACCCACAGGTTGCGCCGGCGGGAACAGCGTTCCGGCTCGAGCCCGGCAGCGTGCTCGAAATTCAGATGCACTACACCACGAACGGCCAGGCGACGACCGACCGCACGAGCGTGGGGTTCGTGTTTTCCGATGAACCGTCGCCACGTGAATTGCGCGGGGGCGATTTTTTCAATGCAGTGTTTACGCTGCCGGCCGGCAGTGCCGACGTCTCCGTCGGAACCGACGTCGAATTCCTCGCGGATGCCGTCGTCTTCGGCATCTTCCCGCACACGCACGTTCGCGGGACGCGCTGGGACTATAAGCTGGTGATGCCCGGCGGCGAGCAGAAGCCGATTCTCGCGGTGCCTCGCTACGACTTCAACTGGCAGACGTATTACATGTTCAAGGAGCCGCTGCAGGTGCCGAAAGGCGCCAAGATCATCTCAACCGCGTGGTACGACAATTCCGCGGCCAACAAGAACAATCCCGATCCGAAAGTCGACGTCAAGTGGGGCGACCAGACCTGGGAAGAAATGCAGTACTCAGGAATACTGATAAGCCAGAATTGAGAGATGGGCAGATTGGCAGATTCGTATCACGCGTTCTAATCTTCCAATCTGCCAATCTACCAATTCTGCCAGCTATCCCAGCGGGCGAATAGGTACCGCGAGTCTGTAAGCGGTGTCGTTCGACGCGACCACCAGCCCGCCATTCGGATCGATGGCAACGCCGACGAGCGATTGTCCGGCCACGACCAGTTCGGTCGAGCCGTCGGGCCGCACGCGATACAGGCCGTTCGAGCCTGCCAGCGCTTCAATCACATATAACGCGCCCTGGGAGTCGAACGCGATTCCCTGCGGACGGCCGAAACCCGAGTACACGCGATCGATCGTGCCGGTGTCGGGATCCAGACGATACACGTGATCGTAGGGACCGAGCGTGGGCGCCGACACGTAGATGGAACCCTCCGGCCCGACCGCAAGATGAAACGCCGCGATGCTCGGCGGCAGCGTCGCAATCGTGGTGACGGTCCGATCCGGCTGGACTGTAAAGATGGTCCCGGAGCGATCGCCGACGTAGAGGACTCCGCGCGAGTCGAACACAAGGCCGCACGCGATGCCGAGATCGCTCGCGTACGTCTCGTGCGTCCCGTCGGGGAAAACCTTGTAGACCGAGCCCTCGAAGCGGCTCGACACATAGAGCTGGCCCGACGCGTCGAACGTCATCGATGTCGGGTTGACGATCCCCGAGACGTACGACTCGCGGCGGCCGGTCGGGCTGACGCGGAAGATCGAGACAGGCACCTCCTGCCCTCGCGTTCCGCTGTAGGTGACGTATAGATTGCCCGCGCGATCGAACACCGGGTTGTCCACCTGATGCAGCCCGGTCGCAAGCTCCCTGCCCACCTCGAGCAGCGCGGTTTCGCCCGGTACGCCTTCCACGCGGACGGCCGTCTGCCCTCCGTCGAGGCCCTGGGGGACGAGCACGGAAATCGTTGAGGGTGATGCGAAAACGGCGCGCGCCGGCGTTTCGCCGAACGTGACGTCAGGCAGATGCGGACGATCGATGGGGAAACCGGAGCCGTGGATGGTGACGCGGCCACCTTCCACGGCCCAATGGGGTTGTATTGATGTCAGCCGCGTCAGGACTCGTCCAGTTCAGCGTTCCAGTACAGGAAGTCGCGCCAGCTATCCGGCGCGTTGCGCAACCCGATCGTAATACGGATGGCGGGCACCGATTCCGGCCGTTTCGGATATTTGACCAGGTGCATGCGGGCTTCGACCGGCGTGCGCCCCCCTTTCCGGCGGTTGCACGAGACGCAGCAGGTGACGATGTTCTCCCAGTCCTTCCGGCCGCCTTGCGCGACGGGCACGACGTGGTCGAACGTCAACTCGCTCGTGGGAAACACGTCCCCGCAGTACTGGCACGCGTGGTTGTCGCGGGCATAGATGTTCGCCCGTGAAAACGGAACGTAATCGAACCGGCGCTTGATTTTGATGTAGCGAAGGAGGCGGATGACGGAGGGCAGCTTGATGCTGAAGGACACTGCCCTAATTTCCCGGTCGTAGACCGAGATCACCTCTACCTTCCCCTGGCAAAGCAGAGTGATGGCCTTTTGCCAGTTGACGACCTTTAGAGGCTCATACGTCGCGTTGAGGAGTAATGTCTGTTCCATACCGGACGTGCAACGATTTTCGCGTGAAGGTTTGCGCCTGTCAAGTTACTGTAAGGACTGTACTTCGCCGCACAAGGTGCCGATAATGCTTCAGATGGGACGCCTATTAATAATGACGCTCGCGCTGGCCGTGTCCTCGGCCGCCTGCGCCACGTCGGGCGCCGTCCCGCGGCCGTTTCCAGGCGCCACGGTGGCTAACGCACCCAGCGCACCTGCCGCACCTAACGCACCCAACGCACCCAACGCACCCAACGCACCTAACGCACCTAGCGTACCCAGCTCACTTGGAGAAGCGATCGTGCAGTTCGCGATGGCCTTCCGCGGCGTGCCCTACCGTCTGGGGGGCGCCGATCCGGCGGGCTTCGATTGCAGCGGCCTCGTCCAGTATGTGTTCGCCCAGCACGGCGTCTTCGTTCCGCGCGTGGTCGAGCAGCAGTACGAAGCTGGCAACAAGATAAAGCCGTCCGACATCAAGCCGGGCGACCTGATCTTCTTCAACACGAAGAAGCGCGGCGACGGCGTGTCGCACGTGGCGATCGCCATCGATGAGACGACCTTCGTCCACGCACCCAATTCGACGGGCGTCGTCCGGGTCGAAACGCTGGGGTCTTCCTACTGGGGCTCGCGCTACGTCGGGGCGCGCAGAATCAAGCCCGCCTCTCCTACAAGCTAGCTCCACATAGTGGATATCAGGCCTCGATAAACCCGCCAGCGAAAGCGTGCAGGGTTCGCGGCCGCGTGGTGCGTATAATCCAGCCGATCACCACCGTCAAAAATGACACCTGAGCGATGGCGGCAGGTCGAGGAAATCGTTCACGCAGCGCTCTCGCGCGGCGAGAGCGAGCGACCGGCCTTTCTCGCTCAGAAGTGTGCAGGCGACGAGGCGCTGAGAGGCGAGGTCGAGTCGCTGCTCGCACAACAGGCCTCGGCGACGGGATTTCTGGAAGATCCGCTGGTGGCCGGAGCGCTGCTGGCCGGCGAGACTGGCGCATCAATACTCACCGGCCGGCGCCTTGGCGGCTATGAGATTCACGCGCGCATCGGCGTAGGCGGTATGGGCGAGGTCTACCGCGCGCGCGACACGAAGTTGGGTCGCGAGGTGGCAATCAAAATCCTGCCGAGCTTTTCAGCTACCGACCGCGATCGGCTGGCGCGGTTCGATCGCGAGGCGCGCGTGCTCGCGTCACTCAATCATCCCCACATCGCCGCGATCTACGGACTGGAAGACGCCGACGGAGTGCCGGCGCTGGTGCTCGAACTGGTCGACGGCGAGACCCTGGCCGACCGAATCGCGCACGGACCTGTGCGTCTGAATGAAGCTCTGACGCTGGCGCGCCAGATAGCGGATGCGCTCGAAGCCGCTCATGAGAAGGGGATCATCCACCGCGATCTGAAGCCGGCGAATGTCAAGATCACGTCCGACGGCGTCGTGAAAGTGCTCGACTTTGGTTTAGCGAGGGTGGCGACCGGAGACGTTGGCACTACCGACTTGACGCAGTCCCCGACGATAACGGTCGGCGGAACGCGGGAAGGATCGGTCCTCGGCACGGCGTCGTACATGAGCCCCGAACAGGCGAGGGGCCGGCCGGCTGACAAGCGTGCGGACGTGTGGGCGTTCGGGATCGTGCTCTACGAGATGCTGACCGGCCGAGCGGCCTTCGACGGTGAAACGATTTCAGACGTGATCGCGAAAGTGATTGAGCGCGAGCCGGATTGGTCGGCGCTCCCAGCCTCGACGCCGCTCCGCCTTCGTGAGTTGTTGCACCGATGCGCGAGGAAGGATCCGAAGGCGCGGCTCCAGGCGATCGGAGACGCGCGCGTTCAGATTGATGAGCTGATCAGTGGCGCGCCGGACGACGGCACGCGCGATCGCCGTCACGCAGCCGCGCGCAGCGACCGAACGCACGCTGTCGCATGGATCGCCGCGGCGCTGTCGCTCGCGGCCGCTGCAGCGCTGTTAGTCCCGACCACGTTGTACTTCCGTCGAGCGGTTCCCGAGCCGGTACTTACACGCTTCGAGATTGCGACGCCGCCGACGAGCGATCCGGTCTCGTTCGCGCTGTCCGCTGACGGCCGGCAGCTGGCGTTCGTCGCAACGGCCGAAGGCACGCCGCGGCTATGGGTGCGGCCGCTCGATCAGGTGACAGCACAGCCGCTCGCGGGCACCGAGGGAGCCCGTTATCCGTTCTGGGCGCCGGATGGCCGCGCGATTGGGTTTTTTGCCGACGGCAAGCTGAAGCGGATCGATCTGGGAAGCGGCGCCGCTTCAGGAATTGGCGGATGCGCCGAGTGGCCGCGGTGGGACGTGGAACCGCGACGATGTCATCGTGTTCGCCCCGGACGTCGCTCGGGGACCTGATGCGGGTGATGGCCACGGGCGGGGCGCCGATGCGCCGTAACACGGCACGCGTCCGGCGGGGGAGCCATCGCTGGCCGCAGTTTCTGCCCGATGGACGACATTTCCTTTTTTTCGTGACTGGGGCACGGGCGTTCCGGAAACGCGGGGCGTGTACCTTGGAACGCTCGACGGCGGCGAGCCGACGCGCATTCTCGCGGCAGAGAGCGCCGCTCTCTATGCGCCGCCCGGCGCACTGCTGTGGGTGCAGGAGGGGGTGCTGGTCGCGCAACGCTTCGACCCAGTGCGCAACATGCTCAGTGACGAGCCGATCCCCGTGGCTCAGGGCGTTGGGATCGAAGTTGGCGTGTTGCGGGGCGCGTTTGCGGTGGCGGCCACTGGTGTTCTCGCGCATCGGGCCGGCCAGGGAGAACGGCGGCAACTCACCTGGGTCGATCGTGAAGGAATCGCGCGGGGCACCGTCGGGCCGGCAGATTGGGAAGGGCTAGGCAGTCCGGAGCTGGCGCCCGATAACCAGCGCGTCGCGGTGCACCGCACGGTTCGAGGGAATCCGGACGTATGGCTGATAGACAGTGGCCGGGGACCTGCATGACGCGACTTACGTTCGACGCAAGCACCGAAGGTAATCCTCTGTGGTCTCCGGACGGGAGCCGCGTGGCGTTCAGGTCCCTCCGTAACGGCCCCTGGGACCTGTTTTGAGAAAGCGGCGAGTGGCGCCGGCGACGAGCAGCCCCTACTGGTAACAGGGGAGTTGAAGTCACCACTGGCCTGGTCACCCGATGGGCAAATCTTGCTCTACGGGATCCAGTATCCGAAGACGGGGCTGGACCTCTGGGCCTTGCCGCTGGCGGCGACCGCAAGCCGTTCCCTGTTGTGCAAACACTCTTCGACGAGACCTCAGGGCAGTTCTCCCCCGACGGGCGGTGGGTGGCGTATCAGTCGAATGAATCCAAGACAAGTGCAGATTTATGTCCGACCGTTTCGAGGGTCCGGCGGCCAGCGGCAGGTGTCGACGGAGGGCGGGAGCCAGCCGCGGTGGCGGCCCGACGGGAAGGAACTGTTCTATGTCGCTCCCGACGCTCGTTTGATGGCGGTGCCGATCGCGGTCGGAGCGGACCCGCAGACGCTGGAGGCGGGTGCCCCGGGGGCGCTCTTCCGGACACGGCTCGCCAGCGGCGCGAACATCTCCGGGTTGATGTCGAAGCCGCAATACGCAGTCGCCTCCGACGGGCGCTTTCTGATGAACGTGTCCGTCGAGGAGCGACCGCGCCACCCATCACGGTCGTCCTCAACTGGGACGCGGCGTTGAAGAGGTGACTCGAATGGCTCAGCGCCAGGCGGCACCGGCCGACGGCTCTAACAGCATGGTACGAATGCTGTTCGCCTGCGATTTCTCGAAACTCGGAAGATGGGTGGGGTGCTGCACGTCCACACTCGCGCGCATGATGCCGCTGGCGCGAATGGCCCTTTGCGGGCAGCACGAGATGGCCCACTTCGTGAGCGATGACTGCGCCGAGCTGAATCGCAAAGAACTTGGGTCCGGGCATCGACGGAACGCGGTCGCAAAGAATGTAGGCGCGCCCGATGCCGGGGTGAGCTCGGCCGAGTGCATCGTTCGAGATGCCCTGCCGCTGAGATTTTTTTCGACGTTGTCGCGCGGGAGCAGCATGACTGTGAGATGGAGTCCGCCATCTACATGCTTTCCAACGGCCTGCTCGCTATCGACCCACACGGTGCGGACGCCGATGTCCTCGTAGACCATTGCGACGTGCTCCTTGACTTGGTTCAGGACCTCACGCGAGATAGCCGCGAGGTTGACGACATGCAGCACGATTGTCGCTTCACGTTGGTCGCTCGTGGCGACCGGCCCATCCTGAGCGCTTGCCCGCCCCGGCACCAACATGGCGAGAACCCCCATCAGAACCACGGTCCCCTTTCGGCCTGTATTCGTCATCGCCCTTCCTCCTCGGGCGATGGAGGCGGGAAAAGCGGTCTGAAGGGGCCATCGGAGGCGTAAATGCGGGCCCGCTCGGTTTCGGATGCTATTCCGTCAACCGTCAGGTCACCAAACCTGTTCCTCGCGTGAGGGAACGGAAACGAGGGCGCCTCCAGCAGCTCGTTCGGAGGCTGCTCTCTATACGCTTATCTGCTTGCGACGAGCGCCGCCGGTTCCAAGAGAGTCATGCGGATGAGACTGGCCTGTTTGTTGTTGAAGCTCGTCAGATTATGAGCACTGTGGGCTGAGGCGATGCGCTCGCAAAAGATGTGCGCAAGCGTGCGGGTTCGTGGCCGCGTGGTGCGTATAATCCAGCCGATCACGACCGTCAAAGATGACACCTGAGCGATGGCGGCAGGTCGAGGAAATCGTTCACGCAGCGCTCTCGCGCGGCGAGAGCGAGCGACCGGCTTTTCTCGCCCAGAAGTGTGCAGGCGACGAGGCGCTGAGAGGCGAGGTCGAGTCGCTGCTCGCACAACAGGCCTCGGCGACGGGATTTCTGGAAGATCCGCTGGTGGCCGGAGCGCTGCTGGCCGGCGAGACTGGCGCATCAATACTCACCGGCCGGCGCCTTGGCGGCTATGAGATTCACGCGCGCATCGGCGTAGGCGGCATGGGCGAGGTCTACCGCGCGCGCGACACGAAGTTGGGCCGCGACGTCGCAATCAAGATTCTTCCGAGCGCCTTCAGCAGCGTTCCCGATCGGCTGGCGCGGTTCGATCGCGAGGCGCGCGTGCTCGCGTCACTCAATCATCCCCACATCGCCGCGATCTACGGACTGGAAGACGCCGACGGAGTGCCGGCGCTGGTGCTCGAACTGGTCGACGGCGAGACCCTGGCCGACCGAATCGCGCGCGGACCTGTGCGTTTGAATGAAGCTCTGACGACTGGCGCGCCAGATAGCGGATGCGCTCGAAGCCGCTCATGAGAAGGGGATCATCCACCGCGATCTGAAGCCGGCGAATATCAAGATCACGTCCGACGGCGTCGTCAAAGTGCTCGACTTTGGTTTAGCGAGGGTGGCGACCGGAGACGTTGGCACTACCGACTTGACGCAGTCCCCGACGATAACGGTTGGCGGAACGCGGGAAGGATCGATCCTCGGCACGGCGTCGTACATGAGCCCCGAACAGGCGAGGGGCCGGCCGGCTGACAAACGTGCGGACGTGTGGGCGTTCGGGATCGTGCTCTACGAGATGCTGACCGGCCGCGCCGCCTTCGAGGGTGAAACGATTTCAGACGTGATCGCGAAAGTGATTGAGCGCGAGCCGGATTGGTCGGCGCTTCCAGCCTCGACGCCGCTCCGCCTCCGTGAGTTATTGCACCGATGCGCGAGGAAAGATCCGAAGACGCGGCTCCAGGCGATCGGAGACGCGCGCATCCAGATTGATGAGCTGATCAGCGGCGCGCCGGACGGCAGCGCCATTATCGCCGTCACGCAGCCGCGGTCGCGACCGAAC
Organism: Vicinamibacterales bacterium; assembly: GCA_963762055.1. Lineage (GTDB taxonomy): Bacteria > Acidobacteriota > Vicinamibacteria > Vicinamibacterales > JAMQPK01 > JAMQPK01. Next base: position 162,385 of record CAVXJF010000001.1, read on the forward strand.
GCACGTGTGGCATGGATCGCCGCGGCGCTCTCACTCGCGGCCGCTGCAGCGCTGTTCGTCCCAGCCACGTTGTACTTCCGTCGAGCGGTTCCCGAGCCGGTGACTTTCGCGCTTCGAAATTGCGACGCCGCCGACCAATGACCCGGTATCTTTCGCGCTGTCTGCCGACGGCCGACAACTGGCGTTCGTCGCCACCGCCGAAGGTGTGCCGAAGCTTTGGGTGCGGCCGCTCGATCAGGTGACAGCCCGGCCGCTCGCGGGCACCGAAGGAGCCAGTTATCCGTTCTGGGCACCAGATAGCCGGGCGATTGGGTTTTTTGCCGACAGCAAGCTGAAGCGGATCGATCTGGAAAGCGGGGAAACTCGGGAACTTGCCGATGCGCCGCATGGCCGTGGTGGCGCGTGGAACCGGGACGGCGTGCTGATTTTCGCCCCGGACCTCACCCCAGGGGTCATCGTGCGGATGATGGAGACGGGTGGACCGCCCGTCGCCGTGACCCGGCAGATGCCCGGCGAGGGGAGCCACCGCTGGCCGCAGTTTCTACCCGATGGGCGCCATTTCATCTTTTTGCTGGGTACGGATTACCGGACAAGCGCGGCATGTACGTCGGGACCCTCGATGGCGGCGAACCTACGCACGTGCTGTCGTCGGAGACGGCAGCCGTGTATGCGCCGCCCGGCGTGTTGCTGTGGGTGCACCAGGGAGTGCTCGTCGCGCAGCGCTTCGACCCGACGAGCAAGGTGGTCAGTGACGAACCGATCCCCGTGGCCCGTGCCGTCGGAGTGGACAATGGTGTGTTGCGCGGTGCGTTTGCGGTTTCGGCGACCGGCTCGCTCGCGCATCGTACCGGACGGGGAGAACGGCGCCAACTTACATGGGTGGATCGCGCAGGCATTGCGCGGGGCACCGTCGGGCCGCCCGACGACGAGGCGTTAAGCAGTCCGGAGTTGGCGCCTGATGGCCGGCGCGTGGCGGTGCAACGCAACGTCCAAGGGAATCCGGACGTGTGGCTAATCGACACTGGCCAGAACACACCAAGCCGCTTCACGTTCGACGAGAGCAACGAAGGCCTCCCTCTGTGGTCCCCGGATGGGCACCGCGTGGTGTTTACGGCCCTGCGCCAGGGAGCCTTCAATCTGTTTCAGAAGGCGGCGAGTGGCGCTGGCGAAGAGCAGACGCTGCTGTTGACGGGGGCACACAAGACGCCGTTGGCCTGGTCGCCCGATGGGCAGGTCCTGCTCTACGCCACGTGGCATGAGAAGACTGGGGTGGACCTTTGGGCCCTGCCGCTGACGGGCGATCGCAAGCCGTTCCCCGTCGTAAAGACGCCCTTCGATGAGACGGAGGGACAATTATCGTCCGACGGGCGTTGGGTGGCATATCAGTCGAACGAATCCAGGCCAGCGCAGATCTACGTTCGACCGTTTTCGGGACCCGGAGGCCCGTGGCAGGTATCGACGGCGGGCGGGAGCCAACCGCGGTGGCGCCTGGACGGGAAGGAACTGTTCTATGTCGCGACTGACGCGCGTTTGATGGCGGTACCCGTCGCGCTCAGCAGGGACGGGCAGACCCTGGAGATGGGCGCCGCGGTGCCGCTATTCCGGACGCGGCTCGCCAGTGGCTCGAACATTCCCCCCGGGGTGCTATCGAAGCCGCAGTATGCAGTCGCCTTTGACGGGCGTTTTTTGGTTAACGTGGCCGTCGAAGCGGGAACCGCGCCCCCCATCACGATCGTCCTCAACTGGGACGCGGCATTGAAGAAGTAACTCACCACTGAGCACCTCATTTTCCATCCGCTTTATCTGCTGGCGACGAGCGCGCCGGTTCCAAGAGAGTCATGCGGATGAGACTGGCCTGTTCGTTGTTGAAGCTCGAGAGCTGCGCTGTGTTCATATCCATTGCAGCACTCATAATCCCGCGAGGGGAGTGGTCAATTTTTGGCATTAGGAGATGGCCCACTTCGTGCGCGATCACCGAACCGAGTGTTGTCGCGATCCGAGCACTATGGGCTGAGGCGATGCGCTCGCAAAAGATGTGCGCGCGCCCACTGGGTAGGTGGGCCTGGCCGAGCACGTTCTCAGCGATGCCTCTTTCTGAGGCTATCTTCTCGGACTTCTCGTGCGACAGGAGCAGAATCGAGAGGTGGAGCCCGTCGTCTTGATGCTTTCTCACGATCGGCAGGCCTTCGAGCCAAACGATGCGGACGCCGATGAAGTCATAGACCCTCTCGACGCGTTGCATGGCTTGGTTCAAGACGACGCTCGGCACGGCTGCGTAGTTGGTGACATGCAGCACGATCGTCGGTCGATGCGCGGCACTCGTGGCGACCGGCCCATCCTGAGCGCTTGCCCGCCCCGGCACCAACATGGCGAGAACCCCCATCAGAACCACGGTCCCCTTTCGGCCTGTATTCGTCATCGCCCTTCCTCCTCGGGCGATGGAGGCGGGAAACCCGGTCTGAAAGGGCCATGGGGCGTAAAATGCCTGCCGGATCGGTTTCCGATGCCTGTTCCGTCAACTGCCCAGGTGACCAACCTGCTCCTCGCGTGGGGCAACGGCGACGAAGTAGCCTTTCAGCAGCTCGTCCCGCTGGTCCACGCGGAGCTGCGCCGTATCGCCCGGCGGCAAATGGGCCACGAGCGCGTGGGACATACGCTGCAGCCCACTGCTCTCGTCAACGAGGCCTACCTCAAGCTCATCGATATCCGGCATGTAGGCTGGCAGGACCGCGCGCACTTCTTTGCCATGTCCTCGCGCGTGATGCGGCGAGTCCTCGTGGACTGCGCACGCGCGCGCGGCTACCAGAAGCGTGGAGCCGGGGCGCAGAAGGTCACGCTCGACGAAGGACGTATGGGCAGTGCGGAACCCGCCGCTGACGTGCTCGCCCTCGATGACGCGCTCGAAGCTCTGGCAGCGATCGATCCGCGCAAAGAGCAGGTCGTGGAAATGCGTTATTTCGGAGGATTGAGCATCGAGGAAACGGCCGAGGCACTCGGCGTTTCAGTGCGCACGGTAAAACGCGATTGGACGATGGCGAAACTGTGGCTGCGCAGGGAACTGAAGAAACCCGGGGACTAGTTTTCGAGTACCATGCGCGTCATCATGCGCATGTTCAGCCTCACCATCACGCTCGCCGCACTCGCCGCCTTGCCAGCATTCGCGCAGGTCAAGGGTCCGGTCGCGCCGGCGATGACCGCCGAACAGATCAAGGCAAGCGAATCGCTCGCGCCGAAGTTCGACGAGTCCGCGGCCAGAGAAAAAGCCCGGCTGGAAACGTTCGCCAATCGCCCGCTCGGCGGCGTGATTCAGCGGTCGTTCAACGTGTTCGCGAATTATCTGGTGATGGCCGCGGAGATGATGCCGGAGGCGAGCTACGGCTTCCGCCCGACGCCCGACGTGCGCACGTTCGGCGAGCAGATCAATCACGCCGCCGGCGCGCACTACTCCTTCTGTAATCAGGCAGGGCTGCCTCCCGGAGTGCAGAAGCAGGCGGCGCCGAATCTGAGGACGGTCACAGAAAAGCCGGCGATTATCGCCGCGTTGAAAGAATCGATCGCCTATTGCGATCGCGTCCTCGCCGCGGCGACGGAATCGTGGCTGATGGAAACCGCGCCTGGCCTCGGCGGCTCATCGAGCGGCCTGGTCACCGGCATACGCGCGCACAGCTTCATCTACGGCACGGTCCACAGCGCGGAAGACTACGGAACCATCACCACCTATCTGCGCATGCAGGGGGTCGTTCCGCCGTCCACCGCGCTCCACCCACCGAAGTAGCCGGTAGCCGTAGCTGGTAGCCGTAGAGCCAGTAGCCGCTAGCTACTGTTTCTAACGTTCGGCGTCGTCGTCGTCCTGCCCCACAGCTTCGGGCGCGGTGAAATCCTCGTCTTCGTATTCGCCGGCGAGCAGTATCGGACCTTCGCCAGTGTCCGAGCGCAGGAAATATTTGAACACCCATCTCGCGACGCGCATGCCGCATTCCCGCCCGGCTTCGTCTGCAAACCGGAAATGGATCCCCTCGTAGACGCGCGCATCCACGACGTCGTCGGCCGCCTCTGAGAAAGCGAGATAGTCGCGAACGTTACCCGTCCCCGCGCCGATCATCGAAAACGGCACCCGGTCGGTTCCGAAGAACATCCTCAACATTTCGGTGGCGGCGCCGGAGAGGCTGTTCGCGCCTGACGTGTAGTCAGGGTAGTTGGGTGTCGCGATGAAGGGCTGCCAGGACGGGTCGCCCTCGGTCTCGCCGTTGCCGTCGCTGTTACCAAGCTGAATCGCGGTAATCGGCCGCCACAAATTGTATTGCGTCTTCGCCTGCCAGGACGTCATCACCGCGTCAGCCATGGCCATATTGACGAGGGCAAACATCCGCGCGCTGTCGCCGATGTCGCGAAGGTTTCTGTCTGTGATTCCTCGCAGCGTGCGGTTCCAATAGAGCACAGCGTTGTCGGAATAGAACACTGCAATGGCCGTCTGCTCCGGCGTGCGTGCGGAACCGGTGTTCCGGCCGAGCGCTTTTACCTCGTTGTAGTCGGCGGTGTACCGGCTGCTCGTTATGCGCGGCGGCTGCGCTGCGAACATATGCGACTGGTGGCGCACCGCAAACGTTCGCATGGTTCCCATCCATGGCGTCGTCATGGAGATCGGCTCCGGCGGTGTCGTCGTCGTGAATGACGTGGGCCGCCACTCTCCGATCCCGGACCCTCCCATGAACACGGGCGAAGGCACCGGGTAGCTGCCGTCGTTCCGGCAAATCTCGATGATCGCCGCCGCAGCCTGCGCGCCGGCGGCGATGCCGGGATCGTTGCCGGCGATCTGATGCGCCGTGAGATATGCCTGATAGCGGGCGTCGAGCGCCGCCGTCTGAGGTGGAAAACGATTGACCAGCACGTCGCGCGCGGCCTTCGCGGCCGCGCCGATTTCGGAGCCCGACGTCCGCGCTATTCCACTCGCATAGGTTTCATACCGATGCTGAATAGCCTGAACCGCGTCGTGCATCGCGATGTGCACCATCGCGAAATCAATGACGCGCGCCGGAGCCGCCGGACCTGCGGCAAGGATGGTGTCGTTCGTAATCAGATTCCAGTCGGTAACGACGTCAGCACGGGCCGGGACCGCAGAGGCCAGGAAAAAACATACGAAGACGCCGACGAGCCGCAGGACGACAGTCATGTCTGTGCTCCTTTTAGCGCCGAGCCAACGATTGTGAGGAAAAAGAGAGGGCACCATACGCCCAACGTGGGACAAAACAAGCGCAAACTACTGGCTACCGGCTAACCGGTAGCCAGTAGCCGGTAGCTGGTAGTCAGATCACGGAAGGCGAAAGGCGATCAGCTCTCCGCTGTGCCCGGCGCCGCTGATCGCCACGACGAGATATTGCCGTCCGTTGACAATGTAGGTCATCGGCGATCCCGTTTGCGGCGCGGGCATGTAGACGGCGCCCACCTCCGCTCCGGTCGCCTTGTTGTACGCTCGCAACATCGAGCCGCGCGCTCCGTTCGGCGTCGGTCCGAAGCCGGCTTCTCCCGAAATCACCAGCGTCTTCGTTGTCAGGGAGCCGACAACGCCGGGACGTCCCGTGCGCGGGATGTTGAGCCCTTTGAGCGCGGCGTGATTCTTAATCGCGTCCGGCGTTTCACCGTGAGCCACCTGCCACAGGATTTCTCCCTTCGCGAGATCGATCGCGGTGATCTGCCCGTATGGCGGTTTCATGATTGGCAGCCCCTGCACGTTGAGGCCCGGCGCACCGCCGCCCCCCTCACCCGCCGGCGCTGCCGCTGCTGCCGCCGCCGGAGTGCCAGGCGCGACGGCTCTGTCTCCACCTGCCGCCGATCCCGTGCCGCCAGTCGTCCGTGCGCCTGTCAGTGCGTTGCCCACCACGTACGCGAGATCGTTGCGCGATGGATCGCGAGGCGGAACAAGGCCGAGCTGGCTCACCGACTTCTGCGAGTTGACGTAGAGAATGCTGGTCTCCGGGTCGTAGGAACCGCCCGGCCAGTTGGTGCCGCCGCCCGCGGCTGCGAGCGTCAGCGTCGCCAGCGGACCTTCCGCCTTGCTGACGACCGGCGGCGTGAAGATGGGACCGATATTTGTAGCGCGAAATGATCTTGCGGCCTTCAGCGCGCAGCTCGGGCGTGAAGTCGATGAGATCGTCTCTCGACGAAGCCCTGGGAGTCGTAGTTGAACGGCTGGCCGCGTCCGTTCAACGGAAACGGCTGCGTCGCCGCATACCATTCTCCCGGCACGTCCCCCTTTGGCACCGGCCGCTCTTCGATCGGCCACAGCGGCTGACCCGTGACGCGATCGAACACATACATGAACGCCTGCTTCGTCGGCTGCGCGACAGCTTTGATGATCTTGCCGTCGCGGCGAATGTCCACGAGGATGGGCGCGCACGGGATGTCGTGGTCCCAGATGCCATGATGCACGAGCTGGTAGTGCCACTTCCGCTTGCCGGTCTGCAGATCGACAGCCACGAGGCTTTCCGCGAAGAGATTGTTCCCCGGGCGATCGGCGCCGAAATAATCTCCGGTGGCGCTCTCGACTGGCAGGTAGGCGATGCCCAGCTCGGGATCGATGCTGATCTGGCCCCACGCGCCGGTGTTTCCGGTATACGACCACGAATCTTTGAGCCACGTGTCGTTCCCGAACTCGCCGGGCGACGGAATGGTGTGGAAGATCCACAACCGCTTGCCGGTGCGCACGTCGAACCCGCGGATGTAACCCTTCACGTTGGTCTTGCCCGTCGGCACGCCGCCCGAGCGATGGGCGGCGCCGACCACCACGACGTTGCCGGCGACAGTCGGAGTGGCATGCAGCCCGATTTCGGTCGACAGCGGATCGATGACCTGATCGTTGTTCTGCTTCAGATCGACGACGCCGTCATCGCCGAAGCCTGGCACGCGCCTGCCGGTCTTGGCGTCGAGCGCGATGAGCCGGTAGCCAGGCGTTACGTAGAAGATCCGTTCTTCTTTGCCGTCGGTCCAATACGAGAGACCCCGGCCCGACAACTGCCGCGGCCCCGCCGACCCTCTCGGGCCTTCGCGCTCGCTGTGCATCCACAGCTGCTCTCCGGTCTCCGGATCCAGCGCCGCGACGGCGCGGCGGCTGCCGGCCGTCGTGAACAGCACGCCGTTGGCCATGACCGGCGTCGATTCGAACATGAACTCGGGGCGCGGGCCGAGGTGATCGGTCTTGAATCGCCACGCAACCGTCAACTTGCCGAAGTTTTCGCCGTTGATCTGATCGAGCGGCGAGTACCGCGTATGCCCCGGATCGCCGCCATACGCGCGCCACTCCCCCGCCGGGTTGCTGGCACTGCTTTGTCCCCGCAGCGTGATTCCACTCGACGCGCACACGAGCGCCGCCGCCAGGACTGCGGCTCGGCTCCAAATCGATCGGGTCATTTTTTATCTCCCGTTTCTGGTGGTGCAAAGATGACGTTGGCCGTGATGTTCTGGCGCGTGACGCGCACGTCCGGCGCCGACGACCTCTTTTTTATCCGGGGGCCCCTTCCCCCGGTCCCTTGATCGGCGCGCTTGCATACTCGATCCGATAGCTCATCGCCGATTCCGCCTGCACTTCGTCGATGATCCCCGCGAGCCGCTGCAGGGCTTCGCGAAGACCGCTCGTCGAGTTGAAAGCGTGCGCGCCCCCCGTGTCGCGCGCTATCAGGAGGCTCACCGGAAGCTCGGTGAGATTGCCCTGCTTGAAAGCCTGGCCGGTGAGCGGCACATTGAGCCTGATCGCGTGCTGCACGCCGCCGCGCGAGGCGAAATGATCGACGATGTGCTTCACTTCCTGCGGATTGATCTCGCCTGTCGATTCGAAGCCCTCTGCCGTAATCACGACGAAGATCGGACGATGATCCGTCGTCTGCGCGAACCGGTGGAAGGCGTCGTCGATGTGTTTGTGCATGCGGTTGGCGCCTGAGAGACCAAACATGTTGCCCAGCGCGTCGCGCACGGCCTTGCGATCGAGCGTCGGCCGCACCCGTATCTGCATGGTGCCCGCGACCGTCAGCAGCATGATCTCGTGTTCGGGATCGAGCGCGTCGACGAAATCGGTGAGCGCGGTCCGCACCTGTCCGATCTGCTGGCGCAGGTATTCGGTGTTGTCGACGATGAGAATCACGCGCGCGGGGCGGCGGGTCAGTTCAACCTTGGTGATCTCGCGCCGCTCGCCTCCCTCGAGAAGCTCGAACTCCTCTGGTTTGAGATCGAACACGGCGTTGCCGGTGGCCGCCGTGGCGTCGACGAACACCCGGTGCGGCGATGTCTGGCCGTAGGCGGAAGCCGGAAGCGAAGACGCCGTGAACACGAGCACGGTCAACGCGGAAACGCCGAGACGCAGGCCTGGCGCAAGAGACATCGATTGTATGGAACTCGACGCGGATTATAAGGTGGCCGGCACGAGCCGACACAGAGGATTCTGCTGACTCCCAAGGACTCCTCAACAAACCCCAGTCCTGCTATAATTTGCGACTCTCAAATCCCAGACGGAGGTGCGCACATGTTGCCGGACACCGTCAGTTCCGTTCTCCGCCGGAAAGCTCGACAGGTCCTGTCGATCGCTCCCGACGCATCCGTATACGAAGCCATCGCGCTGATGGCTGAAAATTCGGTCGGGGCCCTGCTGGTTGTTTCCGACGGAACGCTCGCGGGAATCCTCTCGGAGCGCGATTACGCCCGAAAAGTCGTCCTCCAGTCTCGATCGTCGAAAGACACGCGGGTCGTCGACATCATGACCTGCCCGGTCGTCACCGTCAGCCCAGCGAACACCGTCGAAGAGTGCATGCGGCTGATGACCGACAACCGCATCCGCCATCTGCCGGTCGTCGAAGGGTCTGCGATCGTCGGCATCGTCTCGATTGGCGACCTGGTGCGTTCGGTCATTACCGTGCAGGGGGAAATCATCCAGCACCTGCAGGAGTACATCAACGGGCCTCGTTAGGTGCGCTGGGTGCGCTAGGTGCGTTGGGTGCGTTAGGTGCGTCGGGTGCGTTAGGTGCGATGGGTGCGTCAGGTGCGTCAGCTTCGTGCACCTGCTCTGCTTCCGGCTCCAGCTCTGACCCAGGTTCCAGTTCGGAAGACGGTTCGACCTGTGCGTCCGGCTGCACGGGTTCCGGCTCGGCCGGCGCCGCGGGCGGTGGAATCGCCACCACCGGCGGCGGCGTGATTCTGCCCATGCGCGCGCGGATGATGCGCTGGCGCGCGCGCAGGCGGCCGTTCGGGTGCGCGATGTCGAGCGTGCGCGGATTGATGATCGCGCCCGCCATCAGCGCCGCCTGGTCGGGCCCGATCGCGGACGCGGGAATGCGGAAATAATGGCGCGCCGCCGACTCGGCCCCCCAGATGCCGTCGCCCCATTCGATGTTGTTCAGGTAGAGCTCGAAAATGCGCGTCTTGCTGAGCTCGTGCTCGAGCCGGCGCGTGATGAACAGCTCGGCCAGCTTCCGGAACGGATTGCGCGTGGGCGAGAGGTAGAGATTCTTCGCGAGCTGCTGCGTGATGGTGCTCGCGCCGCGGGTGAGGCTGCCGCGCTCCCAGTCGGCCTCGAGCGATTTCTTGATCTCCTCGAGATCGATCCCTTCATGGCCCCAGAAGCCGGCGTCCTCCGCGACCAGCACCGCACGCTTCAAGTGCGGCGAAATGCGGCTGTAGGGAACCGGCTGATGCAGGCGCCTCAGCTCGCGGCCTTCCGCGCGGGCTTCGCGCGCGCGCAGATCCATGAACGCCGTCGACCGGGGATTGCCCGTGCGCAGCACGCGCACGTCGGGCAGCGTCAGGTACAGAAACGCGATGTAACCGAACCCGACCACTGCGATGGCCGCAACGGCGCGGCCGACCCGTCGCATGTCATGATTATAGTCTTCGCAATGCTGCTGTTTAGCATGGTGAACGCCGTTGCACAGAACGACAAATGGCCCGCGCTGCGCGCGCAGATGGTCGAGACGCAGCTCCGCGCGCGGGAGATACGCAGCGAGTCCGTGCTCAATGCGATGGCGCGCGTGCCGCGGCATCTGTTCGTGCCGGCCGACGTGCAGGCGCACGCGTACGACGACCGTCCGCTGCCGATCGGTCACGGCCAGACGATTTCGCAGCCTTACATCGTCGCCTACATGACGGAGATGCTGCAGCTCGAGCCCGGGCACAAGCTGCTCGAGATCGGAACAGGCTCGGGGTACCAGGCGGCGGTGCTGGCTGAAATCGCCAAACACGTTCACAGCATCGAACTGGTTCCCGGTCTGGCGCGGGAAGCGCGGGCCGCGCTGGCGAAGGCCGGCTACGCGAACGTAACCGTGCGCACCGGCGACGGGTACCGTGGATGGCCGGAGCTCGCTCCCTTCGATCGCATCATCGTCACCGCGGCACCGCCGGACATTCCGCAGGCGCTCGTCGATCAGCTCGCCATCGGCGGTGTCATGGTGGTGCCGGTCGGCACCAGCGAGCAGGAGATCGTCATCATTTCAAAGACGGCCGCGGGCGTGACGCGGAAACGCACGATCCCCGTGCGGTTCGTGCCGATGGTTGCACCCTAGCTGCCCTTCGACTAGTATCCGGCTCCGTTCAACACACAGGACAGGAGCGTCCCATGCAGATAGCCGAGCGCTTGGTTGGCAACGTGAAGATTCTCGATCTTTCCGGTCAGATCACCCTGGTGAAAGGCGACGATCAGCTGCTGAAGGACAAGGTGAACAGCCTCGTTCACCAGGGCCACAAGAACATTCTGGTCAACCTGGCCAACGTCACTCACATGGACAGCGCCGGCCTCGGCGAGCTGGTCGGCGCCTACACTACGGTCGCGAAAGCGGGCGGCAGCATGAAGCTGGTGAACCTGACGAAGCGCCTCCACGACTTGCTGAGCATCACCAAACTGTTGACCGTGTTCGACACCTACGATTCCGAGAAGGACGCGCTCGGCACGTTCAGCTGAGGCGATGCAACGGTCCGGCTGAAGCCGGACGCTACGTACAACGGTCCGGCTGAAGCCGGACACTACGTACTGGGCGATTTGGCAGTGCTGCGCGATTTGTATCGCAGGACGAGCGCCGTTACGTCATCGCTCTGGGCGGTGCCGGCGGCGAACACCCTGACGTTCGACAGGATGCAATCCAGCAGCGCCTCGGGTGTGCTCGTGCGGTTTGTCTGCACGCAGGCCAGCAAACGCTCTTCTCCAAAATCGTCGCCCGCCGCGTTGAGCGTGTCCGTCACACCGTCACTGAACACCACCAGAGCGTCTCCATCTTCGAGCTGCACTGTTTCCTCTTCATACGTCGCGTGAGGAAACAGCCCGAGGATGAGCCCTCCCGTCTCGAGACGGCGTACTCCACGAGAGCCGATCACGATCGGAGGATTGTGCCCGGCGTTGCTGTAGGTGAGCCGGCCGTCGGCGCCGAGCACGCCGTACATCACCGTCACGAACCGCGACTGGATCGCGCGGCGGATGAGAGTGCGGTTGATGTGGGTCATCAATGCCGCCGGCGAATCGGTTGACGCGACCTGCGCGGCGAACGCACCTTGAATCATCGCGGTCAAGAGCGCTGCCGGAGGACCTTTCCCCGCGACGTCGCCGAGGGTGAACGCGAAGCGATCGTCCGTGAGGTTGAAGTAGTCGAAGAAATCGCCGCCGATTGACCGGCAGGGGATCGACGACGCGGCGACGTCGAAATGCACCCCGGAATGCAGCGCTTCGGGGAGCAGCGCGCGCTGAATCTCGGCGGCGAGATGCAGCTCGCGATCCAGGCGCGCCTTCTCGGTGGCTTCGCGATACAGCCTCGCGCTTTCGATGGCCGACGCGGCTTCGCCGGCAACCTGTTCGAGCGCGCCTCGCGCCGCTCCAGACATCAGTTGCCCGCGCTCGCGGCTGTCGAGATACAACACCCCGATGGGCTGCTCCTCGCCCTGGCCGGCGGCATCTTCGACATACCGGACGACCCGCAGCGGCGTGCACAGGATGTGGCGAATACCGAGGGCAACGGTACCCAGATGTTGCACCGCGACGTCGCTGTCCATCAGATCGGCGACAAATCGCTCGCGGCCGGTCGCGAAGACTTCCTGAGGAATCTTCTGGCTCGTCGCGAAGGCCTTGCCCGACAAGGTTACCTTGCCGCGCGCCCTCGCGATCTTGAACTCGAGATCCCCTTTCGGGCCAGCAAGCATGATGAACCCGCGTTCGGCGCCTGTCGCTTCGATCGCCGAGTCCATCACGAGCATCAGCACTTCGTCGAGCACGCGCGCCGACCCGAGGCCGCGCAGCCGATCGAGCAGCGCCGTCAGAGGCCGGAAGTCGATCAGATTCGAGGCATGGCTGGGACGCGAGTCGGGCTCATCGTGCGCGAGAAACACCATCTCGACGCCGCCGTTGTGCCCCAGCCGGATTCTGTCTCGATGCCTCAGCGGCCTCTCGGTCACCTGTTCGCCGTCCACGAAGGTTCCACGGCGCGATCCGCGATCTCGCAACACGAAACTTCCGTCATCCCGGCGGACGATTTCGGCGTGCTCGCGCGACACGTCGGCGCCGGCCAGGCACAGATCGCTTTCGCTTCTCCTGCCGATGCGAAACAGCGGCTTGTCGATGACGACCACGCGGCGCCCGAGCGCGTCGTCAACCTGCAGGCGGGGATGGGAGGCCAAAACCGGGTCGGTCACATTCGCGTCGAATTATACGAGAGCTTGCCTCGCCGCAATCCTGGGTGTAGGCTGTGCCACCTCAAGTTGTTCGGATCGTCACAAGGGCCTATGCGGAATCCGTTCAAGTGCCGTCTTTTTGGCCACCACGACTATGAAATGCGGCGGGGGCCGGGCAGCGTCTTTCTGGAATGCCGGCATTGCGGCCGCCGCTCCAAAGGCTGGAGCCTGGACGAACGGCCGGTGAAACGCATCGACAGCCGCCAGCGGCTTTTCATTGCGGATTCTCTCGATTCAGTCCATGAGGTCCCGGCTGGAGAAGGCGCGGATGTCCTGCCGTCGGGGGTATTGGCGCACATGGGCGAGCTGAGGTTGACCTTCGGCCGCAGAAACTGGCTCTGACACAGCCTCTCATTGCTGTTGTGACGAAGGTGGCACCATCCCCTTCACGCGGAAGTACGTAACCAGGTTCCCGTAGTGCTCCTGAAGGTGGCCGGTGTTGAGGATCAACGGCAGCGAGCGCGCGCCCTTCCCCATCCCGAACGGCAGCTCCACGCTCTCGCCGGCGCGCGCGTCGTTTAGCGCCGCGTATGCCGTGTCGCAGTACGCGATCGAGTCGTCCAGGACTTTGATGATTTGCGCGCGGGTTGTCGCGGTCTTCTCGAACGCCGCCTCGGCGTGCGGTGATTTCTCGCCCTTGGCGGCCGAGCAGAATACGTAGTTCGCCCCGGCAACGTGCGCGAGAATCTCGCCGAACGTGCGGACCGTGCTCACGGGACGGAAGCCATAGTCGGCCTCCGGCATCAATTCGGCCGAGCGTGTGAGGTTCCGCTTGGCGCCATTCCACGCCGATCTCACACCCTCGGAAATTGAATTGGCGCCCGTCGAAGATTGTGCCGCAGCCGGCACGGCGCTGAATGCCACACAGACAAGGGCGCCGGCGATCATCGAAGTCATGGTCATATTGCCTCCCAGGGATATTCTGTCCGAGACGGCTCGCTCCGAGCAGGGAATGTCGCGCAATGAGTCCCGAGCAGGCAAAAGGGCGAGCGGTTTGACGCTAAGATTAGGTTCATGGACGCCGACGAGCGTGCGCTGAAGATTCTCGACGAGTTTGCGAAGGCGCCCCGCGAGGTGGGCCCGGTGACGCTGTCACAGGAGTATCTCGACCACATCGCGAGGGTCGAAGCGCTTTCGCAGAATCAGCCGGGCGCGGACAAGAGCGTGCGTGACACAGGGCTGATGCAAAATTCTCGGCAAGCATGCACGCCGCGCGGTCATCAGCGTTGAGCTGGTGCACGATGAATTCTGCAGCTCGTTGCGCGAGCTCAGGAACGAGAGGTGCGAATTGTGCTCATCGGTGTCGGGGCGCAAACTATTTCGCACACTGCTGCGGGAGCCGTCTTCACCACGCAGGATCGCGATCTCTTCCTTCCCCCGGATCCCGAGAATCTGATGCGCGCATGGGACGCGTGCGATGCCGCAGGTCTGGCGCTGTGGTCGGGCGACGGAGCCGCTCGATGTCCCGCACGATCGCCTCATCGCCGACGCCGTCGTCGCGCGGCGGGCACTCACGCGCGCGACGCGAGGCGAGCTGGAAGTGGACCTCACGCTGGTGATGGGCGGCTTCGACTTCGAGCCTGTCTGGAATGATCGTCGAATTTTCATTGTCGACGGTGTCGAGATTCCGGTGGCGCGTCTGGCGCACATCGTCGAATCGAAAGCCGCGGCGGGACGTGAAAAGGATCGGCTGTTCCTCGCGACACACGCCGAAGCTCTTCGGCAGCTTCTTGGTCCCAACAAGAACCCTCCAAGGTAACGGTCTGGGCCGTTATACTTCGCACGCTTCCATTTGTCCTTGTCGCCCGGCGCTCGTCTCGGCGCGTACGAAATCATCGCTTCGGTAATTAGGAATCGATAAGGAGGAACGCATGTATGTTAGAGCCTCGCGTCGTCGTTGTGGCGTTATGTCCGCTGCTAGCGGGCAGTCCCGCACAGGCCCAATCCAAAGACCAGTGAGGACCGGCGCGGTTGTGGGTGCCTGGACGGAAGACACCGCGAAACGGAAGCTTGGCTCGCTGCAAAACCTAGTTTTCCGGGCCACCCGAGTGGCGGACTGGAGGAGCTTCGCGGCTCGGAGCTCAGACCGATGGTTGAGCCGGTGAACTTCACGGGCAAGCTCTACTCGATAGATCTGTCAAAAAATACGATCGCCTGGAAACAAATCGATTCGAGCAGCTTCGAGAGTGCGATCTTCAACAACGGTGAACTGCTGAACACGCGGCGAATCCGCATTTCCGCGGACGGCGCCACACTGACGGAAGCCACCGAGGTGGTCATGCCGTCGGGAAAGCGAACGACCACCATGATCTACCGGCGCGTCGCCAGCGAGCTAAGGCAAGGGCCTTGCGGAAGATGGCAGGCCGAGTCGGTTCAAGACCGACATGCCGCAGCAGACCATAATCGAGGCAGTGGGCGCGAACGGGCTCAAGATCACGCTGACCGCGCTTCAGTCGACGGTCACGCTGATGCTCGACGGCAAGCCAGCCGCCGTCGTGGGCCGCAGCGTCATCCCGGGGACGATGACCGCCGCCAGGCAAGTCGACGGTTCGACGATTGAATTCACCAACAGTAGAGAGGGAGTCGAGACTGGCAAGACGATCCGAGCGATCTCTGCAGACGGCAAGACGATGACGGTGACATCGACCGAACTTGGTGCGATTACCAGCAAGGAACCGTTCGTGCAGGTATTCGTGAAGCAATAAGGGCGCTCTGGCGACACCCCGGTCTTCCATCGCGGCGGTGCGGCGCGAGATCAGGCGGCGAGAATCTTCAGGTCCGCAATCTCGGCGAACGCACGGAAATCGAGGTCGCGCGTAATCAGCACGAGATCGTTGTCGAGGCAGCTCTGGGCAATGAGGGTATCGGCAAGCCGTGCGCGACGCCTCCGCGAGATAACTTTCGCGCGCAGCCGGCCCGCACGCTCCCAGAAGCCAGTGGTTGCTTCCAGCAGGGGGATCTGCCGTGAGCAGCGGACGAGAGCTGCGGCGGCAGTTTCGGATCGCTGAAGAGCTCGGTGAGGACCACGGGTGGCAGGCATAACTGCTGATCGCCCAGGGCCGATCGATCGCGTCGACGTCGTCTCCCGCCGCACCCGATAAGTACACGATGAGAGAGCTCGAATCCGCGGCGATCATTTCCGGTCGACGGCGGAGCGTGTCCAGGTCGATCGAGAGGGACACCTTGCCCTTCAAGCGCCTCAGGCCGCGATACGCCTCGCCGGCCGCGACCAGCTCGAGCCCGCGCCGAATCGTCGACGTGATGCCGTCTCCGGTCGATTTCTGCGCGCGCCGCAGAAGGTCATCGGGCAGCTCAACCGTCACTTTCCGCGATCCGCTCATTGCTAGGAATGATACCAGCATGAACACCATACATCCATATGGTTCCCGCACAATCGACGCCATCGATTCAGGGCGCGTGGCGGGTTCAGGAAAGAATCATCACAGGGGAGAATCCGTGTGTCGTCGACCGGGAGTAGCTGTTGGTGTCATCGCAAACCCTATTTCGTGCCAACGTCTCGGATATAATTCGGGGCGTACTAATTTCATCATGCGTCCACGGATTGCGAGTCTGATCGGTGCTCTGGCGTTCACAGCGTCCGCCTTCCTGTTGGCGGGCGGACAGGCGACACCGACGGCGCCAGCTCAGCGGCGACCCGCTCCGGTATCGCGCGCCGGCGACTGCCCGCCCGGTCAGACCGAGGTGCGCGAGGGGCGCTGTCAGGCGCCGGAAACGCCGCCGCCCAGCATCGTCGACTACCGCCCGAAATCGACGCTGGTCGTTGCCGAGCATCCAGTGCCGAAGGCAAAGTTTCCGGTCGTCGACATCCATAGCCATCAGTCTGCGACCGCCGAGAACATGACGCGCCTGGTCCGCGAAATGGACGCCCTGAACCTGCGCGTGCTCAACAATCTCAGCGGCGGCAGCGGCGACCGGCTCAAGCAGAACGTCGACGCCATTCGCCGGAGCCCGTATCGCGACCGCTTTACGGTATTTGCGAACCTCGACTTCGGCCGATTCGCGGCGGGTTGGGGCACCAGGGCGGCTGCACAGCTCGAACAGGACGTCAGGAACGGCGCTATCGGATTGAAGATTTTCAAGGACCTGGGAATGACCGCGCGCAAGGCCGACGGCTCGCGGATCGCCATTGACGATCCCGAGCTCGACCCGGTCTGGGCCGCGGCTGGACGGCTCAACGTGCCGGTCTTGATACACACAGCGGAGCCCCCCACGTTCTTCGATCCGCCCGATTACACGAACGAGCGCTGGCTGGAGCTCGCGCTGTTTCCGAGCCGCCGCAACTACGATCCATCGCAGGTGAAGTTCGCGCAGCTGATCGCCGAACGGGATCGGATGTTCGCGAAGCATCCGAAGACGCGGTTCATCGCCGCACACTTCGCCTATCACGGCCACGATCTCGAGCGCGCCGGCGCGTTGCTCGACAAACTGCCGAATGTGTATCTCGAGGTCGCGGCCGTCCTGTACGAGTTCGGCCGCCAGCCGCGCGCCGCTGCGGCGTTTTTTACGAAGTACCAGGATCGTGTGCTGTTCGGCAAGGACACCTATGCCCCTTCCGAGTTTCCGTACTACTGGCGCGTGTTCGAGACCGCGGATGAGTACTTCGATTACTACCGCGACTACCATGCGTTCTGGAAGCTGTATGGAATGGATCTTCCGGATGAAGTGCTGAAAAAGCTGTACGCCGAGAATGCGATGAAAGTGACGCCGGGACTCCCTCCTCAGCGCTGACACGGCGCGGCCGCCAAAACGCCGGCGATCCGTGACAGAATCTGTCTGAATTCCACCTGCAATGCCGCTCGACACCGGGTCGCAACTCGGACCTTACGTCATCAAGTCCGCTCTCGGGGCTGGCGGCATGGGCGAGGTCTACCGCGCGTTCGATACGAGGCTCAAGCGCTTCGTCGCGGTCAAGGTCCTGCCGGGCGAAATCAGCGACGACCCCCGCCTGCGCGCGCGGTTCGAACGCGAGGCGCGAGCCGTCGCCGCGCTCAGCCACCCCAACATCGTCACCGTCTTTGATTTCGGCGAATCCGCGGGAAAGCTCTACATCGCCTTCGAGCTGATCGACGGCCAGACCCTGCAGCAGCGGCTGTCCACCAGGACGATGCCGGTGGATGAGGTGCTCGATGCGGCGGCGCAGATTGCCGATGGACTGGCGCATGCCCACGATGCCGGCGTCATCCATCGCGACCTCAAGCCGCGGAACATCATGTTCACGGCGGCCGGCCTCGTGAAGATCCTCGATTTCGGCCTCGGGAAATTCGTCAAGACCGCCATCGAATCAGCCGAGTCGGCGACGGCCAGCGGCCTTTCCGAAGTTGGTCAGCTGGTCGGGACGATCGGCTACATGTCGCCGGAGCAGGTGACGGGAAGCACCATTGACGCGCGCTCGGACCAGTTCGTCTTCGGCGCTCTCGTCTACGAAATGCTGTCGGGAAAACGCGCGTTCCAGCGCGACACCGTCATCCAGACGATGACGGCAATCATCGACGAGCAGCCAGCGCCGCTGAGCATCGTCGCGCCGAAAACTCCGGCGGCGCTCGGCCGGCTGGTCGGCCGTTGCCTGGCCAAACGTCCCGAAGACAGATATGACTCGATGCAGGATCTGGCGGCCGACATCAGGTCGATCGCCAGAGGCATCACACCACCAAGGCGACGCCTGGCTGGATGGTCAACCAGCCTGCGCGTGGGGATAGCCGCCGTGGCGATTGTGGCAGCCGGCGCGGCCATTACGTTCACAATGCGTAATCTCGTCCGCGATTCTGCAACTCCGCGTTCGGCCGAGCCAATCACAACTCTCTCGTTGCTGCCGATCGAAACGGACAGCGGCGATCCGGCAGAACAGGCGTACTGGGCGGGACTGACGCAGGCTGTCACGACGAGGCTTGCCGCCCTTCCGGCAGGACGGAACGTTTATGTGGTGCCTGCCACGGATGTCACGGCAAGAGGGGTGCGCACACCAGCGGACGCGCGCGTCGAGCTCGGCGCAACCCATGTCATACGCGGGAAATCGGCGAGAGACAGTACAGGCACGCGCGCGGATCTCGAGCTGGTAGATGCGGCGAGCGGCGCGACGATACGGCGAAGCACCATCACGGTTGCCGAGCACGAGCGCGCCGCGCTGCAGAATCGGATCGTCGACACGTTGCTGTCGATGATCGACGTCACGCTCACGGCCGCGGAGCGCAATCAGATGGGCGCGCATCCCGCTGCGGCGGGGGCTCACGACTTTTATCTCCAGGGGCTGGGATACCTTCAGGACGACAGCAAGCCGGAAAACGTGGATACGGCCCTCGCCGTTTTGCATCACGCCCTCGAGCTCGACCCCAGACATGCGCCGGCGCATGCGGGTCTGGGTGAGGCGTACTGGAAGAAATACCTCGCGACCAAAGACGCGCAGTGGGTCGAAAAGGCCCGGCAGACCTGCGAGCGCGCGCTCGGCCTCGACGAACAGCAAGCTTCGCCACACCAGTGTCTCGGAACCATCAACAGTGGCATCGGCGAATATGAAAAGGCCGTCGAAGAGTTCCAGCACGCGCTGGCGCGCGAGCCTGAAAACGAGATGGTGCATATCGGCCTCGCGTCGGCTTACGACAAGCTTGGATTGAAGCAGCGAGCCGAAGAGACCTACCTCAAAGCCATCGACATCCGCCCGCGATATTGGAGCGGATACAGCCGCCTCGGTGCGTTCTACTACGCGCAAAGTCGATACGCCGACGCCGAAGGGATGTTCCGGCAGGTGGTCACCCTTCACCCCGACAGCTGGCGGGGCTACAGCAATCTTGGAGCGCTCGCCTACCGGCAGGAGCGTCCGAAAGAAGCGATCGCCGCTTTCGAGAAGTCGCTGTCGATCCGCGCCAACTACCAGGCGGCGTCGAATCTCGGCACGCTTTACTTTTTCGAGCTGGCCGATTACGCTCGGGCCGCTCAGGCGTTTCAACAGGCAGTCTCGTTTCAGCCGAATGAATACGTCGTGTGGGGGAATCTCGCCTCCGCGCAGCTCTGGGCAGGACAATCCTCCGAATCCCGGTCGGCGTTCACCAAAGCAGCTGAGCTCGCCGACGAAGGCGCTCGAGATAAACCCGCGCGACGCGGAGACGGCAATGTCGCTGGCGGAATATGAGGCCGCGCTCGGTCATCACGATCGCGCGCGTGTCTTGATGGAAAAAGCCCTCGACCTTGCGCCCGGCGATGCCGGTTTGATGTTCCAGGCGGGTGTCGTCCACGAGCTCTGGTTCAAGGAGCGCGAGCAGGCGCTCGAGTGGCTCGGACGCGCATTGGCGGCGGGATATCAGTTGTCCGAGGTCGAACGGTCGCCTGCGCTTGCTGGTCTGCGGAAAGACGGACATCTCAAGGAGCTGCAGCCGCACGCGAAGGCGCGGCTGCCAGCAATCGAAAGGAACCGTGATGGTGCGCACGACAGAAAATTCTGATAAGCGAACGGCACCGTTTGCGAGGAAGAGGCGACGATTTTCAAGACCAAGAAGGTCTTTTTTTATCCTGCGAACTCCGACGAAACGCTCACAATCACATTTGCTACAGGTGCCGATCAGCAACCCCTTCAAATGGACCGACAATACAAAAACTGGCGCCAAGGGCAAGCCGATAGACGCTAAAGTCGATTCGAACGCCACAGGAGACTACGAATACACGGCCACCAGTTATCCAGGCGTCGCACGCGAGGGTCCTGGCCGTCTTGGAAATCCAAAGCTGATCGTTGACGGTCGATGACGTCCGGCTAAAGCCGGACACTACGTACTGGACTACCAGCTAGCGGCTATCGACTACCGGCCACAGGACTACCGGCTACTGGCTACTGGCTACTGCTACTGCTACCGGCTAGTTGATGCGCAATAAACGCATACACATCCGCTGTGTTGTCGATGAGCTTGGCCGTGTTGACGGCACCGTGCCCTGACTTCGTTTCTATGCGGATCGAGCACGGGATTTTCGCGACTCGCCACAGCCTGCATGGCCGCGGCGTATTTGAAGGAGTGCGCCGGCACGACGCGGTCGTCGTGATCCGCCGTGGTGATCAACGTCGCCGGGTATCGGCCGCCCGCGCGGATGTTGTGCAGCGGTGAATACGCATACAACGCCTTGAACTCCGTCTCGTTGTCGCTCGATCCGTAGTCCGCGATCCAGTTCCATCCGATCGTGAACTTATGGAACCGCAGCATGTCCATCACGCCCACCTGCGGAACCGCCGCGCGGAACAGTTCGGGGCGCTGATTGATGACGGCTCCGACCAGCAGGCCCCCGTTCGACCCTCCGGTGATCGCGAGCCGGTCCGGCGAGGTGTATTTTTCTTCGATGAGCCACTCGGCGGCGGCGATGAAGTCGTCGAACACGTTCTGCTTTCGCGTTTTCGTTCCAGCGTCGTGCCACGTTTCGCCGTATTCGCTGCCACCCCGCAGGTTCACGCTGGCGTAGACGAAACCCTGTTCGAGCAATGCCAGGCGCAGCGGATTAAACAATGGCCCGACGGCGACATTGAACCCGCCATAGCCGTACATGAGCGTCGGGTTGCGCCCATCGAGCTCGAGGCCCGCACGGTGCACCAGAAACATCGGCACCCGCGTTCCGTCCTTGCTCGTGACGAAGACCTGCTTCGTCTTGTAGCACGACCGATCGAAACCCGGAAGATCCGATCCGCGAAACACGGTGCTGGCGCGGCTGGCGATGTCGTAGCGGTAAATCGTCAGCGGCTCGGTGAACGACGTGAACGTGTAGAAGACGTGCCGGGAGTCGCGATCGGAGCTGGAAACGGTGGCCGTGCCGGGACCGGGCAGGCTCATCTCGGTTTCGAGCGCTCCGTCCAGGGTGTGCACGTGCACACGCGACGTAACGTCTTTGATGTAGGTCGCGAACAGCCGGCCACCCGCCATTGCCGCACTTTCCAGTGACTCAGCTCTTTCAGGCACCACCGTCGCCCAGCGGCTCTCAGCGGGATCGCGCGGATCGATGGCGACGATCCGGCCGTTCGGAGCGCTCTTGTTCGTCGAGACAATCAGCCTGCCGCCGTCGCTATCGAGCACCGAAAACGAGTCGTCCGTGATGTCGGGAACCAGAGCCAGGAACGGGCCGCCGCTACGGGACTCGCGCACGAACAGCGCGTTCCCTTTCTTCCCCGCTCCGAAATCACCCACCCACAAGATCTCGAACCGTTCGTCTTCGGTCGTATGAAGGATGTGGAATCGCTGCGGGTTCGGTGGATCCTCGAACACGAGCTCGTCGGCGTCCTGCGATGTCCCGAGGCGATGATAAAAAACGCGGTGATGGGCATTCGAGGATGAGAGCTCGCTGTCGCCGCTCGCCGGCGCGGGATATCGGCTGTAGTAGAACCCGTCGCCGCGCCACGCCACGTTCGACACCTTCACCCACTCGATCTTGTCGGGCAGCCGCGCCCGCGTCGTGAGATCGAGCACGTTGTATTCCAGCCAGTCGGAACCGCTCCTCGAGATGCCGTACACCGCATATCTCGCATCGGCAGACGGCGTAAAGCTGGCCAGCTTGACGGTCCCGTCATCCGACCACGTGTTCGGATCGATCAGCACCTCCGGCGTGCCGTCGAGCCCCTTCTGCATGTAGAGAACGTTCTGATTCTGCAGCCCGTCGTTCTTGTAGAAGAACACCAGGTCGCGTTTGGTCGAGGGCTCCTGATATTTGGGGTAGTCGAACAGCTGCCGAAGCCGCTCTTTCAGCGCGGCACGGCCGGGAATGCTGTCGAGGTAGGCAAACGTGACGCGATTCTGCGCCTCGACCCACGCCGCCGTCTCCGGCGACATGTCGTCTTCGAGCCATCGATAGGGATCGGAAACCGACGTGCCGTGGTAGGTGTCCGTCTGCTCGACGGTGCGCGTAGCCGGATAATTAATGGACTGCAATACGAACTTTCGACTCTTCCTTTTTACTTTTTACTTTTTACTTCTTACTTCGTATATATCCGTCAACTTCCCCTTCGAGGATCTCCAGCGGCACCGATCCGGCTGCGAGCACCACGTTGTGGAACGCGCGCTCGGAGAATCGATCTTTCATCTCGGCCTTCGCGCGATCGCGCAGCTCGAGAATCTTCAATTGCCCGAGCATGTACGAACACGCCTGTCCCGGAGTGGCGACATATCGCTCGATCTCGCTCGCCTCGATGCCGTAGTCGATCGCCTGCTGGCGCGTCCAGCGCTTCGCGTGCAGTCCGGTGTCGACGACAAGGCGCCGCGCGCGGAACAGCTCGGCCTGCATCTGCCCGAGCAGCCCTTCCGGATCGTTGTCGTACCAGCCCGACTCTGCCGCGAGGCGCTCGGCGTAGAGCGCCCAGCCTTCGGTGATGGCGGAAATGCCGCCGAACAACCGCGCCTGGCGGAACGCCGGAAGCGCCGCATTTTCGACCATCAGGCCAATCTGGAAGTGATGGCCGGGAACGGTTTCGTGGTGGACGAGCGTGCGCAGCTCGAACTTCGTCATGCGCTCGGGCCGCAGCGGCATTTGAAACACCGCGGGACGCGAGCCGTCGAGGGGCGGAGGCGTGTAGGATGCGGCGGCGTTCGCTTCGCGGAAGCGCGGGTAGGGCTGCGCGATCACCGGCCCTTTCGGGCGCATGTCGAATTGAAGAACAGACCGGCGTTGCGCTTCCTGAATCATCACGTCGATGTCGGCCATGATCTGCTTGCGGCCGTCTTCGGTGAGCGGATAGCTGAGATCTTTCTTCAGCTGCGCGACACGATCTTTCACCGTGCCGCTGGATCGCCCGAGCTTGCGCATCAGCGCGTCCATCTCGCGCTCGAGGCGGGCCACCTGCCGCAGCCCGATCTCATGAATCTGGTCCGCCGTCAGGTTTGTCGTGGTGTATTGCTTGAGAAAAAACGCGTAGGCCTCCGCGCCCCCCTCGAACCGCCAGAGGCCCGCATTGTCCGACGAGCGCGGCAGCAGCGACTCGAGATATCCGATTGCCGCTTTCCATTCGGGATACACCGACTCCGAGACGACGCGCTCGGCTTTCGCCACGAGCGCGGCGCGATCGGCGGCGGGCAGGTCTTTTATTTGTGATGCGCGTTCGTCGAATGCCGTGACGAGCGGATTCTGCGCTGCCGGCGTGGCGGAGAACCGCCGCATCTGCTCAATCGTGCGGTTGAGGATGAAGCGCGGCGGGATGAGATCTTTCGCCGCCCGCTGCTTCGCGTCTTCGACCGTTTCGGCCATCCTCGTGCCGACCAGCGCCAGCCGCGCGACGTAATTCGACGCGTCTCTCGGCGTGCGCAGCGGATGCTGCACGCTCAGCACGGTAACGAGCCCGATGTTCGCGCCGTTGTGCTGATCGAGCGGAAACTCGTAGTGGTCGTACTTCTCCGAGTCGAGCCAGCTCTGCAGCTGGTAGCGGAGCAGATCCGCGGACACGCGCTGCGTGTCGGTGAGCTGCGAACGATCGAAGCGCGCGAGCTCCGTCAGCCCGCGTTGGAGGTGCGCGAGCCGCGGGGCGCGTGCCGCTTCGGTATAAGAGCTCAGCTGCTGCTCGAGGCGATCCTGTTCTTCGCCCGAGAAGTAGCGCGTGCTCACCGCGATGTTGGGATTCATCCGCACCCAGGCATCGCTGAACTCGCGAAAGAAGTCGTCGATCGAGCGCTGCTGCGCGGTGGGCGCGACGACACACAGAAGCGCGAGCAAGCCAATCGCTACGTGCCGCATGGTGTCGAATTATAGCGCCCGTATGCAGCGGAGTGTTCTTTGGAAGAGAGTACAATCACGATTCGCATGTCGACGCCCTGGTTGCAGACTGGTCTATGCGCCGTATTTGTTCTGATCTCCGCACGTCCCGTTTTCGCCCAGGCGCCTCAACCCGCACCTGCCCCAGCCACTCCACGACGCCAGCTGAGCGCCGCTTTGAATATGGAGTGCGCTTCGGACCGTCGTTCGCCACGCTGACGAGCGTCGAGCCATTCGATCCGGAGCTGGTCGGATCGGCGTTCGAGCCCACCTTGAACTACGGCGGCTTCTTCTGGATCCATCTCGCCGGCCCGTGGTCGTTCCAGCCCGAAATCATCTTCGCCGCCAAGGGGCAGCGGGTGCACGACAAAGACGCGCCACCCACCACGGCGCCCGACGGCGAGCTGAAGCCACCCGTGGCCGACCGCGTCGTCCTCATCCGGTATCTGGATTTCCCGCTGCTCGTGCGTCTGTCGAAACAGACCGGCGAAGACACGTCGCTGTACCTGATTGGCGGGCCGTCAATCGGATTACTGCGCAATGCCGTCATCCGTCAGGTGGGCGACGCGGAAAAGTTCGTGGACATCGAAGACATGGTCAAGGGCACCAACCTCTCATTCATCGTCGGCGCCGGCGTCCAGCACAAACGATGGCTGGCCGACGCACGACTCACGAGAGGCATGCAGAACATCGCGGTCAACCCCGACCCCGTGAACGTCTACGCGAACGCCTTCACCGTGTTGATCGGAGTGCGATTCTGAGATGGCATCCAACCACAGAGATCACAGAGAACACTGAGAAGAAACAAATATTTCTCTGTGAACTCTGTGTTCTCTGTGGTCAGGATCCGGCGGTATCAGAATTTACGCTTGTGATGTGTGAGGGTGCTGACGATTGGCTACGTGGGCATGCGGGTGGCGATCGCTGGTGGCGATGATCGGCGCAGTGCTGCCCAATCCCTGGAGCCGTTTTGTTTTGCGCGTAGTACCGTAGTGTCCGGCTTTAGCCGGACTTCACGAGGTCCGCCTGAAGGCGGACCCTGACGTACATGCAGAGAACACCGAGAAGAAGGAATTTCTTCTCCGTGCCCTCTGTGTTCTCTGTGGTCAATCTCTGTGGTTAAGATCCGGGAACAACGATCTTCAGCCGTGTTCCCGGTTCGGGCTGCTGGTCCATGGCGTGATCGTTCATGATCGCCAGCGTCCTGGCGTTCACGAGCCCGCCGCCGGCGCGCTGCGCGATCGACTGCCAGGTGTCCCCCTGCCGCGCGACATACAAATCAACGACGTTCGGCTCGATCGCGTCCGCCTCGTTCTGGCTCAACTGCCTGAACGATTGAATCGCCTTGTCGAACCCCGCGACGACGCGCGGGTACATGTCGGGCGCGGCGATGCCGCCGATGAAGTAGGTAGTCCGGCCGATGGGGACGTGCGCGCCGCGCGAGACCACCTGGCCGATCCCCGACGCGTTCCCCTGGTATGTGCCGATGACCGCCTGCAGCCCCGAAATCGAGATTGACGTGATGTCGGCGGTCTTGTATCCCGAGTCGCGCATGTGCTGCTGCGCAATCTGATCGAGGCTGCGCCCCGGGCGCGGCTCGATCGTCCGCAGCACCATGAAGACCTTGTTCCCCGGTTCCTGGGCGACCACCTGCTCGTCGCTGTTGGTGATTTCCCAGCCGTCGGGAAATTCGATCGCGAACCGCAGCGCCGGATGCAGGAAGAGATTGCCCCGGACGATGCCGTCTTCGGGATTGTCGCCGAAGACGACGCCGTCGATACGCGAGAGATACGGATCGCGATCGACGGTAAGGTTTTGGTCAGTAGCCGCGAGCACCTTCTTCACCACGTCGCCGACTTTTACCGCCCGATTTTCCGGCTGGGGATGTGTGGCCATCCAGTTGGGCACGCCGTTGCGGTCCGCCGCTTCCGATATGCGCGCCAGCGTGGTGAGGAATGCGGGGACTTCGTTGGGATCCCATCCGCCGCCCGCCGCATATTCGGCCCCCAGCGCATCCGCCTGAATCTCGTCGTCTCTGCCGAACTTGAGGAAGAGGACGCCGATCCCGCCCTGCGCCAGGTCGCTGAACGGCCGGACCGCCGGAACGAAGATGCTGGCGGCGAGCACGCCCAGCGACGCGCCCATGCCGCGCGTGTACTGCGCCGCCGAGTGGCGCGCGGTGACGTGGCCGATCTCGTGGCCGAGGACGCCGACGAGCTGCGCTTCGTTGTCGAGATAGGGCAGGATGCCGCGCGTGATGTAAATGAACCCGCCCGGCAGCGCGAAGGCGTTGACCGCCGGCGAATCGACGATCGCGAAGCTCCATGGAAGGTTCGGCCGCTGCGATCGCCTCGCCAGCCCCATGCCGAGCTCCCTCACGTAGTGCTGGAGCTCTTCGTCTTCGTAGAGCCCCATCTCCTGCCGTATCTGTGCGTCCATCTCTCGGCCGACGCTGATTTCCTGCTCCTCACTCATCAATGAGATCTCGCGCTTTCCCGTGACGGGATTGGTAGCGCAGGCAGCAAGCAGCGCGACAGCGATAACTGCGAAGAAAGTTCGGCTCATCTTTTGTCTCGGCTACCGGCTAGTCACCGTCAGCATTAGAGGACAGCACGCCGCGATGATACGCCCGTCGTGCAACGCACGTACCATGCTGCGCCGGACCCAATACCTCAAAATCAGGCCTATTTCAGCACTGCCAGCGCCTCGGCGTTCCACAACAGGTGAGGCCGCAGCAGCGACGGGGTGGCGTTGAGCGTGCGCATGCTGGTGACGACCCGCACGTGCGGGACGCCGAAGAAGATGGCCGGCATGTGCTGCTGGTAGAGCTTCTGCGCGTCTACGAAGCTCTGCAGACGTTCGATGCGATCGAACGAGGCGGCGTGTTTCAGCATTAATTGATCTAGTTGCCGCTCCCAGTCGGCCGGCGGCGACGTGCGGGCGCCTGCCGCCCAGGGATGCGCGGCGCCGGAGCTGAGCCAGAAGTCGAGGTTCATCGCCGGATCGGTGTCGCGCATCTCGATGCGATCGTAGATCGCGTCGTAGTTCCCCTTCTGCCTGCGCGCCGCGAGCGCCGCGGCGGTGAGCGGCGTGACGTCCACCTGCACGCCGACCGATTTCAACGAAGCGGCGATGAACTCCGCCGCGCGTGCGGCCGACGGTACGTCGTTGCGGATCGCCAGCGAGATGCGCACCGGCCTCCGCGCCGCGTCGTTGAGGATGCCGTCGCCGGTGCGATCGCGGAGCCCGAGCTCTTCGAGCATGGCGCGGGCGAGCGCCGGATCGCCGCGGCCGATCGGCAGATCGGGGTTGAACCACGCAAAGTTCGCCGGCGAGACCGGGCCGCCGGCGGGCGCGCACGCGCCATAGAACACCTGCTTGCAGTATTCGCCGCGATCGACGGCTGTCGAAATGGCGAGGCGGAACTTTTCATTGGTGAGCCACGGCCGGTCATTCTCTTCCCGGGGGTCCTCGCCGGGGCGGATCCACATCGCGTCGGCGTCGAGGCCCGGTCCGAGATTGAAGAGACGCGCCTTGCCCGCTGCTTCGAGCTGCTTGATCGCTTCGAAATCTTCGGCGCGGACGCGCCGCGTCGGCGAAGTCGTGTTCGCCGGGGCGTCCTTCGACAAGGACGATCTCATCGAGATAGGGCAGCGGCTGTTTGTCGCCCGCCGTGCGCCAGTAATGCGGATTTCTCGCGAAGGCGTTTTTCCCGGCCGGCACGAACGGGCCCACGCCCTGAATCGGGTGGAATGCGAATAGCCGCAGGCCCGGGGCGAAGGGCTGCGGAAACGTCGCTTCGAGGGTCTGCGGCGTCGAGCGCGCGGATGGCCACCGGTGTGTCGAAGACGTGAATCGGGCGCTGCGAAGTGATGACGTCGTGCGCGGTGAACGGGCGGCCATCCGGCCACTTGAGCCCGGCGCGGATCTTCAGCACGAAGACCAGGTGGTCTGGCGATGCCGTCCACGATTCCGCGAGCCCCGGCTCGATTTCGTCGGTGGCGCGATTCAGGCGAACCAGCGTGGCGCCGGTCAGCCGTTCGGCCGCAAGCGAGGGCATATCGGTGGACCCCGTGAGCGATCCGCCGCGCGGCAGCGTCACTTCGATGCGCGCCTCGGGGCTCGGCGGCTGCCCTGCTTCTACCGGACGCGTGCCGCTCGAGGCCGATTCCGGAGCCTGGCGGATCCCCGGCATGGTGAGCCACCAGATGAGGAACGCCGCGAGGCCGACGATGCCGGCAATCGCAAATGCGACAAGCACCCGCCGTGACGGCCGAGGCGATTCAGGGGCAGCCAATTTCCGCCGGACCGGCCAATCCACTGGCCGCTGAAATTTGCACGCAAATGCACATGCGCTTTTCCCTCTTGCCGCCCTGCTTACTCACGACCGGTCGTGGGTTTTTTTACCGGCCGGTCAATCCATTAGCTGCTATTCACCCGGCGCGGCCTGGCCTGGCACAGGCATCGTACCGCACCAACTTTAGATACCGCAATGAGTTAGCCGAATCGCGCCGCCCGCTCGGAAATCTGGCACACGGTTCGCCAAGGGAAACAGCCGTCAGCCGGTCCCCCAGCTCGACGACCACATCGCGACCATGGCGACAGGAAGGTTCACGGAATGTTCGAACAGCACCTTGGGCGAAGCGTCACTATCGATCAGGCTGCGACACTGCTTCACGTGTCGCGCCGAACGATCTACAACCGAATCCGCGAAGGCAAGCTCCAAACGATCCGCACCATCGGCGGATCGCAGCGCGTGCTGATCGCCTCCCTCGACGAGAGCCGGAAGCCGTGGTCGAACCTCGACCCCGAGCACGCGCCCCAGCGCAGGCCTGCAGGGCTGCCGGCCAAGGCGAACGGCGGAGGGAATTCCTGACCCGAGACGCACGTTAGGGAGGATCCGTATGGCGATACGGCACAAGATTGTGTGGGCATCGAGAGTTCTCACAGCACTTGCGCTGATAACCGTTTCCACCACCCCGCTCTGGGCGCAGGAACGCACGCGCCTTCCGGAAACCCTCCGCAAACACGCCGCCTCGAAATCGGCCACGCAGCTCGACGTCATCGTCCGGGGCACGGACGATGAGGTCAGCGCCATTGCCGCGCGCCATGGAGTGCGCATCAAGAAGCGGCTCACCGAAGGCGCCGTGCTGCAGGCCAACGGCGCGCAAATCGAAGCGATCAGCAACGAGACGCCCCGCGTCGCGCGCGACGTCGAGGTGCGGTCGTTCATGTCGATCAGCAACGCGGCGATCGGGGCCGACCAGGTGCAGGCCGGGCTCGCGGGGATGGGACCGTTCACCGGCGCGGGGATCGGCATCGCGCTGATCGATTCGGGTGTGTGGACCGGCCACCGCTCGCTCGCCGGCCGCGTGGTGTTCGCGAAAGACTTCGTCGGCGACGGCAAGGGAACGCTCCGGGGGCAGGGGCCCCCGGATTAAAGACGACGTCTACGGTCACGGGACGCATATCGGCGCGACCATCGCCGGCAGCTCCCCGTATCCGCAGGACGCATCGTTTCAGATGCCATTCCGCGGCGTCGCTCCGGGCGCCAGCCTCATCAGCCTGCGCGTCATCGGCGCCGACGGCACCGGCAAGGCGAGCGACGTGCGCGAGGCGATTCTCTGGGCCATCCAGAACCGCCGGCGCTTCAACATCCGCGTCATCAACCTTTCTCTTGGCGGTCCCGTCGAGTCGTCTTAGATTTCGGTGTCAGAGACCCTTCGTATTCGCTACTGTGCTCCTGTTTGGAACGTATGCCGCGACCGTAACGGTTGCGCTTGACGGACTGATCATGTCCCGCTGGAGGCATAGACGAGAGCCGGTAAAGATTCTATGAAGCCATCGCCGTTGACATCCAGAGAGAGCTGGAGGGACACGTCCCGAATGCAGTTTTCGCAATATATCAGAACACGCCCACTGTTGTTTTGCGAACTGCACAAGTGTCGGCTGAATTGAAAATGTCCTTTGACGGCTTACGCATTCCTATCGGGAGGCAACTTTCGGGATGGGTCGCCGCCCACAAGCAGACAGTGGTCAACGCCGATCCCCAGCTCGATTTCATCGAGGATTGCACGCGCTCTTCTAAAGCATGCGGTGTGTACGCCGATAGTTTGCGGCACTATACTCTTCGGTGTGCTCGCGGTTTACCGCCGGTCTGACGCGTTTTTCACACTCGCCGAGACTCAATACATTGAACGAGACTCAATACATTGAATCTGTCAGCCGATCGGTCGCGTCTTTGCTCGCAAGATGGCATTTCAGACGCAAGAGGTACCTTCATAGCTGCAAAGGAAGCTACGCGCGGTGAATTAAGCGACTTAAGAACCCAGCTTATTGTGCCGACCTACTCACGAATGGGCTGACCTGTGGGATCGAATGAGGGCATCAGCTATGACTCCGACTTAGACTCTCTGCCGTTCGGCGCTTTAACAAAAGTCGATGCTCTCAGATGTTGCAATAACGGTACTTGCCTCGAGAGTCAATATGGATGCAATCCATTCTTGTCTTATCCAATCAGCGGTTGGGCTAATTCGAACCGGTCACTTTTCTGAGGCCTCGAGTTTATTGGGGGCATCTCACCGCGAGGGTCGCTCCTCACCAAAATTAGGTCCTCTTGGTGAAGCACTACTTAGTGACGCCCTTCAGCGCATTGGACGCAACGACGAAGCACAACGGATCGCGACTAAAACCTTAGCAAATATCTCGCAGTCTTCTCATATCGCGGCTCGATGCCACTTCGTCCTAGGAAGCATCCTTCGAGAGCGCGGGAACACTGCAGAATCGATCGAACGACTCCAAATCGCTGGTCGCCTCTCACACCACGATCTAGAACTATCGTGTTGGATTCAACTGCGCCTAGTAGCAGCAATAGCTGACCTTCGTGGCAACCATGCTGCACTGGCATGCCTCGACGAAACTAAGCGAATCCTGACGCGCTTTGGCGATGCACGGCCGTTTGCTGCCCTGCATCTTTGGCTAGTTGAGGCTGAAGCCAAACTCGGACATTTCATAAGAGCACGCCATCATCTCAAGACGGCCGCTTCATTACTGCACGACGTGGATGACGTTTGGCTGCAAGGCTATCTCGCCGTAAACAGCTCCGCGATGCACTATTACTCTGCTGATATCGCAACGGCACGAGTATGGGCGGAGACGGCAATCAAATTCGCGCATACTTCCGGACATCGAACCACGCGGCGATCCGCATACGTTAACCTAGGAAACATCGAGTTCGCACAGGGCCACCTCGACCATGCTGAGGAGTGCTTCAAGCTAAGCTTGCAGTACTGCGAGAGGAACTCGATGTATGAAGTCGCTATTCTTGACAATTTAGCCCAAGTTCAGCTTCAGCTCGGAAAGTTACAAGAGTGCAGAGAGATCTTCGCCAACCTCGAAAACATCGCAAACCAAAATGCTGACGCAAACGGGACTTTGTACACAATCTGGGCACTTCAAACAAAGATTCGACTGCTACTTAGTGAGGGAAATAGTGCGGAAGCCGGGACAATAAGTAGCCATCTCGCAGACTTGGCATGCAAGCTGCCACGGGCCAGGGTCAGTGCGATAACGAATCTCCTCCGGGCAGAAACTTGCCTCGCAAATCGCGAGTCCGAAGCGGGGACTGAGAGCCTTGCAGCGGTACTCTCGCCTGCCACTCAACTTCCGCCAGATGTCTTTGCTGAGATGGAACGTGTCACCGGTAAAGCTCTAAATGCTGCAGGGATCCCGTGTTTAGCACGCGTTCACTTAGAGCGATCCGTTCGAATGTTCGAAGCGATTGGTCACGTTCTTGGGAAGCGACGCGCCATCGCAGAGCTGTCTCCATGCTCGACGGTTCCAACGGAGACGGACAACACCGTTGCGACACAGACATCACTCGACCGATTTCGCGTCCTTCTTGATACGCGCAGCCGCCCTGAACTATTCGGGCAAGAGGCGATCGCGGTCTTGCGCGATCTGAAGTGCACCTTGTCCATCGATTTGACGATGGAGACTGACGGCACACTTTGCTCGCTTTATCACCTTGGTGCTCTAAGCAACGTGGCGGAGGAAGTTTCGATAGTACTAAGTACCCGGAACCTCCCGCCTTCTCACGCTCTCGTTTGTTCCACTTCGTGACGCGGCTTCTAGACTAACGGCTTTAGGCTTTCGACGCGTCGTTCAACAAATTTTAGATATGAATTCTGCCGAGCCAAGCTTCAGCGACCAAGAAGTCATCTGGTCTGGAAACGAAGATGTTTCCACAACGCCAGGAGTCGTCTTTGCTTCTAACGCCATGGTCACGATTCTCGGCACCATTAGGCGCATCGCATCGACTGACATGAGCGTATTGATAACCGGCGAAACGGGTACCGGCAAAGAAGTGATCGCTAGGACTATTCACGAACAATCCCCACGATCGGCAATGCCCTTTCTAGCTCTTAACTGTGCCGCGGTTCCTAAGGACCTCATTGAAAGCCAATTGTTCGGCTATCGCAAGGGTTCGTTTTCCGGTGCTTCGGATAGTTACCAAGGAATCATAAGGAGTGCAAATGGCGGCACTTTATTTCTGGATGAGATAGGCGAGATGCCCTTCGACATGCAGTCGAAACTCCTTCGATTTCTCGAGATGAACGAAGTTCATCCCATTGGGGAACCGCATCCCATGAAAGTTGACGTCCGTCTTATCTTCGCGACCAACATTGACCTCGAACAGGCAGTCAGCGCGAATCGGTTCCGACAAGATCTCTTTTATCGCCTTAATGTAATCCCCATCAGGCTGCCGCCCCTGCGGGATCGTCGAGAGGAAATTCCTGCACTCGCAAACCTTTTCGCACGGCGGTTTGCTTCCGAATTGAGTAGAGAGCCCGTTCGATTTTCGACGAGTGCGATGGAACGCCTGATATTTCACCACTGGCCGGGGAACATCCGTCAGCTTTCGAACGAAGTGCGCCGCCTGGCGGCATTAGCGGAGTCTGGAGCGTATGTCCAGCCGGACGATCTTTCCCCGGAGTTCTGTGGTCACAGGCTCGATACCGATAAACCCACGGGAGATCTAGGCCCGCAGATGGCAGTCCGAATCGACCAGCGCCTTGATAAGGCTACTGAACTGCTTGAAGCCGCGATGATCAAACATGCCCTTCGTCAGTCCAGGGGACACGTAGCAACAGCGGCCGCATCGCTCGGGATCTCGAGAAAAGGACTGTACTTAAAGCGGGTCCGGCTGGGTCTCGAGGATTTCAACCCGGAAACCAGCCCATCGCCGTAGACCGCCGGGCTGACCCAGTCCCGAACCACCTGCACCGCCACATCAAGGCTGTCCGAAATAATCCCGTCCACTACCCACGTCGAGAAGCCGCCGTATGTCCTTCGGCTCGTCGACGGTCCAGACCTGCACGGCGATGCCCGCCCTGTGCGCGAGCTCGACGAATCGGGGTAAGACGACGCGTGTGGATCCGCTGGTTTGGTCCCAACAGACATCTGTGCGACCGCTTGCCGGCCGCACGTTCGGTGCGGCGCGCTTTCCTTGATGAAGTGGCTTGCAGACCCATCATTGTCATCCTCGCGGGCACCGGATAATCCTCTTCGAATCCATGCGAGCGAGCAGCTCGTCGATCACTGCCAATACGGAACAAATCGTCGCGTGCTCGAGTAGATATCCCCGTCCCGGCCGAAATAAAGTCGCCGTCCATCCCACGAGAGTGTTGCGCGCGTCTCGCTGCCAGGGCTGTTTACGGCTTCTCCAAGAGTGACCGGAGGTGACCATGGCTTCCAGATGCTTGAGCGCCGGGACACGTAGACGTCGAAATTGCCCATCGATGGCGTCCCATTGGCATCGGACGGCCGCAAGGAGCTGAACACCATCTCGAGGCCATCCGATCGCACGTTCGGCATGCGGTCGTCCAATTCCGTGTTCACGGCCTCGACCGGGGTGGGCGGCGCAAACGTCCCATCGGTTCGCAGCCGACTTTGATAAATGTCGTGGTTGCCGGTAACGGTGCTCGAAAAATAGAGGAAGGTTCCTTCTGCTGTGGTCACGAGCGACGGGCTGAACTCGGCGCCAACGCTGTTCGGTCCGGTGCCGTTTTCGACACACCCCAGATGCCGTGGTTCGCCCCACCCGAACGCGGCGTTGCGGCGAACGATGTACATGTCGCCGCGTCCCGGTCCCGCATCGCAGGTTTCCGTCCCCGCACGTTCGGAGACGAACAGCAGATAGCTGCCGTAGATCGGGGTCGGGCAGAAGTCGTTCGCGTCGCTGTTCACCGGCGCATCGAGATGTTTGGGCTCGCCAAAGGGTTCGCTCTTGCTTGCCCGATCCGCCGCGAAGATGTCATTACCGACGTTGGGGATCCGCATCGACGCGATGTACAAGCTCAACCCGTCGCGCGATTCGATCGGGCACCCGTCGCTGACCGGGCTGTTCACTTCCAGGACCGGCGTCGCGACAGTCCAGGCCGACCATTCATAATGCGACGCGTACGCGCCGCCGGATGCCAGCAAGAGAGCCAAAGCTGCGCTGATGAAACACACTGATCTGATCATTTTCATGTGCACCTCGAACGGTTTGCTCGTTGCGGGCCACGCGTTCGGCGTCCGACGCCGCCCGCGACCCTTACCTAGATAGGCGCAAACGGCGAGCCGGAACTAACACGGGGCATCTTGGCAAGGCTAGGCCGGCGCTGTGTTGACCCTGGCGGATCGGCCTGCAATGATCCGCACCGATGAGCCCGAATGCCGATCGACAGCGGCGCCTGCTGGCGATCTTTGAAGAGACCATGCTGCAGGAACCACACGCGCGCGAGGCGTATGTTGACCGCGCGTGCGGCGACGAGCCAGGCCTGCGGTCCGACGTGATGCGCCTCCTGGTGGTCAACCAGGAAATGGGCTCGTTTCTCGAGCATCCGACGATCTGCTCCGCTCCGCCGTTGCTGACCAAGCACCGTTCCCCGGCACCGACCGTTTTCGAATCGTACGCCGTCTGGGCGCAGGCGGAATGGGGGTCGTCTACGAAGTCGAGGATAACGTCCGAAACGAGATCGTTGCTCTGAAGACTCTCGCTCGGACCAGTGCCGCCAACGTCTACCGGCTGAAGCGAGAGTTTCGAAGCCTGGCCGATGTGGCTCACCCCAACCTTGTCTGTCTCTACGAACTGTTTGTCGAGGACGAGCGGTGCTTCTTTACGATGGAGCTCGTCAGAGGCGTGAGTTTCGTTGACTACGCGCGGGCACAGAATCGCGAGCGCCTCGCCTACGATCGGATCATCCCAGCCTTTCGGCAGCTCGTCGAAGGTGTCTCAGCGCTGCACCGCCGCGGCAAGCTGCACCGCGACATCAAGCCGTCCAACATCCTGGTGACGCACGAAGGCCGCGTCGTGATCCTCGACTTCGGTCTGATCGCGGAGCTGCGGCCACGACTATGCCGGCGGCCTCGGCTATGTGCGCGGCGGGACTCCTGCCTACATGTCGCCCGAGGAAGGTTCGGGTGCGACACCCTCAGAGGCGAGTGATTGGGACGGGGTGGGCGTGACGCTCTACCAGGCACTGACGGGAAGCCTCCCGTTCGCCGGACCGATTGGTGAGGTTCTGGTGCAAAAACAAACGACCGACCCGCCGGCTCCAGGAGATGTGGTCCCGGACGTGCCGGCGGATCTGAGCCTCGTCTGCATGGGACTGCTGCATCGCAATCCGACGCAGCGCTTCTCGAGACATACCGCTCTTCAGGGACTGGCTCGCGACAGGCCATCACCTGTGTCGCAGGCCGCGCCAGCGGAGATTCGCAACGCGGCGTTCATCGGCCGCGATCGCCAACTTCGCGATCTGAATGATGCCTGTCTGAGCGTCGTGAACGGGGGCGCGGCGACCGTGTCGATTCACGGTGCGTCAGGCATCGGCAAGAGCGCGCTGGTGCGGCGCTTTCTCAGCCAGTTCGATGCACGTCACGATGCCGTCGTCGTCTCGGGACGATGCTACGAAAATGAGTCTGTGCCATTCAAAGCGCTCGACGGCGTCGTCGACGACTTGAGCCGCTATCTCGGCTCACTTCCCAGGGAGCATGTCGAAAGCCTGATGCCGCGCGATGCGGCGGCGTTGACACGTGTCTTTCCAGTGCTGCGGCAGGTCAACGCCATCGCGCATTCCCGCTGGGACCATGATCCAGTCGACGTCGATGCTCTCGCGTTGCGCCGGCGAGCATTCGCTGCGTTGCGAGCGCTGCTGGGCCGCCTGGCGGAAGGTTGCATGCTCGTCATGTGGATCGACGATCTGCAGTGGGCTGATGCCGATAGCGTGGTGCTCCTGGAGGAGCTGCTGCGGCCGCCGAATCCGCCCGTCATGCTGGTGGTGTTGTGCTTCCGCAGCGAAGAGACTGCGGCGAAGCCGTTCCTCCAGGCGCTGCTCGACCGGGCTGGCCACGACGGGTGGGCGGCGATGCCGCTCCAGGCCATGACGAAGGACGAGGCGTTTGCACTCATCGGCGATCTCGTCCCGGCCGACTCGAGGCTGACAGACGATGATCGCCATCGAATGACGCAGGAGGCGGGCGGCAGCCCGTTCGTCCTGGAGCAACTGGCGCGCTACGCCAGCGTGAACACGACGCGTTCGAATCAGCCGCCCACCTTCGAGCGGATGTTTGACAGTCGGCTGGGTGCCCTGCCAAGGGAAGCGCGTCGCTTTCTCGAAACGCTGGCGATCTGCGGCCGGCCAATGCAGTCCGATCTCATCTGCGACGCCTGCGGCGTCGCGCGCGAAAGACAGTCGCTGGTGGCGATGCTACGCTCGTCGCATTTCATTCGCAGCAGCGGCTCGTCGGAACGGGTGGAAACGTATCACGATCGGATACGCGAAGTTGTCGCCGCCCAGATTCCGGCCGATACAGTACGGCAGATCCACGCGCTGATGGTGCAAGCACTCGTCACCCGGCGGAGCGACGATTGCGAGGCGTTGTTCGAGCACTATCGAGGCGCGGACGATGAGGAGGCGGCGGCGATTCAAGCCGGTCTCGCCGCTGCGAAAGCCAGCGCCGCGCTCGCCTTTGATCGGGCCGCTTCTTTCTACCGCCAGGCCCTACCTTGACGCCGACGTCGGCGCATGCGGCAGCGTGGAGGGCAGGCTTCGCTGGACGCGCTCGCGAACGCCGGACGACCCGCCGAGGCCGCCGACGCCTATCTCGACGCCTCTACTGGTGCAGGCCGCGCCGAACAGGTGGAGTTCCAACGTCGCGCTGCCGAGCAGTTCTTGATCGGCGGCCACATCGATCGCGGGTTGGACCTGCTTCGAGGCGTGCTCGCGGGGATGGGCATCCGTCCGGCACGCACCAGGCGCGCGGCGTTGTTCTGGCTCTTGTGGCGACGGCTGAAACTTCGGTGGCGCGGCTTGCGCTTCGTTGCGCGGCCGCAGGCCAGGACATCGACTCGGATGTCCTCCTCCGCGTGGACACCTGCTGGTCGGCGGTCACGGGACTGGCATTCGTGGACGTGATCGGCGCTTCGGAATTCAGCGCACGTCATCTGCATCTCGCGCTCGATGTCGGCGAACCGTATCGTATCTCCCGCGCGCTGGCCATCGAATCGGCCGTCCAGAAGCGCGGATCCGGCGAGCCGGAGAACTGGGCAGCGAGATTGATCGAGCAGTCAAAGACACTCGCGAAGAGCGTTGGCAGTCCGCACGCAATTGCCGTGTCCATCCTCGCCGAGGGTTTAAATGCGATCACCGTCGGCGAATGGAAACAGGCGCTATCTGTCCTCGGAGCAGGCGCTGACGATGTTGCGCGACCACTGCGTCGGACTCACCTGGGAAATGAACATGGCGCAGAATCTCGTGATCTGGGCCTTGATGTATCTGGGCGAGTTTGGTGAAGTGTCTCGGCGTGTTCCTGCACTGCTCGCCGACGCTCGGAGCCGCGGGAACCTGTATCTCGCCACGGAACTGTGTACCCGCAGCAATTATGCGTGGCTGGCCGTGGACGAGCCTGACGAGGGAGAGCGTGAAACGATCCAGAGCATCGCGCGATGGTCGCACAATGGTTTTCACCGCCAGCACTACAGCGCGATGCTGGCCCGCGTCCAGACCGCACTCTATCGCAACGATCCTGGAGCCGGGTGGCGGTTGCTCGACGAACAGGAACCGATGTTTCGCCGTTCGTTCCTGACGCGCGTGCAGACCTTTCGAATCGAGGAGCGCTTCATGCGAGCACGGTGCGCGCTGGCGCTCGCCGCCAGGACCGCGAATCCCCACCGATTTCTGTCGGTGGTCCGCGACACGGCTCGACGGATCGCGCGGGAACAAATGCGGTGGTCCGATCCGATTGCCTTCTTGCTTCGCGCCGGCGTCGCGCATCTCGAGGGCAGGACTCCACTCGCCCTCCGCCACCTTCACGATGCCGCCGATCGATTCGAGCGTGCCGACATGAAGATGTACCTTGCCGCCACCAGGTTTCGAATCGGCGCGTTGCAGAAAGACGAGCGCGGCCGCGACCTTTACCGCCAGGCCGAGCAATGGATGGCCGCGCAGAACATCAAGAACCCCGCGAGCATGATCCGCGTGCTCTCTCCCGGCTTCACAGACGAAGGGTGACGCATCTTGAAAGTCCACAGCGGGATTCCAGCGAACCCTCAGCGTCCGGAGGGTCGGTCTTTCATCTCGGCGTACAACCAGGTCCGGGCAGTGCTCCAATCGCGCATCACCGTCATCGCCGACACTTTCAAGCACGTCCGCCGTCTCTTCGACGCTCAGGCCGCCGAAGAATCGCAGCTCTATCACTCGCGCTTTTCGCGAATCGAACTGGGCGAGCGCGGTCAGGGCATCGTCCAAAGCCACCAGATCTTCGCCGGCGGGCTCGTCGAGGGCGGCAGTATCGTCGAGTGAGATCTGCTGATACCCGGCGCCGCGTTTCAGGTTGTGGCGGCGCGCGCGGTCGACGAGGATCCGCCGCATCAGTTGCGCGGACACCGCGAAGAAGTGCGCGCGATTCTGCCAGCGCATCCGCTTGTAATCGACCAGGCGCAGATACGCCTCATTGACGAGCTCGGTGGCCTGCAGGCTATGGCCGCTGCGCTCCCCGCGCATGTAGC
This sequence comes from Vicinamibacterales bacterium, assembly GCA_963762055.1. Taxonomy (GTDB): domain Bacteria; phylum Acidobacteriota; class Vicinamibacteria; order Vicinamibacterales; family JAMQPK01; genus JAMQPK01. Next base: position 201,842 of record CAVXJF010000001.1, read on the forward strand.
GTCGGGCGAGCCGATGCAGCTCGTGATAGACAATGGGCGTCAGTCGATCCAGGGCTTTTTGATCGCCACCGCTCCAGGCTTGTAGCAGCGTGCTGACGTCCCCGCTGGTCGGAGTTCTTGTCTTCATTTCCCTCTTGTCTGGCCGGCGGGACGCGCTCTGAGGATGCCGAATTATAGCTATGGAGGCTGGTCCCAACAGACTGCATGGGAACCTGCAGCGTATGATGTGGGCGGTAAGCGTGAGATCCACGCTTCCCCTCAGACGTACGCTCTTCGTGGACGACAAGGACGTTGGCCACGTCGCGTCGAGCGAACCGTGGCGATGATCTTCTCTGGAGACGAGACCTGTGACGTCGGCAAGGAAGGCGGTTCGCCGGTATCCCCAGACTACGGGCCGACCGGCAACGAGTTCAGCAGCCCTGATCTCGCCGGAAGAGCGCTTTCGCGTCGCCACGGCACGGCAATAGCGGAGAGTGATCCTCGCATCATACAGACCCGCTGGCCTCACCGAGCACGGTCGTGGTGACGGTCACGCCCAGGCCGACGCACTCGGCAGGGCGGCCAGTGAAAGATCCGGACACCGGCATCACGCCCCTGGGATGCGTGCTCACGCCGGCAAGGATGTGGCTGGCTGACGCCGTGCCGCCGGTCGTCGGATCGAAGCCGCGCCAGCCGAGCGTCGGCAGGTACAGTTCGACCCACGCATGCGTTGAGGCGCGACCCGCCAGGGACGCCGGCCCGTGGAGATATCCGCTCGCGAAGCGGGCGGCGACGCCGGAGAGCCGCGCCGCCTCCATCAGCAGCGTCGCCATGTCACGGCACGAACCACTTCCAATGGCGAGTGTCTGCCTTGGCGTCTGGACGCCCTTCTCCATCCGGCGAACGTACCGCACAGTGGTGAAGACCCGCTGACACAACGCGAGCATCGTTCCTTCCGCGTCACGCGGGTCGCCCTCTGGCGACGCACGCAGCCATTCCTGCACGGTCGCGACGTCCTCTGCGTAGGTCGGCCCGGAGTAGACCGCGACAATCGCTGCCTCGAGCGCATCGTAGCTCGGCGGAAACGCCACCTGCCACGGCTCGCCCAGGTGACGTGCCGGGAACGGCGACAGTCGTTCGACCACGACGTCGCTGACGATGCGCAGCGTATCAGCGGGTTCGAGCCAGTCCACCAGCGCGATGGAATTGCCGAAGACGTCGCGCACCCACTGCAGGCGGTGTGCTGGTGCCAGTTCCAAGTGCATCCGCTCCACGCGCAAGTCGTGACCCTCGCGTGGACGCAGCACGAGGCGATGACGATGGAACGAGACTGGCCGTCGATAGGCGTAACTGGTGACGTGCTCGATTCGCAAGCGCATGGTTGTCGCCCGCGATCACACCGGCGGTTCAAGCGCGACGCCACCGCGATTCAGCTGCTTGCGATCGATCGGCTGGAACGTCTGCCCCTTGCCGAGCTCGCAGCTGACCTCGATCTTCGTGCATGTCACGCTGCCGAAAATGCTGGCGACCGCGGCATCAGCAGCGTCGCGGCCGGTGCCGATACGAACCAGGCCGTTGAGGTGCGAGAGGTGCGTGGCGTCGAACACCGTCCAGTTCCCCCCGATCAGGCACTCGAAGCAGGCGTGGAAGTCCGGGGGATCCAGCTGGTAAGCGTAGCCCGAGAAGTAGCGCGCCGGGATGTTCAAGGCGCGACAGAGGGCGATGCCCAGATGTGCGAAATCCCGACAGACCCCGGTGCGCTGCGTCACCGTGTCGAACGCGGACGTCACCGAGGTGGTCGACCCGCGCAGGTACTCGACGTTGTCGTGAATCCAGTCGCTGATGGCGACCACTTTCTCATGGGGATTCTCGATCGCACCGAACAAATCCCAGGCCAGGCGACTCAGCCGATCGGACTGACAGTAGCGGCTGGGAAACAGATACGGAATGCTCGAAGCGCTCAAGTCCGCGACCGGCGTCGCCTCGACCGCACCCGCCCGATAGGTCTGGAAGTCGCACTCGACGGACGCGGAGTAGCTCACGACGAGTTTCTTGTGTCGCCCCGTTTCGAGTCGCACGAAGCGGTTGCCCGTCCCCTCCGCGGTGAACTCCGCGATTTTGACCCGCGGCTCGACGGACAACTGCTCCTCGAGGACGTCCTGCAAGGCGCTCCGCTGGGCGTGAATGTTCAGAATCAGCGTCGAGGGGAACTTCGCCGCATACTCCAGGTAGCTTTCTACGTGGAAGAGCATAAGAGTCCGAGCACTGTTCGTTGGTTCGATGTCATTGAGGTTGTCATCATTTGCGACGGTCCGTCGCCTTCGGTCCTTGGCGCGAGTCTGTCATTGCGGGCCCATCGGCGCGGCGCTCCTAACAGAATAGTTCCTGCATGGTGCGACGCACAACAACGGCTCAACATGTACGCCTGTGATTGCCGATGTGCGCGGGCGTGAGGTCAGGCGAACCAGTCAGCGTGTCGAAAGCAGTTTTCAGGATTCGGATCGAGCGATTGGCAGGGACAGCCGGATGAGGCCAAAGGCAGACGGCCCGCCTCTCATAAACGCGAAAGGCGAACCCGGTTACGGGTCCGCCTCGTGTTGAGCTCAGACGAGTCCTTGACTACTTCGATGCGCGCCGGCGGAACCGTCGCCGGCGACGACCAGGCCGGAGCCGAAGAGCAACAAGCTGGCGGGCTCGGGGACCGGCGTGGAGAGAAAACGTGATGGTGAAGACCGCGCTACGGATGTTGCCCGTCAAGGTGTCCGACTGGTTCTTGTTGAGGTAAAGAATGTCGTTCACGCGGAATTCGAACGAGCCAGTGCCGAACTGATTAGTGAACGTGTATGTCGTGAACGTATTGTCGAAGTCGAGATCGCCAGGCTGGCCATGGATTCCGACGATCGTCGCAATAAACTCGTCTGCACCACTGCCGATGCCGAGTGGAAGGTGAAAAGCGAACCTGCAGCGTGAAGTCACTAAAAATTAGAGACTCGTTGTAGTTCTCGTTGTCCCGCGTCAGCGTGCCGAGGGACACGGTCGCGTTGCCAGAGGCATCGGTAAAGCCGCTCCACAGGGCGACGCCGTCGAAGGTATACCCGCTGTCGGACGCGAAGTCAGTGAAAAAGCCGGCGATGGCGCAGTTGAAGCAGCCGGCAGTCGTCACCTTATAGTCCAGGATCGGGCCCGCGGACGCAGTCCCGGTGCTGAGTGCCAGCGTGGCGATCGCGCCAATGCTGCAGAATACGGCTCGTCGAAATGACAACATCAATCTCCCTCAAAGAAACAGACGTAACGCGCGACTGCGTAGCGGCCACATATGAAGAGCAAGATCTGACCATCAATTTCGGTCCACATTTCCACTGAATGACGCTTGCGCTGACACTTCGTCTTGTCGGAGCCATAAAGAATCTCTGACCAGAGGTAGATTGTCTCCCGGGCAGAAAGGTGGCTGTACAATGGAGGCACGTCGATCTGGAAACAGACGACTCCTGCATGGGAACCTGCAGCGTATGATGTGGGCGGTAAGCGTGAGATCCACGCTTCCCCTCAGACGGAAAGCAAAACCCGCATGGACACCTCCGCCATCATCTATCGTGTCGCCGACTTCCTGAAGGCCCATCCACCCTTCAACGCGATGGACGAGCCCGACCTTCTCGAGTTCGCGTCGCGCGGCCGCGTCCGCTTTCACGAGGCGCATGACTACGTCCTCTGGCAGGGCCAGCCGAACCAGTTCAAGGTGTTCGTCATTCAGCAGGGCACGGTGTCGCTCTGGGTCGATGCTTATAGCCTTGAGTCTTCCGAACCGGCTGTCTGCGGCTAACGCCACATATCTCGTCGGCTAACATCGACCGTCGCAGGTTTGACAGGGTCTCAGGAATTCGCGGCGATGGGCAAACGGAAACGGTTGAGTGCAGCGTGCACGTTCGACGACCTAAGACGCGGCGGGATTGATCCAGGCTCTCCCCTAGGCCGTCGGCCGAAAACGGCTCATTGCCGCTCGCGCCGAGGCGCAGCAGGCTCCTCGCCCGCCTAGGTCGTGGGGAACTCAGCGCGGACTGGAAGACACCGGATCTCGTTGGCCTTCCAGCCCGCGGCTCAGGATTCTTAGCAGTAGGACGGCGTCGAATCCGCGAAGAGTGACAAGCAGCGTATGGGCTTAGGCCAGCGCCTTTCCATACAAAGCGAGCAGGCGGCTCCACGCTCGCTCCGCCGCTGGCTCGTTGTAGACCTGCGTATCCGGCGGGCACCAACCGTGCGCGGCCGGATAGACCTCGATCTCGGCTGCCAGCTTGGCCTTCTCGAACGTTTCCTTCAACACGGTCTTGTCGTTCGGCCGCTGCTTGTCGTCATTCTCGGAGATGGCAATCAGGAACGACGCCTTCGTGGCGGCTGCCAGCAGATGCGGACTGTTCGGGCCGCCCGCGTCGTTGACGAGCCCGCCGCCGTGGAACGACGCGACGGCGCCGATGCGGTCAGGAACGGCTGATGCCGTGTTGAACGACATCGACCCACCCATGCAGTAGCCGTGCACGCCGACCTTGCGGTTCTTGTTCACTTGCGGCTGCGCGTCGAGCCAGGCGACGAACGTCTTCGCATCCGTCATGTCCGTAGCCGCGCTCATGCCTTTGCGGAACGCCATCATCTCTTTGATCGGCGTCGCGCCAGTGGCCGTGGGTTTTCCAGCCCGGTAGAACGGGTTGACCACCAGCACGGAATACCCGGACCCGGCGAGCCGTTTGCCCATGGTTCGCATCGCCGGACGGAGCCCGAAGATGTCGGGCCAGATCAGCACGCCAGCCCCCGCGCCGGACGAGGGATGCACGAAGTAGGCGTCACAGGTGCCGTCCGGCGTCTTGATCTCGACATCCCGTTCGGCGGTCGCCTGCGCGTTGGCGAGCTCAGGCAAGATCATGGCAGCGCCGGCTGCGAGCAGCACGCCGAACTGCCTGCGAGTGACCAGCCCCCTGGCCTGGTACTCCGCCACACTTTCTGCAAAATGATCCTTATCGCACATGTCGGCTCCTCATGGTCCCGATTAAGACGGTCGTACATTCAGCCAGTACATACACCAGAAGTTGCGTTGCGGCGAGGACCGATCAAATTACCAGCCTAGTCGCTGCTCCCGCCGCCGTCACCGCTGTCCGCACCCGAATCATTTGAGTCGCTACTGGAGTCCCAGCTCGCACTGGCGCCGGCTCCGCCGCTGGCGCCCGCCCCAAACATCGAGCCCGAGTGTCGCGACGAACTGCCATGCGAGGATTGCCCGGATAACGTTTGCGAGTCCCTCTCTCCAAACCATCTTTCGGGGGTCGCGGACGCAAGTACACCGCCACCACACGACGAAGAAGGCGACGACGATCGCGGCGAACGGAAGCGCTGCGGGTCAGACGTACCTCTTGTCCTCCCGGTCGAGGAACACGGTAAGACATCAGCCCATCAACGGTCCAGACTTGCACGACGATGCCAGCCCTGTGCGCGAGCTCGACGAATCGGGTACGGCACGCGGACCGGTGTGAGTTCGAGCCAATCGATACAGCGCTATCCGTACCTCGAAACCCGCCCCCGCTCGTCACAAACTCGGGCGCCGCGCGGCGCGCAGCACGCAGGCCGAGGTGCTCGACAATCCCAGGCCACCCATTCCATCGCCCCTCAAACGGCGCACCTCGTCAACGACCGCGCCAACAGACTGCATGGGAACCTGCAGCGTATGATGTGGGCGGTAAGCGTGAGATCCACGCTTCCCCTCAGACGGAAAGCAAAATCCGCATGGACACCTCCGCCATCATCTATCGTGTCGCCGACTTCCTGAAGGCCCATCCACCCTTCAACGCGATGGACGAGCCCGACCTTCTCGAGTTCGCGTCGCGCGGCCGCGTCCGCTTTCACGAGGCCAATGACTACGTCCTCTGGCAGGGCCAGCCGAACCAGTTCAAGGTGTTCGTCATTCAGCAGGGCACGGTGTCGCTCTGGGACGAGCGGAGCGAGCGCGCCGAACTGCGCGATGTCCGCGGCACCGGCGACATGATCGGCCTGGAGCAGTTCGCCGGCGCCGACACCATCACCTGCTCCGCTCGCGCCTCGACCGATGTGCTCATCTACGCATTTTCGGCCTTCGACTTCGAGGCGCTGGTGCTGAAGTACCCCTACGCCCGCCAATACGTCTCGGCCTACGACACGGTCAGCGCCGACTACCACGTCCTCGACGAGCGTCGCGAACCTCAGACGATGTTCCTGCACGAACTGGCGGGACATAAGACGTTGCACACCTGTCGCACCGACTCGAGCATCCGCGAGGCCGCGCTGAAATTACACGTGTCAGGGGTGGACGCACTCGCTGTGCTGGACGCCGACGAGAGGCCTGCTGGAGTGCTGACCGCCGACGCCCTGATCGCCTGGATCGCCACAGGTTCCGGCGATGGCGATCAGTCCGTCGCGACGCTCCTAAGAGAACCGCCTCCCGCGATCGAGCCAGTGGCGTCCGTGGCGGATGGGATGCTGACCATGGCAGCGGCCAGCGGACACTCGCTGGCGATCACCTCGGACGGCACCTCCAGCGGCCAGCTTCACGCCTTGCTCTCCCCGCGCGATTTCTCGCCGGTATTCGGCGATCAGCCGGTCTGGATGCTCGGCGAGATCCGGCACGCGGCGAGCACGCGGGAACTTCGTGCGCTCAATCAGCGCGTGCGTGCCTTCGCACTCCAGTATCTGACCGGCGGGCCGTCGCTCCAGTGGGTCGCCCGCTTCGTCCACCTGGCCGACGTCGGCATCGTGCAGCGCCTGATCGCCCTGACTGGTGACAATCCGGCGTCAGGCTGCTGGTGCCTCTGCGGGTCGTCCGGGCGCGAAGAATCGATCACCCGGCTCGCGCCGTTCATATGCTTGATTCACGATGACGGCGCTGATAGCCGACGCGCGGAGTGCGTATCAACGGGTGTCGGAGGCCTTGACCGACTGCGACTATTTGCCCAGGCGCCACTTGCCGTTCGACTCGTCGTTCTACTCGGCTGGCATCAGCGAGTGGACGCAGCGGTATTCCGGCTGGATCGGCGATCCCGTGATGAACCAGTTCTATCCCGCCCGCGCCATGCTCGACCTCCGTCCGATCGGGGGACGCCGGCACCTCTGGCACGCTATCGCGCAAACGGTCGAGAGCGCGGCCAACCGTGACTTTCTGAAAATGTTGGCCAACGACTGTCTCGACAACCTTCCGCCGCTCACCTTCTTCCAGGATGCCGTCGTCGAGGAAAGTGGCGAGCAGACGGCCGTGTTTCAGCTTCAGCGAACTGCCCTCGGCCCGCTTGTCGACGTCGGTCGCGTCTTTGGAGTGGCCGCGGGCAAGGCGCTCGGCAGCTCGACCCTCGAGCGCTTCACCATGGCACGCACGCTTCTGCCCGATCACGAGTCGATCTTTCGCGAGGCGTCCGACACACTTCGCGTGGTGCTGTGGCAGCAGGGACGGATTGGCATCAGCCAGGGCACTGACGGTTCCGAACTGCCGCCCGCGCTCCTCAGCCGCTACGATCGCCAGGTGCTCAAAAGCGGATTCCGGTCGATTCTGCGTCTGGTCGAATTCACCGCCGATTGGAAATGGCTCGACACACTGTGACCGCCCCGCCGTTTCTCGAACGCTATCGCACGTGTTTCGACACGACGTGGACCGACGATACGCCGATCGATCGCGTGCGGTTCGTCGTGCTCGATGTCGAGACCACCGGGCTCGACCCACGGACCGATCGCCTGATCACCATTGGCGCTGTCGCCGTGCAGCAGGGCGAAATCGTGCTCGAAGATTCCTTCGAGGCGCTGTTGAAAGTCGCACACAACACCAGCGCCGTCACCGTGCACGGCGTGACCCGCGATGAGAGCGCGCGGGGCATGGACGAACAGGACGCGCTGCAGGCTTTTCTCGACTACCTTCGCGACGGTGTGATCGTGGGACATCACATCGGCCACGACGTCGGCACCTTCGATGCGGCCTTCGAGCGCCACTGGGGCTTCCACATGGCGAATCGCAACCTCGACACGATGGACCTCACGCTGCATCTCGAGAAGGACGGCGCGTTTTCCGGCCGCCCGCCGATCCGGCACTTTACGCTGGACGCTCTCTGCGAGAGGTTCGGTCTCATTCCGCACGGCCGCCATACGGCGAGCGGCGACGCCTTCATCACCGCGCAGGTCTTTCTCCGCTTGTTGCGCCTGGCATCGAAATACGGTCGCGAAACCCTCGCGCCGCTGTCCGCGCCGTTTGCCGAGCCCGCCTGACAAAATCGTCCGAGCGCGTCGATCTTTCATTATTGTGAGCGCTCCCGAAAGTCGCGTATGCTCAGCGTCGCCTTGGCTCGGAGGAGCCAGCAAACCAGAATGTCAGACGACGATTTCGAGAGCACGCTCATCGCCGGTCCCAAAACCGGACGGGCCGGCGGCACGCCGCCCGACGCCATCGGGCACTACTTCGTCGTCAGCAAAGACGGGCAAGCGGATACACGTGTGGAGGTTGGCGCGCAGCCGCTCACCATCGGCCGCGACGCCCGGCAATCGCTCGCGCTCCCCGATACTGAGGTCTCGCGGCTCCACGCGCGCGTGTCGCTCGTCAACGAAGAGGTGTTGATCGAAGACCTCGGGTCCACCAACGGCACATTTCTCGACGGACAACGCGTGACCGTGCCGGTCAAACCAACCGAGGGCAGCGTGCTCCGCCTGGGCAGCCATTTTCTCAAGTATGAGCGGCGGAGCCGCCGCGACGTCGAGAAGGCGCGGGAACTCGATCAGGATCTTGGCGTCGCTCGTGGTTATGTGCTGTCGCTGCTGCCGGCGCCTCTCGACGCCGGACCGGTGCTCGCCGAATGGCGCTTCGTTCCGTCGACCGAGCTCGGGGGCGATGCCTTCGGCTATTACTGGCTGGAGCCGGATACGTTCGTGTTTTACCTCCTCGATGTCTCCGGCCACGGCGTCGGAGCGGCCATGCACTCGGTAGCGGTGCTCAACGTGCTGCGACAGCGCGCGCTGCCCGGTGTCGATTTCGCGGACCCCGCGGCCGTACTCTCGAGCCTCAACAACCGGTTCCAGATGGACAACTACAGCGGGATGTTCTTCACGATGTGGTACGGCGTGTACCGCACCGGGAATCGGACGCTGACCTATAGTTCCGCCGGCCACCATCAGGCTTTTCTTGTGCCTCGTGACAAAAGCGCGGCCCAACCGTTGGGCGCGCCGGCACTCATGATTGGTGGGCTGCCAGAGATCGACTACCAGGTTCAACACGCAACCGTAGCGAGTGGCAGCTCCGTGTACCTCTTCAGCGATGGCGTCTTCGAGATCGTCACGGCGGACACAAATCGTTGGACGCTCTCGGACTTCGTGCCGTTGCTCACCGAGCCTGCCCTGCCTGGCACATCGGAGAGCGAACGGTTGTACCAAGCGGTGCGGCGCACGGCTTGCCCGGGACCGCTCGAAGACGACGCATCGCTGATGGTTCTCACCTTTCCCTAGAGTGGAGCAACGAACGTGGAAATGACTGTCGTCAGCCTTGGAGACCGCGTCGTCAAAGTCACGCTCGTCGGGCGCCTCGACACGCAGAGCGTCGGCCGCGTAGAGACGCAGTTCATCGCGCACCTCGCCGCGGACAATGCCATCGTCGACTTGTCTGGCGTGGACTTTGTCGCGTCGATGGGAATCAGGATGCTGGTCTCGGCCGCGAAGACTCTGCGCACACGCAAAGCGAAGCTGGCGCTTTACGGCGCGCAGCCCCGGGTGCTTCAGGTATTGGAAGCGGTGTCCCTTCAGCAGATCGTACCAATCTGCCCCACCGAGGCGGAAGCCCTCGCCACAGTGGCTCCGGCGGAATGAAGGAACCGGGCGCTCCAATGTCCACTCGGCAGGAGGTTCTCAGGTTTCCTCCAACGCTCGCTGGACTCGACACTGCCGCGGCGTGGCTGCGCGCGCTGATCGGTCGAGACGTGAACGACGATGCCCGCTACAACCTGGAACTGGTGTTCGAGGAAGTTGCCGCGAACATCGTCCGGCATGGACATCCGACCGGCGACATCGAGACGGCCGTTCGTTTCGACGCCGATGAGATTGTCTTGACGTTCGAAGACGACGGCGTCGCGTTCGATCCCGGCGAGGGGCCGGCCCGTGCGCTCCCTTCGTCGCTCGATGAAGCCCGGGTTGGCGGCCTTGGCCTGGTCCTGCTGAGGAAAATCGTCACGCGCATGACCTACGAGCGGACGGCGCAGAAACGGAACATCCTGTCGCTCGCCATCCCCGCCCGGTGACTCACTTCCCATCAGGTATAATTCGCATGTGACGTGCCAGGTCTGCGGCCTTGAAGTTCCGGCCTCCTCGCCGCACTGTCCTCACTGTTCTACGGTCGGGCTCACCGTCAGCGTTACAGTCGTCTCGCCGCCCACCGATGCCCCCACCGTCGTTTCCTTGCCACCGGCAGGTGAGGCGTCGCCGCCGCTGCCGCATGCAATACCGTCCGACCCGGAGGATTCGGGTCCGCTCAAACCGGGCAAGCCTTTCGGTTCTCGCTATCACGTCATACGCCTCCTCGGTCAAGGTGGGATGGGTGCGGTGTACCAGGCCTGGGACGAGGAACTCGGCGTCGCTGTCGCCATCAAGGTGATTCGGCCCGAAGTGTTGCAGGACCCGATCGCCGCGCGCGAGATTGAAGGGCGATTCAAGCGCGAACTGCTGCTGGCCCGGGAGGTCACGCACAAGAACGTCGTGCGCATCCACGACATTGGCGAGATCGCCGGTATCAAGTACATCACGATGTCGTACATCGATGGCATCGACCTCGCGACGATTTTGAAGCGCGACGGAAAGCTGCCTGTCGCGAAAGCGCTGGCCATCCTGCGCTCGGTCATCCCAGGCCTCGTGGCCGCTCACACGGCCGGGGTCGTGCACCGGGATTTGAAGCCGGCCAATATCATGGTCGGGAAGAAGGGCGATGTGCTGATCATGGATTTCGGGATTGCCCGAGCCATCGGCAAGCCCGACATCGGACCGGCTGTCCAGCAGGCAACCCACCACAACGAATTACGGCGTGCAGCAGACAGGTACGCGGGAGCCACGATGGCTGGCTCTGTGCTTGGCACCGTTCACTACATGGCGCCGGAGCAGGCTCGAGGCGAGGAGGTGGATCAGCGCGCCGACATCTACGCGATGGGACTCATCCTCTACGACATGCTCCTTGGGCGGCGCAGAGCGAAGACAGCCGGCAGCGCCGTCGCCGAGCTCGAAGAGCGCATGAAACAGGCGCCGGCGTTGCTCAAATCCATCGCGCCCGAGATCCCTGCTGCTGTCGACGCCATCGTCTCGCGCTGCCTCGACCCCGATCGCGAGAAGCGATTCCAAACTACCGGCGACCTGGTCGCGGCGCTGGATCGGCTGGATGAGAATGGAGAGCCGCTCCCGGTGCGGCGCGTGGTCGGGATGCCTCTCATGGCCGCGGTCGTCCTCCTGCTGGTCTCGCTCGGAACCGGCGTCTGGTACTACCAGCGCCAGTTCATCCCACCCCCGGTGCACGATCCGGTGTCCGTGGTCATAGCCGACCTTCAGAACCTGACAGGCGATCCCAGCTTCGACCGCACCGTCGAGCCCATGCTCAGGCGCGCGTTGGAGGACGCCAGCTTCATCAGCGCGTACGACAGGAGTCAAGTCGGGGCGCGGCTGGGCGTGCGCCCGCCTGAGAGAATGGATGAAGTCGTTGCCCGCGAGATCGCCGTAAAGCAAGGTGTGGGCGTCGTCGTTTCTGGGTCGATCGACAAGCAAGGAAGCGGCTACCGGGTTTCGATCAAAGCTTCCGAGGCGGTGACTGGCAAAGTGATCACCGCCGCGACGGGATCGGCCGCCGGCAAGGAGCAGGTATTGGCCGCAACGACCAGGCTGGTCACCTCTGTCCGCACGGCGCTCGGTGATGAGACCTCGGACTCCGCACAGATGTTTGCCATGGCCAACCTGTCAGCGACTTCTCTGGACGTCGTCCGGTATTACGCCGCTGCAAGGGATGCCGGGTCCAACAACAAGTACGAGGAGGCGCTCCAGAACTATTCCAAAGCCGTGGCACTGGATCCGAAGTTCGGCATCGGCTACCAGGGCATGGCTGGCGTGTCGTTGAATCTCGGGAATCAGCAGGATGCGGAGAAGTACATCAAGGAAGCGCTGCGTCACCTTGACGGAATGACCGAGCACGAACGTTACACGACTCGCGCCGGGTTCTACCTGATGACCGGCGACTATCCGCAGTGCGTGAAGGAGTTCGGCGACCTGATCGCGTCGTACCCAGCCGATGTGGCCGCGCATAACAATCTGGCGTTGTGCTGGGTCAACCTGCGGAATTTCCCCAAAGCCCTCGAAGAAATGCGGCGCGTGGTGGCCATCCTGCCCAAACGGGCGCTGTATCGGGTGAACCTGGCGCTCTACTCCAACTACGCGACGGAGTTTCAAGCCGGCGAACGCGAGGCACGCACGATACAAGAGCCCGACGTCAAGGCGCTGCTTGCGCTGGCCTTCGCTCAATTGGGACAAGGTCAGCTGGCTCAGGCGATGGCAACCTACCAGCAGCTTGGGACGATCGACGCGCTCGGAGCTTCCATCGCCGCGTCCGGTCTCGGAGATTTGGCCCGGCTCGAGGGCCGTTTCTCGGACGCTGCGCGAATTCTTGAACAGGGCGCGGCCCGCGACCTGATGTCCAAAAATACCGACCGCGGCGCCGCGAAGCTTGCGGCCCTCGCCCACGTCGAGCTCTTGCGTGGACGGAGACGTGAAGCCATTGCCGCCATCGAAAAGGCGCTGGCAAGCAGCAACGGCATGCGGATCCAGTTCCTGGCGGGCCGAGTCTTCGTCGAAGCGGGCGAAGCCGCGAAAGCCCGCCCCCTCATCGACGCCCTTGCTTCGGAGTTGCGGTCCGAGCCTCAAGCCTACGCAAAGATCATCGAAGGCGAACTCGCGTTGAAAAATGGTGACCCTCGACAGGCGATCAAAGTTCTGACCGAGGCGAACACTCTGCTCGACACCTGGATAGGTCACTTCGCTTTGGGTAAGGCCTATCTGGAGGCGGGTGGCCTGACCCAAGCGGATTCCCAGTTTGACCGCTGCATCAAACGCCGCGGCGAAACAATGCAATTGTTACTCGACGATGAACCCACCTACGCCTATCTGGCACCTGTGTATTACTACCAGGGCCGTGTCCGGGAAGGGCTCAAGACCGAGGGCTTTGCCGAGTCCTACCGCGCTTACCTGACCCTCCGCGGCCAGTCGAAGGAGGACCCCCTTCTCCCGGAGGTCCGCCGCCGCGTTCTCGCTACTTCGCCAAATTGATCGTGAAGGTCGGGCTCGGCAGAAAATTCGCCGGGGCAGCCGTGACCTTCACCTCGTAGACTCCAGCAGAATAGTTTGCCCCGTTGTCCTTCTTCGTCTGCAGGTTGAAATACCACGTCTTGCTGGGAACATCGTAGCGGAACGAACTGCCCCCCGAGTCAGTGTTGGTAATGACATCGACAACGCCGGTTTGAGGATAAGGTCCTTTCACGGTGACCGCGAAGGTCGCGCCGGAACTATCCACGACAGTTGACCCCGCCTTGTACTGCCACTTCATTGGCACCGTACTGCCAGCCTTGAAAGACTTGCCTGCCGGCGGAGGCGCATTCTGGACGTTGAAGAAGACGTAGTTGACCGCGACGGGAGTGGTGACGTTAATCGTGACGGTCACCGGGGCCGAATTCACACTCAGCGCCACCGTCGCATCATCGCTCCAGGGCCCGTTGTTCGCCCGGTAGGTGAATGTATCTGTTCCGGTGAACGTGGCGCTGACGGGTGTGTAGGTGAACGAACCGTCGGCCGCCAAATCGACTTTCCCGCCTGCCGAAGTCGTCCCGGAGATGATCGGCACTGCTCTGAGCTTCGACGACACAGGAGTGGCGGCGCTGTCCCCTCCCGCCGCATCGTTGCCGAGAACCCCGACGACACCGGGAAGGGCGGCGCTCGGGACGACAAGCGTCGTTCCCTGCTTCGTGGTGTAGGTGTCGGCGACGAGGTGGACGCCAGGGAGCGGCGGAACGTTCACGGCGCTGATGGTTTCGGGATCGGACGGATCGCTCACTGTCGTCACCGCCCCCGGGCCAGTGGTGAACTCCGCGAACACATAGTAGGTAAAGGTCACGCCGTTCGGGAGCTCTTGTGCGTCGACAAGCGAATACACTCCCCCAGCCACCGAGCCGACCAACACCCGCGAACCGGCCGGAGGCGGTGGGCCTGGCACAGTCGTCGTACCTCTCTCACGATAGACGAGGTAACGAGAGACGTCTTGAGCGCCAGCGTGAGGCGGATTCCAGCTCAGACGAATCCGATGACACTGGGCCGGCGTCAGCCCTGAACAGGAATTATCGATGCCGACCACCGTGGCCCTGAATCTGTACGGCGGACTGTTCCCTATCGCCAACGCGCTCTCGCGGGTCATCTCTTCGCCGCCGTCGGTGTTGCTGCTGCCGTCGTAGTTGCCTCCGCCGTCGTAGTTGCCCCCGCCGTCATAGTTGCCGCCGCCGTCGTAGTTGCCGCCGCCGTCGTAATTGCCACCGCCGTCGTAATTGCCACCGCCGTCGTAATTGCCTCCACCATCGTAGTTGCCGCCGCCGTCATAGTTACCACCGCCGTCGTAATTGCCGCCGCCATCGTAGTTGCCGCCACCGAGCGACAGCGCCGCCATATTTTGCCGGCTGCCGATCTGATTGAGGCGAATGTGGGTCCAGTCGTCGAACCCGTGGAGCCGCTCTGGCGGGTGCGGGATCGTGGGGCCGTTGAAGACGCCGTCGAGGTTGACGTCCTGGCTCGTTGAAGCCGGCGCGCCCATGTTCCAGTCGATTGGGGTCATCGTGCTTGGCTGCGATACGCGAACAAAGTCAACCCAACCCGCCGGCTTGGGATCGGGAAAGCTGGCGCCGTTGCAGTATCGCTTTGCGGCTGAGGTGAGCGTGCCTGTGGTGTGAGGTGCGAACCAGGCACTGCGGTACGGCAGTGGGAGCGGCGTGAGACCGACCAGATTGGTCTCGTCGATGTCACCGAGGACCTGCGCACCGGAGTAATCCAGGTGGGGCTCTCCGGCGTTGTCGAGCAGCCCGCGGATCTGGAACAGGTAACTCATCACGCTCAGGTAATTCGGTTTGCAATTGGGTTCGAACGATATGATTCGGGCCGCCGGGGCGCTGCTGACTTCGCTGCTGACTTTGCTGAATAGTGGTGCCTCTCCACCATGCGCCAGCCCAAGGTTATGTCCGAGCTCGTGCATCGTCGTCGACCCTTGAACGAACTCGGACCCGAGGAAGTAGTCCCAAAGACCCAGTGTGATGAGGAGGTCACCGCCTCCGAAGTCGGCTGTCCCCGAAGTGCTTCTCGGCACGTGGAAGTCGCCGTTCGGCGTGTCATCCTCCAGGCAATCGCCGCCACTCCCGGGCGCCGTCGGTTCACCCGAGGAATCGAGGCATGCCCAGAGTGACTGGGGTACGCCGAGCGCATGGGCATACAGTGCATAGTGGAAGAGATCCTTCCGCACGCGATCGAATCGTCTCCGGCATGGGTTGCCGGCACCGCTGGCTTGCGCCGTGCACTCTGCGACGGCCGCTGCGTTCAGCTCTTCGCCTGTGTCGCTGACGGACGCATCCCGATAGTGCTGGAAGCCGGTCTTCCAGCCCACCGTCCCCGGATACGCCGGGAACTGGCACACCTCTCCTGGTATGCCTTCAACGCACGCTGCTTCGGTGATTAACTCCCCGCCACGCGCCAAGCCGGCCTGGACAAGGTACTGGTCGGCGTCGGCGGATGCATAAGCGCCACCCAGGGCGTGGTAGTTGGGTCCCACATCGAAGTGCAGCTTGATCCCGTTCGCGAGGAACGCGTCACCTACCTTTGCCAAAACCCCCGGCGTGGGCATGTGATTGTGAGCCGACACGACGCCCTGGCCGCCTGTGTAGCCAGGCGTTGTCATCGCTCCGATTTCGACAAAGAGGTCCTTCTGAGTCGAGCTGGCGCCCATGGCCCACAGGTCCGGCAGAACCTCGCCGTTCGGCTCCTTCAGCCCGCTCACGTCCTCCAATTTGTCCGGCAATCCGTCGCTGTCTGTGTCTTTCACCTTCGTACTGAAGATGATCGCGGCCCACGAGAGGCATTCATATGGCGTCGAGCTGCCATGGTCGACGGTTGTGCTGACTTCTTCGCCATAGCCTTCGAGAAAGTCTTTTCCGGGCATCGAGGTCAACATGAAGGTTCTGGCTGACCACCCTCGATCCGAGCCAGCGTTATTGCCTGCCGAAAAGGGATTCGTCTCGACAAGTGTGCGTTGACCCCGGTTGTTGTCGAACCAGACTCGTTCCGTCGAATTGTTCGCGCCGCTGCCGACGATGTGGGTCATCTTCGCGTCACTATCACTCGACTGGAAGAATCCCCGAATCGCCTGGATCGTCGTCGCGCCCTGGGGTTGGACGTAAATGCCGTCATACAGCACGATCTTCCGCAGCGGTTCGGTTGGATCCGGATGCCGATAGATCACCACGAGCGTCGCGCCGGCGGTTTGTGGAACCTGATTCCCGTTGCCGGCGTCAGGCAGCGAGACGGTATGCAGCAGCTCGGCGTTATTCACCAGGTCCGCGTCGTTGACGAGACGCTTACCCGTCGGGTTACCGTCTGCGTCGAGCTGCCGAGGCAATAACCCGCGTACGTCGGCGCGGAACATCGTCATCTTGTACGCCGCACCTGATCCGCCGCCCGAGCTGTGACAGGCTGCGTAGTTCGGAGCCAGCGCCAGCCCGGATGCCCTCACCAGCGTGATCTCCTGACCGCGGAACTTTGCGCCGCTCAGTTGCGCCTCATCGGTCCAGATCGTTTCCCAGTAGAGGAACGCGGCGAGGATGTCGGCGTTGGCGGGCACGCCGCTCATGGAAACCGTGCCGGTTACGAGGCCATTCGATGCATGCTGCGGTGCAAGATCGACGCTTCCCACCACGTAATTGCCGGTAATCGAGTAGCTTCCAGAGAAAGGCAAGGCTCCCTGGGCGTGGGCGGCCCGGGACACCAGCAACATCAACGCAAGACACAACACACCCCTGCCGCTTTTTGTCATGATTTCCTTAAATGATGGTTTCAGATCTTGTCGGAGGATGCGCACGGCTCACAGAACCGCGTTGAGGAAGCTGGACCCGACGTTCAGACAGTCGAACGCATGCAGTCCCAACTCTGAGGCCAGCTCAACACAGGTCTCGATGCCTCGCCTGCTGTTGCCGTGCCGGTCGAGGCGCGGTGAATATGTCGCGATGCCCATTTGACGATTGACGACGACCATCACCCCTCCAGATACCCCGCTCTTTGCCGGGACGCCAACGCGGTACGCCCACTGCCCGGAGTAGTCGTACATCCCGCAGGTGAACATGATCGCCAGAATGTCTTTGATGGTCGGAACGTCGAATACGGAACGACCCGTCAGAGGATTTGTGCCCAGATTGCCCAGGGTGGCCGCCATCATCGCCAGGTCGCGGCAGGTCACGAGGATGGCGCACTGACGGAAGTATATGTCGAGGGCCGCCTCGGCCTGGTCGTTGACCAATCCGAAATTCAGCAGCAAGTGAGCGATGGCCCGATTGCGGTGGCCTGTGCGGCGCTCCGATTCGTAGACGGCCTGGTCGACGGTCAGCTCCCGCCCGGCGGCCGCACTGAAGCGCTCGAGCAGGCGGTCGAGAGCGGCGTCACCGTAAAGAGAGTGCAGCAGCGCTGTCACCGTGATCGCGCCAGCGTTGATCATCGGATTGAAGGGCCGATTGGTACCGCTCTGGAGCTCGATGGCGTTGAACGCATCGCCGCTTGGCTCGATGCCGACGTGCTGGAATACCTTTTCGTGGCCCAACTCTTCGATCGCCATCCCGTAGGTGAACGGCTTGGAGACCGACTGAATGGTGAAAGGGCAATCGCAGTCGCCGGCCGCGAAGACTCGACCGTCGGCCGTGCTGAGGCAGATACCGAAGTGATTAGGATCGGCCCTGCTCAACTCAGGGATATAGGTGGCAACTTCGCCTTCGTTCAATCCGCAGTACTTCGCGTGCAGACCTTCAACGAGGGTCTGGAGTTCGTGTGTGTACATTGGGTGAACACTGTGTCAGCAAGAGTCGCGCCGAATGCGTCGATGACGAGTGTAGCAGTTTAAGTCATTTAAGCAGAAGGAATTCCAACGATCGCAAAGGCACGGACAGTTTAAGAAAAATGCCACTAGTGTCGGACCATGGGATGAACGCAGACATTTGTGTAGAAAGTGCTCCCCGCC
>CAVXJF010000002.1:0-62903 GCA_963762055.1 Vicinamibacterales bacterium
TATTTCATCGTGCTCATCGCGCCATCGTGTTTCGTGTCTTCGTGTCTTCGTGGTTGGTTTTCGGAAGGCGCGCCCGGCTCAAGCCGGACACTACGTACCACAATCTTCGTGGTTTATTCCGCTCTCAGCGCGATCACCGGATCCACTCTCGCCGCCCGCAGCGCGGGGACCGCGCAACCCACCGCAGCGACAGCCGTCAACAGAAGCGATACACCGGCATAAGTGGGCACGTCGGTCGCGGCGACTCCGAACAGCAGGCTCGAGCCGAGGTTGCCCAGCCACAACGCGCCAATGAGTCCCAGCACGACACCGGTGAGGCTGAGCGTCATGCCCTCCGCGACCATCAGTCTGAAAATGTCGCGGCGGTCCGCGCCGATGGCCATGCGCACCCCGATTTCACGCGTGCGCGTCGCAATCGAATGCTGAATCACTCCGTAGATGCCGATGGCGGCCAGGAATAGCGCCGCGAGCGAAAACGCGGCGAGCAGGGACGTTTGAAAGCGCCGCTCCGCCTGAAAGTCGGTCAGCCGGCTCGCCAACGTCGCAATGCCGTAAACCGGAGCCTTACCGTCGACGCGGCTGATCGCGGCGCGCAACGTGCCCACCGCACTCAGCGGATCCGTCGACGTTCGGACGAGCAGGGTCGCGAGGCGCGACGGATTTTGAGCGAGAGGTTCGAACATCTGCGGGACAGGATCGATCTCAATCCCCTGACGTCGCATGTCCGCCACAAGACCGACGACCGTAAACCACGGGCTGTTCGATGCTGGCGCGCCAAACTTGAAGCGCCGGCCGATCGGCTCCTCCCCTGGCCACAGCCGCGTCGCCATCGCATCGTTGACGATCGCCACCCGCGGCGCATCGGGCCCGTCGCCCGAGGAAAACAGCCGGCCCCTGAGCAGACGGACGCGAAGCGTGGTGAAAAATCCGCTGCTGGCTTCATCTCTCCGCAGTCGCAGCCGCCGGAGCGGATCCGGTGATCCTTCGATGCTGATGACCTGCTCCGCGTTTCCACTCACGAACAGATCCCCGACGATGCCGGCGTCTTCGACCTGTCCCAGGGCATCGAGCTGCTCGAGTACCTGCCGGTAGTGCTCCGCGCGCTGAACTGAGGTTTGCGCGGGAGGGAGCGACAGCTGCAACGAAAGAACTCTCTCGGGATTGAATCCGAGGTCGACGTTCTGAACGTGCAGCAGGCTGCGCATCAACAACCCGGCACCCGCGAGGAGGACGATCGCCAGCGCGAACTCGGCGACGACCAGCGCGCGCCGGACGAGACGCGCGGACGATCCAGCCGATGCAGCCCTGCCCCCGTCGTGCAGCGCGGGCCGCAAATTCAGGCGCCCGGTGGTGATTGCCGGCGCCAGGGCAACGAGCACTCCGGTCAGAATCGACAAGCCCAGAGTACTGACCAACATCGTGCCGTCGAGGCCGATGCCATCGAGCGCGAGATTGCCGGGTTTGAGCGCAACGATGACACGAATCGCGCCGAGGGCAACCAACACGCCGGCAATACCCGCCAACACCGCCAACGTCAGACTCTCGACGAACAATTGACGCAACACGCGGCCCCGGTTCGCCCCGAGCGCGGCGCGCAGCGCCATCTCCCGCTCACGGCCTGCGTTACGCGCCAGGGACAGACTTGCGATGTTCGTCATGCCGATCAGCAACACACAGAAGACGGCGCCCGTCAGCATCCACAACGCCAGCCGCGTTCTCGACCCCACCGCATGCACGCTCAAGGGGACCACGCTGACGCCGCGCTTTTGTTCCGACGCGCCTCGTCCTTCATCGAGCCGGCGTGCGATCGCGCTCAACTCGTCTTGACCCTGCTCAACCGTGATGCCGGGCCGCATGCGGCCGAGGACCATCCAGGAACCCGACGTTTCGGTGCGCCGGCTCTCCCAGTCGGAAAACATCGTGTGCGGCTCCCACACCTCTGCAGCCCCACCCGGAAATTTGAAACTGGCGGGCAGAATACCGATGACCTCGGACGGAAGATCGTCAATCTCGATCGTTTTCCCGATGGCGGCATCCGATCCTCCCAGGCGTGTCTGCCAGAACTGATAACTGACGACTGCAACGCGCCGGCGCTCGTCTGCCTCCTCGTTCGAATAGACGCGCCCCCGAACGGGTTGGACGCCAAGCAGCGAGAAGAAATTCGGAGACGCGCGCACGACTGAGATTCGTTCGAGCTCGCCGGGCGCCGTCAGCCACACCGACACGCCATCGGAGACGGACATGTCCTCGAAGGTCTTGCTTTGCCGCTGCCATTGTTCGACATCGCGGAACGCCGAACGACCCTCGCGCAACTGCTGATTCGGCATTTCGGTCCACAACATCGCGAGCTGTGCTGGAGAGGGATACGGAAGCGGGCGCAACACGAGGGCATTCAACACGCTGAACATCGCCGTGTTCGCACCGATGCCGATAGACAAAGTGAGGATGGCGATCAGGGCGTAGCCGGGATGTTTCCTCAGCCCCCGGAGCGCGTACCGAATGTCCTGCAGGATGCCGGTCATGAGAACCGGAGTATCAACCCACATGCCGACACAGTGAAGCAAATTACAGGGGGAAACGGCTGCCGGGCTGCCCGGACTGCTCGGTGATGGGATCCGTGCTCCCACACGCGGACGCCCCAGCACTAGCCACCTGGCCACTGGCCTATAGCCAGTAGCCGTGTCCGGTTTGGGCTCGTCGCACGTTAACTACAGCAGAACGTGATCGGCGGTCGGTAATTCGTCAAGGAGGGTAGTCAGATGTATTCGCGCAAACTCGTAGCGTGTGTCGGCCTCATCATCGCGACACTGGCCGTGGCGTCGATGGGAGCCACCACGATGAATAAAACAACGTATTTCACATTCAGTGCACCCGTTCGGCTGCCAAACCAGATACTGCCTGCCGGCACGTATTTGTTCGAACTGGCAGCGCCGGACTCGGCGAGAAACCTGGTCCGGGTACGCGATCGTAATCGGACGAAGGTGTATCTCACCGCGTTCACGCGCCTCGTGGAGCGGAGCAGCAACGGCGATCTCAAGCCGGAGATCGTCTTCGGCGAGGCGGTCAAAGGCAGCGCGCCCCCAATCCGAGTCTGGTATCCGGACGGGGAAAGCACTGGGCAGGGAATTCGTCTACTAATCGCTAGTCAGTAGCCGGTAGCCAATAGCCAGTAGCCAGAAGGCTACTGGCTACCGCGCTGTCACCGGACAGCATGTAAGGCAAGGGCGGCGCATCAGGTTGGCCCACGTGACGCACGGAGATCCGGTAGTCGCCACTCTCCGGTGCTCTACCCGCAATGGCAATCGCGGTCTTCGGGGCATTCGGCGAGATTCGAGTGCCCAACGTGGCGTGCACCATATCGAGAACGGCTTCCCCACCCCCGCGGTCGACTCTGACTTGAACGAGTTGTCCTTCGGTACAACAATACGTACGCGTCCTACCGCCGGCCACGAGCGAGCCGGCAAACTGCAGCTGCGCGGCAACATAAGCGCGGTCATTCGCGGCGACCGCCCTTTCGAGCAGCTCAATGAACGCACTGCGGTCGGGCGTTTGTGACTGTACTTCGTGAGGCGTCTGACCAAAAACAGGGCTGGCGAGTACGACGCAAAGGGCTCCGCTCCAGATAATGGCGCGATTTCGCACGTCTACACCGTTTCGACCAAGGTGCATTCTTTGCATTCAACCGTTTCGGGCAGGCGCAAATGTCTCAGGACCAGACCCTGCGCGGTGTCGGCCGGCTGCATCTAGGGCGGCGCAGTCTCGGTTGTGTGGGGTATGTGCTGCAAAGCTTCGAAGGCGCGAGCCCGGTTGTCCGCCTCGACCCGATGCCCGAAGCAACGCACGGCGACGTTTTTCATCTCACGCTCGAGGACGGCCGCATCCTCGAATGTCAAGTATTGACCGCCGCTACCGCGTATTGCACCGTCATCGACGGGCCGAGGCCAGAGCGGCGGCATCACCGCCGCCCGACCCCCTCCACTCGCGCATATCTCTAAGGGCCTCTCCGCTTCCCGCTCTCAGCCCTCAGCTCTCAGCTCTAAGTGCGTAAGTACTTATTAAACCAATCCACCGTCCTCTGCCACGCAAGCTTCGCTGCAGCCTCGTCATAACGCGGCGTGGTGTCGTTGTGAAAACCGTGATTGGCCTTGGGATACACGTACCCTTCGTGCCGAATCTTGTTGGCCTTGAGAGCTTCCTCGTAGGCCGGCCAGGCCTGAACAAGCCGCGTATCGAGCTCGCCATGGTGGACGAGCACCGCAGCCTTGATCTTCGGCACGTCTTCGGCCGCCGGCGCCCCACCGTAAAACGGCACCGCGGCGCCGAGGTCGGGCATCCTCACGGCAAGGGTGTTCGAAATGGCACCTCCGAAGCAGAACCCGACGACACCAAATCGTCCGGTGCTTTCCGGCCGCGCTTTCAGCCAGTTGATCGCCGCGATGAAGTCTTCGGTCATCTTCGGCCGATCGACTTTCTGAAACAGCTGCCCTCCGCGCTCATCGTCGCCAGGATACCCACCCACGGACGTCAGCCCGTCTGGAGCAAACGCGAGGAAGTTCACGGTGGCCAGGCGCCGCGCGACATCTTCAACGTACGGGTTGAGCCCGCGGTTTTCATGCACGACCAGCACAGCGGGGTATTTGCCTGCCGCAGCGGGGCGCGCGAGGTATCCCTTGATCGACCCGTTCCCCTGCGGCGACTGCACGGTTGCGTATTCGGTACCGAATGCGCGCGTCGTCCTTGGGAACCTGCTGCGCCCAGGCGTAGTTCGGCCGCAGGGCTTCGAAAAGGCCGGCCACCGTGACTCCGCCGACGGCGAATTTTCCCGCCCGTTCGAAGAACGCGCGGCGATCGATGTCGCCGTGCACGTAGAGATGGAAGAGATCGAGCAGCTCCTGCGGAAAGTCAGACGCCTTCATTCGTTCCATGGTGATGCTCCTTGAGGTCCGGCTAAAGCCGGACACTACGAACACACGACGGGGGTTGGGCGCCGAGCATACCACGCCGGCTATTTTGCCGTCTCATTCACCTCGAGAACGCCGACGTCATCGTCACTGTCCTTGAGGACGCAGTAGTCTTCGCATTTGAGCGCGTATCGAATCTCGTCAACGATGATGTTGGCCCTCGCGTCGCGAAGAATCAGGTGACGCCCGACGAAGCGATATTCCAGGTCGGGCGGCAAGTCGGGGAGCCGCAGGAGAAGGTTGGGCGGCATCGTCGCGAGCGCGCGCTTCTTCGAATACGTCTCGTTGATGTCGATGTCGAACTCCATAGGGCCGTCGTCCATGATGGCGGCGGTCGTCGCGGTGTCGGCGCGGAGCAGCAGCATTCGTTTCACCTGCCCCTCCATCGTCGGGATGAAAATCTGCCCCCGGCGAGATCCGCGCGCATCGTCGATGCGCCTCGCGAGGCGATGTTCGAAGTCTTCGATTTCGTCGGCGTTGTCGGTGACTCTCAGGGGCGGAAGACCCTTTTCCAGCCGAGCGCGCAGCGCCACATAGTCCTGGGTGCGCTTTGAGAACTCGGCCAGGGTTTCGGGGTCGAACGTCCCCTCGACGACGATGCTGAAATCCGGCTCTCGCGGGAGCGGGATTGGCAGCTACCTGCGCCCCCGCGAGTGCAGGGAACAATACCAGGGCGATCAGGGCAATTCGTTCGGCAATCATGGTCGGCATCCTCTTTGCGAGCGTCTTCGATATGCGGGCGTTTCTCCTCCTTCTGATCATCGCCACTGGCGCGTCAAGATGCAATGGCGACGATGGGCCGACCGCTCCGGGGGCCAGTTCCCCAGTCATCGTGGCATTCGGAGACAGTCTCACGTCCGGTCCCGGCCTTGGGCGGGATGAAGCCTACCCCGCGCTCCTACAACGGCAGATAACGCAAGAGCAGCGGGATTACCGTGTCGTCAATGCCGGGGTCACTGGCGAGACGACCAGCGAGGCGGTGCGTCGCTTCGACGGGACGATGGTGCCCGGCACGAAGGTCATCATTCTGGCCATCGGCATCAACGACGGGCTCAGGGGTGTACCCGTGAGCACCGTCGAGCGCAATATCGCGGCGATGATCGAGCGCGCCCAGGCCCGCGGCATCCAGGTATTGTTGTGCGGCATGGAGGCCCCGCCCGTCGGGCCGGGCGGCCTCAGCTACACGCTCGACTTTCACCGGATGTACACGCGTCTCGCCGACCGATACCGCGTGCCTCTCGTGCCCTTCTTTCTGACCGCCATCATCGGTAACGACGAGTGGAATCTCGACGACAGCCTCCATCCGAACGCCGCCGGGCATCGCGTGATCGCCGAGGCGATCTGGCCCCACTTGCGCCCGATGCTCTAGCGGCGCTACTCTCTCCTTCCAACAGGAGGAGATCTATGAGGCTTTCCCGTCTTTCGGTGTCCGCATGCGCGCTTGCCGCGTTCGTGCTTGCTGGTCTCACAGTCGGCAACGGACAGGCACCCGCCCCTCAAACTCAGAAGCCGGCGCAGCCGCCGCGACCGCCGCTGTTGCACGGAGGAAATCTCATCATGCCGCCGGACGACGCGATCGCAGCCAACGGCGGCCCCGTGTTCGGAATGGCAAACCAGACCGGCTTCTACATCACGCGCAACGTCTTCCGGAACAACAACACGAGCCGCCCGCACTATCACACGATGGACCGTTGGGTCACCGTCATCAAAGGCACGTGGTGGGGCGGAACAGGAAAAGTGTTCAAGCCAAAAGAAATGAAAGCGATGCCGGCCGGCAGCGTGATGTTCCACCCGGCGTACTTCATTCACTACGACGGCAACCAGGACGGCGGGGAGACCATCGTCCAGATCATGGGATATGGTCCCGTGTCGACGGTTCAGGTCGAAGAGGATGAAAAGGGCAACCCCATGACCAAGGGGGGTGAGGGCGCCGGCTACGCGGCGTCACCGCCGCCGAAGTAAGACAAAACAGGAGATTACGGGAGATCAGGAGAAATTCGTTTCGAAGAATTTCTCTTGATTCTCCTGAACTCCTGTTGAATCTACAGCAGGATATCTTTCACGACATTCCCGAACACGTCGGTCAGCCTGAAGTCTCTTCCCGCGTATCGGTAGGTGAGCTTCTCGTGGTCGATGCCGAGCTGATGGAGGATTGTCGCGTGGAGATCGTGGATCGAGACGCGGTTCTCGACAGCGCGGAACCCGAATTCATCTGATGCCCCGTAGGTCATTCCCGGCTTCACCCCGCCGCCGGCCATGAACATCGAGAACCCATACGGATTGTGATCGCGGCCGTCGCCGCTCTCCGATACCGGCGTGCGGCCGAACTCGCCGCCCCACACGACGAGCGTTTCGTCGAGCAGCCCGCGCCGCTTGAGGTCTCGGATCAGCGCCGCGGACGCCTTGTCCATGTTCGGGCAGCGCTCGCGCAGGTTCTTGTCGATCTCCTTGTGGTCGTCCCACGGCTGCCCCGGCCCGTAGTGCACGACGACGAAGCGGACGCCGCTTTCCACGAGGCGGCGCGCCATGAGGCAGCCCTGGGCAAACGGCGTCGAGCCGTATTCGTCGCGTATCGTTTCGGGCTCTTTCATCACGTCGAGCGTATCCATGGCCGCGAACTGCATCTTGAACGCCGACTCCATCGACGCGATGCGGCCTTCGAGGAACGCGTCCTGGCCGAAGCTCTCCTGGTGCTTTTGATTGAGCGCCTGCGCCAAATCGAGCTGCGCGCGCTGCGCGTCGGTGGTGAGCTCGGAGTTGCGCAGGAAGCGGATCATCTTGTCGGGCGCCGTTTCGAACGTGTTGAACGACGTGCCCTGGAACTCGGCGGGCAGGAATCCGGAGGTGGTGAATCCGCCGCCGTCGGGCGCCAGCACCATGAATGCCGGCAGGTTCTTGTTTTCCGTGCCGAGTCCGTATGAGATCCACGAGCCCATCGACGGGCGCGACAGGATCATGCTGCCCTGATGGAACATGCTGCGCGCCTGCTCATGGTTCGGGTTCGTCGTGAACATCGAGCGGATGACACACAGTTCGTCGGCCACCGTTGCCAGGTTCGGCAACAGCTCGCTCATCTCGATGCCGGCCTTCCCGTGTTTGGCGAACGCGAACTTCGTCGGCATGAGTCCGGCGGTCGTCCGCTCCGTGCGCAGGTCCGCCGTCGCAGGGCGTTGTCCCGCGTATTTCATCAGCGCCGGCTTCGGATCCCAAAGGTCGACCTGCGAGGGGCCGCCGGTCATGAACAGCAGGATGACGTGTTTGGCCTTCTGGGCGAAGTGAGGGCCCACCGTATGCGTGCCGGCCGCGAAGGCGTCTCCGGCAAGCAAATCGGCAAGTCCGATCATGCCGACGCCGCCACAGAGGCATTTCAGCGCTTCGCGCCGCGTGAATTTTTCTATGGCCAAAAGATTACCTCGTTGGTGGAGAGCAGCGCCTGCGCATAGCGCTCGGTATCGGCCGATCGCAAGTACGCGACGCCGAGCGCCACTTCATCGGCCGTGGCATTCCGCGACAGGATCTTGCGATACAGCGTCTGAACTTTCGCTTCAGGGGTCGCTTCGCCCGCAACCTGTTCGGCCAGCGTCTTCGCCTGCTCCTGCACGAACGCGCTGTTCATCACGAACAGCGCCTGCAGCGGATTGAGCGTCGGCTGCCGCATCGGGACGTGCGCGAGCGGCGCCGGCACGTCATACAGTTTCATCACGTCGTTGCTGCGGCCGCGGCTGATGAACGAATACACGGTGCGCCGGACGCCGGCGTCGACGTCGAGCTCAGAGGGTCCGAACATCGTGAGGTCGAGCTGGCCCGACGCCTGCAGCAGCGAGTCGCGGTAGGCCTCGATGTCCATGCGGCGGGGGTTCATGCGCCACAGCAGCTGATTCGTCGGATCGGTTTCCATTTCCTGCGCGCGAGGCTTGCTCGATTGGCGATAGGTCGCCGACAACATGATCTCGCGGTGCAGCCATTTGAGCGACCAGCCGCTCGCGATGAAACGCGCCGACAGATCTTCCAGGAGCTCGGGATGTGTCGGCGGCAGGCCCTGGATGCCGAAGTCGCTCGGCGTGCCCACGAGGTGCCTGTCGAAATGCCAGCCCCACACGCGGTTGACAATCACGCGGGCGCTCAGAGGCGCGGCGTCGGTGAAGATCTTTTCGCCGAGCTCGAGGCGTCCCGAGCCGTTCATGAAGTCGCCGCCCGTTTTGGTAAGCACCATCGGGAAGCCGCGCGGCGCCGGATCGGTCGGCGTGCCGAGATTGCCGCCGCGATACAGCGGCAGATCGCGCGGCTTTCCCGGCGTGACATCGAAGAAGGTCAGGTCGGGCTCAGACGTGTTCCACCACACGCCCGCGTCGTAGATCGAATTGAGGAACGGCGCCTGGGGATCGATCCGCTTGCGCGGCCCGCCGCCACCGCCTGCGTCCTGCACACGCTCCGGATTTGGAATCTGATCGGCCGGACGCGCGCGCGTGTCGTCGGGCGTCGGCTCCCTCTTTTTCAACGTGCCGTCGGGGTTGCGCTGTTCTGGCGGCTTCTCGCCAGGATACGGGACGGTCTTGATGTACTCCGCGATTTGCGGGTATCCTTCGCCATTGCGTCTATCTCTGCCTGCAGCTGCCTCAGCTCTTCGCGGAACTTCCCGACCTGCCGCTCCGCCTGCTCCGGCTTCGAACCCGGATCACCTTCGAGCAGGTTCGCCGTGTAGTGGAGGTCGAACATCCGCTGATACACCCACATGAAGCGCGTTTCGGTCTTCGGATCGATCTCGAAGAACGGGCGCAGCGAGCGCGACGTAGACGCGAACACGCTGGTGAGCCGTGCGTAGTCCAGCTGCCGGATCGGGTCGAACTTATGATCGTGGCAGCGCGCGCATGACACCGACAACCCGAGCAGGCCGCGCGTGACGGTGTCGAGGCGCTCGTCCCAGTCGTTCAACTGCAGCGTGCCGATCACGTCGATCGACAGCCGCACGTCTTTGTGATCCTGCGGCCCGAGCGCAATCGGTCCCAGCGCCCGCAGGTCGGGACGTGACGTGCCGGGCATGAGATCGGCTGCCAGCTGCATCTTCACGAAGCTGTCGTACGGCACGTCTTTGTTGAGCGCGTCGATCACCCAGTCGCGGTAGCGCCACGCGTGCGGGTATGGCGGGTTGGTAATGTTGCCGGGATTGTCCTCGCCATAGCGGACCACGTCGAGCCAGTGGCGGCCCCAGCGCTCGCCGTATTGCGGACGCGCCAGCAGCGAGTCAATCAGCTTCTCGTATTTGTTCGGCGAGGCGTCCGCCGCATAAGCCTCGACTTCTTCGTAGGTCGGCTTCAAGCCGATGAGGTCGATATAGGCGCGCCGGATCAGCGTGCGATCGTCGGCCTCGGTCGAAGGTGTGAGTCCCTTTTCGGCCAGCTTTGCGTAGACGAAATGATCGAGCTTGGTACGCGCAACAGATGCGTGCGCGGAGACAGGTTGCGGGAGGGCCTTCACCGCCTGGAACGCCCACCACTGCCGACCCTTTGCCAGTTCCCCTTCGTCGACGACGCGGCGCTTCACGACTGCCGTTCCGCCGGCGTCCACCCGCGGATCGGGTGCGCCGCCCGCAATCCATGTTTCGAAGTCGGCGATCACATCATCGGCAAGCTTGCCGCTCGGCGGCATCTGCAGGTGCGGGTCGGCGTATTTCAGCGCATGAATGATTTTGCTGTCGCCAGGCTTGCCGGGGACGATGGCGGGACCGAGGGTGCCGCCTTTCATCACTCCTTCTCTGCTGTCGAGCGACAGGTAGCCCTTCGGCTCTTTCATCTTGCTGTTGTGGCAGGCGTAACACTTGGCGGCCAGAACCGGCCGGATCTTCGCTTCGAAGAAGTCGTTGGAAACGCTCTGCTGCGCGGCGGCCGGGCTGCCGGAAAGGCCAAACAGCAGCGCGCCTGCAAGGACGTGCCGAGACACGGTCATGAGACCTCTCCCCGCCTGCGGACGCGGGCCAAAATCATTGGAAATCGTATGAATGAATATAACTTAGGCGGGATACGGCGGCAATCGCGTCACTTTGATCACCTGATTGAACAAATATTCGACCTCGATGCGGTCCCCGTCCTCGAGCGATTCGGCCGAAATGGCCTCCGGGCCGACGCGCGCTGCATTCAGCTGCTCGGTCGGGTCGTCGATGTGCGTGAACACGATCTCCCACGACGCCTGGCCGTGGATGCTGATCGGCTGGAGGCGTTTGAGGATGGCCTGGCGACTGCCCTTCAACATGCCCATGATTCTACGCGGTTGTGCCCCTGAATGGTCAGCTGAACAGGGACAATTGGTGAGGCTGCTATGATCCAGCCATGAAGGCATCCGATTGCATCCTCTTCAGCGGCGGGGCCCCGGGAGCCGAAGCCGAATTCGGCGCGTGCGCCGAACGGCATGGCGTCGAGGAAGTGAACTTCACGTTCGAGGGGCACAAGATCGTCCGCCATCGGGGCGTGCGCGTCCTCAATCATGAGGAGCTGCAGAACGGCGACGTCAGTCTCGAATACGTCAGCCGTCTCATGCATCGCCGTTACACCGATGCGCCGACGATTCGAAAAGTGCTCCAGACGATGTGGTACCAGGTGAACAGCGGCCAGGAAATCTGGGTAGTCGGAACCGTTCTCGAAGACAAGACGGTACGCGGGGGCACCGGGTGGGGAGCGGAGTTCGCCAAACTCTGCAACAAGAAGCTACATGTCTTCGATCAGGAGAAGGAGCGGTGGTTCTGGTGGAACGGCGACGACTGGCAGGCGCCCGACCACAAAGAGGGACCGAGAATCATGCACCCGCACTTTACAGGCACTGGAACACGCGACCTGCGTGAGTCAGCGAAACAGGCCATCGAGGACTTGTTCTCGCGATCATTCGGTCATCTGTAACGATTCGCTACAACAAGCCTCCTGAAAGCACGCCGAAGCACGGTACGAGTCCTGCAGTTGTAACGGCATTATGACGAGATTGTGTTGCTCCGTCGTTGTCGCGATCGGGATAGCGGCGTGCACGGCCGGAGCGCAGCATCAAGAACAGCTCCAGCAGAAAGAACAGATGCCGAAGGGGAGCAACGTAAACCCCGACGCAGGTCTCGTTGCCGATTTCAAGCAACGTGTTGATGCCTACGTGAAAGTGCGTGCCAAGGCTGAAACCGCATCGCCTGACCTGAATCAAACCAACAAACCCCAGGAAATTGTCACTGCCGAGAAGTCAATCGGCCAGCGCATTCGTGAGGCCCGGGTCTCGGCCAAACAGGGCGACATCTTCACGCCCGCCACTCATGCCATGTTCAAACGCATGTTGAGGCCGCCGCTCGCCAAGGGCACTGACGCGGCCGACAACAAGGCGATCATCAAGGATGACGCGCCGCAGGCGGGTGAAGTGCCGTTCAAGGTGAACGGCGACTACCCCAAAGACGCCCCGCTCAGCACGGTACCCCCGGACGTATTGGCGTCCCTGCCGCCGCTGCCCGAGGATATACAGTACCGGTTCGTCGGCAGGCATCTGATTCTTTACGATGCCAAGGCGAATCTGATTATCGACTACATGCTCAACGCGATGCCGTAAGCTCGAGGAACGTTATGCGGACACATAAATCTTTCATCGTCTCTCTCGTTGTCACGGCGGTGCTCGGCGCAGGCATCGCAGCACAAGAGCTGACCGTTCCGAACAAACCGACGGGCACGCTGAGATTCGCCGCGATCGGAGATAGCGGCACCGGCGATTCGAATCAGTACCGCCTGGCAAAGGTCTTCACGGACTTGTATCAGCGCTTCCCCTACGAGTTCGTGCTGATGATGGGCGACAACATGTACGGCACCGAAAGCGCGCGCGACTTCCAGCGCAAGTTCGAGATTCCCTACAAGCCAGTACTCGACAAGGGCGTCAAGTTCTACGCGTCGCTCGGCAACCACGACAGCACGAATCAGCGGATGTACAAGCTGTTCAACATGAACGGCGAGCGTTTTTACACCTTCAAGCCGAAAGACGGCGTCCGTTTATTCGCGCTCGACAGCAACTACATGGATCGGCCGCAGCTTCAGTGGATGGAGAAAGAGCTTGCCGCCAGCGGATCGGACTGGAAGATCATGTACTTCCACCATCCCATTTATTCGTCGGGCGGCCGCCATGGGTCCGACACGGCACTGCGCGATCAGCTCGAACCGCTGTTTCTCAAGTACGGCGTCGATTTGGTGATCGCCGGTCACGAACACTTTTATGAACGCCTGAAGCCGCAGAAAGGCATCCACTACTTCATCTCGGGCGGCGCGGGTAAGCTGCGCCGCGGCGATGTGCGTGGGCAGTACACGGAGAAGGCTTTCGATGACGGCTTCCACTTCATGATTTTCGAGATCGAAGGCGATCGCTTGCACTTTCAGGTGATCAGCGATCAGAACAAGACGGTGGACTCGGGCATCATCACGCGCCGAACGGTCGACAACAAGGCCGCGCCGTCGCAGCCGGCCGCGCCGTCGACCAAGCCCGTTCCGCCGCAGGACAAGCCGTCCACGTCGACAGCGAAACCGGCAGCACCAGCAACGACCAAACCAGCAACACCAGCCGCTCCGGCCGCGCCGACGGCAAAACCGGCCAACCCTTGACCGCTGTCAGGGCACCGCGGTGGACGCGCGAGCGAGCACCTGCGAGGACCCGGAGGCCATCGATTCGTAATAACGGACGAATCGACTGGTCTCCACACTTGTGTACGAACGCAGGTTATCGGCCCATCGGAATCCGATAACCTGAAATTGCAGCGCTGCTTCGATCCGGATCGGACGCTGCCAGCCAGCGCTATCAATCGAATATCGAACGCGGTCGCCGCCCCCGGAAAAATCGGCATCGCTTGCCGCCTCGCCGGTCACGGCGATCCATGGATCGGCCGTTCCTTTCTCGAACCCCCGCGGCAGCAGTCGGTTGTCCTTGGCGTAACCCGTCGCGGTCAGCAGTCCCGTCGTCGGACGTCCGGCCCGATCCCGCATCACCGACTCGAAGATTTGCACCTGATCACGATCGCGGATCTCGACGTGATGTGGCTCGACCGCGGAGGGATCTGCATCGTTGTCATTTCCCTCGATCACGCCGCGCTGATTCATGGCGCCTGATTCGAACACGATGCGGCCTGAGTGGTCGCGGACAACCACATGCAGCCACGCCCGGCGAGACGGGTAGCCGGTCGGCAGCTTATGCCCGGTGAGATTTTCCACTGTGACATCCGCAATCAGCCGGTCCTGCACCATCCTCGCATCGACGGTCAGCGTTGCCGTCGCGGTGGCGAGATTCACGGCCGTTGCTTCGGCGGCCGCGTCGAGCTCCGGTGAGGGCACCGTCACGCCGAGCTCGTCGCGATAGCGGTTCAGCATCCGCTGCATGAAGAAGTTGCCTCCGACGAATGTGTGGCGCGCAAAACCCTTGCGCGGCGCGCCGAGCACCGATGCGATCGCGGTGTCTTCCTCGACGGTTGGCATGTGGCACGACTGGCAGCTGCGCCGCTCGCCGGCGTAGGCGCTGTGTTGCCACTCGAGGAACGGCATCTGCTCCGGCAATTCGCCGATGACCTCACCGTTCGGCCCGAGCGCCTTGGTGACGAGCGTGTGGCACGTCGCGCACAATTCGGACTGGCGCACGTGCGCGGCCTCGGTCGGCTGAAAGCCAGTCGCGGATCGCATGATCGTCGAGATGCCGCGTTCCACCTGGAACGGGCCGAACATCGGGCGCGGTGCCGATACGCCCACCGGTGAGACGGCATATCCGCCGGTGAAGCTCTCGCGACGACCGAAATTTCGATCGGTAATCTGGTGACACAACGAACAGGCGACGCCGTCATGCGCCAGACGATCCACCCGTCCCGATTCGCCGTTTATCGGCAAGTGCGCGAACACCCGCCCCTCGCCGCCCGCCAGCTTCGCCTCGGTGCGCGCCATCGGCATGTGACACGTCGCGCATTCATCTTCGATTGCGCCCGCCGCCTTCGGGTGGTCGATCACTTCCCGTCTGACGGCCGCCTGCCAGTACGGATCGCGCGCGGAGTTGGCCATCATCGACGCGCGCCACGCCACGCCGATCGACACGTCTTCGCCCGAGGGCGTTCGCAGACCGTTGTGGCATGCCATGCACTGGTCGGAGCGTTCGAACACCTCCGCGGCATGCGGCTCGGGCTGGGCGGCAATCGCAACGGCCGCAAGAGCGCACACGCCGAGAACAAGATATGTCCGCATCACCATCCCGAGAGGAATCCGCCGTCGAACCAGTCCCACAACACGTAGACGAGCCCGCTCGCGCGGCGCGTTTGCCGATCGGTCAATGGGATTTGCACGCCGGCGTTGAACAGCACATGCTGCCGCGTGCTCAGACTGATTTGGATTTGCGGGAGTGCGTCCCACTCGACGCTCGCCGCCGATCCGAACTCGCGCGCGGCGAGCAGTTCGACCATCGGCGACCAGGCGCGCCCCCAACCGGCGGTCGTGAACGTCTTTCCGACCGCGGCGCGCCAGAAGAACTCGTTCGCAGCCGTTTTTTCGGTCGGCGCCTCCACACCTGCATGGGCATGGAGAAACCCATCGGCAATCAGGGGCACGACCTGACTGAACGCGGTGAACGCCTCGAACACCGCGCCGTGCTCTGAAAATTTGACCTCTCCTCCGCCGGCCAGAATTGATCCGTGCCGGTGGCTGTCGAACAGCACGTGTTTGTACGCGCCGCCGATCTCATCGACATCTCGCGCAAATATTTCGTATTGACCGCGCCGGCCGACACGCCGCTCGTACAGGAACTCGCTGCTGACGCGTCTGCCGTCACCCCGTGAAACTGTCGTCGTCATCACGGCTTCGTTTTCGGGATACGCCTTTTCGGTGACGAGGGCGCGGGGCAGGTTGAGGTCGCCGTGCGGCCATCCGCGCTCGGAACAGAAGCCTCGGACGTGAGCGATCACCTTGCCAACCTCGTCCGTTGAGAATTCGTCACCGAAGGCCGGCATCATGCGATCGAACGCTCGCGCGGGGCCGCCGTGGCGGATTACCGCCTGCCAGTCGAGATCGGCTTCCGGAGTGGTGAGACTGCAGTCGGTGAAATCGGGCAGCTCAGTCGCAAATCCGCGGACGGCGCGCGGCTGCCCGCGTCCGTCGGCGCCGTGACAGGCGGCGCATGCGGCGAGATACAGCTGCTCTCCCGTCAGGGATGATCGATCAGGGTTCTGTGCGCCGAGCGGTGCACTCAGCGTGAGCAGCGCGGCTGCCACGGCAATGACGCGCATCGTCTGCCGAACGTAGCACGCGATGCTCAGAAGCGAGAAAGGTGAGACTCGATCTGAGATTTGATCTCAAGTTTGCTCCAACCATGCCTTCGCTCGAGTGAGGTCGTCGTGCACGAGCTGATGGCCTGCCTGATGCCAATGTACGGCGACGTTTGCGCCGGCTGAGCTCAGCAATGCAGCGAGCCGGTCCGTTTCGGCTACGGGCACGAGTGGATCGACGCGGCCGTTGGAAATGAGCGCGGGCGTGCCAGGAAGGGACGGCAGCGGGTCTGGAACGATCGGTACCATCGCGCGAAACATTACCGCGCGCTCGAGGGCGCCGGGCGCCAGGAGGAGGAGCGACGCCGCGATGTTTGCACCGTTCGAAAATCCCACCGCCGTCACGCGATGCGGATCGAAACGGTAATGCGTGCCGGCTTCGCTGATGAAGTCCGCAAGCTCCGCGGTACGTTGCCGGAGATCGTCCAGGTCGAACACTCCTTCCGCGAGCCGGCGAAAGAACCGCGGCATGCCGCGCTCGAGCACCTTTCCTCTTGGACTCAGCACCCCAGCGCCGGGCAGCAACTCCGCCGCCATCGGGACGAGATCATGTTCAGTACCGCCGGTGCCGTGCAGCATCAACAGAGTCGGCGAGCCCGGCGCCGCGGGGTGTTGGTAATGATGGGTGAATGACAGCATCAGGACGTGGGCACCGATAACGGCGGCAGCGCGCCTTGGATGATTTCCCGCTGGGCTTCCAGCCATGGCGGCAGCACCAGCGATTCGCCAAGGTGTGCCGCCTCCTCGTCCACCGCAAAGCCGGGACCGTCGGTGGCCAGCTCGAAGAGCACGCCGCCTGGTTCCTTGAAATACACCGATTTGAACCAGAACCGATCGATCACGGTCGTCGGATTCGCGCCGGCGCCCTCGACGCGTGCGCGCACGTCCCGCTGGTGCTCCTCGTCGTCGACCCGCCAGGCGAGATGATGCACCGCGCCGACACCCCATGCCCCGCGCCGCGCCTCGGGCGCGTCGCGCACATCGACGACGCCCGCGCTGTCAGGAAACCCGTACCGCGTCCAGCCGTTCTCCGCCGCCAGTTCCTGGAAGCCGAGCGTCGATGTCAGAAACTGCGCGGTCGCGGCGGCGTCGCGCTCCCATACCTGGGCGCCGAACAGGCCGCGAATCTGCCGTTCGACCGGAACGGGACTTTGCTCCCACGGCGCGAAAGGGCGTCCCTGTCGCGTTTCGACGAGCGCGACGTTCAATCCGTGCGGGTCGGTGAGGGTCAGGACTTTTTGTCCAAACCGCGTGTCAGGCGGCCCGACTGAAGTGCCGTAGCGGCCGAGCCGATCGGCCCAGAACGCGAGGGCGCCTTCCGGCACTTCGAGTCCGACTTCCATCGCCATTCCGTGCCCCGCCCGCGGCGGGGCGGGATGAGACCATGGAAAAAACGTCAGATCGCTTCCCGGGCTGCCGTCCGCGTCGGCGTAAAACAGGTGATAGGTGCCGGGATCGTCCTGATTGACGCTCCGTTTCACCAGCCGCATGCCGAGCACACCGGCGTAAAAATCGAGGTTTTCCTGCGCTGGTCCGGCGATCGCGGTGATATGGTGAAGCCCGTTGACGCCCCGCATGAAAGTCATTATCAACCCGATGCCCGGCCAATTTCATGGCGACAGGTTTGTCGACGTTTCCAGCAAACGGACAACGATGTAGTTTTTTGTGCCGCCGGGTGTCGATCGTTATCCATGGGTTCGCGAGTGCGAATCCTCAAAAAGCGACAATCTCGTCTGGAATTCACCAATACCCAACAGTCCCGTCGGTTAAGGTCAGCCAACAAAACACCGCAAGGGTTCGGATAACTCGATGAATCTATTGGTGAAACAGCCATGCAGCCTCATCCTGGCCACGCCGCCATCGCTGGCGCATATCTTGATTAGGTAGCGCCGAACAATCGACGGTCTTGTCCGTAACCTCTTTCCCAAAGGTGTGAGATGAATCAAGCAGACACAGCGTGGATGCTGGTATCGACAGCGCTCGTCCTCCTGATGACGCCGGCCCTGGCATTTTTCTACGGCGGCCTCGTCCGATCGAAAAACGCCCTCAACACGATGATGATGAGCTTTATATCGCTCGGCTTCGTCGGCGTGCTCTGGGCCGTGATCGGGTATTCGCTGGCCTTTACCACGGGCGGCAACTATCTCGGCGATCTGTCGCGCCTGTTCCTGCGTGGCGTCGGGCTCGAGGCCCAAGGGTCGATTCCACACTACCTGTTCATGGCCTACCAGGGCACGTTCTGCATCATTACGGCCGCGCTTATTTCCGGCGCGATCGTCGAGCGGATGCGCTTCTCGGCCTATCTCACCTTCATCGTGTTGTGGTCGCTGGCGGTCTACGCGCCAGTCGCGCACTGGGTCTGGGGCGGCGGCTGGCTCGCTGACATGGGTGCCCTCGACTTCGCCGGAGGCACGGTCGTGCACGTGAACGCCGGGGTCGCGGCGCTCGTGGCCGCGATTGTCGTCGGCAAACGCAGCGATTATCCAAGCTCGTCGGTGCTGCCGCACAACGTGCCGTTCACGCTCCTGGGCGCCGGCTTGTTGTGGTTCGGGTGGTTCGGGTTCAACGCGGGCAGCGCGCTGGCGGCGAGTCCGATTGCCGGGCTGGCCTTCGTCACCACGTTCCTCGCGCCGATGGGAACGCTGGTTGTCTGGACGCTTCTCGATTACGCGCGATCGGGCAAGCCGACCGCGGTCGGCGCCGCGACCGCGATTGTCGTCGGCCTGGTCGCGATTACGCCGGCAGCGGGCTTCGTGGGCCCGATGAGCGCGATCGCGCTCGGCGCCATTGCCGCCGTGCCCAGCTACCTCGGCCTCGTCTGGCGCGCCAAGACTTCGCTGGACGATTCCCTCGACGTCGTCGCCGCACACGGCGTCGGCGGCACGGTGGGGGCGCTGCTGACCGGCGTGTTCGCGCAGAAGGCGCTGAACGGAATCGCCGACGGCGCGCTATTCGGCAATCCGGCGCAAATCGGCATTCAGGCGACGGCCGTGGCCGTGACCATCATCTACAGCGGCGTCGTCAGCTTCATACTGCTGAAGGTCGTCGGGCTGATCATTCCGTTGCGCGCCAGCCCTGACGATGAGGCGGTCGGACTCGACGTGAGCAACCACGGAGAAGAAGCCTACGTGCACGGCGAGCCCAGCCTTACGCCGAAGCACTACGGCACCACCCCCAAACCGGCTTCAGCGCTCAGATCGGAGCTCGCATAAATGAAACTGATCAAAGCGATCATCCGCCCGAACAAGGTCGACGATCTCAAGGAAGCGTTCGCCAAGATCCAGATTGCGGGCATGACGGTGACGGAGGTCCGCGGCCACGGCCGGCAGAAGGGGCACACCGCCGTGTATCGGGGCCGCGAATACGAAGTGACGCTGCTGCCGAAAATGCAGATCGAAACGGTCGTGCCCGACGAGCTGGTCGAGCCGGCGCTCCAGGCCATCCGGGAAGCCGCGCACACCGGAGAAATCGGCGACGGCCGCGTCTTCATCTGCCCCGTCGAGCAGGCGTACAACATCCGTACGGGGGAGAGAGACGTGGTCTGAATCGAGGCAAGGAAGAACGAAGATCGAAGAACGAATAGAAGTCGAGTTGGAGTAATAATTCGTTTTTCGTTCTTCCTTTATTCGTTATCAGATTTCCCACACGCCCCCCAGGCCCACAGTGCGACGGACCACTGCTGTTTCTGGTTGCGGTGGACGACGGTGCGGGCGGTGTCGCGGCGGCCGCGGCGGTCGAGCGACAGACAGAGCCTGAAATTGTCTCCCTTGGACTGCTGGTGCTCCGCGGAAAGTACGCTGCGGAGGACGATCGCGCTGTCGCTGCGGTTCTTTTTCTTTTGATCGGCCAGCGCAAAGTGCAGCGCCGTCTTTACTTCGCGATCGTCGATCGCGACGCGCTGGTAGGCGTTGGGTCTGACAGGGGCCGGGCGCGGAGACGACTGGCCGGCGGTCTCGAAGAGAATCGTGGCGGCAGCCACGAATACTCCCCCGCCGACGATCCACCGGCTCACCCGAAGTGCTGCGTGTGCATCCATCAGGGCTCAGGATCATACCATCCACCGCTCGCGCTGCGACCTTTCGCCGAACTGCCGCCCGCCAAACTTGTCGCTGCCGTCCCTTCATTTCACGTTCCGGCTGTTTTTCCTTCGGGATGGCGATGAGATGGTCGAAGTAGATGAAACGGCCGGTGTTATACTCTGCCGAGTTTGCGGCTTGTCCGCCGCCGCCCGTCTCGCGGGCAGCCGGCGGATCGACTCCCTCGAGCCGCTTACCCTGCTCAAACAATCGCAAGGAGCGCGCTGATGCGGTTCTACATCAGGCCGGGTAAGGTCACGTGCGCGGGCATCGTCGTCATCATGATGGTGCTGCCCAACAGCATATGGAAGGGTCCCGACGCGAAAGACGCGCCGGTGTCGAAGCCGAAGATCGAGCGGCCCGCCGAAAGGAGCGACTCAGCCGTGCGGCTGAAACTCCGGAAAGTGGCGCGCTGAGCAATCGGGGCACAGCGCGTGGCTGACGTGACCCAGAAAGGTCTTCGCTGCACTATTCGACGGGTTTAGCCACGACGTATCCGTCGATGTAAGAAAACGAAGTGACGCCCGCAACTTTATCGAGACCTTCAGTCAGCCGGATCGGAACGCCCCACGGGTCGGTCAGCGTTGCCGTCATCAGTCCGAGCTCGGGGTCGCGCGAATACGGCACGTCGAGCTTCACGCCGTTTGCGCTGATCTTGTCGAGATACGCGCGCAGGTTCGCAGCATCGAATCCGATGCTGTCCATCAGCCTTCCCTTCATCGGTACGCCGGGAACCTTCTGGCTGCCGAGAGGGGCGAACGTGAGATTCATTCCAGGAACGTCGCCGGATTCATATGGTCCCCGCACCGTTGGCGCCAGCAGCAGCTTCTGCACGTACCACTTCTTCACGTCAGCAGGATGCTCCATCCAGTAATGCAGATGGTGGCTGACGGCGGGCGCGGGAATGCGGGGATCTTCCACCAGCTCCATCCGGAATCCGTCCGGGCCGGTCACATACGTCTGGGGCGTGGACTCACGACCGATGCGGGGCGGTTCGTATTTCAGGCCGGCTTTGTCGAAGCGCGCCGTGAAATCCGACAACTTGTTCAGCTTCAGCCCCATGTGATTGATGGTGGTGCCCTCGCTCGGACCGGTGCTCGGCTGCAGCCGGAAAAGAACAACCGCCCCGGGGATCACCACACCGTCGAGGCGCCCTACCGTTACGGGCCGGGCATCGAACTGCGACGTCCAAAATTTCTGGTGCGCGGCCACGTCGCTGACGTTCAGGAGCACGTGGCCCATCGTCAGCGCGGCATCGCCGCGTGGAAGCAGTTGAGCGCCAACGGGCTCGAGCAGAGCCCCAATGACAGCGGCCGCCGCCAAGGCTTGTCTCATGCCGCGTAGTATATAGCCGCCCTATTTACGAGATACCTATATACTCAATGGCCGTCTTGTCAGGCCGACAGCTTTTGCGTGAGCAGGCGCTTGAGGTGCGCCCCTGACACCACAGATGTCACATCGAGGCGGCTTTCGTCCAACGCGTCCAGCAAAGACCGAATCACTTCCGCGCGCGTGAGATTCGCGCCGGTCTTGCTTCGGATCGCGGTCGTCAGCCGATCGAGCTCGAGCACTTGACGCTCGAACATGACGACCGACACTTTCGTCCATGCCTCGCGGTGTGTCCGCGGGCGGCCTCGGCGGGCGGGGGGGCGGTTGATGCTGCGGCGGGAAGGGCGCGTGACCATCTGTTTTTATTTTAGCGAATGTTGTTGCTAGCACAAACCTGATTGCGTATGACTACTCCGTCGAAGCGTGCGTCCACAGCTGGAAAAGTCGGCCGGCCGCCGGCCGGCGATCGCGGTGAGCGTGTCAAAGATTATCCGCAGGTGAGTGTCCGGCTTCCGAAAACATCGCGAGACAAGCTGCTCGCGTTGAGTCAGGTGCGCAAACAGCCGCAATGGCGGCTCATCATGGAATCGGTGGAGTGCTATCTGCGAGACTTGCCGCGCCATGAACAGGCGAAAATCGCGCGGCTGATTTCCAGAGCGCGCCCAAAAGACTTTGATTGAGAGGTGTGCGCTATTTCTGCGCGGGCCGGGCGCGAATTTCTTTTATCAAAGCCGCGCGGACGTCTCCCAAATCCTGAACATCGCGCACCGAAGGATTGCTACGTGTTAGAAATCCGAGATTCGTTTCCCCGCCGCTGATAAGAAAATCGGTCAAAGCCACTGTGTAGCGCCGCGAAGGGTCGAGCGGAGCGCCCTGGACAATCCATTTGTCGCCATCGCGATAGGCCCCGCG
This sequence comes from Vicinamibacterales bacterium, assembly GCA_963762055.1. Lineage (GTDB taxonomy): Bacteria > Acidobacteriota > Vicinamibacteria > Vicinamibacterales > JAMQPK01 > JAMQPK01. The sequence continues at coordinate 22,566 of CAVXJF010000002.1, forward strand.
CGAATGCAGGTAGCCGCCACTCCCGCGGTTTCTGACGCCTGTGTCCAGAACCGACGCGAGCAGCGTGCCCTCGAGTAACGCCCGTGTCACATTTCCGCCGAACGGAAGCACGCGAAGGACGTCGTACTCCGTCATCGGGCCTGCGGGGATGACGTCGTCGATGCGCACGGAACCGCCATTGAAGATGGCGACGTCCACACCGCCCGCTTCCCGATCGAAAGCTGCGGTAATCAGGTCGGTCAGCGGCCCCGGTCCGTTCCGCACGAGCGATTCCCGTCCATCCAGCGGCTCGATCAACGTTGCGATGACGCGATTCGGCTCGAAACCGCTCTTCAGAAACGCTTGATAGGCAATCGCCGTCCAGTTGTGAATGACGGCCTGCACTTTCTGATCGGGCTGGACGCGCTCGTCGACGACCTGGAATCGCGACGCCACCGTCGGTCTCGAACCGGGCGATTCGAAAGTGAGCGTCGCCACGGCCATCGTGCGGGCGTTGGCGTCGGCCTTGATGATCGGCGTAAAGTCAGGTCCCCGCCGCACCACCAGGTTCTCGTGCTCGTGGCCGCCCAGCACGAGGTCGATTCCCCGCACCGCCGTCACCAGCTCCTGATCGGCGGCAAGCGAGAGATGCGTCAGCGCGATAACGGCGTCGGTCTTGCCTTTCAGCTCGTCAATCTGCTCGCGGGCGGCTTCAATCGGAGAGGAGTAACGAACCCACGGCCGCCGGCTGTAATCGATCGTCAAGCCGAGAAGGCCCACGCGAATCGTGCGCTCGCCAGATCGCATCGGGACGATCGCCGATCTCACGGTTCCAGGGAACGGCTGTCCGTTCGCATCGGACACGTTGCTCGCGACGACACCGAAGCGCCCCTCGGCAAGACGCGCCCGGAATGCCGCTTCGGACAGGTCGAATTCATGATTGCCGAGCACGGCCCAGTCGAGCCCCACGCGGTTCAGCACGTCGATCATCTGGCGGCCGGCGAGCGGCGCGCCGTCGACGACTGCGGTGCCGATTGCCGACGGCGACAGATAGTCTCCGCCGAGCGTCATCAGTACGGGAGCCGAAGATCGTTCCAGTTGCTGACGGACTGTGGCGGCTCGCGCCAGCCCGCCGAAGCGTCCGCCGCTGATGCCGTCGATCTCGTACACGTCGTTGATGTGAATGATCGTGACGGCCGCAGCGGACTGCGCATCCACCTGGTTGTGAAGCGCTCCCGAGGTGAGCGCCCAGACGATGAGTCCGCTCAGAAGGAGTCGGCGCATCGCGGCATTTTATGGCAGATCGTTTGCGCTCTCGGCGGGCGGCTGGTAGTTGATCATCAGAAGTGTCGTCAGGAGAAACGCGGCGGCTGCTGTCGCGTACGCGCTGCCTTCGCCAAAACGCTGCAGCGCTCCATGGCCCCACACAGGACCGACCGCGCGGCCGAGGCTCTCGAGCGCGCCCGCTGCCCCCTGCACGGTCCCCTGCTCCTCTTTCGAGCCACTATGGCTCACCAGTGTCACGATCGTCGCGTTGCATAACCCGACGCCGACTCCCGCCGGGATGAGGCACAGCAGAAACATCGGAATCGACGTCGACACAGCGACGAGCGCCCATCCGGCTGCGGCGACGATCAGGCCAACCAGAAACGTGCGCAGTACTCCGAGCCTGCGTGTGACGATCCCGACGAAACCGGCCTGCACGATCACTCCGAGAAAACCAAACGCCGCGAGCACGTACCCTGTGTGGACGACGTCAAAATCGAAGCGGCGCGCCGCGAACATCGCGAATGTCGTCGTGCACACGGCAAACGAACACCAATAGACGAAATCGGCAATCAGAAGCGGACGCAGGTTGGGACGCCGCAGCACCGCCGGCACCGCGCGCCACGGCGAAACGGAGACCGCGCTGCCGCGGTGGACCGTCTCAGGGAGCCAGATCCACGCCGTCGCCGCTGCCAGCACGGTGACGGCCGCCGCGGCCCAGATGGGCGCCGTGTAGCTGATGTGCGCGAACAATCCGGCAAGACCGGGGCCGACGATAAATCCAAGACCGAACGCCGCGCCCAGAAAACCAAAGGCTTTGGCTCGTTCTTCAGGCTCGGTGACATCGGCGATGTACGCGCGCGCGATCGTGATGTTCCCGCCCGACAATCCGTCGATGATCCGCGCCGCAAATAACATGGCGAGGCTATGCGCAATCGCGAGCATCACGAAGCTCACCACCGTACCGATGAGGCTGAAGATGAGGACCGGACGCCGGCCGTACCGATCGGAGAGCGCGCCCAGAATTGGCGCAGCCACGAGCTGGGCGAGGGAAAATGCCGCGAAGAGCAGGCCGATGACCAGCGGCGATGCGCCGAACGTCTCTGCGTAAAACGGGAGGAGCGGAATGATAATGCCGAAGCCGACAAGGTTGACGAAGACCGTGAGGAAGATGACCAGCAGCGGACGCGACACGCGTGTTGATTATGTCACGTCCGCGGCGGGGGGAGGGATCGAGTCAGCCGTGCTCGCGGCTGGCCCGATCGTGTGAAACACGTGCCGAACAGTTAATCGTCTAGCCCCAAACCGCTTTCAAACGATCTTCGGGCAGGATGGCCCAGAGCGCCTGATCTATATAACGGCCGTTACGAAGGAATGATTTTCTCAAGATACCCTCCCGCACAGCACCGATTTTTCTCAGCGAGAAGGCTGTTGCCCCAGACGATGTTGTTCCCCCAGACGATGTTGTCGTCGTCGTTGTCCCAAATGATGTTGTTGCCCCACACGATGTTGTCGTCGAGGTCGAACGAGTTGCCCCACACGATGTTGTCATCGTCGCCGAAGTTATTGCCCCAGACGATGTTGTCGTCTTCCGTGCCGAGCCCCTCGCCCCAGACGATGTTGAGAGCGAACGCCGGCCGCTGTTCGGACATCAACTTGGCGCCCTTGACTCGGCGGGCTCCCCAGATGATCGACTGCGACCAGGCGTACGACTTATTCGCAATCACCGTAGACGGCGTGAGGGAACTCGAGAGCCACGGCGCCCCCATCGGCGCCTGGATATTGATCGACCGAGCCATGGCAACCGCACCGGCCACGGTGATCTGACCGGCGCCTTGAGACAACGCATCGAAGGGCTCCCCCAGATCGTCGAGCACAGGAATCGACGAGTACTCGAGCACGGCCTTGACCGTATTCGGGGTCAAACCCTTGTTCGCGTTCAGCACGAGCGCAACAACTCCGCTCGTCACGCCCGCGGCCATGCTCGTCCCGGAGAGCCGCATGTAGTTGCCCTTGTTGCCGCGCCTTTCCTGCGCGATGCGCAAGACGCTGTTGGCGGCCGCCACAGACAGCAGGTTGTCGCCAGGCGCAACCACATCCGGCTTCGCAAACCCGTCGTACCACGAAGGCCCGCGCGAGCTGTAAGGCGCGATGCGATCGTCGTCGCGCGACGCCGTATTGAACGTGCGTACCGCACCGATGGTGAGCGCAGACGGCGCATTGCCCGGTGAGGTGATACCCGCGTAGCCGGGCAGGCCGGTTTTCATGTTGAGACCGAAGTTGCCGGCGGAAACGACCACCGTCAACCCCTGACGAGCCGCATGTTCGACCGCCTGCACGAGCGGGTCGGTCGCGGCAGCCTCGTAAATCGGATGGCCCAGCGAGAGGTTGAGAACGTTGATGCCAAGAAGGCCCTTGTTGGCGATCGCGAATTCAATGGCGCGCAGCACGTTTGCGGTGGTGCCCTGCCCTGTTTCGTTGAGCACACGCAGTCCGATGAGCCGCGCGTGCGGCGCCACACCCACGAACTCGCTCGCGATCAGCCCGGCTACGTGGGTGCCGTGACCATACGGATCGAGCGGAGCGACAGCGCGGATATCGCCTTGCGTGAAGTCGTAAAACGCAGTGATGCGTCCATCGAAATCGGTGCCCGCCTCGATGCCCGAATCGATGACCGCCACGCCGATTCCATAGCCGCCCGCAGTGCTGTTGAATCCGTAGAAGGAGGAGTAGTCGCCGGTCTCGCTGTCGAGCTCGTCGTCGGTGGAAATTTGCGACGCTCGAACCGGCATCGTCGCGAAGAACTTACGCTTGAGGTCTCGCGCGGCGACACCCTCGCGCTCACGATTGGCCGCGGCGGTGCGGGCCGCGTTCACGGTGGCTTGCGCCCCGCTCACCACGCTGCTCGGGGTGCTGGTCAGCGCCGACGTGAGGCTGAGTGCCTGCACGCCGACCTTCGCGTTGATCGACACCGAGTCGGTGGAGTCGAACGAGGCGATGGTCGTGAGATCGTCGCAGTGCACTTCAGCGGCAACAGCGTCGAGGGCTGGAAATTCTCCTCGAACCAGATCGCCGTGCGCAGCGAGCGAGTCTCGTAGTCCTTGACGATAGCCAGGCTTCGTTCGGACGATAACCGACTGCGTTCCGACGCAACCCCGTTCGACAGACTCGCGAAGCGATTCATCGAGCTTCGCTTGAGAATTCGTCTGCGCGGCGGCAGCACCCGGAATCAGCAGCGCGGTCACCCCGAGCGCTATGGTTGATTTCTTGAGCTTCATAAAAGAGTTGTCCATCGGGGCCGGTATAGAGCAAGGGGACTGCCACAGTGACCAGAGACAATACAGACAACGTTCAACGCATTGATGGAGAGTAAGTTATCAAGGCAGTTACAAAACGGACTTTGAGGGGCATCTAACTGGCAAGAGCGCAGATCGGAACACGGGGTGAGCCGCAAGACAGCGCAATAATTGCGACATTCCGGAGTTACAGCAGACGTTCCACAGCGGCGGCAGCCAGAACGGCCGTATCGTGTTCCGCCAGGCTGCGGGGGAGCTCGAGGATTCTCACGCCGTGGAGCATGCGTCCAAGCGCAGCGGGGTTGGTTTGCTCGGCCAGATCGGGAGGGTCGCCGCCGCCATTCAACACAATGCCGCGAATAGCGATCTCCCGCGATCGCAGCATCATTACTGTCATCGCTATGTGGTTCAGCGTGCCCAGTCCCGGGCGGCCGACGACCACGGCGTCAAGGTCGCACGCTTGCGCCAGATCCAGCACTGAGTAGTTCCACGCCAGAGGCACCATCACTCCCCCGGCGCCTTCGATCACCACTGTGTAACCGGCACCTCGGAGCTGTGCGATGCGCGACTCGATCCGATCGGGATCGAGCGTAACGCCTGCCCGTTCGGCGGCCACGGCCGGCGCTAAAGCTTCGGGAAGCTGCAGCAGGGGTACCGCCAGCGGATTGTTGTCTTCGGATGCGCGGGCCAGCAAGTCTGAATCGGACGACTGGCCCGGCGTCAGTCCCGTCTCGACAGGCTTGAAACCGATCGCACGCACGCCGCGGCGCCTGAGCGCAGTGACGAGCGCCGCGGCAATGACTGTTTTCCCGACGCCTGTGTCAGTACCTGTTACGAGCAGATCACGCACCGAACCGCTCCACGATGACCGCCTGTAGTGACGCCGCCAGATGCTCGAGCTCCGCTTGCGTCGACGACAGCGGCGGCATCAGCGCGACAACGTCGCCCAACGGACGCAAAAAGATGTTTCGCTCGCGAAGAGCGAGACAGAGGTGATAGCCGTGCCGCTCACCCGGCGCGAACGAGGCCTTCGTCGCGCGATCGGCGACGAGCTCGACGCCGCACATCAAACCGGCCTGCCGTATGTCGCCAACGTGCCGGTGCGCCGCAACAGGCGCGAGTGCGTCGCGAAGCGCGCGTGCTTTCTGTTCAACGCGGCTGATGATTGTCCCGTCGGACAGCAGGCCGATTGTCGCAAGCGCCGCCGCACATCCGAGGGCATTACCGGTGTACGTGTGCCCGTGAAAAAAATGACGGTACTCGTCATATCGCCCGAGAAACGCGTCGTAGATGCGGTCGGTGGCAAGCGTCGCCGCGACCGGAAGGTAGCCACCGGTCAATCCCTTCGCGACGCACAGCAGATCCGGCGTAACCCCTTCCCGCTGACACGCAAACATCGTCCCGGTGCGCCCGAAACCGGTCGCCACTTCGTCGAGGATGAGCAGCGCATCGTGTTTGCGGCACGCCGCCGCCGCCCGCGAGAGAAATCCCGCCGGGAGCGTCACCATGCCGGCAGCGGCCTGAACGCCAGGCTCGATGATGACCGCGCAGACGCGCCCGCCCGCGCGCTCCAGCGCCGATTCGAGCTCGTCGCCGCAATCGATCGCACAATCGCCCGGCGTCTTGCCGATCGGACAGCGATAACAATAGGGCGACGGAGTTTTCAGTGACGGCAGCAGGATCGGCTTGAAGACGTCGTGAAACAACTCGACGCCGCCCACGGCGGCGGCACCGAGCGTGTCGCCGTGATAGGCATTGGCAAGACTCAGATACACCGCGTCCTGCGCAGCCTCTTTGCCTTTCGTGAGCAGCCGGTACTGGAAAGCGATTTTCAGCGCCGCTTCGACAGCGGTTGCCCCATTGTCGGAAAAAAACACGTGGTTCAGGCCGTCGGGTGTGATCTCGACGAGGCGTCGCGCCAGTTCGGCGACGCCGGGATGCGTGGTCCCGAGCAGAGTGGTGTGCGCGAACTTTTGAAGTTGCTCCGCGACGGCTGCATCGATTTCCGGCACGCGGTGGCCCAACAGGTTGCACCACAAGGCCGAGGTGCCGTCGAACAGGCGGCGCCCGCGGTCATCTATTAGATAGTTGCCCTCGGCACGCACGACCACTAACGGCTCGGCGGCGAGGTACTCCTGCATCTGGGTAAACGGATGCCACACATGCTCCGCATCCCACCTTCGAATGTCATCGGGTGATGGCGCCACGGGGTCTGACCCTGTTTTTACGAAAAGCGTAAATTCATCAGGCGAGTTACCTCTCGAGCGAACCGGGTGAGGTCTTCATCTGCGATGGGGTACCGCACCGTGACGCGAAGGCGGGCGGTACCCGGCGCGACCGACGGCGGGCGGATGGCCCGCACGTCGAAACCGGCGTCCATCAGCCCCGACTGCAGCGCCAGCGCGGCTTCGTTGGAGCCGGCGATGATGGGCACGATCGGCGAATCGCCGCCGGCCGTCGCGACGCCCGCGTTCAGCTCGCGCCGAAGCAGCGCCGACTTTCGCAGCACTTCCCTGCGGCGCTCCGGCTCGCGCGCAATCACATCGAGCGCAGCGCTGAGCGCAACGCCCAGCACCGGCAACGGCGCCGTGGAAAAAATGAACGACCGCGCCCGGTTGACCAGCACGTCTTTCAACGCCTGCGATCCCGCAACCCACGCACCGCCACAACCGAGCGCCTTGCCACCCGTGTGCATCGTTGCCGCCACTCGTTCCCGCAACCCGAGTTCTTCCACGCGACCCGACCCGCGGCCTCCATACAGTCCAGTCGAGTGCGCCTCGTCCACGATAACCGCAGCGCCGTTGCGCTCGGCGATGTCGCACACGTCGCGGAGCGGCGTCGAGTCGCCGTCCATGCTGAACACGCTCTCGGTCACGACGATGGCGCGCCCCTTTCGAGGCTGCCTTAGCGCGCCTTCGAGCGCGTCGAGATCCTGATGCGGAAAGATGCTGACCGCGGCCTTCGTCAGCCTGATGCCGTCGATCAGGCTCGCGTGGTTGCGTTCGTCGGAGACGATCAGATCGTCGGGGCCGGCGACCGCCTGGAGGAGTCCGATGTTCGCCGCATAGCCGGATCCGAACAGCAGCGCCGCTTCGGTGCCGCAGAACGCGGCGAGACTGTCTTCGACGTACTCGAATATTTTGTGATGCCCACGAAGAAGCCTCGAACCGCCCGATCCCGCCGGCAGGTCCCCGACCATCGATCCCATGGCATCGGTCAGGTACGCATGGCCCGCGAGGCCGAGGTAATCGTTCGACACCAGATCGATGCCCGCCGGCAGGCGCATCTGCCGCAACAAGCCCGCTGCGCGAAGCTCACTGAGCGTCGCCGCCAGCCGGGCCTCGAACTCCTGCCGCGGGTTCATGCCTGAAAGCGCAGGCCGAGGCGATCCATCAACTGCCGATCTTCGTCGACCGTCGGGTTCGGCGACGTCAGCAGCTTGTCTCCGGAAAAGATCGAATTTGCGCCGGCCACGAAACAGAGCGCCTGCGCTTCGTCCGACAAGGCGAGGCGCCCGGCCGACAGCCGCACACGCGCGAGAGGCGCGACCAGCCTTGCGCATGCGACCGTCCGCACCAGCTCGATGGGATCGATCTCGTCAGCGTCGGCCAGCGGCGTGCCGGCGGTGCGGACGAGCACGTTGACTGGGAGGCTTTCGGGATGCGGATCGAGCCGGCCCAGCTGCGCCAGCAACGCGCATCGATCGCGCGACGACTCGCCCATTCCGACAATGCCGCCGCAGCACACGCTCAATCCGGCGTCCTGTACGTGCCGAAGCGTGTCGAGGCGCTCCTGATACGTGCGTGTCGTGATGATCTTCGGGTAGAACTCCGGCGACGTGTCGAGATTGTGGTTATACGCGGTCAGTCCGGCTGACTTGAGCCGGAGAGCCTGCTCGCCAGTCAACATGCCGAGCGTCGTGCAGACTTCCATGTCGAGCGCCGCAACGTCCTGCACCATCGCCAGCACGGCGTCGAACGCCGCGCCGTCCTGAACTTCGCGCCACGCGGCGCCCATGCAGAAGCGTGTGGACCCGCTCGCTTTGGCCTGCCGCGCCGCGTCGAGCACGGCTTCGGCGCGCATCACTCCGTCGCGCGCAACCCCGGTGTCGTAATGCGCGCTCTGCGGACAATAGGCGCAATCCTCGGGGCACCCGCCGGTCTTGATGCTCAGCAGCGTGCATCGCTGGACGGAATCGGGATCGTGATATTGGCGGTGGCACGTCTGTGCCCGGAAGAGTAATTCTGTCAGCGGCAGGTGATACAGCGCTTCGACCGCATCGGTCGTCCAGTCGTGGCGGATGTTCATCGAACGGTATATTAGTTCACACCACCAGTTCGTACGCCTCAGGAACACGATTGAGCATTCGGACGATTTCCGACAGCCCTTCCTCGAGTGCCGCGCGCGTGGCCGGCGGGCCGATGGTGATGCGCACGGCCTGCACGTCTGTTTCGTGATCCACCGCGAACGACTCCGCGCTGTTCAACAAGATTCCACGATGACGCGCGCGCGCGACAAACGATTCGGTGCTCCACGGCTCCGGCAGCCGCATCCATAAATGCGGGCTGTTCGGCTGCGTCTGCACGCTCTGCCCTGCAAGCACACGGCGCACGATGTCCTGCCGCGCGGCAATCTCCTTGCGCTTCCATTCGACGATGCGTCCTGCGACGCCGTCGGTGATGAGGCTCGTCGCCAGCTCGGCCATCGCCGGCGGCGCGTTGACGATCGTACGAAGGACCGAGACGGACAGCCGCTCGATCATCGCTGGCGGCGCCAGCATGTAGCCGATGCGCATACCTGGCGCGATGCTCTTTGAGGTGCTGGTGATGTAGAAGAACTGTTCTTCAGGCAGCAACGAGGACAACGGCCGCGCGTCCGGCGCCAGAAAGCCGAACACATCGTCTTCGATGATCGTCAGGCGGTGCTCGAGCGCAACCTGGGCTATCTGCTCCCGACGCTTCTCGGACATGAAGGCCGCGGTGGGATTCTGAAACGACGGGATGCAATACAGCGCGGCCGGCTTACCCGAACGGCACGCTTCGTCTAGAGACTCCGGCACGATGCCTTCCGCATCGAGCGCGACCGTCCGCAGGTGCAGGTGCAAATGCGCGGCGAGATCGCCCATGCCCGGATAGGTGAACTCCTCAACCAGGACCTCGTCGCCCGGCTTCGTGAGCGTCATCAGCGACAGCAGAATCGCATGCTGTCCGCCGACGGTGACGACGATGCGATCGATTGGCGCCTCGAGACCGGCCCATCCAATCCACGCCGATCCCGCTGCGCGGTTGTGACGTGCACCAGTGTGGTGCTGATAGCCGAAGACGCGCGCGCCGGCTGAACGCGGGATCGACGAGGCGAGCCGATCGGCCAGCTCCTCCATGTAAGGAAGGGGCATGAGGGCGTTGACGGCGAGGTCGAGCACGCCCTGCTCCGGCGTTTCGATGTCGAGCGCGCTGGGACGGACAAAGGTGCCTCGTCCCACTTCGCCGCTCAACAGGCCGCGGCGCTGCGCTTCGACGTACGCCCGCGTCACGGTCGTGAGCGTGACCCCGAGTTGCCGTGCGAGGACGCGCTGGGTTGGCAGACGGCTGCCAGGCTTCAGGCGGCCCGCTTCAATCTCTGCGCTGATCGAGTCAGCGATTGCCTGGTAGATCGGTCCGCTGCGTTGTCCCCTGGGCGCGAGCTTTATTGTCATCCATGCAATATGTAATTTGACTGCTTACAATGTCAAGCTAAAATCATATCAATTTTAAGAGGATGGAGACATTACCGGCGCCGGCAGCGGAGATCGCCAGGTTCGGCACTTTCGAAGTGAACCTTCGCACGGGAGAGCTCCGCAAACAGGGGCGACGTATGCCCCTGCAGGAGCAGCCGCGCCGGATCCTGTCGGCACTCCTCGAGCGGCCGGGCGACATCATTACCCGCGAGGAGTTGTGCGGCCGCCTGTGGCCCGACGGAACGTTTGTCGACTTCGAGCACAGCCTCAACGCCGCGGTGCGCCGCCTGCGGACGTCGTTGGGCGATGCGGCGGAGGTTCCCCGATTCGTCGAAACGGTGCACAGGCGCGGATACAGGTTTCTCGCGCTCGACGGGCTGACGCGCGCCAACCAGTCTCACGAGCGCACCTCACCTGCGACGATCGCGCACATCGTCAGAACGCGCGCGCGGCTGGCGGTGCTCCCATTCGGTCCGTATGACGGGTTCACCGACGGACTCACCGAAGAAGCGGTTACGTTGCTGACGCAGACCTGTCCGCGGACGGTCGGCGTCATCGCGCGCACCTCTGTCGCCCGCGCACATCGCGACGGAGGCGGAGCGGCCGAAATCGGCCGCACGCTGAGCGCGGATTATCTGGTTGAAGGCAACGTGCGCCGCGACGGTGAACGGCTGAGGATATCGGCACAGCTCATCGAGTCACAGGACGAAACCAACCTCTGGGCCCACACGTTCGAGCGCATCATGACCGACACGCTGAGCGTGCAGAGCGAGGTGGCCGAACAGATCGCGCGCGCAGTGTCCGACGCGCTGGCGCGGCAAACCGCGCCAGACTAGCGTGGACTATTGCGGCAGCTCGAATGTCGAGGAGTTGCTCCCCTCGAGCGGTTCGCGTGTATCCGAGGCTACCGAGAAGCGGAGAGCGATGCCATGGCGCAACCCTGCGATTGCGGCATTGAGCAGGTCGTGCGCCAGCGCATCGCTGTCTTCGCCGGGCGCCAGCCTGTGGCTGAGCCGGAAGACCGCGGCGCCGTATGCCGCCGTCCAGAGAATGCGAAAGATGGCGCCCGGAGTCTCGACTCCCGGGAACACTCCGTCATCGATGCACTGTTGAATATCCTGCTCGACCTCCGCGCGCAGCTCGCGCATGGAACTGAAGCGTTCCCAGTCGCGGCTGATGCGCGGCACGGCGCTATCGACGAAGATCAGCGAGAAATATTCGGGCTGTTCCTTGCTGAACGTGTAGAAGCGCCACAGCGCGTCGCGGACTCGTTCGAGCGGCGAATTCGAGTGTTCTCCAACCGCGCAATGTGTGCGGACAAACTGCAGCCCTTCCTCGGCGAGCGCGAAGAAGATGTCCTCCTTGCTCGCGAAGTAGCTGTAGATAGCGCCTGGGCTGTATTCGATCTGTTCTGCCACCTTCCGCATCGACACGTTGGCGTAGCCCTCGTTGAGGAACAACGTGCGCGCGGCGTTGAGAATCTTCCGTCGAACCGTGTCACGCTCCCGACTCTGACGCTCTCTGATGCCCATTTCACCTCTGGTCATGGCTTGAATGGTCTGGAATCATGTTAGGATTCCGCGCTTCTGAACGGTCACATGACTATTACTAACAAAAACGACGCCAACAAAGCCGCTGTCCTCGCGGCACTTACAGCCGTCCGCTCGGCGTTGCAAAATGAGGCAGATAGCCCCCAAAGGTCGCAGGCCCTGCAGCAATGCGACCGTCTGGAGCTCGCTATTGGGCAATTTCATGCCGAGGGGCTCCGGTTTGCCGCCTTTACGCTCCTGAAAATGGTGCAAAGTCCGGGTACGCCTTTCACAGACCCTGTCCACATAGCGACACGTGGTCTCAAACAGGCCCTCGAGACGGCCGGCTATCCCCACTGATGGAGCGGCTCGTTCCAGGGGCGCGCCGGCGGGCGGATCTGGTCGGCACCCCCGTCTTCTGGCTGACCATCGCCATCACGCTGACAGCCGCGGTCCCATTTGCGCTGTTCCCGCCCATGCGGACGTGGCTCGGCTGCGCGGTTCTGCTCATGTGGACATGCTTTTTCACGGCCAACGCGGTCCGCTCCCGGCGGACGCATTCTTTGATTTCCGCGCCCGTTTACCTGCTGGCTGCCGGTCTCCTCGCAGGGAAGGGCCTGGGGCTCGTGGAAGTGGAAATATGGATGGTCTGGGTGCTCGGCGCCGGCATCATTGCCGCAAATGTGTCCGAGCGGATATTCGGCCGGTATGTCTGACTACCGACTGTCAGCGACCAGCTACTGGGCTAGTATTGCTTCCCGCTCGTTTTAGCCGCGCGCTGCTCGCGGAAATACAACACCTGATACTGGCGGACGTTGTCGTTGTGTTCGGCGAGCGTGTGGGCGAACACGTGCGAACCGTCGTTGCGGCTGACGAAGTACAAATAGGCAACGGTTGCGGGTGCGACGGCCGCCTGGAGAGATGCCAGACCAGGAGACGCGATCGGACCGGGGGGAAGCCCCGGATACCGGTAGGTGTTGTAAGGAGAATCGAACTGCAGATCGTCGCGGCGCAGATTGCCGTCGTAGCTGCCGGCGCGTTGCAGCGCGTAAATCACTGTCGGATCCGCCTGCATCCCCATCCCGATCTTCAATCTGTTGAGATAGACCGCGGCAACGATCGGACGCTCGGACGGGACTGCGGTTTCCTTCTCGACGAGCGAGGCGAGCGTCACGGCCTCTCGCGGCTTCATGCCGAGCGCTTCGGCTGCCGCGCGCATCTCGGGCGTGAAGAGCTGCTTGAAGCGGGCAACCATCAGCCCCACGAGCGCTTGAGCGCTGGTGTCGCGTGGCAACGAATACGTTTCGGGGAACAGATAGCCTTCGAGATCGGCCGCGTCTGGATCGAAGTCGCGCACCGCTCTCGGATCGCGCGACGCCTCGAGGAACGCGGCCGCCTTGCCGAAGCCCTGCTCCTCGTAAATGCGCGCCATCTCGCGCACCGTCAACCCTTCGGGAAACGTGATGCGCCTGCTATAGACGTCGCCGCTCGCGATCTTTTCGATCACCTCGACGGCCGTCATCGGCCTGTCGAAGCGGAACTCGCCTGCCTGCAGACTGCGCGCGCGGCCGGTTCGCCACAGCGCCGCGCGAAACGTGAGATCGTCGCGGACCACACCGCTGTCGATCAACCGCCTGGCGATCGTGCGCGAGCCACTGCCCTGTTCAATGGTGACAAACTGTTCCGCGGCGTCGTACCCCTTGAACGGCTCGTTCAACCGTGTGTACATCAATCCCGCCGCGCCGGCCGCTCCGAGGATGGCCAGGGCAACGAGAAGCAGGAACGCCTTTTTCACTTCGACTCTCCTGACTCTTTCGACTCTTTCGACTCTCCAGACTCCGTAGACTCTTCGCTCTTCTGCTCTTCCGCCCTTCGGGCATCGAGATAGTCCTGCAAGATGACCGCCGCCGACGCCGCGTCGAGCTTCGCCTTTCGCTTCCGCCAATCCTTCTCCCGAAGGGCCAGGCGCTGCTCCGCTTCACGGCTCGACAGGCGCTCGTCCTGTGCGAAAACGGGAATGCGCAACTGCTGTGCGAGCAGGTCAATCATTTTCTGCGCGCGCACGGTCTGACCGGTGGGCGATCCATCGAGCTTGCGGGGCAAACCGACCACTATGCCGGCAACCGGCTCGTCTTCCTCGAGTTCCGCGATGACTGCGCGAACTTGTGCAATCGCTGTCTCGTCCGAGCCGCGACGCTCGATCGTTTTCAGCGGCCGCGCGAGTGTGGCGGATGGATCGCTCACGGCAATCCCTATCCGCCGCTCGCCGAGGTCGAGGCCGATCATGCGCACGATACGAGAGTACCGCACGATTGGTCGATGGTCGATGGGCCATAGTCCACGGTCAGTGGTCTGGTCGATGGTCATCGTCCACATGCTAAAATTGTGGTCCGTTCTTGAACATCCCATTCAGTCCGGTGCATCGACGCGGACCATCGCCCATGGCCCAGCAACCAGCGACCAGCGCGTCTGGACAATCAGCGCGGTAATCGTCTTGACCGCGACGATCCTCGCAGGTCAGGGCGGAGGCGAGCGGGCGCGCACCCGCGCGCTGCGCCATCATCATCGATCACGGAGCGGAGACGTTTTCGCTGTACGGACAGCTCGGCGCGCCGCAAGTCGAACGTGGGGCGAAGGTTGAGCGCGGCGAGGTGATTGGGACGACCGGGCGCATTCTCGCGGGAATTCCGGGCGTCTATTTCGAGATGCGCGTCGACGGGAAGCCCGTCGATCCGCTAGAATGGCTGAAGAAACGCTGAGCCACTAACATGACTTCACGCACCAGGCTGATTACCATTCTCGTCTCGGCGCCGATCATCGCATTCACGCTCATTGGAGGGCTGCTGGGCCACGCCATGGCCCGCGCCGACGAGACGTATGCGAACCTCCGGGTGTTCAACGACGTCATCTCGCTCATCATGGGCAATTACGTCGAGCAGCCGAACATGGACAGCGTGATGCGCGGCGCCATGCGCGGCCTTGCGGAAGGCCTTGATTCCGACAGCGCCTACCTCACGCCGCAGCAGGTGCGTCAAATCGACGGCGGGGATCAGGTTGGCCCCGCTGACGTGGGCATTGCTCTTACCCATCAGTACTGACTTGCGGGTTGTCGCCGCACGCGACGAGTCCCCTGCCGCCAAGGCGGGGTTGCGTCCAGGCGACTTCGTGCGTGTAATCGACTCGCGCCCGACGCGCGACATGTCCGCGTTCGAGGGACAGCGTCTCCTGGCCGGCCCCGCCGGCTCGAAAGTGAAACTCACCGTTATTCGCGGCGGGAGCAACACCGAACCGCACATCGTCGAGCTCACCCGCGAGGTTCCTCGCGCAGCCGACGTCACCGGCCGCATGCAGGGTGACGGCATCGGCTACGTGCGGATTGCCTCGTTCAGCCGGCGCGCCCCCGAGCAGCTGCGAACGCAGATTGCGTCTTTGACCAAGAGCGGCGCGACCCGCCTGGTCGTCGACGTACGCAATACAGCGTCCGGCGACCTGGCCGAGGGCGCCACCGCGGCGCGTCTGTTCGTGGGAAGCGGCACGATTACCGTTCGTGAATCACGCACCAACGGACAAACCAAGATCGCCGCGGAAAAGGGCGACGGCGCGATTACAGCGCCAGTCACGCTTCTCGTGGACTCTGGAACGTCCGGTCCCGCCGAAGTGTTTGCGGCGGCGCTGTCGGGAAACAAGCGCGCCGAGGTCATCGGC
Organism: Vicinamibacterales bacterium; assembly: GCA_963762055.1. Classification (GTDB taxonomy): domain Bacteria; phylum Acidobacteriota; class Vicinamibacteria; order Vicinamibacterales; family JAMQPK01; genus JAMQPK01. The sequence goes on from CAVXJF010000002.1 coordinate 38,057, forward strand.
GAACGCACCGTTGGCCGCACAGGCGTGCAGGAGCTCGTGAAGCTTCCCGACGGCAGCGCGCTCTGGATCACCTCGAGCCGCTACCTGTCACCGTCCGGCGCGCCCATTCAGGCCAAAGGTCTCGAACCGGACGTCGTCGTGGACCAGCCCGAAGGCGAGTTCGGGGCGCCACCCCCGCCCGACGCCATCCTGCAGCGCGCCGTCGAAAGACTCAGCGCGAAAAAGGCCGCATAGGCCTCAATCTGCTATAATTTTCCGTTCTGTTGGTGCCTATGTTTGACGCGTAGGCGCGTAGCTCAGCGGTTAGAGCGCCTGCTTGACACGCAGGAGGTCAGTGGTTCGATTCCACCCGCGCCTACCAATAAATTTAGGCTTCAGCTCTTAGTTCTTAGATCTTGGTTCTTAGATATTAGATTTTAGCCATCTCTTGTCCCAGCTGACCATCACCCTCCCGGACGGCTCCACAAAATCCGTTCCGCGCGCAACGACTGTCGGCGACATCGCCGCGGCGATATCGCCTCGCCTGGCGGCGGCGGCATATGCGGGGACGGTGAACGACCGGGTGGTCGATCTCACGTATCCAATCGAGGAAGACGCCCGGGTACGGATCCTCACGAACAAAGATCCCGAGGCGTTGACGGTTTATCGCCACAGCACGGCGCATCTCCTTGCCGCGGCGGTCACACAGCTGTTTCCGAACGTGCAGTGCGGGATTGGTCCGCCGACCGACGAGGGCTTCTTCTACGACTTCGTCGTCGAGAAGCCGTTCGTGCCGGAAGATCTGGAAGCGATCGAAAAGAGAATGAAAGAAATCGCCGCCGGCGACTACATCTACGAGCGTCAGATGTGGCCGCGCGACGAAGCGATCGATTTCTTCAACAAGCGCGGCGAACCGCTCAAAGTCCAGCTGATTGAAGAGAAAACGGCCGGACAGCAAGACGTATCGGTCTACACGATCAGGGATCGCGACCTGTTCGTCGATTTCTGCGTCGGGCCGCATGTGCCGACGAGCGGCCGGCTGAAGGCGTTCAAGCTGCTGAACACGTCGAACGCATATTGGAAAGGCGATGCGCGCAATCAGCCGATGCAGCGCATCTACGGCACGTCGTTTTTCAGCGAGAAAGACCTGCAGGCATACCTCACGCAGATTGAGGAAGCCAAGAAGCGCGACCACCGTAAGGTCGGCCGCGAGCTCGGCCTGTTCATGTTCCACCAGTGGGCGCCGAGCGCCGCATTCTGGCTGGCGAAGGGCACGACGCTTTACAACACGCTCGCCAACTACATGCGTGGCGTGCTCTTTCCTGCCGGCTATGTCGAAGTAAAGACGCCGCTCGTGTTCAACAAGGCGTTGTGGGAAACCTCCGGACACTGGTCGCACTATCGCCAGAATATGTTCCTCATCAACTCGGAAGACGAGCAGATGGGCGTCAAGGCGATGAACTGCCCCGGCCATATGCTCGTGTTCGCGAGCGAGGTGCGCAGCTACCGCGACCTGCCGCTGCGCCTGCACGAGCAGACGCCGCTCCATCGGAACGAAGCGTCTGGCGTGCAGTCAGGGCTCACCCGCGTACGGCAGTTCTCGCAGGACGATGCGCACTGTTTCGTGGCGCAGGATCAGATCGGCGAGGAAGTGGAGCGCCTGTTGGGCCTCGTGCAGCGGGTGTACTCGGATTTCGGCCTGCCGTTCGAAGCCAAACTTGCAACCCGTCCTCCGGAGTTTCTCGGCGAGGTCGCCACGTGGGACTCCGCGGAATCGCAGCTGCGCGCGGCACTCGAAAAAGCAGGCCAGGCTTACACGCTCAACCAAGGCGACGGCGCCTTCTATGGACCGAAGATCGACTTCGACGTCACCGACGCCATCGGCAGGAAGTGGCAGTGCGCCACGATTCAGCTCGACTATCAGCTGCCCGCGCGGTTCGGCCTCAAGTACACCGGCGCCGACAACGCGGAGCACATGCCGGTGGTCATTCACCGCGCGATCTTCGGAAGCTTCGAGCGGTTCATTGCGATCATGATCGAACACTACGCCGGTGCGTTTCCGCTGTGGCTCGCGCCCGTGCAGGTCGCCGTGCTCCCGCTTGCCGATAGACATGCGCCGTACGCCGACACCGTCCGCTCGCGTCTGGCCGAGGCGGGCTTCAGGGTGCAGGTCGATGAGCGCGTAGAGAAGATTGGATATAAGATCCGTGAGGCGCAGCTTCAGAAGGTTCCCTACATGCTCGTCGTCGGGGACAAAGAAGCGGCGGATGGCACGGTGGCGGTCCGCAGCCGCCTGGGCGGCGATCTCGGAGCGCGCGCCCTCGATGCGTTCATCGCGTCAGCGCGCGAAGAAGTGGAAACGAAGGGGCAGCCGCCGGCGGCCTCAGGCACGTAAGGCGGAATTGGTGTTCCGCCATCAGGAGGTTTTATAGCTTTCGATCGATCAGGACCGCGTCGTGACGACCGTGTTCGCGTAAACGAACGCATCCGCGTAAGAGAAATTCGGGTCATCGATGACGACGGGAAGCAGCTGGGCATCATGCCGCCGCCGCAAGCGCTCGTCATCGCAAAGCAGAAGGGGCTCGACCTGGTGGAGATCTCCCCCACCGCCGTGCCGCCCGTCTGCCGGATCATGGATTTCGGGAAGTATCAGTATCAGGAACAGAAGCGGGCGCGCGAAGCGAAGAAGCACCAGAAGGTCATCGACGTCAAAGAGATCAAGTTCAGACCCAAGGTCGACGAGCACGACTATCAGTTCAAGAAGAAGCACATCGAACGCTTCCTCGCTGATGGCGACAAGGTCAAGGCGACGATCTTTTTCCGCGGGCGAGAAATGGCCCATCCCGAGATCGGCCGGCGGATTCTCGAGCGTCTGTGCGACGAGCTTGCCGACGTGGCGATAGCCGAAACGATGCCGCGCCAGGAAGGCAACCAGATGCACACGATTCTGGCCAAGAAGCCGGCGGGCGGGGGCGGACGGGCGCCCGCGCGCGCGGCAGCGGCAAAGAGCGACGAATAAATAGTACGTAGTGTCCGGCTTCAGCCGGACCGTGTAGTGTCCGGCTTTAGCCGGACCGTGCAGAGAGAGACCATGCCAAAACTGAAAACACACAGGGGTGCGGCCAAGCGGTTCAAGAAAACCGCGAGCGGCAAATTCATGCGGAGCAAGGCGTTCAAGCAGCACATCCTGACGAGCAAATCATCGAAGCGGAAGCGCCGCATGCGCGGGACGACGACGGTAAACAAAGCCGATTCGGCGAAACTCGCCAAGATGCTGCCATATAAATAGCCAGTAGCCGGTCGCCAGTAGCTGGTAGCCAGGGTAAGAGGACAACATGCCTAGAGTAAAAAGAGGTACGGTACGGCGGGCCAAGCGGAAGAAGCTGCTCGCACGTGCCAAGGGTTATTACGCAAACAAGAGCAAGCTGTATCGTGCCGCGAAAGAATCGGTCGATACCGCGCTCAAATATGCGTTCGTGGGACGGCGCCGCAAGAAGCGCGATTTCCGCACGTTGTGGATCGTCCGCATCAACGCGGCGGCGCGGGCGCATGGGCTCACCTACGCCCAGCTGATGGCCGGCCTCAAGGCAGCCGGCGTGATGCTCGATCGCAAGATGCTCGCAGACGTCGCCGTGAACGAGCCGGCGTCGTTCGCCTCTCTCGCCGCGCAAGCCAAGGCGGCGAAGCCGCTCGCGACTCCACGCCCGGTGCGCGCCGAAAAGGCCGCGCGGCCGGCGAAGACCGTGAAGGTCCGCGAAGCCCGCACCTAGTGTGACGAGCGACTCCGACATTACCCGACTGCGCGGCGAGTTCCAGCAGGAACTCGCACGCGTGTCGTCGGAGTCGGATCTTCAGGCTGTCCGCGACAAATACCTCGGACGAAAGAATGGCGCCGTCACGACCTTGATGAAATCGGTGGCAACGGCGCCCCCGGAGCTCAAGCCGGCGCTCGGCAGGTCGGCGAACGAGCTCAAGCAGGAGATCGAGCAGCAGCTCGCCCAGCGCAAGACGGCGCTTGACGCCACGAAGGCTCCCGTCGGCGCGGTCGATATCACCCTGCCTGGCCGCACGCCTGCGATCGGACATCCCCATCCGCTGACGATCGTCCGCGAGCACATCGAGGCAATCTTCACCCGCCTCGGTTATCAGGTGCTCGAGGGTCCGGAAATCGAAGACGACTACCATAACTTCGAAGCCCTCAACATGCCGTCGGAGCACCCGGCGCGTGATGCTCAGGACACTCTTTACCTCGTCGGCGAAGTTCCCGGCGCGCCAGTCAGCGACGGGCCGCGACGTCCCGCCACGCTCCTCCGCACGCACACGTCGCCCATGCAGATTCGCTACATGGAGACGCACGAACCGCCGGTGCGAATCATCGTGCCCGGCAAGGTGTACCGCCGAGACGACCTGGACTTCACCCACTCCCCCATGTTCCAGCAGGTCGAAGGTCTCGTCGTCGGCGACAACATCACGATGGCGGACTTGAAAGGCACCTTGACCGCGTTCATGCGGGAGCTCTTCGAGCCGGACACGAAAGTCCAGATTCGCCCGAGTTTTTTTCCGTATACCGAACCGAGCGCCGAGGTGTTCATCGGCTGCGTCTTCTGCCGCGGCGCCGGGTGCCCGATCTGCAAGCGCACGGGGTGGCTCGAGGTAGGCGGAAGCGGCATGGTGCACCCGGCCGTTTTCGAGTCGGTAGGATACGACCCCGACCGCTATAGCGGCTTCGCGTTCGGCATGGGCATCGAGCGCATCGCGATGCTCAAATACGGCGTAGAAGACATCCGGCTCTTCTATGAGAACGACTTGCGCTTTTTGGAACAGTTCCCATTGTGAGCTTCAAGATAGACGTGCCACTAAGCACACAGGCGCTCCAACCAAAGCCGAGCGGCGAGAGCCGCGAAGGCACAGGCGCGCGGGGTGGGACCCGCGCGCAAACTAAAGAATGAAAGTACTCGTTTCCTGGCTGCGCGATTTCGTCGACGTCACCGTATCGCCAGAAGAACTCGGCGACACGCTGACGATGCGCGGGTTCGAGCTGGCGTCGATCGAAAAAGTGACGATCGACGATGGACGATCGACGATGGACGACGCCGTCCTCGACTTCGAAGTGACCGCAAACCGACCCGACGCGTTGAGCGTGATCGGATTCGCACGCGAAGCCGGGACGGCGTATTCGTTGCCCGTCAAGCCGCTCGTCCCGAAGCCGTTGCCGCAGACGCCTGCGAAAGATGTCGCCGTCACGCTCGAGGCGCCAGATTTGTGCCCGCGCTATGCGGCCGCGGTTGCTGAGGTCACCATCGGACCTTCACCTGCCTGGCTCGCCTCGCGGCTGCAGGCAGCCGGGGTACGCCCCATCAACAACGTCGTCGACGTCACGAACTACGTGCTCCTCGAGCTCGGTCAGCCAATGCACGCCTTCGATCTCGAGAAGCTGGCCGGCAGGGAGATCCGCATACGCCGCGCGCGTCCCGGTGAGCGCATCACGACGCTCGACGGCGTGGACCGCGCTCTCGATCCGCAGATGCTTGTCATTGCCGATGGCGAACGCGCGCAGGCCGTGGCCGGGGTGATGGGCGGCGGGCAGTCGGAAGTGAGCGGCAGCACGCGAACGATCGTCCTCGAAAGCGCGTTTTTCAATCCCAAAAGCGTCCGGCTGACGAGCAAGACGCTCGGCCTGAAAACAGAGGCCTCTTCCCGCTTCGAGCGGGGTGCCGATGTCAACGCGGCCGTGAAGGGCATCGAGCGCGCCGTCGCGTTGCTGGAAGAGATCGGCGCGGGCAGCGCCAGTGGGGGCGTTATCGACCAATACCCCGAGCCGGTGGCGCCCAGGAATATCGAGCTGCGTCGGGCGCGGATTGAGCGGCTTTTGGGCCTGGCGATTCCAGACACCGACGCCGAGCGGATTCTCAAAGGCCTGGGTTTTCAGATCCGGCGCGGCGACGAGGGATGGGACGTCAGTGTTCCCACGTTCCGCGTCGACGTGCAGCGCGAGGTAGACGTGGTCGAAGAAGTCGGCCGCCACTACGGCTACGATCGGCTTCCGTCCACATTTCCGCCGCTGGTGGCACCGGCTCGGGTGTCCGAAGGGTCGATCGATCGGGACCGCCTCGTCCGCCGCGTTCTTCTGGCCGGCGGGTGCTCGGAAGCCGTGACATTTACGTTCATCGATGCCGCGCTCGCATCGCAGTTCACGGACGAGCCGGCTATCGTGCCGATTGGCAATCCGCTTTCCGCGCAATTCGCGGTATTGCGTCCATCATTGCTACCGGGCCTGTTGACGGCTGCGGCTCACAACCGGCGCAGAGAACGGACCGACGTTCGCCTGTTCGAGCTCGGCGCAGCCGTCTCGCGCGCGGGAGAATCGCGGCGCGTCGCTCTGGCGCTCACCGGCGACGGAAGCCCACACTGGAGCGGCGGCGGGCGCGAGCTCGATTTCTTCGACGCGAAAGGGCTGGTCGAAACCGTTGCCGACGCGTTGCAGATCGAACTGGCATTTGCCGACGGCCCGCTCCCGGCGCATCTGGTGCGCGGCCGTGCGGCCTCGGTGTCTTGCGCGGGGCGTCACGCGGGCAACCTCGGCATGCTCGCGCCGGGGGTCGTGTCGGCTGCCGGCCTGCCGGCGAACGAAGCTGTGTACGTTGCGGAGCTCGACCTCGACGTGCTGAACGGTGGGCGCTCCGCGACGCCGCTCAAGGCCGCGCCGCTCCCGCGCTTCCCTTCGATCGCGCGCGACATCTCGATTGTTGTCGATGACATCTTGCCCGCGGATACGGTTCGTGGCACTATCCGATCGGCTGCGCCAGTTACGCTCGTGGCGATACGCGAGTTCGATCGCTACCAGGGCAAAGGCGTCCCCGACGGACGTGTCAGCCTGTCGCTCCGACTTACTTTCCGTTCTGCCGAGCGTACCTTGACGGACGCGGAAGTCGAGACGGCGATGAAAGCAATTCTCGATGCGCTGAAAGACGCGCATAACGCAGTGCAGCGCTAGGCCGCCCATCCCGCGGCCCGCGAGTTACGGAGGTCTCACAATGTCTCGTACCGCAACAGCCCCCCGGTCCCTTGATTTCGAACCCATCGATCGTCTCGAAGAAAAAGTGAAAATGCTGGTCGCGATGATTTCCCGGCTGAAGTCCGAGCAAGCGCGATCGGCCGAGGAAAACTCGCGCCTCACGCGCGAGCTCGACGCGGCACGCACCAGAATTGCCGATGCCGAAGCCGGGCTCACGGAAGTCGCCACCCTGCGCATGGAGCGCGAAACCATCCGCGGCCGCGTGTCCGATATGCTGGAGCAGCTGGAGGGGCTAAGTCTGTAATCAGGAAGCTAAGAACTACGAACATCGTCAGTTCTTAGCTTCAGCGAAGCACCCATATGCCTGAGCCCACTGTCGTCTCCGTGGAAATTCGCGGCCTGCGCTATCCGATCAGCAGCACGCTCGACGCTAAATATGTGGCCGGGCTCGCGACTTATGTGGACGAAAAGATGCGCGCCGCGGCCGATTCGACTCCGTCGGGTGACATGCTGCGTCATGCCGTGCTTGCCGCGTTGAACATCGCCGACGAGTTTTTCCGGTGTCAGGATGCGCTGCAATCGCGGGACGGCGCCCTTACGGAGCGAACGGCGGCGCTGGAGCGGCTCGTTGACGCGGCGCTGGCCCAATAACCTAAACCATAGCCTTATGTGCTGAAGCCCTTCAGCATCCCAGTTGCGTATCCAACCAATACAGGACTAAGATCCCTTCGGAAACTGAGTTCCCTGCTTTGCGCGTGATGGTTTCGGAGGCTCGTTTGGGCCAACGTTTAACCTAAGAGAATCGCAACGCCGCGTGGTGCGCATGCCTCGGTGCGAGGAAGCCTAAAGCGCGGCTCCCGAGCGGTTCCACCTGCTTACGCAGGTCCAATCGACCTCCCCACACGGCAAAGCGGGGCCTTTCGCATACTCTCCACTGGGTTCCAGGTTCCACGTTCCGTGTTCCGGATTCGTTCCGGGTTCAGAGTTCTGGTACACCGTTCCGGGTTCCAGCGGCGGAACCCGTGTCGGACCTGACGTGAATCCTGAGCCACAATCCACGACACCGGAACCGGAGCTCGGAGCCAGTTAAGGACCCGCAAATGGGCCTCTATCTGGTTTACATCATCAACTTCGCGATCACCGCGGCCGCCGCGGCTGCGGTGTTTGCCTACTGGGTGGCGAGCCGCAAGCGAATCGCGGCCGAAACGACCGGGCGCGCCGAAGAGCAGGCGGCACGCATCGCCAAAGATGCGGAGCGCGACGCCGAAACCCGCAAGAAAGAAGCGCTCTTCGAAGCCAGGGAAAAGGCGCACGAGATGCGCGCCGAGGCCGAGCGGGAGGCCCGCGACAAGTCGCAGCAGTTATCCGAGGCCGAACAGCAGCTCAGGCGCCGCGAAACGGCGCTCGCAGAGAAGTTGCTGACCACCGACCGCAAGGAGCGCGAGCTGACCGTCCAGGCGAAAACCATCGCCGAACGCGAGAAGGCGACGGCCGCCGCCGCCGTCAAATACGAGCAGCTGGTCGCCGCGCAGCAGCACGAGCTCGAGCGCCTCTCGAGCCTGACCGCAGAAGAGGCGAAAGAGCTGCTGATCAAACACATCGAAGCCGACGCGCGGCGCGACGCCGCGAATCTGGTGAAGCGCCTCGACGCCGAGGCGCGCGAGCAGGCGGCCGCCAAATCGCGCCAATACATCACCGAAGCGATTCAGCGCAGCGCAGCCGAACACACGATCGAGACGACTGTGTCGGTCGTCGATTTGCCGAGCGACGATTTGAAGGGTCGCATCATCGGGCGCGAGGGGCGCAACATCCGTGCGCTGGAGCAGGCGACAGGCGTGGATCTCATCGTCGACGATACGCCAGGCGCGATCATTCTTTCGGGCTTCGATCCGTACCGCCGCGAGATCGCCAAGCAGGCGATCGAGCGGCTGATCTCCGACGGCCGTATTCATCCCGCGCGCATCGAAGAGGTCGTGGAAAAGGTCAAGACGGAAATGGAGGAATCGGTCCGCAAGGACGGCGAAGCGGCGGCGTTCGAGCTCGGCATGCACGATCTCCATCCCGAACTGCAGAAGCTGATGGGACGCCTGAAATACCGCACCAGCTACGGACAGAACGTGTTGAACCACTCCAAGGAAGTGGCCTACCTCGCCGGCATCATGGCCAGGGAGCTCGGCATCGACGCGCACGTCTGCGTGCGCGCGGCATTCCTGCACGATTGCGGCAAAGCCATCGATCGCGAGCTGCAGGGCACGCACCTGCAGATCGGCATCGATCTGCTTCGCAAGTACGGCGAAAGCGAAGCGGTGGTGATGGCGATGGCGGCGCATCACATGGACATCGACTGGCCCTCGCTCGAAGCGATGATCGTCCAGGCCGCCGATGCCATTTCCGCTGCGCGTCCGGGCGCGCGCCGCGACATCCTCGAGTCGTACGTCAAGCGACTGGAGAAACTCGAGGAAATTGCCGATTCATTCAAGGGGGTCTCGAAAGCGTTTGCGCTGCAGGCGGGGCGCGAGATCCGCATCATGGTGGAGAGCGAGCGCATTTCGGACGAGGAAGCGGTCTGGCTGTCGAAGGACATCGCGAAGCGGATCGAAAACGAGCTCGAATACCCCGGCCACATCAAAGTGACCGTCATTCGAGAAACCCGTGCCGTGGAATACGCGAAATGATTTCTGCCTGCGCGGAGATGCGGGATTAGGGATTGGCACAGACAGTTGCCGAAATCGGAGAACGTGCACTAATCGAGCGAATTCGGGTCAGATTTCCCCCGCCGCCGTCGTTCGTCGTGGTCGGAATCGGGGATGACGCGGCGGTCGTTGAGCCCGAGCGGAACGCCCTCGAAGTCATCACTACCGACAGTCAGGTCGAAGGAGTACACTTCGATCAGACGTTTGTCGGTGCGGCAGATATCGGCCACAAGGCGCTCGCGGTCAATCTGAGCGACCTGGCGGCCATGGGCGCCGCCCCTCGCGTCGCCCTTTTGTCGCTCGTGCTCCCACCGGCGATGTCCGTCGCAAGCGTCGATGCGCTTGTCGAGGGCATGGCCGCGCTGGCCGCCCGGGCCCGCATTTCCGTCGTCGGCGGCAATATCGCCCGCTCCCCCGGGCCGCTCATCGTCGACGTTACCGTTACCGGATCGGTTCACCGCCGCCGTGTGCTCACGCGGTCGGGTGCCCATCCCGGCGACGAGTTGTACACAACCGGTCGCCTTGGCGGCGCAGCGCTGGGCTTGAGGATGCTGCAGCGCGATCCGTCGAGCACCGGACCGGCCGTCGATCGTTACCGACGGCCCGAGCCGCGCAACCGCTTCGGTCTGCTGCTCGGACGCAACCGGGCGGCGCGCGCCTGTATCGATTTGAGCGATGGCCTGGCCGACGGCGTACGGCAACTCGGCGAGGCGAGCGGCCTCGGCAGCATCATCGAGGCCGACGCGGTTCCCGTCGAGGATGGGGCGACGCTCGGCGACGCCCTCGGCGGCGGCGAAGACTACGAACTCTTGTTTGCGGCATCACCCAGAATGCGCGGGCGCCTGAGAAATGCCCAGCGCCTCGTGAAAGGTCTGGCCATCACTCGCATCGGGCGGCTGACGGCAGATCGCGCGCTGGTCGTGAGCCGCAATGGCAGCAGCGAAGAGCTGCCGGCAGGGTTCGTCCATTTCTGATGCGAAGATTTTTCTGGCGGCGGATGTTTCCGAGCGTGATGCTCGTTACGGCCTTCGTGTTGCTCTACGAAGCCACCGTGTCGGACTCGCGTTACGGATCCAGGCAGGCGGAACTTCTCAAAGGCAATCTGAAGCCGATTCCCGGCACTCGTCTTCAATTCAAAGCCACGGCGTACTGCAAGGGCCACACGACTGCGTCAGGAGTCGCCGCGCGCAGCGGTGTTGCGGCCGCGGACGCGAACATCCTTCCCGTCGGATCTGTCATTCAGGCCGATTTCGAATCGAACCAACACGATGGCGTTTACACCATCATGGACACAGGCCCCGAAGTGCAGGGGAACGAGCTTGACGTGTACATGTGGAGCTGTTTCGACGCGCTGCGTTTCGGACGGCAAGACGTGCATCTGGTCGTGCTGAGGCTGGGATGGAATCCGAAGGACACGACGCCGCTGATGGAAACGCTCTTCCATCGGCGCATCCCTTACGCACGCGCCGACGACGAGCCCAAGCAGCCGCCCCCGGCGGCACGGCCGCGGCCCGAGCGGATTCCGGACGGAAGCGTGGCAGCGCTCCCGAATCCTACGTTCGAAACTCCTGATGAACCTGCGGCGGATCCGCCGGCGCCGCCGCAGCCGGACTGACGCCCTTGTACTGCAGCTCGTACAGCTTGTAATAGATGCCGCGCATCGCCAGCAGCTGCTGATGGCTGCCCGCCTCGCGCAGCCGGCCCTTGTGGAACACCAGAATCTTGTCCATATCCTGAATCGTCGAGAGGCGATGGGCGATCGCAAGCGTGGTGCGGCCCGACATGAGCACGTGGAGCGCGTCACGAATGAGCAGTTCTGTCTCCGTATCGACGCTCGAGGTCGCCTCGTCGAGAATCAACACTGACGGGTCGTACGCCAGCGCCCGCGCGAACGACAGCAACTGCTTCTGCCCTACCGACAGCGTCGCGCCGCGCTCGGCAACCCGCGCGTCGTACCCACCCGCCATCGCCTCGATGAAGCGATGCGCGTGAACCGCCCGCGCCGCGTCGCGGACGCGCGCGTCGTCTATGGAATCGTCACCAAGGCGGATGTTGCCCGCGATCGTGCCCGAAAACAGGTGCACATCCTGCAGAACGAGGCCAAACAGCCGGCGTAGCTCGTGCAGATCCTTCTCGCGGATATCGACGCCGTCGATCAGGATGCGGCCGCTCGTCACGTCGTAGAAACGCAGCAGCAGGTTGATCAGCGTCGACTTGCCCGCGCCGGTCGCTCCGACGATGCCGACACGTTCGCCCGGCTTGACCTCGAACGACACGTCGCGCAGCACGAAGTCGTCGTTTTTGTAGGCAAACGACACGTTCTCGAACGCGATGTGCCCGAGTCGCTCTGTGCTCTCTGCTCTCTGCTCTGATTCCGGACCTTTCACAGCTACATCCGTATCGAGGAGCTGAAAAATCCTCTCTGAGGAGGCCATCGCGGCCTGCAGCGTGTTGAACTTCTCCGACATGTCGCTGATGGGCCGGAAGAACCGCCCTGCGTAGAGGATGAACGCCACTAACGATCCCAGCGTCATCGTCCCGTTCATGACAAATCCGCCGCCGAACCAGAGAATCAGCGCCGTCGCAATGGCCGCGACGAATTCGACGGCCGGGAGAAACACGGCGTAGAAGAAAATCTGCTCCACGTTCGCATCGCGGTGCTCGCGGTTGATGAGGTCGAAACGGCCGTAATTCACCTGCTCGCGCCGGAACAGCTGCACCGTCGGCATGCCGTTGATGTGCTCGTTCAGGAACGCATTGATGCGCGCAATACGCAGTCGCACTTTCCTGTACGACTCGCGCACGTTGTGCCGGAACCACTGCGCGAGCGCCAGGATGAGCGGCAGCACCGAAAACGTGAACAACGCCAGCCGCCAGTCCATCCAGATCAGCGTGATCATGATGCCGATCAACATGAACAAATCGCCGAACGCGGCGACCACGCCAGACGTGAAGAGATCGTTGATGACATCCACGTCGGTGGTGACGCGGGTCATGAGGCGGCCGACGGGATTCCGATCGTAAAAGGACAGGTCCAGCCGCTGCAGATGCGCGTAAATCTGCATGCGCATGTCGAACATGATGCGCTGACCGATCATCTGCATCATGAACGTCTGCGCGTACTCCAGGGAGAACGCCGCGACCAGCACCGCCAGATAGATGAACGCGATCCGATCGACGCCCGCAAGATCTCCCTGCGCGATGTATTGATCGATGGCGATCTTCACGAGATAGGGCGGCGCGAGCTGTACGACAGCGTCGCCGATCAGCGCGACGAGCGCCGCCGCCACATACCAGGCGTGCGGGCGCAGGTACGCCAGCAGCCTGCGCATCAGCCTGGCGTCGTATGCCTTTCCGAGAACCTCTTCTTCGTGGAGCGACATTTACGGGCTAAGACGCAGCAAGTTCTTCCTCCAGGAGCTGCTTCTTGTGAAGCTCGGCGTAGTGACCGCCAAGCCGGATGAGCTCGTCGTGCGTGCCTTTCTCCACCAGACGTCCGGCATCGAGCACGATGATCTGGTCCGCATCGCGGACCGTGGAAATGCGGTGGGAGATGATGATCGCGGTGCGCTCGCGCATCACTTTTCTCAACCGCGAGAGAATCTCCTCTTCCGTATACGTGTCGACCGCCGACAAGGCATCATCGAGGATGAGGATCGCCGGCTCGGTGACGACGGCGCGGGCAATGGCGGTGCGCTGCTTCTGGCCGCCCGACAGGGTGATGCCGCGCTCTCCGACGACGGTGTCGTAACCCATGGGGAAATCGCGCACGTCCTTGTCGAGCTGTGCGATCGCGGCAGCGGCCGCGATGCGTTCGGGACGCGCCTGCTTCAAACCGGGAACTCCAAATGCCACGTTGTCGCCGAGCGTGTCTGAAAACAGGAACGGCTCTTGCGGCACGAACCCAATCGCCCCTCGGAGTTCGGACAGCGGAATGTCGCGGACGTCCCTGCCATCAATAAAGACGGTTCCGCGCGGAGGGTTGTGGAGCCGCGGCAGCAGGTTGACGAGCGTGGACTTTCCCGAACCGGTCGCGCCGACGATGGCCACCGTTTCTCCGGCCGGCACCTTGAAAGAGATCTCGCTCAGCACTTCCCTGTCGCCATATTGGAAGCTCAAATTCCGAAACTCGATCTCCCCACGTGGCTCTGCCAATCCCCAATCCCCAATCCCCAATCCCTGGTTTTCGCGGTGTTCGTCTCTGACCTCCGGAACGGTGTCCATCACCATCAGCATGCGCTTCCACGACGCCATCCCCCGCTCCAGGAGATTCGTCACCCACCCAAACGCAATCATCGGCCATGCGAGCTGCGCGAGGTAGGCGTTGAACGCGACCAGCTCGCCGACCGTAATACGCCGGTTCATCACGTCCCGGCTGCCGAGCCACAGCGCAAGCAGGGCGCTGAGCCCGAGGAACAGCGACATCGTCGGAAAGAACGCCCCTTGCAGCCGGCTGAGGCGGCGGTTGTGCCGTAGGTAGTCGACGTTGGCGGCGCGGAATCGATCGATCTCCGCCTGCTCCTGCCGGTAGGCGCGGACCACCCGGACACCGGTCAACGACTCCTGGACGACGGCGCTCATGTCGGAGAGCTTTTCCTGCACTTCCTCGAACGTCTTGTGTATCGCGCTCCCGAACATCTTCACCGTGATCGACACGATGGGCAGCGGCAGCAGCACAATCAGCGTCAGCCTGGCGTCGATCGAAAACATCAGGAAGATGCTCACCACGGCGGTGATGAGCGTGTTGGCCAGGTACATCACCGCGGGACCGACCATCATGCGGACCGAGCTCAGGTCGTTGGTCGCCCGCGACATCAGGTCGCCGGTGCGGTTCTGGTGGAAAAACGCAACCGGCAGCCGCTCGAGGTGCGCGAAGAAATCGTTCCGCAGATCGTATTCAAACCCGCGCGACGCGCTGATGATGATGCGGCGCATCTGGTAGCGGAAATACCCCGCGAGGCCGGCGATCAGCAGCAACACGCCGGCATACATGGCGAGCTTGCTCCTCGTGACCCCCGTGTAGAGATCGTCGATGGCGTACTGGAGCACTCTGGGAGAGACGGCAAACAGCGTCGAGCAGAGCGCCAGCGAGCCAAACCCGAGGAGGTAATCGCGGCGGTAGCGGCGGATATACGGAAGCAGGCGTCGAACCGGAGCCACTAGTACTTTTCAGTATAGCGTGCTATTCTGGAAGGGCCTTTCCCAGCAGGCCTGCGATCACCGCGTTGTTTCTCTGAGTGGCAGCGCTCTATGCGCTGTAGACGGCTATAGCCAGACACCGTTTAATTCGAAAAGAAGGTAATGATGCTGACGAGACAGCTTTCGCTCGCCCTCTTTGCCATGTACTTTGCGCTGCTGGTGCCGGCCGTGGCCCAGGCGCAGTTCGCCGCGACCCCCTTTCTCGATCCGGCGACCGGCGAGCGCTATCACATCGAGGCATCGTTGGGTTTCTGGAATCCGCCCCCGCAGTTCGAGATCGCCAGCGAGTCGCTCGGCGTGCTCGGCACGAGGATCGACGCAGTGCGGGATCTCGGCATTGAGCAGCAGCGCGTCTCCGACCTTCGCATCGTGGTGCGCCCCGGGCGCAAGCACAAGTTTCGCGTGAACTATCTGCCGATGGGCTACAACGCCTCATCAACCGTGAGCCGCGACATCGTGTTCAACGGGATCCTGTACCGGGTCAACCTGCCTGTCACGACGACGCTGACCTGGAATACGTGGCACCTGGGCTACGAATACGACTTCCTCTATCGCGACAGGTGGTTCGTCGGCATGGTGCTGCAAACGAAAATCACCGATATCGGCGCGAATCTGGAGGCGCCGGTGATCAACGCCTCCGAGTTTTCACGCGCGCGCGCGCCGATTCCCGCGATCGGCGGCATCGGCCGCGTCTACGTGGCGCCGAACATTTCCATTACCGGCGAGCTCGATTTCTTCAAGATTCCCGAGGGCATCGACGAACGCTATCAGGCGCACTACTTCGACTTCGACTTGTACGGCACCGTCAATTTCAACGACTACGTCGGCGCGCAGGTCGGCTACCGCAGCCTCGACCTCGGCTACGTGTTCGAAAAGGACCAGGGCAACTTCAAGGCGAAGGGGATCTACTTCGGCGGCGTGGTCCGGTATTAAGTAAGACGGTAAAAATACAAAAACCACAGAGATCACAGAGGACACAGAGATTTATGTCTTCTCTGTGAGCTCTGCGTTCTCTGTGGTTTGATTTCCTTCCTCGCTACTCAGCGAGCCACTCTTGCCGCGAGCTTCATCAAACGCTTGTCAGCCTCTAGCAGTGTCGCGTCTTTCTTACTGTAGACAAAGCGCACTTTCGTGCGCCCGGCTCTGCGGTCGTTGAAGAAGCTGCTTCCCGGAACGACCGCAACGCCTACTTCCGTCACCAGATATCTCGCGAACTCGATGTCGCTGTCGAATCCGAAGTGCGCGATGTCGGTCATCACGTAATACGCGCCCTGCGGCTTCTTGAATTTGAAGCCGTGGCGCTCGAGGATGTCGCACATCATCCCGCGCCGGCGCGCGTATCCCGCAGCCATCTCGGAGTAATAGCTCTCGGGCATCGACAGCGCCGTCACGCCGGCCTCCTGCAACGGAGCGGGCGCGCCTACCGTCAGGAAGTCGTGCATCTTGCGGATTGGTCCGGCCAGATCGCCGGGCGCAATCGCCCAGCCCACACGCCATCCGGTCACGCTGAACGTCTTGGACAAGCCGTTGATCGTGACTGTGCGATCCTCCATGCCGGGCAGAGACGCCATCGGCACGTGTGTATGGCCGTCGTAGATGATGTGCTCGTAGATCTCGTCGGTAATCGCCAGCGTGTCCCACTTCTGGCAGAGCCTCGCGATGATCTGCAGCTCTTCGCGCGTGAACACTTTGCCGGTCGGATTGTTCGGCGTGTTGATGATGATGGCGCGCGTGCGGTCGTTGAACGCGGCGGCCAGTTCCTGCTCGTCGAAACTCCAGTCCGGTTCGCGCAAGCGCACGAACCGCGGTACCGCGCCGGAGATGATGCTGTCGGGGCCGTAGTTCTCGTAGTAGGGCTCGAAGATGACGACCTCATCGCCTGGATCCAGGACCGCGAGCAGCGTCGACATCATCGCCTCGGTCGAGCCGCAGCATACCGTCACTTGCGTGGCGCTGACGCGGGTCCCGTAGCGTTTGGAAAAATCGGCCGCAATCGCTTCGCGAAGGTTCTCGGCGCCCCAGGTGATCGGGTACTGGTTGATATCGCGCTGGATGGCCTGGCACGCCGCGTCTTTAATCGCCGGGTGCGCCGCGAAGTCGGGGAACCCTTGCGACAGATTCACGGCATCGTGCTCCTGCGCAAGCCGGGTCATCTCGCGAATGACAGATTCAGTGAACTGTGTTGCCTTCTTGGACCCTCGCGGCTTCATATACCTTTCACCATTGGTAGATGGGCAGACTGGTAGATTGGAGGATTAGGGACTTGTAACTTTACTACCAATCTACCAATCCACCAATCCGCCAATGCGGGATTCAGTACAACCTGCGGTAGTCTTCGGCCGTTCCCAGCAGCCGCTTCACGTATTGCTGGGTCTCCGGATAGGGAATGGTGTCGATGAATTCGTCCTGCGCGAGACCCGGGTTCTCGCGCATCCATCGGCGCACCGGCGTTTCGCCCGCGTTGTAGCTCGCCAGCGCCAGGTGCACGCTGCCGAACTCGCGGATCTTGTCGGCGAGGTACATGGTGCCCATCTGGATATTGGTGTCAGGAGTCGTCAGCAGGCTGAGCGAATAGCGCAGCTTCAGCTTGCGCGCGTATTGCCGCCCGGTGGACGGCATCATCTGCATCAGGCCGTAGGCGCCCGCATGCGATTTGATGTCGCGGACGAACGTCGATTCCTGCGCCATCAGCGCGGCCACGAGATACGGATCGAGATTCTGCTGCGCTGAATATTTTTTGATGAGATCCCAATAACTCAAGGGAAAGATCGTCGTCAAAATCTCACGCGGGAGCTCCTCGCCACCGCTCGCCATGAACTGCGGGTAGGCGCGCTTGATCAGCGTGATCGATCCGCGGGCCAGAGCAAACTGCCGCTGCCCCGATTCCGATGATGCCATCTGCTTGTTGGCCCACGCGATCGTCGCGGTAACCGCCGGCGAATCACCCCATTTCGCCTGCGCGAATTCCAGTTCTTTCACCGCCGGCTCGTAGAGGCCCAGTGCGAGCAGCACGCGAATCGTTTTGTCCGTCGGTGGAAAGGCGTCTTCTTCTCCGTTGAGCGGCGCGGCGGTGCGCGCAAACACGAGATTGCTTGGCGCCCTGGCCGACGCGTGCTTCTGGAGCAAGCGCTCAGCCAGACGTCCGTAATACGTGTTGCGATAATCGGCGACGGTCAGGTGATAGCGCGAAATGCCGCCCGGGCGGTCGCCCGCCGCCTCACGCGCCCGGCCAGACCAGTACAGCCATGCCGGCCGGTAGTCCGACCGCGGAAAGTTTGTCGCCGCCCCCTCGAAATGCGCCACGGCATCTGCCATGGCGCCCTTGCGGTATGAGGCCCAGCCGGCCTTCCATGCCGCCCGTTCGGCATAGCGCCCGCGAGGAAACCGCGAATACATCTCACGCAGCACGCTGTCTGCCTCGTCGTCTCTGTCGCGCTGGATGTAGTGCGTCGCGAGATGGTTGAGCGCTTCTTCCGCCCACGTGCTCTCAGGAAAATCGCGGCTGAGTGCGACCGCCAGGTGTTCGAATTCCTCGTAGTTGCGGAGCCCGCGCTGCGTCATCAGGAAGAAGAAGCGGGCTTCGGCCTGTCTGGCGCCATTTTCGAGAAATGGGCGCAACGATTCGCTCGCATTGGCATACCGGTTCTGGAAATAGTCGAGCTCCGCCAGACGCAAGGCGACGAGCTCGGCATCACCGCCGGTAGCATGAGGTTTCAGCCGGACAAAGCTCTCCCGGGCATCGGCATGACGCCGCGAGCCGAACAGCCGTTCGCCGCGCCCCAACTCAAGTTTGTAGCGCGCGTTTCCGCCAGCGATCGGCTGGGCTTCCGTCAGCGTCGGAAGCACGGGCTCTACCTGGGCTGCGTGCTCGCTAAGTGGAAACTCGTAATACAGTCGCAGGTACGCCTCAGCTGCCCGTTTGTCATCGCCGTCGGCGCGCGCCGCGTTCGCAAGACTCAGCCAGATTGCCGATTTATCGACAGCTTCTTTCTCGAGAATCTGCTCGTAGATTTTCGCCGCGTCGCCGAAGTCGTTCATCGCCTGAGCGGCCTCTGCCTCGCCCAGCGCGGCGGCCTCTCCAACGAAGCCCTGGGTGTTTTTCAACGTGGCAAATCGCTTGCGGGCTGATTCAAATCGGCCCAGGCGAAGTTCCGACACCCCGGCGTAATACGCCGCATGCGCGCGAAGCGGCGATGATGGGACCGCGGCTGCGATAAAGCGCTCCAGGGCCTGAGAGAACTTTTCATCGGCGTACAAGCGAAGGGCGGCCTGCAGATGGCCATGTGCGGGAACGGCACTCGCCTGCGATCTGTCCGACGCCGACGGAGCCATCCACAGGTGAGCGGCATCACGGGCCACGGGCGGATGGATCGTGGGCGCCGGAGGAGGTGCCGGGTCGTTAGGGCGATCTGCCCGCGGCCTTGCGGGCTCGAGCATCACAATCGCCGCAATTGCGCCTGCTACGACGACCGCATCCCGGATTCCTGAGAACATCTGCCTCGATTATCGGGACACGATCGCCGTAAGTCAAGACGCGCCAATCGGTTAACTCGGGCGGTCAGTCCGACTCCGGGCCGCCCACCACCCTGATGCTGCTGCGATCGACGACGGTCGAGTTGTCCATGCGTTTGAGGGTGGCCCGCACATCGTACTCTCCGCCCGGCAGATCGCGCACCATGAACACGTAGCTGCGCGGCGCGGACGCGCCATCCAGCTGCAATGCGCTGCTGCGGTAGTAGTTCGGTCCATCCACTTCCCACACGAGCGTGCGATTCTTGTCATCCCGCGCGACGAGCACTTTCAGTTGCGCATTACCGCGATATGAGGTGATTGCTGGTCGGACGGTGATTGAAACCGCCTCGTCAGCACTCGATTGAATCGTCCCTGCCAGAATTCCTGCCGCGAGCGCGACGCCAAATAGCCGTGTCATGTGCTGTCCTTCCCCGCCGTGTTCTTTCGCAACCTGGTCGCCAGACTGCACGGCGTCTATAGAACAAACGACAAGCTCGACGTAAATGAACGTTCACTTTCCAGCGGTGTCTTGAGCTGGACCACGGAGGGGATGCAGAGAGCGGCGGGTGTTCAGAACTAGTAAGCGGGTTGCACGAAAACAAAATTCAACAGGAGTTCATGAGGTCAGGAGAATTTTTGTTAGGTTTCTCCTGATCTCTTGAGCTCCTGTTTTCCGGAGATCAGCAATTCCTTTTGCGCTTTCGTCCAGCGCTTCAGCTCGTGCTCGCGTTTCAGCGCAGCGCTCAGATCAGGGAAGGCTTCGCGATAGACGAGCTCGACAGGACGCCGGCTGCAGGTGTATTTCGCGCCTTTGCCGGCGTTGTGCACCTTCGTGCGCGCGTCAACATCGCGCGCGTAGCCGGTGTAGAGGCTGCCGTCGGCGCAGCGAAGGATGTAGATGAAGTGCACGAGGCGCGGCTCCTGCGAAATAGGGTGAGCTCTTACAGTCTCTTGAGCAAGGCCAAATCACCGCGATAAGCGCTTCCTTCTTGGCCCGTTTCCAGCGCTTCAGTTGCCGTTCTCGCTTGAGGGCCGCGGCGTCTGTTTGCAGTGCCCGATACACCAACTCCACGGGCCGTCGCTGCGCCGTGAAGGCACTTGCCACACCACGGATTATGCTTCGAGAGCCGGTCTGTGCGTAGCGGTGTCACAACCGCGGCTTCTACGATGAAGAGCGAGTGTTGTTCGAGTGAGTCGGTGGTAGTTGGTTGCGGGGGCTCGCAACCGTCAATACCGACAGCACTGAACGTGGTGGCTGCTTGAGCTGCGATCAGTACGCAGATCGTAACAGCGGTGGCACAGCCTCGACCTATAGATGAGCGGGACGACGTTCATGACCGCGAGCACCCGCGATTGCGCTCGGTGCGCTGCGGGGATCATGGGCGAGCGTCCCTTGCGGCGCTTTCAGTCGGCTAACCAGTCACGGAGCTGCCAGGGATTGCCGTGAAGGAGGATCGCCATGAGCGCCATCCCGGCGAGCCCCACGCACACGTGCCAGCTTCGCAGCCGGGCGTCGCGTAACGCACTCCGAAACGAAGGCACAGCGGACATCACAAGTAGTGCCGCCACCGCAGCCAAGCCCATGATGTAGATGAGAGGCAAGGTGCCGCTGAGGATAATCGCTGTCAGGCCTCCAATACTTTGCGGATCCGGTCGATATGGGGCCGGCCAGTCGCCCGTCACGACACGGACTTGTAGTACCAGCCAGGCGAACGCGAGCAGCCACGCGATGGGAATCAGACTAGCGATGGCGAAGGACCAACCGGTCGTGCGTCCGGCACGACCAGTTGGCGGCATCGGGCGAGGCGCGCTCAGACGCCTGGGCGTGGTGACCATGGGTTTGTTGTCTATTGGCGTCACAGCGGACAGCCAGCGTGCTTCAGGTCCGTTAAAGTCGGCCCAACGACAGATGCCGTACCACTGAGAGGCTGCGATGTTGCAGCAGCACCCGCCATCCACTGCATAGAACGTGCAGTGACTGGGAATCTTGAGCGCGTTGAAGTAGCGCCAGTACCGATGTACAGTGCGTCCGCGGCCTGTGACGGAGCATACCCCCAAGAAACATCCCGTGTGCCCGTCGAGCTTGACACCGCTCTTGGACCGTCGTAGTTCAGATGGTAAAGGCGGCATCCTGAACTCAGTATCGTCGTGCGATCGCCGTCCGCCGCCAGCAGAAGACACACGATTTGAATGGCGCTGGTTTACCTGGCACGCTCGTTTCGCGCAAAACGTGTCGTTAGTGCTTAGGGCGACTGCCACCCATTTCACCGCAGATAGAAGCTGGAGCCACCTATGTGAAGACCGCCACCGCCACACCCGAGAGGCGCGCCGCGCACGCCCGGTTCGGGCAGGCAAAGAGGCACACCGAACCGGAAGACCATCCAGATGCGCGAGCTGATGACGTCGCTCTGCCACGACGTCGATTATCAGCACCGGCTGCGCGCCGACTTCCGGCGACGTCGGGTTCACCCGGCCATCGAGAGCTTGGTATGGGCGCACACAGTCGGAAAGCCCACCGAGCGGGTCCAGCTCTCAGCCGACGTCACGATGAGCCAGCAGCTCGATCAGGAGCGCGAGCTGTTCCGGAAGCTCCCGATCGAACAGCCTGAGATACTCGCGGTGGAATCACAGGCGCTCGTCAACAAGGCGATGATGATGCTGAGGAGAACGCCCTGACACCTGGCGCTGACGACGACGCCTCGCGCGCCGGTCGACGGCGGCGAGAACAACGCCGAGCCGGCCCAAACGCCCACCGGGGAGAAGAGAGGGACGTCGATTAGGCGAGCTCCCTCGGAGAATCCGACGAGTCCGTTGTGCCGCCGATATATTCCTCGGTCGGGAGGGTCCGAAGATCCGGAGGTCGTGAAATACTAGAGCCGTTTCCACTTTGGTGTAGCGCGCCGGAATGGAAACGGCTAATCGGAGAGAACGACTTGACCCGATTTATAACGCGCCGTCGTCGTCACGCTTGGAATCTGGATGCCGGCCTGCGACAGTCCGATCTTCAACCAGAACGAGCGATCGGACGGTCTCGCAGGCGTCGTCCGCGACAGGTCGGCTCAGCCCATCGCCGACGCCAGAATCGAAATCACCGACGGGCCGTTCGCGGGACGCTTCACGACGAGCAACGCCGCCGGCGAGTTTCAATTTAGTGATCCATCGTCGGTGTCCGAGCTGGTGACACTGCGGATATTCAAACCGGGCTATCGTTCTGCTTACGCGAGACCAGACCGGTTTCGAATCGTCGTAACGCTCCTCAGCATGGACGATCAGCACACAATCACGTTTACCGCTGCGGAGACATGCAGCGCGCTGCCCTCGTCGGTGAGAAGCCGATCTAACACCACGACACTCTGGGACTTCACGCCCGGTTCTCTCGACCTGCCGCTCACCGGAGCCGATTTCTTTCCCGGGCTCAAGTACCATGGGGGCCCTGATTCGCGATTCCCGCGCACAATTTTCTGTGTCGAGCGAAGAGGCGTTCCGGCGATGGGGAGATGGTTCCCCGATTTACGAGCGGATTGGCGCGTCTGGATACCTGTCGCTGCTCGGGACCGCGGCACTGGCAATCACTCCAACTCAAACATCTTTCCGAACGAGCTTCGACTGGGACGATCGCATATTGCCCGACTGCAAGGGAGCCGATCGGGCACGGTTTCCCGCCGCAATGCACGGTGGCCGAAATTCAATGTCGATCGGATAGCCACCAATTTACCGGGGCCCCTCGTTGATCGCTTTCTTTTCATCGAATTCGGCTCTAGCCGTTTCCACTTTGGTGTGGCACGCCGGATGGAAACGGCTTTAAGCGCGACGAACCATACTTCCGAGAGAGGTGTGCGCCGCCATCGAGAACGCGCGAGTGCTGCGCGCCATCTGAAAAAACCGAGGAGGGTAAATGAACAGGCCGTTCCGGATTTCATTGCTCGTCACGGCGCTGTTCTCATCGGCTTTGGGTGCTCGTCTCCAACCCGCACCGGAGGTCGTTGCCTTTACGCACGCGGCCATCGTCGATCCCGGTGGGGCCGCCACGGTGCGCGACAGGACCGTCGTCGTGACCGGCGGATCGGATCAGCGAGATCGGCATGACCGGCCAGGTGCGCATCCCGCCGGGCGCGCGGGTGGTCGACGCCACCGGCAAGTACCTGATCCCGGGACTCTGGGATATGCACGCGCACATCTTCACCCACCGCGGCGACGCGTTTTTCCCGCTCTATGCCGTCGCCGGTGTGACGGCCGTCCGCGACATGCACACCGTCGTGCCGATGGCGGAGATCCAAGAGCGCCGCAAGCGGCTGGCCGATGGCACACTGATCGGTCCGCGGCTGATCGCCGTCGCCGGGCCGCTGATCGCCGGGCCGGCGGGCGGCGGGCGGTTCCCTCCGCAGAGCGTCGTCGGCACGCCGGCCGAGGCCCGCGCTGCCGTCATCGCGCGCAAGCAGATGGGCGTGGACTTCATCAAGCCGCACGGCGGTCTGTCGCGAGAACTGCTGCTCGCGATCGCCGACGAAGCCAAGCGGCAGGGTCTGCCGGTGGCGGGCCACGCGCCCGGCCCGCCCGAAGAGGCGTCTGACGCCGGGCTGCGGAGCATCGAGCACAACACCGGCGTACGCATGTCCTCGGACCCGCGCGCGGCGGAGTTGCGGAAGCAGAACGCGGCAGCAACGCCGGAGCCAGGCGTCGGCTTCGTCATCCAGAACCTGCGGCGCCGCGCCAGGGCGACGTTCGACGAGCAGACGGCGCAGCGCTCTTCGCGAAGTTCCGCGCCAACGACACGTGGCTGGTGCCCACGCTCGTGCAAGGCCTGGTATGGCAATACCTGGCCGACGGCACGGTGCCATACCCGGTCTGGCTGCGCTACATGCCGCGGAGTTTCACCGGCGAGTGGAAGAGCTCGCCCGGATTCGATGAACCCCAGCGCGCAGGACCTGGTCGAGGGCAACAACGACCTCCGGATCGTCGATCGAGATCGTCGCCGCGATGCGACGCGCGGGGCTGAAGCTGATGGCGGGGACCGACGCCAACGGGCCTTTCCCGTCGCTGATTCCGGGCATCAGCCTGCACGAGGAGCTGAGACTCTTCGTCGAGGCGGGATACACGCCCGCAGAGGCGCTGCGGGCGGCGACCCTCGCTCCGGCCCAGTTCCTGGACGGGAAAAAGACTTCGGGACGGTCGAACAAGGCAAGGTGGCGGACCTCGTGTTGCTCGATGCCGATCCGCTGGCCGATATCCGTAACACGCAAAAGATCCAGCGCGGTCATGCTGAACGGCCGATTGCTGGACCGGAGGCACTCGACGAGATGCAGAGCCGACTGGAAGCGTCTGCGCCGAACCAGTAGCACGGTTGGCCCTAGAAAACTGTTGCGGCTGGCGAAAGAGAGTTGACCGCGCTGGCGCCTGTCGCGGGCGTTGACGGCGCGACGGGCGAGCCCGCCGAGCAGTCTCCCGGCAC
>CAVXJF010000003.1:0-193423 GCA_963762055.1 Vicinamibacterales bacterium
CCTGGGCGAAGACGTCGGGACGTGCGCCGCGCCGCAGGTCGCGGCCGAAGTTCGGCGGGATCTCGATCACGGTCGAGACCTCGTCCGCCTGCAGGCGCCTCAGCGCCTCGTCGTCGGAGTAGATCGGCGGTTGCCAGCTGAAATACCTCGACGACCCCCTGAACTGCTCGAGGTACGTCACGGCTCTCCTGCGACTGGTCGCGATCGAATGCGGCGAGTCGGATGTTCTCGACGTCGGTGGTGATGCCGAAGCCGCAGACGAACATCAGCAGCGCTGATCCGAGGAAGGCGAACGCCAGGCGCACCGGATCGCGCATGATCTGGATCGCCTCGTTGCGCGAATAGGCGAGCAGCCGCTGCAGCGGCAACGGCATCGCCGCCTTGTCCGTCTCCGGAGCGGCCGTGGGCTCCTTGGCAGCGGGCTGGCGGCGCCAGGGGCCGTCTTGCTGGCTGCGCCGGCTGCCGCCTGCCGGATCGCATCTTCCATGTGGCCAATGAAGGCATCCTCGAGGTTCGCGGCGCCACGCTCGTCGATCAACTTCTGCGGCGCATCGCACGCGAGGACCTTGCCGGCATGCATGAGAGAGATGCGATCGCAGCGCATCCCTTCGTTCATGAAATGCGTGGTCACGAAGATCGTCACGCCCTGGTTGCGCGAGAGATCGCTCAGCAGCTCCCAGAAGCTGTCGCGCGCGACCGGATCGACGCCGGAGGTGGGTTCATCGAGGATCAACAGCTTCGGCCCGTGGAGCACCGCGACTGCGAGCGAGAGCCGCTGGCGCAGGCCCATCGGCAGCGAGTCGGCCAGCGAATCGAGATGCGGACCCAATCCGAAGCGCTCGACCAGCTCGTCGATACGGGTCTTTGCCTCGTCGGGAGGGATGTGAAAGAGGCGCGCGTCCAGCACGAGGTTCTCGCGGACCGTCAGCTCGCCGTACAGCGAGAACGCCTGCGTCATGTAGCCGAGGTTGCGGCGGACTTCCATGCTGCCGGCCTCGACGGAGTTGCCGAAGAGGGTCGCCGTGCCTTCGCTCGGAGGCAGCAGACCCGTCAGCATCTTCATGGTCGTCGACTTGCCGCAGCCGTTCGAGCCGAGGAACCCGAAGATCTCGCCGCGCTCGATCTTCAGGTTCACCGAATCGACGGCGACGAAATTGCCGAAGCGGCGGGTCAGTCCGTGCGCCTCGATGGCGATCTCCGGCTCGGCGGTCGCAGCGAGTGGCGGAATGACCAGCACGGTGTGGCCCATGCGCTTCTCCTCCGGCAGCAGCCGGATGAAGCACTCCTCCAGGTCCTTGCGAGCTGGTGCGCGTCATCAGCTCGGTCGGTGTGCCAGTCGCGAGGACTTTCCCCGCGTCCATCGCGACGATCCAGTCCCACTTCTGCGCCTCGTCCATGTAAGCGGTGGCGACCGCCACGCTCATGCTCGGCCGATCGCCGCGAATGTCGTCGATCAGCGTCCAGAACTGGCGCCGCGAAAGGGGATCGACCCCCGTAGTCGGCTCGTCGAGGATGAGCAGGTCCGGGTCGTGGACAAGAGCGCCGCAGAGTCCCACTTTCTGCTTCATGCCCCCCGAGAGTTTTCCGGCGGGCCGATCGCTAAAAGGCCCCAGTCCAGTGGCCTCGAGCAATTGCTTCACGCGGAGCGGGCGCTCGGTGGGCGAGAGCCCGAAGAGCTGCGCCATGAAGTCGACGTTGTCGTAGACGCTGAGCTCGAGATAGAGATTCTTGCCGAGGCCCTGCGGCATGTACGCGATCCGCGGACACACGTTGCGCCGGTGCCGGACCTGCCTCATGTCGCCGCCGAGCACGTCGACGCTGCCCTGCTGCAGCTTCTTCGATCCGGCAATCAGAGCCATCAGCGTCGACTTGCCGACGCCGTCTGGACCGATGATGCCGACCATGATCCCGCTCGGAATGTCGAGCGAGATGTGGTCGAGCGCGACGGCACCGCCGTAGCGGTGAGTGACGTCGCGAATCGAGGCGACCGGCTTGTCAGCAGGCAACGGAAGCGCGATCTGTGCCATCGCGACTCCTACTTGGGCGTCGCAGTGGGTTCGGGCTGCGCCTGGTGCGGCGGAGTCTGCGGAGATCAGGCCTTGCTCCATCCAGTCCGGCCACACGGCGGAATCGTTCGTCTTCACGTAGCCGACGCCGCGCACACCGGTCTTGATGTCCTCGATGAAATGCATCACGAGTTCGTTGGGCACCTGGATCTTCACGCGGAACATCAGCTTCTCGCGCTCGCTCTGCGTCTCGACCTGCTTCGGGGTGAACTGGGCCTCAGGCGACACGAAGCTGACACGCGCCGGGGCGGCGGCGTTCGGTCGATAGTCGAGGGTGATTCGCGCCTCCGCACCAACCTTGAGCGCTGCCGCCTGTTCGGCCGGCAGGAAGATCTCCATGTAGACGTCTTCCAGGTTCACGAGTGTCAGCGCCTTGCCGCCGGGTCCGAGAACCTCGCCCGGTTCCGTGAGGCGATACAACACGCGGCCGTTTACAGTCGAGACCAGCGTCGCATCCTTGATTCGACTCTCGGTCTTTGCCACGTTGGCCTGGGCGACGGCGATCTGTTGCTGGGCGGATTGCGCGCTCGCCTCTAATTGCGCCAGGCTGGCCGTCGTCGTTTCGAGTGCGGTCCTGCGAGCCTCGTATTCGCGCTCTGACGTCGCTTTCTCCGCGAGAAGCCTCTTCGAGCGGTCCAGCTCGATCTGCGCGAGCCGGATCTCGCTCTTCTGCCTGATGATCGCCGAGTTGGCAGCCGCCAGTTCCTCCCTGGCGGCCGAAACGCTGGCCCTGTCCTTCGCCAGATCCGCCTCAAGCGTCACCGTGTCGAGCCGCCCCACCACCTGACCCGGTTTGACGAGATCGCCCTCCTTCACCAGGACTTCCTTGACCCTGAGCGGCTCCTTGGCGGACGCGTCAACGAGCTGGGCCTCGAGACGGCCGTTGCCGGACACGATCCCTGGCGGCAAGGCTGATTGCATCGACTTCCAGTACCTGGTATCCCACGACTCCGCCGACGATGACGACCGCCGCGATGATGATCCACGTCCTCGAGATTTTCTTGGCCATGTTGTCCTACTTAGCCTCTGGCTTAGTCTCTGGCTTAGTCTCTGGCGCGACCTCGTTGGTGGTCGGCGCCGGTTCGAAGTAATCGCCCCAGTTGGTACGTTCTCCATCTCTTCCTGCGTCTCTTCGCTGATGAACCGTTGATCCGCGCTCGTCTCCCAGCCGCCTCCCAGGCGCCTTGTACAAACTGATCAAGTTGGTCACGACGCTCGAGCGGATTCGGGCGAGGGTGTTCTCCTCCTGCAGCTGAGTTCGCTCCGCGTCGAGCACGCGCAGGAAATCGACGGCACCTTCGCGGTACTGCAGGAACGCCAGCTCCACCGACCGGCGCGCGGCGGTCACGGCGTTCTCCTGGGCAGCGGCGGCTTCCTGCGCCTTGAGGAAGCCCACGACGGCATCCTCCACTTCCTGCGACGCCTTGAGCACACTGTTCTGATAGCCGAACAGCAACTGCTGGAAGCGCGCATCCTCGATACGCACCTGATTCTCCAGGCGGCCGTAATTGAAGAAGGGCCAGTGGATCTTCGGACCCAGGGCGAAGAAAAGGCTGGCGGGATTGAGCAGAGACTGACCCCGACGACTCGCCGCCAGTCGTCCTCTGGAGGCCCAATGTGCCGTAGAAAACGATGCGCGGGTACAGCGTCCGCCTTCGCTATGCCGATGCGCTCCGATTGCGACATCGCGACGAGCTCGGCGCTGCGGATGTCCGGACGGCGTCGCAACATCTCCGCGGGAATGCTCACCGCTACTTGCGCGGGCGCCGCCGGGATCACCTGCGGCCCCTGCAACAAGGCGTCGACCGCGCCCGGGTTCTGACCGAGCAGCGTCGAGAGCGCGTTCTTTGACTGGACCAGGTTGATTTCGAGTTGCGGAATGGACGCGCGCGTGTTCTCGAGGAGAGTCCGCGCCTGGGTCACGTCCAGTTCGGACGTGGCGCCATTGCGGAAGCGGGCATCCGCGATTTGGAACCCTTCTTCCTGGACGACCACGTTGCGGCGGGCCTGCTCGATGAGCACCTCGAAGGTTCGAATGACGGCATACGTCCGGGCGACTTCGGCGTTCAACGAGACGAGCGCCTGCTGGTAGTCGGCCACCGAACTCAAATAGGCGGCCTGCTCCGCCTTTACGGTCCTGCTGAACTTGCTCCAGAAGTCCGCTTCCCAGGCGACGTCGAAACCGAGCTGAAAGTCCCAGAAATCGCGATCGAAGTCCTGGTTGTTGGCAACGTTCTCGCTGAGGTTGACGCCAGAGACGCTGGCGAACGCCGCCTGAAGCTGCGGATACCGTCTTCCGGCGGCGATTCCCAGCAAGGCGCGGGCTTCCATGATCCGCACTCCGGCAGTGCGCAGGTCGAAATTCTGGCTGTACGCGAGCTGGATCAACCGTTCGAGCGTCGGATCATTGAATGCTTTCCACCACGCGCTGTCTGCGGCCGGCTGTGCGGCGAGCTGGTACTGGTGTTGGTCTTCCAGCTGTCGTTCGGCTGGATCTCGGGCTTCGTGTATTGAGGGCCCACCGCGCAGCCGGCCAGCGTCAGTGTCGCGGCGACGAGCAGCGATGCGCTCGCGGCGTTCAGCCATCCCGTGTTCCTGTTCCTCATGGGCTCTCCTCGTTGGTCGAGCACTTCTGGTCCTGTCGCTGATCTCCCTAGAGCGGCCAGACCCAGTTGGCCAGTTCCGGCCGATCGGCGCCGTGCTCGTGCGCGTACCGCATGTTGTCAACGATCGCGTTCTGCATTTCGTTGCGCAGGTGCCCGGCTTTGGCGGCGAGCGCCGGCACCCGGTCGATGGCGTCGATGACCAGGTGGAATCGCGACGTCTCGTTCAGCATCGCCAGCTCCAGCGGGGTGTTGATGTTGCCCCTCTCTCTGTAGCCGTGGACGTGCAGGTTGTCGTGGCCCTTGAACCGGTACGCGAGCTTGTGAATCAGCCACGGATACCCGTGGAAGTTGAAGATGATCGGCTTGTTCGTCGTGAACACGCTGTCGATCTCGTGATCGGTCGAGCCGTGCGGGTGCAAGGCCACCGGTACCAGCTTGAAGAGGTCCACGACGTTGACGAACCGCACCTTCAGCTCCGGCAGGCGGTCGCGCAGGATGGCCGTGGCGGCAAGCGCTTCCTGGGTCGCGACGTCGCCGCAGGATGCCATCACGACATCGGGCTCGACGCCTTCGTCGTTGCTGGCCCGCGGCCAGATGCCGAAGCCCTTGGTGCAGTGCACGATCGCCTCGTCGATGGTGGTGAACTGCAGGTGCTTCTGTTTGTCGCAGACGATGACGTTGATCAAGTCCGTCGAGCGCAGGCAATGGTCGGCGACCGACAAGCAGTGTGTTGGCGTCCGGCGGCAGATACACGCGGGCCACGCTCGGGCTCTTATTGGTCACGAGATCGATGAATCCGGGATCCTGATGCGAGAAGCCGTTGTGATCCTGCCGCCAGACGGTGGACGACAGCAGGATGTTCTCCGACGCCACGGCGGCGCGCCAATGCACGTGGTTCTTGGCGATGTCCAGCCATTTCGCGTGCTGGTTGAACATCGAATCGATCACGTGAGCGAACGCTTCGTAGGTGTGGAAAAGCCCGTGGCGCCCGGTGAGCAGGTAACCTTCGAGCCAGCCGAGCAACGTGTGCTCGGACAACATCTCCATCACGCGGCCATCGGGCGCAAGCTCGCCGCCGTCGGCGTCTTCGGGCAGCATGTCCGCGAGCCAGGTCTTCTTGCTCGCTTCGTAAACCGCCTGCAGCCGGTTGGACGCGGTCTCGTCCGGGCCGAACACGCGGAACGAGGTCGGGTTGTTGCGCAGGATGTCGCGCAGGAACTCGCCGAACGGCTTGGTGTTCTCGTACAGCACCTTGCCGGCTTTCGGCACCTTCACGGCGTAGTCGCGGAAGTCCGGCAGCGAGAGCGCCTTGCGCAGCAGCCCGCCATTGGCATGCGGATTCGCGCTCATGCGGCGGGCGCCCTTCGGCGCGAGCGCTTTGAGTTCGGGCCGCAGCGCGCCGGTCGCGTCGAAGAGCTCTTCGTGCCGGTAGCTGCGCATCCAGTCTTCGAGCAGTTTCAGATGCGTCGGATTGTTCTGCACGTCGGAGAATGGCACCTGGTGCGATCGCCACGAGCCCTCCGCTTTGTGGCCGTTGATCTCCTTGGGCCCGGTCCAGCCTTTCGGCGACCGGAGCACGATCATCGGCCAGCGCGGTCTGAACGGCGTCTTCGTCGTTCGCGCCTGCTGCTGCTGCGCCCGGATTTCGCCGACCGCCACTTCCAGCGTCGCCGCCATCGTCTGGTGCATCACGTCCGGATCGCTGCCTTCGACGAAGTACGGCGTGTAGCCGTAGCCGACAAACAGCGATTCGAGCTCCTCGTGGCTGATGCGCGCGAGGATCGTCGGGTTGGCAATCTTGTAGCCGTTCAGGTTGAGGATCGGCAGAACCGCGCCGTCGCGCATCGGGTTGATGAACTTGTTCGAGTGCCATGCCGTGGCGAGCGGCCCTGTCTCCGCTTCGCCGTCGCCGACGACGCAGGCGACGATCAAATCGGGATTGTCGAGCGCCATTCCATAGGAGTGCGAGAGGCTGTAGCCCAGTTCGCCGCCTTCGTGGATCGAGCCGGGCGTCTCCGGCGTGACGTGCGATCCGATCTGTCCGGGGAAGGAGAACTGCTTGAAGAACTTCCGCAAGCCGTCCGCGTCCTCGCTCTTATCGGGATACACCTCGGAGTACGTGCCCTCGAGGTACGCGGGCCCGAGCACCCCAGGCGCGCCGTGGCCCGGGCCGGCCACGAAGATCATGTCCAGGTCGTGCTTGACGATCATCCGGTTCAGATGCGCCCACACGAACGACAACGCCGGGCTCGCGCCCCAGTGTCCCAGGAGCCGCAGCTTGACGTGTTCGATCGTCAGCGGTTCCCGGAGCAGCGGGTTGTCGCGCAGATAGATCATGCCGACTGACAAGTAATTGCACGCACGCCACCATGCGTTGATGAGGCGGAGATCTTCGGCGCTCAGCGGAGTCGCGGTCAAAGGCTGTTCATGTGTGGCTTCCGTCATTATTTTCCTCCGATCGCGCCTTGCGGTATCGCTGGATGAGATTGTTGGTGGAGCTGTCGTGCCTGAGCGCCGGTGGCGTCGCGCTTTCGAGCTCGGGGATGATGGCCTGGGCGAGCGCCTTGCCCAGTTCGACCCCCCACTGGTCGAACGGGTTGACGTTCCAGATGACGCCCTGCGTGTAGACGCTGTGTTCGTAGAGCGCGACGAGACTGCCCAGCACCGCCGGCGTAAGCCGTTCGGCGAGAATCGTGTTCGACGGGCGGTTGCCCTCGAAGACGCGATGGCGCACCAGCGCGGCGGCAGTACCCTCGGCCTTCACCTGCTCCATCGTCTTGCCGAAGGCGAGTGCCTCGGCCTGGGCGAACATGTTGGCGAGCAGGATGTCGTGGTGCCGCCCCAACGGCGTGAGGGCATGCGCGAACGCGATGAAGTCGCACGGAATCAGCCGCGTGCCCTGGTGAATCAGCTGGTAAAACGAGTGCTGCCCGTTGGTGCCCGGCTCGCCCCAGTAAACTGGGCTCGTGTCGTAGCTCACCGTCTCTCCGTCGATCGTCACCTGCTTTCCGTTACTCTCCATGACCAGCTGCTGGAGGTAGGCGGGGAAGCGTTTCAGGTAGCTCTCGTACGGCAGGACCGCCACAGTCTGGGCGCCGAAAAAGTTTGTGTACCAGACCGACAACAACCCCATCAGCACCGGCAGGTTCTTCTCGAACGGCGCGGTCCGGAAGTGTTCGTCCATCTGGTGGGAGCCGTCGAGCATCGCACGGAAGTGGTCCGGACCGATGGCGATCATCGTGGACAGGCCGATCGCCGATTCCATCGAGTACCGGCCGCCCACCCAGTCCCAGAAGCCGAACATGTTGGCCGTGTCGATGCCGAAGGCCGACACCTTCTCGGCATTCGTCGACACGGCAACGAAGTGCTTCGCCACCGCCTTCGCGTCGCCGCCGAGTCCTCGAAGCAACCACTCTCGCGCGCTGAATGCGTTGGTCAGCGTCTCCAGTGTGGTGAACGTCTTCGACGAAACGATGAAGAGCGTCTCCGCAGGGTCAAGGTCGTGTGTCGCCTCGACGAAGTCGATGCCGTCGACGTTGGAGACGAACCGGAAGGTCATCGAGCGATCGCTGTAGTGACGGAGCGCCTCATAGGCCATGACGGGCCCGAGGTCCGAGCCGCCGATGCCGATGTTGATCACGTTCCTGATGCGCCTGCCCGTGTGGCCTTTCCACTCGCCGCTGCGTACGCGGTCGGCGAAGCCGGCCATCTTGTCGAGCACCTCGTGCACGTCCGGGACGACGTTCCTTCCGTCCACCACGATCGAGGCGCCGCGTGGCGCGCGAAGCGCGACGTGGAGGACGGCACGGTTCTCGGTGACGTTGATTTTTTCCCCCTGGAACATGGCCTCGATCCGGGCTCTCAGCCCCGACTCTTCCGCCAGCCTCCCGAGGAGTCGCATCGTTTCGTCGGTGACGCGGTTCTTCGAGTAGTCGAGGAAGAGCCCGGCACCCTCGGCGGTCATGCGTTCGCCGCGTACCGGGTCGTCGGCAAAGAGCGTCCGGAGGTGCACACCACGGATCGTCCGCCCGTGGGCCTCGAGCGCCTTCCAGGCCTGTCGCGAGGTGAGTGCGGTGGCCGGCAGTGACACGCTCATCGCCTTGGAAACTCCATCACCCGTGCGTCAGAGCGGCGCTCTTCGAACTGATGACCGCCATGAGTTCGTTCCACGACGCCGCGAACGACTTCGCGCCCTCGTCCTGCAGACGGGCCGCGAGCGCATCGACATCGACACCCGCTGTGGCGAACTGCGCGAGCACGCTCTCGCACTCGCCGCCATCGGTCGCCATGATCGGGCCGAGCTCGGTGGAGGTGGCGACGGCGTTCAGTGTCTTCTCAGGCATCGTGTTCACGGTCAGCGGGGCGGCGAGCGCCTTCACGTAGAGAACATCCGAGGCCTGCGGGTCCTTTGTCCCGGTGCTGGCCCAGAGAAGGCGCTGCGGCCGGGCACCGAAGTTGTACGTGCGCTGCCGGCGCGGCGAAGAGAGCAGCCCTCGCGCCGCCGCGTATGTCCGCTCCGCGATCGCGATCCCCAGCGCATTCCTGAGCGAGGCGGGGACCGTGTTTGCGACCGCACCGTCCCAGCGACTGATGAAGACCGAGGCGACCGAGGCAACGTGCGGGTCGAGGCCGGCGTCGATCCGCCGCTCGATGGCACGCAGGTACGCGTCGGCCGCCGCCACGTAGTGCTCGCGGGAGAAGAGCAGTGTCACGTTGATCGGAATGCCGGCGAAGATTGCTTCCTCGATCGCCGGAAGCCCTTCCACTGTGCCGGGAATCTTGATGTAGACGTTGGGGCGCTGCGCGCGCCCGAATAGATCCTTCGCTGCGGCCAGCGTGCTCGCCGTGTCGTAGGCGAGGAGTGGCGATACCTCGAGGGAGACCCATCCGTCGACATGATTCGTCCGATCCCAGATCGGCCGGAACAGATCGGCCGCCCGGGTGATGTCCTCGAGTGCCAGGTCGAAGAAGATGCCCTCGCTCGATTTCCCTTGTTCCAGACCGGCCCGGATGGCGGCATCGTACGACGAGCTGTTTTTGATTGCCTGGTTGAAGATCGTCGGGTTCGATGTCAGCCCCGTCACCGACAGCTCATCGATGTAGCGCTTCAGCGTCCCGCTATCGAGCAGGTCGCGTGTGATGTTGTCGAGCCAGATGCTCTGCCCAAGGTCATGGAGCAGTCTTGTGGCCATCATGTTTGTTACGCTTTCTTGGATTGGATCCGCAGAACGAAGCGTTCTACGGCGTTGGCAAATCCTTCGTTATCGGCCGCCAATCGCACGGTCGATTGGCCAGGCTGCGGGACGAGGATTTAGCGCTTCCCTCTCGGTCGGTCCACGGTTGCATATCTGGTACCCCGTTTCCGTGCAGTGAGGGTCACGCATGCAGGCCACTGGCCCGAACTTTTGTTCAACGACGCGGGTGAGCTGACGAATGTTTGATATCCACTCACAGCCGGGAGGGATCTGAAGGCTTTCTCCCGGCCGGATCGCCATGGTACTTCGCTTGCACCTCCTTCCGACAGCCTTCCATGGGCACGTTCAACCTCGAACAACACCAACTGACGGTCGGCGAGGTTCATCACAACCTTCCGCCCAGCTCGTTGTATGAACATGCAATTCGCTATGAAAAAGATTCCAGCATCGCCGAGAACGGTGCACTGGTGGCCTATTCCGGCGTAATGACCGGTCGTTCACCCAAGGACAAGCGGGTGGTAAAACACCCGGATTCGGAAAAGGACGTCTGGTGGGGCCCGGTCAACACTCCATGCGACGCGCACACCTTCGCGATCAATCGTCAGCGCGCGCTCGACTACCTGAACACCCGCGAGCGCCTCTACTGCTTCGATGGGTTCGCCGGGTGGGACCCGAAGTATCGCATCAAGGTCCGCGTGATCTGCTCGCGCCCGTATCACGCGCTCTTCATGCACACCATGCTGATCCGGCCGACGCGTGAGGAGTTGGCCAGCTTCGGCAAGCCCGACTTTACGATCTATAACGCGGGGGCGTTTCCGGCCAATCGCCTCACCATCGGGATGGGTTCGACAACGAGCATCGCGCTGAGCCTCGAAGACCGCGAGTTGGTGATCCTCGGCACCGAGTACGCTGGCGAAATGAAGAAGGGCGTCTTCACTGTTGCGAACTATTTCGCACCGAGGCGGGGAATTCTCTCGATGCACTGCTCAGCCACGGCCAATCGGCAGACCGGGCAGTCGTCGCTCCTCTTCGGGCTCAGTGGCACAGGCAAGACGACACTGTCGGCCGATCCGAAACGGCACCTGATCGGCGACGACGAGCACTGCTGGAGCGACGACGGCATCTTCAATATCGAAGGGGGCTGTTACGCAAAAGCCGCCAACCTCACGCCCGAGAGCGAGCCGGATATCTTCCGGGCGTTACGGTTCGGGGCGGTACTCGAGAACGTGGTCCTTGAAGAAGACCACACCGTGGACTTCACCGACACGAGGATCACGGAGAACACGCGCGGTGCGTATCCGATTGAATTCATCCAGAGCGCGAAGATCCCGTGCGTCGCCGGCCATCCGACCGATGTGATCTTTCTCACGTGCGATGCGTTCGGCGTCCTCCCGCCGGTCAGCGCCCTGTCGCCCGAGCACGCGATGTATCACTTCATCAGCGGGTACACCGCCAAGGTGGCTGGGACGGAAGTGGGCGTCACCGAGCCGCAGGCCACGTTCTCGCCTTGCTTCGGCGGACCGTTTCTGGTGTGGCACCCGAGCAAGTACGCCGAGCTCCTGGCGGCCAAGATGAAGCAGCACCGCACGCGCGTCTGGCTGGTGAACACGGGCTGGGGCGGCGGTGCGTACGGCACCGGGAAGCGCATCAGCCTCAAGCACACCCGCGCCATCATCGACGCGATCCACGATGGCGCTCTCGCGAAAGCCAGGACCGAGCGCGATCCAATCTTTGGCTTTGACGTGCCGGCCGAATGTCCCGGTGTGCCTCCGGATATTCTCTGGCCGCGCGGCGCCTGGTCCGATGCCTCGGCCTACGACGCGGCGGCGAAGAAGCTCGCGGATCTGTTCCGTGGAAACTTCACGAAGTACGAGTCCGGAGTCAGCGCGGCGATCAAGTCCGCGAGTCCTTCGTGAAGGTTGGCATCGTCGGCTGCGGCATGGTCGGCTCGACCTCGGCGTTCGCGCTGGTCATGAGCGGCGTGGGACGGGAGATTGTGCTGGTAGATGTGAACCGTGCGCGCGCCGAGGCCGAGGCCAACGATATCTATCACGCGGTTCCGTTCGCACACCCGCTGACCGTGCGCGCGGGGGAATATGCGGACCTCGACGGGGCGCGCGTCGTCGTCATTGCCGGCGGTGTGGCGCAGAAGCCGGGCGAGACGCGTCTGCACCTGCTGCAACGCAACGCCGAGGTGTTCCGCCAGATCATTCCGTCGGTGCTGCGCGTCGCTCCCGGCGCAGTGCTCCTCATCGTCACCAATCCCGTCGACGTCATGACGCACCTGGCGGCGCTGTTCGCCGCCGATTTCGGCGTGCCGCACACGCGGGTGTTCGGATCGGGCACGACCTTGGACACCGCGAGATTCCGCACGCTGCTCGGACGGCACTTCGACGTGGATCCGCAGCATGTCCATGGCTACGTGATCGGCGAGCACGGTGACTCGGAAGTGCTGGTCTGGTCGCAAGCGACGATCGCCGGGATGGGCCTCGACGAGTTCGTGAGAGTCCGCGGTACGCCGGTAACGGGAGATGAGCGGCGCAACATCGATGAGAACGTCCGTCGGGCGGCGTATCAGATCATCGAAGGCAAGGGCTCGACCTACTATGGCATCGCTAGCGCCGTGGCGCGCATTGTTGACGTCCTGCTGCACGACCAGCGCGCCATCCTGACGGTCTGTTCGCGCATCACGGATGTCCCGGACTGCGACGGCGTGACGCTGGCGCTGCCGCACATCGTCGGTGGAGAGGGTGTACTGGCGACGATTCCCCTGGCCCTCGATGCGACGGAGCGCGAGGGCCTGCGGCGGAGCGCAGGCGCCCTGCGCGAGGCGATCGCGTCGTTGAATGTGACATGAGGTGGCTGACGCGATGAAAAGCAAATCGATACCGCAGGCCAATACTCTCGACCGCCTCAACAGCGGACCGGTGAAGTTCTCCGGCAGCAGCGACGCCTTGTACGAACGGCATCTCACCTTCGATCAGGTCGTCCCGGTCGCCGCCGCCACGCCGCGCGTCAAGTTCGAGGCCGTCGCGCGTTCGGTCCGCGACCTGCTCTCGCAACGCTGGATCACGACCGAGCAGACGTACCAGGCGCGCAATGTGAAACGCGTCTATTACCTGTCGCTCGAGTTCCTGATGGGCCGATCGCTCGCGAACAACATCACCAACCTGTTGCTCGACCCGCACTGGAGTCAGCTCTGTAAGAAGCACAGGATCGACCAGGGATATCTGGCACGCTGAACCGTGTCCGGTGGAATGAGGAAACGCATCATGAAAGAGGAATGTTATGGCTAGGATCGCAATTCATGGTTTCGGTCGCATCGGCCGGTCTTTGCTGAGGGTGGCACTCAAGGACAACTTGTTCGTCCCCGTGTCCATCTCCGATATCAGGGATGTTCCCACCTTGGCAGCGCTCTTCGAGGTCGACTCCAACTACGGCCGCTGGCCTGAGGACGTCACGACCAAAGACAGCCGCTTCGTCATCGGCGGTCGGGAAATCCCCTACTTCGACTCCATGAAATCCCTGCCGGACTGGAAGGCGCTCGGCGTCGACCTGGTGATCGACTGCACGGGCCGGGCCACGACCCGTCCAGGCGCCCAGGCCCATCTTGATGCCGGCGCCAAACGCGTGCTGGTGAGCGCGCCGAGCAAGAAGCGGGAAGACTGCGACGCGGTGCTGCTGCCGGGCATCAACCTCGACACGTTCAATCCCGCACAACACAAGATCGTCAGCATGGCGAGCTGCACGACCAACGCGCTGGCCCCGGTGGTCAAGGTGGTGATCGAGAACTTCGGCATCAAATACGGTCTGTTCTCGACCATCCATGCCTACACCAATACCCAGGCTCTGACTGACCAGCCGATGAAGGATCGCCGCGATTCGTGGGCGGCGGCCGAGAACATCATCCCCTCGTCTTCCGGCGCCGCGCGCTCACTTTCGTTCATTTGGAATGGCCTCAGCATCTCGGGCAAGGCCTACCGCGTCCCCACACGCACGGGCAGCATCGCCGAGCTGAACCTGCTGACCGAGCGTCCAGCGACTGTCGAAGCGGTGAACGACGCGTTCCGCAAGGCGGCCGGGGTCGCGCCCCTGAAGGGCGTGATGTCCGTCCTCGAAGACGAATGGGCATCGTCTCGCATCGTCGGCGATCCGCATTCATCGATCATCGATCTGCAGCTGACCGCCGTCCAGGGCGAACTGCTGTCCGTCGCTGCCTGGTATGACAACGAGATGGGTTACTCAACCCGACTGGCTGAAATGGCGGCGCAAATCGCGGCCGGATCAACCAACGGGAAGATGCACGAAGTTGGGGCCTCGACCCGACGCAGGTTGATATGGATCTGCCACCAGGCCCGATGGCTGCGGGAAGTCCCTGGCCCTTCGGAGCCCAGTGGGTGGAAGGGGACGACGCGTTCAATTTTTCGCTCTACTCGCGGCACGCTTCCGGCGTGACGCTCTTGTGTTACACGGAGGAGGACCCAGCCACCCCGGTCTTTGAATTTCGTTTCCAGCATCCGGCGCACAAGACGGGGAACGTCTGGCACTGCCGTATCCCGGCCCGCGAACTTCTCGGCGCCACGCTGTACGCCTATCGGATCGAAGGGCCGCACGAACCCGAGCACGGGCTGCGCTTCGATCCGCAGAAGGTCCTGCTCGATCCGTACGCACCGTCAGTGTTTTTCCCGCCAGCGTTCAGCCGTGAAGCGTGCGCCCGAGCGGGCCCTACCGACGGACGCGCGCCGCTGGGCCGATTGCCGAGCAAGCGGACCGTGGCCCCTCCGACCGAGGCGGGCCCCCGATACAGCGGCCGGGATGCCATCGTCTACGAACTGCATGTCAAGGGATTCACCGCGCGCGCGAACTCCGGGGTCACCGAAGCAAAACGCGGCACGTTTGCCGGCGTGGTCGAGAAGATTCCTTATCTCAAGGAACTGGGTGTCACGGTCGTCGAGCTTCTCCCGGTCCACCAGTTCGATCCGCAGGAGGGCAATTACTGGGGCTACATGACGTTGCACTTCTTCTCGCCCCATCAGTCGTACGCACATGGTGAGGCCTTGGAAGAATTCCGGACGATGGTGCAGGCCTTCCATGCGGCGGGCATCGAGGTGTGGCTCGACGTCGTCTACAACCACACGGCCGAAGCCAGCGAGACCGGACCGACTTATAGCTACCGCGGCATCGACAATAGCAGCTACTACCTGCTCACGTCGGATCGGCGACACTACGTCAACGACACCGGGTGCGGCAACACAGTACGGACAGGTCACCCGTCCGCGCGTGTCCTGGTGCTCGAGAGTCTCCACTTCTGGGCCGCGATTGGCGTGGATGGTTTTCGTTTCGATCTTGCCTCGATCTTTTCACGGGCTGCTGACGGCACGATGCATGTCCATGAGGCCTCCCTGGTGTCGGAGATCAGCCTGCTCGCGCGCTTGCATAACGTGCGGCTCGTGGCGGAGGCATGGGACATCGCCACCTTTCAACTCGGTCGCGCATTCCCCGGCATCGGGTGGTTCCAGTGGAACGGCAAGTTTCGCGATGACGTGCGGTCATTCGTGCGGGGCGAGCCGGGGAAGGTTGGCGCCCTGATGCAGCGGCTCTACGGCAGCGACGATCTGTTCCCGACGGCGTCCACGAGACGTGTCGCCCGCATCAGAGCATCAACTTCATTACCGCGCACGACGGGTTCTGCCTTTACGACCTGGTGGCCTATGACCGAAAACACAATGAGGCCAACGGTCACGGCAACACGGACGGTACCGACGACAACCGAAGCTGGAACTGCGGCGTCGAGGGTGATGCCGACGCATCCGAAGCCGTGCTCGCATTGCGCCGACGACAGGCGAAGAATTTTTGCGCTCTGATGATGCTCGCCAACGGCATTCCGATGATCGTGGCCGGCGACGAGTTCCTGAACACGCAGCGCGGCAACAACAATCCCTACAACCAGGACAACGACATCACGTGGCTCGATTGGGCGCGGCTGGAAGCCAATCGCGAGGTCTTTCGTTTCTTCAAGCTCATGATCGCGTTTCGCAAGTCGCACGCGTGCATCGGGCGGCCCATTTTCTGGCGTGAAGACGTCCTGTGGCATGGCCCTGACGGGCCGGTTGATCTTGGCTACGAGTCGCGGTGCCTCGCCTACATGCTTCGCGGTGCATCGGTCGGCGATGACGATCTGTACGTGATGATCAACGGGCATTGGGACGATCGCACGTTCACGGTGGCCGAAGGACAGGCTTCCGACTGGCGGCGCGTCGTCGATACCGCGCGGCCCAGCCCGGAAGATATCGTCGAACCGGAAGACGAGCCTGCACTGGAGACGGCGAGCTACCTGGTGCGTGCGCGTTCTGTTGTGGTGCTGCGGCGCGCTCGCATTCATGGCTGAATCACCGTCCTCAAACACGATGCCAGAGCGTGGGCGCATCGAGCGCCCTGTAAGACTGACGGATCGGAGCCGGATGGATGCGCTGGCTTCCCGGTTTGAAGACGCTGCGTCAGTACGACCCCTCCTGGTTGCGTCACGACATCGTCGCCGGCGTCGTCATGACGACCATGCTCGTGCCCGTCGGCATCGCGTACGCGGAGGCATCCGGGGTGCCCGGCATCAATGGCCTCTACGCGACCATCGTGCCGCTACTCGCGTACGCCCTGTTTGGTCCCAGCCGCATCATCGTTCTAGGCCCGGACTCGGCGCTCGCGGCCGTGATTCTCGCAGTCGTGCTGCCGCTTTCGGCCGGCGATCCGCAACGCGCAGTCGCGGTGGGCGGAATGATGGCCATCGTTTCCGGCGTTGTGTGCGTGGCGGCGGGCCTGTCTCGACTCGGCTTCGTCACCGAGTTGCTGTCGAAGCCGATACGCTACGGCTACATGAACGGCATCGCGCTGACGGTGGTGCTGAGCCAGATCCCGAAGCTCTTTGGCTTTTCTGTTTCCGCGGACGG
This sequence comes from Vicinamibacterales bacterium, assembly GCA_963762055.1. Taxonomy (GTDB): domain Bacteria; phylum Acidobacteriota; class Vicinamibacteria; order Vicinamibacterales; family JAMQPK01; genus JAMQPK01. The sequence goes on from CAVXJF010000003.1 coordinate 16,812, forward strand.
ACCAATCCGGCAGGCGTTGGGAATCGTCGAGAAGGTGATTGCTGGAAGCACGAACCTCGTGGCACTCGCGGTCGGCGTCAGCACCCTCGTTCTGATTCTGGTCCTGAAGCGCCGGCCGCGCGTCCCGGGCATCCTGATCGCCGTGACCGCTGCCACTGTTGCGGTCGCGGTATTCGATCTGGCAACACGATCCGGCATCTCCGTGCTCGGTCCTTTGCCACAAGGGTTGCCGACGCCAAGACTTCCGATCGTCGACGTCGACAACCTGGTGCCGGTCCTCATGGGCGGCATTGCGGTCGCCCTCGTTTCATTCGCCGATACCAGCGTGCTCTCTCGTACCTATGCGGCGCGTCTGCGTACGCCGGTCGACCCGAACCAGGAGATGGTGGGCCTCGGCGTCGCCAACCTCGCGGCAGGCTTCTTTCAGGGCTTTCCGATCAGCAGCAGCAATTCGCGCACACCGGTGGCCGAGGCGGCGGGCGCGAGGACCCAGCTGACAGGGGTCGTGGGTGCGCTCGCTATCGCATTGTTGCTGATGCTCGCGCCCGACCTGCTCCAGAATCTGCCGCACACGGCCCTGGCGGCCGTCGTCATCGCGTCGGCTATCGGCCTGTTCGAAGTGTCCGACCTGCGCCGCATCTATCGCATCCAGCGCTGGGAGTTCTGGCTTTCAATGGCCTGCTTCGTCGGTGTGGCCACTGCTCGGCGCCATCCCCGGCATTGCGCTCGCGATTGCGATTGCCGTGATCGAATTCCTCTGGGACGGTTGGCGACCGCATTGGGCGGTGCTCGGGCGCGTCGACCGCGTCAGGGGTTACCACGACATCACCCGGTATCCGGAGGCACGTCTGATCCCTGGCCTCGTGCTGTTCCGTTGGGATGCGCCGCTGTTCTTCGCAAACGCCGAGTTGTTCCACGAACGCGTCCTGGACGCTGTTGCGAGCTCACCGACGCCTGTCCGCTGGCTCGTCGTCGCGGCGGAGCCGGTCACAAGCGTCGACGTCACCGCAGCCGACGCTATCTGTGAGCTCGACGACGCGCTGCACACCGCCGGGATCGAGTTGTGTTTCGCCGAGATGAAGGATCCAGTCAAGGACAAGCTCAAACGCTTCGAGCTTTTCGAGCGCTTCGGCGAGAGAACCTTTTTCGCAACCCTCGATGAAGCCGTGAGTGCCTATCTCGCCAGCCGTTCTGTCGACTGGATCGACTGGGAGGATCGCACGCCGTAAGCCGCGCGCCGATATCGGCGGATCAGAACTTCTCCTTGATGTACTTGAATCGATGCTTAGACTCCCGGTAGTTGCCGCGCTTCTGACGCTTGGGCAGCTTCACCTTTTCTCGTGGCAGCTTCTTGTAGGGGATTCTGCTCAGAAGATCGGTGATGATGTTGAGCCGTGCGCGCCGCTTGTCATCGGTGAGGGCCACGAGCCAGGGCGCGAAATCCGTATCCGTCGCCTCGAACATCTCGTCGCGGGCGCGCGAGTAATCGTACCAGCGGCTGTATGATTTGAGATCCATCGGCGAGAGCTTCCAGGTCTTGCGGCCGTCGTCGATGCGTTCCTCGAGCCGTCGCGTCTGCTCCTCCGGGCTCACCTCGAGCCAGTACTTGATCAGGATGATCCCGGATTCGATCATGACTTTCTCGACCCGCGGCGCTGCCTTCAGGAACCGCCGGACCTGCTCTTTGTCGCAGAATCCCATCACGCGCTCGACGCCGGCGCGGTTGTACCAGCTGCGATCGAAGATGACGACTTCTCCCGCTGCCGGGAAGTGCCGCATGTAACGCTGCACGTACATCTGGCTCTTCTCGCGCTCGGTAGGCGCGGGCAGCGCGACCACCCGGAACACGCGCGGACTCACGCGCTCGGTGATGGCCTTGATCACGCCGCCTTTTCCCGCGCCATCGCGCCCTTCGAACACGATGCAGACCTTGAGCCCCTTGGCGACGACCCATTGCTGGAGCTTCACGAGCTCAACGTGCAGGCGTTCGAGCTCTTTCTCGTAATCCTTGCGCTTGAGATCGTCGGATTTTTCGGAGCCGGATTCGCCGCGCCGTTTCTTACTGGCACTCATGCTCGCTCTCCTCTGGCATAACCGGCAAGGCCGCGTTTGCCTAAGCAATCCACTTCCATACCAATTGATCCCACCTTCTTGTTGTGACATTATCGCGTCGATTCTTCTGAATCCCACACATCAACCTCGAAACCTGTATCAGTTCCGTATTTTCCGTTTGTAAGCCGTTTGCCGGAAAGGGTGGATAGGGACTGATGACAGTCGCTTCGACAGTAGAAGCAGCGGTCCGGGCGGATCACGCGGGAGACAAGAAAGTCGCGTGGCACAGCCTGACGCCCGAACAGGCCTGTGAGCGACTCGGGGTCGAGGTCCCGCTCGGGCTCGACGCCGCCGAGATCGGGCGGCGGCGCGCGCGGGTCGGCCCGAACAAGCTCGCGGCGGCGAAGAAGGAGCCCGGCTGGCGAGCGTTCCTGAGCCAGTACCGTGACCTGATGCAGCTCGTGCTGCTCGGCGCCGCGATCATCAGCATCGCGGTCTTGCAGCAGTTGTCGACGGGCCTCACGATCCTCGGCGTGACATTACTCAACGCCGTCCTGGGCCTGTATCAGGAAGGCAAAGCGGCCGAGAGCATCGCCGCGCTGCAGAAGATGCTCGTCATCAAGGCCCACGCCCGTCGTGGCGGCGAGCTGGTCGACATCCCCGCCGAGGAGCTCGTGCCCGGGGACATCGTCTCCTTCGAGGCCGGCGACAAGATCCCCGCCGACGGCCGCCTGCTCGTCGCTGCCACCCTCGAGATCGAAGAGGCCGCGCTGACGGGCGAGAGCACGCCCGTCGCGAAATCCATCGACCCCGTCGTCGGCCAGGCCGTCCCACTCGGTGACCGCACCGACATGGCCTACATGAATTCCACCGTGACGCGCGGCCGGGGTGAAATGGTCGTCACGGCGACGGGTATGACCACCGAGGTCGGCCAGATCTCGGGGATGCTCGGTCGCATCGAGCAGGAGAAGACGCCGCTCACACGCCAACTCGACCAGCTGACCATCCTCGTTTCGCTCGTGGCGGCGGCTTCTCTGGGGCTGGTGATCGCGATCGGACTCGTCCGCGGCGACAGTTTCTACGAGCTGTTCCTGATCGGGATCAGCGTCGCGGTTGCGGCGATTCCAACCGAGCTTCCTGCAGTCGTGACGACGATGCTCTCACTGGGGACGCAGGCGCTCGCCGCCAAGGGCGCGATCGTCAAGCGATTGCGCTCGGTCGAGACCCTCGGCGCGACCTCGGCGATCTGTTCGGACAAGACGGGCACGCTGACGCTCAACCAGATGACCGCGCGCCAGCTCGTCGTCGTCGGCCGGCGTTACTCGGTCGAAGGCGTGGGCTACTCCACCGTCGGCAAGATCCTTCGCGTCGCCGGCGCGCCTGAGACTTCGCTCGAGCCATTCTTGCTGCCCTTGGCGCTCGCCACCGACGCCGCCGTCAACGAGGGCGAGATCGTCGGAGACCCGACTGAGGCAGCCCTGGTTGTCCTGGCCGCCAAGGGTGGACTCGATGTCGCCGAGACGAGGCGCGTTTACCCGCGCATCGCCGAGGTGCCGTTCGACTCCGCCTATAAGCTGATGGCGACATTCCACGAGATGGAGCAGGGCGGCCGGAAGGTCATTCGCTGCTTCGTCAAGGGCGCGCCAGACGTCCTGCTCGATCGGTCGACGGAGATCCGCGACGCAGATGGCTCGACCATTCCTGCCGCGAGCGGCCGCAGCCGTGTCCTGGCCGAGAACGACCGGCTCGCCGCGGAGGGGCTTCGCGTGCTGGCGGTGGCCATGCGCGATATCGACACGGACGCCTTCGACCTGGACGGCTCGTACCTCGACGAGGTGCGAGGGCTGACGTTGCTGGCCCTGATCGGCATCGTCGACCCGCCTCGAAAGGAAGCGAGGGATGCCATCGCCCGGTGCAGGGAGGCGGGGATCCGCGTTCGCATGATCACCGGCGATCACGCCACCACCGCGGCGGCGATCGCGACGCAGCTTGGAATCGAGGGGAGCGTCCTCACCGGTGCCGAGTTCGCGGCGATCGGCGATGCCGAGATCGAGCATGAGGTGGACGGCATCGGCGTCGTCGCACGGGTCGCACCCGAGGACAAGGTGCGCCTCGTCGACGTGCTGAAGCGCAAGGGCAACATCGTCGCGATGACCGGCGACGGGGTCAACGACGCCCCGGCGCTGAAGCGCGCCGACATCGGTGTTGCGATGGGGATCACGGGCACCGAGGTGACCAAGGAAGCGGGCGACATGATCCTCACCGACGACAACTTCGCCACCATCGTCACGGCGGTCGAGGGCGGCCGCGCCATCTACGACAACCTGCTGAAGTACATCCGCGTCCAACTCGTGATGCTCGGGGGCTTCATCCTCACGTTCGTCGGTGCCGGACTCTTCGACATCGCGAACGGGGCGCCGCTCATGGCACTGCAGATCCTCTGGGTCAACTTCGCGATCGACCTGCTGCTGGCAATCGGGCTCGGCTTCGACGCGCCGGCACCGGGGCTGATGCAGCGCTCGCCGCGCGATCCGGACGTGAGCATCGTGCCTCTCGGCCTCGGCGTCCGAGTCGGCGTTGCGAGTGCGGTCATGGCCGCGCTCGCACTCGGCGTGGTCGCCTGGGTAGAACATCACAACGATCTCGCCGTCGCGACGACCATGGGCCTTACGACCCTGTCGCTGATGCACGTGGCAGCCGCGCTGGAAGCCCGGGAGGCTGACGGCACGATCTTCACCCGCTACACGATCGCGAACGCCCGCTTCGTCCAACTGATGGGCGCCGCGCTCGTGCTCACCTTCCTCGTCACGTCGCTCGGCCCGCTGCAGCGGATCTTCGACACGGTGGCCCTGTCGACAGGCCAGTGGGGGGTCTGCCTGCTCACCCCCCTCGCATACATCGCCGTCATCGAGCTGATCAAGCTCGCAAGCCGGAACCTCGAGCGCAGGCGAGTCGGCGCTGCGCCGGTCTGAATGGAGGCATAACGATGTGGAAGAGTTTGACGCTTTTCATGATCGGGCTGGGCGTGGCGCTCACGGCGCCGGGATCCGCGCCGGTAACAGCGCAGGGCCAATCCATCAGCTTCTTCGTGAGCAGCACCGGTTCGGGAATGGGCGGTAATCTCGGCGGATTGGCCGGGGCAGACAAGCACTGTCAGACGCTCGCCGCGAAGGCCGGCGCGGACAATCGCACGTGGCGTGCCTACCTAAGCAGCTCGATGCCCGACGTCAACGCTCGCGACCGGATCGGTAGCGGACCCTGGCACAACGCCAAGGGGACGCAGATTGCGTCGAACGTTGCGGATCTGCACTCGGACAAAGCCAACATCAATAACGACACAGCGCTCGACGAGCAGGGCCGCCCGATCAACTCGCAGGGCGCGCCAAACCGGCACGACATCCTGACGGGGTCAACGGTCGACGGCAACGCGAGTACGATGACGTGCCAGAACTGGACGAGCAGCGCCGGCGACCAGAGCGCGACGGTGGGACACCACGATCGCCTGACGTTCGGCAAACCCGGGTCGCCCTGGAACTCAGCCCATCCATCCAAAGGTTGCTCGCAGGAGAACCTGGTCGCGACCGGCGGAGCCGGGCTGATCTACTGCTTCGCGTCCAAATGAACGTTCTGTAAGCTATTTGATTCACTTCCTTCTGGCTGGAACTTCGTCTCCTGCCGCGGTCGGGTTATAGTTCCGTGATGAGCGTGGCCATCCGAGCCGAAGCCGATGGCGAGCGTACTCGTTTGGTCCCGGCTGGCGCCTTCGACCTGGCGCACGCGCCGGCGGTGGCGCGGGCAGTGGAGCAGGCCGAGCGGGACCTGCTCGCCAGCGGTGATGTCGATCTCCACCTCTCGGCGCTCGAGCGCATCGACGGGTCGGGGGCCCTGTTGCTAGCGCGGCTGATGGACCGGCTCGAAGCACGCGGGCTCCGCACGCGCCTCATCGAGGATCACAACCCCCACGCCCTCCGCCTGATCACGCTCTATCGCGAGCGGCAGGTAGAAGCCCGACCGCCGCCGACCCGGAAGATGGGCCTGCTTGCCCAGCTCGGGTTCGTGGCCGCTGCGGTGCCAGGCAAGGTGACCGGCGCGCTGAACTTCCTCGGTCATGCCGCCGCGGCGGTTCCGAAGGCCTTCGTGTCGCCTCGCTCGGTCGATTGGTCATCGTTGCCACGGCTGATGCAGGCGATCGGCGCGGACGCATTGCCGGTCACGAGCGCCGCGAACCTGCTCGTCGGGGTCATCATCGGATTTCTCGGCGTCTCGCAGCTCGGGCGGTTCGGCGCGGTGGTGTTCGTCCCCGAGCTCGTCGTCGTCACACAATTCCGCGAGCTCGGCCCCCTGGTCACCGCCATCGTCGTGGCGGGCCGCTCGGGCGCGGGCCTGGCTTCGGAGCTGGCTACGATGCAGGTGTCGGAGGAAATCGACGCGCTGCGGTCGATGGGCTTCAAGCCGGTGAGCTGGCTGGTTGTACCGCGTTGTCTTGCGCTCGTGGCCACCCTGCCTCTGCTGACCTGGATTGGCAGCGTGCTGGCGCTCGGCGGCGGGCTGCTCGCCACGGTCGCCATCACCGACATGACGGCACGCGCCTACGTGCTCAGTACCGCGGACCACATCACGGGTGCGCACTTCCTCAACGGGATGATCAAGACGCCTTTCCTCGGGCTGACCATCGGGCTCATCGCCTGCAGGCAGGGTCTGGCCGCGCGCGGAGGCGCAGCGGCCGTCGGGGCGCGCACCACCAGCGCCGTCGTGATGGCCATCTTCGGCGTAATCGTGATCAGCGCGCTCTTCACGCTGATCTTCACGCTGCTGGGAGTCTGAACATGCCCCCGTCCCGGCCGCACATCGTCGTCGAGGACCTTCGGATCGGGTGGGGCGCCCGCGTGCTGATGGAGCACGTCAGCTTCGAGGTCGAGCGCGGAACGACCCTGGCCATTCTCGGCGGGTCGGGCAGTGGCAAGAGCACACTGCTCCGGTACCTGATCGGCCTGGAGCAGCCTATGGCCGGCCGCATCGAGATCGACGGCGTCGGCGAGCCGCACGTCTACAGCGGCGTACCGCCGTTCGGCGTCCTCTTCCAGTCCGGCGCGCTCTTCAGCTCTCTGACGCTGGCCGAGAACCTCGCGCTCCCGCTGACGACCTGGACGAGCGTCCGCGGCCCCCTCGTACAGGATTTCGTGCAGGCGAAGCTGGATCTGGTCGGCCTCGGCGCTTTCGCGGCGCACTTTCCGGGCGAAATTTCGGGAGGCATGAAGAAGCGCGCGGGCATCGCGCGCGCGATGATGATCGAGCCCGACTTGCTGTTCTTCGACGAGCCCTCCGCCGGGCTCGACCCGATCAGCGCGGTCGAGCTCGATCACCTGATCATCACGCTCAGCCGCGATCTCGGGATTACCATCGTCATCGTGACGCACGAACTGCCGAGCATTTTCCTGGTCGCCGACAACTGCATCGTGCTCGACAAGGAGGCCAAGGGGATCGTCGCCCGAGGCGATCCTCGGCGGCTGCGGGACGAATCGGCCATCCCGTTCGTGCACAACTTCTTCACGCGGTCCTCGCCGAGCGCGTCCGCGGCCAGGGAGAGATGAATCATGGCGGTCGAGAAAAGCTACGCGCGCCTCGGGTTGTTCCTCATCATCGCGATCGTCGTGGTCCTCGCGACAGGGCTGCTTTTCATTCAGCGGATGCGTAGCCGCGAGGTCATCGAGCTCGTCACCTATACGCAGGAGAACGTCGCCGGTCTCGACATCTCGAGCCCGGTGCGCTACCGCGGCGTCGCCGTGGGGCGGGTGTCGGACCTCCAGGTAGAGCCGGGCGGTCGCACGATCGAGATCGACTTCGAGCTGTTCACCGATCGCCTCACCACGGTCGGCGCCAATGTCCGCAACCTCCGGGATCCGGCCACGGCGCGCGTGTTTTTCGAGCGGCTGCGCGCTCAAGTGGTGGGCAACCCCGTGACCGGCGAGGCATACCTCTTTCTCGACATGCCGGAGAGCCCCCCTCCGCCGATGACACTCGGCTTCACGCCAAGTCGGCCGTACATCCCGTCGATGCCGACCCCGCTGTCTGAGCTACGGGACCGGTTGCCCGAAGTGCTGGAGCGCCTCGAGGCGACGCTCCAGGTCCTTCGGGAGATCGTCGCCCGGATGCCCGACAGCCTCGACAGGGCCGACCGGTTCTTCACCAACGTCGAACGCATCGTACGCGAGAGCGAGCTGCCGGCACTCAGCGCCGACTCGCGGAAGTTCTTCTCGACGACGAGCGCGCAGATCGAGGCGATCACCTCGAACCTCGACGGACTGGTCGGCAACGAGGGTACGCTGTCGAAGTTCGCCGACGAGGCACGCGCTTCCATCGACGCAGCAGACCTTCCCGCCTCCGGCCGCGCCACGCGCGAGGCCATGGACGAGGCCAGTCTGGCGGCGCAGGACCTGCGGCGCTCGCTGCCCGCGATACGCGAGTCGCTCGGGCAACTGCGCGAGCTCGCGCGCCAGCTGCAGGAACAGCCGGAATCGGTAGTCCACGGCGTCCAGCAGGGAACGAAGCCGAAATGACTCGGCGCTCGAGATACGGAATGCTCGTCGTGCTGGCGGTGGCCTGCCTGGGTGGAGGTTGCAGTGTTCGGCTTGAACGCCCGGATACCGTTCCGATCCGCATGATCGAGCCACGACTGGTCGAGCCGGGCGGGGTGGCTGCCGATGCCCCGAACGCCACCAGCATCCGTCTGCTCGAGACGCAGAGCCGGGGACACATCGGCCGTCGCGTGCTGCACCAGCAGCCCGGTGGTGAGGTGACGGAGGATCCCGTCTGGCTGTGGGCAACCACTCCCGATCGCTACCTGGATTCGGCGTTGCGATATGCCATCGGGTCGAGTCCCGATATCCGTCTCGTCGACGTCGGCAGCGCGCCGTCGCTGGCCGTCACGCTGGTGGTATGGCAGATCGAGGCGGCGCCGAGCCCACGGCTGGTCGGGGCTGTCGAGTTCCAGGCGACGACCACCGACGGGGCGGTCCATTCGGAGATCATCCGCGCGGAAGAACCGATCGCGAACGAGCTGCCCGGCGACTTGGCCGCGGCCGCCGGCCGACTGCTGGGGCGCCTCGCCACGGACTGCCTCTCGCGTGTCATGCGCTAGGGCTCATGACGCCGCGTCATTGGACCTGATCTCGTCTCGCCGCGCTGATCTATTGCTTTTGCTAGTTGCTCCAGGTCAACGAGTGGTGGCGCGGTTTGAGTTAAGCTACTGCGTCGCAGCAACGACCTCCCCCAATTGCCCCAATATTCGCGCGCCTGCCGATTGCGAGTCGCATTCGTTGCGGTCCTCTTACTCGTGTGGACCGCCTCGTCGGCGTCCGCCCAGAACTACACCTTCGACGCCAGACGCGTCGCGCTCGGGGGTGTCGGAGGGACCCCGAACCTGGCGTCGAAAATGGTCGAACGGCAGCGCCGGTACCGATCGATCATGATCCCGGTGGGACTGGTGAGGGTGCTGAGCGACATCCGCGTGTTTTTCCCGAATCGCGAGGACTTCGACTTCTCTCGCGCCGTAGAGTTCTCGTACAGCCCGCTTCACCACGTGTTCGGTCGACGCGAAGACATGACCGTCCGGTCGTTCTTCAGGGACATCGTCCGCGGCCAACTCGAGTCCGACCTCAATGCCTATCGCGGAGTCAACCTTGACCCGTCGACCACCGCAGAAGGTCTGATGTTCGAGAACTGGGGCAAGACGTTCATGCTGCGCTCGGACGACCGGAGCTTTCAGGGGATCTACGTCGGCGCGGGTCCGTATCTCGCGGCACGTGCGCATGCGGAGTTCGCGAGCGAGCTGGTGAATGTCCTGGAGAGCCCGGTCGATAGTTATCTTCCGGACGCCAATCCTGGCATCAGCGGAGGGGAGACAGACCAGCTTGCCCTGGCGATTACCGGAGGGTATCGGGCACGCTTGCCGTTCTTCTCTCAGGCGGGGACGGGTGCGGGCCGCAATGGCATCTATGTCGCCGCGAACTACCACTATCTGCAGGGTCTCCGCCTCGACGACATCAGTGCGAACCTTCAATTCGAGACCGACTCGTTGGGCCTCGTTGTGCCCAATCCGCCGACGTCCCCGTTTGACCTCGATTGGCACACGTCGTCGTCCGGCCGCGGCATGGCCGTCGATGCGGGAGTCGCGTTCGTCGTCAATCGCTGGGACTTCGGCTTTGGTGTGGGCGGCATCGCGAACCGGATCAACTGGACGCAGATCAAGCGGCACCACGTCAGCCTGTTGAGCTTCCTCGGCGGCACCGAGTTCGTCCATGTCAGGTTGCCCGCCGTCGAACAGGGAACGTCGACTCGAGATGCCGGTCACCTATACAGGCGACATCGCCTATCACCGGGAAAAGTGGTCAGTGCTCTCAGAGTATTCGCACGGGTACATGTCCGACCAGTTCCGCGCGGGCCTGGAGTACAGGCTTGGTTCGGTCGAACTGAGAGGAGCAGGTCGCTACTACGATGGCCGCTTGTATCCCTCAGCCGGGGCTGGCTTCAACGTGACACGCAACTTTGGCATCGACGCGGCCCTCTTCGGCACCAAGACCTTCCTCGAGCAAAGCCCCCACCTCGGGTTGGCCATTTCCCTTCGCCTCGACAAGCGGTGATCCGGGACAGAACCGGCGGGCCGGGCTGATCTACTGCTTCGCAGCCAAATGATGTCGCGCGATTTCCTCGGCGGGGAGTCCGAGAAACTTCGCGGCGTTGTCGTAGAAGATGTGCGCCTTTTCTTCGACCGTCAGAAAGTCCAGCCGGTTGACGCGATCGATGGCAAGCGCGATTGCCTCGGGCCAGCGCATCTGGTCGCTCCCGAACATGACGCGGTCCAACATCCGCCTCCTCTTCACCTCGTTGAGGAAGGGCTCGAGCAGATCGCCGGCGACCGGTGTCCAGCTCAGCGCACCGATATCCACGTAGATTTGCGGGTACATCGTCATCAGCATGAGGGCGTTTTGCGGAAAGAAACCGCCGGCGTGCATCACGTACACCTTCAGCGTGGGATATTTGACGAGCATGTCCTCGAGTAGAAGCGGATCGCCGAGTTTCAGTCGAAACTTCGGACAGCAGGTGTACGGTGTCGCGGGCGGAGCACCGCCGGTGTGGATTCCAACCGGCACGCCATGCTTCGCCGCAACCGCCCAATACGCGTCGAACGCCGGATCCGAGGGAGAGTAGCCTGCGTACTGGGCTGCCACCTCGCCGAACGCATCCAATCGCTTTTCACGAAACAGTCGATCAAGGTCCTGTGGCTTCATGAATTTGGTAGGGTCATCGACGCTGATGCCCTTCATGATCCGGTCTGGTGCCGCCGCGTCCCACAGCTCGACAGCAGCGACTGAAAATCCAGAGACAATGCCGAGCACGACGTTCCGTTCCTTCATTATTTCGAGCGAACGCGTCATATGCTCTTCTACGGTCTTCGGCGACATCTGACCGGTCGCGGGATTCGGCGCAGGCTTCGCAAGACTTTCGAGCGTCTCGGCGTGCAGGTGCACATCGATGATCGGTCCGCGGTATGGCCCGGTGTCCTGAGCGAGCGCAGCCGCGGGAAGCAACGCGAGCACAATGAGAAGCTTCTTCATGATTGCTCCGTCCCGATCGAATGGTGCTGCTCACGCGGCCCCGACCCTGACGTCAGGGCTCGCAGTGCGAGGTAATGGCGCCGCCCACGCAACTGTCCCCACCATGGCCGCCGTCCATGTCCACGGTACTCGTGGCATCTTCCGACACGAGCTCGTCGTCGCCGTTCCCGCCGATCATCTCGATCGTCGTGCGTGGTGTCTCCCATGACGAACGCACACAGCAGCGCGGCAGAAACGGTCGTCATTCGCGTCGATGGCTTCATCGCATCCTCCAATCGCGTAATCGCGGGAGAAGAGTGTAGCCCAGGATTCCGGCGCCGCCCGGAAAGAACATCGCGACTCGGGACTAGCGGCCGGTCGCGCGATATGGCGCGAAGTCGTTCCAGATCTGGTCGATGACAGTGCGAGCGGGCGTGAGCGTATCGGCTCGTTCCGGCTGCGCTTCTGAAAAGAGGGATAGAGTCACCGTCCCGCACTGGGGACCGAATGCGCCGGGATCGAACACGTACAGGCCCTCGCGGATGACGTTCTTCTCCGTCATGCGGTGCTCGAGCACGAACGGGTGGATGGGTGTGACCTCGACCCCGGCGCACGTCGCGCGCATGCGCCGGAAGCTGGCCTTGAAGTCCTTGAACGGCGGCAACATGGCGCCTTGCGTGGCCGCCGCCTCGCGTCCCAGCCGCTTCCAGAATCCTTCCACCATCTTCGGGCTTACACGGACGATCAGCACCGCCGGCAGAGTGCTGAAATAGTCGGACCAGGCGCCAAACTCGGTGAGCCGGCCCAGGCGTGCCTCGGCCTCTGGTGAGCGGTCGATCCGGCCGCCCGTCCAGCCGGACCGCTGCCGTGCGCGATGCACCATCGGCGGCGTCAGGAAGGCCACATCGAAGTCCGAAGACGACATCACGGGAACAGTCGGGGTCGGCGTCGCGCCACGGATATCCTCGAGTGTGCCGGCAGGATAGGGCTGCGTGGGCTCTACGGGAAGCCGTGTCGCCGTGAGTGTTTCCGCTCCGGACAGCATGGGCAGAGATGCTGCCAGAGCTTCGCAGATGAAGACCGTTGGTATAACGGCTGCGTCATCCGGACGGGAATCGGGTTCCACTGTGATCGATGTCAGGCCCACAACCGCGCCGGCGTCGTTGAACACAGGGCCGCCTGAACCTCCGACGGGTACTCGCAGGTCTGTCTCGACGCGCCGCGGGTGAAGGGTAGTCACCTCGCCATTCACGAGTTCTTTCTCACCTACACGCGGCACCGTGATGCTCGCAATCGCCTGACCATCGTCGAGCGACGGCGCTCGTGCCGGCGGACAGGCAAGTGCCAGCGCCGGATGGTTGGCTACGAGGCTTGGATTGACCCGGACGATTGCGATATCTCGCGAGCGCTCCGAGTGCAGCACGCGTCCGGGCACCTTCACCGTTGGCGCAAACTGCACCTCGACGACTGTCGCCGTACCGACCGCCCGGCCGTCGGTCGCGATGAGCCCACGCGAGTCCACGACAAACCCAGACGCCTGCGCGGTCGGGGACCACACGGTGACGACACTCTCCTGATACTTGCTCAGCAACAAAAGGTCTTCGCGTGAAGCGCTGGCGGAGGTCGGCGAGGGTAACGCCTCCAATGGGACGATCTCGGCGTTGTCTGTTGTGAGATCGAGGCTGAGATCGCGGCCGCCGACGATCTCGATATATTGCGTCCACTGGTACGCGCGGCCACCGAACACGACGGGGCGATCGGATTCAACGATGTATGAGCCCGGCCGCAGCGTGAGAACGACGGTGCCATCGGCAGCCGTGAAAATCAGCCGCGGCTCTGCACTGGGCGGGTTGTCGCTGAGAAGCAGGCCGTGACGCTGGACAGGGGTCGGCGCCTGCGCGGCGTCCGCCAGCGTGATCTTGATTCGCAGCGTGCCTGGTCCCGGCTGCGCCGACACCGCAACGACTGCGAGAAGCGCGAGAGCGACCGATGAGGCCCGCATATCGTCTATCAGTATTACATCCGCCCGCCTCAGGACTTGCCCGCCTGGTCACCGTATTCCCAGTCGTAAGGAACGCCGGTCTCACCCAGCACGGCGCGCACCAGATCGGCGAAGCGCGCCTCGGCGCGCACGTCATTGGCCAGGATGAGCACACAACGGCGGCCGCGTTCGAGGCAGACAAAGCTGTTGGCGGTCTGGCCGTCGTGGCCGCCCTTGAAGAAGCCCCGCCCTTGTGGCCCATCGAACACGATCACGCCGAGTCCCGCCGCCAGGTCGGGCCGCTGATCGGCTTCAGGCAGATACGGCGCGAAATTCGGAAACTGATGTGCGGTGCCGATACGCAGCCAGGGTTTGGTCATCTCGGCGCGTGATGCCGGTGAAAGTCCTTCGCCCCGCACCAATGCGGCGATGAACGTGGCGAGATCGCTGATGGTGGTGTCCATCGATCCGGCAACGCGCACATTGGAGCGTTCATCATGCGGCACTGCCTCGCCTTTATCATTCCAGCCATCGGCGAGGTTGGCGGCAAAATCGGGACGCCATTTGAGCCCGGTGCGCGTCATCCCCAGCCGCGCGAAAATCCCGTTGGTATATTCGCCGATATCGAGCCCCAGTCCTTTGGCCTTGTCGCCGTTCTCGATGATGAACTGCAGCAGGCTGAAGCCTTCGCCGGAGTAGCTGTAGCGCGAACCGGGATCGAAATGGATGCGCAGCTTCCGATCGGGCTCGACAAACCAGAAATTGTGAAAGCCGGTGGAATGGGTCAGCGCCATGCGTGCGGTGATCCGGCGCCAGCGCTCGTCGCCATCCAGATCGCGATAGGGCCCGTACTTGGTCAGATGCGTTTGACCTTCGCCATAACTGATCAAAGGCCGCTCGAGATAATCGGTCAGCGGCGCATCGAGATCGAGCTTGCCCTGGTCCACCAGCGTCAGCGCTGTGTAGGCCATCACTGTCTTGGTAAGTGAAGCACCGTACATGACCGTGTCGGTCTGCAATGGCTCGCCTTTGGCGTTGCGCGCGCCATAAGCCTGCACATAGGCAACGCGGCCGTCGTCGATCACCGCGATGGCCATGCCATTGGCCCTGGTTTCGGCCATCGCCTCGCGCACGCGCGCATCGATAGCGGAAGACGCGGGAAGTGAACTCGACGAAGCCGCAGCCGCGTCGAGCTCTGCCTCTGTCGGAAACCTGTCGAACGTCCGATTGATTGGCCTACCACGCAGATGTATGTCGAAGAAATCCAGCATGGCCGCCCAATCGTCGGCCGTGAACGCGTGGCCGTGGTGCGCGTAGTTCACGCCAAGACGATCCGCGGCTCCGAACAGGGCATACGCTGGCTTGGCGCCGAGGATCGATTGCCTGACGGCTTCCGGCAACGAGATCCTGTCGGTGTCGCCTTCGAGGGCGATGAACGGCCGCGGCGCCGCGAGCGCCAGAAACCAGTGCTGATCGAACGGCAGCTTCTCCCGCTGCCCCCGAAACTGGCGAAGGTTGGGAGCGAACCAGTTCGGATACTTGAGTTCCATGAGGTCGAGCGTTTCGCTCCCGCGCGGGCCCGCGAAACGGTAGGCGCCCATCCCGCCTCCCCCGGTGACCACGGGCGCGCCCATCAGCCGGTCGTCGAATGCCGCGGCGATCATCGCTGCCTTCCCATTGCGTGAGGCGCCGGTGATGATGAGCTTGCCCTTGTCGATCGCTGCGTCCGTTTCGAGATAGTCGGCGACGCGCGACGCACCCCACGCCCAGCCCGCCAGAATCCCCCAGTCGTAGCCTGGATACGCCGGAAAGAATCGCGTATTGCGGAACGCCCAGCTGCCGTCCAGATTCCGAAGCGTCGTGTCTTCCGCGCAATCATTCGGATTGAACACGACCAGCGCATAACCACGGCGCAACACGTCGGCGCGTTGTGTCGCCAGCGCTGCGGCTGTAGGTGGACTGGCGGGACCGGTGGTCCCACCGCGCGCCGCGTCAGACGCTGACGCAGGCGAGGGAACTGGCCCCACCATCAGCAGAACGTTTTCGCCTCGTCCCTGGTTGGGACCCTGAGGCAGGCGGGGAAGCACCGTTCCTCCGGGCGGAGTACCTCCGGGAAGAATCACGGCAGGAAAAGGCCCGCCCTTCACCGGTGTAAACACGCCGATGTCCAGCCCAAGCTGCTCTTTCGGGCCGAACGTCAGCCGAATGAGGCGATATCTGACCGTGCCGTCGAGCACCAGCTCGGAGTGAATCTCTCGCCCCTTCACGTTTCCCGGCGGCGGCGGCATCTCGCCGACGGCGTAGTAAGTCAGGATCCGCCGCATCTCCTGCCGGCGCTCCTGCCACTGCCGCCGGCTCGACACTTTCGTTCCGTCGTTCATGACCATCACGTCCGGCATTGCCATCCGTGCCGGCAGTTCGGCGACGCCAGGCATCGGCGCGGTCTTGGTGGCGATGGGCGGAAGGGGAATCTCGCGCGGGTCGGCAGCCGCAGATGTCCCAGGCGCCTGCGCACCAGTCAGGCTCGACAGACCGATCAATCCCAGACCGAGAATGAAGGGAAGGCAGCGCATGCGGTTCATGCTACGCGCTTCGATCGGAAACGAAAAGCTTCGGGCTCAGGCTCGCGAACAGGATTCTCAGGCTGAGTGTGTGCGATAGTAACGGCTGCCGGGAGGCGCTATGAGGACCTTTGTTGCCGCCGTTTTGTGCGGCCTGATCGTGTTTGTGGGCGTGATTGCGCAGGATGGACCGGAAACCGTGGTGCGCGGGACGAAGCAGTTCCGCCAGAGCGAGTTGGTGACGGGACTCGCCGGCCCGTACGAACTGACGTGGGGCCCGGACAATATGCTGTGGGTGACGGAGCGCACGGGTAAGCGCATCACCCGCGTGAACCCGCAAACGGGCGAGCAGAAGGTGGCGGTGACGATCGATGAGGTGCTCGCGCCTGGAGGGCAGGACGGGCTGTTGGGGTTGGCGCTCGACCTCGACAACAACTTCGTCTACACGGGCTACACGTACACCGACCGGAGCTTGCCGCCGCACGAGACGCGGGCTGCCACGAGCCCGTATCGGTTTCTCTATACGAAGATCGTCCGCTTCACCTACGACAAGGCGAGCGAGACGCTGCGCAATCCGGTCACACTGATCGCGGCACTACCCGCGGGCAACGATCACCAGGCCGGGCGGGTGAAGATCGGTCCGGATCGGAAGCTGTACTACACGATCGGCGACCAGGGGAACGATCAGCTCGGCAACTACTGCGTCCCGATCGAATCACAGCGGTTGCCGACGCAGGCAGAGATGCAGGCAAAGAACTACGTGTCGTACGTGGGGAAGGCGCTGCGCCTGAATCTCGACGGCTCGATCCCCAGCGACAATCCGCAGATCGCGGGCGTGCGGAGCCACGTCTTCACCTACGGCCATCGCAATCCGCAGGGAATCGATTTCGGTCCGGATGGCACGTTGTACGAATCGGAGCACGGTCCGAAGACAGACGACGAGATCAACATTCTGAAGGCGGGCGCGAACTACGGGTGGCCGCACGTGGCGGGATTGAAGGACAACAAGGCGTACGAATACGCCCGGTGGGCGGAGTCGACGACGCCGTGCGCCCAGATCAAGTTCAGCGACCTGGCGATTCCCGCGACGGTGCCGCGCGAGCCGGAGTCCGCGTTCACCACGCCATTCATCGAACCGATCGCGACGATGTTCACCGTTTCGACCGGCTACAACTTCAGCGATCCGGTGTGCAAAGGCATCGACTATATCTGCTGGCCGACTGTGGGTGTGTCGAGCATCGAATTTTATGGAGCTCCCCGCAACAACGGTATCCCCGGTTGGGAGAAAGCGCTGCTGGTGACGACACTCAAGCGCGGGTCGTTGTATGTGGTCGGGCTGAGCGCCGATGGGCAACGTGTGCAGGGGCCGTTTTCGCGCTATTTCCAATCCGACAACCGCTATCGTGATACTGCCGTCAGCCCTGACGGCAAGACGATCTACATTGCGACCGATCCCGGGGGCCTGGCCGAGGCGACGGCGGGCGGCACTACGCGCGCGATGACCAACAAAGGATCCATCCTCGCGTTCACCTACGTCGGGGAAGGCACAGGCGCAGCGGTTGAACCGCAGCGCACTACCACCACTGTGGCTCCGGCCAAACCGGCGCCCGGTGTGGCGGGGGCCGCGCCGCAGTACACCGCCGCGCAAGCTGCTGCCGGCAAGACGGCATTCGATGCCGATTGCGCGGTGTGCCACGGGAATACGTTGAGGAATGGAACGATGGGGCCGCCGCTCGCCGGCGAGGCCTTCCTCGCCGTGTGGGCAGGGCAGCCGGTCCGCACGCTCTACGACAGTGCCAAGGCGATGCCGCCGTCCAATCCGGGATCGCTCCCGGATGGAACGTATGCGAACATCCTCGCCTATATGCTCCAGATGAACGGCTACGCTGCGGGCGAGACGCCATTCACGACGGGAGAGGGGACGACACTGCGTTAGTCCCGGTCTCTCCCGGTTCTTCGCCGCCCTGGTTCGCCGATTGGTTCGGCGGCACATCGTGTGCAATCGCGGGAATCAGACTCGGTCCGGATCGGAGCGGACGCTAAGTTTCCTTAGTATTTTTGGGCGGTGCGATCGCGCCTCTCGCCGCAAGTGACAACATGCGGTGAGTACGCCTCGGCGTACCAGCCACGACGCTCCAAAAAATCCGTCAAGCGCGGCGATTGCATCTCACCCGCCTTGGAGACGCAGTCATGAACCTGTGGAGGAACCATGAAATTGCGAAGCGATGGGCGTCGCCCACGACGGTGCGTGAGTGCGCACCTCCCAAGATGATGAGCCGCATTGCTGTCCTGATGCTGGGGAGCATCCTCTGGGGAGTCTCCCTGTCCGCCCAAGCTACGCCGGAACCAACGCCGGAACCAACGATCGAAGCGCCGCCCCTCGTTGCGAATGGTCCTCCGACGCTGACAGAGGCGGCCAGTCTTGCTTTGTTTCCCGTCGCGCAGACGCCAGGCCAGCCCTTGTGGCTCACCGAGCGTCGCGCCTGCGAGGGCTGTCCCAAGCGCAGCGTAGGCAGGGCCTTGTTTCAGACCACCATGGTCAATGTGTTCTACGAACTGGCGAACCTCGCTCGCGGGCAGGTGACGGCGCACATTACGCCCAAGACGTGGTGGGACAACATGGAGCAGGGATGGGTCTGGGACCTCGATGACTTCACCGTCAACCAGATCGGCCACCCGTATCAAGGCAGCAACTACTTCAACACGGGCCGCGCCAACGGCTTGAGCTTCTGGGAGTCGGCAGCAGTCACGGCTTTCGGCAGCGCCACGTGGGAGTATTACGGCGAGACGAACTTCCCCTCCTTGAACGACCTCATCAACACGACGCTGGGCGGGATCGCGCTTGGCGAGATGTTTCACCGCACGGCGTGGCTCGTGCGCAACACCCGCGCCACCGGGCGCGGGCGCTTGTGGAGCGAGATCGGCGCGACGGCGCTCGATCCCGTCACCGGCGTGAATCGATTCCTGCACGGGGATTCGTCGCGCGTGAGCGACAAGCCCGCGGAGATGGTGCCCTCGAATTTGGTGGCGTCCGGCGCCCTGGGAGTGTTATGGCGCGGGGACGAGGGAAACGAATTTACGGCGAGCGGACAGCCATACCTCGAGGTTGACGCGATGTATGGGGATCCACTGACGGGACACAGCCGAACCCCCTACGACGCGTTCTCGGTGAGGCTGCGTTTCGGCGGGGGATCGGCGTTCAGCGAAGCCCGGGTGCGCGGGCGGCTGCTCGGACAGCCGCTTAGCGACAAGGCCTATTTCGCCGTCGTCCAGAGTTACGACTACCAGAGCAACGACGCGTACGCCACGGGATCACAATCGGTGGAGGGCGCATTCGGATTTACGCACAACCTGTCCTCGAGAGTCAGCCTTGCCGTCCTGGGCTGGGGCGGCCTGACCGTCCTCGGTGCGATCGATTCGCTTCCCATCGGCCTGACCGAGGTGCCTGAGGAGGGGGAAGAGCCGGAGGAGGGCGACGGCGCAGGGCAGGGCGTTTCAGAAGGGCCGCGCTTTTACGATTACGGTCCGGGATCCAACTTTGGCGTCACCGCCAATTTCTCGCGCGACAATCGCCTGTTCGCCGTGGCCTTTTACGAGGGGCGCCACCTTTATTCGCTCGACGGAGTCCGCGCGAACCATTTCCTGCAGCGCGGGCGAGTTGACCTCCTGCTGCCATTGCGGGGCGCGCTCGGCATTGGGTTCACGGGTGAGTATTTCGATCGACGGACGTTCTATCAGGATGCCGCCCGCACGCGGGCACGCTATCACTACCCGCAGGTGCGCACCTACTTCACGTGGAGCCTGTCGTGACGTTTTCGATGCGCACTTGGGTGCGCGGCCTTTGCCTGGTCGCGCTTGCTCCGGCCCTGGCGTTCGCGCAGGCAGCCGCGCAGGCTCCGTCGAGTCAGCCGGCTCCCACCAGTGGTGCCTCGAACTTGTGGCTTGTGGCGGGCGGCGCGTTCGCGACAATGCGCGGTGATTGTCAGACCTGCGAGGAGGACTATCCGTACCACCACGCGGGTGGGGTGCTGGTCGATGTCGGGTATCGCGTCAATCCTCGTATGGACGTGGGTGTTGAAGTTTTCTGGATGCCGATCGACACCTCGCAGGGACGTGTCAAGACGACCCACCTCGACGCTGTGGCGCAGTTCAGGCCGTGGTCCTCGAAGGGGTTCTTCGTGAAAGGCGGCGCCGGGATGGCCTTCGTCCGGAACTGGGTGGAGGTGCTCGGCCCGGACGCGTTCAGCGAGAAGGCTCTGTCTGTCGTGATCGGCGCCGGATGGGTCTTTCGCCCGGCCGCGCGCCTGGGCTTGCAGGTGTTCGGCACGCAGAACGCTCTCGCCCTGGGCGATTTTCAAGGTAACGAGGGAGAGATCCCGGACGTGATGGGCAACCGCTGGTCCATCGGGGCTGCGATCGTCATTCGATAGCGCTGTCGGTGGCCCTTACTTTCCTGCGACGACAACAAGGTTCGCGCGTTGCTCGACCGGCAGGGGCACGGCGTCCCAACAATCGGAGAAGTACCAGCATTTGATCCGGCCGCCGGCCTCGGTGATGATCGCCAGCAGCTCGGCCATTGCGTATTCGCGGGTGTGATGGTGCCGGTCGCTGTTGTCCACGGGATACATCGGCAGCGGGTTCTCCCGCCGCCCGATCTTCGCCAGGTTTTCCATCCTGAAGAAATTCGGCGTCGTCAGATACATCACGCCGTCCGAGGCGAGCAACGCAAGTAATTCCCGAAAGAGGAGGAGCGGGCTGATCGATAGGTGCTCCAGCACCTCCGTGAAGACGATGAGATCGTATGGCGCCTTCGCGTTCAATGCGGCGAAGTCGCCAGCATTGAGATCCAGCCGGATGCAGTGATCGGCGTCGCCATACTCAGGACCGCCCGGCCGGTCAGCCGCAACCAGCTCGATGCGTGGAAGAAAGGCCTTGTACCACACGAGGTTCTGGGTGTTGCCGATATCCAGCACACGCAGCCGCTTTCGCCCCCTGGTCAGATAGCAGCAGGCGTTCAGCAGTTCTGCAAAGCGGCGCTTATGGAAGACGAGGTGATCCTGCGGGTATTCCTTGCCTGGTTCAAAGGCGCGGCTGCACGCCTGCGCGTGCAGCTGTTCGAACAAGTTCACGTCGAGATGCCGGCGGGAGGATAACTCATCGGCCAGCGGTTCGTTCGCCGAAGATTGAAACGCCGCCAGCGCCGGATCCAGCTGAGGATCGTAGTCGTCCAGACGTGCGTTCAACGCTCCGCGAAACTCGGCGCTCGCGAGAAATTCCCGCAGGACGTCGGCCGGGGATCTGCCCGCCTGCATCGCCCTCGTGTATGACTCGAGGCCGCTCTGGTCGGCGACACGCCTGAAGACGGCAGCGTAGGCCGTTTCGAGAAACTCACGTGCTTCGGCAGCAGTCATGTGTGCTTGCAGAAACTGTAGATCAACTTCAGCCGCCGCACACGCGTTGGACGGCCGATCGCAGATCTTCGACGGGCGCCAGTTTGGAGACAAAGGCAGACGCTCCGACAGCAATAGATCGCTGCTCGACCTCGAGATCGATCATCGCGGTAAACACGATGATCTTCACCGCCGGATTCTGTTGGGTAATTTGACGGCACGCTTCGAGTCCATCGACGTTCGGAAGGTTCAGATCGAGCACGATCACGTCAGGGTGGAGCCGCTCGGCAGCTTCGAGCAGCGCGCCGCCGTCTCCGACGCTTCCGACGACCTCGCAGTCCAGTGACAGCAAACGCGTGATGGCTTTCACCATGCCAGGATAGTCGTCGGCGATCAGCACACGGGGACGCGCGGACACGATACCTCCAGCGGCCGGAATATCATGCTGCGTTTTGCGGTCCAGGCATGGACTTGTGGGTGTCGGAGCGGCGCAGCGTGAATGAGAACGTCACGCCGCCTTCGGGGTTGTTGCGAGCTTCGATCGTGCCGCCGTGCGCCTCGACGATTGTCCGGACGATCATCAGGCCTATTCCGAGGCCATGGGATTTCGTGGTGACGAATGGCGTAAACAACGTGGTGATGACATCCTCCGGCAAGCCCGTTCCAGTGTCGCTCACAGAAACTTCGACAACAGCAGCGTTCACTTGGCTCGTGATGGTGATGTGACGCCGGGACGGCGGTGTGTTAGTCATCGCGTCCATGGCGTTCAACATCAGGTTCACCATCACCTGCTGCAGGAGCACCTGATCGCCGCTGACGGCGCAAGGCTCGGAAGACAGATTGAGGGTCGCCTCGATCTTCCGCTCGCGCATGTCGTGGGCGAGGAGCGCAAGGCTTTCGTCTACGACGGCCTGAAGATCGATCGGGTTCTTCTGCAACTGGCGGCTGCGGAGCATGGTCCGATGGCGCTCGATGATTTGTGTGGCGAGCACCCCCTGCGCCTGGATATCCGACAGGATCTCTTCGATCGTGACGGCGCTTGCGCCCTGTGCTCTGACCATTATCAGAAGCGCGTGGGCGTTGTGTATCATCGCGCTGAGGGGCTGACCAAGCTCATGGGCAATCGAGCTCGTCAGCGCCGACATCGTCTCGCGCCGGCTGGCGTCAGTGGCCAGTGCCAGGTTCCTGCGGCTTTCGAGCTCTGCCCTCCGCCGCGCGCGGCGTTGGTACAGGAGTCCGACAATCAGCAGCGATTGGACGACCAGCGCGCCGGCCGCGCTGAGCATCGTAACCTTGTATTCGCTCCACAGGCTGGGACTTCGAAAGCGCACGACGCTGCCCGGCGGGAGCCGGCTCTCGGGGATGCCCCACCGCTGAAGCTCGCGCCAGTCGAATACTGATTGGCTTCGCGCTTGTGGCGGCAGTCTGATGCTGCGCGGCGATTCACCGTCGAGCAGTCGCCCAGCCACATCGGCGGTGTTGCGAGCGAGTTCGTCCACCGCCATCAACGTTCCGCCGACGATGCCCGAGCCGAGGAACACGTTGAATGCGCCAAACATCGGAGCATTCGCCCGAGCGCGAATTTCGGCGAGCACGCGTTCGTCCGCGTATGCTCCGCCGTGCGCGTCCGTGCCAAAGGTGAAATAAAAGATCGCCGAGTCGCTCGGCAAGTTCGCACAACTCCGCAGAATTTCCGGAAGAGAAAAATCGTCCGACCAGATAAAAGTCAGCCGGTCGTGAAATCGGCTGAACTCCCCCTCGAGCTCGCGACGCCAGAATGTGCTGAGCGTTCCAGACCCCATCACCATGAACACCCGCTTCGTCTCCGGCAGCAGTTGCAGAATGTCCCCGATCGCCCCGCGAAAATCATTGACGACAGCGACGGCCGTTTCGTTTTCGGCAAGCGGCGCGTCCCGCAGGAATAGCTCGTCGACAGCGGTGAGGAGGAGCGGAGTGTCGGGAAACAGCTGCTGTCGATACTTGCGCGCAAACAGCGCTGCCGGGCCGGTGACAGTAACGATGAGGTCCGGCTGTGGACCATTGGCGAACATGGATCGGATGTAGTCGACGGCGGCTTGTTCGGTCGGGCCGACGAGGCCTGACGCACCGATGACGATCTGGACGAAATTCACCGGCGTGCCGGTGTGCTGATCCAGATCGACCCGGAAGTTACCGGTAAAGGAGTCGAGAACCGCGTTGCCGCGGTTGAACCACTGCAGCACCAGCACCTGCCGGACCGGAGGGGCGGCAGGCTGAGCTTCACTTGACGCCGCACTCAGCAGCATCCCGCACGCCAGCGCAGCACATTGGAATCTGCGACAAATGGTCGACATACGACTTTAGTCCTACTGTGCGAATCTTCGGGGGCTGCCTCAGAATGGCGAGGCGTTGGCATGATACATCTTCGCATCCGCGGCATGAACGCGATCGTCGTGACCGTCTTTGCCCTAATTCTGGGCACCTGGACTCGCACGCTCACAGCCCATGGGTGACCTTTCCGGAAAGATCTCCGATCAGACTGGTGCGCCCCTGCCGGCCGTCCGCATGACGATTCAGGGGCCAGCAGGTCGCGAGACGGTCACCAACGCATCAGGCGAGTACGCATTTCAAGGGCTTCCAGAAGGCAGCTACCAGATCTCCGCTGAATTGAGCGGGTTCGAGCGCGCGCGCCGTGCAGTGCTGCTGCACGCCGGCGAACGCGTCACCCTGTCGTTCGCATTGCGCGTCGTGATAAAGGAAGAAACCATCGTCACGGCCGCGAGGGTAGGCGAGCGCGAGGTTCAGACGCTTCCCATGGCGATTAGTGCCGTCACGGATTCCGAACTCGCGCGCCTGGGAAGCCGGACCGTTGCTGAAGGGGCCGCGCTCGCACCATCCGTGACCTTTTCCGAAAACACTGGCTTCGCCCAACTCACGATCCGCGGAATCGGCGCAAACGCGGTGTTCGCGGGGTCGGATCCGAGTTCGGCAATGTACCTCGACGGCGTCTACCTCGGGCGGCCGGCGATGGCCTTCGCGCAGTTTCTCGATCTGGATCGCATCGAAGTACTTCGTGGCCCGCAAGGAACCTTATATGGACGCAACGCCGTCGGCGGGGCAATAAACCTGATATCCGAAGCCACCGACCAACGAGTTTCAGGCGTCCGTCGATCTCACGGGCGGGAACTTCGGGATGCTTCGTGCCTCTGCGCGGGCCAGCGGTCCGCTGAAACGCGACAGAGTAATGGGGGCTGTCGCGTTCGCGCGCGGCGTCCGTGACGGCTACGTGCGTAATCTCGAACATCCGGGTCATCGGCTCGGCGGTGATGACGTTACAGCGGCACGGGCTCAGTTGCGCGTGGTCTTCGATCGCCGCACCAGTCTGCTCGTGGCGAGCGACGTCGATTATCAGGGTGGGACGCCGCTCACCTACAACAAGGTGCTGGCTGTAAAGCCGGGATATCAGGTCGACATCCCGTCCGATTTCCACGATGTTCGCTCGTCGGTACTCGCGTGGAACCGGACGATGCATTACGGCTCGAGCGCCCGCCTGACCATGGCGCTCACGCCATCGACGACTCTGGTCAGCCTGACAGCGTTTCGAAAACTGGACCGTGAATTCCTCGTCGACTCCGATGTCACCGAACTCGAAGTGGTGCGCACGCATCAGGTCGAGGGGCAGCACCAATTCTCGGAGGAGATCACGATATCCCACCAGACTCCCGCGCTGACATGGGTCGCCGGCGTCTTTCTCTTCGACGAATTCGATCGACAGTCGTTCTGGAGCGATCTGTCGGAAGCTGGACTCCAGTCTCGCCTCGATCCGCGCGTGGATGCGACGAGCCGCGCCGTCTTCGGACAGGCAACCGTGGAATTGACCTCGCGGCTGTCCGCAACAGCCGGCGTTCGCTACACCCACGAGGGGAAGGACATCGTCAACGCAGGCGGACGCTATCGCCTTGATACCCTGGAGATGGCGGCGCCCGGCTCGGTGTATGAGTATTCCGATTCCATTTCGCACACCGCGTGGACGCCAAAACTCGGCCTCGAGATGAAGTTGCGCGAGGGCGCGCTGACCTATGTCTCGGCGACGCGGGGATTCAAGAGCGGTGGCTTCAACCTCTCGTCTCCCATGGCCGGCCGCGGCTTCGCGCCAGAGTGGACATGGAGCTACGAGGCCGGATGGAAAGGTGCGCTCGCTGGCGGCCGTTCCAGGTTCGACGTGTCGGCTTTCGTGATGGACTACACGAACCTGCAGGTGCAGACGCCCATCGGTATCGGGATCCTCGACATCCGGAACGCCGCCGCCGCCACGATTCGCGGCATCGAAGTGGAGAATACGTCACGGATTGCGCGCGGCGTCGAAGCCGGCGGACATCTGACGTGGCTCGATGCAACTTACGATCAATACATCGCTGTCGCCATCAGCGGCGACACTGGCGACGTCGCGGGCAACCGGTTGAACAACGCACCCGAATGGGCCGGGCGCTTGTGGATCGAATGGAGCGGCGACATCGGCCGTTCGCGACGAGTGTCGATTTCAGCTGACGCGACAGCGCAATCGACGGTGTTCTATACGCCATTCAACGACACCATCCAGCGCCAGACTCCGTATGGCCTTCTCGGCGCCCGTGTCGAATATGGCCCAAACGATCGCCGGTGGGCTGTCGGCGCGTACTCGCGAAACCTCACGGACACGAACTACGTCACGGCAACCTTCGGGACGCCTCCGACGGCGTTTGGTGGACGTCCCGGCCCCTCGCGTCAATTCGCCATCGAGTTCACGGTAAGGCGGTAAGGAAAGCGGGCCAGGTCCGGCTAAAGCCGGACACTACGTACACCCAACGCAGCCTGCGACAGGGTTTGACGCCGGCGGCGGTCGCCGGTTCACATGCCAAGACGGTGAAATGTTTGGTGGACTCGGGTGTAATCTTCTTCAAACTCAAGGCAAAATCGACCCCGGGTCACCCGAATAGCCGAGAAGAGGAACAAGCCAATGAGAATGATGATGCTCGCTGTTGCCCTGTTGTTCGCGCCGAGCCTTTACGCGGCGGTTGCAACCCCGGCTGAGGAAAAGGAAGTGCTGGCGGCGATGACTGCCTT
Source organism: Vicinamibacterales bacterium (assembly GCA_963762055.1). Classification (GTDB taxonomy): domain Bacteria; phylum Acidobacteriota; class Vicinamibacteria; order Vicinamibacterales; family JAMQPK01; genus JAMQPK01. The sequence continues at coordinate 43,471 of CAVXJF010000003.1, forward strand.
TGCCGAAGCTGTGGCCAAACATGACGTTCCCGCGCTCCAGAAAATCATGCATGACGAGCTGGTGTATTCGCATTCGGATACAAGAGCTCAGACCAAGGCCGACCTCGTGAAGGAAGCGCAGGAGAACCGCGGACCGGGCGGGATCGCCCTCGCCGAGCCGAAGGTTCACGTCTACGGCAATACCGCCATCGTCAGAGGCAGGGTAGGCAATGCCAAAGGGGTGCAGCCGAACAGCCCTCACGCGGTAGCCGTGTGGGTCAAGGGCCCGCAAGGCTGGCAAATCGTCGCCCGGACGGCAACAAGGCCTCCTGATCCGGCAGCCGCCAGAGGTGGCGCCCGTTCCGGCGGCGCTGGTGGTGCAACTCAGTAATCGAGCTTTCGCGGTACGTAGTGTCCGGCTTTAGCCGGACTGAAAAGGCAGGGCGGGAGCCCTGCCTTTTCTTCAGTCAGGTAATTCGGTAACCCACTTCGGCACGACCGGCCGTAACGCCGCGGTTTCGGGTGTCGCCGGTTTGCCCATCACAGTCGCGGTCCGGCTCAACCACGAGCCGCCAGGCCCGGCGAACGTGTCGGGCCGCTCGTAGGCCGGATCCCGCATCGCTTCGTCGAGGCTGATGAACGTGTAACCCCGCTTCCGCATCCGCGCAATACTTTCGCGAAGCGACACGGAGTTCAGTTCGTTGCAGTGGATGAGCAGAATTTGCGCAATCTCGCGGCCGTATAGCTCCAGAGAAAATCGTTCCGCGTAATTGAAGCCCACATCGACCTGGTCGAAATACGCCTGCTTGATTCGCTCGGCCGACGCGATATTCCCTCGTCGTGACTCGCGCGTGTACGCGCCGGCGAACGTGTAATCAGCGTAGTCCACCGTCACTGGCGCGACGCGATACTTCCGCTGCTCCAGAAAGTTGACAATCGCCTGATGCGCATCCTCTGTCGCTCCCGAATGGAGATAGGGATAGCGCAGCCACGTGAGTTGTTTCCCCCGCTGCTCGAGGAGCGCGCGCGTGATCACTTCGCCTTTCACGACGTCATCCTGGAACTGATCGACCGGCACGTTGCTCGCGCTCTTGTGCGAATACGCGTGGTTGCCGACCTCGAAGCCGGCATCGAGCCACTGCTCGACAACCGCCGCGCGAGCGTCGCGCTGGCCCGGCACGTTCAGCTGACGCTCGTTGACGAAGATCGTCACCGGAACCTTCTCGATCTGAAAAGATCCGATGAGCCCGTTGGTGATGCGCTGGAAGTTCCCGAGGTCGGTCATCTCATTCACGACCGGACCGTCGTCTATGGTGATGGCGACGCGCCGCGATGCCGGCGTCTGTGCGTTCACGCCGGCCAGCGCAAGCGTGAGCGCAGTGATGATTGACAGGCCAATTCGTGTCATGCGTCCCTTCCACCTCGGCGCGTGTGCAGCACCAACGACAGGGCGGTGTAGTAGACCGGAAAAAAGAGCGACAACCAGGCAAGCGGTTTGCGCGGCGCCGGCAGCTGCAGCACGAGCGCGAGCATCATCGCGCCCCACAAGGCTCCGAGGGCAAGCGTGGCAGTCCGGGCGGTCTCCGTGCGCGTCGGGTAAACATATCCGATCCGGACGAACACCATGGCGCTCAGGAACAAGAGAATAACCGCGTTGAGAATGGGCGGAAGGCCCAAGACGACGAGATACAGCGCGACGATATTCCAGTACGACGGAAACCCGGTAAAAAAGTGGTCGTCGGTCTTCGCGTCCTCGCTCACGAAGCCATACAAGCTCGAGAGCAACATGAACGCGACCACAGGAATCGTCCAGGCGGCGGTTACGATACCGGCCTGCCAGACGATGACCGCCGGCACGAATACGTAGGTCAGATAATCGACGATGTCGTCGAGCCTGGCGCCGGAGAAGTTCGGCAGCCGTTCATGAACGCGCGCCCAGCGCGCGAGCAATCCGTCCGTGCTGTCCACCAATACCGCCGCGATCAACCACAGGAACGCGATCCTGAAATTGCGCATGACGGCTGCCTGCGCCGCCAGAAACGCGAGAAGCGCACCGCTTGCGGTGTAGGCGTGCACGAGCCACGCGGGCCACGTCACTGCAGGGCAAAAACCCACACCGCGCCGCCCTCGGGTACTTCAGGATATTCACCGGGGTACAGCCGATTGAGGCGTCCCTGCATTGCCCGCGCGTCGATCCCGAATCCTGATTGAACAGCGACGTACTGTTTGCCCTCAATGGAGTAGGTCATCGGGATGCCGATAATGCCCGAGCTCGTCGGATGCTCCCACAGCACTTTTCCGGACTTCGCATCGAAGGCGCGGAACATGCGATCGTTGGTGCCGCCCGAGAAGACGAGCCCGCCGCCGGTCGTCAGTACCGGTCCCCAATTCGCCGACTTGGCAAAAGTATGTGTCCATACCCGCTTGCCGGTGTCCACATTCCAAGCCTGTACTTCGCCTATGTGCTTGGAACCAGGGTAGTGATACATGGTGACCGTTGTGCCGGTATAGCTGCGGCCAGGGACGTATTCAACCTCGCGGCCGATGTATGTGGCGCACAGGTTTTCGTTCGCGGGAATGTAGATCATGCGGGTCTTCGGATTGAAGGCGATCGGCGGCCAGTTCTTGCCGCCCCACAACGACGGGCAAAAGTCGGCCAGTTTGCCCGTGCCCGGCTTCTTGTCGGGATCGACATCCGGGCGGCCGGTCTTCGGATCGAGCGATCTGAAGACGTTCTGCCGGACGAAAGGACCTCCGTCCACGAAGTTGATCTTGCCGGCCGTGCGCTCGAGAAAATATAGATATCCGTTACGCGCCACATTGATGAGGCCCTTGATCGTGCGGCCGTCGCGCTGGAAATCCACGAGGATCGGCGGCGAGACCTCATCCCAGTCCCACGACTCGTTGGGGCTGTACTGCATGTGTCCCTTGATCTGACCCGTGCCGACGTCGATCGCGACCGTGGAGGCGACATATAAGTTGTCCCCGGGCCGCCGATCGCCCATCCACGGTCCGCCGTTGCCCGTGCCCCAGAACGAAAGGTTTGTCGCCGAATCGTAGTTGGCCGTCACCCACACGGATGCGCCGCCGGTCTTCCACTCGTTTCCGTTCGGCCAGGTTTCGCTGCCGGGTTCCCCAGGCGCGGGCACCATGAACGTGCGCCACTTCTCCTGGCCGGTCTCGGCGTCGAAGGCTGCCACGAATCCGCGGATGCCAAGATCGCCTCCTGACGTTCCGATCAGCACCTTTCCGTCTGCTACGAGCGGTGCAAGCGACATGTAATATCCGCTCGCGTTGTCGGCCACGCGAGTTGTCCACACCTCCTCGCCAGTCGTGGCGTCGAGCGCGACAAGCACCGCTTCTCCCGCCGCGAAATAGACCTTGTTGTTGTAGATCGCCACTCCGCGGCTGGTTGGATGATTCAGCACGACAGGGTTCGGAAGCGGACGGCGGTAGCGCCATAACAGCGTCCCTGTTCGTGCGTCGATGGCGACCACCTGGTTCCCTGGCGTGGAGATGAACATCACTCCGTTGACGACGAGTGGAGAGCCTTCATGACCATTTGTGGCGCCTGTTGAGAAACCCCAGACTGGCTCCAGTCGCTTGACATTCCCGGTGTCGATTTGACTCAGCGGGCTATACCCCCAGCCGTCATAGGTGCGGCGGATCATCGGCCAGTCGCCGTCGGCTGGCGTCTTGAGACGATCTGCCGAGATCGGCTGATACTGCTTCAATATTTCCGGCATGGGCGGTGGAGCGAACACCTCGCCCTGGCCGCCAGCGGGCGGGGGTGGCAACGGCTGCTGCACGGCCTGTGCAGCCTGCTGCGCATGTGGCGCCGGCGTGGAGAAAAGCGCGAGAGCGGCAGCGGCCGCGAATCCGTACACGGACATTTGTTTCAACATACGATTCCTATTCCTATTCGATTAGGCCGAACGTGAGAATGTCTCCGCCCGCGGCGATGGCCACGTACTGTTGCCCGTCGAATTGATACGTCATGGGCGATGCGTGCCAGTTGGCGTTGGCCGGGAATGACCACAGCGTCTTGCCGGTCGCAGCATCGGCGGCGGAGAACGTTCCGCTGTCGTCGCCGTAGAAAACCAGTCCTGTTGACGTGGCAAGCGTTCCGCCCCATGTGGAGCCGAGGCCGGCTTGCGGCAGTTCCCAGCGCCGGTTGCCAGTCTGCAGATCCAGAGCGTACAGCCATCGCTGCGGTTTTGGGTTTATATCGACGCGCTGACTTCCGCCGCCGTATGCCTTTCCCTGCTCCCACTCGACCGGCCGCTTGGTGTAGATCGAGCACTTCTCGAAGACCTGGATGTAATACAACCCGGTTGCCGGGTTGTACGAGGGAGAAAACCAATTCGTCGCGCCATCTTGCGAAGGGCACACGCGCGTGCCGGCAGCTGTCGGCTCCTGATTCGGCAGCTTGATTGGTTTTCCATCGGCGCCAATTCCGCTTGCCCACGTCAGGTTTTTGATGAACTGCTTTGCGAGAAGGAGGGTGCCGTCCGTGCGGTCGAACACGTAAAAGAACCCGTTGCGGTTGGCTTGCACCAGAAGCTTGCGCGGCTGCCCCTGCCAGTTCGCGTTGATCACCATCGGGGTCTCGGTCGCATCCCAGTCCCAGAGATCGTGCGGAGTGAACTGGTAGTACCACTTCAGCTTGCCGGTGACGAGATCGAGCGCGAGGATGCAATCGGAGTACAGGTTGTCGCCGCCGCGCTCGTCGCCGTTGTAGTCCGGTCCAGGATTGCCGGTAGGCCAGAACAGCGTGCCGGTCTCCGGATCGTACGTGCCGGTGAACCACGTGTTGGCGCCGCCGTATTCGAGGCTCTTGCCCTTCCACGTGTCCCACCCCGGCTCTCCAGGCTTTGGCAACGTCGAGAAGCGCCAGACCTCTTTCCCGGTCGCCTGATCGAACGCCGCGACGAATCCCTGCGCGCCGTTGTCTCCGCCTCCGGTCCCGGAGATTACAAGATTGCCCACTGCGAGCGGGGCCGACGTTGCGCCGTGATTCTTACGCCAGTCGGCCATCTCGACATCCCAGAGGAGCAGACCTGTGGCGCGATCCAGCGCGATCAGGTGCGCGTTGTCCGTCACCATGAACACCTTGTCGCCGCCGAGTGCCACGCCTCGATTGATGCCACTCGCGGCATCCCCAGCGAGACCCGTTGATCGCGGCCGCTGGTAGCGCCAGATCTGACGGCCGTTGCCGGCGTCGAGCGCGGCACATTCATTCGCATCAGTGACGTACATCACCCCGTCTGCCACCACCGGCGTTCCCTGCAAGCGGCCGGCATTCGGCAGCTTGAACATCCATTTCGGCACGACCCGTTTGACGTTCGACTTGTCGATCTGTCGCAGAGTCGTAAAGCGATTGCCGCCGGGCTCCCCGTTGTAGGTGGTCCAGTTGGCCTCGGACGTAACTTCCCGGAACGTGCCGGCATCCGTCTTCCGCAGCAGGTGGATCCTGTTGTCGTCGGTACGCACTTGCGCGTCTTCCGAGCCCTCGTTCACGACCAGGCCATCGAGCGATCTCCCCGCGGTCATCGCGAAGCTCTTGCGGTATGGCTGGAATCCGCCGCGCGGTCGAAGAGTCCTGATGAACGCAATCAACGGCGGCAGTTCCGCATCGCTGACGCTGACAGCCGGCATTCCGCGAGCCGGCAGGCCCGCGCGTATCAGCGCTGCCAATTGCGAGTCTTCCAGGTTCGGAGTCGCGCGGGTGATGAGGCGCGCGTGTTCGCCGCCGTTGCCGTCAGCGCCGTGGCAGGTGCCGCAGCGGTCTTCGAAGATCTCTTTGCCAGGCAGATCTTGCGCCCAGAGTGGGCATACCACTGCCATCCAGACCACGACGAACGCGCCGGCGGATCGGATCATGTCGTATCTCCTCGCGACGGGTCACTAACGCGAAGCAGGGGGAAGCCTCGAAGCGGGAATACCGAGATAGTCCGCTATCTCCCGGAGTTTTTTCTGGATCACCTGAACGTTCTGGGGACCCATGCGCAGCAGGTGCTTCTGCGCGGGCGACAGCTCCTCCAGGCGCGGGTCCGCGAATCCGTACACGATCCCCTGGGGCACGAGCTCAATCTCTCCCTCGACGATCGGCACGCGCAGCAGGTCCACGAACGCGCGCTCCATGACAGAGTCGAACTCGGGCGCAGTGGGGTCGATCCGCTTGGACGCATCGAGGATCCGGGGCTTGAGCGTGGCGTACAGCTGCGCCGCGCCGCGCGAGTCTATTGACGACACCGCGGCCGAATACCGGTCGTAGCGCTTGTAGCTCGAAGGGTCGAGGAAAAGGCGGTCACGCGAGACGCGCGGCCGGAATGGAGGCACCGGCCCTATCGCGCGGAGCTCCTGTGCGACTTGGTCGTGATTCGCAACCCGCGACGTCACCGCCGCGAAGTTCAGGATGAGTCCATCGGTTGTCAGCCAGGCAGCGATCACTGGATATGACGACAGCTTTCCGACGAGGTCGCGCACCAGCGCATCTGTCTGGTCGAGCGGTGGAAGCACTATCTCTTCTCCACGCTCGGCCGACGGGTCGCGCTTCGAAGGTTCGACGGCCGCGGCTGGCGCGCCAGCCGGATCCGCCGGTGTGCGGAGGTACATATACGTGCCGGCAAGTGTAAGCACCAGAACTACGCCGATAGCGAGAGGAACCAGTGGCGGCCGCCGACGGACTTCCGCCTCAGGGACCGGTTGCTCTTCCGCGAAGTTGACGAGATCGACGTCAGCGGGGTCGTCAGTCATCCTTCATCCAACCTAACCGCAGGCCGCTTGTTGAGGGAGGGTTGATCTGAAAGTTTACGCGAGGTCGGCGCCCGGGGACTTCTAAAAGCAATAGGAGATAGAGTCAGGAGATTTCAAGAAACTCGAGGTTATGAGTCACTTTTTCTAGGTACGTAGTGTCCGGCTTTAGCCGGACTTTCGTCTCTAACTATCCGTTGCCGCCACCAACGCGACCGGTGCATCCGTCTGCCGGCAGCCGGAGCCCAGCCTCCGCGCGCAATTTCACCAACCGCCACCGCCTCGCGCATCTCGGCAGATGCTTACGATCGTGGTTGCGTCGATCGCGTCGGTGGTGTCGCACACCGCTCTTCGCGCTCCGGTCAACGACCGCTGCACAAAATACGGCTGCCTTGCAGACGGATCCACCGGCCGCATCGCGCGGCGGCCCTTGCAATCTGACAACGTCGTGCTCGGACTGGACTCTCGACCCCGGACTCAACAGCCTACGCGTCCGACGGGCCTACCGTTGCCGCCACGCGACCGTTGCAACCGTCTCCAGGCAGCCGGAGCCCAGCCTCCGCGCGCGATTTCAAACGCCAGGGTCGCCAGCACGCGGTCGCGCATCGTCCGCTGTCAAAGGCCTACAAACGCCGTGGTTGCGTTCAGATCGACGTCGGAGAGTACGTTCCAGGAAGCAATATCTCCGATCTCCTCGTGCATCCCGTTGTTTTGCGTCGACCGCTAGCACGGGATACTGCGCTGCCAAACGACGTCGATGCAGACGTGCCACAAATCGACGTCAGGATCAGCGTGCTCGTCTCGGCTGTTGTCGCTTCACAATCGTGGTGGCCCAACGAAGGATACTTCAGCAAACGATGTCGATGCAGACGTGCCGCCACGTGCATGATCAGCCGGGGGAAGGAGCTGCACATGATCCCGAGTCGAGCCTTGTTGATGGCGCTATTCGCACTGCTGGCGCAGGCTGCTTGGGCCGCCGAATCGCCGGCTGCGGCGCCGGCCGAGATCAAGATCGGTCCAGACACTCCAACAGTGCGCAACGAATTCGGCAACTCCGTGGCAATAGACGGACAGTGGGCCGTCATCGGGGATCAGGTGGACGATTATGGCGACGTACCTAGCGGCGCCGCGTATGTGTTCCGGCGTATTCATACGGGCTGGATCCGGGTCGCAAAGCTCACGAGCAGCGTTGAAGACGACGCGTTCGGGCTTTCGGTCGACATCAGCGGCTCGACGATTGTTGTGGGCGCCTGGGGAGACAATTTCGGCAAGGGTGCGGCGTATGTTTTCGAAAGGACGAGAGGAACAGATGAGTGGACGCTCACTGCCAAACTGACGGCAGCTGATCCCGTTCCCGGCGAGTTGTTCGGCGATCGCTTTGGCTTTTCGGTCGCCATCGACAAGAAGACGATCGTCGTAGGCGCGCCCCTCGGCGACACCGTCATCGATGACAACACCGGCGCCGCCTTCGTGTTCGAAAAGGGCCCCGACGACAAGTGGGTCGAAGTGCAGAAGCTGTGGCCCGCAGACGCCAGTCGCGGTATGCAGTTTGGCGAGTCTGTCGATGTGTCGACGTGCCGAGTCCTGGTCGGAGCACCGTGGGCCACCGGCGTTCGGTTCCAGTCCGGGGCAGCCTATGTGTTCGATTCCTGCGGCGACTCCGGGTGGCAAGAGACGGCGCGGGTCGCCGGCGACGACCTCGATAACTTCTTCGGAACGTCGGTTGCCATCGACCGTGGTACCGCGGTCGTCGGCGCCAACGCCAATAACGAGCACGGAGTGTTTACCGGCGCGGCATACGTGTTCGAAGAAAATGCGGGCGGTGCGGATGCCTGGGGCAGGGTCGCGAGTCTCGCTGCGTTCGACCCGAAGCAGGACAAGAACTTCGGCTATTCCGTGGGCATCCACGGGGACACGGTCGTCGTCGGAGCGCCAGGTGACGATCACACTGGCTTCAGTGCCGGAGCCGCATACATCTTTCGACGAGATGCCGGCGGGGGTGATGGTTTCGGCCCGGTCGGCAAACTGACCGCGAGCGACTCGAGCTTCGGCTCCGAGTCCTTCGGGTGGGACGTTGACGTCAGCGAGTCAACCGTTCTCGTGGGAGCGCCTAGCGGCGGGGTGCTGCCGTTTTCGGGAGCGGCATATCTGTTTCCGATTCCGAAACGAGAGCCTGTGTGTCGCGTCTCTGGCGATGCGAGAGGTGAGGGTCTGAGGCTCGACTTTCGATTGGGCACGCCATTCCCTGTCGAGTGGAGCGTATGGGCCTGGATAGCTGGGGGGCGGCATCACCTTTGGACGACTCCGCTCGGGAGCATCGACCCATCGGCGGACTTCTCGGTTCCGCTACCGGGCCTTGACTCGTTGGGGAGGATTTGGTTCCTTTCCGTACTGAGCACGAGTGAATACGGCATCGTCTGCGCCGACTGGGACCGCCTAAATACCAGCCATTGAGCGGGGCCCCCTCCACACGTGAAACGTGCCGAAATTGCATAGCACTCGGTGGCCATGCTTGCTATCCTGAGGCGTTGACGTGAGCTATGTACGCCCACGTCTCAGGAGGCTCAGATGAAGACCACGTTCCGACTTCTCCTCGTCGTCGCCGCGCTGCTTATGACAAACGCTACCACCATTCAAATCGACGCCCAGTCCCAGGAGAAGCCGGTCATACAGATCCCGAAACCCGGGGTTTCGGAAATCATGACCATGGAAGGGAAGTTCGTCCGCGCCGCGTATAACAACGAGGCGTACGTCATCCTCGGGTATCAGCCAGCCAACCGGTCGCTTGGCGAGGAATGGTTGCTTCTCGAAGTCGGCATGACGATGCGCGAGAGGGTGCCAGACTACAAGCTTACCCGGGAGTCCATAACGCTCGAGACGCCCGATGGAAAGACGCATCCGCTGCCTACCGTCACCGAGTTCCGCGCCGGCAACACTCAGGCGCTGCAGGCTCGCGCCAAGGTGCAGCGCGACTCAATCAACTATTTCCCGCCAACCGCGACCAGAGGGTGCCGCATCGGCTTCTTTGCGGATCTCGATTCGCCCGCAATGGCATGGGACGAGGTGGAGCTCAGCTCAACGCGCGCATGCATCGGCCGCCTCTATTTCAAAGTGCCTGCTATCGCGTATGGGCAGCACTGGCTGAACGTGAAGTTCGAGAAATCGCTCATCCGGGTGCCGTTCCGAATCCTCACCGAGGAAGAAGAGCGGACGCTGTCGAGAAACTATGGCGACATCAGCAAGCAGGTGAAAGACGCGTTCGCCCCTCCAAAGAAGAAGTAATGACGCGGGAGACGCCGGGGGATTTGCCTGATCGCGATGCAATCCCCGGCGTCAAACCTTCCTCAATCCACCCTTCGCGTCACCGACCCATCTCCTCCCTATGCGGGATGCATCCATATCGATTGCTTGACCTGGGAGACGGCGGACCATTTACCGACACTTGATTAGTTTTTGAACATCATGCGGACCCTTATGGCTCGCCGAAGGGTACGTTTGTGGACCGCACGCCCTTGGCGGACGGGCTCTCTCAAATGACGGAGCCGGAATCCACGGGGCAAAGGAATTGCACGCGGTGCAGCCATGGAACGGAGTGATCGTCTACCTGGTAAATCGCCGCGCATCCAAGCGGACAGCGATGTGGTCACGTTTACCTTTCGGATAGACGCGTACCGATGAACGGGTAATCGAGCTGGTCATCCGGTGCGAGCGCACGGGTGAGATGTTCGCGGCACTGAAAAGCGCGAAGAGTACCGATGCTCGCTCGTGAGTGAAGATGCGAGAGCGTCAGTGGGCGGCGAGCGGCAATCGGAACGCAGCCATCTCTTCGCCATTGCGGACCAGGAGCACGTCGCGCACGAGGACGGGATGATTCCACGTCTTGCCGTCAATCGCCGGCATGCGCGCGAGCTCGGTGAACTTGTCAGGCGTGGCAGATACGAGCGCCAACTCGCCGTCTTCGGACAATACAAGCAATAGATTCTGATCGGCTAACAAAACGAGCTGGCCGTGGCCATAACGGCCGCCTTTCCAGTTGCGCGCGCCATCTTCCAGCCCGATACACGCGAGGATGCTGCCATCGAAGCCGAATGCGTTGTTCTGATGAGCGACAAAGTCGTTGAAGTACGGCTTCAATCCCGACGACGTCCAACGCTCCGCAGTGGTCCAGGCAGTGGATTCGCCCGCAGCCGAATCGGACTTGCGTGTAATGCTCAAACGAAGAAGACCCGTCTGGCCGGCGAGGCCCGAACCGCTGCCGATCAGCAGGTCGCCCCCGGCGAGCACAGCCGGCTGCACGATGCTGTCGCCGGCCCACGCGTGTGTCCATAACACGGTCCCGTCGGCAGGGGAGACGCCAATGGCTCCCGGCCCGTTCACGAGCACGATCTGCTCGACTCCATCGATGGTCCACACGTGCGGCGAGCTGTAACCCGCTCCACCCTTCGGTCCGAACCACCGTGGCTTGCCCGTTGCGAGATCGTACGCCGCAAGTGTTCCTGCCGTGGCGACGATGACCATATCGCCTGTGACGAGAGGAGAGCTTGCGATTCCCCAATCGGGCACTTTTCTACCCGTATCGGTCGCCGCATTCCGGGACCAGATGACCGATCCATCCGCCGCGTCGAGCGCATTCAGAATTCCTGTTGCGCCCAGGGTGTATAGGCGGCCGTTGCTGAACGTTGGCGTGGCTCGGGGACCCGCGCCGGCGTTCGATTCCCAGAATCGCGCCGCGTCGCGATGGATCCACACGGGCTCTCCGCTGGTGAGCGTGTAGGCCGACACGAGCTCCGCATCCCCGCGCTGTTCCTGTGTAAAGAAACGGTCGCCCGCGACGGCGAACGATGACCAGCCCGGGCCGATCGGCCGGCGCCATAACTCCACCGGAGGCGTGCGCGCCCAGTCTGTTTCGATGCGCACGCCCCGGACCACACCATCACGCGCAGGACCACGAAAGCCTGGCCATTCGGCGGTTGCCGTTCGCGGCTCGCCGGCCGCATTGGTGACGGGCGCCTTCACCGGCGCCGCTTCCGATGGCTTCGCTGCGGGAGGTACGGCTGGAGGTGTCGCTGCCGCGGCAGGCTCGGGGCTTGGCGCCCGTTCCACTGGCGCGGCGAGGAGACGTTCTTCGGCTGTTTCCGTCCACCGCCACTCGAAATCGGATTCCGCGTCGCCGGTGATGCCGTTAGTCCGTACAACCGTCAACGTCAGGCAGGCAACGATGATGGCGGCGGCCAGCGTCGAGCGGCGGCGCCCGGCGGACGCGCCGCGGCTTGCCGCAGCGCCGGCAACGAGCGCGAGGCTCAGAAGGGGGGCGGCGTACACATACACCATGAACCCCATCAACCCGTTCCTGAGCGACTCGTGAACGAGACGGCGCGTAACGGCGACGCATACCACCATCAGGAGAATCGCGCCCAGCCTCTCGGCCCATGACGCGCGGCTGAAGAAAAGCCACCAGAGCGTCACGAGCAATGCACCCGCGACGCCGGCGAGCATGGCCAGGCCGCCTTGCCCGGGAACGATCAGTGGAAGACCGAACGCGATCGCGCACTGAATCGCGACCACAACAACGCCGGGCCACAGTCGCAGGGGCTTCCGGTTCATCGCGGCGTTCTGCTTCTATTTCCGCGGAGCCACCATCTTGGTCACGCGGCCGACGCTCGTATCACCCGCGTACAGATTGTCCTGCTTGTCCATCACCCAGTAGCTCGCTTCGATGAACTGGCCGGGGCCGATGCCCATGCCGTTGCCGATCGCGCCGAGGATACGCCCGTTCCGATCCATTTTCAGGAACTGGCCATCCTGCCCGCTCGCCATCCAGGGCTGCTGGTGTGAATCGAAATACAAGGCACAGACCAGGTTTCTCACCTGCATCGTCTTGAGGAACTTGCCCGCGCCTGAATAGACGACGATGCGGTACTCTTCGCGATCGCCGATCCAGACATCACCGTTCGAAGGATCGACGGCGAGGCCGTGCGACGAGTTGAATTTCCCCTGCCCGACTTCGTTGCCGAACCACTGGTTGATGAACTTGCCGTTCTTGTCGAGGTGGATGATGCGCGAGGCACCGATGTTGTTGGCGGGGTCGCCAGAGTCGGTGTCGTTGGGGCTCTCGTTGGCGTGCCCCTCCCCGATGTAGACATCGCCGTTGGGCGCGAATGCGACCATTACCGGCTCCCAAAGGAGCCGTTGACCTTTCGCTTCATCCCAATCGCCCCTGCGCCCTCTCTCGCCGATCGTGAGGAGCAGCTTGCCTTCGGGGCTGATTTTCATGACGACGGCGCTGCCGGCCGCCGTAATCCAGACGTTGTCTTCAGCGTCGACGGCCATACCGTGCGCTTTTTCCTGGTATCCGATCACATCGTTGCCGACCTGGAGGATCAGTTTGGCATTCGGGTCGAACTTGAACAGTTGTGGCTTTCCAACGTCGGCGCGCTGATACACCCACAGGTTGCCCTTCGAGTCGAGCGCAACCGCAGGAACGCCGCCGAAACCAGGAGGCAGGTTGTAGGGATACGAGAAGGTGTAGCCCATCGTCTGCTTCCATTGGACCCGCTGCATCGATTGACGCGGTGTACCGCCCCGGCGGCCGCACAGCGGCGATTTGCTGCAGCCAGGTACCGCCCCGGCCGGCGCCGCGCCGCGCCCGCCGCCTCCGGCACGACCGCCGCCCGCGCCTTCAGGGCGAGGCGGCACGGTGACTTTTCCTCCGGCCTCGACGATCGTTCGCCCGGTAGGGTCTGGGAAGGAACCCTGAAGGAACCACGCCGGTGTTTCACCGACCGCTGGGCCTTCCGTCGCCGGCTGGGATTGAGACAGCACGGACGTCCCGGCGAGAGCGATGCCGAACGCCGCTGTGGCCATGAGAATGGATTTACGAGTCATCACTGAACCTCTTTTTGGGCAGGGCTGAAAGCCCTGCCCTGCGAAACGTCACACGTCATCCAAGGGGCGGCAGCTTGATGCCGAGTATGACTCTCAGGTAGTTGACGTTGTGAGAGATGTAATCGTCGATCTTGAGCTCGAGGTTTCCGCCGATCGCGTCGAAGCCGTCGTCGCCCGCGCGCGGTCCGTCCATGTCGAAGATTGCCCATCCCTTGAACCGGCGATCGCGGAGCAGCTTGAACACGCCGGCGAAGTCGACGCCGCCTCCTCCGAGGTTGTGGTAGACGCTCGCGACCTTGTGCTGTTCCTGCGTCGGCGTCGAGGTGTTGCCGCGATATTTTGCGTAGGTGTCCTTGAGATGCACCTCGGCAATGCGCGGGAAGTAGTCGCTCATGATCTGCACGGCGTCCATGCCCCCAAGCGTGAGATGCCCGGTGTCGGGAGTGAGCCACACGTATTTGGGATCAGTCAGCTCCATCATCTTGCGGACTTCGGGCTCGCGCTCCACCGGTCCCCAGATGTGCGGGTGCGGAGCCATGCGGATCCCCATCGCAATCGTCTGACGTCCGATCTCATTGAGAGTGTCGGCCAGGCGCTTGAGCTGGTCGTCGGTCGGGCCGCCTGCCGGGCGCGCGCCCATGTTGCACTTCCAGAGCGTGCAGCCGAACGGCTGAAGAAAATCTCGCGCGAACGCGACGTGGTCGGTGATGGTCTTCGGCGTTTCCTTGGGGTCGATGAAGTTGGTGGACTGCCCCTTGGCGCCGTTCGACACGTCGATCATCGTGATGCCCGCGTCGTCGAACATCTTCTTGAGCACGAGCGGATTGCCGCGATACTTTTCGATCTGGGCGGCGTATGGCTCGATGCCCTGCAGTCCGAGGGCAGCCATCCGCTTTATCGCCCACTCGAGATCGCGCGCGCCGCTCCAGAGGGAACTGGTGCTGCCGAACAGAATGTCGGGATTGATCGGGTCGAGCGGGCGATGTGAAACGGCACCCCATACATCTGACGGGCGGGCGACGCTCGCCGCCGCCATCAGGCCGCCCAGCGCGAGCGCGCGAGAGACGAAGTCGCGCCTGTTGAGACCGCCTTCAGCAGCACTCCGGGACATAAACGCCTCCTGGTTTTCTTACGGTTGTCTGCGGGTTCGCGATGCTCATTGTATACAACACGCGCCCCGGACGACAGTGTTTCGCCGACCGCAACAAGGGTGCTGACACCTGAAACGGATGTCCCCTCAAACGCTTGACAGCGCCCGACATCCACACGATCATCGACTCACGTCCCGATGCAGCTTACGCGACAAGGCCAGCCGACACCCCCCGGTGTGCTTTTCGACACGTCCCTCGACGAAGGCATCGACCAGATCATGGCACTCGCGCTGCTGTTTGGGTTCGCCGCGGCACAGCAGGTGCGCGTGCCGTCGGCGAGCACCAGCCGCTTCAATCTGAAGAATGCAGCGTTGCTCGATCTCGTCTCGCGATTCTTCAGGGCCGACCTTGCCGGCGATTTCGTTCCGAACAGGATTCCGCTTCCGATCGGGATGTATTCCTCTGGAAAGGAAACCGCCGCCGTGCCCCCGATGGTGTCGGCTCCGCTGGCGAAAGTAGGCACCGACGGCAAGCCCGCGTACTCCCGTGGCATCGAAAAGCTGAACGACACGGCAGATCCGGTTGCGCTGATGCGCAATGCGCTGACCGGGTATGCCGATCAGAACGCCGCTATTGTGCTCGCCGGTGCGCCGGCGAACCTGCTTTCGCTGCTGGCGCTGCCGGGCGGCAAGGACTGGGCGGTAAAAAAAGCGCGCGTGCTGAGCATCGCAGCCGGTCGGTTCGATACAGGCGGTGCGCCCGATCTGCTCGTCAAAAACGATGTCGCCGGCTTCCGAACGTTACTGGCCGAATGGCCGACCCGAGTCGTGATGGCCGGCGCCGAACTCAACGAGGCATTGCCTTTCCCGGGGAGCACACTGGAGGGCATCGCGTCGTGGGCGCCGAATCACCCGGTGGTGGACGCGTACCATGCGTTCAAGCCGATGCCGTACGACTCGCCAACGCGGGCAATGGCCGCCGTGCTTCACGCCGTCAGCCCGGACGAAGGCTATTTCGCCTTGTCCGAACCCGGCACCATCACGATTCTCGACAACGGGACGACGCGATTTACACCGTCGCCGTCGGGGATGCATCATTACCTGGTGGCAAAGCCCGATCAGAAGGAGCGCGTTCTGCAGACCTACGTGAAGCTGATTACCACTCAGCCACCTCCGCCTCCTTCGCGTGGCCGCCGGGGTGGTGCGCCGCCGGCGCAACCACCGGCGAGAGGCCGAGGTGCGGCGGCAGCACCGTTGCTGATTCTGGGCGCCGTTTCCGCCTCACTGATGCTCGGGTTGCCCGCGCGGATGAGCGGCCAGTCGAGTCAGATCGACGAGTTCGACAGAGCTGTCCGTCCGGTTCTCGAAAAGACGTGCGCGAACTGTCATGGGGTTCAACGTCCTGCTGGCGGCCTGAGCGTGGTGGAGCTGACCTCGCCTGAATCGATGACACAGCATCGGGAAGCGTGGGAAGCCATCCTGCGCCGCCTGCGCGCCGGCGACATGCCTCCTGCCGGCACCGCTCGCCCTGCTCCCGCGCAGATGAATGCAATGACGGCCTATATCGAGCGGACGTTCGAGCGCGCCGATGCGATGGTGAAGCCTGATCCGGGACGGATGACGGCGCACCGGTTGAACCGGAACGAATACACCAACACGATTCGCGACCTTCTAGGCGTGCGGTTTCGCGCCGACCGCGATTTCCCCGCAGACGATTCCAGCGACGGCTTCGACAACATCGGCGACGTGCTGACGGTCTCGCCGCTGTTGATGGAGCGATACCTGTCGGCCGCGGAGCTCATCGCGCGCTGGGCGATCTCCACCGAGATTCCAGCTAAGCCGATTGAAGTCGGTTACCTCGATCGCGAGCGCCGAATCCGGCGGCTGGATCGCAGCACTATCGAAGCCGAGCATCGCGTCGAGTTCCCAGGTGAGTACACCGTCCGGTTTGGTTTACCAGGCGAGAGGCCGCCAATCGACGGGTACGAGGCGGCGCCGGTGACGCTCGGGTTCTGGATGGACGGCACTCTGCTGGCCACGCAAACCGTGGAGACCAAGCCTTCCGGTCTGGTGTACTTCAATCCGTATTCAGAAGAGGAGATGCAGCTGCATCTGCCGGCGGGCGATCACGTGTTCCGTGCAGCTTTCATCGATGATGGTTTCGTCAGGATGTTGCCCGACGAAAGTGCCTATAGCCGCCGCGTCAACAAGTTCCTCGATTCGATTGTGTTCGTCGGTCCGCTCGCGGCGAGTCCAGAGAAGAGCACACGGGAGAAAATCCTCACGTGTAATCCCGAATCCGGCCGCGCGTGCGTCGAGCGCATCGTGACGGATCTCGCGCGCCGTGCGTATCGGCGCCCGCCGGCCCGGCGAGAGATCGATTCGCTCCTGCGCGTGGTCGACCATGCCACGGCGGGCGGTCAGTCGGCCGAACAGGGCGTCCAGCTCGCCATTCAGGCGATGCTCGTTTCGCCGAATTTCCTGTTTCGCATCGAACGCGATCCCGATCCGCGAGACCCGGCGCTCGTGCACGAGGTGTCGCCGTTCGAGCTCGCGTCGCGCGTCAGCTATTTCCTCTGGAGCTCGATGCCGGACGCTGAACTGATGGCCCTCGCCGAGAGCGGGAAACTTGCCGACCCGCGCGTGCTCGAGGCGCAAGTCAATCGAATGCTGGCGGATCCACGGGCGAGCGCGTTCGCGCAGAATTTCGCTGGGCAGTGGCTCGAAACGCGCAATCTCGACGTGGTGAAGCCGGATCCCGACAAGTTCAAGGAATTCACTCCCGAACTCCGCGAGGCGATGAAAGCGGAGACGACGATGTTCTTCGAACATGTGTTGCGCGAGAACCGTCCGGTCAGCGACTTCCTGAATGCCAAATATACGTTCCTCAACGAACGGCTGGCGTCGCATTACGGCATCAGCGGTGTGAAGGGTTCCGAGCTTCGCAAAGTCGAGCTCACCACCGATCGGCGGGGTGGAGTGCTGAGTCAGGCGGGCGTGTTGACCGTATCGAGCTACCCTACACGGACTTCTCCGGTGATTCGCGGCAAATACGTGCTGCAGAATCTCCTGGGGATCCCTCCAGCACCGCCCCCGGCCGATGTCCCGGCGCTCGAAGAATCTGCCGGCACCGAGCAGAAGTCGATGCGCGAACAGTTGGACGTCCACCGCCGCAACCCGACTTGCGCTGCCTGCCATCGCAACATGGATCCCCTTGGCTTCGGCCTCGAGAACTACGACGCGATCGGCCGGTGGCGCGAGACGGACGGGCCGTTCCCGGTGGAGGCGCACGGAACGCTGCCTGACGGGCAGAAGTTCGCGGTCGGCGGGTGAGATGCGCGCGCTCCTGGTCTCGCAACTCCCGCAGGTTTCGCGCACCCTCACGCAGAAGATGCTCACCTATGCCCTGCGGCGAGGCCTGAAACCTTATGATCGCCGCACTATCGACGGCATCCATCGCGCCGTGGCGGCCGACGGATATCGATTCCGCACCATGGTTCACGAGATCGTCAAGAGCTTGCCATTTCAAGCCCGCAGGGGCGAAGATGTTGCCGGAGGGCTGCGCTAATGTTCATCACGGGCCGTAAGCTTCCACGAAGGACGTTCCTCCGCGGAATGGGAACAGCTGTCGCGCTGCCTTTCCTCGACGCGATGACTCCCGCGCTCGCCAGGCCGCTCGCCGGCAAGGCGCCTGTGCGGATGGCGTTTGTCTATGTCCCGAACGGAATGGACATGCGCCACTGGAACATGGATTACGAGGGCAGGCTCGACGCACTGCCCATGACCCTTCAGCCCCTCGCGCCGCACAAAGAAGACGTTCTGGTGCTGGGCAACCTCACGCACAACACCGGCCGCGCGCTGCTCGACGGCGCCGGCGATCACGGCCGCTGCTGCGGGTCGTATCTGACCGGCGTGCAGGTCAAGAAGTCCGTCAGCGACATCAGGGCCAGCGTGTCGATGGACCAGCTGATCGCCAACCAGATTGGTCATCAGACGAGGTTCGCGTCGCTCGAAGTCGGGCTCGAAGACGGGCGCCAGGCCGGCGATTGCGATTCCGGCTACTCTTGCGCGTATACGAACAATCTGGCGTGGCGGAGCGAGACGCAGCCCCTGCCGCCGATCCTCGATCCTCGCGCGCTGTTCGAACGCCTCTTCGGCGACGGCGCGGAGCTCTCACCCGAGGCGCGCGCCCAGCGCCGCATCAACCGCCGCAGCATTCTCGATTTCATCACCGAAGATACGCGCTCGCTACACGGAAGCCTCGGTCCGACGGACCAACGGAAGCTCGATGAATACCTGAGCTCCATCCGTCAGATCGAAGAGCAGCTCAAGCGCGCGGAGCAGGAGAACGCGCAGGTCGATCCCGGCATGGAGAAGCCATACGGCGTGCCGAGCGACTTCGCGGAGCACTTCAGGTTGATGACCGACATGATCACCGTCGCCTTCCAGGCCGACCTGACCCGCATCGTCACCTTCCTCGTGACGCGCGAGGGGACGTCCCGGGCATATCGAGAGATTGGCATTCCCGACGGCCACCATCCGCTGACGCATCATCGCAATATCGTGGAGCAGATGGACAAGGTTGCGAAGATCAACTACTACCATACCGATCAGTTCTCGAAGTGGCTGACCAAGCTGAAGGCGGCGCAGGAAGGGAACGGATCGCTGCTGGACAACTCCATGATCGTGTACGGTGCCGGCCTCTCAGACGGGAACCAGCACACACATCACGATCTGCCGACGCTCATCGCCGGCCACGGCGGCGACAACTTCATCAAGACCGGCCGCCGCGTGGTGTACCGGAAGGAAACGCCGATGTGTAATCTGTTCCTGACGATGATGGATCGGATGGGAACGAAGATGGAGCACTTCGGCGACGCCACGGGTCATCTGAACGGATTGGATATCAGTTAGTAGAGTGTATTGGTGGATTGGTAGATGGGCAGATTGGTAGATTGATCTTCCAATCTACCAATCCACCAATCCTCCAATCTCACAATTCCTAGAACTCCACTCTCAGCGTGTACTGCAGCTGCCTTCCGAAATACGCATCCGCCTGACGGAGGACCTGACCAAAGTCGGACGCGCCGATGGTGGTCGACGGGTTCGCCCAGTTCATGGTGTTGAGCAGGTTGTAGGCTTCGATGCGGAAGTTCAGCCGCATGTGCTGGTTGAGCGGCACGCGCTTCGAGAGCGCCAGGTCGACGTTCGTGTAGTTCGGCCCCTTGAGATCGTCGTATTGCCACGGATTGGCCCGTCGCGTAAACGCAGGGAGCGTCCGAAAGCCCGACGTGTCGAACCAGAACTTGCCAGCACCGACTTCGCCGATCGTCTTCGGCGCCGCGTCCGGCGCGATCATGGAGTTGAAGCGCAGGTACTGGCCGGACTCGTAGCGGTAGTTGCCCGCGATTTCCCAATTGCCGATCACCGCGTTGAGCGCCTGATTCATGTTGGCGCCCCATCGCTTGTCGCGGCCCACCGGTACATCCCACACGACCGAGAGGTTCAGACGATGCCTCGGATCCTGGACGTCGGTCCACTTCCAGACGCCGTCGTATTCGTCGACGTTGTCGTAGAACTCCTGGCGTGTGCCGCGCACGTAGGCGTAGCCGGCGAGCACCGACATGCCGGCAGTCGCCGAGCGCTGCGCACGGAGCTCGAGGGTGTGGTATCGAGCCTTGCGCCCGTTCGTCCAGTCCTGGAACATGTTCAAGTACTGCGGATACGGCCGCAGTAGATCCGCACGGGACACGGTCGGTCTCGACCGCAGCGCGCCAGGGAACGTATCGACGGTGCCGTACTGGAAGAACGGGTTCGGCACTGCCGCCTGCAGCGCTGCGCCGTACTTGAAGCTGAGGCGCGGATCCATCATGTTGATGTTCTTCTGGTAGCCATCGCGGCTGACGAAGTTCATCAGATACGACGCGTCCAGGACCGTGCGCGCGATGATTTCGCGCTGCACCGAGAAGCTGAAGCGGTCGCTGATGGCCGGCCGCTGCCGGTACTCGTCCCACCGCACGTTATCGCCAAGGCCGGTGTTGGTGCCGTAACGCTTGCCGTAAGCCGGCGTGAGCCCCTGCGGGAACGGGTTCGAGAGCGTGGCCTGCGGAACGCCCTGCACATCGGGCAGCATCGGCGTCGTCGGGCTGAACGCCCCCAGATCCAGCTGTCCCATCGTGGCGTTCTCGTTCACGAGCATTTGCGGCGTGTAGAACCGCCCGTATCCCAGCCGGACGGCCGTCCGCCGGTCGAGACTCCACGCCAGACCGATGCGCGGCATGAATTGCATCGGCGACACCTTCGCGTTCCGCGGATTCTCTTCGTCCGTGAAGTAATACGCGCCGTTGTAGAGGTAGCTCTTCTGGCCCGCCGACTCGGCCATGATCGCCTTGACGTCGGCCGGGATGCGCGGGTCGATGGCCGCCTGCATACCGGGAATCGGCTGCGTCAGGTCGATCTCGCGCGGCAGCCGGTAATCGGGATCGAACAGACCGCCTTCATATTCCCAGCGCACGCCGAGGTTGAGCGTCAAGTTGTCGCGGATCCGGAAGTCGTCCTGCAGATAGAGTCCATACATCTCGGTGTCGGAAATCTGCATCGGCACGTATTGTGCGCTCGAGCTCGTCCCCGAGCCTGTGGTGTCGAGCGCCCCGAGCAGGAAGCTCGCCCACGGATGGCCGACCTGGTTCAGATTCGGAGACGCGGTCGTGTTGGCCGTCGCATTGGCGTTGACGAAGAAATTGAAATAGCGGAATCTCGCGGCCTCGCCGCGCTTGATCCGCACTTCGCTGCCCGCTTTCAGCGAGTGGCGCTGGAGATACTTGTTGAACCGCGCGTGAAGGCTGTAGCCCTCGGGGATTTGCCACCATGCGCTGTCCACGCCGTAGTTCCCGTAATTTCCCATGTTGATGAACGGGAAGTAGAGGATCGGACGGCCGTCCATGTACGGCTGATACCACTGGTTCTGCCAGAGGCTCTGATAGTCCTCGGGTTGGACCGCCATCTCCGGATAATCACGTTTGTCTTCCACCTGGTAATACGCGGCGCGCAGGTTGACCGCTGTCGAGGCGTTCATCGTGTAAACGGTATCGGCGGCGATGTTCCAGCCGTTGCGTTTGCTTCCCTGCGCGAGCCGCATCTTGAACTGATCGGCGCCGCCGGTGTAGTCCGGCTGGACCTGATCGGTCTGGAACCGGCTGATACGAGCGAACGTCTTCCACTTGTCGCTCATGGTCCAATCGACGCGCGACGAGAAGTTGAGGTATTCGAAATCGAACTCCTGGTTGTATTTGTAGTTGTTCAGCCCGGTGCGATCGTCGCCGGGAGCGTTCGGCGCCCATAAGCTCGACATGAGTTGCGTGCCGAGGGGGTCCCAGCGTTCCCTGGGAATCTTGTTGCCGGGAAACGGATCCCGGACGATCTGGCCGTTCGGCCCGAACCGCGACGTCCACGGATCGTAGATGACGCGGAGCGAACCATCTCGATTGAACGACTGGGAGAAATCTCCCTGCTTCTCCAGATCGGTGGGCATCGTCAACGTGCGAGGAAGCACTTCGGTCACGCGCGAGGACTCAATGCTCGTGAACAGAAACAGCTTGTTGCGGCGCAGTGGCATGCCGAGCGTACCGCCAGTCTGGTTGTAGGTGTTGTCGCTGTGCTGGCGCGTAACCCGGTTGGTCACGGCGTTCCAGTCGGGATTGCGCCCGACGTAGTAGCCCGTCCCGTGATATTGGTTCGTTCCCGACTTGAGCGACATGCTGATGATGCCGCCCGCGCTGTGGCCGAACTCGGCGTCTACGGCGTTGGTCGACACGTTGAACTCGGCGACGGCATCCATCGGCGGCGTATACGCCACCTTCGGACCTGCTTCGAGCGGTGTGCCGTCCAGGAGCACGTCGTTTCGCCGCCGCGTGCCGCCGCCGATATCCATGTCGTTGCCCGCCCAGTGATGGTAG
The DNA here is from genome assembly GCA_963762055.1 of Vicinamibacterales bacterium. Taxonomy (GTDB): domain Bacteria; phylum Acidobacteriota; class Vicinamibacteria; order Vicinamibacterales; family JAMQPK01; genus JAMQPK01. The sequence goes on from CAVXJF010000003.1 coordinate 66,136, forward strand.
GGCGATGTCTCGTTTCGGTTGCCGGCGTTCCTGACGACCGGGCTCAAGTAGGCGAGCTGCGTCGGGTTCCGCGTGATGTTGGGAATCGACTCGAGCAGGTTCTGATCGAGCGTCAGGTCCTTGGTGCTCGTATTGAACTGAACGGCAATCGGCTGCGCGTCAACGGTGACGGTTTCCGACAGTGCCGCCACCTTCATCGACACATCAACGGTGACGTCACCGCGCGCCTGAACGAGCACGTTGCGCTGGACGACCGTCGCGAAGCCGGGCAGCTCCGCCGTCAACGTGTATGTGCCGGGATCGACGTAGTCAAAGAGATACCGGCCTTCCGCTCCGGTCGTCCTGGTGACGGTCACACCCGTGGCGTCATTGCGTAAAGTAATTTGCGCACCGGGCACTGCAAGTTGAGTCTCGTCGGTGAGAGCGCCTTGAACGCGGCCGCGATATTCCTGGGCGAGGGTGGGTGAGACGAGCACGAGCGTGACAGCAAACACCCACCACCATCGACATGTAAACGTCATGGCTCCTCCTGAGGGATTGGGGGTACCGACTGTTTGTTGGTGTTCCTAGGAACGAAAAATTACGCCTGTTGCGGCCTTGTGTCAATGCGGCAGCGGAGGCGTAACTTTACAAGGCGTTGAACGGTTAGTTCTCGGACGTGGACGGTGTTTGTAATGGCGTGATCGGCGCCGCGCTACTTGCCCTTCGTGGCCGACCAGTTCTGCGTTTTGCCGCTCGCCGTGGCGGTGCCTTCGATGCGATCGCCGGTCACCTTGCCCGTGTACTGCGTCCCGCCGGCGGTGAACGTGATCTGGTCGCCTTTCAACCGCCCGCCGCTGATCGCGGCAGTGCCCAACGTTCCTGAGACCATCTGGAAGTCCTGGGAGAGCGTCAGATCGCTCGTGCCGAGGCGCCACGTCCCGGCGACTTTCGCGGGAACCACATTGAAGTGCGAGGTGCACCAGCTCGTGCAGCTGCCCTCCACCGTTTCCGTGGCGTCCGGTTCCCATCCGGTCACGATGAACGTGTTGTTCACGATGCGGGTGCCGGGCCGCAGCGCGAGGAATTTCGGCGCCAGCTTGTCGAGGTTGCTCGGCAGCAGGAAGAGCGCGAGCACGGTGGCCTTCGAGATGTCCGCTTCGTACATGTCGCCTTCGATGAACGTCGCGCGGTCGGCGACGCCGGCTTCCTGTGCCTTGCGGCGCGAGAGCGCCACCATCTCCGGATTGAACTCGACGCCAATCGCCCGCGCGCCGCGCTTCGCCGCGGCAATGATGTTGCGGCCGTCGCCCGATCCGAGATCCATGACGATGTCCTGTGGCGTCACCTGCGCCATGTCGAGCATCTTCTCGACCAGCTCGGGAGGCGTCGGAACCCACACGACGTCTTTGCCGGCCTGACCCGGAGTCGGCTCGAATGTGGTGGTCTGCGCCCGGGCGTCCGGCGCAGCGGCAACCGCGAGGAGCAGCAATAGGCCGATCAGGTTTTTACGGAGATTCCAGGGTGTAGGCATGGGATTCCGCATCATACCAAAGTTCAAATCATCTCCAGTGGTTTCTTCCGCGCGGGCTGGGGGAACGACCGGTCGATTTCTATCAGCTGCGCCTGGGTCAACGCGATCTGAAGGGCGCCATGATTCTCCCGCACGCGATCGGCGCTTCCGGATTTCGGGATTGCCATGACGCCGGGCTGGCGCAGCACCCAGGCGAGCGCCACCTGCGAGGGCGTTGCGTTCAAGGCGCGCGCGATCGCGACCACGGCTTTACTGGTGGACAGTGTTCCCTGTTCGAGCGGTGAATACGCCATGATCGGTATCCCGGTCTTGCTGCTCCATGGGATCAGGTCGAACTCGATCCCTCTCCGCATCAAGTTGTAGAGCACCTGATTGGTTGCCGGCGGCTGCATGTCGGGGGCAGTGGCGTCCGCAAGCTCTTCCATGTCGTCCACGTCGAAGTTGCTCACACCCCAGTAGCGGATCTTCCCAGCCCTGTGCAACGAGTCAAACGCAGATAGCGTTTCGTCCAGAGGCACGCGGCCGCGCCAGTGCAGCAGGTAGAGATCCAGCCGATCCGTCTGCAGCCGCCGCAAACTCGCCTCGCACGCGGCGATTGTTCCGCGCCGTGAAGCGTTCTGGGGTAGTACCTTGCTGACAAGGAAGACCTCGCCGCGGCGATGACCGACGGCTTCGGCCACGAGCTCCTCGGCCGAGCCATTGCCGTACATCTCCGCGGTATCGACCACGTTCATGCCGAGATCGACAGCCGTCTGGATCGCGACAATTTCGTCGCGGCGGCTGCGGCGAGCGACAGCCATGTTCCACGTGCCGATGCCAAGCGCCGGAATTTGTTCGCCTCCGGGGAGCGTGACGGCCTTTGCCATGCCCCGTTATAAACGAGATCCTTATATAATTCGCCCTATGAAAATTCGCCGAGTGGCCATCGTCGTCTGTGCACTCATCGCCGCTTCATCGATCGCGTGCGAGCGGCGGCCGGGCAACTCCGAGCAGAGCTCGACCGGCGAAATCCTGGTTGGGATGTATGGGTCGCTCACCGGCGACGGTGCGTCCTTCGGGCAGTCGTCCGTCGAGGGAGCGCAGCTGGCGGTCGAAGAGATCAACAACGCCGGCGGCTTGCTGGGCGGGCGGAAGGTTCGGCTGCTCGTCGAAGACGATCAGAGCAAGCCGGAAGAGGCGTCGAATGCCGTCACCAAGCTGATTACCCAGGACAAAGTGGTTGGCGTGCTGGGTGAAGTGGCGAGCCGCCGTACGCTCGCGGCCGCGCCCGTGGCCCAGAAATACCGCGTTCCGCTGATCACGCCGGCATCGACCAACGAGCGGGTGACTCAGGTTGGCGATTACATCTTCAGGGTGTGTTTCATCGATCCGTTTCAGGGAGAAGTGCTCGCGAAGTTCGCCTACAACGACCTCAAGGCACGCAAGGTCGCGGTCTTGAAGGATGTGCAGCAGGATTATTCCGTCGGCCTCACCGATTCCATACAGAAGACGTTCACGTCGCTGGGCGGCCAGGTGCTCGATCCGGTCAGCTACAGCTCGGGCGACGCCGACTTCCGCGCCATCCTCACGCAGGTGCGTGCGCAGAAGCCCGACGCCATCTTCGCCACCGGGTATTACCCCGAGGCCGCCATCATCGTGAGGCAGGCGCGGGAGCTCGGTATGACGATGCCCATTCTCGGAGGGGATGGATGGGTCGGCGACGCGCTCAAGAACGGACGCGAGGCGCTCAAGAACACGTTCATCTCGAATCACTACTCGGGAGAGAATCCCGATCCGCTCGTCCAGAATTTCCGGAAGGCCTATCGAGCCAAGTTCAACCGCGAGCCCGATTCCATTGCCGCGCTTGGCTACGATGCCGCCAAAGTGATGGCTGATTCCATTGCGCGAGCGGCATCGACGGACGGTCCGAAGGTGCGCGACGCGATCGCCGCCGCCAACGTGGCCGGGGTCACCGGGCAGCTGAAGATGGATGCGAGCCGCAACGTCGTGAAGCCCGCGGTCATCGAGGAGCTGCAGTTCGTCAACGGGGATGTGCGGTATGTCTACAAGACCACCATCAACCCGAATTAGTGGACACCCTCCTTCAGCAGTTCATTAACGGCCTCTCCCTCGGCGCCATCTATGCGCTCATTGCGCTCGGATACACGATGGTGTACGGGGTCCTTCGGCTCATCAACTTCGCGCACGGCGACGTATACATGCTCGGCGCCTTCGCCGGCTATTACCTCGCGAACGCCATGAACATGGACGCGAACCCGTCCATCCTCGGCGCGATCGTCGTGACGATGGGGGCGATGGCCATATGTGCGGCGATTGGCATCGTCATCGAGCGTTTTGCCTACAGGCCGGTGCGTCACCATTCGCGCCTGACGTCGTTAATCACCGCGATTGGCGTCTCCCTGCTGCTCGAGTACGGCGGGCAGGTGGTATTTGGGGCCACGCCGCGCTTTTTTCCGCAGATGATCCGGTCCGAGACTTACTCGCTCGGAGGCGTTCAGACGACAAACCAGAGCCTGATCATCATCGTCGTGGCGGTCGCGCTGATGTTCGCGCTGGAATTCATCGTCCATCGCACCAAGATCGGCAAGGCGATGCGGGCCGTGTCGTTCAACCTGCCGGTGGCGCGGCTGATGGGCATCAATACCGACTTCGTGATCGCGTTCACCTTTGCGCTCGGGTCGGCGCTCGCGGCCGTGGCGGGCGTGCTGGTGGCGCTGTCGATCCCGCGAATCGACCCGCTCATGGGACTGATGACCGGACTGAAAGCATTTGTCGCGGCCGTGCTCGGGGGCATCGGGAGCATTCCGGGGGCTATGCTGGGCGGCATGCTGATCGGGTTGATGGAAACCTGGATATCGGCCACCGCGTATTCGACCTATCGTGACGCCGTGGCGTTCGCGGTGCTCATTCTGATTCTTCTGTTCCGTCCTGCCGGCATTCTGGGGACGTCGGTGACCGAAAAGGTCTGACGCCCGATGAGCCTCGCCAGAAAAGTCGCTTGTATCGCCGGCATTCTCGCCCTGCTCGCCGGGCTCAATTACGTCTTCGAATACGGGTTCGGCGACTTTCAGATCAACCCCTACTACGCGCGCATCATCAATCTGATCGGCATCAACATCACGCTGGCCGTCAGCCTGAACTTGATCAACGGCCTGGCGGGGCAGTTTTCGATCGGACATGCCGGTTTCATGGCGGTGGGCGGATACACCGCCACATACCTGTCCGTGTATCACGGCGCGCAGATTGCCTCGCTCGTCGGCAGCACTCCAACCGAACCTCTCGGAGGATCGGTCGTGATGATCCCGAGCCTGCTCGCCGGCGCCGGCGCGGCCGCCGTCGCCGGGCTGCTCGTGGGCATCCCATCGCTGCGGCTCAAGGGCGATTACCTCGCGATCGTGACTCTCGGGTTCAGCGAGATCATCCGGGTGATCATCCTCAATATCCCGGCGGTGGGCGGCGCAACCGGGTTCACCGACGCCATTCCCATCACGAACTTCTTCTGGATATTTTCGATGGCGGTGCTCACCATCGTCATCACACGCAACATTGCGTTGTCCACGTTCGGCCGGGCGCTGTTCGCCATCAGGAGCGACGAAATCGCCGCCGAGGCGATGGGAATCAACACCACCCGCTACAAAGTGATGGCGTTTGTCATCAGCGCCGCGCTTGCGGGGGTCGCGGGCGGCCTGTCGGGGCAGCTGTTCGCGAATCCGTTGAATCCGCAGAACCTCAACTTCGTGAAGTCGATTGAGGTCATCGTCATGATCGTCCTCGGCGGGATCGGTTCGATCACGGGGGCGGTGCTCGGGGCGACGACTCTCACGATTCTGCCGGAAGCGCTGCGCACATTCGACCAGCAGTTTCCCGGCCTGCGGATGGTGCTGTACGCGCTGCTGCTGATTCTGCTCATGATTTTCCGCCCGCAGGGCCTGCTCGGCCGGCGGGAGTTCACCTGGGCGTGGCTGCGGCCGCAGCGAAAGAAGGCGGTTCTTGGCTGACGCGCCTCTGCTGGACGTCCGCGACGTCACCATGCGATTCGGCGGCCTCACGGCCGTGAAGTCGCTCGAGATGGCAGTTCCGCGCCTGGCGCTGTACGGCCTGATCGGCCCCAACGGGGCAGGCAAAACCACCGTATTCAACGTACTGACCGGCGTGTATTGCCCGACGGAAGGGCAAATCGAGTTCGATGGCGTGCGGATCGAGAAGAAGAAGCCCTACGAAATCACGCGGCTCGGCGCCGCACGGACGTTTCAGAACATCCGGCTGTTCGCGGACATGACGGTCGTCGAAAACGTGATGACGGCGCATCATCTCCGCTCGAGGCAGCTGCTCCCGGACGCGGTGCTCGGCACCGGCAAACATCACAAGGAGGAGCAGGAGACCCGTGCCCGCGCCATGGAACTGCTGAAAATATTCAATCTCGAGCGGTTTGCCGACGAGCCGGCCACAAGCCTGCCTTACGGCAGCCAGCGGCGCCTGGAGATTGCGCGGGCGCTCGCCACCGAGCCGAAGCTGCTGCTCCTCGACGAGCCCGCGGCAGGCATGAACCCGCAGGAGTCGCTCGACCTGATGCGGCTCATCCGCTGGCTGCGGGATGAGATGAAGCTCACCATTCTGCTCGTCGAGCACAATATGAAAGTCGTGATGGGCATCTGCGAGATCATTCAGGTGATCGATTACGGCGAGCAGATCGCCATCGGTACGCCAGCAGAGATACAGAAGAACCCGAAAGTGATTGAGGCGTACCTTGGCGGGGGATAGTCGCGAGCTGCTGTCGCTCGAAAACGTGAACGTCTTCTACGGTGCGATTCACGCGCTCCGCGACGTCTCCCTCACCGTCCGTACGGGCGAAGTCGTGACGCTCCTGGGCGCGAACGGCGCCGGCAAATCGACGACGCTGCGGGCGATTACGGGGTTGTTGACTCCCAGGAGCGGCCGCATTGCTTTCGACGGGGCGGACGTCACCGGCCGTGCTCCCCACAAGCTCGTCGCGCGCGGCATCTCGATGTCGCCCGAGGGCCGGGGCGTCTTCGCCAATCTGACCGTGCTCGAGAACCTCGAGATGGGCGCGTATCTCACGAAGAGCCATGCGACCATCAAGCGCGACCTCGAACGCGCGTTCACGTTGTTCCCGCGGCTGAAGGAACGCATCAAGCAGCGCGCCGGCACGCTGTCGGGCGGCGAGCAGCAGATGCTCGCCATGGCGCGTGCGCTGATGTCGCACCCGAAGCTGCTGCTGCTCGACGAGCCGTCTCTCGGCCTGGCACCCATCGTGTGCCAGACGATCTTCAGCACGATCGACGGGATCAAGGCCGAGGGAACGACGGTGCTGCTCGTCGAACAGAACGCCACGGCGGCGCTGAAGCACTCCGATCGAGGGTACGTGCTCGAGACGGGCGCGGTCATCTTCGAAGGGAGCGCCACGGAGCTGGCCACGAACCCGCGGGTGAGAGAAGCCTACCTGGGCGAGTAACGCAGAAGATATAGAACAGGAGATCAGAAGATCAGGAGAAAATTCTTCTTAAGGAAAAGGTTTCTCCTGATCTCCTGATCTCGTGTTTGCACTTGGCTTTTGTTCGCGGGTTTTACGGTGCTTCAGGACCTCGAAGGCAATCGGCAGCACCGAGACGAAGACGATGCCGAGGGTCACGGCCGTGAAGTTGTCCTTGATGAACGGCACGTTGCCGAAGAGATACCCCGCCCCCATGCAGATGGTCACCCACCCGATGCCGCCCGTGATGTTGTAGAAGAGGAACGAGCCGGCGTTCATTTCCGCCGCGCCGGCGACAAACGGGAGAAATGTGCGAACAATGGGGACGAAACGCGCGAGGACGACGGCCTTGCCGCCGTGCAGCTCGAAAAATTCATGAGCCCGCTTCACGTGCTCGGGGTTGATGAGGCGGTGTGAAAACGCAGGCCCTTCACCAAGGCCGAGCAGCCGGGGCCCGATCTTGCGGCCGATCGAATAGTTCACGCCGTCTCCGAGAATCGCCGCGCCAAGCAGCAGAAAATAGCAATACCACGGGTTGAGCACTCCCGTCGCGCTGAGTGCGCCGACGGCGAACAGCAGCGAGTCGCCCGGCAGAAACGGCGTGACGACCAGCCCGGTCTCGGCAAAGACGATCAGGAACAGAATGCCGTAGACCCACGGTCCGTACAATTGAACGAACTCGAGCAGATGGCGATCGAAATGGAGGACGAAATCGAAGAGATGCGACATGCGGAGCGGCTACTTGCCGGACGGCGGGTCGATGTCTCGAATGATGAACAGTTTTTCTCCCGGGCTCATCAGGCCAAGCTCGCGCCTGGCGATTTCCTCGATGGCTGCGGGGTCTTCCCGCAGCCGCCGGGCCTCTTCGCGCAGTGCTGCGTTTGCTGAACGCAGGCGCGCGAGGTCGGCAGCCAGATGATCATACTGTTTTCGCGCCCGCATCGTCGCCATGAGCCCCTGATCGCCGACGAGCGCGTCCACGACGAGCACACAGACGACAAAGAAGAAGAGACCGACGAGAATACGCTGGCCGCGCCGTTGGGCGCGTTGGGCGGTCTGGCCTTTGGCCGGTTCGCGGGCTGCCATTGTGAATGTTCTTAAGTACTTCATTTTTCGCCGAAGTACAAGCACTAAATAGGGGGTACGGAATGGATACCGGGTGCGTCATGGTGTGGACGACGGTCGCGAGCACGGCCGAGGGCGAGAGGGTCGCGTCGATTCTGGTCGAAGAGCGGCTTGCCGCATGTGTGAACGTGCTGGGGGAGATGCAGTCGTTTTATCGATGGAAGGGATCGGTCGAGATGGGGCGGGAGCGGCAGCTCGTCATCAAGACCACCGCCGCGCGCGTGCCCGCGCTCATGGCGCGGCTGGGTGAGCTGCATGAATACGATCTTCCGGAGCTGATCGTCGTGCCGGTTGCCGGAGGCAGCGACGCGTACCTTAACTGGATTCGAGAGTCGACCGCCGAGTGATATCATCGCGCCATTCCTGCCCTCTGGATTGCGGCGCTCGCGGTTAAGCTGCTCGTCTGGTTCCTCGCGCCGGATCAGGCCGTCCTCGACCGCGGCATCAACTTCGCGATCATCGTTCTGGCGGCCGTTTCGATCTACCGTGTCACGCGGCTCGCCCGGGCGGGGCTCCTCTGGGGAGTCAGCCGCAAACTGATCCTGTCCTACATCCTGGTCGGCGCGGTCCCGATTCTGCTGCTCGCCACGTTTTCGTTTGTCGCGTTCCTTCTCGTCTTTTTCGACGTCAGCTCGTATCTCGTGCAGAACCGGATAGCCGAGCTGACGGAACAGGCCGCGACGCTGGCGCGTACAACGCTCGCCGAGGCCGAAACGTCGCCAAACTCGCGCCACGAGGCGATCGTCAACCGCCGCGAAGCAACGGCCCAGCCCAGTTATCCGGGTATCAAGATCGCCATCGTCCCCGCGGACACGCTGCCCCCGTGGGTGCCATCGCAGGGCTTTGCCGGACTGACCAACGAGGGGCAGCTTGCGCGCGGGGTGGCCGTCGGCAGTGCGGGCGCGCCGCGGCACGCCGTTATCGTGGACCTGCCGGTCGAAGGCGCGATGCGCGCGTCAGGCCTGCCCGACGCAGGAGTGCGCCTGGGCGAAAGCCCGATGTCAATTTTCAGGACCGCGACATTTTTCAGCTATGTCGACTGGCCGTCAGGCGCTGCCACGCGCACGCGGATCGAGATGGGGGTCGACGTCCTGACGCTGTACCGCTGGCTTGCGTCCTCTTCCTCTCGTCAGCCGACGCTGGGCGCGGCAGGAGAGGGCACGGCAAATCCCAATTTCAATCGCGTCCTGTTCTACATGTTGATCAGCATCGGAGTATTGCTGTTGGTCATCGAGGTCGTCGCCCTCGGTAACGGCGTGGCGCTCGCGCGAACGATTACGACCTCGGTCGACGAGCTGTTCAGCGGCACCGAGCGCGTGAAACGCGGTAATTTCTCCAGCCAGATACCGGTGCGCTCCGACGACCAGCTCGGGCAGCTTGCCGCGTCGTTCAACGACATGACGGACCGGATCCAGACGCTGCTGAGAGAGCAGAATGAGAAGCGGCGGCTCGAAGAAGAGCTGCGCATCGCCCGCGACATTCAGATGTCGCTGCTGCCCCAGGAGCCTTTCGCCGTGCCGGGGATGTCGCTTGCCGCGCTCTGCGCACCGGCGCGCGAGGTCGGGGGCGATTACTACGATTTTCTTCCGCTTCCCGACGGCCGCGTCGGGCTGTTGATCGCCGATGTGGCGGGCAAGGGCACCTCCGCCGCGCTCTATATGGCCGAGCTCAAAGGACTGATGTTGTCGCTGAGCCGTATCCACACGTCGCCGCGCGCCCTCCTGATCGACGCCAACCAGATCATTTCGCGGCATCTCGACAGCCGCAGCTTCATTACCATGACCTACGCCCTGATCGATCCGTTTGCCCGCACTTTGACATGCGCGCGCGCCGGGCATACTCCGTTCATGCGTGTTCAGGGGAATGCGCCGGGAGCCACGAAGGTCGAAGTCATGATTCCTGACGGAATGGTATTAGGCTTGAATCTCGACCGCGGCGAGCGCTTCGAGCGCTGCCTCGAAGAACTGACGATTCCGCTCGAACGTGACGACATGTTTTTTTTCTATACCGACGGGGTGAGCGAAGCCATGGACGACAGCGGCGAGTGTTATGGGGAACTCCGGCTGGCGGCATTTCTCGAGTCGCAGGCCGGCGGGCAGCCCGAAGTGATCCGCGACGGCCTCTTTCAGGAGCTCACGACGTTTGTCGGCGGGCAGCCGCAGCACGACGACATCACAATGGTGATACTAAAGATAGGATAGGCGCGTCGCGGGGCGATGGGCTCCCACCAATAAATGGACCATTTGACGGTCGTCTTTCGAAGCCAGTCCGACATCGAGGCACGAGTCGTGCGGGGCCTGCTGGAGAGCCACGGGATCGAGTCGATGTTGTCGCAAGGATCCCCGAGGTCGATCTTTCCCGTTCAACTCGACGGCATCGCGGACATCAAGATTTGTGTCCGGCCCGAAGACGCCGACGAAGCACGCCGCCTCATCGAGAGCCACCGCGCCGATCCCGGCGGCCGCGTGGTGCCGCTGCGCCAGGAATTTGCCACCCTCGAGCACCGCGTCGGCTACACCTTCCGCGATCCGGGTCTGCTCGAACACGCCCTCACCCACACCTCGCGCGCCAACGAAGATGTCAGCGGGGGCGTCATCGACAACGAATCACTCGAATTCCTGGGGGACGCCGTTCTCGGGTTCGCCATCGCCGACCTGCTGTTCCGCCGGTTTCCAGAGCGCGACGAAGGCTGGAAGTCGAAAATGAAAGCGACGCTGGTGTCGACCACATCGCTTGCGCGGCTCGCCGACGGGCTCGACCTCGGCGAGCATCTGCTGCTCGGGCGCGGCGAAGAGAAGACGGGTGGACGCCGCAAGCAGGCGCTGCTCGCCGACGGCTACGAAGCGCTCATCGCGGCGATTTATCTCGACGGAGGGGTCGATCCGGCGGTCGCGTTCATCGCGCGCCAGTTCGAGGGGCTCGTCAACCAGGCGCGCACGCCCGAAGCCGCCTTCCATGATTTCAAGTCTGCGCTGCAGGAGCGGGTGCAGTCAGCGGGCGGTCCGTTGCCGGAATACGCGGTGATCGGCGAGAGCGGGCCGGATCATCACAAGACGTTTCAGGTCCAGGTGCGCGTGGGCGGCAAACCGATGGCCGATGCGGGAGGCCGGAGCAAGAAGGAAGCGGAGCAGGAAGCGGCGCGGCTCGCGCTGGAGCAGCTCAATCAATCTCGATGATGCCCCACGGCTTCCGATCGTCCTCGCCAAGCTCGCCGCGGCTGCTGCCCGCCACGACCATCGCCGGCTCGGGCGCCGGAAGTCTCGTGAGCGCGTAGGCCTGGACCTCGCGCGCCACTTCTTCGTCGGTCGGTCCCGACGGCCGGCAGTACAGGCGCACCCACACACGAAGAAGCGGGTCGCTGAAGCTGTAGCGTTTCCGCTGCGACACGATCAAATCGACATCTTCGAGCCAGGACAGATAGTCCTTCGTGGAGCCCGGGGTGCGGCGCAGCCGGACCGCGACTTCCGTAAGCGTCAGCGGCTCCTGCTGCGCGAGGATCTCGAGAATCGCTTTCAGCGCTCCGTATCCGCGCGCGCGATGCAGGCGGAGCTCGTAGCACGACGCACATGCCCGTGTCAGCCGGCCGTCAGGCGACAGGAGTCCCGAGAGCGCGCTGACGGGATCGCCGACCCCTTGCGCCTCGATCATCGCGCTCAGCGCCTCGGCGATCGCGAGCGCGTATCCCACGCGGCCATCCGACAACGTGAACACAGCGCGCGTCAACGCCTCGCCTTCGGCCTCGTCGCGCAAGAGCGCGCGCCCACCGTCGATCGACAGCAGGAGATCGCGGATTTCCGACGGTGCCAGCGGCGGCACGTGAATGACTTCGAAACGCGACGTGGCGTCTTTGAGCAGCCGATGCGCACGCGAGATATACCGAGTGGTCAGCACGAACCTGTTGGCGCTTCCCGCGAGCATCTTCAGCAGATCGCTGAGCGACGTCCGCAGTCCCGGGAAGCTTTCAAACGTGCGCAGCTCGAGGAACTCGTCCAGGAAAAACGTCGCCGGCTCGTTGCCGCCGCCGGTCCTGGCCTGATCGAGAAACGCCAGGGTCGCGTCGAAGGCCTCGCGCGCCGACGCCGGCTCGGTTCGGGCCGGCACGCGGAACGGCGATGCGGTGACGATTGCCTGATACGAACGTTCGGGAGTGGTCGCGGTGCGCTCGAGATTGATGTACTGGCCCTGCATTCGCCCGAGCCGCTCGCGCAGCCGGTGGAGCAGCTGTGTACGTCCGGAGCCGAAATCGCCGAGGATTACCGGTATCCGTGAAGGCGTCGCGTCGATGGCGCCGAAAATGCGCCGTTCGAGTGCGGGGCGAGACGCCGTGAAGGATTCGTGTGTGGGCACAGATGCGAGAGGAACCGTTCGTGAAAAGGAAAGACAGAAGTTAGAGCCCAGCGGCTGCGTTGTCAATTTGAAAATTAAAAAAAATTTATTGACAAGTTCGGCGTCTGATCGTTGTGACGTTTTGGCCTGTCGCATTCTGTCACGTCGGCGCGGCGTCCAGCGGATTTCGGCGGGCGCGCACGGGCAGCGTATGACAATGTAGAATGTGTCCGCTATGAACATCGCCGTGCTCGGCGCGCAATGGGGAGATGAAGGAAAAGGCAAGGTCGTCGATCTGCTGACGCCGCGCTTCGCGGTCGTCGCCCGCTATCAGGGCGGACACAACGCGGGTCACACGGTCTATGCCGGACAGACGAAGATCATTCTGCGGCTCCTGCCGTCGGGGATTCTGCACCCGCACGTCGTCTGTGCCATCGGAAACGGCGTCGTCATCGATCCGCAAGCGCTGTTCACCGAGATCGACGAGCTCGCGAAGCTCGGCTACGACGTGAACAACCGCCTTCGCGTCAGCGAGCGGGCGCATCTCATCCTTCCGTATCATCGAGAGCTCGACCTGCTCTCCGAGGCGAGGCGCGGCGAGCGGAAGATCGGCACGACATCGCGCGGCATCGGGCCCGCCTATGAGGACAAGATCGGCCGGCGCGGCATTCGCGTGTGCGATTTGTTCGACAAGAGCGGCCTGGAACAGGAAATCCGCGAAAACGTCCAGGCCCGCAATCGCCTCATCAAGGAATCGACGCTCGACTGGCGTCCGTTGTTCGATCAGATGCTCGCGTATGGCGAACGGCTGAAGCCCTGGGTGACGGATATCTCGGTCTTTCTCGCCAATACCGCCGCGTCCGGCCGGCCGATTCTTTTCGAGGGCGCGCAGGGAACCCTGCTCGACATCGATCATGGGACCTATCCGTACGTGACGTCGTCCAACTCGACGATTGGCGGTGTCTGTACGGGACTGGGCGTGAGCCCGAAGATGATCAACGGCGTCCTCGGAGTCGTGAAGGCATACGCCACGCGTGTCGGAGAAGGACCGATGCCGACCGAGTTGTCGGGCACGAGCGGCGACCGCCTGCGCGACAGCGGCAAGGAATTCGGATCTGTTACCGGCCGTCCGCGGCGCTGCGGCTGGTACGATGCCGTCGTCGCGCGCTACGCCGCGCGGATCAACGGCCTCGACAGCCTGGCATTGACCAAGCTGGACGTGCTCGACGGGTTCGACGAGATCAAGGTGTGCACGGCGTACCGCTACAACGGCACGGTGATTAATGACTGGCCGGCCGATCTGAATGTCCTGGCGAAGTGCGAACCCGTATACGAAACACTCCCTGGCTGGAGCCGGCCGACCTCCGGCGTCACGCGGTTCGACGAGTTGCCTTCCGATGCGAAACGGTATGTCGCCTTCCTCGAAGAGGTGAGCGGCGTTCTCGTGTCGATCGTTTCGACCGGCTCGGGCCGGCCGGACACCATCATCCGCGAGAAAACCATCGCGGCCGAATGGTTCGGCGAGGTCGGCGCCCGCTAGCCGCTCTCGCCCCGCCGCGCATTTGGCAGTACAATTCGCGGACAAAAATGAAGCTAATCAAATGCATTATTCGACCAAACAAGGTCGACGACGTGCGTGATGCGCTCGAAAAGGCATCGGTCGCCGGGATGACCATCACCGAAGTCCGCGGCCACGGCCACCAGCGTGGCCACAAGGCGGTCTATCGCGGCCGGGAATACGACGTCAGCCTGTTGCCGAAGACGATGATCGAGATAGCCGTCCCTGACGATCTCGTGGATGAGGTGATCACGCTCGTGATGAAAAACGCCCGGACGGGAGACATCGGCGACGGCAGAATCTGGGTGATGGACATCGAAGAGGGCTACAACATCCGCACGGCCGCCCGCGACATGGGGCATGGGTGACGTCGTTCAGTTCACCTCTCCCCATTTCAACTTTTCCCGCAGGACCTGGAAGTAGCCCCGCGACGAGGCGCGGATGAGGCGGAGCGGATGCTCCGCGCGCCGCACCGTCACGATGTGGTCGCTCTTCAACGCGTGCAGCGACTGGCCGTCGAATGTCGCGAACACCTCGTCCTGATCGTTGTGAATCAGCGGCTGAACGCGGATCTCGCTCGAGCCAGGCACGACGACGGGGCGGTTGGTCAGCGTATGAGGCGCGATTGGCGTGATCGTGAGCCCGTCCACGCGCGGGTGGACGATTGGACCGCCGGCCGACAGGTTGTAGGCCGTCGTGCCTGTCGGGCTGGCGATGATGAGTCCGTCGGCTTTCACGCGCATCATGAATTCGCCATCGACCGCCACAGACAGCTCGATGATGCGCGACAACGCACCCTGCGTGACCACAACATCGTTCAGCACGATGCGATCGGTGAGTCGCCGGCTTCCTGCGTCGACGGTGACGTGGAGCATCATCCGGCGCTCCGTTTGAGCGTTACCGTCGAGCGCCGCCTCCAGCGCCGCGAACATCTCCGGGAGCGTGACTTCGGTGAGGAAACCGAGGCTTCCGAAGTTGATGCCGAGAATCGGGATATCCGCCCGCGCTTTGGCGATGCGTCCCGCCGTGCCGAGAAGCGTGCCGTCGCCCCCAAGAACGAGGATCATGTCCACGTGACTGGGCAGCTCGTCGCGGTCAAATGTCTCGAGTGGCGTGACCCCGCCGGCAGACCTGGCAAGCTCCGCTGTCTCGGTGTCGAAGATCGCCGCGACGTGCCGCTCCTCCAGCCAAGCCGCAATCTGCGCGAGGTGGCCGGCCGCGCGTTCGAGCCCGGCCTTGGCGACAATGCCGACCGCGCGCATCATGTTTTGTCGCTGGGCCCCAACGCCCGCTCCCTCGCCGCTCTCCTGTCTGAGATGCAGAAAGAACTCCCGGTTGCCTGTATCGCCCGTGATCGGAGACTCCACCATGGCTGCGCGCGCCAATCCTACCTCAGCGGCAGCGCGTGTCGCTTCGTCCACGACCCGGGCCTGCACGAGGGGATCGCGGACGACGCCTTTCTTGCCCACCTCGGCGCGTCCCGCCTCGAACTGCGGTTTGACGAGCGCCACGACATCGGCGCCGGGGCGAAGCACGGACGGTACGCGCGGAAAAATGTGGCGGAGTGAAATGAACGACACGTCAATGGTGACGATGTCGACGAGAGAGGGAAGGTCCTCGGGCGCCAGCGCGCGTGCGTTTGCGCGCTCGATCACGACGACCCGGGGATCGCTGCGAAGCCCCCAGTCGAGCTGCCCGTGCCCGACGTCGAGCGCGACCACGCGCGCCGCGCCTTTCTTGAGGAGAACGTCGGTGAAACCGCCGGTCGACGCCCCGATGTCGAGCGCCTCGCGGCCGGCAACGTCGATGGCAAACGTTTCAATCGCGTGCGCGAGCTTGATCCCGCCGCGGCCGACGTATGGGTGATCCGGTTGCTTCAGCGCGACCTCTGCGTCTTCGGCAACCTGCTGACCGGCTTTATGCGCCGGCTGACCGTTCACCAGGACGACGCCCGACAGCACGAGTGCGGCGGCACGCTCGCGCGACTGCACCAGTCCCCGCTCGACGAGCAACTGATCAAGACGCCGCTTCATCCAGACGATGGACGATGGACGATGGATGATGGACGATGGACGATCAATTCGTCCTCTTCACAACCCACGCCGCGATATCCGCGAGACGCGACTGCTGGAGGCCAGCTGACCGCAGCGCGCCAATCGCATCGTCGTGACGCTGCGCCGCCAGCCGGCGCGATTCTTCAAGACCATAGATGGAAGGATAGGTAGGCTTGCCGGCCTTGGCGTCTTTGCCTGCGGTCTTGCCGAGCTTCTGCGCGTCGCCTTCGACGTCGAGAATATCGTCGACGATTTGAAACGCCAGGCCGAGATGTCGGCCGTATTCTTCGACGGCGTCAATCGCCTCGTCCGTGCCGCCTCCCATGATCGCGCCCGCCACGGCGGCGGCGCGAATAAGGGCGCCGGTTTTTCGCGCGTGCATGTCCTGCAGCGATTGCCTGTCGAACTGGCCGGACGTTCCGACGGCGAGCAGATCCACCGCCTGGCCCCCAACCATGCCGCACGCACCCGCTGCGCCTGCGATGATCGCAATCGTGCGAATCTTGCGTGAGGCGAGTGCGGCGTCCGCCGGCTCCGTCGCGAGCAGCACGAACGCCTCTGTTAGCAGCCCGTCGCCGGCCAGAATAGCCATGCCTTCGCCGTGCACGATGTGATTGGTCGGCCGTCCCCGCCGGAGCGAGTCGTCGTCCATTGCCGGCAGATCATCGTGAATGAGCGAATAGGTATGGATCAGCTCGACGGCGCATGCAGCTGGGAGGGCGCTGGTAGCCGCGAGAGAGTCCGGCGCGGATTGTCCGGAGACCGCTTCCGCCGCCGCGAGCGTCAAGACGGGCCGCAGCCGCTTGCCGCCTGCTTCGAGGCTGTAGCGCATCGCCGCGTGCAACTCAGCCGGGCACCGGGGAGGCGGCGGGAGATAGCGGGACAGCGCGTCTTCGATCTGGCCGCGGCGAGTGTGGAGATACTCCGCCAGCGTGAGAACGGTGGTCACTTGTCGTCTTTCGAAAAGTTCTGGCCGGCCGGCCTGAGATCGCCGCGCTCGTTGAGGATCTCGATGCGCCGTTCGGCCTCTTCCAGCCGCGTGTGGCAGAAGCGGGAGAGCTGCACGCCGCGCTCGTAGAGTTCGAGCGACTTCTCCAGCGCCAGGTCGCCTTCCTCCAGCTTCTTCACAATCGTTTCGAGCTCGGCGATGGCCGCTTCAAAGTCCTTTATCGTCGGGTCCATTTCTGTCCACCACTTCGCAACGCAGTTCACCTTCCGACAACGTGACACGCACCGTGCCGCCGGTTTTCACTTCGCTTACTTTGCGGATGACGTGCGTCCGAGAATCGTCCCAGACCACCGCATAACCTCGCCCGAGCACCGCAAGCGGGCTGAGACTCTCGAGCCGCGCGGCGCAGGTCTGCAGACGTGCGCCCGCGCGCTGCTGCCGGCGCGCAGCCGCGGCCCGCAACCCTCCATCCACACCAACGAGCCGGGCGCGGATCGCTCCCATGCGACGCCGCAGGTCGAACTGCTCCAGCTGCAGGCGCAATGTCTGATAGCCGCGGAGGCGGCGCGCGATCGCGGCTCGCGCGACGTGGCGGAGGTGGTGCGCCGTCTCCGCCGAATGGCGGCCGCGCATCGCCAGACGCGCCGAGAAACCGGCCAGGGCAGGCCGCCGGTCGAGCTGATGCACGCGCGATTCGAGGCGCGAGATCGAAGCGAGCGCCGCACCCGTCAGCCGATCGTTCAGCCGTTCGATATGGGTGCAGAAATCTTCCTTGCGCGCGACGACGAGTTCCGCCGCTGCCGACGGCGTTGGTGCGCGCACGTCTGCCGCGAAGTCGGCAATGGTCACGTCCACTTCGTGGCCGACGGCCGAGATGACCGGCACGGGCGACGCGGCGATCGCTCGGGCGACGACCTCTTCGTTGAAGGCCCACAAATCTTCAACCGATCCGCCACCGCGTCCGACGATGACCACGTCGATCGACGGCACTTTGACGATGTCGCGGAGGCCGCGCGCGATTTCGGCGGCGGCCCCTTCGCCCTGAACACGCGCAGGACGAATCACCAGATGGGCGTTTGGATACCGCCGGCCGAGCACGTTGATGATGTCCCGTATCGCCGCTCCATCGAGCGACGTGACGATGCCGATTTTCCGGGGCAGGGCAGGGAGCGCCCGTTTACGGGCGGCATCGAACAATCCTTCGGCCTGGAGCTGACGCTTGAGCTGGTCAAATGCCAACTGCAGCGCGCCGAGCCCGTGCGGCTCCATCCGCTCGCAGACGAGCTGATATTCACCTTTGGGGTCGTACACGCTGATGCGTCCGCGGACGACGACGTGCAGCCCATCTTCGGGCCTGAACTTCAGCGTGCGGATATCCGACCTGAACATCACGGCCTTGATCTGCGCGCCGGGATCTTTCAGCGTGAAATAAAGATGGCCGGTGTTCCATAACCGGCAGTTCGAGATTTCTGCTTCGACCCAGACCTGGGCGTACTCGGATTCCAGCAGGTTCCGGATGTTGGCGGTGAGATCGCTGACGCTGAAAACCGTTCTCACACGCTCGCGCGCGGCCGGCGTCTTGGAGCCGGGCTCGTCCGCGTCGGGACGATCGAAGAGATCAAACTGTGAGCTCATGTTCCAGTTGCTTGGCGGAAAGGCTCAGGCGCTGGATCGAGATAGCCTTGCCGGTGCTTTCGTCCGCAGCAAGCAGGATACCGTTGAGGCGCGGGTTGCCCGAGGCCGTTTCCATCCGCACCGGCATGCCCCTGAGAAATTTGTCGATCACCGGCGCGCGTTCGACGCCGATCACCCCGTCGTGCGGTCCGGTCATCCCGACATCCGTCATATATGCGGTGCCGCCAGGGAGTATCTGCTCATCAGCCGTCTGGACATGTGTGTGCGTGCCGACGACCGCCGTGACCTTCCCGTCGAGATGCCATCCCATCGCGATCTTTTCCGACGTCGCTTCGGCGTGGAAGTCTACAAAGATGATGCGCGTGCGCGAGCGCATCGCTTCGATTTCTTCGAGCACGCGCGTAAACGGATTGTCGAGCTCCTGCATGAAGACGCGTCCCATGACGTTGATCACGCCGACGGGACGACCCTGGGCCGTGCGCGCGAGATAGCTGCCATTGCCGGGGACTCCGGCGGGGAAGTTCGCCGGCCGAAGGAGCCTCGCCTCGGCGCCGATGTAGTCAATCGCCTCGCGCTGCGACCAGATGTGGTTACCGGTGGTCATGACATCGACCCCCCACCCGAGCAACTGGTCGCCGATGTCGCGGGTTATTCCCCTGCCCGCGGCGGCGTTTTCCGCGTTGGCAATGACGAGGTCGACGCTGTAGTGCTCTATTAAGGAAGGAAGCCCTTTCCTGACGAGCTCCCGGCCCGGTTTTCCGACGATGTCCCCGAGAAAGAGCAATTTGATTTCACTCACCGCCCAAATATAAGGGGTCGGGTGTGTTTTTCCCAAGAAACACGCCTCGAAGGCTCTAGGTAATATATGAGTGTTATAGACTGATATAACATGCTTGACAAAGACTAAAGATCCTGTAGACTAGGTTCATGGCAAAGACCAATAGCAAAGTCATCGGAATCGATCTGGGCACGACCAACTCGGTCGTCGCCGTGATGGAGGGCGGACAGCCCACAGTTCTCGTCAACCAGGAAGGCTCGCGGATCACCCCATCCGTTGTCGCATTCACCAAAGACGGCGAGCGCCTGGTCGGGCAGGTCGCCAAGCGTCAGGCAGTGACCAACCCGGAAAACACGGTTTCCTCAATCAAACGTTTCATGGGCCACAAGTTCGCGGAGATATCCAGCGAGCAGCAGCGTGTGCCCTATCGCCTGGTCGCCGCAAACAACGGTGACGCGTGGGTCGAGACCCGCGGCAAGAAGCACTCGCCGCCGGAGATCTCGGCGATGGTGCTGCAGAAGCTCAAACAGGCGGCCGAGGACTACCTGGGCGAAACGGTCACCGATGCGGTGATTACGGTTCCTGCGTACTTCAACGACTCGCAGCGTCAGGCGACTAAAGACGCCGGCAAGATCGCGGGCCTCAACGTGCTTCGCATCATCAACGAGCCGACCGCGGCCGCGCTGGCCTACGGCCTCGACAAAAAGAAGGACGAAACGATCGCCGTTTACGACTTCGGCGGCGGCACCTTCGACATCTCGGTGCTCGAAGTGGGCGAAGGCGTCGTGGAGGTGAAGTCCACCAACGGTGATACGCATCTGGGCGGAGACGATCTCGACCAGCGGGTCATCGACTGGATTGTCGCCGAGTTCAAGAAGACCGACGGCATCGATTTGTCCAACGATCGCGTCGCCGTGCAGCGCCTGAAAGAAGCGGCGGAGAAGGCGAAGATCGAGCTGTCATCGGCGCTCGAAACGGAGATCAACCTTCCATTCGTGACCGCCGATCAGAACGGTCCGAAACATCTCGCGATGAAGCTGACGCGGGCGAAGCTCGAGCAGCTTGTCGACGATCTGCTGCAGCGCACGATGGAGCCGGTCAAGAAGGCGCTCGCGGATGCGGCCGTCGATCCGAAGAAGATCGACGAGGTCGTGCTCGTCGGCGGCTCGACGCGCATGCCGAAAGTGCAGCAGCTCGTGAAGGACTACTTCGGGAAAGACCCGCACAAGGGCGTTAACCCGGACGAAGTCGTCGCGGTTGGCGCGGCGATTCAGGGCGGAGTGCTGGCCGGCGATGTGAAAGATGTGGTGTTGCTCGACGTCACGCCGCTCTCGCTGGGCATCGAAACGCTCGGCGGCGTCATGACGACCCTCATTCCGCGGAACACGACGATTCCGACGCGGAAGAGCGAAACGTTCTCGACGGCGACCGACAGCCAGCCGAACGTCGAAGTGCACGTGCTCCAGGGCGAGAGGCCGCTCGCTCGCGACAACCGGACGCTCGGGCGCTTCCAGCTGGTGGGGCTCCCGCCCGCACCTCGCGGCGTTCCCCAGATCGAAGTCACCTTCGACATCGACGCCAACGGCATCGTCAATGTGTCGGCAAAGGACAACGCGACAGCGAAGGAGCAGAAGATCACCATCTCCAACTCGTCGGGCCTCACAAAAGACGACGTGGCTCGCATGGTCGCGGAGGCCGAAAGCCACGCCGCGGACGACAAGACGCGCCGCGAGCTGATCGACGCGCGGAACCAGGCAGACGCGCTTGCTTATGCGGTGGAGCGGACGCTGACCGAACACCGGGGCAAGATGCCGGCCGAAGACGCGCGCCGCGTCGAGAACGCCATCAGCGACGTGCGGGAAGCGCTGAAGAACGAAGACCTCGGCGCCATCAAGCGGATGACCGACGCGCTGCAACAGGCGTCTCACACGATGGCCGAGCAGATGTACAAGCAGAACGCGCCGGACGCCGGCGCGCCGAATGCGAAGGACGGTGAAGTGATCGATGCGGAAGTGGTGGACGCATAGCTACTAGCCGGTGGCCAGTAGCCAGTAGCCAATAGTCCTGAGGCTGGTAGGCAGGACCTGCTGGCTAGCCGGTAGCCCAGTCGTTGCTACTGGCGGCAGATGTCGCAAACAAAGCCGAGCGCCAAAGGCGCGAAGGCACAGGTCGTGGGGGTGGGACCCCGTGACGAGGTAGCACTAAGCAGATCGTTGTTGCAAACATCGCCGAGCGCGATAGCGCGAGGTGACAGGTCGTGGGGGTGGGGCCCCACGACAACTAAATAAAGGAGATCACATATGGCAATCGTTCGTTGGGACCCATTTCGTGAGTTCGGTGGCGCGTGGATGCCACCCGTCGATATCTACAGCACCGGCGAGCACGAGCTGGTGATCAAGGCAGAGATTCCGGGCATGAACAAAGAGGACCTGGACATCACCGTCGAGAACTTCACGCTGACGGTTCGCGGCGAGAAGAAGGCCGAGCAGTCGATCAAGGACGAGCAGTTCCACCGCGTCGAGCGGAGCTACGGCACGTTCACCCGGTCGTTCGCGCTGCCTCACACGGTCGACCCGAATCGCGTCGCCGCTGAATACAAGGACGGCGTGCTCACGATCCAGCTCCCTCTCCGTGAGGAAGCGAAGCCCAGGCAGATCAAGGTAAACGTCGCGGCCTAGAAAGCCGCGACATTCACCGGGGATTTGGGATAGGGGATTAGGGATTAGTTCGCGAATGCCAACAGGAACTTGCGTCGGCGGCGTAAGTTCCTGTATCCTATGGCGTTATGGATATTGAAACGCCGCAGCAGGAAGACACTCCGCAAGTTGAGGAAACCATCGAGCCGGCACCGCACGTGTCGAATCGTTTTCTTTTCGTCGATATTGCCGCCCTCAGGGCCAAGCAACTCCGGCGGGGGGCTCGTCCGCGCCTCGACACCACCGTTCACCACGAAAACCACCCTCAGCCGCACAAAGCCGAACGCGTGGCGATGGAAGAGGTTCGCAACCGGTTGGTGCAGTTCGATTTACCGCCGGCCAAGCCTCCCGTAGCCTCGGAGGTCAAGGGGTGAACTCCCAGGAAGTCATCGACTTGGTCTTTGGATTCCTTCTGGCCTTCGGGGCCAGCTCGGTGTTCATTCTGGTGCTGTTTCTCGGCTTCTGCATCATCTTCGGTTTTCCGAAGCTGCGCCCCACAACCGGGTCGATGGTGGTCAAAAGCCTGGAAGAAACCGTCGGGCAGGCAGCGTACGTTCGGTATATGCCGCCGGATGCCCCGCGCGGCCCGATCGACGTGCTGAAGACGCCTGAGTTGCTCGAGCGCGCGAAGCGCGCCTCAGCCTGATTTCAATCTACCAATCTACCAATCCACCAATCTGCCAATTCTTTCAGGCAGGACACTCCTTCCACCAATTCGTATCCCGTTCGTAGCAGTCACCAATCTTCAACAGCGTTGCTTCGTCGAAGGGCCGGCCGGTCAGCTGCAGACCGATGGGCAGTCTGTCTGATGTCAGTCCGCACGGCACGCTCAGTCCGGGCAGCCCTGCGAGGTTCGCGCTGACGGTGAACACGTCTGTGAGATAGAGCGACAGCGGATCTTCGATCTTCTCGCCGATCCTGAACGCGGCTGTGGGACTCGTCGGCATCACGACGGCGTCGACGGTTTCGAACGCCTGCTCGTAGTCGCGGCGCACCAGTGTGCGCACTTGCTGGGCTTTCAGATAGTAGGCGTCGTAGTAGCCCGCGCTCAGGACGTAGGTGCCGAGCATGATGCGCCGTTTGACTTCGGGGCCGAAGCCCTGGCTCCGCGTTATTTCGTACATTTCCCGTAAGTCGCGCGTACCTTCCGCGCGAAATCCATAGCGCACTCCATCGTAGCGCGCCAGGTTCGAGCTCGCTTCGGCCGTGGCGACGACGTAGTAGGTTGCGATGGCGTAGGGCGCATGCGGCAGCTCGATGTCGATCAACTCGGCGCCTTTGGCGCTAAGGAGGTCGAGTGCGCCGAAAAAGCAGTCTCGAACGCCGGTTTCCACCCCCTGCTCGAGCATTCTGCGCGGGACACCGAGCCGGATTCCGCGGATGTCGCCGGTGAGCGCGCTGACATAATCCGGGACAGGTTGAGCAGACGCCGTGGAGTCGTAGGGGTCGGCTCCGGCGAGGACGGACAGAGCGATCGCCGCGTCGTGGGCCGTGCGCGTCATGGGGCCGATTTGATCGAGCGAAGACGCGAAGGCGATCAGCCCGTATCGCGACACCCGGCCGTATGTCGGTTTCAATCCGGCGATGCCGCAGAGTGATGCCGGCTGTCGAATCGATCCGCCGGTGTCCGATCCGAGTGCGATTGGAGTCATGCCTGCGGCGACGGCGACCGCCGAGCCGCCGCTCGATCCGCCGGAGATGTGATCAGGGTTCCAGGGGTTTCGCGACGGGCCGAAGGCGGAATTTTCCGTCGACGAGCCCATCGCAAATTCATCGCAATTGGTTTTGCCGACGATGACGGCGCCCGCTTCTTCGAGGCGGCGCACGACCGTGGCGTCGTATGGCGGGACGAACTGCTTCAACATGCGGGACGCGGCGGTCGTCGCGATGCCGCGCGTCAGGATGTTGTCCTTGATGGCGACCGGCACGCCGGCGAGCGGCCCCGCATGTTTGTCGCGATCGATAGCTTTCGCGCGCTCGCGGGCGCGATCGGCGGCGATCGCCAGGAACGCGTTCAGCCGGGGATTGGCAGCTTCGATGCGTGCGAGCGTGGCGTCGCACACTTCGAGCGCCGAGATGGTGCGCTTGGCGACGCCGTCGCGGATGCCGCGGGCGGTCTGAAAGGGCGGTGTGGTCACCTGAAGCGGTTCAAATCACTCGCGGCACGCGGAACAGCCCCGCGTGCGGCGCCGGGTCCGGCGCGTTCGCCAGCGCCTCGGCATTGCTGAGGCCGGGGCGCGGTTGGTCGGGACGGTCGGCAGGAATCTGCGAAAGCACGTGCGACGTCGGCGGCACGCCGGCGGTGTCGATGTTCTGGATCTGCTCGGCGTATTCGAGCACGTGCGAGAGCTGATGTACGAACAATTCCTTTTCCGCGTCGGTCAATTCGAGGCGGGCGAGCGTGGCGATTCGATCCACATCTCGGCGCGTGAGCCGCTCCGGCATGTCAAATGCTACCATGCGGAAACGACGCTCAGAAGACGTGGCCGACACTCTTAGACGTGCTGCCGTTGCGGGATCGTGGTACCCGTCGAATCCGGACGAGCTCGCTCGTCAGGTCGATGACTATCTCGGCCAAGCCGGGGCGCCGCTCGGCGGCAAGCCCGTGGCGGTGATCGCGCCCCATGCCGGGCTGGTGTATTCAGGCCACGTTGCGGCGTTCGCGTATCGCCAGCTTGCCGGATGCGACATCGACGTCGCGGTGCTGGTCGGTCCCTCGCACTTCGTCGGATTCGAGGGGGTGGCTCTTTACGAACGCGGCGCGTTCGAGACGCCGTTCGGTCCGGTGGCGATTGACGAAGACTGCGCCGCGGCTGTTGCCGCCCGGTCGCGCCTCGTTGTGCCGCATCCGGCCGCGCATGCGCGCGAACATTCGCTCGAGATGCAATTGCCGTTTTTGCGGCGGGTGCTGCCGGACGTCCGCATCGTGCCGCTCGTGATGGGATTCCAGCGGCGAGAAACCGCGTTTGCGCTGGCAGACGCGATTGCCGGCGCGATCGATCGGCGCCGGGCGGTGCTGATTGCCAGTACCGGACTTGTCGCACTATCAGTCTGCCGCGACCGCCGCGAAACTGGACGCCAGGGTGATCGATCGAGTTCGGGGTTTCGATGCCGAAGGCCTCATGTCGCTGCTCGAAGCATTTCCCGAACATGCGTGCGGCGGGGGACCGACCGTCTCGGTGATGCGCGCCGCCCAGCTCGCCGGCGCCACTGAGGCGCGAGTGCTGAAATACGCCGACTCGGGAGATGTCTCCGGCGACAAGGATGCGGTGGTCGGCTATCTCGCGGCCGCGTTGGGTACGTTTCGCGAATCTTCAGACGCCGATGCCGCCGCTCGATAATGACGCTCGCACGGCATTGTTGCGCCTGGCGCGCCTGGCCATCTCCCGCGCCGTCGGCGCGGATTTTCATGCGAACCCTCAATCCGCAATCTTCAATCCCCAATCCGCCAATCCCTAGTCCCCAATCCCTGGTCCAGGGCTATGCCCGCGCCGGCGCGTTCGTGACCCTTCGCATCGGTGGCGATCTCCGCGGCTGCATCGGGTACCCCCACGCGGAACTGCCGCTCGTCGAAGTGGTTCAGCGGTGCGCGGTGTCCGCTGCGATCGCCGACCCTCGTTTTCCCGCGCTGCAGGCCGCCGAGTTTGGCGACGTGAGCCTCGAAATCTCCGTGCTCGGCCCGCTGGAACCGGTCGGCGACATCTCGGAAGTGACGGCGGGACGGCATGGTCTGGTCGTCGAACACGAAGGCCGCCGCGGGTTACTTCTGCCGCAGGTAGCGACCGAGTGGGGGTGGGACGCCGAAGAGTTCGCCTCGCAAACCTGCGTGAAGGCCGGGCTGCCGAGGGATGCCTGGCGAAACGGGGCACAGCTGTATAAATTCGAAGCGGAAGTGTTTGGAGAGTCCCCCTGACGACACCACAAAGACATGAACATGAGATCAGGAGATTCGGATGCGGAACGCGCCCTATCCGAAGCCGCCACCCACGCGACCGGTGCATCCGTCTGCCGGCAGCCGGAGCCAGCCTGCCGCGAGGAGGTTTTGAAACGTTCCTAGAGGAACTCTTTTCCAACAGAAGGTTCTCCTGATCTCTTGACCTTCTGTTTGTTTTTCAAGAAGGCTGCGTAGTACGTTCAGATTCATCTCGTCGAGCGGATCGACGACAACTTTGCCCTTCTCGCGCCATTCGCTCTTCTCGGTTTCCAGGATCATCGGCAGGTTCGTGAATCGCTTGTCGTTCAGCAGCCGGCGAAAGGGCTCCAGGCCGATACATCCTTTTCCGATGTGTTCGTGCCGGTCCACGCGGCTCATGCACGGCTTCTTCGAGTCGTTCACATGGAACACTTTCAGGCGATCGAAGCCGATCAGCTTATCGAATGCGCTGAATGTCGCGCGATAGCCGTCTTCGCTGCACAAGTCGTAGCCCGAGGCGAGCAGGTGACAGGTGTCGAGGCACACCCCAAGGCGTCTGCTGTTCTTGACTCCGTCGAGCATCGCGGCGATCTCCTCGAACGTGGATCCCATGGTGCTGCCTTGTCCGGCCGTGTGCTCCAGGAGAATCATGGTCTTGCCGCGGCGCCGTGCCTTCAGAACCTGATCCAGGGCTGCCGAGGCCAGTTCCAGGGCTTCGTCCACCGGCGTTGCGAGCCGTGCTCCGGGGTGCAGAACCACGCCGAGCAGTCCCAAAGCTTCCGCGCGATCGACTTCCTCGCCAAGCGCGGCGATTGACTGCGCGCGCAACGCCGGGTTCGGCGTCGCGATATTGATGAGATAGCTCGCATGCGCGACGATCGGCGCGATGCCGGTTTCCAACGTGGCCTTACGGAATGCCGAGATTTCCGACGCCGGCAGCGGCCGGGCGCGCCATTGACTGGCGTTCTTACTGAAGATCTGAAGCGACTGGCAGCGGTGAATCTGCGCGCGCGCGACGGCGAGCGGAAGACCCCCGGCAATCGACATGTGGGCACCGAGGCGAGGCATTCAGCGATAATAAGGTATGCGCGTGCCTCATCTTGGCCTGCTCGCCGCACTTCTTCTCCTGCCGTCGCACGCGAGCGCATGGGGTTTCGAAGCGCACAAGTTCATCGTCGATCGGGCGATAGACATCCTGCCCGCCGAGCTGCGCCCGTTTTTCGAGGCGAACCGGGCATTTATCGTCGAGCGCTCCATCGATCCCGATCTGTGGCGCAATGCCGGCTTCACCAAAGAGCCGCCGAACCACTTTCTCGACCTCGACGCCTACGGCGCGTACCCCTTCACGGATTTGCCGCGCGAGTACGACGCGGCGTTGAAGAAATACGGCATCGACGAGCTCGAGCAGAACGGGCTGCTGCCGTGGCGCACCCAGGAGATGGCCGGGCGTCTGATCCGCGGGTTCGAGAGTTTGAAGCGGAATGGACAATACGCGCACAGCGACATCCGGTTCTTTTCGGCGATCATCGGCCACTACGTTGCCGACGCGCACGTGCCGCTGCACGCCGTCCTGAACTACAACGGACAACTGACGGGTCAAACCGGCATCCACAACCGCTGGGAAGATGAGCTGTTCATCCGCTACCGAACGCAGCTCGCCATCAAGCCTGGCTCGCTGAAGGCGATTGCCGGCGAGCGGGATTTCATTTTCGAAACGCTCCTCGAGAGCTCGCAGCTCGCCGACGACGTGTTGTCGGCCGATAAGGAGGCCATCGGCGACCGCGATACCTACGACGACAAGTACTTTGAAACCTTGTTCGCCAGAACTCGTCCAGTATTGGAGAAGCGTCTCAACGACGCGATTACTGGAGTGGCATCGATGATCACCAGCGCCTGGGAGCAGGCAGGAAAGCCGCCGTTGCCGGCGGCGCCGCCTGCCCGGACCCCGCAGCGGCGCCGAACGGCGGCGGCGAATCCCTAATGGACGTTTATTTCATTCCAGTTGCTCCCGACCACCGGTACGAGCTGTATTGCGAGCCCGACGAGAAGGCCGATGAAGGGGTGGACGACGACCTGCAGCCCCAGGGGCGGCTGGCGACGCTCTACGCAAACTTCAAGGAAGCGCTCGCGCGTGTCGAAGAGGAGCGGTTGAGCGGCGAGATGCGCGTGCACGACGGCCCCCGCTCGTGGAGCGAGCGGATGAAAGATCGCGCCCTGTGCTGGATCGTCGAGAAAATCGCGGAACAGCGGCTGCTCTGGCGCCTCCGTAACGAGACGGAACTCTGCCTTCACCATCCGGACGACCTGACGACCGAAGACGCGATCCGCCGCGCGCGCGCCGAGCTTCAACGCGAAGCCGATCGCCACATGAAGTGGGTGATCATCGACGGCGTGCTGTTCGTGGCGTCGGCCGCGCTCGTGCTGGTGCCGGGGCCTAATGTCATCGGTTATTACTTCGGTTTCCGGCTCGTCGGTCATTATCTGTCCCGCCGCGGCGCCAGACACGCGCTCACAGAGATCAGCTGGTCCGCGTGTGCGAGCCCCCAGCTCTCACGCTTGCGTCGTGTCCTCGTGCTTGGGCCCGGCGAGCGCGATCGCGAGGTGCACGAAGTCGCGTCGGCCCTGCGTCTCCCGCACCTCGCCAAGTTCTTCGAGCGGATTGCGGTCAAAACCGCGTGATATCCTCGCTCCGCAAAAAACGACAGGAAATCAGGAGCTCAGGAGGAATGGACTTGCCTTGTTGTCTGGTGCGGCCGAGCCGCGAGTGGCGCGGGGCGGAGAGCCCCCGCGACTAAACATGAAGCTACGAGAGCTTGCCGAACGACTCGCGTGCCGCCTCGAGGGTGACGGCGACATCGAGATCCGCGGCATCGGCGGCCTCGAGCAGGCAGGCGAAGGCGACATCACCTTTTTAGCCAACCCGAAATACACCCAGGCGCTGCTCCGCACCCGCGCGTCCGCCGCCATCGTCGGCGACGCTGTCGCCGAAGCTCCCTGTGCCTTGCTCCGCACCGAACACCCGTATCTCGCGTTCGCCAACGCCCTGGCGGTGTTTGCGCGTGTTTCGAGCCCGCCGCCTGGAATTCATGCGCAAAGCGCTGTGTCCCCCGATGCGGTGCTCGGCCGCGATGTATCTATCGGGCCCTTCTCGTCGGTTGGCCGCGGCGCGCGCATCGGCGATCGGACGGTGATTCACCCGAATGTGTGCATCGGCGAGGACGCTATCATCGGAGACGATTGCGTCGTACACTCCCACGTTGCCGTGCGCGAGCGGGTCGTCATCGGTAATCGCGTCATCCTTCAGAACGGTGCGGTTATTGGAAGCGACGGGTACGGGTTCGTCCGCCGGCCCGACGGCACGCACCAGAAGATTCCGCAGACGAGCAGCGTCTTCATCGAAGACGACGTGGAAATCGGGGCCAACACGACCGTTGATCGTCCGGCTGTCGGCGAAACGCGGATCAAATCCGGTGCGAAAATCGACAATCTGGTTCAGATTGCGCATGGCGTCACAATCGGCAGGAACACGCTGCTTGCCGGCCAGGTGGGGATTGCGGGTAGCACCAATGTCGGCGACAACGTCACCCTGGCAGGCCAGGTCGGTGTAGCTGGACATGTGACCATCGGAAACGGCGTGACCGCCGTCGGGCAAAGCGGAATTACGAATTCGCTACCCGATGGCGCCTTCGTCTCGGGCTATCCGGCCATCGACAATAGAGAGTGGCTGAAAGCCTCGGTCATCTTCCGCAAGCTCCCCGAGTGGCGAAAGAGGCTGGCGGATCTCGAACGGCGGATTCTGGACCTGGAAAAACCACGCTAAGATCGGAATAACATGCGGAACACTTTTCTCGCCGTAGCAGCGTTCTTCGCCCTGGTGACGCTGGCCCCCGTCGACGCCGCCGTCCGTCCTCCCCGTCTGGAGTACGAGTTGGTGACGCTCCCCAACGGGCTGACGATCGTGCTGTCGCCCGACCATTCGACCCCGATCGTGCACGTCGAGGTCTGGTACCACGTCGGCTCCAAAGACGAGAAGCCGGGAAAGACCGGTTTCGCGCACCTCTTCGAGCACATGATGTTCAAGGGGTCGAAAAACGTCGAGCCGGAAGAGCACGCGTCGATGCTCGCCAGCCTGGGCGGGCAGACCAACGCGTATACCAACGACGACGCCACGGTGTTCTGGCAGACGGTGCCGTCGCAGTATCTGCCGCTTGTCCTGTGGCTCGAGGCCGATCGCATGGCCACGCTGCGGATTGACAAGGCGACGTTCGAAAACGAGCGCGAGGTGGTCAAGGAAGAGCGGCGCCTCCGCGTCGACAACCAGCCCTTCGGACGCCTGTCGGAGATCCTGTACGACACCTTCTATACAGTGAGCCCGTACAAACACACCACCATCGGCAGCATGAAGGATCTCGACGCGGCGTCGGTCGCAGACGTCAGGGAGTTCCACACCCAGTTCTACGTCCCGGCCAACGCGACGATCGCGATTGTCGGCGACTTCGATATGGCGCAGGCGAAGGAGCTGGTGACGAAATATTTCGCCCGCGTGCCGAAGGCCGACCGCGTCATCCCGCGTGAATATCCTCGCGAGAAGCCGTCCACGAGCGAGCGCCGGGTCACCATCAACGAAAACTGGCCCCTGCCGGCGGTCATCGTGGCATATCCGATTACGTTCGACGGGAACCCCGATTCGTATCCGCTCCATCTCACGTCGAAGATCCTGTCCGACGGCGACAGCTCGCGCATTTATCAGTCGCTCGTCTACGAAAAGGGCATCGCCCTCTCCGCCTTCGGTGGAGGCAACATCATCGAAGAGCCGAATCTGTTCTTCGCCGTTGCGCTGGTCGCTCCTGGACGTACCCATGACGAGGTCGAGAAGGCGTTGATCGCCGAGTTCGACAAGCTGCGCAACCAGCCGATTTCCGAGCGGGAGCTGCAGCGGGCGAAGAACCAGTTTTTCCGGGATTACATCGTCGATCGCGAATCGGTGCGCGGCAAGGCGAGCCAGCTCGCCCACGCCGTCGTCATTCACCGCGACGTGACCACTGCCGACGGCGAGGTGGAGATCTTCACCAACATGAAGGTGGCCGACCTGCAGCGGGTCGCGAAGACCTACTTCACGCCCGAGAGCCGGCTCGTCCTGAAGATTCTGCCGAAGGGGAGCCGCTGATGCGCCGCGTGATCCAGGACGTTAAACAGGAGATTAGGAGATTAGGAGAAGAGAAAATGATTTCTCTTGTTCTCCCCTTCTCTTGTTTTGTTTTTCTGGTGGTTTTTGCCCTGGCACCATCTGGGTTCGCGCAGCTCGCGACCTGGCCGACAGAGAACCCTCCGCGTCCGCTGCCGTCGCGCCCGGTCAGCTTTCCGCCGTACGAGCTTCGCACGCTGCCGAACGGCATGCAGGTGATCGTGGTCATGCACCACGAGCAGCCCGAAGTCACCATGCGGCTGCTCGTGCGCGCGGGGGCCACCTACGACCCGCCGGGCAAGGCAGGCACCGCTTCGCTATTGGGGGCGCTGCTGGATCAGGGCACGACGACGCGATCCGCCTTTGAGATTGCCGACGCGATCGACTCGATCGGCGGCGCGCTCGACACCGGCGCCAACAGCGATGTGACGGCGGCGACGGTCCTCGTCATGAAAGACAGCTTCGGCGTGGGCATGGACATGCTCTCCGAGGTGGTGCGCAATCCGGCGTTTGCGCCGGAAGAGATCGAGCGGCAGCGCACGCAGGCCATCGAAAACCTGGGTGTCAGCCTGCAGAGCCCGAGTTTCATCGCGGGCGCCGTGTTGAACCGGCTCATCTACGGCTTCCACCCGTACGGGTTCCCCGACAGCGGCATGCCCGACACCATCGCGAAGATCACGCGCGACGATTTGCGCGAGTTCCACCGGCGGTATTTCGCACCGAACAACAGCATTCTCGCGATCGTGGGCGATGTGACGGCAGACGAAGCGATCGCTGCGGCGACGCGCGTCTTCGGCGAGTGGCAGCGGCAGACGGTGCAGACACCGCCGCTTCCGGAGCCGCCGCGGCCGACCCGTCGAGTGGTTGTCGTCGAAAAGGCTGACTCGGTGCAGACGGCGGTTCGCGTAGGTCAGCTGGGTATTCCCCGCAAGACGCCCGACTACATGAGCATGGATCAGGCGATCCGCATTCTCGGCGGCGAAGGCAGCAATCGACTGTTTCGCGTGCTTCGCTCGGAGCGCGGCCTGACGTATTCGGCGTCGGCCGACTTGAACCCGATGCTGTTCGCCGGCGACATCGTGGCGGAGACCGATACGCGCACCGAAGGCACCGGAGAAGCGGTGCGGGTGATCGTCGATGAGTTCACGCGTCTCCAGCGCGAGCGGATCGGCGACGGCGAGCTGGCAAGCGCGCAGGCGTACATGACGGGAAGCTTTCCGCTCACCATCGAAACGCCCGGCGCGATAGCGCGGCAGGTGGTGAATGCCGTGTTCTACGACCTTTCGCTCGACGAGCTGCGGACCTACCGCCAGCGTGCGAACTCTGTCACGCCGGACGACGTATTGCGCGTCGCGCGCACATACGTCCAGCCCGATCGGCTGTCGATCGTGCTCGTGGGGGACGCGTCGAAATTCAAAGATCAATTGAACAAGGCCGGGTTCGGCACCTACGAGTTGATTCCGCTCAGCGAGCTCGATCTCACCGCAGCCAATCTCAAGAAGCGTTGAACAAAATCATGATTTCCTGCGGGGAGCCGTCCGGCGACTTATACGCCGGCGCCCTCGCAGTCGAAATTCGGCGGCGTCAGCCCGACGCCGCGATTTTTGGACTCGGCGGCCAGCGTCTGATGGCCGGCGGGGCAGAGCTGGTTGCCGATTACCGCGGTCTCAGCGTCACCGGGCTCGTCGAGGCGTTGCGGGTCGTTCCCCGGTCGCTGTCGGTGCTCCGGCAGCTGATTCACGTCGCCCGCACCGAGAAGCCGCAGGCCCTCGTCGTCATCGACTTTCCCGACTTCAATTTCCGGCTTGCCTCCGCGGTCAAGAAGCTCGGCATCCCGGTGATCTATTACATAAGCCCGCAGCTATGGGCATGGCGGAAGAGCCGGATGCGCGTGATGAAGCGGCTTGCCGACCGCGTGCTGGTCATTTTTCCGTTCGAAGAGAAGTTGTACCGCGATGCCGACGTGCCCGTGCAGTTCGTCGGCCATCCACTCGTGGATCTGGCGCGAGCGCAAGAACCTCGCGACAGTTTCATTCGGGAGCTTCAGCTCGATCCAGCGCGGCCGATTGTGGCTTTGCTGCCAGGCAGCCGCCCTAACGAGGTGGAACGTCTGCTGACGATCATTCGCGACAGCGTCGCGCAGATTTCCGCGCGCCTGCCCGGTGCGCAGTTCGTCATTGCCCGCGCGCCGGGGTTGGACGACAGACTTTTCTCCGAAGTGACATGGAATGGGAGCCGGCCGGTGGAAGTGCTGGCGCGGACAGACGATGTGCTCGCGATATCCGACGTTGCGATTACGGCATCAGGCACCGCGACTGTTCAAGCAGCGCTTCACGGCAGGCCGATGGTCGTCGTGTATCGGCTGTCCTCCCTGAGTTATCGCCTCGGCCGCCGATTCGTGCACGTCGACGATGTGGCGATGGTGAATCTGATTGCCGGTCGCCGCATCGTGCCGGAGCTCATTCAGGACGACTGCACCCCGGAACGGATTGCCGCCGAGACGCTTTCGCTACTGACCGA
Organism: Vicinamibacterales bacterium; assembly: GCA_963762055.1. Taxonomy (GTDB): domain Bacteria; phylum Acidobacteriota; class Vicinamibacteria; order Vicinamibacterales; family JAMQPK01; genus JAMQPK01. The sequence continues at coordinate 99,879 of CAVXJF010000003.1, forward strand.
TCGTCAACGACATGAACAGATGGCGCGGGCACTCGGCGACGTCCGCGCAAAACTGGGTGCACCCGGCGCGAGCGGGCGCGCGGCGGAAGCGGTGCTGGAGATTGCGGAGGGAAAGAGTCGGGGAGTCTGAGGGGGACTCTGCGGGGAGTCGGGGAGTCTTGGAGTCCGGGAGTCAGGGAGTCGACAAGAGTCAGGGAATCTCACAGCCGGTCCCTGCGATCGGAGCGGCGCAGGTAGGCGATGAACCCTTGCTAGATGTCCACGCGTCTCCAACGCCGAGCTCGAGCGCATCAACGAAGTCCTCCAATTTTTCTGCTCTCATACCTCCCGGTAGGGCACAGAGCCATGCCACTGATTGTTCGACCGCGACTTTTTCGACTCCGACTCGAGACTCGACTCCCTCGACTCCCCGACTCCCAGACTCCCAGACTCCCAGAGTCGTCGTTTTGATAGGATTAGCATGATGAGCAGTGAGAATTCGTTCGGGACGTGCACTCAAAGCACTCTGGCCAGCGAATCGGTCGAAATCTTCAGCCTCAATAAGCTCGAGCAGGCGTTTCCGGGCGTTGCCTCGCTTCCATACTCTCTGAAAATACTGCTGGAGAATCTGCTCCGGCACGAGGATGCGCGCTTCGTGCATTCGAAAGATATCGAGGCGCTTGCCGCGTGGAAGCCCGGCGCCCAGCTGCAGAAGGAAATTTCCTTCGCGCCCGCGCGCGTGCTGCTTCAGGATTTCACTGGCGTGCCGTGCGTTGTCGATCTTGCGGCGATGCGCGACGGGATGATTCGTCTCGGCGGCAACCCCGATCGGGTCAATCCGTTGCAGCCGGTCGAGCTGGTCATCGACCATTCCGTGCAGGTGGACTATTTCGGCAGGAGCGACGCATTTCAGCTCAATGCCGAGCTCGAGTTCGCCCGCAACCGCGAGCGCTATTCATTTCTGCGCTGGGGGCAGGACGCATTCCGCAATTTCCGTGTGGTGCCGCCGGACACCGGCATCGTCCATCAGGTCAACGTCGAGTATCTCGCCCGGGTCGTCTTCCGCGACGAGAAGGGCGGCAAGATCCGCGCGTACCCGGACACGCTGGTCGGCACCGATTCCCACACCACGATGGTCAACGGCCTCGGTGTGCTTGGTTGGGGTGTGGGCGGCATCGAAGCAGAAGCCGCGATGCTGGGCCAGCCGATGTCGATGCTCATCCCGCCGGTCCTCGGCTTCAAACTGACGGGTGCGATGCCGGAGGGCGCGACGGCCACGGACCTGGTGCTGACCGTGACCGAGCGCCTGCGCAAGCATGGCGTCGTCGGAAAGTTCGTCGAGTTCTTCGGACCTGGCCTGGCGAACCTGACGATTGCGGATCGCGTCACCCTCGGCAACATGTGCCCTGAATACGGCGCGACTGCCGCGATGTTTCCGATCGACGAGATGACGCTCGACTACCTGACGCTCACCGGCCGCCCGCCGTCGCACGTCAAGCTCGTCGAAGCGTATGCAAAGGCGCAGGGGCTGTTCCGTGAGTTAGCGTCCGACGCGGTATACGACGAAACGATCGAGATGAACCTCGCGCTCATCGAACCGAGCCTGGCGGGCCCGAGGCGGCCGCAGGATCGTGTGTCGCTCACCAGAGCAAAGACCGGATTCCAGGCGTCGCTGCCGTCGATGATGACGGATAAGAAGGCGAAGGCCGCTCCCGCTTCGTCCGGCGCCGCTGTCGCCGTCCTCGAGCCGCCCGCGCAGGTTCGCGTCGCCCCTGCGGATCTCGATCACGGCGCGGTCGTCATGGCCGCGATCACGAGCTGCACGAACACGTCGAATCCGAGCGTGATGATTGGCGCTGGGCTGCTCGCGAAGAAGGCGGTGGAACGTGGGCTGGCGACAAAGCCGTGGGTCAAAACCAGCCTGGCGCCGGGATCGAAGGTTGTCACCGACTATCTCAATCGCGCGGGATTGACGCCGTTTCTCGATCAGCTCGGGTTCAACCTCGTCGGGTATGGCTGCACGACCTGCATCGGCAACAGCGGTCCTCTACCGGAAGACGTGTCGGCGATCATCGCCGACAAAAGCCTTGTCGTGTGCTCGGTGCTGAGCGGCAACCGCAACTTCGAGGGGCGGATCCAACAGCAGGTGCGGGCGAACTATCTCGCATCGCCGCCGCTGGTCGTCGCGTATGCGCTCGCTGGACGGATGACGCTCGATCTCACGACCGAGCCGATCGGCAAAGGTCTCGACGGGAAAGACGTGTTCCTGCGCGAAATCTGGCCGACGGAGCGCGAGATCCAGACCGCGATGCTTGGCGCCGTCAAGTCAGAGATGTTTCAGAGCCAGTACGCCAACGTCTTCGAAGGTGACGAGCGCTGGCGGTCGCTGCCCGTGCCGACGGGCAGGTTGTTCGAGTGGGATTCGACGTCGACATACGTCCGCAAGCCGCCGTTCGTGGAAAACATCAGCCGCGAGCCGGCGCCGCTCACGGCGATTACCGGCGCGCGCGTGCTTGCCGTGCTTGGCGACAGCGTGACGACCGATCACATCTCTCCCGCAGGATCCATCCCGGCCGACAGTCCGGCTGGACGGTATCTCATCGCGCAGGGCGTCAAGCCGAGCGACTTCAATTTGTACGGCGCGCGGCGCGGCAACCACGAAGTCATGGTGCGCGGCACGTTCGCGAACACCAGGCTGCGCAATCAGATGGCCGCCGGTACGGAGGGCGGCTGGACGTTTTATCAGCCGGGCGGCGAGCTGATGAGCATCTACGACGCATCTATTGCGTATCAGGCCGCGAACGTCCCGCTGCTGGTCCTCGCGGGCAAGGAATACGGGTCGGGCTCGTCGCGCGACTGGGCCGCGAAAGGGACGCTGCTTCTCGGCGTCCGCGCGGTCATCGCCGAAAGTTTCGAGCGTATTCATCGCAGCAATCTGGTGAATATGGGCGTACTGCCGCTCCAGTTCAGCGCAGGTGAGTCTGCCGCATCGCTTGGACTGACGGGGCGCGAGTCGTATGACATCGCGATTGGCGGATTGACGCCGCGCAGCACCATCGCCGTGCTCGTGCACCCCAGCGATGCACCCGCACGCGAAATTCAGGCGATGGTGCGCATCGACACACCGGAAGAGCTGACAGCTTTCCGGCACGGCGGCATACTTCCTTACGTCCTGCGGCAGCTGGTTGACCGGACGACCTGACGCGCACATATCTCAGCGTACGTAGTGTCCGGCTTTAGCCGGACCTGCTCGCCCTTTAGCCGGACACCGCGCTCGTCACAGTGGACAAGACGCACCGACGGCGCAATAATCCCCGTCATCGCCAACGCAGGTTAGGAGGGGAGATGACCCGGTTCAGGTCACTGCTCATATTTGGACTCATCACGCTTGCCGCCAGCGCGTATCTGGCGGCGCAGGACAAGCCCGATCGCGAGGTGCGCTCGGAGAGCTATCCCGGCAGCAATCCTCATCTCAATAATAAAGAGTCGATTCGCGGCGGCTTGTCGCTTTACCGCAGGCTGTGCGGCGAATGCCATGCGCTCGATGCCACCGGTTATCGAGGCCCGAGCCTGATTGCGTACATGGCGAACGGGGCGGCCGACGAAGCCTTCTTCCAGGTGATTCGAAGGGGCGTGCAGGGCACCGAGATGCCGCAGAGCACCCGGCCCGACCACGAAATCCTCCAGATCATCGCCTACCTGCGGAACATGGGCGCCGTCGCGCCGGCAGATACCGCGCCCACCGGCAACGTGGCGAACGGTCAGCAGATCTTTGCCAAGCAGTGCCAGCTCTGTCACCGCGTCGCGGGCAAGGGCGGACGCATCGGCCCCGACCTGACACGGATCGGCGGGGCGCGGACCTACTCGGCGCTCGTGCGCGAGATTCGCACGCCGCATGAGTGGATTCCGCCGGCCTACGAAACGGTCACCGTCGTCACGAAGGACGGGCAGAAAATTCGCGGCATCAAGATGAACGAAGACGCGTTTTCGGTGCAGGTGATGGATATGCGCGAGCGCATCCAGGGATACCTGAAATCGAACGCCGAAGTGACGCTCGAGAAAAATTCGCTGATGCCGGTGTTTGACGCGAAGCGGCTGCCCGACAGCGATCTGACGGATCTCATCGGTTATCTCAGTACGCTGCGTGGCGGCGATTTCACCACGGTTCGTTAAGGAGGCCTATGCGCGCTTTATTGATGGTATTGATGTGCTCGGTCACGCTGGCGGCCCAGCAGCCGGCTCCGGCCGCCGTCAGCAACCAGGACCTTCTCGCAGGGCTGACGCCCGACGGATCGAAGTGGCTGCTCTATCACGGGAACTACTTCGGCCATCGGTACAGTCCGCTGACGCAGATCACGCCCCAGAACGTGAATCAGCTGAAGGCGCAGTGGACGTTCCAGACCCGGCTGACGCCGAATTTCCAGACGACGCCGCTGCTCGTCGACAACGTGCTCTACGTCACCGGCTTCAACGGGACGGCATGGGCCATCGACGCGCGCTCGGGACGGCAAATCTGGGCGTATCGCCGCAACATGCCGGACGACTTCCGCGGGTGCTGCGGTCCCAACAACCGCGGCTTCGCGGCGCACGGCGACAAGCTCTTCCTCGGCACCGGCGACGCGCATCTCATTGCGCTCGACATGAAGACGGGCGCCGTGGTGTGGGACGTCGAGCTCGCGGAATACAAGAAGGGCTACTCGGCGACGGTCGCGCCGATTGTCGTCAAGGACAAGGTCATCATCGGGATTGCCGGCGCGGAGTTCGGCATCCGCGGATTCATCGACGCCTACGACGTCAACACGGGCAAACGAGCCTGGCGCTTCCACACCGTGGCTGGACCCGGTGAGCCCGGCGGCCAGACGTGGCCGAAGGGAAGCGACGCGTATCTTCGCGGCGGCGGATCGATCTGGGTGTCGGGCACCTACGATCCCGAACAGAACCTCGTGTTCTTCGGGACTGGCAATCCTGGCCCCGACTATTACAGCCCCGCGCGCGAAGGCGACAATCTGTACACGTGCTCGGCGGTTGCGCTGGATGCCGACACCGGGCAATTGAAGTGGCATTTCCAGTTCACGCCGCATGATGTGCACGACTGGGACTCGACGCAGGTGCCGGTCCTCGCCGACCTCACCATCAACGGCACGCCGCGCAAGACGATGCTGTTCGCCAATCGCAACGGGTTCTTCTACGTGCTCGATCGCACGAACGGCCGCATGATTTCTGCGAAGCCGTTTGTGACGCAGAACTGGGCGAAGGAAATCAGCCCGGAAGGGCGGCCGATTCTGGTGCCCGGCACCAATCCGAGCGAAGAAGGCAGCAGTAAGGTGTGCCCCGATCTGGGCGGCGGGACCAACTTCTTCTCACCCTCTTACGACCCCAGTCAGCGGTTGTTCTTCGTGAACGCGCGCGAGACGTGCGCGATCTATTACTCGTGGCACGAGCCGTTCCGCGAGGGTGAGCAGTACCGAGTCGGGCGGCACGTCGCGGCCGCGCGAGCAGCGCAACTACGGTGCGCTGCGGGCCATCGATCCGCTGACCGGCGATCGCAAGTGGGAGTTCCGCTATCCGACGACTTCGTCATCGGGCGTGCTGTCGACGGCGGCGGGCCTGGTATTCTCCGGCGACGGTGACGGAAACATCATCGCGCTCGACTCGAAGAGCGGCAAGTACCTGTGGCACTACAACGTCGGCGTCGGTCTTCGCTCGACCGGCGGCACGACATACATGGTGGACGGCAAGCAATTTCTGCTCGTGCCGTCAGGCAGCGCGCTGACAGCGTTCGCGCTTCCGTAAGGATGCAGTTACTGACCGCAGAGGCGCAGGGCGCAGTGCAGAGGTTTTATTCGAAAGAGATAACTCTGTGCGATTCTCCGCGTCCCTGCGGTTGAAACTGTTATGCTGACCACTGCGAGCCGTTAAGGAGACGAGCCCGCGAGCTCGGGTTTGATCTCTGCGGCGTCGCTCCTGCCAAAGCCTTTCCCGAGCTCAGCTTCTTCAAGCAGTGGATCGAAAACGGTTATGCCGGGACGATGGGCTATCTGCCCAGATCCGCCGATCGGCGGGCCGATGTGCGCAACGTCATGCCTTCCGCACGCTCGGTCATCGTCACCGGGACGTTTTACAGCGCCGGCGAGCCCTATTCCACTGAACGCGACGATCCCAGAGTGGGCGAAGTGGCCCGGTACGCGTGGAGCCAGGACTACCATCACGTTCTCAGCGAGCGGCTCGATCGGCTGGTCGAGTGGATGAGGGAGCGCCACCCGGAGCCGTTCGACGTACGGGCGTTCGTCGATACCGGCCCCGTGCAGGAGCGTGTGTATGCCATGTACGCCGGGCTCGGCTGGATTGGAAAGAACACGTGCCTGATTAACCACGAGCGCGGGTCGTGGTTGCTGCTCGGCGGCATCGTCTGCAGTCTGCCTCTGGCGCCCGATTCGCCAGGGCTCGACCAGTGCGGCACCTGCACGCTGTGCATCGAAGCCTGCCCAACCGGAGCGTTTGCCGCGCCCTACGAGCTCGACGCGAGAAAGTGCGTCTCGTACCTGACGATCGAATATCGCGGTTCCATCCCGCTCGAGCACCGTGATGAGCTCGGCAACCACATCTTCGGCTGCGACGTCTGCCAGGAAGTGTGCCCGTGGAACGGGTCGCCCGTGAACGCCGACGCTTCCTGGTCGGCGCGCAGCGACGTCAATCTCCAGCATCTCACCGAGCTGTGGAAGCGAAGCGACGAAGAGCTGGCGATGTTCATCGGTGACACGGCGATGACGCGCACTGGCGTGCGCGGGCTGCGGAGAAATCTTGCTGTTGCGCTCGGCAACTCGGGCAATAGCCGCGCCGCCGAGGTGCTGAGTGAAGATCGGAGTGAGGGGACGATCAGCGATCCGATCGTCGCGGAACACGTCGAGTGGGCGAAGCAAAAGCTCACGGGAAATCAAACAGGAGATTAGAAGATTAGGAGAAATTTTTTAACAGGAGAACGGGAGAACGAAGGATCACCACGGAGACACGGGCAGCGCGTCGACGGCGCGCGCCAAGGCGCGCGAGCGAGAATGTACGAATGAAAAATGCAAGAACGACGGCGGAGTGAGGTTCTTGTATTTTTACATTCGTACATTCTCGCCCGTTGGCCGCTGTGCGGCCAACGCCGTCGACGCCCTGCACGGAGCTCACTTACGCAATCCACGAAGAAGACCGCACAAGTCCGCCTGCTCCGTGCGTCTCCGTGGCTCCGTGGCTCCGTGATGAGATCCAAGAAAATCGGATCTCCTGGTCTCCTAAACTCCTGTTTGGCTTTTAGACTGGGGGACGTTGGTGATGATGTATTCGACCACCGAGCCGCGGAGTTTGGCGTTCGAGTTGATCGCCCGCCGCGCGGGTACCCGGTGACATTTCAGTCCTGCCATCCGGACGTGTTCAGCGTCTTCATACAGCTCGACGATGTCTGGAGCGGTCGAGTTGCTCGCCACGACGTGGCAGCCTCGGCGTGCGAGTGACACGATCAAATCCCGGAGGCGCCTTTGTTCGGACGCGTCGAAGCCTTCGGCGGTGTAGTTCGTGAATCGCGCGGTCTTGCTCAGCGGCGCATACGGAGGGTCGAAATACACGAAGTCGCCGGCCCGCGCTCCCTCCAGCAGCCGATCGTAGCGGGAATATTCGAGCTCGACTCCGTTGCGCGAGAGCGCGGCCGCGACGCGCCGAAGGTGCTGTTCGTCACAAATGCGCGGCCTTGGATACCGTCCCGCAGGCACGTTGAACTCACCGCCGGCGTTCAAGCGGAACAGCCCGTTGTATCCGGTGCGGTTCAGGTAGATGAACATCGCCGCAAGGGCGGGCGTGTAGCGAAAGCCGCCGCCGTTTACCGCCGAGGCCAGCGCCGCCCGCTGAGGGTTGAACCGGTTGTTGCGGACGTCGTAGTAGTGCTCGCTGCCGCGCCGCTCGTGATCGCGCGCAAGTCTCGACAGCTCTCCGATGACCTGCTCCGTCGTGTCGCGAACCGCGCGGTAGCAGGCGATCAGATCGGGATTGCTGTCGGCGAGCGTGGCGCTTCGCGATCGCAGCATACCGCGCGCATCGAGATCGAAAAACACCGCGGCGCTGCCGAGAAACGGCTCCCAATACCGGTTGAAATCGGGCGGATAGAACTGGCGAAGCGCCGGAAGGAGCTGGCGCTTTCCGCCCGCCCATTTCAGGAGCGGCCGAACCGGAGCATGCAGCTCTGTGCTTCCCGCTCTCTGCTCTCTCAGAGCGCGCACCTCAGTGCCGGCGCCCTTCAGCCAGCCGCAGGCCGACCGCCATGCCGAGGTGAAAGGCCGCCTCCTGGTTGAGCCAGATCTGGCGCGCGAGATTGTCCACGAGCTCCTCGAGCACCTCTTCGTGTTCCTCCCCGACGACGGCCTTCAGCCGCTCGACGAGTTCTTCCTGCCGCTGCACGTCCGCGGGCGCGAACAGTTCGTCATCGTGCAGCGCTTCGAGCAGTTCGTCGTATTCCGTCGCGCACTGTTCCTCGATATCGGCGAAGCTCGGATACCGGACTCTCTTGTCGGGGATGTCGATACGCTCGGCCCCCGCCCGCGCGATGTCCATCAACTCGTCCGATGTGGCGCCCATTGATGCCTCCGATGACGAGACTACTACATTGCCAGTGACAGGTAGCCAGTAGCCAGTAGCTTGTAGCTAGCGGTAGCCGGGAGCCAGTAGTCAGTAGTCGGGTAGCTGTACCATTTAGATGTGATGTTGAGGGCGATCGTCGCTTTGCTCGTCGTCGCAGTTGCCTGCGCACCGATCGCACCCGTCGCACCTGTCGCACCCGTCGCACCCAACGCACCCAACGCACCTAACGCACCCAACGCACCCAGCGCACCCAGCGTGTCGAGTGAGACTTTCGATTTCTCGACGTCCGTCAGGGTCGATTATTTCCACGATGGAGGCCCTCGAGGGGAGGCCGTCACTCTTGACACGATGTGGCGGGAAGGGGAGTGGGCCGGCAGCCGTACTCAGCTGATCGACCCCTCGGGTCTGGGAAACTATTTATTCGAGGTCGAAGACGCGAGGTCGGGCCAGGTCATCTATTCTCGCGGCTTCGCGTCGATCTACGGCGAATGGGAGACGACGCCGGAGTTCCGCACGGCCAACCGCAGATTTCACGAGTCGCTGCGGTTCCCGTTGCCTGTCGCGCCGGCGCGTGTGGTCGTGAAGAGGCGCGACGCCGCGAACGAATTTCGGCATCTCTGGCAGGTGGATGTCGCGGCGCAACTGGACGCGTTGCCCGCGCAGCGCGGCGTTCGGGTCACTTCGCTCGTGGACAACGGCCGGCCGGATCGCAAGGTCGACTTGCTATTGATCGGCGAACGCTATGGGCCGCATGAAATCGGGAAATTCCAGTCGGATGCCGCGCGGCTCGTCGACGCGCTGTTCTCGATCGAGCCTTTCAGAAGCCGCCGTGCCGATTTCAACGTACGTCTGCTGCAGGCGCCCGGCCCAGCGGTCTTGACGGAGTTCAGTATTTTCGGCCTGGACCGTTACGTGTTGACCTATGACAATCGATCGCTACGCAATCTGGCTGCGGGCGCCCCGCACGACATCGCCGCTATCGTGATCAACGAGTCGCGCTACGGCGGCGGCGGGATTTACAACCAGCAGTCCACGGTTGCGGCCTCGAACGAGCATGCCGGATACATTTTCGTTCATGAACTCGGTCACAATCTCGCCGGCCTGGCGGATGAATATGTCGGCACGGTGACCTACGAGACCGGAGCGGCGCTGAAAACAGAACCATGGGAGCCGAACGTAACCGCGATGCGAAACCCCGGCGAGTTGAAGTGGAGCGATCTCGTCGAGCCCGGAACGCCATTGCCCACGCCACTGTCTTTCGCCGGAAAAGTGGGAGCGTACGAGGGCGCGGCATACGAAGCGCGCGGCCTGTATCGTCCCGAGGCCGAGTGCATCATGGGCGCACGCACATTGATCGACTTCTGCCGCGTCTGCCAGCGCGCAATCAGCCGCGCCATCGACACGTACACCCGTTAGTCATTTCGCGGTCACGGTCCGGCTAAAGCCGGACACTACGTACTGTTACTAAAGCCGGACACTACGTTGTGGATCGCTTCTTGCCTCCCTGATACCAGGCGGCGACGCCTATGTCGTTGTCTGTGCACTCATATTTGCAGCGATGACCAGAAACCGAACAGCGTTGGATGTTCTTCGACCCGGGCGGGTTGTGGCATGAACGACGTCAGAGCCGCTGACTTGCTTCGCCTCCTGGTTCTCGCCCTGCCCGTCGCGGCGATCTCCTGGACGATCACGCACGAAGAGCTGTTCCGCGAGGTGCACGACTACTGCGTCGAGCGGAGCCGTTCGGCCGCAGAGGTATGCGTCCCGCAAGTTCTTCTACCTGTTCACATGTGAATATTGCTTCAGCCACTATGCTGCGGCCGCGGTACTCCTGGCGACACGGTTTACGCTGCTGTACGACGACTGGCGCGGCTACCTCATCGCATGGCTGTCGCTGGTATGGGTCGCCAATCATCTGATCAGCATTTATGGCCGCCTGCGGCTCGGCATCCGCAGCGAGCGGCTGGAGATCGGATTGAAGGAAGCGGTGAGCGAGCGCGCCGGCGTCAAGAAGGTCGAAGACCGCCCGGGCCAGCGCAAGGCCGGCTGACATCCCTAGTTTTCCTTAGTCCGGATCCTCAGTTCGGTGTGATACAGTCTCGCCCGCCCCGTTCCATTCCGAACCAACTGCGTCTACTGAGGGAGATATGTGGCAGCACAACTATGAACCCATAGGGGGAAGTCTCGGTTTGTCGACGCTGGCCGCGGCCATTCCCATCCTCGTGCTATTCGTCATGCTCGGTGTTCTGCGAAAGCCGGCATGGATGGCCGCGATGACCGCGCTCGCCTCTGCGCTGATCGTGGCACTGCTCGGCTATGGCATGCCGTTCTCGATGGCGATTCTTTCGACGCTGTACGGCGCGGCGTTCGGGATCTTTCCGATCGCCTGGATCGTGTTCAGCTCGATCATGCTGTATCGGCTCGCTGTCGATACCGGCAAGTTCGAGATCATCAAGGACTCGGTTGGCGGCCTCACCAACGATCGGCGCCTGCAGGCGATGTTCATCGCCTTCTCGTTCGGCGCGTTCATCGAGGGCGCGGCGGGCTTCGGCGCGCCGGTCGCCGTATCGGGCGCCATGCTCGCGGGCCTGGGATTTTCGCCGTTCTATGCCGCGGGCATCTGTCTGCTGGCCAATACGGCCCCGGTGGCGTTTGGCTCGATCGGCATCCCCATTACTACTCTTGCCAACGTGACGGGCATCCCATCGATGCCGCTCAGCGCGATGACCGGCAGGCTCTGCGCCATGATCTCGGTCATCATTCCGGCATATCTCGTCGTCGTGATGGCGGGCCCGAAGCGCGCGCTGGAAGTGTGGCCGGCGATTCTGATTTGCGGCCTCTCGTTTGCGGCCACGCAGTTCTACGTTTCGAACTACATCGGGCACGAGCTCACCGACATCCTCAGCTCGCTCGCCTGTATTTCGGCGATGGTTCTGGTGCTGAAATTCTGGAAGCCGCCGACGATCATGCGCCTGGAGGGCGACAAGGAGGCGACGATCGCGCCGAAGCGGCACTCGGGTAAAGAGGTGTTCGTGGCGTGGCTGCCCTACCTGCTGCTCGTGGTGTTCGTGCTGACGTGGGGCGAGGTCTCCATCAAAGCGATTCTCGACAGGTTTACCAACGGGTTGCTGCCGGGGTTCCTGCCGTTGAATGCGAATGTGCTCAACGGGATCAATGTGCCAGGGCTGCACAATATGATCACGCGGGTTCCACCGGTGACCCCTGCGCCGGCGCCTTACGGCGCGGTGTACATCCTGAACTGGTTGAGCGCGTCGGGAACGTCATGCTTCCTCGCCGGCATCGCCGCGGCGATGCTGCTGCGCGTCAAACCGAAGCAGTTCGCGGCGACCTATGTGGCGACCTTCAAGCAATTGAAGATGTCGATGGTGACGATTGCCACGATGCTCGGGCTTGCCTACTTGATGAACTATTCGGGGATGACGTCCACGCTCGGACTTGCGCTGGCGACCACGGGTCCCACGTTCCCGTTCTTCAGCGCCGTACTGGGGTGGCTGGGCGTGTTCCTGACCGGCAGCGACACGTCGGCGAACGCACTGTTCGGCAACCTGCAGGTGGTGACCGCCAACACGCTCGGACTGAATCCGGTATTGACCGCGTCGGTGAATTCCGCTGCCGGTGTGATGGGGAAAATGATCTCGTTGACGAGCATTGCGGTTGCGGTCGCCGCGACTGGTATGACGACAGCCGACGAGAGCAGGCTCTTCCGGTTCACCATCAAACACAGCATTCTGCTGATGCTCGTGATGGGTGTCATCTCGATGATGTACGCCTACGTATTCCCGCAGTTCGTGCCGGTGGTGCCGCCGAAGTAAAAAAAGGGGTAAGGGGTAAGGGGCGCCCTTCACCCCTCACCCCTTACTGCGAAGGTATCAACAGCGGTAGTCCGGTGATGAACGACGCAGCGACGGCGAGGAACGTTGCGGCAAGACACGCGACGGCAATAAAGATGTGATCGACCCGTTCAGGCTTCAGCGGATCGAGATAGCGCGCCGCCAGATAGCCGCCGAAAAATCCCCCCGCGTGCGCGAAGTTGTCCACGCCGCGCATCACGAAGCCGAAAAAGCCAAGAATCAGCGCATACCGTAGCGCCTCGGACCGCGTAATCGAACTTCCAGTGCGGCGTCCGTAATACACGAGCGCTCCGAGAAATCCGAAGACCGATGCTGACGCGCCGACCGTAAATCCCGCACCGCTGAGAAAAGGGAGGTGCGGCAGGAACGCGAATGCCGCGGAGCTCAGCAGAAATCCGCTGATCCCGGCAACCGTATAGATAATCACCATGCGCCCCGGTCCGAACATGTCGGCGACGACCGGGCCGAGATCGCGGACCCACATCATGTTGAAGATGATGTGCAGCAGGCTGCCGTGAAGCCAGCTGGCGCTCAGCAGCGTCCACCAGCGGCCGTATCCGAAGACCGGGATACCGCCGCTCGCCCCGAGCAGAAACTGCACGTTCATCTCGGGGGCGAGAAAGCCGAAGAGACCGCCGCCCATCCGCATCGAGCTGCCGGACAGCAGCAGCGACAGAACGTACAGCGCGCCGCTGCCCCAGATGACGAGCGGCACGAAGCCAAGATCGTTGCCGAGCGATCGCAGCAATGGCGCAAAGCCCCATAGTCCAGGGTTGCGGCGGCCGCAGTTGTAACACTTTTCATCGCGCACGCCGACGAGCGAACCGCACGACGAACAGACCACGCTTCCCGTTCTTTGCCGTTTGAACACAGGGAACCCACTATACTAACTAGATGCCTTCGTCGAGAAATTCGCACACTGTAGCCAACCCGAACCTCCGGAACGTCGCCATCATCGCGCACGTCGATCACGGCAAAACCACGCTCGTCGACGCCATGCTCCATCAGAGCGGCGCCTTCCGGGCGAACGAACGCGTCGCTGAACGCGCCATGGACAGCAACGAGCTCGAGCGCGAGCGCGGCATCACCATCCTCGCGAAGAACACCGCGGTGCACTATCACGAGCTCCTGATCAATATCGTGGACACGCCCGGGCATGCCGACTTCGGCGGCGAAGTCGAGCGCACGCTGACGATGGTTGATGGAGTCGTGCTGCTGGTGGACGCGTCCGAAGGACCGCTGCCGCAGACGCGGTTTGTGCTCGGAAAGGCGTTCGCGCGTGGCCTCCCGCCGATTGTGGTGATCAACAAGATCGATCGGCCCGACGCGCGCGCGGCCGAAGTGCTAAACGAGATATTCGACCTGTTTATCGATCTCGACGCGTCGGAAGCGCAGCTCGACTTTCCCGTCATTTACACCGACGGCCGGAAAGGCACGGCGACGGCCGATCTTGCGACACCGGGCGAAGATCTTCGGCCGCTGTTTGACGCGATCGTCAAACATGTACCGCCGCCGATGGGATCGCTCGACGAGCCGCTGCAGATTCTCGTCGCCAATCTCGATTCGAGCGACTATCTAGGACGTATCGCCATCGGCCGCATATTCAATGGCAAAGTAAAAATCGGTGACGAGGTGGCGATCTGCACACCCACCTCGGAAGCGCGCAAGGCCAAAATCACCAAGCTTTATTCGTTCGATGGGCTGAAGCGCATCGACATCACCAACGCCGCGGCGGGCGAGATCATCTGCCTGGCGGGCATGCCTGACATCACCATCGGAGAGACGGTCACTGAAGTCGAGCGACTGGCTCCGGTCCCGATGATTCACGTCGACGAACCGACCGTGTCGATGATCTTCGGTGTCAACACCTCGCCGGTAGCGGGTCGCGACGGACAATACGTGACGTCGCGGCAGGTTCGCGATCGACTGGATCGGGAACTCATCGGCAACGTGTCGATTCGCCTCGAGGACACGGACAGCCCGGAGAGCGTGAAGGTCGTCGGCCGCGGCGAGCTGCAGCTGTCGATCCTCATCGAGATGATGCGGCGCGAAGGGTTCGAGCTTCAGGTCTCGCGTCCGGAAATCGTCACCAAGGAGATCAGCGGAAAGCGCGTGGAGCCCGTGGAAGATCTCGTCATCGACGTCCAGGAGGATTTTCAGGGCGTCGTCATTGCCATGGCGGGCGGCCGCAAAGGCACGATGACCAAGATGGTGAACCACGGCAGCGGACGCGTGCGGATGGAGTTCCGTATTCCGGCGCGCGGCCTGATCGGTTTCCGTTCGCAGTTTCTGACCGACACGCGGGGAACCGGAATCATGAACCACTTGTTCGCGGGCTGGGAGCCTTGGCACGGGGGGATTCCGGCGCGCGCAGCGGGCGCCCTCGTAGCCGACCGGACCGGCACGGCGACGGCCTACGCCCTGTCGAACCTGCAGGAGAGGGGCGAGATCTTCATCGAAGCTGGCACCATCGTCTATGAAGGCATGGTCATCGGCGAGAACGCCCGGCCAAGCGACATGGACGTCAACGTGACGAAGGAAAAGAAGCAGACCAACATGCGGGCCTCGTCGGCTGATGAGGCCATCCGGCTCATTCCTCCCCGGATCCTGGGACTCGAGCAGGCCATCGAGTTCATCAACGACGACGAACTGGTGGAAATCACGCCGAAAAGCATCCGCCTTCGTAAGCGGATTCTTGCCGCCAACCAGCGGCCCAAGCGGGTAGACAGGGAAGAGTAGTGCCCGGCTTCCCGCCTTCGGGCAAGGCGGACCTGAACTCCGACCATTTTTATCGGGTTTCGAGGAAATGGGGCCGGCGTGCTGTTTGGCAATTCCGCGAAAAAAAGGCACCCAGCGCCTTTTTTCTTTTGATACGATATGGTCGCTTAAGCCGCCAAGTCCGATGTGTTTCGGTGTGCTGCGACCCCGTGCGGGTTTCATGACGAGGTGATCGCTCCATGACTGCTCCAATTCAAATTCAAGAACAGCCCACTGGCCCAACACGACGCGCGTTCATCAAAGGCGTGATCGCCGCAGGTGCTGCGGTGTCCGCATCGAGCTATCTGTTTCGCGGGCCGGAGCGGATCTTCGGCCAGGGCTCGCTGCCCGGCGCCGTCGAACGCCTGATGACGCTGACCGTCAATGGTCAGCAGCGTCCGGTCGACGTGATGAAGCAGGAAACGCTCGCGATGACGCTGCGCTACAAGCTCGGTCTCACCGGGACCAAGCTCGGCTGCGATCGTTCCGAATGCGGCGCCTGCACGGTGCTCATCGACGACGTGCCGCACTATTCGTGTTCGGTCCTCACGCACACGGTGCGGAACAAGAAGGTCGTCACCATCGAAGGCCTCGAGTCGCCCGACGGGAAGCTGCACCCTGTGCAGCAGGCTGTCGTCGACGAGCAGGGCTTCCAGTGCGCATTCTGCATGCCTGGGTTCGTGATGTCGGCGGTCGGGTTCCTCAAGGCCAACCCGAACCCGACGCGCGAGCAGCTCGCACACGGCATTTCCGGCAACCTCTGCCGCTGCGCCGACTACAACAAGATCCTGACGGCGATGATGCGCGGCGCGGAATACATGCGGGGGGCGTAGTCCGTGGCTGACACTACTACTCCGAAGTACAAGCTCGTCGGGCAGAACTACATCCTTCCCGACCTGGTCGCGAAGGTCACCGGCCGCGCGAAATATTCGGAGGATTTCCGCGCCGACGGCATGCTCTTCGCGAAGCTCCTGCTGAGCCCCGTTCCCCACGCGCGCATCCGCCGCATCGATGCGAGCGCGGCGCTGGCGATGCCGGGTGTGGTCGCCGTGATCACCGGCGACGACATCCCGAAACCGCAGCAGCCGATGCAGCTTGGCGAAGCCGCGGCGCAGCGCGCCAACACGCTTCCTGAAGTTGCGCTCGCCAGCGAGCCGCTTTATCAGGGCGAACCCATCGCGGCGGTTGCCGCCGTGGACGAACTGACGGCCGCAAACGCGATCGAAAAGCTCAAGGTCGAATTCGAGGCGCTGCCGTTTGTCGTCGATCCGATGGTGACGCTTCGCCCGGGCGGGCCGAACCCGCGCGCCGAGGGCAACGTCTGGCGTCCGCCACAGGTCGCCGAGTACAAGATTCCCGAAGCAGCCGTCGCCGAGCTCAACGAAGGACGCATTCCGCTGCTCGACAAGACGCCAATCTTCTGGGAAGTCGGCAACGTGGACGAGGGCTTCAAGAAAGCCGACTACGTGCTCGACGAAACGCTCGTGCACCAGTCCACCGGCCATCAGCCGATGGAGCCGCGCACCGCGATGGCCTACTGGCAGAACGGCAAGCTGTATCTGCACGGATCCACGCAGTCGGTGGCACGCACCGTTGCCAACGTGGCGCAGTGGGTGGGCATCCCGCAGGAACAGGTGGTCGTGATCAGCGAATACACCGGCGGCGGATTCGGCGGCAAGATTCCGGGCGCGCAGACGATGGCGATTCCGGCGATTCTGTCGAAGAAGACCGGCCGTCCCGTGATGATGCGCATCACGCGCGAAGAGGAGAACTACATCGGCCGCGCCCGCGCCGGCATTCACCTGCGCGCGAAAATCGGCTTCCGCAAGGACGGCCGGATCACGGCGATGGACTTGTGCGCCATCGGCGACTGCGGTCCGTATTCGAATCAGGGCGACGTCGGCACGATTGGGTCGAATGCGACCGCTCTCTACAATCCCGAGAGCATCCGCTTCCGCGGCGTCGCGGTCCTCACCAACACGCCTCCGCGCGTGTCTCAGCGCGCGCCAGGCGGCGAGCAGGCTGCCGCGATGCTCGAGCCGATGATCAGCAAGGCCGGGCGTCATCTCGGCGTCGATCAAGTCGCGATTCGCAAAATCAACGCGCCTGTCAACGGCAGCGAGTTCGGTCCTCCTCCCGCAGCGCCGGCAGCGGCGCCGCCCGCGGCGGCCGCGGCCGCATCGGGTGGACGCGCGGGAGCGCCGGGCGGACCTCCGGCCGTCGCGCAACCGCAGGCGAGGGAGCAGGGACGCGCAACCGGTTCCGGACAGCAGGCCGCGGGGCAAGTGCCCGGCCAGCAGCCCGTTGCCGCCGCGGCGCCGCCTGCCGCGCCGCGCCGTTCGTTTTTCACCAGTTGTTATCTGCGCGAAGCGCTCGACCTCGGCGCGCAGCTGTTCAAATGGGACGAGCGCAAGGCGCGCAACGGGGAGCGCATCGGAACGAAAGTCACGGGCCTGGGCGTCGGCATCGGCACCTATACGGCCGGATCGATTGCGATGGACGGATTGCTCGTGGTCCGCAATGACGGCAAGGTCTACGTGCATTCCGGCATCGGCAATCTCGGCACGGGATCGGTGCACGACTGCTCGCGCATTGTTGCCGAGGAGCTCGGCATTCCGTTCGAACAGGTCGAAACGGTCTGGGGCAATACGAGCAAACATCTTGCCTGGAGCTCGCCGCAGGCGGGCAGCCAGACGATTCACGCGCACACGCGCGCGAATCTTGCGGCAGCGCAGGATCTGAAGAAGAAGCTGCAGCAGATCGCCGCGCTCGAGCAGGGCGGACGTCCCGAGAGCTACACCGTCGCAAACGGCCGCGTCGGCCGTCTCACGTTTGCTCAGGCGGCCGAAGCCGCGATCAAACATGGCGGCAAGTTCGCCGGTCATGAAATGCCTGCCGACATCAACGACATGACGAAGGCGGCGGTGACGGGGCTGGCGGGGCAGGGACTCATCGGTGTCGCCCGCGACAATTTCGGCCGGAAGGGCAACACGCAAGCGTGGGTTGCCGCGTTCGCCGAAGTCGAAGTGGATGTCGAAACCGGCGAGTACAGTCTCGTCGACTACGTCGCGGCGACCGACTGCGGCGTCGTGATCAATCCCCGCGGCCTGGCCGGTCAGCTTCATGGCGGCGGCGTGCAGGGCTTTGGTCAGATTCGCAGTCAGAAGTGGGTATACGACCAGCGTTATGGCGTGTCGCTGGCAAACCGGTTCCATTACAACAAGCCGCCGACAATCCTCGACATCCCGCTGCATGAGATGGCATGGGGCGCCGTCGGAATCCCGGATCCGGAAACGCCTGTCGGCGCGAAGGGCATCGGCGAACCCGCCATCTGCGCGGGCGCGGCCGCGGCTATCTGCGCTGTCAACGCGGCAATCGGCGATGACTACCTGCGCCGCACGCCGGCAACACCAAGCATGATCGTGGCTTCGCTCGATGCCAAACGACGCATCGATGAAGGCCTCGTGACCCACGTGTAGAGGAGGCTGAGAGATGGCAACGATTCACGATGTAATGCCCGCCTTCGAGCTGTTCCAGCCTGCGAGCATCGACGATGCCGTGTCGCTGATCGAGCGGCACCGGCGCAGCGTCTGGGTGCTGGCCGGCGGTCTCGATACATTCGACTGGTTGAAGGATCGCAACAAGCGGCCGTCTGTCGTCATCGACCTCAGCGGTATCGAAGCGCTGCGGGGCATCAAGACGCTGCCCGACGGCGGACTCGAGATCGGAGCGACCACGACGCTCACCGAGATCGCCAATCACGCGGTCGTCAAGGAGAAGTTCAAGCTGCTCGCCGATTCGGCCGCGCTCGTCGCGTCGCCGCAGATTCGGAACCAGGGCACGCTTGGCGGCAATATCTCGCAGGATACGCGCTGCTGGTACTACCGCAGCGGATGGACGTGCTACAGGGCGGGCGGGAACATCTGCTACGCCGACACGCCGACGTCCATCAACCGCGAGCACGCACTGTTCGACGCAAACCGCTGCGTGGCGGTAAACCCGTCGGATACGGCGCCGGCGCTCGTTGCGCTCGACGCGCAGATGGTCGTTCGGAACTCCGGCGGAGAGCGGGTGGTGCCGGCCGAGGAGTTTTTCATCGGCCCGTCAGTCGACATCATGCGCATGACGGTGATGGAGCCGGGCGACCTGCTGACGGCTATCCGCATCCCGGCAACATGGGCCGGCGCGAAGTTCTACTTCGAGAAGGTCCGCGACCGGCAGGTATGGGATTTCCCGCTGGTGAACGTGGCGTCCGCGGTGAAGGTGTCGGGCGGCAACATTCAACAGGCGCGGATCGTGGTGAACGCCGTCGCAGCGCACCCCATGCGTCTGCGTGCGGTCGAAGACGCCGTCGCCGGCAAGGCACAGAGCGAAGAGACCGCGTCGATGGCGGGTGAGATGGCCGTGGCCGGCGCGCAGCCGCTGGCGCACAACGGCTACAAGATTCCCTTGATGCGGAACCTGGTGAAGCGGGCCCTCCGGGCGGAGACGAGGACATCATGAACTGGTTTGTCCAGACGGGTGTGAACCCGTGGAGCGAAGAAATCCTCACGCACGCGCAGTGGAACCTCGTGTACGCGGCGCTGGTGTTCGGCATAGGGTTCATGCTTGCGCACACGCTCTACGTGGCGTTCTGGCCGAAGCCCGCGGGCGGCCACACCGCTGCGGTCGATCCGGCCCTGGCGGCGCGCGTACCCGCCAAGATCAAGCGCCATTCGTTTGCGGCACGCGCGTTCCATTGGATCATGGCGGCGTCGATGCTGACGCTGCTCTTTACGTCGTTCGCGCCCATCCTGGGATTCAGGTTCGACTGGGTCCAGATTCACTGGATGGCCGGCATCGCGCTGACGATCTCGATCATCTATCACATCATCCACGCCAGCTTCTGGCTCGACTTCTGGTCGATCTGGCTGAACAAGGAAGACGTGAACGAGGCGACGACCCGCTTCAAGCGCGCGATCGGCGGTCAGGCACCGCCGCCGCGGAAGTCGGCGAAGTATCCGTGGGACAACAAGATGTATCACACGGCCATCGTCCTGTCGGCGCTGGCTGTGGTGCCCACCGGTCTGTTCATGATGGTGCGCGTTCAGAATCCGCTATTCTCGCGGAACCCGTATATGTTCAGCGACGCCACGTGGGGCTTCATGTATGTGCTCCATGGGCTCTCGGGTATCGGCCTCGTCGGGCTGACGATTGCGCACATCTACTTCGCGATCCGGCCGGAAAAAATCTGGATCACCAAAGGCATGATCTTCGGTGACGTCAGCCGCGAAGACTACCTGAAGCACCACGATCCGCAGCGCTGGGTGGTGGATAGCTCCGCGGCGCAAAAGCCGTAGCTTCGCTGATAGGGGCGAAGGGCAAGGGGCGAGGGGCAGTTACCCCTTACCCTTTACCCCTTGCCCCTTTCAGTTTCATTCCCCATTCCATATGAAAACTGAGCTAAAGGATCGGTGCGCGCGCATCGAGGAGTCGTACGAGTTCATGCTCGCGTACGCGGCCCAGGGGCTGCGCACGGAGCCTGGCGCGGGCGCAGGATCCCAAATCAGGACGACGCTTTCGGTGTGCGACAAGGCGCTCGCCGGACTGGCCGAAATCTTCACGCAGATTGTGCGCGAAGACAATCTGCAGCCGGCCGCGGCGTACGACAGCTTCATCGGCGTCCTCGCGCGCGACGCCTCGGACGCGCAGGCAGCCATTCAACTGGTGCTCGCACAACCGTCCATCAGCTCGCAGATGGTCGATAACTTGAACGCGTCGATCCACCTGCGCGCGCTGCTGACCGATCTGTTTCTGATCGATGAGATCGTCCGCCCCGAGGGCATCAGCGCCCCCTCGGCAAACGCGCCTGCGGAATAGTTTCTAAACCACAGAGGACGCAGAGGACACAGAGAAGTCGTCTCAGACTCTGTGCGCTCTGTGTTCTCTGTGGTTGTTAGGAAGAAACATGCGTGCCTTACGCACCGTTGCTGTGCTCGTTTTCCTCTGTTCGTTGCATCTGTCCGTCCATGCGGATCAGCGAGGCGCGAAACCGGTACCGGCAAAACCTCCGGCGCCTCCGCAATTCTTCACGACCCCTCTGACGATCGACGACATGCGCAACAAGCAGGCGGTCGTCGAGACCGACGCCGGGACTATCGTCATCGATCTGCTTCCTGAAGCGGCGCCGAACCGCGTCGGATATTTCATCAAGAACGCGCAGGACGGAGCCTATGTCGGCACGACGTTTCATCGCGTCGTCCGGCAGGGGATCATCCAGGGCGGCGATCCGCTTACGAAAGATCCCGCCAAGCCGGAGGCTTACGGCACCGGCGGCTTCGGCGCGCTCCGCGCCGAGCGCAACGCGGAAAAAAACACCAGGGGCGCGGTGGCGTCGGTGATCGGCGGTGGTAATCCCGACAGCGGCGGCATGCAGTTCTTCATCTCAGTTGCCGATCAGCCCGGGCTCGACGGGATGTATGACGTATTCGGGCGCGTGAGCGAAGGGATCCTCGTCGCGCAGAAGATTTCGGAGGCGGCTGCCGACGACAAGGGGCGGCCGAACGAGCGCATTGCCATTCGTTCGGTGTCGATCCGGGACAAGCCTGCCGTGCTCCCCTTGCCGTTTTCCACCGCAACGGCCGCGGAGTTGGGCGCGTATCGCGCCGCGATCGAGACCAGCATGGGGACCATCACACTCGAGTTCCTGCCGGACAAGGCTCCCGAACACGTGCGCAATTTCCTGCGCCTCGCGCAGGCGGGCGTCTACGACGGAATGGCGTTTCACCGGGTCGCGAAAGGCTTCGTCATTCAGACCGGCTATCTGCCGTCGCGCAGCGGGCCGCTGTCGGAATCGCAGCAGCGGCTCGTCCGCAACCTTCAGCCCGAATTCAATGACACGACCCATCAGAAGGGCATTGTCTCGATGGCGCGCGGCGATGACCCGGCCAGCGCCGATACCTCCTTCTTCATCGTTCTCGGCCCCAGCCCCGTCCTGGACGGCAAATATACGGCCTTCGCACGCGTCGTCGATGGCCTGCCGGTTGTCGATGCCATCGCCACCGCGCCCGTCAACGGCGAAACCCCCGTCACACGCATAGACGTCCGCCGCGTGACCGTCGAAAAGCGTTGATCTTCCAATCTCACCGCAGAGGCGCGGTGACGCACCTGACTTGCCTGCTGATACAATAAGAGGTTGTTTGATCTGACACCTCTGCGTCCTAGCGCCTCTGCATCGAGACAAGAACCCTGACACATGCCGCAATTTATTTACACGATGAAAGGCCTGGGCAAGGTGTATCCGCCGGATACCCAGGTGCTGCGAGATATCTGGCTGTCGTTCCTGCCAGGCGCGAAGATCGGCGTGCTCGGCTTGAACGGATCGGGCAAGAGCACGCTATTGAAGATCATGGCTGGCCTCGATCACGATTTCGTGGGCGAAGCCTTTCCGGCTGACGGCATCAGCGTCGGCTATCTGCCGCAGGAGCCGAAGCTCGATTCGACAAAAACCGTCAAGGACATCGTCGACGAAGGCGTATCCGAAGTCCGGGCGCTGCTCCAGCGCTTCGACGAGATCAACGAGAAGTTCGCGCAGGATCTATCGCCTGAAGAGATGGACAAGGTACTCGCCGAGCAGGCGCGCGTCCAGGACAAGATCGACGCGGCCGGCGCGTGGGAGCTCGACTCGAAGCTCGATCTCGCGATGGAAGCGCTTCGGCTACCGCCTCCAGACGTCGAGGTGAAAACGCTGTCCGGCGGCGAGCGCAGGCGAGTCGCGTTGTGCCGGCTGCTGCTGCAATCGCCCGATCTGCTGCTGCTGGACGAGCCGACCAATCACCTCGATGCCGAGTCGGTGGCATGGCTCGAGCGGTTCCTGAAGGACTACCAGGGCACTGTGGTCGCGGTCACTCACGATCGCTACTTTCTCGACAACGTCGCGGGCTGGATTCTCGAGCTCGATCGCGGTTCCGGCATCCCGTGGGAAGGGAACTACTCGTCGTGGCTCGAGCAGAAGCAGAAGCGGCTGCAGCTCGAGGAGAAGACCGAATCCAAACGGCAGCGCACCCTCGCCCGCGAGTTGGAGTGGGTTCGCATGGCCCCCCGCGCCCGGCAAGCCAAGGGCAAGGCCCGCTTGAAGGCGTACGAAGAGCTGCTCGGGCAGGACACTGCGAAGCAAATCGACAACGTCGAGATTTACATCCAGCCAGGTCCGCGGCTGGGCGACGTCGTCGTCGAGTCGCGCGACCTTCGCAAGGCATACGGCGACAAACTACTGATCGAAAACCTGAACTTCACGCTGCCGCGAGGCGGGATCGTGGGCGTCATCGGCCCCAACGGCGCCGGCAAGACGACGTTGTTCCGCATGATGACGGGGCAGGAGCAACCCGACGGGGGAGTGTTGCGCCTGGGCGAAACCGTAAAACTCGGGCACGTCGACCAGAGCCGCGAGTCGTTGACCGCGAACAAGACGGTTCACGACGAGATTAGCGGCGGCGACGACGAGATCGCGCTCGGGAAGCGGACGGTTGCCTCGAGAGCATATGTGTCGTGGTTCAACTTCAAGGGACGCGATCAGCAGCGCCTCGTGGGAGAGCTCTCCGGCGGTGAACGCAACCGGGTCCATCTCGCGAAGCTGCTACGGAACGGCAGCAACGTGCTGCTGCTCGACGAGCCCACTAACGACCTCGACGTCGATACGTTGCGCGCGCTCGAGGAGGCGCTTCTGCAGTTCGCGGGGTGCGTCGTCGTCATCAGCCACGATCGGTGGTTCCTCGATCGCATCGCGACGCACATGCTGGCCTTCGAAGGGGAAAGCCAGGTGGTGTGGTTCGAGGGCAACTACCAGGATTACGAAGCCGACCGGCACCGGCGCCTGGGCACCGCGGCGGACCAGCCGCACCGCATCAAATACCGGAAGCTGACGCGATGAACCTGGAAGCTCGCAACGAGCGTCTAAACTAGACCGGTGCCTGAGCCCAAAAAGCGCAAGACGAACGTCGCGAACGCCTGGGCCGAGGCCCGGGAACTCGTTTGGGCTCATCGCCGCCGCCTCGCGCTCGGGCTGGGCTTGATGCTCGTAAACCGGTTGGCTGGGCTCGTCCTTCCGGCAACCTCCAAAATCCTCATCGACGACGTCATCGGCAGAGGGCGTGCAGACCTCCTGACGCCGCTGGCGCTCGCCGCGGCAGGCGCGACGCTCGTCGATGCCGCGACTGCGTTTGCGCTTTCGCAGGTGCTGGGCGTTGCGGCGCAGCGCGCAATCGCGAACATGCGCATGAGCATGCAGCGGCACATCCTGCGCCTGCCCACGAGCTATTTCGATTCGACGCAGACGGGCGTGCTCATCTCGCGCGTCATGAACGACGCCGACGGCATTCGCAACCTTGTCGGTTCCGGCCTCGTGCAGCTGGTCGGCGGATCTATCACAGCCGTCATTGCGCTCGGCGTGCTCTTCTATCTCAACTGGCAGCTCACGCTGATGAGCATCGTCGTACTCGCGGCGTTTGCGATCGGGATGGTCGTCGCGTTCGGCAAGCTCCGCCCGCTGTTCCGCGAACGCGGCCGGATTACCGCCGACGTCTCCGGGCGTCTTGCCGAGTCGTTCGGCGGCATCCGCATCGTCAAGGCCTATATTGCAGAAGAGCGCGAAGACCGCGTCTTCGAGTCGGGTGTGATGAACCTGTTCTCGAACGTGCGGAAGACGTTGACCGGCATTTCGGCGGTGACGTCGTTTGGCGGCGTCGTCATCGGCGCGATTGGCGTCGTGATGATGGTCGTCGGGGGACGCGCGATTCTCGCAGGGACGATGACGCTCGGCGACTTCGTCATGTATATCTTCTTCGTCGGCATGCTGGCGGCGCCGCTGATTCAGATGTCGTCGATCGGTACGCAGCTCTCCGAGGCTCTGGCGGGGCTCGACCGCATGCGTGAGATCAGGGGGATGGCCACCGAAGACGACGAAGACGCGTCGCGCGAGCCGCTGGGCGTGCTCAAAGGCGACGTCGTCTTCGACAACGTGTCGTTCGAATACGACGCAGGCGTGCCGGTTCTCAAGGGCGTATCGTTCGCCGCCGCCGCTGGTACCACGACCGCGTTGGTAGGCTCGAGCGGATCAGGCAAAAGTACGTTGATAAGCCTGGTGATGGCGTTCAACCATCCACGTTCCGGGCGAGTACTCGTCGACGGCCGCGACCTCGCCGGGGTCCGCCTGCGCGACTACCGTTCGCAGCTTGGCGTCGTCCTCCAGGACAACTTCATGTTCGACGGCACCGTGGCCGAGAACATCAGGTTTTCGAGGCCTGCTGCGACCATGGACGAGGTGAAGGCGGTGAGCCGCATCGCCCACTGCGACGAGTTTGTCGAGCAGTTCCCGAACAAATACGAGACCATCGTGGGCGAGCGCGGCGTCAAGCTGTCAGGCGGCCAGCGGCAGCGCGTGGCGATAGCCCGCGCCATTCTGGCGGATCCGCGAGTACTGATCCTCGACGAGGCTACGTCGAGCCTCGACAGCGAGAGCGAAGCGTTGATCCAGGACGGCCTGCATGCGCTCCGGGTGGGGCGTACGACATTTGTCATCGCCCATCGTTTGTCCACCATTCGCAGCGCCGACCAGATCCTCGTGCTCGAAGGGGGCATCATCGTCGAGCGAGGCACTCACGAGGATCTGCTGGCCGTAAGCGGCCGGTATAGGCAGCTGCACGACAAGCAATATAAGATCGAGAAGGATCGATTCGTGAATCCGGGCGAAGATTTCACCCCGGATCTGCCCAAAGCCGCACCTGAACCGGCGGGCGCGGGCCGCCGGTCGGCGTTGTGAGACATCTATGAACAGAAAGTCACTGCTCGGCGTCCTCGTGATCATCGCCCTCGGGGTCGGCGGTTTCATGGCCGTGCGCTATACCCGGCAGGTGGGCGAGCAGCTGACGGCGGGGACTGACACGGGGGGCGGCGGCAAGCCACGCGTCCGTTTCGTGAAGAACCCACGCGTCATCCCCGAGCTCACCATGACGACGCTCGACGGGAAGACGATCACGAACAAGGATCTCGCGGGCAAGGTGACGATCTTCAACTTCTGGGCGACCTGGTGCGCGCCGTGCCGCGCGGAGATTCCCGATCTCGTAAAACTGCAAGAGCAGTACAAGGATCATCTCGTCGTCATCGGCGTGTTGTCGGAGGATGACCCTGGTCCACACGTGTCCAGGTTCGCTGCCGAGTACAAGATCAACTATCCAATCGTCGTCGAAACGAAGCAGCTGACGGATGCATTCCCCGGCATCTATGCGCTGCCGACTACGTTCATGGTGGGACCGGACCTGAAGATGATGCAGAAGCACATCGGTCAGATCAGGCCATCGCAGATCGAGCTCGAATCGCGGGTGCTCGCGAAGCTGTCCGTCGACGCGGAGGTGGAATACGACGCGCCGGAGGGTCAGGCGTCACTCGCGAGCAACGCGCGCGCGACGGACATCCCCGGGGTCGATCTCTCAACGCTCACCGCGGAGCAGAAGACGCTCGCCCTGAAGCGGCTGAACGAGGAGGCGTGCGGCTGTGGATGCGGCATGACGATCGCGTCCTGCCGTATCAACGATTCCACCTGTGCTGTCAGCCCGAAACTTGCCGAGAAAGTTCTCGCGGAGGTACGCGGGAAGTAGCCTAACGTTGGACCAGGAGCAGCTTCAGCTTCGCTTTTTTCGTTGCCTCGGTTGGATTTTTCGTCACACCCGCAAGCCATCGCTCGACCTGTTCGACAGTAATGGCATGCGTCGCAGAGGGTTCCCGCACCTCCACTTGCAGAGTAGTGCCGGGTCCGATGCGCTCGATCCAGGGATCCTGGTTCAGGCGCCGGATGCCCTGGACAGCCGCCTCGTAGAGCGACTCGGCCTCCACCTCGACGCTATGCTTGATGCCTCGTAGATCCGCAAACGAAACCACACACAATTTGACCGACATCGGCACAAGCTACCATAATATTCGCTGTTTGTTCGCCATAAACGACCGACCATGGACACCACGTTTCGCTACAAGCCGGAAATACTCAGACAGCTCGCCGACCATGGCGTGATTCCAAGGCCCACCACGCCGCCGACCGTGGCGCGCGGCGTCGTCAATGACATCTACAGGTATGAGCTGCGGCTGCTGCGGGATCGCTATCTTGTTGGTGAGTTTTCGAAGCAGGCGTACTACGACAAGGTCGTCGAAGTCCGCAATCGCTATCCCGTAATGGCGGTGCTTACGCGCCACTGGGTCGAGTAGCCAATTTGTCAGGCGTCCGGCTAAAGCCGGACCGCAATCAGCGCGCAGACAACCTGAACAGACGCGCCTGGCCATCCGGCGTTGCCACAACCGCTCCCGCATCGATGAAGGCGGCGCTATTCGCGGCTCCGAATTGATTGCGGAACGCGGCTTCTTCCCAACGTTCCAGAAACATGTAGACGGGCTGACTTTCCGACAGCCGGCGCACGCCCGGTCCGAGCGAATCGGCGGCGATATAGGGAAGCCGGACTGTCTTTCGGTTGCCGTAGTAACGGATGCTTCCGCTGTGCTGGTCCGCAATGACAATCGCGTCGGCGGGCGTATTGTTCGACACGAGTTGAGCGGTGGCGACGTATCGCTCCTCCGTATGTCCGACCTCGAACACGCCAAGATCGACGGCCGAGCGCGCCGCGGGCACGACGAGAGGGGAGCACAGCAGCGCGGCCGCTGCGTACATCTCCGCGCGTGAGCGGCTGTAACGCGACGCCAACGCAATCATTGCCGCGATCATCGCGCAGCATAACGGCCACGCCGGCAGCAGGAATCTCAGATACCACCATGCGTCGAACGGCTGGTAGGCGACGTATGACAGCAGCACCGCGGCGATCATCAGACCACTGACGAGCGGCAAACGGGATTCGCTTCGTCGCCGCCCTAAGAATGCAAATGCAGCTGCCAGCGCCGGAATGAAGAGACGCGTCTGGGTGTCGCTGGTCCATCCGCCGAACAGACGAAGATTCTGCGGCACATGTGAGAGGGTGAAAAGCCCGCCAACGTCTCCGTATCCGCTCGTCCAGGGCGCTCCGTAGAGAGACGTGTTGACCGCCGCGACGCCGGCGGCGAATGGAGCGAGCCCAGCGGCAAACGCCGCCATCCGGCGCCAGGGGCGATCGTTGGCAATCATCCAGACGAGTGGCAACACGGATGCGAGCAGCGCCAGATTCGGGCGGATCAGCAACGCGGCGCCGGCGGCTACGCCGGCCAGTGCTGGCCGCGTGGCAGTGCGAATCGTGCCCAACCACACCGCGAGCGTCCAGAAAAACGCCGCCGGAACGTCGGCCATCGTCCACATCGCCTGATGGAGGAACACGGGGCTGACGGCAAGGAGGACCGCGGCGATGACTCCGGCTGATCCCCTGCCGATCGAATCACGGGCGATGAGGTAGGTGACCCAGACAGTCGCGGCTGCGAAGGTGGGCAATATCAGCCGTTCGGCGCCCGCAGCCTGGAAGACCGCGATCAATATCGGAAAGCCCGCCGGATAGGTCGGCACGATGGTGTGCGGCAGCAGTCCTGGCCTGTAACCTACCGGTGCAGCAATCCAGTCCGTGTCTGTCCACGGAAGCGATGCGGCCCACGGCTGAGAGGTGGTGAGGCTGCCCGCCAGCCAGAGATTGGCCTGGCTGATATAGCCGTATGAATCGGCGCCGCCGGCCACGAACGATCCCCACCGCAGTGCAGCGAACGCGACGCCGAAGGCCACGACGGCAGCCGCGATTGCGCTGTCGGCGCGCATCGCCCCGTCAGTAGTTTGGGTGTCATTTCGGCGTTTCCAGAGGTAGAAAGCCGCGCAGAACGCCGCGGCTACACATGGTCTGAACGGATCGCGGGAGGAGATGTTTACGCCGAAGAGGAAGAGGTTGATGCCGCCGGCCGCAGCGATGAAGAATCCCCAGGCGCTGAACGCAACGCCGGCCCACAGCAACGGTGCGCTCAGTACATGCCTAGCGTGAGCTTCGCGGCGTCTGACATCCTGTCGCGCGTCCACGGTGGGTCCCACACGACCGCGACCTTTACATCATTTACGCCGGGCACTTCCCGTACGCGGCGTTCGACGTCAACAGGGATCGTCTGAGCCGCAGGACACGCGGGGGCGGTGAGCGTCATGCGCACCTGAACGTTGGCGGAACTGTCGACGTCGAGGTCGTACACCAGCCCGAGCTCGTAGATGTTCACCGGAATCTCAGGATCGAAAACCTTCGACACGGCCTCGACGAGGAGCGGTTTGTATGCGAGCGTCTTGACCGGATCCGGCGTGAACGCAGCCGCCGCTCCGTCAGTGTTCTCGGGCCCGGCAGTGTCCGGGGTTGGAGGCGGTGCGTCGGCAAGCGGAATGATGCGATCGCTCATACGCTATTCGGTCGAGACGACTTCGTTCTCGGCGTGCATCGCCGCCTTCATGGTGTGCCAGGCGAGGCTTGCGCATTTGACGCGCATGGGATATTCGCGCACGCCAGACAGCACGGCGAGCTTGCCGAGCTCGTCGGATTTCACGTCGACGTTCGCGGGCGCCGTCACCATCGCGTGGAACTGCTCGAAGAACGTGCTGGCTTCAGCCAGGGTCTTCCCTTTGAGCGCATCGGTCATCATCGACGCGGAGGCTTTGGAAATCGCGCAGCCCGTGCCCTGAAACCCGAGATCCCTGATGACGTCGCCGTCGATGTAGAGGAATACCGTGATCTTGTCGCCGCACAGCGGGTTGTAGCCCTCCGCCTTGCGGTTCACGGGATCAGGTACGCGGAAATTGCGCGGCCGCTTGTTGTGATCGAGGATGACTTCCTGGTAGAGCTCTCGTAGGTCCATTGTTAGTCGCTCAACGTTTCAGGCAAAAATCTCGCGCACGCGGGCCAGAGCACCGACGAGGGCGTCGATTTCCTCTTTCGTATTGTACAGCGCCAGTGAGGCTCGGGCCGTCGCGGGCACGCCCAGGCGCTCCATGAGCGGCTGCGTGCAGTGGTGCCCCGTCCG
Organism: Vicinamibacterales bacterium; assembly: GCA_963762055.1. Lineage (GTDB taxonomy): Bacteria > Acidobacteriota > Vicinamibacteria > Vicinamibacterales > JAMQPK01 > JAMQPK01. The sequence goes on from CAVXJF010000003.1 coordinate 130,079, forward strand.
GATGGCAACCCCCTGCTGGTCGAGGATCGTGCCGATGTCGTGAGGATGGACGTCCTCCATCACGAACGACAGGATGCTTGTCTTGTTTGACGCTGTGCCGACGAGCCGGATCCCGGGAACTGCACTGAGCGCACGCGTGCCATACGCCAGAAGTTCCTCTTCGTAGGCCTGCATGGCCGCGACGTCGATGCCGCCCAGATAATCAATCGCCGCGCCGAGTCCCACTGAGCCGGCGATGTTCGGCGTGCCGGCCTCGAACTTGTTCGGCACGACGTTGTAGGTGGTCTTCTTGAAGCTGACGGAGCTGATCATGTCGCCGCCGCCCTGGTACGGGGGCATCTTCTCTAGGAACGGCAGGCGGCCCCATAACACGCCGATCCCTGTCGGGCCGAAGAGCTTGTGACCGGACAGGGCGTAGAAGTCGCACCCGAGCGCCTGCACGTCTACGGGCATGTGGGCCACGGCCTGGGCGCCGTCGACGAGCACGGGGATACCACGCGCGTGGGCCTTTTCGACGATCGCGGCAATCGGGTTGACCGTGCCGAGCGAGTTCGAGACATGGGCGACCGCCACGATTTTCGTCCGATCGGTGAGCAGCCCGTCGAACAAGTCCATCCGGAGCTCGCCCTCGTCGGTAATGGGCACGACCTTGAGCTGTGCGCCCTTTTCCTCGCAGACGAGCTGCCACGGGACGATATTCGAATGGTGCTCCATCTCGGTGATGAGCACTTCGTCGCCCTTGCCGATGTTGACCCGGCCAAAGGTCTGCGCGACGAGGTTGATCGCTTCGGTCGTGCCGCGGACGAAGATGATCTCGCGCGACTCCCGCGCGTTCAGAAATTTCTGAATCTTTCCCCGGGCTTCTTCATACGCGCGTGTGGCGCGCTCGCTGAGGAGGTGCACGCCGCGATGGATGTTGGCGTTGTCCTCGGCGTAACTGCGGACCATCGCGTCGATGACCGCCTGCGGCTTCTGCGTTGTCGCCGCATTGTCGAGATAGACGAGTGCCTTGCCGTGAATCCGCTGATTGAGGATCGGGAAGTCGCGCCTGACCTTCTCGACGTCGAACGCCTGGCGGAGGGCGGTATCAGTCGACATGGGGAAGCCGCGCCGTCAAAATGCCTTCGAGATATTCGCGCACAAGCTCGATCTTTACACGGTTGAGTATGTCTCCGGCGAACGCGCGGACGAGCATCGCGCGCGACTCCGCCACGCCGAGCCCGCGGGAGCGCAGGTAGAACATGGCGGTCTCGTCGAGCTGGCCGATTGCGGCGCCGTGCGTGCACTTCACGTCGTTGGCGAAGATTTCGAGCTCCGGCTTGGTGTCGATGCGAGCATCGTCGGAAAGCAGCAGCGCCTTGTTGGTCTGCTTGGCGTCCGTTTTCTGCGCATCGGGCCTGACGATGATCTTGCCGTTGAACACCGCGCGCGACTGTTCGGCCAGGATGCCTTTGTAGATCTCGTGGCTGCCACAATGTGGTTTGGCGTGATCGATCGTCGTATGGTTGTCGACCAGCTGCGTGTCGCGCGCCACATACAGGCCATTCAGCGTGCAGTCGTTGCCTTCGCCGTCCAGCGTGGCAATGACGTCGTTGCGCACCAGCCCGCCGCCGAAGGTCAGCGAGTGCGAGGAGAAATTTCCCGCGCGCCCGGCATGCATGAACATGCTGGCGATGTGGAATGCACTCGCCGGCTCCTCCTGCAGCTTGTAGTGGTCGATCACCGCGTTCGCGCCCAGCCATACTTCGCCGACGGCATTGGTGAACGTCATGCCGTCGCCCACGTATCGCTCGAGCACCGTAATCTGCGACGCCTCGCCGGCAACGATGAGGAGCCTGGGGTGTGACACCGTCGCAGACTTGCCGGCTACCGAGGCAAATGTCACTTCGATGGGCCGTTCCACGACAACGCCCTTCGCAACCAGGATGACGATGCCATCGCGCAGAAAGGCGCTGTTCAGCGAGGTGAAGGCGCTGGTCTGTTGCAGCGTGAGCTTGTCCAGATAGGGCTCGAGCAGCCCGGGATTCGAAGCCAGCGCCGCCTCGAGACCCGATATTTGAACGCCTTCCGGCAGCGTATTCAGATTCGACAGGCGCGGCGACAATCGCCCGTTGATGCACACCGCGTGTGCCACCGGAGCGCTGAGCGGCCGCGTGTCTGCCCGATCCGCACCGGCCGGGACGTCGGCGAGCACGAAGGTCCGCTCTGCGATCGGCGCGACGCTCGTGAACCGCCACTGCTCGAGCTTCGTGGTCGGAAATCCGAGGCGTTCGAATCTGGCAATCGCGCTTTCGCGCGCCTGTATCACCCAGCGCGGCTGAGGCGTTCCCTGCTCCAGAGAGCGGCGGAACTCGGCCAGGTAGTGTTCAACCTGCGGGCTTACGGCTTTTTCACGTTCGACGAGTTGTGCCATGTGTTCCTGCGCTACATCAGCTGGGGCTCGGCTTCGATCCAGCCATAGCCCTTTTCTTCGAGGTGCAGCGCCAGATCTTTGCCGCCCGACCGGACAATGCGTCCATCCTGCAACACGTGCACGAAGTCGGGGACGATGTAATTCAGCAGCCGTTGATAGTGGGTGACGACGATGATGGCGCGGTCGGGCGAGCGCATGGCGTTCACCCCTTCGGCGACAGTCCTGAGTGCGTCGATGTCGAGCCCCGAGTCGGTCTCGTCGAGCACGGCCAGCCTCGGTTCCAGCACGGCCATCTGAAAGATCTCGTTGCGCTTTTTCTCTCCGCCGGAGAACCCTTCGTTCACCGGACGATTCAACAACGCCGCATCGAGGTGGAGAATCTTCAGCTTCTCCTTCACGAGCGCGATGAATTCCATGGCATCGAGCTCGGGAAGCCCCGCCTGCTTTCTCTGGGCGTTGAGCGCGGCCTTCAGGAAATACGCGTTGTTCACACCGGGTATCTCGACGGGGTACTGGAACGCCATGAAGACGCCGTCGCGGGCGCGGTCTTCCGGCGCCATTTCCAGGAGATCTTTCCCTTCGTAGGTCACCGAACCGCCGGTCACTTCATATTCGGGGTGCCCGGCGAGCACGCGCGCGAGCGTGCTCTTGCCCGAGCCGTTCGGGCCCATGATGGCGTGGACTTCGCCTTTGCTGACGTTGAGGTTGATGCCGCGGAGGATGTCCTGGTTCGCGGCGCGGACCTGGAGGTTTTTGATCTCTAACATTATCCGACTGATCCTTCGAGGCTGATGCCTAGCAGCTTCTGCGCTTCGACCGCAAACTCCATCGGGAGCTCGCGGAACACGTCCTTGCAGAAGCCGTTGACGATCATGTTGACGGCGTCTTCGGCCGAGAGGCCGCGTTGACGCAGGTAGAAAATCTGATCCTCGCCGATTTTCGACGTCGAGGCTTCGTGCTCGACCTTCGCACTCGTGTTCCCGATTTCGAGGTAGGGGAAGGTGTGCGCGCCGCACTTGTCGCCGATGAGCAGCGAGTCGCACTGCGAATAGTTCCTCGCCCCCGCGGCTTTTTTCGCGATCTTCACCTGTCCGCGGTAGGTGTTCTGTCCGCGCCCCGCGGAGATACCCTTGGAGACGATCGTGCTGCGCGTGTTCTTGCCGAGGTGAACCATTTTCGTGCCGGTGTCGGCCTGCTGCATGTTGTTCGTCGTCGCGACGGAGTAGAACTCGCCGACCGAGTTGTCACCCTGCAGGATGCAGCTTGGATACTTCCAGGTGATCGCGGAACCCGTCTCGACCTGCGTCCAGGTGATCTTCGAGTTCATACCCGCGCAGTTGCCGCGCTTGGTGACGAAGTTGTAAATCCCGCCCTTGCCTTCGTGATCGCCCGGGTACCAATTCTGAATGGTCGAGTACTTGATCGTGGCGTTGTCCAGCGCCACCAGTTCGACCACGGCCGCGTGCAGCTGATTTTCATCGCGCATCGGAGCCGTGCAGCCTTCGAGATAGCTCACATACGCTCCTTCTTCGGCGACGATCAACGTGCGCTCGAACTGCCCTGAGCCCTTCGCGTTGATGCGGAAGTAGGTGGACAGCTCCATCGGGCAGCGTACGCCCTTCGGGATGTAGGCAAATGACCCGTCGGTGAAGACCGCCGAGTTCAGCGCGGCATAGAAGTTGTCGGTGTGCGGCACGACCGACCCCAGATATTTCTTCACCAGCTCGGGATGATGTTGTACCGCCTCGGAGAACGAACAGAAGATCACACCCACGTCGGCGAGCTGCTTCTTGAACGTCGTGGCCACCGACACGCTGTCGAACACCGCATCGACCGCGATGCCGCTCAACATCTTCTGTTCGTCGATGGGGATGCCGAGCTTTTCGAAGGTCTTGCGGACTTCCGGATCGACCTCATCGAGGCTCTTGAGGGCGGGCTTCTGCTTGGGTGCCGAGTAGTAAATGATGTTCTGGTAGTCGATCGGATTGATCTTCAGGTTGTGCCAGGTCGGCTCCTTCATCTTCAACCAGACGCGATAGGCCTTCAGCCGCCATTCGAGGAGCCATTCGGGCTCGTTCTTCTTGGCGGAGATCCTCCGGATGACGTCTTCACTGAGGCCCGGCGGAATCTCCTCGGCCTCGACATCGGTGACGAACCCGTACTTGTATTCGCGTGTTGCGAGTTCTTCAATTGTTTCTGTGCTGGTGGACATGAATATGTTCCCTGTCGGGGTCCGGGGCTAGGGATTCGGGATTTGCCCGATCACGCGTTGAACGACAGCCCGCATCCGCACGAGCTCTTGGCGTTCGGGTTGTTGAACATGAACCCCCGGCTCATCAGGCTGGTGTCGTAGTCGAGCTCGGTCCCCTGGAGCAGGGTGTAGCTCTTTGGATCGACGAAGATCCGGGCGTCTCCAGGGCCGGTGAAAATCTGGTCTGTCGGGCGGGCACCCTTCTCCCACGCGAACGTGTATTCGTAGCCCGAGCAGCCGCCAGCCTTGATGCCGATGCGCAGGCCGCCCCCTTCGAGCTGATTTTTGGCCAGCATCTTATGAATCTGGTCCGCTGCGTTCTGACTGATGGCAATCATGAAATCCGACCTATTTAGTCCTAGATTAACACCCGCGCCGGTTCAGGTCAAACCTTGAACGACGTTCTGCTACGCCGGAACCAGGCCGGGACTGGTGCTCGCGGGGCTGATTTTCATCGCTTTCGCGCGCTCCCGGAGACGCCAACACCCTCATATTTACGACGCGCGTTGAGGCCGGGAAGGTCGATATGCCTCCGCCGTACAGCTGGTTCTCAGGATCGGGTTTGACGGATCGGGACGTGGCGTTTATACTCATCGGTCAATGTTCGCGAGCACCACGAAGCCGACCAGCCGAAAGCGGGTTCCGACTAAGGGAACCTGGGCCGGTGGTGTGTGCGTGCTCGACGCTTAAAACAACAGCAGCGAACGAGCTTCAGCAACCCGCCGACTTCACAGCCGGCGGGTTTTTTTTTGGTTTCCCGCGCTACACGGTTTTGTGCGTGCACCGCGGGGGTGGTCCCGCGCTACACGGTTTTGTGCGTAGCACCGCGGGGGTGGGGCCCCGCGCTACACGGTTTTGTGCGTAGCACCGCGGGGGTGGGGCCCCGCGCTATTGATAAAGGAGGACGAGGTGGTTTCCCGCAGAGTAGACGTCGGCATCCTTGGAGCCACGGGCATGGTCGGCCAGCAGTTCATCATTCAGCTCGCCAATCATCCCTGGTTCCGCATCGTGTGGCTGGGAGCGAGCGAGCGATCCGAGGGCCGCAAATACAGCGACCTGCCGTGGCGGCTGTCTGTGCCGCGGCCGCGCGAAGTGGATGAACTGGTGGTCGAAGCCGCGGCGCCCGGCCGCGCGCCGCGATTGATGTTTTCGGGCCTCGACTCGAAGGTCGCCGGAGACATCGAACGCGAGTTCGCTTCGGCGGGCCACTTCGTCGTCAGCAACGCGCGCAACTACCGGATGGAGCAGTTCGTGCCGCTGCTCGTGCCCGAAGTGAACCCGGATCACCTCGCGCTCCTCCCGCTTCAGCAGCAAGCCAAAGGGTGGAAGGGCGCCATCGTGACCAACCCGAACTGCGCGACTGTACCCCTTGTGATGGCGCTTGCCGCCGCCCGTCAATTCGAGCCGGCGAAGGTCACCGTCTCGACGATGCAGGCGGTATCGGGCGCGGGCTATCCCGGCGTGCCGTCACTCGACATTCTGGGCAATCTGATTCCGTTCATCGACGGCGAGGAAGAAAAAATTCAGACCGAGTCGCTGAAGATCATGGGAACGCTGCAGACCGATCGCGTCGTGCCGCATCCGATGATCGTGAGCGCGCATACGACACGTGTGCCTGTGATCAACGGGCACACCGAGACAATCAGTGTTCAGTTCGCCAAAAAGCCGTCGCTCGACGAGCTGAAAGCGGCATTCCGCGCGTTTACCGGCAAACCGCAGCAGCATCGCTGCCCGTCGGCGCCCGCTCAACCCCTGCAGTTGATGGACGAGCTCAATAGACCGCAGCCACGCCTCGACGTCGAGCGCGAGGGCGGAATGGCGGTCTTCCTCGGCCGTGTCCGGCCCTGCCCGGTTTTCGACTACAAGTTCGTGGCGTTGGGGCACAATACGGTGCGCGGTGCCGCCGGCGCGGCGGTGCTGAACGCTGAACTGATGCTCGCGGAAAAGTTGCTCGACTGATGCCAGTCCTCTTTGCTCTCGGCCCTCGGCTCTCGGCTCTCGTATGCGTCTACTCCTAGTCGGCTACGGGCGCATGGGGAAAGTCGTCGAGCGTCTCGCGCCCGATTACGGGTTCGAGGTCGTCGGCCGCCTCGACGACACCAACAACATCGACGGTGCCGGAATTCCATCGGCGCCTGATGCGGATGTCGCCGTGGAGTTTTCCGTGCCGGCAGCTGTTGCCGACAATCTTCCGAAGCTCGCCGCGAGAAAAATAAATGTGGTGATTGGCACCACTGGTTGGAATCAGGACGAAGAGAAGCTGAAGAAGATCGCCGCGGACGCGTCCATCGGCGTCGTGGCCGCGGCAAATTTCTCTCTTGGGGTGGCGTTGTTCCAGGGACTGGCCGAACAGGCAGCGAAGATGTTTGCGCCGTATCCGGAATACGGCGCGTGGATCCACGAGATTCATCACTCTGCAAAGAAAGATGCACCATCCGGAACGGCCATCACGCTGCAGAAGGGCATGCAGCAGGCCGGCTATCGCCACAATATCGACATGGCGTCGAGCCGGGCGGGATCGGTGCCGGGGACACACACAATCGGCTTCGACGGACCTTTCGAAACGATTACACTCACGCACACCAATCGCGACCGCGCGGCGTTCGCGCAGGGCGCACTGCACGCCGCCAGGTGGGTACAAGGCAGGACCGGTTGGTTTACGATCAAGGACGTACTGGGACTGTAAGCGAGACCTTTGAGAAAGAGATCACTATGCGACAGGCATTCACCGGAGTCGGCACCGCGCTCGTAACTCCGTTCACGACGACGGGGCTGCTCGACGAAGAGGGCGTGCGGCGCCTGGCGCGGCGTCAGATCGACCAAGGCGTGCATTTTCTTGTGCCGTGCGGCACCACGGGCGAGAGCCCGACGCTCTCGGAAGAAGAGCGAACGCGAATCGTGCAGATCTGCGTGGAAGAGGCGCACGGCAAGGTGCCGGTGCTGGCCGGCGCAGGGGGATACGACACCAGGGAGGTCATTCACGCGGCGCGCCAGATGGAGCGTGCCGGAGCGAATGGCCTGCTTTCAGTTACCCCGTACTACAACAAGCCCACGCCAGACGGCCTCTTCCAACATTTCAAGGCCATCGCCGAAAGCACGTCGCTGCCGATCGTGCTCTACAACGTGCCGGGCCGCACGGGCTGCAACATCGACGTGAACACCCTCGTCAGGCTCGCCGCGATTCCGAACATCGTCGCCGTGAAAGAAGCGTCGGGAAACATGCAGCAGGCGTGTGAGTACATCCGCGCGGTGCCTTCCGACTTCATCGTGTTATCCGGCGAAGATGCCATTACTGTGCCGATGATGGCGGTCGGCGGTCGAGGTGTGATCTGCGTGGTGTCGAACGAGATACCGCGCGAGATCGCCCAGATGGTCGAGGCCGCCGAGCGCGGCGATTTTGCCGCGGCGAGGAAGATGCACCAGTCGCTGCTGCCCCTGATGCTCGTGAACTTCTGCGAATCGAATCCCATTCCGGTCAAAACGGTAATGGCCGCCATGGGATTGATTGAGGAATCCTTCCGCCTGCCAATGGTGCCGCCGCGGCCCGAGTCGCGCGCGAAAATCATGTCGGTACTCGGCGAGCTCGGCCTGCTGAAAAAAGCGCCCGACAAGGTGAGCGCGTGAGCGATTCGGCGTCGAGTCAGCTGGCACAGAACATCGAGCGGCTCTACCGGGAAGGCGCGGCGGCAGACAAAGGCGAGAGCCGGGAGATGTTCGCGGCCCTTCGCGAGGAGCTGTCGGCTGGACGCGTGCGTGCCGCCGAGCCCGATGCATCCACGTCAACAGGCTGGCGCGTCAACACCTGGGTCAAGCAGGGGATTCTCGTCGGATTCCGCAGTGGCGACCTCGTCGATGTCTCGGTCGACGGCGGCCGTTGGTTTTTCGCCGACAAGGACACGCTGCCGCTCAAAAAGATGAGCGCCGGCATGGGCATAAGAGTTGTGCCCGGCGGTTCGTCGATTCGTGATGGCGCGTTCGTCGGAAAGGGCGTCATTTGCGTCCCGCCGATGTACATCAACATCGGCGCGTATGTCGACGAGTCGAGCCTCGTCGATTCGCACGCGCTGGTCGGCTCGTGCGCGCAGGTCGGCAAACGCGTCCACATCAGCGCGGGTGCCCAGATCGGAGGGGTCATCGAGCCCGTTGGCGCCATCCCGGTCGTCATCGAAGACGACGTGCTGGTCGGAGGCAACACCGGTATTTACGAGGGCGCGGTGATCAAGCGGCGCGCTGTCATCGGCGCCGGCACGATTCTCACCGGCTCGACGCCCGTCTATGACCTTCCGCAGGGACGCATCATCAAGCCCGACGGTGACGCGCCGCTCGTCATTCCCGAGGGGGCGGTCGTCGTGCCTGGTTCCAGGGCAGTCACGCAGGGCATGGGCCCTCAGTGGGGACTCAGCCTTTCGACACCAGTCATCGTCAAATATCGCGACGAGAAGACCGACGCGCGCACCAGCCTCGAGCAATGGGTTCGGTAGATCTCACCGACGTCGTTGCCGTGACTCGCGGGCTCGTCGACATCGACTCGACGACAGGGCGGGAAGGGGACTGCATTTTGTGGATGGCGACGCTGTTGAGCGCCGCTGGCTACGAAGTGGTGGAGCAGGTCGTCGAGGGCTCGCGCCGAAACATCTACGCCGGGTTCGGCAAGGCCGACGTCGTGCTCTCCACCCATCTCGATTGCGTTCCGCCGTTTTTTCCGAGCCACATCGATGGGGATCGTCTTTACGGACGCGGGTCGTGCGACGCAAAAGGGATCGCCGCGTGCCAGGTGGCCGCGGCCGAAGCGCTTCGGCGTGAAGGCATCACGAATGTCGGCCTGCTGTTCGTCGTCGGCGAGGAGCGCGGCAGCGACGGTGCGAAGACCGCCCAGTCGCTCGCCTCCGGCTCGAAGTTTCTGATCAACGGAGAGCCGACCGACAACCGTCTCGGCATAGGCACGCGCGGCGCGCTGCGATACCGCCTCCGCGCCAAGGGGCGCGCGGCGCATTCATCGTTCCCGGAGCTCGGAGAATCGGCGATCGAAAAGTTGATCGACGCGCTCGTGAGACTGCGCGCGATGGATATGCCCGAACATCCGGTGCTCGGACGCACGCATTACACGGTCGGCATCATCAGCGGCGGTGTTGCGCCGAACGTGATCCCGTTCGAAGCGGAAGCCGAAGTGATGTTCCGTACCGGTCTCCGACATCGACGCGCTTCGCGCATCGATGTCGAGCCTGACGCCGCTCGTCTCGCTGGAGGAGATTCTGGACGTTCCGCCGGTGATCATGCCGTCGGTGCCGGGCTTCGACACGGCGACGTTCCCATACACGACAGATATCCCGTTCCTCTCGAACTGGGGCACGCCGCTGCTCTACGGTCCGGGTTCAATCCACGTTGCGCACACCGACAACGAACACGTGAAGATCCCGGATCTTGCGCGAGCCGTGGATGATTACCGGACGCTCGCCAAACACCTGCTCGCGCAGTAGAAATTCAAACAGGAGTTCAGGAGTTCAAGAGTTCTTTGTAACAGGAGAACGAGAGAACGAGAGAACCCTAAGAATCACCACGGAGACACCGTGGCGTCGCGCTGCCACGTCCGAGCTTCCCTGCCTTCTGACCTCTTGTTGATGAAACCTGAAATCGGGCTGCCCCGTATTACTACCGGCAAGGTTGCTCTAAGAAGGAGGCCGTTATGGTCGTTCTCGGAGTCATGACTCGGATGCTGGCGGGTGCCGGCGTGGCAGTGGTTCTCGGCGGCTGCGATATTGGTCCGATTGCGACCGGCGAAACGCGGCGCGACAACCTAAACATCGATCTCGACAATTCCGAAGCGGTGCGTGTCGATCTCGACATGGGCGCGGGCGAATTGACGATCGCGAGCGGGACGTCAAAGCTCGCTGAAGGGACGTTTACATACAACGTCCCTGAATGGAAACCTGTCGTGGATTACCGCGCCGGTCAGTTGAAGATTTCGCAACCGGACGGTGCGCGCGGCGGGTTTGGGGACACCGTCTATAACTGGGATCTCAAGCTGAACAACGACCTGCCGCTCGACGTCTCGGCAAAGCTGGGTGCCGGAGAAGCGACCTTCGAGATGGGCAACATGAACCTCCGCACTGTCGACGTCAGTGTCGGCGCGGGCAAGGCGACGATGGACCTGCGAGGCGCGCCTAAGCGTGACTACAGCGTGCGGATTCGCGGCGGAGTAGGCGAGGCCAGGGTATATCTGCCGAAAGACGTCGCCATAGCCGCGAAGGCGGCCGGCGGGATTGGCGACATCTCGGTCGAGGGCCTGGTGGAGCGCGATGGCCTCTGGGTCAACCCCGTTCGCCTCGACGGACCCGTAACAGTGAGACTCGATGTCAAAGGTGGCATCGGCAAGATCAAACTGATCCGCTGAACAAACGCAAACAAGAGCTCAGAAGACTAGAGAATCTTTTTCAAGAAAGCAGGCTCCTGATCTCGTGATCTCCTGTTCGCCTGTTTTTCACGATGCATGCGCGCAGGGAATGGATTGGGTGCCATTTATGCGATAATCGCATCCACTGATGGATCTCCGTCAGCTCGAAATCGTCCAGGCCGTCGCCGAAACCGGCTCGTTCACGGGCGCCGGCAGGAAACTCCACGTCTCGCAGTCGGCGATCAGCCGTCAAATCCTGCTCCTCGAGGATGAGCTGAACGAAAGCATCTTCCTGCGCGTCGGCCGGCGCGTCCGCATCACCCCCGCGGGCGAATCACTCGTGCAGCTCAGCAACCGCGTCTTCGGCGACATCAAGGAAACAGTCACCGTCATCGGCGAGAGCCAGCAGACGCTGAGCGGCACGATTCGCCTGGCCGGCGGCATGACGGTGTGCATGTACGTGTTTCCGCAGCTGCTCCAGGAGTATCGCCGTCAGAACTCACTCGTCGAGGTGAAGCTGATCACGGGAACGTCGCAGCGCCTCTTGCAGGAAATACGCGGCGGCACCGCGGACCTGGGCTTCATTACGCTACCGGTGAACGAATCGGAACTGGTGACCGTTCCGGCGATGGAAGAAGAGATGCTGATCGTCGCGCATCCGTCGCATCCGCTCGCCAGGAAGAAACGCATCGTGCCACAAGACCTGTCGCAGCAGCCCTTCGTGCTGTTCGAGGCGGCGTCCAACTCGCGCCGGGTCGTCGATACGTTTTTTGCCAAGGAACGCATCGAGCCGCGGATCGTCATGGAAACCGAAAACGTCGAGATTCTGAAGGCGCTGGTGCGGTCGGAGATGGGCATCACCATCATTCCGTACCAGGCCGTTGCCCGCGAAGTTCGGAGCCGGCAACTGTTTTGTGCGCGTATTTCTGGCGCCCATCTCGTCCGCTACACGGGCTGGGTCTATCAGCGGGCCAACAAGGTTCCTCGCATGCTCGAAGAGATGTTCCACGCTTACGACCGCATCCTGCCGAAGCTCCATTTGAGTCCTGGAGGGCGCATGCCGGCGAACAACAATGACGCGCCCCGCTGAAATCGGCGTCACGGCCGAGTCTCTCGACCGGGTTGGTCAAATCGCGCGCGCGGCGGGCGCGGCGATTCTGGCGCACTATGAACGCCCCGGGGTGGTGTCCTTCAAAGACGATCGAAGTCCTTTGACAGAAGCCGATCGGAGTGCTCATTGCGTCATCGTTGACGGATTGCTGGAATGGGACCGCAGCATCCCGGTGATTTCGGAAGAAGGGGACATTCCGCCCTATGAAGAACGCTCGCGATGGGATCGGTTCTGGCTTGTCGATCCGCTCGACGGCACGAAGGAGTTTCTCCATCGCAATGGCGAGTTCACCGTGAACATAGCCCTGGTGGCCGGCGATGCTCCCGTGCTCGGCGTCGTCTATGCACCGGCGCTGGATCTTCTCTACTCGGCTGGCCGCGGCCTGGGCGCGTGGAAGGAGCAACCAGGAACCAGTGCGGTTCGCGTGTATTCCGAGCCGCTCTCAGCGGGGTCGCCACTCGTCGTAGCCGAAAGCCGCTCGCACCCGTCGGAGGAGCTCGAGGCGTATTTGAAAACCATTGCCATCGACCGTCGAATTCAGGTCGGCAGCTCGCTCAAGTTCTGCTGGGTCGCCGAGGGGAAAGCGGACATCTATCCCCGTTTCGGGACGACGATGGAATGGGATACGGCGGCGGGCGATTGCGTGTATCGTCAGTCGGGCAGAGTGGGGGAGCGGTTCTCCACGCTGCGCTATAACACGCCGTCTCTCCGGAACGACCATTTCGTCGTGGGCATTCAGGGCTAATACGTCCGCCGATGAACCAGGAGACACCAACGCGACCTGTCGCGCAGGCGTTGTCGTGGAGAGTGCTCGGCACCGTGGTCACCACCGTGCTGGTATTCATCTTCACGCGCAGCCTGTCGCTGTCGCTCGCGATAGGAGTGCTGGAGTTTGTGGCGAAGGCCGCGCTGTACTGGTTCCACGAGCGGGCGTGGGACCGGGTGCGGCGTGGACGGCAACACGTCGAGCCGGTGGTCCTCTGGTTTACGGGGCTGTCCGGCGCTGGCAAGAGCACGATTGCGGATTGGTCTGCTCGCGAGTTGAGCGCTCGCGGCTTCAAGGTGGAGCGGTTGGACGGCGACACGATTCGGGACATTTTCCCGAACACCGGGTTTTCGAGGGCCGACCGCGACGCGCACATCAAGAGAGTTGGCTACCTGGCCAGTAAGCTCGAGAAGAACGGCGTGTTCGTCGTGGCGTCGTTTGTGTCGCCCTACCGGGAATCCCGCGACTTCGTCCGCACGCTTTGCAAGAACTTCGTCGAGGTGCATGTGGCGACACCCCTGACCGTTTGCGAGCAGCGCGATGTGAAGGGGCTCTACGCGAAAGCGCGCCGTGGCGAGATTCAGAATTTCACCGGCATCGACGATCCGTTCGAACCGCCACTCCAGCCGGACGTCGTCATCGATACGACAAAGCTCACCGTAGACAAGGCGGGCGAAATGGTCCTCGGCTTTGTCCACGGGCGGAGTGGACAGGCGAGACGCTGACTCACCCTGCCCGACGGTTCCGATACAACTGGTTATCTACGGTCGCAGCCATGGCTGCGATGTCGAGGTTGGCGCCGAGAAACGTACAGATACGCCGCGCCATCGCTTCGGGATCCGCGAGAACGTCCGCGTATGTCACGTCGATCGCCGAAAATCGATGATCGTGGGCCAGGAGATATTTCACTTTGCGAAGGTGCCCTTCGAAGAATTTCTGAAGCGCATCATCGCCTGCCGAGCCGCCCGCCTCGCCGCGTTGAGAGAGCATCTTGCTTTGTGATTTGAGAACTTCCTGGATGTCGCGGTTCATGAAGACGACCTGATAGTTGTTCTCTGCCGGCAGGTGCTCGAGGAGTGACGAGATGACCTTGACCACCCGGCCGCGGCCCGCGCGAACCCAGCTCCTGTCCATTCCCTTGTCCAGCTGTTTGACCCGCTCGAGCTCGTAATACCCCTTGGGGTTCTGATCGTCGGGAGTTCGGATGCCATCCATCCAGACCGGAACTCCACCTGCCTCCAGCATCTTCATCATCATCGAGGTTCCGGAGCGGGGCAGCCCCGAAACGACGATCACCGGCCGCCCGTAGATGACGCGACGGTAGGTCCGCTGCCACCATGCCATGAATCGCCTCCAATGTCCGGTGACCGTTCCGGTGCTGCTTGGTATACCATACGGCGCGCACCTACAGCACCCATATGAAGCCGCAAGGCCTACGTCGTCTGGCGTTGGTCGGAGTCTGCATTGTCCTGGCGGCTGTACCCGCTGAGGCCTATGTCGGTCCTGGGGCAGGCTTCGCCCTGCTCTCGTCGTTTCTCGTCGTTTTCACCACCATCATTCTGGCGTTTGTCTCGCTCCTGATTTGGCCATTCCGCCTGGCGATTCGCGCGATCAGGCGCGGGCGCCCGGTAAAGCCTCTCATCTCGCGGTTCATCGTCGTGGGGCTCGATGGCCAGGACCCGAAACTGACCGACCGCTTCATCGCCGAGGGCAAGCTCCCGAACTTTTCGAAGCTTGCCGCGATGGGCAGTTACAACCGTCTGCGGACAACGTTTCCCTCGGTATCCCCTGTAGCGTGGTCGTCGTTCTCCACCGGCGTATCGCCCGCGAAACACAATATTTTCGACTTCCTGGACCGCGATCTGCGCAGCTACCTGCCGGTCCTTTCGTCCACACACATCGGCCGTCCGGCGCGTGTGCTGAAGCTCGGGCGATACCGCATTCCGTTGTCGAGGCCCGACCTCCGGCTGTTGCGGAAGTCGAAACCGTTCTGGTGCATCCTGGGCGATCACCATATCTGGAGCACAGTGCTCCGCGTGCCGATTACATTTCCCCCTGACAAATTCTACGGCGCCGAGTTGAGCGCGATGTGCGTGCCGGATTTACTGGGCACGCAAGGCACGTTCACGCTCTTCACGACACGTTCCGCAGAGGGCCGCTTTAAAGAAGGCGGCGCGCGCGTGCAGCTCCGGAAGAATGGCCGCGGATTCGAAGCCGACCTCGAAGGTCCGCCCAACAGTCTCGTCGCCGGCGAGCCGACATTGACGATCCCGGTATCGATTTGCGCCGACGAAAATCGCGCGCGGATCAACGTGAATGGCTCTCAACACACGCTGGAAGTCGGCAAGCTGAGCGAATGGATCACGCTGGCCTTCCCGGCCGCGCCGTTGATCAAGGTGAGCGGTATCTGCCGGATGCTCGTCACGGAGATGGGAGAACACGTCTCGCTGTACGTCACACCCATCAACATCGATCCCGAGAGTCCGGCGATGCCGATCTCTCATCCGCCGTATTACGCGACCTACCTGGCGAAAAAAGTGGGCCAGTACTCCACACTCGGTCTGGCGGAGGATACGTGGGCGCTGAACGAAGGGGTGATCGACGACGGCACGTTCCTGCAGCAGACCTACGACATCGATGCGGAGCGCGAACGGATGTTCTTCGCCGGCCTCGACAAGCTCCGCCGGGGAGCCCTTGTCTGTGTCTTCGACGCGACCGATCGCATCCAGCACATGTTCTGGCGTTATATCGACCCTTCACATCCGGCCGGGCGCGGGCGCGAGACGGCGAAACATCGAGACGCCATCGAGGAGCTCTACAAGCGCAATGACGCGTTAGTGGGCAGGGTGCTGGCGCGGCTGAACGAAAACGATGTCCTGATGGTGCTCTCCGACCACGGGTTCAATTCGTTCCGCCGCGGCGTCAATCTCAACAGCTGGCTGCACGCGAACGGCTACCTGACGCTCAAACCGGGCGCGGACGGCGGCGCGGAGTGGCTGCGGGATGTCGATTGGTCTCAGACGCGCGCGTATGCCCTGGGCCTTACCGGCATGTTCCTCAATGTGAAAGGACGCGAAGCGCAGGGGATTGTCGAGCCGGGAGAGAGCGTTGCGCAGCTCCGCAAAGAGCTCGCCGCAAAACTCTCAGGTCTGCAGGACCAGGAGTCCGGAACGATCGGCATCACTGAGGCATTTGAGACGCGCACGTTGTACTCCGGTCCATATCTGGAGAACGCGCCAGATCTCCTGATCGGCTACAACACCGGCTACCGGACGTCGTGGGACTGCGCCACCGGCGTCGTATCGGGACCGGTGTTCGAAGACAACCTGAAGGCCTGGAGCGGCGACCACTGCATCGACCCGCGTCAGGTCCCCGGCGTGCTCTTTTGCAATCGTCCCATCGATTCGACCGATCCCGCGCTCATCGATATCGCGCCGACAGCGCTGCATCTCTTCGGCGTCCAGCCTCCGGCGTACATGGAAGGTAAGGTCTTGATGGCCACCGGTTCGCGTCGACACGAGGCTGCGACAGCGTGAAGAGGACGCATCTCGTACATAGGCATATTCGTGGCCCTTCTTGCCGCTGCTACTTCGTGCAGCGGGCGATCCACTGCCGCAGGCAAGCGGGTCATCGTCCTCGGGTTCGACGGCTTGGACTACGACCTTACGCGATCGCTCATCGACAAGGGCCGGCTCCCGAACTTCGCACGCCTTGCCGCGTCCGGCGGTTTCGCCCCATTGGAAACCTCGATCCCACCGCAGAGCCCCGTGGCATGGTCCACGTTCATCACCGGCCTGGATCCAGGCGGCCACGGCATTTTCGATTTCATCCACCGCGATCCGAAAACGATGGTGCCGTACCTGTCGACATCGCGGGCGGAGGGTTCCAGCCGCGCGATTACGGTGGGCGAGTGGCAGTTCCCGATCTCCGGCGGGAGCGTCGAACTCCTGCGACAGGGACAGCCGTTCTGGGAAGTGCTGGAGGCTCGCGGCATCGAAACGACGATCATCCGCATGCCGGCAAATTTTCCCCCTTCTGGCACTGCCACACGCGAGTTGAGCGGCATGGGAACGCCGGACCTTCTCGGGACTTACGGCACGTTTTCGTTCTACACATCCGAGCCGTTTGCGTTCGGAGGACGGGCGTTATCCGGCGGAACGCTGTATCCCGTCACGGTCGAAAGCAACGTCGTGCGCGCCGCGCTGCACGGGCCCGACAATCCATTTCGCAGAGTGCCCGAAAAAGTCAGCGCCGATTTCACGCTGTTCATCGATGCCGAGCGGCCTGTCGCAAAGCTTGTCGTGGGTGACGAGGAGCGCGTGCTTGCCGTGGGGGAATGGAGCGACTGGCTGCCCGTGGATTTCGATCTGCGTGTGCCGTTGCAGAGCGTCCGCGGGATGGCCCGGTTCTACCTCAAGCAGGTGAAGCCCTACGTCGAGATGTACGTCTCGCCGATCAATTTCGATCCGATGTCACCGGCGATGCCGGTTTCGGAGCCGCCAGAGTACGCCGCTGAACTTGCAGAGGCCACCGGCCGCTTTTATACGCAGGGCATGCCGGAAGACACGAAAGGATTGAGACAAGGCGTCCTGACGCGCGACGAGTTCCTTGCGCAGGCCCGGCTGGCAGGCGAAGAAAACCGCATCCAATACCGCTACGTGCTCGATCGGTTTTCGGACGGGCTGCTCTTCTACTATTTCGGCAACGTCGACCAAATCGCCCACATGATGTGGCGTGCCCGCGATCCTGGCCATCCGGCGCACGACCCTTCGGTTGATCCGAAATATGCGGACGTCATCGACGAGCTTTACGTCGGTCTCGACCGCATCGTCGGCGACACGCTCGACGCGATCGGCGCCGACGGAACGCTCATCGTGCTTTCCGACCACGGCTTCACCTCGTGGCGGCGCTCGTTCCACCTCAACACCTGGCTGAAGCAGCAAGGGTTCCTGGCACTTGCGAACCCGTCGCGCGAAGACGATCCGGGCTTCTTTGGCAACGTCGACTGGGCACGTACGCGCGCCTACGGCATCGGACTCAATGGTCTCTACATCAACGTGAAGGGGCGGGAGATGTCGGGCTCCGTCGCGCCTGGCGATCGAGAGCGTGTCATGGACGAGATCGCCGGCAAGCTGCTGAAAACTGTCGATCCGGCGACCGGCCAGCCAGCCATCACGAAGGTCTATCGCCGGGAGCAGGTCTACACCGACGCCGGGTTCTTCGATCGTGCGCCAGATCTCGTCGTCGGCTACGCGAAGGGCACGCGCGGCTCGGATGAGTCCGCGCTCGGAAGCATTCCACCGGAAGTCATCGTGGACAACAAGGATCCCTGGAGCGGCGACCATTGCATGGATCACGAGACGGTGCCCGGCGTGCTGCTGTCGAATCGGCCGCTGCGCAAGCCCGCACCGTCGCTCGGCAGGGTCGCGGCGGCGGTCCTGGCAGAGTTCGGCATCGAGGAGTTCCCTGTGAAGTCGAAGAACGGCAAATGACTGATTGATGAATGGAGGGCGACATGTTCGGATCGGGAAGCGTCAAGCTCGACAAAGCGCTCGTCGGAAGGGTCAAGCGTTATGCGGACATGGCCGGGTATTCCTCTGTCGAAGAGTTCATCACGCATGCGCTCGAGAAGGAGATCAAGCATCTCGACGAAGCCGGTTCGGAGGAGGAAATCAAAAAGCGCTTGAAGGGTCTCGGCTACATCTCGTGATCGGCAGATGACGTGGGTGAATAACGGGCTCGGCGGACTGGTCGGTGCCGTGCTGTCGCCATTCCGGTCGCTTCCGCCGATTGTCGGTCTGAGCGTTGTATCGCTCCTCGCCGCGATCGGCATGCTGCTGGTATTTCGCGCGACGTCGAATCAGCCGGCGATCGCGGACGTCAAGCGGCGCATCCACGCAGGCATCTTCGAAATCCGGCTGTTCAACGATGACCTCAGGGCGATGTTCGCCGCGCAGCTGGACATCCTGCGTCACAACTTCACATACGTGCGGCTGTCGCTGGCGCCGATGTTGTGGATGTTCGTTCCGCTTCTGCTGCTCATCGCGCAGTTGCAGTTCTACTACGGTTACGACGGCTTCGGCCCTGGACAGTCCGCTGTCGTCAAGGTTCGCTTGAAACAGGGCGCCAGCCCTCCGTCCGGCGCCGCCCCGGCGCTTGCCCTCGAAGCGCCATCGGGTTTGCGGGTGCAGACGCCGCTCGTATGGATTCCATCCGAGCGGGAAGCTGCGTGGCGGATTGGCACCGAGAAGCCCGGCGATTATCACTTGACCGTCCGGCTCGACGGGACGTCAGCAACGAAGCTGGTACGAGTGTCGGAACAAGTCGGCTGGCGGACGCCCGAGCGTCTCGAGGCGGGGTTCCTCAACGAGGTGCTTTATCCAGCGGAGGCGCCGATTGAGGCGAACGTCCCGATCGAATCCATCGAGTTGGCGTATCCGGAACGTGAAATCAGCCTGTTCGGATATCCCGTTCACTGGATGATCGCGTTCTTCGCGTTGTCGCTCGTGTTCGCGTTCGCGTTGAAATCGAGGTTCGGCGTGGTGATCTAATCGTGTGACAAGGAGATTGCGATGACAGCGACCTTGCGGCTTGCGGTTGTCTCGTCGGTCGTGCTCATGACACTCGCGTGTTCCGGCGCCACTCCCACAGAAGCACCTCCGCTTGCCGTTCGCCTCGTCGACTTGTTCGACGCCAAGCGCGTTCAAGGGTCGGTCAAACCGGCGACAACTGCACGGCCGACGATCTGGCGGTTCGACGGGACGCCCTTGCCGCCAACTGCCAAGTTCGCCGCGACGCGGCGGCTGGGAGCCGGGGCCCGGGGTCGCCGGTCTCATCGTCAAGGACGGTCAGCTGACCGGACGCGTGACGACAGACGGTGCCCTCATTCACCTCGAGCGGACCTCCGGTCTCGATGTTCCGGACACGCTTCACGCCATCGAGGTCAAGATGCGCGCGTCCCACGGCGCCAACATTTCGATTCAGACGTCACCCGCGGAGACCGTCAACCTGGCAGATCTCTCTGCGGGGGCGCGAACGACTGCCGTGGCAGATGGAGTCGCCCATTATTGCGGGCGATGCGTTCCAGACGTACGAGCTGATCCCGAGAGCCCCCATCGTGACCTCCCGGATCCGGCACCTCGTCATCCGGCCGACCGATGCCTCCGAAGGGACCTTTGACATTGAATCGGTGCGTCTTGTCACTCGCACCGAACACCTGGCGTCGATCCCGGCGGGCGTAGGGTGGCAGGGTCTGCAGCAGATTTACCGCGAGTCGCTCGTCGCCCATGCTCCGGAATCGATGCAGTTCGACGTGCAGCTGCCCGATCGTCCGTGGCTCGATCTCGCGGTGGGGACGGTCGAAGACGGGGCCGTGACATTTACGCGTGGTCGCCAAACCTGAAGGAGCTGCGGACGATCGCGATGTGGTGCAAGCCGACTTTACCGTCACGCGGCCTCATCGATGGGACATCTATCCGGTCGATCTGTCGCGTCTGGCCGGCAGGCGAGTCACCCTGTCGCTTCAGTTGAAGTCGGAATCGGCGGGTGCGCTCGGGTTTTGGGGTTCCCCGGTGGTGCGAACGCTGGGTGCGTTCCCGACGTGGCTGACGTCCGCTCCGCCCGCAGGGGGTGATCTTCATTCAAGCCGATACACTGCGCCGCGACCACCTGAACTTCTACGGACACGCGCGCGAGACCGCGCCGTTTCTGACGCGCCTGGCCAAGGAGGGCGTGCAATTCAACAACTCGATCTCACAGGCCAGCTGGACGAAGGTGTCGACAAGCTCGATGATGACGAGCCTGTATCCGTCGACGCATGGTGTCCGACATGCAGACGGATCGCTTGCCTGCGTCGGTGACGACGATGGCCGAAGCGTACAAAGCCGCCGGGTACGCGACGCTGTCGATGTCGTCGGTGGCATTCACCGGTCAGAACACCAACCTGCATCAGGGCTACGAGGAGCTTCACGAAAACGGCTCTCTCACCACGGCGGGGACGCCGCTCTCGAGCAAGAGCGCGCGCGAATACGTTGACCGGCTGGTGCCCTGGTTGGACCGGCACCGCGAGGTACCGTTCTTCGTGTATCTCCAGGTCTTCGATCCGCATTCACCGTTCGAGCCATATGGACCCTACAACACAAAATTTGGAGACCCCGCGCGAACGGAACAGCACCGCAAGGAAAAAGCCGCGGTGACGAAGTTGATTGAGGATCCGGTCATGCGAGGCCGCGGCCTGCCCACGCGCAACGAGGTGATCAAAGCCGGATTCGATCCGGACATCTACGTCAGAGCAGGAGGCGGATTGGTACGACGGCTCCATTCGCGGCATGGACGTGGAAATGGCTCGGCTCTTCGAGCAACTGCGCCGTCTGGGCCTCGACGAGAGAACGCTGGTGGTGCTGACAAGCGACCACGGCACCGAGTTGCTCGATCACGGCCGCTTCTTCCATGGCCATACGCTCTACGGTGAGCTGACGAATGTCCCCCTCATCATGCGGTGGCCCGGGCGTCTGCCGGCGGCTCGGGTGATCCAGGACCTCGTCCAGGGCATCGACATCATGCCGACCATGTTGGAACTGAGTGGAATTGCGCCACCCGCTGGCCTGCAGGGACAGTCGTTACGGCCTTTTCTGACCACCAGCTCTGCAAGCGAATCTGAGGTCCGGAGGTCCTGGCCGGGATGGAGTCCGCGCCCGGCCATTTCGGAACAAGTCCCTGACACTCCGGCTCAGCGCGAGGAGCTGAGTCGCGAGTCGGTCGCGATCGTCGACGCGAACTGGAAGCTGATCCACAACACCGTCGCGACCGACCGGTGCTGCCCGAATTCGAGCTGTTCGACTACTTCAAAGATCCGCTGAACAAGCAGAACGTGGCGGCCGACCACCCGGACGTCGTCGCGCGGTTGTCGAAGCTGATCGCCGGATGGCGCCAGATGGCCACCGCCGCCCGGCTCAAGCCTGACGCCGAGACGACAAAAACAATGAGTGCCGAAGAGTTACAGCGGTTGAGGAGCCTCGGTTACGTTCGCTGAAGGAGCGTCATGATCACACATCGTTTACGCCTCGTGTTTGTGTGTGTCCTCGCGCTGTCGTGCGGCCGGACAGGCGAATCACCATCGACACCGCTGGCGATTCGTCTGACCGATCTCTTCAATGAGAAGAAGCGTTGATCGACGCTGTGAAGCCGACAGCGCCGCCGGCGCGAACCGAATGGCGCTTCGACGGCACGGCACCTGTGCCGGCCCCTGCTGCCTTCTCCGCGACCCGCGGGTGGGAAGCCGGCCCCGGTGTCACCGGCCTGGCCATCACCAACGGGATGTTGACTGGCCGGACGACGAGCCCCACCGCGCTCATTCGCATCGAGAGGACCTCGGACGTTCGAGGTGGCTGACCAACTGCACTCGATCGAAGTCACGGATCCGCGTGTCCGCCGGCGCGAATCTGTCGATTGAAACCTCACCATCCGTTCGACCAGAGTTCGCGGCGATCAACGGGCAGATGATGGGGCTCGGCAATGAGATCACCACTCCGATCACACCGGGCGACCAGGTCCAGACCTACGTGCTGACGAAGGCGCGCCCGCTCCCAGCCTCTCAGATTCGGCACGTATTCATTCGACCTAGCGATGTCGCGGGTGCGACTTTTGCGATCGAGTCCGTGCGCTTGATCTTCCGGCGGGAGCACCTGGCGAGCATTCAGTCTGGTGTTGGCTGGCAGGGGATGCGCGAGGTGTATCGAGAGTCGATCGCGTCACGCGCGCCCGAACGGTTGCAGTTTGCGTTCAAAGTGCCGCCGGCGGCGTGGCTCGATCTCGCCCTGGGCACGGTCGACGAGGGTCCGGTCACGTTCACGGTCAGTGCGCGTGGCAGCGGTGACGCTGGCCCTGGGAACGATGGTCAGGTCCTGCTCGAGCAGACGGTGACGACGCCGTACCGCTGGGAGTCCCGGGTAGTCGATTTGGCGCGACTCAGCGGACAAAACGTCACGCTGACGCTCGGCGTACGTGGGCGCGAGTCCGGGGCCATCGGTCTCTGGGGCGCGCCGATCGTTCGACGTCGCGGGGCATTGCCCGAGCCGGCCGCTGGTGGTGCCGTCCCGGCACTCGGACGGGTGCCGCAAGGTGTCATCGTCGTCTGGGCTGACACGTTGCGTAAGGATCACCTCGACGCGTACGGTTACAAACGGGCGACCGCGCCGTCGATGCGACAGTTTGCGAGTGACGGGGTCCTCTTCAACAACTCCACCACACAGGCCACATGGACCAAGGTGGCGACGCCGTCCATGCTGACCTCGCTCTATCCTTCGACCCACGGCGTCATCGACTTCAACGATCGTCTCCCCGCCGCCGCGACGACTCTGGCCGAGGTGTACCGCGCGGCTGGATACGCCACGATCGGGTTCGCGTCGAATCTCTTCACCGGCCAATTCACAAACCTGCATCAGGGCTACGAGGAGCAGCACGAAGATGGCTCGCTCCCGAATCAGGGCTCCAGCAAGACGGCACGCGAGTACGTGGATCGGCTCGCGAGCTGGCTCGAGAGCGCACCGCGATGTCCCGTTTTTCGCGTTCCTCCACGTCTACGACCCCCACGATCCGTTCGAGCCGGGCCGGCCGTACGACACCATGTGGGCCGACCCTGCCAAGCGTCAAGCGCATCATCAGAACCTGGAGACGGTCCGGAAAGTCATTAGCGATCCGTTGCTGAAGCTGTTTGGGATGCCGACGCGAGCCGAGCTTGTCAAGGCCGGGCTCGACGCGGATGCGTACGTCAACCACGACGTCGACTGGTACGACGGGTCGATACGCGGCCTCGACACCGAGTTGGGGCGCCTCTTCGAGCGGCTCAAAGGGCTGGGCCTCGACGATCGCACGCTGGTCGTGTTCACGGCGGATCACGGTGAGGAGTTCCTTGACCACGGCCGGACCTTCCATGGACAGAGCGTCTACGGCGAGCTCACCCAGATCCCGCTGATGATGCGTTGGCCCGGCGTACTTCCCGCCGGCCGCG
This sequence comes from Vicinamibacterales bacterium, assembly GCA_963762055.1. Taxonomy (GTDB): domain Bacteria; phylum Acidobacteriota; class Vicinamibacteria; order Vicinamibacterales; family JAMQPK01; genus JAMQPK01. The sequence continues at coordinate 154,019 of CAVXJF010000003.1, forward strand.
TCGTAGACGAAGTGGTTCAGACGATTGACGTGATGCCGACGCTGCTCGCGATCAGTGGTCTGGCCGCGCCGCCGGAAATTCAGGGGCAGAGCCTGGTGCCTTTGGTTCGGCCGAGCGAGGGTTCGGCGAGGCGCGTCGTGGCGGCCGCGTCCAGCTATCTCAGAAAAGGCGGTCACGAACCCTGCCAAAGGTGCGGCGCCTGCGCCGCACGACACCGAAGCATTTGCCATTATCGATGGCGGCTGGAAGCTGATCCACCATACAACACGTCCGAACGGGGGGCCTGAGTTCGAGTTATTCGACGTTGCCAAGGATCCGCTGAACCTCAACGATATCGCGGCCCGACAGCCCGAGGTCGTTCAGCGCCTGGCGAAGCTCGTTGCCGGCTGGCGGCAGATGGCGCGTCGCCGCCCGGCTCAAGCCCGATGCAGAGACGACCAAGGGCCTGACGCAGGAACAGCTGCAACGCCTCAGGAGTCTCGGCTACGTGCGTTGAACGTGGGTGCGAAGGTGAGGGCGACATGCTGGATCCAATCCGGGGCATGGGCTCTGTGCGAATCGCGATTCTCGCGGTTGTCGCGGTGGTTGTGTGCCTCCTCTTCGCATCAAAGGGCTTTCCGCCTGATCTCATACCGGCAAGGCTCGATTCGCTCGCGCCGGGCGTCGGTCGACGCGATCTGAACCTGCTTGTCATCACGCTCGACACGACGCGTGCCGATGCGATTGGTACGTACGGCGGTCGCGCGGTCACGCCTACGTTGGATCAACTTGCGAGCACCGGAGTTGCGTTCGAGCACACCTCAACGGTCGCGCCGCTGACTCTCCCGGCACACTGCAGTCTCTTCACGGCGCTGTTTCCGCCCGGCCATCAGGTTCGCGGGAACGGACAGGTCGCGTTGGCTTCAAAGTTCGTCACGCTTGCTGAACATTTGAACGCCAGCGGATTTCGAACGGGTGCCTTCGTCAGCAGCTTCGTGCTCGATGACATGTGGGGACTCAATCAAGGGTTCGATGTCTATCGCGACCCAGATTTTCAACCAGGTCGGATCGATCGCGAGTCGCTTCGCAGCCCCGCCGGCCGCATCGTCGACGCTGCGCTTGGTTGGCTGCACGAAGTCGACAGCCGCCCGTTTTTTGCCTGGTTGCATTTCTACGATGCGCACGCGCCTGCTCGACCGCCTTCGGAATTTGCCTCGCCGAACGGCCAGGATGCCTACCTTGGCGCAATCGGTTTCATCGACTTCCAGCTCTCACGAGTGATCAACTTTCTCGACGAGCGCGGCCAGCTCGACAACACAGTCGTCGTGGTTGTGGGAGATCACGGTGAGAGCCTCGGCGAACACGGCGAAGCCACACACGGCCTGTTTGTCTATGAATCGGTCATGCGCGTCCCCCTGATCATTCGTGCGCCGTTTGCGAACATGCAGGGCCGCCGCGTGGGCGACACGGTCCGTATCGTTGACGTCATGCCGACGGTGCTCGATTTGCTGGGACAGACCTCAGCTCCGGCCACAGATGGTCAGACGCTGGTGCCGCTGATGAGCGGGGCCGTGAGAGAGCTAGGACTGGAGGCGTATTCCGAGTCGCGATACGGTTTCGATCGCTTCGGATGGAGTCCGCTCGCGGCGCTCCGCCAGGGCCGGTTCAAGCTGATTCTGGCTCCGCGGCCGGAATTGTACGACCTCGCATCCGACCCGCGGGAAATGTCGAATCTCTATGGCGAGCGAGCGGTACTGGCGGCGAAACTCACGCGACGACTGCAGGAGATCGAGCAACTCGCCGGCGTGCAGCGAGCAGCAGACGTGCCCGCCATAGACTCCGACACACGCGCCCGGCTCGCGGCGCTCGGATACGCCAATGCATCCTCTTCAGGTTCACCGGTTGATCCGGCAGCGCGTCTTGCCGACCCGAAAGACCGTATCGAGCTGTATCAGCAATTCACCGAGCAGTCGCCACGGCAGGAGGGACTCCCATGAACAGCGCCCACCTCGTTTTAATCGCTGTCCTTACTGTCGTGGCGTGCGAGGAGGATAGAAAACCGCCGGTTCCAACGACTCCGACGCCCAACACGACCATCCTCTTCCCAGGGCCAAGCCTATCGAGACTGAACATTCAAGGACCGGCGCCCACAGTAGGCCCACGTCAAACGGCTGCGGTGAAGGCCGTCGCTCTCTTCTCGGACGGATCCGAACGCGATGTGACGGCCGATGCAAGATGGACATCCACGCAGCCGGAGATCGCGACGGTGGATGGCGGCGTGATCACGGGACAGGCGCTCGGACGGACGCTGATTCGGGCAACCTACATGTCCCGCAGTGCCTCTCTGTCCATGGTGATCAAACCGGAGGGCACATTCATTTTACAGGGGACGATTACCGAGCCGGGACCGGTCAGCGTTGGAACGGCGACAGTCGCAGTGCTGAGTGGCCCGTCGCAGCAGCAAGTGACGGCGGACAGCTTTGGGTTCTATGAACTCATTGGCGTGACCGGAATGTTGACGCTTCGAGTGAGCAAGCCGGGTTATCGCGATGAAACCACGACGCTGACCGTGACGCGAGATCAGGATCTGGATGTGCAGATTAGGCCGATCGCCGCGCCCGCTAGTGTGGCAGGAGTGTATGGCGTCACGCTCACCGTTTCCCCTTCGTGTTCGTTGGTGCCGAACGATCAGAGGACACGAACCTACACCGCCACAGTCGGACAGGCCACTGCCAGGCTGAATATCCAGCTTGGCGACGCTAATTTCGTCGTTGATGATAGTGGGAGGAAGAACAGTTTCGAATGGAACGGTGTTCGGCAGCACCGTCACGTTCAATTGGGGTAGCGGCGACTACTATTACTACTACTACGGCACCAGCCAAGTTCAGGAGACGCTGCCGGACGGTCAGATTCTCGGAATCTGGGGCAAAATGGTTGTCACCGCGGCGCAAACCATGTCGGGCGATCTCGTCGGCGGATTCAGTTTCCGGGAAGGCAACAGAACCAGAAGATGCTCGGCTGCAGACAGTAGAGTGGTGTTCACACGGAGGTAATGACTGCGATTCCGGAAAGCCGACGTTGAGTCCTGAGGCCGTGGTTCGCGTCTAAAAGGGTGAAATCCCTCAGCCTCCAGGGAGGAGGCGGGGATTGGGTATGATCAGCAATACTGTGACCCAAGACGACGTGACGACCCTTGCCCTGCGCGCGGGCCCGATGCCCGCTGAAGATGTGCTTCGCCTCGCCATTGAACGGTTCGCTCCGTCGGTGGCGCTCTCGTCGAGCTTCGGCGCCGAAGACATGGTGCTCGTCGACATGATCGCGAAGATCGATCCGAAAACGCGCATGTTCACCCTCGACACGGGGCGGTTGCCGCAGGAAACCTACAACGTCATCGACGCCACGCGCAGTCGATACGGCATCGCCATCGACGTGTATTTTCCGCAGGCCGACGCGGTGCAGAGCATGGTCGCCGAACACGGAGTGAACCTGTTCTATCACTCGGTGGACAACCGGAAGTTATGCTGCGGCGTCAGAAAAATGGAGCCGCTTCGCCGCGCCTTGTCCGGTCTCGACGCCTGGATCACCGGCCTGCGCCGCGAACAGTCCGTTACCCGCGTAGACGTTCCCAAAGTGGAATGGGATATCGCCAACGGGCTCGTCAAGTTCAACCCGCTTGCGGAATGGAGCCACGCCGACGTGTGGAACTACATCCGCGACCACAACGTTCCGTATAACGCCCTTCACGATCGCGGCTATCCGAGTATCGGCTGCGGCCCGTGCACCCGCGCCGTTCAGCCCGGCGAACCCGAACGCGCCGGCCGATGGTGGTGGGAGCATCCGGACACGAAAGAGTGTGGACTGCACGTGCAAAGTCCAGAGGCGAAAGTCGACAGTCTCTAGTCGACAGTCGTCATGCCCTTATTTCCGATCTTCGTGAAGCTCGAGGGACGTCAGGTCCTCCTCGTTGGTGCCGGCCCTGTTGCCGAGTCCAAACTGAGCGGGCTGATGACGGCGGGCGCGCGTGTGACGCTGGTGGCGCCGACGGCAACCTCGGCAATCGCGGCGCTTGCAGAGCAGGGCGCCGTCTCGTGGCACAAGCGCGTGTTTCGCCCGGACGATCTCGACGGCGTCGCGCTCGTCGTCGCCGCCGTGCCGAAAGATATCGCCGCGTCGGTGTATGCGCACGCACAGCGCCGCGGCGTCCTCGTGAATTCGGTGGACGATCCGGATAACTGCGACTTCTACTACCCGGCCGTGGTGAACCGCGGCGATTTCCAGATCGCGATCTCCACAGCGGGTCACAGCCCGGCACTGGCGCAGCGGATTCGCATCGAGCTCGAACGTCAGTTCGGCCCCGAATACGAGCGATGGATTCAGCAACTCGGAGACGCGCGGCGCGAGCTCTTCGCCAGCGAGCCGGACGCCGAGGAGCGCAAGCGGAAGCTCCACGAGCTTGCCGCCGAAGGGGCTCATCCAGCGTCGTTGCCCAGCGGGCGTGGCGGGATGGTGTATCTGGTCGGCGCGGGTCCGGGCGACCCCGAACTGCTGACCTTGAAGGCGCTGCGCATCCTGGGGCAGGCCGATGTGGTGCTGCACGACGATCTGCTCACCGACGACATCCTCGAGTTGATTCCCTCCCATGCGCGTGTGGAATCGGTGGGAAAGCGTCACGGTGAACGGACCATCACGCAGGACGACATCAACCGGCGTCTGGTGAGATACGGGGCAGCGGGCAAGACGGTCGTGCGGCTCAAGGGAGGGGACGGCGCGATCTTCGGCCGGGCCAGCGAAGAGATCGGCGCGCTTCACGCGGCTGGTGTGGCGTTCACGATCGTCCCCGGCGTGACTGCCGCCAGCGGGGCAGCCGCAGCCGCGGGGGTATCGCTGACTGACCGCCGCGCGGGTTCTGCTCTCGTCTTTCTGACGGCGCAACGGTGCAAGGGCAATCCGCCGCCGAACTGGAAGGCGATAGCCGAGCTAGGAGGCACGGCGGCGATTTACATGCCGGGCGGCCACGAGGCGGATCTCGCGCGTCAATTGATGGATGCCGGTCTTCGGCCTGACACCACGTGCATCGTCATTGCGAGCGCGTCGCGCCCTGACGAACGTGTGGTGGAGACTACGCTGGGGCGGTTATCTGAGCTGCCCGGGCTCCCTCCGCCCGCTCTGCTGCTCATCGGGGTACTTCCCTTCCGGCAGGCACCCGCTGGCACTCCACCGGGAAATGCGGGCAAACACGCCTCGGATCATTAATTGATCTAATGAATCGTTAATGAGAATTCATTTGACATTATGACGCCCCACGCCGCAGAATAACTCCCGAACATGATGCTCCGGCCCGTCCTCAGCTTTCTTGTCACCGTCGTCGTTACGGTGACCGGCATCACCACGATGCCGGTCGACTAGCTGCGGATGTTTTAGCCTGAGTGTAGAAACGCATTAGCCAAAGGCCATCATCCGCAGCTCAGCGGGTGATGGCCTTTTTTATTAGCTGGCGGACACACATGAAAATTGCCTATCAAGGCGAACCGGGCGCATACAGCGAAGCCGCGGCACTGCGGTTCAGTGAGAACGCGACGACTGTGCCCTGCGAGAGCTTCGATCAGGTGTTCGACGCCGTCGCCAGCGGCAAGACCACCCACGGGATTCTGCCGATCGAAAATTCGATTGGCGGCAGCATTCACCGCAACTACGACCTGCTGCTCGAGCACGAGCTTCCGGTCGTCGCCGAAGTGCTGCTGCAGGTGTCGCACAATCTGCTCGCGTTTCCAGGCACGAAGCTCGCGGACATCCGGAAGGTGTATTCGCATCCGCAGGGTCTCGCGCAGTGCGAGGGATTTCTCTCGAGCCTCAAAGGGGTCGAGATCGTGGCGACCTACGACACGGCGGGCAGCGCGAAGATGATTCGCGACAAGGAGCTGAAGGACACCGCCGCGATCGCCTCCTCCCGCGCGGGAGAAGTCTTCAATCTGGAATCGCTTGCCGAGGGGATTCAGGACTTCAAGGAGAACATCACCCGCTTCATCCTGATCAGCAAGGCGGCCTCCGACCCCGAAAAAGCCGACAAGACGATGATCGTCTTTACGCTGCCGAATTCGCCGGGCGCGCTGTTCAAGGCGTTGAGCGTGTTCGCGCTGCGGGACATCGACCTGACGAAGCTCGAGTCGCGGCCCGTGCGCGGCAGGGCTTTCGAGTACCTGTTCTACGCCGACATCGCGGTGCCGCGGCAGGACCTGCAGTGCACGCGCGCGCTCGTCCATCTTGCCGAATTTGCCAAGTCCATGCGCACGCTGGGCTCTTACACGTCGTGGAAGGAGAAGAACTAGGTGGATAACCCGCTCAAACCGCGCAGTGGAGCGATTACCGACGGCCCGAGCCGCGCGCCCGCCCGCGCCATGCTGAAAGCCGTGGGCTTTTCGGACGCCGATCTGCGGAAGCCGATCATCGGCGTCGCCAACACCTGGATCGAAATCGGGCCCTGCAACTATCACCTGCGCACGCTCGCTGAATACGTCAAGGAAGGCATCCGCCAGGCCGGCGGCACGCCGATGGAATTCAACACCGTCTCCATCTCCGACGGCATCACGATGGGCAGCCAGGGGATGAAAACGTCCCTGATCAGCCGCGATCTGATCGCCGATTCCATCGAGCTCGTCGCGCGCGGAAACCTGTTCGACGGTCTCATCGCGCTGTCAGGCTGCGACAAGACGATTCCCGGCACGATCATGGCGCTCGCGCGCCTCGATATTCCCGGCGTGATGCTCTACGGCGGATCGATCGCGCCCGGCGAATATCACGGCAGGAAGATCACGATTCAGGATGTGTTCGAGGCCGTCGGCGCGCACGCCGCTGGGCGGATGTCCGACGCAGATCTTCTGACCGTCGAAAACCAGGCCTGTCCCGGCGCCGGAGCCTGCGGCGGGCAGTTCACCGCGAACACCATGTCGACGGTCGGCGAGTTCCTCGGCATTTCGGCCATGGGATTCAACGACGTTCCGGCGCTCGACCCGGAAAAGCAGCGCATCGGCCGCGAAGCCGGCGCGCTGGTGATGGACCTGCTGAAGCGCAACGTTCGGCCGCGGCAGCTCATCACACGCGATTCGATCGAAAACGCGATCGCCTCGGTCGCCGCGACCGGCGGTTCCACCAATGCCGTCCTGCACCTGCTGGCCATCGCGCGTGAGGCCGAGGTCGAGTTGAACATCGACGATTTCGATCGCATCAGCGCCAAAGTTCCTCTCCTGGCCGACCTCAAGCCGAGCGGGCGCTTCGTCGCGACCGACATGTACAAAGCAGGTGGCGCCCGCCTGATTGCGAAACGGCTGAAGGATGCCGGTATTCTCAAGACATCGGCGCCGACGGTGACCGGGCGGTCGATCGGGGAAGAAGCAGACCGCGTCAGCGAGCCGAAAGATCAGGAAGTCGTGCGGCCGCTCTCGAATCCGATGAGCCCGAATGGCGGCCTGGCGATCCTGCACGGCAATCTTGCGCCCGAAGGCGCGGTCGTGAAGATCGCCGGCAAGAAAGTGCTGACTTTCCGCGGTACCGCGCGCGTATTCGACAACGAAGAGTCCGCGTTCGAGGCGGTCGACAAAAGTCAGATCAAACCGGGCGACGTCGTCGTCATTCGGTATGAAGGACCCAAAGGCGGTCCGGGCATGCGCGAGATGCTCGCCGTGACCGGGGCCCTGCAGGGCCAGGGGCTCGGCGAAACGGTGGCGCTCCTGACCGACGGAAGGTTTTCAGGCGCGACGCACGGCCTGATGGCGGGGCACATCGCACCCGAAGCCGCTGCGGGCGGTCCGATTGCCGCCGTGCGCGATGGCGACACCATCGTGTTCGACATTCCCAACCGGGAATTGCGGCTCGAATTGAGCGACGAGGAAATTTCGAAACGAATGGCCGGATGGAAGGCACCCGCGCCACAGTTCCTGACGGGCGTGATGGCGAAATACGCGAAGCTGGTTTCGTCGGCGTCATTGGGAGCGGTCACTAATTAGCCGGTAGCCAGTAGCCGGTAGCTGGTAGTCCTGAGGCTGGTAGCTGGTGGCCTCAGCGGTGGCTAGTAGCTGGTAGCGAGTGGGGGTGGGCCCCTACACGGAACGATCACCAAGCAGAAAGGTGATCACTTCAAGATCCGGAGCGTAAGCGACGGTAGCGCGCGGGGGTGGGGCCCCGCGCGGATTAAAAAGAGGACACATGAAACGCACAGGAGCGCAGATCGTTTGGGAATGTCTCGTTCGCCAGGGGGTGACCGATATCTTCGGCTATCCCGGCGGCGCCATTCTTCCGACCTATGACGCGATGCTCGATTACCCGATCCGTCACGTGCTCGTTCGTCACGAGCAGGGTGCGACGCACATGGCCGACGGCTATGCGCGCGCGAGCGGCAAGGTCGGCGTCGCGATCGCGACGTCGGGCCCCGGCGCCACCAATATGGTGACCGGCATCGCCACGGCGATGATGGACAGTTCGCCCATCGTCTGCATCACGGGGCAGGTGGGCAGCAAGCTGGTTGGCTCGGACGCGTTTCAGGAATCGGACGTCACCGGCGTCACGCTCCCGATTACCAAGCACAACTACCTGGTGACGCGCGCCGACGACATCGCGCCGACGTTCCGCGAGGCATTCGAGATCGCGGCGTCGGGCCGCCCCGGCCCGGTGCACATCGACATCACCAAAGACGCCCAGCAGTCGTCGTGTGAGTTCGACTGGGAATCTGCGGTCCCGAAGAAGCCGGAGTACCGGCCCGACTGGAGCGCGCGTCCCGAGGAGTTTCAGCGCGCGCTCGAGCTGATCAACAAGGCCGAGCGGCCCCTGATTCTCGCCGGCCACGGCATCATCCTGTCGGGCGCGATGGACATCGTTCGGGCATTTGCGGAAAAAGCGAACATTCCGGCGTCGCAGACGCTGCTCGGCATCGGAGGGTTCCCCGCGTCCCATCCGCTGAGCCTCGGCATGATGGGCATGCACGGCGAGGCCTGGGTGAACTCGGCCATTCAGCAGGCCGACCTGCTTCTGGCGTTCGGCATGCGGTTCGATGACCGCGTCACGGGCAACCTGAAGACCTACGCGCCCAACGCCAGGAAGATCCACATCGACATCGACGCGGCGGAAATCAACAAGAACGTGCGCGTTGATGTCGGTATCGTCGGCGATCTGAAGGAAGCGCTCGAAATTCTGATGCCCGGAGTGGAGAAGGGCAACCGTGCGGCGTGGCTGTCGCACATCAAGGAGCTCAAGGGCGACTCAGCGGTTCGCGATATCCAGAACCTGCCCGACAGCGGCCACCTGTACGCGGCCCACGTCATCAACGATCTCTGGCGTACCACCAACGGCGACGCCATCATCGTCACCGACGTCGGTCAGCACCAGATGTGGGAGGCGCAGTACTACCATCACGACAAGCCGCGCACGCTGATCACGTCGGGCGGCCTCGGGACGATGGGTTTTGCGCTGCCGGCGGCGATCGGCGCCAAGCTGGCATGCCCCGACAAGGAAGTGTGGGTGGTGGTCGGCGACGGCGGCTTCCAGATGACGATGTGCGAGCTTGCGACGATCGTGCAGGAGCAGATCGACATCAACGTGGCGATCATCAACAACGGATACCTGGGCATGGTGCGCCAGTGGCAGGAGTTCTTCTACGAGCGGCGATATGCCGCCACGCCGCTGGTGAACCCCAACTTCCAGAAGCTGGCTGAGGCATTCGGCCTGCCGGCGGCAACCGTGACCAAGCGGTCGGAGGTGATTCCGGCCGTCGAAGCGGCGCGAAAGAATCGTCAGACCGTGGTCATCGACTTCGTGGTCGAGCAGGAAGATACCGTTTATCCGATGGTGCCTGCGGGCGCAGATTTGGACGCGATGATCCGCCGGCCGAGCCCGTCGCCGATTATTGAAACCGGTGCAGACGTACTCTAGCAGGTAGCTCATAGCCGACGCACTGAGCAGATTACTGCTGCGAATACGCCGAGCGACCAGAGGTCGCGAGGCACAGGTCGTGGGGGTGGGGCCCCACGACAGGGTAAATAAGGACACGAATGACTAATACTTTTGCCATTCACGTAGAGGACAAGCCGGGCGTGCTCACGCGCGTGTCGTCGCTGTTCCGCCGGCGCGCGTTCAACATCGAGTCGCTCACCGTCGGTCACACCGATCGCCCCGGCGTGTCGCGCATGACCATCGTCGTCGACACCGATGATCTCGGCGCGCGGCGCATCGAAGCGCACCTGTACAAGCTCGTCAACGTCCTGCGGGTCGAGAACATCACCGCAGCGCCCGCCGTGTTCCGCGATCTCGCGATGATCAAAGTGGCCGCCTCCGCCGAATCGCGCACGCACATCATGCAGCTCGTGGATGTGTTCCGCGCGCGCGTCGTCGACGTGGCTCCCGACTCGCTCATCATCGAGATCACCGGCACCGAAGATAAGATTGACGGCCTGCTCGAAGTGCTGCGGCCGTACGGCGTGCTGGAAATGGTGCGCACCGGCCGCGTCGCCATGTCGCGGGGCCTGCGCACCTCGGCGGCCGCAACCGCGGAGCAGGGCATCGCCGAGGACGACCACAACGTGTTTCATTCGGTGTAAGTAAAAAGTGGAAAGTAAAAAGTGGAAAGTGAAAAGTGAAAAGTAAAAAGGAGAAGGGGCGTTCTCTTCGCACTTTTTGACTCCTCACTTTTTACTTTTTACTTTCTACTTTGCACTTTCTACTTCGCACTTTCTATTTTCAGACAAGGGGACTGAATGGCAGCGAAGATGTACTACGACAAGGACGCAGACCTCGGCCTCATTCGCGGGAAGAAGGTGGCCATCATCGGCTACGGATCGCAGGGGCATGCGCACGCGCTCAACCTGAAGGACAGCGGCGTGCAGGTGAAAGTCGGCCTCGCAGCGAACAGCCGGTCCAAAGCGAAGGCGGAAGCCCACGGGTTGTCGGTGACGACGCCCGCTGAAGCGGCCAAGTGGGCCGACGTCGTCATGATCCTGGTGCCGGACACGACGGCCCCGGCGGTCTATGCGGAGATGGAGCCGCACATGACCAAAGGCAAGATGCTCATGTTCGCCCACGGGTTCAACATCCGCTTCGGGACGGTGAAACCGTCGAAGGACATCGACGTCACGATGATCGCGCCGAAGGCGCCAGGTCATCGCGTGCGGGAGCTCTTCGTCGAAGGCGGCGGCACCCCCGCGCTGATCGCGGTCGAGCAGGACGCGACAGGCAACGCCAAAGCGCTGGCGCTGTTGTACGCGAAAGGCATCGGCGTGACCAGAGCCGGAGTGATCGAGACGACGTTTACCGAAGAGACCGAAACAGACCTGTTCGGCGAGCAGGCGATTCTGTGCGGCGGGACGAGCGCGCTCGTCAAAGCCGGCTTCGAAACGCTCGTCAAGGCCGGGTATCAACCCGAGGTGGCGTACTTCGAATGCCTGCACGAGCTGAAGCTGATCGTCGATCTGATGTATCGCGGCGGCATCAATTACATGCGCTATTCAGTGAGCGATACCGCCGAACATGGCGACTACGTCGCCGGGCCGCGCATCGTGACGGATGAAACGCGCACGGCGATGCAGAAGCTGCTCGACGAGATCAAGGACGGCACGTTCGCCAAGAACTGGATCAAGGAAAACCAGACCGGGCGTCCGGAGTTCAACAAGACGCGCGCGGCTGAACAGGATCACCAGATCGAAACCGTCGGCGCCCAGCTTCGAGGCATGATGCCGTTTCTCGATCCGGTCACGATCAAGCCAGGGCAGAACTAGGGACTGGTGATTAGGGATTAGGGATTAGGGATTAGCAATGAGCGCGGATAGCGAAGTTGCGTCGCAGGTCCGGCCGCGCCGAAGCCGGCCTGCCGCGCCGAAGCGCGATAGCGCGGAGGCGGGTGTGCAAACGCTCAAAGTGGCGCTCGTCGGCTTCGGCACGGTAGGCCGATCTGTTGCCCGAGTTCTCTTGAGCGACATTCATCCGTCGCTGCAGCTCATCCTCATCTGCAACCGCGGCGTCGAGCGGAAGAAGGTCGACTGGATTCCGCCGGACGTGAAGTGGACCGACAGCTTCGACGCGGTGATCGACTCGGATGCTCATATCGTCGTCGAGCTGATGGGCGGTCTCCAGCCGGCGGCAGAGCTGATTCGGCGATCGCTGCAAGCCGGCAAGTCGGTCGTCACCGCCAACAAGCAGCTCATTTCGACGAAAGGCGTCGAGTTGCTGGCACTCGCGCGGGAGATGAAGCGCGAGCTGCTGTTCGAGGCGTCTGTCGCAGGCGGTATTCCCATCGTCCGCGCGGTGCGCGAGGGGCTGGCGGGAGATCGGCTGCTTCGTATCGCCGGCATCCTCAACGGCACCTGCAATTACATCCTCACGCGCATGGACACCGAGGCGCTTTCGTTTGCCGATGCGCTGAAAGAAGCCCAGTCTCTGGGCTACGCCGAGGCGGATCCAACGGCCGACGTCGATGGATACGATGCGCGCGCGAAGATCGCGATTCTGATGGCGGTCGGGCTCGGCTGCCAGGTCGATCCAGAACGTATTCCTTGCCGGACTATTGCGTCGATCGATGGCGTCGACTTCATGTATGCGCGGCGTCTCGACTGCACAATCCGGCAGATATCCTGGGCTGAGCGGACGCCTGGACCGGATCGGCAGCTGTTTGCTTCGGTGCGTCCGGCGCTCGTGCCGATCTCCTCGCCGCTTGCGCGCGCGCAAGGCAGTCAGAACCTCGTGACCGTGTATGGGGAGTTTGGCGGAGAAACCACGTATTCGGGCTTCGGGGCGGGCGGAGATCCGACGGCGGTCGCGGTCGTGTCGGATTTGATGTCGATTTCCCGGGCGGGCCTTGGCGCCGAAGTGCATCTCGTGCAGGACTTGGAAGGGGAGGTGGAGATCGGGACCGATTTTACGGCTCCACACTACGTCCGCTTCACGGTGGCCGACCGTCCGGGTATCATTGCATCTTTGGCGACGCTGCTGTCGGCCCGCGGCATCAACATCGACGCGGTGTTGCAGCTTCCCGGGCACGACAAGACGGAACTTCCGTTCGTGATGACGCTCGAAGCGTGTCCCGTCAGCGTGCTGGATGCGGCGCTTGCCGACATCAACGCGCTGCCGTTCCACGTCCGCCGGCCGATCACCGCGCCGATACTTGGCGGCGCCGCTCGATAGCCGGACCTAGAGAGGTTTATGAGTTACGTACTCGGACTGCAGTGTCATTCGTGCAAGGCGCAATTTCCTGCACAGGCACTGTGGGTGTGCGACAAGTGTCTGGGCCCGCTCGAAGTGGTCTACGACTACGGCAAGGTCAAGCGGGACATCAGCCGATCGAAGATCGAATCGCGCGGGAAGAATCTATGGCGCTATCGCGAGCTGCTGCCGATCGACGGCGAACCGCGTACCGGCGCCCACTCGGGCTACACGCCGCTCGTGAAGGCCGATCGCCTCGCCAAGGCGATTGGCGTCAAGGAGCTCTACCTCAAGGACGACTCGGTCAACCATCCGACCTTCTCGTACAAAGATCGGGTTGTGTCGGTTGCCGCCACTCGGGCCGTCGAGCTGGGGTTCACCGTCTTCGGGTGCGCGTCGACAGGTAATCTCGCCAACAGCGTTTCCGCACATGCCGCGCGTCTCGGCCTGCAGTGCTTCGTGTTCATTCCCAACGATCTCGAAGCCAGCAAGATCATGGGCTCGAGCGTTTACAAGCCGCAGGTCGTCGCCATCAAGGGCAACTACGACGATGTGAACCGGCTATGCACGCAAATCGCGGAGAAATACGGCTGGGGTTTCGCGAACATCAATCTCCGCAGCTATTACGCCGAAGGCGCGAAAACGTACGGCTTCGAAATCGCCGAACAGCTCGGCTGGACGTTTCCGCGCCATGTCGTGTCGCCGGTGGCCGGAGGCACGCTCCTGCCGCGCATCGCCCGCGGCTTCCGCGAGCTGAGAGAAGTCGGGTTGGTGGATGGCGATCTGCCCGCGATCCACGCCGCCCAGGCGGCCGGCTGCGCGCCGGTCATCAACGCCCTCAACGAGGATCTCGAATTTCCCGATCCGGTGAAGCCGAACACGATCGCGCGTTCGATTGCCATCGGCAACCCCGCCGACGGGTTCCAGGTGCTCCACGCAGTGCGATCCAGCGGCGGTTCGGGCGCGATGGCCACCGACAGCGAAATTCTCGACGGGGTTCAGCTCATCGCGCAGACCGAAGGCATCTTCACCGAGCCGGCCGGCGGCACGACGCTGGCGTGCGCGATCAAGCTCATCGAAAACGGATCGATTCCCCGCGACGAGTCGATTGTCGTGTGCATCACCGGCAACGGCTACAAGACGGTTGAAGTGATGGCCTCTCGCGTGGAAACGCCGGTCCAGCTCGGCCGCGCGCTGAGCGAGTTCGATGCGTTCATGGAAGGCCGGGGGACTTACGCAGTCAGTGAAAAGTGAGAAGTAGAAAGTGAAAAGTGGAAAGTGGAAAGTAGAAAGTAAAAAGTAGAAAGTGGAAAGTAAGGAGTAGCGTTTTACTTTTTACTTTCCACTTTCCACTTTCACTTACTTTCTACTTTCTACTTTTCACTTTTCACTTCCAGGATCACCCATGTCACTACAGTCGATCGTTGTTCAGAAATATGGCGGAAGCTCTGTCGCTACGGCGGAGAAGATTCTCGCTATTGCGGAGCGCGTGAAGACGTATCACGAAGCGGTGCCGCATCTCGTGGTCGCCGTGTCGGCGATGGGGAAGACGACGGACCAGCTGGTCGCGCTGGCGCGGCAGGTGTCGCGGAATCCACACGGCCGCGACTACGATCTGCTGCTGGCGTCGGGCGAGCAGGTTGCCGTCGCGACCCTCGCGCTTGCGCTGCAGGACAAAGGGGTTCCGGCCATCGCGCTGACCGGCTCGCAGTGCAATATTCGCACTGACGGCTCCTTCAACCGCGCCCGCATTCAGTCGATCGACACCGAGCGCATCGAGGAAGAGCTCCGGAAAGGGAAGGTCGTCATCGTGGCCGGCTTCCAGGGGGTCACGGAGAACGACGAAATCACGACGCTCGGCCGCGGCGGCGGTGACATTACCGGTGCGGCAGTGGCGGCGGCGTTGAACGCCGCGGTGTGCGAAATCTGCACCGACGTGGACGGCGTGTTGTCTGCCGACCCGAACGTGGTGCCCGATGCCCGGTTCTGGCCGGAGCTGACCTACGAAGAAGCGATCGAAATGGCCTCGAGCGGCGCCAAGGTGCTGCACCCGCGCGCCGCCGAAATTTGCAAGTCGTACAAGATTCCGATTCACATCCGCTCCAGCTTTCATCTGAAGGAAGGGACGTGGATTCGCGAAGGAGCGAAGTCGATGGAAGAGGCAGAAGTCGTCGGCGTCACGAGCGACAAGAAGATCGCGAAGATTACGCTGCTGAACGTGCCGGACGAGCCGGGCATCGCTGCGCGCATCTTCAAGGACGTCGCCGAGAAGGACATCAACATCCGTCTGATCATTCAGAGCGCGGCGGCCGATCATCGTGCGGGGATTACGTTCATCATCGAAGACGGCTTCGCCGAGGCCGCGCAGAAGCTGGTCGACGAGTGGATGCGCCAGGGGTTCGTCAAGCAGGGGATGGTCGAGACCGACTGGGCGACGATCGCGATTATCGGGCACCGCCTGGCGGCGACGCCGGGGTTGTCGGCACGCATGTTCGCCGCGCTGGCGGGTGCCGGCATCAACGTCGACTGCATCAGCTCGTCGGAAATGACGATGTCCTGCATCATCAAGCGCGATCAAATCGATCGTGGCGTGAAGGCGGTGCACGACGAGTTCTTTGCGACGGCGTCGGCACGGCGGATGCCGGCCGCGGTGAAATAAGAAGTCGAAAGTCAAAAGTCGAAAGTCAAAAGTGGAAAGTGGAAAGTGGAAGAAGTTCAGAGTCAGGTAGGAAGTGAACATCGAAGACGCCATCACGCTCCTGGACTATCACTATTGGGCGCGCGACAGGATGTTCGACTCCGTCGCGCTGCTTACCCCCGAACGGATCCGAGTTCACTGAAAAGACGCGACAACTCGGGGTTCCGGGTTCCCAGGTTCCGAAGTTCCACGTTCAGGTTCGTAGGTCCGTCTTCTGGCACATGCTGCAGCACATCGTGAACCACGCGACATACCATCGCGGTCAGATCACTACGATGCTCCGTCAGTTAGGCGCGTCCGCCCCGCAGTCGCAGGACCTCATCGCGTTTTACCGCGAACGGATCCGAGTTCACTGAAAAGACGCGACAACTCGGGGTTCGGGTTCCCAGGTTCCGAAGTTCCACGTTCAGGTTCGTCGCCGTCGTGTCATCGCGCCCATCGCGTCATCGTGTTTTGTTTCGTGTCTTCGTGGTGAGTGTTCGTACGTAGTGTCCGCCTTCAGGCGGACTGCTTGGTCCGTCTGGGAACGCTGATGCTCGGGAGCGTTGGTGTGTCAATCACGCCGCAGTACGAAACACCCCAGATGCGCGGGCGTCTCTGATGGTAGCGGCGGTCGTTGCAAGCGTCCGACGGACCAGTACGGGGACTGGAACAACTGCCAGTACTCGGCGTGGTCGAGCGTGAAGCCAACGCGGAGCCAGTCGGCGAGATCGGCGGGGCACGATTGGCGGCAGATGTACGGTTCCGTCGCGCCGTAACTACTGGGCAATGTGTAGACGTTTGGATGGCCCGCAGCCCCAAATGGGCGTGGTCAGCAACACCACGCCACCGGGGACGGTACGTGTATACAAGCCAGTCACGGCGGCTATCGGATTACTGATGTGCTCGAGTACGCTGATGCAGAGCGTGACATCAAAGGCGGGATGATGGCCGTTCGCCTTGGTGACATCGTCTTGCTCCACGCGCCAATGGCGATTCACCATGCCCTTCGGCCAGTAGTGCTCGACATTGTCGATGGCGGTGACGACAAACCCGCACGTCCGCACGAGGGCAGGCAAGGCACTCTGCCCCGTGCCAACGTCCAGCACGGTTCGGGGTTGCAGGCGGTTCAACCACTCGAACACGAAACGGTATTCAACTGTCCGTTCGTTGGTGCGGTGGAATCGCTGGTCGCGATGTTCGGCGGTGGTGATTCGTGTGAGATAGGCACGACCGACGCGATGGGCCCAGGAGCCGAGTGTCACGCGACCTCCGTGTGTGGTTCACCACTCAGCGCAGAGTACGAGTGAGACGCTAGCACGGATGTGAACGGGGACGCAAGACGTTGGACGGTGGGGAACGACCATTAAGGTTGACGCTTCGCGAGTTATCCAAAGATTTGTGCAGGCGCTTCCCCCACGTCGTTTGTGTTCGCGTGCCACGTCGCAAGGGTTTGCCCACTCGTGTCATCGCACCCTTCGCGCCATCGTGTCTTTGTCTTCGTGTTTTCGTGTCTTCGTGTCTCTTCGTGTCTCTTCGTGTCTTCGTGCTGAGTGTCCGTACGTAGTGTGTGCCTTCAGGCGGATTGCCTGGTCCGGCTAAAGCCGGACCTACGTACTCCGTAGCTTCGCCCCTACGTGGTTTGTCTTCGCGTGCCACGTTCGAGGGTTCGACTCCCTCGTGTCATCGCGCCCATCGCGTCATCGTGTTTTGTCTTCGTGTTCTTCGTGGTGAGTGTTCGTACGTAGTGTCCGCCTTCAGGCGGACTGTCTGGTCCGGCTAAAGCTGGACACTACGTCGACGTGCGGTGTCATTGAATCGGTCGGCTACGTCCGAGGCGTTCGTGGTATGCCATTCCCACCGGTCCAACGACTTGGAGTTGTATATGTAGTCGCCTGGTGTGATCGCGTACTCCAGTCGGCAGTGCTTTCATGCCCTTCTCATTCAACTGCGTGGTGGCCGACACTTCGAGCGTGTACTGCTTGTCGAGGGCCTAGGTTCCGACCACGGTGTACACGCACGGGGCGACACTCTTCACGAATACCTTAACGGTGCGCCGCCAGGGCCGACCTCCATCACCCAGAGTGACCATGTCCTTAAGGACTGAGCAGCGCATATGACACTACCTTCCACGAGCCGTTCACATTGCTCCAGACCGTCCATAACGTCGCGGGATCCACGTTGCCGTTGCCGAAGTTGAAGCCAGCGGCGTAATACGTCCCATAACCGGTAGCTCGAGCGGCGCTGAAATCCGGATCCCCATCGGGTCTGCGGCGCGCGCAGTCGGCCGCCGCGCCCATGGATTCGGGGATGGATGCGATGACGAACGCTGCGTCCTCGGGGTGCTTGACCAGTTTCAACGCCTGGTGATGAACCTCAGGGGCGACGACCGCGCCGTCGAGGCGCCTCACCAGGCCGATCGCCTCCGCCGCTCTCGCCATACCCTTCTTCAGCAGCTCGCGCGCCTCCTCGGGCGTCGACGGGGCCGGGACATCGTCAGGACGGTACAGGTTGACGCACGCGAGACACTCGAGAGCGACGTACTCGAGGGCCTTCTCGATATTCTTTCTGACCAGCCACTCCCTCATGAAATTCGACGCGGCCTTGACCATGTCCCTGTCGCCCTCCACGTAATCCAATGGCGCGTCGGCGGCGAGCGCGGCGCGAAGGTTGGGTACGCGGCTTCGATCGATTTCGGGATCGACATCGTAGGAAATCAATTTCCAGTAGTCGCCCTCGCGTTGCCACAGCGTCGCCACCATGCTGCCCGCCTGCTCCTTCCGCTTGAAGGCAAACAGGGCCCCGACATACTTGCCGAAGGACCTGGACTTCAGTGCTTTCGGGGACGCCTGGCTGGAATCCACCCTGTCGACACACTTGAATTCCTCGGCCAGATCTTCTCTGACGTCGTATAAGACGAATGTGGAATGGTGTGGTTGCTGGATCACCTTCAAGCGTTCACTGCTGACCGCGACGCCGACGATGGCGTCTCTGAGGGACGACAGCTTCCCGATCTCCGCATTCGCGGTCATCATGCGTTGCAGCAGCAGGAAACCGACCACGCCGCGATCGGTCGTCGCCTTGTCTTCCAAATCGACGCAGGCGTAGCTCTGCTCGGCCAGGTAGGCGATGCCTTCCTCTGGCTTCTGCTCCACCAGCCAGCCGCTCAGAAAGTCGTAGACCGCGTCGGCGGGCTTGCCACCTTTGCGTCGAGGCGCTGACGGGACGACTCGCTCTGACCCCGTGTCCAGTCGAAACGTCTCCTCCCAAGGCAAGCCCAACAGGTTTCGCCACCAGTTCTGCATTCCCGACCATTGTTGGTTGTGCTTCGCGTCATTCCCAGCGACGCGAATGTCGGAATTGGACGCCGTGAGGTGTCCATTCACAAGCGCCAGCGGGAACTTGGAAGAGCGGTAATCCACATCGATGTCGGCCCTCGACCCATCGCGCGTGAGAGAGACCTGGATCGACGGCGTCCCACCCGTGCTGCGGAAACAGATTGGGTAGCCCTTGTGATAGACGGTGTTGTCGGCGGTACGCGAGAACTCCTTACTCCGTGAGAGAAGCTCAACCGCACCGGGCTTCATCTCGACATAGATCCTGAACTGCCGGTCGCCTCTCAAGCCCAGTATCTGGCCGGCGACATCGTCGAGTCCGTCCACCAGCTCTATGGATGAATCCGAGAGACTCTCGCCGGAACCGTCCGTGAGAGTGGTCATGAGGAGCGCGTGGGTGACCGCGTTGAACGTTGTCCGGGTCGACAGCGGCAGGTTCTCATAGCCTTCTGCCGGGTCGATCGGCTTCTTGAACACCGCGCTCACGCGCGTGAACCAATCGTCGATAAGCCGCCTTTGAGGCGGTCGCAAGCTCGAGTAAGTGCTACCAGGCCCTTCCGCGCCGGAGGAATCCTGCTGTGCCCAAACCGGGTGAGTACCGATCAGTACTAACACGATCATGCCAAGGACACGAACGCCCCGATTCGATTTCATTGCAGTCCATTTCCAGCGCGAGCTCGCTATGGTTCCCTGTGACGCCAACGGAAACTAACAGAGGGGAAGTGAGCCGTCTACTGCCCTTAGGGGAAGGATCGACGCGAATACCGCGAAGGCTTGGTCAAGCCGACGTCGTCGCTACCATTGCAACCTGGCACCGATCCGGACAACGCGTGGTCCCGTGATTGCGGTCGGCCGCAGCCACGAGCCGCCCGAGCTGGTTGTAAGCATCTGTTCAGCATTGGTGTTGAACATGTTGTACACGTCGAAGAATCCCATGACACGCACAGCGTTGATGCGAAATGTTTTTTCGGTGCGCACGTCGACGATGCGTGATGTCAGGTGTTCGATTGGCCGCGATCGGTTCGGCCTTGATGGTTGCGCTCCCATAGTTGAGCGTTTGCACGAAGGTGCGCGCAAACGGTGTGCCGGACTGGTGTCGGACGACGGGGACGACCAGAAAGCCCCAGCGCAGATTCATCGTACCGTTCAGTTTCGCCTGCCACGTGCTGAAGCGATCGTGACCGCGCGTGGTGTTGATCAGGGTATTCGGCGTGAAATCATTTCCCGTCCCAAGAGCGGCCTCCTGGCTCCACGTATTCGTGAAGCTGGCCAGCAACGACCAACCTGCGCGCTGACGTTTCGTCGCCGTGATCTCCCAGGTGTAGTACTCGCTGTTACTGTCAGGCAGGCTCGTGGTCAGGTTCACGGGCGACGCGCTTAAGGAGGCCGCGGTCAGCTCGTAGGCGGTCACGGTTCCGCCATCGTCGGCAGAACCGAGTCGCCCGTCAGGGCCGGGATCGACGGCAGCGACGGGCACTGAGTACGCATCGAGCGGCCGGCTGACGTTGATCGTGCCGTAGGGCTGGCGCTTCGCATTCAGGACCATACCGGTCCGGACGCCGAAATCAGATGCCACCTCGCGTTCGATGTACGCGCTGGCCTGATGCACATATGTATTCTCGATGCGCGGATCGAGCTGGGTCGACGTGCTGCCGCCGGACACAGCGATCAATCGTCCTTCCTCGCCTGGATTCCACCGGCCGTTCGAGTTGGCGTCGTTGGTCCAAGCGTAGGTCTGCGACCAGCCGGAAGGATTCGGGTTGAAGGCTGACGTGAAGTTGGTTCCGGGGTAGACCCAGAACTGTCCGTAATGGAGTTTGAGCACGGTCTTGCCGTCGCCCGTGAGATCGGCGCTCATGCCCACGCGCGGGGCCCAGTTGCTGAAGGTGAGGACAGGGTCGATCGCCGAAAACATCTGCCCTGCCGGTCCCTGCTGCTCGGGAAGAATCGGCTGGTAGCGATCCAGGCGCATGCCTAGAGAAAGCGTGACCCGGCCATTGAGACGCCACGTGTCGTCCAGGAAACCAGCGGCGGTCGTCAGAGCGTTTTTCGACACGTTCGGGCCCAGCCGGATTTGCACTTGAGCAGGCGCGCCGTTGTTCAGCGTCGACACGCAGTTGCACAAATTGCCGAATCCGTCGGTCCGTGCGACGAGCCGGTCGCTCATGTACTCGCCGCCGATTCTGAAAGTGTGACCGCCACCCCACCCGGTCTTCAGGAAGCTCATGGAACCGTTGGCCTGTGGGCGGTTGATCAGTCGCTCCTGAGACACGGCGCCACCGCGCACGGTATTCGCACCAATGTCCGCAATGCGCGGGTCCGTACTCTTGAATGTTGCGGCGAAGTCGGAGCGATAACCTCCGACGCGTGCCTCGACGTAGAACGCGTCCGTCACGGCGGCGTTGTACTCGCCCTTCCACACGCTCACGGGAAACGCCGCGCGCTGGAGTGCATCACTGGTCACGATGGGCTGGTTCGCGCTGGGGGTGAAATAATTCGACTGCCGGAAGGTTTCGTGCTGAAGGTATCCGACGAGCTTCTGACCTCGAGACAGCAGGTAGGTAACCTTGCCCGTCACGACCGCCGCGTCGAGCGTGGCAGCTGCATCGAGCAGCCAGGGGTATTGCTGCGCAACCTCCGTGAAGCGGTACGCGCTATACCACCACGCCTTGTCTTTTTTCAGGTATCCGCCCACGTCCGCGTTGAAATCCCGAAAGCGCTGCAGCCGGTTAACATGGCGCGCGTCGAGGCCGGGCCCGCCTGAGACGCCGCGCGCGATTTGGCCGTCGTCGATGTTGGTGGCTTCGAGCGCATCGTTCTGGAAATCCGCGTACAG
Organism: Vicinamibacterales bacterium; assembly: GCA_963762055.1. Classification (GTDB taxonomy): domain Bacteria; phylum Acidobacteriota; class Vicinamibacteria; order Vicinamibacterales; family JAMQPK01; genus JAMQPK01. The sequence goes on from CAVXJF010000003.1 coordinate 176,022, forward strand.
GCCGCCGTGATACGCGTTGCCCCCGGACTTGCTGACGTACTGGCCGAGCGTGCCCGGCACTGGCATCGCGGCCGTCTGGCCCACGGCGGTTACGGCAATCTCCGAAAACGATGCGAAGTCGGAGAAGTAGTTGTCGTTCGCGCCGTTGGCCCCGCCGACACGAATGCCTTCAACCTCATTGCGGTTCACCCCGGTGGTCGCCCGCAATCCGTAGGCCGTGTATTCCTGCAGGGTGAGCGCGCCGTTGCCTCCCACGTCCATCTTCGAGAACGCCACGCCCGGCGTGTTCGCCGCGATCGCGAAGAAGTCGCGCGCGCCTGGCAGGCTCGCGAGCTTCTCGCTGTCAAAATGGGTCGTGACGACTGTTGACGAGACGTCAACCACAGGCGCCGCGCCGCTGACGGTGACGCTATCGTCGACTCGTGCCGGGGCTCAACTCGACGTTGACGGTCGCCGTGAATCCAAGCCCGACGTGGATACCTTCGCGGACAATCGTCCCAAAACCGGAAAGCTGAAAGGTTAGCGTGTGGTCGCCCAGTGGCACTGCAGAAAAGCGGTAGACGCCCGCCTCGTCGGTGAGGGCAGTGCGGGCGGTCATCAATGACGGCCCCGACAGCGTGACGGTCACCTCCGGCACGACGGCCTTCGTAGCTGTCTGTGACGACTCCATTGATGGCGCCAGTCGTCGCGGTCACGGTCTGCGCTTCGGCTGACGCCCCTCCGTCCCCTGCGATGACGCACAGGACCAGACAGACCACCCAGGCGGCCGCCGAAACATGAGGTTTACAGAGGGTCACATCAGCCGCAAGAGCGTAGGGCTTTCATCTCTTCGGATCACTGTGATACCGGTGAACACCGGACACTATGCGGAAACGGCACGGCACGTCCGGAGTCCCCAGAGCTCGCGCCGAAACTGCATAGTCACCTTTGGTCTCAGTCCCTTACAGTCCCAAAGCCGGCCGTGAATCACGTTCCGTTCACGGCGCGATCTGAGCTTATGAGTTGGGTCACCGTCATCTGGTCCATGGTTGCGTCGGCGTGCCTCACGCTGGCGGTGATCTACTTTCTGGTGTGGTGGAGCAACCGCTCCGGCCGGGCCAACCTGCTCTTTGCCATGGCGGCCGTGTCCACTGCGGCCTTCACGCTGTGTGAATTGCGGCAGATGCGAGCCGGGACGCCCGGAGAACTCCTCTCGGCGATGAGGTGGACCCATGTCGCGCTGCTCGGTGTGCTGGTCTCCACCACGTGGTTCGTGAGGTTCTACCTTGGCGCGGGGCGGCGATGGCTGGCGTGGACCGTCTCGAGCCTGCGCGTCTTCTATCTGCTGGCCGCGTTTCTGATCTGGGGGAACGTCAACTACCTCGAGATCACGAGTCTGCAGCGCAGGCCGTTTCTCGGCGACTCCGTCACGGCGTTCACCGGCATACGGAATCCCTGGATGCTGTTCGGCTACGCGACGATGGTGCTGATCCTCGTCTTTGTGGCCGACGCCAGCATCACCACCTGGCGGCGAGGCGAGCGCCGAAAGGCGCTGATGATCGGGGGCAGTATCGAATTGTTTCTCCTGCTCGGTACCTTTCAGGCCGCGCTCGTCCATTGGGCCCACCTACCCTTCCCCGTTCTCATCGCCCCGTTCTACCTCGGCCTGGTCATCGTGATGGCCTCCGCCTTGAGTCGTGACGTGCTACGGGCGTCGCGACTCGTCCACGAGCTTCAAGCCAGCGAGGCCGGGCTGCGCGAAAGCGAGGCGCGCATGAGCCTGGCCGTCGATGCCGCCGATTTGGGCATCTGGATCCGGGACCTGGCGCGAAACGAGATTTGGGCGAGCCACAAATGGCGCGAGTTGTTTGGCTTCGCGCCGTCTGGGCCGCTCAAGTTCAACGCCATGCTGCAACGGCTGCACGTCGATGATCGCGAAGCTCTCCAGCAGGCGCACGCATATGGCGGTCGCGGGTGCGGATGGAGGCAGATACCAGACCGAATACCGGTTGATGCTGCCGGATGGCGCGACCCGGTGGATTTCCTCTCAGGGCCGTGTCGAGTTCGACGCCACGGGCCGGCCGGTCCTGATCCGTGGCACCGCTCGCGACCTTACCGCACGCAAACAGGCTGAGCAGGAGACGCAGCTGCTCCAGCAGCAGATCGCACACGCCGGGCGCGTATCGATGCTGGGCCAGCTTGCGTCGGGGCTGGCACATGAGATCAATCAGCCGCTCGCGTCGATCTTGCGCAACGCGGAGGCAGCCGAGCTGTTCCTGCAGCACCCCTCACCGGATCTCGATGAGATCCGCGCGATTCTTTCGGACATCCGCTCGGACGACGAACGCGCCGGCCATGTCATCGATCGTATGCGCGGGCTGCTCAAGCGGCAGACGCTCGACACGGAACCGCTCGACGTGGGCGCGCTTGTCGGCGATGTAGCGGCGCTCGTGCGGATCGATGCGGCGACGCGGCAGGTGAAGCTGGATGTCGATGTGCCAGCCGATCTGCCGCACGCTCGCGGCGACCGCGTGCAGATTCAGCAGGTGCTGCTCAACCTCATTCTCAACGGGATGGACGCGCTCGACGGGACGAGGCTCGAGGATCGGCGCGTCGATGTGACCGCGCGGGCCGATGTCGACAGGGGCGCGCCGATCGTCGAGATCGCCGTCGGCGACGCGGGGCACGGCATTCCTGCCGACACGCTTGCGCGGATCTTCGACCCGTTTTTCACGACCAAGCCGAACGGCATGGGCATAGGTCTGGCGGTCTCCCGCACCATCGTCGAGGCGCACAGCGGGCGACTGTGGGCTGAGAACAGGAACGGCGGCGGCGCGGCATTTCGTTTCACGCTGCCGATCGCGGAGGAGGGCGCCGCCGTATGAACGTAACCGAGCCCACCGTCCACATCGTCGATGACGATGCGCCGTTTCTTATGGCAACCTCGCGGCTGCTTCGGGCGAGCGGGTTTACGGTCAGGACGTTCGGGTCGGCGAGCGACTTTCTCACGCAGCGAGCCGAGGATGCGCCGGGTTGCGTGCTCGCCGATGTGCGGATGCCCGGCATGAACGGCCTCGAGCTGCAATCGGCGCTGGCCCGGTCGTCCAATCCGCTGCCGATTCTCTTCCTCACTGGCCACGGCGACATCCCCTCGAGCGTTCGCGCGATGCGCGATGGGGCGGAAGACTTTCTGGAGAAGCGAGCGGCGAAAGCACAGCTTCTCGAGGCGGTGAAGCGCGCCCTCGCTCGCGACGCGCGGGAGCGCGAGGCGCGCAACCGGCAGCGTGAATTGCGCGCGCGCTTCGGCACGCTCACCGCACGGGAGCTCGAAGTGCTGGGCCATGTCGTGCGGGGCAAGCTCAACAAGCAGATCGCCGGCGACCTCGGCATCCACGAGCGGACCGTGAAGCTCCACCGCACGGCGATCACGACGAAACTGCGCGTGCAGTCGGTCGCCGAACTCACCCGGCTGACCGACGAGGCGGGCCTGCTCACCGAGTCGAAGCCAACCTTCCCTAAAGGGCTGTAGTCGCCTTCGCTGCCGATGGATATAGTGCTCACCGGCGATTAAGATGAGTAAAGCCGTAACCCTCTACGTCGCCGTCGTCGATGACGACGAGAATTTCTGCCGATCGCTCGGCAGGCTGCTTCGCGCTGCGGGCATGCATCCCGTCACGTATGCCTCAGCTGAGGAGTTCCTCGCGGATAAAAAGCATCCCCTATTCGACTGCCTGCTGCTCGACGTTCATCTTGGTGAGATATCCGGCATCGAACTTGGCCAGCGACTCGCGGCCGAAGGCCACCATGCCCCTTTCATCTGTATCACCGCTCACGAGGATCCCGAAACGCGCGCACTAGCCGAAGCAGCGGGCTGCGCCGCGTTCTTCCGAAAGATCGAACCCGGTGCCGCCGTGATCGACGCCATTCGCCGCGTGGCGCTCTGAACTGTGCGCCGACCAGCGCCCGGTGATGGACGTGAGGAACACCCTCGTTTTCCTGAGATTAGAGCTGCAGCTGAAGGCGGGTCTGGAAGAAGTGCGTCTTGCCGATCAGGCCAAAGCGATTCAGTGAGCCGTACCCGTATGCGAACTCGAGGCGCGCGTTGTCCGACATGTACCAGTTGACCATGGGCGTGAAGCGCCAGAAGCTGCCTCCCAAGATTGGCCCGCTGTCGAGATCGACAGTGTTGATGTGCGCCACGAGCTCCCAGGCGCCCGGTCCGCCAGAGAAGACGGTACGCAGCGGCGAGATCTGTTTGAAGTCTCCGTTCTGTGTGTTGTAGACGCGCACCTCACCGGTGATCAGCCAGGAGAAGAACGCCTCGGCACCGTGAAAGTCCGGATCGCCCGACTGCGGGGCGTCGACCTTCTGCATGAAATACTCGCCCCCCATGGTGAACGAGCCGGGTCGGTAGTACCCCTCGAGCCCGACCATCGTGCTTCCATCGGCGGCAAACTCCCCGGTATCAACGACCAACGGCGCCGCCCAGGCGCCCGGCCGCGCCTTCAGCCGCAGCTTCCCGCTGTTCACCCAGCCGTACCGTCCGCTGACCCCCAGATGGACCAGGTTCCCGCCGGTGGGCGTCATCACCGGCACCCAGGCAACGCGCCCGGCCAGCTGGTTCTCGTAGCTGGAGAACCCCTCGCCGTCAGACAGCGCGTCGCCGTAGAACCCGACGTTCCAGATGATGCGGGCCTTCGGCGCATAGCCGAGCCACTTGACGCCGTCGGCGAGGATGGGGAGCGTCGCATCGCTGACGGCGGCACGCTCCATCCCCCAGCCGGCGTACCCGTTCATCACCTTGTTCAGCGAGAAGCCTTCCTTGGACCGACCGACGAAGATGTGCCCCCAGATTTCGGGAACCGCCACCATGATCCCCGTCATCCGCATGAGCCATGCTTCCTTGTCTGCGTCGTACATGATGCCGGCGGTCCACGTGGTTGGCCGTTTGAACCCCAGGCGACCGTTCAGCAGGATACGTCCGTCGCGGTACTTCCACCTTGACGTCATATCGAACTGTTCTTTGCTGTTGTCGTCTTGCGTGAAACTGGCGTAATCCCACAGAAGACCGAAGCCCACGCGGATGGATCCGAGCGAGCCTTCGTACTCGTTGAAATCCACCAACCGGCGCGCCGGTGGTTCGTTCTCGCCCTGACCGGCCGTGATCGTATCGTCGATGGCGGCTGGCTGCTGCCGGGGGAACGGGCCCCTGCTGCGCCGGCGGAGTGCTCCCGGTCTGTGCAGGCTGAGCCACGGCGACCGCCGGCACGGTGAGCACAAGTATGGCGGCCAGCGCGACGACAGGACAGGTCTGCAGCTTCATGTGTGTCTCCAGGGACTAAGGCCCTTTGGGTGAGGTCCGATCGAACCACGGGTACTGCCACGCGACCGCTACGGTCGTGAAATTCGCACCGGTTCGCGTCGACGCGCCGGTGCTGTACGCGAGCTTGAGTGATTGGCCGTTGGCGACTGGCAGCGCCAGCGTGGCACCCAGGCGGGCGTTGTTCTGCCGGGCCGACGGCGGGCCGCCATCCACGCGAACGTCGGCGCCGCCGTACCACGTGGCGTCCACTGCGGCCCACGCGCGCCGGGTGACGTTGTAGCTGGCGTGTCCCTGGACCACGAACAGCGGATCCTGCGTGCGTATCGAATCGCCCTGATAAAACTGATCGTTCGCTGTGAACAGCCACACGCCGCCCGCGAGGTCAAGGGTCCAGCGGCCGATCGGATGAGAGAGACCCACCTCGGGCTTGAACGCCCAGCGGTTCGTCCCGATGTTGATGAGTTTGCGGCCGTAGTACTGTCCCATGGGCGCTGCCACGCTGAGGCTCGTGCCGATGTTGGTCCGCCGCGGGGCCTTCGCGAATTCTGCCGGCGTCAGAGCCGGTGTGCCGAACAGATTCACGGACACCTTCATCCGTGCGTCCCCGAGTCCTGAACGGGTGGTGCTTGCCGCCTCTTCAAACACCTTGCCTGTGATTTCTCCCAACACGTAGGGGAGGGCGATCGTCGCAAGCAGCAGGTGCCCGCCCAGATTGAATGTGCGTCCGGCACCGAGGATGGCGGCGTCGATGTCCGCATGAACGTCGGTTATAGGCACTGTCGGATCGAAGACGACCTCCCCGCTCGACCGGCTGATGCCCACCACAAGGAAGTTGGTGCCGATTGGAGAGGCGGAATAGGCCCGCGGCTCGAGTTCCTGCGCCGAGGCGCGCATCGCGCAGAGCATCGCCAGCAGCAGGATGACTGGAGGTTTTGTGAACATGCTCGTCGCATCCTCAGTTCGGTTACGCAGTCTAACGACTGACGTTCGACTCGGATACTTCCCCTAAGGGCAGTAGCGGCGGTCTTACTGCTCCCATATAGTGCCCATCGTCTGGAGCACGGCAATCGACGGCAACGCCGAGATGAAAAGGAAATAGATGAAGACGCTCTGCACGCACGCCGGCGTTTGTCGCGGCATTGTCGGATTACTCGTCGCGGCGGCTGCCATGGCCTGCTCCGGTGGAAAGGAAGCGGAGCTGCCGGCGACCCCGGCGACAACACAGGCGACGGCCACGCCGGCGACCGACGCGCCCATCCCGCCAACGACATCGCCGTACGACGCCCTTCCGGAACCCGTGCGGCTGGTGATGGACAAGCCGTTCACCGGCGACTTCGATGCGCTGGTCAAGCGTCGCGCGATTCGATCGCGGCCGTGACCTTCAACCGCACCCACTACTTCATCGACCAGGGACAGGAACGGGGGTTGACCTTCGAGGCCTTGAAGCTGTTCGAGAACGATCTGAACACTGACCTGAAGACCGGCAACCTCAAGGTGCACGTGGTGATCGTGCCGATGTCGCGCGATCAGCTGTACCCCGCCCTCGCGAGCGGCAAGGTGGACATGGTCGCCGCCATGGTGACCGTCAGACCGGAGCTGGAGAAGCTTGCGGCCTTCTCGGAGCCGACGCGCACCAATGTGAGCGAAGTGGTGGTCACCGGGCCAGGCGCGCCACCGATCGCCACGGTGGACGATCTCGCCGGCCAGGAGGTGTTCGTCCGCAAAGGGAGCATTTATGAGGAGAGCCTCATCAAGCTGAACGAGCAACTGAAGGCGCGCGGCAAGCCGCCGGCCGTGTTCGTCGAGGCGCCCGCCGTCCTCGAGGACGATGACGTGCTCGAGATGGTCAACGCCGGCCTCGCTCCAATCACCATCGTGGACGACTACCTGGCCGAGTTCTGGAGCAAGGTGTTCACCAGCATCAAGGTGCACAAGGACATCACGGTGCGGTCCGGCGGCAGCCTGGCCGTCGCGTTTCGCAAAGAGAATCCCAAGCTCAGAGAGGTCGTCAACACGTGGCTCCGGAAGCACGGCAAGGGCGACGGCTTCCGAAACACCATCGAACGTCGCTATCTCGACAACGTCAAGTACGCGAAAAACGCCGCGGCCGACGCCGAGCGCAAGAAGCTGCAGGCCGTGGTCGAGCTGTTCAAGAAGTACGGGGCACAGTACGACGTCGACTACCTGCTGATGGCGGCGCAGGGATACCAGGAATCGACGTTGGACCAGGAGGTCAAGAGTCCTGTAGGCGCGATTGGCGTGATGCAGGTCATGCCCCCGACCGGGAAGGAATTGAACGTCGGCGACATCACCGAGATCGAGGCCAACATCCACGCCGGCGTGAAGTACATGCGGTTCATGATGGACCAGTACTACAAGGACGATCCCATGGACCCGCTGAACAAAACCCTGATGACGTTTGCGTCCTACAACGCCGGGCCGGGACGGATCAGACAGCTCCGGGCCGAGACGAAAAAGAGGGGCCTCGACCCCAACGTGTGGTTCGGCAACGTCGAGCGCATCGCCTCAGAACGGATCGGCCGCGAGACGGTCACCTACGTCAGCAACATCTACAAGTACTACATCACCTACCGCCTGCTCACCGAGCAGCGGGAGCGACGCGACGCCGCGAAAGCGGAAGTCACGAAGCGCAAGTGAACCCGCCACTGGCATGACGATCCGTTGTTTCTCCAGATCAAGGAAGTCACGACACTCGCCCACGCGCCGTACCTTCCCGCACCGCCGCTACGCACCCCCACGACGGCTTTCGCGTCGTGGGGGCCCAACCATCCTGCAGTCACTCGGCGATCCAATGCTCAGCGGACTGCGCGCATCGACGGCTGCGGCGAGAGCGAGCACACGGAGTTGCTGAAGGCCATCAGGCGCGGTCGCGTAAAGGCGGCGGTCGTGCCGCTGATGCTGACGATGATTTCGCTGGAGGAACTGCTCGAGCGGTTGCTCGAGATTGTCTTCTGACGATTCGACCTTCCCCTAAGGGCAGTAGTCGACGCATTTCGCAACTCATATAGTGTCCGTGCGATCCGGAGACAGACATGACTACGTCAGTGACGCACTTTGAAATTTATGGCGAGGATCCGGCGAAGCTTGCCGAGTTCTACCAAACGCTGCTCGGGTGGCAGATCGAGAAGGCGCCCGGCATCGACTACTGGCGCATCGACACGGCTTCGGGCGAGTCCAAGGGCATCGGCGGCGGGCTGATGTTCCGCCCGATTCCCGGGCCGCGCAGCTGGGTGCACTACGTCCACGTCGAGTCGCTCGATCAAACCGTCGAACGGATCGTGGAACTCGGCGGAGCCGTCGTGCGGCCGAAGGCGGCGGTGCCGAAGGCGGCGTGGTATGCCGTCGTCGCCGACCCCGAAGGGAACATCTTCGCCATCTGGCAGACCGACCCGCTGGCGATGCCGATGCCCGAACCAGAAGCCTGAACAGAAAACAGAAACCCGAAACCGAGGAGGAAAAAGTTCATGCGTTACACAGACGACGCGCTGTATCCCGAGAACATGCAACCACTGATCATCACCGCGGCGCCGTATGGGCCGACGTGGCTGCCGGGCGACGCGCCCGACATCCCCGTGACCTGGGACGAGCAGGTCAAGTCGGCGGTGGATTGCTACAACGCCGGCGCCAGGGTCTTGCATCTCCACGTGCGCAACCCCGCGACCGGGCACCTCTCCGCGGACATCGAACATTACAACTTCATGATGGCGCGCCTCCAGGAAGCGTGCCCCAAGATGATCATCCAGGTCGGCGGCTCGATCGCCTTCTCGCCCAAGAGCGATGGCGCCAAGGCCAAGTGGCTGGACTACGACACGCGTCACATGCTCGCGGAAATAACGCCCGCGCCGGAGACCGTCACCATCGCCATCGGCACCTCCATGTTCGACATCACGCAGATGTGGACCGAGGATGATGTGAAAGGGACGCATCTGGAGGATCCGAAGGTGATCGCCGCCTACGCCGGCATGTTTACCGACGCCGGTCCGGCCTTTTACCTGGAGCACCTGAAGCGCCTGCGAGCGCACAAGATCCAGCCCTACTTCACGCTGGCGCACGTTCACCAGCTCGAGATTGTGGAGCGGCTGATCCGCCACGGTGCTTACATGGGCCCACTGAACACCAACATCACCATGTATGGCGGCGGAGGGTGCGGCCACAATCCGTTCGATTGGATGCACTGGCTCCAACGCGAACCGCAGGGTGCAGTCGTCACCTTCTGGGCCGGCATGCGGATCAATGCGGTCGCCCAGCCAATGGCGATCATCCTGGGCCAGCACGTGCGGGTCGGCATCGAGGACAATCTCTGGAACAGCAAGCGGGAGCGCATGTCGTCAGTCGACCAGATCAAGGCGGCCGTGGATCTCGCCGAGCGATTCGGCCGCAAGATTGCGACCGCGGAGGAAGCGCGCAAGATCATGAAGATCGGCGTCTGGTACGACAGCGTGGACGAGACGCTGAAGAACCTCGGCATGCCGCCGAATCGCGGCGATGACGACCGCGGCTTCATGGTCTGGGAGACCGACGGCAAGAAGAGCGTCCAGCATCAGATCTCCGATTCGCATCCCATGGCCTACTGCATGACGCCGCCGCCGGTGCTCGCCAAGTGAAGACCAGGGTCCCGTCCTCGACTTCGAGGACGGGACCATCCGCGTTGTGAAGACTCCCGTAGGAGATAGTGAAAATGGCAGGCCCCGTCAAAGCACAAGAAACCGGTCCCTGGGACGAGCCCGCGCTGGCCAGGTTTCGCGAATGGGAACCGGCATGGGTCGATCAATGCGTCAAGATGTCCGCAGACCCGTGGACCAACGGCGTACTGCCGCGGAAGGACGTCGAGCTGATCAGCCTTGCGGTGAATGCTGCGTGTACGAACTTGAGCGCAGAGGGAACCCGCCGCCATATTCGCGGTGCGCTCGAAGCCGGCGCGAGCCGCGAAGAGATCTTGATGGTCCTGAAGATCGGGTCTCTTCTGGCGATCCATACGTGCAGCCTGGGCGCACCCATTCTGTTGGAAGAAGCGCGGGCAGCCGGAGTGAAGCTGGCGCCGAAGGCACCGGCTGCGACTCCGGTGTGCGACAAGATGAAAGCCGCGGGCCAATGGAATACGGGCTGGGACGGGTTCTTCGAGATCGACCCGGCGTGGACGGAAGCGATCATCGCCGCGAGCCTTCCGGTTTACACCAGCGGGGTATTCACGCCCAAGCTGGCGGAGCTGCTGAGCATCGCTGTCGATGCGTCGATCACCCATATGTACGCGCCCGGAACACGCCGGCACATCCAGTCGGCCCTGAAGCTCGGCGCGACGATGGAGGAGATCATGGAGGTGCTCAAGATCTGCGTCGCCGCGGGTATGCAGGCGAGCAATCTCGGTGTCCCCATCCTCGCCGAGGAGCTGCAACGTGCTCAGCTGACGAAAGACGCAAAGAAATAGCAGGTGAGTCTACAGAAACTCATTTTATTCGGGCTGGTAGCGAGCGCATTGCTCAACTTGTTCTCGGTTGGACTACAAGCCAGTCTGCAGGACGCAACTTACTTATTTCGCAGACCCGGTGAGTTGGTTCGCGCGCTGCTCGCCATGAACGTGCTGATGCCGCTGTTCGCCGTCACGCTCATTTCCATATTTGATTTCAATCCGGCCGTGAAGATTGCGCTCGTCGCGCTGTCCGTCTCCCCAATTCCTCCGCCGACTCCCGCCAAAATGGTGAAGTCAGGAGGCACTGAGTCGTACGCGATAGGTCTGCAGGTCGCCATCGGTTCGCTGGCGATCATCGTCGTGCCACTCGCGATGGCGATAATTGGGCAACTTCGCCATGTCGCGCTGCAAATGAGTATGGCGCCAGTTGCCAGGGTGGTCTTCATATCGGTTCTGATTCCAATTGGAGCCGGTATCCTCGCGCGCAGTCTTGCGCCTGCCTTCGCTGAACGCGTGGCGAAACCACTGACATCAATCACAACTATTGGATTGGCAGCGTGCATCGTCATCGTCTGGATTTCAGCGGCGCCCGCTATGTGGTCACTGATCGGCAATGGCACCGTCCTCGCACTCGCGGCATTTGTGCTCGTTGGCCTGGCAATCGGTCACTTCCTTGGCGGCCCCGCGCCTGACAATCGCACGTCGCTGGCCATTTCGACTGCGTCACGTCACCCCGGAGTCGCACTCTTATTGGCCCAGGCGAACTTTCCTGCGGAGAAACTCGTGGTCGCGGCGGTGCTCTTGTACCTGATCGTCAGCACACTTGTTCCGATTCCCTATCTTCTATGGACCAAGCGCCACTTGATGTGAGGAATAGCGAAGGACAGCACATGGCGGAATTTATTGAGGTGGCGCGCTCGACGAGCTCCCGTTGGGACGAGGCACAGTTGTCACGATCGCGAACAAGGACGTGGCGCTGTTCAACGTCGATGGGACCATCTACGCGATGGAGAACGCTTGCCTCCATCAAGGACAATCATTGGGATCGAGTCCGCTCGACGGCTGCGTCGTCACCTGCCGCGCCCACGGCTGGCGATACAACGTGACCACCGGGAACACGCAGCATGTGCCCGACTACGGCGTACTGACCTACCCGGTCAAGGTCGTCGACGGGAAGATCTGATCGCGCTGTGACAGCGCGGGCGAATCCTCCTGCGGTCGCCGTCATTCCCTGGCGCATCTTCCGCGCCGAACTGATCGGGACGGCGCTGCTGGTATTGGTTGGCCTTTCGGTGGTGATTCTGATGTTCGGGGAGGGCAGCCCCATCCCGACGCGTTCTGGCGAGCGAGGGCTGGCGCTTGTTGATCACCGGCTTCCTGTTCGGCACCACCGGTGCGCTGATCGCGCTGTCCCCGATCGGAAAGGAGAGCGGAGCGCACATCAACCCGATCGTCACGCTGGCATTCCGCCTGATGGGCAAGCTCGATTCGCGGACGTCCCTCGGTTATGTCGTGGCGCAGCTTTCCGGAGCGATACTCGGGTCCCTGCCACTCCTTGCCTGGGGCGCGATGGGCCGGAGCGTGGAGTTCGGCGCCACCGTCCCGGGAGAAAACTACGGCGTTGGTATCGTCTTGCTGGGTGAGGTGATCACGACATTCGCCATGGTCACCCTCCTGTGCGTGTTCCTCGCCTTTCACCGGATTCGCGCTTTCACGCCCGCGCTCTTTCCTTTCTTGTATGCCGTCATGGTGTACGCGGAGTCGCCGATCTCGGGAACCAGCACCAATCCTGCGCGGAGCCTGGGACCGGCCGTCATCTCAGGACAATGGGACGGTTGGTGGATCTATTGGGTCGGCCCGGTGATCGGAAGTGTCGCGGCGTGCGTGGCGTGCAGTGCGCTTGCCAAACGGATCACGGTTGCGAAGCTGTATCACTTCGACAGCGATCGCGACAGGCTGTTTCGCAGGACGAGCCGCTAGACCAGGGGAGGGTAGATGGCTCAACAAGAGCTGAACGCGATTGTGACCTTACGCAATGAGGTTTCCCCGTGGTTGATGATCCTGCAGGTTGTTCCTGATGGTTGGACATTTCCGGATTATGTTCCTGGCCAGTTCGCTTCTTTGGGGTTGTTCGGTTCGGCATCGCGCTGCGGCATCGCCACGCCCGAAGGCGCCGTTATCGCGCCGGAGAAGTTGATCAGACGGGCGTACAGCATCGCTTCCTCGCCGGTGAACCGAGAGTTCCTGGAGTTCTATGTGGCCCTCGTGCCGGGTGGCGCTCTCACGTCTCGCCTGTTCAACCTCAAGATCGGCGACCGCATCTGGCTTTCGCGCAAAGCCACAGGCGCATTTACCTTCGACGATTCGCGAGTGCCGAAGGGCGCCAATCTCGTTCTGTTCACCACCAGTTCCGGTCTCGCTCCCTTTGTCAGCATGCTGAAAACGCACCTGAAGTTCCCGCCCGAGCGCCGGGTCGCCCTCATCCACGGTGTGCGAAATTCGTGGGACTTAGGTTATCGATCGATCCTGATGGCCATGGAGCACCTTCGCACCAACTTGACCTACCTGCCCGTCATCAGCCGGCCGGCGGCGGAGCCGGTTCCCTGGAAAGGTGCGACGGGTCACGTCCAGGACGTGTGGACGAGTGGGGCCATCGAGCGGGCATGGGGCTGCCGGCCAGTTCCGGAAAATACGCACGTCTTCATCTGCGGCAATCCAAAAATGGCCGAATCCACAATTGCGATGCTTGCGCAAGAGGGTTTCAAAGAGAACACGAGGAAGGAACCCGGACAGATTCATGTAGAGAAGTACTGGCAGTAACCTCCCGGCACTGCGCCACTCAGCTGGCGATCACCATCCCTCACGTATCCAGTCATCAATCGTAACAGGACCTGCCCCTAAGGGCAGTAGTCGGCGCGTGCAGCGATCCGTATAGTCGCCCGTAGCTCGTGGATTGTTCATGACACAGCAAACCAAACGCATCGCAGTCAACTTCGGCGGCGGATACGTCCCCGGGCTCAACGCCGTCATCGCGGGCACGGTGCGCGCCTCGAGTGAACTGGGCTGGGAAGTCTTCGGCATCCAGGACGGATACGACGGACTGCTTTTTCCCGACCGGTATCCTGGCGGCGGGCTGGTGCGGCTCAACCCAGGAGACGTGCAGGAGCTGGTCGGCAGCGACGGATGCATCCTCGGCACAGCCCCTCGCAGCGATCCCTTTCGCGTTCGCACGATCGTCGATTCCCAGGTCGAGGAGCTCGATCGGTCCGATGACGTCCTTGCACGGCTCGCACAGGAGGGAATCGACGGGGTCGTCTCCGTCGTCGGCGCTCAGTCAATGAGCACCCTCTTCAGGCTCCACCGCAAGGGTCTCAAGACGGTCTGTGTGCCGAAGTCGGTCCAGAACGACGTGGCGGCCACGATGCTGTCGTTCGGCTTCAACAGCGCGCTCAGCTTCGTCACCGAAATGTTGCAGCGGTGCCGCGAGGCGGCGCGCTCGGCTCACCAGATCGCCGTGGTCGAGGTGACGGGTAAGCAGACGGGATGGCTGGCGCTTCAATCCGCAATCGCCGTGTGCGCCGATGCCGTGCTCATCCCGGAGATTCGCTATGACCTCGACGCCGTCGCCGCGAAACTGTGCCTCAAAGCCAGGGCCGGAGACACCTCAGGGCTGGTGGTGGTGGCTGAAGGCGCCCGGCCGGTGGCCGGCCAGGAAGCGTCTGTGGCGCCGTCGGCTCCAAAGCTGAAAGCCATGCTTTCCCCCGGAGCGACGGGCGAGGAAGGCTTCCATGTGATTCACCGATCGGGTCAGGCCAGCGAGCACGTCGCCCTCGAGCTCCAGCGCCGGACCGACCAGGAGATGTACCCGCTCGTGCTCGGGCAGCTGGCGAGAGCCGGAACACCGACCGCGGTCGATCGGCAACTGGGTCTGGGATACGGCGCTGGCGCCGTGCGCGCCCTGCAGCGGGAACAGAGCGGAGTCATGGTCGTGTTCCAACCGCCGGATCTCAAGTTCGTCCCGCTTGCCGAGGCCATCAACAAAGTCAGGACGGTGCCCGCCGAGAGCGAGTTGCTCCTGATCGCGCGGTCCCTCGGCATCTCCCTGGGGGAAATGACACATGGCGACTGAGCCAACCAATCTCCAACGCCCTGACTGGGCGCGTGCTGAACATTCAGCATTTCTGTACCCACGATGGCCCGGGCATCCGCACGACCGTGTTCCTCAAGGGATGCTCTCTGCGCTGCAAGTGGTGCTCGAACCCCGAGAGCATCCTCAAGCCGGCCGAGCTCGCGTACAACCCGGGCAAGTGCATCGGCGAAAAAGAGTGCGGTCTCTGCCTGCCGGTGTGTCCGGAAGTGGCGATCTACGTCGTCGGTACCGGCGAGCGGTCCGACGACAAGGTGCGGATCAACTGGGACCTGTGCACGAACTGCGGCAAGTGCGTGCCCGTCTGCCCGTCCAAGGCGCTCTACCTCTTCGGTGAGGAAATGACCGTGGACCAGGTGCTGGCGGAGGTGGAACAGGACGGCACGTTCTACCGGGAATCCGGCGGTGGGCTGACGGTGAGCGGCGGGGAGTGCCTGCTGCAGGCCGATTTTCTTGCGGCGCTCTTCACTGAGGCACACCGGCGCGGCATCCACACGGCCATCGAAACCGCGGGGAACGTGCCATGGGCGAACATGGAGAAGGTGCTGCCGCACGTCGATCTCGTGCAGCACGACATCAAGCTGACGGACCCCGACCGGCATAAGAAATGGACCGGCGTGGAGAACCACCGTCTACGAGACAACTTCAAGAAAGCGTACGACACGTTTCCGGACACGAAGTTCATCGTACGCACGCCGCTCATCCCGGGCGTCAATGACGACGAGGAACATATCCGGGCGACGCTGGCATTCATCGGCCCCCACAAGAACGTCGTCGACTACGAGCTGCTCCCGTACCACCGGTTCGGAGAGAGCAAGTACGAGTTCCTGGGGCAGGTGTACCAGTTGAGCGACTTCAAGTCGCCCACGCCCGAGTCGCTCGCCCGCCTGAGGGCGATCATCGACGAGGCGTTCGGACCGCATCGCGAGCGCGTCATCGCATCGTGACCGCGAATCAGACCAATTTAGAGGTTCATATGAGCAGCACAGCAGCAGCAGTTTTGTCGGCGCAGGAACAAGCCATCGCGAGCGGCGCAACGCTCCTGCACGGAACGGCCACCGACCGGGTCGTGCGGATGTACGACGCCATGCGCGCGTACGGCACGGTGCGGGTCACATTGGATCGCGCGGTCCTGTTCACCGAATCGTTCAAAGCGACCGAGAGCCAGCCGCTGGTGCTGCGCTGGGCCAAGGCGCTGAAACACTTTGTCGAGAAGGTGCCCGTCACGATCTTCCCGGACGAGCTCATCGTCGGGCGGCCCAACACCTGGTTCGGAAAGTGGGGCATCGTCTATCCCGAGCTCGACGGCAGCGTCATGCCCGCCGGGGTGGAGATGTTCAAGAAGAACAAAGGCAAGCCCGGCGATGTCACCGTCACAGAGGAGGACGACAAGATCATCAGCGACGTCCTCACGCCTTACTGGACGGGCAGGGACTTCTCCACCAATTTCATCAAGTCATTGCCGGAGGACACGCGGTTCGTGTTGTACGGCCCGGACCCGAACAACCTGCTCATGCAGACGGTCGTCATCTTCGCGTCCTGTTCCATGCGCCACTCGCAGAACTGGACGCCCGATTTCACGAAGATCCTGACGCGCGGCGTCAAGGGGATCCGCGAGGAGGCCCAGGCGAAGCTGGCCGCGCTCTCCGACCCGCGTGACATCGTCTACAAGAAGCCGTTCCTCGATGCCGTCGTCATGACCTGCGACGCCATGACGACCTGGTCCAGGCGTTACGCGCAACTCGCGAGAGAACTGGCCGCGAAGGAAGCCGGACGCTCGCAGCGGAAGGGCGAATTGCTGGAGATCGCCGACATTTGCGAGCGGGTTCCGGAGAACCCGGCCCGCACGTTCCGGGAAGCGCTCCAGGCGCAGTGGTGGGGCCAGATGTTCAACCGCATCGAGCAGACCTCGTGCGCCATGGGACAGGGCCGGATGGATCAATACCTATGGCCGTTCTACCAGAAGGACATCGCCGAAGGCCGGATCACGAAAGAATCCGCGATGGAGTTGCTGCACTGCCTCTGGCTGAACATGGCGCAGTGCGTCGAGATAAAGATGAACCCCGTGACGGCGGCCGGCGCGGAGGGGTTTGCCAAGTTCGAGGACGTGGTTCTCGGCGGCCAGACGCCGGACGGCAAGGACGCGACCAACGACCTGACCCACCTCATCCTCGAATCGACGCGGGCGTTGTCGATCACGTGTCCCGAACCGTGCATCCGCATCCACGCCAACACGCCCGACAGCCTTTTGCATCACGTCGCGGAAGTCGTCAAGGACGGCAAGGGATTCCCCAAGCTGTTGAACGACGAAATGATCGTTCCCTACTATCTCGCCAACGGCGCATCGCCCAAGGAGGCCCTGGACTGGTGCATTTCAGGTTGTTGTGAAAGCCGCCTGCCCAACCGGGAAACTAACGCCACGGCCGGTGGCGGCCTCAATTACGGTTCGGTCGTCGAGATGACCTTCCGCAACGGGAAACTCAAGTTTTTCAACGACGTTCAGTTCGGAGTGGAGACGGGCGATC
>CAVXJF010000004.1:0-598910 GCA_963762055.1 Vicinamibacterales bacterium
TATCCGCGTTATCGATTATCGATTGAGTTTCGCAACTCGCAATGCGCAGCCACCAGTCTTCAGCGTTAGGAGGTTTCCATGTTGACGGCATGGCGTCTCACTGCCTTGGTTCCGGTCATTGTCGTAGTGATCTCCGCGCCGGCCGCGGCGCAGAGCTTTTACGGATCGCTCATCAGCGTCACTCAGGACGCGCAGGGCGGTGTCATTCCCGGCGCAACCGTCGTGCTCACCAACACCGCGACGAACGAGCGTCGTGAAGGCGTGACCGGGGCAGACGGCACGTACCGCTTCGTCAACCTCGTGCCCGGCACCTACAGGTTGGATGTCGAGCTTGTCGGGTTTCAGCGCTACGTGCGCGACCAGATTGTCGTCAACGTCCAGTCGACGCCACGTATCGAGGCGACGCTGCAGCTCGGCAGTCTGCAGGAAACGGTATCGGTCACTGGCGAAGCGCCGCTGCTGCAGACCGAAAACGCGTCGGTCGGCACGGTTGTCGGCAGCCGCGCCGTGCAGGAACTGCCGCTCAACGGACGGAACGTGCTCAATCTGGTCGCGGTCGCCCCCACGGTCGTTCCGCAGGGCTCCAGCGATGGCAGCTTGACCGGCAAAAACGTGTTTGCAGCCGGCAACTACCAGATCGGCGGGGGAGTCGCCAACCAGAGCGCGTCGTTATATGACGGCGTCCCTCTGCAGGACATGTCGTACGGCAACATCGTGGCGCTGACGCCGAGCCCCGAGGCGGTCGAAGAGTTTCGCGTGCAGACCAACAACAGCAGCGCCGAGTTCGGCCGCTTCACCGGCGGCGTGATCAACATGGTGTCGCGGTCCGGGAGCAACAGCTTCCGCGGCACCGTGTTCGAATATGGCCGCAACAGGGCGCTGAACTCGAATACGTTCTTCGGCAAGCGCGCCGGCCTCGACAAGCCGCCGTTCGTGCAGAACAACTTCGGCGGCGTGCTGGGCGGGCCGGTGCTCAGAGACAAGCTGTTCTTCTTTTCGAGCTACGAAGGGTACCGCAATCGCGAAGGTGTGCTGTTCCGGCGCACGGTGCCGACCGCAGCCATGAAAGCCGGAGATTTCTCCGACTACCGCAACGTGACCACTGGCGCCGTGGTGCCTATCTATGACCCATGGACGCAGTGCGGTATCACCAATCCGGGTAATGGCCGTTACAATGGCGACTGCGGCACGGTGCCGAGTCGACTGCAGTTCCCCGGCAACATCGTTCCAGCCAATCGGATCAGCCCCATCGCCCGAAAATATCTCGACTTCCCCGTCTACGCCGAGCCGACCGTCCCCGGCGGGTGGCGGACGGAGAACTGGGAAAAAAATGCCTCGACCGGCGGCGACAACGATCAGATCAGCTTCCGCGGCGACTACAACCTGAGCCAGACACAGCGGCTCATCGGACGCTACACACGATTCGAGTCCAACAACCTGCCGCAGGACCTCTTCGGCAACGGCCAGCGGACTGGCGCTCCGGAGCACTTCATCACGACGCAGGTGATGGCCGCGAATACTTACACCATCAACTCGAGCACGGTTCTCGACATGCGTTTCGGCTACCTGCATTGGGCCTACGACCGAATACCCGGGAACCTCGGCATCAACCTCGTGCAAGGGTTCGGGCTGCCGCAGACGCCGTACGGCGAAATTTCAGAGCGCAGCGGCATTCCTGGCATGGAAACGATCCCCACGATCGCCGCCGGTTCGAACAGCTTCTTGAGCACTGGTCTGATTTACGCCGACAACAGGTCGTACGCGGTGACGCCGACGCTGACGAAGAGTGCCGGCGGTCACACGCTCAAGGTCGGCGCCAACATCTTGTGGGCCACGGAGGATTATTTCCAGAACAACGCGACCGGAGGCACCTTCGACTTCAGCAATGCGCCGACGGCGCTCGACGGAACCGCCCCGGGGTCCACCGGTGATCCGTTCGCATCGTTCCTCCTCGGAATTCCGACCGGCGGCACATACCAGTCGTCGGGGTGGACGTACGCCCAAACCAAATATCAGGCGTACTTTCTCGACGATTCCTGGCAGGTCAATCCGAAGCTGACGTTGAATTTCGGCGCTCGGTGGGAGATTCCGGGAACCTTCAGTGAGAAGGACGATCGCATCGTGACCTTCAACGCGGAGGTGGTCAATCCGGTCCTGGCCGGGCAAACGAACCCCGTCACCGGGCAGCCGTATCGCGGCGCGTTCGAGCTGGTCAACAGCGACGAGCAGCCGGAGCGCGGCGTCAGGAAAGAGGTGTTCAACCGCGTCGCCCCGCGTGTTGGCTTCGCTTATCAAATCACCGACAGTACGGTGGTGCGCGGCGGCGCCGGCACGTTCATTACCCCGTCAACCGTGAGATTCCAGGACGGCGTCAACGGGCCCGTCATTCAGCGCACGAATACCATCGTGACCAGCGTCGACAACAACCGTACGTTCTTCGCCGATATGAGCAACCCGTTCCCGACGGGCGTTGAAAATTTCCCCGGCCGTGACCCGAACTTCCAGCGGGTGCTTTTGGGCGGCACGGCTCGACAGTTCTATAGGGATGAAGAGGGATACCCGGGTTACTCCCACCAGTGGAACGTCGCGCTGCAGCATCAGTTCCAAAACAACCTGTCGATGGAACTCACGTATTCCGGTCTGGACGGGAACCATCTACCGAACTCGATCAACGTCAATCAGTTGGGGAGAGAGTATATCGACCGGGCCGCGAGCGATCCGACCATCTGCAGTCTGACGAGCAACCAAATCATCCCGCAGGGTCAGCCGGGCTTCGTCGCCGGCCAGCAGGATTCCTGCTACGGCGCCTATCTCCGGCAGCAGGTCACGAATCCGTTCGTCGGGGTGATCCGTGAAGGCGCGTTGTCCACGCCGACCGTTCAGCGACAGCTGCTGCTCGCACCGTTCCCCCACTATGTGTCCGCATCCCACCCGGGTTACTCGGGCTCGAGCCGCTACCACGCGCTGGCGTTCCGGGCCGAAAAGCGCCTCGGTACCGGCGTCGTGAGCGGCCATTACACGTACTCGAAGAACATGACCGACGTGGAGACGCTGACGGATTGGCTCGAGGGTGGGTCGAGTGCGCCGGTCGCCGGCTACCAGACCAACAACCTCGAGGGAGAGTGGGCGCTGAGCAGCTTCGATGTTCGGCACCGCGTGGTCGCCAGCTTCGTTGTCGACCTCCCGTTCGGCGACGGGCGCAGGTTCGGTGCCGGCGCGCCGGGGATCGCTCGCAAGCTGATCAGCGGGTGGAGCCTGAATGGCGTGACGACGATCCAGAGCGGATTTCCGCTCTCCTTCACCGCCACGCCGAACCTGATTGGGTCGGGCTATGGCTTGCGGCCGAATGTCGATCCGAACTGCGATAAGAGCGTCGACGGGTCTGCGTCAGATCGGCTCAACGGATGGTTCAACACCGCGTGCTTCAGCGTGCCGAATGCCGCAGTGTCCACGAATCCACAGGCGCGATGGCAGCTGGGCAACGCGCCGCGAGTTGACCCCGATCTACGGGGACACTACATGCACAACTGGAACTTCGCCGTGACGAAAACGACGGCAATCCGCGGCCGCGTGAATCTGACGCTTCGCGCCGAGGCGTTCAACCTGTTCAATCGAACCCAGTTCGGAATGCCCAACACGCAGGTCACCACAGCGGCGCAATCCAATCTGGGTCGTGTCACCACACAGTCGAACCAGCCGCGATTGATACAGCTCGCGTTTCGTCTCACGTTCTGAGTACGTGTATGCAGGCGGGTCTCGCTTAACGGCGAGACCCGCCACATCGACCGCAACTTGCGCTCGGCGGAATTGGAACAATTTGTAACGCACGGAAGGACCGGCCTGTAAGGCCGGGCCTTGGTGTCTGCGGGAGGCTTCTAGAAGGTGAACTTCGACACGAACTGGATGAACCGTGGCGACGCGGTTGTCGCGCTCGTGATGCGCCCGAAGTCGGTGCTCGCCGGGTTCAGATTCGGTTCGCGGGCTACTTGGACTCCACTTGAAATCCACGACGGACCCAAGCGAGGCCAAGGCCGAACGCATAAACCGCCGCGACTGGCACGATCCAAAGCCGCACCACGAACAGCACCATATTGGCGCTCGGGAACACCCGATCACCGCCGGACTGAAAAGATCCTGCAAGTGCCAGGATCACAACCGCCCAAAGAATTGAACCTAGTAGCCAAAGCCGTTGCCAGCCGTTGATGTGCATGTGGGCCTCCTATTCCGTTAGACACCGTCCCGGACATTCCGCTCAAACTGTGACAGTGCCACTACGGTTGGTTCGGTGATAGAGAAGCATCGGCAATGATTCTGCCGCCGTCGTGCCGATGCACGCGAACACGCCGCCAGCGGCGCGGCTTTATCGACCGAATCGTGATACCGCCGGGTGATGCGCTACTTCAGGTGGTTGGGAATCTCGGGGAGATGCTGACAGCGGTTGGCGTACCGCGCGAGGCAACGGCTGTCGGTAATAGTGGTTGCGGGGGCCCGCAACCGTCAATACCGACGGCGCTGTACGTGGTCGCCGCGTGATTCGCGATGCCTACACACCAGGCGCCTACGCAGGACCAACCGCCACATGTTGCGCTGAATAGTTCGACACGCCGTCAGCTCACGCGATTCACGGGCGGCGGCGCCCACGTACCGTTGGCGACATCCTTCTTTGGCGCATAGAGCCGCAGCGCAAGTTTGAATCCTGCGTCTTTGGGCGCCGGCAGCCAGTTGCTCTCCTTGTCCTTACCTGGTGAGTCGCTCTGGACGTACAGCGTCAGTCCGTTGTCGGCATCGAACGCCAGGTGACTGCGGTCGCCGAGCGCGTAGCGGTTGATCGGGGACGCGCAGCTCGGTCAGGTCCGGAGGCAGTGTGCCCTTCCATGTCGGCCCGACGATGGCGAAGTGACCGCCCTTGCTGCCGACTGTGCGGGAACCCGGCGCATGTGGCACGTTGTTCCACGAGTCGATGATCTGCATCACCCAGAAACGATCTCCCATGTCCGGCACCGACAGGACCATCGGTTCCGTCGACAGATCCAGCTGCGCCAGGGAATACAGCGTGTCGACGTTGAAGCCGACCACGGTTCGGTTCGAGGCATCGGGAAACGCTCGATAGTGAACGAACTGGTTGATCGGGGCACGGGCCTGGTCCGCCTTGGGCACATGCGTGGCCGTGTCGATCTGGATCTCGATGTAGACGAGCGGCATACCGAAGATCCAGGCCTCCTGCGCGCGGGCCTTCGCTTCGTCGGGAGAGATGGACGCCTGTTGTTGTTGGATTGTGGTCATGAGCGTCTCCTTCGCGATTCTAGCCGTAGGCACGATCGGTATCGCTGAACGAATCTCTTCTGTGTGCAGCACCGTTGTCGACAGACACCCACGTCCGTGTGGCGCTTGCCTGACTTCGGCCGAGTGCAACGCATAGTCGGACTGCTGTCGCTCCCTGGGGCCATTCATAATCAGGCGTCATCCCGTGCGAGGGAGGCGGACAACTCGCGGTGGACTTGGGCTTGGGCCAGCAGGGTGTTGGCCTTGGCCTCGAACGCCTGCACTGCATCGGCGCCCGCAGCAAAACGGGCCGGAGGCTCCTTGAGAGCGACGAGCGTAACAAGCGCCTTGGCGAGCTTGGCGGGGTCGCCCCCTTGTTTCCCATCCATACTCTTCCAGGCGGCGACGATCTCCCTGGTCTGTACGGCATAGTCGTCAACGGTAGGCTGAGCGTAGGTGGTCGAGTCGTTGCTAAGCAGTTCGGTGCGGAAAAACCCAGGCTCGACCAGCATCGTGCGGATCCCGAATGCGGCGATCTCTGGCGTAAGGGACTCCATCCACCCCTCGATGCCGAACTTCGCGGCGGAATACGCCGTGCAGAACAGTTGGCCCGTAATGCCGGCGGTCGAAGAAATCGCGACGATTAGGCCAGACCGCTGCTTTCGCATCACTGGCAGTACGGCGCGAGTGACATTCATCGGACCGAATAGAAGCGTCTCGATCTGACTACGGACCTGTTCTGGACTGAGTTCCTCGAAGAAACCGGCAAAGAAATTACCTGCGTTGTTGACCAGAATGTCGATTCGGCCGAACTTGGCGACGGCGGCCTCAACGGCCGCCTCCGCATCCTTCGGGCGAGTCACGTCGAGCTTGATGGCCAGCAGGTTGTCGTGGTCGCCCACTGCGGTCGCGACCTTCGTCGCATCGCGGCCAGTGGCGACAACGGCGTGGCCGGCGGTCAGGGCGGCCTTGGCGATGTCGACGCCCAAGCCTCGACCAGCGCCGGTGATGAGCCACACTTTCTTCTCACTCACGGCATGTCCCTCTCTAAGACCACAAGCGACCAAAAGATCGGACGTGGTCCTGCAAATCTAATTGGTATCGAACCGCAAGCCGAGATCGCCCGCAACGCGATGAACCGGCCGCCTAAGACGCCTCGATGACCGCCCCCGCGTGTGCGCTGTTCGTTGCCAGCCAACACTGGAGCGAATCGCGCGGTTGGAGATTGGTGCTGCCACGGCGCGTAGTGTGAGCGATCGGTAGGTCTACAGTACGGCGTTAGGCAGGACCAATGGTCGAATGCGCTCAGTGCGTCCAGGCGACACGCGCCGCCCGCGACGGGACGTTCGTCGGACTGGTCCCTTGCGTTGTGTTGCGAGCCACCGCACAATCACGGCGAGAGATCTGATGAGCGAATCCTTGCCGCATTTCACGCTAACACCCAGCGTTCTCAAGACCTGACACGCCGATGAACGTGCCCAGAACGGAGATTGGACGTCCCTCGCTCGCGGTGAAGGCCTTCGGCATCACCGATACTGGCCGCGTGCGCCCGTCCAACGAAGATCAGTTCCTGATCGCCGAGCTCACCAAGACGATGCGCATCTGGCACACGAGCCTGCCGGAGCCGAAGACGCAGTTCGGGGACGAACACGGACATCTCTTCCTCGTGGCCGACGGCATGGGAGGGCACCGCGCTGGCGAACAGGCGAGTGCCCTTGCCGTCGTCGCCATCGAGCAGTTCACGCTCAATACGTTCAAATGGTTCTTTCACTCGGACGCGCCCGACGCTCAAAGAGTCCTGACTCAATTCCAAACGGCGCTTCGTGAGGCCGACGTACGCATCCTCGACGAATCGATCGAGCATCCTGAGTTGACCGGCATGGGCACGACGGTGACGATGGCCTACCATCTCGACTCGCAGCTATGCGTCGTCCACGTCGGGGACAGCCGGGCGTACATCTTCGAGGACGACGGGCTGCACCAGATCACGCACGACCACACGCTGATGGCGGAGATGGTCCGTCGGGGAGCCCTTCAACCCGAGGAGGTCGCGCACCACCGTCTTCGCCATGTCATCACGAACGTCGTGGGCGGTAACGAAGCGGGCGTCAACGTCGAAGCTCACGCGCTGAAGGTCGACGCCGGCGATCGCCTGCTGCTGTGTTCGGACGGATTGACAGAGATGCTGACAAACGAGGCGATCGCCGCGACCCTCCGCGCGGAGCCGGATCCACAGGCCGCCTGTTCCAAACTCGTGGCGCAGGCTAACGACGCCGGCGGCCGCGACAACATCACCGTGCTGATCGTACGGTTCGATACGACGGACCCGGAACCGAACCCGCGATCGCGAAAGATTCGGGGCTAACGTCCTGCTACGGAGTCCTTGGGCGGTTCTTATTCTGTTTCAGTTGTTCCTCTTGTTTCTGTTTCTTCACCTGCTGTTGCTTGCCTTTTTCCTTGTCTTTTTTGCCACCTTTGTCTCCCATGCCTGCTCCTTTTCCGCCATTATGACTCGTCACGGCGAGTGAGCGGCGGAAGATGTGTGCCAAACGAGACACCTTGCTATCGGATTAGTCCTGTGTAGTCGCGAAGTGTAAAGCGATCGGTTACTCCACCCTGCGGCGGACTCAGGAGTAATCCCCGAGGAAGTCATCGTCCGCGAGCTCGCGACGCTCCTGGTCCGCGTGGCTTGGGCCGTTATCGATCCCAACACACCTCGCGGACCCGGTCGACCCCAGATCGAGTTGGTCACAGCGCGGGACGTCGTGTGTGCTAGTCCGTTGCCTGTTCGAACGTATGGGATGCCGCGTATCGCGCAATCCTCCGGTTTCGAGCCTCGATGAACTCGATACTCCGGCGTCGATAATCCACATAGGTGTCGAAATCCTTCGGGACTGAGGGAGTCTTGAAGTCATCGAACGGCATGCAAAACGTCACGGCGGAGTAATCGTCCGTGACAAGGTCTTGCAGCAGGAAGAAGTCCACGTAGCCCTTGAAGCTCTCGAACAATGCGAAGAAGTCACGGTACCGCTTCAGTGTCTCACCCAGCCGGCTGGGGTCGTCCAGGCCCAAGTAGTGGCGTCGAATGCATTCGAGCGTGAGATCGAACCGGTCCGCGATCTTCCTGAGGCACCCGCGGGCCTGGTTGATGGTCCACTTGCGATCGATCTGGTGGCCCGGGAAGACCATCATGCCGCCGATCGTGTAGCCGATGGTCATGAACGCCTCGTTCTCTTCCGCGGTAAACAGCTCTGGATGCTCCGCAGCGAATCCCCATCTCGTGAACGTGGGGATGACCGAGTCGCTGGCCAGGAAGACCTGCCAGTTCGAGCCGTGATACAGGTAGGCGTCTCGCCTCGTGTCGTCCAAGTCGAAGTGGGCGCCACCCGGGAGCGTCTTGCTCCACAGGAGCTTGTGGTATCGGCGGAGAGTGGGGCTGCACGCGTCAGGGTCCTTCTTCGGGTAGTCCGGCGTGTCTTTCCTGAAGTCGAACCTAGTGTCGATTTGCATTGCGAAGCGGCCATTCTCGCAAAAGGTCGTCTGTGCTCGCAATCCCCGCCGCGACAAGCGAGGGCCGGTCCCTTCGCCACTGGCCGGACGCCACGAAACACATCCGCGGCCGACCTTGCGCAGGTCACGTCGAGCGTCCGGTATCAGAGGCCGCTCGAACCCCCGCGGCAATCCCGCACCGGGCCGCTCGTGAGTTTCTTGGGGTACATAGTCGGGTTCTGCGGAAATCCTGTGGAATTGAAGATTTGTCGTGACCCTAATCTTCGTCAGTTGGAACCAGATCCTCGAATTCCTCAGAAGACTCGATCGACTGCATCACTTTGCCTTGGCGATGCGTGGTACATACAGAGCAAGGATGTTGGAGGCGTAATCGTATACGTCGGTCCCACCTCGCCCATTTCGCCATCCAGATCACCGAGATTTTCACGACCTGGAACCCATTGACGAGCTGGTTGCGCCAAGTCGAGCGCCTCAGGCATGCGGCCCAGTTCCCAGGCACACCCAGCCAGTTCACCCGAAGAGATCGTGACCTTCTTGCGCGCCAGGCATGCAGGAGCCCGACGGTCGGAATGGACTTACGCCTGACGGTTGCGCGACGGCGGCCACATGACCCCACACCCAGCGCCGTCACGTTCACCCATTGCACGGCCACCCCCGGCGCCGGACGGCGCCTCCGACGTGGATATTGGCGGTACTGACCCTGTCCGGCGACACCGCGCGAGCAGCGCGCTGCCAGTGATGAGCGTGCGGCGAAGCAAGATATCGCCATTCAACCACCTGAAACTGCGGTGCGCCGGCGCGGTTTGCGCGAGTTCGAAGAATCCTTGAACCCACGGCGGCGTCGTCAAAGGTGTCCGATGCCCCTGCACGCGTCGCCCCGCTTCTATCGACGGCCGTTCGGTGGAGGCTGACTGGAGGAACCCGTGCCCATCAGCGCGGGCAGCAGGACCCGCGCCATCATCGTGTTCGCGGGCGATTCGGCGTTGAAAGCGCCGCCCGTGGACACCACGATCAGATCGAGCGATGGCACCAGATACACCTTCTGGCCACCGTTTCCCGAAAGCATGATCGTGTCGACGCGGCGGTCGCCCGCTGGTGTCTGCACGCGGTACCAACGGTGCCAGATTCCCAGACCGTAGTCGCTGTCGTCGATGCGCGACTGGCGGGCGATGGCCGCATCGATCCATGACGGCAGATACGACGCGACGGCCCTCCCATTCTCCGCGTTGCTGGATGAGGATGCCGAGTTTGAGCATGTCGCGCGGCCTGAAGGTAGATTGCCCGAACTCGTTGCGTGGAACTGCGATCGAGTGTGAAGTCCCACTTCCAGTCGGCTCGACGGATGCCGAGGGGCCCGAACAGCACATCCTGTGCAAAGTCTGGCAACGGCTTGCCGGCGGCGCGTTCGATAATTCGACCGGTCGTGAACAACCCGCCCGAACAGTAGCGCCCGACCGTGCCTGGATCGGCCGCCATTGGCAGATCGACAAACGCTTTCACCCAATCCGAGGTCTCGTACAGCTTCATCTCGTTGCCAGGCGAGTCACGGTCGTAGTCGTTGCAGGCGAAGCCCGACTGATTGCTCAGGAGGTCGGTCAGTGTAACCCGCGCCTTCCTTGGGTCTGGATTCTCGTAGGCTGAGTAGCCCAGCCTCGCGAGCACGGGCTCGTCCGCTCGGAGCAGGCCGCGGTCGACAACCACTCCCGCGAGCAGCGAGATCACGCTCTTGGTGAGCGATCGCATCTGGTGCGGCCGGTCGCGGTCGTAGCCGTAGAAGTACTCCTCCAGCAACAGCGCCCCCTTGTGATAGACGAGCGATCGCACGGACATCGGGATACGTGCCATCGATGACGCCGTTCACGAGCTGCTCCGCCACAGCCGGCTCGAGGGTGTCTGGTCCCGCCACGCCGGTACGGATGCCATCGGTGAGACGAGGCGGTGGCGCGTAGCGATAGACCTGCGGCCGGCCGCTCGTTCCGCGTGGACGAGCTTCAAGGAGTAGACGCGTGGTCGTGGGGACGTCGGACGAGATCCGGGCGAAAGTTTCCCCCTTCTCCTTGAACGCCACGATGCGCCCTGACGCGTCGCGGAGGAAGGGGATCTGGTCGCCGACTCCGTTGGTGAAGGTGTCGGTGCCCGACGCTATGAGCGCGTACTTGCTCTCGCCGATCATCGCGAACAATCGGTCGCCGTCAGCCACAATGAACAACGTCGCGTCGTCGCGGTATTCATAGTGCCCCTCGAAGTGCGCGAGGCTCGTCGGAGCGCTCTGCGGCGCAGGCGTCTGTGTCGTGGTGTGTGTCGCTGACCAGACAACCAGAAGCACGGCGAACATCACTCGCGTGGTTGCGTTTGGCATCACGTTTACCCAATGAAGACTTGGATGACCTGCGACGCGGATCCGCGTCAACCGAATGCGCCAGACGTGCCCGAAGAAAGCCCGGTGGTTCTGATGGCCGGAAGTCTAGCACGCGCTCGTCTCGCGATGCGCCGGCAGGAATCACCAGGCTCGATTATTTCCAGGGCGACGATGGTCCTCCCGCGCCGCTGCCGCGCATCCAGTAACGGGCTGGCGCCGGGCGATTCTCGGGCTCGTGTGCTCGTCGTGCGGCGCGACGCACATGGCCGGCGATTTCCAAACGCGAGTTCCGTGAGCAGCCGTGTCGCACGGTTCGATTTACTGTTTGGGATCTAGATTGCGGTGGTGTGGAATCAACGAGTTGGGAGTGGTGAGCCACACAGGAATCGAACCGGCGGTTATCGGACGGGACCCAAATCGTCGGATCACTCGCGAGTAGTCGCGCAGTGTGGAGCAATCGGTATGTTCACACTACGGCGTTTATGAGGACCTAACGTCTAGCGCTGAGCCGTAGCGCATTCCTGCTCTTTCACAAAACGCTGTCGGCTTCAGTGCCCGGTTAGCCTGCGTAACACGCGCATCACGTCAGCCGACCGAATTCAAAAACTCTACGAATGTCCGCCGCGCATCACGGTCGTGGTCGTACTTCACCTGGCAGTTGTCATCGAAGAACATCGTCGGCACTGTTGCGGAATCGAACGCCGGCCAGTTCGGAATACCCGAGTGGTTGGGGCTACCAGTGCGGGCAAAAGCAACCCAAGCGTCGCTTATCCTTCCCGCCAAGGCCCGCGCTTCGTCGGTTCCACCGGTCTGATGCGCACATCGATCCGTGTTGTTGAACACGAATGGCATTTCACTTCGATGGAACGCTCTCGGTCGACCGTCCAACACGCTCGTTTTCCACGCAAACGTGTAAATGTAGGCAGGCGCTGCTCGCAACGCGGCTTTTCGTGCGGCCTGCGTCACCGTATCGATCCGATACCGCAAGCCTCCAGAATTGGAGGTATGTACGAGCGGATCGTCGCTGAGAGCCTGAAGTTACCTCCACGCCTCTGGCGCCTCGCCATCGATAGCCTGGTCGAGTACGACGACACGCAGCAGCTCGCGCGAATCGAGGCTCCGACGCTCCTGTTGTGGGGCGATCGCGACGCGTTGTTCTCGCGAACTGATCAGGACCGCTTCATGGCCGTGCTACCGGCCGCGCGGTTGACTGTCTACGACGAAACTGGCCACTGCCCGAACTGGGAGCGGCCGGAGCAGGTGGTGGCCGATATCATAGCTCTTCTACTACACCACTGAACTCAGTTCGCCTCGCCCTCGACATCCAGCACGATTAAGAATCACTGTAACCCTTTGCATTTGTTTGAGGGGCTCGGTCTACGTTGTGGTCCGGCGGACGCTCGTCGCCCGAGGCCCTTTCGCACCCCCGTCGCCAACCTCGAACTCGACGCCGTCGCCCTCGCGCAGCATGTCGATGCCCTCGCCGTAAATGCTGCTGGAATGAAAGAACACCTCTTTGCCAGAGGTATCTTGAATAAAGCCGAATCCTTTGTCTGCGCGCAGTGTTTTGATGGTTCCTGTCATTCGTTGACTAGCTCCTTTACGGACTTGAGGGAGACCTCGTGCCGATATTCGGCACGACCAGATAAACGAAGAGGTCCCCGTGATCCGGCGACCTCTCCTTGCAAGTATCTTTGGTTGCGGGGGGGGGATTTGAACCCCCGACCTTTGGGTTATGAGCCCAACGAGCTACCGGACTGCTCCACCCCGCGTCATGTGTGAGGACTGACCTTCGAAGACCGATCTAACCTTACAAGGTTATCACAAAATTGCGTGGATAGCGGGCCGGACCTCGCAGAGTCCGGCTGAAGCCGGACACTACGTACGAAGGGGCAGCACCTGGCGCACCCGTCGCACCCAGCGCACCTGACGCACCTGTTAAACTGCCCTTCTCTTAATGCCCGAACCGACGCGAGTGAAAGCCCGCATCCGTCCTCTTGCGGTCGTCGGCGCCGTTGCCGGCGTGCTCCTCTTTATTTACGCCCTTCAGGCAGCCGGCCCGCGCGAAATTCTCAGACAGCTCCGCCACATCGGCTTCGGTTTTCTCGTCGTCCTTGTGCTCTCCTCCATCCGGATGGGCGCCCGCGCCAAGGCCTGGTCGCTCTGCGTCGAAGATAACGAACACTTTACGTTCCGCCAGGCGTTCAAGGCGTACATCACGGGCGACGCGGTCGGGAACGTCCTTCCGTTAGGCCCGCTCGCGAGCGAGGGAACAAAAGCGCTGATGGGCCGCCGCATCATCAGCACGCCGGCCGCCTTCTCGTCCGTCGTCCTCGAAAACATCTTCTACAGCATCAGCGTCGCCATCGTCGTCGTGACGGGCGCGATTGCATTTGTCTTCACCTACCGTCCGACCAACGCCGTCATCGTCACCTCGATTCTCGTGGCGACAGCAATCGGGTTGATTGCCGCCGTCTGGTGGCTGCTGCGCAGCCAGCCGCGTCTGTTGAGCAGATTTCTCAAGCACGACGCCGTCCTCGAGACAGAGGAGCGAATTTTCCGGTTCGCCTCCACGCGGAAAGAGCGCATCGGCCAGATTCTGCTGCTGCAGTTCCTCTTCCATGCCGCGGCGATATCGGAGATTTATTTTCTGCTGACCCTTCTAGTCGGCCACACGGAACGGACGTTCCTCACCGCGCTCATCCTCGGCACTGTAGAGCGCTTGATCATGATCGGCTTCAAGTTCGTGCCGTTCCGCCTCGGCGTGGATCACCTCGGAACCGGTTCTGTGGCGGAGATTCTGGGCGTCGGCACGGCAACAGGTATCACCATCGCAACGGTCCGGACGGCGAGAAGTATGTTCTGGGCGGCAATCGGGCTGGCGCTGCTCGCGAGGACGACGAAAAAAGAAGGGCCGGCTGAGGTCAACCGGCCCTGATCACGGTCCGGCTAAAGCCGGACACTACGTACGCCTATGACTGGACTGTAGACTGTCGACTTACTTGGTTTCCGCAGCAGCCCGCTTGGCCAGATCCGGCGTGATGGTCCACGCATAGATCGTTGCGCCGTCGACGTTCAACGTCTGTTCCGGCTTCCAGTCGCCCATGTCGAAATCGTGCGAGACGATCCGCGTGCCGGGCTTGAGGGTTTTCCACAGCGTCGGACGCAGCTTCATGTTCAACGTCGGCAGGAGGTACAGCGAGACGACCGTCGCTTCGCTGATGTCGGTTGTGAACAGGTCCTGATTGAGCACCCGGACGCGATCACCGACGCCGCTCTTCTTCACGTTCTCGTTGGCTTCGGCAATGCGCTTCGGATCGATGTCGATGCACACGGCCCTCGCGCCCAGCTTTGCGGCGGTAACAGGGATGCGGCCGTCGCCGCAGCCGAGGTCGTACAACACATCGCCCGCCTTCACGTTCGCCGCCTTCAACATCGCATCGACGACGGTCTGGCGCGTGGGCACGTAGATGACATCGGGGGTTCGAAGGCCCTGAGCAGGAGCCGCCGCAGCTTGCGCCGCGGGTGCCGGGCCGGCGGCAGCGGTGGTGCTGAACACGAGCATGAGCGCACCGACAACTGCCTTTGCGAATCTCAGACGCATGGATACCTTCCTTTTGGAACATCCGTCAGAGGACGGATGGATCAAAACTCATTCTACGCGATTCTGTTGGCCATCGCGTGAAGGGCCCGGAGGCCCGCCTCCACATCCTGTAAAAACATGCAGGACGCGCCGCCCTCTCTCGACGAGCACACGTCAGGCGCGCACCTGAACGGGACGTCTCGCGCGCGAGCGGTTGAACGAATGCATCACACGAAGACCGAGGAGCACAGCCACGATCGCGGCATAGACAGCCGGATGCAGCGTATCTGCCTTCACGCGCCACCAGTAATGCGTCACCCCGGCAATTGCCGTCACGTAAATCATCCGGTGCAAACGCTGCCAGTTGCGTCCGCCGAGCCGGCGAATCCATCCCGCCGTGGATGTGAACGCCAGCGGAACCATGGCCACGAACGCAATGAATCCCACGGTGATATATGGCCGCTTCGCCACGTCTTCCCAGATCGACGCGAGCAGATTCAGGAACGTGCTCACCGCGACGAACCCGTCGGGAAAATCGAGGCTCGCGAAGCGATCGCCGATGACGTAGGTAAGGAAGTGCAATGTCCCGTAGAAAAACGCGAAGAGGCCGAGCATCCGCCGGTAGCGGATGACCGGATTCCATCCGCTGAGACGCCTCAGCGGCGTAATCGCGAGCGTGATGACGACAAAACGGAGTGTCCAGATGCCGGTCTCGTTGGTCACTTCGACCAGCGGATCGGCAGTCAGGTTGCCGTTGAAGCCGCGCCACAGGAGATGAGCAAAGGGCACGAGCGCGGCCGCAAAGACGAGAGGCTTCAATAGAATCTCTTGAGATCCATTCCGGCGTAGAGCGATGCCACCTGATCGCCGTAGCCGTTGAACATGAGCGTGGGCCGCATCAAAAATTCGCCGATGCGCCGCTCGCGCGCCTGCGACCAGCGCGGATGATCGCGCTCGGGGTTGACGTTCGAAAAGAACCCGTATTCATCGGGAGCGCTCAACTGCCAGCTGTTCATCGGCTGGCGATCGGTCAAACGAATGCGCACGATCGACTTGATGCTCTTGAAGCCGTATTTCCAGGGCACCACCAGGCGGAACGGCGCGCCGTTCTGATTCGGCAGATATTCGCCATACAACCCGACCGCGAGAATCGTGAGCGGATGCATCGCTTCGTCGAGCCGCAGGCCTTCGGTATAGGGCCATTCGAGCACCGACCGTCGCTGGCCCGGCATCTGCTGCGGGTTGAACAGCGTGGTGAACTCGACGAACTTCGCCGTGGATTTCGGTGCGACGCGGTTCAGGAAATTGGCGAGCGGAAAGCCCACCCAGGGAATCACCATCGACCACCGCTCGACGCAACGCAGACGATAGATGCGATCTTCGAGCGCCTCGGGCTTGAGAATATCTTCGAGGTTGTAATCAGCCGGCTTGTCCACGAGGCCGTCAACTTTCACCTTCCACGGCGTCGTCTTGAGGGTGTGCGCGTTCACCGCGGGATCGCCTTTGTCCGTACCGAACTCGTAGAAGTTGTTGTAGCTGGTGATGTCTTCGTACGAGTTGCTCTTTTCGCCTTTGCCCCAGCCGGAATCTTTGCGGGCTCCTGGAATCTTCACGCGTGGCGCTGCCTGCGCGCTCACGACGCTGCCGCCGAGACCGCCAATCGCCGATCCCACGGTCAATGCAGCCGCTGTTTCCAGAAACTCGCGGCGCCGCAGGTACATCTTTTTGTCAGTGATTTCGGACGATGCGATGTCAGAAGCGCGCTTCAGCAACATACGAACATTATAGAGCTAAGGGTAGAGGGTTTCGGCCACCCGCTGCCAGATGAACTCCAGGCTGTTCTTCAGCTGGTGCCCATCTTCCAGCACATGGAGCGTCGCGTGCGGCTGGGCGGCGGCGAACCGCTGGACGAGGGTGGGGCTCACGGACTGGTCCTGCAGGCCCTGAAAGATCACCATCCGCTGCGGGAGGACCTTGCGGGCCGGCTGGTACTGGTTCGCGTCCTCGTAAAACGCGAAGTTCAGGCGGCGGTTCTCCTGCAACGCGTAGTGAAAGATTTCGATCTCCCCTGTCTGGCGCCAGCCCTCGATGCCGCCGGGCTGAAGCTCGCTCCAGCTCTCCCATTCCAGTTCCACCGCCGGCGCCAGCAGGACCAGCCGCGTTACCGGATGGCGCGCGTCGTTCGCACGCTTCGCCGCGGCCTCGACGGCGACGAACGCGCCCAGGCTCGAGCCGATCAAGATGACGTCATCGGGCAGCAGCGCGGCCATTGCAGCGTCCAGCTGGCGGAGCATCCGCGTGACCGTGAGCGTCGAAAAATCTGGTTGGTTGAAATCTGGCGAATGCACCGCCATGCCCAGCGCACCAAACCGCTCCGCAAAAAACAGGGCCTTCGAGGACTGGGGCGAAGACGCGAATCCGTGCAGATAGAACACGTGCATTTGAGCTACCGGCTACCGGCTACTGGCTACTGGCTAAAGAAGCCGCTGGCACCCCGGCCTGCAGCGGCATTTGATCTTGCCTTCGCCGTCCGTCATGTAGTCGTAGGTGAGCTCTTCGCCAGGCCTGATCGTTCGGGCGGCGCGAATCCAGATGACGTCGCCGACGATGTGGACGTAGCAGTTGCCCTTGCACGAATGATTGATGAATCGCGCCAGGTTGCCGCCAACTGCGGCGTCGCGCACCCATCGGCGGTTGATCTGGAAGCACCAGATCAGCCCTTTCTTCATGTAGCGGTTCTCGCGCGTGAGGCTCAACTGGTGCGAGATCTTCTCTCCGGCGTAATCGATGATCCGTTTGTTCTTCGCAATCCGTTGAGTGGCGAAAATTCCCCAGCCATGCAGCTTCGAGCGTCGGCGTGTAATCATGGGCTCCCGTTCAGAGGTTCATTATGACAGTTCGGGGCAAAGACCTGACGCGGGGCGAACGTTCCGGTACAATGTGGACTGCCCGCCAGAGTGCAGATCTGGGCGGCAAGGAGCGGCATGGAAGGCATCATACGGGCGTGGGGCAGGATTCTCGCAGGTCATCAACCAAACCTATCGATCGAAATCACGCGGGAGTGCCCGCTCACCTGTCCGGGATGCTACGCCTACGGCGACGAGCACCTCGGAGGCGATATCAAGCTCCGCCAGCTGCAGGACTTCAAGGGACAGCAGCTCGTCGATGCGATGTTCACGCTGCTCGACAAATACAGGCCGCTTCATGTCTCGATTGTCGGCGGCGAGCCGCTCGTGCGCTATCGCGAGCTCGGCGAGATCCTGCCGCGCATGGCTGCCCGCGGTATCTACACGCAGCTCGTGACCAGCGCTGTAAGGCCGATCCCGATCGAATGGGCCGGCATTCGCCGCCTGCAGCTCGTCGTCTCGATTGACGGCCTTCAGCCCGAACACGACGAGCGCCGCAAGCCGGCGACCTACGAACGCATTCTGAAGCACATCGAGGGGCACGACATCAGAGTCCACTGCACGGTCACTCGCCAGCAGGTGCGGCGCGACGGTTACCTCGAAGAATTCGTGAAATTCTGGTCTGCCAATCCGGCGGTCTCGCAAATCTGGATCAGCCTCTACACGCCGCAAAAGGGAGAAATTTCCGCCGAACGGCTGTCGAAGGCCGATCGCGAAAAAGTCGTGCGCGACCTGTCGGCGATTCGCTCGAGCTACCCGAAGCTGCGCTCGGCGAAGCAGTTGCTCGAGTCGTATCTCGCGCCTCCGGAAACCCCGGACGACTGCATCTTCGCCAAGACGACGGCGTGTGTGTCGGCGAACTTCGAAAAACCGATCACGCCGTGCCAGTTCGGGGGCAACCCGGATTGCACCAACTGCGGATGTCTCGCCTCCGCCGCTCTCGGCGCCGTCGGCCGCCACAAGCTTCCTGGAGGGATCCAGGTGGGCAAGCTGTTCGAGGCGTCGTTCGAGATTGGGAATCGCGTGAGAGCGGTGAGGGAGTCGTTCGAAACCAGGTAACGAAAATTCAAACAGGAGAACGAGAGAACGGGAGAATTTCTTTCAAAAGGAATTCTCTCCTTCTCCCCTTCTCCTGTTTTGTTTGACTAGCGTCCTACCCGCAGGCGGATGCCGCCGTTGACGAGTCTTGGCGTGCCAATTGTCGTCGGATTCGTGCCTACGTAATACAGCACATCGAAGAGGTTCTGCACCCCGAAGAACAGATCGAGGTGCCGGTTGACGGTACGGGCGACCGTGATGTTCGTCATGTTGTATGCCGGCAGCCCGACCTCGGTTTTTGCCGGCACGCCCGGCAAAATTACCGCCTCGTTCCGGTCATCGTCGAACTGGTGCCCGACGAACTGATTTTCGATCGACACGTTCACATAGCGCGGGTTCGCGTAGTTCAGCGAAAAGGACGCGCGGTGCTTCGGCACTTCGGCGAGGTATTTGCCGGTGAGATCGAAGCCCGTGGCATCGACCGGCGCCTCGTGCACCTTTGCGATATCGAACAGATAGGCGGCCGACACGCCCCAGTGGCCGTTGACGCGATACATCACGTCGGTCTGGAACCCGCCGATGTTCGTGCTTCCGAGATTCCGCCGCTGGCGAACGGTGCCGGCCGCGTTTGTCGACACGTTCGCAATCGGATCTTTCACCCGGTTATTGAAGTAGGTGCCGCGGACGGTGACGCGTTCGCTTGCCGCAACGCTGACACCCGCTTCGACGCCGGTCAGGCGCTCAGGGCCAAGCTCCTCGTTTGCCAGCGTGAGAATGGCGCCGACGCGGAACTGGCGATACAACTCGTTGAGCGTGGGCGCGCGGAAGCCCTTACTGACGCTGCCCCATAGGCTGACGCGATCCGTCGCGCGATACAACACAGCCCCGCGCGGGCTGAACGAGTCGTCCGATTTGTCGGCCAGTTCGCGATTGTTCGGTGTCGGTGCTCCCGTCGAAGCGTTCGTCTCGTAGTTGTGCGCATCGTAGTTGCGCCACGAGTCGAACCTCACGCTGCCGGTCACCTGGAGCTTCGACGTGATCTCGACGATGTCCTGCACGAAGAGGCCGCTGATTTTCTGCGTGCCTCCCGAGATGCGATTGAGGAGCGGCGTGAGCCCTGTGGGGAGCGCAAAAGTCTGCTCTTTGCTGTCGCCGTCGATCCACCGGAAATCGTAACCCGCCGAGACGATGTGCGTCGGCCCCGTCACGTTGAAGACGCGATTCCACTGCAGCATCGTCCCGACCGCGTTGGTAGGCACGTTCTGGTCGAGCGTCAGGTTCAACTGGCTGCGCGGCGGGGTTGCCGCAGGCACGGCAAAGAAGGTGCTGTGAAACTTCTGGTCATCGAAAAATACCCTGGCGTCGAGGTTGCTGCCGTCGGCGAATCGCAGACCGGTCCCGCCGCTACCGAACTTCCAGCTCGTGTCGTTCACTTCGCACTGCGTCGCCGACGGACAATCTGTGCCCGGCGCGGTTTTTCCATTCTGCCGATCTTCGCTGAATACGCCGCCGCGAAAGAACAGGTTGACGCGATCGGACGGGTTGTAGTCGAGCTTGCCGCTCACTGCCTGATATTCGACGTTCGCGGGAACATCGATGGCTCCCCGCTCCTCTTCGGCCACGATGGTGTAGCCATCGGTACCGAAGGCTGTCGCGTTGAACGTGACTCCGAGCTTGCCCCAGACGTCGCTGGCGAAGACGTCCATCTTCGGCGTCGTGCGGTTGCCGTACTGCGGCTTGAAGATGATGGTACGCGGCTCGGCGCGGTTGGTCACGATGTTGATGGCGCCACCCATCGCGTAATTGCCGTACAAGCTCGACGTGGCGCCGTCGACGACCTCGATCCGCTCCGTGTCCATGAGCGGCACGCGGGTCCAGTAGACCCATCCGCCGAACGGGTCGTTGAAAGGAACGTTATCGAGCATGACGAGCGTGCGGCTGACGCCGCTCGGCCCGACACCGCGCAACGACACGCCTTGCGCTGTCGGATGCGATGCCAGGCTGCTCGTCCTGCGGAACAAGCTGAACGTCGGAATCTGTCTCAGCACATCGTCGGCCACAACCGCCGGCGACTGCTCGATCTGCTCGTGGGTGACGACGTTGACGCTGGCGGGCACGTCGGCAATGCGCTGCTCCGAACGGGTGGCGGTCACGACGAGCTGTTCAGTGGGACCGGCCGGGCGCAGCCTGACTTCGACGATCTGCGATGTCTGAGCCGTCAGATCGACAGAGATGTCCTGCACCTGAAACCCCGGCGCCGCGACCCGCAGTGTGTAGACGCCAGGCGCGAGCCCCTCGATCGCGAACCGTTCGTTCGAGCTCGTCGCGGCGCGCCGCAGGTTTCCCGCAGGCAGCGTGGCGGTGACCTGCGCGCCAATGATGGGCAGCCCCTGCGTGTCGAGCACCGTCGCCTCGATGCGGCGGTCCGACGGGGTTTGTGCGAGCACTGGTGCGAGCATCGCGAGACACACGGCAAGCGCCAGAAGAGCTGAATTTTTCATAATTGACCGAGTAGATTATCACAGCGCTAGTGAAAGTCGTGCGATTCGATGTCGAGCGAAATACCTCCAAGCGCATGTAAACGTTCGGCTTTTACCGACGTAACGCCCTCCTGGTTCTGCAGGATTCCGTCGACCAGCAAAAACGGCTGTTCGAGGATCGCCAGCCGGTCGCGATCGAACAGATCGGGCCGCACGATGATATTGGCGATGCCGGTTTCGTCTTCGAGCGTCAGAAACACAAAGCCCTTCGCGGTGCCCGGACGCTGCCGGGTGATGACGCTGCCGGCCACGCGGATGCGGCGCCCGTTGCGCGCGCGCGGCAAGTCGATTGCCCGGAGCACGCCGCGCATGGCCAGCTCGGACCGGCGCATCGCCATCGGATGGGGACCGATGGTGAGGCTCGTGCCCGCATAATCGGCCGCCAGCCGCTCTTCGCCGGTCATCGCCGGGAGGGGGCACTGCTCCTCCCCTAGTGATTGGGGATCGGAAATTGGGGATTGGGAATTGGGGATTGGGGATTGGTCCCCAAACAGTTCGCCGGCAGGGCGAATCGCCTTTTCCACCTGCCATAACGCTTCGCGGCGCTCGTAGCCGAACGAGGCAAAAGCGCCGATCTCGGCGAGCGTCTGCAACTCGTCCCGGCGGATGCCGGTCCGGTTGACGAGATCGTCGACGGATGTGAAACGCAACGGAGCATCCATCGGCAACATCGGTTGTCGCGCGGGGCTTGTCCAATCGTACGAACACGTGTTGCAGAAATACGAGCCCGCCTTCACCGTCTCGATCATCGACTCATCGTCGCATCCGCACTTGGGACATCGACAAAGGATTGGGGATTGGGGATTAGGGATTTGACCTGCTCTCTGCTCTCGGCTCTTTGCTCTCTCGATGGCTCGACCGACTTCTTCCCGGAGCCCGGACACATAGCGCAGCCCTAATCGGACCGCCCCATCCTGATCGACCCGGCACAGCCAGTCGGAGTGCTGCACGTCGACGCCGGCGAAGCGCACGCCGCGGCGCTGCGCGTCTTTGACGAGCGTGGCGGGGTGATAAAACCCCATCGGATAGTTGTTCAACAGCGCGGTGTAAAACGCCGCCGGGAAATGCACTTTCAGGTATGCGCTTGCGTACGCCAGCAGCGCAAAGCTGGCGGCGTGCGATTCGGGAAACCCGTACAGCGCAAACGCCGTGATCGACGAGATGATCTGCTCTGCCGTGTCGCCGATGATGCCGTTTTTCGCCATTCCCTCGCGCAGCTTGATCTCGACCTGCCGCATGCGTTTTTCGGATCGCTTGAAGCCGAGCGCGCGGCGCAGATCTTCGGCCTGACCGCCGCTGAAACCGGCCGTGACCATCGCCATGCGCAGCAGCTGCTCCTGAAACAACGGCACACCCAGCGTGCGCTTCAGGATTGGCTCCAAGGACGGATGTGCGTATTCGACCGGCTCGCGGCCGGCGCGGCGATTCAAATACGGATGCACCATGTTGCCCACGATGGGCCCGGGCCGGATGATCGCCACTTCGACGACGAGATCGTAGAAACGTTCCGGGTGCAGCCGCGGAAGCGTGGCCATCTGCGCGCGCGACTCGACCTGGAAGACGCCGATGGTGTCGGCGTCCTGCAACATCTTGTACACGTCCGGATCGTCGGGCGGAAGATGAGCCAGATCGATCAGGGATTCGGGATTCGGGATTAGGGATTGGGGTTGGTTCACGAGCGTGATCGCGTCTTGCAAAACCGCCATCATGCCGAGACCGAGGAGATCCACCTTAACCAGACCCATGTCGGAGCAATCGTCTTTGTCCCACTGGAGCACGACACGGCCGGGCATGCTGGCGTTTTCGAGCGGGACGACGCTGTCGAGCTGCCCCTGGCAGATCACCATGCCGCCGGAATGCTGACCGAGATGCCGCGGCAGATCCTGCATGCGCGTCCAGAGCTCGGCGAACCATCGGAACGTCGGGTGATCGAGATCGCAGCCGACGTCGACCATCCGTTTCCGTAAGGTGTCGGCCGGATCGACGAACTCGAACTGGCTCATCACCTTTGCCAGGCGATCGACCTGCGCGGGGTCGATGCCGAGCGTCTTGCCGACCTCACGCGCGGCGCTCTTGCCGCGATAGGTGATGACGTTGGCCGTCATCGCGGCGCCGAGGCGCCCGTATTTGTCGTAGACGTGCTGAATGACCCGCTCGCGGCGATCGCCGCTCGGCAGATCCAGATCGATGTCGGGCCACTCGCCGCGCTCTTCTGAAAGAAACCGTTCGAACAGCAAATCCATCCCGACCGGATCGACGGCCGTGATGCCGAGGCTGTAGCACACCGCGCTGTTCGCTGCCGACCCGCGCCCCTGCACGAGAATGTCGTTGTGGCGGCAGTAATTGACGATGTCCCAGACGATCAAAAAGTAGCCCGCGAGATCGAGGCGCTCGATCAAATCGAGCTCGCGCGCCACCTGCGCGCGGGCGCGCTCGTGATAGGGCCGGTATCGTTCGCGTGCGCCGAGATCGGTGAGCTTGCGCAGAAACGAGACGTGGGTTTCTCCCGGCGGAACCGGATAGTCGGGGAAGCGATAGCCGAGATCGGCCATCGTGTAATGCAGACGGCTGGCCAGCGCTTCGCCCGATGCCACCGCACCAGGCACATCGCGGAACAGGCGCTCCATCTCTGCCGGCGGCTTCAAGTAGCGTTCGGCATTGCGCGCGAGCTTTCGTCCGGCCTGCGCGAGCGTGGTTTTGTGATGAATGCACGTCAGCACGTCGAACAACGGCCGTTCGACGGGATCGGCAAACCGCACGCCGTTGGTCGCGATGATCGGCACGTGAAACGTGTCCGCCACGTCGACGAGCAGGCGGTTGTCGGCTTCTTCGTCGCGAAGCAGATGGCGCTGCAGCTCGACATACACGTTGTCGCGCCCGAACACGCCGACGAGCGGATCGATTAACCCGCCGACGCCGTATTTGTCGAAACCGAGCAGCTGCCGGCCGGCCAGCGCGACGAGCCCGCGCGTCTGGCCGTCGAGCTCGTTCAGCGCGAGCGCACCTTCTCCTTTCGGCGCGCGCATCTTCATGCGGGTGATTAACCTGCACAGGTTCCGGTACCCTTCGGCGGACTCCACCAACACAGGCACTCGAAGGGGTAAGGGGCGAGGGGTAAGGGGCAACCGTGAAGATGTCACTTCGATCGTCAGCTCGGCGCCGATGATCGCCTTGATGCCGGCGGCGGTGGCGGCGCGGTGAAACCGCGGAGCGCCGTACACGCCGTCGCGATCGAGCAGCGCGAGCGCCGGATATCCGTAGCGCGCCGCCTGCTCGACCAGCGTTTCAGGG
The DNA here is from genome assembly GCA_963762055.1 of Vicinamibacterales bacterium. Lineage (GTDB taxonomy): Bacteria > Acidobacteriota > Vicinamibacteria > Vicinamibacterales > JAMQPK01 > JAMQPK01. Next base: position 24,490 of record CAVXJF010000004.1, read on the forward strand.
AGAGATGCCGCTTCTAGAAAGCTGAACGCGGACGAGGTGTGTAATTCGACATACATGAAATGACTCTGAGCTGTGGAGAATCTGCCAATCTGCCAATCTGCCAATCTGCCAATGGTGCGTCAGTCGATCAACCCCTCGACGAACCACGTTTGGCGATCGGAGGCGAACGAAATTCGATAGACGACGCCGTCGTTCAGCAACATGTCCCACTCGTCGCAGTTCCAGCCGTTTTTCCACCAGTCGCCGGACGAGCGCCACGGTCCGTCGCACCGCTCGACACGGCCGCCGCTGAACCCGCGGCGGTCGGTCGTGACCCGCACGGGGCGTCCCTGTTCGAGCGTGACGCGGGCGGGAATCGGCGAGCGCAAGCGCCGCACAATACTGGACGGCGCCGGCGATTGGCGATTTGGGATTGAGGATTGGGGATTAGAACGAGTCGGCGAGGGGTCGAACTTCGCCATCGCAAACGCGCCAGGACGATAGGTATCGACGAGCGCTGGAGAGCCAATGCGATCGCCGCCCATGAGCGCACTCAGCCGCGCCGTCAACGTGGCCAGCGTTTCGGTGGGCAGCGCGCGCGCCAGCAACCCGAACTGCAGCACCCGCCCTTCGGTGACCTCGACCGCCACAGTGACGCGATCGATGGCGGCGGCTGGAGGATTCGACTCGAGATCGAGCAGCGCCAGCGTTCGCAGTACTCGCGCGTCGCGCATCGGCGCCGGCAGCTCGATGACCCGCTCGTGCAGCTCGCGCCCGCCGTCGCCCGACGCGACCAGCACCAGAGTGACGCGCAGCACGACCGCACCGCGATCGCGTTGTGCGAGGCGCTCGCATAACGGGTCTAACAAGCGCGCGAGCACGAACGACAGCGGCTCGAGCCCGTCGATGGGCCATTCGAGATCGAGCGACTCTTCGAATCGTTCGTCGATGCCGGCCGGCACCAGCGGCCGCATTTCTTCGCCGCGAGCCCATCGCTGCCAGCGCAAGCCGGTCTGGCCCAGACGTGCGGACAGCTCCGCAGACGGAAGGGCTGCCAAATCGCCGAGCGTCCGCAGTCCCCAACGTTTTAGTTCGGAAGCGATACTAGGTGCGCTGGGTGCGTTAGGTGCGTTGGGTGCGTTAGGTGCGATGGGTGCGATAGGTGCGTTGGGTGCTCTGGGGGCGTTGAGTGCTGACGCGAGGTGATCGAGCAGATCGAGCGGCAGGGGGGCGAGCGCCTTGCCCTCTTCGCCCGGCGGCACCACCGTAAGGCCCGCGCGCGCGTGCGCAAATAGCATGGCGGCAGTCGATGTCGCCGCCACCGCGACGTGCACGGCCAATCCCGCATCCGCCGCCGCGCGGCGCAGCTCTTCGCCAATGGCCCGAGGCTCGCCGATGAGACTGCCAAGCCCGCTGATATCGAGCGTGACCATTCGGTCGTACGTCTCGATGCGCGGAGAGAAGTCGCGAGCGACCTGAACAATTTTAGTGCTCGTCGGCGCGGCTTCGCCGCGCCCCCGCGCCTCGCGCGGGCCGCAGGCGCTGCTCACTAACAGGCGGCGGCAGATAGAGACACGCGAACATGCTGATCGCTCTCGATTTTCCGCGCCCGGATCACCCGCGCGCCCTGTCCGGCTGTCAACTGCACCGTGACGCCGCCGGCGCTGCGCGCAATCGGCTCGCTGCCTATCAACACACACGCCGTGTCGCTGCCTTCGATGACGCGGCTGAGGCGCAGCCATGTCGTATACGGCAGACGTTTCACGGCCTGGGCCGCCACCTCGCCAAAGTCGAGGACGACCACACCGAACCCGCCCGCCTGCAGCACGAGATTCAGCGCCTTGACCGCGCGATCGACGTTTTTCTGCATCGTGCCGTATTCGCACGGGAGGCTGATCCGCGCCGAACTGGATGGCTCGCCCCGCACCCAGAGCAGCCGCTGGAAATCGATGCCGGCGGCCGATACCGGATCGAACATGTCGAGCGGATCGATGAGCGCGGCCGCTTCCCCGCGCGCCGTCGCACCGGCAATCGCCGACACGGCAATCGCCAGCCGCCCCGACGAGCGCGGCCCCACCACTTCAGACAGATGGCCACGCGGCAGACCGCCATCGAGCCGCGCATCGAGCGCCGCCAGCCCGGTTGGAACGACCGACGCCGTGACAAAGGAGGAGTCGTGCCCGGGGGCAGTGGTTAATGTGTGATCGAGTTTTCGATCGCGAAGAAGCGACTCGAGTCGGTCCCGGGTGGCGAGTGCAGGCATCACTGATCTCCGATCTCCGAGGGGGATCTCCGCTCCTGAATTGACTTTCGCTTTACTTTCGCCATCCTAGATCGAAGCAAGTTTGAATGCAAGTCGGTTACGATACGGAACGAATTCGTTGGCTCAGGCCCCAATTTCTCCCCAAATCGAGCTTCCTCCCTTTAAAGGCCTCCGGCGCATCGCCGCGGCACTGCATTATCGGGATTTCCGCGTGTTGTGGGCGGGCGCCTGTTTCTCCAGCATCGGCACATGGATGCAGAGCCTGGCCGAAAACTGGCTGGTGCTCTCGCTGACGGCCTCGGCGTTCTACCTTGGCCTCGACGCCTTTCTGCAGCAGTTGCCGATCATGCTGTTTACGCTGATCGGAGGCGTCATTGCCGATCGGCACGATCGTCGTCTCACGCTGATGGCGTCGCAGTGGATGCAGCTGCTCACCGCGGCCATCCTCGCGCTGCTCGTGTTTCTCGGCGTGGTCGAGGTCTGGCACATCCTCGTGCTCTCGTTCATCACCGGCACCGCGCAAGCGTTCGGCGGGCCGGCCTATCAGTCGCTGATTCCGTCGCTCGTCGGCAAGCAGGATCTCACCAACGCCATCGCGCTGAACTCGATTCAGTTCAACGTCGCGCGCATGCTCGGTCCGCTTCTCGCGGGCGCGACGCTGGCCGTGCTGAAGCGCTGGGGCGTGCCCGACATGACCGCGCTGGCGATCTGCTTCGCCATCAACGCGCTGTCGTTTCTCGCGGTGATCCTGTCGCTGATGTCGCTGCACATCAAACACCTGCCTGCGGCGCGGACGCACAACATGTTCGACGAGCTCAAACAGGGGCTCTCCTACGTACGGCACGAACGCAGCATCATGGCGCTCATGGTGCTCGGCGCCGCGACGGCCATCTTCGGCATCCCGCTGATGACGCTGCTGCCGGTATTCGCGCGCAACGTGTTCGGATCGGGCGTCGAAGGATACAGCGCGCTGCTCGCATTTTCGGGCGCCGGCGCGGTTGTCGGCGCCACGGTCGTGGCGTGGCTGGGCCGATTCCCGCGCATGGGGCTGACGACCATGCTGGTGCAGGCCTGCTTCGGCGTCACGCTCACGCTCGTCGCCCTCAGCCGATCGCTGTACCTGACTTACTTCTTGCTGTTCATCGGCGGCATTGCGATGATGATTGTGGTTTCCTGTCTCATGTCGCTCGTGCAGCTGATCGCCCCCAATCACCTGCGCGGCCGGGTGATGAGCATCTACATGACGGCGTTTCGCGGCGGAATGCCCGCGGGAAGTCTGGTGAGCGGCTACGTGGCGAGCATTACATCGGCGCCGACCATCCTCGTGCTCAACGGGATCGCGCTCGTTGCGGTCAGCGTGTTCTTTCTGCTGAAAACAGAGGAAATCAGAGCGCTGTAATCATGGAACGTCTCTGGAACGCGGCCGTCCTTGCCGTTGTTCTCGTTGCAGCGGCCTCGCAGGGCTACGCCCAGACAGAGGCCGGCCTCCTGGCGCAAGGCGACCGCGCGCATCAGGAACGCCGCTCGAAAGACGCCCTCAACCTTTACCTGCGGGCCATCGAAGCCGATCCGTCGAACTACGAAGCGCTGTGGAAAGCCTCGCGCTCGGAGGTCGATCTCGCGGAAGTGTCGGAGCAAGGACCTGAGCTCGACGCCCTTCTCGCCGCAGCGCGACAACATGCGGAAGCGGCGATCCGCGCGCGCCCGGGCGATGCCGAGGGACACTTTTCGCTGGCCAGAGCCCTCGGACGCCATGCCCTGTCTCTCGGTGCGCGGGATCGCATCAAGTTTTCCAGAATGATCCGCGACGAGGCGCTCGCCGCGCTGAAAATCAACAGCGCGCACCCGGGTGCCATGCACGTGCTCGGCATGTGGAATGCGGAAATCATGCGCGTCGGCGGGCTGTCGCGCGTGTTTGCCCGCACGTTTCTCGGCGCGGATGTCTTCAACCTGGCGAGCTGGGAGGAGGCGCAGCGCCTCCTGGAGACCGCTGCGCGCGAAGATCCGCAGCGCATCATTCATCGCCTCGACCTCGCCGGCATCTATGCCGACCGGGGCGACAAGGCGCGGGCGCGTGAGCTGTATCAGGAAATTGCGTCGGCGCCCGTCGTCGAGCCCAACGACGATCTCTACAAACGGCAGGCGGCCGAGCGGCTCAAGAAGCTGTAAGAGCCTGATTCACCGCAGAGACGCGGCGGCGCAGAGGTTTTTCATCGAGAAATTCGCAGCGTCTTCGCGCCCCTGCGGTGAGACGAGCAAGATCACTAGATTCCGGCGATCCAGTAAATCCCGAGCGCAAGCGAGCCAAGAGCGGTGGCAGCAGCCGAAAAGCGCGCCACCTGCCCCGTCATGCGGCGTGCGGCCAGCGTGTGCGCCAGGACGATGCCGAACAGCGACATCGACAGCAGGATGCCGATTGCGAAAATCGCCACGAGAAACAGCAGCGACCAGAAATGATTCGCCCCGGGCGTGTTCCAGAGCGGCAGCGACAAGATGAGCGCGCGCAGGCCGCTCATTGCGAATACCGCGCCAAGCACGCCGGGCAGGACGGTGTGGATCGTCGGCCGGTGCGAATGCTGGCGGCCCAGGTGCAGATGCCAGTGGCGGTGCGCGCCGTCGTGCCCGTCCTCGTGAACATGGGCGTGCACGTAAAGCCGGCCAGACAACGTCAACCATCCGACGAAGAGGCCGAGCGCGATGAGCAGACATCCGCCGATGAATTCCCCTCCCTGCTCGAAGCGCGCGGGAATCTGCCACCCGAAAAACAACGCCAACCCCGCGCCGCACGCGAGAAGCACGGCGTGGCCAACGGCAAATCTCACGGCCAGCCCGAACGCGCGCGCATAGCGCGCCGGACCAAGCGGCGTGGCCAGTGACAGCGCGGCGATGGCCATGAGGTGATCGGCGCCGAGACCATGGAGAAAACCGAGGGCGAGCATCGAACCGGTAAGCACGTCGGACGGATTATACGTGATCGGAAAAAATCCCACCGTAAAGGCGCGGTGACGCAGAGAGCTTACCCACGCATGACCCAGCGTCTTGGCGCCTCTGCGGTGAGACTTTGTTATTCATATCTATTGATATATATTCGTGTATGTGCAGAAGGCCGGCGAGCTGTACCGACTGTTGGGCGACGAGGCGCGGCTCCGGCTGCTGCGGGTGCTCGCGGGAAAACACGGCCGGCTCAACGTGACCGAACTGACGTCGGTGCTCGGCATCGCGCAATCCGGCGTGTCGCGGCACCTGCGCTTGTTGAAGGAAGTGGGACTGGTCGTCGAAGAACGCGGCGGCGGGTTTTCGTTCTACCGGCTGTCCCCCGCCCTGCTCGACGGAGGGTTCGGCGGGCTCTGGCCCGCGCTCCAGGCGCAATTCGTGGACGCCGCCCACACCGCCGCGGTGCGCGGCGACGAAGCGCGGCTCCACGATGTGATCCGGCTGCGCAAGGAAAATTTCGAGACCCATGGCACCGATCGGGCGCAGTTCGTGCCCGGGCGAAGCTGGGCCGCCTGGTCGCGGGCGCTCGGCCTGCTGCTCCCTCCCCTCGAGGTGGCCGATATCGCCTGCGGCGAAGGATACCTGTCGGTCGAATCTTCGGTACTGGGCAAAACGCGTCGTCGGCATCGATCGGTCGACCGATGTGCTGAAACGCGCGAAGGCGCTCGCTGGCCGGCGAGGCGCCCGAAACATCACCTGGAAACGCGGCGAGATGGAGAAATTGCCGCTGGGGAATGAAACCGCCGATGTCGCGCTGCTCTCGCAGGCGCTGCATCACGCGGCAGAGCCGGCGCGCGCGGTCGCTGAGGCCAGCCGCATCCTCCGTCCCGGCGGCCGTGTTCTCGTGCTCGATCTGCGCGAGCACGATCAAGAATGGGTACGCGAGCGAGTCGGCGATCGCTGGCTGGGGTTCAACCAGGGCAACCTCGAACAGTTTCTCCTCGCTGCCGGTTTGAAAGACGTCACTGTCCGCGTCGGATCGCGCGCCGCAGGCGATCCCTTTACCGTATTGGTCGCATCCGGAACCAAAAAGTCCGGCTGAAGCAAAACGTCCGGCGAAAGCCGGACACTACGTACATCGACAGAAAATATGTCAACGATTCGCACACGACTCGAACACCTGCTCGACACGCGCATCCTCGTGCTCGATGGCGCCATGGGCACGATGATTCAACGGCACAAGCTGACGGAGGCGGATTTCCGCGGCGAGCGCTTTCAGGCGCATGCCAAAGAGCTGCGCGGCAACAACGACATGCTCGTGCTGACGCGCCCGGACATCATTCTGGGGATTCACGAAGAGTACCTGGGCGCCGGCGCCGACATCATCGAGACGAACTCGTTCAGCGGCACGACGATCGCACAATCCGATTACGCGCTCGAGCCCTACGTGTACGAGCTGAACTTCGAAGCGGCCAAGCTGGCGCGGCAGGCCGCGGACAAATGGACGACGCCCGACAAGCCCAGGTTCGTTGCGGGGGCGATCGGTCCCACCAACAAGACGCTGTCGATTTCGCCGGACGTCAACGATCCGGCGTTCCGCGCGGTGACGTTCGATCAGATGAAAGACGCGTTCGCGGAGCAGGTCCGCGCGCTGATCGAGGGCGGCGCCGACATGCTGCTGATCGAAACGATCATCGATACGCTCAGCGCCAAGGCGGCCCTGCTCGCTGCGGCGGAAGTCGATCCGGAGGGGAACGTGCCGATCGTGCTGTCGGCGACGATCACCGACCGCAGCGGCCGGACCTTGTCGGGCCAGACCATCGACGCGTTCTGGATATCGGTGATGCACGCCAGGCCGCTGGCGGTCGGGATCAACTGCGCTCTCGGCGCGCGCGAGATGAGGCCGTACCTGGCCGAGCTGTCGCGTGTCGCCACCACATTTGTGAGCAGTTACCCGAACGCGGGACTGCCGAACGCCTTTGGACAATACGACCAGCACGCGCCGGAAACCGGGGAGCTGGTGAAGGACTTCGCCACCAGCGGGTTCGTCAACATCGTCGGCGGCTGCTGCGGCACCACGCCCGACCATATTCGCGCGATTGCCGACCAGGTGGCCGGCGTCGCGCCGCGCAGGATTCCAACAGCCGACGGGCGGCCGTCGTTCAAGTCGCCTTACAGCCAATTTGCCGGTCTCGAAGTGCTGGGGGTGCGCCCCGACAGCAACTTCCAGATGATCGGCGAGCGCACGAACGTCACCGGCTCGAAGAAGTTTCAGCGGCTGATCAAGGACGGGAAGTTCGGCGAAGCGGTGGACGTCGCCCTCGAACAGGTGCGCGGCGGCGCAAACCTGATCGACGTCAACATGGACGAAGGCCTGCTCGACTCCGAGCAGGCGATGACACATTTCCTCAATCTGATCGCCACCGAACCGGAAATCTCGCGGCTGCCGATCATGATCGACAGCTCCAAGTGGTCGGTTCTCGAAGCGGGACTGAAGTGCGTCCAGGGAAAGCCCGTCGTCAACTCGATCAGCCTGAAAGAAGGCGAAGACGATTTCCTGAAGAAGGCGCGGCGCATCCAGCAGTTCGGCGCCGGGGTCGTGGTGATGGCGTTCGACGAAACCGGCCAGGCGGACACCGTCGCGCGCAAGGTGGAGATCTGCTCGCGCGCGTACAAACTGCTGACCGAGCGGCTCGACTTCGACCCGACCGACATCATCTTCGATCCGAACATCCTCGCCATCGCCACGGGGCTCGAGGAGCACAACGAGTACGCGATCAATTTCATCGAGGCGTGCCGGCAAATCAAAGCGGCGTGCCCCGGCGTGAACTTCAGCGGCGGCATCAGCAACCTGTCGTTTTCGTTCCGCGGCAACGACGTCGTCCGCGAGGCCATCCACTCGGCTTTCCTCTTCCACGCGATCAAGGCCGGGCTGAACATGGGCATCGTGAATGCCGGCCAGCTGATCGTCTACGAAGACATTCCGAAAGATCTGCTCGAACACGTCGAAGACATCATCTTCAACCGCCGGCCCGATGCGACCGAGCGCATGGTGCAGTTGGCCGAGACCGTAAGAGGGGCCGGCACCAAGCGCGAGATCGACCTGAAGTGGCGCGACAACACGGTGGAGGCCCGCCTGTCGCACGCGCTGGTGCACGGCGTGCTCGACTTTCTCGAGCCCGATCTTGCCGAGGCGCGGACCAAATATGCGCGACCGCTCGAGATCATCGAGGGGCCGCTGATGGACGGCATGAAGGTGGTCGGCGATCTCTTTGGCGCTGGGAAAATGTTCCTGCCGCAGGTGGTCAAGAGCGCGCGGGCGATGAAGAAAGCTGTCGCGTTCCTGATGCCCTACATGGAAGAGGAAAAGGCCCGGGCGTTGAAAGCCGGCACGACGACGCGGCCGCAGGGCAAGATACTGATGGCGACGGTCAAGGGTGACGTGCACGATATCGGCAAGAACATCGTGGGCGTGGTGCTCGGCTGCAACAATTACGAAGTCATCGACCTCGGCGTCATGGTGCCGACGGACAAGATTCTCCAGACCGCGATCGACGAAAAAGTCGACATGGTGGGCCTGAGCGGGCTGATTACGCCGTCTCTCGACGAGATGGTGTTCGTCGCGAGCGAGATGGAGCGCCGCGGTTTTGCGCTGCCTCTCCTCATTGGCGGCGCGACGACGAGCAAGCAGCATACGGCGGTGAAGATTGCTCCGTCGTATCACAATCCGACCGTCCATGTGCTCGACGCGTCGCGCGCGGTGGAGGTGGTGTCGACCCTGCTCAATCCGGGCAAGGCGGCCACTTTCGATCAGGAGAACAGGAAGAAGCAGGGAGAGATCCGCGCGCAATACGCCAGCCGCGCAAGGCGCCCGCTCCTCACTTACGAGCAGGCCCGGGCAAATGCGCCGAAGTTCACGTGGGCGGACGCGCCAAAACCCTCGTTTACGGGCCGCCGGTTTCTGGATGACGAGCCGCTCGGGGAGATCGTGAAGTACATCGACTGGACGCTGTTTTTCTCGACATGGGAGTTGAAGGGCGCGTTCCCTGGCATTCTCAAGCATCCTCAATACGGCGCCGCCGCCACCGAGCTCTACGAACAGGCGCAGGAGCTGCTCGGCCGCATTGTCGAGAGCCGGCTGCTGCGAGCCCGCGGATCGTACGGGTTCTGGCCGGCCAACAGCGATCGCGACGATGTGGTCCTTTATACGGATGAGACCCGCACGAGCGAACTGGTGCGCTTCAACATGCTGCGGCAGCAGGAGTCGATGCCCAGCGGGCAGGTGAACCGATCGCTCGCCGACTTCGTCGCGCCGCGATCGACTGGGGTTGCCGATTACGTCGGCGCGTTCGCCGTGACCGGCGGCATCGGCACCGACGAGCTCGTGAAGCGCTACGAAAAGCAGCACGACGACTATCGCGCCATCATGGTGAAGGCGCTCGCCGACCGGCTGGCGGAGGCGTTTGCCGAATATCTCCACGCGCGCGTGCGGCGCGAGTGGGGATACGGCACGACCGAGGTGCTCAGCAACGACGAGTTGATTGCGGAGAAGTACCGCGGCATCCGGCCGGCATTCGGCTACCCGGCGTGCCCCGATCACACGGAGAAGATCAAACTGTTCGATCTCCTCGCCGCCGAGCGTGTCGGCATCAAGCTCACCGAGACATGCGCGATGACGCCTGCGGCCAGCGTGAGCGGTCTGTATCTCAGCCACCCGGAGGCGCGCTACTTCATGCTGGGGCGCATCGGCAGGGATCAGCTCGAGGACTACGCGGTGCGGAAACAGCAGCCAGTGGACTCAGCGGCGAAATCGCTGGCAGAACATCTCGACGAGCGGGAGCCCGTCGCGAGTACGTAGTGTCCGGCTTTAGCCGGACCGTTGCCCTATGGAAATTTCGGTCGAATGTCCCTATTGCGGCGAGCCGCTCGAGCTGTATGTCGATCCGAGCGGCGGTTCGACGCAGAAGTACGTTGAGGACTGCGCGGTGTGTTGCCAGCCGATGGAGGTGCTCGTCGAGATCGAGGGCGACGAGGACTGCTCGGTGTCGGTCAGGCGGTTTGACGACTGAACCATGAAGGCGCAAACCACGAAGACACGAAAAACACGAAGGCACGATGCGTGACCGTCTCACGAATCATCACGAAGACGCGACGATCGCGATGACGCGATGATAAGCATCGTCGTAGCCCGTGGCGATCGGATTGCCGCGGCGCCTGTATCGGCCCACCGACATCCAATCTCCATACGAGGGGTTCGTGAGGTTCGTGGGTTCGTTGAGTTCGTAGTTCGTAGCGCGCGAGTCTCACCGCAGGGACGCGGAGGCGCAGGGTTCGCTTCTTCCTGAAAAGATTCTCTGCGTCCCGGCGCCTCTGCGGTGAAACTCCTTCGTGTCCTCGTAGTTTGTCTTCAGGTCGTCCTGCTTCATCTTCTTATCGTCGAGTAGTGAGCAGGTCCGGCTGAAGCCGGACACTGACGTACGGTGGTCATGTCCACCGAACTCATCGTCTCATCGCGCCCCATCACACCATCGCGTCCATCGCGTCCTTCGTGTTCGTTCGTGTCTTCGCGGCTTTTCGTGTCTTCGTGGTTTTTGTATCTTCGTGGTTAGCGTCCGTGAGCAGCCCCATCGCGTCATCGCTTTCATCGCGTCATCGTGTTCATGTCTTCGTGGTTTTCGTGCCTTCGTGGTTAGCTTTCGTGCGTAAGACACCTCGCGTCATCGCGTTTTCGTGTTTTCGTAGCTTCGTGCCTTCGTGGTGATGTCTTCGCGCCTTCGTGGTTTCGTGGTCACGCCTGCCGCGCCCACTTGACCAGCGTCGCGAAGTTCGGCGGGCGGCCGTGCATCAGCAGGCCGATCTTGAAGACGCGCGACGCAAACCACATCGCCCCCGCGGCCGCGCCGACGCCGACGAGAATCGACAGCCAGACCTGCCACATCGGCGGCGGCGAAGACGACGTCAGGCGCAACAGCATGGCAAACGCGTTCATCGGTGGAAGAAAACTGATGACGGTCGCAAACATCGAGTGCGGCTCGCGGGAGATCGGGTACCAGAACAGCCACGGAACCATGATCAGCAGCGTGATCGGCGTCATCAGCGACTGCGCCTCACGCAGCTCGTTCACCGCCGAGCCGATGGCAGCCATCAACGATCCCAGGATCACGTAGGTGATCAGGAAGAAAATCAACAGGTACACGAGCAGCCACGGGTCGAGAAGGCCGAACATCGCCATCGACGCGAGCCCCAGCAGCCCGATGGATCCGTATGTGATGAGCAACGTCAGGCCGACGGCCATCTGCCCGAGAATCTTGCCGGTCAGCAGCTGCAGCGGCGACACCGCCGACAGAATCACCTCCATCGTGCGGCTCGACTTCTCCTCTATCGTCGTCGTCAGCAGATATTGTCCGCTGCTCATGACAGAGATCATCAGCAGGATGGTGAACCCCATCGGCAGCAGAGCGGCGAAGTCCGGACCGGTCTGCGACTCGCCTGCGGCCGTGACGGTCACAGACCGCGGCCTCTCCATTTTCGTCAGTGTTTCGATCTGACGCGGATCGAAACCCGCCACCTCGAGGCGGGCGTTGACGATCGCCTCCCCTGCTGCGTTGCGAATTTCGTTCTGGATCCGATTGTCGAGGCTTCGCCGCACGAACAGCCGATAGGAGCCGAGCGGCCCCGCCGATTGTGCCGCGACGGCATTGGGCTCGACGACCAGCACGGCAATCCGGCCGTCAGCGTTGGCACGTACCAGCTCGGCCTTTTCCGCGTCAAGCGCGCCAGGAGGCCGCTCGACGATCTCCAGTTTCGGTACCTCTCCCAGGATGGCCCGCTGCGCCGCTCCGCTTCCGGACGGCGCCATCGCTCCGTGCATCGACTCGTTGATACGGTTCTGCGCGGACTCTCGGCGCGCTGCGATGGCCTGGGGATCGAGGTACCGGCGCATGCCCGCCGCAACGGCGCCAGTGGGATCGATGACGGCAACGCTGCCAGTCACCGCAGGCGCGCGGTTGCTCGTCAAGCGCTGGAAGCCGAAGATGATCGCGCCGTACAGCAGTAGCGGCATCAATACGGCGATGATGAAGGCCTTCGTCGTTACCGTCGCCAGAAAGTCGCGCCGGGCCACCCAGAAGACCTTCATCATGTTACGGCCTCGATGAAAATGTCCTCGAGCGAAGGTCTGTGTAGCTCGAGCCGGGCCGGAGGCACCGTTGCCGCGACGTCGCGCATCACGCGCACGGGATCGGAGCCATGCACCATCTCGATCTGGTACGTGCGGCCGGTGCGGGTAATGTTCGCGACCCCGTCCACACGGCGCAGCGCCACCACATCCGCATCACCGTCGAACGGCTCGAACACGAGCGCGCGTGGGTCGTGACGCCGTCTGATCGACGAGAGATCTTCGTCGAGCACCTTACGCCCGTGATGCAGCATGACGATGTGCTCGCATATCTCCTCCGCCTGCACCATCACGTGTGTTGAAAACAGCACCGTGGCGCCCCGGCGATGCTCGGACAGGATGACGTCGCGCAGCAGGCGCATGTTCACGGGGTCGAGCCCGCTGAACGGCTCGTCGAGAATGAGCAGTTCCGGCGCGTGCAGCACGGCGGCGACGAGCTGGATTTTCTGCAACATGCCTTTCGAGAGCTCGTCGCACCGCTTGTCGGACACCTCCGGCAGTCCGACACGCTCCAGCCACGCTTGTATGTGCGGCTCAGGGTCGTTCACCCCCTTCAGCCGCGCCATGTAGATCAGGAACGCACCGACTTTCATCTTTCGATAAACGCCGCGCTCCTCCGGAAGGTATCCAATCCGATCTTTGGCCTCGATGGCCGCCGGCTGCCCCAGCACGCTGAGCTCGCCGCCATCGGGGAACAAAATCGACATGATCATTCGAAGCGTGGTCGTCTTGCCGGCGCCGTTTGGACCGATGAACCCATAGAGCGCGCCGCGCGGCACCGTGAGATCCAGCCCATCGACCGCAACAGTGGATCCGAAAGTCTTGCTGACGCCGCGGAGTGAGATGGCGAGATCCACTAGGCGAGACGTTTTCGAAATGCGGACTGGGTCTTGGTGAGGGTGTAGCCGAGATGCAGGTAAAAGCCGTGGGCGTCGGTGCGCAGTTGATTCGAGCGGAGGACGATGACCGTGATTCCGCGGAGCAGTGCCCATTCCTCGGCGGTTTCGACGAGCCGCCGCCCCACGCCGGCGCCGCGGGCGGATTCGCTGACGACGAGGCCCCAGATCTCCGCGCGATGATCGCTCTCGAGCGAAAGCGTCGCCTGCACGTGTATCCATCCAACCACCGTGCCTGCGCCATCGCGGGCAACGAGCAGGCGCGCGTCGGGCCGTTGGCTGATGACGCCCAGACGACAGCGGATGTCGGCTTCTGTCGAAGGATACCCGAGCTGCGTCGTGAGAGCGGCCACAGTGGCCGCGTCTTCGAGTTGCATCTGATCGATCGCGATAGTCAGCGTTTTCGCCACCAGTCCTCTGAGAGCATCACTCGGCATCATACCCACGCCACGGCGGTCTCTCACAAATAATGAATAGCGGCACCGGCCGCCGCGCCGATCGCGCCGCCCAGCACGACTTCAGCAACGGAATGCCGCTTCAGCGTCAGGCGCGACCAGACGAGCACCGGCAAGGCGAACAGCAGCGCGTACCCCACCGGCGAGCGCGTGAGGATCAGGGCCGTTGCGGCGAGCACGCCAAATGCCGTGTGCAGCGATACCTTGATCCATCGCGTTGCCAGCCCGGAGACGGCAACCATCCCGAGCGTCATCACCACGCCACGAATCAGGAAAACGGGTGCAGGACGACCGACACCCAGCGCGCCGTTTCATGGGTGAGGAATCGAATACGTCACCATCACAATGCCGCTTGCCGGCAGCGTCTCGCATTTTTCGAGCTTCATGCCGGTAAGTCGGCCGCCCGGCGCGAGCAGCGGCACGCCTTGCGACAGCAGCACCGGCATGATGCCTACTTCGATGGCGTCCACCAGGCCAGCATCGAGCAGCGTGCGGAACATCGAACCTCCGCCGAATAGCCAGATGTCTTTGCCGGGTTTCTGCTTCAACTCGCGAACTGTCTCCACCGGCGATGTCGCGACAACCTTCACACCCGGATGAGGCGGCGTCTTCAGTGTCCGCGAAAATACGATCACTTCCTTTCCGGCGAACATCGACACGAAGTCGGTCTGCGCCGTAACGTCCCAGGTCTTGCGGCCCATGACGAAGGTATCGAACTCGCGGAATGCCGCCGCGAAATCGATCGATTCGTCCATGATGATCCAGTCGTAGCCGCCGTTGGGATCGGCGATGAAGCCGTCGAGCGTCGCCGCCACGGAATACCGCACACGTCTCATCGCTTTTGCTCTTCGTAGGTGCTGATGCGGACAGTTTAACTCTGGAGTCCATACTTCAAGAGTCCGGGAGTCGATGAGTCCAGGGAGTCGATGAGTCCATGAGTCCAGAGTCCACGAGTCCGCGAGTCGTCAGAGTCGAAAGGGCCGCCGCGCGATGCGGCCGGTGGATCCGTCTGCAAGGCAGCCGTATTTTGTGCAGCGGTCGTTGACCGGAGCGCGAAGAGCGGTGTGCGACACCACCGACGCGATCGCCGCAACCACGACCGTAGGCATCTGCCGAGATGAGCGAGGCGGTAGCGGTTGGTGAAATTGCGCGCGGAGGCTGGGCTCCGGCTGCCGGCAGACGGATGCACCGGTCGCGTTGGTGGCGGCAACGGATAGTGGGCGTCCAGGAGTCGATGAGTCCAGATCCACGAGTCGTCAGAGTCGAAAGTCCTGGAGTCGGGACACCGGTGGCCGTCCGGCTAAAGCCGGACACTACGTTGACAGATCGCGGAGGGCCGCCGCGCCATGCGGCCGGTGGATCCGTCTGCAAGGCAGCCGTATCTTGTGCAGCGGTCGTTGACCGGAGCGCGAAGAGCGGTGTGCGACACTCCCGACGCGATCGCCGCAACCAAGATCGTAAGCATCTGCCGAGATGAGCGAGGCGGTAGCGGTTGGTGAAATTGCGCGCGGAGGCTGGGCTCCGGCTGCCGGCAGACGGATGCACCGGTCGCGTTGGTGGCGGCAACGGATTGGGGCGTCCAGGAGTCGATGAGTCCAGAGTCCGCGAGTCGTCAGAGTCGAAAGGGCCGCCGCGCGACTGGCGCGCCGATGGATCACGTCTGCTTCAAGGCAGGTCTGTGCGCAGTGACTGTGGACTTCTCTCGCGGACTCTTAAACGTCGAGTTCCTCTGCCTCTTCCGCGCGTTCCATGATGAAGCGGAACCGGGCGCTGGCGTCTTTGCCCATCAGCTCGTTGATGACGCGATCGGTGACGATCTGGTCCGACACATCCACGCGCAGCAATCGCCGCGACTTTGGGTTCAGCGTCGTTTCCCACAAAACCTTCGGCATCATCTCGCCGAGGCCCTTGAACCGCGTGATCTCCGGCTTGCCTCGTCCCGTTCCGTGCTTCTTCAGAATCGCATCGCGCTGGGCGTCGTCCAGCGCCCAATGCGTTTCCTTGCCGATGTCGATCCGATACAACGGAGGCTGGGCGAGGTAGACGCGGCCTTCCTTCAACAGCTGCGGAATGTGCCGGTAAATGAATGTCAGCAGCAGCGTGGCGATGTGGTTGCCGTCGGAGTCTGCGTCGGCAAGGATGATGAGCTTGCCGTAGCGGAGCCTCGACAGATCGAAGTTCTTGCCGAGCCCGCATCCGAGAGCGGTGACGAGATCCGACAGCTCTTTGTTCTCGAGCACCTTCGCGAGCGATACGCTCTCGGTGTTGAGGACTTTGCCGCGCAGAGGCAGAATGGCCTGGCGCGTACGGTCGCGCCCCTGCTTTGCTGAGCCGCCGGCCGAATCCCCTTCGACGACGAAGAGCTCCGAGTCGGCTCGCCCGCTGCCGGTGCAGTCGCTCAATTTGCCCGGCAGGTTCAGCCGGCCCGAGGTCGCGCTCTTGCGGGTGACCTCCTGCTGAGCCGCGCGGCTCGCCTCTCGGGCCCTCGCGGCGAGAATGACCCGCGCGACGATGGCTTCGGCGACGGTTCTGTTGTGGTTCAACCAGTGCTCGAGCGCCGGACGCACGAGCGAGTCCACGGCTGACAGCACTTCGGGGTTGTTCAACCGATCTTTTGTCTGTCCCTGAAATTGCGGTTCCGCTACGAACACGCTGAGCACGCCCGTCATCCCTTCGCGGATGTCCTCGGCCGTCAGCGTCACACCCTTCGGCGCAAGGTTGTGCGTATCAATGTAGTTCCGCACCGCCTTGCCGAGCCCGGCGCGCATGCCGTTTTCGTGCGTGCCGCCCGATCCGGTCGGGATTCCATTCACGTAGCTTCTGAGATGTTCTTCGGTCGATTCCGTCCACTGCAGCGCGAGATCGAGTCGAAGGCCATTCTGCTTCTCGACCGAAAACGCCGCGTCGTGCACCGGCTTCGAGCCGCGTTCGGTCACAATCTTTCCGAGGTACGCCAGCAGGCCGTCGGTGTGCTCGAACGTTTCCTTCGTTTTCTCGCTCTCGTCCTCGAAGGCAATCTTCAGCCCCTTGTGCAGGTAGCTGGCAATCTCGAGACGCTCGCGAATGATGGCGGCGTCGAGCTCGATCTTGGGAAACACGCCAGGATCGGGATGGAAGAAGACCTTCGTGCCCGAGCCGCGCGCCGGCCCGATTTTTTTCGGCGGCCCGACCGGCTTCCCCTGCTTGAACCGCTGCTCCCACTCGGCTCCGTCGCGGCGAACTGTCGCGACGAGCTCTTTGGAAAGCGCATTGACCACGCTTGCGCCGACGCCGTGCAGGCCGCCGGCCGTCTTGTAGTTGTCATGGTCGAACTTCGCGCCCGCGTGAAGCACGGTGAAGATGACCTCGAGCGCGCTTATCTTGCTTGTGGGGTGCTTGTCGATCGGAATCCCCCGCCCGTCGTCTTCGATCGTGATGGACGAACCGTCCTTGTGAAGGGTTACCCAGATGTTCGACGCATGGCCGTTCATGGCCTCGTCGATCGAGTTATCGAGGATTTCCCAGACGAGGTGATGCAGGCCGGACGTACCCACACCCCCGATGTACATGCCGGGACGCCGGCGAACCGGCTCCAGGCCTTCGAGGACAGTGATGTCTTTTGCTGTGTATGCCATTAAACGACGTTCACAACCTGATCAGGGATTGACCGGTAATTGGAGACTGGCGCGCCCTCGCTGTGCCCGACGCGATTGTACCAAATGACCAGAAAAAGTACAGGCGTGCCGGATCGAGGCACGTGGCTTGCACCTTGTACCGCGATGGTTAGACGGAGGATTGCTATGAAACTTCAACTGCAGATCGGCCTGACCGCGGCACTGCTGGCAAGCGCTGGCAGCGCCCAGGCTCAGACGCGTTTCCAAAATATGGACAGCGACAACGACGGCGTGATCACCAGGGCCGAATGGCGGGGAAATACTCAATCCTTCCAGAGCCATGACTGGAACGGAGACGGTGTGCTGTCCGGCGACGAAGTGGCCGCCGGCACGCGGCGGCCGGCATGGAACCAGGACTGGAATCGGGACGGCAGGGTGGACGCTCTCGACAACCAGATCGCTCAGTGGTACCGGAGTTACGATGCCAATGGCGACAATCGTGTGGCGCGCGCTGAATGGCCCGGCGATGGCCGCCTGTTTTCGCAGCTCGACGCGAACCGTGATGGGTACGTCACCATAGCTGAGTACACCAACGGTGCGGGTTTCAATCGCGACGGTCAGGGAGGACCTGCGTTCCGTTTCTCGAACATCGACCTGAACGGCGACGGATGGTTGACCCGAAACGAATGGAACCTCGGATCCTCAGATTTTGCTCGGCTCGATGCCAACCGCGACAACCGCATCAGCCGATTCGAATTCGACAACGTGGCAGCGACCGATACCCCGGATACCGCGAATCGAAGCCCTGCCTGGCGTATGGGGCGTGACCGCGGCGTTCTGGAAGGGCGTGTCGCGGGGCGTCAGGATTGGGTCGGCTATCAGCGCTTCGACCTCGACGGCCAGCGCGAGCTTGAGCGCGCCGACTCGGGATATACCCCGAAAATCGGTTCGCTAAGCGACTATCAGGCAGGTTATCGCGAGGGCTTCCGCGAGGCCTACCGCGAAGGATTCGACGCGGCGCGCGGCAGCCGGTAAACGATCTTCACCACAGAGAACACAGAGTGCACAGAGACAATCTTCTCTGTGTGCTCTGCGATCTCTGTGGTGAAGAATTTTGTGGTTAAGAAGCGAGCACTGGTAATTCCGGAACCGCAGGCAGGACGCGCGTGAACTCTCCCCTCTGAAGAAGCTCGCGCCCGCGTCCTCCCCGCCCGGTGAGAGTGTACTTCGCAGGTACTGATTGTCTGGGCGGCACCTCGCGTCGTTTCGACAGTCAGCAAATCCCTGTCACCGCTTGACGCGACAAACCCGAGCACCTTATCTCCCTCTTTAGCGATTTTGATCAGGATGACTCCGCGTCCAGGGCCGGCGAGGAAGTTCACCTCGTCTACCTTGCACAAGAGCGCACGCGCCTGTTGCGTCGCGACAATCAACACTTCGTCTCCGCGAACGACCGACACGCCCACAACATCCGCTCCCACAGCCACCCGCGCAAAACGGCGTCCCGTGCGCGTGCTCACCTCGACAAGAGGCTCCAGGCTGAAGCGCAGGCTGAATCCATCGCTGGTCACCGCGACGGCGTGCAGCGGAGGAACATCGCCCTCTTTTTTCGCCTTGATGTCTTTCGCCACTCGGGGATCGAGACTGGCCGCGGCCACGACGCGCTCGCCGTCCTTCAACTTGAACAGACTCTGCACCGGCTCACCGTAACCTGTCGAGGCCGGCACGTCGATGATGCGAGCCGTGTACGCCGTACCGAAGTTCGTGAAGAACACCACGGTCGCACGAGTACTCCCCGCGAGCACCGCCAGCACCGAGTCTCCTTCGCGCAGGCGCGTCGTCGAGAGATCTTTCACTTCTTTCTGCCGCTTCACCCACCCGTCGTGCGAGACGATGACGATGTTGTCTTCTTCGATGATGAAGTCGTCGGCGGTGTACTCGACCGACTCCTCGGCTTCAATCAGCGTGCGACGTTTATCGAGCCTGGCATCGCCGTAGGTCTTTTGGATCTGTTCGAGTTCCTCACGCACGAGCTTCCAACGGCTCTCTTCGTTCTTGAGCAGGCCGCCAATCTGTTTCGCGCGTTTCCGCTTTTCGTCGAGCTCCTGCTGGATGACCAGAATCTCGAGGCGCGCCAGCCGATAAATCTTCAGCTCGAGGATGGCATCCGTCTGCTCGGCGTCGAGGCCGAACCGCTTGATGATCTTGTCAGCGGCGTCGGCCTTGCCGTCGGATTTGCGGACGATGCGCAGTACTTCGTCGAGGACATCGAAGACCTTTTCAAAGCCTTCGAGGATGTGGATGCGCTTCTTCAGCGCTTCGAGCTCGTGTTCGAGGCGGGCGGTGACGACCTCGAGCCGGAAGTGCAGGAAATGCCAGAGGATCGACTTCAGATCGAGGCGCTCGGGACGGCCGACTTCGGGGTTCTCCGTCGGAATGAGACACGTCAGGTTGACCGGGAAGGTGATCTGCAGCGCGGTGTGTTTGTAGAGGTACGCCATGACCATCTTCTCGTCGGCGTCCTTCTTCATCTCGATGGCGATGCGCACGTCTTCCGTCGACACGTCTTTCACGTCGATCAGCTGAGGCAGCTTGCGTTTCTCGATCACCTCGCCGATTTGCGCGACCAGCTGCGACTTGTCGACCGTATAGGGGATGCTGTCGATGTTGATCGTCTTCGCCGATCGTGTCTCCTCGCCGATGTCCCACGTCCCGCGAAGGCGGATGCTGCCGCTGCCGGTCCTGTAGATCGCTTTGATCTCGTCTGGCGAGTTGAGAATCTGTCCCCCGGTCGGAAAATCCGGACCTTTGATGTAGCGCGACAGCTGCGCGGTTCCGAGTTCGTCGTTGTCGAGCAGCTTGATCAGGGCGGTGCAGACTTCTCCCAGATTGTGCGGCGGAATATTCGTCGCCATGCCGACGGCGATACCCGTGGCACCGTTGATCAACAGATTGGGCAGGCGCGCCGGCAGCACGACCGGCTCCGTTTTCGTGCCGTCGTAATTCGGCCGGTAGTGGACCGTGTCCTGCTCGATCTCGGCGAGCAGCTCGTCGCTGATGCGCGTCAGGCGGCACTCGGTGTAGCGCATCGCCGCCGCAGGGTCGCCGTCGAGCGATCCGAAATTTCCGGATCCGTCGACGAGCGGGTAGCGCAGCGAAAACGACTGCGCCATGCGTACGAGCGTTTCGTAGATCGCCGCATCGCCGTGCGGGTGGTAGCTGCCCATGACATCGCCGACCACTTTGGCGCACTTGCGGTGTTTCGCGTCGGCGGTGAGCCCCTGCTGCCACATCGTGTAGAGGATGCGGCGCTGCACCGGCTTCAACCCGTCGCGGACATCCGGCAACGCACGGGACGTGATGACGGAGAGCGCGTAATTCAGATAGCGCGACTGCGCCGCTTCGTGCAGCGGTACCGCACCGTCGCCGCCGGATCCGTTTCCTGAGGCATTCCCCGGCTCTTCGGGTGAATCGAAATCGAACGTGCCCGCGTTAGGTTTTTTTGCCATTCGTATCTGGAGTCTCACCGCAGAGACGCGAAGACGCGGATCCGGGCTTTTCCGGAAGTGTAGCGGGATTTGGACTCGATGTACAGACCAGCTACCGGCTACTGGCTAGCCAGCTACTGCCCCACCGTCACAACCGTCCGCATGCTCCGGTGCGCGTCGAGGACTTGCTGGCTCAACTTCTTGCTGAGGTACACCTTCGAGTCGCGGTTGTCCGCGTTCTGCTCGTATTTGACGACGTCGAAGTGCAGATGGTCGAGCGTGCCGCGCATCTCGTAGAAGCGGTTTTTCGTTTTCACCAGAATCTCGTCGAAGCCGTTGTCAATCGCCCATGCTTCCTGCTGCTCGGTCAGCGCGCGAAAGTGCCCCTGCCCGCGCCAGTCGCGGCGCGTGCCGCCGATCCACGTATAGAGAATCCGCCGGCCGTCGAAATCCACGCAGTCGCGCAGGCGCTCGATGAGGTCCTTCATTTTCGGAATCGTGTCGTGCGCGCGGATCTCGTGTGCCACCTTGTACGAGACCGGCACGACGGTGCCCAGGTCATCGGGAAGCGACGCCGTGGCCATCAGGATCAGGTGATCGCGGTTCTCCAGCCGCTCGACAATCTCCGAGGCTTTTTTCCGGCGTTTGTACTCGCCGAAGAACTCCTCGATGTATTCAATCTCCAGCGCCCCCTGCTCCAGCGGATATTTCGTGATCCGATACTCCAAGTGTGATTCCTTTTGAACAGGAGATTAGGAGATTAGGAGAAATCTTTTTCAAGAAAACTCCTGGTCTCCTAATCTCTTGTGGTTTTAGGGCCGAGATCGATGTTCACTTCGGCCCCGAACACCATCGTCCTGTCGTCGTCGCGGGCTGCCCATTTCAGCAGCGTCGCGACGCTGGGCTCGACCACGCCTTCGAATGCCGTGCGGCCGTTGACCGCGACCCGCACAGGCTTCCGGAAATCGAACACCGACGGCGACAACAGCAGCGTGAATGCTCTCACGCCTTCAGTCGATACCTCTACAACATTTCCGCGGCGGACCACATCCGCCCTCCCCGACGGCCTCTTCCTGGGAAAAATGGCAGACGCCGGCAGGTCGACCTCGGTCGGCGCAAAAGTCACCATCGAAGACATGGCGCTCGCCGTTGCGGTCGATCACCAAGTGAACAGGACTGCCGACCTCCCACTTGTCCATCTGTTCGGCAATATCCCGGCCCGACTGCACCACGATGCCGTTTACTTCCGCGAAGCGATCTCCGGTCCGCAAACCAAGCTGAAACGCATTCGACCCGGCCACCACGTCCGACGCCCGACGGCCGCGATCGACGGCCGAGTTGATGCGCAACCCGAAATCGAGCTCCCGGCCGCGGTGCAGAAGGTTGGTATCGGGCAGGCGGCCCTCGCCGTCGACGCTGCCAAGCCTGTCGATGACGAGCCAATGCGCCCGGTTGTAGCGATCGGTGCGATCGGTCTGCCATGAAATTTTATCGGGCAGGGGCTCGCGCGGATGATCGTGGACGAACTCCTCGAATGTGGGCCGCTCGTCCGGCCACCACGCGGTGGAGTGGTCCGATTCCGGGTATATGCGGAACTCGACCGGCGCACCCAGCTTCTGCAGATGATTCGCGTAGATGCGGCTCACATGCGCGGGATACAGCCGATCACGTCCTGCGTTCACGATGTAGAGCGGCTTGTTGACGGCGTTGCCGGGAAAGATGTCGCCGTCGGCGCGCACCGACGGCGTGGCCAGCACCATCATGTCGCCGATGAGCGGAAGAAACGACGCCCATGGCGTCGTATCTTTGAAAGCCACGAAGTACACGCCCGTAGCGCCATCCGACGTGCCCGTGAGGTACACCCGGTTCTCGTCTACGTTATAGGTGCGCTTGAGCCGATCGAGGATCCGCGAGAGGTTGTCGATCTGGCTGGCGAACCACCACGCGGAGTCGGCCCAGCCAGCGGGAAATACGGAAATCTCTTCTACGCCGCTGGGTAGCGCGTCGACACGAATCCGGTTAATCGCCTGGGGACGAGGGCGGCCCACGCCGCCGTGCAGGTAGACGCGGACCTGATGCGGCCTCGACGAATCGTAGGTTTCGGGAACGACGAGCGAATACACGTGCTCGAGGCCATCTGAGGTCCGATGACGCCCGAACTGGCGCCCACGCGGCGCATCACTCGAGTAGGCACGGCCTTGCCGGACGCGGGCAAGCGCGTCTTCGAAGGACACGCCGCTCGATACGACGGCATTGATACGCTGCGCCGCTTCGCTGCGATCTCTCGCCGACCAGAACGAGTCGAACGCCCGGTCTACGGCAAGCTCGCGATTCTGATGCGCGGGCGTGGAAATCGCGGCGGCAAGCCAGACGGCAGCGGCACAGATGCCGAATGCGCGCACGACCGGATTATAGGAACTTCTCCGGCGGAACACCTAGCCAGTAGCCGGTCGCCAATAGCCGGTAGCGCAGGACGACAGGGCCCGCGAGCGGAGTTTTGAAACCACTTCCAGGCACAAAAAAAAGGGCCGGAAACAGAAGCCCTTTAGCCTCCGTCCGGCCCGAGTTGCCTAAGCCCAAAGGCCTATGCCTTGAGCTCTTCAGCGCGAGCGCGCAGCGCTTACGCTTGTTCCCCGCTGGGCGCGACCGAGGTGCGGCCGCAATCTTCACACTGCAGATAAATGACGGGCAAGCTTTCGGATCTTCCAATGATTCGCGCGGCAAGCATTCCACACCGCGGACAAACAACTCCGACTGCTGCGTTAGGTCTTCGTGCCATACCTTCGCTCCTAACCCTTTTAGACGCCGGCACGCGTCCAACGGTTCGCTGAATATTGTCGCGAATTGAATCAACCCTACGAGGAAGAGGCTGGTGTTTTCGCACTAAATCTTTTCGTCGCAAGAAATCGCCCTCAACTGTGCCTACATTTGTGGATACGACGGACAAGCGGCCTACATTTCCGTCACCCGAACTTTTTTTCAAACCCGGCAGAAACCGTCAGTCTGCACGCTAATTCATACATTTATGTCGAATCATCTTCGCACATTTACGTGAATGTAGGAAATCCTGCCTGACCAGTCGACGCGAGATTTCAGAATTAAGCGAAAACAGGCCTGAAAAACGCGATCGTGAGTTCGACGCTCGATGGTATGTCCGTTGCTATCTATTCGGGCGGAGAGGAACCAGATGAGCCCGTCAATCAACCTGCTCAAGCGAGTCCGAAGCGAATTCATCGAAATGCCCGGTCTGCGGCTCCGGATCGACCAGGCTCAGCGCCTCTGGAACCTCGACCGCGCCAGCTGCGAGACCGTGCTGCTGTCGCTCGTCGAGGCCAAGTTCCTGAGGCGGGATACCAACGACGCATTCGCGCGCGCCTAGCCTCAGTTGGGGTCGCCTCCGGGAGCGGAGGCGACGGCGTTCCTGAGCCGTTGCATCGTCTCGGGCGACCCGCTGAACAAGCCTTCCGGCCACTTCTTGTGCCTGAGAATCTCTGCGTAGATCGGTCCGCTCTGATAGAGATTCAGGCCGAGCCCCGCGAGATATTGCAGCCGCAAGTCCCGATCGCGGTTGATCTGCGCATCGGCCAAATACGCCTTCATGTCGGACGCACGTCCTGCGTAATTGGCGAACAAATCCACGGCTGAATAAATGCTGATCTCGCGGAGCGAGTCTTTCACCTTTGCGTAGGCGGGGCTGTTGAGCCGCGCTTCCCACTCGTCCACGTTGAAGTGTGGCGCATCCACGGTCCCCATGAGCACCGTGTCGTAGCCGCGCCCCTGGTGCGTGTTACCCCAAATGACGCCGTTCGGAAATACCTCGAAAAACGTCCCGATTTCGCTCTTCACGGCTTCCGGCGTGCTCTCGTAGAGCTGCACGAACAGCGTCACCGTCCCGCCAGGATTGAGCTTGGATTTGGCGAGCTCGAAGAACTCTTTGGTGTACAGCGTCGCAGCGCCTTTCACCCACGGGTCGAGCGGATCGGACGTGATCGCGTCGAACTTTTCGTCTGTCGTCAGCAGAAAGTGCCGCGCGTCGTCGATGACGATGTGCGTCTTGGGGTTCCGGACGACATGGAAATTGTGCTCACCGAAATGTTCCGACACGACCCGCGGCACGAGCGGCTCGATCTCGGCAATGGTGAGCGCTTCGACGTTCTGGTCGATGCTCACAGCCCCGGCGGTCGCGCCGGCGCCGCAGCCAATCACCAGCACCTTCTTAGGGGTTTTCGGCACGAGCGTCGTGAAATGCCCCAACATGCGCTGGAGTCGCATGTCCTGGGGCTGGCTCGAGGCCTGCACTTTTCCGGCGTTGTGGTAGTTCATGACCGCGCCGAACCGCGACACCGCGACCGACGAGCTCAGCCCTTCGCCGACGTAGAAAATATCCCCTTCCTGCCCAAGCCATGTTGCGGCGTACCGGCCGTACGCGACCAGGATGCCGGGGATTCTGGGAACCGTTCTGATGAAAAACGCGGCGAAGCCCAGCGCGACGATGAGGGCCGCCGGCGCGACCCAGCGCATCGGTCTGCGCTCGGGCGTCGACGTCATCTCGGCAGGAGCTAGAAGCAGCAGGCCCGACATGCCCGAGAGGATCATCAAGACCTGCTGCGCCCGCTGCGATCCGAACCAATAGACGAGAATCAGGCTGGCGATCACCGAGCCGAAGATGGCGCCAACAGTGTTGGCGGCATACACCCCTCCGACGAGCCGCCCTGGATCGTCGCCGCGGCGCGCAACCGCCGCGAGTGCCAGCGGAAAGCTCGCCCCCCAGAGAATCGGCCCGGGCAGCACCGCCCACAGCGCGCGAACGAAATCGAGCTGGAAGTTGTACCAGATGCTGGTCGTGATCGACGTATTGATGGGCCAGTACGGCAGCGACTCCATCAGCATGTAGGCGCTCCACGCCATCGCGCCCACGTTCAGCAACTGACACCACCCGAGCGCGATCCGCGGACGCGCGACGCTCTTGGCGATGATCGATCCGAGGCTGCTGCCAATGCCGAGGCCAATCAGAAATACGGCGAGAATCAGCGAAAACGTGTAGGTCGAGGCGCCGAACAGCAGGCTGAGGATGCGGGTCCAGATGACCTGGGCCGCCAGCGCGCAGAACCCCGACAAGCCAATCGCTACATACACGAGCGCCCTGTCTCCCGACGGCCTTGTATCGGGATTGGGGATCGGGGATTGGGGATTCAGCCTGGGAGTCCTCCACGCCCGCTGTCGCTGGGGTTCTCGCGGCCACGAGGAGCCCGAGCGCGGCAACCGCGAAATTGATTGTCGCTGCCACACACGTCGCCGTGTTCATGTCGAACTGGCGCAGCAGGTAGAAGCCGGCGAGCAACGTACCCATGACGGCTCCGGCAATATTGCCGGCGTAGAAAAACCCGAGCCACGACACGCCCGTCGGCGTGGTCTGCACCCATCTCGCGACGGCCGGCAACGTGGCGCCCATCGCCAGGGTCGGAGGCAGCAGGCAAACACTCGCGACGATGCCGCGGAGCAGATAACCTGTGATTCCGTAGCCGCCCCACGCCGTGTAGACGTGTCCTACCAGAGGCAGCACGAACATCAGCAGCAGGCCGATTACCCCGATCGCCGCTTCGAGCAGGGCATAAACCTTGAGCGGATGATGCCGCGGCGAGATATACCTCGGCAGCAGAAAGCTGCCCAGGCACATGCCGCCCATGAACGTGCCGAGCAGCACGCCGAGCGATACCGATGAGGAGCCGACGAACAGCTCCAGCATCTGGAACCACACGATCTCGTAAATCAGCGCCGCCGCGCCGCTGCCGACAAACAGCAGCAGAAGCACGGGGAGCCATTGCTCCGCCGAATGTGACCCGGTCGTCTCGCGCGTTTCGGTATATTCCATCGCTACCTTCAAACTCTCCCTGCCAGCACTTCCGCGATGTGCACAGCGCGCCTGTCGGTGTTCTGCGCAATCTGCTCGCGGCAGCTGAATCCGTCCGTCACGATTACCGTGCCGGCGTCCGCGGCGCGGACGGCCGGCAGCAACACGCGCTCGCCGAGCGTCTGCGATACGTTAAAGCTCTTCCGCTCGAATCCAAATGGTCCGGCCATTCCGCAACAGCCCGAATCGATCACCTTTACGTCGCCCCCGGTTGCCGCCAGCGCCGCGACTTCGTCCTTCATGTTGAAAATCGCCCGGTGATGGCAGTGCATGTGCACGAGCAATTTCTTGTGAACCGGCGCCGGCTTGAACCCCGGCGCGTGCCTCACGAGAAACTCGCTCAGCAGCATAGTCTGTTGTTTCAGCTTCGCCGCCCGGGGATCATCCGGCAGCAGGTTCGGGCCTTCCTCCCTGAATACGCTCGCGCAGCTCGGTTCGAGTACAACGATCGGGGTCCCGGCCGATAATTCTTCACCCAGGGCGTCGAACGTCTCCCCGAGGTACTGCTTGGCTGTGTCGAGCATACCGAAGTCGTAGAGCGGCCGCCCGCAGCAGACGTGGCGCTGCAGCACCTTCACCTCTGCCCCGGCGCTCGTCAGCACGTCGTAGGCCGCCTCGGCAACGTGGGGCTGGAAATAGTTATTGAAGGTGTCTGCCCACAACAAGACCCTCCCCGCCTTCGCTCCGGGTGCACCAGACGGAGCTTCGGCGCGCCTTCGTCCCTGAATATTGCGGACTCGCTGCCGGAACGTCGATGAGGCAAACTCCGGCAGCTTTCGCTGCGGCGCCAGGTGAAGCAGGCTGCCGGCAATCGCGCGCGTCAGCGGGAATCTGCCCATGGCGTTGGCAAGCCCCGGGGCATACGACGCCATGCGCGCCCATCGATCGATGCCGCCAAACGCGTAGGCGTGAAGCGGCCGCGGCTTCCTCTCGTAATAATGCGATAGGAACTCCGCCTTGTAGGTCGCCAGATCGACGTTCGTCGGACATTCGGTGCGGCACGCCTTGCACGAGAGACACAGATCGAGCGCGTCCTTGACCTCTTCGTTCTCCCAGGAGTTCTCGAGCACTTCGCCCTGAAGCAGCTCCCACAGAAGATGTGCGCGGCCGCGGGTCGAATGTTTCTCCTCTCGCGTCGCCATATAGCTCGGACACATCGTCCCTGCGTCTTCCTTGCGGCACGCGCCTACGCCGACGCAGCGCAGCGTCGCGGCGGCAAACGACCCGTTGTCGTTCGGAAACTTGAAATGCGTTTCCACCGGCCTTGGCCGGTAGTCGGCGCCAAGGCGCAGATCGGCATGCGGCTCTCGCGCGTCGATCAGCTTGCCGGGATTCATCTTGTTGTCCGGATCCCAGAGACGTTTGAACTCGCGGAACGCCTCCATCAGCTCAGGACCGAACATCTTCGGCAACAAGGCGCCGCGCGCCTGCCCGTCTCCGTGTTCGCCCGAAATCGATCCGCCATGAGCGATCACGACATCCGCCGCGCGATCGACGAACTCACGGAAGTTTCTGATGCCGGCCTCCGTCTCCAGGTCGAAGTTGATGCGCATGTGCACGCACCCTTCGCCGAAGTGGCCGTAAAGCGGGCTCTCGTAACCGTATTCGGCCATCAGCACCCAGATGGCCCGCAGGTAAGACCCCAGGCGATCCGGCGGCACCGCCGCGTCTTCCCAGCCTTCCCAGCCCGGCTTCTTGCCCGGCTGAATCGCCACCGCCCCGAGCGCCGACTCGCGCACGTGCCAGATGGCCGCTGCTTCCTGCGGATTGCAGACGATGTAGTTGGGGCGCGGGCTCAGCGCTTCGAGCCACGTGCCGAACTGCTCTGCCTGTGCGTCGGCGTCGGTGGCCGTCCAGGCGCCGAACTCGACGAGCAACGTCCCTTTGCCGAGCGGCAGCAGCTTGAGCTCGTCGAGCCGCATGCCTTTCGCGCGCAGCGAATCGGAAATGGCGTTGTCGAAGCCTTCGAGCCCGATCGGCTTGTGCGTCAGGATGGCGGGCACGTGATCGGCCGCGATGAACGCGTCGGGAAAGCCGATACACACGAGACGCCGGAAGGGAGGGCTTGCCGTGAGCCGAAGCGTCGCCTCGATCACCGTGACGCACGTGCCCTCGCTGCCGACGAGCGCGCGCGCCACATTGAATCCGTTTTCGGGCAGCAGCTCGTCGAGGTTGTATCCCGACACGCGGCGGGGAATGCGCGGAAACTTCTGCCGGATCAAGGGCGCGAAACGATCGCGGATGCCCTTGAGACCCGCGTAAATCTGCCCTTTCCGCCCGCCGGCGGCGATGATGGCGTCGAGCTCGGCGTCGGTCGTCCGGCCCACCGTCATCCGCGTGCCGTCGTACAGCATCACGTCGAGCTCGTGGATGTTGTCGACGGTCTTGCCGCCCATCAGCGCGTGAACGCCGCACGAGTTGTTGCCGATCATTCCGCCGAGGGTGCAGCGGCTGTGCGTCGCGGGATCGGGCGCAAACGTCAACTGGTGCACTTCGGCTGCGTCACGCACGCGATCGAGCACGATGCCGGGCTGAACGCGCGCGATCTTCCCTGCCGGGTCGAGCACGATGATGCGGTTCATGTACTTCGACATGTCCATGATGACCGCGACATTGCAGCACTGCCCCGCGAGGCTTGTACCAGCCCCGCGCGGCAACACCGGAGCGCCGGCCGCGCGGCACGCCGCTATCGTGGCGGCGACGTCGAGCTCATCGAGCGGCACGACGAGCCCAATCGGCACCTGCCGGTAGTTTGAAGAGTCGGTCGCATACAGGGCGCGCGATGCCGCGTCGAAACGAACCTCGCCGCGAACCGACTGTTTCAGGGCACGTTCGAGCTCATCGCTCCTGGCAAAGCGCTCGCGCGCGTGGGCGTGCGAACTCGGGAGAACCTCAAAAAGCATAAAAAGCCAACCACAGAGAACACTGAGGACACAGAGAATAACTATGAGAATGCATTTGGAAACATTCCTCTGTGTTCTCTGTGCTCTCTGTGGTGAAAGCGGGCTATTTCCAGACGGCTTCGATCGCTTCGAAACGCGTCTTGCCGACGTTGGTTATCGTGTGGGTTACTGGACCGGTGTGCCATTCGAACTCGCCCGCCTTGATGTCCATCCGATGCGCCGCGCTACCTGGCCGTTCCACCGTAATCGCGCCGTCCCTCGCGGCGATCAGCAGGCCCGAGCGCGGAAGCGTGTAGCGCCCCGTGGACTGCCCGGGCTCGAGGATGAGACGCTCGACGCGGACGAGGGCGTTATCGAGCGGAGGCGTCGCCTGATACCCGGACGGCCTCGGCGACGCCAGAAACGCTCCCGCAGGGGACACGTCGTCGCGTGCCTGAATCTGTACGGTGATGTTTCGAAAGACGGACGCGCCGATGTTGCCGACGCGATGCGTGATGACGGGCGAATACCGCACTTCGGCATCCGCCGGCTCGATGTTGACGATCTCGCTGGCGCCCAGCGTTTGCCCGCGCAGAGTCGCGGCGCCGATCGATATCCAGAAGTAAGGATTTTCGTGGATGTGGTACAGCGTGCCGCTGAATGGCGCTACCGTGACGTCGAGCACCCGCGCGTATTTGTTGTCGAGCTTGACGAAATGATGCGGCTCGCGAATCGCGGGGACCTGCATTTCGGGAGTCGCGATGCCCTGCGCCAAGACGCCGCACGCGAGCGCAGCGACGCCCAACGCAACCCCCCAGATTGTGTGCATGGAAGGGGATAATACTATGAGTCAGAATTGGCAGATTGGAGGATTGGTAGATTGGAAGATTAGAAAGCCTTGAATCCACCAATCTACCCATCTACCAATCTCCCTACCCATCTACCAATCTCCCAATTCACGCGTAAGATTTCCGCCGCTGCCTCGCCGCGGCCGCCGTGCGCGCCTTGGGAATTGCGAGATCGGATTTCTTAGCGCCGTGCAGCGTGGGCCCGGGTTTGCGCCGCCGCTTCCCGGGCGCACGCGCGGGATCGGCGGCTCGCATCGCCTTCGCCGGTTTCTTCTTCGCGTTCCGCCCCTTGGGTTTCGCGCGTGCCGTCAGATCTTGCAGCATGCGCGATGCGCTGTCTCGCACACGAGTGAGTTGCTCTGCGATTCGCTGACGGTTCAACAATCCTTCCGCAGTCCCTTCGATCGTCCCTGCAATCCGGCCGAGCTGCTCGGCCAGCGCAACCGCCTGATCGCCGAGGGTCGCCGCGTCTCTCTCGTCCTGTGTCGCCATTCGACGGTTTCCTCCGCAGTTCCAGCAGCAAAAACGAGGCCAGAGTAGAGTAAAATGTGCGCTCTCGTTCCCAACCAGAGGTGAGACATGCGGATTGTCTGTGCCCTTCTCGCGCTGCTCAGCCTGCCTGCCGCGGCTGGTGCCCAGCAGTCGGTAACGCTCGAACTGAAAGACTTCGCGACTCTCCCGATGACTGGTGTCCCGCTCGGCAAGACATCGAACGAAGTGCTGCTCGCCAGGGTCAACGCGATTCGGGAAGAGCCCGGCGGCGCCGCGCGGCTGTTCGTCACCGACATGAACGGGCCGCTCTACATCCTGGATAAAAAGTCCAAACAGTGGACGAAATATCTGGACTTCGACGGCCGCGACGATCGCTCCGGCCTGTTCCACCGCTTCTTCATCACGAGCGGCTACGGTAATGGCCTCAACGGCTTCCATTTCGATCCCGACTACCGTCGCACCGGCAAGTTCTACACGGTGCACATGGAAGATCCGAACGCCGCGGTGTCGGAGCTTCCCGACGGAAAGTCGCATCCCGGCCTGAAGCTCGACGGATATACGACCACGCCCACCATCAATACTCCTGGCAACACGATCAATGAAGGCGTGCTGATCGAGTGGACCGACACGAACACAGCCAATACGACGTTCGAAGGAACAGCCCGGGAGTTGATGCGGGTGCGCCTCAATACGCGAAGCCACCCGATGGGCGAAGTCACGTTCAATCCTTTTGCCCGACAGGGCGACCCCGACTGGCGCGTGCTGTACTGTGAAGTGGGCGACGGCGCCTCCGGTGAATCGCGCATCGTCGCCATCCGCAACAATCCGCAGCGGCTCGACAACCTCGTCGGAAAGATCATCCGCATCATCCCGGATTTGAACGAACACGCCGCGACCAGCTCGGTGAGCGAAAACGGGCGGTACCGCGTGCCGAACGACAACCCGTTCGTCAAAACGAAGGGCGCACGCCCGGAGATCTGGGCATATGGTCTTCGAAACCCGCACCGTCTGGCCTGGGGGCCCGACCCCTCTGACCCGCGCGGAGCGAAGCTGATTGCGAATTCTGTCGGGTACCGGACGTGGGAGACGGTCAACATCATCGAACGAGGCGCGAACCACGGCTGGCCCTACAGAGAGGGCAACCAGGTGCTGTCGCCCGACCAGCGTTCGCATGGCCCGTTGCCGGAGATCGACAAGATCCCGACTCAAGTGGGCGATGAAATCAGCGACGACGTGGTGACGCCAAAATACCCGGTGATTCAATATGGCCATGACGCCGTCGGCGGGGACGCAATCGGTTCCGGCTACATCTACAACGGCAAGCGGATTCCCGAGCTGCGCGGGAAGTACATCTTCGGCGACATCACGACCGGTCGCTTCTGGTTCGCGGACTACAAGGAGATGCTCGCAGCCGATGCGGACGGTAATGCCGGCACGCTCGCCAAGTACTACGACGTGAAGTTCGCATGGGATAACCCCAGCGACTCACCAGACGCGGGTACGCAGGTGTTCGACACGACGTTCCCGATCAACGAGCTCACCTATCACGCTCGCGGCGGGAAGGAAGAACATCTTGCGTCGCGCCAACGCGTGGCCAATCAGGGTCGCGCCGATGCGCGCTTCGCGATCGATCACGAGGGCGAGCTCTACGTCTACAGCAAGAGCGACGGCATGATTCGGCAGGTGGTCGGCAGCTTCAAGAAATGAGACTGGCGAGCGCTGCGTGCATGTTTGTGGTGTCGGTCGCGGCACTTGCAGCGTTGCCGCCGTCGCCCACCTCACTGACTCTCGAGCTCAAAGATGTCGCATCACTGCCGATTACCGGCAAGCTCGATGGTGCCGGCCAGGTGGACGGCATGCTCGCGCGGGTAAATTCCATCCGCGAAGAGCCCGGCGGCGCGGACCGCTGGTTCGTCACCGACATGAACGGGCCGATTTACGTTCTCAACAAGAAGACCAAAGCGCTCGACACCTATCTCGACTTCAACGGCGCCGGCGAGCGCCCGGGACTATTCGATCGGCTCTATCACGACCCGGGCTACAGCAGCGGGATCAGTCAATTCCAGTTCGATCCGGATTACCGGCGCAACGGCAGGTTCTACACCGTTCACATGGAGAGCCCGGTGCTCCCGGGATCGCAGCGTCCCGACACGACAAGCGTCCCCGGCCTCACAGTCGGGCCGTTCGGTTACGAGCCCACTGCCGCGGTTGCGACGCCAGGTCCAATCACGTACGAGTCTGTCCTCGTCGAATGGACCGACACCAACATCAGGAACACCACGTTCGAAGGCACAGCGAGGGAGGTGCTTCGCGTCCAGTTGAACCACCGCATCCATCCAATGGGAGAGCTGGTGTTTCACCCGACCGCGCGGCGCGGCGATCCCGAATGGCGCGTGATGTATGTCGGACACGGCGACGGCGGCTCAGGAGAGTTGCGGACGGTCGCGAGGCCGAACCCGCAGCGTCTCGATACGCTCGTTGGAAAGATTTTGAGAATCATCCCGGATCCGCGAGAGCACGTTGCCACCAGCACATTGAGCGACAACGGCCGATACCGCATCCCGAATGACAACCCGTTTTCGGCAACGGTGGGAGCGCGCAAGGAGATCTGGGCGTACGGTCTGAGAAATCCGCACCGCTTGAGCTGGGCCGCAGATCCGTCGAGCTCATCAACGCAGCACCTGATCGCCGCGGTGATTGGCCTGCGCACGTGGGAAATGGTCGACATTATCCGGAAAGGCGCGAACTACGGGTATTCGCAGCGCGAAGGCAATCAGATGCTGCAGCCCGACAATGTGATCGCTCCCCTTCCAGCGATCGATAAGATTGCCGTGCAGATCGGCGACACGGTGTCCGACGATCTCGTCGTACCGACTTATCCGGTTGTCCAGTACGGGCATGTGCCAACAGGCGGCGACGGAATCGGCAGCGGCTATGTTTATACCGGTAAGGCGCTGCCTGCCCTTCGCGGCAAGTACATCTTCACGGACCTTTCGACGGGCCGTGTATGGTACGCCGACCTCAAAGACATGCTCGCCGCCGATGACGGGGACGCAGGCACCATGGCCCCCATGCACGAGGTGAAGCTCTTCTGGAACGGCGAGGTGCACGACACGTTCATGTCGATCGCGCAAACCGCGTACAAAGCGCGAGGCGGACAAGATCCCGATCTGCCCGGCCGCGGCACGGTGTCGGGTTCGAAG
Organism: Vicinamibacterales bacterium; assembly: GCA_963762055.1. GTDB lineage: Bacteria > Acidobacteriota > Vicinamibacteria > Vicinamibacterales > JAMQPK01 > JAMQPK01. The sequence goes on from CAVXJF010000004.1 coordinate 58,611, forward strand.
CGCGCCGACGCCAGATTTGCGCTCGATGCAGCGGGAGAGTTGCTGGTCTACAGCAAGACCGACGGCATGATCCGCCAGGCCGTCGGCGTCAAATAGATCGTACGTAGTGTCCGGCTTCAGCCGGACCGCTGGATCGTACGTAGTGTCCGGCTTTAGCCGGACCGAGGTTGCCGATGCGAAAACTTCTGATTCCTGCTGTTGCTCTTCTCGTTGTTACCTACGCCATGCTCGCCCAGGCACAGCGCGGCGGCGGACCCATGACGATGCCGCCCGAGGCCGGGTCGCTGCCCGCGCATCGATTCGAGAAAGTGGCGGAAGGGGTGTATTACGCAACGGCGACCGGGTCGATGACCATCGGCAGCAATGCCGTCGTCATCGTCAACGACGATGACGTGATGCTGGTCGATCCCGGAATCACTCCTGCCGCGGCAACCACCTTCATCGCCGATGTGAAGACACTCACGCCAAAACCAATCAAATATGTCGTCGACACGCACTACCACTACGACCACGCCTTCGGCAATCAGGTATTCGGCCCCGATGTGACGATCATTGGCCACGACACGACGAGACGCCGGCTTGCAGGCCCCGGGTCGTTGAAGGAGCGCACATATCTCACTAACGGCACTGCGGCGATCGCCAGTCGATTCACGCAGCTCAAGAATCAGATCGCCGGCGCGCCCGATCCGCAGCAGCGTGCAATTCTCGAGCGGCAGCTCGCCATTCATCAGCTCTACGCCGACGAGCAGGCGAAAATCAGGCCGACGCCGCCGAACGCGACGCTGTCGAGAGACATGACCCTTCACCGTGGCAGCAGGGAAATCCAGATCCGCTTCTTCGGCCGCGCGCATACGGACGGCGACATCGTCGTGTTTCTCCCGAAAGAGCGGATGGTCGCGACGGGCGACATGATCACGAGCGCGCTTTCGTACACCGGCGACGCGTTCATCGAGGAGTGGCCGGCGACGCTCGAAGGCGTGATGTCGCTCGACTTCGATACCGTGCTGCCCGGGCACGGCAGCGTGTTCAAGGGAAAAGACCACATTCGGAATCTGCAGGCGTACTGGCGCGACTTCTATCAGCAGACGACGGCGCTGCGCAAGCAGGGCGTGCCGCCCGAAGAAGCGGCGAAGCGGATCGATCTGACGAAACATGCCGCATCGATTCCCGCTGCGAAGAGCCCTGGCGTAGACCCGCGGGGAGTCGATCGCATTTACGACCTCGCGGCAAATCCGAACGCACCGGTACGGTAAATCCGGCACCACTCCATTACGTGACTCCGTCATCCGCTTTCTTCGCGGTGACGGAATCGTGTCCTTCATAGCGTCACTTTCCGCACCTTCGTCCGCGATCCCAACACGGGCAGGCTCGTCGATTGCGCAAGCGGCGCTGCAATGCATGCTTCCGTGCTTTGTGCCGGTGGCGCGGTTCATGCAGCTTCCTTCTGCGATCACGGACTTGCCCCCCAGGGAGAACTGAATAATGAAAACACTGTTCACAGGAACGATCGCTGCTTTGGTGCTCGGTGCGGCCGTCGCAAGCTCGCAGACACCGCCACCCGCACAGACACCACCAGCCGCACCAACACCGTCAGCACAGACACCCCCGTCTCAGCCTCCGGCTCAGGCGAAGCCGGCCGAAAAAACCACGACGTATCGAGGATTTCTCCGCGGGTCCGACGCGAGCGGCTGGACCATTTCCCCGATAGCCGATCGAGCCGCCTCGGCTGCGCCAGGAGCCACGGCGACCGCCGGTGCCGCTACCCCGAGCGGACCGACGTATTAGCGTCATCGCTCCAGCCGTTTCGAAGGTAAAGCTCGCCGATATGGCCGATCAGTGCGTCGAGATCGTCGGAGTGCTCGCTCCGGAAGGTGCGGCCAGCAGCAGCGCCGGCGCCGCCGCTTCTCCCGGCACGCCGTCCAAGGCCACTCGGGCGCTCAACGTAACGGCGATTCGAGAGGCGCAGGGGGGCTGCACGCAATAGGACTCAGCGGCCCTCAGCAGCCGTTGCGCGCCCGGGTCCGCTATGTTTCGAGCGGATCCGGGACGCCACGGCGTCACGCGCGGATGATCTCGATCGGGCCGATGTGCGGACGTCCTTCAGGATCCAGTCGCGTAATGTCCTCCGGTTTCTGATCCAACGCGTCAACTTCACCCAGCGCGCGCACGGTCATCGTGTCGCCGGAGATCTGCGCGAGCAGAAAGTGACACTCGATGGCCCAGGTAATCGTGTGTGCCTCGTCGAATCTGTCGGGCGGCGATCGGCGCAGCTTTCCGGCGGCGCCGGTGATGAAGTAGTGAATGCCGTCGGCCAGGGAGTGCTGGAAGTTGTGCTCGTGGCCGGAGAACATCACTTTCACGCCCGCCCGTTGGAAGAGCGGGATGAGCCGCTGCATGCTCTTGGTGTTGCCATGTTGTGGTCCCGCGCAATATGGCGGGTGGTGACAAAACGGAATGCGCCACATCGTCGAATCGCGATCTTCCTGAAAGCTCTTTTCAAGAAAGTCCCAGTGTTTGGAATATTCGAACAGGCGCCGTCCCCGGAAGAAGTCTTCCTTCGACGTGTCGAGGCAGACGAACTCGATATGGGAGCCGTAGCGAAACCGATAGAACAATCCGGGGCAGAACGACGCGCGGCCAGCCGACTCTTCCCCTCCGACCAGCCGCTCGCGCAGGTAGAAGTTGTCTTCGACCTGCGCGCGGTCGTCGCGCTCTTCGGTTTCGCTCGCATCGTGGTTGCCGATTGACGGAAACACCGGCACGCGATTGATCACGTAGCGATACGGCTGAAAGTAGGTGAAAAACCAGTCATCGTCTTCGTCGCCGCTTCCGCCCATCGGAATGCCGAGCAGCCTCATCCGCGCGTACACGTTGTCGCCGGTTGTCAGAATCAGCCGGACGTCGTGGGCATCCACCGCAGTCCGGAGCGCGTTCGCGACTTTCTGCTGCCGGCGAGTCGGTGAGTCCCTCTTCACACCCACCCCGAAATCGCCGATCACCGCGAAGCTGAGAGACGCCGCGGGCGAAACCGGATCCGGATTCGTGCGGAAGCGGTTGTCATAGCGGTTCCCGGTCTGCACCAGCGCCTTGTCGTTCGCCGACCAGTCCCAGCGCTCGCCCACCGCCCACTCCTGCTCTTTGACGAATACCTTGTAGCGGTATTCAGTGTCGGGGTTCAGTCCCGAAACCCAGCAGTGGTTCGATACTTCGGTGTTCGCCACGCTGACGAGCGTGCCCGAAGGGTCGTACACCTCGACCCGCGCGGGACCATAGGGAGCGGACTTCGCGCCGATCGAATCTTTGCGCGGCGGATGAACGTATTTCAGGTCGTGGTCGTCGATGATCTTCCACTTGCCGCTGCTGGTCGTCCGAAAGTAGAACGCCCCCCAGGCGACAAGCGCTGACTTGTGAGTGACGTCGGGAAGGTAGATGTAAGGCTCGGCATGAAATTCCGGCATAACACATTCTAGCCAGTAGCGTAGCCGGTAGTCGTCCGGCTAAAGCCGGACACTACGTACCCTGACTGGACTCTTCGACTCCCCGACTCCCCGACTCCCCGACTCTTATCCAGTGTTCCTCATCCCCGCCGCGATACCGTTAACCGTGACGACGAACGCATCGAAGAGAGCGGGATCGGCGCCAGGCTGACGCAAGCGGCGAAGAATTTCCACCTGCACCAGGTTGATCGGATCCACGTAGGGATTTCGCACGTCGATCGAGCGGCGCAGCACGGGATTGTCTTCGAGCAAAACGCTGTGGCCTGTCACCGCCATGACGGCGTCGATCGCGCGCGCAAGACGATGTCTGAGGTCCGAGCCGAGGCTCCTCAATTCGGGCGGCACGAGGCGATCGTACTGCGCGGCGATTCTCCGATCGGCCTTCGCCAGCGTCATCTCGACCAAATCAATGGTCGACGCAAAAAACGCCCATTCGGAATACATCTCCCTCAGAAGCCCGTTTCGCTCCGCCAGCGCATCTTCGATGCCGAGCCACGACGGCAGCATCAAACGCGTCTGCGTCCAGGCAAACTGCCATGGAATCGCGCGCAGGCTTTCGACGCCTCCGCCTGTCGCCCGGCGTGCCGGCCGGCTGCCAATGGAGATCCGGGTCAACTCGGGCTCAGGCGTGGCCGTCCTGAAATACGGTATGAATCGCGGCTCCTCGTAGACAACCGATCGATATGTCCCCCGCGCCTGCGACGCCAGTTCGTCCATGCACGCGCGCCATTCCTGCTTCGGCGCGGGCTGCGGCGCAACTGCCGCCTCGAGCGTGGCCGTCGTATACACCTCGAGCGTGCGGATGGCGATGTCGACGAGCCCGAACTTGGCCTGAAGCATCTCGCCCTGCTCGGTCGCGCGCAGCGTGCCGCGAATCGATCCGGGCGGCTGCGACTGAATCGCGAGATACGTCGGCCCGCCGCCGCGCCCGATACTGCCGCCACGGCCGTGGAACAGCGTCAGATGCACGCCGGCCGCCTCACACGCTGCCACCACCTGCTCCTGCGCGCAGTACAACAGCCAATCGGCGCTGAGACGCCCCGTGTCTTTCGCCGAATCGGAGTAGCCGATCATCACTTCCTGCCGGCCTTGAATACGATCGCGGTACCAGGGGATGTTCAGGAGGTCCTTGACGACCGCGCCTGCGCGCTCCAGGTCGTGACCGGTTTCAAACAGCGGGACCACCCGCTGCGGGTGAGCCGTGCCCGCGGCCATCTGCAGAAACTCGACGGCGAGCACATCGGACGGAGAGCTCGCCATCGTGATGATGTAGGCGCCCAGCGACTCGGGGTGCAGGCGGGCGGCGACGCGGAACGTATTGAGCACGTCGCGGACATCGTCGCTGGCGGTCGCGGTGGGGATATCGTCGAGCCGTACTCTGCCCAATGTGAGCTGCCCGGCCAGCAGGCGCTGGCGTTCGGCTTCTGACAGCGCCGCATACGGACCGAGCCCGGCCGCCCTCGCAATCCAATCGACCGCTTCAGTGTGCCGCTGCGCTTCCTGGCGCAGATCCAACCGGGCGAGGGTCACACCGAAGGTCGCCACGCGCCGCAGGATGTCGGTGAGCCGTCCCGAGGCGATCGTCTCGTTGCCGGTCGACATCAGCGAGCGCAGGCAGAGCTCGAGCGGCTCGGCGAATTCCGCGGCCGACAGATAGGGCGCAACGCCCGTCAGCTTCGGTTGCGCTTCTGCGAGCGCTTCTTCCGCCAGGTCGCGCGTGGCCATCAAGCGATCGCGAACCTCCGCCAGCAGGACGCGATACGGCTCGTGAGCGGATCCGACTCTGTCCCGCAGCTCGCCCGTCGCGTGTGCGGCCGACAACGACAGCTCGCTGCGAAGGGCGGTGATGTCTTTGAGGTACAGGTCGGCGGCCTGCCAGCGCGCCAGCCAGGTGGCCTGCCGGGTAACTTCTGGCGTGATGCTTGGATTGCCGTCGCGATCGCCGCCAATCCACGACCCGAAAGCGATTGGGCTGAGGCTGCGCGCGAGGGGCTTCCCGGTCGTCTCGATCAGCGCGCGATCCACCGCACGGAAATATTGCGGCACCGCTTCCCACAGGCTCTGTTCGAACACCACGAGGCCGGCGCGCACTTCGTCGAGTGGCGTGACCCGCTCGCGCCGCACTTCGTCGGTCTGCCACGCCGCCGCGATTTCGCGATGAAGCTCGGCAAGCGAATCTTCCTGTTCTGCCGGCGTCAGGTCTGGACGATCCCGAAGCGCCAGGATCTCGGCGACGCGGTTGTGTTTCTGGAGCAGTGTGCGCCGTACGATTTCGGTAGGGTGCGCGGTGAACACGAGCTCGATGCGCATCGATTCCAGTGCGGCCGACAGTGCCTCGGCAGGCACGCCCGCGCGGCGAAGCCGCGCCAGGGTCTCGGCGCACGATCCGCGTTGAGGGCGGCCCTTGGGATCGCGTGCATGATCTCTGCGGCGATGCACCCGGTGATGCTGCTCGGCGATGTTCGCGAGGGTCAGAAAATGCGCGAAGGCACGGGCAACCGTCTGGGCCGACGATAAGGGCATCTCCCGCAACAACCGATCGAAGTGTTCGAGATCGGCGTCCACGGTCCGCGCGCGTTTGGCTGCCTCGCGCACCTCTTCGACGCGCTGGAAGATCTGCTCGCCCTCATGATGCCGCAGCACCCTGCCCAGCAGCTCGCCAAGGAGCCGAACGTCGTCCCGCAGCGGTTGATGCGGATTCTGCGCCATCCGCCCATCGTATCAGTCACAACTCGCAGTGTCCGGGTTTAGCCGGACGGACTAAGATCGGAACAGGTGACGCCGACAAAATTGATTCTTATCGCCTCCGGCATTGCCGTCGGCGCCGTCATCGTCACGTGGCTCGTTTTTCTTTTCTGGCGCGTGCGATCCAACCTCAGACGCCGAGCCGCGGGAGATGCCCCGCTGCAGTCGCGCCGGGCATCCATCTGGCGCGATCCTGGCCCATCCGAAAGCCTCGACCTGGCCGCCGGTGCCGGAGGACGCGATGGCGCACCCGCGCCGCCATACCATTTCATCGAAGAGCACACCACCGGATCGCAGCCGTGTCTGTCGGTCCGGGATGCCCGCGGGCGGAAGTGGCGCGTCAAATGGGGTGAAGAAGTCCACACCGAGGTGTTCGCGTCGCGCATCGCATGGGCGTGCGGATATTTCGTGGAGGTGAACTATTTCGTGCCGTCGGGCCGAATCGAGGGAGCCGACACGCTGCAGCGCACGCGCCAATGCGTGGCCGAGGATGGCGCTTTTCGCGATGCGCGATTCGAGCTGGACGAGCCCGGTGTGGTGAAACATTTCGACGAGCACGGCTGGGCGTGGAACGACAACCCGTTTGTCGGCACGCGCGAGCTCAACGGGCTCAAGGTCGTCATCATGCTGTTGTCGAACTGGGACAACAAGGACGTGCGGGACGTCGCCCGGGGATCAAATACGGCGATCTTCGAATACCGCATGGACAAGAACGTCCGGGAGGCCCGCTACCTGATCATCGACTGGGGTGCGGCGCTCGGCGCGTGGGGCAGCAACGTGTTGAGCCGTGGACGTTGGGATTGCGGCGCCTATGCGTCACAGAACGACCAATTCATCCTGGGCACCGACGGCGACACGGTATTGTGGGGCTACAAAGGCCAGAGAACGGTGGATGCGGTTGCGGACATCACTCGCGGCGACGTTCGGTGGCTCAACAAGTACCTGGGCGGACTGAGCAACGAACAGCTGTCGGCAGGGCTGAGGGCCAGCGGCGCAACCGAAACCGAAATTGCCGATTTCACCGCTGCCCTCCGCGCGCGTCTCGACCGCTTGAAAGAGGTCGCGGAGTCTACGGACGCGGTGCCTGCTCGTAATTGATCAGAATGACGAGATCTTCCTTGCCGATCTGCTTGAGCCCATGTGAGCTTCCGGGACGCGTCAGCACGGCATCGCCCGGTCCCACCTCGAACTCCTTGCCATCGATGGTCATCATGCCCCGCCCGCTCAACACGTAGTAAATCTCGTCCTCGCGCTGGACGTGATATCCGATTGCCGACCCCGGCTTGAACGCGCGCTTGCGGAACACAAGCTTCAGATTTGGTGTTTTGCTGAAGAAGGAATAGCCGATCGTCTCGCCGCCGCCGTTGTGCGTGCCCGGCTCGTTCTTGGCGACCTCTTTGTCCCTCTCGAGCACGTACCCGCCCGGCTTGTCCGGCGCAGCACCGTGTGAGGAGGGTGCGCCAGCGGCTTTCTCCTGAGCTGATGAAGGCGTCAGACCCGATCCGAGAACAACGACAGCAGCCAGCAGCAGATGACGCGTCATCACTTGGACCTCCTATGAAACCGGTGCCGGCAAGAATATCAGATCTGGCCGGCGAACATCGTCTTGTAGTGACGATACCACTCGCTCTGAAAACGCTCCTGAGGATCGTATTTCCGCTTCAGGCGCAGAAATTCGAGCAATTGGGGATAACACGTCGCGACCTGATCGCGGCGCGCATGACGGTGATACGTGAGGTAGTAGCGTCCACCACGCCTCATCCCCATGTCGATGAGATCACGGAAGGCTTGTCCGGAACGCGCGATCCCCTCGGCGGTATGCACGACATGCAGGTTGAAGATGATGCAGGCATATGGCTGCGTCGCCCACGCCAGGAAACTTTCGTCGTCCTTTTCGATCAGGCGAACGGTTCCATAGACGATCGGCACACCGTTCTTCCGGAAGGTACCCGCCACCTCTGCCATGAACGACGGCAGGTCTGGTCGCGGCACATAAATCTCCGTAATCATCTCCGTCGCGCGATCTTGCACGCCCAGGTGTTTGTCGAGCCGCACGTGGTAGTCGTCCAGATACGTGCTCATCTGGTGCGTGTCTGACCAGTAGATCTGCCCCGAGGTCGACAGGTAGTACTTCGAATATTGATCGAACGCCGTTGATTTGTTGTTGTGCGCCAGCAGCAGGAGCGCATGCCAGTCTTCGTCGGCAAGTTCCCGCTGGGCCTCCGGCACGGGCTTGTCCGGAGCGACAGCGCGGTAGCAGGAAAACACTCCGCGCCGGAGGAAGTCATCGGACGTGTCGTCGACCGAAAACTGAAAATCACCGAAGGTGAACCCGTCGGCTATCCGCTGTTCGAATCCTTTCGGCAGATCGTCAATGGAACGAACCTCGACGATGCGTTCGATTTTCTGGCGAGGGACGAGACGCAGCTTCACCGTGGAGATCGCACCGAACAAGCCGTACCCGCCAACAGCCAGGCGGAACAGTTCGACGTTTTCGGTGCGGCTGCACGTGCGGCTCTCACCTGCGGCGTCAACGAGGACGAACGACTCGACGTCGGCGACAAACGGCTTCATCTTCAACCCGCGGCCATGCACGTTGGCCGACAGGGCTCCGCCAATCGTCAGGCGATCGGCGCCGGTCTGTTTTTGCGCAATGCCCCACTGGCGCGGTTGTCCCGCCTGCTCTTTGAGCAGGTAATCGACCAGAGCCGGCCACATGATGCCGGCGTCCACCTCGACGACGCCCTTGGCGCGGTCGAACGACCGCACGCGATTGAACTTCGACATGTCGAGCAGAACCGAATCGGCGGCAAACTGCTGCGCACCCATGGCGTGGCGGCCGCCGGCGATCGACACGGCTCGGCCCGCCTGCGCGGCCCGCTTGATTGCGCGCTGGAGCTCGCTGGAGGACGCGATCGGCGCAATCTCGTGCACCCTGGTGGGATTGAGCTGGGAATGAATGTCGTTGACGACCACTCCCGGTCCGGTGCCCTGGGCAAGCACAGGGACCGCGTTGTTGACCGCCAGTATGCCCGCAGCTTTGAGAAAGCTTCTACGATTTACCGGCATTGGTTTCTCCTGCATCATGGAGGCGCGCACCGCCTTGATAGAGCAGCCACACGCCCGCCATTTGTACGACGTGCATCAGGTCGTTATGGTTGAAGTGCCCGTGGAGGCGGATGCCGCTTTGCTGCAGAACCGCGGCGGCAATCGACACGGCGATGCCGCCGATGATGCGCAAGCGGTGCCCGCGGCTTCCCTGCACACGGCCGGCGACGCTGAGCACCAGCACCACGAGCAGCGTCGATCCGTAGTCGTAGATCACGTAAGCGAAGTCGTCGTGCCCGAGCATCCACACAACGTAGACGGCGAGCTTTACGGCAGCGGCTGCGAAGAGCCAGTTCCGCACCGGGGCGCGAAACGAGGCGGTGAACGTGGAAGCCAGCAGAAAAAAACTCGCCACGCCCATGCTGAGCGTCGTCAACTTCCACAACATCCGCGCCGTTGAGGCGCTCAGGTCCTCGGTAAACCCGTGGTAGGTGCCGCCAGCAAAGCTGGCTGTCGCCACTGCCGCGAGCGCGAACCCCCACATCCGAACCGCCATTCTGCGCTTTTGCTCGCGCGTACGTAGTGTCCGGCTTTAGCCGGACGCCGCCGATGTCCGGCTTCAGCCGGACCTGGTCACGGACCAGCCGCCACGCCAGTACCCCCGCGAGCCCGCCCAGCAGGTAGTCCGTGAGTAAGGTGGTGGGCTCGGTCATCGTCAATATTGGGCTTATCGGCACCAGCATAAACAGGTTTGACAGGGCGAGGCGGCGTGCTGTAACCTTTAATCCGGATTAACGGATTAATGCCTGCAGCGCGGCCCGCGGCCATACTCGACCACCTCTCGGCGCTCGCCGACACCACCCGGAGCCGCATTCTCCTGCTGCTCGATCGGCACGAGCTCGCCGTGTCGGAGCTCTGCGACATCACGCAGCTGCCGCAGTCGACGGTGAGCCGGCACCTGAAGGCGCTGGCCGATGCGGGCTGGATTTCCTCGCGCGCCGAGGGCACGAGCAACGTTTACGGGATGATGCGCGACGAGCTCGACTCTTCTGCCCGGCGTCTCTGGGCGCTGGTCCGGGAGCAGATCGGCCCGACGCCCGCGGCCGGGCAGGATCAGCGGCGTTTGCAGACGGTGCTCGCCGAGCGACGTACAAAATCACAGGAGTTCTTCTCGACGTCTGCCGGCCAGTGGGACCGCGTACGCGACGAGCTCTTCGGGGAGCACTTCCATCTGTCATCCTTGACGGCGTTCGCCGACGCCGCATGGACCGTGGGCGATCTGGGCTGCGGTACGGGGCAGATGACGGCGGCGCTCGCGCCGTTCGTGCAGCACGTCATTGCCATCGACGGCTCTGCCGCGATGCTTCAGGCCGCGAAGAAGCGTCTGCAAGGATTCAGTAACGTCGAGCTCCGGCGCGGCGACCTCGAAGCGCTCCCGATCGACGATCAACGGCTCGACGCGGCCACGCTCACCCTCGTGCTGCACCATTTGCCGGAGCCGGAGCGCGCGCTGCGAGAGGTGTCGCGGGTACTGAAGCCAGGCGGCCGCGTGCTGATCGTGGACATGCTGCCGCACGAACGGGAAATGTATCGGCAGCAGATGGGCCACGTGTGGCTCGGGTTTTCGGAGGAACACCTGCGCAGAATCCTGACCGCGAGCGGATTCGCCGACGTTCGCATCGTTCCGCTCTCGCCGGATCCGAAATCAAAAGGACCTGAATTGTTCGTGGCTACCGCGAAGACAAAACACGATGACGCGATGACGCGATGACGTTGAACTGGCACGAACCACGAAGACTCGAAGACACGAACACATTACAGCAGTACTAAGCAGTCAGTCGATTCAACCACAGCCAAGCCGCAAAGCGGCGAAGGCACAGCGCACGGGGGTGGGGCCCCGCGCACTCAAGGAGAAGACACATCATGCCTACCGCAACACCCGCACTTCATCCTTTCGCCGCTGCGAAATCCGCCGGCCGCGAACCGTACAAGGTGAAAGATCTCTCGCTTGCCGAGTTCGGCCGCAAGGAACTGCGGCTCGCCGAGCAGGAGATGCCTGGCCTGATGGCGCTCCGCAAGCAATACGCGGGCAAGAAGCCGCTCGCCGGGTCGCGCATCATGGGCAGTCTCCACATGACGATCCAGACGGGCGTCCTGATCGAGACGCTCGCGGAGCTCGGCGCCGACGTGCGCTGGGTTTCGTGCAACATTTTCTCGACGCAGGATCACGCTGCGGCTGCCGTCGTCGTCGGGCGTCCCGAAACCGGCGGAACCCCGCAGAATCCCCAGGGCATCCCGGTGTTCGCCTGGAAAGGCGAGACGCTCGAAGAATACTGGTGGTGCACGGAGCAGGCGCTGGAGTGGACCGACGGCAGCGGTCCGACGCTGATCGTGGACGACGGCGGCGACGCCACGCTGCTCGTGCACAAAGGCGCGGAGTACGAAAAGTCAGGCAAGGTGCCGGCGTTCAACCCTGAGCAAGATCCGGAAGAGTGGGGCGTGATTCTCGACACGATCAACGCGTCAATCGCGAAAGACAAGGGCCGCTACACGCGCATCGGATCGACGATCCGCGGCGTCAGCGAAGAAACGACCACCGGCGTCCACCGCCTGTACCAGATGATGGAAGCGGGCACGCTGCTCTTCCCCGCCATCAACGTCAACGACTCGGTCACCAAGAGCAAGTTCGACAACATCTACGGCTGTCGCCACTCGCTGCCCGACGGCCTCGCGCGGGCGACCGACGTCATGCTCGGCGGCAAAGTGGCCGTCGTGTTTGGCTACGGTGAAGTCGGCAAAGGCTGCGCGCAGGCGCTGCGCGGCCAGGGTTGCCGCGTGATCGTGACGGAAATCGATCCGATCTGCGCGCTGCAGGCAGCCATGGAAGGCTACGAGGTGACGACGGTCGACGAAGTCGTGGACAAGGCGGACATCTTCGTCACGGCAACCGGCAATCACAACATCATCACGCTCGATCACATGAAGCGGATGAAGGACAAAGCGATCGTCGGCAACATCGGCCACTTCGACAACGAGATCGACATGGCCGGCCTCAAGAAAGCGGGAATCGAGCGCATCAACATCAAGCCGCAATACGACGAGTTCCGCTTCCCCGACGGCCACAGCGTGATGATCCTGGCGGAAGGCCGCCTGCTGAACCTCGGCTGCGCGACCGGGCATCCGAGCTTCGTCATGTCGGCGTCATTCACCAACCAGGTGATTGCGCAGCTCGAGCTGCACCAGAACACGGGCAAGTACGAGAAGAAGGTGTACATGCTGCCGAAACATCTCGACGAGCAGGTAGCCAGGCTGCATCTCGATCATCTCGGCGTGAAGCTGACGAAGCTCACGAAAGACCAGGCGGACTACATTGGCGTACCTGTGGATGGACCGTACAAGCCGGACCATTACAGATACTGATTCTGGAATTTAGAATCTAAGAACTAAGATCTAAGAACTAAGATCTGGATTGACGGGCGGGTTTTGCGCATTGCCTGTGCGCGGGACCCGCCCGTTGTCCTTCTTCCAGAGCATCTCGCGTCTGTTAATCAGGACGCATCACCACGATACTCAGCATTTTTCGCGGCACATGGGTTGCACCGGAGCGCGCGACGACAGTTTCGTCGTTGCGATCCATGGAGCTCCACTGCATGCGCCTGTCTCGTGCCTCACGGTATTTCGGAGTTTGCGCCGCCGCCTTCACGATCGGTTGTGGTTCATCCCCAACCGAGCCCGATCCCGTGTACGAGCTCAAGACCGAAACCCACTCAGGTTCACTGGCGACTGGTGGCTCGAGCGCGCTTCACTTTGCCGTCGTCAATCCCGGCAACATCAATGTCTCGATCACCCAGCTGAATCCAAATACGCTCATCATGGGGCTCGAACTTGGGTCCTGGGACGAGCCGACATCCGCGTGCGTCGGTCAACTGTCAACATCGACGGCCGCGCTCGGCGTGGTGTTCACCGGCACTCCGGAGAGCCCGGGGGAATATTGCGTGGCCATCAAGGACGTCGGCAATGTCCTGACGTCAGCGGACTTCACGCTGACGGTCACGCACTATTGATATCTACAGATCTATAGATCTATAGATCTGAAGATTCACCTCTTTACAAATTTCTGGACTATCCCGCTGAGCTGAGCGAGATAGATGTTGCCGGAGGCATCGACAGCGGCACCGTGGGACGCCAATGCTTCAGGCAGCCTGCCGATAAGCTGTCCGTTGAGATCGCGCATGACGGCGCCACTCACGATGCGCTGGTCGGGAGTCATCGCAAGCCCCGAGATGCCGCCGGTGTTTTTCCATTCAGTCAGGTACTTGCCGTCGGCGTCGAACACCTCGATGCGTTGATTCTCGCGATCGCTGACGTACACGCGCCCCTGGGAATCAATGACGAGGCTATGCGGCAGCTCGAACTGTCCCGGGCCGGCGCCACGTGTGCCCCATTGCAGGATGTACTTGCCGTCTCGCGTGAACTTCACGACGCGCGCGCCCCCGTAGCCATCCGTCACGTACAAGTCTCCCGACGGCGCAAATGCGATGTCGGTAGGCAGGTTGAACGTGGTCGGGCTGGTGCCGGACGTGCCTTTGGTGCCGAGGCGCATGATTTCCTTGCCGTCCGGATTCAGTTTGTAGATCACATGCCCCGTCGCATCGATCACCCAGATGTTTCCTTGCGGATCGACGCGCACCGAGTGCGCACCACACGATGTGCATCCGGCCGCGCCATACACGGCAGAATACCTGGACTTGTCGGGGGACCAGTTCATCTTCGGGATGGCGGCAACCTTGCCTTCGCTGAACAGGCCGTCGCCCCACGATCGGATCAATTTGCCGTCGGGCGTGAACTCGAGAATCGGATGGGCACCGCGGTGCAGCACGAGCACGTTGCCCTTCGCGGTCATGGCCACGCTCGACACCTGAATGAAATTCCATGGCGCCGCGAAGCCGGCGGCGCTCGTCGGCGGCAACGGCCATTCGACGAGCTTGTAAGGCAACATCGGCTCAGTTGACGCACCGCCAGCACCGCCCTGGGCGAAAATGGCAACGCCTGATACCACCGCCGCAATACACGCGAGTGCGATCGAAGAACCATTCGGTCGTCGCATATGCCGCCGCCTTTCCACTTTTTACTTTCTACTTTTCACTTTTCACTTTCTACTTTCTACTTTCACTTTCTCACTTCTCACTTGAGCAGATGCGCGATCTTTGCGATTCCCGCGTTCGCGCAGATTTCATCCTTGTCCCCTCCAACTGCTCCGCTGACGCCCACCGCGCCGATCGCCACACCGTCGACCTTGATGGGAACTCCTCCACCCATGCCTGTCGTGCCTTCGACGTTCGGCATCGGCGAGCCGAGGACGGACCCCCATGCTTTCGCCGCCTCCAGTGATGTCGCCCATCGGCCTGCGAATGTCAGCGCGGTAAACGCTTTGCGCTTGCTGGTGTCGATGGTGTGCGGACCGGTGTTTTCGTCGCGCGCGAAGGCTTTCACCAGGCCGGCCGCATCGACGACGGTGACGCTCACGCGAAATCCATCCGCGCGACAGCGCTCGACGGTTCCCTGAACGACCAACTGGGCCATCTCGAACGACAACGCTTTCTGCGTAACAAGTCCCTGGGCGGCAACAGGCCGGCAAACCACCAGCGTCAGCGCCAAGGCGATCAGAAACAACCGCATACAAAACCTCCGGGAAGAGTGTATCGTGTCACCAATTCGGCTCTATTTATATATGCGTTAGAGCGGATGCGCGAAATAATTGACACCGTCCCGCAGGAGGATACCGATGCGTCTTGCTCTGTCGATGTTGGGCTGTTTGCTGGTCACGGCCGGTCTATTTGCCCAGAAGGCCACCCTGAAGCTGGAGCACGTTGAACGGCAGGTGCCTGCGTATATCCAGGAACGCCTCAGCGCGGACGATCGGGTGTTGTTCGACAAGCTGATGCGCGTCGGCCTGGAATCCGCATGGTCGCTGGTGACCTCCGAAGGCTATCCGCAGAACTTCATCAACGAACTGACACCGCTGAAGCCGAATATGCGACTGGTCGGCCGCGCCAGAACCATCCGGTATCTGCCGAACCGGAAGGACGTCCGCGACAAGCTCTATGCTGCAGGCCCGCAGTTGAACTACAAATCCGCCGAAGAGGCGCAGCCGGGCGACGTCCTCGTGTTTGACGCGGGCGGCGAAACGCGGGCGGGGGTCTCGGGAGGGGTGACCACGATGCGCTTTCTCGTGCGCGGCGGAGCCGGGCTCATCGTCGACGGCGCGATGCGCGATGTTCCCGAACTCGAAGCCCTGCCCATTCAAACCTTCATGCGCCGCGGTCACGCATCATCGGTCTCTCCGCTCATGATGAGCGTCGATTACCAGGTGCCGGTCCGCATCGGCAGCGTCACGGTCATTCCGGGCGACATCCTCGTTGGTGAAAGCACCGGGATTCTCGTGATTCCGGCGGCGATCGCGACGAAAGTCGTGGACAGGGCCCTCGAACACGACGAACAGGAACAATTTCAGCGCGAGCTCCTGCTCAAGGGCGAATCAATCTACGGCGTGTATCCGATGAACGACGCCACGCGTAAACGGTTTGAGGAATGGCGCAAGACAAAGTAAGAAGTAGAAAGTGAAAAGTGAAAAGTGAAAAGTAAAAAGTTGAAAGTGGAAAGTGGAAAGGACAACCTGGAAAAGTGAAACGTATGCAGAGACTGTTCGTGCCGGCATTGGTACTGAGTGCGCTCGCCATTTGTCCATCGCCCTCCATCGCGCAGACCGTTACGCTCGATACGACGCAACTGCGGCCGGGGCCAGTCAGCGTGACAGCGGCGGCTGATACGGTGGTTGTCACCTGGGCCGACGAGACGTCGCGGCAATGGCGTGCGACGTTTTCGCTCGATCCGGCGCGCCCGCTCATCACGTCCATCACCGCCGGCGGCAACCCCGTCGTCAGCGACGCGCGGCCGTTCTATCGCGGTGAGACGGGAAAACGGCGCGGCGGATGGAACGCGTTCTTCGACGATCCCACGGCGCACCCTGACGGGACGCGCCACGTGCAGGCGACATTTACACTTCGCGGCGCGCGGGCGCAGACCATCGGCGACAGGGTCGAGCTGCTCTTCGACGGCATGCGCATGGGCGGATTCGAAGGTGGGGTCGCGTACACGTTTTTTCCAGGCAGCCGCCTCATTCATCAGGAAGCGGTGCTGACGACAAACGATCCGGACGTGGCGTATTACTACGACGCCGGGCTCGATATGTCTGCGCCGGCCGATCGCACTGCCGGCAACAACATGCAGTCGGAGGTCGCGTATTACGACACGTCGGGCGCCCTCAAGCGCGAGGTGCACAACGGACTGCAGGCGGAGCGCGAGCCGGTCAAGGTCCGCTACCGCACGCTGGCAGCAAAGACGGCAGGGGGAAGCATCGCCGTGTTCCCTTCCCCGCATCAGTACTTTTTTCCGCGCGACTTTTCGTCCAACCTCGCGTATCTGTGGCACCGCGGATGGCGCGGCCGTGTGGGCATCGGCATCCGCCAGCTGCGCGACGAGAACTGGCAGTACTACCCGTGGGTGAACGCGCCGCCGGGACGGGCCCAGCGCATGGGCGTGTTTTTTCTCGTTTCTGACGGTCCCGTCGACGCCGCGCTCGCGTACGTTCTGCGTTACACGAACCGCGATCGTTTCCCGGCCCTACCTGGATACAAAACGCTCAGCACTCACTGGCATCTTGCCGACACCGTCCAGGCGATGGCAAACGGTCCAACCTGGACGCCGCCGTTCAAGCCGGTGCTGAAGGCCATGGGCGTCGACGCGTCGATGATCATGGATTTTCATGGCGACGGGCATCCGGCCGACCTCACCGATTTGCGCCTCGACGAGCTCGATGCCTATTTCAAGGCGCTGAAAGCTCAGTCGGATCCGGAATTTCTGCTGATCCCGGCCGAGGAGGCGAACGTACACCTTGGCGGGCACTGGTCCGTGGTCTTTCCCAAGCCGGTGTACTGGTTCATGAACCGGCCGAAGACCGGTCACGCCGCCTTCGAGATGCAGCATCCGAAATACGGAAAGGTCTACAGCACGGCGAATGCGGAAGAGATGCTCGATCTGGTGCGGCGCGAGGGGGGATACATGTACCAGACCCATCCGCGCACGAAGGGCTCGACAGGCTTCCCCGACAAGATTTTTTCAACCGAACACTTTCGCGACGCCCGGTACCTCGGAGCAGGATGGAAAGCCATGCCCGCCGATTTGTCGTCGCCGCGGCTCGGCGATCGATCGTTCGACCTCCTCGACGACTTGAGCAATCTTGGCATGCGCAAACGCATCTTCGGCGAAGTCGACATGTTTCAGTTCGACCACACGCACGAGTTGTACGCGCACATGAACATCAATTACATCAGGCTCGATCGACTCCCCTCGTTCGACCAATGGGGCGATGCGCTGGAGCCGCTGGCGCGGGGCGACTACTTCACGACGACAGGCGAAGGTACTGTTGCCGCGCGTGGACATGTCGAAGTCAACAGCGGATGAGGTGATCGCCCAGGCCGAGGTGAAATGGACATTCCCGCTTCGGTTTGCGGAAATCGTCTGGAGCGACGGGACCACCACGCGCAAAGAGACGATTCCGCTCGGCACGACCAAGGAGTTCGGGAGCCAGACATTCGAGTGGCGAGCGCCAGCTCCCGGGTGGAAATGGGCTCGGCTCGCTGTGTGGGACGTCGCTGGAAACGGGGCGTATGTGAATCCGACTTGGAAATGATGGACGCGCAAATTCAACAGGAGATCAGGAGATTAGGAGGCTCAGAATCACGTTTTCTAAGTACGTAGTGTCCGGCTTTAGCCGGACTTTCTTCTCTAACCGGACTTTCTTTTCTAAGTGTCCGGCGATGCGGGACGGCGCCACTAGCCGTTGCCGCCACCAACGCGACCGGTGAATCCGTCTGCCGCGAGGAAGTTTTGAAACCGGTTCTCAGCCTAGATGAGGAATGTCTTTCGACAATCCTCCTGAGCTCCTGATCTCCTGTTGGTATTTCATCGCGCTCATCGCGCCATCGTGTTTTCAGGCCTTCGTGGCGTCGTGGTTGTATTTCGGAAGGGCGTCCGGCTGAAGCCGGACACTGAGACTGGTACCGAAAAACGGATAAGGTAACTTCAGAAGGCAGGAGGAATGTATTTCGACAAATTCTCCTGACCTTCTTATCTCCTGTTTGCATTTCGTCTAGTCGCTCGGCGGACCAAACGCCAGCAGGAGATTTCCGGGCTGACCACTCTGAAATCCAATGTAGCCCGAAGTCACGAATGCCATACCATCGACGATGGTTACACCCGCGGAGCCAATCGATCCTCCCTTACCCTCCACTCCGTTTACGGTTTGGACTTTTTGGGTGGTGTCGTATTGCCAAATCGATCTTCCGTCGAACGTCGAGTAGGCTCGGACCATCCCGTCCAGACCCGCAGTAAAAACCGCACCAGGAATCAGGCTCACGGCCGCGCTGATACCGCGATGATTCTGCATTGACGGCTGCGGATCGATCCAGTGCGCCCATTGCTCAACTCCATCAGACAACCGCACAGCGGCTAAAGCCCCTCCCCGCATAGCAAAGTAGCCTTTCTCGCCGTCTGTTGCGCCGCCGAAGACCACCTGTCCGCGGCTGATGTCGGAGCTCCAGACCAGTTCCCCATTCTTATCGGGATCGAAAGCCCAGACCACGCCCGACTTCTGCGCCGCCACTACCAGGCTCGTCCCATTCGGCAAATCCACCAACATAACCCCGGCAGAGAAGTCCACATCCGGGCCCCGAGTTTCGGGGCAGTAGTAAGTTTCGGGATAGCCAACCTCCTTGCGTGTCCTGACGGCCCCCCCACGGCTCGGCGCAGCAGCTTGAGGCGCAGGCGCGCCAGGTCTCCGCGTGGCGCCCCGCGGATACTCAGGAGGCAACTTCATTAGTGGTGTCACCGCCGCGCAGTTGCCGCTGCTCCTTACGTCTCCTTTCAGCACCTGCTTGGTCCAAAGGCTCTTGCCGGTATCCATGTGCACTGCCATCACGGCATCTGACCCGCCTACGTCGGGATCAGAGAAGGCGTTGCCGGTCGAGAAGTACACCGCTCGCCGCTTGGAGTCGAGCGTCAGTGGTCCCCACACGCCTGCGCCCGAAGGACCCAAGAAGGCAATGTCCGTGGAGGTTGCCTGCGGTGTGGCGGGGGGCAGCGTGTAATATTTCCAGATTTGCTTGCCGGTATTTGCATCGAGCGCCGCGACGATGCCGCGGAACGTGCAGCACTTATGCGTAAAGCTGCCCGACTCGGGCTCTTCCAGTGATGCCACGGCAACATAAACGCGTCCCTCGTGGACCTTAACGCCGGCGGTGATGCGGGAAAGGGGATGAGGATCGATGAGCACCGACCACAGCAGTTTGCCGCTGGATGTGTCCACCGCATACACATTGCCGCGAATGTCGCCGAAGAATGCCGCAGTTTGCGAGGACCCAGCTTTGACAGGGCCGATCATGGGGGTGCTGCGAATGCCGGCCTTGGCGTGAAAAGACCAGTGCACACAGCCTGTCGGCGCATCCAGGGAATACAAATATCCCGAGTCGGAACCGATGAACAGCCTGCCGCCCACCACGACGGGTTGGCTGTATGCAGACGTCGTAATTGGAAGGCCGAACGCCCATTTCAGCTGGAGCCTGGCAACCGAGGCAGGCGTCATTTTCGCTGCCTTGGCGGGCTGGAAGCGGGTGTTGTTCTCTGCCTCTGGACTCCATCCATTCCACGACGCGGCTGATGGAGCGCTCTTAGAAGCCAGGTCTGCCGGGCAACGGTTTGGCATTGTGCTGGCTTCGCCGCTCACAGACATGCCCATCTTTCTGCCGCCTAGTGCTTCCGCTATCGCAACCTTCTCTTCCTCGTTTAGATGGGCCGCCTGGCCCTTCATCGACCCGGTGGAGATGACCTCGTGAATCCTTTCCGGTGTCAGCCTTTTAAGAATGTCCACTGAAGGCGCTTCTTCAAGCTTTCCGTGGCAGCCGGTGCAATGGAACTGGAAAAGCTTGTACGGCAGGCCCTCGGACATTCCCGTGGTCGGAGGTGGAGGCGCTCCCACCGGTGTTCCTTGCTGCGCCATCGCAGATCCGGGGAGCACTACGAGTGTTAGAACAGCGAGATGCTTTAGTAGCCTCATAGAAGTTATCCTCCGCTCCGAAACGTTTTCTTGCAATCTTGATGAATAGCCTATTACTTAGAACCAGGAGTCGTGTCCGATTCGAGATCGCCTAACACAAATTGAATGCCGTCGAGCATGACTCGGGACAGCTCCGGCGACTGGAAATAGGTTCCGTGATGTCCGAGTGGTGTATAGAACACGCGGCCTTTTCCGTAGCTACGAATCCACGCGAGCGGCACGTTCCCTTTCATGCGCTGGCAGGTGCCGCACATTTCAGGGACCATCTTTTCCGGGTCGAGGCTGAACAGCACGTGAACCTTGTCACGGGAGAACTTGTGGATGGCGTAATACTCATCCTCCCACTCGAAATTCTTCCCGCGTAGTGCCGCGGTGAGCGGGCTGCGCGGATCGTCGATTTTTACGACACCCTTCTGATGATCGGCATCGACCTTCGGGGGGATCGCTGCAGGAGGAATACTGCTTCCCGCCAGCCTGACCCCGATCAAATCGCCATAGTCTTCCCAGTCGGGAGAGGTGGCAATGGCGGCGTGATAGGCCGCGAATCCTCCTCCTTCGCGCACGTAGCGCAGCAGTCCTTCGCGAACGGCTAGATCGGGAATGGTTTGAAACACCATGGTGTTGTTGAAGAACACGGCGTCGTATTCACCGATCTTGGGATATTTCAGATTGTCGAAATCGTTCGAGAACACCGGAGTAAACGCCTGCGTTCTGTCCGCCCACAACTTGATGGCATAGTTTGCGAATGTGGTCGAAGGATGGTTTCCGTTCAGGTCCAGCACCAGAAGTTTTCGCGGCTTTTTCGGCTTCGCCGAAGCCGCCGCCGGGACCGCTGCCGAGACCTTGCTCCTGTCTTCGGGCGAAAGAGCCTCTTCGCCACGAGGAGGGGTTGAACGTCCTACGTCGGAAATCCGCGCCACTGCAACGGGAACAAAGGCGGCTTCGAACGCACTCAGGGCTTTATCGAGCTCCGTTGCGGGATCTCCCGATCCCTGGTAGTCAACCGTTACGAACGTCGGCTGAGTTCCCGACCGGTATATTGCCTGAAGAAAGCCGGAATCAATCTCGTCCGCGCAGGCGCACGCCCATGATGCGCCCCTTGAGGGAGGACACCGCTTCCTCTTGCTTGACTCCCATTTCTACCCATCTGGCGGGATTTGCATACGCGCCAACCTTCGAGCTGAGGCCCGTGAGTTTTTTGGCCAGTTCCCGGGGGTCAGCGGGGCTCGACAGAGCCACACTGACGTTGAATTCGCGCGCCAGCCCGTCCACGGCGCTCAATGAGGCAGGGAGCTCGTCCGAAACAATAACGGGAATGTTCAGAGCCTTGGCGAACTCAAACAGTCTTCGCGCTTCTGCCTCGTCGGGACTAATGGTTGGGACGCGGTAAGAGACAACGCGAATTCTGGTCAGCTGCGACTTCAGATCGGCAATCTCATTCGGTCCAACACGATAATCCAGCAGACGGCTGGAAACCTCCGCAGCGCCTGTGTTCAGCGGGCTGCTGTCCGATGCTCCCGCAACGCGTCCGTTTGCCTTGGCAAGCGCTTCCGTGAAATTAGACGTGCCGAGGCTGTCGAGCGGGACCGCGACATACCACGACGAGGTGCCTCCGCCCGGGTTTCGTTGCGCAAACATCCTCGGAGCTGACGTACGAAGCCCTGCTCCCGCCGTGCCCGCATTGTTACCACTCGGACTGTTCGGCACCTGAGCGAGTACCGTCCCGGTCAGCAGCAGACCCGTGCACACCAACCTCCTCAACATTTGTTCACCTCAAACTTTGCAGCCATTAACCCACGCGGTGCTCTATTCCTCCGGTGCGAAAGCGAGCAGCACGTTTCCTGGAGCGCCATTCTGGAACCCGACGTACCCAGAAGCCACAAACAACATCCCGTTTGCCGCGGCCACTCCTCCCGAACCCATGGAACCGCCTTTGGCCTTGACCCCGTTTACCGTCTCGAACTCCCGCGCCGTGTTGTACTCCCACAGCAGCTTGCCGTCATTTGCATCAAGCGCACGAATCTTGCCGTCCAGCCCCACGGAAAGCACCACACCGGATATGGCGGTGACAGCCGCACTCGCTCCGGGATGATTCTTCATGTCGCCGGTCGGCGCGGCGAGCGGAACAAACCACTTTTCGGAGCCACCCGAAAGCTGCACGGCAAAGATTCCGCCGCGCGAATTGAAATACGCGTGCTGGCCATCTGCCGCGCCTCCGAACAGGATTCCCATTCGGCCGCGTTCCTGCGGTGACTCATACTTCCAGAGCACTGCGCCTTTCCGGTCCGGATCCAGCGCCCATATTGCTCCCGACTTCTGGCCTGCTATGAGCATTTCCCTGCCACTGGACAATCTCACAAGAATGGGAGAAGAAGAGAAATCCCAATCGGGAGCCGTCACTACCGGCACGCAGTCCTCTCGTGGAGGGCCGCCCCGTCCGCGACCGCCACGTCCTTCGTTGGGCATTCCCGGAACGCCCTGGGGACAGCCAACATGCCATATGTCGTTTTCCGTGGCCTGAAAGGTCCAGAGCACCTTTCCCGTATCCATGTTCAAGGCGAAGATGGCGTCGGAAGTCTTGGTCACCCCAGTAAAACCATTGCCGGTTCCGAAGTAAATGGCCCGGCGCTTCAGGTCCAGCGTCGGCGTGCTCCAGACGCCAGCTCCGGAAGGCCCCCAGACATCCTTATTCGGTGTCTTTTTTATGATGAAGGGCTCTTCTTCGATGGTGTAGGTCTTCCAGATCTGCCTTCCGGTCTCGGTATCCAGCGCAACGATGTTGCCGCGGCCGGAGCAGCACCGATAGTTCGGACTGTTGGACTCCACTTCCTCCAGCATGGTGACCGCGACGTACAGACGCCGCTCATGCAGTATTGGAGCACCCACAATGCGGGACATGGGGTGCGGGTCCGCAGCAATACGCCACAACAGTTTGCCGCTCTGGACGTCTACCGCATACACATTGCCGCGCACGTCACCAAAGAACGCTGCGTAGGTCGAGGAACCCGGTCTCACCGGTCCGATAGTGGCAGCGGTGCGGATTCCCGCCTGTGCCTGGAACGACCAATAGAAGCAGCCGCTGGTCGCATCGACCGCATACACGTAGCCGCTGTCGGAGCCCACGAAGACCCTTCCGCTGAAGAACGACGGCTGGGCATACATGGACATTGCCGCTGGACTGCCGAATGCCCACTTGAGCTTGAGTTTGGACACGTCGCTCGCTGTCAGACCCGCTGCCTTGGCATCCTGAAAGCGTGCGTTCGTCGGATCGGGGCTCCAACCTGGCCACGCAGCAGCACCGTTAGCCCGAATAGGCGGCGTGCTGGAGCAGCGGTTCGACATCTCTTTCGCCTCGCCGCTCCCGCTCGACCCCAACCTCCTGCCGGACATGTATTCAGCAATGCCTTTCTTCTGAGCATCGGTCAGGTCCTTAGCCATCTCCCTCATGGACCCTGTTGTAAGGGAGGCATAAATCCGCTCTGGAGGCATCTGATGGATGGTGGCTGTATCCGGGGCGCGGTCGGCCGGGGGGGTTCCGTGACACTGCAGGCAATAGTCGCCGAAAAATCCAGCGCCGTATCCTTCACGGTTCTCGTTGTAAGGACGCGCAGGGTACCCAGGGCGCCCGAGAATCGGCTCTTGCGGAGGTGCTTCCGGTTGTTGTGCGAGGGCAAATTGTCGTGCGAGGGCCAAGGGAAGCAACGCGGTAACCAAGACAACCAACACCAGTTTCATTGCACGCCTAATGAGTTTCATAACACGCCCCGTGACGCCTGGTGGACGTTCGCACCTTAAAACGTGAGCTTCGCCGCGATCTGTCCGTTGCGCGGCGTATTCCCCTGGGTGGTGATGAATCCGAAAGTTTGAGGATTACCACGGTTTGTGTTGGGATTTCCAAACACAACCCGGTTGAATACGTTGAATACCTCAAACCGCAGGTCAAGGCTCACGCCCTCGCTGAGTCGCATTTTCTTAATCAGGCTCATGTCCTCATTCTTGGATGTCGGCCCGTATAGCCCTTCGATCAGCTGAGCTGTGTTGCCGAAGACGCCCGCAGGTAACGCAAACGCATCCGGGTTCAAGTAACGATCCGTCCGGGGATTGAAATTGTCAGAAGACAACGTCATCGGCACGCCCGCGACGCGATCAGCAGTCTGCGGTATCGCCGCTGTGACTCCGCCACTCGTGGTACTCACACTGCCATACGTAGGATTGCTCTGAGGCGCACTGACGCCCAGCGGCGTACCCGTCTGGTAGCGCATGATCCCATTCACCTGCCATCCACCGACCAGCTTGCCCAGAAATCCCTCGCCATTGAGGAAGGGCTTTCCAGGTCCAAAGGGAAGTTCGTAGTTGAACCCAATGCCCAACACATGCGGACGGACGAGAGGCGAAACGGACATGTTAAGGGCGGCGTCGTAGATGCTGCGATGCACTGTCGCATTGTTCACGAAGTTGTAGGCCGCGTCCGTCTCCGACTTCGCGTAGGTATATGCGACACTTGCATTCAACCCATGGGAGTATCGCTTCTGCAACTGAAGCTGGAAAGAGTGATAGTTGGACGTGCCATCGTTGTCGGAGCTTCTGCCGCCCGGCACCATTCCTATGAACTGTGGAAATGGGCGCAGCGCCTGTCCCAAGGTGCCGGTGAACGTCGAGTAGGGCTTGGTGAATCCCGCAGCCACTACCGCCGGCGCAGTGATGTTGCTGTTCAACAGCGGGCCAGCAACTGGATCTGTGATGAACTTCGGGTCGAGCTGGTTAATGTCCGAACGCTGCGAGAGGTTCGAGCCCTTAGACCCCACATAGCCCACATCGATGCTCAGGTTGGCAGCGAGCTGGCGCTGGATATTCACGTTCCAGTTCTGCATTGAAGGCGTACGGTCGGCGTTCGGATGCCAATAGTTGACGAGCCCTGATCCGACGCCCAGCGCCGGCGTTGTGTTCGGAGGAATAATCGTGGCGCTGGCTGGATAACCAGCAGCAAATGTGTAGGCCGGAGTAACCCCCGTATCCGGTGACGTCGTGGAGTTGTTGATCCAATAGCCGTCGTTCAGCTGGGTGTTGGGACCGCCACCTCCGTAGGGACCTGCCTGAAAGTAGCTAACCCCATACCCGCTGCGCAACACGGTCGAATCATTCAGCTTGTACGCAAGTCCAAGTCTAGGAGCAACGTTGTGTAAATTGTGGTCCGCTGGCGCAAGATTCGCCCCATTACCATTCTGCCCGGCAAACGTATAAACACCTGGCAGATTGCCAGCCGCCGGATTTGGCTCAGTGGTATTGATCATCGAGTGGTGGTTCTGCGCCTCCGCCGTTGGCGTGAACATGTCGTAACGCAAGCCGAGATTCGCTGTGAGGCGCGACGTGAGCTTGTAATCGTCCTGGACATACATCCCGATCTGGTAGGTGTTGAATTCAGGAACGAAGTCGCCATACAGCGGCAGTATGGCGTTGTCCACCTGTCCCAGCATGAAGCTGGCGAACTCCAGCCCGGTCCTTGAGCGTGTGTTGGCGTTGGTGGGATCAGCGGTCTCGTTGCGCGAGAAACCCAAGACAGCCCAGTCACCCAGATATTTGATCGATTGTAAGCGGCGCGCCTCAAAACCAAACTTGAAGTTGTGAGCGTCCCTCGTCCAGGACAGTGCGTTGCTGACCGTGAACGTGTTGGAAAAACGGTCGTTGAAGCCGTTGCCGACGCCTGACTGGAAAAAGCTTCCAAGGAGAATGCGCGGGAACCCGCCCACGGCGTCTTCCATACCCAAAAGCCCGAGCTGTTGGGGCCAGCCCTGGTCTCGCATTGGCGAGTCCTGGTACTGCGTTTGCCGGTTGTAGGCCACGCGGAATTGGTTAAGAACACTCGGCCCCATGGTCCAATCCCATGTCCCGCGAGGGAACCAGTATGTGAACTTGTTGACACTGCGGGGTGAGATAGGATCCGGCATCCCTGCGTTTGAACCTAACGAAGGATTGATGGTAGCCACGTTACTCACGGTGAGCCGGTGAGCCTCGTTGAAATGATGATCCACCTTGAATGTGTAGGTCTGGCGCTCGGTCTCGCTTCCGCCAGAAGTTGCCGAGTAGTTGTTGAAGTCACCCGGAAGGTTCGGCAGCGGATAGAGCGCCATAATTTCCTGCGCCGTAGGATCCAGCCGGTTGGCCGGGATGATGTTGCCCGCGAACGGTTGCCGGGCAAAAGTCGAACCGACCTGCGTCGTTGTTCTTGGATCGTAAAGCTGTATCTGCTGACTGGCCGGAATGTTCGGGGAAATCAACGATGAAAAATCACCGTTGCGGAATGCCTGGGTCGGTACGGACTGAATAATTGTCGCCGCAGACCCTCGCGTCGTGTACCCATTGTAAGAAAAGAAGAAGAAGCTGCGGTTCCGCCCGTTGTACATCTTATTAAGGTAAATTGGACCGCCGATTGTGCCGCCGAATTCGTGTTCGCGATGCACCGGCTTAACTGTATCGAAGTAGCCGCGTGAATCGAACGCCTCATTCCGCACGAACTCATAGAAGCTGCCGTGAAACTGATTGGTACCGGACTTCAGCACATAACGTTCCACACCGCCGCCGGTGTTGCCATACTCCGCTGAATAACCGCTGGTCGCAACCGAAAGCTCCTGCACTGAATCCGGAGGCATGGTCACGTTGCGACCGTCTCCCGTGATTTCAGCCGTGACCATAGACGCGCCCTCCAGCTGCTGTTCCTTAGTGCTTGCCTGGCCGCCATTGATCGCGTCAGAAAAACCGCCCGGGTTTCCGCTGTAGCCAGGAACCAGCACAAGAAAACCAGAAGAGCGACGCCCGCCACCGGAGGTGAGCGGCAGGTCGACGTACGCTTGTGCATCCACCGCAATTCCAGTTCCGCTCGATTCAGTGCGCAGCAGCGGTGCTTCCCCGACGACGGTGAGCGTCTCGCCAATAGCGCCCACTTCGATCGTGAGGTCCAGCCCTGTGATATTCCCAGCGGAGACGGCCACGTTGGGCCGCAACAGCGTCTTGAAGCCTTGCAACTGCACCTGTACGTTGTAAACACCCGATGACAGCGCCGGAACGTTATATGTGCCGGCCTCGGTAGAAATGGTGTCGACACTTACTCCTGTCGCCGTGTTGGTCACGGTTATGGAAGCGCCAGGGATAACGGCACCCGTAATATCGAGCACTGTGCCGCGGATCGTGCCGCGATCGGTTTGTGTCAATGCGAGGGTGGCGAAGGAGACCCAAAACGTCGCCACCATAAGGCCTCAGAAAGAGCGATCGAACCTTGACATTGCGGTTGGGCTTCGCCTTTCTACTCAGGACTGCGCTCCCCGACACCACGACAAGGCGGCACTGCTCGAAGATGGGACTCATAGCACTCTCCCTCAACGATTCGACAGTTGTTCGGAACGAGGCATGATCAATTACAGGTTGAGGGGTGTCAAGCCAAATAATACATAATCGATTATGTGAGACAGGCCGTTTCTTGAGGAGATCGATTGACACGTGATTGCGGCGTCCCTAGAATCGCCCGACGCAAGCATCATCGACGGCTCAACATGCCCTGACCGGATCGTTTATCGTTCACCTCAAAAGCAACCACAGGAGACACACTCGTGCCAGGAATTGCCGCTGCTTTGAACGCGCCGTCTGTCGACCGTCGTGTACTTCGCGAACAAATCCGAGATTATCTCGTTCAAGACATTCTCGAGGGACGCCGCGCTCCGGGTGATCGCATTGTTGAGACCCGAGTTGCGCGTGACTTCAACGTCAGCCAAACGCCCGTGCGAGAAGCTCTGCGGGACCTTGAGGTGTTTGGGTTTGTTGTCGTTATCCCCTTCCGTGGTGCTGTCGTACGAGAAACATCCATAGAGGATCTCCTACAGGTTTATCCCATCAGAGCCATGCTGGAGGGTTTGGCTGCGAGACATGCAGCGACGCGCATCAGCGAGCCGGGGCTCAAAAAACTGGCGACTCTATTACAGCGAATGAGAAAGGCTGCAGCTTGCGGGGATCATCGCGCGATGCGTCGACGCGGATCTCGCTTTCCATTTCACCATCGTCGAGGCATCTGGAAATTGGCTCCTCATGCAATTCTGGGAACGAATGAGATTGGCAAGCTCCACCTTCATCACTGTTATGAAGACGAAACATTCGTTGCACGAAATCGCGGAGCACCACCTCCCTCTCCTGGAAGCGTTGACTGCTCGCAATCCGAAGCTGGCTGAACGAACAATGCGGCGGCATATTGAAACGGCTGGTGACTGGCTTCGTGCATCGTTGAAAAGAGAAGGAAAGCAGCACACCAAGCCAGTGCCGACAGCCAAGGCCAACGGACGCGGCAAACGCCTGGCACCAGCAGACACGGCCCGTCGTGCGCGTGCCACCTTGACATCAGTTAAAAACTAATTCTCCAATCAGTAATGCCGCACAACCGGCTCTGTGGTTAGACGAACTACAGCTGTCCGAAGCGTTGCGAACTCACTGCAATACCCGGAGTTATGAATCACTGTTTCTAAGCTACGTAATGTCCGGCGATGCTGGACGGCGCCCACTATCCGTATGCCGCCACCAACGCGACCGGTGAATCCGTCTGCCGGCAGCCGGAGCCCAGCCTCCGCGCGCAATTTCAACAACCGCCACCGCCTCGCTCATCTCGGCAGATGCCTACGGTCGTGGTTGCGTCGATCGCGTCGGTGGTGTCGCCCACCGCTCATCGCGCTCCGGTCAACGACCGCTGCACAAGATACGGCTGCCTTGCAGACGGATCCACCGGCCGCATCGCGCGGCGGCCCTCCGCACATCTGTCAACGTCGTGTCCGGCTTGAGCCGGTCTCGTCTCCGGGACTTTCTTCTCTGACGATTAGTGTCACGGTCGACTGCTGGACGGCGCACCACGAGTCCGTTGCCGCCACCAACGCGACCGGTGAATCCGTCTGCCGGCAGCCGGAGCCCAGCCTCCGCGCCCAATTTCACCAACCGCCACCGCCTCGCTCATCTCGGCAGATGCATACGGTCGTGGTTGCGTCGATCGCGTCGGTGGTGTCGCCCACCGCTCGTCGCGCTCCGGTCAACGACCGCTGCACAAAATACGGCTGCCTTGCAGACGGATCCACCGGCCGCATCGCGCGGCGGCTCCTCCGCAATCTGTCAACGTCGTGTCCGGCTTGAGCCGGACGGCCACCCGGGGGCCTGTCGACGGTCTGCCGCGAGGAAGTTTGAAACCGGTTCCAGCCAGGAGGAATGTCTTTCGACAATCCTCCTGAGCTCCTGATCTCCTGCTGGTATTTCATCGCGCTCATCGCGCCATCGTGTTTCATGCCTTCGTGGCTTCGTGGTCGTATTCGGAAGGGCGTCCGGCTGAAGCCGGACACTACGTACCGACACTTGGAAGACTGGATCAAAACCGCAATTCAAACAGAAGTGCGAAAGACCAGGAGGAATGTCATTCGACAAATTCTCCTGACCTTCTGATCTCCTTATGTTCGTATTTCGTCGCGTGGTGCGTCAGAACCGTACACCGACACCAAACCTCACTTGATGTGACTGCATGTCCTGCCCCGCGCTAAGCACAGAGCTCAACGCACTGCCCGTCAGAACACGCTTGTATCGATAACCGAGGTCGAACTGCAGCGGACCGCCATGCAGGAGTACTCCGCCGCCGGCTCCGACGATGGGATCCCGTTGGTCCACGAGGTTCAAGGCTGCCCTCGCGACCGCGGCTCCGGCGAACCCGATGCCGTTGATGCCGAAGCTCAAATGCGCCACGCCGGCGGTGCCTTCGACATACGGATTTACCGCGCTCCGCGGCGCTGCCAGAAATCGCACGCCACCTTCTCCGTAAAACGCCGACACTCTCAGGTCGACCGGAGCAAACGACAGGGGCAACGCCACGAACTCTGGCAGGACGTTCCCGATGCGGCCGAACTCACCCAACAGCTGAATGCCAGGGGTGATCTCGAACCCGACCCGCCCGCCGAAGTCCATCGGGAAGCTGGAATCGCCGAACGACGACAACTGATTCATCGGAAGCGCCCCGAAGCCGTCAATCGAGGTTTGCGCGTGAGCGCGGCCAGGCATTCCGACGAAGCTCAAAACAGCAAATGCGGCTGCAAAGGCAAAACGCATGGAAGTGTCCTTTCTCACGCTGGCAATGAGGAGAAGGCAAAGCAAATGCCACGCTTTGAAGGGCAGAATTCGGCGGTTTTCGACCCAGAGCGACCACTTTCCTAGACACGAGCGTCATCTTCACGGTGCCCTTTACACAATCTTTACGGACGCTTATCTCTTCTTGACGGCCGAGGCCCGCCAGCCGCCATACGCTGATATGGCAGACAATCTGATGACCGTGCCACGGCGGATTCTCATCATTGACGACGACCGGGAGCTCTGCGAGCTGGTCACCGAGCTGTTGGGCGGCGAGGGATTCGACGTCGATTGCCATCACACTGGAGCCGGCGCCGTAGACCTCGCTGAGAGCGGCAGCCATGCGCTCGTGATTCTCGACGTGATGCTGCCGGAGATGAACGGATTCGAGATTCTTCGAGAGCTCCGCCGCCGTTCTTCGGTCCCTGTCATTTTGCTCACGGCTCGCGGCCAGGACGTCGATCGCATCGTCGGGCTTGAAATCGGCGCGGACGACTATCTGCCGAAGCCATTCAACTCGCGGGAGCTCACGGCGCGGATTCACGCGGTCTTGCGGCGCGCGCACCCCCGCGACAGCGACACCCAGCCTCTCGTCGGCGTCGGCGACGTGACGCTGGATCCCGCAACGCGCACAGTCATGCGAAACAACACCGCGGTTGAGCTCACGACGGTGGAGTTCGATCTGCTGCACATGCTGCTGTCGTCCACCGGCCGCGTCGTCACCAGAGAGGAGATCAGCCAGCAGGTGCTGGGCCGCGCTTTCGATCCGTTCGACCGCAGCATCGATGTGCACATCGGGAAGGTCCGCCGGAAGCTCGGCGACCATGCGGCCGGCGACGAGCGCATCAAGACGATCCGCGGGGTGGGTTACATCTATGCGCAGCCTCGCCGTTAAGATTTTCCTGAGTTTCTGGATCGCACAGGCCGTCATCCTGGTGGGCCTCGAGATCATGAGGCCCCGGCGGCCAGGACTGCCGGCGGCGCCTTCTCCCATCTTTATCCCGGCACCGGTGGTCGTGGCCGCACTCATCGTGTCGGCTGCCGTCTGTTTCCTGCTCGCTCGTCATCTCGCGTCGCCGCTCAGGCGCGTGCGCGAGGCGAGCGGGCGACTGGCCGCCGGGGACCTTTCCGCCAGGGCCGGCGCGGCGTTGTCCTCACGGCGCGACGAAGTCGGCGATGTGGTGCGCGACTTCGATGTGATGGCCGATCGACTCAGCCTGCTCGTCACGTCCCAGAAACAGTTGCTGTCGGACATCTCACACGAGCTGCGATCTCCGCTCGCCCGGCTGCAGGTCGCAGTGGAGCTCGCACGCCGGAAGGCGGGGCCCGATGCGGAGAAGGAGCTGAACCGCATCGAGCTCGAGGGAACCCGCATGAACGAGATGATCGGCCAGATTCTCACGCTCGCGCGCGGAGACACCGACAAGCCGGCCGTCTCGGAGCTTTTCGACTTGTCGGACGTCGTTCAACGCGTCGCCATGGATACCGACTACGAAGCGGGCAGAACCGGGCGAAGAGTACGCGTGCGGCTGGCGCCACCAGCGACGATTCGAGGGGACGCCGCGCTGGTCGCGAGCGCGATTGAAAATGTGGTGCGAAACGGGTGCCGCTACACGCCCGAGGGCACGTCGGTCGATGTAGCCCTAAAGTTGAACGCCACACATGCGTACGTCGTCGTGCGCGATCACGGCCCGGGGGTTCCCCCAGAGGAGCTTCAGCGAATCTTCCTTCCATTCCACCGCGTCGGCTCGTCTCGAGATCGCGCCTCCGGCGGCTCCGGGCTCGGACTATCGATCGCCGCTCGGGCCGCGGCCGTGCACGGCGGATCGGTCAGCGCGGCCAACGCGGACGGCGGCGGGCTTGAAGTGATCTTCCAGCTTCCACTAGCAAGTTCGTAGGTTTACAAAGCTTTACCTTTCTTGACGGCACTTCCTCACGGCAAACCGTAATCTGAACATGTCGATTACGACGGAGGAGAGATGCAGAATACAGATAAAAAAATCGGACGCCGCGAGGCCCTGGCCATCCTCGGCGCCACGGGAGCGACAGCCTTCACGTTTGGATGCGCCGGAGAGTCGCCCACCGGGCCTACCGCATTGGCATCCACCGCCGACGCAGCGAGCGCGGCAGCGGCTACAGCCACCCCGGCCGCTACGGGCGCCGCATGCACCGTGACGCCGAACGAAACCGTCGGCCCCTACCCCTCACTCATCGACCTGTTTCGCAGCGACATCCGCGAAGGTAAAAGCGGCACGCAGCTCGACCTGATGATCACTGTGGTGAACACAGCCTCCAGCTGCGCGCCTCTGACGGGCGTCAATGTCGAAATATGGCAATGCGATGCCAGCGGCAACTACTCGCAATACGGCAGCGAGCGCGCGCAAACGTATCTGCGCGGAATCCAGACCACGAACGCGAGCGGACAGGTGAAGTTCACGACCGTGTATCCCGGCTGGTACCAGGGTCGCGCTACACACATTCATGTGGAAGTCACCCGCAACGGCCAATCGCTGAAGGTGACGCAGATCGCATTTCCCGATGCCGTGAACTCAGAGGTGTACGGCAGCGGAGTCTATGCGTCGCGCGGCTCGAATCCGACGACGAATCTCAGGGACGGCATTTTTGCAGACAGCCTGAACTCCGAGCTCGCGTCGGTGTCGGGCAATCCCTCGGCCGGTTACGCGGCGACGTTCATGATCGGTCTGGCGGCGTAAACCACGAAGACGCGAACACGATGGCTAAACCACGAAGCCACAAAGGCGCGAAGACAAACACGACGACGCGATGGACGCAATGACACGACGGGGGACGAATCCACGAACGTGGAACTCAAAGACAAACCACGTGGCGGCGAAGCTACGGGAGTACGTAGTGTCCGGCTTTAGCCGGACCAGGCAGTCCGCCTGAAGGCGGACACTACGTACGAACGCTCACCACGAAGGTAGGCAAACACGAAATGCTGAACGATCTACTCCCGCAGCTTGAAAGCAAACAGCGCGCTACCTGCACAGGTCACCACGTATTGCTTGCCGCCGACCGAATACGTCATTGGTCCCGATCGTACGGATCCGCCGACGATAGTCTTCCACAGCAAGTTTCCGTTGCGCGCGTCAAGAGCATAGAAGTAGCCCTCGTTGCCGCCGCTGAACAACACGTTTGAGGCCGTCGTCAGAATACCGGCCCACGTCAGGTCGCTCATCTTGAATTCCCATTTTTGCTCGCCGGTAAGCGGGTCGATGGCGAGGACCGCGCCGTACCCTTCGCTCTCCTTCGCGTAGTTCCTGCCACCCACGCGGATGCCCGGTACGTCCGGGCGTGCGCCGCCCCCTGGAAAGAGGCGCCCTTCGACGTACTCGATCTTGTCTCTGACATACAGCGACCGATAGTTCACCCAGGCAGGGATGTAGAACAAACTCGTACGCGGGCTATACGAAGGCGAATACCAATTGGTCCCGCCCTGATTGCCGGGCGCGATCAACGTGCCTGGTGGCGCGCTGGGTTCTTTGCCGGGGATGCGAATCGGCCGTCCCTTCTCGTCGAGCCCTTTGGCCCAGTTCACTTCGACGTAGGGCTTGCCGGAGAGGAATTGACCCGTGGCGCGGTCGAGCACGTAGAAGAAACCATTGCGATTGGCGAAGTACATCAGCTTTCGCGGGCTTCCCTGCCAGTTCGCGTCGACCAGCACCGGAATTTGCACCGCGTCGTAGTCGAACTCGTCGTGCGGCGAAAACTGGAAGTGCCACCTGAGTTTGCCCGTGTCGGCGTCGAGTGCGATCACGCTGTTGCTGAAGAGGTTGTCGCCTTCGCGATTGTCGCCGTTCCAGCCCGGTCCGGGATTTCCAACCCCCCAATAGGTGATATTCAGATCGGGATCATAGGATCCGGTGAGCCAGATCGACCCGCCGCCGGTTTTCCAGGAGTCCCCTTGCCACGACTCGGCTCCGAATTCTCCGGGGCCTGGAATGGTATTGAACCGCCACTTTTCCTCGCCGGTGGCAACATCAAACGCCGCGAGGAATCCACGGATGCCGTACTCGCCGCCGGACGGACCGATGATGACCTTGTCCTTCACGATCAGCGGCGCCGCCACCAGCGCATATCCAGACTCGGGTTTCACAACGCTGACGTCCCAGACCGGGCGGCCGGTCTTGGTGTCGAGTGCCAGCAGGTGCCCGTCGATCGTCCCCATGAACAACCGATCGCCGAGAATTGCCACGCCGCGGTTGACGCGCCCGCAACAGGGGCGTGACTGTGGCGAAGGATTGTACGAATAGGTCCAAAACACCCGGCCATTGGTGGCATCGAGCGCCATGACGTCGTTCGGTGGTTGCACCATGTACATGATGCCGTCGACAACGACCGGGGTCACTTCGAAGCGCGTATTGGTCGGCTCGCGGGAGTTCAGTTGAAGGATCCAGGCCGTTTCGAGGTTCTTGACGTTCTCGGGTGCAATTTGCGTCAGCTCGCTGTGACGCTGGCTCATGTATGAGCCGGAATAGGTGAGCCAGTTCTGGGGCTCCCGCGAGGCTCGAACCAGGCGATCGAACGTGACCTGGCCTTGGGCCGCGACCGACGCGGCGCCCAGCAGAGTCAGCAGCAAGGTTCGAGAAATCATGCGTCCAGTCACTACTGGCCCTCCCTCAACGACACCAGATAACTCACTAGATCGGCAACTTCGCCGCTGCTCAACTTGCCGCTGTAGGCCGGCATCGACGATTTGTCGAGAAACGTGAACTCTTTCAGATTGGCTTTCGGCAACGACTGGAGCTGTTCCTTCGCATCGAGAACCTGCACTGTAAACGTGTCGTGGTTCAGCAGCCGCCCGGTTACGGTCACACCATCGCGCGTGACGAGGCGGACGAACCGGTTGCCGGGAAGGACGTAGAAGTCCGGTTCGAGGATCGACCGTTCGATATCTGTGGAATGGCGAAGCCGGCCAACGTCACTCAGATCGGGACCGGTTCTCGCGCCGACACCGTCAACGCGATGGCAGGTCGTGCACTTGCCTTTGCCGACGAAGATCGCCTGGCCATTCGTAGCGTTCCCCGCCGAGGCCGCGGCCCGGTTCGCCTTGGCGCGCAGAAACCGCACGATCGCCGCGGCCTCCGCTTCGCTGAAGGTGCTCGGCGGCATGCCGGTGCCGGGAATCCCGCGCAGCACGATCCCGACGAGCTCGGGATCGGTCGTGGCACGGCGAAAACGGCCGTGCCCGAGGTCGACGTCCGTCACCGCATCTCCCTCGACACCATGGCATTCGACGCAGTTCGCCAGGTAGAGCGCCTCCCCATCTGGCAGCGGCGGGCCGCCTCCCCGCCCGCCTGGCGCCTGTGCATACGCTTGACGGCCACTGGAACCGACGGCGGCAGCGATGACAAACATCACCGCGATCGCCGCCATTACCCCCTCAGGCTGGCTGTCGTTTAAAACTCGTAGGTCACCCCCATCTGCAGAATCCGCGGCAGAATGATGGTGCTCGGAATCAGGTAGGTCGGGCCCACCCGCGTACTCCGCGCGGTCACGAAGTTAGCGTTGAAGATATTGAAGAAATCGAACCGCGCTTCCAGGCTGCCTCGGCTCCCCAAACGGAACCGTTTTCCAAAACGCACGTTCCAAAGGTCCGTTGAGGGAAGCTGGATGGCGCCGATGGGGTCGACGTTGAGCACGATTTGCGTAATCGTCGTGCCGCCGGTGAACTGCGCGCTCGGCGCCTGCGCCACGCCGTTGCGATGCTCGTAAGTCGTCGACATGAGGACTTCATACGGGAGCGTGTACCCGCCCGAGAGCTTGCTTGTTATCTCCCAGGTCTGGTTGGCCGTGAAGATTTCCGAGTTCGGATTGTCGAGCTGCTCATCGAGAAACGGGACGTCGCTTTTGGTGGCCGAAAACGACGCAGCGAACTGCCAGCCGCCGGAAAGGCGTCGCGCGCCAGCTACCTCGATTGTTTTGAATGTCTGCTTGCCGGTGGCCGGCACAATCATCGTGCCCGCATATGCGACGCCGTTAAGGCTGGTTGGATATTCGTAATAGGTGATCGTTCTTCCTTGCGGATCGTCGGCCGTGTTGGGTAAGCCGTCGTTTCCGGGGTGCGGATTGGTGATCGCGATGTTATAGGCGGAACGGGGACGGAGAGGTTCGGCCAGTCGGCGGAGGTCAAAATTTGTGGCATAGATGCCGGTCGCCCAGACCGCCCAATTTTCCAGCACTTCCCTCTCGAAGGTGAGCGAAAACTCGTCCGACTTGGGCTGCGGCTCGTTGGGGTTGACGACGGCATTGGTCGCACCGGAGATTCCTCGAAAATCTGGTCCGTTCGGATCGAGGTTGACCTCGCCTTTATCGTAGGCGCGATTCCCGTTCAGGTCGCGCCAGGTCCAGGTGGTGGACTGCGCGTTGTTTCTCGAGATACGGGTCAGCTCCGGCGAAATGTCGCGCAGGTTCGCAAAGCGCCCGTACCCTCCCTTGAGAACGGACTTCCCGTCCCCCAACAGGTCAAACGCGGCGTGAACGTGCGGCATCCAGGTGGACCACCGGCGCATTTCTATACGGTCGAAGCAGGCCGCCGCCGCGAATTCCGTGGCCACGCGGCACGCCTCCGGCTCGAAGGCGGACTCGGTAGAAAAGCGAAGTCCGGCGACAAGATTCAGTCGCCCGACGCTCCAGGCGTCTTGCCCGTACACGCCAAAATAGCGAGCGAAGTCCGTCGGGGTCACCGGATAGTTAAAAGTGATCAGCTGTGAAGGCGCACCGTTGTTGAACCGCAGCTCGTAATTTCCGGCCGGTTTAGTGCGGCGTGACTCAAAAAATCCCGAATTGATGAAGTCGAACCCGGTCTTGAACTGGTGGCTGCCCCCCAGCCAATTCGGCCGGTAGTAGCTGACGGTGCCCTTGGTGGGATACCGGTAGCGATGAACAGTACGTCCGTCGCTCGGAGTGTCCCCGGTCCTCATTTGGGTGAAAGTGTCGAGCGTCCCGATCTTATGCGCCTCGGCAGTATCGGGGTTGCCAGCCTGGAGGTTGAAAAAAGAAGGCTCGGCGAAATACCGCGACTTCTGGAAAAATCTCCCCGTCTGCAGCAAGACCACCACCGAATTTCCGCGCACCGCCTGCCAGCTGACCCCGAATGGGGCGACCGGCCCGTCGTACACTTCGCGTGATTCGGTTGGAACGAACCGGCTCCCCAGGCGGTGCTCGCCTTCTCGCGTCGTGTGGTAAAAGGCCGAGAACTTGTTCGACTGGTTCATCTGATAAGAGAGCTTGGCAGACCAGATCGGCACACGCCGCTTGTTCAACATCGGCGTGCCGTCGGCGTTGAACGCGTCGAGAATCTCGCGATTGAACCCCGTTTTGTGGATGGCGCCGAAAAACCAGAGCTTGTTCGGGATGATACGGCCGCCAAGGGTCGCGCTCACGTCCCATAGTTCATGGAGCTTGGCAACCTCTTTGATGCCGACAGCCTCGTACTCAGGCGTGAGGTTGGATCCCTCGAGTGCGTCCGCCGATCCGTAGAAGGTGACGTCGCCATGAAACTCGTTGCCACCCGACTTCAATACAGAATCGAGCACGATTCCACGCCTTTGTATCTCGGCGCCGCTCCCGACGGTCTGAACGCGCGTCGTGTCGACGGCGTTGAAGTCAAGCTGGGCGCCATCGGTTCCCCCGGTATTGGCGCTGGAGAACATGATCCCTTCCACCATTTGCCACGACTGAGCCGACTGTCCGTGCGTCCGGAGTCCGGGACCTTCCTTCAGACTGGACGCGCCGACATCAAGATTGGTACGCACGCCCGGCATCGTGCCCAGAAAGGCTTTGAGCCCATCCCGATTGGTTGGCAGGACATCCAGCTCTTCGGTCGACATCTCGACGCTTGTCGCCGGATTCGTCACGTCGACCAGCGGCGACGCCCCGGAGACCGTGACCGATTCCTCTACGGCCCCCACGCCGAGCGCCTGGTCCAGAGTGGCCGTGAACCCTAACGCGAGTCGCACATTCTCTCGTTTCACGATCTGAAAGCCGACCAACTCGAACGTTACGGTATAGACGCCGGGGGGCAACGGGGTCAGGCGATACTCGCCCCTGACGTCCGAAGTGGCGACGACCGACGGCACCTGTAAGGCCGGGCCGGTCGCGCTGACGGTTACGCCGGGGAGGACTGCTCCGGATGTATCGGTGGTCACCCCGACGATGCCTGCGCTGCTCTGAGCGGCGGGACGCACTGGGAGCGCAAACACTCCAATCAGTCCGACCACACTCGTCAGTAGAGCGCCGGACGACAACAGCGCTTTGGACTTCAGCATGGAGATCTCCTTCGTAGCCCCGAATTACGGATGCCCGATCGAGTTTGAGTGTGGGAGAACGCAAAGCTTATGGGCCACGCCGCCATGTGTCAACCCAGTGGCCGGCTACGAGACGACGTTCATGATCGGCCTGGCAGCCGAAACCACGAAGACGCAATCACGATGGCGCGATGGGCACGATGACACGACGGGGGCGAACCCACGAATGTGGAACTCCAAGGCAAACCACGTGGCAGCGAAGCTACGGAGTACGTAGTGTCCGGCTTTAGCCGGACCAGGCAGTCCGCCTGAAGGCGGACACTACGTACGAACACTCACCACGAAGACGCAACACGACGGCGCGAAGGGTGGGCTCCGGCAAATGGCACGATGA
This sequence comes from Vicinamibacterales bacterium, assembly GCA_963762055.1. Lineage (GTDB taxonomy): Bacteria > Acidobacteriota > Vicinamibacteria > Vicinamibacterales > JAMQPK01 > JAMQPK01. The sequence continues at coordinate 97,869 of CAVXJF010000004.1, forward strand.
ACACAACGACACGGCAGTTGTGAAGAATCTGTGACACGCATTCATCTCGTCGCGATGTCGGTCGGCGGCGGTATCGACTTCACGGTATGGAAGGGACTCGCTGTCGGACCGAGCCTCAGCTACATTAAGCTTTTCGGCAGCGTCACCGATCGAGATCTGACGCGCATAGGGCTTCGAACAACCTACCGTTTCTGAGGTCCGAGACCCCAGTCACGACGCAGGGGGGCAATGCATGATCCACGTGAACCGTGCGGGACGACTGGTGATGTTGACCCTCGCCGCCTGGTCGACAGCTTCGAATCTGTCCGGACAAACCCAACCATCGGTCGATCCCCTCGACGGCTTGAACAAGCCAATCGAGACCATGGCGGAGCGCGTGTCGCCTACGGTCGTGCAGGTGCTGGCATCGAAGTACGACGCTTGTCATTTCAGCACGTGCCGGGTTCGGCGATGAGCGTCGAAGTCCTGCGCGGTACGCAGTTACTCACCTTCAGCATCACACCTGCCGAGATCGAGGAGCCGAGCGACCGTCTTGCCGATCTGAAGGACCTGTCTCAGCGGCAGATTCCGACACTCGGAATCATGGCCATGACGCTGGACAAGCGCACGGCCGAGGCGATTGGCCGGGTACGTCTCGCATCGGGGGCCGTTGTCATCGCCCGCGTGGCCAATCCGCGCGGTGCTGATATCGGCCTCCAGCCCGGTGACCTCATCCATGAGCTCAACGGACGCAATATCTTTTCGGTTGATGATCTCCGCAATCGAGTAGCGGAACTGAAGCCCGGCGATTCAGTCGCGCTGCTGGTCGAGCGCGGCGGGCAATGGTCATACCTCGCGTTCGACCTGCCCTAGATCAGTAGGGATCGGGCGGGTGCGCTTCAGAACTCGCGGCGTCTGCCAGCCCGAGCAGCTTGCGAATTGCTCCAAGCAGAGCGGCGGGCGCGCAAGGCTTCGTCAGATAGACATCGCAGCCGGCGCGCAGCGCGCTCACCTGCTCGTGCTGCATCGAGCGGCCGCTGAAGGCGATGATCGGAATATCTCTCGTATGCTCGTCGCTCTTCAGGCGCCGGGCCACTTCCCATCCGTCGACGTCCGGCAACCCGAGATCGAGCACGACGAGATCGGGGCTCGAGGTGCGCGCAAATTCGATGGCGTCGATGCCGCCGCCAAGCGCTTCGACGTCGAACCCCGCGCCTGAGAGATACATCTGGTACCCCTCGCGCGAGTGTTTGTCATCGTCGACGATCAGCAGCTGTTTTCCTGACGTTCCCACATCTCGCAGCATACTATCGGACTGCCTTTTCATACCAGACCATCACGTCGCCATCTTCGGAGTTGTCGGAATAAAAGGTCTTCGAATATCCCAGCGAGCGCAGCCCGACCGCAGGTATCTCGAGCAGGGCGTTGTTCGACAGCAATATGCCGCCCGGACGCATCATGCCCGCGACGTTCGTCATCGCCAGCGCCTGCTGAAGCCGATCGTAATAAACGAACACATTCGTGCCGATCACGAGATCGAACAGCTCGTCGCCGGGCAGTGACAGGGATTGGGCGGTGATGTTCAAATCGAACGGCCGAACCTTCTCCACCATGGCCGGATCGACGCTAAGAGCCCGCACTTTCACCGATGCGGCGCCGGCTGGGCTCGAGGTCTTCACCGGCCGCCCGATACTGGCGCCGACCGTTTCCCAATAACGCTGGAATCCTGGCGTCCACGCGGCGCCTGCGTTCAAGGGAAGATGCATGACATACCGTTCGCCGCGCCGGGCGCGCATGCCGGCGTGTTCGAGGTGCGTATTGACACGTGCGCTCACGTCGAATGTCGAGATGCGAAGCGCGTCCGGCTGTGAAAGGCCGAGACGGATGAGCGAATCCTGAACGGCCAGCGGCTGAATGGTCTGCGGAGGGTAGAAATCGTAGCCTTCCTGCTTGTCGCTGAAGTCCAGCCCCGGACCGATGACGGCAACCCGCGCAACACGCATACCCGGCCGTTCGCGCTCGGCCAATTGCTTCAGCGCATCTTCGACGGCATAACTGCTTCGAAGCGATGTGTCGGACGAAAGGCCGCGATCGCGATATAACCGCGAACGTTCAGCAAACTCCAGGCGCGCGTCGTTCAACTCCCGGGCTTCGCGTGTGAGACGTTCGTATTTCGCCTGCTCTGTCCGCATGCGATCGAGCAGAAACAGGATGCGCGCGCGGGCCTGAGCTTCCTGGCCCAGCACCCTGCGCGCCAATTCCAGCCGATCGTTCGACGTGGTTCCGCCGATGGCACGCACGAGATCGTTGACGCGCCGCTCGACGGCATGGCCGGCGTCTTTCGATTCGAGCTCTCGCACGGTGATTCGGGGCTCATCGGTAAACGACGTCCCGAACAGAAGCCAGTTGACGATCGAGGTCTCGTCGCCCTCGGCGACGCGAGCGCGTGTGCGTCGATCGTCCGCCTCTATCCACGCCTGCCAGTCGGAGGCGGCTGGAAGCTGCTCCTGCAGCGCGGCGAATACAGGCTGCGCTTCCGCCCAGGACAGATATCGGATTGGCTGTGTTTGCGCCGGGAGCGTTGCGACAAGAGCGAGGCAGAGGGTTGCGACGGTGTAGGGCGGCTTTATCTCCACAACAGCCCGAACACGATTTGACAGCCAATCGCGGCGACGATGGCCGTCGACATGCCCCAGGGCCAGCATGCCGACGTTGATCTTCGTCGTGCGGCTCAGCGTGACCGCGATGGCCAGCGCGATCAGCGAGAGGGCCGCAGGGTTCATGCGATCTACTGCGGGAGCCGCGTCGCCTGCCAGGCCTGAAGCTGCCAGCTTCCGCTGCGATTGGTATGAATCGTCGTGTAGCGGATGCGGATCTTCAGGTCCTTCCCGGTGTCGATGACGTTGACGGCCGCGACGCCGTTGACGATCGCGGTGTCGCCGCTGACGCGCACCTTCCAGTCGGCCTCGTTCGGCACAATCGAAACGTAGTCGATGTTGCCGCTCGTGACGCTCTTGATGAACTGCTCTTTGCTCTCGAACAGCGCCGAGCTGTGCGTGTAGGTGAGATCGTCGGCGAGCAGCTTCTCGAGCGCGGCCCGGTCGCCCTTGATCATCGCGGCAAACCGATCTTTTTCGGCCTGCAGAACCTGCTGTTCGGGTTTGCCGGTCTGCGCAGAACCGGCTGCCGACAGTACCAATCCAATCAACATTGCCAGAACAAGGACTCGTCTCATGCCCGTCCGCCTCCTGTTTGTTCTCATTGCACTTTATTCCCGGCGACGTATACCGCGTCGATTTGCCGGCTGTTCCTGATGTTGGCGAGGGGGTCGGCAGACAGCACGAGCAGGTCCGCCCACTTTCCTTGTTCGAGCGTCCCCAGATCCTTCTCCTGCCCGAGGAACTCTGCCGAGCTCCTGGTCGCCGCGGTGATGACCTGCGCCGGCGTCATCCCGGCCTCGACCATCAGCTCGAGCTCCATATGCTCGCCAAATCCCTCGAACCGGGTCAACACACCGCTATCTGTGCCGTAGCCGATGCGCACGCCTGCGTCCGCCAGCCGCTTCAGGTTTTCCTTCGCCGTCTTCAGGACACCGGGATATCTCGGGAAGTATTTGTCGCCGGTCAGCGCCTTGTGGTACGCGGGCGACTTCAGGACGGTCTGCTGCCGGTCGTCGAGAGCCCGGGCGAAAAACGGATCGCTCAAGAGTGGCGCGGGATCTTCAAACATGAAGGTCGCCCATTCACGGTAGAGCGTGGGAATAATCCAGGTGCCGTGCTTCTTCATCAACTGAATGAGCTCGTCGTCCACGGCCCGGTCGCGCACGCTGTGGCCGAAGGCATCGAGGCCGGCGGCGGCCAGCTGCTTGGCATCGCTCAAGTAGAAGACGTGTGCGATCGCCTTGATGCCGTGTTTGTGCGCGCCTTCGATGATCGGCCGCGAAATCTCGATCGGCGTCTTCCTGAAATCGCCAAACCGGTCGTCGACCCAGATCTTGACGACGTCGGGACGCTCCGCCGCGAGCTCTTCCATTTGCGCGGCCGCTTCCGCCGGCGTATTGGGCTCGTAGGGAATGCCGGGGACATTGCCCTTGTTCGTCGGGAATCCGTCTTTCACCGTAAAGCCGCGGCCCGCCGTGAAGAGGCGCGCCACCTTCGGGCGTCCCTTGCGCTGCTCTTCGCGTATTTCGTAGGCCAGGGGCTTCTGATCCGTGCCGAGCGAGGCGACCGACGTGGTGCCGTAGCTCGCATAGAGCTGCAGATCCCGGGTGACGCCTTCGCGCGTGAAGAACCTGACGGGGTCCTGCATCTCGACGTCTGAATTGGAGACGTGGGTATGGAGGTCGATGAGCCCGGGCATCACGAACTTGCCCGTGAGATCCTGCACGGGTGCGCCGGCCGGCGCCTTGAGCTCGGCTTTCGGACCAATCCAGGTGATGCGGCCGTCCGTTGCCACCAATGCGGAGTCAGGCACCGCCGGTCCGCCCCGGCCATCGATGAGCGTGAAGTTGTTCAGCACCAGCACATCGGCGGCCGGCGCCGTTGCCGCCGGCGGCGCCTCCGGCGCCGCGGCCGCGCAACCACTGGCGCCGATGGCGACCGCGATGAGAAGCGTGCGGGCGGTCCAGCTCACTTAGTCCGCTCCCGCGCCTCTTCCAGCAGCCTGGTGGCGCGCGACGGATTGAACACCCCGCACGAACAAAACCGGCTCAGCACAACCGAAGCCTGTTCGGGCGTCCGGCGGCCTTCCTTCACCCAGTCGATCATCTTCTTCGAAAGCGACATGCTGACCATGCCGTGTCCGCACATCGTCGACAGCGCCAGCACATCGCCGTTCGGGAGGTGTTCGGTCTTCCCTTCGAATCCCAGCGAATATCCGGCGCTGTGACGCTGAATGCCCGCGGCATTACAGCAGGCGATGGCACCGTCGACCGAGGTCGAGATATTGATGCTGAGACCGAGATCGGCTTCACGCACCGCCTTGGTGCACTGCTCGGCCGCCTCGAGGTTGTCGAACACTGCCGCGGCTGTCGCCGTCGTATCGAACCCGTCGATGACTTTCTGGAAGTCGGGCTCGTTGTCGCGATTCCAGTGCGCCAGCGGTGACATCGAGCGCGAGGGGCGGTACGCACCGCCGTGACGCGAGTCGCCGAGATTCACGGGCTTGAACTGCATCGCGATCTCGAGAAAGCGTTTCAGTTTGGGAACCGAGTTTTCGTCGTTCTTTCCGCGGCTGGCGATCGCAAAGACGATGTAATCGTCCCTGAAGCTTTGCGCGTCACCGAACCGATGCAGTGTATTGGTCATTGTTTTGCCATCTCCAAGGCGGATTGCACCGCGGCCTGATTAGTGATGCGGCCGAGACCGACGTTGGTCTTCGCGCGCTGGAGCGAGTAGCCAAGCCGCTCGAGCACCGGCGCCACCACTGTGTCTTCACCATGTTCGTCGCACCGTGTGCCCACGCCCAGCGCCACGACCGTGTCGATGCGCTTTTCGACGTCCCAGACGAGGCGCACGACCTCTTCGATGCGCTCGAGCGGCACCTTGATCTCGACGATGGCCGACATGAGCTTCTCGTTGAGGATGTCCTCGCGCAGCGTGCCGGTCGACACGTCGCTCATCAGCGAGGTGATGGGATTTTTCTTCTCGAACGCGACGCCGGCATCCGCGAGCGCCCAGCACATGAGCTGAATCTCGCGCAGCCACACGCCGACGCCGGGGCGGCCGAACTCGATGGTGAAGCCCGCTTCGCCGGTCTTGACGCGGCCGCTGATGTCGTTGGTCTTGACCTCTTCGGTGCCGCGACCTTCGACGCCTGTCGATTCGTGCGGCACGCGCGGATCCGAAAACGCGCGCCGGACGACGCGCGGCCAGGTGAGCTCGTCGGGCTCGAAGGCGGCCGTCGGGCACACGTCCGGTTCGGGATCGAACCGCAGCCGGAGCATCTGGAAAATCTTCCGCGTGGTGCGCACCAGGGTTGGGTTGAGATGCTCCTGACTCAACCCGGTGTAACACGCGTAACATTCCACGCACTCGTGGCGGTTGATCGTGGCGCGCTTGATGGTCGGGTCGATGTAAATCGCGCCCATCGGGCACACGTAGGTGCAGTTACCGCACGCAACGCACTTATCTGGGTTGATTTTCATGGTTCACGATCCTTAAGAAATAAGCCTCGGATATCCTACGATCTTACTGATTTTTCGAATATGAGAATAGTATTTTCGAAAATCCCGACCGCAAAAGCCAAACAAGATATCTCCTGTTTGTATTTTATCCGGCTCTTAGTCTCCGGTAAGAGTCTCCTGGTCTCCGTTCCAGTTCGCCAGCAAATCCCGGATCGTGCGGGTCCGGTGCACCCGGAGCACAGCCACGGCGGCCACGGCGTCGCGGTCGAGGACGGCACGGCAGAGATCGTCGTGCTCCTTCGCGATGTTCCGGTTATGGCTGCCGCGGGCCCACAGACGCCGGTATCGTGAGAACCGCTCGGAAAGCGTCCGGCAGAACCGCATCAGCGACGGCGACCCGCACGCCGCGTATAAAGACTCGTGGAAGGCGAGGTTGCGCGGCTCCCAGGCGGGATCGAGCGTGCCTTTCGGCGTCCGCATGCGGTGCTTCGAGAGCTCCTGGAAACGCGCCCGGATGTCGGCCGCCCATCGATCGTCCCCTTTTTTGATCGACTGCCGGATCCCGAGCGCCTCCAGCTCGAACCAGGTCATCGCAAGATCGACGAGCTCCTCCTGCGACACCGGCGCGACGCGGAAGCCCTTGTGATCCTCGAGCACGACGAGGTCGTCGGCGACCAGGCGCATCAGGGCCTCGCGCAACGGGCTCAGGCCCGATCCGTACCGCGAGCGCAGATCTTTGAAGCGAAGACGCCCCCCTGGCGGCAGACGGCATTCGAGGATGTCGTTGCGAAGCTGTTCGAAGACGTCCGAGGCGAGCGTCCGTGAGGCGTGGCGCTTCGTTTCCTTACGCGCAGTCATGGCTCGGAAGGATTCTATCTGGTGCGGGTCCTCGCGAGGTCGAGGGCGACGTCCACGATCATGTCTTCCTGTCCGCCCACCATCTTTCGACGCCCGAGCTCGACGAGGATGTCGCGGGTGTCCAGACCGTACTGTGACGCCGCGGCTTCCGCGTGACGCAGGAAACTGGAATAAACGCCGGCGTATCCAAGGGACAGGGTTTCCCGATCGACCCGGACAGGCCGATCCTGCATGGGGCGAATGAGATCTTCGGCGGCGTCCATCAGCGCGAAGAGATCGCATCCGTGCGGCAGGCCCGAGCGATTCAACGTCGCGACCAGCACCTCGAGCGGCGCATTGCCCGCGCCTGCGCCCATGCCGGCGAGCGACCCGTCAATCCTCGTCGCCCCATGTTCGATCGCCACGAGCGTGTTGGCGACGCCAAGCGAGAGATTGTGGTGCGCGTGCATCCCCTTTTCGGTGCCGCTATCGAGCGCGTCGTTCAACGCCTTCATCCGATCGGCGACGTCGTTCATCAGCAGTGCGCCCGCTGAATCGACGATGTACACGCAATGCGCACCGTAGGATTCCATCAGCTTCGCCTGGCGCGCCAGCTCCGCCGGCGGCGTCATGTGCGCCATCATCAGGAAGCCCGCCACATCCATCCCGAGCGACCGCGCATGTTCGATGTGTTGCCTGGCGATATCCGCCTCGGTCGAGTGCGTCGCGATACGCACGGACTTCGCTCCCGAGGCGTGCGCGGCATCGAGATCTTCCATCGTGCCGATTCCCGGCAGCAGCAGAACCGTGATGCGCGCCCGCGTCACGCTCGACACGGCCGCTTCGAGCCACTCGCGATCCGTGTGCGCGCTGAACCCGTAGGTGAAGCTGGATCCGGAGAGGCCGTCGCCGTGGCTGATTTCGATCGCGTCCACGCCGGCGCGATCGAGCGCCGACGCGATGCGGCGAACGTCATCGACTGAATACTGGTGGCGGACCGCGTGCATCCCGTCGCGCAGCGTGACATCCTGAACGTAAAGCCGCCGCGCGCTTGGCTCGCCGAAGCTCCTCAGCGAAGGCTGGGTCATGCCATCACCGGCGGCGCGGCATGCGCCGCGGCAAGGCGTTCGCCCGTGCGGAGCGCCGCCGACGTCATGATGTCGAGATTGCCGGCGTATTCGGGCAGGTAATGACCGGCGCCTTCCACTTCGAGAAACACCGACACCTTGAGGCCGCGCGTGAAGACCGTCACCGCGCGCTGATCGACGACGCGGGCCGGCCGCGACGAGGACAACTCCTCGAACTGCACCGCCTGCTTGAGCCGGTAGCCGGGGACGTAGGCATGCACGTCGGCAACCATCGCTTCGATTGATCGCTCGATGGCGTTCGGATCGCCGTCTTCGACGAGACAGAAGACGGTGTTGCGCATGATCAGCGGCGGCTCGGCAGGATTCAGGACGATGATCGCCTTACCCTTGGCCGCCTTTCCCACCCGCTCGAGGCCGCACGCCGTCGTCCGGGTGAACTCGTCGATGTTGGCGCGCGTGCCGGGGCCCGCGGATCGGCTCGCGATGCTCGACACGATCTCGGCGTACGGCACCTTCGACAGCCGCGAAACGGCCGCGACGATCGGCACCGTCGCCTGCCCGCCGCAGGTGACCATGTTCAGATTCGGCGCATCCGCCATCTCGTGAAAATTGACTGCGGGGACAACGTACGGGCCGATCGCGGCAGGTGTGAGATCGACAATCTGCTTCCCGTGCGGGCGCAACACCGCATCATGGCGCGCGTGCGCGGCGGCCGACGTCGCGTCGAACACGATCGAGATTTCGTCGAAGCCGTTCATCTGGACGAGCCCGTCCACGCCCGACGCGGTTATCGGGACGCCCATCCGCTGCGCTCGAGCGAGGCCGTCGGAGGCGGGATCGATCCCTGCGACCGCCGCCACTTCCAGCGCGCTCGACGTGCGAAGTATCTTGACCATCAGGTCGGTGCCGATGTTGCCGCTCCCGATGATCGCGACCTTGACCGCCATTCAGTTTCCCTTCCTATTCTGCCCGAAGTGGTTTGATATACTGCGTGTCGATTGACCGATCGGGTGTCCGGCGCCGCCGAGAAGCGCCGAAGTACAACACAACCAGCCAAATCCAAGTCGCGAGGTCGAAAACCGCGCGACATGACCTGGACCGTGTACACCAGCCTGCGCGAGTCCATCCTCAACGGCACGCTTCCGCCGGGTGAGTCGCTTTCCCAGGTGCAGCTCGCGAGCAAACTGGGCGTCAGCCGGGGCCCGCTTCGCGAAGCCGTCCGCATGCTGCAGCGCGAGGGGCTCGTCGAAGCCGAGGTGAACCGCCGCGGGCGGGTCAGCTCGTTTTCGATCGACGATCTCGAGCAGCTCTACGCGATGCGCATCGTCCACGAATCGCTCGCCATGCGCATCAACGTACCGCGGTTCGGCAAGCGCGATCTCGACGCCCTGCGCAGCTGCCTGCGCAGAATGGAAGCGCTCGCCGGACACGATCTGCGTCAGTGGCAGGCCGTCGATCGGGAGTTCCATTTTTCGCTCGTGGCGCATTCGGGCGACCGCCTGATGCGGACGATCCGCGAATTGTACGATCACGCCGACCGTTACCGCTGGCTTTACATCAAGGGCGTGCCGCGGGCGCTGTCGATTGCCGCCGACGAGCACAAGCGGATCGTCGAAGCCTGCGAAGCCGGCGACGCCGCCCACGCGGCCGGGCAGCTGGCGCGCCACCTCGCGCGCACCGCGCTGACCGTGCTGACCCATCATGCCCCCGAACATGACCCGACGACCGTCCGCGCCGCGATACGGCTCGCGACGGGCGTCGAATCCGCGCCGCTGGACCCGCAGACGACCGGCGGCCGTCCGCGGCGCATGTCCGCCCGATAGATTTTCACCACATATATTCACCACAGAGACCACAGAGGACACGGAGAAGACAATTCTTCTCTGTGCTCTCTGTGTCCTCTGTGGTGAATGATTCCCGAGTGTCATAGCGCTAGAACGTGAGCTTCGACATCAGAATGAGAAAACGCGGCTCGGTGTTGGCGTTCGCCGTCACCCGGCCGAAATCGGTCGCCGTGGGATTGAGCTGCGGATTGGCGAACTGCTGGCGGTTCAGCATGTTTGCCGCGTCCAGACGAATCTGGAGATTCGATCGCCCGAGCAGCGGAAACGTGCGTGAGATGCTGCTGTTCAAGAGGAGCGTCTGATCGCCGCGAAGTCCGTCGACCCGGAGCGGGAAGAGCCGCTCCTGGAAGTCTGCCGGCACGCCGCTCGCGCTGCGCTCGAAGCCCGCGTCGGTGTCGAACCATTCGTTGATCGTCGGATCCTCGAGCGCGATGTCGTTGACGTCGCCATAGTAGAAAATGTTGCCGTACTGCAGCAGCGGTCCCGGCTGCCATTCGAACGTCTGCCCCGTCTGCCATCCGCCCAGGATCTTGCTCCAGAAGCCGCCGTTGTTGAGAAAGGCCCGGCCACGGCCGAACGGCAGTTCCCAGACGCCATTGAGGGTGACGCGATGCGGTCTCGCGTTCTGGCTCGTGATCCAGTCGTTGGCCGCGCCTTCGTACTCGTTGATGACGGTGAGCCACTCTTCGGCGCGGATCGCGGCATAGGCTGCATTGAAGCTGAGCCCCTGAGAGAACCGCCGCTGGAACACCACTTCTACCGCGTGCGTTCGTACTTTGCCAAGCGGCACGGCCTGCGCCTGAAGTCCGTTACCGACGCTCATGTGCGGGAACGGACGCAGCAAACGGTTCTTCTGGATGGTCGGGCTGGTAAAGAGTGCCTGCGCGGCAAGCTGGTTGTACAGCGCTGGATTCGACGCGCGCAACGCCGTCAGGTTGCCGATGAAAAACGGGTTTGGGACGTTTCTGTTGTTCTCCGTCTGCAGCGCGGTATTCCGCGTCTGCGTATGATTCCAGTATTGCTCCGGCAACACGTCCTGCCGGACGGTCGCCTGGATATTGGTGCCGACAAATGAGCTGAGATCGACGTTGTCGGAGTAGGTTCCGACATACGCCACCTCGATCGCCATATTGCGGCCGAGCTCTTTCTGGACGCCTGCGCGCCAGCGCTGCAGCCTTGCATGCTCGCGATCGAGATTGCCATACGCAAGTGCGCCGGACAGCGACTGGCCGGCGACAAAATCGCCGCCAAGCGATGAACCGGCTGGGGTGACGAACCGCGTCCCGTCAGCGCGCACGGGAAACGGATCGACCAGGGGTGAGATTCCTGCTCGCGGATTCCCGGAGGTCCATGTCTGCCCGAAGTCGTTGCTCGACGGCACCGTGGTGATGGTGCTGAAACCGAGCTGGTTGGGCAGAATCGCCGTCGCGTTGAGCGAATCGTAGTACACGCCATAGCCGCCCTTGACGACCATGCCGTCGTTCACCTGATAGGCCGCCGACGCGCGCGGCAGCCACATCGCCTGCGACTTCCAACCGCGCCGGCTTTGCCCCTGCCCCGCGTAGACGGCGCCGCCGTGCAGATTCTCGCGGAACGCGGCGACCGACACTTCAGGAATCGGGCTCCGCGCATACGCCGACACCACCTCGTCCGCGAAGGCGGGCACGAAGTCGGGATCGAACGACGTGATCATGCGATCGGCAGTTTCTCGCATCCCCTGCTCGAACTCGAAACGCAGGCCGAGGTTCACGGTCAGCTTGGACGTCGCGCGCCACGCCTCCTGGGCGAATGCCGAGTAATAGGGTGACGACGTCGCGTAGTCGACCGGCGTGTTGATGGTGGACGTTGTCGGAATGCCGAGCATGAAGGCCGCCCAGCTCAAGCCGAGATTGCCCGGCGTCACGAGGGCCGTATCGGAGTAGCGGCGCGTGTAGGTCGGATCGAAGGAATACAGGCCCTGACTGGCGCCCGGCAGGAAGCCGGTGCGCGAATGCCGCCGCACGTCGGTGCCGAACTTCAGCGTGTGGTCGGCCTTCACGTGAGTCATGTTGGCGGTGAACTGCAGGTTCGTCGTGTCGTAGCCCTCTGCGGCGTTGTCTCCGAATGTCTGGTAGCCCATGATTTCGACCCGCGGCAACGCGCACGAGCTGCCGCGCGAGCTGCCGGTTCGCGCCTCGTCCGAAGCGGCGCACTTGTCGTCGAGGTAGGACGGCAGCCCGACCTCGCTCGACCTCATGTTCGCCAGCGTCTTCCGCTCGCCCCCTTCGTGAAACGTGTTCGCGCTCAACTGCGCGTCGACGACAGTGGACGAGCTCTTCACCCAGGTCCAGTTACCGGTCCCGGCATTTGTCGTCCGTTTCATGTCTTCGGAGTGGATGCCGACGCTCTCGTACGTCCAGTCGTCCAGCCCTTCGGTAAAGTAGCTTCCGCTCCAGCGTCCGAAGAACCGGTGGCTGTTCGAGTGGTTGTAGTCGAGGCGCGCGCCGTAAATCTGGCTCTGGATCGGGTCTGTGTAGGTGCGCACGAGATAGTTGTTCGAGGGCTCCTGGCGGGGATCGACCGGGTTGCTGTTCGGCTTCGGCAGGAAGCCGACGTAGTGCTGATACATCGGGTTGATGATCCGACTCTGCGGGATGATGTTGCCCGGAAACGCATCGCGGATGAAAAATCCCGGACGCTGCGGATCGGGCTTGACAGTCAACGGATCGTAAATCTGATACCGCACGGGATCGATGGCAAGAAGATCGGAGAAGTCCCCGCGCAAATGCGCGTCGGTCGGAATCGTGTGCTGGGTAGGATTCACCGGCCGATCGTCTTTGTTGTACGAATAGTTCACGAACGCGAAGAGCTTGTTGCGGATAATCGGGCCGCCGAGCGTGCTCGCGAGGTTGTTCGACTTCCCGTCGGGGTTGATGTTCTGCGCACTCAGGGAGTCGGCCAGCGCCGTGTTGCCGTTCGCTTCCGCCTGCGCGATGTTGGCGTAGTAGTTTCGCTTCGCGAAATATCGCGGCGCGTTCCACTGGTTGTTCCAGGTACCTGATAATTCAGGGATCCGTGCAGGAGGTTGGTGCCGCTTCGGGTCATCATCGAGATGCCAAGGCCCGTGCCATGCCCGAACGACGCGTCGAAGTTCGCCGTCTCGATGCGGACTTCCTCGATCATGTCGGAGTTCGGCGAGGAGGCAAGCCGCCTGTCGCTGCCGTTGTTGGTCGCACCATCGATCGTCCATTCGTTGCCGCCGACGGCGCCCGGCGCGGATGTGTCGCTCGACGTACGGTTGACGAATCCCTGCGCCACATACGGGACGTTGGCCGAGGAGTTGACCCCGGTCACGAAACGCGTGAGCAGTACGGGCATGTTCGAGAACATCGGGAGACTCTCGACGCTGCGCCGATCCAGGTTTTGTCCGGTCGTGAGTACCCCGGTCTCGAGGATCGGCGCTTCACCGCTCACCGTAACCGTTTCGCTCACCGCGCCAACGCCGAGCGTCACGTCCACCGTCGCCTGCTGGGCCACCGACAGGATGATGCCGTTGCGCACCGCGGTCTTGAACCCCTGCAGTTCTGCGGTCACACGATAGTTGCCCGGCAGCAGGAGTGGCGCCTGATAGTAGCCTGTCGAATTCGTCGTCAGCGTGGCCGAGACGTTCGTGTCGATATTGGTGATCGTCACGTTGACGCCTGGCATCGCCGCACCCTGCTCGTCGAGCACGTGTCCGACGATCGTCCCGCGCGTTTCCTGGGCAGCCGCGCCGGCGACGCCGGCGCACAACATCAGAACGACCGAGAAAAGCTTCTTCACACGGCCCTCCTTTGGAAACAAACAGGAGAAGGGGAGAAGAGAGAATGTCCTCGAAAAACCGCTCCTCCCGTTCTCCCGTTCTCCTGTTAATGCACTTACATCAGAAACTCAGCCGCGCCCCGATCCTCATGTACCGCTCGTCGTATTCGCGTCCGACGTTGTTCGTGCCGGTGATTGATCCGAATCCATTCAGCGCGATGATCGAGCCGTCGGCTCGATAGGAGGCGTTCTGAATGGCGGATGCCGGATTGGCGAAGTGCGGCGTGTTGGTCAGGTTGAAAATCTCCAGTCGCAGCTGCAGGTTCATCGTCGACGTGAGCCGCAGCGAGCGGAACACGCTCAAATCGAGGTTGCCGTATCCGGGACCACGCATGGTGTTGAAGCCCGCGGTGCCGAACCGCGGCTCTGTCACCGGCCTGAACGCCGTCGGATCGAAATAAGTGGCATTCGGACCGATCCCGAACGGAATGTCAACCTCGGGTTTCACCTGATCCGCGACTTGCGGACTGTTCGCGTTGAGCGAGGCGTTGCTGCCGGTGATCGTGAACGGCGTACCCGAGAAAGCGGTGTAGTACCCGTTCACCTGCCACCCGCCAAGGATCGCGCTCGTCACACCACCGCTGTTGGCATACCGGCGGCCTTCACCGAACGGCAGTTCGTAGGTCGCCGAGATATCCGCTTTATGCGGGGTGTTAACGCTCTGCGTGCCCTTGTTGAGGTGCCAGTACTCCGGTATCAGGATGCCGCCCGCCCACCAGTCAGTGCCCTTCGCAAATGTATATTGCGCCGTCAGGGCCAGGCCATCGGTCATGCGGCGGTTGACGCTCATCTGCATGGAGTCGTACTGCACACGGCCCAGCGGCCTCACGGTGTTGACCTGCGCGGTGGTCCGGAATCCACCGGCGAGGCCAGGCTGATTGAACGGCAGCCCAGCGTTGCCCGTCCCGATCTGGTTGTAATTGAGGTTCTGGCTGCGCATCATGTCGTTCTGGCGGTTTCCGACATAACCAATCTGCGCCGTCAGGTTGTGCGGCAGCACTTTCTGGACCGACACGTTGAACGTGCTGATGACGCCGCGGGTGTAGTCGCCGATCTCGTTGGTCGTGATGTTGACGCCCGCCGGCACCTCCAGCGTTTCCGTATTGAGATTGAGAATCGGCAGCAGCGGATAACCCGCGCTGAGACTGCCGACCGGCGTGAAGTTGTTGCCGCCAACCGCCACATCGTTGATCTGCACGTTGACCGGGAAATTGCGCATCCGGGTGCCGATCATGTTGTCGTTCTGCGGATTACGCGAGTAGCCGGCACGGAACACGAGCGAATCCGTAGGCCGGTAGGCAATCCCCAGCCGTGGCGTGAACAGATCTTTTTGCACGTTGATGCCGCAATCGATCGGCAGATTGCCCACACCGCACATCAGCAGCCGGTTGGTCGCGAAGTCGAACACTTCGACGCCGCGATCGGCGTGCTGCGGCACCGGGTAATACTCCCAGCGGACACCGGCCGATACGGTGATGTTGCGCGTGAGCTGGAACTGATCGCGGATGTAGATGCCGTATTCCCACGATCGCAGCGTGGCTGATTGCTCATTGCTGCCGTTGCTCTTCGTTCAGCATCGGATTCTGCAGCGCGGTGTTGCGCGTGATCGGCAGCCCGAGCAGGAAGTCGGCGTAACCGTTGAAGAAGTTTGGCGCCACGCCGCCGTTCAGGGCGGTCGCACCGCCGGTGAAGCTGAAGCTCGGGGCGGTAATCTCGTAGTGATTCATGTGCAGCCGATGGATGTCGAGCCCGAACTTGAAGTTGTGCACCCCTTTGTTCCAACCCCCGTTCACGACCCACTGCCACTGCGGGTCGAGATAATCGAAGACCGAGCCGGTGTTGTCATTCACGCGGATGCCGTTGCCGTACCAGCTCCACGAGGGCGTGGAAATGTCGATTCGAGGCATCGCGTAGTCACGCTGCAGCGGCGGCTGACACGCGTTGACGATGCCGACGACCGCACCCCAGCACTGCGGATCTCCCGGCGGCTGCTGATAGGTGTGCTGACGGGTGAATCCGAACAGGCCGTCGAGCACGAAGTTCGCCGACATGATGCGCGTCGCCGAGACGGCCGCGCTGCTCACGATCGAATCCAGGAGCGTGCCGACCGCCAGCGGATTTTCCCCGCCCGGGTCGCCGTACAACCCGCCCGCCAGTTCGTTGGCCGGCAACACGCTGAACCGGCCGTTCAGGTTGAGGCGGCTGTCCGCATTCCAGGTCACCTTCGAGTCGATCTTGTGGAAGTCGGACTGGTAGTCGGGGATCGCAAAGTAGTTGTTCGCATTGCCCGGCAGCTGCGGCAGCGGCAGGTAGCCCAGGATGTTTTTCGACACCTGGTTGATGCGGCCGGCGGGGATGAAATTGCAGGCGTCGAACCGTGGATCCGCGGTCGAGGTCAGCCCGCAATTGGCAAAGGCAAACGGCACGCGCCCGGTTCCGTTCGGGAGCTCCGGTGTTGGGATCGTAAATCACCGCGCCCGTTCCCGAGAAGTTGCCGTTGCGGATCGCCTCGGTCGGGATGGAGAGGAACTGAGACGCAGAGCCGGAGTCCTGCGTGACGTACGGTCCCCCGATGGTCCGCTGCACCGTCGACTCGATGCTGAGGAAATAGAACAGCCTGTCGCGCTTGATCGGCCCGCCGACGGTGCCGCCAAAGACGCTCTTGTTGTCCTTGGTCTTCTCCATGTTGGACGGCAGGAAGTAGTTGCGCGAGCGCAGCTTGTCGTGGGTCAGATATTCGAACGCCGACCCGTGGATGGTGTTCGTGCCGCTCTTGATCTGCACGTTCACCGACGCGCCGCCGGCCATCCCCTGCTCCGCATCGAAGCTGTTGGTGACGACGTTCACCGTTTCGATGGCTTCGATCGCGGGGGTGTAGGCCTGCAGGCCCTGGATCCACTGGTTCGTGGCGCTGACGCCGTCGAGCCGGAAGACCGTGTTGGAATTCGGCGCGCCGTTGACGGTCACCTGCATCGACCTCGCCGGGTTGTTGATACCCCCGGTCTGGAAGAAGTTCGGCTGCTGCACGCCCGGCGTCAACGTCAACGCGCTCTGGAAGCTGCGGCCGTTGATCGGCAGGTTCTGCAGCTGCTGGCTGGTCGTCTGCGTCTGCACCGCAGCCGTTTCCGTCTGGAGCAGGACCGCGTCGGCGGACACCACTACCGACTCCTGCAGCGTGCCGACGGCCAGCCGCGCATCGACGCGAACGGCGGTGTTGAGCCGCACGGCGATGTCCTGCGCGCGGAACGTCTGAAAGCCCGGCAACGTCACCTCGACGCGGTAGGTGCCGGCGGCGACGTTCGGAAAGTTATACCCGCCAGTTTCATTGCTGGTCGTGTCGCGCGCCTGGTTCGTCTCCATGTGCGTGATCGTGACCGTCGCACCAGGCACCGCCAGGTCGGCGGAATCGGTGACCGTTCCGACGATCGAGCCATAGAGCACCTGCGCGCGTGCATTCGTCGACCAGGCGGCGATCGCGAGGGTTACCAAGACCGCCACGAACTTCGCTTTCATCGTTCCTCCTAACGCTTCGGGCGCGGGCGGGGATGCCCGGCGCGAGTGGGTCAATGTGTGGAATGCAAAGGATAGGACCGGGCCGGACAAAGTGTCAACACTTAGATCGCTTCGGGGAGAGGTACTGTTAACACTTAGCCAGTAGCTGGTAGCCGTAGTAGTCCGGCTAGCTGGTGGCAGTACGTAGTGTCCGGCTTCAGCCGGACCTGCAAGCCGCTAGGGAAGAGCAAAGGCCAAAATATTCGGCCCAGACGCGGTCGCGATGTACTGTTTGCCGTTCACCATGTAGGTCATCGGCGAGGACTTCCAGATTTCATGCGTCTCGAAATGCCAGAGATGCGTGCCCGATTTCGCATCGACAGCAGCAAATTCACCGCTCGCCTGCCCGTAGAAGACCAGGCCGCCGTCGGTCGAGAGCGTGCCGCCGTAATTGTTCGAATTGCCTGTCTGCGCAATTTCCCACGCGACCGCGCCGGTCTGCACGTTGATTGCGCGAAGCGCCATCGACCCGCCCCCGCCCGGTCCGCCCCGATTGAATCCGCCGCCGGGAAGTCCAAAACTGGCGCCCGCCGCGCCGCCGCGTGCCCCGCCCTGGACCGGGGGAGCCGCCCCGCGCGCGGGGGGTGGCGGCGGAGCTCCCCGTCCCCGGCCGCCGCCAAACATCGTGCTGCGATAGACGAAGCAGTTCTCCACCGCCATCACGTAGAACAAGCCCGTCGCGGGATGATAAGACGTCGACATCCAGTTCGTGGCGCCGCGAATTGCCGGACACGTCGTCACCCCTTTTTCGTCGGGCGTATTTCCCGGGAGAAGGAGAGGCCGTCCATCCGGACCGATGCCGCTTGCCCACGTCAGCTTTTTCACGAAGGGGCTGGCGAGCAGGACCTTTCCATCCGTGCGATCCAGCACATAGAAAAACCCGTTGCGGTTGCCCTGGAGCAGGAGCTTGCGCGGGCGGCCCTGGAACATCGCATCGACGAGCACGAGCGGTTCTTCAGCGTCCCAATCCCACAAGTCGTACGGCGTGAACTGATAGTGCCAGCGAAGCGCTCCGGTTTTCGCGTCGAGCGCGAGCACGGCATTCGTGTACAGGTTGTCTCCCTGGCGCTCGCTCCCGTCTGTGTCGGGATACGGGTTGCCAGTGGGCCAGAACAACGTACCGGTCTCAGGGTCGTACGTACCCGTCAGCCAGGTGGCGCCGCCGCCCTTTTCGAGATCGACACTTCCCTTCCACGTTTCGGAGCCCCGCTCGCCGCGGGCGGGGATCGTCCAGAAGCGCCACGCCTGCTCGCCGGTGTCCGCACGATACGCCGCAAGAAATCCGCGTATGCCTTCGTCGCCGCCCGAGACGCCAGCGATCACGAGATCGCCGACGACAAGCGGCGCCATGGTGCCGCCGTATGGCAGGGCCGTATTTTCGGGCAGCACGACCTCCCACAGCAGCGCGCCGTTGACGCGGCTCACCGCGACAAGATGCGCGTTGTCCGTCACCAGAAACACACGTTGGCCGAGCACGGCAACGCCCCGGTTGAACCCGATCGCGGCATCTCCGCGAAGGCCGGGTGTGCGCGCTCGCGCGAAGCGCCAGATCTCACGCCCCGTGGCGGCGTCGAGCGCCGACACCTGGTTCGTCGCGCTCACATACATGATCCCGTCGAGCACCAGCGGCGTCGTCTCGTTGTCGAAGCCGCGCAGCGAGTGCATCCATCGCACGGACAACCTGCCGACACTTTCGCGGTTGATCTGCGCGTGCGCGCTGTGCCGATTGCCGTTGAGCCTGCCGTGATACGTCGGCCAGTCGCCCGGTCTTGGGTTCAGGATCTCGTTAAATGCTGAATTGGACGCGCTAGGTGCACTGGGTGGGTTGGGTGCGCTGGGTGCGTTGGGTGCGTTAGGTGCGTCAGGTGCGTCAGGTGCGACCGTCGTGAGAAATGCGATCAGATTCCGCTGTTCCTCCGCGCTCGCCTTCAGCGGCGGCATGATCGATCCCGTTTCGCGGGTGATGGTGGCCTTGCGCTTGTCCACCATCATCAACATGCCGGTCACATCCTGGAGCGGCAGCACGTGATTGCCTTCGTTGCGGACGAACCCTCGCACGGTCCTGCCGTCATTCAGCTGCGCCCGCGCCAGCGTATACCCTGGCGCGATCGCGGCACCGGGGTCGATTAGCGCCTGCTCGAGCTCGGCTGCATTCAAGCGGCGGCCGACGTTCGACAGATCAGGTCCGATCGCCGCGCCGCGCCCGGCAATGATGTGGCAGGTGCCGCACCGTCCGGCACCATGGAAAAATCGTTCTCCTGCAGCGGCGTCGCCGGCCGCGGGCGTATCGGTCGACGCCGGGTTCAGCAACCGCAGGTATGCGACGAGCCCGTTGAGTTCGGGTGGGGCAAGCGTACGAAATGGCGGCATCCCGGTGGACGTGCCGTTGGTGATGACCGTCTCGATCTCGCCATCCGACATGGCGCGAACGCGATTGCTGCCGCTCAGTGCCGATGCGCGTCCGCCCGCAGCACCGGCGCCGTGACACGACGCGCAGGTCTTCTCGAAGACCGCGGCACCGTGGTTTGCCGCATCGGCGGGAGTCTGAGATTGCGCGCCGAGGGTCCGGCTAAAGCCGGACACTACGTACAGGCACACAGACAGGGCCAGACAGAGCAAGACGGAAGCGCGGAGCTGCATTGCTACTTCTTGAGGCCGAATGCGTACACGAACGTCTTCCTCGTGGTCACGTAAACACTTCCGTCCGCGACGGTGATGCTGCTCAAGTGCGTCCAGTCGTCGATCGTGTCTTTGCTCGAATAGAGCTCCTGCCCGGTTTCGGCATCGAGCGCATACAGGATGGCGTGGGTCGTGTTCTGCCCGCGCTCCTCTGCCGTCATCGTGCCGGTCTTCGGCAGCGGCGGCGCGCCGGGCTTTTGAAAGATCGCGTGGTACCGCGGATCGGTGTGGCGCTGCAGCGTGTTTTCACCCGTCGAGATCGCGTAGACGACCCCGTTTGCGATGACCGGGGAATCGGGCACGGCGAGGTTGCGCGACACCCATTTCGGCACGAGAACCGGCTTGCCTTCCTGCATCACGACCTGAAACGCCATGATGCTGCCGTCAGGCGCGTCGCCGTGGGCGCGTTCAGCCTTCAATCCTTTGGACGGTGGTCCCCACATCGGGAAGTAGACCCACCGCTCGTTTCGCGCGTTCACGAAAGTGGCCGGCGCTCCCCATACGCCCGTCGACGCGTACGAGAGCTCATCGTTCCCCGCCTTCAGGGAAAACAGCGGCGTCCGGTGATCCGCGCCGCCGAGCGATTTTGCGTCGAGCAGGTAGATCGTTCCGTCCTTGCCCGCTGAGACGACGAGCGGACGGTTCTGGAAGGTGAATCCCAGCGTGCCTCCCGATCCGTAGTCGAGGTCGTTGGTATTCAGCTCTTCGAGATTGGCAGGCGTGAAGTAGTCGAGTACTTCCAGCGTCTTGGGCGCGAGCCGAAGCAGCGTCTGCCCCCACAGGCCGTTGGCAGGGTCCCACGCGCCGTCTGCCGTCTGGACGAGCAGTGAGTCGTGCGCCCACGCAAGTCCGGCGCGACTCCATGCGCCGTTCGGGCGCGCGGTGCTCGTGAACATCCGCGAGATTGGATGCGACGGGCTCTTCAGATCCATCGCAATCATGTGCGCCGCCACGGGCGGCGGCGGCGTGCCTCTGCCGCGGCCTCTTGCGGGGGGATTGGGTGCGTTAGGTGCGTTAGGTGCGTTGGGTGCGTTGGGTGCGCTAGGTGCGTTGGGTGCGTCAGGTGCATTAGGTGCGCCACGCGCAGGCGTCGCGTCGGTCGCGGGCGGGGCGGGATTAGCGGGCGCAGGCGCGCCTGCGCCCCGTAGAGTGCCGGGCGGCGGCGCCGGTGCGCCAGGGACCGGACCGTTTCCACACCCCCTGCCGACGGTGGTGTAAAGCACGCCATCAACCAGATTGAGGCTCCAGTTGCGTGAGAAGGGCGTGACGAACGCCGGCGGCGGCACGAGCTTTCCTTCGCCGCTTGCGATGTCGACGCCATGCAGCCGCCCGTCGGCGGCGAGCATGTACAGCGTGTTGTTCGCTTTGTCGATGACCGGTGTGGCGGTCGATATGTTGGTGCAAATCCAGTTCGGCGCGCTCCGCGGCTCGACGGTGTTATCGAATGTACGGCGCCAGACCGGAGCGCCGGTCGCGGCATCGAGAGCCGCCAGCGTATTCGAGGCAGACAGCGTGTAGACGACCGTCTTCTGTCCCTGCGGCGTCCGCACGCCCTGCGCGACCAACGGCGCCGTCAGCATCGAGTTGCCGGACTCGATTTCGATCGAGACCTCTTTGTCGATCTGCGCCTTCCACTTGAGCCCGAGCTTGCCGACGGTCTGTCTGGTCAACGCGGTCTCACCGCGGTTCCATCCCGTGCGCTCGATGTCTCCGCCCCAGGTGAGCCATTCCCGCGTGCGCCCCGATTGCGCGTGCGCCCCGAGAGCGAGGGCCACAATAAAAATCAAGACGAGCGCGCGGACGCTGCTCGCGCCGCCTCTGGATTTGCATGTCGGCATAGTGGCCGGAGCATATGCGGCCAATGCGGAAGTGTCAACACTCTACGCTGGTCTTATAATCGCACCGATCATGAGACGCCTTGCCTACCTGCCGGTGCTCCTCTTGTGTGCCGGTGTCGCCTTCTCGCAAGACGTCTCACTCACGCTGTTCGACGAGATCGAGGATGCCGCGGAGCGCCGGGCGCTTCGCGAGGTGTGGTCGGCCGCCGCCGACGCGGCGCGGCAACAGCGTCTGGCGATCGGGTTCACCGAACAGTTTCCTTCGTCGATCGCCCTCAAGGAGGCATACGAGCTCGCCGCTCGCACCAGCGTGACCCTCGGAGACCACGAGCGCGGCCTCGACTGGGCCCAGCGCTCGCTGCGTCTGCTTCCCGAAAACCCTTTTCTGCTCGTCATGACCGCCGACACCGCGGCAAAGCTCAGGCAATTCGATCTTGCCGATCGGCACGCACGGGACGCGCTCAGGTATCTCTCGAATGCGGCCCCTCCTTCGCCGCTCGGGCCCGCCGAATGGCCGCGGATTCGCGATCACCTGCGCGCGACCGCCTACTTCGGTACTCGGCCGCGTCGCCGCCGAACGTGCGGAGTACCCCGAAGCGCGCCGATCGCTGCTGATGTCGCTCACCTTGAACGCCGATGACGCAGAAGCGTTGTTCGTGCTCGGCGTCGTGGAGATGGCAACCGGCAGGCTCGACGCCGCGGCGCCCGCGTTCGCCCACGTGATGCGATCGAAAAACGTGCTCGCGGCTCCCGCGCGGGACCTGCTGCTGAAGATCTTCGCCGGCCGCCCAGCCGCAGCCACGTTCGACGAATATGCCGCGGCGCTTTCGTGGATACCCCCACAGGCGCCGGCCCGCGCCGCGAGCCCGGAGGCGGGCGAATACGCGGGCTCGGACGCGTGCCGCGAATGCCACACACGTGTCTACGACAGCTGGCGATCGACAGGGATGGCGCGGATGTTCCGGCCTTATCGAGCGGAAGACGTGTTCGGCGATTTTTCAGGTCAGGCCACGGTCTCGAACAGCGCACGCGCCAGCATCGCGGGAGGCAGGCACGTCTTCGATATCCGGCACGGTGATTCCGGCGAATGGATCCGGTACCCGGTGGATTTCATCATCGGCTCGAAGTGGCAGCAGGCGTACGCCACGCGGTTGAGCGATTCGCGTATCGCCGTCTTTCCGGTTCAATACAGCCGCAGGAAAGGCTCCTGGCTCAACTACTGGAGCGTCGTCGACGGTCCGAACTCCGAGCGGACCGACATCTCGCGGTTTCATGAAGTGCCTGCCGGCGCTGTGTACCAAACGTCGTGCGCACCCTGCCATACGAGCCAGCTCGAGGAACGGAGGACCCCCGCCGCGGCGTCATCCCCGGCAGCCGATCGGCACATGTTCCGTGAAGGGGGGATCAACTGCGAGATGTGTCACGGTCCGTCGCGCGAGCACATCGTGCGCGTCAAGGGTGGCGGCACAGCTCAACGCACGGGCATCTCCACGCCGGTGAGCTTTGCCCGCCTGCCGGCGGCGCAATACGCCGCCATCTGCGCGCAATGCCATTCGCAGTCGGCGGTGCACGACGCGCAGGCGAACGGGGCGGTGAACTACTCCGCCGAGATGCCGTTCTATCGCGCCTACGACGCTCATCTTCCGTCGAATTTTTCGCGCAAAGCGTTCTATCGGGACGGCAGGCATCGCGCGACCACGTTTATCAGCGAGGCGTTCGCGCGCTCGGAGTGCGTCAGGCAAGGGAACGCGACCTGCGGTTCATGCCACAACCCGCACCCTCCAGACGCCGCCACGAACCCAACGTCTCTGAAGTTCCGAGAGTCGAACGAGATGTGCGTGCAATGCCACACCAAGCTTCGCGAGTCGCCGGAACGCCACACGCGGCACGCCGCCGGAACGGAAGCAAGCCAATGCGTGTCATGTCACATGCCGCGCATCATGGACGCGCTGCTCTTCCCCGCACGTACGCACGAGATCGACGACATACCGGACGCGGAGATGACCGCCCGGTTCGGACAGGAATACAGTCCGAACGCGTGCCTCGGATGTCACAAAGACAGGGACGTACAGTGGCTGAGGTTGGAACTAGGTAAGTACTAAATTGCATTGGGGGATTGGCAGATTGGTGGATTGGTAGATTACGGATTTCTGAATCTACCAATCTCCCGATCTACCAATCTACCAATTCACGCCGGCCTCTATATCTTTGTGCGCGCTACCGGCGCCTTGCCGCCGCCGATGTCATCAACCCAGTAGATGTAGCCCTTGTGCACCGAGGCGCCATGCGGAAACGGCGAGCCGTCCGGGAGCACGATTGCGTCGACGACCTCGCCGGTCACCATGTCGCGCTTGAAAAACGCGCCCATGTTGGTATCGGACTCCCACAGATGCGTCGCGTTGTCCGATTCGATGCCGATACCGTGCGGACGGAATCCGACGGTCGGAAACATGTGCTCGACGGTCCACGAAACAGGATCGACCTTGTAGATCATCCGACCCGGAGGTACTGCGATCCACAACTTTCCACCCTGTGCCTGGATCCCGTGAGCACCCGTACCAGGTGCCGGAGGTCCGGGATTGCCGGCGATTGCGCCACCGCGGCCGACACCGAGACCGTCACTCGTTCCCTGCCCCGTATTCTGGCCGGCCTCGACGCCGCGGCCACCGCCGCCACCTCGCCGCGCGGGCGGCGCTTCGCCGCGAGCCGCCGCCGCCTCGGCACGGACCTTCTGTCCGTAGGTGTCCGGACGCGCGGGGATATCCGTCGTGCGCCTGTAGATGACGCCGGCGCCAGGGGTGAAGTGCTTCTCCATCGTCTCGCCGGTCTTCGCGTCGGCGCGGATGATTTCGCGGCTGTAGGTCGATCCGATCCAGATACTGGTGCCGTCATGGCCCATGCCGCTCGGACCGGTGCCTTCGGGGGCCAGCTCGCGGATGAGCTTCCCGTCAAAGCTCGACAGGTACACCTTGCAGCGGCCGGGTGTTTCTCCGCGGCTGCCTGCGATGTCGATCGTCCAGATGCCTTCGTCGGTGACCTGCATGCCATTGCCGGACAGCCCGGGTGCCGTGAAGAGAATTTCCACCTTCGCCGGCCGCGTTTTATAGCTGTGTTTTGGCGTGGGCGGAGTCGCGCCCTGCGCACCTGCTGGCGGCTTGCCTGCGCCGTTCTGCGCTCGAAGGAGTTCCGGAGAACCCATTCCCATCATCGTGCCACCGGCCGTCAGCGCCGCCACGTTCAGGAAGTCTCTGCGTTTCATAGATGTCCTCTTTTCTTAATGACCTCGGCGCGCTCCCGCGCGCCGAGCAACCACCTCGCGCTCATCGCGCTCGGCGCAACATCGTGCTCCGATCTGTTCAGTGCGGCGTCTCCTGGCGATCCCTCACGACCTGTACCTCGCGGCCGCGGCCGCTCGGCGTTGACTCGGCAACTTGCTGCTTAGTTCACATCACCGCGCTCGGCGCAACATCGTGCTAATCCTCACAATCCCCAATTCAATTCACCTACCAGCTGAACCGTGTGACCAGCTGTCCGCTTCGCGGCGGACCGTACACCGTGCCCGTGTTGATACGGCCGTAGCCCGCGGTTGGAACTCCCTGCGCGTTTCGCGTCTGCGTCTGCAGCGGGTTCACCGCATCAGGATTATTCAGCTGCGTCCGGTTGAACGCGTTGAAAAATTCCGCCCGCATCTCGAGCCTCGGTACGGCCCTTGATCGCAAAGCTGCGGCCGAAGCTCAACTGCTCGTCGGGACGGCGCTGATAGCGGAAGTCATCGTAATACGGAAGCGCCGCGCCCAATTGCCCCGCCGCAGGATTCGCCCAGGCCGCGGGGTTCAGGACGAAGTCGCGATTGGGGTCGTAGTCGTCGCCATCCAGGTCCGCTAGATACAGCGATTCTCCCTCAACGCGATTCATCCGCGTGTTCTCGAACAAGAGAGCATTAATCTGATTCTGGGACGCCGGCACCGGAATCGGCAGACCGCTCGCGTATCGGACCATGCCGCCGACCGTCCATCCGCTGAACACTGCATTCACGAAACCATTGCTGCTGAAAGCGGGAACCTCATAGCTGAATGCCACAACGGTGATGAGCGGTTCGGACAGTTCCGAGACGAAAAGCTGGTCGACCGGACGATTGAAATAGGCATTATCCGACAGCATGTTGGTGCGCTCGTTCTGCCAGGTGAACGTCGCGGTCAGATTCAACCCGTGCGAGTACCGTTTGTTGGCTTTCACCTGGAGCGAATCGTATTTACTGACACCCAACGGGACGCCAATCGACGCGATGTTGCCGAACTGCGGGAACGGCCGCAGGCTCTGCGCCACGGTGTTCGCGCCGGAATATCCGGGATACGGCAGCTTGTTGAACCCGCGCGATGCCGCCAGCGTCGAGTCGAGCCGCGCGGTCAGGAGCGCGCGGTCATTGGCATTGTTCACGTCGAGGCCGAACGATCGCAGCCGCTCGTTGCTGAGGGCGTTCAAGTGCATGAGGTTGTTCGCGGTGAAGCCGTCACCTCGATTGCCCACATATGCCACATCGACGACGAGATCGCGCGTGATCTCTCTCTGCAGGGAGATGCTCCACTGGTTGAGCTTGGGCATCTTGCCGGCGTCGGGGTGGATCCACTGCGGCGGTGCGTCGATTTGTCCGGGCGACGGACGTATTCCGGGGTTGTTGTTCACGCGGTAGAGCTCGTCGAGGCTGTAGCTCAGCCCGTTGCGAAGGAGCGCTCCCGGTTCACCGAACGCCGGCGACTGGAAGTTGATCGTGTTCCATCCGCCTGCGCCGAGCGTCGAGCCGCCAACCGCCTCGCCGTTTCCGGTCTGCGCATACGTGAGGCCCCAACCGCCGCGAAGCACCGTGCGCGAATTGATTTGAAACGAGGCGCCGATCCGCGGCCCGAATGAGTACGGATACGTCTTGACGAACCGGCAGTGACACGCCCCGTCCCCGTCCCCTTCGTAGATCGTCGCGCCGAGAAGACCGCCGGCCGCAGGATTCGGCGTATCCGGCGAGAACATGCTGCGCCGATCGTGCTCTTCGTAGCCAAACGCCTGCCGATCCCACCGTAGGCCATAGTCGATCGTCAGCCTCGACTTGACGCGCCAGGTGTCCTGGACGAACACCGAGGTCGCCGGCTTGTGCCAGTTCGGCTCGAGCGCGTTCGACACGAACGCGTTGTTCACCCTGCCCAGCAGAAAGCTCGCGTAGGGCAGCCCGACAGTTCCGCCGCTGAGACTTTGTCCCTGCGTTGACGGCAACGCCGTTTGCTGGGCGTTGAAGGTGTAGTCGCCGTGCATACCGTCGATGGAGCCGGAGTAGAAGATGTCATCACGCCACTCGAAACCCGCCTTGTAGGTGTGTGTGTTCCTGGCGTGAGTGATGTTGACCAGGAACTGCGGCTTTTTCGTGGCAGGGAGGGTGCCGGCGCGCGCCAACCCGAGCGACAGACCTCCACCTGTTGCGGTTTGCATCGCGCCGATGACGGGAAATCCCTTGCCTTCCACGGCACCGACGAGACCGAGCTCGCCGACCGGATCGAAGTTGAGCACTTCGGGCAGTCCGAAGTCCGGATTGTAGTGCCGCAGGTATCCGACGCGAGCGTTCAACAGGGTCGTCGGCGTCATGGTCCAGTCGTAGCTCACGCGCGTCGTGTGCGTCGAGGTATCGAGGCGGCGCACCCTGGTGACCGGGATGGGCAGTCCGTCGGAGCCGTTGTAATGCGGCCCCCAATAGCGGGAATAGTAGCCGGACAACTTGCCGCCGATACCGGCGAACGTGTGATCGACTTTGAGTGTCGAGATCGACTTAATCGTGTCGGCGGGGTACGACTGATCCCAGTTGTTGATGATGCCCGGCCTGGTTGCTCTGGGAAGAAGCGCCTGAATCTCCAGCGCGACCGGGTCGAGGAGCTCTTGCGGAATCACGTTGTTCGGGAAGGGGTCGCTGACGACCTGGCCCTGCACCACTCTGGTCGTGCGGGGATCGTAGATGGCGTTCTCCATGATCGGCCGGCCCAAGGGGTCGGTGGCGAGTACGCGTCCCGTCAGCGCCTCACCGAAATCGCCGTTCCGCATCCGATCGGTCGGCATGGTCGCGAGAAGGCCGCTGCGGGTTTCAAGCTGGCGGAACTGCTCGAAGCTGTAAAAGAAAAACGTGCGATTCCGCCCGTCGTAGACACCCGGCACGGTGATCGGAGCGCCGACGCTCCCACCAAAGTTGTTGCGGCGGTTCGGCGGTCTGACGAGCTTGCCGCTGCCGTCGTTGGTGAAAGGGATGCCGGCGCCGAGCTTTTCGTTGACGTAATACTCGAAGAGGCTCCCGCGCAGCGTGTTGGTGCCCGATTTGGCGGTGAGGTTGAAGATGCCCCCCGCGACCTGTCCGTATTCGGCGGCGAAATTGCTCGTGTGAACCGTCATTTCTTCGAGGGATTCGACCGACGGCTGCACCTGGTCCACCCGAATCATCAGGCGATGGTTGTTCGACTCCATCCCCTCTACGCGGATCTGAAACGTGTTGAGCGGCGCGCCACCGACTTTCAGCGAGCTATAGCTGGAAATGTTGCCGCCCGGCACGAGTGTGACGAACGAGTAGGGATTCCGAATCGCGGCCGCCGCCTGATTGCCGCGCGCGCCGAAGTTGAGCGGCAGCGAGTTGAGATTTTCGCTGGTCACGCTCGAGGCGATTTCCGCGCTTTGGGTGTCGAGCAGCGACGCATCGGCGACAACGTTCACCTCTTCCGCGAGGTTGCCGAGCTGCAACTTCGCGTCGATCCGGGCCGTCTGGCCGACGAAGAGCCGGATGCCCTCCTGGCGGAAGCGGCCAAAGCCGGCGAGCTCGACGTGCAGGTTATAGGTGCCGACGGGCACCTGTGCGAGTGTGTAGTTCCCCGTCTGCGTGGTCACCGTCTCGTAGCGCGCGCCGTTTTCAGGATTTTCAGCAACGACGCTGGCGCCAGGCACGACGCTTCCATCCGGATCGACAACAGTTCCTGTAATCGTCCCGCGATCGCTTTGCGCGTGTACGTTTGCGGCAAACACGAAGCAGATGGCGGCACATGCCAGCACTTTCATGGGGCACCTCTTTCTTGGATGTCCAGATATTTTCGAAAATCCGCGAGGTTTTTCGAAAATGCATGGAATCACGGCGCTGCCTGAGTGGTGACGCGCGTTCAGTTGACGATGGAACTTACGCTACGCCGAG
Source organism: Vicinamibacterales bacterium (assembly GCA_963762055.1). Lineage (GTDB taxonomy): Bacteria > Acidobacteriota > Vicinamibacteria > Vicinamibacterales > JAMQPK01 > JAMQPK01. Next base: position 126,854 of record CAVXJF010000004.1, read on the forward strand.
TGGCTGGAAAGTGTCAACACTTTTAACCGGCGGTTTTGGACTCGACGCGCACGGTACGGATGCGCGCGGCTTCGGGCCTGCCTTCATAAAAGGGATCGAGTGGATAACATCCCGACACCATGCCCATGCGTGGTCCGGTGGTGCAGTCGCTGAACGTGCGGCAGATGGCCGCCCGGCGAAGCCGCCGTCCGCTCAAAACGTCGGCCGGCAGGTCGGGATACGACAGCACGACGCGGCCGAGGCCCGCGAAGTCAGCGAGACCGGTGCGGATGTTGTATTGCGCGACATGCGGCAGCCACTCCTGCAGATAGCTGTACGCAGACCCCACGAACACCAGATTCGGAAACTCGGCCTTCAGCCTGGCCGTCGCATCTATCTGACGGGCGACGCCGCGCAGCGGATCTTCGGGCGGCTCGTAGCCATCGAGGGGAGGAAAGAACGCCGGACGTTGTATGTGCGGGTTGTAATACGGACTACCGGCAGTCGTGCAGATCCATTTCACGCCGAGCGCCTCGAGATGTTTCAACAGCACGCGGCCGTCGTCGAGCGCCCGATCCATCTCTTCCCCTCTGAGCACTCCGAACCCCGGCTCCTTCCCCGTCGTCTCCTCCGGCACGCCGACGCTCTGCGCGTTCTTGCGGTGCGGCGCAACATCGAAGATCGACACCCGGACGACGACAGCCAGGCCGGGCACGGCGGCACGGATTCCCTGGATCATCTGGGTGATGAAGCGCAGCCGGTTCTCCAGCGGCCCGCCATATTTTCCGTCGCGCGTCGTCGCACCCAGCAACTCGTGGCCGAGATATCCATGACACGCCTTGGCATCGACGAACTGATACCCGCAGTCGCTGGCGAGCTTCGCCGCCGCGATGTAGTCGTCGATCAGGCGATCGAGATCGGCGTCGGTCAGCACCCGGACGCCATCGGGAAAACGTTTGTCGAGAATCGGATGGTGGCAGGCGGCCAGCGGCGCCGGAACGTTCCAGACGTCAGGACGCGCAAACCGGCCCGAGTGGGTGATCTGCAGCCCGAGATACAGGTCGCTGTCGGCGTTCGGCCCGAAGCGCTCGCGATGCGCGCCGAGCAGGTCCTCCCGCAGCGAGGCGATCGACCGTTGAGTTCCGGGCGTGAGCATCAATTGGTGGGGATTGGCCCGGCCGTCGTGCCGGATGGCCACCGCCTCGCCTCCCCACATCAATTTCGCTCCGCTGATGCCGAAGTTTTTCCATCGGCGTCGCGTGAGGTCGCTCGGCTCACCCGAGCGCGTGCCATCCCACCCTTCCATCGGAAGAATGCAGAACCTGTTGCCCACGCGAACGCCATCGACTTCGATGGGCTGCGAGAGCGGTCCGGATGGATCGACCGTGTCGTCGAAATGAATCGGGATGTTCGAGCTGGAGAGATGATCGCGAAACGCGGCGGGTGTTTTGAGCGACGCCACCCTTGGATACGGGCTAGAGGCCACGCGATATTCTAATCGTTCCCTTTTTTCGCCTCTTTCTTGTCGTCGTTTTTCCCTTTGTCGTCGCCGCTGCGCCCGAAGATACGGCCCCAGAAGCCCCGCTTCTTCTTTGGTTCTTCCGTGGTGCCCGCCGCCGCGTCGGTGCGCGCAGCTGATTCCGAGAGCGCCGGATTCGCGATTTCGAGTGTCTGCACCGCTTCACGCGGCTGGTCGCCGCTCCCTGCGATTCCCGCCGTAGAAGTCGCAGCCAGTTGTCCCGACGCAGCGATCTGATAGAAGCCGTGCTCGAGACACACTTCCGTCGGCGCAGTGCCACGCACGAAGTAGTCGGTGATCACGCGCTCGCAGAGCGCCCCCGGAAGCTTCCCCGTCTCACGGCAGACGCTGACGGCTGTGAGACCCTGAGGCGCCTTGAACGCCTCCGCTTTGTCCTGGGCGGTCGCCTGCTTCATGTAGCGCGCCCACATGGGCACCGCCAGCTCACCCGCGAAGCCATTGGCGATGATGGTGCGAGGCTTATCAAAACCCACCCACACGCCGGTGACCAGATGCGGCGTGAACCCGACAAACCATGCGTCTACGTAATCATTCGTCGTGCCCGTCTTCCCCGCCGCCGGAAGCGTGAATCCTTCCTGGCGCGCCCTGTTTGCCGTGCCGTAGTTGATGACATCCGACAACATGCTCGTCATGAGAAAAGCGGTCTTCGGCGAAACCACTTCCTTCGCCGAGGGCCGCGCCTGATAGAGCACGGCGCCGTCAGCGTCTTCGACCCTGCGGATGAACGTGGCGGACCGCAGCTGTCCCTCGTCGGCAAAGGCGGCATATGCCGACGTCATCGCCATCAGCGTGACCTCGCCGGAGCCCAGCGCGATCGATGGCACGCTCGGCACATTTCCGAGTCCCATTTTGCGCGCCTGATCCACCGTCTTTTCGATTCCAACCTGCTCGAGCATTCGAACGGCGGCGCGATTGCTGGACGTGCGGAGCGCCGCGCGTACCGTCATCGCCGGCGCTGTCGAATGTTCGTCTTCGGGAATCCATGCACCCTCGAAGGTCTGAATAGGCTCGTCGAGCCGCGTCACGAGCGAGGCCGTCGAGTACCCTGCCTCGAGCGCCGCGGCATACACGAACGGCTTGAACGCCGAACCAGGCTGACGTAGCGCCTGCGTGGCGCGATTGAACCGGCTCGACTTGAAGTCGCGGCCGCCAACCATCGCGCGGACCTCGCCGGTGGTGGGATCGAGCGACACCAGAGCAGCCTCGAGGCGATCGGGTTCCGGGGTCACGGTTCCGGCGTTCCCGTTTCGGGAGTTCGCGGCTCCACGTTTCAAGAACAGCCGCTTCGCGCGGCGCTGTTCGATCTGCTCAACGGATTGCGCCACGACCGCCTCGGCCGCGCGCTGCATGTCGAGATCGATCGTCGTGTAGACCTTCAGCCCGCCCTCTGACAGGCGTTCCCATCCGAACTGCTTGACGAGCTGCTGCCGCACTTCTTCCTTGAAATATTGTCCGTGCGGCTCCTCGCGTCGCAGCACATCGCGAAGCGCCATTTTTTCCTTCGACGCTCGCTCAAACGCATCAGCCGTAATGATGCCCTGCTCGTGCATCGTTCTCAGTACAAGCGTGCGACGCGCGAGCGCGCGCGACATGTTGACGGTTGGCGCGTTCACCGAGGGGGCGTTCACAAGGCCCGCGAGCAACGCGGCTTCCGACAGCTCGAGGTCGGAGGCAGATTTTCCGAAATACCCGCGCGCTGCGGCCTCTGCGCCGTAAAGCCCGTCACCGAAATAGACCTTGTTCAGGTACAGCTCGAGGATCTCGTCCTTCGTATACATCCCCTCGATGCGCATGGCGAGCGCGATCTCCCGCAGCTTTCGCCATAACCTTTTTTCACGGGTGAGAAAAGTTTGCCTGGCGAGCTGCTGCGTGATCGTGCTCCCCCCTGCGCCTTGCGTCCTGCCCGCAGGTCGGCCCAGGCTGCTCCCAGAATGCGCACGTAATCGATTCCCCTGTGGTCCTCGAACCGCTGGTCTTCGAACGCGACGATGGCGCGGCGGAGGTGGGGTGAGATGCCCGACAGGGGCATGTCGATGCGATATTCCTTGAAAATCGTGAAAACCGGCCGGTTTCGAACGTCGTACAGTGTCGTCGCCTGAGGCATTTCCCCAAGCGTCCGCAGCTCTTCACGACCGGGCAGACCCGCAAAAATAGCGATGATGAGAGCCACCATCGATAGGGCGATTACCCCAGCGCCGGCGAGAAGCGCCCGCTGGTGCGCCAAAGACCATGTCTTGACGCGAGTCACTATCTCGTCAATTCGCTTCAACACGTCGTCTAACCGCGGGTTAGGAACCATGGGCACGGTTCCTAATGCAAGCAGCGAGCCTAACTCTCCAGCCTTGTGAGAGTTAGGTTCGTGGGGTTCGGCGTCAGAGATATCTTCCGAGCGCGAGTACACCTGCCACGATCACGAAGTAGCCGACAACGTCGAGAATGAATCCGTGGCGAACCATAGCGCTCAACGGGATGTATCCGCTGCTGTAGACGATGGCGTTGGGTGGCGTGGAGATCGGCATCATGAAGCCGAGGCTGGCACCGAGGGTGGCGCCCAGGGCGGGCTCGAGCGGCGATAGGCCGGCGGCTTTCGACACGGCAATGGCCGTCGGCACGATGATGTTTGCCGCCGCCGTGTTCGACGCAGTTTCAGACATCACCACCGCGATCGCGGTGAACACCATCGTCAGTCCGACGACAGCCGCGTCGGGAAAGCGAGCGGCAATCCCGTGGCCCAGCGCAGCTGACAAGCCGGTGGATTCGAACAGTCGCCCCATCGCGAGTCCGCCGCCAAACAGCAGCACGATGCCCCAGTCGATCCGGGACGCCTCCGACCACGAAAGCGTGAAGCGCCATTCGCGCCAGCTGATCGGCAGCACCATGAGCAACAACGCGCCGGCGACGGCCGCAACCGACTCCGGCATCAAGACAGAAAACCGTCTCGTCGCAGGGTGCATCTGGCCAAGCGCGAGACTCAGTACGCCCGGTAATACCCACAAGGCGACCGTCACCGAAAACGCGATCATCACGTTGCGCTCGCCGATCGAAATTCCACCGAGCTTCCGGAGCTCTTCGGCGACGGTGCGGACGGCATCCGCGCTAAGGACGATCCCGCGGGACCGAGGTATGAGAAACCACAACACCAGCGCCGCCATCGTCACGATGACGATGGGCACGCCAACGATCATCCAGCCGGCAAACGAGACATCGATTTCCGCTGCCGTCCGCAGCAGACCCACACCGATCAAATTTGGCGGCGTCCCCACCGGAGTGGCCATGCCGCCGATCGTCGCTGAGAACGACGTCGACAGCATCATCGCCATGGCATAGCTCGTGAAAGCCCGATCGCCTTTGCGATCGCGGCCGATTTCGGACAGAACGGCGAGACCGAGCGGAAACATCATCGCGGTGGTCGCCGTGTTGCTCATCCACATCGACAGAAAACAGGTGACACACGCGTAAGCGACGACGAGGCGAAGGCCGCTCGAGCCGACCCATGGCGAGGCGAGCGCCGTAAATGCCAGCCGCCGATCGAGTTTGTGGGCGACCATCCCTTCGGCAAGGATGAAGCTGCCGATGAAAACGAAAATGACCGGATCGGCAAACGGCGCATATGCGACCTGTGCGCTGGCGACACCGGCAATGACGCATAACGTGGGACCGAGCAGCGCCGTGACGGCAAGCGGCAGCGCTTCGGTCAGCCACAACACGATCATCATCGCCATGATCGCCGCGACCCGCTGCGCCGGCGGGGCCAGATCCGTTGGCAGGAACAGAATCAGCACCGCCAGCAGCGGCGCCCCGATCAAGCCGTATCGCGCGATCATGCGGTGACATTATGGAGTAAACAGGCAACTGCGAATTAATCTGGTTTTCCGAGCGATGTTCTGGTGTAGGATCCGCCGTAAATCGTTCAACAATCGGTCGGCGCGTATAAAAAGTCGAGGTGACCAATGTGGTGGATGTACATCGGTCTCGGCGTGGTCGTCGCTTCCCTGGTGATTTTCGTATTTGCCATGCTGGCTGCCAGCTCGACTGATATGGGCGAGTCGCCCCGCGCCGACTCTCGACGGTAACGACGTCGATCGGCCATCGATCGTCCATCGTCGATCGGCTGACGTCGGCGAACTAGTCCCGGACCACCACCCCCGCGGCGCAGAACGTCTCCACGACCCGGACGACGTGCGGCCAGACGTCCGGCATGGCGGCTTCGATAGGAGCCATGCGGCGCAGAATCTGCTCTCGTCTGAGCACCTGACTGCGCCAGCTCCCGCCGCCAGAATGTTCGTTCTGGAGCAACGGCTGCAGACGATCGACCGCATTTGCGAAGCGCGATTCGGCAGTCGTGCTCGCTTCGAACTCATCCCACAAAGCGCGGAATCGTTCTCTCTGATCTGACGGCAGTAGCCCGAACACGCGATCGGCCGCGGCCTGCTCCCGAAGCGCTTTCGCCGCCAATGCATCCACGTCGTAGGCGGAGACATCGCCGGCGTCGATCTCGACGAGATCATGCACGGCGACCATTTCCATCACACGCATCCAGTCGATGCCGGCAGGGCCGTACTCGCCGAGCACCATCACGACAAGCACCAGGTGCCACGAGTGCTCGGCTGAATTTTCCAGGCGTGACGAATCGACGAGGGGCGTCCGGCGGGTAACCGATTTCAGCTTGTCGGCTTCGGCGAGAAACGCAATCTGCCGGGAAAGGCGGTCGGACATTTGGAGAACATTATGGTTCCAGGTTCCAGGTTCCGGTTCCTGGTTCCAGGTTCCACGTTCGGGAACCCCGAACCCTGAACCAGAACCTGGAACCCGGAACCCGAAACCGGAACCCGGAACCCCATATCAGGATCAGCCTAGGGGACAGTAAAGGGGGCAACGACCGCGATCTGTCCGCGGATCTCGCCGCCTCCATTCGTTCGCGTGTGAACGTTGACTTACGCATTGCCGTTCAGCTTGAAGTCGATGCCCAGAACGCTGCGCGCGAAATTGAGTCGAATGTAGCGAGACCAAAGACAGGTGTGAAATCACCGTGTCAAGCATTCTGAGTCGCGATGCCGACCAAAAAATTGAATCGGCATCGCGCGCAGAACGTGGCGAGAGAAATCGCGTGTCGTGCGCTTAACGAGTCGTACGTTTCCTGCTGCGCTTGCGGGACGTCGCGGCTTTCTTCTTCGCGCGCGGGCTGGACGCACGGCGCGAACCGGAGGCCTTCCGTGCCGCGGATGTCTTTTTCGTAACGGGCTTATTACGCTTGCTCGACGGCTTGCTGCTACGCGCCGTCTTGGGCGCAGCTTTGCGCGTACTCGACGCGGTGCGCGCTCCCGCAGGCTTACGGATCCGCGCGGCAGCGCTGGTGATTGTTCCGGTCGCGGAACGCGCGACGGTCTTCGCGGCATCGAGTGTGTTTTTCGCTGCCTGCTGGGTTCCGCGAACCACCGATTGCGGCGCGACGGCCGCCGTAAGCTGGGCCGCGCGGTTTGCGAGCTGGCTCAGGCTCTCGACGCCTGCCGCCACTCCGCGTCCCACCATAGTCGCGCCGGCTTCCATCATCTCGCCGATGACTTCACCAGCCTGCTGCACCTTCGGCTGTTCGCCGCTCGACGGCCCGCTGTTGTCCGTGCTCTTCGTTTGCTGCGCCATAGCACCTCCGCACATCGTGCGTGACGTCGTGAGCTGCGTCTCTGCGCCCACTTTTCGCGTGCCGCATCGGATGCGACGTGCAGTATGGCACGCAACTACGAGGCACTTGGCTACTGGCTAGCCAGCTACCGGCTACCATCCAGCTACGAGCTACTGCCTACTGGCTACCAGCTAGTGATGTATAGTGTCCGGCGACGCGATTATCGATAATCGAGCAGCGAAGCCGGACAAGAGACGGTGCCATGACCCAAAACCGGTGCTCCAATCCGATTCTCGACTTCGGGATCGATCCGGAACGCCTGTGTTACATCGGCGAAGCGCTCCAGCGCCCGGAATGCATCCTGGCCGAGCCTGATGGCGTGTTGTGGGTAGCCGACGCGCGCGGCGGTGTCGTGCGCCTCGGACCCGACGGCAGCCAGCGCATCATCACCCAGCAGATCTCCGGACAGTTCGAGGAGGCGGCGTCCGAGGCCCATCGCTACCTCCGCGGCACGCTGCCGAACGGCCTCGCGTTCGATCGGGAGGGCAACTTTCTCGTCTCGAATTTCGGAACCGATCGCCTCGAGGCAATGCAGCGGGACGGCACGACGCGCGTGCTCGCCGACACCATCGACGGCGCTCCCATCGGTAAAGTGAATTTCGTTCTGCGCGACTCTCGCGACCGCATCTGGATCACCGTCTCGACCCGCGTGCAGAACTGGATGCACGCGCTGCGCACCGATCTCGACGACGGATTCATCGCGCGTTATGAGGAGGGTGCGTTCCGCATCGTCGCCGACGGATTTCATTTCACCAACGAGATTCGCTTCGACGCGCGCGAAGAGTGGTTGTATGTCGTCGAAACCACCGGCGGCCGCATCACGCGCTTGCGCATCGACGAGCGCGGAGACGTGTGCGAGCGTGAGATCTTCGGTCCGTCGAGCCTCGGGCGCGGGGCGTGGCCCGATGGCATCGCCTTCGACAGCTACGGCAACCTGTGGGGGACGATGGTGTATTCCGACAAGCTGTTCGTGTTGACGCCCGAGGGGGACTTGCGCGTGCTGCTCGACGAAGGCGCACCTGACCGCGTGGACGCGCTCGAATGCGCGTTTCGTAAGAATGCCGTGACGGAAAGTACGCTCTTCGCCACCGGCCGCGGGGTTGCGCCGTGGATGGCCAGCGTCACGTTCGGCGGACCCGACTTACGGACGGCCTACATCGGCTCTCTCAAGGGCACCCGGATTCCGTTTTTTACCGCGCCGGTGCCGGGTCTACCGATGATTCACTGGAGCAAAAACGCATGATGGCCCATACACGACGCACTTTTCTGGCAAGAACAATCGGCAGTGTGGCTGTTCCCGCGTCACTCGCCGCGGCCGCGGCCGCGCCGGCTGCGCAGTCGCGGCGCGACCAGAGGCTGCGTGTGCAGTTCACCCCTGGCGGGCATACATCCCCGCTTCAGATGTACGCGATGTTCGAAGACGCGTTGTTCAGCGACGTCGATCCTGTCGTGCTCCCACACCCGAACGCGTTCGATTCCGTCGGCCGGGCCGACGCGCCCGACGTCATCGTCACCAACGACTGGATTACCGGACAGTGGCCCGAGCGCGACCGCGCGAACATGGTCAAACACCTGGATGCCGGCAAAGGACTGATCGTGCTGCATCACGCGGTTGGCACGAACAACGACGCGTGGGCGTGGTGGAGCGAGGAAGTCATCGGTTGTTATCTCTACAACGCCAACGCCCCCGGCATGAAGACGCAAGCCAGGCTCAAGCAGTTCGTGCGGCAGACGATCACCCCGGTGGGGACTCATCCCATCGTGCGCGGGCTCGAACCGTTCAAGCTGCCGTGGGACGAGACATTCCCGAACATGTGGATCTCGCCGCGCGCGACTGTGCTCTTCGAATCCGACGATCCGTCGTTCAACAACCCGGCGGTCGGCTGGACCGGCCCCCATCAGAAAGCGCGCGTTGCGTGTCTCCAGCCCGGGCACACACGGCACGTGTGCCAGGACCCCAATTACCGCGAGGTCGTCCACAGAATGGTGTTGTGGGCAGGAGGGAGGTTGTCATGATGCCGTCCCGGCGAGACTTTCTCGCGGCCGGCGCGGCAGGGGCCACAGCCTTGCTCGCGCACAGAGATGCCGCTGCGCAGCCCCCGCTGAAAACACAAGTGTGGGTTCAACTGACGACCGGCGGCAAACCCTATCCACCTACTCTGCAGCAGATGTTCCTGGACCCGATATTCTTCGGGATGGAGATCTGGCCGATCGATCAACCAGCGAATTTCGCGGCGCTGCTTCCTCCGCAACCACCACCACAGCGGAGCGGCGCTCCGCCGGCGGCAGGCAGAGGCGCGCTTGGCGGGGGGACAGAAAGGGATGAACCGCCGGACTATCCATGGGAGCCAAGCGGCGGGCGGCCTCATCCCGGATATGACGTGCTCGTGCTGAACGATCAGATGGACTGGCCGGAGAACACGCGCACCATCGCGCGTCAAGCGGTCGACGCGGGGCGCGGGTTCGTGCTGCTGCATCATTCGCTTGGCGACAACCAGGATTGGCCGTGGTGGTATGAAGAAGTCACCGGCGGTCTTCTCGTACTCAACGAACAGAAGACGCGCAAGCCGTCCACCATTTCCACGGCGGCCAAACTCGATCTCCGCCCCGCTGGCAAACACCCCATCCTGCGCAACGTCGGACCGTTCAGCCTTACGAACGAAGAGGTCTTCAAGAACATGTGGCAGTCTCCGAAAATCACGCCGCTGCTGCAGACGGCCAATGGCAGCAGCGACTCGACCGTTGCGTGGGTGGGCGTGCATCCAACTGCCCGAGTGGTGTGCATTCAACCTGGAACCTCTCGCGAAACGCATCGCAATCCGGCCTACCGGATGCTCGTCCGGAACTCGATCCTCTGGGCTGCCGGACGCATTTAGAACGCATTTAGAAAAAGGACGCGCTCATGTCACCGTGGCGAACTTCGTTGCCGGCCGCTGTTATGGCCGCCGTCAGTTTCCTTGCCGCCGTCATCGGCGCCGCTCCGCGCACGTTCGTCCCCGACTACAGCTTCACCGGTTCGAGTCTGTCCGACTGGCGAGCGCTCGGGGGTGCTGACTGGCGCGCCGAAGAGGGAGAAATCATCGGCACGCCGAAATCGGGCGGTGGATGGCTGATCTTCGATCGCTCATTCGAGGATGTGGCGTTTTCAGCCACTTTCCGCTGCGCCCGGCAGTGCAATGCCGGTGTGTTGTTTCGGGCGGAGAAAACCGCCGACGGTGGCATGAAGGGCATCTTCATGTCACTCACGCAGGGCGACATCAAGGCGTATCGGGTTGTGATCGACTCCAGCGGCCGCGAGCTCACGCGGGCGGCGCTCGGGCCCGTGCCGTCGCGGCGAACCGACGAGACGACATTCATGTACCCGGCGCCCGTTGCCACAGGTCCGATCGTTCCGGCCCCAACCATCGGCAAGGGCTATCCGCGTGCACCAGCGGGCGTGGACCTGCTGCCGGATATCACGCCCTTCCAGGCCGGCGGGCGCCGAGCGCCCCGGCGATTGGAACGAAGTCGAAGTGATCGTCGATGCACGGGCGACCCGCACCATCCTCAATGACGGCGCATTTGCCTCAGCCGACGGCGCCGCGGCGGAAGACGCCGGACGCTACGGCCCCATCGCCCTGTTCGCGGGTGGCACAGGAGAAGTGCGGTTCAAGAGTCTTTCCCTCAAGGACCTGAACAACAGGGTGATTCCCGCAGAGGCAACATCAACACGCTTCCGCATGCAACGTCTCGACGAGTTCTACTACTCATGGTCTGCGGCTGTTGCCGATGTGAACCGCGACGGAATCACGGATGTGCTGACCGGGCCTTACTACTACCTGGGACCGAATTACACGCAGGCGAAGGAAATTTATCTCGCCGAGAGCTACGACGCGGCAACCCAGTACGCGCGCGGATGCATGGTGAGCTTCGCGTACGACTTCACTGGCGACGGATGGCCCGATCAGTGGTGCGCGACGGGAAACAACGGCATGGGCCCTGGGGTGTTGTTCGTCAACCCCCGAGGCGAATCGCGCAGATGGGATCGCCATGCCGTGACGCCCGACGTGTGGATGGAAGAAACGATTTTCCGTGACATCGATGGCGACGGCCGCCCTGAAATCGTGATGGCTGTTCCGGGAGGGACGATCGTTTCGGCGCGGCCCGATCCCGCAGCGCCGACGCGGCCGTGGACAATCACGCCGCTGACCGAGCCTGGCCCCTGGGGGGCAAACAACTCACACGGAATCGGCGCCGGAGACGTCAACGGCGACCGACGCCTCGACATCGTCGCAGCCTGGGGCTGGTTCGAGCAGCCGGCCGCAGACAGCAAGGCGCTGTGGACGTATCACCCCGTTGCGCTCGGCCGCTGGGGAAAGTCGCAGGGCGCTGCGGGCGGCGCAGAAATGGCGGTCTACGACGTCAACGGCGACGGCCTCAACGACATCGTCACGAGTCTGGAAGCGCACGGGTTCGGCCTTGCCTGGTTCGAGCAGCAGAAAAGCGCCGCTGGAAAGATCTCGTTCGTCCGCCACATGATCATGGACAACTTCCAAACGAAAAACGCCGGCGACGTGATTTTCACTGAGCCTCACGGTTCAGCCGCAGCGGATATCGACGGTGATGGCCTGCAGGACTTCGTCGTGGGCAAGCGCCACTTCTCACACTTGAACAGCTACAGCGATCCGGATCCGCACGGACCGGCGGTGCTCTATTGGTACAAGCTGGTTCGCAATCCGAAGGCGCCCGGCGGAGCGGAATTCGTGCCCGAGCTGATTCACAACCGCTCCGGAGTGGGCTCGCATATCGTTGCGGCCGACATCAACAAAGACGGAAACGCGGACATCGTCACCTCGACGACCCGCGGTTCTTACATCTTCTGGGGAGGACAGAAGCGGTAGCCCCGAGCTGAGACACGTTGGCGCGTCCGTAGATCGTTTCACCACAGAGAACACAGAGTTCACAGAGAAAACGAAATCTTCTCTGTGATTCTCTGCGTCCTCTGTGGTTAAGTTTTTTTCGCGGCCCGCTGCACGAACGGCTCGTCCTCGTTGCGCGGATCGGCCCATCGGTCGTTCGGGACGAGCGGCGTCCATCCAGGCCTTCCGGGATCCTGGTCATAGGCATAGGAGCCAAGCTCACGATACGCCTCGGCATACGTCGCGAGCTTCTTTCTATCGAGACGCACGCCGAGACCAGGAGTCCGGGGCACCGCAATCGATCCGCCCTCGTAGGAGAACTTACCTCCCTCAATCACATCGTCCTCGATGTGGTGATAGTGCGCATCGGCGGCGAACGACAGGTTCGGCACGACGGCGCCCAGGTGCAACATCGTCGCGAGCTGGATGCCGAGTTCACCTGACGAATGCACCGCAATCCCCAGCTGAAACGTTTCGCACACAGACGCTGCCTTGACGCACTGACGGATTCCGCCCCAGAAGGTCGTATCCAACAGAATCACGTCGACGGCGCGCTGGAGCACGTTCGCAGCCAGTTGCTCGAAGTTGACGACCACCGTGTTCGTTGCGAGCGGCAGGCGCAGCTTCTCGCGCGCGTGCCGCATGCCGGTGAGACCGAACACCGGATCTTCGAGGTAGTCGTTGTCGAGATCTTCGATTGCGCGGCCGAAGCGCACCGCCTGCTCGACCGTCCAAACAGCGTTGGGATCGAATCGAAATCTATCCCCAGGAAACGCGGCGGCGAGCGCGCGGTAACAGTCGAGCTCGTAGTCCGGATGAAAGACGCCGCCTTTCATCTTGTGCGTGGTGAAGCCGTGCGCCGCCTTGAGGCCGCGGGCCAACTCGACCACCTGATCCGGCGTGCGGACCGTTCCCGTCCCTCCCGCGGCGGCGTATCGATAGAAGAGATACGACGCAAAAGTCACGCGCTCGCGAACGCGCCCGCCCAAAATGTCCGATACAGGAACGCCCCACGCCTGTCCGAGCAGATCGAGGCAGGCAAACTCGATGGCCGCGACGATCTGCGTACGGTTGTTATAGAGCGAGGCCGTCGGATTGGCGAGAAGGAAGCGCATCTCCTCGAGCCGCGCCGGATCGCGGCCGACGAGATACGCCCGCATGCCGGCGACGGCCGCGACGGCCGACTCTCCCCCGCCGCCCATCTCGCCGAGACCGATCAACCCGGTGTCGGTCTCCACTTCGACGATGGTGCGCACGAACCGGCCCCAGTGGCAACCGTTCGCATGACGCAGCGGCGCCTCGAGCGGCACCGATACCGTTGTGGCCCGGACGTCTGCAATCTTCATTCGCGAGAATGATAGGACGGTTCGGCTCGGGACGGGAGTTTCCGTGGACTAACTGTCCGTCGCCGGGTCCGTTACTGGTCTTCAGCGTGATGGACCCAAAAACAGGAGGTCAGAAGTTCAGGAGGTTAGAAGGTTCTCCTGTCTCGGCCCGATCAAAACATCGACGTCAGGGCCGCGAAGTAGCCCACGCAAGGAAGGGACCCCGATTGAATTAATGAGCGGCGGTTTCAACGTCGAGCGCGGGTCCTGTTAGAGAAAGTCCGGCTAAAGCCGGACACTCTTAGAAAAAGTGCCTCATAACCTCCTCGCCTCTGTGAATTCTTGGTTAGAGCGAGCCGCGAAGCCGCGACGCATCGATCTGCTGGAACGGTTCAAAGCCGCCGGGCGGAACTAAGAACCTTAACAGGAGATCAGAGTTAGGAGATTACACCGGTTGCTTGGCAGCCGGGCGGCGCCGATGTTCTGCGGGCGGCAACGTCCCGCATCGCCGGACAGTAATCTCCTGTTAGAGGAGAGAGTCCGGCTAAAGCCGGACATACGGACTAGAAAAAGTGACTCCTAACCTTCTGACCTCCTGTTGAATTTTTCGTCTAGAGCGAGCCGAGGAAGGCGAGCAACGCGGCTTTGTCGGCGTCGCCGAGACCCTCGAAGCCGCGACGCGCCAGCTCGGCCTCGCGCGCGTGCCGCAGGATCGCTTCTTCGAGCGTGGCCGTTCCGTCGTGCAGCAGCGGCCGCCGGAGCCGCAAGCCCCACAACGCCGGTGTCCGCACCTCGTTCGCTTCTGCCGCACCCTGTTTGATCCCGTCGCCGGTCCCGACGTCGTGAAGCAGAAGATCCGAGAAAAGCGCCACGGTCTTCCGGTGAAACAACGGGTTTGCGCTGGACCCCGTTTCGAGGCTCGGAACGTGGCAGCTTGCGCACCCGATGGCCGCGAAAACGCGCTCGCCGGCGGTTACCTGTTCGGTAACGAAGCCGCGCTCGGCGGGCGCCAGAAAGCGCATGAACGACGCGAAGTTGTCGATGCCGCGCCGGCGCGAGAGGGGATCGCGGATGTCTTCGGGATCCGAAAACGGGTCGCACAATTTCATGCGATCCGGAGGGATGCCAAACGCGCTCTCGTGCGGGAAGAGATCGTTGGTGATTCCCATCTCGTTGCGATAGGCGTCGGCGCCGAACGTAATGAGCGTCGCGTGTTGCGCCTTCCAGCCGAACCGCCCGACACGGCGCTCGCCGGATTCGACGTCCACCACAATCGCGGCTCGGCCGCTGACGCCGTCGCCGTTGCGATCGTTCGGGTCTTCGAGGCGCAGCAGCGTGTCGTCGGCGATCGCCTCGACGAGCCCGGCCCCGAACAACGGAATCGGCACGCGCCGGGCGAACACATTCGTGTCCGGCGGCAACACCGGCTGGCAGCCATGGCCCGGCACGGAAAACATGTGAAACAGCGTGTCGCCCGATGCGTCGAGCGTCTCGAACTCGCCGTTCGCGTTTCGCCGGCCAGCCCGCAACTCAGCCATCGTCCCCGCGCCGCCGATCGTGGGAATGTTGTGACACACCGCGCAGCTCGTGCCGTTGAACGCCGGTCCCAGGCCCTCCTCCGAGGCCTCTACTTCGAGGAAGTCGTCCAGGCCGAGGCGAAACTCCTCGAACTCGACCGGCGTCAGTCCGGCAAGCGGAGTTCCGAGGGCGGTGCGCGTCTGCGCCAGCGACACGGCGCCGGCGAGCACCGCACAGGCAGCGCCGGCGGCCAGGACAAAAGACTTCGGTCTCATCATCATTTAATCCGCATGGGGCCCCACCCCCATGCGCTGCCGTCGCTTACGCTCCGGATCTTGTTTGCGTCGGCGATCTGCTTGGTCATCATCTATTACTCGGCAATCAGAGTGCCGCGCATGAACGAGTGACCGGCGCCGCAGAGCCGCGAACATTCGAACGTATAACGCCCCGCGGATGGCGGCTGGAACGTCACCGTTGCGACTCCTTTGCCGCGTTTCGGGATGCTGACGTTGATGTTCGTGCCCAGAATCCGGAACCCATGGTCCGTATCCTCGCTTCGCAGCCTGATCTCCACGGGAACGCCTGCCTTGACGCGGAACTCCGACGGCGTGAAGCTGAAGCGCTCTACCGTAATCTCGACCACCTGCGGGCTCTGTTTACGCGCGCCCGCCGACGCGCCGGCGGCGCCCGCAGCCAGCCCCGCCAGCGACAGGAAAAACGACCGCCGCGTCAGTGTCGTCATCATCAAAACCACCATCCAAGGCCGATATTCAGCGAGTTGGGAATGATGATCGTGGAGTTCCTGCTCCTGACGATCGAATAGTCGAACTTCACGGCAATGTCGGGGTCGGGCCAATACGTTGCACCCGACACGACTGCGTCACGATCGAACTCCCTCAACGGCAGATATCCCGTTGGCATGCGGTACTGCGTGTTGAACTTTTCGAAGCGCGTAAACAGGCCGACGTCGCCGAACGAGGCGCCGGAAATCACACGGTACCCCGCTTCTGTGTAAAACCCCTGTAGCGCGCTCGCGACGTTGGGATCCACGCCAACGGCTCTGCCCATCGCGTCGTTCAACAGCGCGGCATTGCTGATCGCGACGTGCGCGAACTGGCCGCGAAGCTCGAGCCGGTCGCGCGAGTAGCGTATGTCCGCTTCGCCAAGCTTCACGGGCACGTCGAACCGCGGACGGAACTCGAATCCCGACCGCCCCGTCCAGAAGCTGGCGCCGACGGTGAGGCCCGCGACCCCGACGTATTCGAGACGTCCGGTCGTCGCCGGCCGCCCGATGTTCGTATCCGATCCTCGCTGCCGCCCGCCCCGCAGGCCCTCTTCGGCACTGAACTCGCGCGCGTTCAACGGTGAGGTGATGTAGGCGCGGTAGCGCCACCCCTGCCCGAGCTCGCCGTGGACGCCGGCGCCTACTTCGAACCAGGTCGTCGGCACGATGACGGTATCGACGAACGGGCGCTCGACGCCGTAATACACGGGAGGCTCGTGACGTTCGTTGATGATCCCGATGGGCATCAGCATCATACCGGCGCGCACGTTGAAGCGGCGCGTCAGCAGGAAATCGACGTACGCCTGCTCGAGCTCCAGCTCCCCCGCTTCTTCGAGGCCCTCCACCAGGGCGTGTTCGAGCTCGAGCTCGCTGACAAACCGGATCCGATCGCTGAAGTTGTGGGTGACGAGCAGGACGAAACGGTGGAAATCGAGGCGGCCATCGGTGAATTGATGCTTGTTGAAATGGAAATCCATGTACCCGGAGATGGCCGTGGTTCGCTCGGGAGGCGGCGGCGGAGCGGGAGCGTCGGCGGACGTCTGCGCGGCACTTCCGCTGGTGAAGAAGAGCGCGAGCGCTGCGCAGAGAACGACAATCCTGGGTATTGACGCTGTTGTCAAGGCTTAAGAATGTAGCAAATGCTACACGATGAAATCTCGGCTTGTCAATCCGATGGCATTCTGGTCTAGTGAAGGCGTGAAACGACAGCGTCGGCGAGCGCCTGCCCGCCACATCCAGGTGAGAGGCCACGCCGAACGCGCCCGGAAAGACCGGGCGCAGGAGCTGGCGCAAGACTATGTGGAAATGATTGCCGAGCTCATCGCCAGCACCGGCGAAGCCCGGGTCACCGACCTCGCCCGCGGCCTCGGCGTCACGCACGTGACCGCGAACCGCGCCGTGAAGCGGCTGCAACGCCAGGGACTTGTCACGAGCCAGCCCTACCGTTCGATTTTCCTCACCGGAGAAGGACGAAGCCTCGCGAAGGAATCACGCGACCGCCACGATTTGGTCGTCCGCTTCCTCACCGCACTCGGCGTGCCATCCACGGTCGCGGAGGCCGACGCAGAAGGCATCGAACATCACGTCAGCAAGGAGACGCTCGCCGCGTTCGTCAGACATCTGCGCAAGCTGGGCCCGTAACGAGAGCAAAAAGGCGTATGCTGTCGCCATCATGACTCTACGGGTCAATCGTCGCGACATGCTTCGCGCCCTGATCGCGGGCACCGCGCTCACCGGACACGGCGTGCGCGCCGCGCAAACCGGATCGGTCGGCATCATCGGCGGCGGCATGGCCGGAGTATCACTGGCGTGGTTTCTCGACGGCTCGCGCAACGTCGTGCTGCTGGAATCGGGCGACAGCGTGGGGGGAAACATCCACAGCGCACCAGTCGAGCTCGATGGCCTTCAATTCGAAGTGGACATGGGGGCCCAGTATTTCCATCCCGGCCCATATCCTTTATATACAGCGCTCCTCACCTATTTAGGGCTTCACTCGTCCGATCCGGGCACGCCGGGTGAATCACACGCATTTCCGGCGTCGATCACTCTGTTCGAGGGGTCGGAACCGACGCCACGGTTCGTCTCGCCCGTGCTCCCGGGCCGCGCATGGCCGCTCATTGCCGGATGGAACCAGGAAGGTGTCGCCGCGTTCGGCACTGCGTTTTATGCGGCAAGCGTGCGGGAAAGTCTGAACGGCGACTGGGCGCTCACTCTGGAGGAGTGGCTTCCGACGCTGGGCCTCTCGACCCAGCAGTGGGAAGGCATGGTACTGCCGTGGGCTGCGTCGCTCTTTTCGGGAAACATCGACCAGGCGCGCGGCCTTTCGGCGCGAGCGGCGTTCATCTTTGCGGCGAAAGCGCTGCCGCCGAATCCGCTCGACCCGATCCTGTATTACACCTTGAAGCCGGGGCTCGGCGAGGCGCTGGATCGAATGATCGATCAGTTCTCAACCGTCAGCGTGCTCACCGGATCGAAGGTCGTCTACGTCGCGCGAACACTCAATGGAGGGTTCAGGCTGTACCTGGCCAACGGCACGCAGATAGTGGTCGATCATCTCGTGTTCGCCTCGTCCGGACCGGCCACGCTGAAACTGCTCGAGGGGCTCCCGGTCGCCTGGCGGCAGAGGCTGGCGTTGAATGGCATCGAATTTCATGACGCCGCCCTCGCGCTGCATACCGACCCCGCATATGTGCCGCCAAACCCGGCGCTCTGGTCGTTTCTCAACTGCGCGATTGAGGGGGATTTCTGCGAAGCCTCGATGTCGCTCGGGCCGGTGCTCGCCTCACTGCCTCCGGCGACGGCCGGCAAGCTGTGGAAGAGTTGGGTCACGCACCGCACACAGCTACCTGCCGAAGTGCTCTATTCGGTTGCGTTCAAGCACATGCTGCCCACGCCCGCAACAATTCAGGCGCAGAATCTGCTGGCGCTGCTGCAGGGACGCGATCGAATCTGGTTTGCCGGAGGGTATACGCGTCCCTACGATTCGCAGGAGACCGCTCTCCGATCGGCGCTTGGCGTGGCCCTTGGTCTGCACGCAGCCACGCCTCGGACAAGCCGTCTAAGCGGGGCCGCCGCACGCGCTGACGCTATTTGATGGCGAACATCTCCGAAAGCAGCCTCGAGTCGTATTCCCTCGGAAATGCCAATCCGAGCAGGTGAGCCAGGGTCGGGGCGATGTCTTCCGGACCGCACTCTGCTTCGTACGTTCCTGGCTTGATCTTCTCGCCCATGAACACGATCGGCACCTGGCGGTCGTAGTCGTGCGCCGTTCCGTGCCCGGTTCCTCCAAGCGCTGAGCTCAGATACACATGCTTCTTTACGAGAACGCTCAAATGCGGGCTTCTCGGCTGAAAGAATGAATTCTGAAACAGCCTTCGCACGGGATCTTCCGCATAGGGCGGCATCAGGTCGGCCTGCGTGTACACCTTCTCCACCAGTCCGGTCGACAGCAACGCCGTGATGGCGGTCTGTTCCACGACCGCACGATCGAGACGGTTCGCTCTGATAACTTCGTCATCGAAATAAATGTCCGTCGCGAAGTACGCAATGAGGCCTTCGACCCCCGGAAAGCGGAGCGCGAGCGCTTTCCGGACCGCGTCTTCGAGAATCACGGGGGACGCTCGGCGCGCCGCGATTCCACTGCCCGCCAGGTTCTCGACGAGCGGAAGCGCACCATGATCGGCACTCAGCACGAACACGGTGTGTGCAAGCCCGACTCTTGCATCGATCTCCTTGAATAATTTTTCCAGGAGGGCATCGAGCCTGAGCAGTTGATCCATCGACTCGTGGCTGTCGGGCCCATAGGTGTGCCCGATGACGTCGGTCGCGGAAAATCCGATGGCCAGCACGTCCGTGTCGTCATCCTCTCCCAGCTCGTGCGCCTTCATCGCCGCGAGTGCGGCCGACAACGTCACTTCGTCGGCGAACGGCGTGCGCCGAAAGTCGTCGTAAAAGGCGCGATTGGGCGGTGTGCTGCGAATCGCATGCGGGAACACGGTATCCTTGCGGTCCCACTCCCCTTCGATTGCGTCCGCTCCCGCATGTTTCCTGTACATCTGCTCGTCAGGAAGAAGGCGCGTCCACATCTTGCCCGCGTATTGATCCGGGAGGCGCTGGGCGTTCCATCGGGTCAGCCACTCCGGCGCTTCTTTCGCGTAATAGGAACTGGTTATGAAATTGCCGCCTGCGGTTTCGTACCAATACGCGGCGTCAGCGAGTCTGCCCGCCATGAGAATCGCTGAGCGATCTTTCAGGGACACACCGACAACGCGCGACTTGTGATTTTTCGTCTTTAGTGCGTCACCGACTGTAAAGCTCAGCGCGTTGACGGGAGATGCGCTGCGCCCCTCGCCGCCGAGAGGCCGGTGCAACGGATCGTCCACCACGTTGATCGCCCGCTTCAGGAACGGATCCCACCACTCGTTGGCCACGATGCCGGAATGGCTCGGATGTTGTCCCGACAGCAGAACCGAGTGCCCCGGTCCGGTCTCGTTCGCGGCATGCCGGTATCTGGCATTGCTGAATACAGCGCCGCGCTCGATGAGTGTCCGCAGCCCGCCGGTATAGAGAGGCGCAAACCGGGTCAAATAATCGGCGCGCATCTGGTCGATCGACAGCACGACGACCAGTCTTGGACGGACTGGGGGCTCCTGTCCCCCGAGCACCGCCACGCAGAAGACGACGGCGGCTAAGGCAAGGTAACGCGGCATAACACTCCTGGGCAGTCTTTGTGTGTCGAGACTACACCACATATAGTAAGCGCATGAGCCGATCTCGCGCTTGCGGAACGCTCGTCGCTATCGCCGCAGCGGTGATGGCAGCGTCGGCGCAGCAGCCGGTCTTTCGAGGTACTGGCGACGCTGTCCATGTGTATGTCACCGTCACCGATGGGGACGGACGGCTCGTCACGACTCTCGCGCGGGATGAGTTCGAGATTCGCGACGAAGGCAATCCGCAGGCAATCACGCTGTTCGACAACACGCCCCAGCCGATCAGACTCGTGGTGATGCTCGACGTGTCGGGCAGCATGGAAGGCAATCTCGGGCTCTTGCGCACTGCCTCGGATCAACTGTTCTCCCGCCTTCGCCCCGACGATGTGGTGCGTGTCGGATCGTTTGGGCACGAGATCGTCATCAGTCCTCAGTTCACGCGCAATACAGACGAACTTCGGCGAGGCCTACCCACCGCGATCGCTCCCGACGCCCCGACTCCGCTCTGGCGCGCCATTGACGAAGCGTTGGCCGCGTTCGGAACCGAAGGCGGCGCGCGCCCGGTCATTCTCGTGCTGAGCGACGGCAAGGACAGCGGCCCGCTGAGCCTGACTCAGCGCTACGTCAGTCAGGTGGACGTCATCGATCGCGCGCGTGCCGCCGATGTGATGATCTACGCGATCGGCATGCGGAGCCGCGGTCAGCGGAATATGCCACCCGGCATCGGCCGGGAGCGGCCTGCGGGCGATGTTGACGGCAGATCTTCCCGATCCCGGGCTGGCGCGGGTCGCGCAGGAAACCGGCGGCGGATACTCCGAAATTCGATTCGGTCAGGACCTCGCCGCCGCGTTTACCCAGGTGGCCGACGAACTGCACAGCCAATATCTGATTGGGTTCGCTCCACCCAAACGCGACGGCAAGGTCCACGATATCGATGTCCGGATCTCGCAGCGCGGGTTGACCGCGCGGGCCCGTAAAAACTACGTCGCTCCCAGGTAAAACGTCAGACGGCGATCATCGTCGAGACGGCACGGGACAAAACCCGGGCTCGAACCCGACGGCACGTTCCCGCCGCGCCAGCGGATCACTCGTCGATGGCGCCGGCAGAATCCCCAGCTTCACGAGTTGCGGACGAAATTCGTAGCGGATGTTCACGGTGTGCGCGGGAGTCTGTTCGAGATCCAGCCGTACCCGCACGACAGCGTGTTCGGTGCTGCGGCCCATTCCGGTGGCCGCATATTCCGACTCCGCCTCTTTCCCCTCGAGACGCCGTGCCGCCGAAGCATCCGTTGTGCCCGCGCGGCCGGCCGCTCCTCGGGCGCCGCCGCTGTTTCCTGCGCGGCCCGCGTGCGTTCCTTGAAGAAAACGGCGGAGATGACCCCCAGGTTGCCGGTCTTGCCCAGCGCCTGGCCATAGGAGCGCTCTTCGGTCGTAAATTCGAACCGGCGCGCTTCCGTTCGGCTCGTTTGCCAACCACTGATAGTGACGGTCTGATACGGATCCAGCACCCACTTACGCGCGTCGGCGGCGGTGGTTTGACGCGCGTCGATGGTGTTGAGCCCGTCAACCGAAAGCGCCACGGCCACCCGCACTCCGTAGGGATTGCTCAATCGAATCGCGTATTCCCGTCCATTGTGCGCCTGCACATACCAGCGCCCGGCATGGTGATATCGGCGTTGCGGCGCCCCATCGACGAGAATTTCAACTGCGCCGGGGGGATGGTGCGGAAGTAACTCGGACGTCGCGGCATGCGAGGCGGCAACGAGCGTCAGACACACGATCACACATAAGGCACGGTAGCGCATAAGTCCTCCTGTCCCTTAGAACGGAGGACCCGGAAAACCTTGCACGCGACTTATAATTCACGCCACGTTCGATTATCGAACGCATTCATACGCATCGGAGAGCAATCAAATGGCAAAGAAAGCGCTGGGACTCGAAGAGATCGCCGCGGAAGTCGGCCGATTATTCGGTACAACGGAACGTCACGCGCGCAGGTGGCTCGATCAGCGTCGGGCACTGCTGGAGGCGCTCAGCACCGTCCGCGACCGCGCGTCCAACCTGATGGCCGAGCTCGGCGGCGACGGCTCCCGGTCGCCGGTCAGGAAGAGACGCGGCCGGACGGCAAAAGGCATTCAGGCGGCGCCCTTGACCGATACGCCGCGCAAGCGCCGCGGCCGGCGCAAGATCTCGGAAGCGACCAAGGCGAAGATGCGAGCCGCGGCGGTTGCTCGATGGGCGAGGACGCGAAAAGCCGGAGGAGCGCCCGCGAGATAGACGCCCGACGTAGGAGGTCATCGATGTGGTCAGCCTCACCACAACCTCCGCGGCCGTTGTTCATCGCGCCCGCGGTGTGGCGTGATGTCGCGGGCGTTGTCGTGAAATGGAAATGGTGACGGGAATCTCGCGATAAGTCAGATTCGCGTCAGCATATAAACGCCCAGGAGGAGGACGATCCCCGACACAACCGTGCGAAAACGCTGCTCGGGAATTCGCCGCAAGACGGCAAGTCCAGCAGCGGTTCCCAGCACCACACCGGCGAGCGAAACGCCGATCGCGTGCAGGGAACCGCGCAGCTGTTCCCACTCCGCCACAAGATAGACAGGCAGCCTGGCCAGATCGACCATCAACGCCACCGCAGTTGCGGTCGCGATGAATTCTCGCGGCCCGAGGTCGAAGCCCAGCATCGCGGCCGAACGGATGCCGCCCTGATTGCCGACCATCCCGCCAAACAATCCTGACAGCGCTCCCGCGATCCATTCTGCCGCTCGGCTGAACTTCACGCGGTTGGACAATCCCAACACGCCTGATAGACCCGCCAATATGAGCAGCGCCGCGAAGAGTGCCGTCAGGACGGGGTTCCCGGCGGCCTGATACAGAAACGCGCCCGCGACTCCCCCGGCGGCGCTCGCCACGCCGAAAGTAAACAGGACTCGCCGATTCACATGATGCCGCAAGGTCCAGAAACGGATCGCTGTTCCCACGAAGTGTGGTAAAGAGACGATCGCGACGGCCAGCTTGATATCGACGACGCTCGACAGGACCGGCGTCACGAGGCTGCCGATACCGAAGCCGCTCACCGATCCCACAAACCCGCCGGCCACGCTGGCGGCGAACAGGAAGCCTTCAAACAAACTCATGAACTCGCTCTGATATGATTTTTCCGATGCGCTCCATCTTAGCCATTGTCTCCAGCTGCCTGCTCGTATCTGCAGGCTGTTCATCGTCTTCTGGCAGCGTCGAACCACCTGCGGAAACCGCACGACCCACGGCGACGACCGGCCATGCAACAGTAATCGGTCAGGCACCCGGGGGTTCTGTCGTGGCGCTCGAGCCCCTTTTCCCCCTCGACGACGCCCCCCCGCCCAAGCTGCTCTATATAGATCAGTCAGGACAGATGTTCATTCCTGGATTAATCGCGGGACGGGCTGGACAGGACGTGGAATTTCGCAGCAGCGAGGACATCCTGCACAACGTACGGGTCGATTACGGGGCAGGCGAACCGATTTTTAATGTCGCGACGCCGCCGTGGGGCAAATATGTGCACAAACTCGAGCGCCCCGGCTTCTACAACGTCTCGTGCGACATCCATACGACGATGCGCGCGACGATTTACCTGTCCGACGCGCCCTATGTGATGGCCGTGCCGGACAACGGTGAATTCGTCTTTCAGAACGTCAGGCACGGAGCTTACAAAGTGTCCGGGTACATCCAGGGAAACCCGATCGACAAGAAGATCGAGGTCACCGGATCTGAAACCACCCTCCAGCTCCCATAAACCACGAAGCGACCACGAAGGCGGCAACCAGAGGCGCGAAGACCGGAAGAAATACACCACGATGACGCGATGGAACGACGAACTCCCGAACCTACGAACCTACGAAAATAGTGCGTCGCTGTGGAAGATCGCGCGAACGCGGTAAGATGGCACCATGGAAATGGATGTTGAGATCGAGCTGCGGATTCCGACGTTGACGGTAACCAAGCAAGACGATGAGCCGGGGAAAATCGATAACACGCACGTCAGGTTTAAGAAGGTAATTCAGGTGCCTGCCTTCCCGCCCCCTGGATCGACGATCAAGCTCACGGCCGGGACTGATTTGGCGTTCGAGTGCACCGTCGCCCGGGCCGACTGGCACGAGGAAAAGCAGCTGTTCGTGGTGGCCTGCAAATACCCCAGACAGAGGATCTTCCAGAACGAATACGAGTCGCTGATCAACGACCCCGCGTGGAAGAGAACCGAACTCCCCTCCTGAGCCCGCCAAGCGGTCATCGGCGCTATTGGACTCCTATCTGCCGGGAATGCTCGCGTTGATCCCGTGGTATCTTCTCTTTTTCAGTTGAGGAGGTGCTGCGTGACGCGACCTGTCATCGTGCTGATCGGCGGAGTGGTGCTCTCTGCCGCCGTGTTGGCGCAGTCGCCGGACATCGAGACGCCGCTGCTCGCCGCGCCCCCCAACCAGCGGGAGGGGGCCACGGTCATCAAGTGGAAGCCCGACTTCACCTACGACACGCTGCGAAAGGGCACGAACCGGCTGGTCTGTTATGACCGGTCGGGACAACCCGGACAGCAGCCCTTTTCGCTCGAGTGCACCAGCATCGCCAATCTGGAACGCGTCGCGCAGAACATGAAGTTCGAGGCGATGGGCGACAAGAAACAGGCGATGCTCGATGCCGCGGAGAAGGACGGAACGCGCGTGAAACCTGAATTCGGCTCCGTTTTCTACAATCTGGGCGGTGCGGACCGCGAGCGCACCCGAGCGCATACCACCATTGCCGTGCCGGGCGCGACGGCGCAGTCGATGGGGCTCCCCGACAACAACAAAGAGGGCGGGGCGTGGATCATGAACGCGGGGACATCGACCGCACACGTCATGATTCCGGGACACTAGCGCGTAAAGTGGCTAGCGCGGTTTCCATCTGCTCTCAACTGGCGCGAGCCCTCATCGGGACAGAGCGCCTCGATCAGATTTTCGAACCGGCTCTCCACGCGCTCTCCGCGGGCCTCCAGGTCACGCGCGGGTCCATCCTCCTCTTCGACGCCGACGGCGTCATGCGCTTCAAAGCCTGGCGCGGCTTGTCTGATGCGTACCGCAAAGCCGTGGAAGGCCACACTCCGTGGTCGCCCAGCAGCAAAAAGGCGTCGACGATCGTCGTTCCAGATGTCACGCAAGACGCCGGGCTGGCGCCGTTTCTCGATACCTTCCGGACTGAAGGCATCGCCGGTATGGCGTTCGTCCCGCTCGAAGGCGCATCGGGCGTCATCGGGAAGTTCATGCTGTATTTCGATCGTCCGCGAGAGTTGCAGAACGAGGAAGTGGAGCTCGCCAGCCTCATCGCGGCACAAGTCGCATTTGCGGTGGAGCGCACGCAGACACACCGGGCATCTCAGCAGCTCGCCGCCATCATCGAATCGTCTAATGACGCCATCATCAGCAAAGATCTCGACGGCATCATCATGTCGTGGAATCGGGGTGCCGAGCGGTTGTTCGGGTATTCGGAGGCCGAGGCGAGCGGGCGTCCCATCACGCTCATCGTCCCTCCCGATCGGCTGGCCGAAGAGAGTTTGGTCCTCTCGCGCATCCGTACGGGCGAAGGCATCCATATGGAAACCGTCCGCGTTCGCAAAGACGGCAGCCTCGTCCCGATTTCGCTGACTATTTCACCCGTCAAAGACAGCGATGGGCGGATCGTCGGGGCATCCAAAATCGCGCACGACATCAGCGAGCGGAAGAGGGCCGAAGCCGAACGCGCGGAGCTGCACAGGAGGCTCGGCCTGCTCGTCTCCGCGTCGGCGTCGCTGCTGCAGCTCCCGGAGCGGGAGCCGGTGCGCGCCGCCACTGTTGCCCTGGCGTGTGAGCTGCTCGGCGCGGACGCGTGCGCCGTGTGGTCGAATTCACACGGCGACAGCTGGCGCATCGTCCAGTCGGAGGGAATATCCGAGACCTTTGCAGACCGGGTCGTCACGTCATATCGCGATTCGTCGATGTTGACTGCCGGCATCGGCGAACGGATTGCCACACCGATAGCCGTACCTGACGTCGGCGCGCACGCCCTGCTGGAAGAACACGCCGCCGCATATCTCGACGAGGGCGTCCGCTCGATACTGGTGTGCCCCATCCGGTTCGGCCCCGGCCAGACCGGGACGCTCGTTTTCTACTACCGAACGCCCCACGTGTTCAGCGATGCAGACATCGAGACCGGGCAGGCGCTCGCGAATCTCGCATCCGCGGCGCTCACGACAACTGGACTGCTCGACGAACAGCGCGCGCAACATGCCGCTGCGGAAAGTGCGCGTCAGCGCGCCGCGTTTCTCGCCGACACAACCGCGCTGCTGTCGCGAACGCTCAACTATCAGCAGACGTTGACCGATCTTGTCCGTCTGGCGGTTCCGGAGATCGCTGACTGGTGCGTAGTCGATATCGTCAACGAGAACGGCGCGCTCGAGAGGCTGGCAATCGCGCACGCGGATCCCGAGAAGCTGAAGATTGCGCAGCTTCTGCTGGAACGGTATCCTCCCGACCCCAATGCCCCGGAAGGGGCGTATCAGGTCGTTCGCAGCGGCCAACCCGTAGTGATGGAGTCGTTTCCCGACGGGCTCGTGGCTGCACGAGCGCGGGACGACGGCCATCGAGAGCTTCTCAGAGCGCTGTCCCTGAGCTCCTACATCTGTGCCCCACTCGTGTCGGCACGTGGAATCCTGGGAACAATCACGCTGGTGTTCGGCGAATCCGGCCGCCACTACAGCACGCGCGACCTGCCCTTTGCGCAGGACGTCGCGGCACGCGCCTCTCTGGCCATCGACAACGCATTTGCGTATCGCCGCGTTCAAGACGCGAACAGGTTGAAGGACGAATTTCTGGCGACGCTGTCGCATGAATTGCGGACACCGCTCAATGCGGTGCTCGGCTACGCGGACATGCTGCGCATGAACGTGCTTCGCGGCGACCGATATACCAACGCCATCGAGGTATTGACGCGAAACGCCAAGGCGCTGGGCGACATCATCGACGATCTCCTCGACGTGTCGCGCATCACGTCGGGCAAGCTGCAGCTGGACATGAAGCCCACGTCGATCGAAGACGTGGTAAAGAGCGCGATCGCCACCATGCAGCCGGCCATCGATGCCAAAGGCGTCTCGTTGCAGCTGATATTGGCGCGGAAGCTGCCGCAAGTGTCAGGCGACCCCGACCGGCTCCAGCAGGTTGTCAGAAACGTGCTGTCGAATGCCGTCAAATTCGTCGCGCGCGGCGGGAACGTGAAGGTTCAGGTCGAGCAGGAGACGGCAAGTGTGGCTGTCAGCGTTGCCGACGACGGTCAGGGCATCGATCCGGCAGTGATGCCCTTTATCTTCGAGCGCTTCCGCCAGGGGGACAGCCGGTTCTCCCGCGAGCACGGAGGACTCGGCCTCGGCCTCGCGATTGTGAAGGAGCTGATCGAGCTTCACGGGGGGACCGTTCGCGCCTCGAGCGCGGGAGCCGGGCAGGGTGCGACGTTCAGGATCGAGCTTCCGGCCGTCCTGCAGAAAGAATCGCCGGCCACACCCCGCTCGCAAGGTGCCCCGGCGATTCATATTGTTGAAACCCGCGCCCCGTCAGAGTGACTTGAGATATTCGACGAGGTCAGCCTTCTCCGCGTCCGTCAGATTCAAGTCGAAGAGGCGATCGTAGTGATCGACCACCGACATGAGGTTGGGCGCGCTCCCGTCATGAAAGTATGGCGGGTGTTGCCAGAGCCCGCGCAGCGGGGTCGTTCGATATTTCCCCGTCGCGGTGCGCTCTGCGTATGTGGGATCCATACCCACTTCCGCCGGCTCGTGAAGAAACGGAACGTTGCGCCTCCAGCCGCGCAACACGTCGGTGAAATCCGGCGGTTGGTGGCACCTTACACACTTTCCTTCGCGATAGAACACGTCCTGGCCACGAAGCGCCGCGCCCCGATCGTAGCTGTGCCTGGGCGGCGCCGGTGTCCGGAGGCTGAGCTGATAGGCAAGTAACGCCGGAAGTTTCGGCGTCACGAGATCCGGCCGCTGAGTTATGTGGAGACCAATTGGCGGCCGCAGATCGGTAAAGCTCCCCTGTCCTCCCATCTGGGTGACGCCGACATAGCTGTTCCAATACGAGATCGGACCGTCGGCGGTAAACGTTTCGAACCTGACGCCCTCCAGCCCATAGATGGGCGGAATAACAACCGGCACCGACGGGCTGTTCAACGGGATGAGGTTGGTGCCATCGAACGCGTGGTGCCGCGGATCGTATTTGCCCGGGCCCCAGGCTCTGAATTCCGTCTTCAGATCGTCGCTCAATGCGGGAGAGAGGGCGACGATCGCTCCGACATCGAGGGTGATATTCGCCCATCCATCGAGCCGTCTGCCGATGCCTGGAGCGAGGGAGTCGTCCACCATCGAATGGCACAACGCGCAGGTGATGCCAACCCGGGTGAGTTCACCCGTGTCGCTGACTTTGCCCTTGATGCCAACGACGGCGCCGAGGCGAATGAGCTCGACGGTGACAGCGGGGTCGTCGAGGTCCACTTCGCCGTTTCGAATCGCTTCAACCACGGCCGGCGGCAACGCCCGCGAGTCGACCTTCAGCCCCACGGCGAGCGCGGTGGCAGGACTCACGGTCGGAATCACTTCATGCATCCGCAGGAAATCGGTCCACAACTGTTCGTCACCGAACGTCTCGAAGCGAAAGATTGCCTGGCCGTCCAACTGGTGCCTCGCATCGGAGTCCTGCCGATCTGCAATCGTGAGGGCAAGTGCGAGTACACAACAGTATTGAAGTTGTACTAATGAGACGCATGCGCCACGGCGTCCTGGACCTCGCATCCATGTGTGATGCCTCCTCTACATTGGAGCGGAGCCCGCGCGAAACGTGACAACAGGACGGCATGTCACCTTTTGCGGCGTTGGGACTCTATATATAGTTGAGGCAGCTGACGTGAACTCGAACGCCATACGACCGGCCGAATCCGGAGACCCGGCTCACCAGACCGACGAAGAAGTCGTGCGGCAGGTGCTTGACGGTCATACCAGCTCGTACGAACTCCTGATGCGGCGATATAACGAGCGGCTGTATCGGGTGGCCCGTGCGATTACGCGAGACGAGCGCGAAGCGGAAGACGTGATGCAGCAGGCTTACGTCAACGCGTTCGCGCACCTGCGCCAATTCGACGGCCGCGCCCGGTTTTCGACGTGGCTGACGCGGATCACCATCAACGAAGCGCTGGCGCGTGTGCGTCGCAACGGCAAGTACCAACCGCTCGACACCGACTCGTCGAATATGGAGGCGTTGATGGCGTGGAACGCGCCACCGGATCCCGAACGTCAGGCGTTTACCGGTGAGCTCAAGCAGATTCTCGAAGTAGCGATCGACTCCCTTCCCGATGGCGCGCGGGAAGTATTCGTCCTGCGCGACGTCGAGGGGCTCAGCACGTCGGAGGCCGCCGACTCGCTGGGGCTGTCAGAAGACGTGATCAAGACACGGCTCTCGCGTGCGCGCGCGGCGCTGCGCCGGGCCTTGCTTCAGCGAACGGGTGCCACGGCCCCCGAGGCGTTTCGATTCCACCGTCCACGTTGCGATGGGATGGTCGCAGCGGTACTGGCACGCATCGGCGACCTCACTCGACGACCCGACCTCCCGTAACGAAACGTCTGTAGTCGGAGAACGTCTGCCGGCGGCGGGTCGACTGCAGGCCGCCGCGGACGATGGTTTGCGAATCGATGGACTCAGGCAGCAGCAGGACTTCGTCCGGGTCGCTGAATTCCACTCTTTGATAGCGGATCGTCAGATCGTCACGCACGATGACGATCCAGGTGTCCAGGCGATAGCGCCGCTGGATGAGCACGGGAACCCTCACTTCGACCGGCCCCAGCAGCGTGCGGTCCACGCGCAGCACATCATGATTGACCGCGTCCACCCACATCCGCCCCCTCGATGCGATGTGCCCCGACCAGTCGAAACAGTCGTCGCGTCCACTCGGGTCTTCGATGAGTGTTGGGCTGCTTCTCCGGTTTGCGGTGGTGAAGTCGATCATCACGGCACGCCGGTTTCTCTCAATCGCCACGCCGGCAGCGGTGAATCCATACTCCGAGCGGCGGGCCGGCAGGACGAAGGCCAGCGGCTCGACCGAGAGAGGATTCGGGTCGGTGCATCCTTCACGATCCCTGTTATCCCGCTCGCGCGGTACGCGCCCGTTCACTTTGCGGACCTTCCGCACGAACGCGGCTTCGCCAGGTCGATCGCCGTCGGCGTCGATGTGCAGCTCCGATTCGACAGTTCGGGCAAACCCGTCGGCGGCGTTGTTGAAGTCGATATTCTGCACCGTCGAGGTCTCGACGCAGATGACGTTCTTCGCGCGCCTGTAGAACTCGGCGATCCGATCGCCGACCTTCGCGAGCAGCTCGTCGGCGGCGTCTGCCGGCGACTGGCGATCGGCGCGCGTCAGCGCCGGCAGCGCAATCGCCAGCGCGCACGGCAGCAGGAACGCATGCAGGATTGGTGAACCGCGTGCCACGGCTAAAAGAATACTCTGGACACAGTAGCCACTAGCCAGTAGCCACTAGCCGATAGCGGGTAACAGGAGGTTAGAAGATCAGGAGAATTCTTGAAGAAATTCCTCCTGATCTCCTGATCTCCTGTTAAGACCTGACTAGAAGACGAACTTCAGTCCAAACTGCAACTGCCGCATCGGCACTGTGCCCCGGGTCGAATTGATGGTGCCGAACACGCCGCCGCCGGCGGTCGGTATCGAGTTGTTCCCGGCAGCTTGCCAGTTGCTTTGCGCCAGGTTGGTATTGGGATCGGCAAAATTCGGCGTGTTCAACAGGTTGAACGCTTCGATCCGGAACTGAATGTAGTTGCGGCCAAAGGTGAAATTCTTCAGCGCCGAAAAATCGATGGTGAATACTCCGGGTCCGGTGAGCGTGGCGCGGCCAAGGTTGCCAAAGGTCCCGAACGGGGGCATCTGATACGCGGCAACGTTGAACCAGGCATTCGCGTCGGGGTTGTCCAGGTCCGGGCTGGCGCCGGCGACCGCGCTGGGCCGATCGTAGCCGTGCGCTGTATTCGATCGATCGACACCGCTCGTCACGGTGAGAGGGAACCCGGACGAGGCCCTCAGCATGCCGCCAAGCTGCCATCCGCCCACGAGGAAGTCGAGCGCGCCGCCCTGCGACAAGTACTTGCGCCCGGTGCCAACCGGTATCTCATAGAGGAACGACGTGGTTATCCGGTGCCGGACGTCGAAGACGGACGGCCCGTATTCGCACTCCCAGCAATCGCCTTGCTGTGGCTTGAGCTGCTCACCCGGGCTGCGCAGCCCGCTGCCGTTGTCCATGGACTTCGACAAGGTGTAGGACGCCAACGCAGAGAACCCGTTCGACAACCGGCGCGTGAACTTCGCGGCCAGCGCGTTGTAGTTTGAATGGCCCACGCCGGCGATCATCTGCCAGTTCCCCAGCTCGGGGGCGGGAGCACGAGACAGGATGTCGGTGCTCGTGCCAGGGACGGGCTGATTCAGCGTGATGAACCGCTGCAGGTTGTGCCCTCGACTGCCGAAGTACCCGATCTCGACGGCCATGTTGGCTCCGACTTCCCGCTGGAAGTTGAGGAGATACTGTTCGACGTAGGGCGTGTGGCGCTCGTACTCATTGCCCAGCACCTGCGGCGCGGTGACACACACCTGCGGCGGCATCTGAACACCGCAGGGGTTGGTCGCCCCCCCGTCGTAGGGCTGCGCCAGCGTCAGCGTTGTACTCTGCGCCGTAATGCGCCCCTGGATATTGCGGCTCATATCGAAAACCGGGTTGGTCGAATCCTGCGCGTAGAAAATGCCGTAGCCGGTTCGCAGCGTCGTTTTCGGCGACAGGCTCCACACCACGCCGATGCGCGGTGCAAAGTTCGTCTTGTCGGGCGCCACCAGGCGATCTCCCAGCCGGCCGTCCCGGGCTACGCAGATTTTCGGGTCGAACCGCGTTGCCACCCCTTCGTACGGATCACCGCTGCCGACCCGGATGAAGCAGGGTTGGCCCTGTTGCGCGGACGTTCCAAACCCGGGCGGCACCCAGATGTTCATCATCTCGCCCTTCATGTCCAGCCAGGGCGGTGTGTATTCGTAACGCAGTCCCAGATCGAGCGTGACATTCGGCCGTATCCGCCAGGTATCCTGAACGAAATAGGCCTGGCTGATCGCCCGGTACCACCCTTCGCCGAGCGCGCCGGCGCTCCGCGTCCCTGAGATCATGCCGAGCATGTAGTCGGCGAAGGAGTAACCGGTCTGGGGCCTGTCGGTGTTCAACGAACCGCGAATCTCCTGCGTGCCGATCATGTTGTATTCATCGCGGCGAATCTCGGCGCCCATCCTCATCGAATGGTTGCCCTTGATCCATGAGATGTTGTCGATGAACTGAAACACGGAATTGTCGCCGGTGAACGGCAGCGACGGGTTGTCGCCGAAGCCGCTGAACCCGGAGATGCTCATGCTGGGGAGACCCCAGCTGATCGGCGGCGGGATGAACAGGCCGAGCCCGACTTCTTCGTGCACATTGCGCTCGAACTGCAGCTCCTGATGCAGGTTGTTGTAGAACTTGGTCATGCCGAAGCGGAATTCGTTGACCAGGCTCGGCGACAGCGTTCGCGTATTCGAAACCATCCCCTGCTTGACGTTTGTCCCGACGACCTGCCCATTGTCCTTGAGGTTGGGCGCGACCACGTTCTCATTGGTCCAGCTGTAGCGGCCGAACCAGAACGACTTCGAGCTTTCGACGAAATCGACCCGCTGCGTGAACTGATCCTTGTCGGTCGTGTGGTGCTGCAGCGCGAGGTAGTTCCTCGACAATCCAGCGCCAGGAATATTCGGCTCCGGATACCACTCCAGCAGCTTCAGGGCAATCGGATCCAGCCGGTTCGTTGGGATGATGTTCCCCGGGAAGGGCTGACCATTCCGTGGATCACGAATCGTCACGGGCGCGCCCGAGAAGTCGCCCCGGCGCATCGCCGCGCTCGGCGTACTGAATATGACCTCCTGCTGGTTGCGGAGCTTGAAACCTTCGTAGTTGGACATGAAGAACAACTTGTTCGAGCCGTCGAACAGACCGGGAATCTTCACCGGGCCGCCGAGCGTGAACCCATACTGATTCCACTTGAAGGGACTATTTGCGGGCTGAACGGTCGTGAACGCATAGGGGGCAGCATCGAACGCGTCGTTGCGGAGAAACTCGAAAATCGTCCCGTGAAACTGGTTCGTTCCGCTCTTGGTGGAGACGTTGACCTGTGCCACCTCGCGTCCGAATTCGGCCGAGTAGACGCCGGTCTGGACCTTGAACTCCTCGACGCTGTCGATCGAGGGCAGGAAGGCATACGTATTGAAGTTGACGTCCTGATTGACGACCCCATCGAGCGTGTAGTTGTTGAATTCGCGGCGCTGTCCGGCCACCGCGAAATTCTGCGTGGAACGGTCGCCACCCTGCCTGCCGGAGGCGCCACCGCCGCCGCCCCCCGACCAGTCAGAGCTCACGTTCGGGCTCAGCGACACGAGATTGATGAAGTTGCGGCCGTTGAGCGGCAGCTCCAGAATCTGCTTGTTCTCGATGACCGTGCCGACCGTCGCGTCGGTGACGTTGATCATCGGCGCGCTGCCGGTGACTTCGACGGCAACTTCCATCGAGCCGAGCTCCAGGGAGAAATCCAGGCGGGCTGTCTGCTGCACCTGCAGCTCGACGCCATTCCGGACTCGGCTCTGAAAACCCTGCAAATCCACTTTGACGTTATAGATGCCGGGCAGCAGGTTGGGAAACACGTAGCTGCCTGACGAATTGGTCTGCGCCTCGCGCGTGGCGTTGGTCTGCGTGCTGGTGACCGTTACCGAGGCACCGACGAGAATGCCTCCGCTGGTATCCGTCACCTGGCCGGTAATCTGGCCGAAGGTCTGTGCGGAAGAGGACGCCGCCGACGCAAGCAATAAACCGAGACCGAGGACCCAAACGAGCCTTGCACGCATGGGAGTCTCCTTCCGAGTTGTAAGGGTGTGCTGTTCCGCGAACTCTAATCAGTAGCTCGCCGGCAAGTCAATCAGCATTTTTGTTGACTCATTTCGTCTTCACCGCAAACGGCGGCACGTACCACGGGCCCTTCTGCGGCACGTCCTGGCCGATGATTTCGTGTTCCTCGAGCAGCCATCCCCAAAGATGGCCGGAAGGCACTTTCTCGCTGTCGATCTGGATGTAGAGCTTGTTGCTCCGCAGCCCGACCAACTGGCTCGGATCGAGCTTGATCTGGCCTGTCACCTTGCCTGCGGCATCGCCTGTCAAGGTCAAGGCAGCGAATGCTGTCCCAGGAACGCCCGGCCCCCTGCTCAATGAAAGATGGGCTTTCGTCGCCGGGCCCGACAGGCCGGCGAAGGATCCCGAGATGGTCAGCGTATCGCCGTCGAGCGTGGCCGTAGCGGTTCCCTTGCCCGTCATGAGGGGCTGGTTGGCATCGAGGTACGGCATCGCCGATAGGTACACTTGGTACTTCTCGGCGGCCGAGAGGACACTCAGTCCCAGTAAGAACATCGTAGCGACACCGAGGAGAAGACTTACATGCCTGCTTTTTTTAATCCGCGCGGGGCCCCACCCCCGCGCGCTGCCCTCGCTGACGCTCGGGATCTTGATGCGGTCGGTCATCTGCTTAGTCTTCATTTTGGTACCCGTTCTATTGAGCCTTTGGCAACCCGAACACGTACACGCCGTGACCGATCATCGGCCGCTCGATCTCGCCGCGCAGCATCGTGTTCGGTTTTCCTTGGGGACTACCGCCGTTATATCCGGTTGGCACCGCGACGAACTGCTCCCCGCCGATGCTGAAGGTGACGGGATATCCAGCGGCCGTTGTCGGCAGCCGCGTCTCCCACAGCGTCTTCCCGGTCTTGACCTCGAACGCGCGGAATGTGCGGTTGAAGTCGCCGACGAACCCGACACCTCCCGCGGTTGAGATGACCCCTGTCAGGAACGGCGTGCGCTGCTGAAAACTCCACACGGGCCGCATGGTGTCTGTTTCGTAGGCCGACAAGCGGCCGAGGTTGCCGTCGGTTCCCGGCATTTCGTAAAACATCTGTGGGCCGCCGCCGTACATCACGCAATTCTGGCTGAGCGGGATCAGCAGCAGATCGTTGGACGGGTCGTAGCTCGTGGCCTGCCAGTTGTGGCCACCCGATGGGCTCGGACACGACGCCACCGCCTGGCCCGGTTTCTTCTCGAGGATGTCATCGCGATACGTCGTCCGGCCCGTCTTCATGTCGATCGACGCCCACACGTTCTGGAAGACTGTTTCCCTCACGTCGAGGAACTTGCCTGTCACGCGGTCGAGCTTCCACATCAAGCCGGACTTCCCTACGGTCATCACTGTTTTCTGCGGGCCGTGGTCGATCAGCACGCGCTCGAATACTTCGTCGAGATCGAGCGTTTCGCCCGGCGCGTTCTGGAAGTACCACTTCAGCGCGCCGGTATCAGGATTGAGCGCCAGTGTGGTGTTCGAGTACAGCGCATCGCCGCTTGGACCGCGTTGATCGCGGCTCGAACCTTTCGCCTGACCGGTGCCCCAGAACGCCAGGTTGAGTTGAGGATCGTAGGTGCCGGCAATCCAGGCATCCGCCCCCGACCGCCTGTCGTCGGGGAGCGGTCCCCAGGTGTCACCGCCGGGCGTTCCCTGACGGGCAACCGTGTAGAACTTCCACAGCAGCTTTCCGCTGCTGGCGTCGTAGCCGGCAATGAAACAATGGTCGCGGGCATCCAGCTCGTTGCACCGCGTGAGGCCGACGAGCAGCTTGTCCTTGGCCATCATGATCCCCCCGATCTTGTCGTCGGGGTTGGGACCCACCTTGTTCTTCCAGACGATGTTGCCGTTGCGCGCGTCCAGCGCGTACAACGTGGCATCGGTAGCGGGATAGAACACCAGGTTGCCGTACAGCGCCATCGTCCGCGTCGCGTTCTGCCCAGCCGACCCAATCGGGCCAAGCCGATGTTCCCAGATCAGGTCCCCCGTCCGCGCATCGAGTGCCTGTACCGTGTTCGTCATATTCGTCGACAGGAACATGACGCCGTCGTGCACCAGCGGCGTAATCTGCTGCCGCATGCCGTCTTCGAGCGGCCACGCCCACTTCAGCTGCAGACCTCCCACGTTCCTGGGTGTGATCTGA
This sequence comes from Vicinamibacterales bacterium, assembly GCA_963762055.1. Lineage (GTDB taxonomy): Bacteria > Acidobacteriota > Vicinamibacteria > Vicinamibacterales > JAMQPK01 > JAMQPK01. The sequence continues at coordinate 163,466 of CAVXJF010000004.1, forward strand.
TTCAGCGGGCTGTGGCTCCAGCCTGCGTAGTTGCGGTAGTGCATCAGCCAATCCGCGTCCGGCGGCCGCGCAAGCATGTCTTCGGTGATCGTCGAGTACGTTTTGACCGTGCCGGTTACGGTGAGACCAGTACGCGGCGCAAGCGACGCCGTCGCGTCGTCGTCGCCACCGCGTCCGCGTCCGCCGCCGCGACCGCCACGTCCACCACGGCCGCCGCGGCCTGAATCAGCCACTTCGAGCAGGCCGGCTGGCATCTCGCCCGTGGCGATCGACCCGAGCCTCACCACCGTCTCGGGCGTGAGCGCAGCGGCTCCGCTTTGCGCACCATTGGCCTTGAGAAGAAACGCCACGATCTGGGTGTATGTCTCTACTCCCAGACCGTTCGGATTTTCCGGCGGCATCGTCGTCCGTATCAGATTGAACAACTCCTGTGTTGTCCGAAGCCCCCACGAATCGATGAAGGCCGTGCCCACGAGCGGCGGCGCTTCACCCGATCCTGTGAGTGTCCGTACATGACAAGAGGCGCAGCTCTGCGCATATGCCGTTTGACCGGCTGCCGCCTGCGCTTCCGTGAACGGCGCTGCCGCGCGAGCGGGTTGTTGCGCTTTTGCCGCCGACCATCCGGAGACGGCGGCCGCAACAGACAATGCACCTACGACAATCACCTGATCTGTTCTCACGCTATAGCTCCCCTGTCGGACGGAATATGTAATGGAACCACAGAGACCACAGAGAACACAGAGGAAAGTTCGTCTTCTCGGTGATCTCTGTGTCCTCTGTGGTTCACATCCAACTTCCCTGCGCTAGAAAACGAACTTTAGCCCAAATTGCAACCGGCGCATTTCCGTTCTGGTCGAGTTGATGGTGCCGAAGGCCACACTGTTGAACGTCGTATTGGGATCTCCCCAGCTCGGCCGATTGAGGAAGTTGAAAGCCTCGAAACGGAACTGGATGTAGCTGGACGGAGTGACATAGAAGTCTTTCGACGTGGAGAAGTCCCAGTTGAAGATGCCGGGACCAATCACCTCGCCGCGGCCCGCGCTGCCGAATGTGCCCTGCGCCGCCCTGGAAAATGCGGCCGTGTTGAACCATCGTTCGACACTGGGGTCGTCCAGCGCGGTGTCGGTTCCGGAAACCCGATCTGGCCGGCAACAGTTGCCGACGTTGGCGGTATCTTCGCCGGCCCCGATGGTCAGCGGGAATCCCGAACCGATCGTCAGGATCGTATTCAGCTTCCAGCCTCCGACTATTTTGCCCAGCGTCCCCTCGCTGAGATATTTCCGGCCGGGTCCAACGGGCAGGTCGTAGACCGTCGACACCACGAACCGGTGACGTTGATCGAAGACCGACGGGCCGTCCTCGCACGACAAGCAGTACGAGTCCTGTGGATTCAGGGGGTCGGTACCCAGCGTGCGGATGCCGCTGCCGTTATCCGTGGACTTCGAAAACGTGTAGGCGCCAAGCACCGTCAGGCCCGCGGAGTAGCGCCGGGTCAGCTTGAGGCCAAGGGACTTGTAGGCGGAATAACCGACATTGGCTGCACCCTGGAACAGCCCGTACTCCGGGAACGGAGAGCGCGACTCGATGGACGAGGTGCCCGGCACGGGCTGATTCGCAAGGTTGATCCAGCGTTGGAGCTCGCGCCCTTTCGATCCAAGGTAGCTCACCTCGAGCGTCATATCACGCGTCAACTCCCGTTGGACGCTGGCCTCCCACTGATCGACGTAGGGTGTCTTGCGATCGATGTTGCTCGTCAGCACGAGCGGCCTCACGACGCACAACACGCCGGCTGGTGCGTTGCACGGGTTGCCGCCGCCGAAGTTGAACGGATCCTTCCAGGTCGAAATCAGGTTGGTCGCTGTCGACTGCACCGTCAGCCGCCCCTGCAGGTTGCGGTTCATGTCGAATGCGATATTGCCGATGTCCTGGACGTAGAACCGGCCGACGCCGCCGCGAAGGACCGTTTTCGGTGTCACGCTCCACGCCGCGCCAAGACGAGGGGCAAAGTTGGTTTTGTCCGACTCCACCAGCGTATTGCCGAGACGGCCATCCCTCGTGACCTGGATATCCGGATGGAAACGAATCCCGGCGTCCTCATAGAAGTCGCCCGTGCCCGCACGAACCAGCACCGGATGCAGCGCCTTGTCAGGCACCTGCGGCTGCTGCGTGTTCACGGGAATCACGGCAATAATCTGGCGTTCCGAGGTGTCTGTCCACGGCGGGGTAAATTCGTAGCGCAGGCCGAGATTCAACGTCAGGTTGTCCCTGACCTTCCACGTATCGCTGATGTAGTAGTACTGGCTGAACGATTTCAGCCTCGCCACGGCCAGGCCTGACGCGTATGACCACGCCCCTATATAGCCGAGCATGAAATCGGCGGCGCCATACCCCGTTGCCACGTTGTTGTTGAACCCGGCCGAGCCGCGGGCGAACTGGTTGCCGTCCTGGTTGTAGTGATCGAGCCTGACATCCGCGCCGACCCTGACGAAGTGGGCCCCGCGATTCCAGGACAGGTTCTCGGTGAACTGCCAGTTCTGATTCTGATTGATGTACGGCGAATTCGAGTCGGCCCCAAAACCTGAAAACCCTGCGACACCGATCGCCGGCAGCCCCCAGGCTTCTGGCGGTACCGGGGTTGGCAGCGGGATACCCACTGCCTTCGTCGCATCCACCACGTTGTTCAGTTCCGAGCCGGCTGCGTTGTAGAACCGGTTGTAGCCGAAACGTATCTCGTTGACCAGCGTCGAGTTCAGCACGCGCGTATTGTCGACGAGCGCCTGCTGGGCTTTGGTGTCCACCGTCGAACCGTTGAGCTTGATTCCGCCTGTGTACACGCCTTCCTTCGTCCATCCGTAGCGGGCGTACCAGCTCGACTTGCCACTTTCGGTGAAGTCGATCCGGGTGTTGAACTGATTTTTGTCGGTCCAGTCGTCGTTCACCGCGAGATAGTTGTTGGCCAGACTGGAGCCGGGCTGGTTAGGAAGCGGGTAGTAATCCAGCAGGGCCAACGACACGGGGTCCAATCGACTTTGCGGGATGACGTTGCCGGCGAACGGTGCGTTGGTTTGCGGATCCCGGATTGGCGCGCTGCGCTCCGAGAAGTCTCCGCGCCGCATCGCCGCCGAGGGAACGCTATAAAGCGTCGCTCGCTGGTTCCGCAAGCGGAAGCCCTCGTAGTTGGCCATGAAGAAGAGTCGGTTGCGGCCATCAATCATTTTGGGAATCACAATCGGGCCGCTGAGCGTGAACCCGAACTGGTTCCACTTGAATGGGCTCGAGGTCGGTGTGTTGCCGCCGAACGCGTAGGGCAGCGCGTCCAGCTTGTTGTTGCGGATGAACTCCCACACCGTGCCGTGCAAGGTGTTCGTGCCGCTTTTGGTGATGACGTTCACCTGGCCGATGCCGCGGCCAAATTCCGCCGAATACACGCCGCTCTGGATCTTGAACTCCTGCAACGCGTCGATCGACGGCAACAAAATGTACGAATTGAAGTTCACGTCGGTGTTGTTCATGCCGTCCAACGTGTAGTAGTTCCACTCGCGCCGGCCGCCGCTGATCGAGAGCTGCTGTTCAGAGCGATCGCCCCCTTGACGGGCCGCCGACTGCCCCGAGTTGGCAAAACTCGCGGACACATTGGGGGTCAGTGACACCAGCTGTAGAAAATTCCGCCCGTTGAGCGGCAGATCGACGATGCGCCGGTTGTCGATGACCGTGCCCATCGCCGTGTCTTCGGTGTTGAGCATCGGCGCGCTGCCGACGATCTGCACCGTCTCGGCGAGTGTGCCAATCACAAGAGAGAAATCAAGACGGACGGTCTGCTGCGTCTGCAGCTCCACGCTGTTGCGGGCAGCGCTCTGAAATCCCTGCAGCTCGACTCTCAGGTTGTAAACACCGGGGAGCAGGTTCGGAAACACATAGATTCCCGCGCTGTTGGCCTGCTCGGTAGACGAGACGCCGGTCTGCGGGTTGGTCACGGTCACCGACGCGCCAACCAGCACGCCGCCGCTGGCGTCAGAGACGCGCCCGGTGATTTGTCCGAAGTTCTGTGCCAACGAAGGGGATGCGGCCGCGAGTAATACGCCGACAATTGCGAGGGTCTCGAGGGCTTTGCGCATGGAACTCTCCTCCTGCAATGGGTGCAACCGGATGGTTCGCGCCGACCAGTGATACCGCGTCGATGGGCTGCGGGGTCTCGTTCGCGGCCAGCAATCGACACTGCCGAAGTTCACGAGCGACCATAAAGTACGCGGATGGTGGCAATTAAATCAGCTGATTGCAACTACGCAAGCCGATTGTTGCCAGCTGGACTGGTGTGTTGCGAACCGGCACCAAACCAGCTGACAGGACGCCACGTTGGGGCTAGTATGCGCCTCGTGAAGCACGTTGAATGGAAGAAGGTGCTCCTGCCGGCGGGGCTGTGGGGCCTGCTCGTCCTGTTTTTCTCCACGCGCACGGAAGTGCGGGGCGAGCCGTTCGTGTGGATCCCCATCACCTGGCCCGAAGCTGTCGAGATCTCCGTGGCCCAATGGACCGCCTGGGGACTGGTCGCGGTCGTCATTATCTGGATCGATCGGCGGCTTCCGCTCGGCAGAGATGCGCTCGTCCGGCGGTTTCTCTGTCATGTTCCGCTGAGCGTCATCTTCACGGTTGCGTTTACCTACCTGAACTTCGCAATCCTCAGCCTGCTCGATGCTCCCCGCGACGGGTCGTTGCTCGCGGGCGGCATCTTGTCGACGGCGTGGCGGGTCATTCACCGCAACACGACCTTCTTCTACTGGGTGATCGTCGGCACCTACATCGCCGTCGGGTATCAGAATCACCTGAAGAACCGTGTCGTGCGAACCGCCGAGCTCGAACGGCTGCTGTCGGATGCGCGCCTCAACGTGTTGCGCACGCAGCTCCAGCCTCACTTTCTCTTCAATGCGCTGAACGCCATTTCGGCCCACGTCGAAAAGGAGCCGAAGACGGCGCGTTTGATGATCGAGCGGCTCGGCGATCTGCTCCGGCTGTCGCTCGACCATGTCGACCAGCAGGAAATTGGCCTCGATCAGGAACTGGCGTTCGTTGAGAAGTACCTGCAGCTGCAGGCCATGAGGTTCGAAGACCGCCTGAACGTGTCGATGGCGCTCCATCCCGGCGTACAGGATGCGCGCGTCCCGCCGTTCATCCTGCAACCGCTGGTGGAAAATGCCGTGCGCCACGGCGCGGCCGCACGCTCGGCGGATGGCCTGATCGCCGTCGAGGCCTGGCGCGACAACGGCCGCGTCCACCTCGCGGTGAGCGATAACGGACCTGGACTGCCCGCGGGCTGGTCGCTCGACCGCAATCAGGGAATCGGCATCGCGAACACGCGCGAGCGCCTGAGGCACCTGTACGGCGAACAGAACCAGAGTCTGGACATCTCGCAAATGCCTGGCGGTGGCGTACGCGTGGATCTCACGCTCCCCTTCCGCTCGGCGTAACCCCTATGGACCGGATCAAAACCGTCATCGTCGACGACGAAAAGCCGGCTCGCACGAGGCTGCTCGCTCTGCTCGAGCGGCACAGCGACGTCGAGGTGGTGGGAGTGGCGCGCGACGGCCGCGAGGCCGTGGATCTGGTACGTTCCCGCAGACCTGAGTTGTTATTTCTCGACATCCACATGCCCCAGCTCGATGGATTCGGCGTGCTACGGGAGATTTCGCCGGCGCGCGTCCCGCTCACAGTCTTCGTAACGGCGCACGATCGCTACGCGGTACGGGCGTTCGAGTCGCATGCGGTCGACTATCTGCTGAAGCCTTTCAGCGACGAACGGTTCGACGCCGCGCTCGAGCACGCCCGTGAGTCGCTGCGGCACTCAGCGAAAAGCGACTGGACGTCGAGAATCAGCAATCTTCTCGGCGATGAGCCATCTTCGCAGGAGACGTCGCGGCCGCTCGATCGCATCGTGCTCCGAGCCGGCGGGCGGGTGACGTTTCTCGAGCTCAAGGATCTGGATTGGATCGAGGCTGCTGGCGTATACCTTCATCTTCACATCGGCGGCAAGACTCACCTCTACCGATCGAGCCTCTCATCGATTCTCCAGCGCCTCGATCCTCAGCGGTTCGTGCGGGTCCACCGCTCGACGGTGGTCAATACCGATCGCATCCGTGAGCTGCGGCCGCGCGGGCATGGCGACTTCACGATCGTTCTGCACGATGGGCGCGAGCTCACATTGAGCCGCGCGTACCGGTCGCAGCTCGAGCGCTGGTTGAGACAGCCGCTCTGAGGAACGGTGTATCGTAAAGAGCCGATGCAAATATCCGTAGGGCTCGCCCATTTTCTCGTGATGTGTGCCGTTCCAGCGTTTTCGTTCGCCCAGGCCAACAGCGCCCAGACACCCGGTTCGACTCCTGCCCAACCTGCGCCGACCGTTCGAACGCATGTCGCGCGCTGGCTCGACATCCAGAACGCGACGCTGAATCTCCGGTATCGCTTCATCGACAACAGCGCGGGCGTGGTCGTTACTAACCAGGTCCAGCATCGTGAATCGTTCAGAGCGAGGATCAAATTCGATCCGGCCGGCCGCTACTCGTTGAATGCAGGTCTGTTCACCGGCGCGCGTTTTACCAGCGGGTGGGACAACACCGCGTGGGGCGCTGCGGACGCTCAGGGGAATATCGCCTTCAAAGGGATGTTCCTGTCGGCGACCCCCGTGCGTGGCATCGAGGGACAATACGGCGGCCTGTATTTGATCCGCGGAGAATCGACCGAGATCACGACCTACGATGAAGATGGCTACATCGTGGGAGAACGCGTCTCGATTCGACGGCCGGCAGATCTCTACTTCGACGAGATTTCCGCAACGGTCGCGTACCTGACGTCGGACCCCAGCGAGATTCCGATCAGCAAGCGCACGAAATATCTGAACGACGCGCCGAATTACCGGCACTTCCTGATCGACAAGAAGTTCGGCAAGCGGGCGGGCATCTCCACCGACTTCACGACCGCCGCAGGGGCGCACACATGGCGTCAGGCGATCAACCTGAAGACGCCCGAACTTCGCGTCGTCGACACGGTGATCTTCGAAAACTACGAGCGCACGAATCACGACGCCGACTACGGCTTCGCGGTCACGCTCGACAAAGCCGTGAACAGGCGCGTCAGTGTGAACTGGGGGTATGCGTCGATCGACACGCGTTACGGCGGACTCAATTCAGATCGATTCCACATCGGCAACCGCGTGTTCGGCACCTTCATCTTCACCTTCTCGCCGGAGTTCCTCGCGTCGGCGTTCATCACGCGGGCGATCGGCAACGAAGTCGACATTCCGCAGCGCACTCTGGCGAACATCATCTTCACCTACAACGCCCTGCCGGCTCTGCGGCGAACCGGCGTTTTCTAGGCGCGCGGGGCATGCGGCGTGTCCGGTTTTCGGCGCTCGAATATCTGCCTGACGCGACGCTTGCGCCGGCGGACTATCACTTCCACGGGTCGCCCGATCTGGGCTGGACCGTCGAGCGAAACGGCCGGCTGCATCTGTCGCTGCCCAGCGGCTATACACTGCCTGAGATCGTCGGCGTGCGGCGTGTGCTCGACGGATCTCGCCCGCCGCTACCTGCCGTTTCCGCTTCCGCAGATCATCGGCCACGAAGTGACCGCCGTCGATGAAGACGGACGGCGGTGCGCCATCGAGATCAACGCGTCGCACCGGTCCCGCGGCGCCGATGAGTGCGCCTTCTGCCGCGCCGGGCTCGATACCCATTGCCCCGATCGCCTCGTACTTGGCATCCACGACTTACCTGGCGGGTTCGGTCCTTATGTGCTCGCGCCCGTCCACGCCGTGCTGCCGGTGCCGCACGAGATCTCCGGCGCTGCGATGTCCTGATTGAGCCGCTCGCGGCAGCGTTTCACGCCGTGCACCAAATCGCGCCGCAGGAAGGCGATCACATTGCGGTGCTCGGCCCACGAAAACTCGGCATGCTGACCATCGCCGCTCTCGCCGCATACCGCCGGCGGTACTCACGCGCTTTCACAATCATCGCGTGGGCCCGTCGTCCGGAACTGCTGCAGTTCGCGGAGACGCTTGGCGCCGACGTGGGTCGCCATGTCGATCCGAATCCGTCGCTCCCACGCGAAAGTGCCGACATCGTGATCGACACGACAGGCACGCCCGACGGTTTGACTCTCGCGCTCCATCTGGCCCGGCGGGAAATTCACCTCAAATCCACACACGGCCGCCCGGCAGGCGGACTCAGGAAACTTACCGCGCTCGTGGTGGATGAGATTGCGCTCGAGCCCTTTCCGACGGAGGCTGCCAAAAGCACGTTTCCACCGTCGCGTGGCTGAGCCGATACGATCCGCCCTCGTGGCTCGCGTCGAGCGGTGCCCGGGTGATCGCCGATCCCGACGCTGCTGCATTATTGAATAAGGTCGAAAGCGAAGGCAGTGCTCTGCCGCGGGCCGACGTGGCCGTAGTTGACAACGCGGCGCAAGTCGACGAGGTGATTCGCCCGAGCGCACAACGGGAAGTGTCGCTCGTCCGGCCGCGAGGGACGATTTACATTACCCGACGGTCGGGTGCTGCGGACGCCTCGCCGCTCTTGCGCGCCATTGCAAACAGGAACCTCCGGCTTACCAGCTCGCGGTGCGGATCCTTTCAGAACGCCATCACCTTCCTGCAATCGGATCCCGGCCTTCGTTCCGCATGCGAGCGCTTGATTACACACACGTTTCCGGCCCGGCAGCTGGCGCAGGCGTTCATCATGGCCGGGTCGCGCGAGTGCATCAAGGCCGTCGTGGAACACGGAGACCGGCGATGAGCGCGCCGCTCTCACGGCTCGAGTGTTCGCTCGGACCTTCGATGGAACGGCATGGCTCGGTGTGGTCGCTCGATCTGACCGGTCTGCCCATTTTTACCGGCTTGTCAGTGCTGGCGCGCGCGCTCGGAGAGCAGATCATCGAGCAGACGTTCACAGACTGCATCGATGTCGCGGTCGAGCGAGGCATTAACCCGCGCGAAAATCCCGAACTGGTGCACGTGCTCGGTGTCACTCAAATCAAAGTCGGCGTCGAGCACGAGCTCATCGCGAACATCTCCGAGAATCCGGAGGTCTTTCAAGATCATCTGCGCGCGATGCTCGGCACGCTGCAGCGGAAGGTCTACCGCGACGCGTTATTCCCTTCGCACCCCTCCGCCCCTTCGCTCGCACTGGTATTCAGCTTCGGCTTTCCAACCGTCGGCTGCCCCACCGAGTGCCGGTTCGTCGTCGAGCGCATCCCTTCGAAAACCGAGGGGCAGTGCTATCTGAGAATTTGCGCTGAGAGCCCGAACGGCCGCCGCATCGATCTCGAATCCGTTCCCCATCGGACCGTAACCGATCTGGGCACCCGATCATATATTGCCGGATCCACGCGCATAACGCAGACGTGGCGCGATGCGCTTGTGCGCGAGGCCGCCCGCGGCAGGCATTCGTTCGTCGAATCGCGGACTCCGTATAACCATGCGTTCGCCCGCCTCGCCAAAGCGGGGCTCGGTAGAATCGAAACCGTCAGCATCAATTGGAGCGATGCGTTTCTCACCCATATCCTCGAAAGCGACCCTGCCGATCTGGACCCAGGTACTGAAACCTGTGCTGCTCGCGCTCGAAGACCATGCGATCCGCGACCTGCTGAGCAGCGGCGATGTCGTTCGAATCATCACCGGCGATATGTCTGTGTACCTGGACCAGTCGCAGCTGGGACGGGTGCTCAATCTCAGCCTGGGCTGCCATCGCGAGCGGGTAGTTATCGATCAATACCTCGACAGGATGCCCGCAGTCTCCGGCATCGTTATCGATAACGCCGACGAACCCCTGCGCGACGTAAAGGTATTTCTGATCCATCACATCACGGCGGAGGTCCTGGGCCTGATCGCCGCACTGCGCCGGCTTGGGTGCCGGGACATCGTCACGCTCTTTGTGGCTTACGCGGGTGAGACACCTCGCAGCTTTCTCGATGGACTCCTCGATCTGCCATCGGACCAATGCCGGTGCCTCGCGCTGACGCATGTGCCAGACGAAGACTCTGTCGAGGGCTACTACCGCTTGTCCACGCAATATTCCTCCTTGGAAGACTGCGGGCCGCTGGTCGACGCGATGAAAGGCCGGATGAACTATTTCGAGGCCATGAGGAGCGTTGCCATTGCCGAGTTCATGCGCCTCGCGGCACGAGCTGAGAAGCAAGGCAAGCGGTGCCTGATCGTGGAGGACGGCGGGTATCTGGCTCCAACGCTGAATCGCGCTGCCCTTGAAGGGCGTTCCGTGAGCGAGTTCGTTGGGGCACTGGATGTGGGTGTGCACGATGCGCGCCCGTTGCGTACGGCGCTGGAGACGGTGCTTATCGGATCCGTCGAGCACACCAGAGCAGGATTCGATCTGGTGCGCGAGGTCGAACAATCTCACGGAACCCTGGCGTTTCCGGCTTTTTCGATAGCGATTTCACGATTCAAGCAGAACGTGGAGTCTGAAGAGGTCGCGGTATCGATCCTTAACGCCTGCGAGAACGTTCTGCACGCCACTGGGCGAATTTTGAGCCGGCGGTCCTGTGTGGTGATGGGGTCTCAGGGCGCGATCGGCCGATCGCTGATGCGGGCTCTGCAAAGCCGACTGCGTGAACCGCGCACTCAGCTTTGGGGTGTGGACGTCAAACTCGAAGGTGCTGCTCCGCACGATCCGGTCGAGGCACCATCGTGGGAATCGCTTGGCTGTATGCACGAGGAACCGCCGATCTGGTGCTCGGCGTCACCGGGCGAGCCGTGCTGGCCGGCGAGGACATGGAACAGTGGCTTTTGGAATCGTCGCGATCGGAGCTGGTACTGGCTAGCGGCTCGACCAAGACCATCGAGTTTTCAAAGATCGCCACATGGCTCGATATGCTGATGCGGGAGCCGAAACCGGAAATCACAGGGCACCCTGTATCGATTGAAGCTCACGACGTCGAAGATCCACAAACAGGTCGTCTGTTCGGACAGCGATACGAATTCCGCATCCAGTCGGCTTCCGGATCGATCTCGACGCGATCGATCGTCTTCCTGGCGAATCTGACGCCGGTAAACTTCTTGTTTTATGGCGTGCCCGCGGAAGTGATCGACGAAGTCATGTCAGAACTGGTGCGTTGCTCGCTTGGCCTCGTCCGCCGAAATACCCGACGAGCGCATCGCTCCGCGGCTCTACGCGGTCGATCACGAAATCACTCGCGACGGAGAGGTGCTGCTGCCGGCGGCACGTAATGCAGCCGTGAGCGCGTAGTTCCTCCGCAGCCGCAGACCGGGAAATGTCACTCGTCCGCCCTCGCGGAACATCGCGTGAGCGCATCGCTTCACTGTCCGAACACCTGTACCTCTGCGACGCTCACGCCGCGCCTGGTCGTCAACGGCAGATACAACAGGACGAATCGGGTCTGAACGTTGAGACCGCCGATGTCGTCGTGACATCCGCTACCGGCCGTCGTGACTGAAACGGTCGTGAAGTTCTGCAAATCGGCCGACACCGCAACCGCATAAATCGGCGCCGGCTTCCCTCCCCATACGATTCGGACATGTCGAATCCGGCGCTGCGCGCCCAAATCTACGAGCAGCCAGGCGGTCGATTGTGCGGGCGCCTCCCAGGCAGACGATCCGTCCGCATCCACAACCATCGCGGGGCTCGTAGTGCCGGCGGCGCTGGAGGCATACGCTGCCTGCGCAAGAGCCACGTTCCTGGGGCGTATGGTCAGAAACGTGCTGGCGGTCGCCCGATTCGACGCGCTCGCATCAGCCGGAGTAAACACAGCGGTCAGTCGATATGTGCCGATGGGCAGCACCGTGCCAAGTGGCGGGTAATAGGCGAACGTTCCAGGTACATCGGCGTGCGCGTTCAGCTGATCCCCACCGAGAGGCGTGCCGACCTGGATCTCCAGAGGCTCATTCCACGACGTGACCGGCGCATGTTTCAGAGGTGATGCGGCGAACCACGGATTCAGGATGGTCACGGCTGTGCCGTCTCCCCTGCCAAACACCAACAGCCTCCCGTCCCGCGAATAGGCGAGAGAAAGGGTGCCGAACATGTTCAACTGCACCTGCCCGCGAACCTCTTTGTCGTACGATTTTATGAGCGCCCCATCGGCGAGACGCCAGAAGCGCAGGACTCCATCATCGCCAGCCCCCACGGCCGTCAGGCCGTCCGGAGCGACACGCACCGCGCGCACCACTCCCGGTTGAAAATGCGGTTCCCGCAAAAATGTTCCGTCCGCCCGCCATAGCTGGACGACTCCGTTCAGACCTGCGCGTCCGCCAACGAGCACCAGTCCGCCTGCGGCGAAATCGACCGAGTAGACGGTGATGAACGTCGGCAGTGTCTGTACGAGAACTCCGTCAGACACACGCCAGATGGAAACGCCGTTCGCGGCATTTGCCGCTCCGGCCAGGAACTGGCCATCAGGTGAAAACGAAAGCGTCGATTCGGCTATCCCGTAGGCATCGTAAAGCTCGCGCACGAGAGTTCCATCGGCGCTGCGCCACAGCTTCACAGCATTGGACGAACCGCTGCTCTCGGCAGCGGCGATCAGTTGGCCATCGGGCGAAAATGCCACCGCATTTGTTTTCTGCGGAATGTTGATCACCTCGGCAAAGTCGGCCAGCCGCCACGCTCGAAGCGACCCCATGCCGCCGAAGCCCCCTGTCATTCCGGCCGCAAGGAGATCGCCGAGAGGAGAGATGGCGATGGATGCGACGTCACCGCCAGGTGCAAGGCTTCCGGCGTGCCGGCCGTCGCGCGACCGCCACAAGTTGATCGTCGGAGCAGGCTGGGCGAGCGTATTTTCGGAACGGGCGCTCCCGGTTGCAACGAGCGCGATATCCGGGGACACCGCGACAGCGGGAACAAGTCCGCTGTGTGCGGTCGCGACACTGACCAGGCCGTTGTCGGAGGCGCGCCACAACTTGATGTCATACGCGCCCGATGCGAGCGTTCCTCCATCGGGAGAAAACGTCACCGCAGGTGCCTCGCCATGATCCCCATCGTCACGAATCAGCTGCATGCCGGGGAGCCGCCACGCCTTGATGACGCCCTTCCATGCGCCGGAAACGAATTCGAGACCGCCGGCGGCAAACGTGTCTCCATCGTTCGAAAACGCGATGGACGTCGCTTGATACCCGGTACTTTCGAAAATGGGCGCAACGGGCGCGCACGGAGCAGTGGCGTCGTCGACCAGCTGGGCGTCAGCGGCGCGGAAGATCCTGATCCCCTCCGGGTTGTGAACGCGAGCCACGCCTATGTAGCGGCCGCATGCCGACGTGGTCACGAGAGATCCGCCCGAGGCGCATCCGAACGAATGCACAACACCATCGGCGAGGCGGTACATCACCGCACGCAGATTGGTACCCATAGTCAGCACGGTCCCGCCATCTGGCGAAAACACGATCCTGCCCCCGCCAATGCCGTCGTGTGTCCCGTCGGGCAGGAATCGCACCAGCTCGCCATCGGAAACCCGCCAGATTTTTCCTTCGACCGGCGCGAAATCAGGCACTGAGGCCAGCAGGCTGCCGTCGGGTGAAAACGACATCGAACCCACAGGATGTTGCATCGCGCTGATCATCCGCAGGAGCGATCCGTCGGTGGTCGTCCACAGCTTGATTGACGGGTGATTCGGCGACCCGTCCGACGGCGCGTGCATGCCGCTCGTGGCAATGATGTCTCCCGACGGAGACCATGCCACGGCGCGCGCAGTTCCCGGCACGTGTGCGGGAATGCTGCGGAGGAGCAGACCATCCGGTGCCCGCCAGATCTTCAGCGTGCCGTCAAGGCTGACGGACGCAAATCGCTCACCGCTCTTTGAGTACGCGATTTCGGTGACTCTGAACGTGTGTCCCCCTCGCATCCATACGATGTCGGGGCGACCTTGGGCACTCGCCGGAGGCACGTGCGCAGCAAGCAGTGCCGCAGCACACACGACGGTCGTGAATCGTAATTTCATATGAAGTTCGCCTGAAAGAGGTGGGCCCGGGCTGGGAATTCTGCCACGCGGGCGGTCAGGGCGCAAGGCGGGGGCGAGCTGCGGCGTGAGCCCGAACGGACGAATTAGAACGCCCGTTCGGGAATTGCGCCGATCACGTGGGAGTGCCGCCGGCACACGTCCGAAAAACGTGAGCTGCCACGCGGCTCCTTGAAAAAGGAGCTCACCGCATAGGCGCACAACATCGGAAATTTGTGCACGGCTGCGAGATCAGTCCAGAGGTCTTCGAGCTGCATGGCACCCGCGACATCCCCTTCTCTATAGAGAAGGTCGACCATTTCTCCGTATGCGCGCATCGACAGGCTCGGATCGGACGCATACCAGTCGCCCACGACATCGGCGAACTGCACCTTGAACCGCGTCAGGTCGATTCGCCCGCCTGCCATCAGCGATGAGAGCGTGCGCCGGGCATCGAACGCGAGCCATTTCCCGCTCTTTTTCAGCTGGGCCAGATCGACACCGAGGCGTTCGACCGCTTTTGCGATGGCGGCGAGGTGTGTGGGAGTGGAGACAACGACCACGCGTTCGCCCTTGCCGATTCCCTCGCAGAGAAACGACGCGGCGACCTGTGCGAGCGATTGTGAATCTTTGTAGAAGTGCACCGCGTGAGAGTGCCTGCGCACGGGCCCCGTTCTAGCGGAGTCACCTTGACGACGCGCCGCGGTTTTGTCGCGTTCGTCCGTGTCGCTCAGTATTGCGCTGGTCACTCCATCACCTCCGATATCTCGTGACTGCATACCAGAAATCCGCACGCGACTTCTTTGTAAGCGATCGAACAAATCCCTGTTGTCGGGTGCCGCCCCCCGGGTTGCAAGTCCAACGCCGCGTTAATCCAGTCTCGTCGTACTGCCGCAAATGCTCGTCCGAGAGGACTTTGCCGCTCGCAACACGGCAACGGTCAGCGATGTCCCGGCGGTGTTCGCCACGACATCCCGTGGAGGATCGAAACACGCGAAGAGCGCGGCCGGCAGGCATGCGCGTTGCACAGGCCGCGCGCGTGCGCGAGTCTTCACCAGACCTCGATGGCTTTCCGTTCCTCGGTCCAGGCGTGGAGCCCGACATACGTCTCACGGAACGCCAGCGGAGAGAACTGGAACACGTCGGCACGCGGATGACGCTGGGTGCGCGCTCCATGATCTATAGCGAAGGGGCAACCGCCGATTCGGTCTTCGCCGTCGTGGAAGGAGCGGTCAAGGCCTACCGGGTGCTGCCCAGCGGAAAGAGAACGCTCAGCGCGTTTCTCTTTCATCGCGATATCTTTGGTCTGGCGGAGCGAGGGCGGTACCTCAACTCGACCCAGGCAATCACGCGGGTCGCACTCTATCGTTTTCCGCTCGAGGAGCTGGTTCCGCTCATCAAACGGGATGGAGATCTACAGTTCGTGTTCCTGGGCAAGGTGACGCATGAGCTGCGCGATGCCCAGCGTCACGCCGTGTTGATCAATCGGCGGGACGCCGTTGGCCGCCTGGCGATGTTCCTGTGGATGATGCGGCGGGAGCAGCAATCTCCAGAGAAGAATGATCGCGACATCCCGCTGCCGATGACTCGCACCGATATCGCAGATTTTCTGGGGCTCTCGCGCGAAGCGCTAAGCCGGGCGGCCTCCCAGCTGGAACGACGGGGCCTCGTACGGTTCGTGGACAGACACACGGCCCACGTCGTCGACACGGCGCAGCTGGCGAAAATCGCGGCCGCAGTGTAGCTTACGGGAGACCGTCTATCCTCCATCCGCCTTTGACGCGGGTCTGTAGATGCAGCGGAACCCCACGTGACAGGTTGACGTGTCGATGGGCTCGGGAAATCGCGCCGCGGGGCGATATCGCCGGCAATAGTTCGGCGCGCAGAGGTGCGAGCCGCCCTTCAGCACCTTTCGCGGAATCTTGATTTCCGGCTGCGACGAATCGTAGCTCTGCTCCAGAGGCGGGCCGAGCGGATTCCTGGGAATGCAGCACGCCTTGGGTGCATCAGCCGGATGTGCGGGCACATACCAGTCCGACGTCCACTCCCAGACGTTGCCGGTCACATCGACCAGACCGTAGCCGTTCGGCGGGAACGCACCGACCGGCGACGTTCCTTCGAAGCCGTCCTGCACGAAGCTCTGCCACGGAAATTCACCCTGCCAGGTATTCGCCAGATGACGGTTACCCGCAAGCATCTCGTTACCCCAGGCGTACACCGCACCATCGAGCCCACCGCGCGCCGCAAACTCCCACTCGGCCTCCGTCGGCAGCGACTTTCCTTCCCATTGGGCAAACGCTTCGGCGTCGCCGTAGGTGACATGCACGACCGGGTGACGCTTCCTGCGCTCGACCGAACTTTCCGGGCCCTGGGGATGGCGCCAGTCGGCTCCGCGCAGGTAGTGCCACCACGTCACGCCCTCACGCGGATCTGGCCTCGCATCTGGCTTGATGAAGACGAGCGATCCGGCGTACAGCATCTCGGGAAGCGCGCCGGGATATTGCGCGGGGTCCGGGGGAATCTCGGCGAAGGTCGTGTGTCCGGTCTCCTCGGCGAAACGCGCAAACCTCTCGTTGGTGACCGGCGCGCGATCCATCCAGAAACCGTCAACCGCCGCCCGATGGGCCGGCCGTTCTTCTGAATAGTGCTGGTCCGAGCCCATCTGGAAGGTCCCGCCAGGTATCCACACCATGTCTGGAAACGGCGGCTTGCCTGCAACGCCGGCCGCTTCAACGCGAGTGTTTACTGCCATACAGGTCTCCTGACAGAGTGGTGAGCTGGTCCGGCCACCCGCGTCCCAGATCGCGAAATATCGCGGCCGTTCGTGAGATTCCGACAATTACCGTCACCACGGAAAGAGTCAGAGCTTTCGGGTCGCCGATGCAGCCGTCGCCCGCTCGATCGTGTCCAACATGACTGTCTCGGTCACGGGTTTCCGCAGCAGCGCGGAGACTCCAAGATGGGCGGCCTTCTGGTCGAGGCCGGCGTCGGCGTCTCCGGTCATGAGGATGATGGGAACGCCGATGCCGTGAGCTCGCAGGTGCTCGACGAGCGCAAGGCCTGTCGCGCCGGGCATGCGCACATCGACCAGCGCGCAGTCGATCGTTCCAGGCGCGGCGTCTTTCAGAAAAGCGCTGACGGATGAGTAGTCCTCTACATTGTACCCAGCATACCGCAGCAGCCGGCGGAACGCCCGCCGCACAGACAGGTCGTCGTCGATGAGTGCAACGGACGCGCCCCGAGTCATGCTTCCTGACCTTCCGTGTCTTCAGGGAGAACGAACTCAAATCGCGCGCCGCGATCGGTTGTGTCGGAAAGCCAGATCGAGCCGCGGTGCGACTCGACGATCGATTTGGAAATCGACAGACCCATGCCCATTCCATGCGCTTTTGTCGTGAAGAACGGCTCGAACAGATGGTCTGCCGCATCTTTCGGCACTCCGACACCGAAGTCCTGCACCGCCACGTGCACGAGATCTCCGGAACGCTCACTGACGACGCTGACGACGCGATCGGCCGGATCGAGATCCGAGACCGCATCCATCGCGTTGAGCAGCAGATTGAGAATCAGTTGACGCAGCTCCGCAGCATCGCCACGCACCATCAGGGGACATTCCGACAAGCGGAGATCCACGCGAAGGTTGCGTATGACGGCGTCGCTCTTGAGCAGGGTCGCCACTTCGAGAATAACCTTGTTGACGTCGAGCAACACGGTTTCGAGGTCGCCCTTCTGGAGCCACTTCTTGATGCGCAGGATCGTTTCGCTCGCGCGCCGGATGTCGTCTACGATGTCGTCGAGGATCTGCTTGAACTCATCCAGATCCGGCGGCGTAACGGCGAGCATCCGCCTGGCGGCCTGCGCGTTTCCCAGGATGCCGGTCAGCGGCTGGTTCAGCTCGTGCGCGAGCGATGCGGTGAGCTCCCCCATGCTCCGCTGGCGGCTCACGAATGCCAGTTTTGCGAGGCTTCGCCGAGCGTGGAGCTCGGCGCGAAGCATCTCCTCTTCCGCGTGTCGTCGCGCGAGCACGTTGGCGTAGGTCTCGGCAATGAGTTGCAGCCTGCTCGCGTCGTCGGGGGTCAACGGGTCCGAGCGGCGTCGGCGGATCGCGAGCGCCCCGAGCACCTGCTCGCCTGCTTTCAACGGGATGGCGGTTTCCGTTTCCGAGAGCACGACGAGCGAGCCCAGCTGAATGCGGTCATACGGGCATCGCGCGCGCCAGTGTTCTCCATCCATTACGGCCACGCCTGTGTCGCGAAACCACACGCGTACCCGACCGAACTCGCGATGTTCTGCGGCGGTCTCGAGCAGCGCCAGCTCATCGGCATCGAAAAACTCGCAGCAGCTGGCCAGGCCAGCCTCGAGAGAAGTCGCGAGTTGCGTCGTCGGCTGCATCGCAAACTCCCGGGACATCTGCGAAAGCAGACGTTCGAACCTCAGCCGCTCGCCAAGCTTGTCCTCTGCCGCGCGGCGCTCTTCGACGATCGCCGACAGGCACATCAGCGGCAGCGCTTCGACGAGCAGAAACGTTTGCACCGCGAGCACGCCGTCAGCCGGATCGAGCGTCGAAAAGGGGCCGCGAGCGTGCATCCCCATCCAGATAAGGACGAACGCCACTATCAGCAGCGACACACTCGCCCCACCGGGTCCGAACCTCAGCGCCGCCAACAGCATGAACGGGAGAGGGAATGCGAGCGATATGGCGGGAAGACCTGCTATCGGCCAGATGCGATCGATGTAGCCGCCAAACACAGCCGCCGTAATCAGTGCGATAGTGGCGCTGAGCACCACGGCTTCGGTAACGAGGCGCGGCGAGCGTCGAAGCAGCCCGGAGCCCGACGTCAAAAAAATGACCGAGGGCGGCACGAGCGTGAGCTGTGTCAACGCGTTCCCGGAAACGCGTGTGCACCAGATGGTCCAATAGGGCTGGCCCGTCATCGTCGACACGACCGCCGCATCGAGGAACGACGATAAAATCGGCGCGGCGAGCACAGCTCCGCAGACGAAGGCCAACATGCGCTGAATGGTATCGAACCGGTCAGGCCGATCGCTCAGGTATCGAACTATTGATGCGGCGAGTAGCGCCTCGCAACAATTTGTGACAAACAGCAGCAGTACCAGCGACGGCGGCTCGACTACTGGCAGTTCGACCAGAAGGTGCACCGGAAATACGGTCAGCAGGATTAGCCACCAGCGCGAAGGACTCGAGACGAGCAGGCTGATGGTGAGAATGGCGTTCGGTGGCCATAGTACCGACGTTGTTACGGGGGGAAATACGAGCTGAAATCCTATGTAGGCCCCGATGGCGTACACAACCGCCGTCAGCAGCGGACCTTTGCCGCCGCGGACCAGCGTCCATGCGGTTGACTTTGCGGCGAGAGTGGGGTGAGCCACAGAAGGCGGCGTCAACCCTACTGGGGGACTGATTAGAGCGTCCATAGGACTTTGGTCGTACTCAGGTGATTTCAGCGGTGCGGACTCACGGATAATGTAAGGTAAATGACGACTTCCCCGTCGGCGTCTTATGTGCAGGACACGTTCGCAATGAATCTCCAGGCCGTTCAAGAGTCGTCGCTGGTATATGTCATCGATGATGACCAGTCTGTCCGCACGGCCCTGGTTCGCCTGCTCAGGGCCGCCCGGCACACGGTATACGATTTTTCATCCGCCGAAGCCTTTCTCCGCGAACGGCGCCTCGACCTGCCAGGCTGCCTTCTTCTCGATCTCCGGATGCCGACACTTTCGGGGCTGGATCTCGTCGAAACGCTCCAGCGCGAAGATTCCGCCTTCAGCGTGATAGTCATGACCGGGTGGGGAGAAGTCCGCGACAGCGTCAAGGCGATGAAGCTGGGTGTGGTCGACTTTCTCACCAAGCCGCTCGACGACGAGCAGATTCTCCAGAGCGTGGATACCGCGCTGGCCCTGAGCCACGAACGGTTCCAGCGCAAGACACGGAAGGAAGAGCTGCGCACGCTGTTCGAGAGGCTGACGCCCCGCGAACGCCAGGTGTGCAGCCTCGTCTCGCTTGGCCTGCCGAACAAGCAGGTAGCCGCGCAGCTCGGCGCGTCGGAAAAGACCATCAAGATCCACCGCGGCCGCGTAATGTCGAAGCTCGGCATCGGCTCCGTCGCCGAACTGGTCAGGTTCGTCGATTCGCTCAACGGCCCCTGACAACTCCTCTCGATCGGCCGATCGCGTTCCGCGCCGTAGGTCCTTAGGCTGATTGTCTCGGAATTAGTCGCCCATTAGGCTTGACGCACCGCACGACCATCGTCGCGGTCTTGCGCCAGGCAATGGGGGTCGCATGGCGTCCACACTTCCGAGCTGGATTTCAGTCTTAGAGCACCGCCGCCAGGCCGAGGCCCGCCTCGGGCACCGCGATGGCATCGTCGGCGAAAGCGCGGCATGGCGTTCGGTAATGTTCCGGGTCGACCAGGTTGCCGAGACGCAGGCGACCGTGCTGCTGCTTGGCGAAACGGGAACGGGAAAAGAGCTCGTCGCCCGGGCGATCCACCAGCGCAGCAGCCGGCGGGCGAATCGCTTCGTGGCCGTCAACTGCTCGGCGCTGCCCAGCACGCTCATCGAGAGCGAGTTGTTCGGCCGCGAGCGCGGCGCGTTTACCGGCGCTCACATCAGCCAGGCCGGGCGCTTCGAGCTCGCCCATCGTGGAACGCTATTTCTTGATGAGGCCGGTGACCTCTCGCTCGAGCTTCAGCCGAAGCTGCTGCGCGTGCTGCAGGAGGGCCAGATCGATCGGCTGGGCAGCACTCACACGACGAACATCGACGTCAGGATGATCGCCGCCACCAACCGCGACCTCAGAGATGATGTTCGCACCGGACGCTTCAGGCGCGACCTCTACTACCGGCTCAACGTGTTTCCCATTACGCTGCCGCCGCTGCGCCAGCGGCGCGATGATATTCCCCTCCTCGCCGCGTACTTCGTCGAGCGCTTTTCGCGTCAATTCGGCAAGCCGGTCGGGCTTCTGTCTAAGGCGGTGCTGTGCCGGCTGCAGGACCACTACTGGCCCGGAAATATTCGCGAGTTCGAAAACGTCATCCAGCGCGCGATCATCGTGTCGTCGGGAGGGGTCATCTCCGAGAACGACATCTGCCTCGCGAACTTCGCCGATTCCCCAGCCGCCGCGTCGATGGTCAGCACTGAGACGTCGCTCGAAGCGGTTGAAAAGGAACACATTCTGAGAATTCTGGCGTCCACGTCATGGCGTATCGAGGGGCCGCGCGGGGCCGCGCGAGCGCTCGGACTGAAGCCCAGTACGCTTCGAAGCCGTCTGCAGAAGCTGTCGATTCGCCGTGAGCTCGCATGAACTGGAAATACGTCGGACGATGGGCGATGACGGCGCCGCCGTCTGACACGCGAACCCACATTCAGGGGCGATGGACGCTGCAGTCCTTCGAGGTCTTTCCGAAGGCGCAGCGCCCCGGACGCTTGAAGGGCACGCTCACCTACGACAACGAGGGGAACGTCGAGATCCGCGTGAAAGGTGATGACGCGCCGGCAACGCAACTCGCGCGCGCGCTCGAACAGCCGCGTCACTGGCAGTTGAGCGACCAGATGTTGACCCTGACGACGGTCGGACACGACGGCCGCCCGGTGTCCGTGGCGCGATGGAAAAAGGAGTCGTAAAGAATCAACCGAACAGGATCCAGCACAGGAGTGCGCCGACAATCGACATCGTGAGGCCC
Organism: Vicinamibacterales bacterium; assembly: GCA_963762055.1. Lineage (GTDB taxonomy): Bacteria > Acidobacteriota > Vicinamibacteria > Vicinamibacterales > JAMQPK01 > JAMQPK01. The sequence goes on from CAVXJF010000004.1 coordinate 185,116, forward strand.
CAGGCGAGCAGGCCGTTGAAGAGCGCCTTCGCATCAGTGCCAGGTGCCGCGCCGGCGATGAAGAGCGCGCCGACCGTGGAAAGCGAAGACAGATCCACCAGACTCGCGCTGACGTTCATCGACCACGCGATGTTCAGCGGATCTATGCCGCCGAGCCGCTGGGCCAGTTCGGGCGCCATCGGCAAGAACGCCGGCAGCACGACGCCAGACGTACTGCTGTAGACCGATACCAAACCGACGCCGAATGCGACGATTGGCTCGACCGTCCGCGGCGTCGACACGTGCGCGATGCCGTTGGCGATCAACGCGAGCCCCTCGGTTTCCTGCATCATCGAGATCAGCACAGTCACGCCGGTCACCATCAGGATCACGCCCCACGGCATGCGCTGGATCGCCTGCGCCTCGTTCGCGGCGCGAAGCAGGATGAGTGCCGTGGCGATGATGAGCCCCATCATTCCAACGTTCATTCCAAGCCCGGCGACCGTGACGATGAGCACGACGATGCCGACGGCAGTCAGCCGTTGACGAGTATCGAACGCGCCGGGTGGCTCGCTGCCGGCCGGCGCCGCTCCATCACGCCGGAGAAACAACCGCCAGCCGCCGAGCAGCACAAAACCGCCGACGCCGACGAGCGTATGCGCCAATGCGTTGTACGCGAACGTCTGCCACTCGACGCCACCGAGGTTGATGCGCTGCATCACGCCATGCGCGACGATGCCGGTCGGCGCAAACGGCGACAAGGTGCCCGCAAGCGCACCATTCCCCGCCATGATCGCCATCAGCAGCGGCGGGATGCCGGCACGTGCGGCCACCGCCATCGCCGGCGGAGCGAGCAGCGCGCTCGCCGGAGTTGCGCCGGCGCCGATGGTCGCCACAACGAAGCCGACGACGAAGAACATGACGGGCAGTACGCCGCGGTGCCCGCGGCACACGTGCGTCAGGCGCCGCGTGACGCTGGCGAGGGTGCCGTTGCACTCGGCAATCGAGAACAGCAGCGTAACGCCGATGAGCGTGACCGTGAGATCGATTGGAAATCCTGCGAGCACCGCGCTGGGGGTGAGGCCGCCGACGAACACGCCGATAACCAGGGCGAGGGCCATCGACAGGAGGCCAACGTTGATGTTCGTCGTGCAGCTCAACAGGACGGCGAGCACGAGCGCGCCGACCGAGAGCCACGCCAGGTTCATCGGTTCGCGGCGGTCATCGGGCGGGCGCTGCCGGCCAGCACCCGTACGAGCTCGACGATGTCGGGCGCCTTCTCCAGCGACTCGACAATGCCAAACGTCTCGCCGACTGCGCTGTCGGAAAGCACGAGCGACGCGCAGTCGCTGAACTTTTCATACAGCTCGTCCCGCGTAAACGGCAGGTCGGGACCACCCCGGTAGCGCTCGTCGGCGTGTTCGACGAGCGTGGGTCCGTCGATCAAGTCGACTTCTACCGTGCTTCGGATCTTCTCCCAGCCTTTCGCTTCAATGTCGGCGTCGAGCACCCGCTCGACCTTTCGCATCATTTCCTGCACAGGGGCGCTCTGGACGAACGCATCGTTGAATTCCTGAATACCGGCTTTGCGGCGGAGCGCAATCGCGCTCACCATGAACGCCGGACAAAATTTGGCCTCGAGTTCGGTGTTGGCGATCGCGTATCGCAGCGGATTGAGGATGTTCGATCCCGCCCGCACGCGGATCGCGGCAATGCGCTCCGGCTTCACGTCGTGCGCGATCACCAGCCGGCGCATCGCGTCCATCGTCGGATGGCCCAGCACGCCGCAGGGGTACGGCTTGATCGAGACGCCTGGCCGGACGATGGCATGTGGATTCCCGAGCTTGCCGACGATGCGATCGGCGTCGAAGCCGTCGCCATGGCTGAATACCTGCAGGAAGCCCCATGGCGGGTCGAGAGCATCTTTGCCTCCGGTGAAGCCGCGCGCGGCCAGCTCGGCCGCAACCACGCCGTTCTGCGCCGCGCGTCCCACATGGAGCGGCTTGGTCATGGTGCCGAAGCTCACCCGGATGCCGGCAGCCATACTCGCGGCTATCGCCAGCGCGTGCCCGGTTTTTCCGGCATCGAGCCGCATGAGTTTGGCGGCCGCAACTGCGGCGCCGAACGTGCCAGCTGTGCCGGAGGAATGGAATCCTTTTTTATAGTGGCTTGGATGAATCGCGTCGGCGATCTTGCATTCGACTTCGAAGCCGGTCAGAAATGCTTCGAGAAATTCCGCGCCCGACACCCGCTGGCGCTCGCCAACGGCCAGCGCCGCCGCAAGCGGCGGAACGGTCGGATGTGTGAGGAGGCCGAAGATGCGGTCCGCGGTCGTCGCGAGTTGCGTATCGTCCCAATCGAGCGCGTGACCGCTGGTGCCGTTCACCAGCGCTGCCGACGCCGCACCCGTCCGGAATGCGGCAGGGCCGAATGCCGTCGCTTCGGCGCGGCCGTCGGTTTCGCGCATGTAGGCGCTCAGAATGTGTCCCGCGTCCTGGGTCGAGCCTGCGAGCATCACTCCGAGCCCGTCGATGATGCATCGCTTCGCTATGGCCACCGCTTCGGCGGGAAAGCCCGCAAGGGACGCCGAGTCGATGAAATCGACGACCGACGCCGTAACCCGTGTCTGTTCAATCATGTGATGGAGCACCCCGTCACCGTGCGCGAACCCATTCTACGCCCGACATCTCCCGTATTACCGAGGCTCAGGATCGGGCGGCAGCCATCGACACCCGACGCCGGTATGGCGGTAATGTAAACGGCTCCCTACCGTATTCCCATGCCGGAAATCGCCCCGTTATTGGGATGGCCGCAAGGCCTCGTCTGCGTCATAGTAGTGATTCCGCTTACCGACGGAGGAGTTCATGTGGATTAACGGTCAAGTCGTAGACGGCTGTGGTCGTCCATTGCCAGACGTAAAAATCGAGGCGTTGAGCCGGCAGCATACGACGGAGCGCCGTATCGTCACGAGCAACGCCGGAGGCCAATACGTGATCTGCGATCTGCGGCCAGGCACGTACACCTTGACGTTCGCGCTGCCCGGGTTTCTCACCGAGCAACGGACGTCACCGCTCGCAAATTACGTCGCGACGATCAACGCCGAATTGCAGGCGGTCGGGTAAGAAACCCCATAACCACAGAGGACACAGGGCGCTGAACTCTGTGTTCCTGTGGTTTTAGATTGATCTTCCGTCAGCCGACACGATCGCAGGAACTCAGTCCGGCCATCACACAGCCTTTGCGGTCGGCCCCTCCCCAGAAACGGAATCATCGCGCTACCTCGTTTCCCAGATGAGGCTATAAAGGAGAAGACAGCGTTGCCGCGAGTCCAATCTAGTCGACGGTGATGTGCGATGAAATACGGTCAAACCATGATTTCGAGCGAAACGCGGCGCCTGCTGGTGACCATTGCCGTGTCGATCGGGTTGTTATGGGTGCTCGCGCGCATTCGATTTCAGGAGCGTACAGCGCCTCCAACAGCGGTGGCGCCGGTGCTCGCCCAGCTTCGACCCTCAGCCAGCTATGACGACCTGGCCCGCGCGGTCGCCGACCTCCGGCCGATCGTCTCCGCTGCGGTCGTCCCGACAGGAGCCGGATCCGCATTCAGGATCAGCGGCGACCGCGCCGTGACGCTTCATCCAGACGGAGCCATGCCGGTGATCGCGACGGATCGCGCCACGCAGCTAGCGGTGATCGGCGTTCATCTCGCGGAACCGGCCGGTGTTATCCCGTGGATGCCGCGTGTGCTCGACTATCCGCGATTTTTCCTCGTCGCCGAGCGCGCCGGCGACAGTATCGCCATCCGTCCGATCTTCGTCGGCACGCTCACGCCCGTCATCAGTCCGTACTGGGACAGCGAGGTCTGGCACGTACCGGCGGGGGTCGATTTGCCACCGGGCAGATTCGTGTTCACAACCGAAGGCGCTCTCGCCGGCGTGAGCATCGTGGACCGCGGACAGTGCGCAATCGTCCCCGCCGCGCAATTGCTGAAGACCGCGCAGCAGCTCGCCGATGCACCCGGGGGAACGGAAGGCACTCTCGGCGTGGAGGTACAGCCACTGTCGCCCGCGCTGGGGGCAGCTGCCGGCGCCGACACCGGCGTCATGGTGAGCATGGTCGACGCCTCGGGTCCGGCCGCAGACGTGCTCGCACCGACCGACGTCATCGACACGATCGACGGACGCGCAATCAGGTCGATCGACGACTGGCGCGCGAGGACTCTGCGCCTCGCGGCGGGCGACAGCGTGTCGCTCCAGGTACGATCGGCGGGACAAAGCCGCGAGGTGCGGATTACCGCGACCGCGCCATCCGCGTCCGCGCCAATCGACTCCACGCATGAGAGCGCGCCATCCGGAGCGGACAGCCTCGGCCTTCAGCTCGCCGCCGTAATCAATTCGGGCTCCCGAGTAGTGCGCGTGCAGCCGGGCTCGAGTGCTGCTCACGCCGCGCTGCAGCCGGGCGATCTCATCACGGCGGTCGGCCGTCAGACGAAGCCCATTCCGTCGCAGGTTACGCGAGCCTTCGCAGCGCTTCCCGCGGGCGAGTCCCTGATAGTCGCGTTCACCCGCGGAAATACCCACCACCTCGTCACGCTCGGCAAGACGATGTCGGAAACGCCATGACTGGCTGGTCGATCTCGGCCACGCTGCTTCTCGGCATTGCCGCCGGACCGTATGGCCTGCATATGTTGTCGCCGGCCGTGCTCAGTCTGCTCGACCCCGGTATCGCGATGGGCCTCGCGATGCTCGGCGTGTTCGTTGGACTCAGCTTCAATCCGCGGCGCCGGCCGACGGCCGGATCAGTGGCCGCGTCGCTGGTCCGGACCGGGACCGTGATGATACCGGTGGCCACGAGCGTCTTTGCGACGCTTCTCTATCTGGACGCAATGCAGACCCCGTGGTGGGTCCTGCCGGTTGTTCTCGGCGCCTGCGCGGCAGTGTCGGAATCGGTGACCGACGCCAACGCCGATGATGTGTTGATGATCGGTGCGGGGGCGCTCGTGATGGCCGCGCTTCGCGATCCGGATCCGCGCTCGGTGGCGTTCATCGTGGGTGCACTTTTCGTCGTCGCGCTGCTCGTAGCGGCCGCGGGCTGGCTGCTGGTCGGACAGACACATGTCGAAGCAGAACAGCACGTGTTCGTCGTCGGATCGCTGCTCGTGTTGGGTGGAGCCGCCGCCTATCTGGGAATGTCCGCGCTGCTCGCCGGCCTTGTCGTGGGCACCGCCTGGAACGTCGCTGGAGACATCGCCAAGACGCGCATCACACGCGATCTCTATTACTTCCAGCATCCGCTCGTCGTGCTGGTACTGATTGTCGCCGGGGCGCATGCGACGCTGTCGATAGACGCCTTTGCGCTGGCCGCCGTGATCATTGCCGTTCGCGCGATCGCACGCAAAACCGGCAGCTGGCTCGCGGCGCGATTCCCGGCGGATACCGGCCCTCGCGAATCGCTGATCGCCGCCGGTCTCATCGGGATCGGCATCGCGATCGACATTTACCGGATCGCTCCCGGTAGCGAGCTGACCGGCACGATCGTCGGCACGGTCGTCATCGCCACGATCGGCTCGAATATGCTGTCCGCGTTTCTGCCGTCGCCAAGGTCCGAGGCGTCCATCGAGCGCATGGATATGGCGCATACAGGCGGTCGATGAAACGTCTCGCCGGGATTGTTCTCATCGCCGCGGCCATGGTCATCGTCCGCGAGGTCGGGCCGGCTGGAGACGCGGAGACACGCGCCACGGCGCTTGCCCTCGGATTCACGCTCGTCGCCGCGCTCGTGACCGGCGAGTTTCTGAGACGCTCCCGCCTTCCGAGGCTCACAGGCTATCTGCTCTTCGGGCTGCTGATCGGTCCGTATCTCGGTAACGTCATCACCGAACCAATGGCGCGGCAGCTGCTCGTCGTCAACGGCGTCGCCACGACCCTGATTGCCTTCATCGCCGGCCTGACGTTGAACTTCGAGCGCCTCGAGCGGCGCGTCGCGGGCGCAGGGATCGCGACCATGGTGACGCTTTTCGTCGCCATCTGCGGCCTCGCAGCCGTGGCCTGGCTGTTGTGGCCCTGGCTCCCGATCGCGCCAACGGCTCAGGGCACGACGAAACTCGCCATCATCGGACTACTCGTTGTCGTCGTCGTCAGCTTCTCCCCCACCATGAGCGCCGCGGTCATTATCGAGACGGGCTCTCGCGGCCGGCTCAGCGACTTCGTGCTGGCGATGGTTGTCCTTGCCGATCTCGTGGTGCTCGTTCTTTTTTCGCTGCTGATGCAGTTCGCGCGCGCGGTGTTCGCCGAAAGCGCGCCCGACGACGTCAGCATGCTGGCCCGGCTGGCATGGGAAATTCTCGGCGCCGCCGCCGTCGGCAGCCTCATCGGCGCCGTCTTCGCTCTCTACCTGCGCTACATCGGCAAAGAAGTGACGCTCGCATTGCTGCTCGTTGCGCTCCTGCTCAGCCAGGTCGGTGCCGCGCAGCGTGTCGAACCGCTTCTCGCGGCGATGGCGGCCGGCATCGTCATCGCGAACCTCGCGGTACCGCAGGGCGAGATGCTGAAGGCCGCGATCCAATCCGGCGCGCTGCCGCTTCTCGTCGTGTTTTTCGTGGTGGTGGGAGCGTCGCTTCGGCTGGACACGCTCGCGATCGCGGGAGTGACGGCGATTGGCCTGGCCGCGACCCGAATCGCACTCATCTGGATTGGCGTGCGCGCCGGACTGCGCGCCGCGGGAGCGTCGGATCCTTCAGGGAAGTACATCTGGACGGGGTTAATCTCGCAGGCCGGCATCACACTCGGGTTGGCCTCGACGCTTGCGGCAGAGTTTCCGACATGGGGGATGCAGGTGCAGATGCTGCTCGTCGCGCTGATTGCCATCGACGAGCTCATCGGCCCCGCGCTCTTCCGCCTTGGGCTTGCGCGCTCAGGAGAAATTGATGCGAGGGCACCGCGCCCGCTGCTGGTCGTTTCCAACCGCGAGCCGTACGTTCATAGCTTCGACTCTCGAGGCGGCATCGTCTGTGCGGCGGCGACGGGCGGCGTCGCCGTGGCTTTGGATGCGTTGATGCGCGAGCGCGGCGGAACGTGGATCGCGCACGGCGGAGGAAGCGCCGACCGCCAGACGTCCGACGACCAGGGGAAGATCGCGGTGCCGCCAGGCACTACCGCGTACGCGCTGCGCCGTCTCTGGATTCCCGAGGACGACTTCGCGGCTTACTATCGCGGATTCGCCAACGAGGGTTTGTGGCCGTTGTGTCATCTGGTGGACGTGCGGCCGAAGTTCCGCACCGACGACTGGGCGGCATACAAGAAGGTGAACGCGCAATTCGCCGAGGCCATCGAGGCCGAAATGGCCGCCTCCGATACCGCCGTGTTCCTGCAGGACTATCACCTCGCCCTGACAGCGCTCTATCTGCGCAAGAGGCAGCCGTCGGCGCGAACCGCATTGTTCTGGCACATTCCCTGGCCGAATCCCGATCGGCTTCAAGTCTGTCCGTGGAGACAGGAACTGGTTGTCGGGTTGCTCGCCAACGATTTGCTGGCGTTTCAGCTCGAGCGCGATCGGCGCAATTTTCTCGCCGCCGCGGACGAAGAGCTCGGCGCGGAGATCGAGGCTGATGGAACGGCGGTTCGTTTCAAGGGACGTTCCACCACCGTCGTGTCAGTTCCGATCGGTGTGGACTACGACCGGATCCAGAGCGTGATCGCCGATCCGCGCCTGGCCGCCGACCACGAGCGGCTGAGCGGAATGTTCGGTCTCGCGGGGAACGTCATCGTCGGCGTGGGTGTTGATCGGCTGGATTACACCAAGGGAATTCCCGAACGGCTCGAGGCGATCGATCGAGTGCTGACGCGGCGGCCGGATCTACGCGGACGATTCACGTTTGTGCAGATCGGCGTGCCGTCGCGGTCCGAGCTCGAAAGTTATGGCGCGATCGAATCGGAGATCGACAGCCGTGTGGCCGCCGTGAACGCACGGCACGCGGTGCCCGGCGGAACGCTTCCGATTCAATATTACAAACACGCGCTGGGCCTCCCCGAGCTCGTCGCGCTCTATCGAAGGGCCGATTTCTGCATCGTGAGCTCCCTGGCCGACGGGATGAATCTCGTCGCGAAAGAGTTCGTCGCGGCGAGAGACGACGAGGGCGGTGTGCTGGTGCTGAGCGCACTCGCCGGCGCCGCCGAAGAGTTGAGGGAAGCGCTCATCATCAACCCTTACGACGTGGACGGATTCGCGTCAGCCATCACGCGAGCCATCGATATGGATGCCGAGGAGCGCCGGCTCCGGATGCGTGCCATGCGGCGCAGCGTCGCGGGGCGCAATGTCTTCAGCTGGGCGTCGGACATCCTCGAAGGGCTCGAGAGCCTGTGGACCAAACCCCTTCGCTACGCGGCACGCGCTCCCCAGGACGCGCCGGTCTGATCACCTAGCTGGTAGCCAGTAGCCGCTAGCCAATAGTCCAGTGGCTCGCAGGCTGTGCCGCTACCAGCCACCAGGACTACTGGCTAGCGGCTACTGGCTATTGGCTAGGTGATCAGTGCGTCATGGCGTACAACACGATATTGATGCCGACCGCGTACGCGTCTGGCGAGAATCGATAGAAGTACTCCGGGTCTTCGCCTTCGCGTTCCCACCCGTCTGGAACATCGGTGTTGTGCAGCATCACCACCAGCAAGCGCCCATTACGATCAGCGATCGCGCGGGCTGACGGAGGAGCAGTCACGCCGCGGTCGGTGTTGCCGCCGCCGCTGCGGCGCCACGATTGGATCGACGGCATCTGCGGAACAATTCTTACGTCGAACAACGTGTGCCAGATGGAATGGTCGAGCGGCAGATCCACAATCGGGAACTGCCCCCGCGGCAGCGCCAGCCCGATTTGCTCGTCGAACTGCTCCCTCGCCCGCTCGCCCCAGTAGTCCGACACGAAGACGAATCCGCCCTTGAGAAGGTAATCGCGCAATCGTCTCGCTTCGTCATCGCTGAAGAACGCGGTACCAGCATCCTGCATGAGGAGGTACGGGCACTTGAAGAGGGCGTCATCGGTGAGGCGGACCACGACCGCATCAGGCGCGTCCTCTTCGTCGGCGTCGTCGCGCATGGTCACGGGGGCCTTGGTGAGCTCCGCAAGCCGCGTGCTGAAGTTGAGGTCGGCGCCGGGATAGTCGGTGCTCCAGCCGCGCTTCTCGCGTCGGTTGCTCTCGAACATCGCCCGACAGAAGTTGAAGCTGCCCTGGAAACTCTGTTTGGTGGGGAATCGTGGCGGCGTGTAGCCATAGCCGCCGAACCAGATGCGCTGGGCAAGAGCGGCTGAGGCGCCAACCGCGATGATCGCCGCTGTCGCGGCCGCGGTCGCCGATCGTCGCCAGCGGACGGTCATGGGTTTATCGTAGCACCACGCCTCTCTGGTTGCGCATGACGAAGGACGTGTTCGACTTCGGATGGGGATCCGAGCAGCACGCTGGTACGCTGATGGATGCCTTCAGGCCGGATATCGAGGATGCGGGTTGGCGCGGCGCCGTCGTCCGGCGAGGTCGCGACCGCTACGCCCCCGGCCTGCTCCATGATCATCGCCATGGGATTACCCTCGTACATGAGCCGCAGCTTCCCCTTCGGATTCTGGCGCGTCGCCGGATACAGAAACACGCCGCCCTTTAACAATGTGCGGTGGACGTCAGCCACCATCGACCCGATGTAGCGGCTGGAATACCCTTGGGTGTGCGCCCAATCCAGGTAGCGCTGTATGCCCGGCGAAAACGTCGAGCGATTGGCCTCGTTCACCGAGTAGGTCTTACCCACGGCGGGGATGCGCACACCGCTCGCGACGAGCACGAATGATCCGATGGACGGATCGAGCACGAACATGTCGACGCCCCGGCCGGTCGTGAGCACGAACACGGTGGACGAGCCGTAGAGAATGTAGCCTGCGGCCAGCTGGGCCGAGCCAGGTTGACAGAACGTCTCGACCGCACCGGGAATCGTCGGGTCGTTCCTGAGAACGGAAAAGATCGTGCCCACGCTCACCGAGACGTCCAGATTCGACGATCCGTCGAGCGGATCGAAGACGACACAATATTTGCCGCCGTCGACCCCGCGCTTGATGATGGTGGGCTCTTCGTCCTCTTCCGAGGCAATCGCGGCAAGCGTCGGGCGGCTGCCGAGGCACCTCGTCAGAATGTTATTGGCGATCACATCCAGCTTCTGCTGGGATTCGCCGTGGGTGTTTTCCTCACCGTGTTCGCCGAGGACGTCTTCGATGCGCGCACGGCGCACTTTGGCCGCAATCACCTTGCCGGCAAGCGAGATCGCCGAGAGGATCCAGGTGAAATCGCCGGTCGCGCCTGGGTAGCGCGCTTCTTCCTGAAGGATGTGCGACTGCAGCGACGTAATGTTCAAGGGCGGGCGCCTGCTATACAGATTTCAACGCCGCGAGTACCCGTGCGTCTCTGAATGGCACCCGGCGCAGCCGCACGCCGGTCGCGTCGAAAATTGCGTTCGCCACCGCCGCGATGAGCGGCTTGCAGACGGTCTCGCCGGCACCATAGTGAGGAAGATCGGGCCGGTCCGGATTCGGATCGCCGTTGACCAGCACGACGTCGATTTTTTCTGGGGTATCGGTGTGCCGAAGCGTTGGATGGGAGATCCAGTCGACGCCTGTCGTCTTCTCTCCGTCGAAACGCACTTCCTCGTGCAGGGCGCGGCTCAACGAATGGAGCATGCCGCATTCAATCGCGCGTTTTACGCCCTCGGGGTTGATCACCAGCCCGCAGTCGTGCGCGCACACAAGACGCTTCACCCACACGTGGCCGGTCTGGCGATTCACCTCGACCTCGGCAATCTGTGCGACGACGGTCTGGCTGCGGAAGGAATAGGCGACGCCGCGTCCAGTGAGGATGTTGCCCGCCCTCGCTCCTGGTTTCGGCGAAGGACGTGGGTCCCAGCCGAATGCCTCGGCCGCGGCCTTGACCACAGCAATCGAACGTGCCCGCTTGAACCCGCTGTCATCCGTCGAGGCAGCAGTGAGCAGGCGCAGCCTGAACTCGACCGGATCCGCGTTGGCCGCTGCCGCCAGCTCGTCGATAAACGACTCTGCCGCAAACGTAATTTGCGGACCATTCGGATCGCGCAGGTTTCCCGTGCGGAGCGGCGTTTCGTGCACGAGCGGCATGCTGACGACATGTCCGGCCGTGCGCCGGTTCGGGATCGCATACATGTCTGATGGCGCGCTCGCGCTGCCGGCGGCCGGCTTCGCCCGCTTCATGCCCATGAGCTGCGCGATCAGCACCGTATCAGGTTCGTTGTAGCCGACGTGGTAGAAGTCGGCGGCACGGGCGCTGTAATCCAGAGCAACGAGGTTGCCGCTGGCATCCAGACCTCCACGAATCTTGAACGTGAACGCTGGACCTTTGGTGTCCCATCCCGTCTCTTCATTCCGCATCCACTGCACGCGCACGGGCCGTCCGATCTCCCTGGCGAGAAACGCCGCCTCGAAGCCCGCGTCATCGGCAGCCGTGCGGCCGAAGGCCTGCGGCCCTTCCATCCACACCACGCGCACCTGGTCGCGCGGGATGCCGAGGAACTCTGCCACGCCGCTTCGCATGCCGTACGACTTCATGTCGTTGGAGTAGATGGTCATCTGGCCATTGGACGGATCGGCCATCGCGTGCGCCGGCGCAAACGCCGTGTGCCCCTGAAACGGCACGTCATATTCGGCTTCGACGATCTTCGCCGCGCCAGCCAGCGCCGTGTCGGGGTCGCCTGTGACGATCGGTTTCTGACTCGATGTCGGCGGCGCATTGCGCATGTACGCGAACAGATCGTCAGAGGCCGGAAACGGCGGCGTGGCCGGCTTCTCCCAGTTGATTTTGATTTGCCGCGCCGCTCGAATTGCCTGTTCCTCACGCTCGCAGATCACCGCGACATAGTTGCCCTTGCTCACGACTCTGATGAATCCGGGAATGCTTCTGACGGATGCCTCGTCGATGCCGATCAGTTTCGCGCCGGCGAACGGCGGCTTGACGTTGCGCGCGTGCACCATCCCCGGAACTTTCATGTCCACGGCCCACTTCAGCGAGCCGTCCACCTTGGGCGGGATGTCGTAGCGCTGCGGCGACTGTCCGACGATCTTCAGATCCTGAACGGCCTTGACCCTGGCGGTGCCGGTCGTCGCATCGACGTTGTTGCCCGTGAGCGTCACGTTGAATCGTTTGCCGCCGATTAGTTCCCCGAAGGTCACACTCCTCGTGGGGTCTGCTTTCACGGAAATCACGCCGGCGCTGACGGCGAGCTGGTCCACCGGCACTGACAAGTGAACGGATGCCATGTCCAGCAAGATCCGCCGGGCTTCGGCAGCGACGCGGCGCATCGGCCATCCGTCTACCTGAATTCCATCCGAGCCACCCGATCCGCCCTGGTCTGGCGTGACATCCGTGCTCCCCATGATGCAGGTGGTTTTGTCATAGGCGATGTCGAGCTCGTCGGCCATCATCTGGCGGAACGCCGTACCGGTGCCCTGACCCAGGTCGGTCTTACCGACATAGAAGGTCGCGGTGTTGTTCTGGTGAATCACGATCCACGAATCGAGCTGCCGGAAGTCGATGTCTGGATAGGGGCGTGCGGCCTGGGCGCTCGCGGTGGCGAACGAGCCTGCCACGGCCGTCGCGCCGACGCTGACGACGAGGAGGCCAGAGCCTTTCAGGAACGAACGCCGTGACAGCCCGTCATTCCACTGATCCAGGATTTCTTCTATCTGCTTCGGAATGTCGGCGAAGGTGCTCATGCGACACCTGCCTTCGCGCCCGCCGGTCGTCCGTCCGTGATTGTGGCGGCTGCGCGCTTGACGGCAGCCTGCACACGGTAATACGTCATGCAGCGGCACAAGGCGCCGGCCATACCCTGCCGTATCTCCGCGTCGGTCGGGTTGGGATTCTTGTCGAGCAAGATCTTGGCGGTAATGATCTGGCCGTTCTGACAAAACCCGCATTGCGGTACCTGCTCGTCGATCCACGCCTGCTGGACCGGATGCAGCTTGCCGTCCTGCGAGAGTCCTTCAAGCGTCGTGATCGCGCCCTTGACCGACGACACGGGCGTCACGCACGATCGAACCGCCGCGCCATTGATGATGACCGCGCATGCGCCACACTGACCCAGCCCGCATCCGAAACGCGGTCCCTGCAGGTCGAGATCGTTCCGCAGGACGTAGAGCAGCGGCGTCGAGGGATCGACGTCCCGGGTCTGCGCCTTGCCGTTGACCGTCAATGTGATGGTGGCCATGCGCGGATTATACGCCTTGGGTCGTCGCGCTCACTCCGCGCGAAAAGCCCGTCATGTGCAGCCAGTACTTCAGCGTGCGGGCGCGGCTAACGAGGTTTGTCCGCGGCGCATTTCATCGATGGCGAGGGCCAGGACGCGAACCGCCTCCTGCCCCGCGTGGAATCCCATCGAGTTTTCGGCCTCGATGAAGTCCAGCAGGAACTGGCCACGGCGGTGGTGCCGGCGTGCGGTCTGGAGCCCCTCATCGGTTGCCCCTGCCGCTTTCGCCTTCTTGATGTCGGCGATAAGCGCCATGAGCGCGTCCATCGCGACGTTCCGTACTTCGTAGGTGCGGTCCTGAATCGATTCGACCCGCGACCGCAGCTCGTCTTCAGACCATCGATGGCAGGTCTGACACGCGCGATTGATGTTGAGCAGCGGACTGCGGACGTGATGATCGCTGATTTTCATGGCGCCGACACGTTGATACGGCATATGGCAGTCGGCGCACGCGACGCCCGATCGCGCGTGGACGCCCTGATTCCACATTTCGAACTCCGGATGCTGCGCCTTGAGCGCCGGTGCGCCTGTTTCGGCGTGCGTCCAGTCGCGGAAGCCGCTTTCCTCGTAGTACTCCAGAATCTCGTCGGCCCTGAGGCCCTTGTCCCAGGGATACGTCAGGCGCTTCTCGGGTCCTTTGAAGTAGTACTCGACGTGGCATTGGCCGCACACATACGCGCGCATTTCCTGCCGTGTGGCGTCGCGGTTGACGTCGTACTCCTGAATCCCCTGCGCCGCCTTGACTTTCCGGATCCCCTCGAGGAACCCGGGACGCGTCACGCGCAGCTGCATGGTGGCTGGATCGTGGCAGTCGATACACGCAACCGGATGTTGCACCAGCTTGCGAGCGTCCTGGTACTTCATCTTATTCATCGCTTCGAAGCCCTTGATCAAGTCGCCGCCTCCCAGCTTCCTGTAGGGCCCGAACACCGATGCATGGCAATGCATGCACGTGCCAGGTTGTTGGACAACGTCCTGGCGCTCGGTGAACGTCTGATCCTCGAGCATGTACGCGTGACCACGCTCCTCGCGAAAGTCGACAGCGAACGCGTAGCCCGCCCACATCGTCCGCAGGCGGGCATCCTCTTCGAGCCGCGATTGAGCGACGACCGATCGAGGGTCGGCCTGCGACGGCGTGCGCGGAATCGCCTCGCTGCCGCCATACCGCGTCCGTACCTGGTCCACGGTTCGGCGATAGCCGTCGTATTGCAACGGAAAGTTCTTCCCCCACACCGCGGGATCGTCGGTTTCATCGTCGAGCTGCACGACTCGATAGAACGGGTTCATGGCTTCCTGCTGGCGTTGGAAAATGTTGACCAGCAGCGCGGCCAGAGCGATCGCGCCAATCGCCGCAAGCACCGCCGCGAGAATCGGAGTGCTGAATCTTCTTTTGTCGCTCATTCGATGTGCCCCACGTCGCTATGGCACGCTGCGCAGGACACGCCTTTTCCCGCCGCACCGCGATGCCCGACATCAATCGACTCGGTTAGTTCACCATGGCACGTGCGGCACGCGGTCTCGGTGACGCGCGCGTTTCGCGGCGTGATGCGCAGAGGATCGGGGTACCGGCCGGTTGTGAAATAGAACGAATGCCAGAAACCATTCTGAGCCTTGGTGATGTATTTCGGAATGAAGCCCGGCGGCGTGTGACAGTCGTTGCACACCGCCACGGCCCGGTGACTCGCTCGCGTCCACGCGTCGAAGTGATCCTGCATGATGTGGCAGTTCGCGCACGCCGCCGGATTGTTGGTCAGGTACGAATACCCTCTCGCGTACACGAAGGTGTAGGCGCCAACGCCCAGCACGGTACCTATCAGCACGGCGGCGATGAGCACGGCACGATTGATCACGGCCTGAGGAACCTTGCCATGCGGCAATTGTAGCGCTGCCGAAACTCAGTGGCTGCGCTGAGGCCGGATCACGGTGACACCCTGCGGCAGTTCCGGAAGGGGAGCCACTCCCTCGCTGAACACATACACCTTGTATCCGCGCCGCTGGAGCGTTTCGGCTTGCGCCGCGCTCGGCAGATGCGGGTACACGACGTATGGTGTGTAGAACATGGCGTCGATGTTTTTCTCGACATTGAATACGACGGCGTTTTCAGCACCAATATGTTGCGGCAACTCACGCAAATCGATAGTCCATTGTGGATTGCGCTCGCGCTGCTCGAGCGGACCAGCCGGCTCCAGGAGATATCGCGCCGGCAGCACGGCCAGTGCAATCACGACCACTCTTAAAAGGATGCGGTTGGCGGGCTGGAAGGCAGCCAGCCGCTTGCGCGACAGCCAGAGCCACACGTCTGCTTGCACGAGAAATATTGCCGGTGCCGCGATCATGACGTATCCGGGCGCTTTGGTCGCGCACGCGGAAAAGACCACGTAGGGGATCGCGGCCCAGAGAAGCAGGGCTCGCCGCTCGCTGCTGGTTCCCCTTCGAAGAACCAAATAGATCGCGATCGCAATCGGAAGATAGATCAGCTCGCCGAAGTGCCGTGGCATCTCCGCAAGGTAGCGCCACGCCGGTCCGCCCTGACTTTCCAGCACCTCCGTGATGCGGCGTAATGCTTCCGCGCGTTCATGACTCGATTCGAGGGGGAACGCGGAAGCACTGTAGATTGCCCACGGCGCCGCGATAACCGCGGCGACAACCCCTGCAATCCCCAGCTCCCGCGCAAGCGATGCCAGCGGCACCGTGTGCCGCATTACTGCCCATACAGGGAGCATCAGCAGCGCCGGAAATGATTTCGTCAAGTAAGCAAACCCGCATGCTGCCCCCAGGCCTATGCCGGCGGCCGCGGAACTGCGCCGGCTCCCTTTGAGGGCAAGCAGAATGCCGAGCTCGAAAAGAAAAATCAGCAGGGTGTCCACGTGATCGCTCACGCGGCGCCCTGATGTCAGATCCACGAGAAATCCGTTGAACGTCTGGAAAATCGCCGCCAGCAGGCCGGCGCCCGGAGACAGAAGAATTGTCCCGATATAAAACGTGACGAAGACGGCAGCCGTGGAGATCAGCACGCTGGGCAGCCGCAGCGCGTATTCGTGCACGCCGAACATCTTCATCGACGCGGCTTGAAGCCATAGCGCCAGCGGAGGCTTGTGCATCCAGATGTAATTGCCCGTCCACGAGCGGTAGTCGTACTCGAGCAATGGCGTTGAGTAGAGCCGGGGCGTGAGCGGTGTCTGGATCAGATTTTTAGCCACCAGGGCGTGGTACCGCTCATCCCACGGGTGCAAGGCGAGATCTGCCGAGGCGTAGGCTCGGATGATCAGTGCCGCGGCCGCTACGGCCACAATCGAACCCCGCCACCTCTGGCGATTCCCAAGGAAGCACGCCAGTGCCACAAGCGCCAATGCGCCAAGCACAGTCAGAAGCGCGCTTGCCGGAAGCCACATCGTCATCTCGGCACAATTAACTCATATACCAACCGCCATTCACGTTGATCGTCTGGCCGGTGATGTAGCCGTTCGACGCGAGAAGAACCGCGACGGATGCGACCTCGTCCGCCGAGCCAAACCGTCCAATCGGTATGAGGCCGGGCTGAATCCCCTCTTTGCCGCGGATCATGTCGGTATCGATGAGCGCGGGGGCGATCGCGTTGCAGGTGATTCCCTCTTTCGCCAGAAGGTTCGCATAACTGTGGGTGAGGCCGATCAGGCCCGCTTTGCTGGCGGCGTAGTGCGGACCAATCACACCGCCTGTCTGAGCGGCGATTGAGGAAAGCATGATGATCCGTCCCCAGCCACGCGCTCGCATGCCCGGAAGGACCGTCTGGGTTACGTAAAAAGCTGAGCTGAGATTGGTACGGATCGACTCATCCCAATCGCGCGTCGCGAGCTGGTCGAGCGGTTTGCGCGGGTTGACGCCGGCATTGTTGACGAGAATTCCGATCGAACCGAGCCGTTCTTCCGTGTCGGCAACCAGTTTCGCCGCCGCCTCCGGATCCGAGACATCGGCGTTCAAGGCAACAGCCGTCCCGCCTGCGGCGGCAATTAGCCGGACAACCTCATTCGCTTCCGCCACGGAGGTGCGATAGTTGACGCCAACGGTCACCCCGGCGGCCGCCAGTTGCATTGCTATCGTCCGGCCGATGCCACGCGATGCGCCGGTCACCAGCGCCACCTTCCCGTTCAATTCGCCCATTGGACTGCTTCCTCCCGTTGGCCGTCGGTTTTCACCACGTTTCGTGATCACCGCACATCACTGGATGCGGTGTTTTCACCTACCTCGTACGGGGAATTTCCTGGCCTCGCGCGAACCTGCCGACACGCAACACCTTCGCGGATACGAGCGCCAAAGGTGCGCCGATGAGACTCAGCAGAACGCCCATGCTGATCTCCGCACGCAACTGTCCCGCAGGCAGCAACGCGGCACACAAAAACAGGCCGACACTGAACCCGATGGCGGCGCTGAATCCAACGACGATCAGCTCCCGCATGCGGACGTATTGCGGCAAGTGAAGGCGGGCCGCAACAGCAATGCCGGTCCCGATGAGTATCCCCAGAGGCTTCCCGGCAATTACCGCAACCGGCAACCCCCACGTTCCGGCTTCCAGCGCTCGAAGCGGAACGCCGGCGTTCACCAATCCGAAGAAAAACAGCGCCACCTGCGCCGGATGCCGCCACCAAATCTCGAATCTGTTCAGCGCATCGGTGGCATTAGGGGACGCGTCGACAAAAAACCCAGGGTCGCGTTTCGCGTGCGACAGAAAGGGCACGACCGGAACCAGAGCAAGCGCGGGATCGAATCCACCCAGGAATAGCGCACACCACGACGCGCTGCCGGCGCCGAGCACGTACGGCCAGAAACTACGCACACGTGCCCGCCGCAACGCGCCGGCAATACACAGCGCGAGAGCCATGGCCAACGCACCGACTCCGAGATGAAGGTCCCGCGCCGGATGGAACGCCGCAGTTGCAAGGAATCCGAACGCGTTCGAGGCGATGCCGATCAACAGAAAAAATGGAATCACCGGATGCCGGCCGCCAAAGATGAGCCTGGTGACAAAATACCCAACAGCGAGGTCGGTCGCGAACGTGACCGGCCATGCGAGGGCCAACATCGGTTCGTCAAGAGTATCGACGAGAAGGATGAACAGCAGCGCAGGGACACCGGCCACACCAGCAGACGCAACAATCGGCAGCCACACCCGTCGCCGCGGGTGCAGTACTCCACCCGGGACTGTCGCTTCGACAACCTCCTTCATGATGATCCCAAAAAAGAACACCATGGCGAGATCGTTGACAGTAAATGCGGCCGCCAGTGCGAACTGGTAGTAGCTTTCGGGAGCTGTATTGACCCATGCCAGAGCGATCAACGCTCCCAACGGAAGCATCAGGAGGTGCTCGAGCGCAAATCGCAACAGGCGCTCGTGGCGCCGGACATGAGCGTTCATCTCAACCCTCGCCGATATTCGCCGGGAGTAAACCCGGTCCGGCGCTTGAACGTATTCGTCAGGCGGCTTTGCGTTCCGAAACCGGTTTCGAGCGCAATTTCGGACAACCGCTGCGTGCCCTGACTGATAAGCGTGCGCGCGCGTTCGATACGGCGCTGCTCGACAAAGGCCCGCGGCGTCATGCCGGCCGATATCTTGAACGCGCGCGCGAAGTGATACAGGCTCAGCTCGGCGCGCCTCGCCAGATCTGCCAGTTGAATCGGCCGTTCGAGGTTGGCGTCGATGAAGACCTGCACGCGCCGCAGCGCCGCAGGCGAAAGCCCTCCGCGAAGGTGCGATCGCCTGGCTGGCGACGCTGGCAGCTCCAGCCACTTTCTGAGGCGCCGGACCTGCTGTTCCTGAAACTCGCGGACGCGCGCCATGAACGCGCTCATCAAGGCAAGTTCGCGCGCCGGATAGGATTTGAGCAGCTGCCCGCCTTCGTCGCGAAGCGGCCCCCAGATGTGCTCGATCCACTTGCGCGCGTGCTCGGTAAGCTCGACTCGAGATCCGCCGCCGCGTTCGGGCCGCCGCCGCGCATAACCGGCCAGTTGCAGGCGATCGATCGTGGCGGTCATGGCTCCTCGCGATACATGAAGCGCACCGCACATTTGGTCCACCGATGCCGGTCCCCCAAAGAGCAGCAGCGTCATGCACGGCAGGTCGCGGCGCTCCAGTGCGAGCACTTCCGCGGCAACGTCGTCGAATGTATTCGATTCTTCCTGAAAGCGCACGACCTCGGTGCCGATTGACGCAATCAGGCGCTGCTGCAATCGAACGGTTCGCGTCCGGCGTAGACCGTGGGCGGGCGGGGGTTTCATCGCTACATCATCGCAAATGTCTGTGACCCGCAGCCCTCCGCCGCCGTCTTTACAGCAAGATTCAGCAAAACACGGCAATTGGCAGCAAGACCCGCGGAGTGGAGATTGGCATGCTTGAGGTGATGTCACTCCGAGCGCTGGCACTATGGCTATTCGTGGTTAATCTCGGCACCGTGTTCGGTGCCGGCGTCTACGAACATCGGGTCGTCGTATCGCGGTGGACAAGCCGTTCATCGGAATCCGGCGGCCCACATTGGAATGGCGAAGCCGCACGCCAGGATGACACCGGACGACGGTTCTGGGCATTCGTCTCCACGATCCCGCTAACGCTGCTCACCGTCGCGAATCTGGTTCTCGCCTGGCAGGCTTCCGGAGCCCTCCGAGCGTGGTGGCTGTCCGCAGCTTTCCTCGCATCGGCAGATCGCGTGTTCACGTTTTCGTACTTCATTCCAGCCATGTTGGGCTTGATGGCGGCGCCCGACTCGCCCGAAGCAGCGGCGTCCGCGGGTTTGTGGGCGAATCTCAATCATGTCCGGCACGCAATCGTTCTGGCGGCGTGGCTGGCATCGTTGAACGCCTTCGCGTTGTTCTATCAGTACGCGGACCCTCCGACATAAATTGAACTACTGGATAACGGGTGGGTCAGAGGAGAAATCGAAACGCGGCGACTGAGCGCATCGGGAGAATCAATCCTACACCGGGTCGAACGGTTCGGCCTTGGTCAGACCGAGGGCAATGACATGCCATTCTTCCCCGGCGGTGGCGTCTGGATAGATGTGCAACGTCTGAAAACCGACACGGGCGTGAGCACGGAGCGAGCGCGCGTTCCTGGCGGCCACTTCGGTCACCGTCAGGTCGAACCGGTCCCCATAGGTCTGGCCCATCGTCCGGTAGAGTCCCTCGAAGATACCCGTGCCGCGATAACCGTCGGCGATGCAGATCTGGCCCATCACAAACCAGCGCGGGTTGCCGCGCAAGGGCTCCCCATTCCACGACAGCGTGTCCAGCCGCTCGAACAACGGACGGAGGATGGGCACGTCATCCGCGAAGCTGCGCGGCATCATGAGCGCATAGCCCACGACTCTGCCGTGGGCTTTCGCCAGGATGGCCGGGGCGATTTCGTTCATTCGCCGCAGGACTGACGCCTCGTGACGGACCGTCACGAAACCATATCTCGCCATCGTTTCTGAGGTGAGCGAGGAAGGAAGATTGGCCGCCTGCAGATCCAGGATTTCATGGACCTCGTCTGCATTCGAGACGGTACAGAACTCTATCGACTCCGGGGTGATTCCTTTGGCCGCGTTTTCGGACGCGGCCTTCATGGGAGCTCCGCCCGGATGGCGCGTGCCTGCTTGACCTCCCACGCCAGACCCGCGGCTTCGAAGGCGCGAATGCCGATCCAGTTCATGTCGATCTCGTACCAGGCCAGCCCGTGGCGAGCGCTCGTGGGATGCGCGTGATGATTGTTGTGCCACCCTTCGCCAAAGGTCAGCAACGCGACCCACCAGTTGTTGGTGGAATCGTCACGCGTCGCAAATCGCCGCCTCCCCCACTTGTGCGTCGCAGAGTTCACCAGCCACGTGGCGTGCAGCCCAAGCGTGACTCGCAGGAAAATCCCCCACAGCACGTACGGCAGGCCGCCGAACAGGAGGAGGCCCAACCCGACGAGCACGTTCGACGTCCAATGCCATTTCGACAGCCACACGTGCACCGGATCGCGTACCGAGATCGGGGACATAGCGACCCAGCACCGAGGCATCATGATGCAGCCCTTCGCCGCTGAGAATCCATCCGGCATGCGCCCACCACGTACCCTCGCGCGGCGTGTGCGGATCTCCGTCCTGATCGGAATGCCGGTGATGGACACGGTGCGTGGCCACCCAGAATATCGGGCCGCCTTCGAGGGCCAGCGTGCCGCACCACGTCAGGAAGTACTCCATCGGCTTGTAGGTCTTGTATCCGCGGTGCGTGAGCAGGCGGTGATATCCCATACCGATTCCGAACATGCCGGCGATGCAATAGAGAATCGCGGCGGAAGCGATCGCGCCGGCATCGGCATAGAAGAACGCGAGCAGCGCCCCCAGATGGAACCCGCTCATCGCGATCGTGGTGGTGAGATTCAGACCGCTCTGGTGCTTTCGGCCGTATCGCAACGCGGGCTTGGCAGTTTGATGCATGTGTCGGCAGCGCCGACGATACAGTAAGCCGCTCTTGCGTTCAATTTCCGGCCGCAGAGGGTCGCCACCACATGGACGTCAAGGCCAGGGCGGTTGCGGCCCTCAGCCTCCAAAACACTCACTAAAACACACCACGAGGCCGGCATTCCCGTTCACCTCCCGTTCATCATCGTTTGTTAAGGTCGATCCATCAGGGCACAGTTGCCCATGAATGGAGGATGCAGTGACGAAGCGCACAAGAATGGTTGTTTTGTTGGCGGCGATTGTGGCCACTGCTGGTATCGCGTCTGTCTGGGTGCAGGGAACGTTCGCTGCGCAGAGCAATGAAGCGTCTCTTCCTGTTGACGTGGGTGACCTGTCGAATGCCGCAACGGTCGAGGTCAAAGACAGCGCCGGTGCCGTCGTCCTTACAGGACACTTCGTCGAGGCACCGGAAGACGATGACGACGTGGAACGAAAGGCGACCCTCACCGGAAGCGGCACCACCGCAACGTCGAAAGGCGAAGCGGAAATCGAGGTGTCGCGGAACAACAATCGTCTCGTCCAGGATGTCGAGGTGTCTGTTTCGAATCTCACCCCGGGGGTTACCTATACGGTCTTCATCGATGCGAAGCAGGTGGGAACATTCACAACGAACAAGAGTGGGAAGGCAGAAATGGAACTCACGACACCTTCCGTGAAGTAGCTTTGCGGAACTGGCTTAGGCGCGGATAGGCAGTGTGATGACGAAGGTTGATCCCAACCGCGACGTAGTCGCCAGCCGGATATCGCCTCCGTGCACGTGGGCAATCCAACGCGCCAGGGCCAGGCCAAGGCCGGCACCGCCGTCGCTGACGCCGTCGTGGGTGCGTGCCGTGTCGACTCGATAGAAGCGCTCAAAAATCTTCGACTGCGCCTCCGGGGCAATGCCCGGCCCCTGATCGTTGACTGAGAGCGCGTAGACGTCGTCCCGGTCCAGGGCGACCCTCACGGTTCCCCCCGACGGCGAATAGCGAATGGCGTTGTCGAGGACATTGATGATGAGGCGCCGGATCAGCTCCTCGTCTCCTGTGAACGCCGCGGACTGGACGCACTCCGCTTTGATCGACACGTCTCTCGTCGCCGCCACAACGCGTGCGGCGCGAATCACGTCGTCCACGACTTCATCCAGGTACATCGGCATCGAGCGCACGGGATAGTTGCCAGCATCAGCGCGCGTCAATGTGAAGAGGTCATCGACGATTCGCGACAGCCGAATAGTCTCCTGTTCGACGATTTCGAGCGTTTCGCGGTACTCAGCCTCGGTGCGCGTCGGTTGCTGGAGTGCGACTCTCGCCGCCGTCCGTGCGATCGTGACCGGCGTGCGTAGCTCGTGGGAGGCATCGGCCATGAACTGCCGCTGTTGGTCGACCGAAGCTTGCAAGCGCGCCAGCAGCTCGTTGAACGTCTCCGCGAGCCGCCCGAGCTCGTCGCGCGGATTCACCACCGGCAGCCGCGCGTTGAGGCTCTCCACGCCGATCCTCCGCGCGCGATCGGCCATCGCGACAACCGGTGACAGGCTGCGGCCCGCCAGAAACCATCCGCCGATGCCCGCTACGACCAGTGACAGCGGCACCAGATACGAGAGGATGCCCCGCAGCGATTCGAGCTCTTCGTCGACCGGCTCGAGCGAGCTGCCGACGACGATGATGTATTCGACACTGGGCGGAATCACGACTCGGCGGAACGCCAGCCTGTGCCGGTCATCCAGGTCGTCGGCTTCTACGATGGTCGCGAGTCGAGCGTTACCATCGGAGGGAATCTCGCCGACAGCCGGGAGTGGGATGACGATGTCGTCTTCTCGACCTGCTTCGCTCAGCAGCCGTCCGCGGCCGTCGTAGATGGCGACCAGATGCTGCCGGGACGCCAGCTCGTCGGCGGTACTCCGAGCCGCATCCTCGACGTTTTGACCTTCGGCGAGATCGTTGGCCAGCGACGTGCGCACAATCTGAGTGATCACCTGCAGACTGTCGTCGATGCGCACGTACAGCGCGCGGGCCAGCAGCACGTAGATCATCACGATCACGACGACGAGAATCGCGGCGAGCAGACTCACGTACCACAGCGTGAGTCGCGCCCGAACCGTGTCAAGCATCCTGATCGCCCTGGTCGACGCTGAGGGTGTAACCGGCTCCTCGGCGGGTCTGTATCAGCTTCACGGGCTGACCATCGTCAACCTTGCGGCGCAGCCGCTGGATATAGACCTCGATGAGGTTGGAGACTGGATCAAAGCTGCCGTCCCAGACGTGCTCGGCGATGTCTGAACGCCCGACGACCTGAGTCTGGCGACGCAATCAGATATTCGAGCAGCGCGTATTCCTTCATGGTCAGTTGGATGACCCTTCCACCACGCGTGACGCGCCTGGCCCGTGTATCCACGACGAGATCATCGAGGGACATCTCGGACGGCTCGAGGGCGGGCCCCCGTCGGAGCAGTGCGCGGACCCGCGCGAGCAACTCTGGAAAGTGATAGGGCTTCGAGAGGTAATCGTCGGCGCCGGCGTCGAGACCTGTGACCCGATCATCGACTCCGCCCCGCGCAGTCAGCATCAGAATAGGTACGGCGGCGGCATCGGCCCTGAGCCTGCGGCACAGCTCGAATCCATTGAGGCGCGGCAGTAGGACGTCGAGGATCACCAGGTCGTAATCGGTAACGCCAATCTGCTCCAGCGCAGCGCCGCCGTCGGCAGCGATATCAACCGCGTAGGCGTGCTCGCGAAGTCCCTTCGCAAGCACGTTCGCCGCCGCCGGCTCGTCCTCGACGACCAGTATCCTCATGGCGCATCAATTCCCCAGGGACGTCAGCTGCAGACCCTGAGCAATCTTCTCCTTGATCTTAGCGGTGTACTTCGCCGTCTGGTCGGCGCTGTATCCGCCGGCGCGAAACGCATCACCCCACTGCCGATCCGACAGCTTCGACAGGCGGTCGCACGCCCACCGGACATGTTCAGGTCTGACCGTCGAAATGACGTCCCGGTAGATTCCCTTGTAGCTGAACGTGACCGACGTTCCGTCGATACGCTCGATAAAGCCTTGCTGCTCGAACCCCGGTAAATCGTTTCTGGTTCCCTGGCCGAAGCCGCGCAGGCGGAACCACTTGAGGATGGTGGGATATGTGAATCTGCCGAGCGACGCACCGAGATCGCGCACCACAAACCACCGGTTGACGCCATCTACTGGCTTGTCGAGTTGATAGATTTTGTTGTTGGAAGTCTTCCAATCCCAACTCGTGAGCAGCAAGTTGACAACGACGAGGCCCCCGTACTCCGGCGTGCCGACAAAGGGATTCTCGTGCCAGGGCCAGTCGCCGGTCACTTCGTGACCTGGCAGGTCGGGACGGAAGCGCCCAGGTTCTTGAGAACCGGTGCGCGCGCCCTTCAACGACCAGCGATCCAGATAGTAGGTCGGCGGCTGGTGATATCCGATTCCCCACAAGATCCGCGACGTGACCACTTCGGATTGGGCCTCGGGCCCGGTCTTCACGCTCCACTCGAGGCCGCTGTCGTCGCGCACGTCAAAGCCAGGGCTCCAACCGGTCGTGTCTTCGGCGACGAACGCGAACGCCCGCTCGCGTGGCACCGCTGCTTCTCCCCCCGGACCGTGGAACAAATCGCGCGGCTCGCGTGGTGCCTGCCACAACTCGCCAATCACCGCCGGCGCGTCGGGCGTCAGCTGCACGTTGCGCACCTGGCGAGCGCACGCGGCGACGGCGAGGGCGGCGATCACGGCGGGGACAAGTGAACGGAGCGTCAATTGGCGCATGACAGAACCGCCAGCGTTCCGGGTTGTGACTTGCCGCCACCTTCTCCGGCGACGTACACCGTACCGTTCTGGCCGAAGGCGACGCCCTCTCCCTGCGGCTCACCGAGCGGCTGCAGATCCACGCCTCGGGCTTTCCGGAAGTTGCCTTTCAGAAAGTCGGAGGCACGATAGAACGACAGCGTCGTGCGCGTGCGTAGAACAACCCATTCGCCATCAGTTGAAATCGCCCCATCGGTGATGCGACTGTCCGCGGACGGCTGCCCCTTCGACAGCGCGTCGCCCACCCGTTCAAGGCGCACGGTGGTTCCGTCGCGGAGTTCCCGGGGAAATCGATAGAGGGCCACATCGCCGGTGTCGCCCTTCGTCACGATGTACAGAGTGCCGTCTGGTGCCGCGAGCAGGGTCTCCGCGTCGTGTGCCCCATCGGGGTACGACGCCCGAAAGACGCCATCGACTTGCGCAGAGCCGCTCGCCGTCGCGGGCTCGGGCACGCGGTAGACGATGATCTCCTTGCGCTTGGCGCTGTTGTCGCCGATGTCGGCGAGGTACAGGCACGTGCCGGAGCCGCAGCGCGCCGACGCCATGGCTTCCCAGTCCTCCAGGGCAGCGCCCGAGACGGATACACGGCCTGTCACTTTGCCGTTGGCATCAAGAGAGAAAATTTCGGGCTTCCCTGAATCGTTATGCGCCCACAGGCGACCGTGAGTGACGCGGCTCACCACAAGGCCACTCGCCTCGGGCAGGCCGGTGAGCCGCATCAACGATCCGGCGGGTTTGCACGCAGACGTCGAGTCCGCCTGAGACGCCGTGGCTGGAATACCCGCTAGCACCAGCACACCGATCGCCGTCACACATCGTTTGAGCATCGTTTCATCCTCCTGCCTCCACGATAGTGATTCGATATGAATGGAGGATAAATGCGATTGCGACAAGTGGTCCGCATGTTGCTGCGATCGAAGTCATGGGCAAAGTGTTCTTCGTTCTCATATCTCCGGTGGCCGTAGCGGCGCAAATGGCGGGCACGCCTCCACGCGTGCTTCCGGCAAGTGCCACGGCACAGCTCGTCGAGAGCGTCGGTGCGGCGCGTCAGCACAAGTCGCATGTCTGGCGGGACACGTCCGCGATGCACGATGACGGAACGGTGAACGCATACATCGAAATTCCGCGCGGCGAGCGTCGGAAGTGGGAGTTCGATATGAAGGCCAATGCGCGCGCGATCGATCGAGTCATGCCTGACGAGATCGGCGGCTACCCCGTGAATTACGGCTTCGTGCCACAAACCGTGTCGTACGACGGCGATCCGTTCGACGTTCTGGTACTCGGCCCGCCGCTTCCGGGCGGAGAGATCGTCCGGACCGCGATTATCGGGCTGATGTTCATGGAAGACGAAAAAGGACTGGACTCGAAGGTGGTGACCTCCCCCATCAACCGCGACGGAACGCCTCTCTTCGTACTCTCGGAGGCGGATCGCAAAAGAATTGGTACTTATTTCGCGCGATACAAGCAGCATGAACCCGGGAAGTTCTCGAAGGTGCCGGGGTGGGGATCGCGCAGCGACGGCATCACGCATGTGCTCACAGCACATGCGTTTTTCCGTGAGTGCGCAACGATGGTCGGACGATGCCTGCTACCTTGACGCAATAGGTCTAGGCGCAGACACCGCCTGGGCCTAGTTACACGCAGCGCTAATCATACGAACGCTCTTGACATCGACTCGGCGAACGAGGATTTCGCTCTTGCGCTCTTTGTCTTGACTCGACACTGGGAACATCGAGGTATTGGGCACACGCGCTTTCATCGAACGACCGTCTGCCTTCACCGTCAGCTCCGTCCAGTTGTCTTTCCGTTCTG
This sequence comes from Vicinamibacterales bacterium, assembly GCA_963762055.1. GTDB lineage: Bacteria > Acidobacteriota > Vicinamibacteria > Vicinamibacterales > JAMQPK01 > JAMQPK01. The sequence goes on from CAVXJF010000004.1 coordinate 212,454, forward strand.
TCGTAATCTCGCCATCCTTCACATCGCCCTCAAGTTCGCCCTCGATCTCGACGCGATGTCCGACGTGCCGTTTCAGGTCGCCGTCTTCGTCGAGCCAGTAGAAGATAGTTGCGTAGTCGCCGCTCGTTCCCAGGGCGCTTGGCGTGACCTGTTTACCTTGTGAGCTCAGCCAGGGTTCGCTGGGAGGATTCGCCAGCAAGTACCCGTCATCGCCATCTTCGCCGCGAATCAGACACCCCGATAACTTGACGTCTTTATCTGCGGCCCGGCCGGCATCCTGCGCCGTCAAAACAAAAGTGCATACAAGCAGTACACCTACCGTCAGTCGTGGCCCAAATACCTTGATTTTCATAATGTCCTCGCCACAGACCAGAGCAATTGTGGTGCCGTCATTTGGCAGCTGTGTAGTGGATCGGACACCGTAGGCTTCACCTGTCTGTGAGACGACTCAGGATCATCACTGGCAACAACCCGACGCTGACGATCAACAGCGCCGCGATCGCCCCGTTTTCATACGTACCTCTCGCGGCTTCTCCATACAGGAGTGTGGACAATGTCTCGACGCCAAGCGGACGCAACAGGAGCGTCGCGGGCAGCTCCTTCATGCAGTCAACGAAGATCAGCACTGCCCCTGCCGCGATGGCCCGCTGAATGAGTGGGAGATGGACGTACCACAGGCGTTCGCGAGGCGGCGCGCCGAGTGTCGCCGCCGCATCGTCAAGGGCCCGCGGCAGCTTGGCCAACGCCGACTCGGCGCCGCCCACGGCGATCGCGAGAAATCGCACGACGTAGGCGTAAAGCACGCCGATACCACTGCTCAAGAGCAGGAGGCCCGTGCCGACACCTGCCAACGTTCGGGCTCGCTCCGTCGATCATTCCGTCAAGTCCTGTGATCGTGGGCAGGAGCGCAATCGCCACAACGGTGCCGGGAGTGGCATAGCCAATCGACGCCAGGGTCACGACGCCTGCGGCGTTCCGATGACCGAACCGTCTTGCTGAGTAAGCGACGGCGAGGCCAAGCGCACACGCGACGGCAGTGGCGATGCCGGCAAACATGACAGTCGATCGCAGCGAGATGAATATCGAGGATGGCAAGCCGTTGAGCTGAACTCGTTCGATCGCGGCGTCGGCCAGATAAGCGAATGGGATCACGAACCCGACGACAACAGGTGCGCAGGTGATGAGCGTCGCTGCCGCAGCGGCCGCCGGGGGCAGACGGGCTGGAACGATCGGGCGCGGATGCTGCGCATCGTTCGCATAACGCTGATGCCGCCGAGCCCAACGCTCCAGCATGACGAGTCCAAGGACGACGGCCAGCATCGCGAGCGCGATCTGCGCCGCGCCAGCCAGGTCCGAGCGTGTCACCCACGTCGCGTAAATTGAAACGGTCAGCGTACGGACTCCAAGAAACTCCGAGGCTCCGATATCGTTCAACGCTTCCATGAGCGCCAGGCTCAACCCCAACGCAATCGCGGGTCTGGCCAGAGGCAGCGCAATCCGGATGAACGCCTGACGGCGCGTCAAGCCGAGCGTTCGCCCGGTCTCGAGAAGGCTCGCCGACTGCATCGCGAACAGCGCTCTGGTCGGCAGGTATACATAGGGATACAGCACGAAGCCCAGCATTCCGATGCATCCAGCCATCGAGCGAATATCCGGAAGCCGGAACTCTCTCGGTCCCTGGTATCCCAGCATCCAACGCAAGGTTTCCTGTACCTGGACCAACCGCGTGCAACACGTCCAGATAGACGTAAGCGACGATGTACGTCGGAACGGCCAGTGGGAGAAGAAGGCAACCATCGAGAAGGCGGCGGCCGGGAAAATCGAACGCGGTCACGAGCCACGCCAATCCTGCCCCGAGGGTCACCGTCATGGCCGCCACGCCGACGAGCAAGACTGCCGTGTCCACGAAGGCCGGCAGCAGCACGTAGCCGATCAGATGGGTCCAGAGCTCGGCCGAGCCCTGACAGGCAGCGGCGGCGAGAGAGGCGAACGGTGCGAGCACCGCCAGGAGCACTGCCCCGACGGTGACGATGCCGATGTCGACAGACACCCGCCGCCGGTGGCGGCGAGCGCCGAGGCTCAACGGTCGAAGCCGACTTTGTCGACGAGGCGACTCGCCGCTGCTCGATGGCGGACGATGTCACCAATCGGAAGCGGGTCCACTTTGAGCGGCCCAAGCGCCGCAATCAGCGGGTGGATGGGCGCCCCGGCTTTGACCGGATATTCGTAGTTCACCTCGGCGTAAAGTTTCTGCGCCTGATCGGAGACGAGGTACTCGAGTAATTTGATGGCCTCGGCGCGGTGCGGCGCGTGCTTCGCGACGGAGGCACCCGACAAATTCACCTGCGTGCCGCCCTTCTGAAACGTCGGGAGTACCACATCGATCGCCTGACCCCATTTGACCTGTTCTGGTCCGCCGGCTCCGCTCCGCATCAAACCGACGTAATAGGAATTCGCAACGCCGATATCGCAAATCGCGCCCATGATGTCGCGTGCGACTTCCCTGTCGCCGCCGGTGGCGGCGCGTCCAAGATTCGCCTTGACGCCACGTAGCCATGTCTCCGCCGCTGCCTCCCCGTGGTGGGCAATGTAGGCGGCGATCAGCGCCGTGTTGTAGGGATGCTGACCGGCACGGATGCAGACCTTCCCCTTCCATTTCGGATCGGCCAGCTCTTCATAGGTAATCGCTTTCAGACCGAGCGTCTTCGACGCGTAGGCTACTCGAGCGCGGAGCGACAGGGCGAACCACTCTCCTTTTCCACCGCGCAGGTTGGCCGGCACGGCCTTCTCCAGCACAGCAGACTGCACCGGCTGCGACAGACCTTTGTCGGTCAGGTCGAGGAGGTTGCCGAAGTCAACCGTCATCAGCACGTCAGCCGGCGACTGCGCCCCTTCCGCGGCGACACGCTCTGCCAACCCATCCTTGACGAAGATCGAATTGACCTTGACGCCCGTGGACTTGGTGAACGCGTCGAGCAGAGGCTGAATCAGTCCGGGTTCGCGGGTGGTATAGAGATTTACCTCCTGCGCGGCGGCCACGACGGGAGCCGCGAACAACAGAGCCGCAAGGACGGATGCGCGAATGCCAATCATCGAAGCCAACATATTCAGTCTCTCCCTGGTGACGCGACGGCGCACGCCGAGGTGCGCGGCTGCGGAAACACAAAAAGCTGAGACGGATCTACGCACACGCGTGGATCATCGCCGATCGCGAACGCCGTGGGCTCCGCTACCCTCGCCATCAGTTGGAGGTCATTGACCCGCAACTGCACCTCGGTGACATCGCCGACGCAGGTCACGCCTGTGACGATCGCCCGGACGCCGGCTTCACCAGATTCGAGCCGGAGGTGTTGAGGCCGGACGCAGACAATGGCCGGGCCAGGCGGTGCGCTCGGCGGTGCGGAGAAGGCGCCCAGCGGAGTCACCACCGCCCCATCTTTGACGGCGCCCTCGATGGTATTCACGTGTCCGAAGACACACGCCATCTGAGGCGAACATGGACGCTGATAGATATCTGCCGCAGTGCCGAACTGCACGAGACGCCCCTGCGACAGGACGCCGATCCGGTCGGCCACCCGCATCGCCTCGCCCGGATCGTGCGTAACGAGAATCGTCGTTGTGCCGGTGCGCCGCAGCAGGTCGACGGTCTGTTCCCGAACCTGATTGCGAAGGCGCGAGTCCAGACTCGAAAATGGCTCGTCCATGAGCAGGATCCGTGGCCGCGGCGCCAGCGCGCGAGCCAGCGCGACCCGCTGCCGCTCACCGCCAGACAACATGTGCGGGAAGTGATTCGCACGATCGACCAATCCGACATCGCGGAGAAGCGCCGCGACGGTGCCCTCGGTCTGGGCGCGGTCTCCGTGGCGAATGCCGAATGCGACGTTCGCCTTCACCGTCAGGTGAGGGAAAAGCGCGAAGTCCTGAAACACCATGCCGACGTGGCGGCGCTCGGGCTCGACGTGCTGCCCGTCACCGGCGACGACGTCGCCCTGTATCGCGATCCGGCCTGATGTCGGACGTTCGAGTCCGGCAATCAGACGCAACGCTGAAGACTTGCCCGAACCGGACGAACCAAGCAGGCAGAGGATCGAGCCCCGTGCGACATCAAACGAGACGTCGTCCAGGGCCTTCACAGCACCATAGTGCAGCGACAGGTTCTCGACACGCAGGTCGGCACCACTCGTGTTGGCTGATTGGCCGTGCTCCGCAGCGTTTGTCGCCGTGTTCATGCGTTAGAAGCGCGTGGTCAACGCGACCCGAAGGCCTCGCGGCGAGCCAGGCGTGATGTTCGTGTTGCTGTGCGCGTTGAGATAGTAGTTCTCGTTGAACAGATTCTCGATGTTGGCCTGCGCTCTGACCCTGGGGGTAACGTTGTAGTACAGGGCGGCGTCGACGCGCGTCCAGCTGGGGAGCACCACCAGGTTGTCCGTCGACGTGAACACGTCGCCCCGATAGATGATACCGAGTGCCGCGGCGAACCGCGACGTCACGTCGTACTTGTTCCAGAGCGAGACGGAGTGTTTCGGCAGTTGCGCCAACACGGCGCCGGCCTGCGCACTGGCCGAGATCGATCGCGTGATCTCGCCGTCCTGATAGGCGTAACCACCAGCGATGCTCCACGCCGGAGTGACGTGGCCATCCAGGCCAAGCTCCAGTCCCTTCGTCTGCTGGGCATCGACGAGAATCGACGCCGCCGGATCGTTCGGATCGGGCACTATCACGTTGCCACGGTCCAGGCGGTACAACGCCGCCGTGAACGAGAAGGACGGCACCACATCCCACTTCGCGCCGACTTCGTAGTTGCGGAATTCCTCCGGATCGAGCGCCTGATTGGTCAGCGACAACGACGACAGTTGTTCGCCGGCGCGGGGCAGGTAGGTAAGACTGTAACTGCCGTAGAGCGACAGCGGCTGAATCGGCTTGAAGATCAACCCGAGGCGCGGTGACAGCAGGCCATCGTCGCTGCTGAAATCCGTTGCGGTCCGATTGTTCGTGACGTCGGCGTTGAAGCTGTCGAAGCGCAACCCGACAAGAGCTTCAACGTGTTCGGACAACGCCACCTGGTCTTGCGCATAGACCGACGCGACGTTCGTTACGCCGTGGTTGTCGGCATCGGTCGCATTCTGCCGGAACTCCATCGGCAAAGAAATCGTCGGTGACATCAGTGGCGCGTTGTAGGTGGTGACGTTCGCGCCAAGGCTCGAGAAGAACCCGGTGTTGCGGAAATTTGCCGTCTCTTGCCGGCCGAACTCGGTGCCAACGAGGAGCGTGTGACTGAAGCGCCCCGTCCGCGCCGAGACAATGAAGTCCGTCTGGTTGAACAGGTTCTGGCGAGTCGTCGCATTGTTATAGGCCGAGATAGCGACGGTCGTTCCTGCAGCGTTGACGGCGCCTGGGAATACGTTCTGGTAGAACTTGTCGTAATTCCCATAGCTGAGTCGATTCCGGAGTGTGACGTGCGAATTGACGCGGTGTTCCAGCAGCCCCGAAACCAGATTCACGGTCGCGTGGGTAGGACTCTGCGCCGGATCGCCAAAGAAGGTGCCGGGGTCGGTCACCACGGGTCGTCCGTTGAACGACGTGATGCCCCGGTCGGCGATCCGCTCGTCGTGAAAGTACTCGTAGCTGCCGCGCAGCGTCGTGTTCGGAGCGAGCCGGAACGCCGCTGTCGGATTGAAGCCATACCGCTCGACGCCGACGCCGTCACGATAGGAGTCCGAGTCCTCGTAGAGTCCCGTCGCCCTCACGGCGACGTTCTCGTTCAAGGCGCGTCCGAGGTCGGCGGTGAACCGCTTGTTGTTCCACGAGCCGAACTGCAGCGACGCCTCGTGCGCCTGCCCCCATTCAGCCTGACGGGTCACGCGATTGATCACGCCACCGACGCCGCCACGTCCGAAGATCATGGCATTCGGCCCCTTCAGCGCCTCGACGCGGTCGACGTTGTAGACATCGCGAAAGTACTGGACGTCGTCGCGGACACCATCGACGAAGAAGTCGGAGGTCGAGGCGTTGCCGCGAAGAATCGGTGTGTCGCGGTTCCCCTCGCCCTGGGCAAACCCGACACCGGGCATGTATCTGGTGACGTCGGCCATGCTGGCCATGCGCTGATCGGCAATCAGCGCGCTCGTCACGACACTGACCGCCTGTGGGACATCGCGCAAAGGAGTCGTGGTCTTGGTCGCGGACGAGACTGCCGGCACGGAATAACCGATGGCCGCGCCAACGTTGACCGATTCCTGAATCCCCGCGATCTGGAGAGTAAAATCCGCGGTCTGCGGCGACTCCGCTGACAGGGTGATGCGACGTGAGCTGTCGATAAAGCCGCTGGCGGAGATGCGAACGACGTAGCTCCCAGGCAGCATCGTGAGCTCGAACTCACCCTGCTGATTGGTCACAGTGGCTGTCGGCGCACCCGGACGCTCGGACGTAACCGTGACTTGAGCGCCCACGATCGCACCGCTGGTCGGATCGACGACTCGCCCGCGAATGACGGCCCCGGACGGAGATTGGGCAGCCTCGAGGGATGTTGAGAACGGCGGAACGGCGCTCGCGAGAAGCAGCAACTGACAGAGAACAGCACACAATATCCAACGACGCATCGTACCTCTCCATGCTTGCGCCGCTGGTTGACAGCCCGTCCTGTGCGGGCGTCGAACGCGCCGAGCGCGAAAGCGATTGGTAAAGACCTCGTTAACCTTCCAGCGACGGCTGAAATCGCAACTGAGACTCAGTCTCACTTTGCTTGACAAGTCTAAATCCGACCAAATCGGTCGGTCAAGGGAATAAGTGCCGTAATTGCTGCGATCAGCGCAATGGCCCACTATCCGTTGCCGCCACCAACGCGACCGGTGCATCCGTCTGCCGGCAGCCGGAGCCCAGCCTCCGCGCCGAATTTCACCAACCGCCACCGCCTCGCGCATCTCGGCAGATGCCTACGATCTTGGTTGCGTTGATCGCGTCGGTGGTGTCGCCCACCGCTCTTCGCGCTCCGGTCAACGACCGCTGCACAAACTACGGCTGCCTTGCAGACGGATCCACCGGCCGCATCGCCCGGCGGCCCTCCGCAATCTGTCAACGTTAGTGTCTTGAAAAAAGGAGCCTCCTGGTCTCCTTATCTCCTGTTCCGTTTTCAGTGCCGAAAGTGCACATTCCGCCGATCGGCTGGCGAGGGCCGCGCCAATTCATCTTAAAAGATGAACTTCAGGCCCAGTTGAACGACCCGCGGATCGCCGGCCGACGTGATCGTCCCGAAGGCCGCCGCGCCGACCGTCGTGTTCGGTGCGCCAAATGCCGGAGTATTCGTGACATTGAACACTTCCCCACGCAATTCCAGGGAGGTGCCCGCGGCTAACTGCACGCGGCGCATCAGGGCGATGTCGAGATTGCGATACCCCGGACCGCGCAGGGGGTTACGCGAGCTCGAGCCAATCGCGAACTGGGGCGCCGCCGCAAACGCGCCTGTATTGAACCACCTGCTGACAGACCTCTCGTCGGCGGGAAGCGTTGGGTCCCCAATCAGATTGGGGCGTTGCGTGCCGAATCCGGCGAACATGTTGTTGTTGGTCGTCTGTGCGATGGCGACGGGCACGCCCGATTGCAGCGTGAGCACGCCTGTCAGCGTCCAGTCGTTGACGATCGCGCCCAACACACCGGCAGCGTGACTGCGCCGGCCCGCACCGACGGGAATGTCCCACACCGCGGACGAGACGAACACATGCGGAATGTCCCCGGTCGAATAGTCGCGCTCGAGCCGCCGATTGAAGCTGTCGGCCACCGGGAAGTTGGCGACCGGACCCGTGAGAATCGACGCGTCGAACACCGAAGAGGCGTCGTCTACCAGCTTGGAGCGCGTGTAGCTCACGACGTACGACAGACCACCTGAAAAGCGTTGTTCGAGCTTCGTGTAGAAACCGTGATAGATGGTCGTGCCGACATTATTCCGGTACAGGCTGACCGTGGTGTACTGCGGATACGGCTTCAGGAGCTGGGCGCGCGGGATGGTCGGGTCGCCGAGCGATGACGAACGCGGGATCGAATCGAAATATGGATTGGGTACGCGCTGCAGCAGTGTCGCGCCTTCGGCGAGCTGATCGACCGACAGCTGGTTGAGGTTCGTATCGGGAAGACCAACACGGGTAATTTTCGACCCGGTATACGCCACCTCGATGGAGATGTTCGACGTCAGCTCGCGCTGAAGCGATGTGTTCCACTGCTGGACGTAGCCCGAGCCCAGCTCGCGATCCACGGCGAACACGCCCTGCCCGAGACCGGCGGTCGGCGTCTGCGGAATCGGCTCGACGCTTGGGCCGCCGGCAAGAACGAACGCCGGGGCGATGTTGTCGAGCGTGCGCTGCGACACGGTCTGCAGGAACGGGAACACCGGCGTCGTGAAGGGCGTGGTGATCCCAGCCATCTCGATCCAGACCAACGCGAACCCGGTTCGCACGACGGTCTTGTCCGTCACGCGTCCGACGATGCCGAAGCGGGGCCCGAAGTTGTTCTTGTGCAGCCGCCGGGCGGCGCGTGGCTGGTTGTCGCGGCCGAGATATTCGAGTTGCTGCGTCTCCAGATTGAAGACCGCGACCTGATTGTTCTCTTCGGTTGATGGAAAGTTCAGCGTGTAGCGCATTCCGGCATTTACGGTGACGCGATCCGTCACGCGCCAGTCGTCCTGGATGAAGTACTCCTGAAAGTGCGCCCTGTTCCTGATCTCGTCCTGTTGCAGATCGATCGAGAACTGCTGAACTTGACCGAGAAGAAAGCTGGCCAAAGGTGTGCCGGTAGCGGCCGCCGTCGTGGTATCGGTCGGCAAATTGGTAAACAGGTTGCTGAACGTGAACGCCCCGGTCGGTGACGGCGGTTGGAGGACGTTCAGGCGCTCCCATCGCCAGTCCGCGCCCATTTTCAAGGAATGCCGGTCCTTCAGCCAGGTGAGCGAATCGGACACCTGCGTCACGCTCGTGCCGAACGCCGACGCGGTGTTCGGTGGCGAGCCAAGCTGCTGATAGCCGCCGATGAGAAATGTGGGGACCGTGTTTGGAAATCGCGCGTCCGACGGAATGCCCGGAAGGCCCAGGCTTTCCGACGCGCTGCCGCTCAATTGCGCAGCCAGCCGGCCGACCGTGCGTCTCGTGTCGCCAATGCGAAGCTCGTTCAGCAGGTTGCTCGAAAATGTTCGCTGGTAGCTGGACGCGAACGACCAGGATGTCGTGTCCTGCGGACCGAGTGTTCCCGTGGTGACGCCGCTGCCTTCTGGAAGCGGCGTCACCGGGATGAACGCTTCCTGAAATCGCGTCAACCGCCCGAACACGCGGTCTCCGCTCGTCGACAGATTGTGATCGAGGCGAAGGCTGACCTGATTCTGATCGACCGTTTCGTTCTCGACACGCCGGTAGTTGTTCGCGGTTCCCGCGCTGGTGGGCAGCGGATATCGTTCCAGCAGCGTGCGAGAGACGGAATCCATTCGTTGGAGTGGAATCGTGTTGCCCGGGAATTGACTGCGAGTCGCTACGCCTGGCCCGGTCACCGCCGTCGTGGCCGGATCGTAGATAGCCGGCACGCGGCCGCTGATGGCTTCGGTGAATATGCCCTGGCGCTGGAGCAGCGTCGGCACCGTGGAAATCACCGTTCGTCCGATCGTCTGCCGCTGACCTTGATAGTCGGCGAAGAAGAACGTCCGGTCCCGTCGAATAGGCCCACCAACGACACCACCGAACTGATTGCGGCGAAATTGCGGTTTGACCGGGTTGGTCGAAGCAAAAAAATTCCGCGCATTCAATGCTTCGTTGCGGAAGAACTCAAAGACGCTGCCCCGAAACGCGTTGTTCCCGGATTTGGTCGTCAGGTTCACCACCCCGCCGTTGAAACGGCCGAACTCCGCGGGAGGGCTGTTGCTTTCGATCTTGAACTCCTGGATCGCGTCGACGTTCGGAAAGAAGGCCACCTGCCCAGGCTCGGGCTGCAACACCGAAATCCCGTCGAACAGATATTCGTTGGTGCGCGGCCGACCGCCGTTGATGCGCGGCAACGGAGCCGCCGGTGGCGGCGGCAGCGCCACGCCAGGCACCAGGCTCGCGAGCGTGATGAAGCTCCGGCCATTGAGCGGCAGATCGACGATTCTTCTGTTATCGACAACGTGACCGAGACCGGACGTTTCGCTGCGGAGCAACGGCGCATCTTCTGTGACCGTGATCGCCTCGGTCAGCGCGCCAACCTCCAGCTGCATGTCCAATCGAAGCGTCTCCCCGGTCGCGAGCCGAATACCTTCGCGGGCCAGGGGACGGAATCCGCTCATCTCGACGCGGATCCGGTATGAACCAGGGGCGAGCCCCGAGACGGAGTAACCGCCGGTCTGGCCTGTGACGATCGTACGGGACTGTCCAGTTGCGACGGCGGTGACGGTGACCGTCGCGCCAGGCACTGCGGCGCCCGCCTGATCGACCACAACCCCCGCCAGCGCCCCTGCCCCAACCTGCGCTCCGACTGGAGACGCGACCCACACACTTGCCAGACCACAGGCACGCGCGTGCCCAACGTCGAACTCCCAGCATCAGACCCCCTGCATGATTAAGGGACTCTATATCGTCTTGAGCTGGTATTTCAAATCGACTTAATACGTTCTAATCAGGCCGAAAGTGCCTTCCCTTGCTTCGGACGGTCAGTGCCTGTAACCGCGAGCAGATCGATGGAGACGGACTTGATCAGGGCGTATACGTGCGCGCCTTCCGCAATGCCCAACCTCCCGATCGCATCTTGCGTGACCTCGGCCAGGAGCAGCACGCGGCCCACGGCGATCTGGACGATCACATGATCGAACGCCGGGTCGGCATGGATGTCTGACACGGTGCCGGACAACACGTTGTGGAGGCTGAGTCCTTCTGGTTCCCGCGTCGCCAGGATGACCTCGCGTGCCGGAATTCGCACGCGGACGGTTGCTCCCGTCGCGACGCCGCGATCGGCAGCGAACAGCGTGCCACCGTCAAAGGTGAGCTCGGCGAGTCCGCGATCGGCATACGTTCGCGAGACGGCCGCGTCGAAAACGCTGCCAAGGCCCACGCCCTCCCGCAGCCACGACAGATCGGGGCGACTCATGAGCGTGGTTACCGGGCCATACGCCACGGTGTGGCCTTGCTCGAGGATCAACACGTGCGTGGCGAGCCGCACCACGTCCTCGAAATCGTGCGTGACAAGGATCAGCGGGATGTCGAGCGTCCGGCGCAACACATCGATCTCGTCCTGAAGACGCCGGCGCACGGTGCGATCGACGGCGGCGAATGGTTCGTCGAGCAGCAACACCGTTGGCTCGCGAGCCAGGGCTCGCGCGAGCGCGACCCGCTGTCGCTCGCCGCCTGACATCTGGTGAGGCCGCCGGTTCATCTGCGCGGCCAGGTGAACGAGTTGGAGCAGCGCTTCTGCGCGGGCACGCCGTTCGGCCCGAGGACGATGACCCAGCGCCGTCATCACGTTGCCGAGCGCGGTCAGATGCGGGAAGAGCGCGTATTCCTGGAAGACGAATCCCACCGCGCGGCGATGCGGCGGCGCCATCATCCCGGTGACCGTATCCGTCCATGTCTCGGTGCCCGCCCGGACACACGCGTGCTCGGGTCGATAGAGTCCCGCGATCGTGCGCAGGATGGTCGTTTTGCCGCTGCCGGATGCCCCGAAGATGGCGAGTACATCGCCAGGATCGATCGCGAACTCGACGTCGATGGGGATCGGACCAGCCTGACGAAGGTTGACGAAGAGGCGGCGGTCAGCCACGCCTTGGACCCACCCGTCGCGACAACGCCGTCGTCGCCGTGAGCGTCGCCACCGCGATGACCAGCAGCGTCGCCGCCATCACGCCCGCGCTTCGATCGTCGAAGGCCTGCATGCGGTCGTAGATCGCAACGCTCAACGTGCGGGTCTCGCCCGGCAGGTTGCCGCCCACCATCAGAACGACGCCGAATTCGCCGAGCGTGTGTGCGAACGTGAGGATGGCTGCGGTCAGGATGCTGGGCCAGGCGAGTGGGAGCTCGATCCGCAGGAAGCGCTGCCACGGCGTCAGGCCGCAACACGCGGCGGCGTCCCGCACATCGGCAGGAATCGCTTCGAAGCCGCGCTGGATCGGCTGGACGACGAACGGAATATTCGCGATGGCGGATGCGAGCAGCAGCCCCTCGAACGTAAACGGTAGAGAGCGGCCGACGATGGCTTGAAAGGCTTCGCCCAGTGGAGACCGGGCGCCAAAGGTCACGAGCAGATAGAACCCGAGCACCGTGGGCGGCAACACGAGCGGCACCGTGACCAGGGCCTCGACCAGCAACTTGCCGCGAAATTGGCGGACCGCCAGCAAACGCCCGAACCAGATGCCGAACGGGAGCAGGATCGCGATGGTGCCCGTGCCGAGCGCGAGCGAGACACGCAGAGCCGTCCAGTCCATGGGCGGCTATTCTGGCACCGCAAATCCGTGTTTCCGAAGAATCGCGCGCGCAGCGTCACCTTGAAGATAAGCGTAGAACTGCGCGGCGACTGCGCCAGCGGGCTTGAGCAACACCATGCGTTGCCGCAATGGCGGATAGTCGGCGTCGGGGATCACCGCATAGGTACCGCGCTCGGCAAGGCCCGGACTGAGCACGAGGGAGTAGGCGATGAGCCCGCCAACCGCGTTTCCGGTGGTGGCAAACTGTGCGGCTTGCGTAATGCTGTCGCCGAGCACCAGGTTCGGACGCAGCGCATCCCACAACCCGCGCTTTCGCAGTACGGCTTCCGCAGCACGGCCATAGGGGGCCACTTCGGGATTGGCGATGGCAAAACGATCGACCTTGCCGCTCTTCACCAGGCTGGCCAGGCCGCCGAGCGCTTGATCGACCGTCAGCGGTGAACCCTTCGGCGCAAAAATCACCAGCCGGCCGACCGCGTACACCACACCGGCATCGCGGGTCAGACCGGCCGCAGACAGTCGATTCGGAAACTCCTCGTCGGCAGCAAGGAACATCTCGAATGGCGCTCCATCCTGAATCTGCCGCGTCAAGGTCCCGGATGCGCCGAACACCAGCTCGACGCGCGCGCCCTGGGCTTCCTCAAACTGCTTCGCGATCTCCGTGAGCGCGAAGTTGAGATTTGCGGCTGCGGCGATCGTAGGAGGCCGCTGCGCTGCCAGCACCGACGGCAAACCGATCAGCAGCCAGAGCGCGATGAACCAGTCGAGTGGTGGTGTGAGCTTGCGTGACATGTGGCGTCGTGAGTTATTTGTACCGTATGTGACCAGATTGAATCAATATAGAACGAATTAATGAGCATGATTAAGATGTCTCAAGGGAGGAGTCGGATGGCACTTATCACAGTCAGAGCGGCAGCTGAGCGCCTCGGAGTGGCCTACTCGACCCTGAAACGCTGGGTCCTCACTGGGCGCGTGCGGACGACACGGACCGAAGGTGGGCACCATCGAGTCTCTGAGGCCGAGATCGATCGACTGCTGGCGCGGCAGCAGCCGGACGGACGGCGGCGCGTTCGGGCGACAGAGCCTGACGAGTCCCTTGGGGGTTTGAGCGCGCGCAATCGCCTTCACGGCTTCATCGAAGAGGTGCGCATCGACGGTCTTCTCGCTCAGGTGCGCCTGCGGGTCGGCGATCAATCCCTCACGGCGGTCATCACCGCCGACGCCGTACGGGCGCTGAAGCTGCGCCGCGGAGACGATGCGATCGCCATCGTCAAGTCAACGGAAGTGATGATTGCAACGTCCGGCGACTCGACGACCAAGCCAAAGGGGCGCTCCGGAAAATAGCTCTGTAACGGTCTCTCCTATCGTGACACTTCCTCTCTGTTGATGCCGAAAGGCCGCCAATCATCTGTGTCCGACAAGGAGGAGTACCGACATGTTGACCGCCAAGACCACCGAACTTCAGCTCATGCAAGGTTGGCTCGACAGTGACCCCGAACACGCCCGTGTCCGCTTCGCATTTCCGATCAACAGGTGGGCAGGCTCGCGCGACAGCGCGGTCGTCTACTTCGAGGTCAAGCCGGGCGACCGGCTGGCCCGCCACACCGATAGCGCAGAGGAGATCCTCTACATCGTCGCCGGCGAGGCCGAGGCAGAGGTCGGCGACCAGCGCGGCCGGCTGGCGAAGGGCGATCTTGCCGTCATTCCTGCGATGGTACCGCACGGCCTCGTCAACATCGGCGACGAGACGGTGAAGGTCGTGGGCTTCTTCTCGGAGTCCGAGATCATCTCGACCTTCAGGGAGCCGATGCAGCCATTCGGGGCGGCTGTTCTGAACCAGGGCGCGCCGCCAGCCTGATTCGTCGCGGGCTCGCCGCTGACGCCGTCCGATTGACCGCACGCGTGCGGGATAGTACCGTCAGCGGCGAATGCACCGAATCGTCGATGCGAGCGACGGAGACCTGGCTCGGGAAGTCGGTTCGTCAGAGCCCGGCTCGAGCGAGGCGGCCGAGAGCGAATTGTATCGGCGCTTCGCCCCGCGGGTACGGTTGTACGGGCTGCGCCATCTGCGCGACGACGACGCGGCGCGCGATCTGGTCCAGAAGGTATTGCTCGTGACGATCGAGAAACTGCGGGCTGGATCGGTCCGCGATCCCGACCAGATCGCGTCGTTCGTCCTCGGTGTGAGCCGAACGATCGCGAAGGGCCTGGTGCGGACGGAATGGCGGCGCGAGAAACTTCGCATCGCTTTCATGCCCCCTGAGATGGTCGAAGCCCCGGCCCGAGACGCGATGCTGGACGTAGACCGCTTGGAGATCTGCCTCTCCCGGCTGGCCGAGCGCGAGCGCGCAGTTGTCATGTTGAGCTTCTACGCGGAGAAAACCGCGGGCGACATCGGTAAAGAGCTTGGGGTGAAGGAGGGCAACGTCCGGGTGATCCGGCACCGCGCGATCGAGCACCTTCGGGCGTGCATGACATCCAGGGACGCGGTGCAATGATGCAGAACTGCCACAATCCGATACCCGACACGACGCTGCTCGACTACTGGACACGTGATATCGAAGACGACGGCGCAGTCGATCGAGTCGAGGAGCATCTGTTCGCGTGCAGCGATTGCTCAGCACGCCTGCACAGCCTGGCCGCTCTCGAAGCGGGGCTGGCGAGACTGGTGCGTCTGGGGCGCGTCGCGGGGATTGTGTCCCGCAGCTTTCTGAACCGCATGCAGCGCGACGGCGTGCATGTGCGGATGTACTCGGTGCTGCCTGGCGAGACGGTGCCGTGCGGCGTATTTCCCGGCGACGATCTCGTGGTCGTCGCCATGACCGCCGACTTCTCCGGGGCCCAGGCCGTCTCCCTCTCGGTGACGGGGCCCGGAAACTCGCCGATGAGCGAAATTGACAACGTGCCCGTATCCGGGATGGACCGCGAATTGTTCTGGGCCACGCCTGCCTCGACCGTGCGCCAGTTGCCATCGCAACGGGTGGAGCTCTCGCTCAGGTCCGCCGGCGCCACACCTACCTTGCTGGGCACCTACGCGCTCGACCACTCAGCAACCGAAGCTTCGTAACCATCCTCAGGTCACACCTGGAAGTCCTTTTGAAAACCTCCACTGCATGGAGTACATTTCGCGGTTCAGGCACGTTGCCGCTTTCCTTCCTCGCCATGTCATGAGACGCGCGGATACGTGCAGAGCTGAGCCTGATTAAAAAAGGAGCCGGAAATGCCGGTCGCATCCCTGCCAGAAATAATGGATCGTGCGTTTCAGCATCGCTATGGCGTCGCTGCGTTCAATACGGTTGACGACATCACGATGGATGGGGTCATCAAGGCCGCCGAGCAGTCCCGTTCGCCATTAATCGTCCAGGTCTCGGTCAAGACCGTGAAATTCTGGGGCGTCGACGTCGTCAGGAACATGTTCACGAACATGGCCAACCGGGTGTCCGTGCCGGTGACTTTGCACCTCGATCACTGTCCCGACCCTGAATTCGCAAAAACGTGTCTCAAGGCTGGATGGAACTCGGTATTGTTCGATGGCTCAGGCCTGAGCTTCGACGACAACTTCAATATCACCCGCGAGATTGTCGGGTTCGCGAAGCAGTTTGGCGCCAGCGTCGAGGGCGAAGTCGTGGCGGTCGCCGGCGTCGAAGACGGCGTCGGCAGCGAGATGGCCGGCGCGTTGCCGGCGATCGATCAGGAGCTGGCATTCATCAGGGACACCGGCATTTACTGTTACGCGCCACCCATAGGCACGGCACACGGCTTCTACAAAGCGGAGCCGACGATCCGCTACGATCGGATGCAGCAACTGGTCGAAGCGACGCGCGATGCCGATGGTGCTTCACGGTGGCACGGGTCTGACCAACGATGTCTACGCGCGGCTCATCTCACTGGGAGCCGCCAAGGTGAACATTTCCACGTCGCTCAAGAAAACATTCGCCGATGGATTCCGCGTCTATCTGGAAAAACACCCGACCCAGTACGACCCGTTGAAATTGATCGGCGCCGTCCAGGCCGACGTGATCAAGAGTGCCCAGTCGTACTTCAAGCTCTTCGGCAGCGAGGGGCAGGCGTGAAACGGGCGCTCATCTTCGACTGTGACGGCGTCCTCGCCGACACCGAACGAGACGGCCATTTGGTGGCCTTCAATGAGATGTGGCGCGAGGCCGGCGTCGATTGGCAATGGAGCCTCGCGCAGTACGCAGAAAAGCTCAAGATCGGCGGCGGGAAGGAACGTCTGTCGAGCCTCGCCAAAGACGGCGATTTCCGCTCTGCCTACAACGTGCCTGAATCCGAGAGCGAATGGTCGAACACCGTCGCCGGTTGGCACAAACGTAAAACCGAGCTCTACAAGCAGCTGATTGCCTCGGGTGCGATCCCTGGCCGTCCCGGCGTAAGGCGGCTCGCCGCCGAGGCGCACGGCCGCGGTTGGGCGCTCGCTGTGTGCTCCACGTCGGCTCTGCCGTCAGTGCAGGCGGTTCTGCTGCACGTGATGGGCAAAGAGCTTGCCGGCAGGTTCGCGGGCGTCTTCGCGGGCGATATCGTTGCAGCCAAGAAGCCTGCGCCGGACATTTATAACGTCGCCGCCAGCGCGCTGCACCTCGATCCAGCCGATTGCGTCGTCGTCGAGGATTCTCGCAATGGTCTTCTGGCGGCGCGAGCCGCCGGCATGCCCTGCATCATCACCCAGAACGATCTGACCAAAGGCGAAGATTTCACCGAAGCCGCGATCGTCCTGTCGAGCCTGGGAGATCCCGACGGAGAACAGTTGACGGTCGTGCAAAATCGCTCGCAGGCGACGCCGACGCGGGTGTTCACGGTTGACGATCTTGAACAGATCGGGCTTGCAAAAGATTCGGCCGGTAGATCACGAAACGGAGGCCTATGACGGGCGGCAGTCTCGAAGTCACCGAGCTGGTTGTGCGCACGATTGCCGAGACGGCGATCGCCAATGAAAAGTATTTCGCGGACCTGGACGGCGTCGTCGGAGACGGCGACTTCGGCATTTCTTTAGCGAACGGCTTCAACAAATTGCTGGACGAATGGAACGCGCTCAATCGATCGAACCCGGGCAGCGTATTGAAGGGCGTGTCGATGGTGATTGCCAGTCGCGTCGGAGGCGTGTCGGGAGCACTGTGGGGTACCGCCTTTCTCCGCGCCGGCGCTGTCGCGGGCGACAAGCAGGAGCTGACCACCGACGATGTGATCGCGATGCTCACGGCGGCAATCGAAGGGATGAAAAAGCGGGGCCAGTCCGATGTCGGCGACAAAACTCTGCTCGATGCCCTGGTGCCCGCCGCACAGGAGTTCGCGAAAACGCTGCAGCAGGGGGACGATACGCTCGCAGCGCTCAGAAACGCCAGCAAAGTCGCGCGCGAGAAAACGGAAGAAATCAAGATGTGGGTGGCCAAGCGGGGCCGGGCGGCATATTCGGGCGACCGCAGTCGCGGAACCTATGATGCCGGCTCGGTGGCGGTCGCGGTCATCGCCGAAAAACTGGTTGACGCCTGGGAACAAACCTCGCAAAGGGAGACGATTCGATGAAGAAATTTGTCAACGACCCCAAGCAATTCGTGCCGGAGATGCTCAAGGGTATTGCGCTTGCCAACCCGGGCCTCGTCAAGTACGTCCCCGAATTCAATCTGATCATGCGCACCGACGCGCCCAATCCCAAGAAGGTTTCGATTATCCAGGGCTCGGGCTCCGGCCACGAGCCGGCGCATGTGATGGTCGTCGGCAAGGGCATGCTCGACGGCGCCTGTCCCGGTGACGTGTTCGCCGCTCCTCCAATCGACTATGTCATTGGGGCCTCGAAACTGTTGTCGTCTCCGAAGGGCATTCTGCACATCGTCAACAATTACAGCGGCGACCGCATGGCCTTCGAAATGGCCACTGAAATGCTCGATGCCGAAGGCATCACCGTCAAGACGGTGTTCGTCGACGACGATGTCGCCGTCCAGGACAGCACCTACACGGTCGGCCGGCGCGGCGTCGCGGGAAACTTTTTCGTGATCAAGGCGCTCGGTGCGGCCTCTGAAAATGGCGCGTCGCTCGATGAGCTGGTGGAGCTGGGACAACGCGTCAACTCGGTGACCCGCTCGATGGGAATGGCGCTGACCGGCTGCACGCCGCCGGCAAAGGGAACGCCGATTTTCACGCTGGCAGACGACGAGATCGAAATGGGCGTCGGCATCCACGGAGAGCCTGGCCGTTCGCGGAAGAAATTGGCCAGTGCCAACGACATGGTGGACGAAATGACGGAAGCCATCCTCTCGGATCGCAAACCGATCGACGGCGATCAGCGTGCCGAGCCTGTCTTCTCGAAAGGCGATGAAGTTGCGGTGATGGTCAACGGCCTGGGCGGGACGCCGATCTCAGAGCTGTATCTCGTCTACGGACGCCTGCACACACAGCTGGAACAGAAAGGGATCAAGGTGTGGCGCAGTTATGTCGGCGAGTACTGCACGTCGCTGGAAATGGCCGGGCTGTCGATCACGCTGTGCAAAGTTGACGAGGCGTTGAAGGCTTTATTGACGGCGCCCGCGGAGATTCCGATTCGCGTGTTCTAGCCCGAGTTCCCGCAAGAGCGACTGCACGCCGACAAGCCGGCGATTCAGTATCTGCCTGGCGACCAACAGCAGATCCTTGAGAAGCGGATCGGCGACGGCATACCGCGTTGCCGCGCCGCGCCGCTTCGCGACAACGATACCGCTCGCCCGCAGCCGCGCCAGCTGTTGGGAGACGATAGGCTGCTCGATCTGAAGCGTGCGCTGCAGCGCCTGGACGCTGCACTCTTCTGACGCGACCAGGACCTCGAGAATTCTGATCCGGGTCGGATGTGCCAGCGCCCGGAAAAACTCGGCCTTCAGGGTCTGGAGTTGCGGTGATGGTGAACGTGTCATGTGTCAGCTCAGGCCGCGGGCCGTGTCGGTTCGCCGTGACCTGAAGCGTGGATCTGGCGCGCCCGCTCCAAAGCTTCGGTCACATTGGCGCAGATGTTTGCGCTGCCGATATGGCGGCGGAAATCGGCGCGCGCGATGACGCGCTCAGGCTGATGCCGCGCTCCACACAAGAGTAGCGTCCGACCCGACGCGTGGAGCGCTGCCGCGAGCTCCTCGATAGCGCGGAGACCGGTCGCATCCAGCGCCGTCATGTTCCGGAGCCGCAGGATGATGATCGGCGGCAGCGCATCGATGTCGTGAAGCACAGCACGGAGTTTCTCAGTAGAGCCGAACAGAAACGGTCCGTGAATCCGGTAGATCTTCAGATAGGCGGGAATGCGCTGATTCTGGAGGCTGTGGAGGTGCCCTTCCTGCACATAGTGATCCGTGACGGCAGAGACGGTCGTCGTATCCGCGACCCGCTTGATGAACAGCAAGGCGGCGCACACCATACCAACGCCGACGGCTGCCGTCAGATCGGCAAACACGGTCAGCGCAAACGTGATAATCCAGACCGCCACATCGGTTTTCGTCAGCCGCCACAGTTCCGGAATCTCGATCCAATCCCCCATGTTGTACGCGACGACCATGAGAATGGCGGCCAGCACCGCGAGTGGGACATATCGGGCCAGCGGCGCGGCAACCAGGAGGACAACGACGAGCGTCAGCGAATGCACGAGACCGGCCACCGGAGTCTGAGCACCGGACCGGATGTTCGTAGCCGTTCTGGCGATTGCGCCGGTCGCCGGCAATCCGCCGAACAGAGGCGACGCGATGTTGGCCACCCCCTGCGCGACAAGTTCCACGTTGGAATCATGCCGGTCTCCACTCATACGGTCCGCCACCATGGCGGACATGAGGGACTCGATCGCTCCCAGCATCGCCACCGTCATCGCCGGCACAATCAGCGTGCCGAGCAATTCGATCCGAATCGCGGGCCAGTGGAGGCCGGGCAACCCTGAGGGGATCCCACCGAATCTCGTCCCAATCGTCTCAACGGGCAACCTGAAGGCCACGACAACCACCGTACCGAGACACAAAGCGACGATCGCACCCGGGATGCGTTTCGATATCCGATTGGCCAGAACAATGATGCCGATCGCAGCCAGCGCGAGTCCCGTGGCCAGGGGTGACCATGTCGAGAAACCAACGCCCAGCGTATGCAGCCTGGGAACGAACTCACTAGGCACGTTCTCAATGGCCAGACCGAAGAAGTCCCGAATCTGCGTGCTGGCGATCAACACGGCTATGCCATTGGTAAAGCCCACGACCACCGGGCGCGGGATGAATCGAACCGCCGATCCCATTCCTGTTGCACCCAACACGACGAGCATCACTCCGGCCATCACCGTGCAGACAAACAGTCCCTCGACGCCATGGTCGGCGACGATGCCCGCGACGATGACGACAAAGGCGCCGGTGGGACCACCGATCTGGAGCCGCGACCCGCCGAGCAGCGAAATCAACCCTCCAGCGATGATGGCGGTATAGATGCCCGATTGCGGCGGTAAGCCCGACGAGATGGCGAAGGCGAGAGCCAGCGGCAGGGCAACCAGACCGACGGTCACGCCAGCCGTGACGTCGGCGAGTGCCTTATCGCGGTTGTAATCCCGCAGCGCGGCAACCAACCGCGGCCGCTTGAGAACCGTCCTGAGGGTCATCCGTTCAAGTATAGCAATATCGCTATATTACTTTCATTGGCGCTCGGGGAATATTTCCCACATTGCGGAATTCTCGGCATCCGGACCTGATAGATTCGAGCGATTTGTGCATTTATTTTTGTGGTGTTTCTCCCGGCATGGGGCTTGCCTTCTCGTCAGGTACGCCGCCGCGCGGCGCGCTGAAACGGAGCGCCCCATGTTCGATCTCACAGCGGGAACAATCGACAGGCCCTTCCGCGACACACATGCATCCGCGACCTTTCTGTCGGTTGCCGCGCACGTAACGCTCCTCGGCGGCATCGCGTTCGCGCTGCTGTTTACTGTCAGCGAACAACTCCCTCAGGTGCCAACGATGATGGCGTTCGTCGCGGCGCCACCACCGCCTCCTCCGCCACCCCCTCCACCACCGCCGCCTGCGGGGAAACCTGCGAAACCGGCGCCGGCGTCGAAACCCGCTCCCACCACCGGGAACGCATTCATTGCACCCGCTGAGATCCCTGTCGGGATCCAACCGGAGTCGGGGTTCGATCGCGGCGACGAAGGCGGGGTGGTGGGGGGCGTCGAGGGCGGAATTCCGGGCGGTGTGCTCGGGGGCCTGCTCGGCGGGGTGGTCACGGACGTGACGCCGCCGCCGGCGCCGCCTGCTCCGCAGAAACCTCGCAGAGTCGGCGGCGAGCTGAAGCAGCCAGCGCTGATCCGCCGCGTGGAGCCGGACTATCCCGGCGTCGCCGTGTCGGCGAAAGTCAGCGGCACGGTGATTCTCGAAGCGACGGTCAACGAACAAGGCGTCGTCACCGACGTGCAGGTGCTGCGATCGATTGTGCTGCTCGATCAGGCCGCCATCAAGGCGGTCAAGCAGTGGCGGTACGAACCACTCGTGCTGAACGGCACACCGGTGCCGTTCGTTCTGGTGGTGACGGTGACGTTTTCGATTCGTTGACCGCCGCGTGATGCTGAAGGAGGGCATATGACTCCCATCCCAACACCTGCCCGGCTCCTGGTTCTCGGCGCTCTCGTGTGCTTGTCATCGGCCATGACAGGAGCAACGGCTGATCAATCGTTCGAGGACGATCTGCTGAATGACGCCACTCTGGTGTTCAAAGGGGTCGCGACAGTGCCAAGTCCGGCGCTCCCGGCATCCGTCCTGATGAACGCTCGAGCGATCGCCGTGTTTCCGCGCGCCTACCGGGACGGCGGCCTTTATTACGGCACTGGCGTTGTCAGCGGCCAGAGTGGACTGGACGGCTGGAGCCCGCCGGCGGTCATCGCGTTTCAAGGCGCGCTGCCAATCGAGTTGGAGTCCGCCTTCGTCGATTTTGTGTTCGTGGCGCATACCGCGAAGGGTGTCGACTACCTCACGCAGCCGAAATACATGGCGCCGGTGTGGGACACGATCCCTTCGGGACCTGTCACCAGTACGGCGCGCCTGACGAAGACCGACCTCGTCGCCTACATGCGATTCGGTACATACTTCGCGGGCGTGACGATTGCCGACTGGGAGTTCACCGAAATGCGGACGAGCAACGAACGGCTCTACGGCCGCCCGTATTCGACAGACGAAGTGTTCAGAACAGCCGGATTCTTTCACCTCCAGAAATCCGCCCGCGCCTGGCGCGACGCATTGGCGGCGTATTTCAGAAACGCGAGCTGACATGGCCTCGTTTGTTGCACGTCTCACCGGTGCTGTCCTGCTGGACGCCGCGACCTACGAAGAGGTCGAGCACGATCGTTCCGCCACCTTTCAGGCGATGGGGGTCGTGCTGATGTCGAGCGTGGCTGCCGGCATCGGCCTGCTCGGACCTTTCGATGCCCGACTGTCGTCGCTCGCCACCATCAGCCTGCTCGCCTTTGCGGCGTGGGCCGTCTGGGCGCTCGTCACGCTGCAAATCGGCACGCGCCTCATTCCGGCTCCGCGCACGGACGCCGACATGGGCCAGTTACTGCGCACGATCGGCTTTGCGACCGCGCCCGGTATTTTCCGGGTTGCCGGCGCGATCCCGGGACTGACGACGGTCGTCTTCGCCGTAACGGCGCTCTGGATGTTGATGGCGATGATCATAGCGGTGCGGCAGGCGCTCGACTATTCGAGCTCGGGCCGCGCCTTTGCCGTTTGCGCCCTCGGCTGGGGACTTGCGGTGGGCCTCGCGGTCGCGGTCGGGATCTTCTGTTCGCCGCCGCTTCACTGAAAGGACGGTTGTGATGGCCTATACGACATGGGAATCGATTAAAGGTGATGCGCACAACCTGATGACACAGTTGAAGGACCTGGTTCATCAAGGAAACGTCCGGCGCGTGGTCGTGAAGCACGACGGCCGGACTATCGCCGAATTTCCGCTGACGGCCGGCGTGATCGGTGTCGTCATCGCGCCGGTGCTGGCGGCAATCGGGGCCATCGTGGCGATGCTGAAGGACTGCACGATCGAAGTCGAGCGTATAGACGAGCAGCTGATGTAGGGAGAGGGGCCCACGATGACCCGACCATGGGTAGTCCCGCTGGTCCTGCAGGTGGCAATACCGGCAGCACTGCTCGTCTGGCAGGCCGCCGCGCGCTACAGCACGCTCACGGGATGGGCCTTCAGGACGGCGATCGTGGCCGCATATCTCGTGGCGGCGGTCGTGGCAGGTCTCTGGCTCGCAGTGCCTCCGACAGTGTGCGCAGCTCTGTTTGCGACGAGCGCCTTGATTGCGGTGCGGCGCTATCCGTGGAGCCGCCTTCGTCGAGAGCCGGGGTCTTCACTGCGGGTGTTTCTTGTTTTGGCTGGCCGCGTGGTGGTACTGGGTCTGGTGCTCTCCGTTGTCGCCGTCGCCCTGCTCGGGCGGAGAGTGCCTGGACTTGCCACTATCGACCTTGAATTTCCGCTGCGCGACGGCACCTATTACATCGCCAACGGCGGCAGTATGCGGCTCATCAACGCTCATACGGCGCTCCTGGGGGCGACGCAATTCGCGCACTACCGGGGCGCGGGCTATGGCCTCGATATCGTGAAACTCAATGTCACCGGCACCCACGCCACTGGGCTGGCGCCGCGAGATCCTGCACGCTATGTCATCTTCGGCGAGCCGATCTACGCCCCATGTGAGGGTATCGTCGCGCGCAGCGAGGACGGGCTCCCGGATATGGCACCGCCGGAGGTGGATCGCGCGCATATGCCGGGCAATTTCGTCCTCCTCGAATGTGGTGACGCGCACGTGCTACTCGCACACATGCGGCGTGATACCGTGAACGTTCATCCGGGCGATTACGTTACGCTTGATACGAAACTTGGCGAGGTTGGGAACTCCGGCAATTCCGACGCGCCCCACCTGCACGTCCATGCGCAGCGGGCCGGGCAAATGTGGGATATCTTCAACGCCGACCCGCTTCCGGTTCGGTTCAACGGACGCTTTCTGGTACGTAACGACCGGATGACAGTACCCCCGCGGAAAGTGAGCCCATCGATGACTGACGCTTCGCTCGAGGAGTCCCATGGCTGACGCCAAACTGTTTCGCACGATCTTGTGTCCGGTGGATTTTTCGGAGCATTCCCGGCAGGCTCTCTCATACGCCGCGCTTCTCGTCGCCCGCGGCGGCGGCCGGCTCGTCGTCATCTACGTCGAAGATCCGCTCCTCGCCGCTGCCGCGGCGATCGAATATGACGAGAAGGTGATGGTCGACAAGGCCCGAATGGAGCTCAGGCGCTTCGTGGAACGGGCCATCGACCGCTATGGGGTATCGCTCTCCTCGGTGACGATGGACGTCGCCGTCGGGCGTCCATGGGAAATGATCGATTGGACGGCGGACAAGTTGAAGTGCGACCTGATCGTGATCGGGTCGCAAGGACGGACGGGCGCAAACAAGCTCATGTTCGGGTCAACGACGCACCGCATACTGCGCAGCTCCGCCCTACCCGTCCTCGCCACGCCCCCGGCGACGCCGTCTTCCAGCCGCCCACCCCGCGGTTGGCCAGGAAAGCGGGCGCTTGCGCCGGTCGATCTCGGCACGCGAGCCAGACCGGACGCACTGGCCGCGGCCGTCGTGGCCAGGGAGCTCGGCACGACCATCGACCTCGTGCACATCGTCGAACCCGTCAATCTGCCGCCCTGGCTCGAGGTCGATGCGTCACGGAAGAATCTTCAGCGGCAGAGGCTCGCGATGGCGCGTCTGACATCGCTGAAGAACGAAACGGCCTGGGCTTCGGCCGCCTGCCGCGTCGAAATGGGCAAACCAGCCGAGAAGATCGCAGCGGTGGCCGGCAGCACCGATGTGGGACTTGTCATCATGACGCGCCGCCGCGGTCAGGGCTTGCTCGGGCCGCGTCAGGGATCGATCAGCTACGCGGTGCTGCTCAAAGCCAATACGCCAGTGATGGCGCTTCCAAACGATCCCAAATGGCTGCGGCGGGCGCTGGCGCTGCGGCCGAAATCGAGGTAGTTATGGCGAGCATTGTTCGCGCCTGTCTCGCGGTGTCGATTTTCACCCTTCTCAGCGTCACCACCAGCGCCGATCAGGCGCCGCAGCTGAGCAAAGTCATGCGCACCAAACTGGCGCGATCGCAGGCGATTCTCGGCGCCGTCGTCACCAGCGACTGGCAGGCGCTCGACCGTGAAAGCCGGGCGCTCGCCGGTGTCATTCGCGATCCGGCGTGGACTATGGCCCTCACGGAGCCCGAATATCTCCGGCAGAGCGACGCCTTCAGCCGGGCGCTGCAGGACCTCATCGAAGCGTCGTCCCGGCGCGATCTCGAAGCTGCGGCAAACGCGCAGGTGATGCTCACGACCAGCTGTGTTCGCTGCCACCTGCACATGACCCGGAGCCGGGTGGCCAGGTAGGATGATCGATCCGTCCCAGCCCGCGGTGGTTTTCGAGCACGTTTCTCTTTCGTTCGACGACAACGTCGTGCTTCAGGACGTCACCTTCAGCGTGCACCGGGGTCAGACCAAGATCCTGCTGGGCGCGAGCGGCAGCGGCAAGTCGGTCATCCTCAAGTTGATCCTCGGCCTGCTGAAGCCCGATTCGGGCACCATTCACGTGAACGGGCAGCGTATCGACACCATGACCGAGCGCGAGCTGATGACGGTCCGCACCGACATCGGCATGTTGTTCCAGGAAACGGCGCTCTTCGATTCGCTGACCGTCTCGGAGAATGTCGGCTACAAGCTTTACGAAGAAACAAAGATGCCGCTTGATGACGTGCTCGCGCGCGTGAAGGAAGTGCTGCGATTCATCGGGCTCGAGGCCCAGATCGACCGGATGCCGTCGGAGCTTTCGGGCGGCCAGAGGCGACGCGTCGCGATCGCCAGAGCGGTGGCCGCGCGGCCGTCACTCTTGTTGTTCGACGACCCGACAAGCGGGCTGGATCCCATCACCGCGAAGACCGTGGACGATGAGATCATCAAGCTTCGCGATGTGGAGAAGGCCACGTCGCTTGTCGTCACGCATCAGCTGCCCGACGCCTTCTATATCGCGACGCGCGAGGCCGTTGTCCGCGACGGCCACCTGACGATCGTTCCTGGCGATCCGCGGAAGGCCGACGAAGCGGAGTTCATCATGCTGAAGGACGGACGCATCTTCTTCGAAGGATACCCAGGCCCGCTGCGTGCAGCGACCGATCCGTATCTGAAGACCTACTTGAGCGGATGGATCCCCTCAGTGCTGGAGCCGCCGGGGAAATGACCAGACGAATCTGGAGATTGCCTCGGCCAGGCCCCACGCAGTGAACGCTCCGCCGAAGACCAACAGCCAGAGTTCACGTGGAATCGCCGCGTTGCCCAGCAGATCGATGGTGAACGGCAATGACGCCGCGGCCACTTGAATCACAATGCCGGCGAGGACAGCGGCATGCAGCAACGGATTCTGAACGGGCCGGATCCACGTGTGCCGCGAGGGGTAGGTCATCAGCAGTTGTCCAACGGCCATGAAATGAAATGCGGCGGCCCGCCCGATCTCCAGGCTGTATCCAAGAGCGGGCACGAGGCCCAGCACGCCGAGCGCCAGCAGCGCTTTCATCGCACCGGCACTGACGACAAATTGTGTTGACGCGCGGTCGAGAAGCGGAGAGTCGGGTGCCCGCGGCGTCTGTTCCATCACGCCTGGTGTCCGGTCGAACGCGAGCGAGAGTGCCGGCAGTCCGTCCGTCATCAGATTGATCCAGAGAATCTGGGCAGCAGTGAGCGGCAGCATCAAACCGCCGGTACTATCGCGGAGGTTCATGGCATAGGCCAACAAGACACCCGACGCGACCAGCAGGACCTCCGACAGATTGGTCGAGAACAGGAATCGGAGAAACTTCTGGATGTTGTCGTAGATGCCCCGCCCTTCTTTGATGGCGCCCACGATGGTGGCGAAGTTATCGTCGAGCAGTACCAGATCGGCCACTTCCCGGCTCACGTCCGAGCCGCGCTGCCCCATCGCAACTCCAACATGCGATCGTTTGAGCGCCGGAGCATCGTTGACGCCGTCCCCCGTCATCGCGACGACGTGACCCTGCGCCTGCAGTGCCTCGACGAGGCGCAACTTCTGTTCGGGCCTCACTCGCGCAAAGACATTCACTTCGCTGAGTGCTTCGGTGGTCGCGCGCTCCCCACGCTGCTCCAGATCTTCTCCGGTGAGTACCTTCACACCTGGAATCCCAATCTGACGGGCAACCGCTAACGCCGTCGAGGGATGGTCGCCGGTAATCATGATGATCCGAATGCCAGCGGCCAAAGACATGCGGACGGCTTCGGGCACTTCGGGCCGCGGCGGATCCCAGAACAGAGCCAACCCTAATAACGACAGCCCCTCCTCCGTCTTGCCGGGCCCGCGCGCAATAGCCAGAACCCGGAAGCCTTCCTGCGCATAAGCCTCGGCCTTTGCTCTCCACGACTCACGATCGCGCTCCGAAAGCGCGCAACGCCCGATGAGAACCTCGGGCGCACCCTTGAGGTAGCTGACCAAATGCTCGCCGTCGCGCACCGTGACGCGGGCGAACTTCCAGACGCTGTCGAAGGGACGCTCGGCGACTCGCGGGTGGTCCGCCCTCATCGCGGGCGGCATCAACTCCGTTTTCCGCGGCGTACCGCAGCAGTCCAAGGTCGAGCGGATCGCCAACGCCGGTTGACAGGTCGGCGTCGTTGGCGAGCACGACGGCCGCCAGCGCGGGGGCCGGGTCGGGCGCGTCGATCATTCGCACGTCCATTCGGCTTTCCGTCAATGTTCCGGTCTTGTCGGTGGCAATGACGGTGACGGATCCCAGCGCTTCCACGGCCGACAAGCGGCGGACGACAGCGTGCTGTCTGGCCATCCGTTCGACGCCGAGCGCGAGTGTCACGGTCAGCACGGCGGGCAACCCTTCGGGCACTGCCGCAACAGCCAGTGCCACCGCAAAAATAACCATCGCCGGCGCGCGCTCCACGCCTTCGGCGACGAGTCCGAGGACGCCGAGCACGGCGGCGAGGATGAGTACCCACCGCGCGATCTGATGACCGAGGAGGTCGACTCGACGCTCCAGGGGCGTCTTTCCCACCCGAATCTCATCCAGCATGGCTGCGAGACGGCCCATCGCGCTCGCCGCACCCGTCCGTGTGACATCGAGAAAGGCCTTGCCACGAACCAGCAGCGTGCCGCTCAGCACCTCTTGACCGTCGCCCTTGTCTACGGGAACCGACTCGCCGGTGAGGACCGACTCATCGAGCATCGCGCCATGGACATCGTCGAGCACACCGTCGGCAGGCACGCGATCACCAGCTTCGAGCCGCACGCGGTCGCCCGGCACGATCGCCTGTGTTGGAAGGTGCACGAGCCGCCCGTCGCGAAGCACCCAGGCCTGAGCGCCAGCCAGTGCTTTCAGGCGCGTGAGTGCCGCCTCGGACCGCTGTTCCTGATATAGACCGAGCCCAGCGTTTGACAGGAGAATCAGTGCTATCGCGCCGGCTTCGATGGGCCAGCCGTGCGCCCCCTCGTAAATCCACACACCGACGTCGAACGCGAGGGCGAATAGCAGGATGTAGATGAGCGGGCTTTCGAACTGGCCAATGAAGCGTCGCCAGAGCGGCGTGGGCGGCCGCTCTGGAAGCGCATTCGGGCCCAGGGTGGCCAACCGCTCCGTCGCTTCGACCGAGGAAAGTCCGCCACCCACCGATTTCTATGCGACCTGCTGCTGAAGCGGCCTGGCCGCCGGAAGCGAAGAGTCAAGCGCCTTCCTGAGCGCCACGTCCCGCGGATCTCCGCTCAAGCGCGTCCCCATCTGGTTCGTCACATACGCATAGCCGATGCCCGACTCCGGATCAGCGAAACCAAGCGCGCCGCCGGCTCCGGGTGACCCGAATGCACTGGCGCTGCCGAATGGCATCGCGCGAGTCGATTTCATGAAACCAAGCGAGAACTGAGCGCCATCCACCTTCATGCATTCGTCATAGAACCCACGCGTGGGTGGAATCGCCGGCGCCGCGAGCAGTTCGAGGGTTTCTTTACGGAGCCCGAGTTCCCGCCCGCCGTTTGCAAACACGCTGTAGGCGTGCGCGATCGCCCGTGCTGTTCCAACACCGCCTCCTGAGGGCACCTCGAGATTGCGCGCGTAGACGCGAGTGGTGTCGTGAGGCAGTTCCGAGCCCCTGAGCGCGCGGACGATCTTCGAGCGCGAGCTCATCGTGTCGAGCGCAAGACGAAGCGGGAACCCGCGCAGCACAGCGAGCATGCCGGGCCGCGCCATTTCCGCCAGCCGGGAGTCGGCAATGTGTTCCGGCAGTCTGATGTAGACGTCCAATCCGAGCGGCGTCGCGATCTCATCGTGAAAAAACTGTCCGAGGCTGCGGTGAAGTGGGTCGATGCGGCGCAGCAATTCGCTCTGATAAAAGCCAAGCGTGATGCCGTGATACGCCTGGCGCGTCCCCGGCTCCCATGCCGGCTTCTGACGCGCGAGCACGGCGGCCAGCCGATCGAGATCGCCGACCAGCGAGCGATCCAGCGCTTCGTCCAGCGCGTAGAGCCCCGCCTGATGTGCGAGGAGTTGGCGGACAGTGATGCGTTGCTTGCCCTGCTGCGCGAACTCCGGCCAGTAGGAACTGACTCGTTCTTCGTAATCCAGCCAACCGCGGGAGTGGGCAATCGCCAGCGTCATGGCCGCAAGCCCCTTCGTTGCAGAGTAGATGATGACCATGGTGTCTTCCTGCCATGGGTCGCCAGCCAGCTTACTGCGAACGCCGCCCCAGAGGTCTACGATCTTCTCGCCGTGGTGATAAACACAGCACGCACCTCCCAGCTCATGCCGGCGCGTGAAGTTTTCGACAAACGCCTCGCGAACAGGCTCGAGTCCCTTACTTACGAATCCGTTTACACGATTCCGTGCGGCTTTGGACATAGAGCCTCTCCGGCATGCGCTATTTGTGTTGTATCGATTCGAGGTGGGACACGAGGCTGTCAATGCGCGCGGCGTTGCGTGCGTCAGAGGGATCGAGGCCCTTGAAAATCGGGCCCCAGATTGGCATCTCTTCCGAGCCGTGTGACGGCGTCGCAGGCCCACGAACGATGCCCTCGACCTCGCGGCGCGGAAATGTTCCGCCCCGGCGCCGCGCGAGAGTCGTCAAATCGGGCGGAGGCACTTTCAGCGATACCGCTGCCGGGCCGGCACCTTTCCCATCGCGTCCGTGACAGGTGGCGCAGTACAACTGGTAAAGATCGGGACCGTAGAGCGACTTGCCGGCCAGGGGCGGGAGCTGCGGGCCGGTCGTCTGCGCCGCGGATGCGACGGCAAGACCCGCGACTATGGTCAAGCTGCAAAGGATCGAAGGGTTGATCATGACCAATGCCCAGTTCAGTAGCTGACGTCGGCTCTGCTGTAGAGGTTGTTCGACTTCCGCTTCAGAAAATGAGACTCTTCGAGTGCGTCGAAGATCGCATCGGCGGTCGGCGAATCAAGATTCCACATCCGCTGCGCCTGGCGCTTTGACAGCTGGAGGCCCGGCATCTCCCCGAACTCCGATTGAATCAGCCGAACCCAGTCGCAGAAGGCGTTCAACGTCGGATCCTTCATGAGTCCCTCACTGATTGATCCAGGGCAATGTGCGTACCATTCAGAGACATCGCGATAATGCGGAAAAGATGATCGCGACCTACATCGCTCGCGAATTAATCCGCAGCCGTGGGGGAAATTTCCCAGGTTGCCTGCAGCAAGAAGTCGAACCAAGATCCGCAAGGAAGATGCGACAGGGGCTGGTAGGATTCAGCGCTACGGCGTTTGCGCAAGCGGAAAAGCAGTCCCTGGAAGGCCGGCTCGCCCGCTACGACATGGCGCCGGCGGCCGTGTAAGGACCATCATGTCACCTGCCGTGTTTCAGGCTCGCGGCCTCACGAAGGTCTACCATATGGGCGAGGTCGACGTGCAGGCGCTGCGCGGGATCGATCTCGACCTCTACGAGTCGGAGTTCGTGGTCATTCTCGGGCCGTCCGGGAGCGGCAAGTCCACCCTGCTGAATATCCTCGGCGGGCTCGATGTCCCCTCATCGGGAACGGTGCAGTATCGCGACCATAACCTCACCGCGGCCGATGAGCGTCAACTGACGCAGTACCGGCGCGATCATGTCGGATTCGTCTTCCAGTTCTACAACCTGATTCCCAGCCTCACCGCCCGCGAGAACGTCGAACTCGTCACCGATATCGCGGTCAGGCCCATGCCGGCTTCCGACGCCCTGAGCATGGTCGGGCTCACCTCGCGTCTCGACCACTTTCCTTCGCAGCTCTCCGGCGGCGAACAGCAGCGTGTGGCGATCGCGCGGGCGATCGCGAAGCGGCCGGATGTGCTGCTGTGCGACGAGCCGACCGGCGCACTCGACATTTCCACCGGCGTCGTCGTACTCGAAGCGATCGAACGCGTCAACCAGGAGCTCGGTACGACGACTGCGGTCATTACTCACAACGCCGCCGTCGCCGCCATGGCCGACCGCGTCATCTCGCTCGCCGACGGCCGCATCGTCAGCGAGGAACGCCATGCACAGAAAGTCTCGCCGCGGGCATTGCGATGGTGACCCGCACGCTGTTCCGAAAACTGCTGCGCGATCTCTGGTCCACACGCGGGCAGGGGCTGGCCATCGGGCTCGTCATCGCCGCGGGCGTCGCCATGTTCGTGGCGTACTTCAGCACGTTCGACTCGCTCGCGCGGGCGCGGCAGACCTATTACGACAGGTTCCGCTTTGCCGATGTGTTCGTCTCGCTGAAGCGCGCGCCGCTGCACGTCGTCGAGGATCTGCGGGCACTTCCCGGCATCGCGCGGGTGACGCCGCGCGTGGTCGTAGACGTGGCGCTCGACATTCCCGGACTGCTCGAACCGGCGACTGGACGGCTGATCTCACTGCCCGCACGCGAACAGCCGCTGCTGAACGAGCCGTTCCTCCGCCGTGGCCGGCGGCCGGCTGGCGGCGACGAAGTGATGGTCACCGAGGCGTTCGCGCTCGCGCACCGGCTGCGGCCCGGCGACGAGGTAACCGCCACGATCAACGGACGCCGGCGCGATCTGCAGATCGTCGGCATCGCGCTGTCTCCCGAATACATTTACTCCATCCGTCCGGGGGAAATGGTTCCCGACAACGCGCGATTCGGCATCTTCTGGATGGAACAGCGAGCATTGTCCGCGGCGTTCAACATGGAAGGCGCGTTCAACGACGCGTCGTTCGCGGTAGTGCGCGGGACGTCGGTGCCCGAAGCGATTGCCGGCATCGATCGAATCCTCGCCCGATATGGGAGTCTGGGAGCGATTGCCCGTGCCAATCAGCTGTCGCATTGGTTCATCGAGAACGAGCTCACGCAGCTCCAGACGATGGGGTTCATCATCCCGGCGATCTTTCTGGGCGTGTCGGCGTTTCTGCTGAACATCGTGCTGACCAGGCTGATTGCCGTGCAGCGGGAACAGATCGCCGCCCTCAAAGCGCTGGGCTACACCAACGGCGAAATCGGCGGGCATTATGTCGCGTGGGCGATCGCTATCGCGCTGCTTGGCGCCGCGCTCGGGGTTCTCGGGGGCATCTGGCTCGGCACGTCGATCACGACCCTTTACAACGACTTTTTCCGCTTCCCGACGCTGCGGTTCGTGCTGCCGCCCGCGATCATTGTCACGGGCGCGGCCATCAGCCTCGGTGCGGGTGTGCTGGGTGCCATTGCGGCGGTTGCGCGCGCCGTCCGTCTGCCGCCTGCCGAAGCGATGCGGCCGGAGCCGCCCGCGCGTCATCGCCTGACGCGGCTCGACCGAGCCCTGCCCGGGCAACTTGCACCGCCGGTGGTAAAGATGATCCTCCGCAATCTCCAGCGCCAGCCGCTGCGGGCCGGCTTGTCAGCGCTCGGCGTGGCGTTCGCCGTGGCGATTCTCGTCGTCGGGATGTTCTCGCTGGATTCCATCGAAGTGATCCTCGACGTGCAGTACAACGTCGTGCAGCGTCAGGATCTGACTGTCGCATTCGTCGAGCCGCGATCGACACGGGCGGTGCACGAGCTCGCCCACCTGCCGGGCGTGCTGGCAGTGGAACCGATGCGATCCGTGCCCGCGCGGCTCCGCGCGGCACACCGGATGAGGCAGCTCGCGATCACCGGTCTGCTGGATGCCGCACGCCTCCAGCGCGTGGTCGATGCATCGCTCCAACCCGTTCAGCTGCCTCCCGATGGTCTGGTGCTATCCACGAAGCTTGCCGACATCCTTCAAGTGCGGCCCGGCGATACCGTCGTCGTGGAGCTGCTGGAGGGGGCTCGTCCCACACGACCTGTCGTCGTGGCGAGCCTTGTGGACGAGTTCATGGGCACCTCCGCCTACATGGCGATGCCGGCGCTGCATCGTTTCCTCCAGGAAGGCCCACGAATGTCGGGCGCCGCCCTTCAGATCGACCGCGGCGATCCGGCGCCGCTCTACCGGCGAATCAAGCTGATGCCGGCGGTTGCCGGCATCAGCTCCAAGCGGGCCGCCATCGACAACTTCCGCCACACGCTCGCCCAGAACATGAACGTCATGATCTTCTTTAACGTGCTCTTCTCGAGCGTCATCGCGTTCGGTGTGGTATACAACGCGGCGCGCATCTCCCTGTCCGAACGCAGCCGCGAGCTCGCCAGCCTTCGCGTGCTGGGATTCACGCGGGCCGAGATTTCGATGATTCTGCTGGGAGAGCTTGCAGCGATTCTTCTGATGGCAGTGCCGGTTGGGCTCGCCCTTGGATATGCCCTCGCGGCTCTGGTGGTGACCGCCTTCGACACCGAGCTGTTTCGCTTTCCGCTGGTCGTATCGCCTCGCACGTTCGCATTCGCGGCGATGACAACAGTGGTGGCGGCGGTCGTCTCCGGACTCATGGTTCGACGCCGGCTCGATCGGCTCGACCTCGTCGCCGTGCTCAAGACCCGGGAGTAAACATGAAGATTCGTCGCGGCACGCTTGGCCTGTGGATCGTCGCGGCGCTCGTCGTTGGACTGATCGCCTGGTCGTTTCGCCCGCAGCCGGTTCCCGTCGATCTCGCGACGGTATCCCGCGGCACTCTTCGTGTGGCCATCGACGAGGACGGCATGACGCGCGTGCGCGAGCGTTATGTCGTTTCGGCTCCGGTCGCAGGGCGGATGCGGCGGGTCGAGCTGAAACCCGGCGATGCGGTGATCGCGAGCCGGACTGTGCTTGCGACATTTCTGCCGGCCACACCCACTCCGCTCGATCCGCGCAGCCGCGCCGAGGCCGAAGCGCGGCTCAAAGCCGCTCAGGCGACACGCGAGCGGGCGCGTGTCGGGCTGCAGCGCTCGCTCGACGACCTGGCGTTCAGCCGGAGCGAGCTCGCACGGTACCGGGAGATCGCGAAGTTCGGAGGAACCACGGACGAGCGGCTTGCGGCGTTCGAGCTCGAGGTTCGCACGAAGGAGACGCAAGTGAAGGCGGCGGAGCTGGCGCTCGAAAGCGCGCAGCACGACGTCGAAGCCGCCAGCGCGGTGCTCCGGCAGTTCACGGATCAGATCGGCGCCGGCGGGGCTTCAGCCATCACGCTGCGCTCCCCTATCGGCGGCACGGTCCTGCGCGTACATCAGGAAAGCGAATCGCTCGTCCCTGCCGGCACTCCGCTCATTGAGATTGGCAATCCCGATGACCTCGAAATCGTTGTCGATTTGTTGTCCACCGATGCGGTGAAAGTGAAGTCCGGGTTTCAGGTCCTCATCGACGGCTGGGGCGGAGACAAGACGCTGCACGGCCGCGTCCGCCTCGTCGAGCCAGGCGGATTCACCAAGATCTCTGCTCTCGGCGTCGAGGAACAACGGGTCAATGTCGTGATCGACTTCGACGATCGGCGCCTGGCGGCTGCGCTCGGTGACGGATACCGCGTCGAAGTCAGCATCGTCATATTGGAGCGGCCCGGCGTGCTGAAAGCGCCAACCAGCGCGTTGTTCCGCGTCGCGGACAGATGGTCGTTGTTCGTGGTGCGCGACGGTACTGCGAGGCAGACCGAGGTGCACATCGCGCAGCGCAATGCCGTCGAGGCAGAGGTGGTCTCAGGACTCGCGGAGGGCGATCAGGTGATCGTTCACCCCGGAGAAACCGTCGCCGACGGTGTCTCCGTCATCAGACGGGAGTAGGCCATGGTCAACATCAAAAGGATCCTCTGTCCGGTGGATTTCTCGGAGTTCTCCAGACACGCCCTCGCTCATGCGCTTCAGCTCTCGGAGTGGTATGGGTCTACGTTGACGGTTCTTCATGTCTACCCGTCGCCTGTCGCGCCGCCGCCAGTCGTCTTCGGCGGACTTCCAGGGCCTTTTCCGCCGCCCCCGCCGTTTCCCGCGACGACCGTGTCTCCCGAGCAAGTGCACCAGGAGATGCTCGAGCACCTCAGGGCCTGGGTTCCACCGTCGGACGCCGGACGCGTCACGCTCCACTTTCACGCGCGACCGGGTGTCGCGGCGCCGAACATTCTCGAGGAAGCACGGGCAATCGAAAGCGACCTCATCGTCCTCGGCACCCACGGGCACGGCGGTTTCGATCGCCTGCTGCTCGGTTCGGTCACCGAAAAAGTGCTGCGCAAGGCGGCGTGCCCCGTGCTGACCGTGCCGCCTGGCGTGGCCGATGCGCCGGCTGACGCGATGTCACTCTTTAAACGCATTCTGTGTCCGACCGACTTTTCCGACGCGTCGGTGAAAGCGCTGGAATTCGCGCTGTCGCTGGCCAAGGAGGCCGACGCCGAGCTCATCCTCATGCATGTCATCGAGGGGCTGCCCGATTCTGCGAACTGGAAGATGGCGACCACTCCCGCGATCGTCGAATACCTGCGCCTGTACGAACACGACGCGCTCGAACGGCTGCACAGATTGATTCCAGACGACGCTCGCACCTGGTGCCGTCCCACAATTCTTCTGGTCACGGGAAAGCCGCATGCGGAAATTCTGCGGCTCGCACGCGAGCGCGATGTGCATCTCATCGCGATGGGCGTGCACGGGCGGAATCCGATCGATCGCTTTTTCTTCGGCTCGACGACGAATCACATCGTGCGCGCGGCGACGTGCCCGGTCGTCACGCTGAAGAGTTGAGACAATTTCCGCACGTATTACGATTCGAGTCCGTGAAGCCGTTCTTTTTTTTGTTCGCGCAACACCAGCCGCGCCAGTTCGGTCAAATCCTCCGAGAGCAGCTCGATGACGTCGTCGAATGTCAGGATACCTTCGAGGCCGCCGTCAGCCGCCACCACCGGCAGCCGCCGCACGCCGTTAGTCTCCATCTGCTTCAACGCGTTGTGGATGCTTTCGTGTTCCCGACAGGTCACGAGCTCCCGGCTCATCAGGTCGCTTACGTGCAGATGTGGAAGGCGGACACCATAGCGGGCAACGGCCAGAGCGATGTCCCTGTCGGTCAATATACCCACAGGCACGGGCCGTCCCTGTCCCCGCTCGACGACAACAAGATCGCCGACATGATAGGTCTTCATCAGCATTACCGCTTCCGCGATTGCGGTGTCGGCCTTCACGGTGATGACGTCACGATTGCACGCTTCTCCGATGGTCATAGCTCTACCCTCCGCGGCCTGTCGGCCGCAACTCGATCGTCCGGAACAGGCGCTTGCGGGGACCTATTCGCGTACTCCATTCCGGCGAAGATGAACTGACTCCCGTCATCCACATCGATCCGCCACGTGCGGGCGGGCGAACGGATCACAATCGCCACCGGCTCTTTCGACGCCACCCCGATGATGATTCCACCTACATATTCGACGCGCGCGACGCTGCGCTCGATCGGTTCGATCTCCAGGTCACCAACCGTGACTGACTTGCCGGCGCGCTGGACGATCATTCCCTCCCCTTCCATGCCACCCCCAGCGCGCGGATCACCGGGGGCGATACGAGGAATGCGACGCACGCCGCCAGCACCGACACTGGACGAACGCGAAGCGTTGCCTTGACGGTGGCGTTCCAGCCACGGTCGAGGAACATTGGACGGCAGTCCACATCCAGCCCGCGCGTCCTGGCCATCGCCAGCAACGGCGTCAGGAAGCCATACACGATGCCAGTATCCGCGGGATCCTCGAGGCCAAACGTGGTGTGCACACGAAACTCCTCGAACCTGATCTGTCGAAACAGCGTCACCAGAAGTCGTCCTGCACGCCGCAGCAATCCCCGCGTCCGAAGGACGGCGATTCCCGTTCGCGCGCTGTGACGTCTTTCGCGTGATACCTTGTGTCGCGTCGTCTCCGGTTGTGGGCGCTCTGACGCAGATCGCTTCCGCTGTCGCTCACGTCGCGACGACTGGACATCGACGAGCCCAAAGAGCCAGCGCACGCGCCAGTTCGCCTCAAGCGTTTCGACGCGCTGTGCATCGAGAGTCAGCACGACCGGCACGGCAAGCAAGGCCACGATAAGGGCAAGCACTGCCCCGATTACCATCCCGACCGCAAGCATCTTCGCGATCCTCGCTCACGCATTCTTCTCATTGCGCTTGTCGATGATCCGACCGACTGCCTCGCCGACCTTCTCGACCATCGTCGCGGCGCCCCGCCGTATGGGTTCGACCCGTACGCCGTCCTTGTTGACAACGATGACGGCGACCGGTTTCATGCCACCACCGCCTCCGGAGCCGCCGCCCAGACCTTCCACGCTCGTGGTCTTCTGGTCTCTGCCGGAGCCGCCACCGCCGCCGAATCCAAAGCCAACCGACATCAGGGGAATTATCGTGTTGCCCTCGACGCTGATCGGGTCGCCGACAACGGTCCGCGTGTTGAGGATGCGCTCTATTTCAACGAGCGTTGCTTTCAGCAGGTTCTCCACATGCTCCATAACATTTCCTCCATGCAGTAATTGCTTAGACGAATGATGATGACCGAACCTCAAATCGCCTTTCACGGGCGCCCGGCGCCAGCGAGTGCGGTCAAGACCCACGCGCGCAGATAGTGTTTCCACTCCGTCGCTGCGCTTCTGCGTCCATACGTTTTTCAACCTGCCGCCGCACAACGTCGGACGGCAGCGACGCATCGAGACGCGTCCAGCGAATGACCCCAAGCGCCTGCTCCTGCTGCAGGCGGATCACGCGTGCATCGGCATCTGAGGCATCTGCGTGGCGGTGCGCAACTCGAGCGACCAGCACCGCCTCCGGAGCCTCGAGCCAGAATCCGGCGAACGACGCTTTCGCCTCGTCCGCCACCCGCTCGATCGCGTACCGGTCGGCATCGCGCCCGTATACGCCATCGACGATCACGGAATAACCTCCTCGCAGGACCAGGGCTGCGCGCGAGGCCAGCTCGGCATACACACGATCGATAGTTCGACGGTATAGCCTTCGGCCCCGAGGCGGGTCATGGCGCGGCACACCACATAATTGTTTGCGGATCTCGTCGGAGCGCAGCACGACGGCGCCCGGTGCCGCGCCGATCGAGTGCGCCAGTCCGATCGCGAGCGTCGATTTGCCGCTGCCCGACAGCCCTCCGATCGCCGTCAGGCTCCGGGCTGCGGGGCGCAGGAACTGTTCGGCTTGGCCGAGATAGTCGCGCCCGAGCGCCCGTAATTCATCGGCCCGCCGCGGCGCCGGTTGGACGTGAGCCGCTGTCGCGCTCGTCTTGGCGAGGATCGCCGCACGGCACGACAGAAACAACGGCATCGCGGCCAGGCCGCCATAATCGCCGGTCATGCGCAGATAGGCGTTCCAGATCGCATTGGCGTGCCGATCAGACCGCGGTGGAGAAGATCCATCGCGAGAAACGCAAAGTCGTAGAGCACGTCGATGCACGCGATCTCGTCGTTGAACTCGATCGAATCGAACAGGGTGGGGGTCCCTTCGAGCAGGACGATATTCCGAAGATGGAGGTCGCCATGGCATTGGCGGACGAATCCAGCCGCGCGCCGGGATTCGAGCAGCGTCTGCTGCTGCTCGACCTCGGCGTGCAACGCTGCGGTCAGGCGGCGGCATGACGTGTCGTCGAGCGCGCCGCGGCCGTAGTCGGCGAATCCTTCGGCGTTGCCGTCGATCACCTGGCGGATGCCAACCGCTCCGCCATGCTCGAAGTGCGGCGCCGCCGCCAGGTGAAATAGGGCGATGACTTCCCCCAACGGGGCCATCAGCGTGAGGTCCAGGCGGCCGGCCTCCGCCAGCCGGTCGAGCAGGGCTCCCTGATCGAAGCGCTTCATCTCCACGACCCAGTCGATCGGCCTGCCGGCACCCGCCAGGGCGAGCGTCCCGTCCGGCTCGCGCGTGATGGCCCGTACTCCGCAATAGATGGACGGCGCCGTGCGCTGGTTCAGCCTGACCTCTCCTTCGCACAGGGTCCGGCGGCGTTCCGCTGTGGATGCGTCGAGATAGTCGAAGCGGACGGCGCGCTTCAGCTTCCACGCACGCGTCCCTGCCAGGAAGACGACGGCGGTATGTGTATCTATACGTTCGGCATGGGCGTCTGCCTGCGCCGATGCCGATTCAAGGAACGCGATGACGTTCGACTGATCCTCCGTAACCACGCCACACCTCCATTACGCCGCGATCACGTGCGACGCAATTCACGTACCTCTCATCAGCAGCCCCTTTCACTCACGATTCGAGAAAACGGTCGGAGTTTACCGGGAGAAAATCCCCACGTCTCCCTTCACCTCCACGAGGCGATGGGGCGGGATGACGCCGGCGTCGTCCGGTGCGTCGCCGTGTTAGCCTCTGCAGGACGTCCATGCGCCCTGCCTTCGACGAGACATATCCAACGTACAACGCAACGCGATCGCTCGATGCCCTGCGCGCGCGCGAATATCCCTTGCTGGATGCGCACGGCCATGTGTATCTCGATTACACCGCCGGCAATCTGGTGCCGGCGTCGCTCGTGGAACGTCATTTGCGGCTTCTGCGCGATCACGTGCTCGGGAACCCCCACTCGACCAATCCAGCCGCCGCGCTGACGACGGCGTTCGTGGCCCAGGCCAGGCATGCCGTGCTGAAGCACTTCAACGCCGATCCCGACGAGTACACGGTGATCTTCACCGCAAACGCCACAGAGGCGCTGAAACTGGTTGGCGAGGCTTACCCGTTCCATGAATCGGGCGAGTACCTGCTCACGTTCGACAATCACAACTCGGTCAACGGCATCCGCGAGTTCGCCCGCATGAAACGATGCAGGACGACCTATGTCCCCGTCCTCCTGCCCGACATGCGCGTCGACACCGGCGAACTGACGTCCCATCTGGAGCGTCCCGCACGAACCGGGCACCGATTGTTTGCCTATCCGGCGCAGTCGAACTTTTCAGGCGTGCAGCATCCGCTCGACTGGATTCCCCTCGCACAGGAGCACGGCTGGGATGTGTTGCTCGACGCCGCGGCGTTTACGCCGACCAATCGGCTCGACCTTCGCCGGTGGCGTCCCGACTTCGTATCGCAGTCGTTTTACAAGGTCTTTGGCTACCCGACGGGAGTGGGCTGTCTGATTGCGCGCAAGGCTGCCCTGGCCAAGCTGCACCGGCCATGGTTCGCCGGGGGCACGATTACCGTCGCGTCGGTCCAGGGCGACCGGTACTATCCCGCCGAAGGTGAAGCCGGATTCGAAGACGGCACGCCCAACTATCTCTCGCTGCCGGCAATCGAGTTCGGACTGCAGTACATCTCTGACATCGGCGTCGACATGATTCACGATCGCGTGCGCTGCCTCACCGGATGGCTCATCGAGCAGCTGATCGGCCTCGAGCACGTCAACGGGATGCCGCTGGTCCGCATTTACGGGCCGCGCTCCGACAAGCGCAGGGGCGGCACTGTGACGTTCAACCTCTACGACCGCGAGGGACGCGCAATCGACCACCGCGACGTCGAGCAGCGGGCGAATGCGGCGAACATCTCATTGCGAACCGGCTGTTTCTGTAATCCAGGAGGCGGGGAAATCGCGCTGGGAATTACCGGGACCGAACTGTCCTCGTGCTTCCGCCAGCCAGAGCATGAGACGCATTTCACCGTCGATGATTTCCGGTTGTGCATCGACGGCAAGAGCACCGGAGCCGTGCGCGTGTCGCTCGGGCTGGCGTCGAATCTGGCCGACGTGGAGGCGTTTATCGAACTCGCGCAGGGGTTTGTTCGATAGAGCGCGAACACGTCGCACGACGATGGCCGATCGTCAGTGCGTCTGCACTCTCTCCAGCTTGAACTTCTCTATGCGGTATCTGATCTGATCCCGATTGACGCCCAGCAGCGTGGCGGCCCGCGTCTGGTTCCATCCACTGCGCTCGAGCGCCTGAACGACGAGCGAACGCTCCAGATGCTCGAGATCTATGCCATGCGGCGGCAGCTGCAGGGCATCCGTGAGACGAGGCGCCGCGCCGGTCGTCAGCGGAAAGTCGCCGTTCGTCAATTCGTCGCCTTCGACCAGCAGCATGGCCCGCTCGATGGCGTTTCGCAGCTCGCGGATATTGCCGGGCCATCCGTAGGCCTGCAGCCGCTTCAAGGTGTCGGGCGAGACGCGGCGGACGCGCTTGCGGAACTCCGTGTTGTAGCTGTCGATGAAGTAGTGCACGAGCTTGGGGATGTCCTCCGCACGCGCGCGCAGCGGCGGGATTTCGATCGGCAGGACGTTGAGCCGGTAGTAGAGGTCCTCGCGGAACTTGCCGTGTTTGACCTCTTCTTCCAGCTTGCGGTTGGTGGCCGCCACCACCCGGACGTCTACGCGGATGTCGGCCGCTCCGCCGACGCGCCTGAACGTCTTCTCCTCGAGAAAACGCAGTAGTTTGGCCTGAAGTCCCGGCACCATCTCGCCGATTTCGTCGAGGAAGACGGTTCCGCCGTCCGCCATCTCGAACAGGCCGCGCTTCTGCTGGCGCGCATCCGTGAACGCTCCCCGCTCGTGTCCGAACAGTTCGCTCTCCAGCAGCGCTTCCGGGAGAGCCGAGCAGGTGATGTTCATGAACGGCTTCGCCGCACGATCGCTCGAGTAGTGCAGAACCTTCGCGGCGAGATCTTTGCCGGTGCCGCTCTCGCCGGTCAGCAATACCGTCGATGCCGGGCTTGCCGCGATCTTCCGGAGCAGTGCCTTCAACTGAACGATGGCCGCGCTGTCGCCGACGATGCGGTCGAGGCTGTACGGCTGCGCCTGGCTGGCTCGCAGAACTCTCACCTCGCGGCGAAGGCGCGTCGTCTCGAGCGCTTTCTCGACGAGCAGCGCGATCTCGTCGAGGTTGAAGGGTTTGTTCGCATAGTGATAGGCGCCGGCCTTCATCGCCTCGACGGCGGTATCGACGCTGGAAAATGCGGTGAGGAGAATGACGAGCGTGTCCGGGTTCGCCTCCTTCATTTTTTTCAGAACGGTGAGCCCGTCGGAGTCCGGCAGCCGGTAATCGAGGAGAACAAGGTCCACGCCTTCGGCGTGCTTCGCAAGCGCTTCGGCGGCATCTTGCGCCTCGAGCACGCGATACCCGTCCTGGGTGAGGCGTTCGTTCAACGACCAGCGAATCAGCTGTTCGTCGTCGACGACCAGAATCGTCGGTTTCGACATGTAAGGTTCCAATCTCTAAAGAGGGAGGTTATCGCGTCTTGCCTGATTCACGAGCTCCGCAACGCTTTCCACTTCGAACGGCTTGCTCACGACGCGGTAGGCGCCCAACGCCGCCGCCCCCAGCGCCAGCTCAGGGCTGTTGTGCGCCGTAATCATGATGACCTGCGACGTGGGCGCGAGGCTCCGCACGCGCTCGAGCAACCGCAAATCTGCCGAATCCGGCAGCCGATAGTCGAGGAGAACCACGTCGAACGGCTCAGGCGCATTTTGAATCGCCGCCAGAGCCTTTCGGCCGTCTCCGGCCTCGGTCACCGCGTACCCGCGCTCGCCGAGCATTTCGCAAAGGGACCACCGGATCAGGGCCTCATCATCTACCACTAGAACGGTCGGTGGGGAATTTTTCGGCATATCGGGAAAATTTCGCATGTCATCTTTCAGACGGCCAGAAAAGCTTTGTTTTCTGGGCAAATACGTTAACATCTCGCTCTCCGGCCACCTTCACTTCAAATTTCACGCCATATGGAACCCATCCTGAAGTCGATTTTTGAATCAGCCGTTGACGGCATCATCGTCATCGACAGCACAGGGATCATCAAGGCCTTCAACCCGGCCGCCGAACGGCTGTTCGGCTACGGGGCGCCGGAGGTGATTGGGCAGAACGTGAAGATGCTCATGCCGAGCCCCGATCGCGAACAGCACGATCGATATCTCGCCAACTACCTTGACACCAGGGTTCCGCGCATCATCGGCACCGGCCGCGAAGTCCGTGGACGGCGCAAAGACGGGAGCACGTTCCCATTTCATTTGACGGTCGGCGAGATGGAGATCGACGGGCAGCCGGCGTTCACCGCAATCCTGCACGATCTCAGCCGGCGCGTTGAAATCGAGGAAGCACTCCGCAGGAGTGAGGAACGAGTACGTTCGATCGTTGAATCGGCCGTTGACGGCATCATCGTGATCGACGAGCGCGGGACAATCCAGGCGTTCAATCCCTCGGCGGAGCGTCTATTCGGCTATCGGCTCGGCGAAGTGCTCGGCCAGAACGTCAACATGTTGATGCCGAACCCAGACCGGGAGCGGCACGACGGCTACCTGCGCCACTATCTGACGACAGGCGAACAAAAAATCATCGGCATCGGGCGCGAGGTGACCGCGCTGCGCAAAGACGGGACGACCTTTCCTGTCCATCTTTCCGTGGGAGAAATGGTCAACGAAGGCAAGCGCAGCTTTACGGGCATCCTTCACGACCTGAGCGATCGGGTCGAGCTCGAGCATAAGCTGTCCGAGCAGAAATCGCTCGCCAAGCTGGGCGAAATGGCCGCGGTCGTCGCCCACGAAGTGAAGAACCCGATCGCGGGGATCAGAGGCGCGCTGCAGGTGATCACCTCGCGCATGCCGCCCGAGCAGCGCGACCGCACCATCCTGCTCGACATCATCACCAGGCTCGACGCGCTCGACCGCATCGTCAAGGACATGCTGATGTTCGCCAGGCCGCGCGCGCTCCGGAAGGAGCCCATCGTGCTCGATGCCCTGGTGCGCGATACCGCGTCGATGATCGAACGGGACTTCAGCATGGAACATCTGGAGATCAGCACAAGGGGCTCTGCCAGCCTGACGGCCGACCGGGAGCTGCTCCAGGTCGTGTTCCAGAACATCCTGATGAACGCGGCGCAGGCAATGGACGGCAACGGCAGAATCGACGTCGTCATCACGGACGCGGACGGGCTTTGCACCGTCGCGATCACCGACAAGGGACCCGGCATACCCGAAGACGTACGCGCGAAGGCGTTCGACGCCTTCTTCACGACCAAACATCGAGGGACCGGACTGGGGCTGCCGATCGCCAAACGCATTATCGACGCGCACGGTGGCGCGATTCAGATTGACGTGCCAGACACGGGCGGCACGACGATATCGATCAGCCTTCCGATCGACAAATAGAAGCATTCCTCCAACGTGATCACCGCACTACTGCAGTCGCCGGTATTCGAGACCGCGTTCACCCGGAGCTCGGCATCGCGCTTGACGATCCGC
This sequence comes from Vicinamibacterales bacterium, assembly GCA_963762055.1. Lineage (GTDB taxonomy): Bacteria > Acidobacteriota > Vicinamibacteria > Vicinamibacterales > JAMQPK01 > JAMQPK01. Next base: position 257,393 of record CAVXJF010000004.1, read on the forward strand.
TGGGCGATCTCGCGAATCAGCACGATGCCAGGCGAGAACCGCGCCCAGTACAGCGCGGAATTTCCGCCGCGCCTCCGGATCGGTCGCGATGGCCCGCGTCTCCGTTCGCGCGATCGACCGCGCCGGCCCGGCGACATCGGCGCGGAGCGTCCAGACGATCTTCACGTATCCGGGCTCGTCGAAGCTCGCGAACTGGTCGGCAGGCACTCCGCGAAACACCACGTCGGGCTGCCAGGGCTGAGTCACCGCGCCCATCACGATTTCGCGACCCGGCACATCCGCCAGAACGGCCCAACCCAGCGCTTTGGTCGTCTCGATGAGGCTGCGCCGCGGCGTCACGTTGTCCGGTGCCGCGCCGAGAAAGAGCTCGCGGCCTTTGAAGATCGCCTGAATCGTGATCGAGTCGTCCAGGCTCACGTCCATCGCGGCCGCAAACGTGATGCTGGCAGGGGCCTCGACGCCGATCTGATGCCGCTCGACGACGTCGTATCGCGGCATGAAGAGATCGAGCAACGAATCACTCTCACCTTCACGAGGCGATTGGGGATGGCCGTATCGGAGCCATGTCGTCGCTACGTACGCCAGATACGAGACGGCAGCAGCACCAGCGACAGTCGCGCCGCCGCGGATCAGTAAACGCCTCACCTGTCTCGCGTTCATGACCGCCTTTCGTCAGGAAGCGAGCCGCTCCGCCCGGCGCGCGATTTCGAGCAACTGTTTGCGTTGCATGATGAAGTGAACGAACCTCACCAATGAGAATCCCATCGACTTCGGGAGACCGTGAAATCTGTAGTCGTCGCTGGCACGCGCGCGGACGATAAGCCTCGTAGTGCTGGGGCCGATCTCCCGAAGCAGAAAACTCCACGTCACGACGCAATCTCCCGCCGGCGAGGGCCACCCTAAGACGAGCCAGTGTGACGGTTCGCTTTCCAGCAGCACGAACCCGTCGCGGCGGCCGGGCAGTGCGGGGAAAACCGTGCCGACAGCCAGAGTCTGATGTTCGCGCAGTATCCGGTCGGCGCTTGGATGGCCCCCGTTGTCGAGCCGGTCGTAGCTGTACCACCCGGCACGATCGGCGCCCATTTGCACCAACCAGGGCCAAAGCTCGCGGCTGCCGCAGTTGATCGTAATTGCGTGCGTGAGCGACCCGGCGGCATTTGGGATGAGTTCATCGCCCGGCATCTGTGAGGAACGCTCCACCGGAGTAGCTGCGATGCGCGATGAGCGGGTCATGCGGCGACCTTTCGCCCGGCGATGTGCAGACGACTCCGCGCGGCGCTTGATGCCGAGCAGCATTTTCCTGGTCATGACGAACGCCGCAGGCGTGATGACGAGCATCGTCAGGCGCGCGCGCAGCGTCTTCCGGGTCCACACGCGGTTGCGCGACACGAGACGAGTGCTCCCGCCCGCCTGCGGCGTCAACTGAAACTCCCAGCTCCATTCCACATCGCCGGCGTTGCCGCCCAGAACCAGCGACCGATACGGCTCGATCGCCTGCACCGGAAATCCCCCTCCGCGGCCGATTGGTATGGCATCGCCGACGGCAAGCCGCTGCCACTCGGGCAGGATGCCTTCGGCGCTCGGTGCGTCGAGATAGCCGAACAAGCGATCGAGCCAGTCATAGCTGTATAGCCCGCCGCGCCGGAAGCCCATCTGCATGAGCCAGGGCCAGACGGCCGCCGGCACGGCGTCGATCGTGACGCCGAACGTCGCTTCATAGCTCGGCAACGTCACGTAACCATCGCCGAGCATGGTGCCTTGCACCTCGCCTTCCGTTGCTCCCCACGTTCGGCACCATCGACTCAATCCAGTCATACTCCGGTGGAACGCACAGTCCGTGCCGGTTGCCGCGGCGCGCCTGTCCGGGCAGATCCCGTTCGAATACGAGCGCGCATCACGCGCCTATGGGAAGATCCCGCACAGGTGGGGGAAATTCACCACGGCCGCTGACGCCGACCCTCGCTTCGATCTCCGTGTCGTGCGTTTCACGCTGCGCTCGTGCTGGCACGTCGTGTGCTGACGGTGCCTCTGAGGTTCCACATGATCAAGCTCAACAACGTCATGGTCGCAACGGATTTTGGTGAAGCATCGATCGCGGCGCTCGCCTACGGACGCGAATTTGCCCGCACCTTTGGCGCGAAGCTCTACATCGTCCACGTTGTCGAAAATCCCGCTGTGTCCGCGGGGCCAGACGCCGTCGGTATCGACCTCGCCCGGCTGCAAGCGGATCTCGAGACGCGGGGACAAACCGCGCTGGAGGGCATGGTGACCGCAGAAGATCGCGACCAACTGCGTGCCCTCCCCGTCATTCGCACCGGCAGCCCGGCGTACGAGATTGTGGGCTATGCCAGGCTCATCAACGCGGATGTCATCATCATCGGCACACACGGCCGCGGGCTGATGGGACACCTGCTGATGGGGAACGTGGCGGAGAAAGTCGTGAGGATGGCGCCATGCCCGGTGCTCACCGTGCGGCATCCGCAGCACGAATTCATCCTGCCGGATGCGCTGCAAGCGGTCGAGGGTGGGCGGCGATGATGACCTCGGCCGCACCAACGCACGTAAACGCGGCCACGCGGCGGCTGCTCCTGCGCGACGGGTCGGCCGCCGGCATCCGCCTGTCGTCTTCGGACGATCGCGCCGACATGCAGCGGTTCTTCGGCGAGCTCTCGCCGGCCTCGCGGCGTCTTCGATTTCTTGCCGCGACAAACCCGACGCAAGAGCTGCTGACCCACCTCTGCACCAACGATCCGGGCGACGCCGTCACGCTCGTTGTCGTGCGCCGCACCGATGAGGGCTCTCACATCATCGGCGTGGGCTCCTATTTCAGGACATCGGCGACGTCCGCCGAGGTGGCGTTTGCGGTCGACGATCGCTTTCACGGCAAAGGCATCGCCACCGCCCTTCTGGATCGGCTTGCCGAGATCGGCTGCGGCGAAGGTTTCGACTATTTTTTCGCCTCGGTCCTCTCCGAAAACCTCGAGATGCTCGACGTATTCCGGGATTCTGGATTCGAGACTCACTCGACTGCAGAACAGGGCACCGTCGAGGTGCGCCTGTCGCTGCGCCCGTCAGTCTCGCACGACGCTGCGGCGGACGAGCGCGACCGCCTGGCGACAATCGCCTCTCTGCGGACCATTCTCACACCGCGTTCGGTCGCGGTGATCGGCGCATCGCGCCGCGAATCGAACCTTGGGCGTCGCGTGCTGGACTCGCTGACGGCCGGCGGGTTCCAGGGCGAGATCTACCCGGTCAACCCCGCCGCATCCGAGCTGGCCGGCCGCCGCTGCTACGAATCGGTGCGCAGCCTGCCGGCTGGCATCGACCTGGCGGTTATTGCCGTGCCGCGTGAAGCCGTGCTCACCACCGTCGACGACTGCGCGAGCATCGGCGTGAAGGGCCTTGTGATCATTTCCGCGGGATTCGCCGAGGCGGATTCGCGTGGACGTGAACTGCAGAAAGAGCTCGTCGAGCGCGTGCGCGGCTACGGCATGCGGATGGTGGGCCCGAACTGCATGGGGATCATCAACAACGAACCGTCCGTCCGGCTGAACGCCTCGTTCGCCGATCGCATACCCGCGCACGGCGGAATCACGCTCGCGTCGCAAAGCGGCGGGCTCGGACTCGCGGTGCTCGAGCTGGCGGCGCGACGGCAGCTGGGCCTCTCGACCTTTGTCAGCCTCGGCAACAAGGCCGATATTTCAGGAAACGATCTGCTCCAGTACGCCGAGCAGGATCCGCGCACGTCCGTCGTGTTGCTGTATCTGGAGTCGCTGGGAAATCCACGGCGGTTCGGCCAGCTCGCCCGCCGGGTGTCGCGCACGAAACCGATTGTCGTCGTGAAGGCGGGACGCACGGCGGCCGGTTCGCGTGCGGCGGCCAGTCATACAGCGGGCCTGGCGGCAAGTGAACTGGCCATCGACGGCCTGTTTCAGCAGGCAGGCGTCATCAGGGCCGACACCATCGACGAGCTCTTCGACATCGCGACCTGTCTCGACCTGCAGCCGCTGCCGCGAGGTCGCCGCGTGGCGATCCTGACCAACGCCGGCGGGCCCGGCATCCTCGCCGCAGATGCCTGCGTCGGCGCGGGGCTCGAGGTGCCCGCGACGTGCGGCGGCCGGTCGAACCCCTGCGACCTCATCGCGTCAGCAGGCGCCGACGCCTATCGACAGGCATTGGAAGCGCTACTCGCCGCCGAGGACGTGGACGCGATCATTGCGATCTACACCACCATCAGCCGGACCGACACCGCACCGATTCTCGAGAGCATTCAACAGGTGGTCGCCGACGATCGCGCGCGCGGCGGCTCCCCGAAACCGGTCCTGATCTGCACGGTCGCGTCGCCAGACACTCCTCCCCTCCGGGCCGGCGACGAAACGCTTCCTGTTTTCGAATTTCCCGAACAGGCAGCCCGTGCACTCGGAAAAGTTGCTGCTTACGCGAGTTGGCGCGCTACCCCGCCCGGCGGCTCGCTCTCCTTCGAGCGGATGCGTCTGCATGAGGCACGGGAGCTCTGCCGGAAGGTGGCGCACGCACGCGGTGATACCTGGCTGACGACGCAGGAGATCAATCAACTGATGGGCGCGGCCGATCTGTACCTTGCATCTGGCGTGCTCACCCATTCCGCCGACGAGGCCGTCGCGCTTGCGCGCATCTTCGGGTACCCCGTGGTTGCGAAAATCGTCTCGGCCAACGCGGTCCACAAGACGGAGGTCGGCGGTGTCCGTCTGCATCTGGCCACCGATGCCTCCGTGCGCAGCGCCTTCACCGAGCTGTGCGCCATTGCCCAGGAGAGGCTTGGCGGCGTCTTCGAGGGCATCCTCATCCAGCCCATGGTCGCGAACGGCACCGAAACGTTGATCGGGCTATCGCAGGATCCCACGTTCGGTCCGCTCGTGGCTTTCGGACTCGGCGGCGTTCACGTCGAGCTCTTCCGCGACGTCGCATTTCGCATGGCCCCTCTCACCGATCGCGACGCCGATGAACTGATGCGCAGCATCCGCGGGTTCCCACTGTTGCAGGGGTATCGCGATCGCAAGCCCGCCGACGTTCTGGCTATTCGCGATGTGCTGATGAAGCTGTCGTATCTCGGCGACGCGGTGCCGGAGCTGCTCGAACTGGAATTCAATCCCGTCATCGCGATGCCGGCCGGCCAGGGCTGCCACATCGTGGACGTGCGGGCGCGGGTTGGACCGGTGCGGAGGATGGCTTGAAGGCCGCTCGGGAGCGAATCACGTCATGATTCTGTTCGCGGGATTTCTGGTCGTCCACGGGCTGATTCATCTGCTCGGCTTCGTCAAGGCGTTCGACTTGGCGCCGCTTCCACAGCTGACACAGCGAATTCCGCCTGCAATCGGCGTGGCATGGCTCGCGGCCTGTGCGCTTTTTCTCGCGACTGCCGCCGCACTCTTCCTGTTGCCCCGCTGGTGGTGGGCGCTCGGAGTGGCAGCGATCGTCGTCTCGATGGCCGCTATCTCCTATTCGTGGACTGATGCGAAATTCGGAGCGCTGCCCACGCTCATTGCGTTGATTGGTGTGGTCTACGGCTTTCTCGCGGCAGGCCCCGCGAGTCTGCGCGCCGCCTACGAGAAAGACGTGGCTCGGGCACTGGCCGCCCCTGCTCCCGTTGACGTGATCACGGAGTCGCATCTGGCCGATCTGCCCGACCCCGTGCGGCGCTACCTGCGCAACACCGGCGTTGTTGGGCTCCCGCGAGTGCACAACTTCCGTGCGCGCATGCACGGCCGCATTCGAAGCAGTCGCGAGGCGCGATGGATCCCGCTCGAAGCCGAGCAATACAACTTCATCGACGAACCGGCGCGGATGTTCTATCTGTCAGGGTCGATGTTCATGCTCCCGGTGCAAGGCTACCACCGGTATGTTGGCGCATCGGCGACCATGCTCGTCAAAGCCGCCGCCCTCGTGCCTGTCGCGAGCGCGTCGGGAGACATCATGACCCGCTCCGAGACCGTGACCTTGTTCAACGATATGTGCGTGCTGGCGCCGGGCTCGCTGATCGAGCGTGGCATCGAGTGGGGAGCCGTCAACGCGCACACGGTGACGGGCGCGGTATACCCACGCGGGCCACACGGTACACGCGGCGTTATCGTTCAATGACGCCGGCGACCTCGTGGACTTCTCGTCGGACGACCGTTACGAACTATTGCCAGAGGGCATAACAAAACAAGTCCGATGGTCAACGCCGCTCCGCAACTATCGCTCGTTCGGGGCGGTGCGGCTGGCCTCCGGCGGAGAAGGACACTGGCACGAGGGGGATGGCGAGTACACGTACATCGAGCTGACGATCGACGAGTCGGTACAACGTATCGCCGCGATAGGCCTGTATGGCTCGCTATGTGTCGTCCTCATCTGGATTGCGGCCCAGATCGCGATCATCGGCTATGTTTCCTGGATGCAACCGGCGACGCTAGCCGGCGCCGTCGCTGTTCTCATCCTTGCGCACCGCGACTCGCCATGATCACCCGTGAACCTGTCTATGCCGCCTTCTCGCCGATCGGATCGACGATCTTCACGTGGACGGGTATCCCCCGCCGTACGCTCTCGGTCACGATGCAGAAGTCCTCGAACAACTGCTCGCAGCGCTCCTGTCGCGAGCGGTCGCCCGCCAGCAGCTGCGGATTGAGCTCGACGTCGATACCCGTGATTCTGAAGCGGCCCTGCGCGTTCCGGTCGACGTGTGCGGCGACGTTGACGGCCAGGTCGACCGGTTCGAGCCTGACCTTTCGGAGACAGAACGCAAAGCTGGCGGCGAGGCAGTTTCCCACGGCTGCTGCCAGCACGGCGGCTGCGCTTGGGCCTGCCCCTTCGCCAAGGGGCGGCGGCTCGTCGAACACCAGTGCAGGGACGTTTTCCTTGTCTCTGAACGTCGCCACGAACTCATAGCCGCGGACAAACCGAAGCTCGACGTGATGTGTGCGCGTTTCGGACATGACGACTACCTCCGTGAGGGCGGTTGCTTGCTGGCATGCCACGTCCCGGTGGCTTCACCCGCACCAGATCCGAACGTCGTGAGGAACGTGCCCTCGACGATCCCCCTGCCGATATGGCCGCGGAACACGCTTATCGCGTAACACTGCCTGTCGGGATCCCAGTAGCGATCGAGCATCCCCACGATCGATCCATCGTCTGCGCGAATGAACTTGATGGTGAGCAATCCGGCAGATCCCTGATGGGCGTTGTTTTCCTCATAGTCGTCGTAGGTCTCGGGCGAATACGAGGTGCGCTTCCCCGCCGGAACCAGCGTCACACTGCCGTAGGCCTCTTCGCTGTGCGCGTCCAGCTTGAATGCGATGCGGCCGCGGCGGCCGAGTGCGGCACTTTCGTACTCCCCGCGCCATTCACCCGCCAGCATCTCGACATCGGCAGGTGTCGCTTCGAGGGCCACTCGCGGCATCGGGGCGCACGCGGAGAGAGCGATTGCGAATCCCGAGGTGATGCTCAGTTGAAGGAGTCTCATGGCTCGCCTCTGCCTGTGCCAGAAGGCAATCGGCGTGCCGGAGAATTCGCGCCAATTACGCGCAACTTCACACGTGGCGCGATGAATATCCCGCGCTTCAGCGGGAATTTCCGCAGGGTCTTCGCTCTTGACGCCGCGAAATTCCGATGCAATCGCCCGCCAACCCTTAGCGCTGTTCTTGCACAGGCAACCAGGCGTCTGGAGTTGTGATGAGCAACACGTCGCTGCTGCATCTCGTTTTACCGGCGCCGAGACTGCCCCACAGGGCGGCGCCGGCACGAGCCAGTGCGCTCGTTGCCGCGGCGCTCCACATTACGGTCGCGGCGGCAATCGCCACCCTGGCAATCGGCTCTCCGCAACGTGAGACGCCGCGGGCGACCACAGCCGCCGACCCGCAGCCAATGCAGATGCCGCGGATGATCTTCCTGCAGATGCCCGGACCTGGCGGCGGAGGGGGCGGCGGCGGCAATCGCACACCGTCTCCGCCGTCGCGCGCCCAGGCCATCGGCACCGATCGCCTCACTCTGCCAGTTGCGCGGCCTGTTCGTGCCGTGCCAAATCCCGTGGAGTCGGTGCCGACACAGCTCGTGGTGCTGCCGTCGGTACCCCTGGCGTCCGGCACCGCCTATCAAATCGGCATGCCGGACGCGCATCCGGGCATACCGTTTTCTGCAGGTCCCGGCAGCGGCGGCGGTGTGGGGACTGGTTCGGGTTCGGGGATGGGATCGGGCACGGGGCCAGGCTTCGGCCCGGGTTCTGGCGGCGGGTTCGGCGGCGGCGTTTACCGTCCGGGCAACGGCGTGACCACGCCGACGCTGCGCTCACAGGTCCGGCCGAACTACACGCCTGACGCGCTGCTGCGGAAAGTTCAGGGCACGGTCGTGCTTGAAATGATCGTGGGGGCCGACGGTATTCCCTACGGGGCTCGCGTGATGCGATCGCTCGACGTGCATGGACTCGACGAAGAAGCCGTGCGCGCAGCCAGCCAATGGCGGTTCAATCCCGGACGAAGGGGCGAAACACCAGTGGACGTGCTGGTGATCGTCATGATCGACTTTCACATCCGTTAACAAGGTTGGGCCGGTGCGCTGATTTTCTCGCACGACTGCGTGATAGTTCGCACCCACTTCATCGATCCTCTGCCTCGCTCAACAAAACACGCGTGATTCCGACGCTGATGCGTGGCACGTGAGTTGCCCTCCCGACGGTACTGGAGGTTACCTTGCCAAGCCCACTTTTCGATGTTCTCTTTCTGATCGCGCTCTTCGTTCCCATCACCATGCACGTGCTCGGCGTACTGATTCTCATGGTGTCGTTGCTTGCAAAGCATCGGGCTGGGAGACAGACCGCCAGTCACCACGTCATGGCGGCCGCACATTAACGCTCGTGGAGCGCCTGGCTTTGACGAGCTGGCGAAACACCGATGCAACTAGCCACGAAGTATCTGGGACTGACGTTGGCGCACCCGTTCATGCCAGGCGCGTCGCCGCTCGCCGACAACCTCGACAACGTACGCGAACTGGAGGACGCCGGCGCCGCGGCGATTGTCATGCGCTCGCTCTTCGAGGAACAGATCGTGGGCGAGCGTCACGGGATCGTTCACACGACTCACTCCGAAGCCGCCAGTCGAGCTGCCATCGCGTCGTACTTCCCGTCGCGCGCGGAATTTGTCCTGACGCCTCAGCAGTATTTGGAACAGATTCGCCTCATCAAGGCTCGAGTGGCGGTTCCCGTCATCGCATCGCTGAACGGTACGACGACCGAAGGATGGCTCGAATGCGCGCGAAATCTGCAGCATGCCGGTGCCGACGCTGTCGAACTGAACTTCTATTACGTCGCCACCGACCCGCTCGAAGACGCACAGACGGTCGAGGCGAGGCTACTCGACATCGTCGCTGTGCTGAAAGAATGCGTCCGGATCCCTGTTGCGGTGAAGCTCTCGCCGTTTTACTCGTCGCTGCCTCACCTCGTCACCAGGCTGGAGTCGATTGGCGCCGACGGACTGGTACTGTTCAACCGTTTTTATCAGCCCGACATCGACCCTGACGAGCTTGATGCCGTGCCCCATCTGCAACTCTCGACCTCGTCGGATCTGCTCCTCCGATTGCGATGGCTGGCGATTCTTGCGCCGAACATGCGGGGGTCGTTGGCGATTACCGGCGGCGTTCATGAACCGATTCACGCCGTCAAAGCCGTGATGGCGGGTGCCGACGCTGTTCAGGTCGTTTCGGCGTTACTGCAGAAGGGCCCGTGGCACCTGACGACAATGCGTCGTGGTTTCGAGCGGTGGTGCGAGGAGCACGGATATGCGTCTCTCGATGAGGTGCGTGACAGTATGAACGCCGCGCTCAGTCCGGATCCGCAGGCGTTCGAGCGGGGCCACTACATGCGGATTCTCCAATCGTGGCGTCGGCGATCGGATCAGTAGCCCGGCGCGGCACGTGTTGCGATTTCCGCGACCTCACCGGGCTCGGACTCGTCAGGCGCGGTTGGCGCTTCTTTTGAGCTGCAGTTCCTGCCTGCGGGCGGCGAGCGCGAGGACGTAGGTGTCGAGCGCGGCCATATAGGCGCGCATCCTGTGGCCGTGATCCTGGAACGCCGCACCGTCGGCAAGCTCGCGGTGCAGTTGGCTACGTTCCTCAACCAATAGATGATGTGTGTTCCTGAGCACTTCGTATTCCGCCTGAAGCTCTTGCATGGTCGCCATGTGTTCTCCGCAGGAGTCGCTCGAAACAGAGACGCCCCAAAATGGCTTTGGTGAGTGTCTGGAGACGGACCTCGCGGAGTGCAAGATGCGGCAGAGGCTCATGAAAGCGAGACGTAAACAGTATACATCCATGCCGGTTGAGGCCCACGGCCCGATGCTATTGTTGGAAGGTGGCTGCCATTTCTCCGGTCAGGTTCGGCGCGATAGTTGCGGTCGTCCTGTGCGCCGCAGTCCTCGAGGCAATTGAGCTTACCGATCAGGCACGGCTCGCATTCGACGACTATGCCGAGCGGACCGAACGGTCGTTTACGAGCGCGCCCTTTGCGCTCATCGGCGAGCTCGCGCCGAAGTTGCGCGGCGGCACGATTGTCGGCCGTCCCGGCTCGGGAAACGGCATCCTCGAAGTGCCCGACGGTTTGATCCACCATTGGCGCGGGGCGGCATTCCTTGCCGATGCGACAGTGGACACCGCGCTGCAGCTTTCACGCAGCTATGCGCAATATTCGACAGTCTACGAATCGGTTGTGTCATCGGAACTGATCGAGCAGGAAGGCGATACCTTTCGCGTGCGGTTGCGCATCAGGGAACGTGCCGGAGTCGTGACGTCGGTCGTCGATATCATCTCAACCGTCACTTATGGTCGCGTCGACGCGTGCAGCGGCTACTCGGTGTCGCGCGCAACGGAGATTCGCGAGATTGTCGACGCGGGTCAACCCGGGGAGCGCGCGCTGCCTGCCGGCACCGGGCACGGCTACTTGTGGCGTGCGAGCACTTTCAGCAGCTATCGCCAGCAGGACGGCGGCCTGTACCTTTCTCTCGAAACGCTTGGTTTGAGCCGCGGATATCCAGCGATGCTTGGCTGGATCATCGAGCCAGTCGCCAGGAGGCTCGGCCGGAAGAGCGTCGAAGGCGCGCTCGCGGAGTTTCGCCAGGCGTTGGTGAAGGCGCCGTTGGCCACGAATCGCCCGAACCGGGAATGCGGGTAGATGCGATCAGCGCCGCGTTCACACGGGGAAAATGCGGGAGTCCTTTCGGCGTTCGATCGTCCTGCCGCCAGTCTGATTCGTCGCGGCGATCGGTTTGGTGGAACGATGGCGCACATCTCGCGCCTCGACGATGAAGATGACGTCCTCGGCGAAACTCGTGGCGTGATCACCGACGCGCTCGAGGTGGCGTGACATGAGAATGAGGTCGACGCCAGGTTCGATCGTCCGGGGATCCCCCAGCATGTGAGTGAGCACCTCGCGGAACACCTGATCTTTCAGCGCATCCAGCCAGTCGTCCTGTCTCAGCACCGTTTTGGCGAGGCTCGCGTCTCCGGAGAGAAACGCGTCGAGGGCCTCGCGCAGCATTTTGAGCGCCAGGTCTCCCATTCGCGGCAAATCGATCAGTGGCTTGACCGGCGGATGCTGAAGATATCGTTCGGCAACCTCGCTGATATTCACGGCGAGGTCTCCGACGCGCTCCAGATCGGCGCTGATTCTCGGCGCCGAAACAAGCTATTCGGAGATCGAGCGCGACAGGCTGATGCAGGGCGATGAGGGTGAAGCACCGGTTGTCGATTTCCATCTGCAAATCGTCGATCCGGAAATCGGCGGCAATAACATCAGCCAGCAACTGGTGGTTGCGTTCGACAAGGCCCCGCATGGCCCTGCGCAAATGATCTTCCGCTAATCCACCCATCGCCAGCAGGCGTGCCTTCAGCGCTTCGAGTTCGAGGGCCACATGCCGGCGATCCTGATTCATCGCGCTACTCGTGATGCTCGCGTTTGACGTGCGTCAGTGATTGGGGGCATGCGCCGCCCCCATCATGACGCTACGCCGTTACATTCCTGTTACGAACGGGGAAAGTCCCCTTGCGGGTGTCCGTCAGGCCAAAGAACAGAGTGGTGGAGCATTCGAGCAGAACTCGAGCGACTCGTGCACGACGATTCCAATGATCGCCGAACGCAAAGGAAAGCTAGCGGATGACCGGTTGGCGTAGCGACCTATACGGTGAGTAGGACGGACGGTGAATAACGGCGCGACCCTCGGAACGATAGGTCACTTCACTGCGTCGCGCCTTCGATCCTGCCGCCGGTCCTGGCTGCGATCGGTTCCGGGAGTATCGACGACGTTGTCCCTGTCTTCGACCTTGTCCTCGGCCTTGTCTTTCGCCTCGTCCTTCGCGTCCTCCCGCTTCTCCTCGTTGTCTTCCCTTTTCTCCTCCGCTTCTTTCTTCTTCTCTTCGCGATTCTCCTGCGCGAAGGCGATCAGCGGAATGCTCAACATCCCCAACCCTGTCACGAATGCTCGTCGACTGAAGGTGCTCTGCACAACCTCTCCCTTCAGCGCCCATGGCCGCGGCGGACGCCAAGATCGAATCTACAGCAAGGGAGGCCGCGGGGCTACGTAAAACGTACAAGGCATCCCGCTGAGGCAGTCAGCCGGAATCATCGTTGCTCACAACCCGTCGTCAGCTGCCGGCCTATGTCGGCTGGTACAACTGAATCAAATTCCCGCAGGTGTCTGCAAAGACGGCGACCGTCACCGCTCCTGCCGAGACCTCCGCGGGTCGTGACAGCTCACCATACCAGCGGCGACATCAGTCGCGACGCTGCAAATCGTCTCAGCTCATCGCGACACGCGTCCTTAGACAAGGACAGGCCAAGGGTCAGTATCGCGGTTCATATACGGCGGAGAATAGCGTTCTGAGCTTCAAGTTCGAAAGCAACCTTGGCCAGTGGACTGCGACCGGCAGGCTTGAAGGTGATTCGCTAGAGGTACAGGTACAACTTCGTGATGCATTTGGACGACTTCGAGGACGCCGCGTACACTCGGATGCCATGACAGCGAGTGCGGCGTAGCCTGCCGCCGCGGATTCCATCTCTTTTGAGCTAAAACGCTGATGCCTCCACCTGGACTCGATGCCCTGCGCCACATCGTGGTTGTGATGATGGAAAACCGCTCCTTCGATCACATGCTTGGTGCCCTCACGGCGACGCATCCTGCCATTGACGGCATCGACGGAACTCAGTCGAACCCCGACACACAAGGCAAGGTAATCAAGTCAGAGCCGAAAGCGAAGTATCAAAGCCAGCTAGACCCCGATCCTGGCCACGATTTCAAGGAAGTGGATTTTCAGATCTTCGCCGGCGATACGACGACCACGCGCGTGCCGACGATGCAGGGGTTTATCCGGCAATATTTTGAGAAACGTCACGATGTCAAGCACTCGCGGCAAATCATGCACCATTTCAAACGTGAGCGGCTTCCCGTCATCTCCACTTTGGCCACCGAGTTTTGCGTGTTCAACCGCTGGTTTTCGTCGATTCCCGGCCCGACGCTCTGCAATCGCGCATTCGCTCACTACGGAACCTCCTTCGGGCATGTCGGCATGCAGATTTTCTACCCCAACGTTCAGTTCAAGAGCGTCTACGAACGCCTTCAGGCAGCTGGCAAAACCGCAAAGATCTACCTGTTCGATCCGCAAAGCTCATCGATGGAGATCGTGAATCTACTGCAGCACCAGCCGCAGTTCTTTGGAACCTACCGTCAATTTTTGAGTGATTGCGTCAACGGCACACTTCCCGACTATTCGTTCATCGAGCCAAACTACACGGATCATTTCAGCGACACGGGCGCGGCAATTCTCGCGTCAGACCAGCATCCCGATCACCATGTGCTGGAAGGCGAACGTTTCATAGCGTCAATTTACAACGCCATCAAGGCGAACGCGGCATTATGGCCGTCAACGGCTATGCTGTTGACGTATGACGAGCACGGCGGCATTTACGATCACGTTCCGCCGCCCACCTGCACTCCTGACGGTTTCGTCGCGCAACCCGCGGATACGTTGACGGGCAAGCCCTTCCTTTTCGATTGCCTTGGTGTCCGCGTGCCGGCGGTGCTCGTTTCACCATGGATCCCCAGGGGTTCAGTGGAGAATCGCGTATTCGAGCATGCCTCGATTCCGAACACCGTCACGGCCCTGTTCGCTCCGGCCCACGAACCGCGATCGCCGCGCGAAAGGGCATCGAGTATGTTCCAGAGATCTGTTAACCCTCCCTGCGGTGCGCTCCAACAACGACACACCGACCTTTAACCTGTAATGTCATGGCTGAAATCAGGGTTCCTAAGCCGCCAAAGAAAGCGTTCAACCCCAATCGCCCGGCATCCGATCTCCTCCAGGCTCAAGTGAAACATTTGGAATGGGCGATCCGGCACGCTGGCGAGCGTCGTCGCGGCTACAAGGTGAAACGTGTCAAGACAGAGGCGGACGCGGCGGCGCGAATGGCGAAACTACTCCCCCGACTTGAATCCGCCAAGTATCTGCCGTTTTCGATGCCGGAAATCTCTGCCAAGTCCGCACCGGTAAAGCCGCGACGAACCACGAAACGATCAAAGGGCCGCGGTAAACGAAGGGCAACGGCGGGCCGATGAAGACGATGGCATTCGCGATCGCATTGCTCGTTGCCTGCCCAGCGTTCGCGCAGGAGAGTCGCCTGGCGTCCGACTGGCGGCGCGAACGTGAACGCGTCGCTGAGAACTGCGATGAGCTTGCTCTCAAGGCGCTGACCTCATGTGCCGTCACGCTGGTCACCGACTATCCGTTTCACATTGCGCTAGGCAATCTGGCGCCGCAGAATGGCTTCGGATTCGGGCTCGCCTTCGTGGAGCGTTACACACCGAACGAAGACTGGAGGATCAGTTTCAACGGCGACGCCGTCGCGTCGACTTCAAACGCGTGGCGCGCCGGAACATATGTGACCTTCGTCCGCTCGAAGGTTGAGCTGCCGACCGTTTCGACAGGACCGGTCGTAGAGCCACCGACGAACGCCATCCGGCAGTATCCCGTATTTCGAGTGTACCTGCAGCACACGGCCTTGAATCAGCTGCTGGATTATGGCCCCGACTCTGACAATCCACGTCTCAGCGTATTCAGCGAAGACCAGACGATTGTTGGCGGCAGCGCGGTGTTGCCGCTCAATCAATCGCGCATCCGTGCAATTGCAGCCTCACTCATTGGCGGCTTGAATGGACGTTTCGTCACCATCGATAACGCCCAGGATGGTGATGCGTTCCTCGAGATCTTCGAGGAACTTCGCCTCAGGCCATCGCTCATCGGCGATCATTTGCGACTGAACTACGGAGCGCGCCTGCAGCAATTCCTCGGACCAAGCGATCTGTCATTTCATCGATGGAGCGTTGACCTGCGCCATGAGATTCCGCTCTATCGAAGCGTGGCCTCAACAGGGCCAAATGAGTTCAATGGCCCCGACGAATGTTTTGCGGGGCCATCGAATGCAATGTGCCCACCCCTGACGTTCTCGCGCAATCTTGGCGGCTCGGTGGGGGCACGGCTGTTCGCGGTCTCGTCGTCTCCGTTCGACCGTGACGGCCGCGTGCCGTTCTACTTCCAGCCGACCGTTGGCGGCTCAGACATCAACAATCAGCGTCTACTGGCGAGCTACGACGACTACAGGTTTCGTGCGCCGCATGTTATCGCCGCTCAGGTATCCGTTGAGCACTCCATCTGGGGACCTCTTGGTGGCTATCTCACAGCGGAGGGCGGCAAGGCAACACACCAGGCGAGCACACTGGATTTTAGCGACCTGCTCGCCAGTTATTCGGCAGGTGTGACAATCAGGGCGGGTGGAGCACCAGTGGTTACGGCATCATGGGGCTGGGGATCGTCAGGTAATCGCGTTATCGTGACGATGGACTCCTCGCTGCTCGGTGGTTCGGCGAGACCGCCGTTGCATTGAGCTAGAGCCGGTTTTGTTTGCGCGTAGTACGTAGTGTCCGGCTTTAGCCGGACCTCACGAGGCCCGCCTGAAGGCGGACACTACTCTGGCTGCGTTAGCTGGATGGCCACACCTCCCACAATCTGGTCCGTCTTCACGTTGCGTTGAACGAAGTGGAGTTTGAGCGGCTTGTTCGGCTTGAACGCTTCCGACGCGGCGATTCTGAGTCCGACAACGCTTTGAGACAACGAGGGAAGATTCACGGCGAGGCTTGCACGCGACACGTCGTCGAACGTGGCCTCCCACGAATCCGGAAATCGCCGAAGCACCAGGTCGGGCCTGCGTGAACTGAGGCGCCCATCGCTGCGGTCGGAACCAGGGAGCTCCGAACCGCACTCTAGCCGCACCGTCTGTTGCGGTCGCGAAGGAGCCGAAAATTCCGGCTTGAACGGCCTGCTGTCTACTCCAGACTGTTTGAAGAACTCCTTCGACCGGTGAACGACGCTGACGTCCACCCCATCGGCCTCCCTGGGTTTCCAGATCTCCAGCGTGAACAGCGGATCGAAACTCAGCCGCCAGTTCCGGATGACGATCGGCAGTATGAAAAATTCGTTCGGGACGAGATCGACAATCTCGAGGTTCTTCTGCGCCAGATTGTTGTCCTCCCAGACGTGCCGGCTTGCGATCGGTTGGTCGCTTCGTGTGATGACCGAAGCGAGCAGGCAGGTGTGGGTTCCGGCGGGCGGGATGAGCGATGCAGGCCACTTCGCTTTGACGATCCTTGTTCCGCCCGACGACGAGATCGAAATCGCCTTTCGCCGCGAGACACGGCAGGAAATCGTCGGGAAATTCGAACTGGGTGCCGAGAAAACCGCGCGCATGAAAGGTCACGACGAAGTGGTCGGCATCTCCACCTTTGTTCCGGACTCTGGCATGGAACCAGTTGTCCTGCCCCGATTCGGGCGACTGGTGCAGGGTGCCGCCGTCGTCGTGGTTGCGGACCCATAAATCCGGCAAATCCCAGAATGTGCCTCCCCACTGATCCGCTCCGGGATCGCCGAAATCGTCTCTCATCCACAGATCGGGCACCGGCGACGGATTCCCGAACCCATAGACGAACCGATGGAATGCGTCCACTATTTCCGGCTTCCCGCTCTTGCACAGCAGGAACTCTTCAATCATCTGCGTGGAAAGCGGATTGCCTTTGTGAAGGTCATACAACTCGCCCATCAGGTTATTTACAATGCCGACGCCGAATGATGCCGCAATGCCCTTCCAGAAGTCGTTTCCGTCGCTATACGAATTGCCCGGAGTGTTGCGCTGCCACGGATCGCGCGAACACAAGACAATCGGACGGGTTCGTGAAGTCGAAGGGGATCGCGTCGTTCGCGCCGTCATCGTGAAATTTGGTGAACGCCTCGTCCCACCATCCATCGGCCTGGGACGCCGGCTTGACGCCTCGTGCGTACCAGCTGTGAAATGTCTCGTGCAGCAGGCGCCCGTCGAAGTCGTCGTTCCGCCCTCGTATTCCATTCCGCCGCTGCCGTTGAAGAACGCGACGAACCGGTTGCCGTGGACGAAAGCGCCGTAGTCGTTCTCATTGTCGATGAGCAGGGCTTTCAGGTTGTTAATCTCGGTCGTGAGATTCACCGCGTTGTTCGTCGTCAGCTTCCATCCTTCGATGCTGACTGTGTTTCCGGATACAGGCAGAACGACAGTGTCCGTTTGTTGGGTCAGGGTATCTGACGGGCGAATCTCGAGCATCGGCGACAGCGCCGTAAACCGCTGCGGAAATGCGATGCTCCAATGGTTGACGCCGAGACTGGTGATCGCTCCGTTCGAGATGACCGAGTGTGCTGCCACCGTCCCGGTAATCTGCACTTCGAGGACGATGCTGTACTGATCGAAGATCAGATTTGCAGGGAGCCATGCCTCGACGTAGCGAGCTTTGTTCAGATCCGAAAGACCGAAGACAAACCTCAGTTTGGGACCGGCAAGCCAATCCAGCGCCGGCAGGTAGCTGCCGCCAAGCTGGGAATTCGGGCATCGCCAGGTCGTACTGCACGCGTAGCGTATGCACTGAGCCCGCCGTCTGCACCGATTCGATGACCCGAAGGTCGGTGAAGGCCTCGCCGCCGAAGTTGTGATGAGCCAGCTGCGCGACGGGAATGACGGCGCCGTCCAGCCATGCCTGGGTGATGTTCTGCCGAAGATCGAAGAACGGGTTACCGGCGGTCGGCACCCACCGTGTAGGTGATGGTCGCGTCGGCGGTCGCGGTCTGCGCTGCGCCGTCAAAAATGAAGACCGCGCTGATCGACTCGATATCGATCGGCACGGACAGCAATCCGTCAACGGTCTTGGACGGCGGGGCAAGGTGAAAATTCGTGCCCATGACGTCTCCAATCAGCCAGCACGTCTGCACGTCGCATCATCGCAATGCTCGATGTCGAGCTCGAGACGACCTTTCTTCACGCAGACCTTCTTCACCTTCCGGTCCCGGAGACCTTCAGGCAATCGAGAAGTTTCTGCGCCGCTCCGTCGCAGTCCTTGCCCGATGGCTGCTTGCCGCCCGAGGGCTTCTTCAGCTCGGGGTCGACGTAATAGGACATCCCGCCGAGCAGGCATGCCGTTCGCGAGCAGCGCTCACGTTGATCATCCGATCGGCCGCGCCCTCGATGTCGGCTTTCGTAAATTGCGTGCCCTGTCTTGAGACTCAACTGAATTCTGCGTTTCTGGCGCCGGCGTTGAGCGTCGAACTTGTTGTTCGGAAGCCCTTCGAACTGCGAGCAGCCAGCCTTTGTCGGCGAGCACTTTGGGCATCTCGACTCTGCAGATTCCATCGTGGCGCGCCTGTTCAGGTTGTTGCCGGCCATGAAGAAGGCTCCGTTCGAGCGCGGCCATCAGCGCTTCGCCGCCTTCGCCCGGGAGCAACGACGACGTTCCGCTGACCGACGTTGTTGTCGTGCGGGACGAGCCGCCATTCCTGAATCGACTCCGTTCCGGTGAAGTTGTCGACGTTGCTCGGATCGCCCGCCGTCGACGCGATCATCAGCACACAGTCGTGCCCGTAGACGTTGATATTCGGTTCCCATTCGAACGGGCCGACTGTCGACTTCTGCGGCGCTGTTCGCCGCAATGCTGGCAATCGGCAGGCCGCCAACGGGATTCATTTCGACGAAGTCGTTCGGGCCAGGTCAAACCGGCACCCGGCAGCGAATGATAGGCCCTGACGGTCACGTTGTTCGCCGTCGCCGTCCCGCGGTTCTTGACCTTGGCGTACATGTAATTCGTCTGATCGTCGATGGCGTTCTGATGGCCTGGCATTCCGTCGGCCGCATTGCGGTTCCACATCGACTGGTTCTGCCAGTGCGCGTACATGTACTGATATTCGCCCGCCCGCCCATCGTCGATGTAAACGTCGATCGCTGGCGGCGCGCCCGCTGTCGTAACCGGCGTCGGTGCACCCGGCGGCTGGTAGCTGCCCTGTTTTTCGAAAGCCCAACGAATCACCTTGTTATACGCGCCGCCGTCCAGCCCCTCGGTGGTCCAGTTCTCGAGATCGGCATCCTGCATTTCTTCGCACCACACCTCAGGGTCGTTGGGGTTTGTGGCGGCCGTCAGACCGCCTATGGTCCGCAGGATGAGGTATGAGACCACGCGCGACGCAAATTTCCGGCGATTGACGTCGCTGGCGTCTCCTCCCAGCGACCGGTAGATTCTGAAATGGCAGGTCGCGAGGATTTGCTCACTGCCGTACCAGCCGTCGTCACCGCTTATCAGCGGTTGGTTCGGCGTGGGCGCCTGCACCACTGCGCTTCCCCATGCCCATGCCGCGACATCCCGGTCGAAGCGCCGTTCGACGGCCACGCCGTCGACAACCGTAATCGGACGGAACGGGGCGTAGCGAAATCTTTCGGGCAGCGGCCGAAGCGCCGATTCGGGATCCATTTGAATCGGCCGCCAAACCATCTCCTGCGCTGTGGGCGAAACCGAGAGTGCCCGACTGCCAACGTGATCGCCAAGTGTTCCGTGCCCCCCCATTTCGTGCCAGTGGACGTACGGGTCGACCGCCCTGCACACCGGAGCGCCGAGGTTGGTCGTGTCGCAGAGCGGCAAAGCACATATGGTCGGTTCCGTCGCCGCCATTCGGGGACCAGTGGGCGTTGATCGTGTTTCCAGTGACGCTCCCCATGCCTCGATGGTCTACAGGTATCGGGAACGTCGTTCCATCGAAATATGTCGCCCTCGGAAAACCGAGGCTCTCGATCGTTTTGAACAGCTCGGTCTCGTGGTAGTAGGCATTGACGGCCCCGAAGTTGTTCGTGCGAACCTCGTAGTCGAAATCCATGCCCGTCGGCTGTGTGGGTGCCGCGACAGTCGGGAGTTCCTCATCGCTGAGCCTCACGTACGTGCCCGACAGACTCTGGACGTCCGACACTGGCGCGTCCAGGTCGGTGAGCGTCACGTCGTCGCGATGCGGGTTGAGCGCTGCATTGCTGTCGTCGGAGGTGATCGTCAGATCGCCGGTCTTGACCATCGGATCGCGCTTGAACACCAGACCGTTCACGCCGCACGTCATGCACTCGATGTAGAGAATCGATCCCGTCTCGACCTCGACCAGGATCAGCCACACGAGTCCCTCGAATCCCGGCGGATCGTACTTGAAAATCAGTTCTGCGACGAGGTACGCCCGGCCTGCCTTCACTCGGTCCGGGACCGGAGGCAGTGTGAGGATTGGTGCATCGCCCGACCTCGAGCGATGTCTCTTCGGGCTTCCGTTCCGGAGGCGGCGAAGGTTTGCCAGCGTATCGCTTTGCCGGGTCGTATTTGTAGATGAAGAACTTTCCGCTCAAGATCCGCACGCCATCGGTTCGTCGAGCTGCGCTGCGGCGTCTGGCTGTCGCAGCGCGAGGAGTCGAAAGATGCAGAGACTTGCGGACGAGCGCCTCGGCTTCGCCTTCGCCCGGATCATCGACCTCGCCGAGCGCCGGATCGATGCCGACCTTGCGCGCGGCGACCTGACGGAACACAGCTTTATAGCGGTTGATGACCTTCGCGTCTGGCAGCGATCCCTTCAAATCATCTTCGCTGTTGTTCGTCGAGCCAACGACGCGGTTCGGATTCTGTTTGATCTTGACGGAGAGGCCTCTGCGCCACACCGGCGTGTTCAGATAAGTTTGATAATACCCGACCGTCGTTGAGTCGAATGCCTGCTTCTCTTCGTTGAGCTGGTATTCGACATCCTGCTCGCGCGGATCGTAAAACGTCGCCTTCTTGTGCAGGTTCTTCAGCTGGTCCTGCGGGATCTGCAATGCGCCCGCCCACTCGTTGAGATACGATTCTGCCGAGACGCGCGGAATGTTGTCCTCGCTCTGCCAGTACTCCTGGCCGTGGCGAATATGGCGGACCTTGTTCGTTTCATCCACCGATATGAAAGCTTTCGTTGTCGGGTCATAGGTTGTCTTCATGAAGTCTTCCTTCCTGGCCGGCAGCCGGCCAACAGCCTCGCGGTACAACTAATAACGCTGCACGCGGGGCATCCGAACGCTGAGTGGTGGCGCAACTGCGGAAGGTTTGGTCCCCGAAATTTTTAGGAATTGCCTGAAACGGACGGATGACAACTGACGGATAGCGGGTGCCCGATCCACGGCATTTCGTAAGCTGACGAAGTTCCTCGGACTCCAAGTTGACGATAGCGGCGCTTTGGGGCCAGAAACCGAGAGCGAGCCACAATAATGCCTCCACCGTGTGCGAACGGTTTTTAACGAAGGCGTTGTAATGATGAGATATCGCGTCAATCTACTGTCGTTGCTCGTGATGGCCGTCGCAATGTCCGCGTCGGCATTCGCGCAACAATCTTCGCCGGACGCGTCGGCGCAGCCGGCCGCGGAGAAGGAGGCACGGTCGCCATGGCTGCTTGTGCCGATGTTCTCGTCGAGTCCCAAACTCGGCACGGCCCTGGGCGGACTCGGCGCCTACATACGCGTCTTCGATCCCGCGAGCCGCGTCTCGCTCTTCGGCATGACCTACCAGTACACGTCCACGCACTCACAGACTGCCGCCGCTTTTGCGCGGACATCCTTCGGCGCCGATCACCACCGCACCGTGACGCTCGCCATATTCGGCCACATCAAGAACGACTACGAGGATTACCTCGGGACCGGCCAGCCGCTAAAGACTGAAGATGACTTGAAGGCGTTCGTGGCGCGGTACTTGTTTCGTGTAAAAGGTGACTGGTTCATCGGGGCGCAAGGGAGCGCCGCCAATTACCAGGTGCTGGGAGCGACCCCGGAAGACGATCTCGTGCTCGACACACTCGGCTTGCGCGGCTTCAACTCGTCGGCCCTCGGTGCCGTGCTGATGCACGACTCACGCGACAGCGAAGACATGCCGGTGAAGGGCTGGTTCCTCAACGTCAACAACCTGGCCTACCGTGAAGCACTCGGCGGGTCCTCGTCCTACGATGCGTATCGCGTGGACTTTCGCACGTTCTGGAAGCACGGCAGCGGTCACGTGCTGGCGGTACGACAGTTTAACTGGCTGACCAGCGATGCTCCATCGGCCGCGCAAGCGACGGTGAACATTCGCGGTTACAAGCAGGGGCAGTACCTCTCGCCGTACATGTCCTCGCTCGAAGTCGAAGAACGTGTGTCGTTCACCGCGCGATGGGGCGCCACGCTGTTTGCCGGGGCGGCGGGATTGTACGGCGAGGCACCAGTCCCGCTCGATCGGAGCATCTACCCGACCGTTGGCGCGGGCTTGCACTTCGTCATCAAGCCGAAGGAGCGCATGAACGTGAATCTCGAGTACGCACAAGGCGTCGGAGACAGCCACGGCGTCTATCTGAAGCTTGGCTACGCTTGGTGATAACCATCACATTCGTCAGCACGGCTGTTTTCTTCGTCGGCTTGACTCTGGCCACCCTCCTGCACCAGCGGTGGGCGCAACGGCTGCCTGCACTCGAGGCGCTCAGCGCACAGGCAGAACTGGACGGCTTGCCGACCAGCGCCGTGCATGTTTCGGTGATCGTGGCGGCGCGCGATGAGGAAGCCCGCCTCGAAGCGACGGTTCGTCATCTGCTCGTGCAGCGTCATGTCGCACTCGAGGTGATCGTCGTCGACGATCGATCCACCGACGCGACGGGTGACATCCTGAGGCGACTCGCGTCCGAGGATGCGCGCGTGCGTGCGATACGCGTCGAGCACCTGCCGGACGGTTGGCTCGGCAAGTCCCACGCATGTCACGTCGGCGGCAGTGTCGCTACGGGCGACTGGCTGCTGTTCACCGATGCCGACTGCTGGCTGAAGCCGGACGTGATTGCGCGTGCGTTGCGTGTCGCCGCTCGAGATGCTGCCGATCACATCACGCTGACGCCCGGCGTTGCCGCGGAAACGCTCGGCGCCCAGGCGTGGCACCTGGCGTTCCTGGGAAGCCTGGCGAACTGGATTTCGGGCGTGAACCGCGACCGGGCCGGCGCACACCTCGGTATTGGCGCGTTCAACCTGGTGCGCGGGTCCGCCTACCGCGCGTGCGGTGGCTACGAAGCCCTGCGTTTGACGATTGTCGACGACATCAAGCTGGGCCTGCTGCTGCACCGCGCCGGACGGCGAACGCGTGCGTTCCTTGGTGGAGCCGATGTGGACTGCCACTGGGGCACCACCGTACCGCGCATGATGAGGATCATGGAGAAGAACTACTTTGCCGCTGTCGATTTCAGGGTGGCCCCGGTGGTGGCGGGTGCAATTGTGGTCACGCTGATACTGGGCACCTGCATCCTCGGTCTGTGGTCGGGAACCGCCGCCGGAATCACCGCGGGGCTCGCGCCGTGGTCGTTGGCCCTTCCAGCCGCTGTCTTCGCGCGTCGACTGGGATGGTCTCCTGCCAGTGCGGCCATCACACCGCTGTTGTACCCGGTCTTGTTCTTTGCGGTCGTGAACTCTGCCGTCGTCACGCTTCGGCAGGGCGGCGTTCGGTGGCGCGATACGTTCTATCCGCTCGACACCTTGCGCAGGGGCAACGTCCGGTAAACGGTCTCGACGTTGATCAGAGCCGTTTTCGTTTGCGCGTAGTACGTAGTGTCCGGCTTTAGCCGGAACTTCACGAGGTCCGCCTGAAGGCGGACACTACGTACATCCGGGCCCAGGTCTTACCAGTTGAAACCCGTTGACCCGCTGGCTTAACGGGCCGACCATCTGAGAGTAACCATCGCAATCTAGCGAAGTCTCCGTCCGCGGCCCGGAATGCCGTGCAGCGCCTTGCGTCCTTCTACGCGACCTGACGTTCAGCATCGAGGAAGAAAGGAATGGCAAACATGAGAGGCAAGATACGTGCGCTCGCAGCAACATCGATCCTGTTGACGGCGTTATTCCCTTGCGCCGGCACCGCGTGGGCTCAAGCGACCACCGCCGGCATCGTCGGAACGATCACCGATACGACAGGAGCGATCATGCCTGGCGTGACGGTCACCGTGACCAGTCCGGCCTTGCAGGTCCCCCAGGTGACTGTGGTTACCGACGTGCAGGGTCGATACAGAATCACACCATTACCGGTCGGGATTTTCACCGTCACCTACGAGCTCGTGGGCTTTCAGTCCATCAAGCAGGAAGGCGTGCGGTTGGAAGTAGGGTTCGTGGCGACGCTGGATCAGGTGCTTCGTCCGGGTGCCCTCTCGGAAACTGTGACGGTCACGGGGGAATCGCCTACCGTCGACGTCACAAATCCAGCCCACAGCGTGAATCTCGCAAACGAGACGCTCGAAACGCTTCCCACAAACCGTGACGGATTGAAGGCCTACCTCGGGCAAGTGCCTGGCATTCGCACGAATCTGGATGTCGGTTCCTCGAGTATGACCGACACAGTTCAGATCAGAGCCTACGGTCAGACCGGAAACCCGTGGTTGCTGCTGGACGGCGTCATGTTTGGCGGCGCCCAAAACGGTGTCCAGGGCGCCCAGATAGATTTCAACTCCATCGACTCAACGAGAGTAGAGACCGTCGGCTCGAACGCGGATATGCCAAAACCCGGGCAGTTGATCGATTCGGTCCTCAAGAGCGGAGGCAATGAGTACCACGGCGAGGTCGTCATATACGGCTCCAGCGGTGATCTCGAGTCGAGCAATCTGACAGATGAACTCCGGGCGGCAGGCGTAAGGAATGTACCGGAGCTGCATGGGTTGTGGGACTTCAGCGTGAACACTGGAGGGCGGATCATCAGAGACAGGCTCTGGTTCTTCGCCAATTATCGGAATCAAGGGTACGACCGGGACATCCTGAACGCGTTCTATCCCCCAACCGGTTATGGGGATAAGAGTGGCACGCCGTTGCAAACCAACACGCGGGGCCGCCTCTGGCTGACGAAGATGTCACTGCAGGTTTCGAACAACAACAAGTTGACGGGCTTTTATCACTCGAACAGAGAACAGCAGCGACGGAACGGCAGCCAGTTCGTGGGGCCGGATGGACGGGAACTCAACGAAGGCCCCTTCCTGACTTACGGCGCTACGTGGCAGACCGTAAAAGGCAATTCGCTGGTCATGTCGCTAACCGCCGGTCACTTCCACAGGCACTCGATTACCTACGCCTTGCCGGTCTACGACGGCTACGGCCCAACTGCGGTCAAGACGCTCGACCTCACCACGCAGTACCAGACTGGCGACGCCCGGAACGATACACAATTCATCACGCATGGGAACGATGACGTCGCCGGAAGTGTCCGTTACTTCAAGCAGAACCTGGCTGGCAATCATCAGTTCAAGGTGGGCTTCGACCACGTGGGTTCGTGGTACTCCCAGGACTTCAGTTCCCAGCCCGCCGGCAACTACGTCCTGCAGTATCAGAGCGGGAACCCGTTCTCGATGCAGACGTTCAACTATCCAGTGCAGCCGGAGAATTTTCAGCGTTATCTCGGTATATATGCCATGGACAACTGGAGCGTCAACAATCGCTTGAGCCTGGCCCTCGGCATTCGCTTTGCGAACGACAACCTCCACGCGCCGGCGCAGTGCTCGCTGAAAACCGATTTCAGCGCGAGCCAGTGCTACGACGAGGTTCAGCTGCCGATCTGGAAATCCGCGGTTCCCCGGCTCAATTTCGCGTACGACCTCGGGGGCGACGGGAGGTCCGTCATCAAGGGTGGATGGGGACGCTACGTGGCGTATGGCTCGATCACTTCGGATCTGCTGGTAACCGCGCGAAACAACAGGCAGGTGACCACCTGGCTCTGGCACGACAACAACGGCGATCGCCTCTATCAGCAAGGCGAAGTCAATCTGGATCCGAGCGGGTCGGACTTCCAGTCAATCGCCGGCGTGACAAACGGCGTGGTCAACCCGGACATGCCTCAGCCAAAGTATGACCAGTTCATTCTGGGTTACGAACGCGAAGTGTTTAGAAACTGGAACGTCAGGGGCACCGGCATCTACGCCAGGAATTCCGACCTGCGCCGGACGGAAAACATCAACATTCCGTACGCCGCGTACAGCATTCCGATCACGAATCCCGATCCCGGCTTCGACGGCAGGACCGGAACATCGGACGATCCGGGAACGTCCATCACCTATTACGAGTATCCGACCACATTGAGTGGCATCTCGAACCAGTCGACGCGCCAGGTGGGCTGGCCGGGCCAGCAGACCTACAAGACCATCGAGTTGTCCGCCAGCAAGCGGCTCTCGGGAGGCTGGCAGTTCAATACCTCGTGGGTGGCAACGAAGATCGACCAGCCATTCACCGACGGACAGGCGCTGGATCCGAACTCGGAGATCAACACCGCGCTCAACTACTGGGAGATCACAAGCAAAGTGGCAGGTGGCTACATGCATCCCTGGGTCAATGTGGCGGCCGATTACCAACATCGCAGCGGCACTCCGCAGGCGCCGAATTTTCAATTCACGGGCGGCACGACGATCAGGAACCTCGTCGTCAATACGCAGCCGATCGGCGTAATCGCGCTCCCCAACACGGACCTCGCTAACATTCGTGTGAGCAAGCTGTTCACCGTCGGCGGAGGGCGCTCGATCGAGACGCGATTCGATTTCTTCAACGTGATGAATTCCAATTTCGTCACCAGCCGGAATCTGCGACAAGGCCCAAGCTATCTGGTCCCCTCGAACGTCATTCTGCCGCGGATACTTCAGATCGGTGTGTCGTTCAAGTACTAGTAGGCGAACCACATTCCCACCCAGGGCGGCGCATCGAATCCGATGCGCCGCTTTTTTCCCTTAAAGTCTCAGGGATTGCGCTCCCCTTGCTTTCCGGTCGTGACCTCGAGTGGTCGGGCATAATGTGCGCTCCTGGAAACCGGAGAGCACAATGATTGAGACGCCGGCAACGGCGCGCGACGCGCAGACACCGAAAAGGAAGATCGTGATCCTCGGCGGCGGGTGTGGCGGGCTCTCGGCGGCGTGGGGACTCGTCAACTCCGAGCAGGCTGCCGATCTCGATATCACGGTCTATCAGCTGGGGTGGCGCCTCGGCGGCAAGGGGGCGAGCGGGCGCAATGCCGCCATCCACGATCGCATCGAAGAGCATGGGCTCCACATCTGGGGCGGCATGTACGAAAATGCGTTCGCGATCATGCGATCGGTGTACGGCCAGCTCAAGCGCCCGTCCGGCACGCCGCTCTCCGTCTGGTACGATCCGGCGCGCCCCGACGACTGCGCCTTTCTGCCGGAACATAACGCCACGCTCGGTGAGTTCTACAACGGCGCGTGGATTCCGTGGAACATCGACGTGCCGGGCGATTCGGGCCTGCCGGGCGACGGCCGCGAGCTGCCCACGCTGCGCGAGTACCTCGAACTCGTGCTCGATCTGCTCGAGGAACTGCTGTTCGGGCAGCATCCACGCTGGCAACGGCAACACGCACCGCCGCCGCCGGGGGCGCTGCCCTCAACCGGGAAACGGGTGTGGCATGCACTCGGCGACATGGCGAGCGAAATGGGCCGGCGAATCGCCCGAACCGCCTTCCGCTTCCTGGCGCGTCACCACCTCAAACGGGCGCGTCGCGCATTGAAAGCGATGCCCGCCGATGCCCGCTCGCACACCTCGGCGCATCACGATGCCGTGCTCGGAGCGCTCGAGGCGCTGCGGGGCTCGTTCGAAAAGTTCTTTGCTCATTGGCTCGACGACCATCCGGGCGTGCGGCGCGTATATATGATCGCCGACCTCGGCACGGCGATCGTGCGCGGCGTGTTGCACGACGGTATCCTCGTGCACGGTCTCGACGTCGTGGATGGCGTGGAATTCCGCAAGTGGCTGCAGACGCACGGCGCGAGCGACGTCACGCTCCACGGCGCGCTGGTGCGCGGCTGGCACGACTTCTTTTTCGCCTACAAGAACGGCGATGGCACGCGGCCCAGCCTGTCGGCGGCGTCTGGGCTGCGGACGTTGTTCCGGTACTGCTTCACCTACCGCGGTGCGTTCTTTTGGAAGATGCAGGCCGGGATGGGCGACACGATCTTTACGCCGCTGTATCAGGCGCTGAAGGAGAAGGGAGTGACCTTCCGCTTCTTCCATCGCATCGAGGATCTGGGATTGTCGGACGACGGGACGCCGACAGAGGCGGTGCAGGTTATCCGCATCACGCGGCAGGTGGATCTCGCGCCAGGCGTCACGGAGTACGTGCCGGTGCGGAACGTGCTTGGCGTGGACTGCTGGCCGTCGGAGCCGCTATATGCACAGCTCGATCCCGCGCAAGCAAAGAGACTGCAAGACGGCGGAGTGAATCTCGAATCGTGGTGGGCCAACTGGCCTGGCGTCGAGACGTTCACACTCGAGAAGGGGCGCGACTTCGACGACGTGATCCTCGCCATCCCGCCGTCAGCGTCTCGTCACCTGACCACCGAATTGGCCGATCGCTCCGAGCGCTGGCGCGCGATGCTCGACAACATCGCGAGCAACCAGACCATCGCGGCGCAGGTGTGGCTCACGAAAACGATCGGCGAGATGGGATGGCCGTACGGGTCCACGGTCGGAACGGTCTACTCGAATCCGCACAACACGTGGGCGAACATGGACCAGCTGCTGAAGCGCGAAACGTGGGGCGACGCGCCCGGCGCGCCGAAGAGCGTGGTCTACTTCTGCGGTACGATCACCGACGCGGTGCCAACGCCGCCGTTTGACGACCACGCGTTTCCGACGGCGCAGAACGAACGTATCAAGGAAGTATCACTCACGTGGCTCGACAGCAATCTGGGCCCGCTGTATCCCACAGCCTGCCAGCCGGGCACGCCGCAACTTGAATGGCATCTGCTCGTGCCGCAGTCGGCAACGAAGGGCGAGTCCCGCTTCGACACCCAGTATTGGCACATCAACATCGACCCCAGCGAGCGCTATGTGCTTTCGCTGCCGAACACCGCGCAGTATCGCCCGCGCGCGCACGAGTCGGGGTTCACAAACCTGTACCTCGCGGGCGATTGGCTGCGCACCGGCATCAACGCCGGGTGTGTGGAAGCGGCGGTGATGGGCGGCCTGCAGGCCTCGCAGGCGATAACCGGATTTCCCAAGGTGATTGTCGGTGACGATCTCTGACGGCCGTCGGACGCCGTGCCGCCGGCCGTCAGCCACCCGCGATGATAGCGGCTGCAGCCTGCTGTCCGCCAAGCACCGCCCCCTCGACGCTCCCAACCTCGTAGCCGTTGCGTACCCAGTCGCCGGCGATGATCAGATTCGCGTATCCGGTCTCGTTGACGTGCAGCCTGTACTTTAGTGTTCCTTTCTGGATTTGCGTGTACGCCTCGACGGGGCCGACATTCGCGATGATGGATTGCGCCGCCAGGCGTTGCTCGTCGCGGAGCCCATCGTCGAGCGTGACGAGCTTCTGCCAATCCATCCCCACGGGATTGTGCAGGCCGGTCGCGCCAGGCCAGAGCGAGCCGACGAACGACCGGCAGAACTGCAGCGCCGTCTGCGTGGCCTGCGCGGCGCGCTGCGCCGGATACGCCGCGTCGTCGGGACCGGGATAGATGGCGGGCGTTCCCGGCAGGACGCCGAACAGCGTTGCGATGCCGCCCGGCGTGTGCGCCGCGGGCCACGTCTCCGTGGCAATCAACTGCCGCGCGTCCTCCCATGTTGCGAGCGGCTCGAAGTAGCCGGAGAGCACGCTTTGCCCGTAGGGCCACCCGATCTCCTCGACGGTGGGGTACATCCACATGCGCAGCGACTGCGTCTCCGTGGTGCCGAGGTGATCGATCATCGCTCGCCACGGCGCCTTCTGGTTGACGAGCCGGGCGCAGTACCACCGCGCGGTGGCGACCGGAAGTGCGTAGACGACGGTGTCGAAATCCACACCTCTGGTGAGTGTGACCATCGTGCCGACGTCCGGCGCGTAGAACGACAGCAGGTCGGACGCGCATGACGGTGGGTCAGCGATCTGATCGGCGAGCGGTGCGTCGGGCCACACGGGGCGTCCGTTCGGGAGTGTCATGAACGGATCGTACGAGGACGGGTCGCCGCTCTTGAGCGTGACCTGCCGCTCGACGGCGATGGACTCTATCGTTGCGCCGTCGTCCGAAGGAACAACGTCGCGCACGCGGTGAAAGTACATGACGCGCACGCCGCGGTTCTTGAGCACTTGATACATCGGGGCGACGAGCGAGTCGCCGACCTCGCAGCTCAGCTGGAAAGAGAACGCGCCGCGGTAGGTCAGCCCGAGACGGATCAGTCCGCGCAATCCAATGCCGGCGGACATGTTGGGTTTGGCGACGTCGCCGTGCTCGTAGGCAGCGATAGCGTTGTACCAGGTAACGATGGGCGCCGACCACGCCGTCGATTCCTGCGCTCCCGATCGCATGAGCCACTCGCGGAGGTCGTACTGGTCAATGCCGTCGAAGCCGTCAGGCTCGAACACATGGTCCTGGATCATGCCGATGAGCGCCGACGTGCCCAGGTCGATGAGTTGCCACAAGCGGCGGGCATCGATGTGGGTCGCGCTCGGCTTCTGCAGCAGGTCCCACGCCCAGCTTCGGAAATGTGATAGCAACCAGACGAGCGCCTCGCTCACGGTCGGTTGCATGGCTTCGCGCTCGAGTCCGTGGACGAGATCAAGGGCGAGGTGCAGGAGGCCGAGGCCTACGCGGTGCTCGGCGGCGTGCAGCTCACGGCCGGTGAAGTCGGCCACGCGCTGCCACCAGTGTGGCGCGTCTGGAGCAGCCGGCGGCGTCTCGATGGTGCCGCCGGTTTCGGGCATCAGAGCGGCGATTCGCTCGGGCGTGCAGCCGTCGATGATCATGCCGATCACGGAGCGCATCGTGTCTCCGAGCGTCAAATCGGGCGCCGGGCTGTCTGGCGGCACGCCGTTACCCGGGAGATTGATCACCCAGGTGTACCAGTTGCCGTTGAAGAATTCCTTGACGGCCACGGTGCGGCACGGCAGGAACTGACTGGCATAGGTGCCGAACCGCTGGTCGCCGGCGGTTTCGAGCTCGGCGAACACGTCGCGCGCCACATCGAATACGGCGTCATAGGCACCGAAGAGGTAGTGCGTGCCGTTGATCTCGATGCGGTTCGCGGGCCCTTTGCGACCTTGGCCGCACTTGCCGCCCACTCTCCACCCCGACTGGTAGATAGTGACGTCGTAGCGCGCCCGCAGCTCAGGTGTGGCTGAAAGCGACATGGCGGCAGTAAGGCCCGCGGGACCACCGCCAAGGATGGCGACCCTGGTTTTACGCGATGTTCCCGTGGACGTGGTCATAGTGATTTCTCCAGCGGAAGTTCTATAGCAACCTGCGAGCCGGTGTCATAGTATTCCGCATTGCCCCAGAGTGCCGCCTCGACGCTCAGCCGTCCGTCGGCCTCCCCGCACACTGCCATGGACGTTCTCTCGCAACTCGCGACTTATACGTCCGTCCTCGACCGCTCGCACATCGGCGCGGCCGGTGATGCGCCCAACCAGCCGGGGCTGCGCGCCCTGCAGGGCGCAGTGCTGTTCACCGATTTCGTGGGGTTCACGTCACTCGCCGAATGGCTGGCGCGCAAAGGGCCGGTGGGCTCGGAGAAGCTGTCCGAGGTGCTGAACAGTCATTACGGCATTCTCACCGATGCAATCGCGAAGCGTGGCGGCGACGTGCTGCTGTTCGCCGGCGACGCGCTGGTAGCACTGTTCGAGGACGAGAGCGCAGATCTTCGCGCGGCCACGCGGCGAGCCGTGCGCGCCGCGCTCGACATGCAAGCCGCGCTAGGCGTGGGCAGGCTGCCGGATGAGGTGCGGCTGGGGTTGCGCGCCACTATCGGTGCCGGCGCGCTCGTCGCGCAGCGGGTGGGCGGCGTGGACGGACGTTGGCTCACGCTGGTCGGCGGGCCCGCGCTCGAGCAGGTGTTCGCGGCCGATGCGCTCGCGCGTGCTGGCGACGTGCTCGCCGCCGCGCCGGCATGGCGCGCCATCGCCGACGGCGCGCATGGCGAGCCGCGGGGTGGCGCGGGCGTTACGCTGGTGGAGAGACTGTCGGAAGAGGATGCGCCCGGCATAGCCACGAAGGTCGCGGCGGAATACGACGTCGGCAAGGCGGTCGAGCAACTGGTGCTGCCGCTGGTGCGTGACCGCCTGCTTGGCGGTCATTCCGATTTTTTGGCGGAGTTTCGCGATGCGAGCGCCGTGTTCGTGCGGCTCCCGACGGTTGATCCGGGCACACCTGCCGATCTTCCTCGACTGCACGAGGCCGCGATCGTCGCACAGGAAGAAGCGAATCGGCTTGATGGCACGCTCTACCAGATGCTGCGCGACGACAAGGGGTGCGCGCTCGTGTTGGCCTTTGGCCTGCCGGGACAAGCCCACGACGACGACGCGGCACGGGCGGCTGATGCCGCGCTTGCCGTCTGCCACCGGCTGCGCACGCTGGCGGTAAGCGCGGATGCGGGCGTGGCGACGGGCGTTGTGTTCTGTGGCTCGTATGGCGGCACCGCGCGTCGCCACTACGGCATCATGGGACCGACGATGAACCGCGCTGCCCGTCTCATGCAGGCTGCGGCAGGCCGAGTTGTCGTCGATCACGCCACACGAGTGCGCGGCGAACGCTGGATGGAGTTCCGCAACCTGCCGCCGCTGACGGTGAAGGGCATCGACGTCCCGGTGCACGTGTCAGAGGCGGTGGCACGCCGCACCGCTCACGCCGCGTCACACGCCCGGTTCCACACCGCGATGATCGGACGCTCGCGTGAGGGCGCCGTGCTCGGCGCGCGGGTCGCAGCACTGCGGGGCGACGGCGGCGGCGGCGCCGTGATCATCGAGGCCGAAGCCGGCATGGGCAAGTCCTCGCTGTTGCGCCACGCCGTGCAACTCGCCTCAGCACGCACCGTACGAGTGCTCGAGGGCGCGGCAGACTCCATTGAGGTGAGCACCGCTTATCTCGCGCTGCGTCCCATTATCGCGGCGCTGTTGGAGGTGCCCTCGGCATCACCAGACGACGTGCGCGCCGCTGTGCTTCGGCGACTCGAGCGGCTCCCTCCGCGACTCCGCGATCTCGCGCCGCTGCTCAACCTCGTGCTGCCTCTCGATTTTGCCGACAACGAGCTCACGGCGCAGATGAGCGGCACGATTCGCGCCGCCAACCTCACCAACCTTCTGCTCGGGCTCGTCGAGCAGATTGTTGCGGACGGACCGGTGATGTTCGCGCTCGAGGACCTGCATTGGATGGACGACGCGTCGCTGCAGTTCTGCGCGCGAGTGCTCGACGCGCTCCCCGGGGTGCTGCTCGTGGCCACACTGCGTCCAGTGAGTCCGGAGCCGCCCGCGCTGACTCGGCTGAGACGTGGCGACGGCCGCGAGAAGCTCGGGCTCGACACGTTCGCCCCCGACGAGATCGTGGAGTTGGTGCGCCGCCGGCTCGGCGCCCGCACCATTCCCGTCGCCGTGAAGGATCTGATTGTCGCAAAGGCCGAGGGGAATCCGTTTTACAGCGAGGAAATCGCCATCGCCCTGCGCGAAAGCGGCGTGATCGCGATCGAGAACGGCGAATGCCACATCGCGGTGACCCAGGAGTTCTCCACGCTGAACCTCCCGGGAACGGTGAAGGGCGTGATCACGAGCCGCATCGATAGGCTGGCGCCGGCGGCGCAGGTGGCGTTGAAGGTCGCGAGCGTGCTCGGGCGAAGCTTCGAGTTGCCGACGCTTCAGGCCGTGCTGCCGGCAACGATCGACGCAGTTTCGCTGCCGATGAGTCTTGACGAACTGCAGGCCGCCGAACTGCTGGTGCCGGAGTCGAACGACAGCTCGCGGTATGGGTTCCGCCACGCGCTGATCCAGGAGACAACCTACAGCCTGCTCCCTTTCGCCCAGCGCCGGCCGCTACACGCCGCGGCCGCGGAACATGTGGAGCGCGCCCACGCGGCGGACCTCGCGCCGTTCAGCGCCCGGCTGGCCCACCACTGGTTGCGCGCCGAGCGCCCGGAGAAGGCAGTGCACTACCTGGGCGACGCTGGCCGACAGGCGCTCGAGGCCCACGCGAACCAGTCGGCCGTGGAGTTCCTCGAGGAGGCGCTCAAGCTTGACCTGACGCTTCGTCGCCCGCACTCGGTTGACGCGAAGCGCGCCAGCTGGCACCGGCAACTCGCCGAAGGCTACTACTCCCTCATCCAGTGGGACCAGGCGCGTACCCACTACGAACACGCGATCCGGCTCTCGGGCTTCCCCGCTCCGAAGTTTGGCGCAGCGACACCGGTGGAAGTGCTCAAGCACGTGGCGAGCCGCTATGCGCCGCGCCTGGTCTTTGGCGACCCGGCGCGCCTGCCGGAATCCCGCCGTGCAGCCGGCATCGAGGCGATGCGCGCCTGCGACAACCTGCAGGTCGTGTACTTGTGGCAGGGCAACCAACTGTCGCTCGCTCATACCGTCTTTGAAGGCGCCAACATCGCGGCGCGCACCGGACCCTCCGCCGAGTCCAGTTTTGCGCGCGCGATGATGGGATACCTGCTGGTGATGGCGGGGCTGCACAGAATCGCCGAGCGCGACTTGCGGAGCGCCGTAGCAATGGCTGACGCATCGGGGCAGTTGTTGCAGCGGGTGAGCACCAACATGTACCTCGGCATGAGTCTGAGCCTGCTCGGCCGGCCGCTGGAAGGCATCCCCTACCTGCAGACCGCCGACGATCTCGTGGGCCGGCTCGGTGCGGGACTCTGGAAGCACCGCGGAAAGTACATGCTCGCCGAGCCGCACCTGATGGTCGGCAACCTCGATGTGGCCGCCGACCTGTTCGGCGCAAGCGCAACCCTGTCAACAAGCGTCGAACCGCCGATCACGGGGTTCGCCAACGCCATGCGCGCGCTCTGCCGCATCCGGCAGGGTCGAGTGGACGAGGGGATTGCGCTCGTCCATGGTTCCACGGGCATCCGGCTGGTACGCGACAACCCCATCGGGCTGCAGTTGTACAACTCGCTCGGCGCACTCATCGAGGGCTACCTGTGGACGGGTGAGTGGCGGCTCGCGCTCGAGGCAGCGCGCGAGGGCGTTGCCATTCCGGAGCGCGGCGGCGATGCCAATTCGTTCTTCACCGGCTACAACGGCCACGCCGCCGTCGCCCGTCTCTTCCTGACGCTTCTCGAGTGGCGGCAGCAACGAGTGGCGGGTGCCGAGGCACTACCGGGCGATGACGAGCTCTGGTCGCTGGCGCGGCGCGCTCTCAAGAACTTCGGCAAAGGTGCGAAGGTGTTTCCGGGCGCGCGCTCGCCGCTGCTGGTGCTCGAGGGGATCGCGTTCGCGTTACAGGGCAAGCGTAAGAAGGCCGCGGATGCGTGGGAGCGTTGTCGCACCATCGCCTCCGCGTCGAGCATGCCGTACGAGCACGCTATGGCGACCTACGAACTGGGCCGCCACGCCGGCATTTCCGCGGAGCGAGATCGCTACCTGCGCGAGGCACGCGAGACGTTCGAGCGCCTGGGCATGCCGCGCTATGCCGCACGCTGCAGCGCCCCCGGCGACGCACTTCATCCTTTTACACAGGATCAATGAGCACCGATCACAGGAAGAAGGTCGCCATCATCGGCGGCGGGCCCTCGGCGCTGACGGCAGCGTACTGGCTCACATCAACCGAGGAACTGCGCGCCAAGTACCAGCTCACGGTTTACCAGATGGGGTGGCGGCTCGGGGGCAAGGGCGCGAGCGGACGCAATCGCGCGCAAGCCGATCGCATCGAAGAGCACGGACTGCACATCATCTTCGGCTTCTATCAGAACTTCTTTGCCATGATTCGGGAGGTGTACGGCGCGATCAAGCGGCCACCGGATGCCCCGCTCGCGACGTGGCGCGACGCGTTTCACCCGCTGTCGGCGGGTGTCATGGAAGACCACTTCAAGGGCAAGTGGCAGCCGTGGATCCAGCTGTTCCCTCGCAATAACGAGGTCCCCGGACGCGGGCCTGCCCTGAACGGGCCGGGCGATTACGTGCTGATGGGGCTGCAGATGATTTTCGGCGCGCTCTTCGGCTGGCGCCTGCAGGAGAAGCTGCAGAACAACATGTTCCCGACCGGGGCGCGGTGGGAATCGTGCACCGACGAGGGGCACCCTGAAGAGACGTGGATGAGCCGATTTTTTGTTGGGCTCGGCGATGTGCTCTTGCGCGTGTGCTCGTGGATCGATCGACACGCGCACTGGATCGCCGCAATCGTCGGTCTCGCCTATGCGTTGGTCTGGCGGTCGGTCGCCGTCCTCGCGCGCACCAAAGCGGGCCCTCACCGGTTGTGGACTGGCGTCGACTTCTTCGTGTCCATCTTCCGCGGCGTGGTTGCCGAGCGGTTGTACGAGTCGCAGAGCTACGCGGCCGTCGACAAATATGACTTCCGCGACTGGCTGGCTGCGCACGGCGCTCACGAAGAGACCAAGTGGTCGCCGTACACGCGGGCGATTTACGATGCGGCCTTCTCGTACAGCGATGGGCGCTCCTCAGAGGAGCGCATCAGTGCCGCGGTGGCGCTGCGCACGCTCGTGCGCATGGTGTTTTCGTACAAGGGCGCGATGTACTACAAGATGCAGGCGGGGATGGGCGACACCATCTTCGGGCCGCTGTACCTGGCGTTGCGCGACAGGGGCGTCGCGTTCAAGTTCTTCCACAAGGCCAGCGCCCTGCACCTCGATGAAACCGGCACGAGCGTTGCGCGTATCGACTTTCAGCAGCAGGCCGATCTCAACTCGGGCGACCCGACGAGTTACCAGCCGATGTACGACGTCGCGGGGCTGCCCTGCTGGCCCTCCGAGCCGCTCTACGATCAGCTCGCTGACGCCGGCCGGCTCAAGGACGTCGACCTCGAGTCGTACTACTCGGGCTACGACGGCGTTCGCACGGTGACGATCGAGGCCGGCCGCGATTTCGAGATGGTGATCCTCGGCACACCCGTGCAGACGCTCCCGTTCCTCTGCGCCGAGCCGCATCGCTGGAGCGAGCGCTGGCGTCGGATGATGGCCGAGGTGAAGGCTGTCCAGACGCTGTCGTTCCAGGTCTGGATGACGAAGGACATCGAGCAGCTCGGTTGGACCGGCCCAACGTTACCCTTGCTGAGCCTGTTCGTGCAGCCGTACAACACGTGGTCGGACATGAGTCAGGTGCTGTCGCGCGAAACGTGGCCGGCCGGGAGTACGCCGCACAGCGTCTGCTACTTTACCGGTGCGCAGCCAGGGCCCGACATGCCGGCGCCGGCGAGCGACCACGACTTTCCCCTGCGCATGCGGGCGGCGGCGCGCGAGGGCGCGCTGCTGTTCTTGAAGAAGCATTTCACCACTCTCATGCCGCGTGCCGCGAGCGCGACCGCCCCGCCGGCGATCGACTGGAACTTGCTTGTCGCGACGGGCCCACAGCGCGATGGCGAGTCGCGCTTCGAGACGCAGTACTGGCGCTCGAACTGCGATCCCCACGAGCGCTGCACGCTGGCGCTGCCTGGCACGGGCAAGTTCCGCATGCGGGCCGACGACACGGGCCTCTCCAATCTCACCATCGCCGGCGACTGGATCGACAACGGCATCCACGTGGCCTGCCTGGAGGGTGCGGTCATGGGCGGCATTCTCGCGGCGCGCGCAGTGGCGGGCGTCAAGTTCCCGATCGTAGGCGAGATGCTGAACGGTTCGATCTTCGGCGTCCGCTGACGGTACGGTGCGCCGCTTTCGTGGCACACTACGGCGTCACCTCGCAATTCGTCGTACTCGCGAGCGCGATGTGTGCCTCGACCGCGCAGGACAGTCTACGGAGGTTGACATTGGCAGCTGGTGATCCCGATCGATCGGCGAAAGACTCCAACGCCGAAACCGGGACCCGCGAGCCCGTCATACCCGGGCCGATCTCGTCGGCGCAGGATATGACGCCTGCCGGCGCGCACTCGCCGGTATGGAATCTGCTGCGCCAATGTCGGGCGTTCGCGACGCTGTCTCCAATGGTCCTACAGAGCGTGTTGGGAGCCGCCGTAGAGCGTTCGTTCAAGCGGGGCGACGCCATGGTGACACAGGGCGAGCCTGCGGAGGGCCTGCTGATTCTGCTCGAAGGCACAGCCCATGCGCTGCTTCGCGACCAGGACGGAGATCGCTGCATCGCACGCTTCACGAACGGTGATGTCGTGGGCGAGATGGCGCTCGTCACGCGCGAACCAAGGACCGCGACCGTCATCGCTGATTCGCCCATCCGCGCGTTGCTCGTCCCGACCGCTGCATTCGACAAGTTGGCCGTGCGTCATCCAGAGCTTGGCATGATGCTCACCGAGCTCGTTGCCGATCGACTGGGAGAGGGTGCTCACGACGGGTTCGGCGGCAAGCAGGTGGAAGGATTCCGTATTCTTCGCAGCATCGGGCGTGGCGGCATGTCCGTTGTCTACCGGGCGCGGGACGAATCCACTGGCGAATTGGTGGCGCTCAAGATGATGAGCTACCGATTGATCTACAACGCCAGCGCGCTTGCGCGCTTCCATCAGGAGGCTGAGATCCTTCGGAGCCTGCACCATGAGAACATCGCGCGCCTGAAGCGGTTGTTTCCGGCGTACCACACGTATTTTCTCGTCATGGAGCTCTGTGAGGGCGTCGATCTCCAACGGCTGGTGAACTCGCGCGGACGGCTGGCCGAGTCGCGAGTCCGGCCGATTCTCGGGCAGCTTGCGCGTGCGCTCGAGTACATCCACGAGCGCGGCTTCGTGCACCGGGACTTGAAACCCGCAAACGTGATGATCACTCGACAAGGAGACGTGAAACTCACCGACTTCGGTCTCGCGGTGGCCGCAGTCGCACCAGATGATGAAACCGGGATCGCGGACTTTTCGGTGGTGGGCACGCCCGCGTTCATGGCGCCGGAGCAGTTGGAGGGTGGTGTGCTCGACCGCCGAACCGACGTGTACGCGCTCGGCTGCCTTGCGTACGTGCTACTGACGGGCCATCACCTGTTCGATGCAACCTCGTACTTCGAGCTTGTGCAAAAGAAACTGACGACCGAACTACCACCCGCGGCCGAGATTGGAGAAGGTATCAGCCCGGACCTCTATGAATTCCTGAAGGGTGCCCTTCGGGTGAAACCGGACCAGCGTCCGGCGTCTGTGGCGCCGCTGGTGGCGTGGGCGGCTCCATGCGAACCACCTCCTGCGGATCTCGTCGACGAGCAGGTCCGCTCATGACCGGTACGACTGCCAGCGCACTTTGGCTACAGACTTCTTAGGGATTCGCTTAGAAGGAGGAGTTCGATGAGAAGCGGTCGCGTGTTGATTGCCCTTTGGGCCGCCATTGCCGTTATCTCAATCACCATCAACGGTCAGTCGCGTGGAGAGCAAGCGCGAAATCTGCAGACACTAGCGGTGTCCGGGGCGTCGAACTCCACGCCATCCCTTGCTGCGGAGGGACGAACCGTCGCTGCGGTCTGGACCGCAACGAAGGACAGCAGCACGAATGTGTATTTCGCATCGAGTAATGATGGCGGCACGATATTCTCGCCGCCGACGCAGGTCAACGATCAGGATGGCGATGCGGGCGCGACCAATGAGCAGCCTCCGCGAGTGACGATTTCCAGATCGGGCACTGCCCGCACGTTCACGGTTGTGTGGTCCAAGCGAGATCCAGGTCCGCAAGACACACGCCGGGACATCATTCGGATGGCGCGATCGACAGACGGTGGCCGCACTTTTTCACCGGCGCGGTTTACACACGATCCCTCATTTTCCGGCGCGCGCGGGTGGGAATCGCTCGCGGTTGGTGGCAACGAGGTGGTACACGCGGTGTGGCTCGACGGACGTGAGGCCGGCAAAAAGGTCGCTGCGATGGCGCACGGCGGTACGCCGCACAAAGGACAACCGCCGCAGGAAATTTATCACGGCACACTCGGTGCGGACGGGCGCATGATTGAAACACGAATTGCGGAGGACGTCTGTTTCTGTTGCAAAACGGCGGTAGCAGTTGATTCTCGCGGTGGCGTGTATGCCGCGTGGCGTCATGTTTTTCCAGGAAGCATGCGCGACATCGCCTTTGCAAAGTCGACTGATGGCGGACGCCACTTCAGTCCGCTCGTACGAGTGAGCGAGGACAACTGGGAGTTGAATGGGTGCCCTGAAGACGGACCGTCGCTGGCGGTCGATTCGACCGGAACGATTCACATCGCGTGGACGACGGTTGTGAATGACGGCGAGCCGCACAAAGCACTCTTTTACGCGACATCGCGCGACGGAAAAGTATTTTCTCGACGGATGCAGGTGCCAACAAGCGTCATGACTACACCAGGGCATCCGCAATTGGCGCTTATGTCCAATGGGGGCGTGGCAATTGTCTTCGATGAGACGATGAGTGGCGTTCGTCGAGTGTCCCTTGCGCGAGTCTCGAGCAACCGTGAACTTCAGGCACCCGAGGTCTTGAGTGCCGATGATTCTGCGTCGCATCCGGTGATCACCACGACGCCAGGGGAATTACTGGTCGCGTGGACGAGCCGAACGGGTAATGCGTCGAATCCGTCGACGATACGGCTAAGGCGAGTGCGATAACGTCGCCCTTCCCCTAAGATCGTCAACTCCGGCGCACAACCGCGAGCCAATCTTCGTTCGGATTGTCGGGCGGCATTCCAAGAGAGGCGGGGGCGCCGCCTTTGATGGTTGTGACGGTTCCCTTCTTCATCGCGCCGCCGTTGCGCGGGTCGAACCACTCGACAGTGAACTGGCCTGCCGCTTTCGACACATCGAGCATCGTGGTATTGCCGTCGGGTAAGTACACCAGATACATCTCGTTCGCCTTCGCGAAGCAGTAGCGGCTGTTGTCGTGCTTCTCGTTCCCGACCAGCGCGTCGGCATTGGTCATCTCCCAGAACGGAATTTTCTGCGAGTGGAAGAACTCGACGGCAATGCGCCCGTAGTCCCAGCTCTTGTCGCGGCTGCGGAAGTTTTCGGCCAGGAGATCGTTATCCGGAAGCCCGTAGCCGAAGTAATATTCGACGCCCGCGCCTCCAGCCATGAGATTGCCCCACAACGAGTACTTGCGAATGTCATGGAGCGTGTATCCGACGTCGGCGCCCTTGACATCTTTTCCGGCGAAGCCCGATACCCTGGATCGGGAGGCACGCCGAGGCCCGCCGGGCCCTGCTCGTCGTTGGCGACGACCCACGGCTTCTTCGCCTGAGCAGAGGCGATGACCCATCGCAACGTTCGTTCGTGCACCGTGTTCCACATCATCTGCAGCGACGCGCCGGTAAAGGGCGACTGTTTGCCGAGCAGCGGCGGATACACCTTCTCCTGTTCGTTCGGATACGTGTGGATGACGATGTGATGACCGCTATAGGGATCGGTGCCATTGAGACCCATGGCCATCGCCAGCTGCTGCTCGCTCGACTGCGTGTTCTCTTCGCCGATGTTCCAGTTCAGCGCGAGCGCATACCCGAATCGCGCCACGAACTCGCGTATGTACAGCTTTCGCTCCGGCCCGGTGTCGCCGGCATCGAGCGATTCCTGAATGGCGACGGTCTTTCCTCCTCGAAAGTGGTCGTCGATTTCGTTCTCCTGCATTTTGAAATGGAGGTAGATCCCCTTCTGCTGCGCATGATCGAAGACGATCTGCCACTGGTCGAGCTTCGACACGTCGTAGTGAAACTTGTCGTCGCGGGCGGCAAAGGGCCAGACGTTGTCGCCGTCGCCGCCGGCGTTGTAAGGAAGGAACGAAATTGCGTTCACGCCTTTGGAGGCGAGATAGTTGATGGCGCCGATCAGCCCCTTGCCTTTGTCGCCTTTCCACGTCGGGTCTCCGGTCCGCCAGTCCTGAACGTGCGGCGTGAAGGTGTGGAGCGGCACCGCGGGCTTGAGCGCAACCGTGCCGTCGAAGTCGGCGTAGGCCAGCAGCGTCTCGGGTGAGTCGGCGCCGAGCTTCAGGAAGTAGTCGCCGCTGCCGGCAAACTGCAGATAGTGTCTGCCCGTGTACTGCAGCCGCCCGCGCGCGCGAAAGTCTGGAGATTTCTTGTCGGCCGCTGCGACTTGAAAGGCGCCGGACCCGCCGTCGAACGGCGCCACTCTCTGTCCCTCCGACGCCGCGGCCAGCGCCACTCCCTTACCCGACACGAACGAGATGCGATACGTCCATCGTCCGGTCTTGTCCGGCGCCAGATGCGCCCGCCACTTGTTGCCCGACGTGGCGGACGAGTTGGCGGCGTCGCCGTCGCCGGCGAAGTAGCCGGGCACATGGTATGTCGGCGCGCCGGACTCGTGGGCGAAGGTCACCGTCATGCGGTAGTCCATGAACGGGTTTGGCGCCGTTGACAGCTCGTCGGCCTGCGGCCCGTTCAACGTGAGCGTCACCTTGTGCCATTGACGGAGCTCTCCCGCCATCGACACACCGACCGCGGATCCGGTCTGGCCCTGTGCGCCATCGATTGCCACACCACACAGCGCCGCCAACGTAACTACGCATGCGCTTGCGAATACGTTTCGAGTCATCATGTGTTGGTCGCCGAGTATCCGCGACGGCGTTCACGAGTCTCCGCTCTCCTATGCCGCCGGCGCCTCGCTTTCCTCATTAATTTCCGACACCAACGCCTCTGTCGTCAAGAGCAGCGATGCGATCGACGCGGCGTTCTGCAAAGCCGATCGCACGACCTTCGTGGGATCGATGACGCCGGCCTTGACGAGGTTTTCGTACGTGCCGGTTAGCGCGTTGAACCCCTCGTCTGGCTGCATCTCTTTCACCTTGGCGACGACGATCGAGCCTTCCTCGCCGGCGTTGTTCGCAATCCATCGCAGCGGCTCCTCGATGGCGCGCGCGACGATGTTGACCCCGATCTGCTGATCGCCGGTGAGCGTGAGCGCCGACAGCGCCTTCGCCGCGCGGAGCAACGCGATCCCCCCGCCGGGAACGATGCCTTCCTCGACCGCGGCTTTCGTGGCATGCATGGCGTCCTCGATGCGCGCCTTCTTCTCTTTCATTTCGGTCTCGGTCGCCGCTCCGACTTTGATCACCGCCACGCCGCCCACGAGCTTGGCGAGCCGCTCTTGCAGTTTCTCGCGATCGTAGTCGGATGTCGTCTCCTCA
The DNA here is from genome assembly GCA_963762055.1 of Vicinamibacterales bacterium. Classification (GTDB taxonomy): domain Bacteria; phylum Acidobacteriota; class Vicinamibacteria; order Vicinamibacterales; family JAMQPK01; genus JAMQPK01. Next base: position 300,741 of record CAVXJF010000004.1, read on the forward strand.
ACCTGAGTGCGAAGCTGTTTGACGCGCCCTTCAATGGCTTTCCTGTCACCAGCGCCCTCGATGATCGTCGTGTGGTCCTTGTCGATCGTCACCTTCTTGGCCGTTCCGAGAGATTCCAGGTCCAGGCCCTCGAGCTTGATGCCGAGGTCCTCGGTGATCGCGCGGCCGCCGGTCAGGATGGCGAGATCTTCGAGCATCGCTTTCCGCCGGTCGCCAAAGCCAGGCGCTTTCACCGCGGCTGCCTGTAAGGTGCCCCGCAACTTGTTCACGACAAGCGTGGCGAGCGCTTCGCTCTCGACATCCTCGGCGACGATGAGCAGCGACGAGCTGCTCTTGGCGACTTTTTCCAGCAGGGGCAGCAGATCCTTCAGATTGGAGAGCTTCTTCTCGTGGATGAGAATCCGCGGATTGTTGAGCACGACTTCCATCCGTTCAGGGTCGGTCACGAAATAGGGTGACAGGTAGCCGCGATCGAACTGCATTCCCTCGACGATCTCGAGCGAGGTGTCAATCGTCTGAGCTTCTTCGACGGTGATGACACCGTCTTTGCCCACCTTCTCCATCGCTTCAGCGATGATCGTGCCGATCGGGCCATCGTTGTTGGCCGATATGGTGCCGACTTGCGCGACCATGTTGCCGCTGACCGGCTTCGACATCTTCTTCAGCTCGTCGGTGACGACCTCAACCGCTCTATCGATACCGCGCTTGATATCCATCGGGTTGGCCCCGCTGACGACGTGCTTCACGCCCTCGCGAAAGAGGGCCTGGGCGAGCACTGTGGCCGTTGTCGTGCCGTCACCGGCGAGGTCGGATGTCTTGCTCGCGACCTCACGCGCCATCTGAGCGCCCATATTTTCCAGCCGATCCTTCAGGTCAATCTCCTTCGCGACCGTGACGCCGTCCTTGGTGATGGTCGGCGCTCCATAGGCCTTTCCAAGAATGACATTGCGCCCTCGGGGACCGAGAGTCACTTTGACGGCGTCGGCCATCTTGTTGATCCCTCGCAGAACGGTCTGTCGTGCCTGCTCGCCGTAGATAATTTGTTTGGCCATTACGATGTCTTCTCCTGGTGCGTCGCGTCGGTGTCGATCACGGCCAGCACTTCGTCCTCTTTGACGATGAGGTAATCCTCACCGTCGATCTTGATGTCCTGACCGGAATACTTTCCAAACAGGATGACGTTTCCGGGCCGGACGTCCATGGCGATGCGCTTGCCTTCCTCGGTCACCTTGCCGTCACCGACAGCGAGAATCTTTCCCTGCTGCGGTTTTTCCTTGGCCGAGTCCGGAATGATGATGCCGCCGACGTTCTGTTCGCCTTCGTCCAGTCGCTGGACGATGATTCGATCGTGAAGTGGTCTGACATTCATGTAATGGATCTCCGTTCTGTTCGTGAACTGTACTAGACCGGGTTGTTGGACACTGTGCTGTTGGGTACAGCTTCGAACAGGACAGGTGCCGTACAGTCATTTCAAGTTCAGGTTGATCAAGGGTAGCCAGCAATGACTATTCAGGAGGTTTCATGACAGCTGCGAGAGGCGATTCTAAACCTTGCACCCGCGATGGGTGCCCAGGCACGATGCACTTCAAATGGGCAGTTGGCGTGGAGGAGCTTCGCTGGGTGTGTGACAAAGACGCACAACACAAGTAACCCGGCAAGAAATTTCGCGAGCTGGCGTTCGCCAGCGCGCGGTAACCGCAAGTAGGAAATTCATGCTCCATGAATTCATCGCGATCAACCGCGACGAGATCATCAGGCGGTGCAGGGCCAAAGTCGCCAAGAGGTCGGTTCCCCCACCGACCGAAGCCGAAATCGACCACGGCGTGCCGGTGTTCCTGGATCAACTGACCGACGCCCTGCGCCTGGGGCTGGCAACGACCCCTGAGATTGGCCGGAGCGCACTTCAGCACGGGCATGATCTGCTGCTGCAAGGGTTCACCGTGTCGCAGGTCGTGCACGATTATGGCGACGTCTGTCAGGCCGTGACCGACCTCGCCGTCGAAGTGAACGCGCCTATCAGCGCGGATGACTTTCGCACGTTGAACCGCTGTCTGGACGAGGCTATTGCCGGCGCCGTGACCGAGTACGGGCGCGAACAAAATCAATCAATCCTCGACGGAGAGAGCGCGCGCGGGACCGAACGCCTTGGATTCCTTGCTCATGAATTGCGCAACCTGACCAACTCCGCAATCTTTGCTTTCGAGGTGCTCAAAACCGGAAATGTCGGGGTCGCGGGCAGCACCGGGATGGTCCTCCATCGCAGCCTCATGGGGCTGCGCGCGCTCATTGGGCGTTCGCTCGCCGAGACACGCTTCACCGAGGCGAGCCAGAAACGTGAGCCGTTCCTCGTGTCCGGATTTATCGAAGAACTCGCGGCCACCGCAACTTTGGAGGCAAACGCTCGCGGCATCAGGTTGACGGTCCTGCCCGTCGAACAGGCGGTGACAATCGAGGCCGACCGACAAGTCCTCGGCGCGGTGGTGGGCAACTTACTGCAGAACGCATTCAAGTTCACGCGGGCCCACACCACCGTGACTCTGCGGGTGGTCGCCAGCGCCGAGCGAGTGCTGATCGAGATCCAGGACGAATGCGGCGGCCTCCCGCGCGGGAGTGTGAACGAGCTGTTCCGCCCGTTCGAGCAGCGCGGCACCGATCGAACCGGCGCGGGTCTTGGCCTCGCCTTCAGCCGATGGGCGGTCGAGGTGAACCACGGCCGGATCTACGCACGCAACCTGCCTGATCAGGGATGCGTCTTCACCGTCGATCTGCCGCGGCTCCCAGTTCGTGCGTGGCGATCGTCGAGTCTTGACGCTCGCGCGGGTGAGCGCTTCCGCCAGACGTTTCTGCTCTTGTCGGGCTTACCGCTAATGGACTGACGTGAGGCCGCGTCCGGATCGGAATGTTTCCAGGTACTCGAGGGTCGCGAGCTCGTCCGAGGTGTACCAGAGATCGCCACCTTTGCCTTCGGCCAGTCTTGCACCTCGTGCAACCGCATACTGAACGTTCCAGCCGTTGCCGCGGTAGATGAGGGCCATCTGATCGTTCGGCATGGCCGTGACGATCAAAAGGTGATGGCCATCCTCGACCTTCGACACGACAACGTCATTCAGCTTTAGCTCACTTCGAGTCGCCAAGCCTCGCCTCCTTGTGATCCTTCACTTATGCGAGCCTGACGTTCTCGCCTCTGGGACCCTTGGGACCATTTCCTACGTCAAATGTCACCGCCTGCCCTTCGCGAAGCTGGTCGAACGAGGTCTGCTGGCAAGCTGATTGGTGGAAGAAATACTCAGGCCCGTCGCCTGCTGCGATGAACCCGAACCCTTTGTCGCTGACGAGCCGTTTGATCGTGCCGTTTGTTGACATTGTGCTTCCTTGTTTCTGTGCGTTGATTCGCCGGTGACACCCGTACACAACAACGATACGCGGAACCGAAAGTGGTCGCTGTGCTCAATTGCACAGGAGGACGGAACGCCTAGAGCAGCCGGATTTTCGAGCGCAGTCGATCGAATTGCAGTTGAATCTCTGCCATGCGTGTCAATTGATCATCCATCTGAGAATAAATATCGTCGATCTGTCGACCGACTTGCGCCACCAGCCGTGGCTGCCGAAGTGCGGGAGATCTGCGGGCGGCTCCTGCGGCTATGCTCGTGCCGTGTGTGGATCGGTGTTTCATGGCGGTGATTCTAGCTGTGGCGTGTGCGCCCCGCTGTTCAGAACGAAACACACGCGCTGTGCTGTTCAGCACAGCACGCGGCGCGCCGCACAGCGTAGTGTGTTCTCGGTGTCCTTCCATTCATCTGGAGAAACGTCTCATGATATCGACTCGAGTGATTTACCGCAGTATGGTCGTGTGGTTCGCGATGGTAACGTCTCTAGTGAGTGTCACGCTGTTTGCCGGCCTGGGTGTGACGTTGACGGGAAGCGCCGTTGCCCTGGCGGTCGCACTCACGCCGCCGGCGATGATGCTCAGATGGCTCGTACCGGCAGAGGGAATACGATGAGCGTCGTGTCGTACAGCGAGTTCCTACCACTCGTCACTGTGCTGTTCAGTACAGTGGCCAGAAGACCGTGTGGCGTACGATGGTTTTCATGAAGAATTTCTTGACCGCTTTCTGCACCTGCTCACTCATCCTGGCCGCGTATCCAGTCGATGCGCAAGATCGGTTGCGTTACCGGGAGTTTCAGCTCGGCAGCGACGTCGCGTCGATCGTGAAGCTGATTGGAACCGCCCCTGCGGATATCAAGATCATTCACCAACGTCCCGCGGTGATGCAGAATCTCGAATGGCGGCCGCGATACTTCTCGCGAAGCGCCTCAGCACAGACCGATCCGGTCGATCTGGTTCTGTTGCGGTTCGTTGACGATCAGCTGTTCAAGGTGGTTGTCGATTACGCCCGCGATCGAACGGAGGGGATGACGGAAGGAGACATGGTTGAGGCGATCGCGGCGACATACGGGCCGGCTTCAAAAGTCCTGGCGAGGTCAAGCCGCGTCCCAACGCTGGACTATGGGCGTGTGGACGCGCCAATAGCGATCTGGGCCGATAACGAGTCCTCCATCACTCTATTTCGCGTCGCCTCTCCCGTGTCGTTCAGGCTCGTCGTTGCCGACACGCGCCTCGACAACCTCGCGCGAACAGCAAGTGCTGAAGCGGTCCGGCTCGATGCCAAAGAGGCACCCCAGCGCGAGATCGCGCGTCAGAAGAAGGAAGATGAAGAGGCCCTTGCTGCTTTGAAACAAGCGCAGATCGAGAACAAAGCGGTGTTTACGCCATGACGACCCTCATCGTCGTGTCAATTGGCGCCTCGCTCCTCTGGGCCTCGCGGTGGTTTCAACACAGCAGCGAGGACCTGGGCTACGTGAGCGCTCAATGGCTGGCAGAGTATCGACAGAATCACGAATCGTAGGCGGGGCAGTGATTGCTTAAGTCCTACGGCTAACGCGTGAAGGGCAGTTCAAAAGGCTCCCACAACCCACCGTCGAACGCCCTCGTCCCGACCGTCTGAATGCGCAGCGGCCCTTGCCGAAACTGCATCGCGACTGATTGAGTCACGGTATGTACTCGGGCTCGCGCGCCCCGGTTCCCTCGAGTGGCCGCAATTGTGCGCCATTGGTCTAACCACGCCTGGGCTCCGCGGGCGCTGGCGGATGACAGCACGCAGCTGCTGCGGGATGGGCGCGACTCTCGTGGCCTCAACGCTTGCAGAGACCCGGAATTACCTGGGTGGGCTGGTCGAGATTCCGCGCGTCCCGCTTCCGGGGGCAAGCAGCGTCCAGGCGGCCTGACGGAAGGCCTGTCAATCGAAACCGTCTGCAAGTGCGACGCATCACGATGTATCATTTTTCGTGGCACATCACAGCTCAAGTAACGCTCGACATACGCAGGAGGGCGTCGTGTGTAATCAGAAGTCAGATGAACATAAAGGAGCCGTGGAGGGTGACCATCGCTCGGACAAGGAACCAGGAAACAAGAACGCGGTGGGCGCGCTCGACAAGAATGGGCTTCCAAAGAACAAGAAAGCCATCGCGGAAGATTCCATTGGCGCGCGAACCGACGAAACCCAGGGATGACACCCAACCCAGCTGCTGAACGTTTCCAAGATGAGCGCGATGTTTAACAGCTCGACAATCAGGCAAATGGTTGACGAGGTCATTCGGGAGCACGATCTGCCGTATGAGCCCCGAAGATTCTTCGAACCGCCGGAAAGTTCATGGACTTGGTGTTGCGAGTTCGCCGACCCAACGGTGGCGGAACCTCATCGCACATTCGACGTTTGTGTTCAGTGGCCTGCTGCTTCCAACTACGAATCGGTCAAAGCGGACCTTACTCGTCAGCTGGTGGCGCACTTCAAGTCATGATGGCCAAATGTCGCGAGCACGCGTTCAATCCCTTACGAGAGCCAGAGCCGGACCGCTTGCCATTCACGTGTCACCGTCGCGCGCGAGAGGGTGGCTATCGTTCACGAGAGAGCAGGAAGAGGCGATTCGCGCCCGTGTGTCGGGCCTCATCCCCAGTCCCTAATCCCTAATCACGTAATGTGGTCCTGGATCCGTCCGGGCTCGTCGGCTTGCACGCGCTTTCGCACCAGGCCGATGTGCATTTTCAAGTTGTAGAGCAGCGGCGCAAACCTGAGCGGTACCCGCATTCGATCCGCGCGCTGCTCCAGTAAGCCGAGCCGCTCATCGAGCGCGTGCGGCGGGCCGCCGCTTCCCGCGTCGAACTCCATTTCGAGCACCTTCAGCTCGCCGTAAAGCCGGTAGATACGGTACTCCATGCCCCAGCCGTAGGCCGCCGGCAACAACCGGAACATCGGATAGAGGATCCCGACGACAGGAATCAGCACGAGCAACATGCGAGATGCCATTGCCGCCAGCCAGAATGGCAGGTAGCGCTGCAGGAACGGCCGGCCGCCATGGTAATACTCGCGTGCGGGCCCGCTCAGCGGCAGGTCGACGGGTTCAGCCGCCGGAAACTCACCGGCCCTGTTGAACACGCCGGGACCGCCGTGAACCTCAGACGCGGTCTCGAGCAGCAGGTACTGGAGCGCGGGATGCAAGTCGCCGCGCACGACGAGACTAGCCTTGGCCGCGAGTAACCTGACATCCTCGGGCGGCCGATCGCTGGCGAGGTCGGCGACTCCGCGTGGGAGCACGAGCTTGCTGAGATACGGACGCAGCGCCACATGGGCGTCGGCGCGGGGCCAGTCGCGAAGCTGCACGGAGTGGTCGAGCAGGAGTCTGCCGACGATCGGCGCATCCCGCGCCGCGACGATGCTGATCAGATCCAGGTCGCCCTTCAGGAGCCGCTCACCGGCGTCGACTGGACCGAGTTCGAGCACCTCGGTCCGGCCGAGGTCGAGGCCCATGGCCGCTGCCAGCTCGTGTGCGATCTTGTTGGTCCCGCTGCCGGCCGGGCCGAACGAGACCCGCATACCTGCCCTCGTCCTGCCCCCCGGCAGATTCTGCGGCGCCACACGCGAGAAGACCCAGAACGGCTCGTAGAACAGCATGCCCAACGACACCAGTTCCGGCGCCTCGGCCGCGCTCGTGGTGCCGCCCTGGACGAACGCCACGCTGACGCCGTCCTGAGGGTTACGCAGCCGCTCGATGTTCTCAACCGACCCGTTGGTGGCCAGCAACTCGAGTCGGAGGTTCTGCCGGCTCAGGATCTCCTTGTACTTCTGTCCCAACGCCGCGTAGGCGCCGCCCTCGGGACCAGTCGCCATCACCACGGTGCTCGGCGGCATCGACGGGGCGAACAGAAAGGTCAACGCCGTGACGAGCAGCGCCACGCCGGTGGCGGTCCACAACCACCGCCTCAGGAGCAAATACGGCGACCTTGTTTGTGTCAGCACGTCGGGCTGATTCTACGCGAGAGGCACCGCCGCGACGGATTGTCGGCCCAGGGAAGATTGCCGATTACCTGAAGCGAGCGTGAACGCGGTTAGGGCACAATAACGCCCAAACGCCCGCCGTGTACGGTCTGAGCCAGAGATGCGAGAAGTAGGTTCGCGCAGGAGGATGGGACATGCCGATCGATCCGCGAAAGGCGCGCCGTGCCGCGTACGAGGAAGTCGGGAAATTGCTGTCAGCGCCGTCGCGCACGACCTGGAAGGTCGAGGGTGATCGCTTCGATGGCGTGAGCTTCACGCTGACGTCGGTGTTCGAGCTCGGCCCCGTCGATCGCGTGTTTCAGGGCGCGGTGCATCGCCAGGGTATCGACACCGCGGGTCGCGTGGTGCGGCGCGCCAAGGTCTGGGCCGGGGGCGGCTTCGTGAGGACCGATACCATCCCCGACGGCACCGGGAGTGGCTCCGCGCGCGGCCTCGAACATCCGAAGCTCGGCGCGGTCTATCTCGATGTCGACGACAAAACCTACCTTCATTTCTCGCCGGACCAGTTGTCGGGCTCCGGACTGCCAGAGTCGATCAAGAACGTACGACCGGATTGGAGCGTCTCCGCGAACCGGGACTCCGTGACGCTCTCGGCGCGGGGCGCAGTGTCGCTGGATCTGGAGATTACGTTCGGCGGCAGGGCCGCCGAGGCGACCGTCGGCGCGGTGCTCGGCGCCTGCCTGCCCGGCCTCGAGCACTTGATCGAAATCGGTCTGCCGATCGCCGATCTCGTGTCGCGTGGCCTGCCGAAGTCCGTGACGGCGTGGCACGTCGATCGTCGCGGCAAGCGGATCGGGCAGCTGGCCACGCACGAGGTGGCCGGCGTCGAGCTCGGCCCGATCGCGGCCGAAACGTTCCGCATCCCGGCTAACGTGCGCGATCTGCGGCAGCGGGCGGCGCCCGCACCCGATCAGCCCTGGCGCATACTGACGCGCCGCAAGCTGCGGCCCGCACGTCCGCGGCGGAAGAGCGGCGCGAAGCGGCAAGCCAGGGCCGCGGCGATGTTCGGCCAGGGGACCATGATGCAGTGGGTGCCGCCGACGTTCGTCGGCCCCCCGATGAAGCCGGCGCTCGAACCGGCACTGCCGTCGTGCCTGGCGTCGACGTTTCATGCCACCTGCGCAACCCACATCCGTCAGGATCTGCTCGACACGATCGGCTACTTCTTCTTCCTGGTCGGTGACCGCTTGACGTCCGTCGGTGGCGTGCGCGCCAACGACGACACCACCAACGTCACGGTGACGGTCGACTGGCTCGAACAGTTGCGCGTCTTCTCCGAGGGGGAGCCGCTGCGCGCCGGGTTGTTCTGCCTGTTGCGCGAGGCGCCGACCGACGAGGATCCGGTGGCCGGCGGCGGTCTGCTCGATCAACTCGCGGCGTCGCTCGCGCGCGACCTGCTGGCGGCCGACGAGCCGCTGCCGTTCGGCGGCGACGATCCGGTGACGCTGCCGCAGGAGATCGTCGACGCCATCACGGCGGTGATCGACGACGAGGACATCCTTCCTGAAGATCGCTTCGACGAACTGTCGACGGACACGCAGGTCGCGCTGCGCGAACAGGTGCTGGCGCAGCGCCTAGCCACCATCGAACTCGACTTCGAGGGCGATTTCGGCGAGCACATCTGGCCGAACGAGGATTTCGCGCTGGTGCACGTCCGGTTGCAGTTGGAACGGATCGCGATCGAGTTCCCCGATTTCTCGATGATGCCCGAGTTGACGATCACCGTCGACGACCAGGGCCGGCCGCAGGTCGCGGTGGCGCTGGCACTGAACAGCGTCGATGCGACGGTGCACATGGATCGCTGGCCGGGCGTGTGGTTCTGGGTGATAGCGCCGATTGCGCTTGTCGCGGGCGGCATCGCGACCGCCGCGGCTGTCGGGGTCGTCATCGCGATGTTGATGGGGCTGGGGCCGCTGGGCCTGATCGTGCTGTTCGCGATGCTGGAAGCGGCGCCGATCGCGGCGATAGCCTCGGTCTTCGGCGGCCTGCTGTTGATCGCGGCGGTCACTTATCTCGTCTGGGACGTGAGCGATCTCCGGCTGCAGGTTACCGATCCAGTGCTGCGCACGTCGCTGTCGTTGAACGCGGCCGGCGATCCCGAAGAGGTCGCGTTCGGTGCGGACGCCGCGACGCTCGACGGGGAAATCACGGTGGCGGTGCAGTCTGAGATCCCCAGCGGCATTCATCAGTTGTTCGACTGGATCGTGAACAACGCCATCACCAACTTCGATCGCGAAGTGCGTGACACGCTCGAAGACCTGTTCGCCGGTGGCCTCGACACGGCGCTGCGACGCCTGCCGCACTTCCGGCTGCCGCTGTCGCGTCGGATTCGCGTCGACGTGCCGGTGTCGGGCAGCGGCGCACCGACGCTCGTGCCGGAGCCCGCGACGGTGCGGTTCAACAGCCCGCGTCACCGGCTCCTCGGCATCGGCGCGAACGGCGTGGCCGACACGATGCTGAACGTGGCCGACACAGACGCTGATGGAATTCCCGTTCCCATCACTTTGTCCGTATCTCACGCAGGTCGATCCGGACAGCCGCGAGAGGCTGGACGAGTTGATCGCCACTCTGATCGGCGACAAAGGCCGGCCGCTCGTCGGCTATGCCGTCTCGCAGAACCTGCTCAACGCGCTCGCGTTCAGCCGTTGGGTGGCCGGGCGGTACGCAGTCGACTACGACGAGGAGCAGACTGCGGCCGCGTTCGACGTCCTGATCGACGCGTGTCCCGACTGCGCAGCGATCAAGGAGAAACGCGAGGTGCACGTCTGGGCCGCGGCCACGCCGCAGGTGCTGGTCACCCCGCGCGCGTTCCTCGAGGACGAGCGCCGCCCGTACCTGCAGGTGTGGTTCCCCGACGTTCGGCTGTGCATCGGCGGCGTCGCCGGCAAACCGTCACTGCTGGAAGTGCAGTTCTCGATTACCGCCATTGCGCACGTCGCGTTCGGCCTGAAAAGTCCGTCTGGCGAGGGCCGCACCCTGTTTACGCTGGACGCGGCGTTCCTGCACGTCCTCTTCGACAACCGCAAAGATTTCCACAGCGTCAGCCCGGTGGAAACGCAGGGCATCGAGACGCGCGGGGTGGGGTTCGACGCGCTCGCGACGATGGACGAACCGGCGCGCTTGGCGTTCCTGCGGGCCATTCAGCCGATGCTCGCCACGGCGGCGAGCCGCCTGCTCGCGCGCGAGAATGCGAATCACCTGACCTTCGAACCCGAGTCGCCGTCGGTGGCGCGTCAGATCTACGACTCGATGTTCGCCATGGACTTCTACCCGCGGCGGGCGTCGGTGTACGCGACCATGGCCGTGTTCGGGCCCGCGCAGCTGGTGATGCCGTTCCGCGACGACAACGGTCAGGTCGTCGGCACGTTCGACCTGATGACGTGCGAAGACGCGCGCGACCTACTCAAGGAGTTCGAATGACGGAGTGGGAGGCGTGATCGGCCCTGCCGATCATCCGTCGCGATCGCAAACGCAATCCATTCATCAGCCGTGACGCTCGTCAGCATCCACCCAACCATCAGACACGCGAGCATGATCAGCATCCGGTGCATCGATCACCCGTTGCCGCGATCCTCAGTCAGGAGCTCAGAAGATGAGGTCCGGCGATGCCGGACGGCGCCCACTCGTCGCCGCCACCCGGGCGACCGGTGCATCCGTCTGCCGGCAGCCGGAGCCCAGCCTTCGCGCACGATTTCAACAACCGCCACCGCCTCGCTCATCTCGGCAGATGCATACGGTCGTGGTTGCTTCGAGCGCGTCGGTGCTGTCGCCCACCGCTCTTCGCGCTCCGGTCAACGACCGCTGCACAAGATACGGCTGCCTTGCAGACGGATCCACCCGCCGCCTCGAGCGGCGGCGCTCCGCAATCTGTGAGTACGTAGTGTCCGGCTTTAGCCGGACGGCGACAGGCCCCGCGAGCAGATTTTGAATCCGCTCCTAATCTTCGAGTCTTCTGCGATGTGGTTTTCCTGGGTCGCGCCGCATCGCCCCGTGGCGATTCATGCGTCATCGTGTCATCCAATTCGCGTCTTCGCGGTCCATGGCGACATCGTGTCGTGAGGTCCAGCCGTAACTCGTTCCGGAACGAGTTGACGGAGAATGCAAAAATCGCGATCTCCTAGCCTTCTAGTCTCCTGTGATGTTCTTGGGGGCGCAGCGCTGGCTACGGGCTGCAGGCTACTGGCTACAGGATTAGTGCTTTAGTGGAGTCCATGGATCTTGCGGCGTGGGCAATGTGCCTTCAACCTGGCACGGTGAGGTCTCGAACAAAGTAGGCTAACGTGAATTGAGTTAAGCTGACAAAATGACACGGCGCATCACTGAGTTACCGAAACATCCGGTCCCGCACGTTCCTGCGCCGCACGAGCCTCACGGCTGCGAGCTGGTGGGTATCGTCAACGTCGCACACGACGTGCGGCTTTACTTGAAACGGATTCGAAAATAGTCCGCGCCATTCGCTCGAATCTCGCGGTTGCCGTCGCGTTTGCGGCGCTGACGTGCCTCCTGACGTATCCTCAGGTCCGAAACCTTGCCACGGCGGTGCCGTATCACTCCGATCCGTACTTCAGCATGTGGCGTCTCGGCTGGGTGGCGCACGCGATCCACACGACACCGGCGAATCTCTTTGACGCCAATATTTTCTATCCCGAGCGACTGACGCTTGCCTACTCGGATGCGATGCTCCTGCCGGGTATCGTCCTTGCGCCATTGTTCTGGATCGAAACGAGTCCGGTCGCCATCTACAATCTCGCGCTGTTCATGGCGTTCACGCTGTCGGGTCTCGCCACGTTCTGGCTGGCTCGCCACCTCACAGGCAACGCCGGCGCGTCGCTTGTCGCCGGTGTGATTTATGCCTTTGCGCCATATCGCTTCACGCACTACGCGCACCTGGAATTGCAGTTGGTGTTCTGGATTCCGCTGCTGCTCTGGACCCTTCATCGAACGCTGCCCCGCATCACGACGCGCGACGGCGTCCTGATCGGCGGCATCCTGGCCTTTCAACTCCTGTCGTGTATCTACGCGGGCATTTTTGCCGCGATGTTTTGTGTGGTCTTTGTTCCCTCTCTGTTGGCCGTCAGCGATCGGCGTCACTGGCGAGCGTACATCGCACCAACAGTGGCCGCCACAGCCACCACCGTGGTGTTGACGTTGCCGTACGCGTTTGCCTACAGCGCTGCACGTGACATCGTCGGCACTCGTAGTATCGACGACATCCGCCGCTACAGTGCTTCAATGTCGAACTTTCTCGCGGCGCCGCACATGAACAGAATGTACGGCGGCACAGCGATCACCGACCCGATGCTGGCTGACGAGATGAATCTGTTTCCCGGTCTCGTGGCCGTGCTGCTCGCGCTGGCCGGCATCTTCGGCAGCAGAGAACGGTCGCGTTACCCGTATGTGGCCGGATTGGCGTTTGCCCTGGTCATGACGGCCGGCGCAAATGGCTTACTGTTTGGATGGCTGTTCGACGAGCTGCCACTCTTTCGTGCCCTGCGGTCGCCGGCTCGTTTCGAGATTCTCGCCATCCTTTGTCTCGCGGTGTTGAGCGCACACGGAATGACCGCTCTGGTCAGCACGATCGCATCGGCGACTCGAAGGGTGGTTATGACCGCCGCGATCGTTATCCTTTTGGCGATCGAATTCGCCTCGGCGCCAACGCTGACGATCGTGCCGTTACCCACGAAGGTCGATGCATATCTGGTGCAACAGCCTCCTTCGGTCATCGTCGAGTTACCAGTGGTGTCGAGCAGAGGCTCATTCGGCTCCCTCGATTGGCGCTACATGTATCAAGGCCTGCCGCACTTCCAGAAGATGCTCAATGGCTACAGCGGATACGCCCCGCCGTCGTTTTACCGGATGCGCGAGATCATGCAGGGCTTTCCTGACGATCGTTCGATTGCGCTTCTGCGCGAGTCGAAGGTCGGCTACGTAATCATAAGAGGCGGACTGTTCGACGACCACCAAGAGGCGGCACGGATCCTGGAACACGCCGGGCAACGCAAGGAATTGTCGCTCGAGGGAATGTGGACCAACGCCCAGGACGGGACAGAGGCGATTTTTCGCGTGGTTCCGTGAAGCTGTCGAACCTGTGGCCCTCGGTTTAAAGGCCCTGTGTCTGAGACCCCAAGAACAGTCGAACGCCTGACCGAGTGGCGTCCGACAACATCTGGTTCCGCAGGCTCGACCTCGACGAGTTCGACGCGCTGCTCGCCGAAATGGAAGGACGAATCGTAGTTTTGCTCCTTACCCAAGCGACCTGACGATGCTTTGCGCCGTTTCGGTACTGGCGAAGGCAATGCTGAAGATCATTGTTCCCAGCACGATGGCTGCGCCCCATCGCGTCGCCGGATGAACGCGTCGCATCATCGCCCAATCATGGCCGATCAGCAGCAATGGTAAGACCATTTGTACGATCAGGCCGGGTATCGGCGCCCCAGTCAGGTTAATCGAGGCTCGCCCAAGCGCCGGGGCGACGATCGGAATAGACGCCAGCCACATCAGTCGGCTGTGCGCTTCAGGCTGACGCCGCATTCGCACTGCCAGCGTCAGCAGGGTGGCAAACGCCACGAGTGCGATCATGTCGCCAAAGAATATCAACGTCGTCAACTCGATCGGCTGAATGTTCATGCCATGCGGGACAGACCAGATCACGACAAACGGCGTGAGCGTCACGATCACTCCTCCCAGAGCGGCACCGCTGACGCCGAGCCGACGATGTAAGGCTCGCCGTCCGGCTGAGATCAGGAGAGTCTGTGCAATCAGCAACGAAAACCACAGCGTCAACGCCGCTCCATGAAGGTGGAGGTAGAACGGAATCGCGGGCAGTGCTGATGGACGCAGATAGTACGTCGGCGCAAATCCGATGAGGACCATGACCGCCAAAAGCAACGACATCGCGGGAAAGAACGCCCGGTGTCGGCGATCGGGTATTCGCAAGGGACGTGCCGTCGTCTTCAGGGATTCAACAGCCATCGCGAACCTCATCCGCGGCGACCAAGAGCCAACGTAACATCGGCACTCCTTAGGTTGTGGGTGAAGGAATAGAGTTGATGGACGAGCGGCAAGCCTAGGCAGTCCAAGAGAGGGTTGCCAAGCCAAAGCATGCTGTGCGGTATGGGGCGGGCGGCAGGCACCGCAGCGATCCGCCGCGCCGCTACTCCGTGAGCGTCCAGCCTCCCGCTTCCAACAGCGCGCGCTACTCCTCAACTCGCCGATAGAACGCGCCGCGCTCTTTATGCACTTCGGTGCGAAAGACCTGGCCGTTGTGCTCCAAGCGGAACTCGAGGCCGACGTAGCCCAGGGCGCCTGGTGAACGTGGCGCGGCGAACCTGCGACACCCCGGCTTAGAAGCTCAGGGATCCGTCCACTGAGCTACTTACTCTCCGACAACTCACAGAATTGGGATAGCTTAGGGTGAGGGTCGGGACTGCGAGAACAATACGGCGGAACCACGTAACGGCGATGAGGAGACAGGAATGAGGCGACTCGCGACAATCGCGATCATGTTGATGGCCGTCACCCTGCCGACCGGCCCGGGCCTCGGGCGGGCCCAATCTCCGTCGTTGTCGGCTCCACGCCTTCAGGCTTCGGTAGAGATCGACTCCCGCGACGTCTTCATCTACCGGTACGCTCTTGAAAATGGCGCCGCGAGTACTGCTGCCATCTGGAGAATGACCATCGACATTTCGCTGCCGGCGGGCGCTTCCAGGCCATCGGCCTTCGGGGTCGCGCACGGGCCGGGCTATTTCGTCGCCGAGTTGTCCGTGCCAGGAAGAACACTGACGACAGGCGAAGCTATTGCCGTCGGCTTGTCGGCGCCACAGCCGGGATGGAGGACAACGGTGGGCACGGATGCGACAGCCCGTTGGATCGCGGTCAACGACGCAGCTCGCATCTCCCCGAAGCAAAGGCTCGCCGGCTTTTCGCTTGCGAGTCATGGACCGCCGTCGCTCAGGCGATTCACCGTCGCTCCCTACATCGATCCTCAACTCGCGCCAGTCGAGCCTCCGCAGCCCGATGCCTTGGAAGCAGAGCGATTCGAGCAGGAGTTCGACCAATACGTTGAATCACAAAGTGTGACAGGCCTCACGCTGGCGCCTTCAGCTCTAAAGGCAATGACGCCCGATGCCTTGCTTGCGAACCTCGCCAGCCAAGTGGCGCAGGCACGCACGCTGCGGTGGATCTCGAACGACGCGATGACGCGCAACGTGACCGACAAGCTGCAAGCGGCGCGCACGGCGATCGCACGGAGTCAAGTGGACGCGTCCGGGAAAATCCTGGGTGCGCTGCGCACAGAAGTCGCAGCTCTCTCCGGCAAGGGGTTCACGAGCGAGGCTGTAGCCCTGATGGACGTGAACGTTCAATACGTCCTCCGGCTTCTCGCGAAGCGCTGAGCAGGATGTCTGGAGGGACGCTGAGATCAAACTCGCGAATTTTCTAGGAAATGGCGCGCCCGGAGGGGCCGGTCTACTTACCCGTTACTCGTGATGGGTCGCGTCAGAGCGGTGTAGTTTCGTTGGAAGCGGAAGACGAAATCAGCGTCGAACGAGTCGAATATCGAATCGGGTGTCGCCGTTAACCAGGACGCTTCTGATAGTCCACGTCGGACCGATGACTCCCCCATTCGCAGGTATGACTACCCCATCCGCAGCGTCGTATCCTTCTGTCGCTCGAACTTGAAGGTCATTAGGACCGTTAAAGACTCCCGAAAAGCTGTAGCGTCCATTCCGATCTGTTTGAGCGAACGTGTGCCCAATCCCAATTTCGCCGCACGTTTCACAGTACAGTCGGACGTTTTCGAGAGGAGCCTGTCCCGTCGCCGTCTGTTCAAACACGACGCCGGACAGTGTGAACTGAGGTCCCGCGGTGTGAAGCGAACTCGTGAACACGGGAGGGGCAACTTGCACACTGGGGGATGTCGGGGGCGAGTATGTTTGGGTAGCATCACACCCCCACGACAGAACGCCGACGCCGAACGCGAATGAAAACCACTTGGTCTTTTCTGTGGACAGCGTCATGTGTTACCTCAGCAAGTCGGCGCGACATTCTTTGTGCGAACGGCGTCCGAAGGATACTGGTGCGTTGTGACGTCTTAAAGAGAAAGCGGGAGACGGGGTAGGCGAGCAGTCCGTATCTTCGTCACACCACGCCGTGACCTGGTGCCGCGTACCACACCTCGCCAGCCCCAACAGTCTCCTCACGGCCATCGGTGTACCGCAGGTGGAGCGCACCCTTGAGAACATGCCCCAATGAGGGCACTGGCACATGTCGTCCTTGAGACCCTTAAGGACCGGCGTAAAATCTGTGCCTGCGGCGCACTTTGCATAGTTGACCGTCATCTCACCGCAACGAACCGAGCGGAGCGTCGCACCGGGTGCATCGAGAAGAAGTGGCAGGTTGTCCTTGCTTTCATGCATCGAGGGGCTCCTTTTATGGTTGGTCCCTGAAATTCTCAGGGAAAGCCGCGTAATCGCGGTCGGGTCGGTCACGCGGTTCCAGATGGGAACTGCGGGACGACGTCGCCCGGCCGTTCCTACCCGTCCCACTCATCGGTCACGTCGGTCGAATGCGGTACCCAACAGGGACCGGACATTTTTCTGCGCACGCAAGGGATCGAAGCCTTCCCCAACAATGAACGGCCCGTTCAGCCCATTCAGTAGGCCAATGGCGGGATTGGGAAGACGTCGAGATTTGGAGACAAGCCGCTACGAAGAATAAAACCGCCCCAATCGTTACTACCCAGATTAGAAGAAGTTCTTGAGAGTTGCAGTCACGAGTGAGACTCCGCGAAAGACTGGTCCCTGAAATTCTCGGGAATTCGGCCTGAACGGGCGACTACAGGAACCATCATAGCCGGTACGGAGGCTGCTGTCTTTCTGAACAATCCCGAGGGCGGCCGTTTTGAGAAGGCGATTCGTCGTGCGGAAGGCTCTAGTCACCGCGTCTCGGTGCTCGCGATTTGAGTCATGCTATGGCTGACGAGCACCCACGCCCCGTTCCGGTTTGCGAACACCCGATGGACTCGCTCAGCCATGCGTTTTCCTTCGGGTCCATAGTCCGAGCGGCAAATCAGCACAGCGATGTTGCCATAGACCTTCACCTGAGTCTCAGAGTGGGTGCGTTTCAAACTGCGATTGAGCGCTTCCTGAGAATCGGGTGTTTTAAACTCGTTATCCGCTGCGCTTTCGTAACAATCGACCTTCCGGCCGGGTTGTTGCCATCCCCCTCGATCCACCGCAGGTCGTCACCGAGGAGTTTGCTATAAGCGGCTACGTCACGCTTTTGAGCTGTAGCTAGAGTGGCATCGTTCGCCTTCGTTACCTCTTCTTCAGGGGACTGCGCGTACGCTGGAAGAGCAAAACACAGAACCAGACAGGACGCGGCTAACCAGCGACTCATGTGCTCCTCCTCGGCATTTCATCATAGCCGATGCGAGCGGCGCTCACTGCGTGAACTAGTGACCGGTGTCACCGTTTTCCTTCCAACCTTTTTCGAACTGATCGAAGACGCCGAGTCCGCCTGAGAGCACTTGGAAAGACCGGGCGCCGGGACTCGGCTGGTGGGCGCAGTCAGAACTCGAAGACCTGCTCATAGGTCATCGAGACGACCATGTCACCGATCGAACCCGTCGACAACGTCATCAGAGCAGACGTGGCACGCACATCCGCAAACCGGCCGAGGCGTTACTTCCACAATGCCCGGAAGTTTCCCGGTCTGCGCCGTGTCGAGGTCTTCGCCCGCCAGCGGAATCAGAAGGGACGTCTGGGGGAACGCGGTATGAGCATATGAGCGACCTCGGCCGTCAGCACGGTCGTGGGCACGCCGCGAAGGGGGTCGCGATCTGATGGCCAGCGAGCGATACCATGCTATCTGTTTTATCCGCGCGACTGGCGCGGCTCGCGTGGGGTCACAGCCATTCCTTCGCCGTCCGCGCCATGTACCTCGAGATGATCTGCGAAAGTGGGACAAAGGCTCGCCGTCGCCGTCGGAAAGTGTGCGACCGATTTCGGTGAAGGATTCTCGCGTGGAAAGCCGCGTGGAAGTAATTGGGAAGGTCTTCGTTGTCCGCAAACGCGATGGCCATTTGATAGCTTGAAGCTTAAGCGAATCGCGACGGCGGGACGCCTACATTAAAGAACAGAGGCAGCGAGGATTAGCGGTTGCCCGGCTACGATGGTCAGCCCTACGAGCTCTATAGCGCCGCCAAAGGGTGGCGATGGGGTGGCAATGGCGAATCATAGCCATAGATCTGGATCTGATCTGAAGAGATCTGATCTGAAAGAGAAAGAGCACGAAGAAATTGTAGTGTATTTGGCACGTTCAGAAAAAGCAGTGCCTTCGGCACATCAAAACGCGTTGAACGACAACACGACAAATGCGCCGGACGTCGAGCGCCGGTCAGGAAATCGCGCACTCCCTGATCGACGGCACGGGAAGACCGCCAGCACGCATGCATGATCTCGTGGACCTGTTCCGGAGCGCCTGTCGTGCTCAAGGACTGAAGTCCAGCCGCTCGAAGGCGCACAGCCTGTTGTCGAAAGTCCAGCGACGGCCCCACGAAATCCGACGAGCACCGCCGATGCGTGACCCGGCCCGATTGCGCAGCCTGGTGATCGGCCGACAGTCGACTGAGCGGTCGTTGTGTGACCTGCATCGCAAGCTCGTGCACCTCGCGACGTGCCGCGACATCTCGACGCGAGACCAGAAGTGGGCGGTCAACGGGCAAGGCAAGCGCCTCAACTACTCAACCCGCACATACTTGATCGTGTTCGGGTATGCGATTTTTCCGGCGGCATTTTCGACCTGCGTTGTCCAGAGGTTATCTCCCTCCAGCCTAAAGCTGTATCGCGTGACAAGCTTTCCTTGGTTCGCAGGGTTCTTAGCGACTATTCCGTTCGTCGTCAGCGTGCTTCCTGTGACTTCATAGGTCCCTGCGCTTGCCACAAAAGGTTCCCATTGTGCTTGCATCTCTTCCGCAGTCGGTTTATCAGCAACTTTGAAACCAGTTGCGGGTCGGGGTTTTGAACCGGCGTCGAGCATCTGACTGTAATGCTTGCGGGTAAAAATCAGGAGACCCGGTTGGAGATTCGTGTGGGTTCCTTTTCCCAACACGCCGGGAGGATAATTGGGATTGGTGTGCGTGACTTCGATCATTCGCCAAACGCCCTGTATCGACGGTTGCGACTGCGCAGACAAAAACAAACTCACGTTTATGATGACCGCTATGACGACAAAAAGTTTCTTAGCCACGAGCTACCTCCTGAGATTCAGTTGTAGGTGAGGAGACGCGAAAGAGCGGCGGCACTATAGCACAGGGTTCGACAGTCAAATGCTCTTCATGTCGCAAAAGGTGAGAACTGCAGAACCCGACGACATACGGGATTGGCGACCCGTGAGTAGTAACCCGGGGGGTCCGATTTGTTGCGCGCCCTACGCAGCCCCAGGGCACGTGACCGGCGGCACGGTCTTCGGCTACGACAACGTGCGCGTCGACGGCCACGTCGAGCGGCGGATCAACGAACCGCAGGCCGCCGTCATCCGGCCGATACTTCGCCTCTGCGCGGCCGGCATCGGCTACACGTCTATCGCGAAGCAACTGAACGCGGAGCGGGCGCTCACGCGGCGCCCGACCGAAGCGCCCCCGAGGCTGGAGCCCGTCGAGCATGCGCGAATATCATTCACCGCCCGTATCGCGGCGAATGTAGCTACGACCGGTCGCGACGGCGGGGCGCCGATGGCGCGACGACGTGGGCGCCCCGCCCGAGCGAGTGGGTGCGCGTCGATCGGCCCGAACTGCGCATCGTGCCGGCTGACCTGTGGACGACGGCGCACGGCGCATCGACGAGTATTCGCACCGCCCTCGAACGCGCCAACCGGCGGCCGCGCCTTCACCGGCCGCACCGGGACGCCGCGCCGCCGCGACATTCGAATCGCCAGTACTGCTCTCGGGCTTTGCCCGCTGCGCGGAGTGCGGCGGGAGCGTCGGCGTGCTCGACCGTCGCCAGTACGGGTGCATCGCCTATCACAAGCGCGGCACGACGATCTGCGGCAACGGCGTCAAGCTGCCGATCGCCGCGCTCGACGACGCCGTGCTCGGCGAACTCCGCGAGGCGATGACCGCGGACCGCGATCATGGCGATCGTCGACGAGGTGATCCGGCAGTTGGCGCCCGCGACCCGCGCCCGCGATCTCGCCGCGGCACCGGCGCGAACTCCAGACGCTCGACAGGGAGATCGCCAACCTGACGGCGGCCATCGCGCAGGGCGGGCTGTTGCCGCCGCTGCTGGCCGAACTCCAGACGCGACAGACGCGCCGCGAGAGCTGACTCGCGACGATCACCCGCGCCGAGGCCGTCGTGGACCTCACGCGGATCAACCGCCCGGCGATTGAACGGAAGGTGCGCACCGGGTCGCCGCGTGGCACGCTCGGCTCACGGGCGCGGCCGACGGACACCCGGCAGACGTTGCGCGAGATGTTCAGCGGGCCGATCGTCGTCGGCGGAGGGCGCGACGATCGCTTCGAAGGGGAACTCGTGATCGGGAGCCTGATGGCGGGTGCGATGCGGGATGCAACTTATGTGGTGCGCCCGGCAGGTCTCGAACCTGCGACCCCCGGCTTAGAAGGCCGGTGCTCTATCCACTGAGCTACGGGCGCACTGTGTGGGAACTGCTAGTGTAGCGTAGCAAGTCTCTCGGGCGGGCAGTCCCCGACACATGGAACCCAAGGCAACCCAACCTAGCTTTCCAGACCTCCGTGAGCCGATCGCGCGGCCATCGGCGCATCTGATGAACAGGAGGCAGCATGACAACTCGACTCCTTGCAATGACGGTGATGGTTGCGGTGCTGGGCGGGCGCGTGGATGCGCAGGAAGTGTCCAGCGATTGGAGCCAACTGCGCGTGAAGCCGGGTGATGTCCTGACTGTAACCAACACAAGTGGCCAGCGGGTGCAGGGCAGGTTGATGCAGCTCGACAACGCGGCGCTCGTGATCGAGCTTCGAGACAAGCAACTGCGAACGTTCGACGCCCAGACGGTGTCCATCATCGAAAAACGAGACTCTAAGAAGAATGGCGCAATCATCGGGTTCGCCATCGGCGGCATCCTCGGTGGCCTCGCCGGAGCGGCACTGATGAGTACCCCTGAAGATAGTGCTAATTACGGCGGGGCCTTGGTAGGGGGACTGATCACGGAGGAATCGGTGCGGCAATCGGGACCGGCATCGATGCTATGATTAAGGGCGGCAGGAAATCTACGCAAAATCAAGAACCACGGTCAGTGTCGCCCCGGTGATCGGCCGTGATCGCAAAGGGGTCGTGTTCACGCTACGGCGCTAAACGACATCCGCCCCATTATTATGCGCACCTGAACCACGCCACCTATAATCCCGAGCCAACCATCTATGCTCGGTGCAATTGCCGGCGATGTCATCGGCTCGGTTCACGAGTTCATCGAAACGAAGACCAGGGACTTCGAGCTGTTCCACCCGCGCAGTACCTTCACCGATGATACGGTCCTGACCATTGCGGTGGCCGATGCGCTGCTGAACCGGCGGGATTACGTCGACGTGTTCCACGACTATTTCAGACGCTATCCGGATGTCAGTTACGGCAGCACGTTCCGTCGGTGGGCACAGACAGGGAACCGGGAACCCTACGGCAGCTACGGCAACGGCTCAGCCATGCGGGTCAGTCCGGTCGCCTATGCGCACAACACGCTGGAAGCGGTGCTGGCCGGGGCGCACCGCAGCGCCGCCCCGACGCATAACCATCCCGCCGGCATTGCTGGCGCTCAGGCGACCGCTGCGTCCATCTTCCTTGCACGCACTGGTCACGGCAGAAAAGAGATCGCCGCTTACGTGACCGAGACGTTCGGCTACGACCTGACTCGGGATATCGACAGCATCCGCGAGACATACTGTTTCAACGAGACGTGTCAGGGCACCGTGCCGGAGGCGATCATTGCGTTTCTCGCCTCGACCGATTTCGAAGACGCGATCCGCAATGCCATTTCATTGGGCGGAGATGCCGACACACTGGCGTGCATCACGGGCGGCATAGCCGAGGCTTTCTATGGAGGAGTGCCGAAACATATCAGCGACAAAATCTTGACGCTGCTGGACGCACCCCTCCGCCCCGTGTTCGAGAGCTTCAGCGAATCACACCCTAGGCTTTCATCGGAACGCCGTTCTTGACGAGCCAGTCATGCGCAATCTGTGCGGTCTCACGCGGGGCATAGGGCATCTCCCCGCCGCGGTCGAGCTCGACCATGATCATGCCTTCGAGCTTCCGCCCTTCCATGAGGTCGAGAATGCGGACCAGGTCTACCTTGCCGAGTCCTAGCGGGCAGTAGCCGGCCATGGACGGCCCGCCAACCCAATCCTTGAAGTGCATGTGCTGCACGACCGGCAGGAACGTCTTGACGACTTCGACCGGATCGACGCCGCCCTTCTGGAGCTGGCCGATGTCAGGGCCGAACTTCACGACCCGCGTGTCCACCGCCTCCATCGTCGCGTACGTTTCATCGCGCGTCTCGACAGCGGTGCCGGTGTGCTGATGCAAAGCCGCAATAAGACCGACGTCCGTGATCGCCTTGCCGAGCTCGTTCAGTGTCGTGACGATGTTCTGCTTGTGTTCGTTGTAGTTGTAGCTCTCGCCGCCGACACGGCCCGAAGGTCCGATGACGATCGTCTTACCGCCGTACTTCTTCATGATCTTGGCAACGCCGACGGCGGCCTCGATCGTGCTGGTACGCTGCGCGGGATCGGTCAGGTTGACACTCGTGTAGCTGGCAATCAGCGGCAGCTTGTACTTCTCCACGAATCCGCTCAACAAGCCCTGGCTTTCGAGACCGTTGATCTGCCAGTCGAACAATTCGACACCCGCAAACCCGAGTTCGGAGACATCTTTGAAGATGGTCTCGTTGAGCCCAGGATCGGGAGGAGGCGGCGGCCCGCCACCACGTCGCGCACCGCCTGGAGTGCCAGGGCGGCCCGGCCACGTGATGCCGGTGTGCCCGATCACGACATTTCGCTTCTTCGCCTGCGCCCACGCCACCGGCACGGGCGCCGCGGTCGCCGCCAGCGACATGGCGAGGAGCTGACTGAAAGTTCTCCGATTCATCATCTTCGTTCCCATCGACCCATCCTCCCCTACTTCTTCGCCCGCGCCTTGCCGAGAAACGCAAACGCACCCAGCTCTCCCGACGTCACCAGATCCGTCACGCCGTCCTTGTTGAGATCCACGGCGAGCACCTGCGAGCCCGCTCCAGACTGGTTGTGCACCAGTTCGGGTACGAATTCGGCTCCACCGGGCGCCTGCTTGTTGCGAACCGTGCGGTAGACGTACAGCACCGGCGCTCCATACGGATCGGGATCGGCATAGCTCTCGTTGTGCGAGAAAAACCGTTTGCCGATGACGAAGTCGGTCGTGCCGTCGCCGTTCATGTCGGCGCAGGCCGAGCCATGCGGCTGCGAAAAGACGACGCCGCCGGCGTTTTTCGTCGCGAAGTTGTCCGAGATCATGTGCTGCACGAACGAGATCTTCCCGGCGGCGTCGCGCTTCTGCTCGAACCATGCGAGCCCGAAGACATGCGCCTGCAGCGATGTGACGACGTCGTTGAGCTTGTCGCCGTTGATGTCGTACACGCACATCTCGGCGCCGCCGGGGGCGCCGCGGCCGTTCTGGCGGCCGAAGGCCTGTGGATGGTACGTCCACATCTCAGTCCGTGGCCTTCGCGGGCTGCTCCCACCATCCATACACATTCAGAATGTCGACGCGGCCATCGCCGTTGATGTCGCCGGCGCCGATCCCGTGCGCGGCATAGGTGCCGGGCTCGCCAACCTGCGTCGAGAGCCAGGGCCCGGTCGGGTTGGCCGGATCGGGCTTCGCCCATCGCACCGCGCCCGCGCTCGCATACACGAGATCGGGCGTGCCGTCGGCATCGATGTCTTTCATCGTCGAGACTTCCGAGACGTTGGGTGCCGGCGGCACGACGCGCGCGTGCGAATCCCAGCGCCTCGGCTCGCCTTTCGGATTCACATACAAGCGGGTTCCGGAGGTCGACGCCAGAAGCACGTCGGGCCAGCCGTCGCCGGTAAAGTCGCCGGCGAACTCGAGCCAGTTCGACGAGAAGTTCGTCGAGGGGTTCGTGCTGAGAGCCATGTAGAACTCCCGCACCTTCGTGAAGTCCGGTCCCAGGAAAATGAAGGGGCCCGAGACGATGTCCATGTTGCCGTCCCGGTCGAAGTCCGCAGCGCCCGAGGCAAACGAATAGTAGAAGGGCGTGAGCCGCAACATCTGATAGTTGGACGACAGCTGTTCGTTGACCCGGCGCTTGAGGCTCAAATCGCGATACGACACGTCGCGGAAGCGCACCTCACCTGACCCGCCCACATAGATCGCGATTGGACCGAACTTGCCCAGTTCGTCGTCGGCCGCGCCACCGCCGCTGGCGGAGGTGTTGACCCATGGCCGCATGATGTTTGCGTCGATGACGAAATCGACCTCGTTCCAATCGTTTGGCTTGAGCCCAGTCGGCTGCATCAGATTGGGCAGGGTCGCTGGTGCCGCACCGCGTCCGCGGCCACCGGCGCCGCCAGGGCCCCCGCGGCCCGCACCGCCGCCGCGCGCGGCGGCTGCCGCCGCGGCTTCGGCCGCCGACGGCGCTACTCGCATCAGCCCGCCGCCGGGACGCAGTCGCTCACGCGTCAATATCTTGCCGTTGGCGTCGAGCGTGACGCCATAGCCGCCAACCTCTCCCTCATCAAGCGAAAGGAAGATGCCCTTCATCCCGCTCGAGGTCTTCTCGGCACGCAGCAACACGCCGGTGCGGCACCCGCCGGTGCACTTGAAGTCGGCACCGAACTGGATGTCCTGAAACGATTTGTCGAGTACCAGCCAGCCGCCGTCGGCCGATTTCGGCGTGCCCACCAGCTCGCCGTCGATGGCTTTCCAGTCGGCGGCACCGAGCACCTGCCACCCGGCCAGCGTGCTTCCCTTGAATGTCCAGTCGGGGACGAACGTCTCTCGCGTGCCGGAGAGAGGCACGATTGAGAGCGCGCCGAGTGTCGCTACCAGGCCAATGAGTCGACGAGACATGCATGCCTCCACAACGCGCACCCGCGCGCGCAGAACAGAAAGGTTGTGGGACGACTATAATCGATTATCGATATGTCACCTAGCCAGTAGCCACTAGCCGATAGCCGGTTGCCGCAGGCCGTAGGTTGGAGCTAAGACTTCAGTCCTGCCGTGAGCAATTACTTACCGGGTACGTCGCGAACGATCCTCAGGGTACTCCCGCCACGGACCCACTTCATCCGAGTACTGCCGGGCGAGCACGCGCGAAATCTGGACGAGGTGATCGAGATCGTGCACCACCCACGATGCCAGCAGCTGGCGAAGCGTGACCGAGCCGAGCGCTGGATGCACTCCACGGCGCGCGAGCTCCACATCGGTGAGGCCCAGCGCCGCGAGCTCGTCCAGCGTCTGACGGCGTACCGACGCAAACTCGTCGAGCAGGTCGGCGAGCGTCCGCCCCTTCGCCGTCTCGAGATGCGCAAATCGCTTGAACTCCTCGAACGGCCGCGACTCGGCGTGCTCGAGGATGAACTTCGCTCTCGGCATCCAGTTCGTGCGCTCGGCATGAATCAGGTGCGCGACGACCTCAAGTGGACTCCACGTGTTCTCCCCTTCGCGCGCGGCGATCCATCCGTCCGGCAGCTCACGCAGTAACGCGTCGACCGTAGCGGGCGTTCGCGAAAGAATCGACAACGCTTCCTCGAGAACGAAGGCTCGACTTGTCTCCATCGCCCTTAGCATACAGGTCCCTTCAGGCCTTCGAGGCACCTCGAACGCGGTCGTCGGACCTCCGTCAGCCGGCAGCCGGAGCCCACCCTTCGCGCTAAGCTGCCCCAACCTACTGCGCCTCGTCTCATACTCGGCGCTCTGCTTGCGCACATCGTTGCTTCGGCTGCGTTTCCGTGAGTTCTTCCGACTCTGCGCTACGGACAACGACCGCTGCACAAACACGGCTGCCTTGCAGATGGATCCGCCTACCGCATGGTGAGGGCACGGCTATTGTGTCATCGCGTTCATCGCGTCATCGTGTTCTTGCCTTCTTCTCTTCGTGGTTGGTCTGTCGTGGTCGCGATGCGTTCGTGGTTTAGACGGCGTTTTTTGGTGACGATCTGAATGATGACATTTTTGTCACCGCGCGGGGTCAGACCAACGTTTTTGGCAGCAAAAGCCCGCGGCGCGGATCGGTACTGCGGTTGCTCTACAGGTGGGCATGAGCAACAACGTTCCGCCCGACTACGACGGTATGAGGTGCCCGCAATGCGGCGGCGTGATGATTAGCGTGCTCGTCACCACACCGCCCCGGTGTTTCCGATGCCTGTCGTGCCGCCACACCTGGGACGAGCCGCACCTTCGCCCCGCGCGCGAACGGCGGGTAGCAAAGGAGTCCAGCTAACACCGCCCTCGAATGTGATAGCACAAACCTAGCCGCTAGCCATTGGCCGGTAGCCGGCAGGCCGCCGGTCGCCGTGGCGATTTCAAAAACGTGATGAGCGGATCCAGGTGTCGGCGCGCGACCAGCTCCTGGCGAGGTCGTCGTTGACCTCGGTGGACGTCCGGCCCTGGCCTGCCAGGGCCTTCTGCAGCCCGAGCAGCGACCATCCGTTGTGTGGATGATCGAGCAGCTCGTCCCGATAGACCTTTTCCGCATCGGCAAAACGTTTTGCTTCCAGGAGCGCGGCTCCGAGCCAGTGACGCGCCGCAAACGGCAGCGGTTCAGGCTCGTCATAGCCCAGCTCGTCTTCGACCGCGACCGCCTTTTCGAAGGTCGTAATTGCCGACGCGAGATCGCCCGCCGTCCATTGCATTTCCCCTTCGAGGATTCCGGCGACGACGTCCAGCAGATGTTTCGCCGTGTGGAACCGGAACACGGCCTTCGACGTGTCTGCCGCTTTCCTGATGCGGTCGAGATACACGCGCGCAAAGTCGGCGTTGCCCGTCTTCAGAAGCGCGTACCCCTGGGCGAAGTCCCAGAAGCCGCCCAGGATGTCGTCCTTGGGACGATTTTTCACTTCGAGCACTTCGTCGAAGCGACCGAACCGCACCATGGTGAGCACCTGGTAAAACGTCTCGCCGGTCAGCTTTGCGTAGTCTTTGCCCGCCTGCATGGCGATGGCGCCCTGGCCGTCCATCGACGCTGCGTACAGCAGCATGTGCAGGTTGTGGGAAGGGTAGATCGCGAAGCCTTCGCCGATTGCCGCTTTCAGGTCGGAGTGCCATGCCTCGAGATTCGCGCGGACGGAGTCGCCCCACCGGCCAACCTCGTTCCACGTGTGCGACGGCATGTGGTTGATGTGGCTCGCGCCTGGAATCGATTTGCCGAGAAACTCGGCACACGCCGTTGCGCGCTCGGGAACGACCGTCGATTCAGTCGCGTGCACGTACAGGTGACAAGCACCCGGATGATGCACGTCTTTGGCGAGGATGCGCTCGAGGACACGATGCAGGCGCTGAACGCTCTCGCTCTTGATGTCGCGCGTTCCGCGGCGCGGCTCGAGCAGGAAGAGCGCATCGGCATGCAGCGTGGCGATGTCGAGGTCATCGGGATAGGAGGCAGCCACTTTGCCCATCGCCTCGGCGTAGGTTTTGTCCTGATCGACGCGCTTCTCCGGATCGAATTTCTCGACGTAACGGACAGCCATGGCTTCGATGAGCGCGCGCTCCTTGGCGCTGGCGCGGGTCTTCAACGCAATCGCCTTCTGGATCGCGGCGTAGGCGTACGGCGCCTCGTTGGCCGTCATCGGCGCGTTGAGGTAGGAGCCCCACGCCCACGCCTCACCCCAATAACAGATGGCGCAGTCCGGATCGCGCTTCCACGCTTCGCGGAACGACCGGACCGCTTCAGGTTTCGCGAAGGCGTACATCATCTGGAAGCCCTGATCGGAAAACGCCTGCGCTTCCTTATTGGATGTCGAGATGGGCCGTGTGAACGTGCCGAGGCCAGACTTGAAGAGATCAATAGGAGCCGAGTGGCGCTCGAACACCGGGTCCGGCTTCGCGGCCGCTGGCTGACTACCCTGCTCCTGGGCAGCGGCATGGCTCGCCGAAATCAGGACCATCGCCACGATCGGCATCAACCGAAGACCCACCGGCATACACCCTCCGGCTGCAAAGCTTACCCGAAGAAGTTGATCTTTCGTTCTCTCGTTCTCCTGTTACACAGGCTCTGTCATTGAGGCTGAAACACCGTGACGACGAAGTCCGAGAAATCGCCGGTCGGCACCCCATCAATCTCGTCGTCAACCAGGACACAATCCACCAGTAGATGCCCGCCGGAAAATTTCCCGTATCGGGATAGTGATCCACGGCGACAACGTGAAATCTCCCAGCTCGCCGGCGTAGAAACGGCTCAGACGCGGGCGTGAAGCCCTGAACCGGGTCGAGCCAGAAGCAGGCCGAACGGCGTCGACGACGGCGATGTACATCTCGGCCGTGGTCAGCGGCCCTGAAGGTCCCGCGTTGAACGCGCAGAGCCAGCTGCAGCGGCGCCGGATGGCGCCACGACGACCGGACCGTCGCTCCCGTTGGCCGTGAAGTCCACGGCCGGCGCCGTCGATGGGTATGAGATCCGTCCAACGATGCCGCCGTTTCCGCGTGCGAGGTAATAGAGTGCGCCATCGCTCGCAACCTGGAGATCGACAGGCTGGGAAATTCCCGATGCAAAATTCGCCACGGTGCCGTCTGATCGTCTGTACCGGATCCATCCTCCGCACAAGTCCGCGAAAAAGTACGCGCCCCAATATTGGAACGGGAACTGCGGGGTGAGCAGATTGTGGAAGGCACCCCCGGAAATAGCACAACCGCCGCTCGCATGTGTGTAGGCATAGAGCGGACTTCGAAACTGCGGATTCGACGTCGGGCCTTCCGTCGAGGGCCAGCCGTAATTCGCCCCGGCAATTCCGAGATTGATCTCCTCCCACGTGTTCTCCCCGACGTCGTTGATGAACAGCACACCCGACAGCGGATTCACCGCAAACGTGAAGGGATTGCGGAGGCCCAGCGCCCAGATCGAGCGGTTGTCGCCGGAGGCAACGTCATAAAACGGGTTGTCGTCGGGAATCGATCCATCGGCGTTGATGCGCAACATCTTGCCGAGACGGTTGTTGAGCGTCTGCGCGTTCGAGCCGACAGCGTTTTCGCCGACGCCCACGTACAACTTCCCGTCTTTGCCGAAATGGATGGCGCCGCCGTTGTGATTCGTGGCGGTCAGCGGCTCCAGGTCGAGCAGAATCGTCTCGCTCCCCGGCTCGGCCACATCGCCGGCGGCTGTAAAGCGGCTGACGCGGTTGTGAGTCGGATTTGTCGCGGTGTAATACACGTAAACGTATCGATTGATGGCGAAGTTCGGATCGAAGGCGACGCCGAGCAGCCCCCGCTCGCCAAATGAGTTGACCGGAAGCGTGACAAACGGCGTCGCCAGAAGGCTGCCGTTCTTGATGACGCGAAGCGCCCCGCCCTGTTCGCAAACGAACAAACGGCCGTCTGGCGCAAACGCCAT
The DNA here is from genome assembly GCA_963762055.1 of Vicinamibacterales bacterium. Taxonomy (GTDB): domain Bacteria; phylum Acidobacteriota; class Vicinamibacteria; order Vicinamibacterales; family JAMQPK01; genus JAMQPK01. The sequence goes on from CAVXJF010000004.1 coordinate 330,703, forward strand.
CGCCGTCGGAGCGCTCAACCCGCTGGCAATCTGAGTGTCGACAAACCCCTGCGGCACAGTTGCCGCTGACACATCCGAAACGATGAGGGAAGAGCACGAAAGGATAACGGAAAGGAACCAGAACCGAAGTGCCATGCACACCTCCGACGATTCCGATACTAGTCCATGTGACATGCGAAGAAAAACGTGACGTCGGCAATCAAACCGGTCGGCAGAGTGACGCGGTAGGCCGTCAGTACACGAGCGTGCCGAGGATGCGCTTCGCATCCTGCGCGATCTGCGTACTGGGCTTCAACGCGAGGGCGCGTTCGAGAGACTTGCGGGCGTTGGCATCATCACCCTTCTGTGAGTAGATGATGCCGAGATGATATTGATAGAGGGCGTTGTTCGGATCCAGGTCAACCGCCTGGCGAATGAATGTTTCAGCCGTTGATGTCATCCCCCTTTTTAGATATACCCAGCCGAGGGTGTCGAGGGGCTCCGCGTCGGTCGGGAGATGCATGCGGGCGCTCTGCGCCAGTTGAAGCGCGCGATCCAGATTTTCGCCGTTCTCAGCGTAGAGCCACGCAAGATTGTTGGCGGCCGGAGCCGCGACGCGCGGGTCCAGCGCGACAGCCTTTTCGTAATGCTCGATGGCGCCGCGAGCATCGCGCTGCGCGTGCAGCAGCAAGCCGAGCATCACGTGGGCGGCAACCGATTGCGAGTCCTTCTCGAGAAGGGCCGCGAATTCTTTCGTCGCGTCCGCGAGGCGCCCTTGCGCGATGAGCAGCCGGCCGAGCAGCGTGAAGGCCTCGGCGGGCGCCCCGGGAGACTTCACCACCGTCTTCAGCGTCCGCTCCGCATCCGCGACCTGACGCGATGTCAACGCGAGCTTCGCGCTCAGCAGAAGTACACGCGGATCGTCAGGGCGCCTGGTGAGCTGCTGCCTGATGAGGCTGCGGGCCGCGTCGGTGCGGCCGCTGGCGACTTCCATCGAGACCAGATCCGCCAGCGCATCGACGAACTCTGGATCGAGCTCCAGTGCCTGCTCGAACTCCCGTCGAGCGGACGCTCTGTCCCCCGCCGTAAGGTGATACGTGCCGAGCGAATAACGCGCGGCTGCCGAGCGGGGAAACGCCTTCACGGTGGACTCAGCCTGGGCAAGCGCTTTCGGACGATCTTCGGGCCGCACGAGCAGCGCACGGGCGAGCAGCAATCTCGGCTCGATGCTGTCGGGATGCGAATCGACAGCCGCCGTCACCACCTCTATGGCGGGCTCTACCTCGCCCGCCGACAGATGCAGGCTGCCCAGCGCCAGCCTGGCCTCGAGGACACGCGGGTCGAGGTTCACCGCCTCGGCCAAGGCGCGCCGGCCGGGCTCGAACTCGCCTCGGGAAATCAGGATGCGGCCGAGAATCAGATGCGCCGCTGCCGAGCGTGCATTCAAACGCGCTGCGCCCCTCGCGGCGTCGAGCGCTTCATCGCTTCGACTGTCCGCGAAAAGCAGATTGGCACGAATCGTCTGCGTCTCGGCGTCGCCTGGGCTTCGCTTCACCAGGTCCGACAGAATCTCGTGCGCTTCGGACTTGCGCCCGGCGGTGTGTGCGATGACGGCGGCGCGCCGGCGGGCGCTCGCGAACTGTTTGGGGTCGGCCGCCAGTTTGTCGAGAATGGCGACCGCGTCCTTGTCTCGTCCCTGCTGCGCGTAATAGTCGGCGAGGTCGCTCCAGGAACTGGGCTCGTTGCTTCGTTCGGCGATGCCGCGGAGATAACGTTCGGCCTGCGCCGGCTTGCCTGACCCGATGTAGAACGCAGCCAGCGCCCGGTTCGTACGGATGTCCTGAGGCGCCAGCGCCAACGCGCGTTGCAGCGACTCTTCAGCGAGGTCGACCTTGCCGACGGCCTGGTAGAAGTTCGCCAGCGCCAAGTGCGCGCTCGCCGAACGCGGATTCAGGCGAACGGCAGTGGTGAATGCCTCCTCGGCTTCCTGCTGATTCCCGCTTGCCAGCTGCAGCGCGCCGAGATTGACGCGCGTGCCGTCACGCTTGGGATCGGCCGCCACCGCGCGTTCCGCAATCTGCACGGCGTTGGACAGGTCGCCGAGACCTGCGAGGGCATTGCCGAGAAGAATCAGCCCGTTGAGGTTGGACGGATCCTTCTGCAGGATCTGCCGTGCACGGGCGCGCGCTTCATCGAAGCGCCGGCCGAGGAGAAGCATGGTCCCTGCCCGGGTCTGTACGCGCAGGTCGTCCGGCATCAGATCGGCGGCTCTGATGTATTCGGGATAGGCGTTTCGATAATCGTTTTTGGCGACGTACGCTTCGGCGAGCTTGAAACGCGCCTCCGCGAACTGGGGGTCCTGCTGCAGGGCGTTGCGGTACTCGACGATGGCTTCGTCGTACTGCTTGGCCGCGACATAACGCTCGGCGCTTTCGAAGTAGGCGCGCTTCCGCGATTCAGGATCGGTCGAACATCCCGCGAGCGAAGCGGTCAGCGCTGCGATGAGGAAAAGGGAACCGGGACGAGCCAGCGATGCCGGCCATCCCACTATCAACGGGCGTGCTTCCGGCGCCTCCGAGCAGCCATGGCGAGACCGGTGCCCAGAAGCAGCAGCGTTGCCGGTTCGGGTACCGCTGCCTGTTGTGTCGGCGTGCCGCCGCCAGCCGGCCCTACCCACCATTCCTCAAAACCAGCTTCAGCTTCACTCTGGTAAGTATCACCGAAACGCGAGAAGAGGTACAGATACTGGGTGCTCGGGCCGGTGAAGAGGCTGTTGGGGATATAGGCGACCATGTCCCCTTCGCCGCTCCCTGAGTTCAAGCTGTAGTTCAGCTTGACATAGTTGTCGCCGCCCGCGTCGAGGTCGTAAATCGCGGTCAGGCCGTTGAGCTTCTGGTTGCTGGCATCGTATGAACTCAAGTTGCCCGTTGGCGACAGGTAGATGCGAAGCTCGTCCAACGACAAATACGGGTGGTTCGAAGACTCGTTGATGTCGAGGAAAAATTGCCGGTATTGAACCCCGTCAATCGTCTTGATGGGCACCGCCGACAACTGCAGGTCGTGCGTGTGGTTGATCCGGGTCTTTCTGGTCCATGTGTTGCTGGAAGGGCCGCGCGCTCGTGTTGTATCCCTCTTCGTGGCCATTCGCCTGGAGACGCAGGAACGGATCGACGTATCCCGTGCCCGTCGGCTGCGGCGAGATCTCCCCGAAAATCGCGAAATTGGTGAACAACGAAGGGCCGCAGCTGGCGCCATTCGTCGACAAATCGCAAACGCCTGCGGAAGCGGTGCCTGATGTCACGACGGTGAGGACGGCGGCGGCGAGTGAGCAGAGAACGACCGGACGTATTTTCATTAATATGCTACCGAACTCATAAGGTAAGCAAACGCAACGCCACTGACACGGAAACTCTCATGCATGGTACAACTCTTTTGTGGACAATGACATCTACCGCTGCCGCCGCCGCGGCCCCTCCCTATGAAAACGCGATTTTGCTTCCTCCAGGGAGACTTTTATCCATGGCCTCGCGATCGGCGTCAGCCTGAAGGCACATCCGTTGCAGCGCCCTGTCGCCTGACGATGCCCATCCTTTTCGCCGCCGTTGCCCTTGTCCTGTCGATCGCGTCTCCCGCCAGTGCCCAAAGGCCCGATCTCGCAGCTCTTTCATCGACCTTCGAGCGTCTCGCCGCCGGCGCGCGCGGAAAGGTTGGCGTGTCGCTCATCCACGTCGAATCCGGCGTGAATATCGATATCCGCGGCGACGAACGGTTTCCCATGGCGAGCGTCGTCAAGCTGCCGATCGCCGTCGAAGTCCTGAAACAGGTGTCGGAGGGGAGGCTCGCGCTCGATCGGGAGATCTCGCTTGCGGCGAACGACATCCGTCCGTGTTGCACGCTCGAGCGGCGCTGGGCGCGAGGACCCGTGTCGCAGACGGTCATGGACCTGCTGACGCTGGCGATCGTCGAGAGCGACAACACGGCAGCCGATGTTCTGCTGAGGCTGGTCGGTGGCCCTGCCGTCGTCCAGCGCCGTCTCCACACTCTCGGATTCAGGCACATCAGGATCGATCGCACCGAAGGACAGTTGCTGCTCGACATGGCGGGAGTGATGGACGTGCCGCCTTCGGACGAGTGGACGATTGAGCTCCAGCGTCAGCTCGTAGCGGCGACAGATCGTACGACCGTTACCCGGGGGCGCGAACAATATCTGATCGATCCGCGCGACACGGCGACGCCGTCCGAAACCGCTCAGCTGCTGGGTCGCCTTCAGTTGCGAAACATTCTGCCCGAGGCGGAGACCAGGCTTCTGCTGGACCTGATGACACAAACGAAGACCGGTTCGGGGCGAATCAAAGCACGTCTTCCGAAAGACACCCCGGTCGCGCACAAGACAGGCACGACGGCGATCGTCGTCAACGATGCCGGCATCATCACGCTGCCGGCAGACAGCAAGGTCGCCGGACATCTCGTGCTTGCGGTTTACGTCGCGGGCGGATCGAGGATCCGCGGCATGGAACGAGTCGTCGCAGAGATCAGCGCCGCTGCTTTCGAATTTTTCACCGGCCAGCAACTCGAGCGTCCTGCCCCACCCCGCCGCCGCCGGACCAGGTGATCTTCTTACAGGAGATTAGGAGTCTAGGAGTTGCTAAAACAGGAGAACGAGAGAACGAAAGTTCATCACGTCGGCACCGGCGCCTTTCAACGCCACGCCGCCGAGACGCCGAGCCGAGCGTGCTGATCCGGACTGTCTTCATCGACGTCGCGCCGACCGGCGCGCCCGGAGAAGGTCACCCCTTGAATACAAGAGCCACATGTCGCAGGGCTCTTGATATTCAAGGGTGACCTTCTTCGGGCGTGGGGCCGCGGTGCGGCCCCACGACGTCGATGAGATGGACCCCTTCAGTGTTCGTGTCTTCGTGATGTGCGAGAGCCCAGAGGCCCCGTCTCTCGGCGTTCGCTGTTCGGCGTCTCGGCGACCCGGCGTTATAACGGACCATCTTCAAGACCACCGCGTTTCTGCTCAGGCCTCCTGTTCTCCTAACCTCCTTTAGATCCTGGCCGCGAAGAAAGCGTGACAAGCCGTCAGTACCCGAGCGCACAAGGATGCGCTTCACATCCTGCGCGATTTACTCATGAGCAGCGCCGGAAATGGCGTATATATAGGAGATACCTGAAGATAAACACGCGGTCCGGAGTCCTGTGATGCCGTTATACGAGTACAAGTGCCTGGCGTGCGGGTGCGAGTTCGAATTGCTGGTCCTCAAGGCGTCACAGGCGATCGCATGCTCTTCGTGCGGTAGCGAGTCGGTCGAGCGTACGCTGTCGATGTTTGCCGTGAGCTCCGAGGCGTCCCGTCAGACGAACACGGCCAGCGCCTATGCCCATAACAACAAGCTGAACGCCAAACAGGAACCCGACAAGTCGCGGATACAGATCGAGCACAAGCACCAGCATTGATATGTGGCGTCATCTCATTTCCGCCGGCGCGGCTGCCGGTCTTCTACTGAGCACGATTGGCCTGGCCCAGTCGTCCACTCCGTTTCGCGTCGTGGCGAGCGGACTCAGTGCGCCGTGGGAAGTGGCGATCGGACCCGATGACCAGTTGTGGGTCAGCGAGCGCACCGGGCGTCGTCTCATTCGCGTGAACCCTGCGACCGGCACCGTAACTCCAGCGCTCGACATCTCGGCCGAAAGTTACGACCCCGGCGCCAGCTGGCACGAAGGCATGCTCGGCCTGGCGCTCCATCCGGATCTGTTGAAAGGTGCGGGCCGCGACTACGTCTATGTCGCGTTCACCTACGACGTCGATCCCGGGCCGGCGCTGTCCCGTAAGTTGAAAGTGCGGCGATACACCTACGATTCATCGAAACAAGTGCTGACCGCGCCGCTCGATCTGATTTCGAATCTCCCCGCGCACGACGACCACGGCGGCGGCCGCCTTATCTTCGGACCCGATCAGAAGCTGTATCTCACGCGCGGCGACAACGGCGGAAACTGGCTGGCGAACTACTGCACGCCTAACAAAGCCCAGGATCTCCCTACGCAGGCGCAGGTGACATCGCGCGACTGGTCGGAGTACGAAGGAAAAATTCTCCGGCTCGATCTCGACGGTGCTATTCCCGCTGACAATCCCGCGATCAACGGCGTCAGGAGTCACGTCTATTCATACGGCCACCGCAATCCACAAGGCCTCGGTTTCGGGCCGTCGGGAGTGCTGTACTCGTCCGAGCACGGCCCCGGAACAGACGATGAGCTCAATGTGATCGTTCCGGGCGGCAATTACGGCTGGCCGTTTGTCGCCGGATATCGAGACGATCGCGGATACGTGTACGGCAACTGGTCGCAGTCGGCCGGCATTCCGTGCGCCTCGTTGAAATTCGACGAGTCTGCCGCGATACCTCCGTCGGTGCCGCGCGTGCTGCGAATCTGCGTGGAAGGGAACGTTCATTCCTCCCATACGGACGTTCTTCACGGTTCCCGATAATTACGATTTCCAGGCATCCGGAAGCGCGACAATCGCCGCGGGCGGGCTCGAAGTGTATTCGGCCCGCGCCGGCGGAATCGCCGGATGGGCGAACTCGATTCTGCAGACGGGAATGACGATGGGGCGCGTGTATCGCGTGAAGCTCAGCGAAGACGGACGTTCTGCCTTAGGCAAAGACGAGGAACTGTTCAGAACGGCTAACCGTTATCGCGACATCGCGATCGGCAGAGATCAGCGCACGTTCTATCTCGTCACCGATAACGACGGGCTCGGACGGACGACGGATCCGTCAGGAGCGACCGTCCGCACGTTCGCTAATCCCGGATCCGTGCTCGAATTCAAATACCCGCAGTAGCGCAACGTACGTAGCACCGTACGCAGGACGTAGCACCGTACGTAGTGTCCGGCTTTAGCCGGACGTACGCCCCACCCTAATTACACCCTCGCAGCAGGAAAATCACGAACAACAGCGAAGCGGGCACTCCCAGTATCCACGCCAGAATGTATCCGATTGCTCCTCTTTCCTTGTTCATACGCATCTCCTTGCGGATACCGTCAGCAAGGCAAATGCCAGGGATGCAGGACCGGCGTGCTCGGCTTCTAGTTCCGCCGCACGGTCACCGCTCCGTTCGACGTCACCGCCCGGATTTTTGCGCCGCCGGAACCCAACGTTGTCGTGTACAACCGCTGCCGCCCTGCGTGCATCACCATCGGGAAGTCGATCTGCACGCGGCCGTTTATGGTGCCCGTTTCAAGCTCGGCCGAATACGCCGCGGGGATCGCCAGCTGCACCGAGCCGTTGCGCGTTTCAACGTCGAGACCTTGCCCGCTCCAGCGATCTCGCGTCAGATCGATGCGCAGACCGCCGTTCTGCGCGCGGCCTCGCATATCGCCGGCGACATCGCGGAGGGTGATGCTTCCGTTGCGCGCGCGCATCATCGCCGTGCCTGTGAAGGCCTCGATGGAGATTCCTCCATTTTCTGTGTTGATCGCGAGCGGCGTGTCGTTCGGGACATCGAGGAAAAACGACGTGCTCCAGTTTTCGTCGTTCCACGTCGTCGGGCCATCTGAACGCACGCGGCCGCCGACGGTCGTCACTCGAATGGCAGAGACGATCTCGCGCACGCGCGCGTCTGTTTCGGCGTAGCCGTCTACCCGAGTACGCAGCCGGATATCGGACCGGCTCCACCCGCGGATGTTCACGCCTCCATTGCGGCCGGGATCGATATCGAGGCTGGCTGCATTTGTCACTCCCTCTTCTCGCACTTCGCAGAAGTACGCGCGCCGCGAATCGTCCCGCCTCTCGGCACAGACATCGGGAGCGCCGACAGCGGGTGCTGTCTGCCTGCCCGAGGTCGTTACACCCGCCACAACCACCATCGTTAAAGCCACACGGAACATGTGTGCTTTGACGACCGGGGGACGATCATCGTTGCCGCGACCACGAAGGCACAAGTGCACGAAGGCAAAAGGCAAAAGGCAGAAGGCAGAAGGCAAAGGCAGAAGGCACAAGGCACAAAAAACTCCAGCTGGTACAGCGGAACTCCAGGTGGTACAATAATTTCGCGCCTGATTTTCCCGGTACAACACCATGAAACAGCTCGTCGTCCGGGTGATGCTGATTTGCATCGCTTCGTTTGCACCTGTGTACGCCGATCCGCTTGGCGCGGGTCTGGGCGCCGACCGCAGTGCGCTCTCGAGCGAACAAATCGCCGCGCGTTCGAGACGTTTCGAGGAGAGCACGACGTTTTCTCTCCTCCGCTATCCGGAAGCACTGCGCGCGCCGGCACGCATCCTCAGCCCCGGAACCTGGGGCTTCATCGAGGCGGCCGCGCGGGCGCACAACCTCGATCCGATGGTGCTCGCCGGAATGATCTTCGTCGAGAGCTATGGCGACCCGCTGGCGAAAAGCCCGACCGGACCCGCCGGCATCGCGCAGTTGACCAGAGCATCGGCAAAGGAGCTCGGGCTGGCGACCGGTCGCAAGGTGCGGATCGGCACGAAGGCCGTCAAGAAGACGCGGTGGGTGGGGAAAGGTACGAGCCGCCGCAAGGTCGTTCAGACGGTGCAACAGCCCGTCTACAAAACCATCGACGAGCGATACGTTCCTGAACGCGCGATCAAAGCGATGGCGCGCCGCCTCGGCAGCCGGCGTGCGTGGCTCGGCGGCAAGACGGAATTCGCGATTGCCGAATACCACATGGGCGCCGGCCGCATGGCCAGGCTCCTCTCGGCCTACTTCGGCCGCACCATCCGGGTATCGGATGTGCCTGCCGAGATGGCTGGCGCAACCGTGTCGTATCCAGAGCTCTACTGGACCAACACGCCGTATTTCCGGCCCGCCGTCTATCAGGCGCTCGAAGATCTCACGCGAGTCGACTATTCGCCCACCTACTACTTCCGCGTCCGGCAGGCCATGCGTCTGCTCGAGATGTATCGCAAATCACCAGCCGAATACGAGAGCGTCGCCTCGGGATTTCAGAACCGGTTCGGGTACGCGGTTCTGCCGAGCTGGCAATGGAGCTTCGTGGACGCCGCGACCGTCGCGGCCCGGAACGTCGAAGACCGATTCGTTCTCCTCCCGCCGATCGCGACGGCCTTCGGCCTGCAGGCGCGCATCAGCGACATGTCGGCTGAGCGATCCACGGTCGGATCCGCGTTGTTCGTCGCGCATCAATTGAATCGCCTCCAGGGGACCCGCTACACAGGCTTCCAGATCAGCCGCATGCTGGCCCACGGCGATGATGCGGAAGAGGATGAAGCGCTCCCGCTGCACGGGATGGGCTGGGCGTTCGACGTGCCATCGAGCTCGCTGTCGAAGGCCGACTTGCGGGATCTGAAGTTCATCCTCACGGATCTACGTCAGGCGGGCCTGCTGGCGTACGTCGAAGACGACGGAAAGCACGGCCTTTCACGTCGTCCGGCACCCCGATCACGCCGCTGGGTTCGAGCAGTTCTACTGGGACGCCATGGCCGGACTCGTGCCCCGGGATGGACCGCGCGCGGCGCTGCTCATTCCAGTAACCCTGACAGGATCTTTGGCCCGAGACATCCAGATCGGAATTTTCGCTCTGGCCGGCATGGCCGCTCGTTATCGCGGCCATGCGCACCGCGCAGCCGCTCCCCAATCCAACCATCTCGGCGCTGTTGCTGTTGCTCGTCGTTCTCGCGACCGCGACGGCGGCAAGTCTTCGCGTTGCGGTGTTCGTGTCGGCCATGGCAATGCTCGCGCTGAACTATTTCCTGCTCCCGCCTTTTCACACCCTCACGATTGCCGATCCGCAGAACTGGGTGGCGTTGTTCGTCTTCCTGGCGGTTGCGATCGTCGCGAGCCAGCTTTCCAACGCATTACGGCGGCGAAGTGTTGAATCGGTCGCGAGACAACGGGATCTCGAGAGACTCTATGCGGTGAGCCGATCGGTCCTGCTGGCAGAACATGAAACAGCCATTGGTCACTCCATGGTGCGCGCGATCGCAGATGCCTTCCAGATCCCGGGAGTCGCCCTGTACGACCGGCACACCCAGGAGGTTTATTGGGGCGGCGCAGAAGACCGTCCCGAGCTGCGCGCAAAGCTGGAGGAGGTCGCACGCCACGGAAGGTCTTTTCAGGAGGGCACCACGACGGTTACCGCGATCCGGCTTGGCGGCGCTCCAACTTCGAGTCTCGGCATCGTCGGCGTTACGCTCAACGACACCGTCCTTCAGTCGGTGAGCAACCTCGTAGCAATCGCACTTGGAGCGGGCGCGCGGACAGGCGGCGAACGCGCGCGCCCAGGCGGCTCAGGAAAGCAGCGAGCTGCGGGCGGCCGTTCTCGACGCCGCGGCCCACGAGTTCAAGACGCCGCTCACCTCGATGAAAGTGGCGGCTACCGCCCTTGCGCAGCAGATCGACAGCACAGACCCGCGACATGAGCTGATCGAAATCGTCAACGAAGACCTGTCGCGGCTCGAATCGCTCGTGACCGATGCGGTGCAGATGCTTCGCATCGACTCAGGTGACTTCGTCGTCAACAGGGCGCGGCATCGCGTCGCCGATGTCGATCAACGCCGTCGTCCGGGAATTCGCGCCTGCGGCTCGACGGCCATCGTGGTCGTGATCGACGCGCCCGCGGACGTGATGGTGGATGCCGATCGGGCGCTGCTGCTGCTCGCGGTCCGGCAGCTGCTGGACAATGCGCTGAAATATTCCCCGCCGACGTCCACTATCGGCATCCGCGTCGCTCGAAGCGACGATGGCGCGGTCGTCATCGCCGTCCGGAATACCGGTTCCACGATTGCGGAACGCGACAGGGAGCGCATCTTCGAGCGGTTCTATCGCGGCCCGCAGGCGCGTACAGGTGCCCGGCACGGGCATGGGGCTCGCGATCGTCAAACAGATCGTGCACGCGCACGGCGGCGCGCTGTCGCGTCACGAGCACGGACGGCAGGGCACGGAGATTCACCTTGTCGCTTCCGCAGCGGAGTGGACGTGTGAGCGCGGCGCATCCTCGTGGTCGACGATGACCCGCAGATCCGCCGGGTGATGCGCGTCACCCTGACGGCGCAGGGATACGAAGTCGACGATGCGAAGACCGGTGATGAGGCGCTGGAACAGCTGCGCGAGGCCGCATTCGATCTGGTGCTGCTCGACATGAACATGCCGGGCATGGGCGGGCTCGAGTGCTGCCGCCTGATTCGCGCGCAGTCCGAGATCGCCATCATCATGCTGACGGTGCGTGACCGCGAGACCGACAAAGTGGCCGCGCTCGACGCCGGCGCCGACGACTACGTGACGAAGCCGTTCAACACGCCCGAGCTGCTGGCGCGCATTCGAGCGGCGCTGCGGCGGATGCCGACCACACACGGCGCCAGCCGACATCGCGATCGGACAAGTTGAAGTCGATTTCGAAGCCCGGCAGGTGATCGCCTCGGGACGCCAGCGTGCGGCTGACGCCGAAAGAGTTCGACGTGCTGCGCTACCTCAGCAGCCACGCCGAACAAGGCGGTGGCGCCATCGCGAGCTGCTGCAGGCCGTGTGGGGGCCCGACTACGGCGACGAGGTCGACTACCTGCGCGTCGTCGTCAATCAGCTGCGAAAGAAGATCGAGGCCAATCCCGGCCAGCCCGTCTATCTCCTCACCGAGCCCTGGGTGGGCTACCGGCTCGCCGTTTAGCTTCCTAACGAAATCCTGATTCCGCCTTTATGACTTCCTGAGGAAGCGGGCGGTAGCCTTGGAACATGCTTCTCGACCTTTTCTACCTGATTGCGGGATGCGCGTTTTTCGTCGCGTGCTGGTGCTTCGTCAAAGCCTGCGAGCGTCTCTACTATGGACTACATCATTGCCGGCATCGCCACGCGTTCTGATTTTCGGCTACCTGATCTACGCGCTGCTCCGTCCGGAGCGCTTCTGAGGACGCCATGACGACACTCGGCGTCTTTCAGATTCTCTTCTTCTTCGCCGTTGATCCTGGCGCTCGACGAAGCCGCTGGGCGCGTTCATGGCGCGGGTGTTCGCAGGGCGAGCGGACGTTTCTGCACCCGGTGCTGCGCCCGCTCGAGCGGCTGATCTACCGGCTCGGCGGCGTGCGCGAGGACGTCGAGCAGCACTGGACGCAGTACGCCGGCGCGCTGCTGGCGTTCAGCGTCGCCAAGTTCGTCTTCACCTATCTCATCCAGCGGCTTCAGGGATGGCTGCCGCTCAACCCGCAGGGGTTCGGCACGGCGCAGGCGGCGCAGGGCGCGACCACGATGACGCCGGATCTCGCCTTCAACACCGCGGTCAGCTTCGTGACGAACACGAACTGGCAGTCGTATGTCGGCGAGACGACGATGAGCTATTTCGTGCAGATGGCGGCGCTGACCGTGCAGAACTTCACGTCGGCGGCCGCCGGCATCGCGATCGCGATTGCCCTGGTGCGCGGGTTCGCGCGGCAGGAGACGAAGACGCATCGGCAACTTCTGGGTCGACATCACGCGCGCGACGGTCTACATCCTGCTGCCGATCTCGCTCGTCGCCGCGCTGGTCTTCGCCTCGCAGGGAGTGATCCAGAACTGGGATCCGTACACGCAGGTGACGACGGTCGAAGGCGCGACCCAGATGATCGCGCAGGGCCCGGTCGCCTCGCAGGAGGCGATCAAGCAGCTCGGGACCAACGGCGGCGGGTTTTTCAACGCCAACTCGGCGCATCCGTTCGAGAACCCGACGCCCTTCACGACGTTGCTTCAGGTCGTCCTGATCTTCCTGATTCCGGCCGGCCTCACCTACACGTTCGGCGTGATGGTGCGAGACCGGCGCCAGGGCTGGGCGCTGCTTTGCGGCGATGAGCGTGATGTTTTTCATCGGCGTGTTCGTCGCGTACGGCGCCGAGCAGCGCGGCAATCCGATCCTCGACCGCTCGGGGATCGAGACCGCGGCGACCGCGGCGCAGCCCGGCGGCAACATGGAAGGCAAGGAAGTGCGGTTCGGCATCGCGCAGTCGGCGCTGTTTGCCACCGTCACGACGGACGCCAGCTGCGGCGCCGTCAACAGCATGCACGACAGCTTCACGCCGCTCGGCGGGCTGGTGCCGCTGTTCAACATTCAAACCGGCGAGGTGATCTTCGGCGGCGTCGGCGCCGGCCTCTACGGCATCCTGCTCTACGCGATCCTCGCGGTCTTCATCGCCGGCCTGATGGTCGGGCGCACGCCGGAATACCTGGGCAAGAAGATCGAGCAGAAGGAAGTGAAGATGGCGATGCTGGCGCTGATCGCCACCGCGTTCAGCATCCTGGTCTTCACCGGCGATCAGCGCGGTGCTCACGTTCGCGAAGGACAGCTACTGGAACCCGCATGGGGCCGGCGACGGCGAACCTGAACAACACTGGGCCGCACGGGTTGGCGGAAATCCTCTACGCCTACACGAGCGCCACCGGCAACAACGGCAGCGCGTTCGCGGGCATCACGCGCGAACACGCCCTGGTACAACCTGACGCTCGGTCTGGCGATGCTCATCGGCCGGTTCCTGTTCCTGCTGCCGCTGCTCGCCGCGGCCGGCAGCCTGGCCGCCAAGAAACAGGTCCCGGTGACGCAGCGGCACGCTGCCGACGCACGGCCGCTGTTCGTCGGCCTGCTCGTCGGCACGGTCGTCATCGTCGGCGCGCTGACGTTCTTCCCGGCGCTCGTCGCTCGGGCCGATCGTCGAGCATTTCCTCATGCAGCAGGGACGACTGTTCTCGCTGGCACTGCCGGTTCTCGTGGAGCTTCCATGGCTGTGATGACACCCGTCCGGCGTCCACCCCGCGGCCCGCGCCGCGACAGGACGACGACCTCTCTGCTCCCGCCGAAGCTGCGCGCGGTCGCGGCCGCTGTTCGATCCGGAGATCGTGTCGCGCGCGCTGCGCGAGTCGTTCGTCAAGCTGAATCCGGTGACGCTGCTCAAGAACCCGGTGATGTTCGTCGTCGAGGTCGGCGCCGCGCTGACGACGGTGTTCGTGGTGCGCGACATCGCCACCGGCGCCGCCGATATCGCGTTCGGCATGCAGATCTGCGCTCTGGCTGTGGTTCACGGTGCTGTTCGCGAACTTCGCCGAGGCGATGGCCGAGGCCCGCGGCAAGGCGCAGGCCGACACGCTGCGCAAGACGAAGACCGAAGTCATCGGCAAGCAGATCGGTCAACGACGGGAAGATCGAGCAGGTCCCCGGATCGCAGCTTCGCGCCGGCGACATCGTGCTCTGCGAGGCCGGCGACATCATTCCCGGCGACGGCGAGGTCATCGAGGGCGTCGCCTCGATTGACGAGTCGGTGATCACCGGCGAAAGCGCGCCGGTCATCCGCGAGTCGGGCGGCGATCGCAGCGCCGTCACGGGCGGCACGCGCGTGCTGTCGGACTGGATCAAGAGTCAGGATCACGTCGAATCCCGGCGAGACGTTCCTCGATCGGATGATCGCGCTGGTCGAAGGGGCGCAGCGGCAGAAGACGCCGAACGAGATCGCGCTGAACATCCTCATCGCCGGGCTCACGCTGATCTTCCTGCTTGCCGTGGCTACGCTGCAGCCGTTTGCGGCGTACAGCGTCGCGGCCGCCGGGGCCGGAGCGGTGCCGAGCGTCGCCGTGCTGGTCGCGCTGCTCGTCTGCCTGATTCCGACGACCATCGGCGGCCTGCTGTCGGCGATCGGCATCGCCGGCATGGACCGCGTGATGCAGCACAACGTGCTGGCGATGAGCGGCAAGGCGGTCGAGGCGTCGGGCGACGTGCACACGCTGCTGCTCGACAAGACCGGAACCATCACGCTCGGCAACCGGCAGGCGGTCGAGTTCGTGCCGCTGCCCGGGGTCCAGGAATCGGAACTGGCGGACGCCGCCCAGCTCTCGAGCCTCGCCGACGAGACACCCGAAGGGCGCTCCATCGTCGTTCTCGCCAAAGAGAAATTCCAGCTGCGCGGCCGCGACGTCGCCGACAAGTCGGCCCGTTTCATCCCATTCTCCGCCTACACGCGGATGAGCGGCGTCGATCTCGAAGGCCGGCAGCTTCGCAAAGGCGCGGGCGACACAATCATGGCGTTCGTCAAGGAACGCGGCGGGGTCGTGCCCACACGAATTCACAGAGGCATCCGAACGCATCTCCCGCACGGGCGGCACGCCGCTCGCGGTGGCAGACGGCCGGCGGTTACTCGGCGTGATCCATCTGAAGGACGTCGTCAAGGGCGGCATGAAGGAGCGCATCGCCCAGCTGCGCCTGATGGGGATCCGCTCGGTGATGATCACGGGCGACAACCCGCTGACCGCCGCGGCGATCGCCAGCGAAGCCGGCGTGGACGATTTTCTCGCGCAGGCGACGCCGAAAGACAAGCTCGAATACATCAAGCGCGAACAGGGCGAGGGACGGCTCGTGGCGATGACCGGCGACGGCACCAACGATGCGCCCGCGCTGGCGCAAGCCGACGTCGGCGTCGCGATGAACAGCGGAACGATGGCCGCGAAAGAAGCCGGCAACATGGTCGACCTCGACAGCAATCCGACCAAGCTGATCGAAATCGTCGCGATCGGCAAACAGCTGCTGATCACACGCGGCGCGCTGACGACGTTTTCGATTGCGAACGACGTCGCGAAATATTTCGCGATCATCCCCGCGATGTTCATGACGACCTATCCGGCGCTGGGAGCGCTGAACATCATGGGGCTGCACACGCCGCAGAGCGCGATTTTGTCGGCGGTGATCTTCAACGCGCTCATCATCATCGCGCTGGTCCCGCTGGCGCTGCGCGGTGTGAAGTACCGGCCGCAGGGAGCGGCCTCCATGCTGCGCCGCAATCTGCTCGTGTATGGCGTCGGCGGGATCATCGCGCCGTTTCCCGGAATATGGGCAATCGATCAGTTACTCGCTTTACTGAGGTTGGCATAGCCATGTGGACTCATATCGCACCCGCATTCCGCATCACGCTCGTCATGACCGTCATCACCGGGCTGATTTACCCGGCATTGGTAACGGCGATCGCGCAGGTGCTGTTTCCGTCGCAGGCGAATGGTTCGCTCGTCACCGTTGACGGCAAGGTGGTGGGATCGACGCTGATCGGTCAGAACTTCACGAAGCCGGAGTACTTCCATCCGCGGCCGTCGCACGCCGGCTCGGGATACGACGCGGCGCTGTCGAGCGGGTCGAACTTCGGCCCGACGAATCAGAAGCTCGCCGACCGGTCAAGGCGTCGGTCGAGCAGGTACCGCACCGAGAATCCCGACTACACCGGCCCCATTCCCGCCGATGCCGTCACCGCATCCGGCAGCGGTCTCGACCCGCACATCAGCCCCGCCAACGCGGAGATCCAGGCCGCGCGTGTGGCACGCGCTCGTGGTCTCGACGTCGCTGCCGTCCGGCAGACGATCGCCAAACACACCGAGCAGCCGTGGCTCGGCTTCATCGGCGAACCGCGGGTCAATGTGCTGAACCTGAATGTCGCGCTGGACGCGCGATGACAACATGACGTTTCGACAGAAGCTGAGCGCCAGCTACCTCGTATTCGTCGCCGCGATCGGACTTCTCGGGGTCTGGAGTCTCTGGCAGCTCGACAAGTCGGGCGCAGTTTCGCAGCGCATCCTGTCGGAAAACTACGAGTCTGTCATCGCCGTCCAGATCATGCAGGAAAGCCTCGAACGGCAAGACTCCGGCACGCTGTTCGTACTGCTCGGCGAAACGGACCGCGCGGAGCGCCAGATTGCGGAAAACCGCCGGCGATTCGAAGACGCGTTTGCACGCGCCGCCGCCAATGTCACTGAACCGGGCGAGCAGCAGATTGTCGATGACGTCCGGCGAACGAAAGCGGCGTACCACCAGGCCATCGACAGACGTGCCGCCTATTTCAACGAGCTGGAGCCGCTGTTCCATCATTTGCGCGGCGACCTGGACCGTCTGCTGGAGCTCAATCAGACCGCGATGTTGCGCAAGTCCGCCGATGCCCAGCGCGTGACCCATCGAGCCCTTACCATGACCGTGGCAGTCGACGGCGCACTGGTTGCCGTCGGGTTTGCGCTGGCGTTCGTGCTCTCGGCGCGCATCGATCGCGATGCAGAGCGGCTGAAGACCGAGTTCGTCGGCATCGCGTCGCACGAGTTGCGGACGCCGCTGAACACACTGCAGATGGGCATCCAGCTGCTGCAGGAGCAGCTCACCGGCAGCGCGACGGAGCGCCAGCGGGAAATCCTGCAGATGTGCCGACAGGACGCCACCCGCCTCGAGCGGCTGGTGACGGATCTCCTGGACCTGTCGAAGCTGGAATCTGGGCGTATGAAGCCCTCGCTCGTGCCGGTGCCGGCAGCCACGCTGATTCGTAACGCGCTCGAGCCGAGCCGCCCGCGCATCGAGGCGGCGCACCTCGAGCTGGCAACGAACATCGCCGAACCGCTGCCCGTCGTCATGGCCGACGTCGCGCAGATTGAACGGGTGTTCGCCAATATCATCTCGAACGCCGTCAACGCGACGCCGCCCGGGGGACGTATCTCGGTGGCGGCGCACAAGGCGCCTGACGGCGTTCAGATATCGGTTGCCGACACCGGCCGCGGCATTCCGCGCGAATACGTGGGTCGGGTGTTCGAGCAGTTCGTCCAGGTACCCGGGTCGCCAACGGGAGGCACGGGGCTCGGGTTGTCGATCACCCGGCGCATCATCGACGCGCACGGCGGATCGATCGCCGTCGAGTCGGAGCTCGGCAGGGGCGCGACGTTGACATTCACGCTTCCGGCCTCGGGGTAGGCCGAGCATGAAAATTGGTAGATTGGCAGATTGGGAGATGGCATGAGCACACGCGTGTTGGTGATCGACGATGAGCCGAATGTCCGACGGATGGTTCGGATCGCCCTCGAGGCGGACGGCTACCAGGTTGACGAGGCATCCGACGGCGCCTCGGGTGTCGAGCTGTACGGCGACGGATCGCGCTTCGACGTGGTGCTGCTCGACCAGAAGATGCCGGGCATGGATGGCATCCAGACCCTTCGCGAAATCCGGCGCCGCAAATCCGACGCTCCGGTCGTGATGGCAACCGCATACGGTTCGCTCGAGCTGGCGGTCGACGCCCTGAGAGCGGGCGCGACGGATTTTCTGAAGAAGCCGCTCACACCGGATCTCCTGCGCGGTGCCATGCTCGCGGCCCTGGGGAAAGCCACGCCGATCGCGCCGCTGAACGCCCCGATTCCGCCACAGCCGGAGCTAGCTCCGGCCGACCTGTGGACGGTGAATGGATTTTTTATTCGCGCGCTGCCCCCCGATGACATCAGCTCGGCGAATGAGTACAGGTTTGCGGTCACACATGCCGGCACAGGTCCAAACGGCGACGTCGTGGTCGCCATCAGCGAGGCGGAAATGTCGCGCGTCACGCGGCTCGCCAGGCGAACAATGCCTCCCGGCGGGCCGTTCTGGCAGCAGCAGGCCGAGCGGGCGCTGATGAACTTCCTGTTCCGCGAAGCCACGCTTCCTCCAGACGGTCGGCTGGCGGTCAACAGTCTGTCCGATGAAGCTGTGCTGCTCGCGCGAAACTGGTCCGGCAAATGATGGGCGCCGATCCCAGCCTCAAGCGTCCTGACCCTGAGGCGCTGCTCGCCCGTGTGCAGGCGGATGAGCGAGCGGAGCGCCGCGGCCAGCTGAAAATCTTCTTCGGATATGCCCCTGGCGTCGGTAAGTCCTTCCGGCTGTTCGCCGAAGCGCGCCGCCGCCGCGATCGCGGCGAAGACGTCGTCGTCGCGGCCATGCAGCCAACTCTCGACGAAGATGTCGAGGCGATCTACCGCACGCTCGAGATCATTCCCACACGCGACATCGGCGGTATCCCCGTGATCGACATCGACGCAGTGCTCGCACGCCGGCCTCAGGTCTGCATCGTTGATGGGTTGGCCTATGACAATCCGCCTGGAGGCCGGCATGCAAAGCGCCATGAAGACGTCGAAACATTGCTCGGCGCAGGCATCTCGGTACTGACGTCGCTCAATCTGGCCTATATCGAAGAGCAGCAGCCGTTTGTCGAGGCGATCACCGGCCGCCGAGAGCATTACACCGTGCCGCAGGCATTCGTGCAACACGCCGATGAAGTGGTCGTGGTCGACGCCCCGCCTGAAGCGGCGACCCAGGAGCAGGCCGACCAATTGTCGCAACTGCGACAGCGAGCCCTCCTGCTCACCGCCGACGTCGTCGATGCGCAGCTCGAGGCCTATCTGCGGATGAACCGCATCGAGTCCACGTGGGGCACTCAGGAGCGCATACTTGTCTGCATGACGCCGCGCGCCAACGCGGCGGCGATGCTGGCGAGCGGGCGGCGGAATGCGGAACGCTTTCATGGCGAGCTGTTCGCCATTTACGTCAACCAGGCCAATCTCACGGCCGAAGACCGGATGGCGCTCGATCGCAATGTGATGCTCGCCAAGGCGCAGCAGGCACATATCGACATCCTCGACGCCAGGGATCCGATCGGGGCGATTCTCGACTACGCTCGGAGGAAAGGCATCACGCAGCTGTTCGTCGGCCACAACCTGCAAGGCAGCTGGATGAGCAAGCTCACCGGCACGCTGCTCGATCGCCTGATCGCCGAAGCGGACGGCATCGATGTCCGCGTGTTTCCGCACTGATGACCGAGACGGCACCGGCAGATCGCGGACGCCTGAAGGTGTTCCTCGGTTATGCCGCCGGCGTGGGCAAGACCTATCAGATGCTGAGCGAAGCGCACGAGCTGAAACGCGCCGGCGTCGACGTCGTCATCGGCTACTTCGAGCCGCACGGGCGCCAGGACACCATCGCACTCACCGAGGGACTCGAGACTATTCCACGCAAGGTCGTTGAATACCGCGGCGCACGCATCGAAGAAATGGACACCGACGCTATCCTGCGGCGCCGCCCGAAAGCGGTCGTGGTCGATGAGTTTCCACACTCGAACGTACCCGGCTCCAGGCGGGACAAACGCTGGGAAGACGTGCACGCCCTGCTCGACGAGGGCCTCGACGTGCTGACGACGATGAACGTGCAGCATCTCGAGAGCCTCAACGATCAGATTTGGCAGAGCACCGGCGTGCGCGTGCGCGAGACGATCCCGGACTGGGTTCTGAAAGCCGCGGACGAAGTGGTGATGGTGGATCTGACTCCGCGCGCGCTGATCAACAGGTTGAAGCGCGGGGCGGTGTACTCTTCCGACAAGGCGCAGAAAGCGCTCGACAACTTCTTTCGCGAGCCCACACTCGTCGCATTGCGCGAGCTGGCGATGCGGCAGACCGCGCACGCTGTCGAGAGCCGCCAGTCAGAAGATGCGGCCGCGTTAAGGGAACCGGCGGCCGATCTTCCGGCCAGCGCCGAACGCGTTCTGCTGCTGATCGAACCCGACCCATCGAGCGCTGCGCTCATTCGACGCGCGCGGCGGGTTGCCGACCACCTGCACGCGGACTGCCTTGCCGTGTACGTCGGAGCCCGCGCGGATATGAGCGATCTCGATCCTGAGCAGCGGGACACGCTCGAACGCCAGCTCAACTTCGCCCGTGCTCTGCAAATCGACACGAGGATGCTCGAAGGTAGCGACGCCGCCGCTACGCTGGTCAATTTTGCGCGCATCAACGGCGTCACGCAGATCTTCGTCACCCGTCGAGACACCGGCCGATTGACCGGCATTTTCCGACCGGGCCTGGTGCAGCGCATCGTGGCACTCGCCTCGGACATGCAGGTGACAATCGTGGCCGATCGCTCGCGGCAGCGCCGTATCACATAAACTCCCCGGCTCTATTGACACGATCGACGCAACGTCGTAGGTTGAGGGACACAACCCCGTTGACCGCTTACCGTCTCTCACGCCAGCGACGCTCCCGACTGCGCAACTGGTTCTTTCAAGGCATGCTGCAGGTCCCCGAAGGGCCGCATGCGTCGCCTGTGCATCAAGCTCCGTGGTGGAAGGTCATGTGCCTCACGGGGGTCGACTACTTCTCGACGCTCGCGTATCAGCCGAGCATCGCATTTGCGGCCGCCGGCCTGCTTTCGCCGATCGCCACGCTCGTCCTGGTTCTGCTCACGCTAGTCGGCGCGCTGCCGATGTATTACCGCGTTGCCGAGTCGAGCCCGCACGGCCAGGGCAGCATCATGATGCTCGAAGCGCTCTTCCCTCGCTGGAAGGGTAAAGCGGTCGTCCTGATTCTGCTTGGATTCGCCGCCACCAGCTTCGTCATCACGATTACGCTGTCGGCGGCAGACGCGACCGCGCATCTCGTCGAAAATCCGCTCGTGCCTGAAGCGCTTCACCACCCGGTGCTCGTGACGCTCGGGCTGCTGCTCGTGCTCGGAGCGGTGTTTCTGCGCGGCTTCGGCGAGGTCATCGGCACCGCCGTTGTCATCGTTGCGGTCTACCTCTCTCTCAATCTCGTCGTTGTGCTCACGGCACTCCGGGAGATCTGGGCGCATCCGGAAGTCCTCGCCGGATGGCAAGCGCGAGCGCTCGATCTGCATGGCAGCCCGGCGATGATGCTGCTGGCAGCGCTGATCGTGTTCCCAAAACTCGCGCTGGGGCTTTCCGGATTCGAAACTGGCGTCGCGGTGATGCCGCTCGTGGCCGGCGACCCGGACGACACCGAACAGAATCCGAAGGGGCGCATCCGTAACACGAAGAAGTTGCTGCTCACCGCGGCGGTGATCATGAGCGTTCTGCTGATGGCGAGCAGCGTGGTGACGACTGTGCTGATACCAGGACCGGCGATGATGCCGGGCGGGCCCGCCGCAGGACGCGCGCTCGCCTATCTTGCGCATACGCGGCTGGGCAGCGTCTTCGGCACCATCTTCGACGCGGCAACCGTGGCGATGTTGTGGTTCGCCGGAGCATCGGCGCTCGCGGGCCTGCTCAACCTCGTGCCACGCTACCTGCCTCGTTACGGCATGGCGCCGGAATGGGCGCGTGCCAGCCGCCCGCTGATCGTCATATTCACGCTCATCACGTTGGTCGTCACGATTGCGTTCGACGCCGACGTCGAGGCCCAGGGAGGCGCCTACGCTACCGGTGTGCTGGTGCTGATTTCATCGGGCGCCGTTGCCGTCGCCGTCATGCAATGGGAGCGGCGGCGGCAGATCGTGCGCTACACGGTGATCGCCGCCATTTTTCTCTACACGACGTTCGTGAACATGACGGAGCGCCCCGAAGGGCTGAAGATTGCGTCGATCTTCATCGTCACGATCATCTGCACCTCGCTGGTGTCGCGGGTGCTGCGATCGACCGAGCTGCGGGTGCAGGGAGTTCGCGCGGACATGACCGCGCAGGAGTTCCTGCGGGAGGTTGCCCAGGCTCCCGTGCGCATCATCGCCAACCGGCCCGATTCCGGTCTACCGGACGAATACGAACACAAGCTGCGCGAAGCCCAGGACTCGCACCATCTTCCGCCAGAGACGCGCGTATTGTTCGTCGAAGTACAACCGTCGGACGCCTCGGAGTTCAGCGAAGTACTCAACGTGCATGGCGCCGCCGTCGCAAACCATCACGTCCTTCGCTGCGCGAGCCCGGCCATTCCGAATGCCATCGCCGCGCTGCTGCTGTTCATACGCGATGAGACCGGTCAGATTCCCCACGCCTATTTCGGGTGGACGGAGGGAAACCCCATCGCGTATCTGCTGAAGTTCCTCGCGTTCGGCGAAGGGGACACCGCGCCGGTCACGCGCGAAGTGCTCCGGCAGGCCGAGCCAGACCCCAAACAGCGGCCGCGCATCCACGTCGGGTAGGCCCTCGATCGATTTGACACTCCATGGGAATCGGCGTAGCGTGACGCTGCTTGCCTAAATTCCGCGCCACACGCGGAATGCGGGGGATCCAACGGGGCGCGTTACGCTCCAGGGGCGAATGGGTGGAAACACCTGAGGACACTTCCGAGTCCGAGCCCGTCAGCTAACCCCGCCGGCATTAACGGAAGAGGTCATGGCAGCGCGAAGCGTTCCTCCGGCTCAACGCAGATTCTCGCAACAAGCGCTCAAAGAGTGGTTTTTCCTTGGCATGCGGCAGGCCCCCGAGGGGCCGCACGCTCCGCCAGTCCACCAGGCGCCCTGGTGGAAGGTCATGTGTCTTACGGGCGTCGACTATTTTTCGACGCTCGGTTATCAGCCCGGCATCGCGTTCCTGGCCGCCGGTGCGCTCGCGCCGTTGGCCACGCTCTTTCTCGTCATCCTGACGCTCATCGGCGCGCTTCCCGTCTATAACCGCGTCGCCGAAGCCAGCCCCAACGGCCAGGGCAGCATCTCGATGCTCGAAGAAATGCTGCCCCGATGGCGCGGAAAGGCGTTCGTCCTCGTCCTCCTGGGATTCGCCGCAACCGACTTCATCATTACGATCACGCTGTCGGCTGCCGACGCCACGGAACACATCATTCATAACCCGTTTGTCCCGTCCGCACTCGATCATCCAGTCGGCGTGACGCTTGTGCTGCTCGCCGGGCTCGGCGCCGTGTTCCTGAAGGGATTCCGCGAAGCAATCGGGCTCGCCGTGGTCATCGTCTTCGTCTATCTCGGTCTCAACGTCGTGGTGCTGGCGGTGGGCGTAAAAGAGGTCATCACTCACCCGGAATATGTTCCGCGGTGGTCGGAAGCCCTGCTGACGCAGCACGGCAATCCAGCGATGATGCTGCTCGTCGCGCTGCTCCTGTTCCCGAAGCTCGCCCTCGGCCTGTCCGGTTTCGAAACGGGCGTCGCCGTTATGCCGCTGGTCGAAGGGGCGCCGGGAGACTCGTCGGAGCGGCCCGCCGGCCGCATTCGAAACACGAAGAAGATGCTGCGCACCGCCGCGCTCATCATGAGCGTGCTCCTCATGGGAAGCTCGGTCGTGACGACGCTCCTGATTCCTCCCGAGGCGTTCGCCGACGGCGGCGAGGCATCCGGGCGGGCGCTCGCCTACATCGCGCATCACTATCTCGGCGAGATCTTCGGCACCATTTACGACATCAGCACAATCGCCATCCTGTGGTTCGCGGGCGCCTCGGCGATGGCCGGGCTGCTCAACCTCGTGCCGCGCTACCTGCCGCGTTACGGCATGGCGCCGGAATGGACCCGGGCGACCAGGCCGCTCGTGACGCTTTTTACCGCCGTCGGATTCCTGATCACGATCATTTTCAACGCCGACGTCGAAGCGCAGGGAGGCGCGTATGCGACGGGCGTTCTTGTGCTCATGACGTCGGCGGCGCTCGCCGTCACTCTCTTGATGCTCAAGGCCCGGCGGAACTGGTACATGTTCGGGGCCATTACGGTGATCTTCGTCTACACAACGATCACCAACGTCATCGAGCGCCCCGACGGCGTGCAGATCGCGACCTGGTTCATCGTGACGATTGTCTTTACGTCGCTGATCTCGCGGGTGCTCCGCTCCACCGAGCTGCGCGTCCAAGGGGTGACGGCCGACGCACTGGCCGAGCAGTTCCTGCGCGAGGCGGGGAATGCGCCCGTGCGCATCATCGCAAACCGGCCGGACACCGGGTTGCCCGAGGAATACGCGCGGAAGCTGCGCGATGCACAGGAGTCGCACCATCTCACTCCAGAGACCCGCGTGCTATTCGTCGAGGTGAAGCCGTCGGATGCGTCGTTGTTCAGCGAAGTCCTGGTCGTCGAAGGCGCGGATGTCGGCGGGCATCACGTGCTGCGCTGCGCAAGCCCGGCGATTCCGAACGCAATCGCCGCGCTGCTGCTGTTCATCCGCGATCGCACGCACCGAATTCCGCATGCGTATTTCGGCTGGACGGAAGGCAATCCGATTGCTTATCTCCTCAAGTTCCTGGCATTCGGAGAGGGGGACACCGCGCCGGTGACACGCGAAGTGCTCAGGCAGGCAGAGCACGACCCGGAGCTGCGCCCCCGTGTGCATGTGGGTTGAGCTCTGGTTTCCGCACGTACGTAGTGTCCGCCTTCAGGCGGACCTCGTGAATCCGGCTACGACTACGCGCAAACGAAAATGGCTCTAGCGCGCTTCGGGCGACGCTTCGAGGTTGGCTTCGGCGTCTTCGCGCGAATCAGCAAGACGGAAGGCACGGAACCGCTGCTCGAGCCAAGGGTTCAGGCCCTCGCCGCGACGATCCAGCAACTCCGCGAAACACACATCGGTCAGACGTTTGAAATGATCGGCATGTCTCACCGCGGCGCCGCTGAGCGCGTACCACACATCCGCGAGATCGCCATCTTCGAAGCTTTGAAAGCGAGGGTCAGCCACGTACCGGGTAAGTGCAACGCGTGTGCCGCGCTGGCGTCGACGCCGTCACCATTGAAACATTGACGGATTGAAAGATTGGATTTTCCTCACAATCTTCCAATCCGCCAATCTTCCAATAGTGGGGCGCACTGATCCGCTCCAGGTAATGGTGAGTTTGATGGCAAAGGGGCTTGTCGATGATTGGGAGGTGGCGGGCTGCGAGCTCGCACCACGGTCGCGGGCGTTGCGGTCGGTGGGCTGAATTTCGACCTCGAGCGGATCCGGGTACAGTTCAATGAACTCACGCACCACCGGTTCCGGATCGAGACCGATGGCTTCTGCGTATGAGCGGATGAAAGATTTGCGGAAAATGCCCGAGGGCCACCGCGACACATCGCCGCGCTCGAGTCCCTCGAGGAGCGGGATGCTTATCTTCGTGCTTTCGGCAATGGACTTCAGATCAATATGCCGGCGCTCACGTTCGTGGCGCAACCGGCCGCCAAAAGACTGCATGCGTTTCTCCGGGAGGGTGAAAATGACAGGGGCACCACACGTAATGGTGATGCCCCTGCTTGCGTCGTCGGCCCAGCTCCCCCAGCTCACGGACCTGCCGTGTTTTGATTAAGCCGACGACGCGCCGGTTGCTGTGGCAAGTCGTGTGCCGTCGAAAATGCCCCTGAAATGGCCGAAAATGCGGTGTTGAGCGTGTAATTTTTTCCCTGGTACTGAAACTTTTTCCGCGTCGGGCCTCGCCGCGCCACATCTCTGGCCCCTGAACACCCTACTAAAAACCGGGCACGGTTAATGCTATTCCTTAACGCCAGAAGAGCTAGGTAGGGCGCGACCGGGGCCGCGCGCTACATACGAAGGGAGATTCAGTTATGCAGGTCCGTCGCATTGCTAATGTGCTCACCGTGGGAATCATCGTTGTAGGAACGACGACCGCGTGCGCCACCAAGAAGTTCGTCCGCCAGGAAGTCGAAACCGTCGGAACCAGAGTCGAAACCCTGTCTCAGTCGATCGAGCAGACCCAGGAAGCCACACGTCAGAACGGCCAGCGCATTACGCAGGTCGACGCCAAGGCCGATCAGGTAGGCATCTGGGCGAAGGAAGCGCAGACATCGGCCGCCACCGCCAATACGGCCGCCAGCGCAGCTTCCGCGAAAATCGACGCCGTAGATGCGCAGAACAAGCGCCTCGTGTACGAAGTTGTCATCAGCGAAGATCAGGGTCAATTCAAGTTTGGTTCGGCGGCGCTGCCCGAAGGTGTCCAGAGCCGCATCGACCAGATGATCGCGGATCTCAAGTCCAACCCTCGCGGGGCCTACGTTGAAATCGAAGGTCACACCGATTCGAGCGGCGATCCGACGACGAACCGCAGAATCGGCGAACAGCGTGCCGAATCCGTGAAGCGCTATCTCTACGAGACGCACCAGGTGCCGTTGCACAAGATCAACGTCATCAGCTATGGCGAAGACAAGCCCGTGAGCCCGAACAAGACGCGTGAGGGCCGCGCGCAGAATCGCCGGGTCGTCATCCGAGTCCTCGCGTAGAGCCAAAAGCGGAGTTAGAGAGCAGCGGGCGGGTGCCCCTGCTCTCCCCCTTCGCCATCACCCCGCACCGCGTCGCACCCGCACTCGCACCTAACGCACCTGTCGCACCCAGCGCACCTAACGCACCTAACGCACCCGTCCTCCTGGCTCACCCATAAGTCGAATATCCAACTTTCCGTTGTATTCTGAACACTCATGCGGGTCCTTATTGTTGAAGACGATGCGGCCGCCAGGCGTGGGCTGACCGAGTTGGTACGCGCCTGGGGGTATGACGCAGAGGGCGCGGCAGACGGCCAGGAGGGCCTCGAAAAGATTACGGTGTACCGGCCCTCCGCGGTGCTGGCGGACATGATCATGCCCCGCATGGACGGCCTCGAACTGCTTCGGCAGGTGAAAGATCGGCTGTCCGAGATCACGTTCGTCATGATCACAGCCCAGGGCAGCGTCGATACGGCTGTCTCGGCGATGAAAGAGGGCGCATACGACTACCTGACGAAGCCAGTTGACCCGCAGCGCCTGCGTACGCTTTTGACGCGTGTCGCCGAGCGGGAATCGGCGCTCCGCGACGTCGCCGGCCTTCGTCGGCAACTCCAGGAACACGGCCGCTTCGGGGAAATGGTGGGCAATGCCCCCGCGCTGCGCGCGGTCTACCGCGTGATCGAGCAGGCGGCGCCGACAGCCGCGTCGGTTTTCGTCTACGGCGAATCAGGCACCGGCAAAGAGCTCGTCGCCAAGACGATTCACCAGCTGAGCGGGCGCGCCAAACAGCCGTTCGTCGCCATCAACTGCGCCGCCATTCCCGAGTCGCTCCTGGAGAACGAAATCTTCGGTCACGAACGCGGCGCGTTTACCGGCGCCATGGACAGGCGTCCAGGCTGCTTCGAGCTTGCTCACACCGGCACGCTTTTTCTGGACGAGATTGCCGAGATTTCGTCGGGCATCCAGGCAAAGCTGCTGCGCGTCCTGCAGGAGCGCACCGTGCGCCGCCTCGGCGGCCAGAAAGAACAGGCCGTCGACGTCCGCCTGGTGGCCGCCACGAACGTGGACCCGACGAAGGCGGTTCAGCAGGGCAAGCTTCGGGAGGATCTCTACTACCGCATCAACGTCATCGGCATTTCCGTGCCCCCGCTCCGCGACCGCGTGGAGGACATCCCTCTTCTCGTCGAAACGTTCATCAGCGAGTTCAACGAGCGCAACGGCAAGGCGGTAAGGGCGCTGTCGCCGGACGCGATTCGCGTGCTGCAGCGGTATACATGGCCGGGGAACGTCCGCGAGCTCCGCAACGTCATCGAGCGAGCGGTCATCCTCAGTCCTGGAGATTTCGTGGAGGCCGCCCACTTGCCGCCGGATCTCTCGGGGCCGCCTCCCCCGTCGGTCAAATCGGCAGGCCTCACGGCAGGCATGACGGTCGACGAAGCGGAGCGGCGTCTCATCGAGCTGACGCTGGCCCATACGCGCGACAACAAGACCCGCGCCGCGGAAATTCTCGGCGTTACAGTAAAAACGCTGCACAACAAGTTGAAGCGGTTCCGACGGGAAGCCGAGAATACCTGACGAGACATGCGCGTCAGCCTCAGAGTCAAGCAGACGGCCGCGGTCACCACGCTCATCGCGCTCGCGATGACCGCGCTCAGCCTGCAGCATCTCGCGAATCTCGCGCGTGTCGGCCTCGAAGACAGCCGCGGCATCGGGGAACTTCTCGGCCGGATGATTTACCAGCGCGCCCGCGACGCGATTGCCGCGGGCGGCGATCCCGAGTCGGCGCTGCGCACCGACCTGGGGATCCGTTCCATTCTGGAATCGACTGCTGGCTACGCCCAGAACGTGACATACGCCGCCGTTGTCGACAACGACGGCCGTGCCATCACACATAGCTTTCCCGCCGCCGAAGGTCAGAAGATCGAGCCCGGAGAAAACCTGGCCGCGGTACTCGATCGCGACACCCTGACGCAAATTCGAACGATTTACGCCGACCGCGCGCTCGAGGTGGTGCTGCCGCTCGAGTTGGGCGACGCTCCGTTCGGCGCCATCAGAGTCGGCCTGTCGCCGGTGCTGATTCGCAACGATCTGACGCAGGCGCTGCAGCCCATGCTGTTGACGACGGCCCTGCTGTCGGGTGCGGCCATACTCGTCGGGCTGGTGCTGGCTAGTCGCATCCTGCGGCCGATTCACGTGATCAATAGCGGCTTGATGAAGCTCGGGCGCGGCGAAAAAGTCGGCAGCATCGAGCTGCCCCCGGATGAGGAGCTCGAAGGCGTCGGAGAGTCGTTCCGCGCCATCAGTGAAAGGCTTGCCGCCCGGTCGCTGGGCCGGCTGATGGCGGGCGTGACTCACGAGGTGAGAAACCCGCTCAACGCGATGACGATTCACCTCGAGCTCGTGCGGGAGCATCTGCACAGGCTGCATCTGAGCGCGCGCACGCCGGTGGGAGCTGTGCTGCGGCTGGACGGGCGCGACGAGCCGCCCATTGACGTCAGCGGTGCCAAAGAGCACATCGACGTCATCGCCGCCGAAATCAAGCGGCTCGACGAGGTGATCACCGGCTTCGTACGATTCATCCGGCCCGAAGAGCTGCAGCTGCAGCCGGTCGACATTCAGTCGCTGATCAATGAGATCATCGCGCTCGTCGAGCCCGATGCCAAGCGCACGGGCATCATGTGCCGCGGCGAAGTGTCGGGGGCGCTGCCCGACTTGCGCGCCGACCCGGCCCTGCTGCGGCAGGCGCTCCTGAACCTTGCGCTCAATGGATGCCAGGCGATGCCGTCGGGAGGCAAGCTCACCGTGGCCGCCAAAACCGACAAGGATCGCCGCATCGCGCTCACGATCGAAGATACTGGAGTCGGAATCCCGGCCGACAAGCTGGACAGCATTTTTGACTTGTACTTCACGACCAAGCCGCAGGGCAGCGGCATCGGCTTATCGATCGTGTACAGGATTGTCCAACTGCATGGCGGCGAGATCGAGGTGCAGTCAACTGAAGGGCGTGGAACGACCTTCCGGCTGCTCCTGCCGGCAGCTTGAGCGATACTTGTGCTAGCCAGTAGCCAGTAGCCGGTAGCTAGCAACTAAGAGTCCCGGAAAGAGCAGAGAGCACAGAGCTGATGAAGTGGCGTGTGTTTACAGCAATCGCGCTGGTGGCAGCATGTGCGTGCGCGTCGAATCCGGCGTCCAAGGCCGTGCCGCTCGAGATCCCGGATCCCCCGCCGCGCGTGGCCATGGATCCGGTACCTGCCGTCATCGACGAGCCTCCCGCCGAAAAGCCTGTACCGGCCGTCCAGACGCCGCCGCGCCCGGTAACGAATACCCCGCCGGCTACGCCAGCCGCATCGGTCGCGCCTCCGTCGACGACACCGCCCGTCGTCCTGGGCCCGGAGCCGGTGAAGCCCGCTCCGCCGCCGGAGTTGCGTCCCGCGCCAGCCGCAGGCAAGACACCGAACCCCGGACAAGTGCGTGAATCACTCGCGCGGACCAAACAGAAGCTCGACGCCATCGATCGACGGCGTCTCAACCAGGGACAGCGGGCGGATTACGATTCGGCGCGGCGATTCCTGGCGGCGGCCTCGACAGCGCTCAATTCGAACAACCTGCTGTTGGCGGAAAGCTCGGTGGACAAGGCTGAGACTCTGGCGGATGGGTTGAAGTGATCGTGAATTGGTAGATTGGAAGATGGGCAGATTCGAGGATTAAAGACTCGAGTTCTTAATCCACCAATCTCCCAATCTCCCCATCTACCAATTCAAGAGTTCAATGATTCCACTTGCCAGTAACAGCCTTCCAGTCTTCCGTCATCCCCGCGATTTCACTTAGCGTAGCTTTCGAGTCAAGCCTCTCTACTGTGCGCGATTGGGCGCGCTCGGGGATGAGCGTTTGTGTGACGAAGCGATCGAGATCCACTCGCAACTGGCGTCCCTCGGGTTCGTTCCCTGCGCGAATCCAACCCGCGATAGCGCCGTTCCAGGCGCGGTCGAAGTCTCCTGCGCCTCGTGCCGCCACAACCGACCAATAGGTGGCCGGGCGGCAAAGAGGATTACGTTCGAGCTCGTCGCTCACCAGCGCGTGCATCGCGGCATAGGCATCCTTGCGTGCCGGCGCGGCCTGCATGCCTTCGGCAACGCGCGATAACGTGCTGGCCCACCACTCGACGAGCTTGTCGTACTCAGCGGGCGGCAGGAGCGCCCGCGCGGACGGCATCACAGTGGTGAACGTCTCGGCCGCGGCCCCCGCCTGATGGTCGAGCAGAAGCGCGGAACCCAGCCCAATCTGCCATTCGATCGCTTCCTGCGGGGACAGGCTGCGCGGATTCAGCGAGATCAGCTCGTTGCGGGCCAGCGCCAGGTCCGTCGCATCATCGGCGCGGCGGAACCGCTCCAGCCGGGCGCGCGCCGCAATCAGCGTCGCCGAAGGCACCGCGTTTGGCTTCGCCTTCGCCGCCGTCGCCGAGGCGATCGATTCGTCGAATTGTCCCAGGTTGTAATACGTGCGCGCGCGCTCGAGATCGCTCTGCGCAGCGGCGGGCCCCGGCCAGAGGACAACCAGAGCCCACACGGCAAGGAGTGCGCGGGCCTTATGCGTCATTACTTCGGCACGGATCGATTTTTTTTCTCCTGAATGGTCCGGCTAAAGCCGGACACTACGTACATCACGGACTCCCGGACTCGTCGACTCCGAGACTCTCCGACTCTTGACCAATCAGCTGTTATCCCCGTCGAGCATACCGCCGATCGTTCCCAGAATTGATCCTTCCTCGCGCCCGCCGCGCGCAACGCCCGGCACCGCCGCGACGATACGGTTCGCGAGGCGGCTCAACGGCAGCGACTGCAGCCACACCTTGCCAGGACCGCGAAGCGTCGCGAAAAACAGCCCTTCGCCGCCGAACAGCGCCGACTTGATCTTCCCCACGTATTGGATCTCGTAGTTGACCGACGGCTGCAGGGCAACGATGCAGCCGGTGTCGACCCGGATGAGCTCGCCGGAGGCGAGCGTCCGTTCGTGCAGCGTGCCGCCGGCGTGGACGAAAGCCCATCCGTCTCCCTGGAGGCGCTGCATGATGAACCCCTCGCCACCGAACAAGCCGACGCCGAGCTTGCGTTGAAACGCGATCCCCACGCTGACGCCTTTGGCGGCCGCCAGAAATGAGTCTTTCTGTGCGATCAGCTCACCGCCGATTTCGGATAGATGCACCGCGATGATCTTCCCGGGATACGGCGCGCCGAACGCCA
Source organism: Vicinamibacterales bacterium (assembly GCA_963762055.1). GTDB lineage: Bacteria > Acidobacteriota > Vicinamibacteria > Vicinamibacterales > JAMQPK01 > JAMQPK01. The sequence continues at coordinate 362,556 of CAVXJF010000004.1, forward strand.
CTTTCTTTTTCTGGTTGCTGCGGTTGTAGAACACGGTCATGAACAGCGACTCGCCCGTCAGCAGGCGCTTACCCGCTCCCAGCAGGGCACCCATGATTCCGGTCTGCTGCTGCGAACCGTCCCCGAATACGGTCTCCATCTCGATGCCGTCGTCCATGTACATCATGCCGCCGGCTTCTGCCACCGTGGCCTCGCTCGGATCGAGCTCGACTTCGACGAACTGCATGTCGTCGCCGTAAATCTTGAAGTCAATCTCATGCATACCAGCCATCGGTACCTCGCGCTGAATCTGAAATCTAAGAACTAAGATCTAAGATCTGAGAATCGTTAGAGCCTTGGATTTTTCGGTTCCGACGGAAGCCAGCCCGCCGGAATATCAACGTACGACCGGTTCACATCGCGAACCGACGATACGCCGAGCAGTTTCATGGTGCGCATGATGCCGGAGCGCAGGATCTCGATCGCGCGATCGACGCCCGGCTCCCCGGCGGCCGCGAGACCGTAGGCATACGCGCGGCCGATCAGCACGGCGCGCGCTCCTAGTGCGAGCGCCTTTACGACATCGCCGCCGTTGCGGATGCCGCCGTCCACGAGCACTTCGATCTCATTGCCGACCGCGGCCACCACCTCAGGCAGCGACCGGATGCTGGCAGGTACTCCGTCGAGCTGCCGGCCGCCGTGGTTCGACACGACAAGCGCATCCGCGCCTTCCTCGACAACGCGACGGGCATCTTCGGCGGTGTGCACACCCTTGACGATGACCTTCCCTTTCCAGAGATCGCGTATCCATTTGAGATCGTCCCAGCAGACGACCGACTGCTCGAGGGTTTTGCCGACGTCGGCGTATGGCATCGGCCCGCTCGGCAGCAGGACGTTTGGAAATTCCATGAGACCGCCGTCAGACAACATCCCGGCGATCCACGCCGGCCGCGCCATCATCTGTCCGAGGTACGGCAGGCCCGAGATACCCTTGCCGAGGAGCTCCTTGATGCCATTGCGCAAATCGCGCTCGCGCAATCCGGGCACGCCCGTATCGATGGTGACGATAAGCGCCGTGAAGCCGGCGTCGCGCGCGCGATGCAACATCTTGATCGATGCTTCGCGCCCTCCGCACAGGTATACCTGATACCACGCCGGGCCTGGCGTCGCCGCGCGCACCTGCTCCATCGGAGTGCCCGACAGCGTCGAAAGGACGTAGGCGGTTCCAGCTTTTCCCGCCGCGCGTGCCGCCAGCACTTCGCCATTTGGATAGAACATGCGGCTGCTCCCGACCGGGGCGAGCAGGAACGGCAGTTCGAGCGGCACGCCTAGTACCGTCGTCTTCAAATCGACGGATGGCATGGCGATGGCACCGCGGGGGCGGAACGTCAACTGCTCGAACGCCTTGACGTTGTCGCGGAGCGTGATTTCGTTGTCGGCGCCGCCATCGATGTAATCGAACACAACCCGCGGGAGGCGCCGTTTGGCCATCCTGCGGAGATCGCTGACATTCAGCACGTGAGGTGGAGCAACGCTGCGGGGCATGGTGGGATTCTAAACCACGAAGCCACGCAGAGACACAGCCACCAAGGCAGGACCACGAAGGCGCGAAGACGCGAAGACCGCAAAGACGGCAAGGGAAACACGATGGCGCGATGGAACGCGATGGGCGATGCTGACGTCCGCTCACCATGCGGTCGCCGGATCCGTGCGGCCGCGTTAGCGGCGGTCACCACGAAGACCAACCACGAAGGCAGGACCACGAAGGCCCGAAGGTGGCACGACGCACCACGAACACGAAGCCACGAAACGCGATGACGCGATGGTTTGGGACCGCCTTTCCATGCGGAAGGCGGATCCGTCTGCAAGGCAGCCGTGTTTGTGCAGCGGTCTCGAGCCGTAGCTCACAAGGACGCGGGCGAGACCACGGACGCGGTGAGCGCAATCCTGTAGGCAGCAAGCTGCCGAGATATGCGAGGCGAAAGGGTCGTCAAAACTGCGCGAAGGGTGGGCTCCGGCTGCCGGCAGACGGAACCGGCTTCCGCGTTCGTGGCGCGTTGACGCTCCGGCTGAAGTCCGGCTAAAGCCGGACACTACTTAGCGCAACATCAAACGCCTCGCGGTTGATCGCCGCGGCGACCGGAATCTTTCCACGCTCGAGAAACCCGAGGGACCCCGGGCCGTTGACGGTTGCGTGGTACATTCTCGGTGATGCATGACGGCCAGCCATTGCGCCTGGCATTTCTGGGATGCGGCTTCATTACCGGGGTCCATAGCCATCATCTGCGGCGTTTCAAGGGGCGGATTGTCACGAGCTTCGCCAGCCGCGATCGCGCCAGAGCCGACGAATATTGCCGCAGGTTCGGCGGAGCCGCCAGCTACGCCGACTATGCCGCCGCCATCGACGACAAACGGGTCGACGCGGTCGTCGTGGCCGTCCCGCCGCGGTTCCACCTCGACCTCACGCTGCGCGCGCTCGCCGCGGGCAAACACGTGCTGGTCGAGAAGCCCGCATTCCCGAGCGCCGACGATTTCCGTTCGGCGATCGCCGCGAGGGATGCGGCAGGCAAAGTCGGTACTCGTCGGCGAGAACGATCATTACAAGCCGCTGATGACGGTATTGCGCGCACTCGTGGCGCAAGGCGCCATCGGCGAGATGGTGTTCGCGCATTTCACCACGATCGCGAAGCGGCTGAAGGCCGCCGGGGACTGGCGCAACGACGAAAATATGGCCGGGGGCGATGCCTTTTTCGAGGAGGGCATCCACTGGCTGCACATGGCCGGGAGTCTCGGGCCGCGCATCGTCTCGATCGACGGCTACCGCCCGTCGATCTCGCGCGAAGGCCCGGACACCCGCGTGAAAAGCATGATGGTCGCATTCCGCTACGACAACGACGCCGTCGGCGCGCTCTATTACTCGCGCGAGATCCCGTCGCTCTTCCGGGGACTGCGATTATCGAAATTGTACGGGCGCAACGGGATCATCACGTTCGAATCGAATGGCACGTTCGTGCTCGCGAGAGGCAGCGGCATACCGCGGCTGGTGTTTCCGGGCTTCCGCGACATCCGTGGATATCGCGCGATGTATCGCGACTTCCATGATGCGATCAGCGAAGCGCGCGCGCCCGAAATGAGCCTCGAGCGTGCCCTGGAGGACCACTATCTGATGGATGCTGTGTATTCCGGTGTCCGGCGTACGGCCTGATGAAGAAAGAGCGCTACGACATCGTCATCATCGGGAGCGGCGCCGGAGGCGGGACGATGGCCTACGCTCTCGCCGACAGTTCCGCCCGCATTCTGATCCTCGAGCGCGGCGATTTCATCCCGCAGGAAGATGAAAACTGGAATCCGGAGGCGGTGTGGAAGCACCTGCGCTATCAGTCCAGCGAGCGCTGGATCGACGATCAGGGCCGCGAATTCCGCCCCTACACGCACTATAACGTCGGCGGCAATACGAAATTCTGGGGCAGCGTGCTGTACCGGCTTCGCCGCACGGACTTCGACGCGGTCGAGCACATGGGCGGCATCTCGCCGGCGTGGCCGATCTCGTACGACACGCTCGAACCCTATTACGACCGCGCCGAGCGCATCTATCACGTGCATGGCGAAACCGGCTCCGATCCCACGGAACCCGAGCGCGGAACGTTTCCCCACGAGGCCATTCCTCATTCCGGGGATATGCCCACGATCGTCGAAGGGCTTCGCGCGCAGGGACTCCATCCTTCCCCGCTTCCGCTCGGCATCCGCGACGGCTGCATCCTCTGCAACACGTGCAACTCGTTCGCCTGCAAGGTGCACGCGAAAAGCGAGGCCGAGGTCTGCTGCGTGCGGCCGGCGCTGGCGCATTCAAATGTAGACCTCTGGACGCACGCCTACGCACATCGGCTGCTGACCAATGCGTCCGGCAACCGGGTCGAAGCGGTGGAAGTCTCGAGACGTGGAGAAACGATCCGAGTGGAGGCATCGACCGTTGTCGTCGCCTGCGGCGCCGTCAACTCGGCGGCACTGCTGATGCGATCGGCCAACGGTAAACACCCCAACGGTCTCGCCAACTCGTCGGGCCTCGTCGGCCGCCGGTATATGGCGCATCTCGCGACGATGATGCAGGGATTCCATCCGTTCCGGAAGAATCTGACGGTGTTTCAGAAGACCGTCGCCATCAACGACTTCTACTTCAGCGGGCCGAATACGCCTTATCCGCTCGGCCAGATTCAGTCGCAGGGGCGCACGCACGGCGTGATGGCGCAGACGGTCGTTCCGCAGGTGCCCCTCTCGATGTATGAGTGGTGGGTGGCGCGAGGCGTGGACTGGCTCGCGATGTCCGAAGATCTCCCCGACGCCGCCAACCGCGTCGTGGTGGACAAGAATGACCGCATTCAGCTGCTCTACCGTCCGAACAACCTGAAGGCGCACAAGATACTCGTACGGGAAACGCGGCGCATCTTGCGCCGCCTCGGCTTCTGGGTGGTGATGACACATTCGCATGGCAGCAGGAACACCACGCACCAGTGCGGCACGCTCGTCTTCGGCACCGACCCGCGCGCGTCGGTGCTCGATCCGTTCTGCCGTTCGCACGACGTGGACAATCTGTTCGTCGTCGATGCGTCGTTCTTTCCCTCGTCCGCGGCGGTCAACCCGGCGCTGACGATCGCCGCGCAGGCGCTTCGCGTGGCCGATCACATCAGGCAGGAACTATGAAAGCACGCTCGTTCAGTCATGCCGGCATCACCGTGTCGGATTTCAACAGGGCGGTGAAGTTCTACTGGGAAGTGTTCGGGTGTCCGCTCGTCGGCGTCGCGGACACGCCGCCCGACCGCGTGCGGAGTTTTTTCGGCGTCGATCACGAGCAGCCGACCTGCAAGATCGGGTGGATTCGGGTGCCCGGCGGCGGCGTGCTCGAAATCTTCGCGTTCGAGCCGCATCAACCCCCTGGTCCCGTGCCGTGGAATGGCGTGGGTCTCACGCACATCTCCTTCAACGTGAAGAACCTCGACAAATGGCACGACTACCTGAAGAGCAAGGGCGTTGAGATCGTGAGCAAGCCGGAACGCTCACCCCGCGGCCACTCGTTTTTTTTCGTCAAGGACTTCGACGGCAACCTGATCGAGTTGATGGATCTCCGCTACATGTACCACGTGATCAACTGGCTGGGGCCGCTCGGTGGATGGATTTTCCGGCGGGGGATGTACAAGAAGTACTACGAAAGTGGAAAGTAAAAGGGAAAAGTGGAAAGTGAAAAGGGAAAAGTGAAAAGTAAAAAGTAAAAAGGCGAAAGTGGACCGTCGATGATTTCAGCAGCCGAAGCACTCGCGCGTCTCCAGGAAGGGAACCGCCGATTCGTCGCCAACCTCAGCAATCACGATTTCCTTGCCAACGAAGCGCGCCGCAACGCACTCGCGGGGGGACAGGAGCCGTTCGCCATCGTTCTGGGCTGCTCCGATTCGCGCGTTCCCGCGGAGATCGTTTTCGATCAGGGCCTCGGCGATCTGTTCGTGATCCGCGTCGCCGGCAACATCGTCGCGCCGTCGCAAATCGGCAGCGTCGAATTCGCGGCAGAGCAATTTGGCACGCGACTGGTGGTGGTCCTCGGCCATACGCAATGCGGCGTCATCCTCGCGGCAATCGATCAACTGCAGCGTCAGTTCGACAGCCCCTCCAAGAACGTCCATTCGATCGTCGACCGCGTCAGACCTGCGGTCGAAGGCCTGCTGGCCACGCCGCTCAGGGACGATTCCGAGGCGCTGGTGAGCGCCGCGGTGAGGTCGAACGTGAGGGCCTCGGCCAATCACCTCCGCCACGGCTCGGCCGTCCTGGAGCACCTGATCGACAAGAACGGCCTGGTCGTCGTCGGCGCCGAATATTCTCTCGAGACCGGGGTCGTCGATTTTTTTGACGGCTCGCCCGCATGACAGACCGGTCGAGTTGACAGTTCACGGCTGTCTGTGTTTTCCTGTCATCTGTGATGTTCGTCCACATCTCGCTTCGCGCGCACGACACCATGCCGGTCATTGGTGTCTGGAGTCACAGACGAAGGTGATGTAGCCGATCGATCCATGTGTTTCGAAAAGGGCCATCACCTCCACCAGGTGATGGCCCTTTTGCTTTTTGGGTAAGTGTTTTATGACATCGAACAACGACGCCGACCGCGACCCCGAACGCCTCAGCGCAGCGCTGAGGCTGGTGTTGACGCGCTACGCCCGCCAGGTGCGGCTGCGTCCGGCCCTGGCAATCCCGGCGCTGGTCATGCCCGGCCTGGGAGACGTGCTGGTGTTCTACGCGCCACCGCTCGTCATCGCCCGGCTGCTCAGGCATTTCGCCGCCGAAGAGCCGCTCACGGCCGCCGCTCTGGCTCCCTACGTGCTCACGTTCGCCGGGTTATGGCTGACCGGCGAGATTATCTGGCGTGCGGCCGTCGTGCTGCTCGCGCGGGCGGAGATCCGCGGCATGGAAGCGCTCTACATCGAAGCGATGGACGAGCTGCTGGCGAAAGATCTGGCGTTTTTCCACGACAACTTCGCCGGCTCGCTGACCAAGCGCGCGCTGGGATACGCGCGCCGCTTCGAAGACGTGATGGACGTCATGTCGTTCCAGGTCATCGCCAACGCCATCCCGCTGGCCTTCGTGTCGATCGTGTTGTGGTCCTACTCGCCGTTCCTGATCATTGCGCTGCTCGGCATGCTGGGGCTGACGTTCGCGATGATCTATCCGCTCGTCCTGCGGCGTCGCCGGCTCGTGGACATCCGCGAGGCTGCTTCCAACCGCCTGGCTGGACACGTCGCCGACTCGATCGCCAACGCGGAAGCGGTGCGTGCGTTTGCCCGCGAAAGCCACGAGGCGCAAATTCACGCGCGCAACGTCGGCGACTTCAGCGCGAAGACGCTCAAGTCGTGGGACTACCAGAACCTTCGCGTCGATACCCTGACCTCGCCGATGTACGTGCTGACGAACACGCTCGGGTTGATTCTGGCGCTCGCGACGAGCCGCGGGACCGGCGCAGACCTCGAGGCCGTGTTCATCACGTTCAGCTTCTATTCGGCAAGCACGCGCGTGATGTGGGCGTTCAACCGGATCTACCGGAACCTCGAGAGCGCGCTCACCGATGCGGCGCAGTTCGCCGAGCTGCTGCTCGATCCGCCGTCGGTCGTGGACTCGCCGCAGTCCCGTCCGCTCGAGCCGGCGCATTTCGGCGTGACGTTTCGCGACGTCTCGTTCCGTCACGCCCCGGATCTGCCACTGCTGTTCGACCGCTTCTCGCTGACCATCGCGCCGGGGGCGCGCGTGGGGCTGGTCGGCCGCTCCGGCGGGGGCAAGACCACGCTCACGCGGCTGCTCCTGCGATTTGCGGACATCGAAAGCGGCGAGATATTGGTCGGCGGACAGCGCATCGATCAGGTGCCGCAGGCATCGCTGCGCGAAGTAATTGCCTACGTGCCGCAGGACCCGTCGATGTTCCACAGATCGATTGCCGACAACATCCGCATCGGGCGGCCGGAGGCGACCGACGACGAGGTCAAACGGGCGGCTCGCCTCGCGAATGCCGCGGAGTTCATCGAGATGCTGCCGGAGGGGTACCGGACTCTGGTCGGCGAGCGCGGCGTCAAGCTCTCGGGCGGGCAGCGTCAGCGCGTGGCGATTGCGCGCGCGATTCTCAAGAACGCGCCGATTCTCATCCTGGACGAGGCGACGAGCTCGCTCGATTCCGAGAGCGAGGCCCTGATTCAGGACGCGCTCTGGACGTTGATGGCCAGCCGCACGGCCATCGTCATCGCGCACCGCCTCTCGACGATTCGGAAGATGGACGAGCTCATCGTGCTCGACCGCGGGCAGATCGTGGAGAAAGGATCGCACGATGCGCTGCTCGAACAAGGCGGCGTGTATGCGTCGCTGTGGGCGCATCAATCGGGAGGATTCTTGTCGTCCATCGTCGATCGTCCAACGTCGATCGTCTAGGTGGCCGATTGGTCGAACGTCCGTGGTCGATGGTCTATGATGTCGTCATGCAGCCTCCGAAAAATCCCGGGACCGCTGCGGTCCTCAGCCTGATCGTTCCCGGCATCGGTCAGTTCTACAACGGAGATTTCTGGCGAGGCGTTTTCTGGCTCATCGTGACGCCGGGTTTCTGGATCGGAACTGGGGGATTGTTCGGGTGGGTGTGTCACGTCATCGCCGCCTTCACTGCGTACAGGCGGGCCGAACGGAAAAATCGGCTCGCCGTTTTATAGTTATACTCAAACACATATGCGCGCTTCGCTTCTCCTCGTCTCGGTATTGACCGCATCCGCTGCGCTGCTCGCCGAATCCGCCGCGGGCATACGGTGGACCGCCCCGGCAGCGTGGAAGGCAGAAGCACCCCGGCCCATGCGCGCGGCGACATATTCGATTCCGACAGCTCCCGGGGATCAGGGCGTTGCGGAGTGTGTCGTGAATTTCTTCGGGCCGGGCCAGGGAGGCGGAATCGAGGCAAACGTCGAGCGCTGGAAGGGGCAGGTTCTCGGCGCAGATGGCAAACCAGCGGTAGCCAAGATCGACAAACGCGCCGGTAAAGGCGTGACCGATCACGCGCGTGGACGCATCCGGCACCTACACCGGTATGGGCGGCCCGATGAATCCCGGAGCACAGCCCGTACCCGGGTACCGGTTGATCGGCGCCATCGCCGAGGGCCCGGGCGGCAACGTGTTCTTCAAGCTCACCGGTCCGGCGAAGTCCATCGCCGCGCAGGAAAAGAACTTCGAGCAGCTGCTGTCGTCGATACAGCTTGATAAGTAGCGCCGACCTCCTCGTCGGCATTCATTTCGCTTTCGTCCTGTTTGTTGTCTTCGGCGGGTTTCTCCTCTTCCGCTGGCCTCGCGTCGCGTGGCTGCATGTGCCCGCGGTCATCTGGGGCGTGCTCGTCGAGTTCGCGGGTTGGATCTGTCCGCTCACGCCCCTCGAGAACCGCCTTCGCGAAGCACAGGGTGAAGCAGGGTATCAGGGCGATTTCGTCGCCCGCTACATCCTCTCCGCGCTCTATCCCGAAGGGCTGACGCGTACAGACCAGGTGCTGCTCGGCGCGTTCGCACTGATCGTGAACGTCGTCATTTACACAATGGCCTTCAGCCGTCGCCGATCCCGGCGCAACCGAATATGATCGAACGCCGATGAACTGGAACCTCCAGGGGTGGCCGCTTTCCGCGCGGACGGCGCTGCTCTCCCTTCTCGTGATCGTCATCGCGTATGCCGTCGGGACCGTCGCGCGCCGCCTGGTGGCGGCCCAGCTCGGGGCGCTCGCGCGACGTACTGAAAGCCGATGGGGCGACGCCGTCGTCGAACCCGTCGCGCGCCGCATACCGTTCTGGAGCCTTCTGGTCGGCGTGTACATCGCCGCCGGGTTCTGGGTACTGCCGCCGAACGTCGCCACGGCGATCAACAGGGCACTCTACATAGCGGCGGCGGCATCGCTGACGTTTCTCGCGTCCGAAGTGCTCGTCAAGCTCGTCCGCTCGCACGGCCGGACGGCCAATCATCCTCTGCCGACGACCACGCTGACCGAAAACCTGGTCCGGATCGTCGTCGTCACGATCGGGCTCCTCGTCGTCCTGCGCGGCGTCGGATTGGAAATCACGCCGATCCTCACCGCACTCGGCGTCGGCGGCCTCGCGGTTGCGCTCGCGCTTCAGGACACCCTCGCCAACTTGTTTGCCGGTTTGTACCTGTCGGTCGCGAAGCACATCCACCTCGGCAACTACATCCGGCTCGCGTCGGGCGAAGAGGGTTACGTCGTAGACATCGACTGGCGGGCGACGCGGCTGCGCCAGTTGACCAACAACACCGTGCTCGTACCGAACGTCAAGCTCTCGCAGTCGATCGTCACGAATTACCACCTGCCCGACCGGGAGCTGGCGGTCATCATCGACGCGAGCGTCGATTACTCGAGCGATCTCGACCGTGTCGAACGCATTACCACCGAAGTAGCGCGCGAAGTGATGCAGACGGTGCCCGGCGGCGTGCCGGGATTCGAGCCGTCCGTGCGATTTCACACGTTCGGTGATCCTGGCGTCGGATTCTCCGTCAAGCTGCGAGCGAAGGAGTTCGTGGACCAATTTCTCATCAAGCACGAGTTCGTGAAGCGACTGCACAAACGTTTTGTCGCCGAAGGCATCACGATTCCAATCAAGTCGCTCGCCCAGCGGCCCGACAACCCGCCTCCATCGTGACCTTTCCTCGTTTCTACGGCTGGATCATGGTGCTGCTGGCGGCGGCCGCCATGGTCGGCACGCTTCCAGGACGCACGCAGGGTCTCGGGCTCATCACCGAATCGCTCCTCAGGGATCTGGATATCAGCCGCATCGAGTACGCGCAGCTGAATCTGTGGGCAACGCTGCTTGGTACTGCCGGCGCGCTCGGCGTCGGCCGGTTCATCGATCGTTTCGGGAGCCGAGTCGTCCTTGCGGTCGTGGCGTGCGCACTTGGCGCCGTCGTCTGCCTCATGAGCCGCGTGTCGAGCTTTTCCGAGCTGGCGGTCGCGGTGACGTTGACGAGAGCGCTCGGACAGAGCGCGCTTTCGGTCGTCAGCCTCGCGATGGTCGGACACTGGTTCATCCGCCGCATCGACGCGGCGATGGCGGCTTACAGCGTCATCATGAGCATCGGCTTCATGATCGCGTTTCCCGTGGTGGGCTCGCTCGTGCAATCACGCGGATGGCGACCTGCATGGTTCGCTGTCGGAGCAGCGATCCTTCTCGCCCTCGTCCCCGCCGGACTGCTCTTTGGACGCCGCAGCCCCGAATCGATCGGCCTTCAGCCGGACGGGGTGGCGAACCTGGAACCCAGAACCCAGAACCAGAACCCGGAACCCGGAACCCGGAACCGCGGAACCCGGAACCTGGAACCGCCTGACTACTCCTTGTCCGAAGCCCTCGCCACTGCCGCCTTCTGGGTCTTCGCCATCGGCGCAGCTCTCTACGGACTGGTCGCGTCGGGCATCGGGCTTTTCAACGAATCGATTCTCGCGGAGCGCGGCTTCGGCCCCAACATCTACTATCAGACCCTCGTTGTTACTGCGATCACCGGGCTGGCCGGCAACTTCATCGGCGGCTGGCTCGCGCGTACGATGCCGCTGAACCGGCTCATGGCCGTATCGCTCTTCGTCCTTGCGGCGGGCCTGCTCGCGCTTCCGCATGTGACGACGGTGGCGATGGCGATGGCGTGGGCCACGCTGATGGGCCTTGGCGGCGGTCTGGTGATGGTGCTGTTCTTCAGCGTGTGGCCGCGGGTCTATGGCAGGCGTCAGCTCGGCCGGATTCAGGGCGTCGCACAGGCGATGACCGTGCTCGCGTCGGCGGTGGGCCCGCTGCTCCTCGCCGCGTGCGTGGAGATGACGGGAAGTTATGCGGCGGTGTTCTACCTGCTCGCCGCCAGCGTCGGAATATTCGCCGCCGCCGCCATGATTGTCGAGATGCCTAGAACATGAGCCTTGCGCCGAACTGAATGTGCCTTGGCGCGCCCGCCGACAGAACCTGGCCGAAGGTCGGCGAGCCGAAGAAATTGTCCGGCAGGTCGAAATTCGCGCGATTCAGCAGGTTGAATGCCTCGGCTCTGAGCTGCAGGCTCGTTCTGCCGCGCAGCGAAATGCGCTTCAACAACGCCAGGTTCACGTTCTGGTAACCGGGTCCGTCCAGGATGTTGCGCCCCGCATTCCCGAAGCTTCCGAACGCGGGCATCGCGAACGCCGCGGTGTTGAACCACTGATTCGGGGTCGGATCGGCAGCGGCGGGATTGCCGGCGACGTTGGGCCGATCGTTCGCGCCAAAGCCCAGTGACGAACGGCCGGTGTTGCTGTTGTCGATCTCGGGCAGCAGCGCGGCAGTAAACGGCCGTCCGCTGTGCATCTGGACGATACCGCTGATCGTGAAGTCGAGCGGCAGGTCGTAAGAGAAGCTGACCGAAAATCGATGCCTGACGTCGAAGCTCGAGCGGCCCCATTCGGCGTCGACATTGCCGCTGTCCTGCGGAAAATTCGGATCGCCCGCGCTCGTGAAGAACCCCGACGCGTCGTCCATCGACTTTCCGACGGTGTAAGCCACCAGCATCGTGCAGCCGAAGGCGTAACGCTGCTGAAAACGCGCCTGCAAGCTGTCGTACTCGGACCGCGCGCGCGACTCCATCAGCGTGATGTCGGCAAAGCGCGGATCCGGCCGGAGATTCAGCGGAGCTGAGCTTGGCCGCGGCTGATTGATGTCACGGGCGGCGATGAGGTTCCGGCCGCGGGATCCCACATACGCCACTTCTGCGAGCCGCGTCGGGCCGAGTTGACGCTGCAGCGTCACGTTGAATTCATGAAGGTAGGGCGTTCGCAGATCGCTCTGAAAGCCGAACGCGGGATTCGGCGTCGGGATCGGAAAGTCGCTGGGAAACGGATCGGAGAGCGTAATCAGCCCCAGCGGCGACGGGAAATATGCCGCGAAGCTGAAGTACGGTTCGCTGAAGTACAACCCTTCGCTTGGCGCCAGCGCCGAGTGGTTGTAGTGAAGGCCATACGCACCGCGCACGACTGTCGTCGCCGCGTCATCGACCGTCCATGCGGCGCCGAGGCGCGGCGCCCAGTTGTTGCGATCGGTCGCATAGCCCGCGCGCGGCAAACCTGCTGTGCCGACGGGCACGAGCATGCCGGTCTGCGGATCGTACAAAGTGGCGCGATCCTCGGCATCGACGGGCGGCGAGGTGACGTCATACCGCAGCCCCGCGGACAAGGTCAGGTTCGGCCGCACGCGATAGCTGTCCTGGATGAAAAACGCGTACGACTCCGTCCGCAACCGTTGCGGATTGTCGACCTGCGCGAGCGTCGTGAACGTCGGCAGCCCGAAGAACAGATCGGAAAGCGGCGCTCCCGTCAGCTGACCGGTAAACGTGAGGGTTCCTCTCGCCTGCACGTCACGGAACGCCTCCTGCCGGATGAACCGCGCGTCGAATCCAGACTTCAGCAGGTGGTTGCCGCGCGTCCAGGTGAGCGTGTCGGCCACGTGCACGGTGTTGGTCGTGCTCGCCTGCGGATTGTTGTACTCGTGCCCGAGCGGCGAGTACCCGGTGATCGTGATGAGGCTCAAGCCCGCGTCCCGCGGGTTGGTCCACGACTCCGGCAGGCCCACTGCGAGGTTGTTGATGCTGCCTTCTTCGGGAAAGACGCTCGCGGACACACGATTGAAACCGATACGCGTCTCATTGAGAAGGTTCGGCGACACGATATGCATGCCGCTGACGACGAAATTCTGGCCGCGCCGATCGACGTCGGATCCGTAACCCGGCAGCGACGAAAAGCCCGGGCCGCTGAACGGCTCGAACAATCTGCGATCGGCGAAGCTGTAACGTCCCATCAGATCGAACGCCGCGCCGAAAGCGGTGTCGCTTCTAATGTCGAAATGATCGGTGCTGTCGCGCTGAGTTGGTGACGCCACGTAATTTCCGGTGAGCCCTGCCCTGTTCGGGCTCGGATACAGCGACGCAATCGACACTCCCACGGGATGCGAGAAACCAGGTGGGAAGGCAGAAAGATCCGCATCCGTCGGAACCGTGGAAATACGCGTAATGCCCTCGTCGGCGCGTGTGCCTTCGTAGTCGGCGAAGAAAAACGTGCGATCGCGGACGATCGGCCCTCCCAGCGAGACGCCGGACTGGGTGCGTTGGTATTCAGGATCGGGCTCGTTGCGCGGCGCGAAGTAGTTGGTCGCATCGAGCGCGCCGTTCCGCAGGAACGCATAGGCGGTGCCCTGCATCTGGTTCGTTCCCGACTTCATCACCACGCTGATCTGCGAGGCAGCCTGACGCCCGTGGGCTGCGTCCGGGGTGCTGGTGAGCACCTCGAACTCCTGAATCGCATCCACCGGGGGACGCACACCCGCGGTATTCAGCTTCGGATCGATGTTGTCGGCGCCGTCGAGCAGGAAGTTGTTGAAGTCTTCGCGCCCTCCGTTGACGCTGAAGGAGAAGTCGCCGCGCACCGAACCGGCCGAGCCCTGTGGCGCCGGTGCGGTCCCCGGCGCGAGCAGCGTGAGCTCCAGAAAATTCCGTCCGTCGAGCGGCATGTCGAGAATCTGCCGGTTCTCGACCACCGTGCCCATGGCTGGCGAATCGCGGCGAAGCTCGGCGATCGGCGCCGTCACTTCCACGCGATCGGTCAACGCGCCCACCTGAAGCTGGGCATCGGCGCGGCGTTCCTGATTCACTTCCAGGATCACGCGCTGCACATGCGTCTTGTGACCGGGCGCCGCGATCTCGATGCGCCAGGTTCCCGGCGCCAGCTCCGCGAATACGAACGCGCCCGTATTGCTGCTCGACGTGGCGCGCGTGTCGTTGGTCGCCTCATTGATCGCTGTGACGCCGGCGCCCAGAACGATCGCCCCCGATGCGTCTTCGACGCGCCCCCGGATCACGCCACGATGGCTCTGCCCGTCGGCGACGGCCTCGATTATCAACAACAGCGAGATCAGGGATATGGCCTGCCGAATCATGTGGAGCCAACCTCGCGTAAGCAGCATGTCACCCCAACGCGGCTGCCGCGTTGGAGGCCCCGTCTTTCCGACGGGGACGTATTCAAGTAACATCCTGAATCTTATGCTGAAACATCTCGTTTCGGTTTCCGCAGTCTGCCTGATGCTCGCGCTCGCGGCATCGGCGCAGGGTCCCTCGACTCCGCCCGGAACAGGCCCCTCCACGGGTGCCTCGAAGCCCGGAGCTGCGCTCAGGCGCGTCGCGCTTGGCGACTGGCCGGAAGCACGCGGCGCGAATCGTGACGGCAACTCGGCGGAGACGGATCTCCCGTCTTCATGGGACATCAAGGGCACGAACCTGCTCTGGCGCGCGCCGTACGGCGCGCGCTCTGCGCCGATCGTGATGGGCAATCGCGTCTACCTGCAGAATCCGTCGGGCCGTGGACCAGCCATGCAGGAACGGGTCATGGCGCTCGACGCCGACACTGGAAAAGTGGTCTGGGAATACAAGTTCAACATCTTCCAGAGCGACGTTCCACCGCATCGCGTCGGATGGGCATCGCCCGCCGCGGATCCTGACACGGGCAATGTCTACGCGCTCGGCGTCGGCGCCACGCTCGTGGCGCTCAGCAGCGACGGCAAGCCGCTCTGGCAGCGATCGATCGGCGAAGAATTTGCCGCATTCACCACCCACGGCGGGCGGACGATGTCGCCGCTCATCGACGGCGATCTCGTCATCGTCAGCGCGGCAGTGTCGAACTGGGGCAGCCAGGCCGCGCGGTCGCATCGCATCATCGCGCTCAACAAACGTACTGGCGAGATCGCCTATGTCGCGAATCCGGGCGGCCGTCCATACGACACCGCGTACGCCGCTCCGATCATCGCGACGATCAACGGCACGCGGCTGCTCATCGTCGGGCTGGGCGACGGCGGCATTCACGCCATCAAAGCGCAGACCGGCGAAAAGGCGTGGAGCTTCGTGGCCGCAAAGCGCGCGATCAACACCGGCGTGGTCGTGAGCGGCAGCACCGTCATCATCTCTCACGGCGACGAGAACCTCACCGGCAACCAGATGGGCATGATTGCCGCCATCGACGGCTCGCAGGCGGGCGACATCAAGACGACGAAATGGGCGCACTATGGCGAGCAGTTCGGCTTCTCGTCTCCCATCGTCGACGGCACACGCGTGTACCAGATCGAAAACGGATCGCGGCTGAAGGCGTACGACGTCGAAACCGGCAAGGAGTTGTGGACGCAGCCGCTCGGCACGTCGCAGAAGGCGCCGCCGGTGTTCGCCGACGGCAAGATCTTCGTCGGAACGGAAAACGGGCGGTTTTTCATCGTCCGGCCGCACGCGGACCGCGGGGAGATCCTCAGCGACGTCGAGCTGCCGATCAGCAAAGACAGCATCGGGGGCTCCGAAGGTACGGCAGAACAGGTATTCGGAGGCGCGGCGATCTCGCGCGGACGCATCTTCTTCGCCACGACCGACGCGGTGTATGCCATCGGTTCCAAACAGCGAAAAAATCTGACCGGCTGGGCGGTCAACGAACCGGCGGCCGCCGGCGAGGGGGCACCCGCGTACCTCCAGGTAGCGCCCACTGAGCTGGTGCTGGTTCCCGGGCAGACGGTGAAACTCACGGCAAAGGCATTCGACAGCAGCGGCCGGTTCCTGCGCGACGAAAAAGCGACGTGGTCGCTGGAAGGCATCAAAGGCACCATCGCGGACGGCGCATTTACGGCTGCCGGCGACCGCGAACAGGCGGGTCTCATCAAAGCCACCGCCGGCACTCTCACCGGCGAAGCACGGGCGCGCATCGCCCGGCCGATGCCGTGGACGGAGACGTTCGACGCGCTGCCCGATGGCCCCGCTCCTGCCGGCTGGGTGAACGCCGGCGGTCCGCTTGGCCCGCTCACCGTCGCGACACTCGACGGCCAGAAGGCGTTGCTGAAAACACCGACGAACACACTGTTCAAACGCGCTCGCGTTTTTATTGGTCCCGTCGAATGGTCGAATTACACGATGCAGGCCGATGTGCGCGCGCCCACCCGGCGGCGCATGCAGGCCGACGTGGGCATCACGGTTCAGCGTTACAGCCTGGTCCTCTACGGGACGACACAGCGGCTGAAACTGGAACCGTGGGAGCCCGAGACGCAGCGGACGGTCACGCAGCCGCTCGAGTGGAAGCCCGACGCCTGGTATACGTTGAAGCTCCGCGTCGAAAACCTGCCAAACGGGCAGGTGCGCGCGCGCGGCAAGGCGTGGCCGGCCGGTGAGCCCGAGCCCGCGGCGTGGCAGATCGACAAGACGGATCCCATCGGCAATCGCAACGGCGCACCGGGATTTTTCATCGACGCGGAATTCGGTGCGTATATCGACAACTTAAAATTAACGCCGAATGAATAACATGACCAGACCGCTTGTATCTCGACGCAGAGCCGCAGAGTCGCAGAGAAATTCGTTTCTTAGAAAGAAAACCGTCTCTGCGTCTCTGCGCCTCTGCGTCATCGTTGCTCTTGCTCTCGTCACGGCAGCGGCGACCGTTCGTCTCTCAGCATCGGATCCCGGCACTGGCGATTGGCCGATGTGGGGCGGCACCGCCGATCGCAACATGGTGTCGTCGATGAAAGGGCTGCCGTCCGACTGGGACGTAAAGACGAAGAAGAACATCAAATGGGTCGCGGAACTGGGCTCGCAGAGCTACGGCAATGCGGTGGTCGCAGGCGGAGCGGTGTTCGTCGGAACGAATAACGAAACGTTGCGCGATCCGAAGCAGCCTGGCGATAGGGGCGTGTTGATGGCGTTCCGCGAAACCGACGGCGAGTTTCTGTGGCAGCACACCCATGCGAAGCTCGAGGCGGGACGCGCAAACGACTGGCCCTACCAGGGAGTGGCATCGTCTCCGCTGGTCGACGGCAAAACGCTCTATTACGTGAGCAACCGCGCCGTGTTGTTCGCGGTCGACATCGAAGGGTTTCGCGACAAGGAAAACGACGGTCCCGTCACCGACGAGAAGCTCACGGGCATGCACGACGCCGACGTCATCTGGGCGTTCGACATGATGGAAGAGGTCGGCACCTATCCGCACAACCTCGCCAACTCGTCGCCGGTCATGTGGGGCGATCTGATTTTCGTCAGCACGTCGAACGGACAGGACGAAAGCCACGTCAATATCCCCTCACCGCGCGCACCGTCGCTCATCGCCGTCAACAAAGCCACGGGAAAACTGGCGTGGGAAGACAACTCCGTCGAAGACCGCATTCTTCACGGGCAGTGGTCGCCCCCATCGGTCGGCACGATCGCCGGAGTCGTCCAGGTGGTGTCGGCACAGGGCGACGGCTGGGTGCGCGGCTACGAAGCGCAGTCGGGGAAGAAGCTCTGGGAGTTCGACACCAACCCGAAAGATGCGGTGTGGCCGAAGACCCGGAACGAGCTCATCGCGACACCGGTGATCGTCGGCGATCGCATCTACATCGCGAACGGACAAGATCCCGAGCACGGCGAAGGGGTCGGTCATTTTTATGCAATCGACGGCACGAAGCGCGGCGATATCACGCAGACCGGGCGGGTGTGGCACTTTGAGAAGCTCCGCCGCTCGATTTCCACCGCGGCGGTAACCGACGGGCTGGTTTACATCTCGGACTTCAGCGGATTTCTGTATTGCCTCGACGCGGAGACCGGCAAGGAATATTGGGTGCACGATCTCTTCGCCGCCGTATGGGGATCCCCGTTCGTCGTCGACGGCAAGGTCTATATCGGCGACGAAGACGGCGACGTCACGGTGCTGGCGCACGGCAAAGAGAAGAAGATCCTGGCCGAGATGAACATGGGCAGCTCCGTGTACGCGACGGTGACGCCCGCCCACGGGACAATCTTCCTGAACAACCGAAATCAACTGTTCGCGATCGCCACCAAATAACGCAGAACGTGTAGCGCAGGACTGCGGGTCCTGCCAGCGAGGTCTTTCAGCATGCGATGGCTCATCTTCGTGGCCGGTGCGGTGTTGTCCTGGGGCGCGTACGGTGTGCTGCTCCACCGCGGCCAGGTGATGCTCGGCAATCCCCTCAAGGCGCTGCTCTGCGTTGGCGTGGCGTACTTCCTCATCGGTGTGCTCATCCCGGTAGCGACGCTCGCGTCGCAAGGGAACCTGTCCGGATTCAACCAAACCGGCCTGATGATCGCCACTATCGCGGGCGGACTGGGCGCAGCGGGCGCGGCGTGCATTATCTGGGCGTTTCGAACCGGCGGCCTGCCGGTCTACGTGATGCCGCTCGTATTCGGCGGAGCACCCATCGTCAACGTGCTTATCTCAATGCTCATGCACCCGCCAAAGGTTGCACCGAACCCGATGTTGTATGTGGGGTTCGTCCTCGCGTCAGTGGGCGCGGGTATGGTGCTGTACTTCAGGCCAGCCGCATAAGAATTCGTAAGATTGGTAGATTGGTAGATTAAGAGCCGACAGCGCGGCGCCAGTACTGCATCGTCCTCGGACCGATGAGCTGTGCGCTCTCTGCGTAGATCTCTTCCAGACACGCCAGGAATGCCGCAGCGTGGACCTCACATCCGAGCAGCCTCAGCGAGCGCAGGATTCTCGTGATTCGAAGAAGGTTGTGATTGCCGGGACTCAGCCACACACCGCTGCGATCCTCGAATTGATCCGCTTTCACTATCCTGTGAGTCCGCCTACCCCGCACGGGCACCATCTCGAGCCCGAAGAAGCTCAGCATCCTTTCGAATGAACGCGTCAACTCCGCCCGCAGCGCGGAATCAGACTGAAAGGTAGCGATGTCGGTCGGCGACAACAACGGGGCGGCGGGATTTGCCCCGCTTGGCTCAGGAAGCGGAAACAACCATTGAATGTAATCGTGATTGAGCTCGAGCTCGTAGAAGTCGAAGTCCTGAATGTCGCGCAGGGATCGGTTGCGATGATCCCGTCCGGTGAGGCGATAAAACTCGACGACAGCGCTCAATACTTGGTCCCGGTGGGTTCGTAGATTCGTAGGTTCTCGTGAGTTCGTGGGTTCGTCGAGCACGCGTGACGATTTGACGTGTCATCGCGCCATCGTGCTCATCGCCCCATCGTGTTCTTCATCGCGTCATCGTGCTCATCGCGCCGTCGTGTTTGCCTTCGTGCCTTCGTGCCTTCGTGCTTCGTGCCTTCGTGGTTATGCCTTCGTGGTCACTGCCTTCGTGGTTTCCCGATTGCCCACAGCGCGCCGGCCGTCCGAATGAAAATCTGCCCTTCGGAGATCGCCGGCGAGCTCAAGGTGTAGTCGTCGAAGCTGTTCTCAGCAAGGATCTCGAACTTCGGACCGGCCCGCACGACCGTGGTGAGCCCGTCTTCGTTCGTGATGTAGAGCTTACCGTCGGCCATCGCAAAGGACCCGCTGTAGGTGCTCGGGCGGAGACGCATTTTGCCGTAGATCTCCTTGCCCGTCTTGGCGTCAAGGCACCACATGATGCCGCGGTCGTTGACGACGTACACGTACGTGCCGTCGGTCACTGGCGTGGGCACGTCGGGTCCGTTCTGGAAAGACCACATGATGTGTGATTCGGCAACGTTGCCCCTGCCGCCAGGGCGCATGGCGAGCAGCGGGCGCTCGCGGCTCGGAACGATGATCAGCTCGCCGTGCACGACAGGCGACGCGACAATGCGGTACGAGAGATCGTTCGTCGGATTCAGTGAGTCGGCGCGCCACAGCTCTTTCCCGGTGCTGAGATCATGCCCAGTCACGGCATCACCACCCGTGATGACGAGCTCCAGGTTGTTGCCGTGCCGGACAATCACCGGCGTCGTGTACGAATCGGGCGATTCCCTTTGGGCAATCGTGGGACGCTCGACGCGCCATAACGTTCGCCCGTTCCCCTTGCTGATCCGGAGCACATACGACGGGTCGTCCGTCTTCATGCCGTGCAGCACCTGCACGTACAGAGAATCGCCATGGAGCATCGGGGACGAGCCATAGCCCCAGTTGAGACCAAACTGGCCGTATTCCTTCTGGATGTCGCGATTCCAGAGCTCTTTGCCGCTGAAGTCGAACGCTTTGAGAATTCCCGTTCCGGTCATCACCCACACGGCGGTGCCGTCGGTGACGGGCGATGGCGTCGACATGTTCTGCTTCCGCAGCTTGGTGTCGCCATCGCTCAGGTGCCGCTTCCACAGCGGCTTCCCAGTGTTGCGATCGACGGCCCAGAGATGCAGGCTGCCGGTCTCGGCCACGTTCAAGAAGATGCGGTCGCCCCAGATGATCGGCGTCGAGCCCGACCACGCGGGCAGCGGCAGCTTCCACGTAATGTTCTCGGTGGTCGACCACTGCACCGGCAGATTGGTTTCGGCGCTGATCCCGTTAGCCGAAGGCCCGCGCCACTGCGGCCAATTTTCGGCCCGGACTTCCGCCACGGCACTCAGCGCAAGGACTGTTACAACCGCAACAACTGGTCGACGCATCTCTCCCTCACTATGGACTCTCGACCCTGGACTCTATGGACTCTCGACTTTCAACTTTCCACTTTCCACTTTCCACTTTCCACTTTCTACTTTCGCCTACCTGCGCGTCCCCTCCGGCAATATCAACTCATTCGCCTTGTCGGCGAATTCCGCGGGGGTGCCTTCGCTCCAGTCCTGAATGCGTGGCGCATCCGACTTGCGCAGCGACTCCATCGGCGCCCAGACCTTGTCGACCCTTTCGTCGAACAGGTCGCCGATGAGCAGATCGGTCACGGTGCCGCGAAGCTCGGGGAACGTCTTCACGAACTCGCCAAAGCTGAAGCCCGCGTAGTATTCGCACACGAGCCGGCGCATCCGGTCGACGCCACGGTTGAAGCCATCGCCCCACGCGCCCAGTCTGCGGGCTGAGGTGTCCCCCTTTTCGAGCCCCTCCACAATCGCGTCGGCAGCGAGTTGGCCCGACTTGAGGGCCAGCAGGACACCCGAGGAGTACAGCGGATCGAGAAAGCCGAACGCATCGCCGACGAGAACCCAGCCGTTGCCGGCAACCTCTTTCGCGCGATACGAATAGTCCTTGGTCACGAAATACCCGGTCACCCGCTTCGCGTTCGCCAGCCGCTGCTTTACACCCGGCGCGTTTTCGACTTCCTGCTCGTAGGTTTTTTCGTGGCTCTCCCGCTCTTTGTTGAACAGGTGCGCAAAGGGGGCGACGACGCCGACGCTGACGACATTGTCGTGCTGCGGGATGTACCAGAACCAGCCCTGCTTGTCGCCGGTCTGGATGACGAGCGTGGCACCCTCGTCGCGGCCGGTGTCGCGGTACGCATTTTCCCAATACGTCCAGATGGCGCCCTTGTTCAGCACCGGATCCCACAGGCGCAGCTTGAAGCGGTTCTGAAGCATCGCCGACTGGCCGCTCGCGTCTACCACCACTTTCGCGAACACCTCGCGATCGTTGTTCTGCTGATCGCGGATCTTGACGCCGACGGCGCGATCGCCGTCGAACAGCACCTCGAGCACGCGCACGCCTTCCTGAGCATCGACGCCATGCTCCCGCGCGTTGTCGAGCATCATCGTGTCGAACTCGCTGCGCACGACCTGCCACGTCTGCGAGCACTCGTGCGGCTTGTTGTCCCAGAAGTAGAACGGCGCCGATTCCCTGCCGCGCGAGTTGACGAACTGCACGCTGTATTTCTTGACGAACGGACTCGCCTGCATCTTCGGCAGCATGTTGAGCCGCTGCAGCACCCAGTAGGTTTCGGGAATGAGCGATTCGCCGATATGAAACCGGGGAAACCGATCGCGCTCGAACAATTGCACGCGATAGCCGCGCTGAGCGATCAGCGTCGAAGTGGTCGAACCTGCAGGACCGCCGCCGATGACTATGACATCAGGGTTCACTTGACTCCCAGGCTGTAGAGGTAGCGATAACCTCTCATATACATTTCGTTGTCGACAAGCGCCGGCGACGCATCGAACCCGTCGTCCAGCACGTTTTTGGCGAGCACCTCAAACACTCCCCCGTTCTTGATGACGACTGTCGTTCCGTCGCGGCCGGTGATATAGACGCGTCCGGCGGCGCCGACCGGCGACGCGAATACCTCGGATGGCCCATCGACCCGCTGCAATTGATAGTGCGGCTTGCCCGTTTTGGCGTCGAATACCGACAGAATCGGGGAGTTGCTCTTCAGAAGATACAGAAAGCCGTCGTACAAAACAGGTGACGGCACATACGGCGTGTCCCGATCGAGCGACCACACGATCGCTTTTGAGTCCGTCAGATCGCCCTTCGCGTCGGCGATGCGAATCGCCTTCAGGTTGTTGCCGCGAAACCCGCTCGTGGCGATGACGATGCCGTCTTCGCCGACAGGCGACGGAATCGGATTCATCGTGAGGCCGGGACTGTGCCACACGATTTCTCCCGTTTCGAGGTCGTAGCTGTTCAGCTTGTTCATCCCGGGCACGATCACCTGCGAACGCCCGGCATGTTCGACCACGAACGGCGTCGCCCACGTGTCGATTTCGCTCCGGCTCACGCGCCAGAGTTCTTTGCCGGTGTTCTTGTCGAGCACCGTGACGAACGACCCTTTGGTGTGATCCCACACGACAACGAGGCGATTTCGATAAAGCGTTGGCGTGCTGCCTTCGCCAAACTCGTTCCGCATCGACTTGTCGCCGAGATCTTTCTCCCACACCAGCTTGCCGTCCATGTCGTACGCGTAAATGCCGCGTGACTCGAACGAGGCGATCACGTGTTGCCCGTCTGTCACCGCCGATGCGGATGCCCACGTGCCGTTGTCCTGGTGCGACGCTTCGTGCGGCGGTTCCTCGCGGGCGGTGCGCTCCCAGACGATGCGCCCGTCCCGGCGATCGAAGGCCATGACGACGAACCTGTGCAGCCCTCGCGGATTGACGCCACCGCGGGGCAAGTGAGAGTCGGCGACGCTCGTGCCGGCGGGAATCGCCGTCAGGACGAAGACGCGATCTCCCCAAATGACTGGAGATGACGATCCGCGACCCGGGATCTCCACCTTCCACCGGATATTTTTGGTCTCAGACCACTCAATCGGCGGGTTGGCATGGCGTGAAATGCCATTGGCGTGCGGACCTCGCCATTGAGGCCAGAACCGCTCTGGCGCCGGGGCTTGTCCGGAAATCGTCAACGAAAGCGACGAAAAGACGAGGGACAGGCCAAGGCCTGAGGCAATGCGCATACCTGAGTGAATACTTCGAAATTCAGTTGTGAGTTTACCAGAGCGGGACGATAGGTGCGGTGGGTGCGATAGGTGCGAGCTAGGTGCGATAGGTGCGATAGGTGCGGCAGGTGCGACGCACATATTTCACCTCAGCGATTGCGATGGACGTTCAATCCCACGACGCGTCCGGCGCGTGGGCCGCGGCGGGGAGGGCAAGCGGTATGCTGTCCACGACGGTGCGATTATTCGAGATTACACTAAAATTCGCCGACCGGCGGGTTACAGTTCGGAACACGGGCCAACCGAGAATGTCGTTGCGCATTTTCGACACGCGCGATCGGTTCTGAGACGCCTGTCGAGAACGGAATCACAAAGGATGCATGTCATGGGATTACTGAGGTCGATGACGGCAGCGCTGATGGCCACATGTGCGGCGGTCTCCGTGCACGCGGACAACTGGCCGCACTGGCGCGGACCAGCTGCGATTGGTGTGTCACCGGAAACCAACCTGCCAGACCGCTGGAGCGATACCGAAAACATCGCGTGGAAAGCGCCGGTGCGCGGACTGGGCATCTCATCGCCGATCGTCTGGGGCGACTATGTATTTGTGACATCACAAATCGGCCGCGGCAACCGGCGCGCCGGAAACCACCCGACGCTGGTCCAGGGCGGCAGCCCCGTCGACGCGGGTGAGCGCGCCCTCGGCGGCGGCGCGTCGGCATCGAGCGGCGAATCGGTCACGTTTCTCGTCACCGCGCTGCGGCGCACCGACGGAAGCAAGCTCTGGGAATATTCGGTGCCGGCCGAAGGACGGCTGAACGACGTCCATGACAAGCACAACCTCGCCTCGTCCAGCCCCGTCACCGACGGCAAACACGTCTATGCCTGGTTCGGAACGGGCCAGCTCGTCGCGCTCGACACGAACGGGAAACTGATCTGGTCGCGCCATCTCGGCCGTGAGGTACAGCGCCTTCGACATCAACTGGGGGCACAGCAGTTCGCCAGCGCTGTTCAACGATTCGCTCGTCCTCATCTGCTATCACGATTCGGCATCGTATCTGTTGAATCTCGACGCCGCCTCCGGCAAAACACGCTGGCGCGCAGACCGCGGCGGGGCCTTCAACTCCTACAGCACCCCGCTCATCGTCCAGACCGGCGGCACGCACGAGATCGTCGTCAATTCGAGTGAGGGCGTCAGCGGGCACAGCCTCGTCCACCGGGCAATTGCTGTGGCACATTCAGGAGCAGAATCGTTTCCCGATTCCGATGCCGGTGTTTCACGACGGCACGATTTACACGAGCCGCGGCTATCGCAGCGGTCCTTACATGGCCGTGCGTCCAGGCGGCAAGGGAGACGTCAGCCGCAGCCATGTGGTGTGGAGAGTCGATACGGGTGCGCCGTATGTGTCGTCGCTCGTGCACTACAACGGTCTGTTGTATATGGCGGGCGATGTGGGCGTGCTGAGCGCAATCGACGCGAAGAGCGGCCAGCGCGTGTGGCAGGAACGCACCGGCGGCGTGTTCACGGCGTCACCGGTCGCGGCCGACGGCAAGATTTATCTGCTGAGCGAAGACGGTCAGACGATAGTGCTCGCCGCAGGCACTCCGGGCGCGCCGCCGCGGGTGCTCGCAAGGAATCGCCTGAATGCACGCCAGCTGGCGTCGCCGGCCATTTCGAGCGGACGGTTGTTCATCCGGACAGATGACGCGGTGATTGCGGTCGGTAAATAGAGGTTCGTAGTTCGTCTGATCTCCTGGCCTCCTGTTGAATTTGTTCGTCGTGCCTTCGTGGTTACGCCGCGGCGCCGCATTTCGGGCAGTAGTGGAAGAAAGCGTTCCTGCGTGTTTCGCAGGCGCGGCACAGATCAAATAGCCTCAGCCCGCAGTGCACGCAGAAATCGGGCTTCAGGTCGCCCGTGGTCATGATGGCGCGCTCGCAGCCTGGACACACGTTCGCCGCCATGTGTTTCAGCGCGCGCTCTGGAACGAGCGAAGCTCGCCGCTCGGCCTCCGTCTGCTCCTCCACCTGGCGCCGCTTTGCCAGATACTTGCGCATCGCCCCGATGATGAAGTGAGCGGCCGCCGCGGTCATCACAATGCCGACGGCATATCGCACGTACCCGCCGTAGTCGGGCAGGTACGGCACGAGCTCGACGAAAAACGTGAACACCGCGAACAACACGAAGCCGCGCATGAGCAGCCAGTAGTCGCTCTTGCGCTTCTTCGCCACCATCCACACCGCCAGGGCGAGCAGCGGCAGCGTCAAGGCAAGCCGCGCGAGGAACACGCGCAACTCCTGACTGAAAGTGGCGCTGCGATAGGCGTCTCCGGCGGCGTCGAGCAGATCCGCAACCGTGGCTTCCCTGTCGCTCAGCGTTTGACGCGTGTCGAGCAGCTCCTTGTCCAGACCCTCGACGGTTGTCTGCGCCTGACGCTCGTCGGCCTTCAACCGATCGAGCTCCTGCGTGCGCGTCAACACCTGCGGATCCTGCCGCGGATCGGACGTGGCGGTACGCGTTTGAATCCAGTTCGTATAGGCCGAGCGCGCCGATTGATAGGCATTGCTGATGGCCGTGAGCGCGAGCCCCGCCTGTTCCCGCTGATCTTCGAGATCGCGAGTGCGCGTCTGCAGCGCGCGTATCTCGGCGCGCGCAGCGTCGAGCGCGGCCCGATCTGCGAAGTCTTCGATCGAGAGAGGATTTTCGAGCCGCGGGAGATCCTGGATCAGCTTCCCGCCGAGGCCGATCAGGAAGCCGGCGAACACGAACGAGACGATCCACGTCAGCAGGCGGAACAGGGCCTCCGGCACACGCAGGCTCTTGAACATGTCCTCTCCTACTTGCCTATCGCGAACAGACTCTGATCGGTGCGGATATACCAGCGCCCGTCAACCAGGGCGGGCGATGCAAGCGTGTTTTCGCCGATGCGGTTCGTGCGCAGCAGCTCGAACGTCGGGCCGGCGCGCAGCACGAACGTCTCTCCCTGATCGTTTGTGAAGAACACCTTGCCGCCGACCGCAACCGGCGACGCCGAGAACCCTTCGCGCTGCGCAACGCCAAGCCTCCCCTGCCACAACACCTTGCCGGTTGCCGCGTCGAACGACGTGACGATGCTCGCCATGTCGTTCACCATGTAGAGCTGATCGCCGACGACAACTGGTGATGGCACGAACGGCGAGCCTTTCGGGCTGGTCCATGCGAGGTGTGTGCGCGTCACGTTGCCCCGTCCGCCTGGACGGATCGCCAGCGTTGGCCCAACGCGTCCCGACGCGGCAAACACGAGGCCGTGACTGACGACTGGCGTCGGGATGACCTCGAACGAATTGCCGTCGCACACCCACAGCTCTTTGCCGGTGTCGGGATCGTAGGCGGTCACAGACGCCTGGCTGCTGACAATGATCTCGTCCGTGTTGCCGACGCGCACGGCAACTGGCGTTCCCCAGCCGACCGAAGCGCGCCGCGGCGTCCGCCACATCTGCTTGCCGGTCTTTGTGTCGAATGCCGCCACGAACGATGCCCCGTCAAAGTCCTGATACAGAATGACGCGGTTCTTGTAGAGCAGCGGCGATCCCGCCGAGCCATGATAGTTGTCGACATCGCCGAGATCCTGATGCCACATGAGCTTTCCGGCAAAATCGAAAGCCGCCAGCCCACGGGTCCCGAAAAACGCGTAGACCAGGGTACCGTCGGTCGCCGGCGTCGCGGAGGCGTGGCCGTTTTTGTAGTGCGCCCGGCCCGCCCGGCCCTCGGGCACAAACGCCTCCCACAACTGAGTGCCGTCGGCCCGGCGGAACGCGATGAGCGACACGCGGCGTCCGCCGTCGTGCGCAGTCGTGACGAATATCCTGTCGCCCCACACGATCGGCGATGAATTGCCGCGTCCGCTCACCGGAACTTTCCACGCAACGTTTTCAGTTGCGGACCATGCGTCAGGATAGTTTCCCGCGGCGGTCCCTTGTCCCGTCGGTCCGCGCCACACGGGCCAATATTTCGCCCCTTCCCCCTCAACGCCAACCATCCGCACGTCGGCCTGCTGGGCGATGGTGGACTCGGCAATCCAGGTCACGCATATCGCGATTACACAGGCTCGAATGACGGCACGCAGCATTTATTCGCCCTCGAGAGGAAACTTCAGGTCTTTCCACTTTTTCATATGACCCGCGAGATACACAACCCGCGTGAATCCGCGCCGCTTCAAGGCCGCTCCGGCGATGAACGCGCGCGGGCCGTGACCGCAGTACACCACAATCGGCCGCTCGCGGAGGTGGAACAGCTCGCGCCAGCGCGTGACCATCTGCCAGAAGGGGATGTGGATCGCCCCCGGAACGTGGCCCGCGGCAAACTCGGTTTTGGAACGCACATCCACCACGCACGGCGCCTCGCCGCGCACAATCTCAGAATTGAGGTTCTCAGCGGAAACCGTTCCGACTCCTAATCCCAAATCCCCAATCCCCCAATCTCAATCCCAATCCCTAGCCGTTGATTACGAACCTGCGGGCCTTCATCTCGAATCTGGGCAGCGTTCCGGTCTCGACCACATGCACCGGCGTGTTGAGGCCGAGCGCCTCGCGCAGGGCGCTGCCGACCTTCGCCTCGACATCGGATGGAGTGACGTTGCCTGGCCCGAGCTCGAGCTCGATCGACAACTCGCGCAACGCACCCACTTGCGCAACGGTTGCGCGGTATTCGGTCACTTCGGCAAACCGGCGAACCACGGATTCCACCGCCGTTGGATAGACGTTCACACCCCGCACGTTCACCATGTCGTCGACGCGCGTCAGAATCCCGCCATCGAGGCGCGCGAAGGTGCGTCCACACGCGCAGGGATCCGTGCGCCGCACAACAATATCGCCGGTGCGGTAACGAATGAGCGGGCTTGCCGACCGGCCCAGATTGGTAATCACCAGTTCCCCGCGGTCGCCGTCTTCTGCGGGACGATCGCTCGCGGGATCGATGACCTCGACGATGTATGCGGCTTCATTCACATGAAGGGACCCCGGCGACTCCCAGCACTCGAAACTGACCGGCCCCACTTCCGTGAGCCCATGGTGATCGATGACGCGCGCACCCCAGCCGCGCTCAATCCGTTCGCGCGTAGACGCGATGCTGGCGCCCGCTTCGCCCGCCAGAATCAGGACGCGCACCGAGCTCTTCGAGAGGTCTCCGGCGCCGCCGCCGAGCTCGTCCGCCACCTCGATGAGCCGGAGCGCGTAGGTTGGCGTGCAGCAGACGACGGTGGGCTTCAGCGTATCCACCATCCCGAGCCTCGCCTGGCTCGACAGTCCTCCCGCGGGTATGCAGTGCGCGCCAATCTGACAACCGGCTTCGAATGCCGTCCAGAAACCGAGAAACGGGCCGAACGAAAACGGAAACAGAATCCGGTCGTGCCGGTCCACTCTGGCGCCTGCGTAGACGGCCTTCCAGCACTCGAGCATCCATTGCCAGCTGTCGTTGGTATCGAGCCACCGCAGCGGACTGCCGGTTGTAGACGAGGTCTGGTTGTAGCGCGTGTAGCTGTCCAGCGGCTCGGTGAGGTTCGTGCCCCATGGAGGCGCAGTCATCTGATCGGCTATCAGTTCCTGCTTCGTCGTCAGCGGGAGCCGCGAGAGATCGCGCGGCAACGACAGCGACGACAGCAGCGATGGCGCGATGCCGGCCGCGTCGAGCTTGCGCGTGTAGAACGGATTTGTCCCATGGATTTGCTGCAGCAGCGCGGACAAGCGGCGTCCCTGCAGCTCGGCGAGATCGCGGCGGTTAATGCGCTCGGAGGGCCCCAATATCGGCCACCTCTTTGGTGCTGCGCCAGGCCCTGTCGAACATTGGTCCCGCCGCCACGGTCGTCACGAGCGTCATCAGGACCATCACCGTAAACAGCGTCGGTGTGATCACGCCACGCTCGAGTCCAATCGTGAGGATGATGAGCTCCATCAATCCACGGGCGTTCATCAGGGCACCTATTGCCACGGCCTCCGGATTCGCACGGCCCGCAAGGCGTGCGGCCGCCCAGCATGCGGCGCCCTTTCCGACCGAAGCAAGGACGATGACAACAGCGGACAGCCAGAGCAGCTCCGGCGCCCACAGCAGATTCAGCTGCGTCGAAAGCCCGGCGTACACGAAGAAGATCGGCACGAGGACGCCTGCCGCCACGGGCTCGATGCGCCGGGCGAGCTCGGTGGTGAACCGCACGCGCGGCATCGCCACTCCAAGGAGAAACGACGCGAAGATGGCGTGCGCGGCAATGAATCCCGCGAAATTGAAGGTGTCGTCGATGCCCGCGAGCACGATACCGAGCATCACCCACGCGAAGATGTCGTTGGTCGCGCCGGCAGTCAGCGCGAGCGTGCCGAGCCGCGTTCGGCTTATTCCACGTTCCTCGATGATGCGCGCGAGCACGGGAAACGCGGTCACCGACATGGCGGCGCCGAGATAGATTCGGCTGTGCCAGCTTGACGCTCCGGGTCCGAAAAATCGTCCGTCTCCGTACAGGAACGCGGCGAGAGCGGCGCCAAGCAGGAAGGGCGCGATGATTCCCGCGAGCGAGATCATCGACGCGCCGCGAATATCGTCCCTGATGAAGCCGGTGTGCAGATGCGTGCCGACGACGAACATATAGAGCACGACGCCGACCTGGCTGACAAACGACAGGAGACCGAGAGAGTTGTGCGGAAACAACGCCGCCTGCGCCGCGGGCGAAATCAACCCGAGCAGCGACGGGCCCAGCAGGATGCCGGCAATCATTTCACCAATCACCCTCGGCTGCCCGATCATCGCCATCACCCGCCCGGCGAGCCGGCACACGATCAGAATGACGATGACCTGAAGAGCAAACTGCAGGATGAGCTGCGGAGCCGGCATCAGTCAGCGACCTGAAAAGCAGCGTCGATGTCCGCCGGGATATCGACGGACCTCAGCGGCTCGCCAGGGACCTTGCGGACGCATTTGATGGTCATTTTTCCCGTGGCGATGGCGGTGTCGCCCTTTGTAATGACCCCTTCGTAGCGGATGGTGCGCGCATCCTTGGCGATGATGCGCAGGTGCACATCGAACTCGTCTTCGAACTTCAGAGGACGATGAAACTCGAACGATGCTTCGATGCGCGGCCACGCGATGCCGGCGCCGCCAGCGATGCTGAGCCCGGCCTCGCGCCACATCGCGTGTTCAGCTTCTTCGAGATACCGGAAGAACCAGCTGAAGTGCACGATGCCGGCCATGTCGGTCTCGTAGAACTGCACCCGGCGTTTCAGACGGTATTCGGAAGGCATGGATTCAAAGCCGCGGCGTCATACCAGCGGAAGTACTTCGACGATGTCGCCGATCTTTTCGCCGTCCTGCATCATCTCCGTCCGCCGCCCGTATAACGTTTTGGGCTCGCGCATCCAGAACACGCCCATCATCTCGGCGTTCGGCGTGACCTGCAGGAACACTATGGGGCGGCTTTCGTAGCGGACGCCGCCATCGCGCAGCAGCCGTCCGAGGGGCACGTCGTTCTTCAGAATCTGTTTGCGTATCCGTTCGGGGAACGCCGAGATTCTGATGCGGATCGCCCCCATCTCCACGGGCCTGCCGGTATATTCCTGAGCGAGCAGCACACGGCGGAAGTACCACGGCCCGTGGACGAGCGTCGACAGCGGCCGCAGCGCAACCCGGCCGCCGAAATGACGTTCGAGCGTCAACGTCATGTCCGTCTGATGCACGAGCAGCGACTGGTACGGAAGCGGAATGTCCTTGGGATCTATCGCCCGCACGCGCGGAAGCTCCACCCCGGATCGCGCGTACACGAAATCGAGGGGAAACAACATTCCTCCGGACGTGAGACGTGGCGCGGGTTTACGTGTACCGGATGCCGGCATGCTTGGGCTGAAAGAACCGTGGAAGAAGGGAATCGACGCGGAGCAGCCCCGCGCGCGTGAGCGATACGATGTCGCTCGTCGCTTCGGCGAGGAATCCGTTCGCGTCGAGCGAGCTGAGCGGCTGCTGAAAGCGCCGCAGGATGTCGACGCCGTATTTGTCGGCAAAATACGATGGCCGCACACGCCCGAGCTTCAGCTGCAGGACGAGCTCGCGGATCATCCGTTCTTCACCGTCGGGGCGGTACGCCCGGCTCAATGGCAGCGCGCCCTCGCGGATGCTGGCGCTGTATTTTTCCCAGGTATCGAGATTCTGCATGTGCACGCCGTTGATGTGCCCGAACGACGCCACGCCGAGCCCGGCCAGGTCCGCGCCCTGCCACAGGCGGTCGCGGTAAATGAATTTGGTCCGCTCCGGATCTCTTACGGCGGTGTACGCGCTCCCAATCGTGTATCCCGCCCGCTGGAGGGCCTCGAATGCTTCGTCCACCCAGCGGCGCTTGGTCGACCAGCTCGCAACGTGCTCCTGGAAGCGTCCCGTTCCCTTCATCACGTCACCGCTGATCGTGGTGTTGAACGGCAGCTCCATCTGATAGATGGTCACGCTGTCCGGCGCCAGCTCGATCGTCTTGTCTACCGTGCGCCGCCAGTTGTCGTCTGTTTCGCCGAGCATTCCCGCAATGAGATCGATGTTCACCTGCGGAAACCCGAGCGTCTGCGCGAACTGATACGCACGGAAGATTTCGGCCGAGCGATGCGCGCGCCCGTTGATCTCGAGGATGTGATCGTCGAAGTTCTCGATGCCCAGGCTGAGCCGCGTCACTCCCAACTCCCGGATCGCCGCGAGCTTTGGCTCCGTGAGCGTTCCAGGTTCGCATTCGAAGGTGACTTCTTCGGCAGATGTCCAGGGCGTGACGGCCGTGAGCCGGCGCACGAGTCCGCTGAGCTGGCGGACGGAGAGAAATGAGGGCGTGCCGCCGCCGAAGTACACGAAGTTCAGCGGCCGTCCGTTGATCGCGGGGTAGGTGTTGTAGAGCTCCCACTCCCGCGCCATGACGTCGAGATACTCCTCCACTTCCTGCGCGTTCTTGTCGGTATACACGCGGAAGTAGCAGAAGTGACACCGCTTGCGGCAGAAGGGCACGTGCAGGTACAAGCCGAGCGGCACGGCGGGCGGCGGAGAAGTGAGCGCCGGCAGCGCCTCGCCGGCGACAGCATCGGCCGTCCAGACGGAGAACGGCGGATAATTGGCGACGAAATAACTGCCAATCTCCGTTTCGTCGACCGTGGTTGCACGGGCTTCACTCATCTCAATTCAGCGTCCACAGCGCGAGCGTCTCGACGTCTTTCACGAAAATCCGGTTGCCCGAGATGACCGGCGGCGCCCAGGTTGCGCTCGTTGCAACCGTATACGACTTCAACGGCTCGAACGCTGCTCCCGGCGTCGCCTTTCCGACCATCAACGTCCCGTCGTCTTTCAGGACAAACAGCAGGTCGCCGGACAGGGTGATGGCGGCATTGCCCCCCTGGCGCGGCTCCGAGACCCAGAGTGTCTTGCCGGTCTTCACGTCAGCCCAGAAGAACTGGCCGCTGTTGAGCGGCGACATCGAGAAGATCGCGTCGCCGACGACCACGCCGTTGCTGAACGACATCGACAGCTGAGTGTTTTCCCAGGCCAGATCGGCAGACCACTTTCCGCCCTTGTTCGAAATCGTGTAGGCGGTCAGCGGCTTTCCCTGCCCCGACACGACGACGGTGTTGCCGATCACGAGCGGCGTGATCGAGTTGGTCGTCGAGCGCGACACGAACGGCACGCTCCAGAGCAGTTCGCCGTTTGCGGGGTTCACGCCGACAAAGTTCTGCTGCGAAAACACGAGAAGATGCCGCGTACCGCCGAACTCGGCGATGATCGGCGACCCGTATGCGGGGCCGTCACCGGTCCATTCCCATTTCACGTTGCCCGTCTCAGGGTCGAACGCCGTCAGCGCGCCTTTGTTCTCGCCACCGATGTGCAGGATCATCTGGGCGCCATCAACGAGCGGCGACATGGCGGTGTGGAACTGCGGCTGAATCGGGCCGCTTGGCTTGCGCCACAACTGCTTCCCGGTCGTGGCGTCCCACGCGGTGATGATGCTGCTCATGCCGAACGTGAACAGGCGCCCGTTGGCGTAGGTAGGCGTCGATTTCGGCCCGGGCCCATGGCGCCGCGTGCCTGAGGTCATCTCGAAGGGTGCAGCGTAGCTCTGTTCCCAGACCACTTTGCCGGAGGCGGCGTCAATCGCCCGCAGGATTTCGTTCTCTCCCTGGCGCGAAAACTGATAGACGCGGTTGCCGACAACGATCGGTGTGGCGTAGCCTTCGCCGATCGTGATCTTCCAGCGCTGCGTCAGGGCGTCGGGCCACGCCTTCGGCGGCGTGAAGGCCACCAGCGTGCCGTCCCGGCGCGGGCCGCGCCACTGCGGCCAGTCCGACCCCGCGTTCTGCGCGGCCACCGCCGAGGTGAGCCCGGCAAGCAAGGCGATTCCGAACGTCCATCGAAGCAATGTCCTCATGTTCTCCTCGTTTCGGAAATTACTCAGTTCGCAGCGCCGACAGCAACGGTGCTCGCAGGGCCGCGGCGGTCGCGCCAAGCGACGCCAGCAAACCCGTCCCGAGAACGCCGAGGAGCAGCAACCCCAGCGTCGCGATCGGGAGACGCCCGCCGCGATCGAGCCACATCGGGGCAATCGCGAGCAATGCGCAGAATGTGCCGACCATCAACCCGGCGATCAGCAGCAGGACGTTTTCGGCCACGACCATCGCAAGAAAATCGGACTGCTGGTATCCAAGCGCGCGAAGCAGCGCGAGCTCTCGCCGCCGTTCGAGCACGTTACGCAGAAGGATCGCGCCAAGCCCGAGCGTTCCCAGAACCAGTCCCAACCCGCCAAGCATTTGAAAGGTTGAGAGATAAGTATATTCAACGCGGTGGAAGCCGGCGAGGCGATCCGACGTGGACGCCACGTCGATTCCGAAATCCGACAATCGTGTTTCCAGCAGCTCCGTGAGCTCCCCTGTTTGCCCGAGAGGAGCCTCGGCGAGGAAGAAGCGATAGCCTTCCCACTCGGGGAACACACGCACGAACTGCTGTTCTGCCATCATCAGCTCGCCTTGAAAGATGCTGTCCGACAAGGCCGCCACGAGCCGCAGGCGAATCGGTCGCGATGAAGTTCCAGGAAGCTCCATGACGTCGCCGAGCTTCATGTGCAGCACATACGTCATGGAGTTGGCGTCGGCAATCACGGGGATGGTTCCATCGCCGACGTCTTTCACGAGAAGGAGCCAGGGATTGGCCCGCTCCTCGGGCGTCGCGGCGAGCGAACTGTGGAATGCGAAGCGGCCGCTGTTGATGAAATCCGCCGTGGCGCCCAGGATCCGCGGGTTCTTCGGCTGATACAGGTTCAGACAGCTCGTGTCGTCACCAGGACGCACACGAAACCGGTCGAATCGGACACCCTGCAACGGACCAGCCGCGGGCAAATTCATCGCGTCGCGCCCCGGAGCGCTATTGAGATCGTGCACGATGGGGAGAAGCGTCTCGGCGAGGATGGGATATCCGCCCTCGCCCGCATGCCGATCGCCAGCGATGGTGGAGTCGTCGCGCTTGAACGCTTCGACCGCGACGATGACAAAGGTCGCAAACGCAATCAGCGCGATACAGAGGACGCTGCGCGCGGGCCGGTAGGCTGTGTTGCGCCAACCGAGCCGCCACACGGCCCATGTCCCGTTGCCATGAAGCGATCCCCACCGCCCGCGCCGGAGCCACACAGACGCGAACGACAACATAGCGATCAGCGACAAGGTGCCCGCGCCGAAAAATGCCGCAACGCGCGGCACTGCGCCGGCAGCTCCAGCCGCAAGCAACGCCAGCGCACCGGCTCCGGCGACGATCGCCGACGTCAACGGCCGCCCACGACTTACGCTTTTCGTAAAAATAGGGTCTGACCCCTTTAACAGCGAACGGGCGGAGCTTTTTGCCAGCGACCGCAAGGACCACCAGATCGACGCAACGGCGATCAGCACCACAGCGGCGGCGCCGGCGATCAACGACAGCGGGTCGACGTGTAAAGCGAGCGCGGTCGTACCAACCGCATCGACCCACCAGGTGCGGAGACCCAGCATGATCAGCCAGCCATAGGCAACGGCTCCGGCCATGCCGACGAGACCTCCCGCAATAGAGAGAACGAGCGCCTCACCAACAAACAGCCGCCGAATCGCGTGAGGGTCTAGACCGACGGCCTGTAACAGACCTATTTCCTGCAGGCGCTGCTCGACTCCCAGCTTGAAGAACAATCCCGCGAGCAACAGCGCAGACACGACGAGGAACGTGCTGAAATACGTGAAGTACTCCCCGAAGTCGGTCGCGCCTGCCGAGGCGGCGAGATTCTGCGACCGCACATCCACAACGGAAAACCCCATCGTCAGCGGGTCCAGTGCTGCCCTCAGGGTGGATTCGTACGAACGTTGCGCGTCGGCAAGCGAAATCACAGCGGGCGGAACAAGACGCAGCGCCGTCAACGCGCCGTGACGGGAGCCCCACAACACCTGCCCCCGCCCAATAGGAATAAATGCCTTCGGCGTGGCGCGATAGCGCTCCCAGTACTGCTCGTCCACCGGCCGTACACGTTTCAAGTCGATCGGAAACGGCGGATCCCAGTCGGCAACCCGATCGCTGTCGGTGATGCCGGGATACTCGGGAACGAGATCACGATCCGCCGCCGCGCCGGCTATCGGCAGGATCCGATGCACGCGAAATCCGGCCGTTCGCGTCACCAGCCGCCCTTCAGTGGCCCACACGTAGTACTCAATCGTGACGTTGTCGCCTTCACGCGCTTGCAGATCGCGCGCGGCCCACTCGTTCAGCACAATCGGGTCGACGGCGCCGCCTGCACTTTGACCCGACGCCTCTGGCTTCCCCCAGCCCATGGCAGCGAAATCGATGGCGGTGACGGTCGAATACGGAATCTCGCGAGCGCCCGTACCTATGGAGTTGGCGAGATACGTCAACGTGGGCACGATGACCATGTTGGTACGCTCGGCGGCGCTGGTCGCAACCGATGCAAACGCGTCGTTCAATATCGTGCTTCGACTGTCGACGGCGACAACCCCCTGCTCTGCAAGCGTCCGGACCCGGAGCCCGAAGTCGTCAATCGTCGCGTGCTGACGCAGCAGGCGCTCGGCATCGGACGTCGTGCCGCCCGCAACGAGGATCGCGTTCGCCCGCCCGGGCTGCTCGATGAGAGTCTGCAGCCGCGCCAGCGGCACAAATATCGCGCGCACCGATGACTGTCGCGGACTCAGCGAAAACTCCCCGAGCTTTTCCGGCGGCAGGATCTCCCGCACCGTGAGACGCAACGACCTGCCGACGTCCTCCTTTCGGCCGTGCAGTGTCTCGGTGGGGATAGCGGAAGAGTTTTCAACGCGAAGCACCACAGACGCGCCGGCATCGGCCGCCAGCTCGGCGGCAAGCGCCGCGCTGACGAGGGCCTCGTTACGTTCCGGTGATGCCGCGCTGGTGATTCCATGAAACTTCCAGAATCGGTCGTCGATGGCATACACCTGCACGCGCGACGCGCGGCGACCGCTCTCCTGCGCCGAGACGAATCCCTCGGCCACGATGAGCGGCGCGGCATGGCCGAACGCGGCGGACAATTCTTCGCGAAAAAATCCCTCGCCCAGCACGACATGATCGGTCTGCCCCAGACGCTGCAGAACCATGTCGCGCAGGCTCGCGCGCACCGACACGCCAACCATCAGCGCGCCCGCAAGTACCGCCACGGCAATCGCCACGCCCCCGACGACCGCGAGGTTGGTGCGCCAGTAAAAGCTGAGACTACGGCGGCGGAGAACAGCGGACTTCATAGTTCGTCAGGCGACACGCGCCGCAGCCGGCGATCAACCAGATCGAATCGGATCGGAAACCGTCCGGCGAGCTCGGAACTATGCGTGACGACGATCAGGATCGCGTTCTGGGCCCGTTGCAGTTCGAACAGCAGCGCGGCGACCGACTCCGCGGAAGCGCGATCGAGATTTCCCGTCGGTTCATCGCACAGCAACAGACGCGGGCGCCGCACCAGCGCGCGCGCGAGCGCCACGCGCTGCTTTTCCCCTCCCGAAAGTTGCCCCGGCAGATGCGTGAGGCGGTGACTGAGGCCCACCTGATCGAGCAAGGTGCGGGCGTGCCCATCGCTGTTAGCGTCGGCAGGCCCGACCAGCGTCGGCACCAGCACGTTTTCGATGACGCTGCACTGCGGCAGCAGGCAGTGATCCTGGAAGACGAACCCGACTTCTTTGTTGCGGAACGCAGCCAGCTGCCGTGGCGGCAAGGTAAACGGATTCGTGCCATCAAGCGTGACCGTGCCCTGCGTCGGCGGCTCGAGCGCCCCAAGAATGTAGAGCAATGTGCTTTTGCCGCTGCCGGAGGGGCCCATGATCGCCACAGCATCGCCGCTGGCAAACGACAACGAAACGTCGGCGAGCACTTCCACGCTGCCCTCTGCGGAGGGATAACGCTTGCTGACGCCGGCGACGCTCAGCACATCGACCTCTCGTAAACCTCGAGCATGCGATCGGCCGAACGCGCGACGCTGTAATGCTGCCTGACGCCGTCGTAGCCGTTGCGCCCGAGCTCTGCGCGCAGCGCTGGGTCTTTCCAGAGCTGATAGAGGCCCTCTGCCAGGCTCTGTGGATCACCAGCGCGCACCAGGACCCCGCCCGACGTTTTCTCCACCATTTCTGGAAACGCGCCGTGACGAGGCTGGACGACCGGTATCCCACACGCCATCGCCTCGAGCAGAAACAATCCTTTCGGCTCGACGTACACGGTCGGCACGGAAAACACGTCGAGACTCTGCAGGAACGCGATTTTCTGCTCGCGATCGACAGTCCCCCGATAGTGGAACTCGCCGCCGAGGCCGGCGTTCGACAGCCGCCGCTCGCAATCGCGCAGGTAACTTCGTTGATCCGGCGCCAGATATCCCGCTATTTCGAGCTGCGCAGGGCCAGCGCCGGGCAGCTGACGAAACCGGACGTACGCGTCGCACAACTCGCGAAGGCCTTTTTCGGGCGCCACTCTCGCAAGATAGCCGACAGTAAACGGCCGCTCGGAGGGTCCCGGCATCCGCCGCTCGAACCCGCCGAGATTGATCCCCAGCGGTACGACATCAATCTTCTCGCGTGGAATCGACAAGTAGCCCGCCATGAAGTCGGCGTAGTAGCCACTGACCGCGGTGAACCGGTCCACTGCCCCGGCGTTCGCACGAATCAGCGCGATCGACTCCGCCTTATGCTCCGCGTGCAAGCCGTCCAGGAAAAGATCTTCTCCTTGCAGCGTGCAGTGGACCGGCCGCTTGAGTTGACGTTTCAAGGGGGGCGCCAGGCTCGCGAGCAGTGCGTTTGGCAGCTGTACCGACGTCCGGCGGCGGCTCGCTGCCAAGCCACTCGAGCATTTTGTCGAATTCCCTTCTCTGGAATCCGTCCTCACCCCTCAACATCGAGATGGTCATCTCGCCGAGCGACCGTGGATCGGTGGAAATGGCCCCGGAGGATGCCGCCTTAATCAACCAGGGCGCGTCCAGCAATTTGTCGAGGATTCGTGGCGCACGCCGCAGGAAGGGCGCGCGCTGCTGCAGATAGACGCTGATGCCGCCAAAAAACACCCGCGGCTCGCTCACGTTCGGCTCGTCGGTGAGCGTCGGAGTGTAG
The DNA here is from genome assembly GCA_963762055.1 of Vicinamibacterales bacterium. Lineage (GTDB taxonomy): Bacteria > Acidobacteriota > Vicinamibacteria > Vicinamibacterales > JAMQPK01 > JAMQPK01. The sequence continues at coordinate 401,729 of CAVXJF010000004.1, forward strand.
AGCGGCACGAGCAGGACGTCGTGCCCGCGCGCCTTCAGCTCCGCCGCCAGTGCGTTGTCGCGCAGGCAGCTGCCGCAATACATGCCCGCCGCGCCCGCCGTGACGAACAGGATGTTCACATGCGGCTCACACCGCCGCGGTCTGCAGTGCGCGCGGCCGGTAGAGAAAATCGACGATGTTGCCTTCGTGCGGCTGGAGCCAGTTCAGCCTGATCGTGGGAACGGGCCCGAAGTTGAGGCGATCGATGTGCGTCGCATCGAGAAGCTTCCGGCGCAGCTCCGGCTTGTCGGTAATGGCCGTGCAGACGAGCGTCGGCCCCATCGCGTCGAGCATTTTCGCCTCGGGACATTCCACGACGGTAACGAACGGAAACATGTACTCCTTGAACGCGATGGCGGCGTCGGCGGATTCGCAGTGCACCACTGTCGGCAGCAGATATTCGGCGCGGCCGTTCTTCACCACGCGCTCGGTGTCGCGATATTTGGCGGTGTAGTCGGTGACTCCGGACTGCGCGAGATCGGCGTCGATCGACTGCGAAATGGCTTCTGCCATGCCGGGCACCGTAAAGGCCGCCACACTGGCGTTCGGGTCGTCGGGAGGCAGCGCCTGCACCGCGGCGAGCCGCTTTGCAATCGCGTCCGCGATTTCGCGGCTGTGGCGGCTGACCCAGATGCCCGAACAATTGATGCAGCCGCGGCCGCTGTTGAGGAACACCGAGTCCACCATCATGTCGAGGTAGCGCTCCCAGTCGTCCACGCAGTCGTCGCCGAACACGATCTTCGAAAATCCGGGTCCGTGCACCTGCACGCGTGCGTTGCCCTTGTATCGTTCGACGGTGGGCGTGCCACCGAAGATCAGGCTGCGGCCGCACGCCGCTACGACCGCGGCTCCCACTTCCGCCTCGCCCGGGTAGATGGAAATCGCTTCGCGCGGAATGCCAGCCTGGAAAAACGCCTCGGCGATGCGGTACGGGGTCCACGGCTCCTGCGGCCCCGGCTTCAGCACGAGGCCGATCTGCATCGGGATAATCGGCAGCCACAACGTGTGAACGCCGGGAGAGTTCGACGGAAGCACGAGCCCGAGCACCGGGCTCTGGGCCTGATAGCTGATGGGAACGCCGTTCTCTTCACCATACCCCTTCGTCAGCACGTCGAGATCGAGCCCGCGCGTCAGCGATTTGAGGATGTTGCCCATTTCGCTGAGCACGAACTGGTTCTTCTTCATGTTGCCGCGGCACAACGACTCGGGCAGGCCGGTGCTCGCCGACTGCTGCCTGGCGAAGTCATCGGGGGTTTGCGAACCGTCGCCGAGCGGCAGCTCGGCATTCATGTACAGGTCGCCCGCGACCTTCATCCGCGCCAACAACTCGCTGATGGGAATTTGGCGCAGCACATCGCGGGCATTGGCCGCTTTGCGCATGTCGCGCTGAATCAAACCGGCATTGGCGCGGCCGACTTTGGCGATGGGCTCGCCGGTGAGGAAATGTTTTACCTCATCGACATCCATGCTCGAATACGGCTGGCCCCAGCGTAAGACGGGAATGGTGATCATATGAATTCAGACTTGTGCATTGGTAGATTGATAGATGGGTAGATTGCCAGATTCAAATTTCTTAATCTACCAGTCTGCCAATCCACCAATCTGCCAATTCAATTGTCAGTACACTCCAACAGTCGTCGTAGCCGCAAAGCCCCGGAAGGGTCGGACTCCACTGACGCCATCCCACGGATACTTTTCGTGGGGCGGTTCTCGCTCGCCTTCGTCGCGCTCCAGGAATCCGGGCACGAAAAATTCCTTCGTCAGCGTCGTCAATTTCACGCGGCCCGTCTCGCCGTAGCCGACGACCTTCGACGGATCGTCGAGGTCCACCACTTCGATGACCGCCCGCGGCTGCGGGGCGTGATAGGTGATTTTATAGTTGTTTTCGGGGCCCGTTGGCGCGCTCGCCGCCAGCCCCATGAGGGTGTTCCCGTAGGTGGGCGTCATATAGGCGCCGTCGAGCAGCTCCTCGTGGGCGAACCGGTTCCACTGCGGCGTGAACTCGGTGCCGCCCGAAAAGATCCCCGTGATTCCCGCTTCGTGGATCGTCGTGCCCATCGACTCGAGCCGGAGCGCGAGCGATTCGAGCAGCTTCGGCGTGGTGAACATGCACCGGACATCGTGCCCAGCCTGCAGGATGCTGACGGCCTGGTCGATGACGTGCGTCTTGTAGGCCTCGAGCTGCTCCATCCAGCCCTTCTTGATCAGCTTGATTACCCAGCGGGGATCGAGATCGACGCAGAAAGAGATGCCGCCGCGATATTGCGCGAGATGTTCGACGGCGAGCCGCAGCCGCCGCGGTCCCGATGGGCCGAGCATCAGCCAGTTCGACCCTTTCGGAAAATATTCGTCCGGCAGTGTCGCGCTGAACAATTCGTAGTCGGTGCGGAAATCCTCGAACGCCACACGCGTCTTTGGAATGCCCGTGGTGCCGCCGGTTTCGAAGACATATACCGGTTTGCCGGCAAACCCCTTCGGAATCCAGCGCTGCACGGGGCCGCCGCGGAGCCACTCGTCTTCGAACGGCGGAAACTGCGCGAGCTCGGCGAAGCTGCCGATCTTTCTGGGGTCGAAGTCCAGCCGCTTCGCATACTCCAGCCAGAACGGAGACCCGGTTGCGGGATCGAAGTGCCAGTTGACGATTTCCCGGACGTGAACGTCGAGCGCAGCTCGCGCCTTCTCTGTAGCGACCATAGGTGCGTAGTATATTCTCACGCTTACCGACATGAAGGGTTTCGCCGCAGTCGCCATCGTCGCCGCGCTGTACGTTCTGCATCAGGACATCTGGTTCTGGCGGACCGCCCGGCCGCTGGTGTTCGGGTTTTTCCCAATCGGCCTCTTCTATCACGCCGCTTTTACGGTGGTCACCGCTGCAGCGCTCTGGGCCGTTGTGGTGCTCGCCTGGCCCGCTCACCTGGAGCATTCGGGACCCGGGGACAGCCACTCCCCTCGAGAATGATTCCGGCACTCGTCGTCTTCGCCTACCTCGGGGTCGTGCTCTATATCGGCGTCTTTGCCTTCCGCACCTCGAGGACGCAAAGCGCTGAAGACTATTTTCTCGCCGGCCGATCGCTCGGGCCCACCGTGTTCCTGCTGTCGCTCTTCGGGACGAACATGACCGCGTTTTCCATTCTTGGAGCATCAGGTCATGCGTTCGCCAACGGGATCGTCACGTTCGGGTTGATGGCCTCGTCTTCCGCGCTGGTCATTCCCGTGTGCCTGTTTACCATCGGCACGAGACTCTGGGCGCTCGGCAAACGCAACAACTTCATGACGCCGGTGCAGATGTTTCGCGACAGGTGGGAATGCCGGCACATCGGAACCGTGATTTTTGCCGTGCAGGCGGCGCTGCTGATTCCCTACATCATCATCGCCGTAATGGGCGGCGGCACGGTGCTTCGTGCCATCACCAACGGCGCCATCCCCTATTGGCTCGGCGGCGCAATCGTGTCGTCCGTCGTCATGTCTTACGTGTTCCTCGGCGGCATGCGCGGGACGGCGTGGGTCAATGCGCTGCAGACCACCCTGTTCCTGCTTTTCGGCACCATAGCCGTGGTTGTCATCGGCCAGGGCATGGGCGGGTTCACCGAAGCGATGGAAGCTCTGCTCGCGAGTCCGGCGACGTCGCCGCTTCTGACGCGTGAGCGCATTTCGCCACTGTATTTCTTCAGCTACACCTTCATTCCACTATCGTCGATCGCATTTCCGCACATCTGCATCTTCTGTCTCACCGCGCGCAACGTGACCTACTTCCGAAAGACGATCGTCCTCTACCCGATCTGCATGCTGTTCATCTGGCTGCCGTCGGTGTTTCTCGGGGTCGTCGCAAACCGCGCTGTCGAGGTGCCGGCAATTCAGGCCAAGCTCGAAGCGCGGGCGCAACTCGCCGCGCCCGCTGCCGCTCTTACGGCGGACGAGCGGGTGAGGCTGCGTTCGCAGGCGGCCGGCGATGACGTCATTCTGAGGCTGGTTGACGGATACGCGCCGGTCTGGCTTGCGGCCCTGCTGGGCGCGGCGGTGATGGCGGCGGTCATGGCGAGCGACTCACAGATACTCGCGCTCTCGACGATGTTCACCGAAGACATCTTCGCGTTTTATCAGGGCACGGCCCGCTTCGGCCACCAGATGCAGGTTCTCACCGGCCGTATCTTCGTCGTCCTGGTGACCGCGGTCGCTTATGTGATCGCGCTGCGCATCCCTCAATCGATCTTCGACGTGGCAACCCAATACGCGTTTGCGGGCTATGCGGCGCTCGTGCCGCTGCTCGTCGCTGCCTTGTTCTGGAAGAACAGCACACGATGGGGAGCGCTCGCCGTCACGTTGTGGACGGCCGCCGCGGTCATCGGAGTGGCGGCGATTCAGACACTGATTCCGCCTCCGCCTCCGGGCACCGACATCACCGTATGGGCAATGGGAGACCAGCGGATCATCACCCGCGGCGCGACCGGCACATTCGTGCTCGGCTTCCTGCCTGTCGTTCCGATGACGCTGATGTCCGGGATGCTGATGATCGTCGTATCGCTTGGGACGAACTTCGCCAGGCCCGGTCGGGCTACGATGCGACGGTACTTCGCTGAGTAAATTCAACAGGAGCTTAGGAGATTCGGAGGATCGGATACGGTTTCTGATCCAGAAGAATTCTCATGGCCTCCTGATCTCCTGTTCATGTTTTAGAAACGCAGTTGTTGCTATGATCACGCACCCATGAACAGCGCCACGCGCCTCACACCCGTGCAATGGCTCATCTGCGCCATTGCGGCGATCGGCTTCGCATTCGACATCTACGAAATTCTCATGCTGCCGCTCATCGTCCGGCCGGCACTGCTGGAACTGACCGGAGCAGCGCCGGGCTCGCCGCAATTCCAGATGTGGGTCGGGCGCCTGTTCTACATTCCGGCATTTGCCGGAGGCATTTTCGGGCTGATTGGCGGCTACCTGACGGATCGGCTCGGGCGCCGGCGGGTGCTGACCTACAGCATTCTGATTTACGCGGTAGCGGCCTTCTTGTCGGGATTTTCGACGTCGATCGAGATGCTGCTGGTGCTCCGCTGCTTCGTGTTCGTCGGAGTCTGCGTGGAGTTCGTGGCGGCCGTCGCGTGGCTCGCGGAGCTGTTCCCCGAGCCCCAACGCCGGGAAAAAGTGCTTGGCTATACCCAGGCATTCTCCTCGCTCGGCGGCATTCTGGTGGCGACGGCGAACGGCCTGTGCATCGCATACGCCGCCTCGCTGCCATCGCTCAACGCGTTCGGCTTCAGCCTGGGCGACCCGCACGCGCCGTGGCGCTACACCCTCATGTCGGGCGTGCTGCCGGCGATTCCGTTGATTCTGATCCGGCCGTTCCTGCCGGAGTCGCCGGCGTGGCAGCAAAAAAAGGCGGCCGGCACGCTTCGCCGGCCGAGTATCGCCGCGATCTTCGCGCCAGAGCTTCGCCGGACGACGATAGTGACGACGATCATGTTCGCGTGCGCGTACGGGGCAGCGTTCGGTGCTATCCAGCAGGTTCCGCAGATTGTGCCGGGACTGCCCGAGGTTCGGCAGCTCACCAACGGGCTGCCACCGCCCCGCGCCGCGCTTGTTACTCAGGAAACGGCGGCGAACGTGACCAAGGTGCAGGAGATAGGCGGCCTCTTCGGACGGGTCGCGCTGGCGTATCTGGCCGTCGTCATCGTGAGCCGGCGGAAGCTGATTCGACTGTTCCAGATTCCCGGCCTGATCATCATGCCCGTCACCTTTGCGGTGGCGGCAGTGACGAGCCTCGACTGGCTCTATGTCGGTATGTTTCTCGCGGGATTTTTTACCGTCGGCCAGTTCAGCTTCTGGGGAAATTACCTTCCGCGGGTCTATCCGCTCCATCTGCGGGGTACCGGCGAGAGCTTTGCGGCAAACATCGGCGGCCGGCTCATCGGAACCTCGTTCGCGTGGCTCACCGCGACGCTTGCGGTCACACCCGACCGGGCATACGCGCCAACAAAAGTCGCGCTGGTGGCTGCGGCGGTCGGCTTCAGCGTGTATCTCGTGGGATTGATCGCGAGCTTTTGGCTGCCCGAGCCGCCGAAAGAAAATCTGCCTGATTGAACTTGGCCCGTCCTTCGCATCAGATAAAGCGTGAGGGCCAAGATGACCATTCAGACACCCCAGCCGCCGAAGCCTCATCCCAAACCGTTGCCGCCTCAGGAGCCGGTCCCGGTGCCGTCACCGGATCCGCCTCCGACCAATCCGATTCCGTAGCATGGTCGGCAAGCGCGTCGAGGTGATAAAAGCAAACCCTACGCGGCGAGTCGTTGTGCCAATCCTCGGTGCTTTGGTTGCGTTTCTCGCGCTTGGCACTCTGTACCAGCGGCTCGCCGCGGCTCGTAGCCGCCGGCAATTCCCGCCCCCTGGACGATTGTTCGATGTGGACGGCCATCGACTCCACGCGCGCTGCGTGGGCGATGGCAGCCCCGTCGTGCTCCTCGAATCCGGCATCGCCGCTTCGTCACTCAGTTGGGCGGCCGTACAACATGAGATCGCGAAATTCACGCGCGTGTGCGCGTACGATCGCGCCGGCCTTGCCTGGAGCGATCCACCTTCCTGCCCCAGAACCTTCGACCGAATCGTCGACGAACTCTCCGCGCTTCTAGCGCAGGTTGCGCTGAATGAGCGGTACGTGCTCGTCGGTCATTCGTTCGGCAGCTTCGTTGTGTGTGCGTATGCACGACGCCATCCACAACGGGTGGCTGGGCTCGTGCTCGTCGATCCCCCACTCGAGTGGCTATCGGCAGCACCTCAGCGCCTCCGGATGCTTCGCGGCGCCCGCCAGTTGTCCAGGGTGGGCGCGTTGCTCGCGCACGTTGGCGTCGTTCGTGCCAGCCTGGTTCTCTTGACCGGTGGCGCCCCGGGCGCCCCGCGCCGGTTGGTCAAGCTCTTCGGTCCGACCGTCGCGCAGACACTCGAGCGACTGGTCGGCGAAGTGCGCAAACTTCCATCAGACGTGCATCCGGTCGTGCAGGCACTCTGGTGCCAGCCAAAATGTTTTGGCGCGATGGCCGATCACCTAATGGCGCTCGAGCGAGACGGTGCATCGATCGCCGCGATAGTGCTGCCGCGCGAGATCCCCGTCGTCGTCATTTCGAGCGGCAATCAGCCGCCGGAACAGCTTGATGCACAGCGGGCGCTGGCTGCCGCCTCGGCCAAGGGACGCCACGTCATCGCCGCGCGAAGCGCTCACTGGGTGCAATTCGATGAGCCGGAACTGATCGTCACTGTCGTAAAGGAACTCATTGAGTCGCAGCGCTCCACTCAACTCAGTGGCGCTTGAAAAATTGCACGGCGCGCTCGTGCTTTGCCGCCGCCGCGCGCGTGCCGAACGTACCGAGATTCCGCCGTTTTCCCGTGCGCGGATCGGCCTTGCGTGAGTACAGCCGATATTCGCCGGATTTGAGTTTTCGAATCATCGATCCCTCCATCCAGTCCTCTTCTTTTTTCTACGCGGCAAGCTAAACGCCGACGCGTTGGGCACGTCGTTTGCTCTTTTACCTTCGGCTCAAGATTTTGGGAGGAAAACATGACAACTTCCAAATGCTCCATCGCGACAGTGACCGTGTTATTGACAACAATGATCGCTGTTCCGCACCTGAATGCACAGGCGCCGGGCAGCGCCACGAGGCCGGCCATGACGGCCAAGTTGATCGATCCCGACAAGAAAGCCGCGGAGCGCGCGGCGACCGTGGAAGTCACGACATCTGGGATCCAGCTCGTCGACCCGGCTCTCTCGATGGAAAAAAACGTACCTGGCCAGGGTCATCTTCATTACCAGCTCGATAAGGGCCCGGTCGTTGCCACGCCAGCACCGAAGCTGAGCTATCACGAGTTGACACCTGGCTCTCACACGATCGTCGTCGTGCTCGCCGGCAACGATCACAAACCATTAGGACCACAGCAGACGTTGACGGTGACCGTTCCCAACCCAACGACCGCCGTGTCGACGTCCTCACCAGCACCTGCAGCGACGCCGTCCGCGGCTCCTCAAAAGAAGTCCGGATACTGATCATTCAACTCTAGGAGGCAGTATGGCCAACACAACAACATCTGCGGATTGGACAACCGAAAGCGGCTATTGGCGTAGCAATTTCATGACGCGCCCCTATTACAGCTCCTCACGGGGTTACGACTTCTACGAACCAGCATACCGATACGGATTCGAGTCGGCGGATCACTATCGCGATCGTTCCTGGGATGACGTCCAAGCCGATCTCGAGCGTGGATGGGAGAACTATAAGCTTCGGGGCAAGTTGGCGTGGAACGAAATCAAGGACGCTGTGCGTGATTCGTGGGATCGCGCGACAAGCCGCACCACAAGATAAGTCAATAGGAAGGCACACCAGGGGTAACCATTCCCCTGGTGTGTCTGGTGTGTGTGCGGGATAAGACGATGAATGCTCTTGAGCAACTTCAGGGCCACGAAAAATAGGGGTCGGGTGTCATTTTCCGGTGACGCGGATGGGGAAAATGACACCCGACCCCTATTTTTAACCGAGGCAATATAGGCGGCCGTCGTGAGTACCGATCACCAGGCGTCCACCCGAGATCGCCGGGGATGCGGTAATCGCGGCGCCCGCGTCGAAGTCGGAGAGCTTCGTTCCCTTCATCAGGTCCAGCTCATACAACCGGCCATCTGCCGAACCGACGAAGACGCGATTGCCGGCGATGGCTGGAGAGGATTCCACCCGGGCGTTGGTCATGAACGTCCAATGCGCCTTGCCGGTTTTCACGTCGAGAGCGTGCACCATCTTGTCGCGCCCGCCCAGCACAACGCGTCCCTGACTGAGCGCAGCCGAGGAATAGTACGGAAACAGCCGCTCTGGGTGACGATAGGTCCACGCCACCTTCCGCGCTTTCATGTCGATGGCGATGACTTCGTTTTCAAAAGTGCCCACATATGCAGCGCCACCGGCGAGCACCGCCGACGCGCCCATGTAGGCGCCCACCGGTACGTTCAGCACCTCACGGCCATCAGCGACGCGAATGCCCCTGAACACTTCGTCACAGCCGGCAATGTAGGCGATACCTTCGATGACCGACGGGGTCGCGTGGACGTAGCCCTGCGACTCGACCTTCCATGCCAACTCGCCCTTTGCGACGGACAATGCGTACAAGAATCGATCGTAGGAACCAATCGAGTACCTTTGTCGCCAACCACGACGGGCGAGGAACGAATTTCGCCGGTCGTCTTGAATGTCCACAGGGCTTTCCCGGTCTTGGTATCGACCGCATGGAAGACCCCGGTCAGGTCGCCGATGTACACCACGCCACCGGCGACAGCGGGCGACGACTCTCCGATTTCTCCCGTGCGATATCGCCAACGCAACGCGCCGCTCTGCAGGTCGAGCGCGATCAACTCTCCTCCCGCCGTCCCGACATAGACGGAGCCGTCGGCGATGGCGGCAGACGACTCGATGGCCTCCTTCACATCGAACGTCCATAGGACTTTGAGCGACGCGGGCAGCGTCCCGGACGCAACGCCGGTGAGCTGCGGGTTCGCCCGAAACTGCGGCCACGACGTCTGCTGTGCCGCGACAATCTGCCCGGCGAGCAAGAGAGCGATCAGAACGCGCATTCGTAGATCTCCAGGGCACTCTCCTCGTCGAACGGACGCGGGTTGAACCTGCCGGTCCATTGTTCCGACGCATCGCGTGCGAGATCGGACAGGTCACCCCTACTCGCGCCTGTCGCTGTAAGCGTCTGTTGCAACCCGCCGGCCGCTGCCATCGCCGACAAACGCGCAGCTAACAAGTTGGGTGCGTTGGGTGCGTTGGGTGCGATCATGGGTGCGTTGGGTGCGTCGGGTGCGTTAGGTGCGTCAGGCTTGTCGCGCCGTAGCTCCGAAGGAGCGAAGGCGGATGCGGAGACGACGCCGAGCAGTTCTGCATACAACGACGCCGCCATCGGACCGTTCCACCTCACAACATGCGGCAGCAGAATCGCGATGGCGTCTCCGTGCGTTGTGCCGTAACGCGCCGTTACGGGGTTCGCGCACGCGTGTGCGGCGCCCAGCATCGACAGCTCGATCGCCGTGCCGGCGTAAAACGCGCCCAGCTGCATCGCCGCGCGCGCATCGAGATCACGTGGTGCGGCAAGCACGCGCTCGTAATGGGATTCGAGCAGCCGCCACGCCTCGAGCGCCATCTTCTGCGAGCGCGGGTTTCGCTTCGTCGACACGAAGCTCTCGACGGCGTGCGACAACGCATCGAATCCAGCGGCGGCCGTAACGTGGGTGGGCTGGGTCAGGGTCAAGCCCGGGTCGAGAATGACGGCGCGGAATGCGGCTTTCGGATCGCCGCAGGCCATTTTTATGTGCGTCCGCGGATCGGAGATGATCGCGTATGACTGCGCCTCGCTGCCGGTTCCAGCGGTGGTCGGCACGCCGATCATCGGCAGCATGGGGCGTGTGGCTTTTCCGTAGCCGTGAAAGTCACGGATTGTTCCCCCCTGGGTGAGCAGGAAGTTGATCCCTTTCGCGCAATCAAGCGAACTTCCGCCCCCCAGCCCGATGATGGAGTCGATGTCGCGCTCCGCCGAGAACTGCCGTCCGGCCTCCACCATGTCGGCATCCGGATTCGGACCAAAATCGCTGAACTGAATCGTCTGCACGCCGGCATCGTTCAACGATGCGCGTGCATGATCCAGATGACCCGCCTTGACGAGCCCGGCATCGGCCACGAGGAGGGTTCGCGTGAACCCGAGCTCTCTTGCCAGCGACCCCAGCTGATCGATCGTTCCCTCGCCCATCAGCACACGAATATCCGTCTTCAGATCCAATCGGCAGCCCTCAGGGGATCCTAACTAACTTCGGTTCCGGGTTCCCGGTTCCGGGTTCCGGGTTCCGGTTCCGGGTTCCGGTTCAAGGTTCCGGGTTCTGGGTTCCAGGTTCGCAAACACGCCCGAATGAGAAACCCCGCGCGCGCAGCTCAGGGATCAGGCGGGCCGTCGCCTGCACCGTATGGCGCTGATCGCGGGTCGGAGCGGATTCGTCCCCGTCGTGCAGAACGACGATGTCGCCGTCCGACACGCGCGGGGCGACCCGCTTGAATGTCGCGTCTGCGTCCCGCGGGCGGAACCAGTTGAAATCCCACAGCATCCACCCGAACCCAATCAGATCGTAGTCCATTGCCCGCAATCCATCGTACATCTGCCCGCCGCGCCAGCCGGCATGAGGCCGGAACGCGCGGCACGGACGGGTGCCAGCCAGCTGCTCGATGCGATCGGCGGCTGCGGTCAAGGCTGCGGCGAGCTCGGACCTCGACATCAACATGAACCGGCGCGACGAGGCATGCAATGCGACCGCATGACCTTCGCCGAACGCGCGCCTCACGATCCATGCAGTCGTTTCAGTGAGGTGTTCGTCGATGACGAAAAATGTCGCCTGAACCTCCTGGGCTTTGAGCACATCGAGCAAATCTGGCGTGGTCGACGGATTCGGCCCATCGTCGTAAGTCAGGTAGACGGTGGGTGCGGCAGTCGCGGGCATGCTCCACACCGCGTGCTCTCCTGCCGCCCAGTCGATGAAGAATGGCGCCGGCGCCGTATGCGCAAGCGCGGTGAGTGCCGCGCCGATCGCGAGAAAGATCAACATCGAAGCGTCTTATTCGTCACTTGACCAGCGCACGTTCGAGCCGCCGCATGGCGATGACAAACGCAATGGCGCCCCCCGTTATGAGATATGCCATATGAACGGCGATGGAGACGTCGATCGCGCCCGTCGTGAGCTGACGCAGAAGGCTTACGGCGTGGTACAGCGGCATGGCACTGACGAGCCACTGCACCGGTTCCGGAAATCGCGCCACCGGAACGAAGATGCCGCTGAACAGGAACATCGGCATGACGAGAGCGCCCATCACCATGTCGAAGTCCTGAACTTTGCGGGCGAACGTGGTAAGACACAGCGCCATTGCCGCAAACGAGGCGGCCACGAGCACTGCCGCCGGCCACGCGAGGATCGCCGCTGGCGACAACAGCAGCGGCTTGCCGATCGATTCGCCGAGAATCCAGAGCACCACCAGGAACATCGCGGCGTACAGGGAGCCGCGCCCGAGCGCCCAGAGCATTTCGCCGAAGGCCACGTCCGGCACGCGCATCGGCGTCGCCAGAATGCCGTCATAGGTTTTCTGGTAGTGCAGCTTGAAAAAAATGTTGAAAAAGCCGTCCGTGATCGCCCCGTTGAGGCAGCTCGACGCAAGGAGTCCCGGCGCGACATAGGCGCTGTAGCTGACGCCGTTGATCGGCGGCACCATCGAGCTGAGGCCAATGCCGACTCCCAGCAGATAGAACAGCGGCTCGAAGAATCCCGAGACGATCACCATCCACGTGTGCTTGTAGACCAGCAGATTGCGCTGGATCATGCGCACCGACCGGCGCGGCGACGGCAGGACGATCGCGTCGATCATGCGTGCAGCCTTCGACGGAAATTCCTCACGGCGAACGCCGTGCCTCCGGCAGCGAACGCGCCGAGAAACAGCACGTGCACAATCCATCCTGCTGCGAGCGAGTTCAGGGTGAGCCCGCGGACCAGCTCCACGCCATGAAAGAGCGGCGTAAACCACGCCGCGCGAGCGAGCGGCTCCGGCAAACGGCCGATCGGCACGAACACGCCAGAAAATAGAAACAGCGGGGTGATGACGAAGCGGAACAACACATTGAACGTCGCCGACGTCTTCCGCGTGGCGGCATACGCCATGATCGGGGCCGCAAAGGCCAGCCCGGTCAGCACCACGGCAGGAACCGCCAGCAACACGAGCGGCGATCGCGGAATGCCGAATGCGGTCATGACGCTGATGAATGCCAGCGCGATCGTGGTCAACCTCACCGCGATCCACCCCAACTCTCCGAGCACGAGATCGACGACGCGCATGGGGGTTGAGAGGATGGCATCGTAGTTGCGGAACCACGTCATTTTGCCGAGCACGGGATAGGTCGACTCGAACCCGGCAGCCTGCATCGCCGCCGCGGCCAGCAATCCTGGCGCGAGAAACTCCGCGTAGCTCACGCCGCCTGGCAGCGCCGTTCCTCCCGCATCGACCATCGCGCCCAGCCCAAGACCCATCGCCAACAGGAAGAGCGTTGGCTGCAGAAAGCTCGAAAAGACGGACCCCCGCCACACGCGCCGATACACCAGCGCGTTCCGCTGAACAATACGAACAGGACCAATCACATCGCTACCCTGCGCCACCGCGCCTCTGCGGTGAGACATTCATTCGATCAGTGCTCTCCCCGTAATCCGCAGGAACACATCTTCGAGCGTCGACCGCCGGACCACCGCGCTTTCGAGCGGAAGCGCGCGGGCGTGCACTTCCTGCAGCGCCCGTTCGCCGTCGATCGTGTACACCTGCACGCGGTCGGGCAACATCTCGATCCAATCGCCGATCCCGTTCAGGCGGCCGTCGAGAGCGGCACGCACCTCATCCGGGAAACGCAGCTCGAGCACTTCTTTGGTGGAGTATTTCTCGATCAGCGCCCGGGGCGAGCCCTCCGCGACGATTTTCGCCTTGTCCATCACCACCAGCCGATCGCACAGGCGCTCCGCCTCGTCCATGTAATGCGTCGTCAGGAGCAACGTCGCGCCGCGGCGCTTCAGCTGGTAGAGCCGATCCCACACGACATGACGCGCCTGCGGATCGAGTCCTGTCGTCGGCTCGTCGAGCAGGATCAGCTCGGGCTCATTCACGAGCGCGCGCGCAATGGTAATGCGCCGCTTCATGCCACCCGACAGCGAGTCCACCTGCGCGCCGGCGCGATCCGACAGCTCGACGAACTCCAGCAGCTCCTGCGCGCGTTTCTGCGCAACGGCGCGGGGAATGTCGAAATAGCGCGCATACATCAGAAGGTTTTCGCGCACGGTGATTTCGGCATCGAGGTTATCCTGCTGCGGCACCACGCCGAGGCGCGCCTTGATCCGGCTCGCGTGCGTTCGCGGATCCATCTGCAGTACGCGCAGCTCGCCGGCAGTGATCGGAGATGCACAGGCAATCATCCGCATGGTGGAGGTCTTGCCCGCGCCATTCGGTCCGAGAAACCCGAACGCCTCACCCGCCCGCACGTCAAAGTCGATTCCGTCGACAGCGGTGAAGTCGCCGAACCGTTTTGTCAGTCCACGCGCATGGATGAGCGGCGTATCTGATTGATGCAGCATTGCTTTCGAATCTGGATCGTATTTTGTATCGATGTGGGGGCAGGAGGATATCTATGCGTCGTATTCGTGCGTCTTTTGGGGTGTTTCTCGCATGTCTCGGCCTGTTCACTGTGGCCGCAACACCGGCCCAGGCTCAGCAAGTGCGGGCGGGCGTCCAGGGAGGCGCGTCAGTTGATCCGGATCAGGGCTTCTTCGGCGGTCACGTAGAAACCTCCCCACTCGTCGACCGTGTACGTTTCCGCCCCGGAGTGGACATCGGGTTCGGGGATGATGTCACGCTCGTCGGGATCAATCTGGACTTCACTTACGCGTTCACGGCAAACCGGCCCTGGAACATTTATGCAGGCGGCGGCCCCGCAATCAATTGGTACAACTACGAGAACGACTCGGAAGCGGAAGCCGGGTTCAATTTTCTCGTCGGCGCGAAGAGCCGCGATGGCCTTTTCTTCGAGATCAAGATTGGCGTGATGGACAGTCCCGACCTAAAGTTCGGAGTCGGCTACACCTTCAGGTAGGATCGCAGGCCGAGCGTCTGCGTTGACCACAACTCCATTTGACGAGTACAGCACCAGACGGGCAGATCGCGCATCCGAACATGCGCGTCTTTCCCGTCTGGATGCGCACATCTCATACGCGCGACTTGCCGCAGTCGCCTCCATAGCGATTTGCACGTGGCTGGCGTTCACGTCTGTTCTTCCCGCGTGGTCGCTGAGTCTTCCGATCGCTGCATTTGCCGCCCTGGCAGTCTGGCACGACCGCGTGCTGCGTGACTCCAGTCGCCTGTCGCGAGCCGTCGCGTTCTACGATCATGGCCTCGCCCGACTCGAAGATCGATGGCAACATCTGGGCGAACATGGGTCGCGTTTCCTCGACGAAGAACACCTTTACTCGCGCGATCTCGACATCTTCGGACCCGTCTCCCTGTTCCAGCTGATATCCCGCGCGCGCACGCACCTCGGCGAAGAGCGGCTCGCGCAATGGCTGACGGCTCCTGCTCCGCCCGCCGTGGTACGTCAGCGCCAGGACGCCGTCACCGACCTTCGTGATGCCTTGAATTTCCGCGAGGCACTCGCGACGGCGGGAGGACCGACGCGCGACATCGATACCGTCGCATTGAGCGCGTGGGCAGCGTCACCCGCCGTCCCTGAACGCATGTGGCTTCGACTGGCCGCCGCAGCGCTTGGCGCCGGCATCATCTTCACGCTGGTGTGGTGGGCGCAGGGCGGCCCTGTTGCACCCCTGCTTCTCGTCATCTTGCTCAAGATGATTCTGACGCGGCCGTCGCGCAAACGCGTGGCGCATGTGGTGCGTGGCGTCGAGGGGCCGCTCCGCCAGCTGGACGTTCTTGCCGACACGCTGCTGCTCATCGAGCAAGGCGTCTTCCCCAGCACACGCCTGGCGGAATTGCGCACCGAGATGATGAGCCACGGGGTGATGCCGTCGCGCGCCATTCGCCGGCTCAAGAGCCTCGCCGACATGCTCGACTGGCGGCGCAATGCCATCTTCGCGCCCATCTCAGTGGCCGTTTCCTGGCCGCTTCACCTTGCCTCGGCCATTGAAAGCTGGCGTCATGAATTCGGGCCGAGAGTGCTGGTATGGCTGTCGGCGATCGCCGAATACGAGGCGCTGAGCTCGTTTGCGGCGTACGCCTACGAACACCCGGAAGATCCGTTTCCCGAGTTCGTCGAAGAGGGGGTGGCTCGCTTCGAGGGGCGCGACCTCGGGCACCCACTCGTTCCCGCTGCACGAATGGTCCGCAACAGCGTGATCCTCGACGAGCAGACCCGCGTATTGATCGTGAGCGGCTCGAACATGTCGGGAAAGAGCACGCTTCTGCGCACAGTGGGAGTGAACGTGGTTATGGCGATGGCGGGCGCGCCGGTGCGCGCGAGAACGCTGTCGCTCAGTCCGCTGGCAGTGGGCGCGACGCTGCACGTGCACGACTCCCTGCAGGCGGGCCGTTCGCGGTTCTATGCCGAAATTTCCCGAATCCGCAGCATCGCCGATCTCGCAGGACAGACCCCGGAGCCGATTTTTCTCCTCGACGAGCTGTTCCAGGGCACGAACTCACACGACCGGAAAATCGGCGCCGAAGCGTTGCTGGGTCATCTGATGGAGCGCGGCGCGATCGGGCTCACCACGACCCACGACCTCGCACTGACGGCGATTGCCGACCAATCCGAAGGCCGTGCCGTCAACGTACATTTCGAAGACGAATTGCGGGATGGAGAACTGGCGTTCGACTACCGGATGAAGCCGGGACCGGTGACCCACAGCAATGCGTTGGCGCTGATGCAAGCTGTGGGTTTACCTGTGGAGTCTACGCAGACGGGACCATTGGAAGACGGGCAGATTGGAGGATTGGCAGATTAATCTTCCAATCTCCCAATCTCCCAATCTCCCAATTCATTTCCCCGTTACCACCGAGAACCAACCTCCCTGACCGAAGCCACGCCATTGCGAAGGCCGAGGCTGCGGAGGTCGGGAACGTCCTGACGTACGGTGACGCAGCGGGCGTTGCGGTACGAGTCCTCACATAGCTCCCACTCGCCACCGCGGACTTCGACACTCCGTATGCGGTCGCCGACCGAGCCGAGATTTGCCGCGCTGCTCACGTCGCGTGCGCTGCCGCGGAAGTTCGGCTGCGAGTACAACACCAGCCGGGAGTCGCGGCTGTTGCGCGAATTGCGTGAATTGTTCCACCCCCCGCCGCTGTTGCGACCATAGCCGACGGCGCGCATCGAAGAGATCCGGTCGTTCCAGCCAGCGTCGCGCAAATCGTCGATGGTTCCGGTGAACGTCCGGCAGCGTCCGCCGAAGTTGACGTCCTGACAGACTTCCCACGCCTGATTGCCGTCCACCTCGATACTGCTGACGCGATCGTTCAGGCCGTGCGCCCGGAGATCCGGCACCTCGTTCCGGAACGTGACGCTGTCGCCGCGGAAATCTGGATGTTCGTACACCGTGATGCCGGTATACCCGGCATTCCCTCTGCTCCGACGCTGCGCCGACGCATCGAGCGACAATGCTGACACCGCCAGGATGAGGGCAAGCGCGAATCGAAGAATCATGGTCAACCTCCGTATACGCGCTTTTTTGCAACCGTCGTGCCGACGATTTTGCTAATAAATTCGCCTGGATTTTTGCAAAGCAGCAGGGCCGTGTCCGTCTCTCAGGACATGCCAGCTGTTGAAACCTCACCACAGAGGACGCAGAGCACCACCGAGAAGATTTTGGTGAAACGGGGGGACGACGAACTAACGCTCGATCATTTCGATCGATGCGTCGGTCTGGAGGGCAAAACGTCCGCGGCCGGTGGACACGATCTGCACGTCGGGACATTTTTCCTGCAGCCGATGCCGCAGGAGTATGAGACGGCTTTCGAAGTTGTCTTTGACGGCGGGCAACCCGAGCGCTTCGTCGAGGCGGACTTCGCGGTTGGTAAATTCGGTCCGCCCGCTGCGGCGCGATTCGCCGAGCAGCTTCCAGAGAATGCGCGCGGGGATGTTCCGTATCAGATATTCGCCGTCGACGAAGATCGCTTCGTCCTTCTTGTAATACGTCAGCGTCCGCGTCCGCGCCTTCTGAGCCGCGGGCTTTGGGGGAGCCTGAACCGGCCGGGCGACGGGTTCCGCCTCGGCATCAGCCGACGTCCGTTCCGCCATCCGATCGATCCCGAGCGCAATCTGGTTTCCGATGATTTGCAGATACGCTTCGTGCCACTCGCCAAACGCCATCGGGTCCCGGCTTTCTGCCGCGAGCACGCCGACCACGCGATCACCGACGATCAGGGGAATCGCCAGCACGCTCCGCGCATCGGGCAGGCCGGGGAGCTTGATGTCCTCGCACGTGTGATCGCTCGAGGCTTCCCGGCGGATCGCGCGGCCGTAGGCGAGGTCGGAATCGAGCACGTTGAACCGCAGCACCTGCCGATCGCGTGCGGCGGTACCGATGATCCCGTCGCCGACCGGCACTTCGGCGCCTATGCCGCTTTCGCCGTAGCCGCGGCTCGCCAGGGCAACCAGCCGCCGGGTCGCCTCGTCCAGCAGCAGCACGCTCGTATGGCGGAATTGAAAGTACTCCTCGAGCGCCTGCAACGCCGCGTTGAGCAGCGTTTCCAGATCGCCCGAGCGGTTGATGCGCTCCGACACCCATTGCAGCCCGCGCACTTCGGAACGATGGCCGGCAAGCGATGCCGCTTCAGCCTCGACGTGCGGACGTCCCTCCACCAGAAATCCCTCGACTTTTTCCAGCGACTCGACGCGAAACACGTCGGCGGCAATCAATCGAAAGATGCCTTTCATTCCCGTCGCCGAGGCAATGGCCTCGATGCGCGCCGACATCGTGTCGAAGAGCGGACCTTCTTTTTCCGAGCGGAGAAACGTCAGCCGCATGCGATAGGCCTGCAGCGTCAGCGGATCGATCATCTCGACGCACCCGCGCGGGTTCTCGTCGAGATTGCGGCGCGTCTTGTTGAAGAACTGGCACGACAGCGCCACGTGGCGTTCGTCGAGGTAATAAACCTGGCTCACATAGGTGATGTTCGGAATGCCCCTGGCATCCACGGTGGCGATGAGGCTCGGGGTTACGCCTTGAAAGCAGTGAGTCAGTTCCGAGAGACGAACGGATGTCATCATCGCAGGCGTGTGCCGGCCTTCGGTCCTGGCGACTGTTCGTAAATTTCTTCGACCCGCATGTCGAGGGCAAACGCCGGCCATTGCACGACCGATCGTGTCACGCGGGCCGGAATCCCGATGGCGTTGAGCACGCCGCCGAACCCGGCGAAGTGCTGGCGCACGAAATCCTCCTCATCGTCGCTCGCTGTCCGGGTGGCCCGGACGACGCCCTTCAGCTGGGTGGCGCAGTGACTGATCGGATGCGTGGTGACGACTGCAACCCGGCCGGTGCTCGCCACGTTGGCCATCGTTTCCGCGCTGGTCGCAACCGGGACGAACACGGTGACCGTGGCGAGCTCATCGAGCGAGCGCAGGCCGACAGCGCGGCAGCATGCAGGATTCCCGTCGGCATCGACGGATCCGACGATGACAGAGACGCCGGGCTCGATACATTTGGCCAGCCGCTCGTCCATGGCCGGAGATTATGAACCATTTAGGAAGTTTTTAGGATTGGCGGACGCCGATAGGAAAGTTTTCAGATTCTCCTAGGGAAGTCTTAGCAACCGGCGTTCTGGCGATTCGATAAATTGCTCGCATATGAAAAACACACTTATCGCCCTCACCGTCATCGTGTTCATCGCCGCCGCCGGATTCGTCACTCTCTCAACCAGCCAGACCCCGTCGCAGCAGCTCGCGCAGGCTCAGTTTCCGCCGCACGCGTCGGCCTCGACGATTCAACGGGGTGAATACCTCGTGAAAATCATGGGCTGCAACGACTGCCACACCCCATGGAAGATGGGCCCCCAGGGCCCCGAGCCGGACATGGAGCGGTTCCTGTCGGGCCATCCGGAGCAAATCGGTCCCCTGCCGAACGCGAAGGCGGCCGAGCCGTTCCTGTGGTCGGGATTCGGAACGAACACCGCTTTCAGCGGTCCCTGGGGTGTGAGCTATGCCTTCAATCTGACGCCGGAACAGAACACCGGTCTGGGGATCTGGACCGAAGAGATGTTCGTCAAGACCATCAAGACAGGGCGTCATATGGGCACCTCCCGCCCGATCAATCCCCCGATGCCCTGGCCGGCGTACCGGAACGCGACCGAGGAGGACTTGAAGGCGGTCTACGCATACCTGCGGACCATCAAGCCCATCGTCAATCACGTTCCGGATTACGTGGCACCCGCGGAGTCGAACTGACGGTCTGACTTGTCAATCCGGGACGGGTAATTGGCGGGAGACCACCGTCTGCGCGTGGGACAACGCCGGCAGGGTAATCACGAAGGCGGAGCCCACACCGGGCTCGCTCGTCACCGAGATGTCGCCGCTGTGCGCCACGACGATCGTCCGCGCGATGGACAAGCCAAGGCCCGACCCGCCGCTCTCGCGCGAACGCGCCTTGTCGACGCGGAAGAAGCGATCGAACACGCGATCCACGGCATCGTGCGGTATGCCGATGCCCGTGTCGACAACTTCAATTCGCGCCGTTGTACCGATGACGCGAGACGCTATCGTCACGGCGCCGCCAGGCTTGTTGTAGAGAATGGCGTTCGCGATCACGTTGTTGAGCGCTTCCCGCAGCTGCTCGGCGTCGCCGTTCACCGTTACTGCATCGCCTTCGATCGCCAGCCGGACGTTCCGCTCTTGCGCCATCGGCGCCAGCCACGCGGCCACACCCTCGATCAACGACTGGATCGCGACCGGCGCCCGCTGCTGCGCATCGTGCGCGACCTCGGAACGCACAAGCGACAGCAGGCGTTCGACGGTGTCCTGCATGCGGAGCGCGGCGCGGCGGCTGATCGCCAACGCGTCTTTGTACTGCTGCGTCGTGCGCTCGCGATCGAGCGCCCATTCGGTTTCGGCGCGCAGCACGGAGATGGGCGTCCGCAGCTCGTGAGACGCATCGGCGGTAAAGCGCCGCTGCTCTTCCACCGCGAGCCGCAGACGATCGAATGCGTCGTTGAGCGTGGAGGCGACCTGCTCGAGCTCGCTCTCGGTGTGCTCGACGGCAATGCGCGCGTCGAGGTTGCCGCCTGACATCGCGCGTGCGGCTTCGCTGATGCGCTTGATTGGCGCCAATGCGCGTCCGGCCACGAACCACCCGCCCAGGATCGCGATGGCCAGGGTGCCGACGCCGGCGAGAGCCACGTTCAGAATCAGCGCCCATTGTTCACCGCGCAAGTCGCCGATTTCGCGGCCCACGAGCACCGTCGCACCCGCGCGGCCCTGCAGCGATGCCTCCCGGCGCCCGGGCGCCGTATGTCCAGCACGTTCCACCCGGATCTCGGGATCGGACTGATCGACGAGCTCTCCTTTGGCGTTCCAGATGACGTAGTACGGACGTCCGCCTTCGCGCGTGAAGAAGTAGCTGGCGGCGTCGGGGGGAAGCTCGAGATTGAATCGCCCGCCGTCCACCGGCTCCAGGGCGTCTGCGACCTCGCGCGCATATGTTTCGAGCTCGGCGTCGACGCCGTCGATCATCGAGCGCCAGGACTGATAGACAACCGCGCCGCCGTACAACACGACGACCAGCGCCAGGACCAGCGAGTACCACAGGACCAGGCGGACCCGCAGCGACTCACGCATTGACGATGTAGCCCTGGCCGCGCCGCGTCTGGATGACCGTGGGCCCCAGCTTGCGGCGAAGCGCGGCGACGTGGACGTCGATGACGTTCGAGAACACGTCGCTCGATTCACTGTAGATGTGCTCGCAGATCGCCGATCGCGTGACCAGCGTGCCGCGGTGGCGGACCATCAGCTCGAGGATCGAATATTCGCGCGCGGTGAGCTCGATCGGCACGTTCTCGCGGTAGACGAGACGGGCGGACCGATCGATGGTGATGTTGCCGACGACGAGCATGGGCGACGGGTTGCCGCCGGCACGCCGGACGAGCGCTCGCAGCCGGGCGACGAGCTCCGAGATGGCGAACGGCTTCGGCAGATAATCGTCGGCCCCGAGGTCGAGCGCCCGCACGCGATCCTCGATCGCGTCGAGCGCGGTGAGTATGAGCACCGGCGTTCGCGAGCCCGACTGCCTCAAGTCCTGCAGCAGCGTCCAGCCGCTCCGCTTCGGCACCATCAGGTCGAGCACGACGGCGTCGTAGGACACTTCGCCGAACATGAACTGCGCTTCGTCGCCGTCGGCGGCGACGTCCACGGCGAAATGCGCTTCGCCGAGCGCCCGGCTGAGCGTGCTTGCGAGATCCGCTTCGTCTTCGACAACGAGAATTCGCATGTCAGTCACGGGAGCCGGGGGCCGCGTCGCCCCGCGGCGCTTGCGGCTTCGCCGCCGGCTTCTGGTACTTCGGTTTCGTCTTCGACGCGGAAGTCGTCGAACAGCACCGTTGAGTCGCCGCCGACCCACACGCCGACGCCCGCGGGACCGCGCGGCACTCGATCGCGCTCGCTGAATACGCGAATGCCGCCGAGATACACGCGGAGCTCACCCTCTTCCTGAAGCACCTTGAGCGAATGCCACGCGTCGGGATCGAGCTCGAGGTCGTCTTCGCGCTCGAGGCGGATCCGGTTGCCGCTGGCGACGCGGTACATCGCAACTTCCTGCTTCGTGAGATCGAGCTGCGCGAAGTAATGGTTCATCGGATCCTGATATTTCCAGACGACCCCCGCTGTCTTACCGCCGGAGATCGCCTTGAGTCGCACGGAGACCGAGACATCCTGGTACGACACGCCGGAAAGAACTGCGACGGCAAAGCTGTCGGTTGGCGAGGGGTTTCCTTCGTGCGCGAGCACCCGGCTCTCGGCACGCGCCTTGTCCGTGCTTTCGCGCTTCACGGTCCATCGATCGGCGGCGGCGTCGCGTCCCGCCGCCAGCACGAAGCCGGCCGGAGGCGCACCGATCTTATCGTCATCGAACGTGCGCAGCACCACGCTCTGCGCCGCGCCGGCGGCCTGAAGAAACAGCGACAGGGCCAGAAAGAACATCTGCGGTTGTTCCGATTGTAGCCGCAACAAGTGAAGCTGCCATGAAGGATCGGGGCGGGGCCACTTCACAGAAGCTTCATCACCCGGCGGTTATAACTGCCCCTGCAAGAACGGTTTCCGTGGAGGCATGTGGAATGTTCCGTCGTCTGATGTTGTGCGCTGTCCTGGTGTGTTTGCTGCCGGCTGTGGCGGCCGCCCAGGTGCCGGGCGCCAAGCTGAAAATTTATCTGGATTGCGACGAGTGCTTCGGCGATTTCCTGCGCGAAGAAGTGGACATCGTCGAATACGTGCGCGACCCCGCCGAAGCCGACGTCCATGTCATCGTCACGAGCTCCGACACGGGCAGTGGCGGCACCGAGCGTGCGGTCGCGTTGATTGGTCTCGGGCGGTTCAAGGGAATGGAGTTCAAGACCCGGGCAATCTCTGAAAGCGGGGACACAGAAGACACGCAGCGGCAGCGTCTGGCAACGGCGATCACAATTGGCCTGTTGAATTTTCTCTCGATCGACGGCGTCAAAGGTGGACTTACCGTAGAGGTCGCGCAGACCGCTCAGCCGGGACAAGCTGGACCTGCTACGGATCCGTGGAATTTCTGGGTGTACAGTCTGCAGGGCTCGGTAGCGGCGGCGGGAGAAGAGAGCACCCGTCAGCTCGACCTCAGCGCTGAATTCGGTGCGGATCGCATCACCGACGACTGGAAGATCACGGTGGGGTTCGAGATCGAGCAGAGCCGTGAGGACTTCGACCTCGACGAAGAAGAACCGCTACGAGCCGAGCGCAACGAGAGGGATTTCGATGCGCTCGTTGCGCGCAGCCTCACCGATCATTGGTCGCTCGGAGGCCGCACCAGCGTCGACTCATCGTCGTTCGACAACATCGCGTTCCGCCTGTTCGCCGCGCCCGCGATTGAGTACAACCTGTTTCCGTATTCGCAATACACGCGGCGCCAGCTGCGCTTCGGGTATGCCGTCGGCCCGTATTACGCGCGCTACCGCGAAGAAACGCTCTACTTCACGACCTCGGACAAGATGGTGCAGCAGGAAGCGACGGTGACGCTCGATCAGCGCGAGCCGTGGGGATCGCTTCAGGCGGAGTTGGAGTTTGCGTCGTTCATCCCAGAGCCGTCGCGCTATCGTCTCCAGCTCGAAGGCGATGTCAACGTGCGGCTGGCTCGCGGGCTCTCGTTGTCGGTCGAAGGCCAAATGGCCCGCCTGCGCGACCAGATTTACCTGCCCCGCCGAGATGCCACCGAAGAGGAAGTGCTGCTGCGTCTCCGCCGGCTGCTGAGCGGCTACGAATACAGCCTGCAGATCGGGCTCACCTACACGTTCGGGTCGATCTTCAACACCATCGTCAATCCGAGGTTTGGGCAATAACCGTTGGTCGATAGTCCATGGGTCAATGGTCCATGGTCCATGGTCTTGTCCATCGGCGACGATTAGCGTGTGTACACGACGAAGACCATTGACCAACGGCCATTGACCATAGCCAATTGACCAATTGAATGGAACGCGTCATGCATTGCACGCGCCGGAGGTGTGCGCATGTTCGGCATTCTGGGTTGGATTGTTTTCGGTCTTATCGTGGGAGTTATCGCGAAACTCCTGATGCCTGGCAAAGATCCCGGGGGCATCATCGTGACGATGCTGCTTGGCATCGTTGGCGCCGTGCTCGGCGGGTTCGCGGGCCGCGCCCTGGGAATGTACGGGCCCAACGACAGCGCCGGAATTTTCATGTCCATTCTGGGCGCCGTCGTTGTCTTGCTTATCTACCGGATGATGGTAGGGCGCAGCCGGACAGTCTGACGCATACCACTGGGGAACGGCGATTGGCGATTGGGGATTGGCGATTAGAGCCTCACGCGTATGACGTGAGTTTCGCCAATCCCCAGTCCCGATCCTTAACCCGGCACGCAGTTCTTACTTTTCACTTTTCACTTTTCTACTTTTTCACTTTTTACTTCTCACTTACCCAGCACCGTCTCGCTAGTCCCTCCGTGCGGCCGCCTTCTCTATCGCCGCCGTCACGACGTCCAGCGGACGGTTCCCATCGAGCACGGTCACCACACCGCGGCGGCGGTAATATTCGAGCACCGGCTGCGTTTCGCGCGCGTACACCGCGAGCCGTTCTTTGATTACGTAGGTCGCGTCATCGTCACGTCCCCGCCCGGAGAGGCGCCGAACCACTTCGTCGACGTGAACCACGAGCGCGATGACGGCAACTCCGCCTCTCTCGGCAAGAATCTCGTCGAGCGCCGCCGCCTGCGGCAGCGTTCGCGGAAAACCGTCGAGCACGAATCCGTGCGCGGTGTCGGGCTGTTCGAGGCGTTCGGTCACCAGCGAGATCATCAGATCGTCGCCGACCAGTCCCCCGCTCTGCAGCGTGTCGCGCACGACATTGCCGACGCGCGTGCCGTCGTGCACCGCCTGCCGCAACATGTCGCCGGTAGAAATCTTGGGAATCCCGTGACGGTGAGCAAACCGATCGGCCTGCGTGCCCTTGCCGGCGCCGGGCGGACCGAAGAAGACAAGATTCAGCGGCAATTCTGTAATCACACTGCGGCGCGACACCCGCGCACGGGCGGCCGGCGACGCCGACTTCGACAAGGTGTCCATGGTTGCGTCAACCTGCTCTGCCGCGCCCGAATCGCTCGATCACCATCTCGCACGATCGAGTGAGCGCGTCCTGTCCGTGGGCCGCGAGTATCGCCAGAACCCCGCTCAGAAAGGCGCACTGGGCCGGGGTGAGATGATCGAGGACCTCGTCCGCTCCGGCGGCATCGAGCGCGAGGACCGGCGGCTTCGCCTTACCCGTCCGGCTCCGCGGCCGGGTGAAGGGAATACAGTTGTCTCTGGGCACGGGCTTGAAGGTAACGCTAGACGCTCAATTAGACAATTGAATTGTTCTTATTTCAGTAATTATCAAAGATAATAGCCGCCGATTCATGATTCACGATCTGCGGCACATCCGTTCCTTTCTCGCCCTTGCCCGCGCCGGCAGCTTCACCCGCGCGGCGGCCGAGCTCCACATGTCGCAGCCCACGCTCACCGTGCAGATCCAGCAACTCGAGAGCGCGGTCGGCGTGAAGCTGTTCGACCGCAACAAACGGCACGTCGCCCTCACGCAGGCCGGTCGCGATTTGCTGGTGCCGCTCGAGCGCATCCTCATCGATCTCGAGGCGATCGCGACCAGCACCGGAGAGTTGCGCGAGCATCGGCGCGGTCTCGTGACGGTCGCCGCGCTGCCGTCGGTGGCCGCCGGCCTGTTGCCGCGCGCGATCAAACGATTGTCAGAATCGTACCCAGGGATTACGGTTCGCGTGTTCGATGGTGTCGCGTCCACCGTCGGCGCGATGGTCAAAGGCGGCCAGGCGGACTTCGGCATCAGCAGCCAGACCTACGGCGATCGCGAGCTGACGAGTCACGTCCTGCTCATGGACCGGCTGTGCGCGGTCGTCGCATCGAATCACCCGCTCGCGCGCAAGCGAAGCATGACGCTGCACGAGCTCGCGAAACATCCGCTCATCCTCATGGTGAAAGACAGCAGCAGCCGCCAGATCGTCGATCTCGCGTTCAACCGCGAAGGCCTCGTCAGCAACGTGGCCTACGAAACAACGTATGGCACGACCGTGGCCGGTCTCGCGCGGGCAGGGCTGGGCGTGGGCATCCTCCCCGAATCGATGGCGAGACCGAGCCGCCTTCACCAGCTGCAGATTCGAGGCGGCGCGCTGACGCGGCGCATCGGCATCATCATTCGCGCGGGACGCTCTCTCTCTCCCACCGCCGACAAGCTGAAACAAACGATTCAGCAGGTAGCCAACGAATAGCGCCGAGGTTGGCAATTCCGTTGCATCTATCCCGGGCGGAGGGTGTGAATGGCTGTATCGACATTTTTTCGGGCGTTTTTCGTCCTGTTTGCGGGGATTGCGCTCTCGGGGTGCGAACTGATCGGAGACATTTTCCAGGCAGGCATGGCCGTCGGCATCTTTCTGGTCCTCGCCGTCATCGCCTTAGCGATTTTCCTGATTGGGAAGGTGCGCCGCAGCATTTGATATAGGATTGGCGGCAGCCCCCTATGAGAGCTGGTTGTTTTGCACTCGCGGCCTGCGGTTTGTCGAGCCGCGCGGAGGCCTTACGCTGGAAACCGTGCCTGACAAAGCTCCAGGTGTATGTCGACGGGTTTTACGTTGGGCTTGCGGAAGATTTCGGACAGCGCGGACGTGCGCTGGATCTGGCAGCCGGCTCGCACCGCGTCGAACTGCGCGCGCCAGACTACGACATGTTGTGGTTCAGCGTGATGGTAGAGCCGAACCAAATCGTGCCGGGAGCGGGCCGAAAATTCTCATCTCCTCTGCGTCCTCTGTGCCCTCTGTGGTAAATCGTCGTGGCTTGTCGGCCTTCTTGTTTATTCTCATCGCGTCATCGAGCTCATCGCGTCATCGTGATGGGCTTTACCACAGAGATCACAGAGACCACAGAGAAGAATTTCCGCTCTCCGTGATCTCTGTGTCCTCTGTGGTAACAATCTTCGTGGCTTCGTGGTTCGTCGGCCTTCCTGTCGTTTTTTTTGCGCCATCGAGCTCATCGCGTCATCGTGATCGGCTTTACCACAGAGCACACAGAGACCACGGAGAAGAATTTCATCTTCTCTGTGTCCTCTGTGTCCTCTGTGGTAAATCTTCGTGGCTTCGTGGTTTTATTCGCGTAGCTTGAACGTGAACAGCGCGCTGCCCGCGGTAATCGACACGTGCTGCTTCCCGTTCACCGCGTAGCTCATCGGCCCCGATCGAATGACTGAGCCGAGCTGCGTTTTCCACAGCAGGTTTCCGGTGCGCGCGTCGAGCGCGTAAAAGTACCCTTCTCCCCCACCGCTGAACAATACGTTCGTCGCCGTCGTCAGGATGCCGGCCCAGGTGAGATCGCTCATCTTGTATTCCCATTTGAGCGCGCCGGTGTTCGGATCGATTGCGCGCACCGCGCCGTAGCCTTCTTCCGGCTTTGACCAGCTGTACCCGCCCTGGCCCGTGCGGATGCCGGGCACGGGCGCGCGCGCGCCGCCGCCGGCAAAGCGCCGGCCTTCAACGTATTCGACGGTGTCTCTCACATAGAGGCTGCTGTAGTTCGCCCATGTCGGAATGTAGAAAAAGCCGGTGCGCGGGCTGTAGGAAGGGGAATACCAGTTGGTTCCACCCTGATTGCCCGGGAAAATCAAAGTGCCAGGAGGAGCGCTCGGCGCCTTTCCGGCGATGCGAATCGGCCGACCGGTTTTCGGATCGAGGCCGGACGCCCAGTTCACCTCGACAAACGGCTTGCCCGATAGAAACTGGCCGGTGGCGCGATCGAGCACGTAGAAATACCCGTTCCGGTTCGCGAAGTACATCAGCTTTCGCGGCTTCCCTTGCCAGGCGGCGTCGGCCAGCACGGGAATCTGCACCGCGTCGTAGTCGAACTCGTCGTGCGGCGAGAACTGGAAATGCCATTTCAATTTGCCGGTATCGGCATCGAGCGCCACCACGCTGTTGCTGTAGAGGTTGTCTCCCTCGCGGTTGTCGCCGTTCCAGTCGGGTCCGGGATTGCCGACGCCCCAATACGTCAGGTTCAATTCCGGATCGTACGAACCGGTAAGCCAGATCGACGCGCCGCCGGTCTTCCACGAGTCCCCCTGCCAGCTGTCAAAGCCCGGCTCGCCAGGTCCCGGCACGAGATTGAACCGCCACTTCTCCTCGCCCGACACCACGTCGAAGGCCGCGAGGAATCCGCGGATACCGTATTCGCCTCCTGCCGGCCCCATGATGACTTTGTCTTTGATGACGAGCGGCGCCGACGCGAACGCATAGCCTGCTTCCGGCCGCACGACGGTCTTGTCCCAGAGCAGCTTGCCGTTTTTCGCATCCACCGCCACCATGTGGCCGTCGATGGTGCCCATGAACAGCCGATCGTCGTGAATCGCCACGCCGCGGTTCAATCGGCCGCAACATGGCCGCGCCTGCGGCGAGGGGTTGTACGAATAGGTCCAGAACGGCCTGCCGCTCACCGCGTCGAGCGCGATGATGTCGTTCGGCGGCTGGACGATGTACATGATGCCGTCGACGACGACCGGCGTGGATTCGAAACGCGTGCTGGTCGGTTCCCTCGAGTTGAGCTGGTAGACCCACGCGAGCTCCAGGTTCCTGACGTTCTCGAGCGTGATCTGCGCAAGCTCACTATGCCGCTGGCTGAAGTAGCCGCCCGAATACGAGAGCCAGTTGTGCGGCTCCTGCGCCGCGCGGACCAGCCGGTCGAAGGTCACCTGCGCGCGGGGCACTGCGGCCGCCGCGAACACACACGCCAGCACGATCAGAGCGCATCGCTTGGGTACGGTCACTGGACACCTCCGCCTTGAAGCGAAACGAGATAGCTGAGCAGATCGGTGACCTCTTCGGGAGTCAGCTTTCCCCGGAACGACGGCATCGGGGACTTGTCGATAAACGTGAGCTCCTTCAGGTCGGCGCGCATCAGCGAGCGCAGCTGCTCTTTCGAATCGATGAGCTGCACCGTGAAGATGTCCTGATTCAGCAGGCGCCCGGTAATCGTGGCACCATCGCGGGTGACGATGCGCACGGAACGGTTGCTCGGGACGATGAGGGCGTCCGGATCGAGTACCGCTTTCTCGATGTCCGTCGAGTGCCGCACCCGTCCGATTTCACTCAGGTCGGGTCCTGTGCGGGCGCCGACGCCGTTTACGCGGTGACAACTGGTGCAATTGCCCTTGCCGGTGAACACGGCGCGTCCCGCCGTGGCATTGCCCGCGTTTGCGGCTGCACGGCTGGCGCGGGCGCGCAGGAACTGCACGATCGCGGATGCCTGCGCCTCGGAGAAATTGCTGGGAGGCATGGCCGTATTCGGAATGCCGCGCAGGACGATCCCCACGAGTTCGGGATCCGTTGACGCGCGGCGGAATCGCCCCTGCATCAGGCTGACATCGGGAACGACATCTCCCTCCGGACCGTGGCACTCGGCGCAGTTCTCCATGTACAGCCGCTCGCCATCGGGCGGCGGGGGACCGGCAGGCGCCTGGGCCAGGGCGAACGTTGCGGCGGCCCCTGCAATCAACACAACCAGCATGAACTGCTCCTTTTTGGGCACATCTTACGCGATAATTCCGCCCGGAGGCTCCAGATGTCTCTCGCCAGAATTTTTGCCGCCGTCGTGCTTGCCGGTTCCCTGAGTGTTCCCGCACAGGCGAACGTCGTACGCGTGGAAGTGACGGCCGTCGAGCCGGCGGGGCCGGATCACGAGCGCATTTCAGGAAAAATCCACGGAGAGGTGGACCCTGCCGATCCGAAAAACGCTGGTATCACCGACATCGACCTGGCGCCCCGAAACGCGCGCGGCAAGGTGGAGTACATCGCCACCTTCTCCCTCGTGAAGCCGAAAGACATGACAAAGGCGAGCGGCGTGCTCCTTTATACCGTGGTCAACCGCGGCGGCAGCAGTGCCGACGCGGCGCCCAGTGCCGCCGGCCACGTGACGTTGGTGAACGGCTGGCAGGGAGACGTGGCGCCGACGGCGACCAACCACACGATCCAGGTGCCGATTGCAAGAAATCGGGACGGGTCGAGCATCACAGGGCCGCTCGTGCTCCGCTTCACCAATCTCCAGGGCAATACGACTGCGCTGGTAATACCCCGTAATCAGCGATCACCCTATCCTCCTGCCTCGCTCGACACGGCCAAGGCGACACTGGTCTCGGCAATCTCCGAAACCGCAACCGGCGTCAAAGAGGGTCTTGTGAAAATCGCGAGCGCGGATTGGGCGTTCGCGGATTGCACCACCACGCCGTTTCCGGGCGTGCCGGATCCGGCGCGAATCTGCGTGCGGAACGGCTTCGACCCGTCTCGGTTATACGAGCTGCAATACACCGCGAAAGATCCGCTGGTACTCGGCATCGGTTTGGCGGCGACGCGCGATATCGCGTCGTTCTTCAAGTATGAAAAGCAGGACGCGTCGGGGGCAGCGAATCCGATCGCCGGACGCATCACTCACGCGGTTGCGCTCGGCAGCTCGCAGTCGGGGACGTTTTTGCGATTGTCGCTCCTGCTCGGGTTCAATCAAGACGAGCGCGGCCGCATCGTATGGGACGGCATGAACCCGCATATCGCAAGCCGCTCCACCGACCTCAACCGCCGCTTCGCGTTTCCAGGCGGCCTCGTATGGCCGTACGAACTCGGCCACGAAGGCCCGGCGTGGTGGACACCCTCGGAGGACGCCGCGCGCGGCCGCAAAAAGGCCGGTCTGCTCGATCGATGCCGCGCATCGAATACGTGTCCGAAGATCGCGGAAACGTTCGGGTCCGCCGAAATCTGGGGGCTGCGGCAGTCGTTCACGCTGGTCGGCACGAGCGCGAAGGCCGACATTCCGATTCCCGACAATGTGCGGCGGTATTACTTCCCGAGCGTGTCCCATGGCGGAGGCCCTGGAGGCTTCGCGGTCACGACCAGCCCTATTCCCAATGTGTCGTGCGCGCTGCCGTCGAACCCTGCCCCAAGCAGCCCCATGCGCGCCGCGATCATCAACAAATTGATCGCATGGGTGAAGAGCGACGCACCCATGCCGAAAAGCATTTATCCGACCATTGCGGATGGAACGCTCGTCGCGAACACCACCGCGGCAATGGGCTTTCCGTCGATACCTGGTGCACCGTCGCCCCAGGGCCAGCAATATCCGTTGATCGACTACGACCTTGGATCGCAGTTCCGGTACGGCGATCAGTCGGGAATCCTGACGCGCATCCCGATCGTCAAAGCCACCTTGCCGCAACTCGTCGTGAAAGTCGACGCGGACGGCAACGAGGTGAGCGGCATCAAATCACCGCTGCTGAGGGCGCCGCTGGGAACCTACACAGGATGGAACGTCGCAACCGCGGGCGTCTTCAAGGGGCAGCTCTGCATAGGCGGGTCGCCCGTCGGCGGCTTCATCCCGTTTGCGAAGACGAAAGCAGAGCGGCTGGCGAGCGGCGATCCCCGGCTGTCGCTGGAAGAGCGGTATCGCGATCATGACGGGTACGTGAGCGCGGTCAAAACGGCGGCGGAGAAGATCGTCAGCGAAGGTTTCCTCACGCCAGAGGATGCAGCGGCGATGGTTTCGCAGGCTGAGAACAGCGCCGTGTTGAGGTAGTCAACGAATGCACAAGAACTTTCTGCTGGTCGCGGCGATTATGGGCTTTCTCGGCGTCGCGCTGGGCGCGTTCGGAGCGCACGCGCTTCGGGCGCGGCTCACGCCAGAGATGCTCGCAGTCTTCGAGATAGGCGTGCGCTACCAGATGTATCACGTCTTCGCGCTGCTGGCAGTCGCGGCGGCGATCGGGCATTTCGGACCGGTTCGGCTGCTGACGCTGGCGGGGTGGTCGTTCATCGCCGGCGTGGTCATCTTTTCGGGCAGCCTCTACGCGCTCGCCCTGACCGGCACCGGCATGTTCGGCGCGATCACGCCCATCGGCGGTCTCGCTTTGCTCATCGGCTGGGCGTGTCTGGCGTTCTTCGCCGCAGCCCTCTAATGTCTTACCGCTGTCTCACCGCAGAGGCGCAGGGACGCAGAGAATTCTTCTCAGGAAAACGAAATCTCTGCGCCACCGCGTCTCTGCGGTGGAATTTGGCTACTGCACAGGAGGTGGAGTCCGCTGGCGGCGGACGAACACCTTCGTCGGATCCGCTTTCGCGTCGACCAGGATGCCCATGAACGCGACGTGCATCTCGTCGTTGCTCTGCAGCCCGAACTGCACGCGTGCCGTCGGATCGGGATTGAACCGGTTCGCCGCTGAGTTGTCGTAGCGTCCCAGCGTCTCGAGCCGCGTGCCTTTCGGCAGATCCATCGGCTCCGCGAGCTCGTAACCCACCTGCCAGTCGAACCTGTAGTTCGGAACTCTCAACACGATCTTCCGCTCGCCGTTCGGATAGACGGCGTGCATTTCGAAGTAACGGCCGCGGTAATGCTGATGCGGCTGCACCCAGACCAGCTTTGCGTCCGAGGCGAGAACGGCGTCCGCCTCGATTTGGTAGTTCGCTTCGCCGGGAGGAATGTCGATGCGGCTGTTGTTCGTACCGGTGACCGTCAGGTGCCGGATGGCCGGCGGCGCTTCCGCCAGCACGATGCCGACCATCGACCGATCCGTTTCCGGCTTTCCAGTCGTGGTGTAGTGGATCTCGAACACGATGTCCGACCCGGCGGCGATGAACTTCGCCGCGCCGCCAACGGTGAAGTCCTGCCCTGCCACGCCCGGGTTGTATTTCGCGAGGATGTCCTGAACCGGCAGCGGTCCGCTCTGCGAAGGAGACGGAGTGGAGGTGTCCATCCCCTCGCCGCGCTTCGGGACGTATAACTCCCCTTCGGGCACATGCGCGAGCCACGTCGAGTTCGGCGGCCGGATGATGGCTTTCATGTGATGGACAACTTTAGCGTTGCCGGGCTTCACTTCCGCGGCCTTCACCCACATGTCGCGCTCGAAGCGCGCGCGCACGACGAGGTTCGATTGATCGATGACGCCCGTCGCCGGCAGCTCAATCGCTTTCGGGAACTCGACGATGATGTCGGGCTTGCCGATCGTCCAACCTTCGGCGAACTGCACGGGCGCCGGCTTGTCTTTCGCGTCGCCCTCTGGCGCGCCGTTACTCGCCCAGGCGCTCAGCGTCTCGATTTCGGCGTCGGTCAGCAGTTTGGTGTTCTTGAAGTGTCCCACCGTCGGATCGGCGAACCACGGCGGCATCGTCCGGCCGACAACGGCTTTCTCAATCGCGCGCGCATACGGCCGGGTCTGTGTGTACGTCATGAACGACATCGGCGCAATGGAGTTCGGCCGATGGCATTCCTGACACTGCTTCTGCAGCACCGGCAACACGTCTTTATTGAAAGTTGGCACTGAAGGTGGGGCCGCCTCGACGGACACGCCGGCGTTCCAGGACGCCGCGAGCGCGACAGCAGCCACACCGAACGTTGACAGGATCAAACGGTTCATGAGACTCCTTTGGGACACGTTCTATTATAAGCGCCGGAGGAACGATCGCGATGCCGCTAAAGCGTTTTGCCATCACGGGTTTGTCGCTGATTGTCGCGTGCGTGGCCCTGTCCCATGCGCAGCGCGCCGATCGACTGCCGGCCGGGCAGAAGTGGGCCGCCACGTGGGCCGCGTCGGTGCACGGTCCTTATCCGGCAGGCAATCCCTCCGCGCAGCCGGATCTGAAATTCGCGTTCCCTGACCCGGCGCAAGGGGCGGTGGATCAATCCTTCAGGCTGATCGTGAAACCGGATTTGTGGGGCGACCAGTTCCGGATCAGGCTCGCCAACACGTTCGGCGCGCAGCCGGTCACATTCGACGCGATCTTCATCGGCGTTTCGGCGGGCGGGGGCAGTATTGTGAGGGGAACGAACACACGGGTCACGTTTGCCGGCCAGCCCACCGTCACTCTCGCTCCGGGCGATTCCGCTTACAGCGACCGCGCCGTCCTCAAGCTGCCATCCGGCGGGGCGATGGATGGACGCAAGCTCGCGGTTTCGTACCACGTCGCAGGGCCGAGCGGCCCGATGACCTGGCACGCCAAAGCGCTGCAGACGTCCTATCTCAGCGGCCATCGCTCAGGCACCCACACGAGTTCCGAAGACGAGACAGGGTTTCCGTATACCACGACGTCGTGGTATTTCCTCGATGCCGTAGATGTGATGGCACCGTCCAGCACCGTCGTCGTCTGTGCCCTCGGCGATTCGATCACGGACGGAACGCTGTCGACGCTGAACGGCGACGATCGGTGGCCCGATGTGTTGTCGCGCCGTCTGCACGCCGCGTACGGCAGCCGGGTGTCGGTTGTGAACGCCGGCATTGGCGGAAATCGAATCCTCACCCCGGAGAGCTATCCCCTTCCGAAGCCGTTTGGCGGCGGACCGTCGGCGCTGCTAAGACTCGAGCGCGATCTGTTCGGGCTGTCGGGTGTGTCTGCCGTGGTGCTGCTCGAGGGTATCAACGACATCAGTGCGGGAGCGTCGGCCGACCAGATCATCGCGGGCATGCGCGAGCTCGTCTCGCGCGTGAAAGCGAAGGGGCTGAAGATCGTCGGCGCGACAATCACACCGTCGCTCGGCGCAAACGGAAACTCCGGCACGCCCGACGCCGATGAGCGCCGCAGGGCCGTGAACAATTTCATCCGCACCGGAGGACTCTTCGACGCCGTGGCTGACTTCGATGCGGCAACCGTCGATCCGAAAACCGGCGGCCTGCGCGAAGAGTTCGTCCCCAACAGCACGATCGGCGGAGCCGGCGACCGGTTGCATCCGAATCGCGCGGGATATCTGGCGATGGGCGCCGCCGTCGATCTCAAGATCTTCGCCCCCGCCCGCTAGCTGACGAACTTATCGGATTTCTTGCAGGAGGTCAGGAGATTAAGAGGTTCTCTTCAACACGATGACGCGATGCACGCGACGACACGATGCAACCACGAAGCCTGGCAGGGCGTCGACAGCGATGGCCGCATGGCGGCCATCGTGGCGGGGATATAAAAACCCGAAACACAAGAACAAGGAACGGTTGAGGTTCTTGTGTTTCGGGTTTTTATTCCCCGCCGCGCGCTTTGGCGCGCTGTCGACGCGCTGCCCGTGCCTCCGTGGTGATCTTTCGTTCTCTCGTTCTCCTGTTAAAAGACTCGATCTGCGTCTCGGCGGCGCGGCGTTGAAACTCCTGATCTCCTGCTCTCCTGTTTGCATTTGTGTCTTCTGGCCAATGGCCATCACCTGCTGGCTAGTCCTGTAAGATCGTGCTCATGCGAATCGTCCGCTGGTTCTTCGTCCTTCTCATACTCGCCGGCCTTGGTTTTGGCGCTGTCTATTACTTCGCAGGGCGCGCAGACGGTCCCGCGATCGCCATCAATCAACCTTCCGTGATAGGCCTCGGCGGCACGCTCGACGTCAGCATCGACGCACCAGGCGCAGAGTTGACGGCGCTGGACATCGTGTTGGAGCAGAAGGGGCGTGCGTTTCCTGTTTTGAGCCTGGCCACCGCTCCTGAAGGCGCGATCGTCAAGGAGGCGGATCGCGTCCGGGTGACCAGGCCGATCGGAAAATCGACCCTGCCGGAACTGCAGAATGGCCCGGCCACCGTCAAAGTCCATGCGTCCCGTCCTGTGCTGCGCGGGATGCGCCAGGTGTCGGCTGAAGCGTCGCGCAACGTCGAGGTGAGGCTGACGCCCCCGCGAGTTGGCGTCATCTCCACGCATCACTACGTGAACATGGGTGGTGCGGAAATGGTTGTGTATCGTGCGACGCCGGGAGACGTCGAATCCGGGGTGCGAATCGGCGAGCAGATCTATCCGGGATATGGCGGCTCGGGCGCAGGGCTCAAAGATGCCGAGCTGAGAGTGGCATTTTTTCCTCTGCTGTACCACCAGAAGGCGGATACGCCGATGGAAATCGTGGCGCGCGACGTGGCCGGCAATCAGACGCGCGCGCAGTTCGAACACCGCGTGTTTCCGAAAACATTCCGATCGAGCCGGATCCCACTTGACGACACCTTTCTTTCGCGGGTGGTGCCGTCGATCCTTCAGGGCTCCCCCCAGCTGAAAGTCTCTGCGCCGGCCGACGATCTCCTGCAATCCTTCCTCGCGATCAACAACGACCTCCGCAGGATGAACAACGAGACGATTTCGTCGTTCTCCCGGAAGACGGCGCCGAACATCCTGTGGGAGGGCGCATTCGAGCCGCTTGGCGGCTCCCAGGTCGAGTCGTCGTTTGCCGACTTTCGGACTTACACCTACGGCGGCAAGGAAGTGGACCGCCAGGTGCATCTCGGCTTCGACCTTGCAAAGACAGCCAATGCGCCCGTCATGGCGGGCAATCACGGCAAGGTGTTGTTCGCCGAAGAACTCGGCATATACGGCAACACCGTCATCGTGGACCACGGCATGGGGGTGCAGTCGCTTTATGCACACCTGTCGTCGTTCGCGGTCAGGGAGGGGGCAAGACGTGAAGAAGGGTCAGAGACTGGGGGCGAGCGGCCAGACCGGGCTCGCCGGCGGCGACCACCTGCACTTCAGCATGCTGGTGGCAGGACAGTTCGTAAACGCCACCGAATGGTGGGATCCGCATTGGATTGAAGATCGCATCATGCGCAAGCTGCGCGAGGCCGGACGAGGGAGCCAGTGAGCGAACACCCCACTGACGCCGAAAAGCTATCGTCGGTCCTGAAGCTGGCATTTGCCAACGACCGTGCGAAGTTCGACGAGTTCTGTTCGATCGTCCAGTCGTCGGTGCCGGAAGCGCATGCGGCCGTCCTTCGCGGCAGCGCTATTACGGGCCAGCGCCATTCCGACAACGCGCCCTTCGACGCCGACGGCCCCGGCACGAGTGACCTCGACCTGACGTTGGTGGGCGCGGAAGTACTTCGTTACTACACCGCGTACTGGATTCCCGGCATGCACTCCAAACCGCTCAGCGACGACGATCCCGACATCGCGCCCGAGCTCACGCCGCTTCGCAAGCGTCTGATGGACATGGTTCAACGCCCCGTCAACATCCAGGGCACGCGCGACTGGGTGCAGCATTTTCGCGGCGAGATCATGAAGCAGCCGTATTTGACGTTGTTCGGCGACATTCTGGAGCCGTGACGGTTCGCATCCTGAGCTACAACATCCTCAAAGGAGGCGTGGGGCGGGAATCTCCCCTCGCCGCCATCATCTCTGCCGCCTCGCCAGACATCGTCGTGTTTCAGGAGGCGTACCGTCCGGCTGTCATCGAGCAGCTGGCCAAGAGCTGCGGTTTCGATCACTGGGCGTCTTCGCCCGGCCACTCGGTTGCCTTCATGAGCCGCGTCGCAATCGCCGGCCACGTGTGGCGCCGGGTGCGGTGGGCGAAACGCGCGTATCTCGAGATCGTCACCGCCACGGATTTCCGGATTTACGGCGTTCATCTAAGCGCCGTGCACAGCAACCTGACCGAACAGCGGCGAGCCTACGAGCTGCGCGCGCTGCTGCGCAGCGTGGAACGCCATCAACATGGTCTGCACGTCGTCACCGGCGATTTCAACACGCTCGCGCCGGGAGAGCGACTGAACATCAACAAGCTGCCGCCGCGCCTGCGCGCGTTCGTCTGGGTCACCGGAAAGTCCATCCGGTGGATCACCATTCGCATGATGCTCGAAGCCGGTTACGTGGATTCCTTCCGCAAGTTCCACGTTGACGAAGGACATACGTTCACGACCACCGACCCGCAGGTGAGGCTGGATTACGCATTCGTTCCGGAAGCGTTCAAGGACAATGTGCGGGCCTGCACCGTGATCCGCAATCATCCGGATCTGCAGGCCGCTTCGGATCACTTTCCGCTTCTTACAGAAATCGCGACGGGCCAAGACTGAGGGCCTTCGCTACCAGCCACTGGCTACCGGCTATTGGCTAGGAACTACGATTGCTGGTCGAGGACTCGCGATACCGTCTCGAAGAACTTCCGCAGCGGGTTGCGCCGGCGCCACTCCTCCAGGTTGAGTTGCGTAGACCGCTCGAGATCCTTGAAAAACGTGGCGTTGAGCGCCTGAGCGAACGGCACGTCGTAAATGCCCAGGGCGTTCTCCTCGTCCAGCTGCCGCGATCGCGAGTTGAGGTTCGGAGAGCCGATAATCGCCCACTTGCCGTCCACGACCGCATATTTCGCGTGCATGAAGGTCGGCTGGTATTCGTAAATCTTCACGCCAGCTTCGAGCAGCTCCTGATATCGATGCTGCGCGCTTGCCCGCGTTATCCAGTTGTCAGTGTGAGGTCCCGGAAGCATCAACCGCACATCGATGCCCGCCTTCGCCTTGGTCACCAGCGCTTGCTGCAGGAACGCATCGGGGATGTAGTACGGGGCGGCCATGTAGATGGACTCGGTCGCCGCCATGAGCGGCAGAAGGAAAAAATACGCCATCGACTGATCGTCGTCGGCCGGCGAGCTCGCCAGATGGACGAACCGCTCGATGCCGCCAGTCATAGCCGGAGCAGGCACGGGATAGGTCTTCGGGTCGAGCAGCAGCTCGCCGGATGAGCCAGCCCACAAGTCGACGAAGGCCGACTGAAGACTTCTTGCCATCGGACCGGTCACCTTGAACATGATGTCGCGCCAGTGCTCCTTGTCCTGCGCGTGACCGAGCCAGATGTCCGACACCGCCATGCCGCCCGTGAAACCGACCTGGCCGTCGATGACGATCGACCGCCGGTGGTTTCTGCGGTGAAAGCGGGTGAGCTTGCCGAACTTCGGCATGCGGAACTTCTGAACCTTGCCACCCGCGGCGATGAGCGCTTCGAAGTCTTCGTCGGGCACCTTGATGCTGCCCAGCCCGTCGAGCAATACGCGGACGGTGACGCCGTCGCGCTGCCTGGCTTCGAGTGCGCGAAGCAACTGGTCGCTGAACTCACCCTCGGCCCAGATGTAAACGGCGAAATTGATCGTGCGTTCCGCTTTCGCGATCGAGTCGAGCAATGCGGGCACGAACTCGTCGCCGTTGTTGAGCATGGTGATCGTGCCCCCGCTCTCCACCGGAGCGCCGACAATTGTCGCCAGCGCTGTGGCGAAGTGCGCTGAATCAACGTGAGGCGGGGTCGTATCGGCGTAGATCCGCGACGGCTTGTCGCCGATCGGCAGAAACAGGGTGGTGAACACGGTGATGGCCGCGAGGACGCCAAATACGAACAGCGTCAGCTGCCACCACTTGTACCGGCGCCGAACCGCATGCCAGCGAGCGCCGATTCCGTGAGTCAGTCTCTGCGCTTCTACAGCCATTCAAAGTGCACCAAATCTGTACGCATTCAGCCTCAGGAATCACCGAATGCAAAAAACGGCGCATAGCTGGGTGGAGACCCGGGCATCCGATTTGCTGTGCACCGGACAGAGGTGTGTGTGTGCTGCCAGGAAAACTGAGCCGTTATGCTGCCGTTGCGACCCTTCTACTCAAGCACCGTCCGGATCTCCTGGCGGCGAGCGCGAATACTACTGGGGCGAGCGATGCCACGCCGGCCGGCGAACAGGCGGAAGCCGAACGGCTGACGCGAGACCTCGAAAATCTTGGGCCGACGTTCATCAAGCTCGGACAGCTGCTGTCGACCCGCGCCGATCTGCTGCCCGCCGCCTACATCGAGGCGCTGACCAGGCTACAGGACGACGTCGCCCCGGTGCCGCTTGCCGACGTCCAGAAAACGCTCGAGGAGGATTTGGGAATCCGCCTTTCGAAAGCATTCGCCTCCTTCGAGCCCGAGCCGATTGCCTCCGCGTCGCTCGGTCAGGTGCACCGGGCAACGCTTCGTGACGGCAGGCCCGTGGCCGTCAAGGTGCAGCGGCCCAATGTCGTGGACCAGGTCGTCGCGGATCTGGAGGCGCTCGACGAAATCGCCGCGTTCATCGATTCGCATACGAAAGTCGGCCGGCGCTACGAGTTCGCGCCGATGATCCGCGAATTCCGCCGGTCGCTCATGAACGAGCTCGACTACACCATCGAGGCCGGGCATCTGCGGCGTCTGGGCCACAACCTCGCCGAGTTCACTCGCCTCATCGTCCCTGCGCCGGTCGAGGGATACATCTGCCGGCGGGTTCTCGTCATGGATTACGTGACGGGCTCGAAGATTACGACGCTGAACCCCATCGCGCTCATCGACATCGATTCCGACGCGCTCGCCGACGAGCTGATCAGCGCCTATCTCAAGCAGATTCTCATCGACGGTTTCTTTCATGCCGATCCGCATCCGGGCAACGTGTTCATCACCGACGACGGGAGGCTCGCGCTGCTGGATCTCGGGATGGTCGGACACCTTTCGCCGACGTTTCAGGATCGACTCCTCAAGCTCGTGCTCGCCATCAGCGAAGGGCGGGGGGAAGAAGCGGCGGACGCGGCGATCGCTCTGGGTGAAGCGCGCGAGGACATGGACGAAAGCGGCTTCAAGCGCGACGTCGTCCGGATCGTCGGCCAGTATCATGCCGCGTCGCTGGAAGAGTTTCAGGTGGGAAAGATCGTGCTCGAAGTCAACGGCTCGGCGGGCGCGCATGGCATCAAGTCGCCGGTCGAGCTGACAATGCTCGGGAAAACGCTGCTGAATCTCGACCACATCGCGCGGACGCTCGCGCCCGCGCTCGAGGTGAACGCCGCCATCCGGCGCCACACGTCAAGCCTGATGCAGCGGCGCCTGCTCAAGAGTCTTTCGCCGGGCACGGTGTTCACGACCATGCTCGAGGCGAAAGAATTCGCCGAGCAGCTGCCCCGCCGGATCAACCGGGTGCTCGAAGCGCTCTCGAACAGCCAGCTGAGGATGAAGGTCGAGCTGATCGACGAAGGCGCGGTGATTGACGGCCTGCAGAAGGTGGCCAACCGCATCACGATGGGGCTGGTGCTGGCCGCGCTCATCGTCGGGGCGGCGATGATGATGCGCATCGAAAGCCGGTTCACCCTGCTCGGCTATCCGGGCTTCCCGACGCTGTTGTTCCTCGTCGCCGGCAGCATCGGCCTCTGGCTCGTAGTGAACATCGTCACGCACGACCGCACGCCGAGAGTGAAGCGGTAACGATCGATGTCTCACCGCAGAGACGCGGTGGCGCTGTGAGACAGAAACATCTCTTTGGCAATAGACGAACGGTTAAACCACAGAGAACACAGAGAGCTCAGAGAAGACACCCTTCGGAAAATCGACTTTCGCGCCTTTGGCGCGTCATCAATAAGAAAACGGCGAATACAAGAGCTGCGCGCAAGCTTTGTGGCTCTTGATATTCGCCGTTTTCTTATTGGTGCCGTTGGCCGCGATGCGGCCAACGAAAGTCGATACTACAGTCGAAGGTTCGTAGTGTTCGAGGCTGAACCGCTGGTTACTCGGCCAAGCACAAATGGAATGTCTTCTCTGTGATCTCTGTGGTTAATTCCTTCACTCTGCGTCCCCGCGCCTCTGCGGTGAGACAGACACATCTCTTTGGAATCAGACGAACGGTTAAACCACAGAGAACACAGAGAGCTCAGAGAAGACAATTTCTTCTCTGTGTCCTCTGTGATCTCTGTGGTTAATTCTTTCGCTCTGCGTCCCCGCGCCTCTGCGGTGAGACAGAAGAAACAGTCAGTCCGTTTTTTTGAACGTAACCTCACCAGTCGCGCCATCGGCTGGCGGGAGCGCCTTCAGAAATTCATAAATCGCCCCGACGTCTTCGGCGCTCATGCGGGAGTAGGATTCCCACGGCATGGGCGATCCGGGGTGCTGGCGTCCGCCGGCCTTGAATCGGGCGACGAACGTCGCACGGTCCGGGAACTTCATCAACGCGCTGCCTTTGACAGCCGTGATGTTCGGCGTCCGGAACCAGGTGGACTTCTCCGCGCCAGGGAACGGCATCGGCTCCATCTCTTCTCCGCCCGAAAACTCTGGGCCTGACGGCTCGAACGTGGTGTCGTCCAGCGGCGTGTGGCAGCCCACGCAGTTGGCCACATACCGCGCCAGATATTCACCACGCTGCGGCGTCGGCTTTTCCTCGGGGGCAACCTTCGGGGGGTTCACGTTTTCGCGGGGCTTGAACGTGGACGAGAGGCTCTTGATGACTTTTCCCGCCAGCGTCCACTCGTTGTCGGGCACCCGATTCCGAACCGGTGGCTGTGCGCGAAGATACGAGATGATGGCGATCATGTCCTCGTCGCTCATGTTGTGAAAGGGCATGAGGGGCCGCACCGATGCGCGGCCATCCGGCCGGACGTTGTACCGCATCATGCGGGCAACCTGCCCGTCGGTGTACCGGCCGATGCCGGTTTCGGGATCCGGCGTCAGGTTTTTTGAAAAGATCGCGCCCAGCGGAGGGGCGTCAAATCTCGTCCCGCCCTGTAGAGGCACCTTTTCGCCGTTCAGAACCTTCTGAAATTCCTCGAACGAGGAAGAGTGACACTCGACGCAATGCGAGGGCCCGTATACCAGATATTCACCCCGGGCGATTACCGCTGGATCGGTGCTGGCATTCACCTCGGGCACGGGAATGTCGTCGTATAAACGATCCCACGTGCGCCACACGTGAAATGTAAGAGCGGAGGCGAGGACGAGGACGACCAGACAAAATAGTGAGAGCGTCCGGACCAGTAGTTTTTTCTTCATCGAGTTGGCTGCGTCACGAAGACGATGCGTTCCTTTCTCGCTTCTATTTTTTTGTAGATAGCCGGATCGAGACCTTTCAGGTCTTCGAGCGACGTAAACTGCCCGCGCTTGGCGCGGTATTCGAGCACTGCACGGCTTTCGCGCCGGAGCAACTGCAGCACGCTTTCAAGATCGATGGACTCGGCGCTGTTCATGTCGAGCGGCCGCACCGTGTCTCCCTTGAAATGCGTGGCGAGATATTCCAGTACCGCGGCGAACTCGGCTTCCGATCCGCCCGCCCCGAATGCCTTCATGCGATCGATGGTCTCGATCCACCCTTCGCGCGTCAGCTTCACCGAGGTTGCCTTCGCCGCCTCGTGGCACGTACCGCACACCTGCAGTGTTTCGTTCTTCCCGGGCGCGTCGGGCAGGGTGTCCTGCGCGAATATGGGCGAGGTGATTGCGACGAAAATCAACCCGGCGGCGAACCCCTTCATGTCTCTCCCCTGCAAACGCTCAGTTAATCGCCAGCGGAATGCCGAATGACCACACGGTGTTGTCCTGCGTCACCACATACACCTGTCCTGTACCTGCAGACAGTCCCGCGCTCGCGGGAGACGTGATGGTATTCCCGCTGTTCCAGAGCTCCTTGCCGGTCGCCGGATCGAGCGCATACAGCACGGCGTTCGCGCCCGTGCCGCCGCCGGCGAGCGCGAAGACCACGCCGTTGATGATGACCGGCGTACGCGGCATTGACATCGCGCGCGACGTCCAGGCGCGTTCGAGCGCCGGCACGCCGCCCTTGTCGATCAATTTGAATGCGCCGATAGCGCCACTCGTCTCCGTGAGAATCCAGCGCGTTCCCGCCGGATCGCGCCATGTCGCCACTCCGTCACTGCCGAAGCGCACGTTCGGGTCGTCTGCCGTCACGAAGAGAGGCCTGCGGTGGTCCGCTCCTCCGAGAGAAATCGCATCCAGCAGGTACAGACGGCTTCCGGAGCTCACTGACACGTAAGTCTTCTCACCCTCAGTAAATACCGCCGGCGTGGAGGTGAAAGCGGATTCGTGCTTCAACCAGTCCTTAATCTTCAGCGTCTTGCCATCGAGGGCCACGACCGAGTTGGCGAATTCAGAAGCACCGCCGCCGGTCGAGGCATACACGGTTCCATCCGTGCCGAGCGCGAGACCGACGATTGGCGCGCCATTCGACTGCCAGGTCAGCACGGTCTTCTTCTCGTCGAGGAAGTCCATCGCGAACACTGCCGTCGGCGCGCCGCCGCAGCCGTTCGAGGTAGCGGCGTAAACAGACCCGTCGGCCCAGATCAGGCTGTTGGCGGTGGAATTCGGCGGAAGAAATTTCGCGGGAGCGAGCGCAAGGTCGCCGGTATCCGGAATCAGCCCGCGCAACAAACCGTCCGCGGCAACGCTGAACACAAACGTCGGCCCCCGACCGCCACGGGCTGCTTCATTTACGCCTCTGGCGGGCGCCGTACCGCGCGCAGGAGTGACGGCTCCGGGTGCCGGAGCGGCGTTCGCGCCGGCTCTACCCGCCGCGGCACCGGCGGCAGGGGTATCGCCGCCGCCTCCGCGATTACCTCGTGCGGCGATCCGCGCGGCAATCTCCGCCAACTGCGGCGCCCCTTTCCCCGGCTCGCCGACGTCACCTCTGGCCGGACGGGGTGGACGCGCGAAGCCGAAAAAGGCAAGCTGCGCCGGAGGCGTGAGCGGCGTCGCCCGCGTCAGCGGCACCGTCATGCCGCCGGGGCACGTCGGAGATCCCGCATATTCGCGCGCACCTGCCGTGTAATTGTGATGCGTCCGCCAGAACATCGTGCCGAAGTCGTAGTCGATCGCATATACGTTGTTCGAGCTGCCGCCGACGAAAATCAGCGACTTGAAGCCTCGAAACGTCATCAGATTGCCGAGCGCGACCGGCGCCGTCAGCGAGTTGCCGA
This sequence comes from Vicinamibacterales bacterium, assembly GCA_963762055.1. GTDB lineage: Bacteria > Acidobacteriota > Vicinamibacteria > Vicinamibacterales > JAMQPK01 > JAMQPK01. Next base: position 446,504 of record CAVXJF010000004.1, read on the forward strand.
ACCGCGACTCGTTGTCGACCTTCAGCTTCCACACCAGCTGGAACTTCGAGAGACTGTCGGTCGACACGTACGGATCCACGCGCATCCACGAGGTGCGCTGCGCATCGAACCCCTGAGTCGTCCAGTCCGGAGCGCTGCGCGCCTGACCGTGTATGAGACCGGCCATCGCCGCCGCAAACGCAAGAGCGAAGAGAACGGGTTTCAGCGTCTTCATTGGGCGATCCCGAAGCAATAGACAGTGCCGTCGTAGGTCGCGATGTACACGCGCCCGTTGGCAACGGAGATGCCGCTGTAATGGTTCCACGAGGTGATCTGATCGCCGCTCGACCAGAGCTCCTGCCCCGTCTGCCCGTCCAGCGCGTACAAGACAGCGTGGCTCGAGCGGGCGATTCTACCGGCGGTGCCCCCCGAATCCGGTTCACCGCCGAACGGCATGGGCGGATTCCGGAGCACGACGTCCTCACCGCTTGCAAAGCCGAACACCACACCGTTGGCGATCACTGGAGGATCCGCGTGTTTCATGTCACGCGAGAGCCATGCGGGATTCAGGCTGTAACGCCCTGCCGCATCGCGCTCCATCTTGAACGCGGCAACCGCGCCATTGAACACCTCGCCGTGTTCGATCGGCGCCTTGAACTTCGGATGTTTCGGCCCCCAGAACGGCACGAGGACCCAGGGCGTGCCGTTGGCATCCTTGTATGAGGCCATGGCCCCATAAATTCCCGCGGCCTGATAGTCCTGATCTTCGTTGCAGATCAGCGGGGAGCGGTGCTCGGCCGTGGAGTGATCTTCACCTCCCAGGGCGCTCGTATCGAGCAGCCACGTGCGGCATTCCTTGCTTCCCTGCACGAGCCATTCGCGGCCGTCGTGATCAAACACCGGCCCGGTCACCTGCAGATCGATGTCGCGCTTGAGCAGGTATTCGGCATTCGGGGGACCGAAATAGTCCTTCAGCTTCAGAGCACCGGTCTTGGGGTCGAGGATGACGCCGATAATCGCGGTTCCGTACGAGCGCAGCTCTGGATTGTAGGAACCGTCGCCCGTGCCCGTGTAGACCGTGCCGTCCTTGCCGATGGAGGGGCCGCTGCGTCCCCACATTCCACCGGACCCTGGATCGAACGTCGCCGTCCTCCTCGTCGCGAGATCGAACGCGTAGACGTAGTTCGGGTTGCCGCCGCATCCCTGTGCGCTCGTGGTGTAGACGACGTTCTTCCACAAATTGAGGCCGTACGGCTTCGCGTTGGGCGGCATGAACAGCTCGGACGGAGCGACGGCCTTTCCCGAGGCGACGTCGAGTTGATGCAGGCGGCCGTCCCAGGCGGCGGCGTAGATGACGTAACTACCCGGCGTCCTGCCCGGCCCAATGACCGGCGTCGCGAGCTGGCCGCCAGGGCACAACGTTCCGAAGCTCACGCCAGGCGGCGGAGAAAACGTGGTATCGAAGTGGTGCTTCCACAGCAAGCTGCCCGTCGCGACGTCAATGGCGTAGATGTTGTCGGAGATGCCGGCCACCACGGCGACCTGTTTCGGTCCGGCCGAAGTGTTGACTCGCCCGACGATGAGCGGCGGAAACAGCGCGTGCATCTCGCGCGGCTCGTTATCGGTCTTGTATTTCCACAGCAGCTTCATCCCTTTCACGTTCGACACGTTCAGGATGCGCTCGTTCTTCTGCCACGCCGTCCGCTGCGGATCTCCCCCATCGGTCAGCCAGTCAGCCATTTCGGACTGACCGACGATTCCCACCTGCGCGGCGGCAGACACAATGGCAATCGCGAGGATTATTTTTCGGTCCACGTTTTACTTTTCACTTTTCACTTTTCACTTTTGACTTTTGACTTTTTACTTTTGACTTTTGACTTTTACTTACCACCTGCTACTTGTCCCCAATCGCGAACACCCAGATCGCGCCGCCTTCCGGCACTTCCGGATATTCGCCAGGGAACGCACGGTTGAGGCGCGCCTGCATCGCGCGCGAGTCGATGCCAAATCCCGATTGCACGGCAACGTACTGCTTCCCGTCAATCGAAAATGTCATCGGCACGCCGATGATGCCGGAGTTGGTCGGCGTCTCCCACAGCAGCTTGCCGCTTTTCGCGTCGAAGGCGCGGAACATTCTGTCGTTGGTGCCGCCGGAAAACACCAGGCCCCCGCCCGTCGTCAGGATGGGCCCCCAGTTCGCCGACTTCGCAAACGTGTGCGTCCATGCACGTTTGCCCGTGTCCACGTTCCACGCCTGCACTTCGCCGATGTGTTTGGCGCCGGGATAGAGATACAAGGTGCTTGTGGCGCCGGTGTAGCTGCGTCCTTTCGTGTACTCGATCTGCCGGCCGATCAGCGTCGAGCACAGATTGTCGTTGGCGGGGATGTAGAGCATCCGCGTCTTGGGATTGAACGCCGCGGGCGGCCAGTTTTTGCCACCCCACCACGACGGGCAGAAATCAGCCATCTTGTCGGTGCCCGGCTTCTTTTCCGGATCGATGTCCGGACGGCCGGTCTTCGGATCGAAGCTCCGGAAGACGTTGTTCCTCACGAACGGAGTCGCTTCGACGAAGTTGATCGGCCCGCCGCTTCGCTCGAGAAAATACAGCACGCCGTTGCGCCCGACGTTGACCAGACCTTTGACCGTGCGGCCGTTGCGCTGATAGTCGATGAGAATGGGCGGTGACACCTCATCCCAATCCCATGACTCGTTGGGGTTGTATTGCATGTGGCCCTTGATGCGCCCCGTCGCCACGTCGAGCGCCACTGTCGAGCCGATGTAAAGATTGTCCCCCGGCCGCTGGTCTCCCATCCACGGACCGCCGTTGCCTGTGCCCCAGAAAGAGAGATTCGCCGCCGGGTCGTAGTTCGCGGTTACCCAGACCGAGCCGCCTCCGGTCTTCCACTCGTCGCCTTTGGGCCAGGTCTCGCTGCCGGGTTCGCCTGGCGCCGGCACCATGTATGTCTTCCAAACCTCGCCGCCGGTTTCCGCGTCGAACGCAGCCACGAAGCCGCGAATACCGAGCTCTCCTCCCGATGTGCCCACCAGGACTTTTCCGTCGGCGACGAGCGGCGCGAGCGACATGTAGTAGCCGCTCGCGTTATCCGCGACCTGGGCGGTCCAGACTTCCTCTCCAGTCCGGGCGTCGAGCGCGACGAGCACCGCTTCGCCGGCGGCGAAGTAGACCTTGTCGTTGTAGACCGCGACGCCGCGGCTCGTCGGATGCAGCAACACGACAGGTGTCGGCAGCGGACGGCGATAACGCCACAGCTGCGTGCCAGTCTTCGCATCGATCGCAATCACCTGGTTTCCGGGAGTCGACACGAACATCACGCCATTGACAACAAGGGGCGGAGCTTCGTGGCCGTTCTCCACGCCGGTGGAAAAGACCCAGGCCGGCTGCAGCCGTCTGACGTTGTCGGGCTTGATCTGATCGAGCGGGCTGTAACCCCAGCCGTCATAGGTCCGGCGGATCATCGCCCAGTCGCCATCGCCGGGATTCTTGAGGCGCTCGCTGCTGACTGGTTTGTACTGCTTGAGAATCTCCGGCATCGGCGGCGGAGCCAGCTGCGGTGCCCCGGGAGCGCCGGGCCCCGGAAGTTGAACGGGCGCCGGCTTCTGCGTGACGGGTGCCGCACTGTTCTGCGCGTGCAGCGCCCCGGCCGCGAGTGCAAGCGCACCTGCAACCGCCAGTCCACGCTGGTATTTGAATTTGCTCACGCGACGGCCTCCTCGCAGACGAACTGGGAAGACGCGATCTTACTCTAGGTTGTTGGGGTTAAAAGAATGAACGGGACGCCAGAATTGGTAGATGGGTAGATTGGAGGATTGGAAGATTCCGGAATGCTCTAATCTACCAATCGTCCAATCTGCCAATGTTCTAATCAACAAACTCCCCCTTGCGCATCAACGGCTCTGTCGAGCCATTCGGCAGAACGCCGTCCACGTCCAGCTCTCCCGACCCGATCATGAAATCGACATGTACACCGCTGCGATTGCCGCCCGAGCGTTCGAACTCGTCATCGCTCATGTCGTTTCCGCCGTTCAGCGTGAACTTGTATGCGTTGCCGAGCGCGACGTGGCTCGCGGCGTTTTCGTCGAACAGCGTGTTGTAGAACAGCAGCCCGGACTGGGCAATCGGCGAACTGTGCGGCACGAGCGCAACTTCGCCGAGGCGCCGGGCGCCTTCGTCGGTGTCGAGCAGGCGCTGAAGCGTTTCCTGATTCTTCTCGGCCGTCATTTTTGTAACGCGCCCCTGTTCGAACGTCAGCGCGAATCCCTCTATCAATGTGCTGCCGTAGCTCAGCGGCTTCGAGGCGCGCACCGTCCCATCCACGCGGCTTCTGTCGGCGATGGTGAAGACTTCTTCTGTCGGCAGGTTGGCCGTGAAGCAGATGCCGTTGCGGCTGACGCTCCGGCCGCTCACCCAGACGTGGCCAGCGGGAAGGCCGAGGGTCAGGTCCGTGCCCGGGCCCGTGTACTTCAGCGCTGAATATTGCTTCTTCGTGAGCCGCTCGCTTCGCGTTGCGAGGTTGCCGAGATGGGTCTCCCACGCGGCGACGGGATCCGGAGCATCGAGGCGGCACATCCGCGCGATCGTTTCCCATAGCTTCGATGTCGCGTCGCCGCTGGACAGGCCGGGAAAGATCTTTTCCGCCCAGGCGGGACTGGCCGCGGCCACGACGGCCCAATTCGTATCGTTCCGAGACATCTGCTCGCGGAACGGGCGCATGTCGCGCGCCGTCGACTGGAGCACCGCGCTGACGAGCTCCGTCGGCTGCCCTCGCAGCAAATCGGGATCGTTTGCGCTGATCGACAGCACGGCATGGCCGGCTTCGACATGTTCGGACAGGACGCGCGGCAGCCACGCCGAAAAATTTGAGAACGAGTCGCGAGGGGCATGGGCGAATCGCAGCGCCTGCTGGCTTTCGTCGCCATACAACGTCTCGACCAGCGGCGATCCCGCGCGATACGCGGCCGCCGCAATCTGCCGCGCCAGCGGGGCGGCATCCAGAGAAGCGCCGCCGTTTGCCAGCGGGCCGATGATCATCAGCCGCTGCCCTGACTTCAGGTTGAGCGCAACCCGCACAGCAAGCTCCGCGTACAGCTGTAACCTGCGATTGTCCATCAGGGAATTCTACCGTCATGCTAGCCGGTAGCCAGTAGCCACTAGCCGATAGTCCTGAGGCTGGTAGCCGAATAGACCAATCTCCCAGCCACGTAGGTCTGCTTCACATTGAACTCGCGATCCATCACGACCAGATCGGCGAGCGCACCCTTGTGGATCGAGCCCGCATCGCGCAGCCCCATCTGGGTCGCTGGGGTCGTGGCGCAGAGCCGCGCGGCATCGAGAAGCGACAGGCCCACATCCCGGACAAGAAAGCGGAAAACCCGATCCATCGTGGCCACACTGCCGGCAAGCGTGCCGTCTTCGAGGTAGGCCGCGGAATTCGTGACGCGAATCCGCCGTCCGCCGAGTAATGCCGTCGCGCCTTCCGCGAGACCCACGGCTGCCACCCCGTCTGAGATGGCCATCACGCGCTCAACCCCCTTGGCGGCAACGGCCATTCGCACCATAGCCGGGTGGACGTGTACGCCATCGCAGATGATCTCGGCAGCCACCTGCTCGCTGGCGAGCACCGCGCCTGCCAAGCCAGGCTCTCGATGATTCACCGGCGGCATCCTGTTGAACAGATGAGTGGCGTGACACGCCCCCGCCGAAATGCCTGCATGCGCCTGCGCAAATGTCGCTCCCGAATGGCCGAGCGACACGCGCGTCCCGCGCGATGTGAGGCGTTTGATGAGATCGAGCGCGCCCTCGAGCTCCGGCGCCAGCGTGACGATGCCGACGCTGTCACCCGCGCTGTCGATCTCCTGCAGAATGTCGCCGCCGTCAGTGGGAGGACGCAGACAATCCGCCGGCTGCGCGCCCCTGAATTCATGATTGATGAAGTTGCTTTCGAGGTGTGCCGGCAACACTCTGGCAGCCAATTCGCGTGCGGTCCGCTGCGCACGCACGTTTTCCAGGACGCCCCGCAGCGCGGCTGGCGCACACGCCACCGTGGTCGGACAAAACGCGGTTACGCCGTACTTCGGAAGGCGGCGGGCGATCTGCGCAATCGCATCTCCGCCGTCAAGCGTATCGATGCCCTCCGTGCCGTGCACGTGCACATCGATGAACCCGGGAACAATCACATGCCCGCGCAACGACCCTGGCGGCGTCGACGAGTTGATGTCGATGATTCTGTCGCCCTCCAGCACGAGCGTGCCGGCAGGCAGTACGCCGGACGGCAGCAAAAGATCGGCGCCGGACAGGACGATCATGGACGGTAATATATCGGTAATGCCTGTTCTTGGCATCGACGTCGGCGGATCCAAGACGGTGTGCATACTTGCGGACGAGAGCGAGCAGGTGATTGCACAGGGACGCGAGGAGGGTGCCAATCTTCAAGGCGCCGGTGAGCTGGCGCTCGAAAAAGTCCTCCATTCCGTGATGGAGCGCACGCTCGACGGCACCGGTATTTTTCCGACGGCAATCTGCCTGGGTATCGCCGGCGTCGATCGCGCGGCCGACGAATCTATCGTCCGCAGCATCATGAAGCGCATCGGCTACAAGGCTCGAATCCTAATCGTGAACGACGCGCTCATCGCGCTGCAAGCCGGCATCGGCGACGCCGCCGGCATCGTCATCGTCTCGGGCACGGGATCCATCGCATATGGCCGCAATGACGAGGGACTCGCGTCAAGAGCGGGAGGCTGGGGTTACGCACTTGGTGACGAAGGCAGCGGTTACTGGATCGGCCGGCTGGCGCTGCGCGCGGCTGTGCGGCACGCAGACGGCCGGGGCCGCATCACCAGTCTCACCCCCTTGCTTCTGGAGCACTTCGGCGTTGAGCGGGCCTCCGAGCTGATCCACAAGGTATACCGCAACGATCTCAACCCTCGAACGATCGCGGCAGTCGCTAAATACGTGCAGCATGCGCGGGACACCGGAGACGCCGTCGCAGCCGGCATTCTCAGCCGTGCTGCCGACGAGCTGGTGACGGCGGCCGCCGCCGTCATGACGCGTCTCGATCTGCGCGAGAGCCAGTTCACGTTTGTGCTCGCCGGCGGAATGTTCCACGCCGTGCCGTGGCTGAGCGATCAGTTGCAGCTCGTGCTGCCGGGCCTCGCGCCACAATGCAGCGTGATGCGCCTGAATCACGAACCGGCCGCCGGTGCGGTCCGGCTCGCGCTTGCCGAAATGCGCGGCGGCGCCAGGCTGCCCGTGTACGCGCCAAACATCACATGAACGTGCGCGTGTTTCGATCGGCACGGGAGGCAGCTCGCGCGGCAGCCAATGCCCTCGCGGCACAACTCGCGCACAAGCCGGCATCGGTGCTCGGGCTGCCAACAGGGCGGACGTCGCTCGCCGTCTACGACGAGCTCGTGAGACTACACCAGGCGGGAGAAGCCGATTTCGCGCGGGCACACACCTTCAATATCGACGAGTTCATGGGGCTGGCCTCGAGGGACAAGCGGAGCTACTGCGCGTTCATGCAGAAGCATCTCTTTTCGCGCGTCAACCTGCCTGACGGGCACGTGCATTTTCTCGATGGCGGCGCTGCGGATCCGGACGCAGAGTGCAATCGATACGAGGCGGAGATTGCCGCGTTGAGTGGCATCGACCTGCTGCTGCTCGGCATCGGCGGCAATGCCCATATCGGCTTCAACGAACCGGCGCGTGTGCTGCAGCAGCGGACGCATCGGGTGCGGCTGGCGCTCGAGACGAGGCGCGCCAACGCCTCCCTGTTTGGCGGGCGTCTCGACAAGGTTCCGAAGAGCGCCTTGACGATGGGGGTCGGAACGCTGATGCGGGCGCGCAACATCGTCCTGATCGCGACAGGCCGGTCGAAAGCGCGGGCCGTTCGGTCGATGTTCAGCGGCCGCATCGCCACCGAGCAGCCGGCGTCGCTGCTTCAACTGCACGGCGCGGTCGAGGTGATTCTGGATTTACCGGCGGCCGAGAAGCTTCCGCAATCTGGGTTCGACGCGGAGTTGTGAGAGGGCTTCCGCGCGGGTGATGCCCGATCGATGCATCACGATTGCGGCCTTTACGTTCCAGCCGGCACGGCGCAGCAAGACTTCGGCTTCGCGTGCTTCGAGCCCGGTGATCGCGCCGACGATGCGCCGCGCCCGATCGCGAAGCTTTTCTGAATTCGATTTCACGTCAACCATCAGGTTGCCGTATGTCTTTCCTGCCTGAACCATCGCGGTCGTGGTCATCATGTTGAGGACGATTTTCGTGGCTGTGCCTGCTTTCAGCCGTGTCGAGCCGGCGATCACTTCCGGGCCGACTTCCAGGACAATGGCAACTTCGGACAGGCGTCTCAGCTCCGACTGCGGATCGCAGGTGACGCCAACCACGTGAGCGCCCGCATCACGCGCGCGAGTGACCGCCCCACGCACGAACGGGGTGATGCCGCTTGCCGAAATGCCGACGACGACGTCGCGCGACGACACACGCAATGCGCGCATCAGCCGCGCGCCTTCTTCGAGATCGTCTTCGACGCCTTCTTTGGCGCGGTGCACTGCCGATCGGCCGCCCGCCATGAGCGCGACCGCGCTATCGGGCTCGATGCCGAAGGTCGGAGGCAATTCCGCCGCCTCGAGCACGCCGAGGCGTCCGCTCGTTCCTGCCCCTACGAAGACGAGCCGGCCGCCGTCCTGCATGGCCGATGCGATGAGCTTCGCTCCGCGGGCAATGCGTGTTTTTTCCTGCTGCACGGCGATTAGTACCCTGCGGTTGTCGATCACCATCAATTCGACCATTGCACCGGGGGTCAACGTATCGATGTGGCGGCTGAGCGGGTTGACGGCTTCGGTTGCGAGATGTTGCCACTTCGAGCGGGTCGTCATGATTGACCTTAACCTGAAAGTGATTTTCTCGGCTAGATTTAAGCAATGTTCCTGAGCGGGCTCGGTACGGCGACGCCGGCGCAACGATATTCACAGGTGCAATGTTGGGATGCGCTGGTGGAGTCCGGATATCTCCCGAAACTCAGCGCCCGCTCACAGACGATTGTGAAGTCGGTGCTCCGCGGCACCAATGGCATCTGCAGCCGGTTTCTCACGCTCGATCATCTGGGCGAGGCGTTCATGCTGGATCCGGACGTCCTCGACGCGCGTTTCGCGAAGCACGCGCCCGCCGTGGCCGCGCGCGCCGCCGAGCGGGCGCTTGCCGATGCCGATCTGGCGCCGTCGGCGATCGACGCGGTGGTGATCAGCACATGCACGGGATATTTGTGCCCCGGGCTCAGCAGCTACGTCAGCGAGCACATGGGACTGAGGCCCGACATCCTCGCGCTGGATCTGGTCGGACAGGGCTGCGGTGCGGCGCTTCCCAACATGCGGATCGCTGACGCCCTGATCGCGTCCGGGCGGGCGGCCCATGTGTTGTCGATTTGCGTCGAGATCTGCAGCGCCGCGATGTACCTGGACGACGATCCGGGTGTGCTCATCAGCGCGTGCCTGTTCGGGGACGGTGCGGGGGCGGCGGTGTTCGGCGCTACTCCGCCGCCGGGACGCCGAAGCATCGAATGGAAGTCTTTCGCGACGCTGCTCGACACTGGAGATCGCGACGAGCTCCGGTTCGAGCGGCGCCGGGGCATGTTGAGAAATATTCTCACCATGGCCGTGCCCAGCCTGGCGGCGAAACATGTCGATGTCGTCCTGGAAAACGCCCTCGAGCGCTCGGGGCTGTCGCGGAAGGACATCACGGCGTGGATTCTGCACGCGGGTGGACGAGAAATCCTCTCGGCGATCCGTCAGCGGGTTGGCCTCAGCGAAGATGCCACCCGGCGCAGCGCCGCCGTTCTCCGCGATTACGGCAACGTGAGCAGCGCGTGCGTGTATTTCGTGTTGCAGGCGGCGATCGAAGAAAACGCGCCTGGCGGCTATTGGTGGATGTCGTCGTTCGGCGCGGGCTTCAGCTGTCATGGCGCTTTACTCCGCGTTGCCGAGCTGATTTAGGAATGCATCCGGAGCGGATGGAAAGGATCGTTCGACCGGAAATCCTCGACGAGCTTTCCGCCGACGATCCTCGCGCCGTCCAGTCGCGGCGCGACCTCCGCAAGATCAATGCGTTCATGGGCCATGCGGCGATGGTCGCGCACGAGCTGCGTGCCGGGGCGGCCGGCGCGCGGCGGATCGTGGAACTGGGCGCGGGCGACGGGACGCTTCTGCTGCGCGTCGCCACACGCCTTGGCCGTTCCACAGAAGGGGTACAGGCGACGCTGGTGGATCGTCGGCCGTCCATCACTGGCCAGACACGCGAGTCGTTCAAGGAACTTGGCTGGACGGTAGACGAAGCTGCATGCGACGTGTTCGAGTGGCTCCAGCGTCCCGGCATGGCAACGGCGGACGCGGCGATCGCCAATCTGTTTCTTCACCATTTTGAAGACGCCCCGCTCGCCAGCCTGCTGGATGGCCTGGCGAAGCGCACGCGGCTTTTCATCGCGTGTGAGCCGCGGCGATCGCGCGCAGGACTCGCCGGCGTGTCGCTGATGCCGCTGATCGGATGTAATGCCGTGACGCTGCACGACGGCGACATCAGCGTGCGGGCAGGATTCCGCGATCGGGAATTGAGCCGTTTATGGCCGGCCGCGCAGGGATGGCATCTGGACGAGCGCAGAGCAGGACTGTTCACTCATCTTTTCGTCGCGCGCATAACGGCCGCTCGCGGTTTGAGCGTCAGCGCGGGATAAGGCTCGGGCATTTCCGCGTCCATGCGGCGGAAGCGCCACCGCTGGGCGATTGTGGCGAGCACGAGAATGCCTTCCATCCACGCGAACGCCTCGCCCATGCACCCCCTGGAACCGCCGCCGAACGGGAAATAAGCAAACCGGGGACGTGACTGCTCGTGTTCTGGTGTCCAGCGATCGGGATCGAATCGCTCGGGATCGCGGTAGAACCGGACGTCGCGGTGGACCACCCAGGGGCTCAACACGACGAGCGAGCCGGGAGAAATGACGAAGCCGCGCGCTTCGTGACGTTCAACGGCGACCCGCCCGAGCAGCCAGGCAGGCGGATACAGCCGCATCGCCTCGGCGAAGACCTGTTTCGTGAACTCCAGTGCCGGCAGGTCATCCGGAACGGGAGCGCGGCCGCCGATGACGTCGTCGACTTCCGCGTGCAGCCGCTCCTCCACCGCCGGATTGGCGGCCAGCAGCAACCACGCCCAGGCAAGCGCGTTTGCCGTCGTGTCGTGCCCGGCAAGAAGCAGCGTGGTCAACTCGTCGCGGAGCTGCTCTTCCGGCATGCCCTCCCGACGTGCCGTGAGCAACATCGACAACAGATCGTCTCCGCCGCCGTTGCGGCGACGCTGCTCGACAACGTCGTTCAGCATGAGATGGAGCTGCGCGCGCGCCCTTCGGAAGCGCCGCAACTGCCTCATCCGCAGCACATCGACCAGCCCTGCGTAGGGCAACGACGGCACGTCGAGAAGATCCACCGCGTCGGCAAAGAGAGCCGGGTCGGCGGCCGCCAGTCGATCTCCCTCGGCGCCGAACAACGTGCGCGCCGCAATCGCAAGCGTGAGCCGGCTCATCTCGGCGTTCATGTCGATCGAATCTCCATCACGCCAGCCGTCGCGCTGAACACTGGTGAGCGGAATGATGGCGCCGGCATACCCGCCGAGACGGCTGCGGTGAAATGCCGGCTGGATGATCTTGCGCTGGCGACTGTGCAACAGCCCATCGCTCGTCAAAAGGCCGTTTCCGAACAGCCGCCTTGCGCCGCTCAACGAGCGTCCTTTGACGAACCGCTGCTGATGTGTGACGAGCACCTGCTCGATATCGTCCGGATGATTCAGCAGGTAGACGTGCAGGCCGCCGACCTTGACATGAACGATGTCGCCGTTTTCCTTCGCCACGCGGGAAAGAAACCCCAGCGGATCGCGGCGCGCCTGTAGAAGCACGCCAACCAGCCATGCGCCACGCGGTCCGGGCGGAAAAGCGGCCGACACGCATACGATACTAGCTGAGATGATCGCGGTGGTTCTGAACACGGCGAGCGGAACAGCGCAGCGGCCGGGCGTGGCAGAAGAGATCGGCGAGCTGTTCCGCAAGGCGGGAATGGACGCAGCAATCGAGGCGATCGGCGATCCGCGCGACATCGCGATCGCCACGCGCGACGCGATGAAGGACGGCGCGGATGTGATCGTTGCGGCAGGCGGCGATGGGACCGTGAGCGCTGTGGCCGCTGAGCTTGCCGGAACAGACACGCCGCTCGGAGTGCTGCCGCTCGGGACGCTGAATCATTTCGCGAGAGACGCGGGCATCACGACTAATCTGCCCAAAGCGGTCGACACGATCGCCGGCGGGCATGTCGGGCGCGTCGACATGGGGCGGGTCAACGACCATCTGTTCATCAACAATTCCTCGATCGGCGTTTACCCCGATATCGTCGCGCTGCGGGAACAGCTGCGGGCGGGCGGATATCCCAAGTGGATCGCCGCGGCGCGCGCCACACTGCAGGTACTGCGCCGCGAATCAGAGATCTCCATCCGCATGGCGGCCGGCCTTTCGGAAAAGGTCGTCCGCAGCCCTTTTCTGTTCGTCGGCAACAACGAATACCACACCGAGGGCATTCACATGGGCGCCCGCGTGAGGCTCGACGGCGGTGAGCTCTGGGGATATTTCGCCCCTCCCGTGCGCACGCGCGACCTGCCGAAGCTGTTCGCCCGCGCCGCATTGGGCCTGGCACGGCGTGGGCATGCGCTCGAATCGATATCGGGCACCCAGCTGTGGGTCGATGCGTTGAATACACGCGTCATTACGATCGCCTGCGACGGCGAAGTGCTGCACCTCACGAGTCCTCTTCACTATCGCGCCTGGCCCGCCGCCCTGCGCGTGTTGATGCCGGCCGCCTGACGTGCGCACGCTGGTTCACCTCTCCGACCTGCACTTCGGCCACCTCGACGAGCGGATTATCAATCCGCTCGTCGAGCGGATCGCGTCGATCAATCCGGACCTGGTTGCGATTTCGGGAGATCTCACGCAGCGCGCGCGGCGCGCGCAGTTCCGTCACGCGCGGCGGTTTCTCGATGGTCTCTCCGGCCCGGTGCTCGTCGTCCCCGGGAATCACGACGTGCCTTTCTTCAACCTGGCGGCACGGTTGTTCGACCCATTCGGCGGATACCGGCGATTCATCAACAGCGACCTCGAGCCCGCACATGTCGATGGAGAGATGGCCGTGGTGGGACTCAACAGCGCCCGTGCGCTGATTACGCACGGACGCGGCCGTCTCAACCGGCAGCAGGTGGAAACGGCGGCCGCGCGCATGCGGACGCTGCCGGGCACGCTGGTCAAAGTCGTCGTCACGCACCACCCGTTCGACGTTCCCGAAGGCGTGGCGGCGCACAATCTCGTGGGGCGTGCGCCGATGGCAATGGCGCGGCTCGCCGAAGTCGGGGCCGATCTGTTCCTGGCCGGCCACCTTCATCTGAGCCACGTGGGACATACCGCCGAGCGCTACAAAATCGCCGGCCATTCGGCTCTCGTGGTGCAGGCGGGCACGCTGTCGACTCGCGGCCGCGGCGAATTGAATTCGTTCAACGTGCTGCGCATCGCCCGGCCGGATCTGACCATCGAGCGATACAGCTGGGAAACCGGGAGCAGCGCTTTCGAGCAGTCTTTCGAAGGAAAATTTCGTCACACCACAGACGGGTGGACGGCATAGGGGTTGCTACGCAGTTAGGGGTAAGGGACAAGGGGCCAGGGGCAATTACCCCTTGCCCCTTACCCCTCACCCCTTTTTTGGGAGGTACCGAATGCGCTGGACACGAGGCGACAGAGGAAATGTGCAAGACCTGCGGGGCGGCGGAGGGGGCGGCGGGATGGGCGTTCCTCTCGGCATCGGCGGCGTCCTCATTCTTCTCGTCGGATCGTGGCTGACCGGAGTGAATCTGTTTGACGCCGTCGGCGGCGGGGGCGGAGCAACCGACGTGGTTGCCGAACGCCCTGCTTCGTCAACGCCGGAAGAAGAAAAGCTCGTGGACTTGGTCGACGCCGTGATGGGCGATATCCAGCACACGTGGTCGCAGAAGCTGCCGAACTATCAGCCGACGCGCGTTGCGCTGTTCCGCGATGGCATTCAGTCGGCATGCGGTTTGTCGAGCTCGGCATCGGGACCGTTCTATTGCCCGGGCGACCGCAAGGTGTATCTCGACTTGAGCTTCTTCGAGGACCTGCAGCGAAAGATCGGCGCGCCGGGCGATTTCGCGCAGGCCTACGTGCTCGCGCATGAAGTGGGGCACCACATCCAGAATCTCACCGGCACGCTCGAGAGCGGCCCGTATCGCGGGAGCGCGAACGAACACTCGGTGAAGGTCGAGCTTCAGGCCGACTGTTACGCCGGCGTCTGGGGTAACGAAGCCGCGAAGCCTGGCCGGTTCGCCGCCGGGCGGGTCGAACTGGACCCGGGCGACGTCGAGGAGGGTTTGAACGCCGCGGCAGCGATCGGAGACGACCGCCTGCAGCAGCGCTCGCAGGGGCGGGTCGTGCCCGAGTCGTTCACCCACGGCTCGTCGGCGCAGCGCGTAACGTGGTTCAGGCGCGGAATGGAGTCAGGAGATCCGCGCACCTGCGATACGTTTAATTAGAAGAACCAGGATTCGATGGCGATCAGCAGCGTGATCGCCGCGAACATTTCGAGGATCACCGGCGTCATCTGCTTGATCCACTGAAGGGGCGTATACGCAGCATCGACGTCGCGCTGAATGAAGGAATACGCGACGACCGATTGCGCGCATCCGATGTGGGTCCAGCAGCCGCCAAGGGCGTAGCCGGCGATCTGCGCCATCGCGAACAAATGCAAGATGTCGACGTCGAAGTTCTCGAGCGCGCGTGACGCGAAGTCGGCAACGACGTTGTTGTCGAGGATCGCAGACAAGACGGTCGCGCCGGTGAACTGCGCCCACGCGACGGGGGCCAGGCCCAGCGTGGCCACGCCGTCGCGAATGAGCTGCTCCATCTGATCGAAAAACCCCGCCTGCGTCAGCAGCGTGATCGACAAAAACAGCGGAAACAGGAAGTAGTACTCCGCGTATTCGTGGCGCCCCTCGCGTAACGCCAGATCGCGCATGCGCGGGATGCCCCAGATACCGACGATGGCGACCCCGAACGCGGCGAACGAGGCGCAGAACAGCGGTATGTTGTGGTTGACGCCGTGCGCGATCAGCAGCGCCACGAACGGGATCAGGGCGAGCGCGCCGATCATCTGCGCCCGCCGCCGGTCCTGTGCGGAAGCGGCGAGCGTGTCGTCCACCCACTGCTCGGCGCGCATCGCTCCTTCGTCGTCTCCCATCTTGTCGAGCACGTAATGGCGGTCCAGCGACGCGGCCAGCTCCTCGCTGACGTAATGGCCCAGCAAAAGCTCGCGGACTTCCCACGGCAGATCGGCGTCGACGAGCGCTCTCCCGAGCGACTTCCCCTGCTGCAGTTCGCGGACGATCGTCGGAGCCTTTCCTTGAAGGTCGGCAGCATGTGCCTCGACGAGCTCGACCGGCGTCAGCACTTCGCCGTGCCGCGACGCCTGCAGAAACCTCACGTCTTCTGCGTTGGCATCGAGCACGTCCATGCGGTCCATGTCGATGCGCTGGCCCGGCCAGATTCTTCCGCGAGATGACGGGCGACGATCAGGTAAGTGACGATGGCGATGGGGCCGCAATATCGAAGAAAGAACATGCCGCCGAGATGCGGATCGAGGTTCGCTTTCATGATCAGGTTCGGCGGCTCGCCGTAGGCCAGCCAAACTCCGCAGACCGTCGTGACGGTCGTGCAAATCATCACCGCCTGCAGGATCGCCTCCTTCGGGGCCGCTGCGAGCATGAGGATGATCACAAGCGTGCGGATGGTGAGCCCGATCATCGACACGCCGTCGAGAATGCCCGACGAAAATGCGACGACGGCGGTCACGGCAATGACGGTGGGAAGAATCGCGCCGTTGTTGCGCCGCAGCAGAAAGAAGGTAATCCCTTCGAGCATGCGCGTCTGGGCGATGACGGCGACGAAAAATGTCAAGCCGAGGATGAAGAGCATCGTGTCGGCGTGAATCAGGTCGTCGAGCCCGTGAAACGACAGCACGTGCGCGCCCATCCAGGCCGACCAGCCCGCAGCTGCTATCTCGCGATGCCACTCCGTCGTTTCGAGGCCGCAGAACGTGGCCACGATGACCAGGGCCATGCCGTAGGTGAGGGCGTTCTTGTGGATCTGGTATTTGAACGAGCCGAAGGCAAAGAGACCCAGGATTGTGGCGAACACCTCGACTGCGAGGAGCGATACCGGCAACGGCGTAGTGCGGCTGATTGCGAGGAGGCCGCATGCAACAATAGTGCATGCGCCAACAAACGTGCGTCCGGACAACATGACGACCGCTGCGCTGTCTTCCCTGGGGACTTCGTGTCCTTCCGCACTCATTGGAAAAGCATCATAAAAGCACTCGTGAATGAGCCCGCCGGTGCCGACAAATTTGCGCCAAGCGACAAAAACGTTCGTAAATAATTCGGGGTTGCTGATCAGCGGAACCGTGATCGCGCTGGTCTGGGCCAACGTGAGCCGCGAGAGCTACGTCGGCTTTACCCACAGCCTTCATTTCCTCGTCAACGACATCGGCATGGCGTTTTTCTTCGCGCTGGCCGCGAAGGAGGTGACCGAAGCGACAGCGCCCGGCGGCGCGCTGCACTCACCCAGGCGCGCCGCGCTCCCTCTCGCGGCGGCTGCGGGCGGGATGCTGGTCCCGGCGCTGATCTTCGTCGGGTTGACGATCGCGCTGGATCGCCCGAACCTCGAACGGGGCTGGGCGATTCCGTGCGCGACAGACATCGCGTTCAGCTACATGGCTGCCCGGATTATTTTCGGCGAACGTCACCCGGCTATCCCTTTCCTGTTGCTGCTGGCCATTGCGGATGACGCACTCGGGCTGCTGATTATCGCAGCGTTCTATCCGACTGGTCCGCTTCGCCTGGTGGAGTTCACCGTGGTTCTGGGCGGCGCCATGCTGCTGGCGTGGTGGCTGAACCAGCGGCGGGTGAGGAATTTCTGGCCCTACGTTCTCACGGCAGGCGCCCTGTCGTGGTTTGCGTTCTACCGGGGAGGGCTGCATCCGGCGCTGGCGTTGGTGCCTATCGTGCCGTTCCTTCCTCATGCCGCCCGCGATCCGGGGCTGTTCGTGGAAGATCCCCGCGCGCACGACACGCTCAACGAGTTCGAGCACTGGTTCAAGCGACCTGTCGGCGTGATGCTGTTTTTCTTCGGCCTCGCAAACGCCGGCGTCGTGATCGGAAACGCAGGGACCGGCACCTGGTTCGTGCTGATCGCCATCCTGGTTGGCAAACCGGCGGGGGTTCTCGCCGCAACGGCCCTGGCGACACTCGCGGGTCTCCGTCAGCCCCAAGGCATGACGTGGCGCGATCTGGCCGTCGTCGGCATTCTTGCCGGCATCGGGTTTACGGTGGCTTTATTCTTCGCAACGGCTGCCTTCCCATACGGTCGTTTACTGGACGAAACGAAGGTGGGCGCGTTGCTCAGCTTCGCGGCATTTTTCATCGGCCTCGCGGCGGCACGCATCATGAAAGTCGGGCGGTTTGGGTAATACTCGCATTGGTAGATTGGAAGATCGGTAGATTGGCCAATCTGCCATTTTCGGTGTTGGGAAACTCCGTCCCGGATGTGGGATCAGGAAACCTTCAACCCCTTTTTATCGTAGTCTTTTAATCATGAAACACATCATTTTCTGCGCACTGGCTGCTGCTCTGGTTACGGTCCCCGCGTCGGCACAGACGCGGTTGAAACTTCCATCGAATCTCTTTGCCGCGGGGCAGACGGTGCCCGGACAGGCCCCCCCTGCGATGCCGACGACCGGGAAGCCACCGGCACCGACCGGACCGCGCGTGTCGCTGACGCTCGAAGACGCGGTAAAACGGGCGCTCGAGAACAACCTCGACATCGCCGTACAGCGCATCAACCAGCAGATCTACGACGTCGACATCGCGAGCGTACGGTCGGTCTACAGCCCGACGCTGACGTCCCTCTTCAGCTCGCAGAACGCGAAAAACGCGTCAACCAGCACGATCTCCGGCGGCGCCACCGGCGCCACGATCAGCAACTCCACGATGCTGTTCAACGGCGGCCTGGCGCAGGACGTGCCATGGGGCGGCGGCAGTTTCGCCGCGAACCTCAACAACCGCCGCCAGGAGACCACCTCGCTGAACGCGACGATCAATCCACAGTACAACCCGACGTGGTCCGCGCAATACATTCAGCCCTTGCTGCGCGACTTCAGAATCGACTCGACCCGCCAGCAGCTGACGGTGACCCGGATCAACCAGGACATCTCGGACATCCAGCTCCAGCAGATCACCATCAACACCGTCTCGGACGTGCGGAACGCGTACTGGAACTATGTGTTCTCGGTACAGTCCGTGGATGTCGCGAGACAGTCGCTCGAACTCGCCGAAGAGCTGTTGCGCAACAATCGGATGAAGGTCGAGATCGGCACGATGGCGCCGATCGACGTCGTACAGGCTCAGGCGCAGGCCGCGCAGCAGCGGCAGGTGCTCGTGACCGCCGATGGCGCGAGGCGCACAGCCGAGATCGCGCTGAAGCGCTTGATCGTCAGCGGGACCAGCGATCCGTTGTGGACGTCCACCATCGAGCCCATCGATCGCCCGGAGTTCCGGCCTGAGCCGGTCGATCTCACGACGGCGACGCAACGCGCGCTGTCGGTGCGCACGGATGTGCTGCAGGCGCGCAAAAATCTCGAGGCAAACGACGTCACGCTGCGGTTTCTGGAAAACCAGAAGTTGCCGCAGGTCGACCTCCAGACCAGTTATGCGACGACGGGCATCGGCGGTACTACGTTCATCACGGAAGGGGGCGACTGCCTCAACCGGTGTCAGATTATCGGCACGAGGCCCGGGGGTTACTTCGATGCGCTCGATACGCTGTTCCGAAATCGGCTCCCGACGTGGAGCGTTGCGTTGAACATCTCCTACAACCTCGGCACGAGCGCGGAAGATGCGTCCGTGGCGCGCACGCGCATTCAGCAGAATCAGATCGAGGTCCAGCTCCGCCAGCTCGATCTCCAGGTGACGAGCGACGTCAGCAACGCCGCGATTCAGGTGGAGAACACAGCCGAGCGCGTCCAGGCGGCACAGGCCGCGCGCGAGCTCGCGCAGCAGCAGCTCGACGCCGAAAACAGCAAATTTGGCGTCGGTATGTCCACCAACTATGCAGTAGTGCTGGCCCAACGCGATTTGGCGAACGCGCAGAACAACGAGCTGCAGGCGATTCTCGAATACAGGCGAGCCGTGGTCGACTTCGAGCGCGTTCAGCAGACCGGAAACGCCGGAAACATCATCACCTTCTCACGATGAAGCGCATCGGCACCACCATCGTCGCGCTGGCGGTTCTTGCGGGGAGCTCTACGCCCGCGGCCGCGGCGGACGATCCGGTCACGATCGATGTCGTCGTGACCGATGCGAAGGCGCGGCCGGTCACCGACCTGAGTCCGGCAGATCTGGAGTTGACCGACTCGGGCGAGCCAAGAACCGTGGACGCCGTGCGGCTTCAGTCGGGCGGCCCCCGTGTCGTCGGCATTTTCCTGGATGAATTCCACGTGCAAACCGGCGACAGCAGTGCTCGCGTGCGCACAGCGCTGATGAGCTTCATCGACACGCAGCTCCGCGATGGCGATTTGGTGGCCATCGCCAAGCCGCTCGATCCGCTCCACGCCATCGCCTTCACCAAAGACCACAACGTCATCCGGCAGGCCATCACGGCGTTCGAGGGACACGCCGGCGACTTCACGCCGCGATCGGAGTTCGAGCGCAATTTCATGAGCCGCGATCCGAAGACAGCGGCGGTCAGCCGCGCCCAGGTGGTATCCGCCGCGCTGCAGGCGCTCGCCAGACGGCTCGGCGAACACGACGGACGCAAGGCTCTCATCTTCCTGACCGAGGGATTCCAGCCGGCACAGCCGCGCGCGATCATCGCCACGGCAAATCGGAACAAGGTGGCGATTCACGCGATCGACCCCAGTCCCGAGGCCGGCGACTACGACTCGATGCTGAGGGTCATCGCCGAACAGACGGGGGGACAGGCCAGCCTCAACAACACCGATCTCTCCGCCGCGTTGAGGCAGACCGTGACGGACCTCGACCACTATTTTGTCGTCACGTTCCAGCCCACCCGCCCGGGAGACGGGCAATTTCACCCCGTGCAGTTGCGCGTGAAGAGAACCGGCGCGAACATGCGTTCGAGATCGGGCTACTGGGCCCCCGATGCCGCCCTTGCGGCCGCCGCTGCAAAAGCGGCGGCGCCCCGTTTTTCGGTGCCCTTCCGCCAGGCGCATGCGAGTCCCTACATCCGGCCCTGGATCGGAATGTCGCGGGGGACCGAAGGACTCACGCGGGTAGCCGTGACGTGGGAACCCGGCGACGCTGCCCCGCGCAACCAGCGCCTGATGTCGGTCGTCGTCAAAGCGTTTGCGGCCGATGGAACGGTGTTGTTCGAGCGCCGGATAGGTCCGGGGGAGCGCGAGTACATCGCCTTTAACGCGGCGCCGGGCCCGATCGCATTGGAGATGGCCCTTCAGAGCAGCAGCGGCGCTCCTCTCGACACTGATTACCGTGGTGTGGTGGTACCGAACCTCAAGGTGACGAAGACGACGCTCGCGACGCCGCAGGTATTGCGGACCCGAACCGCTCGCCAGTTTGACGAAGCGAGCCGCAACCCTGAAGCGGCGCCCGTAGCGGCGCGGACGTTCAGCAGAACCGAGCGTCTCATCGTGCGGGTGCCGGCATACGCGCCCCTCGATGCGACGCCCGTGGTCACGGGAAAGCTTCTCAACCGCCGCGGCGTTGCGATGCGCGACCTGGAGGCCGTCGCCGCCGATCTGCCGCCGGGCGTTGTCCAGTTCGACCTGCCGCTCGCGTCCCTGGCGCCGGATGAATACCGGGTCGAGCTGCTGGCATCGAACCCCTCCGTGCCGGGCGACCAGGTCAGGGAAATTATCGTGCTGCGCGTGACCAACTGAGCCGTAAGCTCATGGTCTTGCGCATTCCCCATTGATGACTTTTACCAAGCCCCCATCATCGACACTCACAGCGGCATTACTGGCCCTGATCGCGCTGCCCGCAGCCATAGGGGCGGCCGGCCTCCAGCCCGCCACTGCGGCCGCGTTCGACCGGTACGTGCGCCTCACCGAACAACGGATAGACGACGAGGTTACAAAGACGGCGGGGTTTCTGTGGATCGACACGCTTCCCAAAGCCAGAGTCGCTGAAGTGGCCGGAGGCCTGCAGCAGGGCGGCGTCATCATCGAACGGCTCGAGACGCGGGATGGATCGAAAGAGATAAACGCGCCGGAGGGGCTCATCCATCACTGGGTCGGCACGGTGTTCGTTCCGCGTGTGGGGGTCAAAGAAGCTGTCGCGCTGATGCAGGACTACGATCGCCACGGACAATATTTCGCTCCGGCGATTGCGCGGGCGAAGCTGCTGGAGCGCGACGGCAACCGGTTCCGCGTCGCGCTCCGCTTTTACGTCAAGAAGATCATCAGCGTGACCATGGACACCGAAAACGAAGCGGAATTTTTCCATCCCGACGCGACGCGTGCTCACAGCCGCATCCGCAGCACTCGCGTCGCCGAGATTGCGGATGCGGGAACGCCTCAGGAACGGCCGAAGCCGGCCGGCGAAGAAAACGGCTTCATGTGGAACCTCAACACCTATTGGCGCTTCGCCGAGCGCGACGGCGGCGTTTACATCCAGTGCGAGTCGCTCACGCTCTCCCGCGACGTGCCGTTCGCCCTGGCATGGATCATCCGGCCGATCGTCACGCAGATGCCGAAGGAATCATTGACCTTCACCATGACGAAGGTCAGAAGCGCACTGCATACACGACCTTGAAATTGCGACCCATCTCCGGGACGACATCTTTGATGAATGACAGATGGTTCCGGTAGAGCTCGTTCGTGGTGTTGTCAAGGCGCACCGTGATCGTGTTGACCGCGCCGCCGCCTCCGAACGAATACGAGCCATACAAACGCAACAGGGTGTAGCCGTCGGTGGGTGTCTCAATGCCCAGCACGCGATCCTGTTTGGCCGCGGCCGTCACCTGCCCTCCTACCTGCAACGCCCCGTGTTGATACCGCAAGCCGCCGCGAAACTTCAAGGGCGGCATCCTCGGCAGCGGATCGTCATTCTCCCTGAGCGCACCGCGCACGTAATCGAAGCCGAGCTCAGCTGACAATTCCGAGGTGAGCTGGAAGTCGGAGTGGGCCTCGACCCCCTGCAGCAGGGCATCAGCTCCCACGAACTCGACAAACGGGAGTTCCTCCTCTTCTCCTTCGCCCTCTGCGTGTTCCTCGTGACCGGGTGGCTCACGTCCGCCGAAACGATCGATGAACTCCTGCTCGCGCTCGTCGTACTCTTCGTGCGAGATTTCGCGACGGAAGATGAAATCCCGGATACCGTTACGGAAATACGTCACTTCACCTGATGCGCGCGGCGCGCGCCAGCGGAGAGACAGGTCCAATCCGAGCGCGCGCTCCGAGGTGAGCTCCGGATTACCAATCTCGAACGCGAAATTTCCGTGGTGGGCGCCAAAGAAGAACAGCTCCTCGAGCGCGGGCGGACGAGCCGCGGCCGCGAGGCTCGCCGCCACTGTGAGGCGATCGTCGGCAGCGGCCGGCCGGAACAACACCCCGCCCGAGATCGACCCGTTCGTAAAGGCGCGCTCGGGCTCACCCGCGGGAGCGTACGACGTGTGATCGGCCCGGCCGCCGAACTGGAGCGTCACATGCGGCCATGTCACCTCCTCGAACGCAAAAGCGGCGAACCCGCCCTGATCGACCGCCGGCGAAAGCGCTTCGGCGCCGATGGCATCGAACGCGCGGTCGAGAAACCATCCTCCAACGCTGCCCTTGAGCCGGCCCACGGCCCGGTGCGATCCCAGGACCTGCATTTCGGTGGTGTTGTTGGTGAACGACGTAGCGACGTCCTCTCGTTCGAGCTCATCGTGTTTGTAGCGACGATGCGCAACCGTGGCGCGAAACCCGTCGAAGGCCCCGTCGAGGCGCTCCGCGCCCGCGCGAAACGTCAGCGCGTGACGGCGAGGTGTCAGTTGCAGAATGCCCCCCTCGACAACCGGGATCCCGTATTTCGAGTCGTCGTACCCCCAGCTGCCGCCGGCGTATCCGCGTTCGCCTGTCCACCCCGCACCAACAGTGCTGAAAGCGCTCCGGGAGTGTGAGTTCAGAACCTCGCCTTCGGGTGTGGCGAAATCATCGGATCGCCGTCCGCCTCCACCAACGTTGAGTGCAAGTTTGCCATTGCCGAATTGAACCTGGCCGGCGCCGCCAGCCTCTTCGGCCGCGCTGCCGAAATCGAGTGTGACATTTCCGGATGTTCCGCTGACCGGCCGCATCGGGATCTCGTTGGTGATGACGTTCACCAGTCCGCCGATGGCATTCGCTCCGTAGAGCAGCGTGGCCGGGCCGCGCACCACTTCGATGGATTCGGCCGATGCGGGATTCACCGTGACGCCGTGATCGCCCGACTGGCTGGACAGATCGCCTGTTCGCTGGCCGTCCTGCAAAATGAGAACGCGATCGCCGTCGAGGCCTCGAACAACGGGCCTCGATGGCGCCGGCCCGAAGCTGCGCGAAGCGAGGCCGGGCTGGTTCTCGAGCGTCGCACCGATGGAGCTTTCTATTTGTTTGGCGAGCTCCTGCCCCGCGAGCACCGTCGTGGGCTGGGCCACGTCGAACTGGCTCCGCGCCTCCGCGGTGACCGATGCAACTTCCCTGAAGTGAAGATCGGGATCGACAGCGATATCGACGGGGTTCCCCGGCATCGCGGTCACGGTGACCTCCGTGCGGCGGCTCGAATACCCAGCCGCGCGAATGAACACGTGGTACGTGCCGGGCGCCAGATTCTCGAATCGAAACGTCCCGTCGGCTCCCGACACCGTTTCGCGTTTGACCTCGTCGAGGACGACGGTCGCGGCGGCAATGGGATCGCCTGAAAGCGACGTGACCAGCCTGCCCTGCAGCACAGCCGTATCCTGCGCGTACGCCGACGCAGCCGCTGCGAGCAACGACAGAATAAATGCGAAGAGAAACCTCATAGTGCTGATGCCTCGATGGAAAAGGAAAACGATCCGCCCAGAGCGGATCGGAAGCACTTGTCCGCTTCTGCGGACTGCAACCGAGGAAGTCTTCTACGCGGGAGGAGCGCGGCTCGGGGTGAGAGACCAGTCGAGACGGTCGACGATGACCACGGCGCGGGCGTGGAGGCCTTCGGCGCTTACGGCGCTGTCGCGCAGGACGTATTTTTCGAAGCCCGGGCTGAGTCCCCTGAGGGAGTGGCAGATGAAACAGTGGTCGGCGTGTGTGTCGATATTCCGGGCGGCCGCGCCGATGTAATGGGCGCTTTCGTCGTGCGCGACGCCGAGAGGATTACAGGCGAGATCGTCGCTCGATTCCGCGTGCGGACGGGACATCGTCCCTGCGCACAGGGTTGTGAGCAGCGCCACGACGGCAGCGCAACGGATCCACGACTTGCCGCGGAACATTCGACTTTGAGCTTAGCAGCCTCACGCCCGCAGACGCAACGCGCCGGGATGCACTCGCGCGATCAGCGTGTCCGAACCTTGTACAGCCTCGCCATCGACATGGAACAACATCGGCGTTTTGGACCGAATCGTCGCCACACGAATCTGCGATGTGGTCACACCGGGCTGGCGATCGAGCCGCCCGACGAACAGCGACGGGACGCGGCTGAGGTTGCCAAACAGCTTCCTGTCCGAGATGGCGACCAGGTCCAGCAGCCCGTCAGTAATACTGGCCGCCGGAGCGATATGCGCGCCGAATCCGTATTGCTGCGAGTTGGCCAGAGCGATGAGGAGCGACGACATCTCCACGATCCTGCCGTCCGCCTCGATCGCATAGTCCGACGGCCGGAATTTCAGCAGATCTCCGAAACTTGCCGTCAGGTACGGCACGAGCCCCCGGTGGTGCACGCGAGTAGATACCAGCGCCGCGACGTGCGCGTCGAGACCGATGCCGGCGACGTTGACAAACAGGTGTCCGCCCAACTCCCCAACGTCGATCTGCCGTGCAGGAGAACGCACCGCGCGTTCGATCGCACGCGATGGATCGAACGGGATCTGCAGCTCGCGCGACAGCCCGTTGCCCGAGCCTCCAGGAACCAGGCCAAGGGCCGGCAGCGGCGCGTCCGCCGTCCGCGCGTCTCCTGCTCCCTCGATGCTTCTTTGCACCAGCGCGCGGGCGACCTCGTTCATCGTTCCGTCTCCACCCCACGCGATCACGGTGGCTGCCCCTGCCGCTATCGCCTCGAGGGCCAGCTCGTGCGCGTGGCCGCCCCGTTCGGTCAGCCGCACTTCTCCGTCGACGCCGAGGCGGTCGAGCGTCTGCCTGGCGAGCTCCGCGCGCGCCGCGCCGCGGCCGCGGCGCCTGGGACCGGAAATGGGATTGATGATGACGCTGACGTCAGGCATGCGAAGGCAGTGGCCGACGGACGTTACCGGCGAAACAGCGTGATGGCGATGTCAGTGTTCGCCTTGAGCGCGGCCTTGACCGCGGGCCACGTCTTCGCCGAGCGGATCAGCGTCTTCCACGAATAGAGGTGTTTGGACTTGTGAAAGTCGCTGTTCGCCACGTAGGGATAATGCTTCAGGCTGGTCACCGAAAACAAATCGTCGCGATTGGCCGCCTCCCACACGTCCACCAGATCGGCGAGCTCCTTACGGTGGTCCCAGAGGTAACAGGTGCCGATCTCTACCCGCCTGGTGGTCCTATGGTGCGGATGGCAGGCGATGCTCAACGCATCCTGCCGCCGGATCTCCTCCAGAATTTCTTTGGCCTTCAGGTCCGCGCTGATGAAGTGCGTCAAGCCCAGCGCGATGATATGCGAATTGTGTTTTGCCCTGATGTGGTTCTGCGTGACTTCGGCGCCAGGAATCAGCACCATGCCGTAGAGCCGTTTGGCGCGCGCGCTTTCCTTTTCGATGTCGGCCATGTAGTCGTCGAACGTTTCCTCGGTCACCGAAAAGTGCCGGCGGCCGAGCGTGGCGAGACGCCCGAGGCGGCCGAGCAGATCCTTCCTGCCCAGAATGTGATCGGTGATGGCGAGGACGTCGAACTTCTCGGTCTTGCCGTAAAGATCCACCACATCGCGCAGCGTCAAACGCCCGTCGCTCCACGTCGTGTGTACATGGAAGTCGCAGAGCAGGTACGGTTCGTATCCGGGCATCGGATCAGGCGCGGACGTCTTCGTGGGTGCGATCGGAAGGCCGGTGGAAGAAGATTTCGGCGCAGAAGTTTCTCACGTAGAGCCGGAATACCTTCCCCCGGCCCATCACTTTGTACCGGCGCGCGGACGTGAAGACCCAGCACGGATATTTCAAGCGCACACGGCCCGCTTTCGACACGCGGCGCGCGAGATTGGTGTCTTCGCCGTGGAACTCGATCGACGTATCGAAGCCTCCGATGAGCTCCAGCACCTGCCGTCGCACCGCGAAATTCCCGCCATACAACACGGCGCCGACGCCGAACACATATTGGGCGAGCGCGTGGGTGGCCGGAGCGAGGCTGTAGTCGTACATCCGCACGAGGACCCGGCCGACAAGGTCCCAGTCGTAGAACCGGTACGGTCCCGTCACCGCTGCGGGTGGATTGGGGCCGTCGAATTCGCGGGCAACCAGTGCCAGCCAGTCGCGGGGCGCGCGACAGTCGGCATCGACATACACCAGCACATCCCCGGTGGACACGCGGCGTCCCGTCTCCCGCGCGACGACAAGGCCCTTGCGGGGCTCGTCGACAACCGTCACGCCCGCGATGGATGCCGCCGCCGCTGTGCCGTCAGTGCTCGCGTTATTGATGACGATGATTTCGTGCGGCGGGAAGGACTGCTGAAGCAATGAATGAAGGCAACCGGGAAGTAATTCTTCTTCGTTGTAGGCACAAACGATAACGCTGAACGTCACAGCGGCGGGTCACCCATCGGTAGTCAGTATCATTGGTGGGTGTCACGCGTACTGTACCACCGCTGCGACGGCGGAGTAAATTCGTGCGGAGAATCCTGAGAAGAAATCCTCCTATTGTCCGGCGATGCGGGACGGCGCCCACTATCCCTTGCCGCTACTAACGCGACCGGTGCATCCGTCTGCCGGCAGCCGGAGCCCAGCCTTCGCGCGTGATTTCACCAACCGCCACCGCCTCGCTCATCTCGGCAGATACATACGGTCTTGGTTGCGTCGATCGCGTCGGTGGTGTCGCACACCGCTCTTCGCGCTTCGGTCAACGACCGCTGCACAAGATACGGCTGCCTTGCAGACGGATCCACCGGCCGCATCGCGCGGCGAAGGAGGTTTTTGAAACCGCTTCTAAGCTCTTGATCTCCTGTTGTATTTGCGTTTTTATTTGTGAACTCCTGTTTGCATTTACTACAGCCGCAGTAGCAGCGACCCCGCCATCGTGAATCCAACGATGATGACGATGCGGCGCACGCCTTTTGGCCCGATGCGGCGTGCGACGCCGGCCCCC
Organism: Vicinamibacterales bacterium; assembly: GCA_963762055.1. Taxonomy (GTDB): domain Bacteria; phylum Acidobacteriota; class Vicinamibacteria; order Vicinamibacterales; family JAMQPK01; genus JAMQPK01. Next base: position 474,093 of record CAVXJF010000004.1, read on the forward strand.
CAGAACCCGCCGACGATCGCGCCGACGGCCATGATGAGCGCGTGCGGCCACGACACCATCCCGTGCCAGATGAAATAGGCCGCGGCCACGCCGTTGATGCACAGCGCGAGAAAATTCTTGAGGCCGTTCATCTGATGAATGTCGGTGAACCCCATGATACCGAAGGCCGCGAGCATCAGAATGCCGATGCCGGCACCGAAGTAGCCGCCGTAGAGGGACACGAGAAATTGAAACAGGAGCGCGCCAATCAGCCAGCCTTTCGACCCCGCGTGCGCTTTCCCTGTCGTGCGAATCATCCGCTGCACCGGCTCCTGCAGCATGAACAGGAGCGTCGCGAAGAGGATCAATAGAGGGATCAACCGATCGAACACCTCCGTCGGCGTGAGGACGAGCAGAATCGCGCCCAGCGCGCCGCCGATGAGGCTCGGGATGATCAGCGTGTATGTCGAGGAAGGAAGTCCTTTCAGATCGTGCCGGTATCCCCACATCCCGCCCAGCGAGCCTGGCCAGATGGCGACCGTGCTGGTCGCATTGGCGATTGGTGACGCCAGCCCTACCCAGATGAGCGAAGGAAACGAAATGAGTGTCCCTCCGCCCGCGACCGAGTTGATGGCACCTGCGATGAATGCGGCAAGGAAGACGACGAGGTAGGACACGGTGGATATTCTACGGTGCGCTGGGTGCGAGGGGTGCGTTGGGTGCGATGGGTGCGACGGGTGCGTTGGGTGCGCTAGGTGCGTTAGGTGCGCTAGGTGCGGGTGCGCTAGGTGCGTTGGGTGCGCTGGGTGCGGCGCTTGGGCCATCGGTTCCACACCGGATCTGGCGAATCTTTCACTGAATTGCGAAACCGGCTTGTTGCAACGGACGCACGCTTCTTTAGATTTAGTGCCAACGCGATTTCCTCTGCAGTGACATGCCCGTTATCGACTGCCTCGCCCAGTTCGTCCTCGACCTCGTTCAGCGAGGTAAGCGAGGTTGCGAAGAAATTCGCGATGTCTCGGTGCGTCCTTCGGCCGAAACCCTCGGCGATGTTTCGCCTCGCCGACCCGGCAGCATCTCGGAGTTCGTCACGCAGATCGCGATCACGGTCGAACGACGGTCTCGAGGTGAGACGAAATACTTCCTTCTGAAGAGCTCGAGCGAGCTTCCAGCAAGTCAGTTCAGAAAATTTCCTGACGCCCATGCAGCTGACCCGTGCATGTTCGGGTCCGACTTCGAGGTGCCAGTTTCCTGAGGAAATTCATTACTTCTGGAAAAGTATGGCAAATTGTGCCGCGTCGAACCGACCGACGGATGGCCCACGATGAAACAGCCACCGAACTGTCGCACCCAACGCACCCGTCGCACCTAGCGCACCCAACGCACCCAGACGCACCCAACGCACCCGTCGCACCCACGCACCTAACGCACCTAACGCACCCGTCGCACCCAACGCACCCAACTACTCTCCCAGCAACACCGTGGTGGTCGCGGGTTCCATGAGCACGGCGGCAAGGGCGATGCCCGTCGCGAGCGCGATCGTGAGCACGGCCGCGAGCGGCCACAGCGGGGCGAGCAGCAGCGCGTCGATGGTGAGAAGCGCGGCCATCAGCACGTCGGTGAACAGACGGATGTTCTTCGTGCGCAGCAGCTCATTCCGCAGATGGGAACGGTTCATGGCATCCGTGAAGACGAGATGGCCACGGATGATGCCGCCGACCGATGCCGCGATGCCCATCACGATGAACACCCACAGCGAAATAGAGTCCTGTTCTTTGAGCCATTCCTTGATCTGCCATCCGCGCGCCGTAGCGATCGTGTAGAGGACGATGGCCACGACCTGATGCGTCCGCCACCAGGTGCTGCTCGGTGTCTGGAGTCGAGGGGGCGCCACAGGGTGTTCGAACGCGTGCAGAAGGTCCGATGCCGTCGAGAACCTGTCCTGCGGCTGTTTTTTCAGGCACCGGTCGATGACATCGGACAGCCATGGCGGCACGCCGGTGTAATTCGCCAGCGGATCGGGCGGGCTGTCGAGCACGCGCGCCATCATCGCCAGCAGCGACCCGGCCTGAAAAGGATGCCGGCCGGAGATCCATTCGTACATCAGAACCCCGAATGCAAACACGTCGGCGGCAGGACCCGCTGGGCGTCCCTCAATCTGTTCCGGCGACATATACGCAGGAGTGCCGGCGATTCCGCCGGGAACCTGCGCCGTCAGCGTGGCGGCGATTCCTCCTGGTCCTGGCGCAACCCGGGCCAGGCCAAAATCGAGAATTTTGATTCGCCCGTCGCTCGCGCGCATCACGTTTTCGGGTTTGAGGTCGCGATGCGTGATTCCCTTTGCGTGGGCGCTCGACAGGGCCGATGCCAGTTCGCGCGATGTTGAGATGATCGCGTCGAGCGACGGCCGCTTGGCAGTACCGATCTCGTCTCGCAGAGTGTGCCCTTCGACGAATTCGGTGGCAATGTACAGCTCGCCGTTCAACTCCTCCAGGGCGTAGACCGTGCAGATGCCGGGATGCGTCAGCAGCGCCGCGGCGCGGGCCTCGCGGCGGAGGCGATCGCGATGGCTCGCCTCGCGCGTGAGCTGCGGCGGCAGCGCCTTCAGCGCCACCGTCCGGCCGAGCCTTGCGTCCGATGCGAGATACACGCGGCCCATTCCACCCCTGCCAATCTCGCGGAGGATGGTGTAGGTTCCCAGCACCGTGCCAGGCTCAATCGTGTGCTCGTCTTCGAGCAGGTGCGGGGCCGCCTCGGCGACAGGCTGCGCGAGAAAGGATCCCGCCCGGGTGTGGTGTTCGAGCAGCGAACGGACTTCGGCGCGGACGACGGAATCGTCCGCCGCCTTTTCCTCGAGCCAGTTGAACACGTCGGCAGGCTCGTGCTCGAGTGCGGCTTCGAACAGGTCCCGCGCGCGTCTGCGCTGCTCGGGAGTCATTATTTGTCGCGGGTCATTGCGACAGCTCGCGGAAGAGCCACGCGCGGGCGAGCGCCCAGCGCCGCTTCAGCGTCGCGGGCGACATCCCCATCACGTCCGCAGCCTCTTCGACGCTCATGCCCGCGAAATAGCGCAACTCGACGATTTTCGCCTGCTCCGGATCGACCTGCTCCAGTTTGGAGATCGCTTCGTCGAGCGCCGGCAGCATCGTCTCGGGATCGGCGGCGAGCGCGAGGGAGTCGGTGATGGAGACGCGATTCATGCCGCCCCATCGCTTCTGTGCGCCCCTGGCGCGGGCGCGCTCCACGAGGATCTGGCGCATCGAGCGGGCGGCGATGCCGACGAAATGGCGCTGGTCGTTCCACGGCGCGCCCGCCTGCGCGAGCCGCAGGTAGGCTTCGTGCACGAGGGCAGTTGCCTGAAGCGTCTGCCCTGGCCGCTCGCGCCGCATGTAGGCCGCCGCGACGCGCCGAAGTTCGTCGTACACAAGGGGAGCGACGTCTTCAGCCTTGGGCCGCTTGTGATCGTCCATCGACGATCTATGCCGCCGTTTGCGTCGTCGAGTCGTCTCGCGTGTCGTAGACGAAGTCGTACGCGCGCAGCACCTTGCCGGAGAGCTCGCTGCGATTGCCGCTGAAGATCGCGTCGAGGATCGCCGAGCGATCCGGCTCGCGCTCTTCGATGATCGACAGCAGCACGCGCGAGCCGTATTTAATCCAGCGCGCCTGCGGTACCAGACGTCCGTCCGGCGTCGATTCCACGATCTGCCGCTTGAGGATCGAGAGCACCAGCTCGGCGTTGGTCTTGCCGTAATCGGTGCCCGTCTTGGCAAAGAGCTCCTTGACCGTCTCGCGACGCTCGTCGAGGAGCTTCATGAACAGCTCGGGCGTGACCCGGTCTCCGGCCTTCGAATATTTGCCGTCGGCCGTCAGCTCGACGCCGTGGAACACCGTGAGATACAGGAAGTGCCAGAAGATCTCGTATGTGGCCAGATCGTTCATGAAGCGCAAGCCCGTCCGCGGATCGTAGATGGCCGCCGCGTTGTTACCGAGCAGCTGCTGATACATGAATTCGGTCGCCATATACATCGCGTACCGCAGTCCGTCTTCGGTCGTGGGACCTTGCGGCCGCGACAGCAGCTTTTTGCGCGCGTCTTCGGAGAACAGCTTCTCAGGCGTCAAGTCCGGCTCGGACAATTCGAGAGGCATGATCTTCCCGTCCTGAAGAAGCTTGAGCGCTTCGAGCCGCTTCTTCTCGTCGGGCGTGAGCTTGTCGACCACGGTCTGCAGATCGGCCACGTCGGTGACGAGCGCCTCGCGACCCGCTTCGACGTAAGACGGGGTCGTGGTCGCGACCCAGCTCTGGCGATAGGTGTCGTGAATCTTGCCGTCGATCTTGAAAAGTCCGGTCAGCCGCTCGCGCAGCTTGTCGAACCAGATGTCGCGCAGCGCCTTGGGATCGTTTTCCGGCGCCTGAGGGTTCTGCATCTGCGCCGCCATCCCCCCAATCGGCATGCCGCCGGCGAGCAGCGCCAGCAGCGCGTTGCGCATCGTGTAGTAGGTCAGCGACGGCTCCGTCATCGCCACGGTATTCGGATCGGGAATCACCATCGCGGGATCGTGCCGGAACATCTCTTCGCGGCTGTTGAGATAGTCCCACCGCCCCACGTTGGGGCCGATCAGATTCTCCCGCAGCACCCACATGATCGCTTCCTGCTGCAGCGCGTATTCGGCGCGCTCGTTGAGCATCTTGATCTTCAGCGTGCCGCGCCCCAGCCCGAGCGCCTCTTCGACCTGCTTCAGCAGCTTCGAGACAAGGCGGGCTTCCTGCCAGGTCTCAATTTTCGGGACGTAGTAGTAGACACCCGATCCGTGTTTCTTCTGGGTGTCGTAGTTGCTCACCGCGTGCATGATGAGCGCGGGAATGATGGCCGGCACCTGCTCCCCATCGAGGGCGATCTGCCGGTTCTGCAGATGCAGGCCCGGGACGCGGTGGAAAATCGTCGGCCATTTTTCCGGCGGGATGTCGATCTTGTACTCGCGCGCCCGGCCGCTCTGTTTTTTCGTGGGATGCGCGTAGGCCTTGCCCACCCACTCGTGCGCCAGCAGGTCGCGGAGGTTTTCCCACGCCTGATACAGCTGGTCTTTGAAGTCGCCTCCGGCATCTTCCCAGTCCCACATCCACGACGCTGCGCCGGTGTTGAGCGCGCCCATCGCCATGCCAAGATCGATGGCGGGACCAGTGCCCTCGAGGCCCGGTTTCATCGTGTCCGCCGGGATCGGCACCGAGGGATTCAACCGCCAGGCGATCGGCGTCTTGCGGCCGAAGAACCCGTCGAGCATCCCTTGACGGATATCGCGAACCGTGGCGGTGTTGCCATCGGCGTCGCTGACCTTCGTCTCCGGCGCGAGGAACCCGTAGCTGCGCTCGCGGCGGCCGACCTGATCCTGCAGGACATGGCGCGCGCCGAGCAGCGAGCGGAATTCGTCGCGCGTGCCGCGGGCGAGAGTCGCGATGAGCTCCTCGATGTTGACCTTCGTGCCGTTGACGGTCTTCTCTCCGAACAGCGATTTGTGTTTGTCGTAGATATCTGGCCTGACGGTTATTCCACCCATTTGCCTGCTCTCATGACGCGATCGATTTTGATGGTGTTGTTGATGTCGGCTACGGGATCGGCATTCAATATCACGAGATCGGCGATCTTTCCGGCCTCGATCGATCCATAGCTGGGGTTTTCGGTGCGTTCGAGGACGCGCGCGGCATCGAGCGTCGCGGCGCGCAAAGCCTTTTCCGGCGTCATCCCTGCTTCGACGAGCATCGCAACCTCGCGATGCGTCGTGTGACCCACCGGCGTCGTCTGCGACGCCTCGGCGCCGCAGTCCGTGCCGGTGACGATGCGGATGCCGGCATCGGACATCATCTTGATGAAGGGATAGTTGCTTTCCTTGAAGCGCTGCTTCACCTGTTCGAAGTCAGGGGCGCCGATGATCTCCTCTTTGCGCTTCGGGTCGTTCAGCATCGCCCGGCCGCGGGCGTAGAACCCGTCCATTTTGGCATCGAGCGCGAGCAGCTCCGGGTGTTCGTAGTAATACCACCGCGACTGACCCTGACCCAGCGTCGGCGCGAAGGAAAGCTTCTTGGCTTTCGCATAGGCGATGAACTCGGGGTTCATGCCGTCGCGCGCTTCGTGCATGAAGTCGGTGACGCCGAGATCGGCGAGCTGCTTCACCTGGGCGACGTTGCCGATGTGGGCGACGATGGGAATGCCCTGCTTTTTGGCTTCGTCGACGATCGCGGCGATCACTTCGGGCGTGAATCCTTTGTCGCCCATCCAGAGCTTGATGAAATCGACCTTCAACGCCTTGTGATCCTGGACGCCTTTGCGCGCTTCCTCCGCGGTCGTGGGCTTCAGCGTCGGCGCACCCGGATACGGGCCGGTCAGGTTGAATCCCTGTCCGGCCGTGTAGACGCGCGGCGACGGGAACTTGCCCGCCTTGGCGTCGTAATACACGTCCATGATCTCGGGCTTGTCGTTACCGGTCATGCGGATTGTCGTCACGCCCCAGTGCAGCGCCACGGGCAGAAGCTTGAGCATCACTTCCCGGGGCTGATTCAAGTGGCAGTGCACGTCGGTAAGGCCGGGAATGAGGGTTTTGCCAGCCGCGTTGACGATGGTGGCGCCCTGAGGGACCTGCACGCGCGCGCGCGGGCCAGCCGCGGTTACCCGATCGCCGCTGACGAGTACGACCGAATCGGGGACCGCCGCAACACCCGTCCCGTCGACGAGACGCGCACCGACGATCGCCGTGACCGGCGCATTGCCGCGCTGCGCCTGGGGCGCTGCAGCAACGGCCAGGAGAAGTGCCGTTCCTACGGTCAGAGCTTCACGTCTCATCGTTCCTCCGAAACGAATTGTACGGCGGTACTTATGACAGGGGCGAGGGGTGAGGGTCAAGGGGCAAGGAGGGCCCCCCTTGCCCCTAGTTGGGAACTTGCAAATCCGGCATCGGCTGAGCGATGAACAATCGCCGGCACTGCCTGGCGAGCACCCTCGCCCACTGCGCCGATCGTGTCACGCGGGCGCTGTCTGTGGCGATGCCGGTGTTGGCGTACATCTGGCGGTACAGCTTCGAGATCATCACGAACAGCAGCCGTCCTTTGATCGACTTGATGATGCTCGCGCGCTCCCAGATCGCGGGAATGCTGTAGAAGGTGTCCCACGTCGTCTGGGTGCCGGCGCGGATCTGCTCGGGCGACAGCATCGGATGCGGCGTGTAGACCTTCGGCCTCTGCTCGCGCGGGATGAGCCAGAATCGCGTGAGCGGGTAGCCGGCGATACGCGTCGGATCGGACGCCATCTTCTCTTCCCACTTCGCGAAATCCACGGTGCCGGGAAACGGCGTGAGCATGATGAACTGCGCAAACGCGATGTCGGCGCGCTGCGCCAGCTCGGCAGTCGCGCCGAACGTGTCTTCCTTGTCCGTCGGCAGCCCAAAGATGAACGAGCCGAGGATGTGCACGCCGTGCTTGCGGAATTCCTTCAGGCGCGTGACCAGCCGGTCGCCGGCATAGTTGAAGTCCTTGAAGATCGCCTTCAACCCCTCAGGCGTGACCGACTCCACGCCCACGAGCGCGCCGCGAATTCGCGCCTTGTTCATCGCCCTCAGGAACTCGGGGTCTTCGGCGGCCTCCATCGTGATCTGCGTGTAGAACACGAGGTCGTCCGGCAACTTCGCCAGACGCTCCATCAGATCAAACCGTTCCTGGCGAACCTCGTGCAGGAATTGCAGCCGGGCTGTGTTGCCCTGCCTCTCCGCGAGCCGGATATCTTCCATCGTCACGGGATAGAAGTTGTCGTCGGAAAGGAGAATGAAGCGGAAGCCCATGCGGCGCAGATCGACGATCTCCCGCACGACAGCGTCGGCCGTCCGCTGCCGCGGCTGCTGCCCGTCGGTTTTCCACACGGAACAAAATGAGCAATGTTTCGGGCAGCCGCGAAGCGTCTGCACCGAGCCCCACATGTATTTCTCGACCGGGAGCAGGTCCCAGCGCGCCGGCTGAAACGTCGTGCCGCTCACGCGGCCGCCGTCATACGTCGTCAGAAGCGTGCCCCTGGTCAGGTCCGCCAGCACCGACGCCCAGATGAGATCGCCATCGCCTTTGACGACCGCGTGTGCGCCGCCGAGCTCGTGGGCCTCATTCGGGTAAAGGGTGGGATGGATGCCTCCGAAGATGACGAAGGCGCCGCGCTTACGCGCCTCGCGGCCGATCTCATAACCGCGCAGCGCGTTGAACGTGTGAATCCCGATGCCGACAACATCACCGGCAGCGATGGTGCCGTAGTCGATCGGATCCAGTGTTTCGTCGACGATAAGAGGATCTCCGTAGTCGCGGGGGGTCGCCGCGGCGAGCACGTAAAGCCAACGAGGCGTAATAACTGCGGTTCCAAACGATATATCGCTGGGATTGACGAGATGAATTCTCATTTAATGAGCACCAAGTCTACTTGAAGCCACCACTTGGGCTGGTAAGAAATCAGAACGGGGATTCCCGCCAGCGGTCCGGCGGCTCCATAAACCAGATCGAAGCGCGTTGGGTCGCGAGTTCCCGCCTGGCCCGTCTCGAATCTGGCGCGAATGACATCCTGGAATGTTCGGCCATCGCGTTCGAATTTTGCGACGCGATTGGATTCGACGAGACGAATCTCGAAAAGCCGATCGCCGTGGATATACGGGATGTGCGTCTTATGAAGCTGTCCGCCTGCCAGCGTTCCGTTCATCAGCTCGAGCAGCGATGTGAGGAAGCCCGCGCGCACGCCGTCGCGGCGATCGAGCTGTTTGAGAGGCAGTGACGTATCGGCGAGAACAGGCGGAAGCACCGTTTCCACGTCGTGGTAGGTCAACTCGCTCGGCGCGTGAAGCGTTCCCACACGAGCGCGGCCCTGTCCCTCGGCGACGAACCCGCGCACCGTATCGAACGCGCGCTGCTCTTTCTTCGTCTTCAGATCTGCCTTCACGTCGCTCAGTGCCTCGTCGTTCTCCTGCGAGATGAGGCCGACGACAGAAGTATTCCCGCCGCGCGTTTCTTCGACGAAGTATCCCCACTTGTTGAGCTGTCCCGGCGCCCGTTGGGGATCGGAGCCGATCAGCAGCTCGAACGCCCTATCCTCGCCTGACTTTTTCCACTTGATCAACGCGGAGCCGACGTCGTCGCGCCCCACCCATAGCAGGAGCACGCGGACCTTTCCTGCCATGCGGTAGGAATGTTCACGTATCACGGGAAGTTCGCGGCCGGGCGTGTGGATTGGCACGTCGCCGTGGTTCGGCCTGATGTCGGTTGCCGCCCGCGGTCCCGAGGCGAAGGTGAAGGTTGTCGAAGCGATCACCAGCGCGACTGCGTTCCGCATGCGGGTGGCGCGCATCAGAATCGTCGCGCCACCGACACGCCCGCACGGCTGAAGGCGTTGCCGATACCTGCGCCTGTTCGTCCAGCGCCGATGCCTATCTGTGCGGCTGCGATACCCACACGCCGCCACGTGCCGGGCTGTTCGAATGGTTCCGAATTACCTGGCTGGTTCGCGTAGACGCCGTGGAACGAGCGTGACTCGAGCGTGGCTACCGTGAGGCCAGGTTCGGCTTGCGGAGTGACGTCTTGTGTCGCTACGAATGGTTCGGCAGTTACGCCATCTGAATGGTCAGCAGCCGGTGTCCTGATGGCGACCTGGCGAGCTGCCAGAACGGGACCAGGTGCGATTTCCACGAGAGACGCACTGGAAATCTCGCTCGGCGGCGGTTCCAGCCGGCGCGGCGCGCGAAGCGAGTCGAGGTGATTGGGCCCGCGCACGGAACCGAGCGACGCTGTGATATCGCCGATCTCGGCAACGAGTCGAACCGATCCGAGTTGCACTGCGGCAACGAGCATCGCCGACAAGGCGATCGCCGCCGCCGCAGGGGATACGCCTCGCCGGGGCCGCGTGTTCGTCAGGAGCCGCTCGACTCGACGCACCAGATCGTGCTGTGCACCGAACAGCGCCGGCATCAAGGTGTGCGCGCGTCCGGAGCTGGCGCGTGTTTCGGCCGCCCGCGTGAGGCACCTCGCATATCCCTTCGGCGATCCGGTGCGGGCGACGACCCATTCATCACACGCCATCTCCCGCTCGCGATTCATCGCCCGGCCGATGATGGCGGCGGCCGGGTGAACCCACAGCACAGCCTGCACGAAGGCCTGCGCCAGCCTGCCCCAGTCGTCGCGGCGCTGCACGTGCGCGTATTCGTGAAGAATGATTTGATCCAGATCGTCGGCCGTCAACGCGCGGATCAACGACGGCGGGAGCGCCACACACGGCCGGTGAAAACCGAGCACCGTCGCGCCCGGGAGCGCATCACACAACAGCAGTTCGGTTCGGCGCCCCTGGCCCTTCACCTCGCGCCACAAGTCGAGCCGCAGCTCCAGCGGGCGCGGAAACGATCGGCAGCGATCCCGGAGCGCATAAACGGCATGAAGGCCTGGAATGAGCCGCACCAGCTTGACCAGCGCCACTGCTGCCCACACACCCACGAAGATGGCGAGAATCGAATCGGGCACCGCGTCGACGTAAAACACCGGCGCTTGCTCGAGGCCTCCGCGAACTATGTCAGGAGCGTGCTCAACAACGGGCGATGATGTGGCGGGCAGGGTGAACAGGCCCATCGCAGTCACCATGCCGAGCGCCACGCACCACACAACGTACCGAGTGGCGGCGTTCAACCTCGACGATCCGCGGAGACCGACTCCAACGAGCACCGCCACGGCGATGCCTTGCAGCAGCCAGGTGAGAAGCCAGGCCGTCATTCCGCCTCGGCGATCCTCTGCTTGAGTTGCTGGAGCGTTTCCGGGGCGAGTTGTTCGTGTTCGAGGAGATTCAACATCAGCAGGCGGGGCGATCCGTCGAAGAAGCGGTTCACGAGCGTGTTGAGCGCGCTCCGGCTGGCGTCAGCCCGCCCGACCCTTGGTTCGAAGATGAACGCACGGCCGTCTTTTCGGTGTGATACGTAACCCTTCTTCTCCATGATGCGAAACAGGGTCAGCACCGTGTTGTATGCCGGTTTGGGACGTTCCTGGAGAGCGTCCACTACTTCTCCAACCGTTGCGCCCCCCTTGTCCCACAGGACCCGCATCAATCGCAGCTCGCCGTCGGTCATTGTTGGGGACTTCGGACGAGGCATAAGGGGTTCACCTAATTAATTAAGACTTCATCAGAGTACGACCCTGGTGCGCTGATGTCAACTAAAAAACTAAGAGTTCGAGATTTCGGTCAGAGCCTCGTCCAGGATGCGGACGGCCGTAAGAGCCTGCTCACGGGTGATGACCAGCGGCGGGGACAGCCTGATCGTGTTGGCGCCGGCGGCAATGACGAGGAGACCCCGCCGGAATGCGGCCATCACCAGCGCATCCCGCTCGGCGGTCGCCCGTTCCTTGCTTCGCCGATCGCGGACCAGCTCGATGCCAACCATCAGACCCAGCCCGCGCACGTCGCCAACCAGGCGATGGCGTCCGCCCAACTCCGTCAGCCTCGAGAGCAGCTCGCGGCCGACGTCTTCGGCGTTGCGCATCAGATCCGCTTCGACGAGCCTCAGCGTTTCGAGCGCCGCCGCACACGCCACAGGATTTCCACCAAACGTGTTCGAATGCGCGCCGACTGGCCAATCCATCACGTCGTGACGCGCGATCGTGACTCCCATCGGCATGCCTGACGCGATGCCCTTGGCCGCGGCAATGATGTCGGGGTGTACGTCGAAGTGTTCAATGGCAAACATCTTCCCCGTCCGGCCGATCCCCGACTGAACCTCATCGACCACCAGCAACATCCCATGCGCCGCGGCGATACGCGCAAGGCCCTGTATGAACTCGCGCGGCGGAACGACGTATCCGCCTTCCCCCTGAATCGGCTCGACGACAATCGCCGCAACTTCGTCCGGTGCTACGAGGTGCGTAAGGATCTTGTCCTCGAGATATGCGAGTGATTCCTCCGCGCAAGTCGCAGGATCACCACATCTGTAGGGATTCGCATATGGCGCGTGAAACACACCCGGCGTCATCGGCCCGAAGCCGCGGCGCTGGACGGTGCGGCTCGAGGTGAGGGCGAGCGAGCCAAGCGTGCGTCCATGGAACGAGCCGAGAAACGCGATGATGTTGAATCGGCCGGTGTGATACCGCGCGAGTTTGATTGCGGCTTCGACGGCTTCCGTCCCTGAATTCGAGAAGAACGTCCGCGCGGGTCCGCCCACCGGAGCGATGCGCGAGAGCGTTTCGCCCAGCCGGACCTGCAACTCGTGATAGTAGTCAGTCGATGCGTGGAGAAAGCGCGACGCCTGTTCCGTGATCGCGCGGACGACGTCGGGGTGTGAATGTCCGGTCGCGGCAACCGCGATGCCGGCACAGAAGTCGAGATAGATGTTGCCGTCGACATCTTCGACGACCGCACCCTCGCCGCGTGCCATCACAAACGGCGCGCTTCGGGGATACGACGGGGAGACGACCGCGCCATCGCGCTCGAGAATCGCCCGCGCCATCGGCCCAGGCGGAGGGGTCTTGATATGCGGAACAGGCATTCTTCTAAAAAAACTCCTGACCTCCTGGCCTCCTGTTTGATTCGTGCTTTATTGTAGTCCCGTGCTCCGACCGGTTCATCTGATCGGCGTGCCGCTCGACATGGGCGGCAGCAGGCGTGGGGTGGACATGGGTCCGTCCGCGTTCCGCATTGCCGGGCTCCGCGAACAGATCGCCGCGCTCGGCCGCAACGTCGTCGATCGCGGCGATCTCCTTTCGCCGATCCCCGAGATGAAGAAATTCGGCGATGCAAAAAAGAAATACATCAAGGACATCGCCAAGGTCTGCGACAAGCTGTATCAGACCGCGCGCACATCGCTCGAGGAGGGCGCCATTCCGCTCGTGCTCGGGGGCGATCACAGCCTTGGCGCGGGATCCGTCGCGGCATCCGCCGCGCACGCGCGATCTGCCGGGAAGTCGGTCGGACTGTTGTGGGTGGACGCGCACGGCGACATGAACACGCCGGCGAGCTCGCCGAGCGGCAACGTGCACGGCATGCCGCTGGCCGCGCTGCTCGGGCCCGAGCCCGCGGAGCTTTCATCCCTCGGCGGCTTCTCGCCAACGGTCTTGCCGGAGCACACCGCGCTGGTTGGCGTGCGTAACCTCGACGAGCGGGAGAAGGAGCTCGTGCGCAACTCGGGCGTGCACGTCTTCACGATGAAGGACATCGACCGCCTGGGTGTCGCCGCCGTGGCCGCCGCAGCGATTCAAGCCGTGAGCGCATCGACGGCGGGGATCCATGTTTCGTTCGATCTCGACGTGTGCGATCCGTCGATCGCGCCCGGTGTCGGGACCCCGGTGAAAGGCGGGCTGAACTACCGTGAAGCGCACCTCCTGATGGAGCTCATCGCCGAGTCTGGCCTGCTGCTCGCCCTCGACCTCGTCGAAGTAAACCCCACGCTCGATATCCGCAACACGACCGCGGAGCTCGGCACCGAGCTGGCCCTCTCAGCCCTCGGAATGAAAATTCTTTAACCGAGACCCCGACGTGAAACACGGAGAACGAGAGAACGGAAGAACAAAAGGGACTCGCCGACTCCCTGACTCCCTGACCGCCAGAGAGGACACCCCGCCATCGTTTTGTTACGTACCCGCGCGGTTTTCTTCGACAAATTAAACGGGATGCAGTTGGCGCGACTTTAGCAGAACTCCTGATGTTGACCGCGCCATCACCTTCTCAGGAGCTCCCCATGCGGCAGATATTCAGCCGGATTCCCACCGCCTGTCTCACCATTTTCCTATTCGTCTCCGCCACATCGCCGGCGCACGCTCAATATTTTGGACGGAACAAGGTTCAGTACAAGGACTTCAAGTTCGAAGTGCTCAAGACGGACCACTTCGACGTGTACTTCTATCAGGAAGAGCGCGAAAACGCCGCCCGTGTCGCGCGAATGGCCGAGCGCTGGTACACGCGCCTGTCGAAGATCTTCGAGCACGAGATGCACACTCGTCAGCCGCTGATGTTGTATGCCTCTCACCCTGATTTCGAACAGACGAACGTCGTCGGCGGGATGATTGGCGAAGGCACCGGAGGCGTCACCGAGGGATTGAAGCGGCGGGTCGTGCTGCCGCTCGCCGGAACGCTCGCCGAAACCGACCACGTGCTCGGCCATGAGCTCGTCCATGCATTCCAATACGACCTGTCCGCGCAGCGCGCGTCGGGCGGAAACGCGGGCGGCGGAATCGAGGCGCTGCCGTTGTGGTTCGTCGAGGGGCTTGCGGAATATCTGTCCATCGGACCGGTGGATGCGCACACGGCGATGTGGCTCCGCGACGCCACCCGCCAGGAGGAACTGCCCCGCATCAGAGATCTCGACAACGGTCAGTTCTTCCCTTACCGATGGGGCCAGGCCGTGTGGGCCTATGTGGGCGGTAAGTACGGCGACGATCTCATCGGAAGCATCTTCCGTACGGCCGTTCGTTCGGGCGATCCGATTGAGGCGCTCAAATCAGCCGCGCTGATCGAGGAGCAAGAGCTCTCGGCGAACTGGCATGCAGCAATTCGAGAGCAGTACTCACCTGTGATGCAGGCGACGTCGCGCGCGCATAACGTCGGGCGATCGCTGACGGCCGGCGACAGGACACGCACACCGACCAACGTGTCGCCGTCGATCAGTCCGGACGGACGGCACCTCGTGTATTTCTCTTCGCGCGACATGTTCTCGATCGATCTCTTTCTTGCAGAGACCGCAACCGGGCGCACGGTACGCAAGCTCGTCGATACCGCCCTCAATCAACATTTCACCAGCCTGCAGTTCATCGGTTCTGCGGGATCCTGGAGTCCCGACAGCCGCCAGTTCGCGCTCGGCGCGGTGCATGCGGGCAAAGCCGTCCTCGCCATCCTCGACATTTCCAATGGCGACGTCGTCAGCGAGCTCGAGGTGCCGGAAGTCGGAGAGATTCTGAATCCGAGCTGGTCGCCCGACGGAAAGTCGATTGCGTTTTCGGCGACCGTCGGCGGCGATACGGACTTATTCGTCTACGACCTCGCCGCAAAGGCAACCCGCCGCCTCACCACCGATGCGTTTGCCGACCTGCAGCCGGCGTGGTCGCCGGACGGGACTCGCATCGCGTTCGTCACCGATCGGTTCACGACCAGCCCCGATCTGCTTCAGGCAGGCGACTACCGCCTGGCAATCTTAGAAGTGGCCACGGGTCGCATCACCGAGCTCGCGACATTTTCCGAGGGGAAAAACATCAACCCGCAATGGAGCGCCGACAGCCGTCGCCTGTACTTCGTGTCGGACCAGAACGGCATCAGCAACGTTTATCACGTCGACGTGCAGAGCGGCGCAATCGCGCAGATCACGAACGTAGACAGCGGTATCAGCGGTATCACGGCGCTGAGCCCCGCGATCTCGGTTGCCAACGGCGCAGGAACCGTCGCGCTGAGCGCCTACGAAAACAGCGGGCATCACATTTATCTGCTCGAAACGCCTGAGCAGCTGAACGGCGCGCCGATCGGCTCGAGCGTGATGCGGCTGCAGGCTGCGTCGCTGCCTCCGGCGGCCCGCGAGAGCCTGGTCGCGAAAACTCTTCAAGATCCCAAGACCGGCTTGCCTCCCGTTGCCGGTCAGGTGGAGCCGTATGACTCCAACCTTTCGCTCGACGCCGTGGGGCAGCCTTACATTACCGCCGGCGTGGATCGGTTCGGGGGGATGGTCGGCGGCGGCCTCGCGTTCAGCTTCAGCGACATGCTGGGCAATCACAACCTGTTCGCGCAGGTGAGCGCCGACACATATGGAGGCAGCGCCGGCGACATCGCCAAAAACACGGGTGCCCTGGTCGCATACACGAACATGTCGAAGCGGTGGAACTGGGGCGTTGCCGTCGAGCAGTCGCCGTACCTCGCTGGTGGATATGCTGTCGGCCAGAGCGTCGTCAACGGTCAACCAGCGCTCCTCGATCAAACCATCATTGAGCGCCAGGTAAATCGCGGTGCCAGCGGCATGGTTGCGTATCCGTTCAGTCCCACGACGCGCATGGAATTTGGCGGCGGCTTCATGCGGACATCGTACGAACGGCAGGTCCGGACGATTGCCTCATCCCTGAGAACGGGGCAGATCATCAGCGACACCACGGACACGATCGATTTGGCAAACCCGATGAACCTGTCATCGGCCAGCGCTGCTCTTGTGACCGACAGCTCGCTGTTTGGCGCCACCAGCCCGGTGGCCGGCGCCCGCTCGCGCTTCGAAGTCGCACCAACGTTCGGCAGCCTCAACATGACGACGGCGCTGGCCGACTACCGGCGCTACTTCATGCCGGCACGCTTCTACACGATTGCCGTCCGCGGGCTGCACTACGGGCGCTATGGCGAAGGCGGTGAAGATCCGCGCCTCATTCCATTGTTCCTGGGTACCCCGAGTTCGTGCGCGGCTACGGAGTCGATTCGTTCGAGGCGGACGAATGTATGAGCGACGGCTCGTGTCCGACATACGAGAGGCTTTCGGGCAGTCGCATGCTGGTGGGCAACATCGAATTCCGCTTCCCGCTGCTGCGGCCGTTCGGCGTCAGCGATCGGATGTATGGGCCGCTGCCTGTCGAAGTCGCGTTTTTTCTCGACGGCGGAGTGACCTGGAACAAGGGACAGAGACCGTCGTTCGTCAACGGCGGCGCGCGCGAGCCGGTGTCGAGCGGCGGCATTTCGCTGCGCACGAATCTACTCGGCTTCGCCGTCGCGCAAATCGACATTGCGCGCCCGTTCGATCGTCCGGGCAGAGGCTGGGTGTGGGGGTTTTCACTCACGCCGGGTTTTTAATTACGGCGCAGAATTGGAGGATTGGGAAGATTGGAAGATTGGCGGTCAATCCACCAATCTCCCAATCTGCCCATCTATCAATTAGTGGGAACGCGTAAACTCCGGGTGCGGCATCCACCTCAACACATTCCCCGTGAGGCTCGCGACGAAGATGTCGCCGTTGGGTGAGCCGTTCACCGAGTGACCGGGCGATTCCATCGAACCGAGCACTTTCCCGCTCTCCAGATCGATCTTCATCAACCGCCCCGCCAGCGTATCTGCCGTGATGTTTTCCACGTTGTTGCGGTGCGTCAGGATGTACAACTCGTCTTTCGGCGAAATCCAGATGCCCTGCGTCGAGCCAAGGTGGTTCCACGTCTTGAGGAGCTTGCCGCTGGTGTCGAAGATCTGAATGCGGTTGTTCTCGCGGTCGCTCACATACGCCCGATCCTTCGAGTCGAACTGGATCGAGTGAACCGTTCTGAACTGGCTGGGCCCGCTGCCGGGAGTGCCCCAGGACATGACGTACTTCCCAGTCTTGTCGAACTTCGCCACGCGGCTGTTGCCGTACCCGTCGGCGATGTAGGTGTTCCCCTGCGAGTCCCAGGCGATGTCGGTCGGGCTGCCGAACGACTTGTCGTCGTTGCCGCGCACGCCTTTGGTGCCAATCGTCATGAGCAGCTTGCCGTCGGTGGTGAACTTCAGAATCGCGCCTGCACGATCGACCACCCACACGTGATTGTCCCGATCGACGCGCACGCCGTGCGGATCGTCGATCACGCCCTTGCCCCACGACCGCAGGTAATTGCCTTCGGCGTCGAACACGACGAGCGGATCGATGTCGCCGTTGCGATGCAGGACGTAGACGTTGCTCTGGAGGTCGTTGGCGACCATCGACACGCGGCCGAAGTACCAGCCCTTAGGCATCGGTTTCCACGCGCCTTCTTTGCCTCTCACCCCCACTGGCGCCTCAACGCCGAACCGCAGATGCACTTTGACCGCAGCAACCCACCTTCATGCGGGTACCATCCGTCGCCGACCCACCCTTGATCAGGAGCCTTGGACGGCGAGCCCGATGGATGCGGTTCCGCACCACGCGCGGCCGCGCCTCCGCCCCGCTGCTGTGCGAAGACTGCGGCTGACGCGATGAGACAGATCAAGAGTACGAGCTTCTTCATGGCCAAGTCCTCCAGGGGATTTGCGCCAGACGTTACCCTACTTCGAGCGGACTTTCTACTTTTTACTTTTTACTTTTTACTTCAAACGAAACGCGTGAGCGTGACGGTCACCTGACGGTGACCCCGAGCGGCGCGCCGCCACTGCACCATGATGGGTGCCTGGTAGGTACCTTCGATTACCGCGCCGCGTCCGGGTGTCTTGTTGTCGGAGACGAGAAGATCGACCGACCGTTTCATGCGAAGGAACCGCGATGCAGGAACGGCGAGCGCGTGCGAGAAGACCCGCTCGATTGCCGATTCGGCCAGCCCCAGCGCGTCCACCAGCCGGTTCATCGCCCTCACGAGATCGTATTTGGCGTAGTCGATGGTCTTCGACGGCAGCGCGCGAGGATCGTCCCACGCGTGTTTGGCCTTCTGCGCCGCGAACCGCAGCGGATTGCGCAACACCTCCGCGAGATCGTATTTCATCAGCAGCGTTTCGTACTCGTTGACGGTGAGGCTCGCGAACTGCTCGCCCGATCCGAGGCTGAGCCGTATGCGCCCCTTTTCGACGCCATGTTCCTTGATCAAGCTGTCGAGCTGCTCGTACAACCCAAGACGGGCATCCTTGAGGTTCACGGCGTCGACAGGATGCCTGGCCGACACCGGCACGTGCAGCGTCGTCTTGGCAACCTCGATCTCCGTGTCGTAGCCCACCAACGTCGTCATTCGGCGGCGAGGTTTGCCGGCGTTGACGCCGTCGAGATCGATAAACGAGACCGGGCCACGGCGCCGCGTGACGTACGAGACGCACGTACGCAGACCGCTACCGATGAAGGCGAGGTGCGAGTCTGCGTTTGTCGGCTCGACAGGCCGCTGCTCCGGGGTCAGCTCCACACGACGATCGAGGTCGTCGTGTTTGTAGCCGGCACCCTCGGGAAACACGGTCGTAAACAGATCGATATAGGGACGCACGGCGTGTGGACCCGTTCCCAGCCGCGCCGCGAAGCTTTGCGGAAGGTACCCGGCGGTGGTGTGCATCGAGCAATACAGACACCGGTTGTATTCCTCGAACACATCGCCGTACGAAGATGCCGCGAGTGCTCGAACATCAATGACGTCGAGCCGGCCTCGTGGAGTAATGTCGAGACTAAGTTCGAGTGGAGGCACCGAGGTCCTGATTTTACACTTGGATGCCAAATCGTCAAAACATGCGTACGATTCTTGCACAGATTCAGGGCCATGCATCGTTCGTGTACAGGTATCGCTACACTCACACTCTGCTTGGTGGCGGCATTGGCCGGATCGGCCTGCCAGGAGCGGACGGCGGGATCGGGCGGCGCCACGCAAGGCGACTCGGTGCCTCCACCTCATCAGGCTCTGCAGGCGCTTGTCGATGGCAAAACGCTGGACGGCGCCATCACCGGCCCGCAGATGAACAACGCGGAACGGGGGCGTCTCCGCGATCAGGTCCGCCGCTTTTACAAGGCGCAGAATTATCAGCTCGTCTGGTTCGACGGCGAGAAGCCGTCCGATCGCTACCGGCAACTCCGAGAAGTGCTCGATGCCGCGAACGCTCATGGTCTGCCGAGCGCGTTGTATGAAGATGCGATTGGCGACACATCGGCGGGCGCCGTGAAGATATCGCCCGATCAGATTCCCCAGGCCGACGTCAAAACTACTTCAGCGTTTTTCCGCTATTTTCTACACCTGACCGGCGGCCGGCTCGATCCACATGCGCTGCAGTCGCTCTGGACGCTCAAGCCTGAACGGCCCGACCTGGTTACGGTCCTCGCGAGCGCAATACAGAACAACGATCTCGTCGAGTCCATGGAGCGTCTCCAACCGTCGCAACAGGCATATCGCGCGCTCCAGAAAGCTCTTGTGCGTTATCGAGCGATCGCGGCGAAGGCCGCTGGTGGAAGTTGGCCATCGCTGCCGGCGAATACCCGGCTGCGGCCCGGTCAACAATCCGGAGTCATGCCGGCACTCCGCCAACGGCTCGCGATTGAGGGGGACCTCGATCCAGCGCACGAGACGGATTCGAGCCCCATCTATGACGCCGCCACGGTAGAGGCGGTAAAGCGGTTCGAAGAACGCCACCGCATCAAGCCCGATGGCATCGTCGACGCCGAGACAGTGCACGCGCTGAACGTTCCAGTTCAGCAGCGGATCCGTACGATCGAGCTCAACCTCGAGCGGTGGCGGTGGCTGCCCGACAAGATGCCGGCGCGATATCTGACGGTCAATGTGCCCGACTTCCGCCTGGAGGCTGTCGAAAACGATTCGGTCGCATGGGACATGCGCGTCGTCGTCGGCGCGCCAGACAACAAGACGCCGATCTTCGTCGACGAGATGACACATGTTGTGTTCAGCCCGTACTGGAACGTTCCGCCCGGCATCGCCAGCGAAGAGACCATCCCGCGGGCTCTCAAAGATCCGGGGTTCATTTCGCGCAATAACATGGAAGTCGTCAACAAATCGGGCGAAGTGCTCGATCCGCGCTCACTCGACTGGTCGAATACCGAAGGGGTCCGCATCCGGCAGAAACCCGGCAGCGGCAACGCGCTCGGAGGCGTCAAATTCATCTTCCCGAACACATTCGACGTGTATCTGCACGATACCAACGCCACCTCTTTGTTCGATCGCATCGAGCGGGGCCTCAGCCACGGCTGCGTCCGCGTCGAAGAACCGCACGCGCTGGCGAGATACGTGTTGCGCGACCAACCGGAATGGACTCCCGAGGCAATCGACGCCGCCATGAAGGCGGGCGACGAAAAACACGTCAAGCTCAAGGCACCGATACCGGTTTACATCCTCTATAGAACTGCATGGGTCCACGATGGCGGGGTGCGATTCTTGAAAGATCTTTATGGGCACGACGCAGATCAGGCAGAAAAGCTGTGGCCGGCACCGGCCACGCACACAGCAGCAGCCGGGAAGCTGGAGACTCGCCGTTAGGGTCTTCTGTACTCTCCTCGTGTTTGCGGCAGCGGTAGCCGCCGCGGACGACCTGGGGCCCAACGAACGCATACGCGTGCGCTCGTTGACCTATTTGTACGGAGAAGGCGCATTTTTCGCGTCGCCGCGCGAAAAAATTCCGCTGGCGGTCACGGCGCCTTCCACACGCCTTCACAGCATCGAGGCTCCTCAGGGCGGGCTCGTGTCGACCGGTCCGAATCGCTGGACGTGGGAAGCGCCGGTGAAGCCCGGATTGTACGAAGTGAAAGTGAAAAGTCCGGCGGGGAACACAATCGGCGACTACGACGTGTTCGTCATGGTGCCGGCCACCGAGGTGCGAAAAGGCGTTCTGAACGACTTCCAGATCGGCGCGTATCCCGACACGCCGCTGAAGGGCAATCCGATTTACATCCCGCCCGCGTCGTTCATCGAAGTCACCAGGGAAAACGAAGACACGAAAGTCTCGCCGAAC
Organism: Vicinamibacterales bacterium; assembly: GCA_963762055.1. Taxonomy (GTDB): domain Bacteria; phylum Acidobacteriota; class Vicinamibacteria; order Vicinamibacterales; family JAMQPK01; genus JAMQPK01. Next base: position 495,428 of record CAVXJF010000004.1, read on the forward strand.
TTCCGCATCAATCAGTTTCTCACCAAGCAGAAGAGCGGCTATCCGAAATACCTCGTCCTCGACGAGCGTCTCGTCTATCTGCTCGAAGCGATTGGCAAACACCTCGAGCCGATGGGCTGGAACGCAGACGATATCTTCGTGATGAGCGGCTACCGCACGCCCTTCTACAACAAGCAGCTCGACGACACGAAGTACAGCCTCCACCAGTGGGGGCGCGCGGCCGACATTTTTCTGGATAAAGACGGCAATGGAGTGATGGACGACTTCAATAAGGACAAAGCCGTCTCGCGTGACGACGCGGTGGCGCTGGCGGCCGTGCTCGAGTCGCTGTCGAAAACCGCCGAGCTCAAATCGTTTATCGGCGGCCTCGGCGTATACGGATCAACCGCGAGCCACGGCCCGTTCGTGCACGTCGACACGCGGCCTTGGCGGGCCAGGTGGTAGCTACTCTTCGTCCTTGACGTCTTCCTTGACGTCTTCCTTGATGTCTTCCTTGACGTCTTCGTCTTTCGCGAGGAGCTCGACCTCGTCCACGCCCGTGTCGTCCTCATCACGGAAACGGCTGTCTTCGTCGACACTGAACATGCGGCCGCTCAGACGCTCCTTGAGAGGACCGCGCGCTTTGCCTTCCTGGTTGCGGCTCTTCGAGAAATTGGACCCGCCTCGTCCCTTTGGCGGCTTGTTCGGACCGAAATTCCGGTTCGAGTCGCCGCCGCCGCCGCCGCCGCTGCGCGGCTGGCGATAGGGTCCGACGTCGCCTGACGGCGCGCCGCCCATCGGCGGACGCGGCGGTCCGCCTCCCATGGGTGGCCGCGGCGAGGAAAACCCTCCCGCACCTGCAGGTGGACGGGCCTCGCGCGGACGCGCTTCGCTCACCGACAGCGGCCGTCCCTTGAACGGCTGCCCATGGAGTTGCTGGATCGCGCGCTCAGCTACCCCACGATCTTCGTAGTCGACAAAAGCAAAGCCACGGGGCCGGCCGGTGTCGCGATCCGTCGGAATGACCACCTGAATCGGATCGCCAATCGTCCCAAAGTGCTGCCTGATGTCTGCTTCGGTTGCGCTGTACGGGAGATTCCCGACGAATAACCGGACTGACATAACGTTGCTGATCGCCTCCTATGACTGCGGGGCCGCCGCCTTCTTTTTCGCGCGTGTCTTTGTCTTGCGCGCAGGCGCCGGCGTGTTGCTGGATTCCAGCACGACGATTCGGGTCGAAAAACGGCGCGTCCCGTGCTCGTCGAACTCGATGACCGTATGATGTTCGTTTACATCGACGATCGTACCGACGCCATACTGCGCCTGCACAACTCGATCCCCTGCGGAATATCTACGCATTCAACCCCTCCTAACTGACGGCAAACGTCACGTTGAGCGACTTTTCAATCGCCCGCAACGCCGCCAGCTCCTCTGGTGCGACAAGCGTCAATGCCGTACCAACTGCTTCGGCGCGGCCTGTGCGGCCCACGCGATGGACGTAGGTATCGACGCTTGGCGGAACTTCGTAATTCACGACATGACCGATGCCTTCGATATCGATGCCCCTGGCGGCGATGTCGGTGGCGATCAGCGCGAGATATTTTCCGGACTTGAAGCCTTCGACTGCTGCCGAGCGTTCGCGCTGCGTACGGTCGGCGTGCAGGGCCGCGCACTTGATGCCTCCGGCGGACAGCCGCCGGGCCAGCTTGTCGGCGCCACGCTTGGTCCTGACGAACACGAGGCTCGTACCGTGAGTGCGCTTCAGGAATCCGCTCAGCCAGTCGGCCTTTTCCGGACCGCTCACGAGGTGCCCCATGTGCTCGATCGTGCTTGCCAGCCCCTCGTCCCTGCCGACGCGGATCATCTTCGGCGCGCGCATGATCTGGCTGGCCGATTGCGTGACCTCGTCCGACATCGTTGCGGAGAAAAGCAGCGTCTGCCGCGCGGCGGGAAGAGACGCAACGATGCGGCGGACGCTCGGCCAGAATCCCATGTCGAGCATGCGATCGGCCTCGTCGAGCACCAGCACTTCGAGTCCCTCGAAATTGGCCGCGTTGGTCCCCATGTGATCCAGCAAACGGCCGGGCGTCGCGACGACGATATCGGCAGCGCCTCGCAGGCCGCGCTCCTGCGGACCGGCCTCGACGCCGCCATAGACGGCGACGCTGGACAGATTCGTGTGATACGCGAGCCCCTGGAATTCGTCTTCGATCTGGACCGCCAGCTCGCGGGTCGGTGCAAGGATCAAGACGCGCGTCGCCCCTGGCGCACCTGACGCACCCAACGCACCTGTCGCACCCAACGCACCCGTCGCACCCAACGCACCTGTCGTACCCAGGAGGCGCTGCATCAAGGGGAGCAGGAACGCGAGGGTCTTACCAGTACCGGTTTGCGCACAGGCAACCAGGTCGGTGCCCTCCAGTACTGCCGGAAACACAGCACTTTGAATCGGGGTGGTCGACACAAATCCACGGTCCCCGACCGCCTGCTGAAGGCGCGAGTCGAGACCAAGCGACGTGAAGGCAACCGGGGTGGCGTCGTGCGCTGCGGCTTCGAAACGGAGCGGCGCTTTCGACGAAACCACGAAACTCGTGTGGCGGCCGCCGGACGCACCGCGACCGTTGCGCCGGGGCCTACGGCCGCGAGTTGATCGATTCTGAACAGATTTCGAGGGGTCTGAGAAATGCAAGATGGGCTGGCTGTTTGACGAAAAGCTCTTTGACCGGTTAATTGTCTCACAATTTCGCAAATCCCGCCAACTGGCCGTTATATTGCTCCCTTGGGGGCATGTTTGCCTACTTCGAAAAGCACCTGTCGTGGCAGGAACTCGTCGCCCGCACCGCAAAGGACTCAATTCAGGATGATATTGCGGGAATCGCCGCGCAGCTCTCCTTCTACTTCTTTCTGTCGCTCTTCCCCGCGCTCCTGTTCCTCGTGGCGCTGGCCAGCTTCTTTCCGCTTTACAGCTTTACCGATGAGCTAATGCGGCTGCTCGGGCCGATTGCGCCTGAGGCGGTCGTTCGCCTCCTTCACGACCAGCTGACCGCCCTGTCGAACAGCGACGACGTGGGCCTGCTCAGTATCGGCCTACTGATGGCCCTTTGGAGCAGTTCGGCCGCGATGGTCTCGGTCATCGACGCCATGGACCGCGCCTATGACATTGAAGACAGCCGCCCGTGGTGGAAGCGGCGGCTCATCGCGATCGGCCTCACCATCGGCCTTGCGGTATTCATCCTGACGTCTTTCGCGCTCATCGTCGCGGGCCCGTGGCTCGCCGATTTTCTCGGCCGTTATCTCGGATTGTCGGCAGTATTCACGTGGGCCTGGAAGATCCTGCAATGGCCAGTCGTCTTCCTGCTGGCGTCCACCGGTTTCGGCCTGGTCTATTACTTTGCCCCCGACGCGGAACAGGAATGGACGTGGATCACGCCGGGGGCGCTGGCGGCCACGCTCCTCTGGCTTCTGGCATCGCTGGTGTTCCGCGTTTATGTGGTGAACTTCGGAAATTACGAGGAAGCCTACGGGACCCTGGGGGCCATCATTCTGACCCTGCTCTGGTTCTACATCACCGCTCTGGTCATGGTTGTGGGGGCCGAATTCAACGCCGAAATTCATCGTGCAACGCCGTGGGCACTGAACCCCGGGCCGAAAATCATGGGACAAAGAAAACGTCTGGGCCTGGCTGCATCGCGGTATTGGCAGGAACATAAATAGGGGTCGGGTGTGATTTTTACGTGTTTCGTAAAAATCACACCCGACCCCTATTTTCGGTCTGATTTATGCACTCAACCAGGGCATGGAATATTTCACATTAGACTTCCTGCTCGGCTTTCTGCTTGCGGTGGCATTGATGGTGGCCCTGTGGGTCCCGTTGTTCTTTTTCGACTACAAAGCCGAAAAAAAGCGAGGAGCCACTCCAGTCGGATCGGGCGAAAACCCGCCGACGCCGCCTCTGGACAAGGTGCACCTGAGCTAGATCGGGTGTTACCGAACAGTAATGGCGGGGAGGCTGGTACAATGACTGTCCGTTGACCGACACTGTCTCTATGCGCCGTCTACCCGCCATTTTCGCCCTCGCCTTCGCCGGCGTTGCCTCGGCCCTCGCTGGCGCCGGATCGCTGGCTGCTCAGGAGCCAACTGTCGTCTTCAAGAGCAGCGTCGAGCAGGTGGCGGTTGCCGCCATCGTCAGGGATTCGCGCGGCCGGATGGTGAAGGACCTCAAGGCCAAAGACTTCGAGCTCATCGACGACGGGCATCGGCGCCCGCTGAGCAACGTCTGGTCGGAAGCGAGTCCCGCAAGCGTCGCGATTCTCATGGACGCCAGCGGCAGCATGGCGACCAAGATGGCGCGCGCGCGCGAAACCGCAGATATGCTCGTCGCCGGCCTGCAAGCCGGCAGCGACGAAGTCGCCTACTACTCGTTCGACACCAGTTTGAATGAAGTGCGCCCGTTCTCCACCACGTTCTCCACAACAGGCGCATGGTCGGACACGAAGGCCTACGGCGCGACGTCCCTGTGGGACGCAATTGCAGAAACCGCGCAGAGAATCTCGCACCGGCAACGTCGGCGAGCGCTCGTGGTCATCACCGACGGCGTCGATTCGGCAAGCCGAATGAAGCCGGCGGACGTCTCGGCGATCGCAAGCTCACTCGACGTGCCCGTGTATATCCTGGTCATTACGTTTGCGCTCGACACCGCCGACGAGCCGGAACCCCTGCGCGGCGCGCTTGCCGATCTCGCCGCATGGACCGGCGGCGATTCGCTGGCCGTGCGCGACGCTGAGACGCTGGTGTCGGCCACGACGCAGGTGCTCGGCGAACTTCATCACCAATATGTCATCGCGTTCGAGCCCGGCACGAAGCGTGGATGGCATCCACTGATCGTCCGGGCGCGGAATCCCGGTCTGTTCGTTCGCGCGCGCAGCGGTTATCTCGTCAAATAGTCAAAACAGCGGAGTCGATTGTGGCCGGAATATTTCCGAAGACGCTCGTCATGGCAATGGCCGTGTTCGCATCGGCGTGTGCAACAAAGGGGTACGTCCGGGAGTCGGTCACCGGCGTCGACGAGAAGGTCGAATCGCTGAGCCAATCGCTCGAGGCCACCCAGGAGCAGAACAAGCAGAACGCGGCCCGCATCGAGCAGGTCGATCAGAAAGCGGGCCAGGCTGGAGAGGCGGCGAAGACCGCCCAGAAGTCCGCTGCCACGGCCCGAGCCGCGGCGGAAGCGGCAGCCGCCAAGGTCACGGCGGTTGAATCCGCGTCAAGGCGGCTCATCTTTGAAGTCGTGATAACGGATACGCAGGGAAACTTTCAGCCCGGCAACGCCGACCTGACCGATGACGCACGCGCGAAGCTGGACGCACTGGCGGCCAAGCTCAAAGAAAACCCGGCCGGCAATTTCATCGAGATCGAGGGGCACACCGACTCGAGCGGCTCTATCGAGCTGAACGAAGGCCTGGGGCTGGCGCGCGCAGAAAGCGCGAAGCGGTACCTGTACGAGACGTACCAGATTCCGCTGCACAAGATCAACGTGATCAGCTACGGCGAGTCGAAACCCGTGGCGCCCAATAATACGCGCGACGGCCGCGCGCAGAACCGGCGAGTGGTCGTGAAAGTGCTCGGCTAACCGCCGAGCACCAGCCCGAACATCAATCTGCGAAAACTAATGCCATCGGACGTCCGCACTTTGAAGTGCCGGAAGTCTGCGCGCACGCCCGCATGGCTGGCAAACTTGAACGTGACGCCTCCTCCCACGCTGTAGCCGACGTCGTCGTTCGACAGATTCGACAGCACCCCGCCGGTCGTCGTTTCCGTACGCTGCCGGATGAATCCAAACCCGAAAATGCCGTACGGCCGGACCGGGCCGAAGGGTACCACCACGAAGATGCTCGGCATCAGCGTGATGACTTTGCCGCTCGCCCTGCCGTCGGCGGTCTCGAAAAAATTCCTCGTCTCCGAGTACTCGAGCTCCGATCCGATGTTGTGCGCGCCGCCTCCGCCAATCGCGACCGACCACGCGTTTTTCGTGGATGGAGCGGAACCGCCGAATACGTTGCCGATCGATGCGGTAAACATGGTCTGCGCGGACGCCGCGCCTTCGAGCGCAATGAATGCGGCCACCATCGCCGTCACTATTCTGTTGATTCGCACACGACCCTCCGAGGGGGAACGATCGATCTTAGCGGAGGTTTCGGGAAGGAAGGTGAAGGAAGGTCAGGTAGTCGCGCCGGGGGCGACCATATAGTCGAGCTGCCCCCATTGCGTTGGATGGATCCGCCGCCGATCGGTCTGCCGGCGTTCGTCTTCGGGCATGCGCAACGTCCGCCGCCGTTCGCCTACTCTGCGATCCCAGATGATCTGGACTGCGGCATCGCCGGCAAACGCGCGCGTCAGCAGCTCGAAGGTGGCGAAATGGCCACGTCGCACGATGACGAGCTTCGCCTCTCCCACGGTGTCCACGCCTAGTTGGCTTTCGCGCCCCACACAGCCTTCGATCGGTACCAGTCCTGGTCGAGGATCGCCCACAATGCCTGGTCGAGGTACTTCCCGCCGCGAAGGAATGACTTCCTCAAGATGCCCTCCTGCACTGCGCCAATCTTTTTCAGCGCGCCGTTTCCACGGCCGTTCTCCACGGCCGCTCTTGCCTCCAGCCTGTGTACGCCAATGACCTCGAACGCGAACTCGACGACGATCGGTGCGCCCTTCGAGAACAATCCTTTGCCCCAGAACTCCGCGCCGATGGCGAAGCCCCACTCGGCTGTGTCGAAGGTTCGGTCCAGCTGCCGAATCTGAAACAACCCCACGGCGGCGTCGTAGCCGTCCGGCACCACGGCGAAGCTGAGATAGCGGCCGGCCTCGCGCTCGCGGATCGTCCACTGAATGAACCGCTCGAACCCCTGAAGCGTTGTCGGCGGCGGCGAGATGAAGCGCGCCACTTCTTCCGACGTCAGCAGCGCCAGCATCGAGGCGGCATCACTCGAACGCAGCTCGCGGAGGGTGAACCCCTCTGCTTTGAGCGCCGGAACCTTCTTCGTCCAGTCGGTCGCGATCGTCGCGGTCTGCGACGGCTCGCTCGCGGCGCGAGCAACCATCGGCGTGCCGACCGGCGAAAGCTGCGTCGCCATTACCGTGCGATAGCCTTCTCGACGATCGAGCCCAGGATGGCGCTGTTGCCCCAGACGATGTTGTCGTCCTCATTGAAGTTGCCCCACACGATATTGTCGTCGTCGAGGTTGCCCCACACGATGTTGTCGTCGTCGAAGTTGCCCCAGACGATGTTGTCGTCCTCGAGGCTGAGCAGGGAATTGCCCCAGACGATGTTGTTACCCCAGACGATGTTGTCGTCTTCGTTGAAGTTGCCCCACACAATGTTGTCGTCGTCCGAAAAGCTGTTTCCCCAGACGATGTTGTTGCCCCACACGATGTTGTCGTCGTCGTCGAAAAAGTTTCCCCAGACGATGTTGTCGTCCTCGTTGAGGTTGCCCCACACGATGTTGTCATCGTCTTCGAGCCCGTCGCCCCAGACAATCGCGGGCGCCCACGCGGGGCGCTGCTCTGCGATGATCCCGGGACCCTGCGCGACGTGATTTCCCCAGATGATGCGCTGCGCCCATACGTACGTCTCGCCCGCGATATTCGTGCTGGGTGTGACGGCGGCGGTCAACCAGTTCGCACCCGTCGCAACCGCCGGATTGATCGCGTGAGCGAGCGTCAGAGCGCCGCCCGGGTTGAGCGATCCAGTGCCCTGTGTGAGCGCGTCCGCATAGCTGCCGTCATCGTTCTTCACCGGAATCGATGAGTACTGCAGCGCCATCTTGATGGCGTTCGGCGTCAGGCCCCGGTTGGTCTGCAGCATCGACGCGACGATGCCGCTGACGATTCCGGTCGCCATGCTCGTGCCCGACAGGCGCATGTAGTTGCCGGTGTTGCCGCGCTGTTCCTGCAGGAGCCGCAGGACGCTGTTCAGCGGCGCAGTCGAAAGCAGATTGTCGCCGGGCGCGGCGATGTCGGGTTTGGCAAATCCGTCGTACCAGGACGGCCCGCGCGAGCTGTACGCCGCAATTCGGTCGTCGTCCCGCGAAACCGTGTTGAACGTGCGGACGGAGCCGACCGTGATCGCCGACGGCGCATTGCCTGGCGACGCGATGCCGGCGTAGCCGACCTGCCCCGTCTCTTTGTTGATGCCGTAATTCCCTGCCGAGACAACGACGGTGAGACCGGCGCGCACCGCGTGCTCGACGGCCTGAACGAGCGGATCCGTCGCGGCTGATTCGTAAATCGGGTGACCGAGCGACAGATTGAGGACGTGAATCTTGAGCACGTCCCTGTTGACGATGGCGAACTCGATCGCCCGGATGACGTTGTCGGTCGTTCCACTCCCTTCCGAATCGAGCACCTTGAGCCCTATCAGACGTGTTGCCGGCGCGACGCCAAGGTAAGCTCCACCCACCAGGCCGGCGACGTGTGTTCCGTGTCCAAACTGATCCGAGGGCGCTGCGGCGCGAATGTCGCCGTTCGTAAAATCGTAGAAGGAGCTGATTCGCGACCCGAAATCGACACCTGGCTGAATGCCGGAGTCGATCACCGCCACGCCGATGCCACTTCCGGCGGTCAGGCCCTGCAGGGACTGCCGGACGGAGAGCGTAGAAAACAGGTTCAACTGAAGCGAAAGCGCCGACAGCCCCTCGCTCATACGCAAAAGCAGCGAAGACGTGGTTCCCGTGAGTTCACCCAGCTGCTGCGCGTGAAGAGTGCCGTTTTCAGAAACCGACTCGGTCGAGCTGAAGCCAGCCAGCGCCGCGAGATCTTCGCAATGCACCTCGGCCGCGATAGCGTTGAGCGCCGGGAACTCGCCCTTGACGGCATCGCCGTGCGAGGCAAGCGATTGACGCAGGCCTTCGCGGTATCCGGGCTTGGTGCGGACGATTACAGATTTTTTTCCGGTGCAGCCACGGTCGAGGGTTCTTTGAAGAACCTCATCGAGCTTTGCGTGGCGCGGTTCGGCGGCCAGAGGCGCGGCGAACGCTGCAACCAGGGTCACGATAGGGAGCAAACGGGGGAGATTCATGTTTGCGCCGAGTAGAGCAAGGTTGCCGCCATCTGCGGCTATTATGCTAAGTTGCTGATGCGTAAAGGATTGAGAAAACCGACGAAAGTGGGCGGCGGTGGATTCTGTGCCACTTTGCAACACACAACTGCCGAACTTGTGATGCGCCGCCACGCTAAGTTGTTTGTGGGCCGCTGGATGTCAGGTGTGTTCCGGAACGGCACAGACCAAGCGCCATACTGGCTCAATGCGGCACATCAGGCGGCGGAATCGGTGCGTAGTGACTGAAAAAACGCGGTGGGATTGCTGAGTCACGGCTTCGCAAGTAGAATCAGTCCCCGTCGCAGCGCCCTCATCGCCTGGCGTCATTTGGAGGAACACGATGCCCTTCGTAATCACGGATCCTTGTATTGAAACGAAAGACACGGCATGCGTGGACGTGTGTCCGGTTGACTGCATCCACCCACGCAAAGACGAACCTGAATTCGCAGAGATGCACATGCTCTATATCCATCCAGAGGAGTGCATCGACTGCGGTGCGTGCGTGCCGGCCTGTCCGGTCGCCGCGATTTACGACAGTCACGATTCAACCCCGGCCAGCCAGAAGGATCTGATCGAAGCCAACAACATCTATCGCAACGGCGATGCCGACACGATGGCGCGCGCCGAAGCGATCGTGCAGGCGCACGTCGACGCTCATCCAGAGTTGATGGCCATTCCTGGGAAAGAGCGCGCCGCCGCGCACTCCTAGAACCGCCGGGATCGACAATCCGCAATCTGTCATCTGGAATCTAGAATCTGGCTCAGCAGCAGATTTTAGATTCTAGATTTCAGATTCCGGACTCAGCAGCGCAGTCCCGCCCAATCCGACGCTTCTCTGTTGTAAAATCAAGGTTTGCCGACTCGATGGTGAGTGTAGCTCAGTGGTAGAGCACCGGACTGTGGCTCCGGACGTCGCGGGTTCAATCCCCGTCACTCACCCCAACTTCTTCGCAGGAAGTAGAAAGTAGAAAGTAGGAAGTAAAATCGTAAGAACCAAGATCTTAGATTCAGATCTTCAGTACCGCCCCTTCTTTTTTCGCCACATACACCGTCGCAGTGAGATCGCCGATGACGTTGACGACGGTCCTCGACATGTCGAGCAGCCGATCGACACCGAGGATGATGGCGATGAGTTGCACGGGAATGCCCACCATTGCCAGGACGGCGACGACAAAAGGCAGAGAGCCCGATGGCACGCCGGCGGTGCCGATGCTGCCGAGAACCGCCAGATAGACAATCAACAACTGTTGCGCCAGCGTCAGGTCCACCCCGGCGAGCTGCGCGAGAAACAGCACGGTGACACCTTCGTAGAGCGCCGTGCCATTTTGATTGGCTGTTGCTCCCACGGTCAGCACGAACGCGCCGATCTCGCGCGGAACCCCGAGATTCATCTCTGAAACCCGCAGCGCCGTCGGCAGCGTCGCATTCGACGAGCTGGTCGAAAACGCGGTGAGCATGACCGTGCGCACGCGGCTGAAAAACGCCGCGGGTGACACATGCGCCCACAGCTTGAGCGCAATCGGATAGACCACGAAGGTGTGAATCGCCAGCCCGCCGAGCACGGTGACGACATACCATCCAAGGCTGACGAGGAACCCGAAGCCGAAACGCGCGGTCATCGTGAAAAGCAGGCAGGCGACGCCCAGCGGCGCCAGCTTCATGACCATATCGATGATCTTCGCGACGACCTTGAAGACGCCGTCGAGCAGCGCGATGACGGGCGCGGCGGTTTCGGGCGCCACCAGCGTGAGGGCGGCGCCGAACACAATCGAGAAGAACATGATGCCCAGCATGTCCGGCGTCGAACGCGCCATCGACTCCAGAGGATTGGCCGGCACGAGCGTGCGGACGAAGGACATGAGCGGCGATTCATTGCCGGCAGGAGCCGGAGCCACCTGTTTCGACGCGTCGGCGTATTCGGCCAGCAGCAAATCGCGCGTCGCCGGATCGAGGCGCGTACCTGGCCTCACGGTGTTGGCGAGCAGAATCCCCAGGGCCACCGAGACAATTGAAATCGCCAGGCAGAACGTCACCGTGCGGACCCCGACCCGCCCCAGCCGGCGCACATCCCCGATGCCCGCAACACCGACAATCAGCGAAGACACGACGAGCGGGACCACGGTCATGAGCAGCGCGCGCAGGAACAGCTGCCCGAGTGGCTCGGCGATGTTGGCGACGATCCACGATGTGACGGGCGCGTCGGGGCCGAACACGGCACGCGCCGTGCTGCCCGCAACCGCTCCGGCGACGAGACCGAGCAGCACACGTACGTGCAACGGAATCCGAGATCGCGACTGGCTGCGATCGTCGGTCTGGTCGTCGAGATCCGACACAACTTCCTGTTCGAACGGTTCCATTCGAATCGCCGCCGGAATAATATGTCATCGCAGGTATGGCTGAGGATTCCAAAGATCGGCGCGATCCGAAACATGACGACCGGCGTACGGTACCGCGCGGCGGCCGTCGCACGAGCGACCTGCCGCATCCGATTGCGTGCCCGAGCTGCGGAAAGATGCAGGACGTCAAGGGTCTGGCGAGCAGCCGCGTCGTGCGATGGTGTCACTGCCGTGCCTGCGGAGAAGTGTGGCCCTGGTCGGTGGATCTCTAGCCAGTAGCCAGTAGCCGATAGCCGGTTGCTGATAGGTTGAGGAGAAAAATGGATAAACCACGTATTGGGTGGATTGGTACGGGCGTCATGGGACTGTCGATGTGCGGACACCTGATTGCAAAGGGCTACCCCGCGACGATTTACAGCCGCACGAAATCGAAGGCCCAGAGCTTGCTGGACAAAGGCGCCGTGTGGGCCGACAGCCCGGGCGCCGTCGCCGAGCGATCGGACATCGTGTTCACGATCGTCGGCCTGCCGAGCGACGTGCGGGAGGTGTATCAGACGCCCGGCAGCATTCTCGATAAAGCGAAGCCCGGGACGATCACCGTGGACATGACGACGACCGAGCCCAGCCTGACGAGGGAAATTTACGAGGCTGCCAAGGCAAAAGGGATATCGGCCATCGATGCGCCGGTCTCTGGCGGAGATGTCGGCGCGCGAAACGCGACGCTGTCGATCATGGTCGGCGGCGACAAAGACGCCGTGGACAAAGTAATGCCGCTTTTCGAGGCGATGGGCAAGAACATCGGCTATCAGGGCGCGGCCGGCAACGGGCAGCACACCAAGATGTGCAACCAGATCGTGCTGGCCGGTACCATCATCGGCGTGTGCGAAAGCCTGCTCTACGGCTACAAGGCAGGGCTCGATCTCGACACGATGCTCGGCTCAATCACCAAAGGCGCCGCGCAATGCTGGATTCTCGACAATCTGGCGCCGAAGATGGTGAAGCGCAATTTCGATCCGGGCTTTTTCGTCGAGCACTTCGAGAAGGATCTCGGCATCGCGCTGGACGAGTGCAAGCGCATGGGCATCGCGATGCCCGGCCTCGGGCTGGTGCGCCAGTTCTACGTGGCTCTCAAGTCGCAGGGCCACGGCCGTCTTGGCTATCACGCGCTGTTGCTGACGCTCGAGCAGCTCTCTGCCGTCAAGCGATAGGTCAACGTGTCCGAAGAGTCCAAATCCGAAATCGTCGAACGCCGCAGGCGCTATATCGACCGGCAGCGCAGGATGCGGCCGGAAACGGTGAACGTGCACTTCCAGGGCGCACGGCCAGAGGGCTCGGGCTCGGCGAATCGCCACGGCATGCCGGTGGTGCCGGTCGGCCAACATCTCGTCAAGAACTGGCCGGTGCTCGATCTCGGCGATCAACCCGACGTTTCGATCGACAAGTGGAAACTGGACATCGGCGGCCTGGTCGAAAACCCGGTGACGCTGAACTGGGATCAGTTCCTGGCGCTGCCGCAGGCAGAAGACGTCAGCGACTTTCACTGCGTCACGACCTGGAGCCGGCTGGACAACCATTGGAAAGGCGTGAGATTCCGCACGCTGGCGGAGCTCGTCGTCCCGAAGGAAGAGGCGCAGCACGTCCTTTGTACGGGCTACGACTTCATGCCCGGCAGCTACATTCCTTACACCGTGAACGTGCCGCTGGCACGTGCCATCGAGGAGGATGTACTTCTCGTCCACACGTGGGAGGGCAAGCCGCTGCCACCCGAACACGGCGGCCCGGTGCGCATGATCACACCGAAGCTGTACGCCTGGAAGGGCGCGAAGTGGATACGCAAGATCGAGTTCCTCGCCGAAGACAAGAAGGGGTTCTGGGAAGAGCGAGGGTACTCGAACACCGCCGAACCCTGGTTCAACGATCGCTATAGCTATTGATCGGATGGCAAAAGCCCAATGGCGGGGCAACATCGCCGCAATCCGGCCGATGCTCGCTACGCTCGAAGATGCTCCGCTGCAATCGTCGGCGCTGGTTTACGAGCCGAAGTACGACGGCATCCGTGCGCTCGTCGAAGTCGCCCCCGGGCGCCGGCCCGCCGTGAGTATCTGGTCGCGTCTGGGCAACGAAAAAACAGGACAGTTTCCCGACCTCGTCGCGGCGCTCAGCCGTTTCGCGAAAAAACTGAAAGGCCCGGTCATCGTCGATGGCGAGATCGTCGCGCTCGACGAAGATGGCCAGCCCGCCGGATTTCAGCGGCTGCAGAACCGCATCCACCTCACCGAATCGAACAGCCAGTCTGCTGCCGGCCGCGTCGCCTTCATCGCATTCGATCTTCTTCGCGAGGGCGGCGAAGATCTGCGGCCGCTGAAGCTCACCGAGCGAAGGGCGCGACTTGCGCGGCTGTTCAAGAGTCCAGGCTCGCCGATCCTCAGGATCAGCGACGTCGTGGCGAACGATGGCCGCAAGCTATATCAGCAGGCGCTCGACCGCGGTTGGGAAGGGCTGATCGCCAAAGACGCGAACTCCGTGTACCACACCGGCAAGCGCACGCGTGACTGGCGAAAGCTCAAGATCGTCCAGGAGCAGGAGTTCGTCGTCGGGGGCTGGACCGACTCGCGCACCACGGGACGCGCCTTCGGTGCGCTGCTGCTGGGGTATTACGAGAACGGAGCTCTCAAATACGCCGGCCACACGGGCAGCGGGTTCAACCAGAAAGAGCTCGAGCGCGTCATCCGTTTGCTGAAGCCGCTCGAGATTCAGGCGCCAGCGTTTAGCACGCGACCGCGTACAAACGAGCGGCCGCACTGGACCAAGCCCTCTCTCGTCGCGCAATTGAAGTTCACTGAATGGACCAATGACGGCTCTCTGAGGCACCCCATTTATCTCGGCATGAGGGACGATGTGAAGCCCGAAACGGTAAAACGTGAGAAGAAGGGTGCGCGTGGGTGCGACAGGTGCGTCAGGTGCGAAGCGCCTGCGGCCCGAGCGAGGCGCGAAGCCGCCGAGCGAGAGCGAGCGGGGGTGGGGCCCCGCGAGCGCTAATAGAAGTCGTGGTACCTCAAATGCGTCAACCGCCGACCTTCAACCCCTCACCGATCAGTTGAACGCAATCGAGTCGGGAGCGAATGCGGGGACGCTTCGATTCGCCGATGGGAAGACGCTCGAGGTGACGAACCTCCGGAAAGTTTTCTGGCCGAAGCTGAAAATCACCAAGGGCGAGCTGATGCGGTATTACGTGCGCGTCTCGCCGTACATTCTTCCAGTGGTGAACGACCGCCCTCTCATCATGAAGCGCTATCCGAACGGCATCGAGGGCGAGCCGTTCTTCCAGCACAAGGCTCCCGACAAAGTTCCCGCAGGCGTAAAGATGGCCAAAGTCCCTGGCGACAGCGTCGCCAGCCGCCTTATCGGGGGGAACCTCATCACTCTGCTGTACATGACGCAGCTCGCCTCCATCTCCCAGGACCCGTGGTTTTCTCGAACGCAGTCCCCTCACTCGGCCGATCACTGCGCGATCGATCTGGATCCCATGCCGGGCGTGAAGCTGGAATCGGTGCTCGACGTCGCGCGGTGGGTGCGCGACGAGCTCGAGAAGCTGAAGGTACCCGGCTTCCCGAAGACATCGGGCTCGCGCGGAATTCACATCTACATCCCGCTTCAGGAAGGCACGCCGTACGAGGCAGGCCAGATCTTCAGCGAAATAGTCGCGACGATGGTCGCCGAAAAACATCCGAAGATTGGCACGGTGACCCGCGCGGTACGCGCCCGCGGGACCAAGGTGTATCTCGACTATCTCCAGAACATCGAAGGCAAATCCCTCGCCTGCGCCTACAGCGCGCGGGCCAATGATTTTGCCGGCGCTTCAACGCCTCTGACCTGGAAGGAAGTCGACGATGGCGTCGATCCTCGCGACTTTACGATCCAGACGTTGCCGGGCCGCCTCGCCCAGGTCGGGGATCTGTGGGCGCCGCTGCTGACTGCCAAGGGTGTGGATTTACGGAAAATTCTGAAGTAAGTTGCCACACATGCGAAGGATGTTGGCGGCGGTGTGTGTCGCCGCAAGCGCCTGCGGCGGCGCCGCGAGCACTACCGAATCGCCGCACCGGCTTCGTCTGGCAAAGACCGCCGCGAACGAACTGGCGCCTGCGCTGAAACATCACCCCGAAATCGCCGTCGAAGTCGTTGCCGAAGGCGGTTCATCCATCACGAGCCTCATCGATTTGAGGAATGGGAAGACGGACATCGGCATTCCGGTCGCTGATGTCGCCTATCTGGCCTATGCGGGCCAGCTCGAGGAGACGCCGCAGCCGTTCGATCAGCTTCGCGGCCTGGCGGTGATCGATCTGAACACGGTGCACCTGCTGCTCGCGCCGCACGTGCGGGCTGAGTCGCTGCGGGACTTGAAAGGCCTCCACATTTCGCTCGGCGCGCCGGGCAGCTCGACGGCGCTCATCACCGAGCGGATGCTTCAGGCGCACGGGATTCCCCCGGAAAGCGTCCGGACGGAGAGGATCCCGAACGCCGAAATGCTGAAACGACTCATGCGCGGAGACATCGACGCAGCGTTTGTGATGTACAACCTGGTCGGCCAGCCGGTCACTACCGCACTAAACGCAGGCGCCCGCCTCCTGGATGTGGACGGCCCGGTCGTAGAAGGCATGCGGACGCAGTATCCGTATTTGAAGCGGACGCTGATTCCGTCTGGGACCTATCCAAACCAGCCGAACCCAGTGCACACGATCGGCGTGGACACGATCATGGTGTGCCGGGCAGATCTTGACGAAAACCTCGTCTACCGCCTGCTCGAGTCCTATTTCGCCACCCTGCCGGCGAACACGCCGCCGAATCTGGATCGGGCCCCCGCCACACCCATTCCCCTGCATCGGGGCGCGGCGCGCTATTACCGTCAGCGCGAGCTCTCACGATGAGCCGCGAGCGGAGCCGACGATGCGCCCCCGCGACTGATAAATGAAGGTCGAAAGCGTCATCGCATGGGGCGGATGGCTCACCGCTCTGTTGGCCGTGGCCGTCTGTCTCGGCATCGCGACCCTGCTCGGCTTCGGCTATCGCGCAACGCGGGAGTGGCAACGAAGCTCCGAGCTGCTCATCGCGCGCGACACGGAACAGAGCGCCGATCTCCTGGTGACCGCCGTCACCCGCGACATGCGCGGCGCACATTCGCGCGTGCTGGCGAATCGCGACTGGGGCGAGCTGTCGCTCGAGTCGCTCACCGACACGAGCGATCAGGTCGCGACCGCGTTCGCCCGGTATCCTTATCCGGAATCATTCTTCAGCTGGCAGGACAGCAGCCCGGACACGGTCGTGTTCTTCAACCGGTCCAGCCGGTTTCCGGCGTGGCTGCCGCCGTCCACCGAGCGTCACCGTTACCCCGTCACGCTCGTCGTCAATCCGCCCGAGGCTGACGCGCTAAGGCGGAAAGTCGCGGAATTCAGCGCCAGCCGATTCCGTTACGCGACCTTCGACATGAATCTCGGCGGTCAGCCGTACCAGATCGTCGCCCGGCTTGTCTACGCGGACTCACTGCAGGAGCGCCTGGATTCGGTCATCGGATTCACAGTAAACCTTGGCTGGGTCCGGGAATCCTACTTTTCCGACCTCATGAGTCAGGTGGAGCCGCTCGCGACACGAAACGGGAGCCTCAACATCGCAGTCGTGGACGACGCAGGTCAACGCGTCTGGGGGAACGATGATGCGGGCAGCCCGACCATGGTGCGCGAGTTCCCGCTGCTGTTCCTCGACCCATCGGTAAGCATGGTCGCGCTGGGATCGAATCCCGCCGTCCGCACATGGACCATCCGCGCCAGTCAGTCGCCCGATTCCGCTCTTGTCGGGGCAGCGCAGGGTGCCGACGAAGCATTGCTGGCCGCTGCGGCGGCCGCCCTGACACTCGCGATTGGGCTGGTTCTCGCCATCCGCGCCGTTCGCGCTGGCGTCAGGCTGACGGCGATGCGATCGGACTTCGTGTCGTCTGTGACCCACGAGCTCAAGACGCCGCTGGCGGCCATCCGCGCGATGGCCGACACCCTCGCCCGCCGGCCCATCGGCGGCGAGACAGTACGAGAATACGCCGGTCTGCTCCTGCAGGAGGCGAAGCGGTTGACCCGGCTCGTCGATAATCTGCTCGCCTACGCGCGCGTGACGGACGTCACCGACGTATATTCGTTCGAGCCGGTCGCAGCATCCGAGCTGGTCGACGATGTGCTGCAGAATTTTCGCCATCCGCTTGGGGAGCAGGAATTCAAGGTCGACGTGGACATCCCGGACGACCTGCCGCTGGTCCGGGCCGATCGCACGGCGATGATGTTGGCGCTCGACAACCTCGTCGACAACGCTATCCGCTATTCCCCGGAAGAACGGTCGCTGCGGATATCGGCGCGGCGTGAAGGCCAGCAGGTGGTGGTCGAAATTCAAGATCGGGGCACGGGAATTTCCGCGGACGAGCTGTTACTCGTGCGCCGTAAGTTCGCCCGCGGCCGCCTCGCCAAGGCTGATGGCAGTGGTCTCGGTCTGGCCATCGTCAGCCGCATCGTCGCCGATCACAAAGGATCGCTGGTGCTCGAGAGCGAAAGAGGCACGGGAACGACAGCAAAGGTATATTTACCCATGGCGGGAGACTGAACGTGTCCGAGCGCATCCTCGTAGTCGAAGACGATCCAACTCTCAGGCGTGTCCTGCGGGACAACCTGATGTTCGAAGGGTATCGCGTCGAAGCCGTGGCGGACGGCAAGTCCGCGATCAACTACGTCCGTACGTCTGCTCCAGATCTGGTCGTTCTCGATCTGACCCTGCCGGACTTCGACGGCCTCGACCTCTGCCCCGTGTTACGGCAGTCCGGCAAGGTCCCCATCATCATTCTCTCGGCACGCGGACAGAAAGCGGACAAGCTGAAGGGACTGAAAGGCGGCGCCGACGACTACATCACCAAGCCGTTCGATCTCCAGGAGCTGCTGGCGCGAATCCATGCCGTGCTGCGCCGCTCGCACCCTGCATTGGAGCGCCTTCTCATCGGCAAGCTCGTGATCGACTTCCGCTCGCAGCGCGCCAGCTGCGAGCAGGCGCCCGTCCACCTAACGCACCGCGAATTCGAGCTGCTCCGCTACCTGGCGGAGCGGCGCGAAAAGGTCGTCCACCGCGAAGAGCTTCTGAAGGAAGTGTGGGGATACATGGACACGAACGTGACGACGCGATCGGTCGATCACGCCATCGTGAGGCTCAGGAAAAAAATCGAACCCGACCCGCACCATCCGGAGTTCATCCGGACGGTGCATGGGGACGGGTATTGTCTGAGTGCTACGCAGATAGAAGGGTGAACTGATACACGCATTGGTGGATTGGCAGATTGGAGGATTACGGTCCTGAATTTCAATCTGACCAGTCTTCCCATCTACCAATCTCCCAATTCTTATTGCTGCGCTTGTTCCAGCAGCGACGTAAATTGATAGCCGCTGATCGCCAGGCGGCACGACGGGCCAGGCCCTGCAAATCGCGTGGCGTGCCACGTTGACGGCGGGGCGTAGACGACGTCGCCCTCATTCGACGTGAAATCGCCGATCGTCTCGATGTTGTGCCGGATCTGCCCTTTCATGATGACCCACCACTCGGCCGTGCCTACGTGGAAGTGCCCCTTGTCGTCGGGATTGTAGGCAGGCAGATTTTTTTCGTATCCCCAGATCGCCTGCGCCCACATGTGATCGTCCTGGACGACGTTCTGGCCGGCGAACTTCGGATCCTTCTCGGCGTCCCACAGATTGAAGTGCGGCTTGTTATTGCCGGTGTACACCCCCGGGCCGAACGTGGTACCAATCTTCATGAGCGTGTGGCCTGGTGCCTGCGCAGGGCGTTGCTCGGCCACGGGCACGAGCGTTTTGAAGTTCGCCTGATTGGCGTCCACCCACAGCGCCGGAGCCGATCCAATCACTTCGGCGGAATACATCGTCTTCTTGGGGATGTTGATTACGGAGCCGCGCTTGCCGACGATGGGCTCCGGCTGCCCCTCGAGCGTGAATCGCATCTCACCTTCGACGACGACGAAGAACTCGCGCGTGTCGGGCCGCATTCTCGGGGTGATTTTCGCGCCCGGAGCACCCTGGTTGTAGGTCGCGTGATAGTTCTCGTCCTCGACGACAACCTCGCTCCAGCCCGCTTGACCCTTGTGGCGAGCCTTGAGATCGATCAGCTTGATGTGCGGCTTGTTCTTCCCGAACTGACCCGGCTTGTCTTTGTTGACCCACCATTGACGCGGAGGCGTGTTCCCCTGCTGCGTGTACACGACCGTCGCTGTTTGGCCGAACGACAGCGCAACAGTCAGCGCCATTGCTGCGTGCAGACGTCTCATTTGCCGGGCTCCTTATCTTTTGGGATGCGACGAGACAATACAGCAAGAGCCGTCACCGGGCAAAATGGAATCGAACGGCTTACGGCCGCCTCACAGTCCTGTGCGTCGGCGGCGCCGTCCACGGATCTTCGGGCCACGGATGCCTGGGATACCGCGCTCTCAGCTCTTTGCGGACCTCGGGATAGGTCCTCTCCCAGAAGCTGCGCAAGTCGCGGGTCGTCTGCACCGGGCGGCCGTTCGGAGCAAGGAGATGAAACGTCAGCGGCACTCGCCCTGCTCCGAGCAACGGCGATTCAGCGAGTCCGAACAGCTCCTGCAGCTTGACCTTTGCGGATACAGATCCGTCTTCCGCGTATTCAACTGCAGCGCGGCGGCCGCTGGGCACGGCGACGGACTCGGGCGCGCGATCGTCGAGTGCGCGCTTCACCGCAAACGGCAGCAGCGCTTCGAGAGCGCCGGCGGTAATGTCGTCGACGTTGCGCGCGGCCACGGCGGCCTGCCCGGCCAGCGCGACGAGATCGATTTCGACAGCCGCAAAGCGCGCGCGAAGAAGAAGGCGCGCCGTACCGGCGTCCCTATCGCGGGCAAGCCACGCATCACGCAGCAAGACCGCCGCCTGTTCAGGATCGACAGCCACCGGCGTCTCGTTCAGAACAATGGCGTCGTACTTCTCTACGCGCGCCGCTCGCACGCGGCCGCTCGCGGTGTCGAACCAGTGCTCGACGCCGGCGTCGGTCGGCTGGATCCACTCGCGGTCCACGGCGCTGGCCGCGCGGATGCGTGATTCACCGATTCCTTCGCGCTCCGCGGCCACGACATCGAGCGCAACGATGAATTCGGCCGATACATCATGTGATTCGCGAGCAAGGGTAGCGCCGTGACCGGTCGCGAGCAGAAATCTGTCCTGTGATCCAGCCCGGCGCCTTGCCAGACGATCGGCGTATCCCGCAAAGAGGGCGTGACGCAACTCTGCATCTGAGACGTGAGCTGCAGCGGCGCCTTCGAGAACTTCTCCAGCGATACGCTGAAGTTGAGCCGCGAGTTGACGCTGTCGCGGATCGGCCTGAGCGGCAACCCGCGAGCCGTCGGATAACCGCGCGCAGAGCGCCGAAACCTCCGGCGCGCCGCGGCCATCGAGCAGAATTGCGGCGATCCGCGGATGCACGGGTACGCGCTGCAGCCGCCGGCCGGCAGACGTGATGCGGGTTTCACGATCGATCGCGCCGAGCCGGCGCAGGACGCGAATCGCCGCCTCCAGGCGGTCTGCCGAAGGCGCCTCGAACCATTCGAACGAATTCGGTACGCCGCCCCAGGCGAGAACGTCCAGCAAAGGGCCGGCGAGATCGATGCGGGCAATATCGGCATCGCGGTGTGGTCGTAGGCGATCGCGCTGATCCCAGAGCCGCCGGACCAGACCCGGCGCAAGCCGCGCGGCGCGGCCGGCGCGCTGCTCGGCAGAGTCCTGTGTAACGCGCTCGAGCGTGAGGCTGTCGATGCCGCGTTCTGTGTCGTATCGCGCGACCTTGACGCGTCCGGTATCGATCACCGCGGTGACGCCGGGAACCGTCAGCGATGTTTCCGCGATGTTGGTGGAGAGGATAATCCGGCGGGCAGTCGTGACAGATACCGCGTCATCCTGTTCGCCGGCCTCGAGCGAACCGTGGAGCGGCACGATGTCAACCTTCTGCGGCAGCATGCCGCTCGAGCGCATCGCGGCCAGCTCCGCGCGCGCCTGTTCGATCTCGCGCGAGCCGGGAAGAAAACAGAGGATCTGGCCGCTCGTCTTCGACAGGACGTCGCGCGCGGCGTCCGGCACTGACTGGCCTTCCGCGTATTCGACTGCCAATGGATGCAGAGCTCCCGGGACCTCAATCACGGGAGCGTCATCGAGAAAATCCGCGACACGCGCGATGTCCATCGTCGCCGACATGACGACAATCCGCAGGTCGTCACGCGCCCGCCAGGCCTGGCGCGCAAGCGCCAAACCAAGATCCGCATGGATGCTTCGCTCGTGAAACTCGTCGAGAATGACTCGTGCTGAATTCCGAGAGGAGAGGATCGTGTTGAAGGCGGGCCGTCAAAATGCCTTCGGTCACGACGAGAAGCCGCGTATCGCGGCGAAAGCGCTTCTCGAACCGGACCTGCCACCCCACTTCCCCGCCGATTGCCCACCCGCGTTCCTCGGCTATCCGCCTCGCAACCGCGCGGACGGCGACCCGGCGGGGCTGCAGCAGGATCACCGGACCGGCATCGGTCAGCGACGGCGGAATGCGCGTGGTTTTGCCGGCGCCGGGAAAGGCCGAAATTACTACGGCCCGTTTTCGCGCAAGCGCTTCCCGGACCTCGCCCAGGCGGGCATCAATTGGTAGCGGCGGTAAAGCCACGGTCGTCGAGCACTTCCGGAGGGCGGCCGCGACGCGCGAATCACCTCGCTCCGTTAGCGCACATGATATCATGTACACATGCGCCGTACTCTCATTCAGCTCGATGAAGAGACATATCGAAAACTTCGGGAACAGGCCTTCCGCCAGGAGCGATCTGTTTCCTCAGTTGTCCGCGAAATGGTTGCGAGGGGCCTCGACGGACCGCAGGCGCCGAACCGGCGGCGAGTGATCGGTCACTTCTTGTCGGTCCGCGCAGGTCGATCGAAGCAACCGCGGCTCTCGCCAGTCTCGGAGAGACACGACGAGGCACTGTCCGAGACATTCGACAAATGATCTTCGTCGATACTTCAGCGATCTATGCGTGGGCTGATATCGCGGATGCCAACCACCGCGCTGCGGTTCGCCGGCTGGAGGCGATCCTGGAGACCGGGGACGAGTTGCTCACGCACAATTACGTGCTTCTCGAGTCGATCGCCCTGCTCCAGTCCCGTCTCGGCGTCGCCGCCGCGAGCAGGCTCGCGAAGGACTCGGCCGCGTTTGTCATCGATTGGGTAGATGATGACCTCCACTCTTCCGGAATCCGCGAACTGGAACGCTCGAAGAAGCGGCAGGTCAGCCTCGTCGATCACATCAGTTTTCTCGTGATGCGGCGGCGCCGGGTGACGACGGCCTTCGCCTTCGACGCGGATTTCGCATCGGCAGGCTTTCAGCTCGTCGACGGCTGACCCTTTTTCTTCACTTCTCTACCACAGCGCTGAAGCCACGGTCGTCGAGCAGCGCCTGCACCTCCGGATCGCGGCCGCGGAAGCGGCGATACGCCTCCGCGCGGTCGATGGAGTTGCCATCGGACAGGATATGTGTGCGCAGCCGCTCGTTCGCGGCGGCATCCCACGGGCTCCCTGCCTCGAGGAACGCCTGCCACGCGTCGGCGGCCATGACATCCGACCAGAGATAGCTGTAGTAGCCAGCCGAATACGAGTCGTTGCCGAATAGATGATCGAAGTGCGGCAGCCGATGCCGCAGGGCGACTTCGCGAGGCATGCCGCCGATGCGGTCGAGCGCTTCCTTCTCGAAGGCGGCTATGTCGCTCACGCCCTCGGGACGGGTATGAAGATCGAGGTCCACAATCGCCGCCGAAAGGTACTCGACCGTCGTGTAGCCCTGATTGAACTTTGCCGACTGCTCGATCTTGTCCACGAGTGACTGCGGCATCGGCGCCCCCGTCTTGTAGTGGCGCGCGAACCGGTCGAGCACCTCCCGGTTGAGCAGCCATCGCTCGTTCAACTGCGACGGCAGTTCCACGTAATCTCGCGGCGTGACTGTCAGACCGCGATACCGGACATCCTGCAGCATGCTGTGGAGCGCGTGGCCGAATTCGTGGAAGAGTGTCTGCGCGTCGGTCACTGAAATCAACACCGGCTCGCCAGGCGCGGCTTTGACGAAGTTGTTGTTGTTCGACGTAATCGACGTCACCGGCGTGTCCAGCGCGTTCTGCGATCGATAGCTGGTCGCCCACGCGCCCGACCGCTTGCCCGCACGGGCAAAGTTGTCAAGGTAGAACAGCGCGCGATGCCGGCCGGTGCTCGCATCCAGCACTTCCCATACACGTACTTCAGGGTGGAATATTGGAACCGTTCCGGTGATGTCCTTGAACGCGAGATCGAAACGGCGGCCCGCCGACCATAACGCCGCCTCCACCATATTGTTGAGCTCGAAGTACGGCTTGATCTCGGCCTCGTCGAGATCGTACTTGGCCTTGCGAACCTTCTCCGCGTAATACAGGTAGTCCCAGGGCTCGATCCGCGTTCCCGGATTCTCGCGGTCCGCAATCGCCTGCATATCCGCGACTTCGCGTCTGACGTGCGCCACGACCGCCGGCCACACTTTCTGCAGAAATGCCTGCGCCCTGGCCGGTTCCGCGGCCATGGTGTCGGACATGCGCCAATGGGCGTGGCTCTCGAAGCCCAGCAGCCGTGCCCGCTCCGCACGCAGATTCACGATCGACGTGACGGTCGCTTTCGTGTCGTTGGCGTCGCCGTTGTCTCCACGGCTCTTGAACTTCCTCCAGACGGTCTCGCGAAGATCACGGCGGGTGGAAAACGTGAGGAACGGATCGACGCTCGATCGCGTGTTGACGATCGCCCATTTGCCTGTCAGGCCGCGCTCGGCCGCACCTGCCTCGGCCGTGGCGATGGCGGATTCGGGAAGGCCCGCGAGATCCGCATCGCGCTCCAGCACCGTCCAGGTGTTTTCGTCGGCCAGCACCTTCGCGCGAAAGTCAGCGAACCGGGCCGCAAGCTCCTGATTGATCTCGGACAGCCGGCGCTTCTCCGCGTCGTTCAACCGGGCGCCCCGCCGCACGAAATATTCCTGCGTACGCGTGACGAGGCGTTTCTGTTCGGCGTCGAGATTCGATGCATCCAGATTGCGATACACCGCATCGATGCGCTCGAACAGCGCCTTGTTGAACAGGATCTCGTCGGCCGCGGCGGCCAGCTTCGGCTGCCACTCTCGCTCGAGCGCCTGATACTCGCGGTTGGTCACGTTTTCCCTGGCCACGCCGAACATTCGGGTCACGCGATCGAGCATGCGGCCGGCACGATCGAGCGCAGCGAGGGTGTTCTCGAATGTCGGTGTGTCACTGGTCCGGACGATCGCGTCGATTTCGCGGCGTTCTTCTTCCACAGCGGCTTCGAGCGCCTCCGGGAACTGTTGAGGCGTCATCTGATCCCACGGTGGAACGCCGCCATAGGGACCTGTCCATGGTGCAGTGAGAGGATTCGTCGGCATGTGATGGTTACTTGTCGTCCTGGTCAGTTCCACCGGAGAGCTTCGGCATCTCGGCGCCGAGAGAAGGCGCGAGCAGTCCCGTCTTCACGTACGTCAGGAGCTTGTCTCGAGTGTCGGTGATGTCGAGGTTGCGCATAGTGAGCTGCCCGATGCGATCCTGGGGAGAAAACGACGACTCCCCTTTCTCCATCGTCAGCCGTTCCGGCTTGTAGGTCAGGTTGGGACTGGTGGTGTCGAGAATCGAATAGTCGTTTCCGCGGCGCAGCTCTACGGCGACCTCGCCGGTGACGGCCCGTGCAATCCAGCGCTGCGCGGTCTCGCGCAGCATCATGGCCTGCGGATCGAACCAGCGGCCCTGATACAACAGCCGGCCGAGCCGGCGGCCGCTGTCACGGTACTGTTCGATCGTGTCCTCGTTGTGGATGCCGGTAACCAGCCGCTCGTATGCGATGAAGAGGAGCGCCATCCCCGGCGCCTCGTAGATACCGCGGCTCTTCGCCTCGATGATGCGGTTTTCGATCTGGTCGCTCATACCGAGGCCATGCCGGCCGCCGATGCTGTTTGCCGCGAGCATCAGCTCGACCGCGTCGTCATATGAAGTGCCGTTGAGAGCAACGGGGCGGCCTTCGTCGAATGTGACGGTGACCGCTTCGGGTTTTACGGCGACGTCTTCGCGCCAGAACGGCACGCCCATGATGGGCTCGACAATCTTGACGCCGCTGCTCAGATGCTCGAGATCTTTGGCCTCGTGTGTGGCGCCCAGAATGTTCGAGTCGGTCGAATACGCTTTTTCGACGCTCATCTTGTATGAGAGGCCGGCGCGCTCCATGTACTCCGACATCTCTTTGCGCCCGCCGAGCTCGTCGATGAAGGCTTGATCGAGCCACGGTTTGTAGATGCGAAGGCTGGGGTTCGCCAGTAATCCGTAACGGTAGAAGCGCTCGATGTCGTTGCCTTTGAACGTGCTCCCGTCGCCCCATATGTGCACGTCGTCTTCTTTCATGCCGACGACGAGCATCGTGCCGGTGACCGCGCGCCCGATGGGCGTGGTATTGAAATACGGAACGCCGGCCGTGGTGATGTGAAACGCACCTGATTGCAGGGCGGCAAACCCCTCGTTGACAAGCTGGCGGCGGCAGTCGATCAACCGCGCTTTTTCGGCGCCGTACTGAAGCGCCTTACGGGGAATTTCGTCGTAATCCTTCTCGTCGGGCTGCCCGAGATTGGCCGTATACGCGTATGGAATCGCCCCTTTGCCGCGCATCCAGTGGAGAGCAGCGCTCGTATCGAGCCCACCCGAAAACGCGATGCCGACCTTCTGGCCGGCCGGGACACTCTGGAGAATGGTCGCCATGTCGGTCTAATAGTATCAACGACTTGGGGCGGAGGCGGTCAGTGAAGGCATGAAGGCAAAGGCGAAAGGCACAAGGCACAACGTGCAAGGCAAACACGATGGCGCGATGAGCACGATGATGCGAAGATCACTACGCGCACTCCCGTCCGGCTAAAGCCGGACACTACGTACGCCACCAGATTCTCCCAATGCAGACGATCCCCATAATTCCGCTTCTGATTTTTCTCGCTGTGCTGCTGGCGTTTGCCTGGTGGATGGACAAACGGAAGGGCTGACGGTCTGATTCCTCGTCTAGAACCTTCAGGTCAGCTTTAAGGTCAGGGGGCTTGACTCTCAAGCCACTTCACACCCTACCCTCGTAGCGAGTGGTGGATGGGCCGCCATGGTGCGACTCGGGACGATCAATGACCTTCTTCTCAATCTTTCGGACCGTATTTCCGTTTTCAGTCGACAAGAAGGCGGCAACCCAGGCCGCCGAGTCGTGTTGCTGTTGCTGCAAGGAAGGCTGTTGCTGTCCGACTGGCTGCGATGAAGATTGCTGCTGCAAAGCCGACTGCTGCGTGGATGGCAAGTGCAGCCGCTGCACGTAGGGAACCGCCCACACGCAGCTATCCGCCCACATCATGCGCGCCTTTCTTGGAACTCCTAGTGGCTACCTGGTGATGCAGTCCATTGCCGTCGCCATTGCTGCAGTGATCATCTGGCGCGAGATGACCTCAAAAGCCAAAAAGCATTGAATGAGAGCGCATGCGCTGATTGAGCGCAGGGAAGCTCCCAAGCCGACGCTTCTCCTGGCAGAAGATCGTCCAGAAGTTGCACGTGCCTTTGTGCGGCTGTTAAAAGTGGACTTCGAGATGAAAGGCATTGTGAGCGATGGCGAGTCGCTCATCATGCATGGCGGAGCGATTGCGGCCCGATGTGATCGTCACCGACATCGGCCTGCGCGGGTTGGACGGGATTTCGGCAACGAAGTTGATCCGCGAACGTCATCCCTCCGCTGTCATCGTGGTTGTCACTGCGAGAAACGACGCCCATCTGGACAGGCAGGCATACAGCGCTGGCGCATCTGCATTCGTGCTCAAGACGAACGCTCACACGCTCCCTGACGTCCTCCATGCCCTGCTCGATGGTCGATCAATCTCATCACGCAATCGAGCCCCGTCGCAAGAGCCCGCCAGCGGTTAACGCGCGGGCTCGAACAACTCGATTGGATTACCGTCGGGATCCTCAACCTGTATCTGCCTCCCGCCTGGACCAGATTCCATCTCATTGCGGAAATGGAGTCCAGCCGCCTTCATGCTGTCAATACAGCGCGGAAGATCGCTGACGCGAAGCACCACGCGGTTCCACCCACCCGGTTCCTGCTGCTGTCCGTTCGGCATCGGCCGGGATCCGGATGCCTGGGGTCCGCTGAGCAGGATCTTCACGTCGCCAAGGGCGACGCTCGCGAACGCAGGGAGCTGCTGGTGTTCCAGCGTGAACTCCAGGTGAGTCGTATAGAACGCAACCGCACGCGCGACGTCTTTGACCTGATAGCGCACGCCGTGAACACCCTTCACAAATCCCGTCGCCGACGCCATCTCCGACCCTCCATTTGAATCGCGTCCTCAACCGCCCGATTTCATTTCATTCTGGGCATCGCAAGGCGCAAAATCTACCGAAATTGGAGGGTCCTCCCTTGCTTTTTCACCGCCGATTGAGAGACTCCCAACATTCTGGGACGTGGCAATCGATTCCGGCGGGTCCCTGCCTGCAACAGCGAGCGAGCAAACCCTTGACGCACGTGCGGTTGCCGCGAATGCCTGACACCAGCTCGCGTGAGGCACCGTTCGTGCACCCATGTCGGAACCCAGCGAACGGCTGCTATAGCGCCGCAATCCCTCACGGCGCGTTGGAGGATACATGGTGACTCGACTCGGATTGATAACGGTGCTCACGATCGCGGCGTTGCTGCCGGTGCCGGCCTTGGCACAAAACGCCGCGACGACAAACATGGAGATCCTCCGCCAGAAGGTCAAGGCGGACAAAAAATTGGTGGTTGCCCAGAACCTGCAGCTCACCGACGCCGAAGGTGCGGCGTTCTGGCCCGTTTACGAGGCCTATCAGAAAGAGCTTCAAGCGATCAATCAGCGGCTGCTTACCACGATCGCCGCCTATGCCGATGCCTACAACAAGGGTCCGGTGGCCAATGACATGGCGAAGAAACTCCTCGATGAGGCGATAGCCATCGACGACGCCGAGCTTCAGCTGAGGAAGTCCGCTACCCCGAAGGTCATGGCCGCGCTTCCGGCAGCCAAGGCCGTGCGCTACATCCAGATCGAGAACAAGATTCGCGCGGCTATCCGCTACGAGCTGGCGGCAAACATTCCGCTCGTCGAATAGTCCACGCAAGCGTCCCCCTCGTCCGTCCGCATGTGGCTGCGAACATGCGGATCGGCTATCGTTGGTTGTCTGGACGAGCGGGGAACGTGGCGAGAGGGAAAACGCAACCAGGGGCAACCGTCGGCGTCGCCGAGAACAGTAACTCGGCGGTGCTTGTCACTGTCTCGCGCGGCGGCGAACTGCTCGATCGCCGGCACATCGAACTTACCGAACGCGGCCTGCCGACGCACCCGCATCACCACGAAGGATCGTGGGCGGTAGGCCGGTACCTTAAAACCCCGGGAGCGCGCGCGTTGTCGCTGGCGGAAGCTGTGGCGCTCGTCGAGCGCGTGCGCGCGTCTGCGTCGCGCGGCGCGTGTCGCGCTCTCGACGCGCTGGCTGTCGCAGTGCCCGTGCCGATTACCCGCATCGCGATTCGCGCCTGCCCGGAGCTTCCACCGACAATCGAGGCGCGGATCGCCGACAATCGCGCGCAGACCATGGCCGATTCCGTGATGTATCGCGAGGCTCTCGCGGCTGCAGCGGAGGCGCGCAACTGGTCCGTGCATTGGTACGACCGCGAGCGTGTGTTTCGTGACGCGGCGGAGGCGCTCGGCCGCCAGGATATCGATGCTCTCCTGTCCCTCATGGGGCGCTCGATCGGACCCCCTTGGCAGGCGAAGCACAAGCTTGCGGCCGCGGCGGCGCTGGCCGCCACGGCGCCTCGTTTGCGCGTAGCGTACGTAGTGTCCGGCTTTAGCCGGACTTCACGAGGTCCGCCTGAAGGCGGACACTACGTACATGTTCAGTTGTTCGCAATCCTGATGTTGCCGATGAACATCCGCTCATCCGCTGAGTTGCCGGTCAGATCGAACGACATGGCGTCGAACTGGAGTCCGGCGGGAATGCCTTTCTCGTACTCGGCGACTTTGGTCTGGCCGATGAACACCTGCAGCAGATCGCCCTTCTTCTTGAGCGTTACGGTGACGCGGTTGATCGCGGCGTTGTTCGAGAATCCCGGCGCTCCCACCCACTTCGTCCCGTTCATGTAGCCCTGCGCACCGGGGAACTGGCCCTCGATGGTGACCTCGCCTTCCCGGCCGTCGAAACCGGGACGGATCTTCACGCTGAGGAACGACGCTGGCCCGGCCGTTTTGGACAGCTTGAAGGTCAGGCCCTTGGCGCCCCACCGGTAGTTCTGCGCGGCGACCACGTCGTAGCTCACCTCGAAGTCACGCGGCAGGGGCGTCTTCAGGCCCGTAGGCGTTACCTGCATGCCGGCCATCGCCGCCCAGTGACCGTCCAGTCCCTTCAACTCCGTCACGACACTGGAGGCGCCGGTGTTATCCAGAGTGCTTCGCCAGTTGAGGGGCTTCTTGCCTACGGCCGATGAAGAAAAGTCCTCGAAGAAAACCACCGCGGGATCCGCCGTGTTCTTCGCCGCCGACTCGGATGGCTTGCCGGCGACGGCGCCTCGGTGAAAGACGGGGATCGGAGGGGCTTGTACGGCTGCCCCTTCACCTTGCCGGGATCGAAGAAGTAGTCGTAGATGTACTGGAAGTCGACGTTGTTGAGCATCGCCTCGTGCAGGCTCAGGCTGACCGGGTCGTTCAAATGCGCCGTCCAGTAGATGACGATCCACTGAGGCGCGTCGGTCTTGCAGAGTTCGATCATGCGGGGATCGAACGTGTAGACGGTTAACCGCTTCTCCGTGCCGCCGTTGCCTTCGAACACATCGGGAGAGTTCTCGAGCATCACGTTAGGTTCATCCGTAAAGATCTCCGCCGTCTCCTGCAGGCGGCTCCGGTATTTTTCTTTGTTGCTTGCTGAGAACCGCCACCCGTTTCTCGTGGTTGGTGTTCAGGTACCCCATGAAGTAGTCGATGCTCTTCTGATTGCCCTTGTTGTCTCGGGCGATCTTCTGCTTCTCGGCGGCGTACATCCTCGCAATGGTCGCCTCGATGGCTTGCAGGTACTCGCCCTTGGTGACCGTCACGAACGGATGCCGATGGTCCTTGGTCAGCACGACGACTCTTTTGTTCCCGGTCCTGGAGTTCCGCACGAAGCGCGTGGGAAATTGTCCCAGCACCGGGTGGCGTGAGACGTCGGCCGCCTTGTCGAGATCCGTCCCGTAGTCCCTGCTGCGCGAATGTCGGCAGCGTGAAGTAGTAGTGCTCCGGCGTGCTGATGGCGTCGGCGGCAGTCCCCGTAGAAGCCGTTGGCTTCGATGCCCCAGGTCAGGCTGTCACTCGTCAGGGGCACAATCTTCTTGTTCGCGTCGTATTTCAGCTCGGTGTAGAGCTTGGCGAGTGCCCCGTAGGCGTTAGGCTGCGCGGCCGTGTTCTGGTTGTAGGGGCTCAGCTTGGCATTGCGGACCTGAAGGACGTCACCCAGCGCGCCCTTCGGCAGATAGCTGGCCTGCATCCAGTTGGCAAAGAGCCGCGCGATGGAGAGCTGCGCGGGCGAGTAGCACGCGCGCGTCCACCGTGATTGGCGCCGTGGCAGGTTGGTAGTCGTAGACCTTGATCCACCCGAGGACCTGGTCCTCGATGGACTGCGGGGGACTCTCTGGGCCGATTGGGCTGCCCCGGACAGCGACCACACCAAAGCCAGCGAACCGATCAACGCCGCGCGTGCACTCATTGTTGCTCCCTCTGAGGGCGGCGCAGAGCGTCCATGCAGCCCGTGGGGGAGCGTACGGACGGTTGGGGGAAAAGTCAATAAACGGCGCGTTCATAAAGTCCGCCTCTGTCGTTTACCCGCATGTGCGCGTCATCGCGGCGCTTCTGCTCACGTCAGCCGAAGCGTTAACAACATCAAATGGAGGCTCCCCCAATGAGTATCTCGATTCGTCGGCACGCCGTCCCTGTGTTTCTGTTAGTGGCCAGTTTTCTTCCAGCTCAGGCGCGTGCGCAGAACTGGAACTTCGATGCCCGGGCGGTTGGGCTTGGTGGCGTTGGCTCGACTAGTAACGTCGCGGTCGACATGATCGACGAGCAGCGGCCGTACCGCGCGATAGTGCTGCCGTTCGGATTGCTCCAGGTGATTCCCAATCTCCCGAAGCTTGATCCGACCAAGGACGAGTTCGATCTCGTCCGCGCGATCGAATACAGCGCGAGCCCGATTCACTTCATCATCGGGCGCGACGACACGGCAACTGCCTCTCTTTTCATCACTGACCTTCGGAATGGCGAGCTCAGCCGTGATCTCAACGACTATCGGGGATTTTCGCCGGCGACGAGCGTGTCAGCCGAAGGCCTGGCATCGCCGAGCTGGGGGCACACGTTCAAGCTGAGTCAGAACACCAACGGGTCGTTCCAGGGTATTTACGCGGGCGCCGGCCCGTACTTCTCGATGCAGACGTCGGCCGAGATCGACCCTGCGCTGGCAGCCGTGTTTGCGAGTCCGACGCCGGTCTATACACCGAACACCAGCTATTACATGTCGAACGACACGCTCAGTCAGTTCGCGCTGGCGGTGACCGGCGGGTACCGCGCGCGCATCAGCCGGGCGGGAGGAGGGGAACTCGACGGCTTGTACATCGGAGCGAACTACCACTATCTCCGGGGTTTCCGGTACGAACATTTCGAGCCCGAAGCAAGACTCGACACCAACGCGAACGGTTTGCTGACTGTCAATCTCAGCCAGGGCCTTCCCGTCTCGATCCTCCGTCGCACGTCGTCTGAAGGGAACGGCTTTGCGATCGACACGGGGGTCTCCGCAGTTGTCGATCGGTGGGAGGTGGGCTTGGGTGTCAACGGGATTGCAAATCGCATGGACTGGACAGGTGTCGAGCGGACCGCCTACGCTCTCGACAGCCTCTTCTCTGGCGGCGACTTCGTCGATCTTCCCACGACTCCAACTGATGACGTACGCGTGGAGCTCCCGGTGGACATCCGTGCCAACGGCGCGTACAACGCCGACGTGTGGACGGGCATCGTCGAGTACGGCCATGGTTACAGCGGCACGAGCTTCCGCGCCGGATACGAGCAGCGGTTCAACCGGATCCAGCTTCGCGGCGGCGGGCGGTACATCAAGGAGCGGTGGGAACCGACAGGCGGCGTTGGTATCAACCTGTCGGAAGGGTTCGGCGTCGATGTCGCGGCGTTCGGAACGAGCGCCAATCTCGAACGGAAACGTCACGTGGCAATCGCCGTATCGCTGCGGCTCATGCACCGCAATCCATAATCGCGCTGGGGACGATCAGGAAGATCTCCGGACTTCCTGATCGTCTGCTGTCTATCCGCAGGACATCACGACATCGACTCTTCACTGCGATGCAGTCGAACGCGCCGCGCGCGCCGACGCGCGCGCAGGCCGGCCGCGCCGATTCCTGTCGCCAGCAGCAGAACGCTGGTGGGCTCTGGGATGACCTGAACCTCGAAGTTCTCCGCCGCGAAGGTGGGCAGGGCTTGGCGTCCGGGTTGACCCGTCAGATTCACCATGCGCGCGAGTATTTTGAGGTCCGCGGTGTTGTCGCTGAGATCGGTCGAATACACCAGGCGCGGCAAGTCGAGTCCGCTGTTGAAATAAATGAAGAATCCCGCGCCTGGAGAGATGACCTGGGCCGCGATGGCATCGGCGGCCAGGCCCGCATTGAATGGAATGGGTGCCGTCTGCAGGACGATGACATTCAGGCCGCTGGTCGGCAGGTTCTCTACCAGATCGTTGGCGAAGTTGATGGTGTTGCCTATGTCGAAGGCCAACGGGTTGAACACGAACAGATCGTTGGCAATGTCGAACGTGATGGACGGCTCACCCCCGACGACCTGCCGTCCTGGAGTGGTGAGCGCCGTGCTTCCTGCGAAGGGATCCGTAACGAAGGTGAACGGTACGGCAGCGGCAGGAGCGCTGAAACCCAGCAATGCGAAAAATGCCAGAGCGTACGGTAGGCGACGCATGTTCCCTCCTTGGTTCTTGAAAAGATCAGCGGGAGCCGCTAATAATCTTTAGCACACGCAATACTTAAGCACACGGCAATACCTTATTTAGTGTGCAAGATGCATCACTCAGCACCACGACGTCCCAGGCGGTACTCCGCGATGATCTTCGCGTAGTCCGCGTCCGTGGTACCGTCGGCAGCCAAAGCTGCGAGCACGCGCCGGGCGAGTTGCCGCTCCGTCGAGTCAACCGGGTTCTTCGCCGCCTCTGACAGCGCCATCCATTTCTGGCGAAGCTGGTTGAGCGCCGCGGGCCGATCATTCGACCGAAGACGGGCAGCCAGAACGTCGATCTCACGAAGCACGGCTTCCTCTCGACGATCCTGGTCCCGTTCCGCGTCGAGCGCCGCGCGAACGGTTTTGTCGCGGCCGAGTTCGGCTGCCCGCCTGGCAAATGCGGACACGTCTCTCAGCCCCTGAAAATCGTCGGCGATCGCTTGCAGCGCACGAAACGTGTCCTTGTCGCTCCCGGTACCGGCCGCGGCTACGCGCGCCGCGAGCATCCTGTCGATCTCGGCGTCGTCGCGTGGCTCGAGTTCCGCCTTCATTGCATGCAGCTGCATCCACTCGACGGCCTGCAGCGCAAGCTCACTCGACAGCCACACGTGCCCGCCGTCGAAGATGGCGAGGCGATGAGGCGTGGTCAGCGCGCGATCGAGCTTGCGCATTTCGAGATGATTGAAATCCTCCGTTCCCGCCGTTGCGAAGAGAGGAAACGAGAGCGTTTTTCGGATGTTACTGTCCGGATATCCGGCACTTGACGCGATGACGCCGGCAATCTCTTTCGACGCCAGCGCCACGCCCAGCGCCGTTCGCGCGCCACCGGACATGCCGGCCAGATAGACCCGCCTGGGGTTCAGGGCAAGGCGCGCCGCGACATCGTTCGTCAGTGCTGCCAGGACTCGGGGGAATTCCATCCCTCCATTGCGGGAGTTGTTGGACCCCACGACGATGTAACCGTACCTCTCTGCAGCGGCCTGATACCGTTCAACAGGGACCCGCCCGCGGCCGCCGGGATCGAACGCGAAGATGACCGGCCATGGCCGCGATGGCGTGTAGTTCGCGGGAACGAAAAGCGCGTAGCTTTGAGACGGGTCGGCTGCGCACGTGACGCGGTCGATGACCTGACCGGCCGGCAGCTCCTGCGCGAATGCTGTCGTAGCGGCGAGAAGCCAGACGAGCGTGAATCTCATGTCACGCGCTGCGAACTACTGCACGTTGAAGATGGCGCTGCAGCTGCCGTCGACGTCGTTCGCGGTCGTCTTGTTACCGGCCAGTCCCTTGCGGACGGCCTGATTGACTTGCTCCGCGTACGCGCGATATGCCTTCTGGGCGTTCGGCGTGAACCCACGGCTGCCGGGAGGAGTGAACATTCCGACGACTTCCCGATCCCACTGAACGATCCCAATTTCCTTGAGGCTGCGCCGACCGGGCACGAAATCGTGAAGTCCGAGCGCGATTCCCGCTGCGGCGTTGATCAGACGGCACTCCTGTAGCACGCGCTGACCTTCGTAAAGCGGGTCGTTTGTCTGCTTCTCAGAACTGGAGGCGCCGAGGAGCGGCAGAACGACGGATTGCGCGCCCGCTGCGTCCAGCGCGGTGAGACACGCGGCAATTCCCTTGCGGACGCGGTCCTGCGCAAACAGCTCTCGATGGTCAATCGCCCCGCCGTTGGCGTAGTCGCTGGCAACCAGGCAAACCGTTCTGGGGAAAGCTCCTGCGCCTGACAGACTCGCAACGAGCATGTCGATACCGATCCGGAGCAGACCCGATTCCTTGCCGGCCGCCGCGGGCGGCTGCTTCCGGCGCGCCGCAATCTGGTCTTCCAGGCCGCGTAACGTTTCGGGCTGTTTGCGGACCCGATCGACGAGCACGCGTTGCGTGCCCGGCTGCGAGGCCGCAATCAACAGGTCGGTGTTGGTCGGCACGATTGCCGCGTCAGGTCGAAACTCTGATTGGTCGAACGCGCGCTCGAGGTCGCCCGCGCTGAGATACACACGCAAGGGAAACGCTGCGGTCTTCGTCGGCTGCACGTCCAGCGTGTGGAAACTCAACGCGAGCGCCGCGTCCCGTTTCTGGTCGCTGGCGAACATGGCGGCGACGGGCCCCTGCTGTGCCAGGACCACGCCGGCCGCACAACACAAGCAGATTCCCGCGATGAATGTATAAAGGCGAAGCTTCACTGTCATGACTGTCATAACCCTTGTGGTCTCAATGCTTTTACTCGGCGCGGTAGGAGGTGTCAAGGTCGATCTAGCGATTCACGGTTGACAAGGGTGTACCTTGCTTTCGGGCGTGCGCCTGCATGGCGACTTCGATAGGATCCGCACAACTTCGCGAATCGACGTCGAGGACGAAGACGAAGCTATCGCGCGAAAAGACCTGCGAGGGCTGCATTTTGAGATCCTGTCGATCGCCGTGTCCGAGCGAGACAGGGTGATTGGCCTTGCTGGATGTCAATTCAACCTTGCACGGCGTTAGCGACTTCACGCCGACGGTCACGCCGTCCAGAGGTTGCGGCGAGCGCACCAGCAGGGTCGATATCGCGCCAGGCCGCACAGCAATCCAGCCACGCTGGCCCATCCCGCTTCGCTCGTCAAGCAGCGCAACAAACAGCGTGGGCGCGCGTCCTTGCGGAATGCGGCTTCGCTGCCGATCGAGGATGATTGGAAAGTCTGATGCACCCGTCAATTCGAGCGGCAGCGCCTGAAAGATCGCCGCCCGCGTCGCCCGCCACGGCTGCTTGACGATCGTAAATGGGCTCGAGAGTGACGTCCACACAAACAGCAGGCCTAGCGCGGCGACTGCAGCCGGGGCGAATGACCGCACCCGCGGAGCCAGGAAAAATAGCGCGGCCGCGACGCTCAGGAAGTACCGGTTCCCTACCGCTCCGCCGCCACCCGACCACGTGTACGGCATCCACACGATCGTTCCGAGCCCCACCGCGGCGGTCGCGGCCAGGAGCGCCCACTGCCACCACATCTTTCGCCGTTCGCTAACCGCCCACCACCCGACCACGACTAGCCAGGGCCAGCCAAACGGAAGCAAACCAAAATGGCGGCCGAAGACGAAATACCCGATGTTTGCCGTAAGCGAAGCGGTTCGACCTTCCGCACCGGCAGGTGTCAGCGAGTTGGTTGCCAGGCTGATGCCGGCGCTGTCGAATGTCGTCCCACCTTCGTCGTAGGGGAAGGTGCCGTAGAAGGTCTTGCGATCGCCGCCCTGGTAGTTCAGCTCTCCGGTGATCCCGGCATTGATGGCGAAAAAGACGGCGACGGCAGCGCCAATGCC
The DNA here is from genome assembly GCA_963762055.1 of Vicinamibacterales bacterium. Lineage (GTDB taxonomy): Bacteria > Acidobacteriota > Vicinamibacteria > Vicinamibacterales > JAMQPK01 > JAMQPK01. The sequence continues at coordinate 532,304 of CAVXJF010000004.1, forward strand.
GGCAAGCGCTCGAGTGGTCGGCACCAGGCCACCTCCCGCAGTGGCCATCGCGAGCGGCAAAGCGAGAGGCAGGTTCAGCGGCTTGGAAAAGACGGACGCGGCGAGCAGGACGTAGCCGAGCGCCCGCCATCGCAGCGGTCGAAGCGGCTCACCGGGCGGCGCAACCGCGATCGCGAACGCGATGAACACCAGCGCGAAGTTGAGCGCATCCGACGTGAGCCAGAACGCATACAAGGGTGCAATCGACGCAGCTATGAAAGCGAGAGTGAATGCGAGCGCCGACCCATGCCGCGATCCTGGACTTAGCCAACGATACCCGGCGCTCAGGAGAAGTGCGAAACACGCGAAATTGAAGACCAGCAGTCCGCCTGGCCCTCCGGCTAAGGCAAACGGCGCGGCCAACACTCCATACAGGAAGGCCTTTCCGTAATACAGTTGGCTATCCTGGCCCCGCTTCAGAAAAATGCCTTGCGGCCCGCCTCCATACCACTCGCGAAATCGTTGATAGTCTCGAGGACCGTAGGTGAGATCGCCATCCAGGCCGGCACTCGCTGCCAGACCGACGTAGGTGGCTTCGTCGCCCTTGAAACCACCACCCATCTTGGCCACATCGACGTGGCCCGCAATCACGCACGCAATGGCGAGGGCACCGAAAGCCGCCAATACGCGGAGAACGGTGTGCACCGCTGAAGAGTAACACTGCCCGCCAATCCCATGGGCCGTGTCACGGAATCCCGGTAGACTTGGAATCGACCGATGACGATTGGCAAGCGACTGCTGCTGCTGCTGGCAGTGCCTCTGATTGCGCTGCTCGGATTCGGCGTCTTTGCCCGGATCCAGCTGGCAACAATCGAGGAGCGCAGCCGGTTCGTCTCGGAGTCGCAGCTCGCCGGAGTTGCGGTGCTCGGCAACATTTCGCGAAGCTTCGCCGAAATCCGGGTGAACGTGCGCAGCTTCCTGCTTGCCACCGATCAAACTCAGCGAGCCGAGGCGCGCGCGGCGTTCGATGAAGACGATCGAGTCCTCACGCAATTGCTTCAACAGTACGGCGATTCCCTGATCAGCGATGGGCGCGACCGCAGACTCTTCGGCGATTTCAGGGATTTGAGCCGGCAGTACATCGTCGAAGCCCGCCACGTGATGACGCTGGCCGAGGAAGGGCGGAAGGACGATGCGCTCGCCTCGTTCAAGACCAACATTGCTGCCACGGGTGTCACGCTCAGCCAGATATCCAGCGAGTGGATCGAACACAACAGGGGCCTTGGAAACAACGCGGCTCGAGCCGCGCTCGAGGCGATTGAACAATCCCGCTGGAATATAGTCGTCGCCGACGCGGCGGCGCTCCTGCTGACCGGCGTACTCGGTTTCCTCACGTTCCGCCGCATCGTCAACCCGATTCAGGCGCTCGAACGCTCGGTCAAAACCGTCGCGGCCGGCGATTACACCGAGACCGTTCCGTTTACCAACGCCACGGACGAAACGGGCAGCCTTGCCAGATCCATCGAAGTGCTCAAGCAGGGTGCCGCGGCGATAGACGAGCAGCGATGGGTCAAATCCAGCGCCTCCAATGTCATCGGAGAGCTCCAGGGAGCGGACACGCTGCCCGAGTTCGGTCAGCGCTTCCTTTCGAGCCTCGTGCCTTTGCTCGGTGGAGGTGTTGCGGCGTTTTATGTGCTCGATGACGAAACGGGCCGGTTGCAACGAACTGCCGCCTTCGGTCTGGATGCCGGCGCCGATGCCGCCACCTTCGCCGTCGGTGAGGGAGTGGTTGGCCAATGTGCCCAGGACCGCAAACAAGTCAGGATAACAAGTCTCCCGACGGACTACTTCCGCATCGTGTCCGCGGTTGGAACAGGGACGCCGGTGCAGGTGGTGGCGTCGCCACTGCTGTTCAAGAGCGCGTTGCTGGGTGTCGTGGAGGTGGCGACCTTTCATCAATTCAATTCGCGGGAGACAGCTCTCCTCGACGAACTGATGCCGTTGGCGGCAATGAGCCTCGAGGTGCTGCAGCGCAACCTGCGCCTGCTTGCCCAGCAGACCGAGTTGACCGCGCAGCGCGAGCGCCTTCGTGAAACCGAGCAATTTTTCCGCAGCGTGCTCGAACTCGCGCCGGACGGTTTGATGGTGGTCGACGCGAACGGCGTGATTCGATTGGCCAGCGCGCGATGCGAACCGTTGTTCGGCTATACGCGCGACGAGCTCATCGGTCAGCCCGTGGAAATGCTCGTCCCGCGGGACGTGAGTCCGACTCATGCCGCGCTGCGGGAGCAGTTTCATCGATCGCCCACTGCCCGTGAAATGGGGGCCGGCCGGGAGCTTCGCGGGCGTCGTAAAGATGGCTCGGAGTTTCCGATTGAGATCGGACTGAGTCCTCTGCCAGCCCGCGGCTCCGAAGGTGCGCAAGTCGCCGTGTCGATCCGCGACGTCACCGAGCGCAAGGAACAAGAAAAGGCGCTGAAGCTCGCCAAGGTCAAGGCCGAGGAGGCGACGGAAACCAAGTCGATGTTCCTCGCCAATATGAGCCACGAGATTCGCACTCCGATGAATGCGATTCTCAACATGACCGGCCTCGCGCTGGAAGCCGACCTCCCCGCCAAGCCACACCAGTTCATTACTGTGGCCCACTCGTCAGCCAGGAACCTGCTGGGCATCCTCAACGACATTCTGGACTTCTCGAAGATCGAAGCCGACAAGCTCGAACTCGAGCACACACCTTTCAGCCTGCGGGAAGTTCTCGAGGAGGTCACCGAAACATTCCGCTCCGTCGTCGTTCAGAAACATGTCGAGCTCATCACTCACGCCGTGCCCACCGTCCCCGACCGGCTTCGCGGCGATGCGCTCCGCGTCCGCCAGGTGCTGACCAACCTCGTCAGCAACGCGTTCAAGTTCACTGAAAAAGGAGAAGTCCTCCTCAAAGCCGAACCTATGGAGCGGACTGGGGACTTGTCAGGGCCGGGCGAGGTGCTCCTGCGCATCAGCGTGCGAGACACAGGCATCGGCATTTCCGCCGACCAGCAGGCGAGACTCTTCCAATCGTTCGCTCAGGCGGACAGTTCAACCACGCGAAAATACGGAGGCACCGGGCTTGGCCTCGTGATCAGCCGGCGTCTGGCCCGCCTCATGGGCGGCGATCTGACGGTCGAGAGCACGCCGGGCAAGGGCACCACTTTCGTTTTCACCGCACGCCTCGGCGTCGAGGCGCAGCCCGAGACGCCGGCTCGCGGCGTTCCGGCGGGAATCGCCGAGCGGCCGGCGCTGATCGTCGAAGACACCGAGACGAGCCGGGAGCTCCTGGAGACGCTGCTGCGAGGTTGGTCGATTCCGACGACGTCGGTTGCGACGGCCGAAGAGGGACTCACTCTGCTGGAAGTCCGCAACCGGAAAGGAGGCGAGGATCCGTTCGGCCTCGTCGTCCTCGACTGGATGCTGCCCGGCATGAACGGCCTCGACGCGGCCGAGCGTATCCGCGCGCGAGACGAGACGCACAGGCTGCCGATCGTGCTCATCAGCGCATATGCTGGCAAGGAGGAAGAAACGCGCTGCGCCGCGCTCGGTGTAAACGTGTTCCTCCCCAAACCCATCACGGCGTCGTCGCTGCTCGACGCGGTCGTCGAGGCGCAAGGCGCACGGGTGCACGCGGCACGCCGCGCCCTCGATACGCCGCTCGAGCGCGAGTTCGACGCTCGCGTGCTGCTGGCCGAAGACAACGAAGCCAACCAGATGGTGGCGCAGGAGCTGCTGTCGCGGCTCGGGATCGAGCTCGAGATCGCCAATAACGGCCGAGAGGCGCTCGACATGGTCAAAGCGGCGCCAGATCGCTATGCCGCCGTTCTGATGGACGTGCAGATGCCGGAAATGGACGGCCTCGCCGCGACACGTGCCATACGCAACATCCCGATGCCGCGGAGATTACCGATTCTCGCAATGACCGCCAATGCGATGAAGGCAGACCTCGACGCCTGCCTTGCCGCCGGCATGGACGATCACGTCACGAAACCGATCGAACGGAAGTCGCTCGTGCAGACGCTGCGACGCTGGTTGCCCGCGCGATTGCCATCTTCGCAGGACGGAACGTCCGGTCCGCTTCCGCGCACAGACGGCGACACCCCAACTCTCGAGGGCATCGACATCGCCGGATCGCTCGAAAGACTCGGTCTCGAGTTCGAGAGTCTCCGGCGGATGCTCATCAGATTCGCTGACGGCAAAAGTGCCTCGTTTGATCCACTGCGTGCGGCGCTGGCTGCGGGCGACTCCGAAGCCGTCGCAAAACACGCCCACGCCATCGCCGGTGCAGCCGGTAATCTCGGCGCCAACGCGCTTCATGCCGCCGCCAAAGCACTCGAACGCGCAGGTCGCGCCGGCGAGAAAACCCTCGCTGCGTTCGCCAGCGACCTCGAAGCGCGCGCAACAGTGGTGTTCCGCTCGATCGACACTCTGCGGAGAGCAATTCCGTCTGCCGCAACCGAGACCGGGCAACTGTCCGTTCCAGCCGAAGCCTGGACCGCTCTGACGCGCCTGCAGACGGCACTTGGTGACTTCGATCTTTCGGCGGCGACGAGCGCCCTCGCCGAGCTCGACGGCATCGCCATGCCGGACGCCGCGCACCTCATGGCTCAACTGCGGCGTCACATCGACAGCTACGAGTACGACGAGGCGAGAGTGATTGCGACGCGGTTGCTTGAACAGATTGGCAGTCAGGTTCCGTGACCAGACCAAAGCCCGAGGTGATCGCGCCGCTGACCGCAACGGCGCTTATCGCACAGCAGGTAGGAGCGAACGCGATTCGCGATGGATTGCTCCTCTCCCTTTTCCCGGTTGAAAGCCTTCCCTACTTCATGGCCGGCGCAGCCGCCCTCGCGATCGTCGCGGCACAGTTTTCCGGGCGCCTCCTTTCGCGGCTTGGACCCGTTCGGGTTGCTCCGGCGCTGTTCGCGTCGAACGCGGCACTCTTTCTGGTTGAGTGGGTGCTCCTCGATTCGCGGCCATCGGCCGCGGCTGTGCTCCTCTTCTTTCACTCGACCGTACTCTGGAGCAATTGCGATCTCTTCGTTCTGGTCGCTCCTCAACGAACGCTTCGATGCGCATTCGGCAAAGCTATTGATGACACGCGTGACGGGAGCGGCGACGTTCGGTGGACTGATCGGGGGCGTGGGTGCCGAGCGGGTTGCCGCTCTCTTTCCACATGGCACCCTTCTTCCAGTCCTTGGTTTCGTCGGTGTGATCCCTGTCGTGGGAGCGTTGGCGGTAGGGAGAGGCGCGCCCGTCAACCGCAGACGCGCCGAGGACGAGCCAGACCTCGGTGGAGGATGGACCCAGATTCGCAGCCATCCGCTGTTGCGCAACCTGGCCGTCGTCATCGCCCTCGCGGCGACGCTCACGGCGCTGGTTGATTACCTCCTCAAGGCGGAGGCCGTCGCTTACTTCGGACGAGGTCCGCATCTGGTGCGCTTCTTCGGGGTGTTCTACGCATGCACGGCAGTGACGGCCGTGCTGATCCAGGCCTCTCTCGGCCGCTTCGTGCTGGGGCGTCTCGGCATCGGAGGCTCTGTCGCGAGCCACTCAGCCGTGATGGCGGCAGTCAGCGTATTCGGGTTCGCACTGCCGATTCCCCTGGGGGGCATCTTCTCGCGCGGGCTCGACGTAGTCGTACGCAGCTCGACCTTTCGAGCCGGCTACGAAATGCTCTACACGCCACTCGCAGAGGCGACGAAACGTTCGGCCAAGTCGGTTATCGACGTCGCGGTAGATTCCTCTGGAAAAGGCGCAGGAGCGATGCTGCTCCTTCTTCTGGTAAGCATCGCTCCATTGCATCCCTTCGTGATCGTCAATGCCGCCGCCTTGGCTGTCGCGATCGGCGAGTTCCTCGCCGCCCGCCGGCTGCAGGCGGAATACATCAGCGCTCTGGAAGGTGGGCTCCGGCGTCAGGGCGCGAACCTCGAGCAGGCGGTCGAGTACTCGATGACCGATTTTACGGTCGTAGGGACGATGGCCGGCCTCGACCGGGCGGCCATTCTTCGTGCCCTCAAATCTCCCGGACCGGTCCAGATGCCCGCCCAGCCAGCGGACCCGGTGGTCGCCGCCATCATCGAGTTCCGCTCCGGCGACCTCGAGCGCATTAGGGCCGCATTGCGCGAGCCGCCGCGCGATCCGCTCATCATCAGCTCTCTCGTACCGCTCCTGGCGAGAGATGGCGTGCTGCGCCCTGTTGTGTCCGCGCTCGCCGGGTTCGGCGCGCGAGCGGCGGGTGAAATGGTCTCGGCGCTGCACGATCCCGGCACGCGTGACGTAGTACGGCGCCGGTTGCCGCTTGCGCTCAAGTCGTGTCCTTCGGCGATCGCGCGCGACGGCCTTCTGGCCGCTCTCGATGTCAACGATTTTGAGATCCGCCTGCGCTGCGGCCGGGCGCTGCTGGCACTGACGGACGAACACCGTGAGCTTTTGGAGTCCTTCCCGGGTGTTCTGGCACTCGTCGAGCGGGAACTGAAAAACGGCGGCGAGACGCACCGCGTCCGGGAGCATGTCTTCAATCTTCTCGCGCTCGCCCTGGAGCGAGAGCCGGTGCGGATTGCGGCCCGGGCGTTTACAACCGAGGACGCGTACGTGCGTGGCACCGCGCTCGAGTACCTCGAGACGGTGTTGCCTGCTCACCTTTTCTCCGCTCTGCGGCCGCTCGTCGCCGCACCAGAATCGCCGCCTGCTCATCGACGTCCTGCCGGGGACGTGAAAGCAGACCTCATTCGCGCGGGCATGACGATGACCGTGAGTCTCGACGACATACGCCGTCAGCTCGAAGCAACGGTGCAGGAAGAAACATGACCCAAGCCCCTCTCGCTGAAGATGCCGACCGCATCCTGCTGGTCGATGACGACGCCACGAACCTCGACGTCCTGCGCCACACGCTCGACGGCCGCGGCTACCGGCTATTCGTGACGCGGAGCGGAGAGAACGCAATCGAGGTTGCACGCAAGGTTCACCCCGTGCTCATCCTGCTCGACGTCGTCATGCCTGGGATCGACGGCTACGAGACGTGCCGGCGGTTGAAAGAGGACCCTGAAACGCGCGAAGCGGCTGTGATCTTTCTTTCGTCGCTCGACGAGGCCAAAGACAAGGTGCGCGGGCTCGAAGTCGGCGCTGTCGATTTCGTGTCGAAACCCTTTCAAGGCGACGAGGTGCTCGCGCGCGTCAACACGCACGTCACGCTGCAGCGCCTGCGCCGGCAGCTCGAGGCGAGGAACGCGGAGCTCGCTCGAGAGCTGGGTGTGGCGCAAGAGCTTCTCACCGACGCGCGGCGACGCGTCGAAGGAGCGCTGATTGGCGACAGCCCCGCGGTTCGGGCGCTGCGGGAATCGATCGAACGCTACGCCGCGGACGCCGAACTGGTGTTGCTGAGCGGCCTCCAGGGTCGTGGCCATGAGGCAGTGGCACGCGCCATCCATCATGCCTCCCCACGCAGCCGGCACGCATTTATCCACGTCAACTGCGCGCTGCTCCCGTCCGGGCAGGATCCCGGCATCTTGAGCCCGCCACTGGCGACTCCGGAAACGGCTTTCGCTCCTCGCCTGAGCATGCTGGAGCTGGCCACTGCGAGGCACGTTGTACCTCGAAGAGATTCATCGGCTCTCCCTGATCTTCAGGGGCGACTCGCCGACGTCCTCGAGAAAGTCGAGGGCTCGCGCGAGCGCGGCGAGCCCGCCGTGCCCCCCGTGCCCGATGTCCGCTTCATTGCCTTCAGCTCGGCACCGCTCGCCAGCACGAGCGGATTCCATCCGAAGCTGCTGGCTCTCCTCGAACGCAGACGGTTGCGGGTACCGTCGCTCTCGGAGCGGCCCGAGGACGTTCCCGAGATGGCGCTCTTCTTCCTCCGCCAGCACGCGCAGCGGATTGGCGCCGTCGTCGAGACAATTTCCGAAACGTCGATCAAGCGCCTGCGCAAGTACCGGTGGCCCGGAGATGTGACCGAGTTACAGAATCTGATCGAGCGCGCAGTGACGTCCGCTCGGGAGCCCGTTCTCGAAATTGATGCGGCGCTTCTCGACGATGGACTGCCGCTCGGCCACTACCGGCTGATGGAGAAGATTGGCGAAGGAGGCATGGGAGAGGTGTGGCGCGCCCGGCACCAGCTGCTCGCGCGTCCATGCGCGATCAAATTGACTCGACCCGAGCTCCTCGATCAGAGCCACCGCGAGGCGGCGACCGAGCGTTTCAGACTTGAAGCGCGCAGCATTGCGCGCCTGAGCTCGCCGAACACGGTGCGGCTCTACGATTTCGGCGTCAGCGAAACGGGCAGCTTCTACTTTGTGATGGAGCTGCTCAGCGGCATGGACCTTTCTGCGCTGGTGCAGCGTTTCGGGCCGCTGCCGCCTGAACGGGCCGTGCACGTGCTGCGTCAGGCTTGCCGCTCTCTCGGCGAGGCGCACGCCGCCGGGCTACTCCACCGGGACATCAAACCTCACAACCTTTACCTGTGCCGTCTCGGTCTTGAGCTCGATGTCGTGAAAGTGCTCGACTTCGGGCTCGTCAAGTCCGTCAGCGAAGGTGCCGCCCAGCTGACGACGGAAGGATCTCTCACCGGGACGCCTGCGTACATGCCGCCCGAACGTGTAATCGGCGGGGCCGCTGACGAGCGTTCCGACATCTATTCACTTGGTTGCGTGGCTTATTGGATGCTGACGGGCCGGCCTGTGTTCACAGGGGAGCCGATGGCCGTCATGATCCATCACGCCCGGACTCCTGTGCCTCCGTTTTCAAATGCCGCCGGCCATCCTCTTCCGGAGCGTCTCGAGCAGATCGTCCTCGCGTGTCTCGAAAAGGCGCCGGAGGGGCGCCCGTCGTCTGCGGTCGAGCTGTGGCATCAGCTCGGAGAATTGACGTTCGCAACACCCTGGACACCTGAGCGTGCCGAAAGCTGGTGGCGCGAGCATCTTCCGGAGCTCATTCAGCCATCACCGGCGGGCGAGTCGGCAGCGATGTGAAAATCTCTCGAGTGGAATAATGGCGCGTGCGAGTCTTCCAGCAATCACGTTCGATCTGCAACCGGAATGTCTTCGACGGCCTTAGATCGCGATCGAACGTCACCGTGTACTCCAGCAACGAGCGATTGATGCGACCGATGAGCGCTCGCTCGAAGTCTGCTTGTCCGGAAGTCCGCCCCCTGACGAACTCGCTGGCAGTTCCATCGCCTGGGTCGACACCGGCCGCTGCCCTGGACGATGGAGGAGGCCGCCGAGCTCTCGAACATGACGGGTCATCGGCTTGACGATGACCGTGCCATCTTCCTGCACGACGAAGCTGAGACGATCACCCGTGTCGATACGGAGGTGTTCGCGGACTTCCTTGGGAATTGTGACCTGGCCCTTAGTGGTTACGGTGGCTGTCGGCATCCGGACCCTTCCTTACACTATTACGATACCTTACTAAATCGTAAGGAGAAAGTGGGCGTTGGAAGGGGTCTTCTGGCCCTCCTTGACTGTTCCGCGAGAGGACGGGACCATTCACAATGGCGCCTGTCTCGACGCGAGCGGAGTGATTTACGCCTGGGGCTTCAGGAGGAACTGCTTTCCAGCTTGGAGGAGTCCGACGATGAGGTCGCCACGGCATGGGCGACCGAGCTGGAGCGGCGTTCACGAGACGTCGCTGAAGGTCGCGTTCAGACGACCAACTGGGACACCGCGCGGACCGAGATCCTGAAGGAACTCGAACAGCGACGTGCGCCTCGAACTGCATCCTGAGGCGCGCGCCGATTTTCGCAGTGCCGCGCTTTGGTACGACGAGCAACGCCCAGGGTTGGGCGACGACTTCATCTCCGAGGTTTCGGCTGCTCTCGATCGAATTGGCGACTCACCAGAATCATATCCCCCATGGTCGCACACGCGGGCCGCAGGCCCGATGATCCGCAAGGCCACCATCCAACGGTTCCCCTACGTAATCGCGTTCGAAAAGCACGAGCAGCACGTGCTTGTCTTGGCGGTCGCCCACGCGAAGCGCAGGCCACTCTACTGGCTCACGCGCAGGAGTCCTTGAGCGAAACCAGGCCTCATGACGCCAGACTCAGGCTCTCGAGTTGCCGCATCCACATTTCCGGCGGTTCGAACAAGAGCCAGTTTCGTCGAAGGCGATTCCATCAGATTCCTAAATTGAAACAGGATTGCGGCTCGTCACCGGATAGATATCGATACGCCGTCACGACGGCGATCGCGAGCGCCGCGCCGGCGAGCGTGTCGAGGATGTAGTGGAAGCGCCCGTACACGGTGGCGACCATCACACTCCCAGTGAATGGGACGAGCAGGTACGCGAGCCGGCGCTGGTGCCGCCACGCCACCAGGCTCACGACGACCGCACCCGACACGTGCGCGCTGGGAAACGCGCCGCCGCGCGCCCCGCCGCGCGCCGAAATCTGATGAACGAGATCGAAGAAGAAGTGGCCGGAGAGCGGCGGGCCCAGGCGCTGCGACAGGTAATACGGGCTGTCCACCGGCAGCAGGATGAAGAACAAGTAGCTCCCCAATAGAACGATCGAGAGCAGCAGCAGCAACTCGCCGAAGGCGGCCAGGCGCCCGCTGACGTACCAGTACACGGCCACCGATGGAATGACGATGACGTAGGACAGGTAGCAGAAATGCAGATACTCGGACAGCGGTACGAACGCCAGCCGTTCGCTGAGATACAGGCTCGGTTGCCCGGCGAACAGCGCCGACTCCCAGGCCGGAATCGCCGCAGTCAACCGCCAGTCGCCAAGAGCCGGCGCCAGCAGCTCCACTTCCTTGTAGAGGAAAGGAAACAGCAGTAACGGATGCCAGTCGCGAATCACGCGAAGGATTCCCGCCGACGGCCTTGCGCGGTTCAGGATCAGCAACGAGCCGGAAAGCGTCAGGTGCACCGCGACCAGCCAGAAGCGGCCTGGCACGGTACTCGCGAAGATCGCGATCAACGCGGCCGTCATCGCCAGATACGACGCCGTCAGCGTCGTCGTCCAGCGAGCAAAGTCAACTGACGGCACTTCCCGATCCTAAATCACATCTTCGACCAGCGCGTTGAAGTCGGTGCCGGATTGACGTTCTGGTAACATGGCCTACTGCCATCTTTCTTGGTGTCTTGGCCGTAGACACTTATGTGGGTCTTGCTCGCGGTTCTGGGACGATCGGCGTCAGCGTCAAACGAGGAGCGCCTGGCAGATCAGGCCGCGCTTGCGCGCATGGCTCGGGGCGATCAGAGCGCGCTTGCCGAGCTGTACGACCGCCACGCTCGCCTCGTCTTCTCGCTCGCGCTTCGAATTCTGCAGAATCGGGCAGACGCCGAAGATATTGTCCAGGAAGTCTTCATGCAGGTCTGGGCGCAGGCCAGCCGCTACGACACCGCCCGCGGGGCCGTCGCCGCATGGATGCTGACGATGACCCGCAGCCGCGCGATCGATAAGCTGCGGTCGAGAAGCGTCACGGCCGGAGACGGCCTCGGAAGCGCGTGTCGTGGAAGACATGCCAGACGAGGCCGCGCAGCAGGATCTGCAGCTGCTGTCGGCCGAACAGGTAGAGATTCTGAAGGGCGCGCTGAACGAGCTCCCCGTGACACAGCGCGTGGCGCTGGAGCTCGCTTACTACGAAGGTCTCACGCACGTGGAAATCGCCGAACGGCTGTCCGAGCCGCTCGGCACGGTGAAGACACGGATTCGCCAGGCCGTGATCAGACTGCGGGAAGTGCTGGCGCAGTAGGCTATGTGATGGATTCGACCGCGACAGACGACGAGCGCGTGGAGCTGGGGCCGCCAATCCTGCAGGGACTCGGGCAGGTGGTGCCTCAGGTCGATCCTCCGTTCGAGTTGCGTGCGCGCGTGCTGAATGCCGCGGGGTCGCGCTCGCCGGCGGCCGCTATCAGAGCGCCGCGTCCGGTCGCGTGGTGGCTGGCGACGGCCGCCTCGCTCGCGCTTGCGGCCGGTCTCACCCTCTACACCGCTCAGCTCCGTACCCGCATCGCCGGTCTCGAGGTCGAGTTGCGCGACACGCGCCTGCGCGCCGATGCGGTGCAGCAGCAGATGGTTGACGCGCAGAGAACGGCGACGGGCGCTCAAACCTCTCTCGCGGTTCTTACCGCACCAGATGTCGCGCGCGTCGATCTCGCGGGACAACCTGTGTCGCCCAACGCATCGGCCCGCGCTTTCTGGAGCCGCTCGCGCGGCATGGTGTTCAACGCCTCGAACCTGCCGCCTCTTCCCGCAGGCCGGACGTATCAGTTATGGGTCGTGACTGCCCAGGCGCCAATCAGCGCCGGGCTGCTCACACCGGACGCCGCTGGAAGCGTCAGCGATTATTTCAGCACGCCTCCCGACATTCCTCAGCCGGTTGCCATGGCAGTGACCATAGAACCGGCAGGCGGAGTGCCCGCACCGACCGGCGATAGATATCTGATCGGGACCTTGTAGTTCGCTGATCAGGACAGGCGCTCTATCAACCAGTACGCTCCCGCCATCACAATCATCACGGAGCATACCGGCAGCAGTCTGCGCTGCCACACGGGCCGCGATCGCATTCCCCACACCAGCGGCAACAGAGCCGACGCCACCGCAAGCTGCCCTGCTTCGACGCCAGCGTTGAAAGAGACCAGCGCGAGCGCGATCTCAGCGGCAGTAGACCCGAACCCGAGCTCCATCAGCACCCCTGCGAACCCAAACCCGTGGACGAGTCCAAACCCAAAGACTACGAACCAGCGGGGGCCGTGCTGCCTCTGCATCAGATTTTCAAGCCCGACCCATGCGATCGAGGCGGCGATCAGCGGTTCGACGATCGACGGCGCTGCGTGAAATCCGCCGAGCACCACGAGCGTGAGCGAAACGGAATGCGCAGCCGTGAACGCCGTGAGCGCGATCGCCAGTTGGCGCAGGCTGCGCGCGGCGAGGAGAAGGCCCGCCACAAAGACCAGATGGTCGTAGCCAGACAGAATGTGGCGTATGCCCAGCTCCAGGAAGTGCGACACGGTGCGAGCGACTGAAGGCGAGGCCGCGTCGATGTCGATCGCTATCGGACCGGATCCGGCGTCCAGCAGCCTCTCCGCCACCACGCGATCGTCCAGGCTCACCACCATCAGCTGGCGATGGCCGCGTGCGATGTGCCTCGGCACATCGGAGGTGACCTCCAGGCGCCGGGCTTGTTTCGCGAAAACGCAATCGCAAATGACAACCGCACTTGCGCGGCGCCGTCTTCGAGAGACACCTCGTCAATCATTGGCGTGACAGCTTTGCCATCGACGGAGAGGCGAACTGCGTCGCGTGCCAGCTCACTCAGTCTCTTTCGCGCGTCGGATTTGCCGCCGGTGACGAAGCGCCACGTCGGGCGCCGCAATCGAAAGCGATGCTGAGATAGCGCCATCGCTCACCTTGATGTCCAGAGCACTCAAGCCCGGATCGTGCGCGCGAATCACCGTGCTGGTCAGGGCCATCCAGACAAGCGCGATGAGGATGGGAAGGAGCGGACCCGGCCCGCACCGGGTCCGCTTGAGGAATGGCATGTTGCGACTAGTGGGTGTGGTTGCGACCGTTCAACGGCGTCGCCGCGTACGGGAACACTTTGTTGTAGGCAATATCGTTCTTGTCCACGTTGTCGCCTGCGGGACCGGCGATGATGGGGGGACTCACGCGCAGATCGCTGATGAGGGCCGTCACGGCGATGTCGAGCACGTCATCACCGAATCTGCGGCCATTCGGCCACCCGCCCGGCACGGTACCGCCGCCGAAGCCAGGCTGCACCGCGCTCGTGAGCGTGTCGCTGCCGAAGATGCTGAGACGCGAGAAGCCGGCGTCATCGGGGTTGGTCGGGTGATTGGGACCGCCTCCGGCCAGTCGCGCCGGCCCGGTCGAGAGGTCGACCTTGATGAGGTCGGGGATGAAGATTCCTGCGATGTCGGTACGGTCCGTTGTCGGCGCGACGTTCGATCCGAAGACGAGGGCATTGAGGAGCGCTGCCAGTTCCGGCGTGACTGCGTACTTTCGGAACAGGCGGGCGTCGACCTCGGGTGTGCTGCGGCTGTAGAGATCCTTGTCCTTGATCGCCACCAGACCCTCGTTGAACAGCGGATTGCCCTGGCGCGCGACCTGGGTGAATTCACCGAACACGATGTCTTTGTCGTAGCCCGTGAGCTTGAAACGACGCCGGCTGGCCGTGGCGTAAACGCCGACGATCTGCTGGTCGCCGCCGATCTCCTCGATCGGAATGTTGAGAGCAATCGTGTGGACGTTGAAACCGCCCTGTGAATCGACGGCCTGGTCTACTGCCCGCAGCTTCAGCAGATCGAAGACGGCTTGAACGTCGGCGTAGAACCCGTCATCGCGCTGACCGGCAAAGGCGACATAGCCGTCCCCGAGCTCGGCGATCGATTGCGATGTGTACGCGTCCAGCTCGGCTTCGGTGGCGACTCCATCCTGGGCGGGCTGTTCGCCGTCGTTGTTCCGGTTGTACTTCGGCGTGGCGTTCCCCTGGTTGTTGGGCGGCACGATGCCGGTCCCGAGCCGGGTTCTTCCGCGTTGCGGCAGTTGACTTTGTCTACCGTGTACCGCTGAATCAAATTCTGCGAGGCATCGCCGACGTCGTTGATCACGCCGAGGTACGACTGCAGAATCGTGTTGCGGTTCCTGTAGGTCGTGTTGAACCTGAACTGATAGGAGTATGTCGATCGCCCTTTCGCCACGTCGTTTCCGGTCGCCACATGGATCTCGTAGAGCACGTCGTCATCGAAGTTGTACTTGTTGGGGCCAATGCCCGGCTCCTCGTGTGGGTATACCGCGAGCGCAGTCGTGAGATATTTCCGGCCGAACCTCTGGGAGACGAACGCATACACGTCGGTCGTATTCGCCGCATCGTCCAGGGTGATGAGCGGCGCATCCATGTGACTTGATGCCCGCGCGGGCGCCGCTGGCAGCAACAGGAGTCCCGCTGCAGCCATCAGCTGCAGCCCGCATCGGAGTCTTCTTCATCTCGGCAACCTCATGCATGGGGTGGAGGCACGATTCCCTTCCGGAGCACCCCGAGCTCGGAGGGGAGAAGTGTGAAGCGCAACGATCGGGCCTTGCGCGACCAGCGCGCGGCGTCTTCCGGACGGCCGTCGGCCGCGGCGATCACCGCCGCGTGAAGAAACAAGCGGCCATCCTCGGTTCCTTCTGCGAGCGCCCGGTCCATGAGCGCCGATGCCTCCCGCACCTGGCCGGCAGAAACCAGTGCCCATGCCAGTGCGTCCAGGGTGAAGACGTCACCCGACGTTCAACTTCACGTCTCGCGAGGTCGACCGCTTTTCCAACGTCCTCATGACGTGTCGACAAATAGAGGGCAAGCGTGCGCGGGTCTGCGGACAGCGCCATCTCGTACGAGCTCCTTCTCGAGCGCAGCCGCTTCGTCGGTCCGGTTCAGCAAGCGGAGGGCGTCGGCAAGCGTCCACTGGTATTCAGGCAGAGGGTTGAGGCGCGCGGCGTGCTTCAGCGTCTCGGCGGCGTCGGCATTCTTCTTCTGCGCCAGCTGGATGCGACCTCTCGCGAGCAGCGCCGCCGCGTAGTCGGGCACGTATTCGAGCGACGCGTCGGCCATGCGCCCGGCCTCGGTGAGGCGACCACGCTGCAGCTCGTACATCGCGAGTCGCGAATGCGCCCATGCAACAGCCTCGCGATCGCGCGGGCTCGCAGCTCTGAGCGCCGAATGCATCAGCCTGATCGCACCGCCAAGGTCCCCTTTGAGCCACCGCAGGTGCGATGCGCGTGTGTAGGACTGATGGAACGGTTTGAGGTCGATCATTTTCTGATACGCCTCAGCCGCCTCCGTGACACGGCCCTGCTCCAACAGCGCATCGCCGAGGAGGCCGTAGTCGAGCACGAACTCACGCTTCGTCACCAGCTGCCGCGCGATCGCCTCCGCCTCGCTGAAGCGGTGCAACTGGTGCAGCACGTGACCGCGGAGTAACAAGGCGGCCGGTTCCTTCGGGGTGATCGACTCGAGGCACGCGGCCGCCTGCTCCGCCACCTTGTAGTAGCCGGGGTCGTTCGACAGGCGTGCCAGTGCGACAAATCGATACCCGAGATGTTCGGCGGCACGCGCCGGCGCACGCTGCTCGGTCAACTGCTGTTGCAGCTTTGCGATCTCGCTGTCGTTCCGCGAATCGGCGGCGATCGCAACAGTGCAGGCGCGATCGAGGCTGGGGCGCCCTGATTGAGGAACCGTGGCTCGCCTACAGGCAGTAATAGAAGATAGGATTAGCGCGAACGTCATGACGAACCAGACAGGATTCATACGCACCTCCGCAGTCACATGTCCTACTACGGGCCTGATGTGCGAATGGATGTCGTGCAACGCCGGAATCCAATCGCCGGTTGTGTGCGTAGGTGACAAATAGGGTTGCTCATGACTCGCATTGCCATCCTGCTGCTTGTTGTCGCGCTCGTACCGCAGACAGTTGTGGGCCAGTCGCTCGGCGTTTCAGGTCGAGTGAGTGATGAAACGGGCGCGGTTCTGCCCGGTGTTCTGGTGCAGCTCCGGACAGGTACTTCTGCGGAGGTTGCCAGGACGATCACCGATGCGCTTGGTCGATACGAACTGCAAACCCAGCATTCGGGCCCGCACTACGTCCGCTTTTCATTGATCAATTTCGCCAACGTCACAAAACCCGTGACGCTCGGACTCGATCGAGCTGCGGTCGTCGACGTTGTTCTTCCGCTTGCGTTGACCGCGGAAGTGACCGTGACAGGGCGCCGCACGTTTAGAAATCTTGCCGAAGTCGAAAATCCCTCGCAGAACCTGATTGGACTCGCCGACGCAGCGTCGGAGGGCGCGGTCACGGCGAGGCAGCTCGAAGGCCGACCGTTGTCGAGACCGGCTGAGGTACTCGAGACCGTGCCGGGGCTCGTGGTCAGTCAGCACAGCGGCGAGGGCAAGGCAAATCAGTACTACCTGCGCGGGTTCAACCTGGATCACGGAACCGATTTCGCCGTGAGCGTCGCCGGAATTCCGGTCAACATGCCGACGCACGGCCATGGTCAGGGATGGTCGGACGTCAATTTCCTGATTCCCGAGCTGGTGAGCAGCGTGCAGTTCAAGAAGGGACCCTACTACACGGAGGAAGGAGACTTCTCCACCGCCGGCGCCGCCAACATCAACTACGTGAATACGCTGGAGCGGCCGTTGCTGCGGCTCACGGCCGGCAGCAACCGCTTCGGGCGGCTGCTCGCCGCAGCATCGCCAAAGCTGGCCGACGGGACTCTTCTGGTCGCTCTCGAAACGGGGAGTGCTGACGGCCCGTGGGAAAACCCGGAGGACTACCGTCGTCTCAATGGCGTGGTGCGCTACAGCCGTGGAGACACGCGGCAGGGACTCGCCGTCACCTTCATGGGGTACGACGCGAAATGGACGGCGACCGATCAGGTTCCCGAACGTGCCGTCAGCGACGGGCTCATCTCGAGGTTCGGAACGCTCGATGCTTCAGATGGGGGGGAGACGCATCGCTACACGCTCTCTGCCGAGGTCCAACGATCCGGGACCGCGAGCACGACGAGAGTGCTCGGGTTTGCGATGGACTACGGACTGGA
This sequence comes from Vicinamibacterales bacterium, assembly GCA_963762055.1. Lineage (GTDB taxonomy): Bacteria > Acidobacteriota > Vicinamibacteria > Vicinamibacterales > JAMQPK01 > JAMQPK01. Next base: position 549,852 of record CAVXJF010000004.1, read on the forward strand.
TCTGTTCTCGAACTTCACCTACGGGTTGAACGATCCGGTGAATGGGGACCAGTTCGAACAGGTAGACAACCGCCGTGTTTTCGGCGTCCGCGCGAGCCATCGACGCCGAGGGCGATTGCTGGGCCGCGCAATCGAACACAGCTTCGGCCTGCAGGCGCGCCACGACCGCATTGGACCCCTTGGGCTGTTCAGCACACAAAAGCGGCAGCGCCTCTCGACAACTCGAGAGGATCGTGTCAATCAGACCTCAACGGGCGTTTACTACCAGGGTGAGCTCGAGTTCACCGACAGATTCAGAGTGGCGACCGGTCTTCGTGGAGATCTCTATCACTTCGATGTCCGCAGCAACATGCCGGAGAACGCCGGCACCGAATCGGCCGGTCTCCTGAGCCCGAAGTTTGGTGTCGTGTTTGCGCCGTCAACGAAGGTCGAGCTCTACGGCAACTTCGGATTCGGCTATCACAGCAACGATGCCAGAGGGACGACGATCTCAGTCGATCCAGCGACGGGCAACCCGGCCAGCAGAGTGACGCCGCTCGTGCGCACACGGGGAGGTGAGATCGGCATGCGTTCGATCCTCATCCCGAAAGTGCAGACGACGGTCGCTGTCTGGGGGCTGGCGCTGGACTCGGAGCTCGTCTTCGTCGGTGATGCCGGCACGACGGAAGCCGGACGGCCCAGCCGCCGCTTCGGCGTGGAGTGGGCCAACTATTACAGTCCACGGCCATGGCTCTTGATGGATGCCGACATCTCCTGGTCTTCTGCGCGCTTCACCGACGACGATCCAGTTGGCTGGCACATTCCCGGCGCCGTTCGTCAGGTGGCGTCTGCGGGAATATCCATCAACGAGCTGCGCCGATTCTCAGGCGGGCTGCGGCTCCGGTACCTCGGTCCGCGGCCGATTGTCGAGGACGCGAGCGTGCAGGCGAAGCGCTCGCTGCTCATCAATGCCGAGGCCGGGTACCGAGTCGCGCCAGGCACGCACCTGGTGCTCGACCTGCTGAACCTGTTCGATGCGCGAGCCAGCGACATCGACTACTACTATCCGTCACGGCTTCCCGGGGAGCCCGTTGCTGGCGTCGAAGATGTCCACACCCATCCTGTAGCTCCGCGTACAGCGCGAGTCAGCCTGCGCGTTGATTTCTGACAACGCGGTCGCGCTTTAGGGCGTGGTGCGCGCGACCAGGCCCTCGAGCGTTGATGACGGGATTTTGTTGATCGCGTGGTACTTCTCGAAGTAAATCGCGCGGATGAGCTTCTCTGTCGCCACGCCCGTCGGCAGGTCCTGTCCCACAGCGGGCCGGAACATCAGCCGCATCGGCACGAGCGTGTGTCCGTCCACCGGCGGCTGGAAATATCGCGTCTCGAGCATCCGGCCACCCAGCTTTTCGAAGAAACGGAGACGTCCTTGCCTGACGTTCCGTTCACTCGGGTTGACGTCGGCTGCCGGGTCGTCGATCTCCCACGTGATGCCGCTGGTCACGCGGCCCCGCTCGATGAGCCGTAGAGCACCGGAGCGATCTGTCGCATCAAAGAGTGCACGACCGAGATGTCTTGATCGCCACGCCGGATCCACGGCCAGATACACGAGAAACGTTGCCGCAGGTTCCTCCAGGACATGGCCGGCCGCCAGACCGACGGTGCGGCCGTCTGCAAGAGCCCTCAGCGCGAACCCCGGTCCCTGCTCGATGCTGCGGAGGATGACTTCCGCCGGTTCTCGTTCGGCCCGTTGCGAATGAGGTCGCATACAACTGCCAGAATCCGGCATCGTCACGCAGTTCGGCCGGCGTAGCCGCTTTTATGGTGATGTCGGGTTCCACGTCACCATCATGCCGCTAATTTTGTCACTCACCATCTTGCGCGCGACTAATGGCCGCAAGCCCTCTTGCGCTATGCTGCAGGGCACGCGATGCACCTCACGTGGAGAGAGAAATGCCAGATCAACTGAATCCCGAGCGGATTATGCAGACGGGCCTGGGGTTTTGGGGCTCGAAGACCCTCTTGAGCGCCATCGAGATGGGGCTTTTCACCGAGTTGTCACGCGGCCCAGAGCGTTTCGATTCCCTGTGCGGACGCCTCCGCCTCCACTCCCGCTCGGCTCGCGACTTTCTCGACACTCTAGTAGCGCTCGGCTTCTTGCAGCGCGACGGTGACACGTACGGCAATACACCTGAGACGGACCTGTTCCTGGACAGACACAAGCCGTCATACGTCGGCGGCATCCTCGAGATGGCGAATGCCCGCCTGTATCCGTTCTGGGGTCACCTGACCGAAGCCCTGCGCACCGGACAACCGCAAAACGAGTTCAAGAACGGTGGCCCTGGTCTCTTCGAGACGCTCTACGCTGATCCGGCGCGCCTGAAGCAGTTCCTGAGTGCCATGACCGGCATCAGCCACGGCTCCAACGTGACGATCGCGCGCACCTTTCCTTGGAAGGATTACCGCACGTTCGTCGATATCGGCACAGCGCAAGGAGATCTGGCAGCGCAGGTCGCCCTGGCCAACCCGCACCTCCAGGGTAAGGGGTTCGACCTGCCGGAAGTGGCGCCGGTGTTCGAGGAGTACGTCGCGGCGGTTGGCGTCATGGACCGGCTCAGTTTCGTACCTGGTAGCTTCTTCGAGCAGGACTTGCCGAAGGCCGACGTGGTGCTGATGGGCCATATCCTGCACGACTGGGATCTCCCCACGAAGATGATGCTCATTCGCAAGGCCTTCGACGCAGTCCCGGCGGGCGGCGCGCTCGTCGTCTACGAGGCCATCATCGACGACGATCGCTCGAAGAATGCTTTTGGCTTGATGATGAGCCTGAACATGCTCATCGAAACGCCAGGGGGCTTCGACTACACCGGCGCTGACTGCATGGCCTGGATGAAGGAGGCCGGATTCCTGGCGACCCGCGTCGAGCCGCTCGTCGGTCCCGACTCGATGGTGGTCGGAATCAAATAGGTCCCCGTTAAGCCGGCTGCCAGCCCGGCCCGCGTTATCGTTTCTTCCGGCGTGCCGAGGCCACTTTCGCGCGCTTCTTTGGCGACGCGACCTTCGCTTTCGGAGTGATCACCTTATGCATCGGCATCACACTCGGTTGCCCCGGATCGATCCCGACCTGCTGAAGGATGGGCATCAGCGTCTTCCCGAACTTGTCGAACGCCGCCTGCGAGGTCCACACCTCGAATACCATCAGCTTGTCGTTCGGACCAAACGACGCATGATACGACCGCCCTGGCGGATTGCCCGCCCCGGCTTTTTGCAACAACTTGATAGCCTCGTTGTATTTTGCCGCCGACACCGCGGCAGGCGAAAAATAGACTCCGATTGCCATGGACACCAACCTCTCTCGCACGGATCGACACTGCCGGACTGGCGTGTCGCGCATAGACACTAATGCTTCGACCGTCACACCGCAAGCGCGTCCCGGCGGGACTCTCGCCGGTCACTCGCGAACCCCCTTCAATCATTCCAGCTCGCGGAGGTCAACTTCGTCGGACTGGACCACATCGATGTACTGCGCCGCCCATCGCCCGGCGGCATCGAGAGATTCAGCGGACACGACAACGTACCCACCAATCAGCTCTTTCGACTCGGTGAACGGGCCGTCGACGACGCTCACGCCGTTCGTCGAGTTCTTGTAGCGCCTGCCCCTCGCGCTGGGGCGCATGGTCACTGTTGCGACGTGCACGTTCTCTGGCGCGGTCTCTTCGACGAGCCGCGCCAGCTCTGCGCGCTGGGGCGATGACGGCGCGATGCCGGCTTCCGTCGCGGCGGTGGCCTTTCGCAGCACCATGTAGCGCCGCGTCGTGATCTCCGGGGGACGCGATCCGATTCCGATGTCCCACGGTTCGGTCACGGGACGGATGTCGACCTCGACATCACCCAGCACCGTGGCCTGGCGCGATGCCCACTCGACGGCTTCGTCGAGCGACCCGGTGCGAACGATGCTGAACGCGGCCGGCAATTCGTTACCGCGTTCGAAGGGCCCGTTGGTGACACTCTTTGTGCCCGATGAGAAGGTGAGCCGCACTCCCTCCGAGCTCGGGCGAAGACCCTCTCCGGCGAGCAGTGCTCCAGCCTTCGCAATCTGTCCGAGCAGGCCGCCCACACGCCCAATCAACTCGGGCGTCGGAATCGCGCCTGCTTCCCAGTGCGCGTTGGTCTTGTGCATGATGATGAACTGCATGTTCGTCAGCTCCGGAGGAACTCAACCACCGCCGGTGTCAGCACATCGGGCTTCACGTTGTGTGTCTGCCCGGCCAGCTCGCTGTGCCGCGCGCCGGGAATGGATTCCGCGATCGCCCGCGCGGCATCCTTCAGCCTGGGATCGGTCTTCGACCCGTTCATCACCAGCGCTGGCACTCGGATGAATGCGAAGCTCGACCGAGGAATCCTGAAGCCGGTCATCAGGGCGGCGTCGTACGGGAGCGTATGGGCGACGGCCGCGAGCTTGCGCCAGATCCACGGCATCAGCCGCATCAAGACGACGAAGGGAGCGGGCACGCCGACCATGTCCTTCATGAAGAACTTCACCGCGCCACCGCGATCGCCGCTCGCAACGAGGCGTTTGAGCTGGCCTTCGTACGCGCCGCCGCCGCGCTGACCGGCATCGTCCACGTAGGGCGGCTCGTATGCGACGACCCTGTCGATCGCAAGGTTTGCGGCCGCCGCCTGCAGGGCCAGCGCGCCTCCCGACGACAGGCCGACGAGAGACGCCGACCCGCCGGCTTCCTGGATGAGCGCCGCGATGTCTTCGACCTCGCGGCCCGGAGAATACGGTTGGGTGTCGCCGCTTTGCCCGCGGCCGCGGCGGTCGTACGCGAACACGGTGAAGTGTTGCGCCAGCAGCGGCGCGAGCTTCGGCGAGGGGCCGAAGGCGCGGCTGCACAAAGCGCCGTCTACCAGAATGAGCGCGGGGCCGGTACCGGATCGCTCGTAGGCAATCGGCGTCCCGTCTTTCGACCTGACCTGGCTCATGACGTCCTCCGAATCGGCAGCAATGCGCCCAACTGTGCGTCGCATATGTCGCCTCCACTAGCACGTCGAATGGGCGTCACGGGGATCGACAAATTCACCGCAGGGAGTATCATCGCGCCACTGGTCGTGCCGTTTTGCCTCGATGTTCGGGCACGGCGCGCCGGGGGAGTACCTTGTGCTGCTATACGTTACCCTCCGTCGGTTCCTCAGTGTTTGCGTGGTCGTGGCCTGTGTTGTGGCGGCGCCTCTGGCGCAGGGGCCGCGCCAGCCATTCAGTCGGGTAGCCGTCACGGTGACGCCGGATCATCCGGACTGGGCCTATAAGCCAGGCGAGGCGGTGACGTTCCGTATCGACGTCCTGCGCGACGGCCATCAGGTGAGCGGTGCGACGGTGAAATACGGCGTCGGACCCGAGATGCTCCCGCCCATCACCCAGGCGACCGCCGTCGTCGGTACGAATCCGCTGAAGGTGGCTGGCGGTACCCTGAACACACCGGGGTTCCTGCGACTCGTCGCGACCGCCGAGGTCGAAGGGCGTACGTATCGTGGCGTTGGCACGGCAGGGTTTGCGCCCGACCGCATCGAGCCGACACAGGTGAACCCGCCCGACTTCGATTCGTTCTGGGACGCGGAGCGTCAACGGCTGGCGGCGCTGCCGATCGACGCGAAGTGGACGTCGTTGCCGGACTACGGCACGGCGGATGTGGATTGCTGGCAGATCAATCTGCAGAACGTCGGCCTCACAGAGGGGGCGAGCCGGCTCTACGGCATCCTCTGCATGCCACGAGCGGCCGGAAAATATCCCGCGCTGCTGAGTGTGCCGGGCGCCGGCGTGCGGCCGTACCGCGGACTGGCCGAGCTTGCCGGACGCGGCCTCATCACGTTCCAGATTGGCATCCACGGCATTCCGGTGATCCAACCGCAAGAGGTGTACGACAGCCTGGCCCGCGGAGGCCTGAACGGGTATCCGACGTTCGGCCTCGATTCGCGCGAGCGGTACTACTACCGTCGCGTGTACACGGGAACGCTGCGCGCCAACGATTTCCTGACGTCATTACCGCAGTGGGACGGACGGAACCTGGGTGTGACCGGTGGCAGCCAGGGTGGCGCGTTGGCGATCGTCACCGCGGGACTCGACCGGCGCGTGACGCGGCTGGCGGCGTACTATCCGGCGCTCTCGGACGTGACCGGCTACCTGTACGCGCGCGCCGGCGGCTGGCCGCACATGTTCCGCGCGACCGAAGGGCCGGCAGTCCATCGTGACGAGGCCAAGTTCGTCACGACGCGTTATTACGACGTCGTGAACTTCGCCCGTCGCGTGACCGTGCCGGGACTGTATTCGTGGGGTTTCAACGACGAGACGTGTCCGCCGACGTCGATGTATGCGGCCTACAACGTCATCACGGCGCCCAAACGTCTGATGCTCGCCTACGACAAAGGCCATCAGTCGACACAGGAGCAAGTGGACGATGTAAACGGCTGGCTGGCCGAGGAGCTCGCGGGAAAGAGCGCGCAAAATGAAATCTTTCCTTGATCCGATCCTTCGAGCGAGCCTCGTCGTCGTTCGCGCTCGACGAACAACCGTAACGATCGCGTGCTGGCGACGACGTTGCTGACCGCATTCGACTCCGCCAGCCGGCGAAAAGGCCTGCTCAAGCACGACTTTCTGCCCGAAGGCAGCGCGCTCATCATCGCCCCCAGTAACGCCATTCACACATTCTTTATGCGCTTCGCCATCGACGTGGCGTTCGTCTCGAGGGATGGGCGTGTGCTCAAGGTGCGGCCGAATGTGCCGCCCTGGCGGATGGCGGCGGCCCTTCGTGGATTTGCAGTTATTGAGATGCCGGTTGGCGCCCTCGCTCGCGCCGACATTCAGTCGGGCGACGCGCTTCGGATCTCGGGCATCTGAGGATGGCCGTAGCCAGAGACTTAGATCTGTGCGGTGTTGTTGATAAATGCCGACCCACGTTACCAGCGTGCCCCTTGACCTCAGTATTTCCGATGCATCGGGCGTTCAAAAGTCAGCGTGCGCTCATGGCATCGAGCGCCGCTTGCGGTTGGTCGGCGTGGCTTGCGCCTGCGCGAGCAGTGAGCAATTGCCACGCCAAGGTAACCGCGCTCAATATTCCTAGCTAATGCTCAATCCGGCGTCGCGCTTCCGATCTCAGGCATCTGACGACTGGCTGCAGCCAGACAGATCATCTGGCCAGGACCAAACAATTCAAACGGCTGCGCTCTGCATCCTCGCCGCCTTGCGCAAAACACTCCGGAACTTCAGCGATCGCAATGTTCGAGCTGTGCGGCATTGCGCTTGCTCATCGGGCTGCATGCTCGGACGACGAAGCGACAGAAGATTCAGTCTGATGGAACCAGTAGAAGGCGTGTTGCGGGTTCTTCGCGACGTCATTGTGCATCGCGAGAGCGACCAGGAGTGGATCGCCATCGGCCGCGAGCCAGCGGTTGTGGGCGAGATACTGATGCTGGACGTCGAAGACGAGGACGTCCGACTCACGATGTGCGTCATCGAAAGCCGGCCGATCATCATCGACGGCGACATGCGTCACCGAATTCGGCTGCACAGCGGCGAGCTGCCGCCAGTCCTGTTTGAACAGCAGGTCAGGCGGAGCTGAACCGCGAGGAGGCACGTGAACTTGAACGAAGACTTAGCAGTGCTGACGCGCGAGCTTCGCGCGCGCGTCATTAATGTGAGCAGGTCGGGATGTCTCATCGAGTCCCATCAGACGCTCGCGGTCGGAACCATCGGCTCGTTGCGGCTGAAGATTGGCAGCCAGGAATACCTGGACGACGTCGAAGTGATGCGTTGCCAGCCCATCCAGGGCAGTTCCGTATGCCACGTCGGCGTTCGGTTCTTGAAATCAACGTCGCGCCATGAGCGATCCATTCGTCACGCGGTCACGCTCTATCGGAGCGGAGCTGGCTGGAGTGCCGACGACAACCCGTGTGATGTAACACCGCGACCAGTTCTTCTCGCCTCGGAACGTTATCCTGCACGCGAGCGCTTGCGCTCACCTCCTTCGCATCGACACAACCCACCGTTCAAACTCGCTTGTCGACGCGCCGTTGCCCATGTGGCTTCGGCGCGGCGAGTTCCATACTTCCATACATATAAAGGATAGCGATCGTTCCCCGGCAGAACTCTTGTCCTGGCCATATTTCTCAGCTTGCTGGGGCAAGACATGAAGTCCCTTCATAGGACTCTTTCAGACAATCGATTCCGCGCCAATTCCCCGTAAGTCGTTCAATCCACAGCATCACACGCGTAGGTCATGGACTCGAGACGACTTGTTGGTACGCCTGCTGCTACTTAGCAGGCCGACGCGTCAAGTCGCGTCATCGGAAATTCAAGTTCGTCGCCGACAAGCGTTGGCGACATGCCGGGCTCCCGCGCGGGGCAGTTCGGTTCCATCTAACAGATCCGCGCATGGAGAGTAAGCATGAAGAATCTCATCGTTCGTTTCGTTCGTGAAGATGCCGGTCAGGACCTGATCGAGTACGGCCTGCTCGTGGGGATCATCACCGTTGGCGCAATCGCGGCCATCACCTCCATCGGGCCCAAGGTCGCAGGTTACTTCACCGACCTCGACACGCAAGCTCTCGCGCGTAGTTCGTCGGACGAGGGCGGGCTGGCCCGCCCTCGTCCACCTCTCGGTCGATCTGATCGGAGCGAAGGTGCAGAGGACTCCCCAAGGAGAGGTCAAATGCGGATAGGGGCACAGTTGAAGGGCGGTCGCGGCGGGCGTGATAGCGGACGACGGCGGACAAGACTTGATTGAGTACGCGATATTGACGGCGATTATTGGCATCGCCGGTTTGCTCGTCCTCTCGACGCTTCCCGCGAAGATGGGCACGGCCTACATCGGCTGGAATACGGCAGGGCAGAACGCATGGGAGCCTTGCCCGCCGCAGCCGGCGGCGTGCCCGTAGACGCAGAAGGTATCAACATGAATTCAGCTCACATTGTCGGCCTGACCATCGCTTCGCTCGCCTGCGTGACCGATCTGCGCACACGTCGAATCCCGAACGTCCTCACGTTCGGAGCGGCGCTGGCCGGGTTGCTGTATCAGTTTGTCAGCGGCGGTATCGATGGGCTCGGCCACGCGGCGCTCGGCTGGCTCGTCGGCGCGGTGATCTTCATCCTGCCCTTCGCACTGGGCGGCCTCGGCGGCGGGGACGTGAAGCTGCTCGCTGCGCTCGGAGCCTGGCTCGGGCCGGCAGACGTTCTCTGGCTGTCGCTCTATACCGGAGTTGCAGGCGGCGTCATGGCGCTTGTCGTGTCGGCGATATACGGATATCTCGGCACGGCCATCCAGAATATCAAGTTGCTCCTCTGTCATTGGCGCGTCGCCGGGATCGAAGCCGTGCCGGCGATCACGCTCGAGCACAGTGGAGGCCCCAAGCTGGCGTACGCGTTTCCGATTTTGACGGGGATGGTGGCGACGATATGGCTGCGATGAATCTCTACCGTCGGCTCGCGTGCGACAAGGGAGCAGAGCTCATCGAGTTCGCCCTGGTGTTTCCGCTGCTCCTTCTGGTCATGTTCGGGATCATGGACTTCGGGCTGTTGTTTCAGCGCTACGAAACCGTGACGAACGCGGCGCGTGAAGGCGCTCGCATTGCCGTGCTGCCCGGGTACGCGCAGGCCGACGTCCAGGCCCGCGTCACTCAGTATCTCGTGGCATCAGGGCTCACGGCGACGCCGACATTCGCCTATACCGCCCCACAGGCGCTGAATGTCGGTGGCGCCTGCGTGACGATCACCGGTGTCACGGTCGGTTATCCACATCAGTACCTGTTTATTGGAAACATCATCGGACTATTCGGCGGCTCTGGATTCACCACGACAACGCTGACCGCCACCGCGAGGATGCGGTACGAAGGTGCGGCATCGGCGTGCCCTTAGCAGCACACACAGGAGACAGTATGAATCGCACTACACGAACAGTGGTTGTTATGGCCGTCGCAACACTTATGGCAGGCATCGCCAGCCTTGGCGTTTATGCGGCAGTCAAGAGCATCCCGGTCCGGGAGGTCGAAGTGGCGCACACGTTTGTTGCGGTCGCCGCTCGCAACCTGCCAACCGGATCGCGGATCACAGAAAAAGACGTCAAGCTCGTTGCGTGGCCAGCCAGGAACCCTATCTCTGGCGCGTTCTCGGAAGTCAAGCCGATTCTGGACCGCGGCCTCGTGGCGGCCGTCGGAGAAAACGAACCGTTCACGGAAACCAAACTGGCGCCGATCGGGTCGGGCGCCGGCTTGCCACCGTCGATTCCTCCCGGCATGCGCGCCATGTCGGTGAAGGTCGACGAAGTGATCGGCGTCGCCGGCTTCGTCGTGCCGGGCACCCGGGTTGATCTCGTCGTCACGCTTCGAGGCAGCGGCCAGGCGGAAGAATCGATGTCGCGCACCGTCCTCAGCAACGTGCTCGTCCTGACCGCTGGCACGAAGTTCGACCAGGAGCAGGCCAAGGATGGCAAGCCGCAGCCCTCGACCGTCGTCACGCTCGCCGTCTCGCCGAGTGACGCCGAGCGGATCGCGCTGGCCTCGTCGGAGGGAAAGATTTCGCTGGCGCTGCGCAATCCGCTGGATGTGGCGCCAACCGAAACCGCCGGCGTGCACGTCGCCGCACTGCGACTCGGCATGGGATCGGCGCCCCAGCCCGAACCGGCAAAAGCGCAACCGGCCCCGGCGCGTCGGCCGATGGCGTTCGTTCCCCGCCTCCGGCTGCGCCCGCACCCGTCCCCGTGACAAAAATTTACACCGTCGAGGCCATTCGTGCCGCCAAGCGGACTGAGGAGTCAGTGAAATGAGTGTTCGTTTATTCGTGTTACGCGTTCCATTCCGCGTCGGGCCCTCTGGTCAGCGCTTGTCTGCCTCATGGCGTCGCCGATTGCGGCGCAGGGCGGTGCTGCCGCAGCGCAGGCGACCGACAGCCAGCGGCTTCGAGCGGGTGGTCCTGACGGCCGGCCGTTCGACGGTGCTCAACACGCCGTTCGACGTCACGCGAATCGCCGTCACGAATCCGGCTGTCGCCGATGCAATCGTCGTTCAGCCTCGCGAAGTGCTGATCGACGGCAAGAGCGCCGGAACGGTGAGCCTGATCGTGTGGGGAGGAGACCAGCGCCGTCAGTACGACGTCGTGGTCGATCCCGGCGTGACGACGCTCCAGCAGACCTTCCAGAAGCTCTTTCCGGGCGAAGACATTCAGGTTGCGATGAACGACGAGAGCATCATCCTGACGGGCAACGTGTCGAGCAACGCCGTCATGCTGCGCGCGGGCGAGATCGCCGAAGGGATGTCGAGCAAGACCAGCGTCGTCAACCTGCTGCAGCTGCCCGGCGGCTCGGAGAGCCAGCAGGTGATGCTGCAGGTCCGCATCGCCGAGGTCAACCGCAGGGCCATCCAGGAGCTCGGCGTCAACTTCTTCATGAACCGGCCCGATGCGGCGGGCCGCGTGACGACGCAGCAGTTCGCGGCGCCCGGCTTCGACGACGAGAAGGAGGGCGGCCTGCGTCTTCGGCGATTTCCTGAACCTCTTCTTCTTCAACCGCAAGGAAGGCCTCGGCGCCGTCATCAAGGCGCTCGAGCAGAAGGGCCTCTTCCAGTCGCTCGCGGAGCCGAACCTGATTGCCTACAACGGCCAGGAGGCGAGCTTCCTCGCGGGCGGCGAGTTCCCGGTGCCCGTCGTGCAGGGCGCCACCGGCACGGTCACGATCATGTTCAAGGAGTTCGGCGTCAGGCTGAATTTCAGGCCGACGATTGCCGGCGACGTCATCCGCCTGAAGGTCCGCCCGGAGGTCAGCTCGCTCGACTTCAACAACGGCATCACGCTCGAGGGCTTCCGCGTGCCGGCGCTCATCACGCGCCGCGCCGAGACCGACGTGGAGCTGCGCGACGGGCAGTCGTTCGCGATCGCCGGCCTGCTGAACAACATCACGCAGAACGACGGAGCCAACGTCCCATTCCTGAGCAAGATTCCGATCATCGGCTATCTGTTCAAGAGCAACGCCGACCGGAAGGAGCGCACCGAGCTGATGGTGCTGGTCACGCCGCGCCTCGTGCGCCCGCTGAACCCGGATGAGGTGCCGCCACTGCCGACGCATGCCAGGGCGATTCCTCAGCGGTGGCGAGCGACTAAGCGCAGTCGACGCGCCGGCGGCGAACTACCTAAGGGCAAACAATGACTCGGCGCACCGTAGGGAGCAGGTCTTGTATGGCGCGTGACAGGTCCGACCGTGGAGCAGTGCTCGTTCAGGTCGCGATTGCGATCCTGGTGCTGACGGCGATGGCGACGTTCGTGGTGGATCACGGCATTCTGTGGGTGAGCCGCGGCCAGGCACAGAATGCGGCCGATGCCGGCGCCCTGTCCGGCGCGATTGCTCGCGCTTACGACGAGCTCACTGATCCGCCGGCAAGCAACGGCAAGGCTTTCAATGAGCGCGATGGGCGCGGCTCTCGCCAATAACGTGTGGACCGCCGCACCCACCGCGCAGGTGTCGTGGGCATGCCCCGCCGGGGTCGCCGGCTCGTGCGTACGCGTCGATGTGTACCGAAACGGCGAGTTCGGCAGCACGCCGTTGCCGACCATCTTCGGCAAAGTATTGAACATTTCGTCCCAGGGCGTGAGAGCGACTGCCACCGCAAGAGTCGCCACAGGTAATGCGACCAACTGCATGCGGCCGTTCGCGGTCGCCGATCGCTGGAACGACATCGTTGATCCGAGCCTGACTCCGCCCGAGTTTCAGCGTTGGGACATGCAGGGCGGCAATGCTGGTACGGAGCTGAATCCAAAGGACATCTATACGCCGCCGTCGGCCGGTTCGGCTGGCACTGGTTACACCGTGTCGCAGCATTTTGGCACGCAGGTGATTCTGAAGACGGGGAACAACCCGAACAGCGTTACCGGCTCCATCGGACCAGGATGGTCGCTTCCCGTCCGTCTTCCCGACGGCAACGGAGGCTATGTATCCGGCGCAGCCGATTACGAGGCCGCCATCACGCAGTGTATCGGGAATCCGGTCGCCATCGGCGACTACCTTCCGACGGAAAACGGCGTGATGAACGGGCCGACGAAACAGGGCGTGAGACGACGGATTCCCTCATCAACCAGGACCCTGGTGCGCGAGTGGGATGGCACCACAGATCGCCGGAACCTGTGCGCCGGGGTGCGCCGCATTCAGCCCGCGAATTGTTCCGATCGCCGTGTTCGACATGGATGAATTCCAGTGGAGGACGGCGGCGAACAACTGGAACACCGCGTGGATACCGGGTGTCGGACCGGGAACCGGTTCGTTCAATTGCCCGATCGGTGGGAAATGCGTTCGCGTGGCCAACATCCTCGGATTCTTCGTCGAAGAGCATGGCGAGCGGTGACGTGACTGGCCGCCTCGTCTCATATCCCGGCGAGTTTGTTTTGGGCGCCCCAAGTGTTGGTGGCGGAGCCGCCTTCCTGATGAACATCCAGTTAGTTCGCTAGCGGAGACCAGATATGAATGTCAGTGTCCTAGCCGGCATCGACCGGCAGTTGCCGGACCTTCTTCGCGCGTGTGGCGCTCAGGTCACGTCCATTGAAATCGACGATCTGAAGGCGCTTGCCGAGCCGGCCGTGCAGCAACCCGACGTCATCGTCGTGGATGCGCGAGATCGGAGCACGATGCCAGCCGAGCTCGCGGTCATCAAGCGTCAGCACCCGGCGACCGGTATCCTCGTCGTGTTGCCGCGCCTGGAAGGCACGCTCATCCTCGATGCGATGCGCGCGGGTGCGAACGAGTGCGTGGCGGATCCGATCACGCGGGAAGAGCTGAACGCCGCGCTCGCGCGTATTGCAGCGCAGCGCCCGGCTCGTCGTCGAGGAGACGTGTTCGCCGTGATCGGTGCAAAAGGGGGAGTCGGTGCGACCACGGTCGCTGTGAACGTCGCGACGATGCTCAATAAGCTGCACCCTTCCAGCACGCTGCTGATGGACCTGCACCTGACGTATGGCGATGCCGCGATCTTCCTGGGCGCCGAACCCCGATTCTCCACCCTTGACGCACTCGAGAACATGCACCGGATGGACGTGTCGTTCCTTCGGACCCTGGTGACTCAGACCAAGTCCGGCCTCAACTTACTGGCGTCATCCGATCACGCGGTCAGCCCTCCAGTCGACGTCACACGGGTCCGCTCGTTGATCGATTTGGCCGCCAACGAGTTTCGGTTCCTCGTGCTGGACGTGCCGCGCACCGACCCTGCCGTGCTGGACTCGCTGGAGTCCGTGAGCAGCGTTGTCGTGGTCGCCAACCAGGACGTGGCAACCATCCGAAGCGCGGCGCGGATGACGGCCGCACTCGAACAGCGCTACGGGAAGGAGCGGGTCAGCGTTGTCATCAGCCGCTATGACGCCGGCGCCGAGATCGGGCAGGCAGACGTGGAACGGGTGATCGGACGGCCGGTGACCTGTCTGTTTCCGAACAATTACCAGACAGCGCTCGCCTCGCTGAACAACGGGCGTCCGCTCGTGCTCGACAATCACACCAAACTCGCGAGCGCGTTTACGACGTTCGCCAGTCACTTAGCTGGTGTGCCCGCCGAGCGTCCGGAACGAGTGAAGTCAACAGGTTTTCTATCGCTCATCGGCGGTCGACGCTAAACCCGACTCGGTGTGCAGTAGAGGAGAAATGATGAGCGCAGGACTAGCGACAATGACCGCCGCAGGATCGACATCGACCGGTGCGGCTGCTTCCCAGACCAGAGACTATCAGCACCTGAAGGCGAAGGTTCATCAGGAGCTGCTGAACCGCCTGAATCTCGAGAGGCTCACGCGCGTGAAGCGTGAGGATGCGGAGCCGGAGATTCGGCGAGTCATCGCCGTCATCATCGAAGGGCAGCTCTCGACCACTCCGCTCAGCCTTCTCGAGCGCGAGACGCTCGTCACGGACGTGCTGAACGAGCTCTTCGGGCTCGGTCCGCTGGAAGCGCTGCTGCGCGACCCGGCCGTGTCGGACATCCTGGTGAATCGGCACGATCTGATCTTCATCGAGCGTGAAGGAAAGCTCGAAGAGACCGACATCGTCTTCAAGGACGACCGTCACCTCCTGCAAATCATCGAGCGCATCGTCAGTTCAGTCGGTCGTCGCATCGACGAATCGAGCCCGATGGTCGACGCACGATTGCAGGATGGATCCAGGGTAAACGCCATTATTGCCCCGCTCGCCCTCGATGGCCCGGTACTGTCCATCCGCCGGTTTCGGACGGACCGGCTGGGTGCGCACGATCTGGTCGATCGGGAGTCGCTGACCCAGCCGATGCTGGACTTCCTGAAGGCTGCAGTTGCATGCCGGCTCAACATCATCGTGTCCGGGGGCACCGGCGCCGGCAAAACCACGTTGCTGAACATCCTCTCGAGCTTCATCGGCCAGACAGAACGCGTCGTGACCATCGAGGACGCCGCCGAGTTGATGCTGAGGCAGCGACACGTGGTCCGTCTCGAGACGCGACCTGCCAACATCGAAGGAAAAGGAGCCGTGAAGCAGCGCGATCTTGTCGTCAACGCGCTGCGCATGCGGCCGGACCGCATCATCATGGGCGAGGTTCGGAGCGAGGAAGCACTCGACATGCTCCAGGCCATGAACACCGGTCACGACGGCAGCCTGACGACCATCCACTCCAACAGCGCGCGAGACGCACTGTATCGTCTGGACACGATGGTCGCGATGGCCAATCTCAGCATCCCTGAACGCGCAGTCCGGCAGCAGATCGCGTCGGCAATCAACTTGATCGTTCAGATAACGCGGCAATCTGACGGCACACGTCGCGTGACTGGCATCACCGAGCTCACGGGCATGGAGGGCGAAGTGATCACGATGCAGGACATTTTTCTGTTTGAAAAAACTGGCCTGCGGCAGGACGGGAAGGTGTGCGGCCGCTTCAGGTCCACGGGAATTCGTCCCAAATGCAGCGACCGCCTGGCGCAGTCGGGGTTCCGTCTGCCTGCAGACATGTTCGAACACACCAAGGTCATCGGTTGAGGAGTGAGTGATGTTGATAGCAATTGCCTGATTTGTAGGTGTGCTGAGCCTGTTTCTCGGCGCGTACTGGTTCTTCGTAGTGCGTCCGGAGACGGCAGCGGAACGAACCCTGTCGCGCCGCCTCAACCCAACGCGGTCTGTCGCGAAACTTTCACGGACGTCGCTGCTGAACGAGCTCAAACCTAATAGCACCCTCCCAGTGCTCGGACGTGCGCTGGAGCATTTCGCGAGTGCCCTTCGTCCAGTCGAGCAAATGATCGAACGATCCGGCTATTCCGTGTCGCTGGGTCAGATCGTGCTTGGCTCAGCCTTCGCGGCGCTCCTCGGAGCGGTTGCAGCCTGGCAGCTCACACACCAGCTTCTGTTGGGGGTCGGAGCAGGCCTTCTGTTGGGGATTACACCCTTCATGTTTCTCAAGCACGCCGCGAGCCGCCGGATGGCGAAGTTCGAGGAGCAGTTTCCAGAGGCGATCGACCTTATCGCGCGGGCGCTCCGAGCTGGTCACGCGTTCACTACAGGACTCGGGATGGTCGCGGACGAGGTCGAGGAACCGGTGAGAACCGAGTTCCGGCTCCTGCACGATCGACAGAACTACGGCATGCCGCTTCCGGACGCGCTCAGGAGCCTGGCGGTCCGTGTGCCGCTGCTCGATGCCCGGTTCTTTGCGACCGCCGTGCTCACGCAGCGTGAGTCCGGGGGCAATCTGTCGGAAGTGCTCGACGGCTTATCGAAATTGATTCGCGAGCGCTTCAAACTGAAACGAGAGGTTCGGACGTTGAGCGCACACGGCCGCATCACAGGATGGGTGCTGGCTGCGCTGCCGATCGTGCTGTGCGCGATTCATGTTTGTGATTGCACCCGCACATATCGGACTGTTGTTCACCGACCCGCTTGGCGTCCGCATGCTCATTGGAGCGAGCGTCCTGCAGGTCATTGGTTTTATCGCGATGCAACGCATCGTGAACATCGAGATCTGAACGGAGTACCTCCATGCCTATGACTTTGGCTCTTTCACTCGCTGCGGTGTTCGTCTGCGTTGCCATGGCTTCGGGCCTGGCAGTTTCGCGAGTGCTGTCGTTCTCGACGGCGGGTCGCAAACGGCTCCGGGACATGGCGACGGTGGCACCGACCGACCTTCTTCGCGAGGACACACTCGTCGAAACCCCTAACCCGGCATTACGTCGCCTGTCACTGGCGCTGCCGAAGTCTCCCAAGGAGATGGGACGACTGCGACGCCGGCTTGCTGCCGCCGGCTACTACGATCTGACCGCCGCAATCTACTTCTCCGCCGTGAAGATCGCTGCTCCCGTGGTGATGGCCGGGCTGGCGGTCCTCCTCTTCGGGTTTTCCGAAGGTTGGATGATGGCGGCCATCGGCGCCGCGCTCGGATATCTGCTGCCAGATCTCTGGCTGAAACGCAAGACCCGGGCGATGGCGAAAGCGATCGAAAACGGATTGCCCGATGCTCTCGATCTGATCATCGTCTGCATCGAAGCGGGCTCGAGCCTGGACCAGGCCATCGTAAAAGCGAGCGACGAGCTCGAGATCACCCATCCGCCGCTCGCTCAAGAAATGCGGATGATCACCACCGAGATCAGAGCTGGAAAACCGCGTCTCGAGGCATTCACCAATTTTGCTGAACGCACGAAGGTGCCCGATGTGCGCTCCCTGGTGACAATGCTCACGCAAACCGACCGGTTTGGTACCAGCGTCTCGCAGGCGCTTCGCATTCACGCGGACACGGCTCGGACGAAGCGCCGCCAGCGCGCCGAAGAGCGAGCGGCAAAGATCGGAGTCAAGCTCGTGTTCCCCCTGGTGTTGTGTATCTTCCCCGCGGTCTACATCGTGTGCATCGGCTCCGCAGTCATTGCGATCTACCGCGGTCTGCTTCTAGTAGTCGTCGTTAACTCGTATCGGTCATTCGTTTGGAGGTTGTGATGCTTAATGTGGCAATGATGGCGGTTCTCGCTGCGCTCGTGGTGGTATACGTCCTTCGGCGACGGAGTCGCCTGAACGACGACGTCTAGTCTCACTGGTGCTGCGCATCCAAATGAGATGGCAGCACCAGCAATCTTTCCGACGATAGAGAAAGCTGAAAACGAGGAGTGATGACTGCTGAAGTGATGGTAACCCTCCAGTCGGACTGGAAGGCACGTGTCGATCTGGCGCACCGACAACTCTCGCGGATACCGGGTTGAGCGAGGACCTGATAACACAATTAGTGATCAAACTGCTCCACTTCAACGCGGACTGCACCGGAGTGGAGATCGCCCACCGCGTCGGCCTCGAATTTTCGGTCGTCGAGTCGATCCTCGAGACCTTGAAACGATCGCAGCAATGTGAGGTGGTCGGTGGCGGCTTACTGGGCGCACCATCGTTCCGATACCGCATTACGGACCACGGCAGACGGCGAGCGCAGCTGTTCCTGGAGCACAACCAGTACGTTGGAGCTGCGCCAGTACCACTGTCGCAATATCGTGAGTACATGACGAAGTTCCAGCAGGCGACGAAGCGAATCGTCACTCCAGCCGCCGTGCGTCAAGCTGTCTCACATCTGGTGTTGAGCGATCGTGTGGTCAACCAGATCGGCCCTGCAGTGACATCGGGGCAATCGCTGTTCGTCTACGGCCCTCCGGGAAACGGCAAGACGGTGATCGCCCAGGCACTGCACAATCTGCTTGACGGTCCTATCGCCATCCCGCACGCACTCGAAGTCGAAGGACACATCATCAGGCTGTTCAACCCGATTAACCACGAGCCGATTCCGGACGATGGTGCCGATCCCTGGACTACTGAAGCTCGGCTCGATCGTCGCTGGGTTCTCTGCAGGCGGCCCAAGGTGATGGTCGGTGGTGAGCTCACGATGCAGTCGCTGGACCTCGCGTACTCAACGACAACCGGCTTCTACAACGCACCGATTCAACTGATGGCGAACGGTGGACTCCTGGTCATCGACGATTTCGGGCGGCAGGCTTGCTCGCCGCGCGAAATGCTGAACCGGTGGATCGTCCCACTCGAGTCGCGTGTCGACTTTCTCACGCTCCAGAGCGGGCAGAAGTTCGAAGTGCCGTTCGACGTGCTGGTGGTGTTCGCGACCAATATCAAGCCGACCGAACTCGTCGACGAGGCGTTCCTGCGACGCATTCAGTACAAGGTCCTCGCCGAAAGCCCGACGCCTGCGACGTTCAAGATGATTTTTGAGACGTGTTGCCGCGAGCACGGCCTTGCATTCGACCCGTCGCTGGTTGACCGGATGATTGCCGAATACTTCGTCCCGAGAGGTATCCCTCTGCGCGGTTGCCATCCTCGCGATTTGATCGGGCGCGTTCTCGCGCAAGCTGAATACCTCGGTCTCCCGCATCAACTGACGGGTGAGTTATTGGAGGACGCGTGCGCAGGCTATTTCATCGACGATCAGGATGTATAGCTGAGCGACGAATCGTGGCTGGATCGCTGGTCATCGGGGGCGTCCTGCTGGCGCTCGCGACTCCCCATGCGGCGGAGGAACGTCGTGCTTTTTCCGTCGAGATTACGTCGCCGCTCGGGCGAACCGGTCTCCCCGGCACGGTGCGCATCGTCGCGCGCATCACCATTCCCGCCGGAGCCCCGGCCCCTTCGGCAGTCCGCTTCTACGTGAACGGCACGATGATCGCCACCGATGCCGACGGTCCGCCGTACGCCGTCGAGTGGATAGATGCGAATCCTTTCGAGCCGACGCGCATTAGCGTCGAAGCGACCGATGCACTGGGGAACGCCGCAGCGGACGCGATCGATCTCGCGCCGTTCGAGATCGTAGACACCACCGCCGTCTCGCAAGTGCTGCTCGAAGCGACCGTGGTGGACAAGGCCGACCGGTTCGTCAGCGGCCTGGACGCCGCTTCGTTCCGGGTGCTGGAAAACGAGCAGCCCCAGACGATCGACCTTGCCAGCGTCGAGTCGTTGCCGGTGTCCTATACCCTGCTCGTCGACGCCAGCCAGAGCATGCACGCACGCATGGAGTTCGTTCGCGCGGCCGCCGGGCGGCTCGCGGACTTCCTCCGGCCGAAGGATCGCATCATCGTGGCGCCGTTCGCGCAGTCGCTCGGAGCGATTACCGGGCCGACCGGCGATCGCGAGACGATCGCAGGCGCCGTCCGCGCGATCTCAGCCAAAGGAGGCACGGCAATCGCCGACGGGCTCATCGAGGCCTCGCGCCTGGCGGCCGGCGCCGAAGGCCGCCATGTCATCGTCCTGATTACCGACGGCTACGACGAGAACAGCCAGACGAAGATGGACGACGCGCTCGTGGCGGCGCAGTCGGCACACGCCGCGGTATACGTGATTGGCGTCGGCGGCGTCGCCGGAATTTCGCTGAAGGGAGAGCGCGCGCTCAGGAACATCGCCCGCCAGACCGGTGGGCGCGTGTTCTTTCCGTCGCGGGAGAGCGAGCTGCCGGCCGTGCACGAGCTCGTCGCCGAGGACGTGCAGCAGCGGTACCTGATTACCTACTCGCCCACGAACCAGGCTGCCGACGGCACCTGGCGGCAAGTCGCGCTCTCGACCACCGACCCGTCACACCGCATCCGGACGCGCGCCGGCTACTTTGCGCCGACTCCGCCGCCCGTCAGGCCGTCCCTCGAGTTCACCGCGACCGACGAGAGCCGTCAGTTCGTGGATCTGAGACTCGACGATCTCGTCGTTCTTGAAGATGGCGTCCCGCAAAAAGTTGACACCTTTCAGGAGGCAGTGGCGCCGGTCTCGATTGTGCTCGCACTCGATGCCAGCGGCAGCATGGTCAGAGCAACCGACGCGGTCAAGGCGGCCGCGACGTCGTTCGTCGAGGCGCTCAGGCCCGAAGACAGCCTCAGCGTGCTGCTGTTCTCGGACACGTCGGTGTTCGCGCACGACCTGACGACGAAACGGCAGCAGAGCATTGCCGCCATTGACGCATACGTTGCCAGCGGCGGGACGGCGCTCTATGACGGGCTGACCGATGCGCTGATGCGTTTGAAACGGACTGAGGGCAGGAAGGTCGTCGTTCTGCTCTCGGACGGACGCGATGAGGACAATCCGGGAACGGGTCCGGGAAGCGCACGAACGCAGAACGACGTGTTCGCCGCGCTCGAGGATACCGACGCAGTGATTTATCCCATTGGCCTCGGACCTCGCGTGGATCGCGCACTGCTGGAGCAGCTTGCCGCACGAATCGGGCGGCCTCGCTTATTTTCCGGAGGACGTCTCGAGTCTGCGCGACGACTACGCGCGGGTTGTCGAGAGCCTTCGCCGCCGCTATGTCGTCAGCTATACGTCAACGAACACAAAACGTGACGGCGGCTGGCGAGCGGTTCAAATCAACATCCGTCAGCCAGAGACGACGGTCAGAAGCAGGGGCGGCTATTTCGCGCCGGAGCAATAGAACAATGCAGACAAGCGGAAACGGCAACGACTCGTGGATGATTTTCCTGACGATCGCAATATCGATGGTCGTCGGCACCATCCTGTTTGGCGGACCGGCGGAGGCCGTAGAGGCGGTGAATGCAGTGGTCGGTGACATCGTTCGGGGGGCGCTGCAAGCCGTCAGCGCGTGGTTCTCATGACACTATCAGACATTCTCGGCCGTGACGTTTCCCTGGAGTGGCACGAAGCCGTCGCGCTCGTCCGCGGCGTGGTCGAGCGGCTGCTCGAGAATTCGAGCGAGCGCAATTGCCGTTCCCGAGTTGGATCAGATCGAGGTTTCCGCTGCAGGGCACGTAAGTGTCAGCGGCGGAACGAATGTCGGCGAGCCGGTTCGCCGCCTGGGTCAGCTGCTGCAGGCGACGCTGGCGCACACCGAGGCCGTCCCCGTTCAACTTCGGCTCTTCATCATGCAGGCGACGGCTCCTGCTCCCGCTCCGTCGTTCGGCTCGATTCGCGAATACGACGAGGCCCTGGGGTATTTCGAACGGCCTGGCCGTGACGCCGCGCTCCAGGCTCTCTATGCGCGAGCGGCGGCTGCGCCGGTCCGCTCCGATTCCAACGGCGCTTCCACGCTGGACGCTATCGCTCCGCTGCCGACGCCAGATCGGCCTGAGAAATCCAGGAAAGGACGCCGTCAAGAAATCGCAACCGCGTCGCCGGCTGCTCATGGCGGGCGCTCTCCTGTTGCTCGTATGCGCCGGCGGAATGCAGTACGCCAGATTCGGCGGCATCGTCCCGCAAGAGCGCAATGTATCGGCAATAGCGCAGAAAGCGTCTGACGCGGTGGGCGCGGCCATGGTGTCTGGTCTGTCGGCCGTGACCGAGCGGGCGGGTCTTGGGCGCCTCGTCTCGACAGACGCAGCGGACGTGAACCTCTCCCCCGCTCCCGTTAGTCCGTCCGTGAAGAGGTCAAGGGTCAAACCGGCCGCGCGCCGTGGTGAATCCGGCGGTGGCACCTTTCGAGGCGTTCGACCTCGACCAGTTTCCATCTGTAGCCGCAGCGACTTCTGCTGCCGACGATCTGACAGTGACGCCGGAAGATGTGAAGCCGGCAGGCGCAGCGGATGACGAGCTGCGCATCTATTCAGCGGAATCTGAAGCGGTGTCGCCTCCTGTCGGCATACGACCACAACTGCCCAGCGAGCTGCCGTCGAACGTGAGCGTGGAGCAGCTCAGTCGTATCGACTTGATCGTTTCGCCAGTCCGGCACAGTGGAATCGGTGAAGCTCGTCGGGACTCCGCACAACGTGCACGATTCCATGCTGCTGAGCGCAGCCAAGACGTGGAAGTTCCAGCCGGCGTTGAAAGATGGGGTTCCAGTCAGGTACCGAAAGACGGTCTGGATCGCATCTCAGTAGCAAGGCTCAACGACATCAATTTCGAAGGAAGCTGGGGCCGAAGAGTTCTGGTCCTGCAAAGACTTCCTCATCATTAGTGTGGCCAGTCCCAGAATTATCGGATCCCACTCCGCTCCCCAGTTCTCGCTTCGCCAGCTAACTGGGCACTAGTCAAGGGATTAAGCAGCGTGGGGCGTCTCGCGAGTGCTGGCCTTCTATTTGCTCAGGAACGGCGTCTTTCGATGTTCCCTTGGACAGAGGCTTTAGATGCAGGAGCACATCGCATCCCTCTCTCCGGTGACGGTAGTCACTCGGACGACAATCGCTCGCAGCCGCGTTCTTGCGGGAACGGTGGCGCTCTTCGCCGTGACGATGTTTACCGGCGCCAGCCTGCTGTTTCTGGTCCAGCCGATGTTCGCGAAGCTCGCGCTTCCGAGGCTGGGCGGAAGCCCGTCGGTCTGGAATACTTGCGTCCTCTTCTTTCAGGCGACGCTGCTGCTCGGCTATCTCTACGCGCACTTCTCCACGCGCTGGCTGGGCGTCAGACGGCAGATCTACCTTCACCTCCTTCTTCTGATCGTTCCATTCGTCGCTCTGCCACTGACGATGGGCGACGGTCAGCCTTCGTCCGCCAGCCCGATCTGGTGGCTGCTCGGCACGATGACGCTGAGCGTCGGGCTGCCGTTCTTCGTGGTGTCTACCACCGCGCCGCTCCTTCAACGCTGGTTCGCGACGCTCCCGGTGCCTTCGGCCCGCGATCCGTACTTCCTGTACGCCGCGAGCAATCTCGGCAGCATGCTCGCGCTGCTCGCGTACCCGTTTCTGCTGGAGCCGGCGATCGGCACGCGACAACAGACGTGGCTGTGGACGATCGGCTACATCGTCCTCGTTGCGTTGACGGCGGCCTGCGCGATGGCGGTGCGAGCGTGCGCCAACGAGGAGCCCGGTGACTCCGACAGCGGCGCCCGTCGTCAAGTCCGAGCCTCTCTCGGCGCGGCAAACGGCTTCGGTGGGTGATGCTGTCGTTCATCCCTTCGAGCTTGATGCTCGGAGTGACCACCCACATTTCGACCGACGTCGCGGCGGTCCCGCTGCTGTGGGTGCTGCCGCTCGCGATGTATCTCGGAACATTCGTCCTGGCGTTTTCGCCAAGGGAAGTGCTGCCGCATCGTTGGCTGATCAGACTGCTGCCGGTTCTCATCGCCGGCTGTCTTGCTACGGTGCTGCTGAACACCGGCTCAGTCGTGGTTGATCCCTCTGCACCTGGCCACGTTCTTCGTCTGCGCGATGGTCTGCCATCGCGAGCTGGCGAATCACAGACCCGATGCCCGACATCTGACCGAGTTCTACATCTGGATGTCGTTCGGCGGGATGCTGGGCGGCGTGTTCAACGGCCTCGTCGCTCCGCAGATCTTCTCCAGAATTCTGGAATACCCGCTGGTTCTCGCTCTGGCAACGCTGGCGAGCACCTTCCGCGGTTCCGCAAGATCGCAACCAGAGGCGATGTGTCTCCTGATCCTGGCGGTATCGGCGTTCGTGGTGCTCCTCATGCCTGGGATTGTGGGCCACGGGGTTGATGGCGGCCTCTCTAGGGATCCGAGAGCTCCTGCTCGACGTGCGGCATCGTGTTGATGGCCGTCTTCACTGTTCTTGTAACCGGCCGAGAGCCTTCGGCGCGATGTCGCTGGTGTTGTGTCGGCGTCATCGCGGTCGGTGCCCCAATCGGAGAGCGGGACCGTGCTCTTTGCGGCCCGTAGCTTCTTCGGCGTTTATCGAGTGATCGATGCCCCCGACCACGGCCATCATCGGCTGCAACACGGGAGCACGATGCACGGGCGGCAGGAAATGCCAGCGGACGCGAGCTGTGAGCCCACCGGTTACTACCACCCGTCCAACCCGATCGGGCAGCTGTTCACCTCGGGCAGAAGCAGTTTCGAACGCGTCGCCGTGGTGGGGCTCGGCAGCGGCGCGTTGGCGTGCTATGCGGAACCCGGTCACGACTGGACGTTCTACGAGATCGATCCACTCATGGAGCGTATCGCGCGCGATCCACGCATACTTCACGTACCTGCAGAACAGCCGCGGTCGCCTGAACGTCGTGCTCGGCGACGGGCGTCTGACTCTTCAGACGCGCGACACCCGGGTCGTACGACCTGATCGTCCTGGACGCGTTCAGCTCCGACGCCATACCGGTTCATCTTCTGACACGAGAAGCGGTCGAACTGTATATGTCGCGACTCACAACCGATGGCGTCGTCGCTGTCCACATCTCGAACCGATACCTGAAGCTCGAACCCGTCCTCGCGGCGCTCGCACAACAGCGATGGTCTGTTCGCCCTCGCGAACTTCGACGGTCGCATCCCGGTGGCGGACGCGAAGAAGGGGCGTATGGCTTCGCACTGGGTCCTGCTCGCTCGGAGCCGAGAACCCTTGGCGCATCTATCTGGGCAACCCGGCTGGTATTCGCCGAAGACGAATGAGCGCGTCAAGCCGTGGACCGACGACTATTCGAACATCCTGCAGGCGCTGCTCCTGCACTGAGACATGACGCAGGCAGCGAGGTTGCGCTTCAGTAAGCGCAGCATGAAGTGACGCCCGGGCGTCAGATGACGCGTCACTTGATCCGCCGACGTCAGCCCTGCTGGAGTCACTCTCAGTAACGCCTCTATTTTCAATAACTTACGGACATAGCCTCGTCGGCTGGAAGTTTGCTCTTCCAGCGGCCATGATGCATGAGGTTCTCGAAGCTCCAAAAGTCGTTGTTGCCAGCAAGGCGATGACGGAACTGCTCTCGATGGCCGAACGCGCCGCGCAGAGCTCCGCAAAAGTTCTGATCACCGGCGAGAGCGGCGTCGGCAAGGATGTGGTCGCTCGTCATATCCACAGCCATTCCGCGCGCAAGCATGCGCCGTTTGTGGCGGTGAACTGCGCCGGCGTGACCGAGACGCTCCTCGAATCGGAGCTCTTTGGACACGTCAAGGGCAGTTTCACCGGCGCGTACCGGGACAAGCGCGGCAAGCTTCAGCTCGCCCACCGCGGCACGTTGTTTCTCGACGAAGTCGGCGAGATGAGCCTGCGCATGCAGGCGCTGCTGCTGCGGTTTCTCGAGAACGGCGAGATCCAGGCGGTCGGGTCCGATCAAGCCCAGTCGCGCGTTGATGTGCGGGTGGTCGCCGCGACCAATCGCAACCTGAGCGACCTTGTTGCGGCCGGCCAGTTTCGCGAAGACCTTTTGTACCGGCTGCGCGTCATCCACCTGCACGTGCCTCCTCTTCGAGAGCGGCCTGAAGACGTGCAGGCCCTGACAACGTATTTCGTGGAGCGGGCCGAGCGAAGCCTGACCTTTACAGAAGACGCGCTTCGCGCGTTTCAGTGCTACCGGTGGCCGGGCAACGTCCGAGAGCTGATGAACGTCGTGGAACAGCTGCTCTGGTTGTCAACGACCGGAACTGTCGAGGTCGAGAATCTTCCGGTATCGATGCGCGGCGCACCGAATGTGATGGTGCCGGTCCCCGATCGCCGCCGCCAGGTCGCCGACGACTTGTACGACGCGCTGGTCAAGGGAGGGGCGTCGTTCTGGGAGCACGTCTATCCGATGTTTCTGAATCGCGATATCACGCGTCACGACCTGCGGCAGCTCGTGCGTCGCGGGTTGGGTGAATCGCAGGGGCGCTACAAGTCGCTGCTCACCTTGTTCGGCATGCCGGGCGGTGACTATCGGCGCTTCATGAACTTCCTTGCGGCGCACGATTGCAGCGTGGCGTTCCGTGAGTTCCGTAGCACTGTGCCAGCTCCGACAGAAGAGCCGATAGCGAGCTAGGAATCAAAACGACGGCCGGCGAACCCCCAGCCGTCGCATCTTTGACATCAGGGTCGTTCGCTTGAGGCCCAGGCGTGCGGCGGCGCCGGACGGTCCGCCAATCACGCCACCCGACGCCCTCAACGCGCCAAGAATAGTTTCCCGCTCGGTGTCGTGGTACGTCGCAGGCTTCGAGCCGGGTGCGGCCTGCCGCGCTTTCGGTTGAAGCTCCTGCAGCGGTACTTCAAGGCTTGGCCCAGCCGAAACGATGACCGCCCGCTCGATCACGTTCTGCAATTCCCGGATGTTGCCCGGCCAGTCCCATCCCTTCAGCGCGTTCATTTGCGCATCCGAAATGGATGGCATCGGGCGCCCCAGACGCCTCGCGCTCTTTTCGGCGAAGTATTTCGCCAGTGCGGAAATGTCCTCGACCCGCTCTCTCAGCGGCGGAATCCTGATGGGAAAGACATTCAGACGATAGAACAGGTCGCTTCTGAACGATCCGTCTTCGACCATGCGCTCGAGATCCCGGTTCGTTGCCGCAACGACCCGCACATCGACCTTTTGAGTCCGCGTGCTCCCAAGGCGCTCGAACTCGCGCTCCTGTAATGCGCGTAACAACTTGGGCTGCACTTCCCCCGGGATGTCGCCCACCTCGTCGAGGAACAGCGTCCCCCTGTGCGCCAGTTCGAAGCGGCCCGTCCGGCTCGCTATCGCACCGGTGAACGCGCCTTTCTCGTGTCCGAACAGCTCGCTCTCGAACAGACTCGCAGGCAGCGCTGCCACGTTCATCCGCACGAACGTCCGCTCGCGCCGCGGGCTGTGGTCGTGGATGGCGCGCGCGATCAGTTCTTTGCCGGTGCCGGTCTCCCCGAGGAGCAGCACCGTGGTATCGGTCGGCGCGACGGTTTTGACAGCCTTCAGCACACTTCGCAGCGCGGCACCCTTCCCGACGATGTCGGCGAACTCCTGGTGAAGCTCGCGCTCGAGGTACTGCTTCTCGTCGGCCAGCCGCGCGTTGAGACGGGTAACCTGCTGGTAAGCCCGCGCGTTCTCGACGGCGATGGCGATCTGCGCGGAAGTTTGTCCGAGGAGCGTGACGTCCTCTTCCGAAAATGCGTCCGCGTCGGCGCTGCCCACGTTCAGCGTTCCAAACTTGCCGTTCCGCGTCACGAGCGGTATGCAGCACACGGACTGGAGTCCGGCCGCCTTCATCATCGGAGCGCCATCCGGCCCGAACTCTTCCAGATCCGATCGGCGGAAGACCCGAGTCACGCCTCGCTGAAACGTCACGCCCGCGGCCGATCGGTCCGGCGGCAGCGCGAGGTCGGCCGCGGTCGTGCCCCGCTTCTCGTCGTAGATCCACTGCAGCCGCAGCTCCCGGGCGTTCTCATCGTAGAGCGCGAGACTGATGTGGTCGTGCTTGATGACTCGCTGCACCGCTTCGGAGATCGCCTCGAGCAGCGCGGCGTAGTCGAGGTGTGAGACAAGAAGGTTGTTGATGTCGAGCAGGAACCGCAGGTTGTCCCGCTCCTCGCGAAGCTCCCGTTGATACCGCTGCGCCTCGTCGAAGTTGATCCCGTTGTCCACGGCGATGGCGACCGCGGCAGCCACCTGATCCATGAACGCAAGGTGGTCGTCGGTGTAGGCGTCGGCTGAACGGCTGCCGAAGGTGAGGACGCCAACTTTCCGGTGGGCTGTTGTCAGAGGCAGCCAACACGAAACTCTTCTTCCCTGGCTGCGGATGAATTCGAGCCCCCGGTGCTGTAGTGGACCGGTCTCGGGGATTGGGAGGACGATTCCCTTTTGCGTTTCCCAGACGGTCGCCGCCGTCCCACGATCGGCAACGGGCTGTGACGCAATCTCCGCAGGCACGACGATATCGCTCGGCTCCAGCACAACGAGACGCAGGTGATCGCTCGGCTGCGTCGTGGAGGATCAACGCCAGGTAGTCGAACGGGACGACGGGATGGAGATTGTCGGCGAGAACCTGGAAGAGCTCGGCCAGCGTCTTGTGGCCGGCAAGCGTCTTCGAGACGCGCAGCAGGGCGTCGTAGCGTGAGAGATGGGCCGTTGCGAGCGCTGCAGCTTCTGCCATGTGTGGAAAGAACCCGCCTCAGGCCGCTGACGAAGGTCTAGTAAGGGTAACCTTTCAGCCTTGGCGTCTTGGGCTTCCACTCAGGCAGGGCCGCGTATTTATCCCCGATGGGCATTTTTACCTTCGGCAGAGTATTGGCGTCGAGTAATTCGTCCTCCGGGATGACGTCATTTATATAGAACAGGAAAGCCGTCAGCGCGTACACCTCATCGGGCGTCAGCGTTCCCTCACGATTGAGAGGCATGGCGCGATTGATGTAATCCCAAACCGTCGTCGCGAACGGCGAGCGAATCGGCAGGATTCGTCCTCGCGCCCAGACGTCAGGATTCGCGCCATCTTTGCTTTTCAGAATGGGCGACGAGCCTCCGATCCCCGTCGCCCCGTGACATCCGGCGCACTTCGCGCGATACACCTGTGCGCCTTCCTTGGCAGTTCCGCGCCCCGGCGGGAGCTCCTCTCCGGTGGGACCGATGGAGATATCCCACGCGCGGATTTCCTCTGCGCTTGGCGTGCGTCCAACTCCATACGTAGGCCCCTGCGCCAGCGCAGAAACGCCCATGAGCAAAGCGAACGCGATCGGGAGAACCCTACGCGTACCCATTGGTCACGCTCCCGTCCGTGGCGATCCTCCATGGTTGAATGCTGTTGTCCAGCCCCGGTACTGCTGAATGTGTCATCGAAGGGCTTGTTCCAGTACTTGGCGATCTGTGCGCGCAACGGTTGAACCTGGCCGATCTCGTCCGTGCAGCGCGAAAGAAGTTCGGTCTCCTGTCCGTCCCAATTCCACTGATGGGTGAATCGCGCATGCGCCATGCGCTGCGCCGTCCCCTTGATCTCGGCAATGTTCCAGCGCTTGCCGCCGTCGGTCGACACTTCCACCTTGCGAATGGCTCCCCCGCCGGACCAGGCCAGGCCTCTGATCTCGTAGAATCCGCGGCCAACCAGTTGATGTCCCCCGGAAGGGAACGTGATGACCGATTTGGGCCCGATCTGGTATTCCAACGCAGCGACTTTCGCGTCCTGATCGAGATGCCCGTAGTCGTTGTAGTTCAGGTAGTACCGATCTACCAGCTTGATTCGCCGCAGGTACTTGGTATGAAAGATCCCCTCGAATCCGGGGACCATCAGCCGAAGCGGAAAGCCTTGCTGTGGCCGCAGGTCCTCGCCGTTCATGCCGTAGGCGACCATACAGTCGTCCATCGCCTTGGCCACCGGCATGCTCGACGCGCCCTTCACTTCTTCCGATCCTTCGGCGACGAACCAGGTTGCGCTGCCCTTCAGGCCGCACTCTTTGAGCAGCACAGAGAGGGGCACGCCGGTCCATTCGGCGCAACTTGTCATCCCGTGCGATTCCTGAACCGTCTTCGCCCCGCGCGACGCCCGATTTCCCGCGCACTCGATGAAATGAAGACGGGTTACTGATGGGAGGCGCTTCAAATCTTCCATCGAGAAGGTCAGTGGACGATCCACCAGCCCATGGATCATGAGGCGATGCTCCCGGGGATCGATCTCCGGAATGTAAGAGCCGCGGGTCGTTCCCACGAAGTGGAGCGAGGACGGTGTGATCACCCCCACCGAATCCTGAAGCGGCGTCGCCACATGAAAGACGAGGCCGAAGGCATCGGGCGAAGGTCTGCCGCCGTGGGCGATGCGGACCGAGTTGACGAAACGCGATCGGTCGCCGTAGGCGATCTGATCCTTGTTGCCCTTGATCATGGGCGGAGATGGAGGGGTCTGGGCTAGCGCGGGGGTTGCGGCCCCCAAGGTGAAACCACCGGCCAACGCGGCGCCGCTTTTGAGGAATTGCCTTCGAGCAGGTCGTTTCGAGTCCATGGGTCTCTCCTCTTCAGACGAGCCTACCTGGAGATCGTTCGACGTTAGCGGAAGTATACGCCTGTCGTGTGGTGCAATCGAGCAAAGTCCGAAGAGTTCGTGAATCTGGTCGCTGAGGCGGCAGCCTAAGCCCGACGTGACCGGTCCGGCGCGTTGTCCGTGCACACAGCCCGCGGCTTCATCACCGTGATGTGGTAGTGTCGTCCTCGACATCCGGCATCGGGAGTGCGCGGCAATCCCGCGCCGATGCGGGAAAGGAGTGGAGCCGTGGTTGCGAAACTTTCCGCCGAGTTTATTGGCACGTTCTGGCTCGTACTTGGAGGTTGTGGCAGCGCTGTGCTGGCGGCCGCATTTCCGGACGTCGGCATCGGCCTGCACGGGGTCTCGCTGGCGTTTGGCCTGACGGTGCTCTCGGGTGCCTACGCCTTGGGGCCGATCTCCGGCGGACACTTCAATCCCGCCGTGTCCATGGGGTTATGGGCAGGAGGCCGCTTCCCCGCGGCGCTCCTCGGGCCCTACATCGTCGCCCAGGTAGCCGGCGCGTTGATTGGCGCGGGCGTGCTGTATCTCATCGCCAGCGGGAAAGCAGACTTCAGCCTCGCCGGCGGCTTTGCCTCCAATGGATATGCGGATCATTCACCCGGCGGCTACACGATGATGGCGGGGCTCGTCACCGAAGTCGTGATGACATTCATGTTCCTGATTATCATTCTTGGCGCAACGCACAAGAATGCGCCAGTTGGCTTCGCTGGATTGGCGATCGGCCTGGCGCTCACGCTGATCCATTTGATCAGCATCCCGGTAACCAACACCTCGGTGAATCCGGCGCGCAGCACGGGGCCAGCGCTGTTCGTCGGCGGGTGGGCCGTGCAACAGCTATGGCTGTTCTGGATCGCACCGCTGCTGGGCGCAGCCGCCGCCGGGTTCACGTACAAAACGCTACTCGAAGGACCGGTTGAGGCGCCTCCAGTCACCGGCCGACCCGTGGAGACCTAAACGGACGAATGCGGTAGCGTAAGTTCCGGACCCACCGACAACTTGAACTTCACTGGCCGATGCGACGCTGGTAGGTCGTCGCCATGTCGAGCGACTGGAGATCAATATAGGATTCTTCATGGCAAAAAAGATAGGACAGCGGAAGGATCAAAAGAAGAAAAGTGTTGGTACCTCACGTACAGGCAAGACCAATCAGTATCAGGCGCCGAAGCGCAAGTCGATAGGTTCAAGCAAGCCCGGCGGCGACGGCCCTGGAACGAAGAAGTGGACCAAAGAATAGCCTGGTCGCACGCAAGCGGAGTAGAACGAGACCCCTCAAAGTTGAAAGTCCACCCTCAGGCTACCTTGAAGGTCATGACCCGGCCGAGGTACAGCTTCAGCAAGACGCCCAGTTCGAAACATCATCGTCACGCTGTCAGGGGGTCGGGCAATTCCGCTCGGCCCTCACCTCCGACCCTCAACTCGCCCTCGAGTCTCCCCGAGACTCACGTCCCGCTCGAGGCCGGCACCGCGAGCAGCGGGCAGCGAGCCTGACGCAAAACCCGCTCGGTCGTGCTGCCGCGCAACACCTCGAACACCGTGCGGCCGGCGGTCGGCATCACGATGAGATCGGCTCCAACCAGCTCCGCGGCAGCGAGGATCTCCGCGACGGGCTCACCCTCGCGGCGCATCCGCTCGAAAGTCCACCGTGCCCCGTCCTCGGCTCGCACGCGCGGCATGTCGGTCTCGGCTCCGACGTGAAGCAGCGAGATCGTCGCCTTGCCGTCGCCGCCGATGGCGGCCATGCGTCTCGCGAACTCGACGGCCGCGCTCGCGTCTGGCGTGTGATCGACAGGGATCAGCACGTTATTGAGCGTGAGTGTGCCGTCGTTCAGCGAGACGAAGCTTCTCTCGGCGTGGGCAGGCACGAACAGGGTCATCGTTTTCGAACGCCTGGCCATCACCTCGGCCACCGAACCGTGCAACCATCGCGCAGCGCCGTCGCGTCCCTCGGTCGCAACGACCAGCAGATCGGCCGGAGCCTCGTCGAGGTAATCGACGACGGCACGCGCGGGAGAAGAGCCCGAGATCGTGCGCTTGGTAACCCTCACGCCGAATCGTTCGAAGAGCGCACTTCGCGGGCTGTCACTCCCGAGCAAACCCCAGCGTTGGAGGGTTCCGCGCACGGCCGGAAACTCCCCCCAGTCAGGCCGATCGTCAGCGGCTACGTGCAGGATGATGAACCGCGCGCGACGGATCAGCGCAATGGCGAGCGCATGCGCGAAGGCGCGCTCGCTGGCAGGCGAGAGGTCCGTTGGATGAACGACCTCCTCGATGAATGGTGGAACGGTGTCTTCGGGCATCGACACGTTGAAGCTCCCTTCGTGGTTCCGATTGTCGCTCAGAACCGCAGGGCTCAGAAATGTCATCCCTACCCGTGAATTCGACACGGCTAGAATAGTTACGCTCCGTGATGGCTGTATCCGGTGAACCGGCGAAGGGACATCACATGTGGCGACGATATCCCGCGCCCCACTGGACTGCTGCCTTCACGCTGCTCGCCTGCATCGTCGCTCTCTTCGCGGCCGATCGTCCGGCACGCGTCATCACGCCGGAGGGATCGCCGATCTGGCTCGACCCGCAGCGGACGCTGGTCTTCGATGCGCCGTCGCTCATGGTGATGCTGCGCAACGAGCACAGCCAGCCAGTGAACTACGCCCTCCGTCTCTGGGTGTTCGACGAATCCACGCGTCTGAAAGGCACACAGGACTTCTGCACCTACGACGCGATGGGAGGGCATACCCGCGGCCGGATCGTCGTTCCGATCGCCATTGCCGGCGCAACCCTGCGTGACCGCACCGTCGTCTCCGTGACAGCAGCCGCTTCTGGCCAGGCCAGCTGGAGCTTGCGCGAAGATGCGGGAGCTCAGCTGGAAGCGGCGCTCGCGGCAACCAGAGGTTCGACCGCCCGCCTCACGTTCCAGCGCGAAGCCGCCAGACCGGGCGGGTGGAACTGTCCGTGAGACTGGGCGGCGCTGGAAGCGGCCTGAGAACAGCGTTGTGCGCCGGTCCGCTCACCGCTGGTTAGCCAGCGCCATTGCTCAGAGCAGACGTTCTCGCACACCGCTGGGGTGAAATTCCTTGCTGTCCGCAGGGACCTGTTCGCGGTTGAACATGCCGTAGTCACGGATGACACCTGCGATCCGCAGGTGATAGTCTCGAAAAATGCCTGCTCGGCCCCTTGCCTGCGCGCTACGGTGTTGTTCGAGTGCCCGCCACTTCGCAACGGCCTCCTCATCCCGAAAGAACGAGAGTGAAAGAATTTTTCCGGGCTCATGGAGACTCTCGAAACGCTCGATGGAGATGAAGCCGTCAATCTGATCCAGTAGCGGGCGAAGAGCTGCGGCAATGTCCAGATACTCCTGTCGGCGCCCTTCCGCTGGCCAGACCTCGAAAATGACCCCGATCATCCGTGACTCCTCTGGCTGATGAGCAAGCCGAGCGCGAACGTAACGCCACCCACTGCCGTCCTCATGTCGATTCGATTTTATACCTTGGCTGCTGGTCGCGCTGTTGTTAGCCGGGGCGTGACAGGCGTCTATCGTCTCCGCAGGAACAGGAACCAGAAGAGGACCGCGCTGACGGACACGATGATCCACGTACGTGGCTCGACGTCTCGCGCAGTGTTTTCAATGGCTGCCAGAACGTGTGGGAGGCTCGAGGATGCGCCACCACCGCCGCTGAGCGCGCCGTACTCACCTAGCCCCTGTGCCAGCATCATGATTGCATCCTCGTGATACGCGCCTAGGCGGCGCGATCGGGCGCCGGATTGAGGCGGCGTCGCTGGAGGTTCTCGCGGAAGTTGTTTTCCAGATACTCGACACCCTCAGCCGTAATCACAAGCGCTGAGTTGTCTGATCGCGTGACGTACTTCTTCTGAATCAGGTACCAGATGGTGAACTCCAGTTGCTCGCGGGGCCGCCCAATCAAGGCCTCCAGGTCGAGCACGGTCAACGAGGGATTGTCAGGCTGGATCCGCCGACGCGTGTAGAGCACTTCGAGCAGCGTCAAGCGTACGAGCTGTTCGGCTTCAAAATCGTTGTCGGCGCAGTCGTTGCTTGAGATCAGACGCCAGCGTTCCCGTCGCCGCTGCGCGTGCACGACATCGTATCCGGCGCGTTTCTCTGCGTCGCTGATGACCTGATACGCTTCGCTCAGCAACCGGAACTGACTGGCGTTCCCTGTCTCGCCATTGTCAGGATGCAGACGTTGCGCATGAAGGCGGTACACGCGATGAACCGTCTCGGGCTGCGCGTTGGGGCTGATCTGCAGGATTTCGTAATAGTCAGGCGTCGGATCTATCGCCATGTTTTAGCTTTCTGTTCTCGTAATGGCGCTGTCGGTACATGATGCTTCTTGCTTCTGAAATTAACTGCCAGCATGCAGTGCAAGGTTCGTGACCGACGAACCGTTACGCATCTAAAGGGGTTACGCAGTTAGGCTGGGACTGTTCGTGCCAGGGTCAGATTAATTTGGGCCGCTTTTCTTGCCAGGGCCAGTCGTGCGGACAGCCTCCGCGAGGATCCTTTGCGCGGGAAATCTACCCGCTTGGGACAACGCGCTTGAACTGCGACTCAGCGCATGTTACGGTCAGCCCCTGCAAGCCTAACCGCCAGGAGGTACGCCATGTCCGCAACGACGCGCTTCTCAGCCCACGGGTGCTCGAACAGGTTGTCGAATCCATCCCTGAGGACGCGGCCCTGTGCGTGGCGCCGCGCGCTGTGGATCGCATCGCTGCTCGGCGTGCTAGGAATGCCGGGAGGCGTCATCGCCGAAGAGAGCACCAACCAGCCGCGGCCGACGCTCAACCGGCTGTTCGGCATCACCCCGGTGACACAGTTCGATCAGAATCTGCGAGCCGACGTTGCACCCAATCCCAACATCCTGACGCTGCTGCGCGAGTACCAGGCCAAGGACGGCACTGCGCAGGCCACCTGGTTCCGCAGTCATATCGACGCATTCTCGGCCGCTCCCAAGACGACGATTCCCGACTACGCGCGCCTCGTGCTGGACGCGCTCGGTGTTCCGGCCTCGCCGCGTGCGATCCAGAAGTTCGGGGCCGTCCAGACGCCGAAGCCGGCACTCGACTGGGACCGCCTGAGTTCGTTGCCGCTGCCGGTGCTGACTGAGCCGCGAGCCGAGGAAACGGGTGAACCGAACGCCATGGATTCGCCTGTCGGCGTTTACGAGGGCAATGTCACACCACTGCCTCGGCCGACCCTCCCGCCGGGCGGCGAACCGCCGCCGATCCCGCCAGCGCTGTCGGTCATCGCCCGTTACGTGGTCCAGAGCTTTCTGTACCAGAATCGGGCCTTGTTCGAGATCCCGGATGCTGATCTGCGCCAGGGGCTGCCCGGCCTTCGCATCGTCTCGTTCAACGCGGGGCGCTATAACATGCGCCTTACTTACCTGCAGATGGCCGGTCCGGGTGTGCTGCACAGCGGCAAGACCGTCGTGCTGCTCGACCCGAACTGGAACGTGATCGGCATCTCGCGCATCCTCCTGTCCGAGGCAAAGATCAAGGACATCTTGACTCGCGGCGGCGAGCCGACCATCACCCGTAACCAGGCAGTTGCGAGAGTCCTGGCCATAGTGCAAAAAGTATTCGGCGCGACAACGACCCCCCAGGTTACGGAAGCAACCCTCGGGCTCGAGTCGCTCCGCGGCTTGTACTCCTGGAAGGTGCGCGTGGGAAGGGCCGACGCCTACTACTCCGACTTCGTGGTGAGCATGGACGCGCAGACTGGAGCATTGCTCAACGTGGCAGACATCGTCGATCGCTACACGGATGCGTTGGTGAGCCGCTGGGGATATTCCTCGGGCGATCTCACCGCGCCGATCCGCTATGTCGCCAACGACTTCTATACCCGCGACAACGACACGCTGGTCCACGACTTCTTCCACGTCGTGAACGACAACCGAAACAACGGAGACCCGCTGCACACGTGCGGCGCGACCCCGCAGCAGACCCAGACCGAGAGCGCCGCCTACGGGACGACCAGCGGCAGCAACTACATCCGTCCTTCCATCCGCTCAGACCGCAACTTCTCGCTGTGGTGGCCGTCCGAGGCCTCCGGCACGTTCGGCGAGGCCCACGTGTATTACTGGGCCCGGTGGTTTATGCAGTGGATGAAGCCGGCGTTGTCCGCCCTCGGGGTGCTCCCCTCCAGCAGCGCGAACTATCCGCGCGCCCTCATCATCGTCAACGCGTGCGAGGACGGCGTCGGCTGGCACAGCTCCAGCTTCCCGGTGACCACGCTGAACAACGTGGGAGAGGGCATCAACACCATACGCCTGCCTGAGCGCTGCCGCTCGACCAACGGGAGCTGCGCTCCCGGCGACTACGCCTCGTCTAACAGCGAGAACTCGTATACCTTCGAGGGCAATGCAGGGTACTCGGTGCCCGGCGTGGTACACCACGAACTGAACCATTTCGTGATGAAGCGCTACTTCGGGATTGGCGCCGGGCTCGATTGCGCAGCCGGCGAGCAGCTCAAGTTCCTGCACGAGGGCGCAGCAGGGCGCTCGTTGCCACAGGCCTACTGGCATAACTACTACGGCTCCGGCTACGCGCCAACGAACCAGTGGCGTAACTACCGGCACAACCAGGTGTCCGGGCGACCGCACATCGACAACGCCAGCCTCAACACGCTGTCGGATTTCTACTGCGCCGACGAACCCAGCGCGTACAGCGC
The DNA here is from genome assembly GCA_963762055.1 of Vicinamibacterales bacterium. Classification (GTDB taxonomy): domain Bacteria; phylum Acidobacteriota; class Vicinamibacteria; order Vicinamibacterales; family JAMQPK01; genus JAMQPK01. The sequence goes on from CAVXJF010000004.1 coordinate 587,074, forward strand.
CGGCAGCGTCGTGCATCAGGCGATGTGGAAGTTCTACCACGGTATTGAAGTCAACGGCTCGACGCAAAGCGGCATTGCCCGCGTGAGCACCGACGCGGATTTCCTGGTGCTCTACTACTGGGCGGCCGACCTGGTGTCTGCGTCGACCTACCAGGACCGCTACGAGATGGCGAACCGGGTGATGGAGATCATGGAGAACCACAGCAGCCTGTCATCGTCGGGAAAGCAGGACTGGTGTGACGTGTGGGGCGTGCACGAGCTGGACGACTTCATCGTCGGCAGCTACTGCAGCTGATTCGATCGAAGCGCGCAAGGCGTGCCGAGAAACGCGATGAATAAGTTGCCAGCCTTGCCCGTCAATGCAGAGGTATCCGAAAAAGATTGCGCTGCAGGTCGGTCTTGGTGAAAACGAATATCGACGGGTCGGACCCGGTCGAACAGAGAACCGTGCTCGATCACTCGTGCGCCTGGAAGTTCGGGTAGCGCGGCCACGAGGTTGATTCCAGACACAGGCAGTTCGGGCAACGATTTGCCCGCCGGCACGGGAATCGCGAGCACCTTGCCAGGAGTTCCCGGAGAGGTCGAATAGCGGCTCGGGTCCATCGACACATAGAAGAACTTCCCGTCGGAAGACCATCCTGCCTGGCAGGTTGGCGCACAGATCTTCCTGGGAGGGCCGCTGCCGCGGATGGGCACGGCGAGCGTTGCAGGAACGGCATCCACGCCAGCCCCAGGTGAACCTATGAGCACCCATTCACCGTCGGGCGACACGCCGTCCTTGTCCAGGACCGGCGCAGCCGTAATTCGTTCTGGTCCCATTCCGTCCTTCTTGATCCGGATCAGCCGGTTCGTGTTCTCCTCCAGTGACCGGAAGACGAGATGTCCGTCAGCCAGCGAAGGACACCTGGTCTCCGGCTCGAGCGATCTGGCGAGGTGGTGTGCGCCGGTCGAGGGACGCCAGCCAAATCTGCGGTTCTCCATTGCTGTCCGTTGTCGTGAAGGCCACTTCCTTGTCGTCGCTCGAAATATCGTAGTCTCTGACTGAGACGCCCGGCAGCAGACTGTCGGTCTTCCCCGAAGCAAGGTCCACCGAGCGCAATTCGGATGACGATGCCACCCAGCCGAGTCGCGATAACACCCAGTCCCGCGCCAGGAGAAAGAACACGTGTGTGCCATCCCGGGAAAGGCGTGGAGCCGCGGCGTAGCCTTCCGACGAGATCGCCCGCTCGCCGGCCGCATCGTGAATCCAGATTGCGCTTCGACGCGTCCCGACTGACGTCACCAACGACCGGCCGTCCGGCGCCACCGCAATACCCTCTTCCTCCAGCGGGCCGAACGTAATCTGCTCCGGTGCTCCGTCAGGGAACCTCTGGCGCCAGAGGTGCGACTTGCCTCCAACGGTCGCACCGAAGTACATCCACTTTCCGTCCGGAGACCAGGCGGCTGACGTGCATGGGCCCTGAGGTCCGACCTGTCGACCGGCAGAACTTCCGTCGAACGGTATCAGCCGGCACCGTTCAGTAAACGCGTGGGCACCGACCATTTCGACCACAAGCACCCACTGACGGTCCGGTGACGCATAGGAGTAGTGCGCCATCGCATGCTCGTTCGGCTGTAAATAGATTTCCCGCGAATCCGTCCGGCTCTCCATCGCGGTCACAATTCCCATGTGGATGCCGGTCTTGATCTCGGAAAACATCACCCGATGATCGGCAATCCAGGTGAGTCCGGACGCATTCGGCAGGAACAGCCTCGGCTGGCCTCCGAGCACTGGCACAATCCAGGTATCCCATACACCTGGAGTTGGCCGGTAGGTATACGCGATCCGCGATCCGTCCGGTGTAAACACCGGTGCGTACTTGCGCCCTGCGTCATTGGTGAGCTGTACCGACTCACCGTTCGGGAGCAGCTTGACGTAGATCTGGCCGCGGCTCAGGAAGGAATCCTCGCCGCGCTTGAATGTCACCATTCGTCCGTCCGGCGACAGGCTGGGCGCCACGGCCGAGTCGGTAAAGTTCGTGAGCTGCGTGTACTCCGATGGTGAGGTCACTGGCGCTGACGGTCTCGTCGAATAGAACACCCCGATCCCCGCTGCGACAACCAGGAGCGCCAGGACGTTCAGCCCGACCCCACGATAGGTCGGACGCGAATGGCGTGGAGGCGCTGCGACAAGCGCCTCGAGCTCGACTCGCGCTTCACCGATGTCTCTGAGACGCTGTTTCAAATCCTTGTCGAGGCACCGCCGCAGCAGATGCTTTACGCTCGTCGGAGTGTCGGCCGGCAGCGCGCGCACGTCCGGCTCACGGTCCAGAACTGCCGCGATCGTGTCGGAAATCGTGTCGCCGGGGAACGCCGGCTGCGCCGTCAGCATCTCGTAGAGCACACATCCGAACGCCCAGATGTCGGTCCGTTTGTCGACCGCCACTCCTCGGACCTGTTCGGGACTCATGTACGCCGGCGTCCCGAGGATGACGCCTGCTTCCGTCGGATGCGCGCCGGGAGCCGGCGGGTTTGTCGCGTCCAGACTCGCGCGGCTTGTCGGGTCGAGGGCCTTCGCCAGCCCGAAGTCCAGCAGCTTCACCGTGCCGTCCTCGCGCACCTTGATGTTCGCGGGCTTCAGGTCTCGATGGATGATCCCCTGTTCGTGCGCGGCTTCGAGCGCCTCGGCAATCTGCGTCGCTATCGAAAGCGCCTCACCGACCGGGATCGCCGCGGTCGCGATCCGGTCGGCGAGCGTCGGCCCATCGACCAGCTCCAACACCAGGGCCTGCGCGCCGTTCGACTCTTCGAAGCCGTAGATCGCGCCAATGTTCGGGTGATTGAGGGTGGCGAGTAGGTGCGCTTCGCGCGTGAACCGCGCCACGCGGTCGGGATCGAGTGCGAACCGCCCGGGCAACACCTTCAGGGCGACGATGCGATTCAGCTTCGTGTCGCACGCGCGGTACACCTCGCCCATGGCGCCCGCACCAAGCGGGGCGACGATTTCGTAGGGGCCGACGCGAAGACCCGCGGCGAGGACGGTGTGAGACTGCGCGGGATCCAGCGCCGTTAGCGCGGCGAGCGGATCGGCAAGCACGGACGCACTGGCGACGGGCAGCCGATCGAGGAAGCTGGCGTCCGAGGTGTCCGACGTCAACAACGACTCGACTTCACGACGCAACGCCGCGTCGTCACCAGTCGCAGCGGCCAGAAAGGCGTCGCGCTCTTCGGTCGGCCGTTCCACGGCGGCCTGAAAGAGCGCCTTCACTCGCGGCCATCTCTCGTCGGTCACGGTCGAACCTCGGAGCCGAGCTCACGATTGAGCCACGCTTTCGCGGTGCGCCAGTCGCGCTTGGCGGTCGATGGAGACACGCTGAGGACATGGGCCGCTTCCTCGATCGTGAGTCCGCCAAACGCACGGAGCTCGACGATCTTGGCCAGTTCAGCGTCGACCGTTTGCAGGCGATCGAGCGCGTGATCCAGCGCGAGGATGGGCATCTCGTTCGACGCGGCGACGTCTTTCGCTTCATCGATTGACACGCAGCGCACACCCTCGCCCCGTTTGCTCGCGCGGTGACGACGGGCGTGATCGACCAGGATGCGGCGCATGACGTTCGCGGCGACACCAAAGAAATGCGCCCGATTCTGCCAGTCGACCTGCCGTTGATCGACGAGCCGGATGAACACCTCGTGCACAAGGGCCGTCGGCTGCAGGGTGTGGTCAGCCCGCTCGCTCCGAAGCTGGCGGGCCGCCACGCGCCGGAGCTCCGCATAGACGAGTGGCAGCAACTGGTTGAGCGCAGTCCGGTTGCCGCGACTCCAATCGCCGAGCAGCGCCGTGACGTCGCGAGGCGAGACCATCGGAGCCTTCTTCAATCAATTGGATGGAAGCCCACAGCATAGCACCGGGAGGATCACACGGCTGCCTTTTGTCCCGTTGACCCGTTATGGACCCCCCTTGCGCGATCTCCTATAGGCGACGCTCTCAAGGGCGTCGGTGCGTCGGGCATTGGCGGCAGTAAGAAAACGGGCGGCAACGCCAAAGGAGGGTGTATGAAATTCGTGGTTATTGGGTGTCTCTGTGCTGGGGCGCTGGCCGCTGGCGGATGTGCCGACGGATCGGGCGTTCCGACAAGTCCGAGCGCAGGTGTGTCCGCGTCTGCATTGGCGGCGTCCTCCCCTCGAACCGGAGACCTCTATGTGACGAAGGAGTGCTCGCAGAACGCGGGCCTGGCGGGCCAGTTCTGCACGATCACGTCCTCGAACGTCGACGCCATTGAGGTCGGTTCGAGGGTCATCTATCTAACGGCGCGCGGTCCGGCAGGCCTGGACAGCGACGTGATCCTCGAGCCGCCGGGGCCCGGCAACAACAGGGCATTCGGCCACTGCACGCTCATTGCGCCCGTCCGCTTGTGCACGTTCTCGGGTGGGACCGGGAAGTTCACCCACTTCCAGGCGACGGCGGCCGTGTCTCTGCCGTTGGGTGGCCCGGGCGGGCCCAACTTCAGCTGGACCGGCACGTACAGCTTCAGTCCACACGATTGAGTCGAGATTTGTTTCTACGCCCGTGCGCGTTTCTTCGCAGGCCCGACAGGAGGAACGCGTTTCGGGCGACCCGTTCGCGGACTGCGCGCCGCGCTGTCGACAGGGGTTGGGCCAGTGCGATCGATGAAAAGCTCATTGTGCTATCCCGTACGGAGTCGGTGTGTCCTACTTCGTAGCACACGCGGCTGCGGTCGAACCGCAGTCCGGCGCTGGTCGTCACCCCCTCCGGATCTTTAAGGCGGTGTACTTGTACTCAAGGTCAGCAACGAGCCGTTTGAATTCGGCTTTCTCACGCAAGGGTTCGAGGTGTGGGTCGATTTTGAAGAAGGGCCAGCAAGCGTTACCGGTGTCGACGCTGCGTTCCAGCCATGCCATCGCCTTGTCCGTTTCTCCAAGTACTGCATACACACAGGCGATTTGGTAATAGGTGTGATGCGTGTGGCCGAAAGAACGCGGCAGGTCGAGCGCTATCCTGCGAGACATCCCCCGAAAACAGGAACACCAGCCGAACGGAGCCGCGATGCGCCGGCGTCCTACGGTTGGACCTGTGTCCAGCGGTTAGTGTGTCAGTCGGTGTGTCAGCGATCCGGTCGGCGTGGCGCTCCAACTCCTGTTGACGACCGTCGCGATCGAGAGCCGGGCTCGGAGTGGAATCGACTTATTCCGTCGATGCGCCAAAAGCATACAGCGCCTCACTGGTACGCAGAAAGATCCGCCCATCGGAGAGCGCAGGCGTTGCAAAGATCGCCTCGTCGAGCTCATTCACAGCCTGGACTTCCCAATCTTTTCCAGCTCGGATGACCGCCACCTTGCCATCCTCATTTGCGAGGAATATCTTGCCGGCGGCGGCGATAGGAGATGCCGAAAAACCACCGACTGCGCCGGTTACTCGTCCCATTTTTAGAATCTCGCCGTTTGCTATGTCGAAGGCAGTCAGGATGCCGCCATTCTTTATGACGTAAAGTATGCCCTCGTAGGCAATCGGCGATGGAATGACGCTGGTATAGCCTCGTTCATGTTTCCAGATCTCGCGTGGCTTTAGAGTTTCGCTCGCAGGAGCTTCGGATGCACCGGCGAGCTCAACCATAGCCAGATGTGTTCCTCCTGCCGCATAGGCGCTCCAATTTTTCCACTCGTCCTCACTGACTATGCCATCGCGGTTTCCAAGGTAATTTGCGACAGCGGTGAGAACAGAACTCTTGGCATATTCATCAGCCGAAAGCCTCTGATTATCGTCCTTATCAAACTCCGATAATTTCTGTGACCAAGGCGGTTCCGCGAGGCTGTATCCGAACATGAACACGGCGTTGTTATAGAGCACCGGACTGGCGATGATGCCCGCCGGAAGTCCGACGTGTGTAAACATGCGGCGTCCATCGCTCGCGCGATAACCGCCAAGTTGGCGAGAGCTTGTCGTAACGATCAGCGGTTCGCTAAATGATTTCGCGTCGAACAGTATCGGAGTTGACCATCCGTCCTGTTCCTCGCGTTCAACGCGCCAGCGAACCTCTCCCGTCTTTGAATCCACAGCAATAATGTAGGAGCCTGACAGTTGATCGAGAACAAGCACGACTGAATCGCCGGCCAGAATGGGAGACGTTGAGATGCCCATGCTGTTGTAGAAAGGGCCGAGAGGAGTCTTCCATCGCAAGTTCCCGGATGCGTCGTAGGAAATCAACCCAAAATCTTTGAAGAACACATAGACGTTCTCACCGTCCGTCGTTGGCGTAATGGCCGCTGGATTGTTGCTCCTGTTCACCTCTTCCTTCCAGACGCGACGCTCGGCGCGCTCCCACAGTAACCTCCCAGTCGAACGCTCGAAACAGTGTGTAAACAACTGATCGTTCTCAAACGACGTCAGAAAGATGTGGTTGCGCGTGAGCACGGGCGATGACTTTCCAGCCCGAACAGGCGTTCGCCAGATTAGATTTTTTGTTTTGCTAAATTCGACGGCATAGCCGCTATCGCTCGCTACGCCGGAGCCATTGGGTCCGCGGAACCTCGACCAGTCCTGTGCCGACGCGCCGGTCACTACGGCAAGCGCAGCGATTTGCATCATCGCGCTTTGAACAAGGGTGGCATTCACGGCTTCGGAGTATACCGATTCGTCCTTGGCCCCGACTACGTCTTATTCTGCCGAAGAAAGACGTGGTCCCCCTCGTGTGCCCTGGCTGCTGACCGGCTTCGGGCTGTTGTCCCCGACCCCCAATCAAAACTTCAAGTCGGTCCAATGCGTGAGACGCGAGTTTCGCGGACTCAGCCGTTAGTTGCGCGACGAGTGGCAGGGACTCATCGAGGTTTTAGCGCCCGGCTTGGTGCATACGTCGGCGAGTCGCTTACGAATGCAACGACCAACAAGAAAAGGAGAGTGACAACAATGCAGCGCATCCATAGACCCGTCTGATGTGCGTCGACATCAGAATATCCTCGTCACCACAGGTGCGCTGATTCATTAAGGAAAGTGGTGAGCCGCCTCGGAATCGAACCGAGAACCCGTAGATTAAGAGCTATGGCGCCCAGTCCAGTGGCGTCCAGTCAATCGTTTTCTTTAGGAAAGACGGTGGATCACCGTCCACCGGCGTCCTACGTTTGGACCTGCGTCCAGCGGTTAGTGTGTCAGCCGGTGTGTCAGCGATCCGGTCGCCGTGGTGCTGCAACTCCTGTTGACGATGGTCGCGAGTCACCCTTCGTGTTATAAGAGTCACATTCACTTAAGGGGAGCCATAGTGCATTGGAGTCGTCGCCAGTTCGTGGGTGCATCGTCTCTCGGTGCCTTGGGCTCCTTGGGCGACCGGTTTCTACTCGGACAAAAGATTAGCGGCTCGCAATCCACGGCCTCCAGCGTACCAGTCAATATCGGATCTCGGCGCCGAGTGGACTCGATCGATTGGTATTACGAGCTGAGAGGACGGGGCCCATCAATCGTGCTCATTCCGTCTGGCGAGGGAGATTGCGGCTCGTTTGAGAGGACCGCGCTTTTGCTCTCCGCTAAGTTCACGGTGCTCACGTTTGACATGCCAGGGTTCTCTCGGTCGGGCGAGCCTCCTGACTTCTCGAACTACTCGATGAGCCGGGCCGCAGCTGAGATAGCAGGGCTTGTGGGGGCGCTTGGGTTTGGGCCGGCCACCTTCTACGGCTGCAGCTCAGGCGGTCATATTTCCTTATGCCTGGCTGTCGAACATCCCGAGCTGGTCAAGAATGTCGTCGTACACGAAGTCGCGCTGGGCATTCGCAGTGCGACCAACCCTTTGACTACGCTGGCGGATGACGAGCTTATCGAAGTCTGTAAGAATCGGTTCCGCAACGAGTTAAATGAGACTCCCGAGGCCTGGGACGCGCTGGGTAGCGCCTTCCACGCGCGATTGGAGCGCAATTATGTGACGTGGGTGCGTCATTATCTCGCACCTGCGCGGTTTCGGACCTTCGCCCCGGAGGACTTACGCGGTCGCGCCGTGACATGGACGATCGGGGGCCTCAGCCCAGCTGACAGGTTCATCGACAACAAGAAGGTGGCAGCCGCAGCTGGTCTTCATGTTGGTGCCCTTCCATGTAGGCATTTTCCGCAAGTCACCATCCCAGAGGTATTAGCTAATCACATTGCGAGGTGACCCGCGCCCTGTCCCGATGCTACCGCCAGCCTCGCAGGATGCTGCACGCTGAACCACATGAACCCCGCGCCCTCGTGGTCCCCGCTCAACTGATAAAATTTCACAGACTCGGAGCCGTCTCGAGTAAGGGGCCTTCGTGCGGCCCATGCGATGATTCTGGAACAATCTGAGGACGACGTTGCGCCAAAATCGATCCAGCCGGCCTTCATGCGCGTTGATGACCGCGCGACTGTGGAGCCCGACGCTGACGCGCGCAAAGATCGTGCGCGTGTTCTGCGAGGGCGTGTATGGAGCACGTCTCTCCGACACGGCAAACTCGCGCGCCGTCCACTTCCCTAGAATCACAGATTCAGATTTGGCGACGATCAGCGCCGTACCTGAGGTTGCAGTGATTGTGTCGGTGTTCGACCAGAAAGTGTAGGTACCGATCATCGGAGTCGCTCCGCTCATCATTTGCTGAAAAACTATAGGTTTGAGGAACATTAATCGGAAATGAAATCGGGAAGCTGATAACGCGTCCAACACTGTTAGAGGTAGTGTCGAAGAATACAGACACCCAGCTGGAATTGTTGACAACGCGCACGTGTACGACATGATTACGGAAGGAAGTTCCGTCCCTCGACAGTGAAGGTCTGGCTGCTGCTGTTGTAACTGACGTCTATATCACCGGTGCCTGTACCGGAGGCGGCGTCGTCACTACTGGTGGCGTATAGAACTGGGCCGTGTGCGGCAAGACAAAGTTAAAGCCATACGGATGGTGTCCGCCGCCGCCCGCGGCTGGACAGGCGCCCACGTGGCCCGGCGGGTTGCCGGCATAGAACAGCACAAAGCACCTCTGACAGAAACGCCAATCCTTCTGAGTGTTTGGGTCTTCTCGCATCGAGTGCGGTAGCACGAAGTTGAAGCTGGTACTGCCTCCGATGTCCCCCATCCGCGGCAGGGCAGACGCCTGTGCCACTTCCGCCCGCATAATGCAGGCCGAAGCATTTCCAGCAAAACAGCCACATCGTTGATCAACTGGCCTCGTGGGAGGGGAACTGGCAGACGCTTGCGCGCTAAGAAAAGAGGACAGGATGCGGTTCATGGTTCGCGACGTGATTGTCGCCGTAATCTTCGGTGATAAGCAGCTCCTCGTTCGTGTGCTTGTGCGGCGGATGCGACGCCAGCCCGGTGTGCAACCTCGTCACGTGAAAGGCGAAGGATTTTCGGATCTGCGGGCGGCGTAGACCCGGAAGCTCAGGCGATCTCACCGTCTTGTCAATTCTAGCGTGGGCGGGACCGCTGTACGTCTATCGCGTCGCCGACGACAATGCGCATCAGATCCTCTCCGATCTCGATCCGGCCGTTGTACGTTTGCGACACTGCGGCCGCCACCGCTTCGGGTGTCGGCGAGCGGCCATCTTGATCCGGCACGAGCGCAAGGTGGTTGAGCACCGCCAGTCTGGGCTTCGTTTGCGCGAAGACACGGCCAACATCCGCCGTCGACGAGTGGTGCGAGAGGCGGAACGCGACGCTGGGCTGCGTCTGTACCGTCGTCGGGGCGTCAATCACTTCATGAACGATGACGTCGGCGTCGCCAGCATGACGGATCAGATTCTCGGAAAAGCGCGTATCTCCGGACAGCACAACCGAACGCCCGCCATAGCTCACGCGGAAACCGTACGCGGGTCGAAGTTCACCACCGTGATCCACGGCGAATGCCGTCACACGCACACCGCCTTCATCGAACACGGTGGTGTCGGCGTCGAACTCGCGGACATCGAACGCCACACCGCTTCGCGGGAGACGCTCCTCTGACGTGCGCATGCGGATGTCTTCGGCGTACGCGGCCTCCAGCCCTTGCGCCATCGCCCGTGTGCCCCGCGGGCCGATCAGCCGCAGCGGCAACGATCTCGCGCCGGTAGGAAAAGGAAGCCATCCAGTCAGCCACACATCCGGCAGACCATTGATGTGGTCGGAGTGCAGATGCGTCAGAAAGATCGCGGTCAACGCCCCGCTCCCGACTCCTGCCTGTGCCAGCCGAATCGTCGTCCCGCGACCGGCGTCGATGAGAAGTCGCTGGCCACCGGCTTCGACAAGGGTGCTCGGACCCATACGATCCGGACGCGGATTCGGTGTGCCGGTCCCGAGGAGCGTGATGACGATTTCAGAGGGTCGTTGAGCGGCCGCGCCCAAGCCGAAGAGAAGGAACGCGCCGGGAACGAGAACTCTCCTGAGCATCGATTCATCCTCCACGCGCTGCGGTTTCCGGAAGGGGTCAACGCCGACAGAAAACACTCTCTATGTTCGCGCTGAGCTTCACAGTAACTGAGGCGCACGGCCGGGCCAGCGCGCCGTCATTTCGATCGTGCCTGCAACAGTCCCTGAAACCGCAACCAATCCTCAAACCTTGCGCTCCACGAATCGACCGGTAAGCCTTGTTGGCGCATACCGAATCCGTGCCCGCCCTTCGCGTAGATATGTAGCTCCGCAGAACGGTGCTGCGCGAGCCACGCGTTGTAGACCTCGGTGCTCGCAGGTGCAAAGCCAAGCTGATCGTCGGAGGCCACGGCGAGAAAGATCGGCACGGCGGTTGGTGGAACAACGAAGGGCCGCATGTATTCCTGAATCGTCACGTAGATAGGCGCAACGAAGTCAGGCCCCTCCTTTTCCCCTGATGACACAGCCACAGCCAGGGCGATCTGCGCCCCCGCGCTGAAGCCGATCATCCCTATTCGGTCCGAATCCACGCCGAACTCCTTCGCCCGCTGCCGAACATACGAGACCGCACGTTTTGCGTCCGCCACCGACAACGGAAAGACGGATACGTGCTCGGCCGCCGACTGATTCAAGGCTTCCTTAAACATCGTGTCCTGGTGCGCTTTCGTTGTTTGCAGAACGCGATACTTGAGAACAAACGCGGTCACGCCCCGCGCAATGAGCCATTCGGCGACTTTGGAGCCTTCACCGTCGACAACGAGAAAGTGAAATCCGCCACCGGGGGCGACGATGACGGCCGTGCCGTTCGCCGTTCCTGGCTTCGGTCGAAAGACTGTCAACGTCGGCTCGGAGATGTTCGCGATTCCCGTGATTCCCGGAAAAGGTGTCGAGATGCTCTGTTCAGGTAAAGTCCATGACTCTGAGCGAGGGGCGACTCCGTCATAGAGCCGAATCGTTGTTTGCGCTGACACTGGCTGGGCCGCGATGACACTGGGACCAACATCAGGACTCCAGCAATGATCTGAGTGCAGGTGGCATGTTCCTCCCACGGCCAATCCGCTCAAGTGATTGGTCGATTCGCCGCGATCCTAACAGAGGATGTCTGAGGGCGAAACTGTTGACGAGGAGGGGCGCTGATCCTGTGCACTCGGAGGCCGTCATTGCAGCGGACCATTATCTGATAAACCCTTTGGCATGTCGGACGTCCGTGTGCGCTTGCGGGCGGCAGGAACCAGACGACGCACAGGTGCCTGTATCAGCCGTATAGACCGTGCGGATCGCAACTGTAGTGGTATGCGCTATTTTGACTCAACTCGAAATCCGCGGCGGACCCAAGCGAGGCCAAGGCCGAACCCATAGACCGCCACGACTGGGACGATCAACAGCCGCACCACGAACAGGGCGCTCTGGACGGTCTGATCGCGGTTCGGCTGAAGAATCCCTGCAAGTAACAGGATCACAACTGCCCAAAGAATCGAAGCTAGTAGCCAAATCCGTTGCCAGCCG
>CAVXJF010000005.1:0-138390 GCA_963762055.1 Vicinamibacterales bacterium
AAATGCACGAAATAGACCATGCAAAGATGGTATCGTAATGCCATGAGAACTACCATCGACAAGGCAGGGCGGGTGGTCATTCCGGCGGCCCTCCGGGAGCGTGCCGGGCTGAGCCGGGCACCGAGCTGGAGATCACGCAGACGAGTCGGTCTCCGCCTGGAGCGCGGACGGCGCCGGCCCGCGACTCGTGAAGGTCGGTCGCCGCCTGGCTCGTGCGCCCGGCCGACGCGTGCCGCCGGACACCGGCCCGACGTCGACATCGCCGCGCTCGTCGAAGAAGAGCGCAACCGATGGCCGTGAGTGTGTTCCTCGACACCAGCGTGCTGCTGGCGGGCCTTGTCGATTTCGGTCCGCAGAGCGCGCCGGCGCAGTCGCTGATGCATGCGGTCGCAGAAAAACGGCTGACCGACGTGGCGACGGCCTGGCACTGCTGCCTCGAGTTTTTTCGGTCGCGACGCGATTGCCGCCCGAATTCCGGCACCTCCCCGGCCGACGCAGCGCGGCTGCTTCAGGAAGAGATCTTCGACCGGATGGCCGTCCACGACCTTCCGCCGGCTGCGCGCGTGCCGATGCTGCAGGCAGCCGCCCGCGACAGGGTCGGTGGCGGCCGCATCTACGACACGCACATTGCGGAAGTGGCACGTTCGATTGATGCCGAGGTCGTCGTCACCGACAACCGTAAACATTTTCTCGCCGCTCTTCGATACGGGATTCGGATCGAGACGCCCGCCGAGTTTCTCGCCGAATTCAAGAAGCCGGGCCGATGAATCAGGAAAGCCGATAGGCGCAAGGCAACAGGCACGAGGCAAGGGGCATGGCGATCGACGGCAGACGGTGGTTGGATACGCCGGTGCCAACCGGCTGAGATCGTATTGCTCTCGCTTCCGGGATGTATTCGGCGGCTTCAGTGGCATCTTAGACACCTACTCAGACACCAATCCCTTTCTTTCGGCCGCGCACCGTCCACCGAGACAACGGTGACATGCCCATCGAAACGAGGCGAGCGGACCGAGTGCGCGGCTGACACCTCCGCAGGCGTCATTCTGATGCGATCGACGGGCGAAGCGCCGTGTCTGCTGGGAAGAACCTGGGGCTGGGAGAGGCGCTCGATGCGCCGCTGCTCACTTGCGACGCGCCGCTCGGCAGAGCGCGGGTCAGGCAAAGGCGAAGGTTGATCCTTTGTGTGGCTTGGGTGGGTGCCGACGCGCGCACCGATCCGGGCTAGAATGGCAAACTGTTGCGCGTCCCGTCCTCTGCTCTGCGGAACGACCCGGACTCTGCTCATCCCCTGATCGGACGACCATCGAGCGCTTGAGCGCTCATCAAGGAGAAGCGCTTGACTATGTCGAACTGGAGATGCCTCCAGACTGTGAGTGTGTGCGTCCTACTGCTGACGGGAACGGCGCACGCACAATCTTCGGACGCTGGCGACCGGGCGGCTGACCCGCGGCTGATCAATCGTCTTCTGCGCCCGATCAGACTGCACCTGCGGGCGGTCAGTCGGCAAACGTCGTGACCTGCTCGTCGGAGCTCGGCCAGCGCATCCAGTGCGCGGTCGATACGTCGGCGGGCGTCGCGCTGGTTCGATCAAGGGGCGCCGCTCCGTGCCTCTACGGCGACACCTGGGGCTTCGACGCTGCCGGTATCTGGGTTTCCGACGGCTGCAGCGGCGTGTTTCTCGTCGGCGGGGTGGCGCAGGTGCAGGTGACTGAAGTCACGCAGAGCGCACCTGCGTACGTGCCGAACGGGGGGTTTCTGCTGTTCAACGGTGAAAAGGGCCAAATCTACTTCCGGCTGTTCACCTACGCGCGCTACCTGAATCAGCGGAACCTCGATGAGACCTACGTGGACGCCTTCGGCAACACGAAATCGGTGCAGCGTCGCCAGGACATGCAGCTGCAGAAGTTCTTCGCGCCGTTTTCGGGCTGGTTCCTCGATCCGCGGTTCCGCTATTACCTGTACGTCTGGTCATCGAACGCGTCGCAGGGCGATCCGGCGCAGGTGGTTGGCGCCGGCAACATCTGCTGGACCTTGAACCGCTTCGTCACGGCAGGCTTCGGCATCACGTCGCTGCCGTCGACGCGGAGCACCGAAGGCCAGTTCCCGGTACTGGCTCGGCGTGGATAACCGCCTGATAGCCGACGAGTTCTTTCGCGGTTCGTACACGTCTGGCGTCTGGCTGAAGGGCGAGCTCAGTTACAACCTGAAGTACCACGTGATGCTCGCCAACAACCTGAGCACGCTGGGCGTCAGCGCCGCGCAACTCGACAACCGGTTCGACACCCAGTCCTACTCACTCCAGTGGCTGCCGTCGACCGGCGAGTTCGGTCTGTGGGGTACCTTCGGCGACTACGACTATCACCAGAAGGTCGCCACCAGGCTCGGCGTGCACTTCACCCATAGCCTCGAAGAAAAGCAGAGTCAGCCTGGAACCGAAGGGATCGAGAACAGCCAGATTAGGCTGACCGACGGCAGCGGCATCTTCACTCCCAATCTGTTCGGACCCGGCATCTCCGTCAATCAGTTGAACTACCGGATGATGAGCATTGACGCGGGCTTCAAATACAAGGGCATGTCGGTCGAGGGCGAGTACTACCGCCGCTGGCTGACCGACTACATCGGCGTGAACACCGAGGGCATCCCCAACATCAGCGACACCGGTTACCAGATGCAGACTTCGGCGATGGCGGTTCCTAAGGTCCTTCAGCTGTACGGCAGCTGGTCGCAGATTTTCGGCAACTACGGCGATCCATCGGACTGGCGTGTGGGGCAGAACTGGTAATTCCTGAAGCAGCGCGGCATTCGCGTCAACGCTGAATTCATTCATGTCAACAAGAGCCCGGTCGGTTACACAGCGTACCCGATGCCGGTTGGCGCGAACGGCAACATCCTCCACCTCAATCTCGAGATGAACTTCTGATCATGATAGGGTCTGGCTCTTCGGCCGCGAAAAAGACGTCATCATCCGTGGCGGCCACAGTCTGGACCTGGTTCCGTGGAGGCCGTGCTCAGCTGTCATCCGGCGGTGCAAATGGCAGCGGTCGGCGGCGATCCCTGCGCTCTCTCAAAGGCGAGCTGCCGCTCGCGTATGTTCAAGGCATGGTTGTCCCCAAGGCTCTTCAGCTCTACTTCGGCAATTCGCAGGTGTTCGGCGACTACGGAGACCAGTGGGAAGTGCGAGCCGGACAAAACTGGTACCCGATGAAAGAGCGCGGGATTCGCCTGAACGGCGAGTGGATGTACGTCGACCATTCACCGGTGGGTTACACGGCGTATCCCTTTCCAGTTGGCGCCAAGGGCTCGGTCTTCCACGTCAACCTCGAGCTGAACTTCTGATCGATCGCCTTCACGAACCTACGTAAGGTATTTCGCTGAACGCCGGAAGCGACGCAGCTTCGATGATGTCGTTCAGGCCGCGGCGCGTGTGGAACTCCATGCCGTCGCGATTGATGACGACGGTGTTTGGATAGGCCGGCGCCAGCCGGCGGAACTCGGCATCGATGAGGCGGAACCGGCGCACCATGTTGTCGGCTGCCTCATGCGGACGGTTTCGCAGCTTGATGTGCTTTTCCACCGTATCGACGCTCGAGGTCAACACAATCACTCTTTCCGGATTCCACCAGTCGCCAATCGACAGCACTTGCCGCAGCGCCGCGTGGTCTTCCACCGGATATTCCGCCATGTGGGCTTCGAGGGTGATGCGGGCACCTTCGAAGAAGATGACGCGATCCGGGCGATCGTGCTCGGCGGCATCGCGGTAGTTGGCGTCGTAGATGCGCGCGAAATATTCGGTCACGCCGACGGCATTCCGGCCGGCGGCAATGTCCTCGAGCATGCGCGCATTCCAGACGCCTTCTTCGCCTTCGCCGTAGGTGCCGTTGTGATACAGGTCCCCGAGCTGCCGAATCAGCGTGCTCTTGCCGATGCCAGGGCCGCCGACAATCGCGACGCGCATGTCAGATGTCTGCGCTCGCGGCGGGCCGCGCAGGTTGGCCGTGCGGCTGAGGAGCCGCACCGTCGACGGCGGCGGCGGGCTCGATCCGCACACCTTTGATGACCCGCCGTACGTCATCGAACGCGACGACGTCGATCCCGACGTGCCGGTTGACGGGGTCGAGCCGCACTAGCGTCACGGGTGTAACATCCGAAAAGAGGGGTATGCGGTTCAAGAAAGTTGCCCCGGAATTCATCGATGCGCGCATCTTACAACAGCAAACTCGCGTATCATGTGTAGCGACATGAATCAACCGATCACTCGACGCTCTGCACACGACGTCGGGGACGCTTGGACCACGGTCGACGCCGCCGAGCTCTACGAGATCGCCCGCTGGGGACAGGGCTACTTTTCAATCGGCGAAAACGGCCACGTCAAGATCCATCCGACGAAGGAGCCGCATCGCTCGATCGATCTGAAGCAGCTGGTCGATCATCTGCAGCTGCGGGGCATCAGCCTGCCGACGCTGGTGAGGTTCCGCGACATCCTCCAGCACAGGCTGCAGGACATCCACGAGGCCTTCCAGGCGGCGATCAGCCAGCACGAATACGGCGCCAATTACATCTGCGTCTATCCGATCAAGGTGAACCAGCAGCGCCAGGTGGTCGAAGAGGTGTTGAATTTCGGCAGGCCGTTCAAGTTCGGCCTCGAGGCCGGTTCGAAGCCCGAGCTCATCGCGGTGGCCTCGATTGCCGACAACGAGACGCCGATCATCTGCAACGGATTCAAGGACGCCGAGTTCATCGAACTGGCGATGCTGGCCCAGAAGATCGGCCGCAAGATCATTCCGGTGGTCGAGAAATACACGGAGCTCGACCTCATTCTCGAGCACGCCGAGCGCATCGGCGTGCGGCCGAACATCGGCATGCGGGTCAAGCTCGCCGCCCGGGGCGGCGGACGCTGGCAGTCGTCGGGCGGCTACCGGTCGAAATTCGGCCTGACCGTCGCCGAGATTCTGCAGGGCCTCAAAGAGTTGAAGACCCGCGGCATGGAAGACTGCTTCCAGCTGCTCCACTTCCATCTCGGCAGTCAGATTCCGAACATCCGCATCGTCAAAGGGGCGCTCAACGAAGCGGCCCGCGTGTACGTGGAGCTTGTGCAGGCCGGCGCAGGCCTGAAATACATGGACGTCGGCGGCGGGCTGGGCGTCGACTACGACGGCTCGCAGACCAACTTCGAGTCGAGCGTCAACTACACGCTTCAGGAATACGCCAACGACGTCGTCTATCACCTGCAGTCGGTGTGCGACGAGGCCAAGGTGCCGCATCCGACGATCATCTCGGAGAGCGGACGCGCGATTGTCGCGCACCACAGCCTGCTGGTGTTCAACGTGCTCGGCTCATCGGGATTCGGCACCGACGAAGTGACGACGGAAGCCACCCCGGAAATGGAGCGCCCCCTCGTCGACCTGATCGAAACCTACAGCAGTCTGACGGTGCGCAACGCGCTCGAGAGCTAC
The DNA here is from genome assembly GCA_963762055.1 of Vicinamibacterales bacterium. Taxonomy (GTDB): domain Bacteria; phylum Acidobacteriota; class Vicinamibacteria; order Vicinamibacterales; family JAMQPK01; genus JAMQPK01. Next base: position 5,454 of record CAVXJF010000005.1, read on the forward strand.
CACGACGCGCAGCAGGCGCTCGACATGGCGATCAACATGTTCTCGACCGGTTATCTTCCGCTCGAGCAACGGTCGCAGGCCGAAGGGCTCTACTGGGCGATCTGCATGAGGCTGCAGAAGCTCGTCAAGACGATGGAAGAGGTGCCGGAAGATTTACAGCACCTCGACGAGTCGCTGTCGGACACCTATTTCTGCAACTTCTCGCTGTTCCAGTCGGTGCCCGACAGCTGGGCGATCAAGCAGTTGTTCCCGGTGATGCCGATTCACCGGCTCAACGAGCAGCCGACGCGGCACGCCGTGCTCGGCGACATCACCTGCGACTCCGACGGCAAGATCGACCAGTTCATCGATCGCCGCGACGTGCGCCGCACGCTGCCGCTGCACGCGTTCAACGGGTCGCCGTACTACCTTGGCGTGTTCCTGGTCGGTGCCTATCAGGAAATTCTGGGAGACCTCCACAACCTCTACGGCGACACCCACGCCGTCCACGTGAGCCTCGATGCCGACAATCGAGTGGTCCTCGATGCGGTCATCAAGGGGGACACGGTCCGCGAAGTGCTGAAATACGTGCAGTTCGATGGCGAGGCGCTCATCAGCAAGCTGCGCGGCGACGTCGAAACCGCCGTGCGCGATGGCCGCCTCGATTACGAGGAGTCAGGCCGGCTGCTGGCGTTCTTCGAAGAAGGGCTGCACGGGTACACGTACCTGGAAGAGCAGAGAGCGAAGAGCTAAGAGCAGTGCGGCTAAAGCCGGACGGATTGGTCGGACTGGACTATCAGTTGCGACTATAGACCGTCGACTTTGGACTTAGTCTGTTGGGTGATTTCTGCGAGCAGCGTCGGCACCATCTTGAACATCTCGGCGCGCAGCGGGAGGATGAACGAGAACCTGTAGTCGGCCTCCATCCGGCCGATCGGGATACCCACGAGATTGCCTTCTTGACTCAGCACTCCCCCACCCGACACGCCCGGATGCCCGTCGGTTAACGACGTGACGAGGCCATCCGACGTCCGTTGGCCGATGTAGCCAGTGCTCAGGATGATCCCCTTCGAGTAGTCGTTGCCGAGACGGAAGATCGGAGCTGCGAACGCGTACGTGTACCTCATGTCGAGGGTCAACGGCGGGAGGTCGATCTTGTCGTCCACTTTGATGATGGCCCAGTCTCCTGGATGGACTTCCGAGTCGGCGGTGCCGGAGTCGACGACCGTCGCCACAAGCGACTCACCTTTGTAGAGCACCCGCACTGATGTCGTCTGCTGCTGCTGTTCGGTCAGCGCCATCACGCCGTGTTTCACGGTGATGAAGTACCCGTTGCCGAGGTATCCGGCGGTGCTGTATCGCATCGCGCCGAACTCGTCGTAGGCGTTCACCTCGACGAAGCTGTTGCGCCGATCGCGCAACATGCTGATCGGCATCAATCCCATCTCGCTGCTCAAGTGATGCGTGACGTCGGTCAGCAGCGTGCGCTGCCCTTCGATGGCTTCGGTGATTCGATGTTCGAGCCGTTGCTGCGAATACCACGCCCCCAGCGAAAAAGAGGTTGCGGCAAAACAGAGCAGTAGTCCGGCAGCGAGCAGGCAGCGTCGGGTAGACATCATCGATGGACGGCTCCGCCGTGATGGGCCTTCCGCCCAGCACGATCTTTCTTCTGTGTGTGGTGGTCCAAACGCCTGTAGAGGTATTTGGCTACGCACAATGTACGAGGATGCGCGAGACAAGTCAAGTGCGACCGGCACAGAACTCCGATTTCAATTTTGGCGTACCGAAATCATCATTTGGCATCTGAAGCCGAGCCGGAAGAGGGGTGCACGTTCGTAAACCGTAACAAGTCGAACGTTTACAAGGAGTTGGAGATGCCGTACGGATGCACCTCCCGGTCCGCGAATTGCACCAGGCAGGCTGTCGAAAACAGGAGAGTGCATCGAAACGCCCACGTTTCGATGCTCCGGTACCTGGAGAGCGCTATTTTGTCTCGTCGTAAATGACCTGAACGTTGGACCGCAGCCGGGGTTCCTGCGCCGCCGCATAGCCCTCGTACTTGGCGGGCATGGTCCACGCTTTGACGACTTCTTCGACGGTCTGTCCCTGCTTCTTCGCTGCCCGCACGGCGTCCGCGAATTCGCGATTGAACGTGGCGTATTCCTGCAGCTCGGCCATGTTCATGTTCGTGCTGTGCCCCGTCACAACCGTATCAGCAAGCTTGCTGAACGTGCTGTGCGCCTTGCCGATGGTGTCGCCGATCGCAGCCCCGCTGCCGCCGCTGTTCGCGTCGAGAAGCGGAAGGTTCTTGCCCGAAACGATGTCGCCGGCCGACACGACCCGAAGCGATGGAAACAACACCCATGCATCGCCGTCCGTGTGGCCTCGGCCGAAATAGTACAGTTCGATTTGATCGGGCCCCTTGAACAGCGTCATCCGATCGGTGAACGTACGTTTCGGCATCCCCTTCCACTGGTTCTGCTCGAAGATATTCGGCTGCGGCGGCGCGCCGGGCTTCGCCAGCCCCGTGACCGGCCGCATGGCCTTCATGTTGGCCGCCGTGTTCGCCTGCACGATGATGTCCACGGTCGTCGGGAACTCGACGTTGCCGCTCACATGATCGCCATGTGTGTGCGTGTTGATGATCGTCGTGACCGGCTTGGGGCTCAATTCCTTGATCTTCTCGAGAATCGGCGCGCCCCACCCGGGGTTCTTGGTGTCGACGACGGTGATGCCGTCCGACTGGACGAACACGGTCGTATTGCCGCCGCCGCCCTTCAGGACGTAAAGGTTGTCCTTCAGCTTTTCCACTTCGACGACGCGTGCCTGTGGCGTGCCCGGTTGCTGAGCGACCACGTAGGACAGGGCGCCGATTGCGATGAGCGCCGTGAGAACGAGGATGCGTTTCATGCCATGCCTCCAGAGAAGAACACTCTTTGAACGAACCAGAAAACGCCCGCGAGCAACACGACAACCGAGCCGGCGACCGCGAGGCGCCGTCCGGCTGTTTCACTCCGTGCGCGAATCCATGCGAACGCCGATGCGACGATCGCCACGATGAGCAGCTGGCCAATCTCGACGCCGACGTTGAACCCGAACAGCGTCCAGCCGAGGGCCCGGCTCGGCAGATCCATGTCGCGCAGCACGTTCGCGAAACCGAACCCGTGAATCAGCCCGAACCCGAACGCCACCCAGGCTCGCGTGTCGCGCCCGCCGCCGCTGACGAGCAGATTGTCCGCTCCAATATACACAACGCTCAAGGCAATCGCCGGCTCGATGGCGTTGGGCGGCGGAATCACCATTCGCAGCGCTGCCAGCGACAACGTGATGCTGTGCGCTATGGTAAATGCGGTGGCGACAAGCAGCAACTGGCGCATCGACCCGCCCAGCAGCAGCAGGCCGACAAGGAACAGGATGTGGTCGGGGCCGATCAGGATGTGATGCAGTCCGGCAGGAACGAACTTCCGCAGGACTGCCCAGACGCCCTGTGACGTTCCGGCGAAATAGGAAAACGTCGTCCTGTTGGCATCGAGGATGGCCTGAGCCGTGACGCTGCGGTTTTCGTAGACGTTGAGGAAGGTCTTGTGCTGCGGGTCGTACGGGAACATCAGCACCGTCACGTCCAGACGACCGGGAGGCCGCGGCAGCCGGTACGCGGCGCGCAGGCGAACGGACTGGCGATCGGCAATCACCTCAGGCGGCAGCCACGCGAACGAGCTCACTGGCGTGCCGTCAACCGACACGTTCAGCCGTTTCTCGACGAGCGCGGTCACCGACGCCGCATGTTCCTTCAGCGCACCATCGCTGAGCAGCGTCTCGGCGGGCTGCAGATTGAGGTCGTGAGCAAGGTCGAAGACATGCACGACGACCCCGATTTCGAGGCCGCCAGGTTCGACGCGCAGGTCAACGTAACTGAACGGAACGGGATGAGCGAAGGCAAGCGCCGGCGCAAGACATATCGCCAGCAATGCGGACTGCAGACCGCGCTTCATACGGTTCCCTATGGTAACCGCGGAAAACGCGACGGGCTCTCGCGAGTGCCAAATTTAGGCATTGCTTACAATCATCGTTTCAGGGATTCCACTCACTATGGCTCTGTTTGAAAGTCTCCTGGCGCTGCTGCTCGTCTCGATTCTGCTGCTCAAGCTGTCGGGACACATCGGCGCGCCGTATCCGACGATGCTCGCGCTTGCCGGGGCGTGCGTGGCCGCGCTGCCGTGGGCGCCGGAGATTGATATGGAGCCGCGGCTGGCTTTGGCATTGTTCATCGCGCCGGCGCTGCTCGATGCCGCCTACGATCTTCCGCCGCGGGAATTGCGGCGCCACTGGCTGCCGCTGACCTGGCTCGCGGTGATCGCGGTGGTGTTGACGACGGTGGCCGTCGCGTGGGCGGGATGGGCGTGGGCGGGAATGCCGCTGGCGGCGGCCATCGCGCTCGGCGCTATCGTGTCGCCGCCCGATGCGGCCGCCGCGGCGGCGGTGCTCACACGATTCCCCCTCCCGCGCCATACGATGGCCATCCTGCAGGGTGAAAGCCTGCTCAACGATGCCACCGCGCTGCTGATCTTCACCGCAGCCGTCAGGGTAGCGACAGCAGGAGATTCGTCGCTCACCGAATTGGCGCCGCGCCTCCTGATCGCCGCCCCGGGCGGCGTTCTGCTCGGGCTGATTCTTGCGCGGTTCTATTTCGCGCTGAAGGCCTGGCTTGGCCAGACGCTGACCGCGCGCCTCTCCGAGTTCGTCGTCACGTTCGGCACGTGGGTGATCGCGGAACACCTCAACGTCTCGCCGATTCTGGCCGTTGTCGCCTTCGCGATGGCCGCGGCGCATTACGGCCCGGAAAGGCAGACCGCGCGCGATCGCGTGCACTCGTATGCGATCTGGGAAGTCGCCGTGTTCGTCCTCAACGTGCTCGCCTTCTTGTTGATGGGGCTTCAGGCGCGGACGATCCTGTCGCGTCTCGACAGCTCGCGTCTTTGGGAGGCTATCTGGTTTGCTGTAGGGATTCTCGTGGTTGTGACCGTCGTCCGGATCGCGTGGGTGCTCGTCGGGACTTTCATTCCACGGCTGTTTCAGCGCCACCGAGCGTCGCCGTCGACTGCATTCCGTGAAGCCGTGCTGATTTCATGGTCGGGGATGCGCGGTCTGGTGACGCTCGCGACGGCTTTCGCGCTGCCACCAACGTTTCCGCACCGCGACCTCATCGTGCTGACCGCGTTTGTCGTCGTCCTGGGGTCGCTGATCATCCAGGGACTGACGGTCGGCTTTCTCATCCGGCTGGTTCGGCTGAAACCGGATCATTCGCTGGACGAGGAGATTTCGCGGGCGCGCAGCGCGATGGTTGAGGCCGCGCTTGCGAATCTCAAGGAACGCACGAGCGATGCCGCGGCCGTCGTGCGCGCCGAATACCAGGCGATGGGAAAGATCGCCCGGAATCGCTTCAACCCGCAGGCCGAGACCGAGCACGACCGCGTACGCATGTCCGCCATCGCGGCGCAGCGAGCCCTGCTGGCCAACATGCGGCGCGACCAGAAGATCTCAGATGATGCTTTCCATCGCCTTGAAGAAGAGCTCGACTGGGCCGAGCTGCACGCGGCCACACAGGAGCAGCTGGAGATGTCCGATGCGTAGCGCACTATCTCTTCCGATCGTACTGCTCGCCGCGAGCGTCGCCCTTGCGCAGACTGCGGCGAGCGCCGGCGTCCACCCTGTATCCGGACGCCGCTATGCAAACGTCATGGGTTGGGAGGGTGCCGAATGGCTCGAACGATCGGAGCGCGAGCAGGAAGAGGAGCCCGATCGCGCGCTCGATGCGCTCGGGACGCTGAGCGGGTTGAGCGTGGCCGACGTGGGAGCGGGATCCGGATACTTCACTGTTCGTCTTGCATCGCGCGTCGGATCGAAGGGACGCGTCTACGCGAACGATCTCCAGCCGGAAATGCTGAAGATGCTCGCGGCACGGTTGTCGCGCGAGCGCATTTCGAACGTCACGCTCGTCCAGGGCGGCGTGGACAATCCGAGGCTCCCGGCCAATGCGATTGACCTGATTTTGATGGTGGACGTCTACCATGAGTTCTCGGAGCCGCAGAAGATGCTGGGTGCGATGCGGGCGGCGTTGAAACCCGATGGACGGCTCGTGCTGCTCGAATACCGCAAGGAAGATCCTGATGTTCCGATCCGCCTCGAGCACAAGATGAGCGTTGCCGAGGCCAGGCTCGAGCTCGAAGCCGAAGGGTTCATGCTGTCGCGGGTGGACACGCGTCTGCCCCGCCAGCACATTCTGATCTTCGCGAAAAAGGGGGTCTGACCCTCTTTTTACGTTTTTCGTAAAAAGAGGGTCAGACCCCCTTTTTCTTACCAGTAGGCGATCAGGCGTCCGGCGGCGACGGCAGTAGTCCAGCCGGCAAGCGAGACGGCGCCATAAATTGCCAACCGGCGCTGCTCTTCGGGCAACAGCTCACGTTCGCGGCGGGCTCGCCACGCGGGCGCAGCATTCAGCGCCGCGACGTTGACGATCCCGAGCGCAATCGCGGCGAACTTCACCAGCAGGTAGGGATTGCCGACGTACTCAGTCGCCTGCGTGGCCAGCAGTCCCGCACCTGTGGTGGCGGCGACAGCGAATCCAACTGTGGCGACGGGAACCGCCATCTGCGCGACGGCGCTCAACGGCACGCGCCGCCACACCCCCATCAGGCGCAGGTCGATGATCATCGCCCCGCCGAACAGCGCGGCGATGCCGAAAATATGCAGCAAGTTGACAGCCGGGTAGGTCCAGAGGCTGGAGGTCCGCATGAACTCGCCGAGCGCGGACTGCTCCAGCAGCACGAACAGGTCGCGCACTATTTGCGATCGGGATAGACGTTGTAGAGCTTCCCGTTGTACGTCACGCGCTCCGTTTTCACTTCGAATCTCTTCGGATCGCGATGACGATGCCCGTGGATGGTCACTGTCGCGCCAACCGGGATTGTCGATTCGGTAAGACCCGCACCCTGGACACGGGCGGGCGGCGCCAGAGTGATGTCCCAGACCTGGTTGTCTACTTTGATTTGCATCGTGCCGTGGGCACCCGCAAGCTTCACTGGCGTTGCCACCGTGCCGGAGATCTCAAATTCCTGGTCGGAATATCCCGCCCAGCCGTGGTGCGCTATCGTAGTACCGATTGAAAGCAGGACGAACATCAGAGCGATAGCAAGCGTCTTCATTGCGTACCTCATTCGAAAAAACCCGGATTTACTTTACTGTAGCATCCGTTCACGCTTAACACGAGGCGTTCATGTCTGAGGCGAACCGGCGCCATTTCATCAAGACCACCGCAGCCACGGCGGCCGCTTTGGCCAGCCGCGGGCTGCAGCTGCATCCGTACGCACAAGGCGTCAAGACGCCCGCAGCCGATCCGATGGAGCTCGAGCTCGCCAACGAAGCCCTCAACGTGGCACGAGGAGCGGGCGCGTCGTACGCAGACGTCAGGATCGGCCGCTACCGCCGGCAGCACATTCAGACGCGCGAGCTCCAGGTGACGGCCGTCAGCGACGACGAGTCGTACGGACTCGGCATCCGGACGCTGGTTGACGGATGCTGGGGCTTCGCCGCTACGAGCACGATGACGCGGGATGGGATACAGAAAGCCGCGCGCGAAGCGGTGGCCATCGCGCGCGCCGCACGATCCGTGCAGCGCCATCCGGTGGAGCTCGCATCCGCGAAACCGGTCACCGGCACCTGGATGACGCCGATAGAGCGCGACCCTATCGAGGTTCCCCTCGAAGAAAAGATCGCGCTGCTGCTGAAGGCGAACGGGGCCGCGCTCAGAGTAAAGCCGGTTCGGTTCGTCTCGTCCGAACTTCAGCTGTTGCGCGAAATCAAAACACTGGTGACATCGGAAGGCACCAACGTTACGCAAACGTTCGTTCGCGTAGGGCCGTTTTTCGCGGCGACCGCGACGGCACCCGGCGATTTTCAGACCTACGAACATGAAACCGCACCGCGCGGACAGGGGTGGGAATATGTCGAGTCGCTCGACATGCCGGGCAACGCAGAACGCTGGGCCTCGCTCGCTGCCGAAAAGCTCACCGCAAAAACAGTCGCGGCCGGTCAATACGATCTGATTCTCGATCCCACAAACTTGTGGCTCACGATCCACGAATCGATCGGCCATCCGACAGAGCTCGATCGCGCGGCGGGCCAGGAAGCCAACTACGCGGGCACCAGCTTCGTCGCGCCGCCGGAGAAGGTGATCGGCAAGCTGCGTTATGGCCCCGAATTCATGAACGTCGAGGCAGATCGAACCCAGGAGGGATCGCTCTCCCGGGTGGCGTGGGACGACGAAGGGATCCCCGCGGACCGCTGGCTGATTGTCGACAAGGGCATCTTCAAGGACTACCAGACCACGAGAGAGCAGGCGAAGTGGATTGAGCACCTCACCGGCGTGAACCGCTCGCACGGCTGTTCGTTTGCGCAGTCGTGGGACGCCGTGCAGTTTCAACGCATGCCGAACATCTCCCTCTTGCCGGGCGAACAAGACATCTCGCTCGACGACATCGTCTCGGCGACCGACCGCGGGATTCTCATCAAGAACCGCGGTTCCTGGTCGATCGACAACCAGCGCTACAACTTCCAGTTTTCGGGACAGGCGTATTACGAGGTGCGCAACGGAAAGATTGCCGGCATGCTGCGCGACGTGGCGTACCAGAGCAACACGCCGGTCTTCTGGAGTTCGCTCGACATGATTGGCGGCAAGTCGTCGTATTGGCTGGGCGGTTCGTTCAACGACGGCAAAGGTGAGCCCTCACAGGCGAGCTCGGTGAGCCATGGCTGCCCGCCGTGTCGATTCCGCAACATCACGATTCTCAACACCGGGCGGAAGTCATGACACGCGAAGAAGCGAAAGCGCTCTGCGATCGCGTGCTGGCACTCAGCAAGGGCGAGCAGACGCGCGTCAATATCACCAGCCAGTGGTCGGGCAACACCCGTTTTGCCGACGCGAGCATCACCACGTCGGGCGGTGTCACAGACATCGAAGTGACGGTGACGATCACGATCGGACGCAAGCGCGCGTCCGCGAAAACGAACGTGATCGACGAGCCCGGGCTGCGGCGCACGGTCGAGCTCGCGGCTCAGCTCGCCCGCCTATCGCCCGACGATCCCGAACTCATGCCTGAGCTGGGTCCGCAGACCTATGCGTCGGTGAACGCCCACATCGAAGATACCGCCAACCTCAATCCGGTGGCTCGTGCCGGCGCCATACAGCGCGCCATCACAGCCATGGGAGGCAAGATTTTCTCGGCAGGCTTTCTCGAGGCTAACGCGATCGCGGTGGCGGTCGCCACCTCGAGCGGGCTGTTTGCGTATCACCGGACGACCGACGCGAAGCTGTCGATGACCGCCCGCACACCCGATGGAACCGGCAGCGGGTGGGCCAGCGCAGGATCGCGGGACTGGGGCAAGGTCGATCCGTCCAACCTCGGACAGGTCGCCGCGCGAAAAGCTCTCGCCAGCAGGAATCCTCAGGCCATCGAACCGCGACCTTATACAGCCGTGCTCGAGCCGCAGGCGGTGAACGACCTGGTGCCGCTCCTGTCGAGCTCGCTGAACGCGCGCAACGCCGATGAAGGGCGGAGCGCGTTTTCGAAGTCCGGCGGAGGCACGCGCATCGGCGAAAAGGTCTGCGACCAACGCATCACCCTCGTGACCGATCCCGCCGATCCGCAGCTTCTGGGCATGCCGTTCGACGTAGAGGGGCTGCCGATCCGGCGCACGGTCTGGATTGAAAAGGGTGTGCTCCGGAACCTCGCCTATTCACGGTTCTGGGCGCAGAAGCAGAACGCGCAACCCGCGGGAGACGACATCTACACCGGTGCAAGCGCGTTTACGGGCGGCGGGCTGAAGCTCATCGGAGGAACGAAGACGACGGAGGAGCTCGTCGCTGGATGTGAATACGGCGTGCTCGTGACCCACTTCTTCTACATTCGATCGCTCGACGCGCGAACGGTCTTGTATACCGGCCTGACGCGCGACGGCGCGTTTCTGATCGAGAAAGGCAAGGTCACTCGGCCTCTCAAGAACCTCCGCTGGAACGAAAGCCCGCTGCTGATGCTGAACCGTCTCGAGGACATCGGCCGGCCGGAGGCGGTAGCCGCGGGGCGGCTCATGCCGGCGCTGCGCATCAAGGATTTCAATTTCACGTCGCTCTCGGACGCGGTATAGGCTGTCTCACCGCCGAGGCGCGGCGACGCGGGGAAGGAACATTTTTGATTTTCGTACGTAGTGTCCGGCTTCAGCCGGACCTTTATGGCTTCAGCCGGACCCTAAGCTCCCCTAAGAACTCTGGCGGGCAGCAGCACAATCCCCTTCACCAGCCCCAGCACCCCGTCCACGGCGATGCCGACAAGTTTGAAGGGAAGCAGCAACACCCAGACGAGCGGGTAGGCGATGAGCGCCAGCAAGGCAATCGGCCAGCAGAGCACGAGCAGAATCAACCACAGAAAGAACTTACCCATGGCCGGTAATACGTATTCCAGTGCCCTGTGGTTGCAGGGAGAGCTGACCGCAAAAGGTTCTGCTACTTCGGTGCGTCGTACACGTGATTCAGCGACGGCATCGTGCTGTTCGTAAGACGGCAGTTCAATCCTTCCTTGCCCCAGAACTGAGGTGAATGGAAGGTGCCGGGAACCGCGTAAATGATGTCCCCCTGCTGCGCGATGACGGCGTTCTTCTCGTCTCCCTCGAACACCCAGCGCAGCTCGCCGAGCATCACAACCCACGACTCCGCAGTATCGGTGTGCAGGTGGCCGCGGTCGCCCTTTTCGGTCGGAAACGACGCTGGCCGGTACCCGCAGATTAAATTGCCGCGCGCGCGGTTGGCGCGCATGGCTTCCTGAGTGAAGTTCTTCTTGGTCGCGTTCTGCTTCTGCAGTTCGTACACGTTGAAGTGATACGGCCACGGCTTGCCGTTGTTTCCCTCGTTGTAAACGTCCAGCGGATTGAGGCCGGTGCCGAGCGTCACGGGCACGAACTCGACGCCGCCCGGCGCCGCCGCGGGGCGCTTTTCGTAGACAGGCGTCGATGACGGACCCGAGGTGACTTCGTACCGGATCGCCGGCGCGTTGCCCACGACCTCGACCGAATGCAAGAGACGCTCGGGCACGAAGACATACGCACCCTTCGTCGCGTTGATCACCTCGAAGGATCTGTCGGCTTTTTCAATCTCGAAGCGAACCTCCCCCTCCAGCACGATGAACCACGCGGCCGAATCGGGATACATGCGCCGCTCGTATTTCGTTCCCGGCGGCTCCTGCACCATGAACGACACCGAATTGCCGTCGTTGATCACCGGCTCGCGCCACGTCGTCTTGCCCTGGTTCTTCGCCTTCAGGTCGGCCAGACGCGTCACCGGCTTCATCGGCGCCTTGTATTCCCGATGCAGCGGCTTTGGGTAGAACAGAACCCGTTCCTTTTCCTGCGCGGACGCGAGGGTTGGAAGCAACAGGAGCAACGAGAGCATCATGCGCATGTCAGACCCCTCCAGAAACCACGAAGAGACTATGAGCGGGCCGAGACGATTAAGCTCCTGAGGTGTTCAAAGCCAAAGGAGGCTGTGATGATCGCATCGACCCGCCCGGAGATGAGTGTAAACGAGCCGACGTTGTATGTGGCGTTCGAGTTGGGCAAGAAGAGAGTGGAAGCTGGCGATGACGTCGGGCTTCGGTGTGGACGCCGTGGCTGCGGACGGTGGCGAGTGGCGATCTGCGCGCGGTGGAGCGTGTGCTGCGCGACGGGCGGCGGCGATTCGGCGTTGGCGGCCGGCGCGCGGGTGGTGAGCTGTTACGAAGCGGGGCGCGACGGGTTCTGGATTCATCGGGCACTGACGCACGCTGGGGGTCGCGAATCGCGGTGGTGGATTCGGCGAGCATCGAGGTGAATCGGCGGGCGCGGCGGGCGAAGACGGATCGGCTCGATGCGCTCAAGCTGGTCCGGATGTTGGTGCGCGTCTGGTACGGCGAGCGGAAGCGTGTGGAGCGAAGTGCGTGTGCCGACGGTGGCGGACGAAGCGGCGCGCCAGGTGAGTCGCGAGCGGACGGCGCTGACGCAGGATCAGACGCGGCTGGTCAATCAGATGCGCGGCTGGCTGGCGACGTGGGGCGCGACGCTGCCGTCGCGCCGGCGCGGGGACTGGTGGACGACGGTGCGCGATTGGGCCGGCGCGGCGCTGCCCCCGGAAGTGCAAGCGCGGCTGGCGCGCGCCGAGGCCGCGTCTGCAGGGGCTCGAGGCGCAGATCGCCGAGCTGGACGCGCAGCAGCAGACCGCGGTGACGACCGCGGCGCCGACGAGTGCGGTGCGGCAGCTGGTCCAGCTGAAGGGCGTGGCGACGACGAGCGCGTCGGTGTTGCTCGACGAAGGGCTTGGTGTGGCGGGCGTTCCGGAATCGGCGGCAGATCGGCGGCCTGCTCGGCTTTGCGCCGACCCCGTACGACAGCGGCGAAGCTCGACGCGCGAGCAAGGGATCAGTCGCGCCGGCAATGCGCGCCTGCAGGCGATCAGTATTCAGCTCGCGTGGAATTGGGTGCGCTGGCAACCGGCAGCGCGCCTCACGCAGTGGTATCAGGCGCACTTTGGGAAGGGCAAACGCGCGCGGCGGATCGGGATCGTCGCCGTGGCCCGCAAGCTGGTGATCGCGCTGTGGCGGTATGTGACGACCGGCGTCGTCCCTGAGGGCGCGATCCTGAAAGCCGCGTAAGGCGAATCGCCACGGGCGTCTCACGCGCGCGGCGCGTACGGTTCGCGTAGGGTTGCGCGACGCCGCGACCGCCACGAAGAAGGTACCGCCGCACACGTGTCCGGATTGAGACTGCACAGTCTCTGGGAGCCGCGCGCATGCGTGCGAGCTCGGATAGAAGACGAGCACTGGGTCATGGACCCAGACGCATCGCCGGACCCGCGTGAGCAGAGGAGAGCGACGGCGCTGTGCGACGCGACTCCGGACCGCGCACAGAACGCGCGGCCCACAGCGCCCACACGCACGATACACGATACGGAGCTTGACAGCGGCCCGCAACATAGAAGACGCGAGCCACGACGACACGAACCACGAAGAGCACAAAAACACGAAGACAACCCACGATGACGCGATGAGGTGACGATGCGATGGCGAGCCTTAGGTCGCCGGAAGCATCACCACGCCGACGAACGAGGGGTTCGCACCAACCGGCGTCGGCGTCCCCACCGGCTCCAATGTCCCCTTGGTCTGATCGATCCGGAACATCGTCACGCTTGCGGAGTCCTGGTTGGCCACGAGCATTATCGTGCCGGTCGGATCGATGGTGAAGTTGCGCGGACGCCGGATATCGCGCGATTCGTGGCCGACGAGGCTCATGCGTCCATCGTCGCCGAGACGATAAATGACGATGCTGTCGTGTCCGCGATTCGAGCCGTAAAGGAAGCGGCCGCTCCTGTGTGCGTGCACTTCCGCGCCGGACGCACCCACTTTGTCGGCCGCGGCGGGAAGCGTCGGGACAATCTGCAGCTCGCGCAATAAACCGGCAGTCGCGTCGTACGCATACGCGGTCATCGTCAGATCGAGCTCGTTGATGACATAGGCAAAGCGGCCGTTCGGATGAAAGTCGAGATGCCGTGGGCCGGCGTCGCGCGCGGCGGGGGCCTGGGCGGGCAAGTTCGGCTTCATGCGGCCCGTCGCCGCGTCGAAGACGAGCTGCGCCACCGATGGGCCGCCCTTGAGCGGCACGAATACGAACCTGTTGCCAGGATCGGCGCCGATGTAATGCGCCATCGTCCCGAGGCCGAATTCCCGCGTGTCGACCGCCGTTCCGAGACGGCCGTCAGTACCGATGGGAATCGACGCAATCGTCCCCTGCTTCTGATCGCCGTAATTCGCCACGAGCAGCCACCGGCCCGTCCGATCGGTCGACAAGTGCGCGGTGATGCTGCCCATGGCCGGCACGTCGTTGATCGGTGTCAGCGCGCCGGTCGTCTGATTGATGGCGAACGAGCGGACCCGGCCGGGATCGGTTTCGTTGACGGCGAACAGGAACTTCGCGGCGGGATCAAACGCGAGAAACGACGGCTCCTGGCCGACGTTGACGGCCTTGCCGGCGGGAATCAGCTTTCCGCCCGCCGCATCGAGCCGGAAAATCGCGATCTCCGGACGGTAACCCGACACGTAGACGAAGGGCACGCGCGCGGCCTGCGCCGCCGGCCAGCCGATCGTCAGGGCGACCGCCAGCAGCACTACGGAAACAAAGGGGTTCCGGGTCATAAAGGGCGGGGCTATGATACTCTTCACGGCACATTTCGAAAGGATTCTCTATGCGCGCAATCCGCTCAGCTCGCTTCGTCCTGTGGTTGGGCTGTGTCATGGCCTACCTCGGCGCGACGTATGCCGCCGACCGCTCGCCGGCGAATATGGCCGACGCCGCCAGCAAGTTCCTGTCGACGTTGACGCCCGACCAGAAGCAGGCGGCCACCTTTGCGTTCGACAATATCAAGGAGCGCGAGCGCTTCGGTTTCGTGCCGACCGAAATGCACCCGCGCGTCGGCCTCACGATGGGCCAGATGAACGAGAGCCAGCGGCAGGCCGCGCACAACCTGCTGAAAGCCGGCCTCAGCCAGAAGGGCTACATGACGACGACGTCGATCATGGAGCTCGAGGCGCTGCTGAACCAGATTGAGAACCCGCCCGGCGCCAAACCCCGGGAGCGGCCGCTCGAACGCGACCCTCTGAAATATTTCGTCGCGATCTACGGCACGCCGTCCGCCAAGGGCACCTGGGGCTGGAAGGTCGAAGGGCACCACGTGTCGCTCAACTTCACGGTCGTCAACGGCCAGATGGTGGCGTCGGCGCCGCACTTCTTCGGATCGAATCCGGCCGAGGTGAAAGACGGTCCGCAGAAGGGCCTTCGCGTTCTCGGATACGAGGAAGATCCCGGACGTGAGCTCGTGACGTCGCTCGACCAGGCGCAGCGCGCCAAGGCGGTCCTCACCACGCCTGCGCCGAACGATATCGTCACCCGCAACGAGAGCACGATCACGCCGCTGTCGCCGACTGGCATCGCCGCGTCGGAGCTGCAGCCGAAGCAGCGCGAAACGCTGATGCGGATCGTCGATGCGTTCGTCGCGGTGATGGCGCCAGACATTGCCGCCGATCGCATGGCCAATCTGAAAAAGGCGGGCCTCGACAAGATCAGCTTCGTGTGGGCGGGAGAGTTCGAGCGCGGCAAGAAGCACTACTACCGCGTGCAGGGACCGACCTTCCTCATCGAATTCGACAACACACAGGGTGACGGCAATCACGTCCACTCGGTGTGGCGCGATTTCAACGGCGACTTCGGGCGCGACTTACTCGGCGAACACGTCAAGGGTGTCGCGCACTAACGCTGATTCACGTCAGGGGTAAGGGGTGAGGGGCAAGGGGTAATTACCCTTTGCCCCTTTTCCTTTGCCCCTTTCAAAGCCCGAGTCTCACTTATCCGAGGGCCCGGTGACAGTCCGCGCCTTTCGCAGCGCGTCTTCCATCGGATACTCCAAACCACCGCTCGGCAGCGATGCCACCCGGAAACCCTGCTTCAGGCGAGCAATAACGTTCTCGGGCGTCACGGTGATGGCGCAGGGAATGTTACGGGCAACGCAGGCCTTGAGAACGGTCTGCACGGCCGCTTCGTGATCGGGATGGCCCTGTGGCACGCCAAGCGAGTACGACAGGTCGTTGGGTCCGACAAAGAGAACGCCGATGCCTGGCACGGACAGGATCTCGTTGATGTTCTTGACGCCTTCGACGGTCTCGACCTGGAGAAACAGCAGCAGCTCCCCCTGCGGATGAATCGGCCACGGCTCGGCGCGGCGCGCGTATTCGGCGGCGTTCACCCCCCAGAACCATAAACCCGGCAGCTGGCCGTTGCCCCTCAGCCCGCGCGGCTCCTGTAATTTCGAGTCGCGCGGCTGCGGATACCGCGCGAGCTGCACGGCAAGCATCGCCTGCTCTTTGGTTTCGATGGCCGGAAACATGATGCCCATCGCTCCCATGTCGAGGACCTGTTTGCTGATGAATTCGTTCTGATCGCGTCCGTATGTCGGTATCCGCACGATGGGAACGACGCCCTGCTGAATGTTCCCTTGCCGGGCGATCGCGGCCTTGTCGACCAACCCCATGAAAAAGTTCTGCATGCGTCTCGAAATCGAGCGCCTGATGCTCCATGTCGAGAATGACGAAGTCGAGGTCCGACTGCGCGAACCGGCGCGCGGCGTACATCGAGAAGTCGTAGACGATTGCGCCTGCCAGCGACTTTCCGCGCTTCAGCTTGTCGACCGCGCTGTTGACGTGTACGTACGGGCCAGGCGTCTGAGCGTGGAGAAACGCCGTCATCGAAACTGCCGCCGCGATTGAGAACCAGGTTGTCTTCTGCATGGCGGCGATTGTATGCCGTGAATTGGCAGATTGCCAGATTCGCTGTCTCGCAATCTGCCAATCTGCCAACCTACCAATCGCCAATTCAGCTAACCATTCACGCGGATCCGATATTTCAGCACTACCTCCGCCCCCGCTTCAACCGGCACCGTGAACTGCGCGGCGAAGGCGGCGGTCTTGAGCCACTTGTGCGACGCATGCAGCATGCGCCACGTCGCGGCGCCGATGGGTTCGTTCACCTCGACGGTAATCGGGGTCGTCTTGCGATTGCGCAGGGTGACGGCATATTCCACTTCGTAGACGTTGGTGGAGATCTTCTGAAAATCTACCTGGCTGCGTTCGCACACCACGTCGAACGCGTGGCCAATCTTCAGATTGAGCGTCTCGTCTTTCGGCGTGTGCATGATGCGATCTTCGCCGACGAACTGCACGCCGCCGGTCGAGTCCGCCTGATACACGCGCACGGTGCCCGACGGCATCGGCAGGCCCAGGCCACCCTTCTCCTCGTTCTTGAACTGGTAGAACACTTCGACCGAATCCTTGATTGGCGCGCCGGGCCGCTGGAAGTTGTGGTAGTAGAACTGCTGGCCGTTGACGACATAACGTTTCTGCACCGGAAACCCCGTGCCCGACAACATGCTCACCTGCTTGGTCTCGTTGTTGTTGATCGTCGTCTTCCGGCCGAGCGTGTAGAGGTGGTAATCGGAAAACGCCTCCTGCGCCATGGGCGCGGCGGCAGGCGCCTCTCGCCTCAACGACATCTCGTCGGCCATCAGCATCTTGTTCATGTTCTGGCGCACGCGGTTCAGCTCGCCGGCAACCAGCTGCAGCTTGGCGTTGCGGAACGCCGTGCCGCTTCCGTTGGTCAGCGTCACCCACCCGTCGATGTCCGCCGCCTTGTCATCGCGTCCCACCGTCAGCACGTAGTCGGCGTTCCACGACAGCTTGCCGGCGAGATATTTCGCCTCGACGCGGTGTTTGGCGGTGCCATCGTTGTCGAGCGTCCAAATCAATGTCGGACGCGTGAACAGCGAATCGGGCAGTTCCGGAAACCTGATGTGATCGGCGTGAAGGCCGGTGACGATCTCGTTGTTGATCCGCCAGACGGGCTCGGTGTTGTAGCTGATGAGATGTGCGGTGACCTCTTCCTGCTCCGTTGTTCCGTCCACCTGCCGGTTGCGCACGAGCGTCACATCCCGGCCGACGTATTTGCGCAGCAGTTTGTCGGGCTCGAGGAGGTCGTATTCGTAGTTCTGCTCGAGCACGTTCACGCGCGCGGGCTCGGTAAGCGATCGAAAGATCACCGTGGCGGGGTTGACGGTCGCCGCGATGTCCATGAAGCTGAGGTTGAATGTACCGCGAGGAAACTCGAGATTGCGGACATCCCGAACGAGCGCGATGTCCGAGTTGTAAACCGTGACGCTCAAATCGACCTGATCGTCGAGCGTCGTCGCGCCCTGCGCGGCGGCAGCGCGCACCGTCGGCACCGCGCCCTTATCGCTGGCCGCGAACATGACGATCGCCAGGCTCGCAACCGCCGCAACAATAACTCTCACCATGAACGGCTCCTTTGAACTCGGGGCGATGTGCCCCGCTGTTCTTAGAACGGAACCGTCTGGTTTTCTTGCACGCGCGTCCAGGACTTGCCGGCGTCGGTGGTGTAAAACACTCTGCCGTCGGAGGTTGAAACGACGGCCCGGCTGGCGTCGACAGCACGGATGTTTACTCCGGTGATTGCTGAAGCTCCAGGCGTGTCGTCCGGCAAGGGACTCGTCCGCATCCACGTCTTGCCGCCGTCCGTCGAGCGCTCCACCGAGACGCCAGCCACGATTCGCCACCGGCTGAGGGCATTCGACGAGCTGACCGATTCGCTCGCGGCAAACGCCCGGCTGGCCGAGCGCGCCATGGGCTGCGGATCGGCAGCCGAGTCACGTGCCTGCGCGGGCGCTGCTGCGGGAGCTGCCGGCGGAGCTGCCAGCGCCGATTCCGCCGCGGCCGGCGGGGGCATCGGTGCCTGAGGAGACGGCGCAGCTGCATCTTCTCTCTTCGCGAACTGCTCTGCCTCGGTCCCGGCGCGCTCCCGACGGGACTCGTCTTCGACCCGCAACTTGAATTCCTGACTTTGAGGTTCACCTGCTGGTGGGACCGGGGCGTACGATTCAGCGGGTTTTGGTTCCGCCGCAGGCGGCACGTCTGGAGTCCTTTCGGGCACCGCACTGGTCATTTGCGGCGAGTCGGTGCCGCCGATTGTCGGTGCCATGACCGGCCGATCGGGGACGGCAATCCAGATGGCCACAGCGGTGGCTGCCGCTGTCAACGGAACGAGCCAGCGCATCGGAGTGACCAGAATCCACGGTTGCTTCGAGACGCCCGTTGCAGGAGGCGCAGACCGCTCTGTGGCAGCGAGTATCGCCATGCAACGCGAGCAGGTCGACGCATGGAGCTCAGCCGCCGCCAGTTCTTTGCCGGTGAGGGAGCCCCCCGCCCAGGAAGCAATGGTGTCGGCGTCCAGGCACACCTCCGACGCCTTCGCCGGCTCCTGCCGGAGCATCGCGTGGAGCCATTTGTCGTGGTCGCTGCCCACTGGTTTCCTCTTCATATAGAACGATTCACCAGCAATGTCTTGCGTACCGGTTTCAGCATCTCCGTCACATCGAGCGGTCCGGCATCTTCAACGGCGCACTCAAAGCACCGGGCAATCTGAACGTCGTTGAGGCCGGCAGCGCGCAACTCGCGTTCGACTTCCTCTCGCACGCGCTTTCGAGTACGCGCGAGCTGACGCGAGACTGTCGCTTCGTGCTCTTTGAGCAACCGCCCGGTCTGGGCCAGCGTGAGCTGCTGCGCGTAGTAACAGCCGAAGCGCAGACGATCCCGCGCATCGAGCCCGGCGAGCGCTCGTTCGAGGGCCCCCCGCAGCATCTGGACGAATCGCGCGCACTCGGGATCTGGCGCGCTGCCTGTCGCCGGCACCTCCGCTTCGTCCGAAATTGGCTCCAGCCGCTGTCCCGCCCTTATGCGATCGACATATCTCTGCGCGAGCACGGCCCGAAGCCACGTGGAGAGAGTGCTGCGCCCGTGAAAATACCGCAGCAACGATCGCCGGACTCCGTCGCGTTCCTCCACTCCATAGAGGTCTGCATAAAGCGAATCCGCGAGCTTCGCGCGCCGAACCAGACGGATCGAGCGCATCGGCCGCTCGATACAACGCCGGACGCATTTCCAGAACGAAATGATCCCAGGCCGCGTTGTCCCCGGCGGCACACGCGCACGCCAGCGCGAGGTCTTCGAGGTGCAGTGAGGTCAGATAGCGCGTCAGCTCCCGGGAGCCCGGAGTGGAGCCGGAAAACGCCTTGCCGCAGCTCGTTTCAAGCGCGGCCGCGAACGCGGCAACCGACACCCGCCACCGATCGGCGTTGGCCTGGCCATGGAGCCGCGCGGCGAGAGCCGGATCAATCGTCAACGGAGTCCCGTGCCCAATTCTGTCTGACACGCTAACTCATAGTAAAGGAAGTAACTTGTATCCGTCGAAAAGACCATCGATGATCCAGCCTGTGAGCCAGCCGGCGAAATTCGATCTAATAGGCATCGATCTTGAACGCGTAGCGGTGTTGTGCTGATGAGCGAGTCACCGTCGCAAGGCGATGTACTGGTTACAACCGAAGGCGGGCGGCATTTGTTGAGCGTATTTCCTCATCCGCACCGCCTGAGCCTGAGCGACCTCCGCGTCGCGCTGCAAATCGCCAGGAGATGGGCAATTGCGAACGACGCCGCCGTCTGGCGCACTTCAGACGGCGTGTTTTCGAAGGTACCCCTCGAGTAGATCACTAGTCACAACGCGGCACACTGTATCGCTTCCGAACATACAACCGGCGGCCGGTGGTACCATGCTGTGTATGCCGGATCGGCAGGGACAAACCGGCGACGCCGTCAAGGAACGCGCCGAACAGAAAAACCAGGAACCGAAGCTTTACAACGTCGTCCTCCTCAACGATGACTACACGACGATGGACTTCGTCCTGCACATTCTGGAAACGCTTTTCCAGAAGAGCCCGGCCGAGGCTTTTCGCATCATGATGCACGTCCATCGCAACGGCCGTGGGCTCGCGGGCGTCTATACATGGGAGGTCGCTGAAACGAAGGCCGAGCAGGTGGCTGCGCTTGCCGCCGATGCCGGGTTCCCGCTGCGTGCGACCATAGAGGAAGCCTGATGTTTTCCACCGCCGTCGAAGTTGTTCTCCATATCGCATTCCGCGAGGCGGTATCGCGCCGCCACGCATACCTGACGCTCGAGCACCTGTTATTCGCGCTTGCGCACGATCCTGACGGCGAGCGGATTCTTGGCGCCTGCGGCGCCGATCTTGCCCTCCTGCGCAGGAACGTCAGCGACAGTCTGGACGAGTCTGTCGAAGGGGTTCCTCGCGGACAGGAACGCGAGCCGGAGCAGACCACCGCATTCCGGCGGGCGCTGCAGGCGGCGGTCATGCACGTGCAGAGTGCGCAGCGCCAGGAAGCTCAGGTGGGCGACCTGATTGCCGCAATCCTCCAGCAGCCGCAAACCCGCGCCGCGATGCTGCTGGCCGAACAGGGCATCACCCGGCTCGACGTCCTCGAATTTCTCGCGCACGGCATCACCAAGACGCCGATTCACAGCGACCGGAGCTCCGATCCGTCCGATGGGGAGGGGTTTGCCGGCAGCGGCGACCCCGGCTCGAGCACGGCGAAAGACCCGTTGTCGGCGTACTGCGTGAACCTCACGGCGCGGGCGCGCCACGGAATGCTCGACCCGCTGATAGGCCGAACCGAAGAGCTGCAGCGGGCGATCGAAGTGCTGTCGCGGCGCCGCAAGAACAACCCGGTGTTCGTCGGCGATGCCGGCGTCGGGAAAACTGCCATGGCCGAAGGACTCGCCGTGCGGCTGCTGGGAGATGACGTCCAGGACCCGTTGAAGGGCGCGGAGATTTTCTCACTCGACACAGGAGCGTTGCTCGCCGGCTCGCGATTCCGGGGCGATTTCGAGGAGCGGTTCAAAGCGGTCGTCAAGGCGCTGAGCGCGCGTCCGAAAGCCATCCTGTTCATCGACGAGATTCACGCCACCGTTGGCGCCGGTGCGGTGACCGGCGGCACCATGGATCTGGCGACCATGATGAAGCCGCTGCTGACCGCAGGCGATCTCCGGGTGATCGGCTCGACGACGTTCGAGGAGTTCAAGCACATCGAAAAGGACCGCGCGCTCGCCCGCCGTCTGCAAAAGATCGCCATTGACGAGCCGACAATCGAGGAGACGGTGCGGATCCTCGCGGGATTGCGCGGCCGGTACGAAGAGCACCACCGCGTGACGTATTCCGAGCCGGCGCTCGAAGCCGCGGCCAAGCTGGCCGCCCGCCACTTGCGTGACTATCGCCTTCCCGATAGCGCTATCGATCTCATGGATGAAGCCGGCGCAGTCACACGCTTGAAGGCCGGGGCCGTCGCGGATGACGCGCCACCAGTCGTCGTCGATGTCCAGGATATTGAAGCGATCGTGGCGCGCATGGCGCGTATTCCCGCGCGCCAGGCTTCTTCATCCGATCGCGAGCGGCTGCGCACGCTTCAGGAGTCGCTCGAGCGGGTCGTCTTTGGCCAGCCGGAAGCCGTGCATCTC
Organism: Vicinamibacterales bacterium; assembly: GCA_963762055.1. Taxonomy (GTDB): domain Bacteria; phylum Acidobacteriota; class Vicinamibacteria; order Vicinamibacterales; family JAMQPK01; genus JAMQPK01. The sequence continues at coordinate 27,486 of CAVXJF010000005.1, forward strand.
GTGGCCCAGGCGATCAAACGTTCGCGCGCGGGCCTCGCGCTGCCAGAGCGGCCCGCCGGCTGCTTCCTGTTCACCGGTCCCACCGGCGTCGGCAAGACGGAGCTCGCCAAGCAGCTGGCGCTGCTGCTCGGCAACGAGTTCATCCGCTTCGACATGAGCGAATACATGGAAAAGCACGCCGTCGCGCGGCTGATCGGCGCGCCTCCGGGCTACGTCGGCTTCGAACAGGGCGGGCAGCTCGTCGATGCCGTGCGCACGCATCCATACAGCGTCGTCCTCCTCGACGAGATCGAAAAGGCCCATGAAGACGTCTACAACATCCTGTTGCAGGTGATGGATCACGCCACCCTCACCGACAACTCGGGTCGCAAAGCCGATTTCCGCAATACCGTGCTGATCCTGACGTCGAACGCGGGCTCGCGGGAAATGAGCGCCGGCACGATCGGGTTCGCGGATGGCGGTCCCGAGGGCAAGGCCAAATCAGCCATCGACCGCGTGTTCAGCCCCGAGTTCCGCAATCGCCTGGACGCAATCGTCTCGTTTAAGCCGCTGAGCGCCGAAGCGATGGAAACGATCGTCGAGAAGTTCGTGATGCAGCTCGAGAGCCAGTTGAAAGACCGGAAGGTCGCGATTTCGCTGACGCCGGAGGCACGCTCGTGGCTGGCGAAGAAGGGTTACGACCCGAAAATGGGTGCCCGGCCCCTGGGCCGCGTCATCCAGCGCGAGGTTCGGGATCCTCTGACCGATGAGATTCTCTTCGGAAAGCTCGAAAACGGCGGGACGACGACCATCGGCGTCGCCGACGACAAGCTCACGTTTCGAATACCACGTCACCAAGGACTAGGGCCATGATTCCAGAAAGTGATTCCAGAAAGTAGTGTCCGGCTTTAGCCGGACCCTGGATGACGATGAACGCGGCCGCCGGATCCGTCTGCCGGCAGCCGGAGCCCACCCTTCGCGCTGAGCTGACCGGACTACGGCGCCTCGTCATATACTCGGCACTTCCGCTCGCCCACATCGTTGCTTCGGTTGCGTTTCCGTGTTTTCTTCCGACTCTGCGCTACGGACAACGACCGCTGCACAAACACGGCTGCCTTGCAGACGGATCCTCCGACCGCATAATGAAACTCCGCCACGAATCCGGCGTCAGCCGAACGAGGGCTTTGTTGGTCATTCGTAACGCAAGGCAACAATCGGATCGATGCGCGTCGCTCGGCGCGCGGCAAGGAGCGTCGCGCCGAGCGCGACCACGGCGAGCAAAACAGTGACACTGACGAGCGTGACCGGATCGCGTGCACCGGTGCGCGCGATCAGGTTTTGCAGCACATTCCCCATGGCCAGCGCACCCGCGATCCCAATGGCGATCCCGAAATCCGAGCTGGACGAGCGTCCTTCGCAGGAACAGCCGAGACGACTTCCCGACTGCGCGCACCCAGCGCAATCCGTACGCCGATCTCCTGAGTGCGCTGCGTGACGGCATGACCGGTGATAGCTAACAGGCCGACCGCCGCCAGCACGATCGCGATCACCGCCAGCGCGCCGAACCACCCTCCGAGGATTTCAGTTGAGTACCTGGCGTCGGCGAATACATCCTCGATCGATTGCGCGTAGTAAACGGGCAGGTCCGGGTCGAGTGCACGCACTTCCTCGCGCAAGAGTGTGGCCGTTCCGGCAAGATCGGAGCGGCTCCGCACGAGGATCGACAATGTCGCCGGAATCGTATCTCCCAGAAACGGTGCGAACACGAACGGCAAGGCATCATCGGGCCGGCCCAGGTTGTAGGGAATCGCCGGCGCAATCCCCACAATCGTCCGCCAGTCGGGCGCGGCCTGCCCGCCTTGGACTTCAATCATCCGAATCTGTTGTCCAAGCGGATCGCGGCCAGGAAACAGCGCCTGTGCCAGACGCTGATCGATCACCACGCCGCGGCTTCCGTCCTCGGCGTCAGCCGCTCGGAAGGTGCGCCCGCGAATCATCCGCACGCCGACAGCGTCGAAGTAACCGACGTCTGTCTGAACGAACCCGACCTCCGGCAACTCGTCGATTTGCGAAAAGCTTTTTCCCTGTTCGGCCAAGCGGCGAGTCAAAAACACTCCACCGAACGGGATTGCCGACGTCAACGTCGCCGAAGACAGGACAGGAGACGCGGACAGTCGCTGGATCAGCTGTGCGACAAAATGGCGTCTGGCGTCGGGAACCGCATACCTCGGCCCGGAGAGCGACATGCGCGCCGTCACCAGACCGGCCGTCTCGATGACGCGGTCGGCTCGATACAGGGTGATGAAGGTTCGCAGCATCAATCCGGCACTGGTGAGCAGGACGATCGTCAGCGCGATTTGCGCAATCATGAACCCGCCGGTCCACCGTCGCGTGCGGAGCGCCGCTCCCCCGCCACGGCCTCCCTCTTTCAATAAATCGTTCGGGTTGCTTTTCACGACATGAAGAGCCGGCGCCAATCCAGCAATGAGCGTCGTCAGCACACCGAGACCACCGACGAAGAAAACCACCACCTCGTCCATCGACAAGTCCACCCAGTACGGCATCACCGCATCCGATGCGGGCGCACCGATCTCCCGTCCGGCAAACGCCCGCCCCAGATAGTTGACGCCATATACGGACAGCGCGAGACCGAGGGCTCCGGCCACAGACGCAAGCATGCCGCATTCGACGAGCAGTTGCCGGATGATGCGCCATCGCGTCGCTCCAAGTGACGCGCGAATCGCCATTTCGCGGCTCCGGCCGGCCGCCCTCGCCAGCAACAGATTCGCCACGTTCGCACAAGCCACGAGCAAGACAAAAGAGACAAAGGCCATCATCATGATGAAAATGGGCCTCATGGTGACAATGCGCCAGTTCTCCATCCCTTCGACGCGTGATGTCATGCCACGATCCGCGCTCGCACGGCCAGCTGCGGCGTGCGCGGCTTTCGCTTCCACCTCGGCGCGAGCGTGTTCGATTGTCGTTCCTTCGGCCAAGCGGCCAAATACCTCGAGGTTTGGCCGGTCCGGCGGCGTGTTCCGCAGCATGGGGGCCAATGCAAGGGGTTGCCAGATGTCGCCGGAAAACGGGAATCCGAAGTGTTCGGGCATGATGCCGACCACGAGCGAAGGCACGTCATTCACGCGGATGGTCGCACCCACCGCCGACCTGTCGCCTCCGTAGCGCCGCTGCCACAGCCCGTATCCCAGCATGACCACCGGCGCCGCTCCGGAACGATCGTCTTCAGCGACGAAGTCGCGGCCAACCGCTGGTTGAACCCGCAGGAGGCGGAATGAATTCCACGAAACGAACGCGCCACCCCTCACGCGTTCGGGCGCCTCCTGCTCGTCGCTAACATTGACCGACGCGCCGATGTACGCGGCCATGTCGGGAATCGACGAGGTTGTGGAACGCCAGTCGCTGAAATCGCGAAATGAGAGACCGCCATTGCGCCCGCGGGAGTCCCGCGTACCAACCGATACGAGGCGATCCGCATCGTCAAACGGCAAAGGCCGCAGAAGGGCCGTGTTCATCATCGTGAAGATGGTCGCGTTCACCGCCAGCCCCAGCGACAGGGCCAGCACAACGGTCGCTGAAAATCGAACGTCTTTGGCGAGCACACGCGCGGCAAATCGAATGTCTTGAGAGATGTTCTGCAACCAGGATGGGAGCCACACGTCGCGAGCTTCGTCCTTCGCCAGTGCAACGCTGCCCAGCGCCCGGCGCGTCTCGAACGCGGCATTGGAGGACCCGTGCCACGCGAGCGAGATCTCGCGTTCTTTCATCTCGCGATGAAACGCCATTTCTTCGTCGAGCTCGGCTTGCCGCCGGCGATGAGTGAGGAGTACCAGACTCGACGCAGCAGTTTGCGCATACGGACCTCCTACGTGGCGTTCAATACCTTCTGGATGGCCAAGACGAGCTGGTCGAATTCCTGACGCTCGGCGGCCAGACGTTTGCGGCCAGCGGCGGTGATTTCGTAGTACCGGGCGCGCCGATTGTTCTCGGACGTCCCCCACTCGGCCTTGACCCAGCCATTCAGCAGTAATCGCTGCAGCGCAGGGTAGAGGGAGCTTTCTCCCACCTGCAGGACGTCGTTCGAGGCGGCACGAAGATGCTGCGCGATACCGTAGCCGTGGGTGGACCCGCGCTGCAACGTGCGCAGGATCAGCAGGTCGAGAGGACCCGGGGAGCAGATCAGGCGGCTGATTCGTCTCTCCCATCGTCTATCGATGGGAGTATGGATAGGATGTCTCCGGAAGTCAAGACGGACCGGCAGGGGATTGGCGTTTGGCTCATCGCGTCGACGCAAGACTGACGACTGCCAGACTGTCGACTATCGACTATCGACTGTTGACTATGGACTGTTGACTCCCCGTATCCCCGTCCCCATCCCCAATCCCCAATCCCTAATCCCTATCGGTGCACCCCCGGCGCTTCGTGCCCGGTGCGGGCGACGTATTCGATGTAAGACCCCGGGTATGCGTGCGGAGTCGTGTCTGTGCCGCTCTCCCCGCCCAGCTCCAGCACGCGGTTGCTCAGCGCGCGCAGGAAGGCGCGGTCGTGAGAAACGAACAGCATGGTGCCTTCGAATCCGCTGAGCGCCTCGAGCAGCATCTCCTTGGTGGCGAGATCGAGATGGTTCGTGGGCTCGTCGAGCACGAGGAAGTTCGGCGGGTTCAGCAGCATCCGCGCCATCACGAGACGCGTCTTCTCCCCGCCCGACAACATCCGGACCTTCTTGTCCACGTCTTCGCCTGAAAACTGAAACGCGCCGGCGAGATTGCGCAAGACACCGATGGACTCGTGGGGAAAGTCGCGCTGCAGCTGCTCCTCGATCGTCAGGTCGGGGTCGAGCACGTCGAGCGCCTGCTGGGAGAAGTAGCCCATCTTCAAGCTGGCACCGAGCGTGACGGACCCTTCGTCGGGCGGCACGGCGCCCGCCACCATCTTGAGGAGCGTCGATTTTCCCGCGCCGTTTTTCCCCATCACGCACCAGCGCTCGCCCCGCCGGATGTTCAGACTCAGATTCTGGTGGACGACGCGGCGTCCGTACTGTTTCGTCAGATGTTCGAGCACCGCGACCTGCTCGCCCGAGCGCGGCGGCTGGCGGAAGTCGAACTTCACGATCCGGCGCTTCTTGGGAAGCTCGATTTTTTCGATCTTCTCCAGCGCTTTGACGCGGCTCTGCACCTGGGCGGCCTTGGCGGCGTGGGCCGAAAAGCGCTCGATGAAGCGCTGTTCCTTCGCGAGCATCGCCTGCTGGCGCGCGTACGCGGCCTCGCGGTTCGCTTCCCGTGTCGCGCGCTCGCGCTCGTAGAAGTCGTAGTTGCCGGAATAGGCGGTGATCTCACCACCGTCGATCTCCGCGATCCTCGATACCACGCGGTTCATGAACTCGCGATCGTGCGACGTCATCAGCAGCGCGCCCGAGCGCGTTTTCAGAAACTCCTCGAGCCAGATGATCGACTCGATGTCGAGGTGGTTCGTCGGCTCGTCCATCAGCAGGACGTCGGGCTCGCCGAGCAGCACGCGCGCCATGGCGACGCGCATCTTCCATCCGCCCGACAACGCCCCGACGTCGCCGTCGATGCGCTCGTCATCGAATCCCAGCCCGTGGAGAATCTCCCGCGTGCGGCTTTCGAGCGCGTACCCGCCAAGATGTTCGTACTCTTCCTGCACCGTCCCGAATCTCTCGAGGATCGCGTCCATCTCTCCGGCCTTCGCCGGATCGGACATCGCGTGCTGAAGCTCCTCGAGCTCGTGGTGCAGCGAACCCAGGCGACTGCTTCCGGCGATGGCTTCGTCCAGAACCGAACGCCCTGCCATCTCTTCAACGTCCTGGCGGAAATAGCCGACGGTGACCTTCTTCGGGACAGACACATCCCCTTCATCGGGGTGCTCCTCCCCGACGATCATCCGGAAGAGCGTCGTCTTGCCGGAGCCGTTGGGCCCGACGAGACCGACTTTTTCTCCTTCGTTGAGCTGGAAGGATGCATCGACAAACAGGACCTGTTTGCCGTACTGCTTGCTGATCTTCGAAAACGCAATCATGCCTACGAAACGAGCTGGGGAGATTCGGACAGGAGCTCGACGTTGGGGTGCTGGCGGACGAAATATTCGAGCTCCCACTGTGAGCTGAACAACACCACTTTCCGCTCGAGGCGGTCCGCGGCGACGGTGCCCTGCCCGCCGAGCGTAAATTTCGCAGAAGGGTCCGCGAGCCATCGCGCGGCCGCATAGGTGGCAGGCTCGATGGCAACTTCGACGTTGTATTCGCTCTGAAGACGATGGGTGATGACGTCGAGCTGGAGTTGGCCGACGACGCCGACGATGGGCTCGCGACGGCCGGCGGCGGTATAAAACGTCTGCATCAGCCCTTCTTCTTCGAGCTGCCTCAAGCCGTCGTCAAACTGCTTGTAACGCGTGTCTTTCAATCGCACGCGCCCGAAGTGCTCCGCCGGAAACCGCGGGACGCCAAGGAATTTCAGCGGCCGGCCGGTGTGGACGGTGTCGCCGATGGCGAACTGGCCAGGGTTGACGAGTCCGAGGATGTCGCCCGCGTAAGCAACGTCAATCGTCTCGCGATCGCGTCCGAAAAAGCGATAGGCGCGCGACGCCCGCAGCTGCTTGCCGACCCGGCTGTTGGACAGCACCATGTCTTTTTCAAAACGGCCGGAGCAGACGCGAACGAACGCAATGCGATCGCGATGACGCGGATCCATGTTCGCCTGAATCTTGAAAACGAAGCCCGTGAACCGTTCGTCGGCCGGATGGACGATCCCCGAATCACTCGGCCGCGCGGACGGGGACGGCGCGAGCTCTACGAGCGCCTGCAGGAACGGCTCCAGGCCGAAGTTGGTGAGCGCGCTGCCGAAGAAGACCGGTGTCTGAAGACCTTCGCGATACTCCTCGATGTCGAAGTGGGCGCCAGCCGTCCGGATGACGTCGAGCGACTCCCGGAAATGCGCGTAGACGTTGTCGCCGATGACCGCCTTCGCTTCGGGATCGTCGAGCGCGGCGATCTCGACGGGCGCGCGATATTGTCCCTGGGCTTCGCGCTCGTAGAGATGGAGCGTGCGCCGGTAAATATCGTAGACGCCGCGGAACTCGTCGGCATTGCCGACGGGCCAGTTGACGGGCGCGGCGGTGATGCCCAAGGTAGTTTCGATGTCGTCGATCAGCGCCAGCGGGTCTTTCGCGGGACGGTCGAACTTGTTGACGAACGTGAGAATCGGCAGCCGATGCCGGTGGCACACTTCGTACAGCTTCCGCGTCTGCGACTCGACGCCATTGGCTGCGTCGATCACCATCACGACGCTGTCGGCGGCTATCAGCGCGCGGTAGGTGTCCTCGCTGAAGTCCTTGTGGCCAGGCGTGTCGAGGAGCGACATGCGGCGCCCCTGGATCTCGAACTCGAGGGCCGCCGAGGTAATCGAAATGCCCCGCTGCTGCTCGAGCTCCATCCAGTCGGAGGTGGCGGCCCGGCGGTCCTTGCGTCCCCGCACGGCGCCCGCGAGCTCGATGGCGCCGGCATACAGCAGCAGCTTCTCGGTGAGCGTCGTCTTGCCCGCGTCGGGATGCGAGATGATGGCAAACGTCCGCCGCCGAGCAACTTCGCGTTCGAGCTCGCTGACGGCCGAGTTGTCGATCTTCGGTTGAAGGTCAGCGCTCATGAGAGCTCCAGAGCGCGCTGGTCGCCCAGCTTGGCCACGAGTTCCGCATCGCCGGTTGCGAGACGCCAACCACGAAGCTCAGCATGCGCCACAATCAAGCGATCGAATGGATCGCGCGTCCAACCGACGTCGACCGCCTGAGAAAACCAGTCCGCTGCAGGTGGATCGTCCAGAAGCCATCTCGCATCACCGACAAGCTGGTCGACATCGTATCCCGAACGCAGCCGCAACCGGCCGGCCTCGACGAGAATCTGCAATTCCAGGAGGCTTGCGGGTGACGCGTATAACGTAACGCTCTTCTCGAGCCGTTTCGTCCGGCGATCCCGCTGATGCAGCCAGATGAGGGCATTGGTGTCGAGCAGGATCACTTGCTCGACCGTCCGCTTTTGAATTCGAGTCCCGTTTGTGTCCAATCCCAGGTCCAATGTCCCCGAGCGACGTCGGGATCGACATACTCGATCATCTTGTGCCGACCGCCTCGCCGTGGGCTGTGCTCGGGTCGAATCACGAACCGGATTCCCCGCCGTTCGATGACCGCAGGCTCGCCCTGCTCAGCCGCGTCGAGAAGATCAGAGAAGCGCGCCCGCGCTTCGGCAACTGAGTACCTCTTCATATGTCCATTGTACATCGGACCCCGAGGAGCCCCCCGTTGTCGATGGGGACCCGTTGGAGTGGACACGCGAAAAGTCGTAAGATGTCGATGATGGCCCCTCGCGTCAAAGTTGTCGCAATCGTCTGCATCGCGGTGTTTGCGTTCACTGCGGTCGCAGGGGTGTCCATGTTTGCGCTCCTGGATGCGCAAACCCCTATTGATGCCCTGTTCTGGGCTCCGGCAACAGCACCGCTTCCGCCGCTCGAGAGCCTGGCACTTCCTGCAGCCCCGCCTGCCGACGTCCGCACTCCACGCGCTCCTCCGCTCTCCTAGTCGCTCGCGTTCACCACAGCTCCGGCTCCAGCTTCACGCGACAAGGAGAAGTCATGCGTGTACCACCACGCCTTCGCACGCTGCTCGTGTGCACGATGCTCGAATGCGCCGCGCTCATTGGCACACCGATGCGCCCTGACGAGATCGAGAAACTGATGAGGTCGATGAATCAGCCCCAACTGGCACGTGTGATTCCCAATGAAGCCCCCGATGACGAGCCGGAGGAAGGGAGCGATGAGCCAAGAGCTAAGAGCTAGACGTAGTGTCCGGCTTTAGCCGGACGTCATTTTAAATGCCGCGCCGCCCACAATCCGTTGCCGCCACCCACGCGACCGGTGAATCCGTCTGCCGGCAGCCGGAGCCCAGCCTGCGCGCGCCATTTCACCAACCGCCACCGCCTCGCTCATCTCGGCAGATGCCTACGCTCTTAGTTGCGGCGGTCGCGTCGGTGGTGTTGCCCACCGCTCTTCGCGCTCCGGTCAACGACCGCTGCACAAGATACGGCTGCCTTGCAGACGGATCCACCGGCCGCATCGCGCGGCGGCCGCGGGCCTCCTAATCTTCTGACCTCCTGTTAGGTTTTTCCATCGAAGAAACTGTGACTGAAGGCTTGGATCGCCGCAAGAGTACAATGTGCCATGCCCAAGTTGACGGTAGATGGTTATGGAACGTTCGAAGTGCCAGAGAACAAGCGTCTGGTGCTCGCGATCGAGCAGGATGCGAAGGTGGACATTCTGCACGCGTGCGGTGGCAATGCCCGCTGCACGACGTGCCGGGTCGAATTCATCGATGGCGAGCCGTCGGCGATGACGGCGGCGGAAAAAGAACGGCTCGAACAGCGCGGACTTTCGGGCGTCCGCCTCTCGTGCCAGATCGTTTGCGATCACGACATGAGCGTGCGTGCGATCAGCAGACTCGAAGGAAGCGGGCGACCCGATCCCGGCCGCACGCCGGAAGAAACAATTCAGCCGCCGCCCGTCTGGACATAGCGGTTCATTTTCCGAAGTGCTCGGCGAGGGCCGCAACCAGGGGGCCCATCTTCGGGTTGTCAGGTACTACGTGCGGATGAACGCCGGCTTCGTCGAGCGCGGCTGAGCATATGGGACCCACGGCCGCAACGACAACGCCGGCATTCAGCGCCTGTATGAGAGCGCCGGCGAGATCGAGTTCGGCCGCCACCCAGAGCAGATGCTTCCACTGCACCTGGCTCATGAAAACAACAGCATCGACCTCGCGTCTCACGATCGCGCGAGCCATGTCCTGCAACGGGCACAGGTCATCGGGCAGGCGCCATTCATACACACAGAGCTCGATCAGCTCAGCGCCTCTCAGCCGCAGCTCGCCGGCGAGCGCTTCGCTGCGCTCGCCGTAATGCACCACGGTGACTTCGGCGCCGCACAGGTCCAACTCCGCCATTGCCGCAAGCAGCTCGCTCTCGTGTAAGGCGAGGGCGCAGAGACATTCGCACTCAATCCGTATCGCTTGAGCGCGGCCGCAGGTTTCGGTCCCCGGCAGACAATCGTTCCGGCCTTCAACGACTCGACGGCGAACGGCAGCTGCCCCTGGCGCTCCGCTTCCTGAAGCAGCGCGGCAGCGCCGGCGCCGGTGAGAAACACATGCACCCGGCGGGCCGGAGTCCGGAGATGGTTCAGAAACCCGCTGACAAGGGCGCCGCAGTCCAACGCTGCTTCGCGAACAGCCGGCGCCGATCGCACGACGCCGCCGTGGCGCCGTACAAGGTCACCAAGTTCGCTGCCCATTCGTGCTTCGAGCAACCCAACCCGTATCCCGCCAGTCCGTCACGCTTTGGCTGGGACACCGACAGTCACGTCCTTTTTCGGGCTTCTGACGCCGCGCTTGTTCGTGACATAGGGGATCACCTGTTCGAGGACGCGCGGCAGGTCGCTGCACGGGACGTCCTCGAGAATCTTCGTGCCGGCCTTGGCGTTCGGGCCCGACTGCCCTCCGACGAACACGTCGACGGCATCGACGATCTCATCGCCAATCTTGACGTTCTTGCCGAGCAGCCCGATGTCGGCGCCCGTATGATTGCCGCAACCGGCAGGACAGCCGGACCAGTGCATGGTCAGCATCTTCTTCCCCCGGCCGAGCCGCTCGTCGAGCTCGCGCGCCGTCTTCAGCGCCAATTCTTTGGTCTCGATGAGCGCCATATGGCAATAGTCGATGCCGGTGCAGCTCACGACACCTCGCATCATGTCGCTCGGGTCGTGCCGTAGCTCGCGCAGAAGAGGCTCGCTCGTCATCTCCGGCAACGCGCTTTCCGACACATTTGGGACGATGACGTTCTGGCTCGTGGTGATCCGCACTTCGCCGTTGCCGTAGCGGCGAGCGACCCGCGCCAGGCCCGACAACTGGTCCGCGGTAATGCGCCCCACCGGCACGTTGAGCCCGACTGCGCACATTCCAGGTTGTTTCTGGCGCGAGATGCCGAGGTGATCGTGATGCCGGTTGGTGCGAGCATCGCGTCCTTGCGGCAACAGACGTTCGCCGACACGCCGCTCGAGCTCGCGCCTGAACTTGTCGATCCCCCACTCTTCGACCAGAAACGCCAACCGGGCGCGATTACGGGCGCGCCGCGGACCGTAATCCCGAAACATCAGCGTGATATGACTGCACAATCCAGCTGCATCTTCGGGACGGCAAAAGACGCCAAGCGGTGTAGCGGGCCGCAATCCGCCCGATCCGATCTTGCCGCCGACGGCGATGTTGAATCCCTTCACCTCGTCGCCGCCCACAATCTTGACCGCCGGCGTCAGCGACAGATCCTGCGTTTCTCCATGCGTGCAGTTTTCCGTGCACCCGGTAATCGCGACGTTGAACTTCCGCGGAAGATTGGTGAACGCTTTGTTCCGCAGGAACGCTTCGTTGAACTCACGCACGACCCGGGACGCGTCGAACAGCTCATCGTCGGTGAGGCCGGCGACAGGGCACCCGATGACGTTCCTGATGTTATCCATGCCGGTCTGCAGCGACACCAGGTCTACGTCATTGAGGCGCTCCCAGATGTGCGGCAGATCGCCGACGGCAAAGCCTCGCAGCTGAACCTGCTGCCTGGTTGTGAGATCGACGAAACCGGTGCCGCATTCGCGACTCAGCTCGGCAATGACACTCAGCTGCTCTGCGTTCGTAAACCCATTCGGCATCCGGATGCGCATCATGAAGCGGCCCGGCGTCTGCTTGCGGAAAAACACGCCGAGCCACTTCAGCCGCTCCCGATCGGACTCGTCAATCGCTTCCCATCCGTCTCGCACGAATCGCTGGATGTCGCCCTCGACATCGAGCCCGTCTTTATCGCGCTTGTATCGCTCGATCTTGTTCAGCGTGATCGCTGGGCTGATTTGCGGATCGGGCGGGGCATCGCTGACCGGCTGCGTCACTACGTCGGCAAACGACGCCGGCCCGGCGGCGACGTCGGGCATCCCCGCCGTTTCAATTCCCCGGCACGCGAGGCTGACGATAGCCTCGACCTCTGGCCGGCACGAGCCGCATCCCGTCGAGGCGCGCGTCACGTCGCAAACTGCCTGTACGCTTCGCGCGCCCTTCAGGACCGCCTCGATGATCTGCGCCTTCGACACATCGTTGCAGTCGCAGATGCGCGCGGTGTCTGGCGTAGTTGCCGCAACGTCCGGCCCTCTTTTCGGTAGGGCCGCCGGCGGCACGAACAGGATATCGGCCCGGTTCTCCGTCAGCGCCGCGCCCGACGCGAAGGTTTGTAACAGGGACGGCACGACGGCGCCATCACCGAGGATGATGGCGCCCGCCAGCCGATCGTTGCGCACAATCAGCTTCTTGTAGATGCCGCGCGAAGGCTCGCTGTAGCTGACGACCTCGTCGTCTTCGCCAACCGGGTCCTTGTCGCCCATGACCGCGAGGTCGACACCCATGACCTTCAGCTTGGTCGAAACCGACGACCCGAGATAGACGGCCTTGGGGTTGCGACCGCTAAGCCGGTCAGCAAGGCGCGCTGTCTGTTCCCACAACGGCGCGACCAGGCCGTACACGCGTCCGCGGTGCTCGGCGCACTCGCCCACCGCGAACACATCCGATGCGGCATTGCCGGCGACGAAACATCCAAGGTCGTCGCCGACCACGATGCCGCGATTGACGGTGAGGCCCGCCTCCACGGCGAGCTTCGTGTTGGGCCGGATGCCGGCGGCGATTACGACGAGGTCGCAGGCGAGCGTCACGCCATCCGCAAATTCCAACCCCGAGACGTGGCCGTTGCCCGTTACCGCGGTCGTGCGCGTGGCAAGGTGCGTCACAAGGCCCATCTGTTCGAACTGGCGGCGAAGAACATCGGCGGCGCCCGGATCGAGCTGCGCCTCCATGAGGTGGGGCATCAGATGAATGACGTGCGTTTCGAGGCCCCAGTTCAGGAGACCGCGGGCCGCCTCCAGACCCAGCAACCCTCCGCCGATTACGGCGGCGCGGCGGGCCGTGGCGGCGCAGCGCATGATGCGCTCGCAATCGTCGAGCGTGCGGAACACGAACACGCCCTGCTTGAAGACGCCGCCCTCGTCGCGCACGTTCGTGAGGGGAGGAATCATCGGACTGCTGCCGGTGGCAACAATCAGCTTGTCGTACCGCTCCGAGAGTCCGCCGGCAGCGATGACGTGTTTCCTGGCGAGATCAATCTGCTCGACGCGCTTCCCCGCATGAAGCGTGATGCCCTTGGCCGTGTACCACGACATCGGGTTGATGAAGATGTCATCGGGCTTGTGGCTGCGCGAGAGCACGCTCGAAAGCAGGATGCGGTTGTAGTTGCCGCAGGGTTCGTCGCCAAACATCACCACATCGAACCGGTCGCCGCCGCCGCGTACCAGGAGATCGTCGACGAACCGGGCGCCGGCCATTCCGTTTCCGATGACGACGATGCCGCTCTTTATTCATCGATATCGATCCGCACGGCGCACACCTTGAATTCCGGCATGCGGCTGACTGGGTCGAGCGCGTCGTTCGTCACGCGATTCGCAGACGACTCGTCTGGCCAGTGAAAGGGGATGAAGATCGTGTCTGGACGGATCGTGGCCGTAACGCGGCTGGTGAACATCGCAGAACCGCGTCGCGTTCGCAGCACGATCGAAGCGCCATCGGTAATGCCGTGACGTTTCGCAACCTGCGGGTGGATTTCCGCAACTGGTTTCGGTGCTGCCTCCATCAGTTCCGGAACCCGCCGCGTCTGGGTTCCCGACTGATAGTGAGCGAGCAGGCGGCCGGTGGTGAGATAGAGGGGAAACTGCTCATCGACGGCCTCGGCCGGACCCTCGTGCTCGATCGCATGAAAGCGAGCGCGGCCCGATGCTGTCGGAAATGCCTCCTGAAAGAGACGCGGAGTTCCCGGGTGGTCGTCGGACGGGCATGGCCAGAACACTCCCCCGTCCCGCTCGATGCGGTCGTAAGAAATGCCCCAGTAGTCGGCGGCGCCGCCGCGGGTCGCGGCGCGCAGTTCCTCGAACACCGCCTGTGGATTTTCGAAGGAAAAGAACCGACCCTTGCCGAGCGCTCGGGCAAGGGCACAAAGAGCATCCGTATCCGTTCGTACCTGCCCTGGCGGCTCGATCGCACGCCGGCGGCGGATGACGCGGCCTTCGAGATTGGTGACGGTGCCATCCTCTTCCGCCCACTGCGCCGACGGAAGCACCACATCTGCTATCTTCGCCGTCTCGGACAGAAAGAAATCGGCAACGGCAAGAAAATCGAGGCGCTTGAAACAGCCGCTCACCTTGTTGGCATTCGGCGCCGAGACGATCGGATTCGATCCGACGACGAGGAGGGCGCGAACGCCGTCGGCCTCGCCCGCGGATTCGATCAGCTCGTAAGCCGACTTGCCGGGTCCCGGAAGATCGCGTTCGTCGATTCCCCAGACCGCCGCGAGATCGCGGCGCGCCGCGGGGTCATCGATGCGGCGATAGCCAGGCAACTGGTCCGCCTTCTGACCATGCTCGCGCCCACCTTGCCCGTTTCCCTGTCCCGTCAGCGTGCCGTATCCACTGAACGGCTGCCCGACTTTCCCAAGTGCCAGCGCGACGTTGATGAAGGCGAGCACGTTGTCCACGCCATGCGACTGCTGCTCGGCGCCGCGCGAGGTCAGCACCATTGCCGTTCGCGCGCGCCCGAGCATGCGCGCGGTCTCGACCAGCTGCGCCTGAGGGATTCCCGTCAGGCCCTCAACACGTTCGGGCCAATAGGCGGCGGCGAGCCGCCTCAGGTCGTCGAACCCTTCAGTGCGGCTCTCGATGTATGTCGAATCGATCAACGATTCGCGAATCAGCAGGTGAACCAGCCCGTTCGCCAGCGCCGCGTCCGAACCCGGACGCAACGCCAGATGGACCTGCGCCCATTGCGCGGTCGGCGAGTGACGGGGGTCGGCGACGATCAACGCGCCGCCGTTGCGCTGCTGGGCCTCGAAGTACCGCATGATCGGCGGCATCGTTTCGGCCATGTTGCCGCCGACGAGCAGGATCACTTCGGCACCGGGAATGTCTGCGAGCGGAAATGGCAGGCCGCGATCGATGCCGAACGCCTTCGACGCGCCGGCTGCAGCCGAAGACATGCAGAAGCGGCCGTTGTAATCGACGTTCGATGTGCCCAGGGCAACGCGCGCGAACTTCCCCAGCAGATAGGCCTTCTCGTTGGTCAGCGAGCCGCCGCCGAACACGGCGACCGCATCGCGGCCGTACCTCGCCTGCGTCGCGCCAATCGCGGATGCGATTCTGTCGATCGCGATCTCCCACGAGACCGGCTCGAGCATTCCGTCGGCGTTGCGCGCCAGAGGCGACAGCAGACGGTCCGGATGCTGCAGCGTCGCCGCTGCCGACCATCCCTTTAGACACAGTCCGCCTTCGTTGACAGGGAACCTCCGGTTGCCGGCAACGCCGATGCGATCGCCTTCACACGTGAGATCCATTCCGCACTGGAGGGCGCAATACGGACAGTGCGTCGACACGGAGGTTGAAACCGAATCCATCTCTTACGCGAACCCACGAGCAAGGAACATGCCTCGTGAAATTCCTCGGCATTAGCCCCACGAACACGCGCACGCCAATTTCGAAATGTTCACGAATGTCGCCAGAAGCAGATGCTTGCGACAAATACGAACCGAAATGGGCGCGATTGCGGTGACGAGGCATGCCGCAGCCGCCGCATCGCGCACTTCTCAAAAATCAAATCGACACAATCGTTGCCTGAGAATTGCGTAATGAACATTTCCGTCCAGGTCGTTCGCCGCTCAGCGTTCTGCTCTTAGCTCTCAACCCTGGCGTTTTTCGAGCAATTTCCGCAAAAACGCGCGTGGCATCCGTGTTGCTCAAGACCTGGCGCATGAGAATCCATGCCGCAGTCGTCGCGCTGCTCGCCGGTCTCATGTCGGCGTCAGCACCCGCCGCCGCGCAAACGCCGCCATCGACGCCGCAACAGCCAACCGCGTTTGCCAATCTCGATCTCCCGTCGTGGGTGCGCCTCGGCGTCGAATATCGCGGGCGCCTGGAGGGTTACAGCGGCGGCGGATTCGCGGAGACCGAAGATCTCTACTGGCTGAATCGCTTCCGCGTGACCGGCCGGTTCGCGATGAAACCGTGGTTGAGCGCGGCAGTTCAGGTGCAGGACGCGCGCATCGAAGGGCGCAACGCTGTCACGCTCGGCGCCCCGTTCCGCGATCAGTTCGACCTGCGAGTCGCGCACCTGGATGTCGGCAATCTCGAAAAGAGCCGCCTCGCTTTGCGCGGAGGACGGCAGGAGCTGGTATTCGGCGACCAGCGCCTCATCGGCCATGCCAACTGGCTCAATACCGCGCGATCGTTCGATGGCGTGCGCGGCGTCTTCCGTCACAAGAAACTGCGCGTCGACGGCTTCGCCGCCTCCGTTGTCGCCATCGACATGGACGACGTCAATCGGAGCGGCTTCGGCAACTACCTCTATGGCGCCGATGCGCCGCTTGCTGTTCTGCCGAACGGCGGCATCCTCGAGCCATATGAGTTCGTGCGAACGTCGAACAACCTCGCAACGGAATCGGGGACACGCGGCGACCTGACCTCGTTCACTACCGGCGTTCGCTCTGCGGGCAAGCTGTCCGCTCGCACCGACTACAACATCGAGTCCGCGCTTCAGCGAGGGTCGCTGGGATCCGACACGATTTCCGCATGGGCGGGGCATGCGCTGGTCGGGCGCACGATTCCGGCGGGCTCACTCACCTACCGCGTGTTCGGCGAATACAACTACGCGTCGGGTGACGCAATGCCTGCAGACGGAGTACGCGGCACCTTCGATCAGCTCTATCCAACGGCGCACGACAAGTACGGCCTCGCCGATCAGGTGGGGTGGAAGAACATTCACCATCTGCGAACCGGCCTCGAGGTGCGGCCGCACACGAAGCTTGCGCTCGCCGGCGGCTACCACTCGTTCTGGCTCGCCAGCGCAACCGACGCTCTGTATAACGCCGGCGGCGCCGCCATCGCGCGCATACCGGCGGGCGCGCCCGATCGACACGTCGGCCAGGAGCTCGACATCCAGGCTACCTACACGCCATCGCCGCGTCTCCAGATTCATGGGGGCTACGCGCACATGTTTACGGGCGCGTTTCTCAAGGCGGCCACGCCTGGCAAGTCCTACAGCGCTCCATATGTGATGGTCACCACGATGCTCATCGGACTGGAGAAATAGATGACAGACGCGAAACCTTCGCGACGCGCGTTTCTGAAGAAAACGTCCGAAGTCTCGGCGATAGCCGGTCTCATGTCGGGATTGCCATCGGGCTGGGTCGGCAGCGTGTACGCAGACGACTCGCCGGAAACGAAGGCGATGCGGTTCGGCATGATCGCGCTGACCGACTGCGCGCCGATCGTCATGGCCCACGAGCTCGGCTATTTCAAGAAGTTCGGCATCGACTCTGTCGTGTCAAAGGAAGCGTCGTGGGCCGTGATCCGCGACAAGATGAACCTCGGCGAGAACCAGGGCACGCACATGCTGATCGGGATGCCGCTGGCCTCGACGATGGGTCTGGCGGGTTCGCCCGTGAAGCCGATGGTGATTCCCTGGCTGCTGAACCGGAATGGCCAGGCGATTACGCTCAACAACAAGTTGCGGCAGGCAGGCGTCAAGGGTCCGAAGGACATCAAGCCGCTCGCCGATCGCGCCAAGGCTGCCGGCGATCCTCTGGCGTTCGCGATGACGTTTCCGCCGGGCACTCACGCGATGTGGATGCGCTACTGGCTGGCGAGCGGCGGCATCCATCCCGACAAAGACGTGTCGCTCATCACGATTCCACCGCCCCAGATGGTCGCGAACATGAAGGTCGACAAGATGGACGGCTTCTGCGTCGGCGAGCCGTGGAACGCCAGAGCCATTGCCGACGGCATCGGGTTCACGTCGATCACCACGCAACAGATGTGGCGCGACCATCCCGAAAAGGTGTGCGCCTTTACCGAAGAGTTCGCGACGAAAAATCCGAAATCGGTCAAGGCCGCGCTGAAGGCGCTCCATCTGGCGAGCGTCTACCTCGACAAGCTCGAGAACCGGCCGAAAGCTGCCGAGATTATCTCCCGGCCGACCTACATCAACTGCCCGCCGGAGATCATCCTCGGCCGCCTGCTCGGCAAATACGAGTACGGCGACGGCCGCAAGGAGCAGGACCCGCACTACATGATCTATTCGGATCGGGAATGCAACTACCCACATCCGGCATTCGCCACGTGGTGGCTGACGCAGTTCCGGCGCTGGGGCATGGTCAAAGGAGCGCCTGACTACGCCGGGGTCACCAAACGTGTCATGCGGCCCGACATTTATCTTGAGGCGATGAAGGAGCTCGGCGTGACGCCGAAAGTGGCTCCACTGACGAAGTGGACGCTCTGGGATGGCGTCGCGTTCGATGCGGCGAATCCGGAACAGTACGCCCGCTCGTTTCCCATCAACAATCTCATGGGATAACTGATGATTCTCAAACGCATCGGACATTACCTCCTTCCGCTCATCGGGATCGCGTTCGCCGGCCTGGCCTGGTGGCTCGCGAGCACGCTCGTCACCGACCTGCCCTCGCCCGCCAAGACCTGGGAAGAGAGCAAGCTGTATCTCCTCGAGCCGTGGGCGAAACGGGGCGAGATGGATCAGGGCATGGGGCTGCTTGCGTACTACAGCCTGGTCCGCGTCGCGTACGGGTTCTCGCTCGGCATCCTGATCGGCACGCCGCTCGGCTTTCTACTGGGGGTTTCGGGCGTCATGCACCGCATGCTCGACCCGGTGATCCAGGTCCTGCGCCCGATCTCGCCGCTCGCGTGGCTGCCGTTGGGGCTCATTCTGTTCCAGAAATCAGAACCGGCCGCGCTGTTTGCCATCGCCGTGTGCTCGATGTGGCCCACGGTGCTGAATACCATGGCCGGGGTTCGAGCGATTCCGCAGGACTACTGGAACATCGCCAAGGTCCTTCGTCTCTCCCGTTTCACCACGTTCACCAAGATCGTGCTGCCGGCAGCGTTGCCGCAGATGTTCACCGGCTTCCGGCTCAGCCTCGGCATCGCGTGGCTCGTCATCGTCGCCGCCGAGATGCTGACGGGAACGCCCGGAGTCGGCGGATTCTTATGGCAGGAATACAACAGCCTGATCTATTCCCACATCCTTCTCGCCATCCTGACGATAGGCATTGTCGGCTTTCTGCTCGACCGGATGATGGGCATCGCAGAAGCCAGGCTGCGCGCGCTTTAACCATGGCATTTATCGAAGCACACGGACTTTCGAAATCGTTCGGCTCCCCGTCGAGACACGTCCTCGATCGCGTTTCCATTTCGGTGGAGAAAGGCGAGTTCGTCTCGATCGTCGGGTTCATGGGGTGCGGCAAGTCGACCCTGATGAATCTTCTGTCGGGCGTCACGGCACCTGACGCGGGCTCGATCAGCATCGACGGGACGCCATTGCGCGGCATCGCCAAACAGGCATCGATTGTCTTCCAGAATTACTCGCTGCTGCCGTGGTTCTCGGCGCTCGAGAACGTGCGCCTTGCGGTGGACGCGGCGCGGCCCGGGTGGTCCCACGTGGAGCAGAAGGCACAGTCGGAGCGCTACCTTCGATTGGTCGGCCTGGGCAACGCGATGCACCGCCGGCCGAGCCAACTGTCGGGCGGCATGCGGCAGCGGGTGGCTATTGCCCGGGCGTTCGCGACCGATCCCGAAGTGCTGTTTCTCGACGAGCCGTTCGGAGCGCTCGACGCGCTGACCCGCGGCAGCCTTCAGCAGGAGCTCGCGCGGCTATGCTCCGAAGCCGGCCGGCCGGTGACGACGGTGATGATCACGAACAACATCGACGAAGCGCTGCTGCTCTCGGACAGGATTATTCCGATGACGAAAGGACCGCGAGCGACACTCGGTTCGCCCGTCGGCGTGGATCTCGCCAAACCGAGGAGCGTCGAACAGCTCGCTCACGACGAGCACGCGATTCTCGCGAGAGCGCACGTCGTCGAGTGTCTGTCCGATCATCTGCACGCGTCCCGGGCACGACCCGATCGCACGCGGCAGGAGCCGCCCCCGTCGTTTTCGTCTGTTGCCGTCGAAAAGGCCGGGCTATGAGCATCATCGTACCGCTCGAGCTGACCGGGCTCACCAAGGTGTTCCAGACAGAAGCCGGCCCATTCGTCGCGGTCAAGAACGTCAACGTCCGCATTCAGAAATCGGAATTCATCTGCATCGTCGGGCATTCCGGCTGCGGAAAGTCGACGGTGCTGTCGATCATTGCCGGACTCCAGCGAGCGACCGAAGGCGGAGTCGTGATCAACGGAAGGCAGACGATCGAGCCCGGCGCCGATCGCGCCGTGGTCTTTCAGACACCGTCGCTGCTGCCGTGGCTCACCGGACGGCAGAACGTCGAACTGGCGGTGCGGCAGAAGTTCCGGACGCTGACAGCCGCGGAACGCCGCACCCACGCCCTCCGCTACCTCGGCCTTGCGGGGGTTGCCGAGGCCGCGGATCAGCTGCCTGGCGAGATGTCGCTGGGAATCCAGCAATGCGTGTCGCTGGCACGCGCACTGTCGCTCGAGCCCCAGCTACTCCTGCTCGACGAGCCGTTCTCGATGCTCGACTCGCTGACCCGGCTGGACCTGCAGGACACGCTGCTGAGCGCGTGGGAGCAGGATCGAAAGATTGTCGTGATGGTGACGCACGACGTCGACGAAGCGCTCTATCTCGCCGACCGGATCGTGCTGATGACCGATGGCCCGGCGGCACACGTGGGCGAGATCCTGCCGCTTCCCTTCGCTCGGCCGCGCGAACGCCGTGAGGTGCTCGAACACCCGCAATACCGGCGCCTTCGCCAGTCGATCATCGATTTTCTCGAGAATCACGCCAAACAGTCAGTCGGATCTTGACGCAGAGCCGCAAAGACGCAGAGGACTCTTTTCGAAAGAGTGTTCTCTGCGCCTCTGCGACTCTGCGTCGAAGTTCAGAATGGGAACTTCACCGTCGGGTCGCTCGCGTAACGCTTCATCTTCAGCGTCAGTTTGCCGCCCGCGCCAGGATTCAGGGTGACGCTGAAGCTCGGCTTGCCGACCGGCACGGCTTTGCCGTTCCAGTCCACCGATTCAATCAGGTGCTCGGCATAAGCTCCGCCCTGGACCACGACGGTCCGGGCGGTCGACGGATTGAGATTCACCAGCGTCACGACCGTGCCGGTGTCGCTCATCTCGGACACCAGCGCGGCGACGTCTTCCGGCAATCCTGCGCGCTCGCGCGACGGATCGAAATACCGTAGCCGCGAGTTGACGAGATTGCCCCGCCGATCGGGCTCCATTCCACCCTGCGTCAACTGAATGAGCGCCGTCGTCGTGACCGGGTTCAGGTCGAGCATGTTGTCGGCGAGGCGCTTGTCCGGCTTGGACTGATCCTTCCGAATCCCCTCGACGCGTTGCTTGATGGTCGCCAGATCTTCGGCCATCGCCGTCTCGGGATAGCCCGGATTGCGGCCCTGGAGATATTCGAGCCACGGGTTCGCCGGCACGCGCGCGAGATCCTCCGGCTTCTGCGAGAAGTACCACACTTCCAGCGCACCCACATTCCACGGCCGATCGCGCCAGCCATACCAGCCCGGCTTTCCACCGCGCGGATTGGCGGTCAAATCGACACCGTACATCGACGGATATTGGGTCTTGCCGTCAACGGTGCGCGCGTTGGCGTTCACCACATTTGTCATGTCGCGCCACGCGTCCACATATTTCTGATCGCCTGTGAGCAGCAAGGCGTTGTTGAAGCCGATGATGGGACGCTCGATGCGGTTGCGATTTTCGCGGCGGTTGGTGACGGGATTGACGGGACTGAATCCCCACCCATAGGCGCTGCCCCACCACTTCCCGCTGGGACCGCCAATCTTTCCGTCGAGGTCCACGAAGGTCGGAATGATGCCGTTGTTCTGCTTCATCCGCGCGAGCCACGCGTCGGCGTATTCGGTGACCCACCGCTTGTACTTCTGGTCGCCCGTCGCGAAGTACGCATTCGCCGGCAGCGTGGTCGCGACGAGATTCAGCGCGTGGTCTCCGACGACGTCGTGGTACTCCTGGTAGTGCGCGAGGAACTCGTCGAAGTTGCGCTCGCCATGCAGCGCATCGAAGCCGCTCATGTCGAACGGCTCACCCACCCAGTCCATCGAGGTGGCTTTCCGCAGCAGCGGTCCCCTGCTGCCGTTCATCATGCTGCGGATGATCTTGTGCTCGGCATCGTAGTTCGGCGCTTCGGGATCTTCACCCATGTAGAGGCCCGCGAAACGTCGTACGCGCTCGAGATATTTGGGGTCGCTCGGCACGGAGAGCGCCATGCGGTTGAAGAGCTGCAGCCCTTCGCCGTGATGCTGCCAGTCCGACAGCGCGCTGAACTCCTTGTAATACATGCCGTCGACGCCGGCCGGCACCAGCTTCGTCGTCTTGGCTTCGGTGTATTGCTTGATCATGCCCTCGTGACCCTTCAGATACATCTGAACGATCTCGTCACCCGCGCCGAGCGCATGCAGCTCCGGCCAGTGGTTGAAGTTCTCGAACGCGTCGTCTGGACCGTCGTTCGCACCCCAACGGACGAAACACAGCAGGTATCCCCGCTCGTCGAAATACTTCTGGAAAAACTCGCGCGCCGCCGGCACGTTTTCGGCGAGCAGCTGGCGCTCCATCTGCGCCCACTTCGGCGCCGGCATTGGCGAGTCGATGGTGAGCGTGGATGACGAAGGGGCCGGCGCGGGCTCGGCACTCGAACAGGCAGACACGGCGGCGGCGATCAACACGCCGCACCCCAGGCGTAAGAACACTCTCATCATGGTTGCACCTCGCGGGAAGGCGCGATGTTAGCATGGACTATCGTGCTGGACGAGAAGGACATAGAGGAACGTTTCGTCAGGGCCTCGGGACCGGGGGGCCAGAACGTCAACAAGGTGTCGACGGCGGTCGAGCTGCGCTTCAATATCGGCGCCTCCTCCCTGCCCGAAGAGGTGAAGACACGCCTGCGCCACCTGGCCGGCAACCGAATCATCGCGGATGACGTGCTGCTCATCGACAGCCGGGAACACCGCACTCAGGGGCAGAATCGCGAGGCAGCCCGGGCACGATTGACGGCGCTGGTCGAACACGCCTACCGCAAGCCCAAAAAGCGGACGGCGACAAAACCAAAACCGGGCGCGCGGGAGAAGCGTCTCCAATCAAAAAAACGCCGCGGCGCAGTCAAGCAGCTCCGGGGCCGATCGGCCGCAACCGACGACTGAAGAAATGGGGGTCAGACCCCTGTTCTCGCAACGCCGGCTGGGTCGAGGCGGCGCGCCTTTCTGCGTTTCGACACCATAACGACGATCATCACGACCGCAATCAATGCGATGAGGGGCGCGAGGAGCGCCAGCACCGCGATCAACACTGACCCGGCCAGCTCGAGCGTGGCCAGAATCGGATTGCCGAAGCCTGCGGTGGCCGCTGAGCTCTTCAGGCGGAGCAACGAGGTAGACGCGTGGACCACGCCCGCCGTGCCGCCGGCTCCGACGATGGCGATGCTGTATTGCAGCCAGGGCGGCAGATCCGTGAGGAGCGATGCGCTGGCGACAACTCCAGCAAGGACCGCCACTGGCGCTGACAGCGTATCGAGGAGGTTGTCGAAGAACGGCACGTAATACGCGAAAATTTCCAGCACCATCGCGGTCGCAAGCGCCAGCGACGCCGGCGTCGTCGCGAGCCACGCAAACGAGGGCGACAACTCGACCCACCCGGATCTCGCCGCCAGGCTGAGCGCCAGAAGCGGAACGAAAATCCGGAACCCGGCAGCCGCGGCAAGCGCGAGTCCCACGCCGATGCTGAGGAGCGATTCGGGTGTCATAATCAATATATTGGCACCGTTTCCCCTCAACCGCCTGTTCGAAGGCCTTGCCGGTCCCAGCCGCGCCGTCGAATCGATCGTCCCACGGCGAACCCTTCAGGACGTCATCCTGCCCGCCTCCACGCGCCGGGCTCTGGACCAGGCACTCGCGCAGGTGACGAGCCACGACCTCATCTTCAATCGCTGGGGGCTGGGCCAGCGGCATCCGACGGGGCTCGCACTCGCGTTCAACTTCGCGGGACCGTCGGGCACCGGCAAAACAATCTGCGCGGAAGCGATCGCACACACACTCGGCCGGCGGCTGCTCATCGCGCGCTATGCCGAGCTCGAGTCGATGTGGATGGGAGAGACGCCGAAAAACGTCGCGGCGGTATTCCGTCTGGCGCGGCGGGAAGAAGCAGTGCTGTTCTTCGACGAGGCCGACGCGATCGCGTCACGCCGGTCGACGTCGGTAGACCACGGCTTTCAGCGCGAGTCCAATACCGTCGTCAACGTGCTGCTTCAGGAGCTGGAATCGTTCAACGGTGTCGTGATCTTCGCCACGAATCTTGCCGCGAACTTCGACCCGGCGTTCGAGCGCCGCATCCGCACGCACGTGCTGTTCGAGCTGCCGGGGGCGGCCGAGCGGGAGCAAATCTGGCAGGTGCAGATGCACCCGACCCTCACACCGCTGGCCGACGACGTGGACTTCCGTGCGCTGGCGCAAACATATGAGGTGACCGGCGGAGACATCCGCAACGCCGTCCTCAAAGCCGCCCTTGCCGCCGCCATGTCGCCGCAGCACGACACGATGAAGCTGATTCATCAGCATCACCTCGAAGAGGGGATCAAAGACGTGGTCGCGGCAAAGCGCGTCATGCAACAGTCGTTGTTCGATGGAACACCGAAACAGTCCGGCTCACAACAACTCCCGGCGCAGTTACCGCTCGCCTCCTCGCCGGCGGCCGTTTATTCACTGGCGCTGGCTGGTGCCGCACTGATGCTGGCGCTGGTTGCATTGCTTTTAGCGGTCCTTCGCTAGTGTCCGGCGATGCGGGACGGCTAGCCCTTCGTTATTTGGCGTTCGCGGCGGCACCAACGCGACCGGTGGATCCGTCTGCCGGCAGCCGGAGCCCAGCCTTCGCGCGCGATTTCACCAACCGCCACCGCCTCGCGTCATCTCGGCAGATGCCTACGGTCTTGGTGGCTGCGAGGGCGTCGGTGGTGTCGCACACCGCTCGTCGCGCTCCGGTCAACGACCGCTGCACAAAATACGGCTGCCTTGCAGACGGACCCGGCCGACCGCATGATGATGCCACCAACCATCACGTCATCGAGCTCATCGCGCCATCGTGTTTTCGTCTTCGTGTCTTCGTGGTGAGGTTCGTAAGTTCGTAAGATTGCGGGTTCGTCGGTTCGTGGGGTTCGTGGGTTCGCGAAGTTCACACCGTTTCGTCATCGTCCCGTCGCGTCATCGTGTTTTCGTGGCTTCGGGCCTTCGTGGTTTAGCCTTCGTGGTTACCCGCGCAGGTCATAACACAACAATCGCGGTCCCGCGCCGTTGCGAATGTCGCGGGTGTTCTGGACCACGTAGAGCAGTCCCCGGCTCAACACAGGAAGCGCCCACGATTCGCGCGCCGCGAATGGCCACGCGTGGGAGAGCTCTTTGTACCCGGTGGGCGACAAGTCCATCCAGACCAGGTGCCCGAGTTCACCCAGGCATAAGAAGTGACCATCCACCGCGAGCAGCGATCCGCGATACGTGCTGACGAGCTGGCGGCGTTCCTGGCCGCCCGATGAGATGACCTCGTTCCACTCCGGCGTCGCGCGCCACGCGACCTTGCCGCTCGCCACGTCGACGCACGCCAGCGATGCGTCCGGCTCGTTGCGTCCGTCGAAACCGTAAAGATAGCCGTTGCGATAGATCGGCGTGTTCCAGTGGAGCCCGAACTCCTGGGTGGTCCACAGCACGCGATGACTGAAGTCGGGCAGGATCTCGAGGAGTGCGCCGCCCGTGCGATAGCTCGCAGAGATGAACACCTTGTTGTCGAAGATCACCGGACAGGACGCGTTGACCGACTCGTACGAACGGCTGCGCCATGGAAACACGAAGTCCACGCGTCCGTTGGAGGGGTCGATCGACAGCAAACCGCCGGTGGGCGGTGTGGATTCGCCGCCTGCGAACACGAACACACGCCGGCGGCCGTGCACCACCGCGGGGATCGGCGACGCGTAGCTCGGTCCCCACTCCTTGCCGGCGCGCCAAACTTCGCGGCCGGTCGTCTTGTCGAGCCCGACAACACATGGGCCGCCTGGGGCGCCGACATTGACGATGAGCAGCTTGTCTTCGACGAGCGGGGTCGACGCGGTGCCAAAGAAATCCTGCGGCACTTTGTAATCCGCGCCGATGTTGCGACGCCAGACGAGCGCGCCGGAGCGAAGGTCGAGGCAATGCAGCTGCCCCTGCGCGCCAACGGTGAAGACCCTGTCGCCGTCGATGACGGGGCTCGAGCGAGGCCCGTTGTTGTACCCGTAACGATCTTCGAAATCGGTCGAGTACCGGAAGTTCCACTGCCGCATGCCCGTCTCGGGCTGCAGCGACTCGACGATCTCCTCTTCACCCACGCGGTGCACGAGCACCACGTGTCCGCCCGCCACAGCCGGTGCGGCATAACTCGTCCCCTTCGGATACTCCCACACGAGCGCGGGCGGCAGCGTCCGGCTGAGCCGGGTCTCGGTCGAGACCGCGTTGTGCGTCGGGCCGAGAAAGGACGCCCATTCGTGCGTCACCGCGTCTTTCGCCAGCGGCCGCGGCTTCGCATGGACGCGTGCCTGCGCCCACGCCGCCCCACCCGCCGCGTGAGCGAGCAACGCTTGCAGCAGAGCACGACGGGAGATCCCTGATCGCGAACTGTCAGTCATGTCGTCTCCGCTATTCGACCATAAACCAGCGGGCATGGACCTGGCCTATCGACGAATAACGATGCGCTATTATGCCGTCAGGGGATAAAAACGTGAGTTTCGGCGAGTTCCTCGCATCGCTCCTGCTCGGACTGCTTTCGGTCGCGATGCCGCTCCTGTTGTTCGTCTCTGCCGTCGCGCTGTGCGTCTACGTGGCGAGATGGTGGCTCGACAGACCACGAAGACACAACCACGAAGGCACGAAGAAATAAACACGATGACACGATGACGCGATGTCGCGATGTCTCGACGCAGAGGCGCCGAGACGCAGAGGATTCTTTATAAATGTAATTGACTCAGCGACTCTGCGGCTCTGCGTCCGATCAGACACGACGCCCTACTGGAGGGTGCGCGAGTGCACTTGCGCCACCATATGCATGTAGCCGCCGGCGGAGGCGTATTTCGCCGACGCCGCTTCGGTGATGTGCTGCTTGGCGAGATCTTTCCGGCCGATCGCTTCTGAATACAAGCCGATGTAGAGGTGGGCATAGAAGAGCCCGCTGAGGTCATTGCCTGCGGCTTTGAGCACATCCTGCGCGGTGATCGAGCCGCGAAACATCTGGTACACCTCGCGCATCGGCATGCGGGCGTCCGGGCCGACGGGCAGCAGCGCCGCGCGCGCCTTCTCCGGGCTTTCCTGGCGCGCGACGCACAGAAAATGCCACGCCGCGTTCTCCACATCGTCCGGATTCACCGTACGATGCGATTCGAACTGCGCCCGGCAATCGGCATAACGCCGCGCGTAATACAAGGCGATGCCGCGCTGCCAGAGCTGAGGCGCAATGTCCGCAGCCATCTTCGCGACGAGGTCAAAAGTCGCGGACGCCTGTGCGAACTGTCCCTGCTCGAATTCCGCGACGGCCCGGCTCATCAACGCCTGCGGACCTTGCGCGGCTAACGGTGTACGCGCGAACCAGAGAACGAGGAACCAGAGCACGAGGAATCCGGAACCTCGAACCCGGAACCTGGAACCCGGAACCATGAACCGCGTCATCTGAGATCCACCGCCACAAGGGTGTCGTCGTTGCGCACGTACAACACTCCATTGGCAAGCGCCGGGTAGGCCCGGAGCGTCGGCGGCAGCAGCCGGGCCGAGGCGATCTGTTGGAACGACTTCGGCGACGCCGCTGCGAGCACCAGCTCCCCCGTCTCGCGGACGATCACCAGGCGGTTTCCCGCGAGCGTGACGCTGCCTGCTCCGAAGCGTTCGGTACTCCATAGCACCTTCCCGGTCTGCAGATCCGCGGCGCGAAATACCGGGCCAAATTCCTGGCGGCCATGGAAGCCGTACAACACTCCATCGTGGTGGACGCTCGTCGCGTAATGATTCGACAGCACGTCATTCGACAGCCATACGTCCTGAAGTTTGGCGCCGTCGAATTGCAGCACGCCGGCACCGGGCCCGTACTCAGCCGAAACGAAGATCCGATTGCCGATGATAAGGGGGCTCGCGGCGTTCACCGATGCCGCCTGGCGCGCGCGCCACGCGCGCTGAAACATCACCTGGCCGTTTGCCGGATCGAGGCCCACCAGGCCTTCGCGCGTGAAGAAGATCACATATCGCCGGCCAAGCACGGTTGCGGCGATCCCCGACGAATAACTCGCGGCATCCGTCGTCGCCGTCCACATCACCTTGCCCGACTTCGCGTCGAAGGCGACGATCCGCCCTTCTTGCCGCCAACGTTCGCGATCACCTTGCCTGCCTCTACGACAGGCGTTCCTGCGGCGCCGAAAAATCCCTTCGCGACCTCGAATTGACGCATCGCGTCGACATTCCAGATGGCCTTGCCGGTTGCGAGGTCGATCGCATTCAGTTTGCCTTCGGCGCCGTAGGTATAGACCACGCCGCCGTCAACAACCGGAACGGCTCGCGGACCTTCGTCGAATCCAAAATCGTCGCGATACGCCGTCGGATACGCAAAACGCCATTGCGGCGCGCCGCTGAGCGCATCGAACGACTCGACAACTTCAGTGTTGTCCACGCGGTGGAAAAGGATCAGGCGGTTCTGAGCAACCACCGGTCCGCTGAGCCCCGAGCCAACCTGCTTGCGCCACAAGGCGCGAGGGCCGGAGGACGGCCACTTCTCGTTCAACGGCGCGCCGACGTAAACGCCGTCGCGCGCGGGCCCAAGAAACTGGGGCCAATCCGCGGCTAATAATGGAGCTGAGAAGAAAAGCAGGACCAGGAGTCGTAATCTCACAATCTGCCAATCTTCCAATCTACCAATGCTGCATTAAAAGAAAGCCCTGCCATGCCAGGCCTCCGCCGCCTTCACCTCCCACTTGCCGGCGAGCAAATCGCCGACGCGAGTGAGGGTGTTGTCGAAGACTTTCGTGCTCGGGCTGACCGTGCCGGAGGCGGCGAGCTCGGCGAAGCGGTCGCGCGGTACGCGCACCACCGACTCCCCTTCGCGATACAACACGGGGCCGTTGTTGACGAGCTCCAGGCCCAGGACGCGTTCGAGCTGCTGCATTCGCCGCACCAGCGCATCGATGGAACAACCCGAAACGCCGGCGGCGCGCTCGTCCACGCCGACCAGCACGAACTGGTCGTAGCGCAGCTCGCGCCCGGACATTAGAGGCACGCCATGGGCCATCCACTGATCGATGAAGGCGTCGGTCTCGTCGAGCACGCGGGCACGCTCGGTCGCCGAAAGCGGGCGTTCGGCGGCAAATATCCAGAGTCGGGCATCGGAAGGAAGCTTGTCGAATGAAATGCGAGGCATGATGTAGACATTCTAGCGCGGCGCCGGCTTGTCGCAACTTGTACCGCACGTGACTCCGCGCGGCGTGTGTGGGATATTTGTCGCGCCCCAACAAAGGAGATTGTTCAATGAAGTTGATCCTTTCGACCGCGGCGGTCATGTGCTCGCTCGGCGTGCTGGCAGCTCAGGCTCCGCAAGCTCCACCGGTGACTCCCATGAAATTTGCCTACTATCCCGCGGCAGAGCTCAAAGCGCTCGCCACCACGCTGAAGAGCGGCGGCCAGATCACCTGGAAACGACTGCATCGAGGCGATCACGACTTCCAGGGCATGAGCTTCCGCGCCAAAAGCGCCGGCGCGCCCGAACTGCACAACAACTGGACCGATCTGTACTACATCCTCGACGGCGAGGTGAACCACCATACTGGCGGCAAGCTCGAGGGCGGCACCGAACGCAACCCCGGTTCAGGTGAATTCGGGGGCGGGAAGCTGATCGGCGCGTCCGTCGTGCGCCTTGGCGCTGGAGACATCGCCTCTTCTGCCGCCGGTATGCCGCACTGGTGGGAGGTCGAGCCGGGCAAATCGGTGACCTACATGACGATCAAAATCCTGAACCAGCCGAATCTTCAGAGCGCGATTGCCAGCCCGGGCGCCAACACGCCACCACTGACGCCGACACAGTTCGTCCACTACAAGGCAGCGGACCTGAAGACTTTCGTCGATACGCTCAAACGCGGCGAGCAAATCAAGTTTCCTGGCGTGCACCGGGGCGATCATCAGTTCCAGAACATCAGCCATCGCGCCAAAAGCTCCGCGTCCGCCGAACTGCACAAGAACTGGGCCGACCTTTACTACGTGCTCGATGGTGAAGTCACCATCCGCTACGGCGACCGCCTCGAGGGAGGCAAAGAAGGCGCCGACGGCGAAGTGCGCGGTGGAGAAATCGTCGGTAATGTCGTTCGGCAGAAGCTCGCCGCCGGCGACGTCGCGTCTGCGCCAGCGAACGTTCCACACTTCTGGGAAGTCGAGCCCGGAAAGAGCGTCACCTACTTGACGGTGAAGCTCGGCAAGAAGCAGTAGCGAGGGGTAAAACCGTCATTTAGTAAAGTCCGGCTAAAGCCGGACACTACGTACTCTGCTCTTTGCTCTTTGCTCTTTGCTCTTTGCTCTCTAGAACAACACTCGTCCTCTACGCGATGATCTGAGGTATCAGCGTGCCGTACACGTCCGTCAGGCGCATATCACGCCCGTTGTAGCGATACGTGAGCTTCTTGTGATCGAGGCCGAGCAGGTGCAGCATCGTCGCATGCAGATCGTGGTAGGAAACGGGCTGCTCGCCTGCTTTGTAGCCCCAGTCATCGCTCGTTCCGATGGACTGGCCGCCCTTGATGCCGGCCCCCGCCATCCAGACCGTCATCACGCCGGGGTTGTGGTCGCGCCCGATGCCGCGCTGAGAGATCGGCATGCGCCCGAACTCGCCGTGCCAGATGACCAGCGTTGAGTCGAGCAGGCCGCGCGCCTTGAGATCCTTCAGCAGACCGGCGATCGGCACGTCCGATTCGGCGGCGTGCTGGCTGTGGTTTTCCTTGACGTTGGAATGTGCATCCCAGGTATCGGTGTTCTGGTTGCCCATGCCGCCGTGGAACAACTGAACGAAACGGACACCGTGTTCGACCAGCCGGCGCGCGAGCAGACACTGCCGGCCGAACGGCTCGGTCACGTTGTCGTCGAGCCCGTAGAGCTTCTTGGTGGCTTCCGATTCCGTGTTGATGTCGATGGCCTGCGGCGCACACCCCTGCATGCGGTAGGCAAGCTCATACGATGTGATTCTCGCCGCGAGATCCGAACTCGATGGGTACTTCTCCATGTCGAGTTCGTTCAGTTGCGACAACAGGTCGAGCCGCGCCCGCTGCGACTCGGGCGTGAGTCCGGCGGCGGGCTTGAGATCGATAATCGGATCCCCCGTCGCTCGGAAAAGCGTGCCTTGATACGCCGCGGGCATGTAGCCCGCGCTCCAGTTCGTGGGCCCGCCGATCGGCCCTCCGCGGTGGTCGTTGATGACCACGAATGCGGGCAGGCTCGTGCTTTCCGAGCCGAGGCCATAGGTCACCCAGGAACCCGCGCTCGGAAATCCCACGCGGATCTGCCCCGACTGCATTTCGTAATGTGCCTGCACGTGATCGTTCGACTGCCCGAAGACGGAGTGAATGAACGCAATGTCGTCGACGTGCTGGCCGATGTTGGGGAAGATCTCCGAGACGAGTTTTCCACTCTGCCCGTAGCGCTTGAATTCGAACGGGCTCGGCATGAGCGGACCGGGATAGCCCTGCCGCACGTTGACGTCGCCGTGCACCTTGCCGTCGAGCGGCTCGCCGGCGTATTTCGTGAGCGCCGGCTTGTAATCCCACAGATCGACGGCGCTCGGGCCGCCGGTCATGAAGAGCGAGATGACTGCTTTCGCGCGCGGCTTGAAGTGCGAAGGTTTGACTGCATATGGATTGTCGCCGACCGGCTTGGCCGAACACGCCTCGGACAGATCGGCCGCGAGCATGCCCTGTTTGTCGAGGAGATGCGCGAGGGCGACGCCGCTGATGCCGCCACCGGCCTGGAAGAGGAAATTGCGACGCGACCAGAAGTTTTTTTTCTTCACAGCGATCACCTCATATACAGAAATTCGCTGAGGTTCAGCAGCACGTGCGTGAAATCGACGAGCGACGCCCCCTTCACCGTTTTCAGGGCAAGCGTCCGTTCCAGATCGGTGGGCGGGCGCGACAGCGCGTATTCGTATCCGAGATCGATCTGCTTCGCGACATCGTTCGGCGCTTCCATCGTGACCCGATCGGCCAGCAGTTCCGCCTGACGCAAAACGAACGGGTTGTTGAGCAGCGTGAGCGCCTGTGTCGGCACCGTCGACACGTTCCGCTGTCCCGCCGAGAGGTTCATATCGGGATGATCGAAGGTTTCGAACATCGGGAACGGCAGCGAGCGGCGCTGATACACGTAGATGCTGCGCCGCCAGACCGCGGGGCCGTCCGGCTGGTTCTCCCACGTGCCCTTGACCTTCTCCGTTGCGAGAATGTCTTCCGGCACGTGCGGGAATATCGGGCGGCCGCCCATTTCCAGATTGATTCCCCCGCTGACGGCGAGGATGCTGTCGCGAATCGTTTCGGCATCGAGCCGCTGTCCGCGATAGCGCCACAGCAACAGATTCTCCGGGTCCAGTTTCAGATTGCCGCCGTGATCGAAGGCCGACACCATCTGATAGGCCTCGGAGGTCATCATCAGGCGATGGAGCTCCTTGAGACTCCAGCCGCGGTTCATGAATTCGACCGCGAGCCAGTCGAGGAGCGCGGGATGGGTGGGCAGTTCGCCCATCTTGCCGAAGTTGTCGATCGTCGCCACGATGCCGCGCCCGAAATGATGCGACCAGGCGCGATTCACGATGACACGTGCGGTCAGCGGATTCTCGCGCGAGCCTATCCACTCCGCTAACGCGAGCCGCCGTCCTGACGTGCGGCCATCAGGCCGCGGAATTTCCGTCGCAGGATCCCCATATGTCGCGACAGTAACGAAGGCCGGGCGCATGAGCGACCCTCGGCTTTCCGGATCGCCGCGTATAAGGAAGTGCGTCGGGGGCGGCTCGTAGAGGCCGGGGCCCTCATGAAGGAACGTGCCGTTGGGCTTGTCGGCGGGAGGAATGCGGCATTTCGGACACCCGATCGTCTCGTCACCGTTGCCATTCGGGGCAAACCGGAAATCGCCGTCGGTGACGATCTCCGCCATGTCCAGCGGCGCGGGCCGCTGTTTCTCGAGCACGGCAATCTGAGACAGGAGCTCCTTCTTCTGGGCGAGCTCCTCCGGCGTCATCGCCTTGTCGACCTGGGCGGCCGTGACGCCGCCTCCAGTCAGCACCTGAGTCGCGAGCAACTGCTCACCCGGCGTGCGCTCGGCCTCGGCCTTGAAGACGGCGCGCTGGACGTTCTCGGGAAATTCCTTCTTGATGTATTCGTTTTTCAGGCTCTCACGGTAGGGCCGTTCGATCGCCGCGATCTGCTTCCGCAGCGGCGCAATCTTCGCGTCGATCTCCTTGTTTGCCTTCGCGTGTTCGGCGGCCTGTTCAGCCGGGGCGAGCGGCACCGATATCTCGACCCACGTGTTCAGCGCGGCGGCGAGGCTGTAATAGTCCTTCTGCGCGATCGGATCGAATTTGTGATTGTGGCACCGGGCGCAATTGACGGTGAGCCCGAGCGTGCCCCTCGACACCGTGCTGATCAGATCGTCGACGTAGTCCCAGCGGCGTTCGGGGTTGTCCTTCTCGCGAAAGTTCACCCGCGGGCCGGCGCGGAGGAATCCCGTCGCCACCAGCGTTTCGTTCGACTTGCCGTCCATCTCATCGCCGGCAATCTGCTCTTTGAGGAACTGATTGTAGGGTTTGTCCTGATTCAGCGAGGCGATGACGTAATCGCGGTAGCGCCAGGCGTTCGGCCTGTCGAAGTCCTGCTCGAACCCGTCGGAGTCGGCATAACGCGCCACATCGAGCCAATGGCGGGCCCAGCGCTCACCATATTGCGGCGAGGCCAGCAGCGCCTCAATGACGCGCGTCCACGCATCCGGCGACTTGTCGTCGAGAAATGCCCGCACCTGAGCCGGCGACGGCGGCAGTCCAATCAAGTCGAGATAGGCGCGGCGGATCAACGTGCGCCGATCCGCGCGCGGGGCCGCGATGAGCCCCTTCTTCGCGCGCTCGCTCTCGAGGAAGCGATCGATCGGGTTCACCAGGTTCTGGGGCGCCGCCGGAAGCGCTGCCTGTACAGGCAGCTTGAACGCCCAGTAATTCCGCTGCTCCGGCGTGATGTCCATCTTCTCGAGCGCGGCAAGGGCGTTGGATGCGGCAGGCGTCGCAGGCTTGGCGGCCTGTTCGGCGACCGCATCCCATTGAGCCCCTTGATCAATCCACGTTTTGATGGCTGAAATCTCTGCTGGGGTCAGGCTCGAGCCGTCCATCGGCATGGTGATGCTTTCGAGCCCGGCAACCATCCGATACAAGCGGCTCTTGTCCGCGCTTCCTGGAACGATCGCGGCGCCGTGTTCGCCGCCGCGAATTGCCGCCTCCCGCGTGCTCAGATCAAGATCGGCCAGCTGCACGTCGGCGCTGTGGCAGTTCCAGCAGCTTTTCTCGAGAATCGGTTGGATGTCGCGTGCGAAGGCGACGGGCGAAGCCGGCGGAGCGGCCGGAGTTGGCGCCTGCGCGAGCGCGAGCGCCGACAATGTGCCGGCCGCGGCCACGGCGAGAATTATCGAAGGGACCCTTCCCCGCATCGATGCTCTCCTCTTTAAGCTGTTGCTACACAACGAATATCGCACGCCGCCGCTCCGCCCATTTGTCGCAAATTGTCGCAAGTTTGCGAGCGAACAGCTCACTGGGGACGCTTGAACATCCCCACCATGACAGCTTTGCCGATGACGTGGCCGTCCATTGCCTTGAACAGGTTACGGCGAGTTTCCCATGCATCGGCACCCGGCGCCATATCGATTTTGGTGTCGAGGGCGTACACCTCGAAGGTGTAGTGGTGCAGCGGGCCTGCCGCGGGCGCTCCGGGTCCCCGATACACCGGCCCGCTCGCGCTGATCTGGCGAATGCCGTTCGGCAGCTGGGCCCCCTCGGGCATCCCCTCGGGCAACCCTTTTTCGGTGCCCGGAATGTTCCATACGAGCCAGTGCACCTGATCGTCGGTCGTCCGGTTCCGCGCCACTTCCGGATCGCGCATATGCACGACAAAGCTCTGGGTGTCCGCTGGCGCATTGATCCAGACGAGCTGCGGCGAAATGCCCCGCTCGGCCTGCTGCACCTGGGTGTGCTTGTTCGGGATGACGCCGCCATCGGGAAACGCCGGCGTGGATAACACCATTGGCGGCGATGCAGGGCCTCGTCCGCCCTGTCCGGCCGGCGCCTGCCCGGCTGGCGCTGGAGCTTGAGCAGCAACAGCAATCGTGGTGGCAGAAATAGCAATCAGGGTGTTACAAAACGTACGTCGAATCATTGTGAAGTCCTCCAGATTGCGCATTCTAAACTGCGGGATTGAGGGTTGCACAGTTCCGGGCCGTCGATTGAACAGGAGCGCGGTATGGCGAGACGCAGGCATGAAAACGGATTGAAGAAGCAGCAGCGCATCCAGCGCGAACAACACGTCCGCGACACCGGGGGCTATATGGAACCCGACGACCGGCACCCGGAGGCCGTGATTCCCGAACCGGTTCCTCCCGGCGCAACGCAGATCTTCGAGACGGTTGCGCCGCCGATGCTTGCGCCTTCACCGAAAAAATCGTCGATGGCCTAAACACCAAATTGCGTCAGGTGATGGTTCAGATGTTTCGCCATCAGCCTGCTGACGTCGCGGCCGGACATCTTGCCGAGGCTGGGGCTGTCGGGCCACGATGAATCGATCGATTTCGCGCACATCTCATCGAGCAGCTTCAGACAGCGGCTGCGCTCTGCCGCGAAGTCGTATCGATCGTCGCGCGGCATCCATGGCTTGAGCGTCGGCGCGCCCTTGGGCCACGGCAAGTTGATGACGATGAACTTCAGGATAGGCCGCGGGAGCGGCACCTTCTGAGGTCCGAGCGCCACGTGTCCGAGCGCAGACTCCATCGTTTCGCTGACGTGCCACAACATCTGTCCTACCGACATCTTGCCCCAGCGCCTCTGCGAATCTGGCCGCAGCGCTTCGAGCCGCTGCCGCAGATCAGCCTTGACGCTCGATGTGTGCAGTAACGCCACCGCGGGTCTCCTACTGTCGTACAGTTGGATACTTGATGCCGAGCTGATCGAGATACGTCGGGTATTTCGTCGGGTCGTAGTAGAACTTCTTCATCTGATCGCGATACTTCGCCATCGAATCCTGGTTCAACCAGATGGCTGGCTTGTCTTCGGGACGGATCAAGGGTGTGTATTTCTTGTCCTTCGTCTGTACGTTCCGGAAATAGTCCCATGCGCCTTCGACAAGTTCCGGGTTCATGAGCAGATCGAGGACCGTCATCACCTGAACCTTCGCCCCGGCGGTCACCCCTTTGTGCGCAATCGGCGTCGCCATGGCGATGGCGTTCGCCCAGTTGTGGCCCGGCCCTGCTTCGATATTTGCGGGATATCGCAGCGTGATCGTCGGCACGTTCCATGAAATGTCGCCGATGTCGTCCGATCCGCCGCCCCGTTTTTCCTCGTCCGGCACGACGACACGCCCATTGAGCTTGGGCACCTCCGTTGGCAATCCCCGCTCTTCGACGCCCAGCTCTTTCTGTACCGCCTTCGCAAGGGTCTGATCGGCGTCGCTCCACTTCGGCATGCCCACCTTGACGATGTTCGCGTAAGCGGTTTCGGCGACGACTTTATTCATGTGCTGCGGCCACGCCGATCCAAGCACGCGCGAGGTCATCGTCGTATCGGTCATCAGCGCCGCCGCTTTGGCCATGTTGTCGCCGATTTCCCACATGCGTTTGATGTTGGGGTAATCGGTCTCGCGGAAGTAGTACCAAATGGACGCCGACGGGGGAACGACGTTCGGCTGATTGCCGCCGAAGGTGATGACGGAGTGCGACCGCTGCTGAATGCGCAAGTGCTCGCGGCGATAGTTCCAGCCGATGTCCATCAGCATCGCGGCGTCGAGCGCGCTGCGGCCCCGCCACGGCGCTCCCGCGGAGTGCGCGCTTTCACCCTTGAAGGTGTACTCGACCGACACCAGGCCGTTGCTCGTGCCGTCTCCCCAGTTCACCCCCCAGTTGCCGCCGATGTGGGTGAAGATGACGACGTCGGTGTCTTTGAAGTAGCCGTCGCGGACGTAATAGGCCTTGGTGGCGAGGAGCTCTTCGGCAACGCCCGGCCAGAGCTTGATCGTGCCCTGGATCTTCTCGCGCTGCATGATTCGCTTCAGCACGATGGCAGCCGTGATGTTGAGCGGCATTCCCGAGTTGTGTCCCTCGCCGTGGCCGGGACCGCCCTCGAAAAACGCATCGTGGTAGGCCACGCCCGGCTTCTGTGATCCCGTCGGAATGCCGTCGATGTCGGAGCCCAGAGAGATAACCGGTTTGCCCGATCCCCACGTGGCCATCCACGCGGTCGGGATGCCCGAGATGCCTTCTTCGATAGTGAAGCCCTGCTGCCGCAGGATGTTGGTCAGATATCTGGAGGTCTCGATCTCCTGGAATCCCAGCTCGCCGAAGCTGAAGACGGAATCCACCATCTTCTGCGTGAAGTCCTGCAGATCGTCCACGCCGGCGGCCCCTTCGGTCTTGAGCACGCCGAGCCTCGCTTCAGCTTTCGCGTCGACAGCGCGCGCCGGAGCCGGGGTGGAGGGCGCCGCGGGCTGCTGCGCATGGATGTGAACAACCGTGATCAGTGCGACAGCGCCAGTAACGAAACATGAAGTTCGCATGAAGGGTTTATACACCAAAAGCTGTTCTAAACTGTCCGATGAACCATGATGCATGATCGGCAAATCAACCTACTCAGGAGGCCATCGTGAGACGACTTCTCTCTTGCATTGCAGCCGGACTTTTCGTCGCCAGTTCCGCGTTCGTGTCCGCACAGAAAACCACCGAACTCAAGACAGGCAGCGGCGGCAGTCCTCACGTGCGCACGGAGTGGACCATCGACACCGCGAATATCGCCATCGAATATGGCCGCCCGTTTCTCAAGGGGCGCCCCGAAGCGCAGATGATGCCTCCGGGCCGTGAATGGCGCACGGGCGCCGATGTGGCGACGATCATCACCACCGACAAGGCGCTGAAGTTTGGCGCGGTGAGCCTCGCGCCTGGCACCTATACGATCAACACCGTTCCCGGTGAGAAGGAATGGCAGATCGTGTTCGGCCGCCTGTCGAAGCCGGGCCAGTGGGGTATTCCCTATCAGAAGGATCTCGAGATCGGCCGCACGGCGATGGCGATCGGCAAGACCAAGGCGCCGGTCGAGAACGTCACGATCTCGATCGACGACACGCCACAAGGCGCAACGCTGAGGATCGAATGGGGCACGGCCTCGGTGACGGCACCGTTTACGGTCGGGTAACTGAAGAGAGCAAAGAGCAGAGAGCAGAGAGCAGAGAGCTTCAGCTCTCTGCTTCGCCTTTCGCCTTGTGCCTTTCGCCTTGTGCCTTGTGCCTTTCGCCTTTTGCCTTTTGCCTTTTGCCTTTTGCCTTTTACCCCTAGCTCTCCATGGAACTCTCTCCCGGCGCGCATCACCTGCCCCACTACCTCCCGCTCGATCGTCAGCGCGAGCTCGCCGATCGTCTCCGCGGGCTCATCGATGGTGCCGTCCCAGCCTATGTTCCGGTCGTTCGCGGCGGCGGAAAAATGCACGTCAGAATGTTGTGTCTCGGCCGTCACTGGAACGCGAAAACGTATCAGTACGAACCTGTCCGCTCCGACTTCGAC
The DNA here is from genome assembly GCA_963762055.1 of Vicinamibacterales bacterium. Lineage (GTDB taxonomy): Bacteria > Acidobacteriota > Vicinamibacteria > Vicinamibacterales > JAMQPK01 > JAMQPK01. Next base: position 66,465 of record CAVXJF010000005.1, read on the forward strand.
GCTCAGCCCGCACCACCGCTGCCCGCGGATCTGCAGCAGCTCGCCCGGGAGATCGCGGCCGCTGCCGGCATGACGATAGACCCCGATCTCTGCATCGTTAATTACTACGCCGCCGATGGAAAGATGGGGCTTCACCAGGACAAGGATGAAGGCCCGGCGTCGATTGCCGCTGGTATTCCGGTCGTGTCGCTCTCGGTGGGCGACACTGCCCGGTTTCTCTTTGGCGGCCTGAAACGGCGCGACCCGATCGACGTGGTGGCACTCGAATCGGGCGACGCATTCGTGTTTGGCGGCCCCGCGCGGCTGCGTTATCACGGCGTCTCCCGTATCACGCCAGGCACGGCGCCGGCGGAGCTTCAAATGGACGGCCGGTTCAATCTCACCTTCCGGCAGTCCGACGCCACATGCCGCGCGTCGTCGTAGTCGGCGCCGGAGCGGCCGGCCTCATGGCGTCCATCTTCGCGGCCGCGGACGGTGCGGACACAACCCTGGTCGAGCGAACGAGAGACGGAGGCCGCAAGATTCTGATCAGCGGCGGCGGACGCTGCAACATCCTGCCGTCAGAGCTCGACGAGTCGCGGTTCGTGACCGACTCATCGCCCAACACCCTCCGCAAGATCGTACGGTCCTGGCCGCTTCGCCATCAGATCGCGTTCTTCGAAAGCGACTTGCATTTACCGCTCGTGGAAGAACCGGAATCGCGGAAGCTGTTTCCGCAATCGCAGCGGGCGCGCGATGTGCGCGATATGTTGATGGAGCACGCCCGCGGCAAGGGCGTCGTGATCGTCACCGACAGCTTCGTGACCGACGTCACGCCGGACGCGGATCGATGGCTTGTGCAGCGCGAAGGGGCTGAAGCGATCGCCTGCGACGCGGTGATTCTCGCGACCGGCGGCCTGTCCGTGCCCACCACCGGCAGCGATGGACACGGACTGGAAATCGTCCGTCGCCTTGGACACAGTGTGCACCCTACCTACCCGGCGCTTACTCCGTTGTTGAACGATTCGTTTTCGTCGCTCGCCGGTGTGTCGCTGCCGGTGACGCTCACCGCTCGAAGTACCGCGCGCGAGGCACGGGCGACCGGTGGATTTCTGTTCACGCACCGCGGATACAGCGGACCGGCGGTACTTGACGTCTCTCATGTGCCGGTACGCTCGCTCATCGAGACCGGACCGCCGGCTGATGTGATCGTTCAATGGACGCCGCTGAAAGATTCAGACTGGGAGGAAGTGCTGCGCCCGCGCAGCGCTGGGACTGTCCTTGCCGCGCTCGATTCACATCTTCCTCATCGACTGGCAGAAGTACTCGCGGCAAGGGCTGACGTCGCGCCGGGCAAGCTGCTCTCGCAGCTTCACCGCACCGAGCGCCTCCGCCTGATCGATGTGCTCGTCCGCGGCCGGCTGCCATGGGACGGTGACGAGGGATACAAGAAGGCGGAAGTCACGGGCGGCGGTATACCGCTCTCGGAGATCGATCCAAAGACGATGGAGAGCCGAAAGCGGAAAGGATTGTTCCTGTGCGGTGAGATGCTCGATGCGTTCGGGCCGATCGGCGGCTACAACTTTCTGTGGGCGTGGGTCACCGGCCGATCCGCCGGTTCAGGCGCGGCGCGGATGATATGATCGTTCGGATATGTCGATGACGACCCGCGTCCTGATAGTCGAAGATCACGCCGACAGCGCAGAGTTCCTGCGGCTGCTGCTCGAGCCCGAAGGCTACGTCGTCAAAACCGCCGGCACCGCCCAGCAGGCGCGCGAACAGGTGACGGCCACGAGGCCGGACATCATCCTGATGGACCTGATGCTGCCGGACGTGGAAGGGCTGGACCTGCTGCGGGAGCTCCGCACGATGAACCCCGAATCGCAGGTGCTCGTCGTTAGCGGACACGGCAGCATCACCGTGGCGGTCGAAGCCATGGAAAACGGCGCGCTGAGCTTCATCGAGAAGCCGATTAACCCGAGCGTGCTGATGGCGCAGCTGCACAAAGCCGCCGAGAAACTCGCGCTCACGGCCGAAAACCGGCGCCTCCGCGCCGAGCTCGACGAAAGCGCCACCTACGCGGGGGTCATCGGCCGCAGCAAGCCGATGCGCCAGCTGTACCAGCTCATCAAGTCGGTCGCGCCGACGGATGCGAACGTCCTGATCACCGGAGAAAACGGAAGCGGCAAGGAAGTGATCGCCACAGCCATTCACGAGTCGAGCAAGCGCGCCAAGGGCCCGTTCATCAAGGTGAATTGCGCCGCGATTCCGACCGAGCTCATCGAGTCAGAGCTGTTCGGTCACAAGCGCGGTGCGTTTACCGGCGCCGTCGCCGACAAACAAGGGCTCATGGAACTGGCAAACAACGGCACGCTGCTGCTCGACGAAATCGGCGACCTCACGCCGAACCTGCAGGTGAAGCTGCTGCGCGTGCTCCAGGATCGCGAGTTTCGACCGGTCGGCAGCACGAAGGTGCTGAAAACCAACTTCCGGCTCATTTCGGCGACGAACGTCAACGTCGATCAGGCGCTGAAAGAGGGGCGCCTGCGCGAGGACTTGTATTTCCGTATCAACACGCTGATGCTGCCGGTTCCCGCGCTCCGCGAGCGGCCTACGGATATCCCGTTGCTGGCTGAATTTTTCCTCCGCAAGTACGCCGCACAACACGGCAAATCGGTGATGTCGTACCACCCTGACGCGCTTCGCGCGATGGTGAACTTCGCGTGGCCCGGCAACGTGCGCGAGCTCCAGCACGTCGTCGAGCGCGCGGTGATCCTCACACAAGGCGAGCTGATTGCCGTGGATGACCTGCCTGACAACGTCGGCCCTGTGGCTAAAGCCTGAATACGTAAATCAGCGATTCATTACCCTACAATGGCTAGGTGAGACCATTGTTCCGCCGCCCTCGCGGCCTGAAGGGCTACGCCGTACTCTCGGTAGCAGCGATCGCCGTCCTGGTGGCGCTGATCGCCGCAGGCGTCGTGGTGCGCTACGCGTTTGCGGTGAACAGGCTGTCGCGGGGCATCGGTCAAACGATGTTCTACGGCGCCGACGGCAGCCCGTGGTTTCCGCTCGAAGAGCATCGACGCGATGTCCCGCTGAACCGCATTTCCGGATATCTCCGCGACGCCGTTGTCGCCGTCGAAGATCACCGTTTTCACCGCCATCTGGGCATCGACCCGATCGCCATCGGGCGCGCCATCGTTCGCGATGTGCGTGCCGGGCGCCTCGAGGAAGGCGGCAGCACGCTCACGCAGCAGCTCGCGCGCACGCTCTTTCTGACGGGGTCGCGCGATTTTCTGCGGAAAGGCAAAGAAGCCGTTCTCGCGGTGATGATCGAACAGCGTCTGTCCAAGACGCAGATTCTGGAGCTGTATCTCAACCGCATCTACCTCGGCGGTTCGGTCTATGGCGTCGAGGCCATGTCGCGCAACGTCTTCGGAAAGAGCGCGGCCGAATTGACGCTGGCCGAGTCGGCGTTCATCGCAGGTCTGATTCGCATGCCCTCTGCGTTGTGGCCGTGGTCCCACTACGATCGCGCTCTCCAGCGCAGCCATGTCGTTCTGGCGCGCATGCGCGCAGAGCGTTTCATCACCGCTCAGGCCGAACAGCAGGCCCGCGCAACGCCGCCGCGCATCCTTGCGTCTCCCGGGTTGAACCGGGGCGGCTCCGGGTACGCCGAGGACTATCTCCGCCAGCAGTTCCGGACGGCGTTCGACGATGACAATCCGCCGGACTGGAAGGTGCGCACCACGTTTGTCCCCGCCATGCAGAAGGAGGCGGAGCGCGCCGTCACGCAGGGGCTCGCACGCTTCCGCCAAAACGGGCTCCAGGCGGCACTCGTGGCGATCGATCCGCAAACCGGCGACGTGCTCGCGCTCGTGGGCGGCCGCGACTTCGCGCGCACGCCTTTCAATCGCGCCGTGAACGCCAAACGCCAGCCAGGGTCGGCTTTCAAGCCATTCGCGTTTGCGGCAGCGCTCAACGGCGGGATGTCGCCGGTGTCCACGCTCTCCGGGCTCAACGATCTTCGCGTGCCGGGCCACGACGAGTGGGAAGTGAAAAACGTCAGCCTCGAGGCGCGAGACACGTTGACGCTCCGCGAAGCGCTGTACGAGTCGAACAACCAGGCCGCCGTCAGACTGCAGACGCAGATCGGCTCGCAGCCGGTGATCCGGATGGCCGAAGCCGTCGGCCTGCCGCGGATGCCCGACGTGCCGTCGCTCGCGCTTGGCGTCGGCGAAGTGACGCCGCTGCAACTCACCGCCGCCTACGCGGTGTTTCCCAACGGCGGTTTCGCTGTCGCTCCCCGGCCGATCGTTCAAGTGCTCGACAGCGACGGCTACTCCGTCTTCAATGCCGAGGTTCAGCGCAAGCCCGTGATCTCGGAAGCGGTCGCCTATCAGATGGTCTCGATGCTCGCCGACGTCGTCGACGTCGGCACGGGCGCCGCGGCCCGCACGCTGGGCGTGCGCTTCCCCGCCGCAGGGAAAACGGGGACGACGGACGATTTCAAGGATGCCTGGTTCATCGGATTTTCGTCCTCAGTGGTCGTGGGAGTGTGGGTGGGATTCGATCAGCCCGCTGCGATCGGCCAGAACGCCTACGGGGCCCGCTACGCGCTGCCCATCTGGGCAGAGTTCATGGCGCGGACAGCGCGCATCCGCAAACCTGCCCCGTTCCGCGTCCCGTCAACGGTGGACGCCGTCAAACTCTGCCGGGTGAGCCACATGGTTCCGCGAGACGAATGCCCGACTTACACGGAGCACTTCAAGCACAGCGATGTGATTCCCGAGGACAAGTGCGACGTGCACCGCGGGCCGAACCCCGCGGAGGTGATTGGCGGAGTGCTGTCGAAGATCGGGAAAGGGATTGGGAAAATCTTCGGCCGATAGATGCCAAAAGACAACATGAGATCAGGAGGACACTTTCGTCCACGATCTTGGCGTCCGGCTTAAGCCGGACACTACGTATCCTTTCCTTTTCAATTCAGTCTCCTGATCTCATGACCTCCTGTTGGTTTTCGTGATCCGAGGTCCTGTTATAATGGGGAGATCATGATTTCAGTAAGTGGCGTCACTATGCGGTATGGGTCGAGGACACTCTTCGAGGAGGTCACGACCACGTTCTCAGCGGGCAGACGGTACGGCCTCACCGGTCCGAATGGCGCCGGCAAGTCCACGTTCATGAAGCTGCTGACCGGCGAAATCGACCCCCAGCAGGGCACGGTCGCCCGCCCGCGCAAGATGGGCGTCCTTCGCCAGGACCAGTACGCGTTCGACCAGTTCCGCGTCACCGACACCGTGATCATGGGCAATCAGCGCCTGTGGAGCGCACTGGTCGAGCGCGACAAGCTTTACGCCGAGCCCGAGATGACCCACGAGGCCGGCATGCGCCTTGGCGAGCTCGAAGGGATCGTCGGCGAAGAGGATGGCTATTCGGCCGAAAGCGACGCCGCGATTCTGCTTCAGGGTCTCGATATCCCCGACAATCTGCATCAGCGCACCATGGCCGAGCTGCAGGGCGGCCAGAAGGTGCGCGTCCTCCTGGCGCAGGCGCTGTTTGGTCATCCCGAAGCGCTCCTCCTCGACGAGCCGACGAACCACCTCGACCTCGATTCAATCCACTGGCTCGAGGAGTTTCTCAACCGCTACGACGGCACGTTAATCGTCATCTCGCACGACCGCCATTTTCTCAACGCGGTGACGACGCACATCGCGGATATCGATTACCAGACGATCATCACCTACACCGGCGGCTACGACGACATGGTGCTCGCCAAGACGCAGATCCGATCCAGGGTCGAATCGGAGAACGCGCAGCGCGAGAAGAAGATCGCCCAGCTCAACGATTTCATTCAGCGATTCGGCGCCGGCACGCGCGCGAGCCAGGCGACCGCCCGCCGTAAGGAAGTGGAACGCCTGCAGACGACCGAGCTTGCGCGCTCGAACATTCAGCGCCCGTATATCAAGTTCACCATGAAGCGGCCGTCGGGCAAGGTGGCGCTCGATTTCAAGGGCTTGAAGAAATCGTTTGGTCCCGTCGCGGTGATTCCGGCGTTCGATGCCGTGGTCAATCGCGGCGAAAAGATTGTTCTCGTCGGACGGAACGGTGCCGGCAAGACCACGATGCTGAAAGCGCTGCTCAGCGACGCGCCCGGCATGACGCCTTCCCCGGCCGACGCGGACGCGGGCAAGATCACCTGGGGACACGAAGTGTCGATCGGCTACTTTCCCCAGGATCAAACCGGGACCATCGAAAAAGGTCTGACAGCCGCGGAGTGGCTGCATCGATTCGATCCCGACGCATCCAGGCAGGACATCCACGGACTGCTGGGACAGATGCTCTTCAGCGGCGAAGAGGGCTTGAAGCCGACCGAAGCGCTCTCAGGCGGCGAGACCGCGCGCCTGCTCTTCTGCCGCATCATGCTGCTGAAGCCGAACGTGCTCATCCTCGACGAGCCGACGAACCATCTCGATCTCGAATCGATCAACGCGTTGAACATCGCACTGCAGAAATTCGAAGGCACGATTCTGCTCGTCACCCACGATCAGGATCTCCTCGAAGAAGTGGGCACGCGCGTGTGGATGTTCGAAAACGGGAAGATCGTGGATTTCAAGGGGACTTACGAGGAACTGACGGGAACCGAGCAGCGGGCTTCCTAGCTCTCCCGGCGTCTGCGTTCTACCTCGACCGGCACACCCGGCCTGTCGCAATCGCGCATCTCGATGATCGCGTGATCTTCCATGACGAGAAACTCCGCCAAAGTCGGTGGGATGTCGTACACCTCCCCCTGACGGTAGTACTTCAGCGAAACGCCGTTGATGATGCCTCGCGGCTGCCGCGTGATTTTTACCTTCATTCTCCCTGGACTCGTTGAACCCACATTTATGCTAGCAGGAATGGAGTTCTGGCGTCTCCAGGAAAATCACGAAAATACATTACAAAACGCACAAATAGCTGTATCGGTGGAATACAAATGAACTAAATCCGTGCACTTACGACCGCGGACGATCGACGATCGACGATGGCGGGGCAACCGTCTCCGCAAAATGACAGGCGGAAAAATGCCCGGGTGTGATCTCGCGGAGCGGCGGTTCTTCCGCCGCACAAATCGGCTGCGCCATGAAACACCGCGGATGAAAACGACAGCCGGACGGCGGATCCGCCGGGTTCGGCACGTCGCCTCGCAGCACGATTCTCGTTTTCCTGGCGCCGGGATCGTGCTGCGGAATAGCGGACAGTAGCGAGACGGTGTACGGGTGACGCGGATTGCGATAGAGATCGAGGCTCGGCGCGAGCTCGACGATCTTGCCGAGATACATGACGGCGACGCGATTGCTGATGTGCTCGACGACCGAGAGATCGTGCGCAATGAACAGGTAGGTGAGCGACATCTCCCGCTGCAGATCGCGCAGCAGGTTGACGATCTGCGCCTGAATCGACACATCGAGTGCGGAGACCGGCTCGTCGGCGACGATAAGGCGAGGATTGAGCGCCAGCGCGCGGGCAATCCCGATCCGCTGCCGCTGCCCGCCTGAAAATTCGTGGGGATAATGACTCGCCTGACTCGGCGAAAGCCCGACCATCCTCAGCAGCTCACCGACTCGCGCGCGCGCGGCGGCGCCTTTCGCGATGCCGTGCACCGTGAGGACTTCAGTGAGCATCCTCCGCACACTCAAGCGCGGGTTCAGGCTCGAATAGGGATCCTGAAAGATGATCTGCATCTGCCGCCGGAGCTGGCGCATCTCGCGAAACGGCAAGCCGGTGATTTCTCTCCCGTCGAACTCCACGCTGCCGGATGAGGGCTCCATCAACCGGAGGATGCAGCGGCCGGTCGTCGTTTTGCCGCATCCGCTTTCGCCAACCAGCCCGAGCACTTCGCCCTGATTGACTGAAAACGAGACGTCGTCAACGGCGCGCACGTGGCCGACCGTCCGGGAGAACAATCCCTTCTTGATCGGAAAATATTTCTTCAGGTTGGTGACCTTGAGAATCGCAGTCATGCTCTGAGCAGCTTCCCGGAGTTCGGGCCCATCTCAGGAGATGGTGGAGGAACCGGATCGACTTCGCCGGCGGCGATGTCGCGCGATCGCCAGCAGCGTGCGAAGTGCGCGGGCTCGACCGCCTCGAGCTCAGGGAGCTCGAGGCACTTGTCGATCATCACCGGGCACCGCGGATGGAACCGGCAGCCGACAGGAAACCGCGCCGGGTTCGGCACAGTGCCGGGAATCACGCGCAGGCGATCGACGACCTCGCCGAGCTTCGGAAGTGATGCCTGCAGTCCCGCCGTGTACGGATGCAGCGGGCGCTGAAATATCCGATGCACGTCTGCATGTTCCACTACCTGTCCGGCATACATCACGGCGACACTATCCGCCGTTTCTGCCACGACACCCAGATCGTGCGTGATGAGAATCACCGCCATCCCCATTTCGCGCTGCAGTTCCTTCAGTAGTTCGAGGATCTGTGCCTGGATCGTCACGTCAAGAGCAGTTGTCGGCTCGTCCGCGATCAATACGGCAGGGCGGCAGGCGAGCGCCATCGCGATCATCACGCGCTGCCTCATGCCGCCGGAGAGCTGGTGTGGGTATTGCGAGATCCGTTGTTCGGGAGCGGGAATGCCCACCCGTTCGAGCATCCCGATGGCCCGCTTCCGCGCTTCGGCGCGGGTGAGGCGTTCATGCAGCACGAGCGCCTCGATGATCTGTTCGCCGCAGGTATACACCGGGTTGAGAGCCGTCATCGGCTCCTGGAAGATCATCGAGATTTCTTTGCCGCGAATCGTGCGCATTTCGTCGTTGCTCAGCGGCACCAGATCGCGCCCTTTGAACAGGATGCGCCCTTCGACGATCCGGCCCGGCGGCTGCGGCACGAGCTTGAGGATGGATAAGGCGGTAACGCTCTTGCCGCTCCCCGACTCCCCCACTACCGCGAGCGTCTCGCCGGGATTCACCTCGTACGACACGCCGTCCACGGCGCGCACGATGGCCGTGTCGGTGTAGAAGTAGGTGCGCAGGTTGTCGAGCCGAAGGAGCGGAGTACCGCTCATGCGCGTCCCCCGGTGACCCGCCGCGGATCGAGGGCGTCCCGCAGCCCGTCCCCGAGGAAGTTGAAGGCCATCACCGTGACGAAAATGGCGGCGCCGGGAACGAACAGCAGCCAGGGGAAGCTGGTCAGCGCGCGGATGCTTCGCGCCTGGTTCAGCATGTTGCCCCACGACGCGCTGGGTTCCTGAACGCCGACGCCGAGGAACGACAGGATCACCTCGCCGAGAATGTAGCCGGGAATCGAAAGTGTCGCCGCGACGATGACGTACGACATCGTGTTCGGGAGCACATGACGGGTAATGACGCGCAACCGGCTGAACCCGAGCGCTTCAGCGGCCGTGACGTAGTCGCTCTTGCGCATCGACAGCACGAGGCCGCGGATGACGCGCGCCAGCCCCGCCCACCCGATGAACGCGAGTATCGCGACGATGCCCAGATACACCTGGTGGCTCGGCAAATCCATCGGGAACACGGCGCGAAGCGCGATGATGAGATACAGCGACGGGACGCTGAGGAGCAGCTCGGTCACGCGCATGATCGCCGTATCGGCGAAGCCGCCGAAATATCCGGCGATGCCGCCCAGCAGGAGGCCCAGAGTGAAGGAGATCGCGATGCCTACCAGCCCGACCGTCAACGAGATCCTCGAGCCGAACAGGAGCCGCGACAACACGTCGCGGCCGAACGAATCGCTGCCGAACAGGAACACGCGCCCCGGGTGATCCACGCCGAACAGGTGAATATCGGTGGACAGAATACCGAACAGGTCGTAAGGAATCCCTCGTACGAAAAACCGCACAGGACGCTCGGTGGACGGCTCTTCCGCGTATTCGAAGCTGCCGACATCCGCGAGTCGCATGTCACGCACGTACGGGCGCACGCTGAAGCTCCCGTCGGCGCGCACCCAATGCAGCGGCTGCGGCGGGTGGAAATATTTGGCCCGATCCATCTCTTCTTCCGAATAGGGCGCGACGAAGGGCGCGAACATCGCGAGCAGGTAGAACAGCGCGAGCACGACGCCCCCGGCGATCGCGAGCGGGCTCTTGCGCATCTGCGTCCAGAACACCACCGCAGGCGATTGCGGCGCAGCGGTTTCCTCGGCGGGACGGACTGCCGCTCGGTCGCTGACGATCACGGGCTCGTTTACATCAGTCATAACTGATCCGCGGATCCGTGATCGCAAGCAACAGATCGGCAATGAGGTTGCCGACGATGAGCACGAGCGAGGCCATGAGCACGGAGCCCATCACGAGATACTGATCCTGGGTCAGGATGGCGTCGAGCGTAATCCGTCCGAGTCCGGGCCATGAAAAGATGATCTCGACGATGAACGACCCCGACACCAGCGCGCCCAGCGTGTAGCCGAACAGCGTGATCATCGGGTTGAGTGCGTTGCGCAAGGCATGCTTCACGATCACGGTTCGCTCGCTCAACCCTTTGGCTCTCGCAGTTGTGACGTAGTCGAGCCGAAGAACATCGAGCAGGCTCCCCCGCATCTGGCGCATCCGGCTCGCCAGCGGTATGAGGCCGACGACCAGCGCCGGCAGCGCGAGGTGATGCAGCACGTCGAAGAACTGGCCCACCGCATCGAGATCGTCGTAGTCCAGGGAGCGCATGCCGCCGACGGGAAACCACCCCGTGCGCGCGGCCAGCATCAGCAACAACAGCGCTGCGAGAATTTCGGGCACCGACAGCCAGATGAAGGCCAGGAAGGACAACGCACGATCGATCCACGAGTGTTGCTTCACTGCCGCAATCACACCTAGCGGGATCGCGATCGCCCACGTGATGAGCGCCGCGGCGCCGGCGAGCAGCAGGGTGTTGGTGAACCCTTCACTGATGACGTCGAACACGGGCTGATGACGGGCGAACGATTGCCCGAAATCGAACTGGAAGATGACGTTCCGAAGGTAGATGAAATATTGGACGTACCACGGCTTGTCCAGCCCGAACCGCACGCGCATCGCCTCGATCGTCTCGGCGGAGATGCCGGGGTTTTCCGCCATCTGGTTGAGAAAGTCGCCGGGCGCGAGCTGCAGCAGCAGAAACGTGATGAGCGAGATGCCGAAGAGGAGGGGGATCGTCTGCAGCAGGCGCCGCAGCACGTAGGTGCGCATGATCGGTCAGTTCTGACGCGATTTGACGAACACGCGGTCGATGTTCCAGACGATACGGTGGGCCATGACGCTGGGCTGTACGTTGCCGAAGCGGTCGCTCACCGGCACCTTGATGCGCTGAATCGGCAGCCAGATGAACCAGCTCTGGTCGTTGAGGATGTTCTGAATGTCGCCCCAGGACGACTTCTGCAGCCGCTTGTCCTGGGTCGTCAGCATCACGTCGAGCAGCTGATCGATGCGCGCCTCCTGTGGAGTCGCCGGCTTATGCTGCCGGACGAACCACTGATGCGACTCGCCTGACGAGCGCCACACGTTCTGCCCGCCGAACGGGGTCGGAGGCACGGAGCTCTGGAAACCGAGAAGAATGGCCTCGTACTGGAAGTCGGAGTGAATGTTCGACACGATGGTGTTGAAGTCCACGGGCGTGAGCGCCATCTTCACCCCGACCTTCGCCAGATCGTCGCGGATGAAGTTCGCCATGGCAATCCTGAGCGCGTTGCTGCTGTTGGTCCGCAGCATGAAGCTCACCTGATGGCCTTTCGCATCTTCCAGAACGCCATCGCCGTTGGTGTCTTTCAACCCCATGCCGGCCAGCAGTTTCCTCGCGGCTTCCGGATTGTAATCGTGCTTCACCACATCCGCCGAGTACCACTCCTTGTTGCTGCTCGTCGTCTGCGACCAGTTCTGCTCGCCGTATCCGAAGAAGACACCTTTGATCATGGCATCGCGATCGATGGCCATTGAGACCGCACGGCGGAAGTCAGCGTTGTTGAACCACTCATACTTCACAGGATCCACGATCGGCGCGCCGACACGCTGGCCAGCCGATGGTTTCGCGCCGCGGTCCTGAGACTGCACTTTGTTGAGGTTGAACCAGAACATGTGCGTGGCCTGCGCCGCACCGAGGTCGTACAGCGTGAAACCGCCGCTCTTCTGGTTGTCTTCGTACCACCGGTAGTTCTCGGGCTTCACATCGTCCAGCGCGTCCGCCCCGCCGGATCGGAACTTCAAATCCGCGGCGTCCTGGTCGGGAACGACGAGGAACACGAGCTCGTCGAGGTACGGAAGCCGCTGGTTGTTCTGATCGAAGCCGTAGTAGTGCGGATTTCTGACGATGACGGTCTTTTCGTTCGCGACGTATTGACCCAGGCGCCACGCCCCGCTCGTCACGAGCTTCTCCGGCGGAGTGCTGATGTTGTAGGCAGACGCGAAGGTGCCGTTTTTGAACGCATCCTGCAGCACGTGTTTCGGCATGATGGCCAGATTGCCCTGACAAAGCGCGTCGAGCAACCCGGCGTGCGGCTTGCCGGTGTTGATGACGATCGTATGGGCATCGGGTGCCGTGACGGTGAAGTCGCGTCCCTGCACTTGAAGCATTTCCTGCATCACTGGATGCAGCGCCTTGTCGTACACCACCTCGAACGAAAACAGGACATCCTCGGAGGTGATCGGATGGCCGTCAGAGAAAGCGGCGCCGCGGCGCAGGTGAAAGGTCCAGGTCACTCCGTCCGGCGCCACCTCCCAGGACTTCGCCAGGCCAGGGCCGTACTGCTGCGTGGCGTTGTCGTAGTTCACCAGAAATCCAAACAAACGATCGGTGATGTCGGTCGACGCCGTGTCGGTCGCCATCATCGCGTTGAACGTCTTGGGATCGTTGGTCTCGGCAAGAACGAAACGTCCGCCATGACGACCGACCGTCGCCACTTGCCTGATGAGCGGTTCCGCTGGCGGCGGAATGTCATCGCGGTACGCCGCCTGCTCGGTCCTGCGTCCGCCGCAGGCGGACACAGCTAGGAGTATCGCTCCGAGCGCAGAGATGAGCCGGCGTTGGGAAACGTGAATGGCCATCGACGTCGGCCTAGCTGTCCCGTGATTTCACGTAGACCCGTTCGATATTCCATAAGATTCGGTGAGACATGATGCTCGGCTGGATGTTTCCGAAGCGATTGCTCACCGGCAGCTTGACCTTGAGAATCGGCAGCCAGACGAACCAGTTCTGCTCGTTCATGATGGTCTGGACTTCTTTGTACGCCGCTTTCTGGGCGGCGACATCCAGATTCGACAGAATGACATCGAGCAGCGCGTCAATACGGGCCTCTTCCTTGGTCGCCGGCGTTTGCTGCCGCGGATACCAGAAATGTGTTTCTCCTGCCGAGCGCAGAACGTTCTGGCTGTTTCCCGGGGTTGGTGGCACACCGCCTTGCAGTCCCAGCAAAATGGCGTCGTAGCGGAAGTCGGACCGCGAGTTGGTAATCAGGGTGTTGAAGTCAACGGGAGTAAGCGTGACGCGAATCCCGATCTTCGCCAGATCGTCCCTGATGAAGTTCATCATCGCCACTCGAATGACGTTGCTCGAGTTCGTGCTCAGATTGAACGTGACCTGATTGCCTTTTGAATCTTCGATGACTCCGTCGCGATCGGAATCTTTGAAGCCAATCGATGCGAGCAGGCGCTTCGCCTCGTCCGGGTTGTAGTCGCTGCGCACCAGGTCCGGAACGTGCCATTCGGCGTTGCCGCGGCCGGCGAGCGACCAGCTTTTTTCACCATACCCGAAGAAAATACTGGGAATCATCGCGTCGCGATCGATGCCCATCGAAACAGCGCGCCGGAACGCCGGGTTGCTGAACCACGAATATTTGACCGGATCCACGTACGGATCGCCGACACGCTTGCCGGCTGGCAACTGTTCACCCGGAAGCGGAGGCTGGACCTTGTTCAGGTTGAACCAGAAAAAATTCGTGTTTTGCGCAGGGCCGAGGTCGTGAAGAGTAAAGTTGCCTTCCTTCTGATGCTCTTCATACCACCGGTAATTCTCGGGCTTGACGTCGTTCACCGCATCGAGCCCGCCCGACCGGAACTTGAGGTCAGCGGCGTCCTGGTCCGGCACGAGGAGGAAAACGACCTCATCAAGATAGGGCAGGCGCTGCTGCTGCTGGTCGAATCCGTAGTAGTAGGGATTTCGGCTGAGCACCGTCTTTTCACCGGGGACATATTGGGCGACGCGCCACGCACCGCCGAATACGAGTTGGTTCGGCGCAGTACCAACGTTGTAGGCAGCGGCAAACGTCCCATCCTTGAATGACTTTTCAAGGATGTGCTTTGGAACGACCGTAAGGCCGCCCTGACACAGCGCGTCGAGGAGGGCGGAGTTGGGCCTCAGAGTGTTGATGACGATGGTGTGCGCGTCAGGCGCCGAAACCTTGAATTCCTGCCCATCGATCTTGAGCAGATCCTGAATCGACGGGTGGACGTTCTTGTCATACGCCACCTGAAAGCTGAACAAGACATCCTCGGCCGTAATCGGGTGTCCATCGGAAAATGCGGCGCCCTTTCGCAGATGGAACGTCCACGTCACGCCGTCCGGGGCCGTCTCCCAGGATTTCGCCAGTTCCGGCTCGAATCGCTGAGTACCGAGGTCATACCGCACCAGGGACCCGTCGGTCAGAACCGTGATGTCAGACGACGATGTCTCTGTCGCCATCATGCCGTTGAATGTTTTCGGGCCGTTTGTCTGCGCCATGATGAAGCGCCCACCATATCGGCCGACTGTAGGAAGGGTTCGAGTCAGTGGTTCGGCTGGTGGCGGGATGGCGTCCTTATACGCTGCGCCCTCGTCTGCACGGCGGCTGCCGCATGCTGTGGCGCCGATGAAGGTAAAGATGAGTGCCGGAACAGTCAGGTAGCGAAGGGAACGCAGTCGCCTCATTTAAGCGATTGTACTAAATCCTCTTGCCTAAACACCGTTTTGGCCTCTATCCTGCGATTCCCCCCGGCAATCGTCGAAAACCACGATAATTCCATCGTGCGTGCCATCTTGTGCAGTCAGGATTGTGCAACGCCGATAAAGAACTGTAAGGACAGGATGAATAGCACGTTTATTTCCATTGCGGCACTCATGCTCGGGTCGATCCTCGCGACTGGCTGTTCGTTCGAGAGCGCGACGAAGCTGGGGCCATCCGGTGTCGGCGCCAACACGGGCTCACCGTCGACCGGCGGTTCGAACGCCGGGTCGTCGTCTTCCGCGCTATCCGCATTTGCGGGCGCCTGGGGATCGTCGTCAATCGCGGGGCTTCCTCTCGGCACCTGCTCGGACGTGAAGTGGATGATCACGACGCAGACCGACACTTCGGTTTCCGGCAACGTGACCGCCAGCTGCGCAAGCGGCGTTGCCGTCTCGGCCAATCTGACCGGCACGCTGGCGAGCGCCGACAAGATCAACCTTGTCGCGAACGGTACCCTGACCGCCCTGGGAGTTCCCTGCCAGTTCACTTTGAACGGCACCGGCACCCGGGCGGCAAACGACACGATGCAGGTGGATTACACGGGCACCTACTGCCTCGGCACGGTCAGTGGCTCCGAGAATCTCCGGAAATTCCCGACGCTGTGAGATAAACGGCCTGAGCCGAGAGTTCGTGATTGGTAGATTGGTAGATTACGGAGTCACCGAACTGAACTCTGGTGCGTATCGTACCGTTCCGCCGCTACACTTCAACGCACCTTCCCGCAGCCCCAGCACCATGAACTCTTCGTCGACTCCATACTCGTTTGCGAGTCCAAATCGGCTGGCGCGTTCAAATCCGAAGCGCGAATAGTACTTGGGATCGCCCAAAACAACGACGGCGTCGTATCCGTCCCGCGTGCACCGTTCCAGACCCTCGCGGACGAGGCGCGACCCGATCCCTTGGCGCTGACAATCACTCATGACGCCGACTGGAGCGAGACCCAACGCTCGAAACCCTGGAGGAACGCCATCTATCGTTACTGGTGAGAACAGGATATGGCCGGCCAAACTATCAGGATTCTGAGGATCCTGGGCCACCAGCGAGACGACAGATCTGCCAGCCGCACGAAGCAGGTCTACCAGACGGGCTTCAACATCACCACCAAACGCCTCAACGTGGATCCGATGAATGCCGTCTGCGTCCTGCGGTCGTTCGTCACGAATCAACACGGCGCCCACATCGCGTCATCGACGCGTCCGGCTAAAGCCGGACACTACGTACACTCGAGTCTTCCATCGCGCTCATCGCGCCATCGTGGTTACGGAGCGAGCCGGTACAGTGACGTGTCTGTAGCGACGTACAGTGCGCCGTCTCTGCCTTCCGACACCACTCGTACCGGGCCGATCTGATCTTTCAGGAGCCGTTCGACCGACACGATTTTCGACGGGTCGGTGGCATCGAACCGCATGCGCATGAGCTCGCGCCCTGCCTCGGCGGCAACGAAGAGATTGCCCTTGAAGATCGGCAGGAGGTCGCCGCGATAGAAGGTCGCCGCTGTCGCGCCTGTGCCTGCGGGCAGGGCATATGCGGTCCGCAACCCCGCGCGATTTCGTTTCGCGTCGTTCGACACCGCGCTCAGCCGGCCGGCGTCGGATCCCAGCCGGTCTACGACCCACATCGTGCCGGTTGCCGGCTGCCAGTCGAGCGCGTTCGGTTGTGGATGATCGAACGAAAGGATCGGCGTATGGTCGGGCTGATCATCGGGCGTGGTGGCATCGAGATTGAGACGCAGGACTTTGCCGTTGTATGCGGCAAAGCTGCCCGCGAGCTGCATGTCCGACGAGCTGTCGAGCGCCACGTAGATTTTCCCATCAGGGCCAATCCGCAGTGCGCCGCTTGCGCCATCTGGCGATGCCGGCGTGCGATCGAGCAATACGGCGCGTTCCCCGAACGTGTCGCCCACTTGACGGAAGCGCGCGACGATGAACTCGTTGCCATCACGCGGACCAGACGCCGCATAAAGCGCGTACAGCAACCCGCTTTCGTCGAACTTCGGATCGATCGCCAACGCCAGCAGACCACCAGCAGGCAGTTGAACGTCCGCTGAGACATCCAGTGCCGCCCCCACGGCGAGACGTCCATCTCTGACGGCCCGCACGGTCCCGCCGCGCTCCGCGATCAGAATCGACCCGTCGGGCGGAAAGACGAGATCCGACGGCAGACGCAGCTGATCGGTGACGAGCGAGAGAGTCAGCTGCGATTGTTCGGCGGTGACGACCGACAGCGAGGTGCTCGTCGAAGCGGCACTCCTTGCCGCGACGGCAACGACGCGGAGCGGCGGCGAGCGCGGGCTTTCGGCGATCGCCGAGCCATCCATCACAAACGACGCGAGCTCCAGCGTGTGCGAGCCAGGGCTCAACGGAGGGAGAAGAGCGCTGCATTCGAAGTCCGCGCCGGCACGCCCGCAGGTTGCACTCCCGAGGGCCATCCGCGTGCCATCTACGTAGAGCGCAAATTGCAGTATGGTGAGATCCCCTGCGTCAGGCGCCACCTGGGTCCACCCCAGGCGATCTCCAAGAGCCACCTGGATCTCGCCTGACGGGTTGCCAGGGCCAGGGACTTCGGGATCGCTGGTGTTGTCGCACGCTGCGAGGCACGTGCAGACGACGACAGCGAAGATGAGCCGGCGCACCATCACTCCGATGATAGCCCACGTGCGCTACGATAGCGCTCATGAGATGGCCGGCGATTGCAATTCTGGGAATGCTGGTCTGGAGGCCGGCATACGCACAACTGCAGGGTCAGGTTTACGCCAGCGGATTTCAAGCGCCGGTCGCGTTCGTGCAGGACCCCACGGACCGCACGGTTCAATTCGTGGTGCAGCAGGCCGGGCGTATACGCGCCGTTCGCGACGGGGTGATTCAGGCTCCTGATTTTCTCAACCTCAGCGGCAGCATCTCGTGCTGCGGCGAGCGCGGGCTGCTCGGCCTGGCGTTTGCGCCCGACTATCAAACCAGCGGCCGCTTCTTCGTCAATTTCACCAACCAGTCCGGCGACACCGTTGTCGCGCGATTCACGCGCTCCGACAACCCGCTCGTGGCCAATGCCGCGTCACGATTCGATCTACTGCTCGGCGGCACGCGGCGATTCATCGTCCAGCCGTTCTCGAATCACAACGGCGGCCACCTGGCCTTTGGTCCCGATGGATACCTCTACATCGGGCTGGGCGACGGCGGCTCCGGCAACGATCCCGATCATCGAGCGCAGAACCCGTCCGATCTCCTCGGGAAGATGCTGCGCATAGACGTGAGCGTGCCGGATGGCGACACCACCGGTTACAGAATTCCGCCGGACAATCCGTTTCTCGGTACGAATGCCACCCTCGACGAAATCTGGGCGTTCGGCCTGCGCAATCCGTGGCGATACGCCTTCGACGATCCGGCGCGAGGCGGCACCGGCGCGCTCGTGATCGGCGATGTCGGTCAGAATGCCAGGGAGGAGATCGATTACGAGCCGCGAGGCGCCGGCGGCCGCAACTACGGTTGGCGCAATTTCGAAGGCACGCGGTCGAACGTGACGTCGAGGCCGCTCGCGTACGAGCCCGCCACCGGGCCTGTACTCGAATACGGCCGCGACGAAGGCGGATCGGTGACCGGCGGATTCGTCTATCGCGGGGCTCGGCTCGGCGCTGCTTATCGCGGACGATATTTTTTTGCCGACTACGTGTCGGGCCGCGTCTGGTCGATCGCCATCACACCGTCCGGATCGGGCGGCGCGGCGTCTGATCGCCGCGAGCACACCGCGGAACTCGGCGGCCTTCCGGTGCTCGGCAACATCAGCTCATTTGGGGTTGATGCGGATGGGGAGATCTATGTAGTCAATCACTCAGGCAGCATCGTCCGCATCACGGCCCCGGCGGCGGTCCCACCCACCCCCACTGGTCTCAAGATTCTGAAACCCTGACCGGCACGCAACTTCCCACCCCCGAGACCTACATTTTTCCTGTCTCATCACGGAGACACGGGCCACGGAGACTCGGAGTGACGCGTCAACCACCCGACCCCGACGTCCCACTGCGCAGAATCAAAATTCAACAGGAGAACGGGAGAATAGGAGGACTAAACATTTTCCTGTTCAGCACGGGGAGTTACGCGTCGACCACATTGGCCGCGACGATTGCGTGCCTTCGAGGCTCAAGACTTCCTTCTTTGTAGGTTCGTGGGTCCGTGGGTTCGCGTGGTTCGTGAGTTCGCCCCGTCGCGTCGTCGCGTCTCCGCGTTGCCTATTTCCCGTTCTTTCGTTCTCCTGTTAACAGTATCAACCTCTCCTGACCTCCTGGCCTCTTGTCGCTCTCGAGCCGTGCCCCTATTGCTGCTGCTGTTGTTGCTGCTGCTCTTGCGCGTAATCAAGCGCCTGGGGTTCGGCGGGATCCGACGAGGTGTTCATCGGCAGCTCGCGCTCGGGGCGGATCGGGGAATCGGGCAGCGACACCGTGACCAGCACGGCCGGTCCGCTACCGGCCGCGGCCGCGACGCCCACGTGCCTGTCGCCAGTCACCACGTCGTTTGTCGGATCGCCCGTCACGCTCCGCATGGTACGGCAGGACGGAGCCGCTCAGAGCAGTATGAACATAAATGTCCGATCTGCCTTATAAAGCCCACAATATTGTAGAACTCGCGTACGGCATTGTGCAAAAAGGTCAGCAATTCCGCAAAGCACGCTTCTTGCTTCGCCGCAGCGCGTGTCCTCACAACCCAACTCCCTTCTCTGGACTCTCGAAGAAATCAGCCACCTCGTATCGAACAGCGGCAGCGCCAAGGAGACGCTCGGCAACATCGTCCGGCTGATCCAACGCACGTTTGCGACCGATGTGTGCTCTGTCTACCTCCTGGAGCCCGATCGGTCGACGCTGGTGCTCGCGGCGACCGTCGGATTGCATCCCGATAGTGTGGGACGGGTGCGCATGCGGCTGTCCGAAGGGCTGGCCGGGCTGGTCGGCGAGCAGCTTCGACCGCAGGTCGTCGAAGACGCAACGCGGCACCCGCGGTTCAAATATTTCAGCGAGGCCGGAGAGGATCCGTATCACTCGTTTCTCGGCGTGCCGCTCATCGATCGCGGCTTGCTCCAGGGCGTGCTGGTCGTACAGACAATCGAGCCGCGGGCGTTTACGCCAGACGCAGTCAGCATGCTGAACATGGCGGGAGCCCAGCTGGCGTCGATCGTGAGCCAGGCGCGCACCTTCGGGCAGTTCGTCACACCCGCCCACAACCGGCTCCAGCTGCTGGCGCGGAATCTGTGGTGGAGCTGGGACCACGACACGACCAGCCTGTTCCGCGCCCTCGATCCGACGTTGTGGCGCGAGCTCGACCACAACCCGATCGCGCTTCTGGAGCAGATTCCCGCGACACTGCTCGAAGAACGGGCGTCCGCGCTGGTGCTCCACAGCCGCATCAATTACGCCTATCGCCGCATGCAGGAGCACCTGACCTCGACGCGCACGTGGGGAGCGGCACACGCCGGCGTGCTCTGGGCCCGGCCGGTCGCCTATTTCTCGGCCGAATTCGGCCTGCACGAGTCCGTGCCCATTTATTCGGGAGGCCTCGGCATACTTGCCGGCGACCACATCAAGGCGGCATCCGATCTCGGCATTCCGCTGATCGGCGTCGGCCTCTATTACGACCAGGGATATTTCACACAGCGCTTCGACCTGAACGGCTGCCAGCAGGAACATTACCGCGACCTCGACAGCTCGCTCCTGCCAATCGAGCCGGCGAAAGACACGGCGGGCCGTCCGGTGATGGTTCGTATCGATACGCTCAACGGATCGCTGGCGGCACGGGTGTGGAAGCTCTCGGTGGGCCGCAACATTCTTCTGCTCCTCGACTCCAACGTCGAGGGCAATCAACCGGAAGACCGCTCGCTGACATCGCGATTGTATGGCGGCGACGACCGCGTGCGCATCCGCCAGGAGCTGCTGCTTGGGGTGGGCGGGATGCGCGCACTCACCGCGATGGGCATTGCTCCAGGCGTTCTCCATCTGAATGAAGGCCACAGCGCATTTGCAGCGATAGAGCTGGCGTCGCAGTGCATGACGATCGAGGGAGTGGACGCCGCAGAAGCTCTCCGCCGGATCTCCACTCAGGTCGTGTTCACGACGCACACCCCCGTTCCGGCTGGCCACGATCGTTTCGCCCCCGACCTCGTCGAAGAGCACCTCGGGCCGTTGCGCGCGGGCATGGGAATGCGTCCCGACGAACTGCTGGCACTTGGCCGCACGAATCCGGCCGATCCACATGAGCAGTTCTGCATGACGGTTCTGGCACTGAAACTTTCGCGACGCGCAAACGCGGTGTCGTCGCTTCACGGACAGGTGTCGCGCGCCATGTGGACGTCGCTGTATCCGGGACGTTCCGAGGAGCAAGTGCCGATCGGCCACATCACCAACGGCATTCACGTGCGCACGTGGCTCGCGCAGCAGATGCATCAGCTGTACGACCGTCATCTCGGGCCCGACTGGACCGACCGCTTGTCCGAGCCCGGCTGCTGGGACGGCATCGAAAACATCGAAGACGGCGAGTTGTGGGAGACGCGGCAGACGCTCAAGACCCACATGATCGAGGCCGCCCGGCTCCGCGCCTCGCGGTGCGCGCGCGAACGCGGCGAGCCGCCCGAGTTCGTCGACCAGGTCAGGCATTCGCTCAGCCTCGACGCGTTGACCATCGGATTTGCGCGCCGGTTCGCGACCTACAAGCGGGCGAACCTGGTACTTCGCGATCTCGAGAGCTTCATCGCGCTGATCAGCGACGCGAAGGTGCCGATCCAGTTCGTCTTTGCCGGAAAGGCGCACCCGCGAGATACGCCCGGCAAGGAGATCCTCCAGGAAATCTTCCGGCTTCTCCGCGATCCGCGCGTGGCGGAAAAATTCTGTTCGTCGAAGACTACGACATCAGCGTCGGACGCTATCTCGTGCAGGGCGTGGACGTGTGGCTCAACACGCCGCGCCGGCCGCTGGAAGCATCGGGGACGAGCGGCCAGAAGGTCGTGCTGAACGGCGGCCTGAACCTGTCGATACTCGACGGCTGGTGGGCGGAGGCCTACGACGGCCACAATGGCTTTGCGATTGGCCGGGGCCATACAAACAGCCGCACGGAGATCCATGACGCCCGCGACGCTGAGGCGCTGCTGGCGGTGCTGCGCGATGAAGTGGTTCCGCTTTATTACGATCGCGACAGCGACGGGCTGCCCCGTCGATGGATCGCGCGGATGAAGCGGGCCATACGAACGCTCGGCTGGCGCTTCAGCGCAGAGCGCATGGTCGCCGATTACGTTTTGAAGGCATACATCCCTGCGGCCGGAGGAACGAGCAGCGAAATGCGATCTTGATCGCGGACCTGCGGCTGTTTATATTCAGATTGACGGAGGATCTGGAATGGCAAGAACGAAGAAGACGAACGGATCGAACGGATCAAACGGAGAAGAGCTCAACAGTCCCGACGCAGTGGCCAAGCGCGCGTACGAAATCTACCAGAATCGCGGCGGCACCGACGGCGCCGATCTCGACGACTGGCTCGAAGCCGAGCGCGAGCTGAAGGGACCGTCTGAGGTCACCGTTGCCGCGCCTTCCGCGACACGGGCGCCGGCGAAGCCGCGACGGCGGAAGCCTTCCGCAGAGACGGCAGTTTAAAGAGGTAATACACGCTCGCAGCAGCTACGACGAGGCCGAGGACCTTCCACTCGGCGCTGGTCGCCTGCATCAGGAGCCAGAGGATTCCTGCTGAGGCGAGTACCTGGATGACGGCGCCACCTGGAAGCGTAAACGGTTCGCCTGACATCCTCACGTCTCGCCGCTGCAACTCGTAGGACGCCACCACACACAACAAGTACAGCATCAGCGCCGATACGTTGGCCATCACGACAAGCCGCTCGAAGCTGCTCGAAATCGCCAGCAGCGCGACGATCACCGCGTAGACCGCGATCGCAAACGACGGTGTACGGTATGTCGGATGCACCGTTGCGAGCGCGCGTGGAAGCACGCCGTCGCGAGCGAGAGCAAGCAGCGCGCGCGGCGTGCCAAGCATGTCGCCCGCCACGTAGCCGAAGATCGACACGGTGCCGCCAATGAGCAGGAACATCCGCCCGCTCTCGCCGAGCACTCGCCGGGCCGTCTCCGCCAGCGGCGCCTCCGTGAATGTCGGAAGCACCGGACCGAGGATCCCCTGCGCCACGACTTGGACGGCGAGGTAGACGAGCGTGGCGACGGCAAGAGCCGTGAGGATAGCGCGCGGCACCGTGCGATTCGGATCTCTGATTTCTCCAGACGGCGTCAGCGCAACTTCCACGCCCACGAACGCGAACAACAGCACGATCGAAACCTGCCCGACTTGAGAAACGCTGGGCATCGGCGCCGCCAGGAACTCGGGGTTCAACCGCCACACGCCCGCGCCAACGAGCACAAGCAGCGGGATGAGCTTCGCCGCCGTGATCCCTTCGATGAGCCTGATTCCAGGTTTGATGCCACGGATATTGACGAGCGCGAGAGCG
Organism: Vicinamibacterales bacterium; assembly: GCA_963762055.1. Lineage (GTDB taxonomy): Bacteria > Acidobacteriota > Vicinamibacteria > Vicinamibacterales > JAMQPK01 > JAMQPK01. Next base: position 89,871 of record CAVXJF010000005.1, read on the forward strand.
GCGAACAGCACGACGAGCACGACCGCCCGCGGTATCCCCGCGCCCAGCGGCGGCCACAACACGCCGACCGAACCTGCAAACGCCGTCGCAACCGAAGCGACGGACAAACATGCCGTCGCCCAGTACAAAAATCCCCCGATGAACGCCGCGTACCCGCCGAAAGCAACTTCGATGTACGCGTAAAGTCCGCCGGTGAGCGACACGCGGCTTCCCGCTGCCGCGAAACACAGCGCGATCAGCGCCATGAGCGTGGCGCATACGAGATAGGCGATCGGCGCGGCGGCGCCGAGACCCGCGGCCACCGAGGCCGGCATGATGAAAATCGACGAAGCGATGGTGACGTTGACGATGCTCGCCGTCAGTTCGCGATAGCCGATGGCGCGGACAAGTTGGGCGTCTGGTGAATCGGCCATGGGGAAGGCTATCGGCTACGGGCTCCGAGCGACAAGCCTCAGGACTATTGGCTACCAGCTACTGGCTACCGGCTAGCCTAAGGCCAGTTCTGCTTGACGATGCTCGAATCGATCGAAGCGAGCGTCGTCCGCCCGGTGGCGGCGGCAGCGTCTACCAGTTCCTTGTAGATGATCTCGGTGAGCAGCTTTTGCACGCCGACCGGACCGAAGGCGCCGAGCGCCCATCGCGCCGCGCGGCCCAGCCAGACAGCGTCGGCACCCAGAGCCAAGGCCTTGAGGATGTCGCTGCCGCGCCTGAACCCGCTGTCGATCATGACAGGGATCTTCCCATTTACCGCGGCGACGATCTCGGGCAGCACTTCCAGTGTCGAGGGGCCGTAGTCCATCGACCGCCCGCCATGATTCGACACGACGATGCCGTCGCAGCCCCTTTCCACGCAGAGCTTCGCATCTTCGGCCGTCACGATGCCTTTGACGATGATCGGCACCTTGATGAACTTGCGGATGTCGTCGAGGTATTGCCAGGTGTACCAGAGACGTCCGGTACCGACGCGATACGCCGCGGCGCCTCGTCGGACGGATGATCCAGCCGGACCCGCACCGCGGCCGATGAGCGCGCTGCCCACAGCTTCGGGATCGTTCGCCCGGCCGGCGCCACCTGCGCGCGCCGCTCCGCCGGCACGCCCACCGCGTCCCGCCCCACCGGTGCGGCCGCCGAGGTTGCGGATGTGCTGGCTGCGCTCGTAGTACGACGCCTGCTGATCTACCGTGACGACGATCGCGGTGTAACCCGCACCTTGCGCGCGCTCGAGCAGCTCCTGGCTGGCGCCCATGTCCTGGCGCGGATAGAACTGCCACCAGAGCTGGCCCTTCGCACCTTTCGCCACTTCCTCGATCGACTGGCTCGAATTATTGCTGAGGCACATTGGCGTGTCGGACGACATCGCCGCCGCCCGGTACATGCCGGCTTCCCCGTCGGGATGGAGTGCCGTTTGCGTTGCCGTGGGCGCGATCATGACGGGAAACTTCAACTTCAGGTTGATCAGCTGTGACGACAAATCGACCGATGCCGGATCGACGGCTTTGCCAGGGATGATGTCGACCCAGTCGAAGGCCTGACGGTTGCGGCGCAGGTTCCATTCGCCGCCGTCGCCATGCGCCGTGTAGTCGTAGACCGCCTGGGGGACGTTCGCAAACATCACCGGCTCGAAGTCGAACGCGGTGAACATCTCGTTCAGTCCCGGGACGCGCCTGTGCTGGGTGAACGGGCGGGGATCGAGCTGCGCGTGCAATAACGGGGAGCCCGCGAGCATGCCGGCCATGCCGGCAAGCGCCTTACGCCGCGAGACCGATGCCCGCCACTTCTGATCTGTGTTTCCCACTGAAGTGCTCCCTAGGAAACTTGAAAGGGGTAAGGGGTAAAGGGCGAAGGGTAATTGCCCCTTGCCCCTCACCCCTTGCCCCTTACCCCTTTTAGTTGTTCGTCGTGGTCTTTGTCGGCATCGGTCCGTGCACCTTGACCGCCGTGCGGTCGAGCGCCTTGAGGTTCACCTTGCCGCACATGCCCATGTAACGCGCGAGCTCCGTCTGGGCCATCTCGATGACGCCCTGCACGCCGGCATCGCCATACGCGGAAAGCCCCCACATTACGGGCCGGCCGATCAACACGCCCTTGGCGCCGAACGCGAGCGCCTTGAACGTATCCGTCCCGCGGCGGAACGAACCATCGGTGAGCACCGGCACCTTCCCTCCGACGGCATCGATGATGTTCGGTAGCGCGAGGATCATCGCGTCCTTGTTGTTGAGCAGCCCGCCGAAATTCGACGCGATGAGGCCCTGCACGTTGTGCTGCAGCGCCGTGGTTGCCTCCGCGGGGGTCGTGATGCCCTTGACGATGACAGGAATGTTGACACCCTGTTTGATGGAGTCAACCGCCGACCAGTTGATCGACGCCGGCGTCGCGACGCGGTTGCCGTTGGCGGCATGCGACGCGCCGACGGTGATCACGATCGCCTTCGCGCCGGCTTTTACCGCATCCTGCACCTGGCTCTTGGCGGCGGAGTCGGAGGCATAAACCTGATACCAGAAGGAGGGCTTCGCAATCGCCGCGATCTCGGCAAGCGGCACGCTGGAGCGGCTGCTCACGATCATCAGCGCCTGACCCGCCGCGGCCCCCTTTGCGGTCGCCAGCTCGGCGTCGGGGTGAAACCGCTTCTGCTCGGCGATCGGCGCGACGATGATCGGCGTGAAGTGATCCTCGCCGAACAGGTTCACAGTGAGATCCATCTCCGTGGTCGGGATGTTCATGCGCGGCCGCAGCGTAACGCGATCGAAAAGCGCGCGATCGCCGCCGGCGATCAAGGCGAAGGTCGCGGGTGGAAGCTTCTTCTTCGCCTCCTCCTCGTATTCGAGAACATTGACGAGCTCTTCACGCGGCGTCAGTCGAAGGGGTACCGGCGGTTCCCACGGCGCCCGCTCGCGCTGCTGGGCAGCCGGTGACTCCCCGCCCAGCGTGGATCCCGCAACCGTGCCCGCAACGATGGCGCCGACGCTTCCAAGTGCCTCGCGTCTGCTGAATTTGTTGTCGCTCATCATGTCCTCTTAATTAGTTGTCGCGGGGCCCCACCCCCGCGACCTGTGTCTCGCGACCTTTGGTCGCTCGACGATGCTTGCGGCGACGTTCTGCTTAGTGCGTCTACCACTCCCGACCACCAACTACGGGCTCCGAAGCTAATGGCCTCAGGACTATCGGCTACTGGCTACCGGCTACCGGCTGTTCACTGGCCACTGGCTAGGTGAAATTGACCTTCACTGCCGTCTTATCGATCGACTTCAGCGTCGCGCGGCCGGCGTATGCCGCAGCGTGCACGAGCTCTGCCTGAATTACCTCGAGCAGCCGCTGCACGCCCTGGGCGCCGTAGGCGCCGAGGCCCCAGCGTGTCGCCCGGCCCAGCGCCACCGCGTCGGCTCCAAGGGCGAGCGCTTTGAAGACGTCGCTTCCACGGCGGAATCCGCTGTCGATCATGACCGGGAACTTCCCGTTCACGACAGCGGCGATCTCAGGGAGCACTTCGAGCGTGGACGGCCCGTAGTCCATCGACCGCCCGCCGTGATTCGACACGATGATGCCGTCGACCCCTTCCTTGACGCAGGTCTCTGCGTCTTCGGCGGTCACGATCCCCTTGAGGATCACAGGCACCTTGATGACCTTGCGAACTTCGTCGATGTAGTCCCAGCTGTACCAGAGCCGCCGGTTGGATACGCGATATTTCGTGAACTGCGAAAACTTCCCGATGCCGGGTTCGCCGGTGCCCAGGGTCGGAATCGGCGCACCCGACGCAAGCGCCGCTGCCGCTGCTGCCGCTGCCGCGTTGCCGCCGCCTCCCCGACCGCCTCCGCCGGTCTGCACCACGCCGCCGAGATGGCGATCGTGCAGGTCGCGTTCGTACACCGACGCCTGCTGGTCGACGGTGATGATGATGGCTTTGGCGCCCAGATCCTGAAACATCTGGAGTTGCTTGGCCGAGCCGCCCAGATCCGGAATCGGATAAAACTGCTGCCAGCGAGGGCCGCTGGCCGCGGGCGCGATCTTCTGGTGCGGCACGGTCGTGCCGCTCGCAAACGCCGCGAGCGCGTTTGCCGCGGTGGCGCCCCGATACATGCCGATTTCACCATCGGGATGCAGAGCGCCCTGACCCGAGCTGGGCGCCGTGAAGATCGGGAACTTCATCGGCACGCCGAGGATGGTCGAAGACATATCGACCGCATTCGGATCGGCGGGCTTTCCCTGGACGATGTCCACCCAGTCGAAGACCTGACGATTCCGGCGCAGATTCCACTCGCTGCCGTCGCCGTGGGCCATGTAATCGTACGGCTCGAGCGTCATGTTTCGGTAACAGAGAGCTTCGAAGTCGAACGCATCGACGAGTTCTTCGAGCCGCGGTGTGCGCTTGTGGCCAAGCAGGCTGTGCGGATCGATCTGCGCCTTGAGCAGCGGCGATGCGGCGAAGACAGCGGCGAAGCTCGCAAGGGCTTTGCGCCGGCTGGGGCTGAACCGCCAGCGGTCCTCAATCATTCCCATCGAACGGCCTCCAAATTGTGTCGCAGGAGGGGCAAACGTACAATTCGCCCGTCAGAACTGTCAACTTGATGTTTCACGTCATTGTAGCCGTAATCGCCGTTTTCGGAGCCCTTTGGGCGCTCGCAGTGTGGGTGGTCGGAGGGTTCTCCATCACACTCGCCGGGCTCTCCGTTCAGTCCCACGATCCGCTGCGCCCGCTCGGTGTTGCACTCGCGGCGAGCGTCATCTTTGTGATCACCGGCGGCCGGTGGCAGTGGCGGCGACTCACCGTCCCGTTTGTCGTGGTCCTGTCTCTCGCACCCGCGGCGGCCGGCGTGGCACGTAATTCGTGGACGGCAGGTGGCGCGGATTCGTACGCATACGTGTCGCAAGCCGATCTATGGGTCCATCGCAATCTGTCCGTTCCTGTTCCACTCGCCGGCAGCGCACCCTGGCCGGAGCCGGTGTGGACATTTTCGCCGCACGGCTTTGTTCCCGCGGTCTCCACACCCGAGATCGTGCCGGTGACCGCTCCGGGCCTTCCTCTGCTGATGGCCGCGGCGAAGGCGCTTGCGGGCCATAGCGCGATGTTCCTGGTCACTCCGCTGAGCGGCGCGATGCTCGTGTGGTTCACGTTTCTGATCGGCCGCCGGATTGGCTCGGACGCGCTCGGCGTCTCGGCGGCGTGGCTCACGGCCACGAGTCCAGCCGTCCTTGCGATGCTCGTCTCGCCGATGAGCGACGTGCCGGCAGCGGCTCTATGGGCCGCCGCGCTTTGTGCCACTCTGGGGAACTCCACGCGCTCTGCGTGGGCGGCCGGCGCTTTTGCGTCAGCGGCGATATTGGTGCGGCCGAACCTTTCGCCGCTCGCGGCGGTACTGGTGTTGTGGAGATTCTGGTCAGAGCAGAGAGCAGAGAGCGGAGAGGTGCGAGAGAAACCAGAGACATCTGGCGCGCGGCGCTTCAGGTCTCCGGCTGCAATGGTGATGGGCATTGTTCCCGGATGTCTCTTCATTGCCTGGTTGAATAACACCCTCTACGGCTCACCTCTCTCATCGGGATATGGATCGCTCTCTTCTCTCTTTTCGACGTCGAATATCTCCCCAAACGTTGCGCGATACGGCGGCTGGCTGATCGAGAGTCAAACAGCGCTCTTTGCGCTTGGCGGCATCGCCGTGCTGTTTCCAATACGCGCGATGTGGCGTACGCGAGAGCGACAGCGTGCCGCCCTGCTGCTCGGCACTTCGGCTGCCACGGTTTGGGTTCTCTACCTCATCTACACGCCATACGACGCCTGGTGGTTCCTGCGGTTTCTACTTCCTTCGTGGCCCGCGTTGTGTGTGGGGACCGCGGCTGTTCTTCTCAGACTTGCGGATTTGCCCCATCGCGCGTTTCGCGCTGTTGCGTTCGCCATCCTTGCCGGCGTCGGCGTACATGGATTGCGGTATGCGGCCGGACACGGCGCATTTCCGTCGGGTGAAGGGGACCACCGGTATGCGAGCATCGCGAAAATCGTCGAGGAAGCAACCGACCCGTCCGCGGTGATCATCACCGGACAGAATGGCGGGCCGGTGCGCTATTACGCAGGGCGGACGATCGTCCGCTTCGATCTGCTCGATCCCGCCTGGCTCGACCGCGCCATGCAGTGGCTCGATACGCAAGGCCGTCATCCGTATCTGCTGCTCGAGCAATGGGAGGTGCCGCACTTCAAAGAGCGGTTCCGCGCGAGCGCCATCGGCAACCTGCCGTATGCGCCGCTCGTTGAATACCGCTCCCCTGGCGTTCCTGGTTCCATCTACCTGTTCGATCCCGCGCGTCCGGACGGCGGCGCGGTGCTCACGGCGCCTCCCTCTTCGGCGCGGGCCAAGTGCGTGCAGCCCCACCCTTTGCTAAACTTGCGATAGTCCCGATGAACGCCCGCGCCTTCGTACTTCTTCTCATCACGCTGCTGCTCGCGACATCGCCTGCTGCCCAGCTGCCGGATGTGTCCTGGACCTGTCCGATGCACCCTGACGTGCTCGAACCGAAGAAAGGCACGTGCGGAATCTGCGGCATGGATCTCGAGGCAATTCGCCTGGTCCTCCTGTACACGTGTCCCGTACATGCCGTGATCGAGCAGTCGAAACCGGGCACGTGCCGCATCTGCTCACGCGAGCTGGTGCAAAAGACGGCAGCGCTGACGTTCACGTGCGCAGGTCAGCGGAATATTTCTCAACTGGAGGCGGGCACATGCGCCGACGGCTCGGCGATGGTTCCGCGATACACGCCGCGAGCGCACGGCGATCACAACCCCAAACACGGGGGGCTGTTTTTCATGGCCCCCGACAACTGGCACCATCTCGAAGGCACATATCCCGCTGCCGGACGGTTTCGCGTGTACGTCTATGACGACTTCTCGAAGCCGCTGAACATTTCCGAGGCGCGCAAGATTCGCGGCCGCGTTGTCACCAAAGAGGCCTTCGATTCAAAGACCGGCACGACACGCGAGCTGGCCTCGGTGCCGCTCGTGCTCGCGCCTAACGGCGCCTTCTTCGAAGCGCGCATCGAATCGCTGGCGCTGCCCGCGAAAATGACGGCAAAAATTGCGTTCAGCCCCGACGTCAAGGAGAGCCGCTTCGATTTTGCGTTCAGCGCGTATTCGCGCGACGTGCCCGCGGCCCCGCCGGCGCCGTCCATCAGCACCGCCGCGCCGACTACCAGCAGCAACGATTCGCGGCCGGCACCCGCGCAGGCGGAGCCATCGTCCGGCGGGTCGCTCGCGGCGTTGAAGAGTCAACGCGATGAGGTAGAGACATTCATCAAGGCCGGTACGTTCGGCGCGATATACGTGCCGGCGCTCCAGGCGAAAGACACGGCGCTCCAGATCCAGGCGCAGAACGCGCGGGCCGCCGGGATCGATCAGGACGCGGTCGAAGCGAGCGTCAAGCAGATCGTCCTGTCGGCCTATCAGCTCGACAATTTCGGGGATCTCGGGGACGGTGAAAAAATCCAGGACGCCTATCGACGCTTCAGCGCGGCAATCGCACAGCTCGACTCACTGCTCGCAACCCGCCAATGAAAGGCTTCTCTGCGGCGGCGTTCGCGCTGGCAGTGATCTTGACGCTTGCGGTCGATAGCGACGCACACAAAGGCGCGACGTCGAAGTTCACCTTCAACGACGACGTCCACGCCATTTTCATGAGCCGCTGCGGCCGGTGCCATGTCGATGGCGGCGTCGGCCCTATGTCTCTCCTAAAATACGAAGATGCGTTTCCCTGGGCCGAGTCGCTGCGCTCCGAGCTTCTCGCACCGTATCCGGAGGTCGCTGACGGAGCGGGTACGCCGAAAGTGGACTCGCGCGATTTCGTCAAGGCCGCACACCGTCAGATTCCCGCTCGGGAGCTCGACGTAGTGCTCGAATGGGCTACAGGGGGTACTCCAGAAGGTGATCCCGCCAAGGCGCCGGCGCCTGTCGTCCTGAAGAACGAATGGAGCGGCGGAAAACCCAGCCTGACGGCGGCGCTTCCCTCTCCGTTCAAGATGGCGCCGAACGATCTGGAATCGACGCAGGAATTCACGATCCCACTCTCCGTCACGATGCCTCGCGACGCCGTCCAGCTGGACCTGCTGCCCGGCAATCCGGCGATCGTTCGCAGCGCGGCGATTCTGTTGCGCGCGCCGGACGGCAGCACGCGCGCGCTCGGCACATGGTTTCCCCGCCAGTCGCCACAGCCGATTGCCATCAAGCCGTCCGCTCGAATCGAGCCCAACTCGCAGCTCATCGCGCGCATCTATTACAAGAAAACCTGGAAGTTCGAGGGCCAGGCGATGACCGATCGTTCAACTGTCGGGCTGTATTTCACGGACTGATCGGCCAGCCCATGCGCGGTATCTCCGTCCTCGTCGCAGGGGCCGGGCTGGCCGGCCTGACGGCGGCCCGCGAGCTCGTCAAGAAAGGCGCGACGGTCACCATCATCGATGCCCGTGCTCGCGTCGGCGGCCGCGTGATCACCTTCCGCGATCCGCTTCTCTTCGGCCAACACGCCGAAGCCGGCGGCGACCTGATTGACGAAAGCCAAACCGAGATCTGCGCTTTGATCAAGGACGTCGGCCTGCGCATGGCGCGCATCCTGGCCGGCGGCTTCACCTCGATCAGCGAATCCGGCGGGCGTAAACGCGTGGCCGGGCAACATGGATGGGCGGAGCTGCAGAAACACCTGCGGCCCGAGGCACGGGCGTTCTGCCTGAGCGAACAACGCTGGGATGGCGGCGTCGCCGCCGCTCTTGCGCCTGAATCAGTTGCTGATTGGCTCGACCGCATTCGCGCAACCAAACGGCTGCGGGACGTGGCGGTCGGCATGCGCGGATTTTTCCTCGCCGATCCTCGCGATCTGTCGCTCCTCGCGCTCGCCGATCAGTTCGCAGAGGACGGAGTCCCCGGCGGCGAAAAGATGTTCCGCATCGTCGGCGGCAACGATCGCCTTCCTGCTCGGCTCGCCAGCCCGCTGCAATCGCGAATGCATCTCGAGACCACGCTGCTCCGAGTCAGGCATGCTGCGGCCGGCATAACCGCAACGCTCGAGAGGCGCGGAACACGCCACGAGCTGCGCGCCGATTATCTCGTGTGCGCCATGCCCGCAACGACGCTGCGCGACGTCGTATTCGAGCCGGCGATGCCAGAGCCGCAGCAGCGCGCCATCGCCGTCCTGCGGTATGGAGACGCCACGAAAACCGCGCTGCAATTCGAGCGCGCGACGTGGCGCAGGCGCGGCAAGCCCGGAGGATTCGGAACTCCTCTGCCGATCGGCGCGGTGTGGGATGGCAGCGAAGAACAACGGCGAACGGCATCGCAGCCTTCAGGCCGCCAGCCTGGCATCCTGTCGCTGCTTGCCGGCGGCGGCGCGAGCGGCGCGACGCGCGAATTGCTGGCGAATGGCGGTCCGTCGCGCATTGTTCGCGAGCTCACGTGGCTCGACCTCGCAAAGACAAAGCTGATCGCGTGGTCGTCGCTGACCTGGGAACACGAGCGGTGGTCCAGAGGTGGATACGCGTTCTTCGATCCACAGTTCCCGCCGGCACTCCGCACCGTGTTGGCGCAGCCTCTCGGACGAGTGTTCTTTGCGGGGGAACATACGAGCCTTCGCTGGCAGGGATACATGAACGGAGCCGTGGAGACCGGCCTGCGCGCTTCGGAAGAAGTGGCTTTTCACGAGAGAGCTAAGAGATGAGCGTACGTGAGAACGTTACGCTTCTCCGATGCGGCTCTCTCCGCCAGCCAAGTGTCAACAATCACGACACTTGGGCGTTCAGACAACATATTTTTCCAGGCATTTGTATTGCAATTCTCCGGGGCGACTCTGGAGGGTGTACCAGTCGGAGTCACTGGAATCTTGATCTGCTGGAGGGCAGATGGCCGCTACGAATGTGGTTACGTCGTGGAAAGACAAGGTGGCGACCGGCATCCTCGGCCTCGATTATCTACTCCGTGGCGGGGTTCCCGCCAACCGGATTCATCTCGTAGAAGGCCATCCCGGCTCGGGCAAAACGACTTTTGGTCTTCAGTTTCTGCTCGAGGGAGTCCAGAACGGCGAATCGTGCATGTACATCACGCTGTCGGAAACAGCGGATGAGTTGCGCGCAAATGCGGCCTCGCACGGCTGGGATCTGTCGGGCATTCATATTCAGGAGCTTCAGCCCGCCGAAAATCTTCGTCCCGAAGAGCAGTACACCCTCTTTCATCCGGCTGAGATCGAGCTAGGGGATCTTTCGAAGAACGTATTCGAGGCGGTTGAAACCTTCCAGCCGGCCCGCGCGGTGCTCGATTCGGTTTCCGACATGCGTCTACTCGCGCGAGACTCGCTGCGCTATCGCCGGCAGATTCTCGGACTGAAGCAGTTTTTCATTGGACGCGGCTGCACGCTGCTTCTGCTGAACGAAAACGGCAGCGACGACACCGATCCTCACATTCAGAGTTTGTCTCACGGCGTCATACGCCTCGAGCAGACGAACCACGACTTCGGCCTCGTTCGGCGCCGTCTGCAGATCTCAAAACTGCGTGGCGTGTCGTACGTCGGCGGCTTTCATGACTTCAAGATTCAAACAGGAGGCATTCGAGTATTTCCGCGGCTGGAAAACCGCCGTCATAGCCGTCCGCTGCCGAAAGAGACGCTCAAGAGCGGGCTGCCCCAGATCGACGCGCTACTCGATACCGGCGTGCCGATGGGCACCTGCACGCTGATTCTGGGACCGTCCGGCGTGGGCAAGTCCACGCTCGGTGGGCAATATCTTTCTGCCGCCGCGCGCAAAGGGATTAACTGCGCCGCATTTCTGTTCGACGAACAGCGGATGACTTTTATCGAGAGAGGCGATGTTCTCGGGATGCAACTCTCGAAATACTTGAAGAACGACACGTTGAAGGTTGCAAAGGTCGAACCGGGCTCGATGTCTCCCGGTGAATTCAGCCACAGCGTGCGGAAAGCGGTGGAACACGACAAGGTCCGCGTCGTGCTCATCGACAGTCTCACCGGCTATCTCACCGCGATTCCTGAATCAGACGCCGCGGTCGTCCGACTGCACGAGCTAGCGTCGTACCTTGCGAGTTGTGGCGTGGCCACATTTCTCACAGTCGCACAGCAGGGCATGCTCGGACAGAACATGATGTCGCCCATCGACGTCAGCTACATCGCCGACACCATGTTCATGATGCGCTTCTTCGAGGCCCAAGGCGAGGTGCGAAAAGCGCTGTCGGTGCTGAAAAAACGCACCGGGCTACACGAGACGACGATACGAGAAATCGGCGTCAGGAAGAACGCTCTATGGGTCGGCGATCCGCTCGTCCACTTCCGCGGCGTCCTTAGTGGCATCCCTGAGTACGTGGAGCGGGACGGTAAACCGACGATCAAGGTCAAGAGGCGCGCGTGACGAGCCATGTGCGCCAGGGCCGCCTGGACGATCGGATTCTGATTTTTGCGCCTGTCGGGAAGGACGCACCGCTCACCCTCGAGGTGCTGCAGCGCACGGACCTGAAGGGAACGGTCTGCGATACGGCGCACGGTCTGTGCGTCGAAATCGAGCGCGGCGCATCGGTCATCCTGCTTACCGAAGAAGCCCTTGAAAACGCCGGCATCGGCGAGCTGATGGAATGCCTTCGCACTCAGCCGGCGTGGTCCGACATTCCGATTTTGTTGTTTGCCGACGCCGAACGCTCGGAGATTTACCTCCGCACGCTGCGGCTGCTCGAAGGTCTGCGGAACGTCGTTCTTCTCGAGCGCCCTATCCGGCTTGGTGTCGCGCTTTCTCTTATTCGGAGCGCGATCCGGGGCCGCAATCGCCAGTACGAGCTTCGCGATCTGCTCAAAGCGCTCGCCGACGCGCGCGTCGAAGCCGAAACCGCAAATCGGCTCAAAGACGAATTTCTTGCCACGCTTTCTCACGAACTGCGCACGCCGTTGAACGCCATCCTCGGATGGACGGCGATGCTGCGCGATGGGAACGTTCAGCAGAAACATGTCATGCGCGCACTCGAGACCATCCATCGCAATGCCACCGCACAGGTGCAGATCGTCGACGACCTGCTCGACGTGTCGCGTATCGTACGTGGCAACGTGCAGTTGGCGCCGACGCTGATGCCGATCGGACCGCTCGTGACGTTAGCCGTCGAGTCGATCACGCCGACCGCCGAAGCGAAGGGTGTGACGATCGGCGCGTCGGTCGGTGACACACCAGTGTTCGTGTGGGGCGACCCGGATCGGCTGCAGCAGGTGCTCTGGAATTTGATGGTGAATGCCGTCAAATTCACTCCTGCCGGCGGCCGCGTGGACGTGCGCATGGACGCCACTGCCACAGAGGTCACCATTTCCGTCGCGGATACCGGCGCAGGAATTCCGCCGAACTTCCTGCCTCACGTCTTCGAGCGATTCCGCCAGGCCGATGGCAGCTCGACGCGGCCGCACGGCGGCCTCGGCCTCGGGCTATCGATCGTCAGACACCTCGTCGAACTGCATGGCGGCCGGATGCAGGCTGAAAGCGGCGGCGAAGGAAACGGCTCGACCTTCACCGTCCATCTTCCCGTTCGCCACGCCCACGAGCGGGCGGCCACAGCGGTGGCCGCCGGCCGGCGGCGCCGGCGTCTACCGGAGCTCGAAGGCACACACATTCTTGTCGTCGACGATCACGAAGAGGCGCGTCAACTGCTGCGGGCCATGCTGGCAGGGACCGGCGTGCGCATCAGCGAGGCCGATTCTTCTGCAAGGGCTTTCAAAATCATGATCGAGGATCGCCCAGACATCATCCTCGCCGACGTGGCGATGCCCGAACAGGACGGCTACACGATGATGCGGGCGATTCGGAGCCTTCCGGATGGTCCGCGCATCCGCGCGATCGCAGTCTCGGCGCATGCAAGGCGCGAAGACGGACAGCTGGCCTTGAAGTCCGGCTTCGACGAGCACATCAGCAAGCCTGTGCAGCCTCAGAGTCTCTTCGAAGCGCTCGAACGGGTCTCGGCACAGCGCCTGGAATCGCTGATCAGCGACGACGATGCGGAGCCGGACACTCAGGTGCATTAGCTAGCAGTGCGGTAGCCAGTAGCTGGTAGCAGCCGGTAGCTATTGGCTACCGCCTGCCAGTAGCCTTACCTATGGCTCGGTTCAAGATGTTCATCGAATACGCCGGCACCCGATACAGCGGCTGGCAAATCCAGAAAAACGCGCGCACCGTCCAGGGCGAGCTGACACGCGTCATCGGCGACGTCACTGGCGAACGGCGATTCGAGCTATACGGATCTGGCCGCACTGACGCCGGTGTGCATGCAATCGAACAAGTCGCGCATCTCGACATCGTCACGTCGATGCCGATCGAAACGTTCCGGCGCCGCGTGAACGACGAACTACCCAGCGACATACACATCCTCAAGGTAGAAGTTCCCCGCCGCAAGTTTCACGCGCGACACGACGCGGTGGCGCGAAGCTATCTTTATCAAATCTCACGGCGCCGGACGGCGTTCGCGAAGTCGTTCGTGTGGTGGATCCGCGAGGATATTGACCTCGCGCGCGTGCGCGCGGTGGCCGAACGCTTTGCCGGAATGAAAGACTTCCGATCGTTTACCGACGACAGCGCCGACGAGAAGTCGACGGTCGTCGCGATTCAGCGAATCGAAGTCGTGGAAGACGGCGACCTCGTCATCGTGCGCGTCGAAGGCTCGCACTTTCTGTGGAAGATGGTTCGCAGGATGGTCGGCGTGATGGTGGACGCCGGCATCGGCGGCACGACGGTTGAACAAGCCGAACGATTTCTGCGGGAAGACTCCGACATTCCCGCCAAGCTTACGGCGCCGGCATCGGGCTTGTTCCTGGAGCGCGTGTATTACCAGGGAGAGGTGCGCCGGCCGGCGCTGCGCGGCTGCGTGGACGTCAGATTTCCGAGATGAACGCGATGACTGAACGACTCCTCAAGTGTCCACACTGCGGGACGACAAACCGCCTTCCGCCCCCGGCGCCGGGACGTAAACCGGTCTGCGGCAAGTGCAAGACTCCGCTGCCCGATGGCGGAGGCCCTGCTGTCGTCACCGATAACACGTTTTCGGCCGAAGTCGAAATGAGCCCGACACCGGTGCTCCTCGATCTCTGGGCGGAGTGGTGCGGCCCGTGCCACATGCTCGCTCCGACAATCGATCAGCTCTCGTCGGAGATGGCGGGACGCGTGAAGGTGGCGAAGCTCAACATCGACGAGAATCCTGGTGTCGCCAACCGCTTCGGGGTTCGCAGCATTCCCACGCTGCTGGTGCTGAAGGCCGGCAAAGAGGTCGACCGCCTCATCGGCGTTCAGCCGAAACAGGAAATAGTCAGGCGCCTCGAGAAAGTGCTAGCGGGATAGAAATTCCGCCCACTTCTCCACCAGCGCCGCATGCGGCCCTTTGGCATCGACGTACGCACGAGAGTACTGAACCGCCTTGGTCTTGTCTTCGGCCGCCGACCCGAGCGTCTTACCCTCGGTGTGCACCTGATAGAGCGCATAGAGCGCGACCATCAAGGCATCGACGTCGGCAGGGTTCTTCTCCAGATACGGGGTGATCGTCGAATACGCCTCTTCGTGCAGGCCGAGCTGGGACTGCGCAATCGCAAGATTGCGTCTGATCGTGTCGTTCTGCGGCTCGCTCTGCAGGGTCACACTTAGCGGTTCGATGGCCTGAGCGGGCTGCCCGAGCCGCAGCCATCCATCGGCCAGCACCAACTGCAGGCCCGGCAGCGGCGCCTTCGCCGCGCGTGCGCGCTCCCATGCGGTAACGGCTTCCTTGTCGCGTCCGGCGGCGGCATAACACGCCCCCAGATAAAACCAGGCAAGCGGCGCATCAGCGGGGTTCCGCAGCACGACGTTGAACTGATTGGCTGCGGGATCGAGCTGGCCTTTCATGAACAACTCGACGCCGCGCAGAAGCGCGCCGGCGTTCTGATCGCCGGCATCGAGCGCCATCATCGCGGTCCCGTCGAGTTTTCCGGTACGCGCACGAGTCGTCGCGGCCTTCACGGCAGGATGACTCTTGTCGACGGCGTCGAACGTGGCACGAAGCATAGCCGGCGTGAGCACGTCTTCTTTCTTGAACGGAGCGGGTTTGGCGCTGACGACGAGACCAGGACTGAACGCACTCATCGCACCTGCCGCACCTGTCGCACCTGTCGCACCCGTCGCACCTGTCGCACCTGTCGCACCCGTCGCACCCGTCGCACCTAACGCACCTGCCGCACTTGTCGCACCTAACGCCCCCGTCGCACCTGTTCCACCCGTCGCACCTTTTGCGCCCGGCAGCACTTCGAACGGCCTGGTCAGCTTCCCGACATTTTTTCCGTCGCGCGTGATCACCGCGCGCACAATGTAGCGTCCGGGCGGCAACGCGGCAACGGGCATGAGTCCCAACGCTTGAATCGACATGCGATCCGCGCGCTCGCGGAGGTCCGCCAGCGCGCTCTGCAACGCGGGACCGTCGGCACTGTCGGCGACTTCGAACACGACGTCCGTCTCGTCGAGCGCTCCCGGTTTGTTGGTGTAAATCTCCGTGTAGGTCCCCACCATGCCGTCTGCGACGCGAAGCACCACAGGCGCGCGCAGGTCTCCGGCTTTGCCCTGCCGTACGGAGCTGAGAATCAGATCGCCAATGGCCAACTCGTGGTTCTCCATGCCAAACGCGACCACTTCGCGTTCCACACTGCCGCTCTTGCCGCCCAGGTCGACCGCCGCCAGACGGATCCTGTAGGTGCCCGGATCGACGCCGACGGCAATCTCGTAGCGAATCGGGAGGTCGGCATTGGCCGAGTAGATTTTCCGCTCCTGACCGCCGAGCACCGCCTTGCCGATGGAATCGAACATCGCAAAGCCGATCGCGAGATCGAGTTCCTTCTGCATGTTTTCGGGGTCGATTTCGGCCGCGATAATGACTTTGACCTTCCCGGCGGCTTCGTCGCGGAAGGTGTAGGCGGACAGGCGCATCGGCAGTTCCGTATTCGCCGACGGCGACCGCAGGACGCGGCCCATCAGCACGTCGCGGGACCAGGTATTCGCCGTACGGACCGCATATTTCACCTGACGGCGTGCGCGCACTTGCACGTTGCTGCGCCCAACCTGCACGCGGATCTGATGGGTTTTTCCATCCCGATCACGTTCGGCGGGCTCGACTCCGAGCAGATAGTACGCGGAGATTTCGTTTCTCACCCGATCGAGTGCACCTTGCGGATTGGCAACCACGCGGAACAACGTGCCGCGCGAGCGACCCGCGAGCGCCTCGAGGCCGGCTTCGCGGAGGTCTCTGTCCTGTGAGGGCGTGTCCGAGGCGCGCGCCTCTGCGGCGCTGCCGATCGGCGGCGAGAACATCAGCACGTTGATGTTCACGCGCGACTCCTCTGCCAGCGAGGCCAGGGTTGTCACCTCGCCCTGGCTTCCTTCGAGCATCAATCCATGCGACAGGATAATCAGCGACTTCGGGCCCGGCACATCGCCCATGTTCTTGAGCAGCGAGGCGAACGAGGCCACCGATTCGGTCGTCTTCTGCCGGATATGCGTCGCAAGCGTCATCGCTTCCTGCTCGACCTCCCGATCGCACTGCGACATCGTGTTCGGGTCGGTGTCGCCGCACACGCGGAACAGCACGCGCTGCACCATCATCGGGTTCATGCGGCCGTCGAAGGCCATGGCCTCGGCGTCGCTGATATGGAACCTCGACTGCGGCGGATCGTCGGAGCCGACGATCCGCGTGATGGCGTCGAGAATCAGCGCGTGGTTGGTCGTGAACTCCACGTACGGACCTGGAGGTGGAACGGTGATGAGCGACAACCGATCGTCGGGAGATAGACCGTTGACGAACTGCTTGAGCGCCGAGGTCGCGCTGCGCAACACGGTGGTGTCGATGTTGTTGCGATCGACCGCAATCATGATCAGCCGTCCCGGACGTCGATCGGTGTTGTTCGACACGTGCGGATCGCGGGGGGCGACCGGGGTCTTGCCGGCGGCTGCGTTATCGGAAATGAATTCCGCGCTGATGACGCGCCGCGGCTGCCCGTCGACCGTGACGGTGAAGTCGGGCACGCGCAGGTCGCGGATCGGCATTCCCTGGCCGTTCACGACCGTCACGTCCACTTCCATCACTTCGACACCCGACCGGAAGACAGGCGGCTGATCGGTCTGCGCCAGAACCTCGCGCGTTCCGAAGCCGGCCGTCCCCAGCGCGATCAGCATCGACAGGAGGATGCGCATTGGCGACTCCTTGCGGAAAATCGCATTGTAATGCAGTACTCTCTGAGTCATGACCCACGGTTTTACTTCGAGCGCCGCGGCCCGGTTCCTGCGCTACGTCACCTTCGATACACAATCCGACGAGCAGTCCGAGACCTATCCCAGCACGGCAAAACAGCTCGTCCTCCTCAATACGCTCCTCGCCGAGCTCAAGGAGATGGGGGTCGCCGACGCGTTGATCGATCAGTACCGGGTACGTGATGGCGACGATTCCGGCTACCCCCGGCAATGAGCACGTGACTGCCATCGGATTCATTGCCCATGTCGATACGTCGCCAGAGGTGAGCGGGACGAACGTCCGCCCCATCGTGCACAGGAACTACGACGGCCGCGACATCGTGCTGCCCGACGATCCGGCCATGGTGATGAAAGAGGCCGACTATCCCGAACTGTCGGAGCAGCATGGCAACGACATCATTACGGCCTCTGGGCTCACGCTGCTCGGTTCCGACGACAAGTCCGGAGTGGCTGAGATCATGGCGGCGGCCGAGTACCTGGTTGCGCATCCGGATATCCCGCACGGCCCGGTCAAGATTGGGTTCACTCCCGACGAAGAGGTGGGCCGCGGCACAGACTACTTCGACGTGGCGGCGTTCGGCGCGCAGTTCGCGTACACGCTCGACGGCCCGAAGTGCGGCGAGCTGGAAATCGAGAACTTTTCAGCGGATGCGATGACCATCACGTTCAAGGGTTTCAACGCCCATCCCGGCTACGCGAAGGGGCGCATGGTAAGCGCGCTCAAGCTCGCAGCCGAGTTCGTACATCGGCTTCCGCGGCACGGCATGTCTCCGGAGACCACCGATGGCTACGAGGGTTACGTCCATCCGCACACGATTCAGGGCGGCGTGGAGCGCGCGGTCGTCAGGCTGCTGCTCCGCGACTTCACCACCAAGGGACTCGACGAAAAGGCCGCGACGTTGCGCGGACTTGCCGAAGACGTCGCGCGGCCGTTTCCCGCTGCGTCGTTTGAGGTCGAACGGCACGAGTCCTACCGGAACATGAAGGAAGTCCTCGACCTCCATCCCGATGTCATCGAGCATGCGAAGCGTGCGATGAAACGTGCCGGGCTGAAGCCGTACCTCCGCGAAATCCGCGGCGGAACCGACGGCGCGCGGTTGTCGTTCAAGGGACTGCCGACGCCAAATCTCTTTGCCGGTGAGCACAATATCCACTCACGGCTTGAATGGACCTCTGTCCAGGATATGGACAAGGCGGTAGAAGTTATCGTGGAAATCTGTCGCAGTTGGGCCGATAAGTAGCTACCAGATAACGGTTACAAGCCAATCGCCGGGAAGGACCAGCTCTTGCAGACGGTGCCGGGCTGTGTCGACGCGGGATTGGTTTGCCCGAACTCTCACACACGCGCTTGCCAAGTGGTTACCCTCAGAAACTGGTCGTGAGAGGGAATGGTCGCGCGATCGCCTAGTCTCGCTCCTCAAGGAGCGCCTCAGCGGCGTACGTATCGTCGTGGTCGCGAACCGGGAACCATACATCCACAACCGCGTTGACACTGGTGTTACATGGATGCGGCCTGCCAGCGGCCTGGTCACGGCGCTCGACCCGATCATGCGCGCCGCGGGCGGGACCTGGGTCGCCCATGGCAGCGGCAGCGCGGATCGAGAAACGTCCGACTCACGCGGCCGCCTGAACGTTCCTCCCGATAAGCCGTCCTACACGCTGCGAAGAATCTGGCTCACCCAGGAAGAGGAGCAGGGTTACTATTACGGGTTCTCGAACCGTGCGCTCTGGCCGCTTTGCCACATCGCTTACACGCGGCCTATCTTCGACGCCGCCGACTGGGAGCAGTACTCGCGAGTCAACGCCAAGTTCGCTGAAGCGGTGCTGGAGGAAATCGACGGAGCCCCTGCCATCGTCCTTGTCCAGGACTACCATTTCGCGCTGCTGCCGCGCATCGTCAAATCGCGCCGGCCAGACGCGATCATCAGCCATTTCTGGCACATCCCCTGGCCGCATCGCGAGGCGTTTCGCATCTGTCCCTGGCAGGAAGAGATTCTCGATGGGCTGCTGGGCAGCGATTTGCTCGGTTTTCACGTGCAGCTGCACTGCAACAATTTTCTCGAAACGGTGGATCGGCTGATCGAATCGCGCGTCGATTACGAGCACTTTTCGGTGACGCGCGGGACGCACGAGACAAAGGTGCGGCCGTTTCCGATCAGCATCGACACCGCGGGCATCTCGCAGAATGGGCTGCGGCGCAGCGACGTGCACGCATTCCGCAAGAGCCTCGGTTTGCGCGATGACTGGGTTCTTGCGCTCGGTGTCGATCGCATGGACTACACGAAAGGCATTCCGGAACGGCTTCGTGCGGTCGACCGCTTCCTCGAACGATACCCGGAATGGCGGAATCGCTTTGTCTTCGTCCAGCTGGGCGCCCCCAGCCGTACGGAAATTCCCGAATACCGCGAATTGAACGACTATATAGACGCTCTTGCGGACGGCATCAACGCCAAACATGGTTTCGCGGACTGGAAGCCTGTCTGTGTTGCGCGCGCGCATCACACCGCCGAGACCGTCTTTGCCGCCTACCGGGCCGCGGCCGTCTGCGTCGTATCATCACTTCACGACGGGATGAATCTGGTGGCAAAGGAGTTCGTGGCCGCGCGCGACGATCGCCAGGGTGTCCTCATACTGTCGCCGTTCACCGGTGCCGCGCGTGAGATGCCCGAAGCGCTGCTGGTCAATCCCTATGCGACCGACGCCTTCGCCGACGCGTTGAATACCGCGCTGACGCTCCCGGTCGAGGAGCAGCAACGCAGGATGCAGCGCCTCCGTGCGCAGGTTGCCGAACACAACATCTTCCGCTGGGCCGGTCTGCTGCTCACCGAGACGTTTCGCCTCGCCGACTCGACCTCGTGAGCATGTCCTGTCCCATCACTTTGAACCACGGCGTCATCGGCAACGGGAGGATTCTCGCTCTCGTCTCACCGAGCACGCACATCGACTGGCTCTGCATGCCGCGTTTCGACAGCGCGTCGGTGTTCGCGAGAATTCTCGACGTGCACAAAGGCGGCACCTTCGCCTTTCTGCCCGACTGCGCCGAGACGAGCACGGAGATGCACTACGTGCTCAACACGAACGTCTTGCGGACGCAGGTGACGTGCAGCGAAGGCCGGTTCGACGTCTACGACTACGCGCCTAGAATCCCGCTGGGGCTCGATGCCGACGCGCCAATCGAGATCCAGCGCTTGATCGTACCCCGCGACGGAACGGTACGCGTCCGCGTGGTATTCGATCCCCGGCCCGAATACGCGTCGGTGCAGCAGCCGAAGATCGTGTCCATCTCGGGCGGCCTTCAGATCGGCGATGGCGCGTCGGCACTATATCTCCGCACCAATGCTCCACTCCCGTACCTGGAAAGCGGCCAGCCGCTGCGCATCGACGAGCCCTTCTATTTTGCCGTGAGCTACGGCAAAGCGTCCGACACCGACTCGGTTGCATCGGCGCAGCGCGTCCGCGACCTGACGATCGCGGGCTGGCGGGCGTGGGCCAAATCGTGCGCACTGCCGTCGTTTGCGAGCCTGCCGGTGTTGCGCTCGGCCTTGTGCCTCAAGCTGCACGCCTACACCGACACCGGCGCGATTATCGCCGCCGCCACTACGAGCATTCCGGAGGCCGTCGGCTCGGAACGGACGTGGGACTACCGCTACTGCTGGCTGCGCGACGCGGCCTTCGTCGTCGAGGCACTGAGGCGCGTCGGCCATCTGGCCGAAGGCGAGGCGTTCGTGTCATTCCTTCGCGACGTCGCGGAAGCCGGACCGCTGCAGCCGCTGTACGGGATCGGCGGCGAGCGGCAGCTCGAGGAATTTCACCTGGACCACCTCGAAGGATTCTGCGGCAGCCGTCCCGTCCGGATCGGCAACGCCGCGTACTATCAGCGGCAGCACGATCTGATGGGCGAGATGATCCTGTGTCTGGATACCATCACCTCGGACCCGCGGGTCGTCATCGAAGACACCGGTCCGCTGCTCAGGATGGTCGAGCGGTTCGTCAAAGACGCGATGATTGCGGTTGAGACCGACGATACCGGTCTCTGGGAATACCGCACCTTCCCGAACAAGTACACGTTTTCACACGTACTCTGCTGGGTCGCCGCAAGCCGCGGCGCAAAGCTCGTGCGGCGCCTCGGCATGAACTCGCAGGCATCGGAGTGGGAAGCATGGGCCGCGCAGTACCGGGAGGTCATTCTCGAGCGGGCCTATAACCCACAACTCGGCTATTTCGCACAGGTTCTCGATGGAATGTACCCCGATGCATCGAATCTGCTGCTGCCGACGCTCGGCATCATCGATCCGCGAGACGCGCGCTTCATTTCCACCGTGGAGGCCTATGAGCGGCTGCTGGTGGAAGACGGGCTCATGTTGCGATACAAGCACAAGGATGATTTCGGCGAGACGACGAGCGCGTTTTCGATCTGCTCGTTCTGGTGGGCAGAGGCGCTGGCGATGATCGGACGCCTGGACGATGCCTGCAAGCTCTTCGAACGGCTCATGACATACGCCAACTGCGTCGGGCTCTTTTCAGAGGACATCGAGCCTCGAACGGGTATGCTTCTGGGCAACTTTCCACAGGCGTACACCCACGTCGGGTTGATCAACACGGCCGTGACAATCAGCGAGCTCATCGAAGCGCGCGATGCGAGGTTCCGTGCGTGGAGTTGAACGTGCGGTCGCGGCCTGGCAAGCGCGACCACACGACTTCCGGCCGCTCATCTTGATGGACTTCGACGGCACGCTGGTTGATTTCGAGCAGGATCCCACCATCGTGACCCTGTCGCCGTCGCGGCAGATACTGCTGCAGACGCTCGGGAAACGCGCCGACCTCTCCGCGGGCATCGTCAGCGGGCGCCGGATCAGCGATTTGCGCGAGCGCGTCCCCGCGACGCCGTTCATGTTTTTTGCCGGCCTGCACGGTCTGGAGATCGAAGGACCGGGGCTGCGGTTTGCGCACAACGCCGTCGCACTGGCCGCACCCGGAATGAATCTTCTGGCCAAAGATCTGCGTCGGGCGGTGAAGCCGCTGCCCGGCGTATTCGTGGAAGACAAGACCTATTCGGTCGTTCTGCACTACCGCGGCGCCTCCACCGCGGATCGCATGCATGCGACCACCCGCTTCAACGCGCTGGCCGAACCGTTTCTCAGCGAAGGCACCGTGCGCCTGCAGCCAGGCGACCAGGTGCTCGAGCTGCTGCCCAATGTCGATTGGGCAAAAGGAGACGCCGTGCACGCCATCATCCGTCACATCGAGACGGAGTCGAAGGAAAGCGTCTGGCCGGTCTACATCGGCGACGATGCGACGGATCAAGATGCGTTCGAGGCCATCGGCAGCACGGGGTTGACCGTGGCGGTCTCGCGCCGACCGGCGGGCGCGGCGTTTCAGCTCGAAAATCCCGCTGCTGTGGAGTGTTTTCTGAAATCGATCCTCGCGACAGAATAAAGCGGATAACCACAGAGGGCACAGAGAACACAGAGATGAACAATTCTTCTCTTCTCTGTGGACTCTGTGTTCTCTGTGGTGATTTTCAAGGCCGCGCTTTCAGCTCATCGTACACAGCCGCGACGTTCTGGCGAATACGCGGCGCGCCCCCCGGCAGTCCGGCATACGCCGGCACCAGAATTTCGTCCATGGCCTGCTCGCGCGTCTTGCCCGCGGCGATTGCCTTGCGCACGGCATCCTGCATGTTCGTGAAATACAGTCTGAGCCGTCTCACATCCGCCGCGCGTCCAATCGCGCCGTGGCCCGGCACCATCATCGCGTTTTCGCCGACGAGCTGAATGCCCCGATCGATGAACTGCAGCCACTCGAGGGTGCTCCCCGAGCCGTCGATGACCGGTACCCAGTTGTTGGCGAAGGCATCGCCCCACAACGCGATATTCGCGTTCTTGAAGTGCACCAGCGAGTCACCGTCGGTGTGCGCCCGCGCCGGGTGATAGAGGTGGATCTCCTCTCCGCCGATGTGGAAGATGAGCTCGCCGTCGTAGGTCACCGTCGGCACCGCCTTGAGCGGATCGAAATCGAGCGGCTCCTTCTGAGTCTTGTAGCCCGCCAGAATCCTGTCACGGACGTTTTTCTGGGCGTAAATGGTGCCGAGCTTCCCGAACACAGGATTGCCGCCGGCGTGGTCGCTGTGGTGGTGCGTGTTGATGATGAACCGGATGGGCTGTTTCGTCAGTTTTCCAATCTCGGCGACGACCGCTTCCGCCAGCTCGACCGTCTGGCCGTTTCGAACCTGGCGGTAGTAGTTGTCGTCGACGACCAGGACACCCTCATCGGTCACGAACACGCCGATGTTGCCGCCGACCTGGCTCATATCCGGACCGTAGGGCGCAATGATGAAGAGCTTGTCGGTGAGTTTGTGAACCGTGAACAGATTCGGCGGCATCGGAGGCGTGAGCGCCTGCTGCGCAACGGCCCTGTGATGCAGCAGCCCCCCGAGAACGCCGAGCACGCACACTATCCATACCGCTCGCAGCGCGTTCCGCATGGCTGATCCTCCCTGGAGGCGCCACTATATCGCTAGCCAGTAGCCGGTAGCCAGTAGCTGGTAGCTGGCAGCCAAACCCGCTGTATGCTTGTCGCTTCATGAGCATCCGCGGTTTCCTCGTCATCGGCGCCATCCTTGCGTTTGTCATCCTGCCGAACCTCGTCGACTTTCTGATGGACTGGCTGTGGTTCGGATCGGTCGGCTATCGCCACGTCTATGTGACCAGCCTCCGGGCGCAGGCGTCGCTCGGCGCGTTCATCCTCGGCTTTGCATTCGCCGTTCTCTACGGCAATCTCTGGCTGGCGGTGTCATCGATCGCGAGCCCGTACGTCGTCATTGGCACGAGCGGCTCAGGCACCGTGCAGCCGGCGACAATCCGGCGCGAGCAGATCCGCAAAATGGTGGGCGTAGGCTCGCTGGTGGTGTCGCTGATGATCAGCCTTGCGGCGAGCAGCGAGTGGATGCGCTGGCTGCAGTTCCGCAATGCCGTCCCTTTCGGCGAGGTCGATCCGATTCTTGGACACGACATCAGCTTCTATGTATTCCGGCTGCCGATGTTCGATCTCGCACAGCAGATCGCCATCGCGGTGGTCGTCGTCGCACTGATCGGTTCGGCCGCCGCGTATGTGCTCGCGGGGGCACTCAACTTCACCAAACGCGGCGGCGTCTCCGTCGCGCGCAAGGCTCGAATGCATCTCTCGCTGCTTGCGGCGCTGCTGTTCCTGGTGCTCGCCGCTCATGCATACCTGCAGGTGCCGCACCTCCTGACCGACGTAACCGGGCCGGGCATCGTGCCCGGCGCTTCATACGCCGACGTCGTCGCGCGGCTGCCCGCCCTGCGCGTATTGATGGTCGTGGGACTTGTCTGCGCCCTGCTCGCGGCGTTCCACGCCTTCTCATCGGTCATGTGGCCGATCCCGCTCGCGCTCGGGTTGTACCTGGTGACGTCCGTCGCGGGGTCGTTGTATGCCGCGGGAATCCAGCGGTTTGTGGTGACCCCGAACGAACAGGCGGCAGAAACACCCTACATGGCGCACAACATCGCCGCCACGAGAAGGGCCTTCAACCTGGCGGCCGTGCGTACGCGCAACGTTCGGGGAGATGCTCCGCTGACGCGGGACGACATCGCGCGCAACGCCGACACCATTGACAACGTCCGGCTCTGGGATCACCAGCCGCTGCTCGACACATTCGGGCAGATTCAGGAGCTCCGCACGTATTACGACTTCGCCTCGGTCGACAACGATCGATACATGATAAACGGCCAACTCCGGCAAGTGATGCTCTCCGCCCGGGAGCTGAACTCTGCAAGCCTTCCGAACCGGACGTGGATCAACGAACACCTGACGTTTACGCATGGCTACGGCGTCACGCTCGGGCCGGTGAACGAGGTGACGTCCGAAGGGCTCCCGATTCTGTTCGTGAAGGACATTCCAGCCCAGTCGTCGGTTCCGGATCTTCAGGTAACCGAGCCGAGCATTTATTTCGGCGAGTTGACCAACAACTACGTTCTGGTGAACACGAACGCGAAGGAGTTTCACTACTCCAAAGGCGAAGCGAACGTCGAGACGGCGTACACGGGAACCGACGGCGTTCGCATCGGAGGCCTTCCCAGCCGTCTGCTCTTCAGCGTCGGATTCCAGGCGCTGCAGATTCTGTTCACGAACGACATCACCGCCGACAGCCGGGTGCTCTATCACCGGAACATCACCGATCGCGTCACCACGATTGCGCCATTCCTCGCCTACGACGAAGACCCCTACCTCGTCGTTTCGCGCGAAGGCAGGCTGTTCTGGATTCGCGACGCGTACACGACGACGACGAGGTATCCGTATTCGGCGCCGACATCGAGCGGCCTCAACTACATCCGGAACTCCGTCAAGGTCATCACCGACGCGTACAACGGCACGACGGAGTTTTTCATCGCCGACCCGAACGATCCGCTGACGCAGACGCTGGCGAGAGCGTTCCCTGGGCTGTTGAAGCCGCTCGATGCAATGCCCGCCGATCTGCGACAGCATCTGCGGTACCCCGAAACGATCTTTGGGATACAGGCGGCGATGTTCACGACCTACCACATGACCAATCCAGTGGTCTTCTACAACAAGGAAGACCAGTGGGAGGTCCCGGCGATCGACATCGACGGAAACCCGCAGCTGATGCAGCCGTACTACACCATCATGCGGCTTCCCGGCGAATCGCGCGCCGAGTTCATCCAGATGCTGCCGTTCACGCCGGCGCGTAAAGACAATCTCGCCGCCTGGATGATCGCGCGCTCGGATCCCGAACAGGTACGGCCAGCTGGAGGTGTTCGAGTTCCCGCGTCAGACCATCGTGTACGGGCCGAGGCAAATCATCGCGCGGATCAACCAGGACCAGGTGATTTCGCCGCAGATCACCCTCTGGAACCAGCAAGGCTCCCAGGTTATTCAAGGCACGCTTCTCGTCATTCCGATTGAAGAATCGCTGCTCTACGTGCGGCCGTTGTACCTGCGGGCGTCAGGGGGCCGCATTCCGGAGCTCAATCGCGTGATCGTCGCGTATCAGGATCAGATTGTGATGGAGCCGACCCTCGACCTCGCGCTCGAACGCATCTTCGGCGGAGGAGCGAGACCGCCGCAACCGCCCGGGTCACTCTCGACATCTGCTCCGCCCGCCCCCGGGGCCGCGCCCGCAGCGGCAGCGGCATCAGCGGCGCCGCGAACGGACAGCGCCATGCTCGAGCGCGCGCGCCAACACTACGAACGCGCATTGCAGGCGCAGCGCGACGGCAACTGGGCGCTATATGGCGAAGAAATCAAATTGCTCGGAGAAACCCTTCGAGGAGCGTCCCGATGACCGTCGGCACCGGGCAAGCCGCTGAAATACTCTGGCAGAACTGGCAGCGCCGCAGCCGCATCGACGAGCTGCCGCTCGACTGCCGGCCGCGCGATCGTGCGGCTGGTTATGCCGTGCAGAGCGAGCTCGTCCGCCTGTCGGGCCAGGACATCGTCGGATGGAAGATTGCCGCGACGAGCGCCGCAGGGCAGAAACACATCGGCGTCGACGGACCTCTTGCGGGCCCGCTGCTCGCCAACCGCGTGCTCCCCAATGGCGCTGCCGTGCCGCTCGCCGGCAACATCATGATGGTGGCCGAGGCCGAATTCGCCTTTCGATTCGGACGATCGTTGCCGCGCCGCGGCGAATCAATATTCGCAGGAGGAGGTGCTCTCCGCCGTCGAATCGCTTCACCCTGCCATCGAAGTGCCCGACTCGCGCTACAACGATTTCGCGCGTGTCGGCGCGCCTCAGCTCATCGCCGACACCGCCTGCGCGTGCTGGTTCGTGCTGGGGCCGGCAGCCACCGCCGACTGGCGCTCGCGCGACCTCGTGACCCACACCGCCGTGGTGTACAGGAACGGCGAGGCCGCGGCCACCGGCAGCGGGGCCAACGTCCTCGGCGACCCCCGTGTTGCGCTCACCTGGCTCGTGAACGAACTGCGCACCTACGGCGACGGCCTGTCACAAGGTCAGTTCGTGACAACGGGCACCTGCGTCATCCCGGTGGTCATCAAGCCAGGAGACTCGATCCGCGTGGATTTCGGCGATTTCGGCACCGCCGAGATCACGACGAAATAACCACGAAGACAAACACGATGACGCGATGACGCGACGGGGCGCACCCTCCCACGTGCACGCGAAGACAACCACGTGGCGGCGGACGCAACGAGTATACGTCGTTTCCGGCTTTAGCCGGACCAGGCAGTCCGCCTGAAGGCGGACACTACTACGTTACGAAAAACTCACAACGAAGAACACGAAGACAAAACACGATGACGCGATGGGCGCGATGACACGAGGGAGTCGAACCCTGTGAGCGCGTTTCTCTAACTATGTGATGGCGCGCGACTTTTGGCCTCGAGGGATTGATTCCAAGCTGGTTACAACGTTCGCGTTCTCCTCGAGAGTTCTCTCGGGTCCTCGTGAATCGACCTAAGTCATGGAGACATATTGGAGACGAATTCGTCGGTGCGGTGCTGGATTCATGGACTGCTTCAGAGCGCAGAGAAGATCGGAGAGGTGACTGTATGGACGCAGAATCTGTTTGCCGCCGAGGTGGTCGGTCATGTTGGTTGCGGGGGCCCGCAACCGCTGTCATTTGCATCACGGCAGGTTATAGCGGACCTGGGCGAAGAACATGAAGGCGCTGGCCGAGGCCAGTCCATTTCCTTGAGACGAAGGCTCTCTTTTGAGCCAGGACGCTTGCAGGTTGAACTGTCCTGAACCGCGGTCCGTCGATTTCAGAAACTGATAGGAGCTCGTGCCGGTGATTTCCTGAACACTGCGGTTGCTGGCATTCGACGCGCCGGGATATCCGAAGCCGATATAGCCGCCGTCGGTGTCCACGTCGAAGTTGTCGTCGGTGTTCACGCCGCTATAGTAGCCACTGACCGACAACCGCGGCGTCATCTTCTGCTCCACGCCGCCCACCCAGGACGTGGTGCCGATCTCGCTGATCGAGCCGTCTCTTCGAAACGCGACGTCGGGCACGAGCCCGCCGATGTAGCGTCCGAGACCGGATCCGTACGCTGTCTGCATCAAAAGCCTGGTGCTTGCGGTCACGTTGAGGCCGGCGTTGATGCTCGCGCCACCACCTACCGCCTTGAAATCATCATCGTAGGGCGCCACGGTGTGGCGGAACGTGCGCATCACACCGCCGACGTCAACGTGGAGAGACTTGATAGGGTTGAAGGCGACGCGTGTCACGAAATCCGGCATCAGGTTTGGCGCCTTGAGCTCGTCGGCCCCAGTGTTGTATTGGGCGTCGATATCGCTCGCGCAGCAATCTGGCAGTGTCACTAACCCCTTGCCGAGTTGCTGCTCGGGATTTTCCACCGACACGGCCCAGTTGAAACGCGTCGAGGGACGCCACGTCAAACGCACCTGGGGAGTCCGACTCCAAATCATGCCTGCCAGATAGTTGGTGTCGACGGCCTGCGATAGTTCGACGTCCGACGGCCACATGCTGAGCTGATCTTTCGCGGCGGTCATCAGGGTGAACGCCTGACCGGCAGCCACGAAGAACGTCTGACCGTACTGAGCCTCACCGAATCCGTGGCGGAGGCGAAGGCCGACGCTCGTGCTCGTGACGGCCACGGCGCCCGGCAGTCGTCCCATTGAAGTCCATTTCGAAGTAGCCCGACATCCTGCGAAAACGGGTGTCCGGCTCGGGAAAGTCCGCATCCACGCGAAGGGAAATACGGGACGCCTGCGCACTCAGCCGTGTTTCGCTCACATTGCCCTGGACCGTGTCCTCGTACGGAATGGACGCGAAGCTGCTGCCCACGCCGCCCCCGCTGTTGGTGGAACGGTAGATCCCCGTAACACCGAAATACCCCCCGATGCGAAGCTGCGCCGGCCCGACGGCGATCGCAGGGCCCTCGGGTTGCTCTTTGGCGATCTCCTGCGTTGGATTCGTGGACGGTTGTGCGGCCAGCGACTGGGCCGCGCTTTGGACATTCGCGACATCCTGCCCGGCACTGAGCGACGCGAACGAGATGCAGAATATCGGCGCCGCGAGCAGTGTGATCCGCATCATTCGATGATGACCCGAGCCAGCCGCTCGCGAGTCAGGTTCGCCCTCAGCCATTGCAGCGCCGTCCCGGAACGTTGACTCCCCGAGACGAGGAACTGGAGATGGACGACGGCCCATGCCAGCTTGGCGAGCAGCCCAGACATGCGCATCCCGAACGACTCCATCACCGCGAAATTTCGACCGATGGTCGCCATGTTGCCTTTGTCGAAATACTTGAACGGGGCCGAATCCGCCTCCCCCCGGAGCCGCCTGGCGATCAAGCGCCCAACATAGCGCCCTTGCTGGATCGCCGGCTGGGCCACACCTGGCAGGGGCGTTCCATTGACCTCGAAGCAGGCAGTGTCTCCGACGACAAAGACATCGGGATGCCCAGGAACCGAGCAGTCGGGAAGCACTTTGACGCGGCCTGTTTTGTCCGCCTCGGCGCCCAGCCACTTCGCCGCTGGGGATGGCGTGACCCCTGCCGCCCAGAAAACATTCTTGCAAGGGATGCGTTCCCCCTTGAGCACGACACCCTCGCCATCTACCTTTTCCACAGGGTTGCCGGTGCGCACTTCGACGCCCAGACTATCAAGCTTGGCCTTCGCCGCCGCCGCCAGTGATTCGTGGAACGGCCCCAGGATGCGCGGCGCTGCCTCGATCAGGAGAATCCTGAGCGAGGTGGGGTCGAACCTCCGGAATTCTGAGGCCAAGGTCAGGTGCGCCAACTCCGCGATCGCTCCTGCCAGTTCGACCCCGGTGGGTCCGCCGCCGACGATGACAAAGGTCAATAGTTCGGGATGGGCTTTTGGATCCAGCGTGCGCTCGCAGTCCTCGAAGGCCCCGAGGATCTTGTTCCGGAGGTGCATGGCATCGGCGATCGTCTTGAGGCCCGGGGCGAACGGGGCATATTCGTCGTGCCCGAAATAACTGTGCTGCACGCCCGTCGCCAGCACGAGGTAGTCGTAGGGCAAGGAAACCGGCTCGCCCGCCATGGCGCCCGCCACGAAACACAGCTTCTTCGCCGGATCGACACCGATGACGGTTTCCTTGAGCACCGTCGTGTTAGCCTGCTTGCTGAGCACCTGGCGGAGCGGCGCTGCGATGTGTTCAGGCGTCAAAACGCCGGTCGCCACCTGGTAGAGCAGCGGCTGAAAGACGTGATGGTTGGTTTTGTCAATCAGGCCAAGACGGGCTCGAGCGCTCTTCAAGGCTCGCGCAGCGGCCAGCCCGCCGAAGCCGCCGCCGACGATGATGATGCGTGGCAGAGATTCGAGCGTCGTTGAATCGGCGGAGTAGCCAGGCTTCATGACAGGTGAACGGCCTCTTCTCGTCGAACGAACTGCACGATTGCCATCCCTGCCCCAAGCCCGAGAGCAATGGCCAGGGTTCCTGTAAAGACTTTGCCGGTGTTGGCGATCAACGCGACCGACGCGGCGCTGAGTGTCTCTCCGCTCGACGAGGAAACCTTCATCAGATCGAGAATCATGTTGAACATCGCGACAGCGGCACCGAGCGGGAGGACTCCGCAGATCAGCGCGACGGGGGAGATCGCGTGATGCCCGACGATGGCCACAGCGAGCAGGACAACCACGGCAGCGGCCACGGCGGTCGCCCAGTTTTGGCTCAGGCCCCCACCCATACATACGTCACGAACAAAACGCCCCATGAAGCCACACACAAAACAGGAAACCAGGGCTCGCGCCGGAGTGGCCAGTAAGACGCCAAACCCCGTGGCGAAAAGAGCTGCCCAGAGACTGTTTGCCAGAATCGTCAAGAGGGACATGCGTACTCCTCGCGTCTGCGGTTACAGGATGGCGGTAAAGGCCAGCGCAATGGCGATCGCCAGGATCAGGAACAGATACGCAGCGCTCGCGATCCGATCGATTCCCACGAATAGAAATTTGTGCGAGACCACGTCGGCGAAGCCGTTGATCAACGGGAGCCCCGGGGCCAGGTAGACGACCGATGCAATCAGTGTGACCGGCGCCGCCTGACTGAATCCTGCGCGCAGCGCGACACTGGCAATACACGCCGAAAGCACACCGCAGAGGAGCGTCACGTATGCCGCTGCCACGTTGCTGGCCTGCAACTGAGAGCGGAGAACCTGTCCGACGCCGGCAGCCACAAAGGCAATCCCGAGACTTCCCCAGTCTCCTCCGGCGAATTGCGAAAGCGCCCCCGAGAGGAAGGCCGCGGCCAGCATCGCGAGCCAGCGGTTGTAGGGGGGCGGTAATTTCTTGATGCGCGCCACCTCGGCGTCAAAGTCTGCGACGGTGACCTTGCCGTGGGCCACGCGCTCGGCGAGCACCGCGACTTCGGAAACGCGAGTCAGGTTGACTCCGCTTGGCCCGATGGGCCGCACGACCGTGGACGATCGGCCTTCTTCCGTACTCGTTGCCGCGATGAAATCGAGCCGCCAGGCGGTCGAGACGCCTTCCTTCTTGTACCCCCTCAGGATATTGGTAAAGGTCCGGCTCGCCACGACGGTCGAGCCGCCGTTCTGCATGATGATCAACGCCGCTTCCAACGCCATCTCAAGAGGCTGCACGACTTCTCCAGTCGCGGCCTCCGAGGGCCGATTCTGATGCGTCTTCCACGTAGAGGCGGAACACGGCGGAGAAGCGCTCACCCGGCGCGGCGATTGGCAGGCCACGACCCGTCGTCAAAGCGCTTGTCGGTGCCGTCATCGGCTCGAGCGCGATCAGATCCTGGCCGGCCGGCGCAAAGACCTGCGCAAACGGGTAGCCGGAGATGAAATCGACGGTCACTTTTCGTCCGCGACCACTTAGCGTGAAGGCAGCGCCGGCGCCAGCCAGCGCGAACCCATCATCGAACACGGCATCCCCCAGCGGGCCGTCGAATCCCTCGAATGTGGTGTCCTCGCCAGTCGGGATGCCGCGTGAGTCGAGCTCGA
This sequence comes from Vicinamibacterales bacterium, assembly GCA_963762055.1. Classification (GTDB taxonomy): domain Bacteria; phylum Acidobacteriota; class Vicinamibacteria; order Vicinamibacterales; family JAMQPK01; genus JAMQPK01. Next base: position 122,073 of record CAVXJF010000005.1, read on the forward strand.
ACCTCCGCATGGCAGGCAACGACAGCGTCCACTGCGCGCGCGGCAGTCCGGGAAGCCCGACATACGGATGGAAACCGAAGCTGACCGGTACCGGACCTTCACGACCGGCTTCGAGGGTCGTCGTGATCGTCAGGCCGCCCGGCTGAAGCTCGGTCTCCATCTCGAGGACATGCGGATACGGAAAGATCGCCAGGAGTTCGGTGCGCTTCCATTCGAGGCTGGCGATGAGACGGTTCGATCCGGCTCCCATGACCTTCCACGCCAGGCGCGACCACGGGACTCCATGCATCGGCAGGCCGCGCGCGTCGAGATGCAGGAGCGGCGAGCGGGGATCGAGTACGACGTCATGGCCTGCGGCCCTGTAGCTTGTCCCCGACAGCCTGTTTGCCCATGGATGCAGCAGCGGAATCCCCGCGCTCGAACCCTTTGCTGCCGCTTGCTCGAGGTCTTCGACCCGACGAAGGATTTCCTCGCCCCGATGGCGCAGGGATGCTCCGAGCATGCCCTGGCCCGGCAGGAAGACCGCCGTCAGGTCGCCAGCCGCGAGCGAGTAGCCTGGCGCGTCATCAGAAGCGCTCCCATCACGATTTCTGGGCATGCGCGTCGATTCTGATGCCGACCCTGGCCGAACGGTGTCGGGACAAGTCGCCATCTGTGACGCGAGCGTACCGTCCATCGGCACACACGCACAGAAACTTGGCAGCGACCAACGAATCGAGCACCGCCTGGCACAGCTCCCGCTCCACGCCACACAAACGTCGCACCTGTTCTGGATTGAGTTGCATCCCAGGCATTTCCAGAAACTCCGCGCGAAGACGGTTGAGTGACATCTTCGATCGTTCTCATGATGGTCATGCCTCCGCAAACTGAATGACGACCTTGATGTCCTCCGGCTGCCGCTGAAGCGCGCGCATGAATGCCTCCTTCGGCTCGCTCCGCGTGACGAGACGCGCCAGCCACGAGCGGTCCGCGTGGGAGAGTACTTGTCCCGCCCTGTACCAGTGGCGCTTGTTGGCGTTGACGCTGCCGACGACGACGTTGTTTTTGAGCACGGCCGCTGCCGCGATATCAGCCGCGGCGGGACCAACCGTGGATCCGCCTGCACCGACACCAGTGAGGCAGACGACACCTCCCGCCGCGATTCCCCGCACCGCATCGTTGATGACCTGCCCGACTCCAGTGCATTCGATGATCACGTCCGGCTCGAATCCCACGCCCGCGATGCTGCCGGTGTGGTAGGTCGCGCCCAACGCCCGAACGAGATCTGGCTTGGTTCCCGATTCGACCCGGTCCAGAACGTGGACGTCGAGTCCTTTAAGCCTTCCGACGAGCGCTGCAAGAAGACCGATCGGTCCGGCGCCTGTCACGAGCACGTTCTGCGGTACCCAGAAGCTACGCTGGCCGACGGCGACAACCTGCTCCCACGCCTTTGTGACAACGGTCGTAGGCTCGAGCAGCACGCCCAGGAGGCCGAGTGAGCGGTCGATCTTGATCGCGTACTCTGGTTCGATCCGCCAACGCTCGGACATGAAGCCGTCGATCTCCTTGATGCCGCGCTCCGTGTACTGACCGTTCCGGCACATGTCCCACTCACCCACCGCGCAGTTGGGGCACGGCACGGGGTCCGGACGCCGGACGATACCGACCACGAGGTCGCCCTTCTGAAGCGCGCCGCTCGTGCCCGGGTCCACAACCCGGCCGAGGGATTCGTGCCCGAGCACGAGACGCCTCTGCCCTCGAGGCGCCCACCCGTACTTGCCCTCGACGATCTCGACATCGGTCCCGCACACGCCGACTGCGATGGCTTCCACGAGCACAGACCCGCCGCGCGTATCCGGCTCGGGGATGTCTTCAAGACCTGCAGTGTCCGGTTTGTGCGGTTCGACAGTAATGGCCTTCATTTGATTCCCTTCTGACGCGTTGCGATCCTCTTGTTGGTCTCCGTCATGCGTGGCGTCATCACAGTGCATGCACCTGGAAGACATGGCTTTGCCATGGCGCCAGATCGACATACAGACCGCCGTCCCGCATCTCGTTGCCGTCTCGGTCGTAAGTGGCGTCTGACAGCCGATCGTCGAGGCGCCACGCTTTCGCTCTCAGCTCGTCCCACGGCAGCTCGACACGGGCCTGGGCGGCTGCATCCCCGAAATTCACCACGATGAGTGCGCGCTCATCGTTCTTGATCCAGCACCACGCGAGGATGTTCTGGCAGCTTTGGTTGTCGGGCCACCCGTGGCGCCCGCAGACGCGCCACTCGCCGTTGCGGAAGAGATCGCCGCTGGTCGCTTTCAGCAGGCGCCCGTAGAAGGCTGCGAGATCATCATCGACCGGCTCTGCGGGCCGGCGGCCGAGGAAGACCGGCAGCCTCACCCGCCATCCTTCGAACTGTCCCTCGTGCAGCAATCGAGCTCCGGGAAGCGTCGCAATCGCCACCGCGGCAGCGCGACCCTTTCCATCCGGAAACGCGGCCGCGGCCCTCGGTTCGTCGTGGTTTTCGACGAAACGGACCATGCCCTCCTGGTAACGAAGATCGGCCAGGAGATGCAGCCGAACGTTCTCGGCCGGTCCGTGCTCCATCCGATCGTAGAGTTTCTTGTCGTAACAGAAGTCGAAGCCCTGCTGCTGCAGTTCCCACTCAAGGTCCCAATACGCCTCGGCGATGAACCTGAACTCCGGGTACCTGCTTTTGATCGCCGGGATTACCGTGGTCCAGTAATCGTTGACTGGCTTGGATCCTGCGCGGCCACCCCACGTGCGCTCGAAGATGTCGTTCAGCACGAGCATGGCCATGTCGCACCGGACTCCGTCGCACTGGTTGGCGATCTCCGAGATCGTCTCGATCACTACTTGCCGGAGCCCGGGCTGAAAGGCATTGAGTTGGAGTACATCCGGCCACGCCGGGAAGAATGGGTCCCGGCCGCAGGCGAACACCGTTCCCTCCACCTCGATGAAGGACGCCGGATCGTTGCGCGCATCATCAGCGCTCCCCTGAACGAAGTACTCAGGATGACTACTGACCCATGGGTGGTCCGGCGCCACGTGGTTGGGAACGAAGTCGAGAATCAGCCGAAGCCCGCGTTGAGTGAGGTGGCGCCGCGCGGTGGCGAGTCCCATCGGTCCACCGAGATGTTCGTCGACGACATAGCGGCGTACGCAGTAGGGCGAGCCGACATTGTCTTGCGGCGAGAAGTCGGAGAGAGCCCTTCTGAAATCCCCGAGAAGTCCTTCGTTTCGCATGGAGACATCAATCCCTGCAGCGCTCCGCTCCCACACGCCCATGAACCAGATGGCGTCGAAGCCCTGAGAGGCGATCGCATCCCACTCCTCTTCCGGGACCGTAGCGAGATCCACGCGCCTCTGGTGCCTGCGGCTCAGATCATTCAGCCACGCCCATGTGTTCACCTCATAGATGACGGGATGCCGGGGCCACGTTTTCATGTCGTCCCCACCGTTGCTCTGGGCACCGGGCGCCGCTTTGCGCTGGTTCGGGCGCTCTCAGCGAACACGGCCTCTTTACCCACATCCAGTGCGTGCTTGGGATCCACAGATCCGTAGAGCTCGATGAGTGTGGCGACGAGCCCAGTCCAGCCGGTCTGGTGACTGGCGCCCAACCCCGCGCCGTTGTCACCGTGGAAGTACTCGTGGAAAAGGATGTAGTCGCGCCAGTGGGGATCGGTCTGGAACTTCTCGATGCCGCCGTAGACCGGGCGTCGGTTGTGTTCATCGCGGGTAAAGGTCGCGATGAGTCGGTCGGAGATTTCCTTACTCACCTCGAAGAGGTTCATCAGCCTGCCCGAGCCGGTGGGACATTCGATTTTGAAGTTGTCGCCGTAGTACAGGTAGAAGTTCTGGAGGGCCCGGATGATCAGCGCGTTCACCGGCATCCAGACCGGGCCTCGCCAGTTGGAGTTGCCGCCGAACATGCCGGTGTCGGACTCTGCCGGAAGGTAGTCCACGCGGTGCTGCTGGCCATTGACAAAGAGAACATACGGGTGCTGCTCGTGGAACTTCGAGATCGAGCGAATACCATGGGGCCCCAGGAACTCGTTTTCATCGAGCATCCTCGTGAGAATCCGCCGCAGGCGCTCCGGATTGACCAGCGCCAACAGCCCGCGCTCGGCCACGCCGTAATGACCCGGACCCGTCGGGTGCATCGTCGCCAACAGTTCGGGGCTCCGGCGCAACCGCTCCTGGATGTAGCCCATCGCGGCCGGCACGCGCTCCCGCTGCGCCTTTTCGGTCACTGTCGTGGCGCACAGTGGGAGGAGCCCCACCAGAGAACGCACCTTCAGCCGCGTGGCGCTGCCGTCGGGGAGCCGCAGGACGTCGTAGTAGAACCCGTCCTCCTCATCCCACATACCGCCCTCGCCCGAGCTGTTCATGGCGGCGGCGATGTACGAGAAGTGCTCGATGAACTTGAAGACCATGTTCTCGTAGGTGCGGTCGTGGGCCGCGAGCTCGACGGCAAACTCCAGCAGGTTCTGGCTGAAGAGAGCCATCCACGCCGTGCCGTCCGCCTGCTCGAGGTGGCCGCCGGTGGGAAGCGGAGCGCTACGATCGAAGACCCCGATGTTATCCAGGCCGAGGAAGCCGCCCTCGAACACGTTCTTGCCGAAGCGGTCCTTGCGGTTGACCCACCATGTGAAGTTCAGCACGAGCTTGTTGAAGATCAACTTTAGAAAGTCGACGTCCCCCTCACCACGCCGGCCCTGCTCTTGGCGATAAAGGAACAGGCTCGCAAATGCGTGGACCGGCGGATTCACGTCGCTGAAGTTCCACTCGTAGGCAGGCATCTGCCCGTTGGGGTGCTGGTAGGAACTGCGAAGCATCAGCTCCATCTGTTGCTTCGCGAAATCGGGGTCCACGATCGACAGCGGCAGTGTGTGGAAGGCCAGATCCCAGGCTGCGTACCAGGGATACTCCCACTTGTCGGGCATCGAAATGATGTCCTGGTTCAGCATGTGGAACCACTCCGAGTTTCTGGCGCTGCGATAGCCGCGATGGAGTGGGTTGGAGTTGTGCTCGTCGAGCCAGTTGTCGCCATCGAAGAAGAAGAACTGTTTGCTCCACAGCATGCCGGCAATGGCCTGACGCATGACGTTGGCCTCGTCTTCACTCACCGATGGCGGGGTGACTGCCTTGTAGAACTCGTCGGTCTCACGAAGCCGGGTGGCGAAGACGTCGTCGAACGCCTTCCCGAATGGTCCGTCTTGCTTCGCAGAGCTGCGCGAGAGCCGCACGCGAATCACCTCGGACTGACCGGCGCCGAGAGTGACCTTGTAGTGCGCCGCGACCTTCGTCCCCTGCCTGCCTGGGTTCACGGCATCCTGGTTGCCATCGACGACGCAGTCATTGATGCCGTCCTTCGCGTACGTGCTCTCGTTGGTCTGCCCCGGAAAAAGTCGCTCGTGGTTGGTTTCGTTCTCGGTAAACAACAGCGGAACGTTGCCTTCGCAGGCAAAGACGAACTCACCGAGCGTAGGATGCGCTGCCACCACCGCGCTCGCGCCCGCGGGCGCCTCGACCTGGCGGAGAGTCGGCTTCTGCGCGGCCCGGTTGGATGCGGTGATCCACTCAGACCAGTCGTTCCGGAACCACAGGGTCGGCAGGAGGTGCAGTTCGGCGGCTTCCGGCCCCCGGTTGACCGCTGTGATCGTGACGAGGATGTCCTCGGCGCCGCCCTTCGCGTACTCCACGAAGACGTCGAAGTATCGGTCGTCATTGAAGACGCCGGTGTCGAGCAATTCGTACTCGAACTCTTTTCGTGACCGCTGGTGGTTGGTTTTTACGAGATCGCCGTAGGGAAACTCCGCCTGAGGGTATTTGTAGAGGTACTTCATGTACGAGTGGGTCGGCGTGCTGTCTACATAGAAGTAGTACTCCTTCACATCCTCGCCGTGGTTCCCCTCGCTGTTGGTCAATCCAAAGAGCCGCTCCTTGAGGATCGGATCTTTCCCGTTCCACAGTGCGAGCGCGAAGCAGAGGCGCTGCTTGTCGTCGGAGATGCCGGCGATACCGTCTTCGCCCCAGCGGTAGGCGCGCGAGCGGGACTGATCGTGGGTGAAAAAGCTCCACGCATCGCCGTTCTCGCTGTAGTCCTCGCGGACCGTTCCCCATTGGCGCTCGCTGAGGTAGGGGCCCCATTTTTTCCAATCGACCTTGCCCTCACGAGCCTCATCCAGTCTGGTGTGTTCAGTCGTTTTCATAAAGTCCTCGCTGTTGTTCCTAATTTCGCCAATAACTCTTTCGCCGTAGCTGCGACGCGCTCCGGATGGAACCCGAATTTCTTCTGCAGCTCCTTGAGCGGCGCCGACGCGCCGAACGTCTTCATGCCGATGACGCGTCCCGAATCGCCGACGTAGCGTTCCCAGCCAAGGGTCGAACCCTGCTCCACGGCGACGCGAGCTCTGACGTGTGGAAGCAGGACGCTGTCCCGATACTCCTGCGTCTGATGATCGAAGATCTCCCAGGATGGCATCGAAACCACACGCGCGCGGATGCCCTCGGCCGTCAGCGTCTCGTAGGCCTCGACGGCGAGGGAGAGCTCGCTTCCGGTGGCGATCAGAATCACTTCCGGATTTCCGCCCTTCGCGTCTGCGAGCACGTAGGCGCCGCGCGCGACACCGGACGCCGCCGCATATTTCGTTCGGTCCAGCGTCGGCAGCGGCTGTCGCGACAGCGCCAGCACCGCCGGCTCGTGGCGCAGCTTCATGACGTAGCGGTAGCTCTCGACGACCTCGTTGGCATCACCAGGCCGCAGTGTGATTAGGCCGGGGATCGCGCGCAACGAGATCAGGTGTTCAACCGGCTGATGGGTGGGACCGTCCTCACCGTCGCCCATGGCCTCGTGCGTGAAGACGAAAATCGCGGGCACCTCCATCAGCGCGGACAGCCGGATGGCCGGCCGCGCGTAGTCGCTGAAGACGAAGAAGGTCGCTCCGAAGGCCCGAATTTTGGAGAGCGAGAGCCCGTTGACGATCGCCGCCATCGCGTGCTCTCGGATGCCGTAGTGCAGATTTTTCCCTCCGGGCGTGGCCGCCTGGAAATGCCCGGCGCCTTCGTAGGTCAGCAGCGTCTTGTTCGACGGCCCGAGATCTGCCGAGCCACCGAGGAACCACGGAATGTTCTGCGCCAGGACATTCAGAATCTTGCCCGAGGCCTCGCGGCCGGCGACGCCTTTCGGGTCGGCCGGAAAGACCGGGAGGTTCTTGTCCCATCCCGCGGGAAGCTCGCGCGTCTGCATCTGGCCGATCTCGGTCGCGAGCTCTGGGTACTGGGCCCGGTAATCGGCGGAGCGCTGCTCCCACTGCTTGCGGGCTCGGGCGCCGCGCGCGCCGATTCCGGACGTGAAGTGCTCGCGCACGCCATCGGGCACGAGGAACTTCGCGTCCTCGGGCCAGCCGTAGTTGCGCTTGACGACGCGAATCTCGTCTTCACCGAGCGGCTCGCCGTGCGCCTCGGGAGTGTCCTGCCTTTTCGGAGAGCCGTAGCCGATATGGCTGTCCAGGATGATGAGGGTCGGGCGCCCCTTCGTGCGCTGGAACATCTTGAGGGCGTCCTCGATCCGCTCAAGGTCGTTCGCGTCGCTGACCCGTTGCACATCCCAGCCGTACCCGAGGAAGCGGGTCGCCACGTCTTCGGTAAACGTGATGTTCGTGTTCCCCTCGATGGTGATGTGGTTGTTGTCGAAGATCCAACAGAGGTTGTCGAGGCCGAGATGTCCCGCCAGCGAAGCCGCCTCCGAGGCGACTCCTTCCATGAGGCAGCCGTCACCGCACACCGCATAGACGTGGTAGTCGAAGATCTCGAAGCCCGGTTTGTTGTAGCGGTGCGCCAGCCACTTCTCGGCGATGGCCATGCCCACGCTCGTCGCGACGCCTTGCCCGAGCGGACCGGTGGTGCATTCGACCCCCGACACCCAGTGGTACTCAGGATGACCGGGCGCGCGGCTGTCGAGCTGGCGGAAATGACGGATATCGTCGAGGGTTACCGACGGCGCTCCCAGCCGCTCGTATTCGGCGTTCACTGCTTTGGTGCCGGTGAGATGGAGCACGGACCAGAGCAGCATCGAGGCATGACCGTTCGAGAGGACGAAACGGTCGCGGTTCGGCCAGATCGGATCCTCGGGATCGAAACGCATCACGCGGTTCCAAAGCGTGTAGACCAGTGGCGCAAGGGCCATCGGTGTACCGGGATGTCCCGACTTGGCCTGCTGGACGGCATCAATCGAGAGCGTGCGGATCGTATCGATCGACAGTTGATCCAATCGTTCGGTGGTCATGACAGTCACTTTGAGCCTCCGGATGCGGTTCGAGCCGCGGCGAGCGCGTCCACTTTGCCGAGACGGCGAAGGTGTCGCTCTTCCTTGCTGTATGCGGCGGAGAGATAAGCCTGAACGAGATCCCAGGCGACTTCGGGTCCGACAGTGCGACCGCCCATGCAGAGCACGTTCATGTGGTCATCCTCCACGCCCTGCTTTGCCGAGAAGTGGTCATGGATGAGCGCGGCGCGGATGCCCGGGACCTTGTTGACGCAGACCGACGCGCCGACGCCGCTTCCGCAGATGGCGACCCCTCGCTCGATCGTCCCCGCAGCGACTGCGCGAGCGAGCGGGATCACGAAGTCCGGATAGTCGTCGTGCGGGTCGAGGGTATGGGCTCCGAAGTCGACGACCTCATGCCCCGCCGAACGCAGGTGCGCCACCAGTTCCTCCTTCAAGCCGAAGCCGCCGTGATCGGTCGCGATTCCCACCCGCATTCGTGTCAGCTCCTCATCGAGGGAATTTCAAGCGATCCTGCAGCGGCACGATCGGCGAGGATGAGGGCCCGGTCCTGACGCACGCGGCCGGCGGGAATCGACACATCGCCCTTCAACAGTTTGGCGAGAGGCCCGGCCTTGTCGTTCCCCGTGACGACCCAGAGAACGCGCCGGGCGCGATCGAGAATCGGATAGGTGAGTGTCATTCGGCGCCGGCCCTGATACGCGCCGGTGAGGGCGACGTCGGCGTCAGTAACGTCGAGCACGGAATCGCCCGGCACCAGCGAGGCGGTGTGGCCATCGGCCCCGAGACCGAGATGGACGATGTCGAGCACGGGTGGCAAGCCAGCGATCTCTTCGAGACTCGCGGCGTAGCGCTCGGCCGCGGCCTCGAGGTCTGGCGCGTCCACGGGCATGGCGTGGATCTGTCCGGCGTCGAGCGGAGCGCGCTCCAGACTTTTCCGCAAGTGCGTGAGATTCCGGTCGGCGTGTCCGGCAGGCGCCACACGCTCATCCACCTGGACGACGTGCACGTGCTCCCACGGGACGTCTTGCTTCGCCAGGACACGCAACATCTCCCATGGCGTGCGTCCCCCGCTGATGGCCGCGACGAAGCGGCCGCGCGCGCGCACCGCATGTCGGCACTCCTCGACGATCGTGGCCGACGCCATTTGCGCAACCGCATCGGCATCTGTCAGCACTTCGATTCGCATGTCAGCTCCATCTCCAATCAACTCGCGAGGCTGGGGTTCTCCCAGCCGCCAGGAGGTGCGACGTCCTGGTTCGCCGCGCTCGGTCCCCACGTCTTCGCCTCGTATATGTGGATTGGGGTACCCGCCTTCAACACCGGGTCCACGATCCGCCAAGCTTCCTCGACGTAGTCCTGGCGCGCGAACAGCGTCGCGTCCCCGTCAATGGCGTCGCTCAGCACCCGCGCATACGCGTCCTTCTCGTCGAGGCTCGGGTCCCGCGTGCCCATCAGTTCCGTCACCGCGCCCAGCATCTTCTCGTCGTCCACCATCAGGAGCATCCCGATGGCGAACTGCACGCTCGGGCTCACACGCATGCGCAGGTGGTTGGGCGCGGTCGCCAGGTTGGAGTAGGCCGTTGGCCCGCGGCGCAAACGAACCAGGACCTCGGTGCAGGTCACCGGCAGGTTCTTGCCCGCACGGATGTAGAACGGGACTCCCTCCCATCGCGGCGAATGGATGTCCAGGCGCAGCGCCGCAAACGTTTCTGTCGTCGAACCCGGCGCGACCCCCGCCTCGGAGGTGAAGCCGCGGAACTGCCCCCGAATCACCGACGTGGCGTCGAGAGGCGCGATCGCCTTCAGCACCTTCACCTTCTCATCGCGAATCGATTCGGCGTCGCGGCGGGCTGGCGGCTCCATCGCGAAATTGGACACGAGCTGGAAGAGGTGATTCTGGATGACATCTCGGATGGTCCCGACGGAGTCGTAAAACGCTCCTCGTCCCTGGATGCCGAAGTCCTCCGCCATGGTGATCTGCACGCTCTCGACGTGGTTGCGGTTCCAGAACGGCTCGAGCAAGGCGTTGACGAAGCGGAAAAAGGCCACGTTGTTGACCTGCCGCTTCCCGAGATAGTGATCAATACGGAAGATCGCGCTCTCGTCGAAGGTGCCGCGCAGGATGTTGTTCAGCGCCTGTGCCGAGGGAAGATCGTCGCCGAACGGTTTCTCGACGACGATCCGCGCACCCGTCGCACAGCCCGCCCTGGCGAGCTGCTGCACCACCGAACCGAAAAGCGCGGGTGGAATGGCGAGGTAGTGCGCCGGCCGCTTGGCAGACCCGAGCTCCCGGCGTAGAGCATCGAAGGTCGCCGGATCGCCATAGTCGCCGTCGACGTATCGGAGCAGGCTCGACAGTTTCTCGAACGCCGCCCGATCGAGCCCTCCGTGTTTTTCCACGCTGTCGCGCGCGCGCGCCCGAAGTTGCTCGAGGGTCCAGCCGGCCCGCGCCACACCGATCACAGGCACATCGAGCTGACCGAGTTTTGCCAGCGCCTGGAGCGACGGAAAGATTTTCTTGTAGGCCAGATCGCCGGTGGCGCCGAAAAAGACCAGCGCATCTGAACGGTTCGTGTTCATTGCTGTTTCCTACTCCGCCGGCTTCTCGTGATGCCCGCCGAACTGAAAGCGCATCGCCGACAGCACCTTGTTCTGGAAATCGGCCTCGCCGCGCGAACTGAAGCGCTGGTAGAGAGAAGCCGTGAGCACATCGGCTGGCGTCCCCTGGTCGATCGCGGCCTGGATGGTCCAGCGTCCCTCGCCGGAGTCCGACACCCGGCCAGAAAAACCTGCAAGGTCCGGCGACTCGATGAGCGAGATCGCCGTGAGGTCCAGGAGCCATGAGGCGACGACACTTCCGCGGCGCCAGACTTCGGTGATATCCGCGAGGTTCATGTCGTACTGATGGTGTTCGGGATGGCGAAGCGGGGTCGTCTCCGCATCGACTTCACGGCTCGCCTTGCCGGCGTTCGCGTGTTTCAAGATGTTGAGCCCTTCGGCGTACGCGGCCATGAGCCCGTACTCGATCCCGTTGTGCACCATCTTGACGAAGTGGCCGGCGCCATTCGGTCCGCAGTGGAGGTAGCCCTCTTCCGCGGTGCCCTTCGCCTTCTCGCGTCCCGGGGTTCTCGGGATGTCACCTTTGCCAGGGGCGAGCCGCTTGAAGATCGGATCAAGACGCGTCACGACGTCCGTCTCGCCGCCGATCATCATGCAGTAGCCCCGTTCGAGGCCCCAGACACCGCCGCTCGTCCCGACGTCCACGTAATGGATGCCCTTCGCGGCCAGTTCCTTGGCGCGCCGGATGTCGTCGATGTAGTACCGAGTTCCCGCCGTCGATCAGGATGTCGCCCTTCTCGAGGAGCGGAAGAAGGTCGGCGATCGACTTGTCGGTGACGGCCGCGGGGACCATCAGCCAGACAACGCGGGGCTTCGCGAGCTTCTTGACAAAGTCAGCGAGGGCGGAGGCGCCAATCGCTTTCTCTTTGACCAACTCGGCCACTGCCTCCGGCGACCTGTCGAAGACGACGCACTCGTGGCCGCCGCCAATCAGCCGGCGGACCATGTTTCCGCCCATCCGACCGAGTCCAATCATTCCGAGTTGCATCACGCTGTCCTGTTCTGGGGTTTCTCGCCCCTGTAATTGCGTCACACTGAGCGTCGTCATCGTGAGCTGCCTTTGAGCTTGCGATAGCGGCGAATCAGGCTATTGGTCGAGCTGTCGTGCCCGAGCGCGGGCTCCGTCGTGCTATCGAGTTCCGGGATGATGCGCTGAGCCAGCACCTTGCCCAACTCCACGCCCCACTGGTCGAACGAGTCGATGTTCCAAATCACGCCCTGAGTGAAGACCGCATGCTCGTAAAGGGCGACGAGCGTGCCCAGTGTTTCCGGCGTGAGCCGTTTGACGAAGATGGTGTTGGACGGGCGATTCCCTTCGAAGACTCTGTGAGGGATGAGCCACTCCGGCGTACCTTCAGCCTTCACCTGTTCGGGAGTTTTGCCGAACGCAAGCGCCTCCGACTGGGCGAGGACATTCGCCAGCAAGATGTCGTGGTGGCGTCCGAGCGGGTTGATCGCCTCGACGAAGGCGATGAAGTCGCACGGGATCAGCGCGGTCCCTTGATGGATCAGCTGGTAGAAAGAATGCTGGCCGTTGGTACCCGGTTCGCCCCAGTAGACCGGACCGGTCGCATAGTCGACCTGCGATCCGTCGATAGTCACGTGCTTACCATTGCTCTCCATCGTCAACTGTTGGAGATATGCCGGGAATCGCTTCAGGTACTGTTCATACGGCAGCACGGCGACGGTCTGGGCTTCGAAGAAATCCACGTACCACACCCCGAGGAGCCCCAGCAGAACCGGCAGGTTCTGCTCGAAGGGGGCGGTGCGGAAATGCTCGTCCATCTGATGAAAGCCGTCGAGCAGGCTGCGAAAATGCTCGGGGCCGATGGCGAGCATCGTCGAGAGGCCGATGGCCGAGTCCATCGAATAGCGACCGCCGACCCAGTCCCAAAAGCCGAACATGTTCGCCGTGTCGATACCGAACTCGGACACCTTGCCGGCATTCGTCGAAACGGCTACGAAGTGGCGCGCCACGGCCTTCGCATCGTTGCCAAAAGCCGCAAGCGCCCAATCGCGTGCGGTTTGCGCATTGGTCATCGTCTCCAGCGTCGTGAAGGTCTTCGATGAGACGATGAACAGCGTCTCCGCCGGATCGAGATCGCAGGTGGCTTCCGCGAAGTCGGTGCCGTCAATGTTGGACACGAACCGGAATGTGAGCGTCCGGTCGCTGTACGGCTTGAGCGCCTCATAGGCCATCACGGGTCCGAGGTCGGAGCCGCCGATGCCGATGTTGACGACGTTGCGGATACGTCTGCCGGTGTGTCCTTTCCACTTACCGCTTCGGACGCGGTTACAGAAGTCGGACATCTTGTCCAGCACGGTGTGAACCTGGGGCACGACGTTCTGGCCGTCCACGACGATGGAGGCGGTCCGTGGCGCCCGCAGGGCAACGTGCAGGACCGCGCGGTTTTCCGTTACGTTGATCCTGTCGCCACTGAACATGGCGTCGATGCGATCGCGCAGGCGGCATTCCCCGGCCAGCTGCATGAGCAGCTGCAGCGTCTCGTCCGTGATGCGGTTCTTCGAGTAATCGAGAAAGACGCCTGCGGCCTCAGCCGTCAGACGCTCGCCGCGTGCGGGATCATCCGCGAAGAGCTTGCGGAGATGTACGTCCTGGACACGTTGATGGTGGGCGGCAAGCGCTTTCCACGCCGCGCTTGCCGTCAGCGACGAGCTCGTGTTCGTCATGGTCCCGGTCATCGGCGCGTTCCTTTCGCTTTCTTTGCACGGTCATTACTAGATCGTTCGAGACTGAGTGACGTGCGGGCTTTGGAGGGCTGCCACATACGGAACCCGCCAATGAACGCGTTGGCGTTGTCGCCAAGGCGGCAGCCGCGAGGCGCTTTCTTCAGCTTCTTGGCGTTTCCTCCGCCGATCACGGCTTCGTCGAGGAGAAGGGCGGAGACCAATCGCTCAACGAGATGCTCGACAACTTTCCGCCACTTCTTCTTCCCGAGCTTCTTGAGCCCTCGACGGCCGACGAAGTCCTCGACGTTTCTGTTCCCGTAGGAGAGGGCACCTAGCTCCATCGGCACGATGTGTCCGCGGACCATCAAGGCAGATCCGAGGCCGGTCCCAAAGCCGAGGAACAGCATCGTTCCGCCGTTGTAGCTCCCGAGGGCCTGCATCGCCGCATCGTTGATGACCTTCGCGCGACAACCGAACGCCTTGGCAAAATCGAACCCGACCCACCCGCGGCCGAGATTGCGAGGTTCAGTCGTCGCACGGTCGTCGACGACCCGCCCGGGGTAGCCAATCGAGACCACGTCGTATTTCCAGTCGCCCGCGAGCTTCTTGACATGGGCCACCATCCTCCTGGGAGTCAGGCTCCGCCCCGAAGGAAACTTCCGGCTCTCGGTTTGTCCGGTGGCGAGGATCTTCACGTTGGTCCCGCCGATGTCCACTGCCAGCACCCTCATCTAAGCTCTCCTCTGATTCGACCGTTTCTACTTGAGGGCGGCGCTCTTCGAGGCAATCACACCCATCAGCTCGTTCCAGGACTTGACGAACGAGTCAGCGCCGTCCTTCTGGAGGCGTTGGGCCAGGGCGTGAACATCGACGCCCGCCTCAGCGAATTGCTTCAACACCTCTTCGCACGTTCCGCCGTCGGCTCGCATGATCGTCGGCACGTCGCCGTGGTCTGCTACGGCCTTGAGCGTGCCCTCGGGGATGGTGTTCACGGTGAACGGGGCCGCCAGCGCCCTGATGTAAGTCACGTCTGAGATGAGCGGATCCTTGGTGCCGGTGCTGGCCCACAACAGCCGCTGCGGCCGAGCGCCGGCGTTGTACATGCGCTGCCAGCGCGGAGAACTAAGCAGCGAACGATAGGCCTTGTAGGTACGCTGGGACACAGCGATGCCGAGCCGGTTACGCAGCGCCTCGGGTACCGTGTCCTTGACCGCCCCGTCCCAGCGACTGACAAACACAGAAGCCACCGAACCGACGTCGGGTTTCAGCCCGGCCTCGAGGCGTCGCTCGATGCCGCGCATAAACGCCTCAGCGGCCGCGAAGTAGTGCTCGCGCGAGAACAGGAGGGTCACGTTGATCGGAATGCCGGCGAAGATGGCCTCTTCGATGGCCGGGATACCTTCCTTGGTACCGGGATCTTGATCATCAGGTTCGGGCGGCTTGCGCGCGCGAAGAGATCCTTCGCCGCGGCGATCGTCCCGGCCGAGTCGTACGCGAGCAGCGGCGAGACCTCCAGCGACACCCAACCGTCCACGCCATTGGTCCTGTCGAAGATGGGCCGGAACACGTCCGCCGCGCGCGTCAGATCGTCGAGAGCGATGTCGAAGAACAGCGCTTCCGCTGAGCGACCCTGCCCGAGCTTCCGGCGGATCGTCTCGTCGTACGCCGTGCTCTTCTTGATGGCCTGCTCGAAAATCGTCGGGTTCGATGTGAGCCCCGTCACGGACAGCTCATTCACGTAGCGCTCGAGCGTGCCGCTCGTCAGCAAATCACGTGTGATGTTGTCGAGCCAGAGGCTCTGACCCAGCCGATTGAGTTGGCCGGTGGCCTTCGTTGCTGCGCCCGTCGCGGGTTCGGCGCGCGGGAGGATGAGCGTGTCGACCGCGTTGGCGAACCCCTCGTCGGCAAACGACGTCGTGACGCACGTCGCCTGGCTTTGCACCTCGGCGCTGGCGTTCCCCATCGCGATGCTCAGACCACTCGGTTTGAACATCAGCACGTCGTTCAATTGGTCGCCGATGGTGGCAATCTGGTCCAACGGGATCTTCAGGTACCGCGAGAGCCGCGCGATCGCCGTCCCCTTGTTGGCCGTCAGATTCGTGACGTCGAGATAGTACGGTTGTGACCGCGCGGCGGAGACCGACGTTCCGAACTCCCGCTGGAGTACGGCCTCGCACGCCGCGACGCGCGCGTGGTCATCGCTGACGCCGACGACTTTCACGATGCCGCTGAGTCCGTCGAAAGTCGGGATTACGGTCGGCTCGAACTGAACGGTCGAGGCTTCACGGTCCACCCGCGGCGCCTTGGGGTCACGGACGTACCACTCAGTGGCCCCATAGAGCCACACGTCGAGACCGTGGGATTCGATCGTCTCGATGATCGCCGGCAGCAGGTAATCGGGAATCGTCTGCTCGTCGAGCACCGACCCGTCGGGCAGCACGATGACGCCGCCATTGAAAGCGGCCATCGGCATGGTCAGTCCGAGCGGCTCCACGAGCATGCGCAAACCTCGCGGCGGACGGCCGCTGGTGATCGTAAAGATCACGCCAGCCTGCCGCATCCGTTTGACGGCTTCAATCGCTCGGGGAGTGATCACCTTTTCTTTGGTGACCACCGTGCCGTCGACATCGGCTAACAGCACAGCGATCGACGGGGAACTTGTCGCAGTCGTGACCATCTGGAACCTCCTACCCTTTTCGCGGTTTCTCTTTCATTTCATAGCGG
>CAVXJF010000006.1:0-178605 GCA_963762055.1 Vicinamibacterales bacterium
ACTTTCACTTTCGCAGTATTGTAAACTTCACGGAGATTGCTGCAGTTGGTTTGGATTGCTCCGTAGAGACGACCGTCGTAACAGGTTGAGAATAAACTAGTTACTCCAGACATATTTCGGCCGCCGATTGCCCTCCAGCCGGCGTGACTTCCCCCATTGTTTGACGGAATTTCTGAAAGCCGTTGAGTCAGAACACGGCGCTCGCTTTCGCGGGGTAAGCCGCGAGGAGAATGCGATGTTGGTGCGCAGCCTTTGTCAGGGTGTGACGGCGGCTCTGTTGTGGCTCGCGCTGGCCTCTCCGGTCGGCGCCGCGACGGTCACGATCAGCTGGGATCCCAATCCCGAACCGGACGTGACAAATTACAACGTGTATGTGCGCACGCAGTTCGGCACGTACGGGGCACCCATCGCCGTAGGGAATCGGACAAATTGGACCTTCCTCAACCTGCAGGACAACGTTCAGCACTTCTTTGCTGTAGAAGCTCAGAACCCCCTGGGCATCAGCCCGCGCGCCGAGATCGGCTACTACACGCCGATAACCAATCCTCCCGGCAGCGAGGCGGGCCGCAGCGATTTCAACGGGGATGGATGGTTTGACATTCTGTGGCAGCATCGCACAGGTGGGAATCTTGCCGTGTGGCATTTGAACGCAACTAGTGTGGTAGGGGCCCGGAACTTGTCGACTCCCGAAGTCCCTCCAGAGTGGAGATTGAGCGGCGCCGGTGATTTCAATCGAGACGGGATGGCGGATCTCGCCTGGCACAACCAGCAAAACGGGCAAGTGGTGTACTGGTTGATGAACGGCGTTTTCAACTGGACGACGGGTTATTTTCCCGGCCCCGTGCCTCCGGAGTGGCGGATTGCTTCAGTCCGGGACTTCGACCTCGACGGGAACCCTGACCTCTGGTGGCATAACCAGGTGACTGGTGAGATGTTCGTGTGGTACTTCAATGGGGTCTCCCACGTTCGAACCGTTGCGCCAAGCCCTGCGCGTATTGCGGACGTGAACTGGAAACTTGCCGGCACCGCTGACTTCACAGGCGACGGACGAGTCGATGCGTTGTGGCACAACCATGCGACAGGTGAACTGCGGATCTGGCAGCTGTTCGATATTAGCAAGCGTCGCAACGCTGGCCCCAAACCCGCAGTATGTCGCGACGGGATGGAAAATTGCCGCGCTTGGCGATGCAAATCTGGACGGCAAGGCAGATATTGTCTGGCAAGACGATGCAAGCGGCGGGCTTGTGTTATGGACGATGAACGGAGTGAATCTGATTCGCAGCGATTATTTCAGCGTACCCATTGTTTCCGATCTCAACTGGAAGATCATGGCGCCGAAATAGTCCGGAACCGCGGGCACAGGGCCCACGCCGATCCGTTCCCTTGACCGGCATCGCCGAAGGTCGGTACAGTTCCCCGGACGTTGAGCTCCGATCTCGCCTTAGGATTCTTCGCAGCGTTCCTGTCGCTTGCCCTCTGCGCCGTCGTCCGGCGAATTGGACTGCGCGGTTCCGTCCTGATTGCACCTCCACGTGAAGACCGGTGGCACTCCGTCGCCACGCCGAGCATGGGCGGTGTGGGATTTGCCATGGCCGCGCTGGCTGCCACTGCCGCGTCCGTTCTGCTGACAAACCGGCCCGCCGATCGGGCGTTCGAACTGGCGGTGCCAGGGGCAGCCGTGGCCATGCTCATCCTCGGCATGATCGACGACCGTCTGCAGTTGTCGCCGCTCGCGAAACTCGTGGCTTCTCTTATCGTGGGCGCGCTTGCCGTGTTCTTCATCGCGGGTTCTCTCGGTCGCACCTTTCCGTGGCCAATTACGCTGCTCGCCGTCGTCTGGTTCGGCGGCGTGGTGCACGCGCTGAATCTTCTCGACAACATGGATGGGCTCGCGGGTGGCGTCGCGCTGATCGCGACGGCATTTCTCGCATGGCTGTTTTCCCGAACGCTCGGCCCCTTCATCGTGGTGTTCCTCACGGCGGTCGTCGGAAGCCTCGCCGGGTTTCTGTACTGGAACCGCAAGCCTGCGCGGCTTTTCATGGGCGATTCCGGCAGCCTGTTCCTTGGAGGCACCCTTGCCGCGGCCTCCCTGGTGGCCATGGCCGACCCGCGCACTGACATTTACCACTCAGCGACCCTCGTGCTGCTGGTGCTCGCGGTCCCGCTCTTCGATACGGCTTTCGTTCTGGTGCTCCGCAGACTCGCAGGGCGAAAGGCGACGCGAGGCGGAACCGACCACGTCTCGCATCGGCTGGTGTCGCTGGGATTCTCCGAGCGCGGGACCGTCGGCATCCTGTATCTACTGGCGCTGTCCGGTGGGGCGATCGCCCTGACGGTCGCGCGCGAGGGGCTGCAGTTGATGCTGCCAGCGGCCGTCCTCTTTGCCGTCGCGCTCGTACTCATTGGCGTGCATCTCGCCCGCGTTCGTGCGTACGACGCCGAAGACTTCGGCGCGTTGAATCGATCCGCTCTCGCTCCCTTCCTGAGGCATCTGACGTTTCGCTGGCACGCGGGGCAGGTCCTGCTCGATCTCGTCCTGATTGGAGCGTGCTATTACGCAGCCTTCCGCATACGGTTCGAGGGCGAAGCCCTCTCGACGTTTGCGCCGTACTTCGCCGCGTCGCTGCCGATGATCCTGGGTTGTAAGCTGACTGCTTTATATCTGTCAGGCCTTTACTACCGCTCGTGGGAGACCTTCAGCCTCGTCGATCTGTTCTCAGTTGTTCGCGGCGTCCTTGGCGGATCGCTTCTGTCGGTGATGGCCGTCGCATATCTCTACCGTTTCGAAGGATTCTCGCGCGCGGTGTTCGTGATCGATGCCATGTTGCTGCTGGCGGCCGTCGCTGGTCACGCGCGCGTCACTTCGTCTCATCGGCGACTCCGCCAACGTGCGGCGCAGAGAGTCGAGACGCGTCGCAGTGTTCGGCGCCGGCGCCGGCGGACACTTACTGGTACGGGAGATGCGCGTCAACCGCATGTGGAACCTGCAGCCTGTCGCCTTTCTCGACGATGACCCGTTGAAGCGGAACCTGCTGATACTCGGTGTGCCAGTGCGCGGAAACGCAAAAGATCTCGAGCGGGTTCTTCGAACTTACCGGCTCGACGAAGTCATCATCAGCACGCGGAAGGTGAGTGAGACGCTGGAGGCAGAAATCCGATCGGTGTGCGAACCTGCGGGCGTTCAGGTTCGACGCCTGTGGCTCGAGATCCGGTGAACCGTCAGATTTCCGTCGTCATCGTCAATTACAACAGCGGGTCTGCGCTTGCGTCGACCCTTGCATCCCTTTCCGACGGTCTTGACGGTCTCGCGTGGGAAGCGGTGGTGGTGGACAATGCCTCGACCGACCGCAGCGAGCGGGCCGCGGAAGGCCACCCGAACGTTCGTGTGGTGAGGAACGACTCGAATGCTGGATTTGCCGCGGGAGTTAACATCGGGACGGCTGCTTCGTCCGCGCCATTCCTGCTCGTGCTCAATCCGGACTGCCGCCTTCGAGCAGGCACGGGTCTGCTGCTGCTGAACGAATTGCAGCGTCATGAGACATGTGCGGTGATGGCGCCGGCCATTCTGGATCCGTCAGGGACGCTCCAGGAAAGCGCTCGCGGCGATCCGGATATGTTGACGGGTCTCTTCGGCCGCACGTCAGTTCTCTCTCGAGTGTTTCCGAATTCACGGCTCACACGTCGCAATCTCAGGTCGAGCGTGCTGTCTGATGCCGCAGTATCGCAACCGGTCGATTGGGTGTCAGGCGCATGCATGCTCATCCGGCGCGACGCTCTTGCCAACGTTGGCGGATTCGACGAAGGCTACTTTCTCTATTGGGAAGATGCGGACCTGTGCCGGCGGCTGCGGAAAGCGGGCTGGGACACGAGGTATTTGGCAGCGGCAGTCGCCACTCACGACGTCGGACAGTCGAGCCGAAACGCGCGCAGGCTGGCGAATCGCGAATTTCATCGCAGTGCGTACCGGTATTTCTCCACACACGTGGTTCCGCAGAGGTGGCACCCATTACGGCTTGTGGGGTGGATGATGCTGGCGTTGCGCGCCGGTGTTCAATCGATCCGAAAATGATACTGTTCTAAAGCGATATGCCACGGCTCGCGTGGTTCAGCCCGCTCCCTCCTGTCAGATCCGGCATTGCCAGATACTGCAGCGATCTCCTGCCTGGGCTCGCGGGGGAATACGACATCGATCTGTTCGTCGACGGACTGCCTGCGACGTACGAAACGCCGGACGAACGCATCCAGCTGTTCGACGCGCACGACTTCATCTGGAAAAATCGCGCGCGTCCATACGAGCTCATCGTCTATCAGCTCGGCAATGCGCCCTGTCACGACTATATGTGGGCGTACCTCGTTCACTATCCTGGAGTCGTCGTGTTGCACGACGGCCAGTTGCATCATGCCCGGGGCCGGCTGCTGTTGCAGCAGAAGCGTCCTGATCACTACCGGCAGGAGTTCTGGTTCAACCATCCGGACGCCGACAAAGATTTGGCGGAGCTTGGCGCCGTGGGCCTGATGACGTCGTTGATCTATCTGTGGCCGATGCTGCGCGTCGCGGTCGAAACAAGCCGCATGGTCGTGGTGCACAACGACTGGTTGGCCGAACAAATTCGCGAGTCACATCCCGAAATGATGACGAGCGTGGTCACGATGGGCGTGCCTCGGGCCGCAGCTGCTCCGGATGCGCGGCGTCGCATCCGGACTCGCCACGGAATTCCAGACGAAGCTGTCGTGTTCGTGTCGTTCGGCAAAATCACCCCGGAAAAACGCGCGCGAGAGGCGATGCAGGCCCTCTCAGCACTCGCCGATGACGTACCCAACGCACATCTCCTGTTGGCCGGTGAGCCGGTCGACTACTACGACATGGAGCACGAGTCGCGGATGTTGGGAATCGATACCCGCGTGACGATCGCGGGGTATATCGACGATGCCGAGATCGACGACTATCTGGCGGCGTCGGATGTGGGTCTCTGCATGAGGTGGCCGACTTCCCGCGAGACGTCGGCTTCGTGGCTGCGATGCCTTGCGGCGGGGAAGCCCACCATCTCCACGGACCTGGTCCACACGGTGGATGTCCCGACGCTGGATCCACGCAACTGGGCGCTGCTTGTCGCGCCAGCCGAAACAAATGCTGCGTTGGGCGGCCCGGTGTCGGAAGCCGATGCCATCGGCGTCAGCATCGATATCCTCGACGAAATGCACTCACTGAAGCTCGCGATGCGCCGCTTGGGCACGAATCGGGAGCTCCGCTCGACGCTTGGGGCCAATGCGCAAGCGTTGTGGGCGAATCAGTTCCGCCTGGAGACCATGGTTGAGGGGTATCAGCGTGTCATTGCCGAGGCGTTGACGACTGGGCCACGACACGATACGTCGAGCGTGCAGCTGCCGGCGCACTTGCGGGCGACCGGGATCGAACATGCCGAGTCGCTCGTGAGAGAAATCCTCGGTCCGGAGTACCATTTCCGCGATGCCGATTGAACAGAAAGGGAGCGCGGAAGAGATTGCCCGGCTGAGCACGGAGCGCAGTGAGGCCGATCGCCTCTACAATGACGCCCTCACGAAGCTGGACGCCGCGATTGCGAAACCGCGCGAGCTTCCGCCTCCGCCCCGCCCCTTCGACGAGTTCCAGGTCACGCCCCTCAACGAGAGGTGGGAGCTGCTGCCGCTCAAGCCAGACGAAGGCACCGGCTGGCTGCGGCGGCTGCGAACACACGCGTGGGCGATGGTCGCGCCGCTTTTCGAGCGGCAGCAGGCATTCAACTCGGCGGTCGTCGATCACGTCAACCGCAACATCGCAGTGCAGCGGGAGATCACGCGCGCCCTCGACGCGACTCTGGAAGCGTTGCGCGACGATCACCAGAGGTTCATCGAATACCAGACGCTGCTGGTGCTCTACATGCAGCAGATCACCCCGTATGTGGACACCAAAGATCGCCACGTGGCGGGTCTGATGCACGGGCTGGCTGCCGGCTTGAACGGCCTGGCCGACCAGATGCAGAAGCAGTGGGAATCGATGCAGGCGCGCGAGCGGCGGTACGATTCGCAGGTCAACGACGTGCGGACGACGCTCGCGGTCATGCAGCGCGCGGTGCAATCGGTCAAGCGGGAATTGGAGAGCCGCCCGGCCGTAGCCGCACCTAACGCACCTAACGCACCCGTCGCACCAAACGCACCTATCGCACCCAACGCACCTAGCGCACCTAGTTCCTCTTCGCTGGATTCATATAAATATGTCGGCTTCGAGGACCAGTTTCGAGGCTCGCAGCTGGATATTCGCGGCCGCGTTTCCGAATACCTTCCGTTATTCGAAGGCGCGAGCGACGTGCTCGACGTGGGCTGCGGACGTGGTGAATTCCTCGATCTGCTCAAGGCGCGAGGGATTACGGCGCGCGGAGTGGATACCAACGACGAGATGGTCGCCGTGTGCCGCGAGCGCGGCCTCGATGCCGCTGTGGGCGATGGGCTGTCATACCTGGCATCTCTGCCGGACGGCTCGCTTGGCGGGCTCATTGCCGCACAGGTCGTGGAACATCTCGAGCCCGATTACCTGATGCGTTTCCTCGAGACGGCGTATCACAAGCTCAGACCAGGCTCGAAGATTGTGCTCGAGACGATCAACCCGACATGCTGGTACGCCTTTTTCTCGAGTTATATCCGCGACGTCACGCATGTCCGCCCACTGCATCCGGACACGCTGCAATACTTTCTGAGTGCCAGCGGCTTCCAGAACGTCAACGTGCGTTACAGCGCGCCGTATCCGGAGGACGAAAAACTCCAGATGGTTCCCACCACCGGCGCGGGGCCGCTCGGCGGGCCGACGGTGATGGAGATCGCGTTCAACGACAACGTCGAGAAACTGAACTCGCTGATGTTCACCTATCTGGACTACGCAGCGATCGGCGAGCGCCTCTGATTTGCGCGACATCGCGCTGGCCTGCCACTGATGCTGGAATCTCTGGTCGCGCACATCGGGGGCATCGCGCATGGCGCGGGCGCGGCGCTCCTCTCGCTCGCGATTTTCTACATCGTCGGCGTGTTGTCGATGCCGCGCTCGATGCAGAGTCGCGTCCGCTGGCCTGACTGCGTCGCTCTCGCGATCGCTTTGTATGTCGTCCTGTGCTGGGTCGCCGTAAGTGCCTGGCACACCCCGATCATCTACGTTGCCTCGCTGTTCGCGGCAGTGGCCTGGTTGCTGCTGGTGCTGAGGCTGCGGTGGGCTCTGAGCACACTTAGAGCGCGCCTGCTGCATCCGGCAACGCGCCGATGGCTCATTGAATTCTGCATTCTCTACGTGCTGGCCTACATACTGATTAGCCCTTCCCCAGGCCGTGGACTCCTGCCGCTGGCGCCCGAAGGGAGCCTCGATCTCGTTACGTATGCGAGGTACGCGAGGCAGGTGCTCGAGATTGGCATCCCAAACGTGGAGCTGGCCGCGTTTGATTACATGCGAAGCCCGGCCGGCATCTTCCTTCTCGCCTGGCAATCGCTGCAGTTCGGACGCGACCCACTGGAGGCGGCGATACCCATCCTCTTCATGCTGGCGGCGCTATTTGGAATGATCGCCGCCGAAGCAGTGCGGGCGGCGTTCTCGGTGTCGAAGCGCGCGGCATTCGCCATAGCCGCTCTCGGTATGTGCGCGCCCGTATTTCGTTGGTCGCTCGCGACGTTTTCGCTGGCCGAACTGCTGACAGCAACGGCATTGCTGGCGGGGTTTGGTGCTCTTGTCCGAGCAGCCTCGCGGAAGCAGCCCGCCGGATTGCTGCCGTCGTTGGCAGCGATTGGGGCGCTGTTGTGGTTTGCCGCCCCAGGGTCAGCATGGCGGCCGGCCGCCATCGCGACAGGCTTCACGGAGATTTGGTCGATGTTTTCGCCCGCCGCGCTCGTGGGTCTTCCGCAGAGCACTCCGGTCGGAGCGCGCACGAGTGCAACTTCGATCGTGGCAACGGCGCTGGTGCTGGCTGTTGTGCCGCTGCTGTGGGGCGCTGCTTTGTACGTGTTTCGCCGTTCCGGGGCGGTAGAACGGGTTGCGTCATCAGAGACCGACCGCCAACTGGCGCGTTCGCTGGCGGCTTATGCGATAGCGGCGATCGTTATCGGCAACGTTGCGATCCATGCAGTGCACGGGCCGGAAACCTTTCGCCGCTCAGGCGCGTGGCGGCAACTCGGCGAGGTGAGCCGCACGCAGTTTCAAGGGATTACTCTCAAGGTAACGGATGAACCGGACGGCCTCTCGACGGCGCTCGCGCTGTATTACCTTCGCGACAGAAAAGCTGAAGTGTTTGGACCCGATATGACTCCGGAGAGCTTGTCGTTCGACACTGTTTCAAGACAGCAACCGATGTTCATCCAGGATTTCAGCTGCGACGGAGTGGGACACAGCGATACGGTCTCTGTCCGGGGCGTTGGGTGTCTACTTCTGGCTCCGCCGAGCATGACCCTTGAAGAGCCTTACCACTTCAACCGAACGTACTTGTTTCTGACCTACGACCGGACCGAGCGCGACCCGGGCGGCCGCTGGAACGCGAGCCCGACATTGAATCTCGAAGTCACCGCGGATCCACAGAGGGCCAGGTTGGACAGCGACCGCTTCATGAACGTGCTCGTACACCCATTCCTGCCGGAGGGTGTAAAGCCTTATCGGCTGGTGCTTCGGTGGGGAGCGGGACAGCAAGGCGAAACCCTTGTCGCGGATCACAAGTGGTTCAGTCTTCCGGTGCGCAGCGGCGACTGGCATGGCAATCGGCTGTGGAAGTTGCCAATCGCAATCGATATTCCCGATGGGAAGGTCCTCTTCCAGGCGATTACTCTGACCGAGTCGCCGAGCGGGGAAGTAATTGCCGCCGCTGCTCGCCCGATCCGCTAGACGACAACGTCCGGGCGCAGCTGGCGGATGAGCGCCGCCGGCGAACGTTCCGAGTACACAGTCACGTAGTCGACAACGCGCAGAGCCGCCAATAACTCCGCCCGGTGCCGACTCGTGGCGGAGTCACCGTTGACCCCCACGACCAGCAACTCGCCCTGCGAGCGGGCTCGCTGCAGAGCGCGAAGGTCGGACACACTCAATGAATCGAAAGTCCCGCTGGTAAACACGACACTCGAACCACGTGAACGGGCGTCCGCAATGCGCGCCGCAAGCGCAGCGGGCGAGAGCACTTTCGACGTCGCCTGGGAGGACTGGCCATCGATTATTCGGGCGAGGACGTCTGATTCGGCCACTGCAGTCCCTGCCATGCCAACGACGATGCCGGCGGCAGCATTCGCGATTCGCGACGCTTCGGCGAGCGGCACGCCCGCAGCGGCCGCCATCGTCAGGACGGCTGCGACGGTGTCACCAGCTCCCGTAACATCGAAGACTTCGTGCCGCTGCGTGGCTGGAATGTGCGTTCGGCGGATGCCCCGGCGATCGCGCTCGAACAAGTCCATGCCGTCGGCTCCGCGCGTGACGAGCAGACCCCTGAAGCCAAAACTGCGCATCAGCCATTCTGCTCGTCGTCCGATGCCGGGTTCGTCTAGCGGCGTGACATCAGCGGAAGTGGCTTCGGCTAGTTCTTTCTCGTTCGGCGTCAGCACGTCGGCGCCGCGATATCTTCCAAAATCCCGGCTCTTCGGATCGACAGCGACGAAAGGCTTGCGCCGCCCTTTCGTGACTGCACGAAGCACGCGATCGGTACAAACGCCTTTGTTGTAATCGGAGCACACGATCCCGGACGCGCGGCTCTTCAGCTTTCCAATCGCCGCTATGAGGCGGCGCTCGTCTTTGGCGTCGATCGCGGCGCGGGTTTCGCGATCGATGCGCAGCATGTGCTGGCCGCGAGCCATCACGCGCGTCTTCAGCGTGGTCGCTCTGCTGCTCGATTGAATGACGGCGCTTGTATTGATTCCGGCCTCTCGCAGCGTACGCAGCAGCCACCGTCCCGGCTCGTCTCTTCCGACGACGCCGGCGAGATGCACGCGGCATCCGAGGGCGACCAGGTTCAGCGCAGCGTTTGCGGCCCCACCGGGC
Organism: Vicinamibacterales bacterium; assembly: GCA_963762055.1. GTDB lineage: Bacteria > Acidobacteriota > Vicinamibacteria > Vicinamibacterales > JAMQPK01 > JAMQPK01. Next base: position 10,004 of record CAVXJF010000006.1, read on the forward strand.
CTGTCGGCTTCGCGCTCCCATCGCAGCACCTGGACGGGCGCTTCCGGCGAGATGCGCTCGACGTCTCCCCAGACGTAGTGGTCGCACATGATGTCGCCGACGACGAGGATCGGACCTCGGGGAACGGGTAGCTTAGCCATTGGGTTTTGCGATTATCTCCAACTTGCCGACCTCGACCGATGGTGGCACTACGGCGCCGGCTGTAGTGTCGGAATGTCTGATGCGCAGTTCGATCTCGTGAAAGCGGCCAGATGAGCCGGGAGGAAGTTCGATGCGCGCGCGCTGCCACTCGCGGCCAGTCATTGTGATATTCGTCATGGCCACGTGGTTGACGAACACGTCCACGAGGATGGGATCGGCGTCGCTCGCGGCGCGTGCGCGTAGCGGGACGTCGATGCGCCTTTCAACTGCCGGCACGAACATGCGGGCGCGGTCCGACATCGTCTGCCGTGGTGAAATTCCATAGGTCACTCGTGAAAAATCGATTCGGGCGGAGTTCGCGTCAATGCGGAATGGCAGCGAAGATAAAAGAACCACCGCAACGGCCGCTACGGCCAAATAGCCCATCCGCACGTTGTGGCGCCAGCGATTCAGCCCGAGCGACGCGGCGAGCCCTAACGCCATCCAGAAAGGAAACGCTACTTCCGGAACCAGCAACGGGTGGCCACCAAGCCACGTCAGAATGAAAGCGGCCAGACCGATGACAATGGGGGCTCGCAGGTCGCCACCGTCGCGGACACGCGGCGCCCAGAGCGACCACGCGAGGACGGCAACAAATGCCGCAAGGCCGAGGCCCCCAAGCTCACCCGCGATCTGCGCGAAATTGTTGTGAGCGTTATCGCCTTTGTAGACCGTTAGTAACTCAGGCGGGCCGAAACGCCACGACCACAAGTTGAATTGGCCGATCCCGATTCCGAAAGCCGGCTCCGCTGCCAACATATTGGCTGTGGTCTGAAGAAACAGTTTACGGATGGTGATTGCTTCCGAGGGCGGCGCGCCAGTGGCGGTGGTCGTCCGCGACGTCAAGTAGACACTGCCGGCGATCGCCAGCACAGCAGCTAACGCCAGTGTCACGCGCACCAGGCTGCTCGAAGTCTTGAACGCGAATCGACCGGCGACCAATACCGCTAATAGGCCAACCGTCGCCACCGCGGTTCTGGAACCCGTCATCAACGTTGCACACAGCAGCAACGCCCCTGCAGCCAGCCAATACGCGCGGTGCATCCGGTTGATGAGCGCGATTCCGACCGCGATGAACATCATCATCGCGAAAAATGATCCGGCCGCATTCATGTCGCCGATGTGGACGCTCCATCGATTGACGGAAAAGAACTCGACGAAACCCGTTTGCGTCGGTCCGGCCTCCCAAAACTCACGCGCAACGACCCCAATGGTCAGCAGGGCCGTTCCGACGGCGCCTGCCACGAGCATGAATGTCAGCCGCCTGGCAAACCGCTCGTCTTCCCGCGAATATCGCTCGGTAAGTAACAGCAGCGCTAGTCCTTCGAGAAGCAACATCGCGAAAAAAATCATCCCGAAGCCTTGCCATGTTGCTATGTACCGTTGACTCGCATATCCGAGGACGCCTTCGATGAACGGCCAGGGATAATCCCGCTGAATCTGCAGAAACCATAGTTGCTCTATGCACGATGCCGCGACAATAAGGCCGAACACGAGGGCGGCCGTTTCGAGGCGTGTCGAGGGGAACGATCGGAATTGGCGAAGCGTCCAGCCGCGGACGAGCGCGCCCGCGAGGAATGCGAGCACCAGTGCCTCCGCCCCACGCATATTCGAATTGAGAGTCCGGCTGCCGATTTGTCCGAGAGGAACGATTGCGGCGAGGAGAAGCAGACTGTACTTTGGCCGGAAGTACGAGAGCAGTGCAGTGGCGAGGATGATCAGCTGCATCCACAGCGAGACGCGATTACTCCAGAACGCCGACTGGATCAGAAGCAGGACGATGACGGTGAAGGCTGCGATGGAGACGCGGATGAGCAGGCGCGACGCTGCCTGTACAATATTGTGCATCTGATAATTTGCGTCTGCCGAGGACCCACACATACTACTACCGCACGATCGATATTACCGGACTGCTGCTCGTAGGCGCGGCACCCTAGATTCGCTGGATTACGGCAACGTCGCTCCCCAGTTGCAGCGGTGCCCGGATACGCCGCAGGCCGGCCTTATGAGATCGTATCCAGTAGAGTCCCACACTCGCGATCAGTGTCAATTCTTCGGCCGGCAGGAATCCGGCGCCAACGATGCCTCGACGGGATCCGGCATTGTTGACGTCGGTTTCGATGAAGGCACGCCGGCTTCCGCTACGGGCGAGCCGAGTGCCCGCAATGAGAAGGCTCGAGCGATAAAGACCGCGTCTGACGTGCGCGGGGTCGGTGCGGCAGTCCCAGAAGAACACGTCTTGCCGTTGCAGCGACACCCTCACGTCTCGCCAGATCGACACACTCGATGGCCCGGTGTCACCACACGCAATCCAGACATAACTCACCACGCGCCCTTCCGCATCGCGAAATCCGACCGAGCGATAGCCGTTCGACAGACGCTCGTCGAATCTCGGCAAACGGCCTCGCTCGGCCGCGAGCGCGCAGTTACGGAAATCACGAGCGGTCAGGTCGGTGAAGGTGTAACCGTCCGGTGGTTTATCCTCCCTGGATGGATCGAGTTCGCGCGAGAACACCACCATCCGTCGCCGCGCGAAGAGCAGAGACGCGAGGCGGGGTATCACAACAAACGCCCGGTACGTCCGAGCCAGGTCCGCACCTGCACACGCAGCGCGAAGGGTAGGCGCTCGATCGTGCGATCCAGCCGACCAAGAGCAGGGGCCACTCCCGCCGAAGGCTCGGATAGGGAGTCCGATTGGGCCGGACGGACCACGTCGACGTAGTGCAACGTCTGCGGCACGCCGCCGAGACGGCGCTTGAACACGAACGTTCCGCTATCGGGCTTGGAAGGTCCCAAGTCGAGCGAGCGAACTCCCTCACTCGCCTGATCGCGTGCCACATTCCACAACAGCAGCGTGGCAGCACCCAGGTGCCGCCCCTGTTCGTCGAAGGCTCCGAACAGGTATGAAGCCTGGCCGCCGGTCGCAACGACGACCATCGCCCCGCAGTTCCGGCCGTCCGCGACGACGCTGTAGAGACGCGCGTCTTCGCCGAAGACGTCGAAGATCGCGCGAAAAAACGGCAAAGCCCGCACGTTGGCGCGCCGTTCGGTCATGGCGCGGGAATATATCTCATGGAAGGTATTCAGGTGAGCCAGATCGCGCGAGACGTCCAATTTCAATCCGTCGCGCTCGGCTCTGCGTGTGCTGTTGCGGACTTTGTTGCCGAACGTGACCCACAGAGACTCAGGACCGCCCGCAAGATCGAGAGTCAACGTGGTCTGCTCGCTTGCGCGATAGGGTCCCGGGAGCGCCTCTGGTCCGCCGCCCAGCACGGACTGGGCGCATCCGCGAGACCGGCATTCCGCTTCCACGGCTACCATCAGTGGACGCAGTACCGCGGGCTCACGCGTCAACACGCCATGGCGCAGGGAGTGGAACACACGGGCTCCACGCAACGTCCGCGAGTAATATCCGGCCACGCCTGCGGATACGACGCCAGAGGGATCCCGAGCCAACGCGAATACACCTGGCGCACGAAAGGCGCGCGACACAACTTCGAGCCAGCGCGGATCGGCGTGGACCCGCGCAGTTGGACACGCGTTCAGGAGCACTGCCCAGTCCGCCCGCGCGGCCGGATCGTCCGCGGGCGCAAAGGCGATGTGCGGTGAAACCGTCATTGTCGATATTCTATGACGCGCATGAACCGAGGGACTTTTGGCCGCTGGCGCACGACGCTACTCAACTGGTTACTGCCGCGGCGCGCATTCAAATTCTTCCTGCGAGACTGGGACCCGCTGAGCGATCTCGATCGTGTGGCCGATGCGATGGGCAGCCTGCGTCAGTCGGGTCGCCTGCGACCTCTCATCGTACCTGCACCGCGAGGGCGACGGATCGCGGTTGTCGCTCCACATCCAGACGACGAATCCATCGGAGCTGGTGGAACGCTGTTGGGCGCGCGCGCGGCAGGCGCAAGCATCGCTGCCTTGTTCCTGACTGATGATCCTAGTCCGGCGCTGGCTGTGGTGCGCCGCGCCGAGGCCACGGCCGCATGCGGAACGTTAGGAGCCACGGCGCATTTCTTAGGCCATCTCGAACGCGCCATTCCCGTGGACATCCCCGCTCTGGCGGCATTCGGCGCAGCTCTCGATTCGCTCTCCGGCGGCGCAGGACCGGATACGTTATTTGTGCCCTTTCTCGCCGACGACCACGACGATCATCGCCGCGCAAACGAGCTGCTGCTACGCGCGGTCGAGGGAGGCCATCTGCGTTCGCGGCCGGAGATCTGGGCATACCAGGTCTACACGTCGCTGCCGTGCAATGTGTTTGTTGACATCGGTGTCCATGCATCGGGCAAAAGCGCGGCCATCCGCCACCATAAGTCTCAGATCGCCAGGCGCGACTGGGTGAGCACAGCGCTCGGGCTCAACGCGTATAACGCGCGCTTCGCGAGTGGCGGGCCCGCTGGTGGTCTGTATGAAGGCTTCTTCGTGCTACCCTTCGATGCGTATCTCGATCTGTGCCGCCGGTATTTCAAGGATTCGCAGACGGCGTGCTACCGCGCCCCGTCATACCGCGCCGGGATTTCTGCATGAATAGCCTGACCATCGTCATCCCGGCACTGAACGAGGAGGGCGCGATCGGCGCAACCATCGCGCGATGCCTGCAGGCCCGCCAGGAGATTGCCACTGTGGCCGGCCTGGATGACATCGAGATTATCGTGGTGAGCGATGGTTCCACCGATCGAACCGTGGAGATCGCCCGAAGCTTCAGTGAAGTACGAGTGATCGTCTTCGTCGAGAATCGTGGTTACGGAGCCGCGATCAAAGAAGGCTGGCGGGTAGGTCGGGGCAATCTGCTGGCTTTCCTCGACGCCGACGGCACGTGCGACCCGGTCTTCTTCGCTCGACTGTGCCTTGCGGCCATAAATGAGCGCGCGGACGTCGTGCTGGGATCTCGACTCGGCCCCGGCTCGCAGATGCCCGCCATTCGTCGCCTCGGCAATCGGATTTATGCGCTCCTGCTCGGGTTCCTTTGCGGACGTCACGTGACCGATGCTGCGAGTGGAATGCGGGTCGTGCAGCGAAGCGCGCTGCGAGACCTCCTGCCGCTGCCCGACGGTCTGCACTTCACGCCCTCCATGAGCGCACGGGCCTTGTTGAACGACCTTCGCGTGATCGAGCTGCCCATGACCTATTCAGAGCGAATCGGGACGAGCAAATTGAGCGTGCTCGGCGATGGCATACGATTCCTTCAGGCGATCGTTTCGGGCGTGCTGTGTTATCGCCCAGAGAAAATCTTTCTGTTGGGTCTCGTGGTCTGTATGTCACTGGCGGTTCTGCTGGCTGCCTACCCGACGGAGTTCTATCTGAAGAACGGGCTGGTAGAGGAGTGGATGATCTACCGGTTCATGGCCTGCTTTCTCCTGGGCGCCTTTGGGCTGATGTTGCTGCTGGCGACCGCATTGACCAATCAGATGGCGTATCTGGGATCACGCCGCGCCGAGGCTGACCGGTTCTGGTCGTCGCTTTGCGCAAACGTCCTCGGACGCCCTGCGGTATTGGCTCTTCTGATCGCGTCCCTTCTGGGCGGTGCGTCCATTCTTCTCTGGCCCGGCATCGTCGAATTTGTCACAACCGGACGAGTGAATCTGCACTGGTCGCGCCTGCTGACCGGCGCATTCGCGTTGTTCAGCGTGGGCCACATCCTGGTGTTCGGCGTCCTGTTCAAGGTTGTCGCGATCTGGAAGAATCAACGCCTCGAACGCGAACTGCCGGCGCCCGTAGACCCTGCTGACGTTCCCCTGGCCGCGACTCCCCGCCCCTCAGTGTCTCCTCGTTGATGGAAAGTGGCCGAATTCGACAATTACGCTGACGACTACGCCGACGCGCTCCAGCAGGGTCTGAAGTACTCCGGCGAGGATGCTACCTACTTTGCGATTGCCCGGGTGCAATGGCTGGCTGGTCGATTGGAAAAGCTGCGGTTTGTGCCACGTTCGCTCCTGGATTTCGGCTGTGGCAACGGCGCAACTACCCCGATCTTCCTCTCAACGCTGAATGTCCTCGAGGTCACCGGTATCGATGCGTCCCATCGCCTGCTGGAAATCGCCAGACGAGAGCATGGCTCGCCGAGGGCGACCTTCGTGTTGCGAAACGACTACGAACCAATGGGGCAGGCGGACATTACCTTCTGCAACGGAGTGTTTCATCACATCCCCCCGTCCGAAAGGGCCGATGCACTCGACTTCGTCTCGAGGGCGCTGCGACCCGGCGGGCTGTTCGCATTCTGGGAAAACAACCCATGGAACCCGGCCACTCGGTTTGTGATGAGCCGGATCCCGTTCGACCGCGGTGCGATCACGATCTCGCCCCCCGAGGCACGGCACCTGCTTGGCAAGGCCGGTTTTGAGATAGTTCGAACGGACTATCGTTTCTTTTTTCCGCGGGTACTGCGCTGGCTTCGGCCGCTCGAGCGGTATTTCGTCAGCATTCCCCTGGGAGCGCAGTATCTCGTGCTGGCGCGCAAGCCGTGACATCGAAGCGGAGCCGCACGTTCCGAAACGTAGAGCTGCTGCTCTTCATCGGTCTTCTCGCTGCATACAACATCAATTTCAGGCAAGTCTCGTCGCACGACACGTACGCGTCACGGTTCGTTCCAATCAGCATCCTGCGCGATGGCGATGTGATTCTCGATGAATTCGTCCCGGACGTGATCAAGCAGCAGGCGGGCGACGATTTTTTTTCGTATTACTTCGTCTACATCCGCGGTCACTTCTATGACAGTCATCCGCCCGTCGGGCCGATGCTGGCCGTGCCGATGTACGCGCTGCCCGTATGGATTGGAATCCCGGATCGCGCCGAGCTCATCGCCAACATGTTTTCGAAGCTGGCCGCCTCTCTGATGGTCGCGCTCTCGGGTGTGTTGATCTTTCGCGCGTCGAGGCAAGTGCTGATGCCAACGCTCGCGGGCATGCCTCACGACGCCGAACACGCGACCCGCATCGCGGTGCTCGCGGCGATCGCGTATGGGCTGGCGACCGGAGTCTGGTCAACGGCGAGCCTCGCGATGTGGACGCACACGCCTGCCGTGCTGGGTTTCGCTGTGGCGCTGTGGGCGTTGACCACGGGGCGTGTCGCTGTCGCTGGCGCGGCAGCGGCCGCGGCATGCGTGTCGAGGCCCGCGACGGCACCAGCCGTTGCGCTGCTCGGGCTGTATCTGGCACATCGCGCGTTGCGAGGCGGATGGGATTCGGCGGGTGCGGCAAAGCGCCGCATGGACGTGTTTCGTTTTTCCGCGGCGGCAGCCTTCACCGGTCTGACAGGTGTTCTGTACAACTACTGGCTGTTCAACAACGCCGTAGGCGGCGCACCGTTCCGTATGCGAGATGGGTTCCAGGAGCTGGGTACCGGGATGTTTACTGGTTCACTGTCCACTGGACTCGCAGGGCTGACCGTCAGCCCGAGCCGCGGAATCGTGATCTATTCACCTATCGTGCTGGCGGCCGTGTATGGCGCCGCCAGAGCGTGGCGGTCGCCGCTCGACTCCGACAGGACGCCCGGTCCGCTCGGGCGCGCAGATGCCGTCCTCCTTGCTCGTTACTTGAGCCTTGCGGCGCTTGCGATTCTTCTCGCGTACTCGAAGTTCACCATCTGGTGGGGCGGCCATGGCTACGGCCCGAGGTATTTGACCGATGCCATGCCTTTCCTTGGTCCACTGTTCGCGCTCGGGCTATCGCCGATCTTCGGACGCGCGTCGCGCGCTCGTGCCGGACGGATTGCGGTTACTGTGGTCCTGACGTATTCGATCGCCATTCAGGCGATCGGCGCCTTTTGCTGGCCGTCTTCGTGGACCCTGAACGGCAACCCTCCATATCGATACCGTTTATGGGACTGGCGCGAGAGCGACATCGAACTCTGCATACGGGACGGACCGCGGATCGATCCTGCGGCTCGCGCTGTATTCAAAAAGCTCGGCTTCTAGAAGTCCGGCTAAAGCCGGACACTACGTACTGCGCTTGGTCTTAAAAAACGGACGAGCAGACGTTTACCCGGAACGCTCATGCGTTCGATCAACTCCAGCTCGCCGGGACCCAGTACCCGGAACAGCCTCAAGCCTAGCGCGATGATGATGACCCCAAGGAGCGTGCAAGCGATCGCCTGAGGAATCGATGTCGGCCAGACCGTGCGCACGGCGATGAGCAACGCTGACATGACGAGCGACAGTGCGCCGACCTTCGCCGCAAACCTCCATGGAAATTGCACACCGTAAAGCCGACGTGCTTCAGCGTAGCCAAGAAGCGAGGCCGCAAGGCGGCTCCAGCCCAGCACGAGCGACGCCGGGATCAGGCCGAATCGCGCCGCCGACCAGACGAAAAGTGGAGCGCCCGCGACAATCACGGCTTGAGTCGTGAGGACGGCGCGATACCGTTCGTCAACCCAAAGCAGCAGCAAGCCGCCGGCAAATACTGTTTCCGCGAACAACAGCACGACGAGCACGCGCGCAGTCGGGACGGCGCCGGAGAATGGGGCGCCATATAACAGCGGCAGGTAGTCGCCTACCATGACCGCCAGGCCCGCACCAGCAGGGATGACCGCCAACACCTGCACCTTACTGATCAGATCAAACGCCCGCCGAAGTTCCGCACGATCGCCGGCGGACATGATGTGTGCGAACGCGGGCCGATAGATGCCGCGAAAGCCGGAGACCACCAGCGTGACGGTGGACGACGCGACGAAATAGCTTGTGGCAAAGATCGCGACCGGTTCAGGACCGCCCAGCGTTCTCATGAGGACCGGGCTGGCGAAGGCAGGTGTTGCGAAGTAGAGCGAGAGATCCCGGACAAACGTGACGGCCGAGAGCTTCCAGACGCGCGATCGTAAAGCGTCCCAGCCGATTGCGTGCGCGCCTGCCCGTGTGAGTGTGCCGAGGTGTCGTACCACGACCGCCGCTGCGACGATCGCCATCACGACGGCTGATGCTCCGAGAGCGGCGATGACGCCCGTCATGCCCAGTCCCAGCAGCACGACCAGAGCGACCAAAACCACATCGAGCAAACCATGAATCAGCGAAAGTGTGTTGACTCTCACTTGCTGAAAAACGGAATCGAGTGCGCGATACGCGAAGTCGAGCGCGGCGCGACCGATCAGGAGCGCGGAGAGCAGTCGCAGGTAGGAGGGCCCGTTCGATCCGAGGTCGAGCACTCGGGCGAGCGGTTCAGCCCACACACCGACGACGAGCGCGACAGCCGCCGCCACGGCCACCCGGATCGTTCCGAGGCGCGCGAGCAATTGCATTGCCGCATGCCTGCCGGCGGTCAGCTGCAACTCAGGAATGAATCTGGGCAGACTACCCGAGAGGCCGAGACTCGTGTAGAAGAGGATGGAGTTGACGATCCCGAGCGCGGCGTCGTAGTACCCAGATTCCAGTCCAAAGCTGCGACGCACCAGTACTGACAGCAGAATCCCTGAGACCGACACCAGCGGCAGCAATGCCGCGTTCCAGAAGATTCCCCGCGATACCTGATGCAGCAGGCTGGGCGGGGCATGTGCGGCGTCCGCTGATTCCTGGTTCACCGGTGTCCGGCCGCTGCACGGCGGTAGAGTTCTTCAGTCCGCAGCGAAATGTTTCGCCAGTCATAGGTCAGGAGGATCTCGCGCCTGTGTCTTTCGGCGTTTTCACGATAGCGCCCTGAGTCGAGTATCTTGATCAGGTTCGCCGCAAATTGATCGAGGTCGCCAAATGGGTGCAGGAGTCCAATTTCGTAATGCGGCACGAGTGTCTGCATGATTCCCACTGGCGTCCCGACGAGAGGCCGTCCGCTGGCGGCCGCCTCGATCGCGACGATACCGAATTGCTCATACTGTGAAGGGAACAGAATGCAATCAGCCAACTGGTAGTATCTGGATATCTCACGTCGATCGTTAACCGCGCCGAGCAGAGTAAGTGCCCCTTCAAGCTCGAGTTCGCGTATTCGCTCGGTGAAGATCTGCTGCTCGCGGGCATGCACCTCGCCCATCATGATGAGACGCAGCTTGTGGCCCGCCGAACGCAGCCGCCGAACGACCTCCAGCGAATCGAACGCGCCTTTCGGCGACATGATCTTGCCGACGAACAACAGCACTCTTTCATCGCTGGCGATGTCGTGACGTACTCGGAGGTCCCCGACATCATGGTCCTGTTCGAAAAACGCCGAATCCACGCCGAAAGGAACGATTGTGCTCGAGCCGACGGAGAACTCGTCAGCGCGCATCAGCTGGAGCTCGTGCTCGGACTGGAGAATGACGTGATCCGCATTTCGCACCAGACGGCGACCGGCGATCTTGTCGAACCAACGCCTTTGCCAACTCAAGGGGTTCAGGGTATAGACCGGCGTAGTGATGTGAGGCACGCCGTGCGCCTTCGCGAGCGCATGCGCGAACAGCGTTCCAAAGAAATAGTAACCCACCGAATGTACGACGTCGACACTGCGGAATTCCGAAGAGCCGGCCATCTTCAACAGCGCAGGCATGAAGTAGTACGGAGGGTGGCTGCCGAAGGCGATCTCGAATCTTCGCACGAGCAGATTCGGTGCGACCTGTTCACGAGCCGCGCTGTCAGGCGGACTCTTGGAGGTGAACACCAGCACGTCGTGTTGTCGATCGACAAGGTATTCCGCGAGCCGTCCTGTGTAGGTGCACAATCCGCCGACGGCGGGCCAGAACTTGTGGCAGAAGATGGCGATCCGCATGCAGTGGCGTCGGAGATCGGACGCAGCCGCATGTTATAATTTGCGCCTGGTCCAATCGCGCTACATAGTACCTCCAGAACGCCTCGAATGCACTTTCAGCAGATAGGCGCGCGCCGCAGCGCCGCACGCTGGGCGTTGCTGATCGCCGTGTTCGTCCTCTCGCTTCCTGCCGTCACCGTGCGCTTTTATGCGTCCGACGAGATCGAATATTTCGCGTATCTCCGCTCGATGTGGTTCGACGGCGATTTCTCGTTCGACAACGAGTATCGATATTTTTACGACCGCGGCATCGCGCGCGGCTGGCGCTTCAAGGAAACTTTTCTCGACGGCGAAACCGCAACCGGCAAACGGTTGAATTTTGCGCCGGTCGGATCGGCGATTTTATGGTCGCCGTTCTACATCCTCACGGACGCGACGGTCAGAGCCGCCCGCGCCATCGGCGTCCCTGTCACCGCCGACGGGTTCTCGACGCCGTACATTGCGTCCGTCGTCTATGCATCGGCGCTCTATGGGTTTCTCGCGGTTGCGCTCTCGGCGTATGTGGCTACTCGCATCATCGGAGACGGTGGTGCTGCCACTGCCGCTGCGATGGCGGTTTGGTTGGGCACGCCGATTCTGTTTTACATGTACGTGGCACCCGGGTTCTCGCATGCGTGCTCGGCATTTGCGGTCGCCGCATTTGTCGTCATCTGGCTGCACGTCAGGCAAGAGTGGTCGTTGAAGGGGGCCGTCGGGCTCGGCGCAGCCGCGGCGCTAATGGGAATGGTCCGCGAGCAAGATCTGTTCATCGCACTCGGTCCCGCACTCGACTTTCTGCTCTCGGCGAGACGCCGGCTGCAGGACGGTACGTGGCGTGTGACAGACGCCGTCACGCGGGCGGCCGCAGGCACAGCGGCTGTCGCTGTCTGCTTCATGCCGCAGGTGCTGACGTATGTGTCACTGTTCGGGCGCGCCGCTCCCTCTCCGACGGTGCAAGGCAAGATGATGTGGACATCGCCCCATACGTGGCTCGTGCTGCTGTCACCGTCGAACGGGTTGTTCTTCTGGACGCCGCTCGCGTTGCCCGCGCTGATGGGACTGATATGGCTGGCGGTACGACGGAGTCCCTTGGTTGCCGGGGAGATCGCTCCAGCCGCCCGTCGGCAGATTGCGATGATCTGTGTCGTTATGGTCATGACCCAGATCTATGTCGGCGGCGCACTCGATACGTGGGCGGGCGCCGGCTCGTTTGGCCAGCGCCGCCTCGTGGGACTGACAGTGTTTTTCGTGCTGGGGCTGACGGCCGTGTTCGTGGCCGTCAGACGTCATTGGACGAGGTACGCGACGTGGTGCCTGGTCGCGTTGGCCGTGTGGTGGAACCTCGGCCTGACCGCGCAGTTCGGCGCAGGGTTGATGAATCGTCAGCATCTCGATCCCGCTCGCAACGCGTATCACAATTTCGTGACAATCCCGCGCCAACTGCCTGAGCTCGCATCGCGGTTCTTGTTCGATCGCTCGTCGTTCTACCAGCGCCCGCCGCCGCCGTGATCTCGTCGCGCCTCCTTCAATTCGTCTGGTGTCCCGATGCCGGACACTACGTACGGGGTGCATGAGAATTCTGTATTCGGCCATCGATCAGGCAGTGCCGGCCGCCCATGGCGGCTCAGTGCACGTGACGGCGGTTGCCGAAGGCCTGGCCCGGTTGGGCCACACCGTCGAGGTGCTCGTGTCACCGGGGGATGGCGGTGCCTTGCCGACGGGAAATGCCACATGGGTGGCGCTGCCGCCGCCGCGCGGCAACAGGCGGCTCCGTTTGCTGCGCGCCGGCCAGGTGCTCGAACGCGCCCGGGCGTTCAAACCCGACGTCGTCATCGAGCGGTACTACAATTTCGGCGGCGAAGGCGTGCTGGCCGCCCGCAAAGTTGGCGCGCGCGTCATTCTCGAAGTGAACGCCCCCATCGTCGATCACCCGGGTTCGATGAAGCGTGTTATCGATCGTCTTCTTCTCGTCGAACCGATGCGCCGATGGCGGGACTGGCAATGCCGGCAGGCGGATGTCATCGTCACACCCAGCAGCCGGATTGTGCCCGAGCACGTTCCTCGATCGAAGATCCTCAAAACGGAGTGGGGTGCCGATACGAATCTCTTCCATCCCGACGCGAGCGGGGAACCGCCGTTTGCGCGCGACGGCAGCGACGTGATTGCCGTATTTTCCGGTGCGTTCCGCGCATGGCACGGCGCGATCCATCTTGTCGAGGCCATCCGGCGCCTGCGCGCGCGCGGACAGGAGAATGTCAAAGGTGTATTCATTGGCGACGGACCGGAATTGCCTCGAGTACGTCAGGCGGCGAAGGATGTGGACGGCATCCGATTCGCCGGCGCCGTCCCTCACAGCCGGGTTCCGGCGCTGCTCGCGGCCGCGGATGTTGGCGTGGCGCCATTCGACGTCTCTGCGCATCCGGCGCTGGCGCACGAGTTTCACTGGTCGCCGCTCAAAATTTTCGAGTACATGGCCTCGGGGCTGCCGGTCGTCGCCCCCCGTATTGAACGGCTCGAAGGCATCGTCGCCGATGGACGCGAAGGCGTGTTGTATGACGCCGGAAGTCCAGACGGCCTGGCGACCGCGCTGGAACGCCTGACGGATGCGAGCCTGCGGCGCCGGATGGGTGTGGCGGCCCGCCAGCGCGCGGTGACCGATTTCAGCTGGGAAAGCCACTGCCGCCAGCTCGACCGGGCCATTCGCGCAGTGACTGCACATGCGGATTCTGATCGCCAACGCACAGAAGTGATCGATAGGTGATTTTGTGAAGCGATATGTCTTCCACTCCCCGCGCGCGTTGATCGCTTGCGTGGGCGCAATTCAGTTCGTCATACCTCTCCTCTATATCGCAGGCGGACCGGCTCGTATAAACGCCTTTCTCACCAACGACGACACCTACTACTACCTGCAGACCGCGTGGAATGCGCGGCATCTTGGTTTCGTGACTTTCGACGGCATCAATGCAACCAACGGTGTGCAGTTTCTATGGTTCTCGATACTCTACGGGCTGACGTTCCTGGTTGACGATAAATCTGCGTTCCTTGGAATCGCCTCAACGGTTGCCGTAGCACTTACGTGTCTGCCCCACGGCATTTTCTGGACGCTTGCCGACGGCACTTGGAAGGCACGCCAGTCTTTCATTGCTGCCGGCATGGCACTCCTCTGGTTTCTGATCTGCGCCTATCGTCCCAATCAGTATCTGGTCGGCCTGGAGCCTGCGCTTCACGCGTCCATTGTCTGGATGGCTGTGCTCCAGTACATCCGGATCCACCGCCAGCTTCGTCAAGGCTCGGCAAGCTCATCGTCGCTTCTCTTGATGGTCGTGCTTCTGATCATGAACACGTGGACGCGCTTGGATAGTTTTGGACTATCAGCATCCTTTATGGTCCTGCTGCTTTTGACGGTTGACGGACGATTGAATCCTGGAAAGTCCGGCGCGTCCCGTATGTGGTCTCTCCCCTTGCGGACGTATGTGACAAGTGCTGTTGCGATTGCGATCGGCGCAGCCACGTTGTTCGGGTTTTTTCAACTGGCGGGCGGCAGCCTCCTCCCGGTGAGTGCCCTCGTGAAGGGCCACTCCGCGGATCGGCTCAGCTTGGGAGCGTTCTATAACTGGTCGCTTGTGCTCTTCCCGTTGCGCATTCCAGGTGCCAACCTTCTCAATGTGCTGGGAATCGTGGCAATGTTCGCGTCGCTCGCGACGCTGTTCAGGATGCGCCTCGAGATCGGCCAGGACGATTGCGTAGCACTTCGCCTGGTCGGCCTCGCCCTGGGCGCGTCGGTCATCATTCATTCGATAGTTACATTTGGGATGTTTCGTTATTACTTCTTCTGGTATTTGTCGGCAACTTTTGTCTATTGGACGATCGTGCTCGCAATCTTCTCCGTGGATGTGATGACGCGCAAAGCGCAGAGTTACCGTGCCGTGGCGACGGTCGGATTCATCGTAGTCGTATCGATCGTGAGCATGTGGCGGCTGACGGAACCGCCGAACCATCTGGCCGCAACACGGTACGAAGTTGCGAAATGGATGGATGCGAATTTAGAGGAAGATGCGATCGTCGGTTCGTTCAATGCGGGGCAGCTAGGGTTCTTCTCGAATCGATCGGTCGTGAACCTCGACGGGCTCATCAATCACGTCAGCTATTTCGAGAACGTACTTCGCGATGGATCGCCAGGCGCGCTTGTAGCGTACATCGACAGGCTAGGTATCGATTATGTGGTGGATCACAATGTTGGCCTCGGGCGCGGCGTTATCGAGCGCGAATTCACTCCGATACGAGAGTTCCCGCTCGCGACTGGCGGGTCGGTCAAAGTTATGAAGAGGGTGCCGTGACTGCACATGCGGATTCTGATCGCCACTGACGCCTTCCCGCCCGTGTCCGGAGGGAGCGGGTGGAGCACGTACGAGCTCGCGCGAGGACTGCGCGCCCGCGGCCATGAGCTCGTCATCGTGCAGCCGTACTCGGATCGTGCTCCTTCCGCGTACGACGGCTTCGACGTCGTGGGATTCCGCGTCAACGCGCCGGCTGTTCCGTTCGTTCGGAACTACTTCCGAAACGAATTGTTGTATGGACGGCTGAGCTCGTTCCTGTCCCGATTGATTCGCGACGAACACATCGACCTCGTTCACGCGCAACATGAATTGACCGGCCCTGCGTCCGTTCGCGCGGCGATTTCGGCCGGTGTGCCATCGGTTTGCACAATCCGCGACTACTGGCCGCTCTGTTACTGGAGCGATCTCGTCCGCGATCCGCACGAAGGTGATATATGCCCTGGCTGTTCGAGCGGAGCGATGACGAGGTGTCTGCCGCCGCGCGTAGGTGGCGCATGGCCGCTGACGCTGCCGGTCATTCCGTATATGCGGAGGAACCTTCAGGGGAAGCAGCACGATCTCTCTCGCGCTGACGCAATCGTGGCCGTCAGCCGTCACGTCGCCGCAGAACTACGTGCCCGCGCGCCGGAGTTGTCACGAACGCGCATAGAAGTCCTCGCAAATGGCGTCGATGTGGCGGAAGTGCGCGCGCTTGTCGGTCAGTCCGAACCTCCGATGAAGGAGCCCTATGCGCTGTTCATCGGCAAGCTCGCGCCAAACAAGGGCGCGGGCGCCCTGGTTGAAGTCGTAGAGCGCGCGAAGTTGGGGATGGCGCTGGTCGTAGTGGGGGATGGACCAGAGCGCGGGGCGTTGGTTGCCGCCGCAGAGCGTGCGCAAACCGACGTCAAGGTGATGCACTGGCTCGACCGCCGCGACGTCTTTCGCTGGCTCGGTCATGCGTCCATGCTGATCTTTCCGTCGAAATGGCCCGAGCCGCTGAGCCGTGTGCTGATTGAAGCCAGCGCTTTGTCCGTTCCGATAGCTGCGATGAACACCGGCGGAACGTCGGACATCATCGAAGACGAGGAAACCGGTTTGCTGTCTTCGTCCGTTCAAGAGCTCGCTGAGGACGTGACTCGTCTTGCAAACGATGCGGGGTTGCGACAGAAACTCGGCGAGGCTGCCGGGAGGCGAGCAGAGGCGTTGTTCGATGCGCCGGCAGTGGCGGGCCGCTTCGAGCGGTTGTATCTGGATGTGCTTGCCTCTTCTCGCGCGCGGCGCGGCCCAGGAGCCGCCTAGTGCCGTTGCGCGTGGCTGTATTGGCGCGCTCTGTTTATCCCCTGCATCGATACGGGGGGCTGGAGCGTCATGTCTACGATCTGGTGCGCCATCTTCTGGCGCGAGAGGTCAGCGTAACGTTGATCGCACCACCTCGATCGCCGCAGCGCCCTGTGGATCGCGACGCCGACACGGTATTCGATCATCCGCGGCTCTCGTATCGGCCCGTTCCGTACACGACGTTTCCGTTTGCAAACCGCCGGGGAACGACGATTCTCGATCGGAGCACTGCGTATCCTCTATTTGGTTTGCGCGCGGGACGCCTCGCCGCACGCCTTGTTACCGCGGGCGAGATCGACATCGTGCACGGATTAGGTGCAAGTGCTTTGGGCTACGCGCTCGCAGACTGCGATGCCGCGCGCGTGCCCCTCGTATTTAATCCGCAAGGGCTCGAGGAATTCGGCGCGACCGACCCTTCGCGCGCACCATTGAAGCGTATCGGCTATTGGCCGCTGCGTATGGCTGTTCGCCGAACGGCGGCCGCTTCGGATCGTGTAATTGCAACAGATCGTGCGCTGGTCGGTGCCGTCATCTCGCATCTCGATGTCAGGCCGGAAGCCGTAAGCGTAATTCCCAACGCCATCTCGCTCGAGGAGTGCGACAGGCCCGAAGCGGTGCCTCGCGCGCGCAAGCTTCGTGAGGGAATCGGGTTGACTCCCGATGACATGTTGTTCGTGAGCGTCGGGCGCCTGGAAGCCAACAAGGGTTTCGGAGTTCTTATCCGGGCCCTGTCCGCATTAAAGAAGGCAAGCAAGCTGCCGCAGGGATGGCGGTGGGTGCTGGTGGGGGATGGTCCGATGCGCGACGCACTTGCGAAGGAGGTTGCCTCCAACGGCCTGCGCGATTCCGTCGTGATGTGGGGGCGCGCCGAACTGGACGATTTGCACGGTTGGTACGAAGCGGCAACGGTCTTCATTCATCCGACGCTCTACGAGGGAAGCTCTCTTGTGACGCTCGAGGCCATGGCTCACCGGCGCGCTGTCATCGCTTCCCGTGCCGGCGGACTGCCCGACAAGGTGCTTCCGGAAGTAAACGGATGGCTCGTGCCGCCCGGAGACTCGCAAGCGCTCGCCGGGGCCATCGCCGACGCGTCGAGCGATCGGCGCCGCCTGTTCTCGATGGGATCTGCAAGCCGCGCGATAGTCGAAAAGGAGTTTTCGTGGGACGCCGCTGTTTCGCAGCTGATTGGCGTATATCAGGAACTCCTCGCGCGCCACAAACCGTTGTAGGCTTCATCCGTGTTCCGTACGCTGCGCGAATCGCTCTGGCCAAAAATCCCCACGCTCAAGATCCGATCGGTCAACCGGTTGACGCTCGAGCGCGAGCTCAAGCGGCAGTTTCAACGTCTCGATCGCGGGGTCGTGCTGGACGTGGGCGCGAAGGCCGCGCCGTATGAACGGTACGTTCGCGCCGAGCGTTATGTCCGGCTCGACATCGATCCCGCGAAAAAGCCGGACATCTGCTGCGACCTCCACGAGCTGAAGTGGGATGGCGATCCGTTCGACACTGTGCTGGCGATCGAGGTCCTCGAACATCTTTACGATCCCCAGCGGGCCATCGATCGCATTCACGATGCGCTCAAGCCGGGTGGCGTGTGCATTCTCTCCACGCGATTCATGTTCAGGTATCACCCCGACCCGCAGGATCACTATCGGTTCACCTGGGATTCGTTGAAGTATCTCTTCCGGAACTACCGGCACGTGGAAGTCATTCACCACGGCAACCGCGCGCAGGTGATCTGGGAACTCATCAATGCGGGCGGCCGCACGCGCGTCGTGCTCAACATCTTCAATCCACTGATCGCCCGGCTGAGCTCGAAGCGCACGAAGTTTCCGCTCGGCTTTGTCGTCTACGCACAAAAGTGACCCGCTCCGGAAACGCCGCGTCCTCGACACGCGCTCGATTGCGAGCTGACGCCGCAACTGCCGGACGCGCGCGTGCGCGCCGCGATGGCGGCGTTCTACAAGACCAGCGAAGGCTACGCGCAACAGCAGGGCACCCACACGCAGGCGTATTTCGGCCGCCTGCTCGACGTGATCGATGCTGTGCTCACCTTGCCCGATCCGCACGTACTCGAGATTGGCGCTGGATCGTCGGCGGCGATTCGAGCATTTCTGTCCAGGCGGCCCGATGCGCGGGCCGTTGCGATGGAGATGTCGCCGATGTCGCTGCGCGGAGCCGGTGGCCCGCCGAGCCTGGCTCTTCGCGGGGTTGCCGGCGACGCGCTTCAGTTGCCCTATCAAAGCTCGATCGTTCGATGCCGTTGTCGCGTTCGAAGTAATCGAGCACCTGCCCGACGTCGCGCAGGCGCTCGAGGAGGCGCTCCGTGTTGTGAAGCGGCCCGGGCACATCATCATCGGGCTGCCGAACCATGCGTCGCTGTGGACGCCGCTCGAAGATCGCTTACGGAGTCGCAGCCGTCTCGCGTTCGGCGTTGCCCGCGGCCGCGGGGCGTGGCGATGGTGGAAAAGAAACGCGGCGCTTGCCTGGAAAAAGCGGTTGTCGAGCCATCCACAATTTCTCTATCGCGAGCCGATACTCACCGCGTCAGGCGGCGATGCGGACGCTGTTTACTACGCAGCGCCCGTTGATTTGTTGAGATTCTTCCGGCGTCATGGCGCGAGGCTGGTCACCACCAGCGCACACCTTCGATTCGGCCCCGCCGGCGGGTTGCTTCCTGTCGAGCTTCAGGGATCGACCGTGATGGCCTGGCGCGTTTAATAGGGGGTCAGACCCTCTTTTTACGGAAAACGTAAAAAGAGGGTCTGACCCCCTTTATCGACTCGGCCGGATGATCATCCGGTCCAGCTTGAAGGCCGGAACGTCAGTGGTGACGCTCTGCACGTGCAGCGTGATTTCACTGACATGCGGCCGGGTTGAGTCGGCCGGAACGTTCACCAGCAGGTCGCGGTAGCTTTCGCCGTCAATCTTCAGTTGCGACGTGGCTTTTCCGTCAACCTGGACGTTTACGGAAACTGGCGGTGATGCCGGAGAGGCCGAGGCGCGAAGCACGATGTCAACGGCTCCCGCCGGCAAAGACGCATAGAGAACCGCCTTCGGTGTCAGCGCACGCGCAAACGTCACCTCATCACCTTCGGATGCACGTTCGCGCTGTTCGAAGGACCATCCCGGGCCAAGATACCGATGGGCTTCCCGCGGCCCGATGTCCACGTCGCGATTCTCGAATCTGGCCGTCGGCGGCCAGATCGATTGCTGCAGGTGCCACGCCGCCGCGTCCGCGACGCGGCCGTCGATGGCAAGCAGATCCAGCCGGTCCAGATACGCTTTCGGGAAACGCTGCCGCGGATCGTACATGCCGTAGATGCGCGTGCGAGGCTGTTTCGGATCTCTGTTGAACATCGACGCGTCGGCCGAGCCTCCGGGCAGCTTCATGATGTCGAGCACCGTCGCCTGCAGATCGATGTGTGTGGTTGGCGCCTCGGAAATCGCGATCGGACCGGTGCTGTCGGGCGGTTTGATGAACATGATCGCTTTCGCGCTGCCGGCGGTCACTGGCAGACGCCATGTCGAAGGGCCCGGCACCAGCGACAGACTATCGCTCTTTCCATTGAAGCCCAGCGGCTCCAGGTCGGTGCCGTGATCGGACGAGACGATGATGAGGCTGCTGTCGTAGATGCCGAGGGCTCTCGTTCGATCCAGGAAGGCGGCGACCAGCCTCACCGCGCACCGCGATTGCTCCCGGTACGCGTCCCGCGACATGGCGGTGGGTCCGATGAAACGACACTCGCGATCGACGATGACCGGGCGATGGGGGACGCCGACGTGAAGCAGTTTGTAAACGGGCTGGTCTTTGGTGACGCCCATGAGCTCGATGAAGTGCTCGAGGAACGCGACCGAGTTACTCGCCTCGTGTTGCCTGATCTGCGCCGGAGAATCGCCCCGATCCATCCAGATCGGCTTGTAGAAGGCATCGGGCCGTTCAACGCTCTCGACTTTCGCAGAATGTGGAACGTGACGGAACAGCGACAACTCCGCAAGCTGACGCGCCGATACCTCACGATAGTCTTCCTGGCTGATGAACGGCTTCCGTATGCGGAAACGCGAGCCTTTCCAGTTCGGCGCCGCGTCGGTGCCGATCCAGTCTTCCAGCGAGGCGATTGGGACGATCGACATGACGTCCACGTCGAATCCCGCACGGCTCACTTTGTCGAATATTGATGAGCGCTTGAAGGCGTCGCGAATGAACTCAGGAGCAAGCCTGTCGTTGCGATACTCCAGTCCCGTGAGCATCGCGGGCATGCTCATCGACGTCGTCGGAAATGCGCCCGCGTGTTCGGAAAAGTAGGTGAAACCGCTGAACTGTCGATCGAGGTCCGCGCGATCCGTTTGAAGAATCTCGCCAAACACGTCTGACTGGAACTCGTCGAGCACGATGTGGATGATGTTGCGCGTACGCGAGAAACCATAAATGTCCGCCGGCGGGTCGATCCATCGCGCACGCTCGGCCGCGGGGCCGGCTCCTGTCGCCACAGCTCCCGCAGCCTGCAGACCGAGAAACACGAGCGCGGCGAATGGAGCGATGCGGCTGATCGGCCGGAAGAAAATCGCTGCCAGCACAAGCCCGCCGGCAAGGATCGCGGTTTCATAGGGGGCTCGCGATGCGTGTTCCGCCAGGTCGACATCGCGGCCCGCGAGCACGCCGTAGTCGGCATTCCACAGATTGCCCTGGCCCCACAACAGCAGGCCGAACACAAACAGGACGGCGGCTAACATCCGAGTCGCGGCTTGGGAAATCAGTGCGACGAGGCACCCGGTCGCGAGGAGAACGAGCCAGTTGAGGCCCGCCGCTCTTACCAGCCAGGGCGCCGCGATCTGTCCGAAAGGAACGGCGAACTCGCCCGGATTGCTGGTGAAGATCGTGTGAGGACCGATAAGGAACACAACCGCCGGCGCCAACGCCGCAGGCGCAGCGATAAGCGACAGGCGCCCAACATAGTCGCGGACGTTGGCCGGGGCTCCGGATTTACGCCAGCGCCAGGCATTTGCGGCCGCGATTCCACCAGTCAGCAGGAGTGCGACTGCGCCCCAGACCCACGGCGTTGCACGGCGCATCAGCCGACTGGCGTCGAGAAGGCGCACATGACGCGCTTGCACCGGAGCAGAAAACAACTCGACAGCGGGAAACGGCGCAGGCGGCTGGCCTTCCATCGCCCGCTGGATGTTCAAGGCCATGCTCCCGCCGAACTGCTGAAATTCGATGATCAATTCGTGGGCGCCGGCGCCGAGCGGAACCTTCCGGCCGATCGTACGCATTCCATCGCGAAGGTTGCGCGTAATCAGCACCTGTCCGTCGACGCGAAGCTGAACCTCGTCATTACCTCCGGCGAAGAACTCCATCGTCTGCGGAGCATCGAGAAAAATGAATCCACGCCAGCGCGTGCTGAAGTTCTGGCGCGGCAGGTCGGTCCGTTCGTCGAGGAACCTGAGATTGATTTCAGAGGCGGTGGCTTCTATCGGTGCTCCCCGAAATCCGATTTGCGGATAGAAGGTTCGAGCGAAGCCTATCGGTGGCACCAAACGTTCTGCAGCCAGTGGAAACAGCGTCACGAGCAACGCCGCTGCAATGCAGATCGCCGCAACTCGCGCGAAGCGAGATCTCATGACGCGTCCAGCATCTCGTTCGCAGCCCGAAGCACTTCTGCGGATGTGATGCCTGAAAGGCAGTCGGGTACTTTGCCCAAACACCGCGTTGGCGGCCGGCGCAGCAGATTGCACGGGCTGCAGTGAATGTCGATGCGCACGATCTTCGACCGCGGCGACAGCGGGGCATACCGTGTCGGAAGCGACGGCCCGAAGATCGCGAGCACGGGAGTGCCGACGGCGGCCGCCAGGTGCATCGGGCCTGTGTCGCCAGTGATGAACAGCGACAAACGCTCGAGGACCGCGGCGAGCACGATGAGATCGGTTTCAGGCGGCAATTCCACAAGTGGGACATCCGCTGGCCATGCGGCGCGCATGGCGTCGAGCACGGGCTTGTCGCTCGTCGAACCGATGAGCACGACCGAGGCACCACGGGTGCGCGCTATCTGCGCACCTACTTCGGCGAAGCGGGCAGGATCCCATTCCTTGATGCGGCGTCCGGATGCAGGCTGGATGCCGACGACTTCGCTGCCGTCTTTCGGCGAACCGATCAACCGCGCTGCATGCTCGCGAGCCGCGGCCGGGATGTTCAGTCGGAGAGACGCTTCGGATTCGGGCCCCGCCTTCGCCAAGGCTTCGGCGGGCAAGAAGTCCTGTGCGACGAAGGCACGCTGAACCAGCACCTTGGCGTTGTCCGCGATGTGTGCGAGCGGATCCGGATCGACAGCCTCCGTCAGCATTGTGCCGCCGCCGCCCGAGACGAATCCGACTCGTACGGGGGCGCCGGACAACGCCAGCAGGAAGTTGCTTCGGATGTCGGGCTCGAAATTGATCGCGACATCGTAATTACGACGTCGCCATTCACGCGCGTGGCGCACCAAGGCACGCCAGGTGAGCCCACGGCCTGTTCGGGCCATCCAGGGCACGTCCATGGTTTCAACCGAATCGATGTCCGGGATCATCCGCGCGACCGGCTCGTTCCAGCTTCCCACCACAAGATCGATTGTCGCGTGTGGCGCAAGCGTTCTCAGCGCTGCAATGGCATCGAGCACCATCAGGAGATCGCCAACCCGCTCGAGCCGGAGCAGAAGGATGCGCTGCGGAGTACCTGCGGTTGCGCGAGCCTGCTGCGGCCATCCGGCGAGCTTCACGAAACGGAGGCCCGCATCGGCGACACCGACGAACAGGCGCTCTCGGCGATACGGAATCTGAAGATGCTGGAACACTACCGTATCTCGGCGCGGTCGAGCATGACCCCCAACGCGCGCGTGTCGGGTCCGCCGATCGTTGCACGCGGGACCCACGTGGTGCTCTGAATGCGAATCTGCGCGCCATCCGCCGAAGCCGTACGTGACGCGAGAGGCTCAGGAATTGGAAACACGTAATCGCGGAACTCATTTGCCGGCTCAGCCGTTCCCAGCTGCTCGCCGTCCAGATAGACCGTCACATGCGCTGGTGCGACGCCGCGCGGACGTCCGCCGTTCAGCCTGAGCGTCAGTTGACGGCTCTCCGGCTGTACTCGCATGACCAGGTATGAAGCATCCTGGCTCCACCTGAAGGTCAGGTTTCCACCGCCAAGCCGCTCTTTCGGATGAAAGTCCAGCAGGTTCAGATCGTCCGTGCCGCCGATGTCCAGCGACTGCGGCGCAACGCCCGAGCCGAGCTCCACCAGCCGGTAAATCGTGAAGTCGAACGGCTTCATAACCGATCGTCTCGGGTAGACGTCGTAGGTCGTCCTTTCGTACTCCGGAACCTGATATCGCTCCGTGGCGACGACGAGAGATCTGACACCGGGTGAGAGCAAGTCGGTGCCGCCTCCGGCGATGAAATACACATCACCATATTTTTCGTGCGCCCACGTCAGAAATGTCCTTACCGATGCCTTGTCGGGTCGCGAGTCGTAGAGCACGAGCACGTTCCGCGCGTAGATGTACGACAGCGGCAGCGCCAGCACGTGCACGTCCGATGCAGCCCGCGCTTCGACAATCACGAGGTCGTCATCGCCGAACATGGCGGCGAGCTGCTCCAGGCGGGGAATGATCCCGGCATATTCAATATGCGTGCGGATCGGCTGCGACGCCGAAAGATACTGCTGCCCCAGAAAGAGAGACGCCAACACACCGATGGCCGCAAATGCGGGCCTGGATCGGGTGAGCCACAAGGGTGCAAACATCGCAGCGGCCGCAAAGATCAGCGCGCCGGGAAGAATCTCCGTCAGGAACCGGCGGGCGAGCCAGAAATTCTCGGGCCAGATCCGCATCTTGTAAAAGAAGAAGAACGCCAGGACAGTCACCGTCAGGATCAGCGCCGGCGCGCGCCAGAACGACCGCCAGACGACGAGGGCATAGCCGATTACCGCAAGGATGAGGGCCGTACGCGTGAAATACAGATCCGCGAACACGCGAAGTGCATATGCGTCGTGCGGCGCAAGCCGTCCGCCAGGCTCGCGAAACACCAGCCCGTAAATCGCGCCGATCGAAACTACCGCAATCAGAAAGCGCGGCAGCCAGACGCGCACCAGGGCGGCTATCCTCGGCGTACGAACGGCCCAGAGCAGGCCCGCCACGGCGAGCATCGCCGCAACGAGCGGTACGAGATGTATGGTTTCCAGCAATTGTATGTACAGGATGGGACGGCTGAAGTAGGGTCGCAGCTGAGTCGTGTAGTACACCGCCGCCGCGGCAAGCCATGCACCCAGAGTAACGAGAAATCCCAGGCGCGGGCGGTGCCCGTCCACATACGCGAGCAGCGACGCGGTCGACCGCCGTACCGACTGCGACGATGACCGGCAAACGCGTGAACAACGCGAGTCCCAGAAGCGATGCGGCAATCGGGCCGAAAAACCGGTCTTCATCCTCATGCGCGTAGGAGTGCGCGAGCAGCGCAGCAAAGAGGAGCGCCTGCGTGACGATTTCGGAATTCGGGTAGCGGGCGTACCACGTCTGAATCACGTGTATACACAACAGGCCGGCCGCTGCTGCCGCCGCGACAGGGCCGATCAGACGGTTCGCGATGAAGTACACGGCAACGACACCGAAAATGGCCCACCAGGCAATGACTTGCCGCGTTCCCGTGATGCCGTCCAGGCCATACGCGATGGCGATCCAGACCGGATATCCCTGTGGAAACTGCCCGCTGACGGTGCCTGTTTCCGGATCGCGCAGATGAAAGCCCATGTAGCGGACGCTGTAAAAGCTTTCGTCGCCGTAATTCGGGAAAAACAGGTCGCGCGTTTCCGCGGGTACGCCGGCGGCAACCGGATCGACGGTGACGAGCGCTCGCCGCTGGGCTATCTGGATGCCCTCGCTCATATACACGCCAGGGTCGCGGCCTCCGAGCACGTACTCTGCCGGCGGGACTGCGAAGTACATCCACGCGCCGATAGCCAATAAGCCCGCAGGCAACAGCGCCGTCCACGTCGGGCGTGGAGCCGTGGCCCCAAACTTCAGATTGCCCAACGCAGCGATCGCGGCGATGACGGAGAGAACGATATTGAACAGCGCGAGCCGCTCCAGCGTATACAACCCTACTGACGCGAATAGAAATGCGACGGCCGTGGAAATGGTGACGCTGATGACGACAGCCCAGAACTGCCGCTCTTCGGCAGGCAACGCAGCGCGCTTCGAGCGGTCGGCGACGGGTAGACGAAAGATGATTGCGCCCGGAAGGTAGGCCACCGCCAGAAGCAGGCCGAGCGTTTTCACTCGCGCGGGCTCCTCGCAGCCTGCTCGTAGACGGCTTCGAAGTCGCGCGCGACCCGTTCCCAACTGTGCTGCCGGCAGACGAGCTCACGTGCCTCGCGGCCGATGGACGAGGCGGTCGAAGGTTGCCGCAGCAGGTCGTCAATCGCCGCAGCGAGCGCTGCAGCGTCGCGCTCGGGAACGAGGCGCGCATTCACGCCGTCTCGTGCGACGGCGCCGATGCCGCCTGCCGTCGTTGCAACGAGCGGCGTCGCTGACGCCATGATTTCCATGACCGTATTCGGCAGCCCGTCGACGTTCCCCGCTTCGTCATGTACCGACGGCACGGCCGCAACGTCCGCCGCTGCGAGAAGCAATGGAACCGTGTGGTGTGGGACGACTCCGAGGAAGTGCACACGGTCGGCGACGCCGGCCGTGCGCGCGCGCTCGCGGAGGGACAGGTCGAGGTCTCCCTCGCCGGCAATGGCGACTTTGAGGGCCGGATGCCGTTCCTTGAGAATCGCGGCAGCGTCGATCAAATATTCGAATCCTTTTTTCCGGACGAGGCGCCCGACGGCGAACACCAGCGGTCCATTATCCGTGATGCCGACGAGCGCGCGGCCCTGCCGCCGGGCGTCTTCTCCCGGTTTGAAGCGTTCGCTGTCCACTCCATAGGGAATGACGCTCGACCGGGCATCTCTGGCGCCTATGGCTACCGCCCGTACCCGCAGATCGTCGCTGCACGCTGTAACCCATTTCGCCCGGTTGAAAGCCGCGCGTGCTGCCAGGCGCGCGGCGGCGTGACGCTCTGCCACGAATACGTCCGATCCGTGAAGGCTGATAACGAGCGGGATGGAGCCGGCGGCGGCTGCGCCAATGACGCCGCCAGGTACCACCCAGTGCCCATGGACGATCGTCGCCCGCTTTTTCTGCGCGACGCGAAGCGCTTTGAACCAGCCGGCGAGAACGGC
Source organism: Vicinamibacterales bacterium (assembly GCA_963762055.1). Lineage (GTDB taxonomy): Bacteria > Acidobacteriota > Vicinamibacteria > Vicinamibacterales > JAMQPK01 > JAMQPK01. The sequence goes on from CAVXJF010000006.1 coordinate 36,772, forward strand.
CATCGGAGCGACCGCGATCGCGGACGCACGAAGGCGCACATCGGCGCGCAACCCTTCGGCGTACCCAAAAGTGTTCAGCGCCCGGCTTGGCGCGTAATGAAACAGATGAAAGTGCACCCCGCCGTCCACTTTCGGGCGATTCCACTTCGGGTGCCAGGGGGCGACCATGTGGACCTCGTGCCCGCGCGCCGCGATGCCCTGCGCGATCGGCTCCATGAAACTTCCGACGGAATCCCCCTCGAATCTCGGATACGACGAGGCGATCATCACAATCCGTTGACGGGAACCTGAAGGCACGGTGAATGGTACGCCAGTCACATCATTGAGCCGCGATGTGGACATACCACAGCCTGAAGCCCACGGGCAGATCCCGTGGCAGCTCCGGGAACACTTCAGTTCCGGCGCTGAGCGGGATCATCGTGTGTGATCGAAACGTCAGGCGGTTCATTCCGGGACTGAACAAGTGTGGGGCAACCGTAAGCCGGTAATCCCCGATGCGATCCGGATCCCACATCAGCTTGAACGTCGCAAGCGGCTGGTCGTTGAGCTCGACGTCGACAACCTGTGGATTTTGACCTGTCGTGTTCAGCGGGTGGAGCCGCAGAACCAGCAGGTACGGACGGGATTCCGGGAGCGGAATCCGCATGTGCGCGACAGGCTCAGTGGCAAATCTGGCCGTAACGTTGCCCCGGACGAAGGGGCGGGACCAGCCGTGATGAACCAGCCACTGGTTTCGCCGGGTCGTCAAGATATTCGTCGAGGAACCGATGGTGAGCGCTTCGCTCTCAACCGTGTACGGAACGGCGTAGGTCCACACGATCAGCACCATAGCCACCACTGCCGTGACGACGAGCCGGCGAGCAATCGGCGCCAGTGACGGCTTGCCACGCGCCGCCGTTCTGATGACCTTGTCCACGAACCAAAACGCCGCGAGAAGCAGGAATGAATAGATGAACAGCGTGAGCCGCCACTCAGCGCCACCGAGAACGGTCCACGTGACGCTGAACGGAATCAGCGCGCCAAGCAGCATGAACAGCAGAAGCCGCCCCTCGCCAAGCCACAACCACTCGATCAGCCCCAGGATGGCGAAAACGGCGAGCAGCGTGCCGAGCCCCTTTTGCCATGCGTCAAGGCCCACCCACTTGTTGGTGAACGGATAGAAAAACACGCCCGTTGCAACGGTGTCGATGGCAGATATTGGACGCCGCTCGAACTTGTCGAGCGCGTATTCGAAGGCGCTGATCGGAACGGGATCCGGCGTCCCTTCACGCTTGAGGTAAAAATCGGTGTGGTTGTTGATCGCGTAAAACGGATCGCCTGTGGCGATCCAACAATTGATCATGAACGGCGCGACGATCGCCATAGCGATTGCGACGGCTATGCCAACGAGGCGCGGCTGCCGACGTGACGGCTCGCGTTGCGCCAGCAGGAAGACGACCGCGGGGGCAATGAGCGAGATCGACGTAATCCGTGTCAGCAGCGCTGCTCCGCTGACGATGCCGGCGACCACCGCGCGGTTGGGCGTCGCGCGTCGATAGAGGCGAAGCCACGCCCATGCGCTCAGCACGGCAAAACACGCGAACATCTCATCGCGCCAGCCGCCGATCGACCACCCCACGGCGCTTGCGTCTATCCCGAGCGCGGCGGCGGCGGCGAGGCCGGCAGCGGGAGACCCCAACCCACAACCGAGCGCAAACGTAGCGACGAGCGTCAGAAGCGCAAATGTGATCGACGTCAGGCTCACCGCCACGTCGGCGTCGTTGGTCAGCATCAACGCGACACGCGTCGCGCCGGGGAATCCTGGCTCGCGCACGTGGGCCGCATAGAAGTTCTGCATTTGCCGGGCGAATTTCAGGTAGTTGATCGGATCGCCGCCGGCGTACGGCTCTTCGACGCGGCGCCTCTGCCAGTCAGGCGTGAGCGAGGAAGCGGCGGCTCGCACGGGCTGCTGCAGCGCCGCGAGCCACCGAGGGCGTTCGAAGGGGCCGTAAGCTTTGAACAACGCGTCGAAGCGGAGCAGGCCAGCATAGAGCAGGACGCAGCTCAGCAGCGCGAGCGCGACAGGATGGCGAGCCCCGGAATGCATGTCGGCATCGCATCGTACAGGAGTCTACTCCCGCGATACAATGATGCCGCCCGCATCCGAAATGGCCATTCAACGTGTCGTTGTCTGCGAAGTACAGGTTCCATTTGTGCACGGCGGCGCCGAGTACCACGTCCGCGCGCTGCACCAGCAGCTGCGCGCCCACGGGTATCAGGCCGAGATCGTCAGCGTGCCGTTCAAGTGGTATCCGAAGAAGGAGATCCTGGCGCACGCGGCCGCGTGGCGGCTAATCGACTTGAGCGAAAGCAACGGGGAACCGATCGACCTCGTGATCGGAACGAAGTTTCCATCGTATTTCGTGCGTCATCCCAATAAAGTCGCGTGGCTCATCCATCAGTACCGGGCCGCGTACGAGCTCTGTGGAACGCCGTACAGCGACTTTTCGCATACGGAGGAGGACGTTGCGCTGCGGCAATCGCTCATCGAGCTGGATACGAAGATGCTCGGCGAATGCCGCCGGCTCTACGCAAACGCGCAGAACACCGCCAATCGACTTGCCAAGTACAACGGCTTGACCGCCGAGGCGCTGTACCATCCACCGCCGTTCGCCGATCGGCTCTCGCCTGGCCCGTACGGCGACTACGTCCTGTTCGTCGGCCGGCTGGAATCGATCAAGCGCCCCGACCTCGCCGTGCGGGCGATGCAGCATATCGATCGTCCTGTTCGCCTCGTGATGGTTGGCGAAGGGACGCAACGCGCGAATACCGAGCAACTGGCGGCTTCCCTCGGAGTGGCGGACCGCATCGACTTTGCCGGATCGGCGGAAGAGCAGACGCTGATCGACTTGTACAAAGGAGCCCTCGCCGTCATCTACACGCCGTTCGATGAGGATTTCGGCTACGTGACGCTCGAGTCGTTTCTCGCGCACAAGCCCGTGATCACGGCGACGGACGCGGGTGGACCGCTCGAGTTCGTGAGGGACGGCGAAAACGGGATCATCAGCGAGCCGTCTCCGGAGTCAATCGCGGCAGCTGTCAACCGGCTGAATGCAGATCGCCGGGCCGCCGCACGGCTCGGTGATGCCGGATTTGAGCGCGCACGGCTGGTGACCTGGGATGGGGTTATAGAGAAGCTCATGGGAGTCGAAAGTCGAAAGTCACAAGTGGAAAGTGGAAAGTCGAAAGTCGAAAGTCGAAAGTCAAAAGTCGAGAGTCCAGAGTCTCGATGAAGAAGCTCATCATTCAGATCCCGTGTTTGAACGAGGCCGACACCCTGCCGGCCACGCTGCGCGATCTTCCGACGCGCATACCTGGCATCGATCGAATCGAGGTTCTCGTCATCGACGATGGGTCCAAGGACAATACGGTTGAAGTCGCGCGGGCTGCAGGGGTGGCGCACGTCATCTCCCTTCGCAACCGGCGCGGTCTCGCGACGGCGTTCACGACGGGCATCGACGCCGCGCTCAAGCTCGGCGCCGACTTCATCGTCAATACGGACGGCGACAATCAGTACGCCGGCGAAGATATCGAAGCGCTCGTTCGCCCGCTGGTAAACGGCGAGGCCGACATCGTCATCGGCGATCGCAACGTCGCCGCGCTGCAGCACCTTTCGTGGACGCGAAAGAGGCTGCAACATCTCGGAAGCTGGGTCGTGCGGCAGGTGTCGAATACGCGCGTTCCCGATACGACGAGCGGCTTTCGCGCCTACACCCGCGAGGCAGCGCTTCGGATGAACATCGTTTCGGACTTCACCTACACGCTGGAATCGATCATCCAGGCCGGCAAGAAGCGGATGGCGATAGCCCACGTGCCGATTCGCTCGAACGCGAAGACCCGCCCTTCACGGTTGTTCGACAGCGTCTGGGTCTACATCAAGCGATCCGCATCGACGATCGTCCGTATCTACACGATGTACGAGCCGCTGAAGGTCTTCACGACAATTGGGATGGTGGCGTTCAGCGGCGGGCTGGTCCTGTCGGCGAGATTCCTGTACTACTGGCTGCAAAACGAGGGCTCGGGAAAACTCCAGTCGCTGCTGCTCGCCGCCGTGCTGATGATCGTCGGGTTCCAGATTGTTCTGATTGGCCTGCTGGCCGACGTCATCTCCGCGAATCGCAAGCTTCTCGAAGACCTTCTGTATCGTGTGCGTTCGATGGAATTGAACGGCGGGACATCGAAACAGGAGATCAGAAGATCAGGAGATTGAGTCTCGTCCGGCTAAAGCCGGACACTACGTACTTCTGCGAATTACAAACGATGGGACAGTTTGGCGACCATCGCACCGATCGCGAGACACGAGGTCAGTCCCGGAGATTCGATGCCCGCGACCTGAATGACATTCGGATTTTCGGCGTCCCGCTCAATGAGGAAATCGGCGAATTGCTCGCGAGGTCCATGCAGCTTCGCGCGGATGCCGGTTCCGCCGGGTCTGAGATCATCAAGGGTAATGTCTGGAAGAAGCGCTCTGGTTGGCTCGACAAACGCTTCCAATGGGAGGCGCCCGCCTTCGTAGTCGTCCTTTGAATCCTGAAACTTTGCCGTAGGCCCCACCAGCACGGCACCGGACGTCGTGCGCGTGAGGTGCACGCCCAGTCCCGAGCCATCGGCATGGGGAAGGGGATACACAAGCCCGTTCACCAGGTACCGCTTTCCCGGCGCGAGCTCCGCGTATTCGCCGCGGCACGGCTTGATTTCGAAACGCCTGGCGCCAAGCGACCTCGAGACCTCGTCTGCGCGAAGTCCTGCGGCATTGACGACTGTCCCTGCTACAAAGCGTTCCCGCGGCGTCACGAGTTCGACGCCGTTGCTTGCGTGATCCGCGCCTACGAGAGGCGTCCCCTCCAGAATCGCCACGTCCTTGTCGCGACACAGCCGCGCCAGCGTGGCGATCAATGTTTCGGCCTCGACGATACCGGTGTCAGGAGACCACACGGCGGCAACCGCATGCACATGTGGCTCACGCTGCCTGACGAACTCCGGGCCGACCATCTCGAGGCGCGCGCCGTTCGCAGATCCACGAGCGCGCAGGTGCTCGAGCGTCGCGACTTCGTCTTCGTGGGCGGCTACGAGCAGCTTTCCACAGCGGGCATGTGGAACGCCGTGAAGTTCGCAGAACCGGTAGAGCCGCTCGCGACCTTCGATGCAGAGCCGTGCCTTGAGCGACCCCGTTGGATAGTAGATGCCGGCATGAATCACGCCGCTGTTGTGCGTGCTCATCCCGCGCCCGATGCGCGTGTCGCTCTCGAGCACGCAGACGCTTGCTCCGCCCTCGGCAAGAGCCAGCGCGCACGACAGACCGACGACGCCGCCTCCGATTACAGCAAATTCGATTTCAGTCATGCACCTGGAGCGAGGCTAACCAGCCCGGCGAGTTAATACGATAGGATACGAAGCTTATGTCCGCGCCCCTCGATTCCGCCAGGGGCGCCCCGACCACAATGCGAGGGGCGCTCAACGTGCCGCTCCTGGACCTGCAGGCCCAGTTCGCGCCGCTTCGCGACGATGTGCTCGCCGCCATCACCCGTGTGTGCGACACGCAGCGCTTCATCCTCGGGCCAGAAGTCGACGGCCTCGAGCGCGAGCTGGAAACGTTCCTCGGGATTGAACACGCAATCGGCATGTCATCGGGAACAGATGCGCTCGTTGCGGCGTTGATGGCCATCGGCGTCGGCGAAGGCGACGAGGTCATCACGACGCCTTTTTCGTTTTTTGCGACGGCGGGCTCTGTCGCCAGGCTCGGCGCGCGTCCCGTTTTCGTGGACATCGAACCGGACACGTTCAACATCGACGCTTCGCGCCTCTCCGCAGCAATTACCTCGAAAACCAGGGCGATTATCCCCGTACACCTGTTCGGCCAGAGTGCAGATATAGACGCGGTAATGTCCGCTGCCAATCAGGCATCGATACCGGTCATCGAGGATGCCGCCCAGGCGATTGGCACGAAGTACCGTGATACCGCCGTCGGCGGGTTCGGGGCGATGGGGTGTTTCTCTTTCTTTCCATCGAAAAATCTCGGCGCGTTCGGCGATGCCGGCCTCGTCACGACACGAGACGGCCAGCTCGCAACGAGGCTGCGGTCCATCCGGCAGCATGGCGCACAGATGAGATATCATCACGACACCGTCGGTGGGAACTTCCGGCTCGACGCGCTGCAGGCCGCGGTTCTGCGTGTGAAGTTGCCCCATCTCGATCGGTGGAGTGCGCAGCGGCGAAGCAACGCCGATCGGTACGTGCAAATGTTCGGCGATGCGGGTTTGAGCGGCACCATTACGCTGCCGCCAAGGGCCGGCTACAGCACGCACATCTACAATCAATTCGTCATCCGCGTTCCGGAGCGCGATCGGCTTCGGGACCATCTCCAGGTGAACGGCGTCGGCACAGAGGTCTATTACCCGGTTCCCCTGCACCTTCAGTCCTGTTTTCGAGGATTGGGATATCGCGCCGGCGATTTTCCGGCGGCCGAGGCCGCGGCAGCGCAGGTGCTTGCGCTGCCGATTTACCCGGAGCTCACCGAGCGCCAACAGGCGTGGGTCGTGGAATCGATTCGGACTTTTTTTCAATGAGCGTGAAGATGGACTTATTAGAGAGAATCAAGAACGGGCAAGCGAAGGTCGGCATCATCGGTCTCGGGTACGTCGGACTTCCGCTCGCCGTGGAATTCGCGAAGGCGGGGCTGCACGTTGTCGGCTACGACGTCGATCAATCGAAGATTGATACGCTGAGCTCCGGCACCAGCTACATTCCGGACGTGCCGTCGGAGGAGCTGGCGGCGGTCATCAAGGCGGGGACGTTCACGGCAACGACCGATCAGCGGGCGCTTGCTACCGTCGACATCATCGACATCTGCGTGCCAACGCCGCTCCGTAAGACGCGCGACCCGGATCTGTCGTACGTCGTCAAGGCGATCGAGGCGACGGCCGCGGTGCTGCGCAAGGGGCAGCTCGTCATCCTCGAGTCGACAACGTATCCGGGGACGACCGAAGAAGTGGCGCAGCCGGCGCTCGAGGCCGGCGGGTTGAAGGTCGGCCGCGATTTCTACCTGGCGTTTTCGCCCGAGCGCGTAGACCCGGGCAATCAGACCTACTCGACGAAGAACATTCCGAAGGTCGTCGGCGGCATCGACAAGACCAGCACCGAGCTGGCTGCGGCTCTTTACGGCCGTGTGGTCGATCGCGTGATTCAGGTGGACAACACGCGCGTCGCCGAGATGGTGAAGCTGCTCGAGAATACGTTCCGCGCGGTCAACATCGGGCTGGTCAACGAAATCGCGTTGATGTGCCACCGCATGGACATCGACGTGTGGCAGGTGATCGAGGCCGCGGCCACGAAGCCCTTTGGATTCATGCCGTTTTTCCCCGGGCCCGGGCTTGGGGGGCACTGCATCCCCATCGATCCGTTTTACCTGTCGTGGAAGGCCCGGCAAAGCGGATTCGAATGTCGCTTCATCGAGCTGGCCGGCCATGTGAACGGCGGGATGCCGGAGTATGTCCTGGAACGGATAACGGACGCGCTGAACTCCGCGAAGAAGAGCATCAATGGCTCCCGCGTCCACGTCCTCGGTGTCGCGTACAAGAAGGATGTAGGAGACGTGCGCGAATCGCCCGCCCTCGACATTCTCGAGTTGCTGCACCGCCGCGGCGCTGAGTTGAGCTACAGCGATCCGTTCGTCCCATCGCTGCAGATCTCTGGGATGACGCTGGAGTCGAAGGATCCGTCGAAAGTCGATGTCGACTGTGCGGTTGTCTGCACGAACCACTCGGCGTTCGATTACAACGCGATCCTCGAGAAATTTCCGTTGATCGTCGACACGCGGAATGCGTTGAAGGGACGGGAATCAGCGAAGATTTTCCGCTTGTAGATCAGGAAGCCTTTTTCTGATCGATCGACACCGCGAAAGGAATCGCGGCGACCGGCCTGAATACGTAGACGCGGTTCAGGCCGAACATGAATCGCCTCTGCGACGCGAGCGTGAAGCCGCACGAGGCGAAGAGGTCGACGATTTCAGATGGCGAAAAGCCATAGACCTCGCCCGGCTTCATGCCTCGTTCGCGCTGATCGGCATCCCACGGCGCACGCAGCCAATGCCAGACGCGCGAGGTCCGCGGCGTCAGCATCGTCACGACAATCTGCCCGTCGGCGCGCAAAATGCGGCGGCACTCGCGCAGCACCGCAACCCGGTTCGGCATGTGATTGAGGGCGGCGATGATTGTGATCGTGTCGAACGTCTCCGCTTCCCACTGCAGCGACGACGAATCGGGAACGATGAGGTCCGCGCCGCGCCAGGGATGAACGTCCACCCCCACGCCGTTTTCGTAGCGGCGAACCAGCTTGTTGTCGCCGCATCCCAGATCGAGCAGGCGTCCGCGAACGTGCGGCAGCACTGCTTCGATCCGACGATTCGCCAAGACCTCGCCGACTGCGTCGTGCATATAAGCGTTAGTGAAACAGGTCCTGCGGAAGGGGAACGGGGAGACTATACGCCCTGGGTTAGGCAGCCACAACGACGAAATTTGTCGTTTATACGGAATTACCCAGAACTTCTGTGCAGGGAGGGGAATCACTTCACGATGCCGGCTAACCTGCCTTCACCACAATCGCTCGTCGTGCCGACATCGGGCAACGCGTAGACCTCAAAATCAAGACCAAGATTGCCGCCGAACGATCGATCGGCATGGAACTTCCGAAGAAAACCAAACTGGCGAAGCGCGCGATGGCCGAGGACAGGCTCTGGTACGACTATCCAGTCGCATCCGTCGAGTTTCTCGATGTCGCCGTCCAGCATCGCACTCAGGCGAGTGACGCGTCGCGCGACGACCTGGGTTTGGCTCAGATCCAGCCACCCGCGTTCGAGCAGCACAACGGTTCCCGGCTTTGCGTTATCGCGGATCCACGTTTCCGCGAGCTCATGCGTCGGTCGACTAACCCGTCTGCTGAACGAAACAGCTCCCGTCCACAATGGTTGCCAAAGTGCTGCGACCATCGCCAGTGCCGCAGTCAGGCGGCCGAGGCGAGCGCGCGCGTGCGCCTCTGGCGTAGATGGCAACAGTGCGGGCACGCGCGCAAGGCACTCGACCAGCGCAGCGGCGCCAGCGACCGCCACGTAGGGGACCAGCGGAAACACCCAGCGCGCAACCTGGAGATCTCGCCGTGTCATGAACCACATGTATATGAGCGGGAAACTGATGAATATCCACAGCTTCGGCTTCCGTGTCGCAAGCGCATATATGGTGAAGGCTGCCGCCAGCAGAACCATCAGCCACCCCGGGCCTGCTGTTACGAGCGTCATCACGTAAAACCGCCCCGGCTTGTCAGTCGACCATGGGTGGCCAGGGCCGGTGAAGGCGTACTGCTCTGCGACCTGGTTCAAGAAGTTCGGGAAGTCTGCCCAGATGAAGTGATGTGAGACGCCGATAGTCAATCCAAACGCGAGCACCCCGAGAACTGCGGCGCGCACCTGTTTCTGGAGCGGCGACACCGACAAAGCCGCAATCAATACCGGCGCAAGGGTGAAAACCGCAGTGTACTTAATGCCCGCTGCAAGGCCGGCGAACACTCCGGACGCGGCGATCCAAGCGAGCTTTCCGGTGTCGTGATACGCCAGCGCGGCGTATGTTGCTGCCACGACGGCCAGCACCATTCCAGCATCATTTCGAACCAGGATTGTGGATTCGACCGACAACGGCACGACGGCAACCAACAGTGCGCCAAGTACCGCAGCTGCCTTTCCCGATATTCGCCAGCCGATCAGACCTGTCATGCCAACGCTAGCGGCCGCCACCCAGATATTCGCCAGCCGCGCCGCGCGGGCGAATGTCTCGAGCGGTAAGTCATTCACGGCAGTCACGATGCCGTTCATCAGCGCACGAACAAAGAAGAGCAGCGAGGAGGCTGAGAAGAGCCAGAACACCACACCGGGGTATTGCTCGATGTGCCTGTGTCGAACCTCGCCGGTAAGGAAGTAATGCCGAACGTTCGCGGCAACCCGTTGCTCGTCGATGTCCAGCGGAGTGTGTCCCAGGTCGCTCGCAAAGCCGGGCAGTCGGACGGCCACGGCGACGGCGCATACCGCGAGCAGCGCGATTCCCCATGCGTGCCTGCGGATCACGTCGCGCCACCGGGCGGAGTGCCCGATCTGGGTTGCAATCGTCAATAAATGAACTGCGGCGAGAAGTACCACCAGCTGCCCGAAACGCGCTTCGGGTACAACACCCGCGATTGTGAGTACCAGGGCGCTTGCCGCAACCAGTGACATCAGCAACATGCAAGACCGCCTTAGGGTCGACGGACCGGGCTCAAGATCCAGGGGTACGCGAGAACGAGTGGGTGAGGTTGTTCTTCGTTATGTCTTGAGTGTTCCAGCCAACGGACTGCTGGCGCTCGCATACATGCGCTTGCCCATGCGGCCCGCGCGGTAAGCCAGGCGGCCGGCCTGAACACCGAGCTTCATTGCCGTGGCCATGGCGACGGGATCCTGAGCTTCGGCGATTGCGGTGTTCATCAGCACACCGTCAGCGCCGAGCTCCATGGCGATGGTTGCGTCGGAAGCCGTGCCGACGCCGGCGTCCAGAATGATCGGCACGCGAGCGAACTCGCGGATGATTCTGATGTTGTTGGCGTTCTGAATGCCCAGACCAGACCCGATCGGCGCGCCCAGCGGCATGACGGCGGCGGCGCCGGCGTCTTCCAGCTTGCGGCACACGATGGGATCGTCGGTCGTGTATGGAAGGACGACGAAGCCCTCCTTGACGAGGATCTTCGTGGCGGCGATGAGCTCTTCGTTGTCGGGGAACAGCGTGCGCTCGTCGCCGATGACCTCGAGCTTCACCCAGTTGGACAACCCGGCCTCGCGGCCCAGACGAGCGGTGCGAACGGCCTCGTCCGCGGAATAACAGCCGGCGGTGTTCGGCAGCAGCGCAATGGCGTCGGTATCGATGTAGTCGAGGAGCGATTCCTTCGTGCGATCGCTGATGTTGACGCGCCGCACGGCCACCGTCACCATGTCGGCGCCCGACGCCTCGTGGGCGCGCCGCATCACCGCAAACGACGAATATTTTCCCGTCCCGACGATCAGGCGCGATTTGAACTCGCGGCCGGCAATCACAAACGGATCGCGATCGGTACCTGGGGACTGTGGAATTGTCATGACGCGCCACCACCTACAAAATTCACGATCTCGATCTCGTCGCCCTCACAGACCTGCGTGAGGTCGTATTCGGCCCGCTTCACCACCGTGAGGTTGTGCTCGACGGCGACACGCCGCGAATCGATCTTCAACTGCTCGAGCAGGGCGGAAAGCGTCAGGGGGCCGGCGACCTCGTGCGGGTCGCCGTTCAACGTGATCTTCATTTTAGCTCACGAAAACGGTTCGTAATCGGATAACGGCGATCGCGGCCGAAGCTCCGCCGGCTCACTTTCACGCCCGGCGGCGCCTGACGCCGCTTGTATTCGGCGATGTACAACATGTGCTGCACCCGCGTCACGACCTCGCGCGGGGCAACGGCCGCAAGCTCATCGACCGACCGCTCCTCTTCGATCAAGCCCTCGAGAATGGCATCGAGCTGTTCGTAGGGCGGCAGCGAGTCCTGATCCGTCTGGTTCGGGCGAAGCTCGGCGGTTGGCGGGCGGGTGAGCGTCCGCTCCGGGATCACTTCACCACTCGCGCCTTTCGCGAACGGAGGCCGGCTTGCGTTCCGCCATCGGCACAGACGATAGACGTCGGTCTTGTAGATGTCCTTCAGCACCGAGAAGCCGCCGCACATGTCGCCGTACAGCGTGGCATAGCCCACGGACATCTCGGATTTGTTGCCGGTGGTGAGCAGCAGGTGACCGAACTTGTTGGAGAGCGCCATCAGCAACATGCCGCGGTTACGCGCCTGCAGATTTTCTTCGGTGACGTCGCGCGTCCGCCCCTCGAACACCGGCGCGAGCGCGGCTTCCGCGCTCGTCATGACGGCCTCGATTGGAATCGTCAACAGCCGGATGCCGAGACGGTCGGCAACCGCCTGCGCTTCCTCCATGCTCATCTCGCTGGTGAATGGCGATGGGAGCCGCACCCCGAGGACGCGTTCAGGTCCGAGCGCATCAACCGCGACCGCCGCACTCAACGCCGAGTCGATGCCGCCCGACAATCCGAGCACGATGCCAGGGAAACCGTTTTTTTCTACGTAGTCGCGCAATCCGACGATGAGCGCGCTGTAAATGTCCTCCAGTTCGTGGACCGTAGGATTTGCCGTCTTGTTCAGCGATTCGCACGTCCATCGATCGCCTGTCAGTTTCATCCGGACCAGGTCGATGGCTTCGGTCCATCCGGGCATCGAATGCACCAGCGTGCCGGTATCGTCGAGGACAAACGAGCGGCCGTCGAACACGAGCTCGTCCTGTCCGCCGATTTGGTTGACGTACAAAAGCGCGCGGCTGGTTTCGCGCGTTCGCGCCCGCGCGAGCTCCATGCGCGTGGAGAATTTTCCCGCCTCGAACGGCGAGCCGTTCGGCACGATGAAAAACTCCGCTCCCTTCTGGGCGAGGTGCGTCGTCACGGCAGGCGTCCAGATGTCTTCGCAGACGGGTACGCCAATCCTGATGCCGCGGAAGTTCACCGGTTCAGGAAAAGGCCCGGGGCTGAAGACACGCTTTTCGTCGAAGACCCCGTAGTTCGGCAGGTCGCATTTGAATCGCGGCGCCAGGGCGCCCCTGTCGATGACGATCGCCGCGTTGAACACGCGGCCGCTTTCGCGCCAGGGGGTCGTGGCGATGAGCGCCGGGCCCGTACGGCTTTCGCTCACCAGGCACTCGATTGCCTCGTGGCACGCGTCGATTACCGACCGGCGGAGGACGAGATCTTCCGGCGGGTACCCGATGATCGCGAGCTCGGGCAGCACGACAAGGTCGGCGCCATCGGCAGCCGCCCCATCACGCGCGATCCTGATGCGAGCGAGGTTGCCGTCGATGTCGCCTACCGTGGGATTGAGTTGTGCGAGCGCGATGGTGAGATTCACTGGTGGTAACCACGAACCAACAAGCCAACCTATCATAGAATCCCGTCATGAAGATCGGAGTGCCGATTGAGCAGCTTCCCGGCGAGCGGCGTGTGGCGCTCGTGCCCGCGTCGATTGCCGCGCTGAAAAAAGCCGGGTTCGAGGTCATGATCGAGCGCGGCGCAGGCGAGCGCGCGGGTTTTCCCGACAGCGCTTACGAGGAGAAAGGCGGGCAGATCGCCGCCAGCCGGGCGGACGTATTTGCGGCTGATGTCGTTCTGCAGGTGCGCGCGAGCGATTTCGCGCTGATGCGCCAGGGGCAGATCGTCATCGCCACGGCCGACCCGCTCGGGTCGCCGGAGACCGTGCGCGAGCTGGCATCGCGCGGGGTGACGGCGTTCGCCCTCGAATTGATTCCGCGCATCACCCGCGCGCAGAGCATGGATGTCCTGTCGTCGATGGCGACGATTGCCGGGTACAAGGCGGTGCTCCTCGCGGCGGGAACGCTGCCGCGCATGTTTCCTCTGTTGACGACTGCCGCCGGGACGATCACTCCGGCTCACGTCTTCATCGTCGGCGTCGGAGTGGCAGGCCTGCAGGCGATTGCCACCGCCCGCAAGCTTGGAGCGGTCGTCGAGGCGTACGACGTACGTCCCGCGGTAAAGGAACAGGTGCAGAGCGTGGGCGCGAAGTTCGTCGAGCTGCCGCTCGAGACCGGCCAGGCCGAAGACAAAGGCGGCTACGCGAAAGCGCAGGACGAGGCGTTTTACCAGCGGCAGCGCGAGATGATGGGGCGGGTGGTCGCTTCAAATGACGTCGTCATCACGACGGCGGTCGTTCCAGGCAAGAAAGCTCCCGTGCTCGTCACCGCTGAGATGGTCCGACGCATGGCACCGGGATCGGTCGTCGTCGATCTCGCGGCAGAACGCGGCGGCAATTGCGAGCTGACGCGGGCGGATCAGGTCGTCGTCGAAAACGGCGTGACTATTCTTGGTCCAACGAATCTCCCGTCGACCGTGCCGTATCACGCGAGCCAGATGTATGCGAAAAACGTCACGACGTTTCTGCTACATCTCGCGAAAAGCGGCAGCGTGAACCTGGACATGAGCGACGAGATCACCCGCGATACGCTCGTCGCGAAGGGCGGAGAGGTCGTGAACGGCCGCGTCCGCCAGGCGCTCGGTCTTCCCGAGCTCGTGACGACCGCTTGACAGAAGATCAGAAGGCCAGAAGACGAACTGGTGCATCGATCCCCAACCGATATCCCGAAGCGAAGCCTTAATGGCGCGAGTTGTCATCCTTCTCGGTCTTATCTTGTTCGGAGAATTCGTGATCCTGGAGGCCGGTCTCCGTTTGTTCGGCACCATGGAGTCCAACTTTGCGTTCCAGTCGCTTTTCATCCCTGACGATCGAATAGGCCACCGTCTCCGTCCAGGCATCTCGGTCCGCTACTCAACGTCGGAATTCAGTAACGAGCTCACCATCAACGGTCAAGGGGTTCGCGACAATGCCGACATCGGTCCGAAGGGGCCGGACGAGCGCCGCGTGCTTATTCTCGGGGATTCGTACGTATTCGCCGTCCAGGTACCGTTCGTTCAGACGTTTGGCGAGCAGCTCGAAGTGGGGCTGAATGCATCCGATCCGACCCACCGCTGGCGTGTCATCAACGGTGGGGTGCAGGGTTACGGGCCCGTTGAAGAGTGGCTCTTCTATCGCCACATCGCGTCCAGGTTTGATCCCGATATTGTCCTCATCGTAGTGTCAGTTGCCACTGATGCCATAGAGGCCTTTGACGCGAAAGCGAAGCTCGAGCTTGGCCGCGTGCCTGATCAGACTCAAGTCCAAAGAGGCCGGATGCAGGTGCGGCAGATTGTTCGGTCGAGCCTGGTGCTGCAGCTCGTGCGACTGCGCTACGACCAACTCTACGCGCGGACATTTGCCGGAACATCCGAGCGGCCGCTTGCCAGTTATCTCGAACAACCCCCTTCATATTTTTTTGACGGCCTGCTGGCGGCGGAGCGTGCATTCGGCTACGTGACCGCTGACGCGCGCAAGAACAGCGCGAAGGTTGCCTTGGTTTTGATGCCTGCACGTTTTCAGCTCCGCGACGAGGAATATCAGGTCATCGCGGAACGCGCCGAGAAGAAGGTCCTGCGCCACGGCGCCACCGAGCACTTCGCCAGAGCACTTAGCCGGCTCGACGAGCCCATGCTGGATCTGCTTCCGATATTCTCGCCTCTCCAGGATCCCCAGAGCCTGTACTTCGTCGGCAACTCTCATCTCACCGCGCGCGGCCACCGCGTTGTGGCCGAGGCTTTACTGGATTTCATGAGCAGGAATCGGCTGATAGAGATGCCCGCTCGGAGATGATCTTCAATTCAGTTCAATTCGTCGCGTTCTTCGTCATTGTGTTGGCGTTGTACCGCGTACTGCCGCACCGAGCTCAGAACTGGATGCTGCTCCCTGCGAGTTACCTGTTCTATGCCGGGTGGGACTGGCGCTTTCTCGGGTTGCTCATCGGATCGACGGTCATCGATTTCTATGTCGCGAACTACATCCACCGTGAGACAGACACGCGCAAGCGCCGGCTCGCGCTGCTGATCAGCCTTATCTACAATCTCGGCGTTCTCGGCTTTTTCAAGTACTTCAACTTCTTCGCCTATTGGCTGGCACGACTATTCGCGTTCGCCGGCTTGAGAATGGACCCGGTTGCCATTCACGTGATTTTGCCGATGGGCATCTCGTTCTACACATTCATGACAATCTCGTACGTCATCGACGTCTATCGCCGCGATATCAAACCCGCCGACCGCCTGATCGATTTCGCACTATTTGTCGCGTACTTTCCCCATCTGGTTGCCGGCCCGATTCTACGTGCCTCAAAGCTGCTGCCGCAGATTCTGGCGCCGCGTGTGGTCACCAAGGAGCACGTTGTCGAAGGTTGTTGGCTCATCGGCTGGGGTGCGTTTCAGAAGATGTTCGTCGCCGACAATCTGGCCGGTATCGTGGATCCCGTCTTTATGCCACACGCCACTCCCACCGGATCGGAGGTGCTGGTCGCCACCTATGCGTTCGCTTTTCAAATCTATGGTGATTTCGCCGGGTACTCCAACATGGCCCGCGGCATCTCAAAATTGCTCGGCATCGAGCTGAACGTGAATTTCCGGTTTCCCTATTTCGTCACGTCGCCACAGGAATTCTGGCGGCACTGGCACATCAGTCTATCTACGTGGCTCCGCGATTATCTTTACATTCCGCTGGGTGGCAGCCGCGGATCCGAGCTTGCCACCCTGCGCAACCTGATGATCACGATGCTCCTCGGAGGCTTGTGGCATGGCGCCGCATGGACGTTCGTCGTGTGGGGTGCGTATCAGGGCTTGATGTTGGCGATCGGTCGCGAGATCCAGGCTTGGAGCCAACGACGCGGTATCCGGATACCCGAAGGGTTGCACTGGAAGCGGATTGCCCTGACCTTGCTGATGTTTCATGTGACCTGCTACGGATGGCTGATTTTCCGCTCGCGGTCCGTCGCGCAGGTTGTTGCCCTCACAAGCAGGATCGCCGATGGGTTCCTCGCGTCTGTCCCTGAACTGCCAACACTGCTGCTCCCGGTCGTGTTGATCGTGGGGCCGCTGCTGGTCGTCCACATCTATCAGGCCCGTCGTGGTTCCGAGTCAGCACCGCTGTCGCTTGTGCCGCCGGTTCGGTATGCGCTGTATTGCGCCGTCTTCTACCTGGTGCTCCTCTTCGGCAGCTTCAGGGGCGCGCAGTTTATTTACTTTCAGTTCTAGACTAGCTAGCAGGGTGCCTGTTCTCCCGTTAAGTCTCATTGCCCGAGTTTGGCCTGGCTGAGCGTGAGGACGAACGAGCCCACGCTCAAATCCGATTGAAGCTTGACAGGCACCCGGCCCGGTGTGTCGCTGATCCAGAGATGAATGGTCCGTCCGCTCGGCTGGCCTTTTTCGTCAAACAGCGCTGTGCGCAGGCGGAATGTCTGGAAAGGCCCGGCCGCGGTTTTCAGCGCCTCCGTTCCCACAACGCTCACTTGCGCGCGGAAGCTGCGTCCGCCGCTCGCAACCGGGATTGTTTCCTTCGCGCCCACCTTCAGCGGCAGCGCCCGCATCACGTAGATCGCGGATAGCGCATCCTGCGTGAACGCCGGCACCGGGAACTCTCGCTTGCCGCTCTTGCGGGTGACGTTCTCAAATGTCGCCTTGCGCGCCGCGTTGTCGAATGTCGTGACCTTCATCTGGTGACGCTGGCCTTCCTCGCTGTATACGCCCGCCCGCTGCGGCAGCAGCGTGTAGACGTCCATCAGGACGTCCAACTTGTAGTAGAGCGTGTAGAGCTTGGACAATAGTGGCGTCGGCCGCGCTTCGGCGACGACGTAGTAGGCAACGGAGTTGTACGAAGGCCGCTTCGCCTGCACCTGCATGGTGACCGTGCCGGCCGTGACGTAAGTCGAGTACGACACGTCGTAGGTGAGCATCTCGCCGGCACGAAACGGGACGATCACTTCGCCTCTCGGCTTTGCCGGTGCGGCCGGTGCGGCCGGCGCGGGTTTTCTGGTTGTGGATTGTCCGACCAGCACCTGCGTCGCGGCGAGGCACGCAAGGACCAATGCGACGCGGACCGTCATCCGATCTTCCAAGTCACCTGACTAAATTAGCACAGGGACAGGGAGAATCCGCGGAGCGATCCGGCCTCCCAGAGATAAGCGCTGCCGTCAGGCGCTGGGTTTGCCGGAACTGATCTCAACTACTTGAACAGGAGAACAGGGGATTAGAAGCGGTTTTCGAAAACCTCCTCGCGGCAGATCTTGACGAGGCGGTGGCGGTTGTTGAAATGGCGCGCTCCGTGTCTCCGTGTTGAGATCCGAAATTAATCTGGCCTCCTAAACTCCTGATCTCCTGTTTTGTGCCTGCGCGTATGTGGCAGCTCCGAGCAAGCCGGCGCGCGGATTCACGATCACCCGCACCGGGACGCGCGAAATCAAATGGTTCATCGGCGCCTTGTCGAGGAACGCCTCCAGGAACATCGGCCATCGCAGAGCCGGGAGAATCCGCGGAGCGATCCCGCCACCCAGATACAAGCCTGCCGTCGACAGCGACGTCAGCGCGAGATTGCCGGCGCTGGCGCCGTAGGCCGAGACGAACAACTCGAGCGTGTGCGTACACGACACACATCCGGCTTCGAGGGCGGCGAACGAGATCGCGGCAGGGAGATTGTCGTTCGACGGCATCGGCGTCAAGGTTTCGCACTGATGCGGATACAACACGCGGTGAATGTGCGCGATGCCCGGTCCTGAGACGACGCGCTCGATATCGGCTCGCCCAAATTCGTCGATCAACGCGCTCGCCAATACCTGCTCGAGCGGGCGGCGCGGAGCGAAGTCGGCGTGGCCGCCTTCAGAAGCCCTGGGTATGAGGCGGCCGTCGATGTTTGGCAGCAGCGCGATACCCAGACCGGTTCCCGCGGCAATCAACGCGGCATTTCCAAGCGGATCGGCATGCCCTTCGTAGAGCACTTCGATCTCGCGCTCTTCGAGGACCGGAATCGACCACGCCAACGCTTCGAGATCGTTCAGCAGATGTGCGCTGCGTACGGGAACGCGAAGTGAGAGTGCGCCGAGATCGACGACCCATGGCACGTTCGTGAGCCGCGCGAGCGTGCCGGCAACGGGCCCGGCAACGCCGAAGCTCGCCACTTCGATATCCGCCGCAGCCGTGGACGTGTCTTTCAGAAACTGGAGAGTCAGTGCGCCGAAATCGGCAAAGTCGAGCGTTCGATATGCGCGTACTTCGATCTCCGCCGGCCGCGATTCGCGGCGCGCGAACAGGCCCATTAAGGTTTTCGTACCGCCGACGTCGCCTGCGAGCAGCATCAGTCGCGATTGTAAGCCGGTCGGCGCTTGACATCTAATCCCGCCTCAAGCACATTGGCGCGTGTTGGCGCCACAGCTTCCTGCCGAACGTCCTCTTGCGGATCAGGTTGTCGTCTTCACCGGCAAACTTTCATCGCTCGGGCGAAAAGAAGCGCAGGCTCTGGTCATCAAGCTTGGCGGGACTGTCGCCGATGAAGTAACCGCAAAAACGACACTCGTCGTCGTCGGCGCGGAAGGCTTCATGGGCTCGGACAAGAGTCAAAAGCTCCGCAGAGCAGAAGATCTAGGCCTGCGAGTCATCGGCGAGAGCGATTTCTGCCGCATGGCTGGTATACAGCCGCCCGACGAACTGAAGCAGCAGTACCTACGCGCAGCGAGACCTGCTGACGATGTATCCCGGGCTCCGTGAAGATCACCTGCGCTACTTGCAGAAGTGGGGCTTGATTCGACCGGTGATGCGAACCCATTCGGAAACATATTTCGCGTTCGCCGATTTGCTCGTCATCCGGCAGGTCAGCGCCGACCTCGCGACGGCGCCGTTCCGCGCCATCCTTCGTTCTCTTCAGGCAGAGCGCAGTGGCCAGCTGACGTTCGACTTCCGCATCGACGCCGAGCCCGCGCGCATCATCCGGCTCAAGCGACCCGGAAAGCCGAAGGAGCCGCCGAAAGATAAAGATGCGCTCAAGGAGGCGGCAGCTGCGCTGACGGCGCCGCAGACCCTCGCCGAGGAATATTTCATGAAGGCCTCGGCGCTCGACGTCGACGAGTCGCGCCACAACGCGGCGGCGACGTGGTATCGCAAGGCCCTGGAAATCGATCCGTACCTCGTGCCCGCGTTAATCAACCTCGCAAACATCCATTACGGCAAAGACGAGCTCGCAGAAGCGCAAGCGTTGTACGAGCGCGCAATAGGGCTCGACCCCGATTTTTTCGAGGCGCACTTCAATCTCGGAAACATCTATCACGACCTGGGCCGGTTTCAGGAAGCGACGATGTGCTATCGCACGGCGCTGCGGCTGAACGGCAGCTACCCGGACGCGCACTTCTATCTGGCGATCACGTTAGAAAAGACGGGACATTCGGCGGAAGCGAAGCCCCACTGGCGCGCGTACCAGCAGCTATCGCCGAACGGCGAATGGGTGGAACTGGCGAGGGAATTCTCTGAATAAAACATTGGCAGATGGGTAGATTGGTGGATTGGGGGATTGAAGGACTCAGCGTCTTTCGCAATCTCCCAATCTTCCAATCTGCCAATCTCCCAATTCAGTATCCGTAATCCTCTACCGGGCGTTTCTTCGGCACCCGACGCACTTTGTAGAACGCGCAGTCGGGGCACCAGGCCTCGGGATCGAATCCTGTCGTGCCGGCCATCGGCAGCACGTCGCGATGCGAACAGAAATCCGCCGCGTTGCCGTCTTCGGGCGGCTTTCTCCAGCGGCAGCTGTGATAGCGCTGGACAGCGGCTGACTGCGATGCCGCGATGCCGGCGCTTCTTCCGGCGTGGCAACGGCGGTGGGTCGTGAGAGTGGTGAGCTGGAATCGTCGAACATGTGACTGGCCTAACGAGCGCGGAATGTGATGATGCCGCGAACCGGATCGTAAGGAGAAACCCCCACGGTCACGCGATCGCCCGGAACCACCTTGATGCGAAAGCGGCGCATCCGGCCGCTGAGCTGAGCGAGCACCTCGTGCCCCGCGTCGCATTGAACTCGGTAGAGACCTCCACTGTGTACTGCTACCACTGTGCCCTGCATGTCTATCAAATCGTCTTTGCTCAAACTGGCTCGAAATCCTTTCCGTTCGCAACGGCGCGAATTGCGAGCGACCAGGCAACTCCACACGATCGCTGCGTGGTCCCTGAATCGCTCGCAATGATTGTGCCATAAATGTTCATGACGCGTCCAAGTTTCGAACGGCGCCTTCGACCCGCGCCGCTAAACCTATGTAATCGTCACCACTTAGCTGCATTGGCGCGCCAATAGTAATGTGCACGCGGCCGGGTTTGGCCATCTTCCACCGCTGGTGGAGGACGCGATCGACCCCCTCGAGCCGGATCGGTACCACAGGAACGCCCAGCCGCGCCGCCATCATCGCAACGCCGGGCTTGAACGTGGATATTTCGCCGCGATCGGTGCGCTTGCCTTCAGGAAAAATCAACACGGAAAACCCGTCGCTGAGGAGCTCGCCGGCGTACCGGAGTGTCTGCCGGGCACCTGCTTCCCGCTGCGGAAGCGGGAAGGTGTTGAAGAAGAATGCGGACAGGTAGTAGTTGAGGCTGTTCGTGAACCGCTGCCTGCGCGAGAACTCACCAGGGAAAAAGTGCGCCTTGAAAAACTCCTTCGCCATCGCAGGGGCGACGCGTCTGCGCCACTTGCCGGGCAGAGCCGCGAGAATCACCGGCACATCCATGTGGCTCTGGTGATTGGCGGCGAAGATCACAGGACCGTCGAGGCCGTCGAGATGCTCGAGTCCTTCGACCTTTAACCATGCAAAGACGCGCGCTAGTGGCAGCAGGACGAACGACTGGCTCACCGCGCGGATCGCGCCGATAGGCGCCGATCTATTCCATGACGGAAACTCCACCGGCTCCGGCGGCGCTTCCGTTGCGGCCGGCGTGGCCGCGATGCGCTCGAGGTCGGCAACTGTCGCTGCCTTCGAAAACGCCGTTTCGTCGATCGACGTGTTGAGCGCCTCTTCGAGCGCGACCATCATCTCGACGCGTTCGAGCGAGCTGAGACCCAGCTCTTCGAGCGTCGCACCTGGAGCGATCGCGCGGCCTCCCGTGAACCGCCGAACGACCGACTCGACGCTCGCCGCTCCCGATGCTGAGACAACTGGCGCGGCTCCGGTCTGCAGCCATGTCCTGATTTCATGGCGCTTGAGCTTCCTGGTGCCTTCGGTGCGCGGCAGTTCGGCGCCGGGCCAGATTCGGCCGGCGCGAATGCGCTGATGATCGGCGAGCTGCCCGTTCGCGGCGCGAATGACCGCATCTGGATCGACCCCGGGTTCCACCACAAGGGCGATCTGCACCCGCTCTTCGCCGCTCTGGGTGACGCCGACCGCCGCCGACTCTTTGACGCCCGCGATGGCGTTGACAACGCGCTCGACGTCCTCCGGAAACACGTTGAGCCCCTCGGGCGTCACGATCATTTCCTTCTTGCGGCCGCGGATGAACAGCCGGCCGCCTTCGTCGAGCTCGCCGATGTCGCCGGTATGAAACCATCCGTCTTCGAACGCGCTGGCGTTGGCCGCGCCGTAATAGCCCTTTGTCACGTTTTCGCCGCGCACGAGAATTTCGCCGTCTGCGGCGATTCTGACGTTGACGCCGCCGATGGGCTTGCCGACCGACCCTTTGCTCGTCGAGAAGGGATGGTTCAGCGTCACGATCGGCGCTGTTTCGGTGAGGCCGTATCCCTGCACGACGACAAACCCGAGGCGTCCCCAGAACGATTCCAGCGAAGTTTCGAGCGGCGCCGCTCCGACGACGAAGGACCAGAACTTCAGCCCGAACAATCGATGGATGGCGCGATATCGCCACCAGCGTCTTGCCACGTGTTCCTTGCCCGCGGGAACCTCGCGCACTTCGGGATGCAGACGCGTCACATGATCAGCAAGCACGTCGAGAATCTTCGGCACCGAGACCAGAACCGACACCCGCCGCGTCTTAATCTGCCGGACGATTTCGTGCGGGTTGTAGCCGCGCATGAAAATCACCGTTCCCTCGAGCATCGGCGGCACGAAGGTCGCCATCGCCTGACCGAACATGTGGCTGAGCGGCAGGAGGTTCAGGAACCGGATTGGAAAAAATGGCCGGCCGTATTTCTTGTACTTCCGGATTTCTTTTTCGACCGGGACGATATTCGCCAGCACGTTGCCGTGAGTCAGCACCACACCTTTCGGGTCTGCTGTCGCACCGGACGTGAAGATGATTTCGACCGTATCGTCGCGCGTGACCGCAACAGGCGTGAAGGAGGAAGCATCGAGGTTCGGAAAATCGATATCCGACAGCTTCCAGATCTGGCTCTCTGCTCTCCGCTCTTTGCTCTCTGCTCTTTGCTCTCCGCTCTCGCGAATATCCTCCACGTCATCCCCGAGCAGTACAGACCCTGGCTTCGACGATGCCGGCGACCTTGTCGAGAAACGCGCGCGACGCGCGGTAGTCGATCGGTACCGCGATGGAACCGTTCAGCAGACAGCCCCACAGCGCGACAATCCACTCCGGGCGGTTCTCGCTCCAAACGACAACCTTGTCGCCTTTGACGACACCCGCCGCCTGGAGCCGCGCGGCAAATCCGCGCGCAGCCTGTGCAATTTCTGCGTACGTATACGAACGTGCCCTATATCCGTCGTCGTAGACGAAAAATTCACCGCGTTGTGCGGAGACATCGTTGAAGAAATCGAGTAACGTATCCCGACGCATCGGCTGAATTATGATGTAGGAACCTTCATGCGTATTTTCTTGACAGGCGCGACAGGATACATCGGCTCCGCTGTGGTCGACGCGCTGCTCCGCGCAAGTCATCAAATCACCGCCCTCGTCCGTACGCCGCAGGCTGTCGACGCGTTGTCGGCGCGTGGTGTGACGCCCGTGCTCGGCGATATCAGAACCGTCAAGACCTACCGCGCGGTGGCTGAAGGGCACGACGCGTACATCCACGTGGCGGCAGACTCGAGCTCGAAGCGCGAAGAAGTCGACCGCAAGGCGATCGACACGTTGTTGAGCGCCGCGACCGCGCGCCCCAGAACCTCGCCGGCGTCGTTTGTGTATACCTCGGGCGTCTGGGTTCTAGGATCGAATGCGCAGCTGATGGACGAGACGGCTCAGCCCAATCCGGGGCAGTTGCTGGGTTGGCGGCCGACGCATGAACAACTCGTGCTTCAGGCCGCGACGCCCAGTTTGCGCACCGCCGTCATCCGTCCGGGCATCGTTTATGGCGGAAATCGGGGCATCGTCTCCGACCTGCTGAAGAACGCGCTGAACGGCCTCATTCGCGTGATCGGATCGGGAGAGAATCACTGGCCGCTCGTCTACGACCGCGATCTCGCGGATCTGTACGTGCGCATCGCCACGCGGCCCGAAGCCGACGGGATTTACCACGCGAACGATGAAGGCGACGAGACGGTCAACGCGATCGTCGAAGGTATCGCTGGCCATCTCACCATGACACCCGACGTTCGCCACGTGCCGCTCGAAGAGGCGCGAAAGAAGCTTGGCGCTTACGCCGACGCGCTGGCGCTGGATCAGCGTGTCAGAGGCCCGCGCGCCCGTGCGCTGGGCTGGTCTCCGACGCTGCATTCGGTCGGCACGAACGTGCCACGCCTGCTGGAAGAGTTCCGAAGAGCACAAGAGCGCGCCGCGTGATCGACGTCTCACCGCAGAGGCGCAGGGGCGCAGAGAATTTCTGAAGATCCCTGCGTCTCAGCGTCTCTGCGGTGAAGTACCGAAATCAGGTCTGTTGCCAGGGCGATTCCTTCTTCGGTGGTCTTGATTTCCCCATCCAATTGCTTCTCGTAGACCTGCTTCAGCAGCGCGCCCATGGCGGGGCCTGGCGGCATGCCGAGATCGAGAAGGTGCCGTCCGAGCAGCAGCGGCTTCGGAGGACTGCGGTCGACGCCGAGCTCGCGGGCGCGCTCGAGAAACCAGTCCATCGCTGAGCAATCGAACTGTCCGGGAGCGCGGCCCAGGCAATCCGACTTCGCGACGCGGGCGAGCAGCTCGAGGTTGGCTTTCTGCGAGAGCCGCCGGAACGCGCCGTCGGTGAGCGCTTCGCGCACCTTGTAGAGCATTCCGGGCTTCAGATGGTGCGCGACGAGTCCGAGCACCTGGCCTCGCACATCTTTGCCGTCGATCGAATGAACGTTGAGCCTGTCGAGGAACGCCGACGCGGGTGCGACGCCTTCTTCCTCGTGATTCATCGAGCGGATCCGGCCGTCGACGAATGCCGTCGTCGCGGGTTTGCCGAAATCATGCGTCACTGCGCCGAGCATGACGATGAGCTGGTCGGCGCGGTCGAGGTCGTCGATGCGCGCGCGCGCCTGGTCGATCACCTGGAGCGTGTGCACCCAGACGTCACCTTCCGGATGCCATTCGGGCTCCTGCACGCACCCTACGAGCGTCTTCAACTCTGGAAACAGCTGATCCACGACGCCCAGCTCGAGCGCCAGCGCGAATCCAATCGATGGCCGCCTCGGGCGGAGCAGCAGCTTTTCGATCTCGCCCCAGATGCGTTCTGGCGGCAGATCGTCGAGTCGGATCGCGCGGCACAGCGTCTTCGTGGTTTCGTCGAGCGACATTTCGAACCGCGCCGCGAATTGAACCGCCCGCAGCACGCGCAGGCTGTCGTCGCCGAACGTCGCCGGATCGACCGCACGAAGAACCTTACGCTCGATGTCTGCGCGCCCGTTGAAGGGGTCTTCGTGGATGCCGGTCAGCGGATCCCACGCGATCGCGTTGACGGTGAAGTCGCGGCGCCGCGCCGCGTCTTCAATCGACATCGACGGATCGCCTTCGACGATGAATCCCTTGTGCCCCGGTCCGCTTTTCGATTCGCGGCGGGGGAGGCCGATGTCGATGGGCCCGATCTTGTAAACGGGGAAACTCTTGCCGATCGGCTCGACCTTGCCGAACGGCGCGAGCACACCCGGCAGATCTCCGGCGGGAATGCCGAAGATCTCCATGTCGACGTCGACCTCAGTGGCGTCGATGCCCAGAAGGCGATCGCGGACCCAGCCGCCGACGACGAGGGCGCGGCCGCCGCGCTGGCGCACCGCGTGCGCAATGCCGGATACGTTCGGGATGGGATCGGTTCCCATTTCGAGATAATACTGTGACGGTCTCAAACGGGAGATCAGGAGATCAGGAGTTTTCGATGCTGCAGAAGTCGTTGCTCGCCGCGACCGTGCTCGGATGTTCGCTCACCCTTCTGGCGCAGACGCCACCGCCCGCCGCTGAGCGCCGTTTGACGAATATCCGGCAGCTCACCTCCGGCGGGGAGAACGCCGAGGCGTATTTTTCGCCCGACGGCCGGCAGCTGATCTATCAGACCAACCCGGCGCGCCGGGCACGTGCGATCAGATTTTCACGATGAACGTCGACGGCTCGAACAGGAAGCAGCTGAGCAAGGGCGGGCGCACGACGTGCGGTTACTTTTTTCCTGACGGGAAATCGATCGTGTATGCGTCCACACATCTCGGATCGGCGGAATGTCCTCCGCGGCCGAGTTACGCGCGCGGATACGTCTGGCCGATTTACGACACCTACGATATCTTCAGCGCCTCGCCAGACGGCTCGAACCCGCGCCGCCTCACAACCACGCCCGGTTATGACGCTGAAGCCACCATCGGTCCCGACGGCCGCATCGTCTTTACGAGCGTGCGCGACGGCGACATGGAAATTTATTCGATGAACGGAGACGGATCCGACGTGCGCCGGCTGACGAACCGCCCGGGCCCGGACGGAGGGCCGTGGTTTTCGCCCGACGGCAAACAGATCGTTTTCCGGGGACGGCCGCTCAGCGACGCGAAAGAGCTCTCGGACTATCAGGGCCTGTTGAAGGAAGGGTTGTGGAGGCCGACGACCCTCGAGATTTACGTGATGAACCGCGATGGCAGCAACCTCCGCCAGGTAACCAGCCTCGGCGGCGCCAACTTTGCCCCAGCCTGGCATCCCGACGGCAAACGCATCATCTTCGCGTCGAACATCAAAGATCCCAAAGGGCGCGACTTCGATCTGTTCATGGTCAACCTCGATGGGTCCGGCCTCGAGCAGATCACGTTCAATCCGACGTTCGACGGGTTCCCGATGTTCTCGCCCGACGGCAGGAAACTGGTCTTCGGATCGAACCGGAACGCGAAAGCTGAAGGCGAGACGAACGTGTTCATTGCTGACTGGGCGGAGTAAGTTCAACAGGTCTACGGTCTAGCAGATCAGCAGGATCTAACAGTCTCAGTCGCAGTGGACGCCAGCGACGCGGGCGGCATTCTATTGCGCGCGAACGGTGTGCCATGCCACACTGCATGGAAGCGAAGAAACTTGGCGACGTGTCGGTCTGTCGCAAGGCCCGCGGCGGCCGATGACGTGTCTGCATGTGAGTGGCCGTCTGCAAAGCAGCCGAATTAAAGATCACTGTCGCGGTCGTTAGGCCGGAGGTCCGCTGAACGGAAGCGGTTTGGGCAGACACACCGATCGCGATGGCCGCACACGGCGAGCGCGCGGTACCGCATCTGGAATCCGGGCACATCGCGCGAAAGCGGTGGCAAGAGTTATTTCGAACGTGGAATGTACTGAGCTGTCGACGAGGTACACAGGCTCGCAAGATGCTCAGCGCCGTGGATTAACTATCTGCAGCGTGCAACTGGAAATCTAGAGGCGTGCGCCCCGGCGATATGCGGCGATCGCCGGATGGAACACCGGGCGATCGGTCTTGCAAATAATGTTCTCGGCACTGTCGCTCGACTGACTCCTGCGCTGTGACCGTAGACTGTCGACTGGTCTAGCGCAGGCCGAGCAGCTCCACTTCGAAGATCAGCTCAGCATTAGGCGGAATCACCCCGCCCGCGCCGCGCGCGCCGTAGCCGAGCGATGCCGGGATCATGAGCTTCCGTTTGCCGCCCACCTTCATCCCGGCCACCCCTTCGTCCCATCCTTTAATAACCTGCCCCGCGCCGAGGGTGAATTCGAACGGATCGTTGCGATCTTTGGAGGAGTCGAACTTCGTTCCGTTGGTCAACCAGCCCGTATAATGGACTTTCGCTTTTTGTCCGCTCGCCGCGACCGGCCCGGTTCCCGGGTCGATGTCCTCGTACTTCAGCCCTGAAGCAGTCGTCACAGATTCGCTCATTCTTGCGTCTCCTGGAGAGTGATGTTATATTCGTCAGGTTGTATCGAAGTTAGGAAACCCTATCTAGCTTCGAACCGCACGAAAGAGGCTTCATTTGCCCCTTTTTTAGGAACGGCCCGCGGAAGGACCGCGGCGCAACGCGACTTCTATCAATAGGGTATTGCATCGGGCGCCAAGCGTTTGCTTCTAGGCCCGACGCGCTTTTCAGTCCGCCTTCGCGGCTCGAATGCCGTTTGTGGCGGGCGCTGGAGTGTTTTTCCGTGCCGACTATCAGTCAGCTTGTCCGCTGCGGTCGGACGAAGATCGTCAGCAAAACGAAGAGCCCCGCACTGCAGAACAGCCCGCAGAAGCGCGGCGTCTGCGTGCGCGTCTTCACCCAGACGCCGAAGAAGCCGAACTCAGCGCTTCGCAAGGTCGCCCGCGTGCGGCTGACCAACGGTATCGAAGTAACCACCTACATTCCGGGCGTCGGCCACAACCTTCAGGAGCACTCGCTGGTCCTGATTCGCGGCGGCCGTGTGAAAGACCTTCCCGGCGTCCGCTACCACGTGGTGCGCGGCACGCTGGACGCAGTAGGCGTGCAGGGACGCAAGCAGGGCCGCTCGAAATACGGCGCCAAGCGCCCGAAGGCCTAGATCTTAGATCTTAGATTTCAGTTCTTAGATTCGAGAATCAGATATGCCGAGACGAAGAGTTATTGCAAAACGGGAGTTGGCAGCCGATCCGCTGTATCAGAGCCCGCTCGTGACCCGCTTCATCAACACGGTCATGCGCGACGGCAAGAGGAACACCGCGGAGGGCATCTTCTACCGCAGCTTCGACATCATCAAGGAAAAGACCGGCGACGACCCCCTCAAGGTGTTCAAGAAGGCGGTCGACAACGTCAAGCCGAGTCTCGAAGTGAAGTCGCGGCGCGTTGGCGGTTCCAACTACCAGGTGCCGGTCGAGGTGAACCCGAACCGCCGGCTGTCGCTGAGCATCCGCTGGCTCGTCGGCTTCGCCCGTGCGCGCGGCGACGGCAAGACGATGCAGGAAAAGCTCGCGAACGAGCTCATGGACGCGGCCAACCTGCGCGGCGGCGCCGTCAAGAAGCGCGAAGATACGCACCGGATGGCGGAAGCGAACAAGGCGTTCGCGCATTATCGGTGGTAGGTCGCGCGAAGGTAAATAAGAAAAAGTAAAAAGTGAAAAGTAGAAAGTAGAAAGTAAAAAAGCCAAAGTCGAGCAATGCCAAGGTCACACTCACTCGAAAAGACGCGGAACATCGGCATCATGGCGCACATCGATGCCGGTAAGACGACGACGACGGAACGGATCCTGTTCTACACCGGGATTACGTACAAAATCGGCGAGGTTCATGAGGGCACGGCCGTCATGGACTGGATGGAGCAGGAGCAAGAGCGCGGCATCACGATTACGTCGGCCGCGACGACCTGCTTCTGGCGCGATCACCGCATCAACATCATCGATACACCCGGTCACGTCGACTTCACCGCCGAAGTAGAGCGTTCGCTTCGCGTGCTCGATGGCGCGGTCGCGGTGTTCGACTCGGTCGCCGGTGTCGAGCCGCAGTCCGAGACCGTGTGGCGTCAGGCGGACAAATATCGCGTGCCGCGGATCTGCTTCGTCAACAAGATGGACCGCATCGGCGCCGACTTCAAGCGCACCTTCGATCAGATCATCTCGAAGCTCGAAGCGAACCCCGTCGCCATTCAGCTGCCGATCGGCTCGGAAGAGCACTTCAAGGGGGTCATCGACCTCGTCAAGATGAAGGCGATCACCTACAAAGACGAAACGATGGGTGCCGACTATATCGTCGGCGATATCCCGGCGGATCTCGTCGATGAGGCCAAACACTATCGTGAGCAGCTGATCGAGAAGGTCAGCGAGGCCGACGACAAGATTCTCGAGAAGTACCTTCACGGCGAAGAGCCGACCGAAGAAGAAATCAAGGCGGCAATCCGCAAGCGCGTCAACAGCTCGGTCCGCGAGAAGGGCCAGGCGGCGTTCGTGCCGGTCATCTGCGGCTCGGCGTTCAAGAACAAGGGCGTACAGCCGTTGCTCGACGCGGTCGTCGACTTCCTGCCTTCGCCGCTCGACGTGCCCTCGATTATCGGCGTCGACCCCGAAAAGAAACCCGATCCGGACAATCCGGACGCGGTGTTGATCGAGCGCCCGGCGAAGGACAACGCGCCGTTTTCGGCGCTGGCGTTCAAGATCATGACCGACCCGTTCGTCGGTCAGCTCGCGTTCTTCCGCGTGTACTCCGGCGTGCTCACCTCGGGCTCGTCGGTCTACAACTCCACCAAGCAGCGCACCGAACGCATCGGCCGCCTGCTGAAGATGCACGCCAACAAGCGCGAGGAAATCAAGGAAGTCTACGCGGGAGACATCGCCGCCGCCGTCGGTTTGAAGAGCGTCTCGACCGGCGACACGCTGTGCGACGAGAAGCAGTCGATCGTGCTCGAATCGATGGACTTCCCGAAGCCGGTCATCTCGCTCGCCATCGAGCCGAAGACCAAGTCCGACCAGGAAAAGCTCGGCGTCGGCCTTCAGAAGCTGATGGCCGAAGATCCGACGTTCAACGTGCAGACCGACCAGCAGACCGGTCAGGTCATCATCGCCGGCATGGGCGAGCTGCACCTCGAGATCATCGTCGACCGGTTGAAGCGCGAGTTCAGCGTCGAAGCGACTGTCGGCAAACCGCAGGTGGCTTACAAGGAAACGCTGACCCGCCCTGCCGACGGCGAAATGAAGTACTCGAAGCAGACGGGCGGCCGCGGTCAGTACGGTCACGTGAAGATTCACCTCTATCCCGGCGAACCGGGCTCGGGCTACATCTTCGAAAACGAGACCGTCGGCGGATCGATTCCGAAGGAATTCATCAAGCCGGTCGACATGGGCATCAAAGAAGCGCTGACGCGCGGCGTGCTCGCCGGCTATCCGGTCGACGACGTGCGCATCGAGCTGTACGACGGGTCGTTCCACGAAGTCGACTCGTCGGAAATGGCGTTCAAGATCGCCGGCTCGATGGCGTTTCAGGACGCCGCGAAGAAAGCCAAGCCCGTGCTGCTCGAGCCGGTGATGCGCGTCGAGGTCGTCGTCCCGAAGGAACACATGGGCGACGTCATGGGCAACCTCTCGAGCCGTCGCGGACAGATTCAGTCGCAGGAAGATCGTGGCGGCACGCAGATTATCCAGGCGCGCGTGCCGTTGTCGGAGATGTTCGGCTACGCGACGGATCTCCGCTCGCGCACGCAGGGGCGCGCGACGTATTCGATGCACTTCGACCGGTACGAACAGGCGCCGTCGAACGTGAGCGAAGAAGTCGTGGCGAAAGCCCAGGGGAAGTAAGGTCGACAGTCGACAGTCGACAGTCGCAAGTCGAAAGTCCAGTCGCACTGAGCAGATAGGTGCGGCAAGCACAGCCGAGCGGCCAAAGGCCGCGAAGGCACAGGTCGCGGGGGTGGGGCCCCGCGACGGCATGAAGAAGATGGGGCCCCACGACAGAGAAAACAAGATGTTCAGCGACAAAATTCGCATCCGCCTCAAGGCCTACGACTCGCGCGTGCTCGATCAGTCGACGACTGAAATCGTCGACACGGCCAAGCGCACGGGCGCGCGCCTTGCGGGTCCGATTCCGCTTCCGACCTCGATCAACAAGTGGACGGTGCTCCGCTCGCCGCACGTCGACAAGAAGTCGCGGGAGCAGTTCGAAGTCAGGACGCACAAGCGCCTGATCGACATCTTCGAGCCGACGCCGCAGACGGTTGACGCTCTCATGAAGCTCGATCTTCCGGCCGGCGTCGACGTCGAGATCAAGGCGTTCGGCAAGGAGCATGTGAAATAGCCATGGTTACCGGCATCATCGGCAGAAAAGTCGGCATGACCCAGCTGTTCGCGGAGGACGGCTCGATCGTCCCGGCCACCGTCATCAAGGCCGGGCCGTGCGTCGTCGTGCAGCGGAAGACGGCCGCCACCGACGGCTACGAATCGGTGCAGCTCGGCCTCGTGGACGCCAAGCCCGCGAAGGTTCGCAAGCCGCTGGCGGGGCACTACAAGAAGGCGAACGTGCCCCCGACCCGCGTGCGGCGCGAAGTGAAGCTGGCGAAAGACGGCGATCCGAAGGTCGGCGACCAGGTCCTGGTCGACATGTTCCAGAACGGCGAGCGCGTCGACATCATCGGCACGAGCCGCGGCAAGGGATTTCAGGGCGTCGTGAAGCGCCACCATTTCGCGGGCGGCGCGGCCACGCACGGTTCGATGTTCCATCGCGCGCCCGGTTCGATCGGCGCGTCATCGTTTCCTTCGCGCGTCGTCAAGGGCATGCGCGCGGCCGGCCGCATGGGCGGCGACCGCGTGACGGTCCGCAATCTGAAAATCGCGAAGGTCGATCCTGAAAACAACCTGCTGATCGTGCGCGGCGCCATTCCAGGCGCGCCAAGCGGCTACGTGATCATCCGGAAGGCGATCACGGCCAAGAAGATCAAGGTTGCGCAGGTCGAGAAGCCGAAGGGCAAGAAATAATTCATTGGCAATTCTCGATAGTTGCGAGCTGAATTGGCGATTGCAGAGAGCCGTTATGAAAATGGACGTAGTCAACAGCGATAACAAGAAAGTCGGCTCGTTCGAGCTGAACGACGACGTGTTCGGCGGCCGCGTCAACGACGCGCTCATCTGGGAGTCGGTCGTCCACACCAACGCGGCAGCGCGGCGTGGCACGCACATGACGAAGAACCGCGCGCTCGTGGCCGGCAGCGGCCGCAAGCCGTGGAAGCAGAAGGGCACCGGACGGGCGCGTGTCGGCGACATCCGGAACCCGCTGTGGCGCCATGGCGGCACGGTGTTCGGACCTCAGCCGCGCAGCTACGACTTCCGCCTGCCCCGCAAGGTCAAGCGCGGCGCGATCGTCGCGGCGCTCGCCCGGCGCGTGCAGGACGGCGCGCTCGTGATTGTCGACGAGCTCACGGCGACGGAAACGAAAACCAAGTCGGCGGTGGAGATGCTGAAGCGCCTTGGCGCCGAGGGAAAAGCCTTGCTCATCGACGTGCAGCCGAACCAGACGCTCGGCCTCGCGGTGCGCAATCTTCCCGGCGTTCAGCTGCTCGCCAGCGCCAGGGTCGCCGCGCGCGACGTGATGAACGCGTCGAGGGTGATCGCGACGAAGGCGGCTGTCGAGAAGCTGCAGGAACTGTAACCATGAAACTCACTGACGTTATCCGCCGGCCGCTCATCACCGAGAAGACCTCGATCCAGCGCGAGCGGGACGGCCGCACGATCGTGTTCGAGGTGGCCACCCACGCGAACAAGACCGAGATCAAGCGCGCAGTCGAGACGCTGCTGGGATCGAAGGTGGCGCACGTGCGCACGGCGATCGCGCACGGCAAGGTCAAACGGCAGGGCCGCTTCGCGGGGCAGCGTTCGGACTGGAAGAAGGCCTACGTGAAGCTGCGCGAAGGCGAGAAGATGCCCGAGTTCTTCGAGGGGGCGTAACAAGATGCCGATTAAAGCTTACAAACCAACGTCACCTGGCCGGCGCTTTCAGACCGTCCAGACGTTCGACGACATCACGACGAGCAAGCCGCACAAGCCGCTGGTGGAGAACCTGCACCGGTCGGGCGGGCGCAACAACCATGGCGAGCTCACCTCGTGGTTTCGCGGCGGCGGCCACAAACGGCTCTACCGCATCATCGATTTCAAGCGGGACAAGAAGGACATTCCCGGAAAGATCTCGACGATCGAATACGACCCGAACCGCTCGGCGCGCATCGCGCTGGTGACCTACTCCGACGGCGAGAAGCGCTACATCCTGCAGCCGCTCGGCCTCAAAGTCGGGGACAGCGTCATCGCGGGAGACAACGTCGACATTCTTCCGGGCAACGCGCTGCCGCTCAAGAACATCCCGCTCGGCACGATGCTCCACAACGTGGAGCTCAAGCCGGGCAAGGGCGGCCAGATCGCGCGGAGCGCGGGGTCGTCGGTGCAGCTGGTGGCGAAAGAAGGGGACTACGCGTCGGTCAAGATGCCCTCGGGTGAGATTCGCCACATCGCCATCGTGTGTTACGCCACGGTCGGCCAGGTGGGCAACCTCGATCACGAAAACGTCTCGATCGGCAAAGCCGGCCGCAACCGGTGGCTCGGACGCCGGCCGCACAACCGCGGCGTCGTCATGAACCCGGTCGATCACCCGCACGGCGGCGGCGAGGGCAAGACGTCGGGCGGCCGCCATCCGGTGTCGCCGTGGGGTCTGCCCACCAAGGGCTACAAGACACGCAATCGCAAGTCGACGGACAAGTTCATTGTCCAGCGCCGCCCGAAGGGCGCGAGGTAACCATGAGTCGATCACTGAAAAAAGGCCCCTTCGTCGATACGCCGCTGCTCGAGAAGATCGAGGCGATGAATCGGGCGAACGAGAAGAAGGTCGTCAAGACCTGGTCGCGCCGTTCGACGGTCGTCCCCGAGATGGTGGGGCACACGCTCGCGGTGCACAACGGGAAGAAGTTCATCCCCGTCTACGTCACCGAGAACATGGTCGGGCAGAAGCTCGGCGAGTTCTCGCCGACCAAGACGTTCAAGGGGCACACCACTAAAACGGAAAAGGCGGCGCAGATGGCAGCCGCGGCGCCAGCGGCCGGCGGCGGCGGCGCGAAGGCAGGCAGCTAGTCATGGCAATCGAAGCTCACGCAACGGCCCGGTACGTCCGCACGTCCGCACAGAAGGCCGGGCTGGTCATGGATCTGATCCGCGGACGCGATGTGAATCGCGCGCTCGCGACGCTCACATTCACCCGCAAGGGCATCAGCCACGATATCGCCAAGCTGCTCCGGTCGGCGATCGCCAACGCGCAGCAGAAAGAGGGATTCGGCGGCGACGTCGATCGCCTGTTCGTGTCGGCGTGTTACGCCAATCAGGGGCCGTCGATGAAGCGGATCCGCCCTGCTCCGATGGGCCGCGCGTTCCGCGTCGTGAAGCGCACCGCGCACCTCACGGTCCGCGTGACGGAACGGCCGACGGAGATTACGCCGGTCGCCGCATCCGCTCCGAAGGGGCGCGCCAAGGCGAAAGCCGCGGCCGAGGGCGAGACGACCAAGGCGCCGGCGCGGCAGAGGGCGAAGGCCAGTGACAAGGAAAAAGGAAAGACGAAAAAGGAAGAGAAATAGCTGAGCCGCTGCACTAAGCAGACAGGCGTAGCGTTCACCGCCGAGCCGCCAAAGGCGGCGACGGCACAGGTCGCGGGGGTGGGGCCCCGCGACAGATTGAAAAACGATGGGTCAAAAAGTTCATCCGTACGGATTCCGGCTCGGGTTCAACAAGACCTGGAAGTCGCGGTGGTTCGCCGATCGCGACTACGCCAAGCTGCTGCACGAGGATCTGGCGCTGCGCGCCGATCTGAAGAAGCGCTTCGCGCATGCCGGCGTGGCGAAGATCGAGACCGAGCGCGCGGCCAACAAGCTGAAGATCGACATCCACACGTCGCGCCCCGGCATCATCATCGGCCGGAAGGGCACCGAGGTGGAGAAGCTGAAGGCCGAGATCCAGAAGCGCACCAATCGCGAGGTCTTCATCAACATCCAGGAGATCCAGAAGCCCGAGCTCGACGCGCAGCTCATCGCCGAATCGGTGGCCATGCAGCTCGAAAAGCGCGTGGCGTTCCGTCGCGCGATGCGCAAGGCCGTTGAATCGGCGCTGCGCTTCGGCGCGCGCGGCATCAAGGTGCGCGTCTCCGGACGGCTCAACGGCGCCGAAATCGCGCGCTCCGAGTGGTATCTGCACGGACAGCTTCCGCTGCAGACGCTGCGCGCGGACATCGATTACGGCTTCGCAGAGGCGAGCACGACCTACGGACAGATTGGCGTGAAGACGTGGCTCTACAAGGGCGAGCGTCTGACGCCGAAGAGCCCGCGCGAGGAGCAGGAGTTCAGAGAGCGCCAGCCGCGCCGGCCTTCCGGGCCGCGCGAACAGCGCCAGTAACAGTCCAGCCGCGCAAAGCAGATTGGCGCGGCAAGCACAGCCGAGCGGCCAGGGGCCGCGAAGGCACAGGTCGCGGGGGTGGGGCCCCGCGACAGGTTAAGAAAAGACGACGTTATGTTGATGCCGAAGAAAGTGAAGTACCGGAAGCAGCAGCGCGGCCGCATGCGCGGCAAGGCGTGGCGCGGCTCCGACGTGTCGTTCGGCGACTTCGGTCTCCGCGCGATGGAGCCGTGCTGGCTCACGTCGCGGCAGATTGAAGCGGCGCGCGTCGCGATGACCCGGTTCATCAAGCGCGGCGGCAAGATCTGGGTGCGCGTGTTCCCGGACAAGCCGATCACCAAGAAGCCGCAGGAAACACGAATGGGCAAGGGCAAGGGCGCGCCCGAAGAGTGGGTGTGCGTCGTGCGGCCGGGACGGATTCTGTTCGAGATGGAAGGGGTCACCCAGACCGAAGCGCGCGAGGCGCTTAAGCTCGCGGCGTCGAAGCTTCCGATCCTGACGAAGTTCGCGACCCGGTTTGCGGAGGAGAAGGCGTCATGATCGACGTGGCGGACCTGCGGGAGCTCTCGGTGGAAGACCTCGGCGCGCGCGCGAAAGAGCTCGAGGATCAGCTGTTCCGGATGCGGCTGCAACAGTCGCTCGGCCAGCTCGACGCGCCGCTCAAGCTGCGTTACACGCGGCGCGACCTGGCGCGGATCAAGACGGTTATCACGGAGAAACAGAAGGCTGGCTGACGGTCTGCTGCACTAAGCAGGTTGTCGTGGCAAGCACCGCCGAGCCGCCAGAGGCGGCGACGGCACAGGTCGTGGGGGTGGGGCCCCGCGACATATTGAGTAAAGAAGACACATGGCTGAAAAGTCGGAAAAAGAAGGCATCGTCGTCAGCAACAAGATGCAGAAAACCTGCGTCGTTGCGGTCGAGTGGCAGGTGCGTCACGGCTTGTACGGCAAGACCGAGCGCCGGACGTCGAAGTTCGTGGCACACGACGAAGACAACACCGCGAAGGTGGGCGATCGTGTCGCCATTGTGGAAAGCCGGCCGCTCAGCAAGCGGAAGCGGTGGGTGGTCACGCAGGGTCGTCAGATCCGCGGTAGGGGTATAGGAGACAGCCATGATTCAGATGCGATCGATCCTCGATGTTGCCGACAACTCCGGCGCGCGCAAGATCGCCATCATCAACCCGATTGGCGGCTCGACCGGCCGGTACGCCCGGCTCGGCGACATCGTCACGGCGTCGGTGAAAGAAGCGATTCCCGACGGCACCGTCAAGAAGGGGCAGGTCGTGAAGGCGGTGATCGTGCGCACGGTCAAGGAGCAGCGCCGCAAGGACGGCAGCTACATCCGCTTCGATCGCAACGCGGCGGTGCTGATCAACGACCAGCGCGAGCCGATCGGCACGCGCGTGTTCGGTCCGGTCGCGCGCGAGCTCCGCGAGCGCCGGTTCATGAAGATTATTTCGCTCGCGCCTGAAGTGCTGTGAAATGAAATGAACCACAGAGGACACAGAGCGCACAGAGAAGCAAAACGGTTTTCTCTGCGTCCTCTGTGATCTCTGTGGTGATTTCGTTAGGTGGATTCGAAGGTTTCGATATGTCGCTATTACAAAGTCCGATTCGGAAGAACGACAACGTCCTGGTGATCGCGGGCAAGGACCGCGGCAAGCGTGGACGGGTGTTGAAGGTGGTTCCCGCGAAGAACCGGCTGGTGGTCGAAGGCGTCAACATGATCAAGCGCCACACCAAGCCGAATCCGCAGCGCAACATCAAGGGCGGCATCGTCGAGCGGGAAGCGTCGCTCCATGCCTCGAACGTGCAGCTGCTGTGCCCCGAGTGCGGCGCGAGGGCGCGCGTGGGCCATAAATTGCTGGGCGACGGCCGCAAGGTCCGGATCTGCCGCAAGTGCGAGGGAGTGGTCGACAAATGAACCGGCTGAAGGAACGCTACGAGAAAGAGGCCGTGCCGGCCCTCAAGAAGGAGTTCGGCTACACCAACGTGATGGCCGTTCCCAAGATCCAGAAGGTCGTCGTGAACATGGGGCTCGGCGAAGCGACCTCGAACGCGAAGATCATCGAGGTCGGCGCCGACGAGCTCGCGCGCATCACCGGCCAGAAGCCCGTCGTGCGCCGCGCGAAGAAGTCGATTGCCGCGTTCAAGGTGCGCAAGGGACAGCCCGTCGGCACGAGCGTCACGCTCCGCGGCGAGCGCATGTATGAATTCCTGGATCGGCTGATGAGCATCGCACTGCCGCGCGTTCGCGACTTCCGCGGCGTGTCGCCGAAGGGATTCGACGGTCGCGGCAACTTCACGTTGGGCCTCAAGGACCAGCTGCTGTTTCCGGAAATCGACTACATGAAGGTCGACAAGGCCCGGGGCATGAACGTGTCGGTGGTGACGAGCGCGCGGACCGACCAGGAAGCGCGCAAGCTGCTGCAGTTGATCGGGATGCCGTTCCGCACGAACTGATTCTGGGTAGAGCAAAGAGAGAGCTAAGAGCAGAGAGCAAAAGAGAAAACGATGGCCACTACTGCAAAGATCGCCAAGGAAAAGAAAACACCGAAGTACAAGGTCCGGCTGCGGAACCGCTGCCATCTGTGCGGCCGGCCGCGGGCTTATCTGCGGAAGTTCGCGCTCTGCCGGCTGTGCTTCCGAAAGCTGGCGCTGCAGGGAGATATCGCGGGAGTCACCAAGAGCAGCTGGTAGATCTGCTACTGGCTACTGGCTCCTGGCTGCCGGCTGGAAGCTAGCAAAGAACAAGGATCAACAGAGAACGAGTTATGACAGACCCGATTGCCGATATGCTCACGCGCCTTCGCAATGCCGTCATTGCGAAACACACCCGAGTTGATGTGCCCGCGTCGAAGCTGAAGGTTGAAATTGCCAAAATCCTCGAAGCCGAGGGCTACATCCAGGGCTTCAAGATGGCCGACGAGAAGTCGCCCGAGGCCGCCAAGGCGTCTGCGCCGCGGCAGGTCATCCGTATCTTTCTGAAATACGGGCCGCGCGGCGAGAAGGTCATCACCGGCGTCGAGCGCATCAGCCGGCCGGGCCGCCGCGTCTACTTCCGCAGCGACGAAGTGCCGCAGGTGCTCGGTGGTCTCGGCACGAGCATTCTGACGACGTCGCGCGGTGTCATGACCGGTCGCGCGGCTCAGCGCGCCGGCGTCGGCGGCGAAGTGCTC
Source organism: Vicinamibacterales bacterium (assembly GCA_963762055.1). GTDB lineage: Bacteria > Acidobacteriota > Vicinamibacteria > Vicinamibacterales > JAMQPK01 > JAMQPK01. The sequence continues at coordinate 75,661 of CAVXJF010000006.1, forward strand.
TGCAACGTGTGGTAGTTGGATGGTCCGGCTGAAGCCGGACACTACTGTACTGAAGAGAAAACACCATGTCTCGGATTGGAAAAAAACCGATTACGCTGCCGCAGGGCGTCACCGTCAAGGTGAACCCCGACGGGCTGGATATTCAGGGACCGAAGGGCAAGCTGATGCAGCGCATTCCGCCCGGCATCACCTTCGAAGTCGCCGACGGGCAGCTCAAGGCTGCGCCGGCGCGTCCCGATCCGCAGCTCGGCAAGTTTCATGGCCTTGCTCGCAGCCTCGCCGCCAACGGCGTGCTGGGAGTCACCGAAGGGTTCAAGCGCGAGCTCGACATCGTCGGCGTCGGCTATCGCGCGGAGCTCAGAGGCAAACAGGTCGTGTTCGCCCTCGGCTATTCGCACCCTGTCGTGTTCGACGTGCCTACCGGCATCGACATCGCGATCGAGAAGCAGACGCACGTGACGGTGACGGGCGTCGATCGGCAGCTTGTCGGACAGGTTGCCGCGAACATCCGCCGCCTGCGCAAGCCGGATCCGTACAAGCAGAAGGGCGTGCGGTTCACCGGTGAAGTGCTGAAGAAGAAGGCCGGAAAGACCGGCACGAAATAGGGATTAGTTATGCGCATCAAAACTCGAGAAGATCGCCGCACGCGAATCAAGCTGCGGCTCCGTAAGCGGATCTCCGGCGACGAGCAGAGGCCGCGGCTCACCGTGTATCGCAGCCTCTCGCACATCTACGTCCAGGTGATCGACGATGCCACCGGCAAGACGGTCGCGTCGGCGGCGACGACCGAGGCGTCGGTGAAGTCGGGCCTGTCGGGCAAAACGCGCGGGAGCAACAAGGCGGGCGCGGAGCTCATCGGTCAGACGATTGCGCAGCGGCTGAAGGAAAAGGGCATCACCAAGGTGGTCTTCGATCGGAACGGCTACCTGTATCACGGCCGGATTCAGGCAGTCGCCGACGCGGCCCGTAAAGCTGGTCTGGAGTTTTAGTCATATGCAGCGTACTCGCGAAAAGATCGATTCCTCGCAGCTCGACATCAAGGACACGGTGGTATCGATCAACCGCGTCACGAAAGTCGTGAAGGGCGGCAAGAATCTCAGCTTCAGCGCGCTCGTCGTCGTCGGAGACGGCCACGGCGTGGTGGGCTTCGGCGTCGGCAAGGCGAAAGAAGTGCCGTCGGCCATCAAGAAGGGGATCGAAGCGGCCAAGAAAGGCCTGATTCGCGTGCCTCTGTCGGGCACGACGATTCCGCATGCCATTGTCGGTAAATTCGGATCCGGAAGCGTGCTGCTGAAGCCTGCTCCGGACGGCACCGGCATCATCGCCGGCGGCGCGGTGCGCGCGGTGGTCGAAGCGGCGGGTCTCCACAACGTGCTGACCAAGTCGCTGGGCTCCGCGAACCCGCACAACGTGGTGCGCGCGACGTTCAATGGACTCGAATGTCTCAAGGATCCGGGCGCGGTGGCGCGGCTTCGCGGCAAAGACCTCGAAGAGATGATTGCCAAGTAACCACGAAGACACGAAGACGCGAAGAAGATATGGCGAAAAAAGCAGCGAAGAAGCAAACCGAATCGAAGCGCGTCAAGGTGACGCTCGTGAAGAGCACCATCGGATTCGACAAGAAGCAGGCGGCTGTCGTCGAGGGGCTGGGTCTCCGGCGCCTGAACCACACCGTGGAGGTCGCGGACACGCCGTCGGTTCGCGGCATGATTCACAAAGTTAGGCACTTGCTGACGGTGGCTGAATAGCCGCCCCACGACATATTAAAAAAATATGGATCTCTCAAATTTAAAACCGCCGAAGGGCGCCAAGCACTCGAAGAAGCGGGTCGGCCGCGGTCATGGCACCGGTCAGGGCACGCAGGCAGGCCGCGGGCACAAGGGTGCGAAGTCCCGTTCGGGTTTCAAGCGCAAGGTCGGGTTCGAAGGCGGCCAGATGCCGCTCAAGCGGCGCGTGCCGAAGCGCGGGTTCCATAACCCGTTCCGCATCGAATACGCGGTCGTGAACCTCGACACGCTCGGCGAGCGATTCGACGCCGGTACCGTCGTCACTCTCGAACTGCTGCGCGAACGGCGCCTCGTGTCCGCGTCAGCCGACCGGGTGAAAGTGCTCGGCCGCGGCGAGATCTCGAAGGGGTTGACCGTGCGCGCGCACAAGTTCAGCGGCGAGGCTGCGAAGAAGATCGCGGCCGCCGGCGGCGCTGCGGAAATTCTCGAGAGCGGGAAGGCGAAAGCGGCGAGTGAGAAGTAGAAAGTAGAGATAGAGAAGTAGAAAGTAGAAAGTGGAAAGTAAGAAAGTAGAAGGTAAAAAGGGTCGTACATGGCTATCGACAGCGTCAAGAATCTGTTCGCCATCGCAGAGCTTCGCAAGCGCGTGCTGTTCACGCTTGGGCTGCTCATCGTGTATCGCATCGGCGGTCATATTCCGACCCCTGGCGTGAATACGGCGGCGCTCGCCCAGTTGGCCGAGCAGGCGCGCGGGACCATGTTCGGGCTCTACGACATGTTTTCAGGGCAGAACCTGTCGCGCATGACGATCTTCGCGCTCGGCATCATGCCGTATATCAGCGCATCGATCATCCTGCAGCTGTTGACCGTCGTCTGGCCGTACCTCGAGCGCATTTCGAAAGAAGGGGAGCTCGGTCGGCGCAAGATCACGCAGTACACGCGCTACGGAACGATTCTGCTCAGCATCGTGCAGGCGCTGGGCATCGCGATCTGGCTCGAGCGTTCGACACAAATCACCGGCGGGCTGCCGCTCGTCTACAACCCGGGCTGGGGCTTCCGCCTCATGACGGTGCTCACGCTGACGACGGGCACGACGCTCATCATGTGGCTCGGCGAACAGATTACCGAGCGCGGCATCGGCAACGGGATGTCGCTGATCATTTACGCAGGTATCGTCGTCGGTCTGCCGACGGCGGTGCTCACGACGTTCGATCAGCTGCGGACCGGACAGATGGGGCTGATCCGGCTCATCCTGCTGCTCGTCGTGATGGTGTTCGTCATCGCGGCGATCATCTTCGTCGAGCGCGGCAGCCGGCGCATCACGGTGCAATACGCGAAGCGCGTGGTCGGACGGCGGATGTATGGCGGCGCGAGCACGCACATTCCGTTGAAGGTCAACACGGGCGGCGTCATCCCGGTAATCTTCGCCTCGTCTATCCTGGCGTTCCCGACGACGATCGCGCAGATGTTCGCCAACGATCCGAATCACTGGATGACGCGGTTCAGCGATCAGCTGACGATGGGCATGCCGTTGTACAACCTGATGTACATCACGCTGATCATCTTTTTCGCGTACTTCTACACCGCGATCATCTTCAACCCGGATGACGTGGCCGAGAACATGCGGAAGTACGGCGGCTTCGTGCCGGGGATTCGTCCGGGCAAGCGGACCGCGGAATACATCGACACGATCCTGACGCGGATCACGCTCGCGGGGGCGATTTACCTCGCGTTGATTGCGATATTGCCGGATTTCCTGATCACCGGCTTCCGGGTGGCGCCGATTCCGTTCATCGGCGAGCGCCTCGATGCCGCGCTGCCGCGATTCATCACCGAAGGCATGGGGGTCACGTTCTACTTCGGTGGTACCACGCTGTTGATCATCGTCGGCGTGGCGATGGATACGATTCAGCAGGTCGAGTCGCAGCTCATCATGAGGCACTACGACGGCTTCATGAAGAAGACCCGCATACGAGGCCGGCGCGCCTAAATGCGGTTGAATGTCGTGATGCAGGGTAAGCCCGCGTCGGGGAAAGGGACGCAGGCCGCCCGGCTCGCGCAGGCGCGAGGCATCCCCAAGATTTCGACGGGGGATATCCTTCGCGAGGCCGCGCAGGCGGGCACCGCGCTGGGATTGAAGGCGAAGGCGTTGATGGATCGCGGCGAGTTTCTCGCCGACGAAGACATGATCGGCATCGTGGAGGAGCGGCTGTCGCGTGACGATGCCGCCAACGGCTACATCCTCGACGGGTTTCCCCGCACCATCAGGCAGGCGGAGGCGCTCGACGAGATGCTTCAGGGCGAGCCGCTGGTCATTGTCGATCTGGACGTGCCGGACGCCGAGTTGCTGCGGCGCATGCAGGAACGCAGGGTGTGCGCCAGGTGCGCGTCGATTGCGGAGCCCGGATCGGGCGCCAGAGCTGGCGACGACGCGTGCGAGTGCTGCGGAGGTGGAATGATCACCAGGGCTGATGACGGGGACGACCGCGTGCGACGCCATCGGCTCGAGGTGTATGCGCGCGAAAGCAGGCCGCTGCTCGACTACTACTGCGGCCGGCCGACGTTCCGTTCCATCAATGGTGCGCAGGCGCCTGACAAGGTTGCGGCGGAGTTGGCCGGCAGCATCGACGCCATGGCACCCGTTCTTTCGGGGAGGCGATCATGATCGTCTGCCGATCGGCCGCGGAGCTCCGGCGCTTGCGCGAGGTGAATCAGCTGGTTGGCCACGTGCTCGAGCAGCTCCGCGAAGCGGTTGCTCCGGGAGTTTCGACCGAAGACCTCGATGCGATTGCCGAACGCGAGGTTCGCGCCGGCGGCGCGGTTCCGGCGTTCAAGGGTTATAAGGGGTATCCGGCGACGATTTGCGCGTCGGTGAACGAGCAGGTCGTGCACGGGATCCCGTCGCCCAAGACGGTGCTGAACGAGGGCGACATCATTTCGATCGACCTGGGCGCGAAGATGGGCGGCTTTTTTGGCGATTCCGCGGTGACCGTCGGCGTCGGGCGGATCGAGCCGAAAGCGGCGGACCTGCTGCGCGTGACCGAGGAATCGCTCTGGAAGGCGATCGAAGCAGTCCGCCCGGGGGCGCGTGTTTCTGACCTCGGCCATGCCGTGCAGACCCACGTCGAGAAGTCCGGGTTTTCGGTGGTGCGCGAGTTCGTGGGCCATGGCATCGGCTCCGAGCTTCACGAAGAGCCGCAGATTCCGAACTACGGCGATCCGGGCCGCGGCCCGAGGCTCGCTGAAGGTATGGTGCTGGCGATCGAGCCGATGGTGAATATCGGCGAGGCCGGCGTCAAGGTACTGAGAGATGGATGGACGGCGGTGACGTCGGACCGCAGCCTGTCGGCGCATTTCGAGCATACGGTGGCAGTGACGTCGGACGGCGTCGAGGTGCTGTCGTTGAGCCGCGGCGAAAAACGCGCGACCGACGGTGTGATTCGGGACTCGGGATTTGGGATCGGCCAATTTCCAGTCAACAACCCCCAGTCCCGATAGCGAAGGGAAGATTATGAAGGTACGGGCGTCAGTCAAGCGCATTTGCGACAAGTGCAAGATCGTCCGCCGGCGCGGCGTGGTTCGTGTGATCTGCTCGAACCAGAAACACAAGCAGAGGCAGGGTTAGAACATGGCGAGAATCGCAGGCGTCGATCTCCCGCGCACCAAGCGCGTTGAAATCGGCCTCACTTACATCTACGGCATCGGTCGTCACCGCTCGAACGTGGTCCTCACCGAAGCCGGGGTCAGCCCCGACATCCGCGTGAAGGATCTGTCGGAAGACGACGTCCGCAAGATCAGCCGCGTGCTCGAAGAGCAGGGCGGCGTGGAAGGCGATCTCCGCAAGGAGATCTCGATGAACATCAAGCGCCTGATGGAAATCGGCAGCTATCGAGGCGGCCGTCATCGGCGGGCGCTGCCCGTCCGCGGCCAGCGCACGCGCACCAACGCGCGCACGCGCAAGGGGCCGCGCAAAGGCGCGGTCGCGAAGAAGAAGGTTGAATAATCATGGCAAAGACTGACGGAGAAGGCGCCGGAACGCCTGAAAAAGGCGAAAAGGGCGCGAGGAAGCCGCGCAAGACGTTCAAGAAGCGCGGCGAGAAGCGGATCGTCCACAGCGGCTACGCGCATATCCACGCGTCGTTCAACAACACGATGATCACGATCACCGACACCGAGGGGAACGTGATTGCGTGGTCGAGCGCGGGGGGCGTCGGCTTCAAGGGCTCGCGCAAGGGCACGCCGTTCGCGGCGACCCAGGCGGCGATCGCCGCCGGCAACGTTGCCAAGACGCTGGGCCTCCGGTCGGTCGAAGTGCGTGTGAAAGGGCCCGGATCGGGCCGCGAGTCGGCCATCCGTGCGCTGCAGACGATCGGCATCGAAGTGAAATCGATTCGCGACGTGACGCCGATTCCGCACAACGGTTGCCGGCCGCCCAAGAGGAGACGCGTGTAATGGCGAGATATGTAGGTCCGGTGTGCCGGCTCTGCCGGCGAGAGGGAATGAAGCTCTTCCTCAAGGGAGAGCGCTGCTATACGGAGAAGTGCGCGATCGAGAAGCGCAACTTCCCGCCTGGACAGCACGGCAAGACGCGCAAGGCGAAGCTCGTGGGCTATGGCGTGCAGCTCCGCGAGAAGCAGAAGGTCAAGCGCATCTACGGAGTGCTCGAGGATCAGTTCCGCCGGTACTTCGAGGCCGCCGAGCGGCAGCGCGGCATCACCGGTGAGACGCTGCTGCAGCTGCTCGAGCGCCGCCTCGACAACGTGATTTACCGGCTGGGACTCGCGACCTCGCGCCCGCAGGCGCGCCAGCTCGTGCGCCACGGCCACTTCACGGTGAACGGGAAGAAGGTCGACGTGCCGTCCTATTCCGTGCGCGTGTCCGAAGCCATCGGCGTCCGCGAATCGAGCCGGAACACGCCGACGATCCTGCACGCGATCGAAGAGGTGAAGGGCCGCGGCATCCCCGAATGGCTGTCGTTCGATGCGAACGCGCTGTCGGGACGCGTCTCGTCGCTGCCGACGCGGGAGCAGATCAACCTGCCCGTGCAGGAGCAGCTGATCGTCGAGTTGTACAGTAAGTAAATCGGCCATCGTCGATCGGCCATCGTCGATCGACAACCCAATCATCGGCCCGCAGCCTTACAGACCTGCGGTGGGAGGCCGGTGATCACACTTGCAGGTCTGAGGATGCCTTCGGGCACCCGGTAGGGAAGGATAAGAAAAGATGCTTTGGAAAGGTTTTCAGCGTCCCAAGAGGCTCGAATTCGAGCGTGAAACGTTAACCGATCGCTTCGGCCGGTTCTACGCGCAGCCGTTCGAGCGCGGGTTCGGCACCACCATCGGCAATGCGCTCCGTCGCGTGCTGCTGTCCTCGGTCGAGGGTGCAGCAATCACGGCTGTGAAGATCGACGGCGTGCTGCACGAGTTCTCGCCCATTCCGGGAGTCGTCGAGGACGCCACCGACATCATCCTGAACCTGAAGCAGGTTCCGTTGAAGATGCACACCGACGCCACCAAGACGCTATATCTCCGCGTCGAAAAGGCCGGTGAGGTGAAAGCGCGCGACATCCAGACGGATGCCGACGTCGAAATTCTCGAGCCCGATGCGCGCATCGCCACGGTGTCGGAGGGCGGCAAGCTGAACATGGAGATGCGCGTCAAGCGCGGCCGCGGCTACATCTCCGCCGACAAGAACTTCGACGAAGATCTCGGCATCGGCTGGATCCCGATCGATTCGGTGCACTCGCCGATCAAGAAGGTGAACTATCTCGTCGAGGCCGCGCGCCTCGGTCAGACCACGGACTACGACAAGCTGACTGTGGACATCTGGACCAACGGATCGGTGACGCCGCGCGACGCCATTTCGCTGTCGTCGAAGCTGGTGCGCGATCACCTGAACATCTTCATCAACCTCGACGAGTCGTCCGACGAAGCCGGCGACGCGCAGGTCGAGCAGCAGCAGACCGGGTCGCTGAACGAAAACCTCGACAAGAGCGTCGAAGAGCTCGAGCTGTCGGTGCGGTCGTACAACTGCCTGAAGAACGCGAACATCAGGACGATCCGCGAACTGGTTCAGAAGACCGAAGGCGAGATGCTGAAGACGAAGAACTTCGGCCGCAAGTCGCTGAATGAGATCAAGGAAATCCTGCACAGCATGGGCCTCGGCCTCGGCATGCGCGTGGATCAGCCGGCTGGAAGCCGGGAGTAGGCGCTGGTCGCGTACGCGAGACCAGCGCATCTAGAGATCTGTTAGATCTGGAGATCTATAGATCTCTAGATCCTAGATCTAGATACAGAGAACAACTATGCGTCACAGAGTTGCACACAGGAAGCTCGGCCGGGTCACCGACCATCGGCTTGCCATGCTCCGCAATCAGGCCGTGGCCCTGATTCGTTACGAGCACATCGAGACGACCGTGCCGAAGGCGAAAGAACTGCGTCCGTTCGTCGAGCGGCTGATCACGCTGGCCAAGCGTGGCAATGCGGCTGGCGACGCCAACGGGAAGGCGCTGCATGCGCGGCGGATGGTTGCACGCGACCTGGCAGACAACGAAGTCGTGGTGAAGCTGTTCGATACGATCGCGCCGCGATTTGCGGAGCGGCCGGGCGGCTACACGCGCATCCTGCGGCTCGGGTATCGCCGCGGCGACAGCGCCGAACTCGCGCAGCTCGAGCTGGTCGGCAGCGAGTTCGATCCGAAGGCATCGCCGAAAGACGCGAAGGCCGAGGCTGCCAAGCCGAAAACTGGAGTCGGCGGACGCCTCCGCGCGGCCGCCGAACGTCTGCGCGGCAAGAAGGACGATAACGACGCCGAAGCGAGGAAAGCAGCGAAGGGCGGCCAGACGAAGGGCCGTGCCGCAAAGCGCACGACTCCGCAAAAGGCGGGCTAACGAGCCCCTTTGTAGCCTTTCTGAACACAAATCAGCCGCAGCCGTGTGGCACCGAGCGTGCAGCTTCGGTGTGCATGTCCACCTCTGCGGACGCCACCAGAAATCAGACTGCCGCCCGTGCGGCAGGATTGCACTACGTGGCTGGTGACGAGCCCGGATTCTCGCGGATGCATCGAGGCAAGGGTTCGACGTACCGCGACGCGAGGGGCCGCGTCATCCGCGACAAGAAAACGCTCGATCGGATCCGCTCCCTGGTGATTCCGCCGGCGTGGTCCAACGTGTGGATCTGCGCCCGCCCCGACGGTCACCTGCAGGCGACCGGCCGGGACGCGCGCGGACGCAAGCAGCACCGCTACCATCCGCAGTGGACGGCCACGCGCAACGAATCGAAGTTCGATCAGATGATTGAGTTTGCCCTCGCGCTTCCAGCCATCCGGCGGCGCGTGCAGGCCGATCTCAGAAAAGCCGCGCTGTCGCGGCCGCATGTGCTCGCCACCGTCGTTGCGCTGCTCGAGCTGACGCTGATACGGATCGGCAACAAGGAATACGCGCGCGACAACAACTCCTTCGGTCTGACGACGCTGCTCGACGAACACGTCCAGGTCAACGGCGCCGTGATGAAATTTCACTTCCGCGCGAAAAGCGGCGTCATGCAGACGATCGAGCTCAACGACGCCAGCATGGCGCGCATCGTCAAGAAGTGCCGTGCGCTTCCCGGGCGGACGCTGTTTCAGTATCTCGATGGTGACGGCAAGCGGCAGTGCGTCGATTCAGCGGCCGTGAACGACTATCTGCGCGAGATTACCGGCCAGCCGTTTACGGCGAAGAACTTCAGAACCTGGGCGGCGACCGTCCTCGCCGCCAGGAACGTCTGCGATCTTCCCGAGTGCACGTCGGACACCGCGTTCAAGCGGAACGTCGTCCGGGCGGTTGATTCGGTGGCGGCGAAGCTGGGCAACACCCGCGCGGTGTGCAGGAACAGCTACATCCATCCGCTGGTGTTCGAAGGCTACCGTGGCGGCGTGACGATCGGCGCGGTCAAGTCGCGTCCGAGGATGGTGGGACTCTCTGCCGATGAAGGTGCGGTGCTTGCGCTGCTGAAGCAGCGGTTCCGTCCCGCACGCCGCGAAAAAGTCGCGGCCTAGTTCCAAAAAAAACAGGAGAAGGGGAGAAGGAGAGAATTCTTTTCGAAAGGAATTCCTCCCGTTCTCTCGTTCTCCTGTTGTCGTATTTTGTCCGCGTTATTTCATCGTCCCGTAATCGGTCGAAACCAGGAAGACCGATTCCACCTGGGTCCCGACCTGCATCTTCGACACGACCTCTTTCCACTCGGTATCGCCGCGGAAGCCGGCCCACGCCGCGTCTCTGGCGGCTGCATCCTTGTACGCGAGCAGGTAAATCAGCGTCCGTTCCATGCCCGCGTTCAGCGGCTGCCAGAAGCCGACGATGGTCATGCCGTGCTTCTGGAACAGGCGGTTCGTGTGCTGACGGAAGCGGTCGTGAAGCAGGTCGATTGAGCCCGGTCCTTCGGCGCGGACGGTGTAGGTCCGGAGCTCGAAACACCGCGAATCTGTCGCGATGTTCTTGCCCGTCAATCCGGGACCACACGGCGGTGTCGGGGCTGCCGGACCGCCGCGTCCGGCGGGTGCCGCGGGCGCCTGCCCGGCCGGTGCCTGGGCCGCCGCGGCGGTGCTCGCAGCGACCACTAGACCTGTGAGGAAGATCGTATGAAGAAAGCGGAAACGCTGGGTCATCTGAAGCCCTCCTGGAACCCCGGAGTCTAGCAGAATTCTTGACAGTGCAATATCGGGAGGCGTATAAGCGCAAGTGTCGGAATACAAAGATGATGCTGGCGTACCTTGCGGTATTTGCGCTCCTCGCAGCCCCACTCAGGGCTCAGGAGGTCGTCATCAGCCGGATGCCCGCGGCGACGATGCGCGGCACGGTTGTCGAGGTGAGCTGTTTCCGCCAGCAGGGGGCGGCAACCGTGGCGTCACCAGAGCAGATCGCGTGCGCGAAAAAACGGGTCGCGGACGGTGGGCGTCTTGCCATCCTTACTGAAGGCGACGGCCTCTTTCTGGTGACCGGGAGCTTCGCGGCCAAGGGGTTTGCCCGGCTCGTTCCGTTCGTCGGCCAGCGCGTCGACATGAGCGGCTCCGAGGTGGTCATCTCCAACAACTACGATTACCGTTCGTTCGAAGCTGAACGGATTGAGCAAGTGAAAAGTGAAAAGTGAAGAGTAAGAAGTAGAAAAAAGTAAAAAGTAAAAAGTAAAAAGTGAGGCTGGCGATGAGAGCTTTGACAATCCTTGCGGCGTCGGCTGTGATGGTCGTGACGGTGGTGCCCGGCGAGCCTGTGTCAGCCCAGAGCGCTCCTGCCGCTGCTGCTGTCACTTTCACGAAAGACGTTGCTCCTATTCTGCAGCGGTCCTGTCAGAGCTGCCATCAACCCGAGTCCAACGCGCCGATGTCGCTCATCACCTATGAGGACGCCCGGCCTTACGCTCGATCGATCAAGGCGAAAACCGCCTCGCGGCTCATGCCGCCGTGGCACGTCGAGCGGAACATCGGCATTCAGAAGTTCAAGGACGATCCGTCGCTCACCGACCAGGAAATCGCCACGATCGCGGCGTGGGTGGACCAGGGTGCGGCGAAGGGCGACATGGCACAGATGCCGCCGCCGCGGACATTCGCGGACGAAGACGTGTGGCACATCGGCAAACCCGACCTGATTGTCGAGATCCCGCAGCCGCACACGGTTACGGCTGCCGGCCCGGACGTGTGGATCGATTACATTGCGGACAGCGGCCTGGCAGAAGATCGCTACGTCCAGGCGGTGGAGACGAAGCCGGGTCCGGGCGCGCGCACCGTGATGCACCACCTGCTCACCTACCTCATTCAGGACGTCGCCGAAAATGAAAAGCTCGTCGGGCAGGAGGATGTGCGCCAGCAGCAGACCGAAACGTTCCTCAACGAATACGCCGTCGGCAAGAACGGGGACATTCTCCCCGCCAACACCGGCAAATTGATGAAGGCCGGCGCGAAGGTCCGCTTCAACATCCACTACCACTCGAGCGGCAAGGAAACTGTCGATCGTTCGCGCGTCGGCATCAAGTTCTACCCGAAAGGGTACGTGCCCAAGTACCATCAGATTTCGCTGCAGATTGCCTCGGCGAACAGCCAGCTCGACATCCCTGCCGGCACCGTAAGCCGGAGCGACGGTTATTACCGGTTCGACAAACCGGTGCAGATCACCGCGATTCAGGCGCACATGCACAACATCGGCAAGCGGATGTGCCTGGAAGCCATTCTTCCCACCAACACCACCCTGCAGTTGAACTGCGTGGGATGGGACTTCAACTGGCACAAGGTCTACAACTATGCGGACGAGGCGAGTCCGCTGTTGCCGGCGGGCACGGTGGTCCATTCGACGTTGTGGCACGACAACACGAAGGCCAATCGCGCCAATCCCGACCCGCGCAACTGGCGGGGATACGGCCAGCGCACGATCGACGAGATGGGCTTCGCGTGGATCACCTGGACCAATCTCGAAGAGTCCGATTACAAGGAGAAGGTCGCGGAGCGCGCGAAACTACGAGATACAAACTAGAGCGAAGAGCCGAGAGCAGAGAGCGAAGAGCCGATCGTTATGAACAAACGTGCGCTTCACGCCGTCGAGATCACCGCTGTAGTCGTCGGGCTGTTCGGTATGGCGATTTCCGGATTCGGCCAGGAAGTCGCGATGAGCGAGATCAAGTTCAATTCGGGTCAGAGCGTGCAGCCGGCCTACGAGGGATGGACGCGGAACCCCGACGGCTCTCGCAGCATGTGGTTCGGCTACATGAATCGGAACTGGGAGGAAACGCCGGATATTCCCGCCGGCCCCGGGAACGGGTTTGGCGCAGCCGGTGAAGATCTCGGTCAGCCCACGCATTTCCTGCCCCGGCGTGAGGCGTTCGTGTTCAAAGTGGATGTGCCCGCCGACTGGCCGGTGGACAAAGATCTCGTCTGGACGGTGACCGCGAACGGGACGACGCTCAAGGCATTCGGTTCGCTGTGGCCGGTGTGGGAAATCGATCAGCAGACGATGTCGGCGAACAACGGCGGCCGGACGGCGAGGACGTTCGGCGAGCCCGTCAATCTCACCCCCACGATACCTTCGAAACTGCCGCCGCAGTCTGTTGCGGTTCGTCAGCCGCTTACGCTGGTTCTCGAGGTGAAAGACGATGGGTTGCCGTCGCCGGAAATTCGCGCACGCGGAACCGGCGGGCCTCGCGCGCGCGCAGCGGCGCCGGACGCACCGCCGCCAGATCCCCTTGCCGAGGCCGCGCGCGGTCAGTTCCGGGTGAAATGGGTTCAGTATCGGGGTGCGGGCAAGGCCAAGATCACGCCGGTTGAATCGGCCGTCCTGGGCAGCGACGGCCGTCCCAGCCTGACTGACGGAAAATCGACGGCGAAAGTCACATTCGATCGCCCTGGCACCTACACGCTGCGCGCCTACGCCTTGGACGGGGACGCGTACCAGGCAACGCAGGACGTCACTATTACTGTTACTCAGTAGGGGTAAGGGGCAAGGGGCGAAGGGCAAGGGGCAATTGCCCCTTGCCCCTTCGCCCTTCTGCCCCTATCATTCCGCTTCCACCTCCGCCCCGCGTTCTGCCTTGCTCGCCGCGATAATCTTCGCCTGCAGCATCGACGGGACTTCTTCGTAGTGCGAGAACTCCATGTGGTAGCTGCCGCGGCCTCCCGTGGCCGACGTGAGATGCTGTTCGTATGTGAGCATCTCGGCCATCGGCACCTGCGCCTTGATGATCGTGGTGGCGCCGCGCGTGTCCATGCCCGCGATGCGGCCGCGCCGGCCGTTGAGGTCGCCCATCAGATCGCCGGCGAAATCGGACGGCGCGTATACCTCGACGTTCATGATCGGCTCGAGGATCGTCGGCCGTGCGCGCGTCATCGCGTCTTTGAACGCGAGCCGGCCCGCCATCTTGAACGACAGCTCGTTCGAGTCGACGTCGTGATATGAGCCGTCGAACACCGTCACGCGGAAATCCACCATCGGGTAGCCGGCGAGATAGCCGCGCACTCGCGTTTCCTGGATGCCTTTTTCCACGGCCGGGATGAACTGCCGCGGAATCGAACCCCCGAAAATATCGTCCACGAACTCGAAGTCGGTGCCGCGCGGCAGCGGCTCGACCTTGATCTTGCAGTCGCCGAACTGCCCGTGGCCGCCCGTCTGCTTCTTGTGCCGTCCGTGCGCTTCAGTGGCCGACTTGATCGTCTCGCGGTACGGAATGCGGGGCGGCTTCAGGTTCACGTCGACGCCGAACCGCCGCTTCAGCTTCGCGACGGTCACCTCGATGTGCAGTTGCCCCTGACCCGACAGCAGCAGCTCGTTGGTCTGAGGATCGCGGCTGTACTTGATGGACGGATCTTCCTCCTCGAGGCGGTGCATCGAGGAGCTGATCTTGTCTTCGTCGCCCCGGCTCTTCGGCTCGATCGCGTACGAGAGCACAGGCTCCGGAAATTTCAGCGCGGGGAACACCGCCGGGTCTCCCTTGTCGCCGAGCGTGTCGTTCGTAAGGGTGTCCTTCAGTTTCGGAACCGCGCCGAGATCGCCGGCGCGCAGCTCCGGCACGTTCGTCTGCGTTTTGCCCTGCAGCAGTACGATATGGCCAAGGCGCTCGCCGACGTCGCGGGTCTTGTTGTGAACGGTGGAGTCGGTTTTCAACACGCCGGACATCACGCGGAACATCGTGATGCGGCCGGCAAATGGATCGGCGATGGTCTTCCAGACAAACGCAGAGCCAGGCCCGCTCTCCGAGAGCGGCCGCTCGACCTCGTCGCCTGTCCTGGCGTTGACCATCTTGATCGGCCGCGCAGCCGGTGACGGGACGTAGTTGACGATCGCGTCGAGCAGCGGCTGGACGCCGATGTTGAGCGCCCCGGAAGTGCACAGCAGCGGGAATACTTTGCCCGCCGCCGTGGCGCTGCGAAGCCCCTCCACGAGTTGTTCCTGTGTCAGGGTGCCCGCCTCGAAGAACTTCTCCATCAAGCTTTCGTCGGCTTCGGCGACCATTTCGATCAGCTGTTCGCGCGCCGTGGCCGCGGCATCGGCCATGTCCGCCGGAATCGCCGATTCGGTCATCTTGCCGCTGCCATCGGGCTGATAGAGGCAGGCCTTCTGCGTCACCAGATCGATGACCCCTTTGAACGCCTTTTCCTCACCGACCGGCAGCTGGATCGGAATGACCGTCCGGCTGAGCGCTCCATGAATGGACTGCAGCGTACGCTCGAGGCTGGCGCGCTCGCGATCGAGCCGGTTCACGATGACGAACCTCGGCAGGCCCGCTTCCTCGGCGGCGTTCCACGCTTTTTCGGTTTGTACCTGCACGCCCGACACCGCATCGATGACGACCAGAGCGGCATCGGCGACGCGGAGCGCCGCGCGCGCGTCCGAAAGAAAGTTCGCGATGCCCGGCGTGTCGATGAAATTGATCTTCGTTTTGTTCCATTCGGCGTAGGCGAGGCTTGCTGACAGGGTGTGCTTGCGCCCGATTTCCTCTTCGTCGAAGTCGGTAATCGTGGTGCCTTCGTCGACTTTGCCGAATCTGTTGACTGAGCCCGTGTCGAAGAGGGCGGCCGAGGTGAGCTGGGTCTTTCCGGAACCGCTGTGGCCGACCAGCGCGACATTCCGGATGTTCGCCGCGTCATAGACCTTCATAGACGGTAGTCCTCCGAAAGTCAGGGATGAAAGGCCATCATACCTCCAAGATTGGCGAAGTCACTATGTCTGTATGCTAGGCTACGGTTTTTTGGACCACATTCCAGCTGCCCCTCTAGTCGGCCGAACCATCGCGCAGTATTTCATCGTCGACAAGATCGGCGGTGGGGGTATGGGTGTGGTGTATCTCGCGCGCGACGCCAAGCTGGGGCGCGCGGTTGCGCTCAAGTTTCTCCCGCCGCAGTGGTGTCAGGACGAGGGCGCCAAGCAGCGGTTTCTCCGGGAGGCTCAGGCGGCATCGGCGACAAACCACCGCAACATCTGCATCATCCACGACATCGAAGAAACCGACGACGGTCAGCTGTTCATCGTGATGGCCTATTACGAGGGCCAGACGTTGAAGCAGCGGCTCGAGCAGGGCGCGCTTCCCGCGGCGGAGGCGATCGACATCGCCGCGGAAATTGCCGAAGGCCTGGCCAAAGCGCACGCCCAGCGCGTCGTTCATCGCGACATCAAGCCCGGCAACATCATACTCACCGAAGACGGGGTGAAAATCCTGGACTTCGGTCTCGCCAAGCTCGCGGATGCAGCGCTGAAACTGACACTCGAGGGCTCGACGCTGGGGACGATCGCATACATGTCCCCGGAACAGGCGAGAGGCGACGAGGCCGACGAGCGCAGCGACGTGTGGTCGCTCGGCGTCGTCCTGTACGAGATGCTCGCCGGGGTGGCTCCGTTCAGAGGCGGTTATCCCGAGGCGATCGCATATGCGATCAAGAACGAGCCGCCACCGCCGCTGACCGGCGGGCCGGACGATATTCCGGATAGTGTCGAGCGCATCGTTCAGCGCGCGCTGCGGAAGGATCCCGAAGCCCGGTATCAGGCCGCGCGGGACATGGCGCGCGAGCTCCGCTATCTGCAGGGCCGGAGTCTGCCGGTGGACCTGCGGACGGAACCGGTACGGGTGGAGAGCAGGGAGCCAAGAGCGGAGAGCGAAGAGCAGAGAGCGGATGGCGACGCGCGGAGGGCGCGGAGGCGCAAACGCCAAATTTTCGGCATCGCTGTGGCGGCAACTGCGCTGATCGCGGCAACAGCCGGGACGTACCTCTGGATGGCGCAGCCGATCCTTCGTGTTCCTATTGCTGCTGTCCCCGTCGCCAATCACACGGGAGAACCGCAGGTAGACGCCTACAGGCGCGCATTGACGCAGGAACTGATCGCAGAGCTCAGCAACTCGCCGAATATCCGGGTGGTTCCGTATTTGCGCCTCCTTGAGCTGCTGCGGCCGTTTGCCGCGGGTGACGTGTCGGGCAGTGAAGCGATTCACGCGATATCGACGCAAGCCGGCGCGCGTTTTGTCATCGTACCGTCCCTCCGTTCTCGAGACGGAAAATGGCTGGCGCAAGTCGATGTGCAGAACGTGGACACCGGCACCAGCGTAGCCCACTACGAAACGGAAACCGTCGCGTCTTCGCTGCCCAAGGAAGCGGCGTATGGACTGATACTCGCCGCCGCAGGGCGTGTCGAGGAACATTTCAAAACCTCGAGCGGCGGGAGAGCGTACGTGTCGAGAGACACTGCGCAGAGGTTTCAGACGCTCGACGCGGCACAGTCGTACGAGGCCGGCTTGAACGCGTACGAGGAGCAGGAGTACGGCGCTGCGCTGATTGCGCTCGAGCGCGCGGCCCGACAGGACGGGCAGCACGCTATGACGCAGGCCTGGCTCAGCCGCGTGCTGGCGATTCTCGAGCGCGGCGCCGAAGCCGTGGAGGCTGCACAACGCGCCTCGCAGCTGGCGGGGACATCTGCGACGCAGTCGGAATCCCTGTTCATCGACGCGATCGTCGCAGACAGCAGGCGCGACCTCACGGCCGCGGAAGAACGATATCGCCGTCTTCGGGAATCCAGACCCGATGATCCAGCGGCGTATGCAGAGCTGGCGGACTTTCTCCGCCGGCGGGAGATCTCTCAGCGTGCGGTGGACGCGTATCACGAGGCGCTTCGAATCGATCCCCAGTACCTGCGTCCACACGTCGACTTGTGCCAGTTGTACACGAGGCTCGACGACCATCCGCGGGCCGAACGCGAAGCGCAGACCGCGCTCGACGGCTATCGAGCGGCGAAAAACCGATCGGGAGAGGCGCAGGCGCTGCTCTGTCTGGGTGAAGCCCAGCGCGAGCAGGGAGGCGCCAGACTGGAAGATGCGAAACGCAACGCCGAACACGCTCGCGAAATCCTGACGACCCTATCTCAGCCATACAACCTGGCGCGCGCCGTTCAGTATCAGGCCCTGGTAGAGTACGCAGGTGGATTTCTCGACCGTGCCGCGCGTCTTTTCGAAGAGGCGCTTACCCAGGCGCGAACCGCCGGCAATCGCCGAATCGAAAGCATCGCGTTGATGAACCTTGGCGTGACCTACCAGGAAATGGGAGAGCGCGCGAGGTCGATTGATTATTACCGTCAGAGCCGCGACCTGTTCGAGGCGAGCGGCAACGATCGGCGGGCGGCCGAACAGGACATCGAATTGGCGAACCTGATCGTCAATTTCGGCGCCGACCGTGCCGATGCGCTTCGCCGTTTGAGAAGCGCGCGCGCAACCGTAGAGAAATTCGGGTACTCCGACTACCAGGTTGAGGCCGAGCGCATCGAGGCAGCCGCCGAACGTCACGCCGGCAGGCTTGGCGAAGCGCGCCGACGCCTCTTGGCGGCGCTGACTGTTGCGAAAGAAAAGAAGCTCGCCAGGCACACCTCCGTGTTGACCGTGGATGTCGCAAACGTCGATCTGTTGCTCGGTAACTACGTTGACGCACGCACTGCGCTCGAAGAGCTGATGAAGGCACAGTCCGCACCTAATCCCGACGTGCGAATCGCTTTCGCGAGGTCGCTTGTCGCGATCGGTGATTTTCAGGCGGCGTCCGCACATCTGGGCGCAGTACGGCAGGACATCGAGTCGCGGACGCATCCCGAGCTCAATCCGTCGGCCCCTCGAGTGTACGCAACCCTTGGCGAGCTCGCCTACGAGTCTGGGAATCCGTCCGAAGCGCGAGGATTTTTCGACCGCGCGGCAACCATGTGGACCGATGCGTTTCCCGATCCCGCCAGCGTTCAGGCGCGATGTTATGCAGGTTTTCTCGATAGCGCCGCCGGCGGAGCGGCTGCTGGCGGGAAGAGCTTGAGCACCGGGCTCGAGCAGGCGAGAAGGATGGGGCAGCTGGATATCGAAGCCCGATGTGCTTGGCTGCAGGCCCTCGTTCACCTTCGTGAAAGACGGTACGCCGAAAGTCTCGCTGTCCTGAAAGACCTGCCGCCATCCGACGGGCGGTCCATCGATCCCGAGCTCGAGGCCCAAATCCGCGACTGTCGCGGACGGGCGTTGGCGGCGTCAGGCGACGCCAGGGCCGCAGCCGTGGAGAGGGAGTCGGCGCTCGCCCTCGTCAAGAAGCTTCAGAAATCGATACCAGAAGCCAATGCGGCCATGTTCGCGTCGAAGACCGGCATTCGGGACGTGCTTCGGGCGGTGGCTGTTCGCAACGGCCTTTGACAACGTTCATATCCAGGGAAACGTCTGCTTAGCATTGGAGGACGGAAATGGGAGCTTCAATCGGTGGAGATGACAGCGTAGCGTGGTCGGTAGAGCATGGTGACCGGTGGAACGTAGTAACCGAAGAGCCAGGCACCATCTATCAAAAAGAGAGGCTCGGCGCTTCGGACACTATCAATCTGATCGCGGGTAGCGGCCTCTGCGAAGGTCGAGATCCCGTCACGACTGAAGGTCTGTACTTTCAAGTGACCATCAAAGTTCCATCGGGGGCTGCGGGACAGGAGTTTCTGACAGATCTTGAGAATGCGGTACAAATCGCGAAGGCGAACGGCGGAGCCCCCGTGAGTTTTCCCCTCCGTATCGTCACTGGCGACCACAGTCAGATCACGGTCGACTGGCCGTTCCCGCGGGTTCCGCCTCGAGCTCCATAGTGAGCCGCGGGAGGATCATCCCCGCCGCGTCACGCGATTGAAGAAACGGCGCAACGGGCCGGGTTCGAGCCGACGCTTGAGGCTCAGCAAGTTGCTTTTGAGCTCGGCGGCCGACTGATATCGGTCTTCGGCACGCTTCGCCACGAGCTTGTCCAGGATATGGCTGAGCTGCCCCGGGCGCTGGGGTGATAGCTTCGTCGCGGGAATCGGATCGCGTTCGAGAATATTGGTTACGGTCTCGGCAGGGGAGGCACCCGCGAACGGGAGCCTCCCCGTCGCCATCTCGTACATCACCACGCCAAGCGAAAACAGATCGCATCTGGGGTCCAGCGGCAGCTGAAGAATCCGCTCGGGGGCCATGTAACTTGCCGTACCCACCGGCCTGCCGGGGATTGTCGATCCGTCCATCAGCGGGAACCCGGCGGACGGTAAATCGGGCAAACGTCGCGCGAGGCCGAAATCCAGCACTTTCACCCGGCCCTGGGCGTCCACAAAGATGTTCCCGGGCTTGATGTCGCGATGCACGATGCCCTTGCCGTGCGCCGCACCCAGCGCGTCCGCTACCTGCAGAGCGATATCCACGACTTCGCTCGTCTCGAGCGTCTTGCGCGCGATGTGGGCTTTCAGGTTCCGCCCGTCCAGCCGTTCCATGACGATGAACGCGCGCCCTTCATGTGAATTGATTTCATAAACCGTGCAGATGTTCGGATGGCTGAGGTGCGCGATGGTTTGGGCTTCGCGTGTGAGCCTCCGGGTGGCATCGGGATCTCCGGTGAGCTCGTCGGGCAGGAACTTCAGCGCCACGCGACGGGCAAGTTGTTGATCCTCAGCCTCATAGACGACGCCCATACCCCCGACGCCGAGCTTGCCGATGACCCGGTAATGCGCAACCGTTTGACCAATCACCGAGTGGAGAATAGCCCATTGTTCGCCTTTTGTCCGTCAGACGTTATTACCTGTGAACGCGGCTTTCCCCCACTGGCTTGAATGGAGACGTTATGATCTTGCTCGAAGACGTCGTGAAGGACGAACGGCGGGAGCCCGCCAACGAACCTATCGTGGAACCGCTATTGAGCGACGAACCGACGCTCGAGCTGGTCGTGCGCGCCCGGGGCGGCGACCAAACCGCCATGGAGGCCCTGCTCGAGCGCTGCCTCCCCCCGCTGAAGCGCTGGGCGCACGGCCGCCTGCCCGCCGCCGCCCGCGGCCGGCTGGATACGGGCGACCTGGTGCAGGAGGCGGCGTTGCACGTGCTCCGCAATCTCGGCACGTTCGAGCCGCGTCACGTGGGCGCCATGCAGGCCTATCTGCGCCAATCGGTGATCAACCGCATCCGGGACGAGGTGCGTCGAATCGTGCGGCAGCCTCCGCCTGTGGAGCTGCCGGAAGATCACCCGGCCGATCGCACCTCGCCGCTGGAGGTTGCCATCAAGAACGAGGCGTACGACCACTACCGCGAAGCGTTGTCACACCTGACCGTGAAAGAGCGCGAGCTGGTAGTTGGCCGTGTCGAAGTGCAGTGGAGCCTCGCCGAGATCGCCCATCGTTTCGGACTCCCCTCGGTGGATGCGGCGCGCATGGCCGTCAATCGCGCCGTCAAGCGCCTCACCGCCGACCTCGCCCTCAAGCGCAAATAACCTTCGTGCCGTGCCCGGTTCGGTCCGGGCACGGCCAGCGTTATCTCCTACAGAGCGGGCGGCACCAGCCGACGCATCAGCAGATAAACAGGAGGGCACATGTCTACTCGCAGAATCATTCACACGATGGGTGGCGTCATTCTCATCGGCGTGCTTGCGGTTGCCTCGACGGCGGCCATGAATACCAACTCGAGCAACATCATCACGATCAGCGGAGCCGTGCGGCTTCCCCACGTAACGCTTCCCGCCGGCACTTACATTTTCGAGCTGGCGAATCCGGACACGGGCAGGGACGTCGTTCGAGTATTCAGCAAGGATCGCCGCAAGATGTTCGCCATGCACCTGACCTACGGCGTCAGCCGTCCGAGCAACGGGAATCTGAAAGGTACGCTGACCCTGGGCGAACGCACCGCAGGAGCGCCGCCCGAAGTGAAAGCGTGGTTTCCCGAAGACAACACGGTTGGCCGAGCCTTCATCTACCGCTGACCTTCCAAGAGCCTTCCTAACACCCGCCGCGCGCAAGAGCGCGGCGGGCCTCGCCTTTTGCTAGCTAGTAGCCAGTAGCCAGTAGCCGATAGTCCTGTGGCTGGTAGTCGGTGGCCGGTAGCCGTTATTCGTACCTGAGTGCTTCGATTGGATCGAGGCGCGAGGCTCTGATGGCGGGGTACATGCCGAAGGCGATGCCGATGGTTGCCGAGAAGCCGAGGCCGATTGCGAATGACGACACGGGCAGCGAGATGGGGAAGCCGGTGATGAAATGCACGGTCAGCCCGATCGCACTTCCCAGGAGAATGCCGAGAATGCCTCCTATCGAGGTCAGAACGGCGGCTTCCGTCAGAAACTGAAAGAGCACTTCCCGCCGGCGGGCGCCGAGCGCGCGCCGGACGCCGATTTCCCGCGTCCGCTCCGTCACCGATATCGACATGATGGCCATCACGCCAATGCCGCCGACCATCAACGCGATCGACGAAATGACGACGAGCGCAAGAAACGTGGCCTGGCTGATCTGATCCCAGATTCTGAGCAGCGCATCCTGCGTGACGACGTCGAAATCGTTGGATTCGTCGAGCCGCAAGCCGTGGCGGCTGCGCATGATGCGCTCGACTTCGGTAATCGCCACCGATTGCGGAATCCCCTCGCGCGGCACGACCGAAATCATCACCGGCATGCCCATGCGCCCGCGGTACGATTGCACGACGCGGACGCCGTAGGTCCGCTGGAACGTCGTGTGCGGGAGGACGACGAAATCGTCCTGATTGAGCGAGAAGTTCCCGGGCGACGGCCGGGCGGAAAAGAAGCCGATGATGACGAACTGGTCCGAGCCGATGCGGACGGTCTTGCCGACGGGGTCGATGCCCCTTTCCTGGAAGAGCAGTTGGTACACACCGTTGCCGAGCACCACGACGTTGCTGCGATGCTGCACCTCTGCGCCGCTGAAGAATCGCCCGCCTTGTATCGGAATCTTGGTGCCTTCGGCGTATCGCTCGCCGGCTCCGAAGACGAGCATCGGACGCGTTTTCTGATCCGCGTAGGACACGCGCCGATTCACCTGCATGCCGGGCCCGAGACCGATCTGAAGGTCCACCAGCTCGAGCGTCGTTCCCTGCTCTTCGAGCGCTCGCGCGTCCCCAGTCGTCAGGCTCGGCCGCTTGATGACCTCTGAAAATTCCCGTCCGCTCGCGAAGCTCGCGATGCCGAAACGCTGAATGAATATCGTCCGGGGCCCCATCGCCGCCGCGATGCTGTCCTGCAACGAGCTATCGAACCCGCGAATCAAGGCGGTCATCGCGACGATGGACGTGATGCCGATGACCACACCGAGCACCGTCAGCGCCGACCGCATCTTGTTGGTCCGCACGGTGTCGAAGGCCATCACGATGACCTCCGAAATCAAGCCGTAGCGTATGGTAGGTGTTTTCATTCTCGTCGCAGCGCTTCGATCGGATCGAGCCGCGCGGCCCGCATTGCCGGATACCAGCCAAAGAACAGTCCGACAAACGCGGTAATGCCGATGCCGAGCGCGACAGACCACGGCTGAACGGCCGCCGGAACAGGCGTGAGCCTCGACACCGCGATGGCAATCAGCGCGCCGAGAATGGTGCCGACGACGCCGCCGAAGACCGACAAGACAACGGATTCCGTCAGAACCTGGGTCGTGATGTCGGAACGCCGGGCGCCAAGCGCTTTGCGCAGCCCGATCTCGCGGGTGCGCTCGGTGACGACCATGAGCATGATGTTCATGATCACGATGCCGCCGACCACCAGGGAGAGCGCCACGACGCCGACCAGGACGGCAAAAATGCCGCTCGTGGCGGTCTGATACAGCCCGAGCACCGTGTCTGAGTTGAAGATGGCGAAGTTGTCGGGATCGCCCGGCTTGAGGCGGCGGGCAATGCGCATGGCGAGCGTCGTGTCGTCGATCGCGGCCTTTATCTGCGCGAAATCCCGCGGCTTCACGGACATCGTCAACTGGCGTCTCGCCCCGAACAACTGCTGGAACTGCGTGAGCGGGATGACCGCAAATTCATCCTGCGTTTGCCCCAGGACGGCGCCGCGCCGGGCGCTGACGCCGACGACCCGGAAGTGGACGCCCTGTATCTGGATCACCTTGTCGATGGGATCGACGTCTGGACCGAACAGCCGTTCGGCCAACTGTGCGCCAATCACCGTGGCCGGCCGGCCGACAGAAACTTCGGTTGGGCTGATCAGACGCCCGCGTTCGGCGTCGTAGCTGGAAAAATTGACGTATTCCGGCGTGACGCCGGTCACTTCGATACGCTCGATCGACGCATCACGATAGCTGATGCGGGCTCGCGCCTGCGAGTTGAGCATCACGGACGAGACGAGGGGACTGTAGCGTTTCACCGCCTCGGCGTCTTGTCCCGTGATTCTCGGGTTCGACTGCACGCGCAGCCATTCTTCGTCGCTGCGGACGATCCCGAACTGCTGAACGATGAAGGAATCGGCGCCGGCTTCGTTGAGGATGGCCTGTTTGACCGACGCGTTCAACCCCTGAATCAGCGACACGACCGCGATGATCGACATGACGGCGACGATGTTGCCGAGCACCGTCATCAGCGACCTGAGCTTGGAGCCCCAGATCGCGCCCAAGGCGATGCGCGCCGCGTCGAGATATTTGTTCACGAGGTTTTCGCGGGCGTCTGCACCTTCACCGGATCGCCGTCGTTCATGCCCCTCACATTGTTGTACGGCCCGGTGATGACCTCGTCGCCGGCTTTGATGCCGGACAACACTTCGAAATAGCGGTCGCCGGCGATCCCAATCTTGATGGGTAAAAATTCGGCCCGGCCATCGCGAATGACGAACACGCCGTCCGTTTCCTTGCGGGTCTGACCGGGCTCGAGCTCAGGCGGTGTCGCCGGCGTTTGCGCCGGCCGTCTCTCTTCGGTGCGCGGCTGCTTCACGATCGCGCCTTTTACGTCGTACACGAGCTCGCGCACGGCCACGGCTGGGATCGGAACGGCCACCGCATTCTTGCGCGTCGCGGTCGTAATCTCGGCGGTCGTGGTAAATCCCGGCCGCACGTCGGGCACGTCCTCGTCGAGCACCACAACCACCTTGAAGTTCGTCGCCTGCTGGTTGGTGGCCGCCTGACCCGTCGCCAGAATCGGGCTGTTGCCGATTTCGGTAACGTGTCCCTTGAACGTGCGATCGGGAATCGCGTCGATCGTGATTTTCGCCGTCTGTCCGACCGAGACGTTGGGGATATTGGTTTCGTCTACTTCCACTTCGGCCTGGATGACGGACATGTCGGCGACAGTCAACAGTACCGTTCCAGCGTTGTTCATCGTCCCGACCACGGCCGTCTCGCCCTCCTGGATGTTGCGGCGGGTGATGATGCCGGAGATCGGAGACTCGATGCGCACCTTGCTGAGCTCGAACTGGGCGTTCGCGAGCTGCGCCCGATCCTGGCCGAGACGGACTTCCTGGGCGCGCACCTGCTTTTCGCGCTCGACCAGATTCGACTGAGCGATTCGGACGTCGTTTTCGGCGCGTTCGAGGGCCTCACGTGGTGTGAGCTGTTGCTTCCACAACTCCTGTTGGCGGTGCAGGTTCTGCTGCGCCACCTGTAGCTGGACGCGGGCGGTTTCTACCGCCTGCCGCGCCTGATCGAGCCCCGCTTCCGCGCCGTGCAGCGCCGCCTCGCCGCTCTCGACCCGCGTACGCAGCGAGCGCGGATCGATCTGCATGAGGAACTGGCCGACCGACACGCGGTCGCCTTCGTTGACCGCGAGATCGACCACGCGCCCGGAGGTGTCTGCGCTGATATTGACGTAGCGCTTGGGTTGAATCTTGCCGGACGCCGACACGACGGCCTCGAGATCGCGATTGCGAATCGCTTCGACAGTCACCGTCGGAGCGGTGGAGCGGCGAGACCACCAGGCATAGCCTCCGGCGGAGGCGATAGCCACCAGCGCGACGACGGCGACGACGATCTTCTTGTTTCGAGACAACTAGATGCCCCCTCGCAGAGCCTGCGTCATCGCGAGTGCGACGGCGCCGGCCGCGTAAGCTCCAAACAGCCAGCGTGCGATCGGCAGCGTGCGCACCTGATACACCATGGCCAGCCCCATTGCCACAAGAACGACCCACCACACGACGAAGATATCAACGGCACCGACGAGCCGCGCGGGAAACGTCGATTCACTGAACGACGGCATCACCATGCTCAGGCTCGTCGCGCCGCCGAGAGACTCGCGCGTGTAATTGATCGGCGCGGCAATCACCGAGCGAAGAGCGAACACCGAAGCCGCGTGGACGACCACGGTCAGCACCTGACCGAACGTGGCCTGCGCGCCGCTGCCGCGATTGCCGAGCCACTGCAAAGCGGCGGCAGCGGCAACCCAGAGCAGCGGCCAGCCGATCAGAATCACCGCTGCGGCGACGGCCGGCCGATACGGGACCAGCTGCCGCAGCTGGTCGTACCGCTCATCGGAAATGTGCGTGCCGAACGACTCGAGCTGGCGCACCTGCTGATCGAGAGCTGCCAGCTCACCCACTCGGGTCATCAGAAATCCTACGCTGCAGATCGTGGAAATGGTCACGATCAGCGCGGCAAGGCCCAGCGACTGCGGAGCGGAGATCGCCTGTGTCAGCGTAGCGCGCGGCGAGCGGATCATTCCAACCAGACGTTCAACTGCGTCCTGCATCCTCATCGTTAATACGTGTGTGAGTCCAGAGAGTTCCGGCGCTTATCGTGAGGTTAGACCCCGGCGTAAGATGCGCGGATGCGCATTATCGCTTTGTTCCTCCTGTTTGTCGTCACCATCCCTGTATCGGTAGCAGCCCAGACCTTCGGCGGCGTCGGCACGCGTGCTGAGGGGATGGGGGGTGCGTTCGTCGCCGTTGCCGACGACGCCACCGCCGTGTATTGGAACCCCGCGGGCATCGCGACGGGTGCTACCTTCGATTTCCAGGTTGCCTTCGCGCCCGATTCGAGCGTCTTCGTCGGCGCCTCGCTGCCCGTTCTTGGCCTCAGCTACTACCGCACCGAGCACCGCGCCGGTTTACCTACAGTTTCCCCCCCTCAGGACCGACAAAACGAGGAGGTACCGATCCGCACGTTCATTGCGTCCAACTTCGGCGCCACGGTCGTGCAAACCATTGTCCAAGGGCTAGTTATCGGGATGACAACGAGGATCGTCACTGGCGGGCTGGAGGAGTCGCCTTCCCATACGACAGTCGATTTCGACGCCGGAGCCATGGTATCGGCGTGGGACTTCCGGTTCGGGCTGGCAGCCAGGAATCTGAGAGAGCCGGAGTTCGGCGAGGAGGATGGCAATTTCGTCCGAGTCAAGCGGCAGTTCAGGGCCGGTGTGGCTCTGACGCCCCGCTCGATGTCCAAGGGGGTTCATGGGCCGTTTACGTTGGCGGTCGACGCCGACATCACCACGACGCCAAGCCTTCTTGGAGACGTGCGGAGGGCAGCGGCCGGCGGGGAATATTGGCTGCTCACCGGCCGGCTCGGGTTGCGTGGCGGCATGCGATGGAGCACTCGTGGAGACTCCTATCGTGCTGTATCAGCTGGAGTTACTGTCAAACTGCCGAAGTCGATCCATGTTGACGCACAGCTGACGGACCCTCGCGGAGATGGCGAAGAGGAATGGACAGCAGGCGCGCGAGTAAGTTTTTAAGTCACATCATGACCATTACTGTCACAAACGGTCCCTCGACATGGCCGTTCGCATCGGCGAACTTCTTCTAAAAGAGAAGCGCATTTCACCAGAGCAGCTCCAGGATGCCTTGAACTCTCAAAAGGCCAACGGGGGGAAGCTCGGTTTCAATCTGGTCAAGCTCGGGTTGGTGAAGGACGAAGAGCTCACCGCGCTACTCAGCAAGCAGTACGGGGTGCCCTCGATCAATCTCACTCAGTTCGAGATCGACCCCGCCGTCATCAAGCTCATCCCCGCAGAGACCGCTCAGAAGTATCAAATCCTCCCGCTCAGCCGGCCGGGTGCGACGCTGACGATCGCGATGACCGATCCGACGAATGTGTTCGCCATGGACGACATCAAGTTCATGACGGGCTACAACGTTGAGCCGGTCGTTGCGTCTGAGACCGCCGTCAGCGACGCGATCACCCAGTACTACTCGCTGGCAGCCAAGGCGGCCGCCACCGCCGCTCCCGCGAGCGCGCTCGAAATGGCGGCGAAGTCGATCGAAGGAATGTCGGTCGTCGTCGAGGAAGATGTCGAAGTCCTCCAGGAGATGGAGGAAATCAGCGCCGAGTCACTGGAGCGGCAGGGGGGCGAGGCGCCGGTCATCAAGCTGGTGAACGTCGTGCTCATGTCGGCAATCCAGAAGGGCGCGAGCGACATCCACATCGAGCCGTACGAAAAGGAATTCCGCGTCCGCTACCGCGTGGACGGCATCCTCTACAACATGATGTCGCCGCCGATGAAGATGCGCGACGCGATTACCTCGCGCATCAAAATCATGGCGAAGCTCGACATCGCCGAGAAGCGCCTGCCGCAGGACGGCCGCATCAAGATCCGGTTCGCCGACAACGGCAATTCCAAGGACATCGACTTCCGCGTATCGTGCCTGCCGACGCTCTTCGGCGAGAAGATCGTCATGCGCCTCCTCGACAAAGACAAGCTGATGCTCGACATGACGAAGCTCGGCTTCGAACAGGAGTCGCTGGCCAGATTCGAGGTAGCGATCAACAAGCCATGGGGCATGGTCCTCGTGACGGGGCCCACCGGCAGCGGCAAGACCAACACGCTGTACTCCTCGCTCGCCAAGATCAACACGCCGGAAACCAACATCATGACGGCGGAAGATCCTGTCGAGTTCAACCTGCCCGGCATCAATCAGGTACAGGTCCGCGAGAACATCGGCCTCAACTTCGCCGCGGCGCTCCGCTCGTTCCTGCGCCAGGACCCCAACATCATCCTCGTCGGCGAAATCCGCGACTTCGAGACCGCCGAAATCGCGGTGAAGGCGTCGCTCACGGGCCACCTCGTGCTCTCGACGCTGCACACCAACGATGCGCCGAGCACGATCAACCGTCTGATGAACATGGGCATCGAGCCGTTTCTCGTCGCGAGCTCGGTCAACCTCATCTGCGCGCAGCGCCTCGTGCGGCGCATCTGCGCCAACTGCAAAGCCGATCACCCGACGCCCCCGCAGGCGCTCGTCCAGGCCGGCTTTTCGCCGGACGACTCGAAGACGGTGATGCCCAAAAAGGGCAACGGCTGCGAGAAGTGCAACAACACCGGCTACAAAGGCCGCGTGGGTCTCTACGAAGTCATGGAAGTCACCGACGAGCTGCGCGAGCTGATTCTCGTGGGTGCCTCGGGTCTCGAGCTGCGGCGCAAGGCGATCGAAGAAGGGATGCTCACGCTCCGGATGAGCGGGCTCCGTAAAGTCAAAGAAGGTCTGACGACGATAGAAGAGGTAGCCAGAGAGACGGTGAAGTAATGAAAGGGGCAAGGGGCCCCTATCAGCGAAGGAATCAAAGATGCCGAGTACATTGCCGGAACTGTTGAAGATGACGATCGACCTCGAGGGTTCGGACCTCCATCTGTCAATCAACACCCCGCCGCAGGTGCGCGTGCACGGGAAGCTGCGCCGGCTGGAGATGCCGGACCTGACGCCGACCGAAACGAAACAGCTCGCCTACAGTGTCATGACCGATCAGCAGAAGAAGCGCTTCGAGGAGACGCTCGAGCTCGACTTCTCGTTCGGCATTCTCGGCATCGCGCGATTCCGGTCGAACGTCTTCAACCAGCGCGGCGCGGTCGGCGCCGTCTACCGGTTGATTCCGGAGCAGATTAAGGGGTTCAAAGATCTCGGGCTGCCGCAGGTGCTCGCGACGCTCTCCGAGCGTCCGCGCGGCCTCGTCCTGGTCACCGGCCCGACGGGCAGCGGTAAATCGACAACGCTCGCCGCCATGCTCGACAAGATCAACAACGAGCGGAACGAACACATCCTGACGATCGAAGATCCGATCGAATACATCCACCAGCACAAGGGTTGTCTCGTCAATCAGCGCGAGGTCCACAGCGACACCAAAGGCTTCAGCGAAGCCCTGCGCGCCGCGCTTCGCGAGGATCCGGACATCGTCCTCATCGGCGAGTTGCGCGACCTCGAAACGACGGAAGCCGCGCTGCGCATTGCCGAAACCGGGCACTTAACGTTCGGGACGCTGCACACGAACTCGTCGGCGCAGACGATTAACCGCATCATCGACATGTTCCCGTCGCACCAGCAGTCGCAGATACGGACGCAGCTGTCGCTCGTGCTCGAAGGCATCGTCTGTCAGGCGCTGCTGTCGAGAATCTCGGGCGGCCGCGTGGTGGCGCAGGAAATTCTCGTGCCCACTCCTGCGATCCGCAACCTGATCCGCGAGGACAAGATCCACCAGATCTATTCCTCGATGCAGGCGGGTCAGGAGAAGCTCGGCACGCAGACGTTCAACCAGTCGCTGGCGACGCTCTACATGACCAAGCAGATCACGCTCGAAACGGCGATGTCCGCGTCTTCCTTGAAAGACGAGCTGGAGCAGATGATCGCGCGCGGCGCGGGCGTCGTGCATGGCGCCGGTCTCGGCGCGCGTCCGGGGATGCCGCTGCGGTCGCCGATCGCGGGGACGGTGCGGAGAGAAAAACATGCCTAATTTCGCCTATTCGGGTCGGACGCGCGGCGGGGAGACGGTGAGCGGCGAGCGCATGGCCGACAACGCTGATATCGTCGTCGCCTTGCTGCGGCGCGAGCAGGTCAGGGTCACCCGCATCGCGCCGGCGAAGGAGAAGGCGGCACCAGAGGCGAAAAAGGGCAAGCTCGGGAAGGCGGCAAACGCGAAGAATCTGGCGGTGTTCACCCGGCAGTTCTCCGTCATGATCGATGCGGGACTGCCGCTCGTGCAGTGTCTCGAGATTCTCGGCGGGCAGGAGGAGGACAAAAATTTCGCCGAGACCATCCTGGCGACCCGGTCGGACGTCGAAAGCGGCGCGTCGCTCGCCGACGCGATGAAAAAACATCCCAGGTCGTTCGATCCGCTCTTCACCAACATGATCGCCGCAGGCGAAACCGGCGGTATTCTCGACACGATTCTCAAGCGTCTCGCGACCTACATCGAAAAGAACGTCAAGCTCAAGGCGCAGGTCAAGTCGGCGATGATCTATCCGGCCGCCGTCATCGTGATCGCCGTGGTCGTCGTCGGCGTCATTCTCTGGAAGGTCATCCCGACATTCGCCGCCCTGTTCGCCGGCCTCGGCGCCCAGCTCCCGCTGCCGACGCGTATTGTCATCGCGCTCAGCGATTTCCTCGTCAACTTCATGCCCTTCATCATCGTGGGCATCGTCGCCATCGGCTACGCCTTCAAGTCGTACTACGCGACGACGGGGGGCAAATATCAAATCGACGGCGTCACATTGAAGCTGCCCGTGCTGGGCCTGCTGATGCGGAAGATCGCGGTGGCGCGCTTCTGCCGGACGCTGTCCACGCTGATGAGCTCGGGCGTCCCCATTCTGGACGGTCTGGAAATTACGGCTCGTACCGTCGGCAACTCTGTCGTCGAACAGGCCATTCTGAAGACCCGCAAGAGCATCGAACGCGGCGAAACCATTTCCGCTCCCCTCAAGGAGACCGGGGTGTTTCCGCCGATGGTGACGCAGATGGTTGCCGTCGGCGAAACGACAGGCGCCCTCGATACGATGCTGGCGAAGATCGCCGACTTCTATGAAGAGGAAGTCGATACCGCCGTCGCCGGGCTGTTGACCCTGCTCGAACCGATCATGATCGCGTTTCTCGGCGGCGTCGTCGGCGGCATCGTCATCGCGATGTATCTGCCGATCTTCGACCTGATCAGCCAGCTGGCCGGATAGGGCGCTGACGCTGTCCTGGGCCGAGCGCCACCGGTGGATGGTCGACTGCCCTGGCGTGGATCAATGGAAACTTCGGTAGCGGGGTCGTGGCGACGACAAATCCACCGGCCGGAGTCAAAAATAGTTAAAGTCTTGTTTCGCAGGCAGATTCACGATCACAGTTTTCGGACACGGCCGGGCATGTGGGTTGCTCTCTCGACGGCGTTCCGACGGCGCGCCAGCCGTCGATGGTAAATGCTGAACACCGGAACAGGAGAGAGAGAATGAAAACCGGAAACAACAAGGGCTTTACGTTGATCGAGCTTTTGATCGTCGTTGCCATCATCGGCATCATTGCGGCAATCGCCGTGCCCGGTCTGCTTCGCGCCCGCATCGCGGGCAACGAAGCGTCGGTGATCGGTTCCATGCGTGCGATCAGCAGCGCGCAGCTCAACTGGATGACGAACTGCGCCAGCGGCCGCGGCTATGCCGATGGCCTCGACGACCTCGGGATCCCTCCGACCAGCGGCGGTCAGCCGTTCATCAGCCCGGACCTTTCTGCGCCGGGCACGATCAGCAAGAGCGGTTATGACATCACGTTCGCGCCCATCGGCACGGCGATCACGGGCATCACGACCTGCTCGAGCGTGGTCGCGGCGACGCCGTTCTACGAAGCGTTCGGAGCTCCGTCGGCGCCCAACACGACCGGCGTGCGCTACTTCGGCATCAACGAGAACAACACCGTGTTCGAGCACAGCGCCGCGGTGACGTTCAACGCGACGAGCCGCGCCGCGACGGCGGGCACGGCGCTCAAGTAAACCTCGTTCCCCAAGCGTCGTCTTTTTTAGGCATCCGCGGGGGCCCCACCCCCGCGGCTGTATCTCGCGACCTTCGCGTGGTACGTAGTGTCCGGCTTTAGCCGGACCGCTGATTTCACCTTCCCCGCTCGGCCAATCGATGCGCGCCGCCGTCTTATCTGAATGCGATGGCGAACGGAATCCAGTTAACATTTTCTGGCGCCCGCGCGCTGACAAAGATTGGCAGGTCACGGCCGCACACGGTATACTGAAAATTCGCCCCTGCCTAATAAGTACTTGCTCCGCAAGGCCTTAGAGTCCTGGCTTGGTCCGTCTTGCCCGTGGTAGCGCCGTAACTAGGAGAGAGAGAGAAATGAAAACTGGGAACAACAAGGGGTTCACGCTGATCGAGCTTTTGATCGTCGTCGCCATCATCGGCATCATTGCGGCGATCGCCGTGCCCGGTCTGCTTCGCGCCCGCATCGCGGGTAACGAGGCGTCGGCGATTGGTTCCATGCGTGCGATCAGCAGTGCGCAGCTCAACTGGATGATGAACTGCGCCAGCGGCCGCGGCTACGCCGACGGTCTCGACGACCTCGGGATTCCTCCGACCAGCGGCGGCCAGCCGTTCATCAGCCCGGACCTTTCGGCGACGGGCACGATCAACAAGAGCGGCTATGACATCACGTTCGCGCCCATCGGCACGGCGATCACGGGCATCACGACCTGCTCGAGTGTCGTCGCGGCGACGCCGTTCTACGAAGCGTTCGGCGCTCCGTCGGCGCCCAACACGACCGGTGTGCGCTACTTCGGCATCAACGAGAACAACACCGTGTTCGAGCACACCGCCCCGGTGACGTTTAACGCGACGAGCCGCGCCGCGACGGCCGGCACGCCGCTCAAGTAATACGCGGGCTTTTGCCCCGCTCTCGTGGGTTTTCGGCCCGAACGGCCGATAATACTTTCGCCATGTTCGCCATCCGCACAGAGAACCTGACGAAGGATTTCCGAATCGGATTCTGGCGGCCCAGGCCCTATCGCGCCCTCGACAACCTGAATCTCGAGGTCGCCCAGGGCGAAACCTTCGGGTTCCTCGGCCCGAACGGGGCCGGCAAAACGACCACGCTCAAGCTGCTGATGCAGCTGCTTTATCCCACGTCTGGCTCGGCTGAGATATTGGGCCGGCCGGTTGGCGATGTCGGCGTGAAGCGGCGCATCGGCTACCTTCCGGAAAGCCCGTACTTTTACGACTATCTGACCGCCGAGGAGCTGCTCGCGTATTTCGCCGACCTCATGGGGTACGACCGCGTGGAACGGAACAAACGCGTGTCGTCGCTGCTCGATCGGGTCGGCATCGGCGATGAGCGGCGGCTGCAGCTCAGAAAGTTTTCCAAAGGGATGCTGCAGCGAGTAGGCATCGCCCAGGCCCTGCTGAACGATCCCGAGATTGTTTTTCTGGATGAGCCGATGTCCGGGCTCGACCCTCTCGGCCGCCGTGAAGTGCGGAACCTGATCATTCAGCTTCGCGATCGCGGGTGCACCGTGTTCTTCAGCTCGCACGTGCTGGCGGACGCGGAGGCGCTGTGCAGCCGCGTGGCGATCATGGCAGGCGGAAAGCTTGTCGCAAGCGGCCGCGTGGCAGACCTGCAGGCGTTTGACGTTCGTGGATGGGAGCTTGTCGTCTCGGGTGTCGCGCCCGAGCAGCTCGAGCGCCATCGCAGCCGGATCGTGCGCGCGACGCCGCTCGGCGAACAGCGCTATTCGCTCGAACTGCCCCTCGAGATCCCGCCCGAGAGGCTGCTCGCCGACCTCGTGGCGGGAGGCGCGCAGCTGGTCTCGTTGAATCCCATCCGTGAAACCCTCGAAGATTTCTTCGTCAAGAAAGTCGCCGAGCAGCCGAACTCCAGGTTTGTGCGCGAAAGGGCGGCGTCATGATCCGGGTCGTCCGTACCATCGCGGTCAACGTCTTCAGGGAGTCGGTGCGCGACAAGGTTCTGTACAACCTGGTGTTTTTCGCGGTGCTGCTGATCGCGGCGTCGTACCTGCTGAGTCAGCTGACGGCGGGACAGGACATCAAGATCATCAAAGACCTCGGCCTGTTCGCGATGTCGGTGTTCGGCCTCTTCATCGCCGTGTTCATCGGCATCGGCCTCGTCTCGAAGGAGGTCGAGAAGCGGAGCATCTATTCGCTGCTCGCCAAGCCGATCCGCCGCCAGGAATTCGTCGTCGGGAAATACCTCGGGCTGCTGCTCACGTTGTTCGTCAACCTGCTGATCATGACGTGTGCGTATTACGCGGTGCTTGGCGGCGTGGCATGGCTCGACGGCTCGTGGTTCAGGCCGCACTGGGGCGCCCCTGCCGTTGATCTCGCGCTGATGAAGGCCATCGGGATGATCTTCCTCCAGTTGGCAATCGTGACCGCTGTCGCACTGTTCTTCTCGACGTTTTCCAGCCCGATGCTCTCTGCCGCGCTCACGTTCGGTCTGTTCGTCGTCGGGCATTTCAACGCGGACCTGAAGAACTTCGAGACCATCGTCGAATCGAAGCCGGTTGTCTATCTGGCGCGCGCCCTGTATTACCTTCTGCCGAACCTTGCCCCTCTCGACATCAAAAACGAGGTCGTGCATGCGGTTCCGGTCCCCTCGGCCTTTCTGCTGCTGAACACGGCCTACGCCGTCGTTTACATCGCCGTGCTGGTGTCGGCCGCGACCTTCATCTTCACGCGGCGCGACTTCAAATGAGCTCCCGGCCACGCAGTGCCGCGTTTGCGTACGCCCTCGCAGCGATGCTCGCGCTCGTGGTGGCGCTGCAGATCGTCCGCGACAGGGCGTTCGCGGCCAACATGGTCGAGCAGGACCTGATGTACGTGACGTCGGGCGAGGTGATGAAGAGGGCGGCGCTGTCGTACGACGCGATCGCTGCCGACGTCTACTGGATCCGCGCGCTGCAACATTTCGGCGGCGAGCGTCAGAAAGCGCCGGAACTGCGCCGCTTCGACTTGCTGTATCCGCTGCTCGATCTCACGACCACGCTCGATCCGCTCTTTACCGTGGGCTACCGGTTCGGCGCGATTTTTCTCGCCGAAGCGAAGCCGGGCGGCGCGGGGCGGCCGAAAGATGCGATTGCGTTGCTCGAGAAGGGCATTAAATTCAATCCGGCGAAATGGGACTACTACTACGACGTCGGCTTCATCTATTACTGGCACCTGCATGACTACGAACGCGCGGCGGAGTGGTTCGATCGCGGTGGAAAGATCGAGGGCGCGCCGTGGTGGCTGCGGACGTATGCCGCGGTCATGTTGACGCGCGGCGGCGACAGGCAGGCGTCGAGAGCCATGTGGGTACAGATCGGGCAGAACGAGGAGAGCGAGTGGCTGCGCCAGACCGCTCAACTTCGGCTGGCACAGCTCGATGCGCTCGACAACATCGATACGCTGCGCCCGGTGCTGGCCAACTTTACGAACCGTACCGGTCGTGTGCCCACGACGTGGGACGAAATTGCCGCCGCCGGTCTGATTCGGGGACTGCCCATCGACCCGGCAGGCATACCGTACGCAATCGAAGACGGTGATATCGGGGTCAGGCGGGATTCACCGCTGTGGCCGCTGCCGACAGAGCCGGCCGCCGCGCCCGAACTGATGAGCGCCGAACCGCCGCCGGTGCAAATGAAATGAGCGTACTCCTCGTCATCTATATCGCCGCGCTCGGGCTCATCGTTGGAAGCTTCCTGAACGTCTGCATCCATCGGCTCCCACTGGGGATGTCCCTCGCCTGGCCGGCGTCGCATTGCCCGAGCTGCGATGCGCCGGTCAAGCCGTACGACAACGTTCCGATTTTCAGTTACGTCTGGCTCGGTGGCCGTTGCAGAAGCTGTCGCGTGCGGATCTCGCCGAAATATCCGATCGTCGAGCTCATTACCGGGGCGCTGTTCGTCGGCGCGCTGTTTCTGTTCGATTCACCGCTTCTCGTGCAGCGGCTGCTGTTTACGTGCGCCATGGTCGTCCTCTTCGTGATCGATCTGGAACATCGCATTTTGCCCAATGTCATCACTCTGCCTGGCATCGTGATCGGGTTCCTGTTCAGCTTCTTCGTGCCTCCTGGCTGGGTTGATTCGCTCATCGGCATCGTCGTCGGCGGCGGCTCGCTGTGGCTCGTCGGCGAAGTGTATTTCCGCGTCCGCCATGAAGAAGGCATGGGTCTCGGCGACGTGAAGATGCTGGCCATGATCGGCGCCTTCCTCGGCTGGAAGCTCATGTTGCTGACGCTGGTGCTCGGCTCGATCATCGGCTCGGTTGTGGGCATCGCGATGATTCTGCTCCGCCGCGGCGACATGAAATACGCGCTCCCGTTCGGGACGTTCCTGGCACTTGGCGCGCTTGCCGCCAGCGCGGTGGGCGAACCGGTGGTCACCTGGTACGGCTCGTTTTTCCGATGAGTCCGGGTGCATATGCCATCGTTGGTCTGATCGCGATTGTCGCGGCTCTCATCGGCATCCTGATTTTCGCCGTGTTGCGCTTTGCCGCGGCGGCGAAGGACGCGCGCCTCACGCTTCGCGACAACAATACTGAGTCGGCGTTAGTCAACGCCGCGCTGCACGATGCGCTGAAGAAGCTCAAAGCGCAGGAGCGCGAAATGTCGGCGCGCGCCGAAGCATCGGAGCGTCTCAGCGAAGAGATCGTCGAAAGCCTCTCTTCGGGGCTGCTCGTCGTCGACAGCGGCCGCCGGATTCGCATCGTCAATCCCGCCGCGCGCCGTCTCCTGAGCTGCGACGCGTCGTCGGTCGGGCGCCAGTTCCCCGCGGTGCTGCCCGCACCGCTGGCCCAGGTCATCGACGAGTGTCTCGTTACCGGAACGGCGATCGTCAGGCGCACGTTGCAGGTCGGATCCGTGGACGGGGGTTCCGCCGATTTTGGTGTGAGCGTCTCCCCGCTCTCGGACGGCTCGGGATCCGCTCATGGAGCCATCTGTCTGTTCACGGATTTGACTCCCGTGATGGAAATGGAGGAACAGCTTCGCCTGAAAGAGAGTTTCGCGCAGGTCGGCGAGCTCACTGCCGGGATCGCCCATGAATTCCGAAACGGTCTGGCGACGATTCATGGATACGCCCGACTGCTCGACATCAACGCGCTGCCTCCTTCGTACCATCCTCACCTCCAGGGTATCCGCCAGGAAACCGAGGCCCTCGGCGAAGTGGTGACGAACTTCCTGAATTTCGCCCGGCCCCAGCAATTGATGCTTTCACCAATCGATCTCCGCGCGATTGCCGACCGTGCCGCCGACGAAGTGCGGAGCGACGTTCGAGCTCGGGGAGGCGATGTGGTCGTGCGGGGTGAATTTCCCGTAATCGAGGGGGACGACGTGCTCTTGCGTCAGGCATTCAGCAATTTGGTGCGGAATGCCGTCGAGGCCTGCGCGGATGCGTCGATCCCCCCGCAAGTCGTCATCGACGGACGCCTCGAATCAGGGCACGTTCGCGTGTCGGTTGACGACAACGGTCCGGGTATCGCGGTGTCCGATCGGGAACGCATTTTCAGGCCGTTCGTCACGACCAAAGGCAGAGGCACTGGCTTGGGGCTGGCTTTGGTGCAGAAGATCGTCGTGACGCATAACGGCCGGATTCAGGTTGGCGCAGGCGCAGGGGGCGGAGCGAGCTTCCAGATCGTCCTGCCGATGGCGACGAATTCGTGATTCGTGACGCAGTAAGTTCATGTGCAGAATTGGCTTCTCACACGCACGGCGCGACGTGAACGCGCTGATGTTCCGGCAGATTCTCAGGCCGACGCAGTAAGCAGTTTCTGCGGCTCTTTGTTCCCGCGGCGATCGCACATATCGCGATCGTCGCCGGACCTCTCGCGAAAACCCCACACAATTCATCACGTTTGACCCTGGAGGGCGCGTTGCACCAGGTGATGGCATGCAGCGCGGCTTTTCGCTCATCGAAACCATCGTCGCCACGGGATTGCTCATGGCCGTGCTGCTTACCGCAGCGCAGGTGATGTTCACCGCGGTCTGGAGCGGCGCCCAGACACGCGCGCGTACGACCTGCGTGTTGCTGGGCCAGCAGAAGCTCGAGGAATTGCGGTCGCGCTCGTGGCTCGATATTCAGACGGCCGCCGGAGCGCTCGAGTACATCGACGCCCCGGGGGGCCGTTACGTGCGCACCTGGTCGGCGGTGGCGCCTTCGTTCAATCCCGGCATCCTGTTGGTCGAAGTTCGTGTGGCCCCTGTCGAGTCGCCGAACGGCGGGGCGACGTTCGTGAGCGCTCGCTCCAGGAAGACGCAATGAGCACCTGGACATCAAGGCGGCCGAACTGGACGGAAGGGGGAATGGCACTCGTCGAGCTCCTCGTGGCCGTGACAATTACGCTCACGATTACGGGGGCGCTGTTCACGCTGATGAGTCCATCCCACGGCGTGTTCGAGGTTCAGCTCGACCGCGCGGACATGCAGCAGCGGATGCGAGTGGCGGCGGATTCGATGTTCCGGGAGCTGCTGGTGGCAGGCGCGGGTGCACATCAGCCGGCGGTTGCTCCGGTGCGGCGAGGCCTTCGCAATCCGGATGCCCCCGGGTCCGCCTTCGCGGACCGGTTGTCGATTGTTTATGTTCCGCCCGACGGCCTTCCCGCAAACGCCGAAGTCATCACGTATTGGCACCGCATCGACAGCGATGGAGTGCCGCAGCTGATGAGGTACGACGGCCAGCAGAGCGATTTGCCGGTGGCCGATCACATCGCGAGCCTGCATGTCGCCTACTTCGATGGTGGCGGCCTGCCGCTTGCGATCGGGGGCTTTTCCGACGGTCCGTGGCTGCCGCACGCCGTATCACCGCAACGCTTCGATGCCGACCTGCTGGCCGTTCGCAAAGTGCGCGTCACGCTTCGCGTCCAGCCCTCACGTCAGTTGCTGAGCGGCCCGCGGATTTACGACGATGTCGTGATCGACGTCGCCCCGCGCAATCTCAACCTCTTATGAATCGCGCCGGCAAAGTCTTCGGCGGCGAGCGCGGCGCTGCACTGTTGATTGCGCTGATCGCTCTCGTATTGCTCTCCGCGCTCGGCGTATCGCTGTCTTTGGTGATGGATACAGAGGTTCGTATCGCCTCGAACTTCGCGGCAAGCCGCGAGGCCATATATGCGGCCGATGGAGCGCTCGAGATTGCCGCGCAGGAACTGCTCTCCGTTTCCGACTGGAATGACGTGCTCGATGGCAGTACCAGGTCGGTGTTCGTCGACGGGGCTCCGTCAGGAAGCCGCCAGTTGCGCGACGGGCGCAGCATCGACCTTGCGGATGCCACGAGCCAGGCGAACGGGGAACCGCGGCCCTGGGGTGCGAACAACCCGCGATGGCAGCTCTTCGCCTACGGGCCGCTTGGCGGTGCTTACGTCATCGTCTGGGCGGGCGACGATCCGGCCGAGACAGATGGGGATCCGGGCCGCGATGACGTCCTGGGCAATCCGGGTGGGGGTATCGTGGCGCTTCGGGCCGAGGCGTTCGGCGCCGACAGGGCGCATACTGTTCTCGAAGCCACGGCGCGCCGGTCTATCCCGGCGTCGGGTGCCACGACGCTCGAAATGTTGTCATGGCAGCACATCCGTTAGGGAGCTGACGATGAAGGCCCCGTCCCGAGCGGCCGATATTCCTATGAGAATGGCAAAGCCGGTTGTAATAGTGGGTCCGCTTCTCGTACTTGCGCTTTCCTGCACCGCCGCGGCGCAGACGCTGGCTGACATTGCGCGGGCGGAAGAGGCGCGGCGAAAAACCGTGAAGGGCTCGGGCAAGGTGTATACGAACGACACGCTGCGTGGCGCAGACGGCGGGGCGGCCCCAGCGCCTCCAGCCGCCACTGCACCGGCTTCGCACGACCATGACAAGCCGGCAGCTTCCGGCAAGCCGTCCGAGGCGGCGCAGGCCGACCGTAGTAAAGACGAAAAATACTGGCGCGACCGCATCGCGGCTGCGCGCGCGGACGTGCAGCGTAGTCAGGCGTTTCACGATGCGTTACAGAGCCAGATCCAGGCGCTCTATACCGAGTTCGTTGCAACCGACGACCCGATTCAGCGGGCCACCATCGAAAAGAAGCGTCTCGCCGCGATTGCGGAGCAGGATCGGCTCAAGAGCGAGATTGTAAAGCTTACTAAGCAGGTCTCGGCTATCGAGGACGAAGCGCGCCGGGCGAACGTGCCCGCGGGCTGGCTCCGCTGAAACCGCCGCGCCAAGCCGTAGTGCATTCCATTCTCCTCGTCGAAGACAAAGATTCGCTGCGTACGATGCTCAAGCTGGCGATCGAGGGCCAGGGGCATGCGGTGATCGAGGCGCGCGACCAGGGCGAAGCCATGCGCGCCCTGCAGGAGCGGCCTGCGCTCGTGCTGACGGATTTGCGTCTGCCCGAGGGTGACGGTTTCGGGGTGCTGCGCGCCGCGAAAGAGCTCGATCCCGAGCTGCCGGTCATCGTCATGACGGCGTACGGAAGCATCCAGGATGCCGTCGCCGCCATGAAAGAAGGCGCGCTCGATTTTCTCG
Organism: Vicinamibacterales bacterium; assembly: GCA_963762055.1. Taxonomy (GTDB): domain Bacteria; phylum Acidobacteriota; class Vicinamibacteria; order Vicinamibacterales; family JAMQPK01; genus JAMQPK01. The sequence goes on from CAVXJF010000006.1 coordinate 116,256, forward strand.
CGAAGCCAATCGACCCAGACCACCTGCTGCTGATGATCGACCGGGCGCTCACCCAGCGGCGCGTGATGACCGAATACATCCTGCTGCGCGAGGAGCTGGCGGCGCGGCGCGGGGCGCCGCAGATCATCGGCGACTCGCCTGCCTTGAAACACGCCATTGTCGCGCTGCAGCGCGCGGCTGGTTCGGACGCAACCGTGCTGCTCGAAGGCGAAAGCGGTACCGGCAAAGAGCTTTTCGCGCGAGCGCTGCACGCGCTCAGCGGTCGGGCGGACGGCCCGTTCGTGGCCATCAACTGTGCGGCGATTCCCGAAAACCTGCTCGAAACCGAGCTGTTCGGCCACGAAAAGGGTGCCTTCACTGGTGCGGTGGCGCGGAAGCTGGGCAAATTCGAGATCGCACACCGCGGCACGTTGTTCCTGGACGAAATCGGCGACCTGCCGTTGGCACTTCAGGCCAAGATTCTCCGCGTGCTCGAAGACCGTCGGTTCGAGCGGGTCGGCGGTACGCAATCGCTGCAAGTGGACGTCCGCATCGTCGCGGCCACGAACAAGGCGCTTCGGGCCGGCGTCGCGGCCAAGCTGTTCCGGGAGGATCTGTTCTTCCGGCTGTCGGTTTTCCCGATTGCGATTCCGCCGCTGCGCGACAGGCCGATCGACATTCCGATTCTCGCGCGCCATTTCGTGGAACGTTTCTGCCGCGAGCTGAAGAAAACGCCGGCGATGCTCGCTCCCTCGGCCATCGACGAGCTGCAGAAGTACCACTGGCCAGGCAACGTACGTGAGCTGCAGAACTGCATAGAGCGGGCGGTGATTCTGTCGGAAACCGACGCGATCCATGCGCGGCACCTGAACCTGATGAGGCAGGCGCAAATCCATCCCGAGCCGTCGGATCCGTGGACGACGTTCGACCTGTCCGGCACCCTCAGCGATGTCACTCGCCGCGCGGTCGTGGAAGTTGAAAGACGGAAGATCGAAGCGGCGCTGAAAGATGCCGGCGGGAACGAAGGCCGCGCGGCGGATATCCTCGGGATCGGCTATAAGCCGTTGCTCGCGAAGATCAAGGAATACGGAATAAGAGTCTAGGGGCTACCAGCCACAGGACTACGGCCACTGGCTAACGGCTTCACTTCTTCAGGCCGACCTTTTTCAGCGCCTTTCCCAATTCATCCTGGCTCACATCCGTAACTGTCGTCCAGCTGCCAATGCCGGTGCACAGCACGTAGTGCAGGGTTCCGCTGACGATCTTCTTGTCGTGCTTCGCGGCTTCGAGCACTTCTTTGGTCGAGAGATCCGCAACAGGGGGAAGCGGCCCGAGGTTTCCGATAATCTTCGCCAGCGCGCGCCGATCGTCTTCGGGCATGACGCCGCGGGCGACGGCAATCTCGGCGGCGACGAGCATGCCGTAGGCAATCGCCTCGCCGTGACGGAAGCGCTTGTATTTGGTCACCGCTTCGAGCGCGTGACCGGCCGTGTGGCCGAAGTTCAGCATGCGCCGCGGGCCCGACTCGCGCTCGTCGAGTCCAACCACCTGCGCCTTGATCGAGCACGATTCCCCGATCACGGGCACGAGCGCGTCTGCCTTGCGCGCGAAGATCGCGCTCATCTCGCGATCGATGCGATCGAAGAGACCGCGGCTCGAGGTCATCGCGTATTTGATCACCTCGTAGAGGCCGGCGCGGAATTCCCGGCGCGGCAAGGTTTCGAGCAGTGCCGGATCCGTCGCCACGAGCGCGGGCTGATGGAACGCACCGATCAGATTTTTCCCGAGCGCATGATTGACGCCCACCTTGCCGCCGATCGCGCTGTCGACTTGAGCGAGCAATGTCGTTGGCACGTGGATCAGCGTGATGCCGCGCAGGTAAGTGGCCGCGATGAAGCCGGCCATGTCTCCGATGACGCCGCCCCCCACCGCGATGACGGCTGCGCCGCGATCGGCTTCGAGCTTGATCAGCGATTCGTAGGCGCGGGCAGCGGTCGTGAGCTGTTTGTTCTTCTCACCGTCGGGAAGGAGGATCGTGTCGGTCTTGGGCAGCGCTCTCGCGATGGTCCGGCCGTGCAACTTCCAGACGAGCGGGCTCGAGATGACGAAGTAACGGGATGCGCGCTTCGGGGACGACTCGATGAGCCGTCCCAGCTGCGCGGTCACTCCATGTTCGATGTAGATGGGATATTGGTGGGACCCGGTCTGCACATCTACGCGAAGCAATGTGTGAAGTAGTATAGCGCCGGTGGATGTACGCGGCGACTTCATAATCGTCGGCAGCGGCATCGCGGGGCTTCGCGCGGCGGTCGAGCTGGCGCCTGCCGGCGATATCGTCATCATCACGAAAGCCGATCCAACCGAAAGCAACACCGAATACGCGCAGGGGGGCATTGCGGCGGCCATCGGTCCGGACGATTCTCCGGCGCTCCACGCCGCCGACACGATGGTGGCCGGTGACGGGTTGTGCGACGAGCGCGCCGTCGGCGTGTTGTGCGAAGAAGGACCGAAGTACACGCTCGAGCTCCTCGACTGGGGTGCGCAATTCAACCGCGACGAACATGGGCGTCCATCGCTCGCCTCGGAAGGTGCGCACAGCGTGCGCCGCGTGTTGCACGCCGCCGACGCGACCGGGCGCGAGATCGGCCGAGTCCTGTGGCGCCGCACATCTGCGGCCACGCGTATCCGGGTGCTGAAGGACACGCTCGCGGTCAGCGCGATCGTCGAAGACGGACAGTGCCTCGGCGTCCGCTTTATCGACGGCAACGGCGAACCAGGACGCGCATTCGGCCGCGCGACGCTGCTCGCCACCGGCGGCGCTGGTCAGGCTTTCAGGGAAACCACGAATCCCGAAGTCGCGACGGGCGACGGCGTGGCGCTGGCGTATCGAGCCGGCGCGCGCATCGCCGACATGGAGTTCGTGCAGTTTCACCCGACCGTGCTCGACGTGCAAGACGCACCTCGATTTCTCCTGTCAGAGGCGCTGCGAGGCGAGGGCGCCCGTCTGGTTGACGCCGACGACACGCCGTTCATGCGCCGCTACCATGCACTCGCGGATCTCGCGCCGCGGGATGTCGTGTCGCGGAGCATCGTCCTCGAAGCGGAGCGCACGGGCCGGCCGGTGTATCTCTCGCTGCGGCACCTGGATCCGGACGATGCCCATCGGCGGTTTCCGATGATTGCCGCGACCGTGCTGAAAGCCGGCTTCGATCTCGCTCGCGATCTGCTTCCCGTGGGACCAGCTGCGCATTATTTGATGGGCGGCGTCGAGACAGATCTCGAGGGGCGCACGTCGCTGCCGGGCTTGTTTGCGGCGGGCGAAGTTGCCTGCACGCGTGTGCACGGGGCGAACCGGCTGGCCAGTAATTCGCTGCTCGAGGGGCTTGTGTTTGGCGCGCGAGCGGGGCGGGCGATGGCCGCGTCCGTCCGTGAGCCCGATCTACCGCCAGCTCACATGGGGTCTGACCCCATTTATTCGAGCTCCCACGGCCTTGGTCGCGATGACGGTCAGAACCCGTTGAACGAAGTACAGATTCGCGAGCTGATGTGGAAATCGGCCGGGCTGTTTCGCACGGAGTCGAGCCTGCGCGAGGCCTGCCGTCTCCTCGTCGCGGATATGATCGCGCTCGACGCGCAGCTGGCGGCGAATGCCGAGCTCGACCACGAAGGCTGGCGGCGCGCGAGTTTGCTGACGGTCGCCGCCCTCATCACGCGGGCGGCGTTGCGCCGCGAGGAGAGCCGCGGCGGGCACTTCCGCACCGACTTTCCGGCCCGCGACGATCTAAAATGGAAGGTTCACGTCACCGACATTCAATGAAACAATCGAAGCTGCTTCTTCAAACCTATCGTGAGGCCCCCCGCGATGCCGACGTCATCAGCCAGCAGCTGATGATGCGCGCAGGCATGATTCAGAAGGTGGCCGCCGGCATCTACGACTATCTGCCCGTGGCGCTTCGCAGCATCCGCAAATTCGAGAACATCGTCCGCGAAGAGCTTGCCCGGGACGGCTGCCAGGAGCTGCTGATGCCAGCTGTGCAGCCCGGGGAATTGTGGCAGGAAAGCGGCCGATGGCAGTTCTACGGCAGGGAACTCCTGCGATTCAAGGATCGCAAGGGCGCCGATTTCTGCCTCGGTCCGACGCACGAAGAGATCGTCACCGACATCGTGCGCAGGAACATCAAGAGCTATAAGCAGCTGCCGATCAATCTCTTCCAGGTTCAAACGAAGTTCCGCGACGAGATCCGTCCGCGGTTCGGCCTCATGCGCGGCCGCGAGTTCATCATGAAGGACGGATACTCCTTTCACGTGGACGACGCCGACGCCGACCGGGAATATTGGCGCATGTTCGAGGCGTACAAACGCATTTTCACGCGCCTCGGCGTGAAGTTCCGTCCCGTCGAAGCAGACAGCGGGGCCATTGGCGGCAGCTTTACGCATGAATTTCACGTGCTGGCGGGGAGCGGGGAAGACGCGATCCTCAGCTGCAGCGATTGCGAGTACACCTCGAACGCAGAAAAGACTGAGGCGCCAGGCCTGCCGTTCAATTACACGGCAGAGGCGGTGATGGACCTGAAGCCCGCGCATTTCCACACGCCGGGCGTGGTCCAGATGGAGGAGCAGGCGAAGCAATTCAAGGACGACACCCACTCGGGCCTGCCCCTCGATCACGCGTCCAAGTTCTATCTGTACCGGGCCACCAAAGGTGAGAAGACGTGGGACGTGGGCCTGGTCCTGCGCAGCGACCACGAGCCCAACACCGTGAAGATGAAAAACCTCATCGGCGCCGACTCGCTCGATCTCGTCCCGGTCGAGGAAGCGGAGCGGCGGACCGGGTCGAAGTCGGGTTTCATCGGACCGGTCGAGCTCGATGTGCCCATGTACGCTGACAAGAGCCTCGAGGGCGCTTACAACCTAACTTGCGGCGCGAACAAGGAGGGTTATCACCACTTCGGCTTCAAACCGGATCGGGATTTGAAGCAGTTCCAGGGGTTCCACGATCTCCGCGCTGCCCGCGAAGGAGACGTCTGCACCCGGTGCGGCAAGGGGACGTATCAGGCGTTCCGCGGCATCGAGGTCGGCCAGGTGTTCAAGCTGGGCACGAAATATTCAGAATCGATGCACTGCGTGTTCCTCGACGAGGCGGGCGCGGAACGTCCGATGGTGATGGGGTGCTACGGCATCGGCATCACCAGGACCATCGCGGCGGTTATCGAGCAGAACTACGATGCCGACGGCATCATCTGGCCAAAGGCGGTTGCCCCGTACCAAGTGCATCTGGTCAGCCTCGATTCGGCCAAACCCGAGATCGCCGCGGTCGCCAATCAAATCGAAGCCGATCTGGAGGCGGCCGGCTTCGAAGTGCTGCACGACGATCGCGAGGGTCTCAGCCCTGGCGTGAAATTCAAGGACGCCGATCTGCTCGGCATGCCTCTGCGCTTGACGGTGGGTGCGAAAGGACTGAAGGACGGCGTGGTCGAACTTCGAGATCGCCGTACCAAGGAAGTGAAAAAGCTGACCCCAGACAACGTCGTGCGTGCATTGGAAGATTGGAAGATTGGAAGATCGGCAGATTAATCTACCAATCTACCAATCTACCCATCTCCAATTCCCATCTCCCAATTCAGGCCACTACCTCAGCCTTTCCTTTTTTCGGTCCAAACAGCCAGGCAATGGCAATGCTGATGATGTAGAGCAGAACCATGGGGATGGCCACCATCAACTGACTCGTGTACGACGGATCGGGCGTCACGACCGCGGCGACGACGAAGATGATGAGGATGGCGTACTTGAATTGACGCACCATCCAGCGCGCCGACACGACGCCCATCTTGGCGAGAAAGAACACCAGCGCCGGCATCTGGAAGACCAGCCCCATGCCGAGCAGCATGCGCATGTACATGCTGAAGGTTGGTTCGATGCGCGGCATGAAGGTCATCATGTCGTTCGAGAAGCTGGAGAAGAACCGCCACATCACCGGGAAAGCCAGGTAGTGCGAAAACGCCGCGCCTCCGATGAATCCTGCGGTTGACAGCACCACGAACGGGATCGCGTATCGCCGCTCTTTCGCATACAGCGCGGGCGCGACGAACAGCCACACCTGATAAAAAATCAGGGGCGTTGCGATGATCAGCCCGGCGATCACCGCAATCCGCAGGTACAACATGAACGCTTCGGGCGCTTCGGTGTAGATGAACTTGCCGCCCGGCGGCAGCGTCGCCGAGAGCGGCCGCATCACGAAATCGATGATGTCGTTAATGAAGAACAGGCCGATGCCGATGCCTATGGCAAGCGAAAGCAGGGCGCGGATGATGCGCTTCCGGAGCTCGTCGAGGTGCTCCAGAAACGACATCTTCCCACCGGCTTCCTCGTCGTCGTCGAACCAGCTGTCGGACACGTCGCGCGCTGAAGAGTCCTTTGCTCTGCGAATCTGGAAGGAACCTACGACGCGCTCTCGCGCGGCGTCGGTTCGCCCTCAGGCGCCGCTGTCGCGACGGGGGCGGGCGTTGACGTCGGGGCGGACTCGGTGGGCGGAATCTGCGCAGATTTCCGCGCCTCCTGCAGCTCCTCGGTCCGGATTTCGTCCTCGAGCGTGTTCTTCAGCTCGTTCGAGGCGCGCTTGAATTCAGCAATGCTCTTGCCGAGCGACTTTCCGAGTTCTGGTAGTTTTCGCGGACCGAAGATGATCAAGGCGATGACCGCTATGACCACCATCTCCGGCATGCCTATCGGACCCATAAAATGGCTTGCTCCTTAGATTTCGAGTCTTAGATTATACCCCCTTTCGTAGTAACATTTTACGGACTATGCGCACCTATCGCTCTGTCTCTGTGGCGGCGTTTGCCATCGCCCTGTCGGCGCTGGTTGGCGGGTTCTTCGGGGGACGCGTGCTCGCGACCCAGGACGGCCTGCCGGAACGCATCAACGTGTTCACCTCGGCGCTCAAGCAGATAGAGCAGAAATATGTCGAGCCGGTCGAATCGGATCGCGTGGTGTACAGCGCGATCAGCGGCATGCTCCAGACGCTCGATCCGCACTCGAGCTTCATGGACCCGAAAGCCTACGCGCAACTGAGAGAGCGGCAGGAAGGGCACTATTACGGCCTCGGCATCAGCATCAACGTGATTGACGGCGACATCACCGTGATGGCGCTGTTCGAGGGATCCCCCGCCTACAAGAAGGGCATCCGCCGCGGCGACGTCATCTCTAAGATCAACGGCGAAGAAGCCAAGGGGTGGACGAGCGAGCAGGCCGTGCTCAAGCTGCGCGGGCCCCGCGGCACGCCCGTCCACGTGTCGATCCGGCGCGCCGGCTACGACAAGCTGATCGACGTCGAGGTCGTGCGCGACGAAATCAGGATTCCGAGCGTCCCTTCGTCGTTCATGGTGAACGACACGACCGGCTACATCCAGCTCCGTGACTTCTCCGAGACCACCGATCGCGAGCTTGGCGTGGCGCTGCGCGATCTCACCAAGCAGGGCATGCAGCGGCTGCTGCTCGACATCCGCGAGAATCCCGGTGGCCCGCTCGATCAGGCAATCAAGGTGTCGAACAGATTCCTGAAGAAGGGCGACCTCATCGTCTACACGCGCGGCCGCATCGCGAATTCCGACCAGAACTATCGCGGCGTCGAGAACAGCGATTACACGGACCTGCCGGTCATCGCCCTCGCGAATCGCCGCAGCGCCAGCGCGTCGGAAATCGTTACCGGAGCGCTGCAGGATCACGATCGCGGCCTCGTCGTGGGCGAAACGACATGGGGCAAGGCGCTGGTGCAGTCGATCTACCGTCTGAGCGAGGGTGCGGGTCTCGCGTTGACCACGGCTCACTACTTCACGCCGGCCGGCCGGCTGATTCAGCGCCCCTGGGACGAGAGCTTCGACGAATACCTCTCTTACACCTCGCGCGATCAGGATTCTGCTGTGGAGCATACGCCTGCTCAGCTGAAGCACACGCTGAGGCTCGGGCGGAAGGTTTACAGCGGCGGCGGCGTGGAGCCCGATTACCGCATGGCCGGACCTGTCGAAGGGTTCAACCCGGGCAAGTTCGCCCGCCGGCTGTATCCAACGATGTTCGGCAACTACGCGCAGCGCTTCGACCGCGAGGGGGACACCCGTTTCGGCAGCGCGACCGATCAGAAGGCGCGACGCGCATTGCCGAAAGAATTTACGGTCGACGATGCGATGCTGCAGGACTTCAAGGCGTTCGTGAAGTCGCAGCTCCGCGATCCGGCCCAGTTCGACGAAGCCGGGTTCAACGTCGACGTCGAGTTCATCCGCGCCATGCTGCGCTACGAGATCGACATCGCGCTGTTCGACGTCGCAACGGCGCGGCGGCACCTTCTGGAGAAAGACCCTCAGGCCCAATACGGCCTGACGCTCTTCCCGGAAGCGGAGAAGCTGTTGCGCGCGACGCCATCGAAGACGACCCAGGCACAGCGCTAAGTAAGGAGCACAGCGCTAAGTACGTAGTGTCCGGCTTTAGCCGGACCTTAGGTCACCATCCCTACCACGTGTAGGGGTCCTAGTTTCTCCTTGCCCCTATATTTGGGGCTTGTTACACTGGCGACCGTTCCGGGTCCACGGGGCTCGCTTCCGATTTCGGGGGCGATCGGGCTCGATTCGGCCGCGTTTGCACACCTTACACGTCAAAGTTTTCTTGAGCGTCCCAGCCGCTCGCTGTTCCCGGTCTCCGGGAGCGCGGGGCGGCTTTTTGTCCGTACAGGGAAAACCCTATGCGCCTTCAACAACTCGAGATCGCTGGATTCAAGTCGTTTTCTGACCGGTCGCATCTCTCGTTCGATCGTGGCGTCACCGCCATCGTCGGGCCCAATGGATGCGGCAAGAGCAACGTCGCCGACGCCATCACGTGGGTGCTCGGCGAGCAGAGCGCCAAGAGCCTGCGCGGCGACCGGATGGAAGACATCATCTTCAACGGCAGCGACGCGCGGAAGCCGACCGGCGCGGCCGAGGTCAGGTTGCGTCTCGCGGACGTGCTCTCGGGGCAGGGTGGCGCGCTCGTCACGCTGCCTGCTGCCACCGACGAAGACGACGAAAGACCGTCCATCGCGCGAACGGTCGAAGTGACGCGCCGCCTGTATCGCTCGGGCGAGAGCGAATATCTGATCGACGGCGAGATCTGCCGCCTCCGCGACGTCCACGAACTGCTGATGGACACCGGCCTGGGGGCCAAAGCCTACGCGATCATCGAGCAGGGCAAGATCGGGATGATCCTCAGCACGCGTCCCGCCGACCGGCGCCAGCTGATTGAAGAAGCCGCGGGGATCACGAAGTACAAAGCGCGGCGGCGGGCGGCTGAGCTGAAGCTCGAGGCCGCGCAGCTGAACCTGACGCGGCTCGAAGACATCGTTTTCGAATTGGAGAAACAGTTCGGCTCGCTCAAACGTCAGTCGGCCAAGGCGCGGCGGTACAAACGGCTCCGGGACGAGCTGAGGCACTGGGAGAAACTGCTCTTCATGAGCCGGTACCAGGAAGCGTCTCAGCGGATCGAATCGGTGAGGACTCGCCTGGCTGGCGGCCGCGAGCGCGAGGTTCTGGCGGCGGCGGCCGTTGCCGAAGCCGAGGCGGATTTCAGCCGCATCCGTATTTCGCTCGTCGAGGCCGAGGCGCAGGCGACGGCTGCACGGGAAGCTGTGCACGGCTGCGAAATCGACATCAACCGGCGGCAGCAGCAGATCGAGTTCACCCGCGAGCAGATCCGATCGCTCGCCGTGCGAGCCGAAGAGGTGCGGGAAGAGCTGGCCGCTCTGGAATCGCGCCGGGAGCCGGGACGCATTCAGCTGGACGAACGCCGCGCCGCCGCAGCCAAGTCTCAGCAGGACCAGCAACTCGCGGCGAACGAGCTCGAGCGGATTGAGCGGGAATACGCCGATGAAAGCCTTCGCATCGAGGGGCTCGAAGGCGACGTGGAAGCCGCACGCTCGGAGGTGTTCTCTGCCCTGAGCGTTGCGACGACGCTCCGTCACGCGATTCAGCATGCCGAAGAGGCGTCGCAGCGGATAGCCCAGGAGCTCGGGAAGCTTTTCGTCGAAGCGTCGGAGCTGCAGAACGAGAAGGAGCGGCTCGAAGGGGATCGCGCCGCGACAGCCGATGGCCTGCGCCGTGCGAAAGATGCGGCCGAGGCATCGCTGCATGCGAAGACCGCGCGCGAAACGGAGCTCGCGACCGCCCGCATCGAGCTCGAGTGGAAATCGCAGAACCTCCAGGCCAGGGAGCGGGAGCTGGCAGGGCTCTCGGCGCGCCTGTCGTCGCTGACCGAGCTCGAGAAATCGCGCGCCGGATACACGGAAGCCGCGCGGATGGTGCTGGCGCAGGCGAACGGCCACGTCGGACAGCAGGGGTCCGTTGCCGATTACCTCGACGTGGATCCGAAGTACGAACGGGCGGTTGAGGCATCCCTGAGCGATCTCCTTCAGCACGTGATCGTGCCGACGCACGAACAGGCCGTTGCGGGGCTGGAGATGATTCGTCAGGAAAACGTCGGCCGCTGCGGGTTTGTCGTGCTCGACGGCACGCCGAGCGCCCCTGCCGCTCAGTTTGCGAGCGCGGCCGACTCCGGGCTGGTTTCTCTGCGTTCCGTCGTCCGCATCACCGGCGATCAGACCGCTACGATTGCCGCCGTAATGCCCGATGGGTACATCGTCGACGATCTTGCGGCCGCGTTGCGCGCCTCCGAGTCGACGTCGGCGCCGATCGCGACCCTGACTGGCGACGTCGTGATCGGCCGCATGCTGCTGTCCGGCGGCAGCAAGGACGAAGGCCGGGCGATTCTCGGCATCAAGCGCGAAATCAAAGGTCTCCGCGATCGCATCGCCGGCGAAGAGGCGGAGCGCGATCAATCCGTGTCCGAAGTAGCGGCGCTCGAAACCCGGATCGCTCAGGTGTCGAACGCGTTGGTTGCCGTAAATGCCGATCTGCATCGCGAAGAGAAGGCCATCATCGGCCTCGAGATGCAGCTGCAGCGTTCGGCGGACGACCTGGAGAAAGTGCAGAAGAAGTTCGAGCTCCTCGAAATCGAGCGGCGCGGGGCGGAAGAACAGCGGCAGGGTCTCGAACGGCGCCAGATCGAAGCACGCGAGTCGATAGCGCGCCTCGAACAGGAGCAGCGCACGGCCGACGAAAAGCTGACGCAGGCGCAGCATCGGCTTGGCGATGCGCGCGACTCGCTCCAGGCTCTCGCGCGGCGGGCGGCCGAGGCCAAGGCGTCGTACGCGATGCTCGTCGAGCGGACGGGTGCGCTGAACGCCGATGTCCTCCGGATCGAGGAAAACAACCGCGAGCTCGAAACGCGTGTCGAAGGCGCGCGGACCGCGCTGGACGACATCGGCAAGAAGGATCAGAGCCTCAACCGCCTCGTCGAAGAGACGATTCAACTCCTGGACAGGGAAGGGGAAAGGCTGGAAACGCTCCGCGCCGGGGTCCGGGCCGCTGAAGAGTCGGTTGCCGAGCTGCGCCAGCAGACCGATCGGCTGGAGGCACAGGCGCGCGAAGCCCGCAAGGCGCTCGATTTGGTGCACGCGGAGCTGAACGAGCTCGAAGTGACGCGAGCCACGGAAGAGAGCCATCTCGCGCATCTCGCACAAGCATGCGTGGACACCCTTCAGCAGACGCTCGACGAAGTGCTGGCGGAAATGCAGGCGGCGGCCGCCGCACCCGCCGCAGCAGATGCCGAGCACGGCGGGCTGGACGAAGGCGCCGAAGGTGACGATGACTCGGAAGAAGGCGAAGACGCGGCCCCGGAACCAGTCGTGGCCGCCTCGGCCGGTCCCGAGGAGCACATTGCCAGGCTGAGGCTGAAGATCGACCGGCTCGGCCCGGTCAACATGATGGCCATCGACCAGTTCGACGAATTGAATACGCGCCACCAGTTTCTGACGACGCAGCAGAAAGACCTGACCGATTCGATTCGGGCTACGGTCGACACCATCAAGAAGATCGACGAGACCAGCAAGGCGCGATTCCGAGAGGCCTTCGCTGCGATCAAGGAAAACTTCCAGGGGACATTCAGCACGTTGTTCGGTGGCGGCCACGCGACCATCGCGCTCCTCGACGAAAACGACATACTCGAGAGCGGCATCGAGGTGGTGGCCTCTCCGCCGGGAAAACGCCTGCAGAGCGTGCAGCTCCTTTCGGGCGGCGAAAAGGCGCTCACTGCCATCGCGCTGATGTTCGCGATTTTCAAGTACAAGCCGAGCCCGTTCTGCGTGCTCGACGAGATCGACGCGCCGCTGGACGACGCGAACATCGGGCGATTCGTGGAGATGCTCCAGGGCATGCAGGAGCACACCCAGTTCATCATCATCACCCACAGCCGCAAGACCATGGAGATTGCAGACCGGCTATATGGCGTGACGATGGAGGAGCCCGGGGTGTCGAAGCTCATTTCAATCGAGCTGAACTGAACCAGAGCCGGGGCCCCGGGTCAGGGCCCCGGCCGGAACATCGCCGCTCGCCGGTTCGTCTGGTACTGCATGCCCTTACCCCTTACCCCTTACCCCTTACCCCTTTTCGTCGCCGGACTGTGCGCTGCCGGCGTTCTGAGTGCCTGCGACGTCACGATTAAGGACGGGGACGTTTCCTTCAATCATTTCCAGGGTCAGGCGGTCAGGGAGTTCAAGCGGACGTATCCCATCACACCGGGAGGAAGGGTTGAAATCGTCAACTCGAATGGTCCGATCGTCGTGACGGCAGGCGAGGCGGGGTCGGTCGAGGTGACGGCGGTGATGACGGCGCGGGCGATAACCGACGACCGCGCGCAGGAGGTGCTGGCCGCCGCGAAAATCGAGGAAGCTGCCGAGCCCGACCACGTGCGCGTCGCGACCGTGCGGGCCAACCGCAGCGGGGGACTTCGGGTGGCCTATACGGTTACGGTCCCGGCGGATTCGCGGGTGGAGCTGACCACGAACAACGGAGACCTGCAGGGAAAAGACCTCCGCGGCCACGTCAAAGCCATGATGATGAACGGCGAGATTGAGCTGGACGGCATTACGGGAACGGTCGATGCTGCGGCGGTCAACGGCCGAATGACGGTGAAGATGACCGAGGTCACCGGTCCAGTGCGTCTGGATGGCACAAACGGCCGCGTCAACCTGGAACTTCCGAAGGACGCCAAGGCGATGCTCACCGCCCGCTCGGTGAACGGCGGAATTACCGTAAGAGGCCTGACGGTTCACGAAGACTCCTCGGGCCGGCGGATCCAGAATATCGAGTCGCAGCTCAACGGCGGCGGCCCTCCTATCGACATCCGCGTCACCAACGGCCGAATTACCATTGAAGGCAAATGAACGAGGATAAGGCTGCCCGGTACCATCGGCTGGGCCGGCGCGCCGGGATTCTTTCGACGGTCTGGACGGCCGTCATTCTCCTTGGTCTTCTATTCACGGGTTTGACAGCCGGCCTGCGCGACCGGGCTGCAGATATGACAGGCGGCAGCCCCGTACTCGTCGTCGGCATTGTCGTCCTTGTGTTGTCGCTCCTGTTCGATCTGGCGACGCTGCCGTTCAGCTTCTTCCGCGGATTTCTCCTCGAGCGCCGGTACGGCTTGTCGACCGAGTCGGCGGCTCACTGGCTGAAGGATCATGCGAAGGCGGTGGTTCTCGGGATTGCGCTGGCGGAGCTCGGTGCCACGTTCGTGTACTTTACGATTCGGACCTGGCCGGGATACTGGTGGATCGCCGCCGCTGCCGGCTATTCGCTGGTGACCGTCGTGCTCGCCAACCTCGCGCCGGTGCTGTTGCTGCCGCTCTTTTTTACCTTCAGACCGCTGGAGAAGGAGACGCTGCGCCAACGGCTCACCGAGCTCGCCTCACGGGCAGGGACGCGGATCATGGGTGTGTACGAGTGGACGCTGAGCGACAGGACCAAAAAGGCGAACGCAGCGCTCACCGGTCTTGGCAACACCCGGCGCATTCTGCTCTCGGATACGCTGCTCGCGGAATATTCGGACGACGAGATCGAAGTGATTCTCGCGCACGAGCTGGCGCACCACGTGCACCGCGATATCTGGACGTCGGTCGGCCTCGACAGCGTGCTGACGTTCGCCGGTTTTCTGGCGGCGCACATCGTGCTGCAGTCGGCCGTGCCGTTTTTCGGTTTGCACGGCGCGTCCGATCCCGCCGGCATCCCGGTATTGCTGCTGACCGCGGGTCTGATCGGGCTTTGCGTGAGGCCCGTGTTCAACGCGATCTCGCGCGCGCACGAGCGCCGCGCAGATTCATATGCGCTGCAGATGACGCGCAATCCGTCGGCGTTCATCACGGCGATGAAGCGTTTGGGTCAGCAGAACCTGGCGGAGGACGATCCGTCGCCGATCGTGCGGGCATTTTTCTACACGCACCCGCCGATCAAGGAAAGACTGAGAGCCGCGCGACTTCTTACTTCCGCGCCTGAACCACCAGCTCCCCAATCATCTTCTTACACCCCTCATCGGTTGTGAGGTTGCAGTAGATCGGGAACCGGCCCGGCTGGTCCGCTCGGAATTCGAAGACCAGCGGTTTTCCTGGCTCGACGCGCTTCGCGATGCGGTATTTGTCGATGGTGAAGCTGTGGGGGATGTCGGTGGTCGAAAAGGTCACCCGCACCAAATCGTCCTGCTGCACTTCGATGTGCGCAGGGCTGAATGCGTACTTGTGCGCAGACACGGTGAACCGACGCTCGCCTGCTTCCTGGGCGAAAGCCAGGAAGCCGAACGCCGCCAGCACGGGTAGACACGCCGATCCCGCCGCGAATCTGGTGAAGGCGGATGAATACGTCATGTTGTGCTCCTTGCTGGGGACGGGGTGATACCCGTAGGGGTGAGGGGCAAAGGGTGAGGGGTAAGAACGATTTCCAACCGTCAATTGACGATTGTCAATTTTCTTGCCCCTTACCCTTTACCCCTTGCCCCTACTCAGTTTACTCTGATTTCCGAGCACCGGCTGCCGCGCCCTCGTCCTGGAGGAGCGCCTTGCGGCTGAGGCGAATCTTGCCGGTGGGGTCGATGTTGATGACCTTCACCATGACCTGTTCGCCTTCCTTCAACTCGTCGCGCACGTCTTTCACGCGATGGTTGGCGATTTCCGACACGTGCAGCAGGCCGTCGGTGCCGGGCATGATCTCGACGAAGGCGCCGAAGTCGGTGATCCGCTGGACCTTCCCCATGTAGGTCTTGTTCAGCTCGGCCGTGGCGGTCAGCTCCTGGATGATGCCGATCGCCTTCTGCGCCGCCGCTTCGTCCGCCGACGCGACGTTCACGCTGCCGTCGTCTTCCACGTCGATCTTCACGCCCGTGCGCTCGATGATGCTCCGGATCATCTTGCCTCCGGGCCCGATGACGTCGCGGATCTTGTCCACGGGGATCTTGATCGTGATGATGCGCGGCGCGTAGGTCGAGATGTTGCCGCGGGCGGCGGCGAGCGTCTTCTGCATCTCGTCGAGGATGTGCATGCGGCCGCGGTTCGCCTGTTCGAGCGCTTCCCGCATGATGCTGGCGGTGATGCCGGCGACCTTGATGTCCATCTGCAGCGCGGTCACACCCTTGGCCGTGCCGGCGACCTTGAAGTCCATGTCGCCGTAGTGATCTTCGGCGCCGGCGATGTCCGACAGGACCGCGTATTTGCCGGTTTTTTCATCCATGATGAGGCCCATCGCCACGCCCGCCACCGGGGCGCGCAACGGAACGCCCGCGTCGAACATCGACAGCGTGCCGCCGCAAACGGAGGCCATGGACGAGGAGCCGTTGGACTCGAGAATGTCCGAGACGACGCGGATCGTGTAAGGGAACGTTTCCTCGGGGGGAAGCACCGGCAGCAGCGAGCGTTCGGCAAGCGCGCCGTGGCCGACCTCGCGGCGTCCGGGCCCGCGCATGAACTGCACTTCGCCGACCGAAAACGGCGGGAAGTTGTAATGCAGCATGAACCGGCGGTATACCTCGCCCTCGACGGTCTCGATTTTCTGCTGGTCGTCCGACGTCCCGAGCGTCACGGTCACGAGCGCCTGAGTTTCGCCACGGGTGAAGACCGCGGAGCCGTGGACACGCGGCAGCAGGCCGACCTCCGACCAGATGGGCCGGATCTCGTCGAACTTGCGTCCGTCGAGTCGCACGCGCTTCTCGAGCACCTCGTCGCGAAGGACTTTCTCCTTCAGTTCCTTGAAGATGCTCTTGGCTTCGACCTTCCGCTGCACTTCGCCTTCGGGGATGTCCGCGATCAGGTCCTCGAGCACCTGATCGACCGTGCTGTAGCTCTCGATCTTCTTGCGCACGCGCATCGCCTCGCTGAGCGGGACGAGGACCTTCTCTTCGACCTCGCGATAGAACGCGCGATCGACTTCCTTTTTCTGTACCTCGCGTTTCGGCTTGCCGGCCTGCTTCGCCATCGCGTCAATCGTGTCGACGATGCGCTTGACGGCCTCGTGTCCAGCCTCGAGCGCCTGCACGACCTCTTCTTCGGTGATTTCCTTCGCGCCGGCCTCGACCATGACGATCGCGTCCTTGCTTCCGGCGAGGATGAGATCGAGCGAGCTCTTCTTCCGCTGTTCGTAGGTCGGATTGATGACGTATTGGCCGTCGACCTTGCCGACGCGCACGCCGGCGATGGTCTTCTGGAACGGAATCGAGGAGATGGCGAGTGCGGCTGAAGCGCCGGTGATGGCCAGCACGTCAGGGTCGTAGTTCGCGTCAGCGGACAGCACCAGCGCGATGATCTGCGTCTCGTGCCGCCAGCCCGACGGGAACAGCGGCCGGATCGGCCGATCGATCATGCGGCTCGTGAGCACTTCCTTCTCGGAAGGTTTGCCCTCGCGTTTGAAGAATCCGCCGGGTATCCGCCCGGACGCATAGGTGTATTCCTTGTAATCGACAGTCAGCGGCAGAAAGTCGATGCCTTCACGGGGCGTGCCGGCGGCGCAGGCTGTCACCAGCACCACCGAGTCGCCCATGCGGACCACGACCGCGCCGTCCGCTTGTTTGGCGTATTTCCCGGTTTCGAATGAAAGGGTGGCGCCGTTGATCTGAATTTCTTGTCTGAACATGTGTGCCTCGGTAGTGCGTATGTCCGCCGCGGCGTCCGGCAAGCAGCCGGACGATAATTGCTACTTGCGGATGCCCAAGCGGCGAATCAGCTCGGCATAACGTTCGGAATCTTTGCCCTTCAGATAGTCCAGCAAGCGGCGGCGTTGGCCGACGAGCTTGAGGAGTCCGCGGCGCGAGTGATGATCTTTCGCGTGCGTCTTGAAGTGCTCGGTGAGGTATCCGATGCGTTCGCTGAGGATGGCAACCTGAACTTCAGGAGAGCCGGTGTCGGTGTCGTGCGTGCGGTACGAGCTGATGAGCTGGGTCTTCTTGTCTTTATTCAATGCCACGAGCGCTTACCTCCGCGAACGGCCCAGCGGCACGCGACCGGCTACAAGCCGGACGTGTGTGCCCCGGTCCGCCGCAATGTGCTAGTCCCAAACAGTTAATTTTATTCCAGTACCACACCTGGATGCAAAAGCCCTGAAACGCCCCCGGCGCGGGGCTCGGCGATGGCAACCAGATGGCCATCGGGGTGAAACAGCCTCACGCGCCCCGTTTTCGGAAGGGCGGCGAGGGTTTCGGTGCTGCTCACATGCGCGGGCCCGACAAAGCCGCCGCGCGCGGCCAGCGAAGCGCCCTCCGCCGTGAGCGTGATCGCGGGCAGGCCGGGCAGCAGCGCGGCCAACGGGATCACTTTTGCCGCCGCCCGTTCCGGCTCGCGGTCCAGGACGTCCAGGCCGACCGCCTGAGCCATGGTGAATTCGCCGCTGCGCGTCCTGACCAGGCCGGCCAGATGCCCGCCGGTGCCGAGCGCTTCGCCCAGCGCATCCGCCAGGGCGCGCACGTAATAGCCGGCCGAACACACGAGTCGAAGACGAAGCCTGCTGCCGTGCCAATCGATCACCTCGAGCGCGGCCGCCGTGACTTTTACCGGCTTCAGCCGGACGGGCGCGTTCTTCCGCGCGAGATCGTAGGCGCGATCGCCGTCAATCTTCTTCGCTGAATACACCGGAGGCTGCTGAAGGTACGTGCCGCGGAATCCGGCAACCGCATCGTCGATCATGGCAGCGGTGAGTTCGGACACGGCGCGCGCGTGGGCACGCTCGACTTTTTCGCCCCCGCGATCCTGCGTCGTCGTGCTGACGCCGAGCTCGATGTCAGCCTCGTATTCCTTCTCGGCAGACGACAGAAATTGCGCGAGACGAGTCGCTTTGCCGATGACGAGCGGCAGCACGCCGGACGCCAGCGGATCGAGCGTGCCGGTGTGTCCGATCTTCGTTGACGATGGACGATGGACGATCGACGATCGCCGAACCGACCGCCGCATGACGGCGACGATGTCGTGCGACGTCGGCCCCGCCGGCTTGTCGATGACGATTACGCCATCGGCGAAAAGTGGCTCAGACAAGCGAGCGTTTGAGTTCAGCGAGGAGTTGCTTGCGGACATCGCTATACGCGCCGTTGATCGTGCAGCCGGCGGCATTCTTGTGGCCGCCGCCGCCGAATACGCTGGCGACTCGGTTGACGTCGACGTCGCCTTTCGAGCGGAGGCTGATGCGAAAGCTGTCGGGCGCAATCTCCTTGAAGAATGCGGCCGCCTGGATTTCCTTGACCGTGAGCGGAACGTTGATCAGTCCATCCGAGTCTTCATGGGTGGCGCCTGTCCGCGAGAGCATGTCCAGCGTCAGCGTGGCAAGCGCCGCGCGTCCGTCGCCTTCGAACTCGAGGCCGTGCAGGACCGCGCCCATCAGCCTGAGACGCCCCATCGTGCTGCTGTCGTAGATCGCGCGCGCGATCGCCTGCGGCTCGGCTCCGGCTTCGGTGCAGCGCCGGCAAATCTCGAAAGTGCGCGGCGAGATGTGAGAAAAGTGAAACCCACCGGTGTCCGTCAGGATGGTGATGTAGATGTGCGTCGCGATTTCCGGCGTCAGCGCCACGCCGAGCGCGTCGATCACCTCGAACACCATTTCGCCGCACGCGGCGGCGGTTTCATCGAACCAGTTGATTTCGCCGTACTGCGTGTTGCCAGGATGGTGATCGATGTTGATCACGAAGTACTTGTCGAAGCCCTCGACCCCGGTCCGCGACAGGTCGCCGCACTCCATCACGATGGCCGCGTCGAACTGGCCGTGAACCGTGGGGGAGAGTTGAATCTCGCGAACGCCTGGAAAAACCTGAAACTGCGGCGGCGCCGGGTCGCTGTTGACGAGCTGGACGTCCTTGCCGAGCGCGCGCAGCGCGTACGCCATGGCCAGCTGCGACCCAATCGCGTCGCCGTCGGGGCGGGAGTGAGACGTCATCACGAAGCGTTGGCGCCCGGCGATCGCCGCAATGATCTCAGCCAGGGGCTTAACGCTCATCAGTGTCCGTCACGTCGCTCGCCTCGGCCTGCTCGTCCGCGATTTCCTTGAGCAGTTGCTCGACCCGATCCTGATGGCCGATGCTTTGGTCGAACTCGAAGCGTATCTCGGGCGTGTGCCGAAGCCGCAGACGCTGTCCGATCTGACGGCGCATGAACCCGGCAGCGCGTTCGAGCGCGCGCGCGGTGTTCGTTCGCGCGGTGGCATCACCGAGGCTCGTGTAATAGACCCGCGCGTGCTGTAGATCGGAGGTCACTTCCACGCGCGTGACCGTGACGAAGCCGACCCCGGGATCGTGGAGCTCCCGCGCGATCATCGTGGTCACCTCGGCGCGAATCTGGTCGGCGACGCGTTCCGGTCTGGAGCCTTGGCCCATACTCGCTCAACTATAGATCTAGAGATCTAGAGATCTCAGATCTATAGATCCTTAGATCTCTAGATATGACGCGATTCATCCGAGAAACTCCACTTCAGTACGAGCGATGACTCCCGGCTCGTGCCGTTCGACTTCGTTGACGACGGCGGCCAGCTCGCGATCGGCGTGTTTTTCGTCGTTGGAAACGGTGACGACGCTCAGTCCGGCCCGCTGCCAGAGGTCGTTGTATTCGACCTCCGCAACGGCGACGTTGAACTTCCTGATGCGATCCTTGACGCTCCGGAGCACCATCCGCTTCTCTTTGAGCGAACGTGCGCCGGGAATGTGCAGCTCGAGTGAGAGGTGGCCGATGACCACATTCATCTAGGCAGAGACAGCAACGCGCTCGACCGTGAACACCTCGATCGTGTCGCCCACCTTGACGTCGTTGTACTTGTCGAACGCGATACCACACTCGAACCCGGCCTTCACTTCGCTCACGTCATCCTTGAAGCGGCGGAGCGATCCGATCTTGCCTTCGTGCACGACTGTTCCGCCACGGACCAGACGAGCCTTCGTCTCGCCAGATCGCGTGATGCGGCCGTCGACCACGTAACAGCCGGCAATCGTGCCGGACTTGGGCACTTTGAAGATATTCCGCACTTCCGCGGCGCCCAGGCGCACTTCCTTGAGCGTCGGCTCCAGCAGGCCCGTCATCGCCTTCTTCATCTCGTCGGTCACGTTGTAGATGACCGTGTGATGACGGATGTCGACCTCTTCACGCTCGGCAAGCTGCTCCGCGTTGCGGTCGGGCCGCACGTTGAATCCGATAATCACGGCGTTCGACGCCGAGGCGAGAAGCACGTCGGATTCGTTGATCGCCCCGACGCCCGAATGGATGATCTTGATCCGCACGCGCTCGTCACTCAGCTTCGACAGCGTATCGGCCAGCACTTCGGCCGAGCCCTGCACGTCGGACTTGATGACGATCGGCAGGTCTTTCATCCCGCCCTCGGCGATCTGCTGCTGCAGCGACTCGAGGGTGAGGCGGCTGCCTTTGGCGCCGAGCGCCTTCTCCTTCGCCATGCCCTGGCGGTAGGTGGCGATCTGGCGTGCCTTCGCCGCATCCGCGAGCGCCTGGAAGGCGTCGCCCGGCTGCGGCAGGCCCGTGAGACCCAGGACTTCGACCGGGGTCGAGGGAGGCGCCTGCTTGATGGGCTTCCCGCGATCGTCGATCAGCGCGCGCACGCGGCCCACGATGGGGCCAGCGATGAACGTATCGCCCACTCGCAGCGTGCCGTCCTGGACCAGGATCGTCGCGACGGGACCGCGCCCGCGATCGAGCTTCGATTCGAGCACCGTGCCCGACGCGTTCCGCTTGGGGTTGGCCTTGTACTCGCCGATGTCGCTGACGAGCAGAATCATCTCGAGCAGCGTATCGAGCCCCGTCTTCTTCTTCGCCGACACCGGGACCATGACGGTCTGCCCGCCCCAGTCTTCCGGCACGAGGTTCAGGTCCGACAACTCGCGCTTGACGCGTTCCGAGTCGGAGCCCGGCTTGTCCATTTTGTTGATCGCCACGATGATCGGCACGTTCGCCGCCTTGGCGTGATCGATGGCCTCGCGCGTCTGCGGCATCACGCCGTCGTCGGCGGCGACGACAAGGACCACCACGTCGGTGACCTTCGCGCCGCGCGCGCGCATCAGCGTGAACGCTTCATGGCCCGGCGTATCGAGGAAGACGATGTTGCGGCCGTTTCCGGTCGTCACATGGTACGCGCCGATGTGCTGCGTGATTCCTCCGGCCTCGCGTTCGGCGACGCGCGCCGTACGGATGGCGTCGAGCAGCGTCGTCTTGCCATGGTCGACGTGCCCCATGACCGTGACGACGGGCGCCCGGGCGATCGTGTCTTCGGCCTTGACGTCTTCGGCTTCGACCTCGAGCATGTCCTGCTCGAACGTGCGGAGCTGCACCTCGGCGCCGAACTCGCGCGCGATCATCGACGCTGTTTCGGTGTCGACCGTGCTGTTGATCGTCATCATCAGCCGCTTGTCGAGCAGCTTTTTCAGCACGTCCTTCACGCGCTGCTCCAGCTTGTCGGCGAGGTCCTTGACCGTCATCCCTTCCACGAACGTAATCGTGCGGGTGACTGGCGGCGGCGCCGCCGGCTGCGACTGCATCGGGCGCTGGTCGCGCCGCTGGTCCATGTCTGGACGCCGCTGTCCTTGAGGACGCATCGGCGGAGGAATGAACCGGGGAGGAGCCGGCCTTTGCTGGCCAACGCCGCCTGATGGACGCATGCCCTGGGGCCCCTGGGGTGGGCGTACCGGAGGCGTCGGCAGCGGCCGTGGGCCACCGGGCGTCATGTTCGGGCGCATGGGCGGCGGATATGACGGGCGCTGGGGCGCAGGTCGGGTCGATATTCCACCGGGGCCGCCGCCAGGCCCGCCAGGACGGGCGAGGTTGCCCGTTGCAGGCGGAAGCGGGGCAGTCGGGCGCGGCGGCACGACTTTGTCCGAGGGACGCAGGCGCGGCGTCGCCGGACGCGTCGGCATTGCCGGAACAGCGGACGTGCCCGGTGCGTTCGGCTCTTCGATTCGGAGTCTGATGCTCGGCGGTACCATGCGTCCCGGCATCGGCGCTGGTCTGGACGGCGCGGCGGGAGCCGCCGCGACAGGAGGCGCTGCAGCCGGCTGTTCCGCGGGAACCAGCGCGGGCTCTGGCTCGACATCTGCGGGCTCAGGGGTTTCGGCGACGGCTACGGGCAATGTGTCCTGCGTTTCAATCGGCTCTTCCTCGACCGGCTCAGCCGGCGGCTCTTCGACGTACGACGGCTCGGCGGATGTCGCTGCCTCTGCGGGCGCGGCACTCGGGACGGCCGGCTTCGCGGTCTTGACAAGTCGCGGGGGCGCAAGCGTCGGGGCAGCCGGTTTTGCGGGCTCGGGCTTCTTGCCGCTGGCCGATGGCTTCTTGAGGCCGGGCTTCAAGGCCGGCCCCTCGGCGAACATGTCGCCGCCAGGCAGCGTGATGTTGCGCTCGCGCGCGAGACGCTCCACGAACTGTCGCGCGACGACTTCCTCGATGGTGCTCGACGCGCTCTTCAGCTCGATACCATGCGCGCGTTTCAATAGCGCGAGCACTTCCTGGCTGCTGGTGTTGAGGAGCTCCGCGACCCTGTAAATACGAACTGTGGCCAAATATTTCTCCTACTGCATTTTTTCTTCGTCGGTTGCCGGCGGCTTGTCTTCTTCGGTTGCGGCCGTCTCGCCGCGTGCCGCCGCGAGGATACGCTCCGCCGTCTTGGCGCCGATGCCTTGCACTTCGGACAGCGCGTCGACTCCGGCCAGGGCGATCTTCTCGGCGGTGTCGAAGCCGGCCGAAATCAGTCGCTTCAGCGTCTTGTCTCCAACCCCGGGAATGGAAAACGACGGTACGGCGTCGGTCTCGGCCGCTGCTGCGGCGTCGGACGCGGTTTCGTCGGGCGCGATTTCCTCGGATGCGGTTTCCTCGGATGCGCTCGAGTCGGGCACGAAGCCCTCGAGCTGCGCCTCGACCTCGCGCCGCTTTTCTTCTTCGCTCTTGATGTCGATCCGCCAGCCGGTGAGCTTGGCAGCCAGCCGCACGTTCTGACCCTTTTTGCCAATCGCCAGCGACAGCTGCTTGTCTTCGACGACGACTTCGACCACGCGCTCCTTGTCGTCGACGATCGAGACGCGCTGCACCTTCGCGGGGCTCAGGGCGTTGGTGACGAGCGAAATCGGATCGTCCGACCACTCCACGATGTCGATCTTCTCGCCGCGGAGCTCGCGGATGATCGCCTGCACGCGCGTCCCCTTCATGCCGACGCAGGCGCCCACCGGGTCGACGTCGCGTTCGCGTGAAAACACCGCGACCTTGGCGCGGTCGCCAGCTTCGCGGACCGCGCCGCGGATCAGGACCGTGCCGTCGTAAATTTCCGGCACTTCCTGCTCGAACAGCTTGACGAGGAGCGCCGGGTCGGTCCGCGAGAGGACAATCTGCGGCCCCTTCGTGCTGCGGTTCACCCCTTTGATCACCGCCCGCAACCGCTCGCCGGGAGCGTAGCTTTCCGCGCGCGACTGTTCCTTGCGCGGCAGGCTGGCCTCGATGCGGCCGAGCTCGACGACCATATCGCCGTTCTCGAAGCGCTTGACCGTGGCGTTCACCACTTCACCGATGCGCTGGCTGTATTCGCCGAAGATGTTTTCGCGCTCGGCCTCGCGGACTTTCTGGAAGATCACCTGCTTTGCCGTCTGCGCGGCAATGCGCCCGAGCACTTCGGTGGGCTTGGGAAACTCGATCTCCATGTCCACTTCGGCTTCGTCGCCGTACAGCTGCTGCGCTTCCTCGAGAGAAATCTCGGTGGCGGGATTCTGCACGTCGAGCACGATCTGCTTGACTGCGAAGAGATCGACCTGGCCGGTCTCCTGATTGAACCGCGTCTTCAGGTTTTCGTTCGTCTTGTAATACTTCCGCGAAGCGGTGAGGACGGCGTCCTCGATAGCGCCAATGACGACATCGGCTTCGATGCCCTTTTCCTTGGCGAGCGCCTCGATCGTCTGCATCAACGGATTCATGCGTTTTTTCGTCCTCTTGTCGCGGGGACCCCCGCCCCGCTCAGGTCCTACACCCTAGAACTCGACCTCGAGCCGGGCGCGAGTCACCAGCGCGAAGGGAATCAGCTGCCGTTTCCCGGGGGTCGTTTCAATCACGATCGAGTCGTTCTCGAACCCGCCCAGCCGCCCTTCGAAGTGCGTCTGGCGATCGACCGGCCGCGACACGACGATCTTGGCCAGCCGCCCGGTAAAGCGCCGGTAATCGGCGGCGCTGCGTAGCGGCCGGTCGAGTCCCGGCGAGGAAACCTCGAGCGTGTAACTCTGATCGACGGTCTCTTCGACGTCCAGAATCGCGCTGATCTCCCGGCTGATCTGCTCCAAATCCTGAATGGTCGGCGACGCATCCGCGCGTGCGCGGCGCGCCTCTTCGTCTTTCAGCGCGGCGTCGGCATCGGCGAACGGCACATCGACGAAAATCCGCAGCATCCAGCCCCCGGACTCGCGCCGGAACTGGACGTCGAAAATCTCCAGGTTATAGGAGCGGGCCACCCGCTCGGCGACGGCGCGAATTCTGTCAATGAGCTGCGTAAAACCACCCTCAAAAGCAAAAAGTGGGCACCGGCCCACTTCAGGTCTTGCAGGCTCTTACGAACCTGAAAGTTTATCACAAGGGCCGCACGACCAAATCGTACTCGCGGGACCCCACGATTTCCGCCGGGAAAACAGCGCCGGGCCGGAGCGATTCGACGTCGGTGTCGGTGAAATACACGACCGGATCGATCTCCGGAGCCTGCCCGGTGAGGCGCCCGCGCCACACCAGCTCGTGCTCCGGCGACGGCCCGTCCACCATCACCTCAACCTGGGCGCCGACGCGGCGCCGCTGGGCGCGGCCGACGATACGCTTCTGCTCGGCCATGAGGGCATTCCGCCGCTTCTGCTTGACGCGCGCCGGCACGTCGTCGGCGAGGTCGTGTGCGGTCGTCCCTTCCTCATGCGAGTAAGTGAAAACGCCCATGTGGTCGAACCGGACTTCCCGCACGAAATCACGCAGGGCGGCGAACTCCTGGTCGGTCTCGCCGGGAAATCCCACGATAAAGGTTGTCCTCAATGTGACGCCGGGAACACGCTCGCGGATCCGCGCGAGCAGCTTCCGATATCCCGCGCCAGTCCCAGGGCGCTTCATCCGCCGCAACACGTCGTCAGCCGCGTGCTGGAGGGGGAGGTCGATGTATTTCACGACCTTCTCGCACTCGGCCATGGCGTCGAGGATGTCGTCCGTGATCGTGGTCGGATAAAGGTAGAGCAGGCGGATCCAGTCGATGCCCTCGATCTCATTGAGCTCGCGGAGCAACCGGGGCAGCGCCGCGCCTTCGCCTCTGTCGCGGCCGTAAAAGGTCGTGTCCTGGGAGATCAGGATTACCTCGCGAACACCGCGCTCGGCCAGCGACCGGGCTTCACGCACGATCGTCTCGACCGGGCGGCTGCGGTAATGGCCACGCAGCGTCGGGATGATGCAGAACGAACATTTGTAATCGCAGCCTTCGGCGACCTTGATATAGGCGAAATGTCGCGGCGTCGCGAAGACGCGAGGTTCGGCGTCGTACAGATAAGTTGGAAGGGATTGAGTGGGGATTGCGGATTGGGGATTGGCGATTGGTGATTGGGAGGGCACGAGCGTCAGCGGGATCTTCCGGATCTTCGCGACGCCCTCGATCGCCCCTACGATTTCTGGAACCTCACCGGTTCCGAGCACCGCGTCGATTTCCGGAATCTGCGCTTTGAGCTCGTCGCGATAACGCTCGCCGAGACATCCAGTGACGACGAGCCGCGTGCACGAGCCGGTTCTCTTCAATTCTGCGAGCTCGAGAATCGTGTTCACCGATTCCTCTTTCGCCGAATCGATGAACGCGCACGTATTGACGACCAGCACGTCGGCCTCAGCGGGATTGGAGGTGAGCGTATGTCCGCCCTCCTGTGACAAGCCCATCATCACTTCGGAATCGACGAGGTTCTTGGGACAGCCGAGCGAGACGAAGCCGATTTTCATAATCTAAAATCTAAGATCTCGTTTCAAAGTTCACCTAGGGCGTGACGCGATACATCATTCGCGGGAACGGGGCGGCTTCGCGCACGTGTTCGAGGCCGCAGATCCAGCCGACGACGCGCTCGATGCCCATTCCGAAGCCCGCATGGGGCACCGAGCCGAACCGCCGCAAGTCCAGATACCACTCGAACGCTTCCTGCGGCAGGTCGTGTTCTTTGATCCGCTGGACGAGCAGGTTGTAGTCGGCGAGCCTCTGGCTGCCGCCGATGATTTCTCCGATCCCTTCGGGCGCGAGCATGTCGACGCACAGCGCCAGTTCTGGGCGCTGAGGGTCGGGCTCCATGTAGAACGGCTTCACCGTCGCGGGATAGCGATGGATGGCGACCGGCCGATCGAAATGCTGGGACAGGATCGTCTCGTCCGTCCCGCCGAGGTCGCCGCCCCACTCGAACGGCTGACCCTTCTCGTGCAGAATCGCGACAGCTTCGTCGTACGAGATGCGCGGGAAGGGCGCCTTCACGTTTTCGAGCTTCGAGACGTCGCGCTCGAGCACCTGCAGCTCGCGCCGGCGCTTGTCCAGCACCCGCGAGACAACCGCTACAACCAGACCTTCGGCCAGGTCGATGACGTCGTCCAGCGTCGCGTAGGCCATTTCGGGCTCCACCATCCAGAACTCGGTGAGGTGGCGCCGCGTCTTTGATTTCTCGGCGCGGAACACGGGGCCGAAGTTGTAGACGCGGCCAAGCGCCATGGCGTTGGCTTCGGCATACAGCTGTCCGCTCTGCGTGAGGAAAACCTTCTGATCCTCGAAATAGTCGACGGGGAACAGCGTTGTCGTGCCTTCGCACGCGGCGGGCGTGAAAATCGGCGTGTCCGCGAGGATGAACCCCTGATCGTTGAAGAAGTCGCGGACGGCGCTGATCACCTCGTGCCGCACGCGCAGAATCGACTGCTGCCGCTCCGAACGAATCCAGAGATGCCGGCGATCGAGGAGGTAGTCAACGCCGTGTTCCTTGGGCGTGATCGGATAGTCCACAGAGGGCGAGATGATCTCGAAATCCGAGACGTCGAGCTCGTAACCGCCCGGCGCGCGGCTATCGGCGCGCACCATGCCATGCACGACGAGCGCGGTCTCTTGAGCCAGGTGATCGGCCTGCTTGAACTTCTCGTCGCCGACCGCGGCCTTCGACACGATGGCCTGGATGAAGCCGCTGCCGTCGCGCACCGAGAGGAAGTGGATCTTGCCGCTCGAGCGCCGGTTGTGAAGCCAGCCCCGGACGGTCACCTTCTGCCCTTCGTGCCTGGCGATTTGATCTATGTAGGCAATCATTCGTCTGCTGCCGGGCCGGCGTGCCCGGCCAGGTCGTTCCAGTCGTCCATCATCAGCGCTTCGAGCCGGGTGCGGGCATTGACGGCCTTTGCGAGCACGGCGTGAGGTGACTGCGCGTTCTTCACCTCGTACATCAACACTCCATCGTAGCCGATCTTCTCGAAGGCCATCATCGCGCCGGCCCAGTTCAGATTTCCCTGGAAAGGGACGAGGTGGTCGTCGGACTGCCGGCGGTTGTCGTGCACGTGCGTCGTCACCAGATATTCGGACGTCATTTCGATGGCTTCGGCCGCGTCCCCGAGCATGTGCGCGTGCCCGACGTCCATGCAGATGCCGAGATCCGCGCCGTCGAACGTGCGCTCCAGGATGTCGACCAGGGCAGGCGCTGTCGAAAGCGGGTTGCCCATGACTTCGAGCGCGACCGTTACGTGGAGCGGTTCGGCCATCCGGTGAATTTCTTCGATGCTGCGGATTGCCGCGTCGCGAAAGTTGTCGTCCCTGGACACCGCCGGGCTGTCGGGCTGTTGCGCCACCGGCACGCCCAGATGGACGACGAGGAACTTGAAAGGAATGGTCTTCGCGATTTCGAGAGCGGCCGCCGTTTCGTGCAACGCGGCTTTCCGCGCGTCGGTGTCACGAGTGGCCGTCGAAAACATGCGGCGGGCCCGCCCGTCCGCGAAGACATCGGTAATCGGCGCGTGTACGGAGTGCAGCTCGAGATGGGTTTCGGCCAACCAGTCTTTCAATGTTCGTATCGCTTCTTCGTCGTGGTAGTCGAAGTGGCTTCGGGTCGCGAAGACTTCGACGGCGTCGAACCCGTGCTCCGCGATCTCTGTCAGGTGCTGCCGCTCGAGCCGCTGCTCGTGATAGAGATGGGTCGAGACACCGAAGCGTTTCATAAGACCGACCCCAGCAATTCTCTCAGCCGGGCAAATCGCGGATATCGTTCCAGGTTCGCGCGCACGTAGCTGAGCGTTCGAGGAGTGTACTGAATGTAGACCGGGTTGTTTCGAGAGGTGGTCTGGTGGCCGAAGGTCCCCAATGCCTTCAGATTCCGCTGCACCGACATCAGATCGAAGCGCCGCCGGTACTCGGCATATGCATCGGGTGTCGCTTGCGACGGCCCGCCGAGCCTCAGGAAGCCGCGAATGAGCTCGTCGACGCGCTCTTCCGTAAAGTCCACATACGAATCGCGCAAGAGTGACGCCAGATCGTACGTGTCCGGCCCCATTCGCGCATCTTGAAAATCGATGATGTACAGCCGCCTGTCGTGCAGCATCAGATTCCGGCTGTGATAATCGCGATGACACAAAACACGTGGCTCGCCGGCAAGCTCGTCAGCAATGACGACAAATTCCTGATCGAGAGCCGTGCGGACTGCGGCGGAGAGCGACACGCCTCTGTACGCTTCGAGAAAGTGTTTCGTGAAGAAGTTCAGCTCCCACATCAGCTTGTCGCGATCGAAGGCGATTTGATAAGGGATGAAGTCCGGTGACCGCAGCTCCGCCCCTCTGACCTGCATCCTGAACACCAGCTCCACCGCCTGCTTATACAGCGCGTCGTGTTCGCGCGGCTGCGTCACGCCGAGGTGCGCCTGGAGGGTCACGTCGCCGAGATCTTCCAGAATCAGGATCCCGAGATCGTCGGCGTGCCCGGCGATGGCTGGAATCGGCAGGGGAATACTGGTGAACAGCTGGCAGACATTCACGAAGGGCAGATCGGTGAATGTAAACGGCGCGTCGTAAACGGCCAGCACGACCGACGGGTTATCCGGGCGGAGAATGCGGAAGTACTGGCGCGTTGACGCGTCGCCCGTCAGCGGGACGACGCGCACGGCTGGACCCGCCAGCCTGGATCGGTGAAGGCACTCGTCGATGCGATCTCGTGTGTGCTGCTGCGTCGGGGATCGTCTTTCCATGTGTGCTCGCGGCTCAGGTGATGTCGGCGGTTACGATCTGTCCACCCCTCTGAATGATGACGCAATTCCGGAACGCGACTCCAGATGGAATTTGCACGCCGTCGGCGACGATGCATCGCTCGAGCCTCGCCTCCTTGCCGATCGCCACGTCGTCCCATACGACGGTGTCGCTCAGATGGGCGGTCCGGTCGACAATCGAACGCCTGCCAACCTGCGACAAATCACCTTCGGCTCTTCCGATCGACAGACACGCCTCGAGGTAGTCACGAGGAGTGCCGACATCCCAGAACGCGGGCGGCTGCGCGCACAGGAATGCGCGCACATGGCCCCGGTTTTCCGCGACCAGCTCTCTGTAAAGGCCGGCGATGCTCTCGGCGGGTTGATTCAGCGGCAGCCGCTCGAACGCCGACGGGTGCGCCATCTGCACGCCGACGACGTGATACGACCGCACGTGGGAGCCTTTCGGGACGGCGCTGTGGAATCGTCCTTCCGCATCGACAACCAGTCCGCCATATCGGTCCGGCCACTGGTTCGGAGTGACAGCGATGGTCACGAGCGCGCCGGTGTCCCGATGGTTTTTTGCGAGCGTGTGCAGGTCGACGTCGGTCAAGCGTGTCGCCGTTGATGATGAAAAACGCTTCGTCGGGCAGGACGGACAGCGCCTTTCGTGGTCCGCCGGCGGATCCCAGAACGGGCGATTCAAATGAATACCGGACGCGGACGCCAAACTCGCTGCCGTCTCCAACTACGGCGGTGATCGTTTCGGGAAGGTAGTGCAGGTTGAGGACGAATTCGCGAATGCCGTAGCCCGCTGCGTACTTCAGGATGCGGTGAACGAGCGGCACGCCTGCGACGGGAACTGCCGGCTTTGCGCGAACGTATGAAAGCGGCCGGAGTCGAGTTCCGAGGCCGGCGGTCAGGATGAGGGCGGCGTGAGGCAGTTACGATTCCTCGAACAACATGTCAGCGAGCGGCAGTCCGTTGCTCTCGCAGTGCTTCACGTAGAGACCGCGGTACGAGTCGGTGACGAAGTCGTTGGGGTTTCGCGCCAGGGCGGCGGCCATGTGATGGATGCCGTGCTCGCTGCCTTCGATTTCGACGAAGATGCCGACAGGCGTTTCGTCGATCGCGATCGTGACGTCTTCGTGCGCGAACTCTTCGCGGAATTTCTCGTAGCGGAACCAGACGCGGAATCCGAGCTCTTCGAGCACGTGCAGCAGCATCAGGCCGTCGCCGACGACCGTTTCCATCTCCTCGCGCAGTTTCATCGGCGAGTTCTGGACCGGCCCTTTGAAGGTGAGAAGCGTTTTTCCGCACTCGAGGCGGACGCGCAGCACGCAGCGGCGGCGCCGCAGCTGATCGTCGGACGAGTCGAGCAGATAGTCTTCCTGGAGACGCCGGCCGCGCAGAGGCGTCGCACCGGCTGCCAGAATCGCCTCGCGCGCTTCGGCGGCATCGCGAAACCGAAGCTTGATCTCACGCTCGAGCATCGCGGTCATAACCGGCAATTCTATACACCTATTGGGCGCCGAGATCCACGCCAAAACAGGCGCCGGACAAAAATATACATGGCGAAACATTCCAGTGCGAACGGCGGAAAGCCAAAATAGCCGAGGACGGGCATTTCGAAGATTTTGATGTCGCCGAAAATGGGCACCGTATAGATCCACTTTGCCCGCGACCAGTAGTTCCAGAACTCCCACAGCCCGCCGCAGATAAAGCCCGCGATCAGCAGGTTGATCAGGCGCGAATAGTCGCCCTTGCGGATATCGCGCAGCAATGACTCGTCCCCGGCGCGCGCGTTCAACGGGTCGAGCAGGAACACGAATCCGAGGAATACGGGGGCGGCAAGGTACGGCGACGGACGGACGAGGGGCCAGACAAGCATCGCCGCGCCCGCTCCGACCAGAACGTAGTCCAAAGTCGACGGTCGAGAGTCCACAGTCGAAGATCTGGAGCCGCGCCCTTCGACGCTGCTCAGGGCGCCCCGAGCGCGAGTCGAGGGGCGAAGAATGGCGACGACTTCCGCCGTCAGAAAAATTCCCGGCGAGATCGTGGCGAAAGCCCAGGCGTACCCGAAATAACGGACGACGAGATTTTCCGGCAGATTGATGTAGTGCCAGTTCTCGATCAGCAGGTTGTATCCCTCGAATATCACCCACAACGGAATGGATACGAGCGCGAGAAACACGAACTCACCGCGATGGGCCGTGAGCCATGAGTTTCCGCGTCGCTTGTCGATGATGCCGTCGAGAATCAGGATGTAACCGGTCCACGCGATCGGCGTGTGCCACGTCCAGAACGGCTCGACGCGGGCGAGCATCCCTGCCTCGGAGGCCGCCAGAATCAGAAGTCCGATGTAGCCGTGAAGCGTCACGTCAGTCGCACGCGGTAAGAGAGGCCGCTCAACGCCGGCTTGCCTACGTCCTTTCCAAAGAGCAGCACCTTGTGCGTGCTGCCAAGTCCGCCGGGCAGCAGCAGCGTCTTCATCGCGAGGCGCTGCTGGAACGACAGTCCCTCGAGCCCGGCAATGCCGAGGCCCAGCAGAAAGTACGTTTGATCGAGGCGGCCGAGAACGTCCAGCCCCGCGTGTTCGGCCGCTCGCGTGACGGCGCTGAGATCGACATGCGCGGTGATGTCGGCCTCGCCTGGCTGCTGCAGCACGTCCGAAATCTGCGAGTGCTTTTTGAACGATGTGAGCGTGCCTGTCGCGTGTGAACCGCCGTAGAGCACGTCTTCGTCGTGCCCGTAATCAATGAGGACGAGGAATCCTCTGCGAAGCCGGCTCGCCGCCGCCGCAACCCAGTCTTCGGCCGCAAGATTCACTTCCGCGCGAGAGCCCACGTGCAAATCCGCGCCGGCGCGCGCGAGGTATTCCGTAATGCGTGGATTGGACAGCTCGCCCAGGCGCTCGACGAACTCAGGATCGCCGGCGGCGCCGGCGGACCGCAGGTCCACGAACGCTTCGCGCAAACCGCTTTCCGTCATGACCGCAACGTGAACGGGAAGCGCGTCGAGCAGCTCGTTGGCGAAAATCACCCCCGCCACCGAGTCGGGCACGGCCGCGCTGCTGAGGGTGAGTAACGAAGCGTGAGGGCCGAGCGTATCGGCCTGGGCGGCGCGGGCGGCCGGTGACTGCTCCACGAGCGACAGGTGGATCGACGCGTAGAACTCAGGATCGATGCGCCTGGCCGCGTCGAGCACATCACGGGCCAGACGTCCGGACCCCGCGCCCGCCTCGACGAGATCGAAGACGACCCCTGCTTTCAGAACTCGCCACATCTCGGCGAACTGTTTCGCCAGCAGCTCGCCAAAAATCGGCCCGACATCGACGGAGGTAAAAAAATCGCCCGCGCGCCCCGTTTTCAGGGGCGAGCGGGCGTAGTAACCGAACTCGGGATGGTAGAGCGCGAGCTCCATGAACTCGGCGAAGCTGATTGGACCGCTCGCTCTGATGCGATCGGCGATCAGCTCGCCGAGCTCACTCATTACTGCTTGCGAACTGTCACGAACTGTTCCTGGCCACGGCGGTTGATGAGCATGCCTACCGCGCGACCTGCCGGCACCGCCCGGAGCGCCGCGCTGGCCTCCGACGCGTTAGTGACCGGCCTGCGGTTCACCTGCATGATCACGTCTCCGGGCTGCAGCACGCGGGCAGCCGGGCTTTCCTGATCGATGTCGGTGACCACGGCCCCTCGCGTGTTCGCCGGCAGCTCGAACTGCCGCGCGACTTCCGGCGTGATGTTGTTCAGCGTAATCCCGAAGCCGCCGCCCGTGTCGCCGCCGGTATCGCCGGCATCCGCCTGGCGGGTCTGTTCGGCCGAGAGGTCGAGCTCCGCGACGCTCACGTTGAAGGTCCGCTCCTTGCCGTCGCGAATCACCTTGACCGGCACCGTCGTTCCCGGCGCCGTCGCCGCGACGATTTGCGGCAGGTCGTCGCTGCGCGTCACCGGCTTGCCGTTGAACTCGACGATGACATCGCCAGGTTCGATTCCCGCGCTCTGAGCGGGGCCCGGCAGCACCTGCGCTACCACGGCGCCTTTGCGATCTTTCAGGCTGAGCGCTTCCACTTCATCCGGCGACACCGGCCGCACCGATACGCCGATCTTGCCGCGCGTGATCTTGCCCGCGCGCAGCCCAGGCAGCACGTCGCGAATCGTATTGATCGGCACGGCGAATCCGATGCCGATGTTGCCCGCGCCGCCCGCCATGCTGCCATTGCTGTAAATCGCCGTGTTGACTCCGACGACCTCGCCGCGAAGGTTGAGCAGCGGTCCGCCGGAGTTGCCGGGATTGATCGCCGCGTCCGTCTGAAGCACGTTCGCGCTGCGCTGCTCCGCAATCGGGAACGGCCGGCCGGTCGCGCTGATGACGCCGACGCTGATGGTATGAGCAAGGTTGAACGGATTGCCGATTGCCATGACCCAGTCGCCCGGCTCCATCTGGCTGGAGTCGCCGAACTTGGCCACCGGCAGATCGCGGTTGGGCTTTTCGACGAGCTGAAGCAGCGCGCTGTCGGTCAGCGGGTCCCGGCCAACGACCCTGGCCTCGTAATAATTGTCCTCGTCATCGAAGAACTGCACTTCGATCTTCGACGCCCCCTCGACGACGTGGTTGTTCGTGATGATGAAGCCATCTTTCGTGATGATGAAGCCCGAACCGGCGGCCTGAGTCAGGCGCGGCTGCTGCCGGCGCGGCGGCTGCTGGCCCTGGCCCTTCGGCGACTGGCCGGCGCCAGGACCGAAGAAGCGCTCGAGCAAATCGTCGCCGCCGCCGCCGAAAAATTCGCTCAGGTCCTGCGTCCGCTGACGGGATTCCGTGCGGATGCTGACAACCATTGGTGACTGAGCCTTCGCGATGGTTTTGAACGTCGTTGCATCGACAGGCCCCGCAAGAGGGGCACTGTTGGTCGCCGGAATCGCAATTGACTGGGCCGACGACGTCTGCGACATGTCGAGCCGCGACGCGATGACCATGCCGACCACCAGCGACGCCATCGCGACCAGGATGACGTAGAAGATCGTCGTTTTCTTTGAGGCTGAACCAAACCAAGACATAAACCTAACCTCCACTAGCGTCCGGCTGAAGCCGGACACTACGTCCTCACACTGCCGGACACTACGTACTCACACTACAGATTACGCCAGTTGAACGATCTGCTTCTGCGCAGGGCCCGTGACAGGTGCCTCGCGCTCGCCGTAATACACGTTGATTTCCGTACGCACGCCAAACGTTTCGAAATACAGCCCAGGTTCGATAGTAAACCCGGTGCCTGGCAGGAGCCGGCGATCGTCATGCGTCTCGTAATCGTCCATATGCACGCCATTTCCATGGACGTCGCGCCCGAGGTTATGGCCGGTACGATGCAGAATCCGTTCCCCGAATCCTGCCTGCTCGAGCACCCCCCGCGCGGCGCGGTCAACCTCCCAGCCCCGCAATTCGCGCTGCTGTCGGGCCGAATCCTGCACCAGGGCCACCGCGGCGTCACGGGCCTGGCTGATGGCCTCGAACGCCCGCGCCATGTCCCCGGGTATCTCGGTACCCGTAAAACCTACCCAGGTAATATCGGCGAATACCGCCAGCGGGTCATCCTTTTTCCGCGCCCACAAGTCGAGCAGCACCAGCTCGTTCGCCCCAACCTGCCGCGTGCGGCGCGCTGTCGGCAGGTAATGTGGATCGCCGGCATTTTCCTGGGCCGCGACCACGGGCGGCGAGTCACTCACCAGCCGTTCTTCCTCGAACCAGCCGGCCATCTGCTGCTGAATCGCGAACTCCGTCATCGCTTCGCCGTCACGAACGCGCTTCGCAATCATCTCGAATGCGCGATCTTTGATCCGATACAGCGCGTCGGACGCGTCACGGTGAGTGGCCAGCGCGTGTGCGTCCCACACCGCTTCGAACCGCTGCACGAGATCGCCCGAAGATGCGACGTCGACGCCGCGCGCTCGCACGAGCTCGACGGTGCCGGCGTCGATGCGGGAAATGTAGGGGATCGCGCACTCGTGCGAGTACTCCATCGCGACCTTCTTCATCCCCTTCAGCAGGTCCGTCAAACCCGCGTCGAGCTGCTGACGGCCCGCATAAACTGTTTTCTGTCCGGGCAGCGCATCGAGCGTCCGCCGCTCGATGGCGTGCACCAGCCCTCTCGGCTCGCCGGTCGCGGGCACAAGATAAAACCAGCGACGGGTCGTCATTTTTGTCCCGTCGGCTGTTCCAACCAGACGTGCAGCGATGGGATTCGAGCCGTGGAAATCGTAGAGAAGCCACCCGTCGAGGCCTTCGGCTTTCAGCGATTGCTGTACGGCGACGATGTCGAGCGGCATTTGTGTGATGGATCCGGCATGGGCCGGAGTATCAGGTGAGTATAGCCGCTACATGTACTTGGACGCCCGGCCGGTCCTGTTGGTTTGCTTATAATGAATGCACACAAAGGAAGGGCCATGTCCACGCAATCCACGGGGAGTCCGGCTAAAGCCAGGGACTGCGGTCCGGCTAAAGCCGGACACTACGTACTCGGTTTCGGTCTCGTGCTTGCGACAGCGCTTGCGGCCGCGCAAACGCCGGCGCAACCGTCTGCTCAAACCGACGCGCCCCCGACGCCGGAAGTCACCTTCAAAGTGGAGGTGAACTACGTCGAACAGGACGTCCGCGTCGTCGACAGGAACGGCAATTTCGTCCGCGGTTTGAAGCAGGAAGATTTCCAGGTTCTCGAGGACGGCAAGCCGCAAAAAGTTCAGGCGTTCGGCCTGGTGGACATTCCGAACACGCGGCCGCGCAAGCCGCTCTACCTGGATCCCGGCGCGCCGCCCATCGAGCCCGACGTCGCCGTCAACAAGCAGGTGCTCGACGGCCGTCTCTATCTTGTCGTTCTGGACGACTACCACGTCGCGCCGCTGCGTTCGCAGAACGTCAAGAATCTCGCCCGCCGTTTCGTGCTCGAGAAGCTCGGTCCCGACGACCAGGCGGCCGTCGTCGTGACGAGCGGCCTGCTGCGCGGGTCGCAGGATTTTACGCAGAACCGTCGCCTGCTGCTCGAAGCGATAGACAACTTCGTCGGTCAGAAGCTGCCCTCGTCGGCGGTGCTGCGCAACGAAAAGATGTCGCGCGCCATGGACGGCAAGGGACAGCCTGTCGACGATACGGGAGATCCGACCACGGTTGATGCGACCAACCGCTTCGTACCGGATGACCTCGCTACCGAGCGCACATTTCAGGCGCGGCAGGCGCTGAACTCCCTGCGAAGCATCGTCGAGTGGATGTCGGCGATCCAGGGGCGGCGCAAGGCGCTCATCTACATCAGCGAAGGCGTTGACTACAACCTGTACGACATCTTCACCGGCGGCGATCCGACAATCTTCAATTTCGAGAACTTCAACATGGTGCAGACCGAAACGTGGGACACGATTTCGGCCGCATCGCGCAGCAACGTACAGATTTACCCGGTCGATCCGCGCGGGCTCACCAACATGGCACAGGAGAACATCGAGATCGGCGGCCTGGCCGTCGATGCTTATGGCCTTGGGCCGAGACAGCTCGAGCAGGAGTTACAGACCTCGCAGGCGAACCTCCGCCAGCTCGCCGAAGAAACAGGCGGCGTCGCGTTCGTCGGCCGCAACGATTTCGACGAGGCTTTCGATCGCATCGTCCAGGAGAACAGCTCGTATTACGTGCTGGGCTATTACTCCACCAACGACAGGCGCGATGGCAAGATGAGAAATATCACCGTGCGGGTGGCGGGGCACCCCGACGCGCAGGTCACGTATCGAAAGCGCTACGCCGCGCCGCGCGGGCGCGCGCCGAAAAACACGGCAGCCGGCAAGCCGCTCGATCCGTCGAAGAGCCTCAACGCCGAGCTCGGCAGCACCATGGCATCGCCGTTGCCGAAAACGGGCATTCAGCTTCGTGTCACTGCGATCGCGAAAAAAGGCACCGCGAAGACGACCGACGTCGAAGTCCTCATCGACACCCTGGGGAAGGATCTGACGTTCACTGAGGCCTCCGGCACGTTCAACAACAAGCTGTCGCTGCACGTCGGCGTATTCAACAAGCAGGGCAAGTCGATATTTGCCGAACGGCCCGACGTCGATCTGAACCTGCGGCCCGAGACGCACGCGCGCGTCACGGAGCACGGCGTGCGTCTTCTGCGCCACCTGTCGCTGCCGCCGGGACGGTACCAGCTCAGGGTCGCCGCACAGGACAGCGGCAAGCTGAAGCAGGGGAGCGTCCATCTCGATCTCGACGTCCCCGATTTTACGAAGCCGCCGCTCGCGTTGAGCGGCGTCGTGATAGCGGCGACATCCGACCGCGCGGTGTATTCGCCGCCGAAACCTGGCTTCGATCCATTCAACGGATTGCTGCCCGGCGCGCCATCGGCGCTGCGGGAATTTACGAACAATTCAGAGGTCGCCGCCGTGGTGGAGGTTTACGCAAACCGTCCGACTCCCGTCCACCGCGTCGACACCACAGCGCGTGTGAGAGCCGACGATGGGCGCGTGGTGTTCAACAAGACCGAGGAACGATCGACCGAAGAACTGCACGGCACACCGGGAGGGTTCGGCTACAGCTTCAGAATCCCCATTCAGAACTGGACACCGGGGCTCTATGTCCTCGAAGTCGAGGCAAGCTCGCGGCTGAACGGCGCCGAACCGATAATGAAGCGGATCCAGTTCGAGGTGAAATAGATGAGATTCGCAGCGATGTTCATTCGTTTCTGCGATGGCAACCATGTCAGCTCAAGTGCCGGCGCTCGCGTTCACCAATATCGCCAAGGGAGACGCGAGCGGCCAGCAGATCGGGCGGCAGGTGACCGTCCGCACTGCCGCGGAGTGGAAGGCGCTCTGGAAAGAGCACGCCCCGGCCGACACGATGCCGGAGATCGACTTCACGCGCGACATGGTCGTGGGAGTTTTTCTCGGCAGCAAGCCGAGCGCCGGTCACGCAGTGGAGATCGTCGGCGTGCGAACGCAGGACAAAGACTTGATCGTGGAGTACGTCCAGAAACAGCCCGCCAGAGGCACGATGGCAGCGCAAATCCTCACAGAGCCTTACCACCTTGTTTCGGTGGCAAAGCACGCCGGCACGGTGAGATTCCTCCAGGTGCAGGCTTCTAGCCAGTAGCTGGTAGCTAGTTGTAGCTACCAGCTGCTACTGGCTACTGGCTACTGGCTAGGTATTCGGTCCGGGCTTCAGCTGCTTCGCCTGCTTCATCGACACCGGTTTAACGGTCCCGTTGTTGTGCTCGAACTTGTACTGGGGTGTCGTCATACCGGTGACCTTCGGCGACCGCAGGACGATGGTCGCGACGTCGAGCGGCGCGAGAGGCCGCGGAAGGCGCTTGCGATCGCCAGTGCCCTGCACCGGGCTCCCTCCCTTGTCGTACCAGAACTCGCTGATCTGCAAGCCAACGATGGCGTTGGTTGCGGACATGTTCTTGACCTGGAAGGTCGTCACGATGTCGTTGCCTTCCAGCTTCGCGCTCTGGATGAACCCGAGCTCCGCCGTGCCTTTCAGCGGGGGAGCGGTTTTCTTGAGCACAGACTGGGACTGGGTCTGAGTCTGGGTCTGGCTCGACATCGACGCGGGAGCCAGCAGGAGGGCTGTCGCCGCAATGGCTAGTGCATTTCGTACACGCATCTTGAACTCCTTGGTAGGCGTTGCGCGCATTATATACCTTACATTTCCCCGTTCCAGTCCTCGGGTTCCGGGTTGATAGACCGGATGATTTCGAGGTGCCATTTCCCTCCGCCCCAGGGCTCGATCACCTCGGTTGCGACGACATCCACGAGAATTTCCGCGAAAGTCCGCCCCTCCGGGTCCCCTTCGAGGTGGTAGGCCGGCTCGTCCCAGCCGAAGTTCGGGTAGAGCACGATGGTGAGGAATAAATCGTACCCATCGTCGACGACGATGAGCTGCCCGCAGGGACGCTTCGTGGTGGAGTGATAGATGAGGTATTTCTCCGCGCTGTGCGCCCGGATGTAGCGCTTCAGGGCGAACTCGCGCGCGACGATCTCCTCGATCGCAATCTTCTTGTCCCAGCAGTCGCGGCAATAGCGTTCGTCGCCGCGAGGCTCCGAGATCTCTTTCGCGCCACAGAGCGCGCAACGCGTTTTAACGGTGGACTTGCGGGGCACCTGAATCCTTCGCCTGATGCGCGGCCGGCGCATACATCTCCTGGACGTACTGCTTCAACATCCGGGTTGCACAGAAGTGCGGAGCGACCGTGCGGATGCACTCCTTCACGATGCGCAGCCACGCGTGCGGGATGCCGTGCTGATCCCGCTGATAGTAGGTAGGCACGACCTGTTCTTCGAGGAGCCGATACAGCGAGTCGGCGTCAGCCGCATCCTGCGCGTCAGGGTCCTCCATTCCTTTTCCGCCGTCAATGACCCAGCCGTTCGAGCCGTTGTAGCCTTCGGCCCACCATCCGTCGCCGATACTGAGATGCGGCACGCCGTTGACGCCGGCTTTCATGCCGCTGGTGCCGCTCGCTTCGAGCGGCTTGCGCGGCGTATTGAGCCAGACGTCGCACCCTTGCGAGAGGAAGTGCGCGACGTGCAGATCATAGTCGTCGACGAATGCGATGCGGCCGCCGTAAATCGGATCGATGGCGTGACGGTAAATCTGCTGCAGATGATGTTTTCCCGCGTCGTCCGCCGGATGGGCCTTGCCGGCGAAGACGATCTGCACGTGGCGTCGCGGAGACGCCAGCAGGCGGATGAGCCGATCCGGGTCGCGGAAGATCAGCTCCGGCCGTTTGTAGGCGGTGAAGCGCCGTGCGAAGCCGATCGTGAGCGCGCCGGGATCGAGCAGAGGACCGGCCGCGACGACGGCAGCGGCGCTGACGTTTTCCTGAGCCCACCTGTCGCGCGCGCGCTGGCGGATAAACGTGAAGAGGAACCGTTTGAGCGCCTTGCGCGCGTTCCAGAGATCCTGGTCTGGAATCTCGAGGACGCCGTCCCAGAAATCGGGCTTGTCCTGGTTGTCGCGCCAGTCGCCGCCGAGATGACGCTCGAACAGGTGGGCCATCTCCTGCGACAGCCAGGTGGGCATGTGCACGCCATTGGTAATCGTGGTGAGCGGGCGCTGGCCGTTCCGTTCGCGCTCCTGCAGCAGCGGCTCCCACATACGCCGCGTCACCTCGCCGTGCAGCCGGCTTACACCGTTGGTGAAATCGGCGGTGCGGAGCGCCAGTGCGGTCATGTTGAACTGCCCGTGATATTCGCCGAGCGCCAGAAAACGGCCGCGGTGTTCGGTGATCGGTCCCCACGCGCCCTGAAGATGATGCTCCACCCGATCGAACGCGAACGCGTCATGTCCCGCCGCGACCGGTGTATGCGTCGTGAAAATCGTCGCGCGGCGGACGGCTGCCAGCGCCTCGTCGAAGCTCATCCCGTCGGTGATGAACTCGTAGATACGCTGCAGTCCGACGAACGCGGCGTGACCTTCGTTGAGATGCCACACTGCGGGCGCGATGCCCAGCGCGCGGAGCGCGCGCACGCCGCCGATGCCGAGGATGATCTCCTGCTGCAGACGCGTTTCCCGATCGCCGCCGTAAAGACGAGCGGAGAGATCGCGATCCTGGGGCGCGTTTTCCTCGAGTCCGGTGTCGAGCAGGTACAAGCTGACCCTGCCGACGGCGACTTTCCACACGTTGCTGAGCACGGCGCGGTCGCCGAGCGGCACCGCGACGATACACGGCGAGCCGTCCGGCTTGCGAGCCTGTTCGATCGCGACGTCGGGCCAGTTCAGCCGCTCGTAGATTTCGAGCTGCCATCCTTCGGGTGAGACCGTCTGGTGAAAATAGCCCTGCGGGTACATGAAGCCGACGCCGACGAGGGGAATGCCGAGGTCGCTCGACTCCTTGCAATGATCGCCGGCCAGCGCGCCGAGTCCGCCGGCATATATCGGCAGCGACTGATGGATCGCGAACTCCGCCGAGAAGTACGCAATCGTCGTGTTCTGCACGTCCGGGAGCCGGCGCGCCATCCAGGTGTTCTTCGCCGCATACGCGGCGTCGAGCCCGTCGACCGCGCTGTCGTAGGTGTGCAGGAACTCCGGGTCGCGCGACATGTGCTCGAGCCGCTCGCGCGTGACCAGCCACAACATCTTGACGGGGTTGTGCGCGGTGGTCCGCCAGAGTTGATAGTCGAGGTCGCGGAAGACCTTTCGAGGGCTGTACTGCCAACTCCACCAGAGGTTGGCGGCGAGCTCGTCGAGGCGGCGGATCCGTTCGGGAAACTGTGGAAGACCTTCGTACCGTGTCATCGAACCACCGATCGTAGTCGCGCTCCTTCGTTGACGTCAATGAAACTGCGCCGGTAATGCCGCAATGCGGGCGTGCGCGCGGCGATCCATGCGGTGGCAATCAGGCAACCGATTCCACCGGTCACGACCGAGGCGCGCGGCCCGGCCAATTGCGCGACGAGCCCCGCTTCCAGTTCGCCGAGCTGCGGCCCGCCCTGAAAGAACACCATGTTGATGCCGATCATGCGGCCGCGGAGGTGATCGGGCGTGCCGAGCTGGCGAATCACGTTCCGCAGCACCATGCTCACGGTATCGGCAGCTCCCGTCACTGCAAGACAGAGGAACGTGAGCCAGAACGACCCCGACAGGCCGAAGATGATCGTGGCCGCGCCGTATACACAGACAGCCCAGATCAGTACCGCGCCTCTCCGTTCAATTCTCTCGATAGATCGCACCATGATTACGCTCATCAGGACCGCGCCGACCGACGGCGCGGCGTACAGCCATCCGTATCCCTTGGCACCAACCTGAAGCACGTCCTGGGCGAATATCGGCAGCAGCGCGGTGGCCGACGAGAAAAACGTCGCGAAGAAGTCGAGCAGCATCGTCGAGCGGATGATCGGCGACGAAAACACGAACCCGAGGCCATCACGCACCGCGCGCACGCTGATGTCGCTGATCTGATCCGGCGTTCGCACCGGGACGCCGCGCATCATGAGGAGCGCGCCGATCACACATCCGAACGTGAGCGCGTTGATGAAATAGACCCACTCGACGCCGAGCGTCGCGATGACCAGGCCTCCGATCGCCGGGCCGGCAACCGACGAGATCTGCAGCATGATGGCGTTCAGGCTGATTGCGTTGGGCAGGTGATCGCGCGGGACGAGCGAGGGAATGAGCGCCTGTCGCGCGGGGCTGTCGAACGCTCCGGCGGCTGCGCCGATCGCGGCCAGGCTGTAAATGGGCCACGGATGATCGACGCCGCGGAACGTCAGCACGGCGAGCGCTGCCGCAGTGAGACCGAGTGCCGACTGTGTGTAGAGCATCACCCGCCGCCGATCCGACGCATCCGCCACCGTGCCCCCCGCGATCGAGAAGAACACAATCGGCATCAAGCGGACGAGCCCGACCATCCCCAGCGCGAGCGGGCGCTGGTCGGGCGGTACCAGCAGCGAGACGTGCCACAGAATCGCGGCCGTCTGCATGTGCGATCCGGTGAATGAAATCAGCTGCCCGGTCCACAGCAAACGGAAGTTCCGGTGCTGCAGCGCGAGGAACGGCGAGGGGGAGGCGTCAGCCACGACGCGTCAATCTTATGATGTAAGATTTGCGCGCCATGCAGTTTGATTTCATCGACGGGCTGTTCGTCCTGATGCTCGCGACCTTCATCGGCCTCGACGTGATCCGGCGCGTGTCCCGTCTGCTCCATACGCCGCTGATGTCGCTGACCAACGCCATTTCGGCGATCGCGGTGGTCGGCGCGATCCTCCTCGCCGGCGAGCAGGAATCGGGACTGAGCACGGTGCTGGGCGCCATCGCGGTGTTCGCATCGACGACCAACATCGTAAGCGGCTTTCTGATCACCGATCGGATGCTGAAGATGTTCAAGAAGCGGGACCCTCGACAGGCTCGGGGCAGGGCCCCGCCGCAGCCCGAGGCGGCCCGCGGTGATCGACCAGCTCATCCAGCTCGTCTATCTCGTCGCGACGGCGCTGTTCATTTTTTCGCTCAAGTGGATGAGCGATCCGGTGACGGCGCGCCGCGG
Source organism: Vicinamibacterales bacterium (assembly GCA_963762055.1). Lineage (GTDB taxonomy): Bacteria > Acidobacteriota > Vicinamibacteria > Vicinamibacterales > JAMQPK01 > JAMQPK01. The sequence goes on from CAVXJF010000006.1 coordinate 159,832, forward strand.
CGTGTTTGCCGGCGTCGGCGGAATGGCGCTCGCCATCATCGGCACGCTGCTCCATCCCCTCATCATCGGCTACAGCTGGATTGTCATCCCCCTGGTGCTCGGCGCGCTGGCTGGCGTGCCGCTGTCGTGGGTTCCGCTGACGGCCGTCCCGCAGCGGACTGCGCTGTCCCACGCGTTCGGCGGTCTCGCGGCGGGGCTCGTCGGGACCGCCAAATATTACCTGTGGGCCGAACACGACCAGCTGACGACCTTCCGGATGGGTGCCATCGCGGTCGAAGTGATACTCGGCTACCTCACGTGCACGGGAAGCTTGATTGCCGCCGGGAAGCTGCAGGAAGTGATTCCGACGCGGCCGATTGTGTATCGCGGGCAGAACGTCATCAACCTGATGCTGCTTGCCGCCGCGGTGCTGATCGCCGCGGCGCTGATGATGGATCCGTCGCGGACGTATTTATTCCCGCTTCTGATTCTTCTTGCGCTGGCGTTCGGCGTGCTGCTCGTGCTGCCGATCGGCGGCGCGGACATGCCGACCGTCATCTCCCTGCTCAACTCCTATGCCGGCCTGGCAGCCGTGGCGATGGGGTTCGTCATGGAGAACAAGCTGCTGATCACCGCGGGCGCCCTCGACGGCGCTTCGGGTCTCATCCTCTCGATCGTGATGTGCAAGGCGATGAACCGCTCGTTCACGAACGTCCTGTTCGGGGCGTTCGGACAGGTGCAAGCCGACCGGTGGCCAGATCGAGCAGCGCACGGCCAAGAGCGCGACGGCAGAAGACGCGGCGCAGCTGCTCGAAAACGCGTCGAGCGTCGTGATTGTTCCGGGCTATGGCATGGCCGTGTCACAGGCACAGCACCGCGTCCACGACCTGTACGAACAGCTCGCGAAGCGGGGCGTTGACGTGAAATTCGCGATTCATCCCGTCGCCGGCCGCATGCCCGGACACATGAACGTGCTGCTCGCCGAGGCGGAGATTCCCTACGATCGCCTCGTCGAGATGGACGACATCAACCCGGAAATGCCGAGAACCGACGTCGCCCTCGTCATCGGCGCGAACGACGTCGTCAATCCCGCCGCCCGCCTCGACAAGAACAGCCCGATCTTCGGCATGCCGATCATCGACGCCGACAAGGCCAAGGTGGTGCTGGCCATCAAGCGTTCGATGAACCCCGGCTTCGCCGGCATCGAAAACGAGCTCTATTTCGCCGACAACACGCTGATGCTCTTCGGAGACGCGAAGGCTGTAATTGGCGAGGTGGTCAAGAACCTCAGCGGACAGACAGGGATGCACTGAAGATACGGTTCAGGTTCCGGGTTCCGGGTTCCAAGTTCCGGGTTCTGGTTCCGCGTTCCGTTCTCTTGGAACCACGAACCTGGAACTAGAACCTGGAACCAGGAATCGGAACTTGGAACCTTGTCCGGTACGGATCACTCGATGCGGGCAAGGGTTCGGCTGCGTAAAGCCTTCGCGTGTTTCCGATTGCCGAGACGATGGCGGTAATCAGCAGTCCGACGGCGCCGATGGCCCCGCCGACGTCGAACAGCGGAAACCGCATCCCGGCAATCGTCACTATCGGCTTCACCAGGAGCGTCAACGCACCAATCGCGAGAAGGATGCGCAGCTCAGTGGGTCCCCACCCCCAGAACGACATCTGAAACCGTCCAACGCAATATGTCGCGAGATAAATTTCGATCGACAGAATGTAATACGCGACAAGAAATGCGGCGGCGACGATTGGCGTCATGTAACCCGAAATCGCCAGTCCGGCGAGCACGAACAGGGCGCCGAACGTATCGAGGATGTGATCGACGTAGAAGCCGTAACGCGGCCGCTGATGTCCGCGCACCCGCGCGAGCGTGCCGTCCAGGCTGTCGCCGAACCAGTTTGCCGCGAGAAAGAACACCACGCCCCACAACGCCCGCGGATGCTGCGGCGACACCGCAAAACACACGCCGACCAGGAACATCGAGACGAGGCCGAGTGCGGTGAGATGGTCTGAATTGATTCGGGCCGGCAACCGCTGAGCGAGCCAGATGAGCACCCGCTTTTCGATCCCGGTCAGCAGCCCTGTTGAGTGTCGTTGCGCGTCCTTGAACCCGTCAGCCATTCGGCCCTCCTGACTCTATATGCGTCAGAAAGAGGCCGAACGGCTCAAAAGCCCTACCGCTTCTTGCCGCCGCCCTTGCGCGAGCCTTTCCGGGACGGCTTGCGCGGGACTTTCGCACCGGCCCGCCGGGCCTCCGACAGTCCTATCGCTATGGCTTGTTTACGGCTGGTCACTTTCTTGCCAGAGCTGCCGCTTCGGAGCGTGCCGCGCTTCCGCTCGCGCATCACCTTTTCAACCTTTTCCGATGCCTTCTTGCCGTACTTGTTGGGACCACCGCGCTTCTTCGCCATGTATCGTCCTCCTGTTGCTCACTGGCCCGTGTGTCTTGCTACGGGTCAGGGTCCAATGGATCTTCGAAGCAAGGAGCAGGCCGAAAAATTGCAAGAGCTTCCGCCCGTCTGAGGGAGGACACGCATGGCTGATGAACAGAAACAGGTAACGCGCGAACAGCTGATCGGTCTGCTCAACGAGGATCTGGCCCGTGAGTATCAGGCCATCATCGCGTATGTGGTGTATTCACAGGCGATCAAGGGTGCGCAGTACATGGCAATCGCCGAAGAGCTGGAAAAACACGCCGCCGAAGAGCTGGAACATGCGCTCATCGTCTCCAAGCTCGTGGACTATCTCGGCGGCGAGCCTACTACCGTCGCCAAGGAAGTGAAGACGTCCGACAAGGCAGAGGACATGCTTCGCTTCGATCTCGACAGCGAAAACGAGACGGTGCGGAACTACCGCGACCGCGTCAGGCAGTGTGAGGCGCTCGGCGAATACGCCATGGCCGAACACCTTCGCGAAATTCTCAAGCAGGAGCAGGAACACCAGATCGATCTGGCGACGGCGCTTGGGGAAGATGTCCCGGACGTCTCAAAAATGGCGAAAGGGCACGACAAGGGGCACGATAAGGGGCAAGGGGAAAAGGGCAAGGGGCAGGAGAGAGGCTCCAACGTTCACTGAAAACGTCTGCCGCGCGTCTCGGGGCCGAGCCAGATCACGACAGACACCGCGGCCCCCGAGACGGCAATCGCCAGGCTCATCGCTTCGGGAAGCGACCACCCCGCATCGACCATGCGGCCGATGGCAAACGATGTCATCGACCCGATGACCGCGCCGGCGTGATAGCAGAATCCGGCGCCCGCACCTCGCACCTCGCTGGGGAAGCGCTCGGTGATGTATGAGGGGAAGGCTCCCCACATCCCATGCGCGCCAAACCCGACGAGCAGCGCGCCGGTGAGCATTATGCGTGTATCGGCGCTCATCAGATAGAGCGGCGTCACCACGACACCGAGGGCCGCGGCGGCCGTGACGGCGCCCCGCCGCCCAAGAACGCCTTCGGAAACGCCTCCCCAGAACGCGGATCCCAGAATTCCGCCGATGTTCAGCGCAACCACGTACGGCAGCGTGTTGAGACTACGCCCCTGCAGAAATGTGGCGTACCAATATGTCACTGAGTAGTACGAAACCATGAAGCAGGCGGCGAGAAATGAACAGTGAACGGTCGTGCCGATCAGATCGCGTTGAAAGATGCGGCTCAGCGACGACGCTCCGCGCGCGCCGGGAGCGCCGGATGCCGAGCGCTGAAGCGTCACCCATACGGGACTTTCGGTGACGCTCGCGCGAATCCACAGGACGAACAGCGCCGGTATCGCGCCAATCCAGAACATCGCACGCCACGCTTCGTTCATGTGCGAGCTCATAACGGGATACAGCGTCTGAAACACCACCGCCGACAGGATGTAGCCCCACGCCCATGCGCCCTGCAGGATTCCCGCGGCCGGTCCTCTGAGCCGATCCGGCAGATGTTCGAGTGCCAGCGGCATGCCCGCCGCCCACTCTCCGCCCATGCCGATGCCGAACAACGCGCGGCACGCGAACAACATCGCATATGACGTCGAGAACCCGCTCAGGACGGTGAACAGCGAGAACCAGATGATCGACAGCATGAGCGGCAGTTTGCGTCCCCATCTGTCGGCCGCGGTTCCGGCCGCCGCCCCGCCCACCAGGCGGAACATCAAGCGTGACCGTGCCGAGCGCTCCCGCCAGTGCGTTGTCGACGGTGAAGCTCCGCTGAATATCGGCGAGCACAAACGTGAGGATGGTGAAATCGAAGCCGTCCAGCATCCAGCCGAAGAACGCGGCAAAAAACGCCCGCCGCTGCTCGGGTGAGAGCGAGCGGAACTCCCGGAGGAACTGGATCATGTCTGGTACTAATACACCTAGCCAGTAGCCGGTAGCCAGTAGCCATTAGTCCTGTGGCTGGCAGCCCGGTCAGAGCCTACAGGCCAGCACGACTATCGGCTACTGGCTACTGGCTACTGGCTGGATTCTTGCTATCGCACAAGCGCTCGCATGCATACAATTTTTCGCTTCGTCACGTTCGCCCTTGTAGCGCTCGCAATCACCACCGCGGCTGCGCCGATGTACGCCCAGGCTCCGCCTCCACCGGCGCAGCCTGCGCCTTCCGGTGGGAACGCGCAGCCGGCCGAAAACAATCCGCTTTCGCTGGGCGCGGGTGAGCAATTCGGGGGCACGCTGGGCACGATCGAAGTCGACCTTCATGCCTTCGTGGCTCTTCCACTCGCAACTGCCCTGGGTGCGGCGCTCGCGCTGCGCCCACGCCGGCGCGGCACGCCCAAGCGCTCGTCCCCGGTCGTGCAAACGCAGATCATCCTCGCGATCATCGGCGCCCTGGTCATGATCGTCGTCGGCACCAGCCTCGCCCGCGCCTTCGGCGTCGTCGGCGCGGCAGGGCTCGTCAGATACCGCGCGAAGATCGACGATCCGAAAGATGCCGGCGTCATGCTGACCACGCTCGCCGTCGGGCTGGCGTGCGGCATCGGCGTCTACGGCCTGGCGATCTTCGCCACCCTCTTTCTCATCGGCGTGCTCTGGATCATCGAAAGTTTCGAGCCGAGCGCGCGCAAGGAATTCATCCTCGAGATCAAATCGAAGGAAGCCGCGAAGCTCCAGCCGAAGCTCGAGGCTCTTCTCAGACGCCGGCGGGTCAAATACGAGCTTCGCGAAACGGCCCCCGAGGAATTTTCGTATCTCGTCCAGCTTCCCATGGAATTGAAGACCGACGGCATCTCGGCGGAAATCATCGCGCTCGACCCGGACCCGGGCACAAGCGTGGAGTGGAAAACGGAAAAGAAAAAGGCAGCCTGAGGCTCGCATGGAACTCATCGTTCAGCCCGAAGACGGCTTGACGCCGCTCATCGCCGCGATCAAAAAAGCCACCAAGCAGATCGAGGTGACCGTCTTCCGTTTCGATCTCAGAGAGCTGGAGAGAGCGCTCGAAACCGCCGTGACGCGCGGTGTGAAGGTGCACGCGCTGATCGCCAATACCACGGGCGGCGGCGCCAAACGTCTGCGCAAGCTCGAGCTCGATCTGCTTGCGGCCGGCGTCACCGTGTCGCGCACCGACGATGATCTCGTGCGGTATCACAACAAGATGCTACTCATCGACGGGGACACGTTCTACGCGCTCGGATTCAACTTTACGCGGCTCGACGTCGAGAAAAGCCGCAGTTTCGCTGTCGCGACAAAGAACAAGGCGATTGTCGCCGAGGCCACCAGGCTGTTCGAAGCGGACTCGACTCGTCAGCCCTACACCGCGGGTTGCGACAACTGTCTGGTGAGCCCGGAAAACGCCCGGACCGGGTTGTCTAATTTCATCAAGAAGGCGAAGAAGCAGCTACTTGTCTACGACATGAAAGTGAGCGATCGGCAGATGCTCAAGCTGCTGCAGGATCGGGTGAAAGCCGGCGTCGACGTCCGCATCCTCGGCAAAGTCGGCAAGAAGGGCGTGGGCCTGACATATGAGAAGATGCCCGGCATGCGGCTGCACGCGCGCGCGATGCTGCGCGACAATCAGGAACTGTTTCTCGGCAGCATGAGCCTGCGCGCCATCGAGCTCGACAAGCGCCGCGAAATCGGCGTCATCGTCAAAGACCGCACCGCGGCCAAACAGTTCCGCGAGATTTTCGAAGAGGACTGGGCGAAGACCGAGATCGCGAAAGCCGCTGACAAATCGAAAGACAAGGACGACAAGAAAGGGGAAGCGGTCGCCTAGAACGCTCCGAAGCTCCAGAACACCCGGACGCCTTCGCCCCCTCCAAACCCGACGTCCATACGGCCGAGCGTTTTGTTCTTTCGCATATAGCTCAGGCTGAAGCCGGTGCTCGTTTTCAAATCCTTGAAGAACTCCGACGTGTTTGCGGCCACCTGACCCGAATCCACGAACACCGTAGCATGCACATCGCGGTAGACGGGCACGCGATATTCTGCCTGCATCAGTACCAGATTGCGGCCGCGGAATCGAAAGTTCCGGAAGCCGCGCAACGTTGCCTGCGTGCCGTCCGTCCCGAGAAGATCGGGCCGGAACGACTTCAGTCCACCGCTGCCGCCCAGGGTGTAAAGCATGTAGAAAGGCACGTTGGCGTCCGGATTTGTCGCTGCGACAAAGCCGTGCAGCGTGAGCCGCTGTCCTTTGCGTACTCCAGGAATCCGCTGCCGGACTTCCGCTTCCCACCGGTGAAAGTTGTGGAATCCGGTTTCATAGTCGCGCGCCGACTCGAACGCGAGCTGATATGCGCCCTGGTAACTGTTGGACATGTCGTCGCCGTCGAGCTCGACGGGTGTCGGGTGTGAAAGCTCCACGAACCCGCGATAGCGGCCCCAGACCGGTTCGGCGTCGAGTCCCGGCACGAGCTCGGCCGGGAACGCATCTTCTATTGAAAGAACGCCGCGATGAGCGCCGCGTCCCAAATCGGGCATGTACATGGACGCGCTTCCACCAAGGCGGACAAGAGAGACGGGGCGGATCCATCCGCGCGCCCCGAAGGTGGATTCGCGAAGACGGAATGCCGACCGATCCTCGAAGCTCGTTCCGGATCCGATCCCATAAAAATCGAGCCGGCCCATGTGACGCAGGCCGCCGAATACGCCGAATTGCGATCGCCTCGACTCCGCGCGCTTGCCAATCTCACCAGCGACCGACCAGTAGCGGCGAATGCTGAAGAGCGCTTCGCCCTCGCGAAACCAGCCCACTTGCGACGGCGACTCGTAGCCAACGCCCGCCGCCATACCGCCCCCGGAGGCGACACCGCCGATCACGGGATGAAGCGGCTTGTCGAAAGAATCGAGTATCGACTTTGCCCATGATGGCACCGGCAGATCGCCGAGTGCCTCCGACGTCTTCTCCGTCTCTGGCGCGTCCTTCTTTTCGGTCTCTGCCGCGTCCGGTGTCTGTGCCGCGGCGGACAACGGAAGCAGCACCGCGCACAACAGAATCGACGTAATTTTCATGAGTTCAGTGAATGCATGGCTCGTGCCTTCGAAACGCCTAATGTAAATGCGTGAGTTGTTCGAATTGCAGACAACCATCGCATGCACATGCCCCATAAAGCTCTGTGATGAGCGTATTTTTCATGGTACGCGCCTTGCCCATCTCCTTACGTCGGCCATTGAGCCGGCCAAAGGAGACACACGTGAACGACAAGAACCGCGATAGGAAAGAACAGCCAGGCGATGTGCTTGGTATAAGCAATCCCGGCGGCCCCAAGCTGCCGCATCCGCCGTCGGATGGCAGCACCCCGCGCGGTATCGAGGTGCGAGGCGAGCGGCCGCGTCACTGGGGGAATGAAGATATTCCGCAGGGCGACGGTGCGACCGGGATGGACATGGGCGGCGGCGGCGGCGGGCCGCAGATAGCGCCGGAGCCCTCCCGTACAAAGACAGAAGACGAGGACTAAGCCGCTTCGTCGAGGAGCGCGAGGAACTCCTCGCGCTCCAGGCTCCCCTGCGCGAGAAGAGCCCCCGCTATGCCGTCGAGGACGGCACGGCGGCGGCTCAGCGTCTCAACCGCGCCGTCGAACGCGCGCGTGAGCAGTTCCTGCACTTCGGCCTCGATCTTTTCGGTGACGTCTTCGCTCCACTCGCCCGATCCGGAATCTCCCGCACGGCGGCCGCGATTGTCGTTGTTTTGGTAGGCAACGGGGCCAATAGACGAAGACATCCCGAACTCACACACCATGCGGCGCGCGAGGCCGGTAGCGCGTTCGAGGTCGTTGGCGGCGCCCGTCGAGAATTTTCCGAACGCCACCTGCTCGGCCGCACGGCCGCCCAGCAGCACGGCCAGCCGATCCATCAGCTCGTCTTCCTGCAAAAGATTGCGATCTTCAGGCGTCTGCTGCATGTAGCCCAGCGCAGCGAGGCCGCGCGGCACGATCGAGACCTTGTGAACCGGCTCCGCGCTCGCCGCAAGCTCCGCGACGATGGCGTGACCCGCTTCGTGGAAGGCGACGATTCGGCGTTCTTTCGTGTTCGTGAGCCGGTTCTTCCGCTCGAGCCCGACGACGACGCGATCGATGGCGGCGTGTAGCTCGGGCATGCCGACCGCGCTCTTTTCGCCGCGCGCGGCGAGCAGAGCGGCTTCGTTCAGCACGTTTTCGAGGTCGGCGCCGACCATTCCCGGCGTGCGGCGCGCGACGTACTCGAGATCGACATCGCTGGCCAGCTTCACTTTGCGCGCATGCACCTGGAGAATCGCGTGGCGGCCCGTTCCGTCGGGGCGATCGACGAGCACCTGGCGATCGAAACGGCCGGGACGGAGTAGAGCCACGTCGAGAATTTCAGCGCGATTGGTCGCGGCCAGGACGATGATCCCGTCGCGCGAGTCGAAGCCGTCCATTTCGACGAGAAGTTGATTCAGCGTCTGCTCCCGCTCGTCGGTTCCCCCTCCGCCGTGCGAGCCGGAACGGCTCTTCCCAATCGCATCGAGCTCGTCGATGAAAACGATGGCGGGCGCCTTAGCCTTGGCTTGTTCGAACAGCTTACGCACGCGGGATGCACCGACGCCGACGAAAACCTCGATGAATTCCGACCCGCTCGCCGAAAAAAACGGCACGCCGGCCTCGCCCGCAACTGCGCGCGCGAGCAGGGTTTTTCCCGTGCCCGGAGGACCCACGAGGAGCGCCCCTTTGGGCACCCGCGCGCCGAGCGACGCGAATCGTCCCGGGCTGCGCAGGAATTTGACGATCTCTTCGAGCTCCTCCTTGGCTTCGTCTACGCCGGCGACCGAGTCGAACCCGGTTTTCGCGCCGGTCTTGCGTTCGCGCGCGCGGAGTCTTCCTCCTCTCGTGAGGGCCGACATCGACTTGACGGGATTCAGCCGCTTGTAAGACAGCCCGAGCACCAGAATGAACGTGAGACCCGCGATGATGCCAAGAATGAGCGCCACGTGTGATTCGTCGGACTTGATGCCTTGATAGGTAATTCCCTTCGATTCGAGCAGCTGGACAAGCGAGTCGTTCGGAACCGGCGTTGCCAGCCACATCTGGGGTGCGCCTGCTTGCCGGGCCGCATCGGTCGACATGGCCTGCACTTCGCTAACCGACATCCGCACTTCGCGGACGTCACCTTTGGCGATGTGCTGCTTGAGCGTGCTGTAGGGAATTTCAGCCGTGTCCGTCGTGCCGCAGCCGGCGGCCGTAACAGCAAACAAGAGGAGAATGGTGGAAAGATGGCGTGTCCGAAGCATCTAAAAAGAGTCCTACTGTGAATTATCGGGCGAACCTGAGAACGGAGCAGGCATCGATCGGCGGGGAAGCGCAAACCCAGCTAACTAGCAGTGTAACAAGCCGAACTCCCCGGTCCGAGCAGAAAAATGGGTAAACGACGTTCAATGTGCTCGGGAACTGAAGCTATTTTGCGGTGAGAGCCTTGGCAATCGCCGAACGAAGCTCAGCCGACTCCGGGGTGACGGCGCTTGGAAAGAAGGCGATGACCCTGCCGTCCTTGCCAATCACGTACTTCGAGAAATTCCAGCTCGGGAGGTGTCCGGAGGCGCCGAGGTAGCGATAAATGGGCGACTGGTCGGGGCCGGGCCGAGTGGAGAGCTTTGCGAACATCGGAAACGTCACGCCGTAATTCTTTTTGCAGAATTCCGCGATCTCCTGCGCCGAACCGGGCTCCTGCCCGCCGAAGTCGTTGCTCGGGAATCCGAGTACCGCAAAGCCTTTAGGTGAGAGCTCCCGGTGCAGCTTCTCGAGGCCCTCGTATTGCGGCGTGTATCCGCATTCACTGGCGGTGTTCACCACCAGCGTCACTCTTCCTTTGTAGACTGCCAGCTCCGCCGGCTGACCCTGTAACGTTCGGGTCTGGAGGTCGTAAAACGACGATGATGGTTGCTGGCTCGCGAGGGGAATGGCGGCGGCTGCGATGGCGACTGAAAGAAGAAAACTTTTGCGCATCATTTTCTGAAGTCTCCGCATTTACCGCTTTTCGTCTCACCGTCGGCAGACTGTGATCGATTTTCTGCCCGTAAGTTGCGGCCGATTAATTATCAGCGATGGTATGGCTATTGCCCTTGTCAGGAGCCGAACGTGGCCCAACCTCCTTCGAAGTCAACTTACGCCGAGCCAACGATCATGTGGCGGGTGCGGAATACAACTGACGGCCGCCGCGCGTACGCGGTCATCGTACCTCATGGGGCGAAAGCAACAGCTGGCTGGTTCAGCCAGGGAATCCCTCAGGAGTCGTTCGATTTCCCGACGTGGCACGACGCGCTCTGCTGGCTCGACGCCAAGTTGAGCACGCTGCAGCGTCATGGCTGGCGCGTCGAAGAGCCGCCGAGCGGCAAGCCCGGCCGCCCCATTCCAGCGCGTCCCAAATAGCGCGCTTACCTGCCGCCTTTCGCCGCTTCGGCCGGGTAGCCCTTCCATAACCACTCGAGTGCCAGCGGCAGCGTCTGCAGCTTGACGGCGCGATCGCAGTGTCCGGCATTCCGCGCAAACACGAACTGGTACTTGTAGCCCTTGGCCGCGAGCACCCTGGCCATGTGCTGGTTCGCGACCACCCAGTCGTGCATCTCGTCGCGCATGACATTCGGATTGAACAGATCGCGGTCGCTGATCTCCAGCCAGATGCGAATGGGCTTCGCCGGGCTGTTCGGGATGAGCCGCTGATGATATTCCCACGCGCCCCCGGGAGTCTCGGGGTTGTGCGGCCACTGCTGATTCACATACGTGCCCGAATAGGAAAGTACCCGGTGGTAAAGGTCGGTTCGATACCACGCCATCGACAACGCGGCGGACGCTCCCGAGCTGCACCCCATCGTCGCGCGCCCTTCGGGATCTTTCGTCAGTCTCACGTTGTACTGCTTTTCCACGAGCGGCAACACTTCCGTTTCGACGAACTCCGCATACCGGCCCGACATCGTGTCGTACTCGAGGCCGCGCTGGCTTCCTTGCGCATCGCCGCTGCCGTTTCCGATTGAGATGGCGACCATCACCGGCACCCGCTTTTGCGCAATCAGAGTGTCTAGCGCCGTGAACAGGAGGGGGTCGGGTCCGTCGGCGCCGACGATGAAGGGCACGACAGATCCTGGGACGTATTGGCTCGGCACGTACACAGATAGCCGGCGCGTATACGGCGCGGGACGGCTCGTCGTCACGTCGAGTTTTGCCGGGTTGCCAGGATCGGGCGTGCCGAATGTGCCTGCGTCGCGCGCGATGCCCGGATAAATCTTGCTGTCGGTCGAACTCATCGTGAACTCATGAACCGTTCCGCGCGGCACGCCCTCTTGAGGCGTCATCTCCGGCGCCGGGTTGTGCGTCGGCCCGATGATGAAATTGCCATCGGCGTCGGCCGGCGGCACGGCGCCATCCGGCAACTCCTTCGCTGCCACATAGCCGGGTGTATTGGGATCGCGCGTCGGCGCCGGAGGCCGCGTGGCTTGCGCCGCGGAATCCCCGAATCGATGACGGCAGCGATCACGCCCAGGGCGATCGCCGAGGCGAGTCGTGAGAGGGTCATTTCAGCTCCTTACGGGATTCTCCGCTCATTTCGCGCGATCTTTGAAGCCCTCTGCGAGCATCGCGATCTTCGACACGGCGCCCCGTCCCACGACAAACAACGTCTTCTTGCCGGGACCCGCGAAAGCGAGATTCTGAGGCGGCCTCGGCGTGGGGATTGTCCCGAGGTGCTGCCCCTGAGAGGTGAATACCTGAACGCCGTTGGACGCGGCGACGTACACGCGTCCCTCACTGTCGATGGCGAGTCCATCGGCTCCGCTCGACGGAACGCCTGCCGCGTTCGCTTTGACGCCCTCGTATCGCGCGAAGTTGCGCCGGTTGGTGAGCGAGCCGTCGGGCTGCACGTCGAAGGCCAGCAGATATTCACCGGCCGAGTTGTTGAGATAGAGCGTTTTTTCGTCGCGGCTGAGGATCACGCCGTTCGGAAAGCCAACGTCGGTCAGGATCTGATTGGCCTTCGTCGCGCCGGGCGGCAGGTAATAGAACGCTGCGGGGAGCGGGAGCGGCTCTGCGGGCCGTGGCTGCGCGTTGGCAGAGTCGGTGAAATACATTCCGCCGTTCCGCGCGACGGCGAGATCGTTGGGACGCCCGAACGCCTTGCCGTCGTAGTTGTCGATGACGACTTTCTTCGCGGCTTCGGGGTAGATGATTGAGAACTTCGTCGTTCCCCACGGGACGACAGCTGCGAAGAGGCGTCCCTGTCTGTCGAACGCGACGCCTGTCGTGCCACCAGTATTTTCAAGAAATGTCGAGAACGTACCGTCGTTCGCGATCTTGATCATCCGATTCGCGTTGATCTCCGAAAAGATCACGCTGCCGTCGGGCATCGCGATAGGCCCTTCCGTGCCGTCGAGGCCATCTTTCAGGAGCTGAACTTTCGTTCCACCGGCGACCACACCGGGAATGTCCGGCGCGACAGTATCGGCAGCAGGGGGCAGCGGCGCGCCACCTCTTCCTTGCGCGACGACGATCACCGAGAGAACACACACCGCTGCTGCCGTCGTCGCAAGCGTTCCGCGTTTCATATTCGAATCCTCCTGAAGATGAGTGCGAAGTCTGATACATCGCGCCGCGTCCGGTCAAATTCCCGCGACGCCTTGCTCGAGCCGGGGTAAGGTGTCTGAGTACGTACAGCCGGACCTTGATGCACAATGGCGAATAGACACCATTTGAATCAGTGCGGACTCTGGGAATGACGAGGAGACGCGTCCTCGCCACCGCCCTGTTTGAACGAGCCGCGGCGATCGATGCCGCCCTCCTGGCCGTTCCCGATCGGATCAAGTACCTCGTCATTGGCTGCACCGTCATCCTCATGGCGATCGTGTCGATCCCCAATGTGCCTCGGCAGTATTTCGATTACTCCCGCGTGCCGTGGCTCAGCGGCATTCAGCAGTACGAGACCTACGGCACCGACTCGATCTCCGACATGTACGGAGCCAAGGTCATCCTGAACGACCCGAGCGACATGTTCACGAAGGAACGGCTCGCGCAGACGCCGCTGGAAGCCGCGACCTGGTCGAAGGAAGCATCCGCTCCCTATCCCCCCGCCGTACTACTCGCGGAAGCCGGGCTTTACGCATTCGGCGAATGGTCGGGCATCGGCTTCTATGGAATGATCCTCGGCCTTGCGTGCGTGTTTCTCTCGCTCTCGGCCTACTACTTTCTGAAGACGCGCTGGTACCTCTTCCCCTTGTTGTACCTGAATTTTTCCTACTTCAGCTATCGCTTCGTGTACGTGCAGGACAACACCTACATCGTGATGCTCGTCGTCATCATGGCCGCCCTCTTCCTGGCGCGCGCCAAGCGCGAGGCATGCCACGCGCTTATGGCGGTGGCCATCGTCATGAAGCTCTCGCCCCTCTATTACGTCAAGAACGTCCTGACGATGAGGCGGCAGACAGCCCTCGTCTTTGTCGCGATACTGATGGCCGGGCTCGTGCTGCCCTATTTCGTGTGGGACAACTATTTGTATATCTACCGCTACGGCAACGACCTCAAGGGCGACTGGGCCTCGGCCGCGGCGTCGCTCCTCTTCATAGTGCCGTTTGCGATCGTCCTCTGGTACATCGAGGTGCGGCTCCACTTCGACATGGAGGACCGCATCGGGTGGGGCCTGGTGCCGTTCGCGATGTTGCTCGGCCTCAAGATGAACGTGGCCCGACACCTGCTGATAGTCCTGCTCGTCCCGGACAAGCGCGGGATCCGCAACGTCGCGGCCGCGATCGGGCTGGCGATCCCGGCTCTGTTTCCGTCGCTCGTCCCGGTTAATTCAGCGCTGCTGATCGGCACGGGTGTCCTCTGCATCGGCCTGGGTTTCTACCTGGACCAAATCGGATGGGATGTAGTCCGTGACGACTTCCGGCATCCGGTTCGCACCGCGAAGATGATCCTTCATCAGAGTCCGTAGTGTCCGGCTTCAGCCGGACCAGAGTGAGCTCCTGTTTTGCCGCCCGCGCCCCTCGCGCCGCTCAGCACGAGCCCGCCGCTATAATTGGACGATGCACTTGAGCGTCGCCCGGCTGTGTCTCGATTGCCAGGAGATTCATGACGCCGACCGCTGTCCGGTCTGCACATCGGAAGCCTTCGGATTCGTCACGCGGTGGGTCAAGGTCGATCCGGTGCCGCGGCATGTTTCCCCGGAGGTCGAGCGTGCAGATGCCTCCAGGATTGACGGCTATCGCCAAATGCTCAACCCGCAACCCCAGGGATCCAGAACGACGAGATGGCTTCGCCGCGGGGGCATCCTGATGGCGGCGGGATACCTGGCGCGATGGGGCTGGGTGGCTTCCCAGCAGAAGCGCACTTCTCAGCGGCCTTCGGCCGGTGACAACTGAAACCCGGGCCGGATCGTTGGATGGATGTAGGCGGCGGGAATGATCTAGGCGGAAGCAGTGTCTCTCGTCTCCGCCACCACGCTCCCTACATGCCCGCAATCTGCACAGCGCACTAACTGACGCCGTCCGAGTAGCTCATCCGCGAGGCGTACCCGTTCACTACCACATCGACGACACGTGAACTGTCTCTTTCGAATGCGCTTTGCGGGAATTACGGCGACCATTGGTTCGCCAGCTACAATCCGTGTACCGTTCTGATCCGTCCGCGAGCCTGGACGCTCTGCTGATCCTTCCCCTCGTGATTGGGTGCGTTAGCCGAAGGGGCAGCACCGAAATCTCATCGGAGAGGGTTCCAATCGACAATCACCGTCATATTGACATCCGCCGGAGAGATCAGCCGGTTGATCAGAAATCGTGACCCGTCGGCGTTCACATCATATTCATACGCGGCGAAGCTCATGCGGTCGGGATGTGCGACCAGCCTCACCTCGACGAGCGGTGCCGGTGTCCCAATCGTCGGTGGCGTTCCCGCCGCGAACGTGGCCGCCATCAATCGGGCGTCCGCTGACAGGAAATACAACTCGCGGCCGTCGGCTCGCCATCGAGGATACCCACCGCCCTCGACCGAGACGGACGAGCTGTGCCCCGGTTCCGGGAAGCTGCGCACTTCGACTTCGAATCGGCCGGAGCGGTCGGAGGCGTAGGCAATCCAACGTCCGTCGGGGGAGACCCGCGCTTCGGACACCGATGCGCTATCTCGAAGGACGGGCGCCTGTTGACCGTTGGCCGGCATCGTCCAGACAGAAGACCCGCCTTCAATCCATACCATCCGTCCATCTCGCGTCCAGCCCATCGGCTTTGCGAAAGCCGGAGCTTGCCAGAACGCCTGTCTCGGGGTCGCTCGTCGCCACCGACGTGCATCCGCGGAGATCGAAGGACGCCGGGCCTCGCGCGTGACTTGGAACGAGCGTCAGGAGTGCGGCTGCCGTCCGAAGCCGACCAGAATACGGATGCCGGCTGTGCCTTCGCGCGTGGACGCGCCTACAGCGTCACGGTGTGCGCGCCATTGGGTCATCGACGCAGTGGCGATCGGACCTAGCACGGCCCGCTCCATTTCAGCTCCGCTGCTCTCGCGCGACATGGTCGACAGGAGAATCTCGGCGGAGGGTCTCAGGAAGGGTTTCGGCTGGCGACCGCCAGCGGGCGGGCGTCCATCTAACTGCGCGCATTGCGACCATGCCCGGCGCCCCCACGTATGTCCCGATCCCGCTCGGCGATGTCATCGCCCACGAAGTGGGCCATCTCGTGCTCGGCACGAACAGCCATTCCCGCAGCGGCATCATGCGCGCGCATGCGAACGTGCATACGATGCACCTGCAGACGTTCGACGAGGCGCAGGCCCGCACCATTCGGACGGTGTTAACGAAACTGGCCGGCACCACCGCGCCATGAATCGGAGGAATGCCACGAGGTCCTTCTTTTGCTCGGGCAGGAGCTTCAGTCCGAGCACCAGATTGAAAAACTCCACGGTGTCGTCAAGCGTCAGCAACCGATCGTCGTGGAGAATAAGGTACCGAATCGGAACCGGTATTTTTTTTGAGAGACGCCGGTTCTGACCTGCTAAAACCGGCGTCTGTTCGAGGTAGGCTCGACCCGCTCTTTTAGCGCAGCAATGACGATCGCGGGTCAGCTGCGTGGTTTGTCCGTCTGTGTCTTGTTGTCGTCCAGCCGTTTGATCGACGCCTCGACGCGCTCGATGTACTCGCTGACGCGCTCGGAGCTCACGTCCCACCAGGCGTCAGGAGAGACTCTGCGCAGCTCGTCGAGGTCCTCCTGCAGCTTGTCGACGCGCGCCTTCGTATCACGCAGCTCGGTTTCCAGCGCGCCTTGCGCCTTCGTTTTATCGAGCTGCTCTTCCATCGCGTCTAATCGCGCTCGCAAGCGGCTCACGAACGTGTCGCGGCGCTCCGCGAATCCTCCGGCGGTACCGACCGGCTCCGCTTTTTCTGTCGGTTCGGGTATCGTCTTCTGTTTCGTCAACCGCTGAACGTCAGCCCGTACGTCGCTGACGGACTGCTCGAGGGCCCGTTCGTGCCGTTCCCACCAGTTCTCCTGGGTCGTTGTTTTCAAATCCGCGGCCGCGGCCCGGGCGTTCTTCACGTCCTCCGCCACCTCTTCACGTAACCCGGCGGTCGCGGTCCGCTCCCTTGTCTTGACTTTCGTCTGCATCTCGGTCCACTGGCTGTCGAGGTTCGCCGCGCGTCGCTCCAGCTCGGCGGCTTCTTCGCTACGCTCACGCTGTTCGGCAGCCTGCTTCTCAGCAGCCTTCTTGTCGGCCGACTCGACGTCTGATCGGTCGGACTCGACAGCAGGACTCCTGTCGCAGCCCACGACGGTCAGAGCTGCTACTACCGCAACACTCGCCAGAAATGTCCTATGCATCGTTTCCTCCGTCTGAATTAATCAGCAAGAGAAATGCCAGTCCGCAGCCCTCCAGTTGCCTACGGTCGGTGTCTTCGCGGGAACTGCCAAAGTTAGAAGGCGGCTCGTCGTAACGAACCACAATCGGTGAAATGGGAGCGGGGATTTGCCTGGTTTACGGTACGACGAAGGCGATCATCGCCGTGCCAAGGGCGTCTTGGACGAGCGTCGCCATAATCACCACGGTGAACGCTAATCGGCTCCCCAGGCGGCGGCACACATAGGCGGCGGGAATCTGGGCCAGGCACGCCAGAAATATCCAGAGCCGAATGACCTCGCCGCGGTTCACGCCGATCGCGTCGGCGAGTCCGACCATCGCGAGAACCGAAACGCAAATGAGCATGACCGGGGACGCAGCAGTCAGCCTCGAACCAGACCGCCAGCGAACAACTCCATCGGTGAGCACGGCGGCAAATAAGACCGTCTGACACCAACCCATGCCAAACGCGAAGTCCAAGAGGTTTTGCCACACCCAGACTGCATACGGGCGACTGCTGTTGATGTTGAATTTCGCCGCCTCACGAGCGACCGCCGCGAACGCATGGAGCAGATTGAAGTCGAACCAGGCGATCATGGCGGCATGGGTCGCCACGAACGCCAGAAGCCCCGTGCCTATATGGAAGAGGGCGGTCCGCCATGGGAGTTGACCACTGACGACTCTGTGCATCAGCAGGACCGAGAACAGTACACCAGCAATCAAAGCCGTGGGCTCAAACAGAGCCAGCCCGTAGATTGCGGCACCGAGCCCGACGGCATAAATGATTCTGGTGGTGTTCAGCCATCGAATCATCAAACATGCGCAGATCAACACGACGACCGGCGTCACCGCGTTGAGCAGCGGGACGAAGTAGAGCGTCGCTGGCGTGAAGAGGTACAGGATTGCGCTGAGACCTGCGAGGAATCGGTCGCCCGTCGCATCGCGTACAAAGAGGTAGAGCAGCAAGGCGCCGACATTCGACAAGCCGATGACAAGCCAGGCGACCACTTCCGGCCGCTCCGAAATACGCGTAAGCGCTCGGAAGAGGAGCAGCTTGCCAGGCAGATTGCTCTGTGCGTGGAGAGGCCACGTGTGGCGGCGGCGCTCGAAACCGCCAAGGATTGATCGAGCGTCTGTTCTTACCGCAACGCTATGAAAGGAGGTCGCGGTGTCGCTCGCGACGATAGCGCCAAGCGAGTGTGGTGTCGTCGAGCGGAGTAATCCCTGAACAAGAATTGCGAGAAGACACCACGCGAGGATCAGCGCCCACTGTATCGGAAGAGGAACGGCCTCTTTGCTGTCTGAGGCAAACCGCTTGAGCAGCGGCCATGACGCTCCCACACCTGCACCGATTAACAGACACGAGAGAGCGAAGGCTCGCAACAGGCCACCGTCGACGGTGTCCACATACGGATAGACCCATCCACCTTCGGCCGAACCAATCGTCAGCCGACGAGCGACGATGCATCCTGCACCCGCCAGAGACAACGCAGTGCCGAAGAGCACCGATATCCACAAGAAGCGGTTCGACACTGGAAGCAATCATACGAGAATTCACTGTCGT
>CAVXJF010000007.1:0-216151 GCA_963762055.1 Vicinamibacterales bacterium
CCGCTTCCTTTTTGATTACTGCAGAGGCAATACCTCCAGCGTCTGGCCCTGCCATTTGGGGCCGCGTGTTTACTGGTAGAAGCCGGCATCGGCATCGTGAGTCAATCAGAGGAAGCAATCTGCCACTCTAACGTTCTCCTGCAAAGCGGCAGGTCTATGCTGGGGAAACTATGAGAGAGAGGAAGGAAAACGATGGATCATCCAAAACCAGAGTTAAAGTGCATAGAAACACTTGGACCTTTTGGCTACACAGCAGCAGGCTCGATCGAGCTGTAAGGATCCTGGGTTCCGACGGTCGCACGCTCGAATGGTGGAAGGTTTCATCATTTCGGACGTCCACAGGAATTTCGCGAACGGCCGCGACATGTTGCCGTGGTTGAAGCGGGGTGGTTGTTCATCCCACAAGCACTCCTTACTGCCCATCGGCCATGTCACCGTCAGTCAAGATGGTTCGACGGTCTCCGCGGACATCGACAAGGCGCGCGTGGGAGGGTCTCCAGCGTTCAAGCAAGGGGAGTTTGAGAAGCTGAGCGGGGACGACTTCGACAATCTCGACCGCACGATGGCGACCGTGACAGCGGGCGTGGCAGTGACGGAGCTCGACAGTCACTATCGCGTTCCAGCCGATGGGAAGATTCGCCACGCTGAGGCACTACGCAATCAACGGCGAGCCTCTGTGAGACTTATATATGGCAAAAGAAGACAGGCAGGAGAAAAGATCAGAAGCAGAAAGCCCAAGGAACGAACCGTGGCAGCCAAGGCCAATCTCGAGCACCCGCGGCCGCTCCCGGGGGATCTATTCGGGTCGAGCAAGCCCGGCGGTGATGGTCCCGGAACCAAGGAGTGGACGCGGGAATAAGTGCGCAGCGCAGGCAACGAGAGTAAGTGCTTTGTCCCGTGTGGATCGCGGCGCCGAACAGTCATCGCTGGCTGTGGACGTCGCCGCGTGTTAACCGTATTGCGTGCGAACCGTCCGGATGCATTTTCGGCAGTAACCGTTCGTAGTTTGCTTTCACGACCGCGTAGCATTCGCACGACGCGTCCATAAGTTTCTCCCGGTTTGTAATGCTTATGACCCCGGGTTTGCCAGCAGCGACCAGTCCAGCCTTCTCCAACGTTCCGAGGATAACCGTTACAGTCGCCCGACGCACGCCGAGCATCACTGCGAGAAACTCATGCGTGAGTTTGAACTGGTCGCTGCTCACCCGGTCACCGGTGGTAAGGAGCCATCGGCAGCACCGATGCTCGACGTGATGCAAAGCGTTACACACGGCGTTCTGTTGAATTTGGAGGTTGAATGCATGGTGGTACCGCATGACGCGCTGATAAAACGCGCCGTACCGCTCCATCTCTCGCAGAAACACAGATACCGGCATTTTGTACGCGAGGTCGCCGGCAACCTGGACGAGAGCTTCGGTATGAGACAGCGGGTCGCCAAAAAACACGGAAACGCCGATCATTCCTTCATTGCCGATGGCATACACTTCAGCGGTCCCACCATCTTCCATGGTCCTCGTCAGAGACAGCACGCCGCTGCACGGAAAGTACACGTCGTCAATCGCCGCGTCCTGCTTTAAAGCACCCGCCTAAGTCGCATGGGAATCGTCGTAAGAAACGGCGACAGGCGGTCTCGATCGTCGGCAGCCAACGCCGTCAGCAGCTGGTTGGTAGGCATCGGACCAATCTACTACCAAAGCTTCAAGGAAGTTCGGTGGTGTCGCCGTGCGGAGACGTCACCGCCCCATGACGAGTTTCGAGACAGGCCTAGTAATCCGGTGTTTCCTTCGATGTACGGTCGCGTACTGATGCTGGTCGCTTGGCGTTGCCGCGCCTAGGAGCACGGCATCCTTATAAGACCTCCTTCCGTATTCGGAATGCAATTCCTCATTGATCCAGTATCAGTTGCGGCTCTCATCCTGTTCGTCGCTGTTATCACACGGGCTTGGAGGTGCGTCCGATCTTACCGAATCGGCAGACCGCACGATCGGCTTTGATGCGAGCGATCTGCAGGGCAAGCGATCGCAATGCCGTCTCCTAGCGCCCGGTCGGCGCCCCCGCGATGTTCTTCATTCCGAACGTCGGGACGCCTCAGCGGTATTCCCATCGAACAACACGCACTGCGCGAGGTCCTGATTTGTCTGGTCGCAGTAGTGATGTGCCTCCATCTGCATTTTTGGGTCGTCCTTGGCAGCATGAAAGCCGTCCAGGTACATCGCGATTTTTTCCACTGGGGCCTTCGCCTGCATCATGTTCGCACCCGACTCGAGCATCGCAGTCTTAGCAGTCCTGTCATTGCCAGGCGCGTTCTCGCCACCCTGTGGAGGAGCATTCCCGCCACCGCATCCAACGACTCCCATTGCTAACACGAGCACGCTGATACAGAGGTAAGTTCCCATCTTGTGGCCTCCGACACACGTGTGAGCGTCGCATTGGGTCCGGCCTTGGGCGCGGACCTACGACGTCTCCTTGTCGGCAATCTCTGTAGCCGATTTCGTGGCCGCCCGCGCCGCGTTGGGCGGCCCAGGGTTTGCATTGTGTTCGTATGTGAAATCTCCATCGCCCATGTTCGCTTACTTCGAAATGGCTATCGGATGGGCCGAGTTATTGAAGCGTACCTACAAGGACTCGCTGGCTGACGACGCGCTCGGTCTGGCAGCGCAGCTGGCCTACTATTTCTTTCTCGCGCTCTTCCCGGCCATCCTGTGCGTCATTGCGGTTGCAAGTTTTTTTCCTCTAGCACAACTTTACCGATGACGTGATCGCGTCGCTGGCGCGTTTCGCGCCGCAGGAGATGCTGACCTTGGTGCGGGAGCAGATGGTCAGGCTCGCCGAGGGAAACAACGGAGGCATCTTGAGCGTCGGCCTGCTCGGTGCTTTGTGGAGCAGCTCGGCTGCGATGGTGGCGATCATCAACGCGATGAACAAAGCCTACGATATCGAGGAGAGTCGCCCGTGGTGGAAAGTGCGCATCGTCGCGATCCTTTTGACCATCGGACTCGCGCTGTTCGTCGTGCTTTCGTTCGGGTTGATTGTCGTAGGGCCGCAACTCGCGGACTGGTTGGCTGCCAGGTACGGGCTGAGTAGCGTGTTCGTCTGGACGTGGAAGATTCTTCAGTGGCCCGCGGCGTTCGCTCTCGTGGTGTCCGGCATCGGCATTATCTACTACTTTGCGCCCGACGCGGAGCAGGATTGGGCGTGGATTACACCCGGGTCACTTGTGGCGGCGGTGCTGTGGTTCCTGGGCTCGCTCGCCTTTCGATACTACGTCGTGAATTTCGGCAGCTACCAGAGCACCTACGGCACAGTAACTGGAGCCATGCTGCTGTTGCTGTGGTTTTACCTGACCGGGCTGGTCGTTGTTCTCGGCGCGGAGGTGAGCGCGGAGATTGAACACGCATCGGAATGGGGAAAAGCGCCGGGCGAAAAAGTGATTGGACAGAAGAAAAAGCTGGGATCCGCGGCGGCGCGCGAGTTCAAGGAACGAGGAAGTCAGCCGGCTCCTGCGACTCGGCCGCCTGAGAAACATCTGCTGAACGAGTACGGGTTGCCGCAACCATCGCTCATACAGCGGTTTGGCACGCTCGCGCTGCTTTTCATAATATGGCGTCAGCGAACCAAAGATTGACGC
The DNA here is from genome assembly GCA_963762055.1 of Vicinamibacterales bacterium. Taxonomy (GTDB): domain Bacteria; phylum Acidobacteriota; class Vicinamibacteria; order Vicinamibacterales; family JAMQPK01; genus JAMQPK01. The sequence goes on from CAVXJF010000007.1 coordinate 3,629, forward strand.
GCGGTAACCACAGGACAATGCTAGTGGTCATGCTAGCCATGCTATTGCTAGTCGTGTTGGTGATCGATTGGTCACTGGCGCTCACCGGCGTGACGGCTGCGGTAATCGGTGGAGTATTTCGAGTCGTGCTTCAAGCGGTCGGACGGTAGCCCACCTCATTGACTTTGACGGCCCGCACGGCTCCTCAGCCGCCGAGGTTATTCTCCAATCACCGCTCTACCTCAGGCAAAAAGACCAACTTCGCCAGAATTGTTCGGTCATGCTGAATCTCGCGGATCGGTAAAGCGCTACGGCGACACCGTGGCCGTCGCCGGTCTGGATCTCGAAGTGTGGAGCGGAGAGTGCCTCGGAATGCTCGGTCCAAACGGGCGTTGGTTCGGTGATCCGGAAGTGCTTTCCTGGACCAGCCCACTACCGGCCTCGATCCTCAAGCGCGCCATCAGACATGGGAGATCGTCGAAGGACTCAAGGCACGCGGGCGCAGCGCACGGTACATGCTGACCACTCATTACATGGAAGAGGCGGCGCAGTTCTGCGATAGCGTGGCAGTGGTGGACTACGGAAAAGTGATCGCGCTCGGCACGCCGCGCGAGCTGATTGCCTCGCTCGGCGCTGAACACATCATCGAATTCGCGACTGGCGACAGCCGGAAGCCGCAGGTCTACACATCGCGAAGTCAATCGACTGCAAGTCGCACCCGTATTCAGGATTACCGATGAACACCATCTCCCACTTGCTCGCACAAACAGATTGTCCTGACAGCGCGGACAAGACAGGCCGTTCATGTCTGCCACTTATGGCCGCACGCATTGCACGCGCACTGCGTTACAGCTTTGGATCCGACAAAAGTTCGCTCGAGGGTGATCTGGCCAGGCTTTCCACATTTAGGACAATGCGTCGGGCAGGATGGCTTCTCCGTCATCGCCGGGGAGACATCCTAACGCAATCGAACGGATTGTCAAATAACCGGACAATTTAGGTCTGCAGCGGCGTCAGGCGTTAGGGCGTTAGCACCTTCGAAAAAGGAACATCTGTCGAAGAAATTGTCTCCGCATTCAGGATCTCAGAGACACTCTCACTCGCGCTATCAATGAATTGCGCCGCACAATCGAGTCACAGGGAATCCCTACTCCTGGACCGATCCGTTCTCTACTCATGTTGGGAATAGCAGAACCTGCCGCTTCTAAACGTGCATGTCCCTTGTTCGCGACCTGGAGGTGCTAGTGGTCGAGAAACCATTGGCCGGGCGAGCTGAGGGGACCGGGATTCTCGGACCACTACGAGGGTGAGTCTGCGGCCGTTGTGAGGGGACCGGGTTTTTCGGACCACTACGAGGGTGAGTCTGCGGCGGTTGCGAGCATCCTTTGAGCGAATTCCCGAGGGCTGAGACCCTTGAGAGCTCGGTGAGGATGATGCTCATTGTAGTCCCACCGAAACGCATCGATCTTCTGCTGCGCATCCTCGAGCGACGCAAACCAGTGCACGTTCAAACACTCTTCGCGGAACCGTCCGTTGAACGACTCGATCGTCGCGTTGTCCGTCGGCTTGCCGCGGCGGCTGAAGTCGAGGATCACGCCGTTGGTGTAGGCCCAGAGGTCCATCGCCGCGCTGACGAACTCGGTGCCGTTGTCGCAATAGATCCGCTGCGGCAGCCCGCGCTCGAACCGCAGCCGCTCGAGCGTGGCCGCGACGTCGTGACCGCCGAGTCCTTGCCCGATGTCGATCGCGAGGCATTCGCGCGTGAAGAGGTCGATCACGGTCAACGCCCGGAACCGGCGCCCATCGGCCAATTGGTCGGCGACGAAGTCCATGCTCCAGATGTCGTTGCGCGCGGTCGCCGGTCGTCGCTGCTCGCGGTGCACCGCCGTCGCGTGGCGCCACGGCCGTTTCCGTCGCAAGGCCAGGCCTTCCTCGGTGTAGACGCGATAGAAGCGCTCTTTGCCCACCTCCCAGCCTTCGCGCTGCAGCAGCACGCGCAGGCGGCGATAGCCGAACCGCACCCGCGTCTGCGCGAGCTCGCGCATGCGCTGCCGCAAGGCCGTCAGCGGATCCTTCCGGCTCCGGTAGTACACGGACGATCGCGTCGTCGCGGACCACGCAGGCACGCCCGCCGCGCGCTGACGGTGTAGCGGCCCATCAAGTACCGCATGACTTCACGCTGCTTGACGGGCTTTAGAACTTTTTTTGAACGACGTCCTGGAGCATGACCTTGTCGAGCGACAGGTCGGCGACGAGGCGTTTCAGCTTCGTATTCTCCTCGCGGAGCTGCTTCAGCTCGCGCGCCTCGCTCGGCAGCATCCCGCCGTAGACCTTCTTCCAGCGGTAGAACGTCTGCTCGGAGATTCCGACCTGGCGACAGACGTCGCCGACCGGGAACGCCGCCGTCGGCTTGCTGCAGCACGGCGGTGATCTGCTCGACGGAAAAGCGCTTCTTCTTCACGGCATCATCCTCCTGGCCCGCTCGGGCCGGATTATGCCGCAGAACTCACTCACCGATTGGTCCGAAAAACCCGGAGCCCCTCAGAGCCCGCCACTTTCGATCGGCAGAAAATAGAGCGGCAGACGCATTAAACGGCGATTAGGGCGATCACCGGAGCTTCGGGGCCCCGTGGTGCACTGCTGGTACCACCTTTCCTGAGCCTGTCCGCTTCCTGCGGATTTCCTCACCTGAGAAATCCGAGGTATGCGACATGCTTTACGACTCGACGCCCCCCAACACACTCATTCACCGTTACGTCAAGATTCCCTGCCCGTCAGGGAAACATCAGCGGTCCCTCCTGACGTTTAGGAATCACACCGTCGCGGCGATGTTCTGCATTCCGTGTGAAGTGGCGTGGACACTCTCTACATCACACCCGGAGTTGCGGAACACACTTCTCGACAAGGCTGTGTGAATGCAGCCAGTTCGCGGATGCAGGCTCTACTGAGGGGACCTGACTTTCGCTAACTCAGTGGAGCCTGAAAATCCGGCAGCAATCGTCTCATTTGATCTCTCACGGTCGAATAACACCCACAAGACACTGCTTCGAGTTTGGTCCGGTCCACAATCGTGACAAAGCCACGGCGATACTGGATGAGTCCGTCGCGCTGGAGCTGATTCGCCACGATGGTGACTGTCGGACGGCGGACATCGAGCACCATTGCAAGAAACTCATGCGTCAATTCGAACTCGTCTTTTCCGGCACGGTCGCGCGTCATCAGGAGCCAGCGACAGCATCGCTTTTCAGTAGAATGTAAACCGTTGCAGACAGTGGCCTGCATGACTTGGCTCATTAAAGCTTGGTTATAGCGAACCAGGCGATTGTAAAAGGCTCCGCGCTTTTCCATCTCCGCAATCAAGTGTGCTGCACTCATAACCTGCGCACTCGGACCCGTCACCTGAACGAGCACATCACAGTCTGCAAGGTGCTGTCCGAAGAACACCCTGGCACCCAAGGCGCCTTCGGCGCCCACTGTGGCGACTTCGGCAAACTTCCCATGTTGAAGCGTCTTCAAGAGTGAAAACGCACCCCCGTCCGGAAAATACACGTCCTCAATCCGCTGGCCCTGCTTCTGCAGCACTTGCCTGAGCTTCATCGGAATGGTTCTGAGACGGGCACGCGGTGGGCGCATCGATGCGTGAGGCGGCGCGGGCGGTTTCAACTCGCCATTCATGGGCGCACAATGTGCAGCGCCAAAGCATCACGAGTGCTCCGCGGCCGCGTGTCACTTTTGCGCATCGTCGGCCACACGACGGCCAGCACAAGAACCTCTCGCCAGGAGTCGCCATGAGTCGCCATGCGTCGATGACGTTGACGGCCGCGAGTCTCCGGCGTTAGCATCGACTCCTCACCACTCGCCCCGTCCTGCGCCGGCCGGCGCGGAGGGACGCATCCAAACCCAAGAGCAGTATTGCAGATTCATTCAGCCGCCAGATTTCAACCGGCCGTGCCGGAGCGCGAGCTGATTCGAGGTTGCTCACGGCCACAGGCCCTGAGCGGTCAGCGAGCCGCTGAACCCGAGGGCGGCTCCGGACCCACGCCCGGCGATCGCGCACAGCGCAACGCTCGGCTCCTCCCCAACGACACCTCGGCATTTCCAGGAGAGGTAGCCATGGAACCGAGAGACGTTGCCCCAGGGACCGATCGTCGAGCCGCCGCTGGTTCGACGTGAAGACACGCCGCGCAGTACCTCTGCATGACCGGCATGCGCTCTACCACCGGGTGAGCCGATGCCAGATTCCGTTCATCACGGCACGGTCGATCGCTTCGCTTCGACCGCATGGCGCTCGATCGCTGGATGAAGAAGGGGGAGAAGTATGGCTTTGCGGAAGCGCGGCGGCATCTGGTACTTCCGGAAGATGATCAACGGTCGGCTGTATCGCGAGTCCACCGGGTTCGCCGACAAGAAGGCCGCCGAGCGGCGGGCCAACGAGATCGAGCTCGACATCCGCGCCGGCGTGCACGGATGGAAGAGCACGATCCCGAGCTTCGCTGAATGGTGGGCCGTCTATCGCAAGACGTACACGCCGCTGAAGTCGGCGAGGAACCGTGACGCGCAGATCGTCGCGCACTTCCTGCCGCACTTCGGCGCCAGGCGGCTCGACGAGATCACGAAGTCCGACATCGTCCGCTATCTGAACCTGCGGCGGACGCAGATGACGGGCAATCCGGGCCACAAGAAGCGCCGTCTGGTCTCGGAGAGCACGGTCCGGCGCGAGCGCGGCCTGCTCCAGTCGATCTTCGAGCGCGCGATCGACGAGGGCCACGACATCCGCAACCCGTTCCGCGGCATCAAGCGCGGAAAGGACAAGCCGCGGACGCGCGTGCTGACGCTCGACGAAGAGACGCTGCTGCTGGAAGCGCTTCACCCGCGCTTCCAGCGCTTCGTCCGGTTCGCGCTCGGGACCGGCTGCCGCCTCGACGAGATCCGCGGCATCGATTCCGAGCGCGACATCGACTGGACTGCGCGGGACGGTCCACGTCATCGGCAAGTTCCGCAAGGAGCGTGACGTGCCGATGCAGCCGGATGCCCGAGCGGCGCTGGAGGAGCAGCTCGAGGAGGAAGGCAAGCTGTGGAAGCAGAATCCGCAGCGGCTACGTGAGGTGCTGGCCGAAGGGTCGGCGCGGGCGAAGATTCCGTCGCTGACCCCGCACGTGCTGCGCCACACCTTCGGCACGCGCTGGCTCCAGGCCGGCGGCGACATCTACAAGCTGTCGAAGATCCTCGGGCACTCCAGCGTCGCCGTGACCGAAGCGCACTACGCGCACTTGCTGAAGGAGGATCTGGTGGCCGCGAGCCAGCAGGTGAAGATTCCGGTCGCGCCGAGGCCGGGCGGGAATGTGGTCAGGATGCGACCGCGACGAGGCGCAGGACCTGGCTGAGATCGTCGTTTGGTTTGTTCGACGTTGTCGAACCCACGCTACGACAATGACGAATCATCCAAACATCAGGATCGTACTGGAGGTGCGGATGATCAAAACAGTTGGGCTCGTTGGTCGTGGCGACGACCAGTTCGTGCTCCTTCCAGTCGACCTGCATCTGCAATCTGATCGTGTGCGCGTTCGGCGGCATGGACGCGGAGTGTTATCCGAGCCGGTGTTCAGGATGTCAGGCAGTGGTTCGCGGAACTCGACAGCTTCGGGCCAGAGCCGTTTTCCGATGTTCGGTCAAACGAAGGGCGCAGACGGAGATGAACTGCTACGCGGGAATCTCAACGTAGGACGACGAGCTGCTCGGCTCGGGGATGGCCAATCCCTCGGCCTTGAGGCCGTCGAGATGAAACGCAATTGCGTCCTTCATCTCTCGCTCGACTTCCTCCCGCGTGCTACCGGTCGCGATGCAACCCGGAAGGTCCGGCGAGTAGGCGGAGTAGCCGGTAGCGGTGCGTTCGATGACGATCAGGTACTTCATGGTTTCGGCCCGGCCTGCTCAAGCGACGCTGACGCCGCGAATGGGGCGCCTCCCAGGTCGCCGCGACATGGGATCAGGGCGTACAATACCCCCATATGGCGTACACGCGAATCACCACTGACCCTGGTCAGATGGGCGGCGTTCCGTGCCTGCGCGGGCTTCGGATTCCGGTCGCGACTATCGTCGCCCTCGTCGCCGAGGGTGAGACGACCGAGAGCATCCTGGCGCTCTATCCGGACCTCGAAGCCGACGACGTTCGAGAGGCGCTTCTGTTCGCGGCCGAAACGGTCCGAGAGCGCGTCCTGCCTCTTACGACATCTGATTAGAAGCCGTGCGACTTTGCTCGATCGCCGCGCCGACGTATTCGGTGCGGCAGCAGTGTCATTCTTCGAGCAACCGTCGAACGTTGCGCTTGCCATGCAGCACACGAACGATTTCAAGCGGCTTCGTGTCGGGACGGTAGATCACCAGGTACCTGAACACCGACCAGAATCTGACGTCCTGGGGAGTGAGGTCGGACCGAAGATGGCCGATCCCTGGGTTATCGGCGAGGAGCTGCATCGCGTCGTCAAGTGCGTCGACGACTTTCAGAACGCCACTCGGATTGTCGCCTTCGAGGTACTCGAGGATCTTCAGCAGGTCGCCCTTGGCGGCCTGCGTAAGGACGAAGTCGCTCACGATGCCGATCGGATCTTCTGTCTGAGTTCCTCGAAGAATGCTCGGCCGTCGCTCACCTGGCCGGCCCTCGCCTGCTCGACACCGATTTCGATCTCATGTCGCAGCTCGGTGAGCACCGCCTCGCGCTCCTGCTCTCGCTCCTCGAGCAAGTGCAGGCCTTCACGGACGGCCTCACTGGCTGTCGCGAATCGTCCCGAAGCGACACGTTCCTGGATAAACGCCTCGAGCTCGGGCGTCAGCGTGATCGTCACCTGCGAGGACTTCGGCATACCCAGCACCATTGTGGCATGGGGTCGAGTCGATCCGGAACGGGAGCGTAGCTCGCCGTCGCTTGCCACGCGTCACAGCGCATCGCCGCTCGGGTGGTCACAGAATTGGTCACACCCTCTCGCGAACGCTGCAAATCGTTCAAAAATCAGTACTTCTGATGCTCTCCTCGGCTTGCCTTGGGCGCAGGGGGCCGCTGGTTCGAATCCAGTCGCCCCGGGCGCCACAGCGCCTCCATGTCCCACGGGGCGCCTCTGGACTCGACTGATCCTCGGTGACCGGCGCATCGCCGTTGCGGAACTACTCGACGCGTGGCTGGCACCCGACTAACGGTACTTCAAGCTGAAAGGCGCAGACGGCGACACGTATCTGGTCCGCCACGACGAGCGACCCAACACCTTGGAGCTAACGATGTTCCGAGCGGAACGCGTTGACGGATCATGAGGATAACGTCAGTGCCTGCCTGGCTGCGGCGGCAGGTCAATCGATGGCCGAAACGTCACTCAAGGCACATCACTTCGAGATCTTAAGCGCTGCTGCCACCAAAGCCTTGGCCCACTGAGGCGTTTTGGACAACTCGACCATCTCCAGAATCTTCCCTTTCGCAAGGTGAAGAATGAGTATCGGCTGGGGAGCCCGTCCGGAATGCGGGTCGGCATCAAAGCTGTTGTCGAAGACTCGAAGCTCTGTGAGTTGCGGCATCAACTCAATCAGATGGATGCGGCTCCGATCGTAGCGCTCCCTAATCTTTTCTTCTGGGATGTCGTGTCCGCCTCGAGCCACCCTGGATCGAACCCGCGCCATGTGCAGTTCGGGACTACTCAATCCCACGAACCACATGCGCACTTCGATTCCAGCCGCCAACGCTTCGTTCAGAAGAGCGCTGATGGTATGCCCGCCAAGCGTCGTTTCGAACGCGAAGTCCAGGCGTTCGGCGATCGCTCGTTCCAAGAGGCGTTTCCCCTCGTGCCAGGCAGCGCTGTTCGCTTCTGCCGTCGAAATATCAGGATTGGAGGCCAGAATTCGGGCGGTCGCTTCGTCAGGATTGAAGTAGTCTGCGCCGGCCTGCCGAAACATCGAGCCTGCGACGCTGCTCTTGCCCGCACCGTTGGTTCCAGCGAGCACGTAGATGCATGGACGACGCCTCGAACTAGCCACGCGAGCGCGTCGCAGCGACCGCAGCCTTCCCCAAACGCTTTCCGGACGCGGCGAACGCCGCCTTCATTCCGCGACGCGCTTTGGATGTTTGCATTCGCGCAAGGAGCGCATCGAATTCCTGGCTGAGCGTATCGAGCTTCGTCTCGGCTGCGCCCGATAAGGCGTTGAAGTTCTCGACGGAAATGAGGACGGCCTTGGGCGAGTCGTGCTTCGTGATCACGACGGCGTCGCCTTGAATGGCCATCTCCAAGACGCGCCCAAACTCACTCTTCGCCTCGCTCGCGCTCACTGAAGACGGCTCGAGTGTCTCACCGCGGCTGTTTCGGAACGACGCGACGCGACCCGCCCTGCGTCGTGGTCGGCGAGCAGGCGAGCCTGACTCCGAATCCGCTTTCCCGATCTTCGCCTTCATGCGTCTATTTTGCCCAATATGTACCAAACAGTCAAAATGCGGGCCGCTTGCTTGCTCGCTGCGAACAGATTCACTTCCGGATAGCGCGAGCCGCCATCATTGGCTCGATGAAGCGTCCGGATGAGCTTGGGGTGCCGCTGTTCTTGCCGAAATGGCTTTGCTTTTGAGATTATTTCGCCATACTTTCGCCCATGAGGAGCCGGGAGCAACGAGATGGGTTCCACAGCCACCATTCTCCACGCGGACCTCGACGCCTTCTATGCGTCGGTCGAACAGCTGCTTGACCCTCGCCTGCGCGGCAAGCCGATTGCGGTCGGCGGCGGCGTCGTTCTTGCGGCCTCCTACGAAGCGAGGGCCTTCGGCGTACGAAGCGGCATGCCTGGACGGCGCGCGCGGCAACTCTGTCCCGACCTCGTTTTTGTCGGCGGACATTTCGACGAATACCAACGGCTCGGCGACGCCGCCATCAGAGTACTAAGCGATTTCACGCCTTCCATAGAGCGCATCTCCATCGACGAGGCCTTCGCCGACGTTGCAGGCTGCACGCATCTCTTCGGTTCGCCCGCAGAGATCGCAAGGACGGTTCGAGCTCGCGTGCACGCCGAGCTGGGTTTGCCGATGTCAATCGGCGTGGCGCGTACCAAGCACCTGGCGAAGATCGCATCGCAGGTCGCTAAACCGGATGGATTGGTCGTCGTCGATCCAGAAGCTGAACTCGAGTTCCTTCACGACCTGCCCGTCGCACTGATGTGGGGCGTGGGCCCAGCCACTGAGGCGCGGCTCGCCAAGATCGGCGTCACCACCATCGGTCAATTGGCTGAGAGCTCTCCTCAATCCGTGGAGCAATTGCTTGGGCACGCGGCGGGAAGAAAGTTGACGGCACTCGCCTGGAACAGCGATCCGCGGCAAGTCCAGACGCGCCGGCGCGCGCACTCCGCCGGCGCACAATCGGCGCTCGGACGACAGCCCGCGATCGAACGCGTCTTCAAACCGACGCTCCATCATCTCGCCGACCGCATCGGCGCCCGGCTCCGCGCCAAATCCCTGGCTGGCCGCACTATCACGGTCCGCGTGCGCTTCGCCGATTTGCGCTCGGTCACCCGCTCGCTCACGCTGTCAGCGCCGATTTCTGCAACGAGGGCTCTCGCTGAGATCGCCGAGGACTTGGTGCGCGGCGTCCTTGCGGATCACCGTGACGAGAGGACGATCTCGCTGCTGGCGATCTCCGTTTCAAATCTCGAAGCGCCTGCGATCGTGCAACTGGAGTTGCCGCTCGGGCTTGCCGACGAAGGATGCCGTCCTGGCACGAAGAAAGGCCTGGCACGATCGAGCGCGGACCGAGCCGTGGATGCGATCCGCAAGCGCTTCGGAGGAAAAGCGGTGGATTATGGGTCAGCATCGCGCGGTGCGCGCTCTGTCCCTGACGAGTTCCGACGCCTCGCTGAAAGAGAGCTTTGAAAGGAACATCGCAATGTCGAAGGTTGTCGCAATCATGTCCATGTCGCTCGACGGCTACGTCGCCGACCTCAACGATGGCGTGGCCGAAGTGTTCGACTGGTACTTCACCTCGGGGGGCGTCGAGATCCACACCGGAGGGTCGGACCCCATGACGTTCAAGGTGTCCCAGCCGAGCGCCGACCACCTCCACGGTCTCATATCCGAACTTGGTGCCATGCTCACCGGCCGACGCACCTTCGATAAAGCCCAAGGATGGGGCGGAAACCACGCCTGGGGTCCAGCATTCGTACTTACCCACCAAATCCCCGCCGGATGGCCGCGACCCAACTCGACTGTCCATTTCGTGACCGACGGCATCGAAAGCGCCGTGAACCAAGCCAAAGCCGCCGCCGCTGGGAAATCCGTTGGGGTCCACGGCGCTGATACCATCCAGCAGCTCCTGAATGCTGGCCTCCTCGACGAAATCCACGTCGACATCGCGGCGGTTCTTCTTGGCTCCGGAGTTCGACTCTTTGACCACCTCGCCGGCACGCCAGCCGTCCTTGGCAACCCGACGGTGATCCCGGGCGTCGGCGTTACACACCTGCGCTACCCAGTACGCAAGGCATAAGGTTCTTCTGGAGGAACGCAGTCGTCGACATCGGGAGCATTGTCGAGAGCGCCTCACAGACTTTTTGGCCACTTCTGCCGACCGTGGAAAACGGCGATGACCTCCAGACGATCGCCTCGCAGCCTGTAAGGAATCACGTACCGGGTGCCCGGCACTACCAATTCCCGTGTACCTACGACTCGACCCGGACCGCCCAGATTCGGTAGTTCAGCGAGACGCTCGATTGCGTCGAGCAGCGTGGTCGCAATTTGGTTGGCGGCTTTGGGGTTGTCGCGCGCAATGTACGAACGGAGGTGAGCCAGATGTTCGATCGCTCGCGGCGACCAGACGATGATCACGCGCGAGGCGCCTTTCGCTCACGCTTGCGACCCCATGAATGGAGCCAGTTCGCGACATCTTTGTGCGGGACACCTCGGCCGTCATCGAGCTCCCTGATCCCTTGCTGAATTTCGTCGAGCTGCCAGCTTTCCGCCTCGACGAAGGCGGCGATCGCTTCGGCGGCAAGGAACGACTTCGAGCGTCGAGAACGTTTGGCCAGCGCCTCGAGGCGCTTTTTGGTATCGGTATCAATGCGAACGGACAGGGTTGTGCTCATATGTGTTGGCCTGTGTTAGCTTGTGTACATCCTAACATGTGGATGCACTTTGGCAGCAGGTCTTGAATCCGCTTCTACATTCGCGACCATCTCCTTCACCGCCGCGCGCTAACGGCCCAGAGTCCGCCTAAAGGCGGACACTACGTACTCGCCGTGCGATCGCGTCGGGCGGTGATGCGATGATGTCTGGATGCCCGAACTCCCCGAGGTCGAATCCGTCCGCCGCCAGCTCGAACGCGCGATGCGCGGCAAGACGATCGCGCGTGTGCTGCTTCGCCGTCCGAATCTTCGCCGTCCGTTTCCAGAAGGCTTCGCCTCCCGGCTCGAGGGACAGACCATCCAATCGCTGCGCCGCCGCGGAAAATACCTGCTCCTCGATCTGACCTCCGGCGATACGCTCCTCATCCACCTCGGCATGACGGGCTCGTTCCGCATCGCGACCGCAGACGCCCCGCCGGCCGACGCCCACGATCATGTCGTCTTCGAGCTCTCGAACGGTTCGATTGTGACGTTCAACGATCCGCGCCGCTTCGGCGTGATGGACCTCATTGAACAAAACACCGACGGCCAACATCGCGCTTTCAAGTCGATGGGCGTGGAGCCGCTCAACGCCTCATTCGATGCGCACGTACTGGCGCGCGCATTCGCTAACCGCAAGACGGCGATCAAGGTCGCCCTGCTCGATCAGCGCAACGTCGCTGGACTTGGAAACATCTACGCGAGCGAGGCGCTGCACCGCGCCGGACTCTCTCCCACGCGCCGCGCATCGACTATTGCAACCAAGAAAGGTCTGCCCAGGCCGGCGGCGTTCGACTTGACGAAGGCGATCAAAGCCGTGCTGCGCAGTGCGATCGAGCGGCAGGAGCGACCGTATCGGTCGGGTGACTTCCGCGTCTACGAGCGCGATAGGGAAAAATGCCTGAAGCGGGGATGCGGCGGCACGATCCGCCGTATCTACCAGGCGGGACGATCGACGTTCTACTGCCCAAAATGTCAGCGGTAAACGCGAATTTGTCTTTCGATCAGTGCGTAAACGCGTACATCACGTAGTTCACGCCAATCCGGTACGCCTCGTTGGTCGGATCGATCCCGAAGAAGCCGCGGTCTGACCACTCCCAATATTCCGCAAGATCGTTGTTGTGATTCGCCAGCGCCAGCATGCGCCCCTTCGGATCGTTCCCCTCGAACAGCGCGCGGAAATTGGGAACCATCCCGGGATACATCGGATGCGGATAATCGATCTTTTTCAGTTCGAAGAATGTCTGGAACACCGGATGCGTCACGTCGATGTCGAGCCAGTGATTCTCCGGAAGCACACGCCGCATCTGCAGGGCCATGTTGTCCCACTGCGTGGTCTCGAAGTCGTCGAACAGAATCAGCCCGCCCTTTAGTAGATACTGCCGCAGGTTCTGCGCATCTTCGTCGGTCATCCGCCAGAATCCGGGCTCCGACATGTAGACGAGAGGATGACGGAAGATCTCTGGATCGTTCAGGTCGAGCACGTTGCTGCCGTCGGTATGCACGCGCGCCTTTGAAATCTCCGAGACGATGAAGGCGAGGTGGCGGTCGGCGCGCGGGTAGTCGTGATTCCAGGTCGAGCTGCCGCGGTAGCGCAGGCGCGTGAACGCCCAGCGGTCGTCGTACTTCACGTTCGGGTCGACGGAAGACCAGTACGATCCGAACTGCGCGGACGCGGCAATAGGGATTACCAGCGCGAGAGACGCGGCGAAGAGCAACGACCTGCTCATTGCGGCACCTGGGGCCGCGTGAACTTCACACACCGCGGTTTCTCCGTCCCAGCGGCCCAGAATCCCTTTCCAGCTTTCCTGGCGTCGAGCTGCCCTTTCGCCAGCACCGAATCGTTCTCGAAGCGCGTAAAGTGACACGCCAGCCCTGCCTGAAGCAGCTCGAGGCTCGCATCCTTGCCGGCGACGATGACCCTTGCGACGAGCCTGTCGTAGTTGTCTACGTCACGAGCCATCACCTGGACGTTCTTGTCGAACATCAGCACTCTCGCCGCGTTCCGCGCCTGGTTGCTGAAGGGCTCTCCCGTTTCCGGCGCGTCGATACCCTCGAGTCTCACCGGAATCGTATGTGACGTGCCGTCCAGACGTATGCGCACGCTGTCGCCGTCGGTTACTGATGTGACTGTGCCCGACACGGTCCGGTTTACGAGCCGCATCAGCTCGGCGCGCCGCTGAGCGTAGAGCGGCGACGTGAAAACACCGCACAAGATGACGGCAATGACCGCGGCTCGCATCCAGAGGGAATTATCTCTGCTCTTTGCTCTACGCTCTTTGCCCTCCGCTCTATTTAAGAGCATTCCAGAAAATAAATGTCCCGAACCGCGTCGCCGTGACGACGTCGAGGCGGCCGTCCTTGTTCAAGTCGACCGGGTAAACGTCCGATCCGGTTCCCGAGCGGTTGTGGATCAACTCAGGGATGAACTCCGCGCCGCCCGGTGCCTTCGGATTGCGCACCGTCTTGAACCAATAGAGGACCGCAGGCCCATACGGATCGGGATCGAGATAGGTATCCCGGTGCGACCAGTACCCGCTTGCCGACGACGAAGTCGGTGACGCCGTCGCCGTCGACGTCGCCGAAATTCGCGCCGTGCGGTTGTGAAAACGCCACGCCGCCGGCATTGGCCGTCCAGAGGTCGTCCATGATCATGTGACGCTCGAACGAAATCGTTCCTCGAGCGTCGCGCTTCTGCTCGAACCACGCGAGACCCCAGCCGTGCGCCGCGAGCACGGTGACGACATCGTTGAGCTTGTCGCCGTTGACGTCGTAGACGGCCATCACGCTGCCGCCGACGCCGCGCGCGTATCGGCCGAACGCCTGGGGATGAAAGTCCCACGTCTGCTTCTTGATCCCGGACGGAGGCTGCTCCCACCAGCCCTGGGGATTGACGATGTCAGGACGGCCGTCGCCGTTGATATCGCCGGTGCCGACGCCGTGCGGCAAGACGAAGCCGCGTTCCGAAACCTGTTGGATGATCCATGTGCCTGTCGGGTTGGCCGGATCGGGTTTCGCGTAACGCATCTGTCCTTCGGCGCCGTACACGAGCTCCGGTTTGTTATCGCCGTCGAGGTCGTGCAATACGCCAATCTCGGTTTGATACGCGCGCACGACGGGATGTTTGTCCCAACGCCGCGGCTCACCTTTCGGATTGACGTACAAGAAACATCCGGAATTCACAGCGAAGCTGCAGTTCAGCGCATCTCCCCAGCCATCGCCGGTGAAGTCGCTGACAAACTGCATCCATGCGTCGGTCGTGTAGCCGTCAGAAGGATTTGTCGTCAGCTGGAGATAAATCTCGCTGCGCCTGGTGTAGTCCGGACCGTAATAGATGTGCGGTCCCGAGACAACGTCGAGAGTGCCGTCGTGATTGACGTCCGTAGCGCCCGCTCCCCACGAATAATAGAAATCGCTCAACCGCTGCATCCTGAAGTTGTTCGATATCTGCTCCGGCGGCCTGACATGAATGGACAAATCTTTGTATGCGACGTCCTTGAAGCGCACGTCGCCGCTGCCGCCGGCATACAAGGCGATGGGACCAAAATTCCCGGTCTCGGGATCGGCGACGCCGCCCCGCTCGGGGCCGTTGTTCAGCAGCGAACGAATGATGTTCGCATCGAGGTAGATCTCGATCGTGTTCCACTCTCCTGCCTTGAGGCTGAAATCAGGAGGCGTCAGGGGCAGCGCCACCGACGGAACAGCGCCGCGGGCTGGAGCCGGCGCCGCTGGTGCAGGCGGATTCGGATCGGGCGGCGGCGCGATGCGCATCTGCCCGCCACCAGGGCGGAGCGCGTCGCGCGTGAGGAACTGACCTTGCGCATCGAGCGTGACGCGATAAGGCTCCACTTCCCCACTCGTCAGTGAAACGTAGATGCCCTTCATACCGGTCGCCGTTTTTTCCGCGCGCAGCAGCACGCCTGTCGTGCAGCCTGGTGCGCATCGAAAAGACGCGTAGAACCCGACGTCCTGTAACGAGCGGTCGAGCACGAGCCACCCGCCGCCAGGCTGTTTGGGCGAGCCGATGATCTCGCCGTTCTCCATTCGCCACTGCGCAGCGCCGATGGCGTGCCACCCGCTCAGCGTCGACCCCTTGAACGTCGCGTCGGGTCGAAAGGACGGGCCGACACCGGACACCGTCAGCTGCAGTGCGAGACACACGGCTGCGACGGAGAACACAACAGGTTTCATGGCCGACTACGCTTCGCGCCCGGCGTCGCATCTGCGTCGAGATCACCCAGCGCGAACTGGATCCCCCTGAAGAAAAAATCGCTCAGATTCGGTGACGCGAAGAACGCAGGAGTGTGCCCCAAAGACGTAAAAAACACCCGCCCTTTGCCGTGGCTCTTAATCCAGCTGAGCACGTAGTCCGAATCGGGCCGGACGCACGGGCGTCCGCAGCCGCGGCCCTGGTTCAGGTCGGTCTTCTCGACGTCGATGCTCATCAACGCGCGAACCGTGTCCCGCGACAGCGGCGGCTCGACGAAGCGGTAAAACTCGTCCTGATGCTGGAAGGACTGACCGGCAAACGGAACCATCAAGGGACTGCCGGGATCATCGATCTTCACCGTCGCGATCTCCGTCGGCTCGCGATGACTCCCTTCGACAGCGCCGAGCATCTGCGCGAACTCGGGCCAGTCCATCGAGACGTGTGTGGCGCCGTGATACGCCGCCAGGCCGCCACCCTCGCGCACGAAGCGCATCAAGCCCGCCCGCACTTCGGGATCGACGAAGATCTGCCCGACGGTGTTGTTCAGGAACACCGCGTCGAACTTCCGCAGGCGGTCGTATTTGAAATTTTCGAGGTCGTTGCTGAACACCGGCTCGTATGCGCCGGTCGCCTTAGCGAAGAGTTCGATGGCCATGTTGCCGGCAGGAATGGAGCGATGGCCGCCGTTGGCGCCGCCATATCCAATGTTTGCATCGTAGACGAGCAGCCTGCGCGCGGCCTTCGGCTTGACCGCGGCGGTCTTCGGCGTTGCTGCCGCGACTCTCTCCCGCTCTTCCGGCGTGAGTCGATCGGCCCCTTTGATGGGAATGGTTCGCGAGAGCTGCATCACGCGCTCAGACACAATCGGCTGAACAGCTCGTTCGAACGCTTCGAGCGACTGCCGGAGATCGACTGCTGCGTCCGGCGACCCGCTCGCGACCACGATGATCGCCGGCTTCAGCGAGCGCCGGTTGAGCTCGTTGACGATCGCAGGAAATGTGCTGCGGTCGCCGACCCTGATCGCCATCAGCCTGTCGCCCACCAGCGAAATGCCCTCAGCCGGAGCGACGCCCTGTTGCGCCCACTTGCCCAGGTCCGCATATGCGCCAATCCGGCGGCCGCGTCCCTCGAGCGCTTCCAGCACCAACTTCGGGGGTCCGCTGAGGGCTAGGTTTACGCCGTACTCATCAGCCAACTTCTCGATCGCCGGCAGCGACTGAGGAATCCGTTCGACGGCTATCGTCTCGACGCCAAGCGCTTTCGCGAACTCGAACTGCTTCGGCGCGAATGGCCTCGTCTTCACTCACGGCTTCCATCAAGTACACCGGCATCCGCACGTTGAGCGCGAACATCCGCTCACGGACGCCGTTCCGTTCGCCCGGCGCGAGCCGGTAATCCAGGTTCTTCGGAATCTGCAGGCTCACCTTCTGCGCACTGTCGCCCTCGAACACAGCCAGGTCGAGTGCTTCGGCTTTGCGGGCCGCATCCATGAACGTGTCGCCGCGGAAGCTACCGAGTGACACGCCCACCTGCCACTCCATCAGCGATCCGACGGCCGTGCGAAGCTGCCGCCACGTCGGTACCCGCACCGACGCCGACCCTCGTGCCGGAACCATCACGGGTTGCGGCGCGCCTTGCGGACTCGATCCTCGACCAGCAGCGCCACCGCCGGGATTCCCGGACGGGGCCTGTGCGAAACCAATCGTGGCCGAGGCAAGTGCTCCGATGAGAACCAGGCGGATGCGCATGGATGTGTCCTACTGAATAGCTGACGGGGCAAAGGCCAGGAACACGTTTCCCGGCCGTCGAACGTTCACGCGAGGATGCCCTTCACGACCGCCGCGTCTTCGACGCCGGTCAATCTGACGTCCAGCCCCTGGAATCGATACGAAAATCGCTCGTTGTCGATGCCGAACCGATTGAGGATAGTCGCCTGCAGATCTCTCACGTGCACCGGATCTTTGACGATGTTGTACCAGAAGTCGTCGGTCTCACCATGGACGACGCCCCCTTTCACGCCGGCGCCTGCCAGCCACATCGTGAAACATCGGGGATGGTGGTCCCGTCCGTAGTTTGTCGGCGTGAGCCTTCCTTGTGAGTACACGGTGCGCCCGAATTCTCCGCCCCAGACGAGGAGCGTATCGTCGAACATGCCGCGCTGCTTCAAGTCCTGCACGAATCCATAACACGCCTGATCGACATCCTTGCATTGGCTCGGCAGAAAACCTGTCGCATTCGAATGCACGTCCCAGCCATTGAGCCAGATCTGAACGAACCGCGTGCCGCGTTCGAGCAGCCGCCGCGCCGCCACGCAGCATTGCGCAAAGCTTCCCGCCCTGCGAGCGTCTTCACCATAGAGCTCGTAAGTGCTATCCGGCTCGGTCGAGAGGTCCGTCAACTCGGGCACCGAGGTCTGCATCCGGTACGCCATTTCATACTGCGCGATGCGCGCCAGGGTCTCGGGATCGCCAATGGTCTCGTGCTGCAGCGTGTTGAGCTCGTTGAGCCCATCGAGCATCCGCCGGCGAACGGCTGGAGACACACCATCGGGGTTGTTGATGAACAGCACGGGCTCCGTGCCCGCCCGCAGGGACACGCCCGCGTATTTTGCCGGCAGGAATCCGGAGCTCCACATCCTTGCCGACATCGCCTGAATCGGCGTGCGCGTATTGCTGCGGACTGCATTCATCACGATGAAGGTCGGCAGGTCTTCGGACATGTTGCCGAGGCCGTAGGCGAGCCACGACCCAATGCACGGCCTGCCGCCGATCATCGATCCGGTCTGCATGTAGGTGATCGCCGGCTCGTGATTGATCTGCTCGGTGTGCAGAGATTTCACGATCGCGATGTCGTCGACCATCTTTGCGGTGTAGGGCAGCAGTTCCGACACCCACGCTCCGCTCTGACCGTGCTGGGCGAACTTGTAGACCGATGGCGCAATCGGAAACCTCGTCTGCCCCGACGTCATCGTGGTCAGCCGCTGTCCCTGGCGTATCGAGTCGGGAAGGTCTTTGTCGTACCAGTCTTTAAGACCGGGCTTGTAATCGAACAAATCCTGCTGCGGCGGTCCACCGAGCATGTGCATGTAGACCGCCCGCCGTGCTTTCGGGGCGAAGTGAGGCAGGCCGGCCAGGCCGCCAAGATATTTGTCGGGCGCGGGACCCGCGGCGTCGAGCTCGCGCGCGAACATCGTCGACAGCGCCGCGACGCCGAGGCCGCGGGCAGTGCGCGAGAAGAACTGGCGCCGCGTTTCGTAGAGAACGGCTTGTGCGAAATTGTCAGTCATCTTTATTTGGTTGCCGCGGGGCCCCACCCCCGCGGCCTGTGCCTTCGCCGCCTTTGGCGGCTCGGCTTTGGTTGCGACGACTTTCTACTTAGTCGAACTTTTGAACTTTCTACTTAGTCGATCACTTGTTCAAAGCCTCATCCAAACTGAACAGTTGATTCGCTACCATCGTGAGAGCCGCCAACTCGGACGCAGGCAGATTGCGATCGACAGGACGCTCACCCACGGCTAGCAACTTCTCGGCTGCAGGCGCGTCGCCGCGATAGTGCGTCAGGAAGTCTTGATATGCGGCCTGCACGATCTGGCGCTCGGAACTGACGAACGTGCGCGCCAGTACTCGAACGGTCATGAAATCGATGGCGCGATTGACATCCCCATTCGACGCCTGCATCGCGCGCTCGGCGAGTACCCGCGCCGCCTCGACGAACTGCGGATCGTTCATCATCACCAGCGCCTGCATCGGTGTGTTCGTCCGTTCGCGGCGGACGACACACGTTTCGCGCGTCGGGCCGTCGAAGATATCCATCGATGCCGGTGGAGCCTGTCGTTTCCAGAGGGTGTAGAGACTGCGGCGATACAACGACTCACCGGTGTCCTGCTTGTAATTCCTTGTGTTGCTCGCAACCATCGACGTCACTTCCCAGATGCCCGCGGGCTGGTAGGGCTTCACGGGAGGGCCTCCCATCTTCGTGACGAGAAGGCCGCTTGCGGCAAGCGCCGCATCGCGCAAGACTTCGCCATCGAGGCGGAATCTCGGGCCGCGGGCGAGCAATGCGTTCGACGGGTCCTTGCTCAGCTTCTCTGGCGACGCCACGGCAGATTGACGGTACGCCGAAGACGTCACGATCAACGTAATCAGCCGCTTCACGTCCCAGCCGGACTCGCGAAACTCCACAGCCAGCCAGTCGAGTAATTCGGGATGTGATGGCGGGCGCCCCTGAAGGCCGAAGTCGTCGGCCGATTCGACAATTCCAGCGCCAAAAAACTCCTGCCACAGCCGATTGACGATGACCCGTGCGAATAGCGGATTGGACGGATCGACGATCCAGCGGGCGAGACCCAGCCGATTTCGCGGCAGCTTCGGCGGCAGTGGCGGCAGAAACGATGGCGTTGCCGCCTCGAGAAGCTCGCGGGGCTGATCGTACATGCCCCGGAACAGCAGGTGCGCCGCCGGTTTCGAATCGGTCCGCTCTTCGAGCACCATCGCGGTATTCGATCGCAGTTCGATCTCGCGATGCTCGATGCTGGCTCGAGTAAAGGCCGCCGTCAGCTCCTGATAACCGGCATCGTGTTGCGCCAGGTAATGAAGCTTCAACGCATCTCGTTCCGAGACCGTTAACTGGGCGGCCTCCTTCGACGCGCTTGCGGCCACGAGCGGCCAGATCGCGGCAAGGCGGGCTTCGTCCTCGCTGATGACACGATCGACGATGCGGAACTCGGCGATGGAACCCTCGATGCCTTTGTCGTTGTTCCGTGAAGCACCAACGGTGACAGCGGCCGTGTTGGTAATCGCACCTTTCAGTTCCGGAGTAATTGAAGAGTCCTGACCACCGTAGGCGCCCCGCTCGATCGGCATCCTCGTGCCGTTCATGTAAAACGCATACCCGTTTTCGGTTTTGCTTCCGTCGTAAGTCACGGTGAGGTGATTCCAGGTACCCGCTTTGACCGGCTTGTGGTACGGCGCCTGCGCGCGGATCACTTTCCCGTCAGCGTCAACCAACCTGAGCCGCGGCACTCCTTCATCGATCTCGAAAACCCATCCCGTCGGCGCCACTGGCGGTGTGCGCTCGGAATCGCCGGTGGTCATTTGACCGGCAATCACCAACGCCAGCGAGCCGCCTGTCTGCCCCGGGTGAAGCTCAATCTTTGGAAGGTGAAGCCACGTCATCATTGAAAAGGATTCCGCGCCACTGAGCTCGAGGGATGGCAATTTCACCGAAGACTTGCCGTCGAATTTCAGCGCGGAAACACCCGTCCATGGAGACACGCCGTCGACGACCACACCCGGGTCCAACGGCTGCGTTGCGTCGGTGCCCTTGCGGTGCACGCGCACCGCGTTAGGCGCCGCAGACACACTGAGGATCTCTGCGTCGCCGAACGGATCGGCAACCGGGCGATTTCTTGTGGCTAGCCAGGACTCGAAGCCTGGATTCGGCGCCGCTTCCGCCGCAGAGAGACTGGCTCTCAAAGATTTTCTGAACGCCTCGAGCTCCAGCCAGCGCGGGCGATCGCTGTCGGCCGGCACAATCGCGAGCGGCGGCGGATCGGGCCGGTTCAGATCCATGACGCGCTCGGTTGTGTTGTTGAAGAAGGCCTCGAGCGCGTAGTGATCCTTCTGCAGGATCGGATCGAATTTGTGATCGTGGCAGGTTGCGCAGCCGACGGTCAGGCCGAGAAACACCGTGCCGGCGGTGTCGGCGCGGTCTTTGGTGTACTGAACGCGGACTTCTTCTTCGATGACGCCGTTTTCGTTCGTCGTGGTGTTGCTTCGCACGAAGCCGGTGGCGATGAGCTGGTCGAGCGTGGGATTGGGCAACAGGTCGCCGGCGAGTTGCTCGACGGTGAAACGATCGAAAGGCATGTTGCCGTTGAACGCCTTCACCACCCAATCGCGATACGGCCAGATGCCGCCCCGGTAGTTGTCGTAGTGCAGGCCGTTGGTATCGCCGTAGCGCGCCGCGTCGAGCCAATATCGCGCGCGGTGCTCGCCATAGTGCGGCGACGTCAGGAACTTCGCAACGACCTTCGCATACGCATCCGGCGATGTATCGCCGACAAACGCCGCGACGTCTTCGGCGCTTGGAGGGAGTCCGGTGAGGTCGAGCGATAGACGCCGAACGAGCGCGGGGCGATCCGCGTCGCCATTCGGCGCGAGGCCCGCCCGTTCGAGGCTCGCGAGGATAAATCGATCGATCGGCGTCCGCGCCCACTTCGCATTTTTGACGGGGGGCACACGGGGACGAACAGGAGCGACAAACGCCCAATGTTGTGGCCACTCGGCGCCCTGCTCAATCCAGCGCTTGACCGTGTCCTTCTGCGCGTCGCTGAGCGTTTTATGCGTCGAAAGCGGCGGCATCCTCCTGACGGAATTTTCTTCGGTGATTCTCGTGTAGAGCAGGCTCTCCCCGGGCTTTCCGGGCACGATCGGAGCGCCGTTGCGGCGCGGCGTCAGCGCGCCGTCGCGAAGGTCAAGGCGCAGGTTCGCCTTGCGCGACGATTCGTCGGGGCCATGACATTGAAAACAGTTGTCCGACAGGATGGGGCGGATTTCCCGCTGGAAATCGACCCGGCTCGCAGACGTGGGCGAGCTCGCCTGCCGGGCCGTAGAGGCAGGCGTTTGCGCGGCGATGAACGCGAGAGACAGGCCGCTCAACCCCACGCAGGCGATCGAACCAACCCACCGAAGGTGCTTCGCCGTCACGAGTGCCCCCTTTTGGCTCCTATGATACGAAAATCGCAGGGCGCGGGAGGGGTTATCTTACGAAGGCGTGGCCCCTTCGCAGTTGATCATCCAGGGAACACCGAACCGATCGACGAGCATGCCGAAACGCGCGGCCCAGAAGGTCTTCTCCAGCGGCATCACAGTCGAACCGCCCGCCGCCAGCTCGCTGAAGATGCGCTCGGCCTCCTTCTCGCTCGTGAGATGAATCGCCAGCGAAAAGCCTTTTGGCGCCTCATATGGACCCGGAGGGTCGCCCCCCATCAGTACCTGATCGCCAAACGTCATCGTCGCGTGCATGACCTTGTCGGACATCTCCGGAGGGACGTCGCCAGCCATCGGCGTTCCGCCGTAACGGAACAGCGTGCCGACCTTGCCGCCCAGACTCCGGGCGTAAAAGTTGAAGGCCTCTTCGCAATTGCCATTGAAGCTCAAATACGGATTGATTTGCATGTAACCCTCCGCGTCGTCGTTGTCTGGACTGCCGGCAGGCCGATCATCATCACATCGTCTGGCGCGGCAAGCAAGGTGACAGACACGCGGCGGATGTGATATACCCCACGACGGAACACTCATCGTAAGGAGGAAAGAGCATGCGTAAACTGTTAATCGTCTTCACCATCATCGTAGCCGCAAGCACTCCGACTAGCGTCGCGCTGGCGCAAACGGGCGCCGCGCGGTTCGTACTCACCATGGCCGGAGTGCCGATTGCCGCCTTCTCGCGCTTCGAGTCACTCGTCGATCCGGCTGCCACGGGCGGCACGCAGGCGGTCGCCCTGGCGGGCGGGTACGCGTACTTCCCTCAGCTGGCGGCCTGGCACGAGCTCGTCATCCTCGGTGACGTCGCAGCGGCGCGAAAGAGCTGCGTATTGGTCATGTACAACCAGGCCGGTGCGGAGGTCGCGCGATGGAACTTCGAAAACGCGTGGCCGACGAAGTACACGGGGGTTGCCCCAGGCGGCGCGCTGCGCACCGAGGGGATTGTGCTCGTGTACGAAACCATACGTGTAGAGAAGCCGTGACACGTATTCGTGCAACGGAGCGTTGACACCCGGCGGAGGTAGCGTTACGGTCTTCGCCGGGAGGCCCCCATGACCATCCGCTTCTGGACTCCGGTTGTTGCGCTCGCGCTCATCTGTGTGCACGGATCGATTCCGCTCACGGCCGACAGTCAGGCGTCGCCATCATCTTCGACAAGCTCCTCACCACATGATTTCCGCGGACTAGAACCCGGCAAGTTCGTGCAGTTCCAGCACGAGGTCCCCGTTGACATCGTCCTCATCGGTTTCGACGATTTGGCTGTCGATCAAAACGATCTGCGTACCGTGCTTCCGGCGCGGTACGCACCGATCGTGCGCTATCCGCAGTTCTATGGCCTTCAAGGCCGCGACATGGGTCTGCGATACTCCTTCGAATATTCGATCCGGCGCGCCTCCGGCAATTTGACCGATCAGTTTTTCTCCTATCTCGCGGACATCGGGACGGAAATCCAGCCGACGCCGTATCAGCTCGACTACAACGCGCAAGCCACCAACGTGCTCGAGGTCACGGGACCGGTTCTCGACATCGAGGCCGAGCGCGTCGAGCGCTGGCTCGAGCAGCACGCAAATCCACGGCGCGCCGGATACACGATCTACTTCGTCAACTGGTACGGCCGTGACGACTTCCGCTTTCACGTCTACACCAAGAAAAACGATCCAGACCCGGATACGCAATTCAATTTCGGCGGCAGAGCGTCGCGCGCCATCACGTCATGGGGCGGCTCGTCGAGCCGCGCGTGGTTCTACGACTTTTCCGCCGGGCCCGAGTGGAACACGGTGAACTGGTTGGTGGACGACAAGGATCTCGATGGAGACGGCGAAGAGGACTACAGGATGCCGCCCATCTGGGAATATTCTCCCGCCGGATATCGCCCACCGGATCAGCTGGGCCACGACATGGGCCTGCTGACGCGGTTCGTCGCCATCAACCTGCTGTTCACGACCTCGCCGCTCTACGATCCGATCATTACGGCACCCGACCCCCTGGGACGAAAAATCGTGGACATGACGATGTTCGAAGACGATCCCGCCAGTAAGGGGATGGATTCCATAGATCCGGCGTTTGCAAAAGCCATGTGGCAGGACTTTCAGCCGTATTACGGCTGGAGCACATCGCTGCGCGCTGTCGATCCGATCGATCCTGGCGCCGACAACGCCCTCGAGATCTTCACGGGAAACTCGAAGGCGAAGGATTGCTGGAAGGACTATGGCGATCCGTTTGCGCAGCTGTTCTGCTATTTCAACGACAATCTTTCTCAGTACGTGCCACAGTACGCCAAGCGCAATTACGTCGTTCCAGTCTTCAACTTCAATACGACGGAAGAAGGCATGGGCTCGCAGTTCGGCTTGCTGGGATTTGCCGACGACAACTGGGTGGACGGTACGCAGACCTTCGTGTTCGCGTTCGGCGCCGACGCGTACCGTGACCTCGGCTTCGGCTTCACGGGAACGATAGTCCATGAAGTGGGCCACCACATCGGCATGTCACATCCGCACGACGGCTACGATTCGGAGCTCGACCTCGACTATGGCCCCGGCGGCCAGTACTGGTTCGCCTGGGAAGGTGACGAGAGCGATACCGTGATGCAGTACCTGTCGATCACGAACGAGTTCGGCGAGCACAATCGCGACAACATGTACCGGTGGGAAACAGCCGGCTATCTGAACTGGTCCAACGCGCTGGCCGCCGACCTTCTGGCGAGCCCCGATGCTGGACAGATCACGATGCTGCTGAAGGCCGCGGATGCTCTGGCGTCCCGCGCCAAATTGCGGTTCGGCACGTGGCAGTACCTCGCCGCGGTGAGCGACGCGCGTCAGGCGTATGGCCTGCTCGTCGCAGCGGCTGATGCCATCGGCGTGTCGTCGGCGCGCCTCGCCGCGGCGCGAACGATGCTGCCGCCGGCGCGGATCGAAAAATACGTTTGCCGTCCGCGCGCGCTCGCAGAAGACCTTGCGAACCGCTGAGGGCGGACTTTTATTTGATAGGATCGAGTGGCTTCCCAGGTGTCGCGCAGCGCAGCAGACGGCCGCGCCGATCGGTGTGATAGGTCAACCGGCGCGCTCCCGTTTCTACGATAATGCGGAACCCGGGAGTGCGTGCTTCGGGAAGGACTCCGCGCCGTGCATTGCAGCCGAGGCCCGCATCGGGCCACGTCCGCTCGGCCGATTCGATGACTCGCACGTCTTGCGCCGGTACGCTCAACCGGCGCGAGACATCGGCTTTCACGCGCAGCTCGGTTTCCTGTTGAGACAACTCACCCGGCGGCGTCGGGAGCGGCGTCTGGCGTGCCGCTGCGGGTTCTGCGACCGCAGCGCACATGGCGATGCCGGCAAGCACGAGGGGTAACCAGGTCACGTGCGAATACCTGTATCGATCATACGCCGGCGGATCACGTTGGGCGAGTGATGCCGCGCCCTACGGTCTATGAATCTGGAGAAAGAAAAAAGGCGGAATCACAATTTCGTGGCTGCGATGCCGAATCTATCGCGCGAGAAACGTGCGCGTGTATTCGGCAAACCGGAAAAGCGCGCCGAGCGTGAGACGGGAAACCAGCACGCCTACGGTCATCGACCCGGCCACAAGTGCTATCAATACCATCGTTGGCCTTTATCGGCCAAAACCGTCGATTTCTTCAGTCCCGACGGACGCCTGTTGATTTCAACTTTGTAATCACACAATGTCTGCAAGGTTTCGCGAAATTTCCCGTAAATAGGCATGGTGATTGTAGACATCACCTTTCGACGCATATGCGGAGACGATTCAGGTACGCCTTGACCGCGGGGTTTTTGTCGTCCGGAGCGCCGGCTGGTCTGCTCGGCATCCGGCTGGCGAAAGGTGCTCCAGCGGAAACCTCACTCGACCGGGTCGGCCGGGAGCTGGCAACGGACCGCGCCGCGTACCTCTATGTCGGCGGCGCCACGGCCATCATTTTCGCGCTCTTCGGCTACGTGCTCGGCCGTCAGGCGGATCGCCTGGCCGCGCTTTCGGAAACCGACTCACTGACGGAGCTGATGAACTCGCGCGGCTTCGCGGCGCGGCTGCACGCGGAGGTGAAGCGCGCGCGGCGCTACCGCGAGCCTCTCAGCCTCCTCTTCCTCGACATGGATGGGCTCAAAAGCATCAACGATCGCGACGGTCACCGTGCGGGCAGCGATGCGATTCGCGAAGTGGCGGGAGTCATCCGCGGCGAGCTCCGCGCACCCGACACCGCGGCGCGGTGGGGCGGAGACGAATTCGCGATTCTGGCGCCGAACACCGACAAGACCGCAGCGGCGTTTCTCGCCGAGCGGATACGAACCCGGATCGCCGAGGCCGGCTCGGAGCGGTCATTAACGGCGTCGATCGGGATCGCGACACTGCTCTGCGATCAGCCCACCACCAAAAACGCCTCGAAAATCGAGAGCACGGCGCTCATGCGAGCGGCAGACACGGCGCTCTACGAAGCCAAGCGGCAGGGAAAAAATACCGTCGTGGCTGCGGATTGAGACACGAGTCAGAAGACCAGGAGTACCTATCTCCTGATCTCCTGATCTCCAGTTGTTCTTACCAGTAGAGCTTCAAACCAAGCTGCATCTGGCGCGGCGAGTTGGCGGTGCCGGTGACTCGACCGAAGTCCGCGCTGTTGAAGTTCTGCTCCGGTTCGTCAGATCCCAGATGGTGCGATTGAAGATATTGAACGCCTCGATGCGCACGTCCAGGCGCGTTGTGCCGGGCATCGAGATGGTCTTCGCGAGGCTCACGTTTTCGGTCATGTTCCATGGCCGGCGCACATCGCCGTTGACGCGCGGCGCGTTCCCCAATGTTCCGATGGGTGCGGAGAATGCCGCACGGTCGAGGTACCGATCCACGAGCGGGTTGAAGTCGTCGCCCGCAGTCGGCCCGCGCCAATCGCCGCCGGTTACGTTCGGGCGGTTCGAGCCGTTGAAAATCGGCCCTAGCGGCGCGGCACTGGTCGTCACCCTGATCGGCAGACCACTGCTGTAGCTCTGCACCGCGGCAATGCGCCACCCGCCGAACACATGACTGGCGGCGCCGCCCGAATTCAGCCAGGGGCGCCCCGGTCCCCACGGCAGCTCGTACACCGTATTCAGCTTGATGACATGAGGCTGATCCAGCCGGCCGATGCCGTATTCGAGCTCCGGCTGCGCGGTATCCATCGAACCGGTGCTGCCGCTGAATACGTCCGCGTCCGTCATCAGCCTCGAAAACGTGTAGCTGCCCTGGAAGAGGAATCCGTTCGTCATCCGCTGCGTCAGCTTGATCGACGGCGGCGTGATACATCGATTTCCCGGTTTTGTCGCCGCCGCTGTTCGTCGTGTTGATCGTGCCGTATTGCGGAAACGGGCGCAGCGCTTGCGCGACGCTCCGCGTGGTCTGGAACTGCGGATTCGTGAAGTTCGGATACGGTACCTTGATGCCTGCGGCGACCGCCGCCGGAGACGTGATGTTCGAATTCAGAAGCGAAATCGCGCCCGCGACACCGAACCTCGAAATCAAATCATTCACGGTCGACAGCGGAATCTGGTTGAAGTTCAGAAGGTTCGCCTGCAGTCTCGAGCCTTTGGAACCGTTGTAGTCGAGCTCGAGCGTCATGCCGCGCCGCACTTCCCGCTGCACCGACAGCGTCCACGAGTCGTAGGTCGCGGGCGTTAGCGCCGCATCGCCATTCCAGTAGTCGACGCCCTGGTTGTTCGAGAACGACGGATTGATCTGCGGAGGAAGCGGATACGCGGGTATGCCCTGATCGAGCAGGAACGTCGGTGTCACGCCGGAGTCGCCGTTGAGAAACTGGTACTGGCCGATGTACCCGGCGAAGTGACTCGTGCCCGAGATGACGGTGACGCGGCCGAACGATCGGCCGATGCCGCCGCGAATGGTCGTTTTGCTGTTGAGGCTGTAGGCGCCGCTCAGCCGCGGCGCAAACGCGCCGTAGTAGCCGTCGATCAAGCTCCTCGTGCCCTCGCGCCCCGGCCCTTCTCCGGCAAAGATCAGCGCTCCCGGATACCCGTTGGCATTCGGGTTCGGCAATTCGGGGTCCAATTCTGAATATTGATCGCCTCCAGCGACCGGCGGACGCGTGAACTCGTAGCGCACGCCGTAGTTGAGGACGAACTTGTCGTTCATGCGCCAGTCGTCCTGGGCGTAGAACCCGTAATACGGGTAGATCTGCTGCAGATAGCGAATCGTTTCGGTACGGCCTTCGTTTGCGTACCCGAGCAGGAACGACGCGAACGAGCTGCCGCCGGCCGCCGCGAAGTTGGTGATCCCGGGCAGCCCGGTGTGCAGGAAGCTGAAGCGCGCGCGGCCGCCGTAGTCCTGCTGGCCAAACCCGTTCGCCTGCTGCCGGTCGTAGGTAAACCCGGTCTTGACGGTGTGCGAACCTTTAATAAAGGTGACGTCGTCTTTCACCGTGAACCGCGGCTGCTTCGTGCCGTTGTACGAGGCCGCTCCCCACGTCGAGAACTCGGTGAACTGAATGGCGCCGAAGTTCTGGTTGCAGTCGAGGGAGTTCGGGATGCAGACCTTGTCTTTCCAGTTCTGATCGACGTTGGGCGAAAACGCGTTCTTGTTGAACGTGTTGGCGCCAACGGTCAGGTGATTCACGAGACGCGCGCCAACCCAGTCCCAGCTTGCCCGGTGGAGATCGCCGTCGAACTCGTCCTGACTGAAGTCGCTGAACGGCGCCGGAAGCCCGACCGCGCCGTTGGCGCCGGGCACCCGGTTGTTTTTCGTGCGGTTGAAGACGTATGCCACACGGTTCGTGTTGCTCAGCGTGTGGTCGATCTTCAAACTGAACTTGTCGGTTCGCTCGACGGTGCTTGCGCCTTCCGACACATAGTTATTGTTCACGTAGTCGAACGTACCCGGTGTAAAGCCACGGTTCGGAACCAGAACACCTTGTGCGAGCGCGAGGTACTGCTTCGCCACGTTGCTGAAACGCTCCTGCGGAATTCTGTTGTTCGGGAACGCATCCCGGATGAAGCCCGTGCCGCTGGGATTGGGGCGTGTCGTCGCCGGATCGTAAATCGTGATCCGTTGTCCGTTGGCGTTCACCCAATTCGAGAAGTCGCCGGTCAACATCTCGGGCGTGGGTACGCTGCGGAACGCGGCGTTGCTGCCCTGCTGGTTGTAGAAACCTTCGTACGACGCAAAGAAGAACGTGCGGTTCGTTCCGGTGTAAAAATTGGGAATCGTGATGGGTCCACCCAACGAGCCGCCGAAATCGCTCTGTTTGTAGATGCCCTTTTCTCGTTCGAAAAATCCCTTTTGATCCAGTGCGTCATGCCGGAAGTACCCGTAGCCGGAGCCCGAGAAGTTGTTCGTGCCCGATTTCGACGCAAAGGTGATGCTCCCGCCGCCGGCCTGACCGAACTCGGGCTTGAAGCCGTTGGTCTCTACCTGAAATTCAGTGATAGCTTCGAGAGACGGTGTGAGAAATGCGGTCTCAGTCGTATCTCCCTGGCGATTCGTGTTGACCGAAATGCCATCGAGGGTTGCGCCAAACGATCCGCCCTGCCCTCCGCCGAGCGAGGTGGTGTTGCCGGTGCCTCGCGCCTCTGGAACGGTGCTGAGCAAATCGAACGGGCTGCGCATCGCGCCGCCGACGACGAGCGGCAGCTCGTCAATCAGGCGATTCGACACCGTCGTCGCCACCTTCGCGTCTTCGGTAGACACAGTCTGACTTTCGGCGACGACGTTCACCGACTCTGTAACGGAACCGAGGTTCAAGGTGACGTCGACGCGCGCGGTGGTTCCCGCATTCAGGACGATGCCATCGACATTCGATGTCTGAAACCCCTGCAGTGTCGCTTCAATGCGGTAAGTGCCGGGCGTCAGGTTTGCGGCGCTGTAACTTCCCGACTCGGAAGATACAACGTTGGTCGCAACGTTTGTGGCGGTGTTGACGACCCTGATGGAAACTCCCGGGACTGCGGCTTTGCTCGAGTCCATCACAATCCCTGTGATGGTGCCGCGCTCGGTCTGCGCTGACGCTCCGAAGGGAACCGCGAGAACGACGACGGTAAGACACAGCACCGTCAAGCGCTTCAAGCTCATGTTTTCCTCCAGGGAAAGACACCGGTTGTATTTTGCGGACATGTTTGCACAGCGCCGTGGGGACGTCAACGAAAGTCGCTGACGAGTTCCTACCATTTCTTGGATCGCCTGTACAGTTACACGGCTAGCCAGTAGCCTGTAGCCAATAGCTGGTAGCTAGCTTGTAGTCGGTAGGTAGTAGCTGGTAGCCTCTCCCTCTTTGATCACGGTGAAGTGACTGAACGATCCGGCTCGGCCGGGCTCGACTTCGGGACGACCAATAGCGCCATCGCGAGGGTCATCGACGCACGGCCGGTGCTCGCCCATTACGCGGCCGTTGGCGGCTCGACGAACACCTTCCCGTCAATTCTCTACTTTGAACGGCGCAAAGAAGGCACTGTCACCAGGCTGACATCCGCTGCCGGACCCGCCGCGTTGCAGCGCTACCTCGAAGCGGAAGAGAAGGGACGGCTGATTCAGTCGTTGAAGGCATATCTTGCCGACCGGCGGTTCGACGGCACCAGCGTGTTCTCGAAGCGGCACACTCTCGAAGACATGATCGCGCTCATCGTCCGGCACTTGTTGAATGATGCAAAGGCAGACGACCGACGATCGACGATGGACGATCGACGATGGACGACGACGCGCGTCGTCGTCGGACGCCCAGTGCATTTCTCGAATGCCGACGACGCGGCGGATGACGAGTTCGCGCTCGGGCGGCTGCGAAACGCGATTGCGGCATGCGGGTTCACTGAAATCGTGTTCGAGTTCGAGCCGGTTGCAGCGGCCTACAGCTACGAGCAATCGCTCGATCGCGACGAGCTCATTCTGATCGGGGACTTCGGAGGCGGCACGAGCGACTTCTCCGTCCTGCGAGTGGGGCCGACGCAGCGCAGCCGGCAGCGCACACCCGAGGACATCATCGGCACGGCCGGCGTCGCGCTGGCCGGTGATGCGTTCGACCGGCGAATCATTCGACATCTCGTGGCGCCACGGCTGGGTCTCGGGTCCGAGTACTTCTCACCTCCGGACAAATTTCTGCCAATACCGAGCTGGCCCTACGAACGCCTGGAACGCTGGCATCATTTGTCATTCCTGAACAACAAGAAGGATCTCGAGATGCTCGACCGCCTTCGGCGCCGCGCCCTCATCCCGGAAAGGCTGGAGGCGTTCGAACATCTCATCAAAAGCGAAATGGGTTTCCGGCTGCACGAAGCGGTCCGGCGCACCAAGTTCGATCTGTCTGTACGGAACGAAACAGAGTTCGAGTTCAATTGCGAACCGGTGTCAATCAGCAAGAAGGTGACGCGAGCGGAGTTCGAGAAATGGATCGAGCCGGAGCTGCAGTCGATGGCCGCATGCGTCGACGGCCTGCTGAGCTCCACCGGCGTGACACCGCAGGACATCGATCACGTGTTTCTGACCGGCGGATCGTCATTCGTTCCGGCCGTGCGCCAGATTTTCGTCGAACGATTTGGTGTGCAGAAGATTACCGGCGGTGAAGAACTGACTTCGGTTGCGACGGGATTGTCATTATGCGCTGCGAGGCGTTGGCCGGGCACGACTGTTTGATATATGATTATTTCGTTCTAAACGACGAGCACCGGGGTAGCCGTTTTCGTCTTCATTCCAGACAGGCCTCCGAAACATTCGCTCTCACATAAAAAATGGCTTCGCGGCACGTGATATGCTGCCGTGTAGCGATTCGTCGGGGATATGGCGCAGATTTTTCATCGCAGCGCGAACACGATTGCACGGGTCAGCATCTTCGGTGCAATCTTCTTCATCGGCGGGCTTCTCTACCTCGTTTATCAAATCGATCGATCGCCGTGGGTGACGCAGGTCAACGTCGCGCGCGAACAACCCATCCAGTTCAGCCACGAGCGCCACGTCGCGGGTAACGGCATCGATTGCCGCTATTGCCACACGACCGTCGAGACCGCGGCCTTCGCCGGCATCCCGCCGACGAAGACGTGCATGAACTGCCATTCACAGATTTTTTCCGACGCGCCGTTTCTGGAACCGGTGCGCCAGAGCTTCCGCAACGACACGCCGATCGCGTGGACGCGCGTGCACGATCTGCCGGACTTCGCCTACTTCGACCACAGCATCCACGTCGCCAAAGGCGTGGGGTGCTCGACGTGTCACGGTCCGGTCGACAAGATGCCGCTCATGCGGAAAGAGCATTCACTCCAGATGGAGTGGTGCCTCGACTGCCACAGGCATCCGGAGCGGTACGTGCGGCCGCGCGAGGAAGTCTTCAACATGAGCTACGCCGCGCCGGCCGATCAGCTCGAGCTCGGCCACAGGCTCGTCGCAGAAAACCGCATCCGCAAAATGACGGACTGTAACGCATGTCATCGATGAAACCCTTCGACTCCGCGCAGGGCAGGCCCGGTAACGCCGTCGAATTCTGGCGGACGCTTGCCGAAAAGGAGGGCGCGAATCTCGACGAGCTCGTCGGCGACGAGTTCGCGTCGCGGCTGCCCGATCAGTTCGACGCCGTCCAGCGGCGCACTTTCCTGAAATTGATGGGCGCGTCGCTCGCGCTTGCCGGCATGGCGGGCTGCACGAAGCAGCCGCCCGAGCAGATCCTTCCCTATTCGCGGCAGCCCGAAGACGTCGTCCCGGGCCGCCCGCTGTTTTACGCCACGTCGATGGTGCTCGGTGGACGCGCGACGGGCCTGCTCGTCGAGAGCCACGAAGGGCGGCCGACGAAAATCGAAGGCAATCCGCTGCACCCGGCGAGTCTCGGCGCTACAGACATCTATGCCCAGGCGGCGCTGCTCGATCTCTACGACCCGGACCGCATGCAGACGCTGACGAACATGGGAGAGATCTTCCCGTGGTCGGCGTTCATCGGCGCGATGCGCTCGGTCGTGACCACCCAGTCGGCCACGAAAGGCGCGGGACTCCGCATCCTTACCGAAACCGTCTGCTCGCCATCGTTGGCCGGGCAAATCGAAGAGATTCTTGCGCGTTTCCCTGCGGCCCGGTGGCACCAGTGGGATCCGGGCAGCGAGATGAACGCGGCCGCGGGCCTGCGCATGGCGGCGGGCACCGACGCGTCGGTGCACTACAACCTCGAACGCGCGGCTGTCGTCGTTGCGCTCGACGCGGACTTTTTCGGATGTGGCCCGGGACACGTGCGCTATTCGCGGCAGTTCGCCACGCGGCGCCGTCCCGAGGGCGCCGGCTGCCGTCTCTACGCAGCCGAAAGCATGCCGACGACAACGGGCGCCAAGGCCGATCACCGGTTGCCGCTGAAGCCGAGCCAGATCGAATCGCTGGCGCGCGCGCTGGCGGCAGATCTCGGCGTGGCCGGCGTCAGCCGCGGCGCTGCCCTGCCGGCCCCCGCTCAGGCGTGGCTCACAGCCGTGCGGAATGACCTGAGCGCGCATCGCGGCGCCAGCGTGGTCGTCGCGGGCGAAGGACAGCCGCCGGTCGTGCACGCGCTCGCGCACGCCATGAATGCGGCGCTCGGCAACGCCGGTCAGACGGTCCTTTATATAGACCCTGTCGAAGCGCGGCCCGTAGATCAGGTGCAGTCGATTCGAGAGCTCGCGTCGGCGATGGCCGCGGGGCAGGTCGACACGCTGGTGATCATCGGCGGTAATCCGGTTTACAGCGCGCCGGCAGATTTGCAGTTCGCCACGCAGATGGACAAGGTGCGCGTGCGCGTCCACTTGAGCCTGCACTCGAACGAGACGTCGGCGATCTCACACTGGCAGATTCCCGAGGCGCACTTTCTCGAAGCGTGGAGCGACGCGCGCGCGATCGACGGCACGGTTTCCATCGTGCAGCCACTGATCGCTCCTCTTTACGGCGGCCGCTCCGCGCACGAAGTGCTCGCGGCCTTGAGCGATCGCCCCGAACGATCGAGTTATCAGATCGTCCGCGAACATTGGTTGGGTGCGTTAGGTGCGACGCCCGAATTCGAAACCTTTTGGCGGCGCACCGTCCACGACGGCGTCATGGCGAACTCTGCCCTTCCCGCCCGTACGTTTGCTGTTGCTCCTTCGATTGCCGCGTTTGCCACGGCTCCGCAGGCGGCAAGCGGCGTGGAGATTGCCTTCCGGCCCGACCCGACCGTGCTCGACGGCCGCTTCAACAACAACGGCTGGCTCCAGGAGCTGCCGAAGCCGATTACCCATCTCACCTGGGACAACGCCGTCCTCGTGAGCCCGGCCACCATGGCGCGCATCGGCGGCAAGGCGACGCCGGACTTCACCGGCGGCGAGCGCGGACAGATTCACGGCTCCGTGGTCGAGATCACCTATCGCGGCCGCACCGTGCGGGGTGCGATGTTCCCCGTGGCCGGGCATCCAGACGAGGTCGCCACGCTGCACCTCGGCTATGGCCGCGTGCGCACCGGAAACATTGGACGAGATCGCGGCTTCAACGCCGGCGCGCTCCGGACGTCCGACGCGCTTGCATTCGGCGCGGGCGCGCAGGTCGCTCTCACCGGCGACACGTTCCCGCTCGCGTGCGTGCAATATCACCATCTGATGGAAGGACGCGACCTCATCCGCGAGGTTCATCGCACGCAGCTCGCCGCGCTGAAAAAAGATCAACACGAGCTGCCCTCGATGTGGCCGGTGCTCACCGACGAGCAGGAAAAAGCCGGCGGCTACAAGTGGGGCATGTCGATCGACCTCAACGCGTGCAACGGATGCAACGCCTGCGTGGTGTCGTGCCAGGCGGAGAACAACATCCCCGTCATCGGCAAGGAAGAAGTCATGCGCGGCCGCGAGATGCACTGGCTGCGCGTCGATACGTACCACAGTGGCGAGGTCGAAAACCCGAAGACCTACTTCCAGCCTCTGCCCTGCATGCATTGCGAGACTGCTCCTTGTGAACCGGTCTGTCCGGTCGGCGCAACCGTCCACAGCAGCGAAGGCCTGAACGACATGGTCTACAACCGCTGCGTCGGCACGCGCTACTGCTCGAACAACTGCC
The DNA here is from genome assembly GCA_963762055.1 of Vicinamibacterales bacterium. Classification (GTDB taxonomy): domain Bacteria; phylum Acidobacteriota; class Vicinamibacteria; order Vicinamibacterales; family JAMQPK01; genus JAMQPK01. The sequence goes on from CAVXJF010000007.1 coordinate 38,687, forward strand.
CTTACAAGGTGCGGCGGTTCAACTTCCTGCAGTATCAGGACTGGGAAACGCCGAGCCTCAAGCTGGGCCGCAATCCCGACGTCACGGTCCGCAGCCGCGGGGTGATGGAAAAGTGCACCTACTGCGTCCAGCGCATCAGCGCGGCGCGCATCGACGCGGAAAAGGGCGGGCGCAAAATCCAGGACGGCGAAATCAAGACCGCGTGCCAGGCGGTCTGCCCGACCGAAGCGATTGTGTTCGGCGATCTGAACGATCCGAACAGCCGCGTCTCGAAGCTCAAGGCCGAGCAGCGCGACTACGCGCTGCTGCACGACTTGAACACCAGGCCGAGAACGACCTATCTCGCGGCGATTTCCGAGACCAACCCGGATCTGACGCCGGTGCCGGCTGCGAAGCCGCAATCCGGAGGCGACGGTCATTAAATGACACAGATCCCGGATACGCCCACACCGCAGGAAGCGCACGCCCACGTTCAAGGGGGCGGCGCCCCCGTGCCTGTCATCGCGCCTGGCCATACCTTTGCGTCGGTCACCGACAAGATCAGCGCGATAGTGCTGACCCGCAAGACGGGGCTGGGCTGGTGGTTCGGCTTCGGCATCGCGTTCATGCTGCTTCAGCTGCTCCTGATGTCGGTGGTGTACCTGCTCGCGGTCGGCACCGGCGTGTGGGGCATCAACGCTCCCGTCGGCTGGGGCTTCGCGATCATCAACTTCGTCTGGTGGATCGGCATCGGCCACGCCGGCACGCTCATCTCGGCGATTCTGCTGCTCTTCAAGCAGCAGTGGCGCACGTCCATCAACCGGTTCGCCGAAGCGATGACGCTGTTCGCGGTCGCGTGCGCGGCGATGTTCCCGCTGCTCCACACCGGACGTCCATGGCTCGCCGCCTATTGGCTGTTCCCGTACCCCAACACGATGAACGTGTGGCCGCAGTTTCGCAGCCCGCTCATCTGGGACGTGTTCGCGGTGTCCACTTACGCGACGGTGTCGGCGCTGTTCTGGTTCGTCGGGCTGATTCCCGACCTGGCGACGTTGCGCGATCGATCGGAATCAAAAGTCGGCCGGGTGATCTACGGCGCGCTGGCGATGGGATGGCGCGGCTCCGCGCATCACTGGCATCGCTACGAGACGGCGTACCTGCTGCTCGCGGGGCTTGCGACGCCGCTCGTCGTCTCGGTGCACACGATCGTGAGCTTCGACTTCGCCGTGTCAGTGGTTCCGGGATGGCACGCGACGGTCTTTCCGCCCTACTTCGTGGCGGGCGCCATTTATTCGGGTTTCGCGATGGTGCTCACCCTGGCGATTCCCATCCGCAAAATCTACGGGCTCGAAGACTTCATCACCGAGGGCCATCTGAACAACATGGCGAAGATCCTGCTGGTCACGGGTCTGATCGTCGCCTACGGTTACATGATCGAGGCATTCACGTCCTGGTACAGCGCCAACACCTACGAGACCTACATGATGCGCAATCGCATGTCGGGTCCGTACGGGGCGTTCTACTGGGCGCTCATCTTCTGCAACGGCGTCACGCCGCAGTTTCTCTGGATCAAGAAGATCCGCTCCAACGTCCTGCTGCTCTTCATCATCTCGCTCATCGTCAACGTGGGCATGTGGCTCGAGCGGTTCGTGATCGTCGTGACGTCGCTGCACCGCGACTTCCTGCCGTCGTCGTGGGGACGCTATGCGCCGACGGTGTGGGACTGGGGACTCTACATCGGGACGATCGGCCTGTTCCTGTCGCTGCTGTTCCTGTTCCTGCGCTTCCTGCCGATGATTTCGATCTTCGAGATGCGCACGCTCGTGCCCGACGCCAAGCCGGAGGAGCACCCGCGATGAAGCCGTCAGGACGTCCGGCGATCTACGGCCTGATGGCCGAGTTCGAGACTTCGCACGCGCTCGTCGAAGCGGCGCGCAAGGCTCATCACGAGGGCTACCGGAAGATGGATGCGTATTCCCCCGTGCCAATCGAAGAGCTGCACGATGCGATGCACATGCACGACGAACGGCTTCCGAAGATGGTGTTGATCGGCGGCATTCTGGGTGGGCTCGGCGGGTACGGCCTGCAATATTGGGCGGCGAACATCGCGTATCCGCTCAACGTCGGAGGCCGGCCGCTTCACAGTTGGCCGATGTTCATCCCGGTCACGTTCGAGACGACGATTCTCGCGGCGGCACTGACGACTGTGCTCGGCATGCTGGCGCTCAACGGCCTGCCGCAACCGTTTCATCCCGTGTTCAACGTCCCACGGTTCGCGCTTGCGAGCCGCAACCGGTTCTTTCTGTGCATCGAATCGCGGGACCCGAAATTCAACATCGAATCGACGCGGACGTTTTTGGAGACGTTGGGAGCTCGCGAGGTCACCGTTGTCGAAGACTGAGACTGGTTACCGGCTACTGGCTACTGGCTGCCGGCTTCTGACGGTCGCGCTGGTGCTGGTGATGTGCGCGGCTTGCAGACAGGACATGCACGACCAGCCCAAATACACGCCCTACAAGGCGGCCGACTTCTTTCCGGATCGACGGTCGGCGCGGCCGCCCATAGAGGGCACGATCGCGCAGGGTCACCTCAAAGAGGACGAACTGCTTTACACAGGGCGAGTCGCGGGCCAGCCGGCAGCGGTGTTTCCCTTCCGCATCGACGAGGCGACGATGCGGCGCGGGCGGGAGCGCTATGACATCTTCTGTTCGCCCTGCCACGGCCTCACCGGCGAGGGCGACGGCATGGTCGTGCAGCGCGGGTATCGCCGGCCGCCGTCCTTTCAAGTCGACCGGCTGCGGCAGGCGCCCCCAGGACACATGTTCGACGTGATCACAAACGGCTTCGGCGCGATGCCCGACTACGCAGCGCAAGTGCCGGTTCGTGACAGGTGGGCAATCGCCGCGTACTTGCGGGCGCTTCAGCTGAGTCAGGGTGCGGCGGTAGCCGAACTCTCGCCCGAAGTACGGGGACAGCTGCGATGAGGCCGCAATCCAAGCTCCGCGAAGTCGGCGACGAGCAGGTTCCCGAGCTCAAGGACGTCCAGTCGAAGCTGATGATGGCGGGGGCGGCGGGCGCCGTCGTCTGCGCGATCGGCCTCTTCATGAATCCGGCGCAGTTCGTCCGGTCGTTCCTGCCGGCCTACATGTGGGTACTGGCGATCACGCTCGGGTCGCTCGGCCTGGCGATGGTGCACCAGGTCTCCGGTGGCGCGTGGGGCGTCGTCATCCGCCGCATTCTCGGCGCGGCAACCCGCACCCTTCCGCTGTTGACGATCCTGTTCATCCCGATCGCCCTCGGGCTGCGCTCGTTGTATCCGTGGGCGGATGCCGCGCACGTCGCGAACGATCCCATCCTGCAGTGGAAGCAGCCCTACCTGAACGTGCCGTTTTTTCTCGCGCGGGCGGCGATCTACTTCGCGTTGTGGAACGCCGTGGCGTTCTACTTGAACAAGTGGTCGGTGGAACAGGACGCCACCGGCGATCCAACCGTGCCGCGGAAGATGCAGAAGCTCAGCGCCGGCGGCCTGCTCGCGTACGGTTTGACGATCACCTTCGCGGCCTTCGACTGGCTGATGTCGCTCGAGCCGCACTGGTTCTCGACGATTTACGGCGTGCTCATCATGGGCGGACAGGCGCTCTCGGCGATGGCCTTCGCGATCGTCGTGCTCGCGTGGCTCGTTCGCCGGGCACCCTTCAACGAGCTCATCACGGCGAACCACTTCCACGATCTCGGCAACCTGATGATGGGGTTCACGATGTTGTGGACCTATTTCGGCTTCTCGCAGTACCTCATCATCTGGGCGGCGAACATCCCGGAAGAGACCGAGTGGTATCTGAACCGCACCGGGCAGGGGTGGCAATACATCGCGCTCACGCTCGTCGTCTTTCATTTCGCGGTGCCGTTTCTCGTGCTGCTGCACCGCGCAATCAAGCGGAACGCCGCGATGGTGTCGAAAGTAGCACTGCTGATCCTGGTGATGCGGTTCGTCGATCTGTTCTGGCTGAGCGCGCCGGCGTTTGCGCACGGCGGCGAGCCGCACCTCCACTGGCTCGACGCGGCATTGCCCATCACGGTTGGGGCGATCTGGCTCGGCTACTTCGTGTATCAGCTGCGCGGCCGCGCGCTGCTGCCGCTCTATGACCCGGAGTTCCGTGAGGCACTGAAACATGTCCGAATTGCGTGAGAACCCGGACAATTCGCCTGTCGTTCATGAAGAGAGCGACGTCAACGTCCGGGCGATCCTCGGCTACGGAATTGGCCTCATCGTCGTGGCGGTAGTCGTGCACGTGTTTCTGTGGTGGCTGCAGGGTCTTTACACGACGCAGGCGGAGCGTGCGCAGACGATCAGGTATCCGATGGCGGCGGGACAGCAGGACCAGCTTCCCCCAGGGCCGCGGTTGCAGGACAACCCGCAGCAGGAGCTGCGCGACCTCCGCGCGAAGCAGCAATTGCTGCTCGAGGGATACGGGTGGGTCAACAAGGAAGCGGGCGTCGCGCGGATCCCGATCGAGGACGCCATGAAGATCATTGTCGAGCGCGGGCTGCCGTCGCGAGAGGCGCCAAAATGAGGACGCTTCTGCTCCTGCTCGTACTCTTCACGCACTCGCTCTCGGCGCAATCGCGTCCCACGATGACCGGTGTGCCCGCTGGCGAACGTCCCGAGGCGCTTCGCGAGGTCGGTTTCGATCAAAACCTGGATCAGGCGCTTCCGCTCGACACCGAGTTCGTGGACGAACACGGCCGCACCGTGCGGATCGGCGACTACTTCGGCAAAGGCCGCCCCGTGGTGCTCGCGTTCGTGTATTACGGGTGCCCGATGCTCTGTCTCCAGAGCCTGAGCAGCCTCGCCAGCACGCTTGGCGTGCTCGCCGAAAATCCGGGCGACGATTTCGAGGTCGTCAGCGTCAGCATCGATCCACGCGAAACGCCAGGCATGGCGCTCGCCAAGAAAGCGCACTACGTGGAGCGATCGGGCAAGCCGTCGATTGCCAACGGCTGGCACTACCTGACGGGCACGGAGCCGCAGATCAGGCGGCTGACGGCTGCCGCGGGCTTCCGCTACGTGTGGGACGAGGCGACTCAGCAGTACGCACATCCCGCCGGCATCGTCATCGCGACGCCGGCAGGCAAAGTCTCGCGCTACCTCTTCGGCATCGACTACGGCCCGCGCGACCTGCGGTTGGCGGTGCTCGACGCCTCGGAAGAAAAGATTGGCTCGCCGCTGAAGCGGGCGCTGCTCTATTGCTATCACTACGACCTGGCGACCGGGCGCTACAGCCTTGCAATCATGCGGCTCGTGCGGCTCGGCGCGATCGCCACGGTCTTGTCACTGGGCACTCTCATCGTCGTCTGGACGAGGCGTGAGCGAAGGCAGGCTGGTCAACTCTGATGTTCGGCATTCCCCTGTTTCCGGAAAGCGCGTCCACAATCGCGGCAGAAGTCGACGCTCTCTATTTTTTTCTCGTCGGCCTGTCGGTGGTGATGTCGGTTCTCATCGCTGGGCCTGGTCGTGGGTTTCGCCATCCGCTTCCGCCGCCGGCATCCCGACGAGGTCGGCGCGCAGGTGCACGGCGGATTGCTGCTCGAGCTCGCGTGGACGGTCGTGCCGTTCGTCATCGCGATGGTCATCTTCTTCTGGGGCGCCAAGGTCTACTTCGTCATGGCGAATGCTCCTGAGGAGACGCTGAACATCTACGTCGTCGGCAAGCAGTGGATGTGGAAGGTGCAGCACCTCACCGGCCAGCGGGAGATCAATCAACTGCACGTGCCGGTCGGCAGGCCGGTGAAGCTGATCATGACGTCGGAAGACGTCATCCATGACTTTTCGATTCCCGCGATGCGCGTGAAAGCCGACGTGATTCCGGGGCGCTACGTGCAGATCTGGTTCGAGCCGACCACGCCTGGCACCTATCAGATCTTTTGCGCGGAGTATTGCGGAACCGATCACTCGGACATGATCGGCCAGGTGGTCGTCATGGAAACGACCGCGTACCAGACATGGCTGAGCGGCGGCGCCGCCGAGGGGTCGCTGGCCTCGACCGGGGAGAAGCTGTTCGGCGATCTGGCGTGCAACACGTGCCATCGCCCCGACTCCCGCGGCCGGGGACCCGTGCTCGACAACGTGTTCGGCCACCCGGTGCAGCTGCACGACGGCACGACCGTGACAGCCGATGAAAACTATCTGCGCGAGTCGATTCTGCAGCCGGCGGCGAAAATTACGGCCGGCTTCCAGCCCGTCATGCCGGCGTTTCAGGGGCTCGTCACCGAGGAGCAGTTGCTCGCGCTGATCGAATACGTCAAGTCGCTTTCGACAGGTCCACAGGCGGAGCCGGCGCGACCCGGCGCGGCCGCGCCGGCCAGAGGTACTCAGCGAACACAACAATGATGCGAGCAGAATTTCCGGCTCATCACTATTTGAACGACGGCTACGGCATCAAGTCGTGGCTGCTCACGCGCGATCACAAGCGCATCGCGCTGCTCTATCTCGCCGCGGTGACGTTCTTCTTCTTCGTCGGCGGCGCCTTTGCGGTGCTCATCCGGCTCGACCTCGCCACTCCGGCCGGCGATCTCGTGAGCGACGACACCTACAACCAGCTCTTCACCATGCACGGCGTCGTCATGGTGTTCTTCTTCCTGATCCCGGCGATACCGGCGATTCTCGGAAACTTCCTCGTGCCGCTGATGATCGGCGCGAAGGACCTGGCGTTTCCGAAACTGAACCTGCTGAGCTGGTACATCTACATGGTGGGCGGGTTGATGGGCGTCTACGTGCTGCTCACCGGCGGCCTCGACACCGGATGGACGATGTATGCGCCGTTCAGCACGAGGTTCGCGACGACACGTGTCGTTCCTGCTGCGCTGGCGATTTTCGTGACGGGATTTTCGTCGATCCTGACCGGGCTGAACTTCATCGTCACGATTCACCGGATGCGTGCGCCCGGGCTCACCTGGTTCAAGATGCCGCTCTTCTTGTGGGCGACATATGCGACGAGCCTCATCAACATTCTCGGCACGCCGGTCATCGCCATCACGGCACTGCTCATCGTCGCCGAGCGGCTGTTCAACTTCGGGTTCTTCGATCCCACAAAGGGCGGAGACCCAGTGCTCTTCCAGCATCTCTTCTGGTTCTACTCCCACCCGGCGGTGTACATCATGATTCTGCCGGCGATGGGGGTGATCAGCGAGCTGGTGGCGGCGTTCTGCCGCAAGCCGGTGTTCGGATATTCGTTCGTGGCGTTTTCGAGCCTCGGCATCGCCGTCCTCGGTTTCCTCGTCTGGGGCCACCACATGTTCGTGGCGGGCCAGTCCGTGTACGCGTCGCTGGTCTTCTCGATGCTGAGCTTCCTCGTGGCCATTCCTTCGGCCATCAAGGTGTTCAACTGGACGGCGACGATGTATCGCGGATCCGTCTCGTGGGACACGCCGATGCTCTACGCCATCGGATTCATCGGACTGTTCACCATCGGCGGTCTGACGGGACTGTTCCTGGCGTCAATCGGCGTGAACGTGCACGTGACCGACACCTATTTCATCATTGCGCACTTCCACTACATCATGGTCGGCGGCACGATCATGGGATATCTCGGCGGCCTCCACTACTGGTGGCCGAAGATCAGCGGGCGCATGTATCCGGAAGGGCTGTCGAAGCTCTCGGCCGGAATCATCTTCATCGGGTTCAACCTGACGTTCTTCCCGCAGTTCATCCTTGGCTATCTCGGCATGCCGCGGCGCTATCACGCGTATCCTCCCGAATTTCAGGTACTGAACGTGTTGTCGTCGGCGGGCGCGTCGATTCTCGGAGTGGGCTACCTGCTGCCGATGTTGTATTTCGCGTGGTCGCTGCGCTACGGCAAGCCGGCGGGCGCCAATCCGTGGGGCGCATCGGGGCTGGAGTGGGAGACCACTTCCCCGCCGCCGACCGAGAACTTCGCGGTTACGCCGACGGTAACCGAAAGCCCGTACAACTATCCGTCCCCTGTGGTGAAACACGTTGCATAACGAAATGACGGCTCACGCGGCGCCGCAGCAGCACCATCCGGCGCTCGCGCATCACTTCGACACTCTCGACCAGCAGCAGGAAGCGGCGTCGCTGGGCATGTGGGTGTTCCTGCTGACGGAAATCCTGTTCTTCGGCGGGCTGTTCCTCGTCTACACGATCTACCGGTCGTGGTATCCCGCAGCGTTTGCGTCGGCAAGCCATCATCTCGACATCCCGCTCGGGACGATCAACACAGCGGTGCTGATCGGCAGCAGCTTGACGATGGCGATGGCGGTGCATTCGGCGCAGCTGAACTCGCGGCGGGGCATCATGCTGTTCATCGTGCTGACGATGATCCTGGGCAGCATCTTCCTGGGCATCAAGGGTGTCGAGTACTCGCACAAGTTCCACGAACACCTCATTCCGGGGCCCAACTTCGCGTATGTCGCGGAGCCGCAGTTTTTCCGCCACGCGCAGATCTTCTTCTCGCTCTATTTCGTGATGACGGGGCTGCATGCGCTCCACATGATCATCGGGATGGGTTTGATGATCTGGATGCTGATCTGGGCCTACAACGGCACGCTCGCCGACGGCTACTACTCGCCGGTCGAGATCGTGGGACTGTATTGGCACTTCGTCGACATCGTGTGGATCTTCCTTTTCCCGCTGCTCTACCTGATAGGGCGGCACGCGACGGGGCACTGAGATGAGCGCGCCAGATCAACATCACGTCGTTCCTCTGAAGATCTACTACGCGATCTTCGCCACGCTGATGGTGCTGACCGGCGTAACAGTGGCGGTCGCCTACGTCGACCTGGGCGCTCTCAACACCGTCGTCGCGCTCGTCATCGCCTGTTTCAAGGCGACGATCGTCGTCCTGTATTTCATGCACGTGAAATACAGCTCGCGCCTCATCAAGCTGACCGTTATTGCGGGGCTGTACTGGATGGGGATCCTTCTCGCGCTCACGCTGGGCGACTACCTGACGCGCGGCTGGGGCACGTTCGGACAGCAAGTGGGCTCCGGTGGCTGACGCTGGAACACAGATCTAAGATCTTAAGATCTAAGATCTGAAATCCTCCTGATGGGTTCACTTACAGCAATCTACGTCAAGCGGGCTCGCGGCAGCCTCATGGACCCTCACCTTGCTGGCCAACTCGAAGCGGGCCAAGGATTAGTTGGCAATGCCGATCGCGGCGGCCGGCGACAGGTAACTCTGTTGTCTGAGGAGCGGTGGCAAGCGCTCATGAGCGCAGTCGGCGCTACTCTCGGGCCGGAGGCACGGCGCGCAAATCTGATCGTTTCAGGCGTCAACCTGGAGAACACGCGGGGCCAGATACTCAGAGTTGGGCCATGCCGCCTGCGGATAGGCGGAGAGACCCGGCCGTGCGAGCAGATGGAGGACGCCGCCCCTGGACTTCAGGAGGCCATGCGGAACAGCTGGGGTGGAGGCGCTTACGCCGAAGTCCTGGAAGGAGGGCCCATTGCCGTCGGCGACTCAGTCTCCTGGGAATCCTCGTAGCTGCGATAGGTGTCCACCTTCACTACACTGATCAAGCACAACCCATCCGCAACCGCAGATTATCCCCGACTGGTAGACATCTTGCTCTCTACAGTCGAGAGGTGTTCTTGGGAGAGATTTTTCAGTTGCGGCACGACGATCGCCGGCATGTGGACAATCGGCGTCACGGAGAGCGCGGATTCGCCGACCGCAGGCGAAGCAGTCGCCGTAAGCGCACGATGAGGGGGCTGCTGATTGGAATGTTCGCGATGTCGGTGCCAGCCGCGACTTCCAGGTCGGCGACCATCACCTCACCTGAAGGGTTTGTTTCCATTACCGAGGAGTTTCGCCCTCTGCCGGCAAGGATTGCCTACAACGAGACCATCGCGGAAGCTGCAGATCTCTACAATCTGGACCCGAATCTCATCCGGGCGATTATCAGGGCTGAGTCGGCGTTCAATCCGTTCGCGGTTTCGCGGGTCGGCGCGCAAGGTTTGATGCAGCTCATGCCGGCTGTGGCGAAGGAGCTGAACGTGCTCGACCCGTTTGATCCTCGCCAGAATATTTTCGGCGGTGCCCGCTATCTGCGGTGGCTGCTCGATCGCAACCATGGCAATCTCGATCTCGCGGTGGCAAGCTACAACGCCGGCCCCGGGGCGGTGGACCGGTACAACGGAATTCCGCCATACCGCGAGACGCGGAACTACGTGAAGAAGGTCAACCTGTTTCTGAAAAATGCGCGGCGCGCCGAGGCCGATTGATCGGCTGCGTTACGGAAGAAACGATCCAACCACTTTGTAGGTGACGGCGCCGATCGCCGCGGCTGCCGGAATCGTCAACACCCAGGCCCACACGATCTGCCTGGCAATGCCCCAACGGACAGCGGACGTGCGACGCGTCGCGCCCACTCCCACAATTGCGCCGGTGATTGTGTGGGTCGTGCTGATGCCGACACCGAGGGCGGTGGCGATGTAGATGGCCACCGCGGCGCCGGTCTCCGCAGCGAAGCCGCCTTCCGGCCGCAGCTTCGTGATCTTCGACCCCATCGTGTGAATAATGCGCCAGCCGCCCGAGAGCGTCCCAAGCCCGATCGCCGTATGCGCTGACAACACGACCCAGAACGGAATCGGCAGCTCACCGTTCTGCATCTGCAGATAGCCTCCGGTCACCAGCGCGCCGGCGATGATGCCCATCGTTTTCTGCGCGTCGTTGGCCCCGTGCATCAGGCTGAACGCGGCGGCCGACGCCAGCTGCAAACGGCGAAACCAGCGATCGACGCGGCTCGGCGGGGTGTTGGCGAAGAAAAAATAGATGGAGTTCATCACGAGCAGACCTACGCCCATGCCGATCGCGGGAGCGAGAACGATGAAGAGCAATGTCTTTGTCCACCCTGACGCGATGATCGCGCCGAAGCCCGCTTTGGCGATGGCTGCTCCCGCATAGCCGCCGAACAACGCGTGCGACGAGCTCGTCGGCAGGCCCCAGTACCACGTGATGAGGTCCCATACGATGGCGCCGATTAGTCCGGCAAAGATCACCCCAAACGTGACGATGTTGAGGTCCACCATGCCGGCGCCGACCGTTTTCGCCACGGCGGTTCCAAATCCGAAAGCGGCGACGAAATTGAAAAAAGCGGCCCACACCACCGCCTTGCCCGGCGACAGCACGCGCGTCGACACCACGGTCGCGATGGAATTCGCTGCGTCGTGGAATCCGTTGATGTAGTCGAAGACGAGCGCCGTAAGGATGATGGCGCCGATGACGTAGAACTCCGGTATCACGCTTGGCCCGCGGTCAGGCGTTCTTCACGACGACGCCTTCGAGCAGGTTGGCGACGTCTTCACATCGGTCGGTGGCGTCTTCGAGCACGTCGAGAATTTCCTTCCATTTGATGATCAGCACGGGGTCACTCTCTTCATCGAACAGCCGCCTCAGGGCGCTCTCATGAATTCGATCGGCCTCGTTCTCCAGCCGGTTGATCTCGACCGCTCGTTCGGCGACGCCCGTCCGCTTTTCCAGCGCCTCGACGGCCAGGCGTACTTGATCGACGCTCAAGGAGATCACCCGCGCGAGCTCCCTCGCCCCGTACCGTGTGGTCTTGATTTTGTACAACCGGATGAACCTCGCTGATGCATCCACGGCGTCCATGACATCGTCGAGCGACTTGGCAAGGGCGTGAATGTCTTCGCGATCGATGGGGGTGACGAAGGTGGAGTTGAGGCGCTGGATGATCTGGTGTGTGAGGTGGTCGCACTTGTGCTCCACCTCCTTGATCTCGTCAACCTTGTCCCAGATGACCGGCTCGCTTGCAAGCATCTGTTCAAGGAGCTGGCCGCCCACGCGAAGCTCGTCCGCCAGGGCGGTGAACAGGAGGTAAAAATCCTCATTGCGCGGAATCAACCGGAAGCGAAAAGACAATCGGACTCCTTTTGCGAAGCCCGGCCATCTTATAGGAGTGGAGAGAGTTGTGGGAAGAGGGAGAGGGGGAGGCGCCCGCGCCTCTCCCCTCTCGGGGCGTTAGAAGGAGTAGCGCAGTGAAACCTGGGTCTGTCGCGCCGTGCCGAGTCCGACGGTGCGGTTGAGCGGTCCGAGCATGTACCCGAACGTCCCGGCCTGCGCGTCTGTGAACGGCACACCTGGAGTGCCGGTGCCTGGCAGCGTGGCCGCAGGGTTTTCGTAGTTGAGCCCGTTCGTCAGATTGAACATTTCGAATCGAATCTGGAACGACTGGCTCTGCAGGAACTGGAAATCCTTGCTGAACATCAGGTCGAGTTGCACGAACTCGGGTCCGCGCAGTGCGTTGCGCCCGAGATTGCCGAAGGTGCCAGGCTGCGGAGTGGTGAAGGCCGCCGGATTGAGCCAGCGGACGCCATCTTTCAGATACGGGTCCACGCCCGGCACCATGTCTGGACGCTGCGTCCCGCGGCTGTTGCCTCCGGGGATGTTGGTGACCGTCTGGCCGTTCACCGTCGCATTGTCCGCGCGCGTGATGAGCACGTTGATGGGAACACCGCTGCGGGCATTCAGAATGCCGCCCACACGCCATCCGCCCCGCCATATTCCGTCGCCCGGAATGAGGTAGACGAGAGAGCCGTTGAAGGTGTGCGGGATGTCCTGCGGGTTCGTGCCGTACTCTGTGTCGTAATCGAACGTGTTCTGCGAGGTCGCCGCTTCGTTCGAACCTTGCGTCGTGCCCTTGTTGCGCGAGTACTGGTATTGCAACCCGCCCGAAAACCCGGAACGGAACCGGCGCGACAGACCGACCTGCAGCGCGTCGTAACTGGCACGGCCGCAGCCTGTGAGCGGCTGGCTGTTGATGACCAGGCCGTCCACGCAGCCGGACGTCTTGTAATCGATCTGGCCGAAGCTGGGCTGTTGGCGCGCACGTGTGCTGAAGTCGAGCGTATTCGCCACGCCACGCAGGAACATGTCCTTGCCGCGGCTGCCCGTGTAACCGATCGTCAGATTGACTGCGCCGGGCAGTTCGCGCGACACACTCGCCCCGTATTGCATGTTGTACTCGTCAGGGCGGCTGTGCGTGTACCCGCGAATCGAAAGGGCGTTCAGATACTGTGACGGCGGCACCGGATACGCCAGGCCGTTGTTCGGCACATCCGACGCGCCCAGACGACGGCGCTCAATGGCGTTTTCAATCGGCTGAATGCGGTCTTCGAACTGCCCCGGGCCGTAGAACAACCCGAATCCCGTACGGAAAGCCGTTTTGTCGTCGATACGGTAGACGGCCGATAGACGAGGAGCGAAGTTGTTCTTGTCGGGATCGTAAAAATTGTCCGGATCTGTCGAGAAATTATTCTCCTCGATGAAAAACGGCTTCGCGTTTCCGTTCTTCTCCTTCACGACTGAATAGAAGTCATAGCGCAGGCCGAGCTCGAGGGTCAGCCGGTCGCTGGCACGCCACGAGTCCTGCACGTAGCCGATCAGGTAGTACTGCTGGGGCTTGAAGATCGGCGAATCGAGGGCCACGGCAACCGCGTTCGGCCTGTTGTCGATGAAGTCGTTGATGTTGTTGTAGGTGATCTCCGTGCTGCCAAGGAATTGGAAGTCCGACTGCAGGTGGCGGAACTCGCCACCGAACTTGAAGGTGTGCGCCCCTCTCGTCCATGTCAGCGCGTCGCTGAAAGACAGCGAGTATGGGTCGAAGATCGATCCCGTTGTGGACGAGGCGCTCGTCGCGCGTATCAGCAGGCCGCTGCGCGCGATGCCCGTGGTACCGCGGGCATCAATGGATGACGAAGTGACCGTGCCCGAGAGCGAGACGCCAACCGGGTCATATCCGGGAACGTCGCCAAACGCCTGGGCGCTCGTCTTCGGCTTGTTGTAGCCGATCTTGAACTCGTTGACGACGCGCTGGCCCACGAGCGACTGATAGTTGAAGGCCACATTCTGCGGCCGCTGCTTGGCTCTGACGCGGCGCGGCGTGACGGTGCGATCCGGCGTGTTCAAGTCGCCGTCGCTGAACAGATAGCGCACGTAGAACGAGTGCGACGCCGCAAGCCTGTGATCCATGCGCAGCGACATGCTGTTTTCTTTCTGTTCCGCCGTGGTATTGAGCGTCGCAAGAGCAATCAACGGATTGGATGTCGCGACGTCGCTCGCCGGAAAGCCGTCCAGAAGCGGCGCCACGGCCTGTGTGCGGGCCGCGCTCTGGCCCGCGCCTGAGCCGACCGGTTCGCCGGCGATGACGCGGCGGCGCGCCTCGTTGCTCGGGACGGCTTCCGTGAAGCTCAGCCCTGTCGTCTGACGGAGGCCTTCGAAGCTGCCGAAGAAGAATGTACGGTTCGAGGAAATCGGACCGCCGATTGACCCGCCGAACTGATCGAGCTCGAGTTCCTGTTTCTTATCGTCGTATTTACTGGCGGAATCCAACGCGTCATCGCGCTTGTATTCGAAGAGCGAGCCGCGAAAGGCGTTTGTCCCGCTCTTGCTGACGACCGTAATATTGCCGCCGGCGCCGAGGCCGCTTTCGGCTGGGGCAAGGCCCGAGTTCACGCGAAATTCGGCAACCGATTCCATCGACGTCTGCAGCCGGAACTGCGAACCGGTCGAATTCAGATAGCCCGGGCTGGCGTCCCACACGTAGGTTCCATCGACACCGTCGTAGTTGAGGTAATTCTGCTGATTGGACTTGCCGTTGAAGCGCACGCTCGCCCATCCCCCGTTGCCGTCGCTCGTCGCGCCCGTCGCAAGGGTCATGAGGTTGGCGAAATTGCGGCCGTTGACGGGCAGATTGTCGACTTCCTCGGGCGACACGTTGACGCCGATTCTCGCCGACGACACGTCGATCACCGCCGAATCGGCCGACACCGTCACCGCTTCCTGCAGCCCCGCCACGCCCAACGTCACGTCGACGGTCTCGAGCTGGCCGACTCCCAGCAGGACGTCGCGCGACTGGGTCGCGAACCCGGAAAGCTCAAAAAGCACCGTGTAGGTGCCAGGACCCAAATTGGTAACCGCATAGGAGCCGTCTCCTCCGCTGATCGTTGTTCTTACAGCGCCGGTCTGTTTCGATGTGACCGTCACGGTCACACCGGGCATCGCCGCCTTCGAGTCGTCCAGCACGCGACCGGTAACTCGTGACTCGGTCTGTTGCGCGACGACCGCTGCAGGTACCATCAGGACCGCAAGCGCAATGAAGGCCGCCACGAACCTGAAATAACGTTTCATGGAATCTCCCCTCGTGTTAAGCATCAATGTGCAACTGAGTAGAGACGTTAAAGAATGGCGGTAATGCAGTTATGACGCGGCCGTTAAAAGGACGTTAACGGGGGCAATTTACGCTCGTGAAACATCACGTTTACATCACGGAAATGCTGCGTTTGTACAGTGTTTACATGCGTCGACTCGTGTCAGCCGTGCTGTTCAGCCTGGCCCCCACCCTGGCCGCGGCGCAGGCCAGCGCACCATCCACCAAGGCGCCCTCGGCATACGACAAGATCTGGGGAAGCTTCACGGAGGTGTACTCGGACGACGACAACGCCGTCGTGCAGCGCGTCCTGCTCAGCGGGCGGTTCCATTACGATTTCGCCCACATCGACGCAGACCAGGGAGAGCTGAATGAATGGAACGTGCGGCGGCTGCGGATCGGCCCGCGGATAACCCTGTTCCGGCGGCTGATCTTCCACACCGAGCTGGAACTCGATCCGCAACGCAATGACCCCTTTTACGTGCGGTTGACGGATGCCTACGTGCAGTGGACCAAAAACGCGCGGTTCGTGGTCACCGTCGGCAAACAAAGCGCCCCGTTCACGCTCGATGGCGCCACCTCATCGCGCGACCTGCTGACCATCGACAGGAGCAATCTCGCGAACAACATCTGGTTTCCCCAGGAATATCTCCCGGGCGCGTCTGTGTCAGGGCGCCGCGCGCCGTGGGTCTATCGCGCGGCCATCTATTCGTCGGGCGCCATGAACAGGGAGTTCGGTGAGTTCACCGGAGGGGTCACAACGCTCGCGCTCGTCGGCTACGACTTCGCGCCGAAGTTCGGCGCGCGCGAGGCGCTACTCACGGGAAATTACGTGTATCAGAATCCGGATCCCGACAACACATTCACGCGCCAGCTCGAGCACATCGGCTCCATCAACTTCCGCTTCGAGCAGCCGAAATGGGGTGCGCGCACCGATCTCTCGGCAGCGGACGGGTACCTCGGCCAGGGCGACATGTGGGCGCTCCAGTTGATGCCATTCGTGAATGTGACGGGCAAATTTCAGGTCGTTGGACGCTACACGTTCATCGACAGCGACGATCTCAACGCCATCCGCCTCGCAACCTACGAGAGCCGCCTCGTCACAGGCCGCGGCGATCGATATGAGGAGTGGTATCTCGGCGCGAACTACTACGTCTACGGCCACAGGCTGAAGCTGCAGACAGGGTTGCAGTGGGCGGACATGGACGACCGCGCCAACGATGGCGGCGGGTACTCCGGCTTCGCATGGACGACCGGGTTGCGGGTTGGATGGTGATGCAGCCTCACCGCAGAGACGCTGAGACGCGGAGAATTTGATCTTTAGAGAAATCTTTGCGTCTCCGCGTCTCTGCGGTGAGCAGCTGAGGAATCGCCAGAGCGCCTAACCCCGGCGCTGCTGATAGCGATCGCGGAAGAATATCGCGACGCCGTTCATCGACAACAGAAGCACGAGCAGGACGATGATGCCGGCCGCGGCGTTCTGTGAAAATGCGACCTGCGGACGGGACAGCCAGTCGAAGATCTGAATCGGCAGCACGGTGAAAGGCGACCAGATGCTGTCGGGCGCGAACGGAACGTAGGTGAGCGCGCCAATCGTGATGAGCGGCGCGGTCTCGCCAATCGCACGCGACAACGCCAGAATGACGCCGGTGAAGAGGCTCGGCATCGCGCTGGGCAGCACCTGGTGCCAGATCGTCTGCCATTTTGTCGCGCCGAGCGCGTACGACCCCTCTCGAAGAGACTTCGGCACCGTCCGCAGCGCTTCCCGCGTCGACAGAATCACGATCGGCAGCACGAGCAGCGCCATCGTCGCCGCCCCGGCAAGGACGCTGCGGCCCAACCCCAACGTTCGCACGAAGAGGCCGAGACCCAGCAGGCCGTAAATAATCGATGGCACACCTGCAAGGTTCGCGATGTTGATCTCGATGAGGCGCGCGAGCCAGTTTCCCGTCCCGTATTCTTCGAGATAAATCGCGGCGCCGATGCCAACTGGAAGCGCGAGAACCGTCGTCAGCGCGATCAGGTACAACGTCCCGATCAGCGCGGGATAGATACCGGCCGCGGACGGCCGGCGCGACGGCAGGCTGGTGAGAAACTGCCAGTTGAGCCTGCTCCATCCATCGGCGAACACGTCGTACAGCAGCAATCCGAGCGCAGAGAGCGCCAGAATGACCACGATAATCGCCGTCGTTTGAAGAACGACGTCTCCGACGAGGCGTCCGAGGAACAACGTGGGGCTGCGGCGGGCGGCCGGTGCGGCGGTCTCGATCACGCGTACTCCTCGCGAAACCGGCGCCGCAAGCGATTGCTCGCCAGATTCAGCACGAACGTCATCACGAAGAGCAGCATGCCGACGGCGAAGATCGTCCGGTATTCAAGCGTTCCGGCCGGCGTGTCGCCGAGACTCACCTGCACGATGTACGCGGTCATGGTTTCAATCGGCACCAGCGGGTTGGCGGTGAGCCGCGGTTGTTGCCCCGCAGCGACAGCCACGATCATGGTCTCGCCGATGGCGCGCGACACAGCGAGGATGAACGACGCCGAAATGCCAGAAAACGCCGCTGGCACCACGACCCGCAGCGTCGACTGCATGCGCGTGGCGCCGAGCGCAAATGCGCCTTCGCGCAGGCCGTTCGGCACCGCATGCAGCGCATCCTCCGACAGCGACGACACGAGCGGAAGAATCATGATGCCCATGACGATGCCGGGGCCGAGCGCGTTGAAGCCGGCAAGCGATGGGATGAATTTCTGGAGCAGCGGCGTCACCAGCAGCAGCGCGAAGTACCCGTAGACGACGGTCGGAACGCCGGCAAGCACTTCGAGCAGCGGCTTGACTATCCGGCGCAGCCGCGTTGGCGCGTATTCGCTGAGATAGATTGCCGCCAGAAGGCCGGTCGGCAGCGCCACGACCATCGCGATGGCCGACACCAGTGCGGTGCCGGCCACCAGAGGCAGCACGCCGAAGTGTTTTTCGGAAAAGAGCGGCGTCCACTCGGTGCCCGTCAGGAACTCGACGATCGACACCTCGCGCAGGAATGCGAGCGTCTCGAAGAGCAACACCGCGATGATGCCCGCGGTGACAAAAACCGACGTTGCCGCGCAGAGAAACAAGATGCGCTCGATGCCAAATTCGAGCGCACGACGCTGGCGGTTGTTCATTTCGCCTTGCCGCTCAGGTGCTGCTCGAGGCTCATTTTCGGATCGGCCGCGTGCGCCGGATCGAACATCGTTCCAGTCGTCTTCGCCGCGAACCGCTGCTGGACCAGTTTCTGCTCGGCATCGGTCAGCGGCACGTACCCGACTTCCGACACGAGCGGCGACGCTGATGTGACGTAGTACTCGATGAACTTCTGCACTTCGGGTCGGCTCAGCGCCGATGTCGCCACGTAAATGAAGATCGGCCGCGACAGCGGCCGATACGTGCCGTCGCGCACGGTCGCCGCCGAGGGCGCAATCGGTCCGGCGCCATTTGCGGGATCTCCGTCGTCGATCGAAACCAGCTTCAGCTTGTCTTTGTTCTCTTCGAAATAGGCCAGGCCCATGTAGCCAAGCGCATTCTGATCGCCGGCGACCCCCTGAACGAGGATGTTGTCGTCTTCGCTCGAGGTGTAATCGCCGCGGCTGACCTTGGCTTTGCCGTTAATCACTTCGGTGAAGTAGTCGAACGTCCCGGAGTCTACGCCGGCGCCGAAGAGGTGAATTTCCTGATTGGGCCAGCTGGCGCGCACCTGATTCCAGCGCGTGATCTTGTTCTGGGCGTCGGGGGACCACAACTTCTTCAACTCGGCCACGGTCATCGAGGGCGCCCAGCTGTTCTTGGGGTTCACGACGACCGCCATCCCATCGTAGGCAATGGGGAGCTCGATGTAGTCGATGCCCGCTTTCTGGCAGGCGTCCATTTCGGCGGACGCGATAGGACGGGACGCATTGGACACAGCCGTCTCGCCACGGCAGAACTTCTGGAAGCCTCCGCCGGTGCCCGAGCGTCCGACCGTCACTTGCGTGCCGCGATTCAGCTTCTGAAACTCTTCCGCTACCGCTTCGGTAACCGGGAACACCGTGCTCGAGCCGTCAACCGTGATGACCTCGGCCGATGCGGGCGCAGACGTTTCACCGCCGCCGCTCGGGGCAGGATTGCCGCCGCCGCACGCGATAAAACCGGAAACCAGGGCGAGCGTCATACCCATGGCAACATTTCGCGAGTACTTTTTCATCCTGTCACATTAATGCGGCGGCGATTTCCGGTCGGTTTCAGAGATGTTAATTCTCTGTAAACCTTGTCCATCATCTAGGCGGTGGTGGTGACGCCTACTGGACACGCAACCCCGGTTCCGCCATGACCGCAGTACCCGCGTGGATTTTTGGCGAGATATTGCTGATGGTAGTCCTCGGCGAAATAGTAGTCTGGGGCCGCCGCGAGTTCCGTCGTGATAGGCCCATAACCCGCCGCGGTCAACCGCTTCTGATACTCATCGCGCGAACGCTCAGCAGCACGCCGCTGGGCGTCCGAGTAGTAATAGATGGCGGAACGATACTGCGTACCGACATCGGCTCCCTGCCGCATGCCTTGAGTGGGATCGTGTCCTTCCCAGAACTGCTTCAGCATCGCGTCGTATGACGTCACACGAGGATCGAACACAACGCGAACAACCTCATTGTGGCCGGTCTGCCCCGAGCACACCTCTTCGTAGCTGGCGTTCGGCGTGTATCCGCCCGCGTAGCCCACAGATGTCGAATGCACGCCGGGCAAGAGCCAGAACCCTTTTTCCGCGCCCCAGAAGCAGCCCATGCCGAAGAGCGCCATCTCCATGCCCTCGAAATCGGCGTCGAGCGGCGTTCCGTGAATCGCATGACGATCGGCAACAAGCATGCGCACTGCGCGTCCGCGCAAGGCTTTGTCGCGATCGACCATGGTTGTTTTTCGGGGATTGAACATTCTGTGCTGCTCTTCTCTCTGCTCTACCAGCGATAGTTCATAATAGTCCACCTATGGCGACGATGATTCTGGCCAACGCGACAGTGACCGGTGCAAGCGGCTACGCGCAAAAATCTCCACCTCAGGACATGTGCTGGCGTCCGACGAACCTCAACGGCGCGGCGGAACGAATACTGGCCCCGCACCTTTTGACTTAATGCTCAGCAGCCTCGGCGCATGCACGGCGATCACGCTTCGAATGTACGCAGATCGCAAGGAATGGACGCTCGGCGAAATCACGGTGGCGCTCCGCCTCATCAAAGAGGGTGAAGAGCAGCCGCGAATCGAGCGGAAAATTGCCGTGACTGAGGGACTCGATGCTGAGAAGCAGGCCAAGTTGCTCGAAATAGCAGATAAAACGCCGGTCACCAAATTGCTGGCGGCCGGCGTCCCGATTCACACGATATTTGAAGCCGGTACCTCGACCCAACCAGCACGCTGAAGCTGCATCGCCTCGAGAGCGAAACGCATCATCGCGTTTTCGACCCGATGCCAGTCATGCATCCACGTCCGCTTGATCACGTGGTTGTCCACCTGTTCGCAGACCTCCCACCCCCGGTCGTCCGCCTGATCGACGAAAAACTCCCTGACGTGTTCCTGACTGCGCAGCCGTTTGGAAAAGATCATTCAGCCCTCCGTACCGTTACTGCCCATCATATTGCGAAAAGCGCGCCACCTGGCGCCGACGGGCGAACCCTGTTTTCCGTGAAGACACGGAATAAAGTGTCGTAAATCGCTACGATTTGCTTAACTCAGAATTAACAGCACGGAAATCACGGGGTAACACGCTGGTCTTAATGTCCCTATGAATGACGAAACCCCAAAGAAGCCGTGTCCTGATTGTCGAGGATGAACATGATATCGCCGGGCTCATGAAACACGCCCTGGAGCGCGGCGGAGACCTCGAAGTCGAGATCGTCAACACGGGGGCCGCAGCGCTCAAGTCCGTCATGGAAGAGCCCCCGAGCCTGATCCTGCTTGATCTGAATCTCCCGTTTATCGATGGGCTGGAAGTGTGCCGGCTGCTGCGGGGACGCGCCGCCAGCGCCGCGATTCCCATCATCATGGTGACCGCGCGTACCGGGGAACTCGACCGTGTCGCCGGCCTCGAGCTCGGCGCCGACGACTACGTCACGAAGCCGTTCAGTCTCCGCGAGCTCGTTGCGCGCGTGCGCGCTGTCCTCCGTCGTCCTCCGCAGATGGCCATGTCCGATCGCACGCTCGGATATCAAAGCGGGCGCCTCGCGATCGACTTCGATGCCGTGTCGGTGCGCGTGGCTGGCGCGCCAATCCGGCTGACGAAGCGCGAATTCGAGTTGCTGCGTTTCCTTGTCGAAAACCGCAACCGGGTGTTGTCGCGGGATCGCCTGCTGGAGCGGGTATGGGGCCTCGACCGCCAGGTGGAGACCCGATCGGTCGATGTGCACGTCGGGCGCCTTCGCGGCAAGCTGGGCACCGCCGGCAGGCAAATCGAAACCGTGATCGGCATGGGCTACCGGTTCGTCGAGGAACCTGAGTCTGCTCCCCCCATAGATTGATATCCTGCTGTCCATGGAGCTCCTTCATGGGCAGATCTTCGCGCTCTATCTCTTCGACGTCGCGGAGGCGATAGACCTTCAGCGCGCCGCCACGGAAATCGGCGGCAGCGTCCGCGCACGATTTGCCCCCAAACAGGCGACGCCGGCCTACGTCAGATACCAGCAGCCCCCGCTCTGGTTCGAAGGCGGCAGCGAAGTCCCCCCGATCGACGGATTCAGCGTCGGCGTCAAGGTGTTCGACTATGGCGTCATCTCGCTGCGATTGACTCGCGAGTTCCACGGCACGTGGGACGACCTCACCGATGTCGCCAATCAGCTCGTCGAAAACGAGGCGCTCGAACGGCAAGCCGCACAGGCATGCCGTTCAGTGGCGCAGCGCCTCGGCACGGCGATGAGCGACCCGCGGCAGACGGAGCTCACCGAGGACTACCTCGTCCTGGCGGTAAACGCGCTCAGTACTCCGCACACAGCCGACGATCTCGTGCAGCATCACGGCGATGTGATCGCCTCCATTCTTCGCGGCGAGCGGGCGGCATTGAGCCGCCAGGAGCGGGACGAGATCCTGCGGCACCGTATCTCGTACCTGAACAACGATCTGGTGATCCCGACGTGGAACGCCGCGTTCGTGTACGATACGCCCGCCGGCACGCAAGCAGCGCTCGAGATTGCCGAGTTCGCCAACTCCCAGCTCCTGCAATTCCGCTATTACGACGAATTGCTCGACAATGCGCTGGCGAGCATCTACCCGAAGATCCAGAAAGACGTGCGGTGGTACAACGTACTGCTCGGAAGGCATTACGCGAGCGCCGCGCGGCAGGTGCACGCGCTGTTCATCGACGTGAACGAGCTGACCGATCGCACGGAGAACGCGCTGAAGATCGTCGGCGACGTCTATGCCGCCCGCCTCTTCTCGCTTGTCGGCGCGCGTCTGGATCTCGATCGATGGAAGACGAGCGTCAGCGAAAAGCTGAAGACGCTCGACGACATCTACCGGTTTTCAGTGGAGCACCTGGGAATGGTGCGCGGCGAGTTGCTCGAGGCGACGATCGTCGCGATCCTGATTTTTGAGCTGGTGCTGTTTTTCATGGGAATCATGACATAACGATGGACGACGTACTCGCGATCATCCTGGGCGGCGGCCAGGGATCCCGCCTGTTTCCCCTCACCCAGCAGCGCTCGAAGCCGGCGGTGCCAATCGGCGGAAAGTACCGTCTCGTCGACGTGCCGATCAGCAACTGCCTCCACGCCGAGCTGCGGCGTATTTTCGTGCTGACCCAGTTCAACTCGGCGTCGCTGAATCATCACGTGGCGCAGACCTATCGCATGGATCCGTTTTCGCACGGCTTCGTCGATATCATCGCGGCCGAACAGACGCCCGACAGCTCGAGCTGGTTTCAGGGAACGGCAGACGCGGTGCGGCAGGCGGCACGGCACTTCAGCCGGCACGACGCGAACTATTACCTGATCCTCGCAGGCGATCACCTCTACCGGATGGACTACGGCCGCATGCTCGACGCCCATGTCGACGAAGACGCCGATATCACCGTCGCGGCGCTGCCCGTCACGCCCGAGGACGCGCCCGGCATGGGCATCTTCCGCTTCGATCGCGACGGCAGCATCGTCGGATTCGAAGAGAAGCCCCGTCCGGAACGGCTTGCCGAAATCGGCAGCAGCATCCCGTCGGGCACGCCGTTTCACAACCAGAGCTACGAATCGCACACGCCGTTCATCGCCTCGATGGGCATCTACGTGTTCTCGAGAGAGGTGCTGCTCGATCTGCTGCAAAAGACCACGGTGACTGATTTCGGCCGCGAGATCATTCCGGCGGCGCTGAAGACCCATCGCGTGCGGGCCTACATGCACACCGAGTACTGGGCCGACGTCGGAACCGTCGAGTCGTATTACGAAGCCAACATCATGCTCACCGAGCCGCATGCGCCGTTCAAGTTCTACGACCCGCGGCGGCCGATCTACACACACGAGCGATTTCTGCCGCCGTCGCATCTGCGGTCGTGTACGGTCCGCGAGTCGATTGTCGCCGAAGGTTGTTTCCTCGAAGAATGCACGATCGAACATTCGGTCGTCGGCATCCGCACGCACGTCTCACGAGGCAGTCAAATCAAGCGCTCCGTCGTGCTCGGCGCGGACATGTACGGGGCGAAGTCTCCGGCGCCGCTGGGGATCGGCCAGGATGTGATCATGGATCGCGTCATCATGGACAAGAACGCGTCCATCGGGAACGGCGCGCGCCTGCTGAATGAAGCCGGCGTCAGACACGCCGACGGCGACGGCTACGCCATTCGCGGGGGCATCATCATCATCCCAAAGGGCGGCCGCATAGCCCTGGGGCCGACGGATATAGGGAGATTTGCCCACGTCTTCAGCGCCTGCCTCGTTCTAACTAGCGGGCAATATTCGAGTTCCCTCTGTTACACAGAGTTAACGACTCTGTTACGAGCGTTTCATGGAGCCTAATAGAGTCGTCTGCAAGTTGCCTCTGTTACTCCTCGCGCCGATTTATCTGCACTAAAAAGGACGACCTATGAATCTACAGACGACAGATCACTGTTGTTCTGCTGGGACTACTGATGGCCCTGCCGGCGTGCCGGCATGGGCACAGCAAAACGTGCGTGTTGTAGGCACGGTGCGCGACGAAACGAACGCGATCGCGCTGCCTGGCACGCCCGTCGAAGTGGTCGGAACCAGCCAGGTGGTCTATACCGATGTGGACGGACGCTATGTGCTCACGGTTCCTGCGGGGACCCACGAGATCAAAGTGGTCCTCGACGGCTATCAGGAGAAACTGGTGAGCGTCGACAACGGGCGAAGAGCGGACGCATGACGGTGGACATCGGCATCGTGATGAGCCGCTTCGCGGAAACGTGTGAACAGTGTCGGGACAGTCTGTCGATGCCGAAACGTCGTCGGCGGCTGCCAGCTCGTGGAACGGCGCAACGCCGACGTCATTACCGACAACATGGGAGCGCAGGAAATGCGCGCGAACGGCGATTCGGACGCTGCCGCGGCACTCTCACGTGTGACCGGCATGTCGGTCGTCGACAATCAGTACGTATTCGTGCGCGGCCTTGGCGAGCGATATAGCAATACGACACTGGCGGGCGCTGTCATCCCGACAACCGAGCCCGATAAGAAAGTCGTACCGCTCGATCTGTTTCCTGCGAGCCTGATCGACAGCATACAGGTTGCGAAATCATATTCGCCGGACAAGTCGGCGGAGTTCGCGGGCGGGCTCGTCCAGATCATTCCGCTGAAATTGCCCGAGCCGTCCGGTTTTGGACGTCTCCTACGGCATCAGCCTCTATTCGACAGCAACGGGTGAGCGGCATTCTCGAAGAGCCCGTTAAACGGGAGGGACGTATGGGGATTCGACAACGGCGCGCGGGCACTTCCAGCGAGCTTCCCCGACAGCAAGATCGTCCGCAGCGGGATCTTCACGCCGGATGTCGGCTACTCGCCGGAACGAGATCACGTCCTACGGACGCGCGCTGGAAAACGTGTGGCGCCGACAACGATGACGGCCTGCCCGGCCAGAACTGGAGCATCTCAACGGGAAACAGGATCGGGAAGGTGGGATTCGTGGCCAGCGCCACGCACTCGTACAAGGAACAATACGCCGAGGAGAACCGGAAATTCCTGCGCGTGGGGCGGCTCTGGAGCGGACGTCCAACTGGACGAGGTGAGCGACTACGACATGCAGACGGGCGTCCAGCGAGCGCAGCTCGGCATCGTCGGCAACGTCGCCTATCAGTTCACCCCGAATCACCGGCTTGGCATCGAGAATTTCTACACCCACAGCGGACGCGACGAGGGCCGCTTCTTCCAGGGCGACAACACAGAGGCTGGGTTCAACTACAAGAACTACCGGCGTTCAGTTCATCGAAGAAGGCATGCTCTCGAACGCAGTCACCGGCGAGCACTTCTTCCAGGGACTGGCCAACGGCCGCTTCGACTGGCGTGTGAACCTCGGCCAGGCCAGTCGCGACGAGCCCGACCTGCGCGAAGTGCTCTATCAGGGGCCGCTCTGCCAGCGACCAACCCGACGAACCCGACGTATCGTGCTCGCCGACGAATCGCAGAGCGGCTTCCGGCATGTTCAACACGCTCGACGATGAAACGGTCGACGCGAGCGAACTGGGCGATGCTTGAGCAACGCCAGAGGCCGGCCGACGCAATTCAAGTTCGGCTTCAACTACGTGGAGCGGAATCGCGACTTCGTGTCGCGGCGGTTCCGCTTCATCCCGGTCATCCTGACGAAAGACGGCCCGCCCTCACCAACCTCGCCGCGCCCCCGGAGACGCTGTATGTGTCGAACAACATCGGCACGCGCTTTCCGGTTCAACGAAGAGACGCGGCCCGACCGACGCCTACAAGGGAGAGCAGACGACAGCCTCCGGCTACGGCATGCTCGACATCGCATTCTCCGGCCGCACGCGGATGATTGTGGGCGCACGTGTCGAGAACTTCGATCAGACCGTTACGACGTTCGATCCCTTCGGCCTCTTCGCCCGCACGGTTACGTCGGAAAATTCGAACACCGACTTCTTTCCGGCCATCAACTTCGTGCGCTCGATGGGAGGCAACTCCAACATCCGGCTGAGCTACGGGTCGACGGTCAACCGCCCTGAATTCCGGGAGCTCGCCGAATTCGAGTTCACGGACGTCGTCGGGAATCGCGCCATCAAGGGGAATGCGGACCTCCAGCGCGCGCTCATTCAGAACGTGGACGCACGTTGGGAGACATTCAGCGGATCGAGGGGCATCCTCGCGGTGAGCGTCTTCTACAAATATTTCGACAAGCCGATCGAGCGCGTCATCTGTCGTCGGCACAGCCGATCGCGACGTTCCAGAACGCCGACAACGCCCGCAATATCGGCTTAGAGTTCGAAGCGGCTCGGTCGTTGGGCGAGCATTTTTTCGTCAACATGAATTACACGTTCGTCGATTCGAGCATCAAGATTCTGCCGGCATTGCAGACGGTGCAGACGTCGAACGAGCGGCCCCTCGCCGGACAGTCGGAGAATATCTTCAACGTGACGTTCGAAGGCACCGCGGGTGGCTTCTCCGGGCGCATTCTCTACAACTTCGCCGGCGATCGCATCTCCGACGTCGGCGCCGACGGCGCGCCCGACATCATCGAACAAGGCCGGACGAGCCTCGATCTCGTGCTGGCACAGCGCTTCCGGGACCTCAACATCCGGCTTCACCTCGGAAAACCTGACCGACAGCGAGTTTGAATTCCTGCAGGGAACTCGTTCGTGCCGCGCCTCTACAAGATCGGGCGCACGATCGGCGCTGTCGTTCAGCTACGACATTTTCTAGGACACTGTCATGGAGCGCTTAAGCGAAACATATGACACACACCAATTCGCGTTCTCTGCGGCCTCGCCGTCGCCAGCCTTCGTCGACGCACGCCGCAACGGTTTTCGACTGAACTGGAACCGCCCGTCAACGTGCCTGGCATCGACAAGCCCGTCGTCGTGGTCACCAACGAGGTCGTCGGCACGGAAAGCTGGACGAACAACTTCTACTACGTGCTTCGCGGGGCAGTCTTCATCCGCGAGAACGCCACCTTGAACATACAGCAGGGGACGACGGTGATCGGCGAGGCCGGAAGCGTCGGCACGTTAATCGTCGAGCGCGGCGGACGCCTCAATGCGATCGGAACGCGGGAGCAGCCAATCGTGTTCACGAGCGACCAGGCGGTGGGGTCGCGGGGTCGAGGAGACTGGGGCGGCCTCATCATCAACGGACGCGCGCCGGTCAATCGTCCTGGCGGGGTCTACGTCGGGGAGGGTGACACAGGGCAGGCAGGTGGAACCGATCCGGACGACAACAGCGGATCGCTGCGTTATGTGCGCGTCGAGTTCGCCGGAGTCGAGTTCAGCCCCGACAACGAGCTGAACGGCATCGCGTTCCAGGCGGTCGGTCGCGGCGGATCCTACGAATACATTCAGGTGCACATGAACCGCGACGATGCGTTCGAATGGTTCGGCGGCACCGCAGACCTCAAACATGGAATCGCATCGAACGCGGCAGATGACAGCTTCGACTGGACGTTCGGATGGACCGGCCGCGCGCAGTTCATCGCCATTCACCAGCGCGGCGACGACGCCGACCGCGGCATCGAGGCCGACAACAGCGAGTTCAACAACAACGATCTGCCGCGATCAAATCCGCAGCTCTATAACTTCACGATGTGCGGAGATCCGGACCGCAACGAAGGCGCAGAGTCGACCATTGCGGCCACGCTGCGCCGCGGCACCGCCTTCACGCTGCGCAACTTCCTGATCACGAACTTCAAGGGCTCCGGGCCGCAGATGGAGACGACCAATACCGCGACAACCGGACAGGTGGACAACGGCACAACGCAGATGGGCAACGGCGTGATCTGGAACATCCGCGATGCCACGACAGGTGTGGCAGGGACTGCGCTTCACTCGAGCATCGCGGGCTACGTCAACAGCGGCCGGTTCCCCAACGTTCGAATTAACGTCGACGCTGGCTTGTCGCCGGACTGCTCGAACCACGATAACCCGAACTTCCAGCCGGTTTCCGTTTCAACGCTCGCCGGCGGACAGTTGGCGCCTGCAATGCCGACCCAACGACGGCTTCTTCGAAGCCGTCACCTACATCGGCGCGGTGCCGCCCGCGCCTGAGGACGACTGGACGAAGGGCTGGACGGCATACCCGCAGCGCTAACGCTCACGTCTGAAAAACTGCATGGTGGGAGGGTATATTCGCTGCCCTCTCGCCGTGTGGTTCGCACACCGTTACACTGACTCTGATGCGCGCGCTGGTCCTCCCTGCTGTCCTGCTCCTCTGCTCATGCGCTGGCGCACCGTTGCCGAATTCGCACGACACTCCGGAGGCGCTTGCCCGGGCGGTACTCACGGCGTTCGAAAAGCGCGACAGCGACGGGCTGGTGAAGCTTGCGCTGGACAAGCAGGAGTTCGCCGAACACGTCTGGCCGGAATTGCCGGCCGCCAGGCCCGAACGCAACCTGTCCGTGAACTTCGTCTGGGGCGACCTGCATCAGAAGAGCAACATAATGCTGCACGAGTCCCTGGCAGCGCATGGCGGTAAGAAGTACCGAGCTCGTCGGCATCCGCTTCCTCGGAGAGACCACGCCGTACGGTTCGTACCTGGTTCATCGGGAGAGTGAGCTGACGGTCAAAGACCTGGACGGAACTCAGCGGGACATCCGCCTCTTCGGATCCGTTCTTGAGAAAGGGGGGCGTTTCAAGGTCTTTAGCTATGTGATAGATGACTAATTTGGTGAACGACCTAATCATGGGCGCGAAAAGTTTACATCCCTGACACACGAAAGTACGGCAGTATCTGACTCCACCGCATTACTTTCGAAAGAGACACACATGATCTTCACAAAACGACTGGCTGCCGAAGGCCAGACGAGGCTATTCACCATCGAGCACAGCACGCAGTCAGGGTGGATTGCGCGCGAGCACAGGAACAACGCCATTCATACGAGCCTCATCCACGACTGGCGCCGCGTCGAAGCCACCATGGCACTGTTCCAGCTGAAGGCGATTGCTCTGCAGAACGAAGGCTGGTCCGAAATCTCGCCCAGCGCCTGAGCGGTACTACTTTCCGATTTTTCGCAATATTCGCGGGGTCAGCATCCATCGCAGCTGACCGATTCCGGTAGGCGGGAGCGCCGCGACGTCGATCCGGCAAATTGCGCCCTTCTTGAACTCCAGCGGACGCCTCAGTCCAATCAGTCTTCCAGCAAGCTCACCGATCCCCGGCTCGTGACCGACGAGCGCGATGTGATGACGCCGGTGGTGCTTCGACAGCTCCTCGATGATGGCGTTATGGGCTCCACCGGGCGCCAGCGACGGCATGTTCACGATGGGAGGAGCACTGCGAAAGGCCGCCGCGATCACTTCGGCGGTTTGCCGAGTGCGGACGAGCGGGCTCGTGAGGATCACGTCGAACGTGATGTCGAGCTCGAGGAGGGCTTTCGCCTCTTTCCGCAGCTTCTGCACGCCGTCGTTCGTGAGCGGCCGCTTCGTGTCGTCGGGAAAATTCTCTCCGCGCTCGGCCGCCAGGCCGTGCCGGATCAAGTACAGCTCGACCTCGGGAATACGCATGCGTTACTTCACGCGCACGCGGGGGCGGGCCGCTGGACGCTTGCCCTTTGGCGGGTTCACTGCGGTTCCGACCGGCGGGCGCCGGGTGCCCGAGACGTGGGCCTGCCTACGCGGAATCGTGGTGAGCGCGGGAACGATCTGATGGCGCACGTCTCGTGCGACGGACGCGAGCTCGCCCCGATGTTCGACGAAGTCGGCGTGCAGCCGACGGCATTCGCGATCGAGCGTGTCGGCGTACGCGGTGAGATCGTTCACGCGCGACGTCATACCAGGCAACGCCTCGGTCTCGCGGACGTGTTTCAGGAGTATCTGTAAATCGTGGAGCCGGCCAAGCCGCGCCTGGTGACGCTTCAACATGCGGACCGATAGAGCGGCAGCCGGAATGCCCGCGTCCTGCGCAATCTCAACCGCATACCGCAGCTTCTTGGTGGAGATGCGCACTTCATGGATGCGTTCGGGCGCATAGAGAGGTCCCGCTTCTTCCAGCGCGGCGGCGAGCGCCTTCGCACGGCGCATCAACCTCGCCGCGAGCACGCCTCGCCATTCCGCCTCGCTCTTGACGTCGGCGTCTGCCCCTTGCCCCTTGCCCTTCGCCCCTTTTTCCGCCACTCGTTCGAGCTTCTTGAGCAGCTTCCGGATATCGCCGATCGGCGCATTGTCCGTAAGCTCCTGGCGCAACACCTGCCGCCTCGACGCCACTTCGCGGCGGACCATTTCGATCGCGCGGAGCGGCACGCCGTCGGACCTCGATCGGTCCTCGAGGATGTCGAGCTCGACGTCGAGTTCTCGAATGGGCCCCAGATATCGCGTGAGGGCGCGCATTTTCTTGCTGAGCTTCTTCGCTTTCGCGGGCGTCGCGACGCCGACAATCGGCAGCGCTTCGCGGATGCGGCGCGAAGCCACGCGCGTCTTGTGTAAACCAGTCGGCCGCCCGCTGACGAATTCGGGCCAGACGGCGTCAAGCTCGTTGAGCCGCTTGCGCCAAAGCCTGTCACGGGAAGTTGATGCGTTCATGCTAGGATGCGGGGGCGAGTGTGCGGCGCGCCGTCCGTTTGTAGCCTTCCATTATAGGAAGTAACCGTGACAGGGACAATCCTTTTCCAGTCAATTAGATGCGGATAGCGGCGATCGACTGCGGGACCAATTCGATTCACATGATCGTGGTCCGCGTCAGGCCCGATCTGTCCTTCGAAGTAATCGATCGCGAAAAGGAGATGGTCCGGCTCGGGTCGGGCGGTCTCGACGGCAAAGCGCTGACGGCCGAGGCAATGGCCGCCGCGCTCCAGGCATTTTCCCGCTTCCGGCGTCTTGCCGAGTCCCATCAGGTCGACGAAATTCTCGCGGCGGCAACCAGCGCCGTTCGCGAAGCGGAGAACGGCGGCGAATTTCTCGCCGCGGTCGCCCGCGAAACGGGCATCAAGCCACAAGTCATTTCGGGCACCGAAGAAGCGCGGCTCATTCACCTTGCGGCCGTGTACGGCGTTGACGTGGCCGGCGCCTCCGCGGTGGTGGTCGACATCGGCGGCGGCAGCGTCGAGATCACCCACGGCGCGGGCACCTCGCTCCGCGTCGCCCGCAGCTTCAAGCTCGGCGTCATCAGGCTCACCGAACGGTACGTGCACACCGATCCGCTGTCAAAGCGCGACGAGCGCCGCATGGTGCGGCACATTTCGGACGAGCTGTCGAAATACCTGCGCGACATCCGCAGCGCGGGATTCGATCGCGTGATCGGTACGTCAGGAACCATTCTCAGCCTCGGTACGATCGCGGCTGGCGATCGCCGCCGGTCGAGCGACGAGATCCGGAGCCTCCGCGTCTCGGCAAAGCAGATTCACCGCCTGCGCAAGGATCTGGTCGCTCGCAGCATCGGCGATCGCATGAAAATTCCGGGCCTCGACCCGCGGCGCGCCGATCTCATCCCGTCGGGCGCCATCCTGCTCGATACGGTGCTCCAGCGCCTCGAAGCGACGGAGCTCACGTTGTGCGATTTCGCGCTGCGTGAGGGGCTCGTGCTCGAATACATCCAGCGGAACAGAAAGCATATCGCGCAGGCCGGACAATACCCCGACGTCAGGCGCCGCAGCGTCGTCGAGCTGGCCGAACGCTGCAGCTACTGGGCCGAACACGCCAACCAGGTCGCGCGTCTGTCGCTGTCGGTGTTCGACCAGACACGGGGCGTCCACGCCCTCACCGACCGTGAGCGCGAATGGCTGGAATTCGCCGCCCTGCTGCACGACGTAGGCACGCACATCAGCTACGCGCGGCATCACAAACATTCGCACTACCTCATCAAGAACGGCGACCTGCGCGGATTCGAGCCGGAAGAGGCCGATATCATTGCGCTGGTAGCGCGTTATCATCGGAAGTCGGCGCCCAAGGCGTCACACGTGGACTTCGGCGCCCTCAGCGGGAAACGCCGCAAGGTGGTGCGCGTCCTGAGCGCCATCCTGCGGTTCGCCGAAACCCTCGACCGCAGCCACGCGCAGGTCGTCACCGGCGTGGAGCTGCACGATCGCGGCGACGAATATCTCGTCAAGCTGCGCACCACAGGCGATGCCGAGCTGGAGTTGTGGGCGGCGCATCGGCAAATCGCCCCACTCGAGCAGGTGGTCGGGAAATCGATCCGGCTGAGCGCCGGCAGAACCTCTTATGCTGAACAACCTGAGCAACCCGCACGAATACCCGGGCAAGCTGTTCGTGGTCGAAGGCATCGACGGGTCGGGAAAGACGACGCAGCTCGCCCTGCTGGCCAAGTGGTTGAGCGCCGCAGGACTGCGCGTGTTCGTGACCGAGTGGAACTCGTCGGCCCTGGTGAAGGCGGCGACGAAAATGGGGAAGAAGAAGAATTCCCTGACACCGACGA
This sequence comes from Vicinamibacterales bacterium, assembly GCA_963762055.1. Classification (GTDB taxonomy): domain Bacteria; phylum Acidobacteriota; class Vicinamibacteria; order Vicinamibacterales; family JAMQPK01; genus JAMQPK01. The sequence goes on from CAVXJF010000007.1 coordinate 71,360, forward strand.
CGTTCAGCCTCTTACACGCCACTGACTTCGCCGACCGGCTGCTCTACAACATCGTCCCGCCGCTGAAGGCCGGCATGATCGTGCTCGCCGATCGGTACGCGTATACCGCCTTCGCGCGCGACGTGGCGCGCGGCGTCGATCGCCGGTGGGTGCGCGATCTCTACAGCTTCGCGGTGCGGCCAGACCTGGCGCTGTACTTCCGTGTGCCGATCGATGTGTCGCTCGATCGCCTGATGGCGCGCCGGGTGAAGCTCAAATTCTACGAAGCCGGCATGGACATGGGGTGGAGCCTGAACGCGCAGGAGAGCTTCCGCATCTTTCAGGGCAAGGTGCTGGAAGAATACGACCGGCTGGTGGACGAATTCGGCCTGAGCGTGATCGACGCATCGCTCGCCATCACCGACCAGCAGCAGATGGTGCGGAACCTCGTGTCGAGGCAGCTCGAGAAACCCACGCTGGAGGCGGTGAATCAGTGACGCCAGATAAAGAGCAGAAAGCCGAGAGCAAAGAGCAAAAGGGCGAGAGCAAAGAGCACAAGCCCGACCAGAACCCGCCGTTCGGCGCCAACGGAGGGATCCAGCCCGGAGGCTACTACGGACACGGCCTCCCCTACGCGCCGATCGATCACTACCCGGGCAAGATCATCGCCATCGAAGGCACTGACGGCGTGGGACGCAGCACCCAGATTCGGCTGCTCCGCGAGTGGCTCGAAGTGCAGGGGTACGGTGTCGTCGAAACGGGTTGGACACGGTCGGCGCTGATGCAGCCGACCATCGAGCTCGCCAAGTCGAGCAATACCCTTAACAAACTCACGTTCGTGCTCCTCTACGCCACCGATTTCGCTGACCGCCTGGAAAAGGAAATCCTGCCGGCACTCAAAGCAGGATTCGTCGTGTTGTCGGATCGCTACATCTTTTCGGCCCTCGCGCGGGCGGGCGTCCGCGGAGTGGATCGGGCCTGGCTTCGCAGCTTATACGGCTTCGCCATCGCGCCCCACCTGGTGTTCTATCTCAAAATCGACGTGGATACGTTGATCCGGCGGGTGCTTTCGGCTCGCGGGATGGACTTCTGGGAATCGGGGATGGACCTGAAGGGCGGCGACGATATCTACGACAGCTTCCGTTCCTATCAGAACAAGCTGCTGCGCGAATATGGGTCGATGGCCGAGGAGTTCGGGTTCCGCGTGCTGGACGCCCGGAGGCCCGTGGAGATGCTCCAGGAGGATCTGCGCCGTCAGGTTCAGGCGTTTCTGTCCAATTCGGATATCACTACGGACAACCTGCCGACCTCTGTAACACGGTGTTAACACGTGCAATATAAAGTACAGAGGCGTGGCTGAATCCCTGACGACCGCTCCCCAGCTGTCCAAACTCCCGTCCCGAACGAGCGAATTGAAGGAGACACCGCTCAAGATCAGGGCTGAAAACTGAACTTCTATTACGGCGACGTCCAGGTGCTGCACGAAATCTCGATAAGTCTCCGTTCGAACCAGGTGTCGGCATTCATCGGTCCGTCGGGGTGCGGCAAAAGCACGTTCCTCCGAACGCTCAACCGGATGAACGACATCATTCCGGGCATGCGCGTCGAAGGGAAGATCCTGATCGACGATCGCAATATCTATCAGGGAGGCACGGACGTCGTCGACCTGCGGCGCCGCGTCGGGATGGTGTTTCAGAAATCGAACCCGTTTCCGAAGTCGATTTTCGAAAACGTGGCCTACGGCATCCGCATCAACGGCATGGCGCGCGATCGCAGCGACCTGACCGAACGCGTCGAGCAGAGCCTTCAGCACGCCGCGCTGTGGGATGAGGTCAAAGATCGGCTGCACGCATCGGCGCTCGCCTTGTCCGGCGGTCAGCAGCAGCGGCTCTGCATCGCCCGCGCCCTGGCCGTGCGCCCCGAGATTCTGCTGATGGACGAACCGGCATCCGCCCTCGATCCGATCGCGACGCAGCGCATCGAAGAGCTGATCTACGATTTGAAGAAGAATTACACCATCGTGATCGTCACGCACAACATGCAGCAGGCGGCGCGGGTATCCGACTATACGGCGTTTTTCTGGCTGGGCAAGCTCGTCGAGTTCGGCCGCACCGAGCAGATCTTCACGACGCCGAAAGAAAAATTGACGGAAGACTACATCACTGGACGATTTGGCTAATGGAACGTTCCCATTTTCAGCAAGAGCTCGGCGGGTTGAAAGAACGGCTGCTCGCGATGGGCGGCCTGGCCGAAGACCGCGTCCGCACCGCGATGCAGGGCCTCGTCGATCGCGACGGCGAACTTGATCGACGAAGTGCTCAACGGCGACATGCCCTTGAACGAGCTCCACATCGAGATCGACGACCAGTGCCTGAAGCTGCTGGCGCTGCACTCGCCGATGGCGGCGGACCTCCGGGCGGTGATGGCGGCCATCAAGATCAACAGCGATCTCGAGCGGGTCGGCGACATGGCGGTCAACATCGGCGAGGCCGCCCGCCGGTACGCCTCGCATCCTCCGGTCAAGAAACTGATCGACATCCCGCGGATGGCCACGACGGCCCAGAGCATGTTGCGCGATGCGCTCGACTCCTACGTACGCGGCGACATGCAGCTCGCCCAGCAGGTGCTGGACGAAGACGACGCGCTGGACTCGCTGAAGACGCAGGTGTTCCGCGAGCTGCTGACGTATATGCTGTCCGATCCCGCGACCATCGAGCCGGCCCTCGACCTCATCCTGATTTCACGCCACCTCGAGCGCGTCGGCGACCATGCGACGAACATCGCCGAGGACGTCATCTTCATGGTGTCGGGGCGCGACGTCCGCCACCACGCGGGCGTGGATCATCAAAGCTAGCCAGTAGCCGCTAGCCAATAGCCATTAGTCCTGAGGCTGGTAGCAGTCCCGCCGGTAGCCACTAGCCTTACAGTAGAATGTCGTTTTGTGCCTGCGCGTGTCTGCGTCTTTTGTCGCCGCGAGCCCGCACAAGCGCCCTGGGTTCCTTTCTGCAGCGAGCGGTGCAAGCTTCAGGATCTTGCCCGGTGGGTGGACGGCCGCTATCGCGTGCCGGCGGAGCCGGTTCAGCAGGATACGGACGATCACGAGGATTCTGAGGAATAGCCGGGAGCCGGAGGCCGACGCCACAACACATGGACACGTTGACGATTACCGACAACCGCACGGGTAAAAAGTACGACATTCCCATCAAGGAAGGCGCGATCCGGGCGACCGATCTCAAGCAGATCACCGCGGACGAGGACGACACCGGCCTGATGACCTACGACCCGGCGTATCTCAACACGGCGGCGTGCCGCAGCGCCATCACCTACATCGACGGCGACAAAGGGATCCTCTGGTATCGGGGTTATCCGATTGAGCAGCTCGCCGAAACCTGTTCGTATCTCGAAACCGCGTATCTCATCCTGTTCGGCGAGCTCCCCACCGCGAAGCAGCTGCAGTCGTGGACCGACGCGATCACGCACCACACGTTGCTGCACGAAAACGTGAAGAAGCTGATGGAAGGGTTTCAATACGACGCCCATCCGATGGGCATCTTCATCAGCACGATCGGAGCGCTTTCGACGCTGTACCGCGACGCCAAGCTCGTGTTCGACGAAGACGCGCGCAACAAGCAGCGCCTGCGGCTGATCGCGAAGGTGGCGAGCATCGCCGGCTACGCCTACCGCCACAGCATCGGCCGCAATTATGTCTATCCGGACAACGATTTGAGCTTCACCGGCAACTTCCTGAACATGCTGTTCAAGATGACCGAGCTGAAGTACAAGCCGAATCCGGTGCTCGAGCGGGCGCTCGACGTGCTGTTCATCCTGCACGCCGACCACGAGCAGAACTGCAGCACGACGGCCATGCGGGCGATCGGCAGCTCGCAGGTGGATCCCTATTCAGCCATCGCCGGGGCGGCGGCGGCGCTCTGGGGGCCGCTGCACGGCGGCGCGAACGAAGCCGTGCTGCGGATGCTCGAGGAGATTGGGACGATCAAAAACGTGCCGGCCTTCATCTCACGGGTCAAGGCGGGCGACGGACGGCTGATGGGATTCGGACACCGCGTCTACAAGTCCTACGATCCCAGGGCGAAGATCATCAAGCGGATTGCGGACGAAGTATTCGAGGTGACCGGGAAAAACCCGCTGCTCGACATCGCGCTCGAGCTGGAGCGCATCGCGCTGCAGGACGATTATTTCATCACCCGCAAGCTCTACCCGAACGTCGATTTCTATTCCGGGCTCATCTATGAGGCGATGGGATTTCCGAAGGACTTCTTCCCGGTGTTGTTCGCCATCCCGCGCACGGCCGGCTGGTTTGCGCAATGGGAAGAAATGCTGCGCGACCCCGAACAGAAAATCGCGCGCCCGCGGCAGATTTACGTCGGCCCCGACAGGCGGGACGTCGTCGCAAGGGACCAGAGATAATGCCCCATAGGTTCGGGTTCGGGTTCCAGGGTTCCGGGTTCCAGGTTCTGGTTCCTGGTTCCGGGTTCTGGGTTCCCTGGCTGCAGCATTCGCTCTTTGCTCTCTGCCATTCTGCTCTGTCAGCGCAGAAGGAGAAGCCGGCGCCGCCCGCCTTCGACAGCTCCCGCGCGTACGAACATCTCCGGCAGATCGTCAACATCGGCCCGCGGCCCGCGGGCTCGCCCGGCATCGCCCGCTCGCGCGCCTACATCACCGAGCAGCTGAAAGCGGCAGGCGTATCGGTGGCCGAACAAAGCTTCGTCGCCAGGACGCCGATCGGCGACATCGCGATGGTCAATCTCGTCGCGACCATTCCGGGCGCGCGCAAGGAGCGCATCGCGATCGCCGGGCATTACGACACGAAGCTCTTCCGCGAATTTCGCTTCGTCGGGGCCAACGACGGCGGCTCGAGCACGGCGTTCCTCATCGAGCTCGCGCGGGTGATCAAGGGGCGCGCAAATCCCTTCACGGTTGAGTTGATTTTCTTCGACGGCGAAGAGGCGACGCTGCGCGACTGGGGGCCGGGCGACCACACCTACGGCAGCCAGCACTACGTCGATCAGGCGCGCAAGGCCGGCACGCTCGCCGGGCTCAAAACGCTGATCCTGGTCGACATGATCGGCGAGCGTTCGCAGCAGTTCATGCGGGAGGCGAGATCGACGAGGTGGCTCACCGACGTCATCTGGTCCACCGCGCAGAAGATGGGACACCGCACGATCTTCGTCAACGCGGAGACGCCTATCGAGGACGACCACGTGCCCTTCCTCGATGCAGGCGTCCCGGCGGTGGACATCATCGACCTCGACTACGCCGCCTGGCACACGCCGGCCGACACCCTCGAACAGGTTTCAGCGCGCAGTCTGCAGGTCGTCGGGGATGTCGTGCTCGCGTCGCTGCCCGCGATCGAAGCCCGCCTCGCCCGGTAAAATCAATTCTTAAGCAGGAGTTTAGGAGACTAGGAGTTTGGAAGTTCTTTCTTCATAAGAAATTCCTCCTAATCTCCCAATCTCATGTTCGTCTTTAGATTCGGCGAAGAGGTACGCGACCAGCCCTATCAACACGATGATCGCAAACACGAGGTAAACGATCAGCGGACGCTTGCGCTTCGGCGCGACGTACGGCTTGTGCACCGGCTCTTGCACCGATGCGCCGCAACGAAAACAGATCAACGCCTTGTCGGCGATTTCGGTCCCACATTCTCGGCACTTCATACGCGATACGGGCTGGGATTATATGTCACAATCCAGCGCATGATTCCGCTGCGCGACGTCATTCCGTCGCGGACCTTTCCGATTTTCACGGTCACCTTCATCGCTCTCAACACCATCGCCTTCATCTTCGATCGCACGCTGTCGGAGCGCGGCCGTGAGGCGCTGGTGTTCACCTACGGCGTCGTCCCCGCTCGGCTCGATCTGGTTGCGATCTTTACGTCGATGTTCCTCCACGGCGGCTGGCTTCACTTTCTCGGCAACATGCTCTACCTCTGGATTTTTGGCGACAACGTCGAAGATCGCCTCGGGCATCTGCGCTTCGTGGTGTTCTATCTCGTCTGCGGCGCCGCCGCGGTGCTCGCCCACGTGTGGATGAATCCCGCTTCGATGATTCCCACCATCGGAGCCAGCGGTGCAATCGCCGGCGTGATGGGGGCGTATTTCGTGCTCTATCCGCACTCGCGCGTGCTTGCGCTCGTGCCGCTTTTCATCATCTGGGAAGTGCTCGAGGTGCCCGCGATCATCTTCCTCGGCCTCTGGTTCCTCATGCAGTTCTTCATGGGCGTCGGAGGACTCGCGACACAGTCAGGGGCGGAAACAGGCGGCGTCGCGTTCTGGGCGCACGTCGCGGGGTTCGTCGTGGGAATGGCCGCGGTGCTGGTGATGCGGAAACCCTCACGCACACGCTGGGCCGCATAAGCAATTCAACCACAGAGAACACAGAGGTCCACAGAGAAGAGAATTCCTCTTTCAAAGAACTCTGTGCGTCTCTGCGTCCTCTGTGGTTAAAAAGTATCTATTTCGTGGATCGGATCTGGGCGGAAACTTTGGCGAGTTCGATCGCCAGGCGTTCGAACTCTTCCTCGTACTGACCGGCCGGCATCTGCCCCTTGCGCGCCTTCAACTGCTCGATTTCAGCTTCGATCTCAATGCGCCGCTTGTCGAGCCCGGCCAGAGCGGCGTTGCCGGACGCCGCGGCGGCAGAAGGGTCGAGAAACGTCGTCCGTGCCAGTACTCCATCGGCGCCGGTGGCGGTCGCTTCTTTACCTTTCCCGTCGCCGTCGTCATCCATAATCGCCCGCTCGGTGACGAGCGTGCCCTTCTGATCGAAATCCTGCTTCACCGCCTGGCTGGCATAGCTGAACGCTTCCCACACCGAGAGCCGGCCGTTCTTGTCGTTGTCGGCCTTCTCTCCCTCCTCCAGCGCCTGAACGAAATATTGCGGGAACACCGTTGCGTACTTCTGAGCGGCGGAATCGGTCGCGGAAATGACGATGCGGTTCTTGCCGGAGAGTACAGAGACGAACGGAAAGCTCGAGCTCGTCGTGTTCACGAAGACGAGCCGGGCGGCATTGCCATCGAGCGCTGCCTTCCATTCACTGGCGTCCATGTCCGGCCCGACGAGGTTGAACTTGGCGGCGGTTCCATCGAATGTGCCATGCCCTATCAGGACGACCAGGAGCGTATCTTCGGCCGTCAGGCGCGACTTGAGCTGGGCCAGCGTTTTCGTCACGCTGTCTCGATTCGCAACCGTCGTACCTTTCTCGGTGAGAACGGTGATGCGCTCTGTCGCGAACCCCATCCGTTTCTCGAGCGCGGATTGCAGCGACGCAACCAGCGCCTTCTGAGTGTCTGCGAACTTGTCGCCGCCCGACACTCCGGAAACGATGAGCGCATACCGCTCCTCCGCCAGAACGCCGGCAGGCAGCACGAAGAGTGTCAACAGCGCCAGCGCGGACAGGAAGACGCCGCGGCGCATTATTGACCAACCACCCGCAGGAGCAGTTCCTGCGCGCGTGGATATCCCGGAGCCACTTCAATCGCCGCAAGCACCGCGCGGCGCGCTTGCACCTTGTCTCCCAGAGCGAGATAACTTTCGGCCAGGTCGGAATGTGCCCCCGCCATATCGAGCGACCCAGCGGCAACCGCAGCACGAAATTCGCGGACGGCCGATTGGGGATCGCCAGCTTGCATTTTCAGCCGCCCGAGCGCTGTGTGATTCGCTGCATCGAACGGATCGAGCTGCGCGATGCGCTCGTAGGCAGCTACGCGCTTCGCTGCGGGAGCGCCGGTGGCTTCAAGCTGTTTTGCAAGCAGCCGCGCCGCATCGAGATCAGTATTGGCGTGCTGCAGCAGCTTCTCGAGCTCGCTGATCGCGCGTGTCGCGTCCTTCCGCTCGAGCGCCATCTGCGCAAGCGCTGCATGCGGGCTTCGTGGGCCGGTGGCCATCGGCACCATCTCTGCCGCCCGCTCGTACACCTTGAATGCTTCGTCGGTGCGGCCGGCCTTGCGAAGGTACTCTCCCAGCGCCACCTGAGCCTGGAAGCTCTCTGGAAACGCCGCGGCGATTGCCTCCGGATTGCCCTTGCCCGGCTCGAGCTCCTTCGGCGGCTTCAGCGCCTTGACGATCACCCCGTATTTCGACGTCAGCACGTTGTCGAAGTCGGCCTGCAGCTTGTCGATGTCGACGCCCAGCCCGGCCTTGAGTGCCGCCTCCCCTTCGAGCCCCTCGCCATACGACACGAGCAGCTTGCGGAGCGCGCCCATACCGTACGTGTCGACGATGTGTTCGGTGAGGATCGAGGCCTGGTAATACGCCAGCGAGATCTTCTCCGGATCCTGGAACGCGGCGTTCAGTTCGCGCAGGGTCATGTGTTCCCCTTCGCCGTACGCCGCGACGAACGACAGCTCGCCCTCGCGCCCCCAGGCGGGAGACCCCAGTTTCTCTTCGTATGTGGAAATGCCTTCCGTGAGCCACCGCGGCACGCGCTGCTTCGACAACTGCAGGGAGATGACGTGCGCGAGCTCGTGCCACAACGTCGGCGCCCAGTTGAAGTCGCCAGGTGGCCGCGCCTTCGGCGAGTCGAGCGTCACGACCCGGCCAAAACAGGCGCCGAGCGCGCCGATCATGCCCGGCAGCCCGATGGTGCGAACCGCGAAGTCGTCGTGCTTCGGGAACATCTCGATGAGAATCGGTCCCTTGGGCGCGAACTTGTACTTTTCCTCGAAGGTCTTCAGCGCGTGTTGCGCGAGCGGCACGACGTACTCGCGCATGACTGGCGTCTCGCTCGGATGGCTCTTGAACACGATCGGCCCTTCGGTAATCGTGTCGAACTTCTCGAGCGAGTCCATCATCGTCAGCAGGTTGAACGTCGTCTTGTCGTATTTGTCGATCGAGAAGGACTTCTCGAGCACCTGCCGCGCTTCGGTCTCGTCGCCCGTTCGGAGAAGCTGCACGCCAAGCGCCGAGAGAGTCCGGACATCGGACGGATCGATCTCGAGCGCTTTCCGGCTGAGGGCAACCGCTTCTTCGAACCGGTAGTTGGCGGCCGCGAGCTCCGCCGGCACGCGATACGCGCCGCTGAACCGCGGGTTGATTTTCAGCGCCGCGTTGGCTTCCTGTTGAAAGTCGCTCTGGCGATCCTCGACATAGGCCACCGCCGCGCTCCATGCGTGGGCGTCGAGGCTGGCCGGATTGATCGACTTCGCCTTGGCGATAGCCGCCTTGGCGGCCTCACGATCGCTCTTGTCGAGGTGCAACTGCGCAACGATCAGGTGCGCATCGACGATCGTCGGATCGAGGGAAAGCGCCTGCTCGACCGCCTTCTCGGCTCCCGGCGGATTTACCTCGAGCAACGCATGAGCCATTCCGACGAGCGCCGGAATCCATTTGTCGTCGACCTTGAGTGCGTCCTGGAATGACTGTGCCGCCTCGGCGTTGTCGTGGACCTGCAGGAACAGATCGCCCCAGCCGGTGTGAAACGCGGGATCGTTGGGCGCTTTTTCGGTCGCGATGCGATATGCATCGTTGGCGAGCTGGAATTCTCCGAGCGCACGAGCCGCGCGCCCAAGGCGGGCGTAATCGGCAGGGGACGTACCCGATCCGACCTGCGTGTCGGCGATGCGCTGCAGCATCGGGCGCGATTCGTCCCGGCGCCCCATCATTTCGTAGAACAGCGCCAGTTCCAGAGCCGCTTCGCCCTGAGGCAGCTTCCCGGCCAACGGCTTCAAGAGCGCTTCGGCTTCTGCGTATTGGCCGCTGTTGATGGCCGCGCGCGCTTTGACGACGGTTGGATCGACAGCTCCCTGGGCGTAGGCGATGCGGCTGGTCCGCCCGTCGGAGACCGAACCGATGGCCAGCGCCACCGCGAGGAAGCGGACCAGCGCGCCACGCCACATACCGGGCTTCATGGAAAGCATTTATTATGCGCGGTTGCCGCGATTGTCGTCATCCGGATCGTAGTTGCCGCCGCCGACATTCCCTGCCTCGTCGAGGAACACCATCGACTGGTGCGAGGGAATCTCGAAGCGCTTGCCGCACGCCTTGCACGTGACGTCATCGTCCATCCGGATGAGATAATCACGCAGCTTTGCGAACAGCGCGCGGTCCCTTGCATCGGCGTTGCCGGGAATGTTTTTCTTCTTCGTCCGGCGCATCCAGCGCACCATGTATTCGTTGCGCCGCTTGCAGCGGGGACACGAGTATTGAACCGGCCGCTGCTCGGGCCGCTCAGTAAAAAAGTCCCGTTCGTCCATGGACCAATCATATCCCATCGTCTTTTACGTTTCGGGGCACGGCTTCGGCCACACATCGCGCGTCATCGAAGTGATTCATGCGGTGCTCCGGGCAATGCCCGGGGTCAGAATTACCGTCAAAACCGGGGCCCCGCGGGCGTTGTTCGAGCGGACGCTCGCCGACCGGATCGAGCTCGTCGAGCTCGAGTGTGACGCCGGAGTGGTGCAAAGGGACAGCCTGAGTATCGATGCCGCCGAAACGGTGCGGCAGGCAAAGGCATTTCAGGCGCGCCTGCCGGCGCTTGCGGCGGCGGAAGCGGCATTCCTGAAAGCGTCCGCCGGGCGTCTCGTCGTTGGCGACATTCCCCCGCTTGCGTTTGCCGCCGCCGAGAGTGCGGGCGTCCCATCGATCGGCATCGGCAATTTCACCTGGGATTGGATATACGAGGGCTATCCGGAGGAGAGCCCTGAGGACCTTGCGCGCGACATCCGTCGCGGCTACGAGAAGGCAACCCTCATGTTGCGGCTGCCGATGTCGGCAGGCTTTGCAGGTCTCGATACGATCACGCGGGATATTCCCTTCATCGCTCGCAAATCGAACCGCGCGCAAAACGACGTGCGCCTCGCCCTGGGCCTCATGCCCCGCCCTGAGGGAAAGCCGCTCGTTCTCATGTCGTTCGGCAGGTACGGCGTAGATGGCCTGAACGCACGGACGCTCGCCGCGCTCGACGAGTACGTCATTGCGACGACGACGGCCCCGCCGCCAGGCCGGGAAGAGACACCGAACGTGTTGTACATCTCCGAGCAACAGCTGCTCGAAAGAGGCCTCCAATATCAGGACCTCGTCCTTGCCGCCGACGTCGTCGTCGCCAAGCCCGGCTACGGCATCATCAGCGAAGCCATGGCAAACGACACCGCACTGCTCTACACATCACGCGGCCGTTTTGTCGAATACGACGTGCTGGTCAACGAAATGCCACGATTCCTGAGAGCGCAATTCATCGAGCAGGAGGATTTGTTGAGTGGGAAGTGGGCAGCCGCACTGGAAAGCCTGCTACGCCAGCCGGCGGCACCCGAGAGACCGGCATTGAATGGTGCGGAAGTTGTGGCAGGGGAAATTGTGAGACGAGTAAGGAAGACCGAATAACGCAAAAGGAATAACGGTTTTGCGTTTTTCCTTATCAGAATCGAATGTGATGCACCCACGCCGGAGGCACGTTGACCCAGACCCACTCGCGCGCGAATTCGCGCTCGCCGAGAACGCCGTCGATGGCTTCCCCGACGCCCTTCAGGCGCGTGCGCTCGGGGCCGGCGCTGACGAACATCTTTGCCGGCCGAATGAGAATGTACTGGAAGAACGAGAGTATGCCCCCCGGCTTGAGGAGCTTGCCGTAGGCCTGCAGGATATCGCGCACGTCCTCGGATGAAAAATTGTTGAGCGGAAGGCCCGAGATCACGACGTCGAATTGTCCTTCGTGGCCGAGCTGCTGAACCGAACCCTCAATCAGATGACAGCGGCTCGCGGCGTCGCGGAACGACGGCTTTTCTTTGAACGCGCCGCGCAGATGCGCCGCAAACGTCGGGTTCAGCTCCACCATCCACAACTGATCGTCGTGCCGCAGGCGGTCGATGATGCACGAGGTCACCGCCCCGGTTCCCGGTCCCGCCTCCAGAATCTTCTGCGGCGCTGTCCCGTCGCCGACGTAACGGCAAAGCGCGGAGCCCAGCGCGCGGCCGCTGGGAATCACTGAGCCCGTCGTGTTGTAGTTGCGGAGAAACTGGGTGAGGAACGTCTGGTAATCGGCCAGCCGATTCATGATCTCGCGTCCCTCGACTGGCGCTCGGGACGCCCTGAGGGAACTCGAAGGGCGGGGGCTGCTACCCCCGGCGTGGCTTCGCGGCTTCAGAGTCATTGGCGCAAATCACCAGCGACCAGATGCGCGGAAGATTCACCTTTTCGATCGACGCGGCACGGAGGCCCGTCTGCGCCAGGAACGCGGGCAGGTCGAAATCGGATTTGAAGCCGAGGTGCACGGTAAGCGGTGCAATCGCGCGTTCGAGCTTCGACGTGACGATGTTGTCGCTGAGGAAATGATTCAGGAACACGAGGCGTCCACCCGGACGGCACACGCGCCGCATCTCCCGCGTGACAGCCAGCGGATCGGGCACGCAGCTGATGAAGTAGGGGGCGTAGACGATGTCGAACGAATTGTCAGGGAACTTCAACTCGGTCGCATCCATCTGAATGAGCCGCACGTTGCGGAGCTTGTATTGCTCCACGCGCGCGCGGGCGCGCTCGAGCATGCCTTCGGAAAGGTCAATCGCGGTCACAGAACACTTGGCTGGATACAGCGGAAGACTGATACCGGTCCCAACGCCTACCTCGAGAATCCGGTCGTCAGGCGCGATGGCCATGCGGGCAATGGCTTTCGCGCGGCCGTGATGCAAAGGGAGCCCGAAAAACAGGTCATACACCGAGGCCATTTTCTCGTAGACGCCTTCGACGAAGGACGTCTCGAGCGATATGGCCGACAAAGAACGTGTTGCAGCGTCTGAAGTGATTGCGAATTCTTTATCCTCTTCTCTCGGGAAGAGCAGCGCCATTACGCCTCCGTCGAGGACTATATCAGATCGTCATACGTTGGTGAGCAAGCGTCTTGCCATCAATCAGGAGGTAGGAAGCCGACACCTCTTCGAGACCGATCGACGGCACGTGCTGACGCTCGGCCACCGTGTATTTGTGGTGATGGCCAAAGAGATGCGCCCGCGGCTGCATAGCGGCGAGGACTTCGTTGATTGGTGTCTTGCCGGCGTCCTGTACTCTCGGCAGAGGATAGGGACGAGCGGCTTCGTGTGACAGGAAGATGTCGATGCCCTTCATGGCCGAACATGCGTCGACCTCGCTGCGTACGAAGTGACGGCGGCGGTCGTCGCGCGCTGACAATCGCCGGAGCTCGAGTGTCGGCTTTTCGTACCACGTCGGCGCGTACGTGCCGCCTAGCCCCGCCAGGCGGAATCCCTCGGCCTCGACGATCGCGCCATTCGGGATGTAGTACAGGTTCGGCAGCGTACCGCCGCCGGCTGGCTGGGCGGCGACGAAATCGAAGTCTTCGTTGTTGCCTTTGATCCAATACAGGGGAGAGCGCGGCGTCGGGTACTCCCCGCTCTCCGAGGCAACGTCGCCGGGACAAACCCAGAATGCGACCTCCGGATGGCGCGCCATCACGCGATCGAGCGCCTCGAAGTCGCCATGCAGATCGCCAATCGCGCCAAAGAACATGGAATAGAACCTGAACGTGGAAACTGGAACGCGGAACTGGAACCTAACGTTGTGCCGGCGTGACAGCGTCAGAAGGCGGCGGCACAAGGAGATCTTTCTTGTCCCAGACGAAATCGGTCCGGTTGTAGACCGCGAGCTCGTAGTCTTTGCCCATGAAGATCGCGGACACAGGGCACGCCTCTTCGCAAAAGCCGCAGAAGATGCAGCGGGTCTTGTGAATCTGATAGGTGATGGCGTAGCGCGGTCCCGCCAGCACGGTGCCGTCGTTTTCCGCGGCCTCCAGGTAGATGGCGTCGGCAGGGCACGCAACCGCGCACAGCCCGCATGCGACGCACTTTTCGAGTCCCGCTTCGTCGCGCATGAGCACCTGTTTCCCGCGCCACTTGGGAAACATCGGCACTTTCTGATCGGGATAATTGACGGTCACCGCCGGCTTGAACATGTACTTGAATGTCGTCGCAAAGCCGGTGATCAATGCCCGTGTATTCTCGAGAATCCGCTTAACCATGCTGGGAACATTGTAAGCCACAATTTGTTAAGCTCTCCCTTACCGAGGATGCCCGAGCCGAGATGTTCGTAACGGCCGATCAGTTTCTCCTGACGACCCTGGTCGTCAAGATCACGATCGTCGCGGCGCTTGCCACGATCCTCGTGCGGTACCACCGGTTTCGTCACATTCTGATCTCGGAGCGGCGGGCATGGCCCGAGCGCCTCCTGTTTGCGTTCAGCCTTGGCGTACCCCTGGCCGCGGGAGTCGCGTCGAGAATTCTGCTCAACTACGACGCGGCCGATCTGACGCTCGAGGGCGCCTTTCTTGCCGGACTGATCGCAGGGCCGTACGCCGGGGCGATTGTCGGGCTGATGGTGGCTGTCCCGGCCCTTCTCAGCCACGAGTTCATCGCGCTGTTCTTCGCCGTGGGCTGCGGCTTCGCCGGCGGCGGCCTGCGCGAAGCCTGCCCGAACAAGGAAGAGATCTGGCACTTCTCGCCGTTTGTCTTCACCAAGCTGCACCGCCACCTATGGCGCATGCTCCGGAACGTCAGCGTCGACTGGGCCGTCATCTTCCTGCTCGCGCCGGTCGCGCTCGAGCTGCTGCGTCAGGCGCTTGGCTGGCGATTCGGGGAAGCGCGCCTCTTCTTTCTCGCCCCCGAAAACATGACGCCGTGGCGCATCTCACTGGTGGTGCTGACGACGGTGCTCTGCGTGGCGACCGCGATCAAGATCTGGAACAACGCGCGCATCGAACATCGCCTCGAAGAGCAGGAGAAGCTGCTGTTGACCGCGCGCGTCGAAGCGCTGGCCAGCCAGATCAACCCGCACTTTCTCTTCAACACGCTGACGTCGATTCAGTCGCTCATCCGCACGAACCCCGAGACCGCCAGGACGGTTGTCGTCAAACTGTCGGGTCTGCTCCGCCGGCTGCTGCGCAGCCGGGATCATTTCGTGACGCTGCGCGAGGAGCTCGAATCGATCGACGAATACCTCGACATCGAGGTCATCCGGTTCGGTCCGCAACTCAAGATTGACAAGCAGATCAGCCCCGACACGCTCGACGTCATCGTGCCCAGCATGATCCTGCAACCGCTGGTCGAGAACTCGATCAAACACGGGTTCTCGCGTAAGGTGGGCGGCGGGCGCATCATCATCCGCAGCGTGCGCCACAACGCGCACGCCATCATCGAGGTGGAAGACGACGGGCTCGGGATGACCGAAGATCGAATGAATACGGCGCTGACCGACGGGATCGGGCTCAGCAACGTGAACGAACGTCTCAGCGTGATCTACGGATCGGGATATCGCGTGCGGATCACGAGCGCGCCGAACCTCGGGACGATCATCCGGCTGGAAATCCCCGACATGGTGTCGGCGGAGAGAATTACGGCCTAGGTAAAAAGAGGGTCAGACCCCCTTTTTACGTTTTTTGTAAATATGTCATTAAAAGCCGTGGTCGTGGATGACGAACAGCTCGCCCGGGACGAGCTGTGTTACATGCTCGAACAGATTGGCAGCATCGAAGTCGTCGGCCAGGCTGGCAACGGCGTCGAGGCCGTCAGTATCGTCGAACGCCTGACGCCCGACGTCCTTTTCCTCGACGTCCAGATGCCCGGACTCAACGGCTTCGAGGTTGCGCACCGGCTCATCCAGAACGGCGTGTCACCCAATATCGTGTTCGTGACCGCCTTCGATCGCCATGCCATCGAAGCCTTCGAAGTGAACGCGGTGGACTACCTCCTGAAGCCGGTCGAGGCCGCGAGGCTCGAGAAGGCCGTCGAGCGGGCGCGGCAGCGGATAGCACCCGCCCGGGAAGGCCCCCTGAACGATCAAATCGAAAAGATCGTCCAACTTATGGCGGAGCGCCAGCAGAAGCGGGAGCGCGTGGCTGTCAAGGTGGGCGAGCGTTTTCTGCTGGTTCAGGCCGAAGAGATTATCTATGCCTCTCTGACCGATGACTCGATTAACATAGTAACGAGCCAGCTGGCGGGCACGTCCAATTTCAGGACGCTTGATGAACTTCAAGCGCGGCTCGACCCGGGCGTGTTCTGGCGCGTGCATCGGTCGCACCTGGTTAACATCAACAAGGTCAAGGAGATAGTCCCCTGGTTCAGCAGGAATTACATCCTCAGGATGAAGGACGCGAAGGCGACGGAGATACCGGTCAGCCGCGCCCAGACGAAGCGGCTCCGGGAATACCTCCGCCTCTAGATTCCCTGGATTCCGGGAGCCCCCTTCCGGCTGCCGCACGCATGCAGCTGGGTGACGGGGAGCAGCTTCGCATGGGGATGGAACCTGCCCTGGCCGGGGATGCCCCTGCAGCCGTTGCTACCCCGGTCATCGTCTCAGTGCCAGGCCCCGCCGACCCGGCCGTCCGCTCCAAGACCGCCGAGCGGCTGCGGATGGTCCGCGACGAACTGGTCGCCTGGTTCAAGACGCTCGCCTCGGCAGCCGTGTATGCCACGTTAATCGTCACGTTCGGCTTCCAGGTGGCGCGCGTCGAAGGCATGAGCATGGCTCCGACGCTGGAAGATCAAGACCGCCTCATCGTCAACAAGCTGGCCTACCGCATTGGCGAGCCGCATCACGGCGACATCGTGATGCTCTACTACCCCATCGATCCGAATAAATCGTTCGTCAAACGCGTCATCGCCGAAGAAGGTGATACCGTCCGCATCGTCGACGGCAACGTCTTCGTCAACGAGACGCCGATGAAAGACGACTTCGTTCCCGAAGACTATCGCGCACACGACGACTGGGGCCCGCAGGTCATCCCCGAGGGCTATTACTTCGTGCTCGGCGATCATCGCAACAACAGCTCCGACAGCCGTCACTGGGGCTTCGTGCCGAAGCGCTATATCATCGGGAAAGTCCAGGTCCGGTGGTGGCCGATTCCGACTGCCAGACTCTTCTGAATGCTGAACTCGTAGGATTGGAAGATTGGTAGATTGAACGACTGAAGCAATCTGCCAATGCGAAGCGAGTCACGGCACGCCGAAGTCCGAAAAGTCCTCATTCGTATTCTGTTTCTCAACCTCGCCGTCGCGCTGGCCAAGGTCGTGTTCGGGCAGCTCAGCGGATCCATCGGCATCCTGTCAGACGGCTTTCACTCGCTCACCGACGGCGCCTCGAACGTCGTCGCGCTCGTCGGCCTGCGGCTGGCCTACAAGCCTCCGGACGCGAATCATCCCTACGGCCACCGCAAGTTCGAGACGCTCGCCGCGGGCGGCATCGCGCTCTTTCTTCTGGTTGTGGTCGTTGAGGTGGCGCAAGCCGCGTTTTTCAGGTTCCGAAGCGGCGGATCCCCGTCCGTGACGGTCGCAAGCTTTGTCATCATGGGCGTAACGCTGCTGATTAACCTCGCCGTCGTCCGCGCGGAACGGAAGGCGGCCCGCCGCCTGTCGAGCGAGCTGCTGCTCGCCGACGCGAGGCATACACAGAGTGACGTGCTCACCTCGTTAGCAGTGATCGCGGCGCTGGCCGGATCGGCTCTCGGATTCCCTATCCTCGATCCGCTGGCCGCCCTGGTTGTCATGGGCTTTATCGGCTACGCCGGCTTCAACATCGCGAAAGATGCCGCGTCGATCCTTTCCGACGCGATCGCGATTTCAGAGGAAGGGGTGCGGAGCGTGGTCGAGAGCGTTCCCGAAGTACTGGGCTGCCATCAGATACGTTCGCGGGGTTCAGCGGATCATGCCTTTCTCGACCTGCACGTGTGGCTCGACGGCTCAACCCCGCTGATGCAGGCGCATGCCGTGTCGCACCGGGTGAAGGATCTCCTGATGGAGCGCTATCCGCAGATCGCGGACGCGATCATTCACATAGAGCCACCGCCTAAATAGGTGCGTTGGGTGCGTTGGGTGCGTTGGGTGCGCTAGGTGCGCTGGGTGCGTCGGGTGCGCACATATTCGCCGGAACGGCCGCCGCGTTTTTCGAGCACGCAAATCTCGCCGATGACCATCGTCTTGTCGAGCGCCTTCAGCATGTCGTAGATCGTCAGCGCCGCTACCGACACGGCCGTGAGCGCTTCCATTTCCACACCGGTCCGGCCTGTCGTGCGCACCCGCGACTCGATGGCGTAGCCGTTCTTCTCCCGGGTGATTTCGACATCCACGTGCGACAGCTGCAGCGGATGGCACAGGGGAATGAGATCCGACGTGCGCTTCGCCGCCAGGATGCCGGCGAGACGGGCGGTCTGGAGCGGGTCGCCTTTCTTGACCTTGCCGGCGCGAATCGCCCGAAGCGCGGCGGCCCCGACGCTGATCCGCCCGCGCGCGACGGCTTCGCGGGCTGTTTCAGCCTTGTCGCCGACGTCCACCATCCGTACCCGGCCACGCGCATCGACATGCGACAGTCGGTTTTTCATTCCTGCTCCTGCGCAAGATAGAACGACAGGCTCTCCAGTGAGACGGTCAAGTCCACGCTCTTCAGCTTCACGTCTTCCGGAGCCCAGAGCGTGCCGGGGGAGAAATTCAGAATCGCCTTAATCCCGGCCGCAACCACCTCATCGACGACCTGCTGGGCAGACTCGGCCGGAACAGCGATCACCGCAATCGCAATCTTCTCGCGCTCGGCGATTTTCCTCAGCACACCAATGTCGAAGATCGGCACGCCCGCGCGCGATTTCTGTCCGATCTTGCCGGGCAGCGTATCGAAGAGCGCCGCAATCTGAAACCCTTCCTGCTGGAACCCGGGATAATCGGCCAGCGCGAGACCCAGATTGCCCGCGCCGAAGATCGCCACCCTGAGCCGGCGATCGAGGCCGAGGATCTGACGGAGGTGCTGCTTCAAATCCTTCACGTAATAGCCGACGCCCCGCACGCCGAACTCGCCGAAATACGCGAGGTCTTTGCGGATCTGCGCGGCGTTGAGGTGGAACTGATGCGCGAGGGCCTGGGACGACACCGTCTTCACTCCCTCGGCGTCAAGAGTGTTGAGGCATCGAAGGTAAACCGAGAGCCGGTTGGTCGTGAGCTCGGATACTTGGTCGCTCAGCTGTTTGCGTTTGGTCGCCAATTACAGGAGGATCTTATAGCGGTTCCTTCCGGAACAGGTACAATCGAAACAGCTTGCCGCGCGCGAGCACGCCGCGCGGCCCATATATGCGGCAGTTCCGACTCATCATCACAGCAGCCGCGTTTCTTGCGGCGGCGAGCGCTCCCGAGGCGCAAATCCCGGTACGCCGCGCCGCGACGCTGGCGGGGCTGCTCACCTATCCAGGCTTCTATCAGGGTCAGGCTGTCGTTCTGCGCGGGAATCTAGTGACGCGCGATCAACCGGTGTTGTTGTCGCCGAGCATCGATCGCGCCGTGCCGCTGATTTTCAGAGGTCCCTCACCGGTTGACGGTCCTGTCGAACTGCGCGCAACTTTCTGGGACGTCGGCCGCATGCAGCGTGAAGACCCGCGCATCATGACCGCGGGTCTCGACCGCCTCCTTCGCAATGGCATGGAGGGCGACTGGCCGCGACCGGGCGAAGTTATCGCGCTCGTCGTCACCGATGCCATGACCGCCAAGCCCGCGGAGGAAAATCCGACGCTGAGACAAATCGCGCTGGACCCATCGCCCTATGTCGGTAAGCGGGTGACGCTCAAGGGACAGTTCCGCGGACGCAATCTGTATGGGGACGCCCCTCAGGGACCCGGCCTCAGTCAGTGGGATTTCGTCCTGCGTGCGGCCGATGCATCTGTCTGGATTACGGGACTGCGGCCTCGCGGACGCGGCTTCAGCCTCGATACCGGGGCGCGTGTAGACACCGGCACATGGCTCGAGCTCTCCGGGATCGTGCGCGAAGGCAAAGGCCTGGTGTGGATCGAAGGACAGCAGGTGGCGCGCACGACACCCGATCTGGAAACGCGGAATGCCGAGACGGCGCCGATTCCGCAAATGGGTCCGCCGCCCGAAGTGATCTTCTCCGACCCCGTGGAGGGCGAATCGGAAGTGGCTCTGAAAGCGCCGATACGCCTTCAGTTCTCGCGCGACATGAACCCCGATACCTTCAAGGGGCTCGTGCGGTGGAGCTTCACGGCCGCCGACGCGGTCAACGTAGGCGGCAGCACCCCGCGCGAACCGGGGCGTGAGCCGGCTTTCAAATACGATCGCGCGAAGCGGTCCCTTGAAATCAGTCTGGCTCTGAATGACGGCGCATCGTTCCGGAACGTCGTCATCGAGCTGCTGGATGGGATCGCCGCCACCGATGGCGCCAGGCTGAAGCCCTGGCAACTGACCTTCTCCTACGGCGCGAAATAGGTCTAGACAGGCCCCTGCTCGAGCAGGCGTTCCACGCGGGCGCGGACCTCGTCTGCGAGCGCTTCGCGATCGGCAACGTCCATCCCCCGCGTCTCGACCGGCTCGCCGATGCGCACGCTCACGTTGGTGGGGCGGACGATCGGACTTCCCTTCCGCATGGACGCTGTCGCGCCGGTAATCGCAACCGGTACGACCGGGACTTGCGCCTTCAGCGCCATCAAGAACGGTCCGCGCTTGAATGGCAGCAGCTCTCCCGTGCGGCTGCGCGTGCCTTCGGGAAACGTGAGAAACGAGTTGCCGCTCCGGAGGGACTCGGCCGCCTGATCGATCGCCGCCATCGATTGTTCACGGCTGTGCCGATCGATCGGCACGAAGCCGCCGATCTGAAAGGCGCGTCCGAGCAGCGGCAGTTTGGTGAGCTCGCGTTTGAACAGGATGTGCAGGCGCGGATGCAGGGTCTGGAAGAGGATCGGAGGATCGATGTTGCTCTGATGGTTGCAGCAGAACACCACCGCGCGCGAAGGATCTATGTGCTCACGGCCGGCGACGCGCGTGCGGATGCCGGCCAGCGCGGTGCCGATGCCCACTCCCCAGTGGCCGAGCACATACAGCAGGCTCTTCCACCGGAATGCCAGCGCCAGCGCCATGCCGATTGGCGCCGCGACGGCGACGTAAAGAGACACGGCGATATAAGCGGCCAGCGACCGTACTGCGGCGATGAATGTGGCCATTCGAGGGGTCAGACAGCGTACAACAAAAAGGCGGGCCTTGTAGGGCCCGCCTTCCAGACGACAAGCGATGGACGATCGACGATTACGACGCTCTTGCGGCGCGGCGAGCCGCAACAGGTCGCGGCGCCACGGGCGCGGCCTTCGCCGCCTTCGCCCGCGCGATTGCGCGCGTGCGCGTGGCGAAGCTGCGTTCGAGCGCTTTCTCGACGCGGCCTTCGATCGATTCCGACGTTTCGCGCATGACCTCGGAGATTTCGGACACGATCAGGAACTTCGCCCGATCGAGCATCCGCTTTTCGCGGAACGACAGACTTTTGGATCGGCTCAGCAACGTCAGACTTTTCAGGACGTCTGCAACGTCGTAAATCGAGCCGGTCCGCATCTTGTCCGAATTGTCCTTGAATCGACCCTTCCAGTTCTGGTGGTTGTCGATCTTTCCGTTGCCGAGCGCGTTAAAGAGGCGTTCGACCTCTTCGTCGCCGATGGCGCGGCGCAGGCCGACACCGTCGACGTTGTCGAGCGGCACGAGCACGGTCGTTTCGTTGGCAACAATGCGAAGATGATAGAAGCCGCAGGTCGTACCGAGAATAGTCTTCTCTTCGATACGCGTGACGACGCCGAGCCCCTGGTTGGGGTAAATGACCTTGTCTCCGACCTCGAATGTCACAGTGATTCCCCCGTCATGCGGTGCGTGATGAAGGCGTGAAATGGCTAAGAACGTCCAACCAGTATACTGCGGAAAACGCCCAATGAACAACGGATTGCGGCAAAAAAACGCGCACTTTCGCCAGTTATTCGCCTGATCGGTGAACGCGCCAGCAAGCGCAATTTCGGCTGTAACGCTTTGATTTACAAGCAAGTAGCCTGTTTTTCCTGGCGGCGCTTCTGGCTGGATCTCCGGCGTTTGCCCAAGTCACCTTCCCGCCCGGATGACGGCGATCGCCACGCAAATGGCGCGCTCACAGGTGCTGCATGCACCGCTCGGCCATAAATTCGTCGGATTGGATCCGCTGACCGACGAAGAAATTCAAGTCTTTGAAAAATGGGTGTCCGGCGGCGCCCTTTACCCTACTGAAATCTCGAATGGTGCCGGAGGACGGAATCGAACCGTCACGGGGTGTAAGCCCCACGGGATTTTGAGTCCCGCGCGTCTGCCAGTTTCACCACTCCGGCTGAAGGTGTGAACAGGAGCAGATAATTATACCCGTGGGGTCGCTCCTTTTTCCTCTTTCATTGCTGCTGCTGTTCTCCGTCTCCTGCGTGAGATGGTCGCCACCGAGCGTTGGTCCTTCGCCGGCGGGCTCGTGCAGATCCGCAGTCGTCACCTGGCTGGCACCCGAAGACGTGAAAGAGCGTGCGCGCCTCGACTCGTGGTGCGCAGGGGTGGGCGAGGCCGCGCTGCACAACGTGCCCGCCGACGTCCCGCCGCGCGCCACGAACATCGACGAGGTGACGTTCGTGAGCTGGAACGTGCACGTGGGAAATGGTGACGTGCGCGCGTTCGTTCGCGATCTGACCCAGGGAACGTTGACCGGCGGACGCCGCGTCTCGCATTACGTTCTTCTTCTTCAAGAGGTAGTGCGTACCGATGGCGTGCCGCCGTTCGCCAACGGCGCAGTTGGCGCAACCCGTATCGAAGCGCACGATCCCGCGAGCGATATCGTGCGGACGAGCCGCGAGTTGGGCCTGTCGCTCGTCTACATCCCATCGATGCGCAACGGCAAATCGCCGCGCGACCCGGCGGAAGATCGCGGGAACGCCATCCTTTCCACGCTGCCCGTTACCGAGCCTGTTGCCGTCGAGCTTCCCGGCGAGCGCCAGCGGAGAGTGGTCGTTTACGCCAAGATCGGATCGTTCGCCGCCGGAGTCATCCACCTCGATGCGCTCGGAAGCGCACGGCGCCTGCGCGTGTTCTGGACGCCATGGTTGCGGGATGTTCAGGTGCGATCGCTGAACGGGCACTTCCCAGAAGGGCCGCTGGTCATCGGTGCGGATCTGAATACCTGGCACGGCCGCGACGAACTCGCCGCTCGGTTCATGGGCGATGAATTCGGTGCAACGCCTCTGTCGGTAGACCGCCCCGGGCTCGGTCTGCGCGTCCTCGACTACATGTTCTTCCGCAGCGCAAACGGCCGCAGCGCTAGATACCGCCAGATCGCCAACAAGTACGGTTCCGATCATCGGCCGCTAATTGGATGGATTGAGTAGGTTCGTGAGTTCGTAGGTTCGTCGACTCTCAGTGACTCGTCGACCTCGACTTTCGACTTACTGGACTCTTTCAGGACTACCAGGACTGGCTTCTGCTAGTTAAATGTGTTCGTCCAACAGTTGCCGGTTACTCCGCAACCATTGGCGGGCGCCCTGATAGTCTGGGCAGGCATGGGCGACCAGGCGCCAGAAGTGGCGCGAATGATCGAGACGTCGAAGGTGCATCAGCTCGTGGATGAGCACGTAGTCGCGCACGGCTTCCGGCATCAACACGAGGCGCCAGTTCAGGCAGATGTGCCCCGACGGCGAACATGAGCCCCACCGCGACCGCTGATTCCGGATCGAGACCCGCGAGACGACGAGACCGTGCTGCTCGGCGAGATGATGCAGACGCGGGGGGAGCTCACGCGACGCCTGCTGACGCAATTCCTTGAGCGCCTCCGGGGTGAAGACGAGCCGAGGATGTGGACTGGGCCGCAACAACGCGCGCTGACGGTCGATCCAGTGGCGCTGCTGCTCGGCAAACAACTCGGCGTGGAGGCGGGAACCCCATCGGGGCAGGGTGACCCGCACCGTGCCGTCGGGCCTCACGCGAAGTACGTAACGTCTTGCCCTGGGATGCCGGACGAATTCCATGAAACAATCCCTATAGTAGCTGATGCGCACCCCCGCGCTTCTTCTCGCCGCTCTGCTGATTGCGGGCACGGCGGCCGCGCAGTTCGGACTGCCGCGGCAGATGTCCCGGCGGGCGCCGCACGCCTCGGATCCTTCCGGCGCTCTGCCCGATTATGACGGCGGGTTCCGCTTCTGCCGCATCTGGTTCCGCAACGGGTTGGCAGGGGACGGAGACGGCTGGTATGTCGACTATCCCCGCGCCGATGAAAATTTATCGATCCGCCTGATGGAAGTCACGAGGTCGCCCGTGACGCAGGACGGCGAAGGCAATCCGTATCCCGTCATCGTGCGCCTGACCGATCCGTCGCTCTTCCGCTGCCCCTTCGTCATGATGAGCGAGCCGGGCGGTGCGTTCTTCAACACCGTGGAAGCCGCAAACCTGCGCGCGTACCTGCTGAAAGGCGGATTCCTCTGGGTGGACGACTTCTGGGGCAGCCGCGCGTGGACGAACTGGGAGAATCAGATCGGCAAGGCGCTCTCCCCTGCCGAATATCCGATCGTCGATCTGCCGGTGAATCACACGATGTTCCGCATGTTGTTTCCGGTGCAGACGCTACCGCAGATTCCCAACGTCGGGTTGTGGAGGAACGAGCGCCGGACGTCGGAGCGCGGCGCGGACAGCGCTGAGCTCCACGTGCGCGGGATCTACGATCGGTACGGCCGGGTCATGGTGCTGATGACGCACAACACTGATTTCGGCGATGCCTACGAGCGCGAATCGGACGATCCGAGCTACTTCCAGACGTTTTCGATCAACGGCTACGCGATCGGCATCGACGTGTTGCTGTATGCGATGACGCACTGATGCTAGCCATAGCCAGTAGCTGGTAGCTGGTCGCCGTACGTAGTGTCCGGCTTTAGCCGGACCCTGCCCGTATCCGATCTCCATAGTCCAAGAGTCCGCCGGCTGTTAGAATCGCGGCGTTCGGGAGTCCATCGCGCCGTGCCCATTTCGAAATCAACACGTCGGCCAGTTTCGCCGCACAGCGCGAAGCGAGAAACCCAGAACCGGGAACGCGGAACCACGAACCCGGAACCTGGAACCAGGAACCCGGAACCGCGGAAGCTGCTGCTGGTGTGTCCAGCGGTCATCATCGCCGCCATCGTGTTGGTCTATGCCAACAGTTTGTCGGCGCCGTTTATTTTCGATGACGACGTTTCGATCGTTTCGAATTCGGCCATACGCTCGCTGGCTACGGCAGCATCCCAGCCACCGAACACGCCGCTTGCTGGGCGGCCGGTCGCGGGGCTCACCTTTGCGCTGAACTTCGCACTGAGCGACCTCGACCCGTCCGCCTATCGCCTCACGAACATCGCCGTTCACATCGTCGCTGCGCTGCTGCTATTTGGCCTCGTGCGGCGCACGCTCGCTCTTCCCGTGCTTCAACCGCGATTTGGCTCGTCGGCAAACGACCTCGCGCTGGCCGTCGCGTTGCTGTGGGCCGTTCATCCCTTGACGACCGATGCGGTGACCTACATCACACAGCGCACGGAATCGCTGATGGCGCTTCTTTATCTCGCCACGCTGTACGCGAGCCTGCGGGCGTTTTCGTCACAACGCCCTGGCTTGTGGCATGCCGTTGCGGTCGTCTCCTGTGTGTTGGGCATGGGCACCAAAGAATCGATGGTGACCGCGCCAGTCGTTGTCGTGCTGTTCGATCGCGTGTTCCTCTACCGTTCTTTCCGCGAGGCGTTTGCCGCGCGCTGGCGGCTTTACGCGGGCCTCGCGCTGACGTGGCTGTTCCTTGCGCAGCAGGTGATCACGACTCCGCGGTCAGGCTCCGCAGGCTTCGGCACCGAGGTAAGCGTGTGGACATACCTTCTCAATCAGACCGTCGTGATCACACGGTATCTGCGACTGGTGGTATGGCCGGCTGACCTGGTGATCAACTACGGTCCGCCGGTCGCTTATCAGCTGAGCGATGTGCTTCCGCACCTGATGTTCATCTCGGCCCTTTTGCTACTGACGCTCGCGGCATTCCGCTGGAGCCCCAAGGTTGCGTTTCTTGGCGCGGTCTTCTTCATTACTCTGGCGCCATCTTCCAGCTTCGTGCCCATTGCAACGGAGGTCGCCGCGGAACGGCGCATGTATCTGCCCCTGATGGCCATCGCTGCCGGGCTTGTCGCAGGACTCTTCATCTGGACGCGACAGCACATCACCCGCACGTGGGCGGCGGCGCTGGTTGCAGTCGCCGTGGCTGCGCTCGGCGCCGGCACCATCCACCGGAACTCAGAACATCAATCGTGGCTCGTGCTTTCCGAAACGACGCTCGAACGCTGGCCCTCCGACGTCGCGCATGCCGCTGTCGGTGGAGAGCTGACACGGCTTGGCCGCGACGAGGAGGCGTTACCGTTCCTGCGCACGGGCGCCCGCTCCGACGCGCGAGCCCGTTACAACCTCGGGGTCGCGTTGTACAACCTGAAAAGATATGACGAGGCGATTCGAGAACTGGAAGTACTGGTCGCCACGTATCCGATGCGAGAAGAGGTTCCCTGGTCCAGGCGCCTCATGGGGCATGCCTACGCGCGCTTGTCACGCTGGCCCGACGCCATCGCACAGCTGCGCATGACCCTTGCGATGACGCCGGCAGACGCTGAGGCGCGACGAATTCTTGTGGATAGCTACAACAGCTACGGCATAGACCTCGCCGAGAGCCAGAACTTCCCGGCGGCTATCACCGCGTTCCGCGACGCCCTTGGTCTCGACGACCGAAACGCGACCGCGCGTTACAACCTGGCCACTGCCCTCTTCGACGCGGGACAGATGCAGGAGTCGCTCACTCACGCGCAACTCGCGCTGGCTCAGAATCCAGACAACGCCGATGCATACCATCTCGTAGGAAAGCTGATGGCGTTGAGCGGGCGCACGGATGAGGCGCTGGCAAACCTCGAAACCGCCGCAAGACTTCACCCGTCCGACGAACTCATTCGCGAGGACCTCGCCCGCCTTCGCTCGCTTCGCGAGCTACGGCGCGGCAGGCCCTGACGGCTTGGCGGGCTACAGCGAGGCAGGCCCTGAACGTTTCAGAAGAACAAATAGCACAACACGGCGCCGACGACCGTCATCGACAGCCCCCACATCAACAACTTGTTGAATACGCTTCGCACGCTCTCGCCCGTCGCGATCGCGGCGATGCAGAGCGCTCCTGTCGTGGACAACGGCGACAGGTCCACCAGGTGAGCACCGATGTTCATCGATGCGGCAATGGCGAGTGGATCGCCGCCGCCCAGCCGCTCGATGAGCCCGGGAATGGTTGGCAGAAACGCCGGAAGCACGACACCGGACGTGCTGCTGTACACGGAGATGAGTCCCGTGACGAACGCGATGACGCCCGTGACGGTATCGGGTGTCGCGAGTCGCGCCAGAGCGGCCGTGAACAAGTCGAGCCCGCCCGTTTTCTCCATCAGCGCGATCAGCACTGTGACGCCGCTCATCATCACGATGACCGACCACGGCATCTTCTTGACAGACTCTTTGTGGTCGGCGGCGCCGAGCACGGCCAGCACTACCGCTCCGGCGAAAGCCCCCATGCCGACGTTGACGCCGAAGAACAACACGCCCACGAGCAGGGCACCGATGACCACCATCGTGAGGACGTTGTTTCTGTCGAACTGAATGTCTTCCGGCTTCGGATCGATCGTGACGGCCGCAGTGGACTTGAAAAGCGCCAGCCCCCCGAAAATCGCGTAGCCGCCGAATGCAACGGCGGCGTGAGCCGCGAGATTGGTCCAGTAGGTGAACCACTCATGGCCCGGCAGCCCGATCTGTGCCATCAGCCCGTTCACGATCACGCCGGTGGGCGCAAATGGCGAGAGCGACCCGGCCTGCGCGCCATTGCCGACCATGATGATCATCAGGAATGATGGAATCGCGGCGCGGCCCGCAACCGCCATGGCCATCGGGCCCAGCAGCGCGGCGGTCGACACGTTTCCCGGCCCCATCGACGCCAGCGCACACCCGAGCGCAAAAAACATGATGGGAATCAGCCCCGCATTGCCGCGGCATATGCGCACCGCACGGTGGGCGATGCGGTCGAGGGTCAGGTTGAGCTGCGCCTGTGTAAAGAGCAGCGTCACGCCGGCAAGCGTCACGAAGAGTGATACGGGGAACCCGGCGAGAACGTCGTTCAGCGGACGGCCATCGATGTAGACACCCACCACCCACGCGAGGGCGAGGGCCAGAATGCCGACGTTCAGCTCCGTAAAACAACTGACCAGGATGGCTACGACCAGCGCAGCCAGAGACACGTAAGCGATATTCATTCAGGCGGATTGGAAGATGCGTGCGAAGTTTACCTCAAGGACGCCGGGACTGATTTCCTGTGCCGGTGAGGCAGATAAAACACCCATGCAATGCGCAGGGTTTGCTGGTGTGGTCGGCGCCGCCATGATCTGCGCTACCGCCCCTGTTTTCGGTGCAGATTTGATGGGAACTGTGCAGGTTTCTGGTAAGCCCGCGGCCGACATGGTCGTTTGGCTGGATATGCCCCGTCCCACCTGTTGCAACGCAACTTTCTCGCGTCGTCGTCGACCAGCGGAAATCGTCGCACCGTCGTTGCCGTAAGCAGAGCCCTGACCACAGGAACACAGAGAGCACAGAGAGCACATAGAAAACATTTCTTCTCCGTGTCCTCTGTGACCTCTGTGGTTTTGGTAGTTCCGCTACCAGCCACAGGACTACCGGCTATTGGCTACCGGCCACCGGCAATCTCGTCGACAGAATCCCGCGTCCACCGTAGGCGTTCGCCGCAATTTTGTGCAAGGATGGACGCGCAAAGTTTCTTATCGGACATAAACGGACAACATGCCGCGTGTATTAATCGTCGAAGACGACACGGATATTGCCGCGCTCGTCGCCCACTATCTCGAGAAGGCGGGATTCGCCGCGGAGATCATCCCGGACGGCGGGCGAGCCCTCACCGGCGCCAGAGAAACACCGCCGGATCTGATCATTCTCGATCTGATGCTGCCCGGGCTGAGCGGTCTGGAGGTATGCAGGGCCCTGCGCGCGGATAACCGCACCGCTGCCGTGCCGATTCTCATGGTGACGGCGCGCGGGGAGGAATCGGAGCGCATCCTCGGCCTCGATTCGGGCGCGGACGATTACGTCGTGAAGCCGTTCAGCCCGAACGAGCTGATGGCACGCGTCCGGGCGCTGCTCCGCCGCGCGGCGCCGCACCCGCCGTCGAAAGAACGCGTGTTGCGGTGCGGGCCGATCAGCGTGGACGTCGAACGGCATACGGTGTCCGACGCCGACGAACCCGTGCGTCTCACCGCGAAAGAATTCTTGCTCCTTCAATACCTGCTCGAGCACCGGGGGCGCGTGCTGTCGCGCGATCGGCTGCTGTCCGACGTGTGGGACTACCAGTATCCCGGCGCCACGCGCACGGTCGATGTGCACGTGAGACGGCTCAGGGAGAAGCTGCCATATCTCGAGCAGGCGCTCGTCACCGTGCAGCAGTTTGGCTACAAGCTTGCCGAGCCATAAGGTCGATGGCCGAGTTCCTTATCTATCTGTTCGTCGCCGCAACCGCCGGAGTGGCCGGTGTCTGGATAGGATCGGCTTTGGCGACGCAGCGCAGCCGCTCGTGGCGATCGCGTACGCAGACGGAGATGAGCGGGCTGTCGAGGCGCGTCAGCGAGCTGGAGACAGATCGCGCGCGCATGGCGGCCATCTTGTCGGGCATGGTCGAAGGCGTGCTGGTGGTGGACGGTGAAGGCCGGCTGCGGCTCGTCAACGAGGCCGCGCGCGCGATGCTGAATCTCGAGAGCAACCTGCTGGGCCGGCACTACGTCGAGGCTGTCAGGCAGCCAGGCGTTGTCGGACAGCTCGGCGCGGCCTTGAAGGGTGAACACAGAGCACCCATCGAAGTGCCGCTCGACGCCGTCAGCGTCGCCGCCGGCCCGAGAATTTTCCGCGCCCAGGCGACGCCCGCCGTCGTCGAAGGTGCGGGCGCGGTGCTCGTGCTCCATGACATCAGCGATTTGCGGCGGGTCGATCGCGTGCGGCGCGATTTCGTCGCGAACGTGTCGCACGAACTGCGAACCCCGCTGACTGCGGTGCGCGGGTACGTGGAAGCGTTGATGGACGAGCCCATCGAGCCAGCGCAGCGGATGAAGTTCCTCGAGGTGATCGATCGGCACACGGGCCGCATGGAGCGGCTGGTGCGCGATCTGCTGCAACTGGCGCGCCTCGATGCCCAGCAGGAAACCGCCGATCTCCATCCCATCGACGTCGCCGTGCTCTTTCGATCGGCGTCAGCCGACATCGCCGAACGCATCGAGCGCCAGCGCATCCACGTAACCATCAACGTGGACCCCGATGCCGCTTCGGTTGCGGCGGATCCGACGAAAATGCACGACGCTCTCCGCAACCTGATTGAAAATGCGGTGAATTATTCGAGCGAAGGCGGAAACGTCGAGCTCGCTGCCAAAGTGGACGGCGATCGCATTCTGCTGACGGTCAGCGACGAAGGACCGGGCTTGCCCGAAGCGGATCTGGGACGTGTGTTCGAACGTTTCTATCGCGTCGACAAGTCACGCACGCGCGATCCAGGCGGCACGGGTCTCGGCCTGTCGATCGTGCGCCACCTGGTGGAACTGCACGGCGGCCGCGTGCGCGCCGCAAATCGCCCGCGTACTGGAGCGATGTTCACGATTTCGCTGCCCCACAAACCGACTCGATGAATCTTTCAATCTGCCAATCTACCCATCCTCCAATCTGCCAACCCATCCTCCAATCTGCCAATAGTGATTGCCGATCAGTTCCACCCTCGCAGACGGTAATAAACGATTGCCCCCAGGTCGTGCATCATCGCGCTCGTGGCCTCGAGGGCGGCTTCCGAGGGGATGAACAGCGACAACCTTCCGTCGTCAGGCACGAAAAAGTCCGGGCTCGACGGAACTGGATCGAGGCCGGCGTTACGGAATGCCCGCAGCGATCGCGCCATGTGCTGACGAGACGTGACCATCACGAATTGTTTTACGCCGCGCTGCTGGAGCAGCGGCGGCACGTACAACGTGTGGTCGTGCGTGTTGCGCGACTTTCCCTCTTCGACGATCCGGTCCGCCGCGACTCCCAGCGCGATCAGCGACCGGGCCATCTCTGCCGCTTCCGTTTTGCGCTCGGGCTCCAGGCTGCCGGTTACTATCACCCACGGGTGATCGAGGATCCGGTAGACACGCGCCGCCTCGAGCGCGCGGAGCGAATGTTCGCGGTTTCCCTGCAGCACCATCGCTCCCCGCGAACGGTAGGCGTGCACGCCTCCACCCAGCACCACGATGGCGGTCGCGTGGCGCGCCTGTTCTCGACTTTCAACCGGGTTGTATGCGGGCGACAGGGCTCGCACCAGGGCGATGGCGGCGAACGGTGTGCTGCCAATCCAGTAGAACGTGACCAGCGCGACAAGCCATCTGCGGCCGGCGCGGCCGTTGTTCGCCTTTCGAAACAACAGCAGCGTGCCAATCGTTGCAGCGAACAGGAAGAAGAGGATGGTTCCGGGGACGAACAGCTCTTTCAGGATTGGGGGGACCATTCGCTCCGCAGCTCGCGCGCGCGCTCGTAGAGCGTCGAGCGGTCGGGATAAAGCTCGCGCAGGAGGATCTCTTCGTTATCATCCCGCACTCGCACGACACGCAGCTCGGCGCCGCCACAGCAGCTCACCATGAGGCACGCTGTGGTCGAATCGCCGCTAGGAACTTCCCAGAGCACCTGATCGTCTCTGCGCATTGATAGCAAATGTCCGGTAGCCAGTAGCCCTCGACCCTAAGCTCTCTGCTCTCTGCTCTACCGAGAGTACCGCCCCATCGCCATACCAACGATTTCCTCGATCAGCTGGGTGTAGGTCCTGCCCGCTTTGCGCGCGGCCTGGGCGAGCTCGGCGCGCGATGAGAGCCAGGGGTTGGGGTTCACTTCGATGACGGCGACGGTGCCGTCGGGCTTGAGGCGCATGTCGACGCGGCCGTAGTCGCGAAGTTCGAGCGCCTGATAGGCCGAAATCGCGGTCGACTGCAGCAGCGCGGTGGTTTCCTCGGACAAGTCTGTCGCGACGATCGATTTCGCGTCGCGATAGGCTTTCGTGCCTTTGGCCCACTTCACTTCGGCCGCCGCAATCTTCGGCATCCCCTCCGGCAGCTTCGACAGATCCAGTTCGATGACGGGCAGCGCTTCTGGCGTCTCGTTGCCGAGCACGCCGACATACATTTCGCGCCCGACGACGTATTCCTCGATGAGGATCGGCGAATCGAACTGCTCGTGCAGCCAGTCGATGCGCTCCATGAGCTCTTTGATGGACGAGACGACGGCATCGAATTCGATGCCGATAGAGCCGTCTTCACGCATCGGCTTGACGATGACCGGAAAATGCAGCTCGTGCGAAAACGCCAGCCGGCCGCGGAACGAGCGCGCGAACACGGGCGTCGCAATGCCGTGGAACGCGAAGATCTTCTTCGCCACGCTCTTGTCCTGCGCCAGCATCAACCCGTGGCTGCCGGCGCCGGTGAACTGCTTGCCGGCGAGCTCGAGATACGCCGCGATGTTGTAATCGGCCGTGTCGTTGCCGCCGAACGATTCACTGAGATTGAAAATGATGTCGCAGTCGAACTTGGCGAGCGCGTGCAGGCTCTTGAGCGATCCGTCGAGCTGGTGGAGCGAAGCCTCGTGCCCCAGTTTGCCGAGCGCGTCGACCACTTCCTCCTCGACCTCTTTCTTGTCGAGTGTGCGAACGAGGGGAGATTTGCCGTTCGTGCCGGCGGCCTCCTCGTCAGGCTCCCACCGATCGTATAGGACGCAGATCTTCAGTTTGCCTGTCGTCATCAAGAAGCAGCTGACTTTGGACTGTGGACTATGGCCCCTGGAGTCTTGTGCGACCCTGGACTCTTGTGTCCCACTTTCGCCGGCTTG
Organism: Vicinamibacterales bacterium; assembly: GCA_963762055.1. GTDB lineage: Bacteria > Acidobacteriota > Vicinamibacteria > Vicinamibacterales > JAMQPK01 > JAMQPK01. The sequence continues at coordinate 104,068 of CAVXJF010000007.1, forward strand.
CGTTTGTCGCCAGTGAAGGTACCACGAGTCAGGAAATTCATGGCCAACGTTGTTCCGAACGCCGTCAGCTCGACGAGGTACGCCGGCTCGTGGCCGACTTCGCCCCACAGCTTGAGGCGCTCGCAGTTCTTGCAGATCGCTTCGACTAACGCGCGCACGACGGCGCGCCGCACGCCCGTCCAGTACGTGATCTTGTCGATCAGCTCGCGGCGGTACTTCGTCACGATGTCTGCCGCGGGCCGACCCTCGCGCGGTTTGCGATTGAGGAAGATTTCCGACAGGTGCGCGTCCATCGCAAGATCGACGCGCAGGTCGCGCTCCTTCTCCGCGCGCCGGTAGAACTCTTCGACCGTCAGGCGCATGTCGTCGACGGTGATGTCGACTTCGCCCGTGCGCACGATCGGCTCCTGATTGGCGAACGTCCGCGCCATCCGGTCGACGTAGCGGAGCTTGCGCATCGCCGGCCAGCCTTTGTATCGGCGCCTCCACGCGCTGCCGGGAGTGAGCCAGACGGCAAACGTTTCGGCGAAGTCTTCGTCGGGATGCTTTTGCGCGTACCAGCCTTCCATGTGGCGCACGTAATTGCGGCTGAACGGCACCGGGCGGTATTTGTCCCGGTACGGCCGATTGAACGGGCCGAAGAGCGCCAGCCAGTCGGGCCGGGTGTAGAGGCGGTAGGCGTAGTTGAAGACGTGCCCCGCCTCGTGACGCATGTAGCGCATGATCTCGCGGCTGTCCTCGAGGTCGTCGATCGCGCGTTCGAGCCGGCCGAGATTCGGATCGGCCAGATAGAAAGGAATCCCGAGCACGGGCTGCATGTTGGGGCAGCCCCATTCGTCCGTGAGATAGCAGACCGGACGGAACTTGTGGAAGCCGCGCCGCTCGAGCTCCTTGTACAGCTGACGTACATAGGGTTCGACCGGCGAACCCTCCAGCCGCAGCCCCAGCTCGCGGATGCGCTTGCCCAGCACGCCTCTCAGCTCAGGGTCGAGCGTTTCGAATGCAGCCATCTCTCTGAACTCTATCGGTTCTTCGTGCCGGGTGCTAGGCGCTGGGGGTCAGAACCCCAGAACCCACCACCAAGCACTCAGAACCCGTACTTGACCCTGCCGCCGTACCCGGCGACAATCATGTGAGTCCATCAGTTCGTCCATACATAATTGTCTGCTCTCTAAAAACGCATGAGCACCGCTCGCGCCCAAGCCAAACCAACCGGCGACGCCTCGACGCGCGAGGTCCGCCGACTCGCCAGTCTGCTCGATACGAGCCAGGCACTCACAGGTACTCTCGACCTCAAGGCGGGACTGCACCGCGTGCTCGAGATTCTCGGCCGCCACCATGGCGCGGTCCGCAGCACCGTCGTCATGCTCGACGAAGACACCGGCCAGCTCCAGGTCGAGGCCTCCGACGGCCTTGACCGCCCGGGCTACCGCGTGAGCTATCAGCTCGGCGAAGGCATCACCGGCCGCGTGGTCGAAAGCGGCAAATCGATCGTCGTACCGCAAATCAGCCGCGAGCCGATGTTCCTGAATCGCGCCTCGAAGCGCAGCGAGCTGCCGCAGCAGGAGCTCTCCTTCATCTGTGTGCCGATCATGCTGACCCGCAAGGCCGTCGGCGCGCTCGGCGTCGATATGAAGTTCAAGCCCGATCGCGACTACGACCGCACCCAGAAATTTCTCGGCGTCGTCGCGTCGATGATCTCCCAGGCCGTCAAGGTGCAGCGCCTCATCGACAACGAGCGCAAAAAGCTGCTCGACGAGAATACGCACCTGCGGCAGGAGCTCCGCGAGAGATACGACTTCTCCAATCTTCTCGGCACGAGCGGGCCGATGCGCCAGATCTGCGAGCAGGTCGCACAGGTCGCACGTTCGATGACGACGGCGCTGATTCGCGGCGAGAGCGGGACCGGCAAGGAGCTCATCGCGCACGCGATCCACTACAACTCGCTGCGCGCCAACAAACCGTTCGTCAAGGTGAGTTGCGCCGCCCTGCCCGAGAGCCTGATCGAGTCGGAGCTCTTCGGCTACGAGAGGGGCGCGTTCACCGGCGCGCAGAACCGCAAGAAGGGGCGCTTCGAACTGGCGGAAGGCGGCACGCTGTTTCTCGACGAAATCGGCGACATCAACCTCGCGACGCAGGTAAAACTCCTGCGCGTGCTGCAGGAGCGCGAATACGAGCGCCTCGGCGGCACCGAAACGCTGAAGTCGAACGTGCGGTTGATCGCCGCGACCAACAAGGATCTCGAAAAGGCGATTCAGGAGGGCACGTTCCGCGAGGATCTGTACTACCGCCTCAACGTGTTCAGCATCTTCGTGCCGCCGCTGCGGGAACGAAAAACCGACCTGCTGCTGCTCGCCGATCACTTCCTGGAGGCGTTTTCGCGGACGCACAACAAGAACATCAAGCGCATCTCGACGCCCGCCATCGACATGTTGATGAGTTATCACTGGCCGGGCAACGTGCGGGAGCTGGAAAACACGCTCGAGCGGGCGATTCTGGTGTGCGATGGACACGTCATTCATGCCCATCATCTACCTCCGACCCTGCAGACCGCAGAAGCCTCGGGCACGGTGACTCGCGTATCGCTGCGCGATGCCGTCGCCGCCTACGAAAAGGATTTGATTTCGGACGCGCTCAAGACCACCCGGGGCAACCGCGCCAAAGCCGCCAGGCTGCTCAACACGACCGAACGGATCATCAACTACCAGGTGAAGAAATATTCGATCGATTACCGGCGGTTCAAGAACTAGCCAGTAGCCGTAGCCCCGCGAACGCGATGCAGAAGATGGGATATTGTTTCCCTGCAAATGACTGCATCGAGGCATAGAACCAAGCTCAAGGTTGGCGTGATCGGGGTCGGGCGCCTGGGAAAGGTGTACGTTCGCGATCTCGCTTCACGCATCCCGGAAACCACGGTAACGGCGGTCGCGGACGTCGATCGGACGCTCGCCGCGAGCGTCGCGGAAGAATTCGGCGTGGCCGCGGTATACGCGTCCGCCGAAGAGCTGATCGCCGATCCTCAGGTGGATGCGATCGTCATCGTCAGTCCGACGCACGCGCACCGCGATAACGTCGTGGCCGCCGCGCACTCGAAAAAGCCGACGTTCTGCGAAAAGCCTCCGGCCCTGGGTCTGGCCGAATGCCGCGCCATGGCGGACGCCATCAACGCATCTGGATCCTTTTTTCAGATGGGATTCATGCGGCGCTTCGATCCGGGATATGCGGCCGCCAAGGAAAAACTCGCGCAGGGCGCGATTGGCCGCGCCGTCGTCTTCAAGTCGAGCTCGCGCGATCCGTTTCGTCCAAGCCTCGAGTACGCGAACCCGGCGAGCAGCGGCGGCATCATGGTGGACATGGGCATCCACGACTTCGACCTCGCGCGCTGGTTCATGGGAGAGGTCGACAGGGTATCGGCGGCGGGCGCTGTGCTCGCCTATCCGGAGATGGCGTCGATAGGCGACATCGACAACGCCATCGCGACGCTCGTGTTCGCCGATGGCCGCCTCGGCGTGATCGATCTCACCCGCAACGGCGTGTATGGCTACGACATCAGCACCGAACTTCTCGGCGACGCCGGAACGCTGCGTGTCGGCTACCTCCGTGAAACGCCCTTGTTGACGATGACGAAAAACAACGTGTCACACGACACGGTGCCGTATTTCATGGAGCGGTTCGAGCGCGCTTACACCATCCAGCTGCAGAATTTCGCTCAGAACGTCCTGCACGATCGGACGCCGCCAGTCGTGATCGAGGACGGCATCGAGGCGCTCCGCATCGCGCTTGCCGCCACGGCCGCGCATCGCACCGGACAGCCCGTGCAGGTCAGCAGCATCCAGTGACCCGCGCGTTCGACGTCGCCGGTGTCGGAACGAACTCCGTCGATCACGTTCTGATGCTCTCCGACAGCCTCCAGCATGTCTCGGAAACTGGAAAGTCCCGCGTGGCCGTGCAGCACCGGTTTTTCGGCGGGCAGACCGCAACCGCCGTGTGCGCCTGCGCTTCGCTCGGGCTTCGCGCTCGATACGCCGGTGTGTTCGGGTCTGACCACGACGGGCAATTGATGCGCGAAGCGCTGCACGCCCGCGGCATCGACACGTCGGCCAGCGTCGAATCGGACGGCCTCAACAGGCAGGCGGTCATTCTCGTGTACCCGGACGGTCGGCGGACGGTGCTCTGGCATCGGCCGGACCATCTCACCGGTGCCGCGCGCCGGCTGAGCGGCCTGGTGCTCGACGCGCGGGTCCTGCATCTGGACGATGACGATCCCGAACTGGCGCTGGTGGCGGCCCAGGCCGCCGCGGCGTCGCAGATGGAGATTACCGCCGACCTCGAACACGCCGGCGAGACTACGGAGCAGCTGATCGCTGCCGTCACCTACCCGATCTTCGAGCAGAATTTTCCTGGGAGGATCACCGGCGAATCCGATCCGGAGCGGGCGCTGCGAAAGCTGCGGCGTATCACGCCCAACCTGATGTGTGTGACGCTCGGCGACGCAGGCGCCGCGGCGCTCGACGGCGATCGATTCCACCACTCCCCTGCGTTCGAGGTGGATGCCGTGGACACAACAGGGGCCGGCGATGTCTTCCGCGGTGCCTTCACCTATGGGCTGCTGCAGGGATGGGATGTGCCGGCGCGGCTGCGGTTCGCGAACGCGGCGGCCGCGCTCAGCTGCACGCGCCTCGGCGCGATTCCGTCGGTGCCGATGCTGACAGAGGTAGAAGAGCTGCTCCGAAGGTCCGGCTAAAGCCGGACACTACGTACGATCGTTAAGCCGGACACTACGTACGATCGTTAGAGCCGGACGTTACGTACGATTTCATTGACGCGTTGACTGGACGCCTCGACCTGCTTCTGCACGTCTTCGTTCAGGCCGAGCTGCCGGCGGTGCTCCGCGGTGCGGAGAAAGATGTACGCGCGGTCGAGCTCCCGGCAGACCTGTTCGGATATCAACCCGGCCTTGGAGATCGCCTCGAGCACCGTGAGCGTGCTCGTCTGACGGAGCGAGGGTTGTTGTGACCCGTGCGCCAGCTGGAAGGCACGGGTCAAGGCGTCGATCTCACCTGTCGCACCCGTCGCACCCGTCGCACCTGTCGCACCCGTCGCACCCAACGCACCTGTCGCACCCAACGCACCCATTCCCGCTGAGGGTCCGTAGACAAATGGCTGGCACACCGACAGGAACTTCGCGCCCAGTTGCGCGTCACCGCCGATGGGACGCGCGCGGGTCAAGGCGAGGCGCTCCGACACGTCATTCGACGCGCCGTAGTGTTCGGCGTATTCGGCCAGCGAACAGGCCTTCAGCCACCCATCGGATTGCGGCCACGGCGGCAGGGCGACCCGGTAGAGTACTCCGTCGCGCGTCTCATCCCGGAGAGCCGCAGTCAGATCGCATCCGACCCTGACGAAGAAGTCACGAACCACCGCCGGATCCTGGGCGCCGTCGGTCAGCGCGTCGAACACATAGAGCAGCTCGATGTGATCGTCGTAACTCATGTCGCGGCCGCCAAGAGGGCCCATCGCGATTACCGCGAATGTCCCCGGCAGACGCTCGAGCGCGTCGGCGTCGAGCCGCTGCTGCATGACAATCGCCAGCGCAAAGTCGACGGTGACCGAGGCCACGTCCGACAACTGCGCGGCGGCCGTCTGCACGGTCTCGTGACGCAGCAGATCGCGCGTGCCGATCCGCAGGGTCTCCCGGCGCTTCCAGCGCCGAAGCATGTTCAACCCTTCGAAGGGATCGTCGATCGCGGCAAACGCCGACACGAGCTCCTCTTCGTGGTCCTGCCGATCGGGGGCGCTGCGCGCGACCTGCGACACGAGCCAGTGGAAGTACTCAGGTGTGCGAATCAGGATCTCACTGAGCGGCGGCGACGCCCCCATCACATACGTCATCACGTGGAGCGCGCGGGGGTCGTCGCGCAGGTAGTCGAGCAGCATGGCGCGGCTGGTGCGCGACGACACGTATTGCGCGATGTTGGCGGCCGCGGCGTCGGGATCGGGAGATTCGAGCAGCGCCGCGATCAGATCGGGCGCGATGCGGCCGAGCGCCTCACGGACGACGAGCTCGTCCGCCATCCGCTGCAGGCATTCGTCCACCGCCGCGGGATCGCGGAAGCCGAGCGACTTAAGATACGCGCGCGCCTGTTCTTCTGTGAGTTCCGCCGAGAGGAAGAGATCTGATGGGTTCATTGTCCATCGATCTAAACGTCCTTCTCGCCCGTTCGAATGTTGTAGCCCTGCTCCACCGGCATCACGAACACGCGGCCATCGCCGATCTCGCCGGTTCGCGCTGCGCCGATGATCGCCTTGATGGCTTCGTCGACGGCGGCGTCAGGCACGACCACTTCGATTTCCATCTTGGGCAGCAGGCTCACTTCGTATTCGCGTCCGCGATAGACCGCCGTGTGCCCCTTCTGACGGCCGTGGCCCCGGACTTCGGTGACCGTCATGCCCGCGATGTTCATTTTGCCCAGCGCTTCCTTGATGTTGTCCACCATGTTGGGCCGGACGATTGCCTTGATCAGCTTCATTTCCGCTGTCTCCTTATTGTGTCGTGTGATGACCGTCGCGCATCGCCGCTCGCGGCTCCTGAAGCATGCGCTCGAGGCCCGCTTTCAAGGCGGCTTCCTCGCTGTCCGAAAGCTTCGCACCGGCGCGCGTCATGTGAAACACGTCGATGGCTTTGTGCCCTTCGGTCGAGATCAGGACCAGATCGACGTCAATCCCCTGATCGGAGATGACCCGGCTGACTCGATACAATAATCCCGGCGCGTCTTCGGCAACGAGTTCGAGCACGGTGTAGCGCTGCGAGTGGCCGTTGTCGAAATACACGACCGGCTCGCGGCGTACGACCGATCGCCGAACCAGCACGCTGCCCTCTTTTCCCTTGAGCAGCGAGGATACGTCTATTTTCCCGCTCACGACCTCGTGCAGCCGCTTGTCGAATTCCTTCCGGCCTTCGGAATTCCGCTCGAAGAACTCATCGGTGTCGGCAAACTGGAACACATCGAGCGCCGTCCCGGAAAGGCTGGTGAGCGCGTGCCCGCGGAGAATGTCCATGCTGAAGTATGCGAGCACACCGCAGATGTTGGAGAACAGAAACGGCTTGTCGAGCGAGACGACCGTCAGCTCCCACGACTCGGCCTTGCGTTCGAGGAAAAAATGCGCCTCGTCCGGCTTGATGTCGCGCGAGAGGCGCACGTGGCGGTAGATCGCGTCGGGCGAAAACAGGATCAGGTAGCGTCTGGGCAGACCCTCGAGGAATGCGGCCATCTCGCCCTCGGAAATGTCGCCCGGCCGATTCGTCTGCAGAGCGGCCACCGACGCCTGCTCGCGGTCGATGATGTCGTCGCCGTAGCCGAGGGTCATCTGGTTGTAGGCGTCGACATACAGCCGCCAGAGCAATTCTTCCTTCCACGGCGTCAGCGTGTCGGGGCTGACGGCGCCGACGTCGCACAGCGTCAGTAGAACGAGCATCTTCAGGTGCTCTTCGGTGCTGAACAACGAGGCGAATTGCCGGACGACTTCTGGCTCTTCGGTATCGCGACGGAACGCCACGCGCGACATATTGAGGTGATAGCGAATCAGAAAATCGATCGTCTGCCTGCCGTCTTCATCGAGACCGAGCCGCTGCGCCATGCCCCTCGCCATCTCGGCGCCGACGATGGAATGGTCGCCTTCGCGCGCCTTGCCCACGTCGTGATACAGCAGCGCGAGGACGAGCAGCTCGGGAACGCGCACCTCGCGCAGAATCGGACCGAACCTCGGGTTGTTCAACAGGCGCTCGGCGTTGCGCACCGTGAGGAGCGTGTGCTCGTCGACGGTGTATTTGTGATAGAAATCGCGCGTCACCTGGCACGAAATTTCGTTCAGCTCGGGAAAAATCGCGCCCAGCAGGCCGCAGTCGCGCATCTCGCTGAGCCGCGCCGACAATCCGGGACGCGGCCGCATGAACTGCAGAATCCGCTGCTGATGGGCGGGGGTCGGGTGAAACACCTGCGGCGGGTAGTTGTGCACCTGCTGCTCTCGCTCCATCATCGCGAGCGCATCATCGGCCACCGGCACGTTGCGAGAAACAGCGGCCTCGAATGCGAGCAGCCATTCGGCGGGCGACGCGGCCGCCTTGGCGGGATCGCGGAACGTGATGCCCTCGACCACCCACATCAGGTTTTCGCCGACGAGGCGGATGGGAATCGGCGCAGGCGGCACGGCCGCGCGGCGCACGCGGCCGAGCGCGCGCGTCACGCTCCGCGCATCGCGGAAAAACCCGGTCATCAACGACTCGACCCGGCGGCGCATGTCGGCCCCGGGAATCTTCATCCGCTCGACGGCTTTCTCCTGGAGCTCATAGCTGAGCACATTGGCGTTCCGCCCGGTGTCGAGATGCAGGCCCGAGCGAATGCGCGTGAGGAATTCTTCGGCGTCATTCACACGGTCGGGTGACGGCCCGCGTACGATGTGGCGACGGTCGCCGCCGAGCCGCAGCATCATGCGGGTCGCCCAGACGTCGCGCAGCGCGCCAGGTCCGTCCTTCACGTCGGGCTCGAGCTGATAGAACGTGTCATGGAACTCGCTGTGACGTTGATCGGTCAGGTTCATGAGCGCGTCGATAATCTGCGGCCGCCACGCGTCGGCCACCGACGTCACAAAGCCGTCGAGGTGCTGCAGGAGCTTCCGATCGCCGGCCAGCGGCCTCAAGTCCATCAGCGCGAGCAGATATTCGGGGTTGCTGGTGTCGGGCTGGTCGAAGTCGCCGAGTTCGCGGACGTGATGGCCGACCTGAAAGCGCAGGTCCCACAGCGGATGCAGGAGCGCTTTGACGAATCGCTCATCGGGACGGCCGATCGCCGCGCCGAAGACCACGAGGAGGTCGATATCGGAATGCAGGAACTGCGACTTGCGGCCGTAACCACCCACCGCACACACCGCAAGCGGCGCATTCGTGTGTACGCGCGCGGCATCGACCAGCTCGCGGATGATGCCGTCGATCGCGTCGGCGTGCCTCGTCAGGGCGGCGCGGCCACCTTCGCCGCGCTCGGTGGCGGCAATCAGCTCCTGCCGCGCAGTCTGCAACGCCGTGGACAGCCGGGTACGCAGCTCCGCCTGGTCGACGTCTTTCCCCTTAGCGGGGCGCATTGCCACCCATGACGCCATAAGGATACTTCGCCGCCGGCATCGACGAGCAGGGATTCGGTACCCGGGTTTATCCCGATCCCGGATTCACCAATCCCCGATCCCCGATCCCGAGTAGCGAGAACGCGTCTTCAGTAGGTCATGCCGATGCCGATGGAGACGATAACCTGGCTGCCTTCGGGCTCGCCGTCCTTGACGTTGAGCGATTTCGTCCCGTCGCCAAGGGCGAGGAAGTTCACGCCGCCGTGAAGATTCCAGGTGCCGAACTTCGTCGGAGCGCTCGAGAACGGCACGGTGACCAGCGCGCCGATATCGAAAAAGCCGAACCCGTTGTCCTCGCCGTTGGCCTCGTAGTAATCGCTCAAGCTGAAACCGAGCTTCAGCGGAATGCCGAGCGTCGCCCCGCCGCCGCCCAGCGGAAAGCTTGGCGCGGCGCCGAGCTCCGCGTAGGTGCCCTCTTCCGACCCGCCGTCAGCCTGCCCGCTCAACTCGAACGCCACGAGGCCGTAGGGCGCGAACCTGCTCGCGTGCGCGAACTTGAACGCGAGCTCCTTCACCGTGCCGAACGAGCCGTTCCCGCTGGTGTAGGCGGTATAGAACGGGGAGATCGTGATGCCCTTCCCCACGCCGAGGTTGAGCATGGCGTAGAAATCTTCTTCGTAGTGGCTCCCCTTGCCGGGTATGTCTGAACCGGAACCGGACGAGCCGGTGTTGAGGCTGCTCCACACGCCGAAGTTCATGCTGACGCTCTGTCCGTCGTCGTTCGAAAACAGCGAGATGCCAACGTCGCCGAAGGCGAACATCGTCAGCGACGGATCCGCTTCCTGCCGGATGCCGCGGAAGAAGTACACACTCGGGAAGTCCACGCCCGTCGCGAGCGTGATCGCTCCCGGATTGGGATCATCCTGGGCGCGGGCCGTGCTTGCCGCGCCTGTCAACAGGATTGCCGCAGCGAGGGTCGTTCTGACGAGTCTGGACGTGTAGGACGAAGATGCGATCACGTAGGGCCTCCAGATATGAGGTGCCGGCGGAGCTCCGTGCCCCGCCGGCGGTTAAGGACACACTCAGGCAACTTCAGCGCGGTTGCGCAGCGACACGGGCGGCGCAAAACCGACATACGCCTCCTGGCCGTGCTCGCCGATATCGAGACCCATTTCTTCCTCTTCCTTGCTGACGCGGAGCCCGATCGTGTACTTGATGAGCAGCCAGAACACCGTCGAAATAACCAGGGTATAGACGCCGACGGCCACAATGCCCTTGATCTGCGCCATCAGCAGCGTCATGCCGCCGCCATGCAGCAGGCCGTTGCCCGTTGCCGCGCCGGTGATCTTGTCGACGGCGAAAATGCCGACACACAGCGTTCCGAACACGCCGTTGAACAGGTGCACGGGGACCGCACCGACCGGATCGTCAATCTTCAGCGAGTCGAGCAGCTTGACGGCGAAGACGACAAGCATGCCGGCGAGCAACCCGATGACCAGCGACGCCTGAACGGTCACAAACGCGCACGGCGCGGTGATCGCGACGAGACCGGCGAGCACGCCGTTGACCGACATGCTGAGGTCGGGCTTGCCCTCCCACATCCAGTTGATCGCCGTCGCCGACAGGAGCCCCATGAAGGCCGCCGTATTGGTTGTCATGAAGATGTGCGCGATGGCGTTCGCGTCGACGGCCATCGTGGACCCCGGATTGAACCCGAACCAGCCCAGCCACAACACGAAGCAGCCGATCACGCCCGAGGTGAAACTGTGCGGCGGAATCGCGTTGACCTTCCCATCCGGGCCGTATTTGCCGAGCCGCGGGCCGAGCACGAGAATGCCCGCCAGCGCCGCCCATCCGCCCACGCTGTGCACGACCGTCGATCCCGCGAAGTCCCAGAACCCGGCTGACGCGAGGAAGCCTCCGCCCCAGATCCAGTGGCCGGTGATCGGATAGACAAAGGCCACGAGCAGGAACGAAAAGACGATGAACGACAGATACTTGATGCGCTCGGCGACGGCGCCTGACACGATCGTCGCCGCCGTGCCGGCGAAGACGAGCTGGAAGAAAAATTTCGCGTTCAGCGGAACGCCCGTCCACGCGATCGACTTATAGGCGCCCACATAGGCATCACCGGTCGCGGGACTGTTATCCGCGCCGCCCAGCGCGAAGAGGCCTTCCAGCCCCATCAACCCGGTGCCGTTGCCGAACATCAGGCCCCAGCCGAACACGTAAAACGCCAGACAGGAGATCGCGAAGACGATGAAGTTCTTCGAGAGGATGTTGACGGTGTTTTTCGCCCGGCAGAATCCCGACTCCACGAGGGCGAAGCCGAGGTTCATGAAAAATACGAGCGACGCGGTGATTAAAACCCAGACAGTGTCCATCCCGACTTTGAGGTCGGCAGGCGTCTGCGCCAGTGCGGGTGTCGCTCCCATCACGGATAGCAGCAGCCCGGCCGCCACGATTCCTGGCAATTGCTTTCTCATCGTTCCTCCTTGAACAGAAATGAATGCGGCGCGCCCGATGAACTGTCGCCTCTGCCTACAGGAATTGCACGAGGGATGCCATTGTGTGCAAGGGGTAAATTGCGTTTTTGCTAAGGATTTGCACTATTTAGTCGATCCCGCGATCACACAAACGCGTCAGACTACCTGCGCTGAGCGACAATCCTGTACCTTTCACGAATTGACTCCGGGCCGCGGCAGCCACCGATCGCGGCACAGAATTTTTCGACTCCGGCAAAAACTGTGCAACTCGCCGCGGGCAACGGCGTCAGGAAGATGGGCCTACAAACTTGTCGGTGTGAACCGAACGGGCAGCGTTTTTGTTACTTCTTGAACCGGCGCCAGTCGATGCCCAGCAGCCGCACCTTGTAGTTCATGATGCGGCCGGTGGTGTTGAGCAGACGCGCGGCCTTGGCCCGGTTGCCGCGCGCCGTCTTCAACGCATCCTGGATCAAGTCCTTCTCATACGCATCGATCGCGTCCTTCAATGAGAGGCTCATCGCCGTGCCGGACGAGGCCGCCGTCTGCAGCGATGGCGGCAGGTGATGCGCGTGCACGACCTGGCCGTCGCAGACGACCACGGCCCGTTCGACCGCGTTCTCCAGTTCGCGCACGTTGCCGGGCCAGTGATACGCCATCAACATGTCGATCGCCGGTGTCGAGATCCGCTTGATGTGTTTGCCGTGCGCGAGTGACGCCTTCTCGAGGAAATGGTCGGCGAGCAACAGCAGGTCGGGTTTCCGCTCGCGCAGGGGCGGCAGAAAAATGGAGAACACGTTGAGACGGTAGTAGAGATCTTCCCGGAAGCCGCCGTCGGCAATCGCTTTCTCCACGTCCTTGTTGGTGGCGGCGATCATCCGCACGTTCGTGCGAAGCGTCTTCGTCCCTCCGAGGCGCTCGAATTCTCGCGCCTGAAGCACGCGCAGCAGCTTGATCTGCGTCGCGACGTTCAGCTCCCCGATTTCGTCGAGAAACAGCGTGCCCCCTTCGGCGAGCTCGAACCGCCCCTTTTTGGCGGCGTGCGCCCCGGTAAACGCGCCCTTTTCATAGCCGAACAGCTCTGACTCGATCAGGCTTTCGGGAAGCGCCGCGCAGCTGACTTTGATGAACGGCCGTTTCGCGCGCAGCGAGTTGTAGTGCACGGCCTGCGCGATGAGCTCCTTGCCGGTCCCCGATTCCCCGCGGATGAGCACCGTCGTATCGGTGCGCGCCACTTGAGACACCTGCTCGTACACCAGCCGCATCGGCCCGCTCGTGCCGAGGATGTTCGAGAAATCGTACCGCTCGCGCAGCTCGCTCTTGAGGTGCGTGTTTTCCTCGCGCAGCCGATCGCGTTCGGCGTCGATGACGCGCTGTATGCGGATCGACTGGGCCATGAGCGACGCCACGACGCCCAGGAACTTGACGGTGCGATCGAAATCCCGTTCGGCCTTGAAGCGGAAATCGGCGCCGAGCGCGCCGACAGCCTTGCGGTTCAGCAGAATGGGCACGCACACGTAACTGATCTCTTCGCGCGACAGCTCCGGCCGATCGGCCGTGCGCCGCAGGAACATCGGCTCCCGCGACACGCGCGGCACGACGATCGGCTTGCCGCTCTGGACGACCCGTCCGGTAATCCCCTCGCCGAGCCGGAATTTCGCGTCGGCGTTTCCGCCCGCCGGCCCTTCCGAGGCGGCGACCTCGATATCGCCGCTCGCCGTGAGGAGCGTGACGGTGCTCCGGACGACGCTGTGATGGCGCTCGAGAATCGTGAGTACCTGGTGCAGTGCGGTTTTGTGATTGCTTCCAGCCGCGAGCGTCTGACTGATTTCGAGCAACGTCGACAATCGCCGAAGCTCGCTCGTCCCGCTGCTGGTTGTTGCTTCCGCTAGTTTCAACCCGGCTGCGCTCCATGCCATATGGGGTCCCTCGTGTCTGCTGTTCTCAACAGCAAACCGAGTTCCACATCGCGTGGGCGAAGGTTTTGCAGAAAACGTTAGAAAATCATCGGATTAGGCGAATGTGACGGCGGGAGTCAAACACACAAACTTGCAGACAATTCATTTGGCATGAACATTCGTGTTACTTTCGGATTTTGCCGCGGCGCCCTTTTTCGGGCTCGTCAGGAACGCTGTCATGCGCGTTGTGCGTTGACCGATCTGCTTGCCTTTCTGCATGGCGCTGACCGTCACGTCCCAGGCTCCCGCCATCGTCACGATGGCAATGCCGTTGTATTTTCCGCCCCCGACGTTGTTCAGCTGCCCCTGCGTGCGCATCTCCGGGTGTTTCGTCTTCGGGTCGGCAGGCATCACGAGCAAGAGGGAGACCTCGGCATTCGCGACCGGCTGCCCCTTGGCGTCCTGTACCTGTCACTTCGAAAAAGTTCTGACCCAAACCCAGCGGAGATGGCCGTGTGGTGAGCGCCAGCCTCGCGCCGCCGCCCTGCGCGGCAACCGGCACGATGGCCGCCAGAACGATGACGGACAGAAGCAATCGTCGCATGAAGAATGATCGCCTAGATGTGGACCCGCCGCAAACGCAGCGCATTCCCGATGACCGACACCGAACTGAACGTCATCGCCGCGCTGGCAATCATCGGGCTCAACACAATGCCGACGGGATACAGCGCCCCTGCGGCAATGGGGACGCCGAGCGCGTTGTAGATGAAAGCAAAAAACAGGTTCTGTCTGATGTTCTTCATCACCGCCCGGCTGAGCCGCCGGGCGCGGACAATGCCGCGCAGGTCGCCTTTGACCAGCGTGATGCCGGCACTTTCCATCGCGATGTCGGTTCCGGTGCCCATGGCAATGCCGACGTCGGCCTGCGCGAGCGCCGGCGCATCATTTATTCCGTCGCCCGCCATCGCCACCCGCTCGCCCTTGTCCTGCAGCTGCCGGACGACTTCTGCCTTTCGTTCGGGCAACACTTCGGCTTCAACGTGATCGATGCCAACGGACCGCGCGACCACTTCGGCCGCGGCGCGGCTGTCGCCGGTGAGCATGACGACTTTCACGCCCTCGCGATGGAGAGCGTCGATAGCTTCGCGCGCCGTCGGCTTGATGGCATCGGCCACACCGATGAGGCCAGCCGGTTTCCCGTCGACCGCGATGAACATGACCGTCTCGCCTCGACGCCGCAATTCGTCGGCCCGCGCCGAGAGTGGACCCCAGTGGATCGAGTCCCCTTCGAAGAGCCCCGGGTTGCCGGCCATCACCCGGCGACCGTCGACTTCACCGTGCACACCCTTCCCCGTCACCGACCGGAACGCCCGGACAGGCGACAGCGCGATATGCCGTTCACGCGCCCCGCCGACCACCGCCCCCGCGAGGGGATGTTCGCTGACCGCTTCAACGCTTGCCGCTAGCTGAAGCAGTGTCGTCTCATCGACGCCGTCGTTCGGGACGACGGTGACGAGCCGCGGTTTGCCCTCGGTGAGCGTGCCGGTCTTGTCCACCACCAGAGTGGTGACTTTCTGCAGAATTTCGAGGGCCTCGGCGTTCCGGAACAGGATCCCCGACTCGGCGCCGCGGCCGGTGCCAACCATAATCGACATGGGCGTCGCCAGACCGAGCGCGCACGGACACGCGATGATGAGCACGGCGACCGCATTGACCAGCGCATATGCGAACCGCGGTTCCGGTCCGACGGTACTCCACAGGAGGAATGTCGCGGCCGCAACGGCGACAACAATTGGGACGAACCAACCCGATACCGTATCGGCCAGACGCTGAACTGGCGCGCGGGATCGCTGAGCCTCGCTCACGAGCCGCACGATCTGCGCGAGCATCGTGTCGTTGCCGACGCGCTGCGCTTCCATCACGAACGTGCCCGTTCCGTTTACCGTCCCCCCGGTCACCTTGGCGCGCGTACTTTTCTCGACTGGAATAGGCTCGCCGGTCACCATCGACTCATCGACGCTCGACGAGCCTTCGATGACCGTGCCATCGACTGGAACCCGCTCCCCGGGCCGCACGCGCAACCGCTGGCCCACGCGGACGTCGGCAAGCGGCACGTCGCGCTCGCGCCCATCGGCGTCAACTACGCGCGCCGTCGCGGGCGCCAGGCCGAGCAGGCTCCGGAGCGCCGCGCTCGTGCGGCTGCGAGCCCGCAACTCGAGCACCTGTCCGAGCAGCACCAGGACGACGATCACCGCGGCGGGCTCGAAGTACACCGCGATCGCGTCACCCATGCGGAACGAATGCGGAAACAGATCTGGAAAGACGGTCGCGATGACGCTGAATCCGTACGCCGCGCCGACACCGAGCGCTATCAGCGTGAACATGTTCAGGTGGCGGGTGGCCACAGATGCCCAGCCGCGGACGAAAAACGGCCATCCGCCCCACAACACCACTGGCGTCGCGAGCGCCAGCTGAATCCAGTTCATCGCGCCTGCGGGAATTGCCCGCTGGATGGGCTGTGCCGGAAGGAGCTCGGAAGCCATGACGGCGAGGATCGGGGCCGTCAGCGCGAGCGACCACCCGAACCGGCGCGTCATGTCGAGAAGCTCTTCGTTCGGCTGCTCTTCGAGCGAGACCATCACGGGCTCGAGTGCCATCCCGCATATCGGGCACGTGCCCGGTCCGATCTGCCGGACTTCCGGATCCATCGGGCAGGTGTACTCGGCGGTGGGGGGCGCTAGCGCCGGTTCGGGAGTCTCCGGCCGCAGAAAATGCTCTGGATCGGCTTTGAACCGATCGACACAGCGGAGGTTGCAGAAATAGTAGGTCGTACCGCGGTAGTCCCACTTCCCGGCCGCTGTGGAGGGCAAAACCATCATGCCGCACACCGGATCGCGCACGCGCTCCTCTTTCGAGGAATCGTGCATAGGCAGCATGACGCCAAGGATCGGGGGCATGAGTGTTAGGACGCGCGGGCTAGCGCGAAGGATCGTGAACGGGCCAAAAACGCGTCGATCGCCGGTTGATCCGCAGCTTCACGACACGGTTGGGCTTCATTGGCGCCACCGTCAATGAGCTCCTCTTCACTCGCGTCATCTTATATGAGATAAGTCTTCCTTACTGCTTGGCGCTGATACTCGCGTGCCGACGTTGAAGCTGCCGCCGCCCGCCCTCGCCGATCCCCTCGCGCTCGCCGCGGAAATCCGAGCGCAGTTGACCGGACCGGCGGCTCCGGGCGCGGCGCGCGCAATGGACAAGCCCGTCGTCCTGAAAGCGGACTTTTCGCGTCCCTGACGGCCAATGTCGTACACTGAGATGGAACGCCAAAAGAGGGGTCGGGTGACCCTTGGATTACTGATTACTTTGGAGCTCGTCATGATCAAACGGATTGCCGCTGCCGCGTTTGTCGTCGTTCTGTCGTTTGCTGTCTTGCGCGCTCACGTGGTCGTTACACCGCGCGAGTCCGCACCGGGCGCCGAGCAGCTCTATACGGTGCGCGTTCCCACCGAGGGAACCGTCCCGACGACATCGATCGAACTCGACATCCCCGCCGGGCTTCACGTGATGAAGGTGACGACGGGTGAAGGATTTTCGTTCGATGTGAAAAAAGATGGCGATCGCATCGTGTCGATCACCTGGAAGCGGGAGATCAAGCCCAAGGAGTTCGCGCTCTTCACGTTCACCGCGCACAATCCTTCGTCAGGCGCGCTCCGATGGAACGCACACCAGACGTTTGCCGACGGATCGATGCGCCACTGGACTGGCGAACGCGGCACCCCAGATCCCGCGTCGATGACGACCATCGTGGCCAAGGACGCGCCGGCGGCCGCTCCTTCGGCCGACCCGGCTCACCAGCACGCTGAGCCGGCTCACAAGCACTAGGAGGCATGATGTCCCGGCGCAGCCTGGCGATTTTCGTTCTGGTCGCAGCACTCGCATCACTGGGGATTGCGGCCGCCCAGCAGAAGCCCGCGGCCGGCCCCCTGGTCGAAGTCTTCAAGACGCCGACGTGCGGCTGCTGCGCCAAATGGGTCGAGCACATGCGCGCGAGCGGGTTCACGGTGCGCACGACCGACCTCAACGATCTCGCCGAGATCAAGAAGTCGCGCGGAGTTCCCGACAACGCTCAGTCATGCCACACCGCCGTAGTGAACGGGTACGTGGTCGAAGGCCACGTCCCGGCGGCAGACGTGCAGCGCATGCTCAAGGAGAAACCTGCAATCGCGGGCCTCACCCTGCCTGGCATGCCGGTCGGTTCGCCCGGGATGGAGTATCCAGGCAGCCCGGCGCAACCGTACGCCGTGCTCTCATTCGACAAAAAGGGCGCCACTCAGGTGTTCGCGAAACATTAACGTCGTCGATCGACAGCGTTCTCAGTCTGCTTCGCGCATTTCTGCTGCAACCGCTCGCCCCGCGGCCTGGGCGCGCTCGCTTTCGTAGAGCTCGGTCTCCACCTCATGAATCCCCGAGCCCCGCACCCGGGCAAGCTCGCGGAGATCCACTCCTTCAATCTGTTCGAGAAGGTGCTCGAACTCGTGCGCGAGCAGCTCTGAGTAATCGCTGCTCGGCGGCAGGTGCATATCGGCTCGAATCGTTTGCCCGTGCCGTTCCACCCGCGTGAACGCCCGGCAATAACTCGGCAGTCTGACATTGAGAAAAACGCGGATGGTCAGGTCAGGATGGGAGACGATGCGATCGTACTGCGTTCGAAACGTGTGTGACCGGTGGTAAATGCGTCCGAGCACCCGGTCGAAGCCAGGGGGCATCTGCATGCTCGACGGGATCTTCAGGCGCGCGCACCGTCCCAGCTCTGCAGACATCGAAGAAACGAACAACACCAGACACATTGCCGTTACACCCGTCGACGATTTGATCCGCATGATCTCTCCTCACGCGGCTCGTTGACGCACAACGCGCTCGCGTTGCGCTCAGAGAGGAGCAAGCCGAACGCCAAGCTCACGATCCGAATATTTGCGAGTAAATCCTCGCAATCTTCAAAAATGAATCAGCGCAGGATCCACACGAATGTGGGCGAAGCGGGGTGAGATGTACGCGAATGTCAGAGGGTCGCGACGAGTCGGATATCGGGATTGCCGGTTGAAATGGACGGCCGGCTGACGGGCGCGCCGCGTTCGTTGACATTCAATTTAGGTCAGGACTAAATTGCCTCGACCGCCCAAATTCCGCAGTCAGGACCTATTCAATGTCCAGCGCGTCACGGACGGCATCCATCCTCGTCGGGGCCATCGGCGCCCTGGTGTTCTTCGGCGGCTGGATGCTCGGCATCGAACTGCTGAAGAGCGCAGGTGGCGGCATCACGATGAAGGCGAATGGCGCCCTCGGCCTTTTGCTCGGCGCCGTCTCGCTGTGGTTCATCGGAAGCGAATCACGGCTTGGCCGGCGCGTTGGCATCGCGTGCGCAGCGCTCATGGGACTCCTTGGCGCGGCCACGCTCAGCCAACACCTGACGGGGTGGGATCTCGGCATCGATCAGCTTTTTTTCGTCGAATCCGCCGGTGCCGCGGCAACGGCGAGTCCCAACCGGATAGGGCCCAACACATCGCTGAGCTTCTTCCTGCAATCGGTCGCGCTGATACTGCTTCACCAATCGGGGGCGCGCGGCATCGCGCGCGCGCAGGTGATTTCTGCCGGCGCAACCATTCTGGCGATCATTCCTCTCGTCGGCTACGCCTACGGCGCAGAGGAGCTTTATGGGCTCGCGCGGATCTCGGGCATCGCGATGCACACGGCGGCCGCGCTTCTGATACTGGGCATCGGCATTGTGACCGCGCGGCTCGATGTCGGGCCGGTTGGCGCGCTGGCGAGCGAGGGCGCGGGCGGGGTCCTCACCCGCCGGATGATCGTTCCCTCCCTTGTGCTCCCGTTTCTTCTCGGTTATCTCTGGCTTATCGGCGAGCGCGCCGGTTATTACGATGCGGGGCTCGAATCCGCCCTCTCCGCGACATCGCTGGCCGTCGTGCTCTGGATCATCATCTGGCGGACGGGCCTCGTGCTCGATCGGATCGATCACGAGCGGAGCGCCGCGCTGACGCGTGAGCGCGCCGCGCGCGCCGAAGCGGAACACGCGACGAAGCTGAAAGACGAGTTTCTCGCGGTGCTGTCGCACGAGCTCCGCACGCCGCTGAACGCCATTCTCGGATGGACGTCGATGCTGCACCGGCACACGATGCCGGCCGACCAGAGAGACCATGCGACGCAGATCATCGCCAGGAACGGCGAACGGCTTGGCCGGCTGATTGAAGATCTGCTGGACGTATCGCGCATCTCGTCCGGGCATCTGACGCTGACGATCGAACCGGTGGACATCGCCGAAGTGATCGACAACGCGGTCGAGGCGTTGACGCCGGCCGCCGCCCACCGCCAGGTTCACATCGAATGCCGGCTCGCGGAAGATGCCTACGGTGTTGCCGGCGATCCTCGGAGGCTCGAGCAGATTGTGCGGAATCTCTTGTCGAACGCGATCAAATTCACCGGCGCGGGCGGCAGCGTCACGATCAGCACCCGGCGGGTATCGGATGAGATCGTTCTCGACGTGCGCGATACGGGATGCGGCATCGACGCGGCCTTTCTGCCGCATGTGTTCGACAGGTTCCGGCAGGGGGACTCGAGTCTCACGCGCGAGCACGGCGGCCTCGGGCTCGGACTGGCGATCGTGAGGGATTTGACGGCTCTTCACGGGGGCCGCGTAGAGATTACGAGTCCCGGTCCCGGTCTGGGGACGACGGTGACCGTGAAGCTGCCGCTCGTCTCGTCGGTGAAGGGCGATCTCAGCCGCCGGGCGATGTAGCTCAGGCCAGGGGAGCGGGCAGGTCGGACTTCCCCATCAAGTACAGATCAACGCCCCGTGCTGCGCTGCGGCCTTCGGCGATCGCCCAGACGATGAGCGATTGGCCGCGCTGCATGTCGCCGGCCGTGAACACACCGGGCACGCTGGTCATCCAGTTGGTGTCACGCCACACGTTGCCGCGCTCGGTCAGCTTGACGCCGAAGTTGTCGAGCAGCCCCTGGCGCTCCGGCCCGAGAAAACCCATCGCCAGCAGCACGAGATCGACGTCCAATTCGAACTCGCCGTCGGGAACGTTTTCGAATGCCATGCGCCCGTCCTTGCGCACGAGCTCGACCTTGGAGCCGTGGAGCTTGCTGACCCGCCCCTGGCTGTCGCCGCTGAACCGCTGCGTCGACACGGAATAGACCCGTTCCCCACCCTCTTCGTGAGCCGTCGACACACGGAATACGTTCGGCCACTGTGGCCACGGATTTTCGGCGGCACGGGTGTCGGGCGGCCTGGGAAGGAGCTCGAATTGGTGCACGGACAAGGCACCCTGGCGGTGCACCGTGCCGAGACAGTCGGCGCCGGTATCGCCGCCGCCGATGATCACCACGCGCTTGCCCTCGGCGGTGATGAAGTCGCCATCGCGAATCGGATCCCCCTCGACGCGTTTATTCGACAGCGTGAGATATTCCATCGCGTAATGAATGCCTTTGAGCTCCCGCCCCGGCACCTGAAGATCGCGCGGCCATCCTGCTCCGCCAGCGAGCACGACCGCGTCGAACTCCGATTTCATCTGATCCAGAGTGACGTCGACACCGACATTGACGCCCGCGCGGAACGTCACCCCCTCCTGTTCCATGAGGTCGAGCCGCCGGTTCAGAACCTTCTTCTCCATCTTGAATTCGGGAATGCCGTAGCGCATCAGCCCCCCGATTCGATCCGACTTTTCAAACACGGTCACGAAGTGACCGGCGCGATTCAGCTGCTCTGCCGCCGCGAGACCGGCGGGGCCCGATCCCACCACGGCGACCTTCTTGCCCGTTCGCACCAGGGGCGGCTGCGGCGTGACCCATCCGTTCTCGAAGGCCCTCTCGACGATCGCGACTTCGATCGACTTGATCGTGACCGGATCGTCGTTGATGCCGAGCACGCAGGAACCCTCACACGGGGCAGGACACAGACGTCCGGTGAACTCGGGAAAGTTGTTGGTCGCGTGCAGCCGCTCGATGGCCGGCTCCCAGCGATTGCGATAGACCAGGTCGTTCCAGTCGGGAATCAGATTGCCGAGGGGACATCCCTGATGGCAGAACGGGATGCCGCAGTCCATGCAACGCGCGCCCTGCTTCTGGAGCTCTTCCTGCGGATACGGCAGGTAGACTTCGTTCCAGTCCTTCAGCCTCTCGGCGACGGGACGCGTCGTCTGCTTCTTGCGATGGATTTCGATAAAACCTGTAGGTTTCCCCATTTCAGTTCAATTCGACGCAGAGACGCAAAGACGCAAAGACGCAAAGGGCGGATTTTTCCTTCGAAGCTCTGCGCCTCTGCGCCTCTGCGTCAAAATCATCAAACCGAGCCGACCAGTTCGGCGAAGTCAGGCTCGCGGTGTTCGGCGCGCGCGCGTGCCTCGGCCGCCAGCACGCGTTTGTAGTCGCGCGGCATGACCTTGACGAACGGCTGATCGGCGAGCACGGCGAGGATCTTCTTCGCATACGCGCTGCCGGTAAACATGATGTGCCGTGCGATCATCTCGCGCAGAATCGTCCAGTCCTCTTCCGCGAGCGGATCGAGATCGACCATCCCCTTGTTGCAGCGCCCCGCAAACGTCTCGTTTTGATCGAGCACGTAGGCGATGCCGCCGCTCATCCCTGCAGCGAAATTGCGGCCCGTCCTGCCCAGCACGACGACCCGCCCTCCCGTCATGTATTCGCAGCCATGGTCGCCCACGCCTTCGACGACAGCCCGCGCGCCGCTGTTCCGGACGGCAAACCGTTCGCCGGCGACACCGCGCAGGTAGACCTCGCCGCTCGTCGCGCCATACAGCGTGACGTTGCCGACGATGATGTTTTCTTCGGGGACGAACGTCGATCTCGATGACGGAAACACCGCGATCGTGCCGCCCGAGAGCCCTTTGCCGACGTAATCGTTGGCGTCCCCTTCGAGCGTGAGCGTCATCCCCTTCGGGACGAATGCGCCGAAGCTCTGGCCGGCCGAGCCGCTGAAATGGATCTTGATCGTGCCGTCGGGCAACCCCGCCGCACCGAACGCGCGGGTGACCTCGGACCCGAGAATGGTGCCGACGGTGCGGTTCACATTGCGGATCGGTATGCTGAACTCGACCGGCTTCCGCCGCAGCAGCGCATCCTGACAGCGTCGAATCAGCTCGTTGTCGAGCGCCTTGTCGAGCCCGTGATCCTGGCCGCGCACGCACCGCTGCGCCACGGTCGGCGCCACGACCGGCTTGTACAGAATCTGCGACAGATCGACGCCCGCGGCTTTCCAGTGATCGACGGCTTTCGTCACGTCGATCTTGTCCACTCGCCCGATCATGTCGTCCATCGACTTGAAGCCGAGTTGGGCCATCAGCTCGCGCACGTCTTCGGCGACGAAGCGGAAGAAGGTCTCGACGAATTCGGGCTGACCCGCGAACCGTTTGCGCAATTCCGGATCCTGCGTCGCCACGCCGACCGGGCACGTGTTCAGATGGCACACGCGCATCATCACGCAGCCCAGCACTACGAGCGGTGCAGTGGCGAACCCGAACTCCTCGGCACCGAGCAGCGCGCCGATGACCACGTCACGGCCGGTCTTCATCTGGCCGTCCACCTGCACGACGATGCGGTCGCGCAGGTTGTTGAGCACGAGCACTTGCTGCGTTTCCGCCAGCCCGAGCTCCCATGGCACGCCGGCATGTTTGAGGCTCGTCAGCGGCGACGCGCCGGTGCCGCCGTCGTGGCCCGAAATGAGCACCACGTCCGAGTGTGCTTTCGCAACGCCGGCGGCGACGGTGCCCACGCCCACTTCAGCGACGAGCTTCACGTGCACGCGGGCGCGCGGGTTGGCGTTTTTCAAGTCGTAGATCAGCTGCGCGAGATCTTCGATCGAATAAATGTCGTGATGCGGTGGCGGCGAAATCAGCCCGACGCCAGGCGTGGCAAAACGCACTTTCGCGATCCACGGATACACCTTGTGGCCGGGAAGCTGTCCGCCCTCTCCCGGCTTCGCACCCTGCGCCATCTTGATCTGCAGATCGTCGGCATTTACCAGGTATTCGCTCGTCACCCCGAACCGCGCCGACGCCACCTGTTTGATGGCGCTGCGACGCGAATCGCCGTTGGCGTCGGGCACATAGCGCGCCGGATCTTCTCCACCCTCGCCCGTGTTCGACTTGCCGCCGAGACGGTTCATCGCGATCGCGAGCGTCTCGTGCGCTTCCTGGCTGATCGATCCGTACGACATCGCACCCGTCGCGAACCGCTTCAGAATCGACTCGACCGGTTCGACCTGTTCAATCGGGATCGGCTTCGCCGCCAGCTTCAACTCGAACAGGCCGCGCAGGGTTGCGCGGTTTCGCGTCTGGTCGTTGACCGCGCGCGTGTACTCCTTATAGATGCTGTATTGACCGCTGCGCGTCGCGTGCTGGAGCTTGTACACGGTCTCGGGATTGAAGAGGTGATATTCGCCGTCGCGCCGCCACTGATATTCGCCGCCTTCGTCGAGATCGCGATCGGCCACCGGGCGCTCAGGGAACGCCAGCTCGTGCCGCTTCCGGACCTCTTCGGCAATGGCGTCGATGCCCACGCCGCCGATCCGCGACGCCGTCCAGGTGAAGTAGCGATCGATGAAGTCCTTTTCGAGGCCCACGGCCTCGAAAATCTGCGCGCCGCGATAACTCTGCAGCGTGGAGATGCCCATCTTCGACATCACCTTGAGCACGCCCTTGTTCAGCGCCTTGATGTAGTTCTTGACCGCCTTCTCGTGGTTCAGGCCCGGCGCGGGGGCCCCCGGCGCGGCAGCCGCGCTGGGGTCGCTTAGCATCCCGCTGCGGATCATGTCGTCGATCGTCTCGAACGCGAGGTAGGGGTTCACCGCGCCGGCGCCATAGCCGATGAGGAGGGCAAGATGATGCACTTCGCGCGCGTCGCCGGTTTCAACGACCAGCGCGGCGCGATTGCGGAGCCCTTCACGGACGAGATGATGGTGCACGCCGGCGGTCGCCAGGAGACTCGGAATGGGCGCGAGCTTCATGTTCACGCCGCGGTCCGACAGGATGATGATGGTGTATCCCTCTTCGACCGCTACGCTGGTGCGCCGCTCGAGATCTTCGAGGGCCCTGGCGAGCCCGTCGCCACCCGAGTCGGCGTCGAACAGCATCGGCAGGGTGATGGACTTGAAACCGCGCTCGCCGATGTGGCGCAGCTTCGCCAGTTCCTCGTTATTGACGATGGCCGAGGCGACCTTGATCTGACGGCACGCTTCCTGACCGGGCTTCAACAGGTTCGCTTCCGGACCGATCGTCGAACCCATCGACGTCACCAGCTCCTCACGGATGGCGTCGAGCGGCGGGTTGGTGACCTGGGCGAACAGCTGGCTGAAGTAGTCGTAGAGCAGCCGCGGCCGGTCCGACAACACGGCGAGCGAGGTGTCGGTGCCCATGGAACCGATCGCTTCTTCGCCGTTCTGCGCCATCGGCGCGATCAGAATCCTGAGATCTTCCTGGGTGTAGCCGAACGTGCGCTGCCGGTTCAGCATCGTGTAGTGATCGGGCAGCGGCAGCAGCGGCGCCGGCTTGAGCTCTTCGAGCGTGATCATGTTGTCGGCGAGCCACTGCGCATACGGCTGTGCGGTGGCAAGCGACTTCTTGATCTCCTCGTCGGCGATGATGCGTCCCTGCTCGGTATCGATGAGGAAGATGCGGCCCGGATGCAGCCGTTCCTTCAAGAGGATGTTCTCGTCGGGGATGTCGAGCACCCCTACCTCGGACGCCATCACGACGAGGTCGTCTTTGGTCACGTAGTACCTGGACGGGCGGAGGCCGTTGCGATCGAGCACGGCGCCAATCACCCTGCCGTCGGTGAACGCGATCGACGCCGGGCCGTCCCACGGCTCCATCATCGTCGCGTGATACTCGTAGAACGCCTTGCGCTCGGCCGGCATCGATTCGTGGCCGGCCCAGGGCTCGGGAATCATCATCAGCACCGCGTGCGGGAGCGACCGGCCCGTCATCACGAGAAATTCGAGGACGTTGTCGAAGGTCGCCGTATCGCTGCCGCCCTCGCGGATAATCGGCAGGATCTTCTGGAGGTCGGCGCCGAGCAGATCGGACTCGCACATCGCCTCGCGCGCGTGCATCCAGTTGATGTTGCCGCGGAGCGTGTTGATCTCGCCGTTGTGCGCGGCGTACCGGTATGGATGCGCAAGCGGCCACGACGGAAAGGTATTGGTGCTGAAGCGCTGGTGCACCAGCGCCAGCGCTGACTCCACATCCGGATTCGTCAGATCGGGGAACATCGTCTCGATCTGATCGGCGATGAGCATGCCCTTGTAGATGAGCGTGTTCGCCGAGAGGCTCGGGATGTAGAAATATTTCTTGTCGGCCATCGAGATCGGCAGCTTGTCGACCGCGTGCTCGATGCGCTTGCGAATGACGTACAGCTTCCGCTCGAACGCAGCAACGGGGTCAGACCCCTTTTTACGTTTTCCGTAAAAGGGGGTCTGACCCCTTCCCAACGAAGATTTGCTTGAAATACGGCTCGACGGCGACAGCCGATGCGCCGACCAGGCGATTGTCGGTCGGCAGATCGCGCCATCCGAGCAGCGTCTGCCCTTCCTCGTCGATGATCTCGTCGATCAGCGCCTGGATCGTGGCTCTGGCCGACGAATCCCGCGGCAGAAAGACACACCCGGCGCCGTAATCGCCGGCCGCGGGCAGCGTGATCCCGAAGTTCCGCGCCTCCTTGCGGAGAAACTTGTCCGGCATCTGGATGAGGATGCCGGCGCCGTCGCCGGTGTTTACTTCGCAGCCACAGGCGCCGCGATGGAGCAGATTGACGAGGAGCTGAAGTGCCTGCTTGACGATGGAATGCGAGCGCACCCCCTTGACGTGCACGACGAAGCCAACGCCGCACGCGTCTTTTTCGTGTGCGGGGTCATAGAGTCCCTGCGGGGAAGGGCAACCCGGTTCGCGATCCATAAAGAAGTGATAGTTATCGGGTACACCCAGTCATAAGTAAAATACAATTTATATATCCGAAGTATCTGTTTTGGGAATACTACAGGAATGAAGGCTGAGGAATCAGGGATTCCGGATCAGGCGCTGCATTCCCCTTCCTGGATTTCCGGATTGAACTGGGCTGTTTCGGCCAGATCGACGAAGTCGTCCGGCTCGGTGCTGGCCGCTGACATCTGCTCGAGGTCTGCAAGAAGGCTCTTCACCACGGCGACATCGACCCGGCCGAAAAATGCGGTCGCGGACTCGCCGGAGTTTCGGTCCCGGAGATACAAATCGAGCAAGCGCTCGAGCACCACGTTCATCCGGCGGGCCGGCACCTTGGACGCAAGGCGGGCAAACCGGACACCATCGCCCTCGGGTCCGCCGCCCACCATCACGAAATATTGCGGCACGGCCTTGCCCCCGACTTTCCGCACACTCCCCTGAAAACCGAGGCCTGCGATGTGGTGGCGGCCGCAGCCGTTCGGGCACCCGCTGATCTTGATTTGCAGGTCAGGGGCCTTGTCGATGAGCTCCGGATGCTCCCGCAGATGGTCGCCGAGGAATTTGCCGAGTCCGCGCGATTGCGTGACGGCGAGCTTGCACGACTCCGCGCCGGGGCAGCTCGTCACATCGGCAATCGTTCCCGCGTCGGGAAGCCCCATACCGGCGGCCGAGAGCTGCCTGTAAAGCTCCGGAACCGCGTCGGCCGCGACCCAGCGGAAGACGAGATCCTGCTCGGCGGTGATGCGTATGGCGCCGTCCGCGTAGGCGTTGGCGAGATCGCCGAGGATCCGCATCTGCTGGCTCGTGAAGTCGCCGAGCGTAATCGTCGCGGTGACGAAGAAGTAGCCGCTCTGCCTCTGCTTGCGCACGTTGGTGCCGAGCCAATGGGAGTAATCGCCGTTCATCGTCGGCAGCATCGGCCGCACCTGAGGAACGATTCCCGGTCCCGTCACCTGGGAGCTCGTGGCTCGCGACACGGTCTCGAGAATCGGCGGCGAGTCTACCTGCCGCCATGCGGGAGCGGATTCGACAGGCGGATTTTCGGGATCGAACGGCAGCCGGGCACCGCCCTGGCTCTGGAACTCGGATAGCTTCCGGCGGTATTCGGCGAGGAAGCCGTCCCACCCGAGCTTCTTGATGAGGAACTTCAGGCGATTCGCCTGTTTGTGCTTGTAGTCCCCGAACTCGTGGAACACGCGGATGACGGCTTCGGCGACGTCGAAGATCTCAGATGCCGGCACGAACTCGTGTACCGGCTCCGCCGACTTGACCATGATCGACGTGCCTCCGCCGACGACCACGCGGAACCCGCGCCTGCCGTCCTTGATGGCCGCGCGATACCCGAGATCGTGCATGCCGAGCAGCGCGTGATCTTCGTCGGTGCAGCCTTCGAACGCGATCTTGAACTTGCGCGGCAGCGACGAGCTGAGTGGGTGCCGCAGCAGATATCGCGTCATCGCCTCGGAGTATGGAGTGACGTCGAACAACTCGGTCGGCGACACACCTGCCTGCGGGCAGCATGTGATGTTGCGTACGGAGTTGCCGCAGGCTTCACGCGTCGTCATGCCGGCCTCGGCCAGCATGCGCATCGCTGTCTCGACGTCGTGAAGCTTCACGAAATGGAACTGGATGTTCTGGCGCGTCGTGATGTGCCCGAAACCGCGCGAGAACTTCTCGCCGACGTCGGCGAGCGCGTCGAGCTGGGGCGCGGTCAGCACCCCCTGCGGAATCTTGATGCGCAGCATCTGCACGTCGCCAGGCTGCCGCTGGCCGTATGTGCCTCGGACGAGGCGAAATAACCGCCACTGGTCGGGCGTCAACTCGCCGCGCTCGAATTTGTCGAGTGTCGAGACGAATTCGTCGATGTCGGCCTCGCTCGCGAACGAGAGGCGGGTCCTTCCAAGCGTCTTGGGGTCGTCTACTGCTGCCATGTCCTGCAGAAACCGGCCTGAGAAACGTGCGGAGCCGGAAAGCCCATTATGTCACTTCTTCGCCGGCTCCGTCGGCAGCGGATACGGGCTGATCACCCAGGGTCGGCTCATACCACGCGCGCACCCTGCGAGGCCACCTTCCCCGCATAGAGAGTGCTGTTCAGCCCCGCGCTCGAGCGAAACGCTGCCTGCATTGCGGCGCCGACTGCCTGGGCGGCGTCGGCATTACCGACCAAAGCAAACACCGATGGACCTGAACCCGCTATCGAACAGCCCAGGGCTCCGGCATCGAGCGCGGCCTGTTTGACCGCGTCGAACCCTGGAATCAGGCGCGCGCGCAGCGGCTCGACGAGCCGGTCATTGATGCTGCGTCCGAGCAGTCCAAGATCGCCCGACGCCAGGGCCGCCACGAACCCGGCGATATTGCCCAGGTTCGGGACGATCTCATCCAACGCGAACTTGCGGCCGTTGACGAGCTTCCGCGCCTCCGCGGTGGAGACTTCGCACTGCGGATGCACGACGCTGATATGGAGCGTATCCGGGACGGGAAGCGCGACAACTTCAAACGGCTCGTAACTGCGTACCAGCACGATCCCGCCCATTACGCTCGGGGCTACGTTGTCCGCGTGTGGCGTCCCCGACGCCGGCCGCTCCCCTTCCATCGCGCACAACACGACATCGCCTACCGGCAACGGCCGGCCCAGGAGCTCATTGGCCACGAATGCTCCCGCCGCGCTGCTGGCGCCGGAGCTGCCGAGGCCGCTGGCCAGCGGCATCCGTTTGTGCAAACGCATCCGGAGGCCGTGCGATGACTGTGCGTGCCGCAGCACAGCCGCGGCGGCCACTGCGGCTACGTTCTTCTCCGAATCGCGGCTCAGGATGCCGCCATCTCCGGTGATCTCGACGATCTCCACACCACCATCGGGCGTGAGCTCGGCTTCGATGAGATCGCCGGGACTCGAGAGGGCCAGGCCCAGGACATCAAATCCTGGCCCAAGATTGGCTACAGTGGCAGGTGCGAACACCCTGACGGCGCGTCCCATTCGGGGTTTTGAAGATTATCGCAGAAAATTCGCGCTGTCACGATCTCGCGCGCGTGTGCGCTTTTCGAAACTGCACTTGATCGAGGCAGCAGAAGTCGAAGGTGACGAGTGGTGGTCGTGACGCATCGAACGGTGTAGCCTATCAACGTTATCGGCCCCAACCGTGCGAAAGTGGCGGAACTGGCAGACGCGCCGGACTTAGGATCCGGTGGCCGAAAGGCCTTGGGGGTTCGACTCCCCCCTTTCGCAAATCATTTCTTCACCGATCGATGCGCACGATGGACGTCTGCTGCCGCGATGGCGCCCCTCCGCACGGTATAATCCAGTAGTGAAAACCGAATTCGCCGATCTCACCGAAACGAAGAAGAGCGTCGCCGTCGAAATTCCGAGCGACATCGTCGACGCTCAGATCGATCGCGTGGCACGGAGCTATAGCAGGCAGGCGCGCATTCCCGGCTTCAGACAGGGAAAGGTGCCGCCGACGCTCATCAAGAAACGCTTCCGCGAACAGATCCTTCACGATGTGGCCCACGATCTCATCCCGCGCGCCATCGACGAGGCGTTGCGCGAGCGCGGGCTGGAGCCGGTCGATACGCCCGACGTCAAAGATGTGAGCCTCGACGAAGGCCAGGCCCTGACGTTCACGGCGACCTTCGAGACGCTCCCTCCCATCGAGCCGGGCCCGTTGAACACCATTTCGCTGACCCGGCCCGCGGTGACGCTCGAAGAGGGCGCGGTCGAGAAGACTCTGGACCAGCTGCGCACCCGCGCGGCGCGTTACGAACCGGTCGAAGGCCGAGGCGCCGAAACCGGCGACACGGTCACGCTCGACATCGAGCGCAAACCGATAGCCGCGGGGGACAAGGCCGACCATCATCACGACGTCGTGGTCGAAATCGGAGGCAAGGCGAACCCGCCGGGGTTCGACGAACACCTTCTGGGTCTGTCGGCAGGCGCGCAGAAGAGCTTCACCATCCATTACCCGGACGACTACGCGGTGAAAGAAATGGCCGGCACCAGCGTGGACTACGCGGTGAACGTGAAAGACCTCCGGAAGCGGGCGCTGCCCGAGCTGGATGATGAGTTCGCCAAGGACGTCGGCGAGTTCGAGACGCTGCAGGCGCTACGCGACCGCATCGAGCAGGATCTCCACAGGGAAGCGGAGAGCGAAGCCGACAGAAATCTGCGTGGCGCGCTCATGAAGGAGCTGGCCGGGCGTGTCACGGTGGACCTTCCCGACTCGCTCGTCGAGCGCGAGCTCGACCGGCGCACCGAGGAGTTCGCGCGCCGCCTCATGGATCAGAATATCGATCCCCGGCGCGCCAACATCGACTGGGACCAGTTCCGCGACAGCCAGCGCGACGCCAGCCGCGAATCGGTGAAGAGCGCGCTCGGTACTCGACGAGATCTCGAGACGCGAGAACGTGACCGTGTCGGACGAGGACATCGAGAAAGACGTGGCGCAGTACGCGGAGCGCAGCGGGCTGACGCCGGCGGCGGTGCGCGCGCGCCTCGAGAAAGACGGCGCGCTGTCGCGCCTGGCGGCGGGACTTCGCCGCGAAAAGACCATGGATTACGTTCTGTCCCAGGCTCAAGTCGTTCGCGACTAGTGCCGATATCTTCTTAAAGGCGGGGTGCCCCTTCTATGTCCGACATGCGCATGCAGCTTGTCCCGATGGTCGTCGAACAAACCAACCGCGGGGAGCGGGCGTACGACATCTTTTCGCGGCTGCTGAAAGACAGCATCATCTTCATCGGGACGCCGATCGATGACACGGTCGCGAACCTGGTGATCGCGCAGATGCTCTTTCTCGAGGCCGAAGATCCGGACAAGGACATCACGCTCTACATCAACAGCCCCGGGGGATCGATCACCGCAGGGCTCGCGATTTACGACACGATGCAGTTCGTGCGGCCGGACGTGCAGACGCTGTGCATCGGCCAGGCGGCGTCGATGGCGGCAGTCTTGCTTTCGGCGGGGGCGAAAGGCAAGCGGCTGTCGCTACCGAATTCCCGTATCGTGATCCACCAACCGCTGATGTCGGGTCTCGGAGGTCAGGCGACCGACATCGACATCGCGGCACGGGAGATTCTCCGGATGCGCGAGCGGCTGAACGAAATTCTCGTCCACCACACCGGACAGCCTGTGAAGCGGATTATGGACGACACCGAACGGGACTACATCATGAGCGCCGATCAGGGCAAGGAATACGGTATCATTGACGATGTAATCCGGAAACGGGCCTAACCCACATTATGGTCAAAGCAAAAGGCGAAAACGAAGTCTTGCGGTGTTCGTTCTGCAACAAAGACCAGAACGACGTCCGCAAGCTCATCGCGGGACCGACGGTCTTCATCTGCGACGAGTGCGTCGAGGTGTGCAACGACATCATCGCCGACGACAACCGGTTCGACAACCGGAGCGTCCGCTCGTCGCTGCCCGTACCGCAGGAAATCAAGAAGTTCCTCGATGAGTACGTCGTCGGCCAGGAGCAGACCAAGAAGAAGCTTGCGGTGGCGGTGTACAACCACTACAAGCGCATCGAAATCCAGAAGCAGCCGCGCAGCCGGAACGATGTCGAGCTGACCAAGTCGAACATCATGCTGATCGGCCCGACCGGCACCGGCAAGACGCTGCTCGCCCAGACGCTGGCCAAGCTGCTGTCGGTCCCCTTCACGATCGTCGACGCCACGACGCTGACCGAGGCGGGCTACGTCGGCGAAGACGTCGAGAACATCATTCTCAAGCTGTTGCAGGCCGCCGGCGGCGATATCGAGAAGTGCCAGCAGGGCATCATCTATATCGACGAAGTCGACAAGATCTGCCGGAAGGACGAGAACCCCTCGATCACCCGCGACGTCTCGGGCGAAGGGGTGCAGCAGGCGCTGCTGAAGATTCTCGAGGGCACGGTGGCCAACGTGCCGCCCCAGGGCGGGCGCAAGCATCCGCACCAGGAGTTCTTCCAGATCGACACGACGAACATCCTCTTTATCTGCGGCGGCGCCTTCGTCGGACTCGAGAAGATCATCGAGCGGCGCGCCGGCAAGAAGACGCTCGGCTTCAAGGCCGACGTCAAATCGCACCGCAACCGCGATCTCGGGTCGACGCTGGAGCGCGTCGAGCCCCAGGATCTCATCAAATACGGCCTGATCCCCGAGTTCGTCGGGCGCCTGCCGGTGGTCGGCACGCTGCACGAGCTCGACAAGGCGGCGCTGATGCAGATCCTGACGCAACCCCGCAACGCGATTACGCGTCAATATCAGAGACTGTTCGAGTACGAAAACGTGAAGCTCCGCTTCGCGGACGACGCGCTCGAAGCCATCGCGGAATCGGCGCTGGAGCGCAAGATCGGCGCGCGCGGCCTCCGCATGATCATCGAAGACCTGATGCTCGACCTCATGTATTCGCTGCCGAACCAGAAGAAGGTGCGCGAGTGCGTCATTACGCGAGAGGTCGTCGAGGCGAGGGACAAGCCGATTACCCTGGTTGAAAAAGCCGGATAACTTTAGATTCAGCGATCTCTAGATCTAAAGATCTCAAGGAGATCCATTGGAAGTCTACGAAACCCTCCCGATCGTCCCGCTTCGCGACGTCGTCGTCTTCCCGCACATGATGATGCCGTTCGTGATTGGACGGCCGTCTTCCACGCGCGCGCTCGAACATGCGCTCGGCAAGGACAAGCGCATCTTCCTCGCGGCGCAGCACGACGCGTCGACCGACGATCCGAGGCCGGACGACATCTACACCATGGGCTGCGTGGCCAACGTCGTGCAGAGCCTGAAGCTGCCCGACGGCAACATCAAGGTGCTGGTCGAAGGCGTCGAGCGCGCCCGGGCGGTGGAGTGGAAAGAAGACAAGGGATTTTTCCGCGTCGTCGTCAAGGTATTGCCGCGGCAGAAGGAAATGCCGGCCGATATCGAAGAAACGATGACCCGGGTGGTGTCGCTGTTCGAGCAGTATGTGAAGCTCTCGAACAATCTGCACTATGACGCCATGATCGCCGCCGTGCGCGTCGATGATCCGGGCCGGCTCGCCGACACGATTGCCGCTCACCTGCTCGTGGGCGTGGACGAGAAGCAGAACCTGCTCGAGATCGTCTCGCCGGTCGAGCGTCTCAACCGCATCGCCGGGATCCTCGAGATCGAGGTGGACAAGCTCCAGGTGGATCGCCGCATCCAGTCTCGCGTGAAGAAGCAGATGGAGAAGGCGCAGAAGGAGTACTACCTCAACGAGAAAATGAAGGCGATCCAGAAGGAACTGGGCCGCAAGGACGACAAGGGGAACGAAATCGACGACCTGAAGAAGAAGATCGAACAGTCCCGGATGCCGAAAGACGTCGAGGAGAAGGCCGTTCAGGAGCTCAAGCGCCTGGAGGCCATGCCCCCGATGTCGGCCGAGGCGACCGTGTCGCGCAACTACCTCGACTGGCTCATCGCGGTGCCCTGGTACAAGAAGTCACGCGAGAGCCGCGATTTGAAGCGCGCCGAAGAGATCCTGCACGCCGATCACTACGGCCTGGAGAAGATCAAGGATCGCATCCTCGAGTTCCTCGCCGTCCGCGCGCTCGTGAAGAAGCCGAAGGCGACGATTCTCACGCTGTCCGGACCTCCCGGAGTCGGCAAGACCTCGCTCGCCAAGTCGATCGCGAAAGCGATGAACCGCAAGTTCGTGCGGCTGTCGCTCGGCGGCGTGCGCGACGAAGCGGAAATCCGCGGCCACCGCCGCACCTACATCGGCGCGTTCCCCGGCCAGGTCATCCAGATGATGAAAAAGGCCGGCACGATGAACCCGGTCTTCCTGCTCGACGAAGTCGACAAGATGTCGATGGACTTCCGCGGCGACCCGTCGGCGGCGCTGCTCGAGGTGCTCGACCCGGAACAGAACCACACGTTCCTCGATCACTACCTCGACGTCGAATACGACCTCTCGTCGGTCATGTTCATCTGCACCGCGAACGTGCTGCACACGATTCCGCAGGCGCTGCGCGACCGAATGGAAGTGCTGCAGCTCGCCGGCTACACCGAAGCGGAGAAGCTGGAAATCGCCAAGCGCTTTCTCGCGCCGAAGGCGATCGAAGGCAGCGGCCTCGACGCGACCAACATCGAGTTCCAGGACGAGGCGATTCGCACGGTCATTCAGCGGTATACGCGCGAAGCGGGCGTCCGGAATCTCGAGCGCGAGCTGAGCTCGATCACCCGCAAGGTGGCGCGCAAAGTCGTCGTCGAAGGCAAGACGTTCCAGGCGAACATCACGTCGGAGAAAGTCACCGAATATCTGGGCGTGCCGCGGTTTCGTCCGACGGTCGCCGAAGAGAAGGAAGAGATCGGGGTCGCGACCGGGCTGGCGTGGACCGAAGTCGGCGGCGAGATTCTGGTGACGGAAGCCACCTTGATGCCGGGCCGCGGCCACCTGACGCTCACCGGAAAACTCGGCGACGTCATGCAGGAGTCGGCGCAGGCGGCGATGAGCTGGGTGCGCTCGAGAGCCGATGAGTTCGGGATCGCGCGCGATTTCAACAAGAAGACGGACGTGCATATCCACGTGCCGGAAGGCGCAATTCCGAAGGACGGTCCGTCCGCCGGTATCACTCTGGCCACGGCGCTGGTATCGGCATTGGCCCGCGTGCCGACACGCACCGACGTCGCCATGACCGGTGAAATCACGCTGCGCGGCAAAGTGCTTCCGATCGGCGGCGTCAAAGAGAAGGTGCTCGCGGCGCATCGCGCCGGCATCAAGACCATCATTCTGCCGAAAGACAACGAGAAAGACCTCGCGGATATTCCAAAGAACGTCCTCGACACGCTCAACATGTATCTGGTGAGCTCGATGGACGAGGTGCTGAAGATCGCGATCTCCGGTCCCCTTCCGGCGGCGCTGCCTCCCGAGGTAGCGTCACCTGAGGTTGAGGTGGACACGGACGAGCGCATTACTCACTGACGCACAATTGGCAGATTGGCGGATTCGCAGATTGGTAGATCAATCTTCCAATCTGTCCATCTGCCAATCTTGTAAATGCAGGCTCAGTTCATCCTTTCGGCCGCGTCAGCGGCGGATTTTCCCCGAACCGGCCTGCCGGAAGTGGCGATGGTTGGGCGGTCCAACGTCGGGAAGTCCAGTCTCATCAATGCCCTGACGAAGCTGAAAATCGCACGGACCAGCGCTGCGCCCGGCAAAACCCGGCTCGCGAATTTCTACAAGCTCCAGTACCCCGTCCCTAATCCTCAGTCGCTGTATCTCGTCGACCTGCCGGGTTATGGGTACGCCCGCGGCGGTCAGGACTCCGTCGAAGAATTCGAAGTGCTGACGCGGCAATATTTCGATCCCGCGCCCGATTCAGGCCGCCGCATCGCCGGGGTGTTTCACCTGATCGACGCGCGGCACCCGGATCTTCCGCAAGACGCGGCTGCCTTCGAATGGCTCATGCGCACGCAGCTGCCGTTGGCGGTCGTCGCCACGAAAATGGACAAGCTCAAGCAGTCGGAGCAAGCGACGACAGTGAGGACGCTCGAAAAGCGGCTGGGTGTGCGCGTGCTGCCCGAATCCGTCATGAAAGGCACTGGCTTCGACGAAATCGTGAAACAGATTCGTCAATGGTCGGGAAGATTATAGATTTCAGGTTTTAGATCTAGGATGTCGCGATGAATCACCGTCGGTTTGGCCGGCTCGGCTGGCAGGTTTCGGAAATCGGCTACGGCATGTGGGGCATGGGCGGGTGGACCGGCTCGGATGACAACGAGTCGAGCCGATCGATCGATCGCGCCGTCGAGCGCGGATGCAACTTCTTCGACACCGCGTACACCTACGGCATGGGCCACAGCGAGAAGCTGCTCGGCGACGCGCTGAAGCGGCATGCCGGCAGGAAGCTGTACGCCGCCACGAAAGTCCCGCCGAAAAACCTGAAGTGGCCCGGACGCGCGGACACGCCGATCGCCGACGTCTTCCCGTACGAATACATCCTCGAGATGACCGAAAAAAGCCTCGCGAATCTCGGCGCGAGCACACTCGACCTCCAGCAGCTTCATGTGTGGAACGACGCGTGGGTGCAGGACGAAGGTTGGCAGCGCGCGGCGCAGGAGCTGAAGCGGCAGAAGCTCGTCACGGCGTTCGGCATCAGCGTGAACCGGTGGGAACCCGCCAATGTGATCAAAGCGTTGCGCACCGGGCTCGTCGATGCGGTGCAGGTGGTCTACAACATCTTCGATCAGAATCCCGAAGACGAGCTCTTCCCCGCCTGCCGCGAGCTCGACGTCGCCGTCATCGCCCGCGTGCCGTTCGACGAAGGCAGCCTGACGGGAACGTTGTCGAAAGACAGCCGCTGGCCCGAGGGAGACTGGCGGAACATCTACTTCACTCCGGCCAATCTCGCCGAAACCCTGGAGCGAGTGGGGCGTCTCGACCCGCTGATTCCAGCCGGCATGGACCTGCCCGAACTCGCGCTGCGATTCATTCTGGCGGAGCCGACGGTTTCGACGGTCATCCCGGGCATGCGCAAGACCACTCACGTGGAGCGGAACATCGCCGCGAGCGACGACACGCCTCTGCCGCCGCGTTTGCGGGATGCGCTGCGCGCCCACCGCTGGGATCGCACTCATGTCATCCCGTAAGCCATGAACGCCTGGGCAACTGGCTCATAAACCGCGGATTCGAGGTCACTTACACGAACGGGCAGTGGAACGGCCTTCTCTGGGCGCGCCGAAGGCTGTTATAATCAAAGTTTCCTTGAAGGGAGCTAGACCGTGAAGGAAGGCATTCATCCGAATTACCACGAGGTAGAGGCGCGGTGCGCCTGCGGTGCGACCTGGAAGACCCGGTCCACCAAGAAGGAGCTGCACCTGGAAATCTGCGCCAACTGCCATCCGTTCTTCACGGGTCGGCAGAAGCTGATCGACACGGAAGGCCGCGTCGAGCGCTTTACGAAGAAGTTCGGGGCTCAGACCGTCGCCAGCCGCAAGAAGGCGCCGGCAAAGACCGCAGCGGGCAAAGGCAAGCAGTCGGCTACCGCGTAATCCGCCATTTCCACGCTGACTCAATAATCATCTCGAGCCGGTCGCGAGTGGGCTTCCAGCCCAACTCGCGGCGGGCTTTGACCGACGAAGCCACGAGAACCGGCGGATCGCCGGGCCGTCTCGGACCCAGCACCGTCGGTATCCGTTTCCCCGTCACCTGTTCCGCGCACGCGATCACCTCGCGAATCGTGTGCCCGTCGCCTCCGCATCCCAGGTTGTAAATTTCCATCCGCGGCTCGTTTCGTTCGAGAAAATCGATCGCCAGCAGATGCGCGTCGGCGAGATCGAGCACGTGAATGTAGTCGCGAACGCACGTGCCATCGCGCGTCGGGTAGTCGTCGCCGTAGATGGCGATGTTGGCGCGCGAGCCAGCCGCGGCGTCGAGGACGAGCGGAATCAGATGGGTTTCCGGTTCGTGGCGCTCTCCTGACCGGCGCCCGGCCCCTGCCGCGTTGAAGTACCGGAGCGAGACGACCTTGAGCGCATGCGCCGTGTGAAACCACCTCAGCGCGCGCTCGAAGGCAAGCTTCGACTCTCCGTACGGGTTGATCGGACGCGTCGGCATCGCCTCTTCGAGCGGCGTGCGCTCGGGAACGCCGTAGACGGCACACGTGGACGAGAACACGATGGTCCGGACGTCCGCGTCGCACATCGCCTGAAGCAGGCTGATTCCAGCGATCAGGTTGTTCCGGTAGTAACGGCCGGGATTCACCATCGACTCGGCGACCAGCGCGTCGCCGGCCATGTGAATCACGGCGTCGATCCGCCGGGTTTTCAACGTGTCGAGCACGAGCGGCGTATCGGTGAGATCGCCCTGGACCAGCGTTGCGCCGGGTGGAATGGCGTCGAGGTGGCCGCGCGAGAGGTTGTCGAAGACGGTCACGTCGTGGCCGCCTTCGACGAGCACGTCGGACATCGTGCTTCCGATGTAGCCCGCCCCGCCGGTCACCAGTATCCGCATGTCAGATCTGCGAGCGGGACTGGCATCCATCGATCGTAATCGATGCCCCGCTTATCCAGCTGGCTCTCGGCGATGCGAGAAACGCGACGACGTCGCCGACTTCTTCGGCGCGGCCGAAGCGGCCGAACGGGAGCTCGGCGCGTACGAACTCCGCGATGCCCGCCGGGTCCGCTTGTTGGCGCTTCTCCCAGGAGCCTCCCGGAAAAAGGATCGACCCTGGGGCAACGCTGTTGACGCGAATGCCGTCTTTCGCGAGCTGTTGGGCCATCGCCTTTGCCAGGCTGATTTCTGCGGCTTTCACCGCGTTGTAGACCATGCGTCCGCCGGACTCGCGCCCCCAGATCGACGCGATCATCACGATCGAACCGGCGCCACGGGCGCGCATGTGCGGCACGACGAGTCGCGACATGCGCACTGCCGGGTAGAGAGTCTGATCGAAAGCCTCCTGCCATTCGGCATCCGTCGTGGCCACGATATCGGCGCCTTTGGCGGTGGCGACGTTGTTCACCAGGATGTCGATTCCGCCGAACGCTTCGATTGCTGCGCCGACGACTTTGACCGCCCCGTCGCTGGTGGATAAATCAGCAGCAACGGCGACCACATCCGTGCTTGCCCGCAGCTCTGCAGCCGCGGCGTCGAGCGCATCGCCGCCACGGGCGCAGAGACACAATCGGCAGCCCTCAGCCGCAAGCGACGCCGCGATCGCGCGGCCCAATCCCCTGCTCGAGCCTGTGACGATTGCAGCCTTTCCCGATAGTTGGAGATTCATTGTCGATGTGCCGGATCACTTCTCATGAGACGCAGAGCACAGCGTCTGACCCAGGCTGGCTAGTCAGGCCTCCCTCCAGTGAGGTCGTTCAGGCGCCAGTCGAAGGCCTCGTAGGCGAGCTGAAACGTGTTTTTCGTGATGAACGCCTCTTCGGCGTTGAGCAGGTATGGGCGCAGAAAGCCGATCACCGCGCGCTCGATGGGCTCTCGCTTGGGCAGGTCGAACGAATCGTCCGCGTATTCCTCGATGAATGCGGCCGACCGCCAGCTGACGATCGGGCTGATGCTCACCTTTCCGGCAATCGCCTCGATCTTCACCCACCGCGGTGTCGTGGCGAACTGCTTTCGCGTCTCGTCGAGCTGACGGTTGACGGCTTTCCCGCTGAAAGCTTCGCTGCGCAGCCGTCCGCTGCCGACAGCCCCGCGGCCGAGAGCGAGATAGACACGCGGGTCCTTGAATCCAGCGAGCACCGTGTTTTCCATCTGGTCGAGCGTCAGGCTCTGGCCGGCAACGCGGTGCGCGGTTTTTTCGAACGCGCCAGGAATCTGCCTGATGCTGTTCGGCGGATACATCTGCGACCGTCCCTGAATCGGATAGTTGTTGACGACCGTGTTCAGCACGAGCGCGTTGTAGGCATTGAGCCAGAACGCCTTCTTCTGATCGTCGGGCCACTTCGCATACGCCGATGTGACAGTCGGTGCGTCGAGCGACGCGATGTAGCGGCTGAGACGCCCGCGCTCGCCCTGCAACGCCCGGTAGTACACAAGCCCGTCCCGCACGTGCGTATCGAGCACCTCGTCGAATGGCACGTGAACCGCCTCGAGATCTGGCGACGGTTCATAATTCTGCGCCTTCAGCGTATGTGCGACGGCACACAGGGCAGCTGCCGCGATAACCGCAATGATGGTCTTCATAACTTGTTGAGGAACTGCCACAACACGCCGTCGAACGACGCGGGCCGCTCCAGATTTGGAAGGTGTCCGGACATCGATATGAGCTCGAGCTGCGAATGTCTGATATTGCGATGCATGCTCTCGGCTTCGGCAGGCGGAATAAGCGCGTCTTCCGTGCCGTGCACGATCAGCGTGGGCACGTCGATTCTGGCGAGCAGCGGCGTGGAATCGCGCCGGTCTTTCATCGCCCTGACCGCGGTCTTCACTCCAGCCGCGGTGTTGCTCTTGACGAGATTCCCCACCTGCTGTGGCTGATCCGGACGTTCGCTCTGCGTCGTTTTGCCGAGGAGTTTGGGAACCATCTGCGAGGCGACCGCCTCGACGCCCTCGCGATCGACCAGATCGATCATCTTGTCGCGATTGGTGCGTCCTTCTTCGTTGTCGGCCCCGGGCCGGGTGGAAACGAGCCCGATAGCGCCGACGTAGTTCGGCGCGCTATTGAGCATCTCGAACAGGACGTAACCACCCAACGAGCACCCCACGACAGCGGCGCGGGTGAATTTCCAGGCGGTCGAGCAAGTCGATGACATCACCTGCGAAATCGTTCATGCGATGGTGGTCCGACTCAGGCAGCGGCGTGTGTCCGAGTCCGCGGAGGTCCGGCGCAATTGCGCGCCACCCCTCGGGGACGGCGCCCAGCGTCACGTTCCACATTTCCGCGTGCAAAGGAAAGGCGTGCAAAAACACGACGGTCCGCGCCGGCTGCTGGCGAACGGCGGGGCCCGAAGGCTCGACGATGAGATAGCTGATGATCTTTCGGCCGATCGTGACCGTCTCGCGCCGCATCTACGCATCTTACACTGCGCTGCGTCTGATAGGATCTCGAGGTGGAAGACCTCACCACAGGATCAATCTCGCGCCATCTTGTGAAGACCGGCAGCTTCATGCTCGTCACGATGGTGTTCCAAACCCTCTATTTCTTCGTCGATCTGTACTTCGTAGGACGGCTCGGCAAAGAAGCGATCGTCGGAGTCGGCATTGCCGGAAACCTGACGTTCATCGTCCTCGCCGTCACACAAATGCTTGCCGTCGGCACCACAACAGTCATATCTCACGCCTCCGGCCGCAAAGATCTGGCTCGCGCGCAAATGGTGCTGAATCAGTCGGTCATGCTGGCAGGCATCATCGGCGTCGTTTTCCTCGTAATCATCACCGCGCTGCGCAGCGCATACGTGAATGCGCTGAGTCCCGATCTCGCCAGCGCTCAGGCCGCGAACGATTATTTGTATTGGTACGCGCCGGCCATGGCCCTTCAATTCCCGATGGTCGTGATGGGTGCCGCGCTTCGCGGCACTGGCAACTTCAAGCCCGGGATGATTGCGCAGACCGCTACCGTCATTCTGAATGTCCTGCTCGCGCCTACTCTCATGTTCGGCTGGATTTCGAGCCGGCCGATGGGCGTTGGGGGGCGGGACTCGCGTCGCTCATCGCCATCGTGGTTGGCACCGTCTGGTTGGGGCTCTTTTTCGTCCCTTCGTCGGCGAAGCTGAGATTCCACGCGCACTTCAAGCCCGACACACGGCTCTGGGGAGACATGCTCAAGATCGGGCTCCCAGCGGGCGTGGAGTTCGCGCTCATCGCCGTGTACCTGTTCATCGTGTACA
Organism: Vicinamibacterales bacterium; assembly: GCA_963762055.1. Classification (GTDB taxonomy): domain Bacteria; phylum Acidobacteriota; class Vicinamibacteria; order Vicinamibacterales; family JAMQPK01; genus JAMQPK01. Next base: position 145,838 of record CAVXJF010000007.1, read on the forward strand.
CCGTCAGCCGGCCGTTTGGGGCCGCTGCGCAGGCGGGCTTCGGCATTGGCCAGCGCATTATTCAAGGCGGCTTCATGCCCATCGTCGCCCTCGGCTTCGCCGTGGCGCCGGTTGCAGGACAAAACTTTGGTGCACGCAAGGCACACCGCGTGCGTGAGACGTTTCGACAAGCGTCAGTAATGGCCGCGGCGGCGATGGCGCTGCTTACCATCGCGTGTCATGTCGCCGAGGAGGGGATGATCGGATTCTTCTCGTCGGATCCCGCGGTGATCGCCAGCGGCGCCGAATATCTGCGGATTGCGTCATGGAGTCTGGTCGCGTCAGGGATCGTATTCGTCAACGGCAGCATGTTCCAGGCGATGGGAAACACAATCCCGCCGCTCATCGCGTCGTTCATGCGGACGTTAGTGGTCGTCGTGCCACTTCTCCTCCTGGCGCGTCTTCCCGGATTCGAGCTGCGCTGGATCTGGTATCTGTTCGTGGCGGCAACGATGCTTCAACTCACGGTGAACCTGACGCTGCTCAGGCGCGAGTTCCGGACGCGGTTGCAGTTTGAAAGGGCCCCTGCTGCCTAGTCCCATGCGATTGTTCATCCTTGCGCTGGCCCTCGCCACAACCGCTGCGGCGCAGGAACGCCCGCTCCCCGACTACGCCACCTTCTCCGCTCAGGTCAGAAAACGTCTCGCCACTGACGAAGAGCGCCAGAGCGGGTACATGTTCATCGAGCGGCGGACTGAACAGAAAGTAGACGGCAGCGGACGTGTGACGAGTGAATCGGTGAAGGTGTTCGAGGTGTATCCGGGTCTGCCGGGAGAGCCCCGGTATCGCCGGCTCATCGAAGAGAACGGCAAAGGTGTCGCGGCCGACAAGCTCGCCGCGCAGGATCGGAACCGTCAGGAAGATGTCGAGGAATACGTCAAGGACCAGGCATCACCGTCCCGGCGGCAGAAGGCGGAACGCGATCAGAACAATGCCCACCGCCGCTATGAGGCGGCAACCGACGATCTCTTCCGGATTTACGACATCCGTCTGGTCGGCCGCGAGAAAATCGACGGACACGACACAATTCTTGCCACGCTGGTGCCTCGAGCGAACGTTCAGCCCCGGACCGACGATGGCAAGATCATGCGCAAGTTCAAGGCGCGCGCATGGGTGAGCGAAACCGATTACGAACTGGTCCGCGTCGAAGCAGAAGCGATTGAAGATTTTTCCTTCGGCCTCGGCCTGCTGGCACGCGTCCACAAGGGTACGGTTGCGAGTTACGAACGCCGCAAGGTGAACAACGAGACGTGGCTGCCCGGAAAGGTCAGCTGGACCGCGAGCGGCCGGATGTTCCTCGTCAGGCGGCTGCGGCTGCGCGGCATCTCCGAGTTTTCGGGCTACCGGAAATTCGCCGTGGACACGTCGACGATCTACAGCACTCCGCCGGCTGTGCCGCCTAAGTAAGCGCGGCGCGTTCGGTTCTCCGCGTGTGTTGCCACCAGACGGCCAGCGCCACCGGCGTCAGCGCCAACGCCGCCGCGATCGCCCCCATTACCTGGTAGCCGACGGAGGCGAACACGTGGCCGCTGAGAAAGCTTCCTGTCGCCGCCACGAGTCCCATCAGAAGATCGTTGAATCCCTGCGTGCGCGCTCGCTCGTCTGGCGACAGCTGATCGGCGAGCAGCGACGAGCCGCCCACGAAACAGAAGTTCCATCCCAGCCCGAGAAGGAACAGGCCGGCCGTGATCGGTACGAACGCCGGCGAGAGCGGCGCCACCAGGCATGCCAGGATCAACACGCCAGCTCCGCAGGTGATGAGCGGCACACGCCCGATCCTGTCGGCCAGCCGCCCCGACACGATCGAAAATCCGAACATCCCGAGCACGTGCAGCGAAGTGGTGAGGGAGATGGCGGTCACGCCGTGCTGGTGATTTCTCATGTGCAGCGCTGTGATGACCATCACCATGATCATGACGGCGTGGGCGCAGACCATCGACCAGATGGCAACAAGAGCGCCCGGACGGCGAAGTATGTGCGCAACCCGCACGGAATCTCCGCGAGTCACGGAAGCGGCTTCGGGCGCCTCCCCGGCGATCGCACGCGCGATATCGCGGGGGTCCGGCCGCAGAAACACGAAGATCACCGCGGCCGTCAGCGCGAGCAGCACGACGCTGACGAGAAACGGCCAGAGGAGATCGCTCAGATTCAGCCGGACTAGCCGCGGGCCAAGGGTGACCGACAACAGCGGCCAGAGCACAGTACCCGCCGTACCGCCGATGACGACGTTCGCGATCGCTCGTCCGCGCTGCTCCGGCGGGTGCACCTCTGCCGCAACGAAACGTGACAGCGCGCTGGCGGCGTTCGCCGGCCCCATCAGGGCGAGGCCAATCAGAAATCCGGCAAACGTGCCCGCGAGAATCGCCCATCCGGCGATCGCCGCGCCGGCGACGCCGATTGTCAAACCCATGACGAGCGCCCGCCGACGGCCGAAGCGATCCATGCCGTATCCCAGAAACAGCGAGGCGGCTGCCACTCCCAGCTGATACACGGCCGAAGGGACACCTGCCCACTCGGGTCTGCCGCTGAGATCGGCACCGACGATGGGCGTGATCGTCGCGGACGCGAGAAACCCGGTCGAGCTCAGCGCCTGCGCGACGAAAAGCGTCCAGGTGATCTTTCGAGCAGGCTGCACGAGCCTCCTTCCACTGGTGTGAATAGCATAAACTTAGTGCCTCCCATGGCCGTGGCGGTCAGCGCTCGTACTGAAGACACTCGCCCGCGGCATCGGCGTCGTCCTGCGATCCCGTTCTTTGTTGCAAGGGATCCGAAGCGGCCGTAGTATTCCTGCTCAACCCAATCCCAAGGAGACGCGATGCGACCTGAAGCGCGAGGATACTCGGGGTTCCGTGCCGCACTCACCGCCGGCATTGCGGTGGTCACGGCAGCCACACTCGTTGGCCAATATTCGATGACGGTCAACAAGGACCGCCTCGCGAATGCTCAGAACGAGCCGCAGAACTGGCTCATGATGAACGGCGACTATGCCTCGACGAGGTATTCGAAGCTGTCGCAGATCAACCGCGAAAACGTGAAAGACCTGCGGATGATGTGGGCGCTTGCGCTCGGGGGCATGCAGGACGTTGGACAAAACGGCCCGGAAAGCGAGCTCAATCCCCTCATCGACAACGGGTTCATGTATACGAGCGATGGGTGGGGAACGCTCTACAAGATCGACGCCCGCAATCCGCAGAAGGGCGAACTGGTGTGGGTGACCGATCCAGGAGTGGCGCACGAGGGGAACATTTCGCGCTCGCGCGGCATCGCATTATGGGAGGACCTCGTCATCGCCAATCTGCCCGACGGCCGCGTAATAGGCGTCAACCGCACGAACGGCGAAATCGTGTGGGACAAGAAAGTCGCCGTGGCCAACGAGTTCGGCAGCCGTGAAAAGTTCTTCACCGCGCCGATTACCGCCGAAGGCAAGGTGATCATCGTGAACGGCGCGGGTGACGGCAAGACGCGGGGATGGATCGCGGCACTCGACGCGCGGACGGGCAACGAGCAATGGCGCTGGTATGTCGTGCCCAAGCCAGGCGATCCCGGCAGCGAAACCTGGAAGGACAAGAACAACGCATGGAAAACAGGCGGCGGTGGGATCTGGCAGACAGGCTCGTATGATCCGGCGACCAGGCTCACGATCTGGGGAACCGGCAATCCAGTGCCCGCCTACGATCCTCAGGCGCGTCCCGGCGACAACCTCTACACCAACGCCGTCGTCGCGCTGAACATCGATACCGGCAAGCTCGCGTGGTACTTCCAGTACACGCCGAACGACTCGTGGGACTACGACGAAGTCGGCGTGCACATGCTGTACGACACGGTGCTCGACAAGGTGAACCGGAAAGTCGTCGGACATTTCGGCCGCAACGGGTTCTACTACTCCATCGATCGGACGAACGGCCGGTTCATCAAGGGCAGCCAGTATCTGAACGACGTCAACTGGACCAAGGGCCTCGATCCGGAGACAGGCAAGCCCGTTGAATACAACCCGAAGCTCGACGTGCAGATCTACAACCCCGAGGCGCGCGCGCTGCGCGGCGACTCGATGAAGCGCACGTGCCCGACGTGGCATGGGGGCATTGCGCATCAGCCGACGTCGTACAACCCCGTGAAGAAGATCGCGTATGGCGTGGGGACCGAGGGCTGCTATTCACAGAACGGCCACACCGTTGCTTTTCTCTCGCCGGACGGCGGCATCGACGACAAGAACACCACGAAGCGCACGTATACGAGCGATCTCTATTACGGATCGATCACGGCGTACGACACCGTCAATCACAAGGTGATGGCGAAGGCGGTGACCGACATCGAGATTCGATCCGGCACGCTGTCAACCGCCGGCGGCGTGGTGTTCACCGCGCTGCAGGACGGCTGGGTCGTGGCGTATAACGACGAAACGCTCGAGGAGTTGTGGCGGTTCAACGTCGGCACGCCTCTGAAGGGCGCGCCGGTGACGTATTCAATCGGACCGAAGCAATACCTCGCCGTACAGGCAGGCGGAAGGCATCTGCATCCGGTGAAATTCGACAAGCTCGAAGATTCGAGCTACCTGTTCGTGTTTGCGCTGAACTAAGGACCTTCAAACCGCAGAGGGCGCAGAAGACGCAGAGAATGTACTTCAAGGATTCTCTGCGTTTCCGCGTTCTCTGCGGTGGAATCTATTTTTTCAGGTCCTTGCACGCGGCGACGTCGCTGCCCCAGAACTCGACGCACTTCGCATAATCCAGCGGCCCTTTGCCGACGACTTTCGCCATCAGAAAATCGGCGAGCAGCTCGATCTCCCGCGGCTGCAGCGTGGCCGGCGGATCTGGCATGCGGGTGGGGTGTTTCGCCAGGTCTGCGGCGGTCATCATGAAGCAGCGCCCATCGGTATAGGCAAACTTGTCGAACGCCGGCATCTGCGTGTTGGGCCGGCCGCATTTAATCGTGAGCACCAGCAGCTCGCGCGTGTACTTCTTCTCGCGCAGGCTCGGGCCGTCGGGCATCTGGTTGTCGCTCTTGACGCCGTCGGCCGCCCATCCATGGCACGCGCGGCAGTCCCCCTTCTGCTGGTAGAGCCGCATCCCTTCGGCGAGATCCGCAGGATCGGGCACCGGCGCCTGCGCGCCCGGCATCTCCGAGTAAACGACGGCAACAATCGCCACGACGCCGGCCAGTAACCAGATGGTGCGCTTCATGGCCGCGGAGTATATAGCTAGCCAGTAGCCAGTAGCCAGTAGCTGGTAGCCTGGCCGGCTAGTCCTGGCGCAATGCCGTTAGCGGCTCTACCTTCGCCGCGCGCCGCGCAGGCACGTAGGACGCCAGCCCTGCGACAGCGGCGAGCAAGGTCAGCACGACTGCGTACGTCGCGATGTCGTTCGGGCTCACGCCAAACAGTAGAGTTCCGAACGACGGGAGCACGACCAGGGACAGCGCGACGCCCGCGGCCGCGCCGATCCCGACGAGACCCAGCCCGTTTTTTACGACAGACCATGTGAGCGCTGCGCTCTCCGCCCCGAGCGCAATTCGCAGGCCGATCTCGCGCGTCTGTTCCGTCACCAGAAATGCGAGCAGCGCATACAAACCGAGCGCGGCCAGCACCAAGCCACTGAGCGCAAACACGCCGGACACCAATGCACTGAGCCGCTCCTGCGTGAGACGTTCCGCAAGTGCCTCGTCGAAAGTGCGAATGTCGGTAACGGATGCATTCCGATCGAGACGCCGAATGACGTCCACAGCCGCCCCGGCGGCTGCGACAGGGTGGTTCGATCGGATGAACAGTGTCATTCCGGCGTCGGTCAACTGCCGATGGTTGTAATAGATCGTCGGCCGAGCTTCCCCTTTCACGGAGCGTTCGCTCACATCGCCCACCACACCGATGATCGGGGCGTATGGATTTTCGTCCTGCATGCGGACCATGAGCGACTGGCGCAGCGGGTCCAATCCTGCGAGGCGCGCTTTTACGAACGCCTCGTTCACGACAAATCCGGCCGCCGGATTTGCCTCATCTGCCTTCGCAAACTCACGCCCGCGTACCACGGGTATCTTCAGCGTGCGGAAGTAATCCGGCGTGACCACGCGGATCGTCGCCCCTGGCATCTGCGACCGGGGGACGACGGCAGTTCCTTGAACATGAAATGAGGTTCCCGCTCTCGGGCTTCCGACAACCGGCAGGCTCGTGGCGGCGGCGGCAGACTCGACGCCGGGCAGCTCGCGAATGGCGTCGAGCGCGTCGCGAAAAAATGCGGTCGCTCGCTCTTCCGGATATCGCGTCGGTGAGATCACCAGCCTCATCGTCACCAGGCCATGTTGCTCGAACCCGTGACTGACGTTATTCAGCGCAACGACCGTGCGCACCAGCAGGCCGGCGCCGCACAGCAGAACGACAGTCATCGCCACCTGGGCCGCCACCAGTGCCTGACGGATGCGCGGCGAGTGCGTGACGCGCGAGTTGTTTGCGCTGAGCGAACTGACGATCGAGCGGCGGGCGACGAGGAAAGACGGAACAAGGCCGGCGGCGAGGCCCGTCAGCACTGAGAGTCCGGCTACATAGATCAGCACACGCGTATCGATCCGCAGTTCGGGTACGCCGAGCAGGTTTCTCGGCGCCAACGCGAGCAGCGCGTCGAGGCTCCACTGCGCCAGCGCGATGCCCAAGGCGCCGCCAGCCAGGGCCAACATCAGGCTTTCGACGAGAAGCTGCCGGACGATAGTGGCGCGGCCTGCGCCGAGTGACGTGCGAACGGCGAATTCCTGCCGGCGCGACGCCGCGCGCGCGATGAGCAGGTTGGCGATGTTGAAACAGGCGATTGCGAGCAATACGCCCACCGCCAGGTAGAGGATCAGCAGCGAGGTCTCCACGGTGCCCGTCAGGATCTCGCGCAACGGCACGAGCGTGACCGACGTGTTCCTGTTGAAGTCGTGCAAGCCCGCCAGGCGACGGCCGATGGCGTCCATGTCCGCACGCGCCGTGTCGAGGTTCGTACCTGCCTTCAACCGCCCGACGACGTTGATGAAGCGCCCGTCATCGGTCTCCCGCCACTGCCGCGTGCGATCGAGTTGAGCCGGTACCCACACATCAGTGTCCTGGTAGATGAAGCGAAAGCCCGGGGGCATGATGCCGACGATCTGCGTGGGCCGATCGTCGAGCTCGATGACTCGCCCGATAACCCCCGGATCGCCTCCGAATCGGTTCTCCCAGAGCCGGTGGGTGATAATGCCCACAAGCTGCGCATTGGGCCGGTCATCGTCCGCGGTGAGCGCCCGGCCGAAGGCCGGCGCCACCCCCAGCACCGGGAAAAATTCGTGTGACACGGCCTGCACCCTTATCAGGGTCGCCTCCCCAGCGCCAGTCAGGATGTCTGACCGTTGCATCCACACGGCGAATCCCTGGAGCGTGCGGCTGTCGCGCTGCCAGTCCAGCCAGTTCGCGGGCGACACACTGTTTTCACTTGGTGACTGGCGCTCGTACACGATCACCAGTTGGTCGCCCCGCGGATACGGCAAAGGCCGCAGCAGCACTTGATCGACCACGGAAAAGATCGTCGTGTTGGCGCCGATGCCAAGGGCAAGCGTCAAGACGACGGCGAGCGAAAAGCCCGGGCTCCGGCGCAAGCCTCGCCCCATGTGACGCACGTCGCGGGCAACGTCCTCGACAAGGCGGCCCGCGCGAATCTCGTGCCCCGCTTCTTTGTGCTTGAGAACGTTTCCAAAGCGGCGCCGGGCCTCGAGCCGCGCGTCCGCCTCGCTCATGCCTGCTTCAACGAGCTCGCGCGCCTTGGACTCGAGGTGAAATGCCATCTCCGCGGTCATCTCGTCATCACGCTTCTGCGAGTGGAACGGCCACCTGAATCTCATCTATGCACCCTGTTCGATAGCGCGAAGAACTTTCGTGACCGCGCTCGACAGCCGCAGCCAGCCATCGACTTCGGCCTGCGCGGCGTTGCGCCCTTTCCGGGTCAGCCTGTAGAACTTCGCCTTGCGGTTGTTCTCGGTGAGAGCCCAGTCGGAATCGATGAGCCCCTGCTCTTCCATCCGGTAGAGCGCCGGATAGAGCGAGCCCTCCTCCACCTTCAGCACGTCGTCTGAAAGCTGATGAATGCGCGTGGCGATTCCGTATCCGTGGTTCGCGCCGGTGCTGAGGCTTTTGAGAATCAGCAGGTCGAGAGTGCCTTGCAACAGGTCGATTTGTCGGATGCCCATTTTGTTAGCCAGTAGCCAGTAGCCGGTAGCCGGTAGCTGGTAGCTGGCACTTCCTTAGATTATCTAGGGAAGCCTATCAAACGGCGTTCCACCTCAGTCTGGCTCTGAGAGCGTTGAATTGTGGGAAAGTGTGCGCTGGTGGGACGCTAGCGTTCGACGACGGAACGCGGCTCAGGAGGTTTGTTACCGAGTCAGTCCGGCTAAAGCCGGACACTACGTACATTGAAAGGGCCGACGCTTTCGCGCCGGCCCCCGTCCTAAAGAACACGTGTTCTCTGCGTCTCCGCGTCTCTGCGGTGAGACTTGAGTTCTAGGCGCAGCCGCTCGTCGTGCCGCAGTTTGCGCACTTATAGCAGCTGCCGCTGCGCACCATGATCGACCCGCACATGCTGCACGGCGGCGCGTCCTCCTGGTTCTGCATCGCCGCACCCGCATACGCCGTCGCCGATACCGCGGTCTTGGCCGGTTTCGCGGGCTCGGGCACCGGCCGCTCGTCGTTGCGGCGCTCCTCCCGGTTGTTCACGCCCGCGTGGAACTGCGCGTCGTTCGAGAGGAATTTCGTCGCCAGCCACCGGAAGATGTAATCCACGATCGATTTCGCGAAGCGGACATCGGGATTTTTCGTGATGCCCGACGGCTCGAAACGCGCGTGGCTGAACTTGTCCACGAGCACCTGCAGCGGAACGCCATACTGCAGCGCGTAGGAAATCGCCTGCGCGAACGCGTCCGCAAACCCGGAAATCGTGGAGCCTTCCTTCGCCATCACGAGGAACAGTTCACCTGGCTGCCCGTCTTCGAACAGGCCCACGGTGATGTACCCCTCGTGCCCGGCGATGTCGAACTTGTGGGTGATCGACTGCCGTTCGTCCGGCAGCCTGCGCCGCACGGGCTGGCCCATGCTGGCGACCACTTTTTCGACCTCGGCCTGGGTCTTGTCCTTCGACGTGTTCAGCGGCTGCGTGCGCTTGCTGCCATCGCGGTAGATCGACACGGCCTTCGCGCCGAGACGCCACGACTCGATGTACGCCTCCATGATGTCGTCGACCGTTGCTTCCTTGGGCACGTTCACCGTCTTCGAGATGGCGCCCGAGATGAACGGCTGGGTCGCGCCCATCATGCGGATATGGCCGAGATAGTGAATCGACCGCTCCCCTTTGCGTGCCTTGAACGCGCAATCGAACACCGGGAGATGCTCGTCTTTCAGTTCCGGCGCCCCTTCGATCGTCTCGTTGTTGTCGATGTATTCGACAATCGCCTTGATCTGCGGCTCGCTGTAGCCGAGCTTTGCCAGGGCCATCGGCACGGTCTGATTGACGATTTTCATCAACCCGCCGCCGACGAGCTTCTTGTATTTGACGAGCGCGATATCGGGCTCCACCCCCGTGGTGTCGCAATCCATCATGAAGCCGATGGTGCCCGTCGGCGCGAGCACGGTGGCCTGTGCGTTCCGGTAGCCGTACAACTCACCCAGGCGCACCGCCTCGTCCCAGGTCTGCCGTGCGGCGGTGAACAACTCGGCCGGCACGTTCTTCTGATTGATCCCCTTCACCGCGTCGCGATGCTTCCGCATGACGCGCAGGAACGGCTCTCGATTGACCTCGTACCCCGCAAACGGGCCACCCTGATCGCGGGCGACACGCGCCGACTGCGCGTAGGCCTCGCCAGTCATGATTGCGGTGAGCGCCGCAGCATAGTCGCGGCCACCGTCGCTGTCGTAGGGCAGACCGCGCGACATGAGCAGCGCGCCGAGATTGGCGTAGCCCAGGCCGAGCGGCCGATACGCATGGCTGTTCTTGGCAATCGCCGGCGTCGGATAGCTCGAATTGTCGACGAGGATTTCCTGCGCTGTGATCAGCGTGCGGCAGGCGGCTCGGTAGCCGACCACGTCGAACTCGCCGTCGGGCCGCACGAACTTCATCAGGTTGATCGACGCGAGATTGCAGGCGGAATCGTCCAGGAACATGTATTCCGAACACGGGTTCGACGCATTGATGCGCCCCGTATTCGGGCACGTATGCCACTCGTTGACGGTCGTATCGAACTGCATGCCGGGATCGCCGCAGATGTAAGTACCCTCCGCGATCAGCTTCATCACATCCCGCGCCTTGTACGTGTCCATCACCTGGCCGGTGGTCACCGACTTGGTCGACCAGTTTCCGTCGTCGGCAATCGCTCGCATGAACTCGTCGGTCACGCGCACGCTGTTGTTCGAGTTCTGGAAGAAGACCGACGCATATGCGGGACCCGTGAACGAGCCGTCGTAGCCTGCGTCAATCAGCGCCCAGGCCTTCTTTTCCTCTTCGACCTTGCAGTTGATGAACTCGACGATGTCCGGATGCTCGGCGTTGAGGATCACCATCTTCGCCGCGCGCCGGGTCTTGCCGCCCGACTTGATGACGCCGGCGAATGCGTCGTACCCCTTCATGAACGAGACGGGGCCCGAGGCGGTGCCGCCGCCCGCCAGGATCTCCCTGGACGAGCGAATTGCCGAGAGGTTCGAACCGGTGCCCGATCCGAACTTGAAGAGCATGCCCTCGGTCCGCGCCAGAGTCAGGATCGAATCCATCGTGTCCTGCACGGAATTGATGAAACAGGCCGAGCACTGCGGCGCCTTTTCGAAGCCGCAGTTGAACCACACGGGGCTGTTGAACGCGGCCTTCTGATACACGAGCAGGTGCTTCAGCTCGGCGCTGAACGTCTCGAGATCCGCTTCAGTCGCGAAATATTTGTCCTTGCCGCCCCACTGAGTGATCGTGTCGACGACCCGGCCAATCAACTGCTTGACGCTATGCTCGCGCTCGGGCGCCCCGATGGTTCCGCGGAAATATTTCGAGACGACGATATTGGTTGCCTGCTGCGACCAGAAGGATGGAATTTCGACGTCGCGTTGCTCGAACACCACTTCGCCACGGTCGTTGCCGATAACCGCCGACCGGCGCTCCCAGGTGACCTCATTGAACGGGTCGATACCCGGGAGCGTAAAGAAGCGTGGGAATTCCAGCCCCGGCGACGGTGCCGCGTTCGCCGCGGCCGCAGGTGTGTCCTGCGCGCGGCTATCAGCGCCTTGCGCGGTTGGCTGCTCAATCCCGGTGATGTCGTGAGCTCCGCCTCGTTCCATTCTCACCCTCCGCATTCCTGCTACCCGCCCGGGGCGCCGGAAAACCAACAAAAATTGTCGAAAAGCGCGGCCAGAGCGAACGTTTGCCGTCCAAGGGGAATTCGCTGGTAGCTCAGTTCCGTGCGGGCCGTTGGGATTCGTCCCGCGATCTATCTGTTCGCGCTCAGGCGGTCGATAATGCGCCCCGCTCTATAGCTTGTCAAGCGCAAAAACCACTATATATTGTGGAAGATTTTTAGGTCGAACGCAATACACAGGGGTCTGCCGGCCTGCCATTTTAAGCAGAGGCCGCTAAACTCCGCTGGGATTTCTGGTTATCTCGCCATCCGGCTAAAATCTTTCGTTTGGATTCCAGCGGTTCACTCCCTCCCGAATCGTTCCCTCACGCCCTCGCATCGGCGCGAGTTTCCGCGGTTCTCGAGATCCTCCTGTGTTCGGGAATTCCTTCGCAGTTTGCGCTGGCCTACATGTTCGCCCTGGCCGGGTTTACGCCCCAGGTGGGCGGCCAGCTGTCATTTGCGTACATCGCGACGCTCCTGCTGGTCGACGCAACTCTGCTGATTGCCCTCATCTTCTGGCTGCTTCGCAGGCGAGGGGAGAGTCCGGCTGATATCTTTCTCGGGCGGCTCCCTATTGGACCCGAGATCAAGCTAGGAGCCGCTCTCACGGTCGCGGTGTTCGCGCTCGCAGTGGCCGTACTGTCGGCGGCGCGAGTGCTGTTTCCTGCGCTCCACAACGTAAAAGAAAACCCGCTCCAGGATTTGATCCAGACGCCCGCCCAGGCGTTCATCCTCGCCATAGTCGCCACCATAGCCGGCGGATTGCGCGAGGAGATCCAGCGGGCGTTCATCCTCCACCGCTTCGATCAGCATCTCGGCGGCGCATATGTCGGGCTGGTTCTCTATAGTGCCGCGTTCGGCCTGGGGCACAGTCTGCAGGGGTGGGATGCGGTGCTTACCACGGCTATCCTCGGCGCGTTCTGGGGATTCGTCTACCTCAAGCGGCGCAGCATCGTCGCACCCGTTGTCAGCCACTCCGGCTTCAATGCCGCGGAGATATTCGTGTTTCTTGCAAGTAGAAGGTAGGTAGGAAGTAGGAAGTGAAAAGTAGGAAGTGAAAAGTAGGAAGTGAAAAGTGGAAAGTAGAAAGTGGAAAGTAGAAAGTGGCTCCTACGGCAAGACCGTCACGTCGGCTCGCCGCCGCAGTTCGGCCGCCCATGCGCCAATCAACGCCCCGCGGCGCTCGGACGTGAGGGCCTCCTTCGCCGCCTCACCCGCTTTTCTGAGCTCCTTCTTCTGTAGGCTGAGCGGCGGACGAAAACCGCTCGTCGAGATATGACGCAAGCCGCAAATCGTCGGCGGCGTAAAGCCGCAGCACGGCTTCGTCCACGCCTCTTGCCGACAACGCACGTGAAAAATCCTCCGGCGACGAAACCGCTGCCGCATCCGGGCTATTCGCGCGTCAATCGCGTCAGGACGCGGCTCCGGTGGCACAACCCTGCGCACTTCGTTGAGCATCAGCATGCGGTCCACGAGTGCAGACAATCCGCCGGCGATGCGCTCAGCCCCGGACGGCGGCTCCACCAGGCCGAAATCCAGCGCCGCCTCTACGTCGGACAGCGTCACGATCTGCCCGGGCAGTATCGCGAGAACGCGGTCGATGATCTCTGCATTCAAGACAGAGCCGAGAGTAAAGAGCAGAGAGAAACACGCGATGACGATTCTCCGCGTCCGCGCGCTCTCCCCTTTCTCTCCGCTCTCGCTCTCCGCTCCGCTCTCTCAGAAGGGCACCCATCAGAACGCCTGCCCAAGGGAAATGTGAAGCGCTGTCCGCCGTTCCAACTGGCCTGTCGGAAGGGTCTGTCGATCCAGCTTGATGCCGAGGTCTACACGTATTGGTCCAACCGGCGATCGATAGCGCACGCCGAACCCCACCGCTCCACGCAACTCGCCGAGATCGATCGCCTCGACGGTGCGGAACACGTTGCCCCCGTCGATAAACGCCACTACTCCCAGACCTCCACGCACAGGGACGCGCGCCTCTGCGTTCAGTATGACGACGCCATGGCCCCCGCGCGGGAACCCGTCCCGATCGATGGTGTCGGGGGTCCCGAGGCGATCGAGCGCGAACCCGCGGACCGTCGTGTCGCCGCCGGCGTAGAAGCGCTCGCTCGCCGGAATATCGTCGACAACGATAATCTGATCCTCCTGCATGACTGACCGGGGAAAGCCTGCCGCAAGTCCGAGGCGGGCGCCGAGAGCGAGAACTGTCCCGGTCGGCCGCGGAAGCTGCCGGAACGTAAACCCCTGTACGAACGTCTTGAAAAACCCGACTTCAGAACCGAGGCGCCTGGCCGCGAGCTCGGTATCTGTCCCGATCAGAGTACCTCCGCTCGGCTCCACGAGGTCGTTCCGTGTATCGCGGATGAGAGAACCCGAGACGCTCGAGAGACGAACCTGCGGGAACAAACGATCGATTTCTGGCTGCGATGCGAAGTTCGACTTGACGTTCAACAGCTTCGTGTGATCGATGCCATAGCGGCCGCTGACAGTGAGCGTGCGGCTGAGGCGCCGTGTGAACGTGGCGCTCGCTCCTCGCCGGTTGAAGTCGAAACTCGATCGCACCGCCTGCTCGATGCCGGCGCTGATCGTGGCATCGGCATCGGTACCGAGAATGCGCCGTTCGCCGTAGGTGACGCGGGCGAGATACTCGTTGAATCCATATCCCCCGTCATCGCCGAGCGGCAGACCGGGATCGACAAGCGGCGTGTCACTGATCCCCTTTGGCCTGAAGCTGACGCGCGTGAAGAGGTTTATCGATCGGTCTTTCCCGAACAGGTTGCGCCGGCTGATCTGGAAGAACCCCCGCGGCGCCACCTGAAATTCCTCGACCGCCTCGCCGCCGGCGGACGAGCGCACGAGGCGCCTTCCACCTTCAACACCGCCGCCGTAGTCGATGGTCGTCACCGGCGCCTCTTCGACCGTGATGATGAGGTCGCGATGGTTCGGCTCGCCGGGCAGCTGGAGGTAGGAAATGTCGACGCGGCGGAACAGACCCAGCGAGGTCAGACGGGTGCGCGTCGCGTCCTCCTGCTCCTGGGACAGCGGTTGCCCGCTCTTGAGCAGCACTTCGCGGAGAATCGTGTCGCGGGACGTGCGCTGGTTCCCGACGATGAGCACGTGGTCGATGAGGACACGCTGGCCCTCGTGAATCACGAACGTCAGCTCGACCTTGGAACCGTCCGCCATCCCCTTCGGGACCGGCTGCACGCTGGCCTCGGGATAGCCGCGGTTCAGATAAATCAGGGCAATTCTGTCGGCATCTTCAGCGATCTGCGGCTCGAAATATGGCTGTCCTGACGCGGATGTCGCAGCCTTCCGGAGGGTTTCCGTATCGACTGCGGCATTTCCGCTGAAGCCGACGGACTCCACGAGGGATTGCACGCCCTCGGCGATGACGAATCTGACACGGACAACTTCGCTTCCCGCCTTCGGCTCCCGGCGCTCCACCTGTGTCGTCACCTTGACGCCGGCGAAACCGCGCTGCCGGTAATACCCCTGAATCCGCACGGCGTCTGATCCGAGCGTCGACTCGCTGAACGGCTGACCGGCTCTGGTCACGACGAGCAGCGCCAATTCGGGAGTGGCAATCGCCGCGTTCGAAACGATCTCAGTGTTTTCGACGACGCACTGCGGCCCATGCGCGACGGTAAATGTGACGCGCAATACGTTGTCTTTCGCCGGTTGTCCCTCGGGCGTGGCCTGCGCATCGCGCCGATAGTCCACCTGCGGGTTGCAGTATCCCCGCTCGCGAAAATGCCGCTCGATGCCGAACTTGGAATCTTCGAGCAGATCTTCATCAACCGAGTGCTCGCGCACGATGGGCACGAGCCGGTCACGCTCGTCGCCGGTCAGTGGATCTCCCTCGAACGCAATCTCCACGCGCGGTCCCGGCTCGACGCTGACGACCAGATGCACGGTCGATTCGTCTTCCGCGTAGCGAGCGAGCTGCACGGCTCTCGCTTCGTAATAGCCACGTGCCCGCAGCTCGTCCGCATACCGCGCGAGCCGTTGATCGAGGGCGATGCCGTCGTAATAGTCGCCGGTCCGCAGATCGAGCTCGTCGAGTACGGCGGGCACCGGATCGAGCGGCATTCCCTGGACCTCGATCGTGCCGACGAGAGCACGCGGCCCGGCTTGAATCGTGTACATCAGCGTGCCACTCGAAGATCCGCGTCCCGGGTCGAGGCGCGCGGAAATCGCTGCCCTCGGATATCCGCGATCGCGATACGTCTGTTTCAGGATTTCAGATGTTTGGGCGGCACGGGCAACGGACGGTGCGGTTCCGTGGCGCTCCGTGACAATCCGGCGAAGATCGCTCTCGGAGATACCGAGCGTTCCTTCGAAAGCGATGCGGCCAACCCTGAAGGCAGGCACCAGATTGTAGACAAGGACCACGCCATCGTTCCGCAGCGATGCGTCCACCTGCACGTCCTGGTAGACCCCGAGGCCGAAGAGATGCGCCATGCTTTCGCGCACGTCGCCGATCGCCAGCGGCTCGCCGGCGCGCGTTTCGATGATCTCGAGGAGGGTGGCGTCCTGCAGAGGAAGGCCGTTCGACTGCAGGCGGATTTCGACGACGGTCTTGCCGATGTAATCGGTGACGGCGGCTTCAGCCGGCCACGCCGCAAGGAGGAAGAGCGCGAGAACCCACCTCAAAACTCTTTCCTTACCCTGATGTCTACCGCATAGCTATCGTCTTCGTTGCGCGTCAGGATCCACGAGATCCGATCGGTTTGGTCGTATTCGAACAGGATGATCTGATCGCTCGTCGAGCTGATGCTGCGCGAAAAGGTCACATACGCTCTGTTCGAGATGCGTTTGCCGATGGTGACGCGGGCGGACGGATTGAACCTGAGCGATTGGTTCTGCTGCGTGGGATCGGACAAGAGCGGCGTTACCTGGAACGTATCGACGCCGAACGTCTGCTCCACCACTTCGCCAATCTGGCCCGAAATAGGACTCGTCAGCATGCGCGCCACCCGCGCCTGGAGGAGCTGCTGCTCGGCCAGGTCGGGCCGCTGCAGCGCCCGGAGATCCGCATCCTGCCCCGTCGCGACATCGCCGAGCAGCAGCGAGGCGACCTCGATGGGCGGCAGAGGCGGGTCCGACATGAACACCGGCCTGAGCCGCTGCATCGTGCCCGAGGCGCTGAGGATCACGCGGTACGTCTGACCGGGCACGCGCACCTGCGTTTCAGCGGCGATGTCGAACTCCGGCTCAATCCGCAACGGATTTGCGAAATCGACCGTACCGCGGGTGACGAGATAGCGCCGGCCCTCGAAGATGAACTCGCCGCGCGCGATCTCGGCCCGACCGAACACAATCGGGCGCTCGTAGGTGCCGCGGAAGGTCAAATCCGCGCTCGAGACGATCGTCGCATCGTTGTTTTCAATGCGGAGCGTACCAGGCGCGATCACTCGCACGTCGAGCCGCACCGACGGCATGCCATTCGCCGACGGCGCTGCCGCGGCGATGGGCGCTGCGCTGTTCGACTGTCCGCCGCCGAAATCGAACAGATTGCCGCTCGTGTCAAACCTCGTCGTCCAGATGGCGCTCTGGACGGTGACCGACCCGGCGAGCAGCGGAGCGGTCACGCGGCCGGTAAGCGACAAGTCAGCGTCGACTTCGGAGCGCACCCCTTCCGGATAGCGCAGGCGCATGCTGCGGCCCGAAGCGGTCAGCGCAAGATCCGCGGGCGTGTAGCCCTCCAGGCCGATGCGGCCGTCGAAGCTCACCTGTCCGTCGGCCAGGCGGGCGGATAGCCCGTCCAGCCTGATGTTGCGAGAGTCGAACAGGATCGTGCCGTTCACTTGTTCGAGCGAGTGCGGAAGCGACACGTAGCGAAGGCGGCCGTTCTCGATGGTCGCACGGCCGAGAATGACCGGCGCATCCATCGAGCCGCTCACCTGCGCTGTCAGCTGTGCCGTACCAGAGGTGCGAATGTTGCGATAAAACCCCTGCAGGATTCCCAGGTTGGCGGTGCCCCTGGCAAGGCCCGCGACACGCCGCGCATTCATGTCGACGATGCCGGTCAAATCGAGCTCGGTGCCGTCGCCGACGAAGCGCATGTCGTCGATTCGGAGAACGTTGTCGTTCATGAGCACGCGAATCGGCATCGCGTTGCGCAGCGTGTAATCGAACGTATGCAGTTGGAGCTGATCGAACATCACATCGACGATGAGCCGTGCGCGATTCGCCAGAGGTCCGATCACGCGCAAGGTGCCCGTTCCGACAGCCGTGGTAAACGGCGAGAGGCGCGGATCGAATGCGCGCGCATATGGATCGAGCGACGTATCGCTGAAGCGCAGCGTGATATCGGCGTCCTGCGCGTCTGTCAGGTCGATGCGGCCCGTGCCCGATACCGCAAGCCGTGGCGACGCTGCTTCGAGCTCGACCGTCATGGTCTCGCCCTTCACGTCGAGGCGTCCGGACACCTCGCCGATGCCTTCGTCGATGACGAAGAGGTCGCGTATGCGCCCGCGGAACTGGTAACGCGGCTCCTCGAACGTGCCGTTGCCATCGGCGTTGAATTCGAGAACGCCGCTGAGAGGCGCTTGCGGATATGTCAGCGCCTTCACACTCTCCAGCGGGATAAGGCGGCCTGTCGCATTGAATGAGTAGGTGCCATTCCAGCCGACGAATGCCGCGCCTTCGGCGACACCCGTGCCCTTCTTCATCTGAATGCTGTCGATGCGGACGCCGTTGCCCTCGAACCGGAGCGAGCCCGATGCGGTTTCGAACGGCTCGCCATACGCGAAACCATCCTCGATCGTGAGCGTCCCGAAGCCGAACGGTCCCTGATAAGGCCCGTAGAGGTGATATTCGCCCGAGACGACCCCCTTTACGTCGTAATCGTCAATGTCAAAGGCGTTCTTGAAGTCTTCGGCATCCCACCTGGTGACGCGGATACGTCCGTTGATTTCCTCACCTTTGTCGCGGCGCGGAAACCCCAGCGAAAATCTGCCGTTCACCGCGATTTCCCCTCCGCCTTTGCTCATGCGGCCGGCTGTGACATCGGTGTATGAATTCTGAATCACGAGGCCAGCTTCACCACTTCCCCAGTTGACCCCAAAGGCCTGCATGTCGTTGGCGACGAAGTGCCCTTCGACGCGCGGACGGGAAAGCGATTCGGTCATGACGCCGGAAAATTCAGCAGTTCCCCCGACCGTAATCGGGTTGGTCGGTGCCCCGAATGCCGTCATCATGCCCGCGAGCACGCGGTCGCTTTCCTGCAGGTCTGCGCTGGTCACCTCGAACGCAATACGCGAGGCGTCGCCCCAGGCGGTGCGGCCGCTGAAGGTGACGTCTGTCGCCGGCGTCGAAAAGCGGCCGTCGGAAAACTCCACCCCGTTTCCGTCGTAGCGATAGCTCACCTGCCCTGCGATCGGCAGGTGTCCCACGCCGGGATGAAATCCGCCCTCGTCGGGCTCGCTCGCGAACCTACTCGCCGGGATACCTGCCAGCACATCGACACCGACCGGCGGCATCACTTCGGAGTAGCCATCGCCGGCATGTTCGGAGAAATGGCCGAGACGCCACGCCATGCGATTGCGGCCCGACCATCGGCCCGCGAGGCGCAACCCTGGAAGGCGCAGGAAATCGCTGTAGGCCGAAAAATCGACGTCCTCCCAGTCGGCGTCGAAGTTGGCCTTCGCCGGTTCGCCGGCGCGTTCGGCCGACAGAATTGAATATTTCAGCGACGCCTCGCCGCCGTAGAAATCGGTGGTCGTGTCGGTCACCTCGAACCGGTTCGGGAACCATCCGAGCTTGCCCTTCAAGTTCGGGAACTCGTAGTCGAGGCCGCCGATCTGCATGCCAGCGACGTCGCTGTCGAAATCGCCCGTCAACGCGCGACCGCCCTTGAACAGATGAAAGATGCCGGTGAAGTGGCCCTTACCGGAGAGCGTGTATTTGTCCTTGGCGAAGAACAACTCGCGCATCCGCTTGAAGTCCACCGTCGAATTGACCTTGTAGGTCATCTCGGGCCAGTTCGGAATATCGGCCTCACCCGTGATGTTCGATTCGGCGCCGTCGGTGGTCAGGAGCATCCGATCGAAACTCACTTTCCCGGCTTCCACGTGAAACAGCGCCTTCATCGACATCGCCATCGGCACGTAGTCCTGAATCCAGACCGTGCCGCCGTGAAACGTCGCTTCACCCTGATAATTGGCGCCCTTGCGGACGACGACGTCGAGGTTGCGCGATACCGCACCCCATCGCGATCCGTGGTCCTCGAAGGTGACCGTCCCTCCTTGGGTGCGCACGTATTGCATCGTCGTCACGAATCGCTTCGGACCTGTGCCGCCGCCCATATTGAATTTTGGAAAGCTGTGTTTGCCGCCGGCCCACTGCTCGAGGACCATGTGCCAGTCCGACATTACGATCGAGTCGATCAACACTTCGCGACGAAACATCGCCTCCCAGGCAAGGGACACATCGATGCGCTTGGCGGTAATGAAAGGACGGTCAGTCGGCTCGAGCCCCGCGATCGAGAAATCTTCGATCACGAATTTGCCGTTGAAGAGCCGGACCCCGAGCCGTCCAATTCGCATCGTCCGGCCGACGCGCTTCGAACCCTCGCGTTCCGCGAGACCGCGCAGACCAGGGCCCAAATCGATCGTCAGCGTCGCCACGATGGTCACGGCGAGGATCATCGCAAACGCGATGACGCCAAACCTGGTGACGCGGAACGCGAGATGCGCCCGAACGCGCTCGAACCGTTTGAATCTCAGCGGCACTTCGAATCCCTAATCCCCAATCCCTACAGTTCACGCAGCGTCATGAGGACGGCGCCCGTCTCGACGGCGCTCCCCGGCGCCGCGTGAATCTCCTCGACGTCTCCTCCTCTGGGAGCACGCAACTCATTTTCCATCTTCATCGCTTCGACGACCACGAGCGGCTGCCGCGCCGCCACCCGCTCGCCGACAGCCACCAGCACGCGGACGACCCGACCCGGCATGGGTGCCTTGATCGCGCGGATGACGCCCGTCGATGCCGCCTGGTGCAGATCGACGTCGCCGGCGCGCACCCTCGCTCGTTCGTTCGCTGTCGATACCGCGGCTTCGTAAACCCGGCTGCCGATCTCGATACCCATTTCGCCTGGCCCGTCGCGGCGATGAATCCGGATGTCGCGGACCACACCGCCGTCGATCACCGAGAGTGTGTCGGTATCAATCCACGTGACGTCGATGACACGCCGCCGGTCTTTCACGGTGACGACGAGCTCGCCTGACCGCTCGCCAGGCTCGAGTGTCACGTTCCAGGGCTGGCCGTCCAGGGTGACGTCGACTTTCACCGCAGCGATTCCATCCGCGCGCGCTGCGCCCACGCCGAAAACGGGGTCGGGTGTAATTTTCGCAGGCGGCCATCGAAAGTTGCACCAGGCCCGATCATTGCCTTCAGCGCAGCAGCGATGGCGGCCATCTCGGCATTCTCAACATTCTCATTAGGCGCCTCGTCGGAGCGGCGCCCGTTCCCGTTCTCCCGCAGCAGCCGGTCCACGTACGTCGTGTCGAACTCCGCGGCGGCAAACGCCGGCGATCCGATCAGGTCACGGCAGAAGCCGATCGTCGTATGGATCCCCCGGACGTCGTACTCAGACAATGCGCGAACCATCCGCGAAATAGCTCCACGCCGATCCGGGGCCCACGCGATGACCTTCGACACCAGCGGATCGTACGCGGTTGGGACCGCCCAGCCTTCATATGCGCCGCTGTCGTTGCGTATTCCCGGGCCCGCAGGCGCCGACAGGTGAGTAATCACACCGGGGGATGGAAGGAATCCCTCGGCCGGGTTCTCAGCGTAAACACGCACTTCGATCGCATGGCCGGTGGCCGGAACCGCCGCCTGGCCAGCGTGTGCCGTCATTTCGAGGCCGCGCGCGATGTCTATTTGTGCTCTCACAAAGTCGATCCCGGTGACGGCTTCGGTGACGGGATGCTCTACCTGAAGCCGGGTGTTCATCTCGAGAAAGTAAAAGTCGTCTCCATTGACGAGGAATTCGATCGTACCCGCGCTCGTGTAGCGCGCCGCCCTGCCGATGGCAATGGCTGCCGCCATGAGGCGGTCGCGCAGCCCCTGGCTCACGGCCGCAGACGGCGTCTCCTCGATCAGCTTCTGATGGCGCCGCTGAATCGAGCACTCGCGCTCGACGAAAGCCGTCACCGAGCCGTGACGATCGCCGAGCAGCTGCACTTCGATGTGCCGTGGCTTCTCGAGCAGCCGCTCGAAATACACGCGATCGTCGCCAAAGGAAGACTTCGCCTCCGACCGGGCCGTTGCCGTTGCGGGCGCCAGTTCCTCCGGCGCGCGCACGACGCGCATGCCTTTGCCGCCTCCACCCGCCACCGCCTTCACCAGCATCGGATAGCCGATGCCGTCGGGCACATCTCCACCCGGCACGATCGGCACGCCCGCCGAAATAGCCACGGCGCGCGCCCCCGTTTTGCTCCCCATCGCACGCATCGCCGCCGGCGTTGGTCCGATAAACGTCAGTCCGGCGTGCTCGCATGCATCGGAGAAATCGGGATTCTCCGCGAGGAAGCCATAACCCGGGTGAACGCCGTCAGCGCCAGAGCGTCGTGCCACGTCTAGCAGCTTATCGACGCGGAGATAACTTTCCGACGCCCGATCGGGACCGATGGCATATGCCTCATCGGCGAGGCGCACGTGTAACGCGTTCCGGTCGCAATCGGAGTACACGGCGACCGTGGCGAGCCCCATGTCGCGGCACGTCCGGATAATCCTCACGGCGATCTCGCCGCGATTAGCGATGAGTATCTTTTTCAAACAGATCGAACGAGTGGCAGCGCGCCTGTAATTCTATCATTTCCGAGCACTTACGGGCAGGCTTCAGAGCGGGATGTTTCCGTGTTTTTTGGGAGGGTTCTTCTCGCGTTTGGTCGAAAGCGTCTGCAGCGCCTGCACGAGTTTTCGCCGCGTTGTCCTGGGCTGGATGACCTCGTCCACGAACCCCCGGGCCGCCACGACGAACGGATTGGCGAACTTATCGCGGAACTCGGCGACGCGGGCCGCGCGTTCGGCGGCGGGATCTTTCGCCGTCTCGAGCTCTTTCTTGAACAGCACGTTGACCGCGCCTTCGGGCCCCATGACCGCGACTTCAGCGGTTGGCCATGCATAGTTGAAGTCGGTCCGCAGATGCTTGCTCGACATCACGCAATACGCGCCGCCGTACGCCTTCCGCGTGATCACCGTCACCTTCGGAACAGTAGCTTCGGCAAACGCATATAGCAGCTTGGCGCCGTGCCTGATGATCCCGCCGAATTCCTGCGCCGTCCCGGGCAAAAAACCGGGGACGTCTTCGAAGGTGATCAACGGGATGTTGAACGCATCGCAGAACCGGACGAAACGCGCCCCTTTGACAGAGGCGTCGATATCGAGCACGCCCGCGAGGTGCGCCGGCTGATTGGCGACAATGCCGGCCGGCATCCCTGCCAGGCGCACGAACCCGACGATGAGGTTCCGCGCGAAGTGCTGATGCACCTCCAGAAACGCCCCCTCATCCGCAATCGAGTGGATGAGGTCGAGCATGTCGTACGGCTGATTGGGCAGCGCCGGCACCAGACGATCGAGTGCCTCGTCCTCGCGAGTCGCCGGGTCGCCCGTTTCGATCCGCGGCGGCGCATCGACGTTGTTGCCTGGGAGAAAGCTCAGCAGGTCGCGAATCGCTGCGAGGCACGCGCGGTCGTCATCGACGGCGAAGTGAGCGACACCGCTCTTCTCGTTGTGGGTCATCGCTCCGCCGAGATCCTCTTTCGAGACCTCCTCGTGCGTAACCGTCCGGATGACGTCGGGTCCGGTGACGAACATGTAGCTCGACCCGCGCACCATGAATGTGAAATCGGTGATCGCGGGAGAGTACACGGCTCCGCCGGCACAGGGGCCCATCACGGCCGAGATTTGCGGGACGACACCCGAGGCGAGCGTGTTCCGGAGAAAGATGTCGGCATAGCCGGCCAGCGACTGCACACCTTCCTGAATGCGCGCCCCGCCGGAGTCGTTGAGACCTACGATGGGACAGCCCAAATTCATCGCGAGGTCCATGATCTTGACGATCTTCGCGGCGTTGGTTTCCGACAAAGATCCGCCGAAGACGGTGAAGTCCTGGGCGAAAGCACAGACGACCCGGCCGTCGATGCGGCCGTGTCCGGCGATGACGCCGTCGCCCGGGATGACCTGGTCGGCCATCCCGAAATCGAGGCACCGGTGCGTGACGAGCTTGTCGACTTCTTCGAAGGTGCCGGGGTCGAAGAGCAGCTCGATGCGCTCGCGCGCGGTGAGCTTGCCGGCGGCGCGCTGGCGCTGCAGGCGCTCCTCTCCTCCGCCGAGCTCGGCGCGGCGCTCGAGCTCGTCTAACTTCAGTCGCGGGGGCCCCCCGCCCCGCTCCTCGCCGCTCACTTGCGGGGCCCCATCGCCCCGCGCCGTTCGCGGCTCATCAGACCCGCGCGGTCTGCGATTTCTCCCAGTCCTTGAGGAAGTTCGCCAGGCCGATGTCGGTCAGGGGGTGCTTGAACAGCTGATCGATGACCTTTGCCGGGCACGTACAGATGTCGGCGCCCATCTTCGCGGCTTCGATGATGTGAATCGGGTGGCGCGTGCTGGCGACGAGCACCTCGGTCTGGAACGGATAGTTGCGGTAGATTTCCACGATTTCCTGGATGAGCGACATGCCGGTCTGCCCCACGTCGTCGAGCCGTCCGACGAACGGGCTCACCATCGTCGCGCCGGCCTTCGCTGCGAGCAGCGCCTGCGCGGCGGAAAACACGAGCGTCACGTTGACCTTGAGGCCCTCGCGCGTCAGCGTCTTGCACGCGCGCACGCCATCACGCGTGAACGGCACCTTTACGACGATGTGCTCGTCGATTGTGGCGAGGTCGCGTCCTTCTCGCATCATGCCCTCGAAGTCGGTCGCGAGCACTTCGGCGCTGACCGGTCCCTGCACGATGCGGCAAATCTCCTTCATGGTCTTGCGATAGTCACCGGCCTCTTTGGCCATCAACGACGGATTGGTCGTGACGCCGTCGATGATGCCGATGGTTGCCAGCGTTTCGATTTCCTTGACGTTTCCCGTATCCAAAAACAGCTTCATATGTCACTCCCCTTGTCGTCGTGTTACCCGCTGACTGGATTGCTCAGCTCCCCGATGCCTTCGATCTTGACCGTAAACCGATCGCCGCTCTTCAGGGGACCCACGCCGGACGGCGTGCCTGTGGCGATGACATCGCCCGGGAGCAGCGTCATGACGTTCGAGACGAACGCCACAATCTGTGGCACCGAGAAGATCAACTGCTTCGTATTCGAGGCCTGCTTGCGCTCGCCGTTCAGCCATCCTTCGATGTCGAGGGACGCCGGGTCGAGTCCTATCGCAACGCAGGGTCCGATGGGCGCGAACGTGTCGAACCCTTTCGCGCGGGTGTACTGCACGTCTTTCCGCTGCAGCTCGCGCGCCGTCACGTCGATGAGGCACGTCAGGCCGAGCACATAATCCATCGCCTTGTCGGCAGGAACGCGGGACGCGCGCTTCCCGATGACCACGCCGAGCTCCGCTTCGTAATGTATCTCGCCGGCGTTCGGCGGAATGCGAATCGCGTCGCCCGGTCCGACAACCGCGGTCGACGGTTTGAGAAACATGAGCGGCTCTGGCGGGAGCGGCTTGTTCATCTCCGACGCGTGGTCTTTGTAGTTCAGCCCGATGGCAACCACTTTCGACGGTACCACCGGGCTGAGAAACCTGGAGGACGTCACCGCCTGACCCTCGTGGAGCGGACCGTCGAAGATATCGCCCTCGACCAGCCGAAACGCGCCGTCAGACTCCACTGCGTAACGCGCGCCGCCATTGTGCTCGATTCGGTACAACCGTTTCATCGTATCGTTTCTTCGACACGGTTCGAGGGCGGGCTCTGATTGCCAGGCTCCGCCTTGTCGACCGCAACGACTTCGTAGACGTATGTGCGACCCCGCCGCACCGTCGCGTCGGTGAACGACGTCTCGGTGATTGGCGCCGGAGTCAGAGGGGAAAGTGTGTCACCAGGCGCCTCGCCGCGCAAGACCACGTAGCCGGCAAGATCCGCGTCGGTATTGGCTTCCCACAACAAGCTGACGCCTGTCGCGTTTGCAATGTGGACGAGCCCCTTCGGCGCGACCGGCGGGAACGTGTCGACCGGCGTCACGCAGATCGGCGCCGCCGCCGCGCCCTCTATCGCGACCGCGCCGGTCATTTGCACGCGACGCACGGCATAACAGCGTCGCGTGCCGAACTCCACTCGCGGATCGGTGAAACCCGGAGCGGTCAGGAGCGCCGTATTCAAAGGGGTAATAGGTGCGCTAGGTGCGCTAGGTGCGTTAGGTGCGTTGGGTGCGTTGGGTGCGTTGGGTGCGACGGGTGCGACGGGTGCGCCAGGTGCGCCAGGTGCGCTTGGTGGTGCGACCGTGGGGTCGACTTCATAAACGTTGTAGCCGAACCGTGGACGTGGCGGCGGCTGGGGCTTTCCGGCGGCGGCAGCAGCGCCAGTCCAGCGTTCCTGCGTATCTTCTGTTTCAACGTCGGAATACGCTTCGATCGTGCCGGGGGTTTCCTGAGTGGCGCGCTCGAGAACGGCCGGGGCCGGCTTCTCCGTCGCCAGCGGGGGCGCCACATCTTCCGGCAAGCGCGGCCAGGTGAGCGATACGGCCGACGCCGTGTAGGAGGCGTCTACTTTTTCAGGCGCCGCGGGTGGCTCGGCCAGCGGCACCTGAAGCGGGCCGGCATATGGTCCACGGCGATTGCGGCTGAGGCTGACGCCAACGACCGTGTAGTAACGCTGAGGCGGCAGTTCGAAGTTGATCGTGCCGGGCGTTTCAATTTTTTCGACGACGACGGCCGTCCCCGCCGGTGCCTCGACGATCGGACGGGTCGGCGGCATCGGCCCGATCTCCTTGTGCGCGTCGGTCAGCGGCTCACGCACGCTGATCGTCGCTCCCTGTTCGACCGCATCCGCCTGCGCAGCCGCATCTCCCTTCTGCTTCGGAGGGACAGGGTTTGGCGCACTCGTGCACCTGGCGCACCTGCCGCACCTGACGCACCTCGTCGCACCTGGCGCACCTGACGCACCTGATTTCTCTTCGCTCTCGGCTCTCTGCTCTTTGGGATTGCGGACCTCTATCCTCGTCACCAGCGTTCCGTATTTGAGAAAGTCTGCCGGCGCCGGAAGCGGTCCGGTGTGCGCGTAGACTTCGATCCTTCGCAAGTCAGCCGGACCCGAACTGTCGGTGTTGACGGTGGGAACGGTGAACTGAAGCACCACTTCGTTTTCAACGCGCTTCGCCGTCAGGCCGGTGACCGCGCGTGGCATCAGGACGATGGGCGCGAGCGGCGGGCCCTTCTGGCCGCATGCGATACCGAATGAACTACAGAGCACGCAGAGAACCACAGAGGATTTCTTCAAATGAAAAAACCCAGCATGCCTTCTCTGTGACGTCTGTGTTCTGTGTGGTGAAATACGAATCACAGTATGTAGCGCGACAGATCCTCGTTCTTCACGATGTCGGCGAGCATCCGATCGACGTATGCCGCATCTATCGTGATGATTTTATCGCGCAGGTCGGGGCCTTCGAACGAGATTTCGTCGAGCAGCCGTTCCATGACGGTGTGCAGCCGCCGGGCGCCGATGTTTTCCGTGCGCTCGTTCACGCGCGTCGCAAAGTCGGCAATGCGCTCGATGGCATCGTCCAGAAAGCGCAGCGTGATGCCCTCGGTGTCCATCAAGCCGATGTACTGCTTGACGAGCGCGTTTTTCGGCTCGGTGAGAATCCTCACGAAGTCGTCTTTGCCGAGCGGCTCGAGCTCCACGCGAATCGGAAACCGCCCCTGGAGCTCGGGAATGAGGTCGGACGGCTTCGAGACGTGGAACGCGCCGGCGGCGATGAAGAGAATGTGATCGGTGCGCACCATTCCGTATTTGGTGTTCACCGTGGTGCCTTCGATGATCGGGAGAATGTCGCGCTGCACGCCCTCCCGGCTGACGTCGGGCCCCTGCCCGCCGCCGCCCTCGCGTCCGGCGATCTTGTCGATTTCGTCGACGAAGATGATCCCGCTCTGCTCGACGCGCTCCACGGCAACGCGCGCCACGCTGTCCATGTCGACCAGCTTGCTCTCTTCTTCCTGGACGAGATATTCCAGCGCATCGGGCACCTTCATGCGGCGCTTCCGTGTGCGTCCCTGGATCAGCCCGGGCAACATGTCCTTGATATTGACGTCGATCTCTTCGATCGACGAACCGGTGATCACCTCGAACGAGGGAAACGAGCGCTCCCGCACGTCGACTTCGACGAACCGCGAGTCGAGCCGCCCGTCGCGCAGCTGCTCGCGGAATTTTTCCCGCGTGCTGTGCCAGGAATCCGGCGCCGTCACGTTGGGGATGTATTCGATGTTCCGCCCGGCGGTGTCGTCTGCGTCAATCCCGCGCGTCGGCGGCAGCAGCAGATCGAGCAGACGCTCTTCGGCGTTCTGCTCGGCCTTGTCGTGGACTTCTTCGAGCCGGTCTTCGCGCACCATGTCTACTGCCAGTTCGACGAGATCGCGCACCATCGACTCGACATCGCGGCCCACGTAGCCGACTTCGGTGAATTTGGAGGCCTCGACCTTGATGAACGGCGACTGCGCCAGCCGCGCGAGCCGCCGCGCGATCTCGGTCTTGCCGACGCCTGTCGGCCCGATCATCAGAATATTTTTCGGCACCACGTCTTCGGCGAGCTCGGGCGCGAGCCGCTGCCGACGCATGCGATTGCGAAGCGCGATCGCCACGGCGCGCTTCGCGTCTTTCTGGCCGATGACGTACTTGTCGAGCTCGGCGACGATCTGCCGCGGCGTCAACGTGTCCATCGCGGAGGCGAGCGTTTCGGGAAGCAGGATAGCCATCAGAGTTCTTCAATTGCCAGCGTGGCGTTGGTGAAGATGCAAATCGAGGCAGCGACGCTCATGGCTCGCTCGGCGATGGCGCGGGCATCGAGATCGGTGTGGCGGATCAGCGCCTTCGCGGCCGCGAGCGCATACGGTCCGCCCGACCCGATGCCGATGACCCCCTCATCGGGTTCGATCAAATCGCCGGTGCCGGACAACAAGAACATCGAGCTCTTGTCGACGACCACGAGCATCGCCTCCAGCCGGCGCAGCGCGCGATCGGTGCGCCAGTCCTTCGCGAGCTCCACCGCCGAGCGCTCGAGGTTTCCACGATATTGCTCGAGCTTCGACTCGAAGCGCGAAAACAGCGCGAACGAATCGGCCGCCGAGCCGGCAAAACCGGCAAGAATCTTGTCGTTATAGAGGCGACGGACCTTCTTCGCGCTCTGTTTGACGATGGTGTCGCCGAGGGTCACTTGGCCGTCGCCGGCAAGCACGGCGCGGTCGCGGTGGCGTATCGCGAGAATGGTCGTCGCGTGGATCACTATTTCGGAGTCTACATCAGGACTATCGGCTACTGGCTAGTGGCTAACGGCTGGCCCGCCGTGTCAGCCACACATACAGTGGTATGCCGGCAGCCATGACGAGCAGGCCGGCGCCAGTGGGGCCCGGGCGGCTGTAGATCCCGTTCACCACGATCAGGAAACAGGCAATCACGAACACCGCCGGTGCGACGGGATAGCCGAACGCCTTGAACGGACGCGGCGCATTCGGCTCGCGCGCGCGAAGCACGAAGAGCGACGTCACCGCGATGCCGGCGAACAGGACGATGGCAAACCCCGTGTAGTTCGTCAGCGCGTCGGCGCTACCCGACAGCACGAGCAGGCTGGCCCAAATCGACTGCGCGATAATCGCCGCCGCCGGCGTCTTGAACTTCGGATGCACGCGCCCCGCCGCATCGAAGAACAACCCGTCTCGCGCCATTGCGTAGTACACCCTCGGTCCGGCGAAGGTCATCGCGCTGATGCTCGCCGCCAGGCTGATAATCGACACAACGCCCATGATGTCGCCGGCGCGCGCGCCGAGCAGCCGATCGGCGATGACGTCGAGCACGGAGCCCTGCACTTTCGCGAGCTCGCCGACGGGCAGCACGTACAAATACAAAAGGTTCAGGGACAGATAAATCACGATGACCGCGGCCGTGCCGAGCGCAAACGCGCGGGGAACGTTCCGATCGGGATTGCGAATTTCCTCCGCGATATAGCCCGCGGCGTTCCATCCCGAATAGGTGAACATGACGGGAATCAGCGCGAGCAGCCAGGCGCTCCACACGACCTGACCGCTCGAGGCGCCGGTGACGTTGGCCGCCGACCCCACGCCGACCGAAAATCCGAGGGCGATGAACATGAGCAGCGCCGACACCTTCAGCGCGGCGAGCACATTGCCGACCAGCCGGCCGGGACCCACGCCGCCTACGTGAACCGCCGCCATCAACACGATCATGGCGATGGCGATGATCGTCTGAGGCGAAAAGCTCAGCGGCACATACGGCAGCGGAATGACGAAAAACGGCGCGCTGTTGGCCGACCCCGGAAAAAACCGCTCGAGATAGAACGTCGTCACGATCGCGCTGGCGGCGATGGCGCCGGTGAAACCCGCCACGAATGACGTCCATCCGGTGAGAAACGCGGCGAGCTTGCCGAACGCCTCGCGGAGATAGACGTATTCGCCGCCTGCGCGCGGCCGCAGAGCCGCAAGTTCGGCGTAGGCCATGGCGCCCGCAAACGCGAGCGCGCCGCCGGCCAGCCACGCGCCGAGGAACCAGAACGCGTTGGGAACCGCGGCTGCGACTTGCGGGGGAGTGAAAAGAATGCCGCCGCCAATGACGTTGGCGACAATGATCGCGGCGGCGTCGAGAGGACCGAGCCGCCGTTCAAGAGATGTGTGTGTCGGCGATGGCACGAAGGCGCTACTGCGTCAGCAAATCGCGCTCGATGCGCCACTCGCCGAGCTTCGTCCACGGGTTGCCGCCGTGTTTGGCGAACACCTGGACCTGAGCATCGACGAACTGGCTGTTCTTCATCATTTGCGCGCGCGGTTCGGTGCCAGTGTATCCGAGGTTCGATCGAAGCACGATAGGCTCGGTCATGGAGCCCGGCGCCAGGCCGCTGGAATCGATCACCTTCCTGAACGCCCCGCCCCACTCTTCCGTCTCGCCGACGCGGCGGATCACCGCGTTGAGCTGGATGTTCCCAACCGGCGCATTGCTCACGTTTTTGAGCTTCAGCGACACCGACGGGAGCAGCTTGTTCTTGCCGTCTTCCACGCCCGCGTCGAACCAGCCCGTTTTCACTTCGACCGGCTCGATGAGCGCGGTAATCGGTTCGCGTGCGCTGCTGCCGCAGGCCGTGCTCAGAGCGAGGCCCAGGAATAGGAGAAATTTCGCCATACCCTTATTAGACACCACTGGTAGGGATTAGGGCTCCCCAATCCCTAGTAATGCTTCACATCCACGCGCTTCCGCGCCTCTTCGCGCGTAATCTTCCGCTCCCGCAGCTCCTGCAGATCGCTCCCTTTGATGCGCAGGATTACCGTCATCGCCGTGTCATTCGGATTGCCCGGGATAAACCGGCGATCGACGACGCTTTCACGGGCGGCGATCGTCAGCCATTCGTTCGCAGCCACGCCGATGGGCGCGTTGTAATCGAGAACGGCGTTGGTCAACGCGTCGGTGATTTCGGTCTGGTATATCTCGCGCGGCTGAACCGACGGCGTCTCCGCGGCGTTGACCGCGCGCCCGGTCGTGCCGCCCGCCGCGCGCTCGAGCTCCTGCAGGCTCCACACCATGCTGCGCCGCATCGAGGGAAACTCGACGTCGAACATGACGCCGTAATCATCGAGCCGGAATCCGCGGGCGCGCGTCATGCCGGCGAGCATCACCATGTTGGCCGCGCTCGACGCCTGCAGCCTCTGGTCGAGCATCTGCGCGCCATACCGCACCGCGATTTCCAGCGCAGCTTCGAACCCCGAGACCTGCTGCCGCGCCTGCACCTGCGCGGCGCCGCCCGCCGGTTGCATGGTCTGCGCGCGGGATGGAACGGCCGCTATCAAGACGACGCTGGCTGCCAGCGCCGGAACAACACCTTTCACTTCGCCCCTCCCGACGTTCTCACCAGATAATCCATGACGTCCTGCGTCTGGCCCACGCTCTGCTGAAGGCGCATGAGATCGGCCTGATGCTGGGCGTCTACTTCTCCGGCGACCTGCGACAGCCGCAGCGCGAGCTCCCGCTGCTGACGCTGCTCGCTCTGATCGATCATCGCGCGCACCCGCTGCAGCAACTGCTCGGTGTCGACGTCGGCCGCGGAGGCCGCCGGGCCCGATGCGTTTGGCGATGCCAGGTTCGCCCGGAGTTTTTCCGCGAGCTTGTCGTAGTCGATCTCGGGAGCGGCCGTGACGGCCGGCGCCGCGACCGTCCGGACACCGTCGAGCCTGGCCGCCTGCGGCGTGCTCACGGTGAGCGCGCCATCGGCATACCGCACGTTCAACTGAGACACCGCCATGCCCGCGACAAACAACAGGACCGCGGCTGCCGCCTGAAGGCCCCATCCCCACGCCCGAACGCCTCGAGCGACAGGAATTTCGGGTGCGGGCACATGAGAATCCTGGACGATGCGGAAACCGAGATCGGCCGCCGGCGCCTTCCAGTCGCGCAACATTCCGCGCACGCTCTGGAATTCCATAACCGCGACCGAACACTCCGCGCACTCCTGCAGGTGCTGCGCGATCTTCAGCCGTTGAGCGGAGTCCCCCTCCTCGTAGAGGTAATCCAGCAGATCGTCGTGATTGTCGGTGATGTGCATACTCTCAGTCTCTTTCAGCTCTCGTGCCTGGGAGCCAGCTGGGCTCCAAGCTGTTTTCTCAATGTTGACAGCCCCTGGTAGACGCGTGTTTTCACGGTGCTGAGGGGACATTTCATGAGATCGGCAATTTCCTGAAACGTCAGGCCGTGATATTCCTTCAGGATAATCGCGTGCCTTTGCTCGGCTGGAAGCTGCTCCATGGCTTTCGCCACTTCACGGCTCAGCTCGGCCCGGGCGGCCAGATCTTCGACTGTTTCCACCGGCCCACGTTCCGCGGCGAGCTGCTCGACGTCGACCCCTTCGGGAACCGCCACGAGCGGCGCCCGCCGGTCTTTTCTCATCCAGTCGCGGCACAGATTAAGCGCGATTCGATACAGCCAGGACGAAAATTTTGCGTCGCCCTTGAACCCTGCAAGAGCCCGAAAGGCGCGTAGAAAGGTCTCCTGCGTGACGTCGCGGGCGTCCTCTTCGCGTCCGAGCGTGCGATACGCCAGGGCAAAGATTGGACGTTCCCAACGCTTCACCAGTTGGTTGAAGCTTTCCGTATCGCCGGCCTTCGATCTCGCGACCAGCTCTTCGTCGGTCCACGTCATGGGGACTGCTGCTGCAATCGCTCTCATATTCTGGAGGCGCCTCGATCCGTCTATCAAAAGGTTAGACGATCCGTAGCACCGCCTGGCCTGCCGCGCCGGTAGAGGGGCGCACAGGCGGGCCTCATCGATCATAGCGCCCCAAATCGAATCTCCTGTTCGGTTTATCGCTAAACTAGGGGCGTGCCATGGGAGGCCGACCTCTTACAGGCCCTCACGTCCACTGAGGGGTTGAGCGACCTGCTTCCAAAGCTTCACCAACACGCCGTTTGCGCCGTCGAGGGGCGAAGCTCCATCCTTTTTCAGTTCAGCCCAGGTGCGGACACCCTGCGCCCGACATCCACATTCGGCGTGGATCGGCTGCCGCCCGACGC
This sequence comes from Vicinamibacterales bacterium, assembly GCA_963762055.1. GTDB lineage: Bacteria > Acidobacteriota > Vicinamibacteria > Vicinamibacterales > JAMQPK01 > JAMQPK01. The sequence continues at coordinate 178,965 of CAVXJF010000007.1, forward strand.
CGGCGTTGAGCGCCGGTTTACTGACCGGTTGTTTCGGGATGGAGTCCCGGTTTTCGTTCCGGACATGTCAAACACTGTTCCAGAAGCGCACAAGCTGCTCGGCACTCGATCGGCTGTGTTCGTGCCGCTGGCCTGCATACAGGTGAAGGTCGGCGTGCTGTTGATCGATTGCCTGCAGCCGCCATCCCCCGCACAACTTGCCGCGGCGGCGGCGGCCGGCCACGCGTTCGCCCTTGCGCTGGAGCGCGAGCGCCTGACGGGCGGCTTCCAGATGAAGAGTGCCGAGCTTCGCAATCGCCTGGTGCAGTCGGAGAAGCTCGTCGCGCTCGGCCAGTTCGTCGCCGGCATCGCGCACGAACTGAACAACCCGCTGCAGGCCGTCCTCGGCAATCTCGAGCTGATGCGGGCGACCGGCGCCTTTCCCAAAGCGATTCGCCGCGACATGCAGCGCGTTTATCGCGAAGCCGATCGCGCCGCCAAGATCGTCCGGAACCTGCTTGTGTTCGCTGGTTCGCGGCGGCTGAAGAAGCGCCGGACCAGCGTCAACGCCCTGCTGTCGCGCGTGCTCGCGCTGCGCGCGCGCGCGCACCGCGACGCCGGCATCGAGATCGTGCGGAATCACTCGGACAATCTGCCCCGGGTCAAGGGCGATCCGCTGCTGCTCCACCAGGCGCTGCTCAACATCATCCTGAACGCCGAAGACGCGATTGGTTCTGGCGGCGGCCGTATCGAGTCGCAGAGCATGGTGGACCATCGCAACGTTCCTCCCGACGTCGTCATTCAGGTTCGCGACACCGGCCCCGGCATCCCCGCCGATGTAATGTCGAGACTGTTCGAACCGTTTTACACGACAAAAGAAGTCGGTAAAGGCACGGGACTGGGACTGGCGATTACCTATGGCATCATTCAAGACCATGGCGGCCACGTCGTCGCGTCGAATCACCCGGACGGGGGGGCGCTGTTCACCGTGCGACTTCCGGTGGAACAGGAGTAGAGTGAGAGATCTGAATGAATGAGACATTTCTGACGACCGACGAGGTGCTCGAGTACCTCCAGGTCAATCTGCGGACGGTGTACCGGCTGATCAAAGCCGGCAAGATTCCAGCTGTTCGCGTGGGGCGCCAGTGGCGCTTTCGCAAGAGTGATATCGATACATGGCTCGACAGCCAGCGTCCCCTGGGCGGATCGCAGCCGCCCGCGCCGGTGCCCGCGTTCGGACAGCGCAGCGGCGACGGCCGGCCGCGGATACTCGTCGCCGACGACGAGGCGAGCATTCGCGATCTGCTGTCGAAAACGCTCACCATGGACGGCCATTACGATGTCGATACGGTCGCCGACGGGCGGAGCGCGATCGAACAGTTCCGGCTGCGGACCTACGACCTTCTGATCGTCGATTTGAAGATGCCCGGGATGGACGGGCTGAGCGTGATCCGCGAGATCAGACAGCTGGCCCCGGCGGTGCCGGCGATCGTCGTCACGGGCTATTCCACAGAGCCATCTGCCGTCGAAGCGGCCAATCTCCGCGTAAGCGCGTACCTCAAGAAGCCCTTCCGCATTAAAGAGGTACTCGACAAGACCGCCGAGGCGATCGGCCCCTAGCCGCGGTCTCGAGTGTTACAGCTATCCTCCATTACAAAATCGTTTGGCGATCGGGTTCTACTCGAGGACGTCACCTGGCAAATCACCACCGGTGAACGGGTCGGCCTCTGCGGCCCCAACGGCGCCGGCAAGACCACGCTGCTCAAGCTGCTGGCCGGGTTCGACGAGCCGGATCAGGGCGCGATCATCAAGCCATCGGCGCTGACAGTCGGCTACCTGCCCCAGGACGGGTTGGCGCACACGGGCCGCTCGATACTGGACGAGGCGAGCTCGGCGTTTGGCGATCTTCTCGACGTAAAACACGAGATGCACGCCATCGAGGAGCGCCTGGGCGATACATCGGTGCCGCAGGACGAGCACGATGCGATGCTCGAACGTTACAGCGCGCTGCAGGATCGCTTCCGCATCGAAGAGGGCTACGGAATCGACCTGAAAGTCGCGACAGTCCTGCGCGGGCTCGGCTTTGCCGACGAAGTGTTCGGACAGCCGACCGATGCGCTCTCCGGTGGCTGGCAGATGCGGCTGGCACTCGCGAAGCTCCTGCTCGGACGGCCGACGCTGCTCCTCCTGGACGAACCGACGAACCACCTCGATCTGGAAGCGCGCAACTGGCTCGAGGAATATCTGGCGGCATATCCGCACTCGGTCATCCTCGTATCGCACGACCGCTTTTTTCTCGATGCCGTCGTCACGCGGATTACCGATCTCAACCTGCGCAAGCTGACCGACTATCCCGGCAACTATTCGTATTACATCGCCGAGCGCGACACCCGCATGGAGCAGCTACGCAAGGCGAAGCGGGAGCAGGACGAAGAAATCGCTCGCGTGAAGATGTTTATCGACCGGTTCCGCTACCAGGCAACCAAAGCCTCGCAGGTGCAAAGCCGCATCAAGATGCTCGACAAGGTCGTGCCGATCGAGGCGCCGCCCGAGCGGAAACGCATCCACTTCACGTTTCCCGTATGCGCAAAGAGCGGCCGATCCGTACTGGAACTGCACGGTGTGCGTAAGGCATACGGCGACAAGGTGATCTTCGCAGACCTGAACCTGCTGATCGAACGGGGCGACCGCATTGCGCTGGTGGGACCCAACGGCGCCGGCAAGTCGACGCTCATGCGGATGCTCTCGGGGGTAGAGGCGCCAGACCGCGGCACACGCCGCGAGGGGCATCAGGTCGTGATGCAATATTTCGCGCAGGACGAAGCTGTGAAGCTCGACCCCAGGCTCACGGTGTACGAAACGTTGTCGGCGGGCTCCCCGCTCAACATGGTACCGGCGATTCGCAACATCCTCGGGGGTTTCCTGTTCACGGGCGACGATGTGTACAAGAAGGCGGCGGTACTCTCGGGCGGGGAACGGACCAGACTCGCTGTCGCGCGGATGCTGCTCCGGCCTTCGAATACGCTGCTGCTCGACGAGCCGACCAATCACCTCGATCTCGACTCGAAGGACATCCTGCTCGAAGCGCTGGAAGACTACGGCGGCTCTCTGGTTTTCGTCTCGCACGATCGCTACTTCGTCGAAAAGCTGGCGACGAAGATCATCGAGATCGGCCACGGCGAAGCCGTGGTATTTCCCGGAACTTACCCTGAATATCTCTGGAGCAAGGAACACGGACGGGGTGCGATGGGTGCGTCAGGTGCGTATAGGTGCGTCGGGTGCGTTCGGTGCGTCAGGTGCGATCGGTGCGTCAGGTGCGGCAGGTGCGTTGGGTGCGTTAGGTGCGTCGGGTGCGGCAGGGCCTGTCTCGCCGAAGCAGTTTGCGAAGTCCGCTGCGAAGGCGGAGCCCCCGCGAGCACTGAAAAAAGATGACGCGGCTGTCGCACACGAGCAGAGAAAACGCGAACAAGCGGTTCTGCGCCGCCGCGACCAGGAGGCCAAAAAGCTGCAGGCGAAAATCGCCGATCTCGAAGCGCGGATTGCCGAACGCGAGCAGCTGATGAAAGAGATCGAGGCCGCGATGTCGCAGCCGAGCTTCTACGAAGATCGCCACCAGGCGCAGCCGGTCATCGATCGGCACCAGACCCTCATGTGGGAGTTGGGCGACCTGATGCATCAGTGGGAGGAGTTGGTGAAGGCTGGGCAGTAGATCGTGAATTGGCAGATTGGGAGATTGGCAGATTGGTAGATTGCCGTAATCTTCCAAGTCTTCCAATCCGCCAATCTGCCAATGCGAGTTACAGTTACGCCCCCGGAATGACGATAATGTAATCAGCAGTTCGCGCAGTTGCACGCGAAGCCTTACGGCTCAGTGGTTTAACCGCCATTTTGACGGCGGACGCCGGGCATGGCGTTTGCCCCTCAGGGGGCGCACGATAGGACCATGCAGAGCCTACGCATAGCTTCATCGCCGGTCACTGAGCCCCTGATGCCACCAACGAGTCGGCGTCGGCCGAACCCACGCAGGGTTCCCGCAGGACCCAGGCGCCAACGCCGGGAATCCGATCGCTTCTTCCGCCGCCTGGTGGCTGGGATGCGCAATGGCGTGCTCGCGATTACCCGCGACGGGAACGTCGCGGAAATCAACGGCGAAGCGCAGCGTATTTTTCAGCTCAAGCGTTCGCAGAACGCCGTCGGCCGCCATTTCTCGGAAGTGCTGGCGAAACACCCCGATATGGTCCGGGTGCTAAACAGCGCCTTCGAGCTGAGCCATCTGCCCAACCGCGCCGAACTGCGATTGAAGACCACCGGTAAGGTCATCGGCTACACGCTGTCGCATGTGCGCGACGAGCGGGGGCGATCGACCGGCGTGGCGCTGTTTTTCAAGGACTTGACCAAGGTCGAACAGCTCGAAGAGCGCGAGCGCCTGCGCGATCGCCTCGTCGCGCTGGGCGAAATGGCCGCCGCGATTGCGCACGAGGTGAAAAATCCTCTTGCCGGCATCGAAGTGATGGCCGGCCTGCTGAAACGCCAGGAGGCCGTGGCTGGCTCGCCTGACGCGCAGTCGCTGCTCAACGACATCATCGGCGAAGCGAAGATGGCGAACCAGATCGTCCACGAGGCGCTCGAGTTCGTGCGGCCGATCCGGCTGCAGGTCGAACACACCGCAATTGCCGATGTCTTGCAGAACGCGGTCACGCTGGCCGAGACGAAGGTGCCGCGGCACAACATCAGCCTGAAGATACATGTGGACCACGCCCTTCCGCCGATTCAGGCCGACCATCATCAGCTCTGCCAGCTGTTCACGAATCTGCTGATCAACGCGTTCGAGGCACTCGAAGGCAAAGGCGCGGTGGAGCTCACGGCGCGCGAAGGCGTGCTGGAAGAGGACATTCACGGCTCGATTGGCGACGCGCATACCACGCGAACCGTGGTGATCGAAGTCGCCGACAACGGACCCGGGGTACCAAAAGAGTTGCGGGATCGCATCTTCAACGCGTTCTTCACCACCAAGCCCCAGGGGTCGGGGCTCGGCCTTGCTATCGTCCGCAAGATCGTCGACGCACATGACGGGCGTATAGACATTCAGACGGGCGTGCACGGCACCCGCTTCGTGGTGACGCTTCCGGTGTTGGGAGCGAACGACTGGTTCGTTGCAAAGCCGATGACGGCACGGATTAACGAGGAGTAAATGGGTCGAATTCTCATTGCAGACGATCACGACGCGCTGCGGCGCGGGCTCGCGCGGGCGCTTACGGCCGCCAACCACGAAGTCGAAGAGGCCCCGAACGGCAACCAGGCCATCGAACGGCTGCACGAGGGACATTTCGACGTCGTGCTGAGCGATTTGAAGATGGGCGGCAGCGACGGTCTCGATGTGCTGCGCACGACCAAGACGCTGCACCCGTCGACGGCGGTCATCCTGATGACCGCGTTCGGATCGGTGCACACGGCGGTCGAGGCGATGAAAAGCGGGGCGTTCGACTACGTCCAGAAGCCGTTCGAAATCGAAGAAATGGAAGTCAAGATCGAGAAGGCGCTCGAGATGCGGCGGATGCGCCACGAGCTCGACTACCTGCGCCACACGCAGAACGACATCTACGACTTCGACCGTATCGTCGGCACCAGCGAGCCGCTGAAGCGCGTGCTCGGGGTGGTCCGCAAGGTGGCGAAGAGCAACACCACGGTGCTGATCCGCGGCGAAACGGGAACGGGCAAGGAGCTCATCGCCGGCGCGACGCATCACAACTCGCTCAGGGCCTCGCGGAACTTCGTCAAAGTGAACTGCGCTGCCCTGCCAGAGACGCTGCTCGAATCGGAGTTGTTCGGACACGAGAAAGGCGCCTTCACCGGCGCCGATCGCCAGCGCATCGGCCGTTTCGAGCAGGCGGACGGCGGCAGCCTGTTCCTGGACGAAGTCGGCGACATGAGCGCGGCGATCCAGGCCAAGATCCTCCGCGTCCTCCAGGAGCACGAGTTCGAGCGGCTCGGCGGCACGCGCACGCAGAAGGTGGACGTGCGGCTCATCGCCGCGACCAACCGCGATCTGTCGTCGATGGTTGCGAGCGGCGCGTTCCGCGAAGACTTGTACTACCGGCTCAACGTCGTGTCGGTTGAAATGCCGCCGCTGCGGGAGCGGAAGGAAGACATCGTCGCGCTCGCGATGTTCTTCGTGAGGAAGTTCGGCGGCGAGCTGAAGAAGAAAGTGGACGGTATCGATCCGGACGCGCAGAAGATGCTGCTGCGCTACAACTGGCCCGGCAACATCAGAGAGCTCGAGAACTCGATCGAGCGCGCGATTCTGATGACCGAAGGCCAGTTCATCGCCTCGGAAGATCTCCGCCTGGGCGAGATCGTGACCGCGGGCTCCACCGGCCCGAGAGAAACGTCGGCGCTCGTGAAAATTCCGCCGTCAGGAGTGCCGCTCGAAGAGATCGAGCGGAGCGCGCTGCTGGAAGCACTGAAGATGTCGAACTGGGTGCAGAAGGATGCAGCCGAGCTGCTCGGCATCAGCCCGCGCGTCATGAACTACAAGATCAAGACGCTCGGCATCGAATTTCCACGCGGCCGCCGGCCGATGGTAGCGGCGGCGAGCTGAACGATCGGTCATCGACGATCGTCGGACGATGGACGATGGGCGAATAGCATCTAGTTTCCCGCCCGCAAAATCTCGAGAAACACCCGCTCGGTCTCCTGCGACGGATCCGCCCCGAGCTCATCTCTGAAGAGCTCGCGGCATCTGCCAAACACGCGTAGCGCTTCACCACGGTTGCCCATATCGGCGTGCAGGCGCATGAGGTGCCGGTAGCCTGTCTCCTGAAACGGCTCGAGGTCCACAATTTCCGTCGCATATTGCAGCGCGAGCGCGGTTTCGTTGTTCCGGGCACTGACCATCGACAGCACGTGAAGCCCGCGCACCAGAAGCGTCCGCATCTTCGCTCGCCGCGCTTCAATCCACGGGGCTTCTTCGCCAGGCAGAAAGGAACGCCTGGCGATGACAACCGTGGCCAGCGCCTGTCCCCATGCTGCGCCGGCCTGGCCGGCGCGCCACGAGCCGTCGGCTTCGTCGATGGAGTTAGAAGCATGCTCCACGTCGATCCACACATCCGAAGGAAGGCGCAGGTGCACCGATCCCGACAGCACGTCGATCGACGCTGTATCTGACAGGTCAACGCGCTTGAGCACCGCGCGCAGCTTGCTCAAGATTGCGCTCAACGCCACCTCGGTTTCGTGCGGCCGGCCATCTGGCCATATAACCGAACTCAGCTGTTCCTTCGCAACAGGATGGTGGCGCTCGGTGATCAGGTAGGCAAACGCGAGCCGCCCCTGGCGGCCGACGAGCTCGTGCTCGTTGAGAAGGCACGCGCCGTTCTCGACCGCAATTCGCCCCGTCAGGTAGATTCGTGGCGTCGCCAAGGTTTTGCCAAGCTCGCCGCAATGTTTGATCAGTACGGCGGCCCTATATTACGGACTGCAGAAAGGAGCTGTCATGCAGAAAGTCATCAATTGCCCCTGCGGGTTCATCGTCAAGGCAGAGACGGACGACCAGCTGATCGCGAAAGCCCAGGAGCACGCGAAACAGGTGCACCAGATGGACCTGACGCGCGAACAGGCGCTCGCGATGGCGAGGCCGGAGTAGTCGGTCTACAGTCTCACTTCTAAGAGTCAGGGAATCTAGGAGTCCGGGAGTCCGGGAGTCAGGGAGTCAGCGAGTCCAGAGTCGAAAATCCACTGTCAAACGAGACTCGGACTCTTGCGACTCGCAGAGCCCGGACTCCAGACTCCCGGACTCCACGACTCGCTGACTCTTGAAGTGGACTCTTCAAGCCCGGGGATGTGCTTTCTTATAGACGTTGATCAGCTGCGCCGCATTGACATGCGTATAGCGCTGCGTGGTGCTCAGGCTCGCGTGGCCGAGCAGTTCCTGAATCGCGCGCAAGTCCGCCCCCGCCGCAAGCAGGTGCGTCGCGAACGAGTGGCGCAGCGCATGCGGGCTGATGCCGAACTTCGCGCCGCATAGCGCGACGTATTTCCTTACCAGCCGATCGACGCTCCGTGTCGTCAGGCGGCCGCCGCGATAGTTGAGGAATAGCGGCGACTTCCCTCCTCTGGACTCCCTGGACTTCCTGGACTCTCCAGAGCCAGCCCTCGCTCTTCGCTCTCCGCTCTTGCTCTCTGCGGGTGCCAACGCCGCCCGGTCAGCAAGGTACTGACGCACTGCCTGAGCCGTGGAGTTGTTGAAGGGGACGAGCCGCTCTTTCCGCCCCTTGCCGAGGACACGCACCATCCTGCCGGACAGGTTCACATCTTCGATGCCAAGGCCGACGAGCTCGCTGAGCCGCAGGCCCGACGCATAGAACAACTCGAGGATCGCGCGGTCCCTCCGGCCCAACGGCGTGGACGAGTCGGGCATCTCGAGCAGCCGGCTCATTTCGTCGAGCGTCAGGTGCGCGGGGATCGTCTCGGGTTTTTTCGGCGACGCGACGAGCGCCGCGGGATCGTCGTCGAGCAGATCTTCCCGGCGTAGGAACTTGACGAAGGTTCGGATCGCCGAGAGCTTGCGCGCCGCCGAAGAGGCCGAAAGACGCTGCCGGCTCAACTCCCCGAGAAATGCGCGAATGGCAAATGTATCGACGTCGGCTGCGACGAGGTCATCGAGCGGCTTCTGTCGGATGTGTGCGGTGTGCTTGAGAAACGTCGCGACATCGTTTTCGTACGCCGCGAGCGTGTGCGCGGAGACGTCGCGGCGGCGGAGATGCTGCAGGAAGTCTTTGAGCGTCGCCTTCATACGTCGACACCTGACGCAGCGGCGCCGAGGCGCAGAGAATGCTCGTCGAAAGATTGGCTCTGCGCCTCAGTGTCTCTGCGTCGAAACTCTTCGAGATCGTGCAGCGCCCGCGCCGAGATCGCCAGCTTCCGTTTCTGCTTGTCGCGGACGTGCTGCTCGAGCGGCTGCATGATGCCGAACGTCACGTTTGTCGGCTGATAGTCGTGCGGATTGGCGTGCGAGACGTAGAACGCGAGCGCGCCGATCGCGGTCGTTCTCGGCAGCGCGAGGATGCGTTCGCCGCGAACCAGCCGAGCGGCGTTGCACCCGGCAATGAGCCCGGATGCGGCTGATTCGACGTAGCCTTCCACGCCGGAAATCTGGCCTGCGAAAAACAGCGACGGGTCCGCCCGCGTCTGCCACGTTTCGTGCAGCACCGTCGGCCCGTTGATGTAGGTGTTGCGGTGCACCAGGCCGAAGCGGACGAACTCGGCCTGCTCCAGGCCCGGAATCATGCGCAGGACGCGCGCCTGTTCGCCCCATTTGATCTGCGTCTGGAAGCCAACGAGGCTGTAATGATCGCCGGCGAGATTGTCCTGACGCAGCTGCACCGCCGCATACGGCTGGCGCCCGGTTGCGGGATCCGTCAACCCGACAGGCTTCATCGGGCCAAATCGGAGCGTGTCTTCACCGCGGTGCGCCATCACCTCGATCGGCAGGCACCCCTCGAAGAATTTCTCCTTGTCGAAATCGTGCACCGTGGCCGACTCGGCCGACGTCAGCGCCGCATAGAACGCCCGATATTGCGCCGCGTTCATCGGACAGTTGAGGTAGTCGCCCTCACCATCGTCTGTACCGCACGCCGGCCCGACGATCGACGATGGCCGATCGACGATGGCCGATGACCGATTGACGATGGGCGACGACCTGTTCCAGCGTGACGCCCGGAACACTTTCGTCATGTCGATAGACTCTGCGAGCACGATCGGGCTGATCGCGTCGTAGAAGTACAGATGCTCACTGCCCACGAGCCGGACGATTGCACTGGATAAATCGGGAGAGGTCAGCGGACCGGTCGCAATGATCACCGGCGATTCCGGCGTCGAGGCCGGGACCGACGTCATCTCCTCTCGCGAAAGGGTGATGTTCGGATGGCGCTCGATTGCCTCTGTGACGGTCCGGGCAAATAGCTCGCGGTCCACCGCCAGCGCCGCGCCGGCGGGCACGCGCGCGATATCGGCCGCATGCATGACGAGCGAGTCGAGCCGGCGCATTTCTTCTTTGAGGAGGCCGACGGCATTGTCGAGCTTGTCGCCGCGGAACGAGTTGCTGCAGACCAGTTCGGCCAGCCGATCGGTCTTGTGGACTTCGGTCGGCCGAACCGGCCGCATTTCGTGGACTGTGACGGGAACGCCGCGCGAGGCAGCTTGCCAGGCAGCCTCGCACCCGGCCAAGCCGCCGCCGATGATTCGGATTGGGCCTAATCCCAAATCCCTAGTCCCCAATCCCCAATCCCTAGCCTAGGCAGGGACCGGCTCTTCTTCGAGCGGCGCATCGCGCATGTAGGTGCAGTCTTCTTTGCTGCAGATCAGCTGGCGGCCGGCCTTCTTCGTGATCTTCTCGAGCAGGAACGGCGTAGCGCACTCCGGGCACGCTTCCAGCACCGGCTTCTTCCAGAGCGTGAAGTCGCAGTCCGGATAGTTCGCGCAGCCGTAAAAGATCTTCCCCCGCCGCGACTTCCGCTCGACGATGTCGCCGCCGTCTTTCGGGCACAGGACGCCCGTGGACTTCATCTTGACGTATTTGCAGTTCGGATAATTGGTGCATGCGGTGAACTCGCCGAAGCGCCCCTGCTTGATGACGAGGTTCGACTCGCACTTCGGGCATTTCTCGTCGAGGATCTGATCCGGCTTGGCGGCTTTCATCGCACCCCCGGCCGAAATGATCTTCCTCGTCGTCTTGCAGTCGGGATAGCCGGTGCACGCCAGGAACTGGCCGAACCGGCCGCGCTTGACGACCATGGGCTTGCCGCAGTTCTCGCAAATCTCGTCCTGCGTCTCGTCGGTGTCGGCGTTGGGCTCGCTCTTCTCGAGCTCTCGCGTGTTGGTGCAATCGGGATAGCCGCTGCACGCCACGAACGGACCGAATTTGCCCACCTTGATGACCATGCCTTTGCCGCAGCGATCGCAGACTTCCTCGGTCTTGATGCCTTCCTTGAGGTTCTGCATCTCCTTGCCGGCTTTGGCGAGGTCTTTCTTGAACTTCTTGTAGAAGCTCGTCAGCGTGCCCTTGTAGTCGGCCTTGCCCTGTTCGATCCGATCGAGATCCTCTTCGAGGCTCCGCGTGTATTCGACATCGAGGATGTCATCGAAGCTCTTGATGAGGAGGTCGGTGATGATCATCCCCAGCGCCGTCGGCTTGAACTTGCCCTCGACCTTGTTGGCATATTCGCGGTCCTGGAGGACGCCGATGATCGACGCGTAGGTGCTTGGGCGGCCGATGCCGTTTTCTTCGAGCTCCTTCACCAGCGTGGCTTCGGTGAAGCGCGGCGGAGGCTGCGTGAACTTCTGTTCGGGACGTAGCGTTCTCAGTTCGAGCCTATCGCCTTCGACCAGCGGAGGCAGCACGCCTGACGGGCTGTCGTCGTCATCCTTCTCTTTCTCCGTCTCCGGCTTGTCTTCGGCGGACGCCTGCATGCCATAGGCAGCCTGCCAACCCGGAAACTTCGGAACCGTGCCCTTCACGCGGAAAAGGTAGTCGCCCGCCTGGATGTCGACCGTCGTCTCATCGAAGGTCGCCGGCGGCATCTGCGATGCCACGAACCGGTTCCAGATGAGGCGGTAAATCGAATATTGCTCCGAGGTCAGAAAGGGGCGGACCTTTTCCGGGTCGTATTCCAGCGACGTCGGACGAATCGCTTCGTGCGCGTCCTGCGCGTCGGACTTTGTTTTGAAGAAATTCGCCTTTTCAGGCACGTAGTCCGGCCCAAATGTCTCGCCGATATGGGTGCGCACCGCGGTGAGCGCATCGTCCGAGACGCGCGTCGAGTCGGTGCGCATATAAGTAATGAGGCCGACCGGCCCTTCGACGCCGAGCCCGGGAAGCTCGATGCCCTCGTACAACTGCTGAGCGATCTGCATGGTCCGCTTGACCGGATACCGGGCGGTCTGCTGCAGCTTGCTCGTGATGAAGGGAGGAGCGGCGTTCCGCTTCCGTTCTTTGGTCGCGACCGACGAGACGACGAACTCGGCACCTTCGAGGTCGGCCAGGATCTGCTTCGACTGTTCTTCGCTCGTGACTTTAATGGTCTCGTCGCGCCGCTTGACGAGCTTCGCGTCGAACTCTGGCGGCGCCGATCCAGCGAGCGTCGCAAACAGGTGCCAATACTCCTCCGGGACGAAACGCGTGATCTCCTGTTCGCGGTCGCAGATCAGCTTGAGGGCCACGGACTGGACGCGTCCCGCGCTCAACCCGCGCCGGACCTTATCCCACAGCAGGGGGCTGATCTTGTATCCGACGAGCCGATCGAGCACGCGGCGAGCCTGCTGAGCATCGACCATCTTCATGTCGATCTCTGTAGGGTGGTTCAGCGCTTCCTGAACCGCCTTCTTGGTGATCTCGTTGAACATCAGGCGCCGGATTTTCTTGTTCTTCGTGCCTAGCTCTTCGGCCAGATGCCACCCGATCGCTTCGCCTTCGCGGTCCGGGTCAGTTGCGATGTAAATGTCGGTCGCCTCTTTCGCGGCGCTCTTGAGCTCTGCGATAACCTTCTTTCGCGCAGCGATTGGCTCGTAGGAGGGAGCGAACCCTTCGTCGACGTCGACACCGAGCTTGCTCTTCGGCAGATCGCGGACGTGCCCCATCGACGCGAGCACCGTGTAATCGCGTCCGAGGTACTTGTTGATTGTCTTTGCCTTCGCCGGAGATTCGACGACGACGAGCGCTTTTGCCATGGGAACCTTTCGAATACCTTAGCACGGGCTACCCCTTCGACCTGGCTCAGGGGCTGAAGCGTACGAACCGTCCGCCTTCGACGCGACGCAGCGCGCCTGCCAATTCCAACTCGACTAACCGCGGCAATAACCGTAATCGATCGATGCCGGAGCGCTGAGCAATCTCGTCGAGATCGTAAGCGTCACCCTCGTCCATCGACCGGAGCACTGGATCGTGAGACGCCGGATGGCGGCCTTCGGGTTCATGTTTCACCAATCCCCGATCCCTCACCCCTGGTCCCGGCGGTTGCAGGGAAACCGGCAGTTCCTCCAGGATATCGTCCGCACACTCCACGAGCTTTGCACCGTCGCGAAGCAGCGCGTGGGCGCCGAAATTCCTGCCTCCCAGGACGTTGCCCGGCACCGCGAGCACGGCACGTCCCTGCTCCATGGCGAAATCGGCGGTAATCAGCGAACCGCTGCCCTCTGCCGCCTCGACGATGACGACCGCCAGCGAAAGACCGCTGATAATCCGGTTGCGTTGGGGGAAATGTCGTTTGAGCGGCGGCGTGCCCGGTTTGAACTCGCTGACCAGCGCGCCGCGCTCGCAAATGTGCTCGGCGAGCGTGCGATGCTCGCGCGGATAGATGACATCGACACCGCAGCCAAACACCGCGATCGTGACGCCGCCGCCCTCGAGCGCGCCGCGATGCGCCGCCGAATCGACTCCCCGCGCCATCCCGCTGACTACAGTGATGTTGCGACGCGCCAGGTCCGCCCCGAGCCGCCGCGCCACCTCGAGGCCGTAAGGCGAAGCCGTCCGGGACCCGACGATGGCGACACAGGGCGTCCGCAGGACGTCGACGTCGCCTCGAATCCACAACGTGTCTGCTGGGTCGTGAATGGCGGCAAGGGCCGTTGGATACCGGGCGTCCCCTGAAGATATTGCGAAAATGTTCGAACCCACGGCTGCTCCTGCTGCGGAGCGCGTGCGGTGCCCGACCTGGGTCTATGGTAACCCTCATTTACCCTTACCCCTATCCCCTTGCCCCTGCTATAGTGGATTTCCCTATGCCATTACGTCTGTTATTTGTCGTTGTGCTAGTGGTGGCCTTCAGTGGCGCCGTCTATGCCGACGCACGCTCAGACGCCAAGGCACAGGTCGAGTTCGGCATCGCCGTGGCGCAGCGCGGTTTGTGGAAGGAAGCGATCTATCGCTGGGAACGCGCGACGCAGATCGATCCAACTTATGCGGCGGGGTTCAACAACCTCGCGGTCGCCTACGAGCACGAAGGCATGCTCGACAAGGCGGCGGAAGCGTACGAGCGGGCGCTGAAGCTCGAGCCGGACAACACGCTGGTGCGGCAGAATTTCGAGTTGTTCAAGGAAATCCATGACCGGTCGAATCAGTCTCAAACTCCTTAGCGGCGTGTTCGCGGTCGCGGTCGCGGGCTGCGCCAGTTTCTATGAAATCCCGATCGAGACGCCGATTGCGGCAAAGCTCGACGTGTCTGCGTTTCAGCGCGTCTTCATCGCGGGGTTCATCTCGGGCGGGACAGACGATGTGGATGGGAACCTCGAAACGGTGCGGCTGCTGCGAAGCCAGTTGCGCATGAAGTCGAACCTGCGCGTCATCGACGCCGACGTACTCCCGCTCATGGACGTAGCCTCTGGCCGGGTCGAGGGGGGACCGAATACACCGGTTCGCGAGGTCACGGCGGATCAGCCTCAAATCCGGAATGAGAAAGACCTGCAGCCCTACGAACACATCTTCGCCGATGCCGATTACTGGAAGAAGATCGGCGAGGAGTATCAGAATCCGCTGATCGTCACCGGCACCGTGCTGTTCACGCCGCACTCACAGGCGGGCATGGTGCAGCGCGAACGCGAGGTGATCGACCAGCTCGGCCGCCGCCGCGTCGAGCCGGTGCGCGAATACATGGAGCGGAAGGGCTTCATTCTTCAAGAGAAGTTCATCTTCATCGACGGCCGCTCCGGCGCGCAGATCTATTCGGAGGCGCTGCGCGAAGAGCGGCTCTACAACCAGAACGACAACACTCCGGCCCTGTCGTCCTATTTCGAGCTGATGGACGAAATCATCCCGCGCTTCCTGAGCACCCTCAGCACGCAGCGCGTCCGTGGCTCCAGGGTCCTCATCAAGTAGCCCTCGTGTGATATAATCTTTTGTTTCCTTAAGTTAGGAGGAGTCTTCGTGTACGCGATTATTCAAGCCGGGGGGCGTCAGGTGAAGGTTGCGCCGGGCATCACCGTCGAGCTCGACGGCAAGGCTGCCGAGGCAGGCAAAGAGGTGACCTTCGACCAGGTGCTGTTTCTGGCGAAAGACGGCGGAGAGTTGACGGCAGGCGCCCCGTTCGTGAGCGGCGTCAAGGTGCTCGGCATTGTCGATGGCGAGGCCCGCGGACCCAAGATTCGCGTCTTCAAGAAGAAGCGCCGCAAGGGCTTCCGCAAGCAGGCCGGCCACCGCGCGTTCTACACTCGCGTCCGGATCACCGACATTCAGTTTTAGATCTCAGATCTTAGTTCTTAGATCTTAGTTGCAGGATTCAGAGCATGGCTCATAAAAAAGGACAAGGCAGTTCACGCAACGGCCGCGACAGCAACTCGCAGCGGCTCGGCGTCAAACGTCACGACGGCAACATCGTCACCGGTGGGTCGATTCTGGTGCGTCAGCGCGGCCGGCGGTTCTCGCCCGGCCTCAACGTCGGCCTCGGCAAAGACGACACGCTGTTCGCGAAGGTCGCCGGTCGAGTCCGCTTCGAAGACCACGGCGCGCGCGGCCGGAAAATCAGCGTCCTGCCGGTCACGGTGGCTGAGTAAGCTGACAGGGGAAAGTGAAAAGTAGGAAAGTGAAAAGTAAGTAGAAAGTCACTTCTTTACTTCACTTTTTACTTTCCACTTTCCACTTTTTACTTTCACTTCTCCATACACCACCCATGTTCGTCGACGAAGTCGACATCCTCGTGGAGGCCGGCCACGGAGGCGCCGGATGCATGAGCTTCCGGCGCGAGAAGTTCGTGCCTCGCGGCGGACCGGATGGCGGCGACGGCGGCAAAGGCGGTTCCGTTTACGCGGTCGCCAGCCCGCACCTCAACACCCTCGTTTCCTACCGCTTCAACCGGGAGTTCCACGCCAAGCGCGGCGGCCACGGCCAGGGGTCGAATCGCACGGGTAAAGACGCACTGGATCTCGAACTCGAAGTGCCGGTGGGCACGCTCATCTACCAGAAGAGCCCGGACCCCGACGACGGGCCGATCCTGATGGGCGACCTCGTCGAGGCCGGAGAGCGCGTCCTGCTCGCTCAGGGGGGCATCGGCGGCCGCGGCAACGCGCGCTTCGTGAGCTCGACCAATCGCGCGCCACGGCGCTGCGAAGCAGGCATGCCTGGCGAGGAAAAGCAGCTGCAGCTGCACCTGAAGCTCCTCGCCGACGTCGGCCTCGTCGGTTTTCCCAACGCCGGCAAGTCGACGCTGATCTCGAGAATTTCCGCCGCGCGCCCGAAGATAGCGGACTATCCGTTCACGACGCTGATCCCGAATCTCGGCGTGGTGTCGCTGAACGGCAACCGCAGCTTCGTCGTCGCCGACGTGCCCGGGTTGATTCAGGGCGCGCACGAAGGCAAGGGGCTCGGCGATCGATTTCTGAAGCACCTGGATCGAACCAAGGTGCTGATTCACCTCGTCGACGTGTCGGGCGCATCAGGGCGCGATCCGATCGAAGATTTCGAGACCATTCAGCGCGAGCTTGCGCTGTTCAACAGCGCGCTCGGATCCAAACCGCAGATCGTCGCCGCAACCAAGATGGACGCGGTCACCGAACCGGATGCCGTGGCGGCGCTCGAAGCGCACGCGCGCTCGCGCGGCTTGCCGTTCCTGCGCATCTCCGCCGTGACCGGTGAAGGACTCGTTGCGCTGCAGGAAGCCGCCTGGAGGTATCTGGCGGCTACCTCACGCGAACCCGACGAATCCCAGAGCTCCGACTCACCTGTCAGGGAAGTGAAGGTGGTCGCTCGGCGCGCGAGAGCGCGCCGCACGAATAGCGCCGAAGCCGACGCATCTCCCAAGGAGGCGAAGGTGGTTGCTCGGCGCGCGGGAGCGCGCCGCACGAATAGCGCCGAAGCCGACGCATCTGCCAAGGAGGCGAAGGTGGTTGCTCGGCGCGCGGGAGCGCGCCGAGATACTAAGAAATGACCGTAGGCATTTTAGGCGGCACCTTCGACCCCATCCACAACGGCCACATCGAGGCGGCGTCTGCCGCGCAGCGGGCCTTGTCGCTCGAACGTATCCTTCTCATGCCGGCGCGCACGCCTCCACATCGCAGCATCGAGCCGCGCGCGTCTGCGTTTCACCGGTTTGCGATGGCCGCGCTGGCGGCGGCTGAGCGGAAGATGTCGGTGTCCGACCTGGAGCTCCGGCGCGAAGGGCCCTCATATACGGCGTTGACCCTCGAAACGCTGCACGCCGAAGGCTTCGCTCCGGCGCAGCTGTATTTCATCACCGGCAGCGATGCGTTCGCCGAAGTGAACACGTGGTACGACTATCCACGCATCCTGCAACTCGCAAACTTCGTCGTGGTCTCGCGGCCAGGTGCTCCCAAAATGAGCGATTTGATTACGGATTCGAAGCTCGAGGTCGCCAGCCGCACGAAAGTGCTGTTTGTGGAGGCCGACACTCCGGACGTCTCTTCAACGGAGATACGCCGCCGCGTCGCCGCCGGCGAACCACTCGACGGCATCGTGCCAGCGAGCGTTGCCGGCCATATTCTCCGGCACCGATTGTACGTCCCCGCTCCCGCATCGGTGGTCCTGTGACTCCACGCAAACGCACATCACGAAAGTTTCCGGCCCAGGTGCAGCGGGCGATCGAGGCAGCTCACGATCGCAAAGCTGCCAACGTGGTCGTCCTCGATCTCCGTCCCGCGGACGGGTTCACCGACTACTTCGTCATCATGACCGGCCACAATACACGGCAGATTCAGGCCATCTCCGAGGCGATTCAGGAGTCGCTGGCGTCGAAAAACGTCAAACCGGCGCACATCGAAGGCGGCGACCGTGCCGGCTGGATTCTGCTCGACTACTTCGATTTCATCGTCCATATCTTCAGCCCCGACTCGCGCGCGTTCTACGCACTCGAACGGCTGTGGGGCTCTGCCGAACGAATCGACGTACCTGAGCCAAAACCGCAAACACTTCCCTGAGAACGCCGCGAAGTTTCTGCACTAATCTCAAATCCCCAGTCCCTAATCCCAAGGATCGCCAGGGATTTTGGTCGGCATGCGGCGTGCGTTCAAGAGGCAGCGGTGACTCGCCTAATCCCAAATCCCCGATGCCTAATCACCAGGGGAGCGAACGGGCTCGCGGCAGCGCTGCTGGCGCCGGCATGTGCGGTTTGCGATGATTTGCTCGACCGGCCGCTCGAGGGATGCGTCTGCTCGCGTTGCTGGTCGCTGGTGAAGCCCATCACGCCGCCTGTGTGCGCCGTTTGCGGCGACCCGATGGCCCGTCAGGCTCCAAACTGTCACGCTTGCGACCATACCGCCCGGAGCATCGACAGGGCACGCGCGATTGGGGAGTACGACGGTGTTCTCCGCGAGCTGATTCACGCGCTGAAATATGACGGCCGCCGCTCGATCGGCCGGCCTCTGGCAAGCCTGATGCGTTTGCGGGCGGCGGAGCTGGTCGAAGGCGCCGACTGCGTCGTGCCGGTGCCGCTGCATTGGCGCCGCGAATACCAGCGCGGATTCAATCAGGCGCGGGAACTGGCGCGGCACCTCGGTCTTCCGGTCGTAGATGCATTGACGCGAAGCCGCTACACGCGGGCACAGGTGGAGCTCCCCGCCGAGCTGCGCTGCGCAAACGTCTCAGACGCGTTCGTGTTGCGGATGCGATGGCAACGCTCGGGGCTTCGGGGGAAGACGGTCATCCTCGTGGATGACGTGAGCACTACGGGGGCGACTCTGAACGCCTGTGCGGCTGCGCTGAAAGCCGCGGGCACCTCGGCGTTGTATGCACTGACTGCTGCGCGGGTGGTGTCACGTAGATCGACATTAATGGAAACGGGTCAAGGTGAAAGAGATACGTAGGCGAAAATATTGCGAATACAACTCGTTCCGGAACGAGTTGTAGCGCCCGTCTAGCCTGCGGCGAGACGGGCCGTCACTGCGGCAAACACCTCGTCAGCGATATCGTCCTTGGCTCGTTCCCCGTCGACGAGGATCCAGTCAGGCTGACTGGACTGCCGGCGGTAGCTTTCGCGCACCCGCTCCAGGAGGGCGAGGTCGCGTTCGTATCGATCGCGGTCGTGTGCTTTCCGTTTGAGCGCAGTGTCGGGAGCGATGTCCACGTACACCGTGAGATCGGCCGGCGGAAGAAAGCGCTGCACCTCTTCGAGCCACTGGCTGTCGAGTCCCTGCGCTTCGCCATACGCGATACTGGAGGCGCGATACCGATCGCACAACAGGATGAGACCGCCGGCGAGCCATTCCAGAATGGCCTCGCGGCGCTCGTGCCGGTTGGCGACAAAGAGGAGCTGCATTACGTCGGGACCGTACTCGCGTTCGCCCTGGAGCGCGCGCGCGATCTCTTCGCCGATTGACGTCCCGTAGTCGGGAAACGACAGCAGCCGCACCTTGTGACCGGCTTCTCGAAGCCGTTCCCGCAGCCGCTGCGCCTGAGTTTCTTTGCCGCTCTGGTCGAGCCCTTCGAACGCAATCAACATTCCTAATCGCACCCTTCGAGCGCCAGCTGGTCGTCGATCGTCTGGCGCCGCCGGATCGCGCGAGCGCTCCCGCCGTCGACCATCACCTCAGCCGGAAGCGGCCGGCGATTGTAGTTCGACGACATCGCCGCGCCGTAGGCGCCCACGTCGCGAATCGCAATCAGATCGCCGACTTCGAGCGCCGGCATCCTGCGATCGCGGCCGAACGCGTCGGTGCTTTCGCACACCGGCCCGACGATTTCATAGGACAGCTCGCGCGCCTGCCGCGGCGTAACCGGTTCGATTCGATGGAACGACCCGTATAACGCCGGGCGCATGAGCTCCGTCATCCCGGCGTCGAGCACCGCGAAGTGATGCCCTCCGGCCGCACTTTTCAGATCCACCACTCGCGACAACAGCACCGCCGCGCCGCCGACGATGAAGCGGCCGGGCTCGAGAATCACTTCGAGCCGTGATGAGGATACGATCGCCAGCACGGCTGCCGCGTACTCCGCGGCACTCGGCACGCGGGACCCGTCGTACGAAATGCCCAGTCCCCCACCCACGTCGAGATGCTCCAGCTCGATTCCCGAATCGCGCAGATCCCTCGCCAGCCGCACCACTTCCGCCGCTCCGCGCTGAATCGGCTCGGTGCTGATGATTTGCGATCCCAGGTGCACGTGAACGCCTACGGGCTGCAGGCCCGACTGCGTCGCCATCTTCCGATACAGGTCGCGCGCCTGCTCGAGCGGCACACCGAACTTGTTGATATGCAGTCCGGTTGAGATATGCGGGTGTGTCCCGGCATCGATGTCGGGGTTGACGCGGAGGGCGACCCTCGCGCGCACTCCCCTGTCTCGGGCGGCCCGATCGATCCGCTCGAGCTCTCCGCCAGACTCGGCGTTGATGGCCTTCAACCCAAGCGCCACCGCCCGCTCGATTTCTTCGGGCGATTTCCCCACGCCGCTGAAGACGATATCCGCGGGCGTAAATCCGGCGCGCAGGGCGAGCTCGACTTCGCCGATCGAGTTCGCGTCGACGGCGCTGCCGGCTTCGCGCAGCAGACGCGCGATCGCCAGCGACGAGTTCGCCTTCAGCGCGTAGTGAATCCTGTGCGGATACGATCCGAACGCGAGGTGGAGGTCGCCGTACGCCCGCCGGATGGATTCGGCGCTGTAGACATAAAGCGGCGTACCATAATCGCGGGCGATATCTTCGAGCGTGACGCCGTCGCAGACGAGCGCATTTCCCTGCCGAGCAAAACCCAACACGCCGGGAATCTTATCGCATCCCTACCCGGTGTGGCGGTCATGTATCATTCGAAGCGCCGGTGTCCATCGAAGCGACCATTCAGCGCGCGGCCGACGGCGACGAGGCCGCGTGGGAAACGATCATCCGGACGTACTGGCGCAAGGTCTTCAACGTGGCATACCGCTTCGTCGGTACGTACGACGAGGCCGAAGATCTGACGCAGGAGATCTTCCTGAAGGTCTTCAAATCGTTGAACACCTTCGACCGGCGGGCGAATTTTCAAACGTGGCTCATCAGTGTCAGCCGGAACTACTGCATCGATCGATACCGCAGCGGGAGACGCGATCGCGAAGTGTTCGCGCGGGAGGTAGACCCCGCGACCGTGCAGGCCCAAGCGCCGGGGCTGAGCCCCCAGGCGCGCGTCGAGCTGCAGGATCGCGTCGCGCTGCTGCGCGAGGCGCTGCGCGCGCTATCGCCGCCGTTGCGCACCGCCGTGCTTCTGCGCGATATTCACGAGCTGTCGTACGTGGAAATCGCTCAGCAGCTCAAGATCGCCGAAGGCACCGTGAAGTCGCGCATCAACAGAGGCCGCGCCGAGCTGGCCAGGCAGATCGAGGCGCTTCGCGCCAAACAGGACAAGACGCCGGACGAGACGGTCTAGGAGCTCATCTATGAATGTAACCAGCGAACGCGCCGGCGATGTCGTCATCGTGCACGCAGGACCCGCGCGCCTCATGCACCCGTCGCTCTCGGAGTTCTCGACGACGGTCACGGGCGAGATTGCCGGCGGCGCCCGCAAGATCGTCATCGACCTCGGCGGCGTCGAATACCTCGACAGCGCAGCCATCGGCTGCCTGATGGACCTCTACCGCCAGGCCACTGCGGCCGGCGCGACGCTCAAGCTCGCCGCCCTCCAGCGGCGGGTGGAAACGATGCTCACCCTGACGGGCGCGAACCAGTTCATGGAAATCCACGCGGATGCCGCGGCGGCAGTCAAGAGCTTCTGACGAGGGCGATATGCGCACCATAAAGACGAGCACCGGCGCGGTGATCAACCTCGACGGCGACCTGCTGGCGATTCTGGAAACGCTCTATCGCGAGATTACCGTGAAACGGAACTTCGAACGGTCGTTCGAAGACATGATTCAGGAGATCAAGCAGCTCATCGATCAGATGACGGAAGACGAGCGCCGGGCCTATCTCGCGGAAAGCCTCTTTCTCAACTCGGTGAAGTACCAAAACGACCGCGCCGAGGCACTTATGCGAAAATTGACCAACAAGAAATGAATCGGCATGTCCCTTAGCTATCTCGCGACGCGCTTCCAGTGCACGTGGCCCTGGAACACCCTGGTCATGCTCTGCGACGGGCGGATGGTGTGCGGATGCGCCGATCCCTACGGCCGCCGTGTGCTCGGCGACGCGAAGACCGCAAGCATCAGGGAAATCTGGAACGACACGACCATCAGCACGCTGCGCGCGGATCTCAACGCCGGCGGCGCGAAGTTCTGCGGCGACTGCCCCTTGAAGCTGCCGCTTCGCGGCGAGGAGCCGAAGGTCCGCTCCCTCGATGCCGGGCTTCTCCCCAACCGCCTCTACATCGAGTGCACCGCAGCCTGCAACATTTCCTGCAGCGAGGCCTGCTGCGCGCCGGAAACCGGCATCACCAAGACGCGTAACGCCGGCATGCTCGACTTCGAGTTGTTCAGAAATGTCGTGGACGAGGCGGGGCCGGGGCTGGTGCGCATCGATTTCTTCAACTACGGGGAAGCGTTCCTCCACAAGCGCGCCATCGAAATGTGCGAATACATCAAGAGCCGCTTCCCGCACATCTATCTCTACACGAGCACCAACGGCCTGATGTTCACCGAAGAGTCAGCCCGGCGCCTGGTGCATTCCGGAATCGACGAGGTCACCTTCTCCATCGACGGCGCATCACAGGACACCTA
Organism: Vicinamibacterales bacterium; assembly: GCA_963762055.1. Classification (GTDB taxonomy): domain Bacteria; phylum Acidobacteriota; class Vicinamibacteria; order Vicinamibacterales; family JAMQPK01; genus JAMQPK01. The sequence continues at coordinate 201,553 of CAVXJF010000007.1, forward strand.
CGTGCAGTACCGCCAGCGCGGCAAATTCGACGTCGCTCTCCGGAATCTGCGCGTCATGGCGGAAGAGAAACGGAAGGCCCGGCGCGACGTGCCGCACCTCAACTGGCGCTACATCCTCTTCAAGTGGAACGACAGCGACGAAGAGATGAACCGCGCCCGGACGCTGGCTGCCGAGAGTGGCGTCGATCGTCTCTCGTGGGAGATTACCGATCATCCGGAAAATTCGTTCTCACGGCGGTTCGCTCCCGGCACGCCGGACTTCGATACGATACGCCACGAAATCTGGGATATGACCGGGCTCGGCAACGCGATTCCGGGAGCCACGCCGAAAGCCCTGATCGAAGTAAAGAAGCGGTTCTTCCCCACCCGCCCGTTCAAGACCCGCGCCGCCAAAAAACTGAAGATCAAGACGCGCGTGGAAAACGTCTCGGCGCGCCCGTTCCCCGCGAAAGCGACGTATGGCCGCAGGCTGGTCAGGCTGGGCGCGCAGCTGTGCGACGAAAACGGCGCGCTGCTCGAGCGCGACTACGCGCGCGCATGGTTGCCACAGACGTTGAAGCCTGGCGCCAGCGTGGACGTGCCGATCGAGATCGTCGCCCCCGCAACGCCGGGGAACTATGTGTTGAAGTTCGATCTGGTCAGCGAAGGGATCGACTGGTTCGAAAACAACGGCTCGCCGACAACCGTCAAACCGCTCGTCGTCAAATAGACCCGGAATTCTATTTCACCGCGAAGACGCCCATTCCGATATTTCGGCGCGCGGCCAGCAATTGATGATGCGCTGTGCCGGGATTCCTGCCAACCTCGCGTGCGCGATCGCGTAGTCGGTCATCCACAACTGATTCGCGGCGTGCGCATCGCTGTCGAGCGCGAAGAGACATCCCGCCTTTTTCGCCGCCGTCGCGATGCGATAGTCGAGATCCTGGCGCGAGACGTCGCCGTCGATCTCGATGGCCACGCCTGTTTCGGCGGCCCGCTTGAACACAGCCGGCCAGTCCGCGATCACCCCTGCACGCGAGTTGAACTTCCGTCCGCGCGGATGGCCCAGGATGTGGACGCCGGGCGTCGACACGGCCGCCAGCATGCGCCCGGTCTGATCGATGCCCTTCCGCAGGCTCGAATGCGGCGAGGCGACGACGAGATCGAACTCACCGAGCTCGGCTGCATCAGTTTTTTTTTTTTTTTTTTTTTTTTTTTTTTTTTTTTTTTTTTTTTTTTTTTTTTTTTTTTTTTTTTTTTTTTTTTTTTTTTTTTTTTTTTTTTTTTTTTTTTTTTTTTTTTTTTTTTTTATAAAAAGGGACAACGCTGACGTTGGAAGGGATAGCTAGGCAACTGACACGGCGCGGGGACGACTTCGTATACGCTGTAGTCGAGAGAACGCCACTCACATATGCAACTGCTGTGTTGTCTAATCCTCGTCAATCACGGGACTTTACAGATGCGCGCGCGGCTTTGAGCATAAACGCTTGGGCACGTGTAGCTGAAACGTCTCCAGTTGGCCGTACAGGTGCTGACAGATCAGTGACGACGGCTGCGCGATAGTCGAATACCGCCCGGCCCGTATTCGCCGTAAAACACACGTCCCCGAAATGAGGTATCGATGGCTTTCTGAGGAATTGAGATAGCGGCCGTGAGGTCGCGTAGAGCGGGCTCGGTTTTCGCCGACAACGTGAAGAAGTATCGCGGCGCGTTCGTCTTCGCTTGGAACTTCTGGTGCCTCTTCCAGAATCATGTGGGCGTTTGCCCCACCGAATCCGACGCACTGACGCCGGTGAGTCGCCGGCCTGATGCCGGCGCCCACGGCTCGGCCGCACGCGGTATCTGAAAGCCTGTCCCGTTCAATCGGAGGCGCGGTCGGTTCCTCACAATGCAAGTGAGGCGGAATCTGGCGGTGTTGCAGTGACAAGATCACCTTAATAATGCTAGCCGCCCCCGACGCTGCCTCTAAATGTCTGATATTGGGCTTGACTGACCCGATCCAACAGGTTTGCGACGGAGCGCGTTGCGGCAGATACACCGCTCTGAGCGCTGAAACCTCAATCGGGTCTCCGAGCGCCGTCGCTGTTCCCATCACCTCCAAATGACTGATGTCCCCGGGCTCGACATCGGCTGAACACAACGCACGATGAATCACCTCTTCCTGCGCGGCGCCATTGGGGGCGGTAATTCCGTTACTCAGGCCGTTGTGGTTCACCGCGGAACCACGAATCACGGCGAGCAGTGGATCACCTGCCTTCACAGCATCTGTAGTCGTTTCAAAACAACACGCCGCAACCTTCCCCACGTACATAGCCGTCGCCGCCGGCGTCAAACGTCTTCGAGCGCTGATCCGCCGACAACACACCGAGGAAAGAGAGCGCGATGAACTCTTCGGGCGTGAGGTTGAAATTCACCTCCCCGCCAACGCAAGATCGGTTTCGCCGCTGCGAAGGCTCTGACAAGCGAGATGGATGGCCGTCAGTGACGAGGAGCACGCGGTGTCTACCGCCATGCTCGGACCTCTCAGATTCAAGAAATAGGACAGACGGTTTGCGGCAAAGCAGTGGTAGGTGTTCGGCCCGTTGTAACCGTCAATGCGCGCACGGTCACGGTAAAGCAGCCGGTCGTGATCACTGTGGCTCAGGCCAATGAACACTCCAGTGCCGCTGTAGGCCAGACTGAGGGATCGACGGCGGCTGATTCGAGGGCCTCCCACGCGACTTCAAGCACCAGCCGGTGCTGCGGGTCAATGCGGCCTGCTTCGACAGGCATGATCTTGAAGAACATCGAGTCGAATGCGTCGACGTCCTCCAGAAAACCGCCCAACGTGTGCACATCTTTCCCGGCGTGCGCCTTACGGGGCTGTAGAGCTCATCGGCGTTCCATCGGTCGCGCGGAACTTCCGTGATCGCGTCTGTGCCGCTTTCAAGTAGTTCCCAAAATACGTCAGGGCTGGCCGCCTTTGGAAAACGACAGCCCATTCCAATAACGGCGATAGATTCGCCCCGCATCCTCACGCCAGCCGCTTGGCCATCACCTCTCTGGTTGGAGGCTCGTTGATGTCCCACACCAGCCCGCAGGCTGCAAAGAGTCGAATGAAAAAACCGCCGAGATCAATCTGCCACCATTCGAGGCCCAAAATGGCAGAGCTCGGAAACATATGATGGTTGTTCTGCCAAGAGGCACCGAACGTCGGCAGCGCGCACCACAAGTTGTTCGCGCTCAGATCCCCGGTCGCGAACGGACGACTCCCATAGACATGGCTGAACGACGCGTTACTCCAGGTTGAATGGTGCACGAGGAACATCCGCGTGAGGCCGCCCCAGAGGAACCCGTTGACGGCGCCCATCCACGACTGCGTCACCACACCACCGATCGCCGCCGGAATTAACAGGCCAGCGACCACCAACGGAACATACAGCATGTGGATCTTCTCAAGATCGGATCGCGAAGCACGTCCTTGGCGAACAACGTGCAATTGGTAACTTTATCCGACATCATCCATCCGATGTGCGAGTGCCACAGCCCTCGCAATACTCCTAAAGGCTCATCGCTACTCTGGAGATTGCGGATATGAGGCGAATGCGGATCATTGCCGGTATCGCTATGGACGTGATGTCGTCGTGTCCTGCCGCCGAATACACGATGCTTCCTTCCGCCGCCATTGACCCGAGGATGGCTAGAAGGACTTTCATGAGGGTCGAGGTTTCAAAGGCCCTGTGCGCGAAGAGTCGGTGGAATCCGACTTCGATGCCAATGGTGGTAAGGATATAGAAAGAGAGCAGGAGCGATATCTCCATCACGCCGACGCCGTACTTCAGCGCCAGCATCGCCGCGGCTATGGTGCCCGCGAAAGGCACAACAATCGTCATGAGGGCCATTCGTTTCTGCGCAGCCCTTATGTCCGGACTGTCAACGGTGATCGATGGTTTGTGTCCCATTAGCGCCTCCTCTGGCAAGATAACGCGCCATGCTTTCGATTGTTGGATAACTGTAAGCAACCTCCGGATCGACCATGCGGTTCAGCCAAGTGGAGAGATCGGCGATCAGTCCTATGGCTGCCGATGAATCCAGGCCGTGCGACGCCATCGTGTCTTCGATGACGACTTCGTCAGGGCTAATCTCCAGTATCGTTGCTACGTAGGACGTCAGCCAAACCTGAATTTCGGTTTCAGTCGGAGTGTTTTGATTGTGCATCTTCGCAGTGGTTATGCTCGCCGTGGCGGCGGGCGTGAATCCGGGCTGTACCTTGATTCCGATGCCGCGATTATGCCTTGTGGAAACAGTAAGTCAATGTCAAAGACACTGCAGCCTGCAAATTACACGCAACCGCACATTTTTGGGCGTGACCTCGCAACGGTGTCCTGCTCAATGAACACGGGAAGTCGACCCTTCTGCGCCGTTATTCGCCCTCGTTCGCGACATAAGGCACCTTGCGTGCTTAAGACGCCAGAATAACGTGTTTCCACTTCCAGTGCGACCGTCGGCACAGAAAGCCCATCGACAGTTTTGGCACGGCGAATCGCGCCCCATGGCTATCTTTTGGTCGCCGTCGACGCCGTGGCTCAGCAGAATGTTCTCGCCCACTCAGAGATTTTGTTTCGAGGCCAGCAGTTGATTATCGGGGGAAATCCCGGCCAGCTGCGCGTGCGCGAGGGCATAGTCGCTCATCCACAGCTGATTCGCGGCGTGTCACCGAGCTCGGCTGGATGCATGTCGAGCGAACCGTCCTGCAGGATGTTCGCCTCGACCCCCTTGAAGATGTGGAAATCGCCGCCGTACTTCTTGTTGAGCGCATTGATTTCCGCATGCTGCGCGCGCATCTCGGTCATCGACATGCCGCCCGCAATCGGAAGGCCGTAGGAATGATCGGTCACGCACATGCAGCGATAGCCGCGCTGCATGCAGCCTTTCGCCAGCGTGTCCACGGTGTCGGAACCATCGCTCCCACGCGAATGCATCTGAAAGTCGCCGCGGTAGTCTTCCACTTTCACCGCGCCGCGCTTCGGCTCGGACAACACCTTCCGCACCATGGCGGCGCTCAGAAAGTGGCGGCGCAGCGCCCGCTTCGCTTCAATCTCCTTCGATTTTCCGCTGCCCGCCACAATGCGGCTCGCGGTCGGCGATTCACCGGTGTCGAGATACTCCCGCACGACGCGCAGCGAAGCGGGACCGACCCCCTCAATCTTCAGGATGTCCGCATCGGTGAGCTCCGCCAGGAATTCTGGATGACGTCGAATCGATCGCGACGCGTTTTTGTAGCCCCAGAACCGGGGTGAGGGGCGGTATACCTCGGAGAGATCGAGCAGCAGCGCTGCGATCTCGAGGTTCGGATCGGTTAGTTCGGGCTCACCGCGATCGGGTACAGCAGGCGATATTTGACCGGCTTGCCGTTTTCTGTTGCGGGATTGAATCGCCATGTTCGGGTCGCGCCGAGCAGCAGAGAGTCATACACCGGATGCACGGCATCCAACAGGCGCGTCTCGATGACCGCACCATTTTCTCCGACGATGACCTCGAGCACGCCCTTGAAGTTTCCCTTCCAGGCAGTAGTCGAGCTGTCCGGCCATCCGGGCACGTAGCGCTTGAGGGCCGCCGGCGGAATCACGCCTTCGCTCGACAAGTCGTATATGGGGCCGACGATCGCGGACGGCCTGCCGACGGCCGTGGCGGCAGCGGCACGGGCGGCGGGGGGCGTGCTGGTTGCCGGAGGTGGAGGTGTGCTGGCCGCTGGTGCTGGCGCCGGCGCAACCGGGGGAGGCGCAGCCGTTGCCGCAGGTGTCTGCGACGCGACCGCAGCAACGGCAGGCGGAGTCTCGGGCGGTTTCCGCGAATTTTCGGCGAGCCGCACGAACCCGGTGGCCAGCATCTTGAGCTCCGACATCATCTCGGCGCGTTCGGGCGGCGCCGATTCGGCGAGCGTGATTACCTGCTGGAACTGGGTTGCCGCGTGTTCGAAATCTCCCTGATCGAAGCTCGCGCGTGCCTTTTGGTAGATGTCCTTCGCCGCAGCCGGGATCGTTTTCGTCCTCACGTCGTTGAAGATGGAGACGACGCGCGGCGAGACGGTTGCGGAATCGAGGGTTGCGAACGGCTTCGCCAGCACGAGCTGTTCGAACGCCCGCTCAGCTTCTCTCGGCTGGCCAAGCGCCAGAAAACAGAGCGCGCGATATGTTTCTGCCTCGACCACATCGTCTTCGCTGCTTTCCTGCTTCAGGACGGCAAGCGCTTCGGAGTACGACGCGGCTTCGTACAGCTGTTTGGCACGCGTCAGCGGACGGTCCTGAGCAGCAGCCGGGGCGCCGATGAGGGCAGATACAAGGGCGAGTCCAAGCAGCGGAGCGGTTTTCATGGAACGAACCTCCCGGGGTACCGCTAGGATTCGGATTGGTCCCTGACGCGTTGCACGCCAATCGCCGTCGGCAGCCTGGTGGTCTTGTCGGCCGACGGGTCACGCCGTGGGACCGCCGTAGGGCCGCTGGCGACGATGTTCACGCGCTGCTCGAACTGCAACGCAGCCGCGGTCCGCACGCGATACAAGCGCGCGCTGAGTCGAATGGCTTCGAGATCGCCGACTTCGATGCGCTTGTAGATCTGCTGCCGGCTCACGGCCCAGGTACTCGGCGAGCTCCGGTACAGTCACGTATTTTGGTTGATGAGTTGCGAGATCGCGAATCGGCATTCAGCGCGGCTCCGTTGCGAGCTGCCTAGAAGAAGATACTTATTAACGTATTCACAACGCGACTGTCCAGTAGATGTTGGACGTGCGGACGCAAAATTCCACTAAGGATACAACGGGCCGCGAGAGAAATGTCTCAGCGCGCGCGCCGAAGCGGTCCCGAGGCAGGCGCTTGCTCTCCCCGGTGAGGCGGATGCATGTTGGCCCTGCGTTCGAAATCGAGGGCATCCGCGGTCCGAATCCGCAGCAGCCGCGGGCCCAGCCGGATTGCAGGAAGGATGCCCGCGTCGATCTGCTTGTAGATTTGCTTTCGACTGACCAGCCAGTAGTCCGCCAGCTCTGCCACCGTGACGTATGGCTCGGTATGGTTGAGTAGGTCTCGCACCGGCATGCCAGTGCAGCCTAATGCAAAAACACGGCCCGGGAGAATCCTTTTTTGCCCCCGCGTCACACGTTTGTTGTGCACCGTTACGACGAGAAATGGTAACCTTGCGCGGGACATCAGGATTCCCTGTCCCGCACGCGAATTCCGCGCCCCGCCGGAGTAGACTACCGGGCGGCATGCAGGCTCTGTCACTTCCGCTCGATCAGCTCGCCATTCAGCGCATTCTTCCGCACCGGTTCCCGTTTCTCCTGGTCGACCGTATCACCGAGCTGGAGCCGGATCGGCGCATCGTGGGGATCAAGGCGGTGACCTCGAACGAGCCTCACCTGACGCCGAGCGACTCCGGGCGCCCCGTGCTCCCGCCGACGATTCTCATCGAGGCGGTGGCGCAGGTCGGCGCGATCATGATTCTTGCGAAACCGGAAAACCGCGACAAACTGATTTTTTTTCTGGGCATCGACTGGGCGCGCTTCAGCAGTCCCGCATATGCCGGTGACGTGATCGTGATCGAAGCGGTCGTCAAGCGCCTCCGGAGCCGGATGGGGCTGTTTCAGGGAACCGCACGGGTGGACGGGCGTCTTGTGGCGGAGGGCGCGATGACGTACGCGTTGGGCGCGGCGGGCTGACCATCCCGTTCCGACGCGCGTCAGCGACGGCGCAGCAGCCGCTCCACCACCTCGCGCCGGTGTACATCCTCGCCCCGGCTTGGCTCACTCTCAGCCGCATTGGGCTGCGGCTGACTGGCGTTTTCGCGCACGCCGCCGGCATGCTGAAATTTCATCGCCGACGAGGTCGAGATGATCGCACACGTCACTCGTGAGCTGCCTTCCGACCGGACGCTCTCCGCGTGCAAATCCCGCAATCAGCGAGTTGTTGCAAATCACGTTGATCGTGCGCGGAATGCCTCGCGATCGTTCGTGAATGACGAGACGGCACCTCGCGTGAAAATCTCTTGCATTGCCCCCCAACCGACCTGATGCGCTGCACGATATACGACGCCGTTTCGCCGAGCGTCAAGCCGATCGAGCGTGCAGCGGAACGCAACGCGCTGTTTCAGCGGCTGAAATCTGCGGCTGATTCAGCACGTCGGCGAGTTCCGGCTGCCCTGCCAGCACGATAGGCAGCAGCTTCTGCGTTCCGACTTCGAGGTTGGCGAGAAGGCGGATCTCGCGCAGGAGATTCGGCGGAACGCTCTGCGCTTCGTCGACGACAAGGGCGGCAGGTGTGTTACGCCCGTGCAGATCGAGGAGCGTCTTGTGCAGCTCGCTCATCAGCGTCTGTCTTGGACGCCTCGACAGCCCGGCGGCAAGCCAAATCTGCGCGCGAGAAACTGCAGGAACTCGCTGCGCGTCAGCGGCGGGGTTATTGAGGACGACGATGGCATGGCTGAGCGCCGAAATTGTCGAGCGCGGCGCTCAACATCGTCGTCTTGCCGACCCCAGCGTCGCCAATGAGAACCGTAATGCCGCTGCGCGACTCGATGCCGTACTGAACGTGGCTCAGCGCTTCGCGATATTTATCGGTGAGGAAAAGCGACGCGAGGATTCGACGTGAGGTCGAATGGCCGGGCACTCAGACCATAGAACGATTCATACACCTGACCGGCTCCTTGCGCGCGTAGTATAGTCTAGCTCGACTCGTTTCGGAGGCCGCGATTTGCGAATTCTGGTCATTGGGCTCGACTGTGCTGCACCTGAAATCCTGCTGGGCGACGACAGCCTCCCCAACATCAGGCGTTTGATGGCCAATGGGTTCTACGGGCGGCTGGAGAGCGTTATACCGCCCATTACGGTGCCTGCCTGGATGTGCATGGCGACCAGCCAGGACCCGGGCTCCCTGGGTGTGTACGGATTTCGTAATCGCGTCGATCACTCATATACAAAATTAGGGATCGTCAACTCGAAGTCGATTACGGCGCCGGCGATCTGGGACCAGTTCGGCACCGATGGCAATCAGGCGGTGATTATCGGCGTTCCCCCCTCGTATCCCCCACGCATCATCAACGGCATCTGCGTCGGCTGTTTCTTGACGCCTGACACGGCGCAGAGCGACTACACGTATCCCTCGCGCGTGAAGGACGAGATCAAGCAGGTCGTGGGCGACTATCCGGTCGACGTGCGCGGGTTTCGCACCGGCGACAAAGACTGGCTCAAAGCGCAGATCTACGAGATGACAGCGAAGCACTTTGCCGCGATCAGACACTTCATGTCCACGGTGAGCTGGGATTACTTCCAGTTTGTCGAGATCGGGCTCGATCGCATCCATCATGGATTCTGGAAATTTCACGATCGCGAGCACCGCCAGTACGTGGCTGGGAACGCCTACGAAAACGTCATCAGCGACTATTACCGCTACCTCGACGACGAGATCGGAAGCGTGCTCGAGCTCGTCGACGACGACACGGCAGTGCTCGTCGTGTCCGACCACGGAGCTCAGCGGCTCGACGGGGGATTTTGCGTCAACGAATGGCTCAGACGCGAGGGGCTGCTGGTGCTCAAGGAAAATCCCACGGAGCCGACGCCGTTTTCGGCTGACCTCGTGGACTGGGCACGGACGCGCGTGTGGAGCGAAGGCGGGTATTACGCGCGGGTGTTCGTCAACGTCGAAGGCCGCGAGCCGCAGGGGATCGTCCCGCAATCGGAGTGCGAGTCGTTCCTGGCAGACCTGACCGCACGCTTCAAGGCCCTGCCCGACGATCTCGGCCGCCCGATGGGATCAACCGTGTTCAGACCCGAACAGATTTACCGCTCGGTGAACAACGTGCCGCCGGACCTCATCGTCCACTTCGGCAATCTGTACTGGCGATCGATCGGCGGGGTCGGTTACTCCGAATTGCACGTGCAGGAGAACGATTCAGGACCGGACGACTGTAATCATGCACAGTTCGGCGTCTTCATCCTCTCTGCACAGGGGTTGCCTCGTTCTGGACAGGTTGAGGATGTGCGGCTGCTCGATATCGCCCCGACACTGCTCGACCTCGCGGGGAAGAAAGCACCGCCTTCGATGCAGGGTCGTTCGCGCCTCCACGGTTAGCCCGTCTTACGACTTCGTCAGTGCAATGGTGCCGTTGGTGAATGTCGACGTGCACGAATTGCGTCCTGTGAACGTTCCGTTGATGGTCGTCGTCGTCGCCTGAGCGGTACCGGTTGCCGCGATCGTGCAGCCACCAAACGGCGCGCTGACGCCGCCCGACCGAATCTCCATCGAAAACGTGAGCGTTGGTCCAGACAAGCTGCCGGAGACGCTCCCGTTTCCCGTCGCAGCGGTGCGATCGTCCTGAAACGAAAGCGTGCCGCTCACCTGCTGTCCGGATTGCGTCAGTTGCCATGTGAGCCGCCCTGGACCCGACGGATCCGCCGCGGTACCGGCGAACGTTCCGCTCAATGTCAAGCCTGGATCACCAGGATCCGATGGCGACGGCGATTTATTGCACGACGACACTCCTATCGCCAACCCGAAAATCAGCGCCGCGACGGAGACCCGCACGAATTTGTCGTTCGACACACACGGCATCATTTCGTCAGTCGGTTGTACTATACAGCGTATGTCCTTCGCTCGGAATTTCGTCCTTGTCTTTGCACTCGTCGCCGCCGTCTCGATCGTGCGCGATGGCGCATCGGCGCAAACGGGTCCCATCCGTTCGCTGTTCGGGCTCGCTGCCGGTGCGACCATCGACGCCAACACAGTTGTTCGCGATCTCGATCGGGACATCCTCGGGCACGCCGTTTGGGGACCATGGCAGGCGTATTTCTGGGACACGCGGAATCAGCGGACCGATCCGCTTGTGTTCGGGCTCATCAACGAATTGTCCCCGACGCTTCTCGGCCACTATCCGGGCGTCGGAGTGATCACGCACGACTTTCACTGGAAACGGGTGATCGGGCCGCTGGGCTCGCGCACCGATCCCACGCCGCGGCAATCGACGTTCGACACTCCGAGAGGACGTGAATTCGGTCCTGACGAGTACGGCCGCTTCGTCGAAGAGTTCCGGGTGCGCACTGGCCGTAACGTTACTGGATCGATTCAAGTCAACATCGTCAGCGCTTCCGCAGACGATGCGGCCGACTGGGTCGAGGACATGAACGCGCCGAACGACGGAAGCAATCGCGGAGGGGGCACGGACTGGGCGGCGGTCCGCGCCGCCAACGGCCACCCGCAGCCTTATGGAATCAAATACTGGGAGCTCGGCAACGAGCCGCACTTCACGGCGTCCGACATCGGTTCGCTCACGGCGTGGGAGTACATCGCGCGGATCCGTTCGTTCGTCCCGAAAATGAAAGAACGGGACGGGTCGATTCAAGTGATGGCGTACGTGAATCCGTTTCAACTCGGCGATCCGGCGCAGATTGGCTCGGCAACCTCGGACGCGCGCGTCGGAGCGGCGCCTGACGGCTCCGAGCCGGAAGATCTCACGTGGTCTCAGGCGGTGCTGCGCCATGCGGGCTCGCAGCTCGACATGGTGTACTTCCATTGGTACAGCGGCTGGAACCAGAACGTGCATAGCCTCGAACAGGTGGCGACGACGCCGGTTACAGGGCTCGTGCCCTGGCTCGATCGTCTGAAGTCCGACATCGAGACATATGCGCCGCCCGATGCTCGCGAACGGCTGCGCCGTGTTGCTATTCCCGAATGGAACACCTACGGCGGCTGGTTCAATCCGCTGTCGGGAGGGTCGGCGATGCTGGGGGCCATTGCGGCGTCGCGCGTGCTCCATGTCATCTCCGCCCGTCCGGAAGTCATTATGGCGCAGCGGCTTGCGCTCGCGGCGCCTTATCCCGATCCTCCAGTCAATGCCCCGCCATCAATTGCCGAGGCCATCGACATCCGTCCGGGATACTTCGCGATTCAGGCTCGAAACAACGGAGCGGAGTACCTCACAACGTCGCTCTACGAGATGGGGTTGCTCTGGTCGCGGGCATTTCTCGAGCGGTCCGTCAGCGTCGCTACTGCAGGCGTGCCTGGCAATCCTGCCGGGGTGCCGCTGGTCGACATCACCGCGCTGCGCTCTGCAGGGGGCGGAGAGCTCAACGTCATCATCACGAATCCCGACGCCGCGACCGTCTCCTTGTCCCTCGCATTGAACGGATTTACGCCATCAACAACAGCCAGGCTGCTGACGTTGCGAGGGGATGGACCGTTGGACAACAACACATGGGATCAGCGGACGAAGGTGGCGATTCGGGAGGATCCGTTTTCGTGGCCCGGGACCCGGGTGACGATCTCGCTGCCACCGTATTCGATCTCCGCGCTGCTGCTCAAAGCGGGACCCTGAGCGTTAGTCGAGGTTGACCATCCAGATTTCAGGACGCCGCGACGCGTCAATCGTTGCCACCTGGAACGCCAGCCTCCGTCCCGTTCGATCGAAGTCGAAATCCGAGACGGCGATCCGCGTTCCCTTCCGCCGGTTCATGTCCGTTATCTGCCTGTCTCCCTTTCCGTCGCGGATGAACAGCTCGGTTCGGACGTCTCGAGGGCGGGCTTTTGGGAATACCAGGCTCGGATCGAACCGGCTCGAGATGAAGGCGAGCGCTCCGCTCGCCGACATCTGTCCGTGCTCGTCCCATGTCGACGGGCTTTTGGTGAGATTGATCGGGTCCGACCCGTCCCGCCTCACCGAGTACGCATCATCGACGTATGTGCCGCCGCGAGGCGTGAACGAGAAGTAAATTCGTCCGTCGCTGCCGAACCCATGGGTTTCGTAGAAACCCTGGCCATTCGGCGCGAACGACGCGTGGTCGGAGAGTTTCGCGGTGCCCTTGGCGCCCGGATTGAATCGCGCCGTGTGGATGCGCCACCCCTCCCACTGATATTCCCCTCCAGGCGTCACCTTGCGCAGCATGAGACGCCCTTGCCCGGTCGGCACGCGTTCGGCGAATATCAGGGTCCTGCCGTCCTCGCTGAAATGCGGATGCAGGGCGGCGCCGTTTTCTTGAGTCTCCCAGATGCGCTCGGCGCCCGAGCCGTCCCGTCTGATGAGCCACAAGTCGTTGTCGACCCCCCAGCTCATGTGGTTGAACAGGCGATGAGGAGAATTGTCGTTCTCCACCTGAATCACGATGTGCTCGCCGTCCGGATGCCAGGACGGCTGTCCGACGAACCCCTTCCGCAAGCCCGCGTCGCAGGTCACACACCGCCGGCCGGAGCCATCCGAATTCATGAGATACAGCTCGGTGTTCTGACGCTCGCCCGTAATCGCATCGAACGCGATTAGCTCGTGGGCCGACCCGTGGTACTCACGACAGCCGCCCGCCGTTGTCGGTGAGAAGAACAGGGTTCGGAACGTTCGACTGGGCGTCTGGGTATGTAAGTCCAAGGAGTATTGCGGCGACTGTCGCGACCCATCGGATGTCTCTACCCATACCCCCCTCACACCTGTAACGGCCTCGGTCCGGGCTTGAAGTTCAGCTCTTCAAGCGTATTCACGTTAGCGTACCACGATGCGATGTCGAACGAGTAAATCTGCTTTCCGTCGTCGATGGCACACTGAATCAGGTCGGGCAGTTCCTTTTCCTGACGCTGCTGGTTGATCGGCGTGAACGGGATGTAGTCGAAGATTTCATTCCGGAACACGCAGTTGCCGGTTCCCTGGATGTCGTTGAGCGGACTGCGAGGCTTTTCGATCAGCCGGTGTATCCGTCCGGTGGCGGGATCGCCGATGACCGAATACGTCTTGCGGATCTGCGACCGATCTTCGACCCTCACGGTTCCGCACAGGCCGAACGCGCGCTCAGGTACGGAACTCGTTAATCATCGCGTCGTGTCGCGGGTCGATCATGATCTCGTCGGCCAGGAACAGGCAGAAGTCGCTGCCGGCCAGCGCGCTTTCGGCCGATTCGATGGCATGAACCAGCCCCTTCTGCTCCCACTGGATCACGTAACGAATCGGCACGCCGCGGTAGCTGTTGCCGAATTCGTTGATGATCGACTCCGCCTTGTATCCCACGACGAGCACGATCTGCTCGGCACGGAGCGACAGGGCGTTTTCGAGGTTGTAATCGATGATGTATCGGCCCTCGAACTGGCACATGCATTTGTTGCGTTCCGACGTCAGCGCGTTCAGCCGCGCACCACGGCCGCCGGCGAGAATCAGGGCTTTCATGTCATACCTCCTGCGGCGCCGGCTGCTTGAACAGGTCGAGATTGGTCGTCACCCATTCGATCAGCCGTGTCACGCCTTCGCGCGGCCGGACCGCCGCCCGCCAGTTCAGCTGCTGGAGCGCCTTGCGCGAGTCACAAATGAAATATTGAAGATCGCCGTGGCGGCTGTCGCCCAGCGACACGGCCGGCTTCCGGCCGACGATTTCACCGATCAGTTCGATACATTCGAGAAGCGAGATGGCGTTCGGTGAGCTTCCACCGATATTGTAGATGCCGGGAACCTGCTTCTCGTAGAAGGCATGGAACGCCTCGGCAACGTCGGTGGCGAACAGAATGTCACGCACCTGTTTGCCAGTGCGTCCACGTTCAGCGGCCAGCCGAGCAACGTGCGAATGGCGAAGTTGGCAACCCATCCTGATCCTCGCCCTCCGAGCTGCCGCGGACCGTACAGGCCGGTG
>CAVXJF010000008.1:0-237108 GCA_963762055.1 Vicinamibacterales bacterium
CGGGCCTGCGAACACAAACGTGTAACGGTTCAGGAGGGTTCAAATCACCCTGCCAATGAGCGAATCTGCATGTCATTCCAGGCCACGCGACGCCAAACCCCATCGACTAGGTTGGCGTCCTATCGTCGATATGGCAGGACCAATGGTCGAATGCGCTCAGTGCGTCCAGGCGACACGCGCCCCCCGCGACGGGACGCCGTCGGACTGGTCCCTTGCGTTGTGTTGCGAGCCACCGCACAATCACGGCGAGAGATCTGATGAGCGAATCCTTGCCGCATTTCACGCTAACACCCAGCGTTCTCAAGACCTGACACGCCGATGAACGTGCCCAGAACGGAGATTGGACGTCCCTCGCTCGCGGTGAAGGCCTTCGGCATCACCGATACTGGCCGCGTGCGCCCGTCCAACGAAGATCAGTTCCTGATCGCCGAGCTCACCAAGACGATGCGCATCTGGCACACGAGCCTGCCGGAGCCGAAGACGCAGTTCGGGGACGAACACGGACATCTCTTCCTCGTGGCCGACGGCATGGGAGGGCACCGCGCTGGCGAACAGGCGAGTGCCCTTGCCGTCGTCGCCATCGAGCAGTTCACGCTCAATACGTTCAAATGGTTCTTTCACTCGGACGCGCCCGACGCTCAAAGAGTCCTGACTCAATTCCAAACGGCGCTTCGTGAGGCCGACGTACGCATCCTCGACGAATCGATCGAGCATCCTGAGTTGACCGGCATGGGCACGACGGTGACGATGGCCTACCATCTCGACTCGCAGCTATGCGTCGTCCACGTCGGGGACAGCCGGGCGTACATCTTCGAGGACGACGGGCTGCACCAGATCACGCACGACCACACGCTGATGGCGGAGATGGTCCGTCGGGGAGCCCTTCAACCCGAGGAGGTCGCGCACCACCGTCTTCGCCATGTCATCACGAACGTCGTGGGCGGTAACGAAGCGGGCGTCAACGTCGAAGCTCACGCGCTGAAGGTCGACGCCGGCGATCGCCTGCTGCTGTGTTCGGACGGATTGACAGAGATGCTGACAAACGAGGCGATCGCCGCGACCCTCCGCGCGGAGCCGGATCCACAGGCCGCCTGTTCCAAACTCGTGGCGCAGGCGAACGACGCCGGCGGCCGCGACAACATCACCGTGCTGATCGTGCGGTTCGATACGACGGACCCGGAACCGAACCCGCGATCGCGAAAGATGCGGGGCTAACGTCCTGCTACGGAGTCCTTGGGCGGTTCTTATTCTGTTTCAGTTGTTCCTCTTGTTTCTGTTTCTTCACCTGCTGTTGCTTGCTTTTTTCCTTGTCTTTCTTGCCACCTTTGTCTCCCATGCCTGCTCCTTTTCCGCCATTATGACTCGTCACGGCGAGTGAGCGGCGGATGATGTGTGCCAAACGAGACACCTTGCTATCGGATTAGTCCTGTGTAGTCGTTAGCGTTCATCGGAGGTGTCTCGGCGCTCGAGGCTGGAGGAGCACCCCGATGCCGATGCCGAGACACCTTCGATAACGAGACTTGAAGGAAGCCGCTGGCGCGGCGGCCGGCTATGGAGCTGGAATCGGGATCTTCGAGCGTGGACCGGAGGCGAACGAGAGGCCGGCGGCGCGCGAGCGACGCCGGCTGCCGCTCGGTCGGCAGCGCGTGTGCCGGCGAATGCCGGTGCACGGCGCTGATCACGAGGTCGGCGCACACCACTCCCGAGACGTGGACCATCACGTTGCCGTAGTCGACGACTCTGATGCTGTACGACGCTCATGAGCTGTCGAAACTCCAGGTGACGGTCGCGAGGTGGAGCGCCGAGAGGATCGGCCCGACGATCATCGCGGTGCCGCATCGAGGACATGCCCACGTTGCACGGGTCGTAGTTTCCGTCGTGATCGCCTCCGTCGCGTCGGGAGCCGGTGCCGGCGGTGAGGAGGTGGCGAGTACGGTTCGTGCGAGAGCGACCCGAGCAGTCCGGCACATGTTCGCGAGGAATCCCGACTGGCGGATGCGCACGAAGCCGCGCGGCAGGATGTGTTGGACGAAGCGACGCAGAAACTCCATGGCGGTGAGCGTCATCGTGCGGCGGGCGTCGCCATGCGCGTAGTCCTTATAGGAGAAGGTCACGTGCTCGCCATCGAAGGCGAGCAGGCGGTGATTGCTGATCGCCACGCGATGGGTGTAGCGCCCGAGGTACCGGAGGACGGCGTGCGTGCCACCAAAGGCCGGTTTGGCGTAGACGACCCAGTCGGTCTCGAAGAGTGCGTTGACGAAGGCGTGCCACGCGGCCCGCTCACACAGGTGCTCGCTGCCACCGGCAAGATCGAGCTCGTTCCTGTCGTACGCGCGTCGGAGCGCCGCGACAAATTTTCCGCGAAAGACTCGACTGAGCACCTTCACGGGCAGGAAGAAGCCCGCGTACTGCGGATGGATCCACCGCTCATGATCGGGCGAGAGCCCGCCCGCCGGCACCACACAATGGACGTGCGGATGGCGGACCAAGGTCTGCCCCCACGTGTGGAGGATGCTCAGCACGCCGACGTCCGCGCCGAGGTGGCGCGGGTCGGCCGCCACGTCACGCAGCGTCGCCGCACTCGCCTGAAAGAGCCACATGTACAAGCGAGCGCTATTCCGATAGGCCAAGGGCAGCAACCCATGTGGGAGCGTGAAGACGACGTGCACATACGGCACGTCGAGGAGCTCACGCGTGCGCGCGGAGAGCCAGCGCTCGCGCGCTTGCGCTTGGCACTTCGGACAATGTCGATTCCGACACGAGTTGTACGAGATGGCCTGATGGCCGCAGGCGCGACAGGCGTCGACGTGCCCGCCGAGCGCCGCGGTGCGACAGCGCGCGATCGCACGGAGCACCGATCGCTGCTGCACGCTCAGCCACGGATGCTGCTCGACGAAGGCGTCGCCCTGCGCGTGGAGGATCATCGGCCACCTCCACGGCAGGCCGGCTCATGCCGGACTCGGCTTCCGTTTCAGCCGCGACCGCGGGAGGACCACGGGCGCCGGGACCTGCAGCTGCTCCAGCGGATTCGGTGCGGCCTGAAGATGCCGACGGGAGAGGTGGAGATACACCGTCGTATGCGACAGATCGGCATGGCCCAGCAGGAGCTGGATCGTCCGCAGGTCGGCGCCCGCTTCCAGCAGATGGGTCGCGTACGTGTGGCGCAGCGTGTGCGGCGTGACGCGCTTGTCGATCCCGGCCTTGCGCGTGGCGAGCCGCACGGCCTCCCAGATCACTTTCGACGTGATGGGTGCATCGGCACGCCAGCCATGGTGCGTCCCGGGAAAGAGATAGATCCGCGGCCGCATCCACCGGTAGTACGCACGCAGTGCGGCGAGGAGCGTCGGGCTGAGGGGAATCTCGCGGTCGCGCCCACCCTTGCCGTGCTCAACCCGGAGCACCATGCGCTGGCTATCGATGTCGCGGACTTTCAGCTGGCACGCTTCGCGGCGACGCAAGCCCGCGCCGTAGAGGGTGAGCAGCAAGGTGCGGTGATAGAGATTCTTGGCGCCCGCGATCAGGCGCTGGACCTCGTCGGGACTGAGCACGACCGGCAGGCGGAGGCGCCGTTTCGGATACGGCAGGTCCTCGCGCACGTCGCGTCGCTTCAGGACATGCCGGCAGAAAAAGCGGAGCGCGCTAATCTGGGCGACCACGGTGCCCACAGCGAGCCGCCGATCCTCCAAGAGGAACAGGTGGTAGCGTCGAAGATGGGCTGGGGTGATCCGATCGAGGCGCGCGCCGGTGTGCTGGCGAAACGCCTCCACGATCTGGACGTAGCTGCGGATGGTCGTGGCGGCGTAGTCGCGACGGACGAGCTCGTTGCGCAGGTCTTGCAGAAGCTTGGTCACAGACACCTCCTGTGACCAACCCTATGCTGTTACGAACTACTCAGGTGCTCGGCGGCCGCCGCGCCAGCGGCTTCGTTCTAGTCGGCGTAGTGCGGAGCTAATCGGCAGGCTCACACTAGGGCGCGAACTCTAATCGGAGCCTACCGCTCACGAGGTTCAGGAGTTCGGCGAGACCCTGCAGGCTGTGGGCAGGATCGTAGGCAAGTCATACGCCTACATGAACAACCATGCGGACGCGAAATCCGTTGTGAACGCCATCCAGCTCAAGCACGTCCTAAAAGAGCCAATCACGGGACACTATCACCCGGAACTGATCAAGCGATACCCGGAGCTGAAGCGCTGGTGTGCACCGATGCGAAGCGAGAGGTGTTGGTCCCGGTTCGCAGATCGTGACAACCGTGACGATCGTCGAGAGCGATGTGAAACCTAACGTCGCCTTAAAGAGGCCTTCGAATCGATCTTAACTTTAAGCCCTGCTTGCTTCAGGCACCGGAATGTTGAATTCGGCCGCACACACCATCCCGGTTAATCACTTCGCCTGAGTTTCCGCGTTTTTTACGAAAATCTCGTCAGCGTTCCAAAGGACTGAGGACGCACCGTTGAACGCTCCAGATGGACGCACATTTTTGAACCGGTTGCGAACGGGGACCTTCAGCGTCTGCACGGGCAACCAGATCAGCCACCCCTGTTGGTTCGCGATTGTATGTAACTCCGTCCACCATCGTTTGCGCTGCTCCAGATCAGTGTCAGCGGTAATGTGATCCAATAGCCAGTCAACTCTGGCTTGTTCCGCCGAGTCCGGCTTCGCTTGCGGCCTCTGCCACGGTCGGAGAGTACCGGTAGAGCGCCAACTCCTCGCGGCGCTTAACGGCCCAGGGCGCGGCAGTGCGCGCCCGAATATAGCGGCCTCGAATTGCAGGTCGTGGTTGATGTTGACTGACAGCGTGTTGAACTCAACTGGCGTGAGGATCACTTTGATGCCCAGTTTGCTGAGGTCGTCTCGGATGAAATTGGCAGCCGCGACGCGGGTAGCATTGTTAGCGGTCACTTTCAGCGAGAAAGTCACGGCGTGCCCTCTCGCGTCTTCGACCAGACCATCTCCGTCTCGGTCTGTTATGCCTACCGACGCCAACAGGCGGCGCGCTCGGTCCAAGTCGTAATCGTCACGAGGCACATCGGGCGTCGCCCAGACTACGTCTCCTGGGGTCGAGGAGGACCATGACTTCACGCCGTTCCCGTAATAGATGGCCTTGATCATTGCATTCCGATCGATCGCCGACGAGATTGCGCGTCTGAATTCCGCATGCTTGAACCATTCGTACTTCACTTGTCCGACTGCAGGTTCGCGGTTCTCCGCGCCTTTCATGTGATTCAGGTTGAAGAACATGTACCACGTGCTCAACTCAGGGCCGAGGTCGTACAACGTGAAGTCGCCCTCTTTCTGATGGGCGTTGTACCATTCGTAATCCGCAGACGCTGGTCGGGCAACTGTATCCACCTCCCTGGCGCGAAATTTGAGGCTGGTCGATTCTTGGTCAGGGAGGAGCAGAAATGTGAGTTCGTCTAGGTAGGGCAGTCGCTGACCGCGTGCGTCCACCCCGAACCAGTAGGGGTTCCGAACCAGCACCGTTCGCTCGTTGGGCAAGTACTGCTTCAGTCGGAAGGCTCCGCTCGTGACCAGTTGATCGGGGGGCGTGTTCACGCCATAGGCGCTGTTGAAGGTGCCGGCTTTGAATGCGGGTTCAAGTACATGCTTGGGGATGATCGCCACTGTCTGCACCAGAGACACGAGACTGCCATTCGGCTGAGGCGCGCGCACGACCACCGTATAAGGATCTGGGGCGGCGACGCTGAACGGCTGACCGTCCATCATGAGCGTGTCGCGGTTGAGGGAGTTGACAGAGGGCTCGAGGGCCACCTGCAGGCTGAATACGACGTCGGCCGCGGTAATCGGGCGTCCATCCGAGAACAACGCCCCCCGCCGAAGGTGAAACGTGCAGGACATTCCATCGGCCGCGAGGTCCCATGTAGTCGCCAGTTCCGGGACTTCTTGCTGCGTGATGGGGTCTATTCGCATCAGACGTACGAAGAGTCGTGCCGTGATCTCATTCGTGTAGGCGGATGAACCCGTGACCGGATTGAAGGTGTTTGGAGCGGTGTTGCCGACGGTCACAAACCGACCGCCGTAGGAGCCCACGTCGCCAATCGTCATGACGAGGGGTTCTTCTGGTGCAGGTAGCCGATCTACATATCCAGTTCGGCCCGACCCGCTCGAAGAGCCTCGGCACGCCGACAGGGCCACAGCCACGATGATCGACGCAGACACCAACCTCCGCAGCCGGAAGCGTGGCCCCATCAATGTAGACCTCCAGATCGTTGAGTCGGTAAAGGCTAACACGCACGCGTCGCAGCGTGTTTTGTTCACTCTTTGTGCCGACTTCGATGGGTCCCAGTGGGCAACTGAGGGTTATCCGGGGTGATCGGCCGAAAGCACCAGCGGTCTGCGTGTTCGGACAAACCGCGCAAAATTGGCCGATATTTGCTGATTTGAAACCGCCGGTGGGGTCAGAAATGGTCGGGGCGACTGGATTCGAACCAGCGGCCCCCTGCGCCCAAGGCAGGTGCGCTACCAGGCTGCGCTACGCCCCGACATCGTACTGGTGGTGAGCCGAAACTCGTGGGCCGGGTTGAGTTTAGCACGGCGAGCGCGGTGACCGTGCGGTGCGCGTCTCGACAGGCCGCGCCGGGTCGTATAAGAAATTTTGTCGGAGTCTCGGCTTGCGACTCGCATTGTGGCTTAATCTTCTCGCTACGCGAGGGTCCGGATGAACATCCTGATGATTCGCTGTTTACTTGTTTTGCCAGCCGTTATTGCCGCGCTTGGATGTGATGGCCGTATGCCCGTCGCACCAAGTGCGCCATTGGAATCGTCGACTCCGCAGCCATCGGAGCAGCAACGGCCACTCCCAGCCGCACCAGAGCGCTTTGAAGTGAGCGGGGTCGTCACCAGCGACCAAGGCGCACCGCTCGTTGGAGCGAAGGTCACGATGGCAACGACCGCGGCGTATCCTGAGTGGCCGTCAGTTCTGACGGACGCCTCGGGCGCCTATCGAATCATTTTTTCGGCTACGACCATGAACCATACAGTTGGGAAATTCGTCGCAAGGGCGGAAGTGACTGCACCAGAGTACGAGCTCTATTGGCGTAGCCTGGTTGCGACCACCTCCTCGACCTTCAACGAGAGTTTTAGACTGCAGCGCATTCAGCGCGTCGTCGCCGGCCGTCTGATGAATGTGTCATTTGCGTCGGATATCGGCGAGTGTCCAGGATGGGTCGCACAAGTGTGTGGGACGGTGCGCATCACAGTGCCAACGCAGGGCAACGTCACTGTTGACGTCGTTGCAACAGGTGGGGGACGGCCCACGTTGGAGGCGTGCTGCGTTGCCGGTGACGAAGTTCAAGGCAACCCAATTACCGTTCCCGGCGATGCCGGCACGGAAGTCGAGGTTCGGATCGGGCTCCGCAGCGGAGCGCCGAATGCCCCGTCATTTGTGAACCAGTCATTTGAAGTGAAGACTTCTGTCGCCCCGTTTTGATTCGTATGATTCCGGGACCGGGGGTGGCCTGAATGCGAGTAGCAATGAGCAGGGAAGGCGTGTAGGCAATCGGGTCGGAGTATTGGCGCGTTCAGGTGCGCGAAACCGCAGAAGCGCTAAGAGTTAGCACTCAATTCGCTTGATGGGCTTTGGAGGCAGAGACTTGTCGGACGAGCGGCGGTCCTTGACGGCTTCCGCCCAGCCCTCCGCGATCAGCACGTCGGCCTGCTCGTCAGGCAGGTTCATCAGGTCTCCAGCGCGGACGTTGGAGACGTCCACCCCGTCCATCACATTCGCCAATTTTATCTTCAGCCGCACAAACACACGAATCCACCTTTCTGAGCGAAAGAGCCCCAGAAGGCGGCACCCTGTAAATGTCACCTGGAGGAGTACAGACTCTCTAGAGCAACTAACGCGCCAGGGGATAAATACGAATATGTGTTAGGAAAAACTCGTGCATTTTTAGAAAGTTGTCAGCTGGCTGACAACTTTCTGCGCGGCCCCTGAATATACGACACCACGCCTGACCCGCCTGCCGCCATCACCTCGGCGGAAATCGCAGCTGCGTTCGAAAAAGCAACCAGCACCCATCCCCTTCGTGTTTTCGTGGTCCATCGTGCCATCGTGTCATCGCGTCATCGTGTTTTGTCTTCGTGCGTCTTTCGTGTTTTCGTGTCTTCGTGTTCGCGTCTTCGTGCTTCCGTGGTCCTGACCTAGGATCGTTGCGTGGCGCGCGCGTCTTCGCCAGGCTTCGTGGTTCCGATGGCGGCCCTTTCCGTCGACGCGCTGCCCACCGGACGCGAGTGGCTGTATGAGGCGAAATTCGACGGCTACCGCGCACTGGCGCTCAAACACGGCGCGCGGGTAAAACTCCTCTCGCGTAAAGGGAACGATCTCACCGCCGATTACCCGTCAATCCGCGATGCCGTCGCCGCGCTCAGTGCAACAAGCGCAGTTATCGACGGCGAGATCGTCGCTTTCGACGAACAGGGTAGACCGTCGTTCCAGCAACTGCAGCACCGCTCGGCGAAGCCGGCGGCCATCAGATATTTCGCCTTCGATCTTCTCGAACTGAATGGCGCGACGTGGCTGTCTAAACTGCTAGTCGAGCGCCGCGCCGCACTGCAAACGTTGGTTGCTGGCTCGGCTGTGGAATTTTCCGACGAGTTGACGGGCACGACCGATCAAATAATCGACGCGATCAGCGAGGTCGGCCTGGAAGGTGTTGTCGCCAAACGCCGCGACTCGCGATACGAGCCGGGAAAGCGCAGCGGCCTCTGGCAGAAATTCAAAGTCCGCCACCGTCAGGAGTTCGTCGTTGGCGGGTACAAACCGGAAAACAGAAGCTTTCAATCCCTCGTGGTCGGATACTACGAAAAGAAAGCGCTGCGCTTCGCCGGCCGCGTGCGCGCGGGACTTGCGCCCGCGCAGCGCACTGCGTTGTTCGAAGTGCTGAAGCCGATGACGATCGCGGCATGCCCGTTTTCCGATCTGCCAACAGGTAAGACCGGTCACTGGGGAGAAGGTGTCACCGAGGACGATATGAAGATTCTCAAATGGGTGAAGCCGGTGCTCGTCGTCGAGATTGCGTTTACCGAATGGACGAGAGAGGGTCACCTAAGGCATTCTGTGTTCGCCGGCGTGCGACACGACAAGAACCCACGTGACGTAGTGCGCGAATGATTGGAGAGGACCTCATGAAAATCGATCTCTATACCAAAGCCGTGCTCACCGTCATCGCGGCATGCCTCGTGTGGATCTGCGTCAGCGGAGTGACGCCCGTCGCCCAGGCCCAGGCGCCCTCAGGCCGCCTCGCCACCTCCTACGCGCGTGATGCTCGTGGACGAAGACAATCGCCCAATCCACGCGCAGGGATTACGCGTCCACTTCGGGGGAATGCCAGTGCCAGTCGATGTGGGGACGTCACCGCTGCCGGTCGCGCTGCGATCGATACAGCGCGGAGGCGCATGGGATTCGTTCGACGTGCGCGTGCTCCGCGAAGCGCCCACAACCCGCCCGATTCCATAACAGGAAAGGGGTAAGGGGCAGCGGGCAAAGGGTAATGACTTTGCTATTTAGCGTGTCGGGGACGCGCGATATCCTTCCCGCGCTCGGACGTCGCTGTGACCGTTCACCGCGACTTTGATCCGCCTCCAGGTTCCATCCTGAGCTGGGTTGGAGGGGACGTACAGAGAGAAGGTATTGAGTGGATAATTCCTGGACGAACTCGCGGAACGCGTCGCGCAGCTTTTCGATGTAGTTGGTAAAGATCGCGCGCCCTCCCGTGGGCTCGCTCAGACGCTGCATTTCCCGTCGAAACGCTTCACGATCGAGCGCTCGACCGGTGCCGACCATATAGACGAGCGCCTCGGTTTCACCAACTCGCCGCTGCGCCTCTGCGAACGTGGTAACGGCTGCCTTGATCTTCGCCATCGGTGAATACCACGAGTACCTTTCTTCCGGGCTGTGGCCCGAAGGCGTGAAGACCGAGTATGACGGCGTCGTAGAATGCCGTGCTGCCCCACGGCTCCAGTTTCTACAAGGGCTTGCAACCGCAGCGCTGGTTCGGTTTGCCGTACGGCAATCGAAATCACTTGGTCATTGAACGCTAATACGGTAACGGGTTGTTTACTGGGTATCGTCGACAGAAGCTCTGCTGCCGCGGACGTGATCGCCGGCATGTCCGCCTTTACGCTGGCGCTCGTGTCGATCGCGATCACCAGCTCAAGTGGGACGTCATCAGCGATGAACCAGACGAGCTGTTCCGGCCGGTCGTTTTCGTAGATCCGAAATGCTTGCTCGGGAAGGCCGCCAACGAATCGACGACCGTCCTTGACAGTCACCGGGATCTGGACGGCTGCGATCTGGGAGCGAAACGTCGCTTCAGCAGCCTTGAGTCCGCAGAGTTTGCACCAGGCGCTCGCCATTTGCCAGGCTAACCACCACTCGAATTTGATGACTGAGGATCGTTTCTCCGGCGTCCCAAACGCATTCGAATGGAGCCTTAGACACTTGACAGATTTGACGACCGTCAGCGAAGAACACGACTCGCATCGGCGCAACAGAAGGATCGACATTCGCCCGAAGAGTCGTGGGCCCGCTGACATAGCTATCCGCTTCGGGAGCAACAATCGCGAGGGATTGTTGCGTCTGAGACCACGTCGGTCGTGCGAGCGATCCCAGGACGATCAACGCCCCTAACACAGTCGCCAATCGTGATTGCGTCAATGGATAAGTCATGGCGCCTTGGATTCACTCACATACAACGGTCCATCCACGGTGAGACGAGCGATGTAATCTTCAATTTTTTCCGCGATACCGCCTGAGCAGCGCGCACGAGTGTGAGCCAATCGTTCGCATCGGTTGGTCGAACCTGATTGAGAAACTCCTGAAGAGCGAGCGTTAACACGGCTTTCGTCAGCGAAGACGGCAGGCGCAGGCGTTCAAGCGTGACCGCCACATGCAGATTGAGATCCGCGATCTGCGCGGCGAGTATCCCGCGCTGCTCGCGTCCGGTTGTCGTCCACCCCTCAAACCGTGTCGGCAGACGCAAGCAGAAACAGTCGGACTCGGCCATACCCCAGTCCGCCCAGTCAGAAGCGATGTCGCCACTACCGAGGCGGAGATAATCTGTCATCGTGAAGTAGCTCGGGCACGGCGGCTGGATCATTCGTGAGTGCCCATTGCACGGCTCGTCGCCGCCCGCTGTCCATCTGGATGTCATACGACGACCGTCTTCAGATTGGCTGGTGAAGCGGTTAGTTCAGCTACTCGCTGGCGTCCTCGTTCGACTCCGAGTGCGATCGTGGTCTGTCCACTGTCGCTTAAATCGTAGACGCTCATGAATCCCAGGCTTCGAGTAAACGTCTTCCGCTCGTTGTCGCTGAGATAACGGCGACGGTTCAACGTCGGATGCGGTCCGCTGAAATGCCAAGTGTGCCAGCGTGCCGTCGAGCCCCAGAATCGAACCCTGGGTTCGCCAGGGACGACCCGGCAACGATGTCAACGAAGGGATCGGACCAAGATAACGCCAGCCGTACCTCGCTGCCATTGGCATTGCCGAAACCAAAGTCATGACGAATGGCGACGTTCTGTCAAGACAGCACAGCTGGTCTTTGGATCGCGAAGCTCAAAGGCAAACGCGATCGATGTCAACGCCTCACCCAGCGGCCCAATCTGCGATTTCGAGCACCTGTTGCGCGTTCCGGGAAGACGCGCTCCAGATCGTCGCGTCTGCCGGATTCGAGAGAGGTTGCGGGTCACGTCGGCGAGGTCCGGCGTGGATCGTAAAGCCGATCGATTCCTTCGGGAAGCTCGTCTTGAGTGAACTTGCGCGGGTGTCAGTAACTCCAGAAATCGACGGTAAGGTCACTTGCGAGCTTTCGCGCGTCGCCGAGAGTAACCTTCGGCGACTGAAGCGACATGGCGATGTGCTCTAGCGCGATAGCCGTTTCGATGGTCGGCTGGCCTTGCTGTAATCGTATCTGCGTCGTGCGTTCGATCTCATGTCGAGGCAGATCGATCGAATACGACTGAGCCTTCCCAATTGACCTGCCGCTGGCCGGCTATCAGCGCTTCTACCGGCCATCTTTTCGATAAAGTTCGCCCTCGCTTGCAGTCGGTTCGAATTTCAGTGACGGGAAACAGGACTTGCCGGATCCACGAGACGATTCGTCCCTGGTACCTCCCATCAACCAAAGAGTAGCGTCACCAGAGCATCCCACGATCGACTCAGCCTCGATATTCGAGAAGGCTTTCGCTCGCCGCAGCTTTTCAACCAGCGAGAGAGCGCCCTGGAATTGTTTGAGAGCAGACGACTGCGGCGCTCATTATCCAGCGTACTCAGCACACGCGCAGTTTTCGCTGAGGCTGAATAAATGGCCGGATTCTTGATTCCTGATACGCTCCAGCGTGAGCATCAAGGTTCGATACAGTGCCACCGCCCGCACCGCGACGAGGACGTCGGGGAGAGAGCGATGGCCAACGGTTTGCGATAAACGTTGGCCAATCACAAATTGTGATACGCGCCGTCGGCGCTCGTAAATATCCTCAACCATCGTCCGCTCGACGATCCACGCGGCATCGATGAGTCTCCGGATCGTCGTCCCGCAAGTCTCGTTCAGGTTCATCAGGCAGGTCGACTCCGTCGAATGCGCGGTCCCAGAAACGTCGTGTGTTGGGTGATTGGGGAATACCGTTCGCCTGGACCAGGATCGACGTGACGATCGTGGCGACATCATCGGCGGGCCGCGCAAACGGCCGCAATCCGACTTCCCATTTGATTGAGGTCGCGCCGCTGACGTCGATCAGTTGCCTGAGTCGAGCGACTCGCTGGCGCGGATCTGGCATCCAGGTGTTCATCACAGAAGGCGCGCTGCGGCGCGTCTAAATTGGCAGCCAGATCATACAGATACGCGGCGTGGCCGGAGCTTCTGCCGTACAACTCACGAATGAAACCGCTCGGGTCGATCGACCCGTTCGTCCAACAACGCTTCCCAGATAGCTGCGGCATCCGGTCCACTGGGCGCGACAACTCGTCCATTTCGAATATGTAAGCTCCCGCCGAAGGCAGCGAATATGGGCTGAATGTTCTTCGTACAGGCGATGGAGCAGTTCGGCGTTGGCGCTGAGGAAAGCCAGTGTCTCGTCATCGACAGCTGCCAGTCCATGACAGAGCAGCGCCGCACGTAGATCGCCGAGAATTGCGGAAACGAGATTGGGTGTTTTTTACCGGAATATCGCAGTTTCCCAGACGCTCCGCGAAAGGGGGATCGGTACAGTATCGGAAGGAATCTCCAATCGAATCGTGCCGTTCTGATTCAGCCGCGCGACGATGTCAGTCAAATCGACGCCAATGCGCTGTAACAATTGTTCGCGCTCCGCGGCGCTGGCGTCAGTTCGAGGCTCAACGACAAAAACGCGATTTTTCTGGCGCAGTCGCAGACCGATCAAATCCAGGAATGCTTCGAGACGACGGCGTTCATTCCTGTCGGCAGCGTTCTGCAAGCTGATGCCGCGCGTTGAAGCGTCCAGGTGGTTCAGCGACGCCTGGAACCGCGAGACGGTGTCCAGATAGGCCGCAAGATACTGTAAGCGTGCATCGACGGTGTCACTGACACGCTCTCGGACGCTGTAAATGAGGCGAGCTAGCTCAGGCATCGCTCTGGCTCTATCGATGCTGGGCTCCAGGCCAAGGGCACCGGCAATTCCAGCGATCCCTCCCGGGAGAGAGACGTTCTCGACAACGCTGTCAGCCGCCGTGGCAACGCTTGATCCGGTCAAGGCCACAGCGAGTGTGAAGGCGATCACATATCGCATGTTGGGAATGCGTCAGGCGAGTGCGTAACTGGCATTGTCGGCCGGCGGAATGCCAGCTGAACATGGGCAAGAGGAGAAGATGCAAGACTCACTCTGAGCGCTTCGAGGCGTTCGATGGGAGAGAAGCCATTTTCAAGTGTTTTATAACGCGGGAGAGTTTCCCAAAGTCTGCCTGGACGAAAATTCTACTTCAAACGACGAAGAGAGAAGAATCAAGCCCATTTGCGTTCCTGAATCAGCGCCTTAACGCGCCTTTCAATGTCGTCCCGGACTTGCCGAACGATCTCCAGCGGTTGATCCTTGGGGTCTTCGAGCGCCCAGTCGTCCCGTTCCACACCCGGCAGGAGCGGGCACTCGTCGCCGCAGCCCATCGTGATGACGATGTGCGCGTCTTTGGTGAGATCCATCGAGAGATATCGCGGCTGTGCGCCGGACAAATCGATCCCGGCTTCCTGCATCGCGATCACGACTTCCGGATGGACGGCGTCGATCGGCCGTGTGCCCGCGGACTCCGCGAGTGCGCGCTGCGGGTTGGCGAGCTTGTTGAAAAACGCCGCCGCCATCTGCGAGCGCCCCGCGTTGGCGACGCACGCGAACACAACCTTTGCCGGAGGGAGTGTCTCAGCCATGTGCTATTGCTGCAGCTGATCGCCGAGCCGCTCGCGCGCGAGCATCGCCCGCAGGCGGCGGCTCATCATGATTTGCTGCGCATCGAACGGCGCGCCGTCCTGAGTGACCGGCACGTATTCGCCGTCGGGTTGCAGGACGCGCGCACGCACGTTGTCGCGCAGGTACGCCTCGAGAATCACGTGACGCAGAAACTGCGCGAGCTCGGAGTCCCGCACGGGACAGACGGCTTCGACGCGCTTGTTGAGGTTCCGCTCCATGAGATCGGCGCTGCCGATGTACACCTCGGGCTTGCCGTCGTTGTCGAAGGACCAGATGCGCGAGTGCTCGAGGAACCGCCCCACGATTGAACGGACGGTGATGTTATCGCTCACACCTGGGACACCGGGCCGCAGCACGCAGACCCCGCGCACGATCAGCTCGATTTTGACTCCCGCCTGCGACGCGCGATAGAGCAGCCGCACGATGCTCGGGTCGGTAATCGCATTGCATTTGATGATGACGTGAGCCGGGCGCCCGCGGCGCGCGTGACCGATTTCGCGCACAACCAGCTTTCCAAACCGGCGGCGCAGTGCGACAGGCGCAATCAACAGTTCGCGGTAGTCGGTCTGATTCGAATATCCCGTCAGGTAGTTGAACAGCTCGGACACGTCCGCCGCAATCTTCGGGTCTGCCGTGAAAAGTCCGATGTCGGTGTACACCCGAGCGGTGGCGCGATTGTAGTTGCCCGTGCCGATGTGCACGTACCGCCCGATCTCGCTTTCTTCCTTGCGGATGACGAGGCAGAGCTTGCAGTGCGTCTTCAGCTTCTCCACGCCATAGGCGACGTGTACGCCTGCATCTTCCAGGCGTGTCGCCCACTCGATGTTGCTGCGCTCGTCGAATCGCGCTTTCAGCTCCACGAGCACGGCCACCTGCTTGCCGCGTTCGGCGGCCTTGATTAACCGATCGACGACCGGCGAGTTGCTGCCGATCCGGTACAGCGTCATCTTGATCGCCACCACCCGAGGATCGTCGATAGCGGCGTCGACGAACGCCTCGACCGATTTGAACGAGTCGAACGGGTGATGAACGATCTGATCGCGATCGCGAATCTCGTCGAAGATGTCCGACGTGCCTTTCCGCCAGATCTTCGACGGCTTGAACGGCTGGTCTTTCAACTCGGGCCGGGGGATCGAGAGCAGCGCCATCCAGTCGGCGAATCCCATCCGTCCTCGCGTCCGCACGATGACGTCGCGATTCGCCTCGAAATTGTCGACGAGCAGATCGAGCACGCGCCGCGGCATCGCGTGGTCTACTTCGAGCAGCGACACCGGCCCGTGGCGCTGCTCCCGCAGGCCGCGATCGACCACTTCGAGGATCGTTTCCGCCGTGTCGTGCGGGTGGGCGACAGGGACATTCATGTCGCGGACCACGCGGAACAGATGCGCGGTGCGGATGCCCACGCCGGGAAACAGCTGGTTGAGGTTGTCGCGGATCACGTCTTCGAGCATCGCGAACCGCTGGGTATCCGCGTCCTCCGGCGAAGCGGGAAGCAAAACGAAGCGGGGGAGCAGGTCCGGCACTTTCACGCGCGCGAATTTCGTCCGTCCCTTGTGCTCGACCACGACAGCGAGATTCTTGCTGCGGTTCGAGACGAGCGGAAACGGATGACCCGGGTCGAATGCCAGGGGCGTGAGCACCGGGCAGACGTCGACGTTGAAGTGGCGGGCAAGATATTCGCGGTCCGCCTCTGAATAATCCGGCGCATCGACGATGACGATGCGCTGGCGCGCCAGCTCTTTGCGCAGCGTGTCTTCCCAGAACTGCGAAAGTTCTTCGAGCATTGCCGTGGCGCGGGCTCGCGCGCGTGAATCCCGCTGGTCGAGCCTCACCATGAAAAACTCGTCAAGATTGTTGGCGGCGATGGCGAAGAACTTCGCGCGCTCGAGCAGCGGGTGGCCATCGCGCGCCTGTCCCAGCACACGATCGTTGAACGACAGCCAGCTCAGCTCGCGGTCGAAATACAGCGAGGGATCCCGCAGGTCCGGTTCCGTCATGCCTGGTTTGCGGCCGGCGGGCGAACGTCGGGTGCGCCGAGCGGCGGTGGGGCTCATCGGCCCCACCGACTGCCATTTCCGTACCGTCAGGCCGGCTTCCTCGCCCGGATGAATGCGCTGGCGAACCGGCCTTCCGCCTCGCCAGGTAACTCGTTGTAAACACGCCACGTTTCGACGGTGATGTCCTCGAACCCCGCCGACGCCAGCTTGGCTTTGTATTCGTCTTCGCCGAGGGCACCAGCGATACACCCGACCCACATTTCCATGTCCCGGCGAAGCGAAGGAGGCACCTCGCCACGAACGACCACGTCGGAGACAGCGAAGCGGCCGCCAGGGCGCAGCACGCGAAAGGCTTCGGTGAGCACCTCGTCCTTGTCGGGCGCGAGGTTGATGACGCAGTTCGAAATGACGACGTCAACCGAGCTCGGCGGGAGAGGGATGGCCTGAATGTCTCCCTTGAGAAATTCCACGTTCTCGGCGCCAGCCTTCTGGCGGTTTTCGTGCGCCAGAGCCAGCATCTCCTCGGTCATGTCGAGGCCGTAGACCTTGCCGGTTGGACCCACGCGGCGCGCGGAGAGGAGGACGTCGATTCCACCTCCGGAGCCCAGGTCGAGCACCGTCTCGCCTTCACGTAAATCAATGAGGGCAGTGGGGTTGCCGCATCCCAGAGACGCGTCGAGGGCTTTCTTGGGAAGGCCCGCCGACTGCTCCTCTCCGTAAAGGTTGCCGGTGATCGGATCGTCGGTCGAGCAACACGAGGGCCCGCAACATGAGCCGCCTCCTGCCCGCACGCCCGAGGCAATTTCGCCGTACTTCTTTTGGACGGCCTGTCTGACGTCCGTTTCGCTCATATGTCCTCCCTTAAATTCGCTCATGCGAATATATTGAGAAACAATATGGCTCTATGCATATATATGTCAAGAGGAATATACTTGACACATGAACGATACGAGACTTGCCACTCTTGGTGAGGCCTTCAAAGCCTTTTCCGACCCGACGCGCTTGCGGATTCTCGGCCTGCTCGCCGGCGGGGAAGTATGCGTGTGCAACATTCACGAGTGCCTCGGCATTCCGCAGCCCACCGCCTCACGGCATCTCGCGTACCTGCGGCGTAAAAACCTCGTGATCACGCGCAAGGAAGGTCTGTGGGTGCACTACAGACTGGCCCCGCTCGACGAGCCGGTGATGCGTGTCCTGATGAGCGCAGTCACGCACGTGTTGTGTCACTGCGATGCGATCGTGCACGACAGGCGCCGTCTCGAAAAACAGATCGGGTGCTGCGTGCCTTCTGACACGTCGCGGCTCGAGTGTTGCGCGCCGCTCGACGCACAGGACCTCGGCAGGGATGTGCAATAATCTCGATTCGGATATTTTGAGTTTTGGTTGGAGATACAAGGAACGGGAGGCAGGCAATGAAGAGTGTGAACTTTCTCGGAATCGCCGGACTCGTGCTCGGATTCGCCGCCATGGCATTCGCACAGGGCAGCGCACCTGCGGTAGAGCTCAAGGTCGGCGACAAAGCGCCGAATTTCAAGCTGCAGGGCAGCGACGGCAAAACTTACAACCTCGCCGATCTGACCGGCAAGAAAGCCGTCGTCATCGCGTGGTTCCCCGCCGCGTTTACCAAGGGCTGCACCGTCGAGTGCAAGTCGCTTGCGATGAACGGCGACAAGATTCGCCAGTTCGACGTGGCCTACTTCATGGCGAGCACCGATCCCATCGAGAAGAACACCGATTTCGCGAAAGCCCAGGAAGCGGACTTCCCGCTGCTGAGCGACCCGACGAAAGAAGTTGCGGGCGCCTATGGTGTGCTGAACGAAAAAGGGATGGCGCGCCGCTGGACGTTCTACATCGGCAAGGACGGCAAGATCCTCGCGATCGACAAGGCAGTCAAGGTGGATACGTCGGCTGAAGACATGGTCGCCAAGCTGGGCGAGCTCAACGTCACGAAGACGAAAAGCAACTAACGGGGTTCCGGGTTCCGCGTTCCAGTTCCTGGTTCGAGGTTCCGCATTTGAAAAAAAGGGGTCGGTGGAAATCCACCCGACCCCTTTTTTGTTGCAGTTCCCAGTTCTTAGATCTTAGTTCTTAGATCTTACACCGGCACCTCAATTTGTGGCAGCGGCGTTTCGGCCGGCCCCGCCATCACCTCGCCATTCACCTTGAAACGCGATCCATGACACGGGCAGTCCCACGTGCGCTCGGCTTCGTTGAAGTGCACGTAGCAGCCCATGTGCGTGCAGACCGCTGACAGCACGTGGATCTGGCTGTCGAGGCCGCGGTAGGCGGCAGCCGGCTGACCGTCGATCTCGATCACCTCGCCGCTTCCACGCCTGAGCGAGCGTAGCGATCGCCCGCCCTGGCCGGCAAAACGATCCCGAATCATGTAATAGGGATAGTCGGCGTTTTCCTGGATGTAGTTCCACAGCCCGCCTTTGATCTTCGTACGGCCCGGATCGTAGAGCTCGGCCCACGGGTTTTTTTCGCCCATCACGTGGTCCGCAAACATCATCGCCGACAACGTGCCGAACGTCATTCCGTTGCCGGCAAATCCGGTGGCGACGAATTGGCGCTCGGCGGTTTCGCCGATGTAGGGCAGCCCGTCGTTGGTCTCGATCACCTGTCCCGACCATCGGTGGGTCAGCGCAATCCCGGGCAGCAAGGTTTTCAACCGGTGCTCGAGCCGGTTGTAGCAGTCGCCTGTGTCGTCCACCTGGCCGGTCTTGTGGTCTTCACCGCCGAAGATCACGAAGTCATGATCGTGTTTCCGATCGACGCGCATGTAGTCGTACGGATTGCCGGTGTCCCAGTACAGCGCTTCGTGCACCGTGCCGCGCGGCACCCACCCGGCGACGGCGTACGTGCTGTAGGGCGCCAGCTTCGACTGAAGCACTGTCGCCGAGACGAGCCCCGTCTTTCCCTGCAGCGGCACGTGTGTCGCGACGAGCACGTGCTCGCAATGAATGCGATGGCCGCTCGTCGTCGTTGCGGTGATCGGCGTGCCGTCGATCGTTTCCACTTCGGTGCTTTCGAACACGTGACAGCCTTTGCCGTTCGACAACAGCCTCAACAACGCGATCAGGTACTTGCGCGGGTGGAACTTCGCCTGGTTTTCGTAACGGAGGCCCTGCGCGTTGTAGAGCGGGATGTCATTGACGAACTCGGCATCGAACCCCAGCTCGCCAGCCAGGTCGGCTTGCTGCTGCAGGTCCACGGGTTCCTGGTCGGGCCGCATTTCTGACGAAGGGTTGAACAGGTAGGCGGGCACCCAGTCGAACTGACATTTGATCCGCTCCCGCCAAACGGTGCGTTCGATCGTGTCGATCGCCGCCAGCTGTGAGTCCCATACCGCCTGCGCGTGATCTTTCCCGAAATTCTTGACCAGGTCCGACAGGAGAGTGTCCGTCACGCACGTCAGGTGAGCGGTGGTATAGGAAGTGTCGCCGGCGAGACAGCGGCCCTTTTCGACAAGGGCGACGCTGTGGCCCGCGCGTTTCAGCAGATACGCCGCGGTGATTCCCGTGATGCCTGCGCCGACGACAAGTACATCGACGGCAATGTCCTCTTTTAATGCGCCAAATCGCGGCGCTGGCGAGCTATCCATCCAATACGGGCCAGTATCTTTAGGTGCCATAGCCCCGTGGGATGCAAAGAAGAGACCGCAGGTTGGGTGCGTTAGGTGCGTTGGGTGCGCTAGGTGCGTTAGGTGCGACAGGTGCGACAGGTGCGCTAGGTGCTGTCGCGCCGAAGCGCTATGGGCGCGAAGGCGGACGAGGTCGCAACAGGTACTCTCGCAGTGCGCGCATCGCCTGGCCGCGATGGCTTACTGCCGTTTTCTCTTCGTCCGAGACTTCGCCGAACGTCTTTCCGTAGGGCGGATAGAAGAAGATCGGGTCATAACCAAACCCGTTCGGACCGGCAGGAACATCGGCAAGAGTCCCTTCCACGGCCGCCGTGGTTTCGAACACGATGTCGCGACCATCGGCCAGCGCGACGGCGCACACGAACCGGGCGTTTCTGCTCGACGCGCCGCTTGCGTTCACTCCTGCATAGATGGCGGCAAAGCGCTCGGCGTACGTCGCATCCTCGCGCAGATACCGCGCAGAGTAGATTCCCGGCTCGCCGTTGAGCGCGTCTACTTCGAAGCCCGAATCTTCGGCCATCGTCAGCATGCCCGTGAGCGCCGCGTAGTGCAGCGCCTTCTGTCGGGCGTTTTCGGCGAACGACGCACCGGTTTCGTCCGCGACGGTGACGTCCGGAAAATCGGAGAGCGTCTTGAATCGTAACGGGAGGCCGTCGAGGATGCGGTGAATCTCCCGCAATTTCCCGGGATTCGTCGTGGCCAGCAGTAGTTCCGACTAACGCTCACTTCAGAATGTGACCGACAGCTTGTTTCTGCAGCGCGATCAAATTGCCAATCCCTTTGTGCGCAAGGTCGAGCAGTTGGTTGAGCGCGTCGCGGCCGAAAGGCAGGGCTTCCGCCGTTCCCTGCACCTCGATGAATTTTCCCGCGCCGGTCATCACCACGTTCATGTCCACCTCCGCGCGCGAGTCTTCTTCGTACGCGAGGTCGAGCATTGGATTGTTGTCGATGATGCCGACGCTGGTCGCCGCGACGTAGTCCACAACCGGAATGGCGCTCAGCGTTCCCTTTCCGCGCATCTGCT
Source organism: Vicinamibacterales bacterium (assembly GCA_963762055.1). Taxonomy (GTDB): domain Bacteria; phylum Acidobacteriota; class Vicinamibacteria; order Vicinamibacterales; family JAMQPK01; genus JAMQPK01. Next base: position 21,099 of record CAVXJF010000008.1, read on the forward strand.
CGAGTGCGAGCACCAGCGCGACGAACGCGCCGGTGATCGCCGCGGTGCGCGTTCCGCCGTCTGCCTGAATGACGTCGCAGTCGATCCAGACCGTGCGTTCGCCGAGCTGCTCGAGCTTCATCACCGAACGCAGCGAGCGCCCGATCAGACGCTGAATCTCCTGCGTGCGGCCGCCCACTTTCCCCTGCGACGCCTCTCTCGTTGTCCGGGTAGACGTCGCTCGCGGCAACATGCCGTATTCCGCGGTCACCCAACCCTTGCCCGAGTTGCGCAGAAATGGCGGCACGCGGTCTTCGACCGATGCGGTGCAAATCACTTTCGTTCGCCCCGACTCGATGAGAACCGACCCTTCGGGATGCAGCAAATATTGCGGGTGAATCTGAGTGGGCCGTAACTGATCTGCTACTCGGTTATCTATGCGCATTGGTTCCTAGTCCGTAATCAATTTGGCGTCTGCCTCTATGGGTCGCCGCAGGTCGAGATGACCTGCGAGTGTATCGACTTCGCGGCCTTCCACCAGGATCTGCACGCTGGTGATAGCCGGCAAGTTCGTCGTCAGCGCAGCAACCACCGCGTATACCGTGAGGATCTCGTTGGTGGCGCCGCCCGGGTGATTCTTCTGCACCTCGCCGCTCAGATCGACGTAGGTGTCGCCGGCTGAGGTGACGAAGACTGTCCGCAGCTTGGTGTCCGGGGGAATGGCCGAGGCGAGCGGTTGTTGCGGCGCCGCGAGCTGTGCTTCGACGATGCGCTTGGCCTGTTCGGCGATCCCCTCGCCGTAGATGACCTCCTGCTCGACGCTCGTCAGGCCGGTGCCCTGTTCGTTCACGTAGAAGAGCCGCGCGCGAATCTTTCGGGCGTCCGCCGGCGCTGGCGCCGCCTCCTGGGTTCCCTGCGGCGGCGGCGTCGCCAGCCACCGCGGACCAAAGAAGAGGAGGACGACGAGTCCTCCTCCGAGCAGCACCGCGATGCCGGCATAAAGCGCGAGCGTGCGCGAGAACTTCTTCATGGCGACGCCGGCGCTTCGGGCCGTTGTTCCAGATGATCGCGGAACGCGACGACCGACTCGGTGAGAGCCAGGGCGATGCCGTTCTGGAACGCGGCCGAGGTAAGGAGCTTCTCTTCTTCGGGATTGGAGAGATAGCCCAACTCAATCAAGATCGCCGGCATGTTGGCGCCCGCGAGGCTCCGCATCGGCGCGCGCTCGAGCGTCACCGCAGGCATTCCGGCGGTAGTGCGAAGCTTCTGATCGACGATGCCGGCGAATGCATTGGATCCGTCCAGGTGAGCGGCCTGAGCGAGCTCCCACTCGATGAGCGAGAAATCCCGCGATCCGCCGCCGAAGACGGGCAGCACTTCGCGCGCGGCCTGGGACTGGCGGCGCGCCTCTTCGCCGAACCGGTCGAGACCCAACGTAAAGACAATGGCGCCCCGCGTGGCCTCCCGCGGCGAGCCGTTGGCGTGCAGGCTGATGAACAGATCGGCCTTGTTGTTGTTCGCGAGCGCGGCCCGGCGATCTGCGTCGAGCCGATTGTCGTCATCATGGGTCAGCAACACGCGCATGCCGAGACGCCCTTCGATGGTGGCCTTCAGCCGGCGCGCGATCGCGAGCGTCACGTCCTTTTCAACAGCGCCACCTGGTCCGCGTACGCCCGCATCGTCTCCACCGTGTCCCGGGTCGATCACGATGGTGCGTATCGTCGGCCGCGTTGCGACGCCAAACACCGGGAGTGCGCCAGGTACGCCAAGTGCGACGCCAGGTGCGTTGGGTGTGATGCCGGTGCGTTGGGTGCGTTGGGTGCGTTAGGTGCGTCAGGTGCGTTAGGTGCGGCGCCAGGTGCGCTGGGTGCGGCGGTCGTATCCACAGCCGCGACGATCTCAACCGTGACGACGGCGGCGGCGCCCCGCGAGACCGGCGGGGACGCCCGGAACGAATTGAAGCGTGGCCCGAGATCGAGCTGAATTGTCGCCGCATCGGCGACGCGGATGCCGGTTAGTAGTCCCTGCGGCGAGGCAGGGGGAGGCAGCGACGCGTCGAGTGCGTCCGCTTCGATGCGCACCAGCAGCCGGTTCTGCTCCTGCGTCACCGTCGCGGCGAGGCGCGGAGTGATCTCGAATGTGACGCGCAGTACGTTTGGACTCTCGTCGTATTGCGCCGTCACGCGCGGCACGCGCAGGTCGCCGGCGACGAGCAGCCTCGATGCCGGGCGAAAGTCGAGCGGGGTGTCATACACCGGCGCCAGGGCACGGTTGATGAACTCCACCGGCACCAGCCAGCGATTGCTCCGCCGCACCATCGGAACCGGAAGAGATACCAGACGGCCGGAGGCAGAGACCAGCGACTGATCCGGTGTCAGGACGATCGTCTGATTCTTGTAGGTAGCCGTCACCGCACGCGCAGCGGCATCGTCGCGGATCTGCAGCTGGAACAGATTTGCCAGATCGTCGAGCCCCACCATCTGATGATTCTGAACCTCGACAGTGGGCAGCGTCCGGCGGCCTTCGCGGGACAACACTGTGATCGGTCCGCTCTGTGCCAGCAGAAGATAATTCGACAGTACGGAGTGTCCGCCTTCAGGCGGACCCGCCACCGCTAACAGAAGCAAAAAGCTCAGGACGACGTACCGCGTGCGAAGCAATCTCAAAAGGTACACATCATAACAGTCAGGCTATGATGACGGCTAAACATGTCCGAACTGCTCGAGTCCGTGCGTGGCTGCACGTTTGACGATTTCCTGTTCTCGCCGCGTTTCAGCGTGCTGGAGCGCCGCGACCCGAAATCCATCGATCTCTCCTCGAGGTTTTCCGAGCACATCACGCTGAAACATCCCATCGTTTCGGCCAACATGGACACCATCACACGGTCGGCGATGGCCATTGTCCAGGCCGAAGAGGGAGGCCTCGGCATTATCGACCGCGGATTTCGCGGCGGCGACATCGCGGCGCAAATCCGCGAAGTCGAAATCGTCAAGCGCACCCAGCACGGCGTGATTTCGGATCCGTACACCGTGTCGCCGTCCGACACCGTGTCCTCCGCCTTCCACAAGATGCAGAAGTCTGGCGTCGGCACGCTGGTCGTCGTCGATGACGCGCGTAAGCTCCGCGGGCTGTTGACGGCGCGCGACGTCCGGTTCGTCGCCGGGCAGAAGCTCGTCAGCGATCGAATGACCCCGCTCGACAAGCTCGTCGTCCATTCCGGGGAGATATCCCTCGACGAGGCCGAGCAGGTGATGGTGAACCGGAAGATCAAGAAATTGCCGCTGGTCGACAAGAGCGGCGTGTTGACCGGTCTGATTACCGCCAAAGACATCATCGAGCAGAAACGGCTGCCGCTTGCCACTCGCGATGCCCAGGGCCGCCTTCGGGTCGGCGCGGCAATTGGCGCAAAGGGAGATTATCTCGAGCGGGCCGCGGAGCTGATACGCGCCGGCGCGGACGTGCTCGTCATCGACATCGCGCACGGACACTCGATCGTGATGGCCAAAGCGCTCGAGGCGTTTCGCGCGCGATTTGGCGACTTCGAGCTGGTCGCGGGCAATGTCGCGACCGCCGAGGGGGCCAGGTACCTCGCCGAGCGAGGGGTGAATGGCATCAAGGTCGGCATCGGCCCGGGCGGCGGGTGTACCACCCGGCTGAATACGAACTTCGGAGTTCCCCAGCTGCAGGCCCTGGTCGAATGCCGGCTGGCCGTCGGCGCAAAAATTCCCCTGATTGCCGATGGCGGCATCAGACGCGACGGCGCGATCGTCGAGGCGCTCCTTTTCGGCGGCGACACGGTGATGTTGGGTAACGCCTTCGCCGGCACGACCGAAACACCAGGGGAGACGGTGCACAAATCGGTGGTGCTTCCGGAGTCGCAGAAAGTAGTTCGCGTACCGTTCAAGGTATTTCGCGGCATGGCGTCGATCGGGGCGATGGTCGATCGGCTCGACGTCGAAGATGCCGATAGTGTGGACGTCGAGACCCTCGGCGCGGAGGGCCTGGAAGTGAGCGTGCCGTTGCGCGGCTCTGCGCGTCCTATCATTGCAGGCATGCTCAAGCACCTCTCATCTTCAATCAGCTACGGCGGCGCGGCGGGGCTGGGCGAGCTGAAAAACTTATTCTGGGAGAACCCCGGGGAGTACATCATCAAGTTGTCGGCGTCGGGCCGGAAAGAATCTTTTGAGCGTTGAAAAACGCTCCTGTCCCCCTTACTCTTAAGGACACCACGTTCGGAAAACACGATGCTCAATAAAGGCGATCACGTTCCGCGGTTTGAATGCACCACCGTCGATGACATCCATGTGAGCTACGCCGACCTCTGGCAGAAGAAAAATCTCGCTCTGGTGTGCCTGTCGGAAGACGATTCTCCCGATGCGCAGTCCTATATCCAGGAGCTCCGTTCGGCCCAGCAGGCGCTTGCGGTTCACGACGCCGTCGTGGTGGTGACGACGACGCGGATCGAGGGGATGCCGCTGCCTGGCTGTGCGGTAGCCGACCGGTGGGGTGAAATGCAGTGGATTGCGTCGGCTGACAAGGTAGCGGAGCTGCCCTCGGCCCGCGAGATTGCCGCCTGGCTGCACTTTGTTGAAATACAATGTCCAGAGTGCGAAGGCGAAGTTCACTAATCGCGTTCGGCCTCGTTCTGATACTGGGAATGACTGCGCTCGAGGCGCAGCGTCGCGGACGCCGCGGTGGGTTTTACGGCGTCAAACGCCCCGAACATATCACCTGGAACAGCGACTTCACCTTCTGCCGGCTGGCCTTCCGCCAGGCATCGGACGGCGATGGCGGCGGGTGGGGCGTCGATTACCCGCGCGCCGATATGAACCTGCCCATCAGGCTGTCGGAACTCACCCGCACTCCTGTCAATTTCGATGAGGCCAAGGAGCCGAACCACGTTGTCATCCAGGCGAACGAGCCGGAACTGTTCAAATGCCCGTTCGTCATGATCACGGAGGTTGGTGCGACCTATTTCGACGAAACAGAGGCGAAGGCACTTCGGGAGTACCTCGAAAAAGGCGGCTTCATGTGGGCCGACGACTTCTGGGGCGACTATGCGTGGCGGCATTGGGAGCGCGAGCTGCGCAAGGTTCTGCCCGCGAGCGAATATCCGATCATCGACGTGCCGATGAACCACTCGATTTTTCACACGCTGTTCGACTCGAAGCGATTCCCGCAGATCCCGTCAATTGGATGGGTGAATAGCGGCACAACATCGGAGCGCGGCGCCGACAGCGCCACGGCGAATGCCAGGGCGGTCGTCGACAAGAAGGGCCGCATCATCGTCTTCATCTCGCATAACAGCGATTTCGGCGACTCGTACGAACGCGAGTCGGACGACCCCTCCTACTTCTACAATTTCTCTGTCGAGGGCTACGCGATCGGCATCAACATCCTGCTTTACGCGATGACGCACTGAACGGCGGAAGACGCGTTTTTCGTCCAGAGCAAGAGCATCGTGAGCAGCATGAGGGCGAACCACATACCCTGGTGAGGCAGGCGGTAGTGGTCGTGTTCCTGTTGCATTTGCATCGCTAGTCGCACAACTCACCTCCACGTAAATCGGGGTCACCCGACCCCCAAATTTTGTGCAATAGAAGTGCCGCGGCGGAGAGTGGCGATGAGCTTTTTCATGTCGTCAGCCACCGGCGCTTCGAATCGCATCCGTTTTTGCTCGCCGGGATGATCGAAGCCCAATTGCCATGCATGTAGCGCCTGGCGTTTAAAGGGAACCGGCCTGAGATCGTCGGGGCCGTAGATATAGCGAAGCTCGCCCACCAGCGTGTGCCCGCGAAGGCGCGCCTGAATTCGAATCTGGTTGCGCTTGCCAGTCTTCAGACGGACCTCGATGAGGCTCGTCGTCGCGAACTTCTCGATCAGCTTGTAGTGACTGATCGCCTCGGCGGCTCGAGGGTCGGTGGGATGTGTCTCTTTCTGGATGAGCGCCTTGCGATCCCACACCAGGTGATCTCTCCACACGCCGGCCGGCGGGTCGGGATGTCCATAAACAACCGCGAGGTAGACCCGCTCTGGCGTTCGCTCCCTGAACTGCTGTTTGAGAATGGCCTGCGTTCGGGGGTCCTTGGCGAAGAGGACAACGCCCGACGTGTCGCGATCGATACGATGTACCACCAGCGGCTTGCGCTTCCCATGAGACCGCAGATGATCTTCAATCTGATCGAAGATCGAAACTTCCTCGCTTCGCCTTTCGAGCGGCACTGCCAGGAGGCCCGCAGGCTTGTCGAGCACGATCAGCGACTGATCTTCATACAGAATCCGAAGCGGGCCGGTTTTGAACGGTGCCGCGCGCCGGCGGGCAGTGCCCGGGCGGTCTTCCCACAGCCGGATCTCGTCCCCTGCCTTTAAACGGAGAGAAGCGTCCGACCGCGCCGCCTCCACGTCGTTGACGAATACTTTCCCTTTCTCACGAGCGGCCGTGGCCCGCGAACGCGATCCAAGCCGGTCCGGCGCGGCAAGAAACTTGTCGAGCGTCCCGCCCGCTTCGTCGTCAGATACCGTCCATGTTCGATCAGACATCGCTGTTTCTTGAGGTCTCCCAACTACTTAAAGGCTACCAGCTCCAGGATGCGGGCGGGCAAGCCAGTAGCCGGTAGCCAGTAGCCGGTAGTCCTGTGGCTGGTAGCTCATAACAGGTACGCCGAATGCAATAAATCCTGAAAGCCCGTGTCGTTTCGCGATCGGGCGTCTGAAACGGAGCCATCGATGACATCAGTGTACAAACCTAATATCTCCTCGGCCGCGCGATGGACGTCGATGATCGCCGGCGTGGCGTTAGCGGCAGCCGGCCTCAAGAAGTCCAACCGCGCCCTCGGACTGGCAGGAGTGGGACTCCTCGCGCGCGGTGCAAGCGGATGGTGTCCTGTCACCTCCGCCGTGCATCGCAATTCATTCCACGGCAGCGATTCGAACCGCCGGCGTTTGAGCGGCCCGCGGGGCGTGATCGTCGAAGATGCCATTCTCATCTACCGGCCAGTAAGCGAGGTCTATTGGTACTGGCGCAGTCTCGAGAACCTTCCGAAGTTCATGGGGCACCTTGTCGACGTCAAGGTGATCGATCGTTATCACTCTCACTGGGTCGCCAGGGGACCGCTCGGAATCACCGTCGAATGGGATGCGGAGGTAATTAATGACATCCCGCCGACACTGCTGTCGTGGAAGTCGGTAGGGGAGTCGGACGTCGTAAGCGCCGGTTCGGTGCGTTTCAAGGCGTCGGGTGATCGGGGAACTCTCGTCAAGGTGAAGCTTCAGTACGATCCTCCCGCCGGCAAGTTCGGGGCTACCGTGGCCTGGCTCTTCGGTGAGGATCCGCAACATCAGATTGCCGAAGACCTTCGCCGGTTCAAGCAGATTGTCGAGTCTGGAGAGTCTGGAGAGACGAACGCGACCATCCCCTATCGCGCGACACCGTCGAGCCAGCGGACGCGACGGGGTCTCGATACGGAGTTCAGTCCGGATTTTGGATCGTTGAGATAGTCGTCTGTGATCTTCGAGCCGGGGCTCGAGAGTGCGATCGCACGCACTCCGGCCCGGCTCAGGCCCGTAGCGACCGTCAGCGGAGCCGGGAACGAGCCTTCAGGGCGCACAGTTGGCAATCGTCGGCGCGGCAGAACATCACGCGACGACGGCCCATGGCGCTGGAAGCGAGCTCGGCCCGAGCGCGGCCGACGGCCGCTGCGGGCTGAATATCTCCCTCTAGCGCACGTCCAGCAGTTCCATCTCGAACACCAGCCCCGCATTGCCAGGAATCGCTCCGTCTGGCGTACCGTTCGCCCCATATCCAAGGTCAGGCGGAAGGATGAGCCGGCGCTTGCCGCCCACTTTCATACCCTCGAAGCCCTGGTCCCAACCGCGGATCACCTGCCCGGCTCCAAGCGCGAACGTAAACGGCTCACTGCCAACCGACGAGTCGAACTGTTTGCCTTTGTTGTCGGGACGGCTCGAGTCGTACAGCCAGCCTGTGTAGTGGACGCGGAGAGCCGCGCCGCGCCGGGCAGGAGCGCCCGATCCTTCGACCAGATCGACCTGGGAGAAAGACGATGGCGGCGGGGAGGTGGTGGGTGCCTCCGCGCCGCCGCAACTAACCAATGCAAGAGCAAAAATGAAAGGAAGGACTCGCACGCCGGCAGTTTATATCAGTCGGCTTCGTGCTCCTCGGAGGCCTCGGACCCTTCGTCGGGCGCGGTAGCGTCTTCATCGAAGTGACGACCCGTCCGGTCTGTATCGCCTAGGGCACGGTCGCGATTGGGCTCCATGTAGCGGAGTTCGTTGTGCATCGGGTGCCGGTCTCCGCTCATGTCTTTTATGTCTTCCATCACATCTCGAGCGGCCTCGGGATGTTTCACGTCGAGCTTCGCTGGTTTGTTGGGTGTCATCGATCCTCCTGCCTCATGCGTTACGAGATCCATGCCACCACCGGGGAGCCGTGCTGTGCAGCGAATCACGACACGTGCAATTGAACGGCGGTTATCAAACGATGAATTCGCTGAAGAAAATGAAACGGCACGTCTTCTGCTTTACGAGAGAACGAAAAGGAGGGTGCTTAAGTGCTTTATTATGCTCTTGTTTTTCTCATCGTTGGGTTGATCGCGGGTGTTCTCGGCGCCACGGGCGTCGCCGCCATTGCCTCGCAAATCGCGTGGATTCTCTTCATTGTCGGCGTGATTCTGTTGGTGATTCATCTGGCGACGGGACGCCGCGGCCCGGTCGTCTAACACGCTTCGGGCCGGCCCGTGGGCCGGCCCTATCAGCGTTCCGGATGAATGTAGAACGAACGCCAGTCGCGTTTTACGCAGTCATCTGCGCGCTCGTTGTTGCTGCTGCCTGCGGCGGTACCGATGGCGGCGCGCCGCGCGACACGTCACCGCAAGTTGTTATCGGTGACGAAGGACCGCCGTCCTTTCTGAAGCCGATTTCGCTGAAGTTTGCGGTGATCGGCGACTCGGGGCAATGGAGCAGGGCGCAGCGCGAAACAGCGGCGCAGCTCGCCAAAGCGCGCGAGTCGTTCGACTTCGACTTCGTCCTCATGCTCGGCGACAACAACTACGGCGACGGATCAGGCGATTCCTATGCCGTTCGATTCGAAGTCCCGTACCGGCCCCTGCTCGACAAGGGCGTGAAGTTCTACGCGGCGCTCGGCAATCACGATCCGCCTTCACAAGAAAGTTATCCGCTCTTCAATATGAGCGGGCACAGGTATTACACATTCGCGCGCCGGGCTGGGCCGTTGCCGCCGCTCGCCGGCGATCGCGTGCAGTTCATCGCAATCGACACCGTCAACCTCGAAGGCTCCCAGATCAGCTGGCTGGACAAGACGCTCTCCGAATCGAAGGCCGAGTGGAAGATCGTTTTCGCCCACCACCCTCTGTATAGCTCCGGACGCTACGCACTGTCTTCGCGCGCGCTGCGCAGTCTGCTCGAGCGTGTGTTGATCGAGCACGAGGCCGACGTCTTGTTCTCGGGGCACGAACACTTCTACGAGCGGTTGCTTCCGCAGAATGGCGTGATGTATTTCATCGCGGGAGCGTCGGGATCGGTTCGGGCCGGCGACATCCGGCCGGCGGCCTTTCATGCAGCCGGGTACGATCGCGATTTGAGCTTCATGCTCGTGGAGATTGCCGGCGATTCTCTGTATTTTCGGGCAATCAATCGGACCGGCGAGATCGTGGATCGCGGGAAGCTCGTTAAGAGGAAGCCTTCTTCGTAGCTGGACACGGGGCCCGGCCGGCGATCTGTTTCACCCTGTCCTGGAAGGCGGCAACCCACTCGGGAACGTTCTCCAGTCCCGCCGCCGTGAATAACGTCTCGACTTGCTGTGCAGACAGCTTGCTCAATCGATCGGCCAGGAGTTTTCGTCCACCTTCCGAGATGGTCACATCCTGGAAGGTGCCGCCGTTATACGGCATCGACTGCATCGACGCCACGCAGGCTGAGGCATCGCCGTGCCAGACGGGCTTCGCGCGCCACTGTGACAGCTCGACTTTTTTGGGTCCGAATTCGGAGCCGACGTCCTGAATCATCGCAAGCGGATGCGCGCAGTCCGCGGATTTCGAATCCACACATGTCAGCCGCTGATTCGAAGTCTTGTTATCCCAATGGTGGAGGAAGACCGCCATCAGGCGAAGCGCGTCCACCTCGGCAGGGGGCGCGCCGCCGCGAGCCGGGTCGATCTGGTTGAGCTCGTAAAACCCCCATCCACGTTCGTTTCCTACTTCGATCGCCTCGCCATCGAGATTGCGCTCGACGCTGACGCCGTGAAAATCTCTGTAGCTGTCGTAGTTGATGTGCTTGTCGAAAAAGCCATCCACATTGAGCATCTCCATGAGCGAGCGCGTGTGGAATGGCTGGAACGGGCATCCATAGCAACGAACTGTCTCGACCCGCGACATCCGATCGGCGCCGAATCCCAGCGCATGCAGCAGGCGGGTCGCCGCGATTTCCGACGGGATTTCTTTAGTCCAGCCGTACTTCACCTTGACCTTTTCGCCGTTGGGAAGCGTGCAGTCGAACTTGGGAGACGTGCCGGAGATTTCGTCAGGTGCGTAGCGGCACGTCGTCAGCTTCGGATCGATGACGCCGCTGTTCGGATCTGACGCGAAGTCGATGCGCGAGGCATCGAAGGGTGTTTCGCGAAACACACGCGCGCCCGCGAGCTGCTCGTTGCGCACAGCCCACCCCTCGGCTGGAGGGGCCGGAATGCCGTCGCCGTTCTCGAATCCGCCAAATGTGGCTACCCCGGCGACTACGAGGGCGACGCTGAACAGCGTACGCTTCATGGCGTTTGTTAAAGCAAACACCTAGCCAGTAGCCATCAGTCAGTAGCCGGTTGTCCTGTGGCTGGTAGATGGACGCCCACTTGCTTTTTACTCCGTATTACGTCAATTTCTGCACGACACGCGCAGTCTCGGGGAGCTGTAGATGAGACGCTGAGAGTTCCTGGCGGCAATGGGTGGGGTGCCGCGTTGACGCAGACGAATACATAAATGCAAAAGGCCAAAGGCTGGAGGCCAGAGGCTAAAGGCTGGAGGCTAGCTACCGGCTATCGGCTACTGGCTACTGGCTAGCCAGGTGGAGGCGAGATGCGAAATTCTGTGATGGTGCTCGGGTTCTTCTTAGCAGCGGGAACATTGGTGGCGCAGCAGGGATCGCAGCCGGGGCCGGCCGCACCACCTCCATCGGCGGCTACGGCTCAAGCGCCGGCGAATCTTCCGAGATGGGCGTACGGATATGCGGAGCCGGGCTCCGCGCCAGCGCCCGCGCCTCCTGCAGCCGCTGATGACGGCACGCCCAAAACGCTGCAGGGCAGCACGGGGAAATTCACGCTTACGCAGATCCGCGACGGCTTTGGTCCCGCCGACTGGCATCCCGGCGACCATCCGACGATGCCCGAGATCGTCGCGCGCGGCAGAAAAGACGCGAACATCCGCGCGTGCGCGCTGTGTCACTATCCCAACGGCAAGGGTCGGGCGGAAAACGCACCGGTGTCCGGATTGCCTGTCGCGTATTTCATTCAGCAGATGCACGACTACCGCAACGACACGAGGAAAAGCGCCGATCCGAAGAAAGGGAACACCAACGCGATGATTGCCATCGCGAAGGGAATGACCGACGATGAGATCAAAGCGTCGGCCGAATATTTCGGCGCGATGAAATGGACGCCGTGGATCAAAGTGGTGGAGAGCAGCACGGTCCCGAAGACGCGGATCGCAGGCGGATTGTTCATCAGTCTCCCCGGCAGCGAGACAGAGCCGCTCGGGCAGCGCATCATCGAGATGCCGGACGACAACGCGCGTGAGGGGCTCAGGGATCCGCGTTCGGGGTTCGTCGCCTACGTGCCAGTCGGCAGCATCAAGAAGGGTGAAGCGCTCGTCAAGACGGGCGCTGGCAGGACGACGGCGTGCGCGGTTTGCCATGGTGCGGACCTGAAGGGCCTGGGACCTGTGCCGGGACTCGCGGGGCGTTCGCCGAGCTACAGCGCGCGGCAGATGTTCGACATGCAGACCGGCGCGCGCAACGGACTCTGGGCCGACCTCATGAAGCCGGTCGTGGCGAAACTGACGGAAGAAGATCTCATCAATATTTCGGCGTATACGGCGAGCCTGGCGCCCTGAAGAGAGCAGAGAGCAGAGAGCAGAGTGAACGTGACGAAGAATCGTCGTTTGTCGATTGCGGTGGGTCTTGCGCTGGCCGTGGGGATGACCTCTGTCCACGTGGCGCACATGCAGGCGCCGCAGCCGCAGGGTCAGACATGGACCGGCGTCATCAGCGAGAGCAAGTGCGGCGCGTCGCATGAGGGTGTCGCGGCGCCGGCGGCGATGACGGAGCGTGAATGTGCGTTCCACTGCCTGAAGGGCCTTTCGCGGTTTGTCGTCGTGGACGATCAGAAAAATGTCATCCCGATTGCGAATCAGGAGTTCGCGGGGCTGCCGCTGCGGCTCGCACGGCCGGTGCGCGTGACCGGAACGCTGACCGACAACGGGATCGTCGTTTCGCGTCTCGAGCTGCCCGTGGTTCACTCGCACATCGGCCACGTCATGACGGCGTGGCGCGACACTCCTGGAACGGTCGGACTGCTCACCGTCGCCTTGAGCGACATGCGGGTCGCGGCGGCGCACGCGCTGCTCACGTCGAAGTCCACCAGCCTCGACGACATGAAACTGCACGCCGGGCACGTATTGCACGCGCTCGATCCATCGGTGGAACCGAAAGGACCGGCGTCGGGATACGGCGCAAAGAAGGCGGCTGCGGGCGCGCTGCAGCACGTTGGGTTTGCGGCTGCGGCAGAAGGCGCAACGCCGGGCGTGAAGAGTCAGGCCGCGGTCGTGACGGCCACACTCAACGACGCGAATGGCGCGATCGATCGGGCGATCGCCGCGGCACAAAATCTGCGGTCAGCAGCATCTCCTGCCGACGGGGCCACGCTGGCCGGCGACCTGCCTGCGCTGATCACGGCTGCGACGGCCGGTCTCGAGAAGGCGCACGAGCAGATGCGTGCGATGATGAAAGCAGAAGGGTTGTAAGCGGTAAAGAATTGGAAGATTGGTAGATTGGAAGATTAGATGCCCATTTACGAATATCAGTGCCGGAAGTGCGGCAATCAATTCGAGTTCCTTCTGCTTCCGACCACCGTGGACCCGGCGGCCTGTCCCTCGTGCTCCAGCCAGGATTTGGAGCGTGTCATCTCGATGTTTGCCGTGAACTCCGAGGGCACGCGGCAGCAGGCGCTGTCGTCGGCCAAGAAGCGGGCGGCGGGGGTGAAGCGCGAAAAAGATCACGCTGACGCGGAATACATACGAAACCATCCCCACGACTGAAATTCCGGCCGATTTCGAGACAACTTGCGACCTTTGGGGCTAGCCGCCCCCACGTCTGTCGCGCTATCCTAAATAGGTTCAAAACAACTGTCGGGAGTGGTGTGCGACATGACGAAACCGCTCGGAACGACATTTTTTCTCCTGCTTGCCGGGGCGGCTTGCGCCGTCGCCGTGTCGAATTTCGGCCGCACCTACGCGGCCCCGGCTCCGCAGGCTCCGGTGGCGCCCGTGGCTGCTCATGCGCCAGAACCCGCCGCCGTCATCGCGAAGTATTGCGTCACCTGTCATAACCAGAAGCGCAAGGTTGCCGGTCTGGCAATCGATACCCTCGATCTTCAGCGTGTGGCCGATGACGCCGAGGCCTGGGAGAAGATTGCGAGGAAATTCCGCACGCACGAGATGCCGCCGCCCGGCGCGCCGCGGCCCGACAAAGCGACGTACGCAACCCTCAACGCCCACATCGAAAACGCGCTCGACGCAGCAGCCGCCGGTACCGTTAGCCGCGGCCGCGTTCCGGTACATCGTCTCAACCGCACCGAATACGCCAACGCGATTCGCGATCTCCTCGGCCTCGAGATCGACGCCCGCTCGGTGCTGAGTGCGGACGACAGCGAGCAAGAGGGCTTCGATAACGTGGCGAGCGTGCTGAGCGTCTCGCCGGCGCTCCTCGAAAACTATCTTTCGGCCGCGCGGATGATCAGCCGCCTTGCGGTTGGCGATACGTCGCGCAAGCCGCTCGTCGACGTGTTCAAGGTCGAGCGTGACATGGTTCAGGACGAGCGGATGAGCGAGGAACTGCCGTTCGGCTCGCGCGGCGGCATCGCCGTGAACTATCAGTTCCCCGTTGACGGCGAATACCTCATCAAACTCGAGCTCAAGCGCCAGCTCTACGATTACATCGTCGGCATGGGCGAACCGCACCAGGTGGACATCCGCCTCGATGGCGTCCTGCTGAAGCGGTTCACCATCGGCGGCGAAGGCAAGGGGATGACGACGCCGGAAAATTTTGCCGGCAACACCCCAGGCGATCCCGAGTGGGACAAATACATGCTGACGGCCGATCGCGGCCTCGAAGTGCGGGTGCCCGTAAAAGCCGGCCCGCGCGTCGTCGGCGTCTCGTTCGTCAGACGCCTGTGGGAGGGCGAAGGCATTCTGCAGCCGCCGCAAACGGGGTTCGGCCGGACGACGAACGAGCTGTATTTCGGATACCCGGCACTGAAAACCGTTTCGGTCGGCGGCCCGTTCAACGTCACCGGTCCGGGCGAGTCGCCGACGCGACGCGCCCTCTTCATCTGCACGCCGAAAGACAGCGCGGCGGAGGAGCCGTGCGCGAAGAAGATCCTGACGGCAGTCGCGACGCGGGCGTACCGACGCCCCGTGACAGACGCGGAAGTGAAAGTTCTCCTCGACTTCTATAACGCTGGGCGCTCGGAGGAGAACACGTTCGACGCCGGAATTCAGCGCGGCCTCGAGCGCATCCTCGCGGCGCCGAGTTTCATCTTCAGAATCAGCGCTCCAAGCGCGGAGCGGGCCGAGGGGAGTGCGCGGCCGGGCAACGATCTGGATCTTGCCTCGCGGCTGTCTTTCTTCTTGTGGAGCACCGTTCCCGACGACGAGCTGCGGAGCCTGGCGGTGCGCGGCAAGCTGAGCGAGCCGGCGGTGCTCGAGCAGCAGGTGCGCCGGATGTTGCGCGACGAGCGGGCGGACGCGCTCGTCGAGGGGTTTGCGACACGGTGGCTCGAACTGGGCAAGCTGACCGGCGTCGTACCGGATACCCAGCTGTATCCTGAATTCGACGAAAACCTGCGCGAAGCGTTTGCGACCGAAACGCGGCTGTTCGTCCGCGATCAACTGCGTCAGGACAAGAGCGTTACCGACCTGCTTCTTGCCGACTACACATTTGCCAACGATCGCCTCGCGAAGCATTACGGCATTCCCGGCGTCTATGGCAGCCACTACCGGCCGGTGAAGTTCACCGATCGCAACAGAGGCGGCCTGCTCGGGCAGGGCAGCGTATTGACGGTCACTTCGTACCCGAACCGCACGTCCATTGTCATACGGGGCCGCTGGCTGCTCGCGAACATGCTCGGCGCGCCGCCTCCGCCGCCGCCGCTCGACGTGCCCGCGCTGAAAGAGCCTGGCGCCGAGGGACAGCCCAAGTCACTGCGCGAGCGCATGGAGATCCATCGGAAGAATCCGGCGTGCGCCTCGTGCCATCAGCGCATGGATCCGCTTGGCTTTTCGCTCGAGAACTTCGACGCGGTCGGCAAATGGCGTGTCGAGGCCGACGGCGTGCCTGTCGACCCCGACGCGTCCTTGCCGGACGGCACACGTTTCGAGGGCGTCAACGGGCTTCGCACGTATCTCGCCGAGAACAAGGAAGACTTCGTGAGGACTCTGAGCGGAAAGCTGCTCACCTATGCGATGGGGCGCGGCATCGAATATTACGACCAACCGGCTATCCGGAAAATTACGCGTGACGCCGCCGCCGACAACTACCGGTGGTCGGCAGTGATTCTCGGCGTGGTGAAGAGCACGCCGTTCGCGTCGCGCGGCGAGCGAGCAAGTCGCCGAGCGAGAGGAGTGGGGCCCCGCGAGAGTTAACGAGGAGCGAACCATGATCGTTTCGAAGAAGGCCATACCGCGGCGCACGATGCTGCGTGGCATGGGGGCAATGCTGGCGCTGCCGCTGCTCGACAGCATGGTTCCGGCGCTTTCGGCGCTGCAGAAGACGGCCGGCAAACCGGTCAACCGCTTCGGCGTGTTCTATGTGCCGAACGGCATGATCATGAAGAACTACCTGCCGACGGCAGTTGGCGGGAATTTCGAGCTCACGCCGACGCTCAGCGCGCTTGCGCCATATCGTGAGGACATCCTCGTCATCAGCGGGCTGAACAGCCTGCCGACGCGCGAACGTCCGGGCGGCGCGCACGCGAAAGCCAGCACGCGATTCCTCACGAACGTGACGCCCCCGACGAGCGAGACATGGCTCGACGTCGGTATTTCGATGGACCAAATCCTGTCGGGCGAAACGGGCAAACACACGCAGCTTCCCTCGCTCGAGTTATCGATGGAATCGGGGGAAACTTCCGGTGCCTGCGACACAGGTTATGCGTGCCCCTACACCAGCACGATCGTTTGGAAGAGCGCCAACACACCGCTGCCGACGCAGAACAACCCGCGCGTCGTGTTCGAGCGCCTGTTCGGCGACGCCGGCACGACCGATCCGAAAGTGCGCATCGCGCGCATGCGCCAGCAGAAGAGCGTGCTCGACTCCGTCACGGAAGAGGTCGCAAACCTGCAGGGTGCACTGCCGGCTTCCGATCGCGCGAAGCTGACCGAATATCTCTCGGCGATTCGCGACGTAGAGCAGCGGATCCAGCTCGCCGAAGCGCAGGCCGACCAGCAGTTGCCCGTCGTCGATCATCCGGCCGGCATTCCCGCGGACTGGGAAGCCCACATGAAGCTGATGATCGATCTGCAGGTGCTCGCGTATCAGTGCGATCTCACGCGCGTCATCACCTTCATGGTCGGCCGCGAGCACAGCGGCATGACCTACCCGCAGATCGGCGTGCCCGACGCGCATCACCCGATTTCTCACTATGCGGGCGAAGTGGAGAAAATCGAAAAGGTCGCGAAGATCAACGCGTATCACGTGAGGATGTTCGCCTATTACCTCGACAGGATGCGCGCGACACCGGATGGGGACGGCACGCTGCTCGATCACATGACGATGATGTACGGGGCGGGCATCGCCGACAGCAACGGCCACGACCCGTATGACATCCCCATCGTCCTTGCGGGCGGCGGAGCCGGCCTCCTCAAGGGAGGGCGTCACGTGCGCTTCAAGGACGTGCCGCTTGCCAATCTGCACCTGACCCTGTTGGATCATTTCGGCATCCAGATGGAGAAGTTCGGCGACAGTACGGGCCGCGTCGATGCGAAGATTCTTTCTCTTTAGCGCCGTTGTTCTGTGTGCGTCGGCTGGTCTCGCCGCGGCGTCGGCCGACGTGCGTCTCATCGACGCCGTTCGACGCAAGGATGTTCCTGCCGTTCGCGCCCTGTTGAAGCAGCGCGTCGACGTCAATGCGCCGCAGGGGGACGGTGCGACCGCGCTGCACTGGGCCGCGCACCTGGACGATCTCGCTATGGCCGACGTGCTGATCCGCGCGGGAGCGCGGGCCGCGGTCGCCAACGAGAACGGTTTTACGCCGCTGCATCTCGCGTGCATCAACCGGAACGGGGCGATGGTTGAAAAGCTGCTCGCCGCGCGTGCCGATCCGCAGGCCACCTCGATCAACGGCGAGACGGTACTGATGACCTGCGCCCGATCCGGCGACGCCAAAGCCGTGAAGTCGCTTCTGATGAAGGGCGCGCGCGTCAACGTCTCTGAAAAGTCACACGACCAGACGGCATTGATGTGGGCGGCAGCTCAAGGTCACCCGGACGTGACGGGGCTGCTCGTCGAGGCGGGCGCCGACATCAACGCCCGTTCGCGGACGTATTCGCAGACGGTGGTCGGAGAACAGACCCAGCGGTTCGGACGCGAAGAGCTCAACTACAACGTCTTGCGCGGCGGGAGTACGCCGCTGTTGTTCGCGGCGCGCTCGGGCGACAGCGGTTCGGCGCGCCTGCTGCTTTCGGCCGGTGCAAACGTGAACGACGCGCTGCCCGATGGCACGAGCGCGCTCGTGCTGGCCGCGCACAGCGGCCACGGCGAGCTTGCCGTGCTGCTGCTGGAGAAGGGCGCCAGGCCCGATGCCGCGCAGTCGGGCTATACCGCGCTGCACGCGGCGGTGCTGAGAAGCGATCTGCCGCTCGTCAAGGCGTTGCTCGCGCATGGTGCGAATCCGAATCTGCCGATCACCCGAGGCACTCCGCTGAGGCGCGATACGACAGACTTCAACCTGCCGGCGACCCTCATCGGTTCGACGCCGTATTTGTTGGCGGCCCGGTTTCTCGAGCCCAGCATCATGCGTGCGCTGATCGCCGGCGGCGCCGACCTGAAATCGACGATGAGGGACGGTGCCAATGCGGTGATGCTCGCTGCGGGGCATGCGTCTTCGAACAACTCGAACCGGCGGGGGATAGCCGTGATTGACGGCGTGAAGCTCGAGCCCGAAGAACAAGTGCTGCGCGCGGTCGAGGCGGCCATCGAGCTTGGCGGTGACGTGAATGTGGTGAGTCAGGCCGGCGATACAGCGCTGCACGCTGCCGCGGCTCGCGGATTCAATTCGGTCGTGCAACTCCTGGCGGACAAGGGCGCGCAGCTCTCGGTCAAGAACAAGCGCGGCCTCACGCCATTGGGCGCTTTGATGCCCGGGGCGGGCGGTGTCCGCCGCCGCGGCGCCGCCATCACCGCCGCCGCCATCGTCGACGACAACGCCGACACGCCAGTCGAACGCGAACCGAACTACCCCGCGACGATTGAGCTGTTAAAGAAACTGGGGGCTCAGTAGAAGGCAAATGTCACCACAGAGAACACAGAGCGCGCAGAGAAAACATCATTTGTCTTCTCTGTGATCTCTGCGTCCTCTGTGGTTGATATCGTGCTACCGGGGTTGCGCAGTGCGCCCACCACCGCCCGAGTTCCCGCCGCCCGAGTAACCTCCGCTGCCGGCCGATCCGCCACCCGACGATCCTGACGAGCTCGACGAACTTGACGATCCGGATGAACTCGAGGAGCTCGAGGAACCGGATGAGGAGCCGGAGTTCACGCCGCGGCTGCCCGAGCCCGAGGTGCGCGTTCGGCTGCCGGTGTTCGAGCTACCGCCGCTGACGCTGCCGCCGCTGTCACCCGAAGAGGTTGGCCGGACGCGCGTGTAACCTCGGCCGTTGACGACGACTCCGTCACCCTGATCCGATCCAGAACCGCCGTTGTGCCCGTTGTCGGGCTTCCACGATCCGCCGCCCACACTGCCGCCCGATGGCCAGGAGTTGTTGTAGCTGTTGTAGGGATTACCGTAATAGTTGTAGTAGTTCCTGTAGTACGGGTATCCGTACCACGCGTTGTAATACGCGCCCCAGTAGTACGGGTAGGCGAACGGAGAGTAGTAATACGAATTGTAGAAATACGGGTCGTACGGCCCCGCGAACGGATAGGGGGAGGCGGCATACACCGAACTGCCGCTGCTGATCCATGCGCTGCCGCCAGACGACTGCGGATAGTTCCGCTCGACGCGGAAGTGCGACGGATACGCCTGCGCCACCATCAGGTCGATGACGTTCGGCGCCACACCGTTGTCGGCCAGCTGCCTGAGTGAGCGGCTGTTGACCGTCAACTGGCGGCCGGCTTCGTCGAGCGCCGCTTCGAGCGCTTCCGACTGGACGTTGGCGCTCGCTTCGATCACATCTTCGATCGTCATCGGCGGCGCAGCCGCAAACGGGCCCGTATACCCCTCGGCGCGCTGATAGCGGCGCACCCGGACGTCCTGGCGGCCATCGATCAGCGTCGCCTGCGAATCTATCCAGTAGCCTTTCGCCATCATCGAGAGCCCCGACACGACGCGCGGCGGGCGGCCCATGCAGGTGATCGCGGCTTTCGTGAACAGGCGTTCGCCATCGCGCGACCACTGGCTCGTCTGAGCGCCGGTGCAATCGCCCTGCGAGACCGGCTGCGGCGTGCCGTCGGCAACGATCGTCTGTTCCAGGACGTCTTTGCCGTCTACGGTTGTCGTGATGACCATGGCGTTGGGTTCCGAACGACGTACGCATACGGTCGTGCCGGGCGCGAGCGGTACGGGATGTTCGCCCAGGTTTTCCTGAACGATCTTCCAGCACCCGATAAATCGCGCCCAGCGCGAGTCGAGCGTGCGCGGAGCCGCGTCCTGCGCCGCGGCCGGAATCGCCGCCGCAAGTCCGAGCACGAGCGCGAGCATGAGTTTCGTGGTCATGACTAGCCCCCTAGAACAAATAGTGAATGCCGGCCGTTGCCTTGAAGCCGGCAAGGTCCAGCGGTTCGAATCTGATGAAATCGCTATCCAGTGTGGCCTTGGACCAAAGATACCGCCCTTCGGCGCTGACATACAGCCGTTTGTACACCCGCACGTCCACGCCACCGAACAGGTGCGCTGTCGGCGACCATCCCGAAGACTTGAACCTATCGGAGAAGATTTCCATGATCGGGCTGTCGACGTCGATGAAGTCGCCGTCCTGCTCGAATTCGTATCTGAGCGCGCCGGCGCCGGCCCCGACATAGGGCGTGACGGCGGCGGGAATCCAGGCGCGGCTGCTGATTTCTCGCCCGCGAGGGGTGAGAGCAAACTTGACGCTGCCGCTGATATTCATTTCCGACAGTTGCGTGGACTGTCTAATCGGAAGCCGCTGGTTGTCGACGAAGTCTCGATATTCAGAGTCTTTGCTCGCCTGCGAGAAGTCGAACCCCCCGACCACGCCGAGCCTTGGCGTGATGGCGAATTCGACGTCCGCGCCGATAGCCGGCGCGTTGAAGTCCTTCCGATCGACGGTCAGGTGTTCCTGAACGAAGCTGAACAAGTCGCTGTCGGCGCGCGCGAACATCCACCCGCTCCGGAATCCCACCATGCCGCCGGGACGCCCGAAGAAAAAGTCAGGGGAAGGTTGTGCGTGTGCCGTCAACGGAGAAAGGACCATCAGCGCGAAGGCGAAAGCCATCGCTGGAAGACAGTGCCGCATGCCGCGACCTCCTTATAGGTGCAACGTGGGCTCTTGCAAGGACGGCACCAGACAAGGACGCCCGGATTCATTGGAGATCCTAACGATATGGCCGTCCTCCTCGCTGGACGGGGCGTCCTCCTTTCAACTTTTTACTTCTTACTTCTTACTTCTTACTTCTTCCTTTTTCCTTTTTCCTTTTTCCTTTCAGGTGTCCCCCTCCCGCGTCTTGACATCCAGTGTGATAACACGTATATTGGGTGGGTGAGAAAGACGCTGCGCGACGAACTGAAGATGACCAGGCCCTTCAAAAGCGTCGAAGAGGAGACCATCCTGAGCATCGCCCGCACGGCCGCCGTCATAGACCACGCGGGAGCCGAGGCGTTGAAACGTTTCGATCTGACAAGCACCCAGTACAACGTGCTGCGCATTCTGCGAGGGGCCGGGGAGAACGGCCTGTGCCGGAACGAAGTGGGGGAGCGGCTCGTGACGAAGGTTCCCGACGTGACCCGCCTGCTCGATCGTATGGAAGCCAGCGGCCTGATCGTCCGGCAGCGCGGCTCTGCCGATCGGCGGTATGTCACGACCCGAGTCACCGAAAAAGGCCTGAAGCTCCTCGAAAAGATCGATCGCGAGCTTCCCGGCATCCACGGACGGCAGCTGGGTCATATCAGCCAGAAGAAGCTGCGCGATCTGATCGATCTACTGGAGGAGGTGCGCAACGTGCCCTAGGGAATTTTTCGGCTCATATAAGTGTTTAAACATACAGAGTCGTAACAATCATTCAGCTGGCCAGACCAGAAGAGGAGACGAGAAGATGACCACGAAAACCACCACCGCCACCGTCGTTCGCACGCTCGAGATCGACCGCAGCCACTCCGAAGTGGCGTTCCAGGTGCGCCACCTGCTCGGAAAAGTACGCGGCCGTTTCGCCGACTTTGCCGGCACGATTCAGTTCGACCCGGCCGACCCGCAGGCGTCGGAGATTGACGTCACAATCCAGGCGGCGAGCATCGATACAGCCGAGGCTCAGCGCGATCAGCACCTCCGCAACGCCGACTTCTTCGACGTCGACAACATCCCGACGCTGACGTTCAAGAGCACGTCGGTGACGCCCCACGGCACCAACACATACGACGTCGTCGGCGATCTGTCGATCCACGGCGTTACGAAGAGGGTGACGATGCCTGCCAGCTTTCTCGGCATCGCGCGCGATCCGTGGGGCAACGAGAAATTCGGCTTCGAAGCCGAATTCACAATCAATCGCAAGGACTACGGCCTTCTGTGGAACGCCGCGCTCGAAACCGGCGGGTTTCTCGTGGGAGATGAGGTCAAGATCATGCTTTCTGTGCAAGCAAAATAAGCCCTCGCACAGCTGAACTGGTAGATTGGCAGATGGGCAGATTGGTAGATTGGAGCTTAGAGAGTAATCTGTAGTCTTTAATCTTCCAATCCACCAGTCTTCCAATCTACCAATTCAGATTCAGATTCACCATTCACCCATGCCTTTTAGTCAATTAAAGATTCACCCTGATTTATTACGCGGCGTAAAAGACCTGGGCTTCCAGCGTCCGACGCCGATTCAAGCCGACGCCATTCCGCCTGCGGTCAGCGGCCGAGACCTTCTTGCCTGCGCGATGACGGGCAGCGGCAAGACCGCCGCTTTTCTTCTGCCGATTCTCAACGGCCTGATGGAGAAGCCGCGGAGTCGTCCCGGCACGACCCGCGCCCTGATTCTGACGCCGACGCGCGAGCTCGCCGCGCAAATCATCGAAGACCTGAAAGACCTTGCCGTTCACACGCCGCTCAGCGGCTTCGCCGTGTACGGCGGCGTCGGCATGGGCCCGCAGGAGCACGCCTTCCGCAGCGGCGTCGATGTCATCGTCGCCACGCCAGGCCGTCTGCTCGATCACTTCCGCCAGCCTTACGCGAAGCTCGGCGGCCTCGAATATCTCGTGCTCGACGAAGCGGACCGGATGCTCGACATGGGATTCCTCCCGGACATCCGCCGCGTGCTCCGGCACATCCCCGCGAAGCGCCAGACGCTGTTTTTCAGCGCGACGATGCCGGAGCCGATCATCAAGTTGTCGCAAGAGATGCTGCGCGAACCGGTGATGATCAACCTCGAGCGCAAAGCGGCTCCCGCCACAGGCATCACGCAGGCCATCTACCCGGTACCGGCACATCTGAAACCGAAACTGCTGCTGTCGCTGTTGAACAGCGGCAATGTAAAGGAAGCGCTCGTCTTCACGCGGACCAAACACCGCGCCGATCGCCTGGCGCGGTATCTCGAGCAGCAGAAGGTGAGCGTGCAGCGGATCCACGGCAATCGCTCGCAGGCGCAGCGCACCGACGCGCTGGCGGGATTCAAGAGCGGAAAATACCGCGTGCTGGTGGCCACCGACATCGCGGCGCGAGGTATCGACGTGACGGCGCTCGGCCACGTCATCAATTTCGACGTGCCGGCCGTGCCTGAAGATTACATTCACCGCGTCGGCCGGACGGCTCGCGCCGAGCTCACCGGCTCGGCGTTCACGCTCGCCTCACCGGAAGACGAAGCGAGCATCCGCGACATCGAGCGCGCCATCAACAAGCGGCTGCAGCGCGTGACCGTGCCCGACTTCGATTACACCGCGCGTGCCGAACAGAAGCTCGAGGTGCCGCGGGGGGAACGCATCGCCGAAATCCGCACCCGCAAGGCTGACGAACGGCAGCGGGCCCAGGCAAATGCGCTGAGGCGAAATAGACATGCAGCGCAGCCAGGGTCGGGTCAACAGGCGCCAGGTCACGGAGACTCCCGGCGTCCAGGGCAGGCAAGGCCTCACGGCCGACGGCCGCGACGAGGTAGAAAGAACTGGTGAAGGCCGAATTGGCAGATTGGTGGATGGGCGGATTGGTTAACGAACGCTTTAATCCTCCAATCTCCCAATCTTCCAATCCACCAATGCTACTTCTCAATTAAGCGTTTCTCTATCACCATCCTCCGCCCTTTTTCCGCATCAATAACTGTAAAGTCGGCCGGAATTTCGAACAGCTCGGGCGCGGGCTCGGCGCGGGTGAGATTCGTCAGGCGATAAGTGGTCTCGCCGAAGCGCGGATCGGATTGCCGGCTCATGACGAGCACCTTCAGGTCCGGCGACGTCCACCGCTCCGACACGATCTGAATCGGCTGCTCGTTGCCGATCTGCCCGGCCGGTATGGTGACGGTCGTGCGCACCCCGTCGACGGTGACGCCTTCCATGAACTGCGTGCCGAGCTGTTCGACGACGGGTTCATTGACCTGCATCCCGGCGAACGCCGCGCGCCGGCTGAAGATCACGTTTCCGCCATGACCGCCAGGAGGGGGAGCCGGTACGGCCATCTCGAACTGGCCGACGCTCACACCTGCACCGGCGGCAGTCATCTTGTTCGCCAGCATCATGCGCGGCCCCGGCATCTTGTGAGCGGTCCGTGTGCCGAGGTCGAGCATGATCATCGTGCCGCTCTCGGGGTCCGAGATCTGCACGCTGCGCATGTCACCAGCGCCCGGAACGTTCACGACCGGGCCGAACATCGCCATGCCTTGTTCACGGCGCGTCCGTCCTTTCGCGTCGCGGCTGATTTGTGCCGTGCTCTCGCGCACGATGCGGTTACCGTCGGCGAGCGGCTGCACGATCGAGGTGACCGCGGTCGCTGAATACGGCGCTCCGGCAACCGCCTCCGAATCGACGGCGATTGGGTCCGACATGAATTCAATGTTCGTCGGGCTGCTGAACGTGATCATGTGAGGCGGCTCCTGGCCGTGCGCCATTACCACCGCGGCTGCCACAATCGACGCACTTACAAAGGAACTCCGCAATTTCATCGCGACCTCCAGGGATAAATCGATCCATTGGTAGAGAGGCGGATGGCTCGCGCCGTTCCGTCTTCTCCCAGCAGCACATCTGCTTCCACGAGCTCGCTTGGGGGTTCGAGCGGCGACCGCAGCGGTCCAAGCGACGCGCGCGGCATCTGCACACGCACGATTTGAAATGATCCGGTAAGCTCCTGCGGCGTCATCGGCATCAGCGGCACGAACTCGATTGGCGCCTCCGGGAGCACAGGCTGTTCCGAAGTCTCGGCAGTAACCACCGCTGGCGCAGGAGGCGAGGGCTTCGGGCGCCGCGACTTCCGAGCCGGCGCCGGCGGCGGGGCGGTCTCATGGCTCGCAACAACTTCTTCAGTGACGCTCGGCTTCGTCTGAACAGCATCGCGCCCCGGGACGGTTCGCGGCCTGAGGGTTGCCACGGCAACAAGCGCAACTGCTGCAGCGACGGCGCAAATGACGACGGCTCGTCTGTAGAGGGAAGAGGGCACGCGGGCTGACGCGTGGGCACGGCAGGCCTCGAGCACGCGAGCTTCGACATGCCGGGCCTCCAGTTGCCGATCTTCGTCGGCGATACCGCGCAGAAGATCGTTCAGCAGTCGCTCTTGGTCAATATCAGCCATCTCTTCTCACTCTGCACTCTTGGTTGTTCCTGGACTCTCTGCTCTCCGCTCCCTGCTCTCTCAGTATTGCAGTCGAACAGATGCCTGCAACGCCGAATCAACATGCGCCGCGCGCGGCTGAGCCGCGATCTGACCGTGCCGATCGGGCATCCGGCAACTGCCGCCGCCTCTTCGTAGGAGAGTCCGTTCAGCTCGCATAACACGACGACTTCTCTGTAGTGGACCGGAAGACGGAGGATCGCGAGTCGGAGCTGTCGTGCCATCTCCGCGCGTGAGAGCGTGTCCGCCGGGTCGCTCGACACCGCGAGCGCCGATTCCTCGTCCGGCCCGATCGCGTCGATGTTCACTTCGACCCGCAGACGACTGCGCTTGTATCGCTGCAACACCATATTACGCGCGATGCCGTATAAATACGTCGATAGCGAAGCGACCGCCGGGTTGAACCGCCCCGCGCTCTTTACGAGCGCAACAAACACGTCCTGGGTGACGTCTTCCGCGGTCTCTTTCGAGCCCAGCATCTGCCGGCTGAACCGGTAGACCGTTCCATGATGCCGCCGGAAGATGACCGCCAGCGCCTCGGCATCGCCGGCCGCCAGCCGCTCGAGCAGCTCGGGGTCTGAGGGTTCGGTGGTCACGCTCATTGATGATTCGCTTCCGGGTGCCAGAAGGTTCCCGAATAAGTGCATCAGACTCGGCCGGGGCCGTAATGGTCTGGTAATCTCCTCACATGACGTACACCTTCGGGGTGTTCGAGTTCGACGCCGTGTCGCTCGAATTACGCCGATCCGGGCGGTTGGTGGCCCTCGAGCCCCAGCCCGCGCGCGTGCTGGGCCTGCTTCTGGTGCGTGCCGGTGAGGTCGTCACCCGGGATGAGCTGACCGCTCACGTGTGGGGCGATGAGACCCACGTGGACTTCAACCGAGGCCTTGCGTATTGCATCGGCTCGATTCGCGCGGCATTGGGCGACAGCGCCGACGGCGCGCGCTACGTGCAGACGCTGCCCAAGCGGGGGTACAGGTTCGTGGCGCCGGTGGCACTCACTCACGCAGAAGAGCATAGTGCAGAGAGCAAAAAGCGTAGAGCAGAGAGCAAGGAGAAAAGCGAAGAGGGTCCGCGGGTGCACTCGTGGCGATGGGTGATGGCCTGCTCCGGAGTGCTGCTCCTGGCACTGGGAGTGACGCCGCTGCTCAATGCGATTCAGCGATCGTCGCGGCCGGTCGTCGCTGTTTCGATCTTCGACAACGAAACCGGCGATCCCGGCTACGATCGACCTGTTCACGCCATGGCCGACACAGTTGTCGATCGCCTCACGGCGCTCGGCGTCGAGCGAGTCGGTGTCGTCGGCAACGAGGCGGTTCTACGGATTCCGCGCAACGATCGGGACCTCGAGAAAATCAAGGAGCGCACCGGCGCGTCTCATGTCGTCCTCGCGCAGCTCCAGCCGCGACAAGGCGAGCTCTCCTTGCTGATGCACCTGATACGGCTGGACGACGGCACGCACTTATGGACCCGGCGCATCCAGCGTCCGGCGGGCGATCCGCTTACCGGCCTTGATGACGACGCAGCGAACCTGATCGAATCGGGCATCAGGGAACAACTTCTTACGCCTAATCCCTAATCCCAAGTCCCCAATCCCTAGAGAGTTACGGCCTGAAGTTTTCCTGGGTAGCGTAATCGGCGGCAACCTCGTATTACTTGCATATGATGAATCGCCGAACTTTCGTTCGCATCGTTCCGACCCTCGGTGCCTTCGCTGTGCCTGCCGCTGCCGCACGCGCACAGGCGCCCGACACCAACACATGGCCCGCGCCGCCTCCTGGGCCGGGAGCGCCCTTCGACGAGACGTTCCCCAGCCATCACCCGTTTCTAGCGAAAGAGATTGTGGGGGTGTCGCACGGGAACATCGCCCGCGTGAAGGAGCTTCTCGCGCGTCAGCCCGCGCTCGCAAAAGCGTCGTGGGACTGGGGTTTTGGCGATTGGGAAACGGCGCTGGGGGCCGCTTCGCATGTGGGCAACCGCCCGATAGCCGAGCTGCTCATCGAGCACGGCGCCGGCCAGACGATTTTTTCGGCCGCGATGCTGGGCCAGCTCGATGTGATCAAGGGCTTCGCCGCGGCGGCGCCGAATCTCAACCAGCTCCGCGGGCCGCACGGGATTCCGCTCATCAACCACGCGAGGGCGGGAGGTCCGCAGGCGACGGAAGTGTTGAAATATCTCGAGTCGCTCGGCAATCTGCCGGCAGGTGGCGAGCCGCTGAGCGACGCGGACCGGGCGTCCATCGTCGGCCGTTACGTGTTCGGCGACCGCCCTCGCGACGTCTTCATCGTCGATGCGGAGAAAAACATGCTCGGCATCACGCGCGTGGGCGGGTCGAAGCGAAACCTCACGCACCTCGGCAAACTGCAGTTCTATCCAGTGGGCGCGCCGAATGTGCGCATCAGATTCGACCAGGACGCGAACGGCATCACGCTGAGCGTGTTGGATCCCGACGTGGTCGTCGCCGCGAAGCGTACGTAGTGTCCGGCTTGAGCCAAAAATACGTAGTGTCCGGCTTCAGCCGGACGCCCAACTGTACGTAGTGTCCGGCTTTAGCCGGACCCCCACTGTACGTAGTGTCCGGCTTTAGCCGACCGCTGTGAGTCCACCGCCGCCAACGCGGTAGGTGGATCCGTCTGCCGGCAGCCGGAGCCCACCCTTCGCGCGTAATTTCGAAAAGCGCCACCGCCTCGCTCATCTCGGCAGATGCGTACGCTCTTAATTGCTTCGATCGCATCGGTGCTTTCGCGCGCATCTCTTCGCGCTACGGTCAACGACCGCTGAACAAGATACGGCTGCCTTGCAGACGGATCCGCCTTCCGCATGGCCAGGCGGATCCCCCAGTGCGGTGCCTGGTGCGTTGGACCGCCGGCCAATACGACTAACGGCTATCAGCTCTGAGCTCAGCCTCAGGACTACCGGCTATCGGCTACTGGCTAGGTACGTAGTGTCCGGCTTTAGCCGGACCGCGACCGCTGTAGTCCACCGCCGCCAACGCGGTAGGTGGATCCGTCTGCCGGCAGCCGGAGCCCACCCTTCGCGCGTAATTTCGAAAAGCGCCACCGCCTCGCTCATCTCGGCAGATGCGTACGCTCTTGATTGCTTCGATCGCATCGGTGCTTTCGCGCGCATCTCTTCGCGCTACGGTCAACGACCGCTGAACAAGATACGGCTGCCTTGCAGACGGATCCGCCTTCCGCATGGCCAGGCGGATGCCCCAGTGCGGTGCCTGTTGCGTTGGACGCACAGGCATACGACTAACGGCTATCGGCTCCGAGCCATCGGCCTCAGGACTACCGGCTACGGCTACGGCTACTGGCGCGTAGTGTCCGGCTTTGTCATCGCGCCTCTGCGGTGAGATAAGCCATTCTCGCAGACATCTCACTCGGCCGGCGCTCACCAATTTGCTGGCGCCACATGGCGTAGTACAGACCTTTCTGCGCCACCAGCTCGTCGTGGCGGCCCGTTTCGACGATGCGGCCGCGTTCGAGGACGTAGATGCGATCCGCGTGCAGGATCGTGGAGAGGCGGTGCGCGATCAGGATCGTGATGGATTCGCCGGTGCTCGCAACGTCACGAATCGTCTCGACGATCCCTTCTTCGGTAAGCGAGTCGAGCGAAGACGTCGCTTCGTCGAACACGAGCAGTTGCGGACGCCGGAGCAGCGCGCGTGCGATGGACAGCCGCTGCTTCTCTCCACCTGATACCTTCACGCCGCCTTCGCCGATGACCGTATCGAGCCCTTTCTGCGCTCGCTCGAGCAGGCTGTCGCACGCGGCACGGCGGAGCACCGAGAGGCATTCTTCGTCAGTGGCCTTCGGATTGACGAACAGCAGGTTCTCGCGAATCGTTCCAGAGAAGAGCTGCGTGTCCTGTGTCACGAAGCCGATCCGCTCCCGCAGTACGTCGAGATCGATTTCGTCGCTCGGGATCCCGTTATAGAGAATACGGCCCGCCCCGGGCGGATAGAGCCCCACCAGCAGCTTGACCAGCGTGGTTTTGCCGGCGCCCGACGGACCGACAAAGGCGATCGTCTGTCCACGGCCCGCGCTGAAGCTGATGTCGCTGATTGCCGGCGACGAAGCGGACTGATGCTGGAACGTGACGCGATCGAACTCGAGGGTCCTCACATCGTCCAGCGGCAGCGGGCTGATCGGCTTGGGCTCTTTCGGAATCTTCAGGATGTTCTCGAACACGTTCAGCGACACTTCCGCCTCACGGTAGATATTGATGATGTTGCCAAGCTCCTGGAGCGGCCCGAAGATGAAAAACGAATAGATCCATAGTGAGAAAAACTGCCCGACGGTGATGTCCCGCGTGTAGATGAGATAGAGCATCAGAAAGAGGATGCTCGTCCGCAGAAAGTTCACCGCGGTGCCCTGAATGAAGCTCAGGCTGCGCAGATATTTCACCTTCTTCAGCTCGAGCTGCAGAATCTTTCCCGTCGTGTTGTTCAGGCGCTCGATTTCCTGCTGGCCGAGCCCAAGGCTCTTTACGAGCTCGATGTTTCGCAGCGACTCGGTAGTGGAGCCGGCCAGCGCTGTCGTTTCCGAGACGATCTGCTTCTGGATTACCTTGATGCGCTTGCTCAACACCGAGCTGAGGATGCCGAGAATAGGCACGGTAAGGAGGTACACCGGCGCGATCAGCCAGTGCACCGTAAACGCGTAAACCATCACGAAAATGATGCCGACGAGCGACGTGAAGAGCACGTTGATCGACGCCGATATCAGGCGCTCGACGTCGGAGCGCACTTTCTGAAGCTTGCCGAGGGTTTCACCGCTGCGCTGATCTTCGAAGACCGAATACGGCAGCTCGAGCGAGTGGCGGATGCCGTCGGAATAGAGTTCGGCGCCGAGACGCTGTGTGATCAAGTTTATGTAGTAGTCCTGAAAGTTCTTGGCCACGCGCGAGACGAACGCCACTCCGACCGCGGCCGCGAGCAGCAGCGTCACGCCGCGGAAGAACTCGCCGGTCGTGTATTCGGAGAAGCGAGTCGCGTAATTGTCGATGACGTACCGAAAGATCAGCGGATCGAAGAGGGAGAACACCTGGTTGATGGTCGCCAGGACCAGGGCAAACGCGACTAAACCCCAGTAATGCCGCAGGTATGAGTAGAGGAGCGTCATTTTAGGGAATATACCCTCATTGTTTACACGGTTGTCGCATCTGGTACTTGGTGCCGTCGCCGGGGCTTCGGATACTCGGGTTATCCGGTGCGTATAGCCTTTATCACAGAACGGGATTGCATCGATCGATCGGGCCTCGCGGCCACGATGGCGGTGGTACGTGAGCAGTTGCCGAACGGTTCCGGGGTCTTCGGCTATGCCATTAGACCCGATGTGTGGTCGATTGGATCCACGATCGGACTCGAATCCTGGTTCCGCGAAGACCGCATCGATGTCGTCCACGCCGCGTGCCGGGGCCCTCTGGCGGTCGCGGCAGTGGTCGCCGCCGCGCGATGTTCCCTTCCGCTACTCGGATCGTTTCCCGTAGATCCGGGCGATAGCGCAATCGACCGAATTTGTCTGCGCGTCCTCGCTCGCATGTGCCGGTCGCTGCTGGTTCCTTCGGCGAGCGCGCGCGACGAAATAGTCAATCGTCAAATTCCGGTGTCCAGGATCGTCTCATGGCGGCCGGGAGTCGACTGCGGCATGTTCTCGGTGGCAAAGCGATCCGCGGCGCTCCGGGAGCACTGGGAAGTATCCGAGAGCCGCCCGGCAGTCGTCTTTGCAGGCACGTTATCGCCAGGACGCGGAGCGCAGCGCCTGTTGTCGCTCGAGCTTGCCTTGCACCGGTCGCACCCCATGCACCGGCTCATCGTCATCGGCGACGGCCCCAGCCGCGACGATTTACAGGCGCGGTGCTCTCATGCGGTATTCACGGGACAGCTGTCGCGCTCTGCTTATGCCGAGGCGCTTGCGTCGGCGGATCTCTTCGTGTCTCCATCCGAGTGCACCTCGACGAGCCTGGCCGTGCTCGAAGCGCAGGCAAGCGGCCTGCCGGTTGTCGCCATGGAGCGGGGCAGCGCGCGCGAGCGCGTGTCTGACGCCTCGGCGCTTGTGTGCCGTTCGCAAGCCGACTTCATCGTCAACACAGCGGCGCTCATCAGAACCGACACGCGGCGCCGGGCGATGGGCCACGAGGCTCGACAGCACGCCATGCGCCAGCAATGGGAAACGGGCCTTGCGCCGATGCTCGCTGAATACCGACGCGCCGCCGAAGCACCGCACGCACATCACTGGCTACGAAGCTGGTACGGCCTCCATGTCAACGCCGCCTCCGGTCCGAGGTCCGACAGAAAGTAAATTTACAAAGAGTACTTCTGCTCGTAGTCGTACTGTGACGCATACCCCATATCGTGTGGGCATGTACAGGCCACCGCGAATCGCACTCTTTTCGGATTCGTATCACGAAGCGAATGGCGTGGCGCGCACGACGAAGGCGCTCGAAGAATGCGCCAGGCGGCGGAATATCCCGTTCCTGTCTGTGCATGCAGGTCCCGAGACGCGTGTCGTCCGCGACGGATCGGTCGTGCGTCTCGACCTGAAGCGGTCGAAGATCTCGTCGTTGACGCTCGAACATGACCTCAAGTTCGATCTGACGTTCTGGCGCCATGCGCGGCGCGTAAAAGAGACGCTCTCGTGGTTTGACCCCGACGTCGTCCACTTCACCGGACCGAACGATATCGGGCAGCTTGGCGCCTATTTCGGTCATCGGCTCCGCATTCCGATGGTTGGCTCATGGCACACCAACCTTCATGAATACGCGTCGCGGCGGCTTCAACTCGAGTGGGCTGGCGCGTCGGGCATCAGGACGAAGCAGTGGGTTGAAGACAAGGCGCTGCAACTGCTGATGCTGTTCTACCGCATTCCCCGAGTCGTGCTGGCTCCGAATCGCGAGCTGCGGGGCCTGATCCAGCGCGGAACCGGGAAGCCGGTGTTTCTCATGTCGCGCGGGGTTGATACCGAGCTGTTTACCCCCGCGCGCCGCCGCGGCGCCAACAAGATCGTGAACATTGGATATGTCGGGCGGCTCTCCGCGGAGAAGAACGTGCGGCTGCTTCACGCACTCGAGGCAGAGCTGGATGCGGAAGGGCTCGACGTGCGGTTCACGATCGTGGGTGATGGCAGCGAGCGGGACTGGCTGCGGCGAAACATGCTCCGCGCCGAGCTAACCGGTGAGCTGCGCGGTCCGGCCCTTGCCGATGCGTATGCGCAGATGGATATTTTTGCCTTCCCCTCCGAAACCGACACCGTCGGCAACGTCGTCCTCGAGGCCATGGCCTCCGGGGTGCCTCCCGTCGTCATGGCTACCGGAGGGCCGCGCTTTGTCGTGGGATCCAGCATTGGCTCGGGACGGGCGGCAATCGTGGCCAACGGCGAACGGGGCTTCATCGACGGCGTTCGCGTCCTCGTCAAGAATCGTCAGCGCCGGGAGGTGATGGCGATCGCGGCCCGAGCGCGTGCCATCGATCTCCTGTCCTGGGATCACGTATTCATAGACGTGTGCGCGGCGTACGATGCGGCAATCGCAGCAGCAAAATCGCGATCACGCGATTTCGGGAGACCACAAATCTTCGATCTGCTGGCGCCCTGAACGCCTGCGCCTGCCGACCGACGGTCGTCGGTGGCAAAAACGAGCTGGCGTGGAATCTCGCTGGCCATCGCGTCACTCGGCAGCTGAAACGACTAGCGGCTGACTGCGCCGGTCGTGAGAGCAATACCCACGAGGATCACCAGGCAGCCGGCAATCATGTTCGACGTGAGGGGCTCGCGAAGAATCGTGTACCCCCACAACACGCCAAACGCGGGAATCAGATAGGTTACGGCCAGAGCCTTGGATGGGCCCGCGCTGCGCAGCAGCCGGAAGTAGAGGATGTAAGCCACACCCGTACAGAAGATCCCCAGCGCGATCGCGCTTATCCAACCCGTGAGACTCGGCATCGTTCGAGGCAAAAAGACCAGAGCGACGGGAATCATCAGCAGCGTCGCGGCGATGAGGCTCCCCGTTGCGATGACGAGCGGATCCACACCGCTCAGACGCTTCTTCGTGTAGTTCGCGGCGATGCCGTACAAAAACGCCGCGAACAATCCAGCGGCGACCGCCAGCGTACCGCCGTCGCCAGCCACCGAGGCCCGGCCGCGCACGAGGATCGCTACGCCGGCGAATCCGACGGCGAGGCCGAGCACGCGGGTCCACGCCGGCCTGTCTCGAAGCCAGACGAACGCAACGATGGCACCGAACAATGGCGCCGTCGAGTTGAGCACGGCTGCGAATCCAGCGGTCACTGAGACAACCGCAAATGCAAACAGCGTGAACGGAATGGCCGAGTTCACCGCTCCGAGAATCGCCAGCGGCCGAACGTCGGCGTACAGGCGGTGCACGTGGCCGCGGCGCGCGAGTACCGCGAACAGGAAGGCTGCGCCGATCCCGACGCGTGCGGCGATCAACGGAATCGGACCGAATTCGGGCACGGCAACGCGCATCAACAGGAACGACGCGCCCCAGATGGCGCCTAGCAGAACGAGATCAGCGAGATCACGATTGGTCATCAGCGACGCTCGCCATGATACGTCGAGCCGCTGCGATTAGTGTGGCGTTGCTCTCGGCGATCGAGCCATCGGGAAGCCTGAGCGTGTCTTCGAATCCGATGCGCGTGTCATACCAGCATCGAGCGGCAAGCTCGACCAGATGCCACGCATTTCGTCCCATACCGTGCAACAGCCTGGTTGGCCTGGCGCCGATCAACATCGCTTCCATCTGCAGGAGATTCGCGCGCGCGTTGCACGAGGCTTCGGCGGGCTCCAGCAGAATGCGTAGACAGTGATCGGTGAGCCCGCTGTCAATCAGCGCACGAGCGGCGGGAGCGTTCCAGATGCCGGCTTCGACGCCGACGCCCCTGTCGAGCAGGAACTGGATCACTTGCGGCGCGCCGGCTTCGTGAAGATTCACCGATGCGAAATCCGGCAGCACTTCCCACGAGCCGATCACCGCCAGCCGCCGGCGCAGGTTCGGGATGATCCACGCGCCGGTGCTGATGCCGACAGGAATGCCGGGACATGCCGATCGGATCGACGTCAGCGCCGTCCCCACGCTCTCGGGCGCAAGCGTCTCGTTCCCTTGATCGTCCCGGACATGAACGTGGATCGCTGCTGCGCCAGCGGCCACGGAGGCGCGTGCCTCCGCGGCCTGTTCTGCTGCTGTGATTGGAATCGCGCGATGGTCGGCGCGCGTGCGGGTGCCGTTGAGGGCGGCATGCAGGAAGGGGGAAGGGGTAAGGGGTAAGGGGTAATCGATGTTGCCCCTCGCCCTTCGCCCCTCGCTCCTCTCTATGATGCTGCTCATCGCCCGACGTTCAGCATGACGGCGCCATACACGCGATGACCGTAACGTGCCTCTGGGCCGAAAAACGCTGACGTCTCTTCCTTTGATGAAAGAACCAATAGACGATTCATATGAAGCCTCCTGTTGACGGAGTGCAGGACGCGTACCGACTTGTGTCAGCCAGTAGCCAGTAGCCAATAGCCGGTAGCAAGTCGGTAGCCGAAGCTCGTAGCTGCTTTGTAATACCGAAGTTAAGGCGCGCGCGAGATCAGGACTACTGGCTATTGGCTACTGGCTACCGGCTGAGGTGAGCCGCCGATAATTCGGCATCGTGCCGAAACCTCGGCAGGCACGTTCGTCACGGCCGCGTCACGCTGTCACGTTTGCTGAGCAATTCGCGCTCGGCGATGTGGATCTGGGTTGGAAGAGAAATTGCGAAGTGTGCCGGCATGATGAAACGAATGATTCTCATGTTGGCCGTGATGATGATCATCATCGGCGGTCTCGGCTTCGTGAAGTTCCGCCAGATTCAAACGGCGATCGCGCAGGGCGCGGCGTTCCAGCCGCCCCCGGAGGCGGTGACGACGATCGTCGTGGAACAGTCGGAATGGCCGCAGACGCTGAGCGTGATCGGCTCGGTCGCGGCGGTGCAAGGCGTCCTGGTGAGCGCCGACTTGTCCGGCACCGTCGATCGCATCACGTTCGATTCAGGAAAGGCCGTTCGTGAAGGCGACGTGCTGGTGCAGCTCG
Source organism: Vicinamibacterales bacterium (assembly GCA_963762055.1). Taxonomy (GTDB): domain Bacteria; phylum Acidobacteriota; class Vicinamibacteria; order Vicinamibacterales; family JAMQPK01; genus JAMQPK01. Next base: position 56,624 of record CAVXJF010000008.1, read on the forward strand.
ACACGCGCCAGGAGCGCGCCCAGCTCGCCGCGGCCGAAGCGCAGCGAGACCTGGCTCGGGCCAACTTCGCGCGAATGGAAGGTTTGCTGAAGGACAACGTCATCTCGCGCGCCGAGTTCGACAGCGCCACGGCCGAAGACAAACAGATGGCGGCCCGCGTCGGAGAAATACGTGCGGCGATCGAGCGAAAGACGATCAGGGCGCCCTTCTCGGGCATCCTCGGACTCCGCCAGGTCAACCTTGGTCAATACCTCTCGAGCGGCAACCCCATCGTGCAGCTGCAGTCACTCAACCCGATCTATGTCAACTTCGGCGTCCCGCAACAGGCGACGGCCGAGATGCAGCGTGGGCGCACGGTGCGGATCACGAGCGGCGATCTCGGCGGCGTCGAGTTCCACGGCCGCATCACCGCCATCGACTCGCAGGTGAACGAGAGCACGCGGAACATTCAAGTGCAGGCGACGCTGGACAACGGAAATGGCCAGCTGCGGCCGGGGATGTTCGTGCAGGCCGAAGTCGCCCTTGGGGCAGGGCGCCCGGTTGTCTCGCTGCCAGCATCAGCCATCAGCTACGCGCCGTACGGCGATTCGGTGTTCGTCGTGTCCGACCTCAAAGCGTCGACCGGAGCGACCTATCGCGGCGTGCGGCAGCAGTTCGTCAAGCTCGAGGGGGCGCGAGGAGATCAGGTGGGCGTGATCTCGGGCGTGAAGCCGGGCGACGAGGTCGTGACATCCGGTGTGTTCAAACTGCGGAACGACGCAGCGATTTACGTCAACAACAAGGTGCAGCCATCGAACGACCCGGCGCCGAAGCCGGAGGACAACTGACATGCGATTTACCGATCTCTTCGTCAAACGGCCCGTGCTCGCGATCGTCGTCAATCTGGTGATTCTCATCGCCGGGCTGCAGTCGATTCGCGCGTTGAGCGTCCGCCAATATCCGCGCAGCGACATCGCCGTCATCCGCGTGACCACGGCGTATATCGGTGCGAACGCGGATCTCGTCCGCGGATTCATCACCACGCCGCTCGAGCGGGTCATCGCCAGCGCCGATGGCATCGACTACATGGAATCGTCCAGCGCCCAGGCAATCAGCACCATCATCGTGCACCTGCGGCTCAACTACGACACCAATGCGGCGCTCACACAGATCCAGGCCAAGGTGGCGCAGGTGCGCAACGACCTGCCTCCCGAGGCCGAGGCGCCCAGAATCGAGCTGGAAACTGCCGATCAGCAGTTCGCCGCGATCTACCTCGGATTTTCATCAGAGGATCTCGACCCGAACCAGATCACCGACTACCTGACGCGAGTCGTCCAGCCGAAGCTCAGCGCGATCAGCGGCGTCCAGCGCGCCGACATCCTCGGCGCCCGCACGTTCGCCATGCGCATCTGGCTGAAGCCTGATCGGATGGCCGCACACGGCATTTCGCCCTCGGCCGTGCGCGAGGCGCTCGCGCGCAACAACTATCTTGTCGGCGCTCGGACGCACCAAGGGCTCCATGGTGTCGGTGAACCTGATTGCCAACACCGATCTGAGCACACCCGAAGAGTTCCGAAATCTCGTCGTCAAAGAACAGGACGGCGTGGTCGTCCGTCTCGGCGACATCTCCGACGTCGTCCTCGGCGCGGAGAATTATGAAGAAGACGTGCGGTTCAACGGCGACGCTGCCACCTTCATGGGCGTCTGGGTTCTGCCGACCGCGAATTCACTCGAGGTGATTGGGAAGGTCCGCGAAGCACTGCCGGAGATTCGGGCGCAACTGCCCGCGGGTATGAAGGTCGGGGTTCCGTACGATTCGACGGAATACATCCAGGACGCCATCAACGAGGTCATCAGGACGCTCAGCGAGACGCTGCTCATCGTCATTCTCGTGATCTTCCTCTTCCTCGGCTCCTTCCGCGCGGTGCTCATTCCGGTTGTTGCAATCCCGATCTCGCTCGTCGGAGCCGTGTTCCTCATGATGGCAGCGGGCTTCACGATCAATCTGCTGACGCTTCTTGCGATCGTCTTGTCGGTCGGTCTTGTGGTTGACGACGCCATCGTCATGGTGGAGAACGTCGAGCGGCACTTGCAGGCGGGCAAGTCGGCGTATCGGGCAGCGATCGAAGGCGCACGCGAGCTGGTCGGCCCGATCATCTCGATGACGATTACGCTCGCCGCAGTCTACGCTCCTGTCGGAATTCAGGGCGGGTTGACCGGCGCATTGTTCAGGGAGTTCGCGTTCACGCTTGCCGGTGCGGTGATCGTGTCCGGCGTGGTTGCGCTCACGCTGTCGCCGATGATGGGTGCCAGGCTTCTTCGCGCCGGTGACAACGAGCGCGGATATGCCGGCTGGGTGAACCGGCGGTTCGACGGTGTGCGCCGCTCATACAGCAGGGCGCTGGCTGGGACTCTTCGGTACCGCCCCGTGGTGCTCACGCTCTGGGCGATCGTCGCGCTACTGACGGTGCCGTTCTACATGTTCTCTCAGCGAGAGCTGGCGCCTACGGAAGATCAGGGCTTCTTCTTCGGCATCGTTCAGGCGTCTGCGAACTCGACGCTCGATCAAACGAAGCTGTACACCTCCGCTATCCACGACGTGTATCGGGCGCTGCCCGAAAGCGACAGCATTTTCCAAATCACGTTTCCGACAGGCGGCTTCGGCGGGATGACGACAAAACCCTGGAGCGAGCGCAGCAAGACAACAGAGCAGCTCGTGATGGAGTCGATGGGACCGCTGTCGAAGATTCCCGGGATCCGCGTAATTCCGATCGTGCCTCCGCCTCTCCCAGGCGGCGGCGACTTTCCGGTCGACTTTGTCATCGCCTCGGCTGCCGAGCCGCAGCAGCTCAGCGACATCGCAAATCAGCTCGTGCAGAAGGCGTTTGCCAGCGGCCTGTTCATCTTCGCGGATGCCGATCTCAAGTTCGACCAACCGCAGGCCGAGGTCATATTCGATCGCGACAAGCTGCGGTCGCAGGGCGTAGAGCTGAGCCAGGCCGGCCAGGACCTGTCGACGATGCTGGGCGGCGATTACGTGAACCGCTTCAGCAATCAGGGGCGCAGCTATAAGGTGATCCCACAGATCAAGCGCGCTGAGCGGCTGTCCCCTGACCAGCTCGAGCAAATCTACGTTACCGGCTCGCGAGATCAGCTCGTTCCACTGTCCACGTTCGCCACCCTCGAAACCACCACGCAGCCGCGCGAGCTCAAGAAATTTCAGCAGCTCAATGCGGTACGCATACAAGGTGTCATCCCGCCGCCAGTCCCCCTCGACCAGGCGCTGCGCTTCCTCGAAGACGAAGCGCGCGCCGTCCTGCCTCAAGGGTTCACGATGGACTACGCGGGCGAGTCGAGACAGCTGCGCACGGAGGGCGGCAGGTTCCTGGGCACGTTCCTGCTCTCGGCGATTCTGATTTACCTGGTGCTGGCGGCACAGTTCGAGAGCTTCAGGGATCCGTTCATCATCCTCGCCGGGTCGGTGCCCCTGGCCGTTGCCGGCGCGCTGCTGTTTTCGTTTCTCGGGTTCACGACACTCAATATTTACAGTCAGGTCGGCCTCATCACGCTGGTTGGTCTCGTCGCAAAGAACGGAATTCTGATCGTCGAGTTTGCCAATCATCTGCAGGAAACCGGCAAAGACAAGCTCGCCGCGGTCATCGAAGCCTCTGGAACGCGGTTGCGCCCGATTCTGATGACGACGGCGGCGACCGTCGTCGGGCACTTTCCGCTTGTGCTCGCGAGCGGTCCCGGAGCCGGTGCTCGCAACAGCATCGGCATCATGCTCGTGACGGGGATGATCGTCGGAACGTTCTTCACGCTGTTCGTCGTGCCTTCCATCTACATGCTCGTGGCGCGCACTCATCGCGCGTCGGATCACGAGACGGAATTTGTGCCGGCCTCGATGCCGGTTGCGGAGACAGGAATATGAAAATCGCTTCAATTGCCCTGGGCCTTGCAGTCGCTGTCGGGTCGGCGATGCCCGCATCGGCGCAGTCGAGCAATGCAACTCTCCAGCTGACCGTTGACGAGGCTGTCCGCCGCGCGCTCGAGAACAATCCCGATCTCGCGGCCGTCCGGTACGGAACCCAGGTAGAGGCGGCTCGCGTGTCTGAGAGCGAAAGCGCCTACACGCCGGTGTTTTCGACCGTCGTCGGCTCAACGGGCAACTCCACGCCGCCCACGAATTTCCTGCTCGGCGAGCGGGGTGTCGACACCAACGACCTGTTTACCTCGACGGGTGTGCGGCAGCGGGTGCCGTGGGGCGGGGGCACGTGGAACGTGTCCTGGGATACATCGCGCACGACGTCGAACAGTCCGTTGAACAGCTTCGATCCGGCGCTGGAGTCGGGCTTCCAGCTCGCGTTCTCTCAGCCGCTGCTCAAGGACCGAAAGATGGACATCGCCCGGCAGCAGACCATCGTCACGCAGCGGAATCTGGAAAGCTCCGAGCTGTTCGTGCGCGAGTCTGCAGCCCAAACGACGGCAGCCGTCAAACAGGCGTATTGGACACTCAAGGCGACGCTCGCCAACGTCACGGTGCAGCAGCGGTCGCTGGAGCTTGCCGAGGAGCTGGTGCGCCAGAACAAAGCGCGCGTAGACATCGGGCAGACACCGCCGCTCGACTTGCTTCAGGCTGAGTCCGAAGTTGCACAGAGGCGCGAGGGACTGATCCGCGCGAACGCCGCTGCTGGTGACGCCGAAGATCGGCTGCGTCGCCTGATTATGGATCCGGCTGACGTCACCTTCTGGCGTACGCGCATCGATCCGATCGACCAGCCGGCGATCGGCAGCGTCCTGCCCGACGTCGACACGGTGGCGGCAGATGCATTCAGCGGACGTTTCGATCTCCAGCGAGCCAGGAAAGACCTGGAGAACATCGGGACGAACGTCGATTTCTTCAAGGACCAGAAGCTTCCCGACGTACGTCTCGAAACCTCGTTCAGGAGCAACGGTCTGGGCGGCACGCGGTTCCTGCGCTCGGGAGAATTCCCGGGCACGGTGGTAGGTACTTCCAGAAGAGGATACGGTGGCGTGCTGGGAGACGTGTTCGGCAGCGCCTATCCGACGTGGAGCGTGGGATTGTCGGTGAACTATTCGCTGGGCCGGAGTTTCGAAGAAGCGAGCTTCGCCCGGACGCAGGTCGAACAGCGGCAGGCGGTGCAGCGCATCGCCAGCCTCCAGCTCGAGATCGCCGAGACATTGCGACAGGCCGTGCGGCTCATCCACAGCACGTCCGAGCGCATCGAGGCCACGCGTGCCGGCGCCAGCGTTGCGAAGCAGCGGCTCGACGTCGAGCAGCGCCGTTTCGAGGTGGGATTGTCGACGAGCTTCCTGGTGACGCAGGCGCAGCGGGACCTTCTTCAGGCGGAAGTAAACCTGCTGCAGGCGAGCCTCGACCACCAGTCGGCGCTCGTTCGGTACGAAGCGCTTCAGCAAGCCCCCGAGTTGACCTCAGCGACGGATAGCAGGGGGTCTGGTGTGATTGCGTTGCCGACGTCCGCGCCGAGAGGATTATTTCGGGCGGGGGCGAGTAACGGGTTCTAAATGCAACAGAGGAGATCAGGAGATTCAGGAGAATTTTTGAGAAAACATTCTCCTAGCCTCCTAGCTCCTGTTCGCACTGTTTTGTTACCTGGCGGCGGAAGGTCTCTCGATGCCGAGCTTCGCGATCTTCGACTGCAGCGTCGTGCGCTTCATGCCCAGCTTGGCGGCTGCGCCTGACGGGCCGCCGACGAGCCAGTTCGCCTGCTGCAGCGCTCGACGAATATGGTCGCGTTCAGCGTCTTCGAGCGTGGAGAGATTGCGCGGCATGACGTCATCGCTATTCCGCTGACGTTTGAGCTCGCCGAGAGGAACCATGAGCGTCGAGCCGCGGCTGAGGATGACGGCCCGCTCGATGAAATTCTCCAGCTCGCGGATGTTGCCCGGCCAGTAATACTGCGACAGGGCCGCCATGGTCTCGGTGGGGATCGTGTCGATCTTCTTGTTCATCCGCGTGGCGAACTTCCGCGTGAAATATTGCACCAGCGCCTGGATATCGCTGCTGCGCTCGCGCAGCGGCGGATTGAGGATCGGAAAGACGTTGAGGCGGTAGTACAGATCGCTCCGGAACTGGCGCTCGGTCACCATGCCCGCGAGGTCGCGATTGGTAGCGGCGACGAGCCGGATGTCGACGCGAATCGTCTTGTTACTGCCGAGGCGCTCGAATTCCTGTTCCTGCAGCACGCGAAGGAACTTCGACTGCAGCTCGAGCGGAATATCTCCGACCTCGTCGAGGAACAGGGTGCCGCCGTTGGCCAGCTCGAAGCGGCCGATCTTCTGCGCGATCGCGCCGGTGAACGCGCCCTTTTCGTGGCCGAACAGCTCGCTTTCCAACAGGCCGGTGGGAATGGCGGCGCAGTTCAGCTTGATGAACGTCCTCGAGCGCCGGCTGCTTAAATTGTGGATTGCCCGTGCAATGAGCTCCTTGCCGGTGCCCGTTTCACCCTCAATGAGGACCGTCGAGTCGGTAGGCGCCACGATTTCGATTTTCGTGAGCACCTGCTTGAGCGGCGCGCTGTCGCCGACGATCTCCTCGAAGTTGTGCTCGGTGCGTATTTCGCCCTCGAGATACAGCTTTTCCACGTTGAGCTTCTCGGTGAGCTCGGCAATCTTGCGGTACGCCAGCCCGTTGTCGACGCCGATCGCCACCTGCTGGGCTACCTGCATCAGAAGCTCGACTTCGTCACTGGTGAACATCTCGTCGTCCATGCGCCCGACGTTCAGGGTTCCCAGCACGCGATCGCGGGAGAGCAGGGGAACACTGCAGAATGTTTTCACGCCGTCCGCGAGCAGATGCTGCGCGATCTTTGATTCCGCCCAGACTGTCTTCAAATCGTGCTCGCTGAACACGGCCGGCGCCTTGGTGGACATGGCGAGACAGCCCGGTGACGTGACGCTGTGATCCGCCTGGCCCTCTTCGACGAAACTTTCGCTGCTCTCGGCGCACAGCACGTGGCACCGGTAATATCCCGACTCGGCTTCGTGCAGCGTCAGGCAGCAGCCATCGTGGCGGATCACTCGCTGCAGCGACGTGCTGACCGACGAAAAAACCGCGTCCATGTCCAGGTGGGACACCACCGCGTTGTTGACGTCGAGCAGCAGGCGCAGGTGGTCGCGCTCCCGCGCCAGCTGTTCCTGGGCAGCACGGGCGCTCTCGTCGTGCAGGACGTTGTCGACCGCAACCGCCACCAGTTTGGCGACCTCCTGCATGAACGCGACCTCGTCTTCGTCGTAGTCGCGCTGTTCGAGGCTGCCGAAGCCCATGGCTCCCAGGCGCCGCAGCGCCGTCGTCAACGGAACGACGCAAAACGATTGAACGCCGTTGTCGCGGAGGCGCGAAATCAGATCGCGGAAACGGTCCTCCAGGGCTATGTGGTTGACGACAAGGGGCTGCTGCGTCCTCCACACCAGGCCGCCAGGCGATTCCTCGATCGGAAACTCCATGCCGGCTTGGAAGGTTGAATCGTCCGGCACCGCAAGGAGGTGGAGCCGCATCACGTTGCGGGGACCGTCGTGCAGGACCAGGTTTATGTAGTCGAATGGGACGATTCGGGGAAGGCGCTGCGCCAGATCGCGAAAGAGTTCGTTCAGGTCGCGATGTGACGCAATGGATTCAGACACTTCGAGCAAGAGCCGCAGCCGGTCTCGCTCGTCACGACGCTCGAGAAGGAGGGCATCCGCCATTTAACTTTCTTGGACGCGCAAAAGGGTTCACGCGTTCCCAAGAATCTTCGCCCTCAAACGCAACAGGAGACCAGGAGATCAGGGAGGATGCATGGGATTCGACCTAATCTACCAATCTGCGAATCTACCAATCTGCCAATTCTGTTGATTGTTCCATTAACATTACCGTCTCACGACACTTGGCCAGCCAATTCGCCATCCAACCGCCTATCGAGCCCATGCTGGCGAAGCTCGCCGAGGAGCTTCCCGCCGGGGATGGCCTTTTCTATGAGCCCAAGTGGGACGGGTTTCGCGCGATTGTGTTTCGAGGGGGCGGCGATGTGTTTATCCAGAGCCGGGACTCACGCCCGCTCGACCGCTATTTTCCGGACCTCCATGAAGAATTTCTCACGGGGCTGCCGGACGGCAGCGTCGTCGACGGCGAAATCGTCATCGCAACGTCACACGGCCTCGATTTCGATGCGCTCCAATTGCGCCTTCATCCCGCGGCATCGCGTGTCGCCAAGCTCGCCAAGGCAAGTCCCGCCTCGTTCGTCGCATTTGACTTGCTCGCCGTCAACGGCCGAGACCTGCGCAACGAGCCTTTGGTCGAGCGCCGGCGTCTGCTCGAGCAACTCCTGGAACGCACCAAGCCCCCTCTTTACCTGACTCCGATGACCACCGATCGTTCGCTCGCCGTTGACTGGCTGGCGCGTTTCGAAGGCGCAGGCCTCGACGGCGTGATCGTGAAGCCGGGAGGCGGCGTCTACGAGCCGGGCAAGCGCGCCATGATCAAGGTGAAACACTCCCGAACCGCCGAGTGCGTCGTCGCGGGATTCCGTTGGCACAAGACAGGGCACAACACGCTCGTGGGATCGCTGCTGCTGGGCCTCTACGACGACGCCGGCGTATTGCAACACGTCGGCGTCACCTCCTCGTTTACGATGGCCAGGCGTGCTCAGTTGGTCGAAGAGCTCGCACCGCTGCGAGAGCGCGCGATGGAAAACCACCCATGGCGCGCATGGGCAGAGGCCGACGCCGTATCGAGCCGCATGCCGGGAGGGCAGAGCCGATGGAGCGCCGGCAAAGACTTGTCGTGGGAGCCGGTGAGAACCGAGCGCGTGTGCGAGGTGAAATACGACCACATGCAGGGAGATCGCTTCCGGCACGCCGCCGTCTTTCAGCGTTGGCGGCCGGACAAGCAGCCGCGCGACTGCACCTACGGCCAGCTCGAGGTGACGACACCGTACGAGCTCGAGAAGGTGTTTGGCGCTGCGCGTCCGGCAGGAGATTAGGAGATTAAGAGAAAGCTTTTCTATCTCAGCACGGAGTCACGGGGCCACGGAGAAAGTGCGTGACCGGCTGGAACGCCGCGCCGCCGAGACGCCGCGCCGAGAACACCCGGACCACTGCATCGACGGCGCGCCGACTGGCGCGCCACGGAGAAGGTCACCATTGAATACAAGAGCCACACGTGGGAAGGGCTCTTGATATTCAATGATGACCTTCTCCGGGCGTGGGGGCCGCAGTGCGGCCCCCACGCCGTCGATGCGAATAGAACTCGCCTCCTGTCAGGATGGTTGCTTGGAGACCCTGCGGCGCACCGTTCAACGTTCCGTTCCCCTTGGCGTCTCGGCGCCTCGGCGTTTAAACGGCAGACACCTTACGGGGGCATAGAGGTTCTTCTTGCAATGCTCCGTGACTCCGTGGCTCCGTGTTGAATCAGAAAGAAATCAGAAAGAATGTCTCCTGATCTCCTAATCTCCTGTTTTGATTTTCCTCGTCTTCGTACGTTCCGGCCCCCATTCATCAGGCTGATCGTCCGGATCCAATGGCTCCTGCGCCGGACGGAGATCAACCGGAACATGTTCGAGGTTGAGCCGGATTCTGGTCCAGGTATGAAAACGTCCGCGCATTCGATCTTCGAGCACGTCCGCGGCTTGAAGGTGCGCGGCTGCGTCTGGATGCCGCGCTTTCCAGCGCTCGAGCCCGGCGAGCGCATCGGCTTTGTGCTGCGCGCGGGCGATTTCGATCAGCGGGCGCTTCGGCACACGACGCTTTGAGGGTTGGACCCTGGCCGGCTCACCTGGTTGCTTGCGGTAGTGCGGCGGCCACGGGGCATCGCCCAGGCCGTCGCGCTCCTGCTCGGCCGAAAGATCGAGCAGCCGATCGAGCGAGCACGGGTGTTGATCTATCTGCGCGTGGAGATCGCCAAGCTTCGAGAAACGCGATGGCATCGACGCCAGCGTGAAATCACCCGGCTCCGCTGAGTCGACATCGTCCCAGGTCAATGGGGCCGACACACGTGCGTCTGGTGTCGGCCGCACCGAGTAGGCCGCCGCCACTGTGCGGTCCTTCGCATTCTGGTTGTAGTCGAGGAACACGCCGTGGCGTTCTTCCTTCCACCACTTGCTGGTGGCAAGATCAGGCGCGCGTCGTTCCACCTCACGCGCCAGCGCAAGCGCCGATCGGCGAACCTCGTCGAAGGTCCATCGCCGGTGCAGCCGTACGTTGACGTGAATGCCGCGAGATCCCGACGTCTTCGGCCAGCCGACAAGATTGAAATCATTTAACGCCGCGCGGAGCACCTGAGCGACCCGTCGAATCTGGTCCCACGTGACTCCCGGAACCGGATCGAGATCGATCCGCAGTTCGTCGGGGTGGTCGAGATCCTCCGCCCGCACGGGATGTGGATGGAGCTCCAGGCACGCGAGGTTTGCCATCCAGATCAAACCTGCTGTATCGCGAGGGACGATTTCTTCCGCCATGCGCCCGGAAGGAAAGCGCAGCGTCACGACTTCGATCCAGTCGGGACGCGACTGCGGCGCGCGCTTCTGGTAGAAAAACTCGCCGTCGATCCCATCGGGATAGCGGACGAGCACGTTCGGCCGTCCCCCCGCGGCACGCAGGGCGCCATCCGCGACAGCGAGGTAATACCTGGCGAGATCGAGCTTGGTGTATCCGGGCTTCGGAAACAGCACCTTCCCCGGATTCGAAATCGCCACTTCGCGGCCGGCGACGGTCAGGTTCTCTCGATCTTTGGTCGGCACCCCCTAACTTTATCTTCTCATCGCAACGTCGCGTGAACGTTGCAGAAAGCTCACGCCCTGACCTGGCGCCCGTGTTCGTGCAGTCGTTCGAAGTGGGCAACCTGCAGCGGCTGAACCGGATGACCGGCGTGCGCCTGGTGCAGCTCGTCGACGCCAATGACGTCCGACTCGATGGGTCGATCGACTCGGATGGTTACGGGCCTTACGACTTCAAGGCATCGGGCGACCCGCGCACATATGCCGATCTCGTGACGCCGATGGGCCTGGCTCAGATTGCCACATACGCCGACGGCGTCGGCCCGTGGAAGTGCAGGAGTTCCTGCAGTTCTATTGCCTGGGTATCGACGGGGTTTTTGGGGATTTTCCAGACACAGCCGTCACCGCCAGAGCGCTACTGGCAATCCCAACGGCATGCAGGTGAAGATGTAACAGGAGAAGGGAGAAAGGAGAACAAGAATCTCTCGTTCTTCCTTTCTCCTGTTTCGTATTTTACTGGGCGATTTCCACGAAGACGGGATTGGAGTAGAACCACAGGTCCGACCAGGGATCTTCACCGGGCGTGTCCATTGCGGGTTCGAGATCGCCAGTATTCGTTCCGCGGACCCTGAAGTAGAGCGCCCGCTCGACCCTCTGCACCGAAGTGGTTATCGTGTACACGTCACCGTCGCGGGACCATTGTTTATCGGTGAACCGTGAAACGACGCGTGTATACCCGTTCTTGTTCAAGTTGGGATCTTCCGACGTGCCTCGGACCTCGCCGACGATGAAATCGACACGGGAGACCTTCGGAGTGTCACCGTGAGTGTTTTTCGCGGCCGGATCCCGGAAGCGAATCGTCACGGACACATTCTTGCCGCGCTCGACGGAAAGCGTTTCGCCTATCCCCGCGGTTTGCTCCTCGGCCTTCGCCTCGACCGACAATTCGCTGATTAGATCGCCCGCGACAGCGAAGATGCGCCCGCTGCGCAGGCCGTCGAGGATGCCGGGATAGCTTCGCACTGCATGGACGTACGTCTTCTGATATTCGCCTGGCCAGAAGTCCGATCCTGGCTTGGATGCATCGGCGTAGTGCGCGTGAGAATCCGAGGTGGCGACGATCCAGAAGCGCCGGCCTTCGCCGAGCATCGAGTCCCAGAAACCGCCGACGATGGCCGTCATCTGATCGAAGCCGCCGAAGGTGTGCGCGCCGGTGCGCGAATACGCCCCGCGGAATCCAGCGGGACGTCCGTTCGCGTCCCGTTTCGGCGAGCCATCGCGCGCCAGTGTGCCCGCCTGGTGTCCGGGCGCGCCTTCCATGCCGCGATAAACCTCTGGCGCGACACTGTTATTCGTTCGCACTTCGCGCGGCTCGGTCAAACCGTACATGCCGACACCGGTGGCCGACCTCGACGGATGGTTCGCGAACACGACAGGAAGGAGTGGAAGGCTTTTCATGTACTCGAGCGCCCTCCGCGTCTGCGCCTCTTCGTTGCGCGACGGATCGCGCGGCCAGACCTCCTGCGAGTCGAAGCGGCTTTCGATGTCGTGCAACATCGACGCTTCCTGCGCGCTGTGCGGGACGATCAGTGTGTGATGATCCATCGCCGGCATGTTGAGCTCCATGCCGTAGAACTGCAGCACTTCGGGCACTGCGTCGCGCGAGGTCTTCAGCTCTTCGTACGCGCGGGTGAGGTTGAGCTTCGAGTGATTGGGTCCGCCATGATCGGTCGTCACCATCCACGACAGACCGTACAGGCGCGCTCTGTGTGCGTTCACCGGCGTGGCGTAGAGTCCATCGACGCCGATGATTGGCTCAGGCGGGGTTTTGGTCTCGTCGTAGTCGGCGCTCCAATGGCTGTGGATGTGGGAGTCGCCGGCGAGCCACTGCCGCTCCGGCTCCAGCGCACCGACACCCACCCAGGCAGCGGCGGCGCCCGTGACGATCAGAAGCTGGACGTGCCAACGTTTCACGTGACCTCTACTCGGTGTAAATGGCGCCAGTCAGCAGCGTCGGGCGCGCGCCGGTTGCGTTCGCCTCGAACGCGATGATCGCCAACGAGTCTACAGGGATCGTGTCGCCAAGGCCGTATGTCTTTCCATTGACCAGCTGTTCGCGCGCCTGCAGGAGTTGTCCGCGGCCCAATGTGACGGTCAGGGAATACGAGTCGCGGCTATCCAGGCCAATGTTCGGCAGACCGAGAATCACCGACCAGCGTCCGGACTCGATTGCCCCGGGCAGGTACCCCTGGGTTGCCGTCAGCGGTGAGATGTGGATGCTGGTTTCCCGGCCGCCGCTCCATCCGCGCAGACCGGACGGCCCGCGCAGTCCGAGATCGAGCACCGTCCGGCGGTCTTGGCTGGTATACGAGAGCGCAACATCGATACGAGAGACGCCTTCGGGGACCTCGAAGGTGTGCTCGATCATCTGCTCGGAGTCGTCGAATGTAAGAGTGCCGCTGAATCGGATCGGACGATCGTCAACCCCCGGTCCCATCATCAGCCGAACAACGGCTGCAGCGGCGACGCAAGGCATCGCCACCGCTGCCAGCCAACTGACCGACACCGCCATTCGGTTAGAACTCCAGCCGCACGGAAAACTGCATCGAGCGCGGATCGCCGGCGAGCGTCGTCAACGTCGCTCGGTTCGACGCCGTGACGTCGACGTTGGGATTTCCGAAGTTCGTCCTGTTCGTGGCGTTGAAGACGTCATAGCGCAGCGTCGCCGCGAGCGAGTCGGTCATCACGATGCGCCGCTGCAGGCTGAAGTCCACCGTGAACCAGCCAGGTCCGCGCAGGATGTTCCTGCCTGCGTTGCCGAATGTCCCCGCCGGGACGACCTGGAAGTCGGAAACGTTGAACCACTGATCGACGGTCTTCGGCTCCTCCGTTTCAGCAACCCGGTTCGGCAGCCATCCGGCGCCCTCGAGGCTGCCCTGGGTCACCGTAAACGGCCGCCCGGTATGAGCGGTAAGAATGCCGGCGACAAGCCAGTCGCGGAGAACCGCATGCTGGCCGAGCGGCAGGTCAGCGATGAAGCTGCCGACGAACCGGTGACGGATGTCGTTGTCGCCCGGCCCTTTCCAGGCATCGAGATCGTTGGTGTTCTGCGGGCGCGGTGACGCCGCCGAAAGATGTTCGGGCGTGTTGTCGCGCTGATCGCCGATCGTGTACGACACGCGATAGCTATGGCCTCTGCTGAAGCGCTTCTCGAGCGAAACGTCGAGACCGCGATATCGTGATTCTCCGGCGTGATCGCGATACTGAATCGCGCCGAAGTTCGGATATGGCCGCGCGCCATTTCCGTTGGCCGGCTGGTTCAGGTTTCTCAGGAGGGTGATGTTCCGTCCAACTGATCCAATGAGGTCGGCCGAGGCGACGAAGTTCGCAGACATCTGACGCTCGACGCCGGCGGCGAACTGATGAAACATCGAGCTCTCGCCGTCACGCTGCGCCGTTCTCAGGAGGAGCGTGCGGTAGTTGATGTTCCCGACGTCGAGATAGTTCGGTGGAAATCCGTCCTTCAGAATCAGCGCGGGCGTGGTCGACCCTCCGGGCGCCGTAATGCTGATGTTGCGCAGCCCGGGAGGATTCAGGGCGAGTTGATCCTCCGACCCCATCCGCTCGACGAGGTTGTAGTAGATGCCGTAGCCCCCGCGGATGACGGTCGTGGCGTTCGCCTTGTAAACGATGCCGAGCCGGGGCCCGAAGTTGTTGCGATCGGGTTTGACCAGAGCGCGGTCCTCGATGCCGCCGTCACTCGCGTAAAAAAGCTGCCCGGTGGCGGGATCGAAGTTCGCCAGGCGATTCTCCGCGTCCATCTGCGGCGTGACGAAGTCATACCGCAGGCCGACGTTCAGCGTCACGCGATCGGACGCTCGGAAGTCGTCCTGGAGGAAAAACGAATACGCGTGCTGCCGCTGATGCACCTCGTGAAAGTTCGACAACTGAACCGAGGTCGCATACCCGAGGAGAAAATCCGCGAGGGCGCTGCCCGAGAACATGTTGTTGCGGAACACGGTGTCACCGCGCGTCGCTGGCACGTCGACGTAGTTGTTCGTCATCGGAGCGGTAATTTCCACGCCGAGCTTGAACTGATGCGCTCCTCTGAGCCAGGAAACGGTGTCGATGAACTGCATCTGATCGGTGTGCTGATACTTCGGCATGAAGTTCGGCGAGCCCATGCGGATGAGCCCCTGCACGTCGACGCCGATGATGCCGCCGGTGCGGTTTTCTTCGGGGATGCCGGTGAAGCCGATCTGCGACATCCCGTCTTCGCCCTTCGGGTCCTGGTAGCCGTCCGATCGTCCTTGCGACCACGCATACCGGAACTCGTTCACGACAGCCGGGCCGAGGACTTTCGTCCATCCAACGACGGCACTCTGGGAGTTGAGGTCGTTGCGGCCCCACGCGGACGTCGAGCTTCCGTCGAGCAGTCCGCCGAACCAGCCGGGGACGAAGCGAAACCGCTTGTTGTAGCTGTATCGCGCAAAGATGTTGTCGTTGGCCGATCCCCGCAGATCGAAACGTCCCGAGAAGCGATCGTTATCGTCGGTAATGTCAGGCTGACGGATGAAGTTGCTGCTCCCTGTCGCATTCGGCAGCGGCACCATGTCGAGAATCGCCGCGGCTACCGGGTCGATCCGCGATGCCGGTATCGCGTTGTTTGCGAAGTTCTGTCCCGTAAGAGGATCACGGATCGGTGATGTGAAGACGCCTCGTCTTTGGTCGGCGGTGGGCACCGTGCCGGTCCGAAGCACGCCGCGCGTGATGCGCGTGCCCTCGTAATCGGCGAAGAAAAATGCCCGTCCGACGCGAAGCGGTCCGCCGAGGCTTCCGCCGAACTGATTCTGGTTGTTGGTCGGCTTCGGCAGAGCCGATCGGTTCGAGAAGAACGTGTTTGCGTCGAACCGCTCGTCGCGGAAGTAGTAATAGCCCGTTCCGCGCAGCGTATTGTTGCCGGACTTGGTGGTTACCGAGATGGTGGCGCCAGGGGCGCGTCCGTATTCAGCCGTGAACGGAGTAGTGACGACCTTGAACTCGCCAATCGCGTCGATTGACGGACGCGACAACTGCGTCGACAGCTCCTGAACGTTGGTCGAGATGCTGTTGTTGTCAACGCCATCCAGCAGGAAATTGTTCTGCAGTGAACGGTGGCCGTGAACGCTGATGCCTCCGGTTCGTCCAGCCGAGGTGCCGCCCGACTCTTCGGTGTAGCGATATCCCTGGACGCCGGGCACGAGAAACAGCATGTCGTCCCAGTTGCGCAGGGCAAGCGGCAGTGTGGCGATCTCTTTCTGATTGACGACCGTTCCCAGGACGGCGGACTGCGTATCCAGGAGGGGAGTGACCCCTTCGACGAGGACGCGCTCGCTGACGGCGCCTACAGGCAATGTCGCATCGAGCTGCGACCGCTGACCGACCTCGAGCCGCACAGTTTGCGCGACCGTCTGAAAACCGCTCGCGGCAACTTCGACGAGCCACTCGCCGGACACCAAACCGGTAACCTGATAAGTGCCTTCGCCAGTCGCTGTTACTTCACGTTCGACACCGCCGGCGATGGGCGTCAGCCTTACAGTGGCGCCGGGAACGACAGCGCCGGAGCTGTCTTTCACCACGCCCGTCAAGGCCGCGCGATCCACCTGCGCCGCGGCTGAGCGTGGTACAAGCAAAACGATCAACAAAGTCGTAAGAATTACGGATGTGAATTTCATGCTGCCTCCGTAAGCAACCTGTCCGCGAAAATGCTAGACAGGCGCTACGACGGCGGCGTGACGTGGGGACGTCAGTGGGATGAAATCTTTGCGAACTCTTCGTATTGATCGGTCGCCACGAAGTCCACGCCCGCGGCGATTGCCGCCCGCCATCTGTGACGGACCGCTTCGAGGCTGCCGAAGTTGTAGCTCGGTGTATAGCCCATGTGCTTGCCATGTTCGGGCGAATGACCGTTGAGCGTGTAAAAGCGGATCCACAGCCCGGCGTCATGCGCGCGGGTCACGAGATCTCGTAGACGGGTTTGGTCCGCAGTGCTCCATTCGCCCGCTGTGTTTTGGCCCTCCGGCTCGACCACGTTCCACGGATTGTTCGACCATCGAAGGTAGTTGGTGGCTTTCGCTGCGCCAGCCGGTACGGCGCCGAATAGTCGCAGCCGCGATCCAACAGGCAGGGCGTCGTGAAATATCAGCCTCTGCGCCGGATCGGCGCCGGTAAGCACGAGCACGGGTCTCACGTCGAGCGGCTGCACCGCATTCTCATCCGCCGACTTGCGCGCCGTCGTCAGCCACGATTCGTAGTCGCCGAGGGATGCCCAGATCGCCTCGAAGTGTTCGGGATGACTGTCCTTGAAATCGAGATTGAGCGTGATGAGCGGCCAGCGATCGTCAGGTCCGTCGACGAGCGCTCGGGTCACGAGCGGTCGAATGCGTTCGAAAAAATCCCGCAGCGCCGGTTCTCGGCCCGTGAACGGCTCCCCATGCGACACGATTGAGTGCGCGGGATCACCCGAGGCTGCCGGACGCCAGACCAGGTCCTGCTCGATCGCAATGGGCAGCCGCGCGGTAAGGGCGCGATCGGTCCTGTCGCTCCATCGCTCCTGATACGGATAGGCGTTGTGGGCATCCAGAAGCACTCGGCGGCCGGGTCCAAACGTGTCGGTGCCCTGTGCGACAAGTGCGGCGCTGAATGCGAGCGCCAGAGCGATGACGTGTCTCATTGGTCTCATCCCCGCAGGGTGAGCAATTGCTGAGCGTCGATTGATGCCGCTGTGGTCGACACCGGCACGTACGAGCCGTCCGCACGCAGAATGCTGGTCCGCTGCGTATCGGTCAGATACGCCTCGAGTACCGTCTCTCGAATGAACCGCGCGATCTCGGGGTCGAGCACGGGGCACAACGTCTCGACGCGGCGATCGAGATTGCGCTCCATCAGATCGGCGCTGCCGAGGTAGACGACGGGGTGAGCGCCGTTCTGGAAGTAATAGATGCGCGAGTGCTCGAGGTAGCGCCCGACGATCGATCGCACTTCGATCGTCTCGCTGATGCCGGGAATGCCCGGCCTCAGACAGCAGATGCCGCGCGCAATCGCCCGGATCGGCACGCCGGCGTGCGACGCGCGATACAGGCCTTGAATGATGCCGGGGTCCGAAATAGCGTTGTTCTTGATGATGATGCCGGCGGGCCGGCCTTCGACGTGGTGTTCGATTTCGCGCTCGATCAGCGCCATCAGCCGATCTCGCAGCGCAACCGGCGCGACGATGAGCTCCCGATAGCTCTGCTGCCTGGAATACCCAGTCAGGTAGTTGAACAACTCAGACGCATCGGCAGAGATCCGCGGGTTCGCAGTGAAGAGGCCGAAGTCCGTGTACACCTGCGAGGTCGCCCGGTTGTAATTGCCGGTGCCAATATGGACGTACCGCTGAATGGCATCCTCTTCCTTGCGAATGACGAGACAGAGTTTGCAGTGTGTCTTCAGGTTCATGATGCCATAGACGACATGCACGCCCGCTTCTTCGAGCCGTGACGCCCATCCGATGTTGCTCCGCTCATCGAACCGCGCCTTCAGCTCGACGAGCACGGCCACCTGTTTACCGGCCTCTGCCGCCGCCATCAGCCGCTCGACCAGCGGCGACTTGTTGCCCACGCGGTAGAGCGTCATCTTGATCGCGACGACGTGTTCATCGTCGATGGCTGCATCGAGAAAGGCTTCGAACGTGGTAAACGAGTCGAATGGATGGTGCAGCAGCGTATCGCGATATTTGATCTGCTCGAAGATGGCTTCCTTGTCGCGCCGGTGCCACGACGTCCGCGGAACCAGAGGGACGTCTTTGAGCTTCGGGCGCTCCATGCTGGTCAGCATCATCCAGTCGGCAAAGCCGAGCCGCGCCGACGATCGCATCACGATATCCCGCTCGATCTCGAAGTTCTCGATCAAGATGTCGAGAACGCGCGCCGGCATCTCCGCGTCGACCTGGAGGAGTGACAAAGGACCGTGACGTATGTCACGCAGCCCCTGGTCGACCGACTCGAGCAGATCGACGGCTCCGTCTTCCTGCAGGACGATGTCGGTTTCCCGGATGATGCGGAACAGATGCGCGTCGGCGATCTCCATGCCTGGAAAGAGCTGCCCGAGATTGAGTCGGATCACATCTTCGAGGAGCGCGTAGGTCAAACCTCGTCGCCCGGATATGGACGGGGGCACGATGATGAACCGCGGCAGGACATCCGGTACTTTCACGCGCGCGAAGCGCGTGCGGCCATCGCTCTCGACCACGACGGCGAAACTCTTGCTCTTATTCGACATGTACGGGAAGGGATGCCCCGGGTCGAACGCGAGAGGCGTGAGCACGGGGCACACGCGGTGGGTGAAGTAGTCTTCGAGGAACCGCTCGATGGCCGGCGAATAGTCGGACGGCTCGATGATGGCGATTTCTTCGTCGAGCAACATCGGCCGCAGCGTGTTTTCCCAGCAGCCGGCGATTTCTCGCAGCATGGTCTCCGCTCGCGCGCGTACCATGGGCAGGCTCTGGCCCGCCGTCAGGCCATCGGGCGCTGCCACTTCGTGGCCCGCGCGGCGCTGCCGCGCGAGGGTGGCGACGCGGACCATGAAGAACTCGTCGAGGTTGTTCGCGGTGATGGCGAGGAACTTGACGCGCTCGAGCAGCGGGTGCGCGTCCGACTGCGCCTGCGCGAGAACGCGCTCGTTGAACGCCAGCCAGCTGAGCTCGCGGTTGATGTACAACGCAGGGTCGCTGAGGTCGGGGTTGTCGGCCATACGGCCGCAATTATCGCCTGCGCCGGTTGGCAGTACGATGCGAAAGGCTGAGTAGTCCGTGTAAATTCGGTGCAACATATGTCCCAACAACGACCAACCGCCGACCTGCATGCCACCGCGGCGGAGATTGCCGCGCTGCTCGAGCACCATCGGGCCCTCGAGGCGCTGGCGCGCGGCCAGGACCGGACGCAGCGGGGTGTCGCCGTCCAGTTGCAGCAACGCCAGAACGCCGCGGACGTGCAGCGAGTCCTTCGCGGCATGCATCCCGCCGACGTGGCTTTCGTGCTCGAGTCCTTCGAGCAGGACGACCGCCTGCAGGTGTGGAACGCGCTCGAGCCGTCGCAGGCAGCCGAAGCGCTCATCGAATTCGAACCAACAGTCCGCGCGCGCCTGGTGCGCGAAACCGGCCGTCACCGGCTTGTTCGCATTGCATCATCGCTCGATCCGGACGATCTTGCGTGGGTCTCGGACGATCTGCCGGAAGACGTGATGGCCGAGGTCCGCGAGTCGCTCGGGGAGATCGACCGGACGCTCCTTCAGCAGGCCGATGCGTATCCCCCGCAATCGGTTGGCCGGCTGATGAGCCTCGACGTGGCAACGGTTCGGGAATCACAGTCGATCGGCGACGTGTTGCAGGACCTGCAGACGCGTGCGTATCTGCCCGAGCATTCGGATCGCCTGTTTGTCGTGGACACGCGGAATCTGCTCCGCGGCTCTCTAAGCCTTCAGTCGCTCGTGCTCGCCGGACCGCAGCGGACCGTCGCCGAAATCATGGAGGGCAATCCGCTTGCCTTGCGCCCGGAGGACACAGCCGCTCACGCCGCACGTGCCTTCGAGCGTTACGACCTCGTCTCGATGCCCGTCGTCAACGATCGCGGCAAACTCATCGGCCGGGTGACCGTCGATGCCGTCGTCGACTTCATCCGCGTGACGGCCGACAAAGACGCGCTCGCGATGGCCGGCTTGAGCGGTGCCGAGGATATGTTTTCGTCGGTGTGGGACTCGGCGCGGAATCGGTCGCCGTGGCTGCTCGTCAATCTGATCACCGCGTTCGTCGCGACGCGCTTCATCGGCGTGTTCGAGACGACGATTCAGGGGTTCGTGTCGCTCGCGACGCTGATGCCGATTGTTGCGAGCATCGGCGGCAATACCGGCAACCAGACGGTCGCCCTGGTGATCCGCGGCCTTGCGTTCGAGCAGTTCACCCCCGACAGCCGCCGCCATCTGCTGCGGAAAGAACTGATCGTCAGCCTGCTGAACGGGATCTTGTGGGGAAGCCTCGCGGGTATCACCGCCGGGTTGTTCTACAGGCGCGCTGCCCTTGGCATCGTGATGATGGCGGCGATCATTCTCAACCTCACGATTGCCGCCGCAGTCGGCGTGCTCGTGCCGCTGACGCTTCACCGCATGGGACGCGACCCGGCGCAGGGCTCGAGCGTACTGCTGACATTTGCAACCGACTCGATGGGCTTCTTCCTATTTCTCTGCCTTGCCTGGCTGTACTTGTGAGCGCGTGACCTTCGCAGAGTCGAGGTACCGGTATTCCTTTCCGCCCGCGCGCACGGTCGAGAACTGCGCGGTCTGCGAGTACGAGCCGTCGTTGGTCGTGACTGTGTGTTGGGACTGAGTCGCGACCGGCGGCTGGCCGCCGCCCGCCAGCATCGCCTCGATCAACGGGCGTCCCTGCATCGTAGCCGGTGCTGGAATGCCCAGCATATGGAGGAACGTCGGTGCGAAGTCCACATTCCCGCTGGATGTCGAAATCGTCACACCCTTTTTCAGATCGGGTCCCGAGGCAATCAGCGTGTTGTGAATCTCAAACGGACTCGAACTGCCGTGTCCTGCGACGCCATTCGATGCGCTCGTGCCAGCCCAGCCAAATTTGTTTTTCCCGTCCGTCCATTCGGGCGAATAGAGAATGTCGCCCGAACGCGCATGCGTCCAGCGTGCCGCGTCGAACGACAGCGTGCCGTCCGCCCACCCCGACAACGATCCGGCCGCATTCGATCGCGTAAAAATGGCCCCGATGCCGGGCGTCCGTTGGAGCTCGCGCACGATCTGGCCGATCACCTGGCGATTCCCGTCGCGCACGTAGATCGCCGTTTCGCCGTTGACGATGCGCGGCGTCCCGTCAGCGAGCGTGCCGGAGAACGGCTTGAGCAGCCCGCGCACGTCGGGCGCACCGGTGTATGTCGCAAACCCGTGGTCGGACGTCACCCAGAGGTTGTAGGTGTCGAGCAGTCCTGCCGTACGCAACCCATCCTGGATGTTCTTGATCTCCAGGTCGAGCCGTCTCAGCGCTTCGATCGTTGTCGGATGCCCCATCCCGAGCGCGTGAGCTGTCGTGTCGGGATCGCTCAGCCAGATGACCGACACCGACGGCGCAACGGCCGGAATGCCCACCTGCAAAAGAGCCTGGACGGCGCGTCGATTGCGCGGATCGTTGGGATGCGCTTCGGCGGGTGCAGGCCCGACCGTCGAAAGCACGCGTGCCTGAAGTGTTTCCGGCAACGCGTAGTCGGTGTGAATGATTGCGCCTCCCGCGACGGTGTAATTCAGCAGGAAAACCGCCCCTGTGGTGCCGGAGCCAACCGCGAGCATCTTGTGCCCGCGCGATTGCAGGACCTCTCCGAGTGTTGTCGCCGTGAGCAGCACTCCATCCTGATCGGCGCGGATTTTTTCGAGGTCGGACCGCTGACCCGTATCGAGAAAGCGCGCGGCCTCCACGCGTGGAAAAAAGACCGCGTTCCCGAGGATGCCGTGCCGCTCCGGGTACGACCCTGTCGAGATTGACGAAGAGTTGACGCGCGTGACCGTCGGATACACGGCGTGGTGATTGGTAAATACGACTCCACGCTGGCCCAGCGCGTGGAGGTTGGGCATGAGATCAGGTGTGACATAGTCAGGCCGCAGTCCATCCAATACGATCAGCAGGTGGCGATTCGGCGCCTGAAGCTGTCCGTGCGTGGCCGCGACCGTCAGGCCGAAGGCGATGGCAAGAGCCAGGCGGCGGACCATCAGAAATCCTCGATCGTGAGCTTGCTGTCGGCGTTTTTCCATGCCGCATCGAACTCCTGCTTCACCAGAGCGGCGTCCGCCTCTCTACCCTGCCGTGCGAGCGCAGCCTGCAGTCCGAACAACGACCGTGCGTTCCGCGGATGCTTGACGAGATCGTCGCGGAAGGTGCGTTCGGCATCAGGAGCGCTTCCCGCCGCGAGCTGCGCCGCGCCGAGCGACTCGCGCACCGGATAGAACCACACCGGCGGCTCATCATAAGGAAGCTGATCGGCGGTTGCGACGGCCTGCTGCCAGAGCTTAATCGCGCGATCATGGTCGGCACGTGCCGCCGCCACTCGCGCTTCGAGCGATAACGCCGCGACTTTCAGCGCGCTGCCTGCAGTGGCCCACCCGCCACCGCCAAAGGCGGCGGTCTCCGGTACTGCCGCGATCGCGGCGGTCAGGGCCTTCCGTTCTGCCTCGGCTTCATCGGCCTTGCCGGACTTGGCAAGCGCCGTGCCTCGCGCGAAATGGTGCCACGCTGTTTGAACGGGCCGGTCGGCCGGGGGCGGTTGAAGCGCAAGGATCTCGGTATGCCGGTTGAACCGCATCAGCACCGACACCGGCATCACGACCATCGATTCGACCA
Source organism: Vicinamibacterales bacterium (assembly GCA_963762055.1). GTDB lineage: Bacteria > Acidobacteriota > Vicinamibacteria > Vicinamibacterales > JAMQPK01 > JAMQPK01. The sequence goes on from CAVXJF010000008.1 coordinate 79,751, forward strand.
TCGGCATCATGGCCGCGTGGGGGGCGAGTTGTTCTGCGACGCGCGCGCCAGCCTGCTGCGCATCCGCGAAGCGTCCCTGCATCATGTGCGAGTCGGCGAGAAAATGCAGGTTGTGCGGGTAGTACATCATTCCGTACATGCCATTCGGCGGCGCGCTGACGAGATAGCGCCGGTCGGCGGCGGCGCCGGCGGCGTTCGCCGCAGCGGCGGCCGCGTGGTCGCCCGTGCGCGCGTGAATGTGCGCCGGCATATGCAGAAGATGCCCGGACGATTCGGAGAGCTTTTCGAGCCGGAGCGCGCTCGGGAGCGCTCGCGCTGGGTTGCGGGATGCCTCCACCGTATGGATGTAGTAGTGGTTGGCACCCAGGTGGCTCGGATTCCTCAGCAGTACCGATTCCAGCACGCTCACGATCTGTTCTGTCTGTGCGGCGGGTTTGTAGTCTGCGGTCCACAGTTTCCACGGCGTCAGATTCATCATGCTTTCCGCGTAGATGACTGCTGCGTCGAGATCGTCGGGATACTTGCGCGAGAGATCGCCCATCGCCCGGCTGAAGGCCCGCGCAAGCGCGGCGCGATCGGACTTCGCATCGGCGGAATAACGCGTCGCGAGCGCCTGGACGTAAGCGCGTTCGTGCTCGGGTCCCGCGGCGGCCAGCGATTGGGCCTTCGCCAGTGATTCGTACGCCGCTGTCGCGCGCGCGTCATCGATATCGAGGTTGTAGTTCGGCCCGAGCGCCCACGCCTTGCCCCAGTGAGGCATCGCGGCATTCGAATCGAGCGCCGCCGCCTGTTCGAACGACCGGATCGCCGCTTCGTGGTTGAAGCCGAATGCCTGCGCCATCCCCTGGTCGAACAGCTTCTGTGCTTCGGCGTTCGACGTCCGGATCGGATGATGATGCTGGCCGAAGGACAGCGGGGCAGGCGGGGCGGTTGCGGCAGCAGGTGCCGTATTGGTTGCGGCCGGCGGCGCTTCGGCTGGCTTCGAGCCACACGCGCCAACGGCCGCGACCGCCGCGACATATAGGGCGTACGTCAGAAGTTTCATTGCGCAAGAATTTACCAGACTCCCTGAAACCGATGCCACTGTTTACACATGTAAACGGGATGCGGTACTTCCGTTGCAGTCTGTTTACGTGCGCACCCCTAAACCGGGCCGTTTATGTTTGAATTCGTTACGCCCCATCGCCTGTTCCGTACACAAATACACGCGCTGCGAGAGAATCTTCCCGGTGTGCTCGACGGTTCCGTCGCCGGTATCCACGACGCCCGCATAGCGACCCGCCGGATCCGAGAGCTTCTTCCCTTGCTCGGGGACCCGAAACGCCGTAAGCACATCCAGGATCTTGGCGACCGCTTCAAGCGCCTCGGGCGTTCGCTTGGACGAGTCCGCGACGCCGATGTGCGCGTGTCGCTTCTCGCTTCGCTCGAAACCCGGATGCCGCATGCCGCTCCGGCGCTGGTGGTCCTCCGACAGCAGCGGGAGCAGGAGCGCCTCGACCTGCTACGGAAGCTGATAAGGAAGCTCGAGCGGCTCGAGGCAGTGCGGCTCATCGAGATGCTCGACGAGCACCATTACACGTTTCCAGCGCCGCTCGGTTTCGGTGTGCGTGGGGGAGGCAGCTGGCGCCACGACCTGCGTTACACGCTTCGCGAACGCGCTGGCGCGGCCCGCGAAGCGATCGATCATGCGACCGGCGTGTATTTCCCCAACCGCGCGCATGCGGTGCGCATCGCGCTGAAAAAGCTGCGCTACGCCATGGAGATTGCCCATGAGACGGGATTTGGGGATCGCAGCGGGGCAGTCCGGGAGCTCAAGAAGGCCCAGGATGTGCTTGGCGACCTGCACGATCGCCAGGAACTGATCGACAACCTCGTCGAGTGTGCCGGAGACGGGGCCGAGGTCGCGGCGCAGATCTCTCTGCTGAAGCAAGTGATCGACGCGGAAATTCACGATCTGCACGGCAAATACCTCGTGCGCCGGCACGAACTCCAGGAGATCTGCCATCGCCAATCCGTGCGTCCGCGGCAAGCGCCCTCGCGCAAGCTGCTGGCGGCCGCAGGTGTGATCGCGATTTCTTCGGGGCTGTACTCGAAATACCGCTGAATCCGCTACGATAGACTCCTTCCAATGATTTTCCCCCCAGGCCGCTGGCTGCTGCTGGCAGCGTTTGTCGTCGTGTCGTTTGCGGGCTCGTACGCCTTCGCGCAGCGCGGCGGGTACGGCGGCTTCGTGGCAGTGCGGCGCCCCGCGCCGGACACGTTCAAGGGGGACTTCGTCTTCTGCCGGCTGGCGTTCCAGTCGGCGTACGGCGGCTTCGGCGGCGGGTGGGGTGTGGACTATCCGCGCGCGGATCAGAACCTTTCGATCCGGCTCTCAGAGCTGTCGGAAGCTGCTGTCGATTTCGAGCACGACGGTTCGCCCAACTACGTCGTCATTCAGGCCACCGAGCCCGAGCTCTTCAAGTGCCCGTTCGTCGCGCTTACGAACCACGGCCGCGCGTCCTTCACGCCCGATCAAATCGAGCCGCTTCGCGAGTATCTCAAGAAAGGCGGCTTTCTCTGGGCTGACGACGCGTGGGGGAGTTACGCGTGGGATCACTGGCTCGGCGAGCTGCGCAAGATCCTGCCTGCGGCCGAATACCCGCTCGTCGATCTGCCGATCAACCATTCGATTTTCCGGACGTTGTTCGAAGCGAAGCGCATCCCGCAGATTCCGAATATCGGCTTTTACCGCGGGACTGGGCAGACGTCCGAGCAATGGCAGGACAGCGCTGTCGCTCACGCCTACGCGCTTCTCGACTCCCACGGCCGCATCGTCGTCTTGACGACGCACAATACGGATTTCGGCGACGCATACGAGCGCGAGGCGGACGACCCGGAGTTCTTCTATAAGTTTTCGGTCGAGGGATATGCTGTCGGCATCAACATTCTGCTGTATGCGATGACGCACTGATCACCTAGCTGGTAGCCAGTAGCCGGTAGTCAATAGTCCTATGGCTGGTAGCCCGGCGACAGCCTACAAGCCACAGGACTACTGGCTACTGGCTATTGGCTAATGGCTGAGTGACCTCGGTATCATTAATCCGATGAGCCGCATTCTGATCGTCGACGACAGTGAAACGATTCTGTCCTTCCTCCGCACCATCTTCGAAAGCGAGCGTTACGAAGTCGCCACCGCGACGAGCGGCGATGAAGGGCTGGCGCAGGTGCATCTTGCATTGCCCGATCTCGTCATCACCGACAGCAACATGCCAGGCATGGACGGATTTTCCTTTCTGCGGATCCTTCGATCCGATCCTGCGACCGAAGCTGTTCCGGTCATCATGTTGACGGCGGGAAGTCCCGACGATCCCGATCACGTCGTGCGGGAGCCGAGACCCGACGCCTTCGTGAAAAAATCCTCCAATTTCGAGCCGCTACTGGTCGAGGTTCGCGACGCGCTGCAGCGCCGTCGCTGATTCCGGATGGTGCTTGCCTGTGCTATTTCAGCACTCGTATAATCATTCCGTCTCCCCACGGCTCTGCTGCTTGTCCGTGGAAGTTCCGATAAACAAACGAGATCGGCAGTTGGCCCGCTCCGGATGAGCTGCAGCGCGCCGCGTGTTCCATTTTGGTCCGTTGTAAGTAGTTGTCCGACTTGAAGTTAGCAACAATCTTTGAACGAGGTGTGCCATGGCGGTCCATTCGCTGCGCCGTCGGCGTCCGGCACCCTGCGCGCAATCCACTGCAAACACTAGAGTTAACACATTCGACAAAGCGCGCTCCGAATGGAGTCGGATTTGCTTAGTGTCGCAGGACACTTCACGGGCTGCGACAGGCCCATTCACATACGATCGGCGGGATAAGCTACGAATGAAGGCCGGCAAACTAACGGTCATCGCGGCAGTAGTCTGGGCGTGTTCGCTCGGACTCGTGTTGCGCGCGAATGACGACAACGAACATGGCGGCGGATCGGATCACGACCTTAACGCGAAGCTCGCGCTGGTATTGCGGCAGCACGGTTTTACAGGACGCATCGAATCGACGCTCGAACACCGGCTTGGCCGGCAGATCAATCGCAGACAAGCCAACCTTGGACGGCTTCTGTTCTTTGACAACGTCCATTCACTGCATCGCGACAACACGTGCGCGGGCTGTCATTCGCCAACCAACGGCATGGGCGACACGCAATCGATCGCGATTGGCGTGGACAACAACGGGCGCGTTGGACCGCATCGGACGGGCGAGCGCAATCAGCGCCGCTCGCCGATGCTGATCAACACCGCGTTTTTTCCGAAGCTGATGTGGAACGGCAGATTTTTTGCCAGCGGCGTCGGCGACGAGCTGGGCGATCCGTTCGTCAACAACTTCGGTTTCCAGTTTCCCGCGCCTGAAGGCGCGACGCTGAGCTACCACGATCACCTGCTGCAGGCGCAGGCGTTCATTCCACCCACGGAGCTCGTCGAAGTGGCGGGATTTACCGGCACGGCCGGAACCATCAGTCCGGACTTCGATCAATTCGATAACGGCAAGGGGCTGCCCGTCCCGCTGCCAGACGAATCCGGTTTCCGCAACCATCCGATCCGGATGGACGCGATCGGGGCCATCAATTCGTTTGCCGGATACCGCCTGGCGTTCAGGAGGGCGTTTCCCGAAATCGGCGCGAACGATCCCATTACCTTTGATCACTTCGGTCGCGCGATTGCGGAGTTCGAGTTTGCGCTGACCTTCGCGAATGCGCCGATCGACCAGTTCGCCCGCGGGCATCACAACGCAATGACCGATGCCGAGAAGCGCGGGGCGCTCGTCTTCTTCGGCCAAGGGCGGTGCGTCACCTGCCATGCCGTGAGCGAGAAGTCGAACGAGATGTTCAGCGACTTCCAGAACCACGTGATCGGCGTGCCGCAGATCGCGCCATATTTCGGCGTCAAGCGTGGCAACGTGATCTTCGACGGTCCCGCCGCCGACGAAGACTTCGGCGCGATGCAGATTTCCGGCGACGACAGCGACAAGTACAAGTTCCGCACAGCCCCGCTCCGGAATATCGCGGTACAGCCGGCGTTCTTCCACAACGGTTCGTTCACGACGATTGAAGGCGCCATCAGGCACCACCTGGATGCCGTCAAGTCTGCCCGCAAGTACGACCCGGAGCGTGCGGGAATCGACAAGGATCTGACCCGCCGGCCGATGGGTCCAATCGAACCGGTTCTCGACCGGCTCGACCCGCTGCTCGTGGAAGGCATCCATCTGTCGGGGCGGGAGATCGATGATCTGACCGAGTTCGTGACGACCGGCCTGCTCGACAGGCGCGCGCTGAAACATAACCTCTGCGACCTCGTACCGAAGTTCGTTCCCAGCCGTCTGCCTGTGCTCACGTTCGAAGCGTGCGGGCGTCCCAGAGGCTGGGATCACCGCGGGCGCGACACCAACTAATCACCTCAACAGACGATCGGTTCCCTCGCTGCGGCGGGTCTGCTTTGCACGCACGAAACAGAGCAGATCCGCCGATAATCACTGCACTGGCAGTGCGCTCGGCGCAGCTGTGCAATTGTGTGAAGGAGCTCTGGATGAAACGCATCGTGTTCACAATGGCAGTAATTCTGCTGGCTGCCTCCGCTGTGCCGTTGTCGGCACAGACCAGCGAGATGGCCGTGCTGCGCGCCGAGATCGCGAAGCAGCAGGCGCTGATCGCGCAGCTGCTCAAGCGCATCGAAGCGCTCGAGCAGCAGACGCCGCCGCCGGCCGCCGTCGTTCAAGATCTCCAGGACGACATCAAGGCGCAGGAAGATGCGACCAACTCGCTCCGAGAGATCGTCAACAGCAAGGTCAATCTGAACGGTTACTACAACTTCAGGTTTTTCGCCGATGGGTCGGACGAACCGATCGCCTTTCAGCAGCACCATCTAGGCGTGTTGATGGCGAAGCAGCTCGGCAAGTTCAACTTCCTGATGGAGCTCGAGCTGCAGAACGTGCCGCATCATCAGGAGATCACGGAAGACCCCGACGGGGAGCCCGAGCCCGCGCCAGAATCCGGCGAGGAACATACCGAAACCGACATCAGCGGCGAAGGCCCGGTCGCCGTCGAAAACGCGTGGATGGAATACAACCACAACAGCTATGTCGGCGTGCGCGTCGGCAAGCAGCTGTCGCCGCAATATTGGTGGCAGAACCACTATCCCAACCTCACGCTGTCGACGGCCGCTCCGATTTACCTGCGGGAGCTCTTTCCAGCGGAACTCATTGGCGTGATGGTGCAGGGTTCGGCAGTGACCCCCGCGGGCAGCTCGGAGTTCGGCGTCGGCTATAAGTTTTACGTCGCGAACAATAACTTCGAAGGCAACAGCCGCGAGGATTTGCAGGACGGCAAGTCGTGGGGCGTGAGGGGGCAAATCCGCTTTCCGACCAACTCGACTCTGCGCCGCTTCGACGTGGCCGCCGACATGTACCGGGGAAATGTCGGTCTGACCAATAACGAACTGGCCGAAGACAACGTGTTCGGCTTCGAGTCCCAGATCGAGGTCTCGCGATTTCTGCTGCAGACCGAGTGGGCTCGAGGCAAGTCGCTCGGGCTGACACGCACCGGCTATTATGTGCAGCCAGCCCTGCGGTTCCATGAAAACTGGATCACGTTCTACCGCGCGGAGCAGCTCGAAAGCCCGCGCATCCTGCGCGCCGAGCGGCGCCACCTCGCGGGGTTAAACTATCGGCCGTACCCGCAGATCGCGATCAAGGGTGAGTTTTATCGCTCGCAGCCGCTCGAACGGGATTTCCTGCACACCGAGGGCGAAGAAGCCAAGCCGTTCAACGGGTTCGCAACCGCAGCGGTTTTCTTCTTCTGAAGCAGTGGCGCGTCGACTCCTGATTGCGGGTTTGCTCGTGCTGCTGTGGACGGGGGCGCCGTCCACAGAAGAGGTGGCGTTCGTCATCGTCGTGAACAAGGCGAACCCGGTGAAGACGCTGCCGCTCGTCGAGCTGCGGCGTATCTTCATGAAGCAGACGCGCATGTGGCCGCACGCCGAGCCGATGGTGCCGGTGGATTGGGACAGCACCGCCGAGGTGCGGCAGACGTTCTCGAAGCAGGTGTTGAATCGATCGGTGCGCGAGATGGCGGAGTACTGGGTGCAGCAGTCGATGACGCAAGGCATCGCGCCCCCGTCGACGCAGCGTTCGGCAAGAGCGGTGTTGCGATTCGTCGCCAGCGTGCCCGGCGCGATTTCATACGTGCCACCGGGGGATGTTGACGAGACGGTGAGTGTAGTGGCCATTAAGTAATCAGCGGTTCCGAGTTCCTCGTTCCTTGTTCCCGGTTCGGGTTCCGGGTTCTGTTCCACGTTCATCGTTCGCGTGTCACGCGAACCTTTTACCCAGAACCTGGAACCAGAACCCAGAACCCAGAACCCCGGAACCCGAACCCGGGAACGTGGAACCCGGAACCCGGAACCGTATCGGAGTACAAGTGTTTAGACTGAACATCCGCTGGCAGCTTGCCCTTGTGTCGGTCGCGCTGTCGGTGCTGCCGCTCGCGGTGGTCGGCGTGCTCGCCTACCGCATCGCGCGCGGCGCGCTCGAAGAGCGGATCCGCTTCAACCTGCAGACGCTTGCGCTGCAGAGCGACGAGAAGCTCGAGCGCTTGCTGCTCGACCACTATCAGAACCTCGCGGTGTGGTCGCAGCTCGGCTTCATCCGTGACGATGCGGTTACGGGTGATGCGGATGGCCGGGTTCAGCAGTTTCTCCAGGAGGCCAAGCGGAACACCGACGTGGCGCAGGAACTCTGGGTCGCGAATGCCGCCGGCGCCGTCATCGCATCGACGATGCCGTCGCTCCGGGGACGGGACATCGGCGATCACGAGTTCCTACAGGCGGCGCGCCGCGGTGATGCGTGGGTTGGCACGCCATCCATGCAGGACCTCACAGGGCGTGTCGGCATCCCCATCGCGTTTCCCCTGCTTGCCAGTTTTGACCGGTCCAAGCCCGTAGGCGTTCTCGTGGCTGTGCTCGATTGGCCGAAGATTCTCTCGATTCTCCAGGCGGTACGCGTGCTGCCGGAAGGGCAGGACGAACGAGGGTATCTCGTGCTCGCCAACTCGCGTGGAGAACTGTTGGCGGCCCCGCCGTTTCTCACCGGCTGGGAGCCGGGAAAGACGCAGCTCAACTCCCTCGGCCTCGATTCTATCGACACATTGACCGTCGGGCCGGCCGGAAGCGGCGAGATCGAGGTGCGCGACTCGACGTATCTCGTGGGCTACGCGATGACGGCACGGCAACCGTACCTTCCGGACGCATGGCGCACGATCCTCCTGATGCGGACCGACGTCGCGTTTGCGCCGCTCAGCAATCTGCTGTGGGCGATTTTGCTGCTGTCGATCGTGCTGGCGGTTCTTGCAGCGGCGGGATCCTTCTATTGGGCGACGCAGTTTTCACGTCCCATCATGTCGCTGGTGCCATTTCTCAAGTCGGTCGCCGCCGGCGACCTGTCCCAGGGCATTTCGATCTCCAGGCGCGACGAGCTGGGGATGCTCGCCGACGCGGCCAACGACATGGCGGCTCAGCTTCGCAAGCTGCTCCAGGATCTGCAGCAGGCATCGAGTCAGATTACCGGTGCCTCGACGCAGGTGCTGAACGCCGCCGAGGAGCACGCCTCAGGATCCGTGCAACAGGCGGCCTCCATCGCGCAGGTCACAGCGACAATGGAGGAGTTGACGAATACAGCCAAGCAGATCGCGTTGAGCGCGACATCGGTGGAGAAAATCGCCGACGACAGCGCGCAGGCCGCGCACGCGGGCTATGACTCGGTCGGCGAAGCGCTCGCAGCGATGGAGAAGATTCGCCGGCGGGTTGCGGACATTTCCGGCAAGACGCTGCTGCTCGGCGAGCGGTCGCAGCGCATCTCTGAAGTCCTCAACCTGATCAAGGACATCGCCGGCGAGATTCACCTGCTCGCCGTCAACGCGGCGATCGAGTCGGCCGCGGCAGGGGAGCACGGGAAGCGGTTTGCGATCGTCGCGAGCGAAGTGCGGCGCCTGGCCGAGCGCACGCGCGAGTCCGCCGAAGAAATCAAAGGCATCGTCGGCGAGATTCAGTCGGCCACCAACACGTCGGTGCTGGCAACGGAGCAGGGCGTGAAAGAGGTCGAAAACGGCGTCTCGCTGGCCACACGCGCGCGCGGGAGCCTCGAAGAGATCATTCAGATGGTCGATCGCACGACGCAGGCGATTCGTCAAATCACCTTTGCCACGCAGCAACAGCAGAGCGCGAGCGAGCAGATCGTGCAGACGATGCGCGAGGTCGCCGAGGTGACGCGGCAGGCGGCGTCTGGCATGAAGCAGTCGGCGAATTCCGTCGGCGAGCTCAACGTGCTGGCCGATCAGTTCAAGACGCGCATCAGGGAATTCAAGCTGTAGCCATGGATCCGGAAGCCATCCTCGCGGCAATCGAGCAGCAAAGCGAGCTCGAGGCGGAGCCTCGCGAGGAGCAGGAACGGGTGTCGTATCTCGGCTTCTATCTTGGTGCCGAAGTCTACGGGCTGCCGCTCGAGCGGCTTCGCGAGGTGGCGCGGGTAAGCCATCTGCGTCGCGTGCCCGGAGCGCCCGCGGGGGTTGCCGGCCTCGTCAATCTGCGCGGAGAAATTCTCTGCGCGCTCGACGTGCGCGCCATTCTCGGGCTGCCTGCGGCACCGACGACCGAGACGCCGTTCATCGTGGCTCTGCGCGGATCGGGCGATCCCATCGGGCTCATCGTCGATTCCATCGCGGACATTTACGCGGTGGCGCCGTCTGAAATTGATTTGCCGCCGACGACCTGGTCGCCCGAGCGGGCGGCGTATTTCGTCGGCACGGCGCACGTGGCGGCGGGGTTGATGGGGATTCTCGACCTCGCGCGGGTGACAAAGTTATGAGCGCCCGCGCCGTCAGGCTACCGCTGGGATGACCTACGACACCTCGATATTCGTCGCCAAGTTCGTCGAAGAAGCGCGCGACCGGATCAAAACCTTGTCCGCGGCGCTGCTGAAGCTCGAGCAGACTCCCGGCGCCATGGACGCGATCGCCGAAGCGCTGCGCGAGGCCCACAGCGTCAAGGGCTCCGCGCTGATGCTCGGCTTCACCGACATCTCGCAGATATCGCATCAACTCGAAGAGCTGTTCGTTGCGGCCAAAACGAAGCCGGCTCTGCTCGATAACGACGCCTTCGACATCGTCTTCAGCGCCGTCGATCAGGTGTCGTCGCGCATCGACGGCCTGGCGCGAGGCCAGATGGACGCGATCGAAGTCGGCGACATCTGCGCCGGGCTGGCCGCCCTGCTGGACCCGGCCCACAAAAGGGGTCGGGTGCAATTTTCCGGCGACGCCGCGGAGGGCTCAACCTCGCCCATGGCGGCCACGAAACGCGCGGAGCTGCGTCAGTCGCTCCGCGTGCCCATCGAGAAGCTCGATCGGCTCGCACATCTCGCGCCCGAGATGGTGGTGCACAGCCTCAAATCATTCGAACGGCACTCGGAGCTACGGCGGCTCGAGCGCGTGCTCAGCCGGCTCCGCGACCGGGTCCGCGAAGCGCGCCTGATGCCGGAGACGAGCCCCGTCGATCGCGGCGCCGAGCTCGCCGAATACGCGGATGCGCTCGATGCAATCACCCGGCGCATGCGCGAGTTCCTCGTCAACTTCAGCGACGACCGCGTTCGCCTCAACCTCATCACGGAAGAGCTGCGTCAGAACGTGATCGAACTGACGATGCTGCCTGTCGCGTCCGTGTTCGACGCCTTCCCGCGCGCTGTCCGCGACCTCGCACGGTCGTTCGACAAGCAGATCGACCTGATCATTCAGGGACGCGAAACCGAGCTCGACAAGAAGATCATCGAACAGATCGCGGAACCGTTGGTTCACCTGATCCGCAATGCCGCCGACCATGCGATCGAGGCGCCTGCCGATCGCCAACGCGCGGGCAAGCCGGCGGCCGGCCGGCTGATTCTTTCAGCCGAACAGCAGGGCAACCGCATCCTCATCGCGCTGAAAGACGATGGCCGTGGGATCGACGTGCCAAAGCTGCGGGCCCTCGCAATCGAGCGAGGGGTCGCGCCGCAATCGGAAATCGACGGGTGGACCTCCGACCAGGTGCTCAGCGTCATCTTTCAGCCGGGCTTCAGTACGCGGTCGTCGGCCACGGACATCTCGGGGCGGGGTGTCGGCATGGATATCGTCCGGAGCGTGGTCGAGCGTCTCGGCGGCACCGTCCGCGTGCAGTCGGAGCTTGGAACGGGGACGACCGTTACACTCAATCTTCCCCTCTCGCTCGCTCTGCTGCGCGTTGTGCTGCTCGAAGCAGGAGAGGAACTATTCGCTCTCCCGACGGCGGCAGTCCGCCGGATCCTGCAGTTGCAAGCCTCCGATGTCGGGCAGCTGCAGCAAAGGCCCGTAGCCGAAATCGACGGCGAAACCATCCCGCTCACTCCACTCTCGTCGATGCTGCAGGTCGCTGCCGCGCCGGCAACCACCAAACAGACGGTATTGGTGGCCGAAGCCAGCGAAGGACGCTTCGGTATCGTCGTCGAAGAGGTGCACGAAGAGCAGGAACTGGTATTCAAGGAGCTCAAAGGTCCGTTGCGCGATCAGAAGACGTTCACAGGCGCGGCATTGCTCGGCAACGGCGACATCGTGCCGATTCTCGACGTCAACGCGTTGTTCGAGCTCGCTTCGCGCGCCCCGTCACCCAATCCCACACCCGCCCTCGAACGCCGCGAGGCGCCGCGGGTGTGCCGGGTGCTCGTCGTTGACGATTCCCTGGTCGCGGGAGAGCTGCAGAAGAACATCCTCCTTACCGCCGGCTATGAATCGGAAATTGCAGGCGACGGCGTGGAAGCGCTGGAAGTCCTTCGCCGAAAAGACTGGGATCTCGTGATCGCCGATGTCGATATGCCCCGGATGACGGGGTTCGAGCTGACCGAGCATATCCGCGCCGACGAGCAATTTCGTGATATTCCGGTGATTATCGTAACGTCGCGCGATAACGTCGACGATCGCCGGCGCGGCTTCGAAGCCGGCGCTGACGCGTACGTCCTGAAGCGCGAATTCGACCAGACACAGCTTCTCGAGACCGTCCGCCGTTTGATCGGCCGAGCCGCCAATGCCTGAGGTCCAAACGAACGCTTCCGGCAAGCCGCTGGTCCGCGTGCTCATCGTGGACGACTCGGTCGTGACGCGCGAGGTGTTGTCGCACCTGCTCACGTCGGATCCCGACATCCGTGTGATTGGGCATGCCGCCAACGGCGCCGAAGCGGTAGAACTGACGGCCACGCTGCGCCCCGACCTGGTGATGATGGACCTGATGATGCCGGGCATGGACGGAATGGAAGCCACGCGCCGCATCATGGCGCGGCACCCCACGCCGGTGTTGTTCCTCAGCTCGTTCTTCGATAAGGAAGGCTCGTATTCGCGCGCGGACGCGATTGCTGCGGGCGCGCTCGACGTCGTGGAGAAGCCGGCGTTGATGCCCGACTGGCGCTGGCACACCGCCGCCGGCAAACTCGTGCAGAAAGTGAAGTCGCTCTCGAAGGTGCCGGTCGTCGCGCACATTCACGGCGCGCGCAAGCTGCTGGCGCAGGAAGCGTCGCAGCGCGACGCGTTTTCCGGACCGGCGGCCGACGTTGTCACCATCGGCGCCTCTTCCGGCGGCCCCCGCGTCATCGAGGCGCTGCTGTCGAATCTGCCGTCGACCTTTGCGCTCGGGGTCGTCGTCGTGCAGCACATGACGGACGGCTTTACGACGAGCATGCTGCGCTGGCTGCAGGAGCGGTGTCCGCTGCAGATCAAGGTTGCGGAGGAAGGCGACCCGATCGTGCCTCGGCGCGTCCTCTTCACGCCGGAAGACTCGCATCTGGTCGCGGCGATTGGCGGCCGGGTGCACCTGTCCAAGGCGGACGCAGTGAACGGACACCGTCCGTCGATCGACGTCACGTTCCAGTCGATTGCGAAGGTCTACGGCCCGCGATCGGCGGGCGTGCTGCTCACGGGCATGGGGGTAGACGGCGCTCAGGGGTTGCTGGCGATTCGCAATGCCGGGGGGGTGACCATCGCGCAAGATCAGGAGAGCAGTCCCATCTTCGGCATGCCGCGTGCCGCGATCGAGCTCAGGGCGGCGCAACAGGTGCTGCCGCCCGCGGGAATCATCCGGTGCCTGAACGCCCTCCACGTGGAGCGTGTCCGATCGCTGATCTAGCTTCGTTCGCCGCCGTCCGGGACCTCATCGAGGAGCGCTGCGGACTTCGTTTCGACGCCAGCCAGCGCGCCTCGCTGTCTGCTGCCGTCGCGGCGCGCATGGAGCGGCTCGGCCTGGAACGCGACGACGAATATTTCGAGCGCCTGCGCGGGGAAGCGCCGCGCATCGTCGAGGCGGAGCTCCGCAACCTGCTCAATCTCGTCACCATCACCGAAACGTGCTTCTTCCGCGATGCCTCGCAGTTTCGTCTTCTGCGCGAGCACATCATCCCGGCGTTGATTTCAGCGCGGCGGGCGCACAGAGATGCGCCGCGTCACATCCGCATCTGGAGCGCCGGCTGCTCGAGCGGAGAAGAGTCCTATTCGGTTGCGATCACGCTTCAGGAGATGGGTGTATACCGGGCGTACCCCGATCTGACGATTGAAATCACCGGAACGGATATCAACAACAACGCTCTCGAACGTGCGCGCCGCGGCATGTATACCGCGCGCGCCGTGCGCAACGTCGACGGACGGCTGCTCGACAGATATTTCGTGCGGAATGGCAGCACGTTCGAGCTCTGCAGCGACATCAAACGCCGCGTCACGTTCGAGTTCGGCAACATCACGCAGACGCCGATGCCGTCGGCCGGTGTCCAGGACGTCATCTTCTGTAAAAACGTGGCGATCTATTTCAGCGCCGACGTCACCCGCAGGCTCATCAAAGGGCTGCACGACACGCTTACGCCAGACGGCTATCTCCTGCTCGGACACGCGGAATCGTTGTGGCAGGTGTCCGACCAATTCGCCCTCGTGGAGTACGACCGGCTATTCTGCTACCGTAAGGGCCGCCAACATCTGAAGGTCGCGCCGCCGGCAGCACCTTCCGCCCGGATACTGGCTCGGGATACGGCCGCTGATACGGGGGCGCAATACGACTCCTGTCTGTCTGCTTTCCGCGCCGGCGACTGGGACGGAGCGGAGGCGGCACTGTCGGCTCTTGTCCTGTCGTGTCCGACGTTTGTGCCGGCACTGCTCCTCCTCGGTGGATTGCACGCCCACCGCGGGCGGTTTGACCAGGCGGTGGAGCACGCCGCCACCGTGCTGACCATCAACGACCTGGAGGCACGCGCGCATCTGCTCCTCGGCATCGTTGCCGCGCGCCGCCATCGAACCGAAGAGGCGCTGCAGTCGCTGCGCCGCGCGCTGTATCTGGACGATTCGCTTGGGCTCGCGCACTTCTGGCTCGGCAATCTGTATCGCGCTCGTGGAGACCTGATGCGCGCTCATCACGAATATGCAAACGTGGTTCGCGGTTGGGAACGGCACACGCTGGATCTGACGGAGGAGTTCCCGCAAGACCTGTCGGCGGAGCAGATCGTGGAGTATTGCCGGCAATCCGCCCGGAGCAGCTATGCCTGACGTCAAGACGCCCGACCCCGTCCTCGAAGTGACGCGCCGCCTGCGAGAGCTCGAACAGCGCGGATCGCGCAGGCTCGCCGCACAGCTCGTCGAGTCGGTGACGACCGACACGGCGAGGCAGGCCGAGGCGCTGCGGCACGCAGCCGACAGACGCGACGCCACGGCGCTCTTCCGCGCGGCTCACACGCTGCAGGGCACGGCGGCCATCGTCGGCGCGGAGTCGGTCGCCAATATGTGCGCGCAGATCGTCAGAAGCTCGCGCAAGGGATCGTTCGCGCAACTCGATGTAATCGTGGCGCAGGTTGTGTCGGCCGTCGACGCCATCTGCCAAGCCGTCAAGGAGCGGGGTCGCGAGGATTCAGCGGCAGGCGTGAAGGATGTCGATGCGCCTCCCGTTCCGTCGACCCGCAAGCGCGTGCTGGTCATCGACGACGATGCGGGCATCCGCAGGATTACGCAGATACTCGTCGAAGAGCTTGGCCACGAAGTGGTATCGGCGCATGACGGCGCCGAAGGACTGGACAAGCTGTTGGGCATCGACCTCGTGCTTCTCGACGTGGTGATGCCGGGCCTCGACGGCTTCGACGTGTGCCGCCGCATCCGCCAGCATCCCGCCGGAGCCGACATCCCCGTCATCATCGTGACGACGTTCGAGACGATGGAGCACCGGCTACTGGCAGTGGAAGCCGGCGCCAACGACTTCATTGCGAAGCCGATCGAACAGACCGAGCTCCGCGTCCGCACGACCTCGCTCCTCAAGATGAAAGAGGCGCAGGACACGGTGAAACGCTATCAGGCGCGTCTGGAGGACATGTGCGAAGAACGCACCGCGAGCCTCCGCAACGCGCTCGAGCAGATGGCGCAAGCGCGCCGGGTGGCGTATGAGGCTCAGCTGGAAACAGTCGAGCGGCTCGCCATGCTCGCGGAATACAAGGACAAGGTCACGGGACGCCATCTCCAGCGGATGAGCGAATATAGCGCGGTCATTGCGCGCGGCCTCAACCTGCCGCCGGACGAAGTCGAGCTGATTCTGCACGCCAGCCGCATGCACGACGTCGGGAAGATCGCCGTGCCCGAATCGATTCTCCGCAAGCCGGCGGCGCTCGACACGCAGGAGTGGGCCGTGATGCGTGAACATTCCACCATTGGAAGCCGCATCCTCGAGAACTCGGAGTCGGAACTGCTGCAGGCCGGGTGTGTCATTGCGCTGCACCACCACGAGCGCTGGAACGGCGGAGGCTATCCGAGCGGCCTTGCGGGCGACAACATTCCTCTCTGGGGCCGCATCTGCGCCGTGGCGGACGTGTTCGATGCGGTGACGAGCGAACGGCCGTACAAACCTGCTTTCCCGAACGAAGAAGCGCTCCAGTTGTTGCGCGACGGCCGCGGCAAGCACTTCGATCCCAAGGTGATTGACGCCTTCTTCGACTGCCTGCAAGATATCCTGGCGGTACAGGAAAAGTACAAAGACAAAACAGGAGAATGAGAGAAGAAAATTTGACTTTCTTCTCCTGTTTTCTTTTGGCACGGAGGCATATGATTTCGCGTCGTCAGGCTTTGTCCAGGATAGGCGCCGCTGCGGGTGTGGCGGCATTTGTGCCGCGCGCGTCGAGCGCGCAGGGAGCGCCGCAGAAGGCCGAGCCCCCAAGCGTTGTTTCCAACCCGCCGCGCGATTTTTCGCAGCCCGTCACGTATCCGGATCCCGACATCATCACGCACGATCCGTCGTTCAATTCGCTGCGCGTCGGCAACACGCCGATTCAGCGGCTGTGGACAGGCGGCATGTGGTGCGAGGGGCCGGCGTGGAACGGCCAGGGCCAGTATTTGATCTGGAGCGACATTCCCAACAACCGGCAGATGCGCTGGATCGAAGACGACGGCCGCGTCACCGTGTTCCGCCAGCCTTCGGGCAACAGCAACGGCAACACATTCGACCACCAGGGCCGTCAGCTGTCCTGTGAACATTCGGGCCGTCGGGTCGTGCGCTACGAGCACGACGGTTCGATTGCCGTAATCGCCGATACGTTTGACGGCAAGCGGCTGAACTCGCCGAACGACATCGCCTGTCATCAGGACGGCAGCTACTGGTTTACCGATCCGCCTTACGGCGGCCAGTTGTATGAAGGGATGCCCGATGTGGCCGGCGGCCCCAGCAACCAGCAGGGACGTCTGAACGCGAAAGTCGGTCAACCGGCCGGCTCGGGCGTTTTAAAGCGTGAGCTCAGCTGCAACGTGTATCGCGTCGATCCCAGTGGCCGCATCGACATGGTGATCAGCGAGGAGGCGCTCGGCGCCATTCCGAACGGCATCACGTTTTCGCCCGACTACAAGCGCCTCTACGTCGTCAATCGTGGGATGGTGTCGGTGCTCGACGTCGGCGCGGGACATCAGGTGGGCAAGCCGCGTCAGTTCGCCGACTTCACGGTCGATGGCATCCCGACCCGCACCGACGGCATCCGTGCCGACGTGTTCGGAAACTTATGGGCGAGTAGCAATGCTGGCGCAAACCTCGGATACAGCGGCGTAACCGTGTGGAACCCCGACGGCAAGCTGATCGGCCGCGTCCGTTTGCCAGAGGTATGCGCGAACGTTGCCTTCGGCGGCCCGAAACGTAACCGTCTGTTCATGGCCGCAGGCCAGTCGCTGTACGCGGTCTACACCAATACGCAGGGCGCCGCGCCAGGTTAGCAGTTTCGTCACCACAACGGTCCGGCTAAAGCCGGACACTACGTACGCTGTTCAACCACAGAGGACACAGAGACAAAACAAAACACTTTTCTTCTCTGTGATCTCTGTGTTCTCTGTGGTTAATTGTCCAGGGCATATCATGCGTCGTATATTCGTACTCACCTCAGTTGTCATCGCGACCGCAGCAATTACGGCGCAATCTCAGCAGTCAACCGTTGCGCTTGTCGGCGCTCGGGTGATCGACGGCACCGGGGCTGCGCCGATTGCGAACGCGACGATCCTTGTCAGCAACGGCCGCATCACCCGCGTCGGCCCGGCGGCATCGGTTACGGTTCCGGCCGACGCCGCTCGTGTCGACGTGGCTGGCAAGACGATCATGCCCGGCTTGATCAACGCGCACGGCCATCTCAACAGCGGCGACCGGGCTCTGCCGCTCTACGATCAGATCATTCAGCAGCTCAAAGTGTACCGGCGGTACGGCGTTACCACCGTGTACGCGCTCGGCGATGACGGTGTCGAAAGCGTGCGCGTCCGCGACGAGAACACAAAGGGACCGCTCGACCGGGCGCGGCTGTTTGCATCGGGGCCCAGCACCGTCGGCACGACGCCGGAGCAGGCGCGCACGCTGATGGGCGAGCGTCACTCTCAGCGCGTATTTTTCGTCAAGACGCGGCTCAACGGCGGCGCGAACGACATGCGCCCGACGTTTATGGAGCGCTGATTGACGAGGCGCACAAGCGCAATCTGAAAGTAGCCGCGCACCTCTTCCACCTCGCCGATGGAAAGGGCCTGGTGAACGCCGGCCTGGACGTCGTTGCCCACAGCGTCCGCGATCAGGACGTAGATGCGGAGTTCATCGCGGAGCTGAAACGTCGTAACGTCGGGTACATCCCGACGCTCACGCGAGACCTGTCGGCATTTGAATTCGTCTCCACTCCGGCTTACGTGAAGGACGGCTTCTTTCTACGCGGCATGCCTCTTTACGCATCGCAGGTCGAACGGGTCTCGGATCCGGCCCTTCACGAGAAGAACAGGAACAATCCCGCCACGCAGCGGGCGAGGGCGGGATTCGAGCAGGCGCTGAGGAATGTGAAGTTGCTGTCGGACGGCGGCGTGACGATCGCGATGGGCACCGACAGCGGCACCGGCCTTGGCCGCTGGCAGGGCTACAACGAACACGTCGAAATGGAGCTGATGGTGAAAGCCGGCATGACGCCGATGCAGGTGCTCGTCGCCGCCACCGGAAACGCTGCAAAGGTGATGCACATCGACGCCGAGCTCGGGACCCTTCAACCCGGCCGGCGTGCCGACTTTGTGGTACTGACCGCAGATCCGCTCGCGGATATCAGAAATACACGTGCCATCGAGTCTGTGTGGATCGACGGCAGGAGGCTGTTGGATTAACCACAGAGGACACGATTGACTAACCACAGAGGACGCAGAGATCCACAGAGAAGAAAAATTGTTTGGTCCTCTCTGTGACCTCTGTGTTCTCTGTGGTTAATTGTCGAGTGAAAGATCAGGGCTGTGGTGGAAACTGCCCCAGCGCGGTGAGCAGATCGAGCCTCGCGCGCGTGACCGAATCTTCCGCGACCGCGGTCGCCGAATCGGCGTCGCGGGCCACGCGCTGCGCGTCGATCACCTCGAGGTTCGTGGTTGCGCCGGCCTCGAACGCAAACGTCGTGATCTTCAAGACCTCGTTCGCCTGCTGAGCCGCCGAGCGCAGGCTGGCGAGCACGCGCTCGTTGCTGCGCAGCGCCTCCTGCGCGATCCGCACTTCCGAGCGTGCCTGAATCTGCAGCCCCGTGAAGGCCAGCCGGGACGTGTTGAACTCCGATTCGCGGAACCGCCTGAGCCCCTTGCGCTCTCCTCCATCGAACAGCGGCTGCGTGAAGTTCAGGAGCACCCGCCAGCTTCGATCGGTGCTGAAAATGCTCGCGGGCAGGAGTGCCTGCGGTTCGAACGTCATGATGGCGGTGGGGAACCAGTCTTTCGAGCTGTCGCGCCATACGCGATCGGCGGCGCGTTCCTGGGCGGCGAAGAGACGTAAATCCGGGCGGAGCGCCATCCATCCCTTTTCATCGAAGGTCGGAGGAACCGCCAGAACCGGTTCCTGCGCGGCGTCAACCGGGCCGTTTGCCGCCATGAGCACTCCGAGAGCTTCCTGCGCGCGGCGAACGCCCAGGTGCGCGTTTTCGAGACGCGCCTCGTTCGCGGCGACCTCCGTACCGGCTCGCAGTTCGTTGACGCGCGTGCCGGCGCCGGCTTCGAGCCGCTTGCGGGCGTAGTCGAGATGCGCCATGGACGATTCCAGCGCGCGCGAATTCACATCGACCTGCCGCCTCTGCGCGATGATCGCGAGATACGTCTGCGCGGTCGCCACGGCGATGTCGGTGCGCACCTCGGCGCTCGCCAGAACCGACACACCGACCTGCTCGCGCGCCTGCGACGTCGCCGCCCATCTGGACGCCGCCAATACCGGCACCCCAAACGTCGCCGTCAGCGTTCCCTGCGTCAGCGGCGTCGTGACGACGTCGTTGAACTTGCGCTCCTCGTTGACCATCACGCCGAGAATGTGGCCATTGATCGTGGGCATCGCCGCCGAACGCACCTGCTGCAGCAGCGCTTCGGCCCTGAGAATCCCCTCGGATGCCTGCGCCACGGTCGGGTTGTTCTTCAGCGCTCGCTGGACAGCTTCCTCGAGCGTCACCGATTCCATCGCCGGCGGTGTCTGAGCAATCGCCGGCAACGTCGCGGCGAACAGCGCCGCAACCACGAAGATAGTCGTCCTAAACATGAGCCGCACCGATTGCACCTCCCGTACTCGTTTCACCCGTAGAGTCGTGGCGAGTCTTACCCGGCGCGATGGTCCGGATGATCACGTAAAGCACCGGAATGAAGATGATCGACAGGAACGTGGACGCCAGCATGCCGCCCGCGACCGCCGTGCCGACCGAGTTTCTCGCGCCCGCTCCCGCGCCGGTGGCATAAGCCAGCGGCAGCACGCCGAGGATGAACGCGAACGACGTCATAAGGATCGGCCGCAGGCGGATGCGAGCCGCTTCGACAGCCGAATCCACAATCGAGCGCCCGTGAGAGCGCAGCTGCTCGGCGAACTCGACGATCAGGATCGAGTTCTTCGCCGCCAGCCCGATCAGCATGACGAGGCCGACCTGGCAGAACACGTCGTTGGAAAATCCGCGAATCAGCTGGGCGCTCAGCGCGCCGAACACGGCGAGCGGGACGCCGAGCAGAATGATGAACGGCAGAACCCAGCTTTCATACTGAGCAGCGAGTACCAGATACACCAGGACGATGGAGAGGGCGAAGAGATACGCCGCCTGGTTGCCCGACTTCGTCTCTTCGAGCGAAAGTCCCGCCCACGCAAAGTCGTAGCCCTGCGGCAGCGTTTCGCGCGCGATCCGCTCCATTTCCTGCAACGCCTGCCCTGAGCTCACACCGGGCGCAGCCGACCCCGTGATCTCGGTCGAACGAAAGAGGTTGAAATGGTTGATCACAGCCGGTGCCGTGGTTTCGGTTGTGCGCACAACTGCCGATAACGGCACCATGTCGCCGTTGGAGGCCCGCGCGTAGTACTGGCTCAGGTCGTTCGGTCTTGCACGGAACTGCTGATCGCCCTGCACATATACGCGGTACGCGCGATTGTTGAAGTCGAAATCGTTCACGTATTGCGACCCGAGCAGCACCGCGAGCGCGTCGGTTACCTCTCTTATCGGCAGACCCAGCGATCTTGCCTTGTCCCGATCCACTGTCACCACGAGCTGTGGGTCGTTCGCCGTAAAAGACGAGAACAACCCGGCCACGCGGCCCGACTGGTTGCCGGCGCCAGCCACCTGCTGTGTGACCTCGGCGAGCTGGCCGATGTCGCCGCTCGACTGGTCGAGGATTTCCAACTGGAAGCCGCCGAATGACGACACGCCCTGGATGGACGGTGGCGCAACCGGAATGACCATGGCTCCCGGAATGCCGAACACCTCACCCCGCAAGCGATTGAGGACGCTCCCCAGTGAGTGCTCCTCGCCCTCACGCTCTTCGAAGCCTTTCAACCGTGCGAACATCAGGCCATTGTTCGACGCCGCGCCGCTGAAGCTGAACCCCGCCACCGAGAACACTCCCGCGATCTCGGGCTGCTTGAAGTAGATCTGCTCGACCTCCTTCATGATGTTCGTCGTGTATTCGATTGACGCACCCGAAGGAGCCTGCACGATCGTGATGAAGTAGCCTTCGTCTTCCGCCGGTACGAATGCCCCAGGCACGGCGCGGTAGACGTAATAGGTCGCGCCGAGGGAGAGCACGAACACCAGCGCCATCGCCCACTTCCAGCGGAGCGCTCCGCTGACCGCTCGCACGTACACGTTCGTGCCCGCATCGATTACGCGGTTGACGCCGGAAAAGAAGCGTCCATGCGCGTGGCTCTGCTTGTCGAGCAGCAGGGCAGATAGGGCCGGTGTGAACGTAATCGCGTTGAACACCGACAGGATGACGGCGAACGTAATCGTCATCGCGAACTGCTGATACATGCGTCCCGTCGTGCCGGGGAAAAACGCCACCGGCAGGAACACCGCGACCAGCACGATGCCGATGACGACGACGGCGGAGAAGACCTCGCGCATCGCATCCACCGCGGCATCGTGCGCGCTCTTGCCGAACTCGCGCATGTGCCTCTCGATGTTCTCGATGACGACGATCGCATCGTCAACCACGATGCCGGTGGCCAGCACGATGCCGAAGAGCGTCAGCGTATTGATCGAATAGCCCAGCATCTTGACGAACGCAAACGTCCCGATCAGCGAGACCGGGATGGTGATCGCCGGAATCAGCGTGCTGCGCCAGTTCTGCAGGAACAGGAACATCACGAGGATGACGAGCACGATCGCTTCGCCCAGCGTCTTCAGCACTTCGATGATCGATTCGCGCACGACGACGACGTTGTCGAACGCGAGCTGCCACTTCATGCCGGGCGGGAACTGATCGTCGAGACGGTCCATTTCCGCTGACACGCCGCGGAACACCTCGAGCGCGTTTGCCGTGGGCAGCAGCATGATGCCGATGCCCGACGCTTCGACACCCGCAAACCGCAGGCGCGAGGAATAGTCTTCGGCTCCAAGCTCGACGCGGCCGATATCGCGCACCCGCACGAGCGCGCCGTCTCCACCCGCCTTGACGACGATGTCTTCGAACTCGGTGACTTCGGTCAGGCGCCCGGCAGCACGTACGCTGAGCTGGAACATCTGATCTTCCGATGACGGCTGCGCGCCGACCGAGCCCGCGGCGACCTGCACGTTCTGCTCGCGGAGCGCGCTGGTGACGTCGCCGGCTGTCAATCCGCGGCCGGCCAGGCGGTTCGGATCGAGCCAGAGCCGCATCGCAAAGCGGCGCTCGCCGAAGATGATGACGTTTGCCACGCCCGGCACGCGCTTCAAACCGTCGCGGACGTACCGATCGAGATAGTTGCTGATGAAGAGAGAGCTGTACTGGTTGTTGTCGGAGTAGAAGCCGATGCCGGCGAGAAATCCGGCCGATCCCTTCGTGACGGTGATGCCGTTCGTGCGCACTTCGAGCGGCATGCGTCCGAGCGCGGAGTTGACGCGGTTCTGGACGTCGACGGCGGCAAGATCCGGATCGCGGCCGACTTCGAACGTCACCGTGATGGTCGACAGGCCGTTGTTCGTCGACGCGGAGGTCATGTAGAGCATGCCCTCGACGCCGTTGATGACCGACTCGAGTGGAGTGGTGACCGCGCTTTCGACCGCCTGTGCGTTGGCGCCGGTGTAAAAGGCGCTGACGGCTACAGTGGGCGGCGCGAGCTCAGGGTACCGCCCGATCGGGAGCGTCGGGATCGCGATGGCGCCGGCCAGCGTGATGAGAATGGAGCAAACCGTCGCGAGGATCGGTCGTTTGATGAAGACATCCGTGAACATTACGGGGTCCCTGCCTTACCTGCTGGAGCAGACGGTGCTGCAGCCGCACTGACCGGTGCGCCGTCCCTGATTTTCTGAATTCCCGCAGCAATCAGCTGTTCACCGGGCTTGACACCTTTCACGACCGTGTAGCCGTTCCCAACGACCGGACCGAGTTCCATCGAGCGCTGTTTCGCGACCAGCCCCTTGCCGCCTTCGCCGGGCTCCGCCACGAATGCGAACCACTGGCCGTTGATGCGCGTCACGGCCGTCACCGGAACCACCAGACCGGGTTCGGTCGTCCAGATTACGTACGACCGGACATATTGATCAGTGCGCAATGCTCCCGGAACCGAGACCGGCGTTTTTACCAGAACGGTCTGCGTCTGTGTGTCGACGGATGGCGAGACGAAGGCGATCTTCTCTTCGGCGATAATGGCGCCGCTGTCGTCGACGATTCGCACCGGCAATCCCAGGCGCAGCTTCGCAGCCTGCTGGACCGGAACGTTGATATAGACCTCGAGTCCCGCGTTCGCGTCGACCGAGGTCAATTTTGTTGCCTTCGTCACACGATCGCCCTCGCGAACCGGGATGTCGCCGACGATCCCGGCCGTGGGCGCCGTTACACGGTAATACCCGAGGTCGGTGCGCGCCGTGCGGATCTGTTCCTCGACCGTCTTGAGCTGTGCTTCGGCGGCGTTCAGTGCGTTTACAGCGCGGTCGGCATCCATCTGGCTCCCGGCGCCCGCCGTCAGGAGCTTGGCTGCCCGCTCCGCCTCCTGCCGCGCGTAGGTGACATCGATTTCGCGCTGAGCCCGAACCGAGTCAAGGCTCGCCAACTGTCCCTGCTGAAGGCGCGAGTCGATCTCCATCAAGACGGTGCCTGCGCCCACACGCTGCCCGGGTCTGGCCAGAATCCTGGTGATGAACCCTTCAACCTGCGGCTGAATCTCCGTGGAACGCCGGGATTTCACAGTTCCTACGAATTCGGTCATTTGTTCGAGCGGTTTGGCCTCGAGCGTGACGATTTCGACCGGCATGGCGGGCATACCACCACCCGCGGCCGCCGGGGCTGCGCCGCCTGCCGCCCCCTCGCCGCCGCACCCGACAGAGCACAAGAGCAGGAAAGTAGCTGGAACAAGCCGAATTCTTTGATTTTTCATATGTATGTAGGACAAACAGCGCGGGCAACGCCTGGTTTTGGGCTGAATACCCCATTTAGACGCAGATCGCGCGTCGAAGTTGCTCATTATAATCTGCGCATGCCTACGACTTCAGACCGCGGTTTATTTGTCTGGCACGAGCTGAACACGACCGACATGGCGTCGGCGGAGCAGTTCTACTCGCAGTTGATCGGATGGAAGACCACGCCGTGGGAACCGAATCCTGACTACAAGATCTGGACGGCGGGCCGGGAACAGAGCGCGGGATTGTATCTGCTGCACGATCAACCGAACGTCGTGACGCCGCCGCCACATTGGCTCGTTTACATCGGCACGGCCGATGTCGATGCGACGGTCCGTCAAGCTGTCGAGCTCGGCGGCAAAGTGATCACCCCGGCATACGAAGTTGCACGTGTCGGGCGCATGGCTGTGCTGCAGGATCCCCAGGGCGCGATGTTCGCAGTGGCCGCGCAAATCGAACGCTCACGATATCGCGAAGCAGAGCCGGGCCGCTTTTCCTGGCACGAGCTGCTGACGACGAACATTCAGACGGCGTTCGATTTCTACTCGAAGCTGTTCGGTTGGGAAAAAATGCAGGCCATGGACATGGGCCCGCAGGGGATTTATCAGATTTTCGGAACCGGCGGGAATCAGCTGGGCGGCGTCTTCAATCCCGGTAGTTTTCCTCCCGGCGGGCCAATGTGGATCCCCTACGTCCACGTCCGCGACGCGCGACGCACAGCGGAGACGGCAAAAACACTCGGCGCCACGATCGCGCATGGACCCCAGGAAGTGCCGGGCGGCGACTGGGTGTTCACCGGCGTCGATCGCCAGGGCGCGATGTTCGCCGCACATTCGAAGAAGAAGGTCGTAACCACGAAGCCCGAGACCACGAAGAAGGGCTCAACCACGAAGGCCACGAAAACCACGAAGGCCACGAAGACCACGAAGGCCACGAAGAAGACAGGGACCACGAAGAAAGCAAAAGGCTCGAAAAAAGCTGGTCCCGCGAAGAAGGCAAAAGGCACGAAGAAGAAGACCGCGAAGAAACCGTCGCGCCGCCGTTAGTTCATAGTTCTTAGATCTTAGTTCTTAGATCTTAGTTACTGTACTCACAAAGGGGAGGCTCTATGAAACGTCTGTCAGTCATTGCGCTCGCGCTGTTCGCCCTTTCCGCCCAGACCAGTACCGGATGGGTCACACTGTTCGACGGCAAGAATCTGAACAACTTCAATCAGGTCGGCACTGCAAACTGGATGCTCAATAATGGCGTGGTCGAAGCGAACAGCGGCGCCGGATTCCTCGTATCGAAGGAGACCTACACCGATTTCGAGTTGAAGGTGGAATTCTGGTCCTCGAACGGGGGCAACAGCGGCGTCTACATGCGCTGCATGGACGGAACCAAGATCACCGACAAGACGTGTTACGAGGCCAACGTCTTCGACAAGCGCCCCGATCAGTCAGGCCGGACCGGCGGCATTCCGAACTTCGCCAAGCCGATCGCCATCGTCGACGCCGAAGGCAAGTGGAATACCTACGAAATCACCATGCGCGGCCCGCAAATCATCGTCGTTTTGAACGGCACCAAGACGATCGACACGAAAGATTCGACGCTGAAGAGCGGCCCCATCGCGCTGCAGTACATGGCGGGGGACATCAAGTTTAGAAATGTACAAATAAGAAAACTGTAAAAGCTCTATCAGATTTCACCACAACGTCCGCTCGGCAAACGTCCGGTGAAGTGCGGCGGTGACGCGATCACGCGAGAACTCGCGCTCGTCGCACAGAAACCGGACGATGCCGTCGAGGTCGGGCTCTGATGGGGCCATATCGAATGTGCCGGTGACATCAGGGTTCAGGTAAATAGCGCGCACTTCGTCCAGAACCTCCGGCTCCGGCAGACCCTGCCTGATCTCCTCTGGCATGTCTTCAATCCGCCCGTGCTGCTGCACGAGCTTCAGCGCCTTCTTCGGGCCGATACCCTTGATTCCGTCGTTGAAGTCCGTCCCGACGAGAATTCCGAGGTCGACGAGACCTTCACGCGTGATGCCCCATCCCTCGAGCAATTGAGGCAGCTCGATCGTTTCCGGCACGATTGGACGGAATGTACCGGAGCTCGGCAGGAACTCCTTTCCAGAAATCGTGAGGAAGCGGACCAATCGGGGAGTGCCAAACAGCAGGGAATCGTAGTCCTTGCTCGCCGAGGCCCATATCTCCGATGAGATGGCAGCCATATGTGCGGCTTGCGCCTCTCCCTCCGATGGAGCCTGCACTGTCGGAATCCCCATGAGGCGAAGCAACTCGCGGGCTTCGCCGACCATGTCGCGCGTCAGACGCGACGTCATCGTGGCTTTGGAATACGCTTCGGCGAGATCGCCGCGCGCCAGGGCCGAGTCGCGATCCTCTTCGTATTTCTTCTTGATGGCGCGGCGCCTCGCGATTTCTTCCGCCTTGCGCACGGGAGGGGCGCCATCGAAGACGAACACCAGCTTCAGCCCGTGTTCGGCCATCAACCGCGTCGTGCGGTAGAACAATCCCGACAAGTGCGATGTAATGCGTCCTTTGGAATCCTGCAGCGGCGTTCCGTCGCGAAGGCGAATGAGCGCGAGAAACTGATAGAGCTCGCCGTTGCCATCGACGGCGAGCGTCCGTCCGTGCAGCTGAGACAGCGATATCGCATTCTTCGTGACGATAGGGGTGAGGACTACGCCCATGTTTGCTCGCCAGTAGCCAGTAGCTAGCACCCATGCTACCTTCTTCCGCATGCCTACAAGCCTGACTGTCAACGGCCGGCGCCAGACGGTTGACGTCGATCCGTCGACGCCGCTTCTGTATGTGCTCGCCGACGAGCTTGCGCTCAACGGCCCGAAATTCGGGTGCGGCCTCGGCCAGTGCGGCGCCTGCACGGTCATCGTCAAGGGGCAGGCGATTCGATCGTGCGTCACGCCGCTGAAGGCGGTCGCCGACGGCGAAGTGACGACGCTCGATGGCCTGGGTACTCCTGAGAAACCGCATCCCATTCAGCAGGCATTCATCGACGAGCAGGCCGCCCAATGCGGCTTCTGTCTGAGCGGTGTCATCCTCACGGCCAAGGCGCTGGTGGATCGGACGCCAAAACCGACGGACGAGCAGATTCAACAGGCGATGTCGGGTGTGTTGTGCCGCTGCTTCGGACACGGGCGGATGATCGCCGCGATCAAGAGATACTCAGACGGGAGGGGCGCATGACCACCTCACGACGCGCTCTGTTGAAGAGCGGTGGCGCTCTCGTCGTATCGTTCGCGCTCGCGCCGGACGACGTGTTCGGGCAGGCGGTGGCGACGCTCGTCGGAAACCCTCCCAAAGAGCTCGATGGATGGCTGTCGATCGCCGCTGATGGCACGGTGACCGCGTACACGGGGAAGTGCGAGATGGGGCAGGGGCTGTTCACCGCGCAAACACAGCTCGTTGCCGAAGAGCTGTGCGTGGAAGTCAGCCGCGTGAAGCTGATTCAATGCGTGACGGGAACCACGCCCGATCAGGGGGTGACGTCGGGCGCGCAGTCACATCCGCAGAATTTCAATCACTCGAACCTTGCCCTCGCATGCGCGACAGCCCGAGAGGCGCTGCTGCAGATGGCATCGACGCAATGGGGCGTTTCGGTCGAGCGGCTGACCGCCGGAAACGGCGTGGTGCACCACAGCTCGAGAACGATTACCTACGGCGAGCTGATAGGCGGGAGAAAATTCAACCTGCAGCTGAACACCGCCGCCAAGCGCAAACCGCCGCGCGAGTGGACCGTGCTCGGCCAGCCGGTCAAGCGCCTGGACATGCCCGAGATGGTGACGGGCCGTTTCGAGTTCGTGCACAACGTGCGCGTCCCCGGCATGGTGCACGGCCGCGTCGTTCGGCCGCCCACCGTTGGCGCGACGGTCGCTGCGGTTGACGAGAGCTCCGTCAGCAGCCTGCCCGGCTTCATCAAGACGGTCGTCAAGAAAGATTTTGTCGGCGTCGTGTTCGAGAAGCAGTGGCAGGCAGTGCAGGGCGCCAATCAGCTCAAGGTCACGTGGAAGCCCGGTCCGAAGCTCCCGGCTCAGGCAGGCTTTTACGATCACATGCGCACGCTACCAAGCCGCGACACGCTGCTCGTCGATTCGAAAGACGTGGATGCGAAGCTCGCGTCGGCCGCACAGGTCGTGCGCTCGACCTATCTGCATCCGTATCACATGCACGGATCAATCGGTGCATCATGCGCCGTCGCGGACGTGAGGTCCGACAGCGCCACCATCTGGTCGCCGACCCAAGGTGTTTATCCGCAACGCGACAGCTGCGCGATGGTCCTCGGCATGAAGCCCGAACAGGTCAAGGTGATCTACTCGCGCGGCTCAGGTTGTTACGGCATCAACGGTGCCGACACGGTGTCGTACGACGCGGCGTTGATGTCGCAGGCAGTCGGCCGTCCGGTGCGCGTCTCAGCTCTCGCGCAAAGACGAGATGGTGCACGAAAACTTCGGCCTCGCGTTCGTGGTCGATCAGCGTGCCGGTCTCGACGCAAAGGGCAACATCGTCGCGTGGGATTACGAGGCGTGGTCGCCATTGCGCGGCGGACGCCCTGGCCATACCCAGCCCGGCAATCAGGTGACGGGTTATCTCGCCGGGTTCCCGCCCGCGCCGTTTGCGCCGCGATCGCCGGCACCCGCGCCAACAGGTCCTCTCGCCAACGGATCCAACGTCGTCCCGTCGTACGTGACCGGCACTGTCGGCGGCGCGGCCGGCGGAACCGGGACGGTGACATCAGAGCGGTGCCTCTCGCGCGTGGTCGAGTCGCCGTTCTGGACCGGTCCGCTGCGCTCACCGAACCGTCTCCAGAACACGTTCGCGCACGAGTGCATGATGGACGAGCTCGCGGCGGCGGCAAAGGCGGATCCGGTGGAATTCCGGCTGCGACATCTCAAAGATCCGAGGTTGAAGCGCGTCGTGCAGGAGGCGGCGCAGGCGGCGAACTGGCAACCGCGCCCGTCGCCAATGCCCGATTCCGCGTCGCAAACCCAGAAGGGAATCGTGTCTGGCCGCGGCATCGCTTGCGTGCTCTACGAAGGCGACAACGGTTACTGCGCGATGGTCGCGGAAGTAGCTGTGAACCTCGACACCGGCGCCGTTGATGTCACGCGGCTGGCGATGGCTCTCGATTCCGGACCCATCTCGAACCCGGATGGCTTGCGCAATCAGGCCGAAGGAGGCGCACTGCACGGACTGAGCCGCGCGCTGTTCGAAGAAGTGACATGGGACGACGAGAAAGTGACGTCGGTGGACTGGCGCACATACCGGACGATGCCCGTCGGGTTCAAAATTCCAAAGCTCCAGACCGTGCTCATCAACACGATGGAGGCCGAGGCGAGTGGGGCAGGAGAGACGTCGATCACCGTGACGGCGGCAGCAATCGGAAATGCGATTTTCGACGCGACCGGCATGAGGATTCGGCAGGTACCGTTTACGCCCGAACGTGTTCGTGCGGGGCGGGTGTAACAACGGAGGCCGGCCTGCCCGACCCCCGTTGAACTCCGCGTATTTCTAAAGCGGACCCTTTTCCCATGGACCGGTGATCGCGAACGTCACTCCAGGAGTCTGGATGTTCACGAACAGCCACTTGCCGTCGGGGCTGTAGCACGCGCCCGCCCATTCGTTGGTGCGGAAATCGAGTGGCTGGATTGTGGTGTTGGGCGGGTTCCCATAGCCAGGTTCGGTGAAGTTGATGTTGTTGATGCCGAACACGAACGTCTGACCCAGGTTGTTCAAACCAACAAGCCGCTCCGCATTCACGGCGTTGATGCCGGCGTTGTCTTCGCAGAACAGCAGACCGCCGCGCGGCGTGACCGTCATGTTGTCGGGATTTTCGAGCGACTCTGCGTCCGGTGACTCATAGATCAGCGTCAGCCGCTCGCGGACCGGGTCGTACATGAAGACCTGACCTTCGCCGACGTTCGCCGGGGATCCCGGGACCACCGAGGCGCCGCCGTTGGTCGAGAGGAAGAAGCCTTTGTTTCCGCCCCACCAGGCGCCTTCGAGTCTGCGGAACGTGGCGCCACCCTTGGCGGCTCCCTGCTGATAGCACGAGGTCAGTGCAGCCGTCGGATCGTCAATGCGAACCCATTCGACCGGCCACGACGTGCCGACCGGATAGTGTCACGCCGAGGTCGGCGTTGTTAGCGTTCTTGACCTTCAGCATGAACAAACGTCCGCCCAGCACGAAGGCGTGCGCGGCGATAGCGGCACGAACTTGTAGAACCCGCACGCATCCGAATCTTCAGTCTCATATACATATCCTGTCAGCGGGATCGACCATGCCCGCCTCGTGCGAGAAGCGGCCCATGCTGACGATGGTTCAGGACTGCCGACGATCGGTCCAACTTCGAAGCTCCACCCGTGACCCGCGATGTTGTTTCCTCGCAGGTAATCCATGTTCCCCACGGAGTGAGCGCTCCAGCGCAGTTCCTCACCGTGCCGGCCAGCGATGACCACGCGGCGATCCATTTTCCGGCCTGCGGCGTCGAACATGAGGTTGGTGGTGCCGCCGGCGCCATCGCCTGCATAGGTGATATCCGGCTTCGCAAGAGTACGGCGTGCCGGTGCGCCGGTTCGTGATTGCGGACGAGAATGAGTTTGCCCGCTTCGTCGGCGCTCGCGCCGTTCCAGGGTCCGCGAGCAGCTTGCTGGGATCTGAGGCGGGCTGCGGCTGACCGAACCACTCGTCAACGACAGCCATGCCGTCGTGCAGAGAAGGGCATCTTCACGCCATCGATCATGGTGTCGCCGGTCCAGCTATAGGACATGTAGCGAAATCCGTCGGGCAGTTGGAGTAAGGTCGAGTCCGGTAGTTTCGTCAGGTAACCGGAGCGACGGGGCCGTACGGGCCTTCAATGAAGGACGGCGCCTGCCGCTTGAAGCTTGCGTGCGCCGAATTCCTGCAGCGAGCTGATCCACATCGCGCCCGCGGCGCCGGCGGTCGTCCGGCGGAAAAACGTTCGTCTGCTCGATTTGGTGACTTCGGTCATGACTCCACACTCCTTGGCAAGAGAGATCGGACCGCAGCGGCTCGTGCGCTCCGCACGTCGTTGGGCAGACCGGAGCCTATAGAAGCGAGGTGTCAGCGCATTAACTGCAGTACGAATTTGCTGTGACGATGGCATTTCCCCTTCTGATAGGATTCGCGCACCGACGTTAGATCGCTGAATGCGTTGAAAGGCTCATATGAAGCATGTACTGTTTGCGATTGCCATCATCCTCGCTGTCTCCGGTGCGGCAGCGGCGCAGAGTTCCTACGAAGTCGTCGAGAACTGGGCGCAATTTCCCGACGGGGTTTCGGCCTGGAGCCCCGCGACCGGCGTCGACATCGACGCGCGCGGCAACATCTACGTGTTCCATCGCAACGAAGCGATGCCGATCATGGCGTTCGATCGGAACGGCAAGTTCCTGCGCGCATGGGGCCAGGGATTGTTCAAGACGACGCATTTCCTGAGGACCGATCGCGACGGGAACGTGTGGGTCACCGATCGCGGCGACCATCAGGTCTTCAAGTTCAGCCCAGAAGGCAAGCTGCTGATGACCCTCGGCCGCAAAGGTGTGGTCGGCGACAACGAGTCGCGTGATGCCTTCAACGGGGTCGCCGATCTCGTGATCGCCAGGAACGGCGACATCTTCATCGCCGACGGAGAGAGCACCAACACGCGCATCGTGAAATATTCGAAAGACGGCAAGTTCGTGAGCTGGTGGGGCGGGCTCGGCAAGGCGCCGGGGCAGTTCGACGAGCCGCACAGCATCGCCATCGATGAGCGCGGGCATCTTTATGTGGGCGACAGGCGCAACAAGCGTGTGCAGGTATTCGATCAGTCCGGGAAGTTCCTCAACGAATGGACCCACCTCGGCACGCCGTGGGGCGTATTCGTCAAAGACGACCGCCTCTACGTCGTCGACGGCACTGAGGCGAACTGTCTGTTCATCATGAGCACCAAGGACGGGAAAATTCTGGAGCGAATCGAAGGACTCAAGAACGCGACAGCGGTTACCGTCGATTCCAAGGACGCGATCTATATTGGCGAAGTGAACGGCGCCAATGTCCGCAAGCTTGTCAAAAAATAAACAGGACCTGATCTTCGGATCTCCTGTTTGTATTTCAGGCCGTGCTAGACTCAGTTTTTTCCGGTGGCGGCGCGCCACCGTACCCGATTGTTCCGGCATTGAGTCCGGGATGGAGATGCAATGACACGCCTGCGTGCTGTTCAATCCTCGTCGGCCTTTTCCCGTCTGCGTGAAGCCCGCAACTTCATCGATCAATTTGCGCCCGGCGATGAAGTGCTCCTGCTTGGCGCCTCACGCGGAGCGGTCGATGACTTCGCGCGGTCGATTGCGGTTGAACGGGGCGCGACGTTCGGCCTTCATCGGCTGTCTTTCACCCAATGTGCCGCGCGCCTGGCCGCCGCCGATCTTGCGGCACGAGGCGATGCGCCCGCATCGGGCCTGGGACACGAAGCGGTCGCCGCTCGCGCGGCGTTCGAGGCCGCGAACGATGCCGCGCTCGAATATTTCGCGCCCGTCTCCCGCACCCCGGGGTTTCCCAAAGCGCTTGCACGAACGCTGCAGGAACTGCGTCTGGCAGGTATTGCCAGCGGCACGCTTGCGGGATTGAAACGCAGCGGTCCCGATCTCGCTGAATTGCTCGATCGGGTGGACACGCTGATGGAAGAGGCGGGCACGAGCGATCGCGCGGCGCTGTTTGCCGCGGCTGTTCGCGCTCTTACCCCTCACCCTTCACCCCTTACCCCTATTCCCCTTGGCGTCCCTGTCCTGCTCCTCGACGTGCCCTTCGAATCCGAAGCCGAGGCGAATTTCTTGTGGGCGCTCGTGAGCGCGGCTTCGCACGCGCTCATCACGATTCCTGATGGTGATGCGCGAACAGTCTCACGGTTGGGGAAGCGGCACGTCGAAATCGAGTCGATTTCGCCGGATGGAAACTCCGATCTCGTGCGGCTGTCGAGCTATCTGTTCTCGAGCGCCGCTCCGCCGGAGCGTGACCAGACGGGAGAGCTCGTGTGGTTTTCCGCGCCGGGAGAGGGACGGGAGTGCGTCGAGATCGCGCGGCGGCTGTTGAAAGAGGCCGCGCGCGGCGTGCGGCTCGACGAGATGGCGATCCTCGTCCGGTCGCCGCAGCAATACGTGGGCGTGCTGGAGCACGCGCTCGATCGCGCGACCATTCCGGCGTATTTCGACAGAGGGCTGCGGCGCCCTCATCCAGCCGGCCGAGCGTTCCTCGCCATGTTGAGCTGCGCGGTGGAAGGCCTCTCGGCCAAACGCTTCGCGGAATATCTGTCTCTGGGACAGGTGCCCTCGGAAGCCAGTAACAAGAAGGGGCAAGGGGCAAGGGGTGAGGGGCAAGGGGCAAGGGGTGAGGGGCAAGGGGCAAGGGGTGAGGGGCACTGGGTTGCGCCGCAGGACGAGCTATTCGCCACGGCTTTGACGCCGGACGGTGGCCGATCGCCGATGGACGATGGCCGATCCATTTCCGCACCATGGAAGTGGGAGAGCCTGCTGGTCGAGTCCGCCGTGATCGGCGGCAGCGAGCGCTGGTCGAGGCGGCTCAACGGCCTGGCTGAGCAGTACCCGCTTGCAGCTTCGCGAGCTGCTGGCCGACGAGCCCGACTCGTCACGCATTCCGCGTATCGAGCGCGACCTGCAGAATCTCGAGCACCTGCGTGGGTTTGCGCTGCCGCTGGTCGAGATGATCTCCGCCTGGCCAGCCGAAGCGACATGGGGAGACTGGATCCAGCGCCTCGAGGGATTCGCCCCGCGCGTCTTGAAGCGCCCGGAAGACGTGCTCCGCGTCCTCGCCGATCTGCGGCCGATGGGAAGCATCGGCCCTGTGCCGCTCACTGAAGTGCGCGACGTGCTCGCGGATCGCCTGCGGTCCCTCGAAGTGGACCCGCCGGCAAATCGATACGGCCGCGTGTTCGTCGGCAGTCCACATCAGGCGCGCGGCCGTTCGTTCAAGGTCGTATTCGTTCCGGGACTGGCCGAGCGCCTGTTTCCCCAGAAGCTTCGCGAAGACCCGCTGTTGCTCGACGACCTGCGCGGCCCCACCCTTTCCCGCCAACCCGATCGCGCCGACCTCGAACGTCTGCTGTTGCGCCTGGCGATTGGTGCAGCGGAGACGCGGCTGTACGTGTCCTTCCCGCGCATCGAAACCTCCGAAGCTCGGGCGCGCGTCCCGTCTTTTTATGCGCTGGAGATCATGCGTGCCGTCACCGGCCGCGTGCCCGACCACCAGCGTCTCGAACGGATGGCGGCGCAGGAGTCGCGCGCGAACCTCGCGTGGCCCGCGCCAGAAGACGCCGCCGATGCCATCGACGATCTCGAACACGACCTGTCGGTGCTCAGGCGCCTCATGCTGAGCGGTGACGACATGAAGGGACGCGCGCGCTACATTCTCACCCTCAACGACTGCCTGCGCCGTTCGGTCACCGAGCGCTGGGCGCGTGCGGAAAAGCGCTGGACGCAGTTCGACGGCCTCGTGCGGGTCACGGACACAACACGGGAGTTTTTAGCCGCTCAGCGCCTCGACAAGCGTCCCTATTCGGTGTCGGCGCTTCAGAAGTACGCTGCGTGTCCATATCAGTTTTTTCTTTCGGCTGCGTACCGGCTCGCTCCGCTCGACGAGCCCGAGCCGCTGCAGCGCATGGATCCGCTCACGAAGGGGAGCTTGTTTCATCAGGTGCAGGCAGAGTTCTTTCGCGCGCTGCAGCAGGCGAAGATCTCTATCGATCCCGAACACACGACCGCCGTGCTCGCGACGCTCGACGCCACCTTGTCGCGCATTGCGGCGGACTATTACGAGCGTCTTGCGCCGGCGATCGACCGCGTGTGGCACGACGAAGTGGCGGCCATCCGCGCCGATCTTCGAGTGTGGGTGGACCGCGTGGCAAAAGATCCCGATTGGGAGCCCTGGCTCTTCGAATTTGCGTTCGGCCTGCCCGGACAGCCCGGCCATGATCCCGAAAGCCTTCCTGATCCCGTCACGATTGGCGGACGGTTCATGTTGCGGGGATCGATCGACCTGGTCGAGAAGAAGCCAGGGACACGGATATTGCGCGTCACGGACCACAAGACGTCGAAAAACCGTTCCAAGAAGAACTCGATCGTCGGCGCCGGAGCGCAGCTGCAGCCGGTGATTTACAGTCTCGCCGTCGAAGAAGCGAAGGGGTTCAGCGTCGACAGCGCGCGCTTTTCGTATTGCACGACGGCCGGAGGTTTTACGGAGCACTCCGTTCCCATCAACGAGCGCACGCGGCGGATGGGTGTCGAGGTGCTCGAGATCGTCGACCGGGCAATCGAGTCGGGGATGTTGCCCCCCGCGCCCAACGAACACGTTTGTCAGTGGTGCGACTTCCTACCGGTTTGTGGGCCGGAGCAGGAACGCCGGGCCAATCGGAAATCAAAAAAGGAAATCGCCGATTTGATTGAGTTGCGGGGCCGGCCATGAAGAAGCTTGCTGACCAGCTCGAGAGGGATCTGATTAAAGACGATCTCGATTCGACCTTGATTGTCGAGGCCGCGGCAGGCACTGGTAAGACGACGGAGCTCGTACGTCGAATCGTGCGGGTGATCGAAACCGGCCGGGCGGATGTTTCCGAGATCGCCTGCGTAACGTTCACCGAGAAAGCTGCCGGTGAGTTGAAGCTGCGCCTGCGCGAGAAGCTCGAAGATTCGCGCTCGAAAGCCGCAGCCGATTCGGCTGAGCGCCGTTGCCTGGACAACGCCGTCAGGCAGCTCGAAGAAGCGCAAATCAGCACGATACACGGGTTCTGCGCCGATCTGTTGCGCGAGCGGCCGGTCGAAGCCGGCATCGATCCGTTGTTTTCGGTGATGACCGAAGCGCAGTCACGAAATCTGTACGACACCGCCTTCAACGAATGGTTTCAGAAGCAGCTCACCGATCCATCCGAAGCCGTTCAGCGCTCGCTGCGGCGGCCCGTGTTCTCCGGGTTCGGCGCGGCGGCCGACAGGGAAGAGGGTCCTGTCGATCGGCTGCGGAATGCCGGCTGGGAGCTGATTCAGTGGCGCGACTTCAAGGCCGACTGGCAACAGAGGCCGTTCGATCGGCGCGCGCGCGTGGGTGCGCTGGTTGACGAGCTGCACAGCTTTGCAGCGATATCGAGGGACCCTGACTCGCGGTACGACAATTTTCATTTCGACACGCAAGCCGCGCGGCAGCTGAGCGACGAGATCGAGCGTACTGAAGCGGTCATGGAGAGAGACGACATCCGGCTCGAAGCTGCGCTCATCGATCTGGGCCGGAATCGCCAGTTCCAGCGAGCCCGCAAAGGAAGCGGCAAAGTCTACAAGGCGGGGGTGCCCCGCGAAGACGTCGCGCGTGCGCGCGAGCAGCTGCAGTCCGAGCTTGCGCGATTCGAAGCAGACGCCAACGCCGATCTCGCCGCCCTGCTGTGCCGGGAACTGCGCGCGTGCGCCAGCCGCTATGAGGCGGAAAAGGCCAAAGCCGGTGCGCTCGATTTCCTCGACCTGCTGCTCAAGACGCGGAACCTGGTGAAAGACGACCACGGTGTGCGCCGCAGCTTTCAAGATCGCTTCAAGCGGCTGTTCGTGGACGAGTTTCAGGATACCGATCCGCTGCAGGCCGAGATCCTCATGCTGCTTGCGTCGGACGACCCCTCGGTCAGCGACTGGCACAACGCGCATCCGTCGCCGGGCAAACTGTTCCTCGTTGGCGATCCCAAACAGTCGATCTACCGCTTCCGCCGGGCCGACGTCGGCACGTATCGCGACGTCTACAGCCGGCTCGAATCGGCCCAAGCCAGGCGCGTCACGCTCAGCGCCAGCTTCCGCGCGCGGCCGAATATCCAACGCGCGATCAATGCGGCGTTCGAACCTGTGATGGGCATCGGCGCGAATCCGGAGAATCCGGGCTATGTCGCCCTCGAACCAGTCCGCCCGGAGGCGCCGGACCAGCCGTCGGTCGTCGTCCTGCCTGTGCCGGCACCTTATGGCTCGCAGCGAATCTCGAACATCGCGATCGAAGCGTCGCTGCCCGATGCGGTGGGGGCGTACGTCGACTGGCTCATCAACGAGAGCGGCTGGAAAGTGTCGGAGCGGCCGTCAGCGATGGCGGATGCAACCATGGCGCGGGGCTTCCAGCCGGGCGAACACGAGCATCTGGTACGCATTCAGGCTCGTCATATCTGTCTCTTGTTCCGGAGATTCGTCAGCTACGGCCAGGACATGACGCGACCGTATGTGCGCGCGCTCGAAGCCCGTGGCATTCCGCATCTGCTCGTCGGCGGACGGTCGTTTCACAACCGCGCGGAGATCGAGACGCTGCGCGCCGCGCTGAACGCAATCGAATGGCCGGACGACGAGCTGTCGGTATTTGCGGCGTTGAGAGGAAGCTTGTTCGCGATAGGGGACGAAGAGCTGCTCGAATATCGCCACCGCGTCGGCAGCTTCCATCCGTTTCGCACCCCGACGATAGACGATGGACGATCGGTCAAGCGACCGCCGATCGATGATGCTCTCGCGCTGCTGAAGGCGCTGCATCGTTCGCGCAATCACATTCCGGTTGCCTCCACCATCTCGAAGCTCCTGGAGGCAACCCGCGTGCACGTGCGGTTTGCGCTCGAGCACGGCGGCGAGCAGGTGCTCGCAAATGTCCTCCACGTGGCGGAGCTCGCGCGGCGCTACGAAGCCGACGGGGGCATCTCGTTTCGCGGCTTCATCGAAGAGCTGCGGGAGCAGGCAGAAGACGGTCAGGCCGGCGAGGCCCCGATTCTGGAAGAGGGGAGCGACGGCGTGCGGCTGATGACCGTCCACAAGGCGAAAGGGCTCGAGTTCCCCGTCGTGATCCTCGCCGACACTACGGCAAAGCTGCAGCCGTCGGCCGCGAGCCGGTATCTGGATCCGGCGAGCGGAACATGTGCCGTCCGGCTGGCGGGCTGTTCGCCGTTCGATCTGATCGAACACGAGGCCGATGAGCTGGCGCGCGACGCAGCTGAAGGCGTGCGGCTGGCGTACGTCGCCGCGACCCGCGCGCGCGATCTTCTCGTGATTCCCGCGGTCGGCGATCAGGAGCGCGATGGCTGGATCGAGCCGTTGAACCGTGCCATTTACCCTCCGATCGAGAAGCGGCGCCAGGCCGCACGTGCGGAGGGGTGCCCCGAGTTCACGTCGAAAGATTCGGTGCTGACGCGGCCGAACGGCGATCCGGCTTTGCCTACCACGGTGGCGCCCGGCCTGCATGCGTTCGGCAACTATTCAGTCGTCTGGGAAGAACCGCATCGCTTCGAGTTCGGCGCGGAGCCACCCCTCGGCATCAGGCGCTCCGAGCTCATCGTCAAAGACGTGCCAAAAGCGCTCGTCGACGAAGGGCTTCATGCCTACGAGTCCTGGCGAAACGCGAGAAATGCAGCCGTTGAAACCGCTGCGTCGCCGTCCATGAGGGCGCAGCCCGCGACTGCGTGGGCTGCAGGTAGAGAGGCGACAGACGACCGATCGGTCGGCGTGGAATTGATCGAGATGCCGAGGCACGAAGGCCGCGCGACCGGAGTCCGATTCGGCGCACTGGTCCACGCCACGCTGGCAACCGTGCCGCTCGATGCGGAGCCGGCCGTCATCGAAAGGCTTGTCGCGTCTCACTCACGATCGCTCGACGCTACCGATGCCGAAGTCGCATTCGCCGCGCAGGTGATCGACGACGTTCTTGCACATCCTTTGCTGGAGCGCGCGCGGCGCGCGAACGAGCAGCATCGTTGCAGGCGTGAAGTGCCGATCACCTGGCGCGCACCGGATGGACTCGTCGTCGAAGGTATCGTCGATCTTGCGTTCAGAGAAGGGGATACCTGGACTGTCGTCGATTTCAAGACAGATGAGGAGTCCCGCCGTACTTCGTCGTATCTCGCGCAGGTCGGTGTGTATGTTGACGCCCTCAAAGGCGCGACCGGACTGAGTGCGACGGGAATCCTCATGCGTATTTAGTCGCGTCGTGACCGTGGACGCGTTGCGTTTGTCGGCGATGCAACGGTCGCATCACATTTGCCCAACCGGAATTTGCGCAAGACGGCGGCCGGAATGATATAGAGTCGAATTTAAGGGAGGTGCGGATGTCAGTAGCAAAGGTGAGCGAAATAAGTGCCACATCCACCAAGAGTTTCGAGGATGCGATTCAGCAGGGTCTCGCGCGCGCGAGCAAAACCTTGCGGCACATCCGCAGCGCCTGGATCAAGGAGCAGCAGGTGCGGTGGGAGGAGGGACGGATCAGCGAGTATCAGGTGAACATGATGGTGACGTTCGTGATTGACGACTAACGAGCGCGCATTTTCTGCGTGGAGGAAATCATGGGTTTGAGAGACACATACGCCTACGCTATTCAGACTGCCAAGGGAAAGTTCCAGGGAAATGCCGAGGAGCGTGACGGGAAGCTGCATTTCAAAGGCACCGTTGCCACCGAAGATCAGAAGAACGAAATCTGGAATGCCATCAAAACGATCCCGACCTGGCAGAACGACGTCGTCGCGGATATCCGCGTGACAGGTGGTCCCAGCGCTGCCCCTGCCAGCCCGACGCCGGCACCGGCCGCGGCGGGCAAGACCTATACCGTGAAGGCGGGTGACACGCTGAGTCACATCGCGAAGGAACACCTCGGCAGCGCGGGCGCTTACATGAAGATTTTCGAGCTCAACAAAGATCAATTGACCGATCCTGACAAAATCAAGCCCGGTCAGGTGCTGAGACTGCCCTAAGCTAGTACTGATCCAGTATTGGTAGATTCGTAGATTGGTGGATTAAATCTGCGAATCTACCTATCTTCCAATCTGGCAATTCTATTTTTCGAGTACGCTCGGTTTATGAACAAGTCGAAACTATCGACCGCGGCCGCATTCGCCGCGGCGTGTTGGGTTCTCAGTTGGACCGCCGGCTCTTCGCAGGCGCCAGCGTCCTACGAAGTCCGGCAGCTCACCTCCGGGCCGGCGCATCATTTTTACGGGTACATCGGTCACGTCCGGAATTCCCCGTACAGCGCTGACGGGAAATATCTCGTTGCGTTGCGCACCACCTTCCAGGACCGGATGCCAGGTGCCCAGGACGCTGCCGACATCGTCCTGTTGGACGCCGCCAGGAACTACGCCGAGATGAAGGTAGACGAGACGCGCGGCTGGAATCCGCAGCAGGGCGCGATGATCTACTGGAATCCGGAGCAGCCCTCCCGGCAGTTTTTCTTCAACGACCGAGATCCCAAGACGGGCAAAGTCTTCACAGCGCTGTTCGACATCGTCGATCGGAAGCGCGTGAAGGAGTTCCGCTTCGATGCGGGGCCGGCGGCCAACGGTGGCGTCAAGCAGGACGGCGGAGCGTTCGCGGCCATCAATTACGCGCGCATGGCGCGACTGCGTCCCGTGACCGGCTATCCCGGTGCGTGGGATTGGACCGAAGGCGTCAACCACCCGCAGGACGACGGGCTTTTTGTGGTCGATGTGAAGAGCGGCCAGCGGAAGCTGATCGTGTCGTTCCGGCAGATGCGCGATGCGCTCATCGCCAAACATCCAGAAATCGATGACAGGGCGTTGTTCCTGAACCACACGCTCTGGAACCGCGAGGGCGACCGTATCTTCTTTTTCGTGCGCGCCGACTTCAACGATCCCAAGCGGCGCGTGAACGTGCCCATGACCGTGCGGCCCGACGGGACGGAACTGGTAGAGCAGCGCATCTTCATCGGCGGGCACCCGGAATGGGATTTCAAATCGCGGATGATTGGACGCGTCGACGACAAACTGGTCCTGTACGACACGTTGAAGCAGGAGATCGTCGAGACGATCGGCGGCCCCGAGATTTTCCGCGACCCCGAAGGGGACACGGCGCTCTCACGCGACGGCCGGTGGATTGTCAACGGTGCGCCAACCGGTGCGACGATGCACTACACCTTGCTGCGCCGTTCCGATCGGTCGTACTTCAAGACCGAAGAGTTCAGCCGGGCGGGTTACACCGGCGGCGACCTGCGCATTGATCCAGCGCCCTGCTGGAACCACGAAGGGAACCGCTTTGCGTTCCCGGCGCTGGCCAAGGACGGCACGCGGCAGATGTTCGAAGTGCGCGTGCTGGAGAAGAAGTAACCACGAAGCCACGAAGCCACGAAGGCGCGGCTTTAGCCGACGTTCTTCTTAACAGGCGATTAGTGTCCGGCGATGCGGGACGGCGCACTAGCCGTTGCCGCCACCAACGCGACCGGTGCATCCGTCTGCCGGCAGCGGAGCCACCTCGCGCGCGATTTCACCAACCGCCACCGCCTCTCGCATCTCGGCAGATGCCTACGGTCGTAGTTGCGTCGATCGCGTCGGTGGTGTCGCCCACCGCTCTCGCGCTCCGGTCAACGACCGCTGCACAAGATACGGCTGCCTTGCAGACGGATCCACCGGCCGCATCGCGCGGCGGCCCTCCGCAATCTGTCAACGTCGTGTCCGGCTTAAGCCGGAGGCCACCCGGGCCTGTCGAGGTCTGCCGCGAGGAGGTTGTAAAACAGCTTCTAAACTCCTGATCTCCTGTTGGAATTTAAGGCACGCGAGGATTACTGGAGTGTTCCGCGAAGGCCCGCTCGTGCGATCGCGGCTTTCACGAGCCCGCTCGACACGGCCGCGGCGACGAAGCTGCGGGCGTAAGGCAGGCCTGATTCGCGTCCTTTGGGAATTCCCAGCGCGAGCTGCTCGAGGCCATAGCGGCCGTCGAGGACCTTGGAGCCGGGCAGGCCGTCCGAAATCTCGAACAGGATGGATTTGTTCGTCGCGAATGCGTCGAGCGTTCGATCCTTCAGCATCGCGTTGACGCGTTCGATGGTCGGAACACGGACCACCGTCGCGCTTTTCAGCAACCCGGGGAGTGCTGTGGAAGTTGTGCTCCCTTCCATCACGCCGATCCGAACGCCCTGCTTGTCGACGTCTGCCAGCGTCGCGATGGGAGACGCAGGCGGCACGAGGTAACCGGCTTCAACCTCGAGATATGGCGGCGTGAAGTCGATCTCTTTCGCCCGCGCGGGAGTGGCATTCGTGAAGACGACGTCCACGTGCCCGGCTCGCATCCCTTCGAGCACCGCACCGTTGTTCGGATAAATCACCGGCTCGAAGGGCACGCCAAGCCACCGCGCGAACTCCTGGCCGAGTTCAAATCCGACACCAGTGCCCTGCCCGGACACGGGTTCCTTCAACAGAGAAGAGGGATTGCCGAGATACAGACCGACACGGAGTTTGCCGGAAGGCGCGAGAACCTTGCGGACCTCCGGAGTCGGCTTGACGTCCTGCGCCATCACCGCAGAGACAGCGAAGAGCGCCAGCATCAGCAAGAGCGAACGTGCTAGTACGGAAGTACGCATTTTGTTTCTGCGACCGGCTACTGGCAACTGGCTACCGGCCAGGTGCTATACGACATGCGAAGTTCCGCGCATCATCCGTGCTGCCGGTGCCGCTGTAGACAGCGACTTGCGGATAGGGACAGAGCGGACGCGACCTGTCCAGATTCGCCGCGGGCCGGGTAATCGTCGCGACGATCTGGTCGGGCGCAATGCCGCCTTCGACCCATCGCTCGAGAGCCGTGAGCATGTCGAAGGTGTTCGGCCCCTCGCCGCCGCTGCAGTGTCCCATGCCGGGCGCCATGAACAAGCGATAGGAACTGTCGATCCTGTCTCTGCCGCCGAGCGCCGCCGCCACGCGATCGTAGTACTGCGTGGTCCCTGCCGGTGCGATTTGCGGATCGATCCATCCGTGATACTGAATCAACTTGCCGCCGCCGCTGATGAATGGCTTCAGGTTCGGGTCGAGCGCATTGACCGTGTTGTTGTCGCGTTCTTCAGCAAGGACGATGTCGGAATCGAAATTGAACTTCTGAATGGTCCATGCCGGATCGCCGAAAACGAGGAAACGAAATTGCTCGAGACCGGTCGCACGCGCCGAGGCGGTCCATCCCAGATCGGTCCAGCCGAGCTCGCTGCCAGGCTCGAGCCCGTTGATCGCGCGTTTGGTCTTCGGGTTTGTAGCGGGGGCGTAAATCATCCGCGCGGTCTCGATCTGCGCCGCGGTCAAACACCTCTCTTCGCCCGCGCCCTTGCACACAAGCACGCCGGGATCGAACTTGCAGCGCTTCGGATTTTCAATCACGCCGTCTTTGACGCCGTCGATCAGATCGCACGACTCTACGGCGGCGTTATGAAGGAGCTGCCGCTCGGCGTCGCCTAATTGGCCAGCTTTGTTCTGCTCGAGGTGTTTGGCGATCTGCACCGCCCGGGCCGCGCGTCCGGTCCAATCCAGCCCAGGCGCTCCGGCGATGATGCCGTGGAAATCGGCAGGGTAGCGCTGCGCCGCCTTCATCGCCTGCCGCCCGCCGGCAGAGCAACCGTTGAAATACGAAAACTTCGGATCGTTGCCGTAATAGGCCGCGATCATCTTCTTGGATGCCACCGCTGTTTCGTGCATGGCGCGCCATCCGAAGTCGACAAGCTTCTCGGGATGACCAAGGGCGAAGCTGGCATTGTTGCCCGTGTGGCCGGTGTCTGTGGAGCTCACGGCATATCCGCGTGCCAGGGCAGGAGTCATCTGGCCATGGTTGATGTTGCCGTTGAATGCGCCGTTTCCGACGGCCTGATATTTGCCATTCCA
This sequence comes from Vicinamibacterales bacterium, assembly GCA_963762055.1. Classification (GTDB taxonomy): domain Bacteria; phylum Acidobacteriota; class Vicinamibacteria; order Vicinamibacterales; family JAMQPK01; genus JAMQPK01. The sequence goes on from CAVXJF010000008.1 coordinate 123,786, forward strand.
GCCTGTTGCCGGCAGCCAGAGCTCCATCTTGATCTCGGAGTCGGAGGTCGGCCTGAGCGTTGCCGCGACTCGACAGTGCTCAGGTATCGATACACCCCTGCCACCGCTGGGCGGGGCGAGTTTGACCCCTGTCGAGGCAGAAGATGGCTCGATTGTCGCGGACGTGATCGTCGTCGTGGGCAGCGCCAGCGACATCAGTCCCTCACACGAGCCAGCCGCGGACACCCGAAACTCACCGCGCTCGCTCATCACGAACCACACAGTCAACGCACACAAAACTCCGCCGGTAACGCGCTTAATCCAGATGTTCGCCATGGCTGACCTCAAGACGATGGACGATCGACGATGCCCGATCACTTCGATGGAAACTTCACCAGCACGTAGGTAATGTGTTTGCCCTTCTGCACGAGAAATGCGTGCGGAATCCCGGCCGGAATGTGCATCACATCCCCAGTGCCGAGGGCGTGCCGCTCGCCGCCGTCGAGCCGGGAGCCCACCCATTCGCCCGCCGTTCCCGTCGCCTTCTTGTCGACGACCGTGCCGCCGAGCTGCAGCGTGCCTTCGCCGCTTTGCACGTAGCACGAGATCGACAATGTTGTCGTGCTGCTCAGGAAAACCGTCGGCGTCCCGATACAGATATCTGACGCGATGATGGCCGAAGTCGGCGAGGGTTTCGCGCGAAGAGTGATCGGGGCCTACTTTCTTCGAGAGCGCCACATCGCGCCGCTTCAGCTCCTCGGCTTTCCACAGGCGAAACTCAGGCGGATCTGCGGCAAATACGGGAGCGATGCAAATTGCCGCGACGGCTAAGCAGACCACGTTGCGCATCGTAGTTCCTTTCAGATTCGTGTAATTTACATCACGAATCCGATTTGCTGAACTAGTTGAAACAAAAACAGGAGAACGGGAGAACGGGAGGTTTCGAAAAATACCTCCTAATCTCCCGTTCTCCTGTTTGTATGTTCGTGTCAGAAGATCGCTTTCAGCCCGAACTGAATCTGACGCGGGGTGCCGACGATGCCCGTGATCGTTCCTGCGGCGCCTGTGCCGATGGTCGCGTTGGGCAGGTCGAACTGCGCCGTATTGAATACGTTGAACACCTCCGCCCGGAACTGCAGGCTGAATCCGTCCTGAACCGGGAACTGCTTGAAAATTGAAAAGTCGAAGTTGATGCGGCCGGGGCCGTAGAGAATGTTGCGCCCTGCATTGCCGTAGGTGAACTGCGGCGGCGTCGTAAACGCCGTGACGTCGAACCACCGATCCACGGTTGGGTCCGCCAGGGTGCCGTCGCCGACACGATCCGGCCGGCTGCCGGTACCGGTGTTGACCGTTGCCGCACCGAGCGTGGGCGTGAACGGCAGACCGGTCTGGAAGATGTTGACGCCGTTGACCTGCCATCCTCCCAGAATGGCCGCTGCTGCTCCACCGCTGTTCAGCCACCGTCGGCCATCGCCGAAGGGCAGGGAATAGTTCCACGCCGCCGTCAGCCGATGACGAATATCGAACGGCGAAGGCCCTCGATCGGCTGCACCTCGATTGCGGGGATCCTGCGGCAGCGGGCCGTCCGCGCCGCCACCAAAGCTCTGGCCCACCGTGTCGATCGAGTGTGCCCATGTATAGGAGACGAGCCCGCTCACACCATGCGTCAGCCGCTTTTCGGCGCTGAACTGCAGCGCGTGATAAGACGCCTCGCCGTCAGAGACCGCCCACGTCACATCCGCGAGCCCGGGACGAACGGCGAAGAACGGACGTCGATTGTTGACGGCTCCAGACCCGGGCACCGCCTGGTTGAGGTTGTAGGTCGTGTCGAGATGCCGTCCGATGTTGGCGACGTACGATGTCTTCAACAGCAGCGACGAAGGCAGCTCGTGCTCGACGGTGAGGTTGAATTGCCGAGCGTAGCCGGGGCGATAATTCGGATCGACGCCGATCACGCTTCCGCTGGGATTGTCGGCCAGAGCGAGATCCAGCGGTGGGATGGTTGGGAAACCATCGCTGACGCGTCTGGAGACAAGTTGCGAGCCTGGATTGAAGCTGTAGATGGGGCCGAAAGGCACGTGGCGCTGCAGCCGCAGGGCGTTGCCACCGTGTCCGGCCGTGTTGTAAAAGATGCCTGCGCCGCCGCGCACGACGGTGTTCTGCGCGATTTGGTAGGCGAAGCCAAGTCGAGGCGCGAACATTTTCTTATACATAAGCACGCCCGCCGACTCGCTTACGCCGTTGCGGCCGGCAATCAGCACCGTCGCGGTAACTGGATCGAAATTCGCCCACGAATTCGATGTTTCGGTAGGAGGTGTATCGAGCTCGTAGCGAAGACCGAGGTTCAGCGTCAGCTTCGATGTGGCCCGCCAGTCGTCGGAAACGTAGACGCTGTATTCAGTTGAACGAATGGCGGCGTCAACCAGCAGGTAATCCTGCTCGATGAGGCTCGGTGCGCCGAGCAGAAACGCCGCCATCACATGGCCGCCCGCGTTGTTCGCCGGATTGTTCGTGATGTTCGAGGCGAAATTGAAGCGGCCATTGCCGCGATTGGTCTGAAACTCGCCCATGTGCCGGCGGCGCATGTCGAAACCCGTCTTAATGGTATGCGTGTCGCGCGCAAACGTCAGATTCGTGACGTATTGAAAGGTGCGCTCGTGGCGGAAGATGGGGAGCGATCGGCTGTGCCCGATGCCGGTATATCCCGTCGGGGTGAAGATCGGAATCCCATCCTGGCCGATTTGCTGATTCGCGTTCGGCACGCCGAGCTGCTCGCCCAGCTGATCGCCTTCCAAAACATCCGCTTGCGTAAAATCGAGGTTGAAGTGGTTGTAGCCCACGCGCGTGTCCAGTACGACGCTCGGTGAGAGCACGTGCACCCAGCCGAAAACGGCGTGTTCCGCCAGCAATTCTGATGGACCTGCGAAGGTGTCCTCTGCGCCGAGACCCACCGCCTTCGACACTCCAGCCAGCTGCACAGGCTCAAACGTGTATGGATTCACGGTGGCAGTTTCGGAGCGCGAATATCGCCCGAGGAAGTTGTTCCTTTCGCTCTGCACGTGATCGATGCGCGCGTCAAACTGATTCCAGTCCTGCGTCCGTGTCGGCGTGGTCACCAGGTTGTTCGTCAGGCCAGGCGAGGTGGGCTGAGGGTACGCGTTGATGAGCTTCGTCGTGACCGGGTCCCAGCGATCTCTCGGAATCACGTTATTCGCGAAAGGCTGGCGAGTGGCCGTTCCGTTCGCCGCTACGACCGTCGTTAACGGATCGTAGATGGTTCCTACCTCGCTGAAGTCTCCCTGCCGCATTTTTGCCGTCGGCACCGTATTGACGAACACCCGTCCGATGTTCTGACGGAAGCCATCGTAGTCGGCGAAGAAAAAGGTCCGGTTGCGGCTGATGGGACCGCCGATAGCGCCGCCGAACTGCGTCTGTCTGAACGGCGGCTTCTCCTGCCCGCCCCGATTTGCGAAGAAGTTGTTCGCGTCGAATTTGTCGTCGCGCAGGAACCCGTAGATCGTGCCGTGAACAGCGTTGCTTCCGGACTTCGTGACGACGTTGATCTGGCCGCCGGGATTGCGTCCCTGCTCGGCGGAGTAAAGGTTTGTCTGAACCTTGAATTCCTTAATTGCCTCGACGTTCGGGCGCATGACGATCACGAGCGTCAGCCTCGTGTTGTTGTCGATGCCGTCGTAGAGATAGTTATTCGAGTTCTCTCTGTTGCCGTTCACGAACAGCTCGGTGCCGGGCCGCAAGTCGTCGGGCCGGGTGCCGCTCATGATCGTGCCGCGCATGCCGGTGCCGGCGCCCGACACGCCGGCCGCCAGCGTGGCGAGCTGCACGAAGTTGCGCCCGTTGAGGGGCAAGTCCACCACCTGCTGCTCGTCGATTACGGTGCCGAGAACGGAGGACTGTGTCTCGAGCAGCGGGGCGGTCCCCACAATCTGCACCGTCTCGCTCACGTTTCCGACTTCAAGCTGTATGTCGATTTGTGCGCGTTGATTGACTTGCAGCTCGACGCCGGATCGTTCCACCTTTCGGAACCCTGGAATTTCGACGGCGATCGTGTAATTCCCTGGAAGCAGCGCCGTGAAGATGTAGGTCCCTCCGTCGGCGGTGATGGCCGATCGGCTCGTCCCAGTGGCGTCGTTCGTCAACGTCACTGTCGCGCCGGGCACCACGCCGCCGGTTGTGTCGCGAACCGTACCTACCAGGTCTGCTGTCGTGATTTGTGCGTGCGCAGCCGATGCAACGAAAAGAACACAACCCAAGGGCAAGAAACAGCGCCAGCGATGGACCGGTTTTCATGACCGTCTCCTCTGCGCGTATGGGCCGCAATCGATAAAAGCGGCGGTGTGTGTTTTCTGGGGTGGTGAGTGTAGCAGATAAACGCCTGGCAGGAGATCACGGGATCAGAAGAATTTTTGCAAGAGAATTTGGCCTGTGATCGTTGACATGCATTCGTTCCGGCAGTAACGTCTGGGCCTCCGCACTCTGCCCACCGTCGGTCCGGCCACGTCGGAATTGAAAGGAGTGGTTATGTTTGGTGCTGTTTCCCAGGCGTGCCTCCTTGTGGTTGTCGTCCTCTCCGTCGCCAGCGCTGTGCACGCACAGACCGATCGCGGAACGCTTACCGGCCAGGTCACCGATCAAACGGCCGCCATCATCCCTGGCGCTTCGGTCAAGGCCATTCATGTGGCGACGAACTTCGAGCGGCAGGTCATCACCTCGGATGAAGGCTCTTACACGATTACGCAACTCCCCGTCGGCATGCTACGTCGTCATCGTTACAGTCCAGAACTTTCAAACGACGACCCTGGAGAACGTCGAGGTTACTGCCGGCAGCACCGTACGCGTGGATGCGCGGCTTGCCGTGGGCGGCGTGCTCGACGCCGTGACGGTGACCTCCGAGGTTCGGCAGATACAGACGGACAGCGTGAAGGTGCACGTCGGCGATCAGCAGCAAGTTCATCCAGGATCTGCCGCTGGTGGTCGGCGGGCAGCTTCGCTCGCCGCTCGATCTGGGCCTGATCGCCCTGAAGTGAAATCGGGGACCAGCGGCGACGGAAGCCGCGGCAATATCGTGATCGGCGGTGGTCAGGAAGGCGGCTGGGATCTGACCGTCGACGGCGTGTCGGCTACACCGGCGGCGCCGTTCGAGCAGCGGCTGTGGACGACGCTCAATTCGACCGTCGGTCGAGGCGATCACCGAGTTTGCCGTCGAGACCAACGGGTTCAAGGCGGAGTTCGGACACGCGGGCGGCGGCGCGGTGAGCTTCGTCTCGCGTTCGGGCTCGAACAGACTGGCAGGGGAAGGCTGTTCGAGTTCTTCCGACACGACGCGCTCGATCGATCGACTATTTCAGCAAAGCGCTCAATCGTGCAGAAGCCGCCGCTCGAGCAGCACGATTTCGGCGGCGTGTTCGGCGGACCCGCTGATGGTGCCGGGCTTGTACAACGGGCGCAACAGGACGTTTTTCTTCGCGTCCTACGAGGCCTACCGGAACAAGACAGCGGCGGCGCCGAGGACGGTGACGATCCCGACGGCCGCAGATGTACGCCGGAGACTTCTCGGAATGGCGCGACGCGAACGGGAATCTGATTCCGATCTACGACCCCGCGACCACGCGACCGAATCCCAACGGATCGGGATTCATCCGCGATGCGTTTCCGGGCAACATGATCCCGGCCAACCGATTCAGCGAGATTTCGCGCGAGGTGCTGAATCTCGCGACGATGCGGCCCGATCTGCCGGGCGTGCGGAATAATTTCGTCTACACGCCGGGCGACGCCATCAACACCAATCCGTGGAACAAGTTCAGCTCAAGCTCGATCACAATCTGTCCAGTGACGATCGGCTGGGGTTCCTCTTCCATTGGGGCGAGGTGCTGGTCATCCGCCAAGCGGAGGGCCCGCGGGAGGGCTGCCCGTTCCGCTGAACAACTTCCGCGACGAAGATTCGCATACCTATGTCTATCGCGCGAACTGGGACCGGGTTATCGGTCCAACGTTGCTGAACCGCGTGACGTTCGGGCACAACAACTGGTGGCAGCTTCGCGCCTCGTACAACCGCGATCAGGGTTGGGGAACGAAGATCGGTTTGAAGAATGTGCCCGGACCCGAGCTGCTGTTTCCGCTGATCGATTTTTCGCACGACTATCTCGACTGGGGCCGATCGGAATGGGGCGGCTCAGGGAACTACCTCTGGGCACTGACCGACGATCTCACGTGGGTGAAGGCGAAACACACATGGAAGTTCGGCTTCATGGTCCAGCAGGATCATTACGACGGATACGGATGGCATACGGCGGCCGGCACCTACAACTTCAACCGCGGCGCGACTTCCGGCTTCCTGCCCAACGGGACGCTCGATACGATAGGCGCCTCCGGGAACGCATTTGCGTCGTTCCTGCTCGGCGAGGTGCAGTCGTCCGAGATCACGACGAATCGCTATGTGTCGGACCGTTGGCGATACTACTCCGGCGTACGCGCAGGACGACTGGCGTGTAAACGACAAGCTCACCGTCAACTACGGGGTGCGGTACGAATACACGCCGCCGACGTGGGAGGGATATTTCCCCGATGGCTATTCGAACTTCAATCCGAACCTGCCGAACCCGGCTGCCGGCGGACGACTTGGCGCGTCGGAGTTTGCGGGGAAGGGACCAGGGCGGACGGGCCGGAAAGCGATGTACGAAGCGTGGCCGTGGGGATTCAGCCCGCGAATGGGTGTTGTCTACAGCGTGAACGCCAACACGGTCGTGCGCGCGAGCGCGGCGCGCACCTTCGGTTCGGTCAAGAACACAGGAGGGAGCTCGCACTGGAACGGGTTCATCGGCGGGTACAACGTCACGGCGCCGGCATTTCCCGCCAGTCCGCGTTCAATTGGGACGCTGGCTGGCCGGCGTGGCCGCAGCCGCCGTTCTCGTTCCCGAAACCCTCAACGGCAGCAACATCCCGTACTGGCAGCCGGATGATGCGGGGCGCCTTCCGGAATACCACTCGTGGACGCTCAACGTGCAGCGGCAGCTGCCAGGCCGGTTCATGGTGGACGCCGGTTACAACGCGCAGATCGGACGGCACCTCACCACCAACCTGCTGAGCCTGAATCAAGTCGATCCCGAAATCTTTGCCGGCTTCGTGCAGCGGTACGGGCCGGCGGGCGCGATCAACCTGATGAACTCGCGGATGGATTCTCCTCTCGCACGCGAGGCTGGGATTCCGTATCCGTATCCGGGATTTTCCGGCGCTCGGCCGGTGCGGCAGGCGTTGCGTCCCTTTCCGCAGTACCTGGACATCAACACGGGCGCTGATGGCGGAGATCGAAGCGGCAGGTCGAGTTACCACGCGTTCGTCCTACGCGGCGAAAAGCGCTACGACGACGGGCCTGACTTTCCTGACGTCGTATGTGTTCTCGAAGTCTGTGACGCTGCGTTCCGATCGCGCGAATGCGGGGGACGGCCGCGCCATGAATCACTTCAACCGCGAGGCTGAAGAGAGCTTGTCGGCGTTCGATCAGCCCCACACGATCAAGCTGAACTACAGCTACGAGCTGCCATTCGGTACCGGCAAACCGTTCCTTCGGACGGGGGAGTGATGTCGAAGATCGTCGGCGGCTGGCGTGTCGTCGGGCGTCCAGTCGTATGCCTCGGGATTCCCGCTGGCGGTCTCGCCGGGATACAACCTGCCCTCTTCGGCGGCGACAACCGGCTCACGGTGCTCGATGACACTGGCTGGCGTGCGCCGACGCAGGGCGACAACTTCGATCCGCTCGTGGATCTGTGGTGGGACCCGGCGGCCTTCAACCCGAGCCAAGTGGACACCGTCGCGCAGCTGCAGGGATACAAAGCGGGGGTGCTGAGGGCTGAGTTCGGCAACGCCGAAGGTGCGCAATCCCGAACGAGCGCGGACCGTGGTTCCTCAACGAGAACATCTCGATCGCGCGGACGTTTGGTATGCAGAAGACGCGGCTCGAATTCCGGTTCGAGGTGTTCAACCTTCTGAACCGGAAGATTTGGGGCTCGCCAGAATCGAATATCACGAGCGCCAACTTCGGGCGCATCACCACGCTGGCGAACCAGCCGAGGCAGATGCAACTGGGACTGAGGTTTGAATTCTGATCACGGAAAATTAACAGGAGAAGGGGAGAAGGAGAGGTTTATTTCGAACATTCTCCTCCGATCTCTTGATCTCCTGTATTTTGTTCCTAAAACGTCGCGATCGGGTTCACCGGCGAGCCCGTGCCGCCCTGGATCACCAGCGGCGCGACGGTGAGCAGGAAGTCCCATCGCTTGCGCGCCTGGGCGGCTTCGGCGAGCGCTTCCAGGTCACAATTGTCGAAGATGTGAACGCCGAGATACACGAGCGCGAAGTCGTGCACGGCGCCGGTCTCACCTTCGACATCGGACGGGGCAACGCTCGGCGGCACATCGCCGCCGAGCAGCGCGACGTCGCGCTGTCTCAGCCACGGAATCATCGAAGCGCTCGGTCCGGAGCGTCGCGCCGTCCGGTTCGTATCGAACGGCCCGAGCGCGGCGCGTCGCGCCCAGCGGCCGGTGCGGAGGAACACCGCATCCCCCGGGCCGATCTTGACCCCCGCCATCTTCTCCCACGCTTCGATGTCTTGCGCGTAGATGGGCGTGCCCGGTTCCAGATACGGCACACCTTTCAAACGCGGAAGATCGACGAGAACCCCTCGCGTGAAGATCCCGTTCTTGAGATTGATGATCGAGTTTCTGGTATGACCGAGCTTCATCACGCTGCCGGCGTCGGGTTTGTAGCCGTTGTAGAAAACGCCGTCGTAGTTGATGTGCGCCAGCGAATCGAGGTGGGTATGCGCCACGCCATGAGGTACGACTCCCATGCGGTCAGCGCCGATCTCGATCATGTTGTGTTCGAACGGGTCGGGGTTGTCGATCGCTTTTTCAGTGTCGGCAACTCGAGAGAGTGAGACGGAGACCCCCTCCTTGACGAGAGCCGCCGCCTGGCGCCGCTTGGCCGGCGTGATCAAGTTGAGCGCGCCGAGCTGATCATCGACGCCCCAGCGTCCCCAGTTCGAATGTTCTTTCTTCCATCGCTGGAAGTCGGCGCGAGAGACTTGCGGCGGGGCAGCGGCTGCGCCGGGAGACTGGGCGGCGGCCCGGCGAGGCGTGGGCCGAAGCGGACGGATCCTGATGTTCCGGAACTTTACTGGTCCCGATCCTGTTGGCCCACCCGCCTGCAGTCCGAGCGCGCCCTCTCGGAGCTTTTCATCACGCGCGTCCGTTGCGGTCTCGCCGTTCACTTTGACGACGATGTGCGGTCCGTCCGCGAGGACATCGAAACGGCTCCATTTGCCGGCGCTGGGAATGCGCTTGGGCAGCGTGGAGTGGACGCCGACGATGCTGCCGGTCGGAGAGGTGGCGTGTGGGTCGCTGATGTTGATTTCGTAACAGCTGCCGAGGCTTCCGGGATTGGCCGGCTCAGCGCACCGGATGAACAGGCCGCTGTTCGTGTCCTGCTCGCTCCAGAACTCCGCTGTCATCTCGAAGTCGGCAAACGTTGGGACGCTGCGGAGAAATCCCTGCGGCCAGGCCTGTTTCGCATCGGCGGTGGGTGATATCGGCTGCGCCGCCGGTGTTGCCGAGATGGCGCCGTCGACAACGGTCCAGTTGACGCCACCTATGGTCGTCCAGCCGTTGAGGGTCTTCCCGTCGGAAAGCTGTATCCAGCCGGGTTCCTGGCCGTTCGACGACATGACGGAGGCACAGGCAACGATGAGGGCGCCGGCCAGGGGCCTTGAAACAATCGCCATTGTTCTCTCCCTCCGATTCGATTACGCTCAACCGTCGATTCACAGAAAGGATACACATATGCGCCGCTCTCATGCGTTCGCTTCCGTTATTGTCGCGTCCCTCGTTGCCGGCTCCTACGTAGCCGGTCAGGCACCCACGGCACCGGTGTTTGCCCCCACAACTGGCGATTACGAAAAGGCCAACATCAAGGTGCTGACGCCAGGTGTGGTCTTCAGCTCGGGCCTGCCCGACATCTCTGCCGCCTTCGCAAAGGAAACGGGCAAGACCGTGGGCATCAACACCGTCGGCATGGGGACCATCGTCGACGAGATTGGAAAACGGACGCCGCCGCCTGACGTGATCGCTCTGCCGTTTCAGCTGATGAACACGCTGTACCTGGACGGTGGAGTCCTGCCGGGCACCATGGTGCCGCTCGGGCGCAACCGGATGGGCCTTGCGGTGAAAGCTGGTGCACCCAAACCGGATATTTCGACGCCTGAGAAGTTCATTGCGGCATTGAAGACGTCGAAGGGGGTGATGCGCTCCAACCCCGCGTCGCGCACGATGGTGGCCACCATCATCGACGACATGTTCAAGCGGCCGGAATTTGCCGGCATCATTGCGCCGGCAAGCACCAAGGGCGAAGGCGGCCAGGCGCTCGCGCGCGGCGAAGGCGACATGGCGGTCCAGACGATCAGCCAGATCCTGCCGTATAAAGAGATCGAGCTCGTCGGTCCGGTGCCGGCAGAGTACGGCTTGTGGATCGACACCATGCTTGCCGTCTCGTCCCGGTCCGCGAACCCCAACGATGCACGTGCGTTGATTCAGTATCTGTTGCGGCCAGAGTCGAACAAAGTGTGGAAACCGCGCGGAATGGAACGGTTTCAGTAGCGGTACGTATTGGCGGTACGTAGTGTCCGGCTTCTGACGCGCCGTAGCCTTGGCGAAGGCGGAAGCCGGACCGACAACGTTTTACCACAGAGGACACCGAGAGCACTGAGAGCTCTGTGGCCTCTGTGGTCATCATCATGGCAACGTTCTTCAAGCTATCCGCCGCTCTTCTCGCCTTCATTGCGTTCTGTCAGATACCCGCGGCTGCCCGTGCGCAGGACACGAATGAATCAGTCCCTGTCGAACTCTCCACCGTTGGCCTGGACGGACGCACCGGCACGCCCATCGTAGTGCTACGCGATCCCGCGTCCGGCAGCGTGCTTCCGATCTGGGTCGGACCCATGGAAGCGCAAGCGATTGCGCTCGCGCTCCATGGCGTGATTCCTCCGCGGCCCATGACGCACGACCTGATGGCCAGCCTGATCGCGGAGCTTCGCGCGCAGGTGGAGGAAGTCGTCGTCACCGATCTGCGAAACAACACGTATTTCGGCGTCGTCCGCCTGCGTGTGGCCGGCGAGAGAAACATCCGCAATGTGGACAGCCGGCCGAGCGATGCGCTCGCCCTTGCACTGCGGACCGGTGCGCCGATTCGCGTGGTCCGGAAGATATTTTCAGCCGCCCCGGAATTCGATTTCATCGCACCCGAAGGGCCGAACCAGGTCGTCCAGGCGCTCGGCATGACCGTCGTTATCGCCACGCCATCGTTGCGCAAGGAATTCAACCTCGCCGATCGACGAGGCATTGTCGTGACAAGTGCGTTCGGCGCTGCCAGGGACAAAGGCATGCGGCGGGGAGATCTGATCACTGAGGTGAACGGCAAGGCCATCACCGAGCCCGCTGCCTTCTTCGAAGCAGTGCGCGCGACGAAAGCTCGCGCTCCTGTACGCATCACCTACTGGCGAGACGGCGATACACGTACCCTCGAACTGCCTGCGGATTTACCTCCCGCGAATCCGGGACGGCGGGGCAGGGCGACGGCATAACCCCCCAGCGAACCGGGTTCACTTCTTCACCGTCTAAATATGCAGATTGCCCGGTGAGACGGCATTGAGGATGCCGGTCCGGGAGAAGGAGTTATATGCGTCGCGTCTTCTTAATCCTTATTCTCGTGGTGTTTGCCTACGGGGTCCCAGGGGCGCAGTCGGTATCGCAGAAGCAGCAAGCGTTCGAAATCGAGCACGAGCTCGGGCGTTTGCCCACATACGGCGTGTTCGACTTCATCGCGTTTGGTCACGAGCGCGGCAAGGTGACGCTGGTGGGTTATGCCTACCAGGGCGGGCTCAAATCGCACGCGGCTCGCGCAGTGCGACGCGTGTCCGGCGTGGACGAGGTCGATAACAAGATCGAGCTGTTGCCGGCATCGCAGAACGACGATCGCATTCGTTGGGCGACGTTCTACAACATCTACACCGACAGCTTCCTGTCGAGGTATTCACCTGGCGGTGAGATGAGCGCGCGATACGAGTTGTATCAGTCGCGCCGGTTCCCGGGGATGCAGCCGTTCGGCACGTATCCGATTCACATCATCGTAAAGAACGGGCGGACGACGCTGATGGGCGTTGTTGACAGCCAGATGGACAAGCAGATGGCCGAATTCCGCGCGCGTGAAGTCAGCGGTGTCTTTTCGATCGAAAACGAGCTCGTCGTCGACAGCGAATAAGTAATCCAAAAATAGGGGTCGGGTCGACCCCTATTTTTATGCCCGTGCGCCCTCACGCCGAAAACCAGGGGCCAGCACCTAGTCCGGCTAAAGCCGGACACTACCTACCGCGGGGAACATTCTGCGCACAAATCTTTGACCCGTAAGCAGTTCGTGTATACGATCACCTGCACCGAAAGTTTCCTGCGACGCGATCAGAGGCGGCTATGCATCAGCGGTATTCAGCTCTTGTGGTCGGCGTCGCTGTCACGTTTGCGGCGACAGCCTACGCAATTGCCGTCCCGCCCGAGCGCACCACCTCGATAGCAGCCTCACCCGTCCACGCGCGCACGCAATCGCAAACTCAACCTGGTTCGCCCGCCGCTGCTCAACGCGCGCTCGTCAACCGCTATTGCGTCACGTGCCATAACCAGCGCGCGAAAGCTGGTGGTCTGGCTCTGGATGACGTGGACGTCGCGAATGTCGGCGAGCACCCCGAGATCTGGGAGAAGGCCGTTCAGAAGCTTCACGGCAATCTGATGCCGCCTGCTGGCAAGCCGCGACCCGATCAGACCAGCTACAACAATCTGATTTCATATCTCGAAACGTCTCTCGACAAGGCCGCTGAACTGAAACCGGATCCTGGCCGCACGGAAGCGCTCCATCGTCTCAACCGCGCCGAATATCGCAATGCCGTACGTGATCTGCTCGCACTCGACATCGACGTGAGCGCGATGCTGCCCGCGGATGATGTCAGTTACGGGTTCGACAATATCGCGGGTGTGCAGCGTATGTCGCCGACGCTGATGGAGCGGTACCTGGCGGCGGCGGAGAAGATCAGCGGGATTGCGGTTGGCGCGTCTGCGCGAGCCGCGACGACCGACACGTTTCTCGTGCCGTCGGAGCTTCGTCAGGACGATCGACTCGAAGGCCTGCCGTTCGGCACCCGCGGCGGCTCGGCGCTGCGCTACAACTTCCCGCGCGACGGCACGTACAGTGTGCGCGTGCAGCTGACGCGGTACGTCGGCGCGAGCTTCGACGAGATTCCTGTATTCGACGAGCTGCAGCGGCTCGAGCTGAGCGTGGACGGCGTGCCCGTCCACGTCTTCGAGTTGCAGCCCGATCGTGCGGTCGAAGGTCGAGGTTACGGAGCGGGACGCAATCGCCGCGGTCTCGACGCCGACTGGCAGATTCGCTTCCCCGCAAAGGCGGGGCCGCGCACGGTTGCATTGACGTTCCTCAATCGCTCACCCGCGCTCCTGGAAAATCTCCTCGAGCCGGTGCGCAAGCCCGTACCGGGCGGACCAAACGGCTATTACACGACTCAGAAAGGCGCCTATCTCCGCAGCGTCGAAGTCAGCGGTCCATATGAATCCGCGGGCACAGGGACGACGCCAAGCCGCGAGCGGATTTTCGCGTGCCGCCCTGCGCGCGCGGCCGACGAGGTGGCATGCGCGGAGAAGATTCTCTCGACGCTTGCGCGGCGTGCGTTCAGGCGCCCCGTCTCGAAGCCCGATATGGAGACGTTGCTTTCCCTCTACAAGGAGGGGAGAGGTGAGGGTGGCTTCGAGCTCGGCATCGAACGCGGCGTCGAAGGGCTGCTAGTGAGCCCGGAATTCCTCTATCGGGTCGAGCAGGAGCCGGGAGCCTCCGCAAAGGCGGACGTGTATCGCGTCAGCGATTTGGAGCTCGCTTCGCGTCTGTCATTTTTCCTGTGGAGCAGCATTCCGGACGAAGCGCTGCTGGATGCCGCTGCGTCCGGCAAACTGCGCGATCCCGGTGTACTCGAGCGGCAGGTGCGTCGAATGCTCGCCGATCCGCGAGCCGATGCCGTTGTCAGCAATTTCGTCGGGCAGTGGTTGTTTCTCAGAAATCTTCCGACAGTGGCGCCCGATCCGCGGAGAGATCCCGACTTCGACGAAGACTTGCGCCAGGGATTCCGCCGCGAAACGGAGCTTTTCGCGGAGAGCGTCCTTCTCGAGGATCGCAGCATTCTCGACTTGCTGACCGCCAGCCACACCTTCGTCAACGAGCGGGTGGCGCAGCACTACGGCATTCCCAATATTCGCGGGACTCACTTCCGCCGCGTCGAGGTGAACGATCAGAACCGCCGCGGTTTGCTGGGCCAGGGAAGCGTGCTCTCGGTCACGTCGTACCCGAATCGGACGTCGCCAGTCCTGAGAGGGAAGTGGATTCTCGAGAACATCCTCGGCACGCAGGTGCCGCCGCCGCCGCCAAATACGCCGGCGTTGAAGGAAGAGCCGAAACCCTCCGAGGCAGAACAGTCGATGCGAGTCCGGATCGCTGAGCATCGCGCCAACCCCGCGTGTGCGAGTTGCCACGCGATGATGGATCCGCTTGGGCTGTCGCTCGAGAACTACGATCTCGTAGGGCGGTGGCGAACGGTCGATGAGGCGCTCATCCCGATTGACGCCTCGGGAGCGCTGCCCGACGGCACCGAGTTCGACGGGCCGTCCGGCCTGCGGAGTGTGCTCGTCGCGCAGCCGGACCGTTTCGTGCGCACGTTCACTGAAAAACTGATGACATACGCGCTCGGGCGCGGCCTCGAGCCCTACGACATGCCGGCGGTCCGGAAAATTGCCCGCGACGCCTCGCGCAACGGATACCGCGCATCCTCGATATTCATCGGCGTGGTCAACAGCCTTCCATTTCAGATGCGGAGACGACAGTCATGATGATCACGAAGATCGCGCTGCCCAGGCGGACGTTCCTCCGCGGCCTCGGCGCCGCGTTTGCGCTCCCGATGCTCGATGCGATGGTGCCGGCCTTTTCCGCCACCGTGAAGAGCGCCGCCAATCCGGTCCGCCGGCTGGGATTCATCTACGTCCCGAACGGCGTGGCGATGAACGACAGCCTCAACTACTGGACGCCGAAAGGCACCGGTACGAACTTCGAGCTGTCGCCGATTCTCGCTCCGCTCGCGCCGTATCGCGATCGCTTGACGATCGTGAGCGGCCTCGCTCAAAAGCAGGCCGAGTCGCTCGGCGACGGCAACGGCGAGCACACGCGCGCGTGCGCGTCGTGGCTGAATGGCGTGCACCCGAAGAAGACGGAAGGCGCGGACATCAGGCTTGGAAAGACGGCCGATCAGATCGCGGCGGAGCAGTTCGGCAAAGAGACTGTGTTGCCGTCGATGGAAATGATTTCGTCGGAGATCGACCTGGTTCTCGGCGGCCAATGCGAAGCGGGTTACAGCTGCGCATACATGAATACAGTCTCGTGGCAATCGCCCACGACTCCCCTGCCGGTAGAGAACAACCCGAGTGTCGTGTTCGAGCGGCTGTTCGGCGCTGGCGGGACGCCGGAAGAGCGCCTCGACCGGATGAAGAAGAAGCGCAGCCTGCTCGATCGGGTCAATCAGGATCTCGCGCGGCTGCAGCAAAGACTCGGTCCCGGCGATCGGGCTCGTATTACCGAATATCTCGACGCCGTGCGCGAAGTGGAGCGGCGCATTCAAACCGCGGAAGAGCAGAATGCCACTTCGACGCTGCCGGTGCCGGATCGGCCGGTCGGTATTCCGGCGCGGTACGACGATCATCTCAAGCTGCTGTACGACCTCCAGTGGCTGGCGTATCAGGGCGACCTCACGCGCGTGTTCAGTCTCATGTATGGACGCGAGCTGAACAGCCGCAGCTACCCCGAGATCGGAATCTCCGAGCCGCATCACGGTTTATCGCATCATGGCGATCGCCCCGAGCAGATCGAGAGGTTTGCCAAGCTCAACACGTTCCAGGTGGAGCTGTTCGGCTACTTCCTCGAGAAGCTTCGCTCCACACCGGATGGCGAGGGCAATCTGCTGGACCACACGATCCTTTTGTATGGCGGCGCGATGAGCAACCCGAACGTTCACCTTCACGTGAACCTGCCGCTGGTGCTTGCGGGTGGAGGAGCCGGCAGTTTGAAAGGTGGACGTCACCTTGCGTTCAACCCGGCCGACAACGTGCCGATGACGAACCTGCTCGTCAGCATGCTCGATAAGGGCGGAGTGAGGGTCGACACGCTGGGAGACAGCACCGGGCGGATCGATCTGGACACGTTATCAGGTGTGTAGGTGTCTCACCGCAGAAGCGCGGGGACGCAGAGTCATGTTTGTGGGTGAACTGTTGAAAAAAGGCCGTTTCGGAGTGCTGGTCATCTTCGCAGCGCTTGGCATGGGCGCCGGCGGCGAGGTGCCGCTCGTGTCGGCCGTGAAGGCCGGGAACGTCGAGGTGGTTCGGACGCTGCTGGCGCAGCGAACCGATGCCAACGCCGCCGAAGTGGACGGGACGACGGCGCTGCATTATGCGGCGCATTACGAAAATCACGCTGCGGCGGAGCTGTTGATCAAGGCTGGCGCAAACGTGCGGGCCGCCAATCGATATGGCGCAACGCCGCTGTGGCTCGCCTGCATCAACGGCAGTGCGCCGATGGTGGAGCGGTTGCTGAGCGCGGGCGCCGATCCGAACACCATGATGGCCGAAGGTGACACCGCGCTGATGACTGCCGCGCGCACCGGGAATGCCGCCACCGTAAAAGCGCTCATCGTCCGTGGAGCGGACGTCAATGCCTCCGAGAACTGGAAGGGGCAAACCGCGCTCATGTGGGCGGCTGCGGCCAACAACGCTGCGGCCATCGAGGCGCTCGTCGAGGCTGGCGCCAACGTTCAGGCGCGCACGAAACATCGCGACGTGCCGCTGTTTCAAACCGGTGGCTTCGGCAGGCGCGCGGAACGGAACTCCGACGTCACCAAGCAGTCTGGCTTCACTGCTCTTCATTTCGCGGTGCGCGCTGGTGCGACTGATGCGGTAAAGGTGCTGCTGAAGCGCGGTGCGACGGTTCACGACACAACCGCGGACGGCACCGGCGTGCTGGTGATGGCGATTGCGAGCACCCACTTCACGCTCGCGGATTGGCTCCTGGCGCAGGGCGCCGATCCGAACGCCGTTGCCGGCGGATGGACGCCGCTCCATCAGATTGCTTATACGCGCCGGCCGAATACAGGCGTCAATAATCCAGGGCTCATCCCCAGAGAGCCGCTCGATAGTCTGACGCTCGCACGAAAGCTTCTTGCGCGTGGTGCGAACCCGAATCTTGCCGCGACGAAAAATCCCGACGTCACGAGCGTCGGCCGGAAGAGACTCTCGGAAGACGGTGCAACACCGTTGTGGGTAGCCGCGCAGACGCTGGACCTTCCATACATGCGTCTTCTCGTCGAGCATGGGGCCAATCCGCTCATCGCCAACAGCACCGGCGACACGCCGTTGCTCGCGGCGTCGGGGCTTGTCATCGAAAAGCCGGGTGAAAGTCCCGGCAGCCCTGAAGAAGCGGCCGCCGCGGTGAAGTTTCTTCTGGAGCTCGGCGCCGACGCGACAACCGTGGACAACGATGGCAACACCGCGCTTCATGGCATCGCAATCTGGGGCTCTAACGAGGCGGTCGAGATGCTCGTCAAGGCCGGCGCGAAGCTCGATGTGAAGAACAAGCGCGGTCTCACACCCTGGCGCATCGCCGAAGGGGCAGTTTTCGAAGACGCGGTCCTCGCTCAGCCCCAGACCGCGGCACTACTCAAGCGCCTGATGGAAGAGCGCGGACTGAAAGTCGAATAGAGCTACCACTTCCGGCTACCAGCGAGCCCTATTGGCAAGGATCCCGCAGGGGATTTCACATGCCAGTAGGTTCCGAACTCAGGCATAAGCGCGAAAAGTTAGGGCTTTCGGCCGAACAAATCAGCGAGCGCACCAAGATTCAGGTGCCGAAGATAGAGGCGTTCGAGCGCGGAGAGTTCAACGGCCTACCCGCCGGTATATACCTGGATGCCATCGTCCGAGCCTATGCAAACGAGGTCCGAGTTCCGGCCGAACCGTTGATCGACCGCGTTCGCCAGGAGCGGGCTGAAGCCATCGCCGACTCGGGCCCTGTGCCTACGGATCTGAGCGGCTTCCAGAGCGAAAAAGAACTGATTGTCTCGAGCCAGGGCCGTCCGATTGCCGCCACGACTCCGATCGAACGCAGCATCGATTTCGTGATTGATCCCCCATTGTTTCCGCCTCCACCGCATCCAGCTCCCGCACGGGATTTTTCTCCTCGTCGGCGGACGAAATCGAGCGAACACGGTGTAGTTCGGAGCTTGGGTTACGCGGTCCTGATGTTCTCTTTGTTAGCAGCGATTGGATGGTTTGCGTATTCCTTCCAGAGCTACCGCTTGTCAACTCGCGATCGCACCGCCGCCCTTCCTGCACCTCCCGCGGAGGAGCGGGTAAACGACCCCGCCGCGACCGAAACTGAGGAGCCCTTGGAGCCCCTTCGCGACACTCAGCCCGACAGCCGCGTTGTCACCTCGGGTGACCAGCGCTCGTCCGCACCTGTAGAAGCCACCTTGCCGGCCGCCGTCACTCCGAGTCCGGGCCCCGGGGGGACACCCGCCGCACGGCGTGAAACTTCATCGGCTGCGGCATCCACGTCAGGGGCTGACAATGTAGTTTCTACCCGGCCGGCGCGCGATGTGTCAGGTTCGTGGACACTTAGCACCCAGCTCGAATCGAGCAGTTACGCGCGTTTCGCGGGACTCCACCTTGGCTACGAGATCAATCTCGAGCAGTCGGGCAACCGTGTCCTCGGCTCGGGCCGGAAGGTAACTGAAAACGGCGATGGTCTCGGCTCCCGCGCGCAGACACCTATTCGAGTGGCAGGAACAATCGACGGCGATCGCCTGACGCTGGTCTTCACTGAAGAGGGCACACGCCGGACGACGGAAGGGAAATTTGTTCTGCTGCTCGACGAAGACGGCATGTTGCGCGGCCGATTCTCGAGCACCGCGGCGCAGTCGTCGGGGACCGTCGAGGCGCGACGAGTTGCTTCGCGGTAGCGGCCCGCTCGTCCGGCTAGGATTTGCGAAACAGCACCAGGAACAGCGAAGCTGGCTGACTTTTCGGCATCCAGTTCGGAATGGTCTGCACGTGGGTCAGCGAGGCGCCCGCTTCCTTCTCCACGACTTCCGGCGGCACTCCGTGTCCGCCGCGATTCGCCGGTACTCCTGAAGGCACCTCGCTGTTGGGGCGCGGCGGGAAGTCGATTACCACGAGCCGCCCGCCCGGCTTCAACGCCGCCGTCATGCTTGCGAGGATCGGCGCGGGCTGCGTCAGATGGTGATACGCGTCGCGAATCAGAATCGCGTCGCAGCACTGCGCGGGAAGGTTTGTCGAATCGGGAGCGCCCTCGATGACCGTCACATTCTTCAATCCTTCGCGCGCGGTGTAATCACGCAGAGACGCGAGTTGTGCCGCGCCGATGTCCGTCGCGTAGACGCGCCCGGCAGGTCCGACGAATTTCGCGAAGCGCACCGTCCACGCGCCGAATCCCGCGCCGACGTCCGCCACCGTCATGCCCGGCTTCAGATTCAGCAACTTCGCCAGCTCCGGCACTTCGATTTCTGCCGCCTGAATCTGCCCGTCCGTCAACGCCGTCTGCTGCGCTGCAGCCGGAGCGAGCAGCAAACCGATCAGCGCAACGATCGTCAGGTTTCGTCGCATCACCAGCCCTCCACTTCGCGGATGTTACCTCTATTCACCACAGATATTCACCACAGAGAGCACAGAAAACACAGAGAAGAAAATTTGCCTTCTCGTGATCTCTGTGTTCTCTGTGGTTTGAATCGTTCTACATTCAGTTTGAGTTGAACAGGAAACGGTAGAAGATAAGCCGTCTTGAACCTGACGCTGGAAGGCAAAACACGCCATCGTTACCGGAGGCGCGAGGGGCATTGGCGCCGCCACTGTAGACGTGCTCATCGAGGCCGGCGCCTCGGTGACCGTGTTCGACAACAACCCGGAATCCGGCGTTCCGATCGACGTCACCAGTGAGTCTGCCGTGGAGCAAGCCTTCGCCGCCGTCGCCAAAGAGCGGAGCGGCATCGACATTCTCGTGAACAACGCCGGAAGCGGCGCCCGCAAGCCGACTGTCGATCTCAAATTGGACGAATGGAAGGCGGTCGTCGAGGTGAACCTGACCGCCACGTTTATCTGCTCAAAGGCCGCGCATCGCTACATGAAGGCGCGCGGCGGCGGGGCTGTCGTGAATGTTGCGTCCGTCATGGGCCTCTCGGGCGGCCTCTTTCCGAACGCCGCGTATCAGGCGTCGAAAGGTGGCGTGGTGAATCTCACGCGCGCCCTCGCGCTCGAGTGGGCGGCTGACGGCATTCGCGTGAACGCCGTCGCCCCCACATACATCAAGACCGACCTGACCGCATCGATCTTTTCGAACCCAGACTTGCTCGACGTCGTGATGCAGCACGCGCCGCTCGGCCGCCTTCCAGAACCGGCGGATGTTGCCGCGGCAATTCTGTATTTGTGCAGCGACGCCGCGCGCTGCATCACAGGAATCGTCTTACCCGTAGACTCCGGTTACCTGGCGCGCTAAAAAGCCTGTTCGACCAGCAGCTTCTGCCGCTGGTATGGCGTGAGATCCTTTTCCCGCGCCTTCAGCCAGGCCAGATATTCCTGTCTGATCGCTTCAGTCCACTTCCCGCCGGTGTAATAGTTCTTCCCCTTCAGCATGTTTTCCTTCGTGAACTCGTCTTTCACGCGGGTCACTTCTGAATCTTCGACCACCTCCTGCGCGAGATGAGAGGGGATGAACACGACGCCCTGATCTCTGCCGAGCACGACGTCGCCGGGCAGCACCGGCGCGCCGCCGATCATGATCGGCGCGTTCGTGCTCACCACCATGATGTCGGCCGAATGTGTCGGGTGCCACTGGCGCGCGAAAACAGGGAAGTAGGGAATCTCACGATATCCCTCGATGTCGATGATGTTGCCATCGACGACGATGCCGGTGCCGGTTTTGGCGAAGATCATCGACGCGAGGTTGTCGCCGACGTAGGTGCCTTTTTCGCCTTTGCCGAACACATCGACGACAGGCACGTCGTATTTCGACAGCAAGGGGAACAGGTTGGTCTTGACCACGCCGATCTTGTCCCCGTTCTGTTTGGCCAGCGCCCGGTTGCCGTCGTTCATGTCGGGCCGCAGCGGCATGAATTGCACCGTCGTGGCGCGGCCGACCAGCACTTTGTCTTCGTTGATGCGGATCCAGCTGCCGTCGAACTGGTATTTGTAGCCCTTTTCCAGAAGCACGCTGACGGCTTCATTCAGCGTGACCGCTTTCATCCGTTCGATGATGTCGTCCGGAACCTTGGGCCGCCCGTCGGGGAAGCGTTCGCCTTTCCATGACGCTGTCAGCGCAATCAGGTCTTCCTTGGAGAAGGACCCGACCTGCGCCTGAACAACGCCGGCGGACATGAGGGTTAATACCAGCCCGCACAAAATCAGACGTGCTGCGCACATGGGTTTCATCGTTGTCCTCCTGCAAACACTGATTGGCGTGAAGTGCCGAGAGTCTAGCACCCCACCTGTCGCCCGTCTCACACTGTGGCACGCGCGCATGGACTTCCCTCAAGGGTGTGGCTATACTGCCGCCAGTCTCAGCGACAATTTGCGCCACACGTCCATCTGAGTTTTTGGAGGAAATATGAGTACAGCTGTTCGACTAATCGTGCTTGCTATGGTCGTGTCGGCGGGTGCATGGCTCGGTGCCCAGGAACAACCGGCCGCTAAGCCCACCACCCAGGAGTTCTGGGTCCAGAGAACCCCGGGCGGCGAGAAGATGGTGGCCCCCAACAAGCACCATCACAAGATTGCGGACGTGAAAGCCAAACATAAGGGCCAGGCGAGTTGGAGAGAAACGGCCGTCAAGGACGGTGAGGCCACTGCCGAATATGTGTCCGTGGCTCCAGGTAACAAGCTGAGCCCGCGCCTGCATCCTGCTTCCCCGACGCTGTTCGCGGTCTTCGAAGGCGAGATGCGCTGGCAGATCGAAAATCAGGAACAGTTCACCGCCAAGCGTGGTTCGCTGGTCCACGTCCCGGCATGGACGATCTTCTCGTATGAGAGCGTCGGCTCCGTGCCGGCCGTCTTCATCGAGGTGAACACCGCCCACGCCGAGCCGGTGTTTCCCGCGACCAGTCCCGCGCCTGCCGCCCTGCCGGGAAGGGTGGTCACCAAAATGCATTTCAACCAGCGCGCGCCGACCCCGTATGTGGCGCCGAACAGGCCGCACTTCAACCTGCACGACTCGATCGCGGCTGGCCGCGGAGGCGGTGTGTTTATCAACACACCTCACATGTATGCGAATGCGAACTTTGGATTCGCCGATCCCAATGACCCGGCGAATCCGAATCGCGGCCGGGGAAGGGGAGGCCGAGGCCGCGGTGCAGGGACACCCGATCGGCACGATTAACCCGGATGTTCCGGGCGGTCACCTCCATCCCGACAACGTCGAGTGGTGGATCGTCCTGACCGGACAGATCCAGGCCAAGTTCGAAGTCGGGCAGATCATCGCGAGCGAGGGTGACATTCTCTACGCTCCCCCTCAAATGCTGCACGCGATGGCCAACTACGGGCCGGGGGGATCCTGCCGCGTCGCGATCGGCTGGTACAACCCGGAGCACTTCGACCCCGTCGTCCCGTAACCCCGCGCTCTTTCAATCATGCAGCGGCGCCGACGTCGGCGCCGCTGCAGTTTTATCCCGCTGTTAACGCGGAAGGTGGATCCGTCGGCCGGCATCGGAGCTCACCCTTCGCGCCGCGACTCCTATCGTCTATATTGGCTCCCTATGCTAGCTACTGGCCACAGGACTACCGGCTATTGGCCACTGGCTACCGGCTACTTGGCTGCTGTATCCTGCCCCATATTCTGGAGGCATTCCGAATGGCTGAAGAAGTTGTCGCCGCGCTGGATCGGCTGCGTGTTGGCGTTCACGGGACTGGTTCTTGTGGGGATGGTCAGCACGCAGGCGCCGCAGACGAGTGGCGCCGCCATGTACGAAGGCGCGCGGCTCATCGTCGGCGACGGAAAGACGATTGAGAATTCCGCGTTCATCGTCGAGAACGGCCGAATCTCTCAGGTTGGCCAGCGTGGTGCACTGAAGATTCCCGCCGGCGCTTCGCGCGTCGATCTGACAGGCAAGACCGTGATGCCCGCTATCGTGGACGCGCACACGCATATGCCGACCGCGCGTGAGGCACTGGTCGAATTGCTGCGGCGCAAAGCCTATTTCGGCGTCGCCGCCGTGATCAGCCTTGGCCAGGACAACAACGATATTGCGCAGCAGGTGCGGCAGGAAACCATTCCTGGCGCTGCACGGCTGCGGACGGCAGGACGCGGAATCACCGCTCCTGAGCCCGGGCGCACGGAGGCTCCGGTACTGGGTGACGACCGAGGCAGAGGCGCGGAAGGCGGTCCAGGAGCTCGCGGCGAAGAAAGTCGACGTGGTCAAGATCTGGGTCGACGATCGCGACGGGAAATATACAAAGCTGACGCCGGCGCTTTATGGCGCCATCATCGACGAGGCACACAAACAGAAACTTCGTGTGACGGCTCACATCGTCACGCTGGAAGACTCGAAGGGTCTGCTGCGCGCGGGCCTCGATGGATTCGCGCACACGGTGCGCGACAAAGATATCGACGATGAGTTCGTGGCACTCGTCAGGCAGCGGAAAAGTCTGTTCTATGTGCCGAACCTTCCCGATCGGGGCGTGAAGGCAGACCTCAGTTGGCTGAGCGACTCGGTGCCATCGGACGAGCTCAAGAAGCTGCAGGAAGCTGCGTCGGCCGACCGGCCGCCGGTTCAGCAGGCGTTTGGCATTCAGGCTCGAAACCTCGCCAGGATGAACAAGGAGGGCGTTCTCATTGCCATGGGAACCGATGGTGGCGTCCCGTGGAGCCATCACCTCGAGATGGCCGACATGGTCGCCGCCGGGATGACGCCTGCGCAAGTGATTGTGGCGTCTACGAGAAACGCCGCACAGGTTTTGCGATTCGACGATCTCGGCACGATAGCGGCGGGGAAAAGCGCCGACTTCATCGTGCTCGATGCGAACCCGCTCGATGACATCACCAACACGCGCAAGATCTCGGCGGTTTATCTACGGGGCGCCGCTGTCGATCGCGCCGCTGTCAGAGCGCGCATGAACGGAGGCAAGACGTAACATGAAAAGACTACTGGCAACCCTTTCATCGCGGTTCTGCTCGGCGCAGTCATCGTTGCTCAAGCGCCGGCGACACGCCCGTCGATTTCAACTGAGCGTCTCGCGCGCATCGACCCGGCGCTTCAAAAGTACGTCGACGATAACCGCATTGCCGGCGCGGTTGCCCTGGTGCTGCAGGACGGAAAGCCCATTTACGAGCGGGCAGTGGGATGGAGCGACAAGGAAGCCGGGCGGAAGATGACGACCGACACGATCTTCCGCATCGCGTCGCAGTCGAAGGCCCTTACCAGCGCCGCGATTCTGGTGTTGATGGAGGATGGAAAGCTCGGCGTCACCGATCCGGTGAGCCGGTTCATCGCGCCGTTCGCGGCGACGACGGTGGCCGAGCCGAACGGCGAGTCCAGCAATGCTGCGGTTCCCGCCAGGCGTCAGATTCAGATTCGCGATCTGCTGACGCACACGGCGGGCATTTCCTACGGCACCGACCGCCACATTGCGGCGCTGTACCAGGCGAAGGGCCTTGGTCCCGCAGCCGGCATGGGCTGGTACACCGCAGACAAGAGCGAGCCGATTTGCGAAACGATGGAGCGGCTCGCGGCGCTTCCCTTCGTTTCACATCCTGGTGAACGGTACGTCTACGGCTATAACACCGACGTGCTCGGTTGTGTGGTCGAGCGGGCGTCCGGCATGCCGCTCGATCAATTCATAAAGACACGCATCACAGATCCGCTTGGGATGAAGGACACAGGGTTTTTCCTCCCGGCTTCCGAGCGGCAGCGCCTGGCCGCGGTTTATTCGAGCGACAACGACGGCCGCGCCACGCGTGCGCCAGACGGCCCGCGAGGGCAGGGGCACTATGTCGAAGGACCTCGGCGAAGCTTTTCCGGCGGCGCCGGGTTGTTGTCTACCGCGCACGACTACGCGCGCTTTCTCGAGATGATTCGCAACCGCGGCGCTCTCGGATCGGTGCGTATTCTGTCGCCGCGCACGGTGGCATTGATGACGACCAACCAGAGCGGGACGCTGCACTCAACGACCGGATTGGGCTACGGGTACGGGTTTGAGACCACCGATCGGTTTGGCGCCAACGGACTCGATTCAGAAGGTGCGTTCGGATGGGGTGGTGCTTACGGCACGGTTTACCGGGTCGATCCCAAATCTCGAACCGTGATTGTGTTGATGATTCAGCTGATGCCGAATCGCACAGACATCCGTACGACGTTTCCGACGTTGATTTATCAGGCGCTGGTCGACTGATGGTTCGTGCGAGTGCGTTCGTCATCGGCGTAGTAGTGATCGCCGCTTCCGGCTGCGGCAGGCGCGGGGAGCCTCCGCCGGAGCCGCAATACAGGCCCACCGCAACGGTTAAAGACATCATGACGTCGATTGTCGACCCCGAGGCCGACGTCTTGTGGAACTCCGTTGCCACCATCGTCAGCCTGACCGGAACCGAAGAACGCGCGCCGCAGACCGACGAGGAATGGGCGGCCGTACGGCGCAGCGCCGTGCAGTTGGTCGAAGCGACGAACCTGCTCCGTATTCCGCGTCGCCTCGTCGCGAAACCTGGCGAAAAATCAGAGAACCCCCGCATCGAGCTGCAGCCCGAAACGATTCAGAAAATGATTGCTGAAGATCAGGCCCGATGGGCCGGCCTGGTCGATCGGCTGCACGATGCCGCCGTGCCGGCCCTGAAAGCGATAGAGGAGAAAAACGCGAAAGGCCTCTTCGATGCCGGGGAACACATGGAGCAAGCCTGCGAAGCGTGTCACCAGCAGTATTGGTATCCGCCCGGCGAAGCGTCGGCGTGGAAACACGAGCCGGGAGGCCGTCTCGTCGATGACGCACCGGCTGCGAGCGTGCAGGCGGGCAAGGGCGGAACGATCACAGGGCACATCGGTGTGAAGGGCACGATTCCCGGCAACGCCGTCATCCGCATGGGGATGGATCCGAAATGCGCTGCGCTCAATGCCGGGAAGCGCCCGGTTCAGGAAGTTGTCTCCGCAGGCGCTGACGGCGGTCTGGCCAACGTCTTCGTAAGCCTGGAGGGATCGTTTCCCGCTTCGCCCGTTCCGGCCGAGCCCGTGATGATCGATCAGCGAGACTGCATGTATGTCCCCCGTGTGGTGGGGGCGCGAGTCGGACAGGCGGTTCTCGTGCGGAACAGCGACGATCTATTGCACAACGTCCACGGAGTGTCAGGACGCGGCAACAGCTTCAACGTCGGCCAGCCGAAAGCAGGGATCGTTCAGGAGCTTCGCTTGAAGGAACCGGAGACGATGGTGCGCGTCGCGTGTGATGTACACCGGTGGATGACCGCCTTTGTCGGGGTTGTCAGTCACCCGTATTTTGCGACCAGCGGAGCAGGGGGCTCGTTCACGATCGCCAACGTCCCGGCCGGTACTCATACGATCCAAGCCTGGCACGAGCTCTTCGGAGTGGTTACGCAGACCGTGCGAGTCACCGAGGGCTCAACGAGCACGGTGGATTTCAGCTACGTACCAAAGTAATCCTGTCTCACCGCAGAGGCGCGGGGACGCAGAGAATTGCGTCCAAAAACAAAAAGCAACAGGAGGTCAAGAGTTCAGGAGAATTTTCTGTTTCTCCTAATCTATGATCTCCTGTTTGCATTTTACTTTGCAGCGAAGACCCCAGGGTCTATCGGAGCATTGATCCGTACGTCTTTGATCTCGAAGGTATCGCGCCCGTTCAGCCAGCCAAACGTCCATCGATACGGCATCTTGATGCCCGCGCCTGGCACGTCCCGGTACTCCGAGAAATCCACCTGAGTGGGCGCTCGGCCGATCGGTGAGGTGCCAAAGCGCACCATCCGGACGAGCAGACCGGAATTCCTGTCGAAATACAACGTCGCGACGATGCCTCGTGGTCCGTTGCCCTGTACCACGTGTACGTCCGTTCCATCGATGTTGTCGGGAGGACCGACGCGAAGCTGCGTCAGCACTTTCTTGATCTGCGCGGGAAATGCCAGTTGTGCGTCGATCCTGGCGCCGTCGAGCTCACTGCCTCCGAGCGCATATTGGGGTACGACTGCGAGGGGGGCCGACACCCATCCGGTGGTTCCATTGAACGTGCGAATCGCATCCTGCCGGCCGATGTTTTCGGCGAACTTGATGATCGTCGCGCGCTGATCTGGCGCTTTTGCGAAGATTTGAACGTTGCCGCCCCCGCCAAATCCCCGGAAGCCTTCGCTCGTGCCTGTCGCGATGTAACTGGTAACTGCTGACAGCCGCTCGACGCCTCCGAGCGCCTGCAGATATTTGTCGAGAATCTGATCGGCCGCCGGCTCTCCTGGATTGGACTCCCGGACAATCTCGTCGGCGTCGAGATACGCCTCGCCGTACACCCTGTCGATGGTCGGCATCGTGACGGGAAGGTCGCGGCCGCGGTGGCACGTCCAGCACGTCACGACCTGGCGGCCGCCGAAATTCGTGCGGTTGATGGCCGCCACCATCAGCGTCATGCGGCGCGCCGTGCGCTTCTTGTCGGTGTCGGCTTCCCATTTGACGGTATCGGTGCCCGCCCCGGTATGGCATTCCGAACAATCCCAACCGAGGGCGGCCGACATGATGCCCATGGTGTCCATGAAATCGTCCACCGGGAGGCCTTTGAGCACCTGGATGTTCTTGAACACGGCTTCGGCGACCTGAGGCTTCCCGCCGCCCGACTGCGCGGCCAGTGCGACGCTCATCACCCACGCAAACACTACGGCGACGGGACCAATCAGCTTCATCGTGTGACCCCTTGTGGGCGGCAGTCTAAACAATTCTGGAACGAATTGACACGCCGATTCCAACAGTCTATCTTCCGCGCATGACCACGAAGCCTCAAGGACACACCACGAAGGGACGAAGGCAGACCACGAAGGCACGAAGGCAGACCACGAAGACACGAAGGCACGACGTCCTGCTGGGGTTGTTTGCCGCAGTGATGTTGGTCTGTGCCGCCCGGACGGTGGTGGCCCATCATGCCTTTGCGGCGGAGTTCGACGCGAAGAGGCCGATCAAGCTGCAGGGCACGGTCACCAAGGTCGAGTGGATCAACCCGCACGCCTGGATCCACATCGAGGTGAAGAAGCCCGACGGCACCGTCGAGCAATGGATGATCGAAGGCGGCACGCCGAACACCCTGTTCCGCCGGGGCGTCAACAAGAACTCCCTGCCCGCCGGGACGGTTATCGTCGTGGACGGCTATCAGGCCAAAGACGGGACCCTGAAAGGGAACGGCCGCGACATCACGTTCCTCGACGGGCGCAAACTGTTCATCGGCTCAACCGGCACCGGGGCTCCTGGAGATCCCCAACCGCAGCAGAAGTGATCGTCCATCGTCCATCGTCCATCGTCCATCGTCGATCGTCCGTCGTCGTTCGTCGTTGTACGTAGTGTCCGGCTTTAGCCGGACCACCTGAGTATCCGGCGTCAGCCGGACTGGAGCTTCGCAGATGCGAACTCGGATTCGCGGCGCAATCGCAACGGCCGGGGTACTGGCCGTTCTTGCGATCCTTTCGTTTTCGGTCGTTCCAACCTCGGGTCAGGGATCTTCGTACAAAGCGCCGCGATCCCCCTTCAAGGACGGTAAACCCGACCTCAGCGGCATCTGGCAGGTCAACAACACCGCGAACTGGGACATTCAGGGCCACGCCGCGCGGCAGGGACCGATTCTCGAGCTCGGGGCTGCCTTCGCCGTCCCCGCCGGCCTTGGCGTCGTGGAAGGCGAGGAGATCCCGTATCAGCCCTGGGCCGTGGCGAAAAAGAAGGAACACGCCGCGAACTGGCTGAAGCTGGATCCCGAGGTCAAGTGCTACATGCCGGGCGTGCCGCGCGCCAACTACATGCCGTATCCGTTTCAGATTGTGCAGACGCCGACCCACATCCTGGTCGCGTACGAGTTCGCGAGCGCGAGCCGCACGATCTACATGAACAGCAAGGAAGAGAGTCCCGCCGACACGTGGATGGGCTGGTCGCGCGGGCGATGGGAGGACGACACGCTCGTCGTCGAGGTGAATGCTTTCAACGGCCAGACATGGTTCGATCGCGCCGGCAACTTTCATAGTGACGCGCTTCGTGTCGTCGAGCGGTATACACCGATGAGCCGCGACGTGCTCCAGTACGACGTGACCATCGAAGATCCCAAAGTGTTTACACGGCCCTGGAAGATGAGCATGCCGCTCTATCGCCGCGTGGAGAAGAACGCGCAGTTGCTCGAGTTCAAATGCGTGGAGTTCGTGGAGGAGCTGATGTATGGCCACCTGCGAAAGAAGCAATAAGGTTTCCGCGCTGACGGTTGGGTTTGCGGTGCTGGCGGCGGTGAGCGTTGCCGGCCAGTCGAAACACGCAGCCCCCCGCACGCCGTGGGGTGACCCCGACCTGCAGGGAGTGTGGTCGATCGCCACGATCACTCCGTTCGAGCGGCCCGCGACGCTTGCAGACAAAGGGCAGTTGACCGAGCAGGAAGCGGCTGCCGCGGAGGAGACGTTTCGGAAGACCCAGAACCAGGATCGCCGCGACGGCGCCGGCACCGATGCCGACGTCGCACTCGCCTATAACGATTTTTGGTGGGATCGAGGAACTAAAGTAGTCTCGACGCGCCAGACGTCGCTCGTTGTCGATCCGCCGGACGGACGAGTTCCGGCGCTGACCTCTGAAGGACAGCAGCGGGCCGCAGCGCGTGCCACGCGCGGGTTCGACTCGTGGGAAGATCGGAACCTGTGGGAGCGCTGCATCACACGCGGGCTGCCGATGATTCCCGGTCCGTATAACAACAACTACCAGATTCTCCAGACGCCCACACACGTGGTGATCCTCCACGAAATGATCCACGACGCCCGCATCGTTCCTCTCGACGGGCGCCCGCACGTGGCGCAGAACATCCGGCAGTGGTTTGGCGATTCGCGTGGCCGATGGGAAGGCGACACGCTCGTCGTCGAGACAACGAACTTCACCGATAAGGCCAACTTCAGAGGATCGACCGAAGGGCTGCATCTTATCGAGCGCTTCACGCGTGTGGACGACGGGACGGTGCAATACGAATTCACCATCGACGATCCGACGACGTTCACGAAAAAGTGGACCGTTGCGATTCCGATGGCGCGGACCGACGAGCAGATATACGAATACG
The DNA here is from genome assembly GCA_963762055.1 of Vicinamibacterales bacterium. GTDB lineage: Bacteria > Acidobacteriota > Vicinamibacteria > Vicinamibacterales > JAMQPK01 > JAMQPK01. Next base: position 154,241 of record CAVXJF010000008.1, read on the forward strand.
CGTGCCACGAGGGAAACTACGGGATGGTGAACCTCCTGAAGGGCGCGCGCGTGCAGGAAAAGGCGGCGGGAGAAAAATGATTGTGACGCGTCGATCGCTGTTCCTGATTCTCACCGCGCTGACTCTCGTTCATTCGTTCGCCGCTGGCCAGGGAGGAAAGCCTGTAACGCGCCCGAACTTCGATGGCATCTGGAATTCCGCGACGGCCACGCCACTCGAGCGCCCGCTGCAGTTGAAGGACAAAGCCGTCTTCACTCCCGAGGAAGCCGCGGCGTGGGAGCAGCAGATCGCCGGGCGCAATGAGGAGCCGTCGGCCGATGCTGCCGCGAAGAAGGTCGGCACCGGCACTGGCACTTACAACGTGTTCTTTCGCGAGTTCGGCACGAGCACGGTCAAGACGCTGCGCACGTCGATCATCACGGATCCTCCGGACGGCCGTATTCCCGCCCTCACGCCGGCAGCCGCCGCGGTGAAGCAGCGGCGGCTGGCAGGAATCAAGAGTCCGGCGAGCGCGCAGGAGACGGGTCTTCAGGATCGCTGCGTGACGATGGTCACGACCGGACCGCCGATGCTGCCGTATTCGTACAACAGCAACTACCAGATTATCCAGACCGGCGACTCGCTGGTGATTCACGCAGAGATGATCCACGACACCAGAATCATTCCTCTGAACGGCCGTCCGCATCTGCCGGAAAGCATCCGCTTGTGGAGGGGTGATTCAGTGGGGCGCTGGGAAGGCGACACGCTCGTCGTCGATACGACCAACTTCAACGAGGGCGGCGGCTTCTACGGCGACGCGGGCGGCAACTTCGGCTGGGACCGGAACCTTCATCTCATCGAGCGGTTCAGCCTGCTCGACAAAGACACGCTGCTCTACCGCTTCGAGGTCGATAACCCGACTGCGTTCACGCTGCCGTGGAAAGGTGAGCTGACGATGACGCGGGCGGCGGGACCGATCTACGAGTTCGCATGTCACGAAGGAAACTACGCCCTGCCGAACATGCTAAACGGGCAGAGAGTGATCGAAGCCAATAGCAAGTAATCGTAGGTTGCAAGCAATCGTACGTAGTGTCCGGCTTTAGCCGGACTCACGCCGCCAACGCGCAAGCCGGATCCGTCTGCCGGCAGCCGGAGCCCACCCTTCGCGCGCTACTTTTGAATTTCGCTAACGCCTCGCTCATCTCGGCACCGTCATCTCTGACGTCGTGGTGAACGGATGATTGTGTGTACATGATGATTTTGCGTACGTAGTGTCCGGCTTTAGCCGGACAATCACGGCTACCAGCAACTGACTATTGGCCGCCAGGACTATTGGCTACTGGCTAACGGCTGACTCGCGCCTCACCTTCGGCGAAGATGAGCTTCCAGTGAGCGTCGGCTCTTTCGACTACCTTGTCGATGTCCGCTTCGAGCAGGTAACCCTGCTGTGCAAGTTCGCGCGCCGCCGCCGCCACCAGAGCGAGATAACGTTCGCGGGTTTGGTAGCGCTCGACGATCGACGTGCGGGGATCCTTGCTGCTTTCGCGATCCGCACGCGTCCGGGGCAGCGGGATATACGAGCCCTGCATGCTGGAAAGCTGATCTTCAGGGCCTGATACGGGATTGAAGAAGTTCCATCCCGTGTAGGTAGCGAGCGGCACTGAGATCTCCGGCATCTTCACGCCGGCGAGCTCGTTGCCATCGACATCGACCTGCGGGACGAGAACGGGATACGACCCGTTCGCTTCCGGTGGATCGATGGTCACGATCCCCTTCGTCGCGAAGTCCAGGCCGTAGAACACGCGATAGGCCTTGTGCGCGTCCGTTGGCTTTCGGGTGTAAGGGAGCGACGGAAATTTCAACGCGTCAATCTGCACCAGCGTCCCGTCTTCGACACGTGCGTGGCGGCTTGCCGGAGGTGCCGTGCCGTCTTTCACCCAGCGATTCATGGCCACGAGCAGTGCCCGCATCGACCAGCGGTAATCGTTCGGGTTGTTCAGGTGCCTTCCAATACTTCGTCGCGCCGGAAACGCCGCTGGCCCGTGCTGACCGCCGGCAAACACATACACGCGCGTGGTGTCGGATAGCGGTGCGTCCTTCTTGCCGTCGAGGGTGGTGTGAATCAGCGACGCCGCGCGGCCCCAATATTCGTAAGACGAGTTCGTATAGAAAATTCTCGGCGTGAACTCCGGTTTCACACGCAGCAGCAGTCCGTCGGTCGTGGCCGTCTGAGGGTCAGTCTGTGCGACATCGGTAAATGGAAAGATGTCGCTCGGATAGAACTTGTTCAGAAATGGATGGCCGTCGCGAGACGGTTGTGCGAACCGGAAATTGAAGCTGCCGCGCCCGGCTCCGGCAACGTGCGCCATCACGCCGTCGAACACCTTCCGGTGCTGCTCGTCCTCGTTGAACCCGTGGTAGAGATAGGTTCGTAAAAAGCGTCCGCTCTGGGAGTTGCCGTACGCAACGGCTCGTTGAATCGCGCCCGCCGGAATCGACAACGTGTCAGCGGCCGATCCGTATTTCAGGTACGAGATCGCGTCACGCACCGCGGTGGGCCCCACGCCAACGACGGCCGGATCCTGCGCCTTGTATACGACCTCATAAATCTTGCCGGGTTGGAAACCGCCGGTGAGGAATACGTATCCTCGGTCGGGCACGACCGCTCCCTTCAACACGCGCGCGAATTTCCATTCGCTTCTCGGAATCGAACGGCGCGGCCCTTCGATGGTGTCGCGCACGGTCAGCGTGTTGGTCGGATCATCCGGGTTCGCGACCGAGTACGGGATGTGATCGCGGTCCGCGAGCGAGGAATCGTAGATCATGCGGGAAACGATCACCTCGCTACGGACGATGCCGACGATTGGCTTTCCGTTGTCAGTGGCGATGGGCGCATACACCCGCAGCAGGTCAGCGGTTGGCGCAACGTCGAACTGCCAGCCGACCCAGAGCAGCGTAAACCCCTGATGCATCAGGAACCCATCGCCCATGTCCGATTCGGTTGTGGGATTGCGGCTCCGCGTCGCGGGCTCGTAATTGGCGCGATTGAAGAACGAGAGCATCCCCTTGCCGCCGCGGTTCGCGACCTCGTAGAGCACCGTGCCATTGGCGCGTTCGATTTGCTTCGGCTTGAGAAGAAAGAAGTCCGCGGAAAATTCCACGCGCCCGCGTGTGTTTCGGGGCGCCTTGTCGATGTCGACGATGATGGTGTTCGGTGCCGCGAGGGGATCGACCTCGAAGTAGATCCGGCCGCTCAGCTTCTCGTACGGCCCGGTATCGCCAAACGCCTTCGCATTGGCGACATCCTCGCGGGACTTGACCTCGACTCGCGTGACCTCTGCGAGGGCCGGTGAACTGGTGACCGACACGAACAAAATGGCGGCGAAGATTCGCGAGTGCATCATGCCGACAGGATACAGTAAGTAGTGTCGGCTTTTTGACCCGTCATTTTGCTCATGCCTTCTTACGAAATCGAGCTCAAGCAGCTCGAAAGTGTGCCGCTGGCTGTGATCCGGCGGCAGACGCGCCCGTCGGAACTCGCGCGCGTGGTGCCCGAGGTACTGCGGGCGAGTGTGGGAAGTCGTGCGCAAACAGCAGGTGAAGGCCGGCCGCCATGCGGCGATCTACTGGGATCGCAGCATCCGGCTCGAGGTTGGAGTAGAGCTATTCGAGCCGTTTGTCGAGGAAGGCGAAGTGGTGCGGTCGGCAACACCAGCCGGCGTTGTGGCGTTCACGACTCACCTCGGTCCCTACGGAGGGCTTGGCGCCGCGCATGATGCAGTGCAACGGTGGTGTCGTGCGAACCATCGCGAGCTGGCGGGTCCAAGCTGGGAGATCTACGGTCACTGGCAGCCCGAATGGAACGCCGATCCGCTGCGAATTCGCACCGACGTCTACTATCTGCTCGGAGAATGAGTCGGCGATCCGCCAGCACCTAAATACGCCGCCAAGTGCTCGACAAGCTCGCGCGCGTCGTCTTCGACGCCGTGGATGAAGCTCGATTTACGCCGCCGCAGCACCGGCAGCCCCAGCGCGTACATCCCTGGACTGCAAACGACCCCGCCGTCGTGTTGCAGATAGCCCTTTTCATCCAGCACGGGAACGTGCAGCCAGCTGTAGTCGGGCCGGAAGCCGGTTGCCCACACGACCGAACGGATCTCGCCGCTCCGCAGGTCAATTTGCAGCCGCGACGATGGGGGAACGCGGGTTGGCTCGAAGCGTTCGGGTGTCCCGAAATCTGAGACGTTCGCGCCACATCCGGCTGCCCACTCGTCGAAGGTATCGAGCAGCCGGTTCATCTTGAGATCCGCGAGTGCGAACAGATTCCGGAGCCCGCCCGAAAACAGCGCGCGGCCGTCCCGTATGGCCGCAAGGCGGCCGACGAGCTCGACGCCCATGTTGGTCAATGTATTGAGGTCCAGTGTGCGTCGCTCAGGAGTGCCAACGAGCTGCGGCGACGGAAGCCTCCGCGCGCGCGTGATGTCGTCGATCTGGTCGTATCGCTGATCCCATACCCCGGACGACTCCATCCACCAGAGCACATCGCGTCCGCGATAGGTGCGCGGCAGGCGGACGTGCTCGCCGACGCAAAGCGTCACTTTGCGGCCGGAGCGATGCACCTCGCCGGCGAGCTGCACCCCGGTCGCCGAAGGTCCGACGATGAGGACGCCGCCTTCGGGCAGCTGAGCAGGGTTCCGGTAATTGAGCGGCGTGAAGTGTTCGATCGATGCAGGCACCGCGTCTCGCAGCGGCGGAACACTCGGCAAATTGCAGGCGCCGCTCGCGAGTACCACGCAGCGGCACTGAAAATCGCCGTCGTTCGTGGTGAGGTGATACCCATCGTCTGTGCGATGGAGCGAGGTGACGGTCGTGTTCGTGCGCACCGGGGCGCACGACACCGTGGCATAACGCGAGATGAAGTCGATCACCTCGCTCATCGTCATGTATCCGTCGGGATCGGAGCCGTCGTAGCGGTGGCCAGGCAGGCGGCTCTGAAAGTTCGGCGTCAGGAGCCGCAGCGAATCCCAGCGCTCGCGGCGCCAGGAGTTCGCTACTTCTCCACGTTCGAGGAGGAGGTGATCGATCGACCGGGCGGTGAGAAACCGGCTCGCCGCGAGGCCGGCATGACCGGCCCCGACGACGACCGTGGTAACGCGTGTCGTCAAACCACTTCGACAGTGACGTTCACAGGGTTGGCGATGACGTCGTACACCGCGGACCGCTTCTGTGATTGCGCGACGATGGCCTCGATCTCTTTCTTCGGCGCGTCCGCATCGATCTTGAAGGTTACTTTGATGTCGTCGTAGCCGTTGCGCACATCGGCGTCCATGCCGAGGATGCCGCGGATGTCCATCTTGCCTTCGAGCTGCGATTCAACCGAGCGCAGCTGCACGCCGCGATTCTGCGCGACGGCGGCAACGCCGGCGGTGAGGCAGCTGGCGAGGCCAACCAGGACGTATTCGATCGGCGTGATGCCCTTGTCTTCGGACGCGAAGATCTCGGGATGGTCGGCGTCGAACGACGTCTGGGTCTTGTGCTGCTGTTCCTGTCCAAGGCCGAAGAAGCTCTGGACGTCCGTTTTGCTGTGCGTCCCGTTCTGCCATTTGCACGACGCCCGCCACGTGAATGCCGTGGCCCCGGGCGCGCCTTTCAACGCCTCGCGCGCATCCAGGAGCGCCTGAACATTGACTCCGTTGTTGACTGCCGCTGTCGCCATCTGAATCCTCCTGCTTTTCGAGTGAAGCCGTTCTCGGAAGCCCCGAATCATACACGGCCTGACGCTCAAGCGGCCAGTGGCGCTATGATTCCGCGCATGGCGACGACAGCGCCGAAGGCGGGCGCAGGTTCCGCGGGGGTGGTCGAAACCGAGTTCCTCGATTTGCCCAGGCCGGTCCGGCTCGACTGCGGCCGGGAGCTCCATCCCATCCGGATCGCGTACGAAACCTACGGTAGGCTTTCCCCGGCCCGGGACAACGTGATTCTGGTGTGCCACGCGCTGAGCGGCGACGCCCACGCCGCGGGGATTGCGAAGACCCCGCCGCAGGAAAGCACCCGGGACGGCTTTGGCGCCGAGGATCGCGACCAGACGTCGGCAAAAGGTCTCGGCTGGTGGGACGGGATGATCGGCCCGGGCAAGGCGTTCGATACCGAGCAGTTTTTCGTGGTCTCGACAAATTTACTCGGCGGGTGTCGCGGCACGACGGGGCCTTCGTCCGACAACCCGGCAACCGGCAGGCCATACGGCTTGGATTTCCCCATCATCACAGTTGCCGATATGGTGCGCACGCAGCGCGCGTTTCTCGACCAGCTGGGCATTCAGCGTCTCGCCGCGGTGGCGGGCGGATCGCTCGGCGGCATGCAGGCGTTCGAGTGGGCGATTCTGTATCCCGACCAGGTCGATGCCGTCGTCGCGATCGCAAGCACGCACGCAGTCGCGCCGCAGGGGGTCGCGTGGAACGCGATCGCACGCAACGCGATCATGGCGGATCCCGCGTGGCAGGATGGTCATTACTACGGAACCGGCCGCAAGCCCGACGCGGGGATGGGCATCGCGCGGATGGTCGGGCACATTACATATCTGTCGGCGAAATCGGTGGGGGACAAGTTCGGGCGGCGATTGCAGTTTGCCGAGGATGTCCGCTACACCATGACCGAGCCCGAGTTCCAGGTCGAGAGCTACCTTCGGCATCAGGCGCAATCGTTCGTCAAGCGATTCGATGCGAACACGTATCTATACACGTCGCGCGCGCTGACGTATTTCGATCTCGCGAGGCAATACGGATCGGGCAGTTTGCAGGATGCGCTTCGGCCGATGCAGGCGCGGTCGCTGCTGATTGCGTTCAGCTCCGACTGGCTGTACCCGCCGCAAGGATCCGAGGAGCTTGCCGATGCGCTGCGCTCGCTCGGTAAGGAGGTCGAGCTGCACGTCATCGATGCGCCCTATGGGCACGACTGCTTCCTGCTCGAAGAGGCGAGGCAGACGCCGATGATTCAAGGATTTCTGGCGCGTCAAAAAAACTAAACAGGAGATGATGAGCTCACGAGATCGAGATCAATAAAACAGTGTTCCTGTTTGCTTTTTCGTGGAGGGAACAAGTCAGATGGAACGCACACGCCGTACAGAAGAACAAGCCCACGAATTCGGGTTCGAGACGCGTCAGGTGCACGCCGGGCAGCGGCCGGATCCGAATACGGGCGCCCGCGCGGTGCCGATCTACCAGACGACCAGCTATGTGTTCGAAGACCCGGAGTCGGCGGCGGCGTATTTCAATCTGCAGGAATACGGCAACACGTATTCACGCATCATGAATCCGACCGTTGCGGTATTCGAGGAGCGCATGGCGAACCTCGAGGCCGGCTGCGGCGCTGTCGCGTTTGCCAGCGGCATCGCCGCGCAGATGGCCGCGCTCTTCACGCTGCTCCAGCCGGGCGATCACGTCGTCTCGTCGTCCGCGCTGTACGGCGGGACAGTGAACCAGTTCAAACATCTGCTGAGAAAGATGAACGTCGGGCTTTCGTGGGTCGATCCGGACGACCCTGATGCGTGGAAGGGGGCAGTTCGCGACAACACGAAGGCGTTTTACGGCGAAACCATCGGCAACCCGGGTGGCAACGTGCTCGACATCGAGACGATCGCAACCATCGCGCATGAACACAGTCTGCCGCTGATCGTCGACAACACTTTTGCCACGCCGTATCTCTGCCGTCCCATCGAATGGGGCGCCGACATCGTCGTACACTCCGCGACCAAGTTCATCGGTGGCCACGGCACCAGCATCGGCGGGGTAGTGGTGGACTCCGGGACGTTCAACTGGTCCAACGGACGCTTTCCGGTCATAGCAGAGCCCTCGCCGGCGTATCACGGTCTTCTGTTTCACGAAACGTTCGGCACCTACGGATATCTGATGAAGCTGCGCGCCGAAACCCTGCGCGATCTCGGGGCGGCGATGAGCCCGTTCAACGCGTTTCTGTTCCTGCAGGGGCTCGAGACGTTGTCCCTCCGCATGGAGCGTCACGTCGCGAATGCGTTGGCGGTGGCGAATTACCTGGCGTCACACGAGCTCGCATCGAATGTCACATACGCAGGCCTGCCGACGAGCCGTTACAAGCTGCTCGTGCAGAGGTATCTGCGGCGTGGAGCAGGCGCGGTGTTTTCCTTCGACATTCGGGGAGGGCGCGAAGCGGGGCAGGAGTTCATCCGCGGTGTCACGTTGTGGTCGCACTTGGCCAATGTCGGGGATTCGAAGAGCCTGATCATCCATCCCGCCAGCACGACCCATCGTCAATTGAGCGATGAGGAGCTCAAAGCAGCGGGCGTCGGCCCAGGAACGATCCGGCTCTCCGTCGGCACCGAATCAATCGACGATCTGATCTGGGATTTGGAACAAGGCTTCGCGCGCGTGACCGCGGGAGCGACGAGCGGGGCAGCAGCGGTATGACCGACCTCTCACGCTATCAGGATCCAATCGCGATCCAGCGCGTACTTCACAACGCGAAGACAATCGCGATTGTCGGGCTCTCGCCCAATGAACTCCGCGCGAGCTATTTCGTGGGCTATTACCTCAAGCGGCACGGCTTCGAGATCATCCCCGTGAACCCGCGCGAAAAAGAGATTCTCGGAGAGAAGAGTTACAAAAGTCTGACGGACGTTCCTGTCCCGGTGGACATCGTGAACGTGTTCCGCGCGCCTGACGCGCTTCCCGCGATCGCGGAAGAGGCGGCGAAGATTCGCGCGGGCAACATCTGGTGCCAGTTCGGCGTGATCAACGAAGAAGGCGCGCGCATCGCCGAATCCGGCGGTGTGTCGGTCATCATGGATCGCTGCATCAAAGTCGAGCACGCACGTTATGTCGGCCGCATGCACTGGCTTGGATTCAATACGCAGCGGATTACCTCAGTCCGAGGCGGGCTGCAGTAGCCACCCGACGTCGGTGGCCTCAAGAATGACATGGTCGTCGTCCTCGAGGCCCTCGGCACACTGCTTAAACGCGGCTAGCTAAGCTGGCACCGCGTCCGCACCCCTCCACAGGTTAACCGTGCCCAGTTCCTCTCGCCCGCACGCTTTGAGATAGCAGAACAACTGCGTACGGTAGGCGGCATAACCGCCGAGGACCAGTGCGACGATGAAGGCGCCCTTTGACAGCTTGCTCCCGTCGAATCCAGTCATTTCCGTGCGGAAATCAGCCTCAGGCATATCGGCCAGCAGCCGTTCGTATTGCTCGGGCTGTGAGGCGATCACCTTGAGCGTTTCGTCAAAATCGCGCTTATCGGCGGCCGCGATTTCCGCGACCCACGCGTCCCGGTTGAACGCACCGTCTTTCGCCGTCGCGACGAGCGCCGGACCCATGACGCTGAGGTAACGCAGCAGCTCGAGCGAGCTGCGCTGCGTGGCGGTCGGCCTGTAGTCGATGTGCTCCCTGTCGAGCTTCCCGGCGAGGTGGAGCAGAATCCCGACTTCCTTCTTCAGTGCCCCCGCGAGTTCCTGTTTCGTGAGAACCATTCGTTCCTCCGCCTAAATCCTAAGCGAGTTCGTCTCACTTTGCAGGCCCGTAGTAGCGCATAATTCGCCCGGCCGAAAAAAATTCTGAAGGGAATGTCGATCCAGGCTCCGCCGGACGACTATCTGGTGAAAGTCGTCAAACATTCACTTCTGGAGGAGACGGTTATGAAGTATCTGTGCCTGATCTACGACGCGGAAACGAGTTACGCCGGTATGTCGAAGGCCGAATCCGATGCCTTCATGGGCGAATATTTCGCCTTTACCGAGGGTATCAAGAAGTCCGGCCACTACCTGGGGGGCGAGGCTCTCCAGCCGGTGCACACGGCCACCACGGTTCGCGTGCGGAACGGCAAGACGTCGACGACCGACGGCCCGTTTGCCGAGACGAAGGAACAGCTCGGCGGGTTTTACATGATCGAGGCCAGGGATCTGAACGACGCCATTCAGATCGCGGCCAGGATTCCCTCGGCCAAAATCGGCAGCGTCGAAGTGCGGCCGATCCAGGACTTCAGTCAACAGTAACCACGAACACGATGACGCGATGAGCGCGATGAAATACGAACAGAGAGATCATGAGCTCAGGAGAATTCTTGTGGAATGATGCCTCCTAAATTCCTGATCTCATCTGTTTGTGCTTTCGCAAGACAACCACGAAGGGGCGAAGACGGGAAGCCGCGATAAGCACGATGGACGCAGAATCACACGAGCGGGCGCGGGAGATGGTCGATGCCGTCTACCGCGCCGACTCGCGTCGGGTGCTGGCGACGCTAATCCGCCTGCTCGGCGATTTCGATCGTGCGGAAGAGGCGATGCACGACGCGTTTGCGGTCGCCGTCGAGCAATGGCCGCGCGACGGTCTGCCAGCCAACCCGCGGGCGTGGCTCGTCTCTACCGGACGTTTCAAGGCGATCGACGGGATGCGCCGGCGCGCGCGCTACGATGCGTCGCTCAGCGAGATCGCGGAGCGTCTCAGCGCAGCGACTGCTGATGCTGCCGAGACAAGTGAAGGCGCCGTCGACGACGATCGGCTTCGGCTGATTTTCACGTGTTGCCATCCCGCGCTGACTTTGGAAGCGCAAGTGGCGCTGACGCTTCGAGAAGTGTGTGCGCTCACGACCGAAGAAATCGCCCGCGCGTTTCTCGTCAATCCTCCAACCGTCGCTCAGCGGATCGTCCGCGCGAAGGCGAAGATACGCGACGCCTGCATTCCGTATCAGGTGCCATCGCGCGAGGAGTTGCCTGGCCGGCTCGATGCCGTCTTTCACGTCGTGTATCTCGTGTTCAACGAGGGGTACTCGGCGTCTTCGGGCTCATCGCTCACTCGCTGCGACCTGTCGGGCGAAGCCATTCGCCTGGGACGTCTGCTTGTGGAGCTTTTGCCCGAGCCGGAAGCCGTTGGTCTGCTCGCGTTGATGCTGCTGCACGAAGCGAGACGGCCGGCGCGTTCGACGCCGGATGGGGAGCTGGTACTGCTGGCGGATCAGGATCGCCGTTTGTGGAACAAGGCGCTGATTGCGGAGGGCGTGTCGCTGGTCGAGCGCGCGCTGTCGTCGCGCCGCTTCGGTCCGTACACCTTGCAGGCGGCGATTGCGGCGGTGCATGCCGAAGCCGCGGCTGCGAGCGAGACCGACTGGGCGCAGATTGTCGGACTCTACGATGTGCTTTGTCGCGCGGACCGGTCTCCGGTGATCGAGCTGAACCGTGCGGCAGCGATCGCCATGCGTGATGGCCCCGCGGCGGGCCTTGCGCTCATCGACGCGATCATGGCCGACGGCAGCCTCGACGGCTACCACCTGGCACACTCCGCACGCGCGGATCTGTGCAGGCGCCTCGGCCGCGCTGCCGAGGCCCGCGCTGCGTACCAGCGCGCCCTGGCGCTCGCGCGTCAGGAACCCGAGCGCCGGTTTCTCGAACGAAGGCTCATGGAACTGGGAATTAGAAAAATCCTTGAACTACAGAGAACCAGAGTTCACAGATCGTATTGTTCTTCTCTGTGTTCTCTGTGAACTCTGTGGTTTCAGCCTGTTGGCAGTTGACATCCTGGTGTCGAGGAAGTAATTTCGCGGCACTCGATACCCCAATCGTGCGGAGGAGACGGATGAGGCTGATCGTTCCTGCGTCTCTCGCTGCCGTTCTCGTGGCGATCGTCATCGCCATCCCGACAGCACAACAACAACAAACTGGCGCATACACCCAGCGGCAGGCCGACGCCGGCCGGACCGCGTATGAGGTCAGTTGCGCCGGCTGCCATGGCCCCGATCTGACGGGATCCAGTGACGCACCCGCCCTGACCGGTCCCAACTTCACCGGCGCGTGGGGAGGGCGGCAGATCGCCGATCTCTTCAAGCACACGATGGAAACGATGCCGCCGCAGGCACCAGGGTCGCTCGGCGAAGAGATGACGCTCAACGTCATTGCCTATGTGCTCCAGCGCGCGGGAGGGGGAGCGGGAACGCAGGACCTCACCATCAAGACGCCGGGAACGGTCAACGCGGCTGCATCCGCGCGCGGAAGCGGACCTCCGCCGATGGCGCTCGGTGCGGGGACGGGCAGCGGACAGGGTCGCGGCGGTGCGGCTGCGGTGCGCGGCGTCACCGTGAGGGGCGAGGTGAAGAACTACGTCCCTGTGACGCCGGAGATGTTGCGCAATCCGCCTCCTGGCGACTGGCTCATCTTCCGCCGCAACTATCACGGGTGGAGCTACAGCCCGCTCGATCAAATCACGCGCGACAACGTGCACGAGTTGAAGCTCGCATGGGTCTGGGCGATGAACGATTCCGGCGCCAATCAAACGACGCCGATCGTTCACAACGGCGTCATGTATCTCGCGAGTCCGAGCAATATCGTCCAGGCGCTCGACGCGAAGACCGGCAACCTCATCTGGGAAACGCGCGTCGGTCCGGATCAGGCGCCGGGCTACGGCGGCATCCGCAGCATCGCGATCGCACAGGACAAGATCTTCCTGCCGACGAGCAACGCCCACATGGTGGCGCTCAGCGCGCGCACCGGCGATATCTTGTGGGATACGCCGCTTTCGGACGTCAACCATCCATCCACCAGCGGCGCGATCGTCATCAATAACAACGTGCTGCAGGGCATTACGGGGTGCGGGCGCAATACGTCCGCCGACGGCTGCTACATCAGCGCGATCGACATCAACACGGGAAAGCGCGCGTGGCGCTTCCACACGATTCCGCGCGAAGGAGAGCCAGGGTTCGACACGTGGGGCAAGCTTCCGAAGGAGCAGCGCGCGGGGGTCGAGACGTGGATTGCCGGCTCGTATGATCCCGACCTGAATCTCACGTATTGGGGCACGGCGCAGTCGAAGCCGTGGTCGTTCCTCAACCGCGGCACGACGCCACACGAAAAGACGCTTTACGCGAACTCGACGCTGGCGTTGAACGCCGACACCGGAAAGCTCGCATGGTATTTCCAGCACGCGCCGGGAGAGTCGTTCGATCTCGACGAGGTGTTCGAGCGGGTGCTCGTGGATATCGGACAGCAGAAGGTTTCGTTCAGCGCGGGCAAAGCGGGCGTGTTGTGGAAGCTCGATCGCCGCACCGGGCAGTTCCTCGGCCACAAGGAAATGGTCGGGCAGACCATCTGGGAGCGCATCGATCCCAAGACCGGCGTTCCGAGCTATCGGCCCGACATTCTCGAGATGCAGTTCGATCAGACGCTGAACGTGTGTCCCAGCACCGCCGGTGGAAAGAACTGGGGCGCGATGAGCTTTCACCAGCCTACGAACGTGCTCGTCGTCCCGCTGAGTCAGTCGTGCATGGATTTCACTGTGCGCAAGACCGAAAACGGCGGTAACGGCGTGGTGCGGCGGTTCCTGTCGATGCCGAAGACGAACGATCACCTCGGCAAGCTCGCGGCGTACGACGTCCGGACCATGCAGGAAGTGTGGAGCCACACGCAGCGCGCGGGATACCTGACGGGAGTGGTGTCGACCGCCGGCGGCGTGGCCATCGTCGGCGACATTGATCGAACGGTCCGCGCGCACGATGTAAGGACTGGAAAGGTGCTGTGGGAAACGCGACTCGGCACGTCAGTGCAGGGGTTCCCGATAACCTTCAGTGCCGATGGAAAGCAGTACATCGCCATCGCGGCGGGGCTCGGCGGCGGCAGTCCGCGCAACGTGCCCGCGGCCGTGGCGCCGGAAATCAAAATCCCCCAGGCAGGACAAGCTCTCTACGTGTTCACATTGCCGGAGCGAAAGTAGGATCGTACCTGAACATCGCACGTAGTGTCCGGCTTTAGCCGGACTGAGACCGACTAACCACAGAGAACACGGAGGGCACAGAGAATTTCGATTTCTTCTCTGTGAACTCTGTGTCCTCTGTGGTTCAAACCATCGTGCGCTCAGTTACTTTGCGGGCGAGGGCGGCGGAGTCCCTGCGCGCTGAGCCTCATGCGCACGCGCTGGCCACCACGGATTCGGCTGCCACTTGAACACGTTGCCCGTCAGGCTCGCCACATAGACGACGCCGTTCGGCGTAGCCGTCAGCATGTGTCCCGGCGATTCCATCGAGCCGAGGACCTTGCCGCTCTCGACGTCGATCTTCATCAGCTGACCCGCCAGCGTGTCGTAGGTGATGTTCTCGCTGTTGTTGCGGTGCGTGATGATCCACATCTCGTCCTTGGGCGTGATGAACATGCCCTGCGTGCAGCCGAGATGCGTCCAGGTCTTCAACAGCTTGCCGCCGGTGTCGAAGATCTGAATGCGGTTGTTCTCGCGGTCGCTCACATACACGCGGTCTTTCGAGTCGACCGCAATCGTGTGCGGAAGGCGGAACTGCCCCGGTCCATCGCCCTGCGTGCCCCACGTCATTACGAAGTTGCCGGCTTTATCGAGCTTGACGACGCGGCGGTTGCCGTAGCCGTCGGAGACGTAGGCGTTGCCCTGCGAGTCCCAGGCGATGTCGGTGGGGCGGTTAAAGGTCTTCGCGTCGTTGCCCGGCTTGTCTTTGACGCCCCAGGTCTGCAGCAGCTTTCCCTCGCGGGTGAACTTGAAGATCTGGTGTCCCGCGTCATCCATCGCCCACACGTTCTGGTCGCGATCGATGCGGAGTCCGTGCGGGCGGGTGAACATTCCTTTGCCCCACGAGCGGAGGTATTTGCCGGTCGAATCGAACACGACCAGTTGGTCGGTCTTAGGATCGCGCTTGAACACGTACACGTTGCCGGCGTTGTCGGTCGTCACCGCCGAAACGCGGCCAAACTTCATCCCTTCGGGCATCGACTCCGGCTCTTCACCGAAGCGGATCTCGACGCTGTACTTAAGCAGTGACCCCGGATGCGCTGGCCACCCATCGGGCACGTACCCCTGCTCGGGTGCTTTGCCTTTCGGCTGATTCGGGCCGGGCACGCCCTGGCCAAGCGGCGCCTGCGCAATCACGCCGGCGGTGAAGAGGAGAAGGGCGAATAGCGTTACCTTTTTCATCTCGTCGCTCCAGAAACGTTAGTAGAGGATGGCGCCAGTCGCTTTAATCTGCCAGCTTGGGCCCTTCGCGTGAGGTGTGCCGGCCTGTTCCGCGTGTTCGTGCGCTGCTTCCTGGCTTTCCGCGTCGTTCCCCACGCGCTCGACGACGCCTTGAGCCGTTGCACGCTTGCCGCGAGCGCTGGTGGGAAACACGATCACCCCGTCATCGACTTTGATGAGGATTGCCTGCCCTTTCGGGGCGTCAACCGGCGCAAGCGCCATCCAGCAGCCCATCATCGTGCAGACGCCGGTGACGATGCCCTCGACGCGAACGGTTTTGCCCTGGTAATCCGCGGGCTTGGCGAGCAGCTGCGGGATAGGCGTCGCCTCGGCCACGGTTGGGGCAGCGCCGAACGTTTCCGCGCCGCGCGCCGGAATCGTCATTGAAACCATGAACAGCGTCGTCGCCAAAACGATACAGCGCGTCATTGGAACCTCCTTGTAACCTGTTGCACTTGGGCTTGCGCCAGATCCTACCACCGTCAGCGCTTGATGTCCCTGGACAGCATTCACTTTGCGCACTCTGCATGAGACTCTAACGGCAGCGTGATCAAGCCGGCTGCAGATGGTGTGATTATTGACGTGCGCGTCATCCCGCGGTCGCGGAAGTCCGGAGTTGCCGGCACCCGTGGGGACGCGCTCCTCGTTCGGCTGAGTGCACCGCCCGTAGACGGCGCGGCGAATACAGAGCTCATCGAAGTCCTTGCCAGGGTTCTGCAGGTCACGAAGGGGTCCGTATCGATCCTGTCGGGTGAGACGTCGCGGCAAAAGCGGGTAAAGGTGACAGGAATCGACCTGAAAATGGCTGTCGATCGCCTGTCAATAGATAGCCGCGGACTGCATTAAGCTAGTGCTTGAGGAGACCATGGCCTTTTGTGACCATTGTGACGGGCAACGCTACGATCGCGCGCAGATCTTGCGCACCCTTCGTGCGATGCGGCTGAAGATGCGCGAGTCGGACGCGTCGGGCGACGCGGAACGCGTCATCGAGCTTGCCATCGAGACGGTGCGATCGCTTCAGATTCCACACTTCGAGGTCGTAGACGACGTCGTCGACATAGAAGTGATTCACTGAGCCTGGTGCGGTCAGACTCTCGACGGTGGACTCTGGACTTAACTACGGTTTCAGCGCGACCAGAGCCGTGAGAACCGTCAAGTAGCTGGCGGCAGTGTAGACAGTCAGGACTACAATCCGCCACGACGTCGGCAGGACTCGCCACGCCACACCGGATGAACGCACGCCGCCGCTGTTCGGCCAATGACGACTTCCGGTGGATTACAAAATGCGTTGCGAAAAGTGTGAGCTGGGGGTAGCTGCACGCACGATTTCATAGCAAAACCGGTGCCTCACGGATCGTGCGTCAAACAAGCCCTTGCCCCCGAAATAATCCGCCTGCGATCAGACTTTACTTCCCCGGCGTGGCGGCACTGGCAGCAATGATGCGCCGGATCATCCCATCACTCTTGCTGTAGACATACATCTCGCCAGCCTGGTCAACCGCCAGCCTCACGTCGGCGCGTGCACCGGAGATGCGCCCCTTACCGTTCATATTCTCCGCTTTGCTCCCACGCTGACGGAATGCGGTCTCGACGATCGGGAACATCATGTCGTAGAGCTTCTTGCCGGTATCAGGCGCGTCGTGCGGGTTGTTCCAGAGAATCTTCACGTCGTGCATCGCCGCCATCGTCTTGGGATTTCCATCGTCTGCGGCGAGCATGTCCTTGTATTCGGAATACCAGAGGCGGCCGGTGGTGATGTCGTTGTAGATGAACTTGCCGCGGAGCGCAGGAACAGCCTTGCCGGTGTAGAGATAGCCGCTGCCGGCGCAGTCGCCACCCTTCATGTCGTGCGCCCAGATGATGACGGGATAGGTCGGCGCAATCGTGCCGTTCGTCCTGCTGCCGTCGATCATCACGGGAATCCGGTCGTCAGCAGGCAGGGCAGTGGTGCCGTTGTCCGGTGTGACGGCTTCATTCCCCTCGCGCAGCGGGAACCCGTAGTTCGCACCCTTGTGAATGATCGAAATCATCTCCCAGGTGTTGAGACCGCAGATGCTGGCGACGAGCCGGTTGTTCTGCGGATTCGCGGGATCGAGGGCAAACGTCAGCCGGTGCGGATTGCGTAAGCCGTAAGCCCAGATCTCCTTGCGGGCGCCAGCGACGGTCACGAACGGGTTGTCGTACGGAATCCGATAACGCCCGTTGTCGCTGACCATGCTGGTCTTCGTGTGCTCATTCAAGTCGGGAATGATGCGCACGATCTTGCCAACCATGGTGTCGAGGCGCTGCGGGTTCGGCCGGATCTCCACATTCCGCGATTCACCGGATCCACCGTCGCCGATGTCGAGATACATCACGCGCCAGTCAGGATCGCCACGCCGCGCGGTAGGGTTGAAAATCATCTCGCCGAGCTGATGGTTCCGCGTGTTGAGCCATACACGGAACACCTCACGTGCGGTCCCCTCGAACGTGTTGTTGGACGGATCGGTGTCGGTCCATTCGATCAAGATGCCCTGATGCATCACCGGTCCAGGTGTCGTGATCGGCGGAGTGACGGTGTACCCGGTTGTGTTCAGCCGCGGGAACATCGTGTTCTGGGGAATCCCCGACGCCTCGATGCTGGGATCCTCCATGTGCGTCGTGTAGAACTTCCCGTTGTTCGTGTAGTCAGGGTCCAGGTTGAACCCGTTGATGCCGTTTCCGAAACCCGACAGCGTGAAGAACTTCTTGAACAGCCCGCGGTTATCGCCGTGACCGTTGAAGTCGAGATAGGTCGCGAACTCCTTGGTCTTCTTGTCGTAGACGTAGATGGGGCCCGACACGACAGGAAGGAACCACCGGTGCGACCCGCCGGTTTCTTCACGGATGGCGTTGACCCGCGACAGGGCCGACTCGTTCGGCGTCTGAGCGCCCTCGAGCTTGCCGGTGATCGGCATCGCGACGTGATCCTCAATCTCGATGGTCAACGGCGAAGGAGTTTGTGCTGATGCCCCATACCACGAAGAGCAGACACCGAGAGCGAGGGCAATCGCCGGGAACAGGAAGCGGGAGACAGCCATGATTTAAGTAAAAATATACACGATGGCTCGATGAAACACGATGACGCGATGGATACCACGAAGCCGCAAACACGAAGACGCGAAGATAGAGCCACGAAGACACGAACACGATGACGCGATGAAAACCACGAAGATACAAAGCAAATCGAAGACACGAACACGATCATTCGATGGGGGGTTGGGGCCTCACCATGCGGCAGACGGATTCGGCTCCCGGGTTCGCCTTGGTCCGGCTAAAGCCGGACACCCCTAGCGGCGGGTATCCATTTCTTGGTACGCGCGCTCCAGCGCGCGTGCGAGCGTCGCGCCATCGGTGATCCCCGCATTCACGACATCCGCTCGCAGGCGCTGCCGAAGGTTCCGAAGCTCCTCGGCGTCGACAACCAGCCGCGCGGCGATCTCGACGTATTCGTCCATCGTTTTCGCCACCCACCGCGGATAGCCCGCACGCGTGAGAATGGCGCCGGATACCCGGCTCACGTGCGTGCCCGACTTCATGGTGACAACGGGGATGCCCATCCATAAGGATTCGCAGGTGGTGGTCTGGCCCGTGTAGGGGAATGTGTCCAGGGACACGTCGATTTGACTGATGAACGCCAGGTGCTCGTCGTAGGGAAGTGGTCCCTTCAACGAGACACGATCCGAATCGATCCCGCGCGTCTCGAAACGCTGCCGCAGCAGGCGCGATGTGGAACTACCGGGATGATCCAGCTCCAAATCGCCCGTGTGTATTACCAGGCGGGCTTCGGGCACTCGCTCGAGCACCGCTGCCACCGCGTCGCAAAACGGCGCGTTGAATTTAGCTAACCGCTGAACGATGCCGAATGTGGGACGTAAATTCGTCAGTAGTGGTGGTGGTGCGATTCGGGGCCCGCTCTCAGGCGGGGAGAAGACAAGGGAACCGGAAGGAATTCGATATAGCTGTTCGGAGTATTCGCGTTCGGTACCCTTCGGGCTCAACCATCGGTCGGTGATCACGTAGTCGATGCCGGGGCACCCGGTTGTCGAAGGAAAGTTGGGATAGCAGATCTGGAGCGGGGCGATACGCCCGCACATGAGCCGGAGTCCGCTGTATGAAAAGTGCCCCGCCATATGGACGAGCACATCGAGCTTGTCGGCGCTCAGCACCGAATGGAGGCGCGCATCATCCTCGAGATCGATTTCTCTGTAGTGCTCTCCCAAGGTTGCATGAGAAGTTGCTGCGTCAGGCGCGATTCGAGGGCTGTAAAGAAACACTTCCACGCGGGAACGATCGTGGTTGGTAAGAAATGGGGACGTGAAGTAATACGAAGGTGTGCCGTGAAAACTGCTCGTAAGATACCCGACTCGAATGCGGTCGCCCGAGCGCCGCTGCCGCCGCCGGACGCTTCGTCTGCGAGATTGAAAGACCGGTGAAAGCAGCACGCGCCGCCTGCAGAATCGTTTCAGAGGTCTCTTCAGGATCCGACAACATCATGTACACGCGCGACGCGTACTCTTCGGGCGCCGTCATCGACAGAGACTCGGCGTGCTGCCGCACGCGACGACTGTCTTCCCATTGACCGCGATCGCCCAATGCAACAGCAAGCTTGAGATGGGCGCGAGGCCGGTCTGGTTGTGTTTCGGCCAGCTGACGCCACTGTTGCAGGCCGCGGTCCCGGTCCCATACGCGGTCGTAGGTGCGAGCCAGTTCCTCGCACGCGTCCGACGCATCGGGGAATCGCTTCAGGCATTCCAGAAGTACTGCCTCCGCCTCCGCACATCGTGAAGCGGCGAGCAGAGCTCGACCGTACGCGCAGAGACTGTCAGGGTCTTCGTGCAACGTGTCTATAGCGGCGCCGGTCAGCAGACCAACTGCGTCACTCGCGTGGAAAGTTTCGGTGGCAGCGGTGAGGAAGACATTCAACCCCTCCGCGTCCAGGCCGTCGACAACCCGCGCCAGCACGGCTCGAGCCTCGGCCCACCGGCCCAGCTTTGCGTAGAGAGCTCCAGCATCCCGCGCCCACGCGGGAGTAACGGGATCCAGCTCCACGGCGCGCGCGAAGGGCACCACGGCTTGTTCGTATGCGCCGCCGCCACACAGACTGATTCCAAGCGCATGGTGCACGGCGGCGGTCTCCACGCCTTGGCGCAGGAGCCGCCGGCAAAGCGCCTGCGCGCGACTCCAGTCGCCGCGCCCGATCGCGTCGTACACCGCGCGCAGCGTCCCGGCTGTCATTATTCCTTGCGCATGCGCTTCATCGTGATCTTGAGATTGGGAGCGCCGGCCTTTGTCGAACCTTTGCGCGAAACCATCACTCGAACCTCGACGTACGGCGGCAGCGGCGGCAGGCTGAACGAATGAGTGCCGAAGGTGCGGATGGGGTTTCTTCGGATTTTTCCGTCGACGACGGCATTACCGGCAAACGTCACTAGGTATTTGGCCTTTTTCGGACGCTGCTGTGCGGCTTTCCGAGTCCGTCGCGTCGTGGTCTTCCGCGTCTTTGCCATTCAGTCCTCCGCTGTCAACGTGAGAGATGCAGCCGCTCGATGAGCCGAAGAAATTGCGGCTCGTTGCGAATGCCCGCGTAATACGGCGAGACGCCGATATAAAACAGTTCACGGTCGCGCTGTACCTCTGCGCGCAGCAGCGCGTCGAGTGCTCTCGCAGCGTTTCCCTGAGCCGCGTAGACGCGCGCCAGCACGGACGGCGACACTTTACCGCGCGTCGCACCCGCTTCGAGGCGCGCGATATACGGAGCAGCCGACGCCGGTTCGCCGTGATAGATCCAGGCGAGCGCGCCGACAAGGTCTGCGTATTCCGTCACACCTGGCGCGCCAAGTCCGGACAACTCCTTCGCGCGGAGGATTTCCGACCGCTCGAGCGCCTTCCGGAAAAAGTCGTCCCGCAGTTCAGACTGGCTTCCACCGAGGTAGGCGTAGGCCTGACCGAGTAGGTTGTGCGCGTAGAACAGGTCCTTTTGAGTGAGAAGCTGCTCGAGGTGCGCCGCGGCTTCGGCCACCCGTCCCGCGTGGAACAGGGCGTGGCCGTATGCCGACTGGCTCGGGTAGTCATAAGGATCGAGCTCGAGCCCGCGGCGATAGAGCGCGAGGCTTTCGTCGAACTTTCCGAATTGCAGGAGAAGACCGCCGTACCAGCGATACGCGCGCGCAAACGCGGGATGCAGCTCGATGGCACGACGATATGCCGTGTCCGATTCATCCCACCGCCACTGCATCTGCCGGAGCGCCGCCAGCGAAAGCTGCGCTTCGGGTAGATCGGGATCCAGCGCGATGGCCTGATTGACGTATCGCTCCGTCTCCGCGATCAGCGAGCTGTGAGGGGCGTAATGCAGATCCATCAGCACGCCGTGGACGTCGGCAAGCATCGCATACGCCGCGGCAAACTGCGGATCCACTTGCACGGCTTTTTTCAGGTACTCGATGGCCTGAAGCGCGGCAGGCAGCGTGCGCTCTTCGTACAATACGCGGCCGCGTAGATACGCGTCGAAGGCCGTGCTGCTGGTGGTGCCGGTTGAGGGCAGTTGTGGCCGAGATATGCGGAACACGCGAGACGCCAGCATCGATGCGCGGGCAATTGGACCGTCTTCCGCCACCGGGTGCAGGCGCATCAGTGCCGCGACCGTTTCCGAGGCAAGTTGATCTTCGAGCTGCAGCGCATGTTCGCTCCGCCCGTCGAACCGCTCTGACCAGATGACCGTGCCGAGCTTTGCGTCGCTCACCTGCACCGTGATGCGCACCATCGCGTTCATTTCCTGGACCGTACCCTGAAGCGCGAACGCCGGGCGCACGGACGCATTCGCGGGCGCCGTCGGATCCAACTGACGAAACACACGAATCTCGGGCACGCGGCTCAGTCTGCGAGTCAGCTCGCCCGCAGTTCCTGTCGCGAGGTAATCGAACTCACGCTTTCCGGTGAGATTCGCAAAATTTCCGATTACGACCGATCTCGCATCGGTGCCTTGTGCCGGCCTGGCGAGCAACGCTCCGCTCGTCAGAACCATTGCCGCCGCGGCGGCGTAACCGGCAAGCTTCCAGCGGTGGAGCCCGCCTGGTGCGGTGCGCGGACGGAACCAGCGCTCCCAGGGTGCCCAATGCGGCGGCGCCATCAGTGCGGCCAGGACCTGTTGCGGCGCTTGAAATCGCTTTCGCGGATCGGCGGCAATGCAGCGCAGGATGGTGCGTTCCCACGCAACGGGGAGGTCGCTCGATCGGGTTGAAGGGAGCGCCGGGCCGTCGCCGAGCTTCTGGAGCAGCAGCGAGTGCAGCGAATCCGACGCAAATGCTCTCGTCGAGGTGACCATCTCGTCGATGAGCAGGCCGAAGGCGTACACGTCGGATGCGGTGCTGGGACGCGCGCCCTGGAACAGCTCGGGCGCCATGAAAAACGGCGTCCCGCCCTGCACGCGATCCTGCGTTTCGAAAATGCTGTGGTCCAGCGGCTTGGCAAGCCCGAAGTCGGTGAGCACCGCGCGCACGCCTGTGTCGGTGGGCACCAGGATCACGTTCGACGGTTTGAGATCTCTGTGGACCACACCGGCTGCATGCAGCACCTGCAGCGCCTCGCCAATCTGCGTGAGCAGCGGCAGCGCTTCGGACGAGGAGATCGGCCTTCTGGCCGCCAGCCACTCCTCCAATGTCTGCCCCTCCAGCAGCTGCATCGTCAAACAGGGAATCATCGTGCCAGGAGGCAGGCCCGTCTCCGTCGTCGTGACTTCATGTTCGACGAAATCGAAAATGCGGCACAGGCCTTCGTGGGCGATGTCGCGTGTGACCAGAACCTCGCGCCTGAAGCGTTCCGCGGTATCGGCGTCTCCTACCAGTTCGGGACGGATTGCCTTGAGCGCGACGTGCAGCCGGAGCCGCTCGTCGTAAACCTGATACACCTCGCCCATCGCGCCGCGCGCGATTTGTTTGACGACTTTGAAACGGTTGGCAATGCGATCGCCTTCGTGAAATAGCCACGTGGCGGCAAAGGCGATGGTGTTGTGCTCGAGAAATGTTTTCGAGGAGTCCTGGTGTGCGCGCAGGAGGTCTTCGACGGAGAGACGCACATCTTCATCGGATCCGCAGGCCGAGCGGACGTATGCGTCCCGTTCCGCCGCGGGAACGCTGAGCGCGGACGAGAAGATCTGCTTAATCCGGTCCCAGTCTCCCGGCGTCATCACTACCGCCTTCTTTGCCCGCTTCTTTACCGATCCGCCGCAGCTGACTGTATAACCATGCCCTCGCGACCTGCCAGTCTCGCTTTACCGTTCTTTCGTTGATCCCGAGAGCATCGCCGATTTCCGTATGCGTGAGACCGCCGAAGAACCGCAGCTCAACGATCTGCGCCATGCGAGGATCGGAGACGGCCAACCGCGAGAGCAGATGGTCGATCGCGACCACGTCATCGAACGTCGCCGCCTGCGATGGATCCGCGTCTTCTATGCCTACGCGATGAAGGTCACCGCCGCGCTTCCCGGCCTTTCGAGCTCGCGCGTAATCGACCAGGAAACGCCGCATGGCGACCGACGCGACGATGAGAAATTGCGCTTTGGTCCGGGTCGTAAACGCCGGGGTTCGTGCGATATGGACGAAAAATTCGCTGACAAGCGCGGTTGCCTGAAGCGTGTGGTCGCGACGTTCGCGGCGCATTTGCGCCTCCGCGATGCGCCGAAGCTCCGGATAGAGCAGCGTCAGGACCCGATTGCGCGCCTCCGGATCCGTTTCAGACTCGGCCAGCAGCGCAGGGAGCTCGTCCCAGGGCCGGTCTCCACCAGGAGAAGGGGTCACATCATTAGTCATAGCGTGATGTGAGAGCAGTCCCGGGCGCCCCGATGTTAAACGAACCCCCGCACACCTGCAATAACGTCCGGGAGTGAAATAGCGAACGGGAGCCTGTCCCACATACGTATAAGCGAGAAAGCGGGGCGCATCGGGACACGGTATATTGATCCCCGCCCAAACAGCTCATGCGGCATCATTTGTTTCGCTCAGTCCTCGTCCTTCTGGGCGCCCTAGTTGTGGCGTCTGGAACCCATTCGCTGGCTCAGAGCCGACCTGCCATGCCTCGCCAGGTACCCACATTCCGCGTTGATCCGTTCTGGCCGAAACCGCTCCCGAACAGATGGATCCTTGGCGCCGTGGCAGGAGTTGCCATCGATTCGCGCGACCACGTGTGGATCACGCATCGCCCGGCCACGCTGCAGCCGAACGAGACTCGCTCGATCTGGAAAGCGGCGCCGCCGGTGCTCGAGTTCGATCCGAACGGCACGCTCGTGTCGTCGTGGGGCGGTCCGGGCGCCGGATATGACTGGCCGCAGTACGAACACGGCATCTACGTTGACGAGAAGGACAACGTGTGGCTCGGCGCGGGCGGCGACAAAGACGCGCACATCCTGAAGTTCACGCGGACGGGAAAGTTTCTCCTGCAGATCGGAAAGCCGGGCCAGGGACGGGGCAGCAACGACACGGCGAATCTTGGCGCACCGGCGAACATGGTTGTCGATGCCGCCGCCAGCGAACTCTACGTCGCTGACGGCTACGTGAACCATCGGGTCATCGTGTTTGACGCGATGACGGGCGCATACAAACGTCATTGGGGTGCCTACGGCAAAACGCCGGACGATGGGTATTTCACGAGGGCGGGGGAGACGCTGCCTGGACCGTTTCGCGGCGTGGTGCAGAACGAAAACAAGCCGAGCCAATACGATCCGAGCGGCCCGCCGTCTCCGCAGTTCCGCATCGTCCATGCCGTGCGCATTTCGAAAGATGGCGTGGTTTACGTGTGCGACCGGACGAACAATCGGCTGCAGGTGTTTACGAAAGATGGCCGCTTCGTGCGCGAGGTCGTCATCAACAAGGAGACGCTGGGCAGCGGCTCGGTGTGGGATGTTGGCTTCTCGACCGATCCGGCGCAGGCGTTCATCTACATCAACGACGGAACGAATCAGCTGATCTATGTTCTCGACCGGCAAACGCTCGAGGTCGTCAGCACCTTCGGTGGCGCCGGACATTGGGCTGGACAGTTCTACGGCGCCCACGTGCTGGCGGTGAACTCGAAGGGTGATCTGTTCATCGGCGAGACGTACGAAGGGAAACGGCTGCAGAAATTCACCTATGCGGGCCTCGGTGCGCCTTCAGCTGGGCCGTAGTGAATCTGTTTATCTAGAGAACTACTGATCTACTGAGCTACTGATCTAACGATCCACCCACGCTACAAACAATGGAGAGGCGTATGAAATACGTGCTGTCGTTGGCGGCGGCGTTCTTGGCGGGCGTATTGGTGACGGCCGCCGGCGTGCCGATGAAGGTGCACTACGTCGGCCATGAGCAGGTGGCGGCGACGATGGTCAAAGGCGGACAGATCATCGGGGACAACGGGCTGATCGTGCTGGCGAACCGGGCCGTGCAGCGCGGCGCGGAGATGCACGACAAAACCAACCACATCTTCATCATCGTCGAGGGTGAGGCGACGTTCGTGACCGGTGGGACGCTGACCAACGCGAAGGTAATCTCACCAGGGCAAACGCGCGCCGATGGCATCGAAGGCGGGCAGACGCATCACCTGAGCAAGGGCGATGTGATCACGATCCCAGCGAACACGCCACATTGGTGGAAGGACACCTCGAAGACGGGATCGGTCGGGTACTACGCGGTCAACATCGAGCAGTAAACCACGAAGGATGCAATACAGAGGCACGAAGGCACGAACCCAAAACACGATGACGCGATGAGAGCGTCCGCCTTGCCATGCGGAAGGCGGATCCGGCTGCAAGGCAGCCGTGTTTGTGCAGCGGTCGTGAGCCGTAGCTCACAAGGGCGCGCGCGAGACCACCGACGCGGTGGGAGCAATCCTGTGGGCAGGAAGCTGCCGAGATATGCGAGGCTATGGTGGCTGTCCAAACTGAGCGAAGGGTGGGCTCCGGCTGCCGGCAGACGGAGCCGGCTTCCGCGTGCGCGGCGGGCCGTGTTGCTCGTCCTAAAAAGGGCGTAGATTACCTTCCGTTTCAAACATTTCTGCGTCGCGTTCGATGAGCTCGATGTCTGATTTGCCGCGCACTTCGTCGAGTATCGCCGGCGATACGTAGACGTCCTCGAGGTGCAGCGTGTCCTGAATGCGAATGATTCGAGGGCGGCCGTTCGATAACGCGCAGCTTCGGAGCGCGACATCAAACGCCTCGCGGTCGGTGCCTGCGGCGACTGGAATCTTTCCGCGCTCCAGAAATCCGCTGGTGATGACGTTGGCGTAGGTCGCGGCGTGTTCGATCTTGCGGGCCAGGCGCTCGGTGATGACATCGGCAAGCCCGACGCCGATGGCATTGCCGTGTGATTGTTCGGTGAGATCGCACACGACCATCATGCCGACTGTCGGCGCGGCCGTGTCGTGTTCGCCGTTCACGCCGATGCGTCCGGTGATGTTCGGATCCACCCCGACACCGCTGATGTCTTTGCCCATCCGATCGATGAGAAGCACGTCGATCGCTTTCACGGGCAGGCGCGCCATGTTTCGTCGAGCCATGTCGAGTAGTGTCGGCTCTTGGTCGGCGAGCTCATCCGCCTTCAGCACCTTCACCGCCATCGTCTGGTGGTACGCATCTTCAACAAGGCCGATGCCGGCGAGAATCTTTCCCGACGCCAGCACCTGGCGCGCTCCCGGGCCAATCAGTTCGCGCAGTCCGGCGACGCCGAAGCGATGTATGGAGAGCGCTCCGTCCTGCTTGCCCAGGCCGATAAGCGCCATCTTCATGAGACCGCTTTCGTATCGGCCATGAAAATCGGTGTGCGGCTTGATTCGATTGATGACGACGATGCCATTGGACTCGTGCGCGTTGCGATCCATGAAAAGCTCGATTGGCAGGTCCCCGTTGTTCAGCCTGACAACCTCCATCGTCGCGCGCACCGGCGCGTGCACTGCTTGCTCGGTCACTCCATAAGACGCGAGCACCTCTGCCTGACCTTCCGCACTCGCGCCGCCGTGACTGCCCATCGCCGGCACGATGAATGGCTCAGCCCCTCGCGCGCGAATGTAATCGGCGGTTGCTCTGACGATCGGAACGAGGTTGTCGATGCCACGGCTGCCGACGCCGATTGCGATCCGCGCCCCAGGCCGGACGGAATCGTCGAGCTTCGCGAGCTGCTCACGCACGACGCCCGCCGGATTGGCCAAAACGTTCGATTCGAATCGCTGCCGGATCTTCGAGAGCCTCACGCTCATGCCTGTTCCACCGCTTCCCGCTCGAATCGATTGTCGAAATACGGATGCCCTCCTGTGACGAGGGCATACAGACCCGCCAGGAAATACGCCGGAATGAAAAAGGGCCCCCAAACTTCGTATTGCCGCACGTGCACGCGTTCATGCGCGCGGGAGATTTCCAGTGCGCGGGCGTTCCTGCCGATCACCACGTGGCCCAGCGTCATGGCGTCCACTCCGCCCGCGAGCAACGTGCAGTGGGTCAGTGCGTTGTGCAACATCGCGCTGTGCGCCTCGATAACGCCATCGACCACCCTGATGCGGCCGCGGCGGAGCAGTGCGCCGGCGACGACGAGTCCCAGAAATGTCGCCGGGCTGGCCCAGAGGTATCGCAGAAAACGCTGCATCGATCTATTGTGTGCCATGACTATGACACCGCGCACCATCGCCGCCGTGTTCCTGTGGGTGGTCCTCCTGCTGAATGTGTCGCTGTCCTGGCTCGTTCGCGCACAGGGGCAGGCGCCCGCGGCGCCGGCACGCGGCGCAGTGGCTGCGCTTCCCGCTGAAGCGCCAAACTTCGTCGGAAAGACGGCATCGCTGGATGCGTCGGACATCACAAGCGGCCGCAGACTGTTCGCGGCGGGCGGACGCTCGAACTGGCACAGCCACCCGAACGGCCAGCTAATTCTGAATGAGTCCGGTGAAGGGCTACATCAGATACAGGGACAGCCCCTCGAACGGCTGAAGGCGGGCCAGAGCACCTACGTCGGACCAAATGTTGTCCATTGGCACGGCGCGGCGGCCGGAAGCCCGATGACGCAGGTCAACATCGGCTTCGGGGGCACGACCAGCTGGTTCGCGGCGGTCACGGATGCGGAGTACGCGGGGAAAGCCAAGTAACAAAATAAAGCAGGAGATCCGATCACACTCGGCGGCTGTCGTAGGCCCAATGCAACGCAGCCTGTCGTTGCCGTTTCCGGCATTCGAGGTCGCCCTTCTCACAGTTCTTCCGAATCGCCGTCACATGACGCGCGATCGCCCGCCATCGCCGGATCTGCCGCGCATCGTCTCGTGTCCTGCGGCCCATGTAATAGCGGCAGTACCACTGAAACCACCCGCGCGGATCCTGAGGACGTATCCATCCCATTCGACGCCACACCGCGAGCGATTGCGACGCGTTGACGCCGAAATAGTTGAGACGCGGATCGTGCCGTTCGGCGCAGAGCTTCGCATCCTTGAACCAGCTGGCAGGGAACTCGTCGCGGCAATCGGTCATGTACTTCCCGCCAAACACGCCCAGGCGCAACATTTGTTTCGGGGTCAGCTCCGGCGTGAACCGTGGCGCGAAATTTTTTCCCGCAGGCTCCGTGCGGTAATACTCATAGCCCTGCTGCATCGTGTCGTTGACGAAAACTCTTCGCTTCATCCGTGTCCGATTGTAAGTTGTGTGTCGTCAATCGTGGTCCGGCTGAAGTCCCGACAGTAGGTTCTCAGATTGGAGTGTTATGCGTTCAGTAGTCAGCGCCGGGGTTGTGATGGCGTGGGTCGTTTCGGCGTCCGCACAGTCGGGGAGCGTGCACGTGACGGCGCGACAAGGTCAGCGCGGCGCTTGCCAAAGGCGGCACGCTCGTCAGCGCTCCTCAGGCGCGTGTCGCAGGCGGCCATCACGACAAGGCCGGCGCGCTGGAAACGCAGAAGGGGACGTCCATCCTTTACGTAACCAGCGGCGAAGGCATGTTTGCCGCCGGTGCCCGCGCGCAGCGCCTCGTAAAAGGCGATCTTGTCGTCATTCCCGCCGGCACGCCGCAGTCGTTCACCAGCGTCTCTCCGTCGATCAGCTACTACATGGTGATCGTCCCCGTGTTGAAGCCGGACGCGAAGGCGGAGTTCGTTTACGTCCCGCGCGAGAAAGTAGAACCGACGTTGAAGAAAGCCGGACCGCTTGCCGACGGTCCGAACCTTCGCGTGTCTGGCGGCTTTCGAAACGGTCCCTACGTACCGGCTGATAACCGGCCCGCGGTTGAGATTCACACGAACGAAGCCGACTTGTTTTTCGTCATCGACGGTAATGCCACCCAGGTACTCGGCGGCAAGGTGATCGACGGAAAGGAAACGGGGCCGGGCCAGATCCGCGGGGCGAAAATAGAAGGGGGTACGACTTACCAGCTCGGGACTGGAGATGTCATGTGGGTCCCTGCCGGCGTGCCGCACTGGTTTCCGGAGATCCCCGCGCCGCTCGGTTATCTCCTCGTCAAAGTGTTTTATTGATTCCGGACAAACTCACCACAGAGGACGCAGAGAACACAGAGAAGACAAATTCTGTCGTTTCGGTGACCTCTGTGCGCTCGGTGGTCCAAAGTGGTCCGGGCCTTGCACTGTTCTGTTGAGACTTATTCGTAAATTCAACAGAAGGTGAACATGTTTAAGACAAATCTCGGACTCACCATCGTCGCTATCTCGATCGCCGCCGGAGCTGCTGGCTGCGCGCAAACGGCTCAGGGAGTCGTCACCGACACAAAAGAGAACACCTCCGCCCTGCGCGGCGGACTCGAGACGATCGACGTGAAAACGGCCATCATCGCCGACAAGGAGATCGACTCGGGAGCGATTGATGTTGATACATTCCAGGACAAGAAGCTGGTTGTCCTGCGCGGCTCGGTGCCAACAGCAGCGCAGAAAGCGAAAGCTGAGCAGATTGCTCGCAATCACGCTACCGGATACACCGTTCAAAATCAGCTCGCCGTTGTTCCGACCAAGCAATAACCTCTCAAACGATTAACGGCACACCAAATGCATGGATCCCTGAATTGGAGGGATCCATGTTTCGACGATTTATAGCGCTTTCATCTCTGGCTCTAATGTGGGCCATCGCCTCGAATGTCATCACGCCCGCAACTGCCGACGCGCAGACGCAAGCTGCGCGGATGCGATTTGAAGCGATGGACAGAAACAACGACGGTGCGATCTCACGCGACGAATGGCAGGGCTCTGCCCGCTCGTTCCAGGTTCACGACTGGAACGGCGATGGCCGGCTGTCAGGACAAGAAGTCGCGGTCGGCGCGCGCCGCAACAGCAACTGGGAAGAAGCGGACCACGTTCCCAACCGATACGAACGCTACGTCAGCCTGGACGGCGTCGGGATTCACCAATCTCGACCACAACCGCGATCGCCGCATCGCGACGAACGAATGGCACTACGACATGGAGACGTTCCGCCGTGTCGATCGCAACGGCAACGGCTCGCTCGATCAGGCCGAATTTCTCGGCGCGGACGACTATGACGATGACCGCGGCGACAACTTCGACGACCTCGACTTCAACAACAACGGCCGTGTGGAAAAAACCGAGTGGCACGGAGGCGCCGCCGCGTTCAACCAGCTCGATCGCAATCGCGATGGCGTGCTGACCCGGTTCGAAGTGGCCGGCGGAACGGAATACGCCAACGACACGTGGGACCAGTTCGCGAACCTCGACTTCAACCGCAACGGTTCGGTCACGCGCGACGAGTGGCACTGGTCGCGTGCGGCGTTCGACTCGCGCGACACCAACCGCGACGGTATCCTGTCGCGACGTGAGTTCGAGGTGGCCGGAGGCGCGCCGGTTGGCACGTCGGGATTGGCAACGCAAACCGTGCGCGTGAACGGGCAGCAGCGGTGGGTCGACGCGGGTGTAGACGTGCGCGCGGGAGACGTCATCACGGTAGACGCCAGCGGTTCCATTCAGATGAGCGACAACGCACAGGACACGGCGAACCCGGCTGGCTCGAACACCGGCCGGCGAGCCAACGATGCGCCGATCCTCAATCAGCCCGCAGGCGCTCTGATCGCGCGGGTGGGTGACTACGGGCCGATCTTCGTCGGCGGCCGCAACTCGTTTACGGCGCCGGTGTCAGGACGGTTGTATTTCGGCGTGAACGACGATCATCTCCCGGACAATCGGGGTGAGTTCATCGTCAATATCGGACGACGGTAAGTCAGTACAGGAGTCTAGGAGTCGGGGAGTCGGGGAGTCCGAGTCCGAGCGTCCAAGGTGGGTGACGTGGACTTGGACTCTTCGACTTTTCACTTTCCACTTTTCACTTTTTACTTTTCACTTTTCACTTTCCACTTTTCACTTTCTAGGTCCACCAACCTCATTCGCAGTACCCAACGTATTGCTCCGGCCGTGACGTCCACGACGACAGCCTGACCGGCGTAAATTCATGACGGCTGTGCGCGGCTTTGAACTTGCCGCTCGCAGCGCTTTCCTTGTCGGCAAACACGGTCGTCAGGTACACCGACCCCGACGTGTTCATCGCGAGAAAGTGCAGGCTGCTGCCCATCAGCCGCACGATGATGTGTGGCGCACCCGCGGCAACCGTCGATACTTCGATGACGTTCGCTGTTCCATCCTGCGTGTCGATATCGACGAATTGCATCGTGAGCTTCGCCGGCGTCGTTTCCGCAGTCGGCGTGCCTGCCTTGTCCCAGTTCCCGACCGTCACCAGCGTGAAATTACACTTGAAGCTCTGCGCGGTCGTGAGCGTTTTCAGTGTCGGCGCCTGCGCTTCGACAACCTGCATTGCGACGGTGGCGAGAGCGAAGAGAGCGAAGACGAGTCGTGCGTTCATAATTCACCTGTTTGTCGCGCACTGCGTTTGTCGCAAACGGGAAGTTGCATGATAATCGCATCACAATTTCCCCATGCGTTGTGCTGTTGCAGTCATGGCGATCGTCGTCGGCGCCATGACTATCGGTCGAACCCAGCCGGCGGTCGATTCCATACTCCAGGGGCAGCTCAAGGAGCTGTTTCCGGCAGCCGGAACATTTTCGCCGAAAGTCGCCGATCCGCCGCACTTCAAAGCCTTCGCCTCGCCCGGAGGGCAGCAGGCGATCGGCCTCGTCTTCTGGACGACGGAGCTCGAGCCGCTCGAGCGTGGGTACGACGGTCCTATCAAGATTCTGGTTGGCATGGACACCAAGGGGGTGCTGACCGGCGTCATCGTTGCGGGGCACAACGAACCTTACGGCGATTTTTCAGTTGATACGCCTGAGTTCGCCGCGCAGTTCAAAGGCAAAAGCATCCGCGATCCGTTCAGAGTCGGCGCCGACGTTGCGGCGATTTCAAGAGCCACGATCACGGTGACGAGCGCCGCGCGCGCGATTCGAAACAGCGCGCGCAGAATGGCCACGAGACTGTTGGCGCCGCCGAAATGAAGCGCGTTATATGGGCCGCGCTGGTGGTTGTCTTTTCGGTAATGCCGATCACGGTCCGGCTAAAGCCGGACATACGA
Source organism: Vicinamibacterales bacterium (assembly GCA_963762055.1). GTDB lineage: Bacteria > Acidobacteriota > Vicinamibacteria > Vicinamibacterales > JAMQPK01 > JAMQPK01. The sequence goes on from CAVXJF010000008.1 coordinate 186,689, forward strand.
CGCTGACGGCTAAAGCCGGACACACGTACGTCGTCACGCTGCTCGAGACTGTTCACGCCCAATCTGATGATCCGTGGCAGTTCGAGGACGACGAGGAGCCAGTCGAAACATGGCAGCAGGTCGTCGTGTCGCAGTGGGTCGATCTCGCGATGTTCGCTGCGTTCGCGGCGCTGGCGCTCACGAGCTTCTTCCGCAAGAGCGTCAAGCTCAAATACGTCACGCTAGTCGCGGCGCTGGCTTATCTCGGCATCTACAAAAGCCAGCTCCTCTCCGTCGTCAACATATTCGGCGTCCTGACCGGCAACCTGCCGCTCTTCAAACACAACCTCGGCTGGTACTTTTTCGCGCTGTTCGGGGTTGTGACCACCGTGTTGTGGGGCCGGTTGTATTGCGGGCGCATCTGCGCCTACGGTGCGCTGACGCAGCTGCTCGATCCGATCGTGCCGGCGCGATTCCGTTACGACGTGCCGCTGCGCATCGAGCGGCAGGCGAGCAAGATCAAATATGTGCTGCTCGGCGGCGTGGTGATCTACTTCCTCGTGACGCGCGACATGATGATCTATCGCTATGTCGAGCCGTTCTGGATGTTCACAGGCCACGAGACGACGGCTTTGTGGATCGGGCTCGGTGTGCTGCTCGTGGCGACGGTGTTTGTCAGGAACCTCTATTGCCGATTCCTGTGCCCGCTCGGTGCGGCACTGGGACTGCTGTCGAAGGTCACGATCTTCGGCATCAAGCGGTGGTCGGAATGCAACACCTGCAAGATCTGCGAAAAAACCTGCCAATGGGGCGCGATCGACGGCCCGAAGATCATCATGACGGAATGCGTGCGCTGCGACGACTGCGAACGCCTCTACATGGATCAGCAGAAGTGCCCACACTGGATCATCATCCGGCGCAAGAGCGATCTGCTGGCCCGCCAGCCGCCGGTGCCGCAGATTTAAATCTCGGATTCGTCCGGATCGATATCGATGTCTATCGCGTCATCGACTTCGTCATCCACTTCGTCGGCGATCGGAAAGTCTTCTACCTCGAAATCGACGTTCCCTTCGACTTCCGATTCAAGATCGTCATCGTGTTCGTCCATCGCACACACCTCCCGCACATTATCTTGCAGTTCGAACAAAACAGGCGCTGATCTCCTGGCCTCCTGTTCATTTTCTCCGTGATCACGGCGCGTCGGTTGGAGGGGCGACGATGCGGACGCGGCCGATCAGACCGGACGAGATCAGCACTTCATTGTGGTCCGAGACGATCACGGCTTCGACGTCGGGCAGTCGCTCGACGAGATCCATGCCGGCCTTTGCGCCGAGAATAAAAACGCCAGTCGAGAGACCGTCCGCGATCGTGGCGCGGTTGGTGACGATCGTCACGCTGCGTGCGCCGCGTGCGGGCCCGCCTGTGGAAGGATCGAGAATGTGGTGATATCGGCGGCCGTCCTTGATGAACGCGCGCTCGTAATCGCCTGATGTGCTGAACGTGCCGTCGGAGAGATCCAGCTCGGCGAAGATGCGATCGGCGGGGCCGCGCGGATCCTGAATGCCAAGGCGCCACGGCTTGCCATCGTTGAGACCGGCAACGTACATGTCGCCGCCGTTCTGGATCATGAAGTTCTGAATGCCGCGGCGGCGAAAAATGGCGGCGCTTCGATCGATCGCAAAGCCTTTGCCGATTCCGCCAAGGTGGACCGACATCCCCTTACGCTCGACGAATACCGTGCGCGCGGCGTTGTCGATTCGAACGGCACGGTAATCAATGAGGGGCAGTCGGCGGCGCACGTCGCTCATGTCAGGAATGACGTTGTCCTGATCGTGATCGAACTTCCACAACGAGGAGAGCGCGCCGAACGTGACGTCGAACTTTCCGCCCGTCCACTCGCTGATCTGACGCGCATCTTCCAGCACCTCGAGTACGTCGGCGCTGACCTCGATCGGCTTGACGCCCGCAAACCGATTGATTCGCTGGACGTCGCTCGCGGCAACCCAGGTGCTCATCAGCTTCTCGAGCCGATCGAATTCGGCGAACACCTCATCGAATACTGTCTGCGTCGCGCGTATGTCGGCCGCCCATGCGGTGAGGTTAAGGGTGGAGCCCATGGAGAGGCGGGAATTCTGGATGGGTCTGGCAGAGGCCGTTCTAACGTCCTGCGCTACGTCTCGCGCATCCGATGTTCCGCATCCAGTGGCCGCAAACAGAGCAGCCGTGGCGAGCCAGAGCTTCACCAACGTTCCGCCGCCCGCACTCCGACGCATCCCGGCACCGCTGGCGCGTTGGCCAGTGCTGGTTCAGGTGGTTGTTTCAAGTCATAGATCGCCGCCACGCCGCCTGCCGCGACGCGGCTGTAGAACACGCGCAGGCCGAGACGCCCGAGGTCATCGAGCACGAGCAGTTGAAATCCTTCCGGCACGTCCGAACCAAATCCCAGATAGACAGCGGCGCGCGATGCGCCGGCGAGCGCTTCCGACAACATTCTCAGTCGCGTCGTTCTGCGGCATCCTTCGGAGGCGAACCACGTATGCCGGATCTCTAATATCGGACCGCCGTCCGCCGTGACTGTCTGGCCGCGATGTTCCTCGTCCGTATTGATGCCGCCGTACCACCACAGCGCCGGTAGTGACATGTGGGTCGCCAGCAGCACGTCCCCAGGCTGACGCTGATGCATCAACAGCCTTATCCCGCGCCCATCGTCAAGGCCGTGATTGTCGCCAGCGGTGATGACGCGTTCGTTGCCCTTCTCGACGATGTCTCTCACCACCGTCCACGCGCCGAATGCGAAGACCAATGCCACCGCTCCGCTAGCAAGCCATCGCCTGGACCGCGGCGCTCCGATGTGCTCGAAGAGATGGCCCGCGGCGGTGGCGATGCCCAGATACAGCGCCGGCGTGGTCCACAACGCAAGCCGATCGGTGAAGGGGACGACATGGAACAGCGCCAGCACGCACGCAGATAGCGGCACCGACAGAGCGATCAAACCCATGATCGGGCGCCTGGCGATCAGAACGGCAAATCCGTAGGCGGCGCTCGACCAGAAGGCGATCCACAACCCGGTGCTTCCCGGATGGGACGCGAGGGGCTGGGCCTGGTCGAGAAGCCACCGCAGCGCTTCTATTGCGCCCGCGGACTTCGGTGCAAACCCGGCCGCCCAAAATGTCCGCAGGAAGTCATCGTTGCTGGCCTGGCGCATCGACATCGTGTAATGCGCTCCGAATCCCACGAGCCAGATGAGGCCCTGCGCCGCTACGACAGCGGCGCCGCGCACGCCCGATCGTCGCTGCGCAACTCCGCAGAGAATTAACGCGCAGGCGGGCGTCACAAACGTTGCCCCGAACGAAAACCATTGCCCCACAAACGCGGCACACCACCAAATGGCGGTGCGAGCGGGGCGTATCGGCTGCCGGTCCGACGCTTCGCTGGCCCAGACGGCAAGGGCGGGAAGTAACAGCGCCCAAAATGCGTCCGCTGAATAGGGCTTCACTTCGAGGGCGTAATACGTCATCCACTGGCTGATGCTGCACAGCGCAACCAACACGGCGGCGGTAACTGGATGCAGCCATCGTTGCGCCAGCCACCATGCCACCCAGATGGTGCCGATGCCGAAGAGGACCGGCAGGGCCCGTACGGCACGGTCGCCCGTTCCGAAGGTCTCCAGGATCGCTTTCTGAAGGGCGAGCCATCCGAGGGGCGCAGCCTGATCCATCCATAACGCACCGATTAAGCCGGAAAAGGACCGATCTCTGGCGTTCAACAGAATCATCTGCTCGTCGAGCCAGAGGGGGCGGGAGAAATACCACTGGTAAGCCTTCAACGCCGTGCCGGACACGCCGATGGCGGCGGCCAGAACGAACCACCATTTTTTCGCGTTTCTCCCCGCCAGGCGCGTCTCCACGCATGCATCTTAAAGGAGCAGCCGGTTTCAGTCTTGCACCTACTTTGGCGGAGGTTCCATTGATGACCGAAATCGAGAAACTGTATGAGCAGACTGATGATATTGGCGTGGCGATGATGACGACGAGGCGGCAGGACGGCAACCTGGTGTCGCGGCCGATGGCCGCCCAGAAGCGCGCCCCGGGCGCGGACCTCTGGTTTGTCGCCACCGAAGGCACGGGCAAGCTCGGTGAGATCGAGTTCGACCCGCACGTAAACCTCGCATATTACAAAGACCGTACGCGCGAATGGGTGTCGGTGTCGGGCATTGCGACAATCAGCCGCGACCGTGCCAAAATTCGCGAACTTTACGCGCCCGATTGGAAGGCTTGGTTTCCGGAAGAAGGGGACCCTCGCCACGGCACACAGGACGACCCGCGCATGGTCTTGATCGGCGTCGACGTCCAGGCAGCGGTCTTCCTCGAAATCGACAAGCCCCAGCCAGTGGTGCTCTTCGAGGTCGTGAAGGGGTGGGTAACAGGCAGTGACCCCGACTTAGGTAAACTGCACCATCTCCAGGGTTAACGGTAGACCGTCGTGCGACAACACGCGACAAGATCGGCCGTTCTGTACGGCGTTGGCATAGTAAAATCGGAGGTCAAAAGAGGTCATTACTGATGCGGAATGTGCGTCTATGCGCCCCGCGCTTCGGCACTCGCGCCGGGCTAACCCTTGCCGCACTGGTGGCTGTGGCCGGCATGGGTGTGTCTGCTGCCCAAAATGCCGCGGCTGTGCAGAAGGGCTCTCCCGTTGCGGACGCTATGCAGCGTGGAGACAAGCAGGCCGTTCAGGCGCTGCTGAAGAAGAAAGCCGACGTCAACGCGGCTCAGAGCGATGGCGCTACCGCGCTGCACTGGGCCGCATACCTGCAGGACGCTGAAGCAACCGCGCTTCTCATCCGCGCTGGCGCCAAAGTCGAGACGACCAACAACTACGGCGTGACTCCTCTGGTGCTTGCAGCGACGAGCGGCAATGCTGCGGTCGTCGATCTGCTGGTGAAAGCGGGAGCCAATCCGAATACTCCGGTGCGTGCCGGCGAAACGCCGCTGATGCTCGCCGCGCGAAGTGGAAGTGTCGAAGCGGTGAAGGCGCTGCTGCTCGGCGGCGCCACCGTGGACGCCAAAGAAAGCTGGAACGGTCAAAACGCGCTGATGTGGGCGGCGGCCGAAGCGCAGGCGCCGGCGATGCAGGCGTTGATCGAAGGCGGCGCAGAGATCGGTGCGCGCTCGAACGCCGGGACGACGCCGTTGCTGTTTGCGGTGCGCAGAGGCGACATGGCCAGCGTCAACGTGCTGCTGAAGGCTGGCGCCGACGTCAACGAGAAGCGTCCCGACTACGCGTCGCCGCTGCTGGTGGCCATCATCAACGGCCACGAAGATCTGGTGGACCTGCTTCTCGAGAAGGGCGCCGATCCAAACGCTGAAGGTGGATCGACGCAGCTCACGGTTCCCGGAATGCGCGCCCGCGCGCAGAAGATCGAGCTGAAGACACCTGCGTATCGCGAGCAACTGCGCGACATCGGCACCGAAGGCGGCAACGGACAGAACAACAGCTGGGGCCGCCCGCTTCAGGCTGCCGTGCATGTGGCCAACTGGCACGTCAGCGACGAGTTCATCTCGGTGAACATCGATCGGCTGCGCGTCATCAAGTCGCTCATCAAGCATGGAGCCGACGTCAACGGCCGCAATACCGACATGGAACCGCGGTGGTCGGGCGCGCGATATCGCCGCCGGCTCGTCGGCGCAACGGCATTCCTCTTCGCGGCGAAGGCCAACGACATCGAGGCGATGCGGTTGCTCATCGAGAACGGCGCGGACCCAAAGATCAACACTTACGCGAACATCACCCCGCTGATGGCATCGGCCGGCATCGCCTGGGCATCGAACCAGGAGCGCGCGAGCGAAGCGCAGGTGCTCGAAGTGGTGAAGATGCTCGTTGAAGAGATCGGCGCCGACGTGAACTTCATTGCCGACACCGGCGAAAGCGCGATGCACGCTGCCGCCTATCGCGGCGTGAATACCGTCGTCCAGTATCTGTTCGATAAAGGCGCCAAGCTCGACGTCGTCGACAAGTCCGGGCGCACGCCGCTGCAGGTTGCCGACGGCGTTGAATACGGCAACTCGTTTGCGGCGCAGCCGCATACGGCTGAGCTGCTGCGCAAGCTGGGCGCGAAAGAAATTCCGTGTCCGGGGCTGTGCCCGAATCTGATTCCGGAAGAAGCGTTGCCGCCGGCGAGCTCCGCGGAAGGAGTGCGATGAAATCCCGAACCACGCGAACGGCGCTTGTCGCCGGCGCGCTCTGCTTTTTCGCGTCGGCCGGCTACGTTGCGCAGGACCGCCCCTCGACCGAGGCGGCGCCCGCCGCGGCCGCCGATGCACGCGCAACGAGTCAGGCCGTGCTGCAGAAGCACTGCATGAGCTGCCATAACGAGAAGATGAAAGCCGGCGGGCTCGCGCTCAGCACCCTCGATCTGGCGAATCTCAGCAAAGACGCCGAGGCGTGGGAACACGTCGTCCGCAAGGTTCGCACCGGTGCGATGCCGCCCGTTGGCCGTCCGCGTCCCGACAAGGCCGCGTCTGACAGTCTCGTGACGTATCTCGAAACGGAGCTCGATCGCGCAGCGTTTGCGACCCCCAACCCGGGAAGCGTCGGGCTGCAGCGCCTCAATCGATCGGAATATCGCAACGCCATTCGCGACTTGCTCGGCGTCGAGATCGACGTCACGTCGATGCTGCCGAATGACGTCGCCGGTCACGGTTTCGATAACAACGCCGACGCACTCACGTTGTCGCCGGCGCTCACCGAACGCTATCTGGGGGCGGCCGCGAAAGTGAGCCAGATGGCGCTCGCGAGGCCCCGCGGTCTGCCGTTGCCCGAGACGTTTTTCGTGCCGACCGATCGCGACCAGGGCAAACGCGTGAGCGACGACCTGCCGTTTGGCTCCCGCGGCGGGCTGGCGATGCGCTATCACTTCCTGGCCGATGGTGAATATCAGTTCGAGATGCGGCCGAAAGAGAGCGGAGCCGGTGGAGGGTTCGAGGGCATCACCGCGGAACCGCACGAGCTCCACGTCGCCATCGACGGCGTGAAAGTCTGGTCGGGCACGCTGGGCGGGCCGGAGTTCGCGCGCGATCGCCGGGCCGAAGCAGGAGCGACGGGCGATTATCCGCGCGAGGATCTCACCAAGAAGATTCTCTCTCTGTTGACATTCCGCGTGCCGGTGAAAGCGGGCCAGCACATGGTGCAGGTCTATTTCGCCGCCAAGACATCTGCCTACGTCGAAGACCTGTTCGATCCTTCACTGCGGCGCGATCCATACCGCGCCGGTGGCGGCGAGCCAAAGGTGTCGAGCTTGACGATCACCGGCCCGATGCCCGAAACGGCGGCGGTCGGCGATACCGCGAGCCGGCGGCGTATCCTCACATGCTTCCCGCAGTCTGCGAAGGACGAGACGTGCGCCAAGAAGATCGTCTCCACGCTCGCACGCCGTGCCTACCGCCGGCCCGTAACCGAGACCGATCTCGATGCGCCGATGGCGCGCTATCGCGACGGCTCCGCGAAGGACGGGTTCGACGCGGGCATCGAGATGGCGATTCGCAGCATCCTGGTCAGCCCGAAGTTCCTGTTCCGGATTGAGAGCCAGCCGGCGGCTGGCGATGCGAAGCCCTACCGGGTGAGCGATATCGATTTTGCGTCGCGGCTGTCGTTCTTCCTGTGGAGCAGCATTCCTGATGATGAGCTCGTCGACCTGGCGGTGAAGAAGACACTTCAGAAGCCCGAGGTCGTGCAGGCCCAGATCAAGCGCATGCTCGCGGATCCGAAGTCGCAGGCGCTGGTCGACAACTTCGCGGGGCAGTGGCTGCACATCCGTAACGTCGCCGTGCATCAGCCGAGCCCGGAAACGCTGTTTCACTTCGACGACAATCTCCGCAAGGCGTTCGAGCAGGAGACCGAGCTGTTCTTCGAGAGCATCATCCGCGAGAACAGAAACGTGGTCGACCTGTTGAATGCCGATTACACGTTCCTCAACGAGCGGCTGGCGAAGCACTACGGCGTCAACGGTGTCTTCGGCGAGCGGTTCCGGCGAGTGACGCTGCCGCCTGGCAGCGTGCGCGGCGGCCTCCTCGGCCAGGGCTCGATCCTGATGGCCACGTCGTATCCAAACCGCACGTCACCGGTCATCCGCGGCAAGTGGATCCTGGAAAACGTGTTCGGGGCGCCGCCTCCGCCGCCTCCGCCGAACGTGCCGGAGCTGAAAGACGATCGCGACCCGCGCAAGGTGCTGCCGATGCGCGAGCAGCTCGCCGCCCACCGCGCCAACCCCGCATGCGCGGGCTGTCACGCGCAGATGGATCAGCTCGGGTTTGCGCTGGAGAACTTCGACGGCATCGGCGAATGGAGAGAGCTGTATCCGTCGGGCGCGCGGGTGGATGCGTCGGCACAGCTGCCCGACGGCACGAAGTTCAACGGCCCGGCCGAGCTCAAGAAGGTGCTCGTCACGCACTCGGACGAGTTCCTGACGACGATGACCGAGAAGTTGATGACGTATGCGCTCGGACGCGGCCTGGAAGCATCGGATGCCCCGGCCGTGCGTAAAATCAAGCGCGATGCGGCGAAAGACAAGAACCGGTTCGCGTCGCTGATTCACGGCGTTGTGACGAGCACTCCATTTACAATGAGAGTGGCGGCAGCAAGCACGAACTAGCAGTACGTAGTGTCCGGCTTCAGTCGGACTGTTACCTTTTGGAGGCTGTCAGATGGTGATCACGAAGATGGCGTTGCCCCGCAGGACGTTCCTCCGGGGGCTCGGTGCAACCGTGGCGCTGCCGTTTCTCGATGCGATGGTCCCGGCGATGCGCGCCCAGGTCAAGGGCTCACCGCGATTCATTGGTATCTACTGCGGCAACGGCGCGCACATGCCCGACTGGATTCCCTCTGCTGAAGGCGCGGGTTTCGAGTTCTCGCCCATCCTGAAGCCGATCGAGGCTTTCCGCGACCGCACGCTGCTCGTCACCGGCCTCGACAACTTCCAGGCGACGGATCAGGGGGACGTAGGCGGCCAGCATCCGCGCGCCGCGCCGGCGTTCATGAGCTGTGCGCATCCGAAACAAACGGAAGGCGCCGACGTGCAGGCGGGAACGACGATCGATCAGCTCATCGCTCAGAAGATCTGTCGCGACACGAAGCTGCCGTCGCTCGAAGTCTCGGTCGATCGCAATGACGTCGTCGGCGCGTGCGACCACGGCTATGCGTGCGCCTACATGAACTCGATGTCGTGGAGTTCCCCGACGACTCCGCTGCCGTCGGAAACGAATCCGCGGTTCGTGTTCGAGCGCATGTTCGGTGTCGGCGCGACCGCCGCGGAGCGTCTGGCGAGGGTGAACGAAGACCGTAGCATCCTCGATGGCTTGACCCAGGAAATCTCGCAACTGCGTAACAGGCTTGGGTCTCGCGACAAGACGAAGCTCGGCGAATATTTCGACGCCGTGCGGGACGTCGAGCACCGCATTGCGCGGGCGGAGTCGATTAACAGCGATTTCTCCGTGCCCGAACAGCCGGTCGGCGTACCCGATTCGTTCAAGGAATACATCGAGCTGATGTTCGACTTGCAGGTGCTCGCGTTGCAGGCCGACATCACCCGCGTCAGCACGCTGATGATGGCGCGCGAAAACGTCAACCGCGCGTATCCCGAGATTGGTCTGCCCGAAGCGCATCACTCGATTTCGCACCACGGCAACAATCCCGAGAAGATGAAGAACTACGCGAAGCTGAACACCTATCACGTCGAAACGCTCGCGTATCTGCTGAAGAAGCTGCAGACGACCGCCGAAACTGAAGGCAACCTGCTGGATCAGACGGTGGTGCTGTGGGGCAGCGGCATGAGCGACGGCAACACGCACAATAACTTCAACGTGCCGGTTGTGGTCGTGGGCGGTAAGGCGCTCAACGTCAGAGCGAATCGCCATGTGAAATACGCGAAGGGGACGCCGCTCGCGAACCTCATGCTCGGCATCATCGACCGGTTCGGTGTGGAAGTGGACAAGTTCGGAGACAGCACCTCGGAAATCGATCTGCTTACGGTGTGACACGTCAACTCGTCCGTTGGGTGACGGCGGTTGTGCTGGCTCTTTTGTACGTCGGCACCCCCGGGGCTCAGCGGGCCCCTGTGGGGGGACTTGCGTCCCCCGCACAGGAACCTCACCGGGCTCTCGTCGCGAGCTACTGCCTTTCGTGCCATAACACCAAGACAAAGGCAGGCGGGCTCGAGCTCCAAACAATCAATACCGCAGCACTTTCCGACAACGCGGCGACCTGGGAAAAGGTCGCGCGCAAGTTGCGCGCGCGCCAGATGCCGCCGCCAGCGTCGAAACGTCCGGACGATGCCGCGCACGCAGCGGCCCTCAACTCGCTCGAAGGAGCGCTGGATCAGATCGCGGCGACGACGCCAAACCCCGGGCGGACGGATACCTTCCGCCGCCTCACACGGACCGAATACCGCAACGCCATTCGCGACCTGCTGGCGCTCGAAGTCGACACGGCGGCGCTGCTGCCGAACGACTCGTCCGCCTACGGTTTCGACAACATCACGGTAGGGAATCTCTCTGCGACGCTGCTCGAACGCTACGTGTCTGCAGCGGAGAAGATCAGCCAGCTCGCCGTCGGACGGCCGAGCCTTTCGCCGGGCGGCGCAACTGTGCGGCTCCGGCCCGATCTGACGCAGGAGAAACATCTCGACGGGCTTCCGCTCGGCACGCGCGGCGGCGCACTCGTCCGTCACGAGTTCCCGGCCAACGGCGATTACGAGATCACGATCCGGCTGGCGCGCGACCGCAACGAACACGTCGAAGGGCTGCTGGAACCGCACGAGGTAGAGCTGCTCGTCGACGGCGAGCGCGTGTCGCTGTTCAGTGTGGAAGCGAATCCGGCTGCCGAGAACGTGGACGGGCACCTGAAAATGCGCGTGCCGGTGAGCGCCGGACCGCACGCGGTCGGTGTCACGTTCCCGAAGAAGCCGTCGCTGCTGCTCGAGACGGCGCGTCAGCCCTACGAAGCGCATTTCAACTACTATCGCCATCCGCGGCTTCAGCCTGCGGTGTACGAAATTTCGATCGTGGGTCCATACAACCCCGCGGGAGCAGGAGATACTCCGAGCCGGCGGCGCGTGTTCAGCTGCAGCGATCAGTCAGACGGATGTGCGAAAAAAATCCTGTCTGCTCTGATGCGCCGAGCCTACCGGCGTCCTGTGACGGACGCGGATCTGCAGAAACCATTCGAGTTGTACCGGAGCGCGAAAGCGTCCGGCGGTTTTGACGCCGGCGTTGAAATGGCGCTGTCGGCGGTTCTCGCGAGCCCTGAATTTCTGTTCCGCATCGAGCGCGATCCGGCGGGAGCCGCGCCAGGAACGCCGTATCGGATCAGCGATCTCGAGCTGGCGTCGCGGCTCTCGTTCTTTCTGTGGAGCAGCATCCCGGACGACGAACTGCTGGACCTGGCGGCCCGAGGCGATCTCGACAAGCCGGCCGTGCTCGAGCGGCAGGTCACACGGATGCTCGCGGATCCGCGATCGCGCAACCTGATCACCAACTTCGCGTCGCAGTGGCTGCATCTGCGCAACCTCGACTCGATGTCGCCCGACATGCGGCTGTTTCCGGACTTTGACGACAACCTCCGGCAGGCCTTCCGCACCGAGACCGAGCTGCTCATCGACAGCGTGATGCGCGAGAATCGGAGCGCGCTCGACCTGTTGCGTGCAAACTACACGTTCGTCAACGAGCGGCTGGCGAAACATTACGGAATTCCCAATATCTACGGCAGCCGCTTCCGCCGCGTCACGTTTGACGATGCCGGCGCGGGCGCCCGCGGAGGGCTTTTGCGCCAGGGCAGCATCCTGCTCGTCACGTCGTATCCGACGCGAACCTCACCGGTCATTCGCGGCAAGTGGGTGCTCGACAACCTGCTCGGAGTGCCGCCCCCTCCGCCGCCGGCCGATGTTCCCGATCTGAAGGAAGCCAAGAGCGTGCGTCAGGTGCAGACCATGCGCCAGCGTCTTGCCGAACACCGTGCGAATCCGGCGTGTTCCGGTTGTCATCGGCTGATGGATCCGATCGGGTTCGCGCTCGAGAACTACGACGCGGTCGGGCGCTGGCGGGTCGTCGATGCCAACGTGCCGATCGACTCGTCGGGGACGATGTTCGACGGCACGACGTTCGACGGAGTTCCTGGTCTCCAGACCGCCATCCTTCGCCATTCGGACCTCTTCGTGACGACGATGGCGGAGAAGCTTTTGACGTTTGCCACAGGCCGCGGCGTCGAATATTACGACGCGCCGGCAATCCGCAAGATCGTCAGGGACGCCGCGCCTGGAGATTACCGCTTCTCATCGCTGATCCTCGGTGTCGTGAACAGCATGCCGTTTCAAATGAGGCAAGCATCATCATGATGATTCTGAAGAAGGCCATGCCGCGCCGGACATTCTTGAGAGGGATGGGCGCCACGGTTGCGCTGCCGCTGCTCGACGCGATGGTCCCGTCGTTGACGGCACAAACGCAGACTGCCGCGAATCCCGTCCGGCGTCTGAGTTACGTCTACATGCCGATGGGATCGGATCTTCCGCGTTGGACGCCGCCGGTCGAAACCGGCCCACTGACTCAGTTGTCTTCGACGCTCAGCCCGCTCGAGCCGGTAATCAAACACGTCACCATCGTCTCCGGCATGGAGTTGAAAAATGCGTATCCCGGGACGCACGCGACTTCGAACGCGGCGTTTCTGAGCGCGGCCAAGGCGAAGTGGACGGAGAGCAACGACTACTACCTCGGAACGACAGCCGATCAGATTGCCGCGAAGCAGATAGGTCAGGAGACGCAGCTGCCGTCGCTCGAGCTCGCCATGGATTTGATGGACATGGTGGGGCAGTGCGACAACGGATACGCCTGCGTGTATCAGAACAATCTCTCGTGGTCGTCTCCGACAACGCCGCTGCCCGCCGAGGCGCATCCGCGCGTCGTTTTTGAGCGGCTGTTCGGCGAGGGAGGCAGCTCGGCCGAGCGTCGCGCAGCGTTGACGCGGCGGGCCAGCCTGCTCGACTGGGTGCGCGACGATATCGCGCGTCTGCAGAAACAGCTTGGGCCGTCCGATCGCACGAAAGTGAGCCAGTATCTCGAAACCGTTCGTGAGGTCGAACGCAGGATACAGAAGGCCGAAGCGCAGACGCTTGATAACCCGCTGCCGGACCTCGATCGCCCGGTTGGCGTGCCGGCTGCGTACGCCGATCACGCCAAGCTGATGTTCGATTTGCAGGTGCTCGCGCTGCAGGGCGACATCACCAGAGTCATGACGTTCCAGCTCGCGCGCGAGACGAGCAATAGAACCTATCCCGAGATTGGCGTGGCCGATCCGCATCATCCGCTGACGCACAATGGCGGCGATCCGGAGAAGCTCGCGAAAGTGGCGAAGATCAATCAATTCCACGTGTCGCTGTTCGCCTACTACCTCGAGCAACTGGCGGCGGTGCCCGATGGCGACGGCTCGCTGCTGGACCACTCGCTGCTCATGTATGGCAGCGGTATGGGCAATCCGAACGTCCACGATCACGTGAACCTGCCGATCATCGTCGCGGGAGGCGGAGCGGGGAAGGCAAGAGGTGGACGCCATATCAAGTACGCAGAACCCACGCCGCTCGCCAACTTGCATCTCACTTTGCTCGACAACGCGGGTGTGCGTCTGGATTCGTTCGCAGACAGTACAGGCAAGATCGACACGCTGTTCAAGCCTGTCCCGCTCGCATAGCCGGGAGGTTCAGATGCTGAGAAACGCTGCGGTCGTGGTTGTTGCGGTGCTTGGTGCGGGTGCGTTCGTTGACGCAGCCGATGCGCCGCTCGCGCGCGCCGTGCAGCAGATGGATCGAGCGGCGATCACGCGATTGCTCGATCAGCGCACCGACGTCAACGCCGCGCAGGCCGATGGGACGACGGCGTTACATTGGGCCACACATCACGACGATGTTGAGCTTGTGAAGAAGCTGCTCGCGGGCGGCGCTGACGTACGCAGGGCGAATCGCTACGGGGTTACTCCGATTTCGCTGGCGTGTACCAATGGCAACACCGTCATGGTCGAGCGGCTGCTCGAGGCGGGCGCAGATCCGAACACAACCATGCCGGGTGGCGAAACGATATTGATGACGGCTGCTCGAACGGGCACCGTTGGTGTCGTGCAGACGCTCATCGTGCGAGGCGCCAACGTCCATGCAAAGGAGCCTCGAGGCGGACAAACCGCCTTGATGTGGGCCGCGGCAGAGGGGCATGTCGAGGTCATCGATGCGCTCATCAAAGCGGGCGCCGACTTCCGCAGCCCGCTGCCGTCAGGCTTTACGCCGTTGATGTTCACCGTACGCGAAGGGCGCATTGGCGCCACGAAGGCGTTGCTCAAGGCCGGCGCTGACGTCAACGAAGCCGTGCAGGTGAAGGCGCAGCCGAAGTTGCCGCCCGAGCAGCGCGCTGTCCGTGGTGGCACCACGCCGCTCAATATCTCCGTGCAGAACGCGCATTACGAGCTGGCGTCGGTTCTCCTCGAAGCAGGCGCGGATCCCAACACCGACAAGCTCGGCTACACCGTGCTGCATGCGCTGGTGCGGACCAGAAATCCCGGCATCGGCGACAACGAGCCCGGTCCTCAAGGCTCCGGATCGATGACCAGCCTGGAGCTCGTGAAACAGCTCGTGGCTCGCGGGGCGAACGTCAATGCGCGGATGACGCGCCGGGCGAATCTCACGAACACCCGCTTCCACGAGATCGGCGCAACGCCGTTCCTGCTGGCGGCGGTGACGGCGGACACCGAGCTGATGCGGGCGCTCGTCGCTGAGGGCGCGGACCCGAAGCTGATGAACGACGAGCGCAGCACGGCGCTGATGGCCGCGGCCGGGCTCGGCACGCGATCGCCGGGCGAGGACGCGGGCACGGAGGAAGAGGTCGTCGAGGCTCTCGACTATCTATTGACCCTCGGCCTCGACATCAACGCCGTGGACGCTCACGGCGAAACCGCGATGCACGGCGCGGCGTACAAGAATCTTCCGATGGCGGTGAAGTTTCTCGCCGACAAGGGCGCTCGGATAGACGTGTGGAACACGCCGAACGAATACGGCTGGCGACCGCTGACGATTGCGCGCGGCTACCGGTTTGGCAACTTCAAGCCGTCGCCGGTGACCGTCGAAGCGCTCGAGAAAGTGATGCTCTCGGCGGGAGTCACCCCGCCGTCCGAAAAGGAAGAAAAGGTCAAAGGCTTCGACATCTACGCCCCGGTCGAGCCTCCTAAATAAATAGGGACAAAAATCACAGCCGCCGCCTATGGCTGAGCTTCGGTTGATGTGCGTGCTCGCGCATCCGGACGATGAGTCGCTGGGAACGGGCGGCGTGCTGGCGAAATGTGCGCGGGACGGTATCGGCACGTATGTCGTGACCGCCACGCGCGGCGAGCGTGGCCGGTTCGACGACAAGGGCACGAAGCCCGGACCGGACATCGTCGGCCGCGCGCGAGAGGCAGAGCTGCGCGCCGCGGCGAGCGCCCTCGGCGTGCAGGAAGTGATTCTTCTGGATTACCTCGACGGCGAGCTCGATCGCGTCGATGTGCGCGAGGGCAGCGAAAAGATTGCGGCACACATACGCCGCACCCAGCCTCACGTCGTCGTGACCTTCGATCCGTTCGGCGCGTACGGCCATCCCGATCACATTGCCATCTCTCAGCTGACAGCCGCGGCAATCGTACGTGCCGCGGACGCACATCAGGTCCAGAAGTTCTACTACTTCGTGAATGGCACCAGAAAGTGGGCGGCCTATCAGGCAGCGTTCAAGACGCTCACGTCAACCGTGGACGGCGAGGTTCGTGCGGCGATAGCGTGGCCGGACTGGTCGATAACGACGCTCGTCGATGCGCGGGAGGTATGGCAGACAGTGTGGCGTGCAGTGCAATGCCACGGGACGCAGATGAGCATCTACAAGAACGTCGCGAGCCTCACGGAGGACGATCAGAAGGTCATCTGGGGAACCGGTGAGTTTTACCGTGTGTTCAGTCTCGTGAACGGCGGACGTACGCGCGAGACGGATCTGTTCGAAGGGATTCGCTGATGGGGACCGTGAAGGGCAAAGAGCGGAGAGCGGAGAGCAAAGAGACGAAGGGCAGCGAGCGAACTGCCCGGAGAACGCTCGACATGAATCCGGAGGCGTTTCGAGCGCTCGGATATCAGCTCGTCGATCGCATCGCGGCGTATCTCGAGCGGTTGCCGGACGGCCCGGTGAAACCGGACGAAGCCGGCTCTGTTGTGCGGAGTGCGCTCAAAGCAGAGCGCGGCCTCCCGGAGCTCGGCTCGAGTCCCGAAGAGCTGCTCGCGAATGCGTCGGAACTGCTGTTCCGCCACTCGCTCGTCAACGGCCATCCGCGTTTTTTTGGATACATCACGTCGAGCCCGGCCCCGATAGGCGTGCTCGGCGATTTGCTCGCCAGCGCGGTCAACGCCAACTGCGGAGGATGGAACCTCGCGCCGATGGCGACGGAGATCGAAGCGCAGACGGTGCGCTGGATTGCCGAGCTCATCGGATTCCCCGAACCGACCGCGGGCCTGCCGCGCCATAGCGGCGAAGCCGCGACGGCGGGACTCCTCGTGAGCGGCGGGAACATGGCGAACTTCGTGTGTTTCCTTGCCGCGAGAACAGCGAAGGCCGGTCAGGATGTCAGAAAAACGGGGCTCGGTGGAAACCGTGCGCGGATGGTCACCTACGCCTCGGCTGAAACGCACACCTGGATTCAAAAGGCCGCGGACCTGTTTGGTCTCGGCACCGATGCGATTCGGTGGATCGCCGTGGACGAACATCAGCGGATGAAGACCGAGGAACTGCGGCGCCAGATCGACGCCGATCGGGCCCGCGGCGAGCAGCCATTTCTGGTCGTCGGCACCGCCGGTTCCGTCAGTACAGGCGCCGTCGATCCGCTGCCGGAGATCGCCGCGATTTGCCGTGACGCGGGCCTATGGTTCCACGTTGACGGCGCTTATGGCGCGTTTGCCGCCGCTGTTCCCGAGGCGCCGGAGGACCTTCGCGCGCTGGCGCAGGCCGATTCCGTGGCCGTCGATCCGCACAAATGGCTGTATGCGCCGCTCGAAGCCGGTTGCGCGCTGGTCAGGCGACCGGAGGATCTGCGCAACGCGTTTTCCTATCATCCGCCGTATTACCACTTTGGCGAAGCGACGCTCAACTTCGTGGACTATGGACCTCAAAACTCGCGCGGGTTCCGCGCGCTGAAAGTGTGGCTGGCGCTGCAGCTCGTCGGCCGAAGCGGATACGTCGAGTCGATTTCGGAGGACATGAGGCTGTCACGTAAGCTCTCCGCGATTCTGCAGGAGCGGCCGGATTTTGAGACGGTCACGCAGAGCCTCAGCATCACGACGTTTCGCTACGTCCCATCAGAGCTCCGGTCGACGATCGGCGAGGCGGAAACGGAAGCGAGGCTCAACACGCTCAACGAAGAGCTGCTCGTGCGTGTGGAGAAAAGCGGCAAGGCGTTTCTGTCCAACGCCGTTATCAACGGCCGGTTCGTGCTGCGGGCGTGCATCGTGAACTTCCGCACGGCGGACGAAGACATCGAGGCGCTGCCCGATCTGATTGCGAATCTGGCCCGAGGGTAACGTACCCAGCGGTCAGAACCTAGAACTCCAACGAGAATCCAGCAGAGGGGATGACCGGGAACATCGGGTCGAACAATCCGAACACTTCGAATGTGTTGCCGTTGATGCCAGGCGCAGACGCCCTCACGTTGCGTCTGTTGTAGAGGTTCAACACTTCGGCGAACAACGTGAGCCGCGTCGTGCGCCAGGTGAATGTCCGGTTCGCTCGGACGTCGAGCCGCGTGTAGGCAGGGACACGCACGGTGTTGCGTGAATCGCCGCCCAGGAAATATTGGCCGTCCGGACGCTCCTCGGAAACGGGCGCGGTCCCAGGGACGTAATAGCCCGGAGCGGGAAAGTTGCTGCCGGCACGGAATCGTGCGCTGAAGCTCGTCCGATCGCTCAGTCGATACACCCCGTAGGCGTTCAACGTGTGCCGTTGATCGTAATCGCCGTAAAACTCCTCAGGCGCAAGCGTCCGGGCGATCGTTTGAGCCCGACCGGACGAATTCAAGAAAGTCGACACGACAGACGGGTCGTCGAACGCCAGGCGGTATTTCGTCTTCGTGAGGTCGTACGCCACCCATCCCGACAGCCCGTTCGGGCTGCGCCGCTGCACGAGAAACCCCACGCCTCTCGAGTAGCCATCCAGCGCATTCTGGTACTGACTGGTAAACGAGCGGAGGAACAGCCGGCCTCCCGTCGAGCGAAAGTCGGCGTCCGGAAACGCGGGATAGTCGCGATCCTCCCGGTTGTAGACGGAGACCTGCCACGCCACGGAGGAGGTGAGCAGGCCCTCGACACCGATGTCCGCATGGTAAGAACGCGCCGCCTCGAGGTCCGAGCCGCGCAAGCCTTTCACTTCGACGATTTCGGGTTCCTGGCGATAAACGCCGCCGCCGGCGCGCATGAGCAGTGATGACGATAGCGGCCATTGAGTCTGAATCCACGGCGAAGCCGAGGTGTCGCTGGTGAGCGTGGAGTGATCGACCCGTATTCCGGGAGCAATTGCCGATCGTCCCTTGATGATTTTCGCCATCACATACGATGACGCCATGCCGGCCGATGCGCTGAAGCTCTCGCGCAACGCTAAGTCCGGTTCCAGAATCTCGAGACCTTGCTCGGAGCGTGACTGAATCGAGCGGCGGAACTCGCCGCCGCCCTCGAACATCACGCGCGACGACCGGGAATACGTCCAGTCGGCGCGATAGATCGCTTCGCTGCGGCGTCCGCGGTCGAGCTCGAGGCCGTTGACGTTGAGATTGCGGAAGTTGTTCGTTGCAGCGGCCAGCTTCTGCGTCAGAATCAGCCTGGGCGATGCAAGGTAGCGCCACGTCACTACCGCCACCGCGGCGTCATTCACACCGCTCTGTACGTTCGCGATGCCGATGAACTCGGGCTCCTGATCCAGCTGCGAGCGGCCGGCCGTGAACGCGACCTGCACCTGATGTGCGGCGTTCAGATCCTGTACGAGCTTGGCCTGGGCATCGTGAAACCCGAACGCGAACGTGTTGTCTGGATCGATGCGTCTGATGATGGTGCCGAGATAGCTCTTACGGATGGAAACCAGCCACGAACCTGTTTTCGACGATCCTGTCGGACCTTCTAAAACAACCGATGTGTCGGTCATACTCGGCCGAATGAGTCCCCTGATGCGATCGCGCGAGCCCTCACGCATCAGAAAGTTGAGCTCGGCGCCCGTGTGATTGCCGTGCCGCTGCGGGTACGAGCCGGCCGCCAGGCCGATTTCCGTCAACACGTCGCCGTTCACCATCGCGATCGAGCCGTTGTCCTGGACGCCCTGGACGGTGTGGACGAGCAGCGGTGTGGAGATCCCCTCGAACGTGAAGTTCATGTTGCGCACCGGCAGGCCGCGGACGCTGAACTCGCTGCGAAGGTCGTCGCCCGTCGCCACACCCGGCAGCACGTGAATCGCCCGCATGGGGTCGTTCGTGATGACGCCGCGCAACTGCTGAAGCTCGTTGCTGCGGAGAACCTGCTGGGAGGGTGCCTTGTCTTCGGCCGTGCCGCTGACGTTGATTGTCTCCGTGTAGATGCCTGTGCCCGCGGAAATCGGAATTGTGATCTCGAGTATTTCGCCTGGCGGAACATCGATGACGCGCCGGACGAGAACATAGTCGACAGACGATACGTACAGCTCCTGGCGTCCGGCCGGCACCTCGAGGAGTTCGAAACGCCCCTCGCTGTCGGTCACAGTGATGAGCCTGGTGTCCTGCACCCGGACCGACACCTTTTCGAGTGGTGTGCCGTCGCGCGCGTCGACGACGACGCCGCGGATTGTCGCGGTTGGTTGTGTTTGCGCGCTGCAAGGGAGCGCGAACAGCATTACGAAGAGAGTCCAGAGACCAAAGTCCAGAGTCCAAAATCGGCGCGTGCAGACTCCAGAGTTCATGGTGCCATCGACCTGGACCTTGAACTCTGGCCTCTCCCCAAACCGATTCGTGCCTCGCGATCGTCTAAAGAAGTGAGGGCTGCGGCAAACACGCTGATGAACAAATTTGATTGCCGCACATCTCTATGATGCGTCATCGGAAAGGTCGCGTAAACTGCAGTCGGGTTTTCTTTCGGCCGATATGATCATTGGGAGGGTGAATGGATCCTCTGGGCGAACTGCTCGCTACCGACCACCGCCGGACGCTCGAGTTCTTCGTGATGAACCTGAAAGATGTGTCGGAGCCGTCCGTCAATCATCAGGAGCTTCTGTATAACGCCAGTGTGCTTGCGCATTACGCGCAGATTCCAATCGATCCCGACGTTCCCACCGCTACACCCGCAGACCTGGTAACCGTGTTCGACCGCTTTGTCGCCGAAGCGGCCAATATGTCAGATCCGGCGATGATGGAAACAGCGGGCGCCCAATGCCTGCTCCTCTCCGGGTTTTTTGAAGATCAGATGCGGCGCCGCCACAACATTCACTGGTACGGCGAAATCGGCGCGGCGTTTTTCCGCCGCGCCGCTGTGCTGGAGCGGGCTATGGAAAAGGCGAGATTGCTCGACACGATCGGCCGCCACTTCGAAGCGTGGCGGCGCCGGCACGCGCGGCTCAGCCATGAGCTGCGCGACTCGCGGTATTTGATGCGGCGGCACGCGTAGAGTTAAAGGGACAAACGGCTACCTGAATCTGTCACTAGGCCTCCTCTGGAGGCGGGCGGCGTTGGCAGACCAGACCATGGTACCAAATGTTGTGAGTCCATCGCAGGAGTGGAGGCCTTCGGTGTACTATAATCGGACGGGGTAACCGTGGAACTGGTTGATCTTTCCGGCGTCAAGGTCGCAAGTCAGTGGCGTGAGCTGACAGGCGGTGGCACACCAGAGCTCAGCGCGTTTCTACGCGCGACGAGAATCAGCCGCGAGATCTCGCTCGACGCCGTTGCGGCGCGGACAAAAATCAAGCGCGATTTCTTTCAGGATCTCGAGCGTAACGATCTCTCGAAGTGGCCGGCGAGCCGGTTCTACCAGGAGAGCTATCTCCGCGCTTATGCGACCGCGATAGGTCTCGATCCGCGTGACGTCGTCGAACGCTTCCGCCGGGAACTCGACGTCCCAGAGCCGCCGAAGCCGGCGGCCGTGCCGCTGGCTCCGCAGCGCCGATCTACACAGCGCCGTTTAACGCCGGCAACGATCCCCGTCATTCTTGCTGTCACATTTGTCGTCGCGTATGCCGTGGGCCGCATGCTCTCTCGAGAGCAGGACGCCCAGGCCCGCATCGAGGAAACAGCGACCGCGTCTGCTCCAGCGCGTGTCGAGTCCACCAGCGCTGCAAATGCCGAGGCGCCTGTCCGTGCATCGGCGCCGCTTGCTGAGACGGTTCCCGCTCCAGTCGTGGAGCCCGAGGAGATCGCGCCTGAAGATGTCGAAGGCGAAATCATGATTACGTCCACTCCGCCGGGCGCGCACGTGACCGTCGATGAGATCGGCCGCGGGCGGACTCCGGTGCGCGTGCGGTTCCTTTCGGCCGGCTCGCACACCATCAGATTCGTTCATCCGGCACACCCAATCGTCACCCGGCAGGTCACCATCTCGCCCGAGCGGCAGAGGGCGCGCGTGTCGGTGGCGCTCGGCCGGGCTCGAGCCACTAATTAAGGAATCGCGCCCGCCCTTGCCGAGGCTTCGGCATGGCAGGCCCGCCCGGCCTATGGCAATCAATCCGTTCGACTCCAACGACCCATCTCTATTCGATGTCTCGACCCGCGCCCGCGGGCCGGCAGGCGCGTTGCCGTTGACGCCCGAAATGCTCCGGGAGCGGCCGTCAGGGGACATTTTCGGCTGGACGCAAAACGCCGGAATGGGATGGAACCCGTCAGCGCTGGGCGGCAACGAATTCCTGATGCTTTCGACGCACGGCGGCATTCGCGCGCCAGACGGAACTCCCGTTGCGCTCGGATATCACACAGGGCACTGGGAAGTGGGGCTGCTGCTCGAAGCGGCAGCACAGGTATTCAAAGCGGCGGGCGCGATTCCGTTTGCGGCCGCGTGCACCGATCCGTGCGACGGCCGGTCGCAGGGCACGACGGCCATGTTCGACAGCCTGCCGTTTCGGAACGATGCGGCGACCGTTTTCAGACGCCTGATCCGCTCACTGCCAACGCGCCGCGGCGTCCTCGGCGTTGCCACCTGCGACAAGGGGCTGCCGGCAATGATGATGGCACTCGCGGCCACACACGACTTGCCCGCTGTGCTCGTTCCCGGCGGCGTAACGCTGCTGCCCGAGCAAGGGGAAGACGCCGGAAAAGTGCAGACGCTCGGCGTCCGCTTTACGCATGGCAGCGTCACCCTGGAAGAAGCCGCCGATCTCGGCTGCCGCGCGTGCGCATCGCCTGGCGGCGGATGTCAGTTTCTCGGAACTGCCGCGACCTCGCAGGTCGTTGGCGAGGCACTCGGGATGTCGTTGGGCCACTCCGCGCTGGCGCCCTCGGGTCACGCCATCTGGCTCGACATGGCTCGCCGATCTGCATCCGCTCTGATGTCGCTCGAACAACGTCAACTGAAGATGCGCGACATCGTCACGGATCCGGCCATTCGAAACGCGATGGTCGTCTTTGCGGCGTTTGGGGGATCGACCAACTTGATTCTCCATCTCCCGGCCGTCGCGCACGCTGCGGGACTTCGCCGGCCCGTCGCGGATGACTGGGCAGAAGTGAACCGGCAGGTGCCGCGCCTTGTCGATGCGCTGCCAAATGGTCCGCGGAATCATCCGACGGTTCAGGTATTCATGGCTGGGGGTGTTCCCGAGGTGATGCTGCATTTGCGCCGCCTGGGATTGCTCGACACCAGCGTGATGACTGTTTCAGGGATGTCGCTCGATGCCCAACTCGACGCGTGGGAATCGTCTGAGCGACGGATCCGACTGCGCGCGCAGCTGACGAAAGAGGGCGTGGATCCGGATGACGTGATCGTTACGCCGGAGAGTGCGCCGAGCCGCGGCCTGACATCGACGGTGTGCTTTCCCAAAGGGAATCTTGCGCCCGAAGGGTCGGTCATCAAGGCGACCGCCATCGATCCGTCGGTGATTGGCGAAGATGGCATGTACCGCCTGACTGGCGCAGCCAAGGTGTTCTTGTCCGAGCCCGCCGCGATGGCTGCGATCAAGGGGAAACAGATCAAGGCAGGCGACGTGCTCGTCCTCATGTGCCGCGGGCCGATGGGCGCGGGCATGGAAGAGACGTATCAGATCACCAGTGCGCTGCGGCACTCGCCGGTAGGGAAGCACGTTGCTGTCGTCACCGATGCGCGATTCAGCGGGGTGTCGACAGGCGCATGCATCGGCCACGTATCGCCCGAGGCGCTTGCCGGCGGCCCGATCGGCAAGCTGCGCGATGGCGACGTGATCGAGATCATCGTCAACCGCCTCACGCTCGAAGGGACTGTGAATCTTGTCGGCGAAAATTTCGTCGAGCAGGGCGTGGAGGAGGGCTCACGGATCTTGGGGGATCGCAAAGCGCGCCCGGACCTCGCGGCGGATGCCGCTCTGCCGGACGACACCCGCATCTGGGCCGCGCTCCAGGACGTCAGCGGAGGAACGTGGGGCGGATCGGTCTACGATGCTGAACAGATTCTGAAGTTCATCGCAGCCGGCAAGGCGGCGCTGGATCGTTCATCGGCCATCGTCGATCGGCCATCGTCCTACGGCGACGAAGGCTAAGCCGGTATTTGAAGCTCCGGCATGGGCTTCCCGATGAAGAGCCTTCGGCATGGCTTCGCCAGTAGACGGGCCATGCGCTCGGACTTCGCATGGCGGGCGCTGTCTGTAGCGATGCCGGTGTTCGCGTACATCTGGCGATAGAGCTTCGAGCACAACACAAATCCGATTCGATTCTTCAGCGACTTCACCGCGCGCGATCGCTTCCAGACGTGCGGCAAGCTGTAGAACTGATCCCACACGCCCTGCGTCCGCTCGCGTATCTCCTCGGGCGACAGGGTCGGATGTGGCGCGTACACCTTGGGCCGGCGCGCTTGCGGGATCAGCCAGTGGCGCGTGATCGGAATGCCATCGACAGCTTCGGCATCCGCCTTCTTCGACTGCGCCAGTTCCCACTTCGCGAAGTCGATCGTCCCGGGGTACGGCGTCAGCATGACGAACTGCGCGAACGTGACGTCGGCTTTGAGCGCGAGAGCGACGGTGGTGTTAAACGTCTCGGCCCGGTCGCTCGGCAGTCCGAAGATGAATGAACCGAGCACATGAATGCCGTGCGACTTGAACTGCTGCAGCCGCGACACCAGCTCTTCGCCGTGAAGGTTGAAACCCTTGTAAACGTCCTTGAGTCCTTCGGCGGTCACCGACTCCACCCCGACGAGCGCCCCTTTGATGCGCGCATGGCGCATCGCGTCGAGGAATTCCGGATCTTCCGCGGCTTCCATCGTGATCTGCGTAAAGAAGTTCATGTCGTCCGGCAGCTTGGCGAGCCTGGCCATCAACTCGAACCGTTCCGCGCGCAGCGCTTTCAGTTCGTTCAGCCGGCCGTGATCGGCGCGACGTGCCGCCTGCTCGAGATCTTCGAGCGTGACGGGGTAGAAGTTGTCGTCGGCAAGCGCGACGAAACGAAAGCCGCGGCGCCGTAGTTCGACGACTTCCTCGACCACGGCCTCGACCCCGCGCTGACGAGGCTCCTGGCCATCGGTGCGCCACACCGAGCAGAACGAGCAATGTTTCGGACAGCCGCGGACAGTCTGAACCGATGCCCACATGTAGCGATCTGGAGGCAACAGGTCCCAGCGCGCTTTGAGAAATCGGTCCGCCGCGATCTTGCCGCCCTCCCACACTTTCCCGGTTTCTCCGCGCAGACAACCTTCGATCGCCAGTCCCCATGCGATATCGCCGTCGCCTTTGACGATGGCGTGACCCATGCCTAAGGTGAGGGCCTCTTCTGGATACAACGTGGCGTGAATGCCGCCGTAGACGACCCACGCACCGCGCTCCCTGGCTATCCGGCCAACTTCGTACCCGCGCAGGGCGTTCCCTGTGTGGATGCCGATACCCACGACATCGCCCGCGTTCACCGACTCCGGTTCGAACTGCTCGAGCGTTTCGTCGGTGATTCGGGGATCCCCGTAGAGCGATGGAGTGGCGGCCGCCAGCACATAGAGCCAGCGCGGTGTTATGACGGCGATTCCGAACGACACGTGGCTTGGATTGATCAGATGTATGCGCATCAACTAATTATTTAAGACTATACACTAAAAACTAATTAATTAGGTGGAAATTCGGTACATTTGCAACGTAGGTGATTAGTGCGTGCGGTACTCGATCATGAGTGCGGGTTGCTCGCCCTTCGGGAGATGAGTGACGAACAGGCCAAGCCCGCGCAGCTGATCGAGCAGGGTGTCCTGGTGAATCGGTTTGGTCATGAAGAGCAGCGCGCGTAGCGCTGAGGCTCGCAGATGGTGAGTTTCATCGGTCGAGACGCTCGTCATGATGACCGGCACATTGCCCAGGGGCGCCGGCTGGTCCCGGAGCCAGTTCAGGAAGTCGATGCCGGACTCGCCGCCCAGGTGGATGTCGCAGATGATCAGCGCCGGCACTTCGCGCCGGATGGTCATGCGCGCCGCGTCGGCGCTCGTTGCTGTGACGAGGGCGTTGACGAGGTTGAGCTGCGCCAGCGTCTCGCGCACGAGCTCCGCGTCGTTCGCATCGTCTTCGATCAACAGAATTGGCCGCATGAGAGCGCACAATTGTACCGCAAGAACCAGCCGCCTTTAGCTGCCGCAGGAGTATGCTAAAGACAGGGATTCCATGCGACAGCTTGTTTTTGCGTTGATCGCCGCCCTCGCGCTTCCCGCAGCTGGATCAGCCGAAGAAGCTCGCCGCGGTTCTCGCTCCGAGGGTCGCTCGCGCGGCGACGGGGTGCGGCCGCCAGCAGAGGCTCGACGGCCCGTAACGTCACCGGGAGCTGCGGGCAGAGTAGTACCGCCTGGAAATGCCGGGAGAGCAGTGACGGCGCCGGGAGACGCGGGCTGGAAACCACGGTTCGAGGCTCGACCTGCGCGTGGCGTAGCCCAGTCGCAGATTGGGTTGCCACCGATTGGGTTGCCACCGCTCGATCAGGATTTACCGTCTCACGGATTCCGCCGCCCGCTTGTTGACCAGAAGGGACACGGTCGCGGTTACTGGCGTCCGTCGTACCGGCACGGCGGCACACAGGTCGTGTACCTGGGCTATGTCGATCCGTTCATTGACTATTACTCGGAGTATTACCCGGCGCCCGCTGTTGTCGAACCTCCGCGCACCGCAAGGCTGATTCTGGACGTGGAACCTGCCAATGCGCAGGTGTTTGCGAACGGTTATTACATCGGGCTGCCTGAGGACCTGCGTGCCGAACAGGGTGGAGCGAAGCTCGCTCCCGGTGAATACAAGATCGAAATCGTCGCGCCGGGATATGAACCGGCGACATTCGATGTGAAGCTCGGCGCGGATCAGGCGCTCACGTATCGCCAGATGTTGAAGCCCGTCGCTGATACGCCTGCGCCGCGACCCGTGCCCGCACAGCTGGCCGCGAAACCGGGCCCGCCAGCGACGTTCTACATCGTCCCCGGGTGTTACATGGGCAACGTTCCGCCGAAAGACGCTAATCTGCCCGCCTCGTGCGACGTCAGCAAAGCTGTCGAGAAGAAGTACTGAAAAAGGGGTCAGACCCTCTTTTTACGTCTTTCGTAAAAAGAGGGTCTGACCCCTTTTCACTTGATGAACGTGCCGGCGCGGAGCTCGGAGTACGCCTGCTGGAGCTCCCAGTTCGTGTTCATCACGATCGGGCCGCGCCACGCGACCGGCTCTTCGAGCGGCTTGCCAGAGACGAGCAGGAACCGGATGCCCTGATCTCCGGCCTGCACCGCGATCTCGTCGCCGCGATCGAACAGCACGAGCGATCGGTTGCTCACGAGATCGAATTCGCCGTCGTGTTTTCCTCCTACTTGCTCAGTTGCGACTGCCTGCGGATCGGACGCATCGCGGAACGTGCCTGAGCCGGCGAATACATACGCAAACGCATTGTTCGCGCGATCGACGGCAATGCGCTTCTGCTTGCCTGGCGGCACCGAAACGTCCAGGTAGCGCGGGTCCGCGGCAACTCCCTCCACAGGTCCGCTCTTTCCCCAGAAGTTTCCGATGATGATGCGCACGTTCGTCCCGTCATCGTCTGTCACTTCGGGAATGTCTTTCGACGAGATGTCCTGATAACGCGGCTTCGTCATCTTGAGAGCTGCGGGCAAATTCGACCACAGCTGGAATCCATGCATGCGGCCCTTCTGGTCGCCCTTCGGCATCTCCTGGTGAAGAATGCCGCTGCCCGCGGTCATCCACTGCACGTCACCTGCGTTCATCTGGCCGCGATTCCCGAGACTGTCGCCGTGCTCCACCGTACCCGCGAGCACATAGGTGATTGTCTCTATGCCGCGATGTGGATGCCACGGAAACCCGGCGAGATAGGCATCGGGATTGTCGTTGCGGAAGTCGTCGAACAGCAGGAACGGATCGAAATCGCTGGTGTTGCCGAAGCCGAACGCGCGCCGCAACGCAACTCCCGCGCCTTCCATGGTGGCCACCGACTGACGGACGTCTTTTACCGGGCGTAGGGACATGGGAACCTCACATTCCGAATCTTAAGACGTCCTTCGCATAGAGGAAGGTTCGGGATCACGACCGACCGAATGAATCCAATCGACGATCACGCTCTGCACCTCTGCGTAGACCGTCGCCTGCCGGGCCTTTGCGTCTCGTCCGGCAATCTTGAATGAATGATCGCCTCCTTCGACGTGATGCAACGTCGGCAGCGGCGTGAGGCTGGCCAGGATGGGTTTGAGCTCGGACGGAGTGCCGAAAGTATCGCGGCTGCCTTGCACGAACAACATCGGACGCTTCACGCCGGGCAAATGCGCGTCGCGCATCTTCTCCGGCCGGCCCGGTGGATGCAGCGGATAGCCGAGCAGGACGATGCCGTCGAGATGAAGGGAGTGATCGTCGGCCGCGACATGTGTCGCGGCGCGGCCGCCCATCGACTTGCCGCCGATGAACACGCGGTCATTCGCGAGATCGCCGCGCACAGCGTCGATGACCGCGCGATAACACGCCACGAGCTGGGGCATCCGATCGGGCACCTTCCGCCGCTGCTCGGCGTACAGGAAATTGAAGGTGACGACGTCGAGGCCGCGTTCGCTCAGTCCGCGAGCGAAGGCGACCATGAAAGGATGCCGCTGGGGCGCTCCGGCTCCATGCGCGAGAATCAGCGTCGCGCGCCGCGCCGTGGAACGCGCCGAAGAATAGACCAGCGCGGTGGTGTGCTGCGTCCCGATGTCGACGGCCAGGTCGCGGGGATCCACTCTGCGATCTTCATCGCGTCAATCGAAAACCCTTCCGGCTTGAAGAACACGAACCCGCGATGTTTGGTGATTGTCGTCTGCTCGGCTGGTGTCAGAGCGCTGCCGGTAACGATCAACACGGGAATGTTGACCAGCTCGGGAATATTTCGGAGGTCTACGAGCAGGTCGAGTCCCGTGCGTCCGTCCGGCAGCCGCATATCGAGCATCGCTGCGATGACCCGTGTCGTGCGCAGCAGCGTGATTGCGCCTTCGAAGGTATCACCCTGCGTCTCGAGCGATATACCCGTCCAGGAATCCTCGTTCGTAACGCGCTTATCTGCAGTGGTTTAGCCGAGCGGCTTGACCGGCCCTTGGGCGGCCCCACACTTGCCTAGTTGAGCGCGGCGACCCCACTGGGAGGTAGTGACGTTCATGTGGATTCTGATCATCGGCATGGCGATCATCGGCGGCTTCGGCGGCGCTCTCCCACGCGAGCCGCGTCCAGGC
The DNA here is from genome assembly GCA_963762055.1 of Vicinamibacterales bacterium. Classification (GTDB taxonomy): domain Bacteria; phylum Acidobacteriota; class Vicinamibacteria; order Vicinamibacterales; family JAMQPK01; genus JAMQPK01. Next base: position 215,577 of record CAVXJF010000008.1, read on the forward strand.
AGGGCGGCCGGATGTCGATGCCTCTGTTGAACTTGCTGCTCAATTAGCGCTCTCTGAACGCCGTAATTTCCGGTACAATTCCGAGTAATCGAGGCGGCCGTTCTGCGCCGCCCCGTTCACTCACGCATGTTCCAACGGCTAGCCGTCGCCACAGGTCTATTGCTGCTCCTCACAGGAGCGCCCGCCCGTGCGCAGGTGCTCGTCTACGAGGTCTTCGGTGCCTTTCTCGACTCCCTGCGTGAGCAGGCCGGCATTCCCGGTCTGGCTGCCGCAATTGTGGACACTGGCGGCATCACATGGGAGCGCGCGTACGGCGCCCAGGACATCGCCCGCTTCGCTTCTGCGCGCACCGACACTCCCTTTCATGCCGGCGGTCTGACGCAAACAATTACGGCCGCAATGGCGCTGAGCTGCGAAGAGCAGCGCAGGTTGTCGCTCGACGACACGCTCGCCAAATTTGGTTTCGACGGAGCAGAGCCGGACGCGTCGCTGCGTCAACTGCTGACGCACACGTCAGGCCCATCCGGCAATCTCACCTATGCCCATCGGCCCGAACGGCTGGCGCCGCTGTGGCCAATATTACGCACGTGCACGGTCGACTCCTATCGCGAGACCTTTGCGAATCTGCTCGCGCGTCTCGCGATGAACGATTCCGTGCCGGGCGCGAACATCATCCATGTCGTTCCTCCGGAAGAAGGAGTGCCGTTTCCGGAAGATGTCGAGCGGTACACTGCGGTGCTGCAGAGACGTGCGACGCCGTACTCGGTCGACGGTCGAGGCCGCGCGACGGTTTCGAGGTACCCGGATGCTGCCGGTGTATTGACGCCTTCGAACGGTCTTATCACGACTGTCCGCGACCTGGCGAAGTTCGACGTGGCGCTAAAGCAGGGTCTTCTCGTCGCTCCCGCAACGCTTGCAGCCGCCTGGAGTCCGCCCGCGGGAAACTCGGGATTACCGCTGCCTCACGGCATCGGTTGGTTCGTGCAGCAGCATAACGGTGAAAAGGTCGTGTGGCAGTTCGGGATGACGGAGAACGCTTCTTCGTCCTTGATGATCACGGTGCCGGCTCGCGGGATCACGCTGATCCTGATGGCGAACAGCGACGGGCTCGTGAAGCTGTACTCCCCGACGAATGGCGACGTCACGTTGTCGCCCTTTGCCCGGCTGTTTCTGAATATGTTCATTCGGTGATGCGCGATGGAGAGGCGCAGTCGCGAAGAGCATTCGCCATCGCCTGTTGCGCGTTCGCACTGATCCTGGCGCCGCGCCAGGCGCGTGCGGACTGGCAGGTCCGGCCGTTCATCGGGTTCACGTTCGGCGGCGCGACGAACTTCGTCGATCCGGAAGGCGCAATTGACTCTCAGAACATGGTCATCGGCGTTTCGGGTGGATGGCTTGGAGAAATTTTCGGGGTGGAAGGGGACTTCGGCCGTGCCCCGGGATTTTTTCAGCGCGATTCGGCGCCAGAGGCACTCGTTCTGACGAGTGCCGTTACGACACTGACGGGCAACGTCGTCATTGCGCTTCCGAGGGCGATGGCCGGGTACGGTTTGCGACCGTACTTCTCGGGAGGCGCCGGCTTGCTGCACGTAGCGGCGGTGGGCAGGTTCATCCCCGAACTGCACAACCGCACGCTGCCGGCCTGGAGCCTCGGCGGCGGGGTCACGGGGTTTGTCAGTGAGAGCGTCGGATTGAGCTGGGACATCCGCCGTTTGAGCTCGATGCGCGGCGAAGGGGAAACGGTTGGGAATAGCATCGGCAAGGAGTATCTTTCGTTCTGGCGCGCGACCATGGCGGTCGCACTGAGGTATTAGTGACGCATGTAACGAAGATCTGGGATCTAAGATTCAGGATCTGGGCCGGAGCGCTCGCACTTTGCCTGCTCGCGCTCAACGATGTCGGACATGCAAACGGGCAGCTGCGGATCGTGCCGCTCGTGCGCGGCGAGCAGGTGACCGTGTCCGTCGAGCTCGACAACGGCTACTCCGAGGAAGTGCGCAAGGTCATCACCGGCGGCGTGAGGACGACCTTCACCTACGAGGTGGAGCTGAAGATGATCGTACCCGCCTGGGTGGACCGCACGATCGCGACAGCCGTCGTGACCGTCATCGATCACTACGACACGCTCACGCGCATGCACAATCTTTCGCGCACCGTTGACGGCCGCGTCGTCGAAGCCGACCGCACCGAGAACGAAGCCGTCGCGAAAAAATGGCTCACGTCGCTGTCGAATCTGTCGCTCTGCTCGACGACGAAACTCGATCCGCACCGCGAATATTACGTGCGCATCAACGCTCGCGTCCGCCCGCCCGGGGCCACACTCATAGGCTGGGCGAGCGGCGTCACGAACCTCGCGAAGTTTACCTTCGTACCTTAAAACCTCTGCGTCTTCGCGGCTCTGCGTCGAGGTATCTTTTACTGCTGCACGTCGAGTAATTCCATTTCGAAAATCAGCGTCGCGTTCGGTGGAATGATGCCGTTGCCGGCGCCGTCCACGCCGTACGCGAGGTGAGGTGGGATGATTAATCTTCGCCGCCCGCCGATTTTCATGCCGTCGAAACCCTGATCCCACCCGGGAATAACCTGACCGCCGCCCAGGACGAACTCGAATGGCCCGCGGCCTTTCGACGTGTCGAACATCCGCCCTTTCAACTCCGGACTGCTGGGGTCGTACAGCCACCCGGTGTAGTGCACGCTGAGCCCCTTGCCCTTCTGCGCTTCGCGTCCAGTGCCGACTTGCAGGTCTCTGCGTGTGAACGCCGGTGCCGGAGATGGTTTGGGCGCTACGGGCTTGTCCGCCACCCCTCGACTTGCCGTCGGGGTGCCCTGAGTTGAATCGCGGGGCACAGTTGCGCCAGGAGCGGCCGCGGCGGGCTTGCTGGGCTGGTCAGGGGCAGGCGCCGGCGGTGGAGGGGGTGTGATAGTCGGCGCAGCTGGTGCGGCCTGTTCAGGTGCGCTAGGTGCGTTGGGTGCGTCAGGTGCGTTGGGTGCGCGGTGCGGCGGGTTCGCTCGAGCCGCCACAACTTGCGACAACCACGGTCAACAGGACCAGACCTATCAGTGCTTTGTTTGTCATACGGCGAAATGGTGAGGGATGTGCGCGCGTAGCTACTGCACGTTTGTCAGTTCGATTTCGAAGACCAGAGCGGCGTTTGGAGGGATCTGCCCTCTGCCGCTCGCTCCGTAGGCGAGATTCGACGGTACGTAGACTCGGCGCTTTCCGCCGACCTTCATCCCGCGGGCGCCCAGGTCGAAGCCCGGAATAAGTTCGTTCGAGCCGACGGTGTAAGTGATCGGCCCGAGCTGCTGTCCTTGAATTACGGTCGAATTGCCCTGCTGATGTACGCCTTTGCTGGCCGATCCGGCGGCGTCATACAACCACAGATCCCAGGTGCCGAAGGTCGCTCGCGTGCCGACGGTTGCTTCTGTCCCGGTCCCGACGACGAGATCGGAAAAAGCGAACTCGATATTTACCTGCGATGGATCCATCGGGTTGCCGCCGCCGCTGTCCTCGCTGCATCCCACCGCCACAAGCGCCACTACCAATACTGCAAAGAGCTTTCTCACTTAGCTGCCTCCAGAACTCAGTGCCTTCTGCACCATAGCTCGAATTTTTGCGATGTTGTCGGTTCGTACCGGACAAGTCATGTCCGTCGCTACGCACTGTGCGAGCGTCATGCCGCACGCACAGGTGCAGCGGCCAACGTTGGCTTCGGTGAGCGCAGCACGTCGTTGCGCGTCGTTCAGCGATGTGAAGTCAACCGCCGGTAAATGCCGCTCGGTGTAGGCGAGGTTCGTCGTGTTCGCCAGGCCGTAGAACAATCCGCCTATAGCCAGCAGGACACCCGCCCAGATCGCGGCGCTCTTCAGCCGCCGCAACTTGCGCGCGCGGGCACCATGTTTGTGCTTTGGCTTTGGAATCGCCACCCATGACATTGTACGGTGAAACGCAGAGGTAAGGGGTCGGGCGAGGGGCAAGCGGCAAGGGGCAGCGAGGGGCGAGGGGAAAAGAAGACATGCACAAACGACTGTTGTTTATCTACGCGCATCCAGACGATGAGAGCTTCGGAGTGGCAGGTATTGCCAAAATGTACGCGGACCAGGGCGCCAACATCGCGCTCGTCACAGCTACGCGAGGCGACGCGGGGCGGGCGGGCGAGCCCGCGATTTGCAGCCGCGAAGATCTGCCTGCGCGCCGGGAAGCCGAGCTGCGCGAGGCCGCGGCGATTCTCGGCATCGGGCGTGTCGATATGCTCGACTACTTCGATAAGCGCCTCGCCGAAGCGCCGCCCGACAAGATTCGCCAGGAGCTCGTGCAGGCGATCCGCCGCCAGCGTCCGCAGGTGGTGGTCACCTTCGATCCGAACGGCGCAAACCTGCATCCGGATCACGTCGCGATCTGCCGGTTCGCGATGGACGCGATCGCCGCGGCGGCGGATCCACGCTGGTATCCCGATGCCGGCGGCGCGCACGTGGTGCAGCGAGCCCTGTGGGTACCGCCGGTGATGCCGTGGGACGCGCCGAAGTCGCCAGACCTCGCTCGCGAGCCCGGGATCGACTTCCTGATCGACATCTCCAAGTACCGCAACGTAAAAGCCGCCGCGCTGCGCGCGCACCGTACGCAGCACGTGTCGATCAATCGCCACTTCTTCGACTTGCCAGATGTGGATCGCATTCTGAGCGTCGAGGCGTTCAGGCAGGCCTATGGACCGCGTCTGTCGAAAATCCCGAGCGCGGACATCTTCGAGGGCATCGACGATCGTCGATAGTCGATCGTCCATCGTCGATCGTCACTGTCGCCGGACGAGCAGTACACCGACGCCCTGACGGACCAACAGCAGGTCTTTCTTGATGGCCGTCATCTCCGCTCTCATCGCAACCATCTCGGCCCGCAAAGACGCGAGCTCAGCACGCAGGTCAACGAGACTGTCATTGCTTTCCTCAACTTGCGCCGCCGCTGCAGTCGCCGAGGCGTCGGTCATTCCATTGAAGGCGTGCGAAACACATACCTGTGTGAAGTATCCCCAAAACACGGGATGCGCCCTGCCACACCAACATTCCCGCAATCCCGGGGCTCGACGACGCGCGCAGTTTCTCCACTCTCGACTCTACTTGACTCTCTCGACTCTCTGGACTCTCTTGACGACTCTCTGGAGTCTGGACTCCAAACGGTATACTCGCCTCATGCTCAGGAAACTCGGCCTCGTCGCAATTGTTGCCGTCCTCTTGATAGCCGGCATGGTTGCCGCGGGCTTTCGCCTTCAGCGCGCGGGCAGCGGCTGGCCCGGGTTCGTCTCGCGCGATAACGACGCCATTCTCGAGGCCGACCGCGCGCGCCAGCGTGAGGTCGCTCCCGCGAGTCGAGGGACGGCGGACAAGCCCAATGCACCGAACGCACTCGTCGCACCTAGCGCACCCAACGCACCCGTCGCACCTGTCGCACCTGTCGCACCTGTCGCACCTAACGCACCTAACGCACCCAACGCACCCAGCTCACCCAACGCACCGAGCGCACCTAATTCCTGGTCCGATTTCCGCGGTCCTCAACGCGACGGCCGTTACACAGGCGCGATTCGTACCAGCTGGCCCCGTGAGGGACTTCGCCCGCTCTGGAAGCAGCCGGTCGGCGGCGGCTACGCCTCATTTGTCGTAGCCGAGGGTCGCGCGTACACCATCGAGCAGCGGCGGAATCAGGAAGTTGCGGCGGCTTACGCAGTCGACAGCGGGCGCGAGCTCTGGACGAACGCGTGGGCGGCGAACTTCCAGGAATCGATGGGCGGCGACGGTCCACGGGCGACGCCGACATACCACGAAGGCCGTTTATATGTGTTGGGCGCGGAAGGGGAGTTGCGCGTGCTCGACGCCGCCAAGGGGAATGTCGTGTGGCGGCGGAACATTCTGACAGATAACAACGCCAGCAATATCAGCTGGGGAATGTCGGCATCGCCGCTCATCGTCGATGACAAGGTCATCATCCTTGCGGGCGGCGATCGCGGCAGGTCGGTTGTGGCGTACAACAAGACGACCGGCGCGCCCATGTGGAATGTGTTGAACGACGAAGCATCCTACACGTCGCCGATGCTCGTCACGCTCGGTGGCGTCCGTCAGATCCTCGTCGTCACCGCGACACGCGTCGTCGGCCTGACTCCAGACAACGGTACGATGTTGTGGGATACCCCTGGAGTACTTTCAACGGCATCAACGTTTCACAGCCGATTCCGTTTACGCACAACGGACGGGATCGCATTTTCATCTCGGCGAGCTATGGGCACGGCGCGGCTGTGTTCGAGCTGACCCCTACCAGCAGCGCGCGCTTTCAGGCAAAAACTGTCTGGGAGAATCAGCGCATGAAGAACAAGTTCACGAGCTCGGTGCTGCACGACGGGCACGTCTACGGGCTCGATGAGTCGATTCTGGCGAGCGTCGACGTCACGACAGGCGAGCAGAACTGGAAGGGCGGCCGCTACGGCTACGGCCAGATCATGCTCGCGGGCGATCATCTGATCGTGCTGACCGAAGAAGGCGACGTCGTCCTGGTCCGCGCCACTCCGGCGCGGCACGAAGAAGTCGCGCGCTTCAGCGCGATCGAAGGAAAGACCTGGAACCATCCGGTCGTTGCCGATGGCACACTGTTCGTGCGCAACCTTCGGGAAATGGCCGCCTTCGATATACGGTAAGTTCAAAAAGGCAAACAGGAGACCAGAAGATCAGGAGACTGTGGTCTAAACCAGTTTCTCCTAATCTCTTGAGCTCTTGTTTGAATTTGCTCTTGGCGCTTACGGATTTGCGACGAATTTATACCCAACCCCGCGGACGGTAAGCAGGTGGCGCGGGTGCGCTGGCACCTTCTCGATGTATTTGCGCAGGCGCGCGATGAAGTGGTCGATCGCTCGCGTGTCGGTGTCTTCCCGCACGTTCCATACGTCTTCGAGCATGTTTCTCCTCGAAACAGCCCGGCCCTCGTGCTTCACGAGGTAGCGGAGCAGGTTTGCTTCCATCAGCGTCAGCGGGTATTTGCTGGCGCCGACCTGCAGCTCCTGCGCGTTGAAATCCACGACCTTGTCGGCAAAGCGGAAGATGTCAGACGCCGCGGGTGGAGGAGCAGGCGCATTGTTGCGGGACGCCACGTGCCACGCGTACCGCCGGAGCAGGGCGTTGATCCGCGCGATCAAAATAGACAGGTCGAACGGCTTCGGCAAATAGTCGTCGGCGCCAGCCTCGAATCCGCGCAGGATGTCTTCGGCGCGCCCTCGAGCCGTCAGCATCAGGATCGGCGTCAGCCATCCTTTGGCCCTTATCCGCGACGCGACGGTGAAGCCGTCGATGCCTGGCAGCATGACGTCGAGCACAACCAGGTCTACTCGCGACGGATCGGATTCGAGCTCGGCTAGCGCGGTCTCGCCGTTCTCCTTGACCGTCACGTCGTGGCCGTCCGCTTCGAGATTGAAGCGTAGTCCCGACGCGATGTGGATCTCGTCTTCGACGATGAGGAGGCGTGGCATGCGTTAGACGGAGAAGGAGTCGGCGCGCGGCGCCGAGGGGAGCTCGAGCGTAAACGTGGCTCCGCGGCCGACGCCCTCGCTCTGGGCGAACGCCCGTCCGCCGTGGCGCTTCGCGGTCTGGGCGACGATGAAGAGGCCGAGGCCGGTGCCTTTGACGCGCTGCGTCAACGCCCAGGGCGTGCGGTAGAAGCGCCCGAAAATCCGCTTGGTTTCGTTCGGCGGAATGCCGATGCCCTGATCGCGCACGCGAATCATCGCCATGTCGTCTTCGCCGCGGCCGACCTCGACTTCGACCCGGATCTGGTCGCGCGAATATTTGATGGCGTTGTCCAGGAGGTTCAATATCGCACCGCGGAGATGATCGGGATCGCCCAGGTACTTCGACTCGTTCGCCCTGCCTTCCGACCATCGTCAAGGCTTCCACCGGCAGGTGGCGCTGCGTGCGCGTGACGGCGAGGCAGTCTTCGGCGAGCGCCTTCAGGTCGATACGCATCTGCTGGAACGGCACACGCCCTTTTTGCCCGGCGAGGAGCACCTGCTCGATGAGGTGGAGCAGGCGGTCGCTGTCTTTGAGCATCACGTCGTAGAACTCGTACCGCTTGTTTTCGTCCACGCCCGCGCCGCGTGCCTTGAGGGTCTCGAGGTGAAGCCGGATGGAAGTCACCGGCGTCTTCAGCTCGTGCGTGACGGCGTTGACGAACGCGTCGTGCTGCTCGTTGCGCCGGATCTCGCGAACCAGGAACGTCGTGTTGAGGATGAGGCCGGTGATGATGGCGGCGAAAATCAGGCTGCCGAGCAGGAGGGGGACGATTTCTCGAAGGGTGAGGACCACCCATCCCACGTTGAGCGCAACCGCCAGCGCCACCAGGCAGACGCAGAAGGTGACGAAGAAGGCGATGACGCCTTGACGCCCGGGAGCTACGGACACGGCACTAGGATAGCCCGGTGGCGTCCAAAATTCTTACCACAGAGAACACAGAGGGCACTGAGAAGAACAGTCTCTGTGCTCTCTGCGTCCTCTGTGGTTAATTGATTAAGCGGCTTGTTCGAGCGACGAGTCTACCGATGCGCGGCGCACCTGCGACGCCAGGCCGAGCAGTTCCAGCGCACGGATGTGCCAATAGGTGATGTCCACTTCGTACCATGCCAGGCCGTGCGCGGCAGAGGCGGGATGCGCATGGTGATTGTTGTGCCAGCCTTCGCCGAAGCTCAATGCGGCCACCCACCAGCTGTTGCGCGACGCGTCGCGCGTATTGAACCGGCGCGAGCCCCACATGTGCGTCGCCGAGTTCACGAGCCAGGTCACATGCAGGCCAACAGACGTACGCAGGAACACGCCCCACAGCACCCAGTTCCATCCGCCAAGCGCCAGAAGGACGAGGCCGAGTACCGTCAGCGGAATCCAGTGATATTTGCTGATCCACACGTGGAACGGATCTTTGCCGAGGTCGGGTGCGTACTTTGCCGTGATCTTGTTGTCGTTGTGCAGCGCGTCGCCGAACAGGATCCAGCCCATGTGCGCCCACCAGCCGCCGTGGAGCGGGGTGTGAGGATCGTGGTCGGTGTCGGAGTGCTGATGGTGTTTACGGTGTGTCGCAACCCAGAAGAGCGGGCCGCCTTCGAGCGCCAGCGTGGCGCAGATCGTCAGGAAATATTCGATCGGTTTCGACGTCTTGTACGACCGGTGAGTCAGCAGCCGGTGGTAGGCCATGCCGATGCCCAGCGACAGTGAGATGTAATAGGTAACGAGAAACACCGCCAGCCCCGCCCACGTGAACTGAAACAGCGCCCAGACCGCCCCGATGTGAAACAGGGTCATGAAAAATGCGGTGGTCCACGAGAGTTTGCTGTAGCGCCCGAGCTGGGCAGCGACTGATGGCAAAGTGTCAGCTCCTGTGTGTGTTTGTCCTGAGAAGTGCTGTATGACAATAGCAAGACCGCCGGAAGGCGATTGTAAGACTTGTGTAAGTGCCAGAAGAGGCTTTGAATCAGCTAGTTACGAGGATGGCTACGGGGCGTGCCGGGGCCGACAGGCAACGGAGGAGGTTCGGCGGAAACGTAGCCGCGCGCCTGCAAGTTGAACAACGTGGCGTAGATGCCGCCCTTCGCAAGCAGATCCGTATGGGCGCCGGATTCGACCACCGTGCCTTCGTGAAGCACGATGATCTTGTCGGCCAGGCGCACGGTCGAGAAACGGTGTGAAATCAGCAGGGTGATCCGATCCTGCCCATGCTCACGCAGACGGTCGATCATCGCCGCTTCAGCAATCGCGTCGAGTGCCGCCGTGGGTTCGTCGAATATCTGTACTGAGGCGGGGCGGAAGTACAACCGTCCGAGCGCCAGCCGCTGCCATTGTCCTCCCGACAATTGACGGCCGCCAGGGAACAATCGGCCGAGCATCGTCTCGTATCCCTCCGGCAGATCGTCCACGACTTCGGCCGCACCCGACTTTTCTCCGGCGCGCTGAATCGCCGAATCCTCCTCCAGCTTGTCGGTGCGGCTGAGCCCGATGTTCTCGCGCGCGGTCATCTGATATTGCCCGTAGTCCTGGAAGATGATGCTCATCTCGCCCTGCACGCTGCGGGGACTGAAGCGCGACGCGTCGATGCCGTTCAACAGAATCCGTCCAGACGAGGGCTCGAAGAGACGGGTCACGAGCTTGACGATCGTCGTCTTGCCTGCGCCGTTTTCGCCCACGAGCGCGAGCGCCTCACCTCGCTTGACGGAGAACGACACGTCGCTGAGCACGTCGCGATCCGTCAGGGGATAGCGGAAGCTCACGCGATCGAATTCGATCGTTTCGATGGGGCCGCGCCATTCGTCACCCAACTCGAGGTTTCTCGACGGCAACTCGAGAAACTCGAACAGGTTCCGCATGTACAGGAGGCTTTCGTAGATACCCGTCACACTGTTGAGCAGACTGGTGAACTGACTCTGGATCTGAACGATGCCACCGACAAACAGTGAAAAGTCGCCGACGGTGATCATCCCGTTTGCGGCGCGGCGCAGGACCGACAACGTCGCGAGCGCGATCAACAGCGATGATCCGAGCGTCGCGCCAAGTCCCCAGGCGCTGCGGCGGAGGAGCAGGCTGACGAATTGCGCGCGGAACTTCTTGTAATACTCCTGCCAGGCATCGAGCAGATAGCGCTCGAACCCGAAGAGCCTGTACTTCTTTCACGAGCGTATCCGAGGTCAGGATCGAACCCAGATAGTTCTGATGTCGGGCATCTGTCGCGCGGCGGCGCATGACGCGATACCCTTCCGCGCCGAAGCGGCTCGAGACGATGACGCCGGGAATGCTCGCGAGCATGACGAGCGGCAACACCTGCCATCCGAGCCTTGCCATCAACCCGCCGATCGACGTCAGCGTGATCAGTGCTTGACCGATGCCGATCATCTGGAACATGACGCCAAGCGGTCGCGATCCGACTTCGTTGTACGCGTTGCGCAGCGCGTCGTAGGTCTCGGCGTTTTCGAAGCTTTCCACGTCGAGCCGCGCGGCTTTGTTCAGAATGCGCAGGCTGATGCGATTCTGCAGCGTGTCGCCGAGCAGCTCGCGCGCCGCGCCGTAGATCGACTGGACGAGCGATGCGCCGATGGCGATGCCCACCTGCAGAACGAGCAGGCTCGTCAGGCGCCGATACGCCACGTCGGCGCTTTGCAGCTCGCCGGCCACCGCGCGCGCGACTTCGTCGACGAGCAGCTTGCCGACCCACAACGTGGCGGCGGGAACCAGCGCGAGAACGACGCTGAGAACGAGGATGAGGAGGAGCAGTCCGGGACTCGCGCTCCACACGAGATGCGCCGTCGCCGCGAGATCGGCCAGCATCTGGCGGGTTCGCGCCCGGAACGGGATCGATGGTTCCGGCCTGGGCGTTGGGGCGGACGAATGGTCGCGCGGAGGCACTTAACGAATAATACGTGTGGTTCCGGTTCCGCCCGTCATTCCTGCTCGTCCCGTTTTTTCGTCACAGCGGCCCACGGCAATCCCATCATCACACCGGCGGCGAGCGCGCCTGCGGCGAGAATGGGCAATGCGCGGCCGACGGCCGACAGGGACGCACGGGTGTACGAGCTTTGTTTCGTCGTCTGCCGAGTGGTTCCCATGGTGCTGAGAAACCGCGCGGCGCCGCCCACGAGGACGTCGCGCATGGGATACTCGGCGCACTTCAAAATCGCGCGCGCGACTTCTTCCGGCGGATAGACCGGTGGAATGAATTCCGGCTCAGCTCTTTGACCGAACGACACCGATATCGGCAGGCCGTCGTATTCCAGCTCCATCCGGAGGGCGTCGGTATAACCCTTCACCGCGTGTTTCGCCGCGGAGTAGATGCCGACGAGCGGCGCCGCGCGGTCGGACGCAACGGAGCCGACATTGATGATCGCGCCGCCGCCGGCGCGCAGATGCCGCACGGCTGTCCGGCAGCCATGCACGACGCCCCAGAAATCGACATCGAAAAGACGTCGTTCGTCGCGGAGCGGGGTCTCAGTCAGCTTTCCATGCATGCCGACGCCGGCGTTGTTGACCCATGTGTCGAGAGCGCCGAATTGTTCGATCGCCAGCGCGGCGATGGCATCGACAGCTTCGGGGTCTGCGACATCCGCAACGACATGAAAGGCGCGGCCGCCGTTCTGTCTGATGCGATTGACTGCGTTGAGGAGGTCTTCTTCGTTTGGTGAAGAGAGGATGACGCGGGCTCCCGCGTCGGCGGCCATTTCAGCGGTCGCCAACCCGATGCCGCTCGAAGCGCCGGTGATGACGATGACCTGGTCGGAGAGCGGTTTCAGGCGGAGTTTCATACCGGCCTGTGCAGCAACTTGGATGCCGATCGGCTAGCGAGGGCCAAGGGGTAGAGGCCGGTACAGGGCTAAATCGGGCTCGTTGACGAGCCCTCGCCCCTTACCCTTTACGCACCTATTCTGTCCGCGCTTACTCTGCCGGGCGCTGCCGCTGCTCCCCGTCCGCGCATGCCGCGCTCGGTGGATGGCGGCACCATGCCTTTTGTCCGCATGTAGACCGTCAGAATGCCGTATTCCTCGTTGCCGTGGGTGATGAGGTTCGTCAGCACCTGGCCGCGCGCCACTTCGTTCTGCCCCTGGCGCACGAGCTCGAGCGCGCTTTGGTCGGTCAGGTTCGCAAACACCGGATCGCAATACGCGAAGGAGTCTGCGAGCGCCTTGATGATGTCTGCGCGCGTCGTCTTTGTCTGCTCGAGGTTCTGTCCCTGGTTGGGGTTCGGCTCACCCTTGGCGGCGGAGCAGGCGTTGAACTGGGAGTTGGCGACGTGCGCCAGCTGCGCGCCGAACACGCGGATGTCGGGCGACGGGGCGATAGCTGTAGCCGGCCTCGTCGAACTTCTGTGCCGTTTCGGTCAGGTTCATCTTGAGCGTTGCGTACGAACGCCGCAACCCTTCGTTGAGCGGAATTTTTTGCCCGCCCTGCGCTGCGGGGGCCTGCGCCTGCGCCGTTCCCGTCATCATCACGCACGCGAACATCAGACAGACTACTGCTTTCATAAACGCTCTCCCTGAAGGAACTGAAGACGAGTTGCTGGACGCCGCCACTCTACCACCGAACCCTCTATAATGTCCCCTCTCGGAGGAAACATGACTACCAGCAGCGCACTTACGAGGCGCGAGCTTCTCAGGCGGCTCGGTATCACAGGCGCAGCGGCGGCCGTGCTTCCCGGGCTGAGCCACGTCCTGGCGTTTCAGCAGGACGTTCGCCGGAACGACACGGTGCCCGCAGGCGTGCTCAACGCAACCGAAGCCGCGACGCTGGCAGCGGTCTGCGCGCGGATCATTCCGAGCGACGAAACCGGCCCCGGTGCTACCGAGGCGCGCGCCTCGACCTATATCGATCGAGCGCTGGGCGGATGGCTGGCTCCATCGCGAGCTGCCTACACCGAAGGCCTCGCGGCATTAGAGTCCGCGGCACGTTCAACGCATGCCGCTCGTTTTGCCGATCTCTCGGCCGCGCAGCAGGACGCCGTACTGAAGACGATCGAAGAAACGCCGTTTTTCGCGCTCGTCCGCACGCACACCATTCAGGGAACGTTTTGCGATCCGGCATATGGCGGCAACGCAAACTTCGTGGGATGGGATCTGATCGGTTACCCGGGAATCCGTTTGAACGTCACCGCCGCGGATCAAAGGATGGCGCAAACGCCACAACCGGTACGTCGATCCGCCTACGACTACGCCATGTTCGCGGCAGGTGTCCATGCCCACTAACCTGAAACCCACCGATGTCGTCATCGTCGGCATGGGCGCCGCCGGCGGTGTTGCCGCGCTGCCTCTCGCGCAGGCGGGCATCAGCGTTGTCGGGCTCGAGGCGGGCACATGGCTCACCCCGAAGGATTTCGCGCCCGACGAGCTTCGCAATAACTACCGTGCGTGGCCGCATTCGGCGCAGAAGGCCAACCGCGAAGTGCCGACGCATCGGCCTACCGAATCGTCGCCGTATTCGCCGCGCGCCGCGTTTCACCCGATGATGAACGGCGTCGGAGGGACGACTCTCCACTATTGGGCGCAGAGCTGGCGATTGAGTCCGTGGGACTTCAAGGTGGTGAGCGAAACGGCGAAGCGGTACGGAAGGTCGCGCGTGCCGGCGGGCTCGACGGTCGAGGATTGGCCGTTCGGCGTCGAGGAGCTCGAGCGCTACTACGACATCGTCGAACACGAGCTCGGCGTGTCGGGCAAGGCGGGAAACATCAACGGCGCGATCGATCGCCGCGGAAATGTTTTCGAGGCACCGCGCCGGCGCGAATATCCGATGGCGGCGCTGAGATGGACCGACTGGCACGAGAAGATGGCGTCGGCAGCGCGCGGTCTCGGATGGAATCCGTTTCCGGGTCCGGCTGCGATCAACACGCGGACCTACGAAAACCGTCCCGGATGTGCGTATCACGGCTACTGCGCGCGCGGCGGATGCCACGTCAACGCCAAAGGCTCGACCGCGGTCACGACGATTCCCAAGGCGCAGAAAACTGGAAGGCTCGACGTCGTGACGGAAGCCCACGTCACCGAAGTCAACGTCGATCGAAACGGAAAAGTGACGGGAGTTACCTACCTGAAGGGCACCGAGGTGTATTTCCAGCCGGCAAGCGTCGTGCTGCTCGCGATGTACACCTATGAAAACGTGCGGACGATGCTGCTGTCGAAGTCCGCGGCATTTCCGAACGGCCTGGCGAACAACCACCGGCAGGTCGGAAAGCACTACATGACGCACGCGACCGGCGGGAGCGTGCAGGCACTGTTCCCGATGAACCTGAACAACTGGTACGGCCTGCCGGCGCAGGGCGTTGCCATCGATGACTTTGCGGCCGACAACTTCGATCATGCCGCGCTCGACTTCATCGGTGGGGGAAACCTGTTCGTATATTCGGATCGCCGGCCGATCGGCGCGGCAAGCATGAACACGTTCGGTAAGACGCCGCAATGGGGCGCTGCATGGAAGTCGTTCGTCAAGCAGAACGCCGACCGGTGGCACGGCGCTTACATCCAAAAGACGACGCTGCCGTATGAAGACAACTATCTCGATCTCGATCCGACGGTGAAAGATCCGCTTGGTGTGCCGGTGTGCCGCATCACTGCGGACTTCAAGGATAACGAGCGCAGAGCCGCCGCGTTCGCCGGCGACAAGATGGAGCAGTGGTATCGCGCGGCGGGCGCCACGGACATCGTGAGACTGCCGATGGGAACGATGGGACCCTCAACGCACGCTTACGGCGGCACGCGAATGGGAGACAACGCCGAAACGAACGTCGTGAACCGATGGGGATTTGCCCATGAGGCGCCGAATCTCGGCATCCTCGGTGCCTCGGTGATGGGCACGAGCGGCTCGCACAATCCGACGCTGACGGTTCAGGCGCTGGCGTGGAGGAGTGCGGAGTATCTGGTGAAAAACTGGAAACGAGTGGTGGCGTGAGGTGCAAGTGAAAAGTGAAACAAGTGAAAAGTAAAAAGTAAAAAGTAAAAAGTAAGAAGTGAAAAGTAGCAAGCCAAGTCCGAAACTTCCTACTTCCTACTTCCTACTTCCACTCACTTTCCACTTTCTACTTTCTACTTTTCACTTTCTACTTACTGAGGCGGTACATCGCCGTCGAACACGTCCGGCTCAGGGCCTGAATCGACTTTGCCGGGAAGGTTTACCTTCGACTCGAAGTCTTTATTGCTGCGCGGGCCGCTCGTGGAATCGGCGCTCTCGACGTTGACGTTTTCTCGAGATCCTTCAGCCTTTTCTTTGGCGGACGCCGGATTCGGTTCTTCTGGTTTCATAAACACCTCCACCAGCCACTACGCTGTGCAAAGGATGGTCCACCCCGTCATGCGTGCCTTTGTACTTTTGTTGATAGTGGTCGCTGGTGCCTCAACTGCACTCGCACAGGAAGCGGATCCCTACGTCGTTGTGTTGGATCAATACATGTCGCCGGCGGCAGGTGCGCAGGACCTGCTGACGCTTCAGCACGAGCTCGCCGCAGTAGAAGATCGGTGGATTCCCTTGAAAGTGGGGCAGGAGCGAAGCCGCCGATCTTATGCGCTCGGCATCTTGTATAGGGGCACGAAGTTTTTGATGTTCGACGTGCCGCAGGATCACTTTCTGATGGTCGTCGCGCACGAGGTTTTTGGCCACGGCGCCCGCTTTCGAGAGCTCGGCGAGGGCACCCTCACATATGGATTCGACGCCCCGATTCCGTACGGCTCCGGGGACGCGTTTACGAAGTTCGTCGGACAGTTTCCAGTTTCCCCGCTTGCCGATCTCAACGTATCTGCCGCAGGCATCGAAGCGCAGCACGCGCTTGCGGACGGCATCACCGACCGGGCGGTCGCCCGCGGGCGGCTGCACTACCGTGAAGCGTGGCTCTATTTCGAGTCGCGGATGGCCGCCTTGAATTACATGTTGTCCGCGTCTCCGCACTCGTCGCCCGGTCACGATGTCGCCGGATTTATCGAGACATTCGAGGACCAGTGCGAGCCGCCGTGTTCTCCTCTGACCCGCAAATATGTTCAGCAGCGAGCGCTGATCGCGCTTGCCGATCCGATGCTGTACACATCGATCTACGCGTTTGCCGGAGCGTACATCGGCGGCGCCAGCACGACCGGTCCCGTTCCGATGATTGCACTTGGACGCGGCACGCGGATCTTGCCCTCCCTTGGCTACGCAATGGCACCTTACGGGACTGAGTGGACGGTGAGGAGCGCCGTCACGAGAGAGCGGAGAGCAGAGAGCAAAGAGCAAGGAGAGGGGAAGTGGCTCAGGATTAACGTGAGTGATGTAAGACACATCGCCGTCCGCATCGGCGATACAGGTGCGACGACGACATGGGGCGTGGCGGCGCGGCTCGACGACGTGCTGCAGATCAAGCGTCTGCGGATTGGCGCGAAGGTCGACGTGTGGCGCCAGCCGCACATGTTTGCCGATCACACCTACGGACCGCTGCGGACTGGGGCGGCTGTGACCGGGACGACGATCCTTCCGCTCCCGCGTGCGCTGCGCACACGATGGTCCAACGGGATCTATGCCGCCGCCGGATACAAGGCTCAAGGCTACGTCCCCGCCGAGCAGATATCAGGCGGCGCATTTCTTCGCGCCGGCGTCGCGCTGCGGTAGCGAGTAGCGGATCTCACCACAGAGTTCACAGAGATCACAGAGGAGACCAAATCTTCTCTGTGTTTCTCTGTGTTCTCTGTGGTTACGCCTAGAATTACTGCAAATGAGCGAAACCGTCCTGGAACTTTCAAACGCGACCGTGAAAAAAGGGGATGCCACGGTCCTTCATGGCCTCTCGCTGAAAATTGTCGCCGGTGAGCACACGGTGATTCTCGGCTCCAACGGTGCCGGCAAATCGGTGCTGGTGCGCCTGCTGACCCACGAAGACCGCGCCGTGCCCCTGCCCGACGACTCGTCTCCGGTGCGGGTGTTTGGCGACGACAACTGGAACGTGTTCGAGCTTCGCCCGCAACTCGGCATCGTTTCGGCCGACCTGCATCACCGGTTCGTGAGCGGCAACAGCGAAGGACGCATCACCGGCCTCGCGGCGGTGCTCTCGGGCTTCATCGCGTCTCAGGGGATCCTCCGATACGGCGCCGTTTCAGACGAGATGCGCCGCCGGGGAGTCGAGTCGCTCGAGAAGATGGGAGCCGGACATCTGGCGCGGAGGTTGATGAACGAGATGTCCAGTGGAGAAGCGCGGCGAGTGCTGCTTGCCCGGGCGCTGGTGACCAATCCGCGGGCGCTTGTGCTCGACGAGCCCACCACGGGCCTCGACGTGGTGGCGCGGCACAAGTTCATGGAGCAGGTGAGAAACATCGCGCGCGATGGCACCACGCTGATCCTCATCACGCACCACGTCGAGGAAATCATCCCCGAGATAGGCCGCGTCATCCTGTTGAAGAGCGGGCGGATAGCCGGGGACGGGCTCAAACGCGACCTGTTGACCGAAGCGCGCCTTGGCGAGACGTTCGGCGGGCCAGTGCGGCTGGAGCAATCGGACGGGTACTGATTTTGCCCGTGAAGCCGCCGCGCCGTCCGGTGAAACCCCAAGGCGGGTAGAATAAAAAGACGGAGGAGTCATGGTGAAGCAATCATTTCTACCGCTCTTGGTGGCGGCGTTTTTCGTGATGGCCGGTCCGGCCGCTGCTCAGACGTTCCCCGACGGACCGGGGAAAGAAATCCTGGAGAAGAAGTGCAGCGTGTGTCATGCGCCCGAACAGGTGACGACGTTCGGGCGAAGCGCCGAAGAGTGGCACGAAGTCGTCGTCAACATGATCGATCTCGGCGCGGAACTGAACGAGGAAGAGACGAAGGTACTCGTCGAGTACCTCGCCAAGAACTGGCCGCTGAAGGGCGCCAAGCCCGCCGAGAAGCCTGCGGAGCCCGCACCGGCCGAGAAGCCTGCGGAACCCGCGCCTGCTGAGAAGCCCGCGGAACCTGCGCCTGCAGAGAAGCCGGCGCCTCCGGCAGCGCCCGGCATTATGGCGCCTGTGCCCTCGCACGGCCGCAGGTGACCATCAGCGCAATTCGATAAAACGGGGCAGACGGCCATGTAATTGGCCGTCTGAAACCCAGGTTCGAACGATCCACCCGGCGGCGGCGTTCGCGTCTAGACATTGTCTTATCTCTGCTATACTGTCCTGTCTCGAATTTAGCCGCTAATTTTTTGCCCCGCTGTCTGAGCCGACCGAGCTTCTCTACTCGATCCCCTCACACTTCGCTGCAAGCAGAGTGGATGGTCCATTCAGGCTAGGTTCCAAAGGAGAGAGTAGATGAGTCGAAAGTTGTTCGTTGGAAATCTTGCCGTTCACGACCGGAGAAAGCGAACTCCAGGATCTGTTCGGTCAGGCAGGTACGATTGAATCGGTGCGCGTGATGCGCGACATGGCGACCGGCCGTGCGCGAGGGTTCGCCTTCGTCGAAATGCAGTCGGACGAAGAGGCGCAGGCCGCAATCGAGCGCTTCAACGGCGCCGACTCGGCGGCCGGGCCCTCGTGGTCAACGAGGCGCGTCCGAAGACGTTTGGCGGCGGTGGCGGCGGCGGTGGACGTGACCGCGGCGGCGACCGTGGCGGCGGTGGTGGTGGACATCGCCGCAGCGAACCGCGCTGGTAGGAGTTCTTCGCGAGACAAGGACGAGCGGAAAGGGCCGGCGCCCTTACCCTTACCCTTGCCCCTATTTTTGTTAGAGTTACAGCATGCCCGCTCCCGTCAAGAAAAGCCCCTCAGAGCTCCAAAACCAGGAAAATGAAGTGTACAAAGCGCTTCGCGCCTGGTACATGATTCCTGGGATCCAACGGGAACTCCGTCATAAAGAGAACGAAGCAGTTCAGACCGTTCTCGAAGTCTTCGAAAGCCGGAAGCGGAATCGGAAGGCGAGCGAAGCCTAGCTTGTCGATGCCCTGACCGTCTAACTCACTACCTCGTCTTCGTCCACGATCTCGTCTTCCCGAGGAGGCTGGGGTCCGGGGATGATACCCGCAATGTCCGGATCTTCACCCGGCGGCCGGGGACCGCTGTTTGTGCGGTTTACCTTGGCTTCTTGCCGGCGCTCGAACTTCATTTTCTGCTTTTCCTGCCGCGCTCGTTCTTTATGTCGTTTCTGCTGGGATGGTCTTGATCGATTCGCCATGAATGCACCTAAAGTCTCACATTTTAGTCCGGCCTCCTAGTATTTTACTCTAGATTTGACGGCCCTTTGAATGTTATGCTACCTTTGTATGACAAGGTAGCTTGATGGCAACCCTCATCCACGAGAAGTTCGCATCAATCAGGAAAGGGCTTCTCGAATTTCTGATCCTGAAAATCATCGCCAGCGATAAGGTCTACGTCGCGGACATGCTGCAACGGCTCAGCACGACCGAGTTTGCGACCCAGGAGGGCACTCTGTATCCGCTGCTGAGCAAAATGCGCCGCGAGGGCACCGTCGACTACGAGTGGCAGGAGTCCGACGCCGGCCCACCCCGGAAGTATTACAAGCTGACCTCTAAAGGAAAGTCGCAGCTCGACGAGCTTCACGATTACTGGGCATATATCAACCAGACCCTCGATAACCTTGGACGGGGCTAATTATGCAAAAGGTCATCACGATCAGCCTGAACGGCAACGCCTACCAGCTCGATGAGGCGGCGTACGATGCGCTGCGCGCCTACCTCAATCACGCTGAAACGCAGCTCGGCGACAATCCCGACTGTGCCGAAATCGTCCGGGATGTCGAGCAAGCCATTGCCGACAAATGCCAGCGCGTGCTGGGTCCGGGCAAGAGCGTCGTATCGCTGTCGGAGATCACCGATATTCTTCGCGAAATCGGGCCCATCGATCCGGGCGCCAACGGCGCATCGTGGGTGCACATGACCACGCCATCGCCGAGGCGTCTCTATCAGATTCGCGAAGGCGCGATGCTCAGCGGCGTGTGCAATGGACTCGGCGCGTATTTCAACGCCGACCCGACGATTGTGCGTGTGGCGTTTATCGCGGCAGGTGTTCTCGAGATGAGCTATTTTGACCGTCCGCCGTTCATGACGATCGGTCTGTACGTCCTCTTGATGTTCCTGGTGCCCTACGCGAAGACGTCAGGGGAGCGGGCGGCAGCTCATGGGGCGGCTCGGGATATGCCCTTCAGAATTCAGAGCTTCGTCGAGCGGGTGAAGGCCAGATTTACTGGCCCTCACCCTAAAGCACGATAGCGATTACGTCAGCTGGCGGTCGGCCGCAGGAATCTTCAGCACCTGCCCCGGCTTGATCTCGTCGGGATCGGTCAACTGATCCTTGTTCGCCTCGAAGATACGCATGTAGTCATTTGCGTCGCCGAGGAACTCGCGTGAAATCTTGCTGAGCGTATCGCCCTTCTTGACGGTGTAGGTTTTCATCGAGGTCACCGGGGCGCCCACGCCCGGCTTCGGCACGACCTTGATATCTGCGACGACATCCGTGCGCCAGTCGGGAACGGCCTTGAGGGCGTCCCAGATGGCATTTTTCTCGGCCTCTGATGTCACCGTGCCGCTGAAGTACAGCTTGCCGTCGCGCTCCTCGGCCGATCCGTCCATTCTGTAGTTCTTTGCCACATGAATGGCATCGTTGTATTTGTCTCGTAGATTCATCAATTCACCTCCAGGCCATACGGTGCAAACAGAGGGCCGCCATGCGATAATGAGAGGGTCAATCACGCCTTGGGGGCGCTCCGGTTTCGACGGGGGTATGGACTCAAGGAATGCATGCCGAGCACCATTAACTCGTTAATCTGATGGAACATCCGTTAACTGCGGACAATCAGTACGCTCTCGCTGCTTAATTAAACTAAGCAACGACGTTCGCCTTGGCCTCGCCTGGTGGTTGGGGGTCGAACGCCATTAAACAGGCTGGCTTCCGAACGGCGGCTCGGCGTTCGGAGGTGAGATTTACCGGGTCTGGTATCTGGCGGTTTTTCGCCGCTTCCTCACGCTGGATACGAGAAATCAGAAGCGGATACGCATGTAGATTTCTTTGACGACGTGCTTTCGGACGCGGGTTCGACTCCCGCCGCCTCCACCACT
>CAVXJF010000009.1:0-258464 GCA_963762055.1 Vicinamibacterales bacterium
CAGGATGTTGTTCGACGACAGCATCAGCACCGAGGCCTCAATCTGCGCCTCGGGTGACAGCGGAATGTGCACCGCCATCTGGTCGCCGTCGAAGTCCGCGTTGAACGCGGTGCAAACCAGCGGATGGATCCGGATGGCCTTGCCTTCGACCAGCACCGGCTCGAACGCCTGGATACCCAGACGATGCAGCGTCGGCGCGCGGTTGAGCAGAACCGGGTGCTCCTTGATGACTTCTTCGAGGATGTCCCAGACTTCCGGCTTCTGCTGCTCGACCATCTCCTTCGCCTGCTTGATGGTCGCCACCAGGCCGCGCTCTTCGAGCTTGTTATAGATGAACGGCTTGAACAGCTCGAGCGCCATCTTCTTCGGCAGCCCGCACTGATGCAGCTTCAGTTCCGGACCGACCACGATGACGGAACGGCCCGAGTAGTCCACGCGCTTGCCGAGCAGGTTCTGACGGAACCGCCCCTGCTTGCCCTTCAACGTGTCGGACAGCGACTTGAGCGGACGGTTGTTGGCCCCGCGCAGCACGCGGCCGCGGCGGCCGTTGTCGAACAGCGCATCGACCGCTTCCTGAAGCATGCGCTTCTCGTTGCGGATGATGACGTCCGGCGCCTTCAGCTCGATGAGCTTCTTCAACCGGTTGTTGCGGTTGATGACACGGCGATACAGATCGTTGAGGTCCGAGGTCGCGAACCGTCCGCCGTCGAGCGGCACCAGCGGACGCAGTTCCGGCGGAATGACCGGGATGACGTCCAGAATCATCCACTCCGGCCGGTTCGTCGACTTGCGGAACGAGTCGACGACTTTCAGCCGCTTGGCGAACTTGAGCTTTTTCTGAACCGACGCTTCCGAGCGCATCTTCGTGCGCAGCTCTTCGGCCAGCTTGTCGACATTGACGCGCTTGAGCAGCTCCTTGATCGCCTCGGCGCCCATCTGTGCGCGGAACTTGTGTCCCCACTCTTCCCGCGCCTTGCGGTACTGCTCTTCGCTGAGCAGCTGGTTCTGCTGCAGGTCGCTGTCGAGCGGATCGACGACGACGTAGGCTTCGAAGTAGAGCACCCGTTCCAGCTCGCGCAGCGAGATGTCGAGCAGGTGGCCGATGCGGCTCGGCAGCCCCTTGAAGAACCACACGTGGCTCACCGGCGTGGCCAGCGTGATGTGGCCGAGGCGCTCGCGGCGCACTTTCGCCTGCGTGACCTCGACGCCGCACTTGTCGCAGATGACGCCGCGGTGCTTCATGCGCTTGTACTTGCCGCAGAGGCACTCCCAGTCGGTGATCGGTCCGAAGATCTTCGCGCAGAACAAGCCATCCCGTTCCGGCTTGAACGTGCGGTAGTTGATCGTCTCGGGTTTGGTGACTTCGCCGTGAGACCACGACATGATCTTTTCCGGCGACGCCAGGCTGATCCGAATCGCGTCGAAGTCGGACGTCAGCGAGCCACGATCGTGAAATGACGGTCTCATATTTACACCTCCTCCAGCGCCGGGGCAGGCAGCGCTGCTGCCGGCTCAGGGAGTTTCTTTTTGGTCTTGAGCAGCTCGACGTCGAGGCACAGCGACTGCAGCTCCCGGATGAGGACGTTGAACGACTCCGGCAAGCCCGCCGTAAACGATGCGTCGCCCTTGACGATCGCCTCGTAAATCTTCGCCCGGCCCGTGACGTCGTCCGACTTCGCGGTGAGGAGCTCCTGAAGGATGTGCGCCGAGCCGTACGCCTCGAGCGCCCAGACTTCCATTTCTCCGAACCGCTGACCGCCGAACTGCGCCTTGCCGCCCAGCGGCTGCTGGGTGATGAGCGAGTAGGGTCCGATCGACCGCGCGTGGATCTTGTCGTCGACCAGGTGCGAGAGCTTCAACATGTAGATGAAGCCCACGGTCACGTCCTGCTCGAACTCCATGCCGGTCATGCCGTCGTAGAGCTTGGTCTTGCCCGATTTCGGCAGCCCGGCCTGATCGAGCCAGCTCTTGATCTCCGGCTCCGTCGCGCCATCGAATACCGGCGTGGCGAAGTAGAGGCCCAGGGCGTGCGCGGCCCAGCCGAGGTGCGTCTCGAGAATCTGTCCGACGTTCATACGCGAAGGGACGCCGAGCGGATTCAGGACGATCTCCACCGGCGTGCCGTCCGGCAGATGCGGCATGTCTTCTTCGGGAAGAATGCGCGCGATGACGCCCTTGTTGCCGTGGCGGCCGGCCATCTTGTCGCCGACCGACAGCTTGCGCTTCATCGCCACGTACACCTTGACCAGCTTGATGACGCCCGGAGGCAGCTCGTCGCCGCGGCGAATCTTCTCTTTCTTCTCCTCGAACTGCTGCCGGGTGACTTCCACCCGCCGTTCGGTCTGCTCCTCGAGGGCGCGCAGGTCGTCCTCGAGCCGCGGATCGTCCGCCTGAATCTTCAGGCGCACCATCGCGTCGTAGGGCATGTCCTGCAGCACTTCCGGGGCGAGCACGGTGCCCTTCTTGAGCATCCGCTCGCGGCCGTACTCGTCGAACAGATCGCTTCGCAGCGTCTGGCCGGTCAGCATCTGAACGACGCGCTTCTTGACTTCGTCGTGCAGGATGCGGATTTCGTCCTGCAGGTTCTTCTCCATCATCTCGAGCTCTTCGGCCTCGATGGCCTTGGCTCGATCGTCTTTCTCGATCCCTTTGCGCGAGAAGATCTTCACGCCGACGATGATCCCCTCGATGCCCGGGGGGCAGATGAGGGAAGCGTCGCGGACGTCGCCGGCCTTCTCGCCGAAGATCGCGCGGAGCAGCTTTTCTTCCGGCGTCAGCTGGGTCTCCCCTTTCGGGGTGACCTTGCCCACCAGAATGTCGCCCGGCTTCACGTAGGCGCCGATGCGGATGATGCCGCTCTCGTCGAGATCGCGCAGGAACGTTTCCGAGACGTTCGGAATGTCCCTGGTGATTTCTTCCGGACCGAGCTTGGTATCGCGCGCTTCGATTTCGAACTCCTCGATGTGGATGGAGGTGTAGTAGTCGTCCTTCACCATCCGCTCCGACACGAGGATCGCGTCTTCGAAGTTGTAGCCGCGCCATGGCATGAAGGCGACCAGCACGTTGCGGCCGAGCGCGAGCTCGCCCAGCTCCGTACACGGACCGTCGGCCATGACCTGGCCCTTGTGCACCTTCTGTCCGACCCGCACGATCGGCTTCTGGCTGATGCAGGTGTTCTGGTTCGAGCGCTTGAACTTCGTCAGGTTGTAGATGTCGGCGCCCATCTCCTTGCTGACCGTCGGATCGTCGCTCTCGCTTTCGACGCGGACGACGATGCGCAGCGAGTCGACGTAGTCGATGGTGCCGGCGCGGCGCGCGACGACCACCGCGCCCGAGTCGCGCGCGGTGATGTGCTCCATGCCCGTACCGACGAAGGGCGCCCGTGCCCTCAGCAGCGGCACAGCCTGGCGCTGCATGTTCGATCCCATCAGCGCGCGGTTGGCGTCGTCGTTCTCGAGGAACGGAATCAGCGAGGCCGCCACCGAGACGAGCTGCTTCGGCGACACGTCGATGAACTGCACGCTCTCGCGCGGCGCCAGGATGAAGTTGCCCGCCTGCCGGCAGTTGACGCGCTCGCCCACGAACCGCCCCTGCTCGCTGATTTCGGCGTTCGCCTGCGCAATCACGTACTGGTCTTCCTCCCAGGCCGAGAGATAGAACGAGTGCGGCTCGAATTCGGCCGCGCGCTTCTTGCGGCTCTTCGAGGCGGCGTTTTCTTCGATGACTTCGCTGACCTCGACGATCTCGCCGGTCTTGAACTTCGTGCCCCCGCCGTTGGTGATGAGGACGAAGTCGGCGACGTGGCCGTCTTTCACTTTCCGGTACGGCGACTCGATGAAGCCGAACTCGTTGATGCGCGCGTAGCACGACAGCGACGAGATCAAGCCGATGTTCGGACCTTCCGGCGTCTCAATCGGGCAGATGCGCCCGTAGTGCGTCGGATGGACGTCGCGCACCTCGAACCCCGCTCGCTCGCGCGAGAGGCCGCCGGGGCCGAGCGCCGACAGACGCCGCTTGTGCGTGATTTCCGACAGCGGGTTGGTCTGATCCATGAACTGCGACAGCTGCGACGACCCGAAAAACTCGCGAATCGCAGCCATGACCGGCTTCGCGTTGATCAGGTCGTGCGGCATGGCGGTCGCCATTTCCTGGTAGACCGACATCTTTTCCTTGATCGCGCGCTCCATGCGCACCAGGCCGATGCGGAACTGGTTCTCGAGCAGCTCGCCGACCGACCGCACGCGGCGGTTGCCGAGGTGATCGATGTCGTCCACGTTCACCGGGTTCCGGCGCAGCTTCAACAGGTACTTGATGACCTCGTAGAAGTCCTGCGGGTGCAGGATCTTCTCGTCGAGCGGCGTGTTGAGGCCGAGCTTGGTGTTCAGCTTCAGACGGCCGACGCGCGAGAAGTCGTACTTCTGCGGGTTGAAGAACATGTTCTCGAAGAGCGACCGCGAGCTGTCGAGCGTCGGGGGATCGCCCGGACGCAGACGGCGGTAGATCTCGATGAGCGACTCTTCGTGCGTGTGAATGGGATCTTTCTTCAGCGTCGCGGAGATGATCGGGCCGACCTCGTCCTTCTCCGGGAAGAACACTTCGATGCGGTCGATGTTGTTCTCCTGCGTCATCGAAATCACGCGCGGCGTGATCTCTTCGTTGGCCTCGAGAATGACCTCGCCGGTCGCCGGATTGACGATGTCGGACGCGGCGTAGGCGCCCTCGAGCTCGGCGTCCGAGATCTCGATCGCTTCGACGTTGGCCTTGCGCAGCGCCGCGATGGCGGACGCGGAGATCTTCTTCCCCGAGTGGATGGTGATGTCCGACTTCGGAATCGAGATGTCCTTGGCCGCGCGCAGCCCGACGAGGCTCTCGCTCACCGCCCAGAACTTCGAGTCCTTCCGCATGTAGATCTTCTCGACCGTGTAGAAGGTCCGGATGATCTCGTCGTGCCCGCGCAGGCCGAGCGCGCGGAGGAAGACGGTCGCCAGGAACTTTCTCTTCCGGTCGATGCGGACGTAGAGCAGGTTCTTCGCGTCGTATTCGAACTCGACCCACGACCCGCGATACGGGATGATCTGCGCGACGAACAGGGTCTTGTCTTCCGAGTGGAAGAAGGCACCAGGCGAACGGTGGAGCTGCGAGACGATGACGCGCTCCGTGCCGTTGATGATGAAGGTGCCGTTCTCCGTCATCAGCGGAATGTCGCCGAAATAGACCTCCTGCTCCTTGATGTCGCGGATGGTCTTGGCGCCCGTTTCCGGATCCTTGTTCCACACGACGAGGCGGATGGTCACCTTGAGCGGCACGGCGAAGGTCATGCCGCGCTCCTGGCATTCGTCCACGTCGTACTTGAGCTTGAGGGCCACGGTGTTGCCGCAGATATCGCAGGCATCGCCTTCGACGATGTTCGGGCGGCCGCAACGGGGGCAGAGGACTTCGCGATCGCCGTACGGATCGGCGATCAGCACGTTGCCGCAGCCGGCGCACGGCTTCCGCAGGTGGTGCAGCCCCTGCAGCTTGCCGCACTTGCACTCCCAGTTGCCGATGGAGTACTCGATGAACTCGAGCGACGAGTTCTCGCGGAAATCGCTGATCGGAAACACCGACTTGAACACCGACTGCAGTCCCGCGTCTTCACGCTCGGACGCCAGCCGGTTCATCTGCAGAAAACGTTCGTAGGACTTCTTCTGAATCTCGATCAGGTTCGGAATCGGAACCGTGGTCTTGATCTTCGAAAAGTCGATCCGCTCGCGGTAGACGTTTTTAGGAAGGCTGTACATCTATTGGACTCCCGGCTACGGGCTTCCGGCTCGGGGCCATTCAAGGCGAGCCGTAAACACCCGTGCCTAAGTACGAAAAAAAAAGACACGCGCCAGGCTCCGAACGTCTGGCCTGACGTCCGGAGCCTGGAGCCTGGAGCCTGTGCGCGAACGATCTACTTGATTTCGACTTTCGCGCCGACTTCGTCGAATTTCTTGCGGATCGCTTCCGCCTCGTCCTTGTTGACGGCCTCTTTGAGGACCTTGGGAACGGCCTCGACGAGGTCCTTGGCTTCCTTCAATCCGA
Organism: Vicinamibacterales bacterium; assembly: GCA_963762055.1. Taxonomy (GTDB): domain Bacteria; phylum Acidobacteriota; class Vicinamibacteria; order Vicinamibacterales; family JAMQPK01; genus JAMQPK01. The sequence continues at coordinate 6,067 of CAVXJF010000009.1, forward strand.
GGCTGGTGACTTCGCGGACGGCCTTGATGATGTTGATCTTCTTGTCGGCCGGGAAGCTGACGAGGGAGACGTTGAACTCGGTCTTCTCTTCAGCCGGCGCCGCCGCCGCCGCGCCACCGCCGCCGCCGGGCATGGCCATCGGCATGGCCGCCGCGGCCGACACGCCGAGCTCCGATTCGAGGCGCTTCACGAGCTGCGAGAGCTCGAGCACGCTCATGTTCTTGACGTAATCGACGAACTGGTCCTGAGTCACTTCGGCCATTGCTGTTCTTCCTTTGTTAAATGTCGCGGGGCCCCACCCCCGCGACCTGTATCTCGCGACCTTCGGTCGCTCGACGATGTTTGCAACGCTTTCTGCTTAATGCGGTCCCAAAGCTCCTAGGCTTCGGCTTTCTTCTTTTCGTACGCCGACAGCACGCTGACGAAATCTCGTGGCGCCGCGTTGAGCACGCTGACCAGCTGCACCATCGGGGCGTTCAGCAGGAACAGCAGCTTCGCGTACAGCTCGGGCTTGCTCGGCAGCGAGGCGAGATCGGTCACCTCGGCGGCCTTGATCGCCCGCCCCTGCACCACCGCCGCCTTGATCTTCAGCGACGGCGCGGTCTTCGCGAACGTCGTGAGGGTCTTGGCGAGCGCGACGGGGTCTTTGTCCGTGTAGGCAATCGCGGTCGTGCCGATGAAGTGCTCGGTGAGACCTTCGAATGCGGTGCCCTTGATTGCCCGCTTGGCGATGGTGTTCTTGACGACCTTGTAGGTCGCCTTCGCCTTGCGCAGCTCGCGCCGCAGGTCGGTGACCTGCGGCACGTTCAGCCCTTTGTAGTCGACGAGAATTGCGCTGTCCGTGCCCTTGAGATCGCTCTCGAGCTGGGCCAGCTCTTCCTGTTTTGCCGCTCGTGTGACTGCCATTAGTGTTTCACCGCTACGTCGTGGTGCACCGTATCGATGCGGATGCCGGGTCCCATCGTCGATGACAGCGTGACGCTCTTGAGGTACTTGCCTTTCGCCGCGGCCGGCTTCGCCTTGACGATGCTGTCGACCAGCGCGTGCGTGTTGGCGATGAGCGACTCGGGCGCAAACGACGTCTTGCCCACCGGCGCGTGGATGATGCCGGTCTTGTCGACGCGGAACTCCACCTTGCCGGCCTTGATTTCCTTGACGGCGTTGGCGATCTCGAACGTGACGGTGCCGGTCTTCGGGTTCGGCATCAGGCCGCGCGGCCCGAGCACCTTGCCGAGCCGGCCGACGGCGCGCATCATGTCGGGCGTGGCGACGACGGCGTCGAAGTCCATCCACCCGCCGTTGATCCGGTCGACGACTTCTTCGCCGGCCACGTGATCGGCGCCGGCATCCTGGGCTTCTTTCTGTTTCTCGCCCGCGGCGATGACCAGCACTTTTTTGCTCTTGCCGAGCCCGTGCGGCAGCACGACGGTGCCGCGCACCATCTGATCGGCGTGTTTCGGATCGACGCCGAGACGCGCGGTCAGCTCAACGGTTTCATCGAACTTCGCGAATTTGACTTTCTGGAGCAGGGGGATTGCATCCTCGATCGTGAGCGGATGCTCAGGAACCTGCTTCTTGGCGGCTTCGAACTTCTTACCCAACTTCTACCTCCTGTGGTGCAAACGAGCCCGCGGCTCTCCCACTTTGTTTAATTGTCGTGGGGCCCCACCCCCACGACCTGTCACCGCTCGCTCACGCTCGCGGCGCTGCTTGCAACAACGATCTGCTCAGTGCAACGGTTCGTACGTCGTGTCCGGCTTTAGCCGGACCGTCGCGAACCCCGAATCCCCAATCACCAGTCCCTACTGAACCACATCCAGTCCCATCGAGCGCGCGGTGCCGGCGACGGTCTTGATGGCCGCTTCGAGCGACTCCGCGTTCAGGTCGGGCAGCTTGATCTTGGCGATTTCTTCCACCTGCTTCGCGGTGACCGTGCCCACCTTGTTCTTGTTGGGCTCGGCCGATCCCTTCGCGATATTGGCCGCGCGCTTCAGCAGAATCGACGCCGGCGGCGTCTTGGTGATGAACGAGTACGACCGGTCGGCGTAGATCGTGACCACGGCCGGGATGATCAAGCCTTCCTGGCCGGCGGTCTTCGCGTTGAAGTTCTTGCAGAAGTCCATGATATTGACGCCGTGCGGGCCGAGCGCGGTCCCCACAGGCGGCGCGGGCGTTGCCTTGCCCGCCGCGATCTGGAGCTTCACCATTGCCTGTACTTTTTTCGCCATAACAGTTCTTGCTTCACCGCAGGAGACGCAGGAGGCGCAGGAGAAATTCTTTGTTTCAAGAAACTCCTGCGTCTCCTGGTCTTCTGCCGTGGTTAAATTTTCTCCACCTGCAAAAAGTCGAGTTCGACCGGGGTCGAGCGGCCGAAGATCGTCACCATGACCTTCAACGTGTTCTTGTCGAGGTTGACCTCGTCGACGACGCCGTTGAAGCTGGTGAACGGGCCTTCGTTGATCCGCACCTGCTCGCCCTTCTCGAACATGTATTTCGGCTTGGGCTTCTCGGCGGCGGTGCGCACCTGGTCGAGGATCTGCTCGACCTCTTCTTTGCTCAGCGGCGTGGGCTTCACGCCCGCGCCGACGAAGCCGGTGACCTTCGGCGTGTTTTTCACCACGTGCCACGCGTTGTCGGACATGTTCATCTCGACAAGGATGTAGCCTGGGAAAAACCGCTTCGGGGTCACGACCTTCCGCCCCGCACGCATCTCCACGACGTCTTCGGTGGGGATCAGAATCTCGCCGATCTCATCCTGCAGCCCGTACGCCTGTACGCGCTGCCCGAGAGATTCAGAGACCTTCTTCTCGAACCCTGAATAGGTGTGGACGATGTACCACTGTTTCGTGCTTACGTCTGTCATGCTCACAATCGCCGCGACAACTACGAACTGAACCGCTGGAACAGCCAGAACACGGCCCGATCCAGAATCAAATCCACGACCCAGAGAAACGTGCCGAGCACGATCGAAAAAAGAATGACGACGATGGTGGCCGCGTATACCTCTTTTTTCGAAGGCCACGTAACCCGCTTCAGCTCGTTGCGGACTTCGGTGAGAAATACCCGGCCGCGATTCCACCAGCCGCTGACGTTCTCCCGTGCTTCACCGATGTTTTCACTGACCACGTTCGATGCCATGCACTCTCAATTCCGCGGTTCCAGGTTCACCGTCTCTACTGTTGGCAGGCCAGGAGGGTCTCGAACCCCCAGCCCCCGGTTTTGGAGACCGGTGCTCTACCAATTGAGCTACTGGCCTACTAGTCGCGAGCGAAAGGCGAAAGTTGAAAGTCGAAAGTGTAAACGTTGAAACACGCGTCGCTGACTTTCGACCTTACTTCACTTTCCACTTTCCACTTTCCACTTTCGACTCTTTACTTAGTTTCCTTGTGCCCCGTGTGCTTCCTGCAGTGCCTGCAGTACTTGCTGAACTCGAGGCGCTCGGACGACTTCTTCCGGTTCTTCGTCGTGCTGTAATTCCGGCGCTTACATTCAGTACACGCCAGAGAAATAATGTCTCGCATCGACTACTCCACGATTTCCGTGATCGTGCCGGCGCCCACCGTGCGGCCGCCTTCGCGAATCGCGAATCTCGAGCCCTTTTCGATGGCGACCGGCGTAATCAGCTCGCCATTGATGTCGGTGTTGTCGCCGGGCATCACCATTTCCACGCCTTCGGGCAGATGCAGCGATCCGGTCACGTCGGTCGTCCGGATGTAAAACTGCGGACGGTATCCGTTGAAGAACGGCGTATGACGTCCGCCCTCTTCCTTCGAGAGCACGTAGACGGTCGCCTTGAACTTCGTGTGCGGCGTGATCGACCCGCCCTTGGCGAGGACCTGACCGCGCTCGACTTCTTCTTTCTCAGTGCTGCGGAGCAGCACGCCGACGTTGTCGCCGGCCGTGCCCTCGTCGAGCAGCTTGCGGAACATCTCGACGCCGGTGACGATCTTCTTCTTGGTCGGGCCGAAGCCGATGATCTCGATTTCCTCGCCCACCTTCACCTTGCCGCGCTCGATACGGCCGGTGACGACGGTGCCGCGGCCCGAGATCGAAAACACGTCTTCAATCGGCATCAGGAACGGCTTGTCGACTTCGCGCTGCGGCATCGGGATGTAGTTGTCGAGCGCGTCCATCAGCGCAAGGACACCTTCCGCGCCGCCCGGCTCGCCCTTGAGGGCCTTGAGCGCCGAGAGTCGGACGACAGGCAGGTCGTCGCCCGGGAAGCCGTAGCCCTTCAGGAGCTCGCGCACTTCGAGCTCGACGAGGTCGAGCAGCTCGGGGTCGTCAACCGCGTCGACCTTGTTGAGCGCGACCACGAGATACGGCACGTTGACCTGGCGGGCGAGCAGCACGTGCTCGCGGGTCTGCGGCATCGGGCCGTCGGTGGCCGACACGACCAGGATCGCGCCGTCCATCTGCGCGGCACCCGTGATCATGTTCTTGATGTAGTCGGCGTGGCCCGGGCAGTCGACGTGGGCGTAATGACGCTTCGGCGTCGAATATTCGACGTGGCTCGTCGCGATCGTCAGAATCTTTGTCTCGTCGCGGCGGCCCTGCGACTCGGAGGCTTTCGCGACCTCGTCGTACGGGATGAACTTCGCCCAGCCCTTGTCGGCCGAGACTTTCGTCAGCGCCGCGGTCAGAGTGGTCTTGCCGTGGTCGATGTGGCCGATAGTGCCTACGTTGACGTGTGGCTTTGAACGATCAAATTTTTCTTTCGCCATGCCTGAGTCTCTCCGTTGCTGTTAACTCGCCGTTTCTATGTCGCCTCGCCCATGTTTCGCGGCGAAGGTTGCCCGCCTTCGCTGCGCCTGCGCGCGGAGGCGGATGGAGCCGATGACCAGGATTGAACTGGTGACCTCGTCCTTACCAAGGACGCGCTCTGCCAACTGAGCTACATCGGCCTTCGCGGCTCGCTTGCCAAGCCCACTCGCCCTACGGCCGACAAGTCGGCTCAGCTGCCAACCCCACACCGGTCAAGAATCAGTGGCTTGCCAACCGAGCGCGGCTCCTTCAATGTGCCGAGCGAAGGTTGGAGCGGGAGACGGGGATCGAACCCGCGACCAACAGCTTGGAAGGCTGTGACTCTACCACTGAGTTACTCCCGCGCTTCTCCCCCAAACCTTCTTACTGCCCTCGCTTCAAGCCGTGCCCTTCGACGTAGCCTGCCATGAGCGAGGCACAGCCGAGTCGAATGGTGGGGAGGGGAGGGTTCGAACCTCCGTAGCCCGAAGGCGGCAGGTTTACAGCCTGCTGCGATTGACCGCTCTGCCACCTCCCCAAAAAATTTTGGCTGCTGATTCCTGCAGACCGACTGCTACACCCTCTAAAGTGCCCGCCTATCTTGAGGCCGAGTTTTGGCGGCCGCGTCTAGCCACATGGAGCTGGCGAAGGGATTTGAACCCCCGACCGGCTGATTACAAATCAGCTGCTCTACCGGGCTGAGCTACGCCAGCCAGACAAAAAGCTGAGTGTAGCACAAGGTGTGCCACGGAGTGAAGCAACTAGCTCGCGCGCTGGCGGACCGCTTCGAACAGGACCACGCCGGCTGCCACTGACACATTCAGGCTATCTACGTGTCCTTTCATAGGGATAGCGGCCAGCATATCGCACCGTTCGCGTACCAGGCGGCGCAGCCCCGTGCCCTCCGCGCCGAGGACAAGGGCGGTTGGAAGCGTTAAATCCATTTTATCGTACGTTGCCGGCGCGTCCCCCGCGAGCCCGATTGTCCAGATACCGGCGTCCTTCAGGTCCTCGACAGCGCGGGCGATGTTCACAACGTCGGCAATCTTCACGTGCGCCAGCGCGCCCGCCGACGCCTTGCCCGCCGCTCCGCTCAATGACGCTGAATGTCGCGTCTGACGCACGACGCCGTGCGCGCCCGCTGCATCGGCGCTGCGCAGCACCGCCCCGAAGTTGTGCGGATCTTCTACTCCGTCCAGCACGACAATCAGCGCGGGCGGATGTGCCGCGGCATCCGCGACCAGATCGTGCAGCTCGTAGACACGCCGTTCGGCGACCTCCGCGACAATCCCTTGATGCGACGATCCGCCTGCCTCGCGATCGAGCTCCTCATCCGACACGCGCCGCACGGGCACGCTCGATTGTTCCGCGAGCGCGAGCAGTTGCAGAAGGCGCTGATCTTTCCGCCGCCCAGCGCGCATCGAAACCACGCGCCCCGCCTTCAACGCTTCGGTGACGGCGTTAATGCCGTAGATGAGCATGGTGATGTCTGTTGATCTAGTGATCTAAGAGATCTACTGATCTAAGGAGTTCGCGAAATCTCGCGCGCGTTCGCGCGCGCCGACAATTGGCCGAAACCCCGCCGCCGGATCGAGGTCGGCGCCCCGCTCCATCGCGGGAACGAGCAGATCGAGCTCCGGGCCATCACCGGCGCCGGTGAGCGCAATCCTGATCGGATGGAACAGCCCACGCCCCTTTAGACCCGTTTTCTGCTTGACGCGATCCGCGACCGCGCGAAATGCCTGCTTGTCGGCCAATCGCGGCGACGCGTCCAGCTCGTCTGCGAGCGCGGCGATCACCTTGCGCGCGCCCCCGTCGGCCACTTCGCCGCGAATGCCTTCCTCGGTCAGTGCCGCCGCGGGCGAAAACTCAAAGAGCTGGCGGAGCCGCTGCGGCACCTGCTCGAGACGGTCGACCGAGGTGTTGAAGATAGGCACCAGGCTCGAAAGGTAGGCCAATCCCTCGGGCCGAAGCCGCCCGGCGACGAAGCCGGCGCGCTCCAGATACGGCATCGAGAGGCGCGCGATTCGCCCGTGCTCCGCTTCTTTCAGGTAATGCCGGTTCACCCAGGCGAGCTTCTCTTCGTCGAACACGCTGGCGCTGTGACCCACGTCGCTCAGTGAAAACCGCTTGGCCATGTCGGCTAGCGGCATCAGCTCTTGCCCGGCAGCGCTGTCGGGCGATGCGGTCCTGCCGGATCCGCCCGGCGACCAGCTCAGCAGCGCCAGGTAATTCAGCAGCGCTTCGGGCAGATATCCCTTCTCGCGAAACTGGTCCACCGACACCGCGCCGTGGCGTTTCGACAGCTTCGTATGATCGGGCCCGAGCACCATCGCGACATGCGCAAACTCGGGCAGGCTGAATTCCAGGGCCTCGTAGATCAGGATCTGCCGGGGCGTATTCGAAATGTGATCTTCCCCCCGCACCACATGGGTCACACCCATCAGCCCATCGTCCACGACGACGGCGAAGTTGTAGGCGGGATAGCCGTCAGATCGCAACAGCACCTGATCGCCGATGACATCCGTATGAAAGCGGATTTCGCCGCGCACGAGATCGTGAAAGACGATGTCGCGGCTCGCCGGCGTGCGGAACCGGACAGCGGCTGGCTCGCCGCCTTGCACTCGGCGCCGGGATTCGGCTGGATCGATGGCGGCGCACCGGCCCGAATATTTCGGCGGCAAGCTGGCCGCGAGGGCCGCGGCGCGCTCCTCCTCGAGCTGCTCGGGCGTGCAGAAGCAGTAATACGCCTTGCCTTGCTCGAGCAGTGCCCGCGCGCGCGACTGGTAGTTCCCGAGGCGCTGCGACGATCGATATGGCCCGACAGGGCCTTCGACGTCCGGACCCTCGTCCCAGTCGAGGCCGAGCCAGCGGAGATCTTCTAAAATTGTCGCATCCGACTCGGCCGTCGAGCGATCGGCATCGGTGTCTTCGATGCGCAGAATGAACGTGCCGTGCGCGCCACGTGCAAGCAGCCAGTTGAAGAGGGCCGTACGCACGTTCCCGACGTGCAGGTGGCCGGAAGGGCTGGGAGCGAATCGGACGCGCATGGGTGAATGAAGGCTTAGCTGAGAGCTTAGGGCTGAGAGCTTAGGGCTAAGAGAGCTACGGCGTGCACCGCAATCGCTTCGTTGCGGCCGAGCGCATCGACGCATTCGTTCGTCTTGCCCTTCACGCTGACCGCCGATATGTTGACGCCGATTGCCTGCGCGAGGTTCGCGCGCATCTGCGGAACGTGCGGCGCAATCTTCGGACGCTCGGCGATGATCGTCGCGTCGATATTCGCCACGACGTAGCCGGCCGCGCGCACGATTGCCGCTGCGCCTTTCAGCAATTCAATGCTGTTCGCATCCTTCCATTTCACGTCGGTATCGGGAAAATGCTGGCCGATGTCGCCCGCGGCTGCCGCGCCGAGAATGGCGTCGGTCACCGCATGGCACAACACGTCCGCGTCGGAGTGGCCCGCGAGACCCGTTTCATGCGGAATCGTCACGCCACCCATGACGAGCGGTCTGCCCGGCTCGAGGCGATGCAGGTCATAACCCGTCCCGATTCGCGGGATTCCGCTCATCCCCAATGCCAATTCCCCAATTCCGGCGAGTGCCTTTGAGAACTTGAGGTCCTGCGGCGTCGTGATTTTGATATTGGCGTCTTCTCCATCAACCAACCGGATCGAGTGGCCGGCCTGCTCCGCGAGCGACGCTTCGTCTGTCGCCGTCCCGAGCGCCTGGCGTCCGAGCTCGATGGCCTCTTCGAGCACCTGCCGGCTGAACGCCTGCGGCGTCTGCGCGAGATAGATCGACTCGCGCGCGATCGTCCGGGCGACGATTCTCAGGCCGGGAGCGGCAGTCGCTTCTTTCACCGTGTCGCTCGCCGGAAGGGCCGCGATAGCCGCGCCACCCTTTGCCGCCGCATCGATCACCCGCGAGAAGAGACCTGCCGTGGCGAACGGCCGAGCGGCGTCGTGAATGACGATCACACTTGCGCCCGGGGACACTCGCGCAAACGCATTGGCCACCGAATCCTGGCGCCGGAATCCCCCATCGACGATACGCACGGGCTTTCTGCCGGAGATCAGGTACGGTGGAGGTGAGGCGGCGAGGTCGCGCGGAAGCGCCACGACAATTTCGTCGATGCGTTCGTGGGACTCGACCAGATCGAAGCTGCGCTGAAGAATGGTGCGATCGCCAAGTGTCAGCAGCTGCTTCGGGATATCAGACCCGAGCCGGGTTCCGCGCCCCCCGGCCGCAAGGATGGCCGACACGAACATGGGCGGATTATATGAGATTAGGGATTGGGGATTGGCGATTGGGGATTGGGGATTGGGGCGTCAGCCATTGACCATCGACACAAATGATGGCTTCACGACAATGTTGAACGTTTAAATCACGTTTACCGGCCGGACATGCCGCGTTCATCGATTCCGATGCCCATCGGTCCTCACCAGGATCGACAACAATGTTTCCCCAACTCTGCCTTCGAACATCTGCGTCACCTCTTTTCTACGCCGCACGCAATTTCCTTAAGGAAATGATGCGGCGGCTCCGCCGCAACGTGGAACCCAGTTTGCTTTTACACACCACATAGGCGCTGCGTTCTCGCGCCAACTCGATCTTCTATTCATTACCGGCGCCTCCGGCGCCACACACAGAAGGGATGAACTCATGCCTAAACGCTGGGTGTCTGCGTGCGTCGCAGGCCTGGTCATGTTCGCCGCACCGCTCTCGGCTCAGACGATACTGCCGCCGATCAGCTTTGGTGCGGGGGTCCGGACGAGCTTTGTGCACACGTCGCCCGACGAGGCGGACGACACCGACGCGTTTGTGCTCGACAGCGCGCGCCTCTACGTCAGCGGACCCGTCACCAGCCAGATCAAGTTCATGTTCAACACCGAATACAGCGGTGCGACGAACGAGATCGGGGTGCTCGACGCGGTGGCGCAGTTCGAGATCTCGCCGAAGTTCAACCTGTGGATGGGGCGTTTCCTGCCGCCGAGCGACCGCGCCAACCTGTACGGCCCGTATTACGCGCATCACTGGGCCGTCTACAGCGACGGCATCCAGAACGGCCATCCCTTCGTCTTCCAGGGCCGCGACAACGGCGTCGCGTACTGGGGCGACTTCAGCAAGGTAAAGGTCTCCGCCGGACTGTTCGACGGGCAGTCCGCAACCGGAACCCCGGAAATCCTCACCGCGGCACGGGTGCAGGTGGATTTCTGGGACAAGGAAACCGGCTACTACCTGAACGGCACCTACTACGGCGGGAAAGACCTGCTCGGCGTCGGCGCCGCAATCCAGGTGCAGGACGGCGACACCGCGACCACGTTCGATTTTCTGCTCGAGAAGAAACTCGGGGACGACGGCGGCGTGGTGTCGATCGAAAGCGAATACGCCAACTACGACGGCCTGGGCGGATACGACAACCGCTTTCCCGCGAGTGAAGGCGGCTACATCCTGGGCGCCTACCTGTTTCCGCAGACGGTCGGCATGGGCAAGTTCGAAGTGCTCGGCAAATACGCCAAAGCGACATTCAGCGAAAGCTCGACGCTTGCCGATTACGACCAGGACACCACCGAGTTCAACCTCAACTATGTGATCAAGGAGTTCAACGCACGCGTCATGTTCTTCATCAAGAACACCAATTTCAGCGCAATCAAGACCGACTTCATGCAGTTTGGCGTCGGGCTGCAGCTTCAGATGTAACACCTTCTTCTCAAGGAGTAGCGCTCATGAAACAGAGACAATTGCTGGCTACGGTGGGATTGATGCTCGCGGCCCTCGTCCTCACGACGCAGGCGCAGACGCCTGGGCCGATCAAAGTGGGGATTCTGCACTCGCTCTCGGGGACGATGGCGATCAGCGAGACCACGCTGAAAGATACGGTACTGATGATGATTGCCGAGCAGAACCGCAAGGGCGGGCTGCTTGGGCGCAAGCTCGAAGCGGTGGTCGTCGATCCTGCGTCGAACTGGCCGCTGTTCGCAGAGAAAGCCAGCCAGTTGCTGACTCAGGACAAGGTTGACGTGGTCTTCGGCTGCTGGACGTCCGTGTCGAGAAAGTCCGTGCTGCCGGTGTTCGAAAAAAACAACGGCCTGCTGTTCTATCCGGTGCAATACGAGGGCGAGGAGTCGTCCAAGAACGTCATCTACACCGGCGCGGCGCCGAATCAGCAGGCGATTCCCGCGGTTGACTATCTGATGAACGACATCGCCGTGAAGCGGTGGGTACTCGAGGGCACTGACTACGTCTACCCGCGCACGACGAACCGGATTCTCGAGGCGTATCTCATCGCGAAGGGTGTTCCGAAGGCGGACATCTCGATCAACTACACGCCCTTCGGTCACTCCGACTGGCAGACGCGCGTCGCCGAGATCAAGCGCTTCGGATCGGCCGGCCGCAAGACGGCCGTGGTGTCGACAATCAACGGCGATGCGAACGTGCCCTTCTACAAGGAGCTCGCGAACCAGAAAATCTCAGCGGAGGACATCCCGGTCGTCGCATTTTCGGTAGGTGAGGAAGAGCTGTCGGGACTGGACGCGCGGCCGCTCGTCGGACACCTCGCGGCGTGGAATTATTTCCAGAGCATCGCCGGGCCGACCAACAAAGCGTTCATCGACATGTGGAAGACCTACATTAAGAACCCGAAACGGCCGACGAACGACCCCATGGAAGCGCATTTCATTGGCTTCAACCTGTGGGTGAAGGCCGTCGAAAAGGCCAAGTCGACCGACGTCGAGCAGGTGCTCGCGGCGCTGCCGGGCCTGGAGACGCCGAACCTCACAGGCGGTATCGCGCGCATGCTCCCGAACCACCACATCACCAAGCCGGTGTACATCGGCGAAGTCCGCGCTGACGGTCAGTTCGACGTGGTCTGGAAGACCAACGGGACGGTTCCGGGCGATGCATGGTCGGATTTCCTGGCGGCCAGCAAGCCCATCGAGGCAGACTGGGTGAAGTTGAAGTGCGGCAACTACAACACGTCGACGAAGGTGTGCTCGGGACAGAACTACAAGTGAGCATGGCGGCGGGCGGGCGGCAGCCATGGTGGCTGCTGCTCGCCTTCGTCGTCTTTGCGTCGTCGCCGGCGTACGTGCGTGTCTCGGCCCAAAGTTCGGCCGATGCGTTCGCATCGTCTATTGGCGAGCTTCGCGAAGCCGGCTACGCCGACAAGGAAGCCATCGCCGAGCGAATGATCGCCGCCGGGCACCCCAACACACGGCAAGTGCTGACGGCGTTGCTGGAAGACCGCCTCTTCGTTCGAAATGCAGATCAGAAGGTCGTGATCGTCAAAACGACCGAAGGTGATCCCGCCTCGTACGAACTCGTCGATCCCGTGTCGCTGACGGATGCGGGGACCGCCCCACCGGACTCACTGGCCCGAATCGGCACGAACAATCGGCTCCGGCGCTCGCTTCGCACCACGCTCGCCCGCTTCGGTCTGTCGCATCCCGATGCCGCCGAACGGCTCGCCGCCGTCAACGAAATGCTGCGGTCGCTCGACGAATCCACCGTCCAGATCCTGCGCGAGCGCCTTCCAGTAGAGACCGACAGCTCTGTGCGAGCGGCCATCGACACCGGGATCGCGATGGGAGACCTCGATGGGACAGATCCGCAGGCACGGCTCGCCGCGGTCGGCACGCTCTCGAGCCGGCTGAGCGCCGACGCCCGGAATCGCCTCGCGCGCCTTGTCGAGAAATCGCCCGACGGCGCGTTCGTCGAAAGCGATCCAGCGGTGCGCGAAGCCGCACAGAAAGCGCTGGAACGTATCGACGACAAGCGGACGATCTATTCAGCGATTGAGACGCTGTTCTTCGGGCTGAGCCTGGGGTCTGTGCTGGTACTCGTCGCGATCGGGCTCGCCATCACGTTCGGCGTGATGGGCGTCATCAACATGGCGCATGGCGAGCTGATGATGCTGGGAGCCTATACCACGTACGTCGTGCAGCTTGCGATGCCGAGACATATCGACATATCGATCCTGGTCGCCATACCGGCGGCGTTTTTCGTCGCCGGTATGGCGGGCGTGCTGATCGAGCGGACAATCATCCGCTTCCTCTACGGACGCCCCCTCGAAACGCTTCTCGCGACGTTCGGGATCAGCCTGGTGCTGCAGCAGCTCGTGCGAACGATGTTTTCCGCGCTCAACCGCTCAGTGTCCACGCCGTCGTGGATGAGCGGCACGCTGCAAATCAACGAGGCGCTCGGGATTACCTACAACCGCTTGTACATCGTCTTGTTCACGCTGCTGGTGTTTGCTGCGCTGCTTGCCGTGCTGAAGCGCACGCGGCTCGGGCTCGACATCCGCGCGGTGGCTCAAAATCGCGCGATGGCCCGCGCCATGGGAGTCCGCAGCGCGTGGGTCGACGCCATGACGTTCGGGCTCGGGTCTGGCATTGCCGGAATCGCGGGAGTTGCCCTGAGCCAGTTGACCAACGTCGGCCCGAACCTGGGACAGGCCTACATCATCGACTCGTTCATGGTCGTCGTGTTCGGCGGCGTCGGCAACCTCTGGGGCACGCTGATCGGCGGCATGTCGCTGGGCATCGTCAACAAGCTCCTCGAGCCATATTCAGGCGCCGTGCTCGCGAAAATTTTCGTCCTGGTCGCGCTGATTCTCTTCATCCAGCGGCGGCCCCGAGGGCTGTTTCCGCAGACCGGACGTGCGGCGGAGAGTTCTTAGTGAACCGCGCCGGACGTGTGTTCCTCGCCGTCGTCGCAGCCGTGGCGGTCGTTGTGCCGCTCCTGAATGTCGCTGTTCCCGCGGCATCCCCATTTCATCTCTCGACGTATACGGTCACGCTCGTTGGCAAGTACTTGTGCTACGCGACGCTTGCCATTGCCGTGGATCTGGTCTGGGGCTATTGCGGAATTCTGAGCCTCGGCCACGCTGCGTTTTTCGCCCTCGGCGGCTACGCGATGGGCATGTATCTGATGCGTCAGATAGGATCGCGCGGGGTCTATGGACACGCCGTGCTGCCCGATTTCATGGTGTTCCTCAATTGGACCGAGCTGCCCTGGTTCTGGCACGGGTTCGACAGGTTCTGGTTTGCGCTCGTCATGGTGGTGCTGATGCCAGGGCTGCTCGCGTTCGCGTTCGGCTGGCTCGCATTCCGTTCCAGGGTGACCGGCGTCTACCTGTCGATCATCACGCAAGCCCTCACCTATGCGTTGATGCTGGCGTTCTTTCGAAACGACATGGGGTTCGGCGGCAACAATGGCTTCACTGATTTCAAGGACATCGCCGGCTACAATCTGCAGCTCGATTCGACGCGCGCGGCGCTGTTCGTCGCCAGCGCGGCCGCGCTGGCGTGCGCATTCTGGATTTGCAGCCACATCTCCCGTTCGCGCGCCGGCCGCGTGATCCACGCCATTCGTGACGCCGAGAATCGCGCGCGCTTTCTCGGCTACCGCGTCGAAACCTACAAGCTCTGGATCTTCGTGCTTTCCGCGGTCATCGCCGGAGTCGCGGGGGCGCTCTACGTACCGCAGGTGGGCATCATCAACCCCGGCGAGTTTGCTCCAATCAATTCGATCGAAGCGGTCATCTGGGTCGCGGTCGGAGGCCGCGGCACCCTGATCGGCGCGGCTGCCGGGGCCGTCATGGTGAACTACGCCAAGACGTATTTCACCGGCGCTCTTCCAGAGGTCTGGCTGTATGCGCTCGGCGGGTTGTTCGTTTTCGTCACGTTGTTCCTGCCGCGCGGTCTCGCCGGCCTCGTGCCCGCTTTCGCGGCCTCGCGGCTTCAGCGCGACAGGGAGGTGGTGCGCAATTGACGCTCGAAAACACGTTGTACCTGGAAAAGCTCACGGTCAGCTTCGACGGGTTCAAAGCCCTCGACTCGCTGTCGCTTTATGTCGATCCGGGGGAGCTGTTGTGCGTCATCGGCCCCAATGGAGCAGGCAAGACGACGATGATGGACGTCGTCACCGGCAAGACTCGACCGGACAGCGGCACGGCGTGGTTCGGACGAAGCATCAATCTGCTCGAGATGACGGAGCCCGAAATCGCGCAGGCCGGAATCGGACGGAAGTTTCAGAAGCCGAGCGTCTTCGAGTTCCTGAGCGTCTTCGAAAATCTCGAGCTTGCCCTGAAAGGCGACAAGTCGTTCTGGGCAGATCTCGTGGCGCGGCTCAGCGCCGTGCAGCGTGAACGCATCGAACGCATCCTGGAAATTACGGGGCTCATCGACTCGAGGGACGCGCCCGCGAGAATCCTGTCGCACGGGCAGAAACAATGGCTCGAGATCGGCATGCTTCTGATGCAGGAGCCCGAATTACTGCTCGTCGACGAGCCCGTCGCCGGGATGACACCGCAGGAAACGGAGCGCACGGCACGGCTGCTGACGTCGCTGGCCGGCGAACATTCTGTCGTCGTGGTCGAGCACGATATGGATTTCGTGCGCTCAATCGCAAGGCGTGTCATGGTTCTGCACGAAGGGCGTGTCCTGGCCCAGGGGGACATGGACCAGGTGCAGAAGGATCCCGCGGTTATCGAGGTCTATCTCGGCAAATGAGCGCTCTGGCGATCAAGGGACTCAATCAGTTTTACGGTGGCAGCCACACGTTGTGGGACGTCGACCTGACTGTCCCGGCTGGATCGCGCACGTGCCTCATGGGCCGCAACGGAATGGGCAAGACCACGCTGCTGAAATGTGTGATGGGATTGCTCCCTGCCGAGTCCGGAGAGCTCCGGTTCGGGGATCACGACCTCAGCACGGCGCCGCCGGAAGCGCGCGCCGCGCTGGGCATCGGATATGTGCCGCAGGGCCGGGAAATCTTTCCTCAGCTCACCGTCGAAGAGAACCTGCGAATCGGACTGGGCGTCGGCCGCAGCAAGTCGCGGACGATTCCGGAGCGAATCTTCGAGATGTTTCCGGTGCTCAAGACGATGCGCCAGCGGCGAGGCGGCGACCTGTCAGGAGGGCAACAGCAGCAGCTCGCGATAGGTCGCGCGCTCGTGCTCGAACCGTCACTGCTGATCCTGGATGAGCCTACGGAAGGTATTCAGCCGAATATCGTGCACGAGATCGGGGACATCATCCTGAAGCTGAACGAAGAGACGTCCCTCACCATGCTGCTCGTCGAGCAGAAACTCCCGTTTGCGAGGCGCGTCGCCAGCGAGTTTCACATTCTGGAGAAGGGGCGCTGCATCGCAGGCGGCGCGATTGGCGCTTTGTCGGACGAACTCGTCCGCGCGCACTTGAGCGTCTAGAGCCGTTTCCGTTTGCGCCTAGTACGTAGTGTCCGGCTTTAGCCGTACGTAGTGTCCGGCTTTAGCCGGACCTCAGAGGTCCGCCTTAAGGCGGACACTACATGTGGAAACCTGGCTAGCTGGGGCGCGTTCAGTTCACCCGCACGCCAGTCCAGACGCCGGTGAGCGTTGAACCGTCGAGACCAATCACGCGCCCGACTTACGGTAGTCGGGCTCGTGAAGATCGCGACCCACAAGATTCTCGGCGCGCTGTCCGTCACAATCGCGAGCACGCCTGGCTGCGGAATCCACCAGAAGCCCGTGCCTCCGTCAGCATCCACCATGGTGCCGTCCGCCAGCAACGCGAAGCGTCCGGTTCCCTTGGTGCCATCGCTCAGGCTGAAATTCGTGTTCAGCGTCAGAAGCGAGGCGGCCCACGCCGATTCGTACGCGCCGGCATCACATCCCGCACCGGCTGGACGGACCTGACCTCGTTGATCCACGGCGCCAACCGGCGCAGCCGCGCATACGACAGGATCTCCTGCGTCAATCGCCGGGCTTCCGGGCAGCAGCGCGTGCGTGCGCGTGGTGCCGCCGTTCGCGGCAAGCGGTCCGAGCAGCGGGTTCGTATTCACCTTATCGCCCGGTTGGACGAACGAGCACGTATTCCCCGATTCGACGTTCGAGCCAAGCGATGTGATGACGCCGCTGATGACGCCACAACCCGCCCCGGCCGGGCTCGAATTGAAAGCGACGATCGTGCTGCCGATAGCCGTCGTCGCGAAGCCGTTGAAGGGCACTGCCAGAACGCCGCCGCCGATCGTAGAGGCTGTATTGCCGCTGAGCGTTGAGTTCAGAATGGTCGTTTCACCGATGCCGCCGCCCAATCCGCCGTTCATCAGACCGCCGCCAAGCCCACTGATCAACGAACCGGTCCCGAGCGCCTCATTTCCGCTGATCGTCGAATTGGCGATGTTCGCTTTTCCGTTCAGGACGTACACCCCGCCGCCGTTGCCCATCTGAAATCCCGCTCCTGACGCGGAGTTGCCGCTCACCTCGCTGCGGGTGATGGTCACGGTCAGTTCTCTGGCTCCTGGCAGGTCGAAGCCGCTGCTGATACCACCTCCGTTAATGGCGCTGTTGTCCGATATGACGGATTGATCGACGATCACCCTCGCCGCGCCCGTCGTCGTGACGTTTCTGAAAAAGCTGTTCTGAATTCCGCCACCAAGCCCTCTCGTGTGGTCCGGGCCGGAGGCGGTATTGCCACTGATTGTCGAGCCGGTGATCGTGGTAGTTCCGGTGCGGCCTGGTGATGCGGCGTTGTCAACACCGGCGCCGCCAATGCCTTCGGTCAGATTGTTCGTGATTTCACCGCCGACGATCGTCAGCGTCGCGTTGCCTGCGGCTGCATGATTGGCGATGCCGCCGCCGCGGCCAGCGTCTCCTGTGCTGCGATTCGACGTCACCACTGTCTGCTCGAGCGTGAGCGTCCCGATGTCGTTCCGCAGCCCGCCGCCGGCGCTCACGGCGAGATTGTTCTGAACGCGGCTGTTGCGAACTGTAAGGCTTGCGAAATTGCTGAGCCCTCCCCCGTTCGTGCCCGATCGGTTCGCATCGATGATGCTCGCGATGATGGTGGCGGTGCCGGCGTTCAACAGCGCCCCGCCGCCTAGTCCGGTCCCATCGCTGTTGGCAAACCCGCCGCGCAGCGTGACGTCATTCAGCGTGAGAACCCCGCTCGGCAGCACTGCCATAAGGCGAAACGGCGGCGTCCCATTGGCGCTGGAACGCTCGATGACTGCGCCATGGCCGTTCACGATGATCGCCCGCCGTGACCTGCGGCAGTCCGGTGCCATCGTCCAGAGTACTGAGCGGCACGGCCATCGTGTAAACCGCGGCCGGGCTGAGCTCGATGGTGGTTGGACTGGATCCAGCCGCGCAATCCGGATGAACGGCGGCGGACGCGTTGGCGTTGTGAATGGCTTCGGCGAGGGAGCAGAGGCCGTCGGCAGCAATTCCAGGCGATGTCGTCGTGACGACGATAACACCAGCCGCGTCAACGGAGGGCGCGCCGACGAGAACGGAGATTGCCACACCGGCGCACACGGCCAGTCTTCCTGAAATGCGCATTCCAGCCCCCGTATACGTTAATGCAAACCCGACCGCACGACTGCTTCGATTTTTGCGGCCAAGCCGCGTGCGTCGGCAATGGTGGGGTTCTCGATGCGCGGCGTGGGGATCGGAGGATGCACCAGCAGCGCGACCTGCCCCGGGCAGGTCATGAGCCGGCCCTTGGTCATTACATGCACGGTTCCCTGGACGGTGACGGGCACTATTGTCAGCCCGGCTTCAAGGGCGAGCAGAAAGCTGCCGGCTTTGAACCTGCCGACGGCCCCGTCTCTACTTCTCGTTCCTTCGGGAAAGATGATCAGCGAGATCCGATCGGCTACCAGATGCCGCCACCGCTTCAATATGCCCGACCGATCGGGGTTGCTACGGTCAACCAGCAGATGACCTGCCCGCATCAGATGCCAGCCGAGGAACGGAAATCTTCCGAGCGATTCCTTGGCGATGATGCGCAACTGAAACGGAAGGGACGCGAAGATGACGGGGATGTCGTAGATGCTCTGATGATTCGACACGAACAAGTACGTTTCGCCGGCGGTCACCTGGTCCAGCCCGCTGACGCGAACGTCGACACCGGTCGTCGAGAGAATCATCCACGACCATGCGCGCGCGCACCAGTGCGCCGCGCGCCCCCGCTTATCGAAAAACGTCGAAAGGATCGAAAGAGTGCCGAGGACGACGGTGTAGATCGAGATAGCAGGAATGAGAAAGAAGACCGTGCGGAACCAATGGAATGGCGGAAGCAATGGTGCGTCAGTTCCGCGCGCGTCTGCCGCTTTCCCGGTCGATCGGCGTCGGATGCGCGTTGGCATCGATGAACCGGCCGAAGATCATCTTGCCGGCAGTCGTCTGCAGCACGCTCGTGACGACGACGTCGATGGTCTTGCCGATCATCGAGCGCGCGTTGTCAACGACGACCATGGTGCCGTCGTCGAGATAGGCGACGCCCTGGTTGTACTCTTTGCCTTCCTTCAGAATGAACACTTTCATCGTTTCGCCAGGCAGCACCACGGGCTTCAACGAGTTGGCGAGCTCGTTGATGTTCAGGACGTCGACGCCGCGCAACTGGGCGACTTTGTTGAGATTGAAATCGTTCGTGACGATCTTTCCCTGCAGCGAGCGGGCCAGCTCGATGAGCTTGAGGTCCACTTCCTTGACATCGGGAAAATCGGCGTCGGAAATGATGACGTCGACGCCGGCCATTTTCTGGATGCGCTGAAGGATGTCGAGACCGCGCCGGCCGCGGTTGCGGCGGAGCGAATCGGCGGAATCGGCAATCTGCTGCAGCTCTTTGAGGACGAACTGGGGCACGACGAGCGTGCCGTCGACAAAGCCCGTCTCGCAGATGTCGGCAATGCGGCCGTCGATGATCACGCTGGTATCGAGAATCCGGAAGCGCCGCTGCAGCTGCGATTGCGGGCGGAACAACCCGCTGATGCGCTCTGGCTCGAGCCACTCACCCGACTTCGCGCCGAGCACGAGGCCGATGTACGGCAGTGCCAGGAGGATGAGCGTGTGAAGAAAAATCACGCCGAGGTTGTCGTCGTTCGCCCAGAAATGGGCGTCGCCGATCAGCCGGGCGAGCAGAAGTCCGACCGTGCCGCCAATGAGCGCCCCGATGATGTTTGCAAGCGGAGTCTGCCGGAGCTTGCCTTCGAGGAAGACGACGAGCCCGGCGATGCCGATGCCGAACGCCACATTGGCGAGCAGATTGGCACCGAGCGGCCGGAGCTGGAACGCGCAATACGCGATCAGTGCGACGAACGCGGCACGCGCTGGGATGTCCCACCTCATGGAACCGTCATTGTAGTAGCGCTTGTAAAGCCTCGTCCACTGTCCGCACGCCTATCAGCTCGCATCCCTCGGGTCTGTCCAATTTTGGAAGATCGGCGCTCGCCAGCGGCACGATACACCGTTCAAACCCCATCCGTGCTGCTTCGCGCACGCGCAGCGCGGGTTGGGCGATCGCGCGCACCTCGCCGCCGAGTCCCACTTCTCCGAAAACGGCGGTGCTCGATCCGACCGGGCGGTTTCTGACGCTCGACGCCACCGCAGCTACTACGCCCAGATCTGCAGCCGGCTCGTCGACGGTCATGCCACCGGCAACGTTGACATACACGTCGTCGCCGACCAGATTGAGCCCCGCGCGCTTCTCCATCACCGCCAGCAGCAACGAGAGACGCTGCTGGTCGATGCCGCTGGCCATGCGCCGGGCGTTGCCGAAGGTGCTGCTGGTGACCAGCGCCTGCACCTCGACGAGGATTGGCCGCGATCCTTCGATGCAGGCGAGCACCGCCGACCCGGGCTTGCCGATCGAGCGCTCGGCGAGAAACATCTGGGAAGGATTCGGCACTTCGCGAAGGCCGGTGCTCGTCATCTCGAACACCCCCAGCTCGTTTGCGGCCCCGAACCTGTTCTTGAACGCGCGCACGACGCGGTGCGCATGGTGCCGCTCCCCCTCGAAGTACAGAACGGTATCGACGACGTGCTCCAGCGCTTTCGGGCCTGCGAGATTGCCGTCTTTCGTCACGTGCCCGACGAGCACGATCGGAACATTTCGGCCCTTGGCGGCAAATAACAGGTGGGTCGCCACCTCGCGCACCTGGCCGATGCTGCCCGGAGCCGATTGAAACCGCGCCGAAAATATCGTCTGAATCGAATCGACGACGACGAGCGACGGCTTGAGCCGCTCGATCTCCTCGAGAATTCTCTCGAGGCATGTTTCGGCGAGCAGATAAAGCGGCGAGCGATCGACCGAGAGGCGTTCGCCGCGAAGCTTGATTTGATGTTCGGATTCCTCGCCGGAACTGTAGAGCACCGGACCGGTCGTCCGCGCCACGTGCGCCGCCACCTGAAGCAGCAGCGTGGACTTGCCGATGCCCGGCTCGCCGCCGAGGAGCACGAGGGCGCCAGGCACGATGCCGCCGCCAAGCACGCGATCGAACTCCGCGACGCCCGACGAAATTCGCGGCGCATCGGATGTCTGGATGTCGCTGTAGAGTTTCGCCGCCGCTCCACCCGAGACCAGGCTGTAGCGGTGATTCGCCGCAGCGGGCGCCGTCTGAGGGGCGGGCTGCTCTTCGGCAAAGGAGTTCCACGCGCCGCAGTCCGGACACCGCCCGAGCCACTTCTGCTGCTGCCCGCCACATTCCTGACAGACGAAGACGGTCTTGGGAGATTTCACGGGTTCGATAGTACATCGTCAGCTACCAGCCAGTAGCCAATAGCCATCTAGCCGGTAGCCAATAGTCCTGAGGCTGGTAGCTGGCTAGTGGTCTGGCTTTAGCCGGACCTATGCCGGACCAGTCCACTAGCCAGCCTACCAGCCTCAGGACTATTGGCTACTGGCTACCGGCTACCGGCTAGCTATCGGCGCCCCAATCAGCAGGCGATTTTTTGGCGTGATGTCGGAGGGAATGGATTGCGTCCAGATGCGGTAGCCCTGCTGTGCGAGACGCACTGCCCGCATGACATCAATCGCAGTGGCACCGTCTACCCATCCGGCCAGTCCCCCGTCATCACCAGAATCGTGATCGTGGCAGCACGGCATGACGGCAACGCGCGCGCGCGTGGCCACCGCGCGTTCGAGAACCCGATCGGTGAGCGCGCCGCACGCATGGCTCGATACCACGATATCGGCAGGGAGAATTTCGACCTCGTCCAACGTGCCGTTAACAAATGTGATGCGTCCTGCGAGCCGCGGCCATGCTTGCTACGAGCACGTCGTGCAGCTTTGCAGTCGAGGCTGGCAGCGCCTTGTCGACGACAAGCGCGGCTGGAGACGTGTTGTCGAGCAACAGCATGACGTGAGCGAGCAGGCCGTGACCGCCGCCGAAGTCGAGCACGCGGCCGCCGCGGAACAGGCGGCGAACGCGGCGCGCCATCTCCCACGCTTCGTACAACTCCTTGCGCGGCAGGCATCCCGCCTGGCAGACAGTACGGCCGAGGCGATCGAAAAGGGAGTCGCCCGGAAAGCGTTCGATATCGCGATTGGTGAGACGTCCGCGCGAACCTTGGGAGAACATTCGTCGCTGTTGGCAGACGAGGACTGTCTTGGGAGACTTCACGACTGGATGTTACATCGTCAGTCAGAAGCAGACAGCTACTGGCTAGTGCGCTGAGTCCGGCTAAAGCCGGACACTACGTACGACTACCGGCTACCGGCCTAAGGGGCTACAAGCCACAGGACTATTGGCCACTGGCTACTGGCTATCGGCTGACCCCAAATACCTAATAGATCCGTTCAATCCTCGTCCCGACCCGGCAGAGCACTTCGTAGGGATTGGTGCCGATCGCGGCGGAGATTTCCCTGACGTCGATGCGATCGTCGGCCTGAGAGCCGATGATGATCACCTCATCGCCG
Organism: Vicinamibacterales bacterium; assembly: GCA_963762055.1. Classification (GTDB taxonomy): domain Bacteria; phylum Acidobacteriota; class Vicinamibacteria; order Vicinamibacterales; family JAMQPK01; genus JAMQPK01. The sequence goes on from CAVXJF010000009.1 coordinate 28,493, forward strand.
GTCTCGACCTTCACGTCAGAAACGTCGACGGTAATCATGTCCATGTTGACGGCGCCGACGATAGGCGCGCGTTTGCCGCGTATCAACACGGAGCAGTTGCCCGCCATCCGCCTGTCGAGCCCGTCGGCATATCCGGCAGGGACGACGGCTATCCGGCCGGGCTTCGGCACGGTCCAGCGCGCGCCGTAGCCGACGATCTCGCCGACGCGAACGCCCTTCACGGCGACGACCCGGCTGCGCAGCGACATGACTGGCTGCAGCGGAATGGTTGACGCGAGAGGCGGCGGCACGACGCCGTACATCATGAGGCCCGGACGGACGAGATCGTACCAGACGCGCGAGTCGCGCAGCGTGGCTGCGCTATTCGCGGCATGACGCAGTTGCGGTGTGATACCCAGCGGCGGAAGCCTGGTGAGGACGTTCTCGAAACGCTCACGCTGCGTCTGAAAAAGCGGGTATTCGGGATCCTCGGCCGTCGCGAAATGCGTGTACACCCCGACGATGTCGAGATTGCCGCCCGCGGTCAGTTCGGGCAGCGTGAATTCCAGATTGTCGTGGCGAAAACCCAGACGGTTCATCCCCGTATCGATCTTGAGATGACAACGCAGCCTGACGCCGTGTCTGGCTGCGGCCGCCTGGAGCGAGCGTCCGGCTCCCGGCGTGGAGATGGTCGGCGTCAGGTGATGCTCGAACACGCCATCCACATCGCTCACACCGAGCGCCCCGAACACCAGAATCTGGGCGGTAATACCTGACCGTCGAAGCGTGATCGCCTCTTCGATATCGGCGCACGCGAGAATCGTCGCCCCCGCCTCCTGTAGCGCCATGCCGATCGCCGGCGCGCCATGCCCGTAGGCGTTCGCCTTTACGACAGCGATGATGCCGGGCGATCCCGGGGCCGCCGAGTTGTCCGCGAGGAACGAGCTGATCGCGCGGAAGTTCGACTGCAGAGCGGAGAGATCGATATGGGCGAACGTGCAGCGCGTAGTCAGCGACGGGCCTCTAAGTTGCCGAAGCGCGTTTCCGACTTCATGAACGCGAGCCGCACCAGTCCGGTCGGTCCGTTACGCTGCTTGGCGACGTTGATTTCGGCGATGTTCTCGTCTTCCGGCTTCACGTCCGGATATTGATCGGGACGGAACAGCAGCATGACGACATCCGCGTCCTGCTCGAGGGCGCCGGATTCGCGCAGGTCCGAGAGCATCGGCCGGTGGTCCGACCGCGCTTCGGGTGCGCGGCTCAGCTGCGAGAGGATGATGACCGGCACGTTCAGCTCCTTCGCGAGCATCTTGAGCGATCGCGAGATGGAGGCGAGTTCGAGCGTGCGGTTTTCGTAGCGGCCGCGCCCCTGCATCAACTGAATGTAATCGACGACGAGGAGGTCGAGCCCGTGCTCGGCACTCAGCCGCCTCGACTTCGCGCGCATCTCGAGGACAGAGATCCCCGGCGTATCGTCGATGAACACCTTCGCCTCGCTCAGCGTGCCCAACGCGTGCGAGAGGCGCCCCCAGTCGCTCTCGACGAGGAAACCGGTTCGCAGCCGGTGGCTGTCGATGCGGGCCTCGGACGTGAGCATGCGGATGAACAGCTGCTCCTTCGACATTTCGAGGCTGAAGACGCCGACCGTGCGCCCCGTTTTGGTGCCCACGTGCTGCGCGATGTTGAGCACCAGCGCGGTCTTTCCCACCGAAGGGCGCGCCGCGATGATCACCAGATCTCCCGCCTGAAATCCGGCCGTCAGCTCGTCGAGGTCGGTGAACCCGGAGGGCACGCCCGTGATGAGCTGCTTGCGTTCGTGCGCGAGCTCGATCGCCGCGAAGCTCGAGTGCGCCAGCTGACGCATCGACGTGAACCCGGCACGCACGCGGTCTTCGGCAATCGCGAAGATCGCCTGTTCGGCTTCGTCGAGAATCTGGTTCGGCTCCTCCTCCGCCTCGTAGGCGGTCGCGAGGATCTTGTTCGATGCAAAGATGAGGTTCCGGAGGGTCGACTTCTCGCGGACGATGCGCGCGTAATATTCGATGTTGGTGGCGTGCGGCAGGCCGTCGACGAGCGCCGCGATGTAGGCGGGCCCGCCGACTTCATCGAGCTCTCCCGAGCGGGAGAGCTCTTCCTTGAGCGTGATGAAGTCGATCGCGTTCCCGCGCTCGCTGAGCTGGATCATCTTCTCGAAGATCCGCCTGTGCGCGTCGCGATAGAAATCGCGAGGGCTGAGAACCTCGGCCGCCTGGTTGAACGCTTCGTTATGGATCAGGACGGCGCCGAGCACCGACCGCTCGGCTTCGAGATTGTGCGGGAGCGTACGATCGACGGCAACCGCGTCAGCCATCAGTGCCCCTAAGCCTACGCCGTCAACCCTTAGCCCTCGGTCTTGAGCTCAGCCGGAGTGGTTTCCGGCTTGCCCTCGGCAACAACCTTCACCGGCAGCTGGACGATGACCTCGCGGTGCAGCCTCACGGGCACCGTCTGCTCGCCGAGCTTCTTGATCGGCTCACGCAGCCCGATCTTGCGCTTGTCGATGTCGAAACCTTTCTGCGCCAGCGATTCGGCGATGTCGGCTGAAGTGACCGAGCCATACAGCGCTTCGGTTTCGCCGACCCTGCGCGCGATGACGACTTCCAGTCCGCTCAACCGCGACGCAATGGCCGACGCGGCGTCTTTTTCTTCCTCTTCTTTCGCGTCGAGCTTGACGCGCTCGCGCTCCACCTGCTTCAGGTTGCCCGGTGTCGCGATCAGCGCCAGCTTGCGCGGCAGCAGATAGTTGCGCGCATAGCCGGCGGCGACCTTCACCACTTCGCCGCGCTTGCCGACGTTTTCGACGTGATCTCTCAGAATGACTTCCATAAGTTCCTTTAGTCCGGCTCAAGCCGGACACTACTTCTAGCCAGTAGCCGGTAGCCCGTCGCTATTCGGTTACGTAGGGAATCAACGCGAGCTGACGCGCCCGCTTGATCGCCGTGTGCAGCTTCCGCTGGTGCGTCGCACAGGTGCCCGAGATGCGCCGCGGAAGTATCTTTCCTCGCTCCGGCACGAAGGGTCCCAGCAGCTTCACGTCTTTGTAGTTGATGTCGTCGATCTTGTCCGCGCAAAACTTGCAGACCTTGCGCCGGCGGAACAGCGTACGCTTCTTGTCGTCTTTCTTTTCTCCGGCGCGTCCGCCGCGGCTATCCGATGAGCGTCCTCGTCCTTCGCGCATGATTAGATTCCCTCCTCAACGTCGCCGACAAACCGGTCATCGTCATCATCCGTCCGCTGCGGGCCCTCGCCGGGCTGACGGTCCGGCGGCAGGCCTCGAGCCACGCGCCGGCGCTGCGAGTCTTCCTTGCGGAGCGTGCGCGCGCGCTCGATGACGCGGTTCTCCTCGTCCACGCGAACCGTCAGATGACGAATCACCTGGTCGCTGACGCGGAGGCGGCGATCGATTTCTTTCATCAGCTCGCCCGAGCCGGTAATCACCTCGAGCACATACGTGCCTTCCTTGTGAGGACCGATTTCGTAGGCGAGCTTCCGGCGGCCCCAGTTGTCGGTCTTGTCGAGCGTGCCCGAATAACGGCCCACGATCTCTTCGACCTGCGTGTGGAGATCCGCGATCTGCTGGTCTGTCGCGTCTGAGGAAATGACGTAGATGAGCTCGTACTGCCTGGATTGACTCACATGTTCTCCTTCTGGACTCCCGCCCGGGAGGTCACGCTCTGCGTGACAAGAAGTTGTCAGGCGTTATGCCTGGTCTTCATTTGCGGCTGGTGCCGCGTTGTACCGATTCATGGCAGCGAGAATGTCCTCGTTCGCGAACATCTCCGCCGCATCCGCCGCCTTCTTCACCGCTTCGTCGATCAGCGGCTGCTCGTCCGGGGCAAACCGGCCGAGCACGTGATTCCTCAGCCCGCCCGCCTGCCGTCCGACGCCGATCCGCAGCCTCGGAAAATCTTCGGTGCCGAGCTCCTGGATGATCGACTTCAACCCGTTGTGCCCGCCGGCCGAGCCGCTTGCCCTGATCCGCAATCGTCCCAGGGGAAGATCGGCGTCGTCGTAGATGACCAGCAGATCAGAGGGCGCCAGCTTGTGAAACGACGCCAGCTCGCGTACCGCCCATCCGCTGAGATTCATGAACGTAATCGGCTTGGCCAGCAGGAGGCCGCCGCCCACGTCTGAAATCTTCGCCGCCTTCGCCTTCCACTTCGCGTGGTTCTTGAAAGCCGTGCGATGCCGCCCCGCGAGCTCGTCGAGAACGTCGAACCCGACGTTATGCCGCGTCCGCTCGTACTCGCTGCCGGGATTGCCGAGACCAACGATCAGCTTCAGCGCCAACCCCTAATCCCCAATCCCTAATCCCCAATCCCCGATCGCTAATCCCGAGCGGAGATCTATTTCTTGTCCTTCTTGCCAGCCGCGGCAGGCGCCGCCTCGGCGCCTTCCTCGTCCTTCTTGCCCTTCTTGATGACCTCGGGCTCCGCCGGTGTCGCCGCTGCACCAGCCGCCGCCACTTCGGTGCCCGGAGCCGGCGTCTCTTCGACCTTCGGAATGATGACGTGCATCAGCATCATTTCGGGATCGCTCAGCGCCTTCCATTTTGCGCTCGTGGCGATGTCCTTCACACGAATGTTCTGGCCGACCATGAGCTCGGTCGTGTCCACCACGATGTTGTTGGGAATGTCGGCCGGCAAAACCTCGATTTCGATCTGGCGATGAACGATGTCGAGGACGCCGCCCTGCTGTTTTACGCCCTTCGGCTCTCCGTGCGCGACGACGGTCACCTGCACGCGGATGAGCTTGTCCATCGCGACGCGGTAGAAATCGGCGTGGAGCAATTCGTGGGTGACCGGATCGAGCTGGTATTCCTTGACGAGGACGCGCGCGCCGGCGCTGCCGGGCAGATTCAGCGCGATCAGCGTGTTGGCGCCCTGCTCGGTACGCAGAATGCGCGACAGTATTTTCGGGTCCACCGCGATCGGCTTTCCACCGTCTTTGCCGCCATACACGACGGCGGGAATGCGGCCGGTTGCGCGCAAACGCCGCGCTTCGTTTTTGCCTCTGTCACTACGTTCAACTGCGTCCAGAACGGCTTCCATAATCCTGTCTTTCTTTCTTCTTTAATCGCCGCGGGGCCCCACCCCCGCGGCCTGTGCCTTCGCGGCCTTGGCCGCTCGGCTTTGGTTGTTGCGCCTGCCTGCTTAGTGCGGCAATGCGTTTCGCCAGCTGCGTACGTAGTGTCCGGCTTCAGCCGGACCGTACGCCTTCCTAATCCCTAGACGAAGAGCGACGACACGGACGACTCGTCGTGAATGCTCCGAATCGCCTGAGCCAGCAGCTTGGCGACCGACAGCGACACGATCTTGCCGTGTTTGGCGCGCTCGCCGCTCAGCGGGATCGTGTTGGTCACGATCAGCTTCTCGATCGGCGCCTTGTCGATCCGCTCGAACGCCGGTCCCGACAGCACCCCGTGCACCGCGCACGCCAGCACGCGGGCAGCGCCCTCGGCTTTGAGCGCGCTCGCCGCCTTCACGATCGTTCCCGCCGTGTCGATGATGTCGTCCTGGATGATGCACGTCCGGCCGGACACATCGCCGACCACGTTCATCACTTCAGCCGTGCCGTCATCGCTGCGGCGCTTGTCCACGACCGCCAGCTCTCCACCCAGCCGCTTCGCGTAAGCCCGCGCGCGTTCGGCGCCCCCCGCGTCAGGCGCCACGATGGTCAGGTTCGGAAAATTCTGGCGCGCCAGAAAATCGATGATCACCGGCGCCGCGAACAGGTGATCGACCGGAATATCAAAGAACCCCTGGATCTGCGCCTTGTGCAAATCCATCGTCAGGACGCGATCCACGCCGGACGCGCTGAGCACGTTGGCGACGAGCTTCGCGGAAATCGGCACCCGCGGCTTGTCCTTGCGATCCTGACGCGCGTACCCGTAATACGGGATCACCGCGGTAATCCGCGCCGCTGACGATCGACGAAACGCGTCGATCATGATCAGCATCTCCATGATGTGTTCGTCGACCGGCGCGCACGTCGGCTGGACGATGAACACATCCGTGCCGCGGATGTTTTCGTCGATCTGAAACGAAACTTCGGTATCCGGGAATCGTCTCAGCCGGCACTGCCCCATCGGCATGCCGAGATGCTGCGCGATCTCGCGGGCCAGCTCGGGATGCGCACTTCCCGTAAACAGTTTCAGCTCGCCGTACCCTGCAGGTCTGTCCATGTGTTAGATGTCCACCCAACGCGAATACCGCGTCTGGGCACCCGGGGCACTGTGCCTCACCCTCTTCGAGCACGGCTTGCCGGCCGTAGCTCGCACGATCCTGCGGCTCGCCATGAGCGAGTGCAGCGAGTCGAATGGCTGGGGCGGGTGGATTCGAACCACCGAATACGGGATCCAAAGTCCCGCGCCTTACCGCTTGGCCACGCCCCAACAGTCTACTCAGCGCGCATTTTCGAGGAAGTCCTTAAGGCGTGGCTCGACCACCGCAGCGCAAACGGAGATTTTAGACGATTGAAGGACCACCCGGCAAGTTTCGGGACTTTCGCCGCGGGAGGAACCTGGCCGCCAAGACCGCCATCCCCCCTTTTTTCAGCGCTTTTACCGCGAGAGTCGCCTCCCGTGCCGACTGGAACACTCCGAACACCGCCGAGCCGCTTCCCGACATCGCCGCCAGTATGGCGCCGCGATCGCCCAGCGCCCGCTTCAGCCGCCCGATCTCTGGATGGCGCTCGATGACCGGCCCCTCGAGGTCATTCGCCAGGCTGGTGCCCGGGAAAAATCGGGGTCGGGTGTCATTTTCAGGGGACAAATCGAAAATGACACCCGACCCCGACTTTTCGCGTCGCTTCTGGTCCAGCCATCCGTACGCGTCCTTGGTCGTGACGCCGAACGCCGGCACGGCCACCACCACCGGCCAGCGCGGCAAATCTTCGAGCGCGTACACTTCCTCGCCTCGCCCCAGTCCCAGCGCAGTACCGCCGACGAAAAAGTACGGCACGTCGGAGCCGAGCTCCGCGGCGACCGCATACAACTGCTCGTCGCTGACCGGCAGCTTCCACAAACGGCGCAGGCCGACGAGCGCTGCGGCAGCGTTACTGCTGCCCCCTCCCAGACCCGCCCGCACCGGGATCCTCTTTTCGAGCGTGATGACGACGTCGCGCGGATCGCCGTCACGCCCCGCGGCCTGCCACAGCCGCGCCGCGGCCTTCCAGACGATGTTCGCCCTGTCCGTCGGCACACCCGGCGCGTCGCAGCGGATTTCTACCGGCCCGCGTCGCTGGGCGCACGTGACGCGATCGCACAGATCGATCGCCTGAAAAATCGTCTGAAGCTCGTGAAAGCCGTCGGCGCGCGTGCCCTTCACGCGAAGTGACAGGTTGATCTTGGCGAAAGCGCGGATCGTGATCGAGCGCATCGTTCTGCCGTTATCGTCCGAGCGCGCCGGCCTGCCGGAGCTCGTCCAGCGACATCGGCATTACACCGTCGGGAATCTTGAGCGTCACGAGCTGATCTCGCGGCAGGCTCCCATTCACCTCGACCTGGCCCAGCCCTACTGCGAGGTCGAGATCCTTGCCGCGCAGCACAATGCGCGACGGCCGTCCGCCGGCAAACGCGGCGTAGTCAATCTCCAGACCCTCATGACGTCCCGCGACGGTACGCCAGGCGCCTCCCTCGCGCCGCAGATAGATCGTTCCTCCGGAGGCGAGGTCGACGGCGAGCCAGTCGGGCCCGAATGCCCGCGCGGAAACAGCCTTTGCGTCCGACCGTACGCAGCCAGCGAGCGTCGCCCGCAGGTCGTCGGGCTCGAGCCTGACGCCGATGAGGGCGTGCAGAATCTCTTCCGGGGGAGCGTTACTCACAACACGGCGATCGCGCGAGAGCAGCAGTGTGCCTCGCGCGCCATCCGCCACCAGGATGAACACCGGGGCCCCGAACGGCGCGACACCTTCGAGTCGCAACGCGCCGGGCGCCATGCCGCTCAACACGCGGCCGCGCAACCGCTGGCCACCGGCCCGGCCCGACACGCTCAGCTCTGCCTGAAAATTGTCGATCGCCTGGCACGCGGCCCGGGCTTCTGCGTAAGGCTGGGCGAAGTCGGCCGCCGGCGTTCCCGTCCCACCCGGCAGCGTCACGCGCGGGGTTCCACACGCCGTCAGACCGATCGTGAAGAGAACGACTATCGCGAAGGGGAGGTTACTTCTGCCGGCCAAGCTTCTGGCGCGCCGATTTGATCTTGTCTTCGATGTCCGACCGCGACACGTCGTCTCCGTCGCCGTCGAGCGCTTTCTGCCAGGCATCGATCGCTTCCTGAAGGAGACCGCGTTTGTTGAGCACATCGCCGAAGTGATCCTGAATCACCGACACGGCGGGGTGCTGTTTGACCGCCTCCCTCAGCGGAGCTTCCGCGAGATCGGCGCGATTCTGCTTGTAGTACGCCCAGCCCAGGCTGTCGAGATACGCGCCGTTGCCGGGATCGATCTGCAGCGCGCGCTCGACGAGCGACACCGCTTCGTCCAGCTTCTGACCGCGTTCGGCGAGCATGTAGCCGAGCGAGTTGAGCGCGTTGGCGTTTTTCGGGTCGTCCGCAATCATCTGACGGAACACCGACTCCGCTTCGTTGTACTTCCGCGAGCGCTCGAGTGTGGACGCGAGTGACAGCTTCACGCCCGGCTCTTTCGGGTATTTCGTCACCGCCGCCTGCAGCGTGCGAACGGCGTCTTCGCTTTTGCCGCCGTCCTGCTGCGACTGCGCGAGGCGCACGTCCACCAGCGGATCGTTCGGCGACAACGCGCGCGCGTCTCTCAACATCGCGACGGCCTTGTCGTGCTGGCGGAGCCTCTCGTAGGCGGTCGCGAGGTCGAAATACATGTCGCGGAACGTATCGCTTCTCATGTCGGCCGCGTCCGCCGCCTTGAAGCGCGCGGTGACAATCGGCTCGAGCAGCGCAACGATTTTCTGATGCTCGTTCTGGTCGAGCAGAATCTGCCCGAGCTGACTGGGGCCGATGAGCGCGCGTGTATCGAGCGCAATCAAGCGGCGCGCCGTCACCTCCGCAGCCGCGTAATCGCGCGTGCGCCGCTGCGCCTCCGAGAGCAGATAGAGCGCGCGCTGATTGCGTGAGTTGCCCGCGGCGCCCTGCTCGAGCACCTCGCGCGCCTGCTTCGCGTCGCCCAGGTTCAAGAGAGCGGTGGCCCACTGGGAGCGCAGAGGGAGGCTTTGCGGCCGCTCTTCGACCGCGCCCTGGTAGGCACGAGCCGCATCGCGCCAGCGGCCTGCATCCTGATAAACCTGCCCGAGTGCGCTGTACAGCTCCGGAGCGTCCTGCACGGATTTTTCGAGCAGCGCAATCGCGTCGTCGTCGCGATCGGTGGCCTGATAGGCTTCGGCGAGCAGCGCAACGGCTTCGACCTGTTCGGGCTGCTCGTTCACGAACGGCGCGAGCATCGCGACGGCCTTCTCGTGCTGATCGTCGGCCAGGTACAACCGTCCGAGAATCATCGGCACGGCTGGATGCGAGTTGGCGCTGGCCTTTTCGAGATTCGTTATGGCGCGCTGCGTGTAGGTGCGGCGATCGGCGTCGGGCACCGCCGGCATCTCCGACATGCGCGCGTAGAGGCTCCCGAGAATCCAGTTGGCTTCCGGGTTGGTGGGATTCGCCTTCACCGCGCGCTCTCCTGCCGCTACCGCGTCGGCAGGACGATTCATCCGCACGTAGAGCTCGGCGAGCGCCGCAGGAATTTCAGCAGACTGTGGATCAAGCCGCTCCGCGCGCTCGTACGCAGCGCTGGCGCCGGCACTGTCGCCCTGGCCCTCGAGCTGCAGCCCCATCATGAACTCGTAATAGGCAGCACCCGGACGATCCGGCGGCGATGGTTTCGTCTGGGCGAGCGCGGATGAAACCGTGCTCAGCACCGCCGCAGCAACGAAAATTGCGTTACGCATCAGGGTATCGATTGTAACCTTTCTGCTATAGTTTGGGGCATTCACCCGGAGGAGCTTGTTCATGGCGCTCGATGCTGAACTCCTGGAAATTCTGGCCTGCCCGAATTGCAAAACACCTGTCGTTCTCGTGCACAACGGAGCCGGATTGAAATGCAACACGTGTCATCGCGTCTACCCGATCAAAGATGACATCCCCGTAATGCTTATCGACGAGGCGACGATCGAAAAATAGCTCCGCTGCCGCTTCAAGCAGATGATCGCTGCAACCACGGCCGAGTGGGGGTGAGGGCCCCACGGCAATCTAAGAATGAACATCCTGCTGGTCCGGCTCAGACTGATCGGCGATGTCGTCTTCACCACGCCTGCGATCAGAGCTCTCCGCCGACATTATCCGGACGCCCGCATCACCTATATCGTCGAAGAGGACGCCGCTGCCGTCGTCCGCCACAATCCCCACCTCGACGAAGTGATCGTGGCGAAAAGCCCGCGGGCCCGAGGGCGGCTGCTCTCGGATCTCGCGCTCATCAGGCGGCTGAGACGCGAGCGATACGATCTCGCCATCGATTTCCACGGCGGGCCGCGCAGCTCGCTGCTGACGTGGCTGAGCGGGGCGCCGATCCGGATCGGCTACGAAGTGCTCGGCCGCAGCTGGATGTATACGACGAAAGTGCCTCGCCCTCGTGTGCTGCGGCCGAGGCATTCGGTCGTGAGCCAGTGGGATGTGCTCCTGCCGCTTGGGATTGCACCGCCGGACCCGGAACGCGACGCCACCGAAATGCCCGACGATCCTGCAGCCGGTGCCGCTGTCTCAAGGCGGCTCGCTGCAGCGGAGATCGGCCCCGACAATTCCATCGTCGTCGTGCACGTGAGCGCAGGGAACCCTTTCCGGAGATGGCCGGCAGCCTCGTTTGTCGAGCTGGTATGCCGGCTCGCGGCGAAGGATGCGAAGCGCCGTATCATTCTCACGTCAGGTCCGTCGGACGCCGACGCTGCGGCGCTCATCGCACGCGAGGCGCGCGCGACACTCGAGCCGGCGCGGCGGGCCGCCGTCGTGGAATGCGGCGAATTCAACCTCGCGGAGCTGCGCGCGCTGGCAGACAGAGCAGCTGTCTACATCGGCGGAGACAGCGGGCCGATGCATATCGCAGGCACAACGGGATGTACCGGTCGTCGGTCTTTACGGGCCTACACTTGCGGTGCGGTCGCAGCCGTTCAGGAGCGCCGCGCTCGTACACGCCGCGGCTGAAGTGCAGGGCCTGGCGTGCCGGCCGTGCGATCAGCGGCGGTGCGAGCCGGGTGACTTCCGGTGCCTAACGGGGATTTCGGCGGCTGATGTAGCCGCGCTCGTGGAGAGGGTGATCAGGCCTTCATGAAAGACTGGTTTGCGCGTATCGGTTATGGCGGCCTGCTCGGCTTCGTGGCCGCGCTCCAATTTTCGATCGCGGCAGCCAATATCTTTCTGGCGCTCTCGCTGCTCATGTGGGTGGCGCATACCGTCTCCACGCGGCGCATCGAGGTCCCGCGGTTCTTCTATCCGCTCGCCGCATATGCCACGCTGACGCTGATTTCGGCTGCGTTTTCCGACGACCCCAACGCAAGCTTCGTGGACTCGAAGCAGCTCGTGCTGTTTCTCGTCGTCCCGATGGTGTACGAGTTCGCGCGAGGGACGAAAGCGCCGTTCGTCGTCCAGGTCATCATTACCGTCGGAGCGGTGAGCGCGCTGTTCGGCATTTTCCAGTTCGGCGTGCTTCAGTACCGACAACCTCGGCCAGCGTCCGCACGGCACGCTCAATCACTACATGACCTATTCGGGCGTCCTGATGCTCGTGACGTGCGCCGCTGCGGCGCGCATCCTGTTTTCGCGCGATCGCCTCTGGCCGTCGCTGATGATGCCGGCGCTGCTGGTCATCCTCGGTCTCACCTTCACGCGCAGCGCGCTGGTCGGGGCGTGCGCGGGAATCGCGTTCCTGCTGCTGTTGAAGGACCTGCGGTTGATGGCGGTGATGCCCGTGCTCGCCGCGCTGTTCTTCGCGCTGGCACCACCCCAGGTGACCGGCCGCGTCATGTCGATGTTCGACGCACGCGATCCGACACGCCTCGATCGTGTGGCGATGCTGAAAGTCGGGGCGCGGATGGTGCGTGCGCATCCGCTCGCTGGCGTAGGACCCGCCCGCGTGAGCGAACGCTACCGCGATTTCGACTCGAGCGAGTCCGCCCGGCCGGTTCCGCACCTGCACAACGTGCCGATGCAGATTGCCGCCGAGCGCGGCCTTCCCGCGTTAATCGCGTGGCTCGGCACCATCGCGATTCTCGCCGTCGACATGATCCGCCGGCTGAAGAGCCCCGATACCCGCTTTCTCGCCGCGGCCGCTCTGGGCTGCATGGTCGCGATGGTCGCCGCCGGGATGGCTGAGTACAACTTCGGCGACTCGGAGTTTTTGATGCTCTTCCTTGTTCTGATGACTCTCCCGTACGCTGCTGCATTTCAGACTACGAACACAAACAGAAGATTAGAAGACTAGCGAGGCGGTGGCGGTTGGTGAAATTGCGCGCGGAGGCTGGGCTCCGGCTGCCGGTCAGACGGATTCACCGGTCGCGTGGGTGGCGGCAACGGATAGTGGGCGCCGTCCGGCTAAAGCCGGACACTACGTACAAGAAAAGTGACTCATAACTGCGGTTCAAAATGAAGACAGGAGATGCAGTATTGAATCTAGTGGCGAAAATGTCTCTTGCCGGTGAAGACCATCGCAATCCCGTGTTCGTCGGCGGCCGCGATCACTTCGTTGTCGCGCACTGAACCGCCGGGCTGCACGACCGCCGTGGCGCCCGCGTTCGCGAGCGCTTCAAGGCCGTCGCGGAAGGGAAAGAAGGCATCCGACGCGGCCACGGAGCCCGCGAGCGGATGTTTTCCTTCCGGTTTTCCGGCCTTCATCACCGCCACCTGAACGGCATCGACTCGGCTCATCTGTCCGGCACCTACAGCGAGCGTGCGTGAGGCGTCCGTGAAAATCACCGCGTTCGACTTCACGTGAGCGCACACGCGCCATGCGAACCGCAGTGCGCCCCACTCCTCCTCGGTGGGCGCGCGCTTCGTCACGACTTTGCCGCCGGCGGCCTCGAATGTCTGCCTGCTCCAGGGCTCGCGGGCCTCGATGACCTCGTCCCGCTGCTGAACCAGCACCGCGCCGAGGATCGAGCGCAGCTCGCGCCGGCTCGACGGATCCGCTGCCGCCGCGAGGTCGGCGATGACGACCCGCATGTTCCCTTTCGTCGCCAGAATCGGCCGTGCATCGTCTTCGACGCCTGGCGCAATGACGGCTTCGATGAACGACGACACCAGCGTCCGGGCGGTGACGGCGTCGATCGGACGATTCAGCCCGACGATGCCGCCGAACGCGGCGATCGAATCGGCTTCCCGGGCGCGTAGGTAGGCGTCATCGATAGTGTTGCCAATTGCCGCTCCGCATGGGTTCGTGTGTTTGATCACCGCGGCGGCCGGTTCGGTGAACTCCAGCGCGATGCGCGCCGCCGAATCGATGTCCAGGAGGTTGGTAAACGAGAGCTCCTTTCCCTGGAGCACCTGGCCGGTCGCGAGCCCGAAGCCCTCGCCTGCCGCATACCAGGCAGCCGGCTGGTGCGGGTTCTCCCCGTACCGGAGCTCCTTGATCTTCCTGAGGTTCAGCGTCAGCTTCGGCGGCACGATTGCCGGCACCCCGCGGACGAAGTCGCCGCGGTCCGCGGAAAACTCCTCGAGGGTTGCGGCGATCGCCGTGTCGTAGGCCGCCGTGTGATCGAACGCCTTCCGGGCAAGACGAAACCGGAACTCCAGCGACGGCCCGCCCTCACGGTCGAGCTCGGCAAGGACGGCGTTGTAGTCGCCCGGATCCACGACCACCAGAACGTCGCGGAAATTCTTGGCGGCCGACCTCACCATGCTGGGGCCGCCGATGTCGATCTCCTCGACGAGCGCGTCGAAACCGACGCCGGGCTTCGCGGCCGTCCTGACGAACGGATAGAGGTTGACGACGACGATATCGATGGGGGTGATGCCATGCCCGCCGATGGTGGCCATGTCATCGGAGCGGCTGCGCCGGGCGAGAATGCCGCCGTGAACAGCCGGGTGCAGAGTCTTGACCCGGCCGTCCATGATTTCCGGAAAGCCGGTGACGGCGCTGATGCCGGTCGTCGGCACCCCGGCCTGTTCGAGAGCCCGGGCCGTGCCGCCGGTTGACACAATTTCATAGCCCTTCGCCGACAGCGCCCGGGCCAAAGGGATCAGATCAGCCTTCTCGGAAACGCTCAACAGTGCTCTTGGCATCGTTTACACGCAGTTGACGGAAATGTGACAACTCATTATTATTTTCGCGGCGCTGGCGAGGATAGCGCCGTCAACGGAAGGCCGCACCGTTGCGGTCTTTTTTTTTGAGTTCGCGGTACTCGCGCCGCACGTAAGTAAGGAAGAGATAACGATGCGTATCACAGGCAAGGTCAAGTGGTTCAACAACGCCAAGGGTTATGGGTTCATCGAACGCGAGGGCGGCAGCGACGTCTTCGTGCACTACTCCGCCATTCAGGGTGCCGGCTTCCGGTCCCTGGAAGAGGGGCAGGCCGTCGAGTTCGAAATCGTTGACGGACCCAAAGGACCACAGGCCGGTAACGTCACCAAGGCCTAACCCGCAACATCAGCCTGGCCCCCAGACTTCCGGGGGCCAGGCGACCTTGCCTCATTTTCCTTCCTTCGATCCTTTCAGACCTCTCGCCGTAAAATTCAGCTTTCCGTCTTTCACCGACACCCGGAACGCAACTTCCGGAGCGCCATCCTTCTTCGGATAGCTCGCGTTCGATGTCCTTTGCTTCGGCCACTTACCTGGGAATCAGAAACCAGATCAAGGGAAGCCACAGCTCGCGAGCGTACGGTACTGGACGATCGTCGATGAGCACTTCACATGCGTCGAAACGGCCGACGAGCTCGAACAGGTCGCGGAGCTTCCTGGCCTCCGAGGGCCAGAAACGCGCGCGGTGGCGCAGCGCCGGACCCGCGCCGGTTTCGCGGTACTCCGCCGATGCCTTGGCGAGCTCGACCGCGCGCGCGTAGTCGGGCGTGTCGAGCTCGGGGAATACCAGGGTGACCGAAAACGGCCGTTGCGGCGCACCGAAGAACTCGGCATGGAGATCCGGATCCAGCCTCGCGATCTCGTCGTCGCTCAGTTGTTCGGGCAGCTCGACGTACGGCCAGAACCGCTCCCGCGGACGGTAACGCGGCGGATTCGTCCCGGACAGGAGTGGCTCGTGTTTGGACTCAGGCGGCATGACGGAAAGCGTTCAAATGTTATCGCCTTCCCGCCCCAGCGCAAAACGCCGAAGGGAATCAACCACAGAGGGCACAGAGATCACGGAGAAGATTTCGGGGTCATTTTCTTCTCTGTGTCCTCTGTGTTCTCTGTGGTGAGTCCCATCGGGAGCTTGCCAAAAACGTGTAATCTGGAATGTATGCGGTACCTCGTTACGGCGCGCGTGAAGCCCGGCCGCGAAAAGGCGCTCGCCGAGGCGATCGAAAGCGGCACGCTCGGCGCCGGCTCCGTGGCCGGCGGCGAATATCTCCGCAACATGGAGTGCGCGAGACTCGTACGCGACGGCTCCGTGAAATGGGTCGAGGTCTGCTACTGCCGAACACCGCTCGAAGAGGAACGGCCGTATTGGGAAGAATATTTCGATCTCGTCAAAGTGCAGGATGCACACGCCCGCTCACGCTGCAAGGACTTGAACGGCGAAGACCCCTGGGCGTGCTCGGACTGTGACTGCACCGAAAAGCTGGAAGCGCGGCTGACGAGCTGGGGACCGTTGTTCCTCGATCGATCCTGACGATCCACAGAGACGCAGAGCCGCAAAGAGTTTCTTCGAAAACCCAAATTCCTCTGTGTCCTCTGCGCCTCTGCGTCAATCTAGAGGATCGTCGCGATCGATTGGACCGCCAGTTCGAGGATTCGCGCGGGAAGCACGCCGAGATAGAAGGTCGCGATCAGCGGAACCCCGAGGGCGACGAGCGACGGGAAGGTCGGGCTCGTCACCGTGCCCGGCGCGGTGCTGTCGGACATGTACATCATCACCACCACGCGTAGGTAGAAGAACACCGACACCACGCTCGTGAGCACGCCGATCACCGCCAGCCCGTAATGACCGGCGTTGACAGCCGCCCCGAACAGATACCACTTGCCGATGAAGCCCGCCATCGGCGGAAACCCGCCCAGCGACAGCAGGAAAATCGTCATGACGAACGCCAGCAGCGGCTGCCTGCTCGCGAGGCCGGCATAGTCGCTCAAATCGTCGTTGTTCCGATCGCTCGTCGCGATGAGCGCCGTGACGCCGAACGCGCCGACCGAGGTCAGTGCGTACACGAGCAGGTAGAACAGCGCCGCGCCCTTCCCTGTATCGTTGCCCGCGGCCATCGCCATCAACAGATATCCGGCGTGCGCGATACTCGAATATGCGAGCATCCGGCGCACGTTCCGCTGTGCGACTCCTGCCACGACTCCGACGATCATCGAGGCGGCCGACAACATCCAGATGACCGGCTCCCATTGCGGCTGCAGGCCGCTGAACGACGACATGAACACCCGCACGAACGCCGCGAACGCGGCTGCCTTCACCCCCGCCGACATGAACGCGGTGACGACCGGCGGAGCTCCTTCGTACGCGTCAGGCGTCCACATGTGAAACGGCACGGCTGATACCTTGAACGCAAAGCCCACGATCAGAAGACCAAGCGCGACGTAGGTCAGCAGCTCGTTGCCGGCGCTGACACGCGACGTAACCCGCACCACTTCGTCGAGCCGCGTCGTACCGGCAATACCGTAGGTAAACGCGATGCCATACAAAAAGAACGAGCTGGAGAATCCGCCAAGCAGGAAATATTTGAACGCTGCTTCCGCTCCCGGCATGGAGTCGCGCCGGATCGCCGTCAAGATGTAGACGGCCAGCGACAGGATCTCGAGCGCAATGAAGATGACGAGCAGATCCGTGGCCGTCGCCATGAGCATCATGCCGCCAAGCCCGAACAGCATGAGCGCGTAATATTCGCCCGCATTGATGCCGTCGCGCGGAACCACCTGCGACGACAGCGCGACCGTCAGAATGCCGACCGCCACGAGCACGAGGGTGACGAAGAGCCCGAAATTATCCGCGCTCACGACCCCGAAGCTCTCCGCGTTGCGATTCCACAACAGTACGGCCGTCGTGCCGGCGGTTGCGAGCACGCCCAGCGCGATGCCTTCCATCGGCATCTTCTCGCCCGGAGCGCGGAACGCTTCGGCGAGCATCACGAGGATGCCCCCGAACCAGACGCACACCAGGGGGATAACTGCTAAATACTCAGACATAAATAGTGACTAGCGATTCGGGATTGGGGATTTGTTCAGCGACGCGGGTACACGTTCCGCATCCGGCCTAATCCCCAATCCCCAACCACTGATCCCTTTGCGGACTGTTTGACCCTCATTCCGTCGGACGTGCTCGACCAGGCGCGTCACGGAAGGTTCCATCGGCTTCAGGAACACCATCGGGAAGACACCCATGGCGATCGCCACCGCCACCGCGGGCCACAGCGTGAAGCGCTCTCGCAGCGTCATGTCTGGCAACGTCGCGTTTTTCTCGTTCGTCACCGGGCCATAGTTCACGCGCTGGAACATCCACAACATGTACACGGCGGACAGGAGCACGCCGGTCGCGGCGAATGCCGCCAGGCGCGGACTCCAGCGGAACGCGCCGACGAGGATCAACAGCTCGCCGACGAAGCCGTTGAGACCCGGCAGGCCGATGGAGGCCAGCGTGACCAGCAGGAATGCCGACGTCAGCTTCGGCAGCACGTTCTTGAGACCGCCGAACTCGGCGATCAGGCGCGTGTGCCGGCGGTCGGACAACATGCCGACGATCAGGAACAGCGCGCCGGTACTCACGCCATGCGCGAGCATCTGATACACCGCGCCCTGCACGCCCTGCACGTTCATCGCCGCGATGCCGAGCGCGACGAAGCCGAGATGGCTCACGCTCGAATACGCGACGAGCTTCTTCAGGTCGGGCTGCACCATCGCCACGAGCGCGCCGTAGATGATGCCGATCACGGCCGCGACGCCAAGGTAGGGCGCGAAGTACAGCGCGGCCTCCGGAAACAACGGAAACGCGAAACGCACCAGGCCATAGGTGCCCATCTTGAGCAGCACACCGGCAAGAATGACCGAGCCCGCCGTCGGCGCCTGCACGTGGGCATCGGGCAGCCACGTATGGAACGGAAACACCGGCACCTTGATGGCGAACGCGATCGCGAATGCCAGGAAGCCCCAGAACTGCAGCCCTATCGGAATGGGTAGTTCGTAGAGGCGCAGCAGGTCGAAGATCGGCGTGCCTCCCTGCCCTGCGTAATAGCCGAGCGCAAGAATGGCGACGAGCATCAACACGCTGCCGGCCATCGTGTAGAGCATGAACTTGATGGCGGCATAGACGCGGTTGTCGTAGCCCCAGATCCCGATGAGGAAATACATCGGGATGAGCATCGCGTCCCAGAACACGTAGAACAGGAACAGGTCGAGCGCGATGAACACGCCGACCATCGCCGCCTCGAGGGCGAGCACGAACATCACGAACGTCTTGACGCGCGCGTGAATCGACTCCCAGGACGACAACAGCGCCAGCGGCGTCAGGAATCCCGTCAGCACGACGAGAAACAGGCTGATGCCGTCGATGCCGACGTAATACTCGACACCAAACGTCGGAATCCACCTCCGGCGCTCGACGAACTGGAAATCGGCAGTTGTCGGATCGAAACCCGCCCACAGCAGCAGCGTGAGACCGAACACCACCAGCGACGTCGCCAGCGCGACGCTATGAATAGCGCGCTCGCGCTCGCGGCCGATCATCGCAATGGCCGCGATGCCGCAAAGCGGAACGAGCAACAGCAGGGTAAGTAACGGCACCATCAGCGAATCGTCAACTCCACAGGTAATACCCCAGGATCAACACGGCCCCAAGGAGCACCGACACCGCGTAAGCGCGCATCGATCCGGTTTGTACATGGCGCAGCGCCGAGCCGGTTTCGGCGACGACGCGTCCGGCGCCGTTGACGGCGCCGTCTATCAATCGTGCGTCGGCCTTCCACAGGACGGTCTCTGACAACGCGCGAATCGGCTGCACGAATGCGGCGTCGTACAGCTCGTCTACGTACCCCTTGTGCACAAGGAAGTTGTAGACGCCGGGAAATCTCGCGGCGAGCGTGCCGGGCAGATCGGGCCGCTGCAGATACAACATCCGGGCGATGAGGATCCCGGCGACGGCGATCGCCGACGACGCCAGCATCAGCATCAACTCGACGCCGTGATCGGCGTGCTCCGCGTGACCGGGCACGCCTTCCATGACCGGCACATGCAGGCTCGGCTCGAGAAAGTGCTCGAGAAACGCCGAGCCGTGCAGCGCAGCCGGGACGTTCAGGTAGCCGGCCAACACCGAGCCAACGGCGAGCACGATGAGCGGGATCGCCATCGGCATCGGTGCGTCGTGCAGGTGCGCACCGTGGTGCCCATGCGCGTCGTGATGCGCGTCGGGGGCGTGGCGCCGCGTGCCGTGGAACGCGAGAAACACCAGGCGGAACATGTAAAAGGCCGTCATCAGCGAGGTGATTGCCCCCACCACCAACAGGAGGACATGACCGCCGGCAAACGTGCGGGAGAGAATTTCGTCCTTGCTGAAAAAGCCGGCCAGGCCCGGCACACCGGCGATCGCCAGCGCGCCGATCAGAAACGTCCAGTAGGTCACCGGAAGCTCTTTCTTCAGACCGCCCATGTGACGGAGGTCCTGCTCGCCGGCTAGTGCGTGAATGACCGCACCCGACCCCAGAAACAGCAGCGCCTTGAAAAACGCATGGGTGAAGAGATGGAAGATGCCGGCCGCATACGCTCCGACGCCCATCGCTATGAACATGTAGCCGAGCTGCGAGACGGTCGAATACGCGAGCACCCGTTTGATGTCGTTCTGCACCATGCCGATGGCGGCTGCCCACAGCGCGGTCACGGTGCCGACAATCGCCACGATGCTCAACACCTCGGGAGCGTGCGCAAACAACACGGCGTTGCGGCCGATCAGATACACGCCGGCGGTCACCATGGTCGCGGCATGAATGAGGGCGGAGACGGGCGTCGGACCTTCCATCGCGTCCGGCAACCAGATGTAGAGCGGAATCTGCGCGGACTTGCCGGCCGCGCCGATGAAGAGCAGCAGCGCGATGGCGGAGATAACGCCGAAGGAGGTCTCGGCGGCCATGCCGGCCACGGCTCCGTTCAGCTCGGCGAAGTTCACGGTGCCGAAATTCGAAAACGCCAGCAGCACGCCCAGGATGAATGCGACGTCGCCGATGCGGTTGACGATGAACGCCTTCTTGCCGGCGTCGGAGGCGGACCGTTTCTGGTACCAGAAACCGATCAGCAGATACGAACACAGGCCCACACCTTCCCAGCCGACGAACAACACGAGAAAGTTGTTGCCGAGCACGAGCAGGAGCATGAACGCGGCGAAGAGATTCAGATACGCGAAGTAGCGCGCGTATTCGCGCGGCTCTTCTTCTGTCATGTACGCCGTCGAATACACGTGAATCAGGAAACCGATGCCGGTGACGACGAGGATCATCAGCGCCGACAACGGATCGAGCCGCAGGCCCAGCGGCACCTGGAAATCGGCGGAGCCGATCCACGTGAAGACGATCTGCGTGATCTGGCGTCCGGTTTCCGGCAGCGACACCAGGTCGCGTACCGCACTCACCGATACGGCGAAAGCCGCGAGCATCGCCAGCGAGGCAATCGCGCCAGCAGCCTTCTTTGGCAGCCGGCGGGCGCCGAAGGTATTGACGAGGAACCCGGCAAACGGAAGAAGCGGAACCCAGATCAGCATCGGCTCAGCCTCTCAGCTGCCGGAACGCGTCCGGGTTCAGGGTTTCGGCATGCCGGAAGAGCGCGATGACCAGGGCGAGGCCGACCGCGGCTTCGGCGGCGGCGACAGTGATGACGAAAAACACGATGATTTGCCCGTCGGATGAGCCGAGAAACCGTCCGAACGCGATGAACGACAGGTTGACGGCGTTCAACATGACCTCGAGCGACAGCAGCATGGTGATGAGGTTGCGCCTGAGCACCACGCCAGCAATGCCGATCGTGAACAGGATGCCCGAAAGAATGAGGTAGTGGTGCAGCTCAGCCATTGCGCGCCTTCCGGCCGGCCAGCGTAATCGCGCCGACCATCGCCACCAGGATCAGGATCGACGTCGCCTCGAAGGCGAACGCGTATCCCGAAACAGACGCTCCCCGATCTCGGCCACCGAATAGGACCGGGGCGCCTGACCTTCGGCAAGCAGCGACACGGATGCAAGCGTGCGCGACCTGGTGAGTGCCCAGGCAAGCTCGCCGGCAAACACCATCGCCAGCAGGGCGCCGATGCCCCGAGCCGGTCCCGACTCCAGCAGTCTGGCGCGCACCGTCTCTTCGCGCGGAGCGTTGAGCAGCATCACGACGAACAGGAACAGCACCATGATCGCGCCGGCATACACGATGATCTGAATGACGGCGACAAACGGTGCATCCAGCAGGATGTACAACCCGGCGAGCCCGATGAACGATCCGATCAGCAGGAGAACGCTGTAAACGGGATTGGACTGCACCACGACGAGGAGCGTCGTGCCGACGGCGACGGCCGCGAACAGATAGAAGAGGATCAGGTTAAAGCTCAAAGTAGAGGACCCCGGCAGCCGTCGCGAGCAGGTTGATCACCGAAAGCGGAAGGAGAAACTTCCACCCGAACGCCATGAGCTGGTCGTAACGATATCGCGGCAGCGTCCAGCGCATCCATACGTAGAAGAACAGCAGGAAGCTGAGCTTGAGCAGGAACCAGATCCAGCCGAGCGACTCCGGCAGGAACGGTCCGTTCCAGCCGCCGAGATACAGGTTGCTGGCGATGGCCGACACCGTGACCATGTTGATGTACTCCGCGAGAAAGAACATCGCGAAGCTCATGCTGCTGTATTCGGTGTGATACCCGGCGACCAGCTCCTGTTCCGCTTCGGGAAAATCGAACGGCGCACGGTTCGTTTCGGCGACGCCCGCCGTCATGAAGATGAAGAAGCCGATCGGCTGCAGCCACAGGAACCAGCGCGACATGTCGAGGAACCCGCCCGACTGCGCCTCGACGATGCCCCGGATCGACATCGTCCCCGCGAGCACGAGCACGGCCGCGAGCGCCATCCCATAGGACAACTCGTAGCTGATCATCTGCGCCGACGAGCGGAGCGCGCCCAGAAGCGAATATTTGCTGTTGGAGCTCCAGCCGGCGAGCACGATGCCATACACGCCCATCGAGGTGACGGCGAACACCCACAGGATGGCGACGTTGACGTCGGCAACCTGCAGCGGCACGGGCTGATCGAGCAGGCCGAACAAGGTCGTCTCGGCGCCGAACGGCACGACCGCAAACGCGGTGAAGGCGGTTGCCGCAGAGATAATCGGCGCGAGCGCGAACAGAATCGGATCGGCGGACTTCGGCCGCGTGTCCTCTTTCATCGCCAGCTTGATGATGTCGGCAAGCGGCTGCAGCAGTCCCCACGGCCCCACCAGCGTCGGTCCCATACGCTGCTGAATCCTGGCGGCGACCTTCCGCTCGACGTACACCATCACGGCGGCGGAAATCTGCAATCCGACAAACACGAAGAGCAGAATGGCGAGTTGGGTGATGGCGACGGGGGTTAGGAAGTTAAAAGTGACACAAGTCGAAAGTAAAAGTAAAAGCGAAAGTCAAAATAAAAAGAAAAAATAAAAACACTCCGGACCTTACGCCGGACCTAATGCGAATGCGCCGGGGCCGCGTGGCGGCGGCGCCATGGCGCGGGAACCGTGCACCGCCCTTCGCGCACGTGCGCCTCGTATTCGGCCCTGAAATTTTTCAGCGTCGTCAGAGCGGGCGTCGCCGCCGCGTCGCCGAACGCACAGAGCGTTTTCCCCGCAATCAGACCGGCCACGTTTTCGAGCAGCGCGAGATCTTTCATCTCCCCTTCGCCGCGCTCGATCTTCTCGAGGATGTTCAGCACCCATTGCGTGCCCTCTCGGCACGGCGTGCACTTTCCGCAGGATTCGTGGCGATAGAACCGCAGCAGGTTCTCCGCGAGCCACACCATGCACGTCGTGTCGTCGAGCACGATGATGCCAGCGGACCCGAGCAGCGATCCCGCCTTCGCGATGCCGTCGAAGCTCGCTTCGACGTCGAGCTGTTCGGGAAGCAGAATCGGCACCGACGAACCGCCGGGAATGACCGCTTTCAGCGCACGTCCGTCCCGCACGCCGCCGGCGACGTCATAGATGAGCTCGCGAAGCGTGATTTTCATCGACGCTTCGTAGACTCCCGGCTTCTGCACATGGCCGCTGACGCAGTACAGCTTGGGCCCGCCGTTTTTCTCGGGACCGAGCGCCGCATACCATTCGGCGCCGTGGCGGATGATTGCGGGCACGTTGCACAGCGTCTCGACGTTGTTGACGGCAGTCGGCGCGCCGTAAAGGCCGGCGCTCGCCGGAAACGGCGGCTTCAGCCGCGGCTGCGCGCGTTTGCCTTCGAGCGATTCGAGCAGCGCGGTCTCTTCACCCGCTTCGTAGGCGCCCGCTCCACGATGAATGTAGATGTCGCAGTCGAAGCCGAGCCCCATCACGTTCTTGCCGACGTAACCCTTGCTGTACGCCTCTTCGAGCTGCCGTTCCATGATCTCCTGCACATGGAAGAACTCACCGCGGATGTAGATATAGGCGACCTTTGCGCCAATCGCATGGCACGCGATCAGGCAACCCTCGAACAGCAGGTGGGGGTTGCGCTCCATCAACAGATGGTCCTTGAAAGTCCCCGGCTCGCTCTCGTCGGCGTTGCAGACGATGTATTTGGCCTTCGGCGTGTCCTTCACCACGAACTGCCACTTCATGCCGGTCGGAAATCCTGCGCCACCGCGTCCTTTCAACCCGGCGGCCTTCACGACGTCGACGACCTGCTCTGGCTTCATCGCCAACGCGGCGCGCAGTCCTTCGTAGCCGCTGTTCTTCAGATAGAAGTCGAGCGCGTAGGAGTGCGGTTCGCGAACGAATTTTGTAAGAATCGGCTCCATCCGGTTGTCCCTTACCCCTCGCCCCTTACCCTTACCCCTTACCCCTGTCAGGGGTCTGGTGATGGCATCCAGTGAGCGCGTCTTCACCGCGCGCGCGCAAATCGTCGGCGAGCTTGCGCGCGTCTTCGGGAGCCAGGCACTCGTGCCAGCTGTCGTTCACCATCACGAGCGGGGCGCGATCGCATGCGCCTAGACATTCGACTTCCATGAGCGTAAACGTGCCTGACGGGTCGGTGCCGTTGGGCCCGGTCCCCAGCGCATCCATCAGCTCCTCGGTGACGCGCTCGGCGCCGCGAAGCGCACATGGCAGCGTCCGGCATACCTGCACGACGAACTTCCCCGTGGGCTGCGTGTAGAACATCGTGTAAAACGACACGACGTCTTCCACTTCGGCCGCGGTGCACCCGATCACCGCCGCCACATGATGAATTGCGCTCAGCGACACATATCCAAGCTGCCGTTGCACCAGATACAGCGCCGGCAGGATCGCCGACCGGCGACCGACCGGGTTCTCGGGATACCGCTTCGCGATGATTTCAAGACGGTCGCGATTTTCCGGCGTATAGGCGAACACCTGCCCGTCGTCGGCGGGCAGCTTTCGCTTCGAGCGGTGCAGCTCGCGATAATCGATCTTGGGATGAAAGGTCATTATTTAGTCCGCATGGGGCCCCACCCCCATGCGCTGCCGTCGCTCACGCTCCGGATCTTGAACGCGTCGATCATCTGCTCAGTCCCCATCGGTCACCTGTCCACATCACCCATGACGACGTCTACCGATCCGATGACGGCGATAACGTCGGCGATAAGGCCGCCGATGATCAATTTCGGCAGCGCCTGGCACGCAAGCAGAGACGGCGAGCGCGCCTTCAGACGCCACGGACGATTCGTGCCGTCCGCCACCACATAAAACCCCTGCTCGCCGCGCGGCCCTTCGATCGGCACGTAGGCATTGCCCGCGGGCACGGTAAACCCCTGCGAGTAGATCAGAAAGTGCTGAATCAGCGCTTCCATTTCCGTGTACACGCGATCTTTGGGCGGCGGCACTACGGTGGGCGCGTCTGCCGCAAAGACGCCGGCGGGCGAAATTCTCGCGAGCGCCTGGCGGCAAATCTTGACGCTCTCCTTCATCTCCGCGATCCGGATGCGATAGCGCTCGTACACGTCCCCCTCGCTGCCGAGCGGAACGTCGAACTCGAACGTCTCGTAGCCGCCATAGGGAAACGCCTTGCGGACGTCGTAGTTCCAGCCCGATGCGCGGGCAATCGGTCCCGTCAGGCAGTAATCGACGCAATCCTGCGCCGACAGCTTGCCGACGCCCTGGGCGCGTTTCCTGTAGATGTCGTTCTTCGTCAACAGCCCTTCGTATTCGCTGAGCTTGGTCGGAAAACTGTCGAGAAACTGCGTGACGACTTCGTGGAACCCACGCGGCAGGTCTTCGCGAAGGCCACCGACCCTGATGTAGCTCGGAAACAGCCGGAATCCGGCAATCCGCTCGTTGATGTCGAGCAGCAACTCGCGCTCGCGGAAGCAATAAAGCATCACGGAGACGGCGCCGAGTTCCATCGCGTGGGTTCCGAGCCATACGAGATGGCTGTTGATCCGCTGCAGCTCCACGAGCAGCACGCGAATCCACTTCACGCGTTCAGGCATCTCGAGCCCGAGCAGCTTTTCGACCGACAGACAGTACCCGTACGCGTTGGATTGCGCGCTGAGGTAGTCCATGCGCTCCACGAGCGGAATAACCTGCTGAAACTTCTTCTGCTCGGCGGTCTTCTCGATGCCGGTGTGCAGATAGCCGATGGTCGGCGCGGCCGACACGACCGTCTCGCCGTCGAGCTCCAGCACGAGACGCAGCACCCCGTGCGTGCTGGGGTGCTGGGGCCCCATGTTGACGGTCATCGTTTCGGTGCGGATTTCAGGCATTCGCTGCTCTCGCCAGGGATTCGAAAAATCAGCGACCAGGGTTTGCGCCAGCGAGCTGGCGTTCGATGAGGTCGCAGACCGCGTGAATCAGGGAGCGGTGCACTTCCTGAACCCGGGGTGTGAGAGCGTGGGGAACATTCACGTGCACATCCGCCGCCGCCCCGAGGGGCCCACCGCCGCCTCCGGTAAATGCCACTGTTTTCAGGCCGCGGGCGCGCGCCATGTTCAGGCCTGCAATCACGTTCGGCGATGTACCGCTCGTCGAAATCGCGACAGCTACGTCTCCGGCACGCCCGAGCGCCTCGATCTGCCGCGCGAACACGCGCTCGAACCCATAGTCGTTGGCGATCGCCGTGGTCGCGCTGCTGTCGGTCGTCAACGCGATCGCCGCAAGGGCCTCGCGCTCGCGCAGGAAGCGGCCGACGAGCTCGCACGCCATGTGCTGTGCGTCCGCGGCACTGCCGCCGTTGCCGAAAATCAACACCTTCGCTCCATTCCGAAACGCCGCCTGCAACACATCCGCAGCGGCAATCACCGCCTCAACCGTTTCGCGCGCCGCCTGCTCGTGGAGCCGGGCGGTTTCGCGCAGCGCGTCCCGGACCGACTGCTCGAGACCGACGCTCATCAAAATCCGGATTTTCCGGGCGCATCCCCGCGTGCGGCCTTGTCGCGCGCCAGGTTGGCGCGAAACTCCTCCTCGGTCACCTGAAGCGGCTGGTCAGCTCTGGGCCGCAGGCGGACTTGAACAGGAAAATCCTTTCGGAGGGGATACCCTTCCCAATCCTCCGGCATCAGCAGGCGCCGAAGATCGCCGTGGTCTTCGAACACGATGCCGAACATGTCCCACGTCTCACGCTCCAGCCACCCCGCGCCGGACCACACGCTCTGCACGGTTGGCAGCCTCGCCGAGTTGCCCTCGAGGAGAACTTTCACCCGAAGCCGGCTTGTCAGCGAGGACAGGTGATAGACCACCTCGTAACGCGGCTCG
Source organism: Vicinamibacterales bacterium (assembly GCA_963762055.1). GTDB lineage: Bacteria > Acidobacteriota > Vicinamibacteria > Vicinamibacterales > JAMQPK01 > JAMQPK01. The sequence continues at coordinate 55,496 of CAVXJF010000009.1, forward strand.
CGAGGCCACCAGTCCACCGCGGTGATGTCGGCAAGCAGGATGTACTGGAGGCCAGGGGCGTTCCGCAGGGTCCGGCACACCTCGACCAGTTGCGAGGCGGCAACCCGGATAGTCGGCTGGTCGTTCGACACCACCTCTTCGACCGGGACATCCGGCAGCGCCGCGCGCAGCACTTCCATCATGCGCGCTGGCTCTCGATCTTCTTCTGCAGCTGAACGATGCCGTAGATGAGCGATTCGGGACGCGGCGGGCATCCGGGGACGAACACGTCCACGGGGACGATTTGATCCACGCCCTGAACGATGGCGTAATTGTCGAACACGCCGCCGACCGATGCGCATGCGCCCATTGAAATGACCCACTTCGGCTCGGGCATCTGGTCGTACACACGGCGCAGCGCGGGCGCCATCTTTCGCGACAGCCGCCCCGCGACAATCATCAGGTCGGATTGCCGCGGCGAGCCGCGGAACACCTCCGCACCGAACCTGGCAATGTCGAACCGCGAGCAGCTCATGGCCATCATCTCGATGGCGCAGCACGCCAGGCCAAACGTGACCGGCCAGATGGACGACCGGCGCGCCCACTGCACCATCTTCTCCACAGTGGTCGTCAGCAGCGGCAGCTCATCGAGCGCCTGCTGGCCGCTTACGATGCCCGATGGTGGACGATGAATGATCGGGCCGCCCGAAGATGGACGATCGCCGATCGACGATGGACGATCTAGGTTTGAGTCCAATCCAGCGCACCTTTCTTCCAGACATAGACGTAGCCCGCGGACAACACGAGGGTGAACAGGACGACCTGCAGGTACCCGCTCCAGCCCAGCGAGCGGAGCGCGAGTGCCCACGGATAAAGGAACGCGACTTCGATGTCGAACAGCAGAAAGATCATGGCGATCAGGTAGAACCGGATCGACTGCCGTTCGCGGGCGTCTCCGACGGCGGGCATGCCGCATTCGTAGGGAGCCAGTTTTTCAGGGGTGGGATTTTTCGGACCCAGGAGCCTGCCGAGCGCCACCGAAACGCCGCCGAACGAAATCGCGGCGAGCGTCAACATCAGGATTAACAGCCAGTTGTCTATCATTAGTCGCGGGGGCCCCTCGCCCCGCTCCAGTTCGCTTCGCTTGCGGGGCCCCTACGCCCCGCGCCGCTGCGCGAACTACGCTTGTGAAGGTTTTCTCAAGCGACCAGCTCATGCTATCGAAATCGGGGGGTTCACACAACAAGGCTCGTCGTATGGAATCAGACGGAACGGGCGGACGACGCCCACGGAAAATGGGGGTCGGGTGTGATTTTCGAGCGGACCCGAAAATTACACCCGACCCCTGATTCGAATTCGGAGACGCGGACTGTCGGCGATGCCTAGTGCGAGCGCGGCGCGAGCGCCTTCAGCTGGCGATCGAGCTCGGCCAGCGCGTTGTTGAGCTGCTGGCGTCGTGCAGTATGGGTTGTGGTTTCGAGCTGGCGGCTCAGCTCGGTGTGGGCCAGTCGCAGCGATTCCGCGCGCCTGAGCTGTTCGGGGTCGTAATCCACGTGGCGGCTCGCGCGGCGAGCCCGTTCCTCTTCCCGTTCGTCCATGCGCTCCTGAATACGGTTCTGCGCGTCGATAAGTCCTTCACCTGCGTCTGCCATCGCACACCTGCTTGTCTAAGCAGCCTTTCGCTGCCTGCTACCACTAATAGGGGGAGTGCCGGCCTGGCTCGCTGCTAATTGCGTGATACGTTCGCGGGCGCGCCGGCGGCTACGCCGATTATAGGTACGAATACGACCGGAAAGAGATTGAAGATACCGGCTCCTATGATCTCGTGCAGTTCTCTTAGCATTCCCGGCGCGATGACCAAAGAGACGCGACGAGACGAGATGAAGAAGCAGCATTGTGCCGCGACCCGTCCCGAGTGCCGAAAAATTGTGTGTTGAGTTAGTTAGCTCGAACGAGGGATCCGCCGAAGCCGGACGCCCTGCGCCATGACGGCGAGCCCGGCGGCGACGATGAACGTGACCGAGACAGGCTTCGCGATGTCGGATGGCAACACCAGCCAGGCGGTCGCAAACGCCAGACCGGACAGCACAAATGTCCACCCGGCGAATCGCTGAAATGCCTGCGTCTTCGCGCCATTACATTGCATGACTGACAACGGCGTCAGCATCTTCGGCATGGCGTTCCCGGTGAACATGAAGAAGCCCCCCAGGATGACCATCGTCAGACGTTGCGAGAGGTCGCTGTCGCCGGCAGCACCAAGCGCCTGGACCAGTTTGATGCTCAGCGAGACCGCCAGCATGAGGGCGGCGAAGATGATGCCGTCTCGGATGGCGTCGGCCGTACGACGCGGAGCGGCCGCAGTAGAGGCATGGCGCAGCCGGACCCATAAGATGAACCCCATCCCCGCGAGCACGAGCAACGCGGCCGTCCAGCTCCTGATGCGTTCGGGCTCCAGATACCAATTCGCCGCGGCCAGCACAGCGCCGAGAGCCAGGAGCAATGGCGCGAGATAGCGTGAGACCGAGGGGAGAGCAGTGGTCATACTTCTCCTTTGACAGTTCTCTGTGTGCCGCCCCGGCGGCCGGTAGGCCGGGTCGCGCCGTTCGCCTTGATGTCCCATCCGAGGGTCTGGGCGAAACCGAGCAAGGCCTCTTCGAGCACCGACATCTTCAGGCGATAGACGATTGTCCGACCGTTCTTCTCTGCCTCGATGAGGCCGGCTTCCTGTAGCACCGAGAAATGGGCCGACATGGTGGGCTTCGAGACGGGGAACTGCTCTGACAACTCGCCCGCCAGCATCGGCCGCTCGCGGAGCAGTTGCAACACACGACGGCGGGTCGGATCGGACAGCGCCTTGAACACGCGGTTCACGAGTTGATATTTAGCTAACTGTCTAACAATGTCAAGTCCAATCGCAAGGTCTCGCGAATGATCTACGTCGTTGGTTGCGGAACCACGTGTCTGAAGCCCCGCGAGAGCGAAATGAGAGCGATAGCGCAGGAGATAGTGAAGGACAACCAGTAGATACACGGCCCTTCTGTCGTCGGCCGTTATAGTACGATTACGCGATGGCCGCAGTCTCCTCTTTCGATGTCACCTCCACTGTCGATCTCCAGGAGGTAGACAACGCCATCAACCAGGCGCGCAAGGAAATCGCCCAGCGCTACGATTTCAAGGGATCAACCGCCTCAATCGACTTCAACAAGACCGACAATACCCTCACGCTCGCCGCGGAAGACCAGATGAAGATCAACGCCGTCTGGGACATCCTGCAGACGCGCATGGTCCGCCGCAACGTGCCGATCAAAAACCTGAAGCTCGGCGACATCGAAGCCGCGGCCGGCGCGAGCGTGCGGCGGGTCATCACCCTGCAACAGGGCATTCCCGGGGATGCCGCGCGCGACATCATGAAGTACCTCAAGGATCAGAAGCTGAAAAAAGTACAGGCGAGCATCCAGGGAGATCAGCTGCGGATCTCATCGGCCTCCAAGGACGAGCTGCAGGAAGTCATCCGCGTGCTGCGCGACCATGATTTCGGCATCGCGCTCCAATTCGGAAATTACCGCTAACCGAGCGGGTTTTAGGTTCTAACGCACTATTGGCAGATTGGAAGATTGATAGATTGAGATTTCGCTAATCTTCCAATCCACCAATCTTCCAATCTGCCAATTCTTCCTTCCCATTTCCCGTATCATCAACGGGCGTGGATCGCTCCTCTGCCCTGGTTGCGCTGGGCATATTCTGCAGCCGTCTCACCGGATTCATCCGCCAGCGCGTCTTCGCGCATTACTTCGGGCTGCAATCGGACTCCGCCGACGCGTTCATGGCGGCGTTCCGCATCCCGAATTTCCTGCAGAACCTGTTCGGTGAAGGCGCGCTTTCCGCGTCGTTCATTCCTGTCTACGCATCGCTCGTCGCGCGCGACGAGCGGCAGCAGGCTGAAAAGCTCGCCGGCGCTGTGTTCGCGCTGCTCGCCGCCGTTACAGCTGTGCTCGTGGCCGCGGGAGTGGCCGCTACGCCGCTTCTTGTCGCGCTCATCGCGCCGGGATTCCGCGGCGAGAAACGGGACCTCACGATTTCGATCGTGCGCATCCTCTTCCCCGGCGCCGGACTGCTCGTGCTCTCGGCGTGGTGCCTGGGTATTCTCAACAGCCATCGCCGCTTTCTGCTCTCCTACCTCGCGCCGGTCATCTGGAACGTGTCGATGATCGTGACGCTGCTCTGGTGGGGCGGCGTCACGACGCTTCCCCGGCTGGCCATCGTCCTGGCGTGGGGCGCGGTCGCAGGCAGCACGCTGCAGATGCTGGTGCAACTGCCGTCGGTCCTGCGGCTGGTTCCGGGCCTCAGACCGCGCCTCGAATGGTCGAGCCACGTGCGGACAATCGTGGCGAACTTCGCGCCTGTTTTCGTCAGCCGCGGTGTCGTGCAGATCAGCGCGTATATCGACGAGATGATCGCAAGCCTGCTTCCGACCGGGGCGGTCACGGGCCTCGCCAGCGCGCAGTTGCTGTATACGCTGCCCGTCAGCTTGTTCGGCCTCTCGGTGTCAGCCGCGGCTCTGCCCGCGATGTCGGGTGCTGCGAGCCTCGAGGCGCTCGATGTCGTGCGCGAGCGCGTCAACACGGGACTGAAACAGATCGCATTTTTTGTCGTTCCGTCCGCGATGGCATTCTTCGCGCTGGGTGACGTCGTCGCCGCGGCGCTGTTTCAAACGGGACGCTTCACCTATCGCGACGCGGTATACGTGTGGGCGATTCTGGCGGGATCATCAATCGGCCTGCTGGCGACAACGCTGGGCCGCCTGTACTCGTCGAGCTACTACGCCCTGCGCGATACGCGCACACCATTGCGCTACGCGATGGTGCACGTTGCCATCGCCACGGCGCTGGGTTACATCGCCGCGATCGTCCTGCCTCCACGCCTCGGCATCGATCCATTGTGGGGAACCGTCGGATTGACCTTCGCCGCCAGCCTCGGCGGCTGGGTCGAGCTGATACTGCTGCGGCGACGGCTCAACACGCGCATCGGCCACACCGGTGTTCCGGTCGCGCTGAGCGTCCGCCTGTGGTCGGCGGCCGCGATTGCTGCGGCCGTCGCCTGGGCCGTAAAGCTCGCATTGCCGCCGCTTCACCCGATCGCAAATGCCGCGCTCATCCTCGGGCCTTTCGGGGCTGTGTACCTGGGAGGGACGATGGTCTTCGGGGTGATGGATGAAAAGATAAGAAGGCGGATCTTCCGGAGGTAAAACAAAACAGGAGAAGGAGAGAACGGGAGTTTCTTGAAAATTAATTCTCCTTTTCTCCCGTTCTCCTGTTTTTTTCCTACCGATATCCGTACTGCACCGCGAGCTGCCGGTTGCGCTCGGCCTGCTCGAAGTGATTCGCGGAAACCATATACGACACGTACGAGGCGAATGCGATCCGCTCCACCCAGCTCAGCACCTTGAACATCTTTCGGTGCTGCGGGTATTTCTCGGAGAGTACCCGTTCGAAGATGTTCGTCGCAGCATTGTTGATGATGGATTCCTGCAGATGCAGCAGGGCCATCCGCCTGATTTGCCTGTTCCCTTCCGGGTAGCTCACCGGCATGTCGTTCGGGCGTCCGCTCACCGTAAAGCGATGGTTTTGTTCGACCCAGCCGTTTCGAAACAGCGGCTGTGACGAGTTCCAGTCCATCTTCATGGACGTGTACGCCAGCGTCGCTGGCGCGTAAGTCGTCGGATCGAAGACAACGGCCTTTGTGACGTCCCAGAAAAAATTCGAGTCGCCCTGGTCCTGCGCCGACGCTGCAACCGGCGTCAGGATCATGATCGACAGCAATAACCAACGGGTGATCGCTCGCATAAGTTCTCCTGCCTATGGAGATAGCAAGCGTGGTGCCGTGATTTGTGTACGCCTTTGCTACAACCTGACGTGACTGAATGGCCGTAAGTGCCGGAACGGATCACCTACATGAGGGAAAGACCGCCGGGCGGCCAATACATGCATGTAAGAATGACCGGCGGGTATACAAATGACCATCGAGGAATTTCGCTTCTCAGTGAGTAAAAATGAGCTCCCTGAGGGACTGTCTCAGGGGTTACGAGCGCTCTGGGAGGACGCCCGAGGCAACTGGAACGAGGCCCACTCCATCGCCCAGGATCTGCATGACCCGACCGGATCGTGGATACACGCCCATCTGCACAGAAAAGAAGGCGACCTGGGGAATGCCGGCTATTGGTACCGCAAGGCTGGCCAGCCGACTCCGCATGACACCCTCGAAGAGGAGTGGGAACGGATCGTGACAGCCCTTCTGTAGCCGCTACGCTGGCTTGGCGCCGGGGTGTCCGTCTTCGACGACAAAGGACGCCCGGGTCCTGACGGGAGCGTCAGGGCGGCTGACAAATTCAACGACCCGGAAGTCGGCGCGGAGCTCTTTCGGTTTCAAATCGAAGCGCACGTAACCTCGCTGATCGTTGGCGAAGCGGACACACGGATTTTCCGACACCATCGCTTTCATGAGCGGCGACATGTCCGAGCCGTCGCCGGCCGACGTGATGGATGTGCCGACGAACTCCGACGCCACAATCGGACTCTTCTCGTCCTCCACGTTCAGCCGAATATCGTTGACCCAGTTGTTGTGAACGTCGCCCGCGAGCGTGACGGGATTCGACGGCTTCCGTTCGCCGAGAAATCGCAGCATTCGCACACGGCTCTGCTCGTATCCATCCCACTTGTCCATCGAATATCTGCGCTCGGGGCCCGGAAATCGATCCAGCTTTGCCATCGGAATCTGCTGAGCAAGCAGGTTCCATCCGGCGCGCGAACGGGTGAGGCGATCGATAAGCCACTTTTCCTGGGGCGCCCCGAGCAGCGTCGCACGGGGATCGTCTACCGCGGGACAGACAAGCTGCACGTTGTCGCCGCAGGGTTGATCGGTGCGGTACTGCCGCGTATCGAGCATCGAGAAGCTCGCGAGCGTGCCGTAGGTGAACGGCCGATAGAGCTGCAGCAGCGCGCCCCGCGGGATGGAGCTTCTGCGCAGCGGCATGTGCTCGTAGAAAGCCCTGTAACCGGCCGCCCGGCGCAACGCGAACTGCTCCACGGGCGCGCCGGCTTCCTGATAAAGCCCTGCGTAGTTGTTGTCGACTTCGTGATCGTCCCAGACAACGAGGAATGGAAACAGCGCGTGGACCGCCTGAAGCGCGGGATCGCCGCGGTATTGCGCGTAACGGTTGCGGTAGTCGTCGACCGTCATCAATTCGCCGCCGACATGTTTGCGGACGAAGTCATCGCGCCCGGGATTTTCGTAGATGTAGTCGCCCAGGTGCATGACGAAGTCGAGATCTTCGTCGGTCATGTGTTTGTAGGCGGTAAACAGACCGTTTTCGTAATGCTGGCACGACGCAATCGCAAATCGAAGGCGATCCACCGGCGACTGCTCGCGCGGAAACGTTCGAGTACGGCCCACGGGACTGAGCTCGTTGCCGACGCGGAATTGATACCAGTACCAACGATGCGGCTCGAGGCCGGACACCTCGACGTGAACGGAATGTCCCCACTCCGGCATTGCGAACGTCCTGCCCGACCGGACGACGTGCGCGAGCCGATCGTCCGATGCGATCTGCCACTGCACCTCGATCCGCCGCGGCGGCATGCCCCCGCCGTTGAGCGGGTCGAGGGCAAGCCGGGTCCACAACACGATGCCATCAGGCGTTGGATCGCCTGAGCAGACGCCCAGGGTAAACGGCGTTGTCGACAGCTTGGGATTCTGGAGCGGCCGCGCCGCGGAGAGCAGACCTCGCGACGAGGCCGCATACATGGCAAGTCCGCTGAGAAGAAACGCGCGTCGGTCGAGCATCACGCCCTCCGGCGGGCGATCTTAGCGCATCAGGCCGTCCGTGTTGCCAGAGACTCGCGGACGTTGGCCGTCAATTCATACGACCGCAGGCGCGCCGCGTGATCGTGGATTTGCGCGACGACGATCACCTCATCGGCTGCTGTCTTACCGATGAACGCTTCCAGCCCGCTCCGTACTTCGCCGAATGATCCGACAATCGACGCCGACAGCGTCTGATCCAGCTCCCACCGCTCGTGCGGCGAGAGCGCCTCGATGGCCTTCGTGTCCGGCGGTGGGAGCGGTCCAGGTGTCCCTCGCCGCAGGTTGATGAACGCCTGCTGATGGGAGGTGAAGAGCCGCCTGGCCTCTTCGGTGGTCTCAGCCGCAACGACGTTCACGCCGAGCATCACGTGAGGACGCGCGAACTGAGCCGACGGGCGGAACCGGTTCCGGTAAAGCGTTATGGCGTCGTGCATCAACGCGGGTGCGAAATGGGAGGCGAATCCGTACGGCAGTCCAAGCTCGGCGGCGAACTGCGCGCCGAAAAGGCTCGAGCCGAGTATCCAGATCGGCACGTCGAGCCCTTCTCCGGGAATCGCTCTCACCCGCTGGCCCGGCAACTTCTTGAAGTAACTGATGAGCTCGAGCACATCGGCCGGAAACGTATCGCCGGCAGCCGGGCTGCGCCGCAGCGCGCGGGCCGTCATCTGATCGGATCCCGGAGCGCGGCCGAGCGCAAGGTCGATGCGGCCTGGAAAAAGCGCGGCGAGCGTGCCGAACTGCTCCGCGATGACGAGCGGCGGATGGTTCGGAAGCATGATGCCGCCTGCGCCCACCCGAATCCTCGACGTGTGATCGGCGACCGCGCCGATCACGACTGCCGTTGCCGCGCTGGCGACCGACGGAATGTTGTGGTGCTCGGCGAGCCAGTAGCGGAAATACCCCCACGCTTCGGCGTGCCCCGCGAGATCGATCGTGTTGCGCAACGCCTGGCTGGCGTCGCCGCCTTCCACGATCGGCGACAGATCGAGTACCGAAAACGGAATCATGGCGTCCCTGAAACCATTATGGCTATGATGTGTGGATGCATGCACTCTTTACGACGACTGAAGGCAACTTCAAGGTCCGTTTGTTCGACAGCGACGTACCGAACACCGTCGCCAATTTCGCGGGCCTGGCGGAAGGCACGAAGGAATTCACGGACCCGAAGACGGGGCAGAAATCGAAGCGGCCGTTTTTCGACGGCCTCATCTTTCACCGCGTCATCGAGGGGTTCATGATCCAGGGCGGCGATCCGCTCGGTACCGGAACAGGCGGCCCGGGCTACAAGTTCGCCGACGAGTTCAGCCCCAAGCTCCGCCACACGAAAGGCGGGCTGCTCTCGATGGCCAATGCCGGTCCGAACACCAACGGCAGCCAGTTTTTCATCACGCTCGCGCCGACGCCGTGGCTCGACAACAAGCACAGCATCTTCGGCGAAGTGGTTGAGGGGATGGACGTGGTGGAAAAGATCGGCAAGACGCCCACCAGCAAGCCTGGCGACCGTCCGCTGAAGCCCATCACGATACAGAGTGTGAAAATTGAAAGGGGCGAGGGGTGCAAAGGGGCGAGGGGTCAGGGGAAGTGTAATTCCCCTTACTCCTTGCCCTTTACCCCTTTGTGTCCGTCTATCGATCCGGCCGCGCGTATTCAATCGCCCACTGCTTCAGCGCAGGGTTCGTCAGCCCGAGTTGTTCGGCTTCGGCTTCGGCGCGTTCGACCTCCCACTTGTCGACGACGATCCGCTTGATCAGCCACATCGCCGACGCACGGTTGGCACTGGCGCAGTGGATGAACGCGGGTGCGGCCTCGTTCGACGAAATCACCTTCACGAACGCGTCCGCCGCCTTGGGATCGGGCTTCGCGCCGTTGAAGGGCACGTGGTAGTAGCGGAGGCCCGCCGCCTCTGCCGCCGCTCGGTGCTTTTCGACGTCGGCGCCGGGCTCCTGCGCCTCGCGAAGGTTGATGACTGAGACGAAGCCCATCTTCTTGATCTCGGGCATCGCATCGGCGGTGATGGCCCCGGCGCAGGCCACAGTCGTTTCCAGGCGCGCGAAGTTCTTGATGCCCTCGCGCGTCTCTTTCGTCACCTGCTGAGCGGATGTCCCCACCGGAACCAACACAGCGATCGTCATGAGAGCGATGGATGTAAATCTCATGTCTATAGGCTACACGAAGTGCCAGGCGGCGTGAGGGTGGACCGCATATCAAGCGCCGCGATATCATGTCCGCTCCATGTCTGTACAGTTCAGTCAGTTTGCCTCGTCTGTCGGCGTCGAAAGTGCGTTCAGCGTGCTCGCCATCGCCAAGCGTCTCATGGCCGCCGGCAAGGACGTCGTCGAGCTCGAAATCGGCGATAGCCCTTTCTCCACTCCGCCCCGTGCCATCGAAGCGGGTGTGCAGGCGATCCGCGACGGCCACAGCCGGTACGGTCCGTCGCTCGGCATCATGGAGTTCCGCACCGCGGCGGCTGAATACGTCAACCGCGAGTACAGCCTGTCGGTCACCGGCGAAAATGTCGTGGCCGGCCCGGGCGCCAAGAACTTCGAGCAGCTGTTCTGCGAAGCGTTCCTCAACCCTGGTGATGGCGTGCTGGTGTTCAGCCCGCACTTCCCGACGTATCCGCCGAATATCTTCCGCCGCAACGCGCGGGTCGTGCTCTCGGAGCTGAAAGCGTCGAACGACTTCCGCCCGAACATCGACGACGTGCGCAGGTTCCTTTCGACCGACAAGTCGCCGCGGGGGATCTTCCTGAACAGTCCGCACAATCCCACCGGCGGTGTGGCGACGTTCGACGATCTCGCGGCGCTCGCCGACGCCGTGCGCGGCAAAGACGTCGCGGTGTTCAGCGACGAGCCGTACGACCGGATGGTCTGGCGCGGGAGGCATCACTCGCTGCTCGAGCTGCCGGGCATGCTCGAGCAGACGGTTGCGGCCTACACGTTCAGCAAGTCATTCAGCATGAGCGGATGGCGGCTCGGCTTTGCGGTCAGCAGCCCGGCGATCATCGACGTGTTCGGCAAGCTGACCAATAGCGCGCTGTCCTGCGTGCCTCCGTTTACCCAGATGGCCGGCGTCGCCGCCATGCGCGAAGAGCTGCCCTACCGCGACGCAAAGATGAAGGAATTCCAGAAGAAGGTCGAGCTGCTCGTGGCAGGCATGAACAAGATCGACGGCGTATCCTGCCTCATGCCCGGCGGCACGTTCTACGTGTTCCCGTCGGTCGCGGCGGTCTGCAACCGGCTTGGTATCACGTCACACGGGCTGGCGTTGTATCTGCTCGAAGGTGCCGACGACAAGCGCGGCGTCGCATGCCTGGGAGGTGAATGTTTCGGCGAGGCCGGGCGGGGTTTCCTGCGGCTGAGCTGTGCACAGCCGGACGAGCGGATCGCCGAGGCTTTTGCCTTCATGGCGGAAGCCTTCACGCGCCGTGAGCGCGTCGAGGCCTATCTGAAAGCGAAGCCCGAGCACCGGCTGACGGAGCGCTACGAAGAGAGCGCGGCGGCAAAACTACCGTAGCCAGTAGCCACTAGCCGATAGTCGTGTGGCTGGTATCCGATGGCTACTTGTATGAGCGACTGGCACACGCCGCACAGATATGTACTACGGCTGCGGTGCGGGCGGCGTTGTTGCCGGAGCGCGCCGGAAGTTGACGGTCACGGTCATCGTCACCTCCACCGGCGTGCAGTTCAGCATCGTCTCGGTGTATCTCCACTCGCGTACGGCCGCAACGGCCGATTGTGCAAAGTCCGGCTGAGCGTCGCCGATCAGCCTGACGTCTGCCACATGACCATCGACACCAATGAGCGCTTCCATCTGAACCGTTCCCTCGGTCCATGTGCCGCGCAGCGATGACGGGTAGTACGGCGAGGCATCGCGAATCTTGCGTGGAGGCACGATGCGTCCTCCTTCAGGTACCGCCACACATTCCTTTTTAGTCGGGATGATTCCCTTTCCGACATTGGGTGTGTCGCGGACCGGCTGATCCTGCTCGCTGTCGGGAGCGAATTTCAGCGTGACCGTCTCCTGCAATTTGCCGATCTTGAGCGACACGTTCCTTTGAAGGTTCTTGCCGGCTATCGACACCGCGTCCTTCACGTCCTGAAACCCGATCGCCTGCGCGCCAAGGACATAATCGCCGGCGGGCAACCCGACGAACTCGAAATTTCCGTCGGCGCTCGACTTCACTTCGTATTTCGACTGACGCGCTTCGTTCGCAAGCGTCACGGTGACGCCCTGGACACCGCGCCCGTGCTCGTCGCTCGCTCGACCGGTGAGGCTCGCAAACCCGTTTTGCGCCGCAGCCACCGCCGTTGCCGCGGCAAGCAGCGCTACCAAAACTCCGATACGAGTGGCCCGGCTGATGGACTGTCGATCGCGCTGTTCGTTCAACATGGCTCGAACTCTCCTTTCAAGACTCGATGGCCGCGCCATTGCGGGCGCGGGAAGCCAGGCGTGCCGGCGCGCGTTCAGCGCGCGGGCGAGATCGATGAGCTGCGTGGCGTAGTCCGTACCAGGCACACCACGGCGCATCACTTCGTCATCACACGCGTGTTCGCTCTCGAGGCGCAGCCGCCTGCAGGCGATCCACAGCAGCGGATTGAACCAGTAGAAAGCGCGCAGCAGCTCGGCCGACAGCTGCACGATCCAGTCGCCTCGATGAATGTGCGCAAGTTCGTGCGACAGGACGACGCGGGCGCGCGCTTCCGACCAGCCGCCGGCGTCGGCGGGAAGGATCACTCTGGGCCGAACGAGGCCCCACGTGACGAGCAGCGACGCATGATCGCTCTGCAGAAGGGTTACAGGACGCCGCAGGCTGTACTCGCGGGCAATCTCGTCTGCAAGATCGCGCCAGCGGCCAGCGGTGATCTCCCGCGCACGTGAGGCCAGCCACGATAGTCGAAGAAGACCGATGAGGAGCACTGCCAATCCGGTCAGCGCGCCAGCGAGCCACATCATGTCGAGCGTGGCAAGCACATCGAGCCGGCTCCACCGTGAATCCGAAGGCGCACGCGACGTCGCGGCTCTCATGTTCGGGTTCGGAACCAGCTGTCTGCGCGGCTCCGTGGGCGAAACCGCGGGCTCAGACAGCGTCTCGTATCGATCGAATGCCGCTGGCCTCGCAAATGGCACGCTCCACGACGGGACGAGCGCGCCAAGAAGCGGCGTGGCCGCGGCGCATGCAACACCTACTGCCAGCACCCAATGCCGGAGTGCCGCAGAGCGCTTCCGCATCACCAGCGCGAGGGCGAACGTGGCCACGATGATTAATGACATTTTCATCGGCTGCCTTCCTTCTTGGCTTTCTCAATCAGTTCACCGATGCGATCCAGTTCCTCGTCCGATAACTTCGCGCCTTCGCCGCCCAGCACGGCAGCAACGACCTGCTCAGCGGAGCCATCGAAAAACGTGTCGACGAGATGCCGAAGGGCGGATTTTCGCGCCGCGCGCCGGGGAACCGCAGGCATGTACACGTAGCGCAATCCTTCTTCTTCATGCGCGATGTGTCCTTTTTCCTCGAGGATGCGCAGCTGCGTGCGGACCGTCGAATAGTGCGGGTCGCCGGACAGATCCTGCATCACCTCGTTGGCGGTCGCGCGCCCGCGTTTGTAGAGGATGTCCATGATTTGCCGCTCGCGGCGCGTGAGGACCGCCTGGTCGTTTCCGGATTTGGGAGTCATGTTATTTTTTTAACACTACTGCTAAAGAAATAACACGTCAAGCCAAAAAAAAGACGGCAGGCGCGAGGGTCTGATCGCCATGCCGGATCGGTCATTGCACTACGAATTGGGATCGTTAAATCCAACCCCGTCCGCATCAAACCGGACAGAGACAAGGAGGGTTCCTATGCAGTCTCATTACTTTCCACGCGATCGGGCATCGACAGAGGCGCTGTCCCTCGCGCTCGGATGTTTCAGCATCGCACTCGGTGCGGCCGAGCTCATGGCGCCGCGCCGTGTCGCCAGGTTGATTGGCGTTCCAGCAGATGACAGAACGTTGAACGTTCTTCGAGCGTACGGCGCTCGGAAATTGGCCAGCGGTATCGGCATACTCGCCGATCCCCACGACGCCAAGTGGCTTTGGTCGCGGGTGGGTGGCGACGCGGTCGACCTGGTATCGCTCGGTGCCGCCGCGTCCGACGAGGGCACCGCGCGCGCGCCCGTATTGCGGGCAGCGATGGCAATGCTCGGCGTCACCGCACTGGACTTGTTGGCTGCAAGCCGGGCCGGCAACGCCAGCGAATCATGGGGCAGGTCTGCGTTGAACGAGCAGGCCACGACGGTCAAGGCGACGATTGAAGACGCGGAAGCCGCGTGGATCGAGTGGTGCGCGTCGGGACGATCGCCGCTCGTGAGCGATTACGCGGTCCGCTTCGAGCTCGCGCCGGGCGCTCGCGGAACCGAGGTACATCTGGCAGGACGCTGCAGCAAGAGCTCGCTTCGTGAAGAGCTGCGGCGGTTCAAGCAGATGGTCGAGGCTGGCGAAATCGCCGTATCCGACGGCCCGGGTCTTGGGCAACCACAGCCGCGCCGCGAAGCGGGCTCGACCGGGGATGTGACGGAGGTGCGGCGATGAGAGCCAACACCTGGCAGGGGACGAAGTCTGTGCGGGTCGAAGACGTCCCCGAACCGACGATCATCAATCCGCGAGATGCGATCGTTCGCATCACGAGCACGGCTGTGTGCGGATCGGATCTTCATCTTTACAACGGGTTCATCCCGTCCATGAAACGCGGCGATGTGCTCGGCCACGAGTTCATGGGCGAAGTCGTCGACGTCGGTCGTGGCGTAGACAACCTGGCAATCGGCGATCGCGTCGTCGTTCCCTTCCCTATCGCCTGCGGCCACTGCGAGCAATGCGATCGCGAAAATTTTTCTCTGTGCGAGAACTCGAATCCGAACGCATGGATGGCGGAAAAGATGTGGGGATATTCACCCTGCGGGATTTTCGGCTACTCCCACATGCTCGGAGGCTATGCAGGTGGGCAGGCGGAATACGCCCGCGTGCCGTTCGCCGACGTAGGTCCGCTCAAGGTGCCAGAAGAATTGACCGATGAGCAGGTGCTCTTCCTGTCCGATATCTTTCCGACCGGCTACATGGCGGCGGAGGCCTGTGAGATTCAACCCGGCGATGTCGTCGCTGTGTGGGGTTGCGGCCCCGTGGGGCAATTTGCGATTGCGAGCGCCTACCTGCTCGGCGCGGAGCGGGTCGTCGCCATCGATCGGTTCCCGTATCGACTCCAATTGGCCCGCGACCGGGCGGGGGCGACAGACATCATCAACTACGAGGAAGTGGACGTCCGGGAAGCGCTCGACACCCTCACCGGCGGCCGCGGACCCGACGCCTGCATCGATGCCGTCGGCATGGAAGGGCATGCACCAGGCGTAGCGGGAGCCTACGACACGGTGAAAACGACGTTGATGCTCGAAACCGACCGCCCCGTCGCGTTAAGGCAGGCGATCCTTTCGTGCCGCAGCGGCGGCACGGTCTCTGTCGCCGGCGTGTATGGCGGCTTCATCGACAAATTTCCGATCGGCGCCGTGGTCAATCGCGCCCTGACCATTCGCTCGGGTCAGACACATGTGCACCGCTACATGCGGCCCTTGCTGAAGCGGATTAGAGACGGACAGATCGACCCAAGCTTCGTCGTGACGCATCGCATGACGCTGGACGAGGCGCCGACCGCTTACAGCATGTTCAACGACAAAGAGGACGACTGCCTGAAGGTGGTACTGACGGCCCTGACGCAGGAAAGGGGTAAGGGGTAAGGGGCGAGGGGTAATTACCCCTTGCCCCTCGCCCCTTGCCCTTCATCCCCCTCACCCCTATCAGATCTTCTCCTTCACCCCTTCCGAGATGCTCTGCAGGGTATCGCCGGTCCGGCTGTCTTTGCCTTCCTTGACCGCGAGGTCGCCAATCGAGACGATGCCGACGAGGCGATCGTTTTCCACGACCGGAAGACGGCGCACCTGATATTCGCTCATCAGGTCGCTGGCTTCGCGCGTCGACATCTCCGGCTCTGCGCAGACGACGCCGTCGGTCGCTATCGAGCGCACCGGGCTGCTCAGCGAGCCGCCCTCGGCAACCACGCGCACGACGATATCGCGATCGGTGACCATCGCGAGGACACGACCGTTGTCGACGACCGGAACCGCGCCCGTATCTTCCGATTGCATGACACGCGCGGCGGCCTGGATCGTATCGTCCGGCGACACCGTGCGGGGATTTGGAGTCATCACATCGCGAATTTTCATAGCTTCACTCTCCTGTACAGGTGCTTACGCAAGATCGCGGCCGTACAGGACTAATGAACCGCGTAGACCGCAAGCATCTCCATTCCATGAAGCGCGATGTATTGCTTGCCGCCAACCATGTAGGTCATCGGACCGGCCGCGGAAATGTGGCCGAGATTCACATGGTGAAGCAGCCGGCCCGTTTTTCCGTCGAGCACCAGCAGGCCGCCGTCGCCAGGCAGGAATACCAGTCCGGACGCGGTTGAAAGGACGCCGGGCTCTCCGCCCGGGTTGGGGATGTCCCAAACTTTTCTGGCGCCGAACGGATCCATCGCCCGGATGTATTGTCCGGTTGCATAACCCTTCTGCAGCTCGGCGAGTGCCGCGCGCGCGTTCTCGGATGCGGTGCCGCCGCCGAACCAGCGGTTTCCTCTCGCACCGAGCGGGTCGTGATGTGATGTGTACACCTGACAGGTATCGCCAACTCGCACGTAAAACAGCCGCGTGATCGGGTTGTACGACGCGGCGTGAAAATTCGCCCCGCCTCCGCCGCCCGGGCAGGCGGCGATCCCTTCGGGCGTCGCGATCGATCCAGGATCGACGATCGGCTTGCCGTCGGCGGCGAAGCCTTTGACCCACGTCACCTTCGTGGACAGATTTCCTGTCTTGAGCACCTGGCCGGTGACGCGATCCAGGACATAAAAGATCCCGTTGCGGTCGCCGTGGAACAACAGCTTGCGCGGCTTCCCTTCCCACACTTCGTCGGCAAGCACCATCGGCTGCACCGCGTCCCAGTCGTGGGTGTCGTGCGGTGTGAACTGGTAATACCACTTGAGCCTGCCGGTCTTCGCTTCGAGGGCAACGACACTCGATGTATAGAGGTTGTCGCCAAGGCGTTCTTCGCCAGCGAAATCGGGACACGGATTGCCAATCGCCCAATAGATCAGATCGAGCTCGGCATCGTAGGAGCCCGGCATCCACGTCGCGCCGCATCCATGTTCGAGCGCCTGACCGATCCACGTTTCAGACCCGGGCTCTCCGCGTTTCGGAATCGTGTAGAAACGCCATACCCGCTCGCCAGTCGAGGCGCGGTACGCGTCGAGAAAACCGCGCGCGCCTTCCTCTCCGCCCGCCACGCCGACGACCACCAGATCACCGACGGGCAGCGGCGGAGACGTCGAGCTGTACGACTCGATATACGAGCCCATCTCCGCTTCCCACAAGCGCTGTCCGGTGAATCGGTTGAACCCGAGCACGTGCGCATGATCGGTGACCATGAAGACACGATCGCCGGCAATCGTCGCGCCGCGGTTCACGCCAATCCCCGCCTCGCTGACGATTCCTGCGTGGCGCGGCTCGCTGTAGGACCACAGCTGCCGGCCGGTTGTCGCGTCGAGCGCGATCAGCTGATTCCATCCAGTGATGTACATGATGCCGTCCGCAACGACCGGTGTGGCCTGCGGACGGGAGTCGGGCATCGGAAACATCCAGACGGGCGCAAGCCGATCCACGTTTCCTCTGTCGATGTGATCGAGCGTGCTGTAACGGCTGCCGGTATACGACCCGTCGTAGAACAGCCAGTCGCGTTTCGGAGCGATCGGTTTTTCGCGATACGTCATGCCGTCGCGCGAGAGCAGCGTGAACTTCGTGTTGCCGCGTTCGAGCAGCACCGCCGAGGTGAGCGACTGGCCGAGCAGGATGCCCGTGCGCGAGCTTCCGTCGGCCATTTTGATCGTCACGGGAGTGGTGTCGCCGATTCCAGGCGCGGCCGGACGCGGCTCCGATGGCGGAAACGACTCCGGCGGCGGCCCTGGAAGACGGCTGCCCGTGTATCCGCCGGTCGCCATGGCCGGATTCGTCCCGGCACGCTGCCGGATCTCGGCGAGCAGCTGCCGAAGTTCCGCATCGGGCATCTGCGCCGGAACGTCATGATGCCCGTTGCGGATGATGTCGGATATTTCCTTGTCGACGTGGAACCTGACGTAGGTGAGAATCGCCGGCGCCTTCGCGCCTGTCAGGTCCGGACCGTGGCAGCCGGCGCAACGGGTCTCGTAAACAGGCGGGCTCTGCGGCTGCGCGGATTGCGCCGACACGAGCATCATCCCGGCCACTAACAACGCACCAAAGGAGGTCACAAGCTTGCGCATAAGAGGTGAAAAGTAGAAAAGTAAAAAGTAAAAAGTGAAAAGTTGAAAGTTAGCGGAAACGGACTTCGTAAGTGCGACCTGCCTCGAGAGCGATCGTGCTTCCGTCGGCGTGTTCGCGGAATGCCACCGCAGCATCGCCTGAACGAACCGATTCGACCGAGGTCCCGGACGGAAGCCGCAGCTTCTGCACTCCGCTTGCCGCCGGCCGCAGGGTGACGGCGGTGAGTTTGCCGCCCGCCCAGCGGGCGTCCACCGTGACCGCGCCGCGGGCACGAAGGCCGGTGAAGCTTCCGTCAGCCCATGCGCGCGGCACTGCCGGCAGCACGTGGATGGCGCCGTCGTGGCTCTGCAGCAGCATCTCCGCAACGCCCGCGGTGCCGCCGAAGTTGCCGTCGATTTGAAACGGCGGATGCAGGTCCCACAGGTTCGGCAGCGTCGATTTCGTGAGCAACGCCTGGTAGTTGGCGTAGGCCTGCTCTCCATCCTGCAGGCGCGCCCAGAAGTTGATGATCCACGCGCGGCTCCAGCCCGTGTGGCCGCCGCCGTTCGCCAGCCGGCGCTCGATCGTGTTCCGGGCCGCCCGCGCCAGATCCGGCGTGCCGTTCACCGTAATCTGATCGCTCGGATGCAACGCAAACAGCTGTGAAATGTGGCGATGCCCGGGGTCCGGCTCGTCGTAGTCGTCCGCCCATTCCTGAATCTGTCCGTGTTTGCCGATGACCGGAGCCGGAATACGCGCGAGCGCCGCGGCGAGCTGCGTGCGCAGTTCAGGATCGCGGTCGAGGATCTCGCCGGCGCGGATGACCTGCTTGAACAGGCCGCTGATGATTTGATGATCCATCGACGGCCCCATCGAGAGAATCCCCACCTGACCGTTCGGCAGGCGATAGCGATTTTCGGGCGACACGGACGGACCGCTTACCAGACGGCCGGGAGCGCGCGGATCTTCGACGAGGTAGTCGAGAAAGAACTCCGCGGCTTCTTTCATTACCGGAAACGCCTTGGCCAGAAACGCGCGGTCGGGTTCGAAGAGATAGTGCTCCCACAAATGCTGCGTCAGCCAGGCCACGCCGGTTGGCCACAATCCGGATCGCGGACGATCGCCAGGCGTGGTGAAGCCCCAGACGTCCGATATGTGATGGGCGACGAACCCGCGGGCGCCGTAATGGATCCGGGCCGTCTTTCGTCCCGGCTCGCGCAGCGACTCGAGATAGTCGAACAACGGCTGGTGGAGCTCGGCGAGATTCGTCACCTCGGCAGGCCAGTAGTTCATCTGCAGATTGATGTTCAGGTGGTAGTCGCTGTCCCACGGCGGGAACATGCTGTCGTTCCAGAGCCCCTGGAGGTTCGCGGGCAGCCCGCCAGGACGGCTGCTGGCGATGAGCAGATAGCGCCCGAACTGAAAATACAAGGCCTCGAGCCCGAGATCGGCCGCCCCTTTTTGCACCCGCTCCAGCCGCTCATCGGTGGGCATCGCCGCCAATGAGTTTCGTGTCTTCGTGTCTTCGTGGTTAGAGCCTCGTGCCTCCGTGCCTCCGTGGTCCCCGAGGGTCAGTTCCACCCGGCGGAAGAACTTCCGGTGATCGGCGAGGTGTTCCGCCTTGAGCTTTTCGTACGGAGTGGCGGCGGCCGACGCGAGCGCGCGCTCGACAGCGGCGCGATGATCGGTGCCGCGATAGCTCGTTGCCGCGGCCAGGATGTAGGTGATCGCGTTGGCGCCTTGAGCGTGGATGCGCTCGGGATATGCGTCGAGCTTTCCGCCGTCTGCGACGATCTTGACCGAGGCGAGAAAGTGGAGGCCTTTGCCAGCAGCGAGAGCCCCCACGAGGTTCAATCGATCGCCGCCATGCACCTCGGTCGTCGCGTCCTGCTGACGATCGATCCAGCTCGAGACGGTGATCTTGCCTGGCGTGTCGGCGGAAACCCGCATGACAAGCGCTTGAGCCGGGTGGCTGACGAACACTTCACGCGTGTAGCGCACGCCGCCAAGCCGGTAAGTGAGCCGCGCGATGGCCGAATCGATATCGAGCTCCAGCCGGTATTCGGTTGGCGCTCCTTCATGCTCGAACGTCAGGCGCAGATCCCCGAGTGTCTGGTACGACTCGAGCCTGAACGGGCGGCCCATCGAGTACTTCTCCGCCACCGCATACGCCTCGACAGGTAACCCGGCAAACAGCAAACGGCGAACTTCGGCGAGGTGTTCGAGCGCGTCGGGATTGTTGGTGTCGCGGGGACCGCCCATCCACAGCGTGTTTTCGTTCAGCTGAATACGCTCGGCGTTCACGTTGCCGAACACCATCGCGCCCAGCCGTCCGTTGCCGAGCGGCAGCGCCTGATTCCATTCGCGCGCCGGATGCGTATAAAAAAGAACGTTCGACGTGGGCTGCTGCGCAACAGCCTGCGACGTCAGCGCGCACGCCCACAACAGCGCCGACACGAGGAAAGTTCGCAAGACGTTCCCTCCGGTCCGGCTAAAGCCGGACACTACTTTCTACTTTTCACTTTCCACTTTCTCACTTTTTACTTTTTACTTTTTACTTTCTACCGTCGCCGCTTTCCTCGGGAGCGCCCGCGTCGCGCCCGTCGAAATGCCGCCATCGACAAGCAGCGTCTGTCCGGTTACGTATTCGCTCGCGTCGGAGGCGAGAAACACGACAGGTCCCTCGAGATCACTGGGCTTGCCGGGCCGCCGCATGGGAATACGATCGATCAGATACGCAACCCACTCGGGATCTTCGTACATCACCTTGTTCTGCTCGGTCTTGAACCAGCCCGGCGCCAGGCAATTCACCGTGATGCCATGCGGACCCCAGTCAGCCGCAAGGCTCATCGTCAGCTGACGTATCCCGCCGCGGCTCGCGCCGTAGGGGCCGAGACCCGCGTATCCCATGACCGACGTCACCGAACCTATATTGATGATGCGGCCCCGGCCGTGGGGGATCATCTCTCTCGCGACCGACTGTGCGACGAAAAAGGCGCCGCGCAGGTTCGTATCGAGAATCAGGTTCCAGTCGTCCCATGTGACATCGACGGCAGGCTTGCGCACGTTGCAGCCGGCATTGTTCACGAGGATGTCGATGCGCGGATACGCCTTCGCCGCGTCGCTCACCATGCGCCGGATACTGCCTTCGTCGCGCACGTCGAGGGCCAGAGGAACGGCGCGCCGGCCTATCGTTTCGATCTCGCGCTCGAACGCCTTCAGCGAATCGATCGTGCGGCTCGTGATCACCAGGTCGGCACCGGCGAGCGCCAGCGCGCGCGCGAACGTCTGCCCGAGCCCACGGCTCGCGCCGGTGACAATCGCAACTTTTCCCGTCAGGTCGAACTGATTCATGGTTGAAGGATGACTTTCATGAGGCTCTTGTCGCCGCCATGAAGGCGTTCGAACAATCCGGCGGCGTCCTCGAGCGGTGCGGTGAGGCTGACCAGCGGATCGACGTCAACCGCGCCGCTAGCCAGCAGATCGATGCATGCCGGGATCTCGCCGTTCGAGGCGCACGAGCCCAGCACCGAAATCTCGCGCGACACGACTTCCTGCAGCGGCAGTTCCACGCGCGGAGACAGATTCCCGACGAGCACGACCGTGCCGCCCTTCCGCAGGCAGCGGATCGACGTCATGACGGTGTCGGAGTGGCCGACAACTTCATACGACGCGTCGGCGCCCTTCCCGCCCGTCAGCTGCCTGACGGCCGCCGGCACGTCGCCCTCTTTCGGATTCAGCGTGTGCGTCGCGCCCAAACGTTTCGCGAGGGCGAGTTTCTGCTCGTCGACGTCTACCGCAACGATGCTCCGGCAGCCCTTTTCCCGCAGCACCTGTATGACGAGCACGCCGATCATGCCCGAGCCGACGACGACAACCGTGTCGTCCGCCTTTGGGACGTACCGGCTCACGGCATGAACCGCAATCGACACGGCCTCGATGAGCGCGGCCCGCTCGAAGGGAAGTGTGTCAGGCAACTTGTAGAGAATGCGCGCCGGCACCGACACATATTCGGCGAAGGCTCCGTGGCGCCTGTAATCGCCGCACGACACGCCGAGCACCGTCCGGTTGTCGCAGAGATTGATGTTTCCGCTGCGGCAGAAATCGCATTTGCCGCACGACACCGTCGAGTCGAACGTGACACGGTCTCCGGGCTTGAATCCCTCGACGGCGCGTCCCGCGCGCTCGATGACTCCGGCGGCCTCATGCCCCATGACGAGCGGCGGAATGCGACGGCCGGTCGATCCATCGTACCCGTGGATGTCGCTGCCGCAGATGCCGCAGGCTTTCACGCGGACGAGGACTTCGTCATCGCCAAATTCTGGCGTCGGCATGTCGACAACGGAGAGCTTCTTGTATTCGGAAAGTAGGAGTGCCTTCATATGGTTCCGGGTTCCAGGTTCCTGTTCCAGGTTCTAGTTCCAGGTTCAACGTTCATCACTGTAGAAATCGCTGCACCTGATCGTAAACGGTGTAGATCGCAAGAGAGCCGAACAACAGCGTAGACCACACGAGTGTCGCCGTCCTGAACTTGCTGATGCGGATGGCGGCCGGCAGCTCACGCCGGTTCAGCGCAATGAGCAGCATCGAATAGAGGAACATGATCGTGCCGCCGGTCGAGGCCGAGATCACCAGTAACGTGATCGGCTGGGAGATGCCCGCGAGCAGGATCATGCAGCCGAGCCCAACCATTCCCCACACCAGCCAGAAGTACATCCGGCTTTCCGACATCCGCGACTTGGGAAGATACGTCGTCTTCAGGATGTCGGCCGCGAGCCGGCTCGTGTAGTCGATGATGCCCATCGCCGAGCCGAAGAGAGAAAACGCGCCGATCGCGAGGAACAACACACCGAACCACCGGCCCGCGACCGCCTCCATTCTCTCCGCCTCGATGCGCAGGAACGAGACGTTGTTCGGGAGGTTCGGCTCGCCGAACAACGTCGAGTGCGCCAGCATCGACGTAAAGCTGATCGTGATGACGGTGACGAGCACGAAGCTGAACACCTGCTCGACGTTCGCGAACCGCCACCAGCTGTTCCACCGCGCCATGTTCGCCGGAGTCGGCTCGAAAATGTAGCTCGACACCGTCGGCGCTGCCGTGACCGTGCCGGTAATCGGGCTCACGAGCTTCGGCACGTATTGCCCCATGCCGAAACCTTTGTCGCGAATCCAGTTGCTCTGACACAGGTTCTGCCCGCCGCCCGACCCCGCGAAGGCAATCGCACCGAAGATCAACGCGATGCTGAGACCTTCGGGGATCCTCCCGAAGCTGAGCAGACCGACCGGCATCGCGGTCCATGACTCGCGCTCGACCGCAAACACCAGGCCGAGCACGACGAGAATCAGGACGGCCGCCACCTTTACGAAGATCAACCGCTCGAGCGCGACATAAATGACCGGCGCGAACGTCAGGGAAAAGCCGATCACGAGAAGGCTGACGATCGCCACTGTCGTCGCGCTGCCGCCGAACAGATACGTCGCGAGCGTCGCCGAACTGATCGCCCATCCAGGCCAGAGGTTCGCGAAATACACGAGCGCCGCGAAGACAAGGCCCCAGTGTTTCCAGAAGCGATTGAATCCAGTCACTGCCGTCTCGCCGGTCGCCAGCGTGTATCGCTCGACTTCCATGTTCAGGAAGAACTGTGTGACGACGCCGACGAGCGCACCCCATAAAAGGACGAGACCGACCTGCGATGCGATGAACGGCCACAATACGAATTCCCCGGACGACAAGCCGACGCCGCCCGCGACGATGCCAGGACCGACCAGCCGCCAGTAGTTCCGCGGCGGATCCGGTAGATCCCGGACTTCGCGGACGGGGAGTCCCTCGCCGCGCTCGTCGGCTACTCGTACGGCTTCAACCACAGCTGGCATTACGCCTCCAGGAACCGGTACAAATGGTTTGATAACAGAGTGCTCATTCTATACTTGCAGCACCGAACAACTACATGGAGGGCCAGCCTTGCTCGAGACCGTCCCCCAGAGGGTGAACGTCGTAGAGTGCGTCCCCAACTCCCGAGTCGAACTTCGGGCGATGGATGGCGCTCGCGGCCGCCCTGCTCGGGTGGATGTTCGACGGCTTCGAGATGGGTCTGTTTCCGCTGATCGGCGGGCCGGCGCTAGCCGATCTGCTGGGTCCTGCCTCAGCAGCTCAGGCCACACAGTGGTTCGGCGCGATCATCGCCGTTTTCCTCGTCGGCGCCGCGACGGGCGGCGTGTTCTTCGGCTGGCTCGGCGACCGCATCGGGCGCGTTCGCGCCATGTCGCTCAGCATCTTGACGTATGCGGTGTTCACGGGCCTCTGCGGATTTGCCACCGAGGCGTGGCATATCGCGGCGCTACGGTTCGTCGCCTCTCTGGGCATGGGCGGCGAGTGGTCGCTCGGCGTAGCGCTGGTCAACGAAATCTGGCCCAACAAGTCGCGTGCGCTCATCGCCGGGCTCATCGGCGCTGCCGCGAATCTCGGATTTCTGATGGTCGGCGTGTTGAGCATCGGCCTGCACCGGTTCATCGGCGCGGTCGAAGGGCTGCTGCTCGGAATTGGCATGCCTGAGCCGGTCGTGAGCCGGCTGCTGGCGAATTCTGGATGGCGCTTCCTGATGATCAGCGGAGCGCTGCCGGCACTTCTCGTGTTTTTCATCAGGCTCTTCGTGCCCGAGTCCAAGAAGTGGGAGCACGAGCGGGCCCGCGGCGCGACATCTCACTGGTCGAACGTCGATCTCGTCGGCGTCACCGTGGGCTGCCTCGCGTCGATCCTCATCATCTGGAGCTGGTCGCCGGCCGGCGTCGGGGCCGCGCCTGCGGCGATCATCACGATCTTCGGAATCGCGGCGGCGTTGTGGGGTTTTCTCTTCCCCGTGCGCCGTTATCTGACGCGCGCCATCGCTGCCGGATCGCTCGCGCCCCATCAGGAGCGCATCGTCATCCGTCACATGCTCCTGGGCGCGGCGCTCGCGGGGGTTGCGCTGCTCGGCACGTGGGGCTCAATTCAATGGGCGCCGCGGTGGGCATTTCAGCTCGAGCCCGACCCGCAAAAGTTCTCGAGGGAATACACGCAGATCTCGTCAGCGCTGGGAGCCATTGTCTTTCCGATTCTGGCAGGTGTGTTCGCCGGACGATTTGGCCGGCGCATTACCTACGCCGGCCTTTGCGTTGGATCGATCCTCTCGTGCCTCTTCCTCTACCAGGCGAACGATCGATTCGACAGTTCCTTCCTCGTCTCGATTTTCCTCGCAGGGGGCATCACTGCCGCCTTCTACGGATTTTTTCCGCTGTATCTTCCCGAGTTATTCCCCACTGTCGTTCGTGCGACGGGCCAGGGATTCTCATACAACTTCGGCCGGATCCTCGCTGCCGTCGGCGGCCTGCAGACCGCCACGTTGATGGGCATGTTCGGCGGCAGCTTTCCGATGGCGGGATCGGTGCTCACCGTGTTCTATCTCGTGGGTCTCGCGATCATCTGGTTGGGACCTGAGACGAAGGGCAAGCTGTTGCCGGAGTGAAACTAGCCGGTAGCCAGTAGCCGGTAGCCGATAGTCCTGAGGCTGGTAGCTGCTAGCTGGTACGTAGTGTCCGGCTTTAGCCGGACCTCAGCGTTAGCCAATAGCCAGTGCTTCTCCGTGTCTCCGTGTTGAGGCAGTAAAGATCAGATTCCTTGAGAAAAATTTTCTCCTGATCTCCTGGTCTCTTGTTTGAATTTCCGCAATTCAATCCACCGTCTCGGCGTTGATCTCGATAACGTTCCGATCCGGATCGAGGATATGGATCTGCGGATAGCCGGTGACGCTGGCCGTGTTGACGCGCATCGAGCGGCCGGGCTCGTCGTTCGTCGCGCGGAGGCCTTTTGATTCGAGGTGAGCCAGCGCCGCACGGAAGCTTTTGACCCGCAGTGCGAAATGCCCGTCCTCCAAGGTCACCCCCTTGCCCGCACGCAGCGTCGGATCCCTGGAGACGATCAGGTGCACTTCCTGATTCCCGACCCGATACCATGCGCCGTCGAACGGAAACGCCGGCCTCGGGATTTCCTCGAGGCCAAGCACGCCGCCGTAGAAAGCCTTCGCGCGCGCGAGATCGGTGACCGAAACGGCTACGTGATGCAGGACTTCAAATTCCATTGATGTCATCGATGAGCGCCTTGAGGTTCCGTCCGCAGATGACGCTTCCCGCGAACTTGTCGCCATTGGGACCCTTCCAGTGAGTTTCGAGACTGATCGTTCCGCGATAACCATCTCGGGCGAGCGCCGCGAGCTGCCCGCGCCAGCCCACCGCCATTTCGCCCAGCGGGCCGAATACCGGCACATGATCGCGCACATCGCAGTCCTTCGCGTGGACGTGGGCGATACGTGATACGGGAACCAGTCCGTACCCGTCTGGATATGCCTTCTCGCCCGCAACCAGGGCGTTCGCCGGATCCCAGATGACCTGCAGCGCGGGATGCTCGACGGCCTCGAGAAGCCGCGCTGTTTCGGCACCGGTTGCAATGTTGCACGCGTGCTCGTTTTCGATGCCGACGACGAGACCGCGGTCCGCCGCCTGCTCCGCGAGCCCGCGCAGCGCCGCAGCAACACGATCGAAGCAGCTCACGGGATCGACAGTCCGCCAGTAGGAAAATACGCGCACGATGCGGGCGCCCGTGCGCTCTGCAATCTCGAACGCGCGCCTCGCGAGCCTCGGCTGATCGTCGAAGCCGAATGCCGAGCTGAACATGTCCTGCTGAATGTGAGGAGCGATAGGCGGCGCGTCGGGCAGCCCGCACTTCAGCACCGGAGAAGCGATCGACACCACGCGCATACCCTGCGCTTCGACGCGGCGGCGCAGGTCGTCCACCTCGTCATCCGTGTGCTCGATGATGTTCCTGCCGTCGACGACACGCAGCTCGACGAATGTCATGCCGAGTGCGGCCATTGCGTCGAGCGCGCGATCGAGGCTGTCTGGGGAGAATTCGTCGGTAACCGCTCCGATCTCGAAAACGGCCACCGACTCCTCTCCTTACTTGATGTGCGCCGGCTCGAGCCGTGGCGAAAGCAGGTGCACCATCAGCAGCGCTACCAGATACGCGGACGCGGCGATGATGAACACGGGCAGATAGCTTCCGGTGTACTGGAGAACCGCCGCCGTGACTTTTGCGATCAACATGCCGCCGATAGCGCCCGCTGTGCCGCCGAACCCGACGACCGAGCCGATGGCCTGCTTGGGGAACATGTCGGAGGTCAGCGTATACACGTTGGCCGACCAGCCCTGATGCGCGGCTGCGGCCAATCCAATCAGGCCAACCGCGACCCAGAGATTGGTCGTCCCCGCGGCAAACACGATCGGCGTCACAGCGAGCGCACATGTGAGCATCGCGGTTTTTCGCGCGGCGTTTACCGTCCAGCCCCGTTTGATCAGGGTCGACGACAGCCACCCGCCGCCGACACTACCGACGTCGCCGATCAGATAAATGACCACGATCGGCGGCCCCATCGTCGTCAGGCTCAGCCCATGGTTCCGGTAAAGAAAGTCTGGAATCCAGAAAAGATAGAGCCACCACACCGGGTCGGTCATGAACTTCGCGACAGCAAACGTCCATGCCTGCCGATGAGGAAGAATGGTTCCCCACGACATCTTGGTCGTGGGTTCAGGAGGATCGCTGCGGATATAGGCGAGCTCGGCCTGGCTGACGCTCTTGTGCTGCTCGGGCGATCGATACGACACCCACCACAGTCCGAGCCAGATGAAACCAAGCGCGCCGGTGGCGACGAAGGCCCACTCCCATCCCCACGTCAGCGTGATGACGGGAACGATCAGCGGCGTGAGGAGAGCGCCGATATTCGTGCCTGCATTGAAAATACCCGTTGCGAGCGCGCGCTCCTTGCGGGGGAACCACTCCGCGACGGTCTTCACCGCGCCCGGAAAATTCCCCGCCTCGCCGAGCCCGAGAGCAAATCTCGCTCCCATGAATCCGGCGACCGACGCGCTGTAGGTGAGCCCGAACATCGCGAGCATCGCGGCGACTGTGCCGCCGAAGTACAACACCCACGCGTGGGCCATCGCCGCGACACTCCAGACGACGATCGCAATCGCGAACCCCACGCGCGTGCCGAGGCTGTCCATCAACCGGCCCGCAAAGAGGAACCCGATCGCGTACGCCAGCTGGAACGACAAAACAATATCGCCGTAGTCGAGCTCGCTCCAGCCGAACTGCTGCTGCAGCGTCGGCTTGAGGATGCCGATGACCTGGCGGTCGATGTAGTTGACGACCGACGCAAAAAACAGCAGCCCGCACACATACCAGCGGTAGTAACCCGCCTTCGCCGCGGTGGCAACGCCTGTGGCGACGACAGGGCGCGCGGACGCCGGTGCCTGAATGCTCATGGCGCCATTATCGTCCAAGCCAGCCGCCGTCAACGACCAATACGTGGCCGTTCACGTAGTCCGAAGCTCGCGACGAGAGAAACACGACAGCTCCGGCCAGATCCTCGGGCTGACCCCATCGCCCGGCCGGAATTCGCTCGCCAATCTGGCGGCTTCGCACCGGATCGGCCTGCAAGGCCGTCGTGTTGTCGGTGTTCATGTATCCCGGCGCGATGGCGTTGACGTTGATGCGGCGGCTCGCCCATTCATTCGCAAATGCC
Organism: Vicinamibacterales bacterium; assembly: GCA_963762055.1. Taxonomy (GTDB): domain Bacteria; phylum Acidobacteriota; class Vicinamibacteria; order Vicinamibacterales; family JAMQPK01; genus JAMQPK01. The sequence goes on from CAVXJF010000009.1 coordinate 84,306, forward strand.
TTGGTCAGCTGGGCCACTCCGCCTTTTGCAGCGGCGTAGCCCGGAACCGTGATGCCGCCCTGAAACGACAGCAGCGAAGCGATGTTCACGATCTTCCCGCCGTCTCCGCGCTCGAGCATGTGCGCCCCGACCGCGCGGGTCAGACGAAACACGCTCGAGAGATTCACCTCGATCACTTCGTCCCAATATTCGTCGGGATGCTCCGCCGCCGGCTTTCGGAGAATCGTTCCGGCGTTGTTCACGAGTATGTCGATGCGCCCGAACGCCTTCAGCACATCAGGAACGAGACGCGCAGTCTCTTCGCGCTTCGCCAGGTTCGCCGTAAAGCTGTGGCCGCGCCGGCCCTTTGCCACAATCGCGGATTCGGTCGCGGACGGCGGGCGTTCACTCGCATGAAGCGCCACGTCAGCACCAGCGTCCGCAAGCGCGTGCGCCATGGCCGCGCCGAGACCGCGCGACGCGCCGGTCACGAGGGCGACCTTGCCGGACAGGTCGAACAGGCCGCTCACCGTTTTTCAGTGCTCGCGGGGCCCCACCCCCGCTCGCTCTCGCTCGGCGGCTCCGCGCCTCGCTCGGGCCGCGGGCGCTTCAGAAAGTCCTCGCGGCGCGGCGTGAAGACATCGACCAGCACGACTTCCTCGTCCAGCATCGTCGCGCCATGCGGAAGATGCGGTGGAAAGTGCAGTACGTCTCCCGCCGCACACACCCGCTCGACGCCGTCCACGATGTACAACACCTTGCCGCGCTCGACGAGCGTCATCTGCTCGTGCTCATGCGTGTGCACGGCAGTGACCACTCGCGGCTGAATCTTGAGCCGGCAGATCATCAGCTTCTCGCCGACCACCATCTGCCGCTGAATGCCTTCCGCCACCTGCTCTGACGGGATCGACTCCCAGTTCATTTCTTCCCCTTGTCGAGACCGGAACCACCCGCCGCAAACTCCGGCTGGACATTGACGACGCCGAACAATCGATCTTCGTCTTCGCGGTTCGCCGCCATGAACCAGAGAAAGTTGATGGGACCACCAGGCGCGGCGACGTTCGGGTGATATCCCGCCGGCATGAGCACGACATCGCCCTCGCGGACGATCGTCGCGACCTCTGGATCGGTTTTGTTCGTGTAGACGAGTTGAACGCCAAACGCCGGCGCGGGCATGTCGATGTAAAGGTATGCCTCTTCAGCAAGCAGGGCGTGTTCGTGCGGGGGCCACGAGGTCCAGTTGCCGGGCTGGCTGAACGTTACGCCTGCCATCAGCCGCCCCGCCTCGACGTTTTTGCCGATGAGAATATTCAGCTCGCGCTGGGCTCCGGGGCCGCCTGTGGCGAAGTGCAGGCCAGGGTCCTTCTGAACGTCGGCGAACGCCACGAAATGCACTCGATGGCGTTTGATGACAGGCGACGAGATCTCGGCGAGATCGCAACCCGCCGCGCCCGGCGTCACTTCGATCGCCGCGTCGCGCGGCACATACAGCGCGTCATAGGGGGTCAGGTCGTACAGACTTGCCTTCGGTCTTGACGACGGCCGAGCCTTTCATGCCGATGAGGCTCGTCTCTCTGTCTCTTGTTTCGAATCTCACTGGCGGGTCGCCCGCATTCAGGATGATGCGGCCATAGTGAAGATGCCGTGCCGCAGTGCGGCCGGGCTCGACGTGCATCGTACGTCCCTTCGCCGACGCGGTATTGCGGACGATGCAGCTATCTGCCGTGATCGCTTGGACATTCATATATTAATTACTCTACCGCTGTACGCGGCCCGATGCGTCCCCCTTCGCGAGGCGATCCACTTCGGCCACCGATACGCGATTGAAGTCTCCAGGGATTGATTGCTTGAGCGCGCTTGCCGCCACGGCGAACCGCAGCGACGCTTCCGGATTCCTGCCGGTGACCAGTCCGTAGATCAAGCCGCCCGCAAAGCTGTCTCCCCCGCCTATTCGATCCACCAGGCGGACGTCATAACGCTGGCTGCGGATGAAGGTGCGCGCGACGTTGTCCCACAACACCGCGCTCCATCCGTTATCGCTGGCAGAAATGCTCTCGCGCAAGGTGATGGCGACGAGCGAAGAGCCGAACTCGGTCGACACGCGCTGCGCGACGGCTTTGTACGCCTCGACGTCGAGCTGCCCCGATGTGACGTCGGTGTGGGGCACGTCGAGGCCAAGCACCGACTGAATGTCTTCCTCGTTGGCGATCACGAGATCGACGTAGGCCATCAGCGGCCGCATGATGTTCTGCGCCTGCGCCTCGGACCAGAGCTTCTTCCGGAAGTTCAAGTCGACGGACACTTTCACGCCGGCGTTCTTCGCCGCTTCGAGCGATGCGCGCGTGGCGGCAGCACCGCGGTCCCCCAGTGCCGGAGTGATACCCGTCACGTGAAACCAGTCGGCGCCGGTGAAGATCTTCTGCCAATCCAGCATCCCCGGCTCGATCTCACTGATGGCGGAGCGTGCGCGATCGTAAATGACGTTCGAGGCGCGTTGACTGGCGCCCGCTTCGGCGAAGTAGATGCCGATGCGATCGCCGCCCCGCACGATGAAGTCGGTTTTCACCCCTTCGGCGCGCAACGCGCGCACCGCGGCTTCGCCGATGTCATGTGCCGGGAGCCTCGTCACGTAGTAGCTGTCGAGCCCGAAGTTGGCGAGCGCGACCGCCACGTTTGCCTCTCCTCCGCCGAACGTCGCAGTGAACGCAGGCGACTGAAGAAACCGCTCGAATCCCGGCGGGCTGAGCCGCAGCATGATCTCGCCGAATGTCACTATCTTGGGCATGGGTGATTGTTGGTTGAATGATTAGCTGGATCGGGCGGCGGCGATATTGGCAATGATCCGGCGTGCGTTGGCCTCGAGCACGTCGAATTGTTTCGCGGCGATAGCTTTCGTATCGACGAGCGCCGACCCGACGCCCACGGCAACCGCGCCTGCTTTCAACCACTCGCCCACGTTGTCGATCGACACGCCTCCCGTCGGCATCAACTTCACGTGCGGCAGCGGTCCCCTGATGTCCTTGAGATAACCGGGGCCGACGGAGGTCGCGGGGAACACTTTCACGATGTCGGCGCCCAGGTCCCAGGCCGTCAGAATTTCGGTTGGCGTGAAACAGCCGGGCATCACGGGAATACCGTCTTCGTGCGCGGCTTTTATCACCTCGGGCCTCAGCACCGGGCTCACGAGGAACTGCGCTCCCGCTTCGGCCGCGCGATGGGCTGTGTCGGCGTCGACGACGGTGCCGGCGCCGAGGAGAAAGTCGTCCGGCAGCGTCGGCGCGATCTGGGCGATCAATTCGATCGCTCGCGGGACGGTCATCGTCACCTCGAGTGCCTTCAAGCCGCCCCGGGCAAGCGCTTCCACCACCTGACCAAGCGCCGCGGGATCCTGCATCCGGATGATGCCCACGACGCCGCCTTTTTCGACCTCGCTGACGATTTCTGATCGGGATTTTTTTCTCATAACCTCGGAATGGACAGACCGCCGTCGACGTTCACGACGGTTCCCGTTGAATATGCGATGTCGCCTCGAACGAGCGCGGCGACGGCGCGCCCCACGTCTTCCGGTTGGCCCCAGCGGCCTTCAGGAATCAGCCCGTCGGCAATTCGCTTGTCGTACAGCTCCTTGACGTTGGCGGTCATGTCGGTGGCGATCACGCCGGGCCGCACTTCGTAAACCGGGATGCGCTCGGCGGCGAGCCGTGCCGCGAACAACTTTGCCGTCATGGAGAGGCCGGCTTTACTCACGCAATATTCGCCTCGCTGCGGGGACGCCAGTTCCGCCGACACCGACGTCACGAATACGATCGCGCGTGCTTCCGGAGCTTTGGGGTGCTGCTCGACGAACAGCCTGGCGACCGCCTGCGTGAGAAAGTAAGGCCCGTAGAGGTTGGTACGCAGCACCTCATCGAAGCTCTCTTCGGTTGCCGCCAGCAAATCGGCGCGCACCCGCGGAGCACGGCCGGCGTTGTTGACGAGCGCGTGCAGCGTGCCGAAATGCGCGACAACTGATGACAGGAGCCGGGAGCGATCGGCCGCACGGCCGATATCCGCGGGCCAGTACTCCGCGCGGCCTCCGTCAGCGGCGAGCGTGGAAAGAACGTCGCCGATCTCTTCGCGCGATCGCAGGCCGCAAAGTGCTAGCGACCAGCCCTCGCGCGCAAGCGCGCGCGCGATCCCCAGACCGATTCCGCGCGTACCGCCGGTGACGAGAGCGACGCGCTCAGCCATGTTGCGCAGCCGACCTCGGAGTTTTGGGTTCGGGGCCGAAGAAGGTGTGGTACGTGCCGCCTTCCGCGAGCCGCTTTACGTAGAGCGCTGCCTCGCGGAGATGATAGTCGCCCCACATACTCGACTCGCCGCGCGGCACTCGCGAGCCGGACGGCACGTGATCCCAGCCGTTCGGCCGGTGATACACGGAATGCAGCAGCAGCCCCTGATGATTCGGGTCGCGGCTGAGATATGGTCCCGTCTCGCTGATCAACGTATCGAGGATGCGGAGTCCTGCCTGCTCGTAGCGTTCGCCATTGCCGCCTCGCCGCGCGATGAGGTGCGAGAGTCGAAGGAGACCCTGGGCGGCAATCGCCGCAGCCGAGCTATCTACCGGCTCGTGATCGTTGAAGGGATCAGCCGGCTTCGCACCCCATTCTCCGAGCGCCGCCAGCCCAGGCGCACCGGTATCCCAGTAGGGAACGCCATCGGCCGCGGCCGCATGCTCGATATAAAACTCACACGTCGCCACCGCCGCCTCGAAAATGGGGTCTGACCCCATTTTTACGTCTTTCGTAAATTGTTCGAGCTCGGCGGGGTCGATAGTGGCGAGAAACTCCAGCTGTTCGGCGAAGCCCAGCATCGCCCAGGCAAGGCCGCGCGTCCACGTCGAGAATGGCGAATATCCCTGCTGCGAGCTCGGTCCGCGATAGGTGCCGTTCGCCGGGTTGAACAGGCTTTCATGCGCCGTGCGCCCGCGCACGTCGTACACGTCTCGGCCATTCCCGTGATAGACGCTGTAGGTCGCTGTCGCCATCGCGTGCTGCATCAGCCGATCGAGCAGATTGACTTTGACATCCTGATCTTCGAACAAACGATGTCCGAGCACGTGCGACAGCGCCAGCGCGCGCACCGTGCGGATCGTATCGACGAACAGCGAGTGGGCGCCGTTGAACGAATAGATGAACCCGCCGTCAGGAATCCTGGTCCACCGCACCGCCTGAACGGCGCCAGTTACTTTCAGTGCGAGGGTGTAGAAACGCAGCTCCCACGGGTCTGCCTCGAACCGTCCTTCGCGCGCGAGACGCCACAGATTGCCATAGGTGCTCACGTTGTTGAAGCCGTGATCGTGCACGCCGACGTGAGTGAGGTGCGGCGCCATCCGCTCGAGCGTCCGCGAACGGCCGAGCTCGAGAAACTCCCGATCGTCTGTCGCGTCGTACTGCAGCAGAGACGACCCGAATTGAAATCCCTGGGTCCACTCCGTCCAGCCGCGTGATTGGTAGACGCCTCCGGCGGTGAACACCGGGGCACCGTCCTCGGGACGCCAGGTATGTTCAATCGACCGGATCTTCTGCGCCGAGAGGTCGAACATGCGGGTAATCGCCGGCACCAGCGCGGCTGCCGTGCGGGGATGGTCGATACGAATCATCGGGGCGTCAGATGATATTTCGGAAATTCGGGGTCGGGTGTGATTTTTACGATTTTCGTAAAAATCACACCCGACCCCGATTTATTTCGACGCGAGTGCCGGTGCGGCACGAGCGGTAAATGGCATCGACGAGCTCGAGAGCCCGGTATCCTTCTTCGCCACCCACAAGCGGCGGACGGCCGCCACGTATCGCGTCGCCGAAATCGAGGAACTGACGCTCGAACGACTCCACCGAGATCGCCATCGGATCGGACGCGCCCGAGGCAACCCCCGTCGACAACGGAGGCGGTTCCCCTTCGTCATCCTTAACATCCCACGTCGTCAACTGGTCGCCCGTGATGATGGCACTGCCTTTCGTCCCGTGCACTTCAACCCGTTCGCTGTATCCGGGCCAGAGCGCGGTCGCCGCCTGAATCACGCCTGTCGCGCCGTTTTCGTATTGCATCACCGCGTTGACGAGATCTTCCGACTTGATCGCGTGCGCCGCGCCGAGCTGCCACATGCCCGACACCTCGCGTACCGGCCCGGCAAACCAGAGCAGCAGATCAACCTGATGAATCGCCTGATTGATGAGCGCTCCCCCGCCTTCTACATCCCAGCTGCCCTTCACCGGCCGCGCGTAATATTCGTCGGACCTCCACCACTTCACGTACGCGTCGCACTGCAGCAGCTTGCCAAGGCGTTTCTGACTGATTGCCGACGACAAAAACGTGCTCGCGCGATCGAAACGGTGCTGGCTCACAACGCCCAGCACGATGCCAGCTTCGGCAGCCACGTCGATCATCTCGCGGGCCACGCCTACCGTGACCGCCATCGGCTTCTGCACCTGCACCGGTTTGCGGCTCGCGGCGCACGCGCGCACGACGTCGAGTCTGAAAGATGGAAAGGTGCAGACGTCGACCAAGTCCACTTCGGGATGACGGCAGACGTCTTCGTAGCGCTCCACAAATTCAGCGCCATGTTCGGCCGCGAAGCGGCGGCCCTTGTCCTGCGTCACGTTCGTGCAGGCGCGAACGGTGTAGCCGATGTTCCTGTACGCGCGCGCGTGCATGCCGGCGATGGCGCCGGTGCCGATGATGCCTACTCGCATTTTTTAGTTTGTGGCGGGGCCCCACCCCCGCCACCTGTATCTCGCGGCCTTCGGCCGCTCGACAATGGTTGCGACGCCTTGCTGCTTAGTGAGGAATGAAGCTTGGCTCATTTGATCTGTGCCAGTTCTTCCGGCGTCCAGGCGCGCTTGCGATCTTTCGTGGCAACGCGCACCTGCTGCACCGCGGCAGCGTCGATCGGCGATGCGGTCTGACCCCACGCCCTCCGCACATACGTAAGCACCGCCGCAATATCCTCGTCGCTGAGCGTTTCTCCGTGCGCCGGCATCAACCCCACCGGACCTTCTTTGCCGTGCAGCAGAACGCGGATGGGAATGCCTGGAGGACCGATGACGGCCGGCGCGCCTGCGATGTTCGGCGTTGCCCCTGGCTGCTCGCGCCCGTCGGCACCGTGACACCCTTCGCACAGGTTTTTGTAGATCTCCTGCCCCGCGGTGAATCGCTGCTGATCGACGGCGCTCAACGCCGCAGCTGCCGGCACCACGCCCGGCTTGCCGGGCCATCCGATTCTTGCGAGCACTTTCGCCGCACGATCGGCAAGCGGTCCGGGCTGCGCAACCACAGCGATCAACGCCGGCTCCGACTCGAGTTCGACAAACGGACCACCTGCTCGCGCAGGCGGCGTTGGGACGGCCGCGCCTTCGAGGGCGCCTGGAAACGCGCGCGCGCCGCCGGGCCCACCGCGACCGCCGGGGCACTTTTCGCACGGCGCATTTGGATCGACCGCATTGCGCTCTGCGGTTCCCGGCATGGTCGCGCCGAGAAGCGCCACCTCTGCGCCGCTCAGCAGCGCGGACCGCTGCCAAGCCGCGCGCGATCCTTCGGCGACCCTCTGCATGAGCGCCTGCACGGGCGCGTTCTCCGCACCTCTGACGATCGTTGCGGCAAGCATCGTTATCGACGCCGCCCGTTGTGGAGTTTCGACGCCCGGCATCAGCAGGCGATCGAGGACGGCCAACTCGCTTCCGCGCAATCCACTCAGCGCCGCATCCATCGCGATGGGATCGTCTCCCACGCGCTCGAGCAGAGCCGCAACCGCCGCTTCCTTTGCCTGACCCGGCATTTCGCCGAGCGTCGCGGCAAGCTGCCGGCGAACCGCCCAGTCCGTGTCTGCCGACCAGCTTCAAGACGGCGCTCTGAATGGGGTGGTTCGGCTGCGCGAGCCATCGCTCAGCTAGCCTCAAGGCCGACACACGCACGTCGCGGTTTGCGTGCGTCAGCGCACGTGTGACGTCCGATACCTCGATAGCGTCGATCCCATCGAGGGTCCACAACGCCTTGATCAGCACCCGCGACTCTTTCGTTGTCTGCGCCAGGGCACGCACGGCGGGTGCAACCGATGTGTCGCCGCGCTCGACGAGCAACTGCTGCGCCATGTCGCGACGCCAGCCGTTTGGATGCGCCAGCACGGGCACGAGATTCGCCGCGGGTCCTCGCGCAGGAAACGCGGACATGTCGCGGCGCGTGCTCTCGTGGACGATGCGATAGATGCGCCCGAAGTAGTTCGCTTCGTCCAGCTTGTGCGTGAGCACATAATCGCGCAGGTACTCCGTCATGTACCCCTTGTGCTGGATGATCCCGCGATACATGTCCACGACATAGAGCGTGCCGTCTGGAGCGATGGAGAGGTTGACGGGACGGAAGCGCTCGTCGGCGGACGCGAGAAATTCTCCCCTCACCTCGCGATACGCCTTCGACGCGGTGAGACCGTCTGCCGTTTCCGTAAGCTCGAAACGGCTTACGAGGTTGACCGTAGGATCGACGACAAACACGTTCCCGTACAACTCTGCAGGCAACCTGTCGCCGCGATAGACCATCGGCGTGCAGACAGACGTATATTTCGCGAGCGTCCCATCGGGCCGCAGAATGCCGTGCTGATACCCGCGATTGACGCCGCGGGTCGGCCGGATCGGCCACACCTCGTTCAGGTCGCCGTTTGGACCGGTCAGCGATTCATGGCTGCCGCGCGTGCGCAGCAGATTCGGGTGGCGCACGAAATAGCGGGCCGGAATCAGATCCACATGCAGCGCGGATTCGTTCGTATTCCTGAAAATCCGCCCGGCATCGTCCTGCGTGATTCCCCACTGCCCGCGCGACAGCGTCTTCAGGACCTCGAACGAACCCTTCCGTGGGCGCAGGTAGATGTCGATTTCAGATGTGTAGATATGATTGTCGAGCCCCCACATCAGGCTGTTCGCGTTGTGCTCGACGTTCGCTTCCTTACGCCCGTACTGATCCGTCACGAGCTCCTTGCGATCGGCACGGAGATCGCCGTTCGTATCCTGAAACAACCACAGGTTCGGCGGCTCTGCGACGAGCACGCCGCGGTCGAGTATCTTCAGCCATCGCGCCAGAACGAGCCCCTCCTGAAACACGGTGCGCTTGTCCATCCGTCCATCGGCATTGGTGTCTTCGAGCACGACAATCTTCCCGATCGCCGCGTGCTCGCCGCTGGCATTGATGTCGGGCATGTATCCGGGCATCTCGACCGCCCACAGGCGCCCCTCGCCATCCCAGTCGATCATGACCGGGTCCTGAATCAGCGGCTCGCTCGCAACGAGCTCGACGCGATACCCCGGCGGCATGTAGAACTTCTTGAGCGCTTCCTCGGGCGAAAGCGGCGGCGAATCTTCGGAAACCTTCTGCAGGCCCGGAGGCCACGAGCCGGTGACTTGCGCATAGCCCACAGCCGCCGTGGCCAATACGAACAGCGCAATGACCTTAAATAAGCGCGGGGACATACGCGGATTATACTGAGCGGGCAGTTTGGGAAGTCGAAAGTCGAGAGTCCAAAGCCCGTCTGTAAAGTTACGGAGGCACTATGAGATTCACGCGGCGTGCGTTTGGAAAGCTCGCCATGGCGATCCCCGCTGCGGCCCTGGTCCCTGCGGCTCGCGTTGCCGCGCAGCGCTCGAAACCGAACTCGAAATTTGCCGGCGTGCAGGTCGGCATGAACGTCCCCTACAACTTCGGCGGCCGCGACATGAATGCCGACCAACTGCTCGATCACTGCCTCACGCTGAACGTGAGCGCCGTCGAGATGCGATCGCAGCCGGTCGAGGGCTTTCTTGGCTCGCCCGCCGCGAACGGTCAGAAGGTGTCTGCCGACGTCATGCGCGGCTGGCGCGAATCCCAGTCGATGGGCCGCGTCGCGGCATTCCGAAAAAAATTCGAGGACGCCGGCGTGCTGATCGAGATCGTGAAATACGACGGCATCTACACGATGGCCGACGCGGAGGTCGATTACTGCTTCAAACTCGCCAAGGCGCTCGGCGCGCGCGCCATCTCATGCGAAATCGACGTCAACCACACGCAGCGTATCGGGACGTTCGCCGACAAGCACAAGCTGACGGTTGGATATCACGGCCACGCCGCGACGACGCCGTCTCATTGGGAATCCGCGTTCACGCAGGCGAAGTTCAACGGGGCAAACCTCGATCTCGGCCACTTCGTCGCCGGCAACAACACCTCGCCGATTCCGTTCATCAAACAACACCACGCGCGCATCACGCACGTGCACGTGAAAGATCGGAAGATGCAAGAGGGCCCCACCGTCCCGTTCGGCCAGGGTGACACGCCAATCAAAGAGGCGCTTCAGCTCATCCGCGACAACAAGTGGCCGATTCAGGCGACCGTCGAATTCGAATATCCCGTGCCCGCGGGCTCCGATCGCATGAAAGAGCTGGCTAAAACGATCGAATATTGCCGTAGCGCACTGCTGTCCTAAACCTTCAACAGGAGATCAGGAGGCTAGGAGTTTCCTTCGAAAAGAATTCTCCTAATCTCCTAAGCTCCTGTGAAGCTTTGAGATTCCCATGAGTTTCATTCACGACAATTTCCTGCTCGAGACGCAGGCCGCCGAGCGGCTGTTCCATACCTACGCCGCACATCAGCCGATCATCGACTATCACTGCCACCTGCCGCCGAAAGACGTGGCCGAGGACAGGCGGTTCGCCAATCTCTTCGAAATCTGGCTCGAAGGCGATCACTACAAGTGGCGGGCGATGCGCGCGAGCGGGATTCCCGAGCGCCTTTGCACTGGCGATGCCGACCCGCACGAGAAGTTTCTCGCATGGGCGGGAACCGTTCCCCAGTGCCTGCGCAATCCGCTGTATCACTGGACGCACCTCGAGCTGAAACGCTATTTCGGCATCGACGAGCTGCTCAACGAGGGTTCGGCCGACCGGATTTGGGCCGCGGCGAACGAGGCGCTGACATCACCGCAGCTCAGCGCAAGAGGCATTCTCGGCAAGTTCTGTGTGAAGGCGGTGTGCACCACCGACGATCCCGCGGATCCGCTGACGTATCACGAGCAGATCGCGGCGTCGGGTCTTGCGACGAAGATCTACCCGACCTTCCGCGCCGACCGCGTCATGGATCCGCATCAGCCGGACGTGTTCAATCCATGGGTCGATAAGCTGGCGAAGACCGCAAACGTCCACATCGCTCAGTTCAAGGATCTGCTCGACGCGCTCGGCAAACGGCATCAGGATTTCCACGATTTCGGCGGCCGCCTGTCTGATCACGGGCTCGATCAGGCATACGCTGCCGACTGCACCGACGCGCAGGCGACGGCGATCTTCGCCAAAGCGCGCGCCGGGAGCGCCGCGACGCCACAGGAACGTGAGGCGTTTGCCTCCTACATGATGGTGTTCTTCGGCCATCTCGACGCCGGGAAGGGCTGGACGAAGCAGCTGCACCTGGGAGCGCGGCGGAACGCGAACACCCGCGCGTTCCACACGATCGGACGCGATACAGGCTACGACTCGATTGGCGACCTTCCGCAGATCGACGCGCTCGGCCGCTATCTCGACAGGCTGGCGCGGGACAACGCGCTGCCGAAAACGATCCTGTACAACCTGAATCCCGCCGACAACTATGCGTTCGCGACGATGATCGGCAACTTCCAGGACGGCAGCAGCGCCGGGAAGATCCAGTTCGGCAGCGGCTGGTGGTTTCTCGATCAGAAGGAAGCGATGGAATGGCAGATGAACGCGCTGTCCAACAACGGGCTGCTCTCGCACTTCGTCGGCATGCTTACCGACTCGCGCTCGTTCATGTCATATCCACGCCACGAATATTTCCGCCGGGTACTCTGCAATCTGCTCGGGCCGTGAAATGGAGAGCGGAGAGCTGCCGAACGACGTGAAGCTGGTTGGGGAGCTGGTCGAGAAGGTCTGCTACAAGAACGCGGAGCGGTTCTTCGGACTGACACTATAACCACGAAGACATCACCACGAAGACACGAAAGCACGAACGCGAAGGACGCGCTCAGGCGGCCGCGAGCGCTGCGTCGAGCTCTCTCACCTCTTCCGGACTCAACCGAAACGTGGCCGCGCCGATCAGTTGATCGATCTGCGCGGGCTTTCGCGCACCGACGATCGTCGCCGTGATCGCAGGGTGCCTCAGCGTCCACGCAATCGCCACCTCGCCCGGAGTGCGGCCGTGTTTCTCGCCAACGGCACGGAGCCGCTCGACGATCGCCTGCGCCTTCGAGAACATCGGTTCCTGAAAGAACCGGCTTCCCCGCCGGAAGTCGTTCGCGGGCAGCGACGCGACCCGCTCACGCGTCATCGTTCCGGTGAGCAGCCCCGACTGCATCGGTGAGTACGGAATCACGCCGACGTTGTGCTCCGCGCAATAGGGCAGGAGATCCGCCTCGATCTCGGGTCGCAGCATCGAATACGGCGGCTGCAGGTTGGTCGGCGTCTCGATGCGCGAAATACGCTGCAGTTGCGCGACGTCGAAATTCGACACGCCGACAAAGGCGACCTTCCCTTCGTCCCTCAACGCAAGCATCGTGCTCCACGCTTCTTCGATGGTCCCCGGGTCGTGCCCTTCGGGACTCGCCGGCCACGCCGGCCAGTGAATCTGGTACAGATCGATGCGCTCCGTCTGCAGCCTCCGCAGGCTCTGCTCGACTTCCTCGCGAATCGATGGTGCGCGCAGGCTGTGGAAGACATTTCGCGCGTCATCCCACACGAGACTGGACTTCGTGAACACATACGGGCCGCGACTCGCGCGGTACGTCTGCCAGCGCTCGCCCGACCATTTCCTCGGAATGCCCGAGGCCGTACACGGCGGCCGTATCGATCCAGTTCAGACCGATGTCGACAGCATGCCGTATCGTCGCGACCGAATCGGCATCGTCCTGATGCCCCCAGCCGAACCGCCAGTCGCCGCCGATAGCCCAAGCGCCGAGGCCGATAGGTGTGAGATCGAGTGTGGACTTACCGAGCTTCTTGGTTGGAAACGCCATATCTGACTTTCGGATTTTTGCTGCAGAGAACACAGAGACCGCAGAGAAGAAATTTTGGCTTCTCTGTGCTCTCTGTGTCCTCTGTGGTTGAAAGTGCTGTTCGAGTTTGAGCAGGCTACGTGATCTTGACCAGCTCCGAGATCTTGACCGCGCGCTTCTCTTCGATGCTCTTGCGCGCGGCGATGCCGGTGAGACACGACATGGCGCCGGCTCGCGAGTCGGGTACCTTCATGTGTTCGGGCGCAGGAACCTGACGGAAAATCTGATCGCGGAGGAAGTCGTCCCCGCCACCGTGCCCGCCTTCGCCCTTCGCGAAGGTCACGCGCTTGCGCAGGCCGAAGCTCTTCGTCACATATACCTCGGTCTCATCGGCTTCCGGCTGTTCCCACGGCTGCCGCTCGTAGTCGCGCACATCGAGACGGCCGAGCTCGCCGTTGAAGGCCACGCTGAAGCCTTCGTACGGCATATGCGCGTCCAGCGAATAGGCCATCGTCGCGCCGTTCGAATATTTCACGATCGCCTGCATCGAATCGTAGATGTCGATGTCGTTCCGGTACACACACGCGTCGCGATAGTAATTGTCCACGTCTTCTGCGCCGGCGTAGAGCTGCATGCGCGTGGGATTGGTGTTCAGGTCGTAGTAGAACCGGCAGTCTTTCTTGTGCGGGCAGACGCGGCAGTTTGCGGCACGGAACGCGCCGTTCTTGCCATACACCTGAAGCTGGCCGTTGGCCGTCACTTCGACAGGATCCGCGCCGAGCCACCAGTTGACGAGATCGAAATGGTGCGTCGCCTTGTGCACCCAGAGGCTCCCGCCGCCGTTCTTATACGCGTGCCACCGGCGGAAATAGTCCGCGCCATGGTAGACGTCCAGATACCACGCAAAGTCGACTGACAGCACTTTGCCGATCTCGCCCGACATCAGGATTTCCTTCACGGCCCTGTGCTTCGGCGCAAACCGGTAGTTGAAGGTGACGATGATCTTCTTCTTGTTGCGCTTCTCGGCGTCGAGTACGGCCTGGCACTGCTTTTCGTCGATGACCATCGGCTTCTCGGTCATGACGTCGAAGCCGCGATCGAGCGCCCGGACGATGTACTGGCTGTGGAAAGAATCCCGCGTCGTCACCATGACGATGTCGGGCTTGGTCTTGTCGAGCATCTCGTCGAAGTTGGTGAAGGTCGGGCAATCGACGCCCATGAGCGCCTTCGACGCTTCGACACGCTTCGGGTTGATGTCGGCCAGCCCGACGAACTGAATCACGTCCGAATAGCGTTCCCGGATCTGGCGCCCCCACATGCTGGTTGCGCGTTCTCCAGTGCCGATGATCGCGTAGCGCTTGCGGGCGGACGGCGCCTGCGCAAACGCGTCGGCGCCGAGCAGCGACGTGGCAGCCATTGCGCCGCCTGCGGTCTTCACGAAATCGCGCCGGTTCACGAAATTCTGATCGGACATTGGAGCCTCCGGTCCGGCGAAGCCGGACGGTTCAGTCCGGCTAAAGCCGGACACTACGTACAAGGTACTCACCGTTGGATTCTGGCGGAGCCGCCCTTCGCAAACGCCCGGACCTGGTCAACTGTCGCCATCGTCGTGTCGCCCGGAAACGTCGTGACGAGCGCGCCGTGCGCCCAACCCAGCTTCAACGCCTCCTCGGGCGTCTCACCGGTCATCAAGCCATAGATCAGCCCCGACGCGAAGCCGTCGCCGCCGCCAACCCTGTCGTGAACGTCCAGCTCGCACGTCGGTGCCACGCAGGCGCTGCCTGCTACCCACGCCACCGCGCTCCACCTGTGGCGGTTCGTGGAATGCACCTCGCGCAGCGTCGTGGCGAGGACCTTGATCTGCGGATGACGGGAGACGACGTTGTCGATCATAGCGAGAAAGGCGTCGGAGTCCAGCCCCGACTTGGCCGCCACCTCCGGGCCCGGGATGCCCAGCCCTTTCTGCAGGTCTTCCTCGTTTCCCACGAGCACGTCGACGTGTTTGACGATGCGCGACATCACGTCGAGCGCCCGCTTGTGTCCGCCTGAGGCCGACCACAACTTTTCCCGGTAGTTCAAATCGAACGAGACGATGGCGCCGTGACTCTTCGCCGCCTGCATCGCTTCGATGATGAGCTCGGAAGTCGTCTCCGATAAGGCCGCGAAGATTCCGCCGCTGTGAAACCAGCGTACTCCGGCGCCGAAAATTGCGCTCCAGTCGAAGTCGCCGGGCTTCAGCAGCGCGGCCGCTTCGTTGCTGCGGTTGTAGAAGACGACCGGGGCGCGCACACCCTGTCCCCGATCGCTATACACGGTCGCCATATTCGGCCCGCGGGCGCCGTCGTGCTTGAACCGCTTGTAGAACGGGCGCACACCCATGGCGCGCACCCGCTCGTTGATGAGATCGCCGACCGGATATTCGACCATCGCGCTGGCCACCGCCGTGCGCATGCCGAAGCAGTCGGACAGGTTCGCAGATGTATTGAACTCTCCCCCGCTCACGTGAACCGCGAGAGTGCTCGCCTTGTGAAACGGATAGACGCCGGAATCGAGGCGATGGACGAGCGCGCCCAATGACAGAAAATCGATCTCGCCCTTCGAGGGAATCTGGAGCGCGCTGCTCATGCGGTTGCCCACTCGGTGTGAAAGACGCCGTCGCGATCGATGCGGCGATATGTATGTGCGCCGAAGAAATCCCGCTGTCCCTGGGTGAGATTCGCCGGCAGCCGCGCGCTGCGATACGCGTCGTAATACGCGAGCGACGAGCTCAATGCGGGCACCGGTATCCCCGCAACGACGGCCGTTTGCACGACCTCGCGCAGCGCCTGTTGTCCAGGCGCGAGCGCCCGCGAGAAAGTCTCGTCGAGCATCAGGTTGACGAGTGAAGGGTTCCGGCTGAACGCGGTGCGGATGTCCGAGAGCAGCGCCGCTCGGATGATGCACCCGGCGCGCCAGATCCTCGCCACCTCAGCGAGATCGATGTCGTATTTGTATTCGGCCGACGCGAGGCGAAGCAGCGCCATCCCCTGCGCATACGAGGTGATTTTCGCCGCATACAGGGCCTTCCGACAGGCCGATACGAGTTCATCGCGTGTGGCGGCAGCGACGGACGGGGCCGGCCCCTGGAGCACTTTGCTGGCGGCGACGCGCTCCGACTTCAACGCGGAGATCAGGCGCGCCTCCACGGCGGCGTTCACCGTCGGAATCGGCGCGCCGACGTCGAACGCATTCTGACTCATCCACTTTCCCGTCCCTTTCTGCTGTGCCTCGTCGAGGATGAGATCGACCACGTGTTTGCCGCTGTCCGCGTCGATACGGGCGAGCACCTTGGCAGTGATCTCGACGAGATACGACTTGAGCTCGGTCTCGTTCCACTTCGCGAAGACCTCGCCGATTTCCGCGGCGGACATGCCGGCCGCCCGGCTGAGGACGTCGTAGACCTCGGCGATGAGCTGCATGTCGCCATATTCGATGCCGTTGTGAATCATCTTCACGTAATGGCCGGCCCCGCGCGGTCCCATGTAGGCAACGCACGGGTCGCCGTCTTCCGCCTTTGCCGCCATCGCACGAAGCACCGGCGCGAGGGCGTCCCACGCCTCGCGCGGTCCGCCGGGCATCATCGACGGCCCGCGGAGCGCACCTTCTTCTCCACCAGACACGCCCATGCCCACAAAACGCAAGCCCGCCGCGGCGAGCTCGTCTGCCCGCCTGTCGGTGTCCTTGAAGTACGAGTTGCCGCCGTCAATCAGGATGTCCGACGGCTCGAGGTGGGGCCGAAGATGGGCGATGACGCTGTCGACAGCCGCACCGGCAGGCACCATCACGAGCACACGGCGGGGCCGCTCGAGAACAGCCATGAGCTTGTCGGGCGCGTTCGCGCTGCCGATTCCGGAATCCGCGGGCTGCCCCGCCGCAAACGCCTGTGTCTTAGCCTGGTCAAGGTCGTAGCCCGCTACCGGGAAGCCCCGGCTCGCGATGTTGCGCGCGAGGTTCGCGCCCATGACGCCCAGGCCTACGACACCGATCTTGTAAGTCATTGTTCTAGCCAGTAGCCAGTAGCCAATAGCCGGTAGCTCCTGGCCATTAGCTGGCCGCCGGCGGTTTGCCAATTCGGTACAACATTTCTCCGGCACGAGGAAGCACGAGCGTTTTGGGATCGCCTTCGTAGTCGCGCGCGTTCAAGTGCGCCGGATTCATGTAACCCAGGTTGACGAGATCGCACCGCTCGCGCGGGATTGATGTAGCAAGCGTCACATCGATCCGCGGCTGCTCGACGTCGGTCGGCGCGTCGTATGTCCCGAGCCCTTTGACGTGCGTCGAGTGGGCAAGAATGCCGCGGGGATAGCTCCGGAACCGGTCCCACTGCCCGAGAAAGTAATCCCGGCAGTGATAGCCGACCTCATCGATCACCTTGCCGTGCACGCGGCTGACATCGTCGACGTGCGGTGCGTAAACGATCACTTCGCCGCCGTCCGACACCACCGTTTCGCTCTTGTATACGCCCTTCGCGGCCGTCCACAAGTCGTCGTACATCGCCGGCATGATCGCCAGCACACGATCGTAAGGCTCGTCCACCCAGATGATGTGCCGTCGTGCCGACAGTGTTGCCGCTTGCCGCCACGCTTCGTGCACGTCGCCGCAATACATCCCGGCGATGCCATCGTGGGTGACGACAACGGCAAGCAGCGACAGCGGCGTGTCGAGAAGCGCTGCCGCGCGATCGATCACCGCCCGCACGGCTGTGTCGATCGTGCCGAGCAAGGCCGAAGAGGTGACAAGCGCGCCGAGCCAGTGCGTGAAGTGGATGATTTCCGGCGCGGCGATGCCCGGAAACAGATACTTCGTGCCTCCCGAAAACCCGGCGACTTCGTGAGGAAAGACCGGTCCGCAGATGAGCACATGATCGTATTCGGTGGCCCGCCGGTTCAGCGCCACGGGTACGTCCTGATGCAAGCGCCCGCTCGTGATGTCGGCGATGACGCGCGCGGGGATGGTCCCGAGGAGCGCGAACGTGGCGGGATCGTCCCACCGATGGTTGAAGATGTTGCTGGACCCCGCGCGGCCGTCGACGACGGGCCGGCCCACGAGCGCGCTGAGCTGCGCATCGTTCATCGGCGTGTGCGTTCCCAGCGCAACAAGATAGTCGAGCGCCGCGACCCGCCCGCCCAGCTCCCGCTCGAGCAGCTCGAACATCAGCGGCATCGGCATCGTGCGCGTACCGTCGGGAATGATCACGAGCACCCTGCGGCCGTCTACGGCAAGCGGCGCCAGCCCCTCGCGCGCAACGGAAGCGATTTGCTCAGGCGTCAGGTAGCCCTCGTCTACGCCCTGTCCAACCGTCATCAACCCAAGATCATAGTCAAAAACAGACGGCAATAACCACAGAGAGCACAGAGGTCACAGAGAAGAAATTATCTGCTCTGTGTTCTCTGTGTCCTCGGTGGTTCATTGCTCTGCTAGAACCCAAACCTGAACCCTATTCTGAACAGCCGCTCGTCAATCCCCTCGCGCCCGCTGTTCGCCGTGCTCGTAATGATCCCGAAGTTGGCCGCGTTCGACGCGTTCGCCGACGGGTTGGCGAAATGCGGCGTGTTGGTCAGGTTGAAGATCTCGAGGCGGAACTGGAGCGTGCGGGCGGCGCCCAGCGCAAACTGCCGGAACACGCTCATGTCGAAGTTGGCGAAGCCCGGCCCGCGCATGCTGTTGAAGCCGGCGGTGCCGAAGCGCCGTTCGGTGACGGGACGGAACGCCGTCGTGTCGAACCACGGATTGCCGGGTCCGATTCCGCCGAGGATCTCGACCGTGTCCTTCACCTGATCGGCCATCTGATTGCTGCCGTTCATGTCGAGCGACGTCGCCGCCGACTCGATCGTGAACGGAGACCCTGAATACGCGCTGAAGAGGCCATTCACCTGCCAGCCACCGAAGATCGCTGATGCGGCACCGCCGCTGTTCATGAATGGCTTGTTCATTCCGAACGGAAGCTCCGCGACAAACGACGCCTGGAAGTTGTGCGGACGGTCCTGCGGCAGCAGCGCCTCGTTCAACTCGAAATACTCCAGCGCCTGCACGCGAGGCGCCCCGTCGCTAAGGGTGTCGCAGCAGATACCAAACGCCCTCGACCACGTATACGCGACATTCATTTGAAAGCCCTGCGCCATCCGTCGCATCACCGACGTCTGCAGCGAATCGTAGTCGCTCCAACCGGGGTTGCTGAGAATGCCGGTCGCGCCCGTCCGGCCGAACCGCTGGAACATCGGCCGCCCAGCGTTGCCCGCGCCGATCACCTGTCCGGCATTGGCGTCCATGATCTGATTGATGTCGCGCTGCCGCGTCGCAACATATCCAGCCTGTCCCGTGAACCCTCCAGGCAGCTCCGACTGCACGGTCACGTTCCATGAGTGGATGTATCCGCGCTTGGGCTGGTCAGGCAGCGCCCGTGCGCTGACGTTCAGCGGCACCGGAATCACGCCGCTGCTCACGTCGGGCACCGGCACGGCGGGAATACCGTCGCGGAGCCGTCCGGCAGGCGCGAACGAACTGGCCTGCGGCAGGCTCAACGAGATCGAAGACGGATAGTTGCCGAGCAGGTTGCGGACGAACGCGAGCGGGTACGGATCGTAGTTGATGCCATAGCCGCCGCGAAGGACGATGTTGTCCCCCACTCGATAGGCGACACCAAAACGCGGCGACACGTTGCCGGCACCCATGTCGTAGCCGCAGTCGGCCGGCACCGACCCGAGACCGCAAATCAGCATCGTATTGGTCTCGGGGTCGTATCGCTCCATGCCGCGGGTCGTTCGCACGCCTACCGGGAAGTAGTCGTAGCGGAGGCCGAGCGACGCAGTAAGGTTCTGCGTGGGCTGCCACTGATCTTTCGCGAAGAAGCTGAACTGCCAGTTGCGGCTCCGCGTGTAACCCTCTTCGAACGGAATGATGCTCTTCGACACGCCCGTCGGCAGACCGAGCAGGAATGACGAGAACGTGTTGAACTGGTTCACAGACGGACCGCCGGAGAGCGCCGTCGGACCTCCTCCGAACGTGAACTGCCCTGAGCCGTTTCCGAGCTCGTGCCGGTTCATGGCTTGACGGACGATGTCGCCGCCGAAGCGGAACGTGTGCGCCCCTTTCGTGTAGGTCGCGTTGCCGGTGTACTGCACCTGCCAGTTGTCGTCGATATACGGCGAGTTGCCGCTGCCGGCATATCCGATGTTCGAGTAGTTGGTGATCTCGAAGTGCGGCCATCCGCCGTACAGGCGGTCCGGACCGTTGGTGCCTGGAATGCCGAGGTAGTCGAGACCGAGGTTCTCGTCGAGGCGGTCCGGCTCGGAGAGCACTTCGATCGTCGTGATTCCCGCGTATGTATCGATCAGGAAGTTCGGCGAGAGCACGTACGAACCGCTGCCGGTAAACGTGTACGTGTCACCGAGGCCGGTGCCCGCCTTCGCCGCCGTGTTGTTGACCGGCAGCCCGCCAAGCGTACCGAACATCGCCGGGTTCTTGAAGTTGTAGCCGAGCCAGCCGAGGCGCGCGGTCAGCCCGAGGCGGTTCGTCGGGTTGTAATTGACCTTCGCATCGACATTGTGGCGATCGAAGGTGTAGTCGCCGGTCACGAAGTAGTTGTCGGTGAGGCCCGGCTGATTGGGCAGCGGCAAATCTTCGATCAACTTCAGCGCAATCGGCTCGAACCGGTCGCGCGGAATGACGTTGCCCGGGAATGCCGTGCGTCCCGCGCCCGTCGACGTGTTGCCGGTCGCCGGATCGTAGATTGGCGTCGGCGAGGCGGAGAAATCGCCATTGCGCATCGCCGCGGTCGGCACCGTGCCGAAGCGCGACGCGAGCTGTTTGTCGAAGGTGCCCTGATAGCTGCCGAAGAAGAACAGCCTGTTACGGACAAGAGGACCGCCGACCGTGCCGCCGAACTGGTTCTGGCGTGCTGCGGGCTTGTCCTGGTCCGCCGGCAGGAAGTACGGCCGCGACTTCATCGACTCGTTGTAGAAGTACTCGAACGCCGAACCATGGAACTCGTTTGTACCGCTCTTGATCAGCACGTTCGCCGACATGCCGCCTGACAGTCCCTGATCCGCGTCGAACGTGCTCGTCGTCACACCGACCGATTCGATGGCTTCGAGCGCCGGCACATAAGCGGCGACGTGCGGCAGCCACAGGTTGTTCGAGATGGCACCTTCGATGCGAATCGCGTTCGCGTTGCGCGTCGTCCCGTTCGAGCTGAACGCGAGGCCGCGTGCGGGGTTCACCGCCACCGAGTGCATGTTTTCGGGCGGCGAAATGCCCGGCACCATGACGAAGAGGTTCTGATAGTTCCGGCCGACCGGCACCGGCAGATTTTCGAGCTGCGTCGCGGGGATTTCGGCGCGCACGTCGGCGCGGTCCGTTTGAAGGACGGCGACACCGGCGCTGACGGTCACGGTATCGGACAACTGTCCAACCTCCAGAACGCTGCTCACTCGAACCACGCTGTCTTCGCTAACCTCGACGCCGGAGGTGAGGAATTCCTTGAAGCCCGATAGGCTGACCCTCACCGAATAAGAACCCGGAGGCAAGGTCGGCAACGTAACCAGACCCGTCTCATTGGAGACGCCGTTGCGGGTGAGGCCTGTGGCGGTCTGGGTAATCGTGACGTCGGCGCCAGGCACGGCACCGCCGCTCTGATCGGTTACTTCAACGACAATCGAGCCGTAACGCACCTGGGCGGCGGCTGGTGCAGCCAAAACGACGGCGCACAGGTATATAAGTAGGATCGTGGCAGGGCGAGTTACAGGCTGCATGGGATCTCCTGTAGATGCTGAGTTTTTGAACTCTGCCCTGTTGTAACCCAACTTTACCGTTAAAGTAAACTGGATTAGAATCGCCGAATCCAAATCTGAAAGGACGTGTGTCTCATGAACCGTCGATCTTTCACGAAGACTCTCCTGGCCGGAATTGGTGCGGCAGCGCTTCCGGAGTTCCCTCTGGCGCAGGCGTCGCCCAAACGCCTCAAGATCGGCATCACGATGCTGATCTGGGGCGCCGTTCCGCGCACGCCGGAGAACCTCGAGCCTTCGCTGAAAGACGCGAGCGAGCTCGGCTACTACAGTTTCGAGACGTTCGCGTCGATCCTCGAGGACTACGACAAGAAAGGCACGCTGGAGGCCCTGCTCGCCAAATATCCGATTCCGCTGAAGTCGGCGTTCGTTACCGTGAACGTGACCGATCCAGCCCAGCGGAAGGAGCAAATCGAGATGCTCCAGCGCTATGCGAAAGTCTTGAAGAAACACGGCGGCAGCTACATCGTGCAGTCGCCAAATGGCCCGCGCAAGGGCTATGTCTTCGCCGAGCACAAGGCAAACATCATTTCGGCCCTCAACGATTACGGCAAGGCGGTCAACGACATGGGCCTCGGCACCGGGTTGCACCAGCATACCGGGACAGCCGTGGAGACCCGTGAGGAGACCTACGAAGTCCTGAATGCGATCGACACGCGCTACATGCACTTCGCCCCCGACATCGGCCAGGCACAGAAGGGCGGCACGGACGCCGCACAGCTCGTGAAGGACTTCGCGAAGATCATCGACCACATGCACTTGAAGGACTTCAGCGGCTGGGAACACATGGGCGGCTACACGCCGCTCGGCGAGGGCAAGGTCGACCTCAAGTCGGTCCTCGAGACGATGGAGAAGGCGAACCCGAACGCGAACATCATGCACGAGCTCGACGGCTCGGCGAACATGCCCTACACGCCGCGCCAGACCGCAGAGATCAGCAAGAAGTACTTGCAGACGCTCGGCTATACTTTCCGCTCATAATCCAGGACGCACCAGCATCCCGTGAATGCGAGCCTGTCGCGTTCACGGGGTCACTTTCAGGCAAGCCTGCGGACAGGCCGTGCCAGGGACAACCATGAGACTCAAAGGCAAGAAAGCACTCATCACCGGTGCAAGCCGCGGGATCGGCCGCGGGATCGCCGAAGTGTTCGCCGAAGAAGGCGCTGACGTGGCCATCAATTACGTCGAAAGCGCGGCGCAGGCGGAGGAAGTCGCCAAGGCCGTCAAGGCCAAAGGCGTTAAGGCGATCACCATCAAGGGCGACGTGGCCAAGCGCGCCGACGTCGAATCGATGATCGACAAGGCGTGGACAGACCTCGGCGGCCTCGACATCCTGGTCAACAACGCGGGGATCGAGACGATCGTCCCCTTCCTGGAGCTCACCGACGAGCAATGGACGCGTCTGGTGGACGTGAACCTGCGCGGCGCGTGGTTGTGCTCGCAGGTGTTCTGCCGCAGGGCGCTTGCCGAGAAGCGCAAGGGCAGCATCGTCAACATCGGATCGATTCAGGCGGCAAAAGTGCTTCCCGGCCGCACCCACTATGCGCCGACGAAGCTCGGACTCGAGGCGCTGACGCGCAACATGTCGGCCGAAATGACGCCGCAGGGCATCCGCGTCAATTGCGTGCATCCCGGACTGATCGACACCGACATGACCGCATGGGTCATGAAAAGCCCCGACATCCTCCCGCTGGTGCTGCAGCAAATCTCGCTCGGACGCGCCGGCCAGCCCCGCGAAATCGGCACGGTGACGGCGTTTTTCGCCTCAGACGAGGCGAGCTATCTGACCGGCCAGTCCATTCATGTGGACGGAGGATGGGAAGGTAAATAGCGATACACCATTGGTAGATTGGCAGATTGGTAGATTCGAAGATTGGAAGATTGGAAGATTTTCTGAATGGCACATAGACCGCGATTGATTGATTTGAGCATGGAAGTGTTTCAAGGGATGATGACCTATCCCAACGTCGCCAAACCGGTCATCGTCGAGATGGAAACTTACAGTCAGATGGCGAAGAGCGTCGGCACTGACAAATTCGGCGTGCATGAGATCACCAACCACTGCATGATCGTCACCGGCGATCACATCGGAACGCACATCGATTCGTGGGGTCACGTCAATCCGACCGCGCCGCGCGCCGAAGGCATTCCCATCGAATATTGTTACGGCGACGGCGTGGTGCTCGACCTTACCCATAAAGCGGCCGGTGAGGAAATTACCGTCAGCGATATCGAAGAGGCGGAAAAGAAACTGGGCGGCTACTCGATCAAAGCCCTCGACATCGTCCTGCTGCGCACCGACGCGGCCAAGAAGCGCCTCGACAAAGAGTACCTGAGCAATCACCCGGGCATGACGAAAGAGTCGGTGCATTACCTGCTGGATCGCGGCGTGAAAGTGATGGGCATCGACGCCATCGGGTTCGACCCGCCGGTCGCGCAGATGTTCGAGCGGAAGAAGTTCTGGGAGGCGCATCGCGTGATGCGCGAGCGCGAGTACTACCATCTCGAGAACATGTGCAATCTCGACGAGATTCCGGCGCCGTATCACTCGTTCACGGTCAGCGTCCTGCCGGTCAAGTGGCGCGGCGCATCTGCCGCACCCGTTCGCGCGGTGGCGATTCTGAACGAGTAACGAAAAACGAAGAACGAAAAAGGAACAATACGTCGCACTGAACAGATCACGTCGCAAACAACGCCGCGAGCGCCAGCGAGCGGTGGCAGGTCGTGGGGGTGGGGCCCCACGACCATCAAGAAAAGAGAGTCACCATGAAGAGCCATCACTATAAAACGGGCATCAGCATCCTCGCGCTCGGCACCGTGCTCGCGATTGCGCAATACGCCCTGCAAACCGCCACCTCGGCGCAATCGCGGCCGACGGTCCAGGCGCCGATGTATCAAGTTGATCCGTTCTGGCCGAAACCGCTGCCGAACAGCTGGGTCATGGGATCTGTCGTCGGCCTCAGCGTCGACTCCCGCGATCACGTCTGGATCACTCACCGCGGGAACGTCGCCCCGAAAGAAGCGGGCATGCTCCCCGGCACCAACGGCATACAGCAGCCGGGAGGATCTGCTCCGCTTCAGCCGGGTGACAAGCGCCGCATTTCGGACATCTGCTGCGACGTCGCGCCGCCGGTGCTCGAGTTCGACCCTGCCGGCAACCTTGTGTCGTCATGGGGCGGCCCCGGAGCCGGTTACCAGTGGCCGACGTCGATGCACGGCGTCACCGTTGACGGCAAAGACAACGTCTGGCTCACCACGAACCAGGGTCATCAGATGTTGAAGTTCACGCGTCAGGGCAAGTTTCTGCTGCAGGTCGGCCGCGAGGGCCAGAGCAAGGGGAACACCGACACGACAAACCTCAACCGTGCCGCCGAAGCGGAAGTCGACCTCGCCGCCAACGAGGTGTATGTGGCCGATGGCTACGGCAATCGCCGCGTCATCGTGTTCGACGCCGACACCGGCGCCTACAAACGTCACTGGGGAGCGTATGGGAGCAAGCCGGACGACACCGACCCGGGCCCGTACGATCCTGCCGCGCCGATGCCCAAAGTGTTTCGCACGGTGCATTGCGCGTCGATCGCTGCCGACGGACTCGTGTATGTCTGCGACCGCGCGAACAATCGCATCCAGGTCTTCAGGAAAGACGGCACGTTCGTAAAGGAAACGCAGGTCGCCAAGAACACGCTCGGCGACGGCGTCATTTTCGATATCGCGTTCTCGAACGACAAGCCGCAGCGGCATCTATTCATTTCGGACGGCGCGAACCACCGCATCTGGACGCTGCTGCGCGACCCGCTGCAGGTCGTCAGCCATTTCGGCAGCGGCGGGCGCGGCCCGGGGCAGTTCTACGCGCCCCACAACGTGTCGCTCGACTCGAAGGGGAACATCTATACGGTCGAGACGTACGAAGGCAAACGCCTGCAGAAGTTCAATTACAAAGGGATCGGCGCTGTGCCCGCAACGACGAACTGATGCAAAAAGTAGAAAGTAGAAAGTAGAAAGTAAAAAGTAGAAAGTCGACGGTGAGGTTATCCGAAAGGCGCTGGTTACCAAACCGGCGCCTTTCGCGTTTGGAGGAGACCCATGGCACAAATGCCCGAGCTCGTGACGCAGCCAACGCCGCGGGCGGTCGTTGACGAGCACCTCGACGCGCTCAATCGCGGCGACTGGAACCGCCTGATGGCCCAGTACCCCGATGACGTGGAAATTTTTTTGCCGGGCGGCGTGCTGATTCGCGGGCGCGCACAGGTCGGCGACGCGTTCCGGGGAATGACGGCGCCGTTCAAGGACGGCGGATTGCTCGGCGTGACGTTCACGCCAGAACATGTGTTCACCGTCGGCGATACGGTGAACCTGCAATGGAGAGTCGATGCGGGCTTTCTGGCGAAGCCGTACCGCGGCGCCGACGCGTACATCACGCGGAACGGTCTGCTCGCGGCCCAGGTGAGCACGTTCGATATGGACGCCCTCAGGTCTCTTGCAACGAAACAAGCGTAACGAAAAGGAATAGAGACGGCCATGCGCGATAGAGACAAGGTGCTCGATCAGTTCTTCGGCGACGCAGCCACCTCCATCGAATGGGCCAGCGAGGAGGAAAAGAAGCTCCATTTCTGGCTGGACGACTTGCACTGTCCCCAGCCGATCTCCCCGATGTGGTTCGACATCGGCGGCTGGTGGCTGACGTGCGACTACATGTATCGCCGTTTCGGCGTGCCGTTCGGCAAGGACTGGGTGGCCAAGACGGTGAACGGCTACGTGTTGAGCGCGGTCGTGCCGCGGCCGGCGGCCGAAGAAGGCGAGTTGTGGTCGTACTACAACATGGTGATGCCGGTCTACGCCGACAAGTTCCTCGACTGGTGGAAGCGGCGGTATCTGCCGGAGATCCTGCGTAACTTCGAGTATCTCGACACGTTTCCGATGAGCACCGCGTCGCTGCCCGAGCTGATGATTCTGCTCGAGGAGGCGATCGACATCCAGGAGCGCCACTGGCGTCTCCACTGGATGCTCAACCTGGCGCAGTTCCAGGCGTCAATCACCTTCGAGAGCGTCCTCATCCCGATGATTGGCGAACAACACAAGCCGCTGATCGGCCGCATCCTGATTTCCGACGAAGACCGCAACTGGGACTCCGTCCGCGAGCTGTGGACGCTCAAGAACACAGTGAAGCAGAGCGCCTCCTTGAAACGCGCGTTCGACGACAACGACACTGCCGACGGAGTGATGAAGGCGCTCGAAGGATCCGACGAAGGACGCGGGCTGCTGAAACAGATCGACGACTACAAGAACGAATACGGCAACAAGTCGATGTACGCGCACGAATACATCTACGTGACCTGGCGCGAAAATCCCACGCCAATCGTCGAGGCGCTGCGCGGTTATCTGCTGACGGACTACGACTACGAAAAGGACGTGCGTCAACTGCGCGAAAACCGCGAGAAGGCCATCAAGGAGATGTGGTCGCTGGTGCCGCCTGCGACATCGCGGGAAGACCGGGACAAACTGCAGACGGCCCTGGACCTCGCGCTGAAGATGACGCCGCTCACGCCTGACCATCATTTCTATATGGATCAGGGCACGTACGCGCGCATGCGTCTGGTGCTGATGGGCGTCGGCCGCAAGCTCGTCGAGCTTGGCGGCTTGAACCAGCCCGACGACGTCATGTTCCTGAAGTACGACGAACTGCGGAAGCTCAGCGGCAACGTGTCCACGTTCGACGCGAAATCGATCGTCAAGCAGCGCCGCAAGGAGCGAGAGAAAGCGTTCGCGGCACGCCCGCCTCTGTGGGCCGGCACGATTACCGACTGGTCGATGTATGGAGAACCATACAAACAGGTCCTGTGGGACTGGCCCGGCATCTACGAGCGATCCAAAGACGCGGCAAAGCAGCCGGCCGGCTCGGTCAAGGGGCTTGGCGCCTCAGCCGGCGTGTTCGAAGGCGTCGCGCGGGTCGTCGACTCGGCCGACCAGTTCGATCAGGTCAAGAAGGGCGAGGTGCTCGTCTGCAAGATGACCAGCCCATCGTGGGTGGTCCTCTTCACCAAAATCGGCGGTCTGGTGACAGACTCGGGCGGCGCGCTGTCGCATCCTGCCGTCGTGTCGCGCGAGTTCGGCATTCCAGCGGTCGTCGGCACCAGGACCGCCACTCAGATGATCAAGACAGGGCAGCGTGTCAGACTGAACGGCGCATCCGGACTCGTGGAAATCCTTGGCTGAGGCGATTCTCTTCTTCGACGAGGCGCCTGCCCAATCGACAGCTGTTGCCGGCGGAAAGGGCGCCAGCCTCAGCCGCCTCGTCGCGGCCGGTCTTCCGGTGCCTCCTGGCTTTATCATCGGCGCCGAGGCATTTCAGGGGTTCCTCCAATCGTGCGGCGCGCTCGCGGTGATTCGGGAGATCACGGCAGACCTCGACGTTGAGGACTCCTGTGCGATGGATCGCGCGGCGAGCGCGATACAAGAGCGTATCGTCTCGGCGCCGCTTCCGCCGGCGCTGATCGAGCAAATCGGGGTCGCGTACGCACGCCTCGCCGGCAGCGGCCTCGTCGCGGTCCGCTCGAGCGCGGTGTCAGAGGACGGCGCGGCAGCGAGCTTCGCCGGTCAGCAGGAGACGTACCTGAATGTGCACGGCATAGAGGATGTGCTTCGCCACGTGCAGGAATGCTGGGCGTCCTTCTTTTCGCCGCGCGCGCTGTTCTATCGCGCCCAAAAAGGCGTGCTCAGCGACACACGGATGGCTGTGGTGGTGCAGGAAATGGTGCAGGCCGACAAGAGCGGGGTCATGTTCACCGTCGATCCGATCCGCGGTCGATACGAGTACATGATCATCGAAGGCGCGGCGGGGCTCGGCGAGGCGATCGTCTCGGGGGAAATTACGCCCGACCACTATGTCGTGTCGCGCGAAGACGGCTCGGTCGAAGATCAGTACATTCCGGGCGGCGACGCCACGCCCGTGTTGACGCCGAACGAATTGGCGGACCTGCGCACGCTGGGATTGCGGCTCGAGCAGTTCTTTGGCTCGCCACAGGATGTCGAATGGTGCATCCGCGGCAATACGGTGCTGCTTGTGCAGAGCCGTCCGATCACAACGCTGGCCCGCCCGTAGACATGACACCGCCGCTCATCGACCGGGCCCGCCTGTGGGTGGTAGAGAACTACCCGTACAACCGGACCCATCTCGTCAAGTCGCTCGAATGGCTCGATCGGATAGCGCCTGGCGCATCAGACGCTGTGCGTCTGGCGACGCTCACGCACGACATGGAGCGCGCCTTTGGAGGACCCGACGCCATTCCCATCGTGATGAACGATCGCGCCTACGAAAAGGCCCATTCCGATCGGAGCGCACGCATCGTCGGAGAGTGGCTGGCCGCCAACGGAGCCACGCCGGAGCTCGTCGGCGACGTGGCGGCGCTCGTTCGCGTTCACGAGTGGGGCGGCTGGCCTGACGCCGACCTCGTTCAAGCCGCGGACAGCCTGAGCTTTCTCGAAACGAACGTCGACCTCATGATGGGATTCGTGACAAGCGGCAAATATTCGAAGGACGACATCATCGCGAAGATCAACGCGATGTACGAGCGCATCGGCGTGCCATCGGCGAAGGAGCTGGCACAGCCGCTGTGGCGCGACGCGATGCACCGCCTGGCCGCCCTGTGAAACCGTTCGAATATTTCCGCCCCGAATCGCTCGACGAGCTGCTGGCGCTGCTGAGCGCTCACGCCCCGCATGCCCGGCTGCTCGCGGGCGGAACCGATCTGATGGTGCGCGCGCGGAAAGGGATCGACGACCGCCTCGTCGTCGTTGACCTCAAGCGCGTGGCTGCCCTGCGCTCGGACGTCGTGCGCATCGAGAGCACGATTCGCGTCGGCGCTCGCGCCGTCATCACGGACATCATCAATGACGCGTCGATCAGAGAGCACTTCCCCGCTCTCGTCGAATCCGCGCTCGTGGTGGGATCGGTTCAGATCCGCAACCGCGCGACGCTTGCCGGGAACTTGTGCAATGCGTCCCCCGCGGCCGACACCGCTCCGGCACTGCTGGCGTACGGCGCTGTCGTGAATGTGATTGGCCGAGAGGGGGAGCGCTCGTTGCCGCTGGACGATTTCTTCACCGGTCCTGGCCGCACGGCTCTCCAGCAAGGCGAAGTCGTGCAGTCGGTGGATCTGCCACTGCCGGCCGAACCAACAGCGGGTGCGTTCGAGCGCCTCACCCGCCGTCACGGCGTGGACCTGGCCATCGTCAATCTGTGCTGCGTCGTGCGGGAGTCCGGAACGGCGAGATTTGCGTTCGGCGCCGTGGGCCCGCGGCCGATCCTGGTCGAGTGCTTCCGCGATACGCCAGTCGAAGACATCGTCAGCCGCGCCACCCCGAGGTCGGACCTTCGCGGCGGCGCCGACTATCGCATGGCGATGCTGCCGATCCTCGCGCGCCGCGCGTTGAAGAGAGCGACCGCGCGGATAGGGCAATGAAAGTCCGGCTTTCCGTCAACGGCGCGCCTCACCAGATCGACGTCGCGCCACATCACAGCCTGCTCGACGTCATCCGCGATCAGCTGACGCTAACCGGGACGAAGGAGTGCTGCACCGAAGGTGAATGCGGCGCCTGCACCGTTCTCCTGAACGGCCGTGCGGTCAATTCGTGCCTGGTGCTTGCAGTGGAGTGCGATGGCGAAGCCGTTACGACGATCGAAGGGCTCGCCAGTCACGGGAAGCTGGATCCTCTCCAGCAGGCGTTTGTCGATACTGGAGCGGTGCAGTGCGGGTTCTGCATTCCCGGGATGATCGTCGCGGCGCGATATCTCCTCTCGACGAATCCGAAGCCGAGCGAAGGGGAAATCAAAGACGGCCTGGCGGGCAACTTGTGCCGCTGCGCGGGCTACAGCCGCATCATCGCCGCGGTCGCGCTGGCAGCCGAACGGGAAAATGCAAAACCGGAAAATGCAAACAGGAGAACGGGAGAATAGGAGGCTGCTCTTTACAAATATGAACACGAGGTCAGGAGATTAAGAGCCCTGACGCATGTGAAATCGATCTCATCACGGAGACACGGGGCCACGGAGACGCAAAGAACTGAAGGAGACTTTCTGGAAGGCACTACTCCAATCATCGGCTCCTCACTCCCACGTCTGGGGGGCATTGAACGCGTTACCGGCGCGCAGCAATACACGGCGGACCTCCGCGTGGACAACGCGCTGCACGTCAAGCTCGTGTCGCTTCTGTGCGCGCACGCCCGGATCGACGCCGTTCACACGGATGAGGCAGCCCGCGTGCCTGGCGTACGGAGTATCTTCACCGCAGCCGATCTTCCTCAACCCGTTCCACGCTACGGACCAGTTTCAACCGACCGGCCGATGCTTGCTGACGGCGAAACGAAGTTTTCCGGCGAGCCGGTGGCCGCGATCGTGGCCGACACGAAAGATGCCGCCGAACGTGCGGCCCTGCTCATGCGGATCGACTTCGAGCAGCTGCCGGCCGTCCTCTCGGTCGAAGCCGCGTTGGACCCTGCGTCACCTCTGGTTCAGGACCCATCGTTGCGCGCCAACGATCCGCTGGCGAATACCAATACGCTCCAACGCTGGCAGTTCGACTGGGGACGGATTGATGATGCCGCCGCGGATCTCGTCATCGAGGGCGACTACGCGTTTCCGATGGTGACGCACTTCGCGATAGAGCCACACGCGTTCCTCGCGGCCCCCGACTCGAACGGCGGCGTCGTCGTCTGGACTCCGACGCAGCATCCGTATGTCCTTCAACGCGTGGTCGCGGCGGCGTTGAATCTGCCGATCGCGCGGGTGCGCATCGTCGCACCAGATCCCGGCGGCGGCTTCGGCGGCAAAGGGTGGCCGAAGGTGGAACCCCTGATGGCCTGGCTTGCCTTGAAACTGGGCCGCCCCGTGCGCCTCGTGCTGACGCTCGAAGAGTCGTTTCAGGCATCGCGGCGCGCGTCCGCGCGCATCAAGGCGCGCACCGGCTTTTCAACCGACGGCCGGATTGTCTTTCAAGATCTGCAGGCGGACTTTCTCCTCGGAGCGTACGCCGACATCGGCGGCCGCGTTGTGAGCAAGGCCAGCTATTCGGCATGCGGCCCGTATCGCGTGCCGAGCGCGCGGATTGTCGCGCGCGCGCTGCTCTCGCACACCACGCCAAGTACTGCCTTTCGCGGATTCGGAACGCCGCAGGCTTCATGGGCCGTCGAATCACAGTTGAACGAAGCGGCTGAAAGACTCGGCATCGACCCTGTCGAGATTCGGCAGCGCAATCTGCCGGCGAAAGGTGAAACCTTCCGCCCGCACGACACGCCCGCCGACGGCGACTGGAGCACTGCTCTGTCAAGGGCCGCGGCGGCGATCGACTGGAACGCGCCCCTTTCGCCGAATCGCGGGCGCGGTGTGTCGCTGGGGCTCAAGAGCTCCTCGACCGCATCGCGATCCACGGCGATCGTTCGGCTCCATTTCGACGGCAGCGCCTCCGTTCTCTGCGGTACGTCGGATATGGGGCAGGGCGCGCGCACGGTCCTGCTGCAGATCGCCGCGCAGGAGCTCGGCATCGCACCCGATCGCATCGCTGTCGTCATGGGCGACACGTCGGTCGTCCCGTATGACTCGTCAACGTCCGCGAGCCGATCGACGGTATTCATGGGCAACGCGGTCATCGAGGCGTGCCACAACGTCAAACGGCAGCTTCGGACGGTAGCGTCGGCAATTCCCGGCGCCGAGAACATGTCGGACGTTGAGCTGCTCAAAGCGTATTTCGGTCCTCCTCGAGGCGAGATCATCGGCGTCGGCGAAGCGGGCAACGCCTACGAGCCCGGGCACCCGCTCGGCGGCCGCGCGGCGTTCTGGGAGCTGATGTGCGCCGCCTGCGAAGTTGAAGTCGATCCAGAGACCGGCGAGGTCACGGTGCAGAAACTCTCGCTGGTGAGCGACGTCGGAAAGGCACTGAACCCGCAGCAAGTAGAAGCGCAGGACGAAGGCGCCGCGATCATGGGGCTCGGCCACACGCTCATGGAACAGCTCGTGCTCGGCGAGGATGGCCGCATCCTCAACCTGGGATCGCTTGACTACAGGATTCCGTCCATCAAGGATGGGCCACTCCATCTCGAGTCCACGCTGATCGAAAACGCGGATGGCCCCGGACCATATGGCGCGAAAGGCGCCGGTGAAGGCGGTACGCTCGCCGTGGCAGCGGCGGTCGGCGCGGCGATCAACCAGGCGGCGGGCGTCAAGCTGCGCGAGCTGCCGCTCACGCCGGAAAAGATTTGGAGAGCCCGATGTGGCTCTTAGCTACCGCGTACTCGAGGCGATTTTCCCCGCTGTGGCGCAATGCTCCGCGATCGTGAAGTAGTTCTGCAACGTTTTCGCGCCGATCACGTAGGGATGCGACTCGCCAGCTTGGCGCTTCGCGAGTCTCGCCATCTTGTCGTTCGAATCGTCCCAGCTCGGATGATTCGACAGAAACACATCCGCACCCGCTTTTGCGGCGGCAGCGCGGAAGCGCTGCGCAGAGTTGATGTAGGCGTCGAACCAGTACGATGCTGGCCGCTCCGGCGTTATCGTGAAATTGAATCCCGTTCCTCCCCAGAGCGCCGCGATGTGGGGTTTCCCGCCGTCCTTCACGGGAACCAGTGTAGACATCGTGCCTGGCGTGTGACCGAACGTGTGGACGAAGGTGAGTGTCGTGTCGCCGAGGGTCAACTGCTGGCCATCAGCGACGACCATGTCGCGCTTGGGCTTCGGCCAGTTCTGAGTGTTGCGTTCGAGCATCTCCCAATCGGGCGCGGTAAGGAGCACACGGGCGCCGAAACGCTCCTGTAAGTACCACGCGCCGCCTGCATGGTCACGGTGCGCGTGGCTGACGACGACGTATTTGATTTGCGCGGGATCCAGCCCAAGTTTCTTCAGCCCGCCCGCCACCTGCTCTTCGACCGAGTAGTCATATATCGGGTCGATGATGATGATGCCCGCCGATGTTGTGACAGCCCACGCGGAGTATTCGCGCTCGCCGACGTAAAAGAGGTTATCGAACACCTTGAGCGGTTCGCGCGCCCACTGGGAACGATCGGGTGTCGCCTGCGCGCCCCGCGCCGGTTGACCCTGACGTGCGGCCGACGGCTCACCGCCGCGGCGCGCCGGCGCCGTCGCCCGGCTGAACGCGGCAGGCTCGCAGAGGTCGATGAGACGGGTTGGACTCGACGCCGCGAGAGTTTTCGCCGCGGCGATATGGGAATCGACTGTGTCTGCCGATTGCGCAGACAGGGCGGCACTGAGGAGCACGGCGAAATAAAGATTTCTCATTTGATTCTCTCAGGCGGTCCGGCTAAAGCCGGACACTACGTACTCACAGCTTCCCACGGCTACCAGCCACAGGACGATTGGCTACCGGCTACTGGCTATTGGCTACTTGGTCAGCAACCGTATCACTCCATCCCGCTTGTTCAGGATGTAAATCTCGCCGTTCGGCCCTTCGCCGAACCGCAGATCCGCGCGTGTTGACGGCTGTTTACCCTGGGCGACGTTTTTCTCCTGAACGAGCTTGAGGAGCGTCTTCGTCTCTCCTTTGTCGTTGAACAGGACGCGGCGAATCGCATCCTGCCCGCCGCTCGGCAGCTTGTCGGCGCTGACGTAGAAGATTTCTCCGCTCGGGTTGTCGCCGAAGATCAGCAGGTTCGAGAGTTGCGGGATGTCCTTGCGCCGGTACACCACACCCATGGTTACTGCAGACGAAGGTTGCAGCAGGGGATCGACCTGCCCGTACTCCGCGAGGGGGTAGACCATCTTCGCGTCACCGCGCGGATTGGCGAGGTTCACCTCCTGGCGGCTGATGTATCCGTAGCTCCCCTCCCATTTATTCCACCCCAGGTTCGCGCCCCTGGTGATCTGGCTGACCTCTTCGACGATGTTCTGTCCGATGTCCGCGACGAAGAGGTTTCCGTTGCGCGAGTCCCACGCAAACCGCTGCGGATTGCGCAAACCCGAAGCGTAGATCTCACCGAGCGTTTTGGGATCGTTGTCGCTGACGTAGGGGTTGCTTTTCGGAATGCCGTACTTGCCGTTTGCGCTGTCCGTGCCGAGCGGATCAATGCGCAGCATCTTGCCGAACGTGCTGGCGAGGTCCTGCGCCATGTTCAGAGGATCGCCACCGCTGCCGCCGTCTGCGTTGCCGACGTAGAGCAGGCCGTAGTCTTCGCTGCCCTGGCGGGCGAGCGGATTGAACGCGAGCTGACCGCCGTTGTGATTGCCGAACGGACGCTCCCACCGCATCAACTGTCGCGGCCCTTCGCCGTCGTAGGCCGCCGCGGCAGGGTTCTTCGCGGTCCACTCGAGCAACACCGCGTGGTGGGAGTTCTGGCCTCCTGGCGCGGGAACCCAGTCCGGTGTCGGCGCCTTGTCGACGGTATCGACGTAGGTATAGAACTTTCCGAACCCGCGCGCGCCTTTCTGCGCGAACTCCGGATGGAACGCGAAGCTCTGGAAGCCTCGCTCGTTCGACGCGGAATTCACCGGCACGTTCCATTTCGGATCGTTGATATCGAAATACGTGGCGAGTGCCTTGCCATCGCGGGAGAGCGTGTAAAGCGGGCCGCGCATGTCGTTGACGAACAGCCGGCGCGTACCGGGTTCGTCAATCAGCAGCATGGGCCGGCTCGGCATCGGGCCGCCGAGATCCGGCAAAGTGGCGAACTCGACGAAGTTCACCTTGATGACGTCGGTTGAATTTATGGGTTGCGGGAATGGATCGTTGGGAACCTGCGCGACAAGGCACGCGCCAAACACGACAACCAGGGCTGCGATCCGCGCAAAAACCATAGAAACTCCTCGACTGTCTAATACTTCCCGGGCGGTTCCGCCATTTACTGCCTCGGCCGCGGGCTATACGAGGCCGCGGATGGTGCCACCGATGTCGAGGCTCGCGCCGGTGATGAACTTCGCCAGCGGCGACGCCAGAAACACCACGGCATGGGCAACGTCTTCAGGCTGGCCAATGCCCATCGGCAACTGGCGATCTTCGAGGAATTTCTTTACCGAGGCCTCACGGTCGAGGCCGTAATGCGTCATCAATTGATCGACGATGCCGCCTTCGCGGGTCCACATCCGTGACCAGATTGGACCGGGGAGGACGGTATTGACGCGCACCGTCGGCGCGTACTCTTTTGCAAGCGCCTTCGTGATGTAGAGCAACCCCGCTTTGCAGGCGCCGTAATCCATCAGCCCGGGCTCCGGCTGCTTGGCGAGATCGGATCCCGTGTTCACGACCGAACCCGACCCGCGCTCCGCCATTTTCGGCAGCATCGCGCGGCAAATACGCACGGTGCCCATCAGATTGACCTGAAACGACTGCGCCCACCTCTCGTCGGAGATCTGCGTAAAGGGTGTGGCATCGCCGACGCCGAGGTTGTTGATGAGAATGTCGGGTGCACCGCCGAACGTCTGGAGCACGTGCGCGACGGCTCGATCGACGCCCTCGGCGGTGGCAAGATTCGCGGCGATCGTGCCCTTCCACTTCGCCGATTTCGCCCGCAGCGCCGCGTCGTCCTGATCGGCGACGATCACGACGGCGCCTTCATCTGACAGCAGATCGGCAATGGCTTCGCCGATGCCGTGGGCGCCGGCGGACACGAACGCAGTCTGACCCTTGAGGTGATAGTCCATATTTTTCTAGCCAGTAGCCAGTAGCCGGTAGCCCGTAGCTAGGGCACGAGTTCCCTGATTACTCCGTCCCATTTGTTCAGGATGAAGAGGCGGCCTTCGGGGCCTTCGCCGAATCGAAGGTCCGCGCGCGCCGATGGCTTCTTCCCTTGCGCGACGTTTTTCTCCTGCACGAGATCCAGCAGCTTTTTCGTCTGCCCTTTGTCATTGAAGACAATGCGGCGGACCGCGTCCTGGCCGCCGTTGGCGGGAAGCTTGTCGGCGTGCACGTAGAAGATCTCGCCTGAGGGGTTGTCGCCGAAGAGCAGCAGGTTTGACAGCTGCTTGAGCCGGTTGTGCCGATAGACGTATCCCAGCGTGACGGCGGAACTATTCATCAACAACGGGTCGAGCTGCGCGAACTCGACGACCGGATATGTCACCTTCGGGTCGCTGCGCGGGGTATCGAGGCTCACTTCCTGACCCGCCACGAATCTGTAGCTGCCTTCCCAGACGCGCCATCCGAGATTGGCTCCCTTCGGCACGGTCGTCACCTCTTCGACGATGCCCTGGCCGATGTCGCCCATGTAGAACGTGCCGGTTTTCGAATCCCACGCAAAACGCTGCGGGTTTCTGGCGCCGTAGGCGTAGATCTCTGCGAGCGTGTTCGGATCGCCGTCGTTGACGAATGGGTTGTCTTTCGGAATGCCGTATTTGCCGTTCGCGCTGTTCTTGCCGAGCGGGTCGATGCGAAGGATCTTGCCGAAGGTGGAGCCGAGGTTTTGCGCAAGGTTCATCGGATCGCCGCCGCTGCCGCCGTCGGCGTTGCCGGCATACAGCAGGCCGTAGTCGGCGCTTCCCTGCCGCGCGGTCGGGTTGAAGGCGAGCTGCCCGCCGTTGTGATTCACGAACGGACGATGCCACCGCATGAGCTCGCGTGGTGCGTCGCCATCGTAGGTTGCAGCGGCCGGATTTTTCGCCGCCCATTCGAGAAGCACGGCATGGTGCGCCACTTTCGCCTCGGGGGACGGCACCCAATCGGGCGTGGGCGTGACGTTGCTGGTATCAGTGTAGGTGTAGATCTTTCCGTAACCAGGCGCGCCGCGGCGGTTGAAATCCGGGTGAAACGCGAAGCTCTGGAACCCGCGTTCGAAGTTCTGGAACTGCACCTGGAGGTTCCATCTGGGGTCCTGGTGATCGAAATACGGCGTCACTGTCTTTCCATCGCTGCTCACGGTGTAAAGCGCGCCGTGCATGTCGTTGACGAACATCCGCCGGGTGCCGGGCTCGTAGCTCATCAACATCGGCCGGGCAGTATTGACGCCCACGTCCGGCAGCATTGCGAACTCGACGAAATTGACCTTGATGGCGTCGGCCTCGGCTGGTATCGGATTGGGGAACGGATCGCGCGTGCCGTTCGGCCCAAGCGGCGGCGGACCCTGACGTCCGCGCGCCGGTGCAGGAGCGGAAGGGGCCGGTGCCGGCGCCCCCTCCTGCGGCGGCGTCTGCGCGAACCCCGCGCCCACCGCCACCGACACTACCGCCAGGGCCTGCAGGAGCGGCTTCATCACGGCTCGACGACCTCGTAGAAGTGACGGACACGGCGTTTCGAGATTCGGCACGACCTTGCCGAGGATGTTCTCTTTGAACGCATCCGTTGCCTGGTGCGCCTTGTATCCGTCTTCATCGACGTACTGTTCGTACAGCAGCAGCTTCCGCGGGTCTTCGGGCGACTGATTCACCATGTAGAGCTTGCAGCCCGGTTCCGCTCGCGAAAGCGGGATCATCTTCTTGAGGATGTCGATGATTTCTTTGTCCTTGCCTTCTTTCGTGTAGTACTCCGCAGCGACAACGTACATGTTTATCTCCTCTCTATTCGGTTCCGTAGGACGCCAATACCCTCGATTTCGAATTCCACCACGTCTCCCGGCTTGAGCCAGCGATTGAGCTCGAGACCGCTGCCTCCCGTCGTGGTGCCCGATCCCCATAACTCGCCGGGATAGATCGTCTCGCTCTGAGAAACGTGCACGATTAGATCTTCAAACGAAAACTGCCGGCCGCCGGTCGTCGAATCCGTCCAGGTCTCGCCGTTGATCTTCGCGGTCATGCGAAGGTTGCTCACGTCGAGCTCGTCCGCCGTCACGAGATACGGGCCAATTGTGTTGCCCGTATCGAAGTCCTTCCCCTTGCTGGGACCCATGCCGAGCGGGCTTTCTTTCATCTGCTGATCCCGGGCGCTCCAATCGTTCCAGATGGTGTAGCCCGCGATGTAGCGGCGTGCGTCGGATTTGCTGATGTTCTTGCCGCGTCTGCCGATCACGACGGCGAGCTCGAGTTCGAAATCGAACTTCTCGCAGTATTTCGGCCATTCAATCACGTCCTCGGGACCCGAGACCGTATCGGGATCCCCTTTATAGTACGCAGGCACTTCGTACCACACAGCCGGAATCGAGGGACGGCCGAGCGCTTTACCGGCTGTCAGCATGTGTCCTTCGAAGGTCAGAAAGTCGCGAATCACGCGGGGGCGCGGCACGGGTGCGAGAAGTCTGACCTCTGAGGGCTTGTAGCGCGTGCGGGCGCCGAATGCTTCGGATGTCCTCGCGGCGGCGGCAATCGCCTGGTCCGCGGCCTTGCGGCCGAGATCGCCGGAGCCGATGAACGCCACCATATCTGATGGAAAGAGCGTCCCGGCAAGACGCTGCGCGTCGCAGCCGGCATCAGCCACATCGAGATGTGCCGCGTATGCAGCCGCAAAATCAACCAGGTGCCCATCCACAGCAGCGCCAATGCGGCGCACAGGGCCCAGCGGCGTGGAAACCTCGAACGTTGCGAGTTTCATGAGCCCTACATCTTACTTCGGGCCCGTGGCAGGACTGAAGTCCTGCCGAGCATTTACAGCAACGCTCGAATCGACAGCGCTGTAAAGAAACCGTAGAAGACCGACATCGCCACGAGCGCGACGCGGCGCCACATCGGCGGACGGAGTGCGGAGGGCAACAGGCGGCAGTTCACATAGAGCAGGTGAATCGAGGCAATGGTAAAGACCACCGACGCCACATTTGCCGCGAGCAGGATGAGCGTGATCGGCTGCGCGAGCCGCAGCGCAAAAATTCCCCAGAGGCACACGAGCGCGAGCGCGCTGTAGTACACGACGCGCACGTCTCCACCCGTTGCCGTCCGGGCGCGAAGGCTTCCGGTCCAGACGATGTCCGTGAGCGAGCGCACCATGCTTTCAATGATGTCGAGCTGCGTCTTGAAGAGGATCCAGGCCGCGAGTATGGCCACGAGACCGCCGAGAATTGCTCCCGCGCGCGACCCTACAGCGGAGGCGAGCGCCGCGGCCATTCCCAGTCCCTGGATGTTGGTCCCTTGCGGCAGCAGCGTGACGTAAAGAACCGCCGGCAGAACCATGCCGAGCAGCGCACCGGTAAAGAACACGCCCCATTGATCGGCGCGGACGATCCGCCACCAGCCGGTCCATCGGCGCATGTTGTCGGACGTCGGCGTGAAGATGTAACCCGTATGCGCGAGCTTCACCTTGTGGCCGCCCACCGCCGCCGGAATGTATCCAACCAGCTGCCCCATCCCGTATCCCTTGTCGCGCGCCCAGCTCGAGAGCGCGATGTTGACCATGCCTCCCGCGCCAGAATAGCCGGCGAGCGCCGCCAGCAGCTGAAAGTCGGCGTTTCCGGGGACGAAGCTGAACGTTCGATTCGGGAGATCGAAACCCGCCATGCCAACGATCGCCGCCGCCCAGATCGACAGAGGCACGAAGAACAGCGAAAGGGCAAGGAAGCCGCCGAGAATGCACACCACCATCACCCAGTTCAACAGTTCGAGCGTTCGCTCGATCCGGCGGCCCAGCGTCAGGAGCGCGATACAGAGAAGAAAGGTGCCTATACCGATCTGGTAAATCGTCGCCGCGTCCTGGGGCGTCGCGATTCGCCCTGTCGCGAGGAAGAAGATCGCGCCCGCGGACAGACCGGCTGAATACGGCCATCCAACCTGCAGCAGATACATTGCGACGTAGAACCACGCCCAGAACGAGCGTCCGGGCTTCGTCCGCATGAACCCGGTGAACGCCGGCTCTCCCGTCGCAACCGTGTACCGCATCAGCTCGGTGTTGAAGATCGTCTGTAAGAACACGGCGACGAGCGTGATCCACAGCAGCGACAGCCCGTAGCGGACAAACGCCGTGGGGCCGAGCAGAAATTCCCCGCCCCCAAGGGACAGCCCCAGCACGATCACACCCGGTCCGACGAAGGTGAGCCACTGCAATCCGCGCGGCTGCGGCGGATCCGGCAGTTCGGCGTGTGCCCATGGGTCGAGCCCGGTAAGCGTCTCGCTCAATCGGTCGCGCGTCATTGTGCCTTCGTGGTCTTCGCGTCTTGTGGTGATGTGAGGCTTGGTTGAGGCGCCTATCGTAGGCTAGCTGGTAGCCAATAGCCAAGCTAGCCAGTAGCCGGTAGCCAATAGCCGGTAGCTAGCGGCTAGGAGAACCCGGTTCGCATCCGTTCGTTGGCGAAGCGGATCGTCTCGTCTACGGGCTGCCTGAGCAGGCCGTCGATGGCGAGCATCGCGATACCGTGCACGGTCGCCCAGATGTATTGCGCCAACTCGTGTGGATCGCCGGCCCGGACACTGCCCTGCTTCTGAAGCGCAACGATCGCATCGACAAGCGTCTGAAACGCCGCGGCCCCCTCGACCGCAAGTTCCGTGTCGGGCTCCTCACCTTTGACGAAGCCGCCGAACATGACGCGATAGTGCGACGGATGTTCGACGGCAAAGTGGACGTAGGCCGCGCCCATCGCCTCGAAGCCTTTGCGGCCGCCCCTGTGCGTTTTCCAGGCGTCCTCCAACCGCGTACGGAGGGTCCGGAAGCCTTCGCTCGCGACAGCGGCCAGCAACGCGGACTTGTCGGCGAAATGGCGGTACAGGGCCGTACGCGACACGCCCAGCTTCTGGCCCACCGCGCGGAGCGTCAGTGCGTCGACGCCGTCCTTCTGAATCGTGTGAACGGCCTCGCGCACGAGGGCCCGGGAGAGGTCGCCGTGGTGGTAGGACTGGCGTTTCATGGGTATGAAATTGATGGTAACCGCGCATGTTGACAATGTCAACATCTTCCGCTATGTTGATGTTGACATCGATAACATTGACACCGCTGGCAAGGAGGAAAGCGCCATGAAAAATACGCTCGCAACACTTTGGAAGACAGACGCGCGGTTGACGGCCCTGGGGCTCCTCATGATGGCTGCACTCGCCGCCACGGGAGTCGCCCTCGTGGTCGATCCCCGCGTCATCGGCGGTGCGCCGGCATGGCTCAAACCCGCCAAATTCGCCGCCTCGATCGCGATCTACTGCCTCACGCTCGCGTGGATCTTCACCTTCATCCCCGAGCGGCGCAGGACTCGAACGATCGTGAGCTGGGTGACGACGGTGACGCTGCTGCTCGAGATCGTGATCATCGATCTTCAGGCATTCCGCGGCACCACGAGCCACTTCAACGTCGGTACGGTCCTCGACGGCGTGTTGTTCACCACCATGGGGCTCGCGATTGTCGTCCAGACGTTGTCGACAATTGCTGTCGCCGTCGCACTCTGGAGGCAGCCGTTTGCTGACCGCGCACTGGGCTGGGCCCTGCGGCTGGGCATGACGCTCACGATCGCCGGCGCCTTGTCCGGCGGATTGATGACCCGGCCCACTGCGGCACAGCTCGAAAGCGCGCGGGCGGGCAACCGCATGACGATAGCTGGAGCACATACCGTGGGAGGCCCGGACGGCGGACCAGGACTGCCCGGCACGGGGTGGAGCGTCGAACATGGAGATCTCCGCGTCGCACACTTCCTCGGCCTTCATGCAGTGCAGTTGATCCCGCTGCTCGGCGTGCTCGTCGCTGGACGGGGACGGCACGAGACACGGCGGGTGCGCCTGGTGCTGGCGATCTCGGCGAGCTACGGGTCGCTCTTCGTTCTGTTGCTGTGGCAGGCGCTGCGCGGGCAATCCGTGATCGCGCCCGATGCGACGACGCTCGGCACCGTCGCAGCGTGGGCAGCGCTGACAGCCGTGGGCATCTGGGCTGCGGCAGGGCGACCCGAGCCGGTGCACGTCAACGCGGTCGTCTACTGAGGAGACAGACATGGCACCCGAACAAGTGTTCTCGATCGCAAATCTCGTCGCGCTGTGCGGCTGGATCCTGCTTGCCGCGTTACCGAAGCGGAAGTGGGTCGCTGAGACCGTCGCCGGCATGGCAATTCCCGCATTGTTTGCCGGGCTCTACACAGCGCTCATCGTCGCGCATTTTCCGGGCAGCGAGGGCGGCTTCTCGACGCTAAACGACGTGCGGCTGCTGTTCAGCAACCCGTGGCTCCTGCTCGCGGGGTGGATTCACTACCTGGCGTTCGACCTGCTCATCGGCAGCTGGGAGGTGCGAAACGCGCGCGACCGCGGCATTCCGCACCTTCTCGTCGTCCCTTGTCTCGTGCTGACGTTTTTATTCGGACCCGCCGGGTGGCTGGCGTATCTGGGTGTGAGATCGATCTGCTGCCGGGGAGGCGAACAGGAGGTTAGGAGATCGGCAGCCGGAGCCCAGAGTTTCGGCTAGCACAAAGTTCTTGACGCGCGACGCTTCGATGGGTAGTGTCTCATCTTCCGCGCCATTCAACGTCCACACGCTCGCAGGGACCTTCGAGAGGAGGGGTTTTCTCCGCTCGTTCGCACACAGACCGTCTCGGGCTCCTTCACCTTCGACCGACTTGTTCAATTCTGGCTCGTCGTCGATCCGCAGCTTGGTTACTGACGAGTAGCACTGGAGGCCCCATGCGTTACGAGAGCGTCAGATTTGGTTACATGCTCGCCGCCGCGAGCATCGTGCTCGTCCTCGGTGCTCCCCGTATGGTCGCCGCCGAAGACGAGACGCAGGCGTGCGATCCCAACGGGCAGTTGATCGCGTACGGCGACGTCATAACCGGATGCACGATCGAACTGGTGACCGATCTCGACATCTTCACGTTCTCGGGAACGGCGGGCGATCACGCGAGAATCATTCTGACCAGAACGTTGGGTGTCGGACTCCCATGTGTCGAGCTCCGGGCCCCCGACGCCAGCGTCCTCATCCCGAACAATTGCGCCAACCAGTTCCTCGACCTCGGACCGCTGCCGCAGTCGGGCATTTACCAGCTCTTCGTGTCGGAGCAAGCGAACAATCAGACCTACACCTTTAACCTGTCGCTCGAACGTCTGTTGCCAGTGCGAAGCCCGACATCTCTCGCTTTCAATCAAATCATCAGCGAACGCGCGATCGAACCGATTGCGGACATCGACACCTTTCTGTTCAACGGAAATGCCGGCGACATCGTGCGAATCATACTTACCATGACGGCGGGCGTCGGAGTGCCGTGCTTCGAACTGCGAGGACCGGACAATGCCGTCGTTGTCGCTCTCACCTGCAGCAACATCGATCTCACGGTTGGATTGGCAATGACCGGACCCTATCAGATCATCGTTACTGAACAGGCCAACAACCAGACGTTCACCTACAATGTCAGCCTCACGTGCGTGAGCGGAGTGTGCCCGGATCCGCCTCCCGCGTGCATCGTCGATCCGGAATACGCGGGCACCACGCTCACGCTGAACTTCACTGTCGGAACTTCGGCGCCCGACCACCTGGCACGTGGCGCTGCTCGCCTTCAGTAACGTGTATACGCTCTTCAAGGTGGCGTTGCCCGCGAGTCGAGCCGCCGGCCAGCTCCGCGGTGCCGATTCCGGGCTTCCCGAGCCTCGGCACGATCGGAGTGTTATCGACCTTCACCAGTGCGGGCGGTCTGATCTGCACGCATCTGGAGACGGTCGACACCGGGCCGATTACGACTGGTATCACCCCGGAGCTGCTTCGCAAGTCGCTCCAAGGGCCGCGATAGCACATTCGGGGACTCGGCTCCCCCGCTCTAAAGCTTCTCCACCGGGGCGAGGTGTAATAGCCTTACCCGGTGGAGGGGCC
This sequence comes from Vicinamibacterales bacterium, assembly GCA_963762055.1. Lineage (GTDB taxonomy): Bacteria > Acidobacteriota > Vicinamibacteria > Vicinamibacterales > JAMQPK01 > JAMQPK01. The sequence goes on from CAVXJF010000009.1 coordinate 128,708, forward strand.
TATGCCCGCTGCCGCAATCACCCTGCTCAGTGTCGTCCTGATGTTTGCCGGCGGTCCCGCTTCTCTGCGGGCGCAGGCCGACGAATGGACCGTGTTCACCAGCGTCGTCGACCGGACCGGCACGCCGGTGCAGGGGCTCACAGCGGCCGATTTCGTCGTGCGCGAAAATGGCGTCGCCCGCGAAGTGCTTCGAGCAGGGCCGGCGACCGATTCGCTCCGCGTCGCCGTCCTCGTCGACACCAGCCAGGAAATGCGCTACGACGTCATCGACGTGCGGCAGAGTCTGCGCCGGTTCATCAACGAGGTCGACCGCCGTCACGAGATCGCATTGATCGGATTTGGAGGCCCTCCGACTGTTCTCGTGGATTACACGCGCGATCTCAAGCGGCTCGAAGCCGGCGTCACCCGGCTGGTCGCGAAGCCGGGCACCGGATCCTACCTGCTGTCGGCGATCATCGAGACGTCTCGAGCAATGAGAAAGCGCCGCGAGTTGCGCCGTGTCATGGTCATCATCACCGCGCAGGGCCCCGAGTTCAGCGAACTCGGCTATCAGACCGTCCTCGACTACGTGCTGGAAAGCGGCGCGCCGATGCATTCGTACGTGTTGATGAAAGAGGGTGTGTCGCCCACCGACGCCGCAGCGCAGGAAGTCGAGCTGACGCTGGCAAGGGGGACCGACCTGACGGGCGGACGGCGCGAGGATCTGCTGTCGGCGATGGCGATGACGCCGCGCCTGCAATCGCTGGCCCTCGAGCTGAACCATCAATACCAGGTCGTTTACGCGCGGCCGAAGATGTTGGTGCCGCCCAAAACCCTGCAAGTGGGCGTCCGCAAGCCCGACGTGGTCGTGCGTGCGCCACGCATCTTCTAAAAGGATCGCCATGGAGGCTCAAATGAAGCTTGGTGCAATAGGGATCGCTGCCGCATTGATCGTGGCGGCAGGCATGACCATTACCTCCGCGCAACAAACTCCGGCCTCGATCGACGGCCTCGTGTCGGCCGCCAAGGTGGCCGCGGGAACCGACTGGTCGGGAACATTTACGCGCCTGTGCATTGCGCCGCCTGCCGGCTCAGCGCGCGGCGGTGGACCGGCCAGGGGCGCGTCGGCAGCCGGGACGGCGCCCGCTGCGCCACCTCGTGAGCGATGGTATGCGGAACCGGCGAAGGTCGCCGATAACCTGTATTTCGTCGGCACCAAGGTCCACCATTCGTGGGCGCTCGTCGGCAGCGACGGAATCATTCTGATCGAGGCGCTGTATCACTACGCCGTAGCCGATCAGGTCACCGGTGGGTTCAAGAAGCTTGGCCTCGATATCAACAAGGTCAAGTACGCCGTGATGTCGCATGCGCACGGCGATCACGACGGCGGCGCTGCGTATCTCCAGGACTCGATTCCCGGAGTGCGTCTCGTCTATGGTGCTGCCGATTGGGATGCCATCGAGAAAACAGCTGACCGGCCGGGCGGCAAACCGAAGCGCGACATGGTGGCCACCGACGGCCTGAAGTTGTCGGTTGGCGATGCCTCGATCCAGGTAGTGACGATGCCGGGACATACGGCGGGCACGCTGTCCTACCTCTTCGAGGTGAAAGACAACGGCAAGCCGATGCGCGTTGCCTATGTCGGGGGCACCGCCATTCCGTTCAACGGCACGCCGGCCTACTACGACCAGTACATCGCATCGTCACAGAAACTCGCCAAGGCCGCCGCTGACTACGGCGCCACGATCCTGCTGTCGAACCACACCGAATTCGACAACGGCTACTACAAGGCTCATACGGCGGCCCATCGGACGCCGGGGCAATCAAATCCGTTCGACGTCGGCAGAGAGAGCATCGCCCGCTATTTCACCGTCGTGCAGAACTGTGCGACCGCAGCCAAGCTGCGGGCCGCGCAGATGTGACGTGCCCGGAAGAGGACTGCGCGATCGCATCGCGCCAGGCGTCCGCGTGCTGTTCGTCGGCATCAACCCCGGGATCCGGTCAGCCCAGACAGGGCACCATTTCGCGGGCTACTCCAATCGTTTCTGGAAGCTGCTGGTCGACTCGAAACTGGTGCCCGAGCCCATCGACTGGCGGGATGACGACAGGCTGCCGGAGTGGGGATTCGGCATCACGAATCTCGTCGCGCGTGAGACGCCCGGCATCGACACGCTGACGAGAGACGAATGCCGGGCAGGGGTAGAAGTGCTGCGCGCGAAGGTTCGGCGGTTTAGACCCGCCGTCGTTGCCTTTGTCGGCGTGTCGCTCTATCGGTGGGTGTTCGACATCAAAGGCGCGGTCCGCCTGGGTCCACAGCGCGAGGCGTTCGAGGGAGCGGAGGTGTTCGTGCTGCCTAATCCGAGCGGCCGTAACGCCAATTTCTCATATCCGGAAATGCTGGCCGCATTTCGAAAGCTCCGTCGTAGACTGGAACGCGTACAAAGGCAGGATTGAAGTCCTGTCCACGTTATTGGAGGCCTCAATGCGCGTTTTCGCAATTGTCTCGCTCCTTCTTCTCGTCCCCGCGCAGTCGGCCTGGGCGCAGTCGAGCGAAAGAACCGTCTACGTAAGCGTCCTCGACAAGAAGGAGGCGCCGGCCACCGGCCTCACCGCGAGCGACTTCATCGTGCGCGAAGACGACATCGCCCGCGAGGTGCTGCGCGCCTCGCACGCTACGCAGCCCGCCCAAATCGCGCTGCTCATCGACACAAGTCAAGCGATCGAGGAACAAATCACCGACATCCGCACCGCCCTGCGCGACTTCGTCAAGCAGATGGCCGGCAAGCACGAGATCTCACTGGTTGGGTTCGGCGAGCGCCCGATGATGATCGTCGACTACACGCGCGACGTTGCGCGTCTCGAGAAGGGCATCGGAACGATTTTCGCCAAGTCCGGGAGCGGCACGTACATCCTCGACGCGATCGTCGATGAAGCCAGGAAACTGCAGAAACGCAAGGCTGTCCGCCCTCACCTCATCGTGTATGCGGCGCGCGGCCCCGAGTTCAGCGAGCGGCATAGCCAGGGAGTGGTGGATGTGCTTCGCGAGACCGGAGTAACGTTTCACGCGTTGCCGCTGAACCGTCCGGGAATCGGCGTCAGAGATCGCGAAGAGCAGGAACTGCAGATGACTCTTGCGAACGGCACGCAGCAGACCGGGGGACGCCGGGAAGATCTGCTTACCCCGATGAGCTTCTCGCAGAGGCTGCTGTCGCTCGGCACCGAAATCGACAATCAGTACGCGGTCGTATATGCGCGACCACAAAAGCTGATACCGCCGAAGACTCTCGAGATCTCCGTCAAGCGGCCGGAGCTCACCGCCAGAGCGCGGCGCTGGCCATAACGAACGCGAACACGGCGACCACGGCACCGGCGATGGCATCGGCCGCGTAGTGATAGCGGCCGACGACGCTGCCGGTCGCAATGCTCACGGCAACCACTCCGAGAACGGCGCCGGCAATCGGCATGTGAACCGAGACGGCCATGGCGGTCGCCAGCGACGCAGCCGTATGCCCGCTGGGGAAGGTGTTCCATTGCACGCTGGCGCGGCCGAGGACCGCCAGATTCACACGCCGCACCACCGAACGTGACGCGGTCCCAACTGGCTCGATGGCGCGGGGCGCGCGACTAGGCATCCACGGAAGCACTCCGTAACAAAGGAAGGACGCGAGAAGAACCGTCGTCCAGAATCGGCCCAACTCCGCCTCGAAGCCGCCCGTCAGCAGAAAGAAGTAGCCGGCCAGGGGCACTGCATAACACAACAGGTACGACAGCTCGAGATATTCAAGGACAGCCCGCGGCGCGCTGAGAAGGAACGACGCGAGCCCGAACTGTCCAAACAGCCGACGGTCGAAGCCCAGCAGCCACCCCTCGACGCGCGGGCTTGGAGCGGTTACGAGCGACGCGGGCAGCCAGTAGCCCACCAGCAGATACACCAGCGGCGTGACGTGCGGCATTCCGGCAATCATGGCGGCCGCGGCCATCACGCCGGACAGGCTGACGACCCGCAGCCGCCGGCCGGCCGGCGCCTTGAGTACCAGCGCCAGCGCCATCAGATACCCGAAGTAGACGACGATTACAGTTCGCACAATAAGATATGCGTGGAATGACCAGGGAACGGTTCACGGCGCTCGTCGAGGACGTGCTGAGGGACATTCCGCAGCGTTTCCGCGACGCCATGAAAAACGTTGCCGTCGTCGTCGAGGACGAGCCGTCGCCAGAGCTTCTGGAAGAGCTGGAGATGGACGCCGACGACACCTTGTTCGGCCTTTACCAGGGTACGCCCCTCACCGAGCGGGCGTTCTCGTACGGAAATACCCTTCCCGATCGCATCTCGATCTATCAGCTGCCTATCGAGGACGCGTGCGAAGACGACGACGATGTCAGGCTATGCGTGGCCGAGACGGTGATCCACGAGTTCGGACACTACTTCGGCCTCAGCGAAGAAGAAATTCAGGACATCGAGGAAAAATACTGGCGCAGCCGCTGATTCATGTGATCGCGCGAGAGGCCGGCGAGACTGGTCGCGCGATCGATCACCGCATCTGCACTCCATCCTTTCGCCCGCAGGTCACGGACGCCTGTATCACCGTCTGACTTGCTGAGCTTCTGCGCCGCCGTTTTCATCAGGAGCTCGTGATGCAGGAACCGCGGTGGAACGCCGCGGCCCAGCAGCCGCGCGAGTTGTATTTGCCGCCCTGTCGAGTCGAGCAGGTCTTCACCGCGAATCACCAGATTCACGCCCTGCAGCCAATCATCCACCACGACCGCGAACTGATAAGTCCAGTGGCCATGGCGATCGCGCACGAGCAGGTCTCCGCACTGCGCCGACGGTTGCTGTTCCTGAAGGCCAAGACGGAGATCGTCGAAGCGCTCGACGCGATCGTCCAGCCGCACGCGGACGCTCAATCCACTCGCCAGGTCGAGTCCCCTGGCGGCGCACGTTCCAGGATAGCGGCCCGATCCTATCTCGGAGCGTGAGCATTCGCAGGCGTACGTCAGCCCGATTTTGTGCAAACGATCGAGCGCCTGCGCATAGAGCCCGCCGCGCTCGCTCTGGCGCGCAAGATGGCCGTCAGGCGAAAAGCCGAGCCAGTCGAGGTCTTCCAGCAGCGCAGCTTCGAACTCGGGACGGCTTCGGGTGCGATCGTGATCTTCGATGCGCAACAGAACGCGCGCGTCCGGCCCACTGGCGCGAGCGATGTCCCAGACGTAAATGGCGTTGAGAACGTGGCCGAGGTGGAGGTAGCCCGTCGGCGCGGGTGCAAATCTCGTGACGACGCCCACGTAGAAATACTTAACAGGAGATCAAGAGATCAGGAGTTTGTTTTTGGAAAACATTTCTCCTGAACTCCTGATCTCCTGTTTCGTATTCGTGTCCGTCTCTTATGCTCGGGTGCGAAGTATCCCGGTCTTGGCGTTCTTGATCAGGTGCTCCGCGGCCCGATACGCCAGCGCCTGAATCGTCATCGTCGGGTGGTTCCGCCCGCCGGTGACGAGGTTGCTCCCATCGATGACGAACAGGTTCGGAACATCGTGCGCGCGGTGATATTTGTCGACCACCGAGGTTTTCGGATCGTTGCCCATGCGGCAGCTGCCGCGATTGTGGGCGCCGCCGCGGCTGTCATTGGGCGGACTCGACCACACCTGGGTCGCGCCCGCGGCCTTCAGAATCTCGATCGACTTCTCATGGAAGAAATTCGCGTTCTTCATGTCGTCGGGATGACTGGTCGACGTGATGCGCATGGCCGGCAGACCCCATTCGTCCTTCAATTCCGGATCGAGATCCACGCGATTGGTCTCGAGCGGCATCTGCGTCGTGAAGCAGGTGATGGTCATCTTGTGATTCGCCTCTTCGCGCAGCGCTTTCTTGTAGCCCGCGCCCCAGCGCGGCGCGGTGGGCGACAGCCCGTTGAGACCGAGACCCAGGGGCGTTTCGTATCCGCGTGCCGTCAGCCGCCCGCCGCCGTAGAAACCGCGCTTCGGATCCGACGGCACGTAGTCCACGATCCCCGCGCCGGAGATGACGCCCTTGTATTCGTTGAGCGGCCGTTCGAACAAGCCGCTTGCGCCGGCGCCGTTGCCGAGCATCAGGTATTTGCCCACCACGCCGTTGGTGTTGGCGAGTCCGTCCGGGAACTTCGCCGACTTCGAGAGCAGCAGCAGACGCGCCGATTCGGTCCCGTTGGCCGAGAGCACGACCGCTTTCGCGCGCTGCTGAATTTCGCGTTTCTGGCCGTCGAAATAGACGACGCCGGTCACGCGTCCCGCGTCGTTGACCGAGATCTCGCGCACGTAGCTGTTCGCGCGAACCTCGCAGCGGCCCGTCTTCTGCGCGATCGGAATCACGGTGACCGCCGAGCTCGACCGCGCACGCACGTGGCAGCCGTACCCGGAGCAGATGCCGCAGTTCACGCATGCCGCGCGGCCCATGTACGGCCGGGTGATGATGGCCAGCGGTCCGGGTACGACGGTGAGTCCCAGCTTCTTGGCGGCGACGTTGAACAAGGCGCCCGAGCTCTTCAGCGGAACCGGCGGAACCGGATAGTCCTTCGACATTGGCGCGACGAACGGCGAGTTGACGCGCACGCCGGAAATCCCCATTTCCCATTCCGCCTGAACGTAGTACGGCTCCAGCTCTTCGTAGGTAAGCGGCCAGTCCGCCATGCCGGTCCCGGACGGGATTGTGGGATCGCTCGTCAGTTCGTTGAACTCGTAGGGGAGATGCCGCCAGCTGCTGCCGCCATAGGTGACGGTGCCGCCGCCGACGACCATTCCGTAGCTGTGGGTACCAGGGATCGCCCTTTCCTTGTCGTTGCGGCGGAAGGTATTCCGCTGACGCGAGGGATCGCTCATCAGGCGATCTTCAAGCGCGAGGTTTCGATTCAGCCACTCGTCCTTCGTGTACTCGCTGTCCCGGCCGTATTTGCCCCAGCCGCCCTGCTCGAGGACGACGACGGAAAACCCGGCCTGCGAGAGCTGCTTGGCCATGATGCCGCCGGCCGCGCCAGATCCAATGACGACGAAATCGACTTCAGTATTTGGTGTGTACTGTCTCATGGTCGTCTCCTTCAGCGCTTACCGGCAGGATCTTGCGCATCGTAGTAGCCGAACGGTGGCCTGAAATTCAGCGAGTCATCGTAGCCGATGAGCCGCCAGCCGATCTTGTCCTGATTGCCACCGTGCACCGGGCTCGCGAAAAATCCGATGACGGTATGTGTGCGGACCATATTGAAGAACGGCGTCTTCTCCATCGCCGTCATCACCTGAATCTGCTGCGGCGAGGTGAGCGCGGAGAATTTCGCGGCGCCCGGGATCGTCTGCTTGGTCTGCGCATCGAGATCGGCGAGGCCTTTGGTGTACTGCCCCTGGCTGTTCTTCGCGAACGTCGACAGCGCTCTGTCGATGAAATTGATGACGCGCGCTTCGCGGGCGCCGGGCGATTCGTCGGTCGGAATGATCTGGGCGGCCATCGCTTCGATCTCGACCGCCTGTTCCGGCGTGAAGAACTGGAAACTGACCGGCTTGCCGGACTGTGCGGCCTCGAGCACGTAGTCCTCGGCGGCCAGAATGCCCGCGTAATTCGCCGCGACCCAGGCGCCGCTCAGGCCCGCCGCGGATTCGAGGAGAAAGTTGCGTCGTGATGTTCCTCGCGTGCTCATACGGTCTCCTTCAATGTTTCGCGTATTTGGTGACGCCGCGCAGTGTGTTTTCTGCCGCGTACAGGTTGCCCGCCGGATCCGACACGATACCTTCACCCGCGGCGCCGTCGGGGCTGTCGGTCTGATGGCCGGGAACGAAGGCCACCACCTTGCCATCGCGTGCGCTGCCGATGCGAATGCCCTTCTTCCAACCCGGATTGGATACCGCCGTCGAGTCCGCATCGATGACGTACAGCTTGTCGTCCTTGTCGATATACAAGCCGCTCGGACGCCCGAACTGCTTCCATTCGGCGACGAACTTGCCGTCGGGGTCGAAGACCTGCAGGCGCGCGTTCCCGCGGTCGCCGACCAACACGCGCCCGCGCGAATCGATCGCAACAGCGTGCGCATTCCGGAATTCCCCAGGGCCCGTTCCCAGTTTCCCCCACTCGCGGAGGAATTTGCCGTCCTTCGAAAATCTCACGACGCGCGTGATGTAGTCCGGCGGCACTTTCGGGTTCTGGCCGGAGTGGCCGTCCACCACGAAGATGTCGCCGTTCGGCGCGGTGACGACGTCTGACGGCTCGTTGAAATGCGTCGGACCGCCTCCCGCCACGCCGGCCGTGCCGAGCTTCATCAGCACCTTGCCGTCGGGCGACAGTTTGATCACCTGATGCCCCTTCGTGCCGTCTTTGCTCGCCAGCGCGTCGGTCACCCAGATGTTCCCGTCGGCGTCGACGTGAAGACCATGCGGAAAGACGAACAGCCCTTCACCGATGCTTTTCGTCGGACGTCCGGTGGCAAGGTCCATCAGGTGCACCGACGGCAGATTCGAACCATCGCAGGTGTTCACGCCGCAGCGGTCGATGGCCCAGATCTCATTGCGTGGCCCGATTTCCACGCCGGCCGTAGATCCCCACGTTCTATTGTCGGGGAGCACTCCCCAGTTTCTCACTCCCGGCTGGTAGGGGTTAGGCAAATCGTGCCCCGGAGACATGGAAGCCTGCGTAAAAACACGGGCACTGACGAGTGCGGCGAAGCCCAGGGCCGCGGCGGCTGCGAGTCTCATGTTTTTCTGGCTGAATCCTTTCGCCCGTTCTACTCCCCGTGCCCGCAGATGTCAAGAAACAATGCTCTTAGCGTCGGCGCTTCATCCCAGGGTCGATGTACAGAAAGCACAGCGCCGCGCCGCGATCGGCACTTCGCTGAGGCATTCCGGACACTTCTTCGTCGTCGGGTCGGCAGATGGTTCCCCGCGCCGGCGCCTGGCGACCAGGGCGTTTACGGGGGTGACGACAAACAGGTATACCGCGAGCGAGATGAGCAGGAAAGAAATGACCGCATTCAGAAAGTCGCCGATCAGGAACTGCGAGCCGTTGATCGTGACAACGAACGCGGAAAAATCGGGCTTGCCAACGATCGCTCCGATGAGCGGAGTGAAGAGATCCTTGACGAGGGCAGTCACCACGGCACCGAACGCCCCGCCGATGACGACGGCCACGGCCAGATCCAGCACGTTGCCGCGGAGCACGAATTCCTTGAAGCCGCGAAGCATGTTCACCTGACTTTCAACTTTCCACTTTCCACTTTCCACTTTCCACTTTCCACTTTCCACTTTCCACTTTCGCTACGTCATATGCGCGCCTTGCGCCGCCGTGTAGAGCGTATAGATGGACTGGCTGCTCGTCATGAACAGCCGGTTGCGGTGTTTTCCCACGAAGCACAGGTTGGCGGTGCCCTCGGGCATCAGGACCTGGCCGATCTTCTTCCCGTCCGGCGCGTAGACGTGAACGCCGTCGATACCTTCGCCGCCGAATCCGGTGCCACACCAGACGTTGCCGTCCACGTCGGCGCGGATACCGTCGTGGAACCCGGCGTCAAGCGTCGCGAACACGCGGCGGTTGGTGAGGCGGGCGCCGTTGTCCTGGACATCCCACCTGATGATCTTCGCTTTTTCACCCGGGTGGTGTGTCGGCGCGGTGTCCGCGACATACAGGTAACGGTAATCGGGAGAAAAACACAACCCGTTGGGCTTGAGGATCTCGTCGCTGAGCCTGGTGAGCCGGCCGTTCTGCGCGTCGATGTGGTAGACGCTCGTCGGCAGCTCGAGCTCGCGGACCGTGCCTTCGTAGTAGAAATGGCTGCCGTAGCCAGGATCGCTAAACAGGATGCCGCCGCTGTTCGGATGCACGATAGCGTCGTTCGGCGCGTTGAGCCGCTTACCGTCGTATGTCGAGGCCAGCACTGTCGGTTCGCCTCGATATTCGTAGCGCACCACCCTCGCGGTCTCGTGTTCGCACGAGATCTGACGGCCCTGCCAATCGAAGGTGTTGCCGTTCGAAAAATTCGAAGGCGTCCGCAGCACCGTGGTTTTTCCCGTCGCCTCGTCCCATCGCATCTGGACGTTGTTCGGAATGTCGCTGAACACCACGAAACGTCCCACGCCGTTCCACGCCGGCCCCTCGGCCCACAACCCGCCGGTCCATTCGCGCACGAGCGGAGTGTTGCCGATCATGTATTTCCGGAAGCGCTCGTCGAGTACCTTCCAGACGGTGGATGGATAGCGAACGGGCTCGGGTCCGACGCTGAAGCCCTGCGCCTGCGCCAGCGCGGAGCGCGACAGCATCATCCCCGCCGCGGCGGCGGTCCCGGCCGAGAAAAATGCGCGCCGATTCATTACGCGGCCTTTCTGCTGGGCGAACACGGTTGTATTGTGCATGAGAGAGAGCCGATCATAGCCCATGCCCAGCGTCGATGGCATCCGCATAGTTCCGTGCAGGCGCGAAAGCTGGACGGCGTCTATGACGACGACTTGCTGATGGCGTTGTTTCTGGACGAGCGTCCGTGCCGTACGTAGTGTCCGGCTTTAGTAGTGCCGTACGTAGTGTCCGGCTTTAGCCGGACCAGGCACGCATCAACGGCGATGCTCATGCCGCCGTCTTGCTCGATTCGATCGCGGCATCGAATTTCTGAACGTCGCCGAGCGGCCGCACCGAGGACCGTTCGTAGACCGCGCGGATGTCATCCATCAGCTTGTCGCGCCGGCGGCGCGCCTCTGCGACGTCCAGCACGCCTTCGCGCAAATCCGACAGCAGAGAGCGGTAGCGATCGCTGATCGCCCACAGGTGCGAACTGCACTCCGCGTGTGCGTGCGCGGAGGTCTCGAAATCGAAGGTGAGATGGACGAGGAGAACGATGAGCGCGAGCGCTGCAAGCGCGGCAGCCGCGATTGCGGGAATACGGCCCAGGCCGTATGCGGCAGCGCCCGCCGTCATTGCGGCCCCGGCGATGAGAAGTGCTTCGCTTCCCTTCAGCCGCCTATGCCATTTCCGATACGAATCTGCCGCCCGGTTGTGGGCTTTGTGGCGTTCGGCAACCTGGCTGTAGGTGAGATCGAGGTGATCGAGGAGCGTAAGGCTGAACATGTATCCCCATTCTCCGAGCACACTCGATCGGCCCGGACGTATGTCGGAGCTGGGGGGCCCCAATTCAGTCGCTTAACTATACGCTTAGAAGTCGTGCTGCTCCAGACTGAACTTAGACTAGGCAGGTATGACATTCGATCTCAGCGGCAAAGTCGTTCGATGGCCTGACGGATCGAATGGGACCATTTACCAGGACAATTTCGCGCAGGACCAGGGCGCGGCGAGCCGCCGCGCCTACGTCGTGCGGCTGCGCATCAAGCGCGACGGCAAACCCGACATCACCGGCGGCCTGCGCTTCACCGGGGACGCGCACGGCCGCATGCCCGGGCGCAACGACGCCGAAAAAGCGAACGCGGTGGGACTGAAGCTCGTGAGCTGGATCGCGCAGAACGGGCTCGAAGACGGATTTTTCTTCAGACTCGAAGCGGGTGATCTTGGTATCGAAGTGGTCGAAGCCTGACGCTGGCGCGTCAGGTCAATTGGTGAGGCGTTCCGGAACCGGATGCCATGAGTGACCGCACGCCCGGCAGTGACACCACGTCACCATCTTCTCGCCAGTGAGCACCTGCTCGACGGTGACATGATCATTCGTCCCGCATTCCGGGCACGTATGCGCCACGCAGGTGTCCTTCGCCTCGCGCGGCGACAATGAACGACTCGATTCTCCCGATGGCATACACCGATCCTCGACTTAAACCACGAAAGACATAACCACGAAGACACGAAGGGACGAAGGCACGAAGGCACGCATGCGAACGCGACGGCGCGAAGAACGATGACGACGACAAAAACGCCACGGGGGACTATCGGCTGACGCAGGCGCGCACAATAATTGTAACCCACTCCGGGAGATATACTGACCGCCGCGAATCGCCGCGCGTCTGAGAGGAATACAATCATGAAACCAGCTCGTTTTCTCGTCACCGGTGGCAGTCAAGGAATCGGCGCAGCCATCGTCGAGATGGCCCGCAGCGCCGGCCATCAAGTGGTCTTCACGGGCCGCAATAATCAGTTCATCGAAGCCGTCGCGGCGAAAACCGGCGCGCACGGCATCACGGCGGATGTCGCCGTCACCGACGCCAACGCCAGAACCTTCGACGCGTGCATGAAGCAGATGGGCGGCGTGGACGTGCTGATCAACAACGCGGCGCACGACTACCGCGCCGACATCGGCGATCTCGATGTCGATCGCATGAAAGCGCTGTTCGACACGAACGTGTTCGGCCTTGTCGACATCACGAACCGTGTCGTGCCGCAGATGAAAGCGCGGGGAGAGGGCGACATCATCAACATCGCCTCAACCAGCGGCATGAAGGGCGCGGCGTCAGCGACGCCTTACGCGGCAAGCAAGTGGGCCGTGCGCGGGATCACGCAGTGCTGGCAGGCCGAACTGCGGCCGCACGGCATTCGCGTCGTCTGTGTGTGCCCGTCGGAAGTGCAGACCACCTTCGGCGGGAAGGTCGGCCGCAACAACCCCAACAAACTCTATGCAGTAGATATCGCGGAAACAGTGATGGCTACGCTGGACATGCCGCGGCGCGCCCTGTGGCCCGAAGTTGCGGTGTTCGCTAATAACCCGTGGAAGGACTCACCCAGCCAGTAGCTGGTAGCCAATAGCCAATAGTCGTGAGGCTGGTAGTAGATGAACTGCTAGTCGGCTACGGCTACTAGCCTCAGGACTATTGGCTACAGGCTAATGGCTACTGGCTAGCCTCATGCCCCGAACTGACGCAGATGATGGTCCGTATGCAGGTACGCCCAGCGAAACCAGGCGGCTTCTGACATCGGGCCAAATATGGGATGACGCGGGGCGTAAGTGCCCGTTCGCTCACATACGCGCTTCATCAGCATTTCGACCTTCGCAACATCGTCGGTGAAATCGCTCGGCGCCGTACCGCCCACCTTCTGATCGACCTCGGGCCGCGTGGGGATTCCCGCGGGCCACCGCATCGGCGCGTACAACGCCATCCACTTCACGAGCGTGCGCTGAACGACACTCGTGGCGTCGCTGACCGCACGCTCGCCGAGCATCATGTGAAATGAATCGCCCAGGTGACACACCATCTGATGGGACGACATGAGTCCCCACCTGGCGGTGGAGTCCGGGCGCACCGACTTCAATCTGACAACCAGCTCATCTCTGCATTGCCGTGTGGCGAGCGTCTTCACCGCCACTCTCGATCACCGGCCGAGCAACCGCTCGCCGCCCGCCTCGCGGAACGCGGCGAGCGCGCGGGCACGCCCTTGTTCCGCATCCGCCAGCACTTTCTTGAAACCGGGATCATCGCGGAGCGCGTCGAACTGACGGGCGGCCGAAAGGGTCAACACGGGGAAGTACCCTTTGGCCACGGCGTGTCGAATGATGTCCAGACCTCGAACGTACTCCCCGACGTCGCACAGCAGCCAGCCTTCCTGAAATATGGCTTCGGGGTCTTCGTGGATTTTCAGCTCGCCTAGACCCGCGAAATCCAGCGTCATGTCCGCTGTACGTTTATCGAGCCAGGCCGTCAAATGATTGGCCCACCATTGAAATGCATCGACGCGGATGCTCTGCTTGAGTCCGGTCAAGATTGTTCGTGCCTCGTCCCGGCGGCCGGCGAGTCCGAGGCCAATCACGCGGATGCCGGCGTCTCCGCTGCCGGCGAGCGGCGAGGTCTCGACTGCAAGAAGCCGCTCGACATCCGCCGTCATCAGCATCGTCTGCTCGAGACTCGTGGGAATGTTTGGATCGAGCCGGCGCGCCTCCGCGTGTGCCGCGATCGACTGCTCGTTCAGCCCGCAATACCGGCACGCGTGCACGAGCCCGGCGAACAGTTCCGGGTCATTGCCATGCCGGCTCGCTTCGCCAAGCAGCCGCACGACGGCCTGCTGGGCGTGCCCCATGTCGGCCTCGAGATTGGCGTAGAACTTGTGCGCGATCGAAAGCCGCGGGTTCAGCGTGAGCGCGCGGCGGAACGCTTCCTCGGCACACTCTTCGCTGTCGAACGTGCCGCGAATGTATTTGCCGATGACGCGATGACACCGGCCGATGTGCGCCCACGCCGGAGCAAAGCTGGAATCGAGCTCGACACAGCGCTCGTACAATTCCCGGGCCTGCGGAAGCCCATCATAATTGCGCCCTAGCTCGTTCGCCCGCAGATAGAACTCGTAAGCCTGGGGATTTCGCGGCCCCTGCGGCGTGGGCAACGGAGTGGCGCCGGCCAGCGGCAGCGACAGCGCACCGACGATACGCCTGGCGATTTCGTCCTGTAGTTGAAACAGATCGCCGAGCGACGACTGAAACGTATGCGATGTGACCAGCGTGCCGCTCGGCGCTTCGACCAGCTGCGCGACGGCTCTCAACTGCGAGCCGGAACGCAGCAGCGTGCCCATCACGACGCGATCGACGTCTGCTTCGGCAGCCAGCGCGGCAAGATCCGGCGCTTCCGAAACGAACCGCGCGGCGGCCGCGCTGGAGCGCACGATCAGCGAACCGATGCCGGAGAGCGACGTCGAAATCGCGTCGGGCAGGCTGAAGGCAAGAAAGTCCGTCTCGGGATCCGGACGCAGGACGCGAAACGGCAGCACGACGAGGCGCGTGAGCGCGTGCACCTGCGCAGGCGTCTCGTCCGCACCGGCGGCGCGAACGGCTCGCAGGGCCTCTAACATCGCATCAGCAGACTCGGGCCGATCGACAGGCCGCTTCGCCAGCGCGCGCCGTATCACGCGATCGACCGCCGCCACGGTCGGAGATCCGGTCAGCGCTGCCGGCTGCTCCTGCACAGTCGCGTGAAGAATTTCGATAACCGTGCGGCCGTTGAACGCCGGCCGTCCGGCCAGCATCTCGAACAGGATGGCGCCGGCCGCAAACAGATCCGTCCGGGCATCGATGGCTTCACCGGTAATCTGTTCGGGCGCCATGTATCGCGGAGTCCCCATCAAAATGCCGGTGCGCGTCAGTCCTGTCGCGAGAGTCGATTCGAGCTTCGGCCTCGCCAGCCCGAAGTCGAGCAGTTTGACGCCGTGTGGAGTGATGAAGACGTTGGAAGGCTTCAAATCGCGGTGAATGACGCCGCGCTGATGCAGCGCGGACAGCGCACCCAGCATTCCGAAGGCGATCGGCAGTGCCTTGGACACGCTCACCGACCCGCGGCGCAGCTGTTCGGAGAGCGCCTCGCCTTCGAGCAGCTCCATTGCGATGAACAGCTCGCCCTGATGCTCCCCTATCTCGTAAATCTGGCAGACGTTGGGATGGTTGACGCTCGCGGCCGCCCTGGCTTCGCGCCAGAAACGCTGCCGCGCCGTCTCGTCGCTCGCGAGCGACGACATCGTCTTGATGGCGACGCCGCGGTGGAGGCGTTCGTCGCGTGCGGAGTACACGACGCCCATTCCGCCTTCTCCGAGCTTCCGCTCGATGACGTAGTGCCCGATCCGATCGGGCACAACCTGGCGGGACTCCGCCGGGCCGCTGGGAAGCGGCGTCGCGGGAGACGGTGTGCCAAGCAACCACTCGCGGAATGCACGGATCATAGCTGGCTGCGGACGCGCGGGACGACCTCACGACCGTAAAGCTCGAGGCTTTTCATGGCAGCGTCATGAGGCAGCGTGCCGTTACTGTATTTCATATCGAAGCGCGACAGGCCCAGGAGCTTCACCGTGCTGACGACCTTGGCCGCAACGGTTTCGGGCGAGCCGACATATAGAGCGCCGTCAACGCCGGCCTCGCGTTCAAAGTCATCACGGCCTCGCGGTGGCCACCCCCGCTCGCGGCCGATACGGTTCATCATCGCCGAATAGTGCGGCCAGAGCTCCTCTTTCGCCTGCTCGTCGGTGTCGGCGACATGGCCCGGCGAATGGACGCCGACCGGCTGCGGCGGTTTTTGAAACTCCTGCAGCGCCCGCCGGTACAGCTCCACGAACGGCATGAATCGCTTCGCGCTGCCGCCGATGATCGCAAGCGTCAGCGGCAGGCCGTAGCGCGCTGCCCGGATGACCGATTCGGGACTGCCGCCCACCCCAACCCACGTTCGAAGTCGTGCTGTTTCCACCGGCGGATAGATCGTCTGGTTCGTCAAGCCGCTGCGCGTTCGCCCCGACCAGGTGACCGGCTGCTGCTCGAGGAGCTTGACGAACAGGTCGAGCTTCTCGTCGAACAACTCGTTGTACTGCGAAAGGTCGTAGCCAAACAGCGGAAAAGATTCGGTGAACGAGCCGCGTCCGAGGATTACTTCCGCGCGCCCGTTCGACACCGCGTTGAGTGTCGAAAAGCGCTGAAACACCCGCACAGGATCGTCTGAGCTCAGCACGGTCACCGCCGAGCCCAGAATGATGCGCTCGGTTTTTCCGGCAATGGCCGCCAAAACGACCTCCGGTGCCGAGACCGCGAAGTCGGGACGATGGTGCTCGCCGACGCCGAACGAGTCGAGGCCTACCTGCTCGGCAAGAACGCCTTCGGTCACGACGTTGCGGAGCGCCTGCGCCTGCGATAGTGGACGGCCGCTGCTGTCGGTGGTGACATCGCCGAACGTATCCACGCCCATTTCGATCATTGCCAACGATCTCGCCCGCCTCCTCACCTCATGTTACAGTCGCGTCATGACAGTCTCGCACATCAATCTGCCGACGCTGGGCGCCGACGAAGTTGTCGCGCAACTCGAGGCGCTGCGCGCGCACCAGCCGGTGAAATATTTCGCGTTCTACTCGAGCCAGCTGGGAGGCATCGTCACCGATCCCGCGCTGATGGTGCTGCCCTTCGACGATCATATGGTGCATCGCGGGCACGGCATCTTCGACACGGCCGGTCTGGTGAACGGGAAGATCTACGATCTCGACGCGCATCTCGATCGATTTGTGCTGTCGGCCGAACGTTCGAAGTTGCGGGTCTCGCCGTCGCGCGCCGAGATGCGCGACATCATCGTCAGGACGACAGCGGTGAGCGGCAAGCGTGACGGATCGATCCGGTATTGGCTCTCGGCGGGGCCAGGCAGCCTCGAGCTGATCCCCGCGGCCGGCGCCGAGCCGGGGTTCTTCGTGATGGTGTTCGGGGGACTCACCTACCCCGAGCGCTGGCTCACCGAAGGTGCACGCGTGATGACGACGACGTATCCGATCAAGGCGCCCATCTACGCCATTACAAAGGCCACCAACTACCTGCCGAACGTCCTCATGCAGATGGAAGCGAAAGCGGCGGGCTTCGACAACGGCGTGTTCATCGACGCCGATGGTCATGTCGGCGAGAGCTCGAACATGAATGTGGCGTTCGTCACGAGAAACGGAGTGCTTGCGCATCCGAAGTTCGATGCCATCCTGGCCGGCTGCACCTCGCTGCGCTTGCTCGAGCTGGCGGAAGGGCTGCGAGTCAAGGGCATGGTGAAAGCCATCGAGGTGCGGAACGTGCCTGTCGCCGAAGCGCGTGCATCCCGGGAAATGCTGCTTCTCGGCAGCTCCGTCAAGGTCGCCTCGATTGTCCAGTGGGATGATCAGATAATCGGCGACGGCAAGCCGGGGCCCGTCGCCAAGGCGCTGCTCCAGTTGCTCGACGAAGATATGCGCTCGAGCGATAGACTCATCGACGTTCCGTATTGATCACACTATGAAACGAAACGCCAGTCTTTCGCTGCTGGCTGCCGTGCTGTTCGCGGCCTGCGCCCGGCCCGCGCCGGAACAGCAACTTGTCAACGATGCCGCATCGGCAATGGGAGGCACCCAACGCCTCCAGGCCATCAAAACCATCGTCATCGAAGGCGAGGGCACGCAATACAACCTCGGGCAGGACGTGATTCCCGGCGCGTCAGGTCAGACGTTCACGGTGACGCAATACAAACGCGACATCGACTTCCAGAACGACCGGGCGCGGACCGAGCTGACGCGATCGCCGAAATTCGTGTACTTCCTCGGACCGGAGCCGCAGCGGCAGATTCAAGGTATTGATGGTGCCGTGGGCTACAACGTCTCTGCTACCGGCGCCGCCAGTCGAGTGGCAGATGCCGCGGCAAACGACCGGCGCGCCGAGTTGCTCCGGCACCCGGTTGCAGCCATTCGCGCCGCGGCAGACCCGGCAAGCCGCGTCACCAACCTTCGCACCGAAAACGGTCAATCTCTCGTCGACGTGACGACATCGGACGGCCGTACGTTTACGCTGGCGATCGATGCGGCGACGAAGCTGCCGAGCCGGGTGACTGCGCTTGCCAACAACGTCAATCTCGGCGATGTGCGTATCAGCACCGCGTTCGCGGACTACCAGGACACCGGCGGAGTTCAACTTCCGGGACGCCTGACTACCAGAACTGATGACTTCACGACGTTTGAGGTACGCGTCACGAAGCAGGCGATCGATGCCGATCCTGGCGATCTGACGGCGCCCGGCGCCGCCGCGTCGGCGGCACTGCCGGTGACTGCTCCACCGAACGTGACGGCCTCGGAAATCTCTCCAGGAATCTGGCAGCTTGCCGGAGGATCACATCGCAGCGTGCTTGTCGAGTTCGGCGATCACCTCGTGCTGATCGAGGCGCCGCAGAACGATGCCCGCGCGCTCGCAGTGATCGCCAAAGCGCGGGAGCTTCGTCCTGGCAAGCCCCTCACGCACGTGGTGAACACGCATCATCATTTCGACCACTCCGGCGGCATCCGGGCGGCGGTCAGCGAGGGGCTGACGGTGATTACCCACGAAGGGAACGCGGCGTTTTTCGAGGAGATCGTCAAGCGGCCGCACACGCTCGTTCCCGACGCCCTTTCGAAAAATCCGAAACCGCTTACGCTGGAAACGGTCGGGGACGAAAAAGTCATCAGCGACGGTACGAGAACGATGACGCTGTACGCGGTGCCGGGCGATCACACGAATACGATGCTGATGGCGTACTTCCCGCGTGAAACGCTGCTCGTCGAAGGCGACCTCTACGAGCCCGACGAGCACATCCACGTGTTCGCCGCGCAGTTTCTCGGACGGCTCAAGGGGCGCGGGCTTCGCATCAGCCGGATTCTCTCCCTCCATTCGAACGTCGCGCCGTTTGCGCGGTTGATCGAGGATGCGGCGAAGCCGGTCGAATAGCGACTGAAGGCTGGATAACCACAGAGCTCTGTGGTTGTCTTACGGAGCTGCTGGCGCTTGCTTTTCTATGCGTCCCGACATGAGCCCGCCCCGTTCGCCGTGTTGCCACGTTCCGGCGTACCGATCACCGTAGAAAAACAGCCGCACGGTAAAGGTACCCATGCCCGGCAGCGTCGTGTCGGTCATCATGATCATCGGGGTATCGCCGACCCATCTCACGGGGACGACAATCGGAATGTTTCCGTTGATCCCGCAACAGTCCATGCGCGCATTGAAGCGCCACAGATCCTCTCCGACTTTCTCCACGCTCGCGATGTCGTAGCGGTCCGGGCTCGTGCGATCTCTACCGGCGGTGTTATAGGAGCCCACCAGGCTTACCCCGCGCATGCGCTCGGCAAACTGCCGCTCGCGATCCTCGAGCGATTGCGTGTCTACTGTCGCGCCAAGTCCTGTTCGCCCGGCGAGCCACCCGCCCGCAAACATAACCAGGAGCAGAACCGCGAGCACACCGATTTTCAATACGCGACGAACCATCGCCATAACGGGGTGAGAATAGTCGAATCCGGAGGTAAAGAATGAACTATTTGACGAGCGTCATCGCCGGCCGGGATTATCATCACGCGTCATGAACAGACGAATCGCCCTGCTCAGCCTTGCCGCCATTCTGGCCGGACACACGGCGCACGCCGGCCAGGACTACAAGACCTGGAAGGACTATGGCGGAGGGCCCGATTCTTCGCACTTCGTCGATCTCAAACAAATCGACAAGTCCAACGTCTCCCAGCTCGAGGTGGCCTGGACCTATCCCACCGGCGACGACCGCTCGTATGTGTTCAATCCGATCGTCGTCGACAACGTGATGTATGTACAGGCGCGAAATAGCTCGCTCGTCGCGCTCGACGCGACGACGGGCAAGGAAATCTGGATCCACGAGAATCTGCCGGGGATCGCAACGCGGGGAATCGCGTATTGGGAAAGCAAAGATCGCAAGGATCGCCGGCTGATCTTCGCGATCAACAACTATCTGCAGGAGATCGACGCGCGAACGGGAAAATCCATTCTCACCTTTGGCCGCAACGGGCTGGTCGACCTGCGTCAGGGCCTCGACCGCGAGCCGCGCACCATCGTCCGCGTTCAACCTGAGGCCCCGGGGCGCGTGTTCGAGAACCTGATTCTCCTCGGGTCGTCAACCGGCGAAGCCTATCTGTCGACGCCGGGAGACATCCGCGCGTTCGACGTCAGGACAGGCAAGATCGTGTGGACGTTCCACACCATCCCGCGTCCCGGCGAAGAGGGTTACGACACCTGGCCGAAGGACGCATGGAAATATGCCGGAGGCACCAACACGTGGGGCGAAATCACGGTGGACGAGAAGCGAGGAATCGCCTACTTCCCCACCGGCTCGCCGACCTACGACTACTACGGCGCCGATCGGATTGGCAGCAATCTATTCGGCAACTGCCTGCTCGCGCTGGATGCACGCACGGGAAAGCGGCTGTGGCATTTCCAGATGGTGCACCACGATCTGTGGGACTACGACAACAACGCTGCCCCACAGCTAATCACGGTTCGCCACAACGGCAGGTCGATCGACGCCGTCGCGCAATCGACGAAACAAGGCTTCTTGTTCGTGTTCGATCGCGTGACCGGCAAGCCGCTCTGGCCCATCGAAGAGCGCCCGGTGCCGAAGAGCCATATGCCGGGCGAACAGGCATGGCCGACGCAGCCCTATCCCACGGTTCCTCCTCCATTCGCGCGGCAATCGATGACCGCGGACGACGTGAACCCGTTCATCCTGACCTCTGAAGAACGGGCTGCCTGGAGAGAGCGCATCGCCAAGATGCGCAACGAGGGGCTGTTTACGCCGCCGGGTTTGGAAGAAACGATCTCGCTCCCCGGCGCCCGCGGCGGCTCGAACTGGGGGACAAACGCATCGAATCCCTCCAAGGGGATGGTGTACTTGACCACACAGGACTGGCCGACGATCTACAAGCTGAGTCTCGAAGATCCTCTCGCCGCGCGGCGCGCGGCGCCGCGAGCGGCGGGCATGGACCTCGGCAGAGCGACGTACGAAAAACGCTGCCAATCGTGTCATGGACCGGATGGCGCGGGCTCGGGAGGAGGAGCGCCTGCGCTCGCCGGCAGCAAGCGGCTCGATCTCGACGCGTTCCGCCAGATCGTCGGAAGCGGAAGGGGCGACATGCCTGCGTTTACGGACCTCGACCCTCCTGCCGTGGCGGCCGTCCATGCGTTTCTCGCTGGAGGCGCGAGCCCACCTCCGCGCCGTGTTGCAGAACGCGCCGAAGCGCCAGGGCCTGTGGTGGCATCGGGGGGAGCGCCAGGAGGTCTGGAAATTGCTGAAGTCGAACCTCGGCCAAGTCCGCTCGGCGGACCTCCGTACCCGGCCGGCGTTGACGCTCCGCCGAACCGCTACTACACCGACTGGGGTCTTTATCCAAACCAGCCGTACATCATCGGCCCGCCGTGGTCGGCCATCGTCGCATACGACTTGAACACAGGGACGATCAAGTGGCGAGTGCCGCTCGGAGAAGATGCGAGAGCGGCGGCGGAGGGCGCGAAGAACGCGGGCGTCTTCATGGCCGAGCGTCACGGGATCATCGTGACGTCTACCGGCCTCCTCTTCGTCGCAACGACGGACGGAAAAGTCCGCGCGCATGACGAAGAGACCGGCAAGGTCCTCTGGACGGGAAATCTGCCGGCGGGCTCAGAAGGGGTGCCCGCGATGTACGAAGTGAACGGACGGCAATTTCTCGTCGTGCCGGCCTCGTCGAGGATCAACACGGGCGGCGGTCACCGGCGCCCCGGCGAGCCAGTGGCAGAGCCCACCGTCACGCCAAGCTATGTGGCATTCGCGTTACCACGAACACGATGACGCGATGGGCACAACGGAGGCACAACCACGAAGGCACGAAGACTCGAAGGACAACACGATGACGCGATGCCACGATGGAAACCACGATGACGCGACGACACGATGGTCAACCGCGAAGCACGCAGATTGAAGGACAAACACGAAGACACGATGGCACGATGGACCCACGAAGGCTCGAAGGAAACCACGATGACGCGATGACACGATGCCGATCGAAACCACGATGACGCGACGGCACGATGGTCAATCGCAGAACATCACGAAGACTCGAAGGATAGGTTGGTGGTGTCGCTATGCGGTCGGCGGATCCGTCGGCAAGGCAGCCGTGTTTGTGCAGCGGTCGTTGTCCGGAGCGCAGAGTCGGAAGAAAACACAAAATGCAGCCGAAGCAACGCCGTGCGCAAGCGAAGTGCCGAGTATATGACGAGGCGCCGTAGTCAGGGCAGCTAAGCGCGAAGGGTGGGCTCCGGCTGCCGGCAGACGGATCCGGCGGCCGCGTTCACGGTACCACGAAGGCGCGAAGGACAACACGATGACACGATGGTCAACCACGAAGGCACGCAGATTTGAAGACAAAACACGAAGACACGATGGCACGATGGACCAACGAAGGCTCGAAGAAAAATCGCGATGGCGCGATGGCGCGACGATCTTCAGATCAGTAGATCTCTAGATCAGTAGTTAAATCACGTCACCACAAAATCCCAACCAAATCCCGGCGTGTCCGAAGGGCGGACGTAGATGCCTTCGGGACCGCGCGTGATCATGTTGTCTTCTTCGTACCGGTCGTAGACCTCTTTCGGACCGCCAGGCGCCGGCATGAACAACTCGGCCCACGGGCTGTTGGTCGTCGCCATGATGAAGTGCACGCCATCCCGTCCGCCGCCGCTGTGCGGAATCACGCTGATGTCGTAGGCCGCCGCGAGCGCGGCAATGCGCCGCATCTCGGTGAGCCCTCCGCACCAGTGGATGTCGGGCTGCCAGATTGTCCTGAGGCCGTTGTCGAGCAGCTGACGGAATCCGTACCGCGTGTATTCGTGCTCACCGGTCACGATGCGGGTGCTCGTAATCTTGTTCGCGAGGCGGCCGAACCCTTCGTAGTCGTGCGGCTGCAGGCACTCTTCCATCCAGTACACACGATGCGGCTCCATCATTTCGGCGATTTCGATGGTGTAGCGCTCGGTCCACGCCATCCAGCAGTCGAGCATGATGTCGCCGTCAGGCCCGAGCGCCTTCCGCGCGCGCTGCACCAGCTCGACGTTCTTGCGCATGCCCTCGAGACCATCGGCCGGCCCGTGCGGGATCGCCAGCTTCAGGCGCTTGTATCCGAACTCGACGTGCTGCTCGATGTCGTTGCCTGTGCAGTAGGCCGGCAGCCGCGCCTTGGTTTCGCCGCCGAGCAGTTTGTAGACCGGCATGTTGAGCGCTTTGCCGACGATGTCCCACAACGCGAGATCGACGGCGCTGATCGCGTTGATGACCACACCCATGCGGCCGTACGACATCGTCGAGCGCCACATGATGTCCCAGAGACGTTCGACGTTGAACGGATCTTCGTTGACCAGCAGCTTCGTGAGGTGCTGCTCCACGACATAGCCGGCCCCGGGACCACCGCTGCCGTAGCCCTTGATGCCCTTGTCGGTCGTGATTTCCACCCAGGCTGAGGGCACCTTGCCGGGATCCGGTTGAAAGAGAGAACGAGTGGCCTTGTATTCGGGGTAAATCGACATCGGGTTGGCCACTTCGACCTGGTTGGTCGACCATGACCCGGCAGCCGGTGTGTAGGCGGGCACCGGTCTGCGCGGCCTGGTCTGTACCAGCCGCACTCCGGTGATTTTCAGCTTGCTCTTTTCGTCGGCAAACGGCGCCTGGGCGTACGCGGATGTAGCGACGAGGGTGCCGGCGGCGAGCGGCGCCACATTCAAGAAGTCACGGCGGTTCATACGGACTCCTCTCTCTCTGTGGCGAGCATCCTAGCAGACGTCATGGCGTTTCTGACACCTTCAGGAGCTCCGCCAGATATTGCTTCCAAAGCACCGCGAAGGTGTGTGACCCGTGACCGCGAGTTTCAGGGCTCAGCGGGATGACGACCGCACGTCCTTTCGGGACGCGCCTGATTTCGCGCTGGAGGATGCCCAGCTCTGGAGGATCGATGAAATCGTCCTCCGAGTTGACGGCATATAAATGGGCGCGAATCTTTTCCAGATCCGGACCGGGATCGTAATCTCTCGAGGCCTCGAACTGGTACAGCAGATCGTTTGCGTCGGTGGCCTTTAGGCCATACGAGACGACAGCATCGATCACCCTGTCGCTCTCGGCCATCGTCGGCATCAACTCCTGCCGAAGGATGGGATTACCGCCGACGAGGAACAGCATCTGATGCACGGTGCGGAGACTCGGCGGCTGCGAGGTGTAGTTGCCGCCATTCCACTCGGGATCGTTGCGAATCGCATCCGTGATGATCCGCCTCCATAGGCGGTTACGGCCGGAAATCTGAATCGGCAGGCTGGCCAGCGGCATCAGCGCGTCCACGAACTCCGGATATTGCACCCCCCACATCCACACGTGCATCGCGCCCATGGAGGTCCCCATGACGAGACGGAGGTGATTCACGCCGAGACCTTCGGTGAGGAGCCTGTGCTGCGCAGCGATCATGTCGTTGTAGCCGTAGCGCGGGAAGTTCGCACGCAATCCGTCGCTGGGCTTGCTGGACTGGCCGAAGCCAAGCGAGTCGGGCAGGATCAGGAAATAGCGGTTTGCGTCGAGGAGACCGCCGGGAACGAACAGCTGTCCAGCAAACGTCGGGGTCTCGAACTGCGCACCTGTGCCGCCGGTTCCATGCAGGATCAGCACGGCGTTGCGGACGATCCCCTTGGCATCGCGCTGAGGTTTGCCGAAGGTTCGGTAGTGCAGTTTCAGCGAGGGAAGAATTTCGCCAGATGTGAACTTGAAATCCTTGATGACCAAATCGCCATGAGCCGGCCTCAGCGATTGGGCTGCACCGGTGGGAGCGCACGAGACCGTGACGAACAGCAGAACGGCGAGTCGCCTGATCATGGTCATAGGATACCGGTAACCACGAAGACCACGAAGGACGAAGGCACGAAGGCCACGAAGGCCACGAAAATCTACCGCGACGACGCGACGGGCGCGATGCCGGACATTACGAAAAACAAAACAGGAGGCAGGAGATCAGGAGGGATCTTTCCAAAGATTCTCCTGACTCATCACCTCCTGTTTGTATTCCGTGCTCAAGATAGAAAGCTCAGCAGCTCGGAATTGATCCGGTCGGCGTGCGTCCACAACACTCCGTGCGATCCGTCCGGCAGCTCCACGAATTTCACGTTTTTGATCATCTTCGCCTGTCGTCTGCAGGTGGCGTCAGGCGGCAGGATGCGGTCGGCATCGCCGTGCAGGATGAGGGTTGGCACGGTGTTCTTCGCGACGTCCTTGCGAAAGTCCTCAATCCAGCAGTCCACGCACGCCAGCGTGCCGATCGCCGATGCGCCGGCGGCCACGTTCCAATTGTCTTCGAGCACACGCTCGCTCACGAGCTTGCCGCCCGTCACATCGTAGTTGTAGAAGTTCCGCAGGAATTCCATCAGGAACGCGGGGCGGTCGGCGCGAAGCGCCGCTTTGATGTCTTCGAACACTTTCGGTGCAACGCCTTCGGAGTTGTCCTTCGCTTTGACGAGATACGGTCCCAGCGTCCCAATCAACACGGCTTTGCGGACACGTTTCGTCCCGTACTTTCCGATGTAACGGGTGACTTCGCCCGAACCCATGGAAAATCCAACCAGCGCAACCTTCTTGAGATCGAGCTTGTTGAGCAGCTTGTCGAGATCCGCAGCGAACGTATCGTAGGTGTAGCCGGTGGCGGGTTGACTGGAACGGCCGAAGCCGCGGCGATCGTAAGTAATCACGCGATACCCCGCATCGAGAAGGGCGGCGGTCTGCTTTTCCCACGACGCTCCGCTGAGCGGCCAACCATGAATCAACACCACGGGCGAGCCGGACCCATGATCTTCGTAATACAGCTGGATAGGCGTAGAGTTCTCTTTGCCAACGGTGATGGTCGCCATTCGGTTCTCTCCTCAGCCTCTGACATTGTCACAGGAGGCTTCATATGGCCAAATCCGATGCGAGAGATGCTCATGAGCAAGCCGCAGAAGAGGACGACGCCAATCCGTCGCCGGTCTCTCGCTGTGCCGCTGCATATTGCGCTCGCGCTCATGATTGCATCCTGTTCGAGAACCACGCTTCCCTCGTCTCAACGGATGGCCGATGGCAAGCGCTGGACGACTGAAAATGTGGCCCTCGCCGTCGACGGGTCTTTCTGCTACGAAGATGCAGAAGCGAACTGCCGTCAATATGGCCGTTTGTATACCTGGGAGTCCGCAAGGCGCGTCTGTGATTCGCTCGGCGATGGATGGCGATTGCCGACTGACGTCGAATGGAGACGGATGGCGAAGCATTATGGCGGAGTGAGCGATGACTCGGATGACGCCGGCAGAGCGGCGTATAGGATGCTCCTGACCGGCGGGGATTCGGGGTTTAATGCTTTGCTGGGTGGCGGCCGCCAGGTTGATGGGACATTCGCACGATTAGAGGCCCACGGTTTCTACTGGACGGCATCGGAAAACGACGCGGCCGCCGCGCCGTTCTATAACTTCGGCAAAGGCGGCCAGGCCCTTCATCGGCAGAACGCAGGCGAAAAGCAGATGGCGATTTCAGTTCGTTGCATCACGGATCGAACCGGATTTAGGGGAGAACGGTTTCAAAACAGGTCGGAGCGGGTGGCGCCGGTGTGGCCGCCCGCCGCTGCGCAGGCGCCTCCCACGTGACGGGTGTTTTTGGCGCCGAGGCGCGGGGTCCCCGACGCGGCAGCCGCGTTGGGGTGCCTTGGGGTGGGGCAGACCGGCGACCACCGGCGACAGGACCCGCGAACAGGTTTGTGAAACCATCTATAGCTAGAAGGGTTCCGCGCCTTCGTACAAACGTTCACGTCCGATCGTAAGTCTCGGCCATCACACCCAGCCTCTGCGCGACGTCCGCCGTAAGCTGTCCGGGCCGGAGCCGCCATCGCCAGTTGTCGCTGAGCGTGCCTGGCCGGTTCATGCGCGCCTCGCTTCCCAGGCCCAGTAGGTCCTGGATCGGAACAATCGCGGTGTCCGCGACAGACGCAAGCACCGCGCGAACGAACGCCCAATGGACGTCTCGACCGTCGAGACCGAGATACCGGCGCGCATGCTCGCGTTCGTTCTCGATTTCGATCACCGAGCGCGTACTGTGCCCGGCATCACCGGTCCACCATCCCAAGGTCGTGTCGTTGTCATGCGTGCCCGTATAGACCACGCGGTTCTTCGGGTAGTTGTGCGGTTTGAAGTCGGGCGCCTGCGGATCGGTGCCGAAGGCAAATTGGAGAATCGCCATCCCCGGAAGGCCGAAGCGCTCGCGCAAGGCCTCGACCGCCGGCGTAATGACCCCGAGGTTCTCGGCGACGAAAGGCAATTGGTCAATACCGAGCGCAGACTGCATCACGTCAAACAGCTGCGCGCCGGGGCCCTTCGACCCATCTGCCGTCCATCGCCGTCCTCGCGTCGTGAGGAATTTCCCAAGACGCCTCAAACCCGCGAAAGTGATCGATACGAACGCGATCGACGTGATCGAGAAGAGAACGGCAGCGATCAATCCACCAGGCATAGCCGCTCCGTTCGAGCAGATCCCACCGGTAGTGTGGATTCCCCCAGAGTTGCCCGGTGGCGCTGAAGTAATCCGGCGGGACGCCGGCGACCACCGTCGGCGTCCCGTCGGGGTCGAGCCGGAACAGCTCCCGGTGCGCCCAGACATCGGCGCTGTCATGAGCGACGAAAATCGGGAGATCGCCCATGATGACGATGTCTCGCAAGCGGCACATGGCGCGCACGCGCTGCCACTGCTCGAAGAAGAGGAACTGGATCAGCTGGTGCAGCCGGATCTCGCGGAAGCAGCGCTCCGTCCACCGCGTCACCGCAGCCGGCTCGCGCTGCGCGATGGCGGGCTCCCACGTCGTCCAGGCAACGTATTCGTGCGCCGCCTTGACGGCCATGAAGAGCGCGTAGTCTTCAGCCAGCTTGCGTTCGTCGCGCAGAAGCGATCGAAGACGATCACGCACGGCAGGGGACGCGGCACTGTCGAAGCGATCGAGCACGAGCGGCCAGAGTGCCGCGCGGTGAGCGATGACGGCGGAAAAATTGATGTCGCCATCAGCAAACGCCTGTCGACTGCAGTCCGCTGCCGTGAGCAGCCCGTCGTCGATCAGCCCATCGAGGCTGATGAGAAGCGGATTACCGGCGAACGCGGAAAAGCTCTGATAAGGAGAATTGCCGTAGCCGGTAGGGCCGAGGGGCAGCACCTGCCAGAGACGTTGCCGGCAGCGGCGAGCCACTCGATGAACTCGAACGCGGTCGGGCCCAGATCGCCAATCCCAAATCGTCCAGGCGAGCGAGGTCGGGTGCAAGAGCACACCGCTCGAACGGGAAAACGCCATTTTCGCAGTATAGGCACATCTTGACGCGTGGCATCGCGTGGATTCAGAGATGAGGGTCGCATCCGGTTCGCGCTCTTGCTGGGCTCTCAGATGTTGTTCGAGCAGACTGCTTGGCGGCGTCCCGGCCGCCGAGGCCGAACGCAATCGCCAGCCCCAGCATCAACGCGCCAAAGGCGATCGCAAATGCGGTCAACACGACGGCTGTCGCCAGGCCCAGCTGTTCGAGCGCCATGACCACGGCGATCGCGATTACCAGGAGGCGAAGCGTTCCGCTGAGCAAACGGGCGCCCGGGAGACCGGCATTGACCGATGCCAGCAGCGTGGCACGCCAGACGAAGTTGCCGACGAGAAATCCGAGGGCGAGCACCAGCAGAGCCAGAAGGACGCGTGGCACGAACAGAAAAGAACTGCTGGACCAGTCCCCGAAGCGGTTCGAACTGCAGCGCGTCGACCGCCGAGACCACGAACCCCATCCAGACAATCCAGAAGACGATCTTCGCCACCAGCAGGTCGGCGCTTGGCATTTCGGCCACGCGCAGCATCTCGCTCGCCCCCGATCGCGCGGCCAGCCGGTCGAACTGCAGCCAGACGAGCGTGCTCCGGACGATCCGTCGAGCGAGCACCGCGACGACGAATCCCCGGCGAAGATAATGGTGGCCGCGACGAGGCGCGGCACGAACAGCACGAACGCGCCGGTAAAGTTGCGCCACGATTGGGCGAGCGCTTCAGCAATCTCTTGAATCATCGCGACCTCACACTTCGGCTGACCAGCTGTCGACGAGCACCGGTTTCAGCCGAAGAAATGTCTGACTCAGCGATTCGAGGCCTTCGCTGCACCAACGCGTCTGTCTGGTGCGCGGCGTGTGCCATGAATGCCGCGGCACGCCACAGGTACAGCGGAACGAACAGTGCCGGCCAGGTGCTCGATGCTGGACCGTCCCTCGCCGCGCGGCGGCAGCGAAGGCATACACGGTCTTCACCCAGAGCTCATCGTCGGAGCGCAATTCCGACAGACGAGACTTCCTCGACGATGCGCGCGAGCAGTCTCGTGTCCAGCACCTCCTCGAGCAGCGGATGGATTTCACTGATGTCGTGCCGCGCTTGTCCGGCCAGGCTCTCGTAGTCCCACGTTTGCGCATCGGGTGCCTCCCCGGCGTCGAGTCCCCCACGTGGGCAAGGGCGCGATACCGTTGGACGCCGTCCAGAACGAGGCATGTGCACGAAGACTCTCGATCAACGGCGAGGAACGACCTGCTGAACCGCTTCACGGAGCGTGGTGCGCGCGCCGGCGACGGCGGATGCGGGCCGCCATATCTGACCGAGTGGCAGACCCCTGGGCGACGGCCTCGGTGCGCAGCCGCAGGTCGATGCGCAAACCTGGCCACCTCATGCTCCCAGATATCCCGTTCGAGACAATGAGAGGCAAAACGTCCGGAGCACGAGAACTCGGCTCCGAGCGGCTCATCGAGCGCGACCCCGTAGAGAGCACGCACCAGCGGGCGCACCAGCTGGGTGACGAGCACGCCATCGCGCGGATGCCGCCGATGGCAGGGCGCGAGGAACTCGACTTCGGAACGCGCGATCGGCGAAATGAGCTCGGTGACACGCTCGGCGCTCATCGCAGGACCGGCCGGATCGACGACGACCAGCACTTTGGCCTGCGTCAGCTCCGACGGCGGCAAACACAGTGCGGAGCGCCGTAAGCTTTCCCGGCAGCCCGTGAAAGGGCGCCACCACGCGATGAAGCGTCCGGAGTGAATGCGACGTGAATAGCGTGTCGGCCTCGGTCAAGCGATGCAGAACGGATGAGCTCGGGAGTCCCATCGGTCGAGCCGCCATCGGAATTGATCATGACGGTGCGCAGCCGCGGAAAATCGCGCGCGAAGGACACGTGCACGGCGCGTACGACGTCGGCGACCGTCGCGGCGTTGTTCAGCGTCGGCAGTCCTACGAGGATATCGACCTGCCCGACAGCAATCAGCTGACGGAGCAACGCATCGGAAAGCGACGCTTGTCTGATCCACGGCGTCAACTGGCGGCTGCGCGCGAATGCGACCGTTCGCGCCGCGAGACCTCGCTAAATCCAGCGCAGCCGAAACCAGTAGAAGTCATAGGGACCCATCATCATGACGTACGGGTCACGTCCGATGCGCGGAAAGATGCTTCCACCGAACATTTCGATCGGGATCGCACCGGCCAGGCTGGAAAGATCCAGTTCGACGACCTGCGCAGTCCCCGCAAGATTGTTGACGACCAGCGCCGTCTCGCGTCCGAGCGTCCGCGTGAACGCCAGCACGCGGTGGTTCGCGGGCGTGAGGACGTCGAATCGACCCGCGGCCGAAGACCCGTGTGGAGCGCCGCACCTCGATAAGACGCCGCGTCCAGTTCAGCAGCGATGCCGGGTTCCGCTGCTGCGACTCGACATTGACGGCCTGATACCCGAACACGGGGTCAGAAATGAGTGGCAAAATCAGCCGCTCTGGATCTGTCTGTCGAAAAGTCGGCATTGACGCCTCCGCTCCACTGCATCGGCGTCCGCACGCTGTTCCGATCGCCCAGAAACACGTTGTCGCCCATGCCGATCTCGTCCCCGTAATACAGGATGGGGCTTCCCGGCAGAGACATGAGGAGGCCGCACATCAGCTCGATGCGGCGCCGGTCACCTTCCATGAGCGGCGCAAGGCGCCGGCGGATGCCGAGGTTGATCCGCGCTTGCGGATCCTGCGCGTATTCATCCCACATGTACTCGCGCTCGATATCCGTCACCATCTCAAGCGTCAGCTCGTCGTGGTTGCGCAGGAACGTGCCCCACTGGCAGGACGTCGGGAATAGCCGGCGTCCGTTCGATGATGTCGACCAGCGGCTTGCGATCTTCCAGCCGGAGCGCCATGAACATGCGCGGCATGACGGGAAAGTGAAACGACATGTGGAATTCGTCGCCCGAACCGAAATAGGGGCGGACGTCCTCGGGCCACATGTTGGCCTCGGCCAGCAGCACCTTGCCGGTGTAATGCTCGTCGACGCGGGCACGCAGCTCTTTGAGGACCGCATGCGTTTCCGGCAGATTTTCGCAGGATGTCCCCTCGCGCTCGATGAGGTACGGCACGGCATCCACCCGAAACCCGTCCACGCCGAGGTCGAGCCAGAACTTCATGACCTTCCAGATTTCTTCACGAACGGCTGGGATTGTCGTAGTTCAGATCCGGCTGATGGCTGAAAAAGCGGTGCCAGTAATAGGCCTTCGAGACGGTATCCCAGGCCCAGTTCGAGTGCTCCGTATCGAGAAAGATGATCCGAACCCCGCGATACCGCTCGTCGGTGTCGCTCCATACGTACCAATCGCGGCGGGGATTATCGCGGGAGCTGCGCGCTTCGACGAAACCACGGGTGTTGATCCGAGGTGTGGTTCAGGAC
This sequence comes from Vicinamibacterales bacterium, assembly GCA_963762055.1. Lineage (GTDB taxonomy): Bacteria > Acidobacteriota > Vicinamibacteria > Vicinamibacterales > JAMQPK01 > JAMQPK01. Next base: position 160,611 of record CAVXJF010000009.1, read on the forward strand.
GAGCTCGACGACCACTCGCAAGACCGCGCCGATGCGCCGCGCTGAGGAATGACGCGAGAACTCCTCCAGCGTCCCGTAACTCGGATGGATGTTTATATAATCCGAAATGTCATACCCATCGTCACGGAACGGCGATGGATACATCGGCTGAATCCATAGGCAGTTTACGCCCAACGACTCGAGGTAATCGAGCTTCGAGGTGAGCCCGACGAAGTCACCGATGCCGTCGCCGTTTCCGTCGGCGAAGGACTTCACATGGAGCTGGTAGAAGACGGCGTCTTTGTACCACAATGGGTCCGCGGCGTTGGCAATAGAGCATTGTGATTCAGCGGAAGCACGGCCCACGCCACTGCGATCCGCGAGACAGGCGATCTCCTTCTATCCGTAGGTTAGCGTGAAAACCGGCTGTTGAGCAGTGGCTAACGGGAGAATCCATGGACACGGACGATCCAAAGCGTCCCGGAAGCAGTCACCCACGACCCGGCGGCAGAAATCCGTTCGTCTCCTATGGCTGGCTGAGCGTGTACTATCGCGAAGCGGCGGCGGGTGCGGGGTTTCACGCGAAAGACTCGACCGAGCGCTGGCAACTTCTTCGCGATCGTGTTCTGTGCGCACCTCCCAAGGACGACGGCATCCGTCAGCGGGCGCTCGATGCCATTCCCGAAGACCTGCGTTCACCGGTGCTCGACTGGCTTCAAGCACGGGAGGCCAGCGGAACCTAAAGAGCGCCGGTCGAGAAAGACCTATGAGAGCCGAGGCTGACGCCCCCGAAACTGTCTCGAATCGACGTGGGGCGCGTCCCGCGCGAGCGGAACAGCGCCCCACGCGCGGTCACTTCCGCCACATCGCGGCGAACACATGATTGCTGACCGCGCCGTCGTAGCCGGCGATGGTCCGCGTCAGCATCTTGGCTGCCCGTGCCGCTTCGTATTCGCTCTGGTACTTCGCAGCAGTGAGGTCGTGCCGCGCGGTCCAGTTGGGAGACGGCGCCTTCGCGAAGACCGCCGACATCCAGTTCTTACCTTCGTGCTTGTAGACGTTGAGGTAGACCGGATACCGGCCGGCCTCGACCTGATCGAGGACCATCGCCTGGTACTCGTTCTCCGGAATCTGAGACTTCATCAGCCAGCCGGCCACCGGCTCCTTTCGATAGAGGACGGTGTACTGACGGGAGTTCCCTGCCGACACGACCGAGACATTGACCGGCGAGAGTCCCTCTTTCTTGGCAAGCTCGAGCGTGTCGTCGTGCTCCGACGTGGACATGCCGTGCCGCATGCGATATGCGCCGGCCACCTTCTTGAAGACGACGGCGTAGCGGGTACCCTGGCGCGACGAGCAGCTCTCGACGAACACCGGCGCGAGCCCGTCCCCCTTTGCCTTGTCGACACGCTGCTGCAGCTCGGCGCTCGACTGGCCGAAGTAGCCGCGGAAGTCGCCGTCGGCGGGGCGCCACGCCATGTTGTAGAACACATCTCCCGCGACGCTATAACAATCGAGCACGACCGGCATGAAGCCCGAGTTCGCCAGGTGCGTCCACATGCGCTGCATCAGGCGATCGTCGAATCCGTGCCGCGCGTATTCGGGAGACAGCCGCGTCGGCGGCCAGAACACGGTGTCCCCTTTCGGAATGGTCTGACCCGAGAAGCTCGTCCACTTGTCGATATCGACCGTACCGCTCGTGTACGGCTGCGCCAGCCCGCGTCTGAACGTCATCGGCACGCCGACCCAATCGTCGTTGTTCGACGCGAAGTTGGGTCCTTTCTTCGCCACGTGGACGTGGATGTGCGGACCCTTTGACTCGCCACTGTTGCCAACACGGCCGAGAAAATCGCCGGCGCGCACACGGACGCGCTGCGCCGCCGGAACGTTGCCGCGCATGTCCAGACCGAGCTCGTTTTCAGGAGGCGTGCCGCCGCCGGCGATTGCCGGAAGCAGTGTCGCGTTGTTCGGGCAGAGCGCCGACGGAATCGATCCGGGTTGCGCATGCGCATACAGTGCCAGCGTTCCGTCGTCGTGCAGGATGAACACGCTGTTGCCGCCGCCGCCGATCCGGCCCGCGCGCCTTTCCGGATGGAGCCAGAGCTCTTTGTCTTCGTCGTCGCCCGAGATGAACGGCCGCGGATTTTCGGGCGCGTTCCGCCAGCACGCGACAATCGTTCCATCACGCATCGCATAAAACGGCTTGCCGTAGATGACGCGATTGGCGTTCTTCGGCTGCCCCGGCGCTTCGGTGACGCCGTCCTTCAGGCTCGACCATTTGTCGTCGTCTGTCAGCCTTTTCATCGAGATGTCATAGCCGAACTTCTGCGACGCCGACTGGGCGTGATCGAACGTATAAGCGCGCTCGAGGGCTTGTAAGTCGTCGGCGAGGAGCGGTAGATCGTATGTCTGTGCCGCAATTCCTGCCGGACGAACCAGCAGCGCACCCGCGAACATCGCCGCAACTGCTAAGAAAGATTTCATGACGTCCTCCTGTCAGATGGAAAGGGATGGAGATCAAATCAGCGAGGAGGCAGCTGAAACGTGGACTGCGCCGAACGAACCAGCGAGTCGGCCGCATCCAGATGTTCACCGCCCACCGTGCAGGCCGCATAGGCGTCCGCGAAGCGCCCAAGCTTCGCCTGCGAAAGGCAACCGGACACCAGCCGGATCGCCTGGTAGAGATTGGTGAGCGCGGCATCTTCGAGCGCACGAACCGAGGGTTCGCGATCCTTAAGCGGATGGACCGAGCGGCGCCTTACCACCTCGGCACGAAGCTGAGGGAATAGAGCGGCGACGTTTTTACCCAACTGTTCGATCGCTACAATGGAATGGCTGCGCAGCCGGCCGTCGAGGAGCGACGGTTTGACGGTCATGAACTCGCTCGCGACGATGTGCGCCCAGTCGATGTGGTCCTGGAAATACGTCAGTCCGCCGGGAGCGACACAGTAGTCGCAAAACGGCCAGCCGCCCTCGTCGTTAATCCACGAAAACCCGTAGTGGGTGCTGATCTCCATGTAGCTTCCGCCGACCACGTGCGGAAAGCTCTGACTGTCGTCCGAATATTCGATGCCAAGCGACTCCGAACATCCCGGCCTCCCAAGCCACACCCGCACATCCTTGTTGAAATTGTCGGAGCCGATGTTGTTGCCGTAAGTGTTGACCCAACGGTAGTAGCTCGGGTCGTAGAAGAGGATGCCGCATGCCCATGCGGGCGGGATGAGCTTCGTATAGCCGTCGCTGACGTCGCCCTCGTTGAAGGTGTCCAAGTTCTCGTCGAAGTACCACACGCGATAGTCGGCCATGGCATGTGCAGTGGATGAAAACCCCGCAACGACGGTCAGAACCAGCAGGCAGACGCGAATGAATGAAGACATGACGTTCCTCCTTGCACGTGTACCCGCCCGGGATATCCGGACCGACGGCCGTGCTCTGCAGGATGAACGTCAGCGGAGGGAGGATCTCCTCACTCTTGTGAAGAAAAGCGCAGTCAGGAGGACGGCAACGGCAAGGAAAACCCACATCAGAAGCCCGCGATCGATCAACGGACGGGCCACATTGGCCGCAAACGGCCTGGCCGCGCCGTCGCCGAGCAGAATGAGGCTGCCCCAGGCATCGGCCGGCCGGCCCCGGGCGATGGCGTCTCGTTTGGCACGCGCCAGCGCTTCCGAGAGAGACGCGCCCTCGGCGAGATGCTTGTAAAAAGCGTCGAACAGCTCGGCTCCGTCTTCGTCGCGGATTCGCCATCGCGTGCCGACAACCGCCCGCGCGCCGGCCTGAAAAAACGCCCGTGCGAGACTCAGCACACCTTCGCCGCTCATCGTCGCGCCGGACGCCGTCTCACACGCCGACAGGATGACGATGCGGCCACGCAGGTCGAGGTGCTGGATTTCGCGCGCCTGCAAGAGGCCGTCTTCACCTTCGCCGCCGGCCGACAGCAGCACCGCCGACCGTTCAGGGCGGACCTCGTCGCTCACGGCATGGGCCGCGAAATGAAGCAGCGCGTACTGCTGCGGATCGCGTGCCTTCAACTCGGCTTCCGAGGCCTCACGCCCAACCAGGGCATCAACCGAATCGAGATGCCGCTCGATGGCCCGGCTCTCGCGTCTTGCGTGAGGCAGACGTCCGAGGCGTAACCCCTCATGAAACGGCGCACTGCGCGTCGCCGCGTCGGCGCCTGCAGACTGGACGGCTTCCGGATCCGCAAACACGAGCGCGTTTCTCCGGGCGGGCTGTGACTCGTGTTTACGCCATTGCAGCCACAGCGTCGCGGATGGTGCGACCACAACTTCGTAGCGCGCCGCGAGTGGGGGCGCATCGATGGCCGACCGCAGCGTTTCGAGCGGCAGATGTTGCAGCGGACCGTCAGGAATGACGATCAGCCGCCGGATACCAGAAGGAAGCCGTTCAAGGGCACCAGCGAACACGTCGTTGTACAAACGTGCAGCAGCGGCATTGGGGACGCCGCCATCCTGTGCGAGCAGTCCGGTGAACACTGGGACGATGGGAGCAAGATGGGCGCGATCGGGAATGCGATAAATGCTCCGGCCGGCAGAGGTCAGGACCAGCAGCCACGATCCGCCGCCGAAGTCCCCTTCGTAGGTCTCCCAGATGCCCACCTGAAACGACAGCAGCGCTTCGTCTTTTCCGAGCGCCGATTGGAGCGCGTCGAGTGTGGCGAACGCCGGCCGGGCGGTGTTGGCTCGCAGCGTCACCGCGATCTGCCGCTCGGCCTCGCGCTCGCGAGATTCAAGATCGCCGAGCGTGGCCAGCCCCGACCGCCTGACTTCGGGGGGCAACGTCGGATCCATGAGCGTTCGCTGCAACCGTGCGATGTCGGTGAGCAGCGAGCGGCGGGTCGTCACCGCAGGAAGCGCCGGGTCCGGACGCAGCCGCGACCGATTCAACGCGTCGAGCAACGAGCGCGCGCGCATGCGCTCGGTGATCGAGAACGCCACTTCGAGATCCGCGTCGGCCTTCGTCTCCAGCAGGCGCCCCGAGAGCCAGTAGGTACTCGAGCGTCCAGTTCGAGAACTGCACCGCGCTGCTCTCGCCGTCGTCCTGCAGGCTTCTGAGCGTCTCGATTGCATCGATGGCCGCAACCGAATCGCGTATCGCTTCGTCGCGAGGCTTCGACTGCCACGCGAACTGCATGTGGCGGCTCGCGTTGTATGCGTCCACTACCGGGAGGTTGGCGCGTTCCGTGGCGCGCAATGCGCGCACTTCCGCGGCACGGGCCTTCGCCGGGTCGTTGGACTGGAGGATCGATGCCTGGAGCCAGGCGCATGCAGCTTCGTCGACAGGCAGTCTCAGCGTACTGGCGAGCTCGACGCAGCCTTCGAGATGGCGAAGTGCGGCGGTGCGGTGCGCGGGATCGTTTGCCATCAATGCGGCGAGCGTTCGACGCGTCTTGAGGAGGACCTGCTGATTCTGGACGACATCTGCGAGTGCCAGCGTCTGTTCCGCGAGTTCCCGCAGGCGCTGCCGCGCGCCCGCCGTGGGCAACAGGCTTTCCTTGAGCGACCAGGTGTTGAGAAGGTTGTATTGAGCAACCGCCCGCGTCTGCAGATCACCTTCACGAGCGGCCAGCGCATCGAGGTTCTTGAACAGGTCGAGCGCTTCGTCGTGGCGCCCCATGCGAAACGCGACCAACCCCAGCCCTGTCAGGCACAGGCGCTGCTGGCGATAGGGACCGACCGGAAACAACCCACGCTCGGCCTGCTTCAGGAGTCGGTACGCCACCCCGAGATCGCCCCCGCGATCCTGGATGTGCGAGGCCTGCACGATCGACACTTGCGCCTTCAGGGCGGGATCGCTGATGGAGCTCGAAAGTTCCGTGATACGGTCCATCTGCGCGTCGGCTTCATCGATGCGTCCCTTCAGTGCCAGGAAATTCCGCAGGCTGCTTCTCGCCAGGAATTCTCCTTCCACATGGCCCGCGATCTTGAAACCCTCGGCCACCCGTTTGTACTGCGCCTCGGCCGCATCCGGCTGAAGGTCGCGCAGCACGTGACCGTACGCGAGCTTCAGCCAGAGATTGTCCGGAGTGCCGCCGATGAGCTCCTCGACGACCCGTTTGCCGTCCGCCCAGTGCCCCGGCTGCTGCGCCACCGTGTAGAAGCAGTAGGCAGATTCGTACTCCTGCGGCTTCGCTTGAAACTGCCGGCGGCATGCCTCGAACGGATCGGCAGGCGCAGCGACAGCCACGGGGACGAACGCCACTACCGCCAGCGCCGCCGGCAACCAGCGGACGCAACGGATCATCGGCCGCCCGGTATCCCCGATGGATCAAAGCTGCACGTCGGCCTGATTTCAGCGGTAAGGTTGTCGATCACCTCGACGCTGGCAATAGCGCGCCGGCGCAATGCAAAATCCAGAGGGCTCGAGTCCACGACTTGCGCGTGGGCCCTGAACACGCCTGGGCCGGGGATGCGCATCGTCGTTGATTGGCCAGCCAGCAGAACGGCGTCGTGACTGCCGACCAGCGCGCCGGCAGCATCGAACGCGCGGAGCGCGACCCTTGCGGGTAAGCCACCAGGTTTGTCATCGACTGTGACGTGAAACACCGCGTCCTCATTCTCATTCACCGTAAAGAGGCTCGTATTCATGAACTGCAGGCGAAAGACAACTTGTGCCACCAGTACCGCGCCTGCTCCCGCCATCATTCCGACGATCAGACATCCAGCGACGATGGTTTTGGTCCCGCTCAGCTTCTGCATGACTCCTCCTAAGATGCAACGCATCCGATGTGACTTACTGCACTCGCGTCACGAACGTCGCCGATGTTATGGTCCCGCCTCCAGACAGCCTCGCAGTCACCTGCCACAACACGCGGCCCCCGGACGCCACTGGCGAAAGTGAGTCGCGTGGAACGACGACCTCTGCGGCGGGCAGGTCTGCTGCGACGGTCAGCACCTGCAGGTCTTCGGTCGTCACCCTCACCTGATAGCGCGTATCGGGTGGGCCCGGCGTCCAGCGCAGCCGGAACTGGTCACGCGGCAACGCGGCCGCGGCGTCGATGAGCGATTCGACCGAGTAGCTGTCTCCCGCTCTGAACGTGTCGTCCGCCGGCTGGATCCGCTGAAACACGACAACGCTGCCGATGGCTGCCAGCAGCACCGCCGCGGCGGCGAGCCAGCCGGATCGCCATCCGGTGACGGCCCGCCGAGGTGCTGTGCGCGCCGGAGCGTTTGCTTCACTGGCGGCGTGAAGTTCCCGCGCCACTCGCCACGCTTCTGCCAGATCCGGATCCGAAGCCAGGCGGTCGATCAACTCGCGGCGCTCGTCGGCGCCAAGGGTGCCGTCCATCGCGCGCCAGACGCGATCGAGGTCGTCGCTCGAGCACTCGCGGCCCTTCCCGGCGCCAAGCGCCTGAAACGCCGTTCTGAGCCTCTCGTCCGCAGCGCGATCGTCGGTCACAAGCCCATGCCTTTCGCGGTGAGACATTCCCGAAGATCGGCGAGGCCGCGATACACGAGATTTTCAGTTCGTTTCGCCGCCCAGTCGAGCAGCCGCGCCGCCTCAGGCACACTGTGCCCCTGGAGATTCAGGGTGACGGCAAGCCGGCGCTCCCGTTTCATACGCCCCAGGCAGTCCTGAATTGCTCGGCCCAGCTCCTGGGACGCCGCGAGACGCTCGGGGTTGTTTTCGGTGAGCACCTGCTGCTCAACCGTCTCCTCCTCGAGGCTCGTTTCGTGGCGGCGGCGCTCGCGGCGTATTTCGTCGATCAGGACGCTGTACGCCACCTTATATAGGTAAGACGACGTCAGCTGGGCATTTCCCTCACCCTCGGACGTCTTCGACAGCACCTGCATGACTCGCATGACAGCCGACTGCACGAGGTCGTCACGAAAGGCCGGCTGCCACCGCGGGCACACCCGTGCGACGGCCTGTGCGAGATCCCGCCGAAGCTTCGTATAGTCGATGAGCCGTGTCAGAGTTGGTCCAGGCGACAGCATCGGGCGTCCATGCTCGGGGGGGCCGGGCTGCCCGAGTGTAGCAGGGCATGCGAGGTTTACGTCATGCGCCGCTACATGCGGTCTTGATCTGGCGTTGGGCGTGATCCACATTAGACCGACAGGAGACTATGCCACTCGAACGCCACGTCATCGACACGCTGTCCGCCGTTTCGACGGCTACACTCACGACGATCCTGCTCAAGAAGGGGCTTCGGAATATCTGGATGCGCGGCACGCGGCCGCTTCGTCCAGAACAGCCACGCGTCGTCGGCGAAGCATTCACGATGCGGTTCGTGCCGGCGCGCGAAGATCTGGCGACGCCCGAGTCGTGGTCGTCACCCCGGTCCACCCGCGCGGCGATCGAAGAGATGCCGGCTGGATGCGTGACGGTCGTCGATGCAATGGGCATCACCGACGCAGGCATCTTCGGCGACATCCTGTGCGCGCGTCTTGTCAAACGCGGAGTGGCCGCCCTGGTGTCAGATGGCGTCGTGCGCGACGTCCAGGGAGTGTTGGCTACCGGTCTCCCTGTCTGGTGCCAGGGGTACGCTGCTCCGCCGTCAGTAGCGGGACTTACATTCGTGGGATGGGAGGAGCCGATCGGATGCGGCGGCGTCGCGGTATTCCCGGGTGACGTCGTCGTCACCGACATGGACGGTGCGGTGGTGATCCCGAAAGCGCTCGTCGGCGAGGTTGTGACAACTGCGCCGGAGCAGGAACGCCTCGAAGCCTGGATCGTCCGCGAGGTCGAGAAGGGCGTTCCGCTGCCGGGTCTCTATCCGCCGAACGCGGATACCAAAGCGCGGTACGAAGCCGAGCGGCAGAAGGAACGTCCGTCTCGGCGATGACGATTAGTTTTTCGGGAGTTCCGCCGACGGGCGGTCGTTCTTGTAGATCTTCCCGCCTTTCATCACGAAGACCACGCGCCGGAAGGCGGTCACGTCTTCGAGCGGATTGCCGTCGACGGCAATGATATCGGCCTGCAGGCCTGGAGCGATGGCGCCGATCTGATCGGCCATGTTGAGTGACTCGGCCGCCATCGAGGTGATGGACACCACGGCCGGCATCGGCTTCTGGCCTCCGTCGTTGATCCGGTAGATCAACTCCTCAATCTGGCGCCCGTGCGCTCCAGCCATCGAATCGACGCCGAAGACCATTTTCACGTTTTTTGCCAAGGCTCGCTTGAACGTGTCGTTGCCGACCGGCAGACCTTTCTTCAGGAACATGAAGCCTTCTTCGTTGTAATTGCCGACGCCGTAGTAGTTCTTCATGTGGTCGAGATAGTTGTGAATCAGCAGATGGTTGTTGGAATCGAGATAGGTGCCGTGCTTTACCATCAGGTCGAGCACCTCGTCCGTGAGACGGTTGCCGTGCTCGATGGACGTGCATCCTGCCAGCACGGCCGCTTTCGCGCCCTCAGGTCCCTGCGCGTGGACAAGCGACCGCTTGCCGAGGGCCTTCGCTTCGCTGCATGCCGCCTGTATCTGTGCGTCCGTCATCGTCTGGGCACCACCCTCGCGAATGCTTTTGGTCGCGAACAATTTGATGAAGTCGGCACCGTCTGCGACGATCTTGCGCACCTCCGCCCGAATCTCATCCGGAGTACCGGAGGTCTCGCGAATCGACCGCAGCGAGGTCAGAATGCGTGGACCCGGAACGCGCCCTGCGGCGATCCAATCGCGAAGGTCCTTGTCGATTTCCGCGCCAGGGCTCTGCACCGTCGTGAAACCCGCCATCAGCATCTTGTACGCGTTCTCTACCGTGTACAGCATCGTCTGCTGCGGCGTTTCGCTTTTGCTTTCTTCTGGGTTGTGAATTCGATTCGTGCCCTTATCGAAGTGCGATGAGATATGCGCGTGAGTTTCGATATAGCCGGGTAACACGGTCAGCCCCGTCAGATCGTACGTCGGGCCCGCCGCCGGCTTGCCAATCGCGCTAATCCTGTCGCCCGCGACCACGATTGTGCTGTTTGTGAGCACTCCGCCCTTACCGTCGAGTATTCGGTCTGCCTTAATGACGGCAGTCGTATCCTGAGCGAATGCCGGGTAGGCGGCGGTGAGTGCGAGAGCAGCGATAGTCGATGCAACCTTCATCGGGGACTCCTTAGAAAGTGATCTTCAAGCCAAGCCGGAGCAACCGCCCGTCGAGAATCGACGAAGGGCGTCCGAGCGAAGACCCAACCGTCTCGACTTCGGCGGTCGGGCTGTCGTCGTTGAGCAGGTTGTAGACGTCAGCGATGGCTTCGAACTTCGTGCGGCCAGTCTGGAACACCCGGCCTACGCGCATATCCACCTGATTCAACCGCTCGGCCCTGACGCTTCCCCGCTCGACAACGTCGACCGGCATCGACACCTGCGTCAAGGTTGGAACGAGCGCGCGCGTGACGTTGAACACACGCCGCAGCGGCTGTCCGGTTCCGCTCTGCAGCGAGCCGCTCAGCGTGATGCGCAGCGGCAATGGATAGGTACCGGCGATTTTTGTCTGAACCGTCGAGTCGAGGTCGACATACCCGCGAGAGTTGATCAAACGGTTCGGATCGTTCAGATCTTCCGATGTGCCGCGAATCGAACCGTACTTTTTGCCGATGGTGACACCGCCAAAGAGCATCGCTGAGTTATTGAATCGCTTGTCGGCCCTGATTTCGACGCCGTTGTAGTCCTTGTCGAGCTCGCCGTAGTTGCTCACCAGCAGATCGACAAGGTTGGCCTTGGCGGGATCCAGGTTATAGATCGTCAACGGATCGCCGGTCACCGGGTTGGTGATGCTGAGTGCGGTGTAGTCGGCCGGCGTGACGAGTTGATTCTTGACACCATACAGATTTCGAACGTTCCGCTTGTAGTACGCCACGCTCATTGTCAACCGCGCCGGCAGCTGTTGCTGAAAACTGGCCGAGTACCTCCCAGTTGTAGGGCCGGGTGATCTCCGGATCGATGCGTTGATTTACGCCGCCGCGGAAGCCGGTACTGGTGCCGATTTCCGACAGTTCGGCTTCGCCGTTCCCGTTGGCGTCGCTCCAGGAGCGACGATCCTGGCTGGTGAACATCGGGTTGACCGTGTGCGCCAGCCCGACACCTTCGCTTCCCATGTATTTGCTCGCGCTCACCTTGATCGCGCTCCGCGAGTCTCCGAAGAGGTCATACGCAATCCCGAATCGCGGGACGATGTCGGTCCAGTTCGGCACATCGCTGATCTCGGCAAAGCTGCGGGCCGGCACGAAAGTTCCCGCGGCCGAGGCCTGCGCATCGATCGAGGTGTTGAAGTGCTCCAGGCGCACGCCGGCATTGATTGTCGCCCGCTTCACTGTCCACGTGTCCTGCGCATATATCCCCACATCGACGTTGAGGCTCTCCTTCACCTCGAGCGGCGAGTTGTAGACATCGACAGAGTCAGGAACGCCGTCGCGGAATCTGAGCACCCGGTCGCCGTTGATGGTCACCGTCTCCTTATACGGTCCCATCCCATACTGCAGCCCGGTCTTGAAGTTGTGCGCGCCGGTCACGTATGACATCGACGCGGTATAGGTCTGACGCTGGGCGTAAGAGTCGTAGTCGCGGACCACGGCGTTCGTCAACGTGGACTTGACGAAGTCGATCTTCGCCATGTCGCTGTCGCCCACTTCCGGCTGATAGCCGGTCTTGTAGTGCAGGAAGAAGGCCGACACCCCCGTTTCGAACAACAGGTTGTTCGACACCGTCGACACCCACTTCATTTGTCCCGTGTAGCCCAGTGGTGTCGTCTGCAGGTAAGACGCGCGCGGTTCGACGAACTGATAGTCAGCTGTCAGGTCGCGCCGATGGCCGCGCCACTTTACATTCTTGTCATAGTAGGCGCTGATCTTGTTCTTTGGCGTGGCCTGCAACGTCAGGCGCACGACCGTGCTGTAAATGTAATTGTCATCGAGTGCCTGCGTTCGGTCGGGATTGAAGGTGTTGGCGACGAACCGATCGACCCCCCAATGGCGGAAGGTCGAAAAGAACCACAGCCGATCGCGGACGATGCGGCCGCCGACGGAGCCATTTACGTCGTGAATCGTGTCGACGCTGTTGGGTGCGGTCATTCCCAGGGCCCGCAGATCATCGCTGAAGTTGTCACTCTGCATGCTGCCACTGGCGGCGGTCGCGAACAGCGCGCCGTGCAGGGTATTGCCGCCTTCGCGGGGAATCATGTTGATGCGCACACCCCCTTGCGACACTTCGGCCGGGAGCGCGTTGGTCTGGTAGCTGATCTCTTCCATCATGCCGTCGTTGTAGTAAACCCCGACAACGCCCGCGTTCCCGAAATTGGAGTTAATCGACATTCCGTCGACTTGGAATGACACGTCGCGGGTTTCAGACCCGTGCACCTGGATCTGCGTCTGCTGCATCCCCTCCGTACCACCCACGTCGGGCCGATTGGAAGTCGTACCGGGGATAAGGGCGCCGACCGAGAACACACTCCGCCCGGTGGGCACGGCATCCATGACCTCCCGAGTCATGACGACCTGTTGAACGGCGCTTTGCACGTCGATCGTCGAACCTACTCCGGACACGGTGAGCGTCTCCTCGAGACCACCGACCTTCATCTCGGCATTGGCGGTGACCGTGACACCCGATTGGAGTTCGATAGCTGTGTGTTTGACGCTGGTGAATCCCTGAAGCTCGAAGATCAGTTGGTAGGTCCCTGGGCGCAAATCGGCGATACGGAACAGCCCCCCTTCGTCGCTGACGACCACTCGCGTCTTCTCGATGAGCGCCGCGCTGGACGCTTCAATCGTCACGCCCGGCAGCACGGCGCCGGTCACATCCCGCACAACGCCAGCGATCGTGCTTTGCGCGCCTGCCGGCGATGAGAGCATGAAGAGAATGACGAAACCCATCGTGACCGCTGGAAAATACCCGTGCATTTCTCAAGTCCCTCCATTTGGTCGGTGAGGTCGTGCAGGTCGAGACGATCACCGCAGAGCAAGCGGCGTACCTGAACGTGAGAAGTGCGTTTTTGCTAGAGGATTTGCGCAGGTAGATCGCAAATCCGCCGACGGGACGCTTCGTGGGTTACTGATCGCTCGCGGCAATCAACACGAATGTGACGTATCGCTGCCGCGATGAACGGATGTGTTCACGTATTACGCGGACGATGCGAATGTCCGATGAATTGGGCGAGCTTCGGCAATCGCAATACGAACAGTTATGACGTGACTCTACGAGGCATCGCCAAATTTGTGCGGACACATGATTGGCGCATCGCGATGCAGTGGAGCGGGTGTTTTATCGGCTCTACCAGGAACGTCCTGGCCAGATCGCTTCGAGATAGGCGCCGAGCGCGGCGCGCAGGTTCTCCATCGATCGGTAGCGGTGTTCCGGATCCGGCGACGATGCGGTCTGAAGAATGGTCCGCAGATCCGCGTCGATGTCCGTATCCGCCGCGATGCGTTCTCCCAGCTTTGCTTGCCAGGTCCATCCGTAGCCGGTCACGAGTGTGTAGAGAACCGCGCCCAGCGAGTACACATCGGACCTGGCGTCCGGAGCCTGCTTCTGCACCTCCGGCGCGGAAAATCCGGATGTCGTCGGGGGATTGTAGAAGACGCCTGCCGTATGGCGAGCGACCTCATAGGCAGACTCCAGGTCCACGATTCGGATCACCGGACCGCCACTCTCCAACCGATACAGGATGTTCATCAGATTCAGATCGACATAGAAGATCTGCAGCCGATGCAAGTCGGTCAGCGCGTCGGCGACCGCGATGGACGTCCGGAGATGGGCGACCAGCCGTTCCGGCTGGCTCTCCGGCCCGATGGTCGTGGCCAACGGCCATTCGTCGAAGAGTGACATAACCAGGAAGACCCGTCCGTCGCCGAGCGTCCCGTGATCCCAGAGCACTGGGAACACCGGCGAATCGGGCAGCTCGCGGTTGATCGTCGTGAGGGTGGCAATTTCGTTCGTCAGGTTGTGCTGGTAGACGAGTCCAGGCTTTGTCGCCACTTTGATGAGGGCGTTCGACCGGCTCCGCGTGTCACGTCCGACATACAGCTGGTGCCGCACGTGGTCCTCGGACGCATGGCCGCTCCGCTCCGGCCCGAGACGCCGGATGCTCCGGAACCGTTCGAAGGGCGGCGAGTGCAGTTCGGGGTCGAGCGTGTCACGTCGCGGCGGCATGAATCCCGGCCGACGCCTACGGAGTGCGTACCTCGGGCAGTAACGTCACTTCCACATAACGGCGCGTGTCGAGGTACTTCCGTGCGGCCTCGCGAATCAGGGAAGCCGTCAGGCGGTCGACCGTCGGCCGCATGTCGAAGACCGCATCGACGCTCTCGCCGTACTCATAGCTGTAGACAAGACGGTTCAGCAGATACCCGTTCCGCTGGCTGTTCGTTTCGAAATCGCGCATCAGCGCCTCGCGTCCGTCGGCTACTTGGGCGTCGGTTGGCCCGGTCTCGCGGAACTCGTCGATCAGCCGGAAGGCCGTCCTGGTGAGGCTTTCGGTGCGCGCGGGATCGCAGGCGAACGAGATCGTAATGCGGTACGTCTCGGTGGGACGCTGAGCAAAGCGCGGCTCGACGCTGACGCCATAGGTGCCGCCCAGATCTTCGCGCAATGTCCTGTGCAGATTGCCGCTCAGCATCTCTCCCATCACGCGCATGGTGAGCCTGCTCATCTCGTCGTTCTCAAACGCTCCGGAAAAGACGATGCTCACCTGGCTCTTCGGCTCGATGCCCTTTCTCACCTCGCGTTCGACGACGCCCGCAGGCGGACGAATGCCCAGATCCCTCGCCGCTTCCTTCCGATGAAGAGCCGGCAGGCTGGCCAGATAGCGCTCCACGAGCGGCCGCATAGCCGCCAGATCGAAACTTCCGACGAACACGAACGTGAAATCGCTCGCATCGGCAAACCGCTCTTTGTAGAACGCGAGCGATCGGTCGAGGTTCATCTCGTCAACATTGGCAGCCTTCAATCGCCGCGCCCGCAGATGGTTCTGCGTCAGCGCATCGCTGAGCGCATCTTCGAACGCCGTGTCCGGCAGCGCGTCCTCATTCGCCAGCGCCACCTTCAACTGTTCCTTGAAGACGCCGAACGCCACGGGGTCGGGGCGCGGCGCCGTGAACGTGAGATAGATGAGTTGAAACATCGTCTCGAGGTCTTTGCGTGATGAGCCGCCGCCGAGTCCTTCTTCGGTCTGGCCGATCTCGGCGCTGACCGACACGCTGCGGCCGGCGAGAGCCTTGTTGAGATCCAGACTCCGGAGCGCGCCAAGCCCGCCTTGCGCAATCACATCGTCGGCGGTTTCCGCCGCGATGAAGTCCCGGTCGGCCGCCAGCGACGTGCCGCCAGGGCTGACGGCCCGAAACAGGATCTCGTCTTCCTTGAATGTCGTCGGCTTCAGGACGACGCGAACACCGTTGGAGAGGCGCCACTCGGTGATGCCAAGCGGAGCATTGGTGGAAGTGGTCGCGATGCTTCCCGGCGACGGGAGCGGATCGAGCAGCGGCTGCGTGCTGACGGTGTCGACGTACGCCTCCAGCGGTTTACCGCCGGCGGCGGCGATGACGGCCGTCATCTTCGCCGCGTCCGGCAAGCTCGCTTTGTCTTTTGCCGGCGCGATGATCGCCACGACGCGGTTGCGATCGGGCGTCCAGTCCTTCGCGAGCGCGTTGATTTCGGTGAGCGTGAGCTCCGGCAGGAAACGCTTGTTCAACGCGAACTCGTAAACGATGCCCGGAATCGGTTCGCCCTGCAGAAAGTTTCTGATGAACTCATCCGCCAGCGGACCGGACGGGCTCTTGTTCTTCTCAACCGACGCGTTCTCCAGCACCCGCTCCAGGCGACGCGCCTGCCGATCGAGCTCGGTCGCGGTGAAACCGAACCGCGCCACACGGTCGATCTCGGTGAACAGCGCGGTGAGCCCGCGCTCCACGCCGCCCTGCGCGACCAGCGCATTCAGCGACGTCACCTCTGCGGTCTGCACGAAAATAGCCGCGGCTCGTCTGGGCCGCAAGAAACGGCGCGTTCGGCTGTTGCGCGATCTCGTCGAGACGGGCAGACAGCATGCCGCTGAACAGGCGCTCGGCAATCAGCCTTCGGTACGCGCCGACTGTTGATTGATCGCGAGCGGGCATCTTCGTGAAGACACTGATGGCGGTCTGCGTCACTTCGGGGTCGGTAATGATCGAATACACCGTTCCGGGTTGGTCCGGCACGGCGTAGTCGGGTCTGGGCTTCGGAGATGCCGCAGGCGGTATCGCGCCAAAGCGAGATCGTATTTGCGCTTCAACCGCGGCTTTGTCGAAATCGCCCACGGCGACGACCGCCATCATGTCGGGGCGGTACCAGTCGGCATAGAACTGCTTCAACCGATCGTAATTCGCGTTGCGGATGATCTCCGGCTTCCCGATCGGCGACCGTTCGGCGTAGCGCGAGTCCTTCAGCAGCACGGGCATCTGCGCGTCCCGTATCCGTTCGCCGGCTCCGAGCCCCAGCCGCCATTCCTCGAGAATGACCCCGCGCTCCTTGTCGATCTCGGCAGAGTCGAACGACACGTCGCGCGCAAAGTCTTCAAGGATGGTGAGCGACCGATCCATAACCGCCGGATTGCCGGTCGGGACCTGCAGCTCGTACACAGTCTCGTCGAAGCTGGTGTGCGCGTTCACGTGCGCGCCGAACCGCATGCCCAGCGACTGCATGAAGCTGGAGATCTCCTGCTTCGGAAAATGCCGCGTGCCGTTGAAGGCCATGTGCTCGACGAAATGCGCGAGCCCCCGCTGATCTTCGTCTTCGAGTACCGAACCCGCTTTGACGACGAGCCGAAGCTCGGCCCGCGCCTGCGGCAGCCGGTTCTCGCGGACGTAGTAGCGCAGGCCGTTCGGGAGCGTGCCAACCGTGATCAGCGGATCGACTGGAATGGTCTGGCCGAGCGGCGCGTTTTGAAGGTTGATGGGGGCGGCCGGCTGCTGGGCGCCAGTAAAACTGACGACCGACGTCAATGCAAGGAGCGGCAACAGCAGGCGGAGACGGGTGCGCATCGTCATAAGGTATTGTGCTCTTAGTCTCAATTCGGACGGAAGGGGTTCCTCAGGGCGTCGCGATAGAAAAGCAGGCGCTTTTACGGCATCAAGAGCACCAGCCGTGGATAGATCAGGTTCTCGTTGGCCACACGCTCGCGGTTGAGGTCCCAGATCTCGCGCCACCGGTTGGTATCCTTGAGCTCCGCTCCGGCAATCTTGCTGAGCGTGTCTCCGGCGCGCACTGTGTAGGTCTTGCGCCCGGCGACAGGCTTCATGAAGACGTTCGATTCACTGGCGAGGTATTCGCGCACCAGATCGGCGTAGGCCGGCGAGGCTTTGAAACGGTCGATCGCGGCGTTGACCTCGTAGACCAGATCGTAATTCGCTGCCGGCACGCCCACTGCGTACTTGGACTGGTTGAGGTTGTACTGCACAATCGCCGTCCGCGGGTGGGCTTTGATCTCTTCGGCCACGAACGGATAGTCATAAATCAGCGCATCCGCCTCGTCGCGCTCCACGGCCTCGAACCAACCATTTTCACCTGAAAACTTCGTGATTTTCGCCCCCGGTATGTTCTGCTGCACCCAGCGCTCGGCCGCGGGGTCGTCGTAAATCGCGACGCGCTTGCCGGCAAGGTCTTTCACCGAGCGATAGGTCGACACCATGCCTTCGTGAACGATCATGCACAGGCCGAAATCGAGATATCCGTTCGACCACACCACGCCGTTGATCGACGGATCGGGCACGTAGCCCGCCATGATGACGTCGATGTCCCCTGCGCGCAGGCGATCTGGCAGGTCTTCATAGTCGGCCTCGACCACCTGAACACGCTTGGCGCCGAGCCCCTCCGCGACGATGCCCGCCAGGCGGAAGTCGAACCCGTCTTCCTGCTTGCGAGCGTTGATGAAGTGCAGGGGCGGGGCGTCCTGCTCCATGCCGACACGGAGGACTCCCGAGCTGCGGATGTTACCGAGCACTCCTTTTCGTTCCGGCGCGGCAGCGGGCGGCGTCGACGCCGATTCCGGTGTCGATGAGCTCGGAGCGCTCGACCCCGTGAGGCCGCCAGGCAGCTGGTTGCGATAGGTCCACGCCGCATACCCCAGCACAGCCAGACCGACCACAACCAACAGAAACCGACCCGCACCCGTCAACCGCATAACTACTCCTTTTTACTTACTCGGCCTTTTACTTACTACTTTCTACTTTCTACTATTCTACTTTTACTTTTTACTTACTCGCCTCCATTACTATTTGCCTCGCGCCGTTCACGCTATTCGTACCAGTTCACGCCGCGAGAACCGCCGGGCGGCCTTGGTGCCGCTGACCTGCGACATCATGGCGCGGGCCGCATCGGCACCCGATTGCGCGGCGCCGTTCATGTATCCCTGGAAATCGTAGCTGCAATGCTCGCCGGCAAAAAACAGGTTGCCGACCGGCACCCCTTCGGAGCCGGCAATCGTCGTCCATTGGCCCGGTTTGTAACAGGAATAGCTGCCGCGGACCCACGGGAAGGTGGGCCAGTGAAAGCGCGATACCTTGCCGTTCCGTTCGCGCGTCGTGCCGGGGTAGGCGCGCTCGACTCCGCGCATGAGCCGCGTGGCCACCTCTTCTGGCGTACCTGCACCGGCGTCGTGCGCAAGTTTGCCGCCTGAATACAGCGTAAGTCCTCCGGCCGTGCCTGGCTGCAGAAAGCTGTTCGCCCACGCCAGTTGAAACGGCTCGTCGGTGTAGGTTGCGCCAGAATATCCGAGCTTCTCCCATGGACGGCTGCTGAAGCCGACCAGCACCTTGGCATTCGCGCCGTAACCGAGCTCGCGGATGGCGCGCGTCTTCAACGCCGGCAGCTCAATCTGCATCTTGACGTCGCGGAGGATCGAAAACGGTACCGTCAGGAGCACGACGTCCGCCTGCTCGTCGATGGTTTTGCCCTCGGTCTGAAACGTCAACGTGAAACCTTCGCCGCGACTACGAATCGCTTCGAGCCGATGCAGCGGACGAATCTGGCCGGGAAGCCGGCGCGCCAGCTCGTCGACGATCTGCTGGTTGCCGCCGCGCACCTTATAGCGCTCGTCGCTTTCTCCCAGCAGGGCAAAGGTGGCCGGATCCTCGAGATCGCCGGTGCCGATCAGGAAGAGGAAGTTCAAAGCCGACTGCTCGCTGTTTTCGAGGCCGTATTCGGTGACATACGCCACATCGATGAGCTCGCGCATCCAGCCGGTCACGCCGACCGTGTCGAGGGTACTGCGCGATCGACTGCTTATCGAGCGCGGACCCGCCACCCTCGGTTTGATAATTCACCACTTCGCCGAGCGCGTCGTAATCCTCGAACAGACGTTTGGCGATCGGCGCGAACGCGCGCACCGCTTGTGCATGTGTGTAATGACGGCCATTGATGAAATATGTTTCAGGCTTTATCGACGCCGTTTCGGGGGCCCGCGTATCGAGCCGCTCGAGGCCGAATTCGGTCATCAGGTTCAGCACCTCGACGTGGTTGCTGTCGATGAACTCGCCGCCGAGCTCCGTGGTCAGGCCGTCGCCGAGCAGGTCCCGGGCTGTAAACATGCGGCCGCCTGTGCGGTTGGAGCCCTCGTAAATCGTGGCGGTGAGACCAGCCTTCTTCAGCTTGTAGGCGGCGTTCAGGCCGGCCGCTCCCGCGCCGACGATGGCAATGCGTGGGACGGCTCCGGCCGGCGGCGTCGATGACGTGGCTGGCGGAGGCGATGCCGGCGTCTCGGTGCGGCCGCAACCCGACAGCGCGGCGACCGCGGCGGTCGCGGCGGAGTCGCGGAGAAACCGGCGCCGGGAGTACGACATCTCCAGCAGCTCGTCGAGCGGCGGCGTCCCTGGCCGCTCGCGCGATGCCAGGGCTGCCACACGGATGGCGCGACGCAGTGAGTCAAATAATGGTGTTCTCGACACAGGCCCCCTTCTCAG
The DNA here is from genome assembly GCA_963762055.1 of Vicinamibacterales bacterium. Taxonomy (GTDB): domain Bacteria; phylum Acidobacteriota; class Vicinamibacteria; order Vicinamibacterales; family JAMQPK01; genus JAMQPK01. The sequence continues at coordinate 180,456 of CAVXJF010000009.1, forward strand.
GTTTTGAGGAGCGCGCGCAGCTCGTTGACACGGGCCAGCACCACTCCGCGATCCATCTCGCGATATGGTTCAGGAAGCACTTCGCGCGACGTGCACTCCTGCACCGCCACCAGAATCTGCAGCTCCCGTTCGAGCTGGCTGGTTGCTGGAATGAAGTCGTCGAAGGTGCGCCGCAGCGACTCGACCGACACGACCGGGCGATCGCCGTTGGGCTGCTCGGCGAACAGCAGGGCGCGGGCGAAAATGGCTTCGATGTCCGCACCCGACAATCCGCTCGGGTCGTCGGTCACCTCTTTGATCGATCGCGCCGGCGTCTCGAGCCCGCTCTTGCGGACCATGATCTGGAACAACGCTTCGTACTCGCTGGCGTCCTGCGGATAGAACAGCGCGAGGTGCTCCTCGGCGCGGCCCTGACGCTTGATGTCGACCGGCAGGAGATCGGGGCGCGAGGTAATAAGGAACCAGACGATCTTGCCCCGGTATTCGGTGTCGCCCATGAACGACGCCAGCTGCGCAAACACGCGGTTCGAGGTGCCCGAGTCCCCCTCCTGGTTGCGATCGCCGAGAAACGCGTCGGCCTCGTCGATGATCACGCCGACCGGCCACATCGCGTGCAGCAGCTTGAGAATCTTCTCGAGGTTCCCCTCGGTCACGCCCTGCCACTGCGAGCGGAAATTGAGGAACTTCACGCACGGAAAGCCCAGCTCGCCTGTAAAACAATTAACGAGAAACGTCTTGGCCGACCCGACCGGTCCGGCGATCAGGTAGCCCATCGGCACGGCGCGCAGCCGTCCGTCGACGACCGCCTGCGCCGCGCGCCGGAGACGCGCTTTCACACCCTCGTGACCCGATACCATGTCGAGTCCAAACCGCGACTCGACGTACTCGAGCAGACCATAGCACTCTGCCTCGATGACCGCCTTCTTCTGCTCCCGCAGCGCCTGCGCGTCGAGGCGCGTCCCGTGTTCGTCGACCGATGACAGGATCTGGCGCAGCTGAATCCTGGACAGGCCGGAGGTCAGCTGAGCCAGGCGTTCCGGCGCCAGCTCCGATCGCGTTTCGAACCACTGCTGATTGCGCACGGCACGCAGAAAATCCAGCCGGCCGCCTTCGTCCGGACGCTCCACTTCGATTTCCACGGTCTGCGGCGATCGGATCACTCGCGAGCTGACGTCGGCCAGCGTCTCGGTGATCAGCGCAAAGGTCACGTTCGCCGAAAGCAGCGCAGGGTCGGTCGACCATTTCTGGATGAACACACGCACGGCGCGATCTTCGGGGCTCGCATCGCCCGCCGATTCGGGCAGCAGCGTCTCCGCGTAGGGCAAGATCACCGCGACGCCAAAGCCAGGCTGCCGCACGATGACCTGCTTGAGAAACGAATCGAGCAGGGCGCAGAACTGTACCGGATCGCGCGGCAACGCGGTCGCGAAGCCGGTGCCATGCACCGCGTCGACGACCGCCACCGCATCGGTGAAATGTTTATGGGATTCGCGCGTGTGGAAGATGGCGCCGTTGGCACGCTGGTATTCGATCACCACCTCGCGTTGACCGAAGACCCACCTGGCGAGAAACGGCACGATCGGCTCGAAGTCGGCGGAGGTATGCGGCGTGCCAGCCGGCTGCGGCACCGGCACCAGATCGAGCGTGTTGCCGTGGAGCACGAACGTATTGCCGAGCCGCGCCCGGATACTGTGCGCCAGCCGGCGGGCCCACGGCGGGTACCCTTCAAACCCCTGGCTCATCGCCCCTTCGCTTTCGATCGCGCCGCAGGTTTCGCACTTTGCGCCGGCGGCGCCGCGTCGAGCCCGGCATCCCACCCGCTGACGCCATCGCGCAGCAGCGATTCCATCTCGCGCACGACTTTTTCCGAATCTTCGGATTGCCGCACAATCGTATCCAGCTCTTCCGAGATCGCCTCCGGATCGCGCATCGAGATCGAGCTTTGATGCAGCACTTCGAGCAGCGACTCGATGGAATCGAGTTCGGTCATCAACGCGCGCACGGTCCCGTCCACCTGCGCCAACGAGGCCGCCAGCCGGCGCTTGAGCTCGATGTTCTTCCGGAGCGCGGCGGCGGCGCGCTCGGGCACGTCGGGCTCCGCGAGCTCGCGCTCCAGTCCTGCGATCTCGTCACCCACTTCTTCGCTCGACCGGCCTGCCGGCAGCCGCTCGTACCGCTGCACCGCGATGAGACGGCTGAGGTAGCCCTGCAGAATGGTGTCGAGCTTGCCGCGCTGCTCGGACAGATACGCTTGTGAGATGCCGGTCAATCCCTGGTAGTTGGCTTCGATCAAGCGGCTCAGCTCCTCCCTCGCCGCGTAGCGCTTCGCGTTGTGCGGCGTGAGCTCGTCGATGACTCGACCGCGGGAGGCGTGGGCCTGCGTACGCGCCAGCTGGAGCCGGCGGCGCGCCACCAGCCGCCGCAGCGGCCCCGAATCGAGGATCGGCAGCAGCACAAGCTCGGTGCCGAACAGAAACAACAGCGGCAGCGGATTGAGCGTGACGAGCGACGCCACGGCGGCGCCCCCGACCACGATCGCCTGGTACTGATTGAGAATCAGCTCCCGCAGAATCGAGCCGGGCGAAACATCCTTGTCGGGATCCGCCATCGATCAGATCAGGATCCCGACTTGTCGGCGACGCGGCTCCCGACGCTTGGCGCAGCTGTCGTGCTGGCCGAGGTAGGCGGGGCACTGATGCCCATCTCGGCTTCGAACTGCTGCAGGATTCCCGCCGCCTTCAGCTTTCGCGCCGTCCGCTCGCGCTCGATGGTCTGCGTGTCGATGCCGCCGGTCGCCACTTCGACTGCTGCCTTCGACTCGGCCACTTCCTGCTTGATCTGCTCGAGGAACTTGTCGGCAGTGGAGGCCACACCGTATGACTGCAACTCGACGATGGCATCGGCAGCGACCTTCATGACCTGCGCCTTCTGCCGCTCCTTGAGCGCGCGCTGACTCGTCTCGATCCGCTCCTTCAACTTGGTCTTGAGCGCGTCGACCGACACCTTGGCCGTTTCATGCGCTTTCGCCGCCGACGCCAGCTGTTCCTGTGTGCTCTCCAGGTCGACCCGCAGCTGCTGCAGCTGGAGCGCGTCTTCTTCGGCCACGCTGCGCGCCGCCGCCGATCCGTCGCGGAGCGCCGCCTGAATCGAGGCGGTGAGGCTGCGCTCCTGTCTGAGCAGCGCATCGCGCTCTTCCTCGAGCCTGATGACCGTGGCGCGTGTAGCGACCAGCACCGAATTCAGCTTCGGCATGGTCATGCGCATTTCTTCGATGGCATCCTGAAGCATCACCTCCGGGTCTTCGCCCATGGAGATGAAAAAGCCCATCCACGCTCTGACCAGACGGCTCAATCTATCGAACATCGGCATCTCCCTGAGGCGCGCGCGCCGGCGCGGTGATTGGATTCTCAGACGTGAAATAGCCGACCGCGGTTGCAATCATCTCTTCCTCGCGATGCTTCCGCGCGCGCCAGGCGGCGAGCTCGCGCTCCTCGGCGCTCATCTTGCGGTTGTTCTCGTCGATTTGCGCCCGCAGCTCGGCAACGCGGGTGGCGATCTCCTGCTCGATGCGCTGATTGTCGGCCGCGGTCTCGGCGCGCAGATCGTCGACGGACTTGCTGAGCACCTTCTCGTAGGTATCCAGCGCCCGATCGCGCCGCACGGCATCTTCGACGATCTCCGTGATCTTCACGCGCGCGGCATCGAGCGCCACCATCACCGACTTGCGCTTGACGTCGGGCGGCAGCGTGCGAATGTGCTCGCTGTCGAGCATCTCGGCGACCTTGAGCACGGTGTAGCCATGCGCTGGCGCCGCGATCTTGGCGGCCTCGTAGACGGCGGCGAGGTCGACAGTCGCCGCGGCTTCGCGTGCATCGAGGTCGGTGCCTGGGCTTTCGGGAGCGATATCGGAAACCCGCTGTGGACCGGGCGGCTGGGCGCCGTCCGCGTCAGACGAGGGCGGGCTCACTGAGTCGTCGTCGGAGACGACGAAGTAGCTGTACCACTTCTTGTTCATACCCCCCCTGAGTGTCGGCATTGTAGCAGGGTGGCTAGAGAACGGGGACTCGGGAGTCTGGGAGTCGGGGAGTCGGGGAGTCCGGGAGTCCAGGGAGTCCAGGGAGTCTGGGAGTCCGGGAGTCCCAGGCTACGGAGTAGCGAATTTCAATCCGACGACGCCGGCGAGAATCAGGCCGATGCAGAACAGGCGTAACGCCGTCGCCGGTTCCTGAAACAACCAAAGCCCCAGGATGGCGGTGCCGGCTGCGCCGATGCCCGTCCACACGGCATATGCGGTCCCGATCGGCAGCGTTCGCACCGCGAGTCCGAGAAGGCCCAGGCTGGCAACCAGAGCAATGGCGGTGCCGATCGTCGGCCACAACCGTGTGAATCCGTTCGTGTACTTGAGACCGACGGCCCACGCAATTTCGAGCACGCCGGCGATGAACAATGCGACCCAAGCCATGGTCCTGACCTCCCGGCATCCTCAACACGCTGTCGGTCGTCATGATCGAAACGCAAGAGGGTGAACGCGTCGTGAGATGGCCTAGACGAACAGATCGCCAGGCGTCGGCAGTCGCGCGCCGTAATATTCCGCCCAGGCGTCCAGATATTTATAGCCAGACCCGGTGTTGTAAATAAGGATCCGATCATCCTTTTTCAAGAAACCAGAAGACCTGAGTGTGCTGAGGGCCGCAATGCATGCGCCGCCTTCGGGAGCGACGAACAGTCCCTCGTGCGAGGCAAGATCCTCACATCCTTTCATCATGCCGCGCTCAGTAACCGCCACAGCGGTGCCGCCACTTTCCCGGACGGCACGAAGCACGAGAAAATCGCCCAGCGCCTTTGGCACACGGAGCCCGCTGGCCACGGTGGCGGCTCCTTTCCAGAATTCACTGAATTCGGCGCCCTTTTCGAATGCCTCGACGATCGGCCGGCAGCCTTCTGCCTGCACTGAAATCATCTTCGGCCGCTTCGAACCGATCCAGCCAAGCTGTTCCAGCTCTGCAAACGCCTTCCACATGCCGATCATGCCGACGCCGCCACCGGTCGGATAGAAGATGGCATCGGGCAACTCCCAGCCAAATTGTTCGGCGGCTTCGAGGCCCATGGTCTTCTTGCCTTCGATGCGGTACGGTTCTTTAAGCGTGGAAACCTCGAACCAGCCCTCGGTCGCTTTGCCTTCCGCCACCCGCTTGCCACAGTCACTGATGAGACCGTCAACCAGAGTCACCGCGGCACCGAACGCCTTGGCTTCCAGATAATTGGCAAGCGGCACGTCACGGGGCATGAAGATATGGGCTCCAATATCCGCCGCGGCCGCATACGCGGCCAGCGCCCCTCCTGCATTGCCTGCTGTCGGGATCGCGACTTTGGTGACGCCAAGCTCGCGGCACATCGACACTGCGCAGGAAAGACCCCGGGCTTTGAACGACCCGGTGGGGTTGACGCCTTCATCCTTGAGCCACAGGTTGTTGCATTCGAGGTGATCGGCCAGCTTGTTCACCCTGTGTAACGGCGTCCAGCCTTCGTGCAGCGACACGATGTGCTTCGTGTGCCGGACCGGCAACAGCGGTGCATATCTCCACATCGTCTGCGGAGCGTCGCAAAGCGAATCGCGATCCCAATTGCGGCGGAGGCTCTCGAGGTCGTAGCGGACCAGCAACGGCCAGCCATCGGCGCTCGTGTTATGCACTTTGCCGGCTTCGTAGGTCTGGCCGGTCCTGCTGCATTCGAGGTGAGTCACTGCACTCTTGGTCACTGTCATCGTGTTGTCGTTACCAGATCCCGAGAAATTTCCACCAGGGCAAGCCCACTGCCAGCCAAAGCGTCAGGTGGAAGACTGATAGATAAAAACCGATCCGCCACCAGTCGGCCTGGTCAATGTACTGCGAACCGTAATAGATGGGCGCTGCGCCGTCGCTGTAGTGGGTCAACGTCGAGTTGAGATTGGAGAAGAAGCACAGCAGCAACGCTGCGAGAAGCGGGGGCGCGCCGGTCGCCACGGCAACCGTGAAAAACGGCGCGTACAACGCGACGACGTGCGCCGTCTGTCCTGCAAACGCGTAGTGAATATAGGTGTACGCGACGACCAGCGCAATCAGCGCAATCATGGGGCGCCAGCCGACGAGCGTCTCGCGTGCAATCGCCGCGATCCAGGGCGTCACCTGGCTCTGGTTCAGCGCCATCGCCAGCGACATCATCGCTCCCCACCACACAAACGTGTCCCATGCCGACGTTTCCTCGATGACATCGCGCCAGGCAAGCACTTCGCTCAGCAGAAGAATGCACAGCCCAGCGAGCCCCGCCATCGTGGTGTCGATGCCGTGCACTTGTTGCGTGCCCCATACGACGGCAAGACCCACGAAGACGCCTGTCAGTACCTTTTCACGGCCGCTCGCGGGTCCGAGCTTCTCCAGCTCCGCCGTCGCGTAGCGCCGGGCCTCTGGCGTGCGCTGTATCTCAGGCGGATACAACTTATAGATGACGTACGGAACGGCGAGGAAGGCGATCGCGCCTGGCACAGAGCTGGCCGCGAGCCAGCCAGCCCAGGAGATCCGCACGCCGGCGATCTGGTTGGCGAACTCGACTGCCAGCGGATTCGATGCCATTGCCGTCAGAAAGAGCGCCGATGTCACCAGATTCACCTGATACGCAGTGAAAAGGAGAAACGAACCGATGCGCGACGCCGTCGGACCGGGATTCGACTCGAACTCCTTCGACAGGCTGACGGCAATCGGAAACACGATCGCACCGGTGCGCGCCGTATTGGACGCGGTGACAGGCGCGAGCACGAGATCGGTCAGCGACAGCGAATAGCCAAGGCGCAGCGAGCTGGTGCCAATCTGACGAATGATGAGGAGCGCGATCCGTCTCCCGAGGCCCGTCTTGACGAACGCTCGTGCGAACATGAACGCGATGATGATGAGCCACAGGATGTTGTTGGAATAGCCGGCGAGCGCCTGCGCCGGCGTCAACACACCTGTGAGGACGGCCACAGTGATGGCGGTAAGAAAAAGCACGCCCATTGGCGCCGGTTGAACGATCAGTCCTGCCAGCGCCGAGAGAAACACGACGAGCAGCGACCAGCTTTTCTGGTCGAGACCTGCGGGGATTGGCGCGGTGAAGCGAAGCAGCAGTCCGCCGGCGCAGATTGCCGCCAGCGGCCAGAGACGGATGGCTCGCCGTTTTCCGCTGGCGTCGCGAGGCGCCGCCACCGGCGCCGTAGCGACCCGCTTTTCGACGGGTACTGCTCGATGCCGCAATCACCGATTGTTGCGCCTGCCTGCGGGGCGGCCGCTCCCGCCGCCCTGCGCCTCTGCTTTCAGCACGCGGTACTGAGCGATGGCGCCATTCGCTTTGAACTCGATGGCCACGCGGCCAAACTCGGCGGTAGCTTTGGTGGGATCACCACTGATGCTCGATGCCTCCTTGTCGTTGAAGCTATCGGCGATTCGATTCTTCCGGACGCTCTCGGGCTTGACGTACAGCATTTGCGAGGTGTCCTTGATGCCGGCGTGACTGCCGACTACGTCGGCGTCCCAGCCGAACTGTCCGAGAAACCAGGCGTCCTGATATTCGTGGCCCTTGTCGTAGAAATCGGTCAAGGCGAAGACCTTCGCACCCGACGCTCCCCATTCACCGTTCACGCGCTCGGCAACCGCGCGCAAGATCGCCTGATTGCCTCCATTGTCACCGATCAGAAGCACCTCCTTGAAACCCAATTGCGCGGCGCTCCGTGTGATCGATTCGACGACCTGCTCGAAACAGACTCCCGCACACGACAGAACACCCGGTGTCGCCTCGGTGGCGCGACCTTCCGGGACGTACTGCAGGACGGGCGCGACGAGGGCATTGCCCAGCTTCCGGGCCATCAGCTCGGCACCGGCGCGCACATGGAAATTGTGCTTGCCCATCACCATGTGAAAGCCGTTCTTCTCAGTGCCGCCGGTCGGAACGATCACCGTGGTCCGTCCGCGGGCGATTGCGTCCCGAATCTCCGTTGCCGTCAGGTCTTCGAGAAACAGGCTCGGACCAGAGGCGGCGCGCGGATCCGGCGTCGGGAAGACCCGGGGTCCATTCGACGCCGCCGAAGAATCGACCCCCGAGCGCGACTGACCGAGAACCGAACGGATCTGCGCGACGGCGCTGTCCACCTTGATCTTGAGAAGCGAGAGCCCGTGCTGAGGCGCCGGCGCAATCGCTTCTGCGTCCAATGCCTCCAGGCGCGAACGCTGTGCGTTCACCGCCAGAACTTCCGACGTCTGGATGAACCTCGCGCCCCGACCAGAATCGGTCAGCGTCAATCCGAGCTTCCGTGACGCAAATATTTCCTGTTCGGCGCGCGCCTTGGCAAAGTAGTCGGACACATGGGTCACGCGAACGCCGTCGCTTTTCCACGCACCATCCAGCTTCTCGGCGACAGACTTGAGCGCGGCCTGGCTGCCGGCCGACTCGCCGAGGAAGAACACATGCGTAAATCCACTCCCCTTTGCGCTCGCCGCCGCCGCCTCGAGCAGCGTCGCGAAGCCCCCTTCGTCCTGCACCGACAGAAGGCCACCCGGCGCGTAGGGAATGACGGGAGCCACCAGCGTTGCACCCACCGACCGCGCAATCCTGTCGGCGGTATAGGTGGCAATGTCGCTGGGTCTGCCTGTGACGATCTGCGCCCCGTTGTCCTCGACGCCGCCGACGGCGACGATGACGTTCTTCGTGCCGCTCTTGATCGCGTCACGGATTTCATCGAACGTCAGATCCTCGAAGAAGACGGTGTCGGGCCGTTGCGCGTGCGCCACAACGGGCGCGGCGAGCAGCAACGCCGCTGCCGCGATAAGCGCCTTCATCGCGCCTCCCCGGAGCTTGTCGAAGTCGAGCGGACGCCGGCGCCGCGATTCGGACTTGCAGTTCCGCCGATGCCGAGCTTCTCGATTTTCCGCGTCTTCATGTTGTAGACGTCGCCGGCAGACAGCACGTAGTAGGGCTTCTCCCACGGCTGATAGACGCGGTTATTGTCGTGGACGGCTACTTTCCACGCGCCGATCACCTCGAACTGATCGCCGCGAACGACAATTGCGGTGTTCTCGGAGAGCCCGATCCCGAGCAGTTCGGGGCGTTCCTTGATTAGTGGAATGATGTCGTCCCACCGGTTGCGTGTGTTGATGTGCTGGTCGATCGCGCTCTTGCGCAGGAACGCGAACCCTTTGTGGTGCTCGGCCTCCGGCGCGACGATCAGCGAGCTCCCCTGGACCGCACCGCGCACAAGGAAGTCGCCTTGAATACTGGCGCCGGCCGATGATCCGGCGATCACACCACCGCGCTCGAGGACGCGGTGGAACTCTTTGTAGGCCAGCGTGTTCGCGTACGAATCGACGATGTTCCACTGACGGCCGCCCTCGAACCAGACGGCATTGGCTTCCTTGAGCGGCTGAACGAACTCCTCCGTGTTCGCCACCTTAGGATCGGCCGTGTGCAGCATGCGGACGTTCGTCAGCCCGCGCGCCTTCCATGATTTCAGGACGTTCTCCTCGTTGTAGGCCTTGACCGTGCCGTCCGCGTTCTTGTTGCCCCCCGCGGTCGGAACCACGACGAACTTCGCGTCCTTGCCTCCTGCCAGCTCGATGAACTTCTCGGCGATGCCGCCTTCTCTGAGCGAGCCGCCGCCGACGATGATCAGTGTGCCTTTTGCGGGTCCGTATTCGGGCTGCTCCTGCGACTGGATGGTCGCAGGAGCAACGATCAATACCACTCCGAGAAAGGCCGTGGCGATCGATATTCTGCTCTTCATGATTCCTCCTCTAGAACTTCATGCGGACCGAGATCTGGCCCGATCGCGGCACTTGAATGTTTTGAAACAGCCCGAAGTTGGCGTTGGTGTTGTTGTTCCCGCCAAGGAACTGCTGGCCGGCGCCAGAGTTGGGGATGTTGAAGACGTCGAAATCGATCTGGACGGACTGACCATTGCCCAGTGCAAACTCCCGGCCGATACGTGCGTTCCACGTCTTCAGCCAAGGCGTCCACAGCTGCCCCTCGCCCCTGGTGGCATAGGCAAAGCGCGTCGTTGTCGAAAGCGGATTCGACACCGTGCGACCGTTGATCACCATCGAGGTCGGCCCGTACTGCGGATCCGGCGCGGCGATTGTCGTCACGACTGGCCCGCTGGGGATGCCCGACTGCACGGTCAGCAGCGTCGACACCTGCAGCCGCCACGGCGCATGCCACGTGACTCCGGCTCGGTACTGATGGTTCTGCCAGGAGCGATTCCGGGTGTCGGTCGCGTAGCTGTTCGCACCGCTGCCGCGAACCGTACCGACGCCACCGTCGTTCGGAAATGTATCGGGCTGGATGATCGCCGCGGGATCGTTCGGCTGCCAGGTTCCGGCGAGATGGCGCCAGGCACGCGTGTAGGTCGTTATCACGTTGAACGCCGGCGTCTGCTTCGTGACCGTAAATTCCAGGCCGCTATAGTCGAACCAGTTCCACTGGTTGTTGGTGGCAAGGGTGATGCTGTTCTGTGTCGGATCGACGAGGCCTCGCCATACGTTGTCCTCATAAATCTGGTTGATTTCGACGGTCGCCGGCCGATCTTTATATTTGCGACTGACCCAGCTCGCATCGATGGTGACCGCGCCGGGCAACTGCGTGCGATAGCCGGTAATCCACTCCTGGACGTAGCCCTGATGCTTGTCGGGATCGAGCGTCTTGTTCGTGGACTGCAGGGTGCTTGCCGGAGTCTCGCGAATGGTCTCGAACACGCCGTCCAGGTCGAGATCGTACTCGTCGCGTGACGCGACGACGTTGCTGCCGACGTTCTCGAAATACCCGGCATTCGGGATGTCGGTCACCCGGCCCCAGCTCGCCCGAACGACGTGCTTCTGATCCGCCGTCAACACGTAGGTGGCGCCGATGCGCGGCGCGAAGTTCCACGACGCCTGCGTCTGCACGCCGAAGAGCTTGTCCTGCGCGGCGATCCATTCCACGCGCAGGCCAGGGGAAATCGACAGGCGGTTGGTCGGCGCCCATCGATCCTGGATGTAGAGCGCGTAATCATCGGCGCCGATGTAGCTCGTGCGCACGCCGTTCGTGCCGAAGTTCACGTAGCGCCTATGGAACGGCAGGTGCCCGGCCGACGCGTTGTTCGGGTCGCGGAGCACGGCGTCCTCGGTCGTGAAGCCGTCGTTGGCGTAGTAGGTGTCGGCCCAGGTTGCCGCGTTCGGCTGAAGATAGACGCCAGCCTGAAGGTCGTGCGCACCCACGACATCCGACAGGTAGTAATTGGCGTCGAGACTGATGGTGCCCTTGTGTGCCGGAGTCAGGCTGCGGGACGCGAGGTTGTTCAGCGTGCCGAGCAGCGTGTTGCCCGAGACGGTGCCGCCGCTCGCAGGGCTGGTCTTCAGGTAAACATTCAGCTCCGGTTCTGCGCCGACTCCGCCGATTCTCCCGAGGTTGTCGTTCTGTCCTTTGTTGTTATACGACACGAGGAGGCGCGTGCTGAATTTCTGCGTCCAGGTCGAGCTCAAACGCAGCGAGTAGGCGCCGCCTCCGTACTGCTGAAGCGCGAAGGGGGCTTCGTGCGTCTCGACGCTCCCGCCCTGCGTGCGGCTGTCGTACTGGATCAGGCCGAACAGCTTGTGCCTGTCGTCGAGCTGAACCGTGCCGTTGGTGACGTAGACGAAGCCCTTAGCCTGGTTGTCGAACGGCACGAAGTCCGGCGCCACCTTGAGGAGATCCGTCAACTGCCGCTCCGTTCGCGCGATGCCGTCGCTCCGGTAGATGTATCGACCGGAGGCGAAGAACCAGGCCTTGCCCCTTTTGATCGGCCCGCTGAGCGCGAAGTCGGGCTGATACGCTTCCGATACCGCGCTGACGCCGCCGGGATTGTTCTCGGCGTTCCAGCTTCGCGGAGAGATCAGGAACGCATACGCGCCCCGATAACGATCGCCTCCGGTAGGCGTCGCGATGTTAATCACCATGCCCATCGCCGCCGGCGAGGAGGCGTCGTTCGCGCCCGTCTTCACCTGAACGTCGCCGAGCGACTCCGTGCTGATGGAAATGAAGTTCGAGGGCCAGTTCTGCTTGAACGAGCCGACGTCCGCGCCGTCGACCAGCGTGGCATGGTTCTCATTCTCGCTTCCGCGGACGAAGTACACCTGGCCGCCGTAGTTGTCGGTTGACGCGCTCAGGATGCCCGGCGTCACTTGCAGCGTGTCGGACCACTCGCGCCGTCCGCTCAGCGGAAGGCTTCGAATGACCTCCCCGCTGATGGCCACTGCCTGCTCTGAACTGAAGGTGTCGATCAGCGGGACGTCAGCGGTTCCGGCCGCGCCTGCGACCTCGACGCTCTGCGACAGCCCGCCCAGGTTCAAGTTGATGTCGAGCCGAACGTTCGACCCGGCGCGGACGATGACGCCGCCGCGCTCGTACTTCGAAAAACCCGGAAACTCAGCGATGACGGTGTAGTCGTCTGCCGGCGGCAGATCGGTCAATCGATAGTTGCCGACTTCGTCGGAGACGACGCGGAACAAACCCGCGACGCTTGGACTGGTCGCGGCTACGGTCGTGCCTGGCAGGACCGCGCCGCTCGTGTCATCGACCCTGCCGCGGATGCTGCCGCCAGCGGTCGTCTGCGCCGCTGCCGCCGCCGCGCTGCCAAGCACGAACAACAACGTGCTGGCGATCCGCCACCACGAATGCCTGTGCCTTTTCAAAAGGAGCAGGTGTACTAATCTGAACGACCGGTGGACTAATCTCATGGCTTCCTCACACGTGTTTCGGGACTGCACGCACATTGAGTGCAGCCGGGTTATCGATTCGTTGTGTAAACGGTCGGATCGGTGGAAGTGGCCTCCCCGTCCTCATCGGATGAGGAGACCAATTGGGGGATCAGCGGCTACAACAACACCCTGACATCGAGTACGGAAGGAGGATAGTCACGCGGTTGACGGGGAGGGTTGCGCTCATCACTACCGATCTCCGCGCGGGGCGTCGTCATCCTGAACGTCAGGATCGCGACCGCCGCCGGCTGCATTGCGACGTCCGCCGCCGAGCACTTCATCATCGCTGGCCACGAGATCCGGGGCGCCCAGGCTCTTCAGCAGGGCGATGGTCTCCGGATATTTGACCGGCACCTGCGAGCCGCGAATGAAGGGGCCGTTGGCCATGTCGGTGGCAGACCATCCTCGGCGATTACGCACGTCGAGCGTGGCGCCCTTCTGCACGAGGTACTTCACGAGCTCGTTGTCCCCACGCCACGCGGCGCCCATCAGCGGCGTGTATCCCGCCGTGTTCGCGGTGTTGATGTCCAATCCGAGCTCGTCGACGAGATAGCGCGTCGCCGGCACTGACGCGTATGGCGCGGTGGTCGAAAAATTGCCGGCCCAACCGACTCCCGCCGACGCGGCGACCGCGGTCGTGCCATCTTCAGCCGGCGTCCGCGGATCTGCGCCCGCTTCCTTGAGCAGCGTCATCGCGGTGATGTCGTTGGCCTGAGCGGCACGCCAGAAGGGCGTGGCGCCGAGGGTTCTCACCCACGACACGTTGTGATGAGGCGGGCTGAACCACAGCGACTTCGACAGGCGCGCGTTCGGATCGGCGCCGCGTGCGAGAAGGGCCTTCATCAGCCCGATGTAGTCGGTGTCCTGTTGCACGATGCCGTTTGCCGTCGTGAACGCGGTCGGCGTCCAGGACACCGGCGCCCATCGGCTTTCGAGCGTGGCGTAGAGCGCGGTCAGACCGTCCTTCATCGTCAAGGTGGCGCTCGCACCCTGTTCGAGCAGATAGCCGGCCAGGTCGTAATGGCCGTTGGCGATTGCGACGATCACAGCGGTGCTGCCGTCGAGTGGATTCACACCATTGACGTCGGCGCCGGACTCGATCAGAGCCTTCGCTGCCGCGACGTAGCCTTCTCTCGCCGCGAACTGCAGCGCGGATCGGCCGCCCAGCCCATTGGCAAGGCCATCGCCTCGGGACTGCCGTCGTGTCGCGCCGGTTCGCGATTCCGCTGGAATCGGATTGCCGTCCTGATCGACCAGATTCGACGTGTTCGGCACCGCGCGGCTGATGGCGTCGAGCTCCGCACCTCTCGCGGCGAGGGCGCGAATGGCGTCAGGTCGGTCCTGGGCCGCCGCGAACATCAATGCGGTGTGGTGACGCGCGGTTTCTTTAGCATTGACGAGCGCGCCGCGATCGAGCAGCGCGTTGATGGCGGCGACGTTGCCGGCCGCCGCCGCTCGCATCAGAGGCGTCGTGCCCACCGCGCTGGCCAGGTTGGGATCTGCCCCCGCCTGCAGCAGCACGCGGATCACCGGCTCGTTCGATGCTCCCGCCGCCAGCAGCAGCGGCGTCAGCCCCCGGGCGCTGCGGGCGTTCACGTTGGCGCCCGCCCGGATCAAGACGCTCGCGATCTCGGGGTCCCCTCCATCAACCGCCCAGTGCAAAGGCGACATTCCGTCGCCTCGTGCCTGATTGACGTCGGCTTTTTTCCCGATGAGCTCGCGGATCGCCGGCACATCTCCCTCACGAACCGCGCCGATGAGGTCCCATTCGGCTGTAGAGACGATGGCGGAGGTCGCCACGCCAAGCAGGCCGAGCAACGGGATCAAGAGTCGTTTCGGTTTCGCGTTCAATCGCATGGTTCTGTTCCTCCTACTCACAACACTCGACGTACTCATCAGATCGAGAGCTCACCGTTGCTGTCGCCGATGCGATCGAGCGTCGACACACCGAGCCGGTGACCGATGGTCAGAAGCAGATTGGCCATCGGCGTACCGTCCGGGCAGTTCAGATGCAGATTGCCCTTGATCGCGCCAGCGGCACGTCCCGCGAGGAACACCGGCACGCGCTTATGTTCGTGAAGATGTGAATCTCCCATGGGGCTCCCGTACAGAATGAGCGAATGATCGAGAAGATTGCCGTCGCCATCTGGCGTGTTCTTGAGCTTCTCGAGGAATGGCGCCAGCGTGCTGACGTGGTACTGATTGAGCCGCGCGAACTCGGCCAGCCTCTTCGGATCCTGGCCGTGGTGCGACAGACCGTGGAATGGCGTTTTGACCCCGCTCTCGGGATAGATCGCCGAGCTGACGTCGCGCGCCAGTTTGAACGACGAGACCCGCGTCGTCTCGGTCATGAACGCCAGGTATTGCAGGTCGAGCATCAAGTCCAGGTGCTCGCGGAATGTGTCCGGGACACCAATCGGGGCATCGGGCAGTTGACGTTCCGCGGGGTGCGCCGCGTTGTGGGCTTCGATCGTGACAATCCGGCGTTCGATCTCCCGAACGTTCTCCAGGTAGCTGTCCAGCCGTCCCCGGTCGCTGGCGCCGAGATCACTGCGAAGACGGCCGACGGCGGCCGTGATTCGGTCGAGGATGCTGCGATCCTCCGATCGGCGCGCGGCGCGCTCCCCTGCTGTGGTCCCGGCTCCAAACAGCCGCTCGAACACGATGCGGGGTTCCCGCTCCGCAGGTAGCGGAGTCGTCGCGCTGGACCATGAGATGGCGTCCGTATACACGCAGCTGTATCCATAGCCGCAAGCCGCCGACAGCGATCCGACGTCCTCGATGCACAACTGGATGGACGGAATCGGCGTGTCCTGACCGAACGCCTTGGCGTAGATCTGATCGATCGACGGACCGCACTCGAAGTCCGCACCTTCGGTCATCTTCGGATGTGCCGCGGTCAGCAGCACCGCGGATGAACGGGTGTGGTCGGCGCCTTCTTCTTTGGGCGACCACGGCGCCGCTCCGTTCAGATCGGTGTTGCTGACAATCGTGATGTACTCACGATAGGGTTCCAGCGAGCTCAGACTCGAGCTGAACTCGAAGTCGCGTCCCGCCTTGGCCGGCGACCAGTAGTTGAGCTTGGCTCCTGCGAGGGCGCTGCCGGCCGCGCCGTGAACCATTTCGATCGCGGCAAAGCGCGGCCGCGCCGCGGCGGCCGTCCGGCGCAAAGGCGTCTGCGCCGAGACCATCGAATCGAGGAACGGCAGCGCGACAGTTGCGCCGATTCCACGAAGGACGGTGCGGCGCGAAATGTGTTTTTTCGTAATGAACATGTGGATCCCCTTCAACGCGCCGACCTGCGCACGTCGGTATCGACGCGCGTGGTCAGAAACGGCTCGCTCGTCACGATGCCGTAGACAATCGATTCGAACCGGCGCTCGCCGCCAACTTGTCCCAGGATCTTTCGCACGAACGGCATGTCTCGGGTGGATGTCGTCCTCCCGAGCCCATAGGCCAGCAGCTTCGCGGTCAGCGTGGTGACATACGCATCGCCGTAAGCGAGAAGCGCGTTGCGAAGCGCCACAGGCCCGTCGAGCGGCGTACCGTCGGTAAGCTGTCCGGACGCCTCCACACGGTGGCCGCTGTCCTGCCGCCGCCACACGCCAATCGCGTCGAAATTTTCGAGCGACAGCCCGATGGGGTCGATGATTTGATGGCAGGACCGGCACGGCTCTACGGTGCGGTGCTCCTCGAGCCGCTCGCGAACCGACCGCAGCTTCAACGGCTCGCCGCCAATGACGTTGTTCTCTTCCAGCTGCGGCACGACCGGCGGTGGCGGCGGCGGGCTGACCCCGAGTATCTGCTCGAGAACCCACTTGCCGCGCGCGACCGGCGACGTGCGATTGGGCGTCGACGTCAGTGAAAGAATGCTGCCCTGACCGAGCAGTCCGAACCGGTTGGGATCCGTCAACGTGACGCGCCTGAATCGCGGCCCGACGACGTTGGGGATTCCATAATGTTTGGCCAGCCGCTCGTCCACGAAGGTGTAGTCGGTCTTGAGTAGCTCGCGAACGTCTCGGTTTTCACGGACGATGCTGTCGAAGAGCAGCTCGGTTTCGCGCTTCATCGACGCAAACAGGTTGTCGTCGGAGTCCGGATAGAGATAGACATCCGGATTCAGGTTTTCGAGCGAGCGCAACCTCAGCCACTGGCTCGCGAAGTTCTCGGAGAGCGCGCGAGAACGCGGATCGGCGAGCATGCGCTGCACCTGCTGCCGCAGCACTTTGGCATCGCGCAGCTTCCCCTGACGGGCGACCGACAGCAGTTCGTCATCCGGAATGCTGCTCCAGAGAAAGAACGACAGGCGCGACGCGACTTCGGCGTCGGCAAGCGGAAACACGCCGCCGGGGACTACGCGAGATGGAACGCGTTCGAGCCGGAAGACAAACTCCGGATGCACCAGCAGCAGCTGGATGCCCAATCGGACGCCGGTCTCGAATCCTCCGCGAGCATAACCGTCGTCGTAGGCGCCCATCAGTTCCTGGAGAGACGCCTTGCTCACGGTGCCGCGGAACGCCTTCGAGGCGAGCGCCGACAGGATCTTCGTCGCGCAGGGGCGCTCCTCGGCGCGGCCGGCCGGACGGCAGACGAAGATGCGGCGCCGGCTCGGTGTGTCGCTGACTCCCGTCACGTTGTAAGGGCCGACGATGCCGAACTCTCGAAGGTGCGGCAATCCGGTAAGGCCCGGGGTTTGACCGACGAAGTCGTCACCGAGCGCACGCTCTGGACGCCGAAGGAAGTCGTCGATCGGACCTTCCCCTCTGACGACGAACGCGGCGGATACCGTATGGGGTCCCGCCTGCACCTTGATTGGCGGCGTCTCGAAGTTGTTGTCGCTGCCCTTCATCAAGGGATTGATGTTGAAGAGCCCGACGCGCTCGCCGTCAATGGCAATCTCGAGTTGCTCGCCGGTGATCGTCGAGCCGAAGAGGAACGTGTTTCTCGTGAAGACGAGCGAGGCCCTGAAGCTGTACTCCGCATCGGCTGGAAAGACGTGACCTACGGCGAGCCCGCCTCTGGTTCCAAACGGCGCCCCTTCGACGTAGCGGGTCTGCGACAGATTGGTCGGCAGCCGGAACAACGCCACGGTGGCCGAGGCCTTCGGATCACCAACTGCGAGGCGCGATACCTTTCCGGCGGTTGCGACGTACGCATCCATCAGAGTCGGCGTGACCGTCAGCGCCTCCGACATATTGTCGAAACCCTGAGTGACGTTGTCCGGAGGAAGCAGGGCTTCCACGTCCACGTCGAGATCCAGAAGATCGCGAATGACGTTCTGATATTCGGCTCTGTTCAGGCGATGAAGGAGCGGCCGTCCGGGGTCCAGCTGGCTTTCGGCATCGACACGGCCTTCCAGAGCCGACGCGAACGCATTCAGCGCCGCTGCATCCGGCCGCGGATGTCCTGCGGGAGGCATGAGACCAGTGCGAACCTTCAGAATCACCTTCTCCGCCAGCTCGGCATTCCTCGCTGGATGCGCGAGATCGAAATCGCTGAACGAAAGCCCGCCCGACTTGTTCCTGTCGTTGTGGCACCGCACGCAGGACCTCTCGATGAGCGCCTGGTCCGCTGCCAATCCCGGCGGCGTGGGTGAGGGTGTTTTCGTCTGCGCACCGGTCTTCTGGGGCTGCGCATAGACCACGGCGAGCGCGAATGGCAGCGCCAGAAGCACGAAGCTCTTCACCAGCGTTTTTTCAATTGTTCTCTCGACAACTTTCATCAGCAGATACCGTGCGACGACTCGAATATTTCCCACTGGAAACAAAAAAAGGCCCGAGGGTGATGAAACCCTCGGGCCCTGTTTGCGGCGTGTGATGGTTATGAAAGAACGTCCAGTCTAGAGTTCCACCATATGAGTTCCACGACGCGCAGGTTGCCGAAGGCACACCCGGTACAGCTTTCGGGGCGACAACAACAGAAGCGGCGGAACTGAACAGGCGAACTCATGACGGCGTGATTAAAACGCACAGGGTTGAGAATCACAAGGAAACTTGACTTCGCGGAGTCCGTTGCCCGTTAAGCCGCCACTCTCGCCCGTGTCCGGCTAAAGCCGGACACTACGTACCGAAGCCAAACAGGAGGCCCCCTGCTACAATACGGCCGACAGGACGAACAACTCTAATGGCGGCCGACCCCCTTTCTGATGTCCTCAGGACCGTCCGGCTGACCGGTGCGGTGTTTTTCCACGTGGAGGCTGCACCGCCGTGGGTCGCCGAGTCACCCGAAGGCCGGCTCATTGCTCGAACCGTGATGTGCGGCGCCGAGCATCTGGTGTCGTACCACATCGTCACTCACGGGTCGTGCTGGGCGGGATTGCCTGATGAGCCGCCAGTTCATCTCGCCGCGGGCGATATCATCGTCTTCCCGCACGGCGATCGTCATGTCGTCTCGAGCCAACCGGGAATGCGCGCGGAACCACGCCTCTCGGAATACGTTCGAACCTCCGAACATCAGCTCCCGTCCATCGTGCGCTTGGGTTCCGGTCCAGCCGAGGTCAGCCTCGTCTGCGGTTTTCTCGGATGCGATGTGCGGCCATTCAATCCGCTGCTCGTCACGCTGCCACGACTCATTCATGTCCGGGCGTCGAGTGAGCCCTCCGCGCAGTGGCTTCACCACCTTGTTCATGCCGCGGTCGCCGAATCGCTCGACAAGCGGTACGGCGGGGAATCCGTGCTCGCACGGCTGAGCGAGTTGATGTTCGTCGAAGTCGTCCGGCGCCATCTCGAAGGACTGCCGGACGATCAGACAGGCTGGTTGATGGGATTGAGAGATCCCCACATCGGCCGCGCGCTCGGATTACTGCACGACCGTCCGGCGCACGGATGGACCCTCGAGGAGCTGTCGAAAGAAGCCGGGCTGTCGCGTTCGGCGCTCGCCGAGCGATTCGCCCATCTCGTCGGGCAGCCACCAATGCAGTACCTGACCCAGTGGCGCATGCAGGTTGCCGCGCAACAACTTGCCTCGGGCGAATTGAACGTGTCCGAGACGGCACGGCATGTCGGTTACGAATCCGAAGCGGCGTTCAGCCGTGCGTTCAAGAAATTGGTGGGTGTTCCGCCGGCCATGTGGCGCCGGCAGTCTGTCCATAGACAGCCGGCGCCCACACCTTCCGGAACCGCTGCAATCGCCTAGAGGCGCGGCAGCATCTTCGAAACCTTGCGTCCAACGTCACGGCCGAGCTGATATCCATCGGTCACCGCCCTCCGGAAGTGGATCCCCGCATAGATGCGCGACAACCCATTTTCGGTGGCCGCCTCGGAGAAGCTGCGGAAATTCCGGGTCACACCGGGCAGCGTGACGCTCGTCGCGGTGAACGTCGCGCTGTCGCCGAAGCGAGCGATGAGAACTTCCGCGGCCGCCGCTCCCAGAACAGTGTGCGTAGACGGATAGTCAGGCACCGGCGGTGTCACCAGGAACGGCTCCCACGACGAATCAGGTTCGGTGCTGCTGTTGCCATCGGTCGCCGCACCACGAATGGCGGTAATCGGCCGCCAGAAGCGGAAGTGGTACTTCCCCTCGAATCCCGAAATGAAGCCGTCGGTCATCGCGAAGTGCACCAGGGCCAGCACGCGGGCAGCGTCATGCGCATCGAGATCCGCGCTCTCAATCGCAGCCGCGGCGATGCGGTTCCATCCGAGCGGCGAATCTTCGTACCAGAACTTCGCGATTTCCGATTGATCTGCGGTGCGCGTCGTGCTCCCGGCGCGGCCGATCTGTTTCACTTCATCGAAATCGGCGGTGTACTTCGCACTCTCGAGAGGATACGGTCCACGGAGCCGATGTTGCGCCACATCGATGCCGAAGGGCACGACTTTCCCCCAGCCCGTGAAGAACGCCGCGTTGAACGGAGGCGTGAATTGATACTCACCCGCCGCCGTCTTCGGTGCATACGCTGGCTGCGAGGCGGGATCCGATCCGTCCTTCTCGCGCCAGGCGAGCATCGCACGCGCCGACGCTTCACCCACCTTGATTCCGGCATCCTTCGCCGCACCATCGGCGACACGTGCCAGCTCGCGCGTGTACGCATCTTCGATGAGCGTCCGCTGGGTCGGTATCAGTGCGACGAGGACGTGGCGCGAAGCCGCCGCCACGGCAGCGTCCAGAGACGCCTCCCTGCCGGCAGGAAGGCCGACCGCATACGATGCGAACCTGGGGTCGATCGCGTTCGCCGCGTTGTGAATCGCGGCATGCAGGATGGCAAAGGCCCGCGATTGCGCCAGCGGATCAGTACCCTGCGACGGCAGAAACGCGTTCGCAGCGACAGCGTTCCACGCCAGAACCGCACGATTCGAGTGTTTCGGCTTCGAACCTGCCGCCACACCGATGATGCCGGCGGCAAGCGGCATCGTGACTGCCAGGGCAAGAATGAGACGAGTGATTCGTGATGACATGATTGCGCTAACCTCCTTCAATTCGAGTTCGCAATCGAATATACGGAGTAGCGTCTGCTGCAACCATGACCTGGAGTCCGCTTTACGTGCCGCAGAATCCACGCGAGGCTGGACTTGCTCGAACGTCCGGCGATCCTGCTCCAGCGTCCGTAACAATAAGCTCTTGGACTAGGATGAGAACATGAAGAAGTCGGGCGACAGCCAAAGCCAATCCGCATCGGAGCTCATCTCGAACAAAATCGCCGAACTCGGGGACTGGCGCGGGAAAACTCTCGACCGAATGCGCAAGCTCATCAAGCAAGCAGACCCGGACGTCGTCGAGGAATGGAAGTGGATGGGCACGCCGGTCTGGTCGCACGACGGCCTCATCTGCACTGGCGAATCCTATAAAAATGTCGTGAAGCTCACCTTCTCCAAAGGTGCGTCTTTGAAGGATCCGGCCCGTCTCTTCAACTCGAGTCTCGACGGAAACACACGCCGCGCGATCGATATCCACGAGGGAGAAGCCGTTGACGAGTCCGCCTTCACGGCGCTCGTTCGCCAGGCTGTCGCTCTCAATACTTCTAGCAAGTCGAAACCTTCGAAGAAAAAGAAATCCTAAGGGCTGACAAATGCCGCCAGGTGTTCGCCGGTCAGCGTAGACTTCGCCGCCACAAGGTCGGACGGAGTGCCTTCGAACACGACCCGCCCGCCGTCGTGGCCCGCGCCCGGCCCGAGGTCGATGATCCAGTCGGCGTGCGCCATCACCGACAGGTGATGCTCGATCACGATGACCGACTTGCCGGAGTCGACCAGCCGATCCAGCATGCCGAGCAATTGCGCGAGGTCGGCCAGGTGCAAGCCGGTGGTCGGCTCGTCGAGCACGTAGACGCCACCTTCGTCACCCATCTGCGTGGCGAGCTTGAGGCGCTGCCGCTCGCCACCCGACAACGTGGTGAGCGGTTGGCCGAGCCGCAGGTAACCAAGCCCGACGTCGGCCATGCGCTGCAGAATCGCGTGCGCCGCCGGTGTGCGCTCGGCAAAAAATTTCACCGCGTCTTCGACCGGCAGGTCGAGCACCTCGGCGATGTTGAGCTTGCCCAGTTTGTAGTTCAGCACCGACGCCTGGAACCGACGCCCTTCGCAGTCTTCGCAGATGGTACTGACGCCAGCCATCATCGCGAGGTCGGTGTAGATCACTCCGGCGCCGTTGCACGTTGGACAGGCCCCCTCGGAGTTGGCGCTGAACAGCGCGGGCTTGACGCCGTTCGCCTTCGCGAAAGCGTTGCGGATCGGATCGAGCAAACCGGTGTACGTCGCGGGGTTGCTCCGCCGCGATCCGCGGATCGCCGTCTGATCGACCGATACCACGCTCTCCTGGCCACTCGCCGAGCCCCCCACAACCGAGCCATAGATCAGCGAGCTTTTTCCCGACCCGGCCACGCCGGTTACCACGACCAGCACGCCGAGCGGGATGTCCACGCTGACGTTCTTCAGGTTGTGCGTGCGGGCGCCGCGTACCTTCATCACACCCGACGGCTTCCGCACCGACGCCTTCAGGGAAGCCCGATCACTGAGGTGACGCCCGGTGAGCGTGCCGCTCGTCCGCAGCCCCGCGACAGTGCCTTCGAAGACCACTTCCCCGCCGGCCGTGCCGGCGCCGGGGCCAAGATCGACGACGTGATCGGCGATCGCGATCGTCTCCGGTTTGTGCTCGACCACGAGAACGGTGTTGCCCTTGTCGCGCAGCCGCAGCAGCAGGTTGTTCATCCGCTGGATGTCGTGAGGGTGCAGCCCGATCGTCGGCTCGTCGAAAACGTAGGTCACGTCGGTGAGCGACGACCCGAGATGGCGAATCATCTTGGTGCGCTGCGCCTCGCCGCCCGACAGCGTGCCGGACGGCCTGTCGAGGCTGAGGTATCCCAGCCCTATCTCCACGAACGAGTCGAGCGTGTGCCGCAGCGACGCCAGCAGCGGAGCGACCGACGGCTCCTTGAGGTCGCGCACCCACCCGGCGAGGTCGCTGATCTGCATCGCGCACGCATCGGCGATGTTGAGCTTGTGAATTTTGGATGAGCGGGCATTCTCGTTGAGCCGGGTGCCGCCACATTCGGGACATGTCGTGAAGGTGACCGCGCGCTCCACGAACGCGCGGATGTGCGGCTGCATCGCCTCGACGTCCTTGGACAGGAACGACTTCTGGATCCGCGGGATCAGGCCCTCGTAGGTGAGGTTCAACTTCTCGACCTTCACCTTGGTCGCCTCCTTGTGGAGGAAGATCTGGCGTTCCTGTTTGGTGTATTTGCGGATCGGCTTGTCCGGGTCGAGGCCCGCGGCCGCGAAGATGCGCACGTGCCAGCCGTCGGCTGTGTAGCCTGGAATCGTCAGCGCACCTTCGTTGAGCGACTTGCTGTCGTCGAACAGCTGAGACACGTCGATGTCGGTCACCGATCCCATACCCTCGCATCGCGGGCACATGCCCCCGGCGACCGTGAACGTGCGTTTCTCTGTCTTGCCGGATCCCTTCGCGATCGAGATCGACCCGGCGCCGCGTACCGACGGGACGTTGAAGGAGAAGGCATTGGACGATCCGATGTGCGGCTTGCCGATGCGGCTGAACAACACCCGCAGCATCGCGTTGGCGTCGGTAACGGTGCCGACGGTCGAACGGGAGTTGGCGCCCATCCGCTCCTGATCGACGATGATGGCGGTCGTCAGCCCGTCCAGCACATCCACTTCGGGCCGGCCCAGCGTCGGCATGAATCCCTGCACGAACGCGCTGTAGGTCTCGTTGATCAGCCGCTGCGATTCCGCCGCGATCGTGCTGAACACCAGCGACGACTTGCCCGATCCCGACACGCCGGTGAACACGGTCAGCCGCCGCTTGGGGATCTCGACGCTGACGTCCTTGAGGTTGTTTTCGCGGGCGCCCTGGACGCGGATGAGGTCGTGGCTGTCTGCACGCTGTCTGGGAGAGGACATGCTGCGATCATCTTTCGATCATCGGCGGCTTGTGAAGAGATCTTCGGCCGACGACATCGTCAACGAACTTCAGTTTTGCAATAGCGGACGGTGACAAGACAAACGGGTACGCATCGGGGTGCCCCAGCCCGCGATTCAGGTTGTTCAGCACGTAGGTCAAGGCAAACCAGCTGTCGATCAGTGCGGTAAAATCTGCCGGTTGCGGCGAAATGGGGTGCGGTATCGTCGGCGCCGTCGGTTCAT
This sequence comes from Vicinamibacterales bacterium, assembly GCA_963762055.1. Lineage (GTDB taxonomy): Bacteria > Acidobacteriota > Vicinamibacteria > Vicinamibacterales > JAMQPK01 > JAMQPK01. The sequence goes on from CAVXJF010000009.1 coordinate 204,820, forward strand.
CAAGGCGGGGCGGCGTCAACGAGAGACCTGATGCGGCGGCGGTTTCGAGCGTATCGACCATGTGGAGATATTGCGCCCACGTTTCGGCCCAGTCCTCCCACGGATGCGAGCTCGCGTACGCGCTGACGAACCGTTCCTGCCAACCTGCCGGCGCGCCATGGTCGTAGTAGGTGCTGAGCGCCGCGGCGTAGTCCGTGCGCTCGTCCCCGAAGATCGATCGGAATTCGTCGATCTCTGATCTTGGCGCGATCAAGAGGTCCCAGTAGTAGTGACCGCTCTCGTGCCGCATGTGTCCGAGGAGCGTTCGATACGGTTCGTGCATCGCCGTGCGGCGCCGCTCACGCTCGGCGTCGTCCGCCTCGGCGATGTTGACGGTAATAAGGCCGTCGGCGTGGCCGGTCATCACCGGTATCTTCGAATCCATGTCTGCCAGAAACTCGAATGCCAAACCCATCTCCGGATCGTCCAACCGATTCGGGATCGGCACGCCGAGCTCGATAAGCGTAAAAAGCAGCCGCCGCTTGGCGACTTCGAGGCGGTACCATGCGGCACGGTTGGCCGGATCGGCAAGATTGGGGACGACCCTGGTCAGCCGGCACGACACGCAGAGTGGGTTATCCTCGGTGGCCGGCACCGCCCAGTTACAGACGGATTCGTGGGTGTAATTGTGACAGAGGCGATATCCACCCTCCGCCGCACGCGTCAAGGGCGAGTGCCAGATGTCGGTGCCATCCTGCTCCAGCGAGCCGACCACCCGCAGATCTGGCAGGTAGGCGACGCGATGGTGACAGGCCACACATTCCGTGTTTTCGAAGAAAAGCAGGTGTTGGCAATGGTCGCAGTGGAAAAACTTCATGTTTTAGGGTCGCGTGGCTGAAGAAATCATGTTCAATTGTGTCGGTCGTCGCCGCAGTGGCAGATCCGTATTCTCTAAAAGTAGTATGAGTGGGCAAATTCCTTGAGCATCCATGTCGCGCTTCGCCACGTCACGCAGTATCGATACGACAAAGCTGTCGAATTGTCGCCGCAGATCGTCCGTCTGCGTCCGGCGCCGCATTGCCGTACTCCGATTCTGTCCTATTCGCAATGCATCACGCCATCCGGCCACTTTCTCAACTGGCAGCAGGACCCGCAGAGCAACTACGTCGCGAGGGTAACGTTCCCGAAAAAGGTCGAACAGCTGCGGGTCGAAATCGACCTCGTGGCGGAAATGGCCGTCTACAATCCGTTCGACTTCTTTCTCGAGCCATCCGCCGAACACTTTCCGTTCTCGTACGAAACATCCGAGCTCCGCGAGCTGCAGCCGTTTCTGCACACCGCGCCACTCACACCGCGGTTGGCCCGCTATCTCGAAGGCGTCGATCGCCGGCGGCGGCTGACCAACGACTTCCTCGTCGACCTCAACCGTCAACTGCAACAGGACATTTCGTACGTCATCCGGCTCGACCCAGGAGTCCAGGACATCGAGCGGACGCTCGAGTTGTCGTCGGGCTCCTGCCGCGACACCACGTGGCTGCTCGTGCAGCTGTGCCGACACCTGGGACTCGCCGCACGTTTCGTGTCCGGCTATTTGATCCAGTTGGTCCCGGACGTCAAGGCGCTGGACGGACCGACAGGCGCCGCAGCCGATTTCACCGACCTGCACGCATGGTGCGAGGTGTACCTGCCGGGCGCCGGCTGGATCGGCCTCGATCCGACATCAGGGCTGCTCGCCGGCGAAGGTCACATTCCGCTGGCCTGCACGCCCGAGCCAACGAGCGCCGCGCCGGTCTCGGGTGGCGTCGAGCCCTGCGAGGTCGAGTTCTTTCACGAGATGTCGGTGCAGCGGATTGTCGAATCGCCGCGTGTCACCAAGCCCTACACCGACGCGCAGTGGAACACGATCCTCGCGTGTGGACACGCGGTCGACGCCGACCTCTCCGCCGGCGATGTGCGTCTGACGATGGGCGGCGAGCCGACGTTCGTTTCGGTCACCGATCGGGACGCCGACGAATGGAACATCGCCGCGCTCGGGCCGACCAAACAGGCGCGCGCCGCCGATCTGTTGTTCCGGTTGAAGCGCCGTTACGGCGCGAACGGCTTCGTGCACCTGGGACAGGGTAAGTGGTATCCGGGTGAGCAGCTGCCGCGCTGGGCGCTTGGATGTTATTGGCGCGCCGACGGTCACGCTGCGTGGAACGACCCCGACCTCTTCGCCGACGAACAGCATCCGGATGGACACGTCGCAACCGATGCAGAACGTTTCATCACTGCCCTCGCATCGAAGCTCGGCATAACTGCCGGCTCTGTGCAGGCCGGTTACGAAGACGTCTGGTACTACCTGTGGCGAGAACGAAAGTTGCCGCTGAACGTTGACCCCTTCGACGCGCGTCTCGACGACGAAGTGGAGCGCGATCGCTTGCGCCGCCTCTTCACGCAAGGTCTGGACGCGGTGATTGGCTACGCTCTGCCGATTCGGCGGGTGGGCGGCCGCGACGGATCCTGGGCGACGGGGCGATGGTTCCTGCGCGACGAGCGGTTGTATCTGATTCCTGGCGACTCGCCCATGGGGCTTCGGCTTCCCCTCGACTCGCTGCCGTGGTCGCATGACGCCGACCTCCTCACCATCAACGAGCGCGATCCGTTCGCGCCACGCTCGCCCCTCGCGGTGGCGCCGCTGCGGGAGGATCCCCAGGCCTCGCGTCTCAGGCCGGGAGTTCAGAGCGTGGCCGATCCGGCCGAGCAGTCGCGCATTGGCGCCGGTGGAGCTGGAGCGGCCGAAGGCGTGATGGGCCGCCAGCCTTCGCGTGGCGAATCAGCTCAAGGCGTCGTGCGTTCGGCATTGTGCGTCGAGCCGCGCGGCGGCGTGTTGTACGTCTTCATGCCACCGGTCGAAGAGCTGGAGGATTATCTCGATCTCGTCGGCACGATCGAAGCGACGTCGCGGGCGCTCGGCATGCGTGTGATGCTCGAAGGGTACCCTCCTCCGAGCGACCCGAGGCTGTCACATTTCAACATCACACCCGATCCGGGTGTGATCGAGGTGAACGTGCAGCCGGTCTCGGATTGGGATGGGCTCGTCGAGCACACAACGGCGCTCTACGAAGATGCCAGACACGCCGGCCTCTCGCCAGAGAAGTTCATGCTCGATGGACGCCACACGGGGACGGGCGGCGGCAACCATTTCGTGCTGGGCGGGTCGTCGCCGGCAGACAGTCCGTTCCTTCGGCGTCCCGACCTGCTGCGAAGCCTCCTCTGGTACTGGCACAATCACCCGTCGTTGTCGTACCTCTTTTCGGGTCTGTTCCTCGGGCCGACGAGCCAGGCGCCTCGGATCGACGAAGGGCGGCACGACAGCGTGTACGAGGTCGAGATCGCGTTCTCGCGCTTCGCGCCGCAAGACGGCCCAACTCCGCCCTGGTTCGTCGATCGCGCGCTGCGGAATTTGCTCGTCGACGTCACTGGCAACACGCACCGAGCGGAATTCTGCATCGACAAGCTTTATTCACCGGACCTTTCATCTGGCCGCCGCGGTCTGCTCGAGATGCGGGCGTTCGAGATGCCGCCAGACGCCCGCATGAGCGTCGCGCAGCAGCTGCTGCTCCGTGCGCTGATTGCGCGTTTCTGGCGCGAGCCGTATACCGCCCGTCTCGCGCGCTGGGGCACCGAGCTGCACGATCGGTACATGCTTCCCTACTTCATCGCGCTCGATTTCGACGATGTGATCGAGGAGCTCAATCGCTCGGGGTACGAGATGTCGTCCGAGTGGTTCGCGCCGCATTTCGAGTTCAGGTTTCCCCTGGCCGGTGAGCTGTCGGCACGCGCGATCCACTTGACGCTGCGCCAGGCGCTCGAGCCGTGGCACGTACTGGGAGAAGAGGGCGCCACCGGCGGCACCGCGCGGTTCGTGGACTCATCTCTCGAACGCATGCAGCTCCTCGCCAGCGGGCTGACGGGCGATCGGTTCGTGATCACCTGCAACGGCCGGCCGCTCCCTTTGCAGCCGACGGGTCGCAACGGCGAATACGTCGCGGGCGTTCGCTACCGCGCGTGGCAGCCGCCGTCGGCGCTTCATCCGACGATACCGGTGCACACGCCGCTCACTTTCGACATCATCGACACATGGATGGAGCGTTCGATCGCGGGCTGCCAGTATCATGTAATGCATCCCGGCGGACGCAACCCTGAGGTGTTTCCAGTGAACAGTTACGAGGCCGAGAGCCGGCGGCTCGCGCGATTTACGCGCCTTGCCCGGACGCCCGGGACTGTTCGCGCCGGCCGTCCGGAACGGAGCCTGGAGTTTCCCTACACGTTGGACCTGCGAACCCACCCGTGACAGAGCTTCCGCTGTCGCCAGATTACGCCGTGCCCGGCGGGCACTTCGACGAAGTGCGGGGCGACGACGGCGCGCTGCGCCAGCCATGGGCGGAGTTCACGGCCGCGACCGAATTGCGCGCGGAGTTACTCTCCGATGCGCAGAAGCGCATCGCACGTCAAATCGACGAAAACGGGGTCACCTACAACGTCTACGCGACCGCGGATGGGTGGCAGCGGCCGTGGAGCCTTGATGTCTTCCCGCTGATCGTCGAGGCCGAGCAGTGGGAGCGGCTCGGGCGCGGCCTCCGGCAGCGGGCGCGGCTGCTGAACGCCGTCGCGGCCGACATTTACGGACCGCAGGCCCTGCTGCGCGAAGGGCTCCTGCCGCCGGCTCTCGTCTTCCGGCATCCTGGTTTCCTGCGCGCCTGCCATGGCGTCCGTCCTGCCGACGGCGTCTTTCTGCATCTCGTCGCATTCGACCTCGCACGCGGCGCTGACGGGGAATGGCGGGTCGTCGGCACACGTACGCAGGCGCCGTCCGGTGTCGGTTACGCATTGGAGAACCGCGCCATCATGTCGCGCGTGCTGCCGGACGCGTTTCACGCATTGCGGGTCCGCGCGCTGTCGTCGTTCTTTCACGAGTTGCGGCAGGTCCTGTTCGCCGGCGCGGCCGCGGATGGAGAGGCGCCGCACGTCGTTGTGCTCACGCCCGGACCATACAACGAGACGTATTTCGAGCATGCCTACCTCGCGCGGCAGCTTGGTTTCCCGCTCGTCGAGGGGGGCGACTTGACCGTGCGGGACGAGCGCGTCTATCTGAAGACGGTCTCAGGTCTCCGGCCGGTCCACGGGATCCTGCGCCGTCTCGACGACGATTTTTGCGATCCGCTCGAGATGCGTCCGGATTCGGCACTGGGGATTCCCGGCCTCGTGCAGGCGTGGCGCGCGGGTCACGTGCTGGTCGCCAACGCGTTCGGCATGAGCGTCCTCGAATCGCCGGCACTGCTGGCGTTTCTACCGCCTCTCTGCGAGCGGCTGTTCGGCGAGGCCCTCGACATGCCGGCCATCGCCACCTGGTGGTGCGGCGAGACCGCCGCGCTCGAAGACGCACGCCGCCGTCTGGCGGAAGGGATCATCAAGCCGGCGTTCGCCGACCCCTCGATGGAGGCGGTGTTCGGCTCCGACCTCGACGCGAAGGGGCGCCGCGAATGGGCAGAGCGGCTCGGCACCGCGCCCGATGACTATGTGGTGGAGGAATTCCTGCCGCTGTCGCACGCACCCGTCTGGCACGACGACCACCTCGAGAGCCGAGCGCTGATGCTGCGCGTGTTTCTGCTCGCGGACGGCCACGGCGACTACCGTTTAATGCCGGGCGGGTTGTCGCGTATTGCCGGCGAGGATCGGAACGTCGTCTCCGGCCAGCGCGGCGGCGGCAGCAAGGACACCTGGGTGCTGTCGGACGTCCCGGTCTCGACGTTCGCGCCGGTTGAACGCCGCGTGCGGATGCGTGAGACATACGGCGAACCAGCGACGTCGAGTCGCGCGGCCGAGCACCTGTTCTGGCTGGGGCGATACGCCGAGCGGAGCGAAAACGGTGCGAGGCTCATGCGATCGGTGCTGGGCCGCCTGACCGACGCCGGCGGCGTCCCCGCCGGGCTCCATCCTGCGTTTCTCCGCGCTTGCGTGCATCAGAATTTACTCGAGCATCCTGTGCCCGACAGCACCACGTCCGCGATCGTGCACAACCTCACTGCGGGACTCATCGATCGCGAGAGCCGCCGCAGCCTCGGATACAACATCGAGCAGACGGTACGCGTGGCAAGTGCGGTGCGCGATCGCCTGTCGAGCGACAACTGGCGTGTTCTCAACCGGCTGCTCCATCTCTTCGCGCGGGAATCGCACGCGCCCGATCTCGACGACGCGCTCGAGTTGATCGACGAGGCGCTGTTCTCGCTCGCGGCGGTTGGCGGCCTCGAGATGGCGCACATGAGCCGCGACGACGGCTGGCGGTTCCTCAGCCTTGGGCGTCATCTCGAGCGGCTGCATTTCGTTTCCAGCACGCTCGGCGACGTGGCACCCGATCAGGCATCAGCCGGACCGGGTCTGCTCGAATGGCTGCTCGAGCTGTCGGACAGCCTGCTGGCCTATCGCGTGCGCCATATGCAGCACCCGGAATGGTCGTCGGTCGTCGATCTGATGCTCGTCGACGAGCACAACCCGCGATCGGCAAGATTCCAATTGGCGAAGCTTGCCAAACACGTCCGCTTGTTGCCCGACGCGGGTCTACTCGATGTGCTCGCGGAGGTTGAGCGGCTGTTGAACGCCTGCCACTCGGACGTCGGCACCGAACAGGGTGAGTTGTTCGGTAGTGGCGAGGAGAATCTCGACGCGCTCTTGACGGGGTGTCAGGAGGTCTCCATGCGCCTCGGCTCGGCGCTCTCGCTCCGCTACTTCAGCCATGTGGATGACGTGCCGCGAATGACCGTGGGCAGATGAGCGGCGTGTTATATCGCATCGAACACGAGACGCGCTACGTCCATGCGGGCGGCGTGGCGACATCGCAGCATGTGGCGTACCTGACGCCCCGCACGCTTCCTCGTCAGTCCGTGCGATGGCACGATCTCACGATCGCGCCGGCGCCGGCCAGCCATGCGCAGCGGGTCGATTACTTCGGCAACGCCGTCGACCAGTTCACGATTCTGACGCCGTACGACGAGTTGTGCGTGGTGGGACGAAGCCTCGTGAAAGTGAAAGCGGCCGAGAAGCCGCTCGATGCCGAGGCAAGCGCGCCATGGGAAACGGTCCGCGACGAGCTGTGCTACCAGCGCGGCGCGACCTACGAACACGCCTCCGAGTTCAGCTACCCGTCGTCATACGCCGTTACGGCCACCGAGCTGGCCGGGTTCGCGCGTGATTCGTTCGCACCGGAGCGGCCGGTCGTAGAGGCTGCTGTCGACCTCATGCACCGGATCCACGAAGAGTTCACCTTCGATCCCGGAGCGACGACGATTGCCACGCCGGTGACGCGAGTGCTCGCCGAACGCCGCGGAGTGTGTCAGGACTTCGCCCACTTGCAGATCGGCTGCATGAGATCGCTCGGGCTCGCCGCGAGGTATGTGAGCGGATATCTGCTGACCGAGCCACCGCCTGGGCAGCCTCGACTCGTCGGCGCCGACGCATCCCACGCCTGGCTCTCGATCTGGTGTCCTCGCCTGGGATGGGTGGATCTCGATCCCACCAACGATGTCCTGCCAGCGCATCGCCATATCACGCTCGCCTGGGGCCGCGATTATGGCGACGTCAGCCCGCTGCGTGGCGTCGTGCTCGGCGGCAGTACGCACACGCTGCGCGTTGGCGTCAGCGTGACGCCGGCGACGGAAGACGAGACTGCACCAGTTCCGCGTCGCTGAAATAATCTCGCGCCGAGGCCAACGCCTCGGCGCGAAGCCGGAAAGCGAGAACGCAACCGTTACCCGCGCTCGCTGAGCACCGCCTCGAGCAGTTGATAGCTCTGCTCCATGCCGTCGGTCATGCCGGTGGCCACGGCCGCGTCACGCACGTCTTTTGATCCAAAGTCGATCAGCGTGGTCACTGTCGTGATGCCGTCGTGCTCCGTGAACGTCACCGTCACGAGCGCTTCCCTCTGAGGGTATGGGTCGCCGACGGTCCCCGGGTCGTACATTTCGCTGTGCACGAGCCTCGATGGCGGCTGCACTTCGCGAAACGTGCCTGCAAAGCCGAACTCGCTTGCGTCCGTGTCACTCCGCCAGCGCCACCGGTAGCGGCCGCCGACGCGCACGTCCATCTCGCACACCGGCATCGACCATCCGGGCGGACCGAGAAGCCAGCGCTGCAGCAGGGCCGGTTCGGTGTAGGCCATGTACACGAGTGGCCGGGGCGCTCTGAACGACCGTGTCACTTTGACCTCACGATCGCTGGGCAGCATCACCTGAGCTTTTTCCATCGTCATCGCCATTTTGTCCTCCTCCGCGAGAATCACCGCGTCTCCGTACTACCGTTTCGTCCGGCGCCGCGTCCGCAACGCTCGCGTTGCGGACGGCCTGCGCTGCAGTTCCTCCAGAAGACCATCGAGGCGCACGAAGCTCGCTTCCCAGATCGCGCGATATCGCTCGAGCCAGTCATTTGCCTCGGCCAGCGGCTTCCCTTCGAGACGCCGGGGCCGCCGTTGAGCATCCTGACCAACGGTGATCAGTCCCGCCCGCTCCAGGATTTTCAAGTGTTTGGAAATCGCGGGCTGGCTGATGGCAAACGGCTCCGCGATCTCCGTCACCGACGCTTCGCCTCGTACGAGACGAGCCAGAATGGCCCGCCGCGTCGGATCGGCAAGCGCGAGAAACGTGGCATCGAGACGTTCGGAGGTGCTGCTATTCATAGCCGTTCGGTTCAATAACTATATGGTTATATAAAGAGGTGTCGATGTCAAGACCCATGTTATTGGAAGGTCCTCGCTCACCTTCGGCTTCGCGTTCGCGTAAATTCAGCCTGACTTTCCGGCCGCGCCGAACATCCGGGACATCGCGGCGCGGAAGAGATGACGGCGGGGGCTGGTGACAAACGCCCATCGCAGTACACGAACCGGCGCAGGCAGCCCATCTCCATCGGCAAACCACTGTGCAAGAGCGGTCTCCGGATCGCGACGCAGCTCGTCGAGCTGCGCAACACGGTGCACACAGCCGACGGTACAAGACGGCGCACAGCTCTTGATTCCGTGATACTCGCGCCGCAGATCGTCCGGACCGTAGCGCTCGAGCGGTATGGCAGGGTAGCCCCGCTGCTGAGAGCACCAGTGAACGAGCCCGTCCTCGCAGATATAGAGATAGCGGGAGCCGGCGGCGCAATGCCAGTCGTTGGTCCGGCCTTCCGCGAGATTCTTCTGAAACCGGTTGTAGTTTGCAAAATCGAAGGTGGACTTTCCGATCGCAACCACCTGCTCCAGCACCCCGCGCTGATGATCGTCGAGCGGCAGCAGCCGGCCGCCGCCGTCGTGGATGATCCCGGCGGTCGTGGAAAAGCCGAGCTCGCGGGCTCGCCGCGCCACGGTGATGGCGTCATCGGCATGCCTGACGCCCGAGCCGACCACTGCATTGACAGTGATGTCGAATTCGGCATCCGACGCCAGCCACTGGAGTTTCTGATCCAGAAGCTTCAGGCTCTTCTTCGAGACCTCATCCGGTAAGACATTGTCGATGCTGATCTGGAGGTGATCGAGCCCGGCGCGATTGAGACGCTGGATGCGATCGCGGCTCAGGAGGTAGCCGTTGGTGATCAGCGTGGCGATAGCTCCGCGTTCGCGGATGCGCCCTATGATTCCGTCGAGCTCGGGGTGCATGAGCGGCTCGCCGCCGCTGAGCGTGATGATGCCGGTGCCCAGTTCCGCCAGCCGGTCCACGCGGCGAAACATCTCACCTGCAGGAACGGGCGCCGAATGATCGTCGAACTCATTGCAATACGTGCAAGCCAGGTTACAGCGTCGTATCGGGATGAGGTGGGCGGCGACAGGCTGGTACGGGGACCGGAAGGCGTCGACGAGCATGCGGGTCTGGCGGAGCGTCCTTCGAGCCTTCAGAATGCGACGCCTGACGGACACTATTGCCATTGTTACCCCCGTCCAAGCTCCGAACGATCTACAGTCTACATCTCAACTGAACGCGGCGGTTGCGGGTGCCCTCCCGCAACCGATGGCGCCCGATGCGATTCACACTTTGCGCTCTTCACGTTGGAAAATCGGCAGGCGACGATGTCGATTTGAGGCTTTCCCGTTCGACTAGTTAGTAGAGAACGAAGGAAGTCATGAACAGTCGAATAACGTTCACTCACCCGTGCTGTGATGCAGGTCCCGAAACTCATACGGCCTCCGACTGACGCGTCCCTCGCGGAGGCAGTTGCGCGGGGTCGGCCGCAAGCCCTCCCTGACGATTTCCTCCAGGAAGCCTCCGCACGGCTGGGCATCATGTCGCTCGTCGCCGCCGGCCTGTGGGTCGCGGGAACCATCCTGGGCCGGCTGGCCATGCGATCGATGCAAGCCGACGAGCCGATGTGGCTCGGCCCGACGATCGGCGACGCGATCGCCGCCGTGAGCGTGCTGGCGTCGCTCCTGCTTTTTGGCTATACGCGGAGCGGCAGCCGAGACCCGCAGCGAATCCTGGATCTCGGTCTGGCGTACATGGTCCTCACGGCGCTTGCGCTGGGACTGACATTTCATTCGGGCCCGATCCTTCCGACGCTATCCGTGGCTCCACAGATCTCGTGGATCGGCGCTGTCATCCTGATGTTCTCGGCCATCGTACCGAGCACGAGGACGAAAATGCTTCTCGCCGGCCTGGGTGCGGCCTCCATGAATCCGGTAGGAATGCTCTGGGCTCGTGCCCAGGGCTACTGGGATTTCGGCCCGGCGACGAACGCACTGCTGATGCACTACCCCGACTACCTGCTCGTTGGCGTCGCCGTCGTCATCTCGCACGTCGTGACAACGCTCGGACGGCAGGTGGCGAAGGCGCGAGAGATGGGAAGTTATCAGCTCGGCGAGCTGCTCGGGCGCGGCGGCATGGGCGAGGTCTACAAGGCCTCTCATCGAATGCTGGCGAGACCGGCAGCCATCAAATTGATCCGGCCGGAGATGCTCGGCGGCGCCGATCGGGACGTGGCCGCGCGTGCAATCGTGCGTTTCCGGCGAGAGGCGGAGGCGGCGGCGCACCTGCGCTCGGCGCACACCGTGGATCTCTACGACTTCGGAGTGACCGAGGATCAGACCCTCTATCTGGTGATGGAGTTTCTCGACGGAATGGATCTCGACTCGCTCGTTCGGCAGCACGGACCGATGCCGGCGCCGCGCGTGGTTCATGTCCTTCGCCAGGTCTGTGATTCACTCGAAGAAGCGCACGCACGCGGTCTCGTGCATCGAGACATCAAGCCCGCCAACATTCACCTCGGGCGGGTCGGATGCCGAGACGACTTCGTCAAGGTGCTCGATTTCGGTCTGGTGAAGACCGCTGCGGTTAACGCCGCGCAGTCGCTGGCCACGATGGAAGGCGTGATTGTGGGTACGCCGGCCTATATGGCGCCCGAAATGGCGCTTGGCGGCACGGTCGATGCGCGCGCCGATCTGTACGCGCTCGGTTGTGTAGCGTACTACCTGCTCACCGGTGAGCAGGTGTTTACCGGAAACACGGTGCTCAACGTGATCACTCAGCATGTGCACGATATGCCGGTGTCGCCATCGGCGCGAACCGAGCTTCCGATCCCGGCGATGCTCGAACACCTGGTGCTGGCCTGCCTCGCCAAGAAGCCGGAAGAGCGACCGCAGAATGCACGACAACTGGCGCACTCACTCGACGCGATTGACGGGATGACATGGGGTGAGGAGGAGGCGGCTCAATGGTGGCGCCAGCATCACCCACCGCAGGCAGCGACATCTGACGCGATTACGCTCTGAACACGGTCAACTGTGCTGCTTAGATCTTAGTTCTTAGATCTTAGATTCTTAGAGAGCGCGACGTTGTACCATCCGTGTATGCCTGCTCTGACTGCCAAACATCCCGCATCAGTCCTGATCGCCGTCGCGATGGCGGCAATTCTGTTGAACACTTCGCCCTCTGACCGCCCGCTTGCGCAGGCGGCAGCCACGGCGTTCATCGGCGTGAACGTGCTGCCAATGGATAAAGAAGGAGTGCTCGCCGACCAGACCGTCGTTGTCACCGACGGGAAGATTGCGTCGATCGCTCCCTCGGGAAATGCGCAGGTGCCGGCCGGAGCGGTGAAGGTCGACGGCAAGGGCAAGTACCTCATGCCGGGACTCGGTGAGCTCCACGCGCACATTCCCGGCGGCAAGGCGCCGGAGGCCGACGTCGAGCGCACGCTATTTCTCTACGTCGCCAACGGCGTGACCACGATCCGCGGCATGCTGGGCGATCCGCGACACCTTGTCTACCGGGAGCGGGTGGCGAAGGGCGAAATCCTCGGCCCGCGCATTTACACGTCGGGCCCCTCGTTCAACGACAACAGCGCGAAAACGCCCGACGCCGCGGTCGCGATGGTCATCGAGCAACAGAAAGCCGGCTACGACCTGCTCAAGATTCATCCGGGCGTTCCGCGCAACGCCTTCGACATGATGGCCGCCAAAGCCGACGAGCTCAGGATTCCGTTTGCCGGGCACGTGCCCGAGGCCGTCGGGCTGACGCGCGCGCTCGAGGCGAAGTATCGAAGCATCGATCACCTCGACGGTTACGTCGAGGCGCTGGTGCCGGGCGCCGCCGGCTCGCAAATCTTCGGCGTGAATCTGGTGGCGCAGGCAGATGAGAGCCGCATCCCGTCCCTCGTCAAGGCGACACGCGCCGCCGGGACGTGGCAGGTGCCCACGGAGATCCTGCTCGTCAACTGGCTGAACGACGAAGATCCACAGGCCATGGCGAAATGGCCCGAGATGAAGTACGTGGAGCCGGGACTGCTGACCAAGTGGATCGCCCAGAAGCAGGGGTTTGCCGCGAAATATGCGCAGGCCGATCGCCAGAAATTGCTGGCGCTGCGCCGGAAGCTCATCAAGGCGCTGCACGACGGCGGCGTCCCGTTCGCGTTGGGATCCGACGCGCCGCAAACCTGGAACGTCCCGGGGTTCTCGGCGCACCGCGAGCTCGGAGCAATCGTTGCCGCCGGGTTGACGCCGTACGAGGCGCTGAAGAGTGGGACCGCCAACGTCGGGGTCTACTTCGGCACGCAGGCGAGCGTCGGAACGGTCACCGCGGGCAAGCGAGCCGACCTGGTCCTGCTCGAGGCGAACCCGCTGACGAACATCGCGAACAGTTCGCGAATCGCCGGCGTCATGGTCAACGGGCGATGGCTGTCGAAAGCCGATATCGACGCGAGGCTCGCGGCGGGAAGATGAACACGGGTCGCAGTCAACGCGATGCCAGCAGAAGAAGTTCTCCTCCGAACGCCGCTGCATCTGTTCGATCGTGCGTGACGTAGATCACGGTCACGCCGAGCGTCTTCGGAATTGCCGCAAGCTCCTCGCGGAGAGCAACGCGAAGATCGGTATCGAGACTCGACAGCGGCTCGTCGAGGAGTAGTAAATCCGGCTTACCGGCCAGCGCCCGCGCCAACGCTACGCGTTGCTGCTCGCCGCCCGACAGATGGCTCGGATATTCCTGTGCTCGATCGCTCATACCAACAATGGCGAGCATCTCTTCAATACGCGCTTTGCGGGTCGTGGCGGGCCACCCGCGCGACTCGAGGACAAAAAGAAGGTTTCCCGAGACGGTCAGGTGCGGCCAGAGGGCAAGGTCTTGAAACACGAACCCGATGTTTCGGTGCCGCGGGGGCACATGCAGGCGCTTCGCAGATGAGGCAAGCTGATCCCCCAGCCATATTTCACCCGCATCGGGAACGTCCAGGCCGGCAACTAATCGCAACACGGTTGTCTTGCCGCAGCCGCTCGGCCCGAGAATACCGAGAGTGCCCCCTCGAGATACTTCGAGCGACAGATCGCGTAGAACATCCTTCGACCCGAGCCGCTTCCCAACGGATTTCATAACGACTGCGGCGCCGTTCGTCATGCCGGTTCCTGCCGGCGCGCGATGAGTGCCAGTGCAATGAGAGGGAGCAGGGTCACCGCAATTTGGACGACGGCCAACCGGGCAACATCGCCCGTCGGCGAGTTGGCAATCAAGGTGTAGGCGCGGACGGCGAGATTAGACTCTCCAGGCGGCGACACGAGCATCGCAAGGACAACGTCGCCGAACATCAGAACAAACATGACGAGCCACACAGCGCTCAGTCCGCCGCGCGACATTGGAACGATGATTCTGAGTAGTGTGCTCAACCATGACGCGCCGCTCACGCTCGCGGCTTCTTCAACGCCGGCCGGGATGCGCCTCAGTAACGCAGCGCACAACAGAGCGCCGATGGGCAGGAATCGCGACACGTAAGCAATGACGACCATGCCGCTGGACTGATAGACCTCGCCGAGGGGACCCTCTCGATTCCACAACGAGATCACGCCGATGCCGGTGATGGTCGCGGGCATCGCGAAAAGTGTCACCCACAGCCCTTCGGCGATCGCAGCGGCTCGCGCCGCCGCCTTTCGGCGCCAATAGCCCAGCACCGTTCCAATCAGCACGACCACCGACGCGCCCGCCGCCGACCACACGACGCTGTTACGAAATGCTTCGATAGAGACGGCATCGACGTAGGCCGCGCGTCCTCGTCGCGCTTCGAGCGCGACAGAGGCGAGCGGTAGACCGACGATCGCAACTGCAGCGACAAGCATGCACGCCACCGCACTCTTCTGTGCAGAGTCGTTCCAGCGGCGACCCGACTGCCCTCGATCGGCGCGGCCCGTGAACGGTCGCCGGATGAAATACAGAGCCCCGATTGACGCCAGCGCTGCGACACCCGCCAACGGCAGCGCCATGATCGTCGCGCGCCTGAAGTCGTAAAGCGCGGCAAAGGCTGTAAACACTTCCGTCGTGTACACACGCACACGAAGCAGCCCTGGCACGGCGAAGTCCGATATGGCGAGAACAAACACGATGAGCAATGATGCCGATAACCCGGGAGCCATGAGCGGCAACGTGATGTTCAGGAACACGCGAGTCGGAGACGCTGCCAGTTGCCCGGCCTCCTCCAACCTTGTTGGCACGGTTCGCAGCACCGCTTCCGCGGTCAGCATGACGATCGGGTACAGCGAGAAGCCGAGCACCGCCGCTGCTGCCGGCATGCTGTACACCCATGAGGGTGTGTACGCAGCGAAGAGCAGGACCCAGGCAAGACCCAGCACGTAGGATGGCAGAACCAGGGGCACGGCGAAAACCAGCCGCGCCAACCATGCGCGCCGCGGATTGCAGCGCGCGAGGATGATCCCGATCGGCGCACCGGCGGCAAGCGCGACGATCATCGCGCCGGCGCCAAGCGCCAGCGTGTTCACCATCAGCGAGCGCTGCCGCTCATCAGCAAGGCCAGACGCGGCCGCTGACAACGAGCCGGAGCCGGCGCTGCCGAACAGCATCCATACGATTGGCGAGATACAGCACAGCGCGAACAGCGCCCAGGCTGCAGCGAGCGTCAGCGTGCGGTCGGCATCGTGGCGCAAGGCGCGCCTACAGGCCCAAGATCGTCTGAAGACGCTTGGTGACGTCCTCGACCCGGGCGGCGGCCTGATAGTAATCGACGGTCATCGGTTTGAACGTGTCGATGCGCGGAAGATTCGCGGGGCCCGGTACGGATGGACGCAGGGGAATCTGGACGGCTTCAGATTTGGCCAGCATTGCCTCGACGTCGGGCGACAACAGGTAGTCGATCATCTGCCTCGCCTGAGCGGGGTGCTGTGCTCCCGCAATCATCGACACGAGGTTCGGCATCACAGGCACGCCCATGCCATCCTTGTCGGGCATCACCATCGCGATCGGCGCGCCGTGTTGAACGGCCACATTCACGTCATCGGTGTCGGTGAGCCCCACTTTCACTTCGCCCTTCACCACCATGTCGCGGACGACGGAGTTGCCTGACACGATCTTGACGCCGTTTGCTCGTAAGCGATGGAAGAAGTCGTCCGCTTTCTGGTTGCCGAGCGCGACGTACAGCGCGGCCACGTGAAATGATGTCGACCCGAATCGCGGATCCGCCATGGCGACCTGTCCCTTCCACTTTGGATCTGCGAGGTCCAGCACCGACTTCGGCGCGTCGGCCTCGGGCACGATCCTGGTGTTGTAGGCGATGACCCGAACGCGCGCGGAAAAGCCGGTCCACATGCCCGACGGATCTTTGAAAATGGACGGAATCTCGGCGGCGGCAGGAGACTGATAGGTCTGGAGCACACCGCGTTCTTTGAGCACGATCGTCCGAACCGGCTCGTTGGACCAGAATACGTCAGCCTGCGGATTGTCTTTTTCAGCAAGCAGTCGATTGGCCAACCCTGTCGATTTGGTTTCCTCGGTGTCGTACACCGCGTTCACGCCCACGCCCGTGCGCTGCTCGAACATCCTGAGAATCGGTTCGGAGAAGACGCGATCCGTCGACACATAAACGGTGACGGTCTGCGGCGCCGACGTGTCGGTGTCACTGCCCGGACCTCCGCATCCCGCCATCAACAACAGCGCAAGACCACCGGCGAACTGGGGCCTCACCACGTCACCACTGTCAGGTCGTCGAAAAATGTGATGGAATCTGCCTTCGTCCACACGCCTACCTTGCCCGGGCCGGCGAACGTGCTGTCTTCCACTTCGTAGAGTCCCTGACCATTGAGCGACACCGTGAACAGCGGCCCGCGCACCGTCACACCCAGTTGACTCCAGGTGTTTTTGGGAACATTCGCTTTCTTGCCATACGTCCGCCCAGTGCCCTTCAGCGGCAGATCCGTACGCTTGCCATTTTCCACCTTGTAGAGCACGACGTTGCCTTCGAGCGCGTTCGCGCGGACGATGTAGTAGTTGTTCGCGTCCTGATAACGCCAGACAAGTCCGGCCGCCTGATCGACACCTCCGCTGACGGGGCGGAACCGCAGGCTGATGTCGACGTCTTTGGCTGTCACGTCGTTGAGGACGGCGACCGGAAACCGATAGCTGGTGCGATCGGCGTCGGTTTGTGCCAGGACGTTTCCACGCTCAGCCGCTGCCTCGTCCTGCTTCACGATCCACACGCCTGGTCGGCCGCTGCCTGTCAGCCCAAACGAGAATCCGGCGGGCGCCTGGCCCACTTTGTCGGACTCGAAATCAATCACGCGGCGCGACGGCGCCTGCGCGGCGAGCGCTGTGCCCAACACCAGAAAGCCCAGTGTGAATTTCATAATGCCTCTACCGTCCCTTGACGACCGGAATGACGAACACGAGTGAAAAGGACCAGCGACCAGCATCCTTCGGAAGACCTGTCGCCACGTAATCGAGGGAACCTTCCAGTTCAACGTCACGCAGCCAATGGCTCTCGGGCAACCGGCTGAATACTGCGAGAGCCGTGTCCAACTCGAAATTCAGCTTGTGCGTATACGCGCGTGTGTCGGTTGACCGCTTGGCGGGGCTGAACTTATCGACGACGTCGAAATGCGAGGAAAGCCAGCCGCCGGTCTGCCCGCCCTCCAGCCAGTACAGCTTCAGTTCGGACTCGAGTTCAACATCGTTCTCGTCACTGAATGGCTTCGTAATGGCTTCGAGCGTCACCCCGACACGCGGCACGGGCGTCGAAAGATCGAGCGCAAAGATCGTCTCGAACACTGTCGCATCCCGTTCCCACGTGATCGTCGGCTCAACGAGCAGCGTCGGCTCACAGAGGAACTTACACGCCGATGTCTGCGCATACCCGGGTGCGGCGGCCAGCACAAGAGAAGCGAGAGCAATCGCGTATTTCATCGGCGTCTGTCCATGTCGAGTGAGCCAGCCAAGCGTTGTTAACGTTATCTCAGGGCAGGCGCGCTGCTTACTGAAAACTCCCTGAAATCCGAGTCAGGAAGCGATTGAACGACCTCGAATGCCCTACGATTGGGCCTAGGCGGCGATGCGAATTCTGATTGTCGAGGATGAGGCGAAGGTTGCGCGCGCCCTGACCCAGGGGCTTCAGGCCGAGTTGTATGACGTGACAACGGCGACCAGCGGCGAAGACGGCTTCTTTCGCGCCAGCAGCGAACAGTTCGATCTGATTATCCTTGACGTGATGTTGCCGGGCCGAGACGGGTTCGAGATCCTGAAGACGCTGAGAGCATCCGGATCGCAAGTGCCCGTCCTGATGCTGACTGCAAGAGATACGGTACATGATCGTGTTGCGGGCCTGGACCAGGGAGCGGACGACTATTTGGTAAAGCCGTTTGCCTTTCCCGAGCTGCTGGCCCGCATACGCGTGCTGCTGCGACGGGCCCGCCCGGATTTACTTCGTTTCCGCTTTGCTGACCTCGAGCTGGACGTCGTCACGCGGAAGGTGACCCGCGCCGGCCAGGCGATCGATCTCCGCATGCGCGAGTTCGAGCTCCTCGAATACTTGATGCGTCATCAGGGTCAGCTTGTCTCGCGTGAAATGCTGGCTCGCGACGTGTGGAAGGCGCTGCATCGCGGCACGCCACTCGACAACGTCATCGATGTGCATATCGCCCGAGTGCGACGGAAAATCGATTCGGACTTTCCTGTCAAGCTTATCCACACGGTCCGCGGGGTCGGGTTTGTCCTGCGAGAGGAAGAGTTGTGACGCGGTGGTGGCGGCATCAGAGCGTCAGGACACGGCTGGCATGGTCGTATGCCGGTACCGTTGGGTTGGTGTTGCTGGCTTACTCACTCGGCATCCTTGTCTTTGTGAATCACCTGCTCAATCGCGATCTCAACGATCGACTGTATGAAGATTTGCAGTTTGCGAAAGAGTCCTTTCAGCTTACCGATGAAGGAGTTGACCTGGCGCGGCCACGGCAGACACGTGAGCATGACGAACATCAGCCATGGGTGGAGATTTGGGAAGCGCCCGCGACGATTCGATTCCGCACGCCGCGCGCGGGAAGCGCCATGCTGGATGAATTGACCAGTCTGCCAACAGCTGCCGATCGAACCGATTCAGTCAGTGCCGTGAGCGGCGAGCGGCTGCGCAGCATGACTGGAACTGTTCGTGTCAATGGCGTCCTCTACGGCGTACGTGTGGCCCGCTCGGAGGAACCGATGCGCCATGAGTTGCGCGAACTGGGGCTTGGGATGTTATTCGCGTCCCCGTTTGCGATCGGGTTAGCGGGGATCGTCGGGGCGCGGATGGCCAAACGAGCGCTGAAGCCCGTCGAGCGGATGGCTGAGCACGCCCACCAGATCACTGCCGAGCGCCTTCACGACCGGCTGCCCGTCGACAATCCTCGCGACGAGCTCGGCCAGCTCGCGACGGTGTTCAACGACACACTCGGTCGTCTCGAGTCCTCGTTCCAACGGTTGCGCCGGTTCACAGCCGATGCCTCGCATGAGCTTCGAACTCCCCTCACCGCCATCCGAAGTGTCGGTGAGGTGGGACTCAGTGAACCGCACGATCCCGCGGCGTATCGCGACATCATCGGCAGCATGCTGGAAGATGCCGAACGCCTGACCAAGCTCGTCGATTCGCTGCTGACGTTGTCGAGAGCGGACGCCGGTCAAGCCGCTTTGCACCCGGAGCCGATTGAATTGGCTGAGCTCGCGCGGAGCGTCGTGAGTGACCTCTGCGTGCTCGCCGAAGAAAAGCGACAGATGGTACGAGTCGAGGCCGTCGCGCCGGTATTTGCATCCGCCGATCGGCTCGTGTTGACGCAAGCGCTCGTCAATCTCCTCGACAACGCTATCAAATACAGTCCCGACGAAAGCGAGATCGTTATTCAGGTAGCTGCTGAGGGCGGTGCCTGCATCGATGTGAAAGACGAGGGTCCTGGTATCTCAGAGGAGCATCGCGACCGGATATTCGATCGCTTCTATCGCGTCGAAAGCGCACGCACGCGGCGGAGTGGTGGCGCCGGCCTCGGCCTCGCCATCGCGTATTGGGCCGTTCAGGCCAATGGAGGCCGCCTCGAGTTGCGGCCGGCAAGCACGCCCGGCAGCACGTTCCGAATTACGCTGCCCCACGCATGAGTCAAGGCCCTACTGCACCCGCCAAGGCGAGACGTCTGGCCAACTTTTCAACTGCTCCTTCGCCCATGCAGTCGACTGAGATGTGTGGCAGGTCGTGCATGGGTTTGGGATCTTGTACTGCTCCGTCATGGACGGTGTAATGAACTTGAAGCTGTGGCTTCGAACGTTCACGTCCGCGATGGTCTGCTCGATCTTCGGCATGTGACATTCGACGCACTGGCTTCCTCTGCTGCCAGCTGCGTGACGTGTATGTGCCTCAATGCTCGGAGCGCGCGGTCCGTTCGGTGAATTCACGCCATGGCATGTCAGGCACAATTGCTGCGGCGGCTTGATGAGATCGGCGTTGTGGTTCGTACCGTGCACATCGTGACAACTGAAGCACGTCACGCCGCGGCGGTACATGAGGCTGTCGACGAAGTCGTTCGACTGCATCCGATTCTTCTTCGCCGTGCCTTCCGCATAGTGCGTGAATGTCGTCTCACCGAGATGGTGTTCCTCGAGCGTCCAGAAGTCCTTGAGCTGGAGGCCAACGTGATATCCCACTGGCCAATCGTAATGCTGGCCAGAGTGGGGATTGCTCGTCGGGCGGCCTTGCGAGTGGCACTGCAAACACACATCATTCGCCGCGACATAGTTCAACCTCGAAGGATCAATGATGGTGGCCTTACTCGGACGCGCCACGTGCTCGCTGCCGGGACCGTGGCATCGCTCACAGCCGACGTTCCATTCGGTCACCTGTTTGGTCTGGACGTTGTAGTTGGTCGAATGGCAGCCGTCGCACAAGGGACCGCTCGGACGCGTCGAATTGTCGCCAGGCTTGGACGGGTAGTGCGGCAGCCACCATTCGGTGTCCGGTTGAACGTGATACGTCCGCCACGTTCTATTGGTGACATCCCACTGCGCGCTCGCGGGATAGTAGTCGTTGCCGCTTCGCAAGAAGTAGCGCTGCTTCCATTTCGTTCCATACACCCACGCCACATCCTCCAGCCGGAAGTTCACCAACGGATTTGGCTTGGTGAAGTCGCCCAGGACGACGTCCGGACTGGTCTTAGGGTCCGTAATGACGTTGGCCATTCGCGTGTGGGACCAGCGCTCGAATGTGGCGGCATGGCAGCGCTGACACGCCAACGACCCGACATATTGCGCCTTGACCTGCTGGGTGTTGGCAGCGGGATGAGGCGCGGCAATCTTCGGCGGTGTTGCCGTGAGGCGGATAGGCCCTTGAGCGATCAATCGAGTTCCGAGCGTTATGCCAAATCCCGCGACCGCCAGCAGGAGAAGCACGTTCAATGGCCTGCTCATCGCGGCACGAACTACCACGCGATGATGACGGCACCATCGGCGCCGTTCCTTCCACTTTCGCCGCCATCGTTAAGAAGCCGTCCGGCTCCGCCGGAACCACCGTGTGAGCCACGTGGGTCCACACTGCCGCGAACGGGCGCACCGCCCTGGCCACCGCTCACCGTCGTCCACTCTGGGTTTCCGCCGATGTGACCGGTGCCGCCAGGATTACCAGGTCGGGTTACTGCAGACGACTGATCCACTATGTCGGCGGCGTCGCCACCGCGACCACCCGAACGCGATGCCATGCCGCCGCGGCCGCCGCGCGCGATCAACAGCACTTGGGTATCGAGGCGTATCGCCGAATCCCCGCCGCTCTCACCAGAGCCGAAGGGCTTCACTGATTCGCCGCTGCCGCCTGCGCCACCGCGACCAACCTCAACCGTGTAACTCTGGCCGGATTGCACTGCTAACACCGACTTCAGATACGCGCCACTTCCGCCCCCGCCGCCCCCGCTTCCAGGTCCGAGGCCACCAACCGTTCCGCCACCACCGCCACCACCAGCGCCCCACAGCTCGACGGTAAGTGACAATACGCCCGCTGGCACGACAAAGGTTGCGGTCTTCGTAAACTCCTGAATGCCATGTGTGGGCGTTTGTGCAAGGCACACCGTCGCAGCGAAAAGTCCGCTGACATGCGCTAGACCTTTGATGAGTCTGCCCATGGGACGCTCCACCGTCCAATGTTATGGAGTCGGTGCGCTCAGAAGGTCTGAACTTTTCCTGAATTTTGGTTCAGAGATCGAGGCGGTTGGAGGAGCGTTTTTCGCTCCCTGACGATTGTCGTTGCGGTCTCCTGATAACAAGCGCATGCTGTAAGTGACGATTCGTCTTGACGAGTCGTGATTCTCCCGCGATTCGCACATCGCTTTCGGCCTTCATCGGCCTCACCAACCGGACCGACCGGCTTCCCAGCAATAAAGAGAGAAACATGAGTGCCTTCCCCGCGGCGAGCAAATCTCCGGCGACCATACAGCTCCGTGTTGGTTACGAGCTGACCTACGACTGTCCACAACCGACGCCGATGGTGCTGATGTTGAACATCCATCACTCGCGCGCCAACGACATCGTCGTTCCCGACCAGATGATGACGGACCCGTCCGTTCCCGTGACGTCCTACAGGGATGGCTTCGGCAACTGGTGCACACGCATCCGTGCGCCGCAGGGCCGCCTGCGGCTTTCGGCGACTGCGCTCTTGATGGACACGGGCGAGCCCGACCCGGTCGCACTGTCGGAGCACCAGCATCCGGTGGAAGATCTTCCCGAAGAGGCGCTCGTCTTCCTCCTCGGCAGCCGATACTGCGAGACCGATCGGTTGACCGACATCGCGTGGAACCTGTTCGGCCAATCGCCGACCGGCGGCCGCCGCGTCCAGGCCATCTGCGACTACGTCCATCGCCACATCACCTTCAATTACCAGGATGCGCGATCGACGAGAACGGCGTGGGAGGCCCTCGAGGAAGGCAGAGGCGTGTGCCGCGACTACGCGCATCTGGCGATTGCATTCTGCCGCTGCATGAACATTCCCGCTCGATACTGCACGGGCTATCTGGGCGACATGGGCACTCCGCCGCCGTACGGTCCGATGGATTTTGCCGCCTGGTTCGAGGCCTATATCGGAGGCCGCTGGCACACGTTCGATGCGCGGAACAACGTCCCGCGGATCGGCCGCGTACTGATCGCCCGTGGACGCGATGCGACGGATGTGGCGATCAGCAACACGTTCGGTCGCACCACTCTCGCGGATTTCACGGTCTGGGCCGGCGAGGCCAGGTGAGCCCTCGAAACCAGGTGCGTGTTCTCACAGTGCGGCACGTCACCAGCTATCGATATGCGCAGCCAGTGAGATTTGGCGAACATCGCATGATGTTTCGGCCACGTGAGAGTCACGATCTCAGGCTCCTCAGCACGAAGCTGGATATCCTGCCGCACCCGTCGGGCGTTCGCTGGGTTCACGACGTCTTCGACAACTCGGTGGCCATCGTCACCTTCGACGAAACGGTGGCGACGGAGCTTCGGTTCGACAGCACGGTCACGATCGAGCACATCGAGACAACGCTGCCGGACTACGAGCTCGAGGTCGGCGCGCAGCGCTATCCTTTTCGCTATTCCGATGACGACCAGCCCGATCTCATCAAGGCCCTGGCGCGTCAGTATGCGGGCGGCGATCTCGATGCATGGACGGCGCAATTCCTGAAGTCGTCCGGAACCACGACGATGGCGTTGCTGCACTCGATGACGCGTCGCATCAACGAAGACTTCGAGTATCTGCGCAGGACCGAGAAGGGTGTGCAGAGTCCTGGCGAGACGCTTCGGCGCCGCAGCGGCAGCTGCCGCGACTTCGCAGTGCTCATGATGGAAGCCGTTCGTTCGGTCGGCATCGCGGCACGTTTCGTGAGCGGCTACATCTTCGTACCAGAGGTGAGCGGAACCACCTCCGTTGGCGGTGGAAACACGCACGGCTGGATGCAAGCGTATCTGCCGGGTGCCGGATGGATCGATTTCGACCCCACCAACTCCATCGCGGGAAATCGCAATCTCATTCGAGTCGCGGTGGCGTGGGAGCAGCGAAACGCGCTGCCGCTGCACGGCACGTTCATGGGTCCGACTTCGGCGTTCCGAAACATGAATGTCGAGGTGAGCGTCGTCGAAGAGACCGGCGTCGCAAGCGTTACACGATGAACGGGGCGGCAGCCCTTCGTCCACGCGCTTTCTTGCGGACGCCCGGCGTGCCCCGCGCGGCGAAGAACGTGTCGGAAATCTCGTGGCCGATCTGATTGATTCGGGTCTGCAGGCGGTCGAGGTACTCGTGCAGCCCCGCCGCGATGATGGCCTCGACGCGGGCGTAGGCAAGCTCGGAGCAGAGCTCTCCGAACAGGCGTTCGACCGGATGCCGGAACATCCCAGCCGGCGTGCCCGAGATGGCGTGCACCGACTCGCGCGCCCGCACGAGGCAGTACTGGATGGCCCGTGGGAACTCCGTCTCGAACAGCAGAAACTCCACGAC
The DNA here is from genome assembly GCA_963762055.1 of Vicinamibacterales bacterium. GTDB lineage: Bacteria > Acidobacteriota > Vicinamibacteria > Vicinamibacterales > JAMQPK01 > JAMQPK01. Next base: position 229,024 of record CAVXJF010000009.1, read on the forward strand.
GCGTTCGGGCGCGATGCGCCCATGACTCTTCCGGTACATCTCGAAAGCGCTGGCCGAGCGTAGAACGGCGGCCCACTGGATGTCGTCGGACGTCGTGCCGATGTCGGACGCGGTCGGCAGCAGCAGGAAATATTTCACGTCGAGGATGCGCGACGTCTTGTCGGCGCGCTCGAGCATGCAACCAAGCTGGCAGAAGTGCCAGCCTTCGTTGTGGGTCATCGTCGCATCGGTCACCCCCGTGAACAGGTGGCCCGACCGCTTGATCGATCGCAACAGGTCCTGCGGGTCGGTGCGGCTTCCGGCTGCTGCCGAATTCACCTTCAGGTAGAACTCGTTGAGCTGCTCCCACATCTCCGATGAGATGATCTCGCGAACCGATCGGGCGTTTTCGCGCGCCGCCCGCAGGCACGATCGGATCGAGTTTTCGTTGTCCAGATCGAAGGTGAGGAACTGGATCACGTCCTGCTGGGTCGCCGCACCATACCGCTTCGCGAACTCTTCCGCGTCGCCGGTGGTGGCCACGAGCGGCTGCCACTGCTGGGCCGAGCCGGCCGGCAGGTCGAGCATCAGGTTCAAATTCACCTCGATGAACCGCGCGACGTTCTCCGCGCGCTCGACGTAGCGGCTCATCCAGTAGATCGAATCGGCCACACGCGCGAGCATTAGGATTGCGCTCCGGCGATGGCGCTGCTCTGTTGCTGCACCTGACGCTTCGCCGCTGTCCCCTCGCCCGCGGTGGGATCGTCGGCGAGCACCCATGTGTCCTTGCTGCCGCCCCCCTGCGACGAATTGACGACGAGCGAACCTTCCTTCAGCGCGACGCGCGTCAGACCGCCCGGCAGCACGAAGATGTCCTTGCCGTAAAGGATGTACGGCCGCAAGTCGACGTGCCGTCCCTTGAACACGCCGTCCACGAGGGTCGGCACCCGCGACAGCGACAGCGTCGGTTGCGCGATGTAGTTGCGCGGATCGGATTTGATCCGATCTGCGAACACCGCCTGCTCTTCTCTGGTCGAGCTCGGGCCCATGAGCATGCCGTAGCCGCCGGATTCGTTGGCCGCCTTCACGACCAGCTCGGGCAGGCGCGCCAGCACCTGTTGGCGATCGTCCTCGTCGGCGCAGATGAACGTCGGCACGTTGGGAATGATGATGTCCTCGTTCAGGTAGTACTTCACGATTTTGGGCACATAGGCGTAGACGACCTTGTCGTCGGCCACGCCGGTGCCAGGAGCGTTGGCGAGCGCGACCCGTCCCGCGCGGTACACATCCATCAGGCCGGGCACGCCCAGGGCCGAATCGGGGCGGAATGTCTTCGGGTCGAGAAAGTCGTCGTCGATCCGCCTGTAGATGACGTCCACGCGCTCGAATCCCTTGGTCGTGCTCATCCAGACGAGGCCGTCAGCCACGACGAGGTCGCGCCCCTCGACGAGCTCGACGCCCATCTGCTGGGCCAGGAAGGAGTGCTCGAAGTAGGCGGAGTTATGAACCCCGGGGGTCAGCACGACGACGCGAGGCGACTCGAGGTCGGCGGGCGACAGCGACTCGAGCATGTCGCGCAGCCGGCTTGGATAGTCGTCAACCGGACGGATGCGAGAGGACTCGAATACCTGGGGAAACGTGCGCTTCATGACGACGCGGTTCTGAAGCACGTACGATACGCCCGACGGGCAGCGCATGTTGTCTTCGAGCACATAGACCTGGCCGTCCCGGTCGCGGATGAGATCCGTGCCGGTGATGTGGCACCAGACGCCTCCGGGCGGAGTCATGTTGACGCACTGTTTGCGGAAGCTGCTGGCCGTTCCGATGATGTGGGCGGGGATGACGCCATCCTTGAGGATCGATTGTTCGTGATAGATGTCGTCGATGAACAGGTTCAGCGCGCGGATGCGTTGTTTGAGGCCCCGCTCGATCCAGTCCCACTCTGCCGCCGCGACGATGCGCGGGACGAGATCGAAGGGAAAAATCCTCTCGGGTCCGGCGCTGTCGCCGTACACGTTGAACGTGATTCCCATGTGCAGGAGCGCACGTTCGGCGGATTGCTGCCGCCGCTGCAGCTCCCCATCCACCATCGTCTCGATGAGCTGGACCAGCGCCCTGGCAGCCGCCCGGGGCTTCGAGCCCACCTCGAACATCTCGTCGAAAAAAGCGCCGGTTTGATAGTCCTCGAATCGCATCGCGAGCCCTATTGTTAGTGCGAGAGGGCGAAAGTCTCAACCGACAAGAATGTCTGCTGAGTGTTGGCGGGGCTCATTGCTGCGATCGGGCTCACCTGACCGGCGTCTTTTTGTCGGTGGATCGGTGCTCGCGCCGATACCGTGCGGGCGGCGTGCCGAACAGGCGCTTGAAGGCGCGGTTGAACGCCGCCTCGGACTCGTATCCCACCTCGGCTGCGATGTCGGCCACGCCACGCGGCGTCGTCGTCAGCGCCTGCGCGGCGAGCTGCAGGCGCCATCGCGTCAAGTACGCCATCGGCGGCTCTGACAGATACTTGGCGAATCGATCGACGAGGGCCGTTCGCGATACGCCGACGGCCTCGGCCAACTCGGCGATCGTCCACGGATGGTCGACGCGGCTATGCAACATTGCGAGACTCTTGCTGACGATGGGATCGCGAGCGCCGGCGAGCCAACCCGTCTGGTGCTCCGGCAGTCCCGCCACATAGCGGCGAAGCATATCCACGAACAGGGCCTCGGACACCTTGGCCAGCATCGCATCGCTGCCGGCACGATTCGACGACGCCTCGTCGACGAGGAGCAACAGCGAGCCTTCCAGCCAGTGCCCCGCGCGGTCGGTCCGCACGTTCACCTTGAACATGGAGGGTAGGCCCCCAAGGATCGGTGCGCACAGCAGCGGGTCGCACGCCATGTAACCGCAGACGAAGCGCGTGCTGTCGCCACCGCCACCGCTGCGCATCGGTGTCAGATCGCGGCTCACGATCTTCTTCATCAGCGAGGCGTCGTCCACGTGCTGTGCCCCGGACGCGCTGCTCAGCTCATGGGGATCACCGTGGGGAAACACGACGATATCGCCGGGCTCGAGCGTCAAGGTGCGTCCGTCTGGCAACGCCGCGCGGGCCACGCCGTCGACCACGAGGTGGTAGACCACGAGATGGGGCGCACCGGGCGCCAGCGCTGACGCCAGCGCCTTCGAAGCCGGCGTCGCGAGCGCCCACGGCGCCGAGAATTCCGCGCTGAAGAAGAGCGCGCCCTTCAGCTTCACGCCGCTCAGCACTTCGGAGAACGCATCCATCTGATTGGCTCTGGTCGGACTCCCGGCAAAGTTTTTCGGGGTTGGCGCCATGCATTCTAACGCCACCCCGCAGGCGAGCAAGAACTTCGGCCGCTCGAGCATGGCTCGCGGGCGCTCCGGATCGGCAGACTGGCTCCATCGCTCGACGGACCGTACCCAACGAGCGCTCACGAGGAGCAGACACAGCCATGGGCAGAATCATCACGTTGATCTACGGCGTTTGCAGCTACGCGGTTTTCTTCCTGACGTTTCTCTATGCCATCGGATTCCTGGGCAACGTCCTGGTGCCTAAGTCCCTCGACTCCGGGCCCACAGGACCGCTGGGCACGGCACTCCTTGTCGACATGGGCCTGCTGGCGCTCTTCGCCGTGCAGCACAGCGTCATGGCCCGCCCGGCCTTCAAGCGGCTCCTCACGAGCGTCGTGTCGCCGGCCGCCGAGCGCAGCACCTACGTCCTGGCCAGCAGCCTGGCGCTTGATCCTGCTCTTCTGGCAGTGGCAGCCGCTGGGCGGCATGGTGTGGGAGGTCGAGCACCCGGTTGGACGCGCCTTGCTCTATGGCGGCTTCGGCGTCGGCTGGGCGCTCGTCCTCGCGGCCACCTTCGTCATCAACCACTTCGACTTGTTCGGTCTCCGACAAACGTGGCGGCACTTCCGGGGACTACCGCAGGAACCGTTGCACGTTCGTGACTCCGATCCTCTACCGCATCGTGCGGCACCCGCTGTATGTGGGTTGGCTGTTGGCGTTCTGGAGCACACCCACGATGACGCTCACGCACCTGCTCTTTGCGGCCGTGACCACGGCGTACATCCTCGTGGCCATTCAGCTCGAAGAACGAGACCTGATGGACGCGCATCCCGAGTACGCCGTCTATCGCCGACGAGTCCCCATGCTGGTTCCGGCGTGGCGCCCGCGACCCATCCGGACGGACGCCGCGCGCCACGCAGGAGCGTAGCGGAGCCGTCATGACTGACACATCAATCGCGCGCGCGTCGTTCACCTGGCGCACCGTCATTCTCTTTGCCACCCTGCTTGTGGCCCTGCCGGCGTCCGCGCAGTCGCCGCTTTCGCTGTCGGAGGCGATTGCGCGCGCCAAGGCCCACAACCCCGACGCCGGATCGGCGGCGGCAGCCGAGCGGGAAGCGGCCGAACGCGTCACACAGGCTCGCGGCGGCTACTTCCCAAAGGTGGACGTCGCGGAGTCCTGGCAGCGCGGCAACCACCCGGTGTTCGTGTTCAGTTCGCTGTCTTGCGCAGCGGCAGTTCACCGCGGCCGACTTCGCCCTTGATGCGCTCAATCACCCCGCTGCCACGGACAACTTCCGCACGGCATTCTCCGTTGAGCAGTCGCTGTTCGATCGCACCACCTCGGCGAACGTCCGGGCCGCGTCGATCGGGCGGGACATGGCGGCCACCGGCAAGCGACTCGTCGACCATGACCTGACGGCGGCGGTGACTGACGCGTTTGGCCGCGTCCTCATCGCTGCCGCGACGGTTCGTTCGGCAGCGGCCGCGGTCGAGACCGCGCGGGCAGACCGCGAGCTGGCCGGCAACCGCCGCGACGCCGGCCGGGTGACCGACGCGGATGTCCTGCAGCTGGACGTCTACCTGGCACGCACGCTCGAACAGCAGGTGCAGGCGACGTCGGACGAACGCATCGCGCGCGCCCGGCTGAATCAGTTGATGGGCGAGCCCTTGAGCACGATGTTCTCGCTCGATCTCACGCCACCGGCGATCGCCATCGACATCACCAATCCCGCAGGCCTCGAAGAGGAAGCAGTGAAGAACCGGCCCGAAGTCGCACTCGCCATGCAGCAGGAACAGCTGGCGGCCGCCGCGGTGGACGCGGCGCAGGCGGCGTTTCTGCCGCAAGTGGCCGCGCAGGGCGGGTGGGAACTGAACGGCGGCGCCTGGAATTCGCGGTCGTCGAGCTGGGTGGCTGGCGCGGTCGCCCGGATCAACGTGTTCCATGGTTTTGCCGACAAGGCCCGGCTCGCTGAAGCGCGCGAGCAGGCGAGGCGTCGAGCGATCGAAAAGGGCAAAGCCGAGACCATGGCGCGGCTCGATGTGCAGATCGCGATCGCCCGGCTCGAGGCCGCGCGGGCGAGCGAAGCGGTTGGACGGGCGGCCGCCGATCAGGCACGAGAGAGCCGCCGCATCATCCGGGACCGCTATGAGAGCGGCCTCACGGATGCGGCCATGCTGCTGCGCGCGGCCGACGCCGTGCAGCAGGCCGATGCCCAACAGATCGCTGCGCGCGTGAATGTGCTCACTGCGACAGCGACCCTGCAACGAGCGATAGGAAGGCCATGAAACAGATCACCGCGAGTCATCACGTCATCATTGCGGCCGTTGCGGCGGCACTCTTGATGAGCGCGGCGCTGGCCGGATGCTCGGCTCGCCAGGCCGCCGCCGCTCCGGCCGACGCGGCAGAGCCCATCGCCGTCACCATCGCCCAGGTTGCGATGACCGACGTGGCCAGCGCGATCGATTCGGGCGGCGTGGTGCAGGCTCGCACCACGGCCACGATCACGGCGCGCATCCTGGCGCCGGTGCGCGAGGTCCGCGTGTCGCCAGGCGATCGGGTCCGCGAAGGCCAGACGCTCATCGTGCTCGACGGCGACGATCTCGCCGCCGGCGCCCGTGCCGCGCGCGCAGCGGCCCTTGCCGCCGAACAGGGGTCGAAGGCGGCCGCAGCCGAGCTCCAGGCCGCGGCAGCTGGCCTGGCCCTCGCACGCGCGTCCCACGATCGCATCGCCGGCCTGCAGGCCAGGCGGTCCGCCACCGCGCAGGAGCTCGATGACGCCACGGCGACGCTGCGGAGCGCCGAAGCGCGCGTCGCCGGTGCGTCCGCGCGGGCATTGCAGGCCGCGTCGGCGGTCGAGAGCGCCCGGGCCGCCGGCGACCAGGCGAGCACCACCGACTCCTTCACCAGGATTGCCGCGCCCTTCGACGGCATGGTCACCGGGAAGATGGTCGAGCCCGGAAACATGGCGTCACCAGGCATGCCGCTTCTCCGCCTGGAAGACACTCGCGAATTCCGCCTCGAGGTCCGCGTGGACGAATCACGCATCGGCCAGATTCGAAACGGCGACAGCGTCCCGGTCTTCCTCGGGACGCGGACCACCTCGATCGCGGGCACGGTGGTCGAGGTCAGCCGGGCGGTGGATGCGGATGCGCGCGCGTTTCTCGTCAAGATCGCGTTGCCCGATGCACGTGGCCTTCGATCCGGCGAATTCGGCAAGGCGCGATTTGGCGGGACGCCGCGACGCGCGCTGACCATTCCATCGTCGGCGATCGTGCGCCGCGGACAGCTCACCTCGGTGTTCGTGGTCGACAAGGGCGTGGCGCGCGTGCGTCTCGTCAACCTCAGCGAGTCCGAGGTACTGGCAGGCCTGACGGAATCGGAGGTGGTGATTCTTTCGCCGCCGGCCGGCGTCACCGACGGACGCCGCGTCAGCGTGGGAGGCCGGTAATGGCCAGGACTCACGGCGCCGCCGGCCGGATGGCCGCGGCGTTCATCCACTCCAAGCTGACGCCGCTCTTCATCCTGGCCTCGATGGCGCTTGGCGCCCTGGCGGTGGTGGCGCTGCCGCGCGAAGAGGAACCGCAGATCATCGTGCCGATGGTCGACGTGTTCGTCGAGATGCCGGGGGCGACACCGGCGGATGTTGAACAGCGGGTCACGCGTCCGCTGGAGCAGCTGCTCTGGGAAGTGCCCGGCGTGGAATACGTCTACTCGACCTCGAGTCCCGGACAGTCGATGGTCGTCGTCCGCTTCACGGTGGACGAGCCGCAGGAAGCCGCGCTCGTTCGCCTCAATCAGAAACTGGCCGCGAATGCGGATCGCATCCCGCCCGGCGTCATCGGGCCCATCGTCAAGCCGCGCTCGATCGACGATGTGCCGATCCTTGCCGTCACGGTGTGGTCGGCGCGTTACGCGGACGATCAGCTGCGATCGCTCGCCGTCCAACTGCGAGATGCCATCGCTGAAGTCAACGACGTGTCGGAGGTGACCATCATCGGCGGGCGCCCACGGCAGGTGCGCGTGGACATCGACCCCGCGAGGCTGTCGGCCTACGATCTCGATCCGCTCTCGGTTCAGCAGGCGATCGCACGCACCAACGTGCGCGGTACCGCGTCGGGCCCCGTCGCGGGCGGTGTGGTGACAGGTCTCGAGGCGGGGAGCCGCCTGCGCACAGCCGATGAACTGCGCAACACCGTCGTGACCTCCGGAAGCGGGCGTCCCGTGTTTGTGCGCGACGTGGCGGAAGTGGTGGACGGCGACGCCGAGCCCACGTCGTATGTCACCTTCCAGTCGAAGACGTCCGGCGCGCAACCGGCCGTCACCATCGCCGTCGCCAAGCGGAAGGGCACCAACGCCACCGACGTCGCCCACCGCGTCGCCGAGAAGCTCGACACGCTCAAGGGATCGCTCGTGCCGGCGGACGTGCATCTCACCATCACCCGTGACTATGGTGAGACCGCCGCCGACAAGAGCAACGAACTGCTGTGGCACATGCTGCTCTCCGTCCTCTCGGTCTCGGCGCTGATCTGGCTGGTCCTCGGCCGGCGCGAGGCGGCCGTCGTGCTGATCGCGATTCCGGTCACGCTCGCGCTCACGCTCTTCATGTTCTATCTCTATGGCTACACCCTGAACCGCATCACGCTCTTCGCGCTGATCTTCTCCATCGGCATCCTGGTGGACGATGCGATCGTCGTGGTGGAGAACATCGTCCGCCAGGCGCGGATGAGCGGCGAGGAGCGGGGCGGGCTGACCGCGATCGCGATTCGCGCCGTTGACGAAGTGGGCAACCCCACGATCCTCGCGACCCTCGCGGTGGTGGCGGCGATCCTGCCGATGGCGTTCGTCCGCGGATTGTCGGGGCCCTACCTGCGGCCGATTCCGGTGGGCGCGTCGGCGGCGATGGTCTTCTCGCTGGTGGTCGCCTTCGTCGTGACGCCGTGGGCCGCGGTCCGGCTGCTCAAGCCCTCCGCGCATCACGATCACGGCGAAGAAGATCTCCTCACGCGGCTCTATCGCCGCGTGATGGGACCGCTCATCGCCAGCGGCAGGAGGCGCGCGATCTTCCTGGCGGGCGTGGCGGTCTTGCTGCTGGCGGCCGTCGCGCTGGTCCCGCTCGAACTGGTGACGATGAAGATGATGCCGTTCGACAACAAGAGCGAGTTCCAGGTCATGATCGACATGCCCGAGGGCACGGCGCTCGAGACGACGGCGCGGGTCGCGTCGGCACTGGCGTCGGCCACCCTGGACGATGAGACGGTCGTCAACGTCCAGCAGTACGTGGGCGTGTCGGCGCCCTACAACTTCAACGGCCTCGTGCGGCACTACTTTCTGAGGCGCGCTCCGCACCTCGCCGATCTGCAGGTGAACCTCGTGCCGAAGGGCGAACGCTCGGCGCAGAGCCACGAGGTGGCCGGACGCGTGCGCGAGCGGCTGATGCCGATCGCGAAACAATTCGGCGCGACCATCCAGGTGGCGGAAGTGCCACCGGGCCCGCCCGTGCTGCAGACCCTCGTCGCTGAAGTCTATGGACCGGATCCGGCGCGGCGGATGGCGGTGGCCGCGCAGATCAAGTCGATCTTCGAGCAGACCCCCGGCGTGGTCGATACCGACTGGTACGTCGAAGCCCCGCACGCGAAGATCACGCTCGCCGTCGATGGCGAAAAAGCCGCGGCTGCAGGCCTCTCGCCGGCGGCAGTGGCGGCGGTCGTGCGGATGGCCGGCTCGGGAGAATCGGCGGGCCTGCTGCACGACGAACGGGCGCGCGAGGACGTGCCGATCGTGATCCGCCTCCCCCGCGACGATCGCAGTCTCGAGGCCGTCCAGTCGATCCGGCTTCGCGGCACCAGGCCGGTTGCCGTGGGCGAGCTCACGAGCGCCGTGACCACGCAGGAAGGGGCAAGCCTGTATCACAAGAATCTGCAGGCGGTGACCTACGTCACCGGCGACCTGGCAGGAAAGAACGGGAGCCCGGTCTACGCCATCCTCCAGATGAACAAGTCGATCGGGCGGCTGTCGCTGCCCGAGGGTTATGGGCTCGAGGTCTTCAACGCGGTCCAGCCGTTCGACACCTCGCGCTACGCGATGAAATGGGACGGCGAGTGGCACCTCACGATCGAGGTGTTCCGCGACCTCGGCCTCGCGTTCGCGGCCGTGCTCGTGCTCATCTACGTGCTGGTGGTCGGCTGGTTCCAGTCGTTCAAGACGCCCCTGCTGATCATGGCCGCCATCCCGTTCTCGCTGGTTGGCGTCCTGCCGGCGCACGCCGCGATGGGCGCGTTCTTCACGGCCACGTCGATGATCGGCTTCATCGCCGGTGCAGGCATCGTGGTGCGCAATTCGATCATCCTGGTGGACTTCATCGAGCTGCGGTTGCGCGAGGGTCTTCCCCTCGAGCAGGCCGTCGTCGACGCCGGCGCCGTGCGGTTCCGCCCCATGGCCCTCACCGCCGCCGCCATGATCGTCGGCGCCGGGGTCATCCTGTTCGACCCGATTTTCCAGGGCCTGGCGATCTCGCTGATGGCCGGTGAGGTGGCGTCGCTCCTGCTCTCGCGCATGGCCGTGCCCGTCCTCTACTACATGGCGAAGCGCCACGAGCGTCGCGAACCGGTGCCCACCGCAGCGCCGATGGAGGCCGTGAGCGCGATCTGATAAGCTGCCCACCCTCGATGGGGCGGGTACTTGTCACCGGTGGCGCGGGGTTTCTCGGTTCGCATGTCGCGGACGCCCTCATTCGGCGCGCGCATGACGTCACCGTTCTCGACGACCTGAGCGGCGGTTTTCGGGAAAACGTCCCGGCCGCCGCGGATTTCGTCCACGGCAGCGTCGTCGACGCCGCACTGGTGGACGCGGTGTTCGCCAAGGGCCGGTTCACGCACGTCTACCATCTGGCTGCCTACGCGGCTGAAGGACTCAGCCACTTCATTCGACGCTTCAACTACACGAACAACGTCATCGGCAGCGTCAATGTGCTGAACGCGTCGGTCAATTGCGGCGTCCGCATGGTCGTCTTCACGTCCTCGATCGCCGTCTACGGCTCGACGCCCGAGCTGCCGGTGATCGAGGCGACGGCTCCGCAGCCGGAAGACCCGTACGGCATCGCCAAATACGCGGTCGAGCTCGACCTGCGAGCCTGTCACGAGCTGTTCGGCCTCGACTACGTGATTTTTCGCCCGCACAATGTGTTTGGTCCCCGCCAGAACATCGGCGACCGCTATCGCAACGTGGTGGGCATTTTCATGAATCAGCTGCTCCAGGGACGGCCCATGACGATCTTCGGCGACGGCACGCAGACGCGGGCGTTCAGCTACGTCGACGACGTTGCGCCATTGATCGCGGAGGCGATCGACCTCCCCGAGGCGCGGAACCAGGTGTTCAATATCGGCGCCGACGAGCCCTGCTCGCTCAACGAACTGGCGACGCTGGTCGCCGCCGCCATGGACGTGCGCGCGGACGTGGCTAACCTTCCCGCGCGGCACGAAGTCCGCCACATCTACGCCGACCATAGCGAGGTGCGCCGCGTCTTCGGATCGCGGGCGGTGACGCCGTTACGCGAGGGGCTCCGCTCCACGGCGGCGTGGGTGCGTCAGCACGGCGCACGCGTCGGCTCGCCCTTCGAAGGCATCGAGATCGCGAAGAACCTGCCGCCGGGATGGCTCGGCGCATGACGTCGTATCATCGCGCACACCTGGTACACGATCCGAAGCGCGAAGTGGTGTGGAAAGCGATTGCGCGCCACCTGGCGCCCAACGTGCGAAAGGATTCACACGTCCTCGAGCTGGGGGCCGGCTATTGCTACTGGATAAATAACGTCGAGGCCGCCCGCCGCATTGCTGTTGACCTGTGGTCCGAGCTGCCGGCACACGCGGGGCCGGGCGTAGAGGCGCTTGTCGTCGACATCGCAGAAGGCCTGCCGTCGCTCTTCGACGAATCGTTCGACGTCGTGCTGGCCTCGAACCTGCTGGAACATTTCTCTCCGGACGCCGCGGCAACGGTCGTCGACACCATCACACGGCTGCTCCGGCCGGGAGGCAGGCTGATCGTCATTCAGCCAAACTTCCGCTACGCGTGGCGCTCGTATTTCGACGACTACACACACCGAGCGATCTTCACCGACGTCTCGCTCCCGGCATTGCTGCGTGCAGCCGGCTTCGATATCCTGAGGGTCGAGCCCCGATTTCTTCCCTACTCCATGCAAGGCACCCGTTTCCCGGTGACGGCGTGGCTCGTCAAGGCCTACCTGCTGTCGCCGTTCAAACCAGCGGCAGGGCAGATGCTCGTTATTGCTCAGCGGCCTCAGAACGAGAAGCCGGCGCATGTACGGTGACAAACGGGTGACCGTCGTGCTTCCCGCATACAACGAGGAATTGCACATTCGCACGGCGGTCGGCGAGTTCTTCGTTGCGGGCATCGTCGACGAAGTCATCGTCGTCGACAACAACTCGCGCGACCGGACCGCCGAGGAGGCTGCGATGACGCCGGCGCGAATCGTGGCGGAGTCGCGGCAGGGTTACGGCTACGCGCTTCGCCGCGGACTTCGTGAGGCGACCGGCGACCTCGTGATCCTCGCCGAACCGGATGGGACGTTCGTTGGGCGGGACATCCTGAAGCTGCTTGCATATTCGGATGACTTCGACATGGTGTGCGGAACACGGACGACCCGGGAGTTGATTTGGGAGCAGGCCAACATGGGCTGGTTTCTCCGGGTCGGCAACTGGGCGGTGGCGAAGCTCCTCCAGCTTCTCCATGACGGGCCGTCGCTGACCGATTGCGGGTGCACGCTACGGCTGATCCGGAAGTCTGCGCTCGCGCAGATTGCCGACCGGTTCACTGTCGGCGGATCGCACTTCCTGCCGGAGATGGTGATCCTCGCGCTGAAGGGCGGGCTGCGCGTGATCGAAGTCCCGGTGAACTATCGCGGGAGAGTGGGAGAGTCGAAGATCACCGGCACTTTCAAAGGAACGCTCCGCACGGGCACGCGGATGATCGGGCTCGTCGTGAGACATCGCCTCAGTTGATCACTCGCCGACGGCTTGCCGCCTTTTGCGTCATTCTGGCTGCGGTTCTTCCGTATCTTCCCACTCTCGACGACTACTTCGTGCAGGACGACTTCGGGGTCGTCTCGCTGCTGGCGGCCAAGCCGGCCGGATATTTTCCACGGTGGTTCACCAGCCCCTGGATGGACGACATCTGGGGCGATCCTCCTGACGAGATCCGCCCCTTTCCGGCGGTGACCTATCAGGTCGCGGCGCTGCCCGGCGCCGGCTCTCCGGTCGCCAATCACGTCATCAACATCGGCTTTCATGCGATCAATGCGTTGCTCGTCCTTCGGATCGGCCAGACCGCGGCCGGCTTGTCCCTTGGTCCGGCGGCGTTCGCGGCGGTGGTGTTTGCGATTCTGCCAATGCAGTCCGAGTCGGTCGCCTGGGTCACCGGGCGCGTCGATTCGATGCCGGCGTGCTTCTACCTGCTGTCATTTTTTTTGTATGAGCGCTGGCGCGCAGGTGCCCGGGCATCGCTTTACATCTGGTCGGTGATCGCGTGTTTTGTCGCGTTGTTCACGAAACAGAACGCCGTCACTCTGCCGGCCACGCTCATCCTCTACGACGCCATCGTCGGCGAAACATCCGGTACGTCCGTCATGGAACTGGATTCGCCCTTACGTGCCGTTCGTGCTGCTGACGGCCGGGTATCTCGCGCTGCGCTATGCGCTCTTCGGCGAAGTCGCGCGCGAAAGCAGCCTCAACGAGGTGCGTTTCAACCTGTTCCTGGACAACCTTTCGATTCACCTCAAGCGGATGGTGTTCGGCGAGGCGGGCGTCGCTCTCTCGGACCTGAACGCCCTCGTTCGCGTGGGCGCTGCGGCCGCGATCGTTGGCGCCGTGGCAGCGCTTGCGCGGGACTATACGCGCGCGATGATTCGACCCGCGCTGTATTTTCTTGTCGTCTGGATCGCGCTCGGCTTCGCGCCCACCCTCGTCGCCGGGTACGGCTCGCCTCGTCACATGTATCTGGCGTCAGTCGGTTGGGCGCTGTTCCTGGGCATTGCGCTCGGCGCCTTCTGGCACGCCCGTGTGGGTCCGCTTGGCTGGACGACCAAGGCGGCCGGTGGCGTCTTCGCCACAGCGGTCCTCGTGGTGTATGGGGCCCAGCTGCGCGCAGAGGTGCGACTCTGGGGCATCCGTTCCGAAGTGTCTCACCGCATCGTGCAGGATCTCGAACACGAAACCATTTCAATGCCGCGCGGTTCGCTCGTCCTTGTCGATCCGCCGCCACGAAGCTGGAATTTTGCTCTACCGTTTGCGCTGCGGCCGCCGTTTACGCGCGAAGATCTTCCGAATCGCGTGCTGGTTATTTCCCACTCGTCGATTCACTGCTGCGCAGCAAACTATTGGGAACCGTACACCAGGCGTACTTTGCGGACATGGCTGGAGAACCCGGCTCGCCCGCCGGTCATCGCTCTCCGCTGGGATCAAGACACCGGTGCGTTGTTCCGGCTGAGCGATTCCGACGAGCCGTTCCTGCGCTCGGCGGTGGCAACGTTGCTCGACACACCCGACGTGACGACGCTCGACCGCCTGATTCTCAATATCACGAGAGGGATGGTGGTGAGAGAAGTCAGGCCGGAACGCCTTCGACGATACTGACAACCGACGTCGTCGGCACCACTCGATTCAACCGGAACCCGGCCTTGGCGAAGAGCGACGCGTACTCCGCTTCGGTGCGCTCCTGCCCTCCGGGAATCACCAACATGACGAGATCCTGAAGCTTGCCCTGGTGCGGAGTATCGCCCTCGGGCAGTACCGTTTCGACGATCAGCAGCCGACTATCAGGACGCATCGCGTCGCGACAGTGCTTGAGAATCGTCAGGCATTGCGATTCGCTCCAGTCGTGAATGATGTGCGATAGCACATAGGCATCCCCACCCGCCGGCACCCGCTCGAAGAAACTCCCGGTCTCGATCGTGACCCGCTCCTCCACACCACGCGCCTTCAACAGGGCCGGTGCGTCGCGCACGACGTGCGGAAGGTCGAAGAGCACTCCGCGCAGACCCGGATGGCGCGACAGGAGCGCAGCCAGCATGTTTCCGGTCGCGCCTCCGACGTCCACGACCGTCTGTACGCCCGAGAAGTCGTAGGCTTCCGCGACGGTCGGCGGTTCGGATCCGTGAAAGCCCACCATCGATTCGCTGAAGTGCGACGCGGCATCGGGATGCTGCGCAAAGTAATCGAACACCGGCATTCCCCACACTTTGTCGAAGGCGGGCTTCCCCGTTTCCAGGGAATACAGAATCTCCTCAAAGCTGCGCCAGAATGCTGGTCCGCCAAAGGCGATGAGCGTGGAACGCGCGGAGCCAGGCGCGCCGTCTTTCAGCGCTTCACCCAGCGGAGTGAGGCCGAATCGCTGATCGTCCCCTTCGGTGAGGATGCCGAGTCCGGCGAGCGTGCGCATGAACCGGTGCAACGTCGGTGCGTGCGTGCCGGTCGCTGGCGCCAGGTCGGACGCACTTCGAGGTCCGGCCGCCAGGTGGTCGGCAAGACCGAGTTTGGCCGCCGCGTAAACGGCCGCCGATACCCACGCGCCTGCGCACATCTGAATCAGCTGTACGTGGGCCGGCAAGGCGGGCGCTGCAGTACGCTCGGAATCAATCATCGAGTTTTCCTTTTTGTGACGTGTCAACGAATCCAGTGAACGCGAACGGGCGGCCAGTATAGCCGAACGTAGGACGGCTCAATCAGCAGTGAACCGGTGACGGCAAATCCAGGAACACGACTGCCCGGGGAAATGGCACGTGGCGCATCTCAAAAGCGGGCGACTGTTTCGCTGACCCATCGCAGGCAGCTCATCAGCTGACGTCTCGTCAGCGGCCATCAGCCTGTCGCGGCACGCGGCGCAGGCCGCCGCATGGGTGAGAAATGCCTCGACCTCCTCCACCGGCAGAGATCCCGCTCGATAATCCGCAATGTGCGCCGTGGCGTCCTGGCATTCCATGATTGGGCCCTCGTCACAGGCACGCTCGAAACGGCACTAGAAGGTCCATGCGAACTGGGTATGGAAACCGAATCCGTGGTTGGGCAGGTTGGTTGGTTCCTTGTACTCGGTTCGACGATGGGTAGCCTCGAACGCGATGCGGTAATTCTTTGTCACATCCCAGAGCACATTGCTCCAGATCGCGCTGTTGTAGGTCCGCCCGAAGAGGCTCTGGGGGATGGCGGTGAGGTCGTCGTCGTTGACATCGTCGATAAACATACCGGTGTGACTGTGCAGGTTTGGCTTCAGGTAGACGAATCCCTCGACCCAGCCGCCCGTGGAGCGGATCGCCTTCCAGGTCACGGCATCGAGTGATTGAAGAATGCCGCCAGTCATTTGTCCGAGTCCCTGCCCGGTGTACGCTTCACCCTTGAATCCGACAAGGCCGTTGAAGTTGCCTTGAGTGTCGACGGCGACGCCCCACACGTCAGAAACCACCCGTCGCGGAGGGTCGTCTGGAGGGGCGGTCCTGCGAAGCTGGCCTACCACGCCTGAGACCGCGACCTCCAAGGGACGCGGCGTCAGCAGGCCGATGCCGATGGGCGCCGGCTTTCCCACACCAAAAACCACGCGTCCTTCCACGTTCGGCCAACCGTTATCCTCGTCCAGACTGATGTCCGGAGTGCTGGCGGAATTGAGCGGCTCGCTTACTCCCCCCTGCAAAGTCACTTGAGATTCGCTGCCCAACTTCAGGTAACGCTCCACCCGGATTTGGCCTTTGATGCTGTCACCGATGGGCGCACCATCGGCGGAGAAAGTCAGAACCGTCGGCAAGAGCGGAGCGAGGATATCCAATTGCAGACCCGCGGCGAACCTCCACTTATCGTTGAACAACTCGCCGTACGCGCTCGTCAGTAGAAAACCATTCCGGTCGGCAAAAACATTGGTGTTGTCGAAAAACACCGCCGACAGCCTCCCTCCGGAATGGAATTTCCCGATATCGGGTCCAGTGAAGAGCACGCCTACCGACGAATTCCGAGCGTTCATAGCGATGGTGGACTGCGTAAATCCGCCGACAAACTCCGGAAACAGAAAAGCCGGAAGACCGGGACCCTGGACACGCGCGGTGTTGTACATGGCGTCCAGTCTGATTGCCCCGAACACTTGAATTTTGAAGTCTCCCTTGGTCCAGCTCAGAGGGGACCCAGCACTGTCGGCGGTATTTGCCGCGGCCGGCGAGGTGGTGACGGGGTTCAAGAGCAGGAGGCGTATGCGCCCCGGCTCGCTTTCTCCCGGACGCTCGACGTGGATCGCGAGCCACCGCGGCTCGCCGGAGGCGAACAGATCCAGCGGCAATCCCTCGGGTCGCGTCGATCCCAGGAGCAGCGTAAATCGTCCGTCGGGATTCACCGAGACCGTCTGCGTTTCCTGCCAGAGCGGCACGCCGCCGGTTTCCTCGGCGTAAATTGACAACGTCATCGTCTCGACCGCCGCGGGCGGCTTGCCGTCGGCCGGGTGGAACGTGCTGGTGACGCGCACGATGCGCGGCACGCTCGTCACGGTCGGCGACTGAGCGTGCGCCGGCGTCGCCGCGATGGCGAAAACGCAGACCGACAAGATCGACAGTCGAGCGAGGAGCACATTCATGGCTTACGACTTCGTTGGGTAGATGAACGCGAGGTTGCGGTACGTTGGACATTGCTCATGCTCAACCCATCGAGAAGGCCGGGATCAGACTGCTTGAGATAGCGGATGTTGAAGGCGACCGTGACCCGGTCCGTCGAATCCCCGTTCGGCTGCACCCAGTGCGTCAGATAGGACGGGAACACCAGAAGATTTCCCGGTTTCGGGTTGATGATGAACTTGCGATTGAAGCAGGCGGCGCCTTCGATCGTGTAGGCGTTGGCGTTGACGCGCGGGTCGAGGAACTCGATCGCGCCGCTGCGCCCCTCCGGCGGCACGCTGGCATAGTAGACGCCGGATAACGCGAACCCTGAGTGATCATGCGGCGCGTTGAAAGCGCCAGGCGGGTTGACGTTGATCCAGCCCTGGCAGAGCGCGCGGTTCGCGGCGAAATCGAAATGGGGCGAGAGCAATCGGGTGGTCTCCTGCACCGCCTCCAGGATGTGCGCGCGTAACGCCGCGCATCCGGCCTCGGTGCGACCGAAGAAATCGTCCTCGGAGTGCCAGCCCTCGCGATTACTTCTGGTCACTCCGGGCGAACGCGCGCGCATCGCCTGCCCCTCCTCGACCAGCTGCCGATTGAGGACTTCGCAATCCTGGACTTGGAAGAGCATCATCGGCGAGGCGAACGCCGGCTCCACTTGGGTCAACGTGATCGTGCTCATGAACGTTCGCCGTGCTCCTGCGAGGATGCCAGCCGCATTCGCTGCAACGGCCGGCATCTTCGCAGCGCACAGAACGACGGTTGCTCAATCCACGAAGGGCTGGCTGTAGAGCGGGCGCTCCTTTTCGCTGGCCAGCCGCTCCTTCTGTGGTTTGGCCCAGTAGTCCCAGCGCGCGCTCGGCGTGAACACGCCGGTCACCGCCGCGTTGACGAGGGCCGGGGGGTTCCCGAAGATCCAGGACATGCCGAAGCCGCCGCCAAGCTTCACGTACTTGAAGCTGTCGGTGGCGATGGTGATGCCCTGCGGGTAGTGCCGGACCGGGTTCATCGCCATGCAGGTCTGGTGGTAGATCTTGCCGCCGGCGTCCTCGATGATCTGGGCGTCTCCGTAGTGGTGAGCCATGTGGTAGTTGGGTGTGTCGGTCTGCACCCACAGCATCACCCCCGTCCTTCACCTTCTTGCCCTTCAACAGGCGGGCGACCTCGCGGACCTCTTCAAAGGTCGCGACTGGACAACCGAAGATGACGATGTCCACCGGTTTCGCCCTTTCCGGGCCGGGCGCCGGCGCGATGGCGTTGATATGGCGGATACATCTCAACGATATCGTCCATGGTGACCTTGAACCGCTCGGGGTTCTTCGGCATCTTGCCCTTGAAGGCGGCCTCCAGCGTCGGGGACTCCGGCGTATAACCCATCAGGTGCATGATCGGGTCGTTCATGCCGGGGGAGCAGGCGGAGACGATCTGCTTGGCCGCCGTCGGGCCCAGCTTCTTGGGCAGATTGAGCACGGCTGGAATCCGGTTCTCCGCCTTTTCGGCGATGGCGGCGCCCAAGGCCGCCCAGTCCCCGGCGCCCTACGATGTTGTCCCGGGTCTCGTCATCAAGCTCAACGATGCATTTGGCCGCCCGATTCTCGTCGAGATGGGTGCCGTATTTCGGCAGGCAGCCGGTGTAGGCGGCGTAGACCGTGTTGATGGGGGATTCCCGATTGGTGCGGGCGCCGATGATGGTGTTGATGTAGGCCGCGCAGCTCGATTCGGAGCTGGCGCAGTACTCTCCCATCTTCGGGATGCACGTGTTGACTTGAGGTTGGCACGAGAACCAATTGAGCCAGCCATGCTCCGCGAGCTTGTCGCGGCCCGCCTTGAGGTCGGCAACCATTTCGGGATCGATCTTGAAGCTGCCCTTGCCCGGAAGCTCGAAGTTCCAGGGGTAGCCCTTCTCTTCGACCTTGTCGAACTGCACCAGGTACGGATCGTTTCCCGCTTGGGTGCCCGTTTCGTCCGCGACGTGGGCGTCCTTCATTGCGAAGATCGGATCGTAGAGCGGGCCGTGTCCCAGATCGTACATCTCGAGTTTCTTCTTCGTCTCGGGCTTCTGGCGATCCTTCGAGTAGATGGGACAACAGTTGAGAACAAGGACGAGGTCCACCATCTCCTTGGCATCGACCGCTTCGCCGAAGTCCACGAGCTTGTCCATGCCGAACTTCTTCGCATCGCCATGCTTGCCGTCAAGCATCTCTTGCTGGTAGGTCGTAAGTTTCATGGCCATGGTTATCGCTATCCTTTGCGCGTGATCGTGACGGTGGCCTTCTGGCCTACCTTCGGCGCGTCGATTTCCACCCAGTCGCCGGTCTTGATGGTCGTGATCGGGTCCTGGTCCAAGGCGTCGACGGCGGGGATTCCACCGGCAATGGCGCCGCTGATGTCGATATCGTGGACTTTCTGGCAGATGATGGCGGCAGGGCCGTGATGTGACTGCGTGCACTTGTAGTACAGGCTGATGGCGCCGGTGGTGGAGCCCATCACCGTGGGATACACCACGACTTTGCCAATGATGCTTTTGCCCTGGAGGTCGGCGCCGGGCACCAGGACGATGCCGTCCTCGTTGCCGACGTGGTTGAACGCCCACCCCATTCGTTGGCGGTTCACCGCTGCTTCGCCGGCGGCCTTTCCTTTCGACCGGGCGATGCCGGTCAACACGATCTTTTGTTCCATGACATGCTCCTGTTAAGGTCTCGCCGCCTAGCTTCGCGTCCTTTGATGCTTGGTAACTGGTTAGCTTTAGCCGTCGCCCCCTGTACTCACGCACCTGCGGATCACGGAGAGGACGTCGGCACCGGAATCGGTCTTGCGGAAGTACGCGGCGGCACCCGGCACCTCTGCCCTCGCGCGGGCGTTGAGATGCTCATGAGCGGTGATGAAAATGAACGGCGTTGAACAGCCATCTGCCAGGAGGCGCTTGACGAGCTCGATGCCCGACATGCCGCCGAGCTCGATGTCGAGGACCAGACAGTCGAACTGCGGATGCTTCGTGTCCGCGAGTAACGCCTCCGCCGAGGCATACATAATCGGTTGAAAGCCCGCCGCCCGCAGGAGCCGGCCGAACGATCCGCACAGCTCTTCATCGTCATCGACGACGGCGACGTACATGGGTGGTGTAGGCACATCGGGCCCGGATGTGCACTTTACGCCCGGGTGGCTTCGGCCGGCTACAGCCCTTTGGGGACAGTCGATGGCGGGGCCGTGAAAATGCCGCCCTCGAGCGACAGCTGCGTGAGTTCCGCGACCGACTGCACGCCCAGTTTCGTCGTCACCGCGGTGCGATGCCGCTTCACGGTCCGCTCATGGATGCCAAGATCGCTGGCGATCTGTTTGTTGAGCCGGCCCCGCACGACATGAGACAGCACTTCGAGCTCCCGCGCGGTGAGCGTGTCGAAACGCGCGCGCAACTCGCGCAGACGGGCCCGCTCTGCGCGGTCGCGTGCATCGCGCGCGAGGGCGCGCTTCACCGCGTCGAGCAGGTGTTCCTTCGGTGCACGCTTTTCCAGAAAATCCACCGCCCCCGCACGCATCGCACGCACGGTCGACGGAATGTCCCCGTGGCCCGTGAGGAAGAGGATCGGCAGCGGGTTGCGAGTCCGCGCGAGCGCCGCTTGCAGATCGAGGCCGTTCATTCCTGGCATCTGCAAATCGGCCAGGACACAGCCCGGCGCGTCCGCGTCGGCTGCGGCGAGCAGGTCGCTCGCTGAGGAAAACGTCTTGACCGCGAATCCGCTGGCCCGCAGCAGCTGCGAGATCGCCGCCAGGAATGACTCGTCGTCATCCACGATCTGAATCGTGGGCTCGGGGACACTCATTCCGCCGCGGCCTCCTCCGCGATCGGCAGCGTGAAACGAAACGTCGCGCCGCCGCCGTGGTTGGTCTCTGCCCACAGCTGTCCGCCGTGCGCCTCGACGATCGTCCGCGAGATGGGCAGGCCCATGCCCATTCCGTTGGGCTTCGTACTGAAAAAAGGATCGAAGACGCTCGCGAGTATCTCGGCGGGGATACCGGGCCCGGTGTCGCCGACCGAAACTTCGACCATCGGCGCCGCTCCTTGCCGCGCCGTCACTGTAACGCGACGCTCTTCCTGGTTCGTCCCATTGACGGCATCCATACCGTTGAGAACGAGGTTGAGCAGCACTTGCTGAAGATGCACGCGGTCGCCACGCACGGGCGGCAGATCGCCCACAATATCCGCGTCCAGCTTCACGTGTCGTGAAACGGCATCCGCGCGCGCGAGCGTCACGACGTCGCCGATGACGTCGCCCACATCCAGTCGAATGACCTCGAGCTCGTGACGCTTGAGCAGCGCCCGCATCCGGTCGATCACCGCGCCCGCACGCTGGTCGTTCTTGATGATGGCGGCAAGACTCGCTCGAATCTCGTCAAGGTCCGGCGATGCACTCTGCATGAACAGCTGCGCCGCCTCGGCATTTCGCAGGATCGCGCCGAGCGGCTGATTAATCTCGTGGGCCAGCGCGGCCGAGAGTTGGCCCATCATCGACACGCGGCCGACGTGCGCCACCTCTTGCCGCAAGAGTTGCGCCTCCCGTTCCGTCTTCCTGCGCTCCGTCACGTCGAGCGATACGCCGCGTTCGAGGATGGGTGTGCCGGCGCCGTCGAACTGGACGCGGCCGCGCGAGATAATGCAGCGTATCTGGCCGCCCGGCAGCACCACGCGATACTCCACTTCGTAGCGGCCGTCACCGTCGACGGCTGTGGCCAGGGTGCGATGGACCATTTCGCGGTCGTCGGGATGCAGACGATCCAAAAACTGATTCAGGTCCAACGGCTCCGACTTCGCGAACCCAAACAAGGCGCGCCAACTGTCGGTCGCCCAAATGTCGTTCCGGGAGAAGTCCCGAACCCAGATACCGAGGTGCGCGGCCTCGGCGGCCAGAAGCAGTCGCTCCTCGCTTTCGCGAGACTCCGCTTCGCTCCTCCGGCTCTCGACCTCGGCTCTTCGACGAGCGCGGCGGTGGGACAGCAGGCCGATAATCAGGAGCGATTGGATGGCCAGCGCGCCGACTGCGCTGAGAACCGTGAACCGGTATTCACGCCACAGGGTTGGATCTCGATAGCGGACGACGCTGCCCGCCGGCAACCGGCTCTCGGGGATGTCCCATCGTTGGAGTTCGCGCCAGTCGAACACAGGATCCCCCGGCACTTGAGGCGGTATTGTGACGCTGCTGGGAGTTGCACCGGCCAAGATACGAATCGCGGAATCGGCGGTGTTGCGAGTCACTTCGTCAATGTCCACCAGCTTCCCACCGACGATGCCAGTGCCGAGCATGACACTATGCAACCCGAAGATTGGCGCATTCGCCGCCGCGTGAAGGTCGGCGAGGACGCGCGCGTCCGCATAGGCACCGCCCCGCCCGTCCGTGCCGAGGCTGAGATACAAGATCGCCGAATCGCGTGGAAGACTCGCACACTGGCGCAGAATTTCCGTAAGGGACAAACCGCCGGACCAGAGGAATGTCAGGCGATCCTGAAATCGCGTGAACTTCATCTGGAGCTCTCGACCCCAGAACGTGCCGCTTTGCCCGGACCCCAGCACGACGAATACCTGCTTCGTCTGAGGCAGCAACTGCAGAATCTGATCGATGACTCCTGGGAAATCGCTCACGACGGCGACCGCGGTCTCGTTTTCTCCAAGCGGCGCGTCACTCAGATACTGCTGATTCACGGATGCGAACAGGAGCGGTACTTCGGGAAAGAGCTGCGCTCGATATTTGCGCGCGAACGCCGCTGCGGGACCAGCGAGTGTCACGATGAGGTCCGGCTTGGGCCGATCGGCAAAGGCCGATCGGATGTAGTCGACAGTCGCTTGTTCGGGCGCGCCGACAAACCCCGTCGGGCCAACCACAATTTCAACGACATTCACGGCGTGCCCGATCCGCTGGCCCAAGTCGACGCGGAAGTTGGCGGTTGAGTAGTCGTCCGTCATGTTCCCGCGGTCGAACGATTGCAGCAGCAGCACGTGTTGAACCGCCGGCTGAGCTTCGCTCGACGCCGCAGCGAGCACCAGCAAGCCCGCCACCGCGGCACATTGGAATTGCCGGCAAACGCCTGACATCTGGCTCATCCTGCGTTCGTGCTCGTGTGTTGCTTCAAACAATTGCAGCGCGATTACGCTGCTTCAATCTACGAATGCCGTGACTTTATACGCATTCTGGTAACGGTGCTGTGATTGGCTGGTTTCGCCGTCCGGCTTCACGTCTACCTACAACCACATTTATGGCAAAGTCGCTGCGAACGCTTTTGCTTCGGCGTCGACATCGCGCTCCCATGCGGTGAGCAGCGCTGCAGGCGCTGCACGACATCTGGCCGCCGTGAGAACCAGTCCTGGCGCTCGCCTGGGTCAGCCTTGACGTTGAACAGCAGGATTCGCGTGACCGCGCCGTCGAAGATCAATTTCCAGTCGCCGCTGCGAACCGCCTTCTGGTTCATGTTCACCGGACTGGGGCCAGCGGTGCGCCAGAACAACGTCCGCTCGACCGGCGGTGCCTTTCGCTGGAGAGTCGGCAACAGGTTGATCCCTTCGAGTCGCGCTTCGGATGGCACGGGCGTGGCGGTCGCTGCCAGGATCGACGCGGTCAAATCCATCGTAATGCCGACCTGCGCCGAAACGGTGCCTGCCGGGATTCGACCCGGCCATCGGACGAGCGCGGGCACGCGAATGCCACCCTCCCATGCCGAGAACTTGCGGTGAAACAGCGGCGCGCTGTGTGACAGCCCGACGCCGCCGTTGTCATTCGTAAAAATGACGATCGTATTCTTCTCAAGGCCGCGTCTTCGCAAGGTCTGCAGGATTTCGCCAACGCCACGATCGACGCGCTCCATTACTGCTGCATAGTCAGCGCGCGTCGCGCTGCCTGACGCCAGAGTCCGTCCGGGATTATCCGGTCGCTGCGTCGGACTGTGTGGGGCGTTGAAGGCGACGTCGATGAAGAACGGCCGCGACGCATTCTGGTCGATCAACTCGACGGTTCTGCGTGTGATGAGGTCCGTCATGTAGCCGTCCCGTTCGACGAGAGCGTCATCCTCCCAGAGATCCGGCTGCGCGCTGGCGAACTGTGCGCCTTCGCTCGGGCGCGTGGTGAAATGCGTGTAATAGTCGATCGCAGCGCTCTTGTAGCCAAAGAACACGTCGAAACCGTGAGCACGCGGCGAGAATGCGGGCCGGTACCCAAGATGCCATTTGCCGACGAGCGCGGTCGCGTAGCCGTTCTTCTTCATCAGCAGCGGCAGCGAATGCGGCAACGGCCGCAACCCTCCGTCAGAACCTGGAAGGCCCGGCGCAGGCAACACGAACTCGACTCCGTAACGCTGCTGGTATCGGCCGGCGATAAGTCCGGCTCTTGTTGGCGTGCATGACATGGCGTTGGCATAGAAATCCGTGAGCTTGACGCCATCGCGAGCGAGGCTGTCGATGTTCGGCGTGCGGATGTCGGGCGCACCGTAGCTGCCGATGTCGGCGTAGCCGGCATCGTCTGTCATGATCAATATGACGTTGGGTTTGTCTGGCGACGACAGCTGGATGCCTGTCGCCGAGGATGAGGCCAGAAGCAACGCTGCTGCGAGCGTGGGAATCGAGCGCATAGGAGACCTCAGCGAAGTATCCGATAAGAGCCGCAGATGAGCCCTTCCTCGCTACCGGCCGGGTAGGCGGTTGGCATCTCGGCGCGCTTCGAAAGCCTTGAGATGGGTGAACGCGAGCGAGAGCAGCGTGTCGTCCACACCGTGCCGCCGGGCACGTTCGAGCATCCAACCGACGATGTGATCGGCCTCGACGCGTCCGCCGCTCTCGATGTCCCGCAGCATAGAGGCGCTCCACGGGCCGGTCGGATCCGTCAGTCGGGTTCGGGCGAAGTCCAGCCCCGACGCGCTCGGCGGATGCCCTTCGCGCGCCGCAATCTCGGCGTTGGCGGCAAGCGCCCGCTCCATTGCCTCGCGACCGCCGGGCGCGCTCATGACTTCGCGCACGTTTGCGCGGAACAGACATGTCACCGCTGCCAGCGCGGCGAGAAACACCAGCTTGTCCCAGAGTACCTGCTCGATGTCATCGGAGAGTGACCAGTCGATGGTCGTGCCAGCCAGAACGGCCGCGATGGCTTCAGCCCGCGGCGAGCGCCGACCGTCGCGCTCGCCGAACACCAGGCGCTGCAACGTGACGCCGTGATGCACGACTCCGTCGCGTGAAAGCGTCGAATCGATCATGCACGTGCCTCCCATGACCCGGGAGGCGCCAAAGTGGGCATCAAGCACCGCGAAGTGCGAGAGACCGTTGAGCAGCGGGATGACCGTGGTCTGAGGCCCCACGGCTGGTGCAATCGCCTCGATGGCTGACTGCAGGTCGTAGGCCTTACAGGTCAGCAGTACAACGTCGTATTCGGGTGCAACCGAATCCGCCAGCACTGTCCGTACCGGCCGCGAGATGTTTCCGAGCGCGCTCTCGATACGAAGACCGTCGCGTTCGAGCTGGGCGCGGCGGTTGGGGCGTACGAGAAACGTGACGTCGGCGCCACTCTCGGCGAGCCGACCACCGAAGTAGCCACCAATAGCCCCGGCTCCTAAGACTAGAAACTTCATCGTTCATTCTCGCGCGGTGATCGAGCAGACGACCGGTGAACCGACCATTCGGCATTATAGAGGTGCGCGGTCAGAAGACATCGACCGGCTGCCTCACTTCGTTGCACAATTCGTCTTAGGTCTATCAGCTCCGTATGCCACTGCCGCTCGATCAGATCATCAACGCGTATCGGCGAGATGCACCTCTCGCCCGGGCCCACACCATCCCTGCGACGTGGTACACCGACCCGCGAGTCTTCGACCTGGAGCGTCACACCGTCTTCGCCCGCTCGTGGCAGGTCGCCGGCCGGATCGAGGAACTGCGGGCGCAGGGCGATTACGTTGCCTGCGAGTTGTCGAGCGGCGAGCCGATCCTCATCGCTCGAGGCCAGGACGACACCTTGCGCGGCTTCTTCAACGTCTGCCGTCATCATGCGGCGGCGGTCGTGACGGATGGAGCCGGCTCCGCCCGGCAGTTCAGGTGTCCATATCACGGCTGGACCTACGCCCTCGACGGCACGCTCAAGGGAACCCCGGATTTTGCCGATGTCTGTGATTTCGAGCGCTCCGCGAACGGCCTCGTGCCGCTCGACTGCGCGGCCTCCCAGAAATGGGTGTTCGCCAGGACCGCCGCCGACGGTCCCTCGCTGGATGACTACCTCGGAGCCGACCTGACGAAGCAGCTTCACGCGTTAGGCCTGGGCGATCTGCACTGGATGGAGCGACGCCACTATTCGCTCGATTGCAACTGGAAGGTGTTCGTCGACAACTACCTCGATGGCGGCTATCACATCCCGCTCGTGCACCGTGGCCTCGACAGCGTATTGAACTACAGCGAGTACACCATCGAGACCGGCGAGCGCTTCTGCCTGCAGTCGAGCCCGATGGGTAAAGAAGGCGCCGACCCGCTGACAGGAGCAGTACGACAGGGCGACCGCGCATCCTACTACTGGATTTATCCGAACTTCATGATCAACTGCTACGGTCGCGCGATGGATACCAACCTGGTGATTCCTCGCGGCATCGACAAAACCGACGTGATCTTCGACTTCTACTTCGACGATGTGTCGGCCGATGCCAGCGCCCGGAATCGGGCGAGCATCGACGTGAGCCATCAGATTCAGCTGGAGGACCTCTCGATCTGCGCCTCGGTGCAGCGCGGTCTCCGCTCGCGGGCCTACGAGGCCGGCCGGTTGTCAGTTCGTCGCGAAGCCGGAGAGCATCTCTTTCATCGTCTGCTACACGCCGATCTCGCGGCGGGACTTGACGGCGGTTAACGGAGGGGAAAAACGCTCATGTTCACACGTGTCGTACTCGTGACGATGTTGGCGGTCTTGACGATAGTCCCAACGCGGTCCCAGGAACGGTTCTCGTTCTTCGCGGCGAGCTCGCCGGAGAGCGTTGAACGGATGCTGACAGTAGCCCGCCTCAAGGACGACGACGTCGTCGTGGACCTGGGATCGGGCAACGGCCTGATACCCCTTACGGCCGCGCGCATGAACGCGCGACTACGCGGCCGGGGGGTTGAAATAAATCCGAATCTGGTTGAGGAATCCAATCAACGCGCCAGGAGCGAAGGGCTGGCGGACCGCGTCCGCTTCGAGCACCGTAACGCGTTCGACGTGGACCTTCGCGACGCCACCGTCGTGACCATGTGGCTGTATCCGGACCTCATGCGCCTGCTTCGGCCAATAATCCTCGAACGCGCAACTCCCGGCACACGCGTTCTAACCAGCACCTGGAATCTCGGCAGCTGGCAGGCCGACGAAGTCGACAAGGTCGACAACGAGGGGACGGCCATTTACATGTGGATTGTGCCGGCCCGCGTCGCGGGGGCCTGGGAGTGGGAGCTGAGCGTCGCAGGCAGGCGGTTTCGCTACTCGTCTTTCGTAGAACAGCATTTCCAGAATGTCGAGGGGGTCGCCCGCACCGGTGACCGCCGCGAGGTTCTCGAGGGAATGACCCTGCGCGGCGCCGACATCACCTTCGCGCTGAGCATCACACTCGATCAGTTGGGGCTCACGCGGCACGAGTTCAGCGGCAAGGTC
The DNA here is from genome assembly GCA_963762055.1 of Vicinamibacterales bacterium. Taxonomy (GTDB): domain Bacteria; phylum Acidobacteriota; class Vicinamibacteria; order Vicinamibacterales; family JAMQPK01; genus JAMQPK01. The sequence continues at coordinate 256,562 of CAVXJF010000009.1, forward strand.
GAGAGCGATCAGATCGTCGGCACCGTGAAAGTCACTCCAGCCAACCAGTCGCCGCTGACGATGCCATGGCGGGCGCGGCGCAGCGAGCGATCGGACTACTTCGCCCGGACCGGCACGGCAATGTTTCAACAGCCGGGACAGGTTCCCTGAGCGCATGGGTTCAATTTCGAAGTGGACCTTCACGAATTCGCGGACGTGCGCGGTCTGATCAGCCGGTAGACGGGCCAGGAGATCCCGAGCAGTGCCAAAGAGAGCACGCTATTGGTGCGATCGCTAACCACCGCTACGACCATGAACGCCAGCGATCCTGCCAACGCGAAGGCGGGCACGAATGGATAGCCGGGCACTCGAAAGGGTCGTGGGGCGTCAGGCGCGCGTCGCCGCGACGCGAAGAGCGCAATGAACGTCAGTCCGTAGTTCGCGACAAAGAGGAACGCCAGCATTGCCAGGACGGTATTGAACGTGTTCGTGGCGATGCACGCGAGGGCGACAAGCGTACTGCGCGACAAGCGCCGGCACCGGAGTGCCTCCTGGATTCACGCGGTGCAGGAAGGCCGGCAGCAACCGGTCGCGACTCATCGCGAACGGCACCCGCGCGGCCATTAACTGCATGGCGTTGACGGCCGCGATCAGTGAGAGGAGCATCACGATCCGGATCACCATGTCCCCGGCGGGCCCGAAGAGGCGCGCCGCGGCAGTCGCGGCGACGAATGGGTCGCCGGCCATGTCTTGTATGGGCACCGCCCGGAGAAATGCGGCGTTCAGCAACAGATAGATGATCAGGACGAGCAGCACGCCGCCAATCATCGTGCGCGGAATGTCGCGAGCAGGATCGCGCAGCTCCTCACCGAAGTAGATCGGACCGGTCCACCCGTCGTAAGTGTAAATCGCGGACTGCAGCGCGATGAGGACCGCCCCTACCAATGCGAAACCGGTGGGCGCCGCCAGTACGGTTGCTGGTGCCAACGGCGTGGAATCGATGGGCATGACCAGCGCCACGCCGGCAAGGACTATCAGGGCGAGTGATTTCAGCAGGCTGGTGAGCTGCTGTGCTGCATCGCCGATCCGAATGCCGCGCCACTGCAACAAAGCAAAGCCGACGACGACGGTTGATGCCGTCACCAACCCATGGCCAGTCATCCCCGGCATCAGAGGTCCCGCGTACTCCCCCAGGACCATCGCGACAGCCGCCATGCTTCCACATGTCGCGAGCCAGTCCGTCCAGCCAACGATGAAGGCGGGATATTCTCCGAGCGCGTCATGCACCAAGGGGTACAGCCCGCCGGAGCGCGGGCGCATCGCCGCCAGCTCCGCCACTGTCAGCGCACCGAGCAGCGCGTATGCTGCACCCGCAACCCACACCGTCATGAAGAGCGGCACTGAAGGGAGCCGGGCCGCGACCTCACCCGGCGTGCGCAAGATGCCCATACCGATCGTGTTGCCCACCAGGACCGCGAGACCGAATGCGGCTCCCAGCACCTTCAGCAGGCGCCCGGCCGGCGGTTGCCTGGATGTTGGCCGCGACACTATGCCACAGGCGGTTTGGAGTCGACGATGATCCGGACGATGCGTCCGTCCGATTTCTCGGCTCGGAATTCCCGCGTCCTTATCTGGCGCTCGCTGAATCCCATGTCGCGTCCCACATGATCGATCTGTTCGCTCACGAGCCTCAGCAGCTTTGGATGACGGCCGCTCGCCTGATATTCGCGCTCCTTGCCGCAGAGCGACATGAGTGCGCTCCAGCGGTTCTCCAACTGTAAGTCACGCCCCATCCTTTCGCATCATAACCTGACGAGCGTGCTTGCTTGACCATCGGCGGTGCGCAAGGCGGGCCTTCAGTGGCCACCCTCCGCGTCATCGTCCTCGTCTGCGCAGCAATCGTCCGCCGCTCCCTCGCAGCACG
>CAVXJF010000010.1:0-268825 GCA_963762055.1 Vicinamibacterales bacterium
GGCGTATCGCCGGCGGCTCGCAGAGATCGACGAGGACATTGAGGAAGCGCGGGCGATGGCGGATGTTGACAGGGCGGCGCAAGCTGATGCCGAACGCGAATGTCTGGCCCGGGAGCTGGCCCGTGCAGTCGGACTCGGCGGGCGCGATCGACGTGCGGCGTCAGCATCCGAACGCGCCCGAAGCGCGGTCACCCGGGCTATCCGCCAGGGTCTGGCCCGAATCCGCGAGCACGACACCTCACTCGGCGAGCATCTCGAGCATGCCATTCGGACCGGTACCTACTGCGCGTATCTGTCCGATTCCCAAGTGCGTGTGGTGTGGAAGCTTTGACGTCCCAGTCGGATCGTTACTGCCCGTTCACCCGTCGTCAGTCGAACGTCCGTATCGCCAAGTATTGTGGAGTCTTTCTCGATCCGGCGATCCGAGCCTCACGTCCGCGTTGAGGAGCGATACTGGCCCTTCGGACAACAAGCGACCCGCGTCGTGAGGCTGGCAGCCGTAAAGCCTTAAATATTCAGTGCAGCGGCTGTACTGAAGTTTGCTCGATTGGACACCGGGACAGGCGTATACTTCCGCTAGCGTCGACGCGATCTCCAGGCAGGCTCATCTAAAAGGAGAGACCCATGGACTCGAAACGACCGGCTCGAAGGCAATTCCTGAAAAGCGGCGCCGCGTTGGCCGGTGGTTTCACCCTGGGGGCCGCAACACCCGCGATCGCCCAAACACCACCTCCATCCCCACCAATGATCAAGGGCGACAAGGATCAGATCCCTTACGGAGACCGCTCTAGTTTCGTCACGTCGGTACGCATCGCCCACGGCGGCAGGCCTTCGCCCGATGCCTTCGGGCTCTACTTTCATATAGCGACGCCGCTTCAGGATTCCGTGGGGGTGATCACACCATCCTCGCTCCACTTCGTGGGGACGACCCGTGGTTCCTATATCCCGCAGATCGATCCCCGGGAGCATCGTCTTCTGATCCACGGGATGGTGGACCGTCCGTTGACTTTCACCATGGAGGACTTGAAGCGCCTGCCTTCGGTGACCCGCTTGCATTTCATCGAGTGTGCGGGGAATCGGGCGTCGCGCAATGCGAAGACCGTTCAGGAATCGCACGGGATGACCAGTTGCGCCGAATGGACCGGCGTGCCCCTCTCTGTGCTGCTGAAGGAGTGCGGGCTGAAAAGCGGGGCATCCTGGTTCGTCGCGGAAGGGTCGGAGGAAGTAAAGGGAGCGTCGAGCATGCCGATTGCCAAGGCCATGGACGACTGTCTGCTGGCTTACGGCATGAACGGCGAAGACCTGCGGCCCCAGCAAGGGTTTCCGCTGCGTCTGATGGTCCCCGGCTTCGAGGGAATCTTTCACACCAAGTATCTGCGGCGAATCAAGGTGGTCGACCGGTACTACATGAATTACAACGACTACGGGCATCTGGATCGCGACCCTAAAGTCGCGGCGCTGGAATATCAGATCGGCCCCAAATCGGTCATCACGTTCCCTTCCGGCGGACACCAGCTGCCTGGCCGCGGGTTCTACGAGATCAGAGGCCTGGCCTGGTCCGGTGGCGGCGCCATTCGCAAGGTGGAAGTGTCCACCGACGGCGGCAAGCGCTGGAACATTGCCGAGATCAAGGGGACGGCGCAGCGCATGGCGCATGCGCGATTCACTCATCAGTGGAATTGGGACGGACAGGAGACCGAGCTGCTTTCGCGCTGCACGGACGAGATCGGCCAGGTTCAACCGTCGCGGGCTCAGGTCGCCAAGCACTGGAACAAGGAGCTGACACCCACATACAGCGTGCCGGGGCTGGACAACACCATTCAGCCGTGGAGGATCGCCAGCGATGGGAGCGTCCGCAATGGTAATGCTTAGGGTTCTCCTGTTCGTGTCGCTGCATGGGCGTCTGCGCGCTGGCGCAGTCGCCTACGTATGGAGTTGGACGCACGCCGAGCGCAGAGGAAATCCGCGCGTGGGATATCTCCATCGGTCCTACCGGAGAGGAGCTCCCGCCGGGGCGCGGAACGACGAAGGAGGGCGCTCAGGTTTATCGCGCGAAGTGCGCGGGATGCCACGGGGCGACGGGAATCGAGGGCAAAGCGCCTATTATGAAAAGCAAGGCCGGCCCGGATGTCGAGCTCTGGGACACGGGGACGAATCCTGGCGCTTCGCGCGCCGTTCGCGACGACGGTCTGGGATTACATCAATCGCGCCATGCCTCTCAATCGTGAGGGGACGCTGACGGCCGACGAGGTGTACGCGCTGACGGCTTTTCTGCTCAACATAAACGGTGTCATTCCGGAGGACCAGGTACTCGACGCCCAGAGTCTGCCGAAGGTAAAAATGCCAATCGGGGATAAATACGCTGCCTTGCCTGACTGGAAGCCGAAGACGCCAAGGCTTAAAGGTTACCCTTACTAGATCTTCGTCAGCCGCTCGACCTGACGTCCATTTACTTTGCGGTGTAAGTCAAGCCCGCGGGTTGTTCGCCGCTTTCCAACCGATCACGTCCGAGTCATCTCGGGGCGGGCGGGATGTCCCAGTGGAAGATGTCGCGGTGAATCAACCATGCTCCGGACGAGTGGCGCTTCCATATCACTATGTACTTGCCCGAGTTGAGAAGCGTACCGTCTGGCGCACTTGCTTTGAAGCCGCCGATGTCGTACGCCCAGTCTCCGTTCTCTGTCACTCTCCAATCTCGACACGGACCGTATTCCCACCTGATCCGACGAGGAGTTTCCAAACCCGGTTGATTGCGTCCCTGCCTCTAATGATGGGGGTCTCGGGGACGAGCAGCTCGGCATCCTCGGTGTACATGCTCGAAATGGCGCCGGCGTCGCCTTCGAAAAACGCCCGCTCGAACGCCTTGTAACCTTCGGCAATAGCTTCTTGCGTCGTCATCACAGCCTCCAGACGGTTTACGCGTCGCTATCATAGACGTTCAGCCCATCCGAGCCCCCACCTCACCTGGTTGACCGATGTTTACTCTTTCGGGCGAAGCCGAAGGCAAGAAACGCTGCCCCAATCCCGAGATACGCTCCCGACTGACTGCTCATGCCAAGCACAAGGAAGACCACTCCGATGGCCACCCACGCCTCGCGAGTGTTCGTGGCCGCCGAGCAATGCTTCAGCCACCCTTTGAGTCCAACGGTATCTTCCGGCACAGTGTCCTCCTTCATCGGTTGGCGCGCGTCCCGGCAATTAGCCGTTCTTTAGATTGTGCACCTTCATGATTTGAGGCTGGCCGGGGTCGGCACCAAGCTTCTTCATGATGGGCACCAGCGTCTCGCCGAACTTCTGGAACTGTTCCATCGAGTCCCAGACATCGAAGACTGAGACCGCACCGTCAACCTCCATGGCGCAATGGAACCGGAGACCTGGAACCTTGCCGATGCCAGCGCCCGCCTGTTCGAGCTGCTTGAGCACGTCGTCATACATTGCCGGTGTAAAACCTGTTGGTCGGAAGTACATGCCGAATGCCATCGACACCCTCCTCACGAAAATGAACCCGACATGATTTCTCGCAGGATGATACCCGGATTAGGGCTCGCTGGGTTGTCACATTCGACGTGTTCGGACCAGGGAACCCGCCGGTGGTTGGGCTATTGGTGGGCAAAGCGGAGGTCAGAACGGATAGGTCCCGATCAACGCCGTAGCTTAGACATACCGATCGCTCCACACTAGTCTGATGCGTACAAATGGTTAGTCCACGATTTCACTGTACCTCTCCGAGGCGCTTCGGTACCGTGGGGCATGTTCATGCCCAAGCTCTGCGTGGTACTGCCGCCTGCCGATCGCGCACAGTTCGCGACACTGGCCGCCAAGGGGACGACGCCGCAAAACGTGGCGATCCGTGCACGAATCATGCTGATGCTCGCCGATCACGTTCGCCCCGCGCATGTCGCGGCGCGGTTGGCGGTGAGTCGGAATCACGTCCACTACTGGGTGCGTCGGTATGTGCCGCTGGGCGTGAGCGGCGTCGTCCGCGACGCGTCCCGTCCCGGGCGCAAGAAACGCATCACGGCAGAACGAGTGGCCGCCATTGTGAACGCGACGCTCACGACGACGCCGCCCGGCCGGACGCACTGGAGTACACGCAGCATGGCGCGGGCCCAGGGCGTCAGTGAGAAGACGATCCGAAATATCTGGCATCAGCACGGGTTGCAACCGCATCGGGTCACGCGATTCAAGCTCTCGAAAGATCCTCACTTCGTGGACAAGCTCCGAGATGTGGTCGGGCTGTATCTGCAACCACCGGAAAAGGCCGTCGTCTTTTGCGTCGATGAAAAGAGCGGCATTCAGGCGTTGGACCGCACGCGGCCCGTGCTGCCCTTGCGTCCCGGCGTGCCCGAGCGCCAAACGCATGATTACATCCGTCATGGGACCACGTGCCTGTACGCGGCGTTGCGCCTGCTCGATGGCATCGTGATCGGCACGTGCCGACCAAGGCGCGACGCCCGGGAATTCGTTCGCTTCCTCGATCGGGTCGAACACGGCACCGAGGCCGATCTTGCCATTCACGTGATCCTCGACAATCTGAGCACCCATAAAAGTCCGCCCGTGCAGCGGTGGCTGCATCGGCACCCGCGCGTGCACTTTCATTTCATTCCCACCAGCAGCTCCTGGCTCAATCTGGTGGAGCGCTGGTTCGGCGAAATCACCCGCGATCGGATTCGCCGCGGTACCTTCGAAAGCGTCCCCGCCCTCATCGCCGCAATCGAGGACTACTTGAAGCACTACAATGACGCGCCGCGCCGGTTCATCTGGACCAAAGACGTCGACATGATTCTCGACAAAATCGCGAAATGTCCTAAACCGTTAACCGCATGAGACTAGGCGAGGTGAAGGAGCATATTGTATGAGGCCCATCCGAGCGTGCGCAGGCGTTTCGTAGTCACCGGTGCACCTGGGAGTGGCAAGACACCGATTCTGCGGGAGTTGGTACGAACCGGGTTCCTCGGTGTCAATGAACCGGCCCGCGAGATCCTCGCCGAGCAGCGGGCCATCGGCGGCAGCGGTGTTGACGACAAGGACCCGCAGTTATTCTGTGACCTGATGTTGGAGCGCGCTATCACCGAAAACCAGCGGCTGGGGGGCGCTGGTGAGCCAGCCTTCTTCGATCGAGGCATCCCAGACATGGTCGGCTACGCAGAAGTCTTCGCGCTCGACACCTCCGCGGCCTGGGCTGCCTCGCGGCACTACCGATACGACGACGTCGTGTTTGTCTTACCGGCCTGGCGTGACATCTATGTCACCGACGGCGACCGACGGATGACCTTCGAATCTGCACGATCGTTCGGGGACCGAGTTCGCGAGGTCTATCTCGACTTGGGCTACACGATCATCGAGGTGCCACGCGACTCGGTAGAGACGCGCACGAGATTCATTGCAGAGCACGTACGGGCACGCACGACGTGACGTGAGCCGGCGCACCCGGATCACCCGCGGTTGCAGCCGACTGTGCTGCGCGTGGCACGTTAGGACATGATCCTCCCGACATGAAAGCCGATGGCAATTTCCGCGCGGCGGCCGAACTCCCAAGCGGAGGGCTGCTCGCCACTTCGTACGACATATGAGGACCTGCCGGCGCTGCTCGTTTCCTTCCTTGACGCGATGCATGGAGGCGTGGAATCCTCCGCGCCATGCACGACGAGATGGCCGAACCGCTATGCCGCGGCGCACGCCGTGTCATCGGGGACCTCCGCGAGCTGGCGACGTTGACCTCGACTTCACACGGGGCCCAGCGTGTCGCATGGGGACCGGTGTGGAGGAAGGCGCGCGCGTGGCTGCGCGACAAGGTGTCGCAGCTGGGACTCACGCCGGTGCCAGATGCTGCGGGAAATCACTGGGTCACGCTTTCGGGCGAATCGGACAGGACGGTGATCATCGGCGGGCATCTGGACTCCGTGCCGAACGGCGGCTGGCTGGATGGCACCCTCGGTGTGCTGGTCGCGTTGGAAGCGCTTCGCCGGTACGGACAGGGCTCGAAACCGCCCGTGACTCTCCGGTTGGTCGATTGGGCTGACGAAGAAGGCGCGCGTTTTGGGCGCAGCCTGCTGGGTTCATCGGCCGCCGCCGGCCGCCTTAACGTTGACGAGATCAGGGAGCTGCGAGACTCCGAAGGAGTACGGCTGGAGGATGCGGTGCGCGATCACGGCGTGACGCTCGACACGATGCTGAACGCTCGGCAGGAGCTCGAGCGCATCGATGCGAAGGCGTACCTCGAGATGCACATCGAGCAGGGGCCTGTGCTCGAATCGATGAATCGGTCGGCCGGGGTTGTCTTGGGAACGTTCGGTCTGGAGCGGCACATGGTGCGCTTTGTCGGCCAGGCCGCGCATGCGGGGTCGACGCCCATTGCGATGCGGCGTGACGCGTTCCTGGCCGCGGCGGCAACCGCACTCGAGTGCCGTGAAATCGCCAGACGCCATTCGAAGCCGGGCGCCGGCGTGGTGTGCACGACCGGCGTGGTCAAGGTCGAGCCCGGAATCGGGACCGCAGTGCCCGGCGTCGCGGAGATATCGATTGATCAGAGGGCGCTCGATCCCGATGTGCTCGAAGGTATGTATCGCGAGGCACAAGAAGCGTCGCGCCGTTTTGCAGCGGAGAACGGCGTGGCCGTCGAGTGGAGACTGCTGTTCCGGATCCAGCCGCGTCCCTTTGATCCGCGCCTGCTCCGCCTGTGCGAAGAGTCGGTCCGTGAGATCACCGGAGATGCGCCGAAGCTTCCGTCCGGCGCGCTGCACGACGCCGCGGAGATGGCGCCGCACATGCCGGCGGTCATGATGTTCGCCTATTCCGCCAGGGGGCTTTCGCACTGCAAGGAAGAAGACACTCCCGATGAACATCTCGAGAAGGCGATCAGCGCCTTTCTGCTGCTGGTCGATAAGACCGTGGCGAGCGTCGCGGGAAATTGAGCTTGAGATACCGCTACCGGGTCCTCGTGCTCCTGGTGATGCTGGCGGTGATCACATACCTGGATCGAGTGTTGATTGCCGTCGCCGGCCCACGCATGCAGCAAGAGCTTGGTATCAGTCCCGACAGGTGGGGCTGGGTGGTCGGAATCTTTGCCATGGCGTATGCCGCGTTCGAGATCCCGTCGGGCGTGTGGGGCGATCGCTACGGCCCGCGACGAGTCCTGACGCGCATCGTCCTGTGGTGGTCGGCGTTCACCGCATTCACGGGCCTCGCCTCGAACTACTGGCTGCTGCTCGCGATTCGTTTCTCATTCGGAGCCGGCGAGGCGGGCGCCTATCCCAACATCGCGGCGAGCATTTCTCGTTGGTTTCCGAGGGTCGAACGCGCACAGGCGCTTGGGACCGTGCTGATGGCCAGCCAGATCGGAGGTGCGTTGACGCCCTTGGTGGTGGTGCCGATTCAGGCGACCTATGGATGGCGCGTGTCCTTCTATGTCTTCAGCAGCTTCGGGGTGATGTGGGCGGCCGCCTGGTACTGGTATTACCGGGACACGCCTTCGGAGATGCCCGGTGTGCCGCAGTTGGAGATCGAGGAGGTCGGCTCCGCTCCGCCACAACGGCATGCTCCGCTGCCTTGGGGGGTTGCGCTTCACAGCACGAACCTTCGGTGCATCATGCTGATGGGGCTGGGCTATTACTACGCAGGCTACTTTTTTCTCTCATGGTTTCAGACGTACCTGGTCAAAGGGCGTGGCTTCAGCCAGCAGCAGCTCGTGTTGTCCACGCTGCCGTTCGTGCTGGGTGCGTGTGGGAACCTCGGCGGCGGCTTCGCGAGCGACGCGCTGGTGCGTAAACATGGAGTAAAACGGGCCCGCAGGACGATGGGAATGACCGGGGCCGGACTGTCGGCGCTCGCCATGACAGCCGCCATGCTGACGCCGAACAAGTTCCTCGCGCTCATCTTCCTGGCCTTCAGCTATCTTGGCGTGACGCTTATCCAGCCCACCGCCTTCGCCGTCTGCCTCGATATCGCTCCGCGCCATGGCGGTGCGGTCGTCGGCGCCATGAACACGGCCGCGCAGGTTGGCGCGTTCCTGTCTTCGATCTCGTACGGATACTTGGTCACGCTGACGGGCAGCTATGACCTCTCGCTGCTGCCGATGGTGTTCATGCTCGTCTTCAGCGCGTTGATGTGGTTGAAGATCGATCCGACGCAGCCCTTGATTGCCGGCGATGCTTTGGAACCGCAGTTCGCGTCATCGCCGTAAATCCCGTGCGTCGGCAAGCAGCATCTGTTTTGACTGCTCATTTGTGGACGCCGCGACACCGCATGTCTCCGCGCGAAGGTAGGCGGCACCGTTACCCCACGTCAGTCTGTTACCTGCAGATGCCGTAGTAGGTCCTCTGTAACGCCCGCTCACTCGCCGTGACGAGTCATAATGGCGGAAAAGGAGCAGGCATGGGAGACAAAGGTGGCAAGAAAGACAAGGAAAAAGGCAAGCAACAGCAGGTGAAGAAACAGAAACAAGAGGAACAACTGAAACAGAATAAGAACCGCCCAAGGACTCCGTAGCAGGACGTTAGCCCCGAATCTTTCGCGATCGCGGGTTCGGTTCCGGGTCCGTCGTATCGAACCGCACGATCAGCACGGTGATGTTGTCGCGGCCGCCGGCGTCGTTAGCCTGCGCCACGAGTTTGGAACAGGCGGCCTGTGGATCCGGCTCCGCGCGGAGGGTCGCGGCGATCGCCTCGTTTGTCAGCATCTCTGTCAATCCGTCCGAACACAGCAGCAGGCGATCGCCGGCGTCGACCTTCAGCGCGTGAGCTTCGACGTTGACGCCCGCTTCGTTACCGCCCACGACGTTCGTGATGACATGGCGAAGACGGTGGTGCGCGACCTCCTCGGGTTGAAGGGCTCCCCGACGGACCATCTCCGCCATCAGCGTGTGGTCGTGCGTGATTTGGTGCAGCCCGTCGTCCTCGAAGATGTACGCCCGGCTGTCCCCGACGTGGACGACGCATAGCTGCGAGTCGAGATGGTAGGCCATCGTCACCGTCGTGCCCATGCCGGTCAACTCAGGATGCTCGATCGATTCGTCGAGGATGCGTACGTCGGCCTCACGAAGCGCCGTTTGGAATTGAGTCAGGACTCTTTGAGCGTCGGGCGCGTCCGAGTGAAAGAACCATTTGAACGTATTGAGCGTGAACTGCTCGATGGCGACGACGGCAAGGGCACTCGCCTGTTCGCCAGCGCGGTGCCCTCCCATGCCGTCGGCCACGAGGAAGAGATGTCCGTGTTCGTCCCCGAACTGCGTCTTCGGCTCCGGCAGGCTCGTGTGCCAGATGCGCATCGTCTTGGTGAGCTCGGCGATCAGGAACTGATCTTCGTTGGACGGGCGCACGCGGCCAGTATCGGTGATGCCGAAGGCCTTCACCGCGAGCGAGGGACGTCCAATCTCCGTTCTGGGCACGTTCATCGGCGTGTCAGGTCTTGAGAACGCTGGGTGTTAGCGTGAAATGCGGCAAGGATTCGCTCATCAGATCTCTCGCCGTGATTGTGCGGTGGCTCGCAACACAACGCAAGGGACCAGTCCGACGAACGTCCCGTCGCGGGCGGCGCGTGTCGCCTGGACGCACTGAGCGCATTCGACCATTGGTCCTGCCTAACGCCGTAGTAGCGATTTACGCAGTGCACGGATGGATTGCTCGTCCATTCGCGACTACACCGGAGTAATCCTCACGTATCGACGCCTCCGCCGGAGCAAGTGCCACCAAACCTGGGAAGTCGGTGGAAGCTTCCGCTTGGGCAAGCTCTGCGCTATGCTGCGACCCTCGCGTCGGACCAGATAGGCAATTCTGCCTGCCACTAGTCAGACCGGTTCACACGGCACGAGTCGAAGGAGAGGTGCACGATGCGCAACCAGGTGGTCACCACCGCGATGGTGCTCGCGTATCTTTCCTTGGCGCCCTCTGCGATTCTTGCGCAAGCCGACCGCGGAGGGGTTCGGGTTGAGCGCCTGCTTGACCGTCCCATCATCACACCTGATCTGCACCCGAGCATCGGACCTAACATTCAGGGGCCATCGCTTATCAAGGTCCCGGATTGGGTAGCTGGGCGGCTCGGCAAGTACTACCTCTACTTCGCCGACCACAAAGGGCGGTACATTCGACTTGCCTATGCCGATGAGCTGCTCGGTCCCTGGCGCGTTCATATTCCGGGCAGCCTTCAGCTTGCCGGTTCGTTTCTGTTGACGGACCCACCGACCGGGCCGGCCGATGAACTGGCAAGGCTTCGGGCAACCCCGAAGCCCGCAAACCTGTCTAGCGATGTCCTAACCGAAGCAACCACCCCGCACATCGCGTCACCAGACGTCCGTGTGGACGAGGCCCAACGGCGGATTGTGATGTATTACCACGGCCTCAACGGCCTCAATGAACAGGTCACGCGTGTGGCCACGTCGGCGGATGGCCTTCGCTTCGAGGCAAGGCCGGAGGTCCTCGGCAGCGTCGATGGCGGACGGCGCCTTCCCTCTGACGTTCAGCCCTGGACGACGGGGAGGACGTATTTCCGGACGTTCGACCATGCCGGGTATGTCTATGTGATGGCCATGCCCGGGCAATTCTACCGTTCGAAGGATGCTCTCACCGGATTCATCCCCGGCCCACGGCTGTTCAACCCCAACATGCGTCACGCCGCACTTCTGAAGCGTGGTAAGACGCTGTTGGTGTTCTGGACGCAGGTAGGAGATGCTCCTGAAAGAATTCTGCTGTCTACGATTGCCCTCTCCGAAGATTGGACGAAGTGGTCAGAAACTCCGCCGATCGAGGTACTCCGTCCGGAGCGAGCGTGGGAAGGCGCAGATGCGCCGCTGGCACCGTCTCTTCGGAGCACTGCTTACGGCCGCGTGAATCAGCTGCGCGATCCGGCCATCTTCGAGGAGAACGGACGGACGTTTCTCCTGTACGCCGTTGCTGGTGAGAGCGGGATCGCCATTGCTGAAGTCATCTTTGACCGTTAAGCGACGCGGCAATGGCTGAGGAGGAAATCGCATCGACGGCCTAACCATCAAAATGGAGCCGACGTGCCCACTTGCTAAACGTCTGTTGCCGCGCGGCTCATTTGAACCGTTAGGTCCTCATAACGCCGCAGTGTTTATCTGACCCTCTGGCCAGAGCATGACGGAAACGTATCGGGCGTCAGATCGGACTGTCCGAAGTTGTAAGTAATGGATTCTTCCTGGCTGCGTCCCGAAATCATCTGTTTGCGTGACAGCCGACGTCATACGCCGGTCGGCCGAATCGTTAGGGTTCCGAGGCGAAACCCGCGCGGGAACCAGCGGGTTTACGTGACAGGCGCCACCGATGCACGACCGAGCGGCTGACCCCGAGCGCCTGGGCGGCCTCGCGGAGCGAGCGGTCCGCGAGCGCCGCGAACTGCGAGTCAGCAATCGCGTAAGGCTGCCGGCCGAGTCGCGTGCCTTGCGCCTTCGCGCGCGCCAGGCCGGCCCGCACGGGCTCTCTACACCCTCGTTCTCCGCTATCTTCGCGCTCCTCGTGTCCAACGCGAATCGCTGCGCCGTCGATGCCCTTCGCGTCCGCTGGCAAGTTGAGGGCACGGCGGACGCCAAGCGGGACCTGACCGACGAGCCAGAGATCCGCGCACTGGAACACGGGGAACTCGTGGGGCACCTGACGAAGGCGATGCTCGCGCGGTATACGCACGCGGTTACGCAGCGCAAGCAAGCGGCGCTCGAAAGCTTCGATCACTTGGTGACGGGCGCCGCGCCTGTCCTCACGGGTGAGCACAAAATGAGCACACGCGCGGACCACGCGGGTGCGACCGAGGGAGAACTCGACGAATTATTGAAGGAATTTGGTGGACGGCAGGAGGATCGAACTCCTGACCTCCGCATTGCGAACGCGGCGCTCTCCCAGCTGAGCTAGCCGCCCACCGTGGGCACCAAACGACCGGTGCGAACAATAATTTTACCACACGGAAGTACAATCCCTTCCTATGTCGTCCATCAAGCGCATCGGCGTGCTCACCGGGGGCGGCGACGCGCCTGGACTCAACGCGGTCATCCGCGCGGTCGTGAAATCCGCTTCCAACTCCGGCATCGAAGTGCTCGGCATCGAAGACAGCTTCGACGGTCTCATCCAGCCAGGCCGCACACGCGTGCTGGGCCCAAAAGACGTCACCGGAATCCTCCGGCTGGGGGGCACCATCCTCGGCACTACCAACCGCGGAAATCCCTTTGCCTACGCGGTAGAGACCGCCGACGGAAAAGCCGACTATTCGACGCTCTGCATCGAGAACTTCCACAAATTCGGGCTACAGGCGCTCATCGTCATCGGCGGCGACGGCACGCTCAGCATCGCGCATCAGCTCGTCAAACGCGGCATTCCGATCGTCGGCGTGCCCAAAACCATCGATAACGACATCTTCGGCACGGTGAGCTGTTTCGGGTTCGACACGGCTGTGGATTTTGCGACCGATGCCATCGACCGGCTCCACAGCACAGCCGAAGCGCACCACCGCGTGATGGTCGTCGAAGTGATGGGCCGGTACTCCGGTTGGATTGCGCTCTACGCCGGCGTCGCCGGAGGTGCGGACGTGATTTTGATTCCTGAAATACCGTTCGATCTGAAGGTGGTCGCCGAACGCTTGCGCGCGCGCGAAAAATGGGGCGCGCGATTCAGCATCGTGGTCGTGGCCGAAGGCGCCGTGCCGCTGGGCGGCAAGGTGTCGCTGATCGCCAGAGGGGATGCCGCGACGGCCGAGCGCCTCGGCGGGCTGAGCGAGCGGGTAGCGGACGAACTGGGGAAGCTCACAGGAAAGGAAACGAGGTTCGTGGTGCTGGGGCACCTTCAGCGCGGCGGAACGCCCACCAGCCACGATCGCGATCTCGCCACGCGGTTCGGCGGAAAAGCCGTGGAATGCGTGATGCAAGGGGAGTTCGACGTAATGGTCGCGTCACAGCCGCCCGATATCGTGACGATTCCCCTCGAGCATGTCGGCGGAAAACAGAAACGGGTGCCGCCGGACTTCGATCTCGTCCGCACGGCACGCGCGATTGGGATTTCGTTTGGCGATCGGCCTGCCGGGTCAGCCTGAAACGACGTTTCACCACAGAGCGCGCAGAGAGCACAGAGAAGAAAGTGCCTTCTCTGCGATCTCTGTGTCCTCTGTGGTTTGTACTTGGTCCGGCTAAAGCCGGACACTACTGTACTTTCGTTGTGTTTACTTACCGCTCGTGCGCACCACGGCAGGCGTGTGGCCTTCGACGGTTTTGGCGAACGCCGTCACTTCCTGCGGAGCTTTCACCGAGCCGAGGAGGACCTCACGAGCCGTGACATTGGCGCCGTAGACGTCGCGCATGTCCTTGTCCGCTGTCTCGATGACGGCACCTTCGAGCGCCGCGCCCGCGAACAATCCCTTGCTGCGCGAGTAGCTGAGGATCTGTGACGTCAGCTTCAGGTCCGTCGCGGCACCTGCTTCGCGGCCGATGGGGCCCGCGGCCACTGACACGTTACCGCCCAGCTTGATGTTGGTCTCCAGAAGGCTACGCGCGCTTTCGGGGGTCATGAACAGCATCACATAGTCGGTGGCCTCGGCGCCGATTTGCAACCCGAAGCTCGCGCCCCCGACGTTCAGATACGCCGGCGCGCTCCACCCGTCCGCGCCGCGACAAATGACGACGCCGCGGCCTCCGCGGCCGCCGAAGCCGAATGCGGCTTTGATGACCGTGGGGAAAACGGCGATGCAGTCGGCATTGTCCAGGATGCCCTGCGGGATGGCCCTGTCGGGCGCGCTCATGACTTCGCGGAAGATCGTCGCGGCCTTCGTCGTCTGCTCAATTTCGTCGTGCGTGTCTTTGGCCGCCTGGCCGAAAGCGGTACCAGCCGAGCAGAGCGCAAGGCACACCGTCAGGCACGCGTACACTTTTTTCATAAACCCACTCCTCCGGTGTAGGAAGGGTGCAACCGCGATGCCACTGTTCGGTGGGGAGCGCCGCAACGGCCTTCGCGTTCTCAGTGCCCGAGCAGATCCGCGTCCTTCTTCTTTTGCGCGTCGTCGATGAGCTTGACGTGGTTGTCGGTGATCTTCTGAACCTCTTCCAAACCCTTGCGCTCATCGTCTTCGGAGATCTTCGAGTCCTTCAGCAGCTTCTTGAGTCGATCGTTCGCGTCGCGCCTGACCCCGCGCACCGTGTTCCTGCCTTCCTCGGCGAGCTTGTGGACGAGCCGCGAAAGCTCTTTGCGACGTTCTTCCGTCAGCATGGGAATCGGAATGCGGATGACCTTGCCGTCGTTGGCGGGGTTGAGGCCGAGATCGGAGATGCGAATCGCACGTTCGACGGCGCCGAGCAGCGAGGGATCAAACGGCTGGGCGACGATGAGCGTGGGCTCGGGAATGGAGAGGCCGGCGACCTGATTGAGCGGCACTCGTGAGCCATACGCTTCGACCTGCACGTGATCGAGCAGCGAGGTGGACGCGCGCCCCGTGCGCACGCCGCCCAGCTCGTGTTTGAGGTGATCGATCGCGATGTTCATCCGCGTATTCACTTCCGCAAACAATCCTTTGAGATCGTTGACGTCCATTCGACTCTCCTATGCCGTCACGATGGAGCCGATCTGCTCGCCCATGACGGTGCGGCGCAGATTTCCCGGCGTCCGCAGGTTGAAGATGATGATCGGGAGGCGGTTGTCCATGCACAGCGTGATCGCGGTGGAGTCCATCACCCGGAGCCCCTTGTCGAGGACCTCGAGATAGGAAATCTTCTCGAAGCGCGTGGCGGTCTTGTCTATCATCGGATCGGCCGTGTAGATGCCGTCGACCTTTGTGCCCTTCAGGAGGGCGTCGGCTTTCATCTCCATGGCACGCAGCGCGGCCGCAGTGTCGGTGGTGAAATATGGATTGCCGGTGCCGGCGGCAAAAATGACCACACGCCCTTTTTCGAGGTGGCGGATGGCACGGCGGCGTATGAACGGCTCGGCGACCGCGCGCATCTCGATCGCCGTCACCACGCGCGTCAGTACGCCGTGCTGCTCGAGCGCATCCTGCATGGCGAGCCCGTTGATCACCGTCGCGAGCATGCCCATGTAGTCGCCCGTCGCGCGGTCCATGCCCTTGGCGCTCGCGGCGACGCCGCGAAAGATGTTGCCGCCGCCGATGACGACGCCGGTCTGGACGCCGAGACCCTGAATTTCGGCGATGTCTGCGGCGATGCTGGAGGTGATGGCAGGGTCGATGCCGAACTGCTGCTCGCCCATCAACGCCTCCCCGGAAAGTTTCAGGAGGATGCGTTGGTACATGGGAGACGCGGGCGGCATATTGAAGGGAAATTATAGTCGAAAGTCTATAGTCCACAGTCGCAAGTCCACAGCCCGACTGGACCGTAGACTTGCGACCGTCGACCATAGACCGTGGACTTACTCGGCCGATTCTCCAATCTTGAATCGCGAGAATCGGCTCACCGTAATGTTCTCGCCCATCTTCGCGGTCGCCTCGGCGATCAACTGCGATATCTTCACGGCCGGATCCTTCACGAACTTCTGGTCGAGCAGCACGACCTGCTCGTAATAGGACTCGAGCTTGCCCTCGACGATCTTCTTGATCACCTCTTCAGGCTTGCCCGAGTTCGTGAACTGCGCGCGATACACCTCGCGCTCGGCGTCGAGCAGGTTGCCGGGCACGGCTTCGCGCCTGACATATTTGGGATCCGCGGCCGCGATGTGCATCGCGATGTCTTTCACCAGCGCGCCGAATTGATCCGTCCGCGCGACGAAGTCCGATTCGCAGTTCACCTCCACGAGGACGCCGATCTTGCCGCCCATGTGGATGTAGCTGCCGATCGCGCCCTGGCTGGTCGTACGGCCGGCTTTCTTTGCGGCCGATGCGAGGCCGCGCTTGCGCAGCAGCGTCACGGCCGCGTCGAGGTCTCCGTTCGCTTCGGTCAGCGCGGCCTTGCATTCCATGAAGCCGGCGCCGGTGACGTCACGAAGCTTTTTGACGAGTTCTGCAGAAATTGCCATCTGATCTCCACGGTCCGGCTAAAGCCAGACACTACCTACGAAAAGCGATCGAACGCGAAAGGTTTGCGACGTACAAAAAAAAGCGCCGGTCGGCGATCGACCGGCGCTCGGTTAGCTCAAACCGTAACTAAACGCCGGCCGGCGAGGTGGCTGCCTCGGCGACCGCGCGCCGCGGCGGACGCGCGCCGCGCTTGTCGTCGGCACCGCCGTCTTCATTCGATGCCGCCGCTTCGGCCTGCGCCGACTCGCGCACGCCGCGGCCAGCGTTGACCGCGTCGGCGATCCGCGCGGCAAACAGCCTGATGGCGCGCAGCGCATCGTCGTTGCCGGGAATCCGGAAGTCGACCTCGTCGGGATCGCAGTTGGTGTCGACGATGCCGATGATCGGAATCTTCAGCTTCCGCGCTTCGTCGACGGCAATTTTTTCCTTGCGGGTGTCGACGATGAAGACCGCGTCGGGCAAGCGCGACATGCCGCGGATGCCTTCGAGGTTCTTCTCCAGCTTGCGGCGCTCTTTCTCGAGCCGCGCGACTTCCTTCTTCGAGAGGGTGTCGTATCGGCCGTCTGTGATCATCGATTCCAGATCGCGGAGGCGGGCGAGGCTGCGCTGAATTGTGTTGAAGTTGGTGAGGAGTCCGCCCAGCCAGCGCTGGTTGACGTGGTACATCCCGCAGCGGGCCGCTTCTTCGGCGATGACATCCTGCGCCTGTCGCTTCGTGCCGACGAAGAGGAGCGTCTTGCCCTCGGCCGCGAGATGTGTGACGAAATCTTCGGCTTCTTTGAACAGCTTGACGGTCTTGCCAAGGTCAAGAATGTAGATGCCGTTGCGTTCGCCGAAAATGTACTCCTTCATCTTCGGGTTCCAGCGTTTAGTCTGGTGCCCGAAATGCACTCCAGCTTCCAAAAGATCCTTCATTGCAACCGCCAAAAAGTAGCCTCCCTTATCGCTTGCTGAATTGGAATCGTTTTCGTGCGCCGGCCATGCCGTATTTCTTGCGTTCTTTCGCGCGCGCATCTCTCGTGAGCAATCCACCCTTTTTCAGGGTCTTTCGTAGTTCGGCGTTGTACTTCACGAGCGCGCGGGCAATCCCGAGACGCACCGCACCCGCCTGCCCGTTGATCCCGCCGCCGGCGACGGTCGCGAGGACGTCGAACTGCTCGATGGTCTGCGTCAGCAACAGCGGCTGTCTGATTTGGGTTCGCAGTGCTTCGGTGGGGAAGAACGCGTTGAACTCGCGGCTGTTGACGGTAACGGTGCCTTTGCCTGGCCTCAGGAAGACTCGAGCGGACGATGTCTTCCGGCGGCCGGTTGCGTAAAATTCTGTGACTGGCAACTTATGCGACCTCGAGTGACGATGGCTTCTGGGCCATGTGTGGGTGTTCCGGCCCTGCGTAGACCTTCAACTTGCGGTACATCGCGGCGCCGAGCGTTGTTTTGGGAAGCATGCCGTGCACCGCTTCCTCGACGATGCGGATGGGTTTGGCCTGCCGAACGATCTTGGCGCGTTCTTCGCGCAAGCCGCCCTCGTAGCCGCTGTGGCGGCGGTATAGCTTCTGCTCTTCTTTGCGCCCGGTCAGCTTGACCTTGGCGGCATTGACAATGACGACATGGTCGCCGGTGTCGATAAAGGGAGTGTAGGTGGCTTTGTGCTTCCCTTGAAGCAGCTTGGCCGCGATAGTGGCGACCCGGCCGAGTACCTGCCCGTCGGCATCGATGACGTGCCAACGGCTGTCGATTGTTTTTGGCGTGGCTACATACGTCCGCATGAAACTCAGGATCCTTCTCTCGCTTGGGAAAACCGGCACAACGGTAAACCCAAATCTTACGTGGTGTTGTCGTGACTGTCAAGTCACAGCGCACAGCATTGCACACGTCGACGTTTACTCGCATGTGTAGTCTTTTCGTTAGGTCATAAGCCCATCAAGGGCGACTCCGGCTCAACCGATTAGCTTGGGGCGGCAGAGTGATCGCAGATTTCGAAGATCACCAGTGCGTGATCTATGGACGAAAACGTGATCACGCAGCGCGGGGCGTCCGCTGCCGTTCGGCGAAATTCGACGGTACACAGTCAATTTTAGTCAGCCGAACGGTAAACGGAGCTGGCACCGGCCTTGCCCAATGGGTGCGCGTCAACAGTGAAGAACTTCTCGTTGTTCAATAAGAGCCGATCGGTAGTGGGGCTCGACATCGGATCGAGCGCCGTCAAGGCGGTCGAGCTCAAGGCTTCCGGCAAAGGCTTTCGGGTCGCCGCGTACGGGACCGAGCCCATTCCGCCCGACAGCATCGTGGACGGCGCGATCATCGACGGCGCGGCCGTTGCCGACGCCATCAAACGCGTGTTCGAGTCGAAAGCGTTCAAAACCAAGGAGGTCGCGGCGTCGCTGTCGGGCAACGCCGTGATCGTCAAGAAGATCGCGCTGCCGGTCATGACGCCGACCGAGCTGGACGAGTCGATCTACTGGGAAGCCGAGCAATACATCCCGTTCGACATTCAGGACGTCAATCTCGATTATCAGATTCTCGACGCCGGCAGCGGTCCCGAGGCAAAAGGCACGATGGAAGTGCTGCTCGTGGCCGCGAAGAAGGAAAAGATCGCGGACTACACCGCCGTCATCGCGCAGGCCGGACGCACGCCAGTGGTCGTGGACGTCGATGCCTTCGCGCTCCAGAACGCGTTCGAGCTGAATTACGGCTTCGATCCGGGCACGGTCATCGTCCTGATGAACGCGGGCGCGAGCGCCGTCAATATCAACATCATCGCCAACGGACAGTCGGTCTTCACACGCGACATCTCACTCGGCGGGAATGCCTATACCGAAGCGGTCCAGCGCGAGCTGAACCTGCCGTTCGAAAGCGCCGAGCTGCTGAAGCGCGGCGCGCCGATCGATGGGGCCACGTTCGAAGACGTGATGCCGGTGCTTCGCGCGATGACCGAAAACGTCATGCTCGAGGTGCAGAAGACGTTCGACTTCTTCAAGGCGACGGCGTCCACCGAGCACATCGACAAGATCATGCTCAGCGGCGGCGCATCGCGGGTCGAGGGATTTGCCGAAGCGCTGCAGGAACGGTTCGGCACGCCGGTCGAGACGTTCGACCCGTTCAAGAAAGTGACCCTCGACGCCAAGAAATTTTCCGCGGACCAGCGGGAGGCGATGGCCCCAACTGCCGCCGTGGCTGTCGGCCTCGCGCTGAGACGGGCAGGTGACCGTTGATCAAGATCAACCTCCTCTCCGTCGATCGCGACCGCAACAAGCGGAAGGCGAAATTCCAGCCTGCCGGCCAGAAGCTGACGATCGGGTGCAGCCTCATTCTCGTGGCCGCCGCGCTCGGCGTCGGTTGGTGGTTCTGGTACCTCCGCGGAGCGTCGGCCGACCTCGATCGCCAGATTGCCGAGGCCCAGAGCGAGACGCAGCGGCTCCAGAACGTCATTCAACAGGTGCAGCAGTTCGAAGCACGCAAGGTGCAGCTGCAACAGCGCGTCTCGCTCATCGAGCAGCTGCGCAAAGGGCAGACCGGACCGGTGCGGCTGCTCGACCAGGTGAGCCGCGCCCTGCCAGAGGGCATGTGGCTGATGGACATGCGCCAGACGGGCACCGAGATCGTCATCGACGGCCGGTGCACGTCGCTCAACGCGCTGTCCGACTTCATCAGCGGACTCACTGAGTCGAACCTGTTCGAGCGCCCCGTCGAGATCGTCGACAGCCGCGTGGAGCCGGCGACGAACACGACGCCAGAGCTCATTCAGTTTTCAGTCAAGGCACGCTGGCTCGAGGGGGCGGCGAATTGATGGGGCATCTGACAGACCCCGATAAATCACCGAGCGTCAGCAGGGGACGCAAGTGAAAATGGACCTCAGTCTTAACAAGCTGCCGTGGTACGCGCAGGTTGGGATATTCGTGGCGCTGGCACTCGCCATGGTGGGCGTCTTCTACCAGTTCTACGTGGTACCCACTCAGGCCGAGATGGCCACGCGCGAAACGACTTTGAACGGACTCCGCGCCGACATCGCCAAGGGTTCGTCGACAGCGGCGCAGCTGAACCAGTTCCGGCAGCAGGTCGCCGAGCTCGAAGGACGTCTCGAAAGCCTGAAGGCCGTGCTGCCCGAGCAGAAGGACGTGGCCGATTTGCTGCGCCGCATTCAGACGCTCGCGACGCAGTCCAATCTCGCCATCCGCGGATTCAAGCCGGAGCCGTCGGTCACAAAGCAGCTGCATGCCGAGTGGCCCATCAAGCTCCAGCTCGACGGTACCTACCACAACCTCGCGATGTTCTTCGATCGCGTCAGCAAGTTCTCGCGAATCATCAATGTGAGCGCCATCTCGATCCACGGGAAAGAGAAGCCGTTGGCCGACTCGACGATTACCGTCGACTGCACCGCGACGACCTTCGTGCTTCTGGAGGCGGCCAAGCCGGCGGCAGGGAAGGCGAACTGATGAAACCCGCACAGGCACACACCGTCGTGCTCGTGGCGCTGCTTGCGCTCTCGGGAGCGTGGCTCGTCAACGCGCAGGGCGCACCCGTCACGCCGCCCGTGCCGGCCCAACCAGGCGCCGCCGCACAACCAGGCGCCGCCACGGCACCGGGGACCGCGGCGCCAGATGCGGCAGCAGATCAGCCGCCGGTACCCGAAGCGTATTCGTACGACCAGGCCGGGAGGCGGGATCCGTTCGTCAGCCTGCTGTCGCGCGGAGCCGATGCCGGGCCCGGAAGGAAGGCGACCGGACTGTCCAGTCTGGCGACGAGCGACCTGATGCTGCGCGGCGTGCTGCAAAGCCGCAGCGCGTATGTCGCGCTGGTGTCGGGGCCCGACGGCAAGACCTATTCGGCCCGGGCGAACGATCGTCTGCTGGACGGCGTCATTCGCAGCGTCACGCCGCAGGGGCTCGTGATCATGCAGGAAGTCAACGATCCACTCTCGCTGGTCAAGCAGCGCGAAGTGCGAAAAGGACTCAGGACCGCGGAAGATGCCAAATAAACGTCTCCTCTCTACCCGCCTGACCGTGCTTTGTATCGCTGGGTTGTGGGCTGCCGGGCTCGCAACCGTTGGCGCCGCGCCAGAACCGCGAATCGCGACGCCGCAGTTGAAGCGCCTGTCGGCTGACGCGGGACGCCGGATCACGACGGTGACGATCGAAACAACCGATCCCGTCGCGTACCTGACGAACCGGCCCGATCCGATGACGCTGTTGGTGGACCTCCGCGACGTAGATGCGTCGGCGGCCGGCGGCCGCGGCCTCGGGGTAGCTGGCGCCATGGGTCCGTCGCGCGGCGGCGGTCCTTACGCCCAGACACCGCAGCAGGGTGCGATTCCGCAGCTGCCCCCGGGCGGGCAGGCGCCGGCGGGCGTCGTGCGATTCAACGGACATCCGGTGAACCTCGATTTTCAGGGTGCCGATCTTCGGACCGTGCTCCGCACGTTTGCCGACATCAGCGGCCTGAACATCGTCATCGACCAGTCCGTGCAGGGCGCGGTAGACGTGTCGCTGCACGAAGTGCCGTGGGATCAGGCGCTCGACATCATCCTCCGCGACCACAAGCTGGGCTATTCGGTGGACGGCACGATCGTGCGGATTGCACCGCTGACGGTGCTCGCCGACGAAGAATCGCAGCGCCGGAAGCTGTCGGAAGAGCGGGCGCTCGCAGGCGACCTCGAAGTGCTGACGCGGCCGCTCAGCTACGCGAAGGCCACGGAGCTGACGCCGCTGCTCACCCGAACGGCGCTCTCGCTGCGGGGCGACATCCAGGTGGACCCGCGCACGAACACCATCATCATTCGCGATCTTCCAAGCCGGCTCCAGAGCGCGGCGCAGTTGATCGACACGCTGGATCGGCCGCAGCCGCAGGTCGAAATCGAGGCGCGCATCATCACCACCACGCGCGACTTCGCCCGCCGCATCGGCGTGCAGTGGGGCTTCAACGGCCGGGTTGCACCCGAGCTCGGCAACACGACAGGCCTCGCGTTTCCGAACCAGGGCGCACTAGGGGGGCGCACCGGGGGAGTTCAGGGTCCCGCCGGCGGCGACGCGGCGTCCACGGCTGTCAGCCTCGGCGTGGGAACTGCCAGCAGCGCCATCGGCCTGGCGCTCGGATCGGTCAACGGCGCGTTCAATCTCGACGTGGCGCTCACCGCGCTGGAAGAATCCGGTAACGGGCGCATTCTCTCGACCCCGCGCGTCGCGACGCAGAACAACGTGCCGGCGGAAATCACGCAGGGCGTGCAGGTACCCATTCAAACGGTGGCGAACAACACGGTCACCGTGTCGTTCCGCGACGCGGCGCTCAAGCTCAACGTAACGCCGCAAATCACTGCCGCGAACACCGTCATCATGAACATCGTCCTCGAGAATTCGGCGCCCGATTTCAGCCGTGCGGTCGGCGGCATTCCGCCCATCAACACGCAGCGCGCCGTGACGTCGTTGCTGGTGTCGGACGGTCAGACCTCGGTGATCGGCGGTATCTACATCAACGCGCGCGATTCGTCGAACGATCGCACGCCGGGACTCTACAAGATTCCGATTCTGGGCTGGCTGTTCCAACGGCGCGAGCTCACGGAAGAAAGCCGCGAGCTGCTGATTTTCATCACGCCGCGCATCATCAAGAGCTAGGGAGAGAAGGGACATGCGCGCAAGCATTCGTTCCATCGGCAGGGGAGTAGCGGCGGCCACGCTCGTGACGGCGACGGTGTCGTGCGGCGATGTCGCCCGGACCGGGCGCGCGCCCGCGATGGTCGTCATCGAGTTGCTCGAAGCGTCGTCGGGCGCGGATCCCGGCACGTTCGGAGGGTTTCTGCTCTCGGACGTGCAAACACTGGTGGAGCAGACCATCAACGGAGAAACCGTTCTGGTCCCCACGATTTTCAACGACGTCGCACAGGCGACGATGCGGCTCGTGTTGAAGGATCAGGGCGCCGCGACCTCGGAAGTCGCACCGTCCGCGCTGAACGCCGTGACGATCCATCGGTATCGCATCAGCTTCAGAAGAGCAGACGGCCGGAACACTCCGGGTGTCGACGTGCCGTATCCGGTGGACGGAGCGGTGACCGCAACGATTAGCGGTGGTGCGACGGTGGTCATCCCGTTCGAAATGGTGCGGCATCAAGCGAAGGTCGAGCAGCCGCTTCGCTCCCTGGTCAACTTCGGAGGCCGGGTGTTCATTGCGACGATCGCCGAGGTGACATTTTTCGGAACCGATCTGGCCGGTAACGACGTACAGGCGACTGGCACCATCAGCGTGAACTTCGGCGACTACGCGGATCCCGAGTAGGAATCAACAGACGTATGGATCAGGTCATGACTAACTACATCAAACGCTGCGCCGTGCTCGCGATCGCGCTTCTTGCCAGCGCGTGCACGGTGACGGATACAGTCCCGCCGCCGCTGGCGGGGCCATCGGAGTTGAGCCTTTCGCTCGCGATCAGCGCAAACCCCGACGTGCTGTCGCAGGACGGCGGATCGCAGTCGGTCATCACCATCGACGCGCGCGATGCCAACGGGCAGCCGGCGGCCAATCAGTTGCTCTACCTCGAAATCGACGGGGGCGACTTCGGCGCGTTGTCCGCGCGCACGGTCATGACCAACAGCCAGGGACGCGCGACGTTCACCTACACCGCGCCGCCCGGATCGCCCGGCGGCGAGACGTCGAATGTGGCCATTCGCGTGCGGCCGTCCGGAACAGACAATGCCGCGCAATTAACCCGGGTCGTCAACATCCGCCTCAATCCGTCGGGGACGATCAATACAGGCGCGCCGACACCGCGCTTCACGTTCCTGCCGGCCGATCCCGGAGCGAACCAGACGGTCCGCTTCGACGGCACGACGTCGACGCCGTCACGAGGAGCGACGATCACGAACTACGCGTGGGATTTCGGCGATGGCTCGACGGCGACCGGTGCGGTTGCGGCTCACTCGTATTCAGCGCCTGGAGCCTACGGCGTCAAATTGACGGTGACCGACTCGCAGGGGATTTCCGCCACATCGGCCACACAGACCGTCGACGTCGGCGCGGGTAATCCGCCGACCGCCGGCTTCGTGTTTTCGCCCCAGGATCCTCTCGCCAATCAGACCGTGTTCTTCAACGGAACGACGTCGCAGCCCGGAACGGGGCACACGATCGTTCGCTGGCGCTGGAATTTCGGCGACGGCAGTACTGGCAGCGGGTCGACGGTGTCGCACAAATTTACGCAGTCAGGTGCATACGTTGTGGTCCTGATAGTGACCGATGAAACCGGGCAAACCGGGACTACAACGCTGACCGTTACCATCAACTAGTGTTAAATTTACGCCGTGGGAGACAATCGTCGCATCGACGAGCTTCGTCGCCGGATTGAACAAGACCCGGCGTCGATTGCCTTTGCGCAACTCGGGGAAGAGTACCGGCGGTACGGCAATTTCCATGACGCGATCGATACCTGCCGCGCCGGGCTGGCTATCCACCCGGGGTATCTTTCCGCGCGGGTAACGCTCGGCCGAGCCCTTTTCGACCCGAGCTGCTGCAGCTCGGCGGTTTAAGGATCCCCGTGCGGTTGGCTCCTCGCGAGACCCTGGCTATTCGCCACGCCCGACTTCGACAGGGGCTGTCCGACGCGCATCTGGACGGCCTTGTCGTCACGCATCTGCCGAACGTGTTCTATCTCACCAACTTTCTGGGCACTGCCGGTATCGGCGTCGCCATGTCCGAACGGCTGTACCTGATTCTCGATTTCCGGTACGCGGCGGCCGCACAGGAAATCTGGGATTCTCCGTATGGGCCGCCAGATGCCGAAATCGTGCCTGTTGAGCGCACCTACGACGAGACGCTCGCGGCACTGGTGAAGCGCCTTCGTCCGAGACGCCTTGGCATCGAAGGCGATAGTGTGTCGATCAACCGCGCGCACCAGATTGCCAGGAATGTCGGGGCTACCCTCGAAGCGGGCTCGGGTGCAATTTTCGCGGGATCGGGCAGCGCACCCGAATCGATGTCGCTGGTCCCCCTGGACGGAACCATCGAACGGCTGCGCATCATCAAGGACGCGCACGAGATTGAGATGCTGCGCAAAGGAGCCCAGCTGTTGTCCACGGTTGCCGCGGGGGTGGTGGCCGACATCAAGCCCGGCCTCAAGGAGCAGGAGTTCGCCGCCACCATCGACTGGCGCATCAAATCGGCCGGTTTCGAGCGGTGCTCGTTCGAGACAATCGTCGCCAGCGGGCCTAATTCGGCCCAGCCTCACGCCCATGCTGGAGAGCGGGTCATGAGGGAGGGGGACCTGGTGGTGCTGGACTTTGGCGGGGTCTACGGCGGATACTGCGTCGACCTCACGCGGACGGTCGCCCTGGGGGGCGCCGTCCCGACGCCGAGATGACCCGGGTATACGAGGCCGTGCTGGAGGCCCAGCAGGCGGCCATCAGGGCCGTCAAGCCGGGTGTCCGGGCCGGCGACATAGATGTCGCTGCGCGGGAAACGCTCGCCCGGCATAAACTGGCAGAGGCATTCGGGCACAGCACGGGCCACGGCCTGGGGATCGAGATTCACGAAACGCCGCGAATTGGCCCCCGACGCCAGGCCAGCGGCACCGAGCCGGCGCCCCTGGACGAGGTGATTGTCCCCGGGATGGTGTTTACCATCGAGCCTGGGGCGTATCTACCTGGTTGGGGAGGCGTAAGGATCGAAGACGACGTCCTGGTGACGTCGGACGGGGTCGAAATGCTCACTAACGTTCAGACGAGCCTCACACAGACGCATGGAATTTGATGAGATAAATCGAATCCTGGACATGGTGCGCGAGCACGAGCTGAGCGAGTTCGAGCTCGAGCGCGAGGGCTTCAAGATAAGGATAAAAAAAGGCTCGGGGGTTGCCGTACCCGCACCCTTTACGGCACCGATGCCGCACCAGTCGGCGCCGCCGCAGGCGCCGGCAGCTCCGGCGGCTCCACTCGAAGCGGTGCGGCCGCCCGGGCCGCCGTCGGACGAGCTCGACTTCGCGATCGTCAAGTCGCCTATCGTGGGCACGTTCTTCCGCGCCTCGGAGCCAAACACGCCGCCGTTCGTGGACGTCGGGACTTCGGTCAAGAAGGGGCAGGTTCTCTGCATCATCGAAGCGATGAAGCTGATGAACGAAATCGACTCGGAGTATGACGGCGAAGTCGTGAAGGTGTATGTCGAGAACGGCCAGCCCGTCCAATACGGCGAGCGTCTGTTCGCCATAAAAGCCAATGTTTAAAAAAATTCTTATCGCGAACCGCGGCGAAATCGCGATGCGCGTGATCATCGCGTGCCGCGAGCTGGGCATCAAGACCGTGGCGGTGTATTCGGAGGCCGACGAGAACGCGCTTCATGTGCGGTTCGCCGACGAAGACGTGCGCATCGGTCCCGCGCGCAGCGCTGAAAGCTACCTCAACGTGCCCGCGATTATCAGCGCAGCCGAGATCACCGGGGCCGACGCGATTCATCCGGGCTACGGCTTTTTGTCCGAATCGGCCTATCTCGCGGAAGTCTGCGAGGCCTGCCACATCCGTTTCATCGGGCCGGATCCGAAAGTGATCCGGCTGATGGGCGACAAAGCCCGCGCGCGCCGTGCGATGAAGAAAGCCGGGCTGCCGCTGCTGCCGGGCACCGACGGTCCGGTTGAAAACGAAGAGGCGGCGCTCAAGTTCGCGACGCAGTTCGGTTTCCCCGTGATCGTGAAAGCCGTCGCCGGCGGCGGCGGCCGCGGGATGCGCGTCGTCCGCACGCCGCAGGAGCTCGGCCACGCGATCAAGACGGCTCAGCGCGAGGCGGAAGCGGCGTTCGGCGTTCCCGACGTGTACATCGAGAAGTACCTCGAAAACCCGCGGCACATCGAAGTGCAGGTGATGGGCGACCATCATGGCGCCGTCGTGCACCTCGGCGAGCGCGAATGTTCGATCCAGCGGCGCCATCAGAAGCTGCTCGAGGAATCGCCATCGCCGGCGCTCAGCGAAAAGCAGCGGCGCAAGCTCGGCAATCTGGTCGTGGATGCGGCGAGAGCCGTGCAGTATACCAACGCGGGAACCTTCGAATTCCTGATGGACGACCAGGCGAAGTTCTACTTCATGGAAGTGAACACCCGCCTGCAGGTCGAACACCCCGTCACAGAGCTGGTCACCGGCATCGACATCGTCAAGGAGCAGATTCGCATCGCCGCGGGAGAGCGGCTTTCGGTGCGGCAGGGAGAAATCACGTTCAACGGGCACGCCATCGAGTGCCGCGTGAACGCCGAAGATCCCGACACGTTCGTGCCGTCTCCGGGACACATCAGCGTGTTCAGCATCGGCGGCGGCCCAGGCATCCGCGTGGACACCGCGGCGCACTCGGACTGCACGATTCCTCCGGTACTACGACTCGATGATCGCGAAGGTGATTTCCTACGGGCGCGATCGACAGGAAGCCATTGTGCGGATGAAGCGTGCCCTCGAGATGTCTGTGGTCGAAGGCGTGAAGACGACCATCCCGATGCACCTGCGCATCCTCAACGATCCGGACTTCCTTGCGGGCCGGCTGAGCACGAGATTCATGGAGCGCTTCGCCTCTACCGCGGAAAAGACGACGCGCGCCGAGGCGGTCTGACGCTTTCGCCGCTCAACGCCATCATCGACGACGAGGTGGCGCGCCGGGCGGGATGGACGATTTCCGCGCTGGCCGACGCGTTTCTCGCCGGCGGCGCCCGCTTCATCCAGCTTCGCTGCAAAACCATCCCCAGCGCCGAGTTTCTCAAAATCTGCGAAGACGTGATTGCGCGCGCGCGAGCCGCCGGTGCGACGGTCGTCGTCAACGATCGCGCCGACGTCGCCAGGCTTGCCGGTGCGGACGGTGTCCATCTGGGTCAGGACGACCTGCATCCGGAAGCGGCGCGCCGCATCCTCGGAGACGCCGCCATTGTCGGCATGTCTACGCACTCGATGGACCAGGTACGCGCCGCCGCCACGCTGCCGGTCAGCTACATCGCCGTCGGGCCGGTCTTCGGCACAAAAACCAAAAACACAGGATATAGCGATGTCGGGACGCAACTGGTGCGGAACGCGTCGGCGCTGCTTCGCGAGGAAGGCCGTGAGATGCCGCTCGTGGCCATCGGCGGTATCACGCTCGAGCGCGCGCGCGAGGTGCTCGATGCCGGGGCTGCGTCTGTTGCCATCGTCTCCGATCTGCTGTCGACGCGAGATCCGGAAGCGCGGGCTCGTGAGTACCTGAAAATCCTCACCTCGCCGTGAAGCCAGCCCGCTGCTCGAATCGATGCAGCGCGCTAGAATGAAGCGTCGATCATCGACCATCGTGAACACGAGCCATCACTCCAGCAAACCTGGCCTCTCTTCGACTCTCAAAGCGCTCGCACGCGCGGCGGAATAGCCATGGCTGCGCGCATCCTCGACGGGGTCGCGGTGGCCCAGCAAATCAGAAGCGAGATGGCGGCACGCGCGGCCGAATTCACGCGGCGCGCCGGGCGCCGGGCGGCGCTGCAGATAGTCCTGGTCGGCGACAAGGCGGATTCGCAGATCTACGTCAACAGCAAGATGAAGTCCGCGGCCGACGAAGGGATGAAAGCGACGCTGTCGCACCTGCCCGCATCGGCGACGCTCGGCGAGATTCTCCGCCTGGTCGAGACGCTGAATGCCGATCCGGAGGTCGACGGCATCCTCGTGCAGGCACCGTTGCCCGAATCGTTCGGCAGCACGCGCCATACAGCAGGTGTTCGATTCAATCGATCCCGCGAAAGACGTCGATGGCGTCACGCCGCTCAATGTCGGCCGTCTCGTGCAGAATCGCGCGGCGCTCGTTGCCTGCACGCCGGCGGGCATTGTCGAGCTGCTCGAGCGGAGCCAGATTGACATCGCCGGAAAACATGCGGTCGTCATCGGGCGCAGCGACATAGTTGGAAAGCCAGTGTCGCTGCTGCTGCTGCATCACCATGCCACCATCACGGTGTGCCATTCGCGGACGAAAGATCTGGCGAGTGTGGCGGCCTCCGCCGACATCCTCGTTCCCGCGCTTGGGCGCCCCGGCTTCGTCAGGCGGGCATTCGTCAAGCCTGGCGCAACAGTGATTGACGTGGGCATCAACCTCGTGACCGACAGGAACGTGGCGTACGGACTGTTTCACGAAAATCACCCACGCCGCGGCTTGTTCGACCGGAAAGGTTCAGTGCTCGTCGGCGACGTCCATCCGGAAGTCGAGGACGTGGCTGGCGCCATGACGCGCGTTCCCGGCGGCGTCGGCCCCCTGACGATCGCGATGTTGATGGCGAACACGATCAAGGCGGCAGAATCGCGCGCGAAGAGTACGTGAAGAGTAGTGAAGTCGTAGTGTCCGGCTTTAGCCGGACTGTCATCCCATGCTGAAAATCGCGCTCACCGGCGGAATTGCCACCGGCAAGTCTTACGTGGTGGCTCGGTTGAAGGATCGCGGCATTCCCACGATCGACGCCGACGAAGTGGTGCACGAAGCGTTCGGGGCGAGCACTCCTGCCACGCGTGCTATTGCCGTGCGGTTTGGCGATAGTTATCTGAAGGCTGACGGAAGCGTAAACCGGCCGTTACTCGGGTCGCTGGTATTCAGCGATCCTGAGGTCCGCAAAGAGGTCGAGGCGATCGTTCATCCGATCGTCTACGACACTATTCAGCAGTGGTTTTCGAAGCTGAACAGAGAGATGGGAGTCGCGTCGATCCCCTTGCTGTACGAGACGGGCCGCGAATCGGACTTCGACGTCGTTCTCGCAACCGTCTGTCCGCCGGAGCTGCAGCTGCAGCGCCTTCTCGAGCGCGATCGAATTTCGCAGGAAGAGGCGATGCAGCGCATCGCCGCGCAGATGCCGGCAGAGGAAAAAGCGGCGCGGGCGAATTTCGCGATTCTTACAGGCGGCACGAAGGCGGCGACCGATCGTCAGGTGGACGACGTGCTGACGGCGCTGGGCGCGTCACTTACCTGACAGCGGCCGCGAAATCGACTCTGGACTTTGGACTCGGACTCTTGGACTCCTGGACTCTGCTCCGACTCCTCGATTCCGCGCCTCCTAGACTCCAAGCTCCTCAGGCTCTTTCGCCGGCGCGATGCGGTCTTCCACGAACGTATTCCATTCGTGACAGTGCGGGCACTGCCACAGCAGTTCGGTGCTGCGATAGCGGCAGCGCATGCAGATATGGGGATCCATGTAGAACACGGCGTGGCGCGTGAGCTCCACGTAGCGCTGCACCAATGTGCTTTCGAAATCGAGGCGGGCGAGCACCTGCCAGATCGCCTGGTGCACGGTGAGCGCGTGCGGATTATGCACAAGCGCTTCGAACAGCAGCTCTAACGAGCCCGAGGTGTCGCCGGCGTTTTCTATGTGCTTGGCGAGCGCCAGGCGGGCCCGCCAGTCCTGCGGATTGCTGGCGATGAGCCTGCGGCAAAGCTGCGAGAAACGTTCGGGCGCGCCGATCTTTTGATACGCATGAGACAGGCGGTCGAACGTCAGATATGCGCGATCTGGCGCCTTGTCGATGACCTGTTCCCAGATGCTCGCCGCCTGCGCCATCTGGTCGTCGCGGGCGTGAAGGTCGCCCAGGTTCAGGTATGCGGGCACGACACCGGCGTCGAGATCGATCGCCGACTGGAACCGCGCCGAGGCGCCGGCGTAATCGCCTCGCGCGACTGCCTGGAGACCGAGCTCGTTCTCCAGGAATGCCAGAATCGCGTTGCTGCGTCCATCTTCCATACCTGACTGGATGCCGATCGATCGGCGCACCTCGTACGCTTCCTGCCATTGATGCTGATCTTCGTGAAGCTTTTCGATGTTCAGCAGCGCGTACTGATTGGATGGATCCAGCCGGATGACTTCGTTGAATGCCTCGAGGGCGCGGTCGACGAACCCGCCCCGCTTGAAATCAAGACCGAGGCAGAGCAGCACATGCGCCTGCTCGAGGCGGGTCAGCCGCGGACGCTGCAGCAGGCTCTGGTGAATGTTGATGGCGCGCGCGACCTGCCCCTTTTCGCGGTAGAGGCTTCCGAGCAGCAGATGGATTTCCAGCGCGTCGCCGAGGTTCTCGGCCGCTTTGGTGAGCTCGCCAATCGCGAGATCGATCTGGTTGGTCACAAGGAAATTGAGCCCGACGATGTAGTGGAGCGATTCCGGCACGCGGCGGCGATCGATCAAACGCCCCGAGCGCAGCTTGTAGCGCTCCCAGGCTTTCCCGACCGTGAGCCCGATGAGCAGCGCGATCAGCGCGGCGAGAAACGGATAGTAGGCGCTCAAAACAGCTCTGTCCGCCAGAGGTTGTGCAGATGGATCACGCCGGCGACCGACTGCTTCGGACCGCCGACGACGAGAGAGGTGATTTTCCTCTGCTCCATGATGAGCAGTGCCTGGGCGGCGAGCGTCGAGGGATCGATGACGATGGGCCGCCTGGTCATGACGTCGCCAGCCGTGGTCGTCTCGAGGCGGCGGCCATTGTCGACCATGAAGCGCCTGAGATCGCCGTCCGTGATGATCCCCGCGAGCTCGCCGCTGGCATTGATCACGCACGTCATACCCAGCGTTTTTTTGGTCATTTCGGTCATGACGTCGCGCATCGGCGTGTCGATTGTCACGATCGGCGCGTCGGCCCCGGCGTGCATCAACTGATCGACGCGCATCAGCTTCTTGCCGAGCTTGCCGCCCGGATGGATCTTCGCGAAATCTTCTTCGCGGAATCCCTTCTCGACGAGCAGGGTCATGCAGAGGGCGTCGCCCATGGCGAGCGCGGCTGTCGTGCTCGCCGTTGGCACCAGATTCAACGGGCAGGCTTCCTCGGAGACCTGGCAGTCGAGCGAGACGTCCGCGGATTGAGCGAGCGTCGATGCGGGGTTGCCGGTAAGGGTGATGATGCGCGCGCCGATCCGCCGTATCGCTTCGAGGAGGCGGACGACTTCCTGCGTTTCGCCGCTGTGCGAGATTGCGAGGAGTACGTCGTTCGGCTGAATGACGCCGAGATCGCCGTGCGTCGCCTCCGCAGGATGCAGGAAAAACGCCGACGTGCCGGTGCTTGCCAGCGTTGCCGCGATTTTCCGGCAGATGATGCCGGACTTGCCCATGCCCGTGACGATGACGCGCCCCTGGCATTCGTACAGCATTCTCACCGCGCGGTCGAAGCTCTCATCGAGCCGTTCGACGAGTGCGAGGATGGCGGCGGCCTCGGTCTGAAGGACCTTCCGCGCAAGCGCTCTATCGGTCGTGGCTGGTGTGCGTGTCATTTACGGAAAACGTAAAAATTGGGGGTCTGACCCTATTTGTCGCGCGCGATCGAGTCGATTCGGCTCAGACGGCGTAACAGCGGCTCGAGGCGATCGAGCGCCAGTGCATTCTGCGCGTCGCTTTTCGCCCGCGGCGGGTCGTCGTGCACTTCGATGAACACCCCGTCGATGCCCGCCGCAACCGCCGCCGACGCCAGGGGCTCGATGTACTCCGCCTGTCCGGCGGTGACGCCGTCTCCTCCTCCTGGAAGCTGCAAACTATGAGTCGCATCATAAACCACGGGATACCCGAGCGATCGCAGCATCGGAAACGCCCGCATGTCGACCACCAGGTTGTTGTAGCCGAAGCTGAACCCCCGTTCGGTGACGAATACCTGCGAATTGCCCGAACTGGCGACTTTGGCCAGCGCATGTTTCATGTCGGCCGGCGCGAGAAATTGCCCCTTCTTGATATTGATGGCGCGCCCGGTTTTCGCGGCGGCAACGATGATGTCCGTCTGACGCGAGAGAAACGCCGGAATCTGAAGCACGTCGGCAACCTCGGCGACGGGCGCTGCCTGAGCCGCGTCGTGGATGTCGGTGAGGATCGGAACGCCGAACCGCTGCTTGATCGTGGCGAGAATCTTCAGGCCCTCGTCGAGGCCCGGTCCTCGAAACGAGCTCAGCGACGTCCGGTTGGCCTTGTCGTACGACGCTTTGAAGATGAACGGCACGCCGCAGCGCGACGTTGTGTTCACGAGGGCTTCCGCAATCATCGAAGCGTGATCGGCGCTTTCGATGACGCACGGCCCTGCGATGAGCGCAAGGGCGGCGCCGCCGCCGAGAGCTACGCTGCCGGCAGCGACGCGCTGGACGCCGGTCATCAGACGATGCCCGCCTCGGCCGGGCGTGCCGCGCCCGCATCCACCTTATGGCGATGACTCGCTTCGACGAAGCTCGCAAACAGCGGATGTGGGCGGAGCGGCTTGGACTTGAACTCCGGATGGAACTGCACCGCCACGTACCACGGATGTCCGGGCAGTTCGATCATCTCGACGAACTTGCCGTCGGGAGACTTGCCGGAAATGAGCAGGCCCTTTTCAGCAAGCGTCGGTTCGTACAGGCAGTTGAACTCGTACCGGTGACGGTGACGCTCGACGATATGCGTCGCGCCGTAGATCTTGTGGCCGAGCGATCCGGGTGTCAGCAGGCATTCGTACTGGCCGAGCCGCATCGTCCCGCCGAGATCGTCCACGCCGAGAAGATCGCGAAGCTTGTAAATCAGCTTGTGCTCGGTGTCGGGAGAACATTCGGTCGAGTCCGCTTCCGTCAGCCCGCACACGCCGCGCGCATATTCGACGGCCGCCCATTGGAATCCATAGCAGATGCCGAAGTAGGGGATGCCGCGCTCGCGGGCGGTTTGCGCAGCTTTCATCATGCCGCGCGTCCCGCGCGTGCCGAAACCGCCCGGCACGAGAATCCCGTCCGCGCCTTCGAGAAGCTGCTCGCCGTTGGGCTGCTCGAGCGCTTCGGCTTCGACCCACTTGATGTCGACCTTGAGCCTGTGCGCGAAGCCGCCGTGGTAGAGCGCCTCGTTGAGGCTCTTGTATGAGTCCTCGTATCCGACGTATTTGCCGACGACATGAATGGTGACGTGATCCGCGGGATTCTTGATGCGCTCGACGAGCTGTTCCCACGGTTCCATGTGCTTCTCGGTCAACGGAAGGCCGAGATGTTTCAGCACAATCCGGTCGAGCCCCTCGACGCCCAGGACGAGTGGAACCTCGTAGATGGTCGACACATCCTTCGCGGTGATGACCGCTTCGGGATCGACGTCGCAGAAGAGCGCGATCTTTTTCTTCAGATCGGCGTCCAGGAACCTGTCGGTGCGGCAGAGGAGGATGTCGGGCTGAATGCCGATTGACCGCAGGTCCCTGACGCTGTGCTGCGTCGGCTTCGTCTTCAGCTCGCCGGCAGCGCCGATAAACGGCACCAGCGTCAGGTGAATGTACAACGTGTGTTCGCGGCCCACGTCCTGGCGGAACTGGCGGATGGCTTCGAGAAACGGCAGACTCTCGATGTCGCCCACCGTTCCGCCGATTTCGACGAGGACGATGTCGACGTCGGACGACACCGCGCGAATGCTGTCCTTGATCTCGTTGGTGATGTGCGGGATGACCTGAACGGTGCGCCCGAGATATTCGCCGCGCCGCTCTTTCTGGATGACCGACTGATAGATTTTCCCCGTCGTCCAGTTGTGATTGCGCGTCGTCTGCGTGTTCGTGAACCGCTCGTAATGGCCCAGATCGAGGTCGGTTTCCGCCCCGTCGTCGGTGACGTAGACCTCGCCGTGTTGGTACGGGCTCATCGTGCCCGGGTCGACGTTGATATACGGGTCGAACTTCTGGAGCGTGACCTTATAGCCGTGGCCTTCGAGGAGCGCGCCAATGGACGCCGCCGCAAGACCTTTGCCGAGCGACGACACGACGCCGCCAGTCACGAAGATGTATTTCACCGGACGCGTTTGAGTGCTCACCATCTCTTCTGGGCTCCTTGGGACTACGCGCGAGCGTCCGCTGTCAACAGGCGGCGCGCCCTCTCGAGATCATCGGGCGTATCCACGCCCGTCGAGTCGTGCTCCGTTTCGATCATTCTGATGGCATAACCGTGTTCGAGGACCCGCAGCTGTTCCAGGGCCTCGGCCCGTTCGAGCGGGGTGGGCTCGAGCGACGCCACCGTGAGCAAAAACTCACGCCGCTGCACGTAGAGGCCGATATGTTTATAGGGACCGGCCTGCTGCTGGGCCGCGCCGGCTGTCGTGCGGACGAACGGAATCGGCGCGCGCGAGAAGTACAGCGCGAAACCGCGGCGATCGGTGACGACCTTGACCACGTTGGGGTCGGCCGCGTCTTCTGGCGCGCTGAAGCGCTGGCACAGCGATGTCATTTGCAGCGCGGCGTCGTCGCGGAACGGTTCGATTGCCTCATCGATCGACGCAGGCTCGATCAGGGGCTCGTCGCCCTGAAGGTTCACGATGAGATCGCAGTCGAGCGTCGCGGCAACTTCGGCGATCCGGTCCGTCCCGGTCGAATGCGTCGAACGGGTCATCCGGACGTCGCCGCCGAACTTTGCCACGGCGTCGGCGATGCGCGAATCGTCGGTCGCAACAATGACGCTGTCGACGTTGCGCGCGGACATGGCGCGCCGATAGACGTGCTCGATCATCGGCCGCCCGGCGAGGTCCGCGAGCGCTTTCCCCGGAAAACGGGTAGACGCGTAGCGTGCAGGGATGACAACGACAGTATGTTTATGGATTTGGGAACGATCGCGGATGCTTTCGAGGCAACCTGCGGGCCGCACGACGAATAGTAACACGCTTTACTCGACGGGGCGAGGAAGCCCCGCCACTAGTGATAGGATGACCCGGTCGTGATGACGCGAACGACGCTGAAGGCGCTCTGGTTCGGCGGGGGCGGTGTCCTCGCGACGTGGCTCGCCGTGGCTCCGAATCCGAGCGCGCCTGCGGCCAATGCGGCGAACGTGCAGCGTGCCACTGCCGCGGCAGCCGAATACAAGACCGCGGACCTCGACGCGCAGGCAAAACTTCTTCGCGATCGGACGAACACGATCGCGATGCGTCCTTCCACGCGAAATCTTTTCACCTTCAAGTCGACGAAGCCGGCGCCGCCACCGGCGGGGCGCGACGCGCAATCGCAGGCGATCGTTCCGGCCGAGCCATCAACGCCGCCCGCACCGAGGCTGACGCTGGCTGGCATCGCGCAGAACGGCGATGTCCGCACCGCGATCATCTCCTCGGGAAGCCAGATCTATCTGGTGTCCGAAGGCGCGTCAGTGGCGGATCACTACACCGTCGTCGTTGTGGATGCGGAAGCCGTGCTGTTGCGCGATGCGAGCGGCACGGAGCTGCGGCTGATTCTCAGATAGTCCGGCTAAAGCCGGACAACATACAACCCCGTCCGGCTTTAGCCGGACCAACTTCACCCTTCCAACCGCACGCGCCAAACTGATCGCACGTTGGGGATCGCACGAATTTCGGCGAGCACCTGATCCGTTACCGATCCGCCGCCGTCTTCGGCATGTTCGTCCACCTTGACGACGCCAATCGCGCAGTCGACGAGACATTCGGGATCGCGTCCGAGCGCGAAGTTCGCGATGTTCACCTTGTGGCGGCCGAGCAGAGTACCGACATCGCCAATGACGCCGGGCTGATCGTTGTTCTTGATGATGAGCAGCGTACCTTCGAGCGGCGACTCGACGGTGACGCCGTCGATCAGCACGAGGCGGAGGCTGCCGTTGGCAAAGACGGTGCCTTCGACCCAACGCTCGCCCTCGTCCGTGTGCAGCTTTACCGAGATCAGGCTCGTATAGTTCCTCGCGCGGTTGCTGCGCGATTCGATCAGCTCGATGCCGCGATCGGTAGCAATCGTACGCGCGTTCACCGGAGTGACGCCGCCCGACAGAATGGTGGACAGCACGCCTTCGAGCACAGCGCTGCCAAGCAACTGGTTGTCTTCGGTCGCCAGCTCGCCGTAGTAGCGCACGCCCACCGCGCTGATTCGCGCCTCGCCCATTTGAGCGGCAACCACTCCGAGCGAGCGCGCCAGCATCAGGTAAGGCCGCAGCCGCTTGTAGGCTTCCTGGGAAACAGAAGGGAAGTTCACCGCGTTGCGGATGATCCCCTCCCTGAGGAAATCGCGCAACGCCGCGGCAGTTTCGGTGCCAACCTGCTCCTGCGCTTCTCTCGTGGATGCCGCGATGTGAGGCGTCGCCACGACCTGCGGGAGCGTCGCGAGCCGCCATTCCTTCGGGGGCTCCGGGTCGAACACGTCGAGCCCGGCGCCGGCGACATGTCCGCTTTCGACGGCGTCGGCAAGCGCGCTCTCGTCGATGAGCTCGCCACGCGCTGTATTAATGATGCGGACGCCCTTCTTGCATTTCGCGAGCCGTTCGGCGTTGAACAGGTGTCTGGTGGACGGCAACGCCGGAATATGCAGCGAGATGTAATCCGCGCGGAGGCACAGTTCATCGAGCGACACCAGCTCGACGCCCAATGTTGCGGCCATTTCGGCCGAAATGAACGGATCGTGCGCGATCACTTTCATCTCGAAGGCGTGTGCCCGGGTAGCTACTTCCTGTCCGATGCGCCCCAGTCCGACGAGACCGAGGGTCTTTGACCGAATTTCAGATCCCGCGAACTTCGATTTTTCCCATTTCCCGGTCTTCATCGACGCGTCAGCCGCCGGGATATTCCGTGCCAGCGAAAGCACGAGGCCCATCGCGAGCTCGGCGACACTCAAACTGTTGGCGCCGGGAGCGTTCATGACGACGATACCGCGCGCGGTGGCGGCTGGGACGTCGACGTTGTCCACGCCGGTGCCGGCGCGGGCGATGACGCGCAGCTTCGGCGCCGCCTCGATCATTTCCCGCGTCACTTTCGTCGCGCTTCTGACGACAAGCGCGTCTGCGTCCTTCAAGTCGGCGATCAGTTCTGCGGCTGGACGTCCCTGGCGATTGTCTACGACCCAGTCAGGCTGCTTCAGCGTGTCGATCGCGGTGTTCGGAAGGCCATCGGCGACAACGATTTTCATGTGGTGACTACAGTATAATCCGTCGGCTTCGAGCGGCCGGCGTTCACATGGCTGTGAACGCACCACGATGGTGCAATCCGCTAGATTCTTCGATTTGTTGGATGCCGGTAGATGATTCATGGATCTTTTCAACAGGGTTTTCCACAACTTTTGTGTAGAACTTTTTCGTGCGTGAGTGGTTTGACCTAAATGAGTCGGGAGTCGACGGTCTCAACCCGTCGCGATCAGGAAAGAAGGAGTCTCGATGAACCGTAAAGTGACAGTAGTGGGCGGTGCCGGCAACGTTGGCGCGACAGTAGCCCGGAGCATCGCAGAGAAGGAACTGGCCGACGTCGTCATCGTGGACATCGCCGATCAGAAAGCGGCAGGCGTTGCGCTCGACATTCTCGAAACCTGTCCCATCATCGGCTCCGACAGTCTCGTGATCGGCGGGTCCGACTATTCCCAGAGCGCGAACTCGGACGTCGTCGTCATCACGTCTGGCGTGCCGCGCAAGCCTGGCATGAGTCGTGATGACTTATTGAACGTCAACTTCAACATTATGAAAGCGGTCACCGAGCAGGTGGTGAAGTATTCCCCCAACTGCATCATCGTGCCGGTCGCGAATCCGCTCGATGCGATGTGCCAGGCCGTCTACAAGCTCAGCGGCTTCCCTCGCGAGCGCGTCATCGGGATGGCGGGCGTGCTCGACTCGGCGCGGATGAGGACGTTCATCGCTCAGGAGCTGAAAGTGTCGGTCGAGAACGTGCATGCGTTCGTCCTGGGGGGCCACGGCGACACGATGGTCCCGCTGCCGCGACTGTCCACCGTTGCCGGCATCCCTATCACGCAGCTTCTTTCGAAAGAGCGGATAGAGGCCATCTGCAAGCGCACCGCGGACGGCGGCGCCGAAATTACAAAACTCGTCGGCACGAGCGCGTGGTACGCCCCGGGCGAATCGGCCGCCGAGATGGTCGAGGCGATTCTCAAGGACAAGAAGAAGATCCTTCCGTGTTCGGCGTACCTGGAAGGGGAGTATGGCGTGCGGGGTCAGTACCTCGGCGTGCCGGTGAAGCTTGGCGCCCGCGGCCTCGAACAGATCGTCGAAGTGAAGTTGGAGCCGGAAGAGCAGGCGGCGCTGATGAAGTCGGCAGCCGCGGTAAAAGAACTGGTGGACGTTATAAAGATGTAGATCGCACTCCCGTCCACAACGCGCGCGTGTACTCCCTCACCATCTTCGCGATGTTCGAAATCGGGATGAGTTTCGGGCACACTGCTTCACATTCACCTTCGTTGGAGCAGTTGCCGAAGCCTTCGGCTTCCATCTGCTCGACCATGCGTACCACTCGGTGGTGGCGTTCGGGCTCTCCCTGGGGCAGGAGGGCCAAATGGGTGATCTTGGCGCCCGTGAACAGGTGCGCCGCAGCGTTTTTGCAGGCTGCCACGCACGCGCCGCAGCCGATGCACGCCGCCGAGTCCATGGCCGTGTCTGATTGATGCTTGGAGACGAGGATGCTGTTCGCGTCCTTCGCTCCGCCCACCCCAGCGGAAATGTAGCCGCCGGCGGCGATGATCCGATCGAACGCCGAGCGATCGACGGTCAGGTCCTTGAGGACAGGGAAGGCGCTGGCGCGCCACGGCTCGATAACGATCGTCTGACCGTCCGAGAAGCGGCGCATGTGAAGCTGACATGTGGTGGCGCCTGGATCGGGCCCGTGCGGAATGCCGTTGATGACGCAGCCGCACGCCCCGCAAATTCCCTCGCGGCAGTCGGAGTCGAACGCGATGGCGTCTTCACCTCTGCGGATGAGATCTTCGTTGACGACGTCGAGCATCTCGAGGAACGACATGTCGATCGAAATGTCTTTCGCGACGTAATCGACAAGACGGCCGGGCTGACCTTTCGCCGGCTGACGCCACACTTTCAGGTTCACCGTAATCGTCTTCTGGCTCATGCCGCTCCGTAAAACCACAGAGAACACGGAGCCCACAGAGAAGAAAAGGCTTTCTCAGTGTCCTCTGCTGCCTCTGTGGTGAATAAGATCACTTGTAGCTCCGCTGCGACGGATGCACTTCATCGAACGTGAGCGGTTCCTTGTGCAGCGTCGGCTCCGCGCCGACTCCAGTGAACTCCCACGCCGCGACGTAGCTGTATTTGTCGTCATCACGCAGGGCTTCGCCCTCGGGTGTCTGGAACTCCTCGCGAAAATGTCCGCCGCACGACTCGTTGCGGTGCAGCGCATCGAGCGTCAGCAGCTCGCCGAACTCCATGTAGTCGGCGACGCGGCCCGCGTAATCGAGCATCGGGTTGAGGTTGTTCTTCTCCCCGCCCACGGTGACGTCCTGCCAGAACTCGTCGCGCAGCGTACGAATCTTCTGAATCGCTTCGCGCAGGCCAGTTTCGTTGCGCGCCATGCCGACGTAGTCCCACAGGATCCGTCCGAGCTGGCGATGGAAGTGCCGGACCGTCCGCTTGCCCTTGATGCCGAGCACTTGATCGATGCGCGCCTGCGCCGTGGCCGACGCTTCCTTGAACGCGTCGTGGTCGGTCGTCAATTTCGGCAGTTTGGCGCTGGCGAGGTAGTTCGCGACTGTATAGGGCGCGACG
Organism: Vicinamibacterales bacterium; assembly: GCA_963762055.1. Lineage (GTDB taxonomy): Bacteria > Acidobacteriota > Vicinamibacteria > Vicinamibacterales > JAMQPK01 > JAMQPK01. The sequence goes on from CAVXJF010000010.1 coordinate 40,318, forward strand.
AAGTAGCCATCCGCCAGGCCCTGCATCAGCGCGCTTGCCCCGAGACGGTTGGCGCCATGGTCTGAAAAGTTCGCTTCGCCCAGCACGAACAAGCCGGGGATCGTGCTCTCGAGGTTGTAGTCCACCCACAACCCGCCCATCGTGTAGTGGATGGCGGGGTAGATGCGCATCGGAACCTTGTAGGGATCTTCGGCGGTAATCCGGTCGTACATCTCGAACAGGTTGCCGTAGCGGGCCTTGATGATGTCGATGCCGAGCCGCTGAATCGCGTCTTTGAAATCGAGGTACACAGCCAGGCCGGTGTCGCCGACGCCGTACCCCTCGTCCGACTGCTGCTTCGCCGCACGCGAGGCGACGTCTCGTGGAACGAGGTTGCCGAAGCTCGGATAACGCCGCTCGAGGTAGTAATCGCGCTCGTCTTCCGGAATCTGATCGGGCGCGCGGGTGTCGCCCTTCTTTTTCGGCACCCACACACGCCCGTCGTTGCGGAGCGATTCGGACATGAGCGTCAGCTTCGATTGGTCGTCGCCGCTCACCGGGATGCACGTCGGATGAATTTGCGTGAAGCACGGGTTTGCGAACAACGCGCCCCGTTTGTGGGCCCGCCACGCCGCGGTCACGTTCGAATTGACCGCGTTGGTCGAGAGGTAATAGGCCGTTCCGTACCCGCCCGTGCAGAGCAGGACCGCCTGACCCTCGTGGCGCTCGAGCTCACCGGTGATGAGATTGCGCGTGACGATACCCCGCGCCTGTCCGTCTGCGACGACGAGGTCCAGCATCTCGCGGCGCGGCAATAGCGTCACATTGCCGGCATCCACCTGCCGCAGCATCGACTGATAGGCGCCGAGCAGCAACTGCTGACCTGTCTGGCCGCGGGCGTAGAACGTGCGCGAGACTTGAGCGCCGCCGAAGGAACGGTTGTCGAGCAAGCCGCCATATTCGCGCGCGAACGGCACCCCGGAAGCCACGCACTGGTCGATGATGTCCACGCTGAGCTGCGCCAGGCGGTAGACGTTGGCTTCGCGGGCGCGATAGTCGCCGCCCTTGACTGTGTCGTAGAACAGGCGGTACACGCTGTCGCCGTCGTTGCGGTAGTTCTTCGCGGCGTTGATGCCCCCCTGCGCGGCGATGCTGTGCGCGCGCCGGGCGCTGTCGAGGATGCAGAACAGCTTGACGCGGTATCCCTGCTCGCCGAGCGCCGCCGCGGCCGATGACCCGGCGAGCCCGGTGCCGACGATGATGATCTCGTATTTGCGGCGGTTCGCCGGGTTGACCAGTTTGTTCTCGAACTTCCGCCGCTCCCACTTGCCGGCGAGAGGGCCGGCAGGAATCTTTGCGTCGAGCGTCATGAGCGCCCTCCCACGAGGAACGCCCAGATCGCGATGACGATGAACCCGCCGGCAATCCCGATGGCGGAGATTTTCCCGGTTTTGCGGATCAACGGGCTGAATCGCGGGCCGTTCAACCCCAGAGACTGGAACGAGCTGCCGACCCCGTGCCACAAATGCAGGCCCACCAGCACCATCATCACGACATACAGCGTGACGGCGATCGGCGAGCTGAAATTTTCCATTTCCGTTCGGTAGAGGTCACGGATGCCGTTGCCAGCGTCGTAGTGTGTGCCAAATTTGAAGGTCCACACGTGGATGGGCACGAACACGAGAATGGCGAGGCCCGTCAGGATCATCGAGGACGATGCCAGGGACTTCTGACTCTCTCCGCCGGCCCATTCCTTCTTCGCGTATTTGGCGGGACGCGCGGTCTGGTTCTGGAACGTCATCCGCACGGCCTTGAACAGATGGATCAGAAAAACGACGAGCAGGCCGATCTCGACGGGAATGACCAATGGATTGTTGATGAGGGCATGAGAGTAGGTGTTGAATGTCTCGCGTCCGAGGAACACCATCAGGTTGCCGGCGATGTGCAGGATCAGATAGGCGAAAAGCAGCAGGCCCGTCACGCCGATGATCAACTTGGTAGTGATCAGCGAACCGAGGAAGCTCCGTCGGATCGTCATGAGGTGAATTCTATTCGCAACCGTGGGACGCGAACAAACAGCGCGTGAAAAATGATACGATTTACCGTTTCCCAACTATGAAAATTCACGAGTATCAAGCCAAACAAATCCTCGCCAAGTACGGAGTGCCGGTGCCGCAAGGCGAGGCCGTGTTGAACGCGGCCGAGGCCAGAGGCGTCGCGGAGCGGCTCGGCGGCGGAATGGTTGTCGTCAAGGCGCAGATTCATGCGGGAGGACGCGGCAAAGGCGGCGGCGTCAAACTCGCGCAGAACCCCGCGGATGCCGACAAGTTCGCCAATCAGATCCACGGCATGACCCTGGTCACGCATCAGACCGGACCCGAAGGACGCAAGGTCTCGCGTCTGCTCATCGAGCAGGGATTGCCGATTGCCCGCGAACTGTATCTGGGCATCGTGATCGATCGCGCCGTCGGGCGTCCCGTGATCATGGCGAGCCAGGACGGCGGCATGGAAATCGAAGCCGTCGCTGAAAAGACGCCAGAACGGATTCACAAGGAATACGTGAATCCGGCGACAGGGCTCATCCCATTTCAGGCGCGCAAGCTGGCGTTCGCGCTCGGGCTCGAGGGCGATCAGGTCGGCAAGTTCGGGAAGATGCTGACGTCGCTCTACAGTGCGTTCCTGGGCACAGACGCCTCGCTGCTCGAGGTCAACCCGCTCATCGTCACGAAGACCGGCGACCTGCTGGCGCTCGACGCGAAGATGACCTTCGACGACAGCGCGCTCGGACGCCATCCCGAGCTGAAGGAGCTGCGCGACCTCGAAGAAGAAGATCCGCTCGAGATCGAAGCATCGAAGTTCAGCCTCAATTACATCCGACTCGACGGCACCATCGGCTGCATGGTGAACGGCGCCGGCCTCGCGATGGCGACGATGGACATCATCAAGCTGGCGGGGGGCGAGCCGGCGAACTTCCTCGACGTCGGTGGCGGCGCCAACAAAGAGCAGATCCGCAACGCGTTCAAGATTCTGATGGCCGACAAGAACGTCCGCGCCGTGCTCATCAATATTTTTGGCGGCATCCTGCGGTGCGACATCCTCGCGGCGGGCGTGATCGCGGCGGTGCAGGAGCTCGGCGTGCCCGTGCCCATCGTCATCCGCATGGAAGGCACGAACGTCGAAGAAGGCAAGCGGATGCTCCAGGAAAGCGGCCTGAACTTCACGACGGCGAACTCGATGGGCGAGGCGGCGGACAAGGTGGTGGCGCTCGCCGGGGGCAAGACGTAAGGGGTAAGGGGTAAGGGGCGAAGGGCAAACTCTACATGGCGATACTTCTCGATAAATCGACGCGACTCATCGTTCAAGGGCTCACCGGCAAAGAGGGAACGTTCCACGCGAAGCAGGCGGCGGACTATGGCACGCAAGTCGTCGGTGGTGTCACTCCGGGCAAAGGTGGCACGACGCACGAAGGTTGGCCAGTTTTCAACACGGTCGCAGACGCGGTGAAGGCGACAGGTGCCAACACGTCGGTCATCTTCGTGCCCGCGGCGTTTGCCGCCGATGCGGTCATGGAAGCGGCCGACGCGGAACTGCGTCTGGTTGTCTGCATCACCGAGGGCATTCCCACGCTCGACATGATGCGCGCGTTTACGTATTTGAAAGACAAGCCAATGCGCGTCATCGGGCCGAACTGCCCCGGCGCCATATCGCCCGGTAAGGCCAAAGCGGGCATCATCCCCGGCCACATCTGCCGCGAGGGACGCATCGGCATCGTCTCAAAGAGTGGGACGCTGACCTATGAGGCCATTCATCAACTGACGCTGTTGGGGATGGGTCAGTCGTCGTGTATCGGCATCGGCGGCGACCCGCTGATTGGCACCTCGTTTGTCGACGTGCTCAGGCTGTTTCAGGACGATCCCGAGACCGATGCGGTCGTGATGATTGGCGAAATCGGCGGCACGGCCGAGGAAGAAGCCGCGGAATTCATCAGCAAATCCTTCAAAAAGCCGGTCGTCGGCTTCATTGCCGGCCAGACCGCCCCTCCAGGGCGCCGGATGGGCCATGCCGGCGCAATCATCGCTGGCGGCAAAGGCACAGCGGCCGAAAAGATGAGTGCGCTCAGCGAGGCAGGCGTCAAGGTCGTGAAGAGCCCGGCAGACATCGGAACTGCTGTAAAGAGCCTGCTTTAAGCGGTTTGGGCGCTATAATCATTCAGATCACCATAACGCCATTTTAAGGACCGAGGCATGTCACCGACAGACGTCGATTCTCAGGAGAAAATCACCGCGGCGCGCACCAAAGTCATCAACGATTTCACCATTCAGGTCGCGACCGTCAACGGCTCAGGGAGCCAAACCGCCAACCTTGTCCTCCTCCGTTCCATCCTGCTGATGGGCATCCCGGTGTCGGGCAAGAACATGTTTCCCTCGAACATCGCGGGATTGCCCACCTGGTACACCATCCGGGCGAGCAAGCGGGGGTACATCGCGCGGAAGAAGGAAGTCGACTTCCTCGTGGCCATGAACGCGGAGACGGCCAAAGAGGACGTGTTGACGCTCGAGGCGGGCGCGGCGGTCGTTTACGACGAACCGCTCAAGCTCAACGCGCTGCGCAACGACCTGACCTTCTATCCGGTTCCCTTCGACAAACTGGTCACGCCCGTGTGTCCCGACGCCAAGCTGCGGCGGCTCGTGCGGAACATGATTTACGACGGCATCCTGGCCAAGCTCCTTGGCATCGACATGGCGCTCATGGAGCAGGCGCTCGGCAAGCAGCTCGGAAAGAAGGCGAAGGCTGTCGCGCTCAACCAGGGGGCCTTGAAGGCCGGCTGGGACTACGCGGACGCCACCTTCACGAAGCAGGACCCGTTTCACGTCGAACGGATGAACGAGACCACCGGCAAGATCCTCATCGAAGGCAACGCGGCGGCGGCCATCGGTTGCATGATGGCGGGCGTTACGGTCGTGGCGTGGTATCCGATTACTCCGTCTTCCTCGCTGTGCGAGTCGCTCATCGGCTACATGCGGAAGTACCGCATCGACAAGGAAACCGGCAAGGCCACCTTCGCCATCGTCCAGGCCGAAGACGAGATTGCCTCGCTCGGCATGGTGATCGGCGCCGGATGGGCAGGCGCGCGCGCGATGACGGCGACGGCGGGTCCCGGCATTTCGCTGATGTCGGAGTTCGCAGGGCTTGCGTATTACGCCGAAACGCCGGCAGTCATCTTCGACGTGCAGCGCGTCGGGCCGTCCACTGGGCTGCCGACACGAACGGCGCAGGGCGACCTGATGAGCACGGCGTTCCTGTCGCACGGCGATACCAAACACATCCTGCTCATTCCGAGCTCCGTCGAGGAGTGTTACGAGCTCGCGATGCAGGCGTTCGACCTGTCCGAACGGTTCCAGACGCCGATCTTCGTGATGATGGACCTCGACCTCGGCATGAACAACTGGATGTCGAACGGCTTCGAATATCCAACCAAGCCGATCGACCGGGGCAAGGTGCTGACGGCGGACATCCTCAAGAAGCTCGGGGAGTGGGGCCGTTACAAGGACGTCGACGGCGACGGCATCGCCTATCGGACGATTCCCGGCGACGGACTGCCGGCGTTTTTCACGCGCGGATCCGGCCATAACGCGAAAGCGCAGTACAGCGAGCGTCCGGACGATTACGTCGACAACGTCGATCGCCTGAACCGGAAGTTCGAGACCGCTCGAAACTACGTGCCGGCGCCGGTTGTCGAAACGACCAAGGACGCGGAGATCGGCGTCATCGGTTATGGGACGTCGCACTGGGCGCTTACCGAAAGCCGCGATCAGCTTCGCGAAGAGACCGGCGTCAACACGTCGTATCTGCGCGTCCGCGCGTACCCGTTCAACGACGACGTCGTGAAATTCATCGATGCCCACAAACGCATCTACATCGTGGAGCAGAACCGAGACGGTCAGCTGGCCATGCTGTTGAAGCTCGAGCTGTCCCCGGAACGATGCGCGAAGCTGCGCAGCGTGCTCCACTACAACGGGTTGCCGATCGACGCACGCAGCGTGACCGACGACATCCTGGCGCAGGAAGGCTTCGAAGTGGCCAAACGGCAGACGCCGGTGGTGGTCTCGTCGTCCATGACCCGGGGCGAGTAAGGAATTGGCAGATTGGTAGATTGGCAGATTGACGACGTAGTGTCCGGCTTCAGCCGGACCATGGGGATAACGAATGGCGACTCCAATTAAGGTCAACCGAATCGGGCTCGAACCGCAAATCTACAAGGGTGGCAAGACGACGCTGTGCGCTGGGTGCGGGCACAACGCGATCTCCGAGCGCATCATCGAAGCGTTTTACGAGATGGGCGTCGACCCGAAACAGGTCGTCAAACTGTCGGGCATCGGGTGCTCGAGCAAGAGCCCGGCGTATTTTCTGGGCGGGTCTCACGGGTTCAACGCGGTGCACGGGCGCATGCCGTCGGTCGGCACCGGCGCCATGCTCGCGAACCAGAAGCTCATCGCCATCGGCGTGAGCGGCGACGGAGACACGGGTGCGATCGGCATCGGCCAGTTCGTCCACCTGATGCGGCGTAATCTGCCGATCATCTACATCATCGAGGACAACGGCTGTTACGGGCTCACGAAAGGGCAGTTCTCGCCGACGGCCGATCTCGGGTCGAAGCTGAAAAACGGCGTGGTCAACGACCTGCAGCCGATCGACACCTGTGCGCTGGCGATTCAACTCGGCGCCACGTTCGTCGCGCGGTCGTTTTCGGGAGACAAGAAACAGCTGCTCGCGCTGCTGAAGGCGGCGCTCAGCCACCGCGGCACCGTGATGCTCGACGTTATTTCGCCGTGCGTGACGTTCAACGACCACGAGGGCTCGACCAAGAGCTATTCGTATGTGAAGGAACACGACGATCCGCTCGAGGAAGTGAGCTTCGTCCCGTTCTTCGAAGATATTTCGGTGGACTACGACCCGGGCACGACGCAGGAAGTGAAGATGCACGACGGGTCGCGGCTGCTGCTGAAGAAGCTCGAAGAGTCGTACGACCCGACCGATAAGATCGCGGCCATGCGCGTGCTGCACGAGACGGCGCGCCGCGGCGAGTTCGCGACCGGCGTCATCTACATCGAGCCGGACCGCGACGACTTCCTTCGTCAACTGAATGTCGTCGACGAGCCGCTCGCAACACTGCCGCTCGAACGGACGCGGCCGCCGAAGGCAGCGCTGGACGAGATCATGGAGAGCCTTCGCTAAGCAGAATTGGCAGATTGGTAGATTAAGAAACGAAAATCCAACGCCCGGCATCCACGGATGTCCGGGCGTTTTGTTTTTCATTCCGCGCGGAGCGCCACCATTGGGTTGATGCGCGACGCACGTCGCGCCGGCAGGTAGCCAGCCACGAGCGCGACGATCGCCAGAACGGCGATCATGCCAACGAACGTCTGAGGATCGCCGGCGGTCACGCCGAAGAGCAGCCCCGACGCGCTGCGGGCCAGCAGCGAAGAGGCGCCGGCGCCAATCACGAGGCCAATCACCGCCAGGCGAAGCGTCTGCCCGATGATGCGCGCCTGCACGTCGCGCGCCGAGGCGCCGAGGGCCATGCGAATCCCGATCTCCTGTGTGCGCTGGTTGACGGAGTACGAGATCAGCGCGTAGATGCCAAGCGACGCCAGGATCAGCGCGAACACGGCAAAGCCCCCCAGCAGAAGCACCGTAAAGCGCCGCGGCGAAACCGACCGGTCCACGATCTGCTGCAGCGTGCGGAAGTCGTTGCTGGCAAGGTTGGGCGCAATCGGGATGAGCGCGGCGCGAAGCGTCGTCGCCACCTGACCCGGGGGGAGAGTCGAACGCACGACCAGGTACGAACCGGCAAGGTCGTCGCATTGGCGCGCCGGAATGTACATCTCGTTCCCCGACGGCTGCTCTAGCGACAGATGCCGCACGTCACTGACAACGCCGACCACACGTCGTTCTTTGGCGCACGGCCCGGAAATGTACCTGCCAATCGGATCCTCGCCCGGCCAGAGCGCCTCCGCGAGGGACTTGTTGACCAGCATCACTGGTTCCTTGCCGGCCGTGTCGCTTGCCGAAAAGTCGCGCCCGGCCAGGAACGGAGATGCCCATGGCTGCGGGGTAGCCTTCGCTGACCAGCCGCACGAACGCCAGCGGGTACTTGCCGCGCTCGTACGTCACACCTTTGGCCCCCGCGCCCCAGGTGCGGTTGCGCCCGAAGGGGAGTGTGTCGGTGATGGCCGCGCGCTCGATGCCCGGCGCCTGGCCGACACGCTGCAGGACGTCGTCCATATACGCGAGGCGTTGAGCCGGCGTGACCCGGCTGTCGGGATCGACCCGCATCGTGGACGTGCGCGCCGGGTCGAAGCCCATCTCCACTTCCAGCACGGTGACGAGACTGCGGATCAAGAGGCCGGCGCCGACCACCAGGACGCAGGCGAATGCTATCTCCGACACCACCAGCGCGTTACGCACGAGGGCCCGTTTTCGGCCCTCGGTCGATCCGCGGCTCGCGTCCTTCAGCGCGCCGGTCATGTCGGCCCCGAACGCCTGCAGCGCCGGCGCCAGGCCGAAGACGATGCCCGTGATGAGCGTGGTACCGACGGTGAACACGATCACGGCCACGTCAATACGCACGTCACGCAGCAGCGGGATGCTGACCGCATCGACCTGGGTCAGCAGTCGCGTGCCGGCGACCGCGAGCGCGAGACCGAGGACGGCGCCTCCGGATGAGAGGACGAGTCCTTCAGTGAGCATCTGGCCGAGCAGTCGCTTCCGACCGGCGCCGAGCGCCATTCGGATCGCGATTTCCTTCTGTCGTGCCGCCGTGCGTGCCAGCAGCAGGTTGGACAGGTTGGCGCACACGATCAGCATGACCATCCCCACAGCGCCGGCGAGCACCAGGGCGGAAAGCCGAACATTGCCGCTGACATGCTGCGACAAGGGCTTGACGATGCCCTCGAAGCCGTTACGCTCCGGATGCTCACGCGTCATCAGCTGCGCAAGCACGCGGACTTCGGCGTGCGCATTGGCCGCCGTCGCACCGGGCTTCAGCCGACCAATCATCGCCATCGTGTTGCCCCAGCGATTGGTCTCCGGGCTGAGCGGGAATGGAAAGTAGAGGTCGAAGCGGCTGCCCGGCGCGAAGATGGTCGCGAAGTCAAACGACGCCGGGAGCACGCCCACCACCGTGTGCGACGTGTCGTTGATGACGAGCGACGTGCCGACGATCGTGGGATCGCGGTTGAAGCGGCGTTCCCAGAGCGCGTAGCCGAGCATCACGACCTTCGGGCCGTTCCATGCGCTCTCTTGGGCAGTGAACGCGCGGCCCAACAGGGGCTTCACGCCGAGCAGGTGGAAGAAGTTCTCCGACACGGGCACGCCGCTCAGCCGCTCGGGCTCGCCTCGGCCGCTCAGGAGATTGTCACCGACGCCGTAGAAGGCGAAGTAGCCGGCAACGGCGGACAGGGTTTGCGTTCTCTCTCGCAGGTCCAGCAAGTAACCCACCTGTGTCGTCTGGCCGGAGAGGTCGGGGAGGTCGCGATTGGCAATCCACACCAGCTCGGAAGGCTTCTCGAACGGGAGTGGCCGCAGGAGCAGCGTGTTGACCACGCTGAAGACGGTGGCGCTGGCGCCAATACCAAGCCCGGCGATCAGGGTGGCAAACGCGGCAAAGCCGGCGTTGCGGCGCATACTTCGAAAGGAATAACGGAGATCCTGGAGGAGGTGAGGGAAGACCATAATCGGGTGTTAGACGAACACCCCGTCCGGAACGTTGCCCTGTCACAGGTCACACCGAGGGCAGTTACGACTCGTCTCTGCCCGTAATCTCCCAATCTCCCAATTCAGCGTCAGTCCCTTACCCTTGCGTTTGATCCGCATTCGCGCCGATGACGTCTTCGGCGATGGCGATGCGGTCTACGGGCTTGCCGTCGGCGCCGAGTGGCGTGTCGGCATTCTCGTTCCCCTGCTGTTTGTCCGTGGGACGGTCACCTTCCACGGCGCCCTTGCCTTCATCCTGGTCAGTCTGTTTCGGGAGCGCTGGCTGAATACTCAATGGGAAACTCCTTGCCCTGAGCGAGCCGCGTTTCTGCGGCGAGCGGAAGGGCTATATAATTCGCCGATTCTATGGAACGAACATTCGCAATCATCAAGCCCGACGCCACGGCAAAGCAGTACACGGGGAAAATCCTCCAGCGCATCGAGGAGGCGGGGTTCACGATCCGTGCCATGAAGACGCTGCGCCTCAGTCAGAAGGAGGCTGAGGGGTTCTACGCGGTTCACCGCGAGCGACCCTTCTTCAAGGGTCTGACCGAGTTCATGGCGTCGGGACCGATTGTCGCGCTGGTGCTCGAAGCGCCGGATGCGATCAGGAAATGGCGCACGCTCATGGGCGCGACCGACCCCGCAAAGGCGGATCCGGGCACGATCCGCAAGGAATTTGCCAGCTCGATTGGCGAAAATGCCACGCACGGTTCCGATGCACCGGAGACGGCGGCGTTCGAGATCGGCTATTTCTTCGCGGGTATGGAACTTGTGGACCGAGCCGCAAGCTGATGACTTCAAGATCCGGAGCGTAAGCGACGGCAGCGCGCGGGTGGGGCCCCGCGCGGATTAAGTAATGGGTAAGGTTCTCGTCATCGGTGGTGCCGTGTTGATGGTCATCGGCCTGCTGGTGATGGCGGGATTCCCGTTGTTTCGACTACCCGGGGACCTTACGGTTCGGCGCGGGCCGGTGACGTTCTATTTTCCGCTCGTCACCTCCCTCGTGCTGAGCCTGGTCCTCACCCTGATCATGATGTTCTTCAGACGATGAGAACCGACGTGGACGATCGACGATGACGATCAAATCTGATCGCTGGATCAAGCGGATGGCTCGCGAGCACAACATGATCGAGCCGTTCGTCGAAAGCCAGGTCCGGGGGAGCGCCATTTCGTACGGTGTGTCGTCCTACGGTTACGACATCCGCGTGGCTGACGAGTTCAAGATTTTCACGAACATCAATAACACCGTCATCGATCCGAAGAACTTCGATCCGCGGTCGTTCGTCGACGTCAAGACCGACGTCTGCATCGTTCCCCCCAACTCGTTTGCGCTGGCCCGAACCATCGAATATTTCCGGATTCCACGCGATGTGCTGACGATTTGCCTTGGTAAGTCGACCTACGCGCGCTGCGGCATCATCGTGAATGTCACGCCATTCGAGCCAGAATGGGAAGGCACGGTCACCCTGGAGATCTCCAACACTACGCCGTTGCCGGCAAAAATCTACGCCAACGAAGGAATCGCGCAAGTGCTGTTCTTCCAAAGCGATGAGCCCTGCGAGATGTCGTACAAGGACAAGAAGGGCAAGTACCAGGCGCAGACCGGGGTGACGCTCCCCAAGATTTGACGTACTCCCCGCATTTATATAAATTTGGCGCGTTTATCGGACAACTCAGGGTACCGTTTCGCGCTAAATGGACAAACTAGTCGAGCGAGAGGCGGCGGCTCGCAAACCGCTGTCGACAGCGCCCGCGATCGCCGTTCAGTTTTTCCTTATTCCGTTGCTCGTCGTCGGCGCCACGGCGCTGGTTTACATCGGTTTTCGCAGCTTGTTGAGCGAAGATCGGTCGGCCGAGGAGTATCTCACCGACATACGATCCGGGGGGAGCAACCGGCGGTGGCCGGCTGCCTATGAACTGTCGCGGCTGATGGCCGACCCCGAGTTTGTCAAGCGGGAGGAGTCGAGGCTCGCGCCAGAGTTGACGAAGGCGTTCGCGGATTCCAAGAACGACGACCCGAGAGTCCGGCAATACCTCGCGCTGACGCTTGGACGGCTGACGCCTCCCATCTCTGCCGATGCGCGGGTGCTCCTGGTAGAAGCACTCAGCGATCAAGACAGTCAGACGCGCATCAGCGCCATCTGGGCGCTGGGATCGAGCGGCGACCCGTCCGTGACGCCGGAGATCGAGCGCCAGTACAAGTCAGACGATGCCGGCGTGCGCAAGATGGCGGTCTACGCGCTCGGCTCGCTGCCGGCGGGCACGGGCGACAACACACTCGTCGCGGCGCTGGACGACTCGCAAGCGGACGTGCAGTGGAACGCCGCGATAGCACTGGCCAGGCACGGGCGTCACGAGGGTGTCGAGGTTCTGAAGCGGATGCTCGATCGCGCCTACGTCGAGCGGAATGTCACGCGGCAGCAGCAGCCGCGCGAAGAAGTGGACCCGGTCGGGGAAGTGATGATTAGCGGCCTGCGCGCCATTGGGGCGCTCAAGGAAACGGCGTTGTCGGAGCAAGTAAAACTGCTGAGCACCGACGACCAGAACCTGCGCGTACGGCAGGCGGCGATGGAGACCCTGAAGAACTTGTGAGCCATCGCGCCATCGCGTGCGGCGCGACAACAAACGAATAGACACGGGACACTATGGCTGACGAAACCAAACCACCGGCACCGCCTGCACCAGAAGGTGCTTCCACCTCCGAGCCTACTGGCGCTGCGGCGGACAAGACGGCCGCGAAGCCCGCCTCCGTCGCTCCTGCCGCGCCCGCTGCGCCAGCTGCACCACGTCCGGCAGCTGCGCCGCCTGCGGCAGCGAAGCCTCCCGCTGCTCCACCCCCCAATCTGGCGGGAAAGACGACAACGGCGGCGGCGACCGCGGCGAAGCTAAGCTCTCGCGACCCCGACGACACTTCGCCGCTCGTGACCCGCCGCATCTGGCTGGGAATGGCGTGGGGCGCGTTTACGGCGGCCTCGGCGGCGGCCCTGGCGGCGACCGGCCGCTTCATGTTTCCGAACGTGCTCAACGAGCCGCCACAACAGTTCAAGGTCGGCTTTCCCGCCGACTTCGGGGTCGGCGTCGACGAGCGGTTCAAGGAGTCGAACGGCGTCTGGATTGTGCGCACCAACGACGACATCGTCCATCGCGCCAGCGGCTTCTACGTGCTGAATACCACCTGCACGCACCTTGGATGCACGCCGAACTTTCTGGCGGCCGAGTCCAAGTTCAAGTGCCCTTGTCATGGAAGCGGCTTCCGCCCGACGGGCATCAACTTCGAAGGCCCGGCGCCGCGCCCGCTCGAGAGAAACCGGATCGTCCTCGCCGAAGACGGCCAGATTCTCATCGACAAGAGCCGGAAGTTCCAGCAGGAGTTGGGTCAGTGGATCGACCCTGAGGCGTTTCTGAGGATCTGAAAGTCGACAGTCAAAAGGCGAACGTCAAAAGGAAACGCGGAATTCACATATGGCGACTGAGACAAAGACAATCAAGCCGCAGGAAGGCTACGCGACGCGCTTCTGGAACTGGCTGACCGAGACGCAGGTGTGGACCTCGGTGTTCCGTCATGAGCGGCCAAATACGGATCGCAACCGCGTCCTCGTCATGTTGTCGAACGTGTTCCTGCATCTGCACCCCGTGCGGATCAGGAAATCAGGTGTGAAGCTCCGCTACACCTGGTGCATGGGAGGGCTGAGCTTCTTTCTCTTCCTCGTGCTGACGTTCACCGGGCTGCTGTTGATGTTCTACTACCGGCCGACGCTCGAATACGCCTACAGCGACATCGTCGGGCTGCGCGAGCACGTGCCGCTGGGGATCATGCGCGAAATGCACCGGTGGGGCGCGCACGCGATGGTCATCACGGTGTGGCTCCACATGTTCCGCGTCTTCATGACCGGCTCGTACAAGCCGCCGCGCGAGTTCAACTGGAGCATCGGCGTCATCATGCTGGTGCTGACGCTGCTGCTGTCATTCACCGGCTATCTGCTGCCGTGGGACCAGCTGGCAATCTGGGCCATCACCGTCGGCTCCAACATGGCGCGCGCGACACCGTTCCTCGGCCACGAGGGGCCTGGAGCGGCGCTGCTGGCGCTCGGTGACGTCAAGCTGATTCACGCCGCAGACGACGCGCGGTTCGCGCTGCTGGGCGGCACGTTCGTCGGCGAGGGCGCCCTGCTGCGGTTCTACGTGCTGCACTGCGTCGGGCTGCCTCTGGTGATTGCGGTGTTGATGGCGGTGCATTTCTGGCGCGTGCGCAAGGACGGCGGCATCAGCGGGCCGCTCTAGCTAGCCGAGAGCCGGTAGCCAGTAGCAGTAGCTAGTAGCCGATAGCAAAAGGCGGACTATGGATTTCATCAAGGGAATCTTCAACGTTCTTGCCGATCCGCGGCTGTATTTCTTTCTCATGGTGCTGTCGCTCGTCTTGATGGTGTGGAAGCGCGAAGTTTTCGCATCAAAGGCGGTGGGCTATGGGATTCTGATTTTTCTGACGCTGTTCTTCGCGCTGGGCGGGCTCGATCCGAACTTCCAGCTCATCATCACCAAGCCCGACAACGTGCCGATCGTCGGGTTGATCTTTCTGCTCGTGTTCTTCACCTGGTACTCGATGCGCGAGGCGGTGCTGAACGACCAGCGGATCGCCAAGGGTGAGGGGCCGATCGAAAAGGCCGAGTCCGACCGGGTGTGGGTGTGGCCGGACCTCGTCTATACCGAGCTGATCGCGCTGATCCTGTGTTCGGTCGTGCTCATCGTCTGGTCGATCCTGCTCAAGGCGCCGCTCGAGCAACCGGCGAACCGAGCGGTGACGCCGAACCCGTCGAAGGCACCCTGGTACTTCCTCGGCTTGCAGGAAATGCTGGTGTATTTCGACCCGTGGCTCGCCGGCGTCGTGCTCCCGAGCTTGATCATCGTCGGCCTGATTGCGATTCCGTATATCGACAAGAACCCGAAAGGCAACGGCTACTTCACCTTTGCCGAGCGCAAGGTGGAAATCACCCTGTTCCTCTTCGGATTCGTCATCCTCTGGTCGTCGTTGATCGTTCTCGGGACGTTCCTTCGCGGTCCGAACTGGAACTTCTTCGGTCCGTTCGAATATTGGGACACGCACAAGCTCGAAGCGCTCACTAACGTCGATCTATCCGAGTACTTCTGGGTGCGCCTGCTCGGCGGCGGGCTGCCGACCAACTACTTCCTCCGCGAGTTGCCGGGCATCCTGCTCGTGCTGGTATACGTGGCGGTCTTGCCCATCGCGCTCGCACGAGGCCCGTTCAAGACGTACTTGCAGAAACTGGGGCCCCCGCGCTTCTACGTGACGGTGTTCCTGTTCCTGATGATGATGTCGCTGCCGATCAAGATGCTGCTTCGGTGGGTCTTCAACCTGAAGTACATCGTGGCGATTCCTGAGATCTTCTTCAATATCTGAGACGTTATGGCTGAAAAAAAGGCTGTCGGGCACGCCTATAACATCGACTTCCTGAACGTCGTATTTGCGGCGTCGAGCATCTTCCTGTTCCTGTCCACGATCTGGATGGTGTGGGACGACTTCGACAGGGAGTGGAAGAACACGCAGCGTCAGTTCACGCAGCTCGAGCTCGAAGTGACGAGGCAGCAGCTCGCGCAGAATGCCGGACGCATCGACAAAGCGAAGCTCACTGGGTTGCAACAGCAAGTCGGCGCCGCGCAGAAGTCCATGGACGGAAACCGCCAACGCATCGACGAAATCAACGATCGGTTGTCGGAAATAGACGCGCGGCTGTATCGGACGAGCAAGTCGGCGCAGTTCGCTAAGGCGACTTACGACGTCAATCGGTACGCCTTCGAAGCGGAACGCAAGGCGAATCCCGAGGGCACCGGCGAGCTTCAGAAGGAAATCGAGGCGGAGGCTCAGCGGCTGAACGAGTTGAACCTCGAGGTTCAGAAGGTCGAGGCCGAGCGCACCGCGGCCCAGGCCGAGCTCGGGAAATACACCGCAGAAGTCGGCCGGCTGCAGAAGGAGATCGATCAGATCAACTTCGAGCAGACGCGCCTGCAGCGCGTGGTCACGAACATCGAGCCGAGCCTGCTCAAGGACTACTTCCGCAATGCGCCGCTCCTCGATTTCATGGCCCCGACGCTCACGGTGCGCCAGATCGTCACGCCCAACGTCGTGGACGACGTGAATTTTGCCCGCGTGGCAAAAATGGATCGCTGCACCACGTGCCATCTCGCGATCGATCGCCGCGGATACGAGAAGTATCCGCAGCCGTACAGGACGCACCCGAACCTGTCGGCCTATGTCGGCAGCGACTCGCCGCATCCGATGTCGACGACGGGATGTACGGTGTGCCATCAGGGCCTCGGCGGTTCGACGAGCTTTCTCGACGCGTCGCACTATCCGGGCAATGTGAAGCAGCGGCAGGAATGGGAAGAGAAGTACCCACTGGCACGAGCCGCACATGTGGGACTACCCGATGCTGCCGACCAGCGCGACGGAATCGTCCTGCGTGCAGTGTCACCGTCAGGAAGTCTACGTGCCGAACGCGCCGAAGCTTGCCGTCGCGTACGCCACATTCGAGCGCGCGGGCTGTTATGCGTGTCACAAGACCAGGGGCTTCGAGAACCTGCGCAAGCCCGGGCCGATTCTGACGAAGATTAACGGGAAGCTGACGCAGGACTGGGTGAAGAACTGGGTGCGCGATCCGGCGGCCATCAAGAACGTCACCTGGATGCCCAAGGTCTGGTACAACTCGAACAGCAACGCGCCGGCGGATCACCCGCGCAACGAAGCCGAAATCAACGCCGCGGTCGCGTATCTCTTCGCCAACAGCGAGGCGTATACGCCCGCAGTCGCATCACCGCCGAGGGGCGACCCGAAGGCGGGTGAGCAGATCGTGCGTTCTGTCGGCTGCCTGGGCTGCCACATCATCGACGAAAACGATCGGTCGGCTGCCGGCCCGCGGCGGACGTTCGGCCAGCCCCTGAAGAGCGTTGGCAGCAAGACGACGTACCCGTGGCTCTACAACTGGGTCCGGGATCCGAAACATTACAACCCGGGCACCTACATGCCCGACATGCGGCTCACCGACCCGCAGGTGGCCGATGTCGCGACGTATCTGACAACGCTCACCGGACCAGCGGGCACGGCCGCACCGGCCACTCCGACGCAGGCGCATACCGATGCCGTCCTGCTCGACTACTTGCGCAACCTGATGCCGCTGGCCGAGGCGCAAGGGCGTATCGCCAAGATGGATGCAAACGCCAAGCAGCTCGACCTCGGGCAGCGCGTCATCGCGCGCTACGGCTGTTTCAGCTGCCACGACATCAAGGGTTTCGAGACCACCCAGCCGATCGGCGTGGACTTGTCGGAAGAGGGCAGCAAGCTCGTGACACGGCTCGATTTCGCGTTCGTCGACATCGAGCACTCAAAGCTCGACTGGTTCCATCAGAAGCTGAAAGATCCGCGCTCGTTCGATCAGGGCCGCGTGCTCGAGCCGCTCGAGAAGCTGCGGATGCCCGATTTCCATTTCACCGAAACGGAAAATGAGCGGCTTCGCATGGCCATCATGAGCTTCCAGCGCGACGTGCAGCCGGCCTCGGCCCTGCCGCCGCGCACGGCGAAGCGGGATTACACAGTGCGCGGGCGAGCCCTCGTGCGCCGGCAGAACTGCGTCGGCTGCCACGAGATCGAAGGCGACGGCGGCGATTACCGCACGGTGGTGAGCGATGCCACGCTGGCGCCGCCTATGTTGACTCCTGAAGGCGCGAAAGTGCAGCCCGACTGGTTGTACGCCTTCCTTCAGGGACCAATCACGATTCGGCCATGGCTCAGCGTACGGATGCCGACGTTCGGCCTCGACGATACGCGCTGGAACGCGATCATCGACTACTTCGAAGCGACCGGGAACTCGATCGGCTCGTTCCGCACCTACGACCACAGGGAACTGACGAGCATGGCCGGTCCGGGCCGCGAGCTGTTCGACCTGCTGCGCTGCCAGCAGTGCCACGTGCTGGGCACGATTCCCGCCGATCAGCCGCTGTCGAACCTGGCGCCGGACCTGCGTATGACGCACGAACGGCTGAAGCCGGAATGGATCCTCGACTGGTTGAGGAATCCGGGTCGGATCCAGCCAGGCACGCGGATGCCGCAGTTCTGGCCGACTCCGCCGTATCCCAAGTCGTCATTCCCGCAGCTCGGTGGCGACGCCGAGCCGCAGATACGCGCGATACGCGATCACTTGATGACCCTGCGGGGCGGCCCGTCGCCGAAGAGGCCCGCGGGGGCGGCGCAGAGTACGAACTGAATTGGGAGATGGGCAGATTGGGAGATTGGGAGATTCAAGCCTCCAATCTGCCAATCTGCCAATCTTCCAATTCTGCGTTAGATATAATTCCCCCCGTGCTCCGCCCGTTCCGGTCAGTCCTGCCGAAAGTCCACGCAACCGCCTACATTGATCAGAGCGCCCAGGTGATTGGCGACGTCGAAATCGGCGAGGAAAGCAGCGTCTGGATGAACGTCGTCATCCGTGGAGACGTGAATACGATCCGCATCGGCGACCGGACGAAC
Organism: Vicinamibacterales bacterium; assembly: GCA_963762055.1. GTDB lineage: Bacteria > Acidobacteriota > Vicinamibacteria > Vicinamibacterales > JAMQPK01 > JAMQPK01. Next base: position 58,592 of record CAVXJF010000010.1, read on the forward strand.
ATCCAGGACGGGACCGTCGTCCACGTCATGCGCGGGACGCACCCCACGCGCATCGGCACCGAGGTCACGGTCGGGCACGCGGCTATCCTGCACGGCTGCACGATTCATGACCGCGTGCTCATCGGAATGGGCGCGATGCTGCTGAACGGGGCGGAGATTGGCGAAGATTCGATCGTCGCGGCCGGGACTCTGGTGCCCGAAGAGAAGAAGTTTCCCGCTCGATCGCTGCTGATGGGGCGTCCGGCGGTGCTCAAGCGCGAGCTCACCGACCAGGAAGTGGCGAGCATCCGCGACTACGCCGAGCGGTACGTCGGCTACCGCAAAGACTACATTTGATGAGTACGCAACCCGCGCGCGGCATGCGCGATTTCCTGCCGGACGATGTACGCCGCCGCGAATACGTGGTGGGGATTATCCGCGACGTCTACGATCGGTACGGATTCGAGCCCCTCGAAACTCCTGCTGTCGAGAACATCGATACGCTGCTCGGTAAATACGGCGACGAAGGCAACAAGCTGATCTTCAAGATTCTCATGCGCGGCGAGCATGAAGCCAGCGGACAGGCCGACCTCGCGCTGCGCTACGATCTGACCGTTCCACTCGCGCGTGTGGTCGCGGAATATCAGTCGAAGCTGCCCAGGATCTTCAAGCGGTATCAGATTCAGCCGGTATGGCGCGCCGACCGCCCGTCGCGCGGAAGGTTTCGAGAGTTCTACCAGTGCGACATCGACAGCATCGGGTCCGCATCGCCCGTCGCCGAGGCGGAGCAAATCGCGGCGGTGTCCGAGATTCTGACGGCGCTTGGCTTCAGCGACTTCACCATCAGACTCAACCATCGCGCGGTCCTGGCCGGCATTCTGGCGTCGGCGGAAGTCGCCGAGGCGCAGCATGCCGAAGGGCTTGTGGCGCTCGACAAACTGGACAAGGTGGGAGTGGAAGGCGTTCGAGCGGAACTGATTGCGAGAGGCTTATCGGCGCATTCGGCAGAGCGTCTTCTGTCGCTCACGGGGTCGGCGCCGTCCGAAGATCCTTTGCACGACATCGACAATTTGCGCGGGCAGATCGGACACCTTGCGCCAGCTGCCGACGGGCTGTCTAATCTCGATGAAATCGTCAGGTTGTCGAGCGCTCGCTCGCACATCAGGCTCGACAAGTCGCTCGCCCGAGGGCTGTCGTATTACACAGGCGCCATCATGGAAATTTCGGTCAATGATCTTCCCGGCAGCCTTGGCGCCGGAGGACGGTACGACAATTTGATCGGGATGTTTCTCGGAAGCGATGTTCCCGCATGCGGTTTTTCACTCGGGCTCGAACGGATCCTCGTCGTCATGCAGGAACGAGGGATGTTTCCGGACGAGGTCGAGCGGTCGTCGGTTGATATCGTCGTCGCCGCGCTCGAGCCGGCGGCCCGGGCCGCGGCGATGGAAACCGCGGCTGGATTGCGAAAGGGTACCAAACTACGCGTCGACTTGTTCCCGGACGTGTCGAAGAAGATGGACAGGATTTTCAAATACGTCGATCAGCGAAGGGCGAAATTCATCGCGACACTGGGCGGCAACGAGATGGCCGACGGAACGGTTACGCTGCGAAATGTCACGGCGAAGAAAAACGAGACGGTGAAGCGCGAAGATGCGGCTGCGACGATTGTGAAGGCTATTTGGTGACACAGACAAATTCAAACAGGTACCGCACACACAAGAACGATGAGCTTCGGCCCGAACACGTGGGCCGGGGCGTCCGCCTTTCGGGATGGGTGCACAGAAAACGGGATCACGGCAACCTGCTGTTCATCGACCTCCGCGACCACTACGGCTTGACGCAGATCGTGTTCACGCCAGACTCCGATGCGTTCAAGGCGGCTGAAGCGGTGAAGCTCGAGAGCGTCATCAGCGTATCGGGCAACGTCATCGCCCGGACCGACGAGAACGTCAATCCCACGCTGCCGACCGGCCGCATAGAAGTCGTCGCCGAGCGGCTCGAGGTGCTCTCGGCGGCCGACACACTGCCATTCCAGGTCAGCGGGACGCAGGAGATTCCCGAAGATCAGCGGCTCCGGTATCGGTTTCTCGACCTGAGGCGCGACAAAATCCACGGCAACGTCGTTCTTCGCTCGAAGGTGATTTCGAGCATTCGCCGGCGGATGGTCGAACAGGGCTTTCTCGAATATCAGACGCCGATTCTGACGTCGAGCTCTCCGGAGGGGGCACGCGACTACCTGGTGCCGAGCCGCATCCATCCAGGCAAGTTCTACGCGCTGCCGCAGGCGCCGCAGCAGTTCAAGCAGCTGCTGATGGTGTCGGGATTCGATCGCTATTTTCAGATTGCGCCGTGCTTCCGCGACGAAGACGCCCGGGCCGATCGATCGCCCGGCGAGTTCTATCAGCTCGACCTCGAGATGTCGTTCGTCGAACAGGACGACGTGTTTGGCGCCATCGAGCCGGTGCTGTCGGAATTGTTTTCGGAGTTTTCGGACTGGGACGTCACAAAGCCTCCCTTTCCTCGTATTCCGTATGAAGAAGCAATGACGGCATACGGGAGCGACAAGCCCGATTTGCGTAACCCGATTCGAGCGGTTGACGTGACAGAGAGTTTCCGTGACTCCGGGTTTTCAGTGTTTGCGAAGGCGGTCGCGGCGGGTAATGTCGTGCGCGCAATTGTTGCGCCGCGTGCCGCGGACAAATCCCGCAGTTTCTTCGACAAGACGGTTGACGCCGGCAAGGCGCTCGGGCTGGCCGGCGTCGCGTATCTGGTGCTCGCCGACGAAGCGAAGGGACCAATCGCGAAATACCTTTCGGAAGACACAAGAGCCGAACTGGCGAAGGCCACCGGCGCACAAACCGGCGACGCAATCTTTTTTGTGTCGGAACACCCGGGGAAGGTCGGCAAGCCGGTTGATGGTTTGCGCAGCCATCTGGGCCGGGAGCTCGATATCATCGAGTCGAACACTTACAAGTTCTGCTGGATCACCGATTTCCCGTTCTACGAGCGCGATCCCGAAACGGGACAGGTCGCCTTCAGTCATAACCCGTTTTCGATGCCGCAAGGGGGACTGGAAGCGCTCGAAACGCAGGACCCGTTGTCGATCAAGGCCTACCAATACGACATCGTCTGTAACGGCGTGGAGCTGTCGAGCGGGGCCATCCGCAACCACCGTCCGGACATCATGCTTCGCGCCTTCGAGATGGCGGGGTACGGTCCTGACGAGGTCGAAAAGCGCTTCGGCGGCATGTTGAATGCATTTCGATATGGGGCGCCGCCGCACGGCGGCCTCGCGCCGGGAATCGATCGGATTGTCATGCTGCTGGCAAAGGAGCCGAATATCCGCGAGGTCATCGCCTTTCCGATGACGCAGAACGCGGAGGACCTGCTGATGGGGGCACCGTCGCCGGTCGGCGAAAAGCAGCTGCGCGAGCTCCATATTCAGATCAAGGACGCGCGGAAGAAGAGCTGAGAGCAGCGAGCAAAGAGCAGAAGAGGACGATTTGGCAAGAATCACGCTTCCGGAATCCGGCATCGAAACGCTGTTCGGCTCTTACGACGAAAATCTCAAACACCTCGAATCCCAATTCGGCGTCCGCGTACGGACGCAGGGACACGATGTCATCGTAGACGGGCCTCCCGCCGAAGTGGCGAAAGTCGAACGGCTCTTCTCGCAGCTTGGGGCGCTTCTCCAGGAGGGATATCGAGTATCGAACGGCGACGTCAAGACCGCCGCTCAACTCGTGTCCACCGACCCGAACATCGATCTGCGTGAATACTTCCTCAAGAGCACGCAGACGCAGTCGGGGCGGCGGCGCGTGGCGCCCAAGACGGTCAATCAGCGCCGTTATCTCGATGCCATCGAGCAGAACGACATCGTGTTCGGCATCGGCCCTGCGGGTACGGGAAAAACGTATCTTGCGATGGCGCAGGCCGTTTCGTTTCTGCTCGCAAAACGCGTCAACCGGATCATTCTCGCGCGGCCGGCGGTGGAGGCGGGCGAAAAGCTCGGGTTTCTGCCGGGCGATTTACAGGAAAAAGTGAACCCGTACCTGCGGCCGCTCTATGACGCCCTCTACGATATGGTCGAGGTCGAACGGGCCGAGCGGCTCATCGAACGCGGCACCATCGAAATCGCGCCGATCGCGTTCATGCGCGGCCGCACGCTCAACGATGCGTTTGTCATTCTGGACGAGGCGCAGAACACCACTTCGGAGCAGATGAAGATGTTCCTCACGCGGCTCGGGTTTGGTTCGAAGGCTGTCGTGACCGGCGACATTACGCAGATCGACTTGCCCCAGGGGCGTGTGTCGGGCCTGGTCGAAGCGATGAAGGTGGTGTCGCGCATCGAAGGAATTGCGTTTATTCATTTCGACGACCGCGATGTCGTGCGTCACAAGCTGGTGCAGCAAATCGTAAAGGCTTACGAGTCGTTCACCGGCAAAGGTGGAACAGCCTGAACATTCAGGTGACGGTGGTGGAAGAGGGCGTGAAGGGATCCGGCGCGAAAGGTCTGGGGCGCTGGCTCGCTGGAATCGCGCCCGGCGCGGCCCACGGCACCGTCTCGATCGCCATTCTTCCAGACGCCAGAGTTCGCGCTCTCAATCGCAGGTTCCGTGGCAAAGACTCGGCGACGGACGTACTTTCATTCCCATCGCACGGAGAGCAAAGTTCCAAAAAACGGTCGGGCGCGATTTCCGGGCGCTCGCGGAAATCCCACCAGACCCCTTTTGGCGAGGACCGGCACCTGGGCGAAATCGTGATTTCGCGGGGAATTGCTCGAAAACAGGCCAAAAACCTCGGACATTCGCTCGCGGTAGAATTTAGGGTTCTTGCCCTACATGGTCTTTTGCATCTTCTCGGTTACGATCACGAGGTCGATGATGGGGACATGGCTCGCGCCGAGACCAGGCTCAGACGCAAGGCGGGCTTGCCGCTCGGGTTGATCGCGCGCTCTTCATGATTCCGCTGACGCTCTTTCTGCTGGCGTGTTGTGCCATTTACCTTGGCACTATTCAGGCGGCCTTCAACGCCTTGATGAGAGTCTCCCTGCGCCTGCTCGCAGAGGGCAGTGGCGGCGCGCCCGACCTCGAGCGCTACCTGCAGGAACCGCTGCTGCTGATCCTCCCGCTTCGCACGCTCCTGGGGCTGATCGAAGGTCTCGTGGTATCCTGCTGGCGCTGATGATCGGCGCTTCGGGCGCCGGGACTGTGCTCCTGCTGGCTGGATCGATGGTCGGATTCGGAGCGATCTGTGAGTTCCTGCTGCCGTTTCTGATCGTATCGCGCGATCCGGAGCGCGTGCTGGAACTGCTTCTTCCGAGCTTCCGCATCATCAGCCGCCCGCTCAAGCCCGTCACTTATGCGTTCCTGCACCTCCTCGACCGTTCGAGGCGTGAGCGTTCGGCGCCCGTTGCCGTCAACCGGGACGAGGTGAACGATGACGGGGAGGTCATCAACGCCGTGGTGACCGAGGTGGATCCGCGCACGTCGACGGGGCAGGAAGAGCGCAAGCTCCTGAAGTCGATCGTCGATTTCGGCGACACGCTGGTACGCGAAGTGATGACCCCGCGGCCGGACGTCGTGGCGATTCCCGCCACGGCTACGCTCGACGACCTGCGCGCGCTGTTCCGTGAGCAGGAGTATTCGCGCATTCCGGTGTACCGCGAGAACCTCGACAATATCCTCGGGTTCGTCTACGTGAAAGATCTCATCCTTCTTGGCGATTCGCTGCGCGGTGACGCGCCGATCACGAATCACCTGCGTCCCGCGCATTTCGTGCCCGAGACAAAGCTCGTCAGCGAGCTCCTGCGCGAGTTCCAGCACCAGCGCATCCAGGGCGCCATCGTCGTGGACGAATACGGCGGCACGGCAGGGCTCGTCACCCTGGAGGATCTGGTCGAGGAGATCTTCGGGGAGATCCGCGACGAATACGACGTCGAGGCGGAGCCGGTCGTGGAAGAGAGTAGCGGATCGTTTGTGTTCAGCGGCGCCGCCGACGTCGACGAGATCTCCGACCGGCTTCACGTGCCGATCGAACGCGAAGGGTTCGAGACGGTCGGCGGTTTTCTGCTCAGCCACCTTGGGCATGTTCCGACGGTCGGCGAGCGATTCGACATCGATGGGCTTCGCGTGGAAGTGATCGACGCCGAGCGCCGGCGCGTGCGGAAAGTGCGCATCACCCGCGTCCCGAAGCCCGAGCACGTAGCCGCAGAGATAGGCAATGCAAGGGAGTAACGAGCGGCGAGCACAATGAAGTCTGGGCACGTTTCGCTGATAGGCCGCCCGAACGCGGGAAAGTCGTCACTCCTCAACAGGATCGTCGGCACGAAGCTCGCCATCGTTTCCAACAAGCCCCAGACAACCCGGACCCGTATTCTCGGAGTGAAGAACTACGGCGACGGACAGGTCGTCTTCGTCGATACGCCGGGTATCCATCGTCCCCTTCATCGCATGAACGTGCGGATGGTGGATGCAGCCGTGGACACGATCGGCGAAGTCGACGTCGTCGGCGTCGTGGTGGACGCGTCAGAGAAGCCCGGCGCAGGACTGCGCTATCTGCTCGATCTGGTGAAGAACTCAAATGCGAAGCTGGTCCTCATCCTGAACAAGATCGATCTCGTCAAGAAGCACAAGCTGCTCCCGATCCTCGACCAGTTGAGCAAAGAGCGCGAGTGGGAAGCGATCGTGCCGATTTCAGCCGCCACCGGCGACAACGTCGAGCGGCTCGAGCGCGTGTTTCTCGACGCGCTGCCCGAAGGCGAACCTCTATATCCTGACGATTACCTCACCGATCAGCGCGAACGCGACATGGTGGCGGAAATGATCCGCGAACACGTGCTGCGGCTGACGCGCGACGAGCTGCCGTTTACGACCGCTGTTCTCATCGACCAGTTCAACGAGGCGACACCTGAGGACTCCACGACGCGGATCTTCGCGACGATTCTCGTCGAGCGCGAATCACAGAAGCCCATCGTGATCGGGAGGGGTGGAGACCTCATCAAGGAGATCGGCACGGCTGCCCGTAAAGACATCGAGGGCCTGCTGGACCAGCATGTGTTTCTCGATTTGCGGGTGGCTGTGAGGGAGCAGTGGCGCGAGGACGGAAGAATGCTTGATCAGCTCGGCGTCAGAAACCGGGAGAAGTAGGACTACTCGAGTTCGTGCACGAGCGATGGGTGCTCGAGCAGCAGCTGTTCCACCCGGCCAATCCGTTGCTCATCACGGCGGGCGGTTGGCCGCCCTGGATCAGCCTTTGACTGGGGTTGCGCAACGTAATCGTAATCACTATCGTAGGCTGGTTGCAGCTTCCGTTGCGCTTGAGCGTTTTGTCTCATGGAGTGTGCGGCAGCAAAATGCGTGCCTTCCTTCACCCCTTTTGTTTCGGCACGAATCCAGCGCAAGATTAGGCCACCCTGCACTGCTTATGTTCCGTTGTGCTCGAAAAGTATGCAAAACCGTTAGCCTGGGGGTACTTCCAGCGGACGCTCCCGGTGCAGGACCAGCCAGTCGCCGTTTTCGTCCAGGGCTTCGATACCCAGCTCCCGCACGAGCGCAGCGGCATCGTCGCGGTCGTCCGCGATGAGCGCTGACAGCTCCTGTTCAGACGCATAGAACAGGTCGCTCATACGCTCGAACTGCCGGGCGTGTTCCGCACGCGCGAGCTGCTTACCGTAGCCGTGCAGCAGTCCCGCACTGACCGCGACCATGGGAATCAACACCATCCATCCGCCGTGCTGAAAGGCGCTTGGTGTCAGTCTGTGGACGGCCGACGTGACAACGGCGGAGGTCACCAGCGGCACGATCAAAATGATCGCAAGGACGATGGACAACGCGCCGCTCAACTTCAGCAGCCGCGTGATAATCGTGGATTCCCGTTCGAGCTTTGCCCTTTCAGTCGTCGCTCTGAACGAAAAGTAGCGCCGCTGATCTTCGATCCATTTGGATATCATGCCGAAGCGTTCTGAGCGCGAGAGCGCCATCACTTCGACGGGTGGCCCGGCTGCAGCCACCATCACGTCGCACGATCGCAGCGCGCTCCGGATCCATTCCAGGTCGCTGCGCTGTTTCCGTAGATACCAATCGACCACCGGTTCGGCGATGCCGGCGATTTTCCAGAAGAACTGAATTCGCAGCGCTTCGGCGAGCGCGCGATAGTCGAGGTACTTGGTCTGATATTCGCCCTTCTGGGCGCGCCCGTACAGCCACGCTGCCGTGAACGTCGAACAGGCCAGCGAGCCGATGAGAAACCAGGGTAGCGCCATGACGGCGTCGGTAAACGAGACCGGGGCGTCTTGCGTGACGGCGAAAAAGGACGAATGGAAGTTGAAGAACAGGGCGGCGATGACGACACCGATGTACACACGCTTCCAGGTAGACAACGCGTGCGCGCGGTACTGCAGCGCGAGGCCGTCGGCGACGAGGTAATGTTCGACGACCTTCCGGCACCCTGCCGGAAGCCGTTCGAACATCGACGGGGCATCCGAGGCGGGCATGTTCAGCAATCCGGCCAGGCGGTCCCGTACACCGCGTCCGAGAACATCGCGGATCGTTTTTGCATCGCGATTGAACGCGTCCATGCGTTCGCAAATCCTGTCAAACGCGTCCTCGCGCATGTTCGGCGGCAGGAGCCGCGTAAGCTTGGGTGTCAGCGATGCTGACGCGGGATTGCTTGTGCGCGGCGTCGCGATGTGCAGCACCGGGCCTGCGGCTACCCCGAACATGCGGCCGCTGCGGCGGCCGACGTATGGAGCCTGAGCGCCTTGCATTCTGAAGTCGACGGTCTGAGCCGTTCCGCCAACTTTGTCGCCTGTGTGCGGCGTGCCGTCCCAGAAGGCGAAGAATACCTGGCTGTGAGCGGCAATGTAGGCACCGGCTTTCGCGTATTCCCGATTGCGAGCATCGCCAGGAGTTTTGATCTGGTCATCGGTTATGCCGTCGAGCAAAGGCAGCCGAATGACGCCGATCGAGCGCTCGAGCAGGGCACGGAACTCGTTGAGCACCTCGGGCGTGGTGAAGTCCTCTTCGTACCGATCCTGCGGCAGCGGCAGGACCGCGACCAGCCTCATGTTCGAGCGAAGGGCGATGCGGGCAGTGAGTCGATCGGCACCTTCGGCGAGCGAAGACAACATTACGAGCGGCGACGCCGGATACCGCTTCTGCAGATCGGCAATAGAGGCCGAGAAAATGGCTTCCAGACGAGCGACGTCCTCGGGACGCAGATCTCGATGTCCGGTGACGCCGACGATGAGCGAGAGCGGACTGTCGGTCAGCGGTCTACTTCGGCGTCGCTGCCGGCTTGGCTGGCAACGGCTTTTCTTTGGCCGGCGGTGGAGGCTTTGGCGGCGGTCCCGCGGCTACCGGTAGAGCTTCCGGCTTTCCGATCACTGTCTCGAACTCCACGTGATGCTTGAAGCGGGACAACTCCATCTTCAGGGTGCGGGGCGTGGCCGCATCCACGCTCACCGAAGTTGACTCGGTATCGCGCACCTTGCCCTCGGGCGTGCGAAGCGTCGCCGTGATCTCGTATTTTCCAGGGCTCAGGTTCAGCGCGGTTTGGAGGACTTCCGTCCGCGTGCCCCTCATCTGTGTCCCCAGTTTCGATGTCCATTTCGTCTCGCCGTTGACCTCGAGCGTGACCGACCCTTCCGTGATGGTATTGCGGAAATCGATGAACAAGTTCGGATTCCGTGGAACAGCGGCGGCAGCGGGAGTGGCGGCGACCGTGGTGCTCGGCGGCGGGACTGCGGCGTCCGGAGTTGCGGTCGCAGGAGCCGACGCCGGTTTCGTCGTCGGTTTCGTCACATCAGCAACAGCTGCGGGCGGCACAGGTGACGGCGCAGCTGCCGGCGCCGGTGCGACGGCAGTTCCCGTCTCCGGCGTGGTGATCTTCGCCGGTTCGCTCGGCGTCATGGCCGCCGGCATCGTTACCGCGTCGGCATCTGCAGATCGATCGGATCCGCGCTGCGCGCGTCCCCAGGTGATTCCTGCGACGAGCGCCGCCGCGGCGACGCCAACCGTGATCACCGCGGGGATGACCCATTTCCCCTTGGATGGTGAAGCCGCGGCAGCGACGTGCGCCCGAGCAGCCACAGGAACAGCCGCCGGCGATGCGGCTGCCGGCTGCGCCGGCGCTTGATGAGCTTCGGTGTGAATTCCTTGTTTCGACAACAGCGCCTTGACGCTGGCAGCAAGCTTGTTGATGTGCCCCTCGAGGGGCACGCTGATCGCGTCGAGCCAGTGCGGAGAGCTGATGAAATATTCGAGCGTCTTCGTCGGCACCGTGTTCTCGATTCGCAAGGGGATGATGTTGATGCCCTTGTGAACCGCCCGCTCGACTTCGCGCTCGATCTGCATCGAGGCGTTCGCCTTGCTGCTGAAGATCAGCACCATGACTTTCGAGCCGTCCAGTGCGTCGATGATCGATTCGGCCCAGGAGGCGCCCGGGGTTACATCGCGCGGAGCGATCCAGCATCTGATGCGGTGCAGCGACTCGAGCTGCGAGCACACTGCGTCGGCGACCGCCTTGTCGCTGGACGCGTAGCTGATGAAAACGTCGTGCGCCATCTCTATCCTTGCCCCTTCGGGAATTGGGAAGTCGTGCGAGGGGCCTCTATCATCCCTTTTCCTGAATCCGTCTGCAATAACTTCACTGTTTCGCGCCCTTTTCGCTCTCCGTCGGCATGTTACAGTAAAGGGTTCGTATGCCGCCGCAACGCAAGGTCGATCTCGTTCTCGACTCCGTCAAGCGCCTGCTCAGGGTAGGCGCGACGGCGAACCTGTCTAACCTCCTTCAAAAGCAGCATCCCGCGGACCTGGCGCAAATCTTCGGCGAGCTGGTCGAGCGCGACCGCCTGGCGGCCTTTTCGGTCCTCGTCGAACGCAACAGCCGGCTCGCCATGGAAACCCTCAGCGAGCTGGCCCCCGAAGCCGGCGCCCAGTTGCTGGCGGGGCGTTCGGCGGACGAAATCGCCAAACTTGTTCAGGAGCTGCCCTCGGACGACGCTGCAGCCCTGATTGACAACCTCCCGGAAGAACTCTCGAGCGCCGTGCTCGAACTGATGGGACGGAAGGAATCGGGTGAGGTCGAGAACCTGCTCGAATATCCCGAGCAGACTGCCGGCCGCATCATGAACCCGAATGTCTTCGCCTCTGCCGAAGACATGACGGTTGGCGAGGCCATTACGGCCCTTCAGAGCGCCCGCGACGTCGAGATGGTCTTCTACCTCTACGTCGTCGACGCGCGAGGCCATCTCGTGGGCGTTACTTCGCTGCGGCGTCTGCTGCTCGTGTCGCCTGAAACTCCGCTCAAGCGGATCATGACGCCAGACCCGACCAGCGCCCGCGTCGACATGGACCAGGAAGAGGTCGCGCGGCTGGTCGCGTCCTACAACCTGCTGGCGATCCCCGTCGTCGATGAGTCGAACAAGCTGGTCGGCGTCATCACCGTGGATGACGTCATCGACGTTATCAAGGACGAAGCGACAGAAGACCTGTACCGCCTGGCGGGCGTGTCGAGTGACGAGCGCGTGTTCACCCCGGCAGCCGAATCGCTGCGGAAACGGATGCCCTGGCTCATCGTCAATCTGGCCACTGCCTTCCTCGCCGCCGCCGTCGTCGGGGTCTTTCAGGACACGATCGGCTCGTGGGTTGCACTGGCGGTGTTCATGCCCATCGTCGCCGGCATGGGCGGCAACGCGGCCACGCAGACGCTGACCGTCATCATTCGAGGCCTGGCGCTCGGCGAGTTGACATGGAGCAACTCCCGGAAGGCGCTCGTGAAGAATCTGCTGGTCGGCATCGGAAACGGTGTTGTCACGGGCACGATTGCGGCGGTGGTCGCATGGGTGATGAACGGCGATCTCCGGCTGGGGATCATTCTCGCGCTGGCGATGGTCATCAACCTGTTTGTGGCGGGCCTCGTCGGTACGCTGATTCCCCTGGGGCTGAAAGCACTCAAGATCGATCCGGCGCTCGCCTCGGCGGTGTTCATTACGACGTTCACAGACGTCTGCGGCTTCGCATCCTTCCTTGGACTGGCCACGCTCTACACACGGTACATACGAGGCGCGGGGTAGAATAGGCACTTCGAGATGCCCCTTTACAGCGCAGATGCACTCATTCTCCGCACCTATAAGCTCGCCGAGGCGGACCGGATTGTTGTGTTTTTGACGCGCGATCGAGGCAAGAAACGGGGTGTGGCAAAGGGTGCGAGGCGGACGCGATCGAACTTCGTGGGCGCGCTCGAGCCGCTGACTCACGTGCGTGTCGCGTATTTCGAGAAAGAGCGGCGCGAGCTCGTCAGCTTGAACTATTCAGAGCCGGCTCGATCGGCGTTGTCGAGTGGCACGATCGAGGCGCTCGGATCCGCGTCGTATTTCGCCGAGCTCATCGACGAATGGGCGGCGGAGAGTCACGAAGACGAACGGCTGTACCGCCTCGGTGTGTCGATGGTCGACGCGCTGGCGGCAGGTGTAGCGCCCGAGCCCCTGGCGCGCTACTTCGAATATTGGCTGCTCAGCCTGCAGGGTGTGTACCCGGCGGCGCGGGTGCAGGGTCTATCGCCGGGGGCGCAGGCGTTCCTGACCGCCGCCCGCAAGATTTCTCCGCACGACGTGAGCCGCATCGGCGCCGATCGCGCGACCCTGCGGGAGCTCGAAGCGTTGCACCGCGGCGTCATCGCCATGCATCTGGAGCGCGAGCCGCGATCGATCAAAGTGCTGAAGGACATGACCCGGTCGTGACCCTCCAAGATCTCATACTCAAACTGAGTGCCTTCTGGGCGTCGCAAGGATGCATCATTCAACAGCCGCTCGACCTCGAGGTTGGCGCTGGGACTTCGCATCCTGAAACCCTACTGCGCGTGCTCGGGCCCAAGCCGTGGAACGTCGCCTACGTCCAGCCGTCGAGACGTCCGGATGACGGACGGTTCGGACAAAATCCGAATCGCGTTTTCAAACATCATCAGTTCCAGGTGATTCTCAAACCGGCGCCAGACGAAGTGCAGCAGATTTACCTGCAGAGCCTCGAGGCGGTCGGCATCGATCCGCGCGCCCACGACATCCGCTTCGAAGCGGACAATTGGGAGTCGCCGACGCTCGGCGCATGGGGTATCGGCTGGCAGGTGCTGTTCGATGGACTGGAAATTACTCAGTTCACCTACTTCCAGCAGGTGGGTGGAGTGAATCTGGCGCCCGTGAGCGCCGAGCTCACCTACGGGCTCGAGCGCATCGCGATGATCCTCCAGAAGGTGGACAACATGTTCGACCTCGAGTGGGGCGGGGGAGTGAAATACGGCGAGGTGAGGCTCCGCGAAGAAATCGAGCAGTCGAAATACGTTTACGGGCAGGTTGAGGGCATGTCGCGCGAAGAGTTCGCCGCGTTTCACCGGGACCTGTTCGACAAGTACTACGGCATGGCCGAGCGGCTGCTGAAGAGCAACCTGATATTGCCGTCGCTCGAATACGCGCTCAAGTGTTCGCACGTGTTCAACATCCTCGATGCCAGCGGCAGTGTCGGCGTGACGGAACGGACCGCATACGTATTGCGCGTCCGTCAGATTGCGATTGCCATTGCGCAGGCGTATGTGGCTGAAGCCGCGCATCCGTAGTGCAGGACTTCAGTCCTTCGGGGCGGGGGCCCCGCGACAATAAATGGAACGTGAACTGCTCCTGGAAATAGGCACCGAAGAAATGCCGGCGTCGTGGCTGCCCGATTTGACCCGGCAGATCCGCGACGGTCTGGACAACGCCTTGCGCTCGCTTCGGCTTCCCCCTGACGCGCCGGTCGAGAGCTACAGCACACCGAGAAGGTTGACGGCGCGCATCGCGAAAATTGCGGAGCGGCAATCGGATCTCGAGGAACTGCTCATGGGCCCCCCGGTCGCCGCGGCGTTTGACTCGGCCGGCCAGCCTACCAATGCCGCGTTGGGCTTTGCCAAAAAGAACAGCATCGACGTGACGCAGGCCGAGCGGATCGAGACGCCGAAGGGAACTTATCTCGGCTATCGCAGGCATCAGCGCGGGAAAGCGGCCGTCGATGTCCTGCCCGAGGTCCTCGCGACCACGCTGCGCTCGTTCAACTTTCCAAAAGCGATGCATTGGGATGCGTTCCTCGAAGACGGGAAAGGGGAGCTGCTCTTCGGACGTCCCATCCGATGGATTCTGTATTTGTATGGCGGCCGAGTCGTGCCGTTCACAATCCGGCGCACCGAGCTTGCCGAGTCGTCATCGGTGCAGGAGGTAATTTCCGCGGCGGTCACCTACGGTCATCGGCATTTGACCACCAGCGGGAGGGCAGGACGCGCGGTAAAGGTCCGGACGTTCGAGGACTACCAGTCGAGGCTGGCCGAACACTTCGTGGTCCTCGATCGGCAGGAGCGCCAGGGCCGCATCGCGCGGGGCCTCGAGGCGAAAGCACGGTCCCTCGGCGGGCGCGTCGGCAGCGCCGCGATGCTGCATTCAACGCTCCTCGAAGAAGTGCCGGATCTGATCGAATATCCGTCGGTCATGGCGGGAACGTTCTCGAAGGAGTTCCTCAGCCTGCCCGAAGAAGTGCTGACGACGACGATGATTCATCATCAGCACAACTTCCCGGTCGTGGACGATGCCGGCCAGATGAAGCCCGCATTCCTGGTGGTGACCAACACCGACGCGGGCAACGAAAAAAACGTCGCGCGAAATTACGAACGCGTGCTCACAGCACGGCTGCGTGACGCGACATTTTTTTGGGACGCCGACCGTCAGGTGCCGCTGGAGAGCCGTATCGAGCGGCTTCAAACGATCAGGTTTCACAAGAAGCTTGGGAGTTATTTCGAGAAGAGCCAGCGCATCGAAAGTCTGGCGCGATGGATTGCGCGCGAGGCGCTGCACTCGCCCCATCTCGCGGACGACGCGGCTGTAGCAGGACGGCTGGCGAAAGCCGATCTGGCCACTGAGATGGTATCGGAGCTCACCGAATTGCAGGGCGTGATGGGCGGCATCTACGCACGCGAGCAGGGCAAACCCGAGCGCGTCTGGAAGGCCGTCTACTTCCACTATCTTCCCGATTCAATCGCGCCAGACGCCCGCCCGAACCGTCAGCAGCTTGGCGAGGCGGCCCTCACGTGGGCCGCTGTGTCGCTGGCGGACAAGCTCGACACGCTCGCCGGCATGTTTTACGCCGGGGAGAAGCCAACCGGCTCGCGCGACCCGTTCGGCCTGCGCCGCGTCGCGCATGGCATATTCAAAATTCTCGTCGACCTCGAGTCGTTGACGGGGGTGACGTCCCGGCCCACGCTCGAAACGATGCTCGCGGAAGCGGCGAGGCCGTTTGCGCCGTTGGAAGAGTGGCCGGCCGAGAACCGCGCGGCCATGGATGAGTTTCTACTCGAACGGTATCGTTACGTGCTCGAGCAGCGGGGTTTCGACGTGCGCAACGTGCGGGCCGTGATTCAGGGATCGCGGTTCTGGCGGATGAATCCGGCGGACGCGCTGAAGAGGCTCGAAGCACTGCCCGAATTCACGGTCTCCGCGGACTTTCAGAAGCTCGCGGTTGCGTTCAAACGTGTGAAGAACATCGCGCGCGAGCTCGCCGGCGTGGACGCAGCAGATTTGCACGCCGGATCGCTCGAACAGCAGCTGAAAGAGCCGGCGGAAATCGCGCTGCTGCAGGAGCTCGAGCGGCGCGGTCCCGCGATTGACAGTGTGCTCGAATCAAGGGAAAATTTGCGCCGCGCATTTGTCGAGGCAGCCCAGTTCGGTCCTGCAATCGATCGATTCTTCACCGAAATCTTTGTGATGGTAGACGACGCCCCTCTTCGAAAGGCGCGCCTGCGCCTCATGAAGCGGCTCGAACAGCAAATCTTACGAATCGCAGATATTTCCGAAATCGTTTCGGAGACGGAGTAAACAGTCGAATGGCCAAGAAAGTGCTCACGTTAGTGAAGAAGAAAGCGAAGCCTTCGTCCGAGACCGAGAAGGTGGCGAAGCTCGCGAAGCCCGGCAAATACGTCTACTACTTCGGCGACGGCAAGGCCGACGGCGATCGCTCGATGAAAGACCTGCTGGGTGGTAAGGGATCCGGCCTCGCGGAAATGACGAACGCGAAGCTGCCGGTCCCCGGCGGCTTCACCATCTCCACGCCGGTGTGCACCATCTATTACAAGGAAGGCGGAAAGATTCCGCCGTCGATCGAAAAAGAAATGATCGACAACCTGCGCAAGCTGGAGAAATCGGCGGGCCGCAAGCTTGGCGACACGAAAAAGCCGCTGCTCGTGTCAGTGCGCTCCGGCGCGAAGTTTTCGATGCCCGGCATGATGGATACGATTCTGAATCTCGGCCTCAACGACGAGACGGTCGAATCCGTGAAGCAGGAGACGGGCAACGGCCGGTTCGCGGCCGACAGCTACCGCCGCTTCATCCAGATGTTCGGCAACGTCGTCCTGGAGATTCCGAAGGACGTGTTCGAGCACCAGCTCGACGCAGTGAAAAAAGAGCGCGGCGCGAAAGCCGACACCGACCTCGACGAAGCAGCGCTGCGCGAGGTGATCAAGCGCTACAAAAAGGTCGTGCAATCGAAGACCGGAAAGTCGTTTCCCCAGGATCCGATCGAACAGCTCAAGGGCGCGCGCAACGCGGTGTTCCGCTCGTGGCAGAACCCGCGCGCGAAGGAATACCGCCGCATCTACGACATTCCCGACTACATCGGTACTGCCGTCAACGTGCAGCAGATGGTGTTTGGTAACACCGGCGATCGCTCGGCGACGGGCGTCGGCTTCACGCGAAGCCCGGCAACCGGCGCGAAAGAGTTCTATGGCGAGTTCCTCATCAACGCGCAGGGCGAAGACGTCGTCTCGGGCGTCCGCACGCCGCAGCCTATCCGCGAGCTCGAAGCCGTGCTGCCCAACGCCTACAGGCAGCTGCGCGAAATCACGACGCGGCTCGAGAAGCACTACAAAGACGTGCAGGATTTCGAGTTCACGATCCAGGACGAAAAGCTCTACATGCTGCAGACGCGCAGCGGCAAGCGCACGGGATATGCGGCCGTTGTCATCGCCACGGATCTCGCGGACGAAAAGATCGTCTCGCCGAAGGACGCGCTGCTGCTCGTCGATCCCGAAGCGCTGTCGCAGCTGCTGTCGCCGGGCTTTGATCCCGCTGAATGGGCAAAGGTGCCTGTGCTTGCGAAGGGTCTGCCAGCGTCGCCCGGCGCGGCGTCGGGCCAGGTCGTCTTCACTGCTGACGATGCAGTGGAATGGACGCGGGACGGCAAGCAGGTGATCCTCGTCCGCAAGGAAACCGTGCCCGATGACATTCATGGTATGCACGTCGCGCAGGGCATTTTGACGGCCACCGGCGGTATGACGTCGCATGCAGCGGTTGTCGGCCGCCAGATGGGCAAGCCGTCCATCGTGGGCGCCGGCACGCTGAACATTTCGGAGAAAGACAAGCAGTTCGTGGTGGACGGCAAGGTCGTCAAAGAAGGCGAGTACGTGTCGTTCGACGGGTTGAAGGGGGAGATCAAGCTGGGGAAGATGGCGTCGAAGCCCAGCGAGATTCTGCAGGTCGTCAACGGCCAGCTGGATCCGAAAAAGTCGGACATCTACCAGCGCTTCAACAAGATTCTGGAGTGGGCCGACAAGGTGCGGCGCCTCGGCATCCGCGCGAACGCGGACCTGCCGGACCAGGCCGAGCTCGCCTACGCGTTCGGCGCGCGCGGCATCGGACTGTGCCGTACCGAGCACATGTTTTTCGGCGAAGACCGGTTGCCGATCGTCCAGCGCATGATCCTGGCGGACAACCCCACCGATCGGAAGAAGGCGGTGTTGGAGCTGTTGCCGCTGCAGCGGCGCGACTTCTACGGCGTGTTCAAGGCCATGAAGGGATCGCCGGTCACCATCCGCACTATCGATCCGCCGCTTCATGAGTTCCTCCCGAAGCGGGAAGACCTCATGGTGGAGATCGCCAAGCTGGAAGTGACCGACGGCGACAAGAAGCAGTTGGACAGCAAGAAGAAACTGCTCGCGCGAGTCGAGCAGCTCCACGAGTTCAACCCGATGCTGGGTCATCGCGGCGTGCGGCTCGGCATCACCTATCCGGAAATCACGGAGATGCAGACCCGCGCCATCATCGAAGCCGCGATCCAGCTGAAGAAAGAAGGGC
The DNA here is from genome assembly GCA_963762055.1 of Vicinamibacterales bacterium. Lineage (GTDB taxonomy): Bacteria > Acidobacteriota > Vicinamibacteria > Vicinamibacterales > JAMQPK01 > JAMQPK01. The sequence continues at coordinate 76,710 of CAVXJF010000010.1, forward strand.
TGAAGGTCGTGCCAGAGATCATGATTCCGCTGGTCGGCCACGTGAAGGAGCTGAAGGACCAGAAAGACGTCGTCGATCGTGTCGCGGCAGAGACGATGAAAGCGAAGGGCATGAAGATCGAGTACCTCGTCGGCACGATGATCGAAGTGCCGCGTGGAGCGGTGACCGCCGACGAAATCGCCGCGGAGGCGCAGTTCTTTTCGTTCGGTACCAACGACCTTACTCAGACGACGTTCGGGTTCTCGCGCGACGACATCGGCAAGTTCCTGGGCGCGTATCAGGACAAGAAGATCCTGGACAAAGATCCGTTCAGCACTATCGACACTATCGGCGTTGGCGCGCTCGTGCGCATGGCAGTGGAGAAAGGGCGCTCGACGCGCCCTGGCATCAAGCTCGGCATCTGCGGCGAGCATGGCGGCGATCCCTCGTCGATTCACTTCTTCGAGAAAGTGGGATTGAACTATGTCTCCATGTCGCCCTATCGAGTACCGGTAGCGCGGCTGGCTGCAGCGCAAGCCGCGTTGTCGGTGAAGGTTGGCGACTGAGGGTGAACATCATCAGGGGTAAGGGGCAAAGGGTGAGGGGCAACACTTTCGCCCTTTTGCCCCTTGCCCCCTACCCCTTGCCCCTTTCGTAATGGGCATCATCAATCTCCTCCCCAGTGACCTTGCGAATCAGATCGCCGCGGGCGAGGTCGTCGAACGTCCCGCGTCGGTCGCCAAAGAGCTCATCGAAAACGCCATAGACGCGGGCGCGCGACGCATCCAGGTTCACATCGAACTGGGCGGCAAGCGGCTGGTGCGGGTCGAGGATGACGGCGAAGGCATGCGGCCCGAAGACGCGCGACTGTCTCTCGAGCGTCATGCGACCAGCAAGATTCAGCGCGCGGAAGATCTCGCCGCGATCAACACGCTCGGCTTCAGGGGCGAAGCGCTGCCGAGCATCGCATCGGTCTCCCACTTCGTGATGAAGAGCCGCTTCCGGGGAGAGCTCGCCGGGACCGAGATCAAGGTCAACGGGGGCGCCGTCGCGTCGGTCCAGGAGGTCGGCATTCCCGAAGGCACCTCGATTGAAGTCGGCGATCTCTTCTACAACCTGCCGGCCCGGCGGAAATTTCTGAAGACCGACACGGGAGAGGCCACCCAGGTGTCGCGTGTCGTCACCCAGTTCGCCCTGGGCTATCCCGAGATCGGCTTCTCAGTCACGAGCGGGCCGCGGACGATGTTCAACTGGCCCGCCGTGGCGAAGTTCGAAGATCGCCTGTATCAGGTGTTCGGCGAGCGGCCGGATCTCGTGCCGGTGGGGAAGAGCCTGTCGGGGTGCAGCATTAAGGGATTTGTCGCCGCGCTCGTAGAACAGGGCCCGACTCGCGGATCTCAGAACGTCTTCGTCAACCGGCGAATCGTGAAGGACAAGACGATCGCCCACGCGATTATCGAGGCGTACAGCAACGCCTCGATTAAGGAGCGGAGCCCCGAGGTGCATCTGTTCCTCGAGATTCCCGGCCGATCGCATCGACGTCAACGTGCACCCGACGAAGGCCGAAGTGCGCTTCCGGGATCAGTCGTTCATCCACGAAGCCGTGAAGCACGCGATCGCCGACGCCATAGGAAAGGGCGTGGTGCCGGAACTGCAGCTGCTCCCGGCGAGCTATCGCGCTCCGGAGCCCGCGGGGCAGTCGATTCCCGGGGTATTGGACGGCGGTATCTATCCGAGCAGATGGGCCCAGGCAGGAGCGTTGGGTGCGACAGGTGCGTTAGGTGCGCTGGGTGCGAGCGGTGCGTTGGGTGCGGAACCGAGCACCGAGTACCCAGCGCCGGGAACCGCTGAAACCATCAAGCCCATGATGCCGCTGGGACAGTTTCGCGACACGTTTATCATCGCGATCGACGCGGACGGTATCGCCATCATCGACCAGCACGTCGCACACGAACGCGTGTTGTTCGAGCGTGTCATGGAGCGTCTCAGTTCCGGACCGCTCGAGAGCCAGGGACTCCTTGAACCGCTGCTGATTGAATTGTCGCCAGAGGGACGGCAGGCATTGGTGAGTCATAGCGCGGACCTCGCGCGTCTCGGGTATGCTGTCGACGATTTCGGCGGCGAAACTCTGCGGATCACGGCGCTCCCGGCGGTCCTCGGACGTGATGAAGCGGTGACGGCGCTCCGCGCGCTTGCGGACGATCTCGACGGGCTCGATCGCGGACGGGACGCCGGCGACGCGCTGCGCCGGATTGCCGCCACCACGGCGTGTCATGCGGCCGTGAAGGCCAACTACCCGCTGACGCACGAAAAGATGGTCCACATTCTCGACGAGCTCCGCCGCACAGCCTATTCGACAGTGTGCCCGCACGGCCGTCCGGTGATGCTGCGCCTCACCCGGCGCGAAATCGAGAAGAACTTCGAGCGGATATGAGTCCACGAACCGGCGCGGCGCTCTGGTATCTCGGGCGATTCCTTCAGATGTTCGCGATGTGGATTCTCGTCGTCGACATCTTCGTGATGGCGGGCCCGATGGGACCTCCGCCGAAGCCGTTTTTCGTCGGCATCGCCGTGTTCATGGCCGGCTGGGGGCTGACTAAAGTGGGGAGCGGTACCAAAAGTCCGTGAGGACCTCTTTGAACTGGGTGCCGGGTTCGGCGCCCCAGATCGAGAGTGCCGAACCCTCGGCACCCTTCCAGTCGATTCCGAGCACATAGGCGTCTCCGCGTTTCAGCAGAAACACCACCTCGAACCCTTCCGGGTGAATCTCGCCTCCATCGTCCGCACGCCACAAATCCGCCCCTGGACCTCTGAACTCAGCAGGGAAATCGATGTAGAGCCGGCGTTCGCCATCAATGACGACAAGGCTGGCGAGCGCGCTGCTGAGCCGCCGCGCGAACTCGATGACGGCGATGTGAACGCCCTGATCGCTTGCGGCAATCGGCCAGCACGCGACAACAGGCCTGTTCTTGTCGGACTGAAAGTGGCTATACAGCGCGTTCGAACAGCGCGAATCTTGCGTGGAACGCCGAACCGGCACGGAGACCGCTCCCGCGACAAACGCACCATCGGCAATCGCGCACGTTGCGCCGGGAGCAACGGCGGGCCCGACGACGCGAAACACCGTACCGGCGATGTTGTCGAAATTCTGCGGCGTCTGCCTTCCGTTGCTCGCGGGGCGTTCACCCTGGTTGTGGTCGAACTCCACCATGGCGCGTCTGCCTCCGGTGCACAGCGCCGTGTGATACGCGGCCGGAGCGTCGAGGCTGGCCGTCGTGAGCAGACGAGTGCCGCCCTCGTTGGGAAACGCGAACGCCACTGCAAGCAGGGCCAGCGCGTACGAGCTCATCAGGGAGTGACAACTCGAATGCGGTGCGCCTCGCTGTCGGTGACATAGAGCGTCCCGTCCTTGTCGGCAAACAGGCCGTGCGGACGCGAAAGCTTGCATTGAAGCGGGTCTGTCTCGGGACCGTCTCCGCGGACACCGGTGCCGAGCACCGTTGTGATGATGCCCGTGTCGAGATTCACCCGGCGGATGGTGTGACTCTCCGTATCGGCCACGTAGAGATTTCGTTCGTGCAGCGCGAGCCCTTTGGGACCGGAAAGTTTGGCCGCACGTGCTGGTCCGCCGTCGCCGGACCAGCCTTGTTCGCCGGTTCCGGCGAGATGATGGAGCGTCCCTGACTTGGGGGCGATTCGATACAGCGCGTTACCTTCGCGCAATGCGAGATAGATGGTGCCGTCGGCGCCGATCACCATCGTGCGGGGGCCGTTCAGGGGTGTTCCCTTCAACGGAGCACCGTCGGGCGTAGGCAGACGTTCGCCGGTGCCGCCAATCGTCTCGATGTTGCCCGACGCGAGGTCGACTGCGCGAACGCGGTGGTTGCCGATATCGCAGATCAGGAGACGGCCGTCAGGTCCAAGCGCGATGCTGTGCGGCGAACGAAGCTGCGCTTTTGAGGCGGGCCCGCCGTCTCCGGAAAAGCCGGCGGTGCCGGTGCCGGCCAGTGTAGAGATGACGCCGCTGCTGCCATCAACCTTCCGGATCACGTGATTGTCGCGCTCCGCGATGTAGAGATGCCCGCGCGAGTCGAACACGATCTCGTGCGGCATGTTGAGAGACGCCGCGGTTGCGGGGCCGCCGTCGCCGGCGTAAGTCCGCTGGCCGTTGCCGGCGATAATCGTCGTGGTGCGGGACTTCAGGTCGAGGCGCCGAATCCGCTGGTTGTCGAGATCGCAGAAATACAGCGCGCGATCGCGGCCGATGAGCACCCCGTACGGATTGTTCACCTGTGAATCGGAGAGTCCAGGAGCGCCGTTCCCAATCAGCGTCGAGACGGCCGGAGCCGCCATCGCCGGACGTGGAATCATGGCGCACGCGATTACTTTGAGCAGGCTGCGGCGATCGATCATGCTACGCACTCCGTTTCAGATCGAGGGAAAGATACTTTACGTTCGGCAGTGGATTGGCATAATACGCCGTCGCAGGCTCGAATCCCATCGAGTGGTAGAGCGCCAGCGCGGCGTGCATCGTATCGAGCGTGTCGAGCAGCATTGTGCGATAGCCAATGCTGCGCGCGCGACGCGCGATTTCGTCCGCCAGCAGCCGGCCGAGTTTGAGACCTCTGAAGGTCGGACGCACGTAGAGCCGCTTCATCTCGCACACCTCGGCCGTTCGCATGCGGACGCCCACACATCCTGCCAGCTCGCCGCCGGCGCGCGCCAGCAGCAGGCATCCCGACGGCGGTCCATACATCTCGGGCAGACGTTCCAGTTCGGCGGCGAAGTTTTGAAAACATAGATCCACGTCGATAGCGCCGGCGTACTCCTCGAAGAGCGCGCGGCCGAGCGCGAAATCGGCACTGCTCGCCGCGTGCGCAATTACGATGTCGACCGTTCTCGCGCTGCTTTCCATTGCTGAATGCGCTTCCGGATGATCTCTTCGAACCCGCGATCCGTAGGCTGATAGTACGTCCTGCCGGCGAGCGACGGCGGCAGGCATTCCATGTCTGCCACACCTTCCGCTTCGTTGTGAGCGTATTTGTAACCCCTGCCGTAATCGAGGTTTTTCATCAGCTTCGTGGGCGCATTGCGGATATGCAGCGGCACGGGCTCGGCGATTTGCTGGACGGCATCTGCCGCCGCCTCGGAGTAGGCGACGTACACGGCGTTGCTCTTCGGCGCGGTCGCCAGATAAATGGCCGCCTGCGCCAGCGCGGTGTTGCCTTCGGGCATGCCGATGAAGTGCACCGCCTCTTTGGCGGCGACAGCGACGGTAAGCGCCTGTGGGTCGGCATTGCCGATGTCCTCCGATGCAAACCGGATGAGGCGCCGGGCGACGTAGAGCGGATCCTCTCCGGCTTCGAGCATGCGCGCGAGCCAATAGACCGACGCATCCGGATCGCTGTTGCGCATCGACTTATGCAGGGCCGACATGATGTTGTAGTGCTCTTCGCCGCTCTTGTCATAGAGCAGCGCGCGGCGCTGCACGGATTGCTGCACCGTCTCGAGATCGACGCGCCGGGTCGAGCCGTCTTCGCCCCGCGGCGCCGCTGCCGTGGTGAGCTCGAGCAGATTCAGCGCCGACCGGGCGTCGCCATTGGAATACCGCGCGATCGCTTCGAGTACGCCGTCGCCGATTTCGATGGGCTCGGCGCCCAGGCCGCGTTCCGTATCATGAAGCGCACGCTCCATGATGGTGATCACTTCCTTCTCGGTGAGCCCGCGCAGCGTGTAAACCTTGGAGCGGGACAGCAGCGCCGCGTTCACCTCGAAGGAGGGATTTTCGGTCGTCGCGCCGATCAGCACGATATCGCCCGCTTCGACGCGCGGAAGAAACGCATCCTGCTGAGATTTGTTGAAGCGGTGAATCTCGTCCACGAACACGATGGTGCGCTGGTTCATGTGGCGCCGCGACTGTTCGGCCACCGCCATGACCTCCTTGATTTCCTTGATTCCGGCGAGCACCGCGCTGAAGGAGACGAATCGCGCGCGCGTCGCTTTGGCAATGAGCCGGGCGAGGGTCGTCTTGCCCGTGCCCGGCGGTCCCCACAAGATGATCGACCGCAGGCGATCGCGTTCGATGGCTTCGCGCAATGGTTTGCCTGGGGCAAGGATGTCCTGCTGGCCGACGAACTCGTCGAAGGTGGCAGGACGCATCCGTTCCGCGAGCGGGGTGGCGGCTGTGCTCGCAGGAGCTGTGTCCGTAGGAAGATCGTCAAAAAGGCTCATTGTCTCTGTCTAAATGCCTCGTATAGCACCAGCGCCGCAGCGACTCCTACGTTGAGCGATTCGACCGGATGGATCATCGGAATCGACACGCGCTGATCGACTCGCTCGAGGATCTCAGGAGGCAGGCCGACGCCTTCGGCTCCGAGAATGAACGCCGACGGCGTTCGCAAATCGAGGTCGAAGAGCGGCTGACCGCCGCGCGCCACGAGTGCGGATGTTGTGATGTTCGCCTGCCGGAGCGCATCCAACGTGTCGGCGATCTCCGCGCGCGCCATCGGCAGTCGCAGGGCGCTTCCCATCGAGCCGCGCAGCGCTTTCCATCCAAGCGGGTCAGCGGTCGACGGAGAGGTGATGAACGCTGTCGCGCCTGCCGCTTCGGCCGTTCTGACCATACCTCCAACATTGCCAGGATCCTGTACGTCATGAGCGACGACGACCAGCTGAGGTACCGGCTGGTGGGCACGGATGGCAGCGTCCAGCGGCGTCAGCGAGCGCCGTGCGATGCCGACCATGCCGGCTGGCGTCTTGACCGGGCTCATCGACTCGAGCGTCTTGCGTGAAACGATGTAGACGTCTGCGCCATCGGCGACGAGCTGCTCGGCCAGCGTCCGAACGGCGGGATCGTCGAGCATGTTGTGTTCGAAGGCGGCGCTTTCGATCGCGAGGCCGGAGTTGCGCGCTTCGATCAGCAGATGCTGGCCGTCGAGCAGCAGCTCGCGTTCGAGTCCGTTTTTCGAGGGATTGCGAGCGAGCTCGCGGTAGCGTTTGACGCTGGAGTGCGATGCTCCAGTCATCTGGAGAGCATAACAGATGTGTTAGGATCTTCCTGCGGAATGAAGGCGAAACTCCTCAAGAAATTCGAAGACGAAGTCGCGGAGCTCGAGCGCGAGCTGCATCGCGAACTGCCGAAGGAAATCCAGCGCGCGCGCGAGCTGGGCGACCTCCGCGAAAACGCCGAGTATCAGGCCGCCAAAGATCGACAGGGCATCGTCAACGCGCGCATCGCGATGTTGAAGAAGCGCATTGCCGAGATTTCGATCATGAATCTCGACAAGATCCCGCACGATCGCGCCGCGCTTGGATCCACGGTCCAGCTACGGGAAAACACCGGAGATTCGATTACCTATCAGCTCGTCATGCCTGAAGAAGCGGATGCAGGCAAAGGGCTCATCTCGACCAGCTCTCCGATAGGCCGGGCCATCGTCGGAAAGACCGAAGGCGACGAGATCGAAGTGACCACGCCGAGCGGCACCCGTAACTTCGAGATCATCAAGCTCGTCACCATCCACGACGAGGCGTGAGCTATTCTCCACACCTGAGAACCGCCGTTCTTCTGAGCGGCAACGGTACTGGCGGTGCCTATCACGCAGGCGTCCTGCGAGCGCTGCACGAAGCCGGCGTGAAGGTCGACGTCATGAGCGGCCGTGGTATCGGGATCGTCGGATGCCTGTTCGCGGCGATCGACGCAGCGGCGAAGACCTGGGAAGACGGCGGCATCTGGCGCCGCCGGCCAGCACCTCGCATTTACCGCTGGCGTCAACCTCTCCAGCTTGCTGGAGCGTTCGCCTTGGCCGGCGTTGCCGTGCTCGCCATTCCGCTGCTCGTACTCGCAACTGCCCTTGTCGCTTATCCCTTCAGCTTTCTCGTACAGATGATCAGCGTCGACGCCGGCGCGCGGCTGGTGTCGGCATATGTCGGCATGGTCACCACGGCCTTTGCGCCCGACATGTTGCCGACAGTGGTGCCGAGGCTCGTGACGCTCTGCTTCGCGACGGCGTTCGGCGTGCTGGCGGTCGCCGCGGTGCTGGAGAAAACGGAGGTCGTCTACGACATCGGCTCGCGCGATCGCGGCCGCTGGTGGGCGCGGATTATCGGATCTCCGTGGAGCACGGAGCCCGGCGTTCGGCACTTCCGCGGGGCGATGTGGGAGCTGTTTCGTGGGCCGGCTGCAGCGAAAGAGCCGACGCTGTTCGAGCTGAGCCGGCGCTACTCCGACCTGCTGTTTGAAAACCTCGGGCAGCCCGGGTTCCGGGAGCTGATCGTGACCACGCTCGACATCGAGATGCGTGGCGACATCGTGTTTGCCGCCATAGCCGAACCAAGGCGACAGACATTTTTTCAGCGGAACCACGGGGAGCTCATCGATCTGAAAGGCGTCGGCCGCAGCCAGGTGCTCGACGCGCTCGCCGGAGGCCTGTCGATGCCGGTCATCACAGACCCCCATCTGGTCGTGTTTTCGCCAGAGAGCTATTGGAAAGGGGAGAGTCACCGTACGTGCGATCGCATCGGCGCGGTCCCTCGTCTGCTCGACGAGCTCCTGGCGGCTGGCGTGGACCAGGTGATTGTCGTATGTCCAGACGCCGACCGCTCGGCTCCGCATCGTCTCAGTAAGCCGGCCGGGTCTCTACGGTCCCGCGTTGCCGAACATCTTGCGGCCGCCGAGACCGCGGCGATACGAGATGCAATCGGTTCTTACAGGAAACGGTTCAAGGGACTGTTTCTCATCCAGCCTGCTCATAATCCCATCGGCTCGCTCGACTTCGAGGGCACCTACGATGAGCGCTCCGACCGGTATCAAAGCCTGGGAGAACTGATGGACAGGGGATACGAAGACGCCTACCGGCAATTCATCGAACCGGTGGTCGCGGGCGCATAGCTCTGTGAATCGGCGTCAGTGGCTTCCGACAGGCTCTTTCTTCTTCTTCTCTTCCGGCGCGTCGTGCAGGAATTCCTGCAGCAGCTCAGACATCCGCTTGCCGAGAGTTTGATCGACAGGTCCGAACCGCGACTGGAAGGCTTCCAGCGGGACGATGGCCTTGGCCATGGCGCGGTGGCCACCCGCGGATCCGATGTCTGAGAAATACTTCCGAACGAAATCGCCGGCGTTTCTCGTATAGCCGAGGTTGCGCACCGACATCACGAACGATCCATGGACGATGCCGGAAACCAGCGTCCAGCGGACGTTCTCGAGCTGCAGAAAGAAATCCGCCACGTACGGAATCGCGTCGTCGCGCGGCACTTCATCGAGGAACACGGAAAAGATCTGATCCACCATGCTGCCGCGCTGCGTCGCCGCGCTGATGAGCTGCAGCCGCTCAGCGGTGATTTCGGCGCCTTCCATCTTCCGAATGAGGTTGGCGTCGGCGAGCGGGTAGAGATAGGAAAACGCCTCGATGTCGCACCGGTTCGCTTGACGGTTGAAGAACAACGTGTCGGACTTGATGGCGTAGAGCATCGCTGTCGCGGTGCGCTCGGAGATGCTTGCGTCGATGGCGCGAAGATGTTCGGTCAATATCGTGCACGTCGAGCCGTAGTCTTCGCGGATGTCCTTGAACACGGCGTTGTAGCCATGCTGCTCGGGGTGATGGTCGATGACCAGATCCACGCGGTCGAGTCCCTGGAAGTAGTGCGGCTGCACGTCGACCATGCAGACGCGATCGAACTCGCCAATGGCGTTATGGGTGATCGTTTCGACGTGAATGTCGAGGAGGTTCGCCATCCGGACGTTTTCGGGCCGCGTCACACCTTCGAGCGCCGCAATCACGGCCGTCGTCCTTGTTCGATGGAGGATGGTCCTGAGCGCCAGGCCGCTGGCCATGGCGTCGGGGTCGGGCTCGTTGTGCAGCAGAATCAGAATGCGGTCCGCGTCGGCCAGATAGCGTTGATATTGCTGGACGCGGGCGCGGGTAAGCGCGCGGCTGAATTCGGTGAGGAGCGGTGCTTCGAAGAGCTCGGACAGCGACAGATATGAAACGTCAGGGAACTGATTGCGAATGGCCTCGGCGCGCTTTTCTTTGTCAGCCGTGCCGACACCCAGCACGTAGATGAGCGACCCGCCCGCATCGCGAATCGCGTCAATCATCTTGGGGAGGTAACGCCGGCCCGTGTCTTCGATGATGATGCAGGTCTGTGGAGAGATGTCTGCCTTGAGGTAGGTGTCGGTGCGTTTGACGTCACCGGCGATGACCGGCAGGCCTGCCGCCTGGAGCTTTCGCGCCAGCGTACGGCTCTCCGCCAGAAAGTCGACTTCGATGCTGGGCGCCAGGATTTGGTCCAGCATCCTGATAACCAGCTCGTCTTGGCAAACCGCCAGACACCTCATGTTTGATCCGCGAGCCCCTGCGCCTGTCGCTGTAAACTACCCATTCTAGATTACTTACGCCGTCTCGTGGCGTTTCATTACGCCTCATTACGTTTCCTTAGCAAAACAAGGGTATTTACTGACCTCTCCGTTTACCTCGTTTCTTCTCGTACGCGCTCATACCGTCTCTCAGGTTAGCTAAAGGTTAGCTACTTTTTGCTGCGAGAAGCGTGCCGAGGATTGCGGCCGCCTCTTGCTGCATTCCTGGGAGAACGTGCGCGTAAATGTCACTGGTGATGGACGTCTTCGCATGGCCGAGCCGCTTCGAGACGACGTTCACCGGCACGCGCGCGGCGATGAGCAGCGTCGCGCACGTATGCCGCAGGCCGTGCAGGGTGATCGGCTTGACGCCCGCCGCCTTCACCAGCCGCGCGAACGGGCCGCTGCCGAGATGGTCGCTGTCGAGCGGCAGTCCCGGCGCGTTTTCGCTTTTGCGGCATTCGCTCCAGTCCTTGGCAAACACCAGGCCGAAGTCGCGGTAGTGCTGGCGATTCTTCATCATCACTTCGGCCTGATGACGCTTGTGCTCACGTAAGAGCCGCACGGTGTCATGGTCGATGTGGATCACCCGGCGTGGGAACGGCTTTCGATTTCGTCGGTCCGAACACGGGCTGCGTGCTGCGTGCTTGCCCTTTCATGACGCACCGGTGATCAACCGTGTCGCCGAGGCGTCAGTATAGCGAAGGGCAGGAGCCTTCTACGCGAGCGTTTCACGCAGCGATTTAGTTCTCCCACCGACATGTGCCGATTCTGTGCTGAAGGAATCTAGCGTGCGGCCATCGTCTGCAAAGCACCGCAAGCGACTGGCAGTCGGCCCGCAACCAACGTCGCCCGCACTAATGTGTGTGCAGAGTGTTCGGTTTTGAACATAGGCACCCTCGCGGACCGGTCTAGGATGGTGGCTCTTTACTCGATTGGACTCAGACAGCCAATTTTGGTCCGAAAGGCAACACGCGGAAGGCAAGTTTTGGAAATTCCGCATTGAAGGAGGTAATGCTCATGAGAATTCTAGCCATTGCCGCAGTAGGCACCGCCGTGTGCCTGGGATCTGTCGGCGCGAGCCAGACGATCGCCGCTCGACCGGCTGCTGCTGACGCCTTCCTCTCGTGGACAGTATCTCCGGGCACCTTCGCAGACGGCGTCTGGACGATACCCGGCACGACCGACCTGACGGCGTCAATCGTGGATGAGTTTGGCAACCCGATCACAGTCGGTGAGTTGGTCATGCAGATCTGCAGCGGGACCTGGCGGGATCCTATAATGCATCCTGCTGCAGACTGTGAAGGGCGCGGTCCCGTCCGCTGGCGAGATCAGTTCATACTTGATCTCGCCAACCCCAGACCAATTGATCTCTGTTTCTGTGCGGGCGACCAGCTGGGCTTTCGCTTCGCCTATCGGAGTCTACGCACCGGCTTTCAGAGCACAACCGGCGAACCGTTCGATCTGTTTGCAGAAAGCACTTGTCCGGCGCGCCAAAACAGCTGTCCATAGAGTTATGGCCTGGCGGTGAAGCCGTGATCGTTCAGCTCGCCTATAACGCCGAACGTAGGATCGCATGACCGCCTTCACAACTCAGAACGCCGCCGCCGCCGTTAGCGCGCCGCCGTCCGGCGCCGACGCGGCAGGTTAGCCATTGGTTAGCTTTGTCAACCGCAGACGCAAAAAAGGCCAACGTTTGCTGGCCCTTTCTGCGCGTCACTGTATAACCGTGCCGCCCAACTTCAACTACACCGCCGATCGACCGCTGGCAGCTGTAATCCGACGAGCGGCCTCATGCCGCTAGCTTGATGCCGCCCTTGAAGTCGAGAACCACGCGTGAAGTAGGAAAGGAAGACTGGCGTTCGGCGCAGACACCGTTCACGCTCGCCGCCGCGTATCGTGATGCACGCGTCCAGCGCGACCGCGCGGTGCTTCCGGTCTTTCCTTGGCAACCCTGAGTTCTGGGCGTGTTAGCATCCGGATCAAGGTGGTGCTGTGATGAAGAAATCCCTCCTCGCGCTGGCATGTTCAATGACGCTTGCCGCCGTCGGCTGTGACGACTCCCCGAGCACACCCAGCACAGTTGGGCCTTACACGATGAGCTTCTTCGTGACGAGCCAGAGGAGCACGACCGGGAATCTTGGCGGACTTAGCGGGGCGGACGCTACCTGCCAGAGGCTCGCGGCGGCGGTTGGCGCGGGTGACAAAACCTGGCGTGCCTACCTCAGCGTCGAACACGACCCTAGCAACAACAACCTGTCGACATATGCGCGGAACCGGATCGGCAGTGGCCCCTGGTTCAACGCCAAGAACGTGGTCATCGCGCATAGCATTGCCGAGTTGCACTCGCGCCGCGGCGACGCCGCGCTGTTCGTCGATGAGAAGGGGCAGCCCATTAACGGGCAGTGGACCGGCTCGCCTACCCCCAACGAACACGACATCCTGACCGGCTCGAACGCGGATGGGACGCTGATGATGGGCTTCACCTGCAACGACTGGACGTCCAACTCCGCCAGTGTGCAAGCGCAGGTCGGCCACTCGGACGGCTTCGGCCCCAACCAGGATCAGTCCGGCACGCTCGCGTCCTGGAACTCTGCGCACGCCAACCAAAACTGCGCGAACACGGCGCCACGAGGCGGCGCCGGACGCATCTACTGTTTCGCGCGCTGACCGGCTGGCCTTCGTGCTTACTGGCGTTTGGCCCAGACGCCGACCGTGCAGCCTGCGCGCGGCCAGGCACGTAGGCGAGCGTGCTAGCGCGTCGGCGGGACTGGCCGTCAGCGCGCTCAGATTTCAAGCGGTCAGAACGCACCGGATGCGGAAGGTTAGCTAAAGGTTAGCTTTTTCCGTGACGTACGCAAAAAAGGCCAGCGTTTGCTGGCCCTTTTTGTCTGTCGCGCTAAACTACCCATTACACGCCTCTTATGACACGCGCCACGTCACTCGTCTTATTCGCGGCTAGCCTGATGGCCGTGTATCCCTTATCGGCACGGGCCCAGTTCTCGTACAAGACGAATGTCGACGTCGCTGGATTTACCGTAACCGTCGTCGATCGCGCGGGAGACCCGGTGGGGGACCTGGGGCAGGATGACTTCGAAGTCCGGGAGGATGGGAAGCCGCAAACCGTCAGTTATTTTGCCGCCGGCGCGGCGGACGATGCCGCGCCCCTGCATATCGGGCTGATGTTCGACACCAGCGAAAGCATGCAGAAGGATCTGGCGTTTTCGCGGAATGCGGCGATCAAATTCCTGAACACTTTTCTGAATGCACTGGATTTTACGCTAGTCGAGTTCGATGACGATGTCCGGGCGGCGACGTTCTCCCAGAAGGAGTTTCCGCGGCTCGTCGAGCGTATTCGAAGTCGCAAGGCCAAGGGGCGGACCTCATTCTACGACGCGATGACTGTGTATCTCGGAAGCGCATTCGATCAGCAGGGCCGGAAGGTGCTTGTCGTTTACACTGACGGCGGCGATACGTCCAGCTCGCGCAGCTGGGACCAGACGCTGCGAATCCTGCGGGCGTCTGACGTAACTGTTTATCCGGTCGGCTTTCTCGCGAACAGTCGTGGATCCGACCGGCTTCTCCTTCAGTCGAAGCTGATGGAGATTGCGCGTATCACCGGAGGTAAAGCGGTGTTCCCTGGGGCCATGAAAGAACTCGAGCCGATGTACGAGGACATCGCTGAGGAGATTCGCGGGCAGTACGTCCTCGGCTATGTGCCCACCAACACCGCCCGCGATGGGAAGTGGCGCAAAGTGGAAATCAAACTGAAGCGCCCACCGTCCGAGCGGCTGCAGCTGCGGACGAGAGAAGGGTATTTTGCCCCCGTGAAGTAAACCTCCGCGATTCTAGATGTGACGCTACGGAGGTGCTGCTGGGGCGTCGTGTTTAGACGGCTGCCGTTCGCCGAACCACTGCTCGGCCTCATGCCGATTGTGAGCGCGACACCGCAACTCAAGATTTTCGACGCACGTCAGTCCACCGGCGGCGAAGGGCACTAGATGGTGATACTCCAGGAATCCTGTTTCGGTGCAGCGCCCGAGGGTGCCTTTGAACGCACAGCGGCCACTGTCGCGTTCCCACACCGCCCGTTTGATGGCGGCTGGGACATGTCGTGAGGCCGGGGATTCGTTCCGAAACACCTTCGGATGTTTCGTACTGCCGAACTTCGTCCGCTCCAGGCGAACAATCAACAGCTCGAGCGCGCGCTCGAAAATAACAGCAACATCTCCGTTCGGCACCGCATGGCGCAGAAGGTCCTGAGCCCGTCGCAAGGTGTCATAGGTCTCCCGATTCACAGTGAACTGGACCCTGTAACGTTCGGGCGCCATCGGCTTAATTTCCGCAGGCGCTGCGGGTGGGCGATGGGCATCCGCAGCGTCGAAGTCTCCCTGGCCATCGTCCAGTCCGCCGGCAACGCTTGGGTTGGGCGCCGCGTCATCCAATGGTTGCAGCGCAGCGGCAGTGGGAAGCTTGCGAATCGTCGAGGGCACGTCCGGTTGGGGCCTCAGCGCGGCGAGCAGGATCTCGATATCGCGTTTGCTCCTGTGCCGGGCCCGCCCGAGCAGGTCACGGTGGTTCTCTTCGGTGAGCTGAGGCGCGAGCAGCCGCACCGCAGTCAGTGACACGGCGCCGGACTCGACGAGATCAAGGATTAACGGAAAGCGCCGCGCGGCGCGCGCCGTTTCGATCCTGTTGTAGGCCGCATGTTCGGATAAGTGCAGCACTTGCGTGCAGTACGTGAACAACGAGGAGCAGCCCTCCTGTAGGTAGAGCCGCCGCGTGTCGAGCTCCATGAGGGCGGCAAGGAGATGGGCGGTCGCCGTTCGTTCGTGTTCGACCGCCGCACGGACACTCGCCAGCACCTTCTGGTCCGAGACATGCCGAAAGTCAATTGTTACAGACGTCATATTTGCTAACCCCGTTCGGCAACAGCCGCAACTCGTTCCGGAACGAGTTGCGCTGACGCCAACTAATCTCGCTCCTGCTCACGCAGCTCAACCATGATTGCGCGCATCTCTTCGGCCTTGAGGTCGCTGTGCTTCACGAAGCCGGCAGGCTTGCGCCGGGACGCCGGCTTGAGAATCCACGCGTCTTCGAGCAGCTGCATGTATGTCGGCTGATCGATGTCGCTATGGGATGTGCACGATGTCACTTTGAATGGCACTCGCATGCCGTTTGTCGTAATCGATTGGCAATGCACCAGTTCTTCGTCCAGCGATCGACCTTTGACGATCGTGGCAAATCGGCACGTTGCGCAGAGGCTGCGCTCACCGTTGACCGCAGTTCCGCCGTAAATTTTGGTTCGCACGGCGGCTCAAGCTGCACGTGACCTGCCACATATTCGCAGGCCCAAATGCCTCGGTTTTCGAGGGAAAACTGATGCCCACGTCGAACCGTGGCGCAATTTCAACGACACGACAAGCTTCACCCCGTGGCAGAATCTCCGCTATGCCGCAACCGGTAACAGCCGAGCAATTCCGTCGGATTGCTCTTGCCCTCAATGGCGCAGTAGAAGGCGCCCACATGGGCCATCCCGACTTCCGCATCGAAAAGCGGATCTTCGCCTCGCTCCATAGCGGCGATCAGTTCGGGATGGTGAAGCTGACCCCGGATCAGCAGGCGATGTTCATTGAAGATCATCCCGACGCCTTCAGCCCTGAAGCGGGCGCCTGGGGGCGCAGCGGCTGCACGCGCGTCACCTTGAAGGCGGTTGACGAGGACGCCCTGGGAGAAGCGCTGACGCTGGCGTGGACAAATACGCGCAAGACGACACGCAAGAAATGCCGCTAGTAAAGCCTGCGAACGCAAAACCTCCGGACGGACCCCAGACGTCAGAACGCGGAACCCTAGAACCAGGAACCCCGGAACCAGCAACCGGGAACCGCGTGAGCCCAGCGAACGCGAAGCTGTAGTACGATGTAATGTTCGCCCCGGCCCTATTTTCCCGGCCGTGCCGCATAGACATCGATATGCCGTCCCTGTACGACAAGTTCAAACTCGTCTCCGATTTCGAGCTCAAGGGTGACCAGGCGCGGGCTATCCCCGAGCTGGTGGATGGGCTCGAGCGCGGCGACATGCATCAGGTGCTCCTGGGCGTCACTGGATCGGGCAAGACCTTCACCATGGCGAAGGTCATCGCCCAGGTCAACAGGCCGACGCTCGTGATGGTGCACAACAAGACTCTTGCGGCGCAGTTGTATCAGGAATTTCGACGCTTCTTCCCCGAGAACGCGGTCGAATATTTCGTCAGCTATTACGACTACTACCAGCCCGAGGCCTACCTTCCATCCACCGACTCGTACATCGAAAAGGAGGCGATCATCAACGATGAGATCGACCGGATGCGCTTGTCGGCGACGCGATCCCTCTTCGAGCGGCGCGACGTCATCATCGTCTCGAGCGTGTCGTGCATCTACGGCCTCGGATCGCCCGAAGCGTATTACGGCATGTTGCTGCCGCTGCAGCTCGGCCAGCGGATTCCGCGCGAGCAGATTCTCCGCAAGCTCGTCGAGATTCAGTACGAGCGCAATGATACGGACTTCACGCGCGGCACATTCCGCGTCAGAGGTGACGTCGTCGAAGTGTATCCGTCGTACGAGGAGCAGGCTCTTCGCATCGAGCTGTTCGGCGACGACGTCGACAGCCTGACGACGTTCGATCCGCTGACCGGCAAGAGCGGCCGGAAGCACGACAAGATCGCGATCTATCCGAAATCGCACTTCGTCGCGCCGCGCGAGCAGACTCGATCGGCGGTCGACTCCATTAAAGCCGAGCTCGTCGTGCGGCGGACGGAGCTCGAAAAGCTCGGCAAAGTACTCGAGGCCCAGCGCTTGCATCAGAGGACGATGTTCGACCTCGAGATGATGAAGGAAATCGGCTATTGCCACGGCATCGAGAACTACTCGCGTCATCTGAGCGGCCGCGCGCCGGGGGAGCCGCCACCGACGCTGCTGGACTATCTGCCCGATGATGCGCTGCTTGTGGTGGACGAATGTCATCAAACCGTCCCCCAGGTGCGCGGGATGTATCACGGCGATCGATCGCGGAAGGAGACCCTCGTCGAATTCGGATTCCGCTTGCCGTCGGCGCTCGACAACCGTCCGCTGACGTTCGCGGAATGGGAAGCGCGCGCGACGCAGACGGTTTTCGTGTCGGCCACTCCGGGTCCGTACGAGCTCGCAAAGGCCGGCGGAGTCGTGGTGGAGCAGATCATCCGGCCGACCGGCCTGATGGACCCGCCGATCGAAGTGCGTCCCGTCAAGGGCCAGATCGACGATCTGCTGGGGGAGATCCGGACGCGTGCCGCCGAAGGCACCCGCACGCTCGTGACGACCCTCACCAAGCGGATGGCCGAAGACCTGACGACGTATTACCAGGAGTTGGGGGTCAAGGTCCGGTACCTGCACTCAGAGGTCGAGACGCTCGATCGCATACAGATTCTGCGCGACCTCAGGCTCGGTGAGTTCGATGTACTGGTTGGCATCAACCTGTTGCGGGAGGGTCTCGATCTCCCCGAAGTGTCGCTGGTGGCGATTCTCGACGCCGACAAGGAAGGGTTTCTGCGGTCGGCGGGGTCCTTGATCCAGACCTCGGGCAGGGCCGCGCGCAACGTGAATGGACGCGTCATCATGTATGCTGACACGGTGACCCAGTCGATGCGCGTCGCGCTGGAGGAAACCACGCGCCGCCGCCAGATGCAGGAGGCATACAACATCGAGCACGGAATTACGCCGGCATCGATCGTGAAAGCGATCGACGATGTGTCGCTCAGCGTCTACAACCTGGACTACCACACCCAGCCCGAGGTGATGGAGGCCCGCGAGACCTATCTGAGCCCCGAGGAGATCGAATCTCGCATTGAACAGTTGCAGGCGCAGATGCGCCAGGCTGCAGCGAATCTCGATTTCGAGCGCGCGGCGAAACTGCGCGACAAGATCAAGACGCTGAAGGGGCGCGAGCTGGGGTTCGCCGCCGCCGGGTCGACTCGGAGCTGATGTGCTGAAGGCGCTCGACAACTGGCTGAAGTCAGCCGTTCTGGAAGTTCAGGAATACGTCAAGCTCAGCTCGGCAGCCATCCGCCATTCGTTTTCTCGGCCGTTCTATTTCCACGACGTCGTCGAGCAGCTCGAAGCCATCGGTGTGGGCTCGCTCACGGTTGTCCTGCTCACCGGCATCTTTACCGGCGCGGTGCTCGCGCTGCAGAGCGGCCTGACCCTCGACCAGTTCGGTGCGCGGCCTGTCGTCGGCCGGCTCGTCAGCGCGTCGATGGTCAAAGAGCTGGGACCGGTGCTGACGGCACTCATGCTGGCCGGACGTGTGGGATCGGGCATCGCGGCCGAGCTGGGATCGATGGTCGTCACCGATCAGATCAACGCGCTGCGGGCGCTCGGCACGGACCCCGTGCGGAAGCTCGTCGTTCCGCGCGTGATTGCCGGCGTCCTGATGGCGCCCGTGCTGACGGTCATCTCGGATTTCATGGGCATTCTGGGCGGCGCCATCATCGCCGTTCAGCAGCTGCAGGTGCCCTCGAGCGTGTATTGGAAATCGATCACCGACGGTCTCTACCTGCAGGATGTGTGGATGGGTCTCGCGAAGCCGTTTTTTCTCGGCTTTGCGATCGTCAGCATCGGGTGCCACGTCGGGCTGCGCACGAAGGGCGGCACCCAGGGCGTCGGACGCGCTACCACCAATGCGGTCGTGGCGGCGTCGGTGACGGTGCTGGTGGTGGATTTCTTCATCACGAGGTTGATGATTACGGTGTTTTATTGAGTTGATGGCTGACACGGACGCACGCAGCGCGGTTGCCGAGAGGCCCTCTCAGGCCAACGAGCCTGTCGTCGTCTTCGAGCATGTCTCGCTCGCATTCGACGACACGGTCGTGCTGCGTGATGTCAGCTTCAAATTGGGAGCAGGGCACACCAAGATCATTCTCGGGGCAAGCGGGGCCGGCAAGTCTATCTCGCTCAAGCTGCTGCTCGGACTGTTGAAGCCCGACAACGGAAAGATCTGGGTGAACGGCCAGCTCATCAACGATTACACCGAAGAACAGATGATGAAGGTGCGCGCCGACATCGGGATGGTGTTTCAGGAAGGCGCGCTCTTCGACTCGCTCACCGTCGGGGAAAACGTCGGATACAAGCTGTACGAGGAAAGCGATCTGCCGCTCGACGAAGTGCGTAAGAGGGTGGAGGAAGTACTCGGGTTCGTTCGTCTGGCGCAGTTCATCGACCGCAAGCCGTCTGAGCTGTCGGGTGGTCAAAGGCGGCGCGTTGCCATCGCGCGCGCGATGGCGGTGAAGCCTCGCGTTCTGCTTTACGACGAGCCCACGACCGGGCTCGACCCGATCACCTCTACGACCATCGACGAAGAGATCGTCAAGCTGCGCGATTTCGAAGAGGTCACCTCGATTCTGGTGACGCACCAGCTTCGCGACGCGTTCTTTGTCGCCACGCAGGAAGCCGTCCGCCGGGGCGACGACGTCGAGTTCGAGGACGCGGGCCAGGCGAAGCTGGAAGAGGCAGAGTTTATGATGCTGAAGGGCGGCATCATCATCTTCGAAGGGACCGCCGACGAGTTACGCTCGTCGAAGGATCCCTACATTCAGGCATTTCTGTCATAACGTAAGGAATCACCATGCCGCGCACGCGTTCGCTGAAGTGGTCTGAACTGAAAATCGGCATCATGGCCGTCGTCGCGATATTTATCGCGGGAGTGCTCATCCTGGCGCTCGGCGGCGAGGGCGGGTTTTTCTGGCAGCGCTACAACCTGAAGGTCAAGTTCGCGAACGCGACAGGGGTGCAAAGAGGCTCACCTGTGCGGGTCGCCGGCGTGACAGTTGGCGCGGTGACGGAACTGCAGTTCAGCGGCTCGGACGTCGACATGCTGCTCGAGCTGCGCAAAGATATGCAGGAGCGCGTACGCACCACGTCGCGCGCCACGATCGGATCGGTGTCGCTCCTGGGAGAGGGGTCGGTCGATATCACCGCCAGCACTACGGGCCAGCCGCTTCCGGAGGGGGAATATGTGCCTTCGGATCCGCCGCCGCCGCAGCTCGCGGAGGTGACGGCGCAGGCCAACAAGGGGATTACCGAGCTTACGGCTCTCTTTCAGGACGTCCGTGCTGGCAAAGGCACCGTCGGCAAGCTGGTGACCGACGACGAGCTGTATCAGGAGCTGCGGCAGTTCACCTCGGCCGCCCGCGAGGTGACCCAGGGGCTGTCTCAGGGAAAAGGCACTCTGGGTCAGCTGCTGAACAACCCTGAAAGCGCGCAGCAGCTCGAAGCATCGATGAGGAACCTGACGGCCATCACCAACAAGATCAACTCGGGGGAGGGCACGATTGGCCAGCTGATGAACGATCCTTCGATTGCCAAGAATCTGAGCGCGGCCACGGCCAATTTCGAGGCCCTGTCGGCCCGGATCAACAAGGGCGAGGGCACGATTGGCCAGCTGATGACCAACGATGCCCTCTACAAGCGGCTCGACGCCGTAACGACCAATCTGGAGCTCTTGACGGCCAAACTCAACAAAGGTGAGGGGACGATGGGACAGCTGATGAACGATAAGCAGCTGTATGAGAATATGAATAAGACCGTTACCGAATTGCAGCAACTCCTGGCCGACATCAGGAAAGATCCGAAGAAGTTCCTGAACATGAGAATGAGCATCTTCTGAGGCTCCGCCCTTAGAGGGCTCAGGGCTGCGGGTTCAGGACGTAGGTGCCGAGAATAGGCGTAAGGAGACAGATTGTCCTTCTGGGCGGAACTGTTCCTCGGAGTCATCGCGCTGGCCACGGTGACGATGGCGGCGATTCAGGTCGCCGTGGTGGTCTACGGGCTGGGTGTCGCTCGCCGGATTGACCGCGGGCTGACGCAAGTGGAGCGGGAGATGAAGCCGATCACCCAAAGCCTCACCTCCATCGCCAGAGACGCGGCGCACATCAGTTCGCTTGCGGCAGGCCAGGTAGAGCGCGTGGACCGTCTTGTGACCGATGTGACCGACCGGCTGGAGCAGACCGCCTCGACCGTCCAGGGCGCCATTCTGAGGCCTCTCCGGGAGGGCGCCGCGATGATGGCCGGCGTCAAAGCTGTCATCGACGTCTTTCGCGATCTGACCCGCCGTCCCGCCACCAATGGTCCCCGCGCCGAGGAAGAGGACACGCTCTTCATCGGTTGACGCGTCCCTCATGCCCAGGCCCGATTGACGCGGTCCCCCAACGGTGATAGAAATCGCCGTAATCCGTAGCACAATTCAAACGCCGGCCCGGCTTGAAGGGGGTCCCATGATGTCGCGTGCATCGATCCATTCCGTCATATTGGTCGTCTTTGCCCTGCTTTGCGCGGCATCGAACGCGTCTGCCCAGGCGGCGTCGAAATCGGCGACGGTCGCGAAAGAGCTCGTCCAGGTGATGGACGCCAAGAAGCTGGACGCCATCGCCGCGAAAGTGCCGATGGGAGATGGCAAATATGCGGCCGCCCTGTATTTTCCGAAGGTGCAACTGCTCGTCATTTCGGGAACGTATCCGGCGCCTCAGCTGATGGAGCCCCGCCTTCAGGGCAAGCAATATCGCGACACGTACATGGAGCTCAGCGGGACCGTCACTCCGACGACGAAGATCTTCGTGCAGGACATGGCGGAGCCCGGGCTGTCGATGCGCAAGCAGGAGAACATGTACGACACGTGGAACAACGCCGGGAAGATCGTGATGTTCGACGGCGAGCCCGACAAGCAGAAGATGTCGGATGCCGACTATCAGAAGACGTTTACCGCCGCGGACGACGAATACGCGCAGATTCTGAGCGCGCTGCTCGTAGAAGCGAAGAAGTAGTCACAAGGCTGGCTTGCCACACGAGCCGACTGACGCACAGGGCAATGTGTTGTGGAATTCGGTCCGCGAAAGCTGGTGGGCGCTAGTGGATTCGAACCACTGACCCCCGCCGTGTGAAGGCGATGCTCTACCGCTGAGCCAAGCGCCCAACCTTCGGAAAACGCAATTTTATCTCAAATTCAACACGTCCCATACAAGCGATCGCCGAAGTCGCCCAGCCCCGGCAGAATGTACTTCTGCGCGTTCAACTCCCGATCGACAACCGGCGTGTAGATCTCGACGTCGGGATGCAGTTTCTCGATTAATGCGATCCCTTCGGGCGCCGCAACGATACACACGACCCGGACGTTGCTGGCGCCCGCCTTCTTGAGCACATCGAGCGCGGCCACCGCGCTGCCGCCTGTCGCGAGCATCGGATCCACCAGCACAACGTAGCTCGACGGCAGATTATCGGGCAGCTTCGCGTAGTACTGCGATGCGACGGCGGTCGATTCATCCCGCTGAAGGCCGATGTGGCCGACGCGGGCTGACGGCAGCAACTCCAACACTGCGTCGAGCATCCCCAGACCCGCGCGGAGCACCGGCACAACGACTACATCGCGCGCCACCCGCCGGCCTTCGGCCTTTTCGAGCGGCGTCTGCACGACCGCGCGTTCCGTCGGCAAATCGCGAAGCGCCTCCGCGATCAGCAGCACGCTGATGCGGTTGGCGATCTGGCGGAACTGCTCGGTCTCGGTATTGACGTCGCGCAACTGGCTCAGCGCGTCGTGAATCAACGGATGGGGGACGATGTGAACGGACATGCGGGGACTATACAACACTGACTGACGCACGTCAGGGATTGGGGATTAGGGGTTTGGGATTCGGGATTAGTAAGATCGCGGGATGAAGACGCTGCTGACGCTGGTCACTGCCGCTGCGCTGGTTGCCACGACGATCGCACAAAGCGCTCCGACGCAGGTGGGCACCATCGTGTCGGGCGGCATGGTGGTTACCGTCGATGCGGCGCGGCGCGTCTACAACCCCGGGGCCGTCGCCGTGGACGGCACGACCATCGTCGCAGTTGGTCCGGCTGCGGACATCGCCTCCCGCTTCAAAGCAGCACAGCAGATCGACGCCACCGGCTCAATTGTCATTCCTGGCCTCATCAACGCGCACGCCCACGCACCGATGGTGCTCTATCGCGGCCTCGCCGACGACTTGCGGCTGCAGGAATGGCTGGAGAAGTACATCTTTCCGGCAGAAGCGAAAACCGTATCGCGTGAGATGGTGCGGGCGGGAACGCGACTGGCTGCGCTCGAGATGATTCAGTCGGGCACCACGGCGTACGCCGACATGTATTACTTCGAAGAGGAGATCGCGCGCACGACCAAAGCCGCAGGCATGCGCGGAGTGCTCGGCCAGACGATTATTCAGTTTCCGGTGCCGGACGCGAAGACGCCCGCGGAAGGTCTCGCCCGCAACGAAGCGTTCATCAAGGAATTCCAGAAGGATGACCTCATCGTTCCGGCAGTCGCTCCTCACTCTCCTTATACGCTCGAAGCCAGGGATCTGCTGAGCTCACGCGCGCTTGCCGCGAAGTACGGCGTTCCTGTCCTGATTCACGTCGCCGAGACGGAAAACGAGCTCGGAAGCTCGCAAAAGGCCCACTCGGGCATGAGTCCGGTGAGGTATCTGCAGTCAATCGCATTTTTCGGGCCCCGGACGCTGATCAATCACGGCGTGTGGGTCGATGCGGCCGACATGGCGATTCTCCGGGGTCACGGCGTCGCTGTGTCGCATAACCCCGAGAGCAACATGAAGCTCGCGAGCGGCATCGCGCCGGTACCCGAGTACCTCGCGCAGGGGATCACCGTCGGGCTCGGAACGGACGGGGCAGCCAGCAACAACGATCTCGACATGTTCGAGGCGATGCGGTTTGCGGCGCTGCTCCATAAAGTGAAAACCGGCGACCCCCGCGCCCTTCCCGCGACGACGGCGCTGGAAATGGCGACCATCAACGGTGCGCGAGCGCTTGGGCTCGAGAGCGCGATTGGCTCGCTCGAGAGCGGAAAACGCGCCGATCTGGCGATTGTGTCCACGGCAAACGCCCGCCTGACGCCGCTGTACGATCCGGTCTCACATCTGGTCTACGCCGCAAGAGGCGATGACGTGCGGACGGTCATGGTCAATGGGCGCGTGCTGATGCGGGATCGCAAGATGTTGACCCTCGACGAGACGGCCATCCTCGCCGAGGCCCGCAAATTTGCCGATCTCGTCCGCGCCGCGGTGGGAAAGTGACTAATCCTGAATCCCAATGAACGGAAGATGGCGAAACTGGCCGGCGTGATCCAGGCCGTATCCGACGACGAACTTGTCCTCAATCTCGAATCCGATATATTCAACGGCGACGTTGACCTTGCGCCGGCTCGGCTTGCTCAACAGACAGGCCGTGCGAAGCGTCCGGGGGTCGCGCGCGCGGAGGACATCCTGGAGATAGCTGAGCGTCAAGCCCGTATCGACGATGTCCTCGACGATAATGACGTCTCGGCCCTGGAGGGGCGCGTCGAGATCTTTGAGAAGACGGACTTCGCCGGAGCTTTTTGTCGCCGCTCCGTAGCTGGAGACGGCGATGAAATCGAGTGTGACCGGGCGCGGCGCGATCGCTCTGGCCAGATCGGACAGAAACACGAAAGCGCCCTTCAGCACGGCGACAAAATGAAGCGGCTCCTGGTCCGGGTAGTCCGCATTGATGCGCGCGGCCATTTCGGCGATGCGCGCACTGATCTGCTCTGCAGTGAATAGCGTCGTCACGGTGGCGCGAAAGATAACATGAAAAGGTTCGAGATCATTACGGAAGCTGACGCGCGAACGCTGGACATCGGCGAAACCGTCGTACTTCAGAACGGCGGTCACATTACGCCGCTGGCAGCCGACACGCTGAAAGCACGGCGCGTCACGGTCGTCAGGGACGATCTGCTCGATCGTGGGGACGAAGGGCTGGCTCCGGTCGGCGACATACGGCGCGTGGCGATCGGCAGCGATCACTCCGGTCTGGCGCTGAAAGCGGCGCTTGCGGCCGCGCTCCGATCCAAAGGGATTGCCGTGGACGATCTCGGCACGCTCACGGCAGATCCCGTCGACTATCCCGACACGGCTGCACGCGTCGCGAAGTGCGTGGCCCGAGGCGAGGCGGATGCGGGCATCGTGATCGACGGAGCAGGGATCGGGTCGGCTATTACCGCCAATAAAATTCCCGGTGTCCGCGCGGCCGTATGCCATGATCCGACGATGGCGCGATACGCGCGGCAGCACAACGGCGCGAACGTGCTCAGCCTGGGCTCGACGCTGATTCAAGTGAAAGACGCGCTCGATGTCATGAACGTCTGGCTCAGCACGCCGATGACCGAGCCGAGATACATCCGCAGACTCGCGAAGATACGAAGGCTCGAGGAAGGCGGCTGATGCTGAAGCAGGTTGCCGCAAACATCGCCGAGCGACTGCAGGTCGCGAGGTACAGGTCGTGGGGGTGGGGCCCCACGACAGAGTAAATAATGATGCAGTGGGCTGATCTACAGAGAATCATCGCCGAGGAGGTCTCGGCGGCGCTGGCGCGGGGGCGGACCCGTACGTGCGCCTGTCATTCTGTTGTGTATGACTGCTGTCCGGACCGTGTGCGCGGCGTCATCGATGCTGGGGCCTCGAGGCTGGGGCTCTACGCCGGCGACAAGGTTCCGGCAAGTGTGGCGTCCCTGATCGATCACACACTGCTCAAGGCGGATGCGGCGAAACAGGAGATTGAGAAGCTCTGCAAAGAAGCGTTGGAGTTCGGGTTTGCCACGGTATGCGTCAACCCATACTGGGTTTCACTCTGCGCGCGTCTGTTGAGGGGCAGGACCGTGGGCGTGTGCACCGTCGTCGGGTTTCCGCTCGGAGCGACGACCAGCGACGTCAAGCAGTACGAAACACGGCGGGTCGTGTACGACGGCGCGAACGAAGTCGATATGGTCGTGAACGTCGGCGCGCTGAAGTCGGGCGATCTGGAGGCTGTCGAGCGCGACATCCGGGGGGTCGTAGAGGCATGCCGCGAGTGCCGCGTGCTGAGCAAGGTCATCATCGAGGCTGCGCTGCTTACCGACGAGGAGAAGATTTCCGCGTGCGTGCTGGCCAAAGCGGCCGGCGCCGATTACGTGAAAACATCCACTGGATTCGGGCCGGGCGGCGCGACTGTGGCTGATGTCGAGCTTATGCGGCGGGTGGTTGGTCCGGACATCGGAGTAAAAGCTGCCGGCGGCGTGCGGGACTATGAAGCGCTCAGGAGCCTGGTGACGGCCGGCGCCAGCCGCGTGGGCGCCAGCGCGGGGGTGAAAATTGTCCAGCAAGCCGGAGGCGACGCCCCGGCGTCTTCTTCGACACCTGGCGCCGCCCCATCAAAGTCTCTCTACTGAGAGAGTCTAGACCGCGTCGTTCCTGCGCTGCCGAGCCTTACCGGCCTCGTTTTCCCGCTCGCCTTTTTCTTCCATGCGCTCGTCGTCGATCGCATCGCCGACTTCGCGCTTTACGGCACCCTTGAAACGCTGACCTGCTCCCGAGACTTCTTCGCTCACAGACCCGGGTGCATGACGGTTCTTGCTGGAATCATCCGGGCGATCGTGTTTATCCATGATTGACAACGCCTCCTTTGGCTATCGAATAGAGGAGCAAGGAGGGATCCACACACCGATCAGGAATGGAGCGGGGTACGGGAATCGAACCCGCCTAGCTGGCTTGGGAAGCCAGAGCATTACCACTATGCTAACCCCGCAAAAACAGATAGTAACTGTTCCGGACATGACGCGAATTGCTCGGCCACCCTGGCAGGTGAACAATTCCGATGCACGTCGGACGAGGGGAATTTTACTCCGGTCCACTCACAATGGGAAGATAGGCACACTCGAGCGATGCCACCAACGACGCCTCTCTCAGCCGCGTTCAGCACGACGACGCTCGCAGCTCTGTTATTGATGGCTGGCGGCATGGGTTACAGCCTCAGCCACGGTTTCCTCGAAGGGACGTGGACTGGCGGCGTGGTCTGGTGGGAAATCCGGCTGGGACTGCTGTGTTCTGGTCGCCTGTTGTATTTGTGGCTAGCCCCGGATAATCGACAACACCTCATCCCGCTTCGATTCCATCTGCTCCGGCGTCGTTCCCTCGAGGTTCAACCGTAGCAGCGGCTCGGTGTTCGACGGCCGGACGTTGAAGTGCCAGTCCGGGTATTCCACGGAAATGCCGTCGAGCTTTGAGATTTGGGCGTCTGGGTAGCGCGATTCGATGGCCGCCATGCGCGACGCCATCGCCTCCATGTCGGGCATCTTCGTGTTGATCTCGCCCGAGATGAAATATTTCGCCCGCAACGGCTCGAGCAGCTGCTTGAGCGACTGGTTCTTCTTCGACATCAGCTCCAGGATCAGCAGCGCGGGAATGAAGCCGTTGTCGCAGTAGAAGTTTTCGCGGAAGTAGTAGTGACCCGTCACTTCGCCGCCGAATACCGCATTCAGCTCGCGCATGCGCCCTTTGAAGAACGCGTGACCGACGCGGTTCATCACCGCCTTGCCGCCGTATCGCGCGGCGACGTCTTTCACCGCGTAGCTCGCGCGAAGGTCGTATACCACCGTCGCTCCCGGCTCCTTGAGCATGAACGCTTCGGCGAGCAGCGCGGTGACGAAGTCGCCCGACACGAACTCTCCGTCTTCGTCGATGAAGAAGCAGCGATCCGCGTCGCCATCCCAGGCGATGCCGATTTCGGCATGCCGCTCTCTGACCCTGGCCACGATGTCGCGGCGATTCTCCTCGATCAACGGGTTGGCTTCGTGCGTGGGGAATGTCCCATCGATGGTGAAACACAGGGGATCGACCCGGCAGGGAAGTGCCTTGAACAACTCCGGTGCAACCAGGCCACCCATGCCGCATCCGGCGTCGAGCACCGCGTTGTATGGCTTGATGATCGACGGATCGATGAAGCCGAGAACGTGCTGGACGTAACCGTCGAGAATGGAGCGCTGCGTGAGCGCGCCAGGCCGAGAGGCCGGCGCGGGAATGCGGTTGTTCGCGATCATGTCGCGGATGTCCGAGATGCCCGCGTCGCCGCTGAGCGGCGTATTACCGCGGCCCACCATCTTGCAGCCGTTGTACTGCTTGGGGTTGTGCGACGCGGTAATCTGCGCACCACCGTCGAGATCTTCGGTGCCGACCGCGAAATAAATCATGTCGGTCGAGATCATCCCGTAATCGACGACGTCCGCACCCTGCTCGCGCGCCCCTGCGATAAACGCTGCCGCGAGGCTCGGAGAGGACACGCGCATGTCGCGGCCCACGCCGATGCGCCGCGCCTTGAGGTAGACGACAAACGCCCGGCCGATCTGATGAAAGATCTGCTCGTCGAGCTCGGTCGGGTAAATGCCGCGAACGTCGTACGCTTTGAAAATGTTGGGATTCATAGTCTGCTGTGTTCCGCGATGATCGTACTGTCTCCGAGAACGCCGCGATTGACCGTGGCGCTCCGGCCGATCTCCCCCGATCGGCCGATGATTGTGTCGCTGATGCGGGCCTCGCGTCCAACGTGTGTCCCGGGCCAGAGGATCGACCCGGCGATCTGCGCCTGCTCCTCGATGTGGCAGTCAGCGCCCAGAACGGAATAGGGCCCGATAAAGGCGCCCGCTCCTATGCGGCAGCCCTCGTCGATGAAGAGCGGTCCCTCGAGCCGCGCGCCTGTTTCAACGATCGCGGTCGGCGCGACCCATGCAACCCCCGCCTTTCCGTTGAACGGCGGCATCGAATAGCGCCCATCCATGATGTCGCGGTGCACCTGCATGTACTTTTCCGGCGTGCCGATGTCGATCCAGTAATCCCGGTAGATTGACGCCAGAAACGTTTCGCCGCGCTCGATGAACGACGGGAAGAAGCTGCGTTCGATCGACCAGGCGACGCTGTCGGGAATACGATCGAACGTCTCTGGCTCGAGCACGTAGATGCCCGCGTTGATCGTGTTGCAGGTGATTTCCTCGGCCTTGGGCTTTTCGAGGAAGCGCAGGATGTGGCTGTCAGGGTCGGTCTCGACCAGACCATATGCCGACGGGTTCTCGACCGGCGTCAAGACGATCGTCGCGCGCGACTGACGTCCTCGATGGAAGTCGATGAGCTCCTGGAGATCGACCTGCGTCAGCACGTCGCCATTGAAGACCACGATGGTCTCCCGCACGCCCTGTGCCGCATATTTCACGCCGCCGGCCGTCCCGAGAGGCGTCGGCTCGACGACGTAGCGCAGCTTGATCCCTGCGTTCCGTCCGTCGCCGAACACCTCTTCGATACGTGCCGGCTGATAGTTCAGGCTGAGGATCACCTCGTCGATCTCCGGTACCTGTTTGATGAGATCGAGTTGGTAGTTGAGAAAAGGCCGGTCGAAAATTGGAACGATGGACTTCGGTGCGTGTATCGTGAGCGGCCGCAAGCGCGTGCCCTGACCACCGACGAGAAGAAGCGCCTTCATATCGAAGCGTGATATACTAGAACGCTGTATTCACCGCGGCTGCGCTGCCGAACAAGCGGACTTCGACGTTGCTGTCTTCGTCCGTTGAGAGTGGCTGCCCTCCGGGGACGGAGGTGGAGGCCTGCTCGGGGCCGTCCGCGAAAGCTGTCAGACGAGGGCTAAACGAGCCGTTGGATGTTATTTGAAAAACATGGGCAGATACGGCCCACCTTGGCAGGCTAAGGAGGTTGCCCGCAAACGTGGGAAAGTACGGCGCCGCCTGCACCGCGGTTGCCAGGAAGCTCGTACCCTTGGGACAGGGTGGCACGTGAACGCCACCTGTCCCGAAAGTCTCACCCGGTCCCACACTGACCAAGGTCGATGTCGCAATCAGTTGTCCGACCGGGACCGTCGTCCGGGGGGTCTGTGCCGTCGCCGGCGACGACAGAAATCCCACAGCGATCGGCAACGTGGTGAGGACCAGCAGCGTGACGACGGTCTTTCTGAAAACAGTCATTGCGATCTCCTTCCTGCGTGCGCTCGTCACTTGAGAGTCGGGCCGTTGAATACGTGCATACTACATCCACTAGCCGTCGGTCGCCCTTGGCGTCCACGAAGTTCAGTCAAATGGAATGTCTAACACGCCAAACCAAACGAGGCAAAACTGAGCTTCACCAACCCACACTGCGAATTCGAATTCTCGCAGGGAAACCACGCCTTGGCCACACTGGGCCAAACCAACCTGCACACCGTTCTTGGGCTACTGCATTACAATTGACCCAGCCGTGCGCTCGACCATCAACCTTCCGAACGCGCTCACCGCCACGCGCATCTTTCTCGTGCCGCTGCTCGTCGTCGTCCTGCTCACGAACTTCGAAGGTCGGCTCATCTTCGGCATTCGCAAAGAGTTGATCGGCGCCGCGATTTTTGGCCTTGCCTCGATCACCGACTGGCTCGACGGCTATCTGGCGCGCCGCCGCAAGCAGGTGACGGCGCTCGGTCAAATGATCGATCCGATCGCGGACAAGCTTCTGACCTCTGCCGCGTTCGTGTCGCTCATTCAGATGGGCCTTGCGCCGGCGTGGATGGTCGCGGTGATTATCGGACGCGAGCTCGCCGTGACCACGCTGCGAAGCATCGCCTACGCCCGCGGCGTCATCATTCCTGCCTCACCCCTCGGCAAGGTCAAGATGGTGGCGCAGGTCGTCGCGATTCTGGCGTTGATTCTGGGAGTGGAAGAACGGTTGCAGCTGCTGGGCTGGGTGGGATACGCCGCGCTCTGGGTCGTCGTGCTGACGGCGCTGATCTCGGCGGTGGACTACTACCGCCGGTTCAGCAGAATTCCCGCGAGAGTCGCGGCGTTTCCTCCAGCAGAACGCCCGCGTTCGAAAGCGTCCTAGCGCAGCGGGGCGACGAGGTCGTCCTTCGAAATCGCGTCTTTTGCGACGGTGATCTGAACAGTCGCATCATCTGGACGCACCGACACCACAAGCACCTCGCCGATTTCCACGAGCGGCGCGTGTTTGGTCATCTCCGCCAGCTCCTTCGACGCCCGGCTCGTATCGACCTTCAGCTCGCGCTTGTCGCGAAACACCACGAAGCGCTGCCCCGGCGCGATGCCGGCGTTTGTGCCGCGATTGATCGTCATCGTATTTCCGACGCCGCCGGTGTGCGCTCCGTCAACGCCGGTGACGATGTGTCCCATGTTCTCGAACTGTGGCACCGTGCCTGGAACCGGCCGCGCGGCGATCGTGGGGGCAGTGAAGGGCTCGAGGTAGTCGTCGAGCAGGATACCTTCGCAGGCGTGCAGAATCTCCGCTGTCGCCACCGACGTGTCCACGCCGACGATCTGCACCCATCCCGATGTGTGGACCGACGGTATTTCCTGAAGGCCAGTCATAGGGAGCACGCGCCTGCGGACGAAGTAGCGCTGGCCCGGTTCGAGCCCGGCATTCAATCCGCCGCTCACGACGAGGAGGGCGGGAGGCGCCAGCAGCTCACGGTACGCGCCATCCTGGACCCCGACGACGCGGAGTGCGGGCTGCGTTTTCTTCTGGGACTTGTCCATGTCGAGCGTAGGGGCGCAGGCAATGTCATTGAACGCCCATGACGGAGGCGGAACGAGCTGCGTTTCGGCGGCCGGAGTCTGGGCGGCGGCAGGTGAGGCTGCCAGCCACACACACACGGCGCACGCGATACTGGCGGTGCGCATGTCGCAAATCCTTACAGAAGTGTGAGTTACAGCTCTGCTTTGGGGGCGATGTTCAATTCGCCTTTGAGTCGCTCGACTCGCCGCCGCGCCTCCTCGAGATGTTCGCTCTTCTCGAACTCGTTGAGGAGGCGCTCGTAATAGGGCAGAGCTTCAGCCTTCTTTTCGGACTTTTCGAGGCTTTCCGCTAGGTTGAAGTACAGAGCGTCTCTGCGGGTGTATTCCGGGTCGTTCTTGAGGATGTGGCGGTACCGGTCGATGGCCGACGGGTAGAGCCGGATGCTGAGATAGAAGTTGCCGACCTGCAGGTCCCAGTCGGACAGCCGGTCCTTCGCTTCTCGAAGCCGTTGTTTCACCTGCGGCATCAGGGGGCTGGACGGATAGCGTGTTTGAAACGTCTCGAACTCGCGAATGGCCTCTTTCGTCTCGGTCTGGTCGCGCTGCGGATTCAGCATCTGGTTGTAGTGCACCATCCCGAGCTGCATCTGCGCGTAGTCGGCCCGTAGGTTCGTCGGATAAAACGCGAGGAATTCGCGGTACTCATTCTGCGCATAGACGTATGAGGCGCTGTTGCTCTCGCCCAGATACGTGTCGCCCACGCCCAGCTTCGCTTCGGCGCGCAGCGGGCTTTGTGGATAGGACTCGAGCAGCTCCGCGAAATACGTTCGCGCGCGGCTCCACTGCCGCTCTTTGAGGGCCGCATTACCGCGGTCGAGCAGAATCTGATCCGCTTCGCCTGGCCCAGCCTTTACGGGCGGGTTCGACGAACAGCCGGCAAGACCGAATGCGAGAACGAGCAAAGAACAGAGAGCGAAGAGCGAAAAGCGCGGAATATTCATTGAGTAAGCCAGCGGTATTGCTGCTCGAGGCCGGCCGCGAGATTCACTTTCGCTGTGAAGTCGAGATCGCGGCGGGCGGCCGACGTGTCGGCGTATGTGTGGCGCATGTCCCCTTTCTTTCGAGGCTCGCGTTGAACATTCACCGGCTTTCCGGTGACTTTGCCAATCAGTTCCAGCACCTCGTTCAACGTGACCCTGGAGCCACCGCCAATATTGTACACGCTGCCCGGACGGCCCCGGTCCGCGGCCGAAATATTCGCCGCCACGATGTCAGCGACGTAGGTAAAGTCGCGGGTCTGCTCACCGTCGCCGTACACGGCAATCGGCAGGCCGTCGCGGACCGCCGTTAAGAACTTGTGGAAAGCCATGTCCGGGCGCTGACGAGGCCCATAGACCGTGAAATACCGCAGCGATACCGCAGGGATGCCGTGGTTGGCGTTGTAGAGATTCCCCAGATGTTCACCTGCCAGCTTGGTCACGCCGTACGGGGACACCGGCTGCAGATAAGTGTCTTCCCGCATCGGCAGCGGCACATCGTCGCCATAAACGGACGAGCTCGATGAGTAAACATATTTCTGGATCGGGAGGCCAACGAGTGCCTCGAGCAGGCGCTGAGTCGCCTGGACGTTATCTCTCGTATACACGTCGAAATCGCGTCCCCAGCTTTTCCGCACGCCTGCCTGTCCGGCCAGATGGAAAACGTGAGTCACGCCGCTGAGCAAAGCACCCAGATCGGCGTCCTGGATCGCGGCTTCCACGAAGGAGAATCCAGGGCGGTCTCGCACGACCGAAAGGTTGGCTTCTTTCAGCGGCCGGGGGTAGTAGTCGGTGAAACAATCGATCCCGGTGACAGTGCCGCCCGAATCGAGCAACGCGGCCGATAGATGTGATCCGATGAACCCGGCGGCGCCGGTCACCAGTGCGTTCATTCCAGAAGCTCCCGGATGTAGTCCGGCAGCCGGCACGGCCGTCCGGTGGTGTCTATCGCAGCGTGCACCGTCCGGCCGACGGCATTCAGCGTGCCGTCCGACGGACGGACGATCTGGTATTCGAACTCGACGCGCGCCGGCGAGAGCAATCTCCCCGACGTCCTCACCTGCAGCTCGTCATCGTAGCGCGCCGGCGACTTGTATTCGCAGTGCGCTTCGATCACCGGCAAGCCAATACCCGAAGCTTCCATCTCGCGATAGCTTCGCCCGATCGCGCGGAGCAACTCGCAGCGGCCTATCTCGAACCACATGAAATAGTTTGCGTGATATACCACGCCCATCTTGTCTGTTTCTGCGTAGCGGACACGGATGTCGATGGTCTGTGGAGTCTTGTGGCTCATCAGGAAGCGACCGCCGCCGCCGCCGCGTCCTTCAGCGCTTTGGTAGCTGCGGCCGGATCGGGAGTGTTGAAAATCGCGGAACCGGCAACCACGATGTCCACTCCTGCGTCGACGGCGCGCCCGACATTGGACAAATCGATGCCGCCGTCGATCTCGATCGCGGCCTGGACGTTCCCGGCGCGGTCGAGCATGCCCCGGATGGCGGTGACCTTCTGAAGGCTCTTCGGGATGAACGCCTGCCCGCCGAACCCGGGATTCACCGACATGACGAGCACGAAATCGACTTCGCCCGCGACCTCTTCGATCGCGACCGGCGGCGTCGACGGATTCAGCACGACGCCGGCCTTGACGCCGAGGCTCTTGATGAGCTGAATCGTCCTGTGCAGATGTGGCAGTACCTCGACGTGAACCGACAACATATCCGCGCCCGCCTTGACGAAGGCTTCAGCGTACTTGTCGGGGTCGGTGATCATGAGATGGACGTCGAGCGGCACGCGCGCGACGCGCTTCACCGAACTGACCACCACCGGGCCAATGGTGATGTTCGGTACGAAGTGGCCGTCCATGACGTCGACGTGAATCATGTCGGCGCCGCCTGCTTCAACGGCCGAAATCGCCGCGCCGAGCGCGGCGAAATTCGCGGACAGAATCGATGGCGCGATGCGCGGGTGTTTACCGATCAACGGCTGACCTCCAGTGAAATCGGGTCACCGGTCGCGATTTGGAATCCTGCCGATGGGAACTGCCGCAGCACGATGCCTGCCGGAATCCCGGGATAGGGAAGCTCGCCGACGATCGTCACGCGGAAACCGCGGGTGCGCAGCCAATCGACCGCGCGCGCGCCGGTCACGCCGATGAGATCGGGCATCACGTAGTAATGGCTTTCTTCGCCGCGGTTGACGAGCAGCGCCACTTCCGTTCCGCGAGCGCTGCCCGGTGGTTCCTGAGCGATTACTGTACCGCTTGGAAAATCGGCCGATCGTACTTCCGCGAGCGATCTCACCGACAGGCCGTCCTGCTGCAGCCGCAGTTGCGCGGCGCGCTCGGATTCACCGGTGAGGGCGGGAATGACGGTCACCCGCGGGCCCTGGCTGACCCACACACGAATGCTGCGCTGGCGTCTGGTGATCGCGTCCGGCGCGGGCTCCTGCACGGCGATGCGGCCGGCAGGAATGTTCGGGTCGAGGCGGCCGCTGTCGTCGACCGTCAATGCCAGCCCCTGCTCCTGAAGGGCCGCGGTCGCTTCGGCGACGGTGCGATTGCGAAGATCGGGGACAGGCACCTCCCGCACTCTCAGCGCAACGCGCATGGCGGTGACGGCGAACAGGAGATAGGTGGCGATGAGGCACGCCACGATGGCAAACAGCCGCCCGGCGTTCCAGACACGATTGCGAAGCTGCATCAAAGTGCGCCCTCATTTTACACGCCGAAGGACTGCGCCGTAGAACGCTTCGAGGCCGTGCTTGTCGGGCGAT
This sequence comes from Vicinamibacterales bacterium, assembly GCA_963762055.1. Classification (GTDB taxonomy): domain Bacteria; phylum Acidobacteriota; class Vicinamibacteria; order Vicinamibacterales; family JAMQPK01; genus JAMQPK01. Next base: position 112,206 of record CAVXJF010000010.1, read on the forward strand.
GTTCGGAGCACGCCCGTACGATCGATGACGGGGCCGAGCGCGTCGAAGTGCGCGGGACGTTCGGCGTTCAGATCGATCCTCTGAAATCCGGGTTCTGCCTCGAGGAACGCAGAGACCACCTCGTCGTTTTCGTCGGGCTCGCTCGAGCAGGTCGCATAGACGAGGCGTCCCCCGGGTCGCGTCGCCCCTCCCGCATGCCGCAACATCGTTACCTGCGCGCGCGCGAGCGATTGGAGATCGGATTCGCGCCGGCGCCACCTGATATCCGGATCGCGGCGCAACGTGCCCAGTCCTGAGCAGGGCACGTCCACGAAGACGACGTCGAATTCCGCGGAGAACGGCAGGCCTCTTTCGAGGTCGGCTTGCACCACGCGAATACTGCTGGCGCCGCTGGCGTCTACGGTGTCGCGGAGAAGCTGTATCCGCGCTCCGCGGACGTCGGCCGCGACGATCTGCGCCTTATCGTCGGCCATTGCCGCCATGGCCGTCGTCTTTCCGCCAGGCGACGCGCAGGTGTCGAGCAAGCGCATGCCGGGCTCGACAGCCCCCAATAGCGCGACAAGCTGAGACGCTTCGTCCTGCACGAAAAACAGGCCGGTACCAGCGAGCGGCGTTCGCAGCGGATTTCCCGACCGGACGAGGAGACCATCCGGTGCGTAGCGCGCGGGCTCGACTTCGACGCCGTGCTCACGCAGGGACGCCTCGAGGTTGCCTCGGTTGGTTTTCAGGCGGTTCACGCGCAGCATCAGGGGGGCAGCAGAGTTGTTGAACGTTTCCCAGGCTTCGGCACCATCGAAGCCATAACGAGCGAGCCATCGCCGGGCCAGCCACTCAGGATGCGAGAGCGCCACCTCCAGATAGGGGAGTGGATCTCCCGCCGGAGGCCGGGGCGGCAAAGGCAGCCGATGTGAATTTCTCGAGATGGCCCGAAGAACCGCGTTCACGAGACCGGCGGCGCTGGTCTTGCGCGCGCGCCGGGTCATGGCGACCGCATCGTTCACCGCCGCTGCCGCAGGCACGCGATCGAGGTGTAACAGCTGATACGCACCCAACCGGAGAATCTGCAACACCTCGAAGTCGAGCTTGGTCACGGGCCGTTTGGAGAACTCCGCGATCAGCCAGTCGAGTTGCCGCTGCCACCGCAGCGTGCCGATGACGAGGTCGGCGGCTAACCCGCGGTCGCGTTCGTCGGTAAGCGTGGGGCGAACCGCCGCGAGCGCGGACGGCAGATCCATCTTCCCCGAGTTGATGTCGCGGAGCGCGGCAAACGCCGCCGTGCGCGCGGGAGCGATCATGGGACGGGCTGCGAGCGGACGAACCGGTCGCCGGGATGAATCTGGCGACCCGCAAGGAACTCCCTGGCCGAAACCGGACGCCGGCCCTCGCGCTGCAAGGAAAGCAGTCGAAGCACGCCGCGTCCGGTCTGCACGAGCAGCCGGTCCCCCACGGCATGAACGATGGTGCCGGGCTCCTCCTGCGCGGCTTGAGGCTCAGTGATTAATTCGGAGCGTAGAAGAATCGTACGCTCGCCATGCAGCTCTGCGTAGGCGTGTGGCCAGGGATGGAGCCCCCGGATCTGGTTGTGGATTTCGACCGCTGGCCGCGACCAGTCCACGATGCCGTCACGCTTTTCGAGCTTGTGCGCATAAGTCGCGTCGGCGTCGATCTGGGCTGTTTCACTCAATCGTCCCTCGGATAACGCGTCGACGGCATCCACGAGCGCGCGCCCGCCGATCCGTGCGAGATCCGGTTCGACGTCGGCGCTTGTCTCGTCCGGGCCGATGGAGCGACCGACCTTCGCAATCATCGGGCCTGCATCGAGGGCTTTGACGACGCGCATTATTGTCACGCCGGTTTCAGTGTCTCCCGCCATCACCGCGCGATGAATCGGCGCAGCACCGCGGTACTTCGGCAGCAGCGAGGCGTGGACGTTGAGCAGTCCGTGCCGGGGTATCTCCAGGACGGCGTCAGTGAGGATCTTTCCGTATGCAGCGACGACTCCGAGATCCGGATTCAATCCGCGGAACGCGGAGAGGAACTCTTCGTTGCGCAGCCGCTCGGGCTGGAACAGCGGCACGCCGTACTCCTCGGCGACGCGTTTGATCGGGCCTGCCAGGGACTTCTGACCACGTCCTCGCGCCCGATCCGGCTGGGTGACCACGCCGACGATTGCGTGCCGCGAAGTGTGAAGCGCTTCTAGAGTGGGGACGGCGAAATCTGGCGTGCCGAAGAAAACAATCCGCAGAGAGGGTGCGGCAGCTACCATTTTCCCGCGCGCGACAGCTTGCGGATCTTCTTCACGATGAGGTCGCGTTTGATGCCGCGCACACGATCGAGAAACAGCTTGCCGTCGAGATGGTCCATCTCATGCTGAAACGCGCGCGCCAACAGCTCCCGGCCTTCGACGGTGCGTACCTGGCCGGTCCGATCCATTCCTCTGATAACCGCTCGCATCGGTCGGGCCACTGTCGCATTGAATCCGGGAACGCTCAGGCAGCCTTCTTCCTCGAGCTGCACGCCTTCCTGCTCGACGAATTCCGGGTTGATGAAGACCAGCAGGTCTTCGGCATTGTGGCCGAGCGAGAGATCGACGACGAAAATTCTGAGGGCCACGCCGACTTGCGGGGCGGCGAGGCCGATGCCAGGCGCGGCGTACATCGTCTCGATCATGTCGTCGATGAGCGTTTGAATGTCTTTGGTCAGCTCGCCGACCTCTGCCGCGCGATCGTGGAGCGGCGGGCCGCCGAATTTCTGGATCGGACGAATCACTCCTCGCGCTTCGGCGAGGCAGGTCCGCCTGCCGTTCGCCTGAACCTCGCCTGCAGTCGATCTGTCGAGCTCGCGTAGTTCCGGCCGATCTCGTTGAGCGAGTCGCCGCTGAACTTTTCGAGAAACGCGTCGGCCAGTACCGAGGCTGACGACCGCCTCGCCAACGACGGCAGCGGCCGAAATCGCGCACACGTCGCTCCGCTCGATGACGGCCGGCGCTTCGCTCATCGCCTCGAGATCGACGGAGCGCAGCGGCTTCATCAGCGTGGCGATGGGTTTCATGAATCCGCTCACGCGAAGGTCTTCGCCGTTGGTAACTCCGCCCTCGAGACCGCCGGCGTTGTTCGTCGGCCGCGCGACGCCGATCGGCGGCTTGGTGCGGCTCGGCGCCGGCACGATTTCGTCGTGCATCTGCGAGCCGGGCACCAAAGCGGCCCTGGGGCCGATGCCAATACCGACGCCTTTGATCGCAGGAATCGACATCATCGCCTGCGCGAGGCGCCCGTCGATCTTCCGGTCCCACTGCACGTAGCTGCCCAGGCCGACAGGGAGTCCGCGGGCGATCACTTCGAACGCTCCCCCAGCCGTGTCGCCAGCCTCGCGGCAGCGATCGATTTCCGCGATCATGTTCACCTCGGCGTCGAGGTCGGCGCAGCGAAGCGCCGAATCGGAGCCGATGTCGCGCGCGGCCTCGAACGTGACGCGCAAAGGCGAGTCGAGGCCGATGCCGTTGACCTGATACACGTGGCTGACGATCTCGACGTCGAAATGGGCAAGTAACTGGCGGGCGATCGCGCCGGCAGCCACGCGCGCCGCGGTTTCGCGGGCGCTCGCGCGTTCGAGCACGTCGCGAATGTCCGTCCGGTCGTATTTGATCGCTCCCGCGAGATCCGCATGGCCCGGCCGCGGCCGCGTCACGATCGGCCGCACCGTGCCTGTCGCTCCAGCCGGCGCCTCCCGCTCCGCATGCATCGTCTGCTGCCAGTTTTCCCAGTCCTTGTTCCGGATCAGGAGCGCGATTGGAGAGCCGAGCGTTTCACCGGCGCGCACGCCGGAAAGGATCTCGGCCTTGTCGGACTCGATCGCCATGCGGCGGCCGCGGCCGTAGCCGCCCTGGCGCCGCTTGAGCTGTTCGGTAATGGCGTCGAAATCGAGCTGAAGTCCGGCGGGCATTCCTTCGAGAACGACGACGAGACCCTTGCCATGTGACTCGCCTGCGGTGAGAAAACGCAGCATTGCCAGGTAATTCTATACGAACTTTCTGCACCGTTCGGTTTCGGGCCGGCGCAATCCCGCATGAAACCACAGGGAAAGCCGATTGCAATACGCACCGTGATGGCCTCGCTGATTGCGGATCGGTTTCTCTCTCGCGCCCACGGCACGCTCGATCTCGCGACGGGCGATTCGGTGCAGCTGTTGATTTCGGCCGCCGGCACGGCGGCGGACCAGCGAATCTGGATCGACGAGTGTGCGCGCGCCTACGCCGCCGCGGCGCTGGTGGATTTCGGGTTCATCGGGACGAAGCGGCGGTTCGAAGCGAAGCCCCTAACACGTCGGCCGGTTCGCGCGCCACTCGGGCGAGGGGTGGGTCTACTGGACGACTGGCTCGAGCGGCCGAAACCGTCATCATCGCGCGTGCTGTCTGTCGAAGAACTTCCAGACCCGCGCGATTTGCGATTGCGCGGCTTCCTGCCGATTCACCTGTCGGTGCTGGAGAACCTCGAAGTGTTCTCCGAGCTGGGACCTTTGATAACCGGCCGTTCGATCGCGATCTTCGAGAGCGGAAACTACCGGGCCTCCCTGGCGCTTGCGCTGCTGCGGTTGGTCGCGCACAAGCCACGCGAGGTTTGTGCAGTGAGCTGCCGGATAACGGCGAAGCGTAGGCGGGCCGAATCCGCGGCGGAAGGGCGAGCCAGATACAGTTCCAGGCCGCTCGTCATGGACCCGCGCGCGATCCACATGCTGAGCGATGGAGAACGGCTCATCCTGCGAGGACGGCATGCGGCAGCCGAGCGGGAGTTGCGAGGCGCTCTGGCGGCGTTCGATCGGCGCAACGATCGGCTGCGCGGCGGCGAGGCCGCACTGAAGCTCGGAAGGCTGCTGCTCGTTCGAGGTCGGGCTTCCGACGCGAAGGCCGCGTTCGACATCGCGCACGATCGTTTCCAGCAGGCGCACGCAGCCCCCGAGGCCGTCCACGCCTCGACACATGCCGCACTGGCGCTGATCGATCTCGAACGGCTCATCGAAGCCGAACATACGTCACGTCTGGCCTATGCAGCGGCAGCGGCCCTCGGCCATGCCGGACACGTCTCGCATGCCGCCGTCTGCCTCGGTCGCGCGCTGTTCTGGCAGGGGCGTCATGATGATGCGCGATCGATCCTCGAATCGGCTGCGCCGGCGGAACACGGCGAAGGATGCGTTCGATATTGGTGCCTCGTTGCGCGCGTGCGAGCGTGTGGCGGGCTTCGCGCAGACGTCTGGGATGCGGTCCGGCGCGCTCGCGCTGGTGCCGACGGCTCGCCGGTTCTGGAGTCGCTGGTGCGGACGTGCGAAGCAGAAGCGCAGGCTGCGCTCGGCGATCTCGAAGCCGTGCGCGTCCACGTGCGGCGTGGTATCGACGCCGCTCGCGCCGGGCACGTGCCGCTGCAGGCAGTCAAGCTCAGGCTCACGTGGCTGGAGGCGTTGATTCGCCTGGGGAAGTACGGCGACGCTCGCGCCGCGGCGCGTCATTTTCGTGCGCTGCGGCCGGGCGCCGTTCCGCCGCTGTTGAGAAGCTGCATTACCAGGAGTCTCGATGCGGTCGATCGTGAACAACCGAACAGGAGCAACACATCGCTGGTGTCGTCTGCACACGAAGCCGCGCCGCGTTTCCAGGCAGACGCGCGCCATGCCGTTGACGACCTCGAGGGCGTGCGCGAACTGCTCACACTTTCGCATCAGCTCGACGACGAGTCGGTGGCTCTTGCGCAGGCGGCGTCGGGCATCCGGAAATACACCCACGCGGCCGGCATTGCCATCTTCGCGTGCGGCGCCGGCCGGCCCAGACTGGTTGCCGGACTGGGAAACATGGGGGAGGCGAGCGCGCGGCGGGCGATCGATATCGCGCAACCCATCCGTCCCGAGCGGAAAGCCGCTGGGGTCGAGGGCGCTATTCCTCTCCATTATCTGGGCCGCTGCGTCGGCGCGATTGTCATGAGGTGGAGCATCGAGGGCCCCGAGAACAGCGAACGCGCACTCGCGTTCGGCGCCGCCGCGGCGGCTGTGTGCGCGCCCCTGGTATTCGTTCTCGTCGAACGCGAGCACGTCCCCACCCAGAGCGAAACGGACTTCGATCTCATCGGGGCGAGCGCCGGCATGGCGCAGGTGAGAAAAGCCATCGCGCGCGCGGCGAACGCGCCGTTCACGGTCCTGATCGAAGGGGAAAGTGGTTCGGGGAAGGAGCTTGTGGCGCGCGCTGTCCACCGGGCTGGCTGCCGTCGAGACCGTGCGTTCTGCGCCCTCAACTGTGCCGCAATGCCGGAAGATCTCGTCGACGCAGAGCTGTTCGGCCATGCCAAGGGTGCATTCACCGGCGCCGCAATCGAGCGGGTCGGGCTGTTCGAGGGTGCCGACGGCGGCACCGTCTTCCTCGACGAAGTGGGGGAACTGTCGGCACGCGCCCAGGCAAAGGTGCTGCGAGTGCTGCAGGAAGGTGAAGTGCGCCGCATCGGCGAAAATTTCGCACGCCCGTTCGATACGAGGCTGGTAGCTGCGACCAACCGTCCGCTCAGGACCGAAGTCGACGCGGGCCGCTTTCGACAGGACCTGCTGTACAGACTCGACGTGATTCGCATCAGCGTGCCGCCGCTTCGCGAGCGCATCGAGGACGTTCCTCTGCTGGCTGCGCGTTTCTGGCGTTCGTCGGCGGAGCGCATCGGCAGCAAGGCGGTGCTCGGGCAAGGGACCATCGCCGCGCTGGCGCGGTATGATTGGCCGGGCAACGTGCGCGAGCTTCAGAATGTGCTCACCGCGCTGGCGGTGAACGCTCCGTCGCGCGGCGTTATCGGCCCGTCAGAGCTGCCTCCCGCGATTGCCCGCGCGGCGCAGCCGGCGGCACACGAGTCGCTCGAGAGCGCGCGGCTTCGGTTCGAGGAGCGGTTTGTGCGCGCGGCGCTTGCGCGCGCGGCGGGCCATCGTGGCCGCACCGCGGCGGCCCTAGGGCTCAGCCGCCAGGGACTCGCGAAACTGATGCAGCGTCTTCATCTCGATGCTTAGGTATCTCGATCCGCCGGCTGCTGCTGACGATCCCTGTGCTTCTCGGCGTGGCGACGCTGGTCTTTTCCCTCATTCACTTCATTCCCGGCGACCCGGCGCAGGCCATGCTCGGCGAAGGCGCGGCACCTGAAGACGTGGCGCAACTGCGCGCGCGGCTTGGCCTCGATCGCCCGCTGCTCGTGCAATACGGTTCGTTTCTTCAGGGGCTGGTGCGGGGCGATCTCGGCGTATCGCTGCGTAACGATCAGCCGGTGACGCAGCAGATCCTCGAGCGGATGCCGGCAACCGCGGAGCTGGCGTTTGCGTCAATGGCGGTCGCGGTCTTGATCGCGCTGCCGCTGGGCATCGTCGGCGCGGTGTGGCGGGGGACGGCAATCGATTTCGGCGCGATGACTCTGTCCCTCGTCGGCATTTCGATCCCGAATTTCTGGCTGGGGCCGCTGCTTGCGATTGTGTTTGCCGTCGAGCTCGGCTGGCTGCCGGTCGGCGGCCGCGGCACGCCGGCGCATCTCGTTCTCCCTGCCGCTACGCTGGGCGCCGCGCTTGCCGCCATCCTCGCCCGGATGACGCGCGCCAGCCTGCTCGAAGAGCTGCGCGAACCTTACGTGCTGGCTGCCCGCGCGAAAGGCGTGTCACGGACGCGGGCCGTGCTCCACCACGCCCTTCGAAACAGTCTGATACCGATTGTGACGATCCTGGGGCTGCAGTTCGGCGTGGTACTCACCGGCGCTGTCATTACAGAAACCATCTTCGCCTGGCCCGGGATCGGCCGCCTGCTCATTCAGTCGATCAGTTTTCGCGATTATCCGCTCGTGCAGGGTTGCGTTCTTCTCATCGCCGTGACCTACGTGGGCGTCAATCTCATCACCGATCTCACCTACGGATTCCTCGATCCCCGCATCCGGGTGGATCGCTCGTGATCAAAGTCGGCGCGGCCATCGTCATTCTGACCGTCGTCGCGGCCATCGTGGCGCCATGGGTCGTGCCGCACGATCCGGCGAGCCAGGAGCTTGCGCTGCGACTCGAACGTCCCTCTCTCGAGCATCCATTCGGGCTCGACGAGCTCGGGCGCGATATCTTTTCGCGCGTCCTGGCGGGGGCCCGCATCTCGCTTTTCGTCGGTCTTACCGTCGTGGGCATCTCCTCGGTCGTCGGCGTTCTCCTCGGCGCGATCGCCGGGTATTTCGGCGGATGGCTCGACGACCTGATCAGCCGCGTCATCGACGTACTGTTGGCGTTTCCCGGCATCCTCCTCGCCATCGCGCTCGTTGCGGTGCTGGGTCCCAACCTTGCGAACGTGGTCATGGCGCTCTCGGTTATCGGCTGGGTGGGCTATGCGCGGCTCGTTCGCGGTCAGGTCTTGAAGGCGCGCGAATTCGAATTCGTGCAGGCAGCGCGCGCGCTCGGTGCTCGAACGCCGCGCATTCTGTTTCGTCATGTCATCCCGACGACGATGCCGGCGGTGATGGTGCAGGCGACGCTGGGCATGGCGGGCGCCATCCTTGCCGAAGCCTCCCTGAGTTTTCTGGGTCTCGGGGTGCAGCCGCCGACGCCGAGCTGGGGCACCATGCTGAACGGGGGTCGTCTGCATCTGCTCGATGCGCCTCACCTCACGATCTTCCCAGGTGCGGCAATTGCCGCCCTCGTGCTCGGGTTCAACTTTCTCGGAGACGGGCTGCGCGATGCGCTCGATCCGAAGCGCTACCGCGCCTGAAGGCGCTGCGCGATGGAGCGGGCAAGCGGGTCGTTCGGGTCCTTCTCGAGAGCGCGCTCGGTGGCGGCGCGGGCGTCGTCGAGCTGGCCGGCGCGCGCGTACGCATCGGCGAGGCGGGCGAGCAGCGACGCGTCTGGAGTACCTGCCAGCTCTGCTTTCCGATACCACGATACCGCCGCGGGAGCGTCGTTCAGGAGCAGTGACAGGTCGCCGATCCATGCGGCATGGGCCGCCTGCTCGCGGTCGTCGTCCACGAGGAGGGAGTAATGGAGCAATGCCTGCCGCGCGTCGCTGACGTGGCCCGCGCGTTGGGCGGCCGTGGCGTAATAGGGCAGTACGTCGGGATCGATTGGGAGGCGCTCGGCGGCCTGTTTGAAAACGGCTTCCGCTTGTGGGGTCTGGCCCGCCAGCAAAAGCGCGCGTCCATATAGGCCGAGTGTTTCGCTGCTGGCCGACGATTGCGAGGCGACGGGCTCGAGAGCTTCGAGGGCTTTGCGCAAATCGATCGGCTCGCGGCTTTCCTCGGCGGCTTCGAGCCACACCTGGCCGAGTGCGGCGTACACTCCGGGATGTTCGGGAAAACGTTCGGCTGCCTTGCCGAGCGCGGTGACCGCGAGATCGCGATTGCCGGCACGCAGGTAGGCGAGCCCCACCGCAATCAACCGCTCGGCTTTCACCGGGTCAAGCGCGTATAACGCGTCGAGCTGATCGATTTCCTCGCGGGTGCGCGCCTGCAGCCGATGGAGCTCCGCCAGCTCTTCGCGCGCCGGAATGAACGCCGGGGCGATCGCGATCGTCCGCTCGAACGCGTCGCGCGCCTCAGAGAGCTGCTCGCGATCTTTCAGGCACAGCCCCAGCACATAGTGCGCCTCGTGAAAGGTGGGTTTCAGCGTCACCGCCTGCTGAAGGGCAGAGATCGCGCGGGTCAGGCGCCCGTCTCCGCGCGAGGCGAGCGCCAGCTTGTAGAAGACCGCGGGCGATTGATCGTCGATGCGGATATACGCTTCGTACTCCGCTGCGGCGTTTGCGAATCGTTTGAGCTGGAAGTTCACATCGCCGAGCTCTTCGAGCGTCCGCGTGTCGCTGGGCGCGAGCTCCGCGGCTGATCGCAGATCGCGCAGTGCTGCAGACAGGGTGTCCGGGCCCTCGCCGCGTCGTTGGTGGGCCTCGCCGCGCTTCAGATAGGCAAGCATGGAGCCCCGTTTGAGGGCGATTGCGCCGCTGTATGCCTCGATGGCCAGGAAGGTCTGCCCGCTCTTGAGGGCCTCGTCCCCCTCTGCAATGAGGCGCAGGTACTCCTGGTCGCGCTCGACCTCCTGATTGGCGAGGATTCCGGCGGCAACCAGACCGCCCAGCACGACGATGACCCCGATGGCTCTTTTCACCCGGCCAAAAATGGTAACAGGGATCGAACCGGAACATTTCGTGCCATTCCGGGTCTAACTTCCCAGAACCTGCTATATTTCGAGGGTACCGCATGGCAGGAAATTTCTCCGCGAAGCCGGCCGAAGCAATCGGATGGAGTTCCGAAGTCGCCTCTGGTGAAGCTGCGCTCATCGAGCGCTGTCTGGCCGGCGACGATACGGCGCACGCAGCCCTCGTTTCGGATCACCACCGCCTCGTGCTCGGACTGGCGACACACCTCCTGGGAGACCGCGAAGAAGCGCTCGATCTGTCGCAGGAAGTCTTCATGAGGGTCTTCCGCACGCTGCATCGTTTCCGCGGGCAGTCGTCGCTGCGCACCTGGATCTTCCGCATTGTCGTCAATCAAGTACGGAACCGCCAGCGGTGGTGGAGACGCCGGCAGCGGTCCAATCAGGTGTCGCTCGACGAGCACATCCGCGATCACGGTGAGATAGTGCTGGGCGCCGAGGCGTCCACCCCCGATCGCGAGTTGTCGCGCAAGGAGCTCGGCGCGCGCCTGAAGACGGCGATTCAGAATCTCCCGTTCGAGCAACGGACCGCGTTGGTGCTGCGAGAGGTTGAAGGGTTGAGATACGAAGAAATCGCATTCTCCCTCGGATTGCCGGTGGGAACCGTCAAGTCGAGGCTCACGCGCGCGCGACAAGCGCTGCGTCAGGAGCTGGGAGACCTGCGATGCTGACCTGGACCTGCGAGCGCGTGCGATCCGAGCTCTCGGCGTTTTACGACGAAGAGCTGCCTGTCGGCGAGCGCATCGCCATCTCGGACCATCTGGATCGCTGCCCCTCGTGCCGCGTCGAGGGAGACGATCTGGAAGCGATCAGAAAGGCGCTCCAGTCGATCGCCCGCACCGACGACGTGGCGGTGATGCCCGGGCTCGGCCGTCTGCAGACAGACGTTCTGCAGCGGTGGGACGCCGAAGAGAAGGCGTCGTTCGGCCGGACCATCCGCAACCTTTTCGACGATCCCCGGCGCGCCTCGGCATGCGTGAGCGTCTCGATTCTCGCCTCGCTGTGTCTCGCGGTCGGCGCGTTCCTGCTGGCGCAGACGCCTATCCGTCACCCCGAATCGCTGAAAGCGGCGATGACGTTGAGCGCGCGTGCGCGCACGACCGACATCTACTTGCCGACCGTCGAGTTGCCGCGCGCGTATGCCGAAGCGATCATGCCCGCGGCGGTTGTCAATCGCGACAACGAAGAAGTGGTGTTCGCCGCGCTGGTCACCGCTGACGGGTACCTCGAAGAGGTGGAGTTGATTGGCGAGCGGACGGGTTCGGGCCGCCGCCTGCCGACGCATCGGGAGCTGTCAGAGCTCCTCAACGCCGCCGCGACCGCGCGCTTCGAGCCTGCCAGGGCCGCCGGCACGCCCGTTTCTCAGAACGTGGTGTGGCTGGTGTCGAACACGACCGTCCGTGCCCCTCTGCGGGCGTATGTCTCGGTTCGGGTGGACGGGTGGAAAACCCTCTAAAGGAATATTCGGTCTGCGTTTTGCCTTACTTCGGAGCGACATCTCCTCGACTGGTCGCGGAGTTATTCTTCGCATCGTAAGCGCGGATGATGATGCCCTTCGCCGCGTCTGCGCTTTCCAGCGTCAGCTCGAACTGTTCGTTCCGCGAGTCGAAGATGCCATCGCGCGGATAGACGACCTGCCAGCGCTGCGCGTCGAGTGAATATTCCACCTTCGAAATCGACGACCACTCGTCGCGGACCTCGAACTGGATCGTAACCCGGCCATTCGCGGGCCGCGACGCGGTGATGTTGACCGCGGGAGGTCCATTGTCGATGTCGAACGCGGAGCTCTCGAGCTCCCCGTCGAGTGCGGCGCCTGGTGTGTTCGACGCGCGATCCGACCCGACGACCTTGACGACATAAGTGCCGTTCGGAACCGACGTGGTATCCCACACGAAGATCGTTTCATCGAGATCGGACTTCAAAGACTTCCACGCCGTCTCCCCCTCGCGGCGATAGAGCATTTCGTACCTCAACTCGTCGTCGTTCGCGTCTTCGCCGCGCCATACGAACGTCTGCAGACCGCGCTGATAGGCTCGGCGGCCAAGCGAGGACGATCCGCTGGGAGGATTCGCGGTCGAGCTGAGGATGCGTCGATCGGGAGCCTGGTCATCGAATCCCGCGATATCCGGATCGCCAGTCGGATATGGCTTCTGAAACACCGTGCCTGCCGGATGCACCGTGAGGCTCGTGATCTTGGGCCGCAGATTGCGCTGGACGTAGGCGGCAGACACAGAGGTGAGGATCGGCGTCGCCTGTTTTCCGCTCAGCACTGCCTTCCATTGCAGATAGCGGGCATTGGGGCTCTTGATCTCTTCGCCCTCTGAGACGGCGTAAGGGCCGCTCCACGCGCTCCAGGTATCGTCCGGGGTTGCGGTGTTACCCGAACGCGTGAACACATCGACCTTGGAGCCCGTGAGGGCTGACGCGCGCCAGCTGAGCGTGCCCCAGTCGGCGACCGTCTGCGCATCGCGGACGAGCGATGTGTAGGTGCCTTCGGATGCGCGCTGCGACGAGAGCTTGAAGATCTTTCCGGGATTCGACGTCGCGTAGTAGACGTTCTTCTTCGCATCCAGCGCAAACCCGGTGACCTGCTGGGCAGATGCCTGCAGCAGCAATGTTGCCGTCGCGGGCTCGCCAGACAGGCTGTAGAGCTTGCCATTCCGCCCTGTGCCGACGATGAGCGTCCCGGAAGAATCGAACATCAGGTCGTAGGGCGAATCGTCGCCCGACTCCCAGAGGATGTCCCAGAGCCCGTCCGGGCGGATCCGGTAGATCGCGCCGCGACCACTGCGCCGGTCTTCGCGAGCAGGCGGTTCGCTCGAGCCGACGCTGGCTCCGCCAGTGTCGACGACCGCAATGGCGGTGACCTCGGTTGTGACCGTGGCCACCGGCTCACGTGATGGAGAAGACGATGGGGTGTCCGCGGGCGGCGCGATGGCCGGCTGATTCGCTGTCGTGCGGCCACTGAGCGCGGCAGCGTAGATGTTGCCCTGCGCATCGAGACGAATGCCGCGAATCTCCTGAAACGTCGAGTCGAGCAGGAGAAATGCCTTTCCGGCGGTGTCGACGCGGAAGAGACGGCCCGGGCCCTCAGTACCTGCGAGCAGCTGCCCGCTGCGTTCGAAGGCGAGGGAAATGACGTGCGTCGCCCTGGTGGAGTAGAAGGGGCTCCCTTTCCCGTCCGGAGTGATTTTGTAAATCACGCCTTTTTCGCCGGTGCCGGCGTAAACATTTCCCTTTTCGTCGAGCGCAAGGCTCCAGATGTACTTGTCTTCCGGATCGAAAAACGGGACGGATTTACCCGAACGGTCGATCTTGTAGATGCGCCCTTCCGGCGATGTGGCGGCGTACAGGGTGCCGTCGGTGGCGAGGGCGAGCGCGTGCACTTCGAGCTCCGCCGCGTCGAAGAACGTTGTTGTCTTGCCGTTCTCGACCTTCAGGACTTTGCCTTCGTTGCCCGTTCCGACGTAAATCGCGCCGTCGGGTGCCACGGCCATGGCCCAGAGGAACGGAGCGGTGGTGTCGGCAACCAGCTCGGTCGCAGGCCCGAGCACCAGCCGCCCGTGACCGTCGACGGAGAGGTTTTCGGCCTCGCCCCGGAGAAAGTCGTTCAACGTGGCGGTTTGCCAGAAGACCGGCTTCGAGGCGGCGACCGCCGCCGTCCAGGCCGCAACTACAGCGAACACGAGGAAGTAGTTTCGAATCGAACGCATTTCTGTGGATTACTCGATGTTGATCGTCAGCATCCGCGCGCCGACAACCGCAAACTCGGTCGGAAGATTCCATTCGCCGAGGGTCGCGTTCCGAAGCGGAATGAAATCGCCGGCGCTGCGGTCGGCTTCGAGCACGCCCAGCACCGACGGTGGCAGCGACGACAACGGCTCGCCGCGAACCACGGCGCCGGAGTCCGACGCCAGCAGCCGCACATAGAGGCGGTTGTTCTTACGGGTCGTATTGAGCGCACGCATCAGCTGCGGCACGCTTCGCGGCTCGGTGGGCTGGCGCACTTCGCGGCGCTCCCATTGGGCAAGGCGTGCGCCGTCGGACACCATCACCGATAAGGAGCCAGTTGCGTTCGCGGGGATCTCGAGCGGCACCGTACTGACGACTTCTTCGCCGCGATAGGTGCGCATCAGCACTTTCAGCGGGACCACGCGGCCTGCACGGGCACGGGCGCCGTCGAGCCATACGCGCTCGATCGTGGCGGTCCGCGGCTGCTCGGTTGACTGGATCGTCAGGTCCACCGATTCGATGTGAATCGGCTCGAAGTCGTTGTCGAGCAGGAACGTGAGCGGCGCCATGACGGACCCGGCGGCGTTCAGCGACGCGCTGTTGCCGGAAAAGAGATCTTCAATCTTGATCTCGCCGTGCGACTTCACGTTCATCGTGCCTTTGATGCTGAACGTTGCCGCGCCGGTTTCGCGCTCATAGGAGGTGAGCGTGCTGAGAATCGACGCATAGGTGAAGAGCGGCGTGAACAACTGGTCGCTGACGACCCTGAACGCGAATTCCTTCCGGAATCCACGCTCGGACTCGAGTGCAATCTTCACGGGAATCGTCGTGGGCCCGTTGCCCGTCAGGCCCGCGATGGTGGTGGCGCGATCCTGTTGAACCGTTCCGACGACGTCGCCAAGCGTGGCGATTTTCATGGACGAGGTCATGCTGGGCAGCAGCGTGTGCACGTAGGCCTGCGTCATCGGAAATGCGATCGGCCCCAGATTGAAGAACGGATGGCCGAACGCATACACCTTGTTCCCGATCACTTCCGTGACCGTACCCGTCGCGCCCATATTGAAGTCGCCGCTCAGGATGTTGACGCCGACGGCGGAGCCAGGCCGAAGCGGCATGGTCGAGTTCTGCTGGTTCTGGGCAGCGGCCGCGCCGGCAATCGGCATGAACCCGTAGTCGCGGAATGACGAGCCGAGCATCTCCGCCACCTCGGGCGAAAAGCCGCCGAGATTCAAGGGTGTGGCGATTGGGCGGAGCATCGTGGCGACCTGTCCCTGCACGCCGTCGCCGAAGACTTGTACGTCGGACGGACGATCGGCGAACGGGCGCGCCCACGACATCGACGCGCGCAACGCGGCAGCGACGCTTTCGCGGGTGACTGGCATTTCCAGTCGCGCGCGGGTGCCGATGGGCGGACGGGGCGTGTCGAGCGTGGCCGCGTCGATCATCTCGCCGATTGGGGTGATGCCGGCAATCGCTTCCTTGGAAAACGCTCCGAGGGAATACGACACCGCGCCGACGAGTTGGCCGTCAATGTAGACCGGGCTTCCGCTCATGCCGGCGATGACGCCGGTATGGGCGAGCGGGCCGCCTTCGAGCTTCGCCAGAATCAAATCGCGCTTGGGCCCGATGACGTTGCGAAGCACGCCAATGATGTGGACCTTGAACTCTTCAATCCGGTCGCCTTGCCACACGGTGTGTCCGGTGGCCGTCATGCCGGGCTTGACCTGGTCGATTGGGTAATAGGGCGGAGCCGCCGGAAGCGACACAACCAGCACCGCCAAGCTCGCAAAGAGGGCGAAAAGAAGTCTCTTCATGTTGTTGAATCTATTGGGAAATTCTTATAGTTATAGTGGCACATGTCTTGACAATTTCAAAGGCTTCCTGCTATCTTCCACGAGACTTTTAGCCATGCAGGCCACTTCTTCCACCAAACGTCCGCCGCGTCCCATCGTCATCGCGATGGTTGCGCATGCCGACGTGTCGTTTGGTTTTGGATGGTGGTATTACGCCCAGACTGAAGGGGCGACTGCCTTGGCCTAGAACCGACGTATTCGGGAGCCAACACAGCCTCTTCAGCCGGAACGGTTGAAGAGGCTTTTTTTATGTCCAGACCACTGCTCGTCATCACTGTCGCAGCCCCCACCATGGCGGAGCTCCGCCGCCGGCGCGATGCGGCGTCCGCGGCAGGCGCCGATATGGTCGAGCTGCGGTTGGATTCGGTGAGCGACCCGGACGTGGCCGCGGCGCTGGTCGGGCGCCAGAGCCCGGTGATCGTGACCTGCCGGCCTTCATGGGAAGGCGGAACGTTTCAAGATGCCGAGGCGGAGCGGCGCAAGATACTCACCTGCGCCGTGCAGCAGGGCGCCGAATACGTGGACGTGGAATTCAAGGCGTCCTTCGCCGCTGAGCTGATCGCGAGTACGGGCGGCAAGGGCATCGTTCTGTCGACGCATGACTTCGAGGGGGTGCCCGGGGATCTGATCGATCGTGTTCGCGCCATGCGTTCCGCCGGTGCGGAAGTCGTGAAAGTTGCGCTCATGGCCCGGTCACTGTCGGACAACCTGCATCTGCTGCAGTTGCCGCGCGCCGCGAACACCGTGCTGATCGGCATGGGGCCGGCAGGGGCCGCGACCCGCATACTGGCGGCTCACTTTCATTCCAAGTGGGCCTACGCGGGCGATGGCCACGCGCCCGGGATGATCGAGGCGTCGCGCATGCTCGGCGAGTTCAGATTCCGCGACGTTACCGATCGGACGTCGATTTATGGGGTTGTCGGTTCGCCTCTGACGCATTCGGTTTCTCCTGGAATGCACAACGCTGCGTTCCTTGCCGCCGGAGTCGATGCCGTGTATCTGCCGCTCGTCGCGTCGAGCGCGGATGACTTCAGGGTGTTTGCCACAGCCCTGCCGGTGCAAGGCGTCAGCATCACCATTCCATACAAGGTGGATCTATTCCAGCGCGCGGACGAAGTGGATGACCTCAGCCGGAATATCGGAGCGGTGAACACCTATAGACGCGACGGGCTGCGGTGGCTCGGACGAAATACCGACGTGAGCGGCTTCCTGGCCCCGCTTGCTGGCCGCATGGAATTGCGCGGCTCGCGCGCGGCGATTCTCGGAACGGGCGGAGCTGCACGAGCCGTGGCCGTGGCGCTGGGTTCTGCAGGCAGCGCCGTCACGGTGTACGGCAGAAACCGGGGAAGAGCCAGGGAGGTCGCAGCGCTTGCCGTCGGGGTCGCTGCCCCGTTTCCGATCGCCCCGGATAGCTGGGACCTTCTGGTGAACACCACTCCGGTAGGGATGTATCCGAACGCCGATGAAACGCCGTTCGAAGGGCGCTTCGACGGCCGGCTCGTCTACGACCTCGTGTACAACCCGATGGAAACCCGTCTCCTGCGAGACGCAGCGGCCGCCGGCTGCGCCACCATCGGAGGGCTCGACATGCTCGTTGCGCAGGCCGAGGACCAGTCGGAGTGGTGGACGGGACGGCGTCCGCCGGCCGGACTCATGCGGGAAGCCGCCCTCAGGTCTTTATGAAACAGACGTCATTCGAGGCCTTTGTCGAGCTCGCCCAGCGCGCCACGTTTGTGCCGGTGGTCAAGGAGCTCGTGGCCGATCTGCTCACACCGGTGTCGGCGTTCCTTCGCATCGCCGAACACTCCGACTATGCGTTTCTGCTCGAAAGCGTCGAGGGAGGGGAACACGTCGGGCGGTACTCGTTTCTCGGCAAGGATCCGTTCGTCACCCTGCGCGCGCGCGATGGTAAGACCATCGTGGAACGAGCCGGCGTGACCACGGAAAGAGCCGAGAAGTTCATCGACATCCTTCGCGGCATGATGGCCGATTTCAGCTCGCCGTACGTTCCTGAGCTGCCGCGGTTCACTGGTGGCGCCGTGGGCTACCTCGGGTACGACACGGCCGCGTGGTTCGAGCCCGTGACGCTACAGTCCAACGGTCAGCCGGATCCGGCTTTGGGCGATGAAGCCGGATTCATGATGTTCGACACCGTGCTGGCGTTCGATCATGTGCAGCACCGCATCCTCATCATCGCAAACGCGCGCATCACGCCGGACGACGACCTGCAGGCGCTCTACGAGTTTGCGTGCACGAAGATTGGCTTCCTCGAGCGCGAGCTGCGAAAAGATCTGTCACATCCACACTCGAGCGCGGCCGCCGCCATCGAGGTGACCTCGAATGTGTCACGCGAGCGCTTCATCGAAATGGTGAAGACCGCGAAAGAGTACATCGCGGCGGGCGACATCTATCAGGTCGTCCTGTCCCAACGCTTCGAAGCAGAGATCTCGACCGACCCCTTCACGATCTACCGCGCGTTGCGGCACGTGAACCCGTCGCCCTATATGTATTTCCTTCGCATGGGGAAGGTCTCGATCGTGGGTTCGTCACCGGAAATGCTGGTCCGCGTAGAGGGCGGCATGGCGCAGACGCACCCGATCGCCGGCACGCGCCCGCGCGGCAAGAGCGACGAAGAGGATACGCGGCTCGCCGAAGAGCTGAAGCGCAACGAGAAGGAGCGTTCCGAACACGTGATGCTCGTCGATCTCGGACGCAACGATCTCGGGCGCGTGTCGGAGTTCGGCAGCGTGAGGGTGCCCCAGTTCATGGGGCTCGAGAAATATTCCCACGTGATGCATCTGGTTTCGATCGTCGAAGGAAAACTGGCCGCCGACCAGGATCGGCTCGATGCGCTGGTGGCGTGTTTCCCGGCGGGGACCGTCTCGGGCGCGCCGAAGGTGAGAGCGATGGAGATCATCGCCGAGCTCGAGCCCGATCGGCGCGGAATCTACGCGGGCGCGGTCGGGTATCTCGACTTCGCCGGTAATCTGGATTTCTGCATCACCATTCGCACCCTCGTGATCGCCGGCAGGCGGGCGATGGTGCAGGCCGGCGCGGGCATCGTCGCCGACTCGAATCCGCAGGCCGAGTATGAGGAGACACGCGACAAGGCCAGGGCGTTGATTCGCGCGCTCGAGCTGGCTCACGAGGGGTTATAGGGTCCCCATGATTCTTGTCATCGACAACTACGATTCGTTCACATACAACCTCGTGCAGTATCTCGGCGAGCTTGGGACGCAGCCGTTCGTTCGGCGCAACGACCAGATCTCGCTGGATGAAATCGCCGAATTGAAGCCGGAGCGCATCGTCATTTCCCCAGGGCCCGGCAGGCCCGAGCAGGCGGGAATCACGCTCGATGTGATCAAGCGGTTTGGCCCCACGACGCCGCTGCTCGGTGTGTGTCTCGGTCACCAGGCGATCGGTATGGCATTCGGCGGGGCGGTGGTGCGCGCCAACGCTCCGATGCACGGCAAGACGTCGAGCATCGGCCACGACGGAAAGGGCGTGTTCGCCGGCATCGCGAGCCCGTTCATGGTTGCCAGGTATCACTCGCTTGTCGTCGATCGCACGGGATGGCCGGCAGACCTCGAGATCGCTGCCCAGACCGAGAGCGACGGGACGGTGATGGCGCTGCGTCACCGGACTCATCCGATTCACGGCGTGCAGTTTCACCCGGAGTCGATCATGACCCGCGAAGGGCAGCATCTGCTGCGGAATTTCCTGACGTTATGACGATTTCGACCCTGCTCGAAAAACTCATGCGCCGCGAAAATCTGACCATGGACGAGTCGGCCGCGGCGATGAGCGCGATCATGAGCGGCACGGCGTCGCCGGCGCAGATTGGCGCCCTGCTCGTGGGCCTTACGATGAAAGGGGAGCGGCCCGCCGAGCTTGCGGGCCTGGCCAGGACGATGCGGGCCAACGCCGTGCAGCTCTCGAAGCGATTCGACGATGCGTTCGATACCTGCGGCACGGGTGGCGACCGTTCGGGCACCTTCAATATTTCATCCGCGGCAGCTCTCGTTGCCGCGGCGGCCGGGCTCCGCGTGGCGAAACATGGCAACCGCTCCGTCTCCAGCCAATGCGGATCCGCGGATGTGTACGAAGCGCTCGGCGTGAACATCGCGGCGGAACCTGCTTCGGTTGAGCGCTCTCTTGACCAGGTCGGAATTGCGTTTTTCTTCGCGCCGACCTTTCATCCCTCCATGCGCTACGCGGCACCAGTGCGGCGGGAGCTGGCGGTGCGGACCGCATTCAACCTGCTGGGTCCGCTCACGAATCCGGCAGGCACGCGGAACCAGCTCGTCGGCGTTCCGCATTCAGAGCTCACCGAACTGATCGCGCGCGCGCTGCTGATGCTCGGCTCGGAACGGGCCTGGGTGGTCCATGGCGCCGACGGCATCGACGAAATGTCCACGACCGGGCACACGAAGGTCTCGGAGTGCCGTAATGGATCGGTCTCCACTTTCTACGTGCATCCGTCGGATTTCGGGCTGCCCAAGGCAGAACGAAAGGATTTTCAGGGCGGGGATGCGGCGGCGAACGCGGCGATTATCCGCGCCATTCTGGGCGGCGAGCGAGGACCGCGGCGCGATGTCGTGCTGTTGAATGCCGGGGCCTCGTTGTTCGTCGGCGGAAAAACAGCGTCCGTGCGCGACGGCATCGCGGCCGCCGCGCAAGCCATCGACTCGGGCGCCGCCGACAGAACGCTCGACGCGATGATCACCGCGTCGAATGCGGGTCTCGCGGACACGCGGTCGCGCGAAGGCGGGGCTTGCCGCGCCGAAGCGCCGGAGCGCGAAGGCGGGGCGGCATGACTTCGACCGCCGAAGCGCCGGATCTGCTCGCGGCGATCGTGGCAGCTACGCGGCGGTCAGTCGACGTGCGGCGCGCGCGCGTGACGCTCGATGACATCGAGCGCCGGGCGGCGCATGTAGAGCCGAGACCCCGTGCGTTTGCGGATGCGCTGACTCGCACCGGCCGCGTCAACGTGATCGCGGAATGCAAGCGGCGTTCGCCCTCTCGAGGCGTGCTCAGGGCCAACTACGATCCGGCTGCTATTGCGTCGGGTTACGAACGAGCCGGAGCCGCCGCGATTTCGGTATTGACCGAGCCGGCGTTTTTCGACGGTGCGCTCGACCATCTCGAGGCCGTCCGCCGGGCGACAACCGTGCCGCTGCTTCGCAAAGATTTCATCGTCGATCGCTACCAGATCCTCGAAGCGCGGGCGGCAGGCGCCGACGCGATTCTGTTGATCGTCGCGGCGCTGAGCGCGAATTCGCTCGAGGAGCTGCATCGCGTGGCGACGGATCAGGGGCTGGACGTACTCGTCGAGATTCACGACCTGCAAGAGTTGCCCGTGGCCCTCGAAGGTGGAGCGTCGATTATCGGCGTCAACAACCGCAATCTCCGCACGCTCGAAGTAGATACTCGCGTCAGCCGCGATGCGATAGAGCTGATTCCCGACGGGGTGGTCGCGGTTGCGGAGAGCGGCCTGAAGACCAGCGCCGACCTGCGCGAACTGAAGAGCGCCGGATACGACGCGTTCCTCGTCGGCGAACGTTTCATGACCACTGACGATCCAGGCTCGGCGCTGGCGGATCTGCTGAAAGGCACCAGCGCGTGACGGGTCTGTTCGTGAAGATCTGCGGCATCACACGGCCGGAGGACGCCTCGCTGGCGGCGGAGCTGGGCGCCAGCGCGCTGGGTTTTGTGTTCTGGCCCGGAAGTCCGCGCTCCATCACAGCGGAGGTGGCCAGGGCAATCACGCGCGATCTGCCGCCGGGCGTCAAGAAGATTGGCGTGTTCGTCGATCAGCCTGCGGACGAGGTGACGCGAATCATGGACGGAGCAGGATTGGACGTGGCGCAGCTGCACGGCCAGGAGACGCCTGAATATTGCCGGACGCTGAATCGCCGCATTTTCAAGTCGATTGCGATGGGCAGCAACGGGCCTGTTGCATTCCACAACTTCGATCCGGATGTCGTGCTTCTCGTCGACGCGCACGATCCGGAGCGACGCGGCGGCACGGGCCAGATCGTCAACTGGGACGCGGCCCGCGAATTGGCGGCGGTCCGGCCGACGATTCTCGCTGGCGGGCTGACGCCGGCGAACATCAAGCTCGCGGTGCGTGCGGTGCGGCCGTATGGCGTCGACGTGTCATCCGGCGTCGAGTCGAGCCCAGGCGTGAAAGATCCGAATCGATTGCGGATGTTTTTCGAGGCGTTGAATGACTGACACGCGGTTCGGCCAGCGAGATCCAAACGCTCGCGGCTATTACGGAGAGTATGGCGGCACCTTTGTGCCCGAAACGCTCGTGGCCCCTGTCGAAGAACTGCAGGCCGCGTATCTCGAGGCGCGCGCCGATCCGGCGTTCCTGAAGGAATTCGATCGGCTGCTGGCAGATTACGTCGGCAGACCGACGCCGGTGTACGAGGCTGTGCGGTTGTCGGCGTCGCTTCCTAAACCGGCCGCGCGCCTGTTCCTCAAACGCGAGGATCTGGCCCACACCGGCGCGCACAAGATCAACAACGCGCTCGGTCAGGCCCTGCTCGCCAGACGCATGGGCAAAACACGTGTCATCGCCGAAACCGGTGCCGGACAACATGGCGTCGCGACGGCGACCGTCTGCGCGCTGCTCGGCCTGGAGTGCCACGTGTATATGGGCACCGACGACATGGCGCGGCAGGCGCTCAACGTCGTCCGGATGCGCTTGCTCGGCGCGACGGTGCGCGGCGTCACTGCCGGCAGCCGGACCCTGAAAGACGCGATCAACGAGGCAATGCGCGACTGGGTCACCAACGTCACCGACAGCTATTATCTGCTCGGCTCCGTGCTTGGCCCTCATCCATATCCGCTGATGGTCAGGGAATTTCAGTCGGTGATCGGCCGCGAAGCGCGCGAGCAGTATTACGCGATGAACGGACGGCTGCCCGATGCCGTGGTCGCATGCGTCGGAGGCGGAAGCAACGCTCTGGGCATCTTTGACGCGTTCGTCGCCGACACATCCGTGCGTCTCGTTGGCGTGGAAGCGGGCGGCGAGGCGCTTTCGGCTGGCCGCCATGCTGCCAGATTCGCAACAGGCCTTGCCGGCGTTCTTCAGGGGACGCGAACCTACGTCCTGCAGGACGATAACGGCAACATCGAGCTCACGCACTCGATCTCGGCCGGCCTCGACTACGCCGCCGTCGGCCCCGAGCATGCGTGGCTCAAAGACATGGGCCGTACGGAATATTCGTGGGTCGGCGACAACGATGCGCTCGCCGCCTTTCGCGAGCTGGCACGCACGGAAGGCATCATTCCGGCGCTGGAGTCGGCTCACGCGGTCGCATACGCGTGCACGCTTGCGCAGGAGCTCGGGCCGGACGCGCAGATTCTGATCAATTTGTCCGGCCGGGGCGACAAAGATGTTCATACGGTCTCGGCGACGGACGGGGCGAACAGTGACATCTAGAATTGAAACCACGTTCCGGAAATTGAGGGAAGAACGACGTACAGGACTCGTGACGTATGTGACGGCGGGCGACCCCGACCTCGCGCGATCGGCCGATATTCTGTATGCCCTCGATCGGGCCGGTGCCGACGTGATGGAAGTCGGTATCCCGTTTTCCGAGCCGCTCGCGGATGGCCCAGTGATTCAGCGTGCGACGGAGCGCGCGCTGGCGGCTGGCACGACCGCCAGGAACGTGCTCGATCTCGTGGAGCGTGTGCGGCCGAAGATCAAGGCGCCGATCGTGCTTTTCACGTATGCGAATCCGGTGCTCAGGCTTGGGGTGGACGCGTTTGCCGATCGCGCGCGCGCGGCCGGCGTCGACGGTGTACTGGTGCTGGATCTTCCGATTGAGGAAGCCGGAACGTTCCGCGATGCGATGGCGGCCCGGGACATCGACATGATTTTTCTGTTGAGCCCGACGACCACCGACACGCGCATGAAAGAGGCGGCGCGGCTCGGCCGCGGGTTTTTGTATGGCATCTCCAGGCTCGGCGTGACCGGGACCCGTACGACGGTGGCCGATGGAGCGGAGGCGCTCGCCTCGCGAATACGCGCGGCATCGGCGTTGCCCGTGGCGCTCGGCTTCGGAATCTCCTCGCCAGAACACGTGCGGAAGATCGGAGAGTTCGCCGATGCGGCGGTCGTCGGGAGCGGGCTCGTGGGGGTGATTGCGGAGGCCGGAAAGAGCCCGGAACTGGTTGAAAGGGTAGAATCTTATGTTCGCTGGCTCAAAGGTGACGCCAGCGACGGTGCACATCGCTGATGACCATCGACGAGCTTAGACAGCGGATCGATCAGCTCGATGAACGGCTGGTGGAGCTGCTGAACGAGCGCGCGCACTGCGCGCTCGAGATCGGCAAGTTGAAGCAGACTCTCGGGCTCGAGGTGTACCAGCCCGACCGCGAGGCGCAGGTGCTGCACCACGTGCGCACGCACGGCAAACAGACGGGCAGCCCCCTGGAAGGGGACGCGATAGCAAGGGTGTTCGAACGGATCATCGACGAAGCGCGGCGCATCGAGCGCGCGACAGCTCATAACCCGGCCCCCCTTCGCGGAGACGCTACGGCGGGGCAAGCGGGCAAAGTGGAGGATCGATAGCCATGGTAGTGGTGATGGAAGAGCGCGCTACAGAGGCGCAGATTGAAAAAGTCGTGGCCTCGCTGGTGGACGCAGGCATGGATGTGCACCGATCGACGGGCGTCAATCGCACCGTGCTCGGTGTGGTAGGAGCGCACAAAGTGGATCCCGCATTGATCGAAGTCATGGACGGCGTGCACGAGGTGCTTCGCATCACCGAGCCGTACAAACTGGCAAGCCGTACCTTCAAGCCGGAGGGCACCGTCGTCGTCATCGACGACGTCCGCATCGGCGGCGACGAAGTCATCGTCATGGCTGGACCGTGCTCGGCGGAAACCGAAGAGCAGGTGTTCACGACGGCCGCCGCCGTCAAAAAGGCTGGTGCGAAGGTTCTTCGCGGCGGCGCCTTCAAGCCGCGCAGCTCTCCCTATAGCTTTCAGGGCCTCGGCGAAGAGGGTTTGCGCATGCTCCGCGCGGCGGCGGACCAGCACAACATGAAGCTGGTGTCAGAGGTCATGGACGTCAGCCAGATCGACGTCGTCGGACGCTACTCCGACATCTATCAGGTTGGCGCGCGCAACATGCAGAACTTCACGCTGCTCCGCGAGCTCGGTCGGACGCGCAAGCCCGTGCTGCTGAAGCGCGGCATCGCGGCGACGATCGAAGAGTGGCTGCTGTCGGCCGAATATGTGCTCGCCGGCGGCAACAACGACGTGATTCTCTGCGAGCGCGGCATCCGCACGTTCGAGAGCTACACACGCAACACGCTCGACATCTCGGCGATCCCGGTCGTCAAGAAGCTGAGCCACCTTCCGATCATCACCGACCCGAGCCACGCGACGGGCAAACGGAACAAGGTTGCCGCGATGGCGAGGGCATCGGTTGCCGCAGGGGCCGACGGCATCATCGTCGAAGTCCATTCGAATCCCGACAAAGCATTGAGCGACGGCGCGCAGTCGATGTTCCCGGCGCAGTTCGATCGTGTGATGGCCGAGCTTCGCATCATCGCTCCCGCAATCGGACGGAGCATTTGCGTGGAGCCGGTGGTGAAGCGGGGATGGGGCCGGTGAAGAGGGCTGAGAGCTCAGGGCTGAGGGCTTAGTGTCTGAGGGGAAGCAGCTGCCGATGTTGCAGCCGGGGCGCAATCTTGGTCAAACGCCCATTTTCCAGCGCGTCGGCATCGTCGGGTTGGGTTTGATTGGCGGATCGATTGCCCTTGCCGCGCGGGAGATCTGGCCGGCCGCGCTCGTTATCGGCGTGGATCGAAAAGACGTCCTGGAGCGTGCGATGGTGCTGCATGCCGTGGATGTTGCGGCGGACGATCCGGTCGTGCTGGCCGACGTGGATCTCGTGATCCTCGCTGCTCCGGTTCAGCAGAATCTCGAAGTGATGCGCGAGATTCCCGAGAACATCACAGGCAGCGCGGTCATCACCGATACGGGAAGCACGAAGCGCGAGATGATGGCTGCTGCCGCGTCGCTGCCCAGCCGATTTACGTTCGTCGGCGGGCATCCCCTGGGCGGGGCCGCGCGCGGCGGAATCGAACATGCGCGTCCCGACTTGTTTTCGGGGCGGCCGTGGCTCTTTACTCCGGGCGGCGGGCACGACCCGGCGGTGATGGAGAAGCTCAACGCGTTTGCCGCCGGCCTTGGCGCGGTTCCCCAGACGCTTTCCGCCGAGACACACGATCGCCTGCTCGCCTTCATCAGCCACCTTCCGCAACTCACCGTCAGCGCCCTGATGCACGTCGTCGGCAATGCCGTGGGACGCGAGGGCCTGTCACTCAGCGGGCGCGGCCTGCACGATACGACTCGTCTCGCGTCGAGCCCGGCTGACATCTGGAAAGAAGTCTGCGCGACCAATGCCGACGAAATCGGTGACGCACTCGACGCCCTCATCGCCGTGCTGCAGGAATTGCGCAGGGATCTGAAAACGGGGGAATCAGTCGAGGACGTGTTCGAATCCGCCAATCTCTGGCGCGGGACGCTCGTCTCCGGCGAGTAAATGGGGTCTGACCCCATTGGCATACCCGCCGAGGTACTTGCCGAGCTGCGGGCGCATGCCCGGGCCGAAGCGCCGCGCGAGTGCTGCGGTCTGTTGCTCGGCACCGTGGGAAGCATCGCGCGGAGCGAGCGCGCAAGAAACATCGCCCCGGAAGCGACGCGATACCTCGTTCATCCCGAAGATCACTTCAGAGCCGTCAGAGCCGCACGAGCGGAAGGACTGGACGTGATTGGCGCTTATCATTCACATCCGGCAAGCGAGCCTGTGCCGTCACCGACCGATATTGCCGAGGCAAACAGCGGCCCGGAGTTCGTGTATGTGATTGTGTCGCTGCTGAACGACGAAGTGCGTGCCTATCGATTCGAAGGAGGGCGCCCGGAACCCTTAGCTCTCAGCTCTTCGCTCTAAGCTCTAACAGCGAAGAGGGTCAGAACCCTCCGCCAAGCAGCCTGACCATTGTCGTCTGCGAGGTCAGCACCTTGTCACGGTGCTTCAGTCGAAAGACGATGCGGAAGGCTCCGGCACGTTTGTAGGTATGCGACCCGGTATAGCGCCGCCGGATCAATGACACGCCTGACTCGTACGGCTCGCAATCGTTGGACTGTTCCGAGACGGTGCCATCTCCCCAGTTCCACTCAAACGCAGGACAGTAGTAGTCCTGAAAGTCGTCGTCGCCGCCCTTGAACTCGGCAGTTGCGGAGACCCGCACCGGCACCATTCCCGTCCCCGGGGTCGCCTTGAGCGACAGCGAAGGGCGTTTGGCGTCTTTCTTCTCCTCCTGCGCCCGAACGGGGTACATGACTGCGGCAAGCAGCAATACACCGGCGCACAACGTAGCGGTTACAGGAGGGCGAACCATGGATGATGATCGTACACAGCGCCATTCCCAAGGGCAAGCATGCATAATGGCCTTGGCTGGCATCAACGCCCCTCGACAAAAATGACGAATGGACAAAAATCCAAGCTGATGGATGTACTTACGGGTGATCCGCGTTCCGCTGATACAGATCTTGTAATCGTCTCTGCATTCGAAGAACAGCTCCCCGCGCTTGGGCACTGGTCGGCGCCGACGGGGCGCGAGCTGGAACGAGCCGTGGAAACCAAGGAGTTCAGCGGCAAGCTGTTCGAGCATTTCCTCACGCCGATTACTGACTCCGCGTTCAGACCCCGGCGCCTTGCCGTGATGGGTCTCGGGCAACAGTCTGACTTCACCATCGATCGCGTCCGGCGCTCTGCGACGGCTGTGGCATTGCTCGCACGGCAGAAGAAGATCCCTCGCCTGACGGTGGTGGCGGATGGCGCCCTGGCCTCGGCGGACATGGTTCAAGCGATTGCCGAGGGGTTGACGCTCGCGGAGTTCGACAGCGGGCGCTACAAGACCGCGGGCTACGAACCGTTCGACCTGCAGCGACTGGCGATCCTTGTCCCCGACGCATCACCCTCAATCTCGGAGGCCGCGAAACGAGGGCGAGTGATTGGCGAGCACTGCAACCTCGCCCGCGCGCTCGACAACGAGCCCGGGAACGCGCTGACGCCTTCGGTGTTCAGCGAGCGGCTGCGCGACATTGCCCGTCGCGGCGGTCTTGCAGTGGAGGTGCTCGAGCAAGAGGATCTCGAGCGGCTCGGCATGGGCATGCTGCTCGGCGTCGGCCGCGCGAGCGCGGACGGGCCGCGCCTGGTGGCGATCCGCTACGAGCCGGCCGGGGCTCCGGACACACCCGTCCTCGGTCTAGTGGGGAAGGGCATCACGTTCGACACGGGCGGAATCTCCATCAAGCCCGCGGCGGACATGGATCGCATGAAAGACGACATGGCGGGAGGAGCGGCCGTCGCCTGCGCCATTCGCGCGATTGCCGAGTTGAAGACACCGCTCCGCGTGGTCGGGGTCATCCCGATTGCCGAGAACATGCCGGGCGGCCGCGCGCTGCGACCCGGGGACGTGCTGAAGAGCGCGTCGGGCAAGACCGTCGAAGTCGTCAATACCGACGCCGAAGGTCGGCTCATTCTTGGAGACGGGCTGTGGTACGCGCAGAAGCTGGGCGCAACACACTTGATCGACATCGCCACGCTCACCGGCGCGATCAGCGTCGCGCTCGGCAAGATCGCCAGTGGCCTCTTCGGCACGCCGCAGACGTTCGTGGAGCAGGTTGGCGCCGCGGCAGAACACGCCGGCGATCGCTGCTGGCAACTGCCGCTGTTCGATGAATACAAGGATCAGCTGCGAAGTGAAATCGCGGACATGATCAACACGGGCGGCCGTCCCGGCGGCGCCATCACCGCCGCGCTGTTCCTGAAGGAGTTCACCGGCGGCCTCCCATGGGTCCACCTGGACATTGCGGGCACCTCCTGGGCCGAGGAGAACAAGCCGTTCATGCCCAAAGGGCCGACTGGAGTCGGAGTGCGGACCTTGATCGAAGTGGCCAGGCGGATGCGTGACTGGAACTGACCACAGAGGACACACAGACCACAGAGAAAACGTGATTTCTTCTCTGTGAACTCTGTGCGCTCTGTGGTTGTTAGATTCTAGTTTGAAAATCTTGCGGCGCTATCTCCGTCGGCGTCAGTCCCAACGGCTGCGTTTGCGCGTCTTCCTCGGGATGCAGGCGCGCGTGGATCTTTCGGTAGCCGATGATGATCGTCGCCAGGACGAGGCCGAATAGCAGCGCGCCGATGGCAATGACGCCGGTGAGGCCGATCGCTTCCATCATGACGTTGCCGAGCCCGGCGATTTCGTTTTCCTCGACGATTTTCACTATGATGGGCGGGCTTGGAGCCTGCATCGGACGATTGTACAGCACGGTCCATCGAGGGGTAGGAATGCTGCAGCGTCTTGCCGTTGTCGTTGCTGTCGTTGTGCTGAGCGCGGGTGCGCTGGCTCAGCAGCGCGATCGCGCCAGCATTCCCGAACAATACAAGTGGGACCTGACGCCGATCTACGCATCGGGGGATGCGTGGCGTGCGGCAAAAGATCAGCTCGAAAAAGAGATTCCCGGCGTTCGACGTTTCAAGGACACGCTCGGCCGTTCGCCCGCGGCGCTCGCTGACGCGCTCGAGGCCATCACGGCGCTCAGAAAGACCATGAGCCGGCTGGGGACGTACACGCTCCTGCGCGCTGATGAAGATACACGGCATGCCGAGCATCAGGGTATGCGCCAGGAGATGTCGTTGATAGGCGCGTCGTTCGGCTCGGAGGTCGCGTTCGTCGAACCGGAGATCCTTCAAATCGGCGCCCCGAAGCTCGCGCAATTTCTCACAGCCGAGCCCCGCCTCGCGTCATACCGCTTTTACATCGACGAAATTCTGCGCCGCGCTCCGCACACGTTGAGCGAGGCGGAAGAACGGATACTGGCCAGTGTCTCGCCAGTCGCCGGCGCTTCGTCCACCACCAGCGGCCTGCTGCTCAACGCGGAGTTTCCGTATCCGACGATCACCCTCAGCGACGGCCGCCCGGTGAAGCTGGATCAGCAGACGTTTGCGTTGGTCCGGCAGTCCCGGAATCGCGCCGATCGCGAGGCTGCGATGTCCGCGTATTTCGGTGCACTGGGGAAGTTCAGCCAGACGCTTGGATCGACGCTGAGCGGCTCCGTGCGCGCCAGCCAGTTTTACGCCAAGGCGCGCAACTACGAATCCGACCTCGCTGCCCGGCTCGATGCGTCGAATATTCCCCTCAGCGTGTATTCGCGACTCATCGAGGGAGTCAACCGCAGCCTGCCGTCGTTCCACAGGTATCTCAGGCTCCGCAAGCGCATGATGGGCGTCGACACGCTGCATTATTACGATCTGTACGCGCCCCTCGTAGGCTCAGTGGACCTCAGCTATACGCCCGAGGAGACCCAGGCCAACATCGCCGCCGCCGTCGCGCCGTTGGGTTCCGATTACGTGGCGGCCATCAACCGCGCGTTTACGGAGCGGTGGATCGATCTGTTGCCGAACGAAGGGAAACGTTCCGGCGCATACGCCACAGGCGGCGCCTATGACGTCCATCCTTATACGCTGATCAACTACAACGGCAAGTACTACGACATGTCCACCGTCGCGCACGAGCTCGGCCACGCGATGCACAGTTACCACTCGAACAGGTCGCAGCCATTCCAGCTGGCGGGCTATCACACGTTCGTCGCCGAGGTGGCGTCGCAGTTCAACGAAGATCTGCTGCTCGACTACATGCTCAAGCGGGTGAAGGACAAGGATACCCGCATCGCCATTCTCGGAAATTACCTCGAGACGCTCAAGTCGACGGTCTTCCGGCAGACGCAGTTTGCCGACTTCGAGCTCCGCGTTCATGAAATGGCGCACCAGGGACGGCCGCTCACCGGCGACTCGATCGCGAAGCTGTACTTCGACATCACCAAGAAGTATTACGGCCACGACCAGGGTGTCTGCGTCGTAGACGACTACATTCAGCACGAATGGAGCTTCGTGCCGCACTTCTACAGCAGCTACTACGTCTTTCAGTACGCGACATCTTTCACCGCCGCAACGGCGCTCTCTGAAGGAGTGCTCACCCCAGGCGCTGCCGCCGACGCGGCGACGAAGCGATACATTCAATTCCTGTCCGCGGGCGGATCGAAACATCCGATCGACCTGCTCAGGGATGCCGGCATCGACATGACGACCGACAGGCCGCTCGAGCTGACCATAGCGAAGATGAATCGAGTAATGGATGAGATTGAGAAGCTGCTCGCCAACTGACGGGCGCGCGGTGTGATTCAGATCTTGGTTCTTAGTTCCTAGTGTTTAGATTCGAGCGCCACCCGTTCGACCTTCTTGAGAGATTGCTGGTAGCGCAGAATTCCGGCGAGCAGGGAAGCGGCTATTCGGTCGCGGTAGGCGGGAGTTTTCAATAGACGGGCTTCCTCCTGGTTGGTCACGAACGAAATCTCCGCGAGCACGCTCGGCATGGCTGCGCCAATCAGAACCATGAAGGGCGCCTGTTTCACTCCCAGGTCCTTCAGCGCCTTGTTGCCGGGGCGCAGGCCGCGCACCAGCGCGCGCTGAATGCTCGACGCGAACTCGCGCGACTCGTTCAGCTTGTTGTTCAGGGTGATCGCCTTGAGGATTCCCGGCAGGCTGTTCATCGTTTTTTCCGACGCGGCGTTCTCGCGCGCGGCGACCGCTTCGGCCTGCGGATTCAAGGCAAAGTTCAGGAAATAGGTTTCCACACCCTGCGCGGCTGGGTTCGCGCTGGCGTTGGCATGGATCGACAGGAAAAGATCCGCCGATTCGCGGTTGGCCATTTCCGTCCGTTCTTCGAGGGATACGAAGTCATTGGTCCGGCGCGTGAGGATCACCTCTACGCTTGCCTGCTTCAACAGCTTTTCGAGACGGAGCGCGACGTCGAGCACGAGGTCCGCCTCGGTCGCGCCAAAGGACGACGCACCAGGGTCGTGGCCGCCATGACCGGGATCGATGACGATCTTTGACACGCCGAGGCCAAGCTGCCGTGCCACCGAAAACGACCCGCCTTTGTTGGCAGACGGCGGCAAGGGTGTGCTCGGCACGACAGGTGCGGCGGAGCCCGCGGGAATGCTCGCAGTACTGGTTGCAGGCACTGCCACCGGTGCGCGTGGTATCACGGGTGCGGAAGACGCGATCGGCGTAACCGGAGCGACACGTGCAGCGGGGGACAGCGGCTTGCTGGAGGTAGCGGTGGAGCCAGCAACCGGGCGCGGTTTCTGTGGCGCGACAGCAATCGTCCCCGCAGTCTCCGTGTCCTTCGACGGCGTGAAACGCGCTCCCGGAGCCCGCTCCGCATCAATGACGATGCGATACGGTGTGTAAAGCGTGAAAACGCTGTAGCGCGCCACGTTCTCCAGGTCCAGCACGATGCGGGTAGTGCTGTTGGGATGCCTCCCGAGACGGATGTGCCGCACCACGTCCGAGTCGTAGCGGAACATCGCATCGACCAGCGCGGGAACCGTGTTCGTGCCCTTCAGATCGAAGAACAGGCGAGACGGTCCGTCGATGCGCTCCTGATAGAACGGCACTTCCTTGTCGAGCTCGACGGTGATGCGCACGACCTCCGGCAGCACCTCACGGTACACGGCGCGGATGGTCGAGTCCGGAGCGACGGCCGCGGCGGGACCGGCCTGAATCTGTTCGATCTCTGCAGATGCGTCCGCACGGAGCGGGCTGTGCGGATACTGGTCGCGCAGCCATTGGAACAACTGCACCGCGCGATACCGATCGCGTTCCTGGTTGAAGCGACGCAACGCTTCGCGCGACAGGCTCGCCGCCTGCCACAGCGCGTTGTCCGCGTAGCCGCTCGACGGATGCCGCCGGACGAAGCTCCAGTAATTGTTGATGACGAACCGGAAATCGTCCGGTCCGGATGCGGCGGAGGTCGAGACGAGCAGTTCCTGTTCCTGCAGCGCCTCATAACGAGCGCCAGCAGCCGTTCTCACGGCCGGTTGTTCCGCCGGCGAGGCAGTCGTCTGCGCCGCGGCGCTCGAAGCGCACGCAAGCAGGACAAGAGCGCCGGCAAGACGTTTACCGAAGCTGCGCATCAACCTCGTCGAAATAGCTTTTATCCACGAGCACTTCCCGCGGCTTGCCGCCAACGCCGGGGGAGACGAGCCCGTCCAGTTCCATCATGTCGACCAGCCTGGCCGCGCGGCTGAAGCCGATACGAAGGCGCCGCTGAAGATACGAAATCGACGCCTGGCCGCTCGAGACGACGATCCGCGAGGCTTCGTCGTACAGGTCGTCCTTTTCCATCTCGATACCGCCGTCGAGCTTCTTCTCCTCGGCCGTAATGGCTGTGTTGTAAACGGGCTTGCCCTGTTTTCGCAGAAAGCTTGCGAGCCGCGCGCTTTCCTGTTCCGAGATGTACGGGCCGTGCAGGCGCACGGCGCGCGACGACCCCGGGGGCATGAAGAGCATGTCGCCGCGCCCGAGCAGCTGCTCCGCGCCGTTGCCGTCGAGAATCGTCCGCGAGTCGGTCTTCGACTGCACGCGGAACGAGATGCGCGACGGCAGGTTGGCTTTGATGAGGCCGGTGATGACGTCGACCGACGGGCGCTGCGTCGCCAGCAGGAGATGGACGCCGACCGCGCGCGCCATCTGCGCGAGCCGCGCGATGGATTCTTCGACGTCGCCGCGCGCCACCATCATCAAATCCGCCAGCTCGTCGATGACGACGACGATGTAGGGGAGAGGCAAGAGGAGCTCTTCGTCCGGCGATTTCTCCTTCGCCATGTGCGCGGCGTTGCGGTTGAACTGTTCGATGTTACGGACGCCGGCGGCAGCGAGCTTCTTGTACCGCTCCTCCATCTCCTTGACCGCCCAGCGCAGGGCGTTGACCGCAAGCTTCGGATCGACGACGACGGGCGTCATGAGGTGAGGGATGTCTTCGTACATCCCGAGCTCGACCCGCTTCGGATCGATCATGATCAGCCGGACCTCTTCCGGCGTCGCGCGGAAGAGAATGCTCGACAGCATCGAGTTAATGGCGACCGACTTGCCCGTTCCGGTCGAGCCCGCGATGAGCAGGTGAGGCATGTGGGCGAGGTCGGTCATGTACGGCTCGCCATGGATGGTCTTTCCGAGCGCGAGTGTCAGCTTCGACCCCGAGCGTTGGTACGCCTCCGACTGCAGCAGCTCGCGAAGGGAAATCTGCTCCCGCGTGTGGTTCGGGATCTGGATGCCGACGGTCGATTTTCCGGGAATGCGATCGATCAGCACCGACTCGGCCTGCATCGCGAGGCACAGATCGTCGGCGAGCCCGGTGATCTTTCCGTACTTCACGCCGGCGTCCGGTTTGAATTCGAACGTCGTGACAACCGGTCCCGGATGAATCTGCGCGACCGCGCCTTCGACGGCGAACTCGCGGCATTTCTCTTCGAGCAGGCGCGCGCCTTCCATGAGCTCACGTTCGTCGATTTTTCTCTCGGCTTTCGGAGCGTCGAGCAACGACAACGGCGGGATCGTGAAGGCGCCGATGCGGCGTGGCGCGCGCGGCTCGGGATCGGGCAGCGGCAGCGGCGGATTTTCCAACGGTTTGAGCCGCTTGGTCACGTGCGGACGGCGCTCGTCGACCGGCGGCACGTCGTCTTCTTCCTTCGCAGCGGCGCGGACCGGAGGGGCCTCGACGGACCTTTTCACCGCGGCGACGGCGGGCACCACATCGGGCTTCTTTCCCTGCTTTTCGAGCAGCGCCTTCCGCTGGCGCGCGCGGCGCCGCTCGTCCATCCAGCCCCGGAGCTTGCCGAAAAGACGCGAGCTGCCGGATCGGCTCACCGCAGACGCCGACGAGAACATTCTGCCAAGGGAGAACTGCGTCGATAACATCACGGCGAGAAACAGCAGTGTGAGAATGACGATGATCGACCCGGTGCGGTTCAGGGTACTCGGCCATCGAGGCCGCGAGCCATTCACCCAGGTACCCTCCCGAGCGGAAAGATTTGCCGTCCACCTCCACACTGCCGAACGAGAGGCTCAGCAGCGCGCTGAGACAGCCGAACAGCAGACCCGCGCCGACCACTTTGGTGTATTGCGCGTCGACGTCGCGGCACCAGAATTTGTGCCAGCCGAGCACGACCATCACCGCGGGAATAAGGTACGACGCGAAGCCCATGAGCTGAAACGACAGCTCCGCAAGGAACGCGCCGACGCGGCCGGCGAAGTTGACCGGCTGCGCGCCGGACCCCGCGCTGAAGAACCAGACCGGATCGGTCGGCTCGTAGGTCGCGAGCGCGATGAGCCAGATCAGCGCCGCGCCGAAGAGCGCGACGCCGACGAATTCGCTGACGCGGCGCGCAAGCGTCGATCGTGCCACGCTAGACCTCCATGATGACCGGGACGATGAGCGGCCGGCGGCCCGAACGCTTCCTGATGAAGCGTCGTAGCTCGACGCGAATTTTCTCCTTGATGAGGCCCTGATCGGTGCGTTCTTCAACGCTTGCTCCATGAATGACGTCGGCCACCAGTTTCAAGCCCTCGCGCAGCAACTCGGCGCCGCCAGCATCCTGGACGAGACCCCGGCTGACCACGTCTGGATCGCCTTCGATGGCTCCCGTCTGTTTGTTGATCGCGACGACCGGCACGACGACGCCATCTTCGGCGAGGTGGCGCCGATCGCGAAGGACTTCGTCGATCACCTCGCCCGCGCCAGAGGCGTCGATCAGCACGCGGCCCACGGGCGCCTTTCCGGCCATGGTCGCCCCGTGCTCGTCGAATCGGACGATGTCGCCGTTTTCGATGAGCATGACCTTTACTTGGGGTATGGCGCCGGCGAACACGCGCTCGGCGATGCGCGCGTGCTGCGACAGCTGCCGGTACTCGCCGTGAATCGGCACGAAGTAGCGGGGCTTCACGAGCGTAAGCATCAGCTTCAGCTCCTCCTCGCTGCCGTGCCCGGACACGTGCACATGTTTGATGCCCTCGTAAATCACTTCCGTGCCCCGGCGCGCCAGATGGTTCATGACGTGGCCGATCGCCCTTTCGTTACCGGGGATCGCACGGGCCGAGAAGACCACGGTATCGTCCGGTCCCACTTTCACGTGGCGGTGATCGTCGATGGCGATGCGCGACATCGCCGCGAACGGTTCCCCCTGCGACCCGGTGGCCATGCAGAGCACCTTCGACGGCGGCAGCGAATCGATGTCGCTGTCGCGTATCACCGATCCCGCCGGCAATCTGAGATATCCGAGCCGCTGCGCGGCATCTGACATCTGCAGCATCCCGCGACCCGCAAACACCACGCGCCGATCGAACTGCACCGCGAGGTCGACCAGAATCTGCATGCGGTACACGCTGGACGCGAACGCCGTGACCAGCAGCTTGCCCGTGGATGTCGTGAAAATCTCCTCGAAGGCGTCTTTCACTTCGAGCTCGGAGCCTGTGAACCCCTTGCGATCGATGTTCGTGCTGTCGGCAAACAGCGCGATGACCCCGGCGCTCCCGAGCTCCGCGAAACGGTGCACGTCGAAATGCTGGCCGTCGATCGGCGTCTGATCGATCTTGAAGTCGCCCGTGTGCACGATGGTTCCAGCAGGCGTATGAATCGCGATCGCGACGCAATCGGGCATGCTGTGCGTCACCCGCAGGAACTCGACCTCGCAATCGCCGATCTGAACGCGCTGACGCGGCTGGACTGGCACCAGCCGATCGCCGGGATCGATGCCGTGCTCCTCGAGCTTCGGTCGCACGAGCGCAAGCGTCAGCGGCGTGCCGTACACCGGTCCTTCGATCAGCGGCCACACATACGGGACGCCGCCGATGTGATCTTCGTGACCATGCGTCAGCAGCAGCGCGGACGGGCGAGGCTGGCACTGCTGCAGATAGGTCAGATCCGGAATCAGCAAATCGACGCCGGGAAGCTCCGGTCCCGCGAACATCACGCCGGCGTCGATGACGAGCGTCGTTCGATCGGTGGACACCGCCATCGAGTTCATCCCGAATTCGCCGAGCCCGCCGAGCGGGACAACTTGTATCGCTGGAGCCATACGTCAAGAGATGGGTCTGGCGGTCCACGCGTCGCCTCTCGGCCGTGGATGACCGCTGTCGATCGTTAGTGCGATGCGCCGCTAAGCGCGACCACGTGACCAGGCTGCTGGGCGCCGCCTGAGGAGAGGCGGAAAGGATAACACAGAGTTACGTTTTTTCGGCAGCCAGGATGTCGGCAAGTCTAGCCATTTCAATAACCTCCAGCGTCTCCGGCCTCCTGCGCGGGTCGATGGCTGCCGAGGTGAGCGCCGCCGTGCTTTGGGCCCCCACCGTTGCAGCGAAAGGTGCTAGGGCATTCGCCAGCGTTTTGCGGCGCTGGGTGAAGACGCTTCGCACCATGCGTTCGAACAGAGCGGGATCTTTCAGGGGAAACAGGGAAGGCCGAAAGCGCATCCGAATGAGCGCGGAGCGCACGTCGGGAGGCGGCCGGAAAGCGCCAGGGGGGATCGCGAGCAGCCGGGACACGTCGGCGTGCCACTGCGTCAGCACACTCAGGACACCGTATTCCCGCGTCCCCGGCCTCGCGACGATGCGGTCCGCTACTTCTCTCTGGAGCATGAACGTGGCGTCAGTTACCGGGCGCCGCGACGCCAGCTCGAGCACGCGAAACAGGATCGGAGAAGAGATGTTGTAGGGAAGATTGCCGGCGACGCGGATTGGTCCGCTCTCCGGCAGGATCTCGCGCAGGTCGAGCTCGAGCACGTTGCCGGAAACGATCGTTGCGTTGGAGGGTAGTTCGGGTCCGAGCGCGGCGATCAGATCGCGGTCGAGCTCAACGGCGGTCAGTCGCGACACGCGAGGCGCCAGACGAAGCGTTAGGACCCCCGGCCCTGGCCCGATCTCGAGGAAGACGTCTTCAGGAAGCGGCGCGATCGCGTCCACCACCTTGTCCGCCCATACAGGCTCCAGAAAGTGCTGGCCGAATCGTTTCCTGGTACGCATGCGATGGAGGTCCGGCTAAAGCCGGACCTCATCACGATTTCCGCCGGTAAAAATCACAATCATCGCGCACCACACACTCCTGGCAGAGCGGCTTGGGCTTGCAGATACGGCGTCCGTGAAGAATGAGCGTGTCAGACGCTTTCGTCCATTCTGATGGCGGCAGGGCAGACGTGAGTTGTTGCTCCACCTCTACCGCATCTTCGGAGTCGGCAATACCAATCCGATTGGAGACGCGCAGGACGTGCCGATCGACGGGCAATCCGGGAACACCGAGCGCATGGCCCAGGACGACGTTTGCCGTCTTTCGTCCGACGCCGGGGAGCTCGACAAGCGCCTCCATCGTGGTGGGAACGTCGCCGCCATGGTTGTCCACGAGCGCCGCGGCCATCCCCATGAGCGATCGCGCCTTCGAGCGGAAAAATCCCGTCGAGTGTATGAGCCGTTCGAGTTCTTCCGGTTTGGCCTTCGCGAGCGAGGACGCGTCGGGATACCGCTTGAAGAGCGCGGGTGTGACGCGGTTGACGCCGGCGTCTGTGGACTGCGCCGACAGAATGGTTGCCGCCAGCAGCTGAAATGGATTCTGGTAATCGAGCTCGGTGTCGGCACCTGGATGCTGTTCGTACAGCTTCCGGATGACTGGCAGGGCACGGCCGGCCCCGCGCGCCGCCCTGGTCTTCGGTGTCTTGCTCTTAGTGGACCGGCCCACTACCCGTGTTTCCCGCCGACTCAGTGTAGATGCGCAGCTGTTCCTGCAGTGCGGCGATGAGCGTCGCCACCACCTGCACCGGCAGCACGACGCGCGACTTTACGGCCGCCCGGACGACGTGCTCGGACTCAGCCGCGCGGATGTCTTTTTCAGACAGCGGTGCCATTTCGCAGAACGTCAGCGTGAAATCGAACGGCGTGTGATTGACGGCACAAAAATTTGCGTAGGTGCGAGGTGAGTCCGAAGTTTCGTCGGGAACGATCGTGAAGTTGATTTGCTTCGATTCAGGCATCTCAATACTTTCGCATGACCCCGACGACGACGCCCTGCACCTGGAGCTGTTCCGGATCGACGTAGATCGGCTGCATTGTCGGATTGGCCGGCTGCAGCCGGACGCGACCGTTTTCGCGATAGAGCTTCTTGAGCGTGACGTCGGAGCCGCTGAGCAGCGCGACGACGGTCTCGCCATTCTGCGCCGTTTTCCGATCTTCGACGATGACGAAGTCGCCGTCGCAGATCTGTTCGTCGATCATCGAATTGCCGCGCACGCGGAGGACGTAGGTATCGCGCCGTCCCACGAGGTCTTCCGGAACGGCGATGGTTTCGTTGGTCGCCACGGCTTCGATGGGCGATCCGGCCGCGACATATCCCAGAAGCGGCAAGTCCACGGCCCGGCCACCGGAATTGGTGGGGATCATCTCCACCGATCGGCTCCGGTTCCAGGCTCGCTTGATGAAGCCCTTTTCCTGAAGATTGGTCAGATGTTTGTGAACCGTCGCCAGGGAGGAGAGGCCAAACCGGCGGCCGATCTCTTCGAGGCTTGGGGCATACCCGTGCTGCTGAATGAAGTCTTGCAGGTAGTCCAGAATTTCGCGTTGTCGCTTTGTAAGCGGGAGCACGTCATTGCCCTCCAGTTGCGCCACTATACGCAAAAGAAAGGCGAAGGTCAATAAATGCTACTTGCTACGCCGGCGGCGCTTGGGCTTCGTCTCCTGATCAGTCAGCAGCTCCTGGGCGGTTTGCTTCACCTGCTCCAGCAACCGGCGATGATCGCCCGCCCGATCGACAGCCTCCTGCAGCTCCTCGCATAGCTGCATGAGCCGCTCGAGCCTCTGCTGGTCGGTGAGATTCTGCGAGAGGACTGGTTTCAATGCCATGGTGTCTGCAAGCGCTCCAATTTGTGGTAGCGCTATTCGAGTATCGGCAGATGGAGCAAACGCCATACCGCGGGCCGGCAGTGGAATCGCGACGAACGTGACCGGCCCCCAAAGATGCGCTACACTCGAAACAGCGCCTCTGATTTGAGCTGAATATCGATGAAACGTATCTGTTTCTCACTTCTTCTTACCGCGGTCCTGGTGACATCGGGCTCCGCCGCGGAGCCAGTATCTCGCCGCGATGCCGCCAGTCTTCAGGCCAAGCTCGACCGGCTTACCAAGAGTCCCGGCGAACGAGCGGTGGCCGCCAACACACCGATTTCAGAAGCGGAGCTGAACTCGTACCTGCGCCTCGAGCTCGGCGACCGGCTACCGGCGGGAGTGACAGATCCGTGGGTGTCCCTTCTGGAGGGAAATCGCATCTCGGGGAGCGCGACAGTGGACCTCGCCCGCATGAGCGAGAGCCGCAAATCCACGAGCATGCTCGACCCGTTCAACTACCTCAGCGGGTCCGTTCCTGTCGCCGTCAACGGCGTGCTGCAGACGCGAAACGGCGTCGGAACGTTCGCCCTCGAGTCGGCGTCGATCTCAGGAGTGCCCGTACCCCTGTGGATGCTCCAGGAAATCGTCACCTATTATTCGAAGTCTCCGTCCGCGCCGAACGGCGTGTCCATCGACAAGCCATTCATGCTTCCGTTAGGCATCCGCGAGATACAGCTGGCAAAGGGTCAGGCTATCGTCGTTCAGTAGGTGTCCACCGACTACCTGCAGACTCCTCTTCAATTTCTGAAAGGCGTTGGACCGCGGCGCGCAGCGGATTTCCAGCGTGTCGGTTTATCCACGGTCGAAGACTTCCTTTACCGATTTCCGCTGCGGTACGAAGATCGCGGTCATCTGCAGCCGATCGCTACCCTCAAAGCCGGCCAGCAGGTGTCCATCAGCGGGCGTGTGCAGAGCAGCAGAGTGCGCACCACCCGCCGGCCGGGTTTCAAGATCTTCGAGGCGCTCATCGGCGATAGCTCGGGGTCGATTCTGGCTGTCTGGATGAATCAGTCGTTCCTGCAGGACATCCTCAAGCGCGACGTGCGCGTCATTCTCTTCGGCGGCGTAGAAGCGCGCCCGCAGCTCCAGCTCGTCAATCCCGACTATGAGGTGATGGACGCCGCCGAAGGCGCCGAGCCGGGCGACGCGGACGAGGCGCAGACCACGCATACCGGGCGCATCGTCCCGATCTACGAAAAAGCCGGCTCGATGACGCCGAAAATGCAGCGCCGGCTCGTGTTCGACGTGTTGTCTCGAATGCCGGAAGACCTGCCCGATCCGTTTCCCATCGAACTGCGCGAGCGTTTGGCGCTTCCCGACCGGCGTACTGCCCTCATCGAAACGCACTTTCCGCCGGCGGGCACTCCCGCCGACCGACTCAACGCATTCAGAACGCCGGCGCAGGTCCGGGTGATCTTCGAGGAATTTTTTCTGTTTCAGCTGGGCCTGATGATGCGCAAGCGGGCGGCGGTGCGCGAAGTCAAAGCCCCGCACGATTCAGGTTGACGATCGGGTCCGTGAATCGGCTCGTCGCGTCCTGCCGTTCAAGCTGACCGAGGGACAGCGCAGCGCCTTGAAGGAAATCGTCGACGACATGCAGAAGACCGCGCCGATGAACCGCCTGCTGCAGGGGGACGTCGGCGCGGGGAAGACGATCGTGGCGCTTCTCGCGGCGGTTGTGGCCATGGAAAACGGGCTGCAAGTGGCGTTCATGGCGCCGACGGAAATTCTCGCCGAGCAGCACTTTCTCAGTTTGCGCAAGCTGCTCGAGGCGTCGCGCTTTCGGGTCGAGATTATTACCGGCGCTACCACCGGCCTCCGCCGGCGGGACCTGCTCGCTCGCCTTGGGTCGGGCGACGTCCACCTGATCGTCGGAACGCACGCACTGGTGCAGGGGACAGTGCATTTTCGATCGCTGGGCCTCGCGGTCATCGACGAACAGCATCGCTTTGGTGTGGTGCAGCGCGCGACGCTCCGGGAGAAGGGCCTGCTGCCGGACGTGCTGGTGATGACCGCCACGCCGATTCCGCGCACACTCGCGCTGACGGTGTATGGCGATCTCGACGTGTCTGTCATCCGCGACATGCCTCCCGGCAGACGGCCGATCCGCACGATAGTGAAGCCGGAATCGCGGCGGAGCGACGTGTACGAGCTGGTCCGGGCGCAGCTGGAGGAAGGACGGCAGGCCTATGTCGTCTATCCGCTGATCGAGGAGTCGGAGAAAGTCGATCTGAAGGCCGCCACGGAGATGGCGGACACCTTGGCGCAGGACGTCTTCCCTGAATACCGCGTCGCGTTGCTGCACGGGAAGATGAAGCAGGATGCGAAAGATCGCGTGATGCGCGCGTTTGCGGCGGGCGAGATTCACGTGCTCGTTTCGACCACCGTCATCGAAGTCGGCATCGACGTGTCGAACGCAACCGTGATGGTGATCGAACACGCGGAACGTTTCGGCCTTTCCCAGCTGCACCAGCTTCGCGGGCGCGTCGGCCGTGGGGCGCACCAGTCTCACTGCATCCTGCTGTATCAGTTCGCGATCTCGAAGCAAGGCAAGGCGCGGCTGCAGGCACTGACCGACACGACGAACGGATTCGAGATTGCCGAGCGCGACCTCGAGCTGCGCGGCCCCGGGGATTTCTTTGGAACACGTCAGTCCGGTCTGCCGACGCTGCGCACCGGGGATCTTCTGCGCGACCACGAGCTGATGGAGAAGGCGCGCGATGAAGCGCAGCGGTATGTCAGCGAGCAGACACCGGACGCGCGGCTCGCCGAGCGGATGAAAGCTGCGTGGCCGAGCAAATTTGGACTGATGGACATCGGCTAACCACGAAGACACGAAAAACACGAAGCCTAAACAGGAGATCAAAAGATCAGGAGATTTTTTGCAACAAAACTCCTGATCTCGTGAGCTCCTGTTGAATTTCAATGAGAATAATTTCCGGTGAGCTCAAGGGGCGCAAACTGAAGGCCCCGACGTGGGACGGGCTCCGGCCGACGTCTGACAAGCTGCGCGAGACGCTGTTCAACGTCCTGGCGTCGCGTGTGGCTGGTGCGCGGGTGCTCGATTTCTATGCCGGCACCGGAGCGATTGGGATCGAAGCCCTGAGCCGCGGCGCCGCGCAGGTGACGTTCGTGGACAACGACGTGCGCGCGATGAAGTTAATCGAGCAGAACCTGCGTCACTGCGGCGTGACGGACCGCTATGTTATTATCCGGGGGCCGCAGTCACTGTCGGCCGGATCGTTTGATCTGGCCGTGCTCGATCCGCCCTACGACGAACCCGATCTGATGGTCTCGATTGCCGCGGCCGAGCCGCTGATTGCCCCCGGCGGAACGCTCGTGCTCGAGCATGCGCGCCGGCGGCCGGCACCCGAAAAGGTGGACCGACTGCGCCTGACCCGGGACTTGGTTTCAGGAGACAGCGCACTGGCGTTTTATGTGTCCGGCTAAAAAGGAACGTTTGGTCCGGCTAAAGCCGGACACTACTTTGGACGCGCAGCGGCGCGGGGCGCAGGGGCCCGCGACTAAAAAATGAAATCGGCCGTCTATCCAGGGTCGTTCGATCCGGTGACCAACGGTCACGTCGATATCATCGAGCGGGGCACACACCTGTTCGACAAGATCATCGTCGCGATCCTGGT
The DNA here is from genome assembly GCA_963762055.1 of Vicinamibacterales bacterium. GTDB lineage: Bacteria > Acidobacteriota > Vicinamibacteria > Vicinamibacterales > JAMQPK01 > JAMQPK01. Next base: position 155,468 of record CAVXJF010000010.1, read on the forward strand.
CAACGTGGAGAAGTCTCCGCTGTTCACGGTCGACGAGCGCGTCGAGATCATGCGCGACGTGTTCAAGGGGCGGCCCAACGTCGAGGTGGATACGTTCGACGGACTGCTCGTGGACTACATCGCAAAGCGGAATGCGGACGTCATCGTCCGCGGCCTGCGCGCGGTGTCCGACTTCGAGAGCGAGTTCCAGATGGCGTTGATGAACCGGCGGCTGAGCCCGCACATCGAAACAGTCTTCATGATGCCGGCCGAGCAGTACACCTACATCAGTTCACGGCTCATCAAAGAAGTGTTTTCGCTGGGCGGCCAGGTGCACGGCCTTGTCCCGGAAATCGTTGAAAGGCGTTTAAAAGAAAAGCAACTGCTTAAGGTGAATCATGGGTGAGTCAATGTTAGCGGAACGAATGTCCAGAGTGTCGACGTCGCCGACGATGAAAGTGGCGGGCGAAGCGGCCAAGCTGAAGCGCCAGGGTGTGGATGTCGTCGACTTCGGGGCGGGCGAGCCCGACTTCCCGACCCCGCAGCCGGCAAAAGATGCCGCGAAAGTGGCGATCGATCAGAACTTCACCAAATACACTCCACCCGCGGGCATGCCCGACTTGAAACAGGCCATCTGCGCCCGCTACAAAAGCGACTATGGCGTCGCGTTCACCGAAGCCGAGTGCATCGTCACCGCCGGCGGCAAGCAGGCGCTGTACAACGCCGCGATGACGCTGTACAACCCCGGCGACGAGGTGATTACGCACGCGCCGTATTGGCCGACGATTCCGGAGCAGATCAAGCTTGCCGATGCCACTCCGGTCATCGTGCATACAAAAGCCGAAGATGGGTTCGCGATCCATCCCGACGCGATCATCGCGGCCATCACCCCGCGGACGAAGGCGATCATCATCAACTCGCCGGCGAATCCCACCGGCGCCGTGATCTCTGAAGAGAACATGGCAGCCATTGCGGACGCCGCGGCCAAGCGCGGGATCTGGGTGATCGTCGATCTCTGCTACGAGAAGCTGATTTACGACAACGTGCCGCACAATCTGGTCAAGGTGTTGACCGACCGCATGCGCGATCGGGCGGTGCTCTGCGGTTCGGCGTCGAAGGCCTACTCCATGACCGGCTGGCGGTGCGGCTGGATTCTCGCCCCGGCGGCGGTCGTGACGGCGGCGGACACGCTTCAGGGGCACTCGACATCGAACGTCGCATCGATCTCTCAAAAGGCGGCTCTTCAGGCACTGACAGGCTCGCAGGATCCTGTCGGGGCGATGCTGAGCGAATACAAGACGCGCCGCGACAAGCTGATGGAGTGGTTCGGCGACGATCCGCGCTTCGAATGCGTGAAGCCCGGCGGGGCGTTCTATCTGTTTCCGCGCATCACGAAAATCCTCGAAGCGACCGGAATCGCCAGCACGGGCGACTTCTCGCAGATGCTCCTCGACGAAGCGCGGGTCGCGCTGACGGCCGGCGAAGGGTTCGACGCGCCCGGCTTCCTGCGCATTTCGTATGCGACGTCGCTCGATCGCCTTCGTGAAGGCACGACACGTATCCTCGAGTTCGTCAAAAAGCGCGAACGGCAAGGCGCCGCCGCGCGGTAGGTGGCGACGCTTCCTCACGGTTTCACGTCACGGGTCGCCGCCATCGCCGGCGGCCCGTTCGTGTTTCAGGACATCTCCTCCCGCGAAACTTACGGCACAGACGGAACGAAGCAGGGCGCGCCCGCCGATCTGGTGGTGCTACCGCAATCGACAGAGGAGATCGCGGCGATCGCGGCGCTCTGCAACGCCGAGCGAGTGCCGCTCGTGGTGCGCGGAGGCGGAACCGGATACACAGGCGGGGCGGTGCCGACGCACGGCGGCGTCGTGATGTCGCTCGAGCGGATGAACCGCATCCTCGAGATCGATCAGCTCAATTTGCTGGCGCGGGTGCAGCCAAACGTCATCACCGGCGATTTACAAGACGCGGTCGAAAGGGTCGGGCTGTTCTACCCGCCGGATCCCGCAAGTCTCAGGCAATCGGCTCTCGGCGGAAACGTCGCCGAGTGCGCCGGCGGGCCGCGCGCCTTCAAATACGGAACGACAAAACGCTACGTCCTGGCGCTCGAAGCCGTGCTGCCAACCGGGGAGATCATCCACACTGGTTCGAAAGCCGTGAAAAACGTCGTCGGCTACGACCTGACGCAGCTGCTCGTGGGCTCGGAAGGCACGCTGGCCATCATCACCGAGATCACGCTGCGTCTCATCCCGAAACCGCCGGCGCACGCGACGCTGCTCGCGGAGTTTGCCGACATCGGGGACGGCGTCGAAGCCGTTACGCAGCTCATCCGTCGCCGCGTCGTCCCGGCCTCCCTGGAAATCATCGACGCGTATTCGCTCGATGCGCTCGCGGCGCACAGCGGCCGCCCGATGGCGACGCCCGGAACCGGCGCAGTGCTGCTCATCGAGGTCGATGGCTCACCGGAAGCAGTTGGACCGGAGATCCGTCTTGTCGAAGACGCCTGCCGCGCGGCCGGCGCGCTCGGCGTGAAGCGTGCGGCTTCAGAGTCGGAGAGAGACGGCATCTGGCAGCTGCGCCGCGAGCTCTCGCCGGCGCTGCGAAAAATCTCCACTATCAAGCTGAACAACGACGTCGTCGTGCCGCGCGGACGTGTGCCGGAGCTGTTCGCGCTCGTAGAGGACATCCGCCGCCAGACCGGGCTGCCGATTGCCTGCTTCGGACATGCGGGCGACGGCAACATCCACGTCAACATCATGATCCCTGAAGCGGGAAGCGAAGAGCAGAGAGCAGAGAACAAAGAGACAGGGAAGAGAGCGGTAAAGCGGTTATTCGAGGGTGTCGTGGCGCTGGAAGGGTCGATCAGCGGCGAGCATGGCATCGGTTTTACCAAGGCGCCCTATCTCGGTCTCGAGCTTTCCCGGGAAGAGATCGCCCTGATGAAGCGCATCAAGGCTGCGTTCGATCCCAACGGCATCCTCAATCCGGGTAAGATCTTTCCTGATGGCGCCAGTGAGTAAAGTCGTCGCGGTCATCGGGGCTTCGTCGGATCCCCGGAAGTTCGGTAACCGCGCGGTCAGAGCCTTTCGGCGCCAGGGATACACCGTCGTCCCGATAAACCCGAATGAGAGCGTCGTCGAAGGGCTGAAAACGTACGCTTCTGTGCTCGACGTGCCGGACGATATCGATATGGCGACGTTCTACGTTCCCCCCGATATAGGGGAGAAGGTCATGCCGGAGGTCGCGCAGAAGAAAATTCCGGAGGTGTGGCTCAATCCGGGGGCCGAGAGCGATGCGCTCGTGCGGCTGGCACGTTCGCTGCGGGTCGAGCCGATCATCGCGTGTAGCATTATCGGGATTGGCGAGAACCCTTACGCTTGACAGAGCGCGCGACGGGTCCTATACTCGGAAGAAGTATTAATTCCTATCAGAATGGGACGCGGGCTTCTTCTCTCGGACCCGCGGTGTTTATAAGTAGCACGGATTTCCCCGCAATTTGATCACACATTCAGTTTCGGTCCGGTACAGTAACGCCCACGCTACGCCTGTGTAAGCGTGCGCAAACCACACCCCAAACCAGCACGAGTCTATGCCGACAAATCACAAGCGCCAAACTCCGGCGTCACGCGGTTCCGCCAGTGAACTCGCGACGTCACCAGAGCAACCCGTAGCCACTACCGAAGCCCCCGCGGCCACCGCGGCGTCCCCGACGGACGCTCCGCAGCCGCCGGCGCCTGCCCAGCCTGCCGCCGGTCAACCGCCGCGTCCGCAGCAACAAGGACAGCGCCGCGGCGAGGGCCTGAACATCGGCGAGCTGAAGGACATGAGCATTCAGAAGCTCACCCAGATCGCCAAGGAGCTGAACGTCGCCGGTGCCACGGGCATGCGGAAGCAGGAGCTGATTTTCCAGATCCTGAAGGCGCAGACCGAGCAGAGCGGGTTCATCTTCTCGGAAGGGGTGCTCGAGGTGCTGCCGGACGGCTTCGGTTTCCTGCGCGCCCCCGATTACAACTATCTGCCCGGTCCCGACGACATCTACGTATCGCCCTCGCAGATCCGTAAGTTCGACCTGCAGACGGGCGACACGGTGTCAGGCCAGATTCGTCCTCCGAAAGAAGGCGAGCGTTATTTCGCCCTCATCAAGGTCGAAGCGGTCAACTTCGAACAGCCGGAGCAGGCGCGCGACAAGCTGTTCTTCGAGAACCTGACGCCGCTCTATCCGCAGGAGCGTCTCAAGCTCGAGACCGCCGCGGAAAACCTGTCGTCCCGCGTCATGGACTTATGGACCCCCATCGGCAAGGGGCAGCGCGGCCTGATCGTCGCGCCTCCTCGAACCGGCAAAACGATGCTGCTGCAGAACATCGCGCAGTCCGTCGTGCAGAATCACCCGGAGGTCTTCCTCATCGTCCTGCTCATCGACGAGCGGCCCGAAGAAGTCACCGACATGCAGCGGTCCGTCGACGGCGAAGTTATTTCGTCCACGTTCGACGAGCCGGCCCAGCGCCACGTCCAGGTCGCCGAAATGGTGATCGAAAAGGCCAAGCGTCTGGTCGAGCACAAGAAAGACGTGCTCATCCTGCTCGACTCCATCACGCGCCTCGCCCGCGCCTACAACACCGTCATTCCGCCGTCGGGCAAGGTGCTGTCGGGCGGTCTCGACTCGAACGCGCTGCAGAAGCCGAAGCGCTTCTTCGGCGCCGCGCGCAACATCGAGGAGGGCGGCTCTCTGACGATCATCGCCACGGCGCTCATCGACACCGGTTCGCGCATGGACGACGTGATCTTCGAAGAGTTCAAGGGCACCGGCAACATGGAAATCCATCTGGATCGCAAACTTGCCGACAAGCGCGTCTTCCCGGCGATCGATCTTCAGAAGAGTGGAACGCGAAAAGAAGAGCTGCTGATCCCGAAAGACGATCTCAACCGGATCTGGGTGCTCCGCAAGGTCCTCAATCCGCTGTCGCCGGTCGAGGCCATGGAATTGCTGCTCGACAAGATGGGCAAAACCAAGGGCAACACCGAGTTCCTCTCCGCGATGCAGAAGATGGGGTAACCCATGGCCACGGTGATTCACCTTCGTCAGAATGGGCCGTACCGGGTAGAGGGCGACGATGTCACTGTCGTCGACTGGAACGGCAATCCATACACCATCGCGAAGCGGCCGGTCGCACTTTGCCGGTGCGGCGCGTCAACGACCAAGCCGTTTTGTGACGGCACACATTCCAAAATCGGATTCGAGGCGGCCGAGGCAGCCGTGCCGGGGTCCGAAGACAAGCCGGCGACGTAGAGCGCTTTTCAGCCGGACACTACGTACTAACTGGTGCGCTCGACGCAACCGACTGAGCAATCAGGTCCTGTAATTCCTCGCGTTCGATCACTTCCTTCTCCAGCAGCCTTCGCGTGACCAGTTCCAGCAGATGCCGGCGCTCCGAGAGGATGCGCCTCGCGCAGTCGTGCGCCTCGTCGAGGAGCCGCTTGACCTCTGCGTCGATGCGCTGAGCCGTCTGTTCGCCATAAGGGCCGCGCTCGGGCCCGAACGGGATGTCGAGAAAGGCGTTGCGCCGCGAGCCTTCGTAGTTCACCGTTCCCAGCTCGTCGCTCATCCCGAATTGCGTGATCATCGCGCGCGCGATGTCGGTGGCGCGCTGAAGATCGTTCTGGGCGCCCGTCGAGATTTCACCGACCGCGATTTCTTCCGCGGTGCGCCCTCCGAGCAGCACCGCCATCTGATTCTGTAGATCGTTGCGGGTGAGAAGGTATCGATCTTCGAGCGGCAGCTGCATCGTGTAGCCGAGCGCGCCGAAGCCCCGCTGAACAATCGAAATCTTGTGCACGGGATCGAGGCCGGGGAGCGCGGTTGCCACGATCGCGTGACCCGACTCGTGATAGGCCACCGTCTCGCGCTCGCGGTTGCTCATCACGCGTTTCTTTTCCAGCCCGGCGATGAGGCGATCGATGGCGTCGTTGAAATCGCTCATCTCCACCGCCTCTTTGTTCCGGCGGGCGGCGAGGAGCGCGGCTTCGTTGACGAGATTGGCCAGATCCGCTCCCGCGAACCCTGCCGTGCGCTGGGCGACGACCTTCAGATCCACCGTCGGAGTCATCTTCACGGAGCGGGCGTGAATCCGCAGGATCTCCTCACGGCCCTTCACATCGGGCTTGTCGACGAGCACCTGACGATCGAAGCGTCCGGGGCGGAGCAGTGCGGGGTCGAGCACCTCGGGCCGGTTCGTCGCGCCCATGATGATGACCCCCTTGCGGGAGTCGAACCCGTCCATTTCCGCCAGCAACTGGTTGAGCGTCTGCTCGCGCTCTTCATGGCTGCCCATCGGGCTCTGCACGCGCACCTTGCCCAGCGCGTCGAGCTCGTCGATGAACACGATGCAGGGAGCCTTGGCTTCGGCCTGCCCGAAAAGATCGCGGACCCGTGCCGCGCCCACACCGACGAACATCTCGACGAATTCGGAACCGCTCAGGCTGAAGAAGGGCACCTTCGCCTCGCCGGCCACCGCTTTGGCAAGGAGCGTCTTGCCCGTTCCAGGCGGACCAACCAGCAGGACGCCTTTTGGAATGCGGCCGCCAATGTTCGTGTACTTTTTCGGTGTCTGCAGGAACTCGACAATCTCTTTCAGCTCGTCCTTGGCCTCGTCGACGCCGGCCACATCGCCGAATCGCACCTTGACGTCGTCTTCGGCGTAAATCTTCGCTCGGCTGCGCGCGAACGACATCACGCCGCCTTCCGCTCCGCCCATGCGCCGGAAGAAGAAGCTCCACACCGCGATCAGCAGAAACAGCGGGATGATCCAGCCGAGCACTTCCGCGAACCACCGGTTCGTGAGCTCGCCCGTGTATTTGACCTCCGCTTTTTCCAGTTCCGCGACGAGAGAAGGATCTTCGATGCGGGTCGTGACGAAGGCTTCAGGAGTTCCCTTCGGGTCGGTCGCTTTCAACGTGCCGCGGAGCAGCTGTTCGCCGACGAGAATCTCGGCGACCTTTCCCTGCTGGACCAGCGACTTGAACTCGCTGTAGGGAATCTGGCGGCCGCTCGGAATGAGAAAGTAGGTCTGCGCGACCGCGAGGAAGAGCAGGAACGCGAAGCCGTACCACAACGTGCTGTTCTGCCGTCGCGGCGTCGCCCGGCGCTCTCCCCGAGGGTTGGGCGGTCGGGGCGTCCCCCTGAAGCCTGATGGCATTATCCGACGACGCTCGCCTGCTGCTGCTTCACGAACTGCAATCCCGCGGGGCCAGCGTCTACCAGCACGGAATCACCCTCGCGGAATTCCCCTTCGAGTACGCGGATAGCGAGCGGGTCGAGAATGTGCCTCTGGATGGCCCGCTTGAGCGGCCGTGCTCCATAGGCGGGATCGTAGCCCTCGCGAACCAGCCATTCCTTGGCGGCATCGCTGAGCGTGACGAAGATCTTCCGATCTTCGAGGCGCTTCAGCAGGTTCTTCACCTGGATGTCGACGATGTGCTTCATCTGCTCGCGGTCGAGCGGATGGAAGATGATGATCTCGTCGACGCGGTTGATGAACTCGGGGCGGAAATGCGCGCGGAGCGCGTCCATCACCTGACGCCGTACGCCTTCGTCGATCGTACCGTCGAGCTCGGCGAGAAACGCGCTGCCCAGGTTCGACGTCATGATGACGACGGTGTTCTTGAAATCGATCGTGCGGCCCTTGCCGTCTGTGAGCCGCCCGTCGTCCAGCAGTTGGAGAAGGACGTTGAGCACTTCGGGATGCGCCTTTTCGATCTCATCGAACAGCACGACGGAGTAGGGACGCCGGCGTACTGCCTCGGTGAGCTGGCCGGCCTCTTCATAACCGACGTATCCAGGAGGCGCGCCGATGAGGCGCGACACAGTGTGCTTCTCCTGATATTCGGACATGTCGATGCGAATCATCGCGTGCTCGTCGTCGAACAGGAACGCGGCAAGAGCGCGAGCCAGCTCGGTTTTCCCGACGCCGGTGGGGCCGAGGAAGATGAAGCTGCCCAGCGGCCGGTTCGGGTCCTGTAGTCCGGCGCGGGCGCGGCGAATGGCATTGGCGACCGCGCGAATCGCCTCATCCTGGCCGACGACACGCTGATGCAGACGCTCTTCCATGTGGATGAGCTTCTGAATCTCTCCCTCCATCAGGCGGCTGATCGGAATGTGCGTCCATTTGCTGACGACCTCGGCGATATCCTCCTCGTCGACTTCTTCCTTGAGCATCGCCTGACCCTGCTGCGACGCCGACGCCAGGCGTTCCTCTTCGCCGCGGATCTGACGCTCCAGCTCGGGCAGACGGCCATACTGGAGCTCCGACGCCTTGCCGTAGTCTCCCGACCGCTGGACTCTCTCGATCTCGAGGCGGAGCTGCTCGAGCTCTTCCTTCAGTTTGCGCTGGCGCTGAATGGTCTCTTTTTCCTGCTGCCACCGCGCCATCAGTCTGGTGTGCGCTTCCTTGAGATCGGCGAGCTCCTTCTCGAGCTTCTCGAGGCGCTCCTTGGAGGCCTTGTCCTTTTCCTTTCGAAGCGCTTCGCGCTCGATCTCGAGCTGCATCACGCGGCGGTTGATTTCGTCGAGCTCCGCCGGCATGGAATCGATTTCCATCCGCAGCTTCGATGCCGCCTCGTCCACGAGATCGATCGCCTTGTCGGGGAGGAATCGATCGGTGATGTACCGGTGCGACAGCACAGCCGCCGCGACAAGAGCGGCGTCTTTGATGCGCACGCCGTGATGAATCTCGTATCGCTCGCGGAGTCCGCGCAGGATGCTGACCGTGTCCTCGACCGTCGGCTCGTTCACCATGACGGGCTGGAAGCGGCGCTCGAGCGCGGCGTCTTTCTCGATGTACTTGCGGTATTCATCGAGGGTCGTCGCGCCGACGGTGTGCAGCTCGCCCCGCGCGAGCATCGGCTTGAGCATGTTCGAGGCGTCCATCGATCCTTCGGCGGCGCCGGCGCCCACAACGGTGTGGAGCTCGTCGATGAAAAGCACGATCTCGCCCTCGGACTGGACGACTTCGTTGAGTACCGCTTTGAGGCGATCTTCGAACTCGCCGCGATATTTCGCGCCGGCGATGAGCGCGCCCATGTCGAGGGCGATGATTTTCTTGTTCTTGAGACCTTCGGGCACATCCTCCTTGACGATGCGTCCGGCCAGGCCTTCGACGATGGCCGTTTTGCCGACGCCGGGCTCGCCGATGAGCACGGGGTTGTTCTTGGTTCGCCGGGAAAGCACTTGAATCACGCGGCGGATCTCTTCGTCGCGTCCAATGACGGGATCGAGCTTGCCGCGCCTCGCCAGTTCCGTGAGATCGCGTCCATATTTCTCCAGTGCCTGGTATTTCGCTTCGGGATTCTGATCGGTCACGCGCTGCGCGCCGCGGACCTGCGTGAGCACTTCGAAGACGCGGTCTTTCGTGATGCCGTACTTCTTCAGAATTCTGGCTGACGTCGCCTTGCCGCCTTCGCCGACGATCCCTAGAAACACGTGCTCGGTGCTGACGAAATCGTCTTTCAGACGTGACGCCTCGGATTCGGCCGACTCAGTCACCTTCCTCGTGCGGGCCGATAGCGTGGGCTGCGATCCACCGTATGCCGCCGGCTGCCTCGACAGCTCATCACGCAGCTCTGCTGCGATGGTCTTCGGCTCGACGTTCATCTTGCGCAGCAGGGCTGGGACGATTCCGTCAGCCTGCTCCACGAGCGCGAGCAGGAGATGTTCGGGCTCGATCTGCGCGTGATTCATCTCGGTCGCAACCTGCTGCGACGCCATCACGGCTTCCTGGGCCTTTTCCGTGTATTTGTTCAGATTCATGGTTGCTTCCTACGCAGCCGAGGTCTTGCCGCCCGCCAGCTTGGCCAGGGCCTCGTAGTGCGACCGTTCTTCGGGCGACAGCTCGCGGGGGAGCTCGGCTTCGACCGTTGCATACAGGTCGCCAAACTCGCTCGGCTTGCCCACGACGGGCATGCCTTTGCCCTTTAGACGGAAAACCTGGCCGTTCTGGGTTCCAGAGGGCACACGCAGGCGAATCGGGCGGCCGGCGAGATTGGGAATCTCAGCTTCGCCGCCCAGTACCGCCGTGGTCACAGGGACACGGACTTTCGAATACAGATCCTGTCCTTTGCGGTCGAAGCGCGAATCAGGAGTCAGGTGTATGCGGAGGTAAAGATCCCCTGATGTGCCGCCGTTTGCTCCCTGCTCGCCCTCGCCAGGCACGCGCACCCGCGAACCTTCTCCCACTCCGGCGGGAATTCTCACGTCGACAGTCCTGGAGTGCCCGTCGTGCTGGAGTGAGAGCCTCCGCGTGGTGCCGCGGTACGCGTCTTCGAGCGAGAGGTCGATCGAATGTTCGACGTCACGGCCGCCGTGTGGGCGCGACGCTCGAGCGGAACCGCGCGCGCCGCGGCCACGCGCCTGCGCCTCGCCGCCGCCCGCAAAGAAGGCGTGGAAAAAATCGGAGAACGGATCTTCATTGCCGAAAAGGTCGCGCATCTCTTCGGGAGTGACGGTGCGGTATCCGCCCTGGCTGCCGCCGCCCCCGCCGAAACCACCCCATTGCCTCGGATCGAAGCCTCCACCCCCCTGCTGCGCCTGTTCGTAGGCTTTCCAGTTCGAGCCAAGCTCATCGTATTTCTTGCGCTTCTCAGGATCACCGATGACTTCGTAGGCCTCGTTGATTTCCTTGAATTTCGACTCCGCGGTTTTGACGCCGGGGTTGACGTCAGGATGGTATTTACGCGCGAGCTTGCGGAAGGCCTGCTTGACCTCCTTCTCGCTGGCGGTTTTCGCTACCCCGAGCGTCGCGTAGTAGTCCTTGAAGTCCATGGTTGCGGTCCGTGGCACCTACTCCTTTCCATCATATGATAGGCCCGTGTTTGAATGGCCTGACCTCGTCACAATTGTTCTTCTCGTCCTACTCGAAGGCCTCTTAAGCGCCGACAATGCGCTCGTCCTTGCGGTGCTCGTGCTCGGACTCCCGAAGGAGGAACAGAAAAAGGCCCTCCGGTACGGAATCCTCGGAGCCTTTTTCTTCCGTGCGCTGGCAACGCTGCTCGCTGTGTATCTCATCGAGTTGAGCTGGGTGAAGCTGGCCGGCGCAGCGTACCTGCTGTATCTGCCTTACTCGCACTTTTTCGGCGGAGAAGAGGGGCACGATCGGCGCGCGCCGAAGGCAGCGCGGGCGATGTTCGGCCTGTCCGCATTCTGGACGACCGTCGTCAAGGTGGAGCTCACCGACATCGTTTTCGCGATCGATTCGATCCTGGTCGCGGTGGCGATGTCGAATAAAACGTGGGTCATCCTCACAGGCGGCATTCTGGGCATCATCGCGATGCGGCTCGTGATCGGGAAGCTGCTGGCCCTGATTCAGCGGTACCCGGCGCTGGTGGACGGCGCATTCGTCATCATTGCCTGGGTCGGCATCAAGCTGCTGCTCGAGTTCGCGCATCAGGAAGGCTACGTCCATTTCGCCGTTCCGAAGTGGCTGTCGCTCGGGTTGATCGCTGTAATTTTCGTGATTGCGTTCATGTATGCGCGCAAGCATCCCCACGTCGAGGTCGAGGAGCAGCAAGCGGCCCGGCGAGTGGACCGGCTGGAAAAAGATACCGTTTAGCGCCCCTTGAGCTTGCGGAGGGCCCGCCGCTCGCGTTTGTCGGGCGCATGTGATCGCTGCATGCTGGCGCGATAAATCCGCTCGATGCGCCGCATTTCTTTTTCCTCCTCGGTGGGCGGCGGTGTCGTGTCTTGATACAGCAAGCGGGCCTCTGGCTTGGCGACGTGCCGCTCCGCGAGTCCCGCGACTGTCAGAGTCTGGATCCTGCCGAACGGACGCCGGAGGCGCACTTCGTCGCCAATTCTGACCTGCCGGTGCGGTTTGCTCGCCTGGCCGTTCACCTCGACTTTGCCGAGCTGGCACGCACGCTGGGCCTCTGATCGCGTCCGGAACAGACACGTCACATCGAGCCAGATATCCAAACGAACGCTTGCCGCGGCATCAACCATAGGCACTCAGCTATGCATGATCGCATGGTTCGAAATCTGGCATTGAGCCTGCAAGCGGAAGGGTAGTCCGTGTGACCACCGCGACCCATAGCCAAACAGGAACTCACCTTCCGGACATCGACGACGACTTTCCGCGCCCGCGTGCGCCGCTGCCGCTCGAGCAGCTGGAGCTGCGCGCGCGCGAGCTCTCGGCGGAACATGGCGAGACGGGCGGCGGGGGACCCCGCCGTGAGCTGCTCGCGCGTCTGGAGCGCAACGCCGCCGAGCTGGAGCAGATTTACCGGCGCCTGTCTGAGGAGAGCGCCTCGGGCGCCGCCGACACCCCGTCGGAGGAATGGCTGCGCGACAACCACTACGTTGTCCGCGTCCAGTTGCTCGAGATCCGCCGCAATCTGCCGCGCAAGTATTACGAAGAGCTGCCATCGCTGACGACCGGCCGATGGCGGCGCTATCCGCGGGTGTATGTATTCGCCCGCGATTTCGTCTTGCACACGGCGGGCAGATTCGATCAGGAATCGCTGCGGCGTTTTGCCGACGCCTATCAGGAGGTCACGCCCCTCACGATTGGCGAGCTGTGGGCCATTCCGATCATGCTCCGCCTGGCGCTGGTCGAGAACCTCTGCGGACTGGCGGCCCAGACCTTCCGCGCCCGGCAGGAGCGGGAAGCCGCCCGCACGTTTGCGTCGAACCTGCTCGACACCCGGAAAAAGGGCGACAGCCCGATTCAGCTCGCGGCGAAGGCATCGGCGACGTTCATCGTCGAGATCCTCCACAACCTGCGCGATCAGTCCGTCGAATCGACGACCGCATGGCGCTGGCTGCAGACCAAGCTGCTGGCCCGCGGGCAGTCGCCCGACGAACTGCTCCGCGTCGAACAGCAGCGCGAGGCGATCGATCAGTTATCCATCGCCAACATCATCAACACCATGCGGGTCCTCTCGGCCCTCGACTGGCCTACATTCGTCGAGGCCGTCAGCCGAGTCGAGCGGATCCTTCGGCTCGATCCGGTCGGCGCGTACTCCGATATGGACCGGCCGACGCGCGATCGATACAGAAAGTCGGTGGAGCAGATCTCGCGACGATCGGGCGTCGACGAGCTGTCGATCGCCGAACATGCGATCGCCGCGGCCCGGCGGGCGCAGCAGGAGCGGCCTGACGCCGACCGGTCGCACCACGTCGGCTATTACCTGATTTCACGCGGCCGGTTTCAGCTCGAGAAGACGGTGGGGTACGCGCCGACGATTGCCGAACGGACAGCGCGGCTGGCGTTCCGCCATCCGGCCCTGGGCTACCTCGGGACTTTGATCGCGACGATCGCGCTGTTCGAGGCGAGCCTGCTGCTCTACGCACGGAACAATCAGGCGTCGGCCGCAATGATTGCCCTTGTCGCCCTGTTCACGATTCTTCCGGTGAGCGAGCTCGCCGTGAGTTTTCTCAACACGATCCTCACGACGATCATCCCTCCGCGTCAGCTGCCCAAGCTCGCGCTGCGCAACGGCGTCCCGGAGAACATGAGCACCATCATCGTCGTCCCTTCGATGTTTTCGTCGGAGGCGAACGTCAGGCAGCTCGTGGACGGTCTCGAGGTGCGCGCCCTCGCCAATCACGACGAACACCTGCGATTTGCGCTGTTGAGCGATGTGTCCGACGCAGACGCGGAGACGCTCCCGTCGGATCGTGCGCTGGTGGACCTGGCCGCCGAGCTGATCGCCGGGCTGAACGAGCAATACGGCGCGGGGCGGTTCTATCTCCTGCATCGTCGCCGCCAATGGAATGCGTCGGAAGGCCGTTGGATGGGGTGGGAGCGCAAGCGCGGAAAGCTCCACGAGTTCAACCGGCTGCTGAGAGGCGCCGCCGATACGAGCTTTACCGCCGTCGTCGGCGAGGTCGAAAAGCTGCAGAACGTCCGCTACGTGATTACGCTCGATTCCGATACCGATCTCCCATTGGATGCGGGCCGCAAGCTCGTTGGCACGCTCGCGCATCCATTGAATCGCGCCAGATTCGACGCCACGACCGGGCGCGTGACAGAGGGCTATGGCGTGCTCCAGCCGCGTGTGGCGATCGGTGCGGTCAGCGCATCCGCGACGGCCTTTTCGGAGATCTTTTCGGGGCATGTGGGAATCGACCCTTACACGACGGCGGTGTCGGACGTGTATCAGGACGTGTTCGGCGAGGGCAGCTACGTCGGCAAAGGCATTTACGACGTGGACGCGTTCGAGCGTGCGCTGCAGGGCCGCGTACCGGAGAACTCGCTTCTGAGTCACGACTTGTTCGAAGGTCTGTTCGCTCGGGTCGCCTTGTGCACAGACATCGAGGTGATCGACGACTATCCAACGCACTATCTGACGGGGGTGGCCCGGCTGCACCGGTGGGTGCGTGGCGACTGGCAGTTGCTGCCGTGGCTGTGGGGAAAGGTGCCTGTCGAAAGCGGCGCGCGCGTCCGCAACGTGCTGCCGTCGATTTCGCGATGGAAGATTGCGGACAACCTGCGCCGCAGCCTGCTCGCACCGTCTCTTCTCGTCCTCCTCGTCGCCGGCTGGTTGGTGCTGCCGGGAGGGGCCTCGTTGTGGACAGGCACTGCGTTCCTGGTGCTGTTTTTCCCCGCGTACGTGCAGTGGGGACAAACGTTCACCAACCGTGTCCGCGGGGTGCGGCTGCGCGATCACCTTCGAACGGAGCGCAACAATCTCGCACTGAGTCTGCAGCAGGTGCTCCTGCACAGCGCGTTCATCGCTCATCAATCGGTCGTGATGACCGATGCGATTGTGCGAACGCTCAGCCGGCTCGTGACCAGGAAACATCTGCTCGAGTGGCAGACGGCGGCCGATTCGGCGGCGAAGCTGGAAGTGGCGCGGCCGCTGGTATCCCGCCGCATGTGGGCGGCTCCAGTCGTGGGCGCCGCGATCGGCGCGGCTGTCCTGATGGTTCACCCGAGCAGCGCGCCGTGGGCGCTGCCGGTAGTCGTGTTATGGGCGGTTTCCCCCTTTCTCGCCTACGAAACCGGCCTGCCCAGGAAGGAGAGGCTGGGCGCGCTCGAGCCCCAGGAGCGGCGGGAGTTCCGCAGGACAGCGCGGCTGACGTGGCGGTTTTTCGAGGAGATGCTCAGTCCGGGCGACAACTGGCTCGTTCCCGACAATTTCCAGGAGAACAGGCCGGATCCGATGGCGCATCGCACCTCGCCAACCAATGTCGGACTGCAGATGATGGCGGCGGTGTCGGCATGGGATCTCGGCTATATCTCGACGACCGAGTGCCTGACGCAGCTCGATCGCACTGTCACCACGCTGCAGAAGCTTCCGCGGTATCGCGGGCACTTCTTCAACTGGTACGACACGCAATCGCTGGTGCCGCTGGCTCCCCTCTATGTTTCGACGGTCGACAGCGGCAACCTCCTGGGCTATCTGATCACGGTCGGCGCTGCGCTGCCGCGGATCGTCGAGAGCGACTTGACCGACGATCGCAAGTTCCGCGACGGCCTGGCCGACACGCTCGACCTCTTCGAGCGCGACGCGATGCCGCTTTTCGCGAGCATCGGGCGCGATAGTCTCAAGGGCTTCCGCGCCGACCTGCGGCGTCTCCGCCTGGGGCTCGAGCCGGCGTCGGTCGATCATCCTGCGTCAGCCGCGTCGCTCCAGCTGATCGCGTCGGAGCTCGGCCTGCTGGCGACGCGCCTGCACGACGCACAGGAGCGATTGCCGTCGGGAGATATACGGGTGGGGGCGGCGGCGTGGTGGCTCGACGCGGCGGCGTCAATGACGGCGGAGCGGCGTCGCGAGCTGGCCGTGTTCACGAAAACGGCTGAGGGCACTCGTCACACACTCGACGAGATCGCCGGGCGCGTTCAATCTGCCTTTCAGGAGTTCATCAGCGCGACCGAACAGGATTTCCTCTTCGACAGTGACCGGCACCTGTTCGCAATTGGATACAACGTTACTGAAGGGCGCCGCGATCGGACGTACTACGACGCCCTGGCATCGGAAGCACGGCTCGCGAGCTTCGTTGCCATCGCCCTCCGCTACGTTCCGCAGGAACATTGGTTCAATCTCGGACGTCTGATGACCCCGGTCGGTCATCAACGCGCGCTCGTCTCGTGGAGCGCCTCGATGTTCGAATATCTGATGCCGCTGCTCGTCATGCGCAGCTACCCGCGCACGCTTCTGCACGAAACATGTGATGCCGTCGTCAGCCGGCACATCGAGTACACGAAGGCGAGCGGCGTGCCGTGGGGTATTTCGGAGTCCGCCTACAACGTCCAGGACGCGGGCGCGAATTACCAATATCGGGCGTTCGGCGTCCCGGGCATCGGTTTGAAGCGCGGCCTCGGCGACGATCTGGTCATCGCGCCGTACGCCAGTCTGCTGGCGGCGCCGATTCGTCCGAAGGAGGTGCTCGCGAATCTGGAGCATCTCACCGCCGAAGGGGCGCTCGGCACGATGGGCTATTACGAGGCCATCGATTACACGAAGGAGCGACTCGAGCCGGGACAGCGGAGCGCCGTGGTGAAGACTTACATGGCGCATCACCAGGGCATGAGTCTCGTCGCGCTGAACAATTGTTTGAACGGCAACATCATGCAGGCGCGATTCCACTCCGATGCGCGCGTGCAGGCCGCCGAGCTCCTGCTCCAGGAGCGCAGCCCGCATCTGGTGCCGCTGGAGCGCCCGCCAGACGAGCACAAAGCCGAAGCAGCGCCCGGACGCATCGTGCAGCCGCTGGTGCGCCGCTACGTCACGCCGCACACCGTCACGCCGCGAGCGCATTTGCTGTCCAACGGATCGCTGAGCGTCATGGTGACGAACTCAGGGGGCGGCTACACGCGCTGGCGAGAGCTCGCGCTCACGCGGTGGCGCGAGGACTCGACGTGTGACGGCTGGGGCGCGTTCTGCTACATCCGCGACCTCGAGACGCAGACATTCTGGTCGTCGGGATTTCACCCGAGCGGGCGGGATGCCGATTCGTACGAAGTGACGTTTGCGCCGGATCGCGCCGTGATCCGCCGCCGGGACGAGGGCATCGAGACCTTCACCGAAATCACCGTGTCGCCGGAAGATGACGCGGAGATTCGTCGCGTCTCGCT
The DNA here is from genome assembly GCA_963762055.1 of Vicinamibacterales bacterium. GTDB lineage: Bacteria > Acidobacteriota > Vicinamibacteria > Vicinamibacterales > JAMQPK01 > JAMQPK01. The sequence continues at coordinate 172,522 of CAVXJF010000010.1, forward strand.
GACCAACCACTCGCGGGTCATCCGGGAGCTCGAGCTCACGAGCTATGCGGAAGTCGTGCTGGCGCCGCATGCCGCAGACCTGGCACACCCTGCGTTCAGCAACCTGTTCGTCGAGTCCACGGCGGTGCCCGAGTACGACGGCATCATCTGCGCCCGGCGTCCGCGAGCACACGAGCGCCGCGCGTATATGGGGCATGTGGTGGCGGGGCGCGGGCGGATTGGCGAAGCGGTCGAATTCGAAACCGACCGCGAGCACTTCATCGGCCGAGGCGGGAGTTCCCGGTGTCCTGTCGCGCTGACGTCCACTGCGCCTCTTTCGGGCGCCACGGGAGCCGTGCTCGATCCGATCGTGAGCCTGCGCGTCAAGCTGCGCGTGCCACCCGGCGTGACCGCTCGCGTTTCGTTCACCACCGTCGTCGCTGAAAACGAAGACGGCGCCCGCGCATTGATCGAGAAATATCACGACCCACAGGTCTGCGCGCGCGCTTTCGCGCTCGCCAGCACTCATAGCGAAATCGGACTGCGCCATTTTGGCGTGAGCCGCGAGGAGGAGGCGCGATTCCAGCGCCTTGCCGCGCGAGTGATCTTTGCCGACCCGCGGCTGCGCTCGCCGGAGTCCGCGATTCGCAGCAGGGGCACGCCACCGGACTTGTGGAAGTACGGCATTTCCGGGGATCTCCCGATCGTGCTCGTGACGGTCGCTGACGGCGGGGAGGTGGGGCTTGCCCAGGAACTGGTGCGCGCCCAGGAGTACCTGCGCGCCCGGGGCTTCACGTTCGATCTCATCGTCTTGAACGAACTGCCGACGAGCTATCGCGAGGACGTGCACGAGGAACTGCAGCGCATTGCCGATTCGGGTCCGTCACACGTGTGGCTCGACCGACCCGGCGGCTTGTTTCTTCGCAGGTCGGACGCGTTCACCGAAGAGGATCGCATTTTGCTGCGCGCGGTCGCGCGCGCGGTGCTTGAAGGACCACGCGGCGGCCTCGAGGTGCAGCTGCGGCGTCCGCTGCTTCCGTCGCCGCTTCCAGCGAGGATAAAGGCGACGCCGGCCGAGGCCACGAACGCCGATACACCGCTCACACCACTGCCACAGGATGAGTCGGTGTTCTTCAACGGTTTTGGCGGGTTCAGTCGCGATGGCCGCGAGTTCCGCATCTCGGCGCGGCCTCCTGCTCCGTGGTCGAACGTCATCGCGAACGCCCGCTTCGGGTTTGTCGCGACGGACTCTGGTCTCGGCAACACGTGGTCTGAGAACAGCTATCAGAACCGGCTCACGCCCTGGAACAACGATCCGGTAGTCGATCCGCAAGGAGAGGTTGTTTATCTGCGGGACGATGCAACAGGCGAGTTCTGGACGGCGACACCATCGCCGGCCGCCGGTGCCGTGACGCATGTCACCCGGTATGGCCAGGGTTATGTGGTCTACGAACATCAACATCGCGGTCTGCACGTCGAGCTGCTCGCGTTTGTTCCCGAGTCCGATCCCATCAAGGTGATGCGGTTGCGCATCAAGAACTCCATGGCGGCGAGCCGGGAGGTTAGCGCGTTTTATTATGCGGATTGGTGCCTCTCGGACACGCGCGCGCGCGCGGTGGCGCATGTCGTGACCACGATCGACACCGTTTGCGGCGCCCTGTTCGCGCGCAACCCATTTCGCCTCGACTTCGGTGGAAGAGTTGCGTTCGTCGACGCGACGTCGAGACTGCGTTCCGTGACCGGCGACCGTTCGAGCTTCGTTGGCCGCAATGGAAGCCTGGCGGACCCGCTGGCAATGGAGTTCGTGCAGCTGCCGGGCCGTGTCGGGGCCCTGCTCGACCCGTGCGGCGCCGTTCAGGCGAAGTTGACCGTTCCCGCGCGAGAGACGGTGGAGGTGACGTTCCTTCTGGGAGAGGGAGCCGACGACGCTGATGCGCGCACGCTTGTCGGCAAGTATCACGAGAAGGGCGTGGTGGACACCGAACTTGGCCGCGTCATCAAGCGATGGAGCGATCGTCTGCGAGCCGTTGAAGTGGAAACGCCGGACAGCGCGCTCGACATCATTACCAACCGGTGGCTGCCGTATCAAACGCTGAGCTGCCGCTTTCATGCGCGGTCTGCGTTTTATCAGTCCGGCGGCGCCTTCGGGTTCCGCGATCAGCTGCAGGACGTGCTGGCCTTTCTGCATTTCGAGCCGGCACTGGCGCGCGAGCACATCCTGCGCGCGGCCGGACGCCAGTTCCCCGAAGGGGACACTCAGCACTGGTGGCATGAGCCGGGTGGGGAAGGGGTCCGCACGCGGATTCAGGACGACAGGCTGTGGCTCGTTTATGCCGCAATGGAATACGCGCGGGTCACGGGCGACTGGGAGATATTCGACGCGAACGCTCCGCTCATCAGTCAGCGGGCTCCGGGGCCGGACGAGCACAGTGTGTACAAACGCCGACGTCTCTGCCGATCGAGTTATCTCTGTTCGAGCATTGCAGCCGCGCTATCGCACGAACGATGGAAACAGGTGTCCACGGGCTGCCGTTGATCGGCACGGGCGACTGGAACGACGGCATGGACGAGGTTGGTGCGCAGGGGCGCGGCGAGAGCGTCTGGCTCGGGTGGTTCCTCGCATCGCTGCTCGGGCCGTTTGCCTCGCTGTCTGAGGACCGCGGAGAGGCTCAGCAGGCCGCGGCATACCGCGCGCACGCGGCAAGACTGCAGCATGCCCTCGAAGACGCCTGGGACGGCGAATGGTATCGCCGCGCGTACTTCGACGATGGGACGCCGCTGGGATCGAGTGGAAATACGGAGTGCCGAATCGACGCGATCGCTCAGAGCTGGTCGGTCATCTCGGGTCTCGGGCAGCCAGATCGCGCAATGACGGCGATGCAGTCAGTGCACAAATGGCTGGTCGATCGCGACGCGCGTCTGATCCTGCTGCTGACGCCTCCGTTCGACAAGGCCAAGCCGAATCCCGGATACATCAGAGGTTACGTGCCGGGCGTTCGTGAAAACGGAGGCCAATATACGCACGCCGCGCTCTGGGTCGTGATGGCCGAGGCGATGCTGGGCCACGGTGACGCGGCGTACGAGCTGCTTTCGTTCATCAACCCGATTCACCGGTCGACGAACGAGCTCGAAGTGAAACGCTACCGCGTCGAGCCCTTTGCCGTGGCAGCCGACATTTATTCAGCGTCGGGCCACGAAGGACGCGGTGGATGGACGTGGTATACGGGAGCGGCCGGGTGGATGTATCGCGTCACCCTCGAGCGCATTCTTGGCATCAGACGAGAGGGCAAATGGCTTCGCGTCGATCCGTGCGTACCGACCAGGTGGCCGGGATATCGCGTCACGCTTCGCATTGAAGGAGCCGAATACGTAATCGACGTCGACAACGCAGCTGGAACGGGCCGCGGAGTACGTTCTCTGACGGTCGACAGCAATCCCGTGAACGGCGACAAACTCCTGCTCGAGCCCAACAGCGGCCGTCATATGATCCGGGCGGTACTCGGACCCGCGTCCCTGCCCTGACCCCATTCCCTCGGCCGCGAGAGATGGACGCGGAAATCTTCAACCTCGGCTGTGGCGACGGCTACAGCTACATGCCCTCGGAGTAGCAAGACCCGCCACGTGAGCCGGAATGTGCAGCCTTTTCGCAGTGACGATTAAGGGAGGCTGCAATGAGAGCTGGTCTCATGTGTTTGTGGTGCTGTCTATTGCCTGTGCTGGCCACGGCACAGTCGCCGTCACCCTCGATCCCAAAATACGATGCCGCCGTCACCCTCGGATGGGCGGGGGCGGAATACAAGATACCGAGCTATGACACGTGGCGCGGCACGCTGCTCCTGGGCGCGCGCGGCGGCCTCTACTGGACCGAGCATCTGAAGACCGAAGTTCAAGCCGCCTGGATGGAGTCGAGGGACGCTGAGGTGTTCGAAAACATCGAGCACAACGGCGGGTCCACTTATGCGCTGTTCGACTTCCGCGCGCGCGATGTTCGCGTCGGCGTGATGCAGGTTTATCAATTCGGGCACAACCAGTGGGTTCATCCCTACGTTGGGGCCGGCGTCGATTTCATCGCTCGCACCACAACCCGTGACCGGGCAGAGCAGCAACGCACCATCTATCTCCCGAACCAGAACCAGAACCAGAACGTCCCGATCACGATTTCCGCATTGAGCGAGCGGAAGACGGAGACGCTCGTCCAGCCGACGGTGAAGACCGGCTTGAAGATGTACGTGAATGAGCGGGTATTTTTCGACACCGAGTTCAAACTCGGCCTCGCGCGCGACGTCGAGCACGTCACCTGGAACATCGGCGTGGGATTTGACTTCTGACAGGAGAACGTTATGAAGCGTAGTGTGTCGTCACTTCTGGCGCTGTGCCTGCTGCTGCCCACGCCAGTGTTGTTTGCGAGTCAGGCCGTCGTCGTCGAACGATCTCCAGAGTATTGGTACTGGTACGCGGCAAAACTGCCGATCGGATCGACAGTGAACGTCCGCACCGCGGATGGCAAACGTCAGACCGCTGTCCTTGCGATCGTCGATCAGGATGGGGTCACGCTCGAGCCCAGGACGCGCATTCCAGAACCGGCGCGGCGCATCCGGTATCAGGACATCGAGCAGCTGACCTTGAAGAAAAATGGCGGCAGCGTTGCGAAAGCCGTAGCGATTGGCGCAGGCATCGGGGCGGGTACCTTTATGGGATTGCTGGCGATACTTGCAGCCAACTGGGACTGATGGGAGATTGCACATCTCCGAACTGAAAGCCTCGCTCAATACATAGGCCGGCTTCAGCCGGACGATTCAAGTCCTGCGTACGTACGAAAAGGTCAATGCTTTCCGTGGAAAGCATTGACCTTTTTGACTCTGAATTGAAGACCTTCGCTGACTACTCGGCGCGACGGCGACGGCGGGCGCGGGCGGCGACGGCCAGGAGGCCGCTGCCTAACAGCGTCAACGACATCGGCTCTGGAACCTCCTGAATCTGGATACGCCCAGGATCACCAGTCCAGATAGATGCCGAGCGCGAAGCCGCTGTCGGACTGACGCGGCCCAGCAATGAGCGACCCGATGTGAGCGCCCAGCTGTCCGCAGCCGAGATCGTCGTCGTTGGAGCATTCAGTCGGCGTGCTCAGGAAATCGGAAACCAAAAAGTCCCCGGTGATCTTCTGCATCGTAAAGCTGAGAGGGATGGTATTGGTCACCGTATTGTTCGGACCCGAGATCTCGAACATGAAATCCCAGTTGCCAGAACCGCTCGCGTTGCCTCCATCCATATCCGTTACTGTCCATGACCCCGGATTAAAGTTAGAGATCAGATAGTCGCTCGAGTCCCCGGCCAGGTTCACAAAGAACTCATGCAGCGCCGCGTCCGGATGGCTCACTGCCATATCCAGATCGATCACCCAGTTCGTGAGCGCGGACGTCGTGTCGCCGGTGATCGTGACGTCGATGTTCAGTCCGTCCGGGTTGCCGGCCCGTCCGTCCCCAACCAGCTCAGACGTGATGACGAAGGGTGCGGCCGACGCCATAAGAGGCGTGGCGAGAAGTACCAGCAATTGCCGTGAGTGCGCGTAAGGTCTTCAATGTCGTCCTCTTTCAGGTTTGTGCAGCGTTAGTTACCAGACGCTGATATCTGAGCAAGGTTCATACCGGAGAACCTCCGGAGAACGCCGGACATTGATGCCGATTAGTCCTTCGATTGGCAGACGAATGTCTAGGGAAGGCCGACTTTGAGCTATTCGTCCTACGTTTTGGCTCTCTATGCGCGCGCGACCCATCCTGGCACCGCCTCATCCATTTGCCGCAGGATGAGGTTCAACTGTGCCGTGTGATGCTGCACGTGGCGCATGTTGTAGAGGAGCGCTTCAAACGCCGTCAGTTCGATCCATCCGTAATCGCATACCGCCCCGGCGGTGTCGGCGTTGAGCGCATCGACACACGTGCGAGCCTTGGCGCGGCCGTGTTCCAGATAATCCAGCAGTACTTTCCTGGAGTAGACCCGATCCGGCATCAACCCTGACGGGTCCAGCTCGGCGAGAGTAAACGGCTCAGGCGGTGCGAAGCCATTGATCGATGGCGACAGATACAAATCGAGGTAGAAGAGCGTGTGATACGCGAGGTACCAGAATGGCGGCTCTCTCTGGGCGCTCCATAAGGGATCCGGACAGGAGCGGATTGCATTTTCGAGCATCTGGATTGATGCGGAGAACTGGGCCCACAGAGCCGAGTTGGATTTCGCGTCCATGTTCTGTGTCCTGATGTTTTGGTATAGTTAAGGGCTCCGCACGCTGTTCGAGCGCTCGGCGTGGCCAGGTAGCTCAGTTGGTAGAGCATACGACTGAAAATCGTAGTGTCGACAGTTCAATTCTGTCCCTGGCCACCATTACTCAATCCTTTTTTGTCAGTGCGTTCCCATGAAACGGCCCACCAGCCGCACCGCGCGCAAAACCCCGTTCCAGGCGTAATTCCGGCGTAGTCGGATCACAAATTCGTAGCCTCACCGCGCGCTTTCTTGACGCGTCGAGGTAGCGCTACGTCACCTTCCAGCTCGCATGTTCGGTCGTGGTCGACACGACGTTTACACAGATCGAGAGGGCTCAGTTCGCAAGTCCGCGAGAAGCGGCTCTGCGGCCGCATGAACCTATGCACCTCGAATTTGACGCACACGGCGGATTCCGCGCCCAGCGCGGCACCCAATGCTGCCCAACCACCAAGGAGAAGCACCGATGTCCAAGCAAGATCACAAGGAGCAACTCGCCACTCGCGCGCTGGCAACGGGCGCCGTTGTCTCGGTGGCCGACGTCCCCAAAGAGCGCACGCAATTCCGTGCGCTCATCGTCGGCAACCCAAATTATTTCGGCAACCTGAAAGCGAGCGCGTTCGCACCAGTTCTGAGCGTAGCCGGAAACACCACCTACGAAGAGATTAAGTGCGTGGGCTTCCATCCCCAGGCCAATCGCCTCGATGCGGTGGTCTTCGTCAAGCAGTCGTTCGGCTACGGCGGTGACATTTGTTCGAGCGGCACCCAGGAGTACGTGCGCTTCTACATCTCGCTCGACAACGGCGCCACCTGGATCGACCAGGGCTACACGAGCTTCGCCGCCAACGACATCCCGGCGGGCAGCACGGGCGGCAAGCGGCTCGAGTACGCAGTGAGCATCCCCTCCACCCCGCCCAGGAAGTTCTGTACGGTTCCCAATGTCATCCTCGCCCGCGCCATCCTCTCCTGGCAGAGCGTGCCGCCGCAGGACACGCCGGATTTCGTCCCGGTGTGGGGCAACGTGCACAACACGCACATCCAGGTGGACCCGAAGTGGTTCCTAACGTGGGTGGACGTGTTCAAGGCCGGCGACCTCAAGATCGGCCCCGAGATCGCCAACGCGATCGATCTGCAGCAGGAGGTGACCGTCGCGCCCAGGAAGGCGCTGAACGTGTTCGAGCTGCATGCGCTCTACAAGGGCCAGGGCGTGGAGCCGCATCGCTACGCGCTCGCCGAGATCAAGGAGCTCGTCAAAAGCCCTGAGGCCACGTTCGGCGTGGCGCACCCGCTCTATGCCGCTCAGGACAAGCTCGGGTTCAAGCTCGCCGATGTGGTGGACAAGATCTTCCTGCCTATCACCGACGGCAGCACCGTGTACGAGGAACTGGACTGCGTCGGGCTCCGATCCGTGGGCCTGAGCGACGAGCTGGTTGGCGTGCTGCGCATCAAGCGCTCCAGCGGCTTCTCCGGCGGACCGTGCACCGAAGGTAGCCGCGAGTACGTCACCTTCTGGGCCGACTTCAACAACAACGGCACGTTCGAGACCTGTCTCGGTACAGCCTCCGTGCAGGTGTTCGACCTGCCGGTGCCACCCGAAGGGCTCGAATACTCCGTGCACTTGCCGGTGGATCTGAATCCTTACCGCCGCGCCTGCACCGAAGGCCCGCGAGTGGTACCCATCCGCGCGATTCTCTCGTGGAACGACGTGGCCGAATGCGCGAATCCGAACTGGGTGCCCACCTGGGGCAACCGGGAGGAAACGCTCATCCTGGTGCAACCGGGGAGCGCGATCACCGGCTACAACCCTTTCATCTACGACATCAGCAGCACGTGGAAGTGCAACATCAATCAGGGCACCGGTCTGGCGGCTGGCGGTCGGCCGTTCGGCGGCTTGCTCTGCATCACCGGCGAGATCCCCGGTGCAATGTCGCTGAACACGCCGAACACACTCGAGTATAAGCTCTGGGCCACGCAAGGCTCCACCGTGCTCCCAATCGTGGATCCCTTCTCTGTAAGCGTCGAATACGGCACCGGCCCCGGATCGTCCATTGGCGGCTCCATCGCCCAGACCGCGAGCATGGACGGCTACTTCACCTACCGCGAGTACGGCACGCCTGCGCTGGGTGCCTGGCGGCGCGTCGTCAGCCTGAACCGGGCGCTCGGGTACTGGGACACCCACGGCCTCACAGGCACTTGGACGATCCACGTGCAGGCGCGAGAGGTGGGCACGGTGGCACCGATTTACGCGGCTGGCATCACCACGTGCCCGGGCGGGGGGCTGATCCAAAGCGTGACGGTCACCCTCGACCAGGATCCGCCGGTGGCGGACGTGACCATCACGGGCTACTCGGACGCGAGCGGCTTCCATTCGGCGATTCCCTGCGGGGATTTCCAGAAGGGCGTCACCGTCCATGGCACCTTCGACATCACGGACAACATGGGTGTGGGCCCCTATAGCCTCGTCGCTGAACCCAGTGGAACGGTGGTGGTGACGGAGGATCCCGGGTCTACGCTCACGCACAGGTTTGGCACGTGGACCGTGGCCACCGCAAGCCTGCCGCCGTGCGGCTACGTGGTGCATCTCACCGCGTGGGACCGCACGATCGTCAACTGCGGCACGTCGTGGAGGGACGACGACACGGTGGGGTTCTGTCTCCGGCTTCCCGCGTAACATCTAGCGAGATGCCCTACCGTGAGTGGTTGTGGACCGTGCTCGGTGTGTTGGCGGTGTGGCGCATGACACATCTCCTGCACCTCGAGCACGGGCCATGGGGAGTGTTCGAAAACGGCCGGGGCCTGGCTCGCAAAGCAGGCCTCGGCGAGCTCGTGGATTGTTTCTTCTGCCTCAGCCTGTGGACGGCCATCCCGGTCGCGTGGTGGATTGGATCCACGTGGCCCGAGCGTCTCATTGCGTGGCTGGCGTACTCGGCGGGCGCGATTCTGATCGAGGTCAGGGTTCTCCATGGGCCGTCGTCCACGGGGACCTCGAGCAAGCATTGACGAGGTGAGCGGTTATGGCGTGCTGTGGTCAATCGGTGCAGCGGGTGCCGACGCAACCGTTGTCGGACAACCGCGCGGCGGAGAGGACGCCGGTCCTCTTCGAGTATCGCGGCACGGGAACGCTGACGGTGTTCGGCCGTACGACTGGGCGCCGGTATCACTTCCCGAGCGGCGGGGCGAGAGTGTACGTGGACGGACGGGACGCGCCGGTGTTGGAGATCACGCGCGGCCTCGAGCTGATACATCCTTAAGCGAGCCGTCGCGGGTGGGTTGCGGCGGCGAGCTTCTCAGCCTCGTACTTTGCCGATTGTCTCAGCCGGAAGGTCGGCGGTGTTGATGATTTCGCAGAGACCGCCGGCATTGCAGTTCGGCATCGCTTTGCCTCGCCATCTGGCGATTTGCGAGGCGAGCCGCACCTGGAATTCTTGAAGTTGGCGGATGCGTTCAGTTGCGGCGGCGAGATTTCGCTCGGCAAGCTCGAGCACATGTGAACATGGTGCTGCGCCCGCACGACTGAGCGTCAGAATCTCGCCAATGTCGTCCAGCGAGAATCCCAAACCCTGCCCTTTTTTGATGAACTGAAGCTCCTCGATAGTCGACTCCGTGTATCGGCGATAGCCGCCCTCCGTCCGGGGAGGCGGAGTCAGAAGGCCAATCTCCTCGTCGTCCCGAATCGTGGCAGGTGTGACATCCGACAGCCTCGCGACGTCGCCTATAAGCATGGCGTGATTAGAAACCCTCAAGTGAACTTTAACGTCAAGATGCTTGACTCTCAAGCCGCTTCGCGCCCTGGGCCGCGGACCGATCAGGCCATGCGTTAACCAGGTTTCAGCGCTTCTGTGGCGAACCTCCACCGCGTGCCCCCGACGACGACTTTTGCGATGGCCCAGCCCATGAGTGCGCCACCGATGATATCGGCGGGGTAGTGGACGCCGAGATAGACCCGCGAAAACGCGACGAGAAAACCCAGCACCCAGAAAATCGACCGCGCCTCCGGGGCGAGCCGCGCCAGCGTGTACGCCGCGGCGACCGCTCCAGCGGCATGACCAGACGGAAACGAGCGAGTGGTCGGCTTGTAACCGTATACGCGCGTCGCGGCATCGAACTCGAACGGACGAGCACGGTTGAAAAACGGTTTGGTGACGTAATCGGTGAGGACTGTCGACAGCACGAGCGCGAGCAAGACCTGCGTCGCGGCCGGCCAGCGGTCGGGCCTGAATATCGCGATGAGAACAGCGAGGCCGATCCACAACATGCTGCCGCGGGCAGCATCGCTGAGACCGGCCATGATCACATCCGCGATCGGCCAACTGTGGGTCCGGAGCCATTGGAACGCTGCGACGTCCAGACTTCCAATGGCCGCAAGGAGCTCTGGCATGAGCCAGATTCTAGACTGGCGCCACCTCGGCGTCTTGCGTGAGCCCGAGCTCTTTGCGCACGCGCTCTTCGATCTTCTTGAACGTCTCGGGATTTTCGCGCAGGAACGTCTTGGCGTTTTCGCGCCCCTGCCCCAGCCGCTCGCCGGCATATGCGAACCACGTCCCGCTCTTTTCGACAATGCGCTTGTCCACAGCGAGATCGAGGAGATCACCTTCGCGGGAGATGCCTTCGCCGTACATGACGTCGAACTCAGCCTCGCGGAACGGGGGAGCCACCTTGTTCTTGACGATCTTGACCCGCGTCCGGCCGCCGACGACGGCGTCGCCGTCCTTGATGCTGGCGATGCGGCGGATATCGACGCGGACGGAGGCGTAGAACTTCAAGGCGCGGCCGCCGGTCGTCGTTTCGGGATTGCCGAACATGACGCCGATCTTTTCGCGGAGCTGGTTGATGAAGATGAGGCACGTCTTCGATTTCGAGACGGCGCCAGTAAGCTTGCGCAGCGCCTGCGACATCAATCGGGCCTGGAGGCCCATCTGTGCGTCGCCCATTTCGCCTTCGATTTCGGCGCGCGGCACGAGCGCGGCGACCGAGTCGACGACAACCACGTCGACGCCGTTCGAGCGGATCAGCACCTCGACGATCTCGAGTGCCTGCTCGCCGTTGTCGGGCTGCGATACCAGCAGATTGTCGAGATCGACGCCCAGCTTCTTCGCATAGGCGGCGTCGAGCGCATGTTCAGCGTCGACGAAAGCCGAGACTCCGCCGATTTTCTGGGCCTGCGCGATCACCTGCAAGGCGAGCGTCGTCTTGCCGGATGATTCGGGTCCGAATATTTCGATCACGCGGCCGCGAGGCATCCCCCCGACGCCAAGCGCGTAGTCGATGCTGATGGATCCTGTGGGGATCGACTCAATCATCTGCACCGCGCCTTTCTGGCCCAGGCGCATGATGGAGCCTTTCCCGAACTGCTTTTCGATTTGTCCCACGGCGAGCTCAACGGCCTTGCCGCGCTCGTTTCGCTCGTCCCGTTCCTGCTTGTCTGTCATTGGGGGCATGCGTTCGCTCCTTTGCCCTGCCGATGCGCTCGAGACCCGAGCGAAGTCGAGGGGTAACGTGACGGCATTCTAGGGGCGTGCCTGGCGAATGTCAAGCGAAAATGATTTTTATGTGGTCATCATAACCCCTATTTTCAGTAACTTACCGTCATCGTGACTTTCGCCCCCTCTCCCGGCCAACGGCCGTTACGCAGTTTCTGCCTGGGTTTTGATGGAAGAATATGGCGCAGAATGCCCACCCCAATCGGACACGCGCTGGGCGGCCTCGCGGCCGCGTTTCTTGTCAGTTCCACGGCCGCCGTGCCGCGTCTCACTGTGCCGGTACTTGTGGCGTGCGCGGCAATCGCCGTCGCACCCGACCTGGACATTCCGTTGGGTCTCCATCGCACGTACACACACAGCATTGCAGCGGTTGCCCTCAGCGGGCTAGGCGCGTGGATCGTGTTGCGCCGACGGCCGGCGGCTGTCCAGGCTGCCGCCGCAATTGCCGCCGCCCACGGCTCACATCTGGTGCTCGACTGGATGGGAAAGGACACCTCGCGCCCCCCGGGGCTGATGGCGCTGTGGCCTTTGTCGTCGAATTTCTATGTGTCCGGCTGGAATGTGTTCGGCGAAGTATCGCGCCGCTACTGGCTTCCCGGAGAGTTCATCGGCGGAAACCTTGTCGCGCTCGCACTTGAAATGCTCGTGCTGGCGCCATTTCTCGTGCTCGCCTGGACAGTTTGGAGCAAGCGGACGCTCGGCCCTATTAGTCGATAGTCGACGGTCGACAGTCGATAGTCGACGGTTTCGCGTTACATCTCTATCGCCATCGCAACCCCATTGCCACCGCCCAGGCACAGCGATGCAATGCCGCGCTTCGCGCCACGGCCCTTCATCGCATAGATGAGCGTCGTCAGCACGCGCGCGCCGCTGGCGCCGATGGGATGGCCGAGCGCGATAGCGCCGCCGTTGACGTTGACCCGCGATGAGTCCAGCTGCAGTTCGTTGATGATCGCCACCATCTGCGCGGCGAACGCTTCGTTGATTTCGAACAGGTCGACGTCTTCAATTCGCCAACCGGTTTTCTTCAGAACCTTTCGAATCGATTCCACCGGAGTCATCAGCAGAAGCTTTGGCTCGATGCCGCTCGTGGCGTATGCCGCAATGCGCGCAAGCGGCTGGGCGCCGAGTGATGCCGCGCGTTCCTCCGCCATCACGAGCACAGCGGCAGCGCCGTCGTTCACGCCGGGGGCATTACCGGCGGTCACCGAGCCGTCTTTCTTGAACGCAGGCTTCAGTCCTCTAAGCACTTCGGCTGTTGAGTCGGGACGGATGGTTTCGTCTGTGCGCACAAGAATCGGCGCGCCTTTGGGTTGAGACACTTCAACCGGGACGATTTCGCGGACGAATCGCCCTTCAGCAGCGGCTCGGGCCGCTTTCTGATGACTTTCGGCAGCGTAGGCATCCTGTGCGTCGCGCGAAACGCCGTACTTCTCGGCGACGCGTTCTCCCGAGACACCCATGTGGCAATGCTCGAATGCGCACCAGAGGCCATCGTGAATCATCGAGTCGACGAGATTCGCGTCGCCCATGCGGAGACCTTCCCGAGCGCGGGGAAGGAGATAGGGCGCGTTGCTCATCGACTCCATGCCGCCGGCAACCGCCACGTCGATGTCGCCGAGCGCGATGCCCTGCGCCGCCAGCATCACCGCTTTCAGTCCGGAGCCGCATACCTTGTTGATCGTGAGCGCGGCGACGTCGTTGCTCAACCCTCCGTTGAGCGCGGCCTGCCGGGCGGGCGCCTGGCCGGCACCAGCCGACAGCACATTGCCCATGATGCATTCTTCGACCAGCGCCGGATCGATGCGCGCGCGCGCAACAGCTTCGCGCACGACGATCGCTCCCAACTGCGGGGCGCTCAGGCTCTTCAGGCTGCCGAGGAATTTTCCTGACGGCGTTCTGACGGCGCTGACGATGACGGCTCGTCGCATGTCATTTCACGATGAGGCGCGGAATAGATGTTGGGCCGAGGAGGGAACGGAGTCGGCTGAGGATCATCGGCGACGACCGCCGAAGCTCCTTCTGCCATCGCTGGTCTATCGGCTGAACCTCGACGCTGCCATCCGATTGCAGGCGAACGGCTGTGACCCGCGTCAGCGCGTCCCCGACGGCGAAGCGCCAGGCGACTTCGAGCTTGCCCTGGGAGAGGGGGCCGGCGCGGAAGAGCTCAGTCAACGCGCGGGGGACAACGGAATGAAGAGAGTCCACTTCTTCCGAGTGTAACATTCGCTGACCATGCGTCTGATCCTCGCATCGGCATCGCCGCGGCGCGCAGAGTTGCTGCGCGCGGCGGAGATTCCATTCGACGTAGTGCCGGCGGGAATCGACGAGCAGTTTCAACCCGGCGAGCCTCCGGAGATGGCGGTCGCCAGGGTGGCCCAGTCGAAGGCCGCCTCGGTCGCCGCCGCACATCCGGGCAGCGTCGTGCTTGCGGCGGACACCACCGTCGTGATCGACGGCGAGGCGCTGGCGAAACCCTCGGACGCGGCTGACGCCGCACGCATGCTGCGCATGTTGTCCGGGCGCACGCACGAGGTGCTGACGGGGGTGTGCGTCCACCATGGGGCGCGGCGGCTCGTGCAAGTCGAGTCCACACGAGTGCACGTGGCGAGGCTCACGGAGCCGGAAATTGCGTGGTATATCTCTACCAGCGAGCCTTACGACAAGGCTGGCGCTTATGCCGTTCAGGGGCTGGCGTCTCGGTTCATTACGGGAATCGAGGGCTCGTACTCCAACGTCGTGGGGCTGCCTATCTCCCGTGTCTACGAGCTCTTAAAGGAGCTCGGCTGTGATATTCTGGAAGCTCAACCATGACACCGAAATTTGCCAAGATCGCCCTTACCGCCGTGGTCCTGCTGTCGGCCTTCGGCGGGCTGCTCTGGTATTCGCTGCAACAGGATGCGGCCTACTACAAGCACGTCGACGAGGTCATGGCGAGCCCCGACGACTGGAAGGGGAAGTCGCTCCAGCTTCACGGTTTCGTCGTCAAAGGCACGTGGGAGCAGATACCAAACACGCTGCAATATCAGTTCAAAGTCCAGAACAAGGGCAGCGTCGTCCACGCGTCGTATACCGGCGTGCTGCCGGATACGTTTAAAGATGAAGCCGAAGTCGTCTTGAAGGGACGCCTCACCGACGATGGCAACTTCCAGGTCGCGCCGAACGGCGTCATGGCGAAGTGCCCGTCGAAGTACGAAGAGGCGCCGAACTACGACCTCAAGACCGGCACGAGCAACTAACCGCGAGATCTACAGATCTAGAGATCTAAAGATCTAGAGATCTCAGATCCACATCCGAGGTTTCACCCATGGCCAGTCTCGGCTACGCCATTCTCCTTACGACGTTTGTCGTCTGCAGTTATGCCGCGGGCGTGTCGGTGGCCGGCGCGCGGCGCGGGTCGCGGCGCCTCGTCGAAAGCGGCATCGGTGCCTTCCACCTCGTCACCGCACTCATGATCGTGGCCTCGGTGCTCATCGTCCAGGCCTTCGTCACGAACGATTTTTCGATCAAATACGTCTCACGCTACTCCGACGCCGTTCAGCCGCTGTTCTTCAAGCTGACGTCCTATTGGGGCGGGCTCGACGGGTCGATCATGTTCTGGGTGTTCCTGCTCGCGTGTTTCGGCAGCATTGCCGTCCACGTGAACCGCGACCGCTATCGCGAGCTCATTCCGTACGTCGTCGCCGTCATCTGTGCGGTGCAGATGTTCTTCCTGTTCCTGATGATCGTCCACAACAATCCGTTCGATACATTCCTGACGGATGTGCCGCCGGACGGCGCCGGGCTCAACCCGCTGTTGCAGAACATCTACATGGTCATCCACCCGCCGTCGCTGTACATCGGCTTCGTGGGGATGACGATCCCGTTTGCGTTCGGCATGGCGGCGCTCATCACCGGCCATCTGGACGATTCGTGGCTGCGCGCCGTTCGGCGCTGGACGATGTTTGCGTGGATCTTTCTCACCTTCGGCCTGACGCTCGGGATGATCTGGGCGTACGAAGAGCTGGGCTGGGGTGGCTTCTGGGGATGGGACCCGGTTGAAAACGCAGGGGCGCTGCCGTGGTTCACGGCGACCGCGTTCTTCCACTCGGTCATGGTGCAGGAGCGGCGCAGCATGCTGCGCGTGTGGAACGTCACGCTGGTGATTCTGACGTTCTTCCTGACGATCTTCGGCACGTTCATGACGCGGTCGGGCATCGTGCAGTCGGTGCATTCGTTCGGCGAGAACCCCGAGCTGGCGATGATGTTTTCGGTGTTCATGGCCGTCATTCTCGTGTTCAGTTTCGGGATGGTGATTTACCGGCTGCCGCTGTTGCGCGCGAGCAACGAGCTCGATTCGTGGGCGTCGCGCGAAGCGGCGTTCCTCATCAATAACTGGCTCCTTCTGTTCAGCGCGTTTTTCATCCTGTTCGTGACGATGTTTCCGACGCTCAGCGAGGCGATTACCGGCGAGCGCATCACCATCGGGCCGCCGTTCTTCAACCGCTGGATGGTGCCGATCGGCCTGGCGCTGCTTCTGTTGACGGGCATCGGACCGCTGCTCGCCTGGCGCAAGACGTCGACGTCGAACCTGAAATACCAGTTTCTGTGGCCCGTTGTGTGCGGCACGCTCACTGCCGTTGTCGTGTATGCGCTGGGCATCCGCGTGTGGTCGTCGGCAATCGCGTTCACGTTCTCCGGATTTGTCGTCGGCACGATCGGGCAGGAATTCTGGCGCGGCGCCGTCATCCGCCGCCGTAGTACCGGAACGGATCTCTTTACCGCGACGATTGGCCTCGTGGGACGCTCGCGGCGTCGATACGGCGGCTACATCGTGCACGTCGGCATCGTCTTGATGTGCCTCGGCTTCGCCGGTCAGGGATACAAGGAATACGCCCAGGTCCTGTTGCGTCCCGGGCAGCAGACAACGCTCGGCGAATACACCGTGCGCATGGACGATTTACGGGTCACGCAGGATAACCAGAAGCAGATGGTGACCGGCTACTTCACCGCAATCCGAGGAGGCAAGGAAATCGCGAAGATGTATCCGGCGCGCTGGTTCTTCAATAAACACGAAGAGCCGACGACCGAAGTGGCGATCCGGCGCATGTTCGGCGAAGACCTCTACGTCAACATGGCGAGCTTCCAGGTCGGCGAAAAATCGGCCAGCCTCGAGATCACCGTCAATCCCCTCGTGAACTGGATCTGGATTGGCTTCGCCGTCATCGCCATCGGGACAGGGATCGTCTTGCTGCCGGAACGCACCTTCGCATTCGCGATGGCCCGGTTCCCCGCGCCGGAAGTGGCCGCGACGACGACGGCGCTCATGTTGCTGCTCAGCCTTGCGGCGCCCGCTGTGTTCGCTCAGGAGAACGTGCCGATCGCACCGAAAGATCCGTTCGAGCAGCGTCTGCATTCGGAGATCGTCTGCACGTGCGGCTGCCGCCGGGCCCTTGATAACTGCGGCATGCCCAACTGCGGCGGTCACGCCGCGCAGTCGGAGAAAATCAAGGCGCTGATGGCCGAGGGAAAAGGCCACGACGAGATCATCGCGATCTTTGTCCGCGACTTCGGCGGTCAGGATATTCTCATCGAGCCGAACGACAAGGGCCTCAATCGCTTGGCCTGGGCGTTTCCCTACGCGATTGCCGGATTCGGCGCCGTCGCCGGCGTTTTTGCCGTCAGGAAGTGGTCCCGCCGGGAGCCTGAACCGGCAGCGGCCGAGCCCGTCGCACCCGCCGAGGACGCGACGCTGCAGGCGCGGCTCGATCGCGAGCTCGAAGACCTCGACTAGTCCCTTGTCTCCCACGCAATCGACGTCCGATTCACTGAAGCCGTGGCAGTTTTTCACGCTCGGCGCGCTGGTCTGCGCGACGGCCGCGGTATTTATCATCCGTGGCACGAGCGCCGAGAACCTGATCTTCGTCTGCCTCGGCATTTTTTCGGCGGCGCTGGTCGGTCTCGCGGTACTCAGCTCGCTGCGGCCATTGACGACGGGGGAGACGCGCCAGACCGACATGGTTGGGAACCGCACCCGCGTGGCGCTCGAGCGCGAAAAGAGTCTCGTGCTCCGCTCGATCAAGGAATTGGAGTTCGACCATGCGATGGGTAAGGTCGGCGAGGCCGATTATCACGACATGGCCGGCCGCCTCCGATCGCGCGCGGTCCGTTTGATTGAGCAGCTCGACAACACGAGCAGCGGTTACGCCGAGCTGATCGAGCGCGAACTGGCGAGGCGCCTGGTCAAGGCGGGTGGGGGTAGAGCAGAGAGCGAAGAGCAGAGAGCGGAGAGCGAAGAACAAAGAGCCGAGGGCGAAGAGCTCAGAGCCGAGAGCATAGAGCGACCGCAGGACGTTACCTCTGCAGCGGGCGTCTGCCCATCGTGCGCGACGGCGAATGACGACGATGCGCGGTTCTGCAAATCGTGCGGCACGAAGTTGCTGGCGGTTCTCATCGCCTTTCTACTTTCCACTTCTTACTTTCTACTTTCTCCATCGCCCGCTTTTGCCCAGCTTCAGATGCCCGATCCGAAGGAGATGTCGGGCATTCCGCGGCCGGTGACGGATCTCCCGGCCGGCCATGTGTCGGTGAGGCTGATCCGCGGCCAGCTGTCGAACAACATTCAGGGGCATCCGGTCGAGATTCACGGCGGCGGCAAGGTACTCAATACCGTCAAGACCGACGAAAACGGGCGCGCGCAGTTCAGCGGCGTCGCGGCGGGAACTTCGGTCACCGCCGTCGCGACGGTTGACGGCGAACGGCTCGAGTCGCAGGAATTTCCGTGGCCGGGCGGCACCGAAGGCATTCGCGTCATGCTCGTCGCAACCGCGAAGGGCGGGGATGCGCCTGCGGCGGTGTTTCAGGTGCAGCCGGGCAATGTCGTGCTGGGCGATCAAACGCGTGTCATCGTCGATCGCACCGATGACGCTCTCCAGATTTATTACATCCTCGATATTCAGAACACCGCGCGCGCACCGGTTCAGCCGGCGGCGGGAGTCGTGATCGACATGCCGACGGGCGCGTTGAGCAGTACGGTGCTCGAAGGGGCGCCGAAGGCTGTCGCACGCGGGGATCGGGTTACCGTCAGCGGGCCGTTTCCGCCCGGCCAGACGCCGGTGCAGATCGCTTTCCGGATGCCGTTCGATTCAGGCGAGGTGAGATTCGAGCAGCGGATGCCGCTTCCCGTGCCGAATCTGGCGGTCCTGATGAAGAAGACCGGCAACGTCGCGCTCGCGTCTCCGCAGCTGCCGAACGTGCAGGAGCGGGAATTCGAAGGCGAGCGCTACATCCTGGCGCAAGGTCCGGCGCTCGCGGCCGGCTCAACGCTGTCGCTGACCTTTTCCGGTCTGCCGCATCACAGCCCCATTCCGCGCCGGGTCGCGCTGGTGCTGACCCTGCTGATCGTTTCCGGTTTTGCGTGGCAGGCCACCCGCCGTCCGTCGCGTGCGGGGAACGTCGCGCGCGTGAAACAGTTGACGGCAAAGCGCGAGAAGCTCTTCGGCGAGCTCGTCCGGCTCGAACAGCAGCGCCGCGCCGGCGGCGCCGATCCGAAACACGCCGAACGCAGGTCCGCGCTCATCGCACAGCTCGAACGCGTCTATCGCGATCTGGACGCCGAGGGCGGCCAGGACCGAGCGGCGTGAGCGCCGACTTCCTCGAACTGTCCATCCGCGAGCTCAGCCGTAACTTTGGTCGCCGACGCGCGCTGTCGCGCGTATCGTTGGACTGCCGCGCCGGCGAGGCTGTCGGGCTCCTCGGGCCAAATGGCGCAGGCAAATCGACGCTCCTCGCCATCGTTGCCACGCTGGCGCTCCCCTCATCCGGACAGGTGTTGTACGGCGGGCAGACGGCAAAACAAGTCGGGCCGATGCTTCGCTCGAAAATCGGCGTCCTGTCGCACGATCTTCATCTCTACTCGGAGCTGACGGCACGCGAGAACCTGGTGTTCTTCGGAAAGCTGTACGGCCTGGCACGCGCGGAGCAGCTCGCGGGCGAAGCGCTCGACCGCGCGCGTCTCGGCGATCGCGGCGGCGATCTGGTATCGAGCTTCTCGCGCGGCATGCGCCAGCGTCTCGCGCTCGAGCGCGCGCTGCTGCACAGCCCGCGCCTGCTGCTGCTCGACGAGCCGTTCACCGGGCTCGATGATGCGTCCACGGCAGCGCTGGTCGGACGATTACGCGAGCTGCGTTCACAGGGCTGCATGACGCTCGTCGCCACGCACGATTTCGAGGTGGCCGAGGCGGTGGTGAACCGGGTCGTCATCCTGCAGGATGGGCGGCTCGTATCTTCGGAGTCGGACGTCCGCGGCCTGCGGAGCCGGTATCAGCAACGCCTCACATCGCCAGGCGGGCAATCATGAATGCGTTCTGGCGTGTCGTGTGGGTTGTGGCGCGTAAAGATCTCGCGATCGAAGCCCGAAGCCGTGAGCTGATCAATACGACCGTATTCTTCGCTGTCTCGTGCGTGGTGGTCTTTTCCGTATCGTTTGTGGGCGAGGGCGGCGATGGACGCGCGATAGGGGATGCGGCCGCTGGCATTCTCTGGATCGCCATCGCGTTTTCCGGCACGCTCGCGCTCGGGAGGACGTTCGAGCGCGAACGTTACGGCGATACGCTCCGCGCGTTGCTGCTGGCGCCGGGAGCGCGGGCGGCCGTTTACGTCGGCAAGCTCCTGGGCATCATCGCGCTGCTGATCGCCACACAGGTCGTCGTCGTGCCGCTGGTCGCGCTGCTGTTCCAGGCGTCGCTGTTCGAGCACTTTACGATGGTCGCGGCGCTCCTGGTAGCCGGGACGATAGGCTTTGCGAGCGTCGGCACCCTGTTCGCCGCCATGCTGGCGCGCGCGCGCAGCCGCGACGTGCTGCTGCCGATCCTGTTGTATCCGGTCACGATCCCGGTCATGATCGCCGGCGTACGTGGAACGAGCGCCCTCCTCGCCGCCGAGCCGCAGCTCGACATGGCGAGGCTGTGGATCATGCTCCTGGTGAGCTTTGACGTAGTATTTGTCACGCTTTCGCTCTGGA
Source organism: Vicinamibacterales bacterium (assembly GCA_963762055.1). Lineage (GTDB taxonomy): Bacteria > Acidobacteriota > Vicinamibacteria > Vicinamibacterales > JAMQPK01 > JAMQPK01. The sequence goes on from CAVXJF010000010.1 coordinate 193,237, forward strand.
CGTTCGAATCGCTATGACCGAATAGCCGACTGAATAGCCCATGCGCAAAGCCATCGTCCCCCTTTTCGCCGCGAGCGGTCTGATTTTCATGACCGCTCCCATTCTCATCGCGCGCGCGCCGTACGAATCAACGATGGGGCTCGTGCAGAAGATCTTCTACTTCCATTTTCCGCCCGCCATATTGATGCTCGTGTCGTCTATCTTCTGCGGCATTCTGAGCGGGTTGTTCCTCATCAAGAAGCGCCCCGTGTTCGACTGGATGGCCTTCGCGGCAGCGGAGCTCACCGTTCTTTACGGCGCGATGGCGATGGTGACCGGACCCCTCTGGGCGCGAAAGGCATGGGGCGTGTGGTGGCAGTGGGACGCCCGGTTGACGATGTCGCTGCTCATGTGGATGGTGTTCGTCTCGTATCTGCTGCTTCGGCGGTATGGCGGGCCGGGTTCAGAGACGCTGGCAGCCGGCCTCGCACTTTTCGGCATGGCCACCGCGCCGTTCGTGTACCTCTCCGTCAATATCTGGCGGACCATTCACCCGCTCACGTCGGTTGTGCCGACACTTCCAGTCGACTTCGCACTGCCGCTCTGGTACGCCTTTCTGGGGTTCTTTCTGATGTACCTGGCCTTGATGGCGCTGCGCGTACGCATCGAAGAGCAGCGCGCGATGCTCGATCAGCTATATCTCGAGAGCGAAGAATGAAGACATTGCTTACGACTGTGTGTACGTTGATCGCCGGCGCCATGCTGCGAGCGCAGCCGGGTCAATCGGAGTTCAGGCCTGTGACGGAAATCCCGGCGAGCGAACAACTGCCGTCGCAGCCGCTGGTGCTCGCCGCTTACGCGTTTGTGTGGTTTGCGTTCCTTGCCTATGCCTTCGTCATGTGGCGGAAGCTCGGCAAGGTCGAGCAGGACCTGTCGGCGTTGTCGGCGCAGGTCTCGAAGCCGCGGCCCGACAGAGCGACAGGCGCGAACAGGCCATGAACTTCGCCAACATGACGTCGGCGCATTTCATCTTCATCCCGGTGGTGCTGTTCGTCGGGGTTGTGGTGGGATGGATCCTCGGTTCGCGCGCCGCCAGGGATGCGTATGCAATGGAACTACAAAGACGAAACAGGAGATCGGGTGGATCGTGAATTGGTAGATTGGAGGATTGGTGGATTAAGGCTCTTCGTAATCTTCCAATCTGCCAATCGACCAATCTACCAATGTTGAGATCGATTATTACCGTCCCATCCCCAACCTATATGCCAGCATCGGCGGCAGTCCCGCATCCAGAATCTTCTTTTGAGCCGTTTCTATCGGATATGCGACACGGTACTGCGTGATTCGATTCTGATCCAGGTCCACGATGGCATAGGCGGCACGCGCGTCGCCGTCCCTCGGCTGACCCACCGAGCCCGGGTTGATCAGATATTTGTGGTCGGCATCGATCGCCGTTTCGAACTCCGGATGTCCCTGAGGCGCGTCGATTTCGAGCCGCTGATTGCCGTCGACCTGGGCCCGCAGCGCAACGTGCGTGTGGCCGAAGAGACAGATGGGTCTGCGGGCCACGGCCAGGGAGCGCGCCGCGTCCGTGTCGGCGACCACGTAGAGATCTTCGTCGAGCGGCGAGCCGTGGCAGATTTCGATCGCGTCATCCACGATGACGGGACCGGCAGGAAGGTTCCGCAGGTAGTCCAGCGACGCCGCGCTCAACGCCTTTCGCGTCCAGTGTGCCGCAGCTCTCGCCATCTGATTGAAATCCTGGGCATCGTCGAGGCCGGCCGCCACTTTGTCGTGGTTGCCGCGCACGATCGCAACGGGATTGAGGCCGCGCACGCGCTCGACGACTGCATTCGGGTCGGCGCCGTAGCCGACAAGGTCTCCCAACACCAGCACCGCTTCGCACTTCTGGGCGGCCGATGCGCGGAGCACGGCGTCAAGGGCTTCGAGATTACTGTGAACGTCGCTGATCACCAGATAGCGCATCGCTAGTCGAGCCGTTCGATGAGTTGTTCGACCAGCTCTTCCGCATGTGCGCGGGTGGCGTCGAGACGGATCTGCGCCTGCTCGTAGGCGAGGCGCCGGGTTTCGTACAGCACGGCCATCTGCACGCGGTCGCTGGCGAGCGGCCGCCGCCCGTCCGCGGGGATCCTGTCGAGCAGCACGTCGAACGGCGCGTCAATCCATACCGACACCCCGTCGGCGTTGATCGCCGCGCGGTTTTCCGGATCGATGAACGTGCCGCCACCCGTGGCGACAACTGTGTGGCGGAGGGGGAGCAGGGAATAGATCACCTGACGCTCGACGGAACGGAAGTACGGCTCTCCCTCACGGGCAAAGATATCGGCTACGGTCCGGCGCTCGCGCGCCTCGATGAGAAGATCGACGTCTTCGGCGCGCCATCCGAGCCGCCGGGAGAGCGCCTGCGCCAGGGTCGTCTTGCCGGCAGCCATGAATCCGACCAGATAAATTTTGTCCGTCCTCAAGAGCGGAGCGACTCGAGCGTCGCGAAGAATTCCGGGTAGGAAATGGCGACGGAGTCCGCGCCGGTAATGACCGACGGCCCATCTGCGCCCAGCGCTGCTATGGCAAACGCCATCGCCAGCCGGTGATCGCCCGCCGCGTCTGCTTCGCCGCCGCGCAGGCGCTGCGTTCCGCGCAGGTGAAACCCGTCTGTGAGCTCCTCGATATCCGCTCCCAGCGCCCGGAAACCCCGCACGAGCGCGCTGATCCGGTCGCTTTCCTTCACCCGCAACTCACCCGCGCCGGTCACGTGCAGTTCGCCGCCGTGGCTGGCCCATGCGGCCAGCGCAGGAATTTCGTCAATCAGATAGGGAACCTGGTCCTCTCCCAGTATCAACGTCTGCGGCTGCCCATACCGAACACGCACGCGCCCGGACGGCTCTCCGCCGGCCTCCCGTTCGACGTGTTCGTCCACGAGCGCGCCGCCGCGGCGCATGACGTCGAGCAGCGCGGTTCTCGTCGGGTTCAGCCCCACGTTGTGGATGTCGACGTCGGAGCCCGGGATGGCCGCTGCGGCGGCAATCCAGAAGGCGGCCGAGGAGATGTCGCCGGGAACCGTGAACTCGCCGGCGTGCAGGGTTTGACCACCCTCGATTTCGATGGCGTCGCCGTCGACCGTGACCGTGGCGCCAAACGCGCGCAGCGCCAGCTCCGTGTGATTGCGTGTTGCCGCGGCCTCCTCAACAGCCGTTGTGCCTTCGGACTGGAGACCGGCGAGAAGCACCGCGCTCTTGATCTGAGCGCTGGGCACTTCAGTGCGGTAGCGAATGCCCTTGAGCGACCCGCCGTGAATGGTCAATGGCGGCTTGCCGGCGTCTGATTCGACACGCGCGCCCATGAGCTGGAGCGGCGTGATGACACGCGCCATCGGCCGGCGGGTGAGCGACGCGTCCCCTTTCAAGACGGACGTGAAAGGATGCGCGGCCAGCACGCCCGACAACAACCTCATCGTCGTACCCGAGTTCTGCGCGTCGAGAGGCCCTGCTGCCGGCCGGAGGCCGCGGAGCCCGCGTCCATCGATCTCGACCGTCAAGCCATGGTCGGCGGAACGCGTGCGGCGAACGCCTGCCCCTGCCATTTCGACGCAGTCGAGCGTCGCCGCGCAGTCGGCGCCCTGCGAATACTGACGGATAGTGGTTCGCCCGGCCGCCAGGGCGGCGAGAAGGGCGTAACGGTGTGAAATGGATTTATCACCGGCAAGCCCGACCGTCCCGATGATGCGGCGGGCAGGCCTCACCGTCATAGCGGCGATTGAAGCCATCGGGAGACTATACTACGTCCGACACGATGCCCCGCCGTTTCCAGGACGTGCATCTCGAAATTCACAGCACCACAGACGCGCTCGACCTCGTCCAGGCGGTCACTGAACACATCGCGCGACGTCTGGGCATAGACGAGGACTCCCTTCACTGGACCACCATGGCGGTGCGCGAAACGGTCATCAACGCGATTACCCACGGAAACGCCAGCGACCCCGCCAAGATCGTGTCGATCGACTTTACGGCCGCGCCCGAATCCGATCCGGCCCACTTCATCGTTTCGGTCCGCGACCAGGGCAAGGGGTTCGATCCGTCCACCCTGAAAGACCCCCTGGCGAGCGAAAACATGTTGAATACCAGCGGCCGAGGGGTGTTCCTGATCCGGCAATTCATGGACGACGTTTTCATCAAACGTACGAACGAGGGAGGGACCGAGGTGCGGATGTCTAAACGCATCCGTCCTGCACAATGACCACGAATCCCTTGCTGCTCTCTACCGCGATCGAGGCGGTCATCAAGGCTGGCGAGATTCAGATGAGCTTCATCGACAAGGGCTTCGAGGTGTCGCACAAGGGCACCATCGACCTTGTGACGGAGGCCGACGTCGCCGTCGAAACGATGTTCCGCAAGATGATCGCCGAGCGGTTTCCTGACCATACGATTCTGGCGGAGGAATTTGGCGAAGATGCGGCCACACAAGGCGCATCACATTGCTGGGTGTTCGATCCGATAGACGGCACGAACAACTACGCGCACGGCCTGCCGATTTTCTGTTCGTCGCTCGCGCTGGAGATCGACGGCAGGGGAGAGATCGGCGTCATCTACGATCCCACCCGCAAGGAGTTGTTTACCGCCGAGCGCGGCGGGGGCGCATATCTGAACGGGCGCCCGATTCACGTATCGAACGCGTCGACGCTCGTCGAATCGATGCTGGTGACAGGATTTCCGTACGACGTCCACAGCCGCATCCCGGAGATCGTGGGATTGTTCGGCGAATTCGTCGGACGCGCGCGCGCCGTCCGCCGCCTCGGCTCCGCCGCGCTCGATTTATGTTACGTAGCCGCGGGCCGCATGGACGGATTCTGGGAACAGGACCTGAAGCCCTGGGACATCGCTGCCGGCATAATCATCGTCGCGGAGGCCGGCGGGCGAGTCACCGACTTCGCCGGCGAGCCGCACTCCTCGCGCCGGCATCAACTGCTGGCCACCAACGGCAAGATCCATGACGACATGTTGAGGATTACGGAAGCCTTTCTGCGATCCAGAATCTAGGAACTTACTTCTTCCTTTCACCTTTTTACTTTTTCCTTTTTACTTTTTACTTTTTACTTCTGGATCTGTACAGCGCCACCCCTCCGTCGGCGCAGACGCGGTCGAAGCCGGTTGCGAACGCGGACGACTCGCGCACGCGCCTGGCCAGCATGTCGCCGCCTTCGGCGCGCTCTTCGAGAAGGATCCAGCCGACGCGGCCCTGGGGCGCTTCGATCGCCTCTTGCCAGTAGGGCAGGTTGCCTTCGTGCACGAAGTCGCGGATGTTGATGCCCTCGTGCGACAGCTCCTGCATGTAATGCGCGAGCGAGCCCATGCTCGCGAGGATGCGCTCCCCGTGGTAGTCGCGCATAAGGCATGCGGTAACGTTTTTGCGCCCGGCGCTGGACGAGACATCCCACTGCGCCTCCTGGACCATTGGCGCTCGCGTGTCGATCGGATTGGAGGTTGCCACGATCCACACCGCGACGGCGATTGCCGCGCCGTGCCTCAGCCACCCTGGCAGCAGTCCGATCGCGGCGCCGACAAAAACACACGCACCCACCGAAGGCGCGACCATGTAGCGCATTCGAAAAGGGTGCCCTTCGAAAAACGCATAGGTGGGAAGCACCAGCAGACCGGCAAGGGCAAGCAGGACCAGAGACGCCGCGTGCTCCCGGCGCGCAAGCCCCCTGATCAACACGGCAATCGCGCCGGCGAGCGCAACGATAACCAGCGGGCCGATCAGCAGGCGCATGCCATAGACGACGGCCATGAACGCGTCGTAAAGGCTCCCTGTCGCAACATTGTCTGCGACGTAGAAGCCTCCGGTGACGAACCATGCTCCAGTCGTGAACCAGCTGTGAAAGAAGAATCCAACGATCGCGAGCGTTGGGTATATGGCTAGGGGCACGGTGAGGCGAAGCGCGGCCGCTAAGGACAGGCCCCGGCGCCAGAGCGCCAGGGTCGCCAGCTACCAATATCGCGGCGGTCACGATCCATGCTTCGTAGCGTGTCAGACAGGCAGCCACCATCGACCATCCCGCCTTCGCTCCTGCTGATTGCACGTCACGAGCTATGACGGGTGAACCCAGCGGCTGTCCCTGAAGCGCATCGACCCAGTCATAGACGAGCACGACACTGAGGAGCACGAGCCCGAACAGCAGCGGCTCGGTCATTGGCGTGGACTGCAGATAGAGCACGTCCGGGTCGAGCGCAAACATCGCAACGCTCACAGCCGCCGCGGCGCGCGAGCGTGTAACGCGCAGCACGAGATGCGCAATCGAATAACACGCCAGCGCGAATGCGAGGATTGAAATCGCGACGCCGGATGCGCCCGTGCGATAGAGCGCATCCACCTGAACCGGAAGCAGGTTGAGCACATGCGGCAGCGGAAGCCACACAGCGCCAATCTGCGAATATTCGGGCGTGATGCTGTCGAACACCCGGCGCGCAACCACGAGATGCGCCTTGGCGTCGTAGTGGCTGAGCGTCAGTCCTTGTTTGAAGTAGTGAATGGCGGCGGCGCTGCCGATAACGAGGCCGAGCGCCGCAAGCAGTCTGGGGAACCGGTCTGTCACTTCGCGACTAGAATACTAATCGTTGCATGGCTCGAATCACAGCATGGATTGAAGGCTTCGCACTCAGCGTCGGCGCGCCTGGACTTTTCATCATCGCGTTCCTCGACTCGTCGTTCCTCTCGTTTCCCGAAGTCAACGATCTCCTCATCGTGCTCCTCGTCATCAATCATCCGGAGCGCATGGTGCTATACGCCGCCATGGCCACTCTCGGATCGATTGCCGGCTGTCTTGCGCTCTATTTCGTCGGGCGAAAGGGCGGGGAAGCGCTGTTGAGAAAGCGATTCAAAGGGGGCACTGTCGAACGCGCCGCCGCTTTGATGCGCAGATACGGCGCAATGGCCTTGATCGTTCCGGCCCTGCTGCCTCCGCCCGCGCCCTTCAAGATCTTCGTCCTCATGGGCGGTGTCGCGCAGATACCGCTGCCGACGTTCATCTGGGCCATAGCGCTCGGGCGCGGTGTCAGGTATTTCGGCGAAGGCATTCTTGCCGTCATGTACGGCAAACAGGCGCTCGACTACATCCACGAAAACGGGCGCATCGTCGGGCTGATACTGGGTCTTGCCGTGCTCGCGGGGGGCATCGTGTATTACGTCTGGAAGCGACGCACGGCGCCACAAACGACGTAAATGCCTGTATAATAGCGACTTCAAGTGAACCCTGAGCTGTCGCTCGTCATTCCCATCCGCAACGAATCACCGAATATCGATGCCCTGTACGTCGAAACGACGGAAGCGCTCGAACGGTGGGGGCGAAGCTATGAAGTCATCGCGGTAGACGACGGCAGCACCGACGACAGCTTCGAACGCCTGGTGCGGTGTCACCGGCAGGACCCCCGCTGGAGGATCATCCGCTTCAGGCGCAACTTCGGCCAGACCGCCGCATTTGCCGCCGGCTTCCGCCACGCGCGAGGACGGCTGATCGCGACCTCCGACGGCGATCTGCAGAACGACCCGCGCGACATCCTCCACATGATCCCGCACATCGAGCAAGGCAGCGACATCGTGTGCGGCTGGCGCAAGGATCGCAAGGACACGTGGCTGACGCGCCGCCTCCCGTCCGAGATCGCCAACAAGCTGATCTCGTGGTCGACCGGCGTCAAGCTCCATGACTACGGTTGCTCGCTGAAGGTGTTCCGTGCCGAAGTCGTCAAGCCGTTGAAACTGTATGGCGAGATGCATCGCTTCCTGCCGGCCATTGCGAGCGAGATGGGCGTTGCCATTACCGAGGTCGTCGTAAATCACCGCGCGCGCAAACACGGCGCCTCGAAATACGGTTTATCGAGGACGTTTCGCGTCATCCTCGATCTGATCACCGTCAAGTTCCTGCTCAGCTATTCCACGCGCCCGCTGCAGATGTTTGGTCTCATCGGCGTGCCGATGGGGCTCCTGGGCTTCGCGATCGCCGCGTACCTGTCCTACGAACGGCTGTTCGGGCATGAATCGATTGCCAACCGTCCGTTGCTTCTTCTTGCGGTAGTGCTCATCTTTACGGGCATCCAGCTGGTCACCATGGGATTGCTCGCGGAAATCATGTCGCGGACCTACCACGAGTCGCAGGACAAGCCCATCTACGTCATTCGGGAAGTGTGCGAGTCCTCGCAGATTGAGCCTCGCCCGCGTTCGCTGAGCATGTAGTGGTCAGCGTAGTGCTCTTCTCGGGCGGACGAGGATCGGATGTCCTCTCGCGCCAGCTCATCGGTCATCCCGACGTCGCACTGACGATTGCCATCAACGGCTACGATGACGGCGCGTCAACTGGGGAAGTGCGGCGCTTTCTCGGCGACAGCCTGGGTCCGTCCGACTTTCGAAAAAATGCCTCCCGCGTAGCGCGCGAGCTTCGTTCGTGCCCGGAGCGGCTGATCGAGCTCTTCGACACGCGGCTGCCTGATCCCTGCTCCCGGCAGCAAGCGATGGAAGCCCTCGAGCTGGTCGCAGCCGAGGGAGGGCCGGCGGTTCGCGAGCGCGTCGACGCTGTGCGCCGCGAGCTCGACGCCGGACGGTCGTTCGAGTTTTCCGACTGCGCCATCGGCAATCTCATCTTTGCCGGGTCTTATCTGCTGCGCCAGCGGCGGTTCAACGACGGGGTCGACGACTACTGCGCGTTGATGGGCCTCGCGCCGGGCCTCGTCGACAACGTGACCGACGGCACGAACGCCTTTCTCGTGGCGCTCGAGCGGGACCGCGGCGTCCTCGTGAGCGAAGCGGAGATTGTCGACGCCAAGAAGCAGAACCGGATTTCGGACGTGTTCCTCGTCGACCGGCCGCTCTCCGAAGACGATCGGCAGCGGCTGGCGGCGCTGACGCCGCCCGAGTGCGTGTCATGGCTCGAGGCGCGATCGCAGCCCCTTCCGTTGAATCCGCGGCTGCGCGCGAAGCTCGCGGAGGCAGACCTGATCATTTACGCTCCGGGCACCCAGCACTCGAGCCTGTTCCCGTCCTACCTCACCAAAGATCTCAGCAGGGCCATCGCGTCGAATCTGACGGCGATAAAGCTGCTGGTCACCAACATTCAAGCCGACGCGGAAATCTCCGGCAGCACGGCCGTCGACATCGTCGAGCGGGCGGTTTACTACCTGAAGGAGAAAGGGAAGCTGCCGCTGCCCGTTCCCACGCTGATCACGCACTACATCATCAACGATCCGCGCATTCCCGAAACGGATCCGGATGCCGGCTATGTGCCGCTGGGGCATCTCGAAACGCTCGAAGATCCGAGGCTCGTCCGTATCGGACATTACGAAGACGGGGTCAGCGGACGCCACGACGCATCCAAGGTGCTCACGCCGTTTCTCGAGTCGTTCCTGTCGCAGCGCCGCCGCCAGCGCATTGCGGTGTGGTTGTACGACGCGGCGTCGCTCAACAAGCTGAGCCAGTCGGTGCTCGAAATGATGCGCGGCGGCATTCAGGATCTGGCCGTGGACGTCACGGTGTTCTATGACGCGGATGCCGACCTCGACGATGTATTCATGCGTCCCCTGCCGGTGCAGCTCCGGAATCTCCGCAGCTCGCCGCAACCGCCGGGCAAGGCGTTCGTGCAGGCGCTGACGGAGCGGGAGTTCGACTACGCCGCCATCTTCGAGTCGTCCGGGATGTACCGCGGCGAAGATCTCGTCAGCCTCATTCCGCCTCTGATGAGCGGACGGCTCGATGGCGTGTGGGGAAGCCGCCGGCTCTCGTTGAAAGACATCGAGGCTTCGTACCGGCTTCGCTACAATCACAAGGCGCTGCTCGGCTCGTTCAGCTATCTGGGCAGCCATCTGCTGAGCGCCGCGTACCTCGTTCTGTTCGGCCGTTACATCTCCGATACGCTCTCGGGCGTCAGGGCCGTGCGGGCCAGCTTCCTGACGACGCTGCCGGTCGCTCCCGACGACAAGCTGGCAAACCAGTATCTGTTGTGCGCCCTGCTCCGCGAAAAGGCGGACTTGCTCGAAACGCCCGTTCAGTTCCTTCCCCTTTCGCCCGGCCGTGTCCGCCGCACGACGCTTGCGGAAGGGCTTCGCTCACTTGCGGTAATTGCCTGGCAGCGACTGACGCGTTCCACACGCCGCGGAACGCCGGCGTCGGCCGCAACAGATTTGAAGGTGTCCCGGCGTGCACACTCCTAGCGCCCGCGGCCCAGTGCTGGTAATTCCGGCCGCAGGAGCAGGCACCCGACTTCAGAGCACCACGCCGAAGGTTCTGTCGCCCGTCAGCGGCAGGCCGATGATCGACCACCTGTTCGATCGCTACCGGACGACGGTAAGCCGCTGGGTGCTCGTGCTGCATCCATCGTTCGAAGAACAGGTCAGAGACCATGTCGACGGAGTTGCCGGCAGTCTCGACGTCGCGTACGCCTCGCAGCCCCAGCCCACGGGAATGCTCGACGCAATTCTCCTTGCCCAGGAAGAGGCGGCCGCGACCAACCCCGATCGAATCTGGATTACATGGTGCGACCAGATCGGCGTGCATCCTGAGACTGTCGCGGCGCTGACCCGCATGTCTGATGAGCATCCGACCGCGCACGTGATTCTGCCGACCGTTACTCAGCCCGAGCCGTATATCCATCTCGTCAGAGACGCCAGAGGACGCATCAGCGCGGTCAAACAGCGGCGCGAAGGCGAGGTCATGCCTCAGATCGGTGAAAGCGACATGGGCCTGTTTTCGCTTTCACGAGACGCGTATTTTGCCGAGCTGCCGCGGTACGGGCGAGAAGCCGGAGAGGCGTCGGCGACGCGCGAGCGCAATTTTCTGCCGTTCTTCCCGTGGCTGACGCATCACGGGCATGCGGTGCTGACGTTTCCAGCGACCAACCCGCTCGAAGCGGTTGGCGTCAACACACCCGACGATCGCCGCCGGCTCGAGGCTTATCTCCGCGAATTAGAGGACCTGTGAAGCGGCTGTCGATCGTCGTGCCCGCATACAACGAAGAGCGCTTCATCGGAACGCTGCTCGAAAAAATACTCGCGGTCGACTTGCGTCCGCAGGGCCTCGAAAAAGAGATCATCGTCGTCGATGATTGTTCGAAAGACGGGACCTCCGATGAGGTGAAGCGATTCGCCGAAGTCGTGTTGTGCCGGCACGAGCGCAATGGCGGAAAGGGGCGGGCGGTGCGGACAGGCATCGAGCGCGCCAGCGGCGACTACCTCCTCATACAAGATGCCGATCTCGAATACGACCCGCAGGACTACGTTCAGATGGTGGAGGCGCTCCTGTCGAACCGCGCCGACGTCGTCTACGGAAGCCGTTACACGCAGGGGCTCTTCGGCAGTAAACACGCCGAGCAGTCGTGGCCGGCATATCTGGGCGGACGCAGCCTGAGTCTCGCCGCGCTGATCTGCACGGGACGATATCTCACCGACACGGTGACGGCGCTCAAGCTGTTCCCGCGCTCGCTGCTGAACGAGCTGCATCTGCAGACGACCGGATTCGAGCTCGACCATGAAATCACGTCGAAGGTGCTCGCCCGCGGCCTGTACGATCGTCGAGGTGCCGATCCGTTATTTTCCGCGGTCGCGCGAAGAGGGGAAAAAAATCGGCGCGAAGGACTGGCTCAGGGGGTTGAAGACGTTCTGGAGATATCGTCGGGGATAAACGCGATCCACGCGCCGAGCAGCCGGCGATCGCGGCTTGGCTCGATCTGAGCGGGCACGAAGCCGTCAGCGGCAATGATCGACAGCGGGATGAAAGGCTCTCCCGCGCTCAAGGGTACGGTGACCCGCTGCGTTGTCCCAGGTACGAGCTCGAGCTGCTGCGACCATCGCGGAGTGGACACCGTCACGCTGTTTGGTTTGGCTCCCGAGTGGATCGCCAACTCCAGGCTTTCCGTCGCGATGTCTGATTTCACGATCGTCGCCCGCGTAGTCCTCCGGCCTCCGACCCAGAATCCCTCACGCTCGGCATACACGTAGCTGTCATGAAAAAACAGGGTAGCCGGTCCGAATGGCGCTGCCGAGAGCACGGTTGGAGCCGGGAAGCGGCGCCGCCGTTCGATGACGCTCACCGGAATGAGGCGCAGTTCCGCAATCGACTGCTCCAACCGCCGGGGCACGCGGAAACCGACAAATTCCGCTTCGAGCGGAATCCGAAACCGATGCCGAACATGACTGCCCGGCGCGATTGTGAGCGGCCAGCTTCGAAGCGGACGGCCTTCGCGACCGATTTGTAATGCCATCGTACCGCGTGGAGCACCTTCGACAGACGTCGAGGGGGTGAGATCGATCTCGTATTCGCCAGGCGGCAGACGGAATCTGGCGTTCAACAGTACGCGGATCGGCTGAGGGTCGGTCCGCTGCCCGGGAACCGCGGAGAGCGCGAACAGCGGCGGCAACTCGCCGGGCGTCACGACGGAAAACGCGTCATAGCGCACCGCTATCGGACGCGCGACCGAATCGTAACTTTCGAGAAGAGGAAACAACACCCGCCCCTCCACATCGAACCGCTTCCCATCCTGTGAGAGTAACGCGTCGGTGGTAGAAGCGAGGGTGATCACCGTCAGGAGCGACAACGTCGTGACAGCGAGCGCGGCACGGCCCGCTGTGGCGATCCGCGCTCGCCCCAGAAGCGCAATGATGATGGCGAAAGCCCCGGCCCATAACAGCAGCCGGAGAGAGGCCTGAGCCGCGGACCCAATCACATACGATGGCGCCGCTGCCCACAGGTGCCACGCGGGGGACACCCACTGAAGAAGCGATGACACGCCGTCTGCTTCCTGGCGGGCCGGAACCTGATCGTCGAATACCACGACGAATACGCTGATCGCGACGCTGACCAGCAGCAGCATCCACGCAGCCGCCCGCCTGGATTCAGTCGAGATGCGGGCGTACATCCAGGCGATGGGAAATGCGAGGAGCGGGATCAGCAGCAGAACCGGACGGCCCGGCATCATGTTACGGCTCCACCATGGGTCCACGGTGGCCGGCAGCAGAACGAGAACCAATGCGGCGACAGTCAGAGCGACGCCGTGGAAGTGATATTCCCGGGATCGAATCATTCCTGCAAGCCCTGCAAACCCCAGAAGCAGCACGGGCGCATAGACGATCAGCCCATACTCCTGATCGAACAGCAGCCCGAGCGATGACGGCCCGATATTTCCTATCGCGGCATCAGGCAGCGCCCGGATGGTGTTCCACAGATCTACAAACGCGGCAGGAAGGCTTCGCGCGTTGAGAAGAAACGGAGCGCAGAGGAAGACAGCGACCACAGCGAAGATGGCGCCCGATGTAGCAGAACTCTCGACCGTAGGAGCATGGAACCGTCGCGAGATTAGAGGAACAACAATCGCCAACAGATGGCCCAGCACGACGATCCACAGAACATAACGCGCCGGACCTGCGAGCAGCCTGAGCGCTGGAACGCGGTCCGGCAGCCAGGGAAGATATGGAAGCAGCAGCAGCGCAAGACCGAACAGCGGGAGAAAGGCGTCGGAGACGGGCTCCCAGAAGCCGGGGCGTTCCGTTGTGGACTGCATCCCGGCGCGCGCGAGCAATGCGATGCCGGCGCAGATGAGCAGTGCCATCACCACGAATCCGAGGAGCTCGGCGAGGGAGGGAAGCATGGCCACGCGTTCCGGATTTGCGGTGGTACCCGCGACGTCGAATGACGCACGGCTGATCCACATCGCAATTCCGGCGACTGTTCCTGCCGCGAGCGACAGGTGGGGCGAATATTTCTTCATGGCGCGATCAGTGCCTCAGCGGACACACCGGAATCCCACATACAGGTTGTGGCGGCCCTGCCGCGACAGCGCCGCCCGCTCGGAGATGCGCAATCGGGAAATGAAGTTGTCCCAGCCGCCGCCCTTGATCGTCCGGAAATCCTCGCCGCTTGCGGGCTGCGACGCGTGCGTCGCCTTGAACGGACTCGCCGTCCATTCCCAGACATTTCCCGACATGTCGTGCAGACCAAATGCATTCGGCGGGAACGACCCGACAGGCGAGGTGAACTCAAATCGCTCGGACCGGAGATTGTGCCGGGCGTTAGCCTGGCCGGTAAATTCGTCGCCCCACGGAAACAGCTTTCCATCCAGGCCGCCGCGGGCGGCGTGCTCCCATTCCTCCTCCGTTGGCAGCCGGCCGCCCGTCCACGCACAGTAGGCCTGGGCTTCATCCCACGTGACGTTCACGGCCGGGTGCAAGCCGTCGGCATACCACTCTGGCTGACGAGGCGTCTCACGGCTTGTCGCCATGGCAAATGCGCGGAAATCGTCCGTGGACACTTCACGGTCGAGCATTTCGAACGGGCGCGAAAACGTCACACGCACGCGGGGGCTTTCGGCCGGATCGCAGCGAGTGTCTGACGGTACACATCCCATCCAGGATTCGCCGGCAGGAATCGTCCGCCACGCGATATGCGCGGCTGGTACGTCATTCGCCTCTCGAGACGGCAGGGGCGCCGCACCGGTTGCCTCCGGGCGGACGTCACCGAACAGCGGCGCGATGTTTACAGGCTCGCTCGCTTTGAATGTGAGAGGTGCCGCGCCAGGCACGACGCGTCCATTGATGCGCCAGCCCGAGAGACGTTGCCGATCGGCTGCCGCAACGTCGGCAGTAAGGTCGATGTCGGGGAAGTACAGGCCCCGATAACCGTCCGCCACAGGTTCACCCTCGATCACAACCGGGACATCCCGCGGGGCGGTCACGGTGACCGGCTGGCTGGGAGGCGTGTTGAGCCACTGCTCGCTCGTCAACCGGAAGAAGTCACGCCGACGCTCGAGAAACTGGCGGAGGCGCGGCAGGTAGTCGAGCCGCGGAATCTGGAGTTGAGTGGCCGCATCCAGATAGTGTTCGTATCTGTCCATCAGGAAAGCGTCGGTAAGTTGATGGTTCAGCGCCTTCTGCACGACGCGCTTCAAGTGGTCGCGATAGTGCGGATCGCCGGCGATGAGCTCGCTCAAGATCACCGACCGCGGTTCGGCCGGATTGCGGCCGCGGCGCTCTTCGGCGATGCGTTCCAGAAGGTATTGATAGCTGTCGAGGCTCCAGTCGCGGAAGCTCTGGTCCATGTCCCAGTTCACCCAGAACCAGCCACCCTCCCTCTTGGTGCGATCGAGAAATTGCCCCGGGCCCTGATACGCGTCGCGCGTCGCCGAAAAGGCAACCGCCACGAACCAGCGTGTCAGGTTGTCCAGGTTGACGTGCTGCGACACGTTGGCCATGGTGAGTGGTCGGGTGGTGCTTACCCAGTCCCACAGCTTGTTCATTTCTTCCTGGCTGAGGAGTATGTCGTCGTAGCCCCAATGTGCGGCGAAGAACCGCTCGTCGAAACGCTCGGTGAGCACGAAGGGACCGTAATATTCGCCGTTGAGGTAGAAGCGCACCGGCTTTGTTTCGGGCGCGACGGCACCGACTGCCCGGGCGACGTCGTAGGCCAGCGGATTGATGAAGTGCCACCGGATTTTCTTCGTATCCGTCCGCACGTCGTCATGCACGACGAGGCGGCGAATCGGCTGCGCCGCTGGACTGAACAACACTCCAGGCGGCACTTCACGAGGCCCGTACTTCCGCCTGAAATACAGCCTGACGCCCGGGTGCGGTGCCTGCTGCCGGCTGCTGCCGCCGTGAATGCGCACGCCGACGCCGGATGCGAACAGCAGCTTGCCGTCCTCGAAATAGGAGACGCTGCCTTCTCGTTCCCATTCCTCGCCGTGCTTGAGTTTGTTCGGAAGAATGCCCTTTGCGGGATCGTTCAGGTCGGCGTCGCTGAGGGTGACGGACAACACGGGAACGCCGCTGGCAATGTCCTTCACCGGAACCGCGCGCGAGCTGGGAAGCGCTTCCGGGCTCCACTGCACGGCGAATCGCCAGACCGGGAACAGGTCAGCGGATTCGAGCTGCAGCGTGGCCATGCATATCGCCACGGTCGCGACGATGAGCAGCCACGAGGGAATCAGCCGCGGTGTCCGCGGCATTTACAGCGCGCCCGGGCGGTTGAAGAAAACGTTGTAGGTGGACGGGCCGGCCGCCGCGTCGAGCTCCGCCTGCAATCCGGCAAGCGCGTTGTCGGAGATTCCCTGGAAGTTGTACGACACCACGGTCTCACGGTCGGTGCGCGAAACGCTCTCCAGCGTGGCCTTGGACAAACGCTTGCGCAGGACTGCCGTGATGGCGGTGGGATCTGCCGCCGCTCCGCCGCCAGGCAACGAGATGACGATCGTCCCGTCGCCGGCTGTGCCCATGAAGCGGCGAGTGAGCGCCTGGCCGAACAGCGCGGCGAGGGCGACGATAAAAATGACGCCGACGAACGCAAGTTTGAATGTCGCCACCGCGATCGACGTGGCGATGACGAGCATGATGAAGCCGATCTCCTCCGGTTCCTTGATCGGCGTGCGGAAGCGGACTATCGACAGCGCACCAAGCAAACCGAGGGACAACGGCAGCGAAAACTGGATCGTGACAAAAATTGCGGTGATCGAAATTCCGAGCAGCGGAAACGCGCGGTGCACCTGGCTGCCGGTCGCGCGGTTCGAGTAGAAGTGCACGTACAAGTAGGAAATGAACAGTGATGAGCCGAGCGAGACGGCCATCAGCATCAGAAATGCGAGCGGGCTGACCTGCGGGCCGGTCCCCTGGGTGATGGCGCCGAGTAAGCTGTCGAGTTGCTGCTGCATCGTTAGAACACGCGACGCGTCATGTGCGCGTAAACGGCGAGAAATTTCGAGAACGACTGCTTGCGGATACCGAAGCCGAGAAGCGCATGCAACGCACGCGGCAGCTCGTCTCCTGGACCCTTGGCTTCGAGCACCGCGGTCCCCAGCGGCGACAGGTCGCCCGTCGGAACCATTGCCGGATTTACCGCGGCGGCGCTGATATCCGAGTCGAGGCTGATACGCGATGCGGCTCGCCGGTTCGGTGTATCGATCGCGCCGGTATCGAATGAGCATCAGCGGCTGCCACGCACCGTGGCCGAGCACGCCGTGCGCGCGCAGGAGCTCCGGCAGCCTGTGAAGCCGCCGGTCGGCCAGGTCCATTCCCGCGATCTCGGCAGCCGGGAAGGGCAGCTGCTGTCGCACCTTCGCGCGGCGCGTGCCCGTTCGGAACTTTGCTTCCACGAACGCGGGGCCAGTCACGTCACCTTGCAGGCTGGAGTACCACCGCACGCGAATCTTCCGCTTGAGGTAGTCGCTGTTGAGTTTTTCGCTGAGCGAGATCAATGCCGTCGTGTCGTAGTAAATCGTCGAGACGAGCGCCGCCGGGAACTCTGGATCGGGGCGGCAGATGCGTTCGAGCCAGCTGCGCACGAGCGGCGCGCGCCCTTGCGGCAGTGTAAATTTCAGCTCGCGCTCATCGTCGCGCCGGGTTTCCCCGTGGTCGGGGCTCAAAGTCGCTTCGGGACTAAGCATCGAGTGCTGAAGTATACCAACTCAATTGGACCACTTTACGTCGCGCGTCTGCACGCCAAGCAGCCGGCCGGTCCCTCGCGGCCGCCACGGCGGGTCGACGCGCATCTCTATCCACCGCGCGCCCGTCGGCCGCGGTTGTTTCAGCGTGACCCACGACTGATCGTGCAGCGTCACCTTGTCGAGCACGCGATCACGGTCCACCAGCGTGACCGTCTGCGGAGTTGAGGCGATCGATCGCACCGACACTTCAAACCACCCGGCGTCGGCCGGAACATCGAAGAACGCCTGCGGCATGCTCCAGCGGTACACGACACCCGAGCGGCTGCGATGCGTCTCGTAGAGGCCTCTGGTGCGGGCGTCGGCGCTGGCGTTCGGTGAGTAGAGCGAGTCCACGAACGTCCAGTTGTTCCCGTCGAGCAGGCGCCCGTTGATTTCCATGACGTCGAGCGCATCGAAATAGGCCGCCTTCCAGTCTTCGTGCTCCCAGTCGTACATCGCGAATGCGCGCGACCGTCCGGCCTGCTCGTCGAGCTTCAGGGCAGGCATGCCCGGAAGTGCATGTGCCACGCCGACGGCGTCGAGGATGGTCGCGGGAATGTCGGTGATGGCGGTGGGCGCGTAGGACAGGCGCACCGGTCCCCGGGCCTGCGGCGGCTTCACGACGAGGAGCGCCATCGAGCGGGCCGCCAGCGTGGAAAGCGGCGCGGGCGGCAGCAGGCGGTTGTTCGCGAATTTCTGCGGCGTGAATCCCAGACCGTGATCGGATGCGATCACGACCAGCGTGTTGTCGTAGACACCAACGTCGTTCAGACGGTCGAGGATCGCCGTGACGCGCTTGACGGCACATCGCGCCTGCGCTTTGTAACGCTCGCGGCTGACGCGTACGATGCCCGTGAATTCACAGTCAGCCCCCACCGCAATGGGCAAGTGTGGGATGCCGACGTGAATGAACTTGTAAAGCGGCTCGTCGGTGACGGGTTTTAGCCGGCGCGAGAACTCGCCAAGCACTGCGGCGCCGTTGACCGGGTGGAGCCTCCGGCTCTTCGTGTCACCCGGGCCGTATCGCGTTTGCAGCCACCACTTGTCATCGTTGTAAATCTTCGACCGGAGCACGTGCGGAGCATGGCGGAACAACGACAGATCGGCGAGCTGCAGCGCCGCGAACCGCGTGTATTCGGAGTACGCGACATACGGCCTGGGCATCCGGAAGAAGTTCGTCGCCGACCGGTTGTCGTACTGCATTTCCGTAACGCTGTCGACGCGATAACCACCGGCGCGCAGCGACTTGAAGAGGGAGCCCTGCTCGAAATGGTCGCGAATGTACCTCTGCAGATTTCGTTCGTTGCGGTAAACCGTACCCGTGAGCATCGCGGGAATGCTCACGATGGTCGATGGAAAAGCACCGGCGTGATCGGCGAAAAACGTCGCGCCGGCCCAGCTGCGATCGAAGATCTGCCGATTCTCCTCGAGAATCTCGTGGAACAGCTCGGACTGAAATCCGTCGAGCACGATGTGTATGACGTTCTGCTTGCGCGACAGGTCGAACATCGCCTCCGACGGTCCTCTCCACGACGATCGACCATCGTCGGATTGACTGGCGGCAACGACTAACGTCGCGGCCTGCAGGACGATCAACGTGGCGCTGGCGAACGGCGCGACGCGAGTGATGTAGGGCGCGCCGATCACCGACAACAACGGAACGAGAACCCACAGCGCGATCTCGTAGGGGTTGCGCCACGACTCGATCGAAAAGTCGACGGCAGCGCCCGTAAACGCCCCGTAATCGGCGACGAGGAGGTTCGCCTGAATCCAGAGAACGAGGCCGATGCCGAAAAGAAGCGCAACGTACGCGCGACTCACCTTCGAGGGCAGGACGACGCCGATCAGGATGAGCAGCGAGGCGGCAAGCGCTCCCGCCAGCAGCAGCGGCCGCACGAGCACCCAGAACGGCGCAGAGAACTCCGCTTCGTTGCCCGAGTAGATTGTGTGGGGACCGAACAGACAGAGTGGCAGGACGACGAACAGAGCAGGAGCGACGACTGTTTTCAGGCGCTGCCGCCAGTGTCCATCTGTCATCGTGAGGTGCTTATCTTACCAGCGTACGCAGGTGCCGGCTCGGCCAGACCACCGGAGGTCATCGTCATCTCCATGCCGTAACGGCGCGCGATCTCATCCGCGAACGCCTCGGCGATCCGGGTTTGTCCCTCAACGGTTGGATGCAGGCCGTCTTGTCCTATCAGGTGCATATTGGCTTCGAAGACCGAGAACAGATCGACAACCGGTAACTGGAACTCCGCCGCGAGGTCGAAAATGCGCCTATTGAGCGCCCGTATTCGGGACATCGAACCAGGGTGACGGTCGTTCTCCCATTCGGTGGTCACGGGCATCACCGTGGCAAGAATCACGTCAACATGGCGGTCGCGTGCCGCGGTAACCATGCTTCGGAGGTTTTCCGCCTGCGCTGACGTGGACCGTATCCACACCGCATTGACACCTTCGAGAATGAGCACGACCTCCGGCTTTTCAGCGTCGAGTAGCGCTGGCAGCCGAGCGGCCCCTTGATCGAGACGTTCGCCGCTGATGCCTTGATTGGAGACGACAATCGTCTGGCCAACATATCGCTGGGAAAGTATCCCTTCCAGCTTGCCCGGAAACGCATCGGGCAACGCCAGCGAGATCACCGGGACGAGCGAGACTTTCCCTTCCGCGATGCTGTCGCCAAAAGCGGTGAATTTCGTCTTACTGAGTGTCCGAGAGACGCGGACCGTGACCTTGAACTCGCACGAACCTTGCGCTTTGTCCGCATCGATGCCTGCACAGCGGACCGTCGTGTCGCCAATCGCAAACGTGCTGCCCGACCCGGGGCTGCACTCCACCGTATACGGCGGACGACCGCTCGTGGGGGTCGCGGCGTCGAAATGAACATCGGTGCCTTGCGGGCTGGTCGCGTCTCGGACCATCGGGAGTGGGCACGAGAGTTGAAGCTCACCTGGTGAAGGCGGCGGGGGAGGCTGAATGGGATTCGGATTGTTCCCGCTGCACCCGGCTGAGGCAGCAAGCGTTAGGATGAAAGAAATGACGAGCGGTAGAAAGCGCATGCAGCAGTACGTAACAGTTCTTCTTATCGGCCTTCTTGCGCTCGAAGCATCTGCCCTCACCCCCCGGGAGGGCCCCGTTCGTGCCGATGGGCACGCGGTCGCAGACGCAGGGGGAGCCTTTAACGCGCTTGGCGCCACCCTATTCTGGGGAGCCTGGGGCTACAAGTTCGATCGCCCCCGGCTCGAGCGAAATTTCGGGGTGTTGCGTGCCGCTGGTGTCGACTACGTGCGCGTACTCGGATCGGTCGGTGGCACCAGTTGGGAAGACAGGCAAACCGATCCGCGCTGGTCTGATTATGACGCAATTATCGCCGGGATGACAGATCTGGCCTACGACCGGTATGGCTTGCGGGTGCAATGGACGTTGTTTGGCGGGGCGCCGTTCACGCCGGCCGGCCCTGCGCGCGAGGCGTTGGTAGACCGTTTCGCCGCGCTGGCACGGGGACGCGAGCACAAGCTGTTTGCGTTCGAAATCGCCAACGAAGCCTGGCAAAACGGGTTTCCCGGACCGGAGGGTACCGCCGAGCTGCGCCGCCTCGGCGCCAGGCTCGCGGAACGGACACCCGTACTCGTGGCGCTCAGCGCTTCATCCACAGGGGAGGCATGTGCCACATATGCAGGCGCGGGTGCCGACGCCATCACGATCCACTACCCGCGCGGATTCGGCAAAGAAGGTCCGGCCGCGCCACTCCAGCGTCCCTGGACGTTTCCCGGCGCGTATGACGCGAAATGCCGGGGACAGCTCCCACCTGTCGTCTTCAACAACGAGCCGATAGGCCCCGAAGCTTCCGTACAGCAGGACGATTCGGCGTCGCGGATCGCGGCTGGCTACGTCATGACATTCCTGGCCGGCAACTCGAGCTACGTCCTGCACGCAGGTCCCGGAATCCGCGGCGGCGGAAAGGCCGATATCGAGGGACCGCTTCGGCGCCATGCCAACTACGACGAGCTGCCGTCGTTCAAGGCGATCGCAGCGGCTCTCATGGCAGCAAAGCAATATCTGCCGGCTGGAGTCGCGAACTGGACCCGCCACGAGCCCGATTCGACGGCCGCGCCTCTTCACGGGTATCGCAGCCTGTACTCCGCATCATCGGGCACGGCGTTCGTCGCCGTCGCTTTGGGCGTGGAAAAGAACGCCACCGTTCGCGCCAATCGCGCGGCGTCTTTGGAATTGCGCGACATGGCGACCGGCCGCGTTCTGAAGCGTGTCAACGTAAGCGTCGGTCAGCAGCTCCCGATTTCCGGCGCCACGGAAATCGTGATCATCGGGCGTAATACATGATGCGGGTCCCCGATCCGAGCGGCTCGCGCTTGACGATGGCGAAGCGCGCTCCGAGCTCGCGCTCGAACACCTGCTCGTCGTAGTCCGAATAGTGGTCTTCCTTGTTGCGCAGCAGCGTCATCACCATCGGGTCTTTCCGCGTAACGAATTCGATCACGAGATCGCCGCCGAGGTCGCGCAGCCATTGAACGAATTCGGCCATCGGGATATTGCCCCCGATGACGACGTGATGGATGAGCGCGAGGGCGAGCACCAGATCCGGCCGGCCGCGCTCGTCCACCCGTTTGCGCTCCATGTTGCGCCAGCCGAGATTCGGCGACGGATCGGTCACGTTGACGATTAACGGGAGGATGTTCGGCACCTTCTCCGACTTGAGCGCCTGGTAAAGCTTGTCGATCGCCAGGTGGTCGGCGTCCATGGCGACGACCGAGTTCGCATGCGCGGCGGCGATGCGTGAAAACACGCCGACGTTGCACCCGATGTCCCACGCCAGGTTCCACTGTCGCGAGCTGGCAACACTTTCGACGAACGCGCGTTTCTGCGCGGCATCCGACGCCTCGTAGTGGCCGCATTTCAGATAGTCGGACCATGTGGACTGCTTCGGCGTCCAGCGGAGCCCCGCCACGAGGGCGCGAAGGCGTTCGGCGTTGGCCTTGATGATCCGTTTGTCGAAGCCGGCCTTACTGAGGTCGGCGCGCACATCGCGTGTCGTGCTGTTATAGGCCTTCTGCGCCTTGGCTTGCAGATAGACGTGCGCGAGCACGCCACCGCGGAGATAGTCGCGCGCGCCGAGCATGTTGAGACACACCTCGGCATCCATGCCGTCGATGTTTCCGCGCATCCACGGCTGAAACGGCACGTCGCGATACGCCTGCACGAGAAGAGGGTAGAGGAACATCTGGCAGAACTGCCGGTATCCCACCCACGGCTCTCCCTCGGCGCGCTTGTAGAACGACGCCACGTCGACGAACACCGGCGCCGCGCCTTTCCATTGCAGGTTGTACGCGGACGCGTCTTTCAGGCCGATGCCTTCGTCCAGACCCGCCAGCACCAGGTCGAGCTGCAACAGCGCCGCATCCCTGAGCATCGCAAACGACCACTCGTAGGGATATGAGATGAAGGGCAGCTTCTCGTGCTCGAGTACGCCGGCCCATGACTGCTCCGACGGAGCGAAGGAAAAGGACGATACGTCCCGCTGCTCGGTGGCGACGATGCCGCCCCTGGTCGAAAACGTACGGTAGAAACGGGTGGCGGACAGCGCCTGCCATTCCTTGAGCGCTGTCTCGGTGAGGCCTCTGAAGATTTTGCCGTCGCGGTAGAAAACCCTGGCGGTTCGATCCCGGAACGATCCGGGTTCGAGCGCTATGTCACTCATTCGATTCCGTTTTTCCGGCACTCGACGAGCGGAACATGTCCCGGAAGCGCTGCCAGCCGAGCTTCACGATTACCGCGGCACCGGCGACACCGCCCAGCAGAAGCTGTACGAGCATGCTGCCACTACCCGGATCGAGGTAGGCGTGAGTCCGGGTCTCAGAGAGCCAGACCAGATACAAAACGAGCAACACTGGTGTCTTTTTCATGACGTCTCCGTAAGATTCGTGTGGCATTTTAGCACTACTCGCGGCGTCCTCAGCGTCGAACTCTTTTCGGATGTGGGGTTTAAACGTATAATTACAAGAGCGCATGTGTCTGCTGCGGCTGGAGCCGTCCGTCATTTGAGATTTCGCAATTTACCGGGCGGTATCAGGGTAGTCATTCTGGCGGTGTTCACCGCGAGCTGTAGTACTCCCACAAATCCTGCACCCGTTGTCGATCTGGCCGTTCAGTCGGTCAGTCCGAACAGCGGCCCCGCATCAGGCGGAACACAAATCACCATCCGCGGCACTGGTTTCGCAACGGGAAGTACCGTGATGATAGGAGGCGCCGCAGCGACCGAAATCAGCGTCAGCGGCAGCGATGTCATTAACGCGAGGACGCCGGTCAGCTCGATCGCGGGTGCGGTAGACATCGCCGTGACGGCTAGCGGCCGTACCAGCACGCTCACCGGCGGTTTCAGGTACGAGCCAACAGCTCCGAACACCGCGCCCGTCATTCGATCGATCACCGCGCAAGGTAGCCGTCCGAAACAGCCTGCCTCGTATGCGGACTATGGCGAGACCATTCAGGTATCGGTCGTCGTCGAGGACGCGGAGAAACCTGCGACGCAGCTCGGATATCAGTGGCGTGCGTGCGACGGATCATTCACGGGAACAGGGCCGCAAGTCACTTGGACGGCGCCGTCAGGGGGCTCGCTGCCGTCCGTCTGTAGGCTCGAAGTGATTGTCTCCGATGGCCCGCACGTGTTGACCACATCCGTGTCGGTTCGGGTGCACAACTCGGCCGCCGAAGTGGGGGGGCTCGCACTACAGTTTCTCAACGACTTCGCAGACAACACGATTCCCGCCGCGACGACGGTCCGCAACTTCCATGACGGGTGCCCTGGAAAGGCGAGCGAGCTCAGCGACGTAACGCACATTCGGAATACACGGATCATCAATTCGAAGAATTATGGAGAGGGAAGAGTCACTGTTGCGTTCGGCGGCTCCTGCAGCACGAAAGCTGCTGATGCGTGCGTCCGTACTGCCGTCGAATGGAATTCGACCGTTACGGCGACACAACAAGTGGAGATCGCCAAAGGCACGAGCATCATTTCAGGTGTGTACAGGGACTCGAAGTGGTGGCTCTGCGACAGTCTGTGGGACGGGAACTCCAGCCTGGGTATCCGCTTCCTGCGCTAAACGTCCTTCGGCGCGTACTTCATTGCCCATCCGATTCGAGGGTGATGCGCTCCAGGATCAACTTCACGCCTCTGGTCACATAGAACCGGTATTCGAGATTTGTCGTCGGCCTTTCGAGCGTGAAGGACACTTCGCCCAGTAACTTCGGATCGGCCGGAAACTCACCGTAGAAGATGCTGCGCCTCGTGACGAGGCGATTCCCGTCCACCCATACGTCGACGAAGCCAAGCGGCTCTCCGGCGCCCGCTCCCGTTGTTCCCGTCCACCGGACCCGGAACCGGCCGGCCTTGAGCGGAATGTTCGGACCCATCTGCAGGTATCCTTCGCGGCCGCCCGAGGCCATTAACGTCCCCTCGCCGCGGGTATTACGAGTGCCAACGTCGGTCGTGAACCGGTCGTTGTCCGCGGGCACCGAAACGCGAACTGGACGGCGCTCCGTAACGAGCTGGTGAATGCGGCGATAACGTCCGAAATTCAGCTCCCACACGTCGCGCGCGCGCTGCAAGGTGAATATCGGGCCCGCGGTGACGTTCAGAAGCTTGTCGAAGTAGTCGTGCAGCAGCGGGTCGGCGATCAGGTTCCTTCGCTCGCGGCGGGACTCGACGTAACCGCCAGGCAGTTCCCGGAAAAAGTGACCGGCGTAGAACTCGAAGTACAAGCTCTCTGAGACCGGAAGCCTTGCAAGCAGCGGATCCGACAGGGCGTTCCGGTCGATCACGTATTTCGCCGGCCCTGCATTGAACCCGAAAAACCCGATGCTGCCTTGAGTCGAAACCTTCTCGGTGCCGTTTCTGAAGCTCGTCCCCTGCCGGTACCACAAGTGATCGGGCAGAGCCTTGAACGGCGCATAGAACAACACGTTCGTGAACTGGTGATAGTGACCGCGCTCGTCCTTGATGCCGTTCTGAAGCCGCCACGACCACCCGCCGTCTGGATAGTCCGCGCGCGTTTTGACGGGCGCAAGCGGGGCGACGACGTTGTACATGAGAAGCGCGGCGCCGAGCGCCAGGCCAGCCTCACGGTGCCGGATGACCCGCACCAGCACGAGTGCGGAGACGAGCAGCGGCATCGCGAAGAATCGCCCGCTCATGAAGTCTCCGCCAACCGAGACGGTATACATCACATAGAGAAATGCCGACGCGCACGCGAAGAGCTCCGGCCAGCGGCGCAGACGGAAAGCAACCGCCCCTGCGAGCGCAACGATCCCGAGTGTCACCGGATCGAAGTTCACGCTGTTGGCGACGTACGCGATCCCCTGACGCAGCTGAATGCTCCGGGGAATGCCCGTCGCGACTTTTGCGTAGTACGTGTTTGGAAACGGAAAGCCGTAGTACACGTACGAAAACAGCAGCCACAGGGCGACGGGCGACAACGCGATCGCAAAATAATTCGCCAGGCGCAAACGGTAGACCGGCCAGGCGATCCACGCCAGATACGCGAGCGGAGCGACATACAGGAGGATTGAATCGCTGCGATTGAGGAACGCGAGCGACGCCAGGCCTCCGAAGGCAATCAGTCCCGGCGGCGTCACCGCCGCTGGCTCGTGAGGGGTGGCGAAAAAACGCGTGTAGAAAAGGCACAACAGCAGGAAGCTGAGGGGGTATCCAGGCCCGAAGAGGTGTAGTCGACGAACGCTTTCGAACTCAGGAGGAGGGCGAGAAACAGCGCGCTTCGCCACAGGTCGTCGAAGAACCTGACGACAACAGCCAGCGCTGCGACACAAAGCACGTAGGACAACGCCAGCGTCGTATAGAAGAGATCGGCAGTGACCGCGTACACCGCACTTAACAGCAGCATCCACAATGGATGTGTGTACGCCTGCACGCGCTCATCGGGGTTGAAGGTGAGCCCGTAACCGTTGATGAAATTGTCGACCACCCGGAACGTGATGTAGGCGTCGTCGCCAATCCACGAGTTTGCGAGGAAGACGTAGGTGAATATCACGAACAGCGAAGCGCGCAGCATCGTCTTTTCGGCGCTGTCGCTGCTTCGCATGACGCCTTCCGAGCGCGAAAAAGTGGAAAGACGATTGCGGAAAGTCGCTGATGCGGGATTAGCCACTGGTACTCGATTGCGGGCGGCAATATACTATATCTCCGATCCGCGAGACTCGTGGGTCGGATGCTCCGTTTCGTTTCCAGCAACCAATGCCCGATAGATTTTATCAATGGTTTTCCGAACGGAAACTGACTGGTCCGGGTGCGTCGCGCCGTAAGCGCATCGAAGAATCGCGCCTTGGGCTGGTGATGCGTTATGCGACGCCGCCCGGCGAGCTCCTCGAGATTGGTCCCGGTCATGGCAGCCTGGCGAGGGCGGCAGTCGCGGCTGGATGGACGTACCGCGGCGTCGAAGCCAGCCGCGTGCTTGCCGAACAACTCACGCGCGAAGGCCTCGACATCGTCCATGCGTGGACTCCGCCAATCCCCGCGCAGGACGCAAGCGCCGACGTGGTGTACGCCGATCAGGTGCTGGAGCACATGTCGGGTATCGATGCCGCGCGTGAATTCGTCGCCGAAGCGCGCCGCATCCTGCGCCCGAAAGGCGTGCTGTTCGTGGTGGTGCCGGACTACCTCAAAGAGCGGCAATTCTTCTGGGACATCGACTACACGCACAACTTCATCACCACGGAGCGCCGCGTGCGGCAATTGTTGTACGACGGCGGATTCGATATCACGCGCGTGGTTCGCAGCATCGGGGCAGCCACCGGACCCGCCCGCGACGCGCTGGCAGCGGGCGCCCTGCTCGCGAACCTGCCGGGACTGAATGCGTTGTCGCGCTACACCGGCACCGAGGACCTGCTGTTCCGGGTACGGAAGAATCTCTTCGAAACGCTCGCGTTCGTGGCCCGCAAAGCCGAATAAGTGCCGCTCTTCCTTTACTTTCCGGGCAAGCGCCTCTACAATTGAAGCAGTAAATGGCCCAGGTTTACGCCGCCAAGTACCTCGCAAAGGCCGCCCTCAGCGCTCCCCGGGATCTGATCAACGCCTACATTGCCGGCGTGCGCCCGATCCATCCCACGGTGCTGATTTTCCATTGCACCTGGGTGTGCGACGCGCAGTGCGAAATGTGCCACAACTGGAAGCGCGCCGACCGCAAACACGAAATGTCGCTCGCCGACATCGACCGCGTGTTTTCGTCGGGTCTGTGGAAGAACATCGAGACGGCGAACGTCTCAGGTGGAGAGCCGACGACCCGCAACGACCTCGTCGAGCTCTGCGAGGTGATGCTGAATCGGCTGCCGCGCCTCCGCAAGTTCGGCATCAATACGACAGGCCTCACCCCGCACCGCGCCATCCCGATGCTCACGAAGATCGTCGAGATGTGCAACAAGCGGGGAGTCATCTTCAGCACGCGCGTGTCGATCGACGGCGTCGGCGACATGCACAACGACGTGCGTCATGTGAAGAACGGCTTCAACAAGGCGAACGAGACCATCCGCGCGATGCGCGAGCTGCAGAAGAAGTTCAGCTTCAACTTCGGCATCTCGACGACCATCTTTTCGCAGAATCTCGACGACGCCGAAAACATCCTTGCATGGGCGCGCAAAGAGAAGCTCGACATCGTGTTCAACATGGTGCGCTTCACCGACGCGATGCTCGGCAACTCAGACCTGTCGGATACGTGCCGGCCGCTCGGCCCGAAGGAAGAGCAGATGCGCCAGTTCTTCCTGGATCGCGTCCGCATGGACCCGCTGCTCGACGGCCAGAACTACATCTATCTGCATTACGCCGACATGATCGCCAACGGCTATCACAGGCTCAGCCCGTGCCCGTTTCAGACGCAGGGCATCATGCTGAATCCCGACGGCGGGATGTTCTTCTGCGAGAACAGTGATGTGGTCGGCAACGTGCTGACCGAGGATGCCGAAGCGCTCTACTTCAAGGCGGCGAGCCAGGACCATCGCAACTGGGTGAAGGAAAAGAAGTGCCCGTCCTGTCTGAGCCCGTGCCAGATGAACGTCGCGGCCGTGAAGCAGGTGGCGCCGTACGTGAAATTTCTCGTGCGCGCGTCAGCAGAGAAGCGGAAACATCGCGCGAAAGCCGCCGCTCCCGCACCCGTCGCGTAGCGTCGAGGTCCGGCTGAAGCCGGACACTACGAACGCACAAAACGAAAATCAACCACAGAGAGCACAGAGCTCACAGAGAAGAGAAGAATTTTTCATCTCTGTGTTCTCTGTGACCTCTGTGGTTAATCGTTAATCATCCGGCCTTGTGCGCCTCTCCCCGAGCATATACAACACCCCTCCAGGCAGATTTCCCACAACCGCAATCGCCAGGAACAACACCGATAGCGCGAATGACTGCGCTCCAGGGATGCCGGCTCGTCCGAAGAGCCACACGAATCCCGCCTGGGCGGTTCCCACTCCGCTGATGGTGATCGGCATCAAGACGATGAGCAAAATTATCGGGACCAGCGCGAAATAGACCGCGAGCGGCAGGATGAGCCCGAGCGCGAGACCAAGATAGTAGGTCTGCAGCACTCTCAGCGCCTGCACCGCAACGGAGCAGACCAGCACGTTGGCGAGCGCGCCACGGAATGCCGCGTACCTCTGTATCGCCGCGACCAGTCGATGCGCGGGCTGTTGTCCGCGTGGGAGCCGCGCAATGACGGCGCCCAGGGCAGCGGCCACTCGAGGGCTGAAGACGACAGCAAGAGCGAGGGCGCATGCCGCGGTCAAGAACGCCAGCGCGGGAAAGATGATGCGGACGTCGATAAACCCTCTCGCCAGCGCGGATCCGGCCGCGGCAACCAGCAGAATCGACATCACGCCGAGCAGGCGGTCCATCAACACCGAGGCGAGAGCGTCGGCTCCTCCGACTCCCTGACGCGACAACCCGTACGCGCGCAAGGCATCTCCGCCAACGCTGGCCGGCAGAAACGTCCCGAGAAAGGTGCTGACAAGAAACACACGCAGCAGCACGGCGAAACGCGGCCGGTGGGCCGGATCAAGGGGGGAGAGCAGCGTCAGCCACCGATAGGCCATCAACGCCCGGTCCACGAAGACGAGCGCGCAGGCGATCGCGATGAACGTCGGATTGGCCTGGCGTCCGGCGGCGAGGATCGCGGCGGGATCGCTCTGCCAGAGCAGAAACGCCGTCAAGCCCACCGCCACGAAGATGCGGAAGGCCCTGGCGACCGGCCCCTTCAGCGTGCGCCTCCTCGCAGAACGGCCGTCATGATATGTTGCTGCGCGGTGCGCACGTCCGTCCTGGTCGTCGCCATCTGCACGGGGATTGTAGCCGTGATCATCGCCGGGCCGTGGGCCCTGGCGTGCATCGCGCTTTACGTCCTGGCGACAGCTCCGGGATGGCCCCTCGGACGCGCGCTCTTCGGCCGCGATCACCCCGCCGGTTGGGTGAGCGGCGCGCTGCTCGGCTACGGTCTCACCTGCATCGCCTTCTGGATCGTCCTGGTTCTCGATGTAGCCTCGCTGACAACCTTCGTGGTCGCGTGGGCCGCGACGACGGCGTTCTCGTGGGCGGTTGTGCGCACCCGCTCGCCGCTGATTTCCTTGCCGCCCGTTGGAACAGCCGACGCGCGTGTCCTCGTACTTCTGCTGCTCATCGTTCCTGCCGTGTTTGTCTTTCCGTACAAAAATCTCGGCGCGCGGGACGCGGAAGGCAATCGCTCCTATCGCGCCTACTTCACTGCCGATTTCATCTGGCACACGGCGCTGACGGCAGAGCTCATGAAGTACGACATGCCGCCCATCAACCCATATCTGGGCGACCGTACCATCCAGTACTACTGGACGTATTTCCTGATCCCGGCAGTCATCGCGGAAGAGGGGCCCGCGGGACTCGACGATGTCGAACGTGTGCTGAAGGTGAGCGCGTTGTGCTCCGGTGTGCTCTTTCTGGCCGCGCTGATCGTGGCGACCTGGAGCGCCTCGCGTTCGGCGGCTGGTACCGCCATCGCGATCGTCCTGGGAGTGCTCGCAGTGAGCGCCGAGGGCGTGTACATGATGTGGGACCTGACGGAGCGCGGGCGCTCGCTGGCGTTTCTGAAGTACTTCAACATCGACGCCATCACTGCGTGGAAATTCAGCGGGCTGCGGGTGGACAGTCTCGTGCGATCGATGTGGTACAACCCGCATCATTCGATGGCGGCGGCGCTCGCGCTAATCGCCATGCCTGTGGCGGGTGCCGGGGGGGTGGCCGCGCCCATCGGCGCTATCGCGCTGGCGGGTCTGGCACTGGCGCTTTCCACCGCGTTCAACCCGCTCGTCGGTGGCCTCTTCTCGTTGATGTACGGAGCGGTGATCGTCGCGGACTTCATGCGGACACGTGAGCTCCGTGCGCTGCTGCGGCATGCGAGCGCAGCGGTATCGTGACCGTAGCGGTCATGTGGTGCGTTGGCAACGAAATGGTCGAGGGCGCTGCAGGCGTCGTGCTATACGGCTTCGGCGGGCTCGCGCGCAACGCGCCTGTTGCAACACTGGCGCTATCACTGGGCCCCATCCTCGTGCCGGCCCTGCTGGCATTGTGGCCGCCTGAAAGGCTGCCTCGCCACGCATGGCCCTCGGTCGCGGGTCTGATCCTTGGCGTTATGGTGTTTTATCTCGTCAGGATTTCGCGGGACGACCCGTACATGGGATTTCGTGCCGGTCAACTGCTGCAGGTAGCGCTGCCAGGGCTTGCGGCGGTGTTTTTCGCCCGGCTGCTGCAGTGGAACCGCTGGCTGGCGGCGGCCGTAGCCGCGCTGCTGATCGCGGTCGGCCTGCCGACAACGCTCATAGACGAGTTCAACGCCCAGGACATCAACAACCACGAAATGGGTCCGGGATTCAGGTGGACGATCGTGTTGACTCGCGAAGAACAGGACGCCTACAACTGGATTCGGACCGAGACTCCGGCAAAGGCGATCGTCGAAATGGACCCCGTTGCGCACGGACGGGAAACGTGGAGCCAGCTGCCGACATTCGCGCGGCGACGCATGGCGGCGGGGAAGCCCATTTCGCTCATGGCTATTCCCGACTACGAGATCCGCACACTGCTGGCGCACGAGATCTATGCCGGCACCGATCCGGACGCCGCAGCCAGCACCGCGCGCCAACTCGGTATTTCGTTCATTTTTATCGGCCCTGAGGAGCGGAATACCGATCCGCCGGAGGGCCTGGCAAAGTTTGATCGACGGCCCGATCTCTTCAGGCTGGTGTTCTCCAACTCGCGGACGCGCGTCTACGAAGTCCTCCGACGCTGAGGTGCGCGAGACGCGACCGCGCGCAAACGCGCCCCGTCGTGGTAATTTTTGGGTCGCGTGCTTGCATCTGCCTCACTCGTCTCCATCGCCGTCGCCAGCGTCGCCGTCATCATCGCAGGGCCGTGGGCGCTCGCCTATATTCCGCTTTACGTTCTCGCAACGGTGCCCGGATGGCCGCTGGGTTGGGCGTTGTTCGGACGCTCGCATCCGGTGTCGTGGATCGCCGGAGCGCTGCTTGGATACGCGCTCACGTGTCTTGCGCTGTGGGCGGTGCTGGCAATCGGAATTGCTTCGGCGCTCGCATTTGCGGCTGCATGGGCAGTGATGTCGGCGGCGACGTGGCTCATCGCACGACGTCAGGACAAGGCGCTGGTCGAGCTGCCCGCGTGGAGCCTTCGCGAAGCGCGAATCCTCATCCTGTTGCTCTTGATCGTTCCCGCTGTCTTTCTGTTTCCATACAAAAACCTTGGAAGTTTCGACGCGGAGGGTAATCGTCTCTACCGCGCGTATTTCACCGCCGATTTCATCTGGCACACCGCATTGACGGCCGAGCTCGCGAAGTATCAGATGCCCCCGGTCAATCCGTATCTCGGTGACCGCACGATTCAGTACTACTGGACGTATTTTCTCGTGCCTGCCGCGATTGCCCAGGAAGGACCCGGCAACCTCGCCGATATCGAATCGTCGTTGAAGGTGAACGCACTCCTCTCGGGCGTGTTGTTTCTTGGAGCGATTATCGCGGCAGCGTGGGCGGCATCGTTCTCCACAGCGGGGACGGCGTTCGCGATTGCTGTTGCCGTCCTCGCCGCGAGCGCAGAAGGCATTTACGCGATATGGGATCTGCTTTGGCGCGGCCGATCTCTCGCCGAGCTCACCGACCTGAACATCGATGCCATGAGTTCATGGGAGTTCAGCGGGCTGCGTGTCGACAGTCTCGTTCGCTCGATGTGGTACAACCCGCAGCACTCGATGTCGGCCGCGCTTGGCCTCCTCGCGATGCCGGTGGCGGGCCTTGGGGGTGTCGCAGCGCCTGTCGGCGCCATCACCCTTGCTGGACTCGCGCTGGCGCTTTCGACGACGTTCAATCCGTTCATCGGAGGGCTGTTTTCGCTCGTCTACGGGGCTGCGATCGTGGCCGACGCGATCGCCCAGCGCCGAATCCCGGCGCTGCTCCGGCACGCGGCTGCCGCCGCGCTCGCCGGCCTGGCCGTTGCGTGGTGTGTGGCCAACGACATGGTCGAAGGCGCATCGGGCGTGGTGCTGTACGGGCTCGGCGGCTATGCGCGAAACGCGCCGATCGCCACACTCATGCTGTCCCTTGGTCCACTCATCCTTCCCGCGGCTCTTGGAATGTGGCCTCCCTGGAGAATCCCGCGGCGTGCCTGGCCCGCGCTCGCCGGCACTGCGCTCGGACTGGCTGTGTTCTATCTCGTGCGCCTCTCGGTGGAAGGGTCTTACATCGGTTTCCGCGCAGGTCAGTTGCTGCAGTTGGCGATGCCCGGCCTCGCGGCCATCGGGTTTGGGCGCCTATGGGCCGGCAGCAGAGCCACCCGCGCAGCCGCCGTGGCGCTATGCGCGCTGCTCGTCGCCGTCGGTCTGCCGACGACGCTCATCGACTCGTATAACGCACAAGATGTGACAAATAGGCGAATGGGGCCGGGGTTCCACTGGACCATTGCGCTCACACCCGACGAACAGGAAGCGCACGCGTGGATACGGCGGGAGACTCCGCGAGATGCGATCGTGCAGATGGACCCGATCGCTCACGGCCGCGAAACATGGAGCCAGCTTCCGACGTTCGCGTGGCGCCGCATGGCGGCTGCCCGCCCGATATCTTTGATGAATATTCCTGTATACGCGGAGCGCTCGCGACGAGCTCACCGGATTTACGCCGATCGGAACCCGGCCGCAGCCGCAAAGCTGGCGGCTGAGCTGGGTATCGACTACATCTTCATCGGACCGGCAGAGAGGAAGGGGAACCCCGCGGCCTCGCTGGAGAAATTCGACAAGCGGCCCGACCTCTTCAGGCCGGTCTTCGCGAACGCCGGTACCGGATTTACGCAGTCGGGCCGTGACCGCTGCCGTTTGCGCCGTGACCGAACTTGACGACCCTGGAGGCGCACTTCGGACAGCAATCGACGGGCTTGCGTTTGCGATTGAACAGCGCAGCGAAACCGGCTGCCAGGGTTGCCGTCGGCGAATAAAGCCATTGCTCGCCGCACGACAGGCAGGTGGCAACCAGTTCCGTCACGCGTGTTTCCGCCGCGGCCGCACCCACGACCACGCCGCCCGCACACGACGCCAGGAGCACGGAAAACAGCACGAAGGCGAGTCGTGAGAGCCAGACGGGCATAGTGCCTCCCGTAAAACCGGAGTGTTAGTCGAGCGCGTTACCGAGCGTCGCAGGGCGCGGCTTGTCGCCAATCCACAGATGACGGTACGTTGCACCCGGAAATGTTCCGGCATCCGTGCCGCTCGCGGCCTGATTCGAACCGAGCCACGCAAATCCGGGAAGATACGATCCGCCCGGCGACGCCTCGCCGCGGTTGTAGATGACGTTCCCGTTCACTCCACCGTCCGCAACTACGAGCCGGAAATCACCCGCCCACGTGGCCTTCCAGAAATAGGTGCGCGACGGATCGAGGAACAGGACCGACGCCTCACGTGCCCTGCGATCCGGTTCGAGGATCCGGCTCTGGCTGCCGAACACCGCTTTGTACGAAATCGCGTTGGGAGGATTCCCCTCGATGCCGCGATACATCGTGCTCATTCCCATATTGCTGAAGCTGATATCTCCAGGGGTGTCGTTCATCGAGAAGATCTTGAGCTTGTGGTTCGGCCCGTCCGGTCTCAGCCCTTCCACTTCGACTGAAAATTCTCCGCTCGAGAGCACCTGCTGCAGCTGGTATTGCACATAGGACCGTTCCGTATCCAACCGGAGGCCTTTCCCGGGTATCCACGTGTGCGCACCGGAGATCGAGCCAATACTTTCCGAATGAATGAGGGGATCGTACAACTCGCCGGAGCGGTTGTAGCCGACGAGCTTCGTTTTGAACATGGCCGCGTCGGACCACGCCGACGAGGACGTGCCTTGCACGACGCGCGCGCGCCAATACATCCGGGTGGCCGGTTGCAGCTCTGCCTGGACGGTGAACACGGTACGGCCGTCCGAGCCCTCAGGTACGCCGGTCTGATTCACAGCCACGAGAAACGTGGTCGTGAGCGACGCGCCAATCGAGAAGTCGGTGCGATCCGACACCTGAAATTCATACGTACGACTTCCGCTCTGCTGCGACGACGTAGCGTTCTGCACCGTCAGCGCCGGCCGCAACGTTGAAAGCTGGTCGCCGTTCAGGGGCGAGACCGCCAACGGCACCGACAGCGTGACGTTCCCGGTTGCGCTGGGCGTCGTCGGCGAGCCCGGTCCTACCGGAATCTGCGTCGTTTCACCGGTGCCGCTGCCGCACGCCGTGATGACTGTCATTATCGAAGCACACATAACCCAGAGCAGGCACGCCGAGCGTCGCGTCATAGAAGCTCCTATTTTAGAAACAATGCAAAGTCGGTCAATTTATTTATAAAAAGTCGACGGCTGGTTACGTTAAGATCGCCGCGGCATGACCAGCGCCCGCCTCGGACGACCCACAAAATACGGCAGGCCCGCGCGAGCGGTCACCGTGACCTTGCCGGAAGACGTGCTCGAGAAGCTGTCGGCGATTCACGCGGATGTGGGCTCGGCTATCGTCAATCTGGTCGAGCGGAGCGGGCCGTCGCGCCTGCAGCCGATCGGCGCGACAGAGATTGCCCGCTACGGCAAACACGCGGTCATCATCGTGGTGCCGACCCCCACGTTGAAGCGGCTGCGCGGCGTGCAGCTCGTGCCCATCGGCGACGGACGCGCGCTGATCTCCCTGGACCCGGCCATGTCCATTCCGGCGCTCGAGCTGCAGGTGCGCGACGCGCTGGAGCACTTGGCCCCTCGCGGGCGCGAGCATGAGTTGCTCGAGTCGCTCGCCGATATCCTTCGCCGCAGCAGGGAAGCGCGAGGCCTGACGTCCGAAGCCCGCACCATCATCGTGCTCGCCTCGAAGCCGAAGCGCCGGACTCACTGACAAGCGGACGCTTTCGTGCGATGACCAGAGTCTGCCCCATCCAATAAGGCACCTGCCACTCCGCCATTCGCATGACGCGGACGATGCGCTCGGCGACCCGCGCCGGCAGACCCAGGTAGGGCCGCGACCGGTGCAGCACGTATCCCAGCGCAAGCCGCTGCAGGTGAGGGCGGACACGTACGATTTCGAACCCCGCATCCTCGAGCAGCTTTCGGATCGTCGCACGCGTGAAATAGTAGAGATGCACGTCCAGCAGGAATACCCACGAGCGCCCCATCAATCGGGCAATCCAGCTGCCGATATCGGGGTAATTGATAACGAGCAGGCCGTTTTCCTTCAGCAGCCGATGAGTCTCGAGCACCTCTGTTTTCGGGTCCGGCGTGTGTTCGATCACGTCCCAGAGTGTGACGACATCAAAGGAGCCGGGAGGGTAGTTCTGCTCGAAGACTGTTCCGGGGCGGACGGGAAGTCCGTAATTGTCGAACGCCCACTGGCATAACCAGCGATTGGGCTCGCACCCATCGGCTTTCCAGCCCCGCTGTGAGGCAACGTAGGGAAACGCCCCGCCGCCGGTGCCGATGTCGAGCAGACGGCCCCGCGGAGCGTTCCATATGCGCTCGATGACGTCGAGGGACCTGTTGAACGTCAGCTCGCGGCCGTGGGCCTGAGAGACGAACTGCTCGTCCGATCCTTCTACATAACCTTCGAGGACCGCTTCGGCGCGGATGCGGGGGCTCACATACTGCAGACCGCAATCGGCGCATGCCACGAGCCGGTGATTCAGCCGCTCGTCGCTCGAGCTGCTGAAAGTACGGGATAGATCGCGGTCGACCTCGGCGTGGGACTCGTAGGTTGCTGGGTGGAGCACCCGCGATTCCTGAGAGCCGCAGATGTTGCACGCCACGGTTTCGAGGAACGCGTCAACAGTCGAGGAGAAGGAGAGCGGCGAAGGCGAAAGGGGCTGGCGGTCGCCGGCCCCTTCCTGACTCGAACTATTCACGTCAATTACAGCTCACCGGACCGTATTCCTTGTAAAACGGGTGACCATAGTTATCCCCAGCACCATAAGTATGCCATGCGAGGCCCAGCCGGCGGCGCGTGTCGTCGTATGCGGATCCCACATCGACGCCCATATCAGGCTGACCGGGGCGGCGCCACACGATGAAGTCCGAGCTGATCGTCGGTCCGCCGCGCTTCAGGTTGAGACCAAGATTCAGTCCCTTGCACTTGCCATGTTCGATCATGCGATCGCGCAGGAACTCCATGTTTGATCTCCGCCGGCTTTCGCTGACGCCAGCGGCCAGATAGCTCGGATACCGTGCCTCGATACACTCGGCGATGTCGCTGCCGTTGCTGCTGTTGCAGGCGCCGGTACTCGCGCCGCCACCGCCCCCCCCGCCGCCGCTACTGCTACCGCCGCTACTGCCGCCGCTACTGTACCGCCGCCACCGGTGGTCGGCGGAGGAGGCGCTGGCGCCGGCGCCGCTGGAGGTGCAGGGGTCCTGAAGGTCTGCGTCGACGACCAGTTGCTGAGGTCTGCGCTGTCGCCTGTGTGCCACGTGCGCACGCGCCAGTAATACGTCCTGCTATGGAGGAACGAGTAGTTCGGGTCGAACGTGGTCTCCGGCCACGTCTCGGCCTGCGTGAATGTGGCCGCGATCGATGTGAAGGCCGAGTTGTTTGACACCTGCAGGATTAATTCGATCGGCGCCGTGACACCGGAACGATTGCCGGATTTCACCTTGAAGGTAGGTGTCAGATCGGAGATCGTCGACCCACTCGACGGGGAGGAGGGCGTCGGGGCTGACAACGTGACCTCAGCCAGCACCTGAAAACTCTTCACCTGCGAATAGTCGCTCGAATTAGCCCCGTCTTCGGCCCGTGTGCGCCACCAGTAGGTGCCTGCGGCAAGCTTGTCCGGCAGCTGAAAACGGGTCGTTCCTTCGCCGCCAGGTTCAACGCCGGTGCGCGCGAAGATGATGTTCTTGAAACCGCTGTCGGTGGCAATTTCAAACGACAATTTCAACGGCCGTGCGCCGTTCGTATTCCCGTTTTGAACCAGCAACTGAAGCGGCTGATCCTTCGATTTCATCTCCCAGTCTTGCCCGGGCTCGAGCAGGTTTGGGGTCCCGATGATGACCCCTGCAACGGGCCCTGCCACGGCAGGACTCAGGGGGTTTGCACTTTTCTCGACCTGGCAGCCCGCGCCGAGCAGCGCGACTAAGGCGACACATAACTTGGTTCGGACTCTCATAATCCGGATCTCCAGATAATCGGCAGATGCACAGAAATGCCTGGCTCTACCTCTTATCGAGTCGAATTGGCGTCGAGTTTAGTAGTGCCGCAGGGCTGGGTGCCGACGGCTTTTCGTTCCCGGGAGAGGCCGCGATCGTAGCACACAGAAGGGCGAGGTACAAGGGGCAAAGGGCAATTGCCCCTTACCCCTCACCCCTTACCCCTTAGGAATCTTCAGTTATTGCACTCCTGAGCAGTCGACCGGCGGGTACGGCGCATAGTAGGGGGACCCGTAATTCCGATCGGGACCAAATACCTGCCACGTAAGCTTCAACGTGATCTTGTGTCGTCATATCCGCTGGCCAAGTCGATGCCACGATCTTTTTGTCCCGGCTGACGCAGCACCGCGAAGTCATGGCTGATGACCGGCGTGCCGCGCTTGTAGTTCCGCGTGAGATCGATTCCCTTGCATCGAGCCGTGTCGATAATACGGTCGCGCAGGAACTCCATATTGTGCTGCCTGGTCGAGAGACTGACTCTCGCGAGCCAGCCTGGACGGATAGGCCGCTGCCACACACGCAATAATGCTCGGACCGCTGCTCCCTCCGCACGGAACCGGTCCCGGTCCACTCGCCGCCCCTGCCCCCGCTACCTCCACCACTACCGGCAACGGTGTTTTGAAGAACGCGCCGTCAGACAGTGCGCCGTCAACTCCGTTATACGACGCTTGCGCGCCCCAGGAGTAGGTCTTGTTCTGCTTCAGCACACCCGCGGGGACCGTCCAGGTCGTCTGGCCGCCGCTGGCGGCAACAGGGTCGCTTTTCACGAGAAGCTCCGCCTCGTCGAAGACTTGGAAGACGTAGGTGAGCTGGGCGTTTGAATCGAAGGTGCTGTGCTGTTCTCGATGACGAGCGCCGGCGTAAGCGTGTTGACCCTGATGGCCGAACGCGGAGAAAGTGGTTGCGGAACTGAAGCTTTGAGGCGCGTGCCGTCCGAGTTGGTCGTCATGGTCGTCGTCGGCAGCGTCGGCGTCAGTGCCTCGCCGGTTCCGTCAGCACAACCTGTCGCCGCGACGAGCGCCGCCGCTGCCGCCGTACACGCGAAGAACTTGCTTATTACCATTGAAGGGCTCCCCCAAAAATTTTCTTAGTCGTGGCATCGGATGATGCCTGAGGCGCGACATATAATAACGCAGCTTTTCGCTCAGTACAAGTGTTTTTCGCTCTCGCCCTCCCTCACAAATCAGCCGTGTCCGGCATGTTACGATACGGGCGCCCGATAATCCTTATCGGGTCTCTTTTTTCATTTCTTTATTGAACGTCGTTCAAGAGGGAGGATGGACACACTGATGCGCATACTGAAGACATGGCTGCTCGTACTGCTCTTTATCGTCGGCATCGCGTCGCTCGCGGATGCGCAGTCCGCGCAGGGCACGCCCGCCGCACAGGCCGAGCGTTTCTTCTTCGATCTGAGCTGGGGAGGGCAGTCGCGTGAGCAGTCGTTCACGACAAGCTCCACGTTCAACATCTATAACGAGCAGGGCGCCGTCGCTGGAGCGCAGTCGATCGGCGGCGGGACATTGTTCGATGTCGGCGCTGGCGTGAATCTCTGGAGAGCGTTCGGCGCCGGGATCGCCTACTCGACAGTCTCGAACCACAACGACGCGACGGTCAGCGTCCGCGTACCGCATCCGCTCATCTTCGGACAACCGCGCGAAGCGACGGCGACGGTGTCGGATCTCGAACATTCCGAAAGTGTCGTCCACCTGCAGTTCCGATGGACCGTTCCCGTTACCAGCAAGATTCAGGTTGCATTGATGCTCGGGCCTTCGTTCTTCACCGTGCGGCAGGACATCGCCACGGTCGTGGCGCCGCGCGACATCAGCGATCCCCCGCCGCATAACAGCGTCACGATCACGCAGGTGACGGTGACCGAGGTCAAGGACAGCCCGGTGGGCTTCAACATTGGTCTGGACGGAACCTACAGCCTGACGCGCCTGTACGGCGTCAACATCGGTGTGGGTGGGTTCCTGCGCTATTCGCAGGCGTCGCTCGATCTGCCGGCCCCGGAAGGTCTCACAATCGACGCCAACGATTTGAAAGCGGGAGGCGGTCAAGCGGCCTTGGGCCTGCGACTGAGGTTCTAGCCCGCCGGATGCGGATCTTAATGATCGCCCCCGAGCCGTTTTTCGAGCCTCGGGGTACCCCGTTCAGCGAATATCACCGCATACGGGCCCTGCTCGAGCTCGGCCATACCGTCGACCTGGTTACGTATCCGTTCGGCAAAGACGTCGAGATGCCGGGATTGCGCATCTTCCGCGCGGCCCGGCCGCCGTTCATCACACACGTCAAGATTGGTCCGTCGCCGGCGAAACTGTTCCTGGACATGACGCTGACATTGACGGCGCTCAATCGCGCACGTAAAGGGCAGTACGACGCGGTGCATTCGCACGAAGAGGGGGCCGCGATCGGCGTGGTCATCTCCGCCGCACTCGGGATTCCTCATCTCTACGACATGCATTCGAGCCTTCCGCAGCAGCTCGAAAACTTCGCGTTCAGCCGATCGTCGGTCCTGCGATGGATGTTCGAGCGGCTCGAACGGACCGCCATCAAACGTTCGCGGGTGACGATCGTGATTTGTCCGCACCTCGAAGAGACGGCGCGTCGAGTGGTCCCGGAAGCGCGGACAGTCCTCATCGAGAACGCGCCCGGCTCGGGCGATACGCCCGTCGAAGGCAGCGGGGTGGAAATCCGGCGCTCGCTCGGCCTCGAGCCGGCGACGCCCATGGTGCTGTATACCGGCACCTTCGAGGCGTATCAGGGACTCGATCTTCTCTTCGCGGCTGCCAGGGTCGTGCAGCAGAGCCGGCCCGACGTGCGGTTCGTGCTCGCCGGAGGGAAGCCGGAGCAGGTTGGGCGTGCCCGTGCGCTCGCGGAAAAAGCCGGCGCCAAAGGGACGATCTTCACCGGCGAGCAGCCGTCTGAATCGATCCCGCGATATCTCGACGCGGCCGACGTGCTGGTCTCGCCTCGAAGCTCCGGCACCAACACGCCGCTGAAGATCTACCAATACCTGCGGTCGGGACGCGCCATCGTTGCCACGCGCCTGCTCACGCACACACAGGTTCTGTCGGACGAAGTGGCGATTCTCACCGAGCCCGCGCCGGAAGACTTTGCCCGCGGCATCCTGGAGGCGATTGTCGATCCCGCCTACGGCCGCCGGATCGGCGCCGCCGCAAAACGCCTCGCAGAGACTCGCTACACTTACGAGGCGTATCTGCAGCGCACGCGCGAGGCCTGCGAAGCCCTGGTCGCCTGAAATGGGGTCTGACCCTATTTTTACGAAAAACGAAAATCACTATAGCTATGCCGCGTACGCCGACCCG
Organism: Vicinamibacterales bacterium; assembly: GCA_963762055.1. Classification (GTDB taxonomy): domain Bacteria; phylum Acidobacteriota; class Vicinamibacteria; order Vicinamibacterales; family JAMQPK01; genus JAMQPK01. The sequence continues at coordinate 234,730 of CAVXJF010000010.1, forward strand.
GAGATGGCGGCGACGTTCGATGCAAAGCGGTTCGGCGGGCCGATCGGACAGCTATTGCTCGCCGATCAGGAACGCGTGCTCGCCGAGTTTCTCGGCAACGTGTCAGGGATTCGCGTGCTCGATATGGCAACCGGAACCGGCAGGGCGGCCCTGGCAATCGCCCGGCGAGGTGCGCGCGTGACCGGCATCGACGCCTCGATCGAGATGCTGACCGTGGCGCGCCACCGGGCAGAAGCCGCGGGCCTTCCGATCGAGTTCGTCGAAGGCGACGTCCATGCGCTCGCCTTCCCCGACCGCGCGTTCGACGCCGTCGTGTGCCTGCGGCTGCTGATGCACGTGCCGGACTGGCGCCGGGCGCTCGCTGAGCTCTGCAGGGTCGCCGGCAAGCGCCTTGTGTTCGACTATCCCGCGCTCCGGAGCACCGCGGCGCTTCAGTCCGCGTGGCGCCGGATTGCCGCAGCTGCCGGATCCGACGTGGAAGCGTACCGCGTGTTCCGCGGCGCCCAGATCTCCCGCGAGCTCGAACGCCACGGGTTCCGCATCGCGTCGAGCCACAAACAGTTCGTGCTTCCAATCGCGCTGCACAAAGCCATCGGATCGGCGAACGCGACGCGCGGCATTGAGACGATTCTCGCTGGCCTCGGCATGCTTCGCCTCGCGGGCTCGCCGGTCACCGTCGCAGCAGAACGGTGCGCGTCTTAGTTACCGGCGTCACCGGTTTCACGGGTGGTCATCTGGCCCGTGATCTCGTGCGAAGCGGCTACCACGTGAGGGGGCTCGTCCGCCGGCCGCCTCAAGCCGCCGAGATGGAAGCGGCGGGCATCGAGCCCATGGTCGGCGCGCTCGAAGATCGCGCGGCCCTCGCGCGAGCCGTCGAGGGGACAGAAGTGATTTACAACATCGCGGCGGTCTACCGCGAGGCCGGAATCCCGTCATCGACATACCGGGCCGTCAACGCAACAGCGGTGGGTGATTTGATCGACGCCGCGGCCAAGGCCGGAGTCCGCCGCGTGGTGCATTGCAGCACGGTCGGCGTGCACGGAGACATCGAACATCCACCGGCAAACGAAGATGCGCCCCTGCGCCCCGGCGATGTGTATCAGGAAACCAAAGTCGAAGGCGAGCGAATCGCGCGGGAAGCCGCGGCGCGTACGGGCCTGCCGGTGACCATCGCGCGGCCGTCGGGAATTTATGGTCCCGGCGACCGCCGCCTGCTCAAGCTTTTTCGCGGTGTTGCGCGGCGGCGATTTGCCGTGCTCGGCTCGGGAAACATCTTCTATCATCTGACATACATCGACGATCTCGTGGACGGACTGCGGTTGTGCGGCGAGACCCCGGCGGCCTCGAATCGCACGTACATACTCGCCGGCGGTGAGGTTTCCACGCTCAACGAGCTGATTGCCCTGATTGCAGCCGAGGCACGCGTCGCGCCGCCGGCCCTCAAGCTCCCGGTGTGGCCGTTCTGGCTCGCGGGAGCGGCATGTGAAGCGGTGTGCGTGCCTTTCGGAATCGAGCCGCCGATATACCGGCGCAGGGTGGATTTCTTCACGAAAAGCCGTGCCTTCGACATCGGCCGCGCCCGCGCAGAGCTCGGCTACACGCCTCGTACCGGCCTGCGCGACGGGATTCAGAAAACTCTCGCCTGGTACCGGGAGCGGGGATGGCTGTGAACCAGATTCCTCGAGTCCAGGACGAGCTGTCGAGGGCAGGCGCATCGGCTCGCGAAAAATATTCCTCGCTCATCGTCGGACGGCCTGGATGGACTGCGCTCCTGGCGTATGAGGCCATCGTGATGCTGTCGCAGAGTGTCCCGGGCGCGCTGGGCCTGGCGCTGCGCAAGAGCTTGTATCCGATGCTGCTCGGCGCCTGCGGCCGCAACGTCGTGTTCGGTCAGAACGTCGTCCTTCGCCATCCTCACAAGATTCGTGTCGCAGACAACGTCGTCATCGACGACAACTGCCTCATCGACGCGAAGGGGCACTCGAACGACGGCATCCGCATCGGCAGCGGCGTCTTCATCGGCCGCAATACGATCCTTTCGTGCAAAAACGGCGACATCGACCTGGCTGATGGGGCGAACATCGGTTTCAACTGCGAAATTTTTTCGGCCAGCACGGTGCGCATCGGACGCAACACCCTTATCGCCGCATATTGCTATCTGATTGGCGGAGACCACGACTTCGGCGATGCTTCGCGCCCGGTGCTCGAACAGGCGCGCACGTCGGTGGGCATTACGGTCGGCGAAGGCGCATGGATCGGCGCCGGCGCCAAGGTCCTCGATGGCGTACAGATCGGCGCACACGCCATCGTGGGCGCGGGTGCCGTGGTCCGCGAAACGGTCCCCGATCGCGCCACCGTCGTCGGCGTCCCGGCGCGCATTGTCAACACCCGCGCATGAAACGTATTCACGTGCTTCAGGTCTGCGACCACCTCGGCTGGGAGGGATCGCGCATGCACGGTGTGAAGCGGCTGTTTGCGTGGATGATTCCGCGCTTCGACAAGTCGCGGTTCGATGTGTCGCTCGTCAGCCTCAGAAAAAAAGACCTGTCGGAGGAGACGCTCGACGCCCTCGGAATCGACATCACGTATCTCGAGAAGGGCAAGTTCGACCCGACGACGCTGACGGCGTTGCTGACGATCATCGACCGCAAGAAGATCGACGTACTGCATTTGCACGGATACGGCGCGACGACGTTTGGACGGATGGCGGCCGCGCTGCGAGGCATTCCGGCGATCGTGCACGAGCACGCAAATCTGACGGACACGCCCTGGTTTCAGAAGATCGCCGACCGACTGCTCGAGCGTTACACGGACATCGCCATCGCTGTCTCGCGGAGCACCGCGGAGTTCGTGGCCAGCGCGCGCCTGGTACAGCCTGAAAAGGTGAAGGTTGTCTACCTCGGCGCACCTCATGAAGAGTTCGCCATGGTACGAAGCAGCGAAGAGCGCGACTCGGCGCGGCAGCAGCTGGGTATCGGCGCGAACGATTTCGCGATCGGGACGGTCACGAGACTGCACGATTCCAAAGGCAATTCCTACCTCGTCGATGCCGCCCGGCTTGTGCTCGACCAGAAGCCGAACGCAAAATTTTTTCTCGTTGGGGAGGGACCGCTTCGCGAGTCGCTGGAACAGCAGGCAGCGGCGCTCGGCCTGGGTGACCGCTTTGTGTTTGCCGGCTTCGCGCGCGACGTCGCATCTGTCCTGAATGCTTTCGATCTGAGCGTGTTTCCGTCGCTGTGGGAAGGAACACCGCTGACCGCATTCGAAGCGTTGGCCGCGGGCAAGACGATCGTCGCCACCGACGCCGATGGCTTGATGGACATCTTGACCGACGGCGTCGACGCGCGCATCGTTCCGAAGCGCAATGCCGCCGCGTTGGCTTCTGCCATCGTCGCCCTGATGGACGACTCCGGCGAGCGCACCAGGCTGGCTGCCGCGGCGCGGGCCACCGCAACGCGTTTCGACATTTCGGCGTTCGTCCGAAAAATGGAGCGGCTCTATCTGCTGCTGTGCGACGAATCGCGCGTTCTGGGAGCAACCCATCGCCGCGAGCCGTTGCGCGCGGATCTTTCGTTTCTCGTCGACGGCGCGAGCCGGGCTGGAGCGCCTGCGGCGAAATGAAGACGATCGCGGTCGTCACGTCGACTCCATGGTTCGTCGAGGGAGGTCATCTGGTGATGGCCAGGGCTCTCGTCCAGGCGCTTCGTGAAGAAGGCCACGAAGCGGACCTCGTCCTGACGCCGCAGAACCGATTCGGACGTCAGGGCGCCGCCTATCTGGCGGCCTGGCTGACCGACATCGGCCTGGCGCACGACGGACGCCGCATCGATCAGATCATCTCGCTGCGCTATCCCAGCTATGCCGTCCGCCACGATAATCACGTGGTCTGGCTGAACCACACGATGCGGGAGTACTACGATCGATGGGACGCGTTCAGCGCGCCGCTGAAGTGGAAGGGGCGCGCCAAGGAACGCACCCGCCGGCAGTTGATCCATACGGCAGACCGGTACCTGCTCACCAGAAACGTCCGCAAGGTTTTCACGATCTCGCGAACGGTCACGGCACGGCTTGCCCAGTGGGGTGGCATTCCTTCGGAACCGCTCCATCCTCCACCGCCTCAGCGGCCCTATCGATGCGACACCTACGGCGACTACATCTTTGCCGTGTCCCGCCTGGCGCCGCTGAAACGCCTGTCGCTGGTGATCGACGCGCTGGCGCAACCTGCCGCGTCGGGCATCCGCTGCGTGATTGCCGGAGAAGGAGAGGAGCGTCAGCTGCTGGAGAAGTCGATCGCCGACAAGGGCCTGTCATCGCGCGTGTCGCTGATCGGCCGCATCGACGACCGACAGATGCTGGATCATCTCGCGAAATGCCGAGCCGTCTGTTTTCCGCCCTATGACGAAGATTACGGGTTTGTCACGGTGGAAGCCTTTGCATCTCGCAAGCCCGTCATTACGTGCTCCGACAGCGGCGGACCGGCCGAACTCGTGGCCGACAACGTCAACGGGCGCGTCTGCGCTCCGCGCGCGGAAGCGCTCGCGGCCGCGATGCGCGAGGTGATCGACGATGGAGCGATGGCCGAACGATTCGGGAAAGCCGGGTTGGAACAGGTCTCGAACATGTCGTGGTCGAAAGCCGTGAGCAGACTTCTCGGATGATCAAACCCGGTCTTCTTGCATCGGCGCTGCTGGGCATCGTGCTGCTGGCGTTTGCCGTGTCGGTCGATTTCCCCAAGGCGAATGGCGGCGGCTTCAAGGCGGACGAGTCCACATACTACGTGCTCGCGCACAGCCTTACGAACGATCTCGACTTCCAGTTCGAGCGCAAGGATTTGATCAGGGTATGGGAGGAGTTCCCCGGGCCCGAGGGCATCTTCCTCAAACGGGGCAAGGACATCGAGGTGCGCGGCTCGAGCTCGTTTCCCTTCGTCCGCTGGATGAAGCACGACGATCCCGAGCGGGAAACGCGCCTATATTTCTCCAAGTCCTACATCTACCCGCTGGTCGCATCGCCTTTCGTTTACGTCTTCGGCACCAACGGCTTTCTCGTGTTCCACGCGATTCTCCTCGCGCTCGATTTCCTGGTCATTTACCTGTTCGTTCAGGCGACAACGAAATCGAACTGGGTCTCGTTGCCGCTCACGGCGGCGTTTCTGGGCGTGTCGCTGGTGCCGGTCTATTTCGTGTGGCTCATGCCCGAGCTCTTCAACTTCTCGTTCGTCCTCTATGCCGTGTTCTTCTGGGCGTACAAGGAGGTCGCGCGTGACCGTCTCGGCGAGGCACGAAGCACGTTCCTGGCCGATCCGGCATCGGATTACGTGGCAGCCGCGCTGATCGGCGTGGCGACGTTCTCGAAGCCGCCCCACCTGCTGATACTCGTCCCCATCGTGCTGCTCGCGCTGAGCCGCCGGCAATGGCAGCATGCGGTGGCGACGGTGATCGTCTGCGGAGCGATAACGGCGTCGCTGTTCGCGGCCAACGTCGCCATCACGGGTGAATTCAACTACCAGGGCGGCGACAGGAAAACGTTCTACAGTCACGACGGCTTCCCATTCGCCAATACCTACGAAACCTTCGACAACATCGGCCCGGTCCGCGGACGCGAGGATCTTCTTGTCGGCGACGTGCTCGTCAACACGCATTCGTGGTCGGTCCTGCGCCACAACCTCTGGTATTTCTTCGTAGGCCGGAACGCCGGGCTCGTGCCGTATTTCTTTCCAGGGGTCGTCGCACTTCTCCTGTTCTTGTTGTCGCGCGAGAAGCAACTCTGGCAGTGGCTCGCTTTCGCGACGATCGTCGGGGTCGTGGTCATGCACGTGTTCGTCTGGCCGTTCACATGGAACGGTGGCGGCGGACCGGTCGGCAGCCGGTACTTTCTGCCGTTTTATGCGCTGTTCCTCGTCCTGATTCCAGCGACTGCGGGCGCCGGTTCGGCATTCTTCGCGTTCGTCGTCGGGGCACTTTTTACCGCACAGTTGCTGCTCAATCCTTTTTACGTCTCACTGCATCCCGATGCACACTCGAAATCAGGTGCGCTGCGGCTGCTCCCGACGGAGCTGACGCTCCTTCACGATCTGCCTGTCGCTCAAGATCGGGACCGAATGAGACGCCGCATCGGACCGCCGGCGGCGTCGGGATCCCATGCGCTGGCGTATTTTCTCGACGACAACGCCTTCAATCCCGAGGAGACGCCTCCTCAGTCCAACGATTGGTGGTTCTGGGTCAGGGGCAAGTCCAAGGCGGAAATTGTTCTCCGCGGCCCGGTCGATCATCTCGGCGGAACCGATTGGATCACGAGAGCGATCACGAGAGTCACGATCGAGGTACGCAACGGCGGCACTCCGAACCGCGTGACGATCGATTCCGGCGCTGACGATCAAACGCTCGACATGGCGCCCGGCGAGGCGAAAACGGTGACCCTCGCCATGCCCGCGGGCGTGCCGTTCCGCCGCGAAGTCCAGCCGACGAGCTATCTCTACAACCTGTCGGTGCGTACTACGAACGGGTTCGTGCCGTTTCTCGTCGAGCCGTGCCGTAAGCCGGGCACGTGCCCAGGCGACTCGAGATTCCTGGGAGCGATGATTCACGTGATCCCGGAGTACACTGACGCAGATATCACGCGGGGCTGGGTGCCCCCGAACGGGATGCCCAAGGGAAAGGACGACACGAGTGGGGTACTCGACACACCTTGAATCGAAGATTGCCAGAAAGGTCACCAAGGCAATCCACGACTTCAACCTGATCGAGGACGGCGACCGCGTCATGGTCGGGCTGTCGGGCGGGAAAGACAGCTGGGCGCTGATGCAGATTCTCGACGTGCTGCGCAAGCGCGCGCCCATTCGTTTTTCGATCATCGGCGTCAATATCGACTCCGGCTACGAAGACTTTCAGCACAACACCATCAAGCGCACGTGCGACGAACGCGGCTGGGAATGCCATGTGGAGCACACGTCGATCGGCGAAGTGATGGACGATCTGCTGGCGGCCAACGCGACGCCGTGTTCGTTGTGCGCGCGGCTGCGCCGCGGCGCGCTCTACCGTCTGGCCGATAGCGTGGGCGCGACCAAGATCGCACTTGGGCACCACTCGGACGACTTCATCGAGACGCTCCTCCTGAATCTATTCTTCGAGGGAAGCTTGAAGGCAATGCCGGCGCGTCTGGTGTCCGACGACGGGGCACACGTGGTCGTCCGGCCGCTCGTGTACATCAACGAAGCCGATTGCCGCGACTACACGGCGGCGGCCAAATTGCCGGTGATTGGCTGCTGCTGTCCGGCATGCGGCGATTTGAGCCTGCAGCGGCAGCGCATCAAACAGTTGTTGATGGACCTCGAACGCGAAAACGTCGGGGTCAAGAATTCGATGTTGAAGGCGCTGTCGAACGTGTCGCCACGGCACCTCCTCGATACGCGCTTGAATCCTCCGGCAGAGATCGCCGACGATCGGGACGCCCCCCAGCTGCTCCAGATCAGGATAGGTACGTAACCGGCTCGGACATGCGTGCGGTCGTCCAGCGTGTGACCTCGGCGCGCGTGCGCGTCGCCGGCCGCACGGTCGGCCAGATTGAACGCGGCCTGCTCGTGTTCGCGGGCGTCGAAAAAGGCGACGGCCCGGCCGACGTGCAGTACATCGCCGGCAAGGTGAACGATCTGCGAATCTTCGACGATGCGGCAGGGAAGATGAATGTGTCGCTCGCAGAGGCGGGAGGCGCCGTTCTCGCGGTGTCGCAATTTACGTTGTGTGCCGACGGCCGCCGCGGGCGCCGGCCATCGTTCGACGCCGCCGAGCCCCCTGCGTCGGCGAGGCCGCTCTACGACGAGCTCGTACGGCAGCTTCGCGACCTGAATCTGAAAGTAGAAACCGGAGAGTTCCAGGCGGATATGGCCGTGGAGCTCGTCAATGACGGCCCGGTGACGATTCTCCTCGATAGCCGGCGCCGATGGTGACCTTCATATGCATCTGACGCGCATTCTCACGTTGTGTTTCTTGTGCCTTGGCGGCGCTGTCGCGCACGCGCAGCAGCGGCCGCTGGTGACCGAAGATCCTGAAACGATAGGAAACGGGAACGTACTTCTCGAAGGTGGTGTGTCGTTCGACAAGAGTCAAACGAACGAAGCGTATGGCGTGAAGGGTGACGTCACGCATATTGGCATCTTCGGGGTAAGCGTCGGGATCGGACCGACGGCCGAAGTCCAGGTCGATGGGGGCGTCATCCAGCGTATTGATGTCAACGAGCGGCTGATCGCCGGCCCGTTGGGCGCGGTCACTTTGCTCCTGCCAGGAGATAGCGCCTCCAGCCTCGAAGATCTCGTCGTCGCGACCAAAGTGAGGCTTGCGGGGGAGACCGAGTCGAGGCCCGCGATGGGCCTGCGGTTCGGGACGAAGCTGCCGATTGCGCCGCCGGAGAAGGCAGTAGGCCTCGGCACCACCGACTTTTTTGCGGCGTTTCTCGTGGCCAAGACGGTGCGATCGGTTCGGTCGGTCGGCAACGTCGGGCTCTTCGTATTGGGAAACCCCGAGGACGGCCAGGATACGGCCACGGCTCTGGGATTTGGCTTGTCGGTCGCCCGGGCGCTGACCAACGAGTTCGAGATAGTCGGCGAGGCGCACGGAAGGCTGACACCGTTCGACGAAGTCGTGCCGCCGGGATCTGGAAAGCCGGGGAACGTTCCGCGCTGCCGGGCGCTACACCTATAAGCTGCTGCGGATCGACTTCGGCATGCTCCTCGGTCTTACCAACCGCGATCCGGATTTCGGCATTTCAGCAGGCTTGACCTACGTGATCACGCATTAGAGTAAGACTCCATGAGCGGGACCACGCCTCGCCGCGTGCGGATGCGTCTCTTCCTCATCACGATGGTCGTGATGCTGGGCCTTGTCACTCACAGCACGCATATCGGTACCGGCGACGAGCCGCACTATCTCGCCATCGCCCATTCACTCGCGTTCGATCTCGACCTCGATCTGTCGAACAATTACGGAGCCGCCGAGCCGCTCATCTTCAACGGGGGTAGCGAAGCCGGCGCCCATGTTGTCCCCGGCATCGGCGGCATCGCGCGGCCGGTCCACGACGTCGGCATGCCGATGCTGTTTGCGCCATACGTCCGCTTTGCGGCAACTGGCGTCTCCCTCGCCCTCCCGCATATCCCTGACAACGCGATGAAGCGCATGCGCCTGACGCCCTGGACGTTGTACCGGAACGTTCTGAGCGCCGCCATGATCGGGCTGGCAGGGCTGCTGGCGATTCAGTTGTTCTCGGTCTTTCTCGCCATCGACGTGCCACTGAAGCGGGCGTTTTGGTCGACACTTCTCGTCGTGCTTTCGCCGCCGATACTGATCTTCGGCGCATTGTTTTTTACCGAGTTGGTAACCGCGCTGTTGTGCGTGTTTGTGTTTCGCGTTGTCGCCGTCGAACGCACGGCGTCAGCCCGCGAGTGGGTGCTTGCGGGTGTGGCCACTGGTCTGATGGTCATCGTGCACGCGCGGAATCTCGGCCTCGTGCTTCCGCTGATTGCTGTGGCGATGTGGAGCGTCACCCAGAGCCGCGATTTCCGGAAGCTCGCGCTATTCGCGGCGCCGGCCGTGGTCCTGCTTGGTGTGAGGACAGCGATCAACTATCAGTTTTGGGGAACGTATGTGGTCGGACCGCACGCGAGGGTCGGGGAGTGGGCCGGACTCGGTGCCTTTTTAAAAACGTTCGGAGTTCGGATCGCAGGCCTTTTCGTCGATCAGGAGTACGGCCTGCTTCCATACGCGCCGGTATTCATTCTCTGCGCGTTCGGGGTCGTCGCGATGCGGCGATCGCATCCCGATCTTCTGATGAAGATTGCGTTCATCGCCGGTTGTTACCTTTTCGCCATCGCCATGCCGATCACCAACGCGCACGGATGGACGGGAGGGTGGTCGCCGCCGGCTCGCCTGCTGCTTCCAATCGTGCCGCTGCTGGCGGTGGGCGTGGCCGCCGGAATGCAACTCGTTCCTCGCGTGCTGCTCGTTGGTGTCGTTGCGCTGCAGGTATTCGTGAGCGCGTATTTCTGGCAGAACCCGAAGAACCTCTGGAACGACGGTGACGGCGTTGCCGCCGCCTGCGCCCGCGGCGGCGCGGGCGTGTGTGACTATCTCCCGAGCTTCGTCCACGCCGGCCAATAAATGGGGTCAGACCCCCTTTTTACCTAAAACGTAAATCGGGTCCTGTTATCAGCTCACGGCGTAGAACTTCCTTAAGGCGTCACACTCATCGGACATTCGCACATCCGTCCAGCCGAGCAGCGACTGCATGCGGCGCGCGGCGTCACCTGCAACAGCGTCACCGGGATACCCCGCCGCGCCAAGGCCAGTTCGCCGGACCACCACATCGACCAGAGTGTGCGCCATTTCACCGCGCACGGCCGCCTCGATTGGGTCGGCGGGCTCGCGATCCTGTAATCCCGCACCGGGCAGCACCACCTCCGACGTGCGGCATCTCACAGCGGCGCGTTGCAGCTTCTTGAAGATCAAATCAACGGCACGCTCGGCAACCGCGCGGGCTGTCGTATATTTCACGCCGACGATCGTCAGCACCTCGGGCGCAGCGTCCTGCCCACCGTGGTCTATGACACGCGAGTGCGCCAACAGCGACAAACGTCCATTCGCCGCGGGCATCGCCGGCACGATTCCACGGTGCACGAGCGTGATCTCATCGGCTTTGAGACCAAGAGCCGGAAAGGTGTCGTTGACTTCACTGAGAAACGCGGCCAACTCGTCGGCGCGGACCTGCTGATCGTCCGGCTGCCGCCCATCGGGCGATTCGCTCGTGCCCACGAGCGTGCGGCCCTGCCATGGCAACAGGACCAACGCTCGTCCAGCGCGCGTCGGCGCGACGAGCGCGGCCTTCCGGGCCGGACGCGACGTGACGAGATTCATCGCCTTCAGCAGCGGCCAGCGGGTCTCAACGCCCGCGCCGGATAACATCTGCGCCGCCCACGGTCCCGCCGCATTGACGATGACGCGCGCACGGATGCCGAACTGGGTACCCGTCATATTGTCCCGGGCCGTGACGCCAGCACACCGGGCGCCGTACTTCAGAAATCCTGTCGCTTCCGTGTAGTTCGCCAGTCTGGCACCATGCGACCACGCCGCCTTGGCAAACGCCAGCGTCAAGCGCTCGCTGTGGACGGTTTGATAGTCGTGCCAGACGGCTGCTGACGGCACCGTCCGGAGAGCGCCGTCGAACAGCTCACGACATGCCTGGCCGGCAACGACGTAGCCCACCGGAAGGTGACGTTCGGGATCCACGCCGTCGTTGCGATCGCGGCTCACGATCGCATCGAGCGCGAGCGCCGCCTTCATCGCCATGGGATTGCGCGTCAGGGACGAGCCCGTCGGCATCGCGAAGGGCAGCGGCGCGACGAACCGCGGCGCGATTCGCGCGAACGTGCGCCGCTCGCGAATCGACTCGCGCATGCGGCGGAGATCGGCGGTCTGCAGGTAGCGAAGGCCGCCATGAATGGTCTTGAGATGGTTGAACGACGTTGCCGCGCCGAAATCGCCCTTCTCGATGAGGGCGACCGACAACCCGCGCTGCGCTGCGTCATAGGCGATCGTCAGTCCGTAGATGCCGCCGCCCACCACGAGCGTGTCGAACTCACGCTCGGCCAGGCCAGGGAGATCTCGAATCACGCGGGACTATCTTATAGTAGGCATCCGTGCCTACACGTCCGGATCGCGCCCCGTTACAACACGCCGTTCGCAAGTACTGGGATACACACATTCACGACCTGGACATCACGACACATCCGCCGGGCTCGCCCGGATTTTTTGCGGATCTCGAGCAGTACCATTTCGAAAAGCTGCACCATCTCCCGCGGTTGATCCCTTTCGATCAGTACCGCGGCCGCCGGGTGCTCGAGGTTGGATGCGGTGCAGGCACCGATCTCATCCGTTTCGCGCGCAACGGCGCGCGCGTCACGGGAATCGACCTCGCGCCATCGTCCATCAGGCTCGCGTCGGAGAACTTCCGGCACGAGGGGCTGGCCGCGCAACTGATGGTCGCCGACGGCGAAGCGATGCCGCTCGGCGATCGATCCTTCGATCTGGTCTATGCGCACGGGGTGGTTCAATACACGAGCAACGATCGCGCGCTGGTCGAAGAAACCCGCCGCGTGCTCAAGCCCGGGGGGACGGCTATTTTCCAGGTCTACAACCGCGTCTCATGGCTCAACGCGCTGTCCAAGGTGACGAAAGTCGATCTGGAACACGTGGACGCGCCGGTGCTGAAGAAATATTCCCTCGGCGAGTTCCGCGAGCTGCTGAGCGGGTTTTCACGCGTGCGCATCGTGCCGGAGCGCTTTCCAGTGAAGACACGGCTTCACGGCGGCCTCAAGGGCACGCTTTACAACACGCTGTTCGTCGGCACGTTCAACGCCATGCCGCGGGCGCTGACGCAGCGCTTCGGCTGGCATCTGCTGGCCTTCTGTGAGGTGTAGGTGATGCCTGACGGAGTTTCGATGGTCAAGGGGCACGCCTATGGCAACGACTTCCTGCTGGCGCCCGAGTCGGACGTGGAAGGGCGGGACTGCGCCGCGCTCGCGCGCGCGGCCTGCAGCCGCCACGAAGGCATCGGCGCGGACGGGCTGTTGATCTACACGTTCGAGCCGTCCAGCGTGCGCATGCGGCTGTACAACGCCGATGGAAGCCAGTCGGAAGTGTCGGGCAACGGCATCCGCTGCCTCGCGGCTCTGGCCGTCCGCGAGCGCCCGGGCGCGACGTCGGTCACGATTGACACGCCAGCCGGGCCGAAGGTGCTGCACCTGCAGCATCGCGACGGTGACACGCTGACGTTTCGCGCCGCGATGGGGACGCCGCAGGATATCCGGTCCATCGAGCTGGACGCAGCCGGTCAGCGCATCCAGGCGGTGTCGTTGTTGGTTGGAAATCCGCAATGTGTGCTGCTCGAGGATGTCCTGCTCGAATCGCGACTCCATGCGCTCGGTCCGGCAATCGAACACCATCGAAAATTCCCCGATCGCACGAACGTGTCGTTCGCCAAAGTTGAAGCGCCGGACAGGGTCCGCATCCTGATCTGGGAGCGCGGCGTCGGACCGACGCAGGCATCGGGCACGGGAGCCTGCGGCGCCGCCGTTGCAGCGGCCTCGTACGGAGGCGCGGCGCGCGACGTCGAGATCATCTCGCCAGGTGGCAGCCAGCGTGTCGAATGGCTGGAAGACGGTCTTTATCTCACCGGATGGGCGAAGCTGGTATTCGAAGGAAAGTGGCTGGGTTGAATTTGCGGTCCGGCTGAAGCCGGACACTACGTACATGTACGACCGGTCCGCTGCTGCTTGATGGCCGTCTCGATTTCTGCGACGGCTGCCTCGAGCTTCTTGGCAGATTCCGCGAGCCGTTCCTGGCTCGCCTGATAGTTGCCTTCCTGAATCGCCGTGCCCGCTTTTTGCAGAGAGGCTTCGGCATCCGTGACCGCTGCGCGCGCGGCGGCCAGCGACCGGCGTGGCACACGCGCCGTCTGAGCTGCGGCCAGCCGCTGCTCGGCGTGATCGAGCGATGCGGTGACTTCGGCCAGGCGCCGTTCCGCGGCGCTGCGAAGCACGCCCTGCTGTCTCACGCCTTCTTTGGCCGCGCGCTGCGCGCGGTCGCGGCTGTCGAGCGCGTGATTCAGCGCGAGGCGGTAATCGCGCTGAGCAACCGCGTCGCGCGAGCTTTGAAGGGCTTTGACGGCGCCTTCGTACTCGTCCGTTGCGTAGCGGTCGGCCCCCGCAGCTCGTGCGGCGTCGATAGCGCCCTGCGCCTGGTCCATCTCGCGGCTTGGCGGCTCGGCGCACGCGAGCGTAAACGACAACGAAGCAATAAGTGCGATGGAAGACCAGGCCCCGGCGCGACGCGACATTGCTCTGAGTATAGCCGCGAAGAGAGCGTCGAGCAGCGCGGAGCGGGGCGAGGGCGCCCGCGACAAAACATGAAAACGCTGTCCGTTCACGATCGTCCCCGCGAAAAGCTCCTCCGTCTCGGCGCCGCGGGTCTTGGCGACAACGAGCTGGTGGCGATTGTCATCGGCAGCGGGTCACGCGTCGGCAACGCGCTGACGCTCGCCAACGAGCTGCTCGAGCTCACTAGCGGGCTGCACGGCGTACCCCGCACCTCGGTGGACGAGCTGCGGAAGGTCGACGGGATGGGTGCCGCCAAGGCGGCGCAGGTCCTCGCGGCAATCGAGCTGGGACGGCGGACGTTGCTCCGGTGCCCGCCGGCGCGCCTCCAGTTCACCAACCCCCGCGACGTCGCGACGTATTTACTGCCGCAATTCGGGTCGCGGCCAGTGGAGCAGTTCGGGCTGATGATGCTCGACACGAAGCACCGGCTCATCAGGACATCCGTGGTGTCGGTCGGCACGCTCGACTCGAGCCCGGCTCACCCGCGCGAGATTTTCCGGGAGGCGGCATCGGCGTGTGCCGCAGCCATCGTGTTGTTCCACAACCATCCGTCGGGCGATCCGTCACCGAGCCGCGACGATGTGGAGCTCACACGGCGCTTGATACAGGCAGGGGAAATCATGGGGATCGATGTCATCGATCACGTCATCCTGGCGGACACGCGTTACTTCAGTTTTCGGGAGGCTGGTAGACTATGAAGCTCTGATGTCTCGTATTCTCTACTTCGACTGCTTCAACGGCGCCTCGGGCGACATGGTGCTCGGCGCGCTGCTCGACGCCGGCCTGCCCCTCGAAGAGCTGCGCCGCGCGCTCGGAAGCCTCGCCATCGACGGCGCTTCCGTCTCGGCCTCGCGCGTGCTTCGGGCCGGCGTGTCCGCGACCAAGTTCAACGTCGACGCCGAGGAGGCGAACGGCCACACCGATTCGCACCATCACGACCATCACGATCATGATCACGGCGATCATGCAATCGAACACGACCATCACCATCCCCAGGAGCAACACCACAGCCACAGTCACCGGAGCCTGGCCGAAATCGGCAGCCTGATCGACCGATCAGCCTTGTCGCCGGCAGGGCAGGCGCGGGCGAAGGAGTTGTTCCAGCGGCTGGGCCAGGCCGAAGCGGAGATCCATCAGATTCCCATCGACAAGATCCATCTGCACGAGGTTGGCGCGCTCGACTCGATCATCGACATCGTCGGGGCGGTGTTCGCACTCGAATGGTTTCGAGCCGATCGCATCGTCAGCTCGCCGCTGAACGTGGGTGGCGGCATGGTGCATTCGGCGCACGGTCACTTTCCAGTACCCGCTCCGGCAACCGTCAAGCTGCTCGCTGATGCGCCGATCTACTCCTCGGGCGTGCAAAGCGAGCTGGTGACGCCGACTGGCGCGCTGCTCGTCACCAGCTACGCCTCTTCGTTCGGTCCGGTGCCGGCGATGACCATGGAGCACGTCGGCTATGGCGCGGGCCACAGGGACCTCCCGAACACGCCCAACGTCCTCCGCGTGCTCGTGGGGCAGTCCACCGATCACCCGTCGAGCGAGCGCATTACCGTTCTCGAATGCGAGATCGACGACATGAACCCGCAGATCTTCGGTCTGGTGATGGATCGCCTGTACACAGCCGGAGCGCTCGAGGTCTATTTCGCATCGGTCCAGATGAAAAAGAACCGGCCCGGCACATTGCTCACGGTGCTCGCGAGCCCCGAGCAGCGGCAGGAGCTCACGTCAATCATCTTCCGTGAGACCACCACGATTGGGGTCCGGTACCACGACGTGATGCGAGAACGGCTGGAGCGCGAGATCGTTTCAGTGGATACGCCGCTTGGAACGGTGCGGTTCAAAGAAGCGCGCCTGGGCGGTAGAGTGGTCAACTCGACGCCTGAGTTCGAAGACTGTCTCCGCATCGCGTCGGAGAAGTCGGTGCCGCTCAAGGACGTGCAGGCGGCGGCGAACAAGGCTTACCTCGACACCAGCAGGGATTAGGCGTGCCGCGCTTCTATCTCACGACGCCCATCTACTACGTCAACGCACAGCCGCACCTCGGCCATGCATACACGACCGTCGTCGCCGATGCGATCGCCCGGACGCGGCGATTGCTTGGCGACGATGTCTATTTTCTGACGGGCACCGATGAGCACGGACAGAAAGTCGAGCGTGCCGCGAAGGCGAAGGACATGACGCCGCAAGCCTTCACCGACGAGATCTCGCAGTCGTTCAAGGCGCTGTTCGAGCACCTGAATATTTCGAACAACGATTTCATCCGGACCACAGAGCCGCGGCACATCAAGGCGGCCCAGGCCATCTGGCAAAGGGTTCAGGAGCGCGGGTTCCTCTATAAGGCGCAATACGAAGGCTGGTACTGCACCGTGGACGAAGCGTTCGTTCCTGAAACGCAGCTCGTCAACGGGCGGTGTCCTGACTGTGGCGGCGCCGTCGACCGCGTGAGCGAGGAGAGCTATTTCTTCAAGCTCTCGCACTTCGAGCAGCCGTTGCTGGAGCTCTACGAGCGCGAGCCCGAGTTCGTGACGCCCGACATCCGGCGCAACGAAGTGCTGTCGTTCGTGAAGGCGGGCTTGAAGGACTTGAGCGTCAGCCGCACCTCGTTCAAGTGGGGTGTGCCCGTGCCCGACGACCCGAAACACGTGATGTACGTATGGTTCGACGCGTTGACCAACTACATCACCGCCGTGGGATTCCCGGACGATGCGGCGACCTTCGACAAGTACTGGCCCGCGGACCTGCACCTGATGGGCAAGGAGATTGTCCGCTTCCACGCCGTGTATTGGCCGGCGTTCCTGATGGCCGCCGGTCTGCCGCTGCCGAAGCGCATCGTCGGCCACGGATGGTGGCTGATGAACGACGCCAAGATGTCGAAATCGCTGGGCAATGTCGTGCGGCCGCAGTCGTACACGAAAGTGTTCGGCGTCGACGCGTTCCGATATTTCTGTCTGCGCGAGATGACGCTCGGCCACGACGCCAATTACAGCGACGCGGCGTTCCTGACGCGGTACAACGCCGATCTCGCCAACGATCTCGGCAACCTGGTGAGCCGCGCGACGACCATGGTGCACCGGGTACTGTGGCGGTGTCGTGCCTGGCGCAACTGCCGCGGCGGAGGATCCCGCGCTCTCCAGGCAGCTTGGCGACCTGCTCCCCCTGGTCCGCTCGCGCATGGGCGATTCGTTTCAGTTCTCGCTCGCGCTCCGGGACATCTGGGATGTGATTTCGGCGACCAACAAGTACATCGCCACGAAGGAACCGTGGGCGCTCGCGAAAGACGAGTCGAAGCGCGCCGAGCTCGATGCCGTGCTGTATCAGAGCGCCGACGTGCTGCGGGTCGTCGCAGGGCTCATCGAGCCTGTGATGCCGAACACCACGCCGAGAATCCGCAAGATGCTCGGTATCGAACCGCAGACCTGGGACCAACTGGAGCACGAGCGCCTGCGCCCCGGTACGCGTCTCGGCCCAACCGAACCACTCTTTCCACGCGTGGAAAAAACAGTCGAGGAACTTCGCCAAATGTCTGACGCCGAATCGCCTGCTCCAAACCCGTCGAACGCAGTTCCGGCTCCTGCAGCTCCGGCTCCAATAGCTCCGGCTGCGGCCGCCGCGCCTGCATCAGCCGCTCCTCTGGAAGACCGTATCTCGATCGATCAGTTCATGAACGTCGAGCTGCGGACCGCTAAAGTCGTCGCGGCAGAGGCAGTGCCGAAGTCGAAAAAGCTGCTCAAGCTGCAGGTCGATTTGGGGACCGAGCAGCGCACGGTACTTGCCGGCATCGCAGAGGCGTATCAACCCGAGTCGCTCGTCGGCCGGACGATCGTCATCGTCGCCAATCTGAAGCCGGCCAAGCTGATGGGCATCGAGTCAAATGGCATGGTGCTCGCCGCCAGCCCTGAAGGCGGCAAGCCCGTGTTGCTGACCGTCGATGCCGAGCCTGGGTGGAGGGTTCGGTAAACTACCTGAAATTTGGGATTGGGGATTTAGGGGAGTGGGGACTAGCACTTCTAACGTCGTCGGAGTCTTCGCCGTGGCCGGACTTGCCCTGGTGTCGGCCCAAAGCTCGAGCATCTGGGTAACGCGCGACCATCCGGCGATCCAGTATTCGACCCGGCCGACGAGCGACGGGATCGTCAGATTCAACGAGTCGGTTCAGAAGGGTAACGTTCCTCTCAAATTCGACGCGCTGCCTCGCGGCTACCTCGAGTCGGTCCTGAAGGCGCTCGACATTCCGGCGTCGTCCCAAACGCTGGTTTTCTCCGAGAACAGCCTGCAGCGCTCCCACATCAGCCAGCGCACGCCGAGGGCGATCTACTTCAACGACACGGTTGCGGTTGCCTGGGCAAAGGGCGCAGAAACAATCGAAGCAACGGCGCTCGACCGCAACCCAGGGCGTTCACTTCTATTCGATCCCGCAAAAACCCGGTCCCAAGCCGCAGTTCGTCCACCGTAATGCCGATTGCCTGCAGTGCCATCTGTTGCCCCAAACGCACGGCGTGCCGGGCGTATTGACGATGAGCGTGCTGCCGCTGTCGGATAACCAGAATGAGTACGCGCAGGGTTGGGAAGCCGAGCACACAACGCCGATCGAGGATCGCTGGGGAGGTTGGTACGTCACCGGTGAGCAAGTGCCGGCAAAACACCTGGGGAACGTGCCCGTACTGCATGTGCCCAAGTCGTATGTGCGGGCCGAGGCCGCCCCGAAGCTGGCGACCGGGAGCGATGCCTTCGATACGGCCGCGTATTTGACGCCGCACAGCGACGTCGTGGCCCTGATGGTGTTGAACCACCAGACGCGGATGACGAATCTACTGACGCGGCTTGGCTGGCAATCGCGGATTGCCGCAAACGGCGGCACGAACGCCGGCGGGCCGGCGCAGCAGGCGCGGGAAACCGCACACGAGCTCGTCGACTACATGCTGTTCGTGGAAGAAGCGCCACTGCCGTCGCCCGTGCGCGGCGCACCGGCTTTTACCAGGGAGTTTCCAGCGAAGGGACCGCGCGACAGCAAGGGACGATCGCTGCGCGACCTCGATCTCACGCGGCGCCTCTTCCGCTACCCGTGCAGCTACATGATCTATACGGAGGCGTTCGATGCGCTTCCGGCTGCGACAAAGGCGATTGTCTACGAACGGATGTGGGCGATCCTGTCGGGCGCGGCAAAGGAACCGGAATATTCCAGGCTCTCGGCGGCGGATCGGCGGGCGATTATCGAGATCCTGCGCGAGACGAAGAAGGACCTGCCGCCGTACTTCAAGTCCGGCTAAAGCCGGACACTACGTACTGTGATTGACTCCCACTGTCATTTAGCCGATGACGCATTCGTCAAGGACCTTCGCGAGGTCGTTGAACGCGCGCAGGCGGCTGGCCTGACGCACGCGCTGTGCATCCTTGCAGCGGAAAACCCGATCGAAGCCGGCCGCTCGCGAGAACTCGCGCAAATCTGGCCCGCGTTGCGGTTCGGCGTCGGCCTTCATCCGCATCAGGCAGGACGCTACAGCGGCCGCGAATCCGAGGTCGTCCCGCTCGTGCGGGGTGTCATCGCGGCCATTCCGGAGGCGCGGGCGCTGGGCGAAATCGGGCTCGACTACCATTACGACTTCGCGCCGAAAGACGTGCAGCAGGAGGTCTTTCGCCTGCAGATCCGTCTCGCGCGCGAGCTGGATCTGCCTGTCATCATCCATACCCGGGAGGCGGAAGACGACACCCTCGCCATCCTGAAGGAGGAGAGCGGAGGCTCCGTGCGCGGCGTCATGCACTGTTTCACGGGCACCCGGCGGCTGGCCGAAGAGGCTCTCGCCCTCGGCATGTACATTTCTTTTGCAGGGATCGTGACGTTTCCGAAAGGCGCCAACGTGAGGGAGGTTGCGGCCATGGTGCCTGCCGATCGCGTGCTCTCCGAAACGGATAGCCCCTATCTCGCCCCCACTCCCCATCGCGGCAAGCGGAACGAACCTGCCTGGGTGGTGAGGGTCGTCGAAGAGCTGGCGGCGGTGCGTAGGGAGACGGCCGATACCCTCCGAACGCAGATCGCAGGGAATTTCAGCGCCCTGTTTCGGCCGTAAACTCAAGCACTGCAGGAGTCTATTCGTTGACACCCCGTTGCGGAATATGGTGAGATCATCGGGCTTTGAAGAACGCTAACGCCGTCGAGCCCCAGCCCTCCTACTCGACCCTCGTCCAGATGTTCGAGCCTATCCGGGAGGACCTGGAAAAGGTCGAGGCAGAGTTCTACCGCCATGTCGAGTCCCAGGTAGACCTGATTCCCAAAATAGGCCGCTACATCCAGAACGGGGGAGGCAAGCGGATTCGCCCCGCCGTCCTGCTGATGGCATCGCGGCTGACGGGCTACACGGGCGATCTGGCCGTCCTCTACGCTGCAGTCGTCGAGTTCATCCATACGGCGACCCTGGTTCACGACGACATCATCGACGACTCTCAGTGGCGGCGCGGGCAGCCCTCCGTGCACTCACGGTGGGGCAGCGACGTCACCGTTCTGCTCGGCGATTACCTCTACATCAAATCGATGGGGCTTGCGCTGACGCCGGACCGCCTCGACGTCGTGCGGCAGCTTTGCGACGTGACGCTCCGGATGATCGAAGGAGAGTTGTATCAGCTCTCCAAGAAGGGCGACGTCCTCATCACCGAGGAGGAGCACCTCGACATCGTCCGGCGCAAGACCGCATACCTCTTCGGGGGGTGCGCGCGCATCGGCGGAGTGCTGGGCAACTGCACGCCCGAGCAGGAGGTCGCGCTCGAGAACTACGGCATCAGCCTGGGCATGTCGTTCCAGCTGATCGACGACCTGCTCGACTTCTCCGGCGACGAGACTGCCCTCGGCAAGCCGGTTGGCGGAGATTTGCGCGAAGGAAAAGTGACGCTGCCGATCATCCGCCTGCTCCAGCGCGCGGATCAACCGACCGCCGACATGATTCACGCCGTCGTGCGCGAGCGCAGCGTGACCCCCGAACGCTGGCGCGAAATCTGCCGGCTCCTGCACGAAACGCGCTCGGTGGAATACGCCATGGATCGGGCGCACGAGCAGGCGGCGCACGCCAAGAAGCAGCTCTACCTGTTTCCACCGTCACCGGCCCGTGACGCACTGATGGGCCTTCCCGACTACATCCTCGCCCGCGACAGATAGATGTGGACCCCGCCCGCCGGATAGAAGAGCTACGCCGACAGATCCGTCACCACGAAGAGCGATACTACGTCGCCTCGGATCCCGAAATATCCGACGCCGAATTCGACTCGCTGCTCCACGAGCTCCAGAACCTCGAGAGCGAACACCCCGATCTCGTCACCATCGATTCGCCGACGCAGCGCGTAGGCGGGCGCACGTCGGAGGGCTTCGCGTCGGTGCAACACGCAGAGCCGATGCTCAGCCTCGACAACGCGTACAACGAGGAAGAACTGAAGTCGTTCGACGAGCGACTCCGCAGAGGGCTGGACAACTTTGAAGGGCCGGTGCCTTACGTCGCCGAACTGAAGATTGACGGCCTGAGCATCGCCTTGCAATATCGCGACGGCAAGCTCGTCCGTGCCGCCACCCGCGGCGACGGGACGACCGGAGAGGACGTCACGGCCAACGTGCGGACGATTCGGGACATTCCGCACGCCTTGACGAAAGGCCCGAAAGGAACGGTCGAGATCCGCGGCGAAATCTACCTGCCGCGAACGGTGTTCGAGCGCGCGAACAAGGCGCGCGAAGAAGCGGGGGAGCCGCGCTTCGCCAACCCGAGAAATGCGGCATCGGGAGCGATCCGCCAGATCGATCCCAACCAGGTCAGAAAGCGCGGTCTGCGCGCGTTTCTATATCAGGTCGTCGGCACCAAGAGCGCTCCGAAAACCCATCGCGAGCTCCTGCAGGCGCTCGACGCATGGGGACTTCCCGTCGAGCCCCACTGGAAGCCGCTGACGGGCATCGACGAAGTGGCGGAATATTGCCGGGCATGGGGTGAGAAGCGGGCAGCCCGGGCCCTCGCGTTCGACACCGACGGCGTCGTCGTAAAGCTCGACGATATCGCGCTCCGCGGCAGGCTCGGGGCAACGTCGAAGTTTCCGCGGTGGGCCGTCGCATTCAAGTTTCCGCCCGAACAGGCCGAGACGACGTTACGGAAGATCGAGATCAACGTCGGACGCACAGGAGCGGTTACGCCTTTCGCGGTACTCGATCCGGTATTCATCGCCGGAACGACAGTGTCGATGGCGACGCTGCACAACGCGAACGAGGTGGCGCGGAAAGATATCCGCGACGGCGATCGCGTCATCGTCGAAAAGGCGGGCGACATCATTCCTCAGGTCGTCCGCGTCGTGAACCCGGAGCGCGACGACCGGGGGCCGCGGTGGGTGATGCCGGCCAACTGCCCGCGTTGCGACAGCCCGCTCGTGCGCGGCGACGAAGAAGCGGTGTGGCGATGCGAGAACACTTCGTGTCCCGCAAAGCTGCAGCGCGGCCTGGAGCATTTCGCGGCGCGGCACGCGATGAACATCGAAGGCCTGGGCGAATCCCTCATCGCGCGTCTTATCGAGGATGGGCTCGTCGCCAGCTACGCCGATGTGTTCAGGCTGACCCAGGACCGGCTCGAGAAGGTCGAGCGTCTGGGAAAGAAGTCGGCAGCCAACCTCATGCAGCAGATCTCGCGAAGCAAGTCGCGCGATTTCTGGCGGTTGATCTACGGGCTCGGCATTCGACACGTTGGCGAGCGCGGCGCGCAGGCGCTGGCAAGCGCATTCGGCACAATAGACGCGCTCCTGGCGGCGTCAAAGGAGCAGTTGCAGGCGGTGCCGGATATCGGTCCGGTCGTGGCCGCGGCCGTTCACGATTATTTCGCCCAGCCGTCAAATCAGACGTTGATCGGCGAGCTGAGAGGCCTGGGCCTCAGGATGGACGCGCCGCTGGCTGCAGCAGGCGTACCGGGTCCGCTGAGCGGCAAGACCTTTGTGCTCACCGGCACCCTGGCGACGCTCTCGCGCGAACAGGCCGCCGAAGCCATCCAATCACGTGGAGGAAAGGTGACGGGCTCTGTGAGTAAAAAGACCGATCACGTCGTCGCCGGCGCCGATCCGGGCAGCAAGCTCGCAAAGGCTGAATCTCTGGGCATTTCCGTTCTCGACGAAGCGGCGTTCCGAAAGCTAGTGGGCTTATAATTCTCAAAGTGTTCCGGCCGTTTGTCCTGATCACGCTCGCCTTGACCGCAACGATGGCCTTTCTCCTGGGCCTCACGACGGCAAACGTGCGCGCGCCGGAAGATCGCCCGGAGCCGCCACCTGAGGCGGCGGCGCAGCCTCAGCCGATTTCAACACCGCCCGCGCTCACGCCCGCACCGGAAATATCGCCTGTGCCCGCCATAGCGTCCGGCCTGGTGAACTTCGCGGACGTCGCGGCGCGCATCAACCCGGCGGTCGTCAACATCGAAGCCACGACGCGAGGGGGCGCACGCCGCCGGCGCGGCGCGGAGATCGCACCGTTCGACGAGAACAATCCTGTTCCTCCGGCGCCGGGCACCATACGTCCGCAGTCCGGCAGCGGCTTCGTCATCGAGGGCGACGGGCAGATCCTCACCAACTATCACGTGATCCAGAACGCCGAACGGATCATGGTGAAGTTTTCGGACGGGCGGAGCCTGCAGGCGCGCGTGCTCGGCATCGATCCGGACACCGACATTGCGCTCATCAAGGTCGATGCGGCCAAGCTGCCGGTCGCACCGCTTGGCGATTCGGAAACGCTGCGGGTTGGCGAATGGGTATGCGCCATCGGGAATCCGCTCGCCTACGAACACACCGTCACGGTTGGTGTCGTGAGCTACCTCGGCCGCAAGCTGTTCGACAGCAGCCTCGACAACTACATCCAGACCGACGCGGCGATCAACTTCGGCAACAGCGGCGGACCGTTGATCAACGGCCGCGGCGAAGTTGTCGGGATCAACTCGGCGATCAGCCAGCGCGCCAGCAACATCGGTTTCGCGGTGCCGATTAACGAAGCCCGCGCCATCCTTCCTCAGCTTCGCGCCGACGGACGGGTCTCCCGCGGATACATGGGCGTCGTCCTCACCGACGTCGATCCGGACCTGCAGCAGTCGCTGCGGCTCGCATCCACGCGAGGCGCGCTCGTCCAGGAAGTTGCCAGCGGCTCACCCGGCCATCGCGCCGGTCTTCGCACCTACGACTTGATCACCGCCATCGACGACAAACGCATCATCACCAACAACGAGATCATCCGTGAAGTCGCGCGGCGCGAGCCGGGCTCGCTGGCGCGGCTGCAGGTGATGCGCGACGGACGGACGCAGATCTTCACCGTGCGGCTCGGCGAACGCCCGAGCCGGCAGGCGCCCAGAACCCCGGAGGATGCGAGCCCGTCTGTCCGGCCGTCGAGCGCCGGCACCGTGCCGCTCGGGTTGAATGTGCGCGACATCGATCGCGCCACGGCAAATCGTCTGCGGCTTCCGGACGGCGTCAGCGGGGTCGTCGTCACGCGCGTGGATCCGTTGAGCGCCGGTTACGACGCGGGCATCCAGCGCGACCACATCGTCATGGAGATCAATCGCCGGCCTGTAGATTCGGCCGATGCCTACAATCGGCTCGCGCGGACGGCGAATCCAGGAGACGTGCTGGCGGTCTACGTCTACATCCCCGGGACGGACCGGCGCGCGATTCGCGCGGTTCGCGTCGACCCACCTCGATGAGCCGCGAGCGGCGCGGGCCCCGCGACAAAACATGAAATCCAGAATCCTCGTCATCGACGATGAAGTGGGCATCCGCGATTCCATGCGGAGGACGCTCGAGTACCAGGGGTATCAGTTCATCGGCGCCGCGACCGGACAAGAGGGGCTGGCGCTGATCGAGCGCGACCCGCCGGATCTCGTCTTCCTCGACATCAAGATGCCGGGCATGGACGGGCTCGAGGTGCTCGAGCGGATCAAAGCGTCGAATCCCGCCGTTCCGGTGGTGATGGTGTCGGGGCACGGCACCGCGCAAAACGCCTTCGAGGCTCGCGACAAGGGCGCGTCCGGCTTCATCGAGAAGCCGTTCTCGGAGCCGGTACTGCTCGAGCGCATCGAGAAGGAGCTCGCCGGCCATCGCACCGAAACCGCCTATCGCGCGCTCCGCCAGGAAGTCGACTCGAAATACCAGATGGTCGGCAACAGCCCGGCGCTGCGCAAAGTCGAAGAAGCGATCCGCAAGGCTGCGCCCACGCACGCGACGGTACTTCTTCAAGGGGAGAGCGGCGTCGGAAAAGAGCTCGTGGCCCGGACGATCCACCGCTTCAGCCCGCGCAGCCGCGAGCGCTTCGTGCAGGTCAACTGCGCCGCTATTCCGGAGGATTTGATCGAGTCGGAGCTGTTCGGCCACGAGAAGGGATCCTTTACGGGCGCGACCGAACGCCAGGTGGGCAAGTTCGAACAGGCCGACCGCGGGACGATCTTTCTCGACGAAGTCGGCGACATGAGCCTGAAGACGCAGGCGAAGGTGCTTCGCGTGCTTCAGGAAGGCGAAGTCGAGCGTCTCGGATCGGCCAAGACGGTCAACGTCGACGTGCGCGTCATCGCCGCGACCAACAAGAACCTCGAAGCCGAGATCGAAAAAGGCAACTTCCGCGAAGACCTGTATTTCCGCCTGGCGGTGATACCGATTTACGTGCCGCCGCTTCGCGAGCGCGCCGACGACATCCCGCTGCTCATCAGGCATTTCCTCAATCAGCTCGCGCGCGAGAACAACCGGAAGCCGAAGCAGATGACCCCGGCGGCGCTCGACGTGATGAAGCGCTACCGCTGGCGAGGGAACATCCGGGAGCTGAGGAACACGGTCGAGCGGGTCATCATCATGAGCGAAGGTGACGCGATCGACGTGCCCGACCTGCCGGAGACGGTGAGGTCCGACAAGGGCGCGGCAGCGCGTCCTGCGGCAGCCGCCGCGGCGGGTCCTGCCGCCTCGACGGAGGCAGGGACGCTTCGGGAGTTCAAGGAGTCGGCCGAGCGGGCGTGGCTGGTCGAGAAGCTGCGCGAAAACGCGTGGAATATCTCGAAAACGGCCGAAGTCATCGGCACGCCGCGCAGCAATCTCTACAAGAAGCTCGAGCAATACGCGATTCGTCAGGAGACGGACGGTTAGCTGCGAGTACAATGGAAACATCGCAGTCGGCCAGACGATCGCGTCCCGTTTAGGGGCGAGGAAAGTCCGAACTCCGCAGGGCAGTGCGCCGGGTAACGCCCGGTCAGGGCAACCTGAAGGACAGTGGCACAGAAAATATACCGCCCTGAGCGAGTTCGTCAGCACGCGCAAGCGCGCTGACGGACGAGTCGAAGGGTAAGGGTGAAAAGGTGCGGTAAGAGCGCACCGCGTCTGCTGTAAGGCAGATGGCAGGCAAAACCCCGCACGGAGCAAGACCAAATAGGGGAGCGATGCTCGCCACGTCCGCAAGGGCGACGGCGGACGAGAGGACGGCCCGTCCGAAGCTTCCGGGTAGGTCGCTTGAGCCCGTCAGCAATGCCGGGTCCAGAGGAATGATCGTCTCGCCGAAGCTCCCGCGCAAGCGGGAGCGAAGGCGGACAGAATTCGGCTTACGGCCGGCTGCGATACTTTTTACTTTCAACTTTTCACTTTTCTACTTTCTACTTTTCACTTTCTCCTTCACCCCATGCCCCACTACCTCGTCACCGGTGGCGCCGGCTTCATCGGCTCCCACCTCACTGAAGAGCTCGTCAGGCGCGGAGAGCACGTCCGCGTCGCGGACAGCCTCATCACGGGCCACCGCAAAAACCTCGCGCATGTGCCGGGCGTCGAGCTGCTGGAGGGTGACCTGGCCGATCGGTCGTTCGCGACACGTGCGGTGCAGGGCATCGACTACGTGCTGCACCAGGCGGCCATTCCGTCCGTGCCGCGATCGGTCAAAGATCCCATCGAATCGAACCGCGCCAACATCGATGCGACCTTGAACGTGCTCGTTGCGGCAAAAGACGCGGGCGTCAAGCGTGTCGTGTATGCCGGATCGTCATCGGCGTACGGCAACACGCTCACGCTGCCGAAACACGAAGACATGCCGACCAGTCCGCTCTCTCCGTACGCGCTGCAGAAGCTCGTCGGAGAGCAGTACATGCAGATGTTCACCGCGCTCTACGGGCTCGAGACGGTGACCATCCGCTATTTCAACGTGTTCGGCCCGCGGCAGGATCCGTCATCCACGTATTCAGGGGTGATCTCGCAGTTCGCCAAGACGCTGCTCGAAGGCAAGGCGCCGACGATCTACGGCGACGGAGAACAGACCCGCGACTTTACTTACGTCGCCAATGTCGTTGACGGCGTTCTTCGTGCCGTCACGGCGCCCGACGCGTCCGGCCAGGTGATCAACGTCGCAACCGGCACGCGCATTTCGCTCAACGAGCTGTTTGCGACGATGCGCGATCTGATCGGGGCGAAGGTGTCGGTCACCTATGGTCCACCCCGCGCGGGCGACGTCAAAGATTCGCTCGCCGACATCACTCGCGCGCGCACGCTCCTCGGCTACGAGCCGAAGGTGTCATTTCAGGAAGGCCTCCGCCAGACCGTCGACTGGTATCGGCACAGCTGAACATCCGACAAGCCAACAACAGCCCCTTCAGCGCTTCGTCGGAGCGGTGGCTGTCGGTAACGCGCTGTCGGCGCCTCCTTGCCCTGGAAACACGTGCGAAAAGGCGTAACCCACGACAGCAAGTCTTGTCGCCATCTCGGTGCCCGCGAATCGCAGCTGGTGCCACACTGTCGCAGGCGCGTAGATGATGTCCCCTTGATCGGCGACGAAGGTCGGCACTGAGCCAATCGTCGCTTCCATTTTTCCTTCGAGAACGAACCAGAACTCGGGACCGGTGACGTGCAGGTGCCCCTTGTCGCCGGGCACCGCGGGCTTCTGAGTCTTGGGATCGCCGCGAAGAATATTCGCGATGCCGACGTTCACGTATCCGCCGTCGTGTGCGTCGCCGACGAACTGCGTGGGATTTTTCTTCGGCTTCTGCTTGCCGGCGATCGTCAGGTTGTAATCGATGTAAGGCACGTTGGCTTCGTCGTAGGAGCCTTTGCTGCTGGCGACGCGCGTCTTCTCGAACCTGATGCCGGGAGTGGGCGGCGGCGTCTCATCGGCCGGATACATCGTCTGAGAATTCGCCATCAGCACTTCGAACCGCAGCGACGGTCTGTCGCCGACGGTTTCCATGCTGTACACCAGCCGCTTCGGCACATGCACGAGGAAGCCCTTGGTCGCAACAAACGGCTCCTGTCCCTCGATCGTGAAGCGAATCTGTCCATCCTGCACAATCCAGAACGCACGGTTGTCCTGATGGAACCGCCGCGGTGTCTTCGCACCCGGCGCCATCGAGATGTACTCGCCGTGGAAGAGATTGTCATCGACGATGAGCTCAGACCAGTTCTGCTGCCCCTTATGCTTCGCGAGCACCTCGGAAAGCCTGGTCAACGCCTTGTGTGGTGCGACGAAGGGATTCGGTTTCACTGGCAATGGCGTCCAGACGTCGATTTGCGCAGGCTCCTGCCCCCGCACGGTTGCCTGCGGACCCGACATCGTCAGCACCAGACCTGCGCCAACGGCGATTGCGATCGAACGACGGAGTTTCATCGGAAGACCTCCTGTGGAAGGGCAGCATACAACGGGTTGGGAACGGACCTCCAACTCTTGATCCGCGCGAGCCACCCTACAATGCGCGCAGCTTTGGTCACTCTTCTTCAATGACTTGTCCAGCAAGGAGTAATATGCTCCGCCTCACATCGGGCATGGCAAATAGACATCAGCAGAACGGAGGCGGCGCGCTATGGCGGACAAGGTAATCGTTACCAACATGTCGGCGCTTACAAGCGGTACGGCGGCGGACTGAGCGCGATCCGCGCTGCCATCAAGTTGCTCATTGACAGCGACAAGAAACGCGGCCTGCAGACCCGGCTTGTCGCGCTCGACAGCAAAAGTGCAATGAAGGCGCTCAAGCTCTCGGCTGTTAAAGATCCTGACGATCGAAGGGCAAACAAGCGCGCAATCGACGGCGTGTACCGCAAGTTAACGCCCGACTATCTCTTGATTCTGGGAGCCATCGATGTCGTGCCGCACCAGGCTCTCGACAACCTCGTTTTCGATCCGGATGACGATCCCGACCGTGTCGCGGAGAGCGATTTGCCGTACACCTGCGAGGCGCCGTATGGCCGTAAGACGCAGGCCTTTATCGGGCCAACCCGCGTCGTAGGACGGCTGCCCGACCTAGTCGGCGGCAGCGACGCGAAAGCCTTGGTAAAGCTCCTCGAGATCGCCGCCCGCTGGACGCGGAGACCCCGTACCGCCTACGAAGCGCACTTCGGGCTCAGCACGGAAACATGGACGGAATCGACAGGGCTGAATCTGACCCGCTTATTCGGAACATCCAAGGCACTGCAGGTGTCGCCGCCGAAAGGACCCAACTGGCTGTCGGCACAACTCCGACGCCGCTCTCATCTCATCAATTGCCACGGCGCCCACGCCGACTTCCAATTTTACGGCGAGCGCAAACGCGACGGCGACCAGCCAGTGTCCCATACGTCGGCCCGGGTTGCCGGCAAGATCTCCAACGGGACTGTGGCCGCGGTCGAATGTTGCTATGGTTCGCAACTTTACGATCCCGATGATGCCGGCGGCACGATGGGCATCTGTAACGAATACCTCAAGGGTGGTGCGTACAGGTTTCGTCGGGTCGACGACGATTTCGTACGGGCCCGAAAGCGGCAACAGCGATGCCGACCTCATCTGCCAATACTTTCTGCGGCGCGTGCTGGACGGTGCGTCGCTTGGGCGCGCCTTCCTCGAAGCGAGGCAAGAGTTCGCGGAGGCGGGTTCGGAGCTCGATCCGTTCAGCCTCAAGACGCTCGCGCAGTTCACGCTTCTCGGAGACCCATCGATTCATCCTGTGGTGGAAAAGAAATCGCGCGCGCGGGACGGACGGAAGAGAAGCAAGGCGCGAGCTGTTCCCGAGCGGGAGGCCGATCGTGCGGCGCGCAAAGATCGCCGCCGCGAGCTCACTGCAAAGGGCGCGAAAATCGTGGACACGCAGGCGACAGCTGCTACGGCACCAGCCAAGGCCGTCCCAGTCAACGTCAAGCGAAAGCTTACGGCCCTGGCACGTGGCCAGCATCTCCGACGGTATCGTTTTCGTTCCTATACAATCCGCCGTCCGGCCGTAGCGGCTCGCGCCGAGCGCGTGGCGGCCAAGCAACGCAAGATGTCGCCGCCGACCGGCTTTGTCGTCATGATGGGGCGTCGTCGTGGTGACGGGCCCGTGCCCGCGGTCAGCGGAATCGTCGCCAAGGTGGCAGGCGGCAGAGTCGTGTCGACGCGGGAAGTGCAGCGGCGGTGAGCAAATCGGTCACGTTGATCGGGGAGGTAGTGCGGAAGCGTTTCGGCGCCGGCTCCAAGAGCGATCGGATGGCGCTCTTCCTGAAGACTGCGCAAGACGAGTACGTATTGCGTCAAAAGGGCGGCCACGCCTATTCGGATCCCGAGCTCGCGGCTTTGGTGGGCAAGCGCGTTCGTGGCGTGGGGACAGTCAGCGACTACACGTTTCTCCTCGATGAATGGGAAGTTCTGGATTCTGAGTAACTTAATACTTTCCCTGTTGTTGTATCAGCAGTCTTGATCTTCGTTTAGCCGCTACGCAGCAGCCGGTTCAATCACTTCGGGGAGGCGACGTGACCGTCGGATTTCTTCCACAGGATGGCGGTGTCGGGTCTTGGCCCAAAACATCAGTTCCGCCGCGTCGCCTGCCATTCCCATGTGTAGGTGACGGTCTCGCCTGAGGTGATCAGACGGTAGGTGTTCACCTCCGTTGCCGTCAGCAGCTGGTCATCGGCGGAAAAGCGCCCGGATAGACTCGAAGCGCCGGGCATCTGCACGCTTCCACCTTCCAAGGGTTCTCTGCCGCTGGCTGAGAATTCACTGCCTGCAAAGGTGCCGGAATAATCCACCTGAAAGAACCCGCTATCAAGGTGAATGGCACCATCCGAGCGCGTGACCGCCATGGGGAGATCCGGGAAAACTGCTCCCGTCCATTGCTGCCGCTGCCCCCGAACCCAGCTATTGTCTGGGCCCGTCACCGACCCGAACCGCTGTGTCAGGTTCCAGTTCGTCACCGCAGAAGCATTCGTCACCGCAGAAGAAGTTATCGTCGGTTGAGGTGGTGGTGATGGGGTCGACGAGGGCTGTGTCGGTAAAGTCGGTAAAGATGACCCGCCGCCACAAGCGGTGAGGGAGAGCGTGAGGGTAAGCGTCAAGGCCTCGAGTTTCATTCAGATGTCTCCGCTATTTCCTGCCGGGGACCACACTGTACGTCACGCTCACGGTGGAGGAGTTGCCGACGGTATCGATGGCTGTCACCGCGAACGTTTTGGTTCCCTTGGACGACGTGTTGACGAGACTGCCGTTTGCGACCGGCCCGGTACACGACGTCATCCCAGCGCCACCATCGCTGCAGGCATAGCTCGCGCCGACCTTCGCATTCAGACCGTATGTCGCACCCGCCATCGGCAACGCGATCGCGATCGTCGGCGCCTTCTTGTCCACCTTGTTCCCGGTGATAGGAGCAGCCGTACTGCAGTTACCCACGACGTCACAGACCTGGCGGCTGTTCGTGGCGGCGCTGGCCGTCTCCGTCCCGGCCGGCACACTGGTGGTGAGGTGAAAGCTCGCATCCGCCGCGTTCGCGAGACCCGATTCGAGATCACTTGCGGTGCATGCAATAGTGACATCGCTGTTGTGCCACGCGCCGTCCGCCGCGGCGCATGACACTTGCGGCGGCGTCGCGTCCTCCGGGGCTGGCGCGCCAGGCGAATAGATCTCGGCGCTCGCCAAGATGGTGTTCCGCCGGCGAAACCCCCACTGACGAGCACCCGCCCGTCTGGTAGCAACGTGGCGGTGTGGCCACACGGGGCGTGCTCATCCCAGCCGTCAGCGACCAAGTCCCGTCCGCCGGACTGTAGATTTCCGCGCTGGCCAAGATGGGCGCGGATAGTAGTCGGTAACCGCCGCTGACGAGCACCCGGCCGTCTGATAGCAGCGTGCTCATGTGATAGGAGCGGGTCCCCGCGCGCATCGAGCCGGTCTCCCACCAGGTTCCCGAAACCGGATCGTAGATCTCGGCGCTTTCCCAGACGGAATAGTCCTCATAAAGACTGCCGTCGCCATCGTCGGAAACGAGTAAGAGGCGGAACCCCCGCTGACGAGCACCTGGCCGTCTAACAGCAAAGTGG
This sequence comes from Vicinamibacterales bacterium, assembly GCA_963762055.1. Classification (GTDB taxonomy): domain Bacteria; phylum Acidobacteriota; class Vicinamibacteria; order Vicinamibacterales; family JAMQPK01; genus JAMQPK01. Next base: position 266,900 of record CAVXJF010000010.1, read on the forward strand.
CGGTGTGCGTTCGCGCGTCCGCAGTCATCGAGCCCGTCGGCGACCAGGTATCCAGTGTCGGATCGTAGATCTCTGCGCTGGCCGAGGTGTTGCTGGTCGTATTGACCCTGTCGTTGCCCCCCGCTGACGAGCACCCGGCCGTCTTGCAGCAGCGTGGCCGTGTGGAGAACCGCGCCGTGCTCATCGAAGGGGTCGGCGACCAGGTGCCCAGCGCCGGATCGTAGATTTCCGCGCTTCCCAACGCGCTCCAGAGTCGGGGGAACCGCCGCTGACGAGCACGCGACCATCTGGTAGCAACGTGGCCGTGTGGTAGAAGCGGCGTCGTGCTCATCGAGCCCGTCGGCGACCAGGTGCCCAGCGCCGGATCGTAGATTTCCGCGCTGCGCCAAGTAGCTGGAGCCGTCGTCGAGACCACCGCTGACGAGCACGCGGCCATCGGTCAGTAGTGTGGCCGTGTGCCCAGCGCGGGCCATGCTCATCGCCGCCGTTGACGACCACGTGCCGAGCCTCGGATCGTACAGCTCCGCACTGCCCACGGAGTGTTGCCGTCTATAGCCCCCCGGTGACCAGCACTCGGCCATCTGGCAGCAACGTTGCGGTGTGGCTAGTGCGGGGTGTGCTCATCGAGCCCGCCGGCGACCAAGCGCCCGATGCTTCTATGTGACTCATGGTGACGACGGCCATAACGAGGCAGAGCATTATCGTGACGTGAGTGCAGACCGATTTCTGGGAAGGCATTGGTCTCTCCTTGACCATCACTTCTTGCGGGAGGCCACGGTATACGTCACGCTGCGTGTGGAGGAATTGCCGAGGCCATCAGTCGCTGTCACCACGAATGTCTTGGTTCCCATGGGGACGTGTTGAGAGACTCCCGTTCGCGACCGGCCCCCTACACGACGCCAACCCCGCACCCCCATCGCTGCACGTATAGCTGGCGCCGACGTTCGCATTCAGCCCGTATGTCGCCCCAGCGATCGGTGACGCGATGGTGATCGTCGGCGCCTTCCCCTCTCCCCTTGTCCACCTTGTTCCCGGTGATAGGACCCGCAAGACTGCAATTACCCGCGCTGTCACAGACCTGGCGGCTGTTCGTCGCGGCGTTGGCCGTCTCGGTCCCGATTTCCACATCGGTGGTGAGGTTAAAGCTCGCGTCCGCGGCGTTCGCCAGTCCCGATCCGAGATCACTCGCGGTACATGCAATCGCGACGTCTTGTTGTGCCAGCGCCGTCCGCCGCGGCGCATGACACCTCCGGCGGGGTCGTCTCCTCCGGGGCAGCGGGAGGCGAATAGATCTCCGTATTCGCCAAGATAGGTGTCGTCGGCCGTATCCCCCGCTGACGAGCACCCCCCCGTTTGGCACCAGCGTGGCGGTGTGGAGAGCCGGTGATACTCATCACAGGCTCAGCGACCAGGTGCGCGCGCCGGATCGTAGAGTTCCGCGGTGGCCAAAAATGCAATATGTGCTGTAACCCCGCTGACGAGCACCCGGCCGTCTGGCAGCAGCGTGGCGCGTGTGTTGGAGCGCGGGCCGTGCGCATCGAGCCGTTGGGCGACCAGGTGCCCAGCGCCGGATCGTAGATCTCCGCGCTGCCAAGAGGCGGGAACCGCCGTGTAACCGCCATTGACGAGCACCCGGCCGTCTCCCAGCAGCGTGGCCGTGTGGAAGTAGCGGTGCGTGCTCATCGAGCCCGTCGGCGACCACGTGCCAAGCGCCGGATCGTAGATTTCCGCGCTAGCCAAGTAGACGTGAGGCGCTGGTTGATACCGCCACTGACGAGCACCCGGCCGTCTGGTAGCACCGTGGCCGTGTGCAGGTAGCGGGCCGTGCTCATCGAAGCTGTCAGCGACCAAGTGCCCAGCGCCGGATCGTAGATCTCCGCGCTGGCCAAAACGCTGTGCCGGTAACCCCCACTCACGAGCACCCGA
>CAVXJF010000011.1:0-70866 GCA_963762055.1 Vicinamibacterales bacterium
TCGAACTCAAGGGGCGAGAGGAACCACCTTCGGCCGCGTGAGCCGAAGTTGTGCGAAGCTGATCCTCTTCGCGACGTCCGGATCCGACTCGCCGCTCGTATTCTTCAAGGCCGCGATGGCTTCCGGGCCGCCCATGAAGCCGAGTGCTGTGGCGATCTGCCCCCGCACGAAGGGATCGGGATCCCTTGAGCCGCGCCGCGACAGCCGCGACATGCGGCTGGCCAAAGTCCACCAGGTGCCGCCAGAACGTTTCACTCCTATCGCGGTCGGCGAGAGCGTCCAGCAGACGGTTGACGCCATCGTGACGACCCGCCGATGCAAGTGCGAAAGTCATCGCGTTTAGTACCCGCGTGTCTTTCTCTGGCCATCGCCGCCTCGATACGCGGCGCAGCAGCGGCGGCGCCGCCGAGCGCGCCAGGCCTCGTACGCCGCCCATCGATGGGCTGGATACCCGGACGTCGTCTGCGCTCCGAACAGTGGAATCTTCGAAGGATGACCGATTGCCGCGAGTGCGCTTATCGCAGATCGGCCCGCCGATCCGCGTACGTAGAACGTGAACTGGTCAGTCAGTGCGACAAGTGCCTGTTCGTCCCGGAGATCGCCGATCGCTCGCATCGACGCGAGCCTGACGTCGAGATCTTCGTCGTTGACCCGACCGATGAGCGGCACTCCGGCGTCCTTCACCCGCAGACGACCGAGCGCCAGGGCCGCCGCGACTCTCACCGACGGCTCACGGTCGCCTAGTGATGCCAGGAGTTCGAACGCGACGGCATCCGTGACCGGCGGAGGCAGGACGATCCCCACGGCGTACGCCGCATCGCGCCGGACCGATGGCTGCGTGTCCGCCAGTGCCGTGACCAGCGCGGTAGACAGTTCTGGGGGAACCGACCATGGCTGGTCATGGAACCGCGCGACCTCGAAGGCCTCAGCCGCGCTGTTGATCGAACGATTCGGCAGTGGCTGCACGTAGACAATGATCACGCCTGCGACGGCGCCTTCGCGGATGTCGATCTCGGCATCGCCGATAAGGCGCGCGAGCAGCGGCAGCGTTTCGGGCCCACCGCGCTCGCGTAGCCCTCGCAATGCCTGTCGTCGAACCTCCGCTGACGGACTGGCGACATCTTGTTCGACCTGCGGGAGCCCCGGAAGCTTGGACGCCTGTTCACGCGCCTTGGGCGCGGCCAATCCGGGAGTGCTGAAGGCCAGTACGAGGAGTGATGCCGCCACGCGAACGATGAACAGGGGATGGTCCATGTGTGCCTGCATCAGAACCGCAAAGTTGCGAAGACGCTGATCGGAAGCGACCAGCGGCTGCCCGTGTCGTTGACCTCCGCGAGCTTCGGATCCGCAAAGAGCGGTTCGGCGCCAGGTTTTCCCTGGTACCGAAGCCCGAGCTCCGCTCCCAACGCCATGGTGTCGGATACGTCGTAGCTGACGCCGGTATCGCCGCCGACGAGAAACAGCGCCGATCCCTTGAAGTACGGCTGGTTGGCCAGAGTCAGTCCCACCTCGACGACTCTGAAGGTGGCGTCAGTCGCCCCAAGAAAGCGCAGGCCGGCTGCCCCAGCCACATAGGTGCGAATCGAACCCTCGGGCCGCAGGTAATAACGGAGGCCGCCTTCGATGTCGAAGGCGTCGGCGTTGGACAACCGTGCCAGAAGTGGATAGCCGGATACCGATCCCACGATACGCTCGGTGCCGTTGTACTTGCCGTAAGCAAACGTCGCGAAGACTTCCCGGCGGTAGTCGAGTCCGAGGCTGCCGGTGAACCGTAGCCTCAACGCGTCGCTGAAGTGATTGCTGAGGGCCTGTTCGACCAGGACCGACGGCTTGCCGTCGATCGTCCCGACTCCTTCATTGATGGCGTTGCCGGCCAGACTGATGCCCGTACCCACAAAGACCGTGACCGAGCGCATCCCCTCGACGCCCTGCGCGTGTGCGGCAGCGGTTGGCGCTATGACCATGAGGACAGTGGCGGCGAGCAGTCGTTTCAACGTCAAAGGGGCTCCATCGGTTGGATCGGCTGTCGATTGCAGACGACCGGTGATTCTATGCTTCGCCACATCATATTGCGATTCAGCCAGTCTTGACTACCACCCGCAGTAAGATGCCGCACGACCGACCGATTCGCCCGCGTCTGGCGCAAATGCGGCGATGTAAACGAGCCCTGCAACCTTCGGATCGTTGCCGGCTTGCGTGATTACCGCGCCCCCATAAGAGTGACCGACGAGGATCACCGCGCCAGGTTGCGCCGCGATCACTCGTTTGGTGACGGCAACGTCATCTTCAAGCGATAACGTCGGATTCTGAACGATGCTGACCCGGTACCCGTGCTGCTGCAGGATGTTGTAAACGCCTTGCCAACCGGAACCGTCTACGAACCCTCCATGAACCAGCACGACTGAAACAGATGCGGCAGCCGATGTTGCGGTCATAGCGCTCTCCTATCAATGCCGCTCACCGTGAGTCGGCTCAGGACAAAAAATAACAAACCGCGTTGTGTGCGAATGGTTGCTGAGCGCCACATCCCGTGCGATTTCCTGGCTCTGCGCGCCAGTGAGCCAGCCCTCGATTCCAGTCGCCATAGCCCTCGTATCGTGTGTGTTAGGCTTGGCCGCAACCGGGTCCTCATGCGTTTTCAGAATGTCGAACTTGCCACGCTCGTGCCCGACGGCCGCTATTCCCCCGCCACGCTCTCGCGAATCGAACGCGTGTTGGACGAGAAGCGGACGCTGGAATTCAGCCGGCTGTCGTCGGGACTTTTCGCCGCTTCGACGGCCGGCTCGTCGATTGCCGGATCGGGGTACTCGAACGTCTGGGTAAGAGACAACGTCTACGTCGCGTACGCCCACCACGTTTGCGGATCGACAGACGTGGCTGCCGGCGTGGCGCGCGCCCTGCTGACGTTCTACAGCCGACACCGCCACAGGTTCGAAGACATCATCGCCGACAACCAAAAAGCGCAGATCGTGTCGCTTCGCCCCCACGTCCGGTTCGATGGGGACAAACTCGAGGAGATTTCTTCTGAGTCCTGGCCCCATGCGCAGAATGATGCGCTTGGGTATTTCTTGTGGCTGTATGCGTCGCTCGCGCGGGCTGGACACGTCGCCCTCGACGAGTCGGCGCTCGAGGTCCTGGCGCTGTTTCTACGCTACCTGGCGGCGATTAGGTTCTGGCAGGACGAAGACAGTGGGCATTGGGAGGAGACTCGCAAGATCTCTGCTTCGAGCATCGGAACCGTGACCGCAGGTCTCGAGGCGGTTGCGGCTCTCGTTCGTGATCGGCCCGATCTGCAGCGGACGTCGCCCTCTTTTGCTGAGGCCGCGGGGACGATCGCGGATCTCATCGCGCATGGACGGGCCGCGCTGGCCGAAATCCTGCCGCAGGAATGCGCTCAGCTTTCGCCCGACCAGAATCGCCGTTATGACGCGGCGCTGACGTTCCTGCTGTTTCCGCTCGGGGTCGTCCAGGAGCCGGCCATGGTCGAGTTACTCCTCCACGACGTCGATCGGTTCCTGACAGGGGAATGCGGGATACGGCGGTACTTGGGCGACTGGTACTGGGCGCCGGATTACGAGGCACGCACCAGGCTCGAGGATCGGACGCGCGACTTCACCACGGGCAGCGATATGCGCAACCGCGACGCACTTCTCGAACGCATCGGCGACGAAGCGCAATGGTGTTTGTTCGATCCGATGTTGTCGGCCTTCTACGGCGCGCGGTTTGCCGTCAGCCGGTCCACAACCGATCTCGACCGCCAGACGAGGCACTTCAATCGCGCGCTGTCGCAGATTTCTGCGTCGTGGCGTTGCCCCGAGATGTATTACCTGAAACAGGGACGCTACGTCGAGAACCCGCACACTCCGCTGCAATGGACGCAGGCCAATCTGATGGTCGCGATGCGGGCCATGCGCGCGACAGTTGGAGGGACGCCATCTGCAATTCACATCGAGCTTCGGATCATGGCCCTGTCTGGTGGCCATTCGTTTTCTTATACCTGACCGCGCGCACGGGTGACCAAGATCGTGACTTACGCCGGGGCGACCGTAATAAACGTCGTGCCGCCAATCAACCTGCCTGACGAACTCCGCTCGGCGATGTCGAACACGCGCACCGTCCCCGGAGGATCCGCTTGGGCGGGCTGCAGATTCACGACAAATCGGCTTGGATTCTTCGCTGTGGTGCTTATCTCGATGGTCTGGCCTCGCACCTTGTCCGAACCATCGATCGCGATCCCTGCCAATGGTCGTCCTGCCGGTTCCAGCCGGATGTCCGCGTGATCGGCCAGGACGAGGCTCCCGCCGCCCGCGAGCCTTGCCCGCTCCTGTGGTTCGAGAGGTAGAGGACCGGCGCTGAGAATGCGCTCGTCCAACTGGGAGGCCAGCAGCTTGCGTTGTCGGGATGTCATCTTCCGGGTTCGTTGGCGGCGCGGCCGGCCACCGCGCAAATCGATCATTGGATGCGCGAGGAGTTGTTCGCGTATGACAGCGTCAGCCAATACGCGTTCGACGCGCTCCGAGAGTATCAGCCTACGATTTCCGTCCTCGCCGTCTCCGGCCCACAGCATCATTGGGATTCTGAGTTCCATCGCTGTGCTCAGAACCTGAATGTTCTTTTGACCATGAAAGTGACCGATCGGCACGGCGCTCAGCGGATCGATTGGGCCGTCTCCACACGGGAAGATGGTGTTGACGGGCTGCCCGTTCGAGATGAATTGCGGAAGGGTTTGACCTTGACTGGCGGGGAGGCCGGCACCCGGTAAGGAACGGTAAACGACGTTTGCCGCCAGGCAGACGTGCGCCGCGCCGTTTGCGTCGAACGAGAGGTTGTCTGCCGCGCCCGGCGTCCACGGGACGCTCGCCACGCCGTAGATGTCGGGCGCCTCAATCAAACTGACGACAATCCCGGCCAGGCCCGTTGCGCCACCCGAAGAGGCGAGGGCGCTAATTGGTCCGACGCCGTTTGTTCCCGTGCAAACCCAAACTTGACAGACGACGGGTGTTGGTTGTTCCGGAGGAGAGAACTCGAAGCGCTGCCCTCGACTGTAGATTCCGACGTTGATGAATATTTCCTCCCCGAGCCGCGCGTGTGGCGCCGTCGCGCTGCGTAGAGCAGGATCCGGATGGTCTGGAGGATAGCTCATCCAGATTGAGGCGTTCGTCCAAACAGCATTTGGAGGCCAGCATGGAGAGATCGGTCGATCACCGATATCCAGCGGGTTCGCGTGACTCCACCGAACGTACAGATCAGCCATCAACGCCTCCGTTCTGGGTGCGTCTTCACAACGCGTCGGGCGAAGTGTCTCACGAGTGGCGTCACCTTGACCGAGATTTCCGAGTCCGCACCGCGACGTTCTTCGCCATCCACTTCACGCTCGTCACGTCAACGTGACAAGATAGCAGGCATATGACACGCGTCCATTTCATCGGAGGCGAGAAGGGCGGAGTCGGAAAGTCCGTCGTCTCGCGAGTTCTCTCGCAATATTTCATCGACCGCCAGATCCCCTTCCTCGGGTTCGACACCGACCGCTCGCACGGCTCGCTGCTGCGGTTCTACGCCGATTTCGCCTCACCGGTGGTGATCGACCACTACGAAGGACTCGACTCCATCGTCGAAGCGGCGATCGCCGACCCGGAGCGCCGCATCGTGGTCGATCTCGCGGCGCAGACGCAGCGATTCATCGCCGAGTGGATGGAAGAGTCCGGACTCCTCGACGCCGACAACGACCTGGGGCTTTCACTCACCTACTGGCACGTGATGGACTCGGGCCGTGACTCCACGGAACTGCTTGCAAAACTGCTCGAACAGTTCGGGGGCAAGCTCGGGATTGTCGTCGTACGCAACGAGTTGCGCGGCGGCGACTTCGCGATTCTCGAATCGAGCGGCACGCTCGCGCGTGCCAGGACGCTGAACGCCAAGGTGATGACGTTGACCCGCTTACACGACGCATCGATGCAGAAGATCGACGGGCAGAATGCCAGCTTCTGGGCTGCCACCCAGAGGGATGCGCAAGGACACCCGTCGCTCGGTATGCTGGAGCGGCAACGGGTCAAGCAGTGGCTGCGACGAGCCTACGAAGAGCTGGACCGACTGGAGCTCTGACGGGTGGCCGGTTCACGGTGGAGGGTCGAGCTTCGACCTGGTATCTCGCGGAAGGTCCGCCATCGGTGGGCTTCGTAGTCATAGAGCTTGCATGCCCGCGTTACCGTGATGAACGACCGCAGCGACCACCGCTCGACGATGACGTCGCCGGCGAAGGAGGATTCGATCTGTCGCTGCGCCTGCGGCAGGTGACGGAACGGGATGCGCGGGTCGACGTGATGTGCGCCGTGCACCGTGATGTTGTGCAGCAGCAGCTCGACCCACTTTGGAAGCTCCACGTGAACGGTCGCCTGCACCTGGCCCGTGAAGTAGCTCGATTCGCGCTTCGTTCGGAACCACGGCACCCGGGGGTGCGTGTGATGCATGAACGTCACTACCGAGAACATCACGTGAAAGATCCACCAGGGCACGACCACGACAGCCCCGACGATTGCCCAGGGTGGGAGTCGCGGTCCTCCGGCGAGCGTTGACCAGTGCGGCGCCGCCAGCCAGCACACAGCGACGTGCGCAGCCACGCTGACCGCGACCACGAGCCGGTCAGCAGCGAGCTGGCGGGGATCCAGATACCGGCGATCGTTCTCACCGGGCATGGCCATGTGCTTCCACCAGATCGCCACGATGGAATGCAGCCACAGGCCCCACCACGACCGATAGATATGTTCCACCGCTCGACGCCAGCGCGGCATCGCCAGGTAGTCGGCTGGAGAAGCGGGCCGCCATGAGTAGTCGCATTCGGCCACGTTGGTCCAGCCGTGATGCAGGTGGTTGTGACCACGGATCCACGGCGTGTACGGATACCACGATGGCAGGAAGCACACGGTCGCCAGCACCCTGTTCAGCCACCGCGATCGAGCCAGACTGCCATGCGCTGCATCATGCGCCAGAGCGAACAGCATCGCCACCGCCACACCGGACATGCCGATGCCGCCGATCTTGACCGATCCACCACGGCGCCAGGATGGTGATGGCGGCGCCGCCGTAGAACAGAAAGTAATCGCCGAGCGCCAACGCCGCACCAATGATCGTTGACGGCTGCGGCGGCGACGGCGAAGTCAGTGTGCGCAGCTCGCGTGCCGTCGGGACTGCCACGTGAGCCGGGCGAATTGCCAGCGCCTGCGGGGTCATCGCTTGATCACCCGCATGTAGGTGACGTGGTGGTTCTCGTCGCTGAACTGGTCGATGCCGGCCACATCCGCAGCAGGTATCGAGCTGGCGAGCGCGCGAACCTGCGCCGGTGTGCGGTAGACGAGGCGCCAGTCCATGAACGTCTCCATGAACGCGGCGTCATACGTCGCCGGCGTGAAATTGGCGATCAGCACACGGCCGCCCGAAGCGAGCTTGCGGAACAGCGCCGTCGTCAGCAGGCGCGCCAGATCATCGTCCAGGTAGTCATACAACCCCGCGGCATACGCCAGGTCGATCTGCTTCAGGCGCGAGCGGCGCAGAAGGTCGCCGATGGTCGCTCGCATCGTCGCCACGGAATAGTGCTGATAGTCCCGTTCGATGCATCCGAGGCTGTCGCAATCCTGATCGAGCGCCGTAATCGTCACCACGCCCGATCTGGCGGCGCGGCTCCACTCGATTTCCCGCAGATGGCCGCTGGCGACGGCGAGCACGTGGGCGCCCGGCCGCTGGGCGGCAACCGCGTCGATCTCACGCGCCAGCACGGCACGGCGCGTGCGGACGCTCTGGAAGCAGGGCGAATCGAACTCGTATCCGTAGAGCATGCCCCCGAGGGGAGAGAGCTCGTCACGCGCAGGAGCCAACCCATAGATCAGGTCCATGAGCACGGCATCGCCGGCGTACCCGCGCGGCTTGTCGTAGGCTCTGCGGGTGAACGGCGACTCGAGGAGCAGCCTGTGAAGCGGATGCCGCCGCGCCTCCATGCCGACCGCTTGCCAGTCGCCTGGAGGCAACTGCGAACGGAGCTCGTGCAGCGACGTGCGAAGCGCGCCCATGGCGTAGCGAACGTCACCGTCGGCGAGGGCGTGACAGGTGTTGTCGAGGAACTCAGTGCAGGGTGGACGATCGAGCAGCGTGATCATGAAAGCGCCTCCTCACTCCTATTGGCGTAAAGCGCAGAGGAAATGGGGACAGGCGCCGGCATCGGCTCGAGGATTTCGAATTTCTGCGCAACGCACCGTACGAGTTCAACGATAATCGGCTCAACGGAGGCATCTCATGGCACCAACTCCCCCACCACCCCGGCGAATCGGGCCGGCTTACGTGATGGACAGATTTCAGAACTGACAGTGATCGTTCCGCTCAAGCCGGGAGGCGCCGCGAAGCTGCGCGCGGTGCTTGCCCAGGCAAACGGACGCTTCGACGGAGCGGATTTCGTGGGAACGGTCCACGACATGCGATTCGTCATCCTCGACAACGACACCAAGCTGCTGTTCGCGACCACATACGACGGCGATTGGGAGAGCTACATCACTGCGTTCGCCACGAAGATTCCCGAGCCGATGGACGCGCTCTTTTCCGTGGTCGAGGGCTGGCCCGGCATTCATGCCAACACCGTCAGGGACTTCATCGCCGAGCACCAGGTGACGGCAACCGGATGGTATGTGGCGTATCCTCAGGCAACCGTGGTGAGCATTCGGCAGGCGCTGAAAGTGAGGGACGCGGTGAACGTGCTTCTGGACGCGGCAAGCTAACCGCTGGAGCGCATGGCGTCCGAGGTGGAACTTCCCGCGCTCGAAAAGTGGGACATTCAGAGTCCCATTCTTCGGCGGCGTCCCGCGCCTTACGTCGGCTGCCATGTGCTGTTGCATTTCGACGACGCCGCGCAAGGGCGCGAGTTCGTGCGCCGGCTCCTGCCGCACATCGTGTCGGCCGCAGAATATGCGTCTGCCGATACGTGGGCGGCTGTCGCGTTCACCTACACGGGCCTGACAGCGCTCGGTGTTCCGCAAGCGTCTCTCCACTCTTTTCCACCAGCGTTTCGCCAAGGAATGGCCGCACGCGCCGCGTCTTTCGAACAAAGCGAAGACAGCTTTCCGGAACGGTGGGAGCAGCCCTACGGCACTGGGCAGATCCACGCCGCGCTCACGCTGCTGTCCACATCCGAAAGCAAGTTCGAGGAAAAACTCACGCTGGCAAGGCAGCAGTTGCAGGACCTGCCGGGGGTGCGCGTTCTCGAACGTGAAAACTTCAAACAGACACCGGGCGGCCGCACTCCGTTCGGGTACAAAGACGGAATCAGCTTTCCGAACATTCTCGGAAACGACGTCAGTCCGATCGTGAGTCCGGAGGCATCGATCGCGGCCGGTGAGTTCGTGCTGGGGTATCCCGGCGACAGCGGCCGCATGGTCAAGGTGCCGCAGCCCGATGTGCTTGGGCGCAACGGGACGTTTGCCGGATTTCGCAAGCTGCACTCGCACGTCGCCGTGTTCCGTCGCTTCCTGCGCGACAACGCGGTCGCCCCGCTCAGCCCTGAGCTGCTCGCCGCAAAAATGATCGGCCGCTGGCCGAGCGGCGCGGCCTTGATGCTCGCGCCCGATGAGGATCGGCCGGAGCTCGGATCGGATCTGCAGCAGATGAACAACTTCCTCTACGGCGACGATCCGAAAGGCCTCCGCTGCCCTCTGGGATCACATGTGCGCCGAATGAATCCGCGCGACACGCCGCTTGCGGTGCTCGACAACGTGAATCTTCATCGCATCATCCGTCACGGCTGCGCGTATGGGCCGCCTCTACCAGACGGCGTGTACGAAGATGATGGGCAGCGTCGCGGGATCTTCTTCATCTTCTTGAGCGCAACCGCGCCAGAGACCTATGAGTTCCTGAAGCAGCACTGGATTGAAGACGGGAACTTCCTGGGCCTCGAGACACAGCGGGATCCGATTGCCGGGTCGCATGACGGGACCCGGACGTTTACGATTCCGATGCGGCCCGTGCGCCGGAGAATACCGATGCTGGAAAGCTTTACGCGGACGGTTGGCGGCGAATACGGATTCATGCCAAGCCTGAGCGCGCTCAAGTGGCTCAGTGAGTTGGGCGGCGTGTAGCCGATCAGAAGAGCTTATGTGGATGATCTACGGCGCCAACGGCTACACCGGCAGGCTCGCTGCGCGCTATGCGAAAGATCACCATCTCAGCCCGGTTGTGGCCGGTCGCCACGGCGAACGCATCCGATCGCTGGCTGACGAACTCGCTTTTGAATCACGCGTATTCGATCTCGCCGACGAGGCGGTGGCGACAACGAACCTTGACGGAATCGCGGCCGTGTTGCACTGCGCGGGTCCGTTCTCCGCCACCAGCAGGCCGATGCTCGCCGCGTGCCTGCGCACAGGAACGCATTATCTCGACATCACCGGAGAAATCGCGGTGCTCGAAGCCGCCCACTCCCGCAACCAGGAATTCATCAACGCCGGCATCGTCGTCATTCCCGGAGTCGGCTTTGACGTCGTGCCTACCGATTGCCTCGCGGCCATGCTGAAACGCGAGCTGGCCTCGGCGACCCACCTCAAGCTGGCCTTCATGTCGCGTCACGGCAAACTCAGTCCCGGAACCGCCAAGACTATGGTCGAGGGCCTGCCGGAGGGCGGCAGGATCCGCGAGAACGGCAGAATCATCAAGGTTCCCTCGGCGCACAAGGTCGAAACCATCCCGTTTACGGAGTCCCTGTCGGCCACCGCGGTCACCATTCCCTGGGGCGACGTCGCTACTGCCTACTACTCCACGGGGATTCCCAACATCGAAGTCTTCCTCGGCGTGCCTGAAACGCAAGTCGGCAGAATGAAGATTTCCGGCTTCATCCGCTCGCTGTTGGGTCTGGCACCGGTGCAGTCGATTATGAAAGCACTGATCGCGAGGCAGGTGAAAGGTCCATCGGACGAGCAACGCGCCCGCGACGAGGTCTATGTGTACGGCGAAGCCTGGGATGACGCCGGACACCGGGTCGCCATGCGTCTGCGCACGCGCGAGGCGTACACCCTGACCGCGGAATCGGGCGTCAAGGCGATACTGAAGGTTCTAGACGGTCACCTCGCACCGGGTGCGTACACGCCCTCTATGGCGTTCGGCACCGAGTACGTCCTGGAACTCGATGGCACGACGCTCAGCCGCGTTGCGTCGTAGGCCGTCATTGTTGTACGACTCCTATGCCTGCTGAAAATTCCGTTCGTCTGAGACAGGCGCCTCAAAGGGCGCGGCCGGCCACGCTGATGGTCATCGTCGCGGTCATCGTTCTCGTCGGAGGATGTTCCTCCAATTCCGAGAATCAGCCGCAAGGGCAGGCAGCCCTTCCTCGCACTGAGTACCGGAACGCCGAGTACATAATTGAAGGCCAGCGCATCAAGCTTGCCGATGGCCTTGCCGAGTCCGAAGCGTCTCCCGGCTCGGCGTCACGAATCATCACACGCTACTTCGGAAACGAACTAAGGACCGACCTGAACGGTGACGGCCGCGAAGACGTCGTATTCCTGCTCACGCAGCAGCGAGGGGGCTCCGGAACGTTCTTCTATGCGGTTGCTGCCCTCAATACCAATGCGGGTTATCTCGGCTCGGACGGTTATCTACTCGGCGATCGCATAGCTCCTCAGACGACTGTGGTGAGTCGAAATCCCCGGCACAAGAACGTTATCGTGGTGAACTATGGCGACCGCGGGCCAGGCGAGCCGATGACGGCGCAACCATCTGTCGGTAAGAGCGTGTACCTGAAACTCGATGCCGAAACCGTCCGTTGGGGTATCGTCGTTCCGGGTTTTGAAGGCGAATCCCGGTAGCGTTCAGAGCTCGTTGCACGTCGCTCACAATTTCAGCGGCGGCCCCACATTCACGATGCCGTACAGCCGGTGGGCCAGCTCCCTGTCCTCCGGCGAGCCATTGCCGAAGTACTCGCCCCGCTTTTCGAGGTCACGAAAGAACTGCTCGATACGCGCTGCAGGTGTAAATCCGATGAGGATGCGGCCCGGTCCCGCAGCGTCATAGACAAACGCATGCGGAACGCGTCGGGGCCCGAGAACCGAATCGCCTGGCCGCAGCCGGAACCGCTGATCGCCGATTTCGACGACGTATTCGCCGGCGAGGCAATAGAACCACTCGTCTTGCTCTTCGTGGTAGTGCCTGGGTGGACCGGATCCACGGCGGTCGATCGGCTGCTCGGTCATGAACATTGCGCCACCGCTCTCCTGAGTCGCGACCTTGACGTGAATGCGATCGCCGCCAGGCAGCTTGATGATGTCGTCCGCCCGGCCGGTTCCGGAGGCGACCTTCCCGACGGGCGGGCTTGACGTCTGGGCCGATACAGCGGCCCCTGCGAGTGGAAGACCGACGAGCGCTTCAACGAACGCGCGGCGTCCAAGACCAAACCTAGTCATGCCGACCTCCAAAAGAAAGGCGTGTCACACGGCGACGTTTGTCGACTTCGTTGGCAGACGGAGAGGCGCGACAGCGTGAATGGTCGTGCCGTCCCCCCGCTCCGAGTGGATGGAAAGGTGCCCGCCCACGACCTTCAACCGCTCCTTCATACTGGTCAAGCCGAGCCCGCGCCCTCGGATCGCCTCCTGGGGATCAAAGCCGGCGCCCGAATCCTTGATTGTCAGGTCGATGGTGTCGATGTGACCGCTCAGCGACACGTGAGCGCGTCGTGATCCGCTATGCTTGAGGACATTCTGAAGGGATTCCTGCAAAACGCGGTAGAGGCAGAGGGAGATTTCCGCGGGCAGCGCTTCCGGAATGTCCTCGAAATGCACGTCAATCGTGACGTCATGCCGATTCGATAGCTCTTCGCAAAACCCGGCAGCGGCACTTTTCAGTCCCAGGATCTCCAGTCTCGCGGGGTGAAGCCGGTGCGACACCGCCTGAATCTCAGACGCAAGCTCTCGGATCTGTTGGTCCATCTCCCGAATCTCCTGCTCGAAATCGGTCGCGCTATCCGGAAGACTCTGCTTGAGGATACCGAGATGCATACCGAGCAAACTAATCCGTTGGCTAATGTCATCGTGAAGCTCGCGGGCGATTCGGGTCTTCTCTTCCTCGCGCGCTTCAATTAACTTCTGACTGGCAAGCGCTGCTTCCGCCAGCTTCCGCTCGGTGATGTCGACGCTCGTTCCAATGTAACCAGCAAACGACCCGTCTCCCTTGTCTCGCGGCACACCCGCTGTCACCACCCAGCGATATTCGCCGTCGTGGCGCCGGAGCCGATGCTCGAGTTGAAAAGGCTGTCGCTCGTCGAAGGCCTTCTCGTACACCTCGCGGCATCGCTCCGCTTCGTCTGGGTGGAGGACCATTGCCTGTACCGTTTCCACCGCTGCATCCGATGGGCGTCCCGCGTAATCGAGCCAGGTCTGATTGAGATAGGTGATCTCGTTGTGCGTGCCAGACATCCAGATCATGACCGGAGCGCTATTGGCAATGAGGCGGAAGCGTTCTTCGCTTTCGCGCAGGGCCCCTTCGGCGACAGTGCGCTCGATGAGATCCGCGGCCTGCCGGGCGAGCACGTCGAAGAACCTGAAATCATCTTCGGTCGGGGTATGCGGCGTCCGCCAGTGCGTCGAGAGCATGCCGAGAAGCCGGCCCGTTCGCGATCGCAACGGCGTTGACTGCACGCCCCGGACCCCTGCGCGGCGATATTCCAGCTGTTCCTGGGTGCCAGCCATGAACTCGCACGCTTCGATATCAGAGACAACGACTTGCTGGTTGTCACCGAGCGCTTTGCTGCAGGTGCTCCCGGCCCCAACCGACACCCGTTGCCAAAACGGCACACAGTCAGGGTGAAAATTCGCCCACGCGAGCAGCCTGAGCGACGTGTTATCTGCTGCGAGCATCTGGAGGCTGGCCGCATCCGCGGCCATCAACTCCATTGCTGCGCCGAGAATTTGGTCGTACAAGGATTCTGGCGTCGACTCTGAAATCAGTCGTGTGCTGATCGACTGGAGCGTTTTGGCGCCCGCGACTTCCCGTGTCAGCCGTTGCTCGCTGTGCTGGAGGGCGGCGCCAGCCTGCTTGGCCTTCGTGATGTCGCGAGCAATCTTGGAGCATCCGATAATCTTCCCCGTGGGGCCTCGCAACGGCGAGATCGTCAGTGAGACGTCGACGCACTCGCCTGCTCTGGTGACGCGGACAGTTTCATAATGGTCGATTCGCTCACCGGCTCGAAGGCGCCTCAGAATCTCGAACTCCTCCTCGTGCAAGTCCGGAGGGATGATCATCGTGATCGGCTGTCCGATGGCCTCGTGCTCCGAATATCCGAACATCCGCTCCGCGGCAGCATTCCACGCCGAAATCACACCCTCGAGAGTCTTGGCGATGATCGCGTCATCTGAGGACTCCACGATCGCCGCATACCGCAGTCGGATTTCCTCCATGCGCGACTCCTTCATCACCATATGGCGATCTTTGCATTTCTACAGTCGCCTGTCTGTGCCCATGTGCACAGACCTCGAGCGAAAATCGCGGGCGCGCCTATCAACCTGGGCTACGATCCGTCCCGCAACGTCTCGCCATTCGAGATTGAAGGGTTAGGAATTGTGGCACCGATCACCTATCTGACGACGATTGAGTTCGGTGCGGGAACATTGTCGACGTTGCCGGATCAGCTGGCGGCCATCGGCATCGCGCGTCCGTTGATCGTGAGCGATCGCGGGCTTGCGGCAATGGGGCTGGTCCAGCGAATCGAGGGGCTTTGTCCGCCGGGCTCGCCGGTATTTCTCGACGTGCCCGCCAACCCGACCGAAGCGGCATCGCGCGCGGCACTGGCGGTGTACCAGGCTCACCGCTGCGATGGTCTCTGCGCGGTGGGAGGCGGCTCGCCGATCGATCTCGCCAAATGTGTTGCGCTGCTGGCAGACCATTCGGGACCGCTCGAATCCTACGCCGCCATCTACGGGGGCATCTCAAGAATCACCGGATCCATTGCTCCTGTAATCGCGATACCCACCACAGCAGGAACGGGCTCGGAAGTGGGCCGCGCGGCCCTCATCACTCTCGACGATGGCCGCAAGCTCGGGTTCATCAGCCCGCACCTCATTCCTCGACGCGCGGTGTGCGATCCGGAGCTCACCATCGGCCTTCCGCCATTCCTGACCGCCGCGACAGGGCTGGATGCGCTGTCGCATTGCCTCGAAACGTTTCTCTCGCCTCGCTTCAACCCCCCGGCCGAAGCGATCGCGCTCGATGGAGCGGGCCGCATCTGGCGGAACATCGACGCGGCGTGTGCGAATGGAGGCGACGTGCCGGCCCGGACGGAAATGCTGATGGGCGCGCTGGAAGGCGGGCTGACGTTCCAAAAAGGGCTCGGCGCCGTGCACGCGCTCAGTCACGCGCTCGGAGGACTCAGACAGCCGAGTCTTCATCACGGCACGCTCAACGCGATCCTTCTTCCGCCGGTCCTGCGCTTCAACGCGGGTCACGTCGGCGACAAGGTGGAGCGCCTCAACGCCGCCATGGACCTCCCGGCGGGCGCCGACCTCGCCGCGGAGATCGAAGCGCTCAACCGCAGGCTGAATATTCCGAAGGGGCTCAGAACCCTCGGCGTCCCCACCGACAAGCTGCCATGGGTGATCGAGCGAGCGCTCGAGGACCACAGCCACGCGACCAATCCGCGTCCGGTGACGCGCGAGGACTACGCACGCCTGCTTGCCGAGGTGATGGTCTAGGAGTCTAGAACCGGCGATACCGGACGAGCGCCCACTATCCGTTGCCGCCACCCACGCGACCGGTGCATCCGTCTGCCGGCAGCCGGAGCCCAGCCTCCGCGCGCAATTTCAACAACCGCCACCGCCTCGCGCATCTCGGCAGATACCTACGATCGTGGTTGCGTCGATCGCGTCGGTGGTCTCGCCCACCGCTCTTCGCGCTCCGGTCAACGACCGCTGCACAAGATACGGCTGCCTTGCAGACGGATCCACCGGCCGCATCGCGCGGCGGCCCTCCGCCATCTGTCAACGGAGTGTCCGGCTTGAGCCGGTCCCGACTCCGGGATTTTCGACTCTGACGACTCTGACGACTCGTGGACTCTCGACTCATGGACTCATCGACTCCCGGACTCAAACCATCATCCATTGCCGCCACCCACGCGCCGTGCATCCGCTGCCAGCAACCGAGCACCGCCTCGTGACTGAGCTTGCGCAAGTTGAAACGGCTGACACGATCGGCCCGTTCCCCGGAAATCGTGTCGCGGATAACTTGAGGTTGTTTCGGATGACTGCGCAAGCGCGAAGAAGCCCTTCACAACTCCGGCGTGTCGATCCCCTCCCAGAGTTGCGCCGGACGGCTGGCACCTAAATGCGCCCGGCTGTCCACAGAATCGAATTCCGCATGAGCATGCGGTACGCAGAGATTGCGATGCGTCTCACGATCGAAGTACCCGGTTGAATGCAGACGACGCGTGCCGTCGGATGGACGCCAATCCATGCGACGGTGGAATCGCTGCCGCCGTGAGTCGTCTGAAGTAGTGGAGTGATCTTCGGCGACTGCCACATGCTCTTGTAGACCTGCTCGTTGGCTGAAGCTGAATGACGTCGACGTTGCGCAAGATCGGATGTTTGGCGGCCGGGCGGATGTCGAGCTTCGCCGCTGTCGAGACATCGTGGACGGCTTTCGTCCGTTCTGGCCGTTCAAGACGAGAAGTCCGCCGGTGACCTCTTCGTACCACCAGGGCCAATCCTGGTTGTCACCGAGCGAGTGATGGAGCAGCACGAACCCGCGGCCCGCTTCGACGGCCTTCTGCGCGAGTGCTCGCGTGTTCTCCGGCCAGTTCATCTGATCGTTCAGGACGAGCACGTCATAGCCAGGATGAGGCCTGCCGCCGCTTGGTTCCCATGGGTAGTCCGGTGGCTCGTCCCGCTCGGTCCCGCCGCCGAGGGCCCCTCTGCCTGTGGCAGGCGCTCCGCCGCTTCGTTGCGGTGGGGCGGCCGCGGGCAGCAGCGCCGCGAAACTCGCGGGCTGATCGATCGGCCAGACTTCCATGCCGAAGAAGATCGGATCGAGAAACATCTCCTGCAGCGTTGGAGGGTAGGGCTTTCCGCCGGTTGTAAGCTGAACCCACACCTGCGTTTTCGTCACCGCCTGAGGGTGGCCCTGTTTCGCCGCAAGCAGCGCTGTCGGCCCCGGCCGCGCCGGCGGCAAGAAATTCTCGTCGCGAGCGCATCATGAGAGCCGCCCTCCTGCCCACAGAACCATCCTGTGGACGACGTCGCGATAATTCGGGTCCTGGCAGACGTGTCGTGTGTGGCCCGGCTGAAGGCAGGCGACACGCGCCTTCTGGTGAGGGCCGACCCAGCCGACCGCCGGGTTGTTGAACGACGGGTCATCCGACTCGAGGAGCACAGTCGATCGCGGTGAGATCCACATGTTGGGAAAGGTCTCGTCCCATGGCAGCTTGAACGGTTCCAGCCCTCGCACGATCGGGTGAGTTCCAACCGGCGTGATCGTCTGACGCACGAACTGCTTGAGCCTGGCCTGGGTTTTCATGCCGGGGACATTTGCGTTGTAGAGATAGCAGCCGATCACTTCCTCGCTCCACCACGCCCAAGCATCGTTATTCGTCCCGACGGCGTGGTGCAGCACGACCAAGCCTTTTCCCGCGTCGAGGTGCTTCACCATGTTCAGCGCGGTCGCGCTCAGGCCACTGCCCCGTGATCCAGTCATTGGTGACGATCACGTCGGGCGCGTCGGCTCCCACGCACGCTGTCGAACGCATTGGGGTGCGGCAGCACAACGGGATCGACGTCGCCGAACAGCGGATCCTCGAACATCGCATACATCTGAAGCGGCGATGTGTGGCCGCCGGGAGTGAATTGCACACGCAGCCGCTGATCGCGGCGAGACTGTGCCGCCGGGGCCGCCTGCAGCGACAGCGATCGCGGCGGGCAGTGCGACGCTGCCAACCGTTGAACCGAGGAATGTGCGTCGTGAGAGGATTGACATGCTGGCTCCTTCCTTCGCAATCCGCGCAGTTTGGATGAGACGCTCGCGACGCATTCGTTAGAATGAATAGCGAAGCACAAGCTCGATGATTCGCGGATCCGTTGCTCCTGTTACTTGACCGAAGCCGGCCTGATTCACCACGTTCTGAACACGTATGTAGGAAAAGTGATTGAAGACGTTGAATACTTCCGCTCTGAACGTCAACCTGTGTTCCCTGTTCACGGCAAAGGACTTGTCGAAGGCGATGTCCCAATTCTGAATCGTCGGCCCAGCGAATCCGAACGGCTTCGCGTTCCCGAACGTGCCCGCCTTTGGAACCGCAAATGCGGCCGGGTTCAAGAACTGTATGCTGGTGGTGTTCGCCTTCGGGTCGCCGACCAGGTCAGCTCGTTGCACAAAGCCGCCGACGGCATTGCCGTCGATGGTAACACCAGAAGCGGGATTGCCACCCACCCCGGCGATATCGCCGGCGACCACCACATTGATGGGCCATCCGGATGAATAGGTAGTGACGCCGCTGACAGTCCAGTCACCAAACGCCCTCTGGTACCACGTTTGGCCGTCCTGCCAAAATGGCAGGGGATAGCTATAACTTACGGAAAGTACGTGAGGCTTGTTGAAATACGCTGGGCCGTAGTCTCTATGGAGGTCATAGCTGTCCATTGGGGTGTAGAACGCGTCGTGGCTGTCCGTATAGTTTCTAGACCACGTGTAGGCTGCCCTAACGAATGCGCCCGCCCATCGCTTTTGAAACTGTGTCTGAAGCGAGTGGTAGTCGGACACACCGCCGTTGGTCAGCTGAAGAATGTCTGTATAGCCCTTGTACGGTCGAAGGGCGTTTGCGCTGATGCCTGGATTCGCCTGAACCGTGCCTTCGTTAAGCTGATTGATGTTCTTCAACCAGGTGAGATCTCGTGCCGCCGATCCGACATAGCTCGCATCGAACAACGCGCCGGCACCGAGAGACTGCTGGACGCCAACGGACCAGTTCATGATCCGCGGATCTTTCAGCTTCGGATCGAAGGCACGTCCGATTGCGCTGGGAAACAGGATCGTTGCTCCACCCGCGGGATTGTCGACGTTTCCGTTGCGCACCTGTACGGTATTGCTGAATGGTGGCTGATTTGTCGTGGCATTAGCGGCGGTCGTCCGGATGCGCTCGTAGACTATGGCAAAGCCGCCTCTGAGTACGGTATTCTGCTGCCCCGTCAAATGGTACGCTAAGCCGAATCGTGGAGAGAACGTTCCCCAGTCGGTGTCGACAAATCCTTTGGGAATGCCGCGGAACAGCTTCTGCACAGCCGGATCATTCAGTATTGCGTCCGGCACATTACCCTTCGCGGCCTCAGGGAAGCCATCGCCCGGCAGCGCAAGACCATTGGTACTGATCGTAACTGCCCGGCTCGCTCGTAATGGCGCCATTGCCTGGAGCTATCACCGGCGCCCTGAGCGGATCATAGAACTCGGTCAAGAAGGTGCTGCCATTCGCGAGTGCCAGGTAGACTGGCTGGATATAGGAGTATCGAACTCCCAGATTGAGAGTGAGCCGCTGATTCACCTTCCAGTCGTCCTGAAAATATGGCTCGACGTTCCAGTATCGTGGCCAGGCGTTCGTTACCACAGCGCCTTCGGTATACGTGTTATAGAGTCCGAGTAGGGCGTCGGCGAGTGCGTTGTTGGTGGACCCGGGGCGACCCGCAGGGCTGAAGACGAATGTACCGTTGATGGGAGGAATGCTGTCTTGATTCTTTCTACCGCGCTGAACGACTACGCCGGTCTTCAACGTGTGGTTGCCGACCACTTTGGAAAAATCATCGCGAAACAGGTATGTGTGGGTGTAGTTCGAAAAGTTCAGCGGCGTAACGCTTAACGTCGTGAATCCGGTAATTTGCAGCGTTGGAATATCGCTGTTGACGCTAAAGAGCCGTGGATAGTTCAACCCAAAGAACGCCGCATCTGTTGACGTGAATCCCAACTGCGGATTCGGACGAATAAAATCCTTCTGCTTAATCTTGTTGCCGCCAAATCCCACAACCAGTGTGTTGACGCTGTTTTCCCCGAGAACCGATGTCCATTGAAGTCCGGTATTTTCACCGGGGATGATCGTATCGAATAATACAGCGTTCTGTGTGCCGCGAAGCGTCTTGTTCCCATCGTGAATAAAGTGCACCGAAATCTGATTGTTCTGATTCAGATTCAGATCGCCCTTGACGATATATTCGTTGACGTCGATCCGCGACTCGTCGAGAAACGCGTAGTTGCCACCTGAGAAGCTGCCATTCGGCAGTGGATAAGTATTAACGAGCTTTGTCCCGTTCGCGTTCAATCGATCGGCAGGAATCCGACCGTCGGGAAAGGCGCGTCCGGTGAGGGGGTCGATGGGCCACAGATTCGCCGGCGCTCCGGAGAAGTCGCCGGAACGCATCGCCAAAGTCGGTACGGCAAACGTTGCGACATCGCTGACCGCTCTCCGCTTGAAATCCTGGGCAACGAAGAAGAACGCTTTGTCCTTCAGACGGGGCAGCGGGAGGGGACCGCCAAGCGTCCATCCAAAGTTGTTGTAACTCAACGGCGGCTTGGTCGTAGCTTGAAAAGATTTCTCCTGAAGCGCATCGTCGCGAAAGTATTCGTACGCACTACCGTGAAACTGTTGGGTACCACTCTTCAGCGCCATGGTAATGGTCGCGCCGGCATTCAGCCCGTACTGAGCGCTTTGAGTGGCGGTTACCGTCTTGAATTCAGCAACCGCATCGGGAGTGACATTCACGTAGTTGTTGCTGCTCGGACCACCAGGATCCTTGTTATCAACACCATTCACGAAGAACGACGAAACGTCGGGGCGACTACCGTTAACCGACTGTGCCGCGCCGATGACACCGAATGGACCGAATAATCTGAAGCTGCTGGTGTAGGTGGTCGATACGCCAGGCAGCAGCGATACCAGTTGAATAAAATTGCGGCCGTTCAACTGGATCTGAGTGGCTTCGAGGCCGGAGATAACGTGGCCGACCTCGGCGCTGCCGGACTCGACCATGAGGGTACCAGCGACGACACTGACGGTTTCGGCGACGTTGCCTATCTGAAGCACCAAATTCAAATTGAGCTTTGCGCCAACGTTGAGCTGCACGCTCTGCGCTTCGTAGGTCTTGAAGCCGGGAGCAGTTGCCACCACCGTATACGCACCGACAGTCAGACTGGTGATGACGTAATTCCCGGAATTGTTGGTGGTCGCGGTCCGTGTAGCGCCGGTTCCAAGGTGCACGACGGTCACTTCAGCGTTGGGCACGACGGCCCCGCTGCCATCGAGTACGGTTCCTGAGATCTGCTGGTCAGTCTGTGCGAGGACCGGTGCAGCCAAGGCCAGCACAGCTGTGAACGTAACCGAGAGCACCGTCCGCATCGCTCACTCCTTTGAAAAGAGTAGGTTTCCCTTTGCTGGGGAATCAAGCGTCGCTGGTCAATCGATTATCGATTATTGAGTTTGAAACTTTAGGCTCTCGCTGTCAAACAAAGTCGTGCGTATCTCCCAACGTCACTCCCCGGCCGCCATGGACCTCCCGGCGGGCAAGCTGCCATGGGTGATCGAGCGAGCGCTCGCACGCCTGCTTGCCGAGGTGATGGTCTGGAGTCTAGAACCGGCGATACCGGACGGGCGCCCACTATCCGTTGCCGCCACCAACGCGACCGGTGCATCCGTCTGCCGGCAGCCGGAGCCCAGCCTCCGCGCGCAATTTCAACAACCGCCACCGCCTCGCGCATCTCGGCAGATGCATACGGTCTTGGTTGCGTCGATCGCGTCGGTGGTCTCGCCCACCGCTCATCGCGCTCCGGTCAACGACCGCTGCACAAGACTACGGCTGCCTTGCAGACGGATCCACCGGCCGCATCGCTGAGGCCCAGCCGTAACTCGTTCCGGCCGGAACGAGTTGACGGAGATTGCAAAAATCGCGAACTCCTAGGAGGAATCGAACTTGTTCGGCGTAGAGACGCGTTCGCGCTGTACTGCATTGCCTTCGTGTCCGTGTCTCCGTAATGAGATAGCAATTCGTCTTCCGAACTCCTGATCTCCTGAACTCATGTTCGCATTTCCACTGCGAAGACTGCGCGACACTTCGCCTCGCGGTCCGGCTAAAGCCGGACACTACGTACATGAGCAAGAACTCTCCCTTTCTCTCGTTCTCTTGTTTTATTTGGCTTAGCCTACTGTTCGCTTCGAAGCGCCACCAGCGGGTCGAGTTGCGTTGCCGCACGGGCCGGCCAGACGCTCGCGGCCAGGGCAACGACGGCCAGAATCGCGGCAATCGACGCGATGATGATCGGATCCCGGCCGGTGGTCTGCACGAGCAGCTCGGAGCTTTCGAAGATCCTGCCGACGCCAAACGCGCCGGCGATCCCAATGGTCAGGCCGACGGCCAGATGGAACAAAGACCGCCGCAGGAACAGCCACATCACCTGGCTCGATTCGGCGCCCAGCGCCGTGCGCACGCCGATCTCACGGGTCCGCTGCGTCACCGAATACGCCGTCACGGCGTAGAGGCCGATCGCCGAAAGCATCAGCGCGATGAACGCGAATATCGCGAACATGCTGCCGAAGATGCGAAACGGCCACCGCTGTTGTGCCAGATTCTCGTCCATCGTCCGGATGTTGAAGAGCGGCAGGTCGGAATCGATCGCACGGAGCTCTTCGCGCAAGATCGACGTCACCACCTTCGCGTCTCCTGCGCTGCGCGCCATCAGCATCATGAACGTTCGTGGGTCGGCGCGATAGGGCAGATATGCAACGGGATCAGTTTCGCCGGTGTTCACGTTGCGTTGCCGCACGTCCGGCACGACGCCGACGATCGTCGCGGAGAGCGATAGCGGAATATCCGCTGCGGCCGGCGGCCCGAATGAGGGATCGAGCGTCACGACGATGCGGCGCCCGATCGGATTCTCGTTCGGGAAGTGCATCCGGGCGAATTGGTTGTTGATGACGGCGCTCTCATGGCCGGGCGTGCCGTCGGCAGACGTGAACCGACGCCCGCGAACGACAGGCAGGCCAATCGTATCGAAGTACTTCGGATCGACAGTCAGCATCGTCACGAGCGGCGGCTGTTGGCCGCCGGGCAGCGGGCGGCCGTCGATGGCGAGGCGTCTGGGAAAGCCGCCTTGCGTCGGCAGGTTGCTCGTCACCGTCACCGCCTCGATTCGCGTGTTCGTCTGCAACCGGTCCTGCAGCCGCTGGTAAAAGGCGAGCCGCTGTTCGAAGGATGGATACTTCCGCTCGGGCAAGGCCAGCGCCATCGTCACCAGCCGCGAGGTGTCGATACCCAGATCCATGCGATACAGATTGAGGAAGTTGCGCATCATGAACCCCGCCCCCGCCAGCAGCACGAGCGTCAGCGCGAGCTCCCCGACGATGAGCGCGCCGGTCCACCTGCGAACGCGGACGCCGGCCGCCCCCGAACGGCCGCCCTCGTTCAAAATCTCATTCACATCCGTCTTCGACACGTGCAGCGCGGGCGCCAGCCCGAAGACGACGCCCGTGGCGAGGCAGACGCCGAACAGGAAGGCGAACACGGTGCCATCCATCGTGAATTGGATCCAATAGGGCTTGCCGACATCTTGCGTCGCCGCATCGAAGAGCCTGATGCCGACGATCGACAGCGCCAGACCGAGAACGCCGCTGATCAAAGCCAGCGTCACGCTTTCCATCAGGAGCTGCCGGACGATGCGCCAGCGCGTCGCCCCGACCGCGACGCGAACGGCAATCTCGCGCGAGCGATGCGCCGATCGCGCGAGCAGCAGGTTCGCCACGTTTGCGCAGGCGATCAATAGAACGAACGCCACCGCTCCCATCAACGACAGGAACACCACGCGGATGGGGCCACCGTTGACGCGCTCGTTGAACGTGAGCACCTGAGGCAGGACGTCCTTGTTGGTGTCCGGATATGCCTTGATGAGCCGTTGGCCAATGGCGAGGAACTCGGCTCTCGCCTGCTCGAGCGGCACGTCCGGAGCAAGGCGGCCGTAGACATCGATTCCCCGGGCGTCGCGCTTCTGCGTCTCGAGTCCGGGAACGAGCGCGAGCGGCTGCCACAGATCGGCGTCCTGGGGAAACCTGAAACCTTCTGGCATCACGCCAATCACGACCGAGGGGACGTCGTTGACGCGAATGGCTCGTCCGAGAATCGCCGGATCGCGACCGTAGCGATTGGTCCAGATACTGTTTCCGAGCAGCACGACTGCCGCGGCGCCTGGCCTGTCGTCCTCGGGAGCGAAGTCGCGGCCGAGCACGGGTGCCTGGCCGATTACCGAGAAGGCGTTTGCCGACACGAACGTGCCGCTGAACCGCTCGGGGGCACGCCCCTCGTCGCTGATATTCATCGTCCCGCCGGTGTAGGCGGCCAGCGACCGGAATGTCTGTGTCGCACCCTTCCAATCCTTGAAGTCGAGGTAGGAGACGCCGATGCTGCGGCTACGGGCGAGATCGCGCGAGTTCAGCGCCAGGATCCGTTCGGGATCGTCGAATGGCAGGCCGCGAATCAGGACGGCATTGACGAAGGTAAAGACCGTGGCGTTGACCCCGATGCCCAGCGCCAGCGCGACGGTCGCAACCAGGGTGAACCATTTGTCCTTGACGAGAAGGCGGATCGCGAACTGCAGGTCCTGCCAGATGCCCATGTCCTTAATACGGGGAATCAGGCTGAAGGTTGCGTTCGGGTCTGGCCCTACTTCACCTCGAACGCAAAGACGCGATCGGCGCCGCTGGTCTGGTCATCGTTGTGGACGGTTCCGCGCTCCACAAACGTCACATGCGGCTTCAGTTTCGTGAAGGCGACAATCACGGCGTCGCGCGCGTGGAGGTGCGGCGGCCCGGAGGGCCCTGGCGCCGGCGCGAGCTCCCATATCGTCACGCGGTCGCCGTCGCGGAGCTGCTTGCCTGAGATCCCGGGAAATGCCGGCGGGCTCGTGCGCGCGTCGGCGGCGCCGAGGGGTTGAGGCTCCTTGAACTCCAGGAACACACCGCGGAGCGGCTGGTCGCTCGCGCCTTCCTCGCTGTGCGTGATCCCTCGCGGTAGGACAAAGGTATCCCACGCGACGGACGTCGTTGGCGATCGCTTGCCCTGCTCCGACACGATGATGCGATCCCCGCTGGTGTAGTAGACGCCCGCGTAGTCGTAGACGTGGCGATGCACGGGATAGGCTTGCTTCAGCCACGAGACATCCCAGACCACCAAACGGTCGTTCTCCATTATTTTCGTGGTGCCGGGGCGCGGATACGGCGGCGGATACGTCTGCGCTTGCGCAAAAAACAGGAGGGCGAGAGTCAGTGTTCGCATTAGTGATCCAGTACCGAGCCATCGAAGCTGTCCGATCGCGTCGGGAATTCCCACTCGGGTGCGTGTCGTTCGTTTTCGATCAGGTTGTCGTCGAGCTCGATGCCGAGGCCCGGCCCATCGAAGTTGCCCTTGATGACGACATGGCCGGCGGTCATCGTCAGCGGCTTCTTGATGTAACTCCGGCCGAGATAACTGCGGGCCACGCCGTCCTTCGGTGCGGCCTGGAGGCTCGGCAGTTCGTGCGCGAGGAAGTTCGGGATGGTCGCGCACACGTGCATCGACGCCACCGTGCCGACGATGCCCTCGCGGGAATGCGGCAGCATCGCGGCGTAGTAGGCCTCTGCCAGCGTCGCGATCGCCTTCAATTCGGTGATCCCGCCGCAGTGCGTGAT
Source organism: Vicinamibacterales bacterium (assembly GCA_963762055.1). Classification (GTDB taxonomy): domain Bacteria; phylum Acidobacteriota; class Vicinamibacteria; order Vicinamibacterales; family JAMQPK01; genus JAMQPK01. Next base: position 25,691 of record CAVXJF010000011.1, read on the forward strand.
GTCGGGCTGCAGGAACTGGGCCGCTCCCAGGTTGAGCAGGTCGCGGAACTGCCACTTCGTCACCAACCGCTCGCCGGTCGCGAACGGGATGTGTGTCTTCTTGGCCATGTCCGCCATCAGCGGCAGATTCTGGTGCTGGATCGGTTCCTCGAAGAACCAGGGCTGGAACTTCTCGAGCGCCTTGATGATCACCATCGCCACCTGCGGCGAGTGGTCGGCGTGCATCTCGATGCCGAGGTCGAACTTCGGCCCGACGACCTCGCGGATCGCCGCGACCTTTTCGACGAAGCCGTCGATGAAATCGGGATTCTCGGAGTAGCGCGAGGGCCGGCCGCGGCTGTTGTTCACGCTGGTCTTCATCGAGGTGTAGCCCTCGGCCATGACCCCGCGCGCCGCTTCGGCGTTCTCCGCCTGTCCGTAGACGCGGAGGCGGTCGCGCGTCGGTCCGCCGAGCAGCTCATAGACGGGCACGCCGAGCGCCTTGCCTTTGATGTCCCACATCGCGATGTCCACAGCCGAGAGCGCGCTCGTCAAGACGATGTCACCGCGGTAAAAGGCCTGGCGGTAGATGGCCTGCCAGTGGTGGGCGGGCTGCCGCGGGTCTTTGCCGATCAGGTACGGCTCGAGCTCCTTGATCGCGGCGACGACCGTCCCGATGCGGCCCTCGACCGTCCCTTCACCGATGCCGACGACGCCGGCGTCGGTGTGCATCTTGACGAAGATCGTGCGCAGCGTGTTGACCGGGATGATCTCGATCCTGGTGATTTTGATCGCCGACCGCGGATCGGCGAGGGCGCCGGAAGTAGGTGTCGGGGCCTGCGCTCCGCGGACGCGCCGCTCGCTCGCTAACAGGCCGGTCATCCCGGCGGTGATGTTCTTCAACCATTGCCGTCGCGACACGGACCGCGTCACCAATTGGCTGCGCCTTTTACGTTCATCTTGATGGCCGTCACTCTGTCGACCGGACCGGTGATGAACAGGATTTTGTCATTCGGAGGCCAACCATATTTGCGTGGGTCAGCGTCGTCCCAATACGGCCTTGGGAACATCGGATCGGTGATATACATCCCGCCGTTGAGCGGGTTGATCCAGACATCATTCGATTCATTCGGTCCGTTCACCAATTTGCCGCCGTAATTGTCGAGCAACGCGTCATGGCTTCCATCCGGATATAGCTGTCAAACGCCATTCCGTGGCGCGGCCGGTGCGTTCGTCAAACAAGGTCCTGTGCCACTTGCGCTTCGCGGTGTCAAGGGAGCCGAGGACTTTGTCGCAATTTGTCTCAATTCCTCCAGCATTACGCATTATAATGCGCGCGTCGCTCAACAGTTATCGATTATCGATTTTTTGTGCGGGAGACGTCTCTGAAACTCTTGCATCGATCGCATATGCAATCGTGGTCGGAGTTGTGCTGGCTTGTCTCGCCACTGCAACGCATGTCAGGGCCCAGGCCGGAACAGGAACGTTCTCGGTCACGGTGGTCGTCAAGCAGGGCGCCGCAATCCCGGGCGCGAACGGTTACCGCGACTGAGACGTTTTTCTCTTATTTCTGCGGTGCCACTCGTCGTTGCATTCCGTTTGGGAGTGTAGACAACTTCAACAGGCGCAAGTGCACTTGCCACAGCGCCACACACAGGAGAGGCGAGTATGAAGAAACGAATGGGACTGCTGCCGGCGCTTCTGGCGAAACTTCTCCCCGGGCTTGCGATCGCTTGCATTGTTCTCGTCGTGCCGCTGTATGGCCAGGTGGAGCGGGCCTCGATTGTCGGCACGGTAACAGACACTTCCGGAGCCGTGATGCCCGGTGTCCAGGTGGAGGTCACCAACGAAGCCACCAACACCACGACCCGATTGATTACTGACAGCGCCGGCTCGTACACGGCGGTGAATTTGATTCCTGGCAGCTATACCGTGGGCGCGTCCCTGCAGGGATTTCAGTCGAAGTCTTTCCGCAACTTTGTGGTGCAGGTATCCCAGAGAGCGCGCCTGGACATCACACTCGCCGTAGGCGGTTTGGAGCAGGCAATTGAAGTGACTGCAACGGCGCCGCTGCTGCAAACGGAGAATGCAACGGTCGGTCAGGTGATCAATTCCGAGGCCGTGAATGCGCTGCCGCTGAACGGCAGGAATTTCGTCCAACTGGCGATCCTGGCCCCTGGTGTGAGCGGGCTCGACTACGCCCAGCAAGGCACGATCAACTCCGGACGAAGGCCCGACGAGCTTCGGCCCGGGGGCACGACGCTTCAGGCGAACGGCGCAAGCAGCTGGAGCAATCAGGTGCTGATCGATGGGATCGACAACACCGAGATGATCTCGCAAACCTTCGTGGTCCGGCCGGCGGTAGAGGGCATCCAGGAGTTCAAGGTGATTACGAACAATGCCGGAGCGGAGTACGGCCGCTCGGCGGGCGCAGTGGTCGTGATCACCACGAAGGCGGGCGGCAACAACCTTCATGGGTCTGTGTTCGAGTTCTTCCGGAACAGCGCACTGGACGCCGGGAATTACTTCGCAAATCCGGATTTTGAGAAGCCTCCCTTCCGCCTGAACCAGTACGGCGGAAGTCTCGGCGGGCCCATCGTGAAGAACCGCACATTCTTCTTCGCGACCTACGAAGGCTACCGGGAGGTCTTCGGAGACACCCAGTTGGTGACGGTTCCCACGATGGCCATGCGGCAGGGAAACTTCCAGGGTGTGACGACAAACGGCATCTATGATCCGCTGACGACGCGGCCGAACCCGAACGGTTCCGGCGTGATTCGTGACCGGTTCCCGAATGACATCATTCCGCCGGAGCGCTGGGACAGAATCGGGGCTGCTCTGATCAATATGTATCCCGCGCCACAGAACTCGTCCGTGTTCAACAACTACGTCGCGAATCCGGAGAAGGTGAGCAGCATGCATCGGGCGGATGGGCGCATCGACCATCAGCTGACACAGAGAGATACGCTGTTCGGCCGCTACTCACTCGATCGTGGGTTCCTCACGATCCCCGATACGTTCAATACGGACATCGGCGGAAGCCCCGCAAGCTTCGGCGGAGACAATGACGTGAAGGGACAGAACATGGTTGGTTCCTGGACACGCCCGCTGTCCTCGAACCAGGTGTTGGAAGTCCGGTATGGCTACACGCAGTACGATATGGCCCTGATGCCAACCCAGCTGACCAACCCGGTGTGGCAAACGATCCCAGGCCGCAACAACAGCGACCCGTATCAACCCTCGGCGCCGATCATCGACCCGTCGGATCGCGTGGGTCTGGGCAATGCCCGGTCCACCCCGCTGATCCGTAACCAGCACATGCACGAGGTCATCGCCAACATGAACTGGCAACGGGGGTCGCATAACATTCTGTTCGGAACGGACATTCGCTGGAGGCGCACGTCGGAAACGGCAAGTCCTCCGGGTCAGAGCGCATTTGGCCGGTGGAATTTCAGTCCGGCATGGACGCGGAATACAGTAAACGCGGGAGGGACCGGTGACACGATGGCGGCGATGCTGCTTGGGTTTCCCGACGCCATCGTGAGGGATGTGTTCACGCCCGGCACCGCCGTTCTGCGAGGCGCAGAGAGCAATTTCTACATTCGCGATGAATGGCGCGCGAAGCGCAATCTGACCCTGAATATCGGATTGCACTATGAAATCAACACCCCGTTCGTGGAAGACGACGACGTCTGGGCCAACTTCGACCCCGCGACCGGAACCCAACTGCTCGCGGGCCTGAACGGCGTGTCGCGAACCGGCAACATCAAGACGGACTACCTCGCCATCGGGCCGCGCGTGGGCTTCGCGTACACGCCGCAGAGCAAGATGGTGATTCGCGGCGGCTTCGGACTCTTCTACGCGCCGCAGGGAAACGCCGCGACGAACATCCGCCAATTCCGCCAGCCGCCGTTCGGCTTTCAGGTGAATGTTCCCATCAACACGAACGGCGTTCCGGTAAACCGCCTGACGGATGGTTTCCCGACCGTGGTCACCACGCCGAACTTGACGCAGGGGCCGCCGATTTATTCCCTGATGGGAGTCGATCCCGATTACCGGAACATGCAGATGACGCAGTTCAATCTTGCGGTGCAACGCGAACTGGACAGCCGCACGGTGCTGACGCTCGGGTATGTGGGCTCGCTCGGCCGTTATCTTGCGTGGGCGCGTCCGCTGAATGCTCCTGATCCGGGACCGGGCGCTCTCGATCCGCGGCGGCCGTACATCAACCACCTGCCCGGCGTGGCAAACATCAACTGGCTGGAGTCGTCCGGTACGTCGGAATACAACTCGATGCAGGTGTCGGTTGAACGGCGGTTTGACCGCGGATTTTACCTGCTATCGAACTGGACGTGGGCCAAGAGTTTCGACAATGCCGGGGGCGACGGAGGAGCCGGCGGCCCTGTGCCGCAGGACCCACTGAATCGCGATGCGGACTGGGGGCCTTCCAACAGCGATATACGCCATCGCGTGAATGTGGCGGGCACCTGGGAACTGCCATTCGGCATCGGACGCAAGTGGCTTCACGAGGAAAACATCGCGTCCTACGTTCTCGGCGGCTGGGACTTTTCCGGAATCATGGTGTACCAGACGGGCCTGCCGTTCACGGTCACTGCTCCCGGCTCACCGACCAACACGGGCAGGGGAGGCCGGGCGGACGTCGTACCGGGACAACCCTTGTATCCAGAGAATCAGACGATCACGCAATGGTTCAATCCCGCGGCGTTCAGCACTCCAACCGCGTTTAATTGGGGCAACTCATCGCGGAACATGCTCCGCGGACCTGGAAGGACGAACGTCGACTTGACCCTGGCCAAGCGTTTTCGGCTGGGGCAACAGCGGGTACTTACATTCCGCACGGAAGTGTTCAATGCGTTTAACACTCCCCAGTTCGCTCTCCCCGCTGCCGCTGTGGGTTCCGGGAATATAGCAACGATCACCAGTACGGCCCGGGCCAACCGCCAGATTCAGCTGGCGCTTCGGCTGACATTCTGACGTGCGTGCGGGACGTCACATGAGCACCGAACGTTCACGGCGATCGTTTCTCAAGCAGGCGGGCGTTGGCGGTGCCGCGGGGATGCTCGTCACATTCGGCAGCGGCATCCAGCATGCCGTAGCGGCGCAATCAGTCGCGTCGAAACCGAGCGACCTCAAAATCACCAAGATCTCGACGGCGTTCGCCATGAGTTCGCAGCGGCGCATGTTCGTCAAGGTCGAAACCAATCAGGGCATCATCGGATACGGGGAAGGCACCGACGCGGTCGTGGGAGGCCACTACCTGGCGTCGGTCTTCGCCTCGCAGCTCGTCGGGAAAAATCCGCTCGACGTCAATCGCCTCTTCGAGGACGTGCGACGCGTCAATGAGGACAACGTCTTCTCCGGGGCCCAGGGCGGCACGTTCATCGCGGTATTGTCCGGCCTCGAGATTGCGCTGTGGGACCTTGCGGGCAAAGCACTCGAAGTCCCCGTCTACCGGTTGTTGGGCGGCAAGTTTCGGGATTCCGTCCACATGTACACGCACCCGCGGTCGAATGGCGGCACGCCCGAGGAGATTGCGGCGTCATGTCTGGAAGCCAGAAACAACGGTTTCGATGCGATCAAGTTCTGGGTCGATCGACCGGCGGATCCAAACAGGCAGGACGTGTACAACACCACGGCGAATCCGAAGGAAATCGAACGGATCGTGAAGACCGTCGCGGCCGTGAGAGCCGCTGTCGGCGACTACATGGAGATCATGGTGGAAATGCACACCCGGTTCGACCTGCCGTCGGCCATCCGGCTGATCCGGGAGTTCGAGCCGTTCAAGCCGTTGTTTGTGGAGGAACCGGTACCCGCCGAAAACATGGACGCGCTCCGCGAAGTGACGGCGTCGTCCAACATTCCGATTTGCGTCGGCGAGAACCTGTTTCTCGCGCACCAGTTCCAAACGCTGCTCGACAAGAAGGCGGCCGACATCATCATGCCCGATATCCAGAAGTGCGGCGGTATCGGCGAAGGTCAACGCATCGCGAACCTGGCGCATCTTCACTACGTGCCGATTGCCCCTCACATGGTCAGTTCGCCGCTAGGGATGATGGCGTCGGCTCACCTCTGCGCGTCCGTTCCGAATTTCCTCTTGCTCGAAAGCAACCAGAGCACGCGATACGAGGGCGTTGTGAGCAATCCGCCGGTCATTGAAAAGGGCTTTTTGAAACTGTCAGACAGACCCGGCATCGGCGTTGACCTGAACGAGGACGGCCTTCGCAGGATCGCGACGCCGGGGATTCCGTTTTTTGAGTGAGGCGGCTGGTCAGCGCACGATCGGTGCACAAGAACGGAGCACAGCATGATCCAATCGAGACTTCGCCTTCCCATCTTCATCGTCGTCATCGCGGGCGCTGCAAGTGCTGCGGTGGTTCGGGGCCAGACAGGAGCGGTCAACGGCGAGTGGCGATCATATGGCGGCGACGCGGGCCACACCCGGTACGCGCCGCTGAGCCAGATCGACGCGACGAACTTCAGCACGGTCACCGTCGCGTGGCGCTTCAAGACCGATCATCTCGGGCCGCGTCCCGAGTTCAATTTCCAGTCGACGCCGCTGATGGCGAACGGCGTCCTCTACACCACAGCTGGCACCAGACGTGCGGTCGCGGCGCTCGATCCGGAAACGGGTGAAGAGCTCTGGATCCATGGCGAGCACGAAGGCCCGCGCGGCGCCGTGGCGCCGCGGCGGTTGTCAGGACGCGGCCTCGCGTACTGGACCGACGGAAAGGAAGAGCGGATTCTCTATGTCACGCCGGGTTATCGCCTCGTGGCCCTCAACGCGAAGACGGGCATGCGCATTCCGACATTCGGCGACGACGGCATCGTCGATTTGAAGCAGAACATCGATCAAGAGATCGACCCGATGTCCGGTGAGATCGGACTCCATGCGACGCCGACCGTTGCCGGCAACGTCGTTGTCGTCGGTGCCGCACATCGATGGGGCGGCGTGCCGACCGGGAAGTCGAACGTGAAAGGCCACATTCGCGGGTTCGACGTGCGCACCGGCAAGCGCCTGTGGATCTTCCACACAATCCCGTCGCCGGGTGAGTTCGGGAACGACACGTGGTTGAAGGATTCGTGGTCGTATACCGGCAATGCCGGCGCGTGGGCGCAAGTCAGCATCGATCCCGAGCTCGGCATCGCGTATCTGCCGATCGAAAGCGCGACAGGTGATTACTTCGGCGCCGATCGCCCCGGCAACAATCTCTTCGCGGAAAGCCTCGTCGCTGTCGACCTGCAGACCGGCAAGCGCAAATGGCACTTCCAGCTGGTACATCACGGCATCTGGGATCACGACATCCCGTGCGCGCCGATGCTGGTAGACATCAGGCGCGACGGAAAGATCATCAAGGCGGTCGCGCTGCCAACGAAGCAGGCATTCATGTACGTGTTCGATCGGGTGACCGGCCAGCCGCTGTGGCCGATCGAGGAACGACCCGTGCCGAAGGGCGACGTGCCAGGTGAGTGGTACGCGCCGACGCAGCCGTTCCCGCTCAACGGCCGTGGTCAACCCTTCAAATACGATTCGCAGGGATTCCTCGAGGACGACCTGATCGATTTCACGCCTGAGCTGCGGGCGGAAGGGCGCAAGGTGATCGCTCGCTATCAGATTGGGCCGATCTTCACACCCCCGGTGGTGAGCAAAGCCGATGGACCAATCGCGACGCTCTCGATGGCATCGGCCGCGGGAGGGACGAATTGGCCCGGGGGATCCTACGATCCCGAGACGAGCATTCTGTACGTGAACTCCCAGAAAACGGTGGCCCAACTGCTTGGCCTCATCCCTCCGCGCGATCCGTCGCGTAACGATCTCGCGTATGTCATGGGCAACGCGCTCGCTGCCGCGCGAACTACAGGCGCCGCGGCAGGCGGAGGACCAGCGCCTGCTCCAGGCGCGAACGTCCCACAAGCAGCGGCTGCCGGAGGAGAGGGAGCGGGTGGCGCTGGCGGCGTGAACGTGCAAGGCCTGCCGATCATGAAGCCGCCATACGGACAGCTGACGGCAATCGACCTCGCGAAGGGGGAGATTCTCTGGCAAGTGCCGCACGGCGAAACGCCGGACGACATTCGCAATCACCCCGCGCTGAAAGGGTTGAACATCCCGCGCACCGGACGGCCCGGTGTCGTCGGATCGCTGACGACGAAGACGCTGGTGATTTCGGGAGAGGCGGGATTCGGTCCGACGCCGAATGGCGCCCGCGGCGCGATGCTACGTGCCTACGACAAGGCGACGGGAAAGGAAGTCGGTGCAGTGTACTTGCCTGCACCGCAAACCGGTTCGCCGATGACGTACATGATGAACGGACGCCAGTATCTCGTCGTCGCAGTCAGCGGTGCAGGATATTCGGGCGAGCTGATAGCGTTTCGGGTGCCCTCGTAAGGAGCTGACGATTTCGCCCAGCGATCTGTTGCATCTTGATGAAGATCGTGCGCAGCGTATAGACAGGGATGATTTCGAGCTTGGTGATCTTGATGGCCGACCGGGGATTGACGGCGGCGCCGGAAGATGGCGCAGGGGCCTGCGCGCCCCGGACGAGTCGCTCATTCGCGAGCAGGCCGGTCATCCCGGCGGTGAGGTTCCTGAACCATTGACGTCGCGACGCGGACCGCACCATTCAGACAGCCCTCCGTTAGGGATCGCCAAAGGAAGTGGACTGTAGCAGGTCTTGCTCTTCCGGCAAAGACCGCGGCATATAATGCCCGGCGAGGGGAAGGGTGAACATGGATCGACGGACATTTCTCAAGACTGCCGCCGGTGCGTCAGCCGCGGCGGCATGGCTGCGGCCAGGCGTCGCGGACGCCGCGCTGCCGAAGGCAAAGATCACCCGCATCCGGTTTTTCGAGGCGCCGACGGTCATGCCGCTGCAGATCCCGCTGCTGCAAAGCAACATGGTCGTCATGATCGAGACTGACGCCAACCTCACCGGCATCGGCGAGGGTGGCACGCTCGACACACTGAACCCGTGTGCGGGCCGCTTGATCGGCAAGAACCCCTTCGAGATCGAGCGTCTGTGGCAGGACATGTACAAGGCGTTTCACTATCCGCCCGGCCGCGAGCGGCTGCATGCGATCGGCGCGCTGGACCTTGCCCTGTGGGATCTCAAGGGCAAGGCGCTGGGCGTGCCGGTTTACGAGCTGCTCGGCGGCATGAACCGAAACTACCTCGAGTGCTATACAACGACGTTTCGCGGGACGGGGACGCTCCGCGAACGCGCCGCGCAATGCATGGAGGCCGGCTGGCGCTTCTTCCGGTTCGACGCGGCCAGCGTTCGGGGCACCAGCACTTACGACACGCGTGAGCGCATCCGCCAGATGGAGGCGGATTGCCGCGCGGCGCGCGAGGGCGTCGGCCCGCAGGGCAACTTCGCGGTCGACTTCCACCAGCGCTTCACGCTGGCCGAGGCGATCCGCGGCTGCAAGCTGATCGAGGAGCACGAGCCGTACCTCGTCGAAGATCCGGTGCAGACGGACGCCTTCCTGCAGGACATTCCCAAGCTGCGTCTCCAGACCAGCGTCCCGCTCGCCGCCGGCGAAGAGTGGGGCGCGCGCTGGGACTTCCATCGCCTCGTCGAGAACCATGACCTCGACTTCGTGCGGTGCTCGCTGCCGAACGTCGGCGGCATCACGGAGATGATCCGTGTGTGCGCTCTGTGCGAGACACACGACATCGGCTTCGTGCCGCACTTCACGGGACCGATCGCCACCGCGGCGCAGATTCACGCGTTAGGTCCGTACCCGCTGACGGTGGTGTTCGAATACAACTACGGCGACCAACCGATCGCGTACCTCGACGAGTTCATCACCTTCCGCGAAGGCAAACTGTACGCGAACGACCGGCCCGGCCTCGGCGTCACGGTGAACATGGAGCGAGTGCGGCAGGTCGGCGAGGTCTCCGCCCCGGGACCGAACCGTCCGACCTACTACCGTCCGGACGGCTCACAGACGATCTGGTAACCCGAATGCGAACGACTTACCGGACTGCGCTCAGAAAGTACCTGAGGAAGATCCTTCTTCGTATCGCGCAGAATCTCGACGATGGCGTGGCGATCGGCAGGTGAGAGCGCCGCGCGGTACCGTTCCCCGCTTTCCTGCCCGGACAGCACTTCCCACATGCGTCTGTAGACGGGATCCTTCGCTCCGCTGGGCAGCGCATCGAACGCCGGCGAATAAATCAGGTAGCTGCACGGGTACTTCATCAGCCTGCGGTTGAGGTCGAGCTGGTGCAGCGAGCGGCCGCGGCGGTCGCGTGGTCCGCCCGCTGAAAACCGCTCGGCGAATCCCGACGTCCCGCGGACCCGGGAAGTCAGCCTCGCTTCGTCGACGAAGAACAGGTAGTCCACCACTTCGCTGGCAACGCCCGCCATCATCGAAGCGATGCTTGCATCCTGTTCTGGCGTTGACCTGAAGGGAGGGTGGAGCCGCGGGTCGGCGGCGCGCGCTTCGTAACTGGCGCGCGTCAGCAGATTCGTCATGCCAACCTGATGCGCGAACACCAGGTGCGCGACGACATCGCTCGACATCACGGGATAGCCGTCCGGATCGAACAGGCCCTCGGCCGAGCGCAGCGTGCGGTCGGCACGGCCCTTCAACGCCGTGACGTCGTTGCCCATGTGCGGCGACGACCCGGCGCTTCCGGTGACAAACCACCCGCCGAAGCGGCGGGTCAACGGTTCGCCGTGGTCTACCCGTCGCGGGACGCCGGGGCCGGCGCCCGGCTGCGACGTGCTGAACATCACCAGACCGGGAACGCCGAGCGTATCGCCCGACACATGGCAGCCACTGCACCGGCCTCCGCGCATGAATTGCGGCGCCCGGTAGGTGGGCCCTGACCTCTGCTCGAGCGTATAGAAGACGGCGCCCGCAGACTCGTCGTGCGCTGCCACTTCGATAAAGTCGCCGTCGCGCACCCAGCCGAGTGCGACGCGATCGTTGAAGTAGATCGCGCGAGGACTTCGTTCGTTGATCCGTTTTCCCTGGAGGCTGTCGGCGGAAAACACGAGCATCTGCGAATCGACCGGGATGTCCAGGGCGTCGAGCGCGGCCCGAAGGAATCCGCTGCGCCCCTCGAACGTGAACGGCACGGCGCCTGACTGAATCTTCGTGTTCGCATCCTCGACGGCGTTGTTGAGCGGCGCCGTCGAATATTGGATGGCGGGATCGTCGGCCGAGCCCATGAACGACCCGGCACGCTGCGCGTCCAGGTCCGTCAGGAGTCCGCCAGCCGTGAGCAACAGGAGAGCGAACGCCAGAAACGCTCTGGGATTCATCAGCAGCCTGGTGAATCTTGCGGCGGCGCGCTCACTTTGTGGGCGGAGTGCCGGCGCGCGCGGGACCGGGAACAGTTCCGGTGATGTTCACTTCGACGTAGACGAGCGTCTCAGGCCCGGCGTTCTCGTTGGCATGCGTCGTCCCCTCAGACACCATGATGACGCTGCCGGGACCGTAGACGCGTTTCGTCTCGCCGCGGCTCTCGGTGAGATTTCCCTGCACGACGGTGATGATCGACGTGCGGCCGGTGTGCGTGTGCGGGGTCATCGCCATAGCCGGGGCATAGGTGAATTTCGTCACCGACGCGTTGCCCGCGGCGAGCCCAACTTCGCCGAGGCTGACCTTGCCCATCTGTTCAGATGTCGGTCTCGGCGGCGCCGCCTGACGCGCGGCCACGGCGTACCCACCGCCAGCGAGCAAGAGAGACCCAGCCAGAACGACGAACGTGCGGACGATGCGTCGATGCGTCATGCGTACCTCCTACGGGAGAGCGAACACGAACAGTGTCAGACCGGCAATCGCGGCAACGTACTGCTTGCCATTCACCGCGTAGGTGATCGGATTCTGACGGACTTGCGCGCCGACGGTTGCCTTCCACAACAGCGTGCCCGTCCGCGCATCGAGAATCTGCAGATAACCTTCCCGACCGCCGGTGATGAGGAGGTCAGTTGCTGTCGTGACGATGCCGGCGTCGCTGACGTCCGTCATGTTGAACTTCCATTTGGCCGTACCTGTGGCTGGGTCGATGGCCATGATGGCACCGTGACCCGCGGCGTCGGTCCAGTTGTTGATCGGTCCGCGAATAAGGCCTTGAATGGCGGGCGCTCCGGGAATCGCTTTTGTCGGTTCGTTCGCCATCGGGACGAAGGTCTGATTCACGCCGCCGGTGAAGTTGCGCCCTTCCTGATATTCGATCGGCGACCAGCCGTAGAGCTGCGCCTGATCTTCCCATGCCGAGAAATACATCAGCCTGGTGCGCGGGCTGTACCGAGGGCGAATACCAGTTCGTGCCGCCCTGGATCGCGGGATACGTCGGCATTCCGGCCGGCTGCGGCGTGGGGTTCGGACGGCCGTTCGCATCGAAGCCGTTCATCCAGTTCACGCGCACGAACGGCTTGCCGAGCAGAAACTTTCCGGTGACGCGATCGAGCACGTAGAAGAGGCCGTTGCGGTTGGCCCACAACATCGCCTTCACGGGTTTGCCGTCGAAAGTGATGTCGGCGAGCACAGGCACCTGCACGGAGTCGTAGTCGTACGGATCGTGCGGCGTGAACTGGTAGTGCCACCGCAGTTTTCCGCTGTCGGCATCCAGCGCCACGACCGAGGCGGCATAGAGGTTATCGCCGGGCCGCTGCTCGTGCGCGTAGTCGGGACCGGCATTACCGACGCCCCAGTATGTGAGATTCAATGCGGGATCGTATGAGCCGGTCACCCATATCGATCCCCCGCCGTGTTTCCACGCTTCCGGATCGCAAACCGTTTTCGTGTTCGTTGGGCACGGTTCCCACGTTTCGTGTCCGGGCTCTCCAGGTCCGGGAATGGTATAGAAACGCCACGCTTCCTTGCCCGTTGCCGCGTCGTAGGCGGCGATGAACCCGCGAATGCCGTACTCGCCGCCGCCGACGCCGATCACGACTTTGTCTTTGACGACGAGCGGCGACACCGTGATCGAATAGCCGGCTTTGCTGTCGTCGACGCGCGTCTTCCAGATCGGCCGGCCGCTTCTCGCGTCGAGTGCGATCAGGTGCGCGTCGAGCGTACCCATGAAAAGCGTTTCACCGAGTATCGCGAGACCTCGGTTATTCGATCCGCAGCAGACCACGAGCGTCGGATCGTTGGTGTACCGGTAAACCCAGAACACCCGGCCGGTGGCAGCGTCCAGCGCCAGCACATCGTTCGGCCGCTGCGTCAGGTACATGATTCCGTCGGCGACGATCGGCGTGGCCTGCCAGCTGCCAGTGAGCGGAGACTGATGGGCCCATGCGAGGCTGAGGCTCTTCACGTTCGCCGGCGTAATCTGCGTCAGCGGGCTATGGCGATTGCTGGAATAGTCACCGCCATACGTCAGCCAGTTGTGCGGCTCTTTCGCCGCATTCAGGAGACGCTCGTAGGTGACCGGTGCCTGCGCGGCCAGCGGATACGACAGCAGTGCCAGCGCCGCGACGACGAGCGTAATTGCAGCTTTGCCTCTCATGTGCGTCATCGCCCTTTCAGGGAAAGCAGATACGACACCACGTCGGCCAATTCCTGCGACGACAACTCCTTCTCATACGATGGCATCGTCGAAACGGTCGAGATGTGGTATTCGCGGAGGTCGGCCTTGACCAGCGAGATGAGCCGCCCGTCCAGATCGGCGAGCTGCACCGTAAATGTGTCTTCGTTGAGCCGGCGCCCTTCGATGACTTTGCCATCGCGCGTGACGATGCGGACGGGCCGGTTGATCGGCATCATCTGCGAGCTCGGATTCCGCAGCGAACGTTCCAGCGAGCCGGCGCTGCGAACGGCGCCGATGTCGCTCAGGTCGGGCGCTTTTCGGCTGCCGACGTTGTCGACGCGGTGGCAGCTGAGACACGCCCCCTTGCCTTCGAGCACCACCTGGCCACGGCCGGCGTCTCCGGCGGATGACGATCCGCGATCGAAGGTGTTCATGTTGCGCAGGAACGCGACGAGGGCCGTCAGCTCCGCGTTGTTGAATATGAACGCTGGCATTCCCGCGTTCGGAAAACCATTGGTGATGACGGTTCGAAGCTGCGGATTGGTGACGGCGTTCTTGAACTTGCCGCTGCGGAGATCAACGCCGGCGACGCCGTCGCCGTTGTCGCCGTGGCAGCTGGAGCATTGTCCCGAGTAGAGACGCGCCCCGTATTCGATGTCGGCGCGCGGGTAATCTTCCGGATGCCCCTGCAGCGTCGGACCCTGGGCGGCGATTCGACTCGCGGATGCCAGACAGAGGACGGACAGACCGATAACAACCCACCTCATATGCGCACACGTTATACGCGGGAACGCCGCGCTTGACAACACCTGGCAGAGTGGCGGAATGTGAGGCGTCCTGAGGAGAAACCCATGCTGAACGTGTTCGCCATCGCGGCGCTATGCGCCCTCTTGGCCGTGGAGTTGTCGGCTCAACTGCCTGCACTTTCGCCCGCACACCTGAATCCGGTCATCGCGAAGCTCGCGTCCGGCAAGACCGTCTACGGCGTGCTGACGCAAGATTTGTCTCGAGAGAATGCCCGGATACTCGGACGGCGCGATACCGACTTCGTCTACGTCGACATGGAGCACTCGCCACTGAACATGGACGCTCTCGCGAATTTCGTAGCGGCGATGAACGACAAGGCATACACGGTGAAGAATGGAGCGCCACCGCGAGCGGCAATCATTGCGCGCATGCCCGCCTACGCCGAGGAAAATGCCGCCTGGCAGGTGAAGCAGGCACTCGACATCGGCCTTATGGGATTCGTCTTCAACACTGTTGAAACGCGCGAGCAGGCCGAGGCGGCAGTCAAGAGCATGCGTTATCCGCCCTGGAAGGCATTTCCCAACACGCACAAAGGACCGGCCGGCGTTCGCGGCTGGTCGCCGGCCGCGGCGGTTTGGGCGTGGGGTATCGAGACGGAGGAATATCGGCGCCGGGCCGATGTCTGGCCGCTCAATCCCGAGGGCGATCTGATGGCGATCATGATCATCGAGACCCAGACCGGCGTGAAGAACGCCGATGCGATTGCTCAGGTGCCCGGCGTCACCGCGCTGAGCGCGGCTGCTGGCGGAGACCTGTCGTCATCGTACGGCGTTCCGACAGCCGCTCCGGAAATCGAATCGGCGCGTCAAACGATTCTGCAGGCCTGTCTCAAGCACAACGTTCTGTGCTGGATTACCGCAACTGGAAAACCGGATGAGGAGCGCCGGCTGAAAGAAGGGTGGCGAATGATCAGGACAGTGGACGGACTGCCGTTCAACTGACCGCGCGACTTACTTCACCTCGAACGCAAAGACGCGATCGGCGCCGCTTGTCTGGTCATCGTTGTGGACGGTTCCGCGCTTCACGAATCTTCGTGAAGGCGACAATCACGGCGTCGCGCGCGTGGAGGTGCGGCGGCCCGGAGGGCCCCTGGCGCCGGCGCGAGCTCCCATATCGTCACGCGGTCGCTGTCGTGCTCGCTCGCAGCGCGTCCTGAACCGCGGCCAGCGAACTATAGCGTGGCGCATAGTTCAGCCGGCTGCGCGCCTTCGCGATGCTGCAGTTCGGCGAGTGGCGTAGGTGATCCAGCGTCACGGCGGCGTCGCGGTCGGACACGCCGACGAGCCATTCGTCATAGGGGAGGAATTCGAGGTGCGCCTCGACCCCGTACCAGGCGGCCATGCCTTCGGCATACCCGCGAAAGGTCAACGCCGCGGGCGACACGACGTGAAAGCTTTCGCCGATGGCCACGTCCCGTTGTTCCACCGCTCGTTCAAACGCCTGCGCGCAATCGTCTGCGTGCACATGATGCAGCGTCTCCAAACCGAAGTTCGGGAGGCGAACAGGCCGTCCGTGCGAGAGATCGTCGAACACACGCGGATTGAAATTCCCAGCGGGGTTAATCGGCGACCAGCCGGAGCCGACCAGGTGACCAGGGTGGAGCACGGTCGCGGGCAGTCGCCCAGCGACCGCCTCGTCGAGCAGGTACCGTTCGATGCTGGCCTTGCGGCAGCCGTAGTCGCCGAACGGCCGCCGTGGAGCGTCCTCGGTCGTCGGCACCTCCACGCTCGGACCGTGCACCCAGATTGTGCCGCAATGAATCAGGTGATCGACGCGACCGGCAAGCGCATTCGATAACTGCACGGCGCTGTCGAGCGTGTAGCACGTCAGGTCGATCACGACGTTGGGGCGGAGCGCCGCGATCCGTTCGCCGAATTGCCCTCGCTGTTCTTCCACGGCCCGATCGATGACGGCATGGTCGACCATCGCCCAGTGGTCATCGACAAAATACGGCTGCCTCTGACGCCGCGAGACGCAGACGGTCTCGTATCCGCAACCGACGAGCCTCGGCACCAGGTACGAACCGATGTGCCCCGAACCCCCAATGACGACAACGCGCATAGCTCGATTATCGAGCGGCTCGACCGCCGGGCCACGGCTTCATGTAGTCGAACGGAACGAAGCGTGGGCGGCGTAGCTCGGACTGAGTCTGCTCACTTCCACGCTTCGGCGCGTTCCGCGCTACTGCCCTCCCCGCCCGCCCTGCCCTCCCGCACCGCCACGGCCCGGTGCGTTGTCGCCCCACGGCAGGCGCGTCGGCCCTGTCCATGGATCGACGTTCGTCCGCTTGGCCCACGCGTCCCACTCGGCCGCGAGCGACTTGACGACATCGGGATGCTGGGCGGCGACGTTGTTGCGCTCGACGCGATCGGCGGCGATGTCGTAGAGCTCCCAGTCGTTGGGAAACACGGACACGATCTTCCAGTTGCCGGAACGCACCGCGCGGTTGCCTTCGTGCTCCCAGAAAAGCGATCGCGGGCGCTTGAGCGGACGGCCGTCCAGCGCCGGCCGCAGATTGACACCTTCCATCGGATGAATCGCGTGGCCCTTGTACTCGCTCGGATATTTCGCGCCAGTCGCCGCGGTCACCGTCGGCATGATGTCGATGAGATGCGCGGGCTGCTGCTCGATCGCGCCGCGCCGGTTCGCTGCGATCGCTCTGGGCCAGTGCACGATGAGCGGTGACGAGATCCCGCCTTCATGGGTGAAGTGCTTGAACCGGCGGAAGGGCGTGCTCCCGACGGCCGCCCAGTTCATGCCGAGGTACAGGTCCGAGTTCGGACCGCCCGGCGGGTCGCCATTGAAGCGGCCGGCCGGCCCGGCCTCAGCGTTGGCGCCGTTATCCGACATGAAGAGAAACATCGTATTATCGAGCGCGCCGCGCGCCTGGAGGCCCTTCACGAGCGTGCCGACTCCGGTGTCGATCGCCTCCACCATCGCGGCGTACACCGCCATCTGGTGGTCGAAACGGTCTTTCATTTCATCAGAGAGCGAATCCCAGGCCGGCGTATCCGCTTCCCGCGGACTCAACGGCCATTTCGCATCGATCAGCCTCATGCGCACTTGCCGCTGGTAGCGCTCCTGCCGCATCCGATCCCAGCCGGCCTTGTATTTGCCGCGGTACTTGGCGATCAGGTCAGCTGGCGCCATCAGCGGGAAGTGCGGTGCGTTGAACGGCAGGTAGAGGAAGAACGGTTTGTTCGCCTGGCGCGCCTCGTCGATGAACTTCAGTCCGAACTCCGGCCAGAGGTAGGTCGCGTACCAGTTCTTGCCGAACACGTCGGCGTCGCGCGGCGTCGCGGTGCCGTTCAGAAACAACGGCTCCTGCGCGCGGCTCGTGAGGGCGTTGTCGCCCCCCGTGTAGTTCTGGTTCGGAAAGTACATGCCGCCGGCGCGCAGACTCAGGGTGCGATCGAAGCCGCGTTGCCACGGGGCCGTGCCGTTGTCCTGACCAAGGTGCCACTTGCCGGACATCGCCGTGAGATAGCCGGCATCGCGAAGCACTTCGGCCATCGTCACGGACTGGTCGTTGAGGCGTCCGGTGGTGCCGATCGATCCGGGGCGGACCACGTTGTCGAGATGGCCCATGCCCGCCTGGTGCGAATACAAGCCGGTCAGCAGGCTCGCGCGCGTCGGCGAGCAGCGGGGCGTCGCGTAGAACTGCGCGAAGCGCACGCCGCGCGCCGCGAGCCCGTCCAGGTTCGGAGTCGCAATTTCGCCCCCGAACGGCGCGATGTCCGACCAGCCCATATCATCCACGAGCATGACGACGACGTTGGGACGGGTGTCGGTTTGCGCCGCGGCCTGTGCGGACAGCGGTGGAACACGCTGCGAGGAGATCGTCCATCCCGCGAGTCCGCATACCGCCGCCGCCAGCCAGAACGATCGGGCACGCCAGACAGCCATCGGACCTCCTGTGAAATTTTTGCGCGGTCTCAGTCTACGAACGCGAGCTCCCCGAACCGCGACGGCACGTGCGGCCACGATTCAGCGTTCTGCGGATCGGACCAGATGCTCATGCGGCGAGTCCGGCCGCAACGCCGTCCCACCGGTTGAAGTTCGCCTTCCAGATCGGTTCCGGCGGCGGGCGGACGGCGGGAAAGCTCTTCGAAGTTTGCCCACGGAATCGCAGCCTCCAGACTCCAGCCCTTATCGGTGTCGGTCCGGTTGTTCAGTGTTCCGCGGAGTGAGACGCGCGATCTGTCACGCCTGTCGCGTCCCAGCGTTTGAAGAGCGTGCGGCTGTTGTAGTTGAGATAGTCGTACAGAACGCCGCGCGCGTTCATCTCGAAGCCGTAATAGTGGGCTTCCTGCTTCGGATCGGGATTGATGAAGATCTCCACGGCGTCGTCCATGTACGTCGGATCGTCGCGCTGCTCGAAGCGGGCGTTGATATCGGCGTCGTCGGCATCGAAGCCGACGTAGAAGGCCTGCGCGTCCCACACGACGCGCGCGCGAGTTGCCTGTTTGGCGCCGGTCTGCGAATCCCAGAGGAACTGAAGCGTGACGGCCGGCGATGCGCCTGTCCATGCGGCGTCGTCCAGCTTGCCGTCAATCGTGACGGGCGAGCTCGTCCGCTTCACGTCGTAACGGGGGGTCGGCGCAGAGGAGGTCGTAGCGGGCGCCGGAGTCTGCGCCGCGAGAGAGACGATCGCGATCGCCGCGGACACGATGGCGGCAAGTGGGGTTCGCATGGGTCCTACTTCTGATTGACGAAATAGGCGGCGATCGCTTTCGCGACTTCGGCGTTGCCGTCTTTCGTCAAGTGGGGACCGCCCCCGACGAACGACTCGCAACGAGGGGCCTCGACTTTGGGTCCGACAAACACCAGGCCGGGGAACTTCGCGGCGACACCGGCGAGAGCGGCATCGAACTCCTGGGGCATCGCGATGTATTCGTCGGTCGCTGGGGGTAACGGACAACCTTGGTTACGCGGACCGCGGATCACGGTCATCAGGTCAACGCGTTTCACGCCCGCATATTTCGACCGCAATGTCGCCACGGCCTTGCCGACCTGCGCTTCCCACTCTGCCTGGGTGGCGCAACACGGCGGCCTCCAGCTCAACACCGTGAGCACGACGTGATCCGGAGAGGCGGAGCCATTCGCACACGGCGATTGCGGCGCCTGATTCCAGAAATCACTATTAGGGTTCGACCACTCCGTGATGTACCCGCTCTGCCGCGCTTTCAGCTGCCAGCGATCGTCAGCGATGCCCGGCGCCTGTTCGAATCCAGCCTGGTACCACTCGCGTGTCAGGGTGAGCCCGATCACCTGATTGCAGACGAATTGAGATTGCGCGGCAGCAGAGGTCGGAACGGCAAGTGCCTCTACGAACATCAGGCACGCGGCAACAACAAAGATGCGATGAAGGGGACGCAACACGATTCAGCATGACTGCACTCCTATCAGAGGTTACCGGGCCGCGCGCGCGTTCGAGTACTTGTTCGCCGAGCCGGGCGTCGGCAGATCCGTCGTCACCACCGCGCCACGCGGATGGGCGCGGGTGAGCGGCGTCGTGAGCGTGATGCCGCTTCCCGCCAGCGGCGTGCCTAACGGATGGGCAATCTTGAGCGGCGCCGTCACGGTGATACGGGCGCCGCCGCGGCCGCCCTGTACCAAGGCGATGGTGGCGGTTTCCTGGTTGGCGCCGCTGTCGATGGTGATCGACTGGCCCACGACGAAGCCGCCGGTGGCCGCGACAGGGATGACGGCGTCTCCCACCTGCGTCGCCGCGCTCGCGCGAGTGCTGCCCGCCGTGCCGACCGACGCGATGACGGCGCTTTCGCTGTCCGGGCCGCTGCCGATCATCACGGTCTGGCCGGACGCGAACCCCGCCACGCCGGCCACCTTTATATTGGTGTCCCCGGCGGCAGCGCCTTCCGGCAGAGTGGTGACGGGTTGCACCACAAAGTCGGTGCAGAGACTGTCGGCATCATGACCATCGGGGAAGCGGCCGATGCTGCGATTGGGCGCCCCGGGTGCGGCGGCGGCGGCGGCGATGTTGGCGGTGGCGGGGCCCGAGCCGGCGCCGGGCACGATGGCCATGCAGCCTCCCTGGTGCTGCACTCCTTCCAGCGTCGCCAAGTCCGGCCTGGTGATGTAGCCGCTCGCGCTGGAATTGCTCTGTTGCGAGCCATAGACGATCGCGTCCATCACCACCGCGCCGGACGCGTCGGTCAACGCGATGGCGCCGCCAGTGATGAAAAGCGTGCTGCCGAACCACGCGTGCGGCGCCGGACCCTGATAGCCCTCATTGGCCACGCCTCGATATTGCACTGGCGCGCCGTACGCGTGTGCACGTGACAGCGGGCGGTCGAGCACCACGCCGCTGCCCAGCGCCTGCACCGCATCGCCGCTGCGATGGGCAAAGCGCGTGGCAGGGGTGAAGGAAATGCCGGTGCCGCGGCCCCAGACATCGACACCGGAGGTATGCGGAAGTTTGAGCGGCGCCGTCAGAGTGACGCCGGTGCCTTGCGGTCCCGCGGTGCCGACCGAGGCGACCACTGCCCGCTCCATGCGCTGGCCGGTGCTGATGGTCAGCGTATCGCCGGCGCTGACATCGGCGAGCGCCGTCAGCTTGATGTTGGTGGCGCCCGGAGTGGTAGAGGCCGCAAGCGTGGTCTGGGTCGCGGCCTTGCCTACCGAAGTCACAGTGGCGATCTCGGTGTCGCCGCCCAGGTCGATGCTGATCTTCTCGCCGACGGCGAAACCCGCGGCGCTGTGCACCGGCAGGTTCGTCGTGCCGGCGGGGAAATCCAGCCAGGGCCCGGTCGAGACATTGATGAACACCTTGGTCGGCGCCGTGGCTGCGGTGCCCACACTTTTCACGCTGCGGCTCTCGCCGCCGACGACGATCTCCGCACCGGGTGAAAGGTCCGTGGTGCTGCGCAGATTGACGGTGGTGGCGCCGGCCGCCGCCGGCGCCGCGAGGCCGGAATTGGCAAGGCCCAGCAGGTAATGCGAGCTCGGCGCGATCCTCGTGCCGGCTGGAATGATCGCCAGCGTCACCGGCGCCGACCACGTGCGGGTATTGATCAGCCGCCAGCCCGAGATGTCCACCGGAGTGGAGCCCGCGTTGTAAAGCTCGATGAACTGGTCGGTGGCATTACCGCCGGAAGCGAAGCGCACCTCATTCAGCTTCACCGGCTCAACGCTCCGCACCCGTTGCTGGCTCACATCGGCGCCGCCATTCCATGCGGCGCGCAGCGTCAGGTAGCCCATGTTGGCGCGGGCCGGGGCGGTAACCTGGAAAGTGGCGCGCACGGATGCGCCGGGCGCCACCGACGCAAAAGTAGCGGGGCCGGAGGCTCGCGCCGTCCAGCCGGCAGGCAGCGAGACGGTGAGGCGCACATTTTCCATCGCCGCCGCGCTCGTGTTGGCGAAACTCGCGGTGACTTCCTTGACCGCATTCGGCGTGAAGCTGGTGAGCCGCGTCTGTGTGAGGCGCGCGACATCGTATTTCGCCGCCACGATATTGGCTTGCACCTTGTCGGCGACGCCGTCGCCGGGATGGCCTGCCGTCATCACTCCTTCATAGAAAGTGCCGGCCGAGCCATTGCCATTGTCGCCGCCATTGCCCATCTGAATGGCGCCCTTCTTGTGCATCGGGTAATAGGCGCTGTTGTCCTTGGAACCAGGACGCACGCCGGCATAGAAGGTCTGCAAACCGCCTTGCTGCGCGTTGCCGCCTTTCAGCTCCCAGAAATTGCGGCCGCCGCCGGCGAACACGCCGGTCACGAAGCGCCACTTGATTGTGGGGTTCGCTTCGTTGACGCGAGCGTTGTAGCCGGAGAAGAGCCCCGCCTCCATGTCCGACATGATCCACGGACCAGTGCCCGAGCCACTGCCCCACACGGTGGAGGTGCCGAAGTAGACGCTCTCCATCGTGCCGGTGCCCACCGCCAGTCCGTTGGTCGAGGCATTTCCGTAGTTGAAGCAGCAGCCGTTGGAATAATGCTCGCCGTCCACCACCGCATGGATGCCGGCGGGCTCGTCGTCGATCGGCAGGTCGCGGGCATTGTTGTTGCGGAAACCCATGCCCGGCATGATGTAAACGCCATAGGCTTTGTGGCCGCCGCCGATGGTGATGGGCGCCATGTCGGCGATGGGCTGAGTGTCGAAGGCGCCCTTGTCCGGGCCGGGATAAAACGGGCCCGGCGGCGCCTGCATCAAGTCATTGCCCTTGCCCGACTGGTCGTAGATGCGGTTGATGTAACACAGCGCGCCCGCGCAGAAACGATCCTGCGCCGCCGCATCGGCGAAGCCTCCGGCGATGACGCCGATATCCAGCAGCCGTCCGTCGGCGCGCTTCACCTGATAGAGCGGGCCGCCATAGCGCGACGACAACGATCGCACCGTCGAGTGCGCGGTGACGCAGGGAGTTCCCGCTGCTGCGTAAATGTCGCATGGGCCTTGTGGCCGCGCCTGCTGCGCCGTGACCGGTGCGGCGAGCATCGAAGCGATGCCGGCAAGGGCCAGCGTGAACAGCGCATGATGCAGTTTCGGCATAGGCCACTCGAGCCCGGGCGCGCGCGACTGCTTTTCTGCAAGCGGACGGAGCGCTACCTGCGGTAAATCACGAAGTACTTGTCCGGAAAAAGCGCGACGTCGTCCAGGGGCTTGAAGCCGATGGACGCCAGCAGTTTCGCCGCCTCTTCCTTTCCAACCTGCAGCGACGGATCGTCGCGATGCGGCCCCTGCTTCGCCAGGTAGTCGACGATGACAATGCGTGTCGTAGGCTTGAGGTATTTCGCGAGGCCCTTGATATAGGCTGCCGGGTTTTCGACGTGGTGCAGGACGTCGTGCAGCAGCGCGACGTCCACCACCTCCGGCAGCTTCGGATCGACCGGCTCGCCGGCGATCGTCTGGACGTTGGTCACGCCCGCCGCTTTCGCCTTCTGCTGGATGTGCGGGAAGAAGTCGCGATCGATCTCCACCGCCAGCACCTTTCCCGTGGCGCCCACCGCGCTGGACAGCGGAACGACGAACAGCCCCGACCCGGCCCCAAGATCGGCGACGACGTCTCCGGCGCCGAGCTTCATGGCGGCGACGACCTCGGGTATTTTGAGCCCACCGACGCGCTCGGGCGACTCGAGCGTCGCGATCCAGTCGGCGGCCGGCCGGGATGCGCGCTGTGCGCCGGCGGCCGGTGCCAGCACGGCGGCAAGAAGGAAAACGATCGCGATTCTCTTCATGACTTATCTCGGCCCGTAGTGAGGCAATGGTTGTCCCACTTCAAGCGCACCCAGATCCGGCGCCTTCCCGCTGAAGCCATCGGTAATCCCCGCGAGCGGCGTGCCTCGATCCACCGCCGCGGACCCGTTCTTTAATCGAAAATCGAAATCCTCCGCTTTGTAGACGCGCTGGACCGTCTTGCGATCCTGCGCGTCGAGCTTCGGCACATTCACGAAGATGTCGTAATCGACGAGCACGCTGTGCCGATCCTGGCCGGTCGCCTGGCTGTACGCCGCCAGCGTCGGAAACTGCCGCTGTTCCAGACGCAAACCGGCCGCGCCACCGGCGCCGGCGCCGCCGCCCCTGCCCCCCGCGGCAAGCGGCGCAAAATCGGCCGCAACTGTGAAGGGCGGCGAGTTCCAGTGAAACGAGCTGGCCACTCCAGGGTTCGGACGAAAGCCGTTGTGATCAGACGAGGTGTAGTTGGTATACGTGTTCACGCTGAAGATGGCAGGGGCCGAATTCTGGCCCAGAAACAGATTATTTCTCCAGTGTGTGTTCGACGTACCGTTCGCCGAGGTCTCCGACAGGATCGTGTTGTTGTACAGAAGCACGCCCGCCGACCCGCCGGTGAGACGGCTCGATCCGCCGGGCAGGTGATAAGCGACGTTCCTGATCCAGTACACGGGACCGCCGACCGCGGGCTGATTGCAGAACGCGTGCGAGGCGGAGTTGATCATCATGTTGCGCATGACGCGGATGTTGTGCATCCCGCCGTCGGTCTCGAAGGGATTGTCGTGAAAGTTCGTCATGTAGTTGTTGTAGAAGTCGATCGCGACCGGCCGGCGATCGAAGTACTCCCTGGGCGGGTACTTCGGGCCGTCGATCGCAGCCGACCCATCCGGATTGCCGTAGACCTCCACGTTAACGCCATCATGGAAGTTCGCAACGTAGTTGTAGGCGACCACATGGCCCGGACCGTAAAGCTTGATCGCCACGTACGACGCCATCGCGGGCGGAAATTTCTGGCCGTCGACGCCGTTGAAGGGCGCCCAGAACTCTCCCGACCACCCGATGACGTGATCCGGATCGTTGCGCCCGATGAAGGTGCTGTCGGCGATGTAAAAGTTGCTGGAGCCCGACCAGTTCGTGAAAATGCCGGATCCCACCTGCTCGAAGCGTGACCGCTTGACGGTGAGTCCCGTCGCACCCAGCAGAAACTGGGTGCCGGCGAGGATCCCGTACTCGGCGTTGCGGATGGTCAGTCCCTCGAAGTACGTGTAATCGGCAGCCCTGACGTCGAAGACGGCGAAGTTTCCGTTGCCGTCGAAGATGGCTTCGCCATCGCCGGCCGCCTTGATGACGATGGGCATTTCCGGCGTGCCGTCAGCCGTGAGGTAGTAGGTGCCGTCCAGCGGCTGCGTGCGGTTGACAGCGGGATTGTTCGTATATTCGTGCCGGTTGTATTTGTAGAGCCCCGCGTGGACGAGGATGGTGTCGCCGGCCTTGACGCGTGGACGACCGGCGGTAGCCCAGTCGGTGCCCGCGCATGTGAGGTTGTATGCGCACATCAGGCCCTCGAACGCGGGCTCCTGCCTGGCTCCGGAGAACCCGGGCGGATACACGTGAAACACGCGGCCGCCGGCGTGAGGCACGGGCTCGGGGCGGGTGCGCACGGTCACGTTCCTGATCGTCTCGCCGGACACGCCGTCGGGATCGCTCAACGTCAGCCGGACGTCGTATGCAGTGCCCGGCTCGAGATCGAGAATGCTTCCCGCGAACATGTTCGGCGAGATCACGTCCATCCGTTCGTTCGCAGAAATCCGCTCGCCCTGCAGACGCAGCAGCGGCAGCGCCATCTGCCACTGCGCGGCCCCCTGCTTACGGTAGGCGACGGCCACCGAAGCGTTGCGGTTGTCATCGCCCTGGATGAACCACTCGAACCCGAGATTGATCAGAGTTGGCGGCTCGACGATGAGCTCGCCGGCGATTGTGCGGTTGCCGGCCGACTGGGCCACCACGACCGCAGCCTGATGCACGCTGGCAAGATTCCACGCCGCGAGGAACGACAGAGCGACGATGGGACGCGCACAAGCGAATAATGTCTTCATTTGCCTACTTCACTTCGAACGCAAAGACGCGATCGGCGCCGCTGGTCTCGTCATCGTTGTGGACGGTTCCGCGCTCCACGAACGTCACGCGCGGCTTCAGTTTCGTGAAGGCGACAATCACGGCGTCGCGCGCGTGGAGGTGCGGCGGCCCGGAGGGCCCTGGCGCCGGCGCGAGCTCCCATATCGTCACGCGGTCGCCGTCGCGGAGCTGCTTGCCTGAGATCCCGGGAAATGCCGGCGGGCTCGTGCGCGCGTCGGCGGCGCCGAGGGGTTGAGGCTCCTTGAACTCCAGGAACACACCGCGGAGCGGCTGGTCGCTCGCGCCTTCCTCGCTGTGCGTGATCCCTCGCGGTAGGACAAAGGTATCCCACGCGACGGACGTCGTTGGCGATCGCTTGCCCTGCTCCGACACGATGATGCGATCCCCGCTGGTGTAGTAGACGCCCGCGTAGTCGTAGACGTGGCGATGCACGGGATAGGCTTGCTTCAGCCACGAGACATCCCAGACCACCAAACGGTCGTTCTCCATTATTTTCGTGGTGCCGGGGCGCGGATACGGCGGCGGATACGTCTGCGCTTGCGCAAAAAACAGGAGGGCGAGAATCAGTGTTCGCATTAGTGATCCAGTACCGAGCCATCGAAGCTGTCCGATCGCGTCGGGAATTCCCACTCGGGTGCGTGTCGTTCGTTTTCGATCAGGTTGTCGTCGAGCTCGATGCCGAGGCCCGGCCCGTCGAAGTTGCCCTTGATGACGACATGGCCGGCGGTCATCGTCAGCGGCTTCTTGATGTAACTCCGGCCGAGATAACTGCGGGCCACGCCGTCCTTCGGTGCGGCCTGGAGGCTCGGCAGTTCGTGCGCGAGGAAGTTCGGGATGGTCGCGCACACGTGCATCGACGCCACCGTGCCGACGATGCCCTCGCGGGAATGCGGCAGCATCGCGGCGTAGTAGGCCTCGGCCAGCGTCGCGATCGCCTTCAATTCGGTGATCCCGCCGCAGTGCGTGATGTCGGGCTGCAGGAACTGGGCCGCTCCCAGGTTGAGCAGGTCGCGGAACTGCCACTTCGTCACCAACCGCTCGCCGGTCGCGAACGGGATGTGTGTCTTCTTGGCCATGTCCGCCATCAGCGGCAGATTCTGGTGCTGGATCGGTTCCTCGAAGAACCAGGGCTGGAACTTCTCGAGCGCCTTGATGATCACCATCGCCACCTGCGGCGAGTGGTCGGCGTGCATCTCGATGCCGAGGTCGAACTTCGGCCCGACGACCTCGCGGATCGCCGCGACCTTTTCGACGAAGCCGTCGATGAAATCGGGATTCTCGGAGTAGCGCGAGGGCCGGCCGCGGCTGTTGTTCACGCTGGTCTTCATCGAGGTGTAGCCCTCGGCCATGACCCCGCGCGCCGCTTCGGCGTTCTCCGCCTGTCCGTAGACGCGGAGGCGGTCGCGCGTCGGTCCGCCGAGCAGCTCATAGACGGGCACGCCGAGCGCCTTGCCTTTGATGTCCCACATCGCGATGTCCACAGCCGAGAGCGCGCTCGTCAAGACGATGTCACCGCGGTAAAAGGCCTGGCGGTAGATGGCCTGCCAGTGGTGGGCGGGCTGCCGCGGGTCTTTGCCGATCAGGTACGGCTCGAGCTCCTTGATCGCGGCGACGACCGTCCCGATGCGGCCCTCGACCGTCCCTTCACCGATGCCGACGACGCCGGCGTCGGTGTGCATCTTGACGAAGATCGTGCGCA
Organism: Vicinamibacterales bacterium; assembly: GCA_963762055.1. Lineage (GTDB taxonomy): Bacteria > Acidobacteriota > Vicinamibacteria > Vicinamibacterales > JAMQPK01 > JAMQPK01. The sequence goes on from CAVXJF010000011.1 coordinate 53,008, forward strand.
ACGTGTTGACCGGGATGATCTCGAGCCTGGTGATCTTGATTGCCGCCCGTGGATCGACAAGGGCGCCCGAAGCAGGCGTGGGGGCCTGCGCTCCGCGGACGAGCCGCTCGCTCGCCAGCAGGCCGGTCATCCCGGCGGTGGTGTTCCTGAACCATTCACGCCGCGATACGGATCGGATCATTGGACAGCCCTCATCAGTTCGATGGCACCCGGCACGACGATGAATATTGATTCGGCGCGACTATAATCGATTATCGATAGAAGTGACAAGACGGGACGTAGGTTATGGCAGGAGCGCAGCGAAGAACTCGTTCACCATCCGCCGATTGGGATCGATGGTCTTGAGCCAGTCGGCGAGCTTCGTCCAGCGATTCCCGTACGCCGAGACGACGTGCTGCTTCTTCACGAACGGGCTCTGATTGAGCAGCGGAACGCCGTCGCGCTGGTGCGCCCACTCGTTGAACGCCTTGAGGAACGTCGCCCACGCCTCCTGCTCGTTGGCGCCGGGCGCGTGAATGGGATCGAGCGAGATGATGTCCCCGTCCCAGCTGTACGAGAGCAGAGAGCTCCGATCCTTTCTGATGAAATACGAGCCGAGCGGCATGTTGCAGCGGAATCCCGTGCGCTCGTGGTAGTCCTCGGCCCACTTCACGTAGTCCTTCAGGTTCTTGACATAGGCGGCGCGTGGAAACGCCCAGAACGTGAAGGCGTACCGCGCTGACTGCGGCGTGTTCGAGTAGTTAATCATCTTGTCCGGTGCGTACAACGTGAACCCGCCGGCGGCGCCCAGCAGACGGTAGAAACCCAGCTCAAGACCGGACCCGAGCCGTTCCTTTCCCTTCCCGACGACAGAGCCGCCGAAGCGCTCGCGGATCCCGCGTCCCAGGTATGCGGCAAGGAAGTTCCAGCCGAACTCCCTGGCGTCGGCCAGGAACTCGTGCCTCAGCTTCTTCGCCCTGTTCCGCGACTGAATCACGACGTCGTCACCAACCGTCCACAGCACGATGCTCTGGTTGGACGAGATCGCTTTCTTGATGATCGCGTCGGTGAGGTCGGCGACGTCGTGCACGTCGTAGCCGAAGCTGATGATCTCGAGCGGCTTCACCTTCAACGTCACTTCGTAGACGATGCCAGCGAGGCCATAGCTGGCGCGGATGTACGGCAGCAGCTCCGGATTCGTGGTCTCTGACGCCTCCAGCAGCTCGCCTGACGGACTCACCCATTTGATACCGGTCACGTACGAGTTGACCTGTCCCAGTTCGACGCCGTCGAGAGCGTCCTTCGTGTGACAGCAGGCAGCCGAGCCGAGTGTCAGGTTGCCGATTTCGATGTTCAGCATGAACTGCAGATTCTTCTTGCGCAGAACGGCAGCGGCATCGATTAGCTGCACGCCGGCCTGCGCCGTGAGGGTGTTTTTTGCCGTGTCGATCTTCAGAATCCTGTCGAAGCCGTCCATGCTGACGATGGTGCCGGTGGACGAGGCACACGGAGTGAGCGAGTGATTGCTGCCCATCGCGCGCACGGGACCCGGGTACGTGTCCCGGTCACGCAGAATCGTCCGGAGCTCCTCGACCGTCTTCGGATGAACGTGCTGCTGTGGGGTGGTGACGATTCCGCCGTCGTAGTTGGTGATAGTTGGCACATGCGCTCCTGAGGAGTCGGAACCCTACGGAAAGCGGAAAGACGCCCATGTCGTCATGAATCCCGCGCTCCCGTCCCTTTCTTCGCCCACGGCTTGAACGCGCTGTCCAGCCCTTTCATGGGCTCGGCGAGCGACGGGAAATGACGCGCGATCACGTCCATCATCGTCGTCTCGTTCACCCAGTCCATCCCTTGCTTGGTGTAGACCTCGGCGCGGAAATCTTTCGACAGGAACCGGTCGCTCTTCAGCCGCCGCGAGGCCATGAGGAGGAAGATCCTGAATGCGGTGTCACTGAACCCGAATCCCGTCGGCAACGGCTCGCACATCAGGCCAACCATCGTGTCCACCTTCTCGAGATCGTCATCGTAGACCCGGCGGATCTCCCCGCACCACGCAGGCACGTCGCTGATCTCGTCGAAACTGCGGACGGCGGGTTTGTGGAGCAAACGGAGGAACTGGTTGTAGCGGGGCACGCCTCGCTCCCGATCGCGCAGGATGTCCACGGCGCCGAGGTCGAAGCGCTCGCCGTTGTCCTGCACCAGATTCTGCAGCGACTTCGGATAGTTGTGCAGCCGTATCGCGCCCGGATGCGCGATCCCGAGCGAGTAGAAGAGATCCGCCGGGTTGAACCGTGCCAGGACATCGACACCGCGGCGTCCCGACAGCTCAGGGAGCTCAAACTGCGCGAGCTCACTACCGGTGTCAGCCGAGCGGAACGTGAAGTGGTCGGGCATCAGGGTGTGCATACGGTAGACCGACACGAACTCCTCGGTAAGCGAGTACGGCGCGCCGTGATGGTCGGTCGGCGACCCGGGGATGCCACGCAGGATGTCAAGGTCCTCCAGCCCGGGGAAGATCGTCGGGAGCTTATCGAAGAGGCCGAACCAGTTGGCGCGCAGGCCGGTGGACGCGACCGCATTCGGAAGGATCGACGTGGACCATTCGACCGTATGGATCTTCGCGAGCAGCGCCGCGTTCACCAGACGCGCCTGCTGGAACAGCCGCTCGTCGTCCCAGAGCGGATTGTGCTTCTTCAGCGCGTCGCAAATCGCGTTGTGCTCGAGCGCGAAGAGCGCGTGCAACAGGCTCACACCCACCCAGCCGTTCTCGGTGAAGCCGGTGATTTCCCTACCCGTCACCGGATCGACACCGAGCCGTCCACTCGGGCTCACGAGCACCTTGCCCTCACGTCCGGCCCGCAGCGATGCCTGCGTTGACGCCGAGCTGCCGTAGGTCGCGGAGCCGTCCCACCAATGCGTGTTCTCATTGATATAGGCCGGAGGACGTGTGGATCCAGCCACCTTCGGCGGGTCGGCCGGTGTCTTCGGCACACGCATCGGCTGCTCGTGCCAGGTGTCGCCCGCGTCGAGCGGGATGTCGTGCGTATGCGACCAGGCCCCCTTCTTGTGCATGAACCAGTCGTGCACCATGAACTGGATCCAGGCGCCGGCGATCACATTCAAGATCGTCGCCTCCTGAAACGTGGTCCGCGTCAGGAGCTCCAGGCTCACTCGACGGGGGCTGGGATTCATCATGTTCGCGGTGTCGGGAAAGGTCTCGCTGAGCGGGACGTTGCGTCCGAACCGCATGCCGGTGCTGCCCATGCGCGGACAGGTCAGGTCGTTGTAGGTCCCGTCGCTCGTGCGCGAGCTGCGAGCATCGCCCGGGGCGGGTTCAGACGAGGTTTCGAGCGCCGGCTCCTCAGTGTCGTGCAGGTTCTTCTCACGCAGCACGTTGCGTCCCCGAAACAGCTTCGGCCCGCCGATGATGTCGGGAAACTCGTACCACTGCTTCTCGTCTTCGTCTGTTGATTTGTCGAACACGGACATCGGAGGACTCCTGAAAGGCGCAAGGGCCGGGTAAGGCGCCGCCAGCGCGCACGCGACGGCTGGGAGCGCAGCTCGAGTCACACACTAGTGCTCGGCGATCGCCGTGTCAACAGATCGCTGGACGAACGTCAAGGTCGCTGAACGAACTGTCGCTCCTTGGCCCCGGGCACGGCAAAATGACTGGTCATCGGGAACCGCTGGCCGGCGCCTTTGTGAAGTCGTACAGGAAGAGTCCGTATCCGATACCCGCCGCCACTCCCGACCGCCCCATCTGAAACGCCATGTAGCGCCCGTCGTCGCTGACCACAGGATTTGACGCACGATACGTGGGGACGTCGGCAAAGTACGTGAGACGTTCCATCGTACCGGTGCCATCGAGTTTCAGTTTGTGGATGTCAGCGCGGTCAAAACCCTTTCCTGCCGGGTTGTGCTTGTCCGACTCGACAGTCGTGAACTCGCCGGACGGAAAGATGCCTTCCGGCTCGTCATACACGCCCGGCCCGTTCGAATAATTCGTGAGCTTGCCCGTCGTCAGGTCCACGCCAAAGACTTCCGTCTGCTGGTAGTCGTAGGCGCTGAAGATCAGTTCCCGCTCCTCGGACGGACGGTAGTTCTGCGGCTCCAGGGTGGCTGTGAAGGGAAGATCGCGACTGTCGAGGATCTTCCGCCGATTGGCCAACGTCGGCACTCCCTTCTCATACACGATGTCGGCTTCGTGCATCTGAGATGATCCGGCCGGCATGTCGCCTCCCGGAAACTGCGCCGCCCGGTACGACCAGGCGATGTGCATCCTCTTGCGGGAGGGCACCGGACCTTCCGCCGCTTTGACGCCCAGAGGCTGAGGGCGGGCGTTGGCGGCGGGGTCGAGCACGAACAGCCAGCAATTGCTACGCGCCGCACCGATGTTGGCAGGGTTGAACTCGGTCGGGCCCGACAACAGGATGTGGCCATTCGCCAGATAGAGCGCGCGCGTGAAACCGTGGTGCGGAAAGTGCGCGGTCAGGTTGCGAATGACGCCGGTGGCCAGATCGATCTCCATGGCGTCGCCGAAGGTCTTGGAGAGAAAAAGCACTCGTGTGCTGTCCAGTGAAAACTCGGCCCGTTCACCAAACCCCGTCAGCTTCCGGATGTGCGGCGGCAGTTTCTGGTCGGGCGCGATCACCCCGGCGGGCGCGGCGGGTGGCGGCTGCTGGCCCGCGGCTGTGAACGATGAACACAAAACGACGAGCCCCACGCATCGAAGCACGCGAACAGTCATACAACCCTCCGGCTCTTCTCCACCTCGCGCGACAGGAACGTGACGACACGGTCGAACGGATCGAAGCCGAATGCTTCTGCGATCGCAGGGCGCAGGTTCGAGTTTGCGTTGATGTCGTAGAACACGCGCCGACCGTCAGGCGTTTCCAGGTACTCGATTCCGCCGACGTCCAACCTGGCCGCTCTCACGATCGCCGCTGCCGTCTCGACAGCCTCCCGCGGCACGTCGCGGTACGGATAGAACTCTACCGGCGGCGCGGCAATGGCCTCTGGCGCCGGGACTTCGCATACGCCGTCGCCGTCTTCCGGATTGCAGACGGGCGAGGGACACAGGTTGAAGCGACCGTGCGTTTTCACCCGCATCGCATAGAGCAGCTCGCCGCCCAGGAACTCGAGTCGGACGATGCCCTGCTCGGGATCGTGGGGCAGGTACTCCTGCAACAGAAACAGATTGTCGGGCTGCCACGCGTTGGGATCGGCGGCAAAGATCGACTCGACGTGGGCCAGCGACTCTACGACGTGTATGCGTGCGCCGCTGCCACCCTGGTCGGGCTTGAGGATAGCCGGCCAGTGAACCGAGTCAGCATAGCCGCCGAGCGCAGCAACGTCGTTGAACGTGATCGAATGCGGAGTGTCGATGCCGAGCGTGCGCAGCAACGTCGCCTGAGCGCTCTTGCTCAACTCGAGGGCGAACACGTCGGCGCCGTTCAGCACGCGCGCGCCGAGGCGCTCGAGCGTTCGCATATACGCGAGGGCCAGGGGCACGGCACGGGTGTTCCCGCGGACGTAGGCGCTCGGGCTCGCCTGGTTGAAGTACACATCCGCTGTCGGAACATCGACGTTGCTGAATGCCGCCCGCTTCAGATCAAAGGGCTCGAAGGCGATGCCCCGCCGCTCGAGCGCGGCAAACAGTGGCTTTTGCCACTCAGGGTGCTCAAAGAGCACGACGAGATCGAGGTCGCGCGCCATTCAGCTGGGGATGCTAGGTGCGAGAGCTACAAGTGTCAACACTTCATTCCACAGGTCTAGACCGTTTTTCACAACGCTGTATTACCGGCGTTGTGAAAAACGCGCGTCGGTTCCAGAGTTCCTGTTCCTCGTTCCTCGTTCGCGGTAGCGCCTGGATGCCGACGCGCCTCTTTTTTTTGAGAAATGATGGCGTACTGAATCCGCCGCCCACCTCGAACCCTTGGAACGCGGAACAGGAACGGGGAACCGACTACCCACAGCATTCTGAAAAACGCTCTCTAGTGCACGAGTCGCTCGACCAAAGTGGCCATGATAACGTCCTACGAACCGCAGGGGGTACGCGCGTGGATCTGCAAAGCGTGATGAAACAACTCAAGGCGTGGGAGCATCCGAAGATGCGCGCCGTAAACGCGAGGCATGGCGCGGGCGAAAATCAGTTCGGCGTGAATCTCGGCAAGCTTCGCGGCCTTGCCGGAAAAATCAAACGCGACCACCAACTGGCGCTGGCGCTGTGGAAATCCGGAAACATCGACGCCATGAATCTGGCGACCCTGATCATGGATCCGAAGCAGCTTACCCAACCTGAAGTCGAGGAGCTGGCGAAGGAATTGAGCTACTACACGACGACCGACTGGTTCGTGAAGAACGTGATCAAGGCGCTGCCGTTCAAAGGCGAGCTTTGTAGGAAATGGGCAGCCTCGAAGGATGAGTACATAGCCCGGGCCGGTTGGACGCTGATGGCCGGGCAGCTCGAGGAAAACGACCCGGAGGCGTTGCTCGACACAATCGAGAAGAGGATGAAGGCCGCGCCGTTCCGAACGCAGGAACCGATGAACTATTGCATGGTCAAGATCGCTGTCGATTACCCACAGTTGCGCAAGCGCGCGATCGCAATCGGCAACAAGCTGGAAGTTCTCAAGGACTACCCCGTGCCGAAGGGGTGCACGTCACCCTTCGCGCCGATCTGGATTGTGTACATTCTGGAGCACCGGAAGTAACGCCGCTCGATCCCCATGCTCAACAGCGAATCGCGCGCGCCTGGAGGTAGGCGGTCAGCCTCGGCGCCGGCTGTTCCGGTGCCGCAAGCGCGACATAACCATCCGGCCGCACAAGATAGAGAGCGTCTCGCTGAAGACCGGCGCGCTCCATCGCCGGTTGCCAGCCGAACTCGTGCAGCGCGAGGTGGCGCTCGGCGCATTCCGCACGGATCTCCGGGGCCGCATTGCCGTAAATGTGCACTTGCCACTCGAGTGAGGTCAGCGGCGTAAAGTTGTCTGCGCCGCGAGCCGACGTATCGAGAGGTACCCATGGCAGCCGATCGCCGCCGCGAACACGGCCGGCCCGCCCTTCACTCAGTGTGCTCCCGCGATAGTGGATCGCCGTCTGCGAGATCGTTCGAAATGCAAGGCGACGGAACGCCGGAATCGTCAGCAGCTTTGGCAACAGCGCTGGCACGGCATGCAATCGCAGCGTGCGCGCGGTGACGGAGGAGCTCGACACTCCGGTAAAGGCCTGGTCTGTCGTCGCCACCAGCCGTCGTGCAAAGGCGATGCGCTCCGGCTCGTATGTGTCGAGAATTGGCGCGCCAGCGCGCCGGCGCAGAACCGCGGCGAGCTTCCATGCGAGATTCACCGCATCACCGATGCCGGTGTTCATACCCTGCCCGCCGACAGGACTATGGATGTGCGCTGCATCGCCCAGGAGGAACGCGCGTCCGCTGCGGAAGCGGTCGGCGACTCGATGGTGCACGTGATAGGTCGAGAACCAGTTCACGCGCTCGACGTCGATGCGCATCCACTCGATCACGCGCGTGCTGACATCATCCCAGGTCAGGCTTTCGCGCCAGGTCAGGCTTTCGCGCCGGGCTGCCTCCGCCTCCTGTCGCACGGTTCCGACGAGGCGCGCGCGATGTGCGTCCGCCAGAGGGAACACGGCGAGGAAGTCAGTACGGTCGAGCGCGACGTGGATGTCGCCGTTCATCGCCGGTCCGTGCGCCTCGACATCGGCGACGTAGAAGAGGTGCTCGTAGGTCCCGCCCGCAAAACCGATCGATAACACCTCGCGGAGACGCGAGTGAGCGCCGTCGCAGCCGGCGACGAACGCCGCTTCGCAGAAGTGGACGCGACCGCCTGCACGCTGAAGCCGCGCCATGATGCCCTGGTCGCGTTCCTCGAGTCCGACGAATTCCGTCTCCCGCTCGACCTCTACTCCGGCGTCGCTCAACCGATCGATCAGCAGCCGCTCGTGCTCGTCCTGCGGAAAGATGAACGCATAGGGGTACGGGCTGATGCCGCTGCCCATCGGTCCGAACACCGCGCGCGCAACCTGGCGGCCGGAGACCCACAGATTGGCAGCTGACACTTCACGCCCACGTGCGATGACGGTATCCGCCAGCCCGACCTGACGATAGAACTCGAGCGTGCGGGCCTGCACGGCGACTGCGCGCGACGTCTTCGCCGGCTCCGCTGCCTGATCGACGATCCTGACCCGAACCCCCAGTCGTGTGAGCCACAGCGCCAGAACCAGACCGGTTGGGCCCGCGCCGACGATCAGCACTTGAGCTGGATCCGCGACAGCCATTCGCCCAATTCTGTGTCACATCGAGGGTGGCGTTGACATCTTTGCTATGTCACACTTTCCGCGTTTCATCCGTCATAAGGTGAAGGAGTCCGTCACATGGACCTTGAAAAACGCAAGGATGTCCAGTCGACGCTGGCGGCGGCCGCAGCCGCCGTGGCGCTCGGTGCACTGGCGGTGGGAGCCACCGCATATGGCGCCCTCGCGATTGGTCGGCTGGCTATCGGTGCTCTGGCACTCAGGCGCGGACGCGTGCGTTCGCTTGCCATCGACGACCTCGTCGTCCGTCGCCTGCACGTTCACACCCTTGTTGTGGATCGCCAGCTCACGAATGCGCCGAGAACGGAGGACGAGTCCAAGGCAGGGCGTAAGCGGGCTGTCATTCTATGAAGCGCACAGGGACGAGCGCACTAGCCGTCGCCGCCACCCACGCGACCGGTGCATCCGTCTGCGGCAGCCAGAGCCCGCCTTCGCGCGCATTCGCGACCGCCACCGCCTCGCACATCTTCGGTCAACGTACGGTCGTGGTTGCGTCCATCGCGTCGGGGCTTAGCTGTCCGGATCAACGATCCGCGCCGATCGGTGCCTTGCAGACGGATCCACCGGCCGCATCGCGCGGCGGCCCTCCGCATCTGTGAAGTCTGCCGCTTCCGGATCGTGTCCCGACTCCCGGAACTTTCGACTCTGACGACGTCTCTGGACTCATGCGACTCCTGGACTCATCGACTCCCGGACTCAAACCATGAGTCCGTTGCCGCCACCCACGCGACCGGTGCATCCGTCTGCCGGCAGCCGGAGCCCAGCCTTCGCGCGCAATTTCACCAACCGCCACCGCCTCGCGCATCTCGGCAGATGCATACGGTCGTGGTTGCGTCGATCGCGCCGGTGGTGTCGCCCACCGCTCGTCGCGCTCCGGTCAACGACCGCTGCACAAAATACGGCTGCCTTGCAGACGGATCCACCGGCCGCATCGCGCGGCGGCCCTCCGCAATCTGTGAACGTAGTGTCCGGCTTTAGCCGGACGGCACCGGCGGCCGACTCCCGGAACTTTCGACTCTGACGACTCGTGGACTCGACTCGCGACTCTGGACTCATCGACTCCCGGACTCATCGACTCCCGGACTCAAACCATGAGTCCGTTGCCGCCACCCACGCGACCGGTGCATCCGTCTGCCGGCAGCCGGAGCCCAGCCTTCGCGCGCGATTTCACCAACCGCCACCGCCTCGCGCATCTCGGCAGATGCCTACGATCTGGGTTGCGTCGATCGCGTCGGTGGTGTCGCCCACCGCTCTTCGCGCTCCGGTCAACGACCGCTGCACAAACTACGGCTGCCTTGCAGACGGATCCACCGGCCGCATCGCGCGGCGGCCCTCCGCAATCTGTACGTGCGATCAAGGTCAGTGTCCGGCTTGAGCCGGACGAGCCATGTCACATTCCGAAGCCCTATCCCGTCTAACAATGGAGACGAGGAGCGACATGACCAGATGGACACGGATGGTTTCCCGAATCACGCACCTGCTTGCCGCGGTCGCCCTGGTCGGGGGAGCAGGACTTGCCTCAACGGCCGCACAGGTATCGGACCAGCCGCCCGCCGTTAGTGCGTACACCTTCACTCCCGAACGGATCGCGGCCTCAACGGCCGCCGTGGTGGCGCTGATTGGGGCAGTGATCGGTGGGCTGGCTCTGGCCGGCTCCGTTCGCCGTATCGGTTCCGGCAACGGGCGACGCGGGGCCATCGTCGCCCTGGTGCTAGGGCCGATCGGCCTAATCATCGGTGGGCTGGTCGTGGCGACTGCCGACGGAGGTCTCGGCACCGGCAACGGGCTAGGCGGCGGTGTCGTCGCTATGATGGTGGGGCTGATCGGCATGGCCCTCGGTGGGCTCGCTCTCGCCCGCTCCCGTCGCACTGCCTGACCTCCACGAGAACTATGTCGAATCCCGCCGCGAGCTTCGAGCTATACCGTCAGCGCCTACTCGGTCTTGCATACCGAATGCTGGGGTCGATGGCTGATGCCGAGGACGCGGTGCAGGAGACGTACTTGCGCTGGCACGGGACCGACCGCAACAAAATCTCGGAACCCAGAGCGTTTCTCATGACCACGACGACGCGAATTTGCCTCGACATCCTGACGTCGGCGCGCCGACGGCGTGAGGAGTACGTCGGTGAATGGCTACCGGAGCCGGTGCTCGACACGGCAGCGCTCGCGCCCGACAGCCGGACGGAGTTGGCCGAGGATCTGTCCATCGCGCTCCTCCTGACGCTCGACCGCCTGTCGCCGCTCGAGCGAGCGGCCTTCCTGCTGCACGACGTGTTCGATTTCTCGTTCAGCGAAGTGGCCTCGGGCCTGGAGCGGAGTGAGGAGGCGTGCCGGCAGCTTGCCGTCCGTGCACGCGCGCACGTGCTGGCAGCGCGACCACGCGGCGCGACCGTGCCGCCGGCGCGCTCGGGCGAGATCGAAGCCAAGCATGCGCAGCTGCTGTCCGCATTTGCTGCGGCCACCCAGTCGGGCGATCTCAATGCACTAACGCAGCTGCTCGCCAGCGACGTGCGCGTGGTGACGGACGGCGGCGGCAAGGTACGGGCGGCGCCGAGTGCGATCGTCGGCGCCGATCGCGTAGCGCAGTTCCTCGTTGACGTCACGCGCAAACGCGAAGATGCGTGGTGGCGCGACGACTTCAGGCTGCGCTTTGCGACCGTCAACGGCCTGCCGGGTGTCATCGTGGAGGCCCCCGAGGGAGTGGTGCAAACGGCGGCGTTCGAGATTGAAGGCGACCTCATCCGGGCGCTCTACGTGGTGCGCAATCCGGACAAGCTGCGGCATTTGGCGACGCTTGGACAGAAATTGACCTAGACGGCGAAGCCCCCGCGGTCGGGGAGCAGACTGTCCAGCAGTTCCCGAGGCGTCGTGCCCGCGAACTCGCGCACGTCACGATTGAGGTGCGACTGATCGTAATAGCCGGACGCGACGGCGAGGTCTGCGAGATCGGCGGTCTGGCCGGCACGAATCGCACGGACGACGCGTCCGAATCGCAGCATGCGGGCGAAGACCTTCGGCGAGACGCCGATTTCGTGTTTGAACTGTGCGATGAAGTGCCTCTGACTCCAGCCAACCTCCTGCACGATGGAGGCGATGCTCGACCGCCCGCCCGACGCAACCAGCCGGTGCCACGCGCAACGCACACCCGCGGGCACGTCCAGCGGGTCGCTCATACGCATCGCGAGGGCGTGGTCGAGGCACTCGAAGCGCGCGTCCCACGACGTGGCGTCATACAGGCGATGGGTCAGCTCGCGAGCGAACGCGCCGAAGATCTCTTCCGGCGCAAACGCACGATTTTTCATGTCTTCGATTGGCCGGCCCACGAGGAGGCGGATGCCAAGAAGGGTGAAATTGACCTGGACGCCGCTGGATGCTCCGACCGATTCGACGAGCTGATAGGTGTCATAGGCGCCGGTGACGAAGCTGGCGAGATCGAGATGACGACGGGAGTCGCCTGGCGCGAACAGACGAAACGGGGCGCCGAAGTTGATGATGAGAGGTGCCTCCTCCGTGGGCAGCTCGCGGCGGCACAGCGGCGCCCACACCTGTTCGCTCCACCCCACATACTCGCGAGCGAAGGGGCGCAATGCCTCAGCAGGCGGCGCCGTCGCCAACTCCCAGCGTCCAAGCGCCGAGGTGTGTCGCGTCACGTGTGCGCGAGGGCGCGGCGTCTGTGAGTCACATCGGTGGGCCATCGTCCTCGCCAGCGTAGCATCGAGGGGCTTACAAAGGCAGGTCAGTTCCTTACAAGACGGCGTTGACTTGCCTGTCCAATACTCGATGACATGAACACCAACTCACTGACACCCGACTCCATGGCGGATACTCTCGCAACCGAACTTGCGGGGGTCGAGGAGGACTTCAACCGAGCGATGGTCTCGAATGACGTCCTGCGCATCAGCGCATGTGTTGCCGACGACTGGGTTCTGATCACACCCGAGGGTGGGGTGGTTCCGGGCTCGCGCATCTTGCACGTGATCGAGAGCGGAGAGCTGAGCCACGACACGATGACGAAGGACGTCGGCCGCGTGAGGGTTTATGGTGACGTCGCTGTGGTCACCGCGCGCGGGCGGAACACGGGTCACTTCAGAGGGCAGCGAATCAGTGCCGACGAGTGGGTGACCGACGTGTACCGGAAGGTGGACGGACGGTGGCTCTGCGTCCTTACGCAATTGACACCGGTTGCTGCACGATAGGCCGCTCAATCCATCTCGGACGGTGACTAATCGCCCGAACCGAGCGGTCGGCTGCTTTAGTGCGCTGTTGGTCCCCAGCGCTATTGGAATGCCTCTGCCAGGACACGTCACCTGCGGGCGCAGCTTGACGTTGAGAGCGATACATCGATATCCGGGTGCTCGTGACCCTCCCATTCACGCAGCGTAACCCTCGAGCTGCGAATCCGAGCTGGCCGTTTCCATTGTGACCAAGGCCTCGCGTGAGGCTAGAGGAGTAGTATGCGAAGACTGGTTCAAGTCCTGATGTTGGCAGGCCTGACGTTCGCGCCGGCCGTCGCGCGCGCGCAGTCCCCACCGGCCACGCAGGTCATCGTCGACGTCTTCGCGGGCGCCAATCCGGCCACCGTGGCGGCAAATTACGGGATTGTCACGGAGCAGGTGTTTACGGAGGTTGCCAATGCCTTCACGGCAAACGTGACTGCGCGTCAGATCACGCTGCTGGAGGCCGACGTGGACGTTCAGCAGGTTACTGCGGACGGCGTCGCGGGTCGCATTCCGCGCCCGCGGATCCTCCTCACGCGGCCGGAGGGGGGTGCACCCCCTCCAATTCCCGGACAACCTCCGCAGTTCATTACCGCCGCCATGCGCCGCGTCAAAGCGCCCCTCAGCGTCACCGCCTCCATCAACGGGATAGACGACCGGCGCGTGGATGCCGACATCGCCATTCTCGACGGCGGCGTCCACCTGTACCGCCCGACCTCAACGTCGTCGGCGGCGTCGATTGCGTCCGCGGCCCGGCGGCGGATCGCGGATACCACGACCGTGCGGCCACGGCACAATGGTGGCCGGATTTGCGGCCGCCATCGACAACGCGATCGGCATTGTCGGCGTGGCGCCCGGGGCACGCATCTGGGCAGTCCGCGTAGCCGACCCAAGCGGCTTTGTCATGGACTCAGCGCTGCTGTGCGGCCTTGAGTACAGCGCGAGCGAACCGCAAGATCAGATCGCGAACCTCAGCCTGGCCGGCGCTGACAACGTCATAGGGCCATGCCGCGAGCAATTCCAAGGCGGGCCGCGCGTGAAATTTGGTGGGCCCCAACAGGACAAGGTTCACCAGCGCATCTGCCGTCTCGTCAAGAGGGGCGTGACGGTCGTCGCCGCCGCCGGCAACTCTGCCGCCGATGCCGGGACTTTTACGCCGGCAGCCTACGACGAGGTCATCACTGTATCGGGAATTGCGGACTTCGATGGATTGCCGGAGGTCTCGCGCCGACACCGCCCCAGTGCTTCCACACTGAGCGCGATGACCACTTCGCGACGTTCTCCAACTACGGCGCGGTGGTCGACATCGCCGCACCCGCAGTCTGCGTCACCTCGACCTTTCCTGGCGGGCTGTACCAAGGGCGGAGGGAACCAGCTTCGCGGCTCCGATGGTGGCAGGCGCTGCGGCATTGTCCCTGCTCGAGGCGCAGGAAGGCAACTGGGACGAGCTCGACATGATGGTTCGCGCCTTTCAGCAGGCGATGATGGGCTTGCGGTATGCCGACGTGCCGGTCGTCGTCGCGCCCGCCGGCTTGACACTTGGCGGCGGCGCCGAGATCGCGCTGCATGCCGATCGCGTCCAGGCCGCCGCTGAAACATATCTCGGGCTGGTGGAGGTGGGCGTGGGCCTCATCCCCGCAGGCGGCGGCACCAAGGAGATGACGGTGCGCGCGATGAGCGCACTGGCCACGCCAAAGAGCGATCCGCTGCCGCACGTTCAGAAAGCATTTGAAACCGTCGCCCTCGCTCGCGTTTCGACGAGCGGGCCGGACGCGTTCAGGATCGGGTACCTATCGGCAACCGACGCGTTCTCGATGAACCGCGAACGCCTCATCGCCGATGCCAAGGCGCGTGCCCTCGACCGCGTGCGCGACGGTTATCACAAACCGTCACCTCGTCTGGCGATTCCGGTTGGCGGCGCTTCCCTCCGTGCCGCGCTGCACCTGGGCGTGCACTTGGCGTGGCGCTCGGGACGGGCCTCGGATCACGACGCCGTCATTGCCCGGAAGGTGGCCCACATCTTCGCCGGCGGTGACTTGCCGCATGCGACGACCGTAAGCGAACAGTATCTGCTCGACCTGGAGCGGGAGGCGTTTTTGAGCCTTCTCGGCCAACGCAAGACGCTGGAGCGCATCCAGCACACGTTGAAAACAGGAAAACCGCTGAGAAATTGATGATTGACCGCGGTTCCGGAGCTCCCGTCGTGCTCATTCCCGGCGTTCAAGGCCGCTGGGAATGGATGACGCCGACCGTCGACGAGCTGGCGAAGCATTGTCGCGTGCTGTCGTTCTCGCTTGGCGATGAGCCGACCAGCGGTGCCGCTGTCGACGAGCGCGCCGGTTTCGACGCATACCTGCAGCAAGTCGAAGACGCGCTGCAACGCGCGAACGTTCAGCAGGCGATTCTCATCGGCGTCTGGTACAGCGGGTTGATTGCAACCGAGTTCGCGTGCCGATACCCACATCGGGTGCGCGGCCTCGTGATGGTCTCCGCGTTGCCCCCTGGGTGGCAACCAGATGCGCGAGTGAGGTTCTACATGCGGGCGCCCGTATTACTTGCACCAGTCTTCGCGGTGACCTCGCCGATGCGGCTGTTTCCGGAAGTTCGCGCGGCTCTCCGGACCGGCGCCCGTGTACGTTTCATGACGTCGGCGCTACGCCGCGCGCTGGTGACGAGAGTCTCTCCGTCACGGATGGCGCGTCGCGTGCGGTGGATCGAAACCTACAAGTTCTCGGATGCGTCTGCCGTCCACATCCCGGCGCTCGTCGTCACCGGCGAGGAGCACCTCGATCGAATCGTTGCACCGGAGCTCACCCGGAAGTACCTCGCGCTCTGGCCACATGCGCGCTATCACCGTCTGGCCGCCACGGGCCACATCGGATCGATGACGAAGGCAGCGGAGTTTGCGCGGCTCGTCAGCGCCTTTGCGAATGAGATTGGAGCAGATGCCGAGCGCATTTCTGCGTGAGATTCCCGGTCCGCAGGGCCCGCTGGAAGCGTTGATGGACGTGCCCGCGGGTGAGCCGCGCGCCGCAGCCGTCGTCGCGCATCCGCATCCACAGTTTGGCGGGACGATGCACACGAAAGCGGTGTATCAGAGCGCCAAAGCGTTGGCGCGGATCGGCGTTGCCGGTACTCCGCTTCAACTTCCGTGGTGTGGGTCGCAGTGCCGGAAGCTTCGACGCAGGTCCTGGCGAGATGGAAGATTTTCGCGCGGGGCTCGCGTTCGTGGAGGACCGTTTCGCGGGATTGCCGCTCTGGGCCGCAGGAATGTCGTTTGGTTCATGGGTCGCGTTGACCGTCGGGGCGGAGATCCGCGAGTGACGCTGCTCCTCGGTGTCGCTGCTGCCGTCGACCGATACGACTTTGCGGCGGTGAGGCAGAGCGATAAATCGAAATTCCTCATTCACGGCGAAGAAGACGAGCTCGTCTCGATCAAAGACGTCCGGCGCTTTTACAGCGAGCTCAAAGAGCCAAAAGAGCTGGTCGTGATTCCCGATGCCAATCATTTGTTCGAGGGCAAGACGGCTGAAGTGGGCGAGGCCGTCGAAGATCTCCTGGGTGACTACTCATGAAAGACGCAGTAATCGTTTCCGCTGTCCGCACCGCCGTCGGCCGCGCTCCGAAAGGGACGCTCAATGTCATGCGACCCGACGACATGGCCTCGGTCGTGATCGCAGAGGCGCTGCGGCGGGCGCAAGGCCTCGACCCGGCCGACATCGACGACGTGATTCTCGGGTGTGCGATGCCGGAGGGGGAACAGGGTCTCAACGTCGCGCGCATTGCGAGCCTCCGGGCCGGTGTGCCGATCACCGCGTCGGCCGTCACGGTCAATCGATTCTGTTCCTCCGGTCTTCAAGCCATCGCTTACGGCGCTGAGCGAATCATGCTCGGCCAGGCGCAGGTGGTGATTGGCGGCGGCACCGAGTCGATGAGCATGGTGCCGATGGGCGGGAACAAGGTGTCGCCGAATCCGACGCTGGTTGAGACCTACCCGGACGTCTATCTGATATGGGCCTCGTCGCCGAAAACCATGCGCACGCGTCCGGAATCACGCGTGCACAACAGGATGCGTTCGCGCTGCGAAGCCACCAGCGCGCTGTCGCGGCAATCGACAGCGGACGTTTCAACGACGAAATCGTTCCGCTGACTGTGAAGATGGTCGAGCCGACGAGCAACGGCGGCAAGCCGAAAACGCGTGAGCTCACCTTCGCCGTGGACGAAGGCCCCCGCCGCGATACCTCACCCGAGGCGCTGGCAAAGCTGAAGCCCGCGTTTCACGCAGAGGGATCGGTGACGGCGGGCAACTCGTCGCAAACAAGCGACGGGGCGTCAGCGGTGATTGTCACGTCTGCCGATACGCGGCCGAGCATGGCTTGAAGCCACTCGCCAGATTCGTGACGTTCGCAACCGCGGGGGTTGCCCCGGAACTCTTTGGCATCGGACCGGTGCCTGCGATCAGGAAAGCACTCAAACAGGCCGGGCTGACGCTCGATCAAATTGATTTGATCGAATTGAACGAGGCCTTCGCGGCGCAGGTGCTCGCCTGCCTCAAGGAGCTGCCTATCGATCCGGAGCGGCTCAACGTCAATGGGGGCGCGATCGCGCTCGGGCACCCGCTGGGATGCACCGGCGCGAAGCTCACGACCTCGCTGATCTACGAAATGCATCGGCGCGGTTCTCGCTACGGCCTGGTGACGATGTGCGTGGGTGGCGGAATGGGCGCAGCCGGAATCTTCGAGAGGATATAACCATGGCGACGAGTGTTGAACAGACGATTAAAGGCGGCGCGTGGATCCTCGACGAAACCGATCCGGGGAGCATGATGACGCCGGAGAAGCTCACCGACGAACATAAGCTCATTGGCCAGACCGCGGCCGAGTTCGTCGACAACGAGGTGTTTCCCGTTGCCGAAAAGCTCGAACAGAAGGACTGGGCGATCAATCGAAGTCTGCTCGCCAAGTGCGGCTCGCTCGGGCTGCTCGGACCAAACGTTCCTGAAGCGTACGGTGGCGTCGACCTCGACAAGGTCGCGGCCATCGTGATCGCCGAGCAACTCTCGCGATACGCGTCGTTCGGCGCCACTGTGGGCGCCCAGGGCAATCTCACCATCACGCCGATCTTCATGTTCGGCACCGAAGAACAGAAACAGAAGTATCTGCCGAAGCTTGTGTCCGGCGAGATGGTTGGGTCTTATTGCTTGAGCGAATCCGGCTCCGGCTCCGACGCGTTGAGCGCCAAGGCGCGCGCAGTACGTCAGGCGGACGGCAGCTTCGTGCTCTCCGGCGAGAAGATGTGGATCACCAACGGTGGCTTTGCCGACCTCTTC
>CAVXJF010000012.1:0-118227 GCA_963762055.1 Vicinamibacterales bacterium
TGACGGCGGCGCCAAGGCGCCGCCGTTTCGATTTCAGGATACTTACGCTCGCTTGCCGGTCCGGTGGTCGGGCGATATGAGAGCGGCGAGGGCGGTTAGCTGAGCTGGTAGAGCGCCTGCTTTACACGCAGGATGTCGGCGGTTCGATCCCGTCACCGCCCACCAATCTTCACCGTTTCCCGGCGGCTGCTAAGCAACGGGGTTTGCACGAGCGATAAAAAGGAGCGCGCCGGCGGTTAAGCCGGCGCATTTTTTGTCTTGGCAATGAAACAAGATCGCGTCTGGAGCGGCGTGCCGTCAGACGGCTTCCTTCAATTCCTTGGCGGCGCGGAAGGCAACCTTCTTGGACGCCTTGATCTGGATCGCCTCGCCGGTCGCAGGATTGCGTCCCATACGCGCGGCGCGCTTGCGGACCTGAAGAATGCCCAGGCCGGCAAACCGGATGCGATCGCCCTTCTTCAAATGCCTGGTGATCGCAGTCACGAGATCGCCCAGGATCGCTTCGCTTTGCTTCTTTGAAAGCTGGTGCCCCTCGGCAAGCTGAGCCGCGAGATGCTTCAGCGTGACGGTGGAGCAGTCGCCGGCTTTTTGACATCAGCCATGGGGTGGCCCTCCTTTTAAGCCATCAGGCGGCGTCAAGAAACACGACAGAATGTGGCGTTTAGACGATTCGGAAGGGGTCGGGAACGTCATTTTTGCCTGGGCCACAGGGGTTTTTAAGGGTGACCCCCTGGATGTCCCCGTTTCACGGGCCTAACTACGACCTTGCCTTGACTTGGCCGGGACCGGCATTTAAGTCGGCTTATCCCTGCAAAATGGGGGCGTAGCTCAGTTGGTTAGAGCGCCGGCCTGTCACGCCGGAGGCCGCGGGTTCGAGTCCCGTCGCTCCCGCCAGTCGGCCATTTTCGGTCCCGGCCGGCCGTTCGGAATTCAAGAAATAGTGGAGAAATCGAGTTCGGGCGGCGGCAGACCTCAGCCGCGGCGCTCGGCCGTCCAGCGTCCGGAACATTCTCCGCGCGACGACGTCCATTTACCGCCGCCCCCGGTCCGTGTCAGACGCCCGATCCCGTCGGCTCGCTTGTCGCCGCGGCTGACGAAAACCTTCACGGCCCCACCATTGCCGACCCGGCCGCCAATATTGAACGACGTATTGGATGCATCGCTGTGCCCGACTTTTCCGCGCCGGATCCGCACCGGGTAGCGATAAGCGCGATCGCAGTCGCCTTTGTCGGTAATGACAAGAACGCTCCAGCCGCCGTCAAAGCTTGAGACCTGCGCATGCGCCCGCGAGATGCCCACAAGCCCCGTGATGGTGACAACGGCAATCAAGACCGGCCATCTGATCGTGGTCATTGCCCCTCCCGAGTGAATGATGTTCTCGCCGAACCGTTATTGGTTGGTTCGGTCAGCCTTTTGGTTCATTGCGGAATGCTAACCCAGTTTTTGCCCGCTCGGAACCGAAGTCGAAAAGCGCCTTCATGTAATCGGGATCGAACGCCCCGCGGCTCGGGTTTTCAAACGCCGGATCGATGGTAGCGAGGTAAAATCCGGCTCCGCTGCGCTTGGCGGCAGCAAAAGCCTGGTCGATCATGATGCGGGTCAGCGTCTTGACGCCGACTGAAACCGCCCGCGTGAGAATTGAAACCGTGTCCCGCTCCGTCGGCCTGAATTCCTGGGTGAGCGTGTTGATGACAACATAGAGATCGGTCGCGGCAGGCGAAAGCTGCTGGTGTTCAAAAGGAGCGACTGGGGGGCGATGAAGAACTGATTATTGAGTCCTCCGTCGGCGTGCATTTCCTGGAATTTGCGGCTACCCGCTTCGACCTCGATCAGCACTGGAGGAAATGCGCCGGGAATGCTGGTGGCGGCGAGTAGAATGTCACGGAACAGCTTGAGCGCCTTGTCGTCCCCTTTGGCGGCGATCGCACCCATGTTCCACGCCACCGGTCGTTCGGCATCGAGATTGGTGGTCAGCACCAGCAAACGGCGGCCGCGGCGGTGTTCGGCCGCAACATCGTTGAGCAATTCGGGCGTTACACGTTTCGCGATCAAATCCCTGAGCGGCCACGTATCGAAAAAGCTTTCGCCCTTGCCGCCAAGTTCAAAAACGTCTGCTGCTGTTATCGTCGTATAGGCGTCGCGCAGGCTGGTCGTCGTATTTGGCACCCAGAAAAACGAAGGGCGCCATCAACGCTCCCGTGCTGACACCCGTCACCATCGCGAAATCCGGACGCTTGCCGGATACGGTCAGCCCGCTGATCACACCCGCTCCGAAGGCGCCGTCCGCGCCGCCGCTCGAGAGAGCGAGCCAAGGCCCGGGGAGGGCAGGCAGCTGCGCGCAATGACGGGGCTTCAGAATCCGCGAAGAAACGCGCGTCGGGGATCTCGGGAATGGCCGCGACATTTTGTTCAGCAAGTGTGAAATTTTCGCGCGGGGGCAGGCCGGCTTTCTTCTTCTGCGCGGCTCGGTGCGGGCTTCCGGTTTGTTTCTTCTGGCTCGAAAGCTCCGCATCCCGCATGTGCCCGGTCGGCCGGTCAGCGGGACTGCAATGCAACAAAACAAAAGCATGGCCGTAGCCATGCGAAACGCCAGATCCGGCAGTCTGAGCTCATGACGGGAAATCTGGTATAGGCCGCGTGCATATGGCAATTCGGCTTCCGCGTATTGCTCCACCGATTTTATGACGGTCGGTTGACGCCAAGGTTTCAACTTGGGCCTAAACTGGAGCGAATTGAAATCGCCGCATCAACCCATTGGCCCGCTTGCCACACTTTATGCACTGCGGTAAGGGTTCGCCGGTTCCCGCTGCGTCGCCGTTTCGCACCGTTATTTGTGGGCAAAATTCGTGCTGGGCGCCGTCCGGTTTGGCCGCCGGTGATGGACGGGAGTTCCGCCGCGTGAGCGAGCCGGTTCGCGCTATCGAGGATACCGATGAGCGAGCTGTTACAGGATTATCTTCCGCTCGTCGTTTTCATAGCCGTGGCCCTCGGACTGGGTCTGGCCCTGCTCATCGCGCCGTTTATCGTGGCCTATAAGCAACCGATCCGGAAAAGCTCTCCGCTTACGAATGCGGGTTCAACGCGTTCGACGATGCGCGCATGAAATTCGATGTTCGCTTCTACCTGGTGGCGATCTTTTTCATCATCTTCGATCTCGAAGTGGCGTTCCTGTTTCCCTGGGCGGTCGCGTTCGGGGAACTTGAAGTCTTCGGCTATTGGTCGATGATGGTGTTCCTTGCGGTCCTCACGATCGGGTTTATCTATGAGTGGAAAAAAGGAGCGCTGGAATGGGACTGACACCCGCGCGCTCCGCTTCAGTCGCGCCGGCCGCGAGGGGCATCCTCGATCCGAATACCGGTAAACCGATTGGCGCGACCGACCCGTTCTTCACGGGCCTGAACGCGGAACTCGCAGACAAAGGCTTTCTGACCGCGGCGGCTGACGACCTCATCACCTGGGCGCGCACCGGCTCGCTGATGTGGATGACGTTCGGTCTCGCCTGTTGCGCGGTCGAGATGATGCAGATGTCATGCTGCGTTATGACGCGGAGCGCTTTGGCTTCCGCCGCGTGCGTCACCGCGCCAGTCGGATGTGATGATCGTGGCCGGCACGCTGACCAACAAGATGGCGCCGGCCTTGCGCAAGGTTTACGACCAGATGCCGGAGCCGCGCTACGTCATCTCGATGGGAAGCTGCGCCAATGGCGGCGGGTATTACCATTACTCCTATTCCGTCGTGCGCGGGTGCGACCGCATCGTGCCGGTGGACATCTATGTGCCCGGTTGTCCTCCGACCGCCGAAGCGCTCCTCTATGGCGTTATGCTGCTGCAGAAAAAAATCCGGCGGATCGGCACGATCGAGCGGTAAAAAGAATCATGCACGCCACGCTTGAGGAACTCGGTCAAACCATACGGCGGCGCTCAAAGGCGCCGTATCCGGCCACAGATCGCCTTTGGCGAATTGACGATCCAGGCGAACGCCGCCGAATCGTGAAAGTCGCGACATTCCTGCGCGACGATCCGCGCTGCCAGTTCTCGTGCTTTATCGACGTCACGGCGGTCGATTGGCCGGGACGGCAGAAGCGCTTCGAGTCGTCTATCATCTGCTCTCGCCGGCAAAAAATAGCCGCATCCGCGTGAAGATCGAAGCCGATGAGATGACACCGATCGCCTCGATCATCGGGGTCTATATCGGCGCGGACTGGTTCGAGCGGGAGGTCTACGACCTTTACGGAATTCTTTTCGGCGGACATCCGGACATGCGCCGGCTGCTGACGGATTATGGTTTCGAGGGCTATCCGTTGCGCAAGGATTTCCCGCTGACCGGTTTTGTCGAGGTGCCTATGACGACGAGCAAAAGCGCGTCGTCTACGAGCCCGTCCGGCTCAATCAGGAGTTCCGCAATTTCGATTTTCTCTCGGATGGGGAAGGCGCCGATTATCCGCTCCCGGGCGACGAGAAAGCGGCAAGGGCTCGTGATGCAAAGCACACTGAAGCCTGGTCTCACACATCGCCTGTCGTTCAAGGTCGGCGACCGCCACACCGTTCCGGGCCTTTATCCGGAGTCGCCGATGTTTCAGGCGATGCCGAAGGTGTTCGCGACCGGTTACATGGTGGGATTGTTCAAATGGTGCTGCACCGAATTGCTCAATAAGCATCTCGATCCCGGGGAAGGCAGCCTCGGCGTGCGGGTCAATTTCAGCCATCTCGCGGCGACGCCGCCCGGCCTGACGGTCACGGTCGATTGCGAATGTATCGCCGTGAACGGCAAGACCGTGAGATCTAATGTCCGTGGCCACGACGGTGTTGATCTCATCGGCGAGGGCCAGCACGACCGTGCGGTCGTGAATTACGAACGTTTCAACGCGCGCACCGCCGAAAAGGCGAGGGCGGCCGTCACGGCGTCAGCCTAGAGGCAGACATGGCGGAAGCAGCCGAGCGCAATTTCACCATCAATTTCGGTCCGCAGCATCCGGCCGCGCACGGCGTGCTGCGCCTGGTGCTCGAACTTGACGGCGAGATCGTCGAGCGCGTCGATCCGCATATCGGCCTCTTGCACCGGGGCACCGAGAAGCTCATCGAGCAGAAGACTTATATGAGTTCGTTGCTCTGGAAGAATCCCAACCACCGGCCGTCGGCTGGAAAGAAATGGAGTCCGCCCGCGAGTGATCCCTGCGAGCGCGCGCGCGTCGAGCGCGTCGAGAGCGCGGACCGCCCAGGGTCCGCCACCGACTCCAGCACCTAATGGCTCCGTCGCCCCTGGGTATACCAACAGTTTTCCGTCGGGAGACAATGCCAGATCGCGATCGGGGCCAGCCAGCATCGCTGACGGTAAGGTGATCGAGAAGCGCGCCAGAAGAGGAGTTGACTGTGGCGACGTCCTCGTGGGGGCCCACATCGCCAACCCACCTATGAGAGCGCCCCCGGTCAGTGCTGCAGCTACTACCGCGACCCGTCGTGACGGCCTGCCGATTGGTGCCGACTCCGTAGGAGGAGAGTCCCGCGCGTCTTCAATCTCGAGCCGAGCATCGGCCGCGGAGTCAATGCGTCGTTGATGACCTTCTCAAGGCAGCGTCGCAGCAAGCGACGGATAGGAGGCGGTGTATCAGCCGGTAATCTGATCCAGTCGGGCTCGCTCTTCAGTACGTACGCGATCGTGTCTGAAACGGTGTCGCCGTCGAAGAGCCGATGACCCGCCAGCATTTCGAACAAAATCACGCCGAAGGCCCACATGTCGCTACGCCGACCGACGGTTTCCCTCGCGCCTGTTCGGGGCTCATGTACGCAGCAGTCCCGAGATCATGCCGACGCCGGGTCATGGCCGGGGTCGTGATAGTCGGTGACTTGGTCGCATCGGCCGAGGCCGACAGGGTCCATCGCCTTGGCCAACCCGAAGTCCAAGACCTTGACGTTCGTCCGGTCTGACCTTGATGTTCGCCGGCTTCAAATCGCGGTGGAGATCCCGTGCTCGTGCGCGCTTCGAGCGCCTCGGCGATCTGGTGTGCGATGGGCAACGCCTCATCGAGTGGAATAGTGCCCTGCGCGATCCGATCGGCCAGCGTTGGTCCTTCGACCAGCTCCAGGACCAGAGCGCGGACACCCGCCAGTCTCTTCCAGCCCATAGATCGCGGCGATGTTCGATGATTCAGCGAGGCGAGTATTTCCGCTTCGCGCTGAAAGCGGGCCAGGCGGTCGGAGTCGGCTTCGAGAGACGATGGAAGAATCTTGATGGCGACTTGACGCTTCAGCTTCGTATCGCGGGCGCGATACACCTCGCCCATACCCCCGGCCCCGAGGGAGGAAAGGATTTGGACCGGCCAAGGCGTGTGCCGGGGTTAAGGGCCAAATGGCTGCCCCGAGTATACGGGAAGGGCGGCGCCGACCCTTCTGAGTGACGCCGATATGGCGACCCCTACTGTCGAAAGACCGGTAAACATTGCGCGACCGGCACGTTCGTTGATCCCGATGCGGCGCCCCCGATGCCGACTGAACCCGATGTGCGGCTGACGTTCGGCGACGTGTGTGACCAGTATCTCGAGCGGCATGTCCGAAGACCCACACGTCGGCCTCGGGGCACACGCATGATGGAGGTGCTCATCGCGCTCGCGCGCCGGGCCGAGATACCGGCCGCGCATGGCACGACGGTGAAACTCGAGGAGAAGCCAATCGACGCCATCACGAAAGCCGACATCGAAGCGGTGCGCGCCTGGCGGCGGGCCGAGCTGGCGGCGGGCCGGAGCCGCCCTGGAGCTAAAGGCGGCGAGACCGGCATCAATCGGCTGCTCTCACGAGTGCGCCATCTCTTCAATTGGGCGATCGGCGAGGGCTTCCTTCTCGATACGCCGTTCAAGCGGGGACCGGTCACGGTCGTGAAGATTGACCGGAGCATCGAGTATGCGCGCACGCGGCGACTCGATGCGGCAGGGGAGGAACACAACGAAGAACAACGGCTCCTCGATCACGCCGATGCCTATCTCCGAGCGGTGCTCGTGGCGGCGCTCTCGACAGGGTGCCGCATCGGCGAGGTCTTGTCGTTGCAGTGGTCGCAGATCCGACACGATGAGAAGAACGAGGCCCGGTGGCTGCTCCTGCCGGCGACGAAGACGAAGTCGGGCGAGATGCGAATGATTCCGATCGGGGATCGACTGCGCGCCGAACTGAGCATGCGCCGGCACGCGTCGACGGCAAGGAGCATCCGGCGTCACGCGTATGTGTTCGGCGACAAACGGGCGCGCAGGTCAAGAGTATTCGCCGCCAGTGGGAAGACGCGGTCCTGGGGGCGCACGGTCACACGCCGATCCGACCCGCGGCAAGCTGACGCCGGAATCACGCGCGGCCTTTCAAGCGGTGGGTCTCCATGTGCACGATCTGCGGCGCGAGTTTGCGAGCCGACTGCTCGAATCGTCGGCCGATCTGCACGACGTCCAGATGTTCCTCGGGCACGCCGACATCACGACGACGAGCAAGTATCTGCAGAGCACGCCAGTCCGCCTCGCGCGCGCCTTGGCGAAACTCGAAGGAACCTATTCGCACACGATTCGCACAAAGTGACTTCCGAGGCAGACCAAGCGGCCTCGAAACGTGACCCCAGAAAATCCAGCTAACTTATTGAATTGAAAGATGGTGCGGAAGCGGGGATTTGAACCCCGATGAGCTTGCGCCCACTAGCTCCTGAGGCTAGCGCGTCTGCCAGTTCCGCCACTTCCGCAGTGGAGATAGTGCTGAGCAGGAAGAGACATTATACAGGGTCGGAGGCGGTCCGGCTAAAGCTGGAGGTCCGGCTGAACCCATATCTTCATGTAATCTGATCCCTAAGGAGTCCTGCCATGGCCCAGCGCCGCCTGCTCAAGTTCTTTCTCAGCCTCGTCGTTCTCTTTGTTGTGGTCGGCGTCGTGGCCGTGATCGGCGCGTGGATGCTGGTCAGCCGCGGACCGTCGGTACCCAGACAACTCGACGCTGATTCTGCGCATCGGCGGTGAGCTCGTCGAATCGCCGCCCAACGACGTGCTCGGGCAGGTCACCGGCGGCGCCCGCGCGCAGACCGTCCGCAGCTATGTCGATGCGCTCCGGCGCGCCAAGGACGATCGGCGCATCACCTCCGTGCTGATCGTTCCAACGCCGATCGAATCTCCGTACTGGGGCAAGGTGCAGGAGATCCGCGACGCGATCCTCGATTTCAAGAAGTCGGGAAAACGCATTTCCGCCTATCTGGAATACGCCGGCGAGCGGGAGTACTACCTCGCGAGCGCCACCGACAAGATTTATCTCGTGCCGACGAGCGCCCTCGACGTCACCGGCGTTGCGACCTATCAAGTGTTTCTCAAGGGGACGCTCGACAAGGTTGGCGCGCAGGCGGACTTCGAGAAAATCGGCGACTACAAGACCGCGCCGAATCAGCTCACCGACACCACCTTTACTCCCGCGCACAGGGAGATGACGGAGTCGATGACGCGCGACATGTACGAGCAGCTCGTCAAGGCGATCGCCGAAGGGCGGAAGAAAAAAGTCGAAGACGTACGCGCTTTGATCGACGAGGGCCCCTTCGTCGCCGACAAGGCGCTCAGCGCCGGACTCGTGGACACGCTGGCGTACGAAGACCAGCTCGACGATCACGGCGCGGTGAGCACGAATGGCACTGTGGAAGGTGAGGCGTACGGGCGCAGCCGCGCGCGCACGCTGCCCCGCGGCGCGCCGCGCGTCGCCGTCGTTTACATCAGCGGCATCATCGCATCCGGCGACAGCGGGTTCGATCCGCTCAATGGCGAAGTGTCAGGATCCCAGCGGCTCGTCAAGGCGATTCGATCCGCCCGCGCGGATCGCGGCGTGCGCGCCATCGTGGTTCGCGTCGACAGCCCCGGCGGATCGAGCGTCGCCTCGGACGTGATCTGGCGCGAGCTGATGGTGACGCGCAACGAAAATCCCGACCGGCCGCTTGTCGCGTCGATGTCCGATCTGGCCGCCTCGGGCGGCTATTACGTGGCCATGGCCGCGCCGCTGATCGTCGCGCAACCTGCGACGCTGACCGGGTCTATTGGTATTTACGGCGGCAAGTTCGTCACCGGCGGAATCTACGAAAAGCTTGGCGCCAACATTGAAGTCGTCTCAATGGGCCGCAATGCCACCATCGAATCCCCTGAGCACCGGTTTACCGACGCGGAGCGCGAAAAGCTGCGCGAGCAGATTCGCGCGTTCTACCAGGGGTTCATCCAGAAGGTGGCGACGTCGCGAAAAATGCCCGTCGAGCGCGTCGATCAGCTCGCCCGTGGACGCGTCTGGACCGGCGCGCAGGCGCAAGGGCAAGGCCTCGTGGACGCCCTCGGAGGGCTCGATCGCGCCATCGCGCTCGCCAAAGAGCGCGCCGGGATCTCCCCGGAGACCGAAGTGGAAATCGTGACCTATCCGCCGCGGCGCACGCTGGCGGAGCTGCTGATCGAGGAGCTGAGCGGGTCGGGAAACGACCGTCGGATGGAGTCGGTGCTGTCGATGATCGCCGGGATGCGGACTGCCGAGCGCCGCGCGCTGGCGCTGCTGATGGCTCCGGCGAGGCTCTTCAATCCCGGAGAGCCGCTGGCGCTGATGCCATTCAGTTTCTTGCAGATAGTCTCACCGCAGAGGCGCGGGGACGCAGAGAATCTTTTCAGGAAGAAAGAGAACCTCTGCGCCTCCGCGTCCCTGCGGTGGGACTCGAGGGCTTAGCCGATGGCGCGCTTGAGCGCTTCGGGGTCGACGTCGATCTTCATCTTCGCGCGCGCCTTTTCCATGTAGGCCTGATAGAACCGCGCCCGCCGCTCGCTGAGCATCTCGAGCTGGAATTTCTCCTTCGCCATCGCGTAGTCAGCCGGTGAAACGTCCTGACGCGACGCGATCTTCACGATCGCCGCCCCTTGAGGCGTGGGAATCGCCGCGGTCACCGCCCCCACTGGAGACGAAAACGCGATCGCTTCGATCTCGGGGCTGCGCCCGATGTTCGGAATGACCGCATCGCGCGACAGGGGATTCGTCGTGACGGCTTCGAGTCCGGCCGCCTTCGCGGCTGCCTGGAAGTTCGGCGCCGACTTCAGTTGTCCGGCGACGGTGTCGGCGCGCTGTTTTGCCAGCGCCATCGCGCGTTCCTGAATGACGTCATCGCGCACCCGGCTCCGCACCTCGTCGAGCTTCGGCAGGTACGAGTCCTGCTTCCCCGACACGTAAAACACGATGCGCCCGGTGGGTCCGGCAATCGGCTGGCTGACGGTGTTTTCCGCCAGATCGAACGCGGCTGTCGAAACGGGCGACTGCGGGCCAAGGCCCTCGATCATTCCGCCGCGGGAAAAGAACCCCGACTCTTCGATTCTGAGACCGCGGGTTGCGGCCGCCGTGTCGAGCGCCGCGGGCGTCTTCGCTTCCGCGACGAGCGCCTCCGCATGCTCAGCCGCCTGCGCCTCCGCCTGGTCGCGCAGCAGCTGCGACTCGATCTCCTTGTAGACGTCAGGATCCGAGACAGGCCGCACGATGGCCGGCTTGCGATCGGTCATCTTGATGATGTGATACCCGAACTCGGTCTTCACGAGATCGCTGATTTCGCCAGGAGCGAGCGCAAACGCCGCGGTGTCGAAAGCCGCCACCATCCTGCCGCGGGTGAAATAGTCGAGATCGCCGCCCTGCTGCGCGTTGCTCTCGTCCTGGGAATATTTCTTCGCGAGCGCCGCGAAGTCGCCGCCGGATTTCGCCTCTTTCAGCACCTGCTCGGCCTGCGCGCGCACCGCGGCGTCGTCTTTGCCCTCGGTCGTCAGCAGGACATGGCTCGCGCGAATCTGTTCGGGCGTCGTGTACTTGCCGAGCTGCGCGTTGTAGTTGCGCTCGATGTCTTCCTTCGACACTTTGATCTTCGTGGCGAGCTCGGCAGGATTGACCCGCACGAACTTGATTCGCCGCCGATCCGGAATCCGGTAGGTCTCTTTGTTCTTGTCGAAATGCCCTGAAATCTCGGCGTCGGTCGGCGTCACCTCCGTCTTGAAGTTGTCCGCCATCACCGAGACGACGTCGAGAGTGACCTTTTCGTTGCGCCGCTTGTATTCACGCTCGAGCTCGGCGTCCGACAACGACATCCATTCGGTCAGCCCGGCGCGGAACTTGTCGAGCATCAGGCTGTCGCGGACATTCCGCTCGAACTCTGCTTCGCGCAGGGGCGGCCTCTGCTGGGCGAGCAGCTGCCGGTAGCGCTCGTAGCCGATGAACTGGCCGTTCTCCTGAAGTCCGGGGATGGCCATGATCTGCGCGCGCACTTCGGCGTCGCTGACCGTGATGCCGGCCCGCTCGGCCTCCGTCAATTCGGCCTTCTCCTGAATCATCTGCTGCAGCACCTGCTGCGGCACCTGCATCTGCTGAAGGATGTCGTCGGTCAGGTTGCCGCCATAAGACGAGCGGTACGCCTGGACCTGCGCCTGGTATCGGCGGCGGAAGTCGGTCACCGAAATCGACCGCGAGTCAACGGAGGCCAGCCTGTCCCCGGCCGGCACCGCGGCCTGATCGGGCCCGAGAAACTCGGGGATGTAAAACACGACGAAGGCGAGGACGACGAGCGCCAGGCTCCATTTGAGCCAGCCTTTATGGCGCCGCATGCGATCGAGCATGGTCATTACAGGTCAAACCCCTCAGAAAAATCCATGTATGGCCGATAAGAAAAAAGAGTCGAAGCTGTTAATCCTAGCATCGACTCCGTTTCGACCGCCAATTGGCCCTGCGGCGGCGCGTTTCTGAAGCCGGACGGCTCGAGTCGGTATGTTATTATTTGCGTAATATAGAAGGACTTAGCGGGAGTTTGCCTTCTCAAGATGCCGGGAGCACCGCGCACGAACCCAGCCGCCCCACGCGGCGCCCAGGCAGATTTGGCCGCACGACTTCGCCAAGGGGCGACCGGCCTACAGGACCGGCTGAACAGTCGAGACACGCTCATTGAACTGATCCGGTCGGTCAACGCGACGCTGGACCCTCGCAAAGTGGCAGACGCCCTGCTGGTGCATGCCAACGACTGGCTGCCCGCGCCTTGCCTGGTCGTTGCCGTGCAAGAGGGCTCCCAGAGGGCCACGCTGATTGCCGAACGTGGGCCCTGTGAGGCGTATACCGGCAGCCTCGTGCGAGTTGCGCGCTGGATTACCGAGCACAACGAAGAATTCATGAGTGCAAGTCTGGCCCACGACGACCGCCTTGCCGATGGACTGGCCGCCACCGTCGCAGGATTTCCGCTCCGCTGCCGTGCACGCACGATCGGCGCGCTGATCGCGCTCGACCCTGTGCCGTCGGGGCAGACGCGGGCGTTCTTGGCCATGTACCGCGTCAAGGACAAGGGCAAGAACGGCGTCCTTCTCGCGACCCAGTCAGTTATCTAAGGAGCTTATGAGTCTTCGTTCGATCTTTTCTCTCTTCTCCAGCGACCTCGCCATCGATCTCGGCACCGCGAACACCTGTGTGTACGCGCGCGGCAAGGGGATCGTCGTCAACGAGCCGTCGATTGTCGCAATCAACAAGCTGAACGGGCGCGTCGAAGCGGTGGGGCGCGATGCGAAGGAGATGCTGGGCCGGACGCCGGGCAACATCGTCGCCATCAAGCCGATGAAAGACGGCGTCATCGCGGACTTCGAAGTCACCGAGAAGATGCTGACGTATTTCATCAAGAAGGCGCACAACCGCAACGTGTGGGTGCGGCCCCGCATCGTCATCGGCGTGCCGTCGGAGATCACCCAGGTCGAGAAGCGCGCCGTCAAGGACAGCGCGTATCGCGCCAAGGCGAGCGAGGTGCACCTGGTGGAAGAAGCCATGGCGGCGGCGATCGGCGCCGGCATGCCGATTACCGAGCCCTCGGGCAACATGATTGTCGACATCGGCGGCGGCACGACAGACATCGCCGTCATCTCGCTCGCGGGCATCGTCTACAGCAAAGCGGTGCGGGTTGCGGGCAACGAGATGGACGAAGCGATCATCCAGTACATCAGGAAGACGTACAACCTGCTCATCGGCGAGCGCACCGCCGAACAAATCAAGATCGAGATCGGGTCGGCGTATCCCCTCGAGGAGCGGATGACGATGGAGATCAAGGGACGGCATCTCATCGAGGGCGTTCCGAAGACCATCACGATTACCGACGAGGAGATCCGCGAAGCGCTCACCGAAACCGTCAACGTCATCGTCGATGCGGTGCGCGTCGCGCTCGAACGCACGCCGCCGGAGTTATCGGCCGACATCGTCGATCGCGGCATCGTGCTGACGGGCGGCGGGTCGATGCTGAAAAATCTCGACAAAAGGCTGCGCGAGGAAACCGGACTGCCGCTGGCGATGGCGGAAGACCCGTTGTCCTCGGTCGTGTTGGGGGCGGGCAAGATGCTCTCGGATTTCAATCTCCTGCGGAAGATCTCGATCGACTAAAGGGGTCCCGTGCAGGCAATGGCGGTTAGCGATTTCCGGCAGCGCACAGCGGTCCTTTTCATCGCTGTGGTCCTGGGCCATATCATCCTCATCTCCGCCCAGGTCAACTCCAGCGCGGGTGTGCCGCTGCTCGAAGTCGCCACGTTCGGTGCGTTTGCCGAAGTGCAGCGGGGCGCCGCCGGCATGACCGGCGGCATTCGCAATGCGTGGAACGGCTACATCGATCTGCGCGGCGTCCGCGCCGAAAACGATCACCTCAAGAAGCAGCTTGGCGATCTGCAGGTGCAGTTTCAGCAGGAACGGGCGAGGGCGGAGCGGGCGCGGCAGCTCGAGAGCCTGCTCGGCCTGCAGCAGGACCTGAAGCTCGATACCGTGTCCGCGTCCGTGATCGGCGCCAGCGCGAGCCTCGATTTCAGAGGCATGACGATCGACAAGGGGTCGACGACCGGCGTGGCAACCAACATGGCCGTCATCGCGCCGGATGGCGTCGTGGGGCGCATCGTGACCCCCACGATGCATGCGTCGAAGGTGCAGCTGTTGATCGATCGCAACGCTGCGGCGGGCGCCCGGGTGGAGCGATCGCGGGCCGAAGGGATTGTCGTCGGCGCCGGCGAAGAAACCGTGCGCATGGATTTCGTCGCGGCGACGGCCGACGTCCGAGTCGGGGACACCATCGTGACGTCGGGCACAGACGGCATTTACGCCAAAGGGTTTGTCATCGGGAAAGTCGAGACGGTCAACAACGGAGACGGAATCTACAAGGCCATCCGCGTTCGACCGTCGGTGGCGTTCAACCGCCTCGAGGAAGTGCTGGTGATCAAAACGCCTTCAGCGCAGGCCGCGATCGACAAGGCGCCGAAGTGAGAGCGGCCCTGATTGCCGTCGTCATCGCCGTCGCGCTCGCGCTGCAGACGTCGCTTGCACGGTTTCTCACCCCCGGGGCGGGTCTGGTGGACCTGGTCTTCGTGGCGGTCGTCTACATCGCGCTGAGCGCCGGCCCTACCGCCGGGCTGATTGCCGGGGCTGTAGCTGGGCTCGCCCAGGACACCCTGTCGGCCACCGGAGCGTCCCAGATTGCCGTCGGTGCCGGCGTGGTGAGCACCCGCAGCATCATCGGCATCGGCGGGCTGGCGAAGACCGTCGTCGGGTTTGTCGCGGGCATCGTCGGCAGCCAGTTCATCGTGGCAAGGCCGCTGCCCAGGGCGTTCGTTTTCTTCACAGCGACCGTCGCGCATGCGATCATATTCGTGGGGCTGTATCGCGTCATCGGCCGGGGATACAGCGAGACCACCCTGGGCGCGATCTTCAGCCAGGCCGGGGCCAACGCGCTCGTCGGCGTGCTCGTTTTCCAGGTGGCCGATTTCCTGCCGGTGTTCGTCGACAAGCGGCGATCGATGGGGGGCAGGATGCGGATCAACCGAAGGTTTGACTGATCATGGCTGAATTCACCGCGGCCGTCGACGATCGCCGCAGCATCACGATCCGGCTGATCATCCTTCAGGTCGGATGCGCTGTCGCCTTCACGATTCTGGCCTTCAGCTTCTGGTACTTCCAGGTCGTTCAGCACGAAAAATACCGGGAGCTCGCCGAGAACAACCACCAGCGCACGATCCCGCTGCGCGCGCCGCGCGGCGTCATGCTCGATCGTCAACGGCCAGGTGCTCGTCGAAAATCGCAGCTCGTTCACGATCTCCATCGTCCGCGAGCACACAAAAGATCTCGATCGCACCATCCGCGTCTTGTCGGAAGTGGCCGGACTCGATCCGAAATACGTCGCCGACATCGTCAACCGCAATCGCCGGGAGCCGACCTACCGGCCGATCGTCATCGTCGACGACGCATCCCTGTCGCAGGTGGCTGCGGTGCTCGCGCGGCGTCTCGACACCGAACTGCCGGACGTGCGCGTGGAACAGGTGCCCACGCGCCTGTATCCGGCCGAGTCGTTCGCCGCTCACCTGTTCGGCTACGTCGGAGAGGCCAGCGAACGCCAGGTGGAGACCGACGGTTTCCAAAGCGGCGCCATCGTCGGCCAGGCGGGCGTCGAAAAGGTCTACAACAACATGTTGATGGGCGAGGACGGCGCGAAGGTCGTCGTGGTCAACAGCATGGGCCGCGAAATCAAAACGGTGGCGGAGATTCCGGCCAACGAGGGACGGCGAGTCCAGCTGACCATCGACAAGGATCTGCAGCGGGCCGCCGAAGACGGTTTCAAGGCCGGCGGATTCAACGGCGCCGCGGTCATCATGGATCCCAGGACCGGCGAGGTGCTGGCGTTCACGAGCCGTCCCGGCTACGACCCGAACAGCTTCGCGGCCGGCATCGATCGCGCGACGTGGGCGGGGCTCAACACCGATCCGCTGAAGCCGCTCCAGAATCGCGCGATCCAGGGCTTGTACTCACCCGGTTCCACGTTCAAGATTGTTGTCGCCGTCGCCGCGCTCGAAGAAGGCGTGGTGTCGCCCGATTTCCGGGTGTCGTGCGGAGGCGGCGCGGTGTTCTTCGGCCGCTACTTCCAGTGCCACAAGAAGGGAGGGCACGGAAGCGTGAACCTTCGCGAGGCGATGGAGAAGTCCTGCAACGTCTACTTCTACACGCTCGGGAACATGGTCGGCGTGGACAGGATCCACAAATGGGCGACGCTGCTCGGTCTCGGGGAGAAAACCGGCATCGACCTGCCGAACGAAGTGAGCGGGCTCGTGCCCTCGACCGAGTGGAAGCGCAAGCGGTACAACGAGAAGTGGTACGCCGGCGAGACCATCTCGGTGTCGATCGGCCAGGGACAGGTGTCGATCACACCTATCTCGCTCGCGGTCATGATGTCGACGGTCGCCAATGGCGGAACCCGATTCGTCCCGCAGCTGCTCAAGGCGATTGATGACGGAACGGGCTGGAAACCGGTGCAGCCCGCGGCTCCTAAATCCCGCGTCGAGTTGAAGCCGGAAACCGTCCAGGCGCTTCACGATGGCCTGTTCTATGTCGTGAACCGCGCCGGAACCGGCGGCCGCGCGCGCATTCCGGGGCGCGACGTCTCCGGAAAGACTGGAACGGCGCAGGTCATTTCGCTGACCGGCGGTAAAGCGGCAGCAGGGCGCACGGACCGCGATCTCCGCGATCACGGGTGGTTCGTGTTCTTCGCGCCGCGCGACAATCCGGAGATTGCCGGGGTCGTCTTCGGCGAGCACAACGAACACGGCTACCACTCGGCGCCGATCGCCAAGCACATCCTCGAAACCTATTACGCCAAGAAGGAAGGCAAGCCGCTGCCGAGGCTCACCACCCTGCCGCCGCCCGATCCGAGCCTGGAGCCCGACGAGCCTCCGGCACCTCAACCGGCACCGGCTGTCGTGGACACGCGTCCAGGCGGAAGGCCGCGGCCAGTGGGCAACTGACATGTTCGAACGACGCCTGTATCTGCATCTCGACTGGCTCCTGTTCGCTGCCATTACGTGCCTCACGATGATCGGCGTGGCGATGATCTACAGCACCACGGGCACGTGGCGTCTGCCGTCGGTGCAGATCTACGCGATCCTCATCGGCCTGGTCGCGTTCCTGGTCTGCCTCACGATCGACTATCGGGCGCTGACGGACAAATCGCACTTCGTCTATCTCGCACTGCTGGGGCTGCTCATCTACGTGCTCGTGTTCGGCACCACTGCGGGCGGCGCGCGGCGGTGGATTTCGCTCGGCGCGTTCAACCTCCAGCCATCGGAGTTCGCCAAGGTCGGCGTGGCGCTGGTGCTGGCCAAGTTTTTCGGAGAGAACCGGCGCGGCGCGCCCACGACAGGCGATCTCGTCATGGGCGGACTGCTGGTCAGCGTACCGTTGATACTGATCGCCCGCGAGCCCGATCTTGGAACCGCGGTGACGCTGGTGCCGATCTTCCTCGGCATTGCCTATGTGGCCGGCATGCGCCTGCGCATTCTCGGCATTCTCGCAGCGGTGGCGATTGTCTCCGCGCCGATCGCGTGGAACTTTGCGCTCAAGGACTACCAGAAAGGGCGTATCGAAACATTTCTCGACCCGTCGCAGGACGCGAGGGGCGCCGGATACCAGCAAATCCAGGCGCAAATCACCGTCGGTTCCGGCGGACTGTGGGGCAAGGGGTATCGTCAGGGCACGCAGGGGCAGCTCAGATTTCTGCCCGTCGCCCACAACGACTTTATTTTTTCGGCGCTTGCGGAGGAACAGGGATTTGCCGGCGTGCTCGCTGTGCTGGGGCTGTATCTGCTTGTGATCTGGCGCTCGCTCGAGGCCGCCCGCCTGTCGAAGGACAGGCTCGGGGTGTATCTCGTCATGGGCCTGCTGTCCAGCTTCACGTTCCAGGTCATTTACAACATCACGATGTCGGCCGGCCTCGCGCCGGTCAAGGGTTTGACGCTTCCGTTGTTGAGCTACGGCGGGTCGTCGATGATCGCCACGCTGGCGAGCTTCGGCCTGATCCTCAACGTGCGGATGCGCCGGTTTACTAACTAGTCCGGCTGAAGCCGGACCCAAAACAACGTAGTGTCCGGCTTCAGCCGGACCAAACAGAATCGAATCGGCTTATGAGCAACGCTTTGCGAAAACTGCTGTTCGTCCTTCGCGCGCTCTGCTCGGCCCGTGCAGCCGATTCGCCATGGAGCTTCGCGAATGCAGAAGGAAATGATCATCGCGGCCGGCGGCCACGAAACGATGGTCGCGATACTCGAGGAGGATCTCGTGACCGAGGTCTTCGTCGAGCGGGAGCGGCACCGGGGAGTTGTCGGGAATATCTACAAGGGCCGGGTCTCGAAAGTGCTGCCCGGCATGCAATGCGCGTTCATTGACATCGGCCTCGAACGCGACGGCTTTCTCTACGTTTCGGATGTCGTCAACACCATCGAGGAGTTCGACCGTCTCGACTCGGGTGACGACGAAGAACCCGATGCGTCCGGGGGCGCCGCCAGAACCGTGGGCGATCGAGGCAAGGGACGAGACCGCGGTCCTCAGCCCAAAATCGAAGAATTACTGAAAGAAGGCCAGGAAATCGTCGTCCAGGTGGCCAAGGAGCCGCTGGGCACGAAGGGCGCGCGCCTCACCTCCCACGCTACTCTCGCTGGACGGTTCCTCGTCTTCATGCCGACGGTCGACCACGTCGGCGTCTCCCGGAAAATCGAATCGCGCGACGAGCGCAACCGCCTTCGCGGCATCGTCCGGAAGTTCCGCGAGGAGCACGGCTTCGGCGGCGGCGTCATCATCCGCACCGCGGCCGGCAGCCGGCCTGAAGCCGACATCCTGAGCGATCTCCACTACTTCAACGAGATCTGGAAGGACACCCGCCACAAGTTCGAGTCGTCGCGCGCGCCCGCGGTGATCTACCGCGAGCAGAGTCTGGTTGCCAAACTGCTCCGCGACCTGCTGACGGAAGAGTTTTCGGCGATCCGCATCGACAACGCGCAGGAACACCGTCACGTGATGGACCTCATCTCGCGCATCATGCCGAGCCTCGCGTCGCGGGTGAAGCTGTACACCAAGGACTACCCGATTTTCGAGGAGTACGGGTCCAGGCCGAGATCGACAAAGCGCTGAAGAGCAAGGTGTGGCTCAAGTCCGGCGGCTCGATCGTCATCAACCAGACCGAAGCGCTCGTCGCGATCGACGTCAACACCGGACGGTATGTCGGCAAACGCACCGGGCGCCTGGAAGACACGATCGTGAAAACGAATCTCGAAGCGGTCGAAGAGATCGTCCGTCAGATCCGTCTGCGCGACCTCGGCGGGATCATCGTGCTCGACTTCATCGACATGGAGGAGCGCAAGAACCGGCAGAAGGTGTTCCAGGTCGTGGAGCAGGAGCTCAAGAAAGATCGCTCGCCGTCGAAGCTGCTGCAGGTCGCCGACTTCGGCCTGGTCATCGTCACGCGCAAGCGCGTCAAGCAGAGCCTCGAGCGCGTGCTGACGGAGCCGTGCCCGTATTGCTCGGGCACCGGCACCATCAAATCGACGTCGACGATCTGCTACGAAATCCTGTCCGAGGTGAAAAAGATCGGCGCCGACCTCAACGGCCAAGGATTCGTGCTGCGGGTGAACCCCGAAATCGCGCGCGCGCTGCACGAAGAGGAGCGCGCGGTGATGTCCGACTTGAAGCACGCGCTCGGCAAAGACGTCACCATCCGGCCGGATACGCACTTGCATCACGAGCAGTTTGATTTAATGGCTCTATCCGATCGCTACGCTCGCTCGCATTCGTAGATTGGCAGATTGGTAGATGTGCAGATTACGCAATCAATCCACCAATCTTCCAATCTTCCAATCTACCAATGGTGCGTCAGTTCCCTACCTGCGTGTCACCGTCAGATTTCCGTCGAACGTCTGCAGCCGCAGGCTCGAGCTGCCATCGCCATAGGTGCCGCGCACCGATCGCGGACCTCTGTCGTTGTCGCGAATCGGGCCCTCGCTGCGAATCGGGAAGTCAATCCTGATCCGGCCGTTGAAGGTATGGGCCTCGAGCTCGAACCCTGGCTGCTCGAGAAGCGACAGGTTGATATCGCCGGAGTGCGATTCGATTTCGTAGCGCCCGCCCTTGGTGAGGCTGGTCTGCAGGTCGAGGTCGCCGTCGAGGGATCGCACGTGCGCGCGGTCGCCTGACCATCCGGCGATCCGGACGTCGCCGTTGATCGTGTTCACGTCCACGGCGCGCGCGTTCAACGTCTGTATCTGCAGATCGCCGTTGACCGTCGAGAGCGACAGCTGCGCGTCGGACCCGGTGTTGGTCAGCGTGATGCCGCCGTTCACGGTCTTCACCGCGGCGAGCCGGGCAGTTCCTTCGAGCGCGACGTTGCCGCTCACGGCCTGCACGCGCACTTCGCCCTTCACGTTGGTGACACGGATGTCGCCGGAAATGGTCCGGAGGTCCACTGATGCGTCGGCAGGCACCTTGACGCTGAACTCGACGTCGACGTTGCGCGCGTCCTTGCGCTCGTTGTGTTCGACGCGCAACTCGACGCGGTTGCCGGTTGCATAAGATTCGATGGTCGCGTCCCCGAGCCGCTGCTTCGACTGCTCCGCGTTCGGGCCCCAGACGTGTTTCAACGCTTCCACCTCGATATGATCCGCCGCGCCGGGCACGACCTGGATGTTCCCGGCGATGTTCGACAGCATCAATATTGCCGCCTTGCCGACGGGGAAGCTGCGTGTGAAGGGTTCCGTCGATTCAACCCAACCCTCGGGGATGCGGCGGCGGTCGCGTTCGCGGGGCTTCTGGCGCGGATCGCTGGGCGGCACCGGCGGCACGGGTGGAACCGGAAACTGCCTGCCGAGCGCAAAGAGCTTGGCCTGCTTCCTGGCCTCCTTTTCGAGCGCCCGCGCCTGCTTTTCCATCACCTTGACGTCGATCTCGATTTCAAGCTGTTCCATCTTCGACGCCAGCTCCTGCATTTCGAGTTCTTTCGCGAATTGCTGCCAGTTGCCTTTGAGCTCGAACTCGGGCGGCGACCAGAGGAAGTTGAACTCGAATGGATCCATAGGTGCGACAGGTGCGTTGGGTGCGACGGGTGCGCTGGGTGCGTTGGGTGCGTCAGGTGCGACAGGTGCGACGGGTGCGTTGGGTGCGATCAGGTGCGATTGGGTGCGTCAGGTGCTTGCCGCGCCGCAGCGATCTGCGCAGACTGTGCGAAGGCGGGTGCGAAGGCGGGCATCAGCACAAAAAGCGAGCCGGAAAATAACAATGATGCGATGGAAGTCGTCATGTCGGGCGTTTCCTCTCAGGACGCGTTGATCAGGGACACGGTCTCCTGCAGCAGCGCCACCTTCATGCGAAGCGCTTCGAGCAGGCTGGTTTGCGCGACGAACGAACGCGGGTCGGTCTTCAAAGCTGCCCGGCTGTCGTCGATCGCGCGATCGATGGATTTGAGGCTTTCGGCGATCTCGGCGGCAACCACAGGGTCGAGCGTGGCGTCTCGCTGCACCGTGAGTTTTTCGAGCGACGAGATCGCATTCAGGTAATGCTGCTCGGCGAGCTGGAGTTCCGACGCAGCCGCTTTCGTGAGATCGGCGACGTTGTCGCCGCCGCCCACGCGTGAGCCGGTCGTAAGGCCGAACCACGCGGCGGCGCCCAGCATGATCAGGAGCGCCGCGGCGGCGGCGAGGTGGGTCCAGGACGGCGCATACGCGCGCCGAGGCTGTTCTATCCTCGCGGCTATGGCGCGCCAGACCTCCGGTGAGGGATGAACCCGCTCCAGCGACGCTGCCGCCGCCCGAATCTCCTTCAAGTCGCCGAGCAGGCTGCTGCAGTCGGCGCATTCACGGCAGTGCGCTTCGAGCTCTGCGTGTTCCGCCGGCTTCAGGGTGCCGTCAACCGCGTCGCCGATCCACTCGCTGTATTTTTCGCAATTCATAGGGATGCCGTCAGAAGCGCCCGCAATCGGAGCCGGGCCTTGTGAACCTGCGATTTCGATGTGCCTTCGCTGATGCCGAGAATCGACGCGATCTCATGGTGCTGAAAGCCTTCGACGTCGTAGAGCACGAAGGCCGCGCGCGCCCCGTCGGGCAGCTTCGCGATCGCCCGCTCCAGATCGAGCCGCTTGAGTCCTCCGTCGCCTGCCAGTCTGGGCCCGGGCATGGTTTCTTCATCCAATTGGGTTGTCACCCCGCTCACGCGGGTCTGCCGGCTTTTGAGGTGGTCGAGACACCTGTTCATCGCCAGGCGATAGAGCCAGGTACCCACGGCGGAATCACCGCGAAATTCGGGGAGCTTTCGATAAGCCTGCAGAAATATTTCCTGGAGCAGGTCCTCGGCATCGGCCCGGGTCCCGCACATCCGCCACGCGAGATTGAACAACCGCGTCGAATGTTGCTGATAGAGCTCCTCGAAAGCTGGCACATCAGCTCTGGACACTCGGACAGATTAGACGAGGTAGGGGGAGGGGGGGTTGCCCGGAATTGGCAGATTGGTGGATTGGTAGATTGGCAGATTGGCAATTGGGCCGTCGGCCGTACGTAGTGTCCGGCTTTAGCCGGACCTGATTAGCGGGACCGCGGCTTACGCCATCGGATGTCCTTGAAATTCCGGATCCGCCCGCCCACCACCAAGACCCCCTCCTGCATCAGCAGGGCGCGCTTGGCGAACAAGTCGCGCCCGTAGCCGCCAAGCTTGCCGCCGGCGGCGATAACCCGGTGGCAGGGGACGGAAGGGTCCCTCGTCTCCCGCATGATGTTGCCGACAGCCCGATGCGCCAGCGGCCGTCCCGCCGCCGCGGCGACATCGCCATAGGTGGCGACCCGGCCGTGGGGAATGCGTCGCACTACCGAGCGGACTCGAGCGGTGAATGTCGGGTTACTTCGCACCATTGGCAGATGGGTAGGTTGGGAGATTGGAACACGGTTTCCCACTACCGGACGTTCGTAAGACCGGAAACCGGGGTTTTCGCGAGTTTGAGACGGCACGCCACTTGATAATCTACCAATCTACCAATTTGCGAATCTGCCAATGTCACACGTCAGATTAGCCTTTCGTTCGCTGTTGAGGATGCCAGTTGTCACCACCGTGGCGGTGTTGTCGCTTGCGCTCGGCATCGGCGCGAACGTCGCGATATTTTCCATCTTCAATCAGACGCTGATCCGGCCGCTGGCCGTCCACGAACCCGACAGCCTCGTGAATCTCGTCTCGCCCGGACCGCGTCAGGGCTCCGTCTCGTGCGGAGCGAGCGGCAATTGCGACAGCGTTTTCAGCTACCCGATGTTCCGCGATCTCGAGCGCGCGCAGACGTCGTTCACCGGCATCGCCGCGCACAACGCGTTCGGAGCGAGCATCGCATACGGCGGATCGTCGGAGGGCGGGGACAGCGTATTCGTGTCGGGGAGCTATTTCCCAGTCCTTGGTTTGCGCCCGCAAATCGGCCGGCTGCTCGGACCTGGCGACGAGCGGGAACGGGGCGGGGGAGACGTGGTCGTCCTGGCCGACGAATACTGGCGGCGCCGGTTCGGCGCGAGCCCGGACGTGCTCGACAAGCGGATCCTGATCAACGGCCAGGCGATGACGATCGTGGGTGTCGCACCGCGCGGTTTCCAGGGAACGACGATCGGCAGCCGTCCCCAGTCATTCGTGCCGATTTCGATGAGAGAAACCATCGTTCCGCGATGGAAGGGTCTCGACAACCGCCAGACATATTGGGTCTATCTGTTTGCCCGGCTCAAACCCGGCGTGTCGCGCGAGCAGGCGCAGGCGGCACTGAACGCCCAGTACCGTCCGATCATCACGGAGGTTGAAGCGCCGCTGCAGAAGATGTCTGAGTCGAGGATGGCGGAGTTCCGCGCCAGACAGATGCAGCTCGAGCCGGGATACCGGGGACAAAGCACCGTTCCTGGCGAGACACGCCAGTCGTTGACGATCCTGTTCAGCGTCACGGCCATCGTTCTTCTGATCTGTTGCGCCAACGTGGCGAATCTCCTGCTCGGACGCGCCGCCGGGCGTTCGACGGAAATGGCGGTCCGGTTGTCGATTGGCGCCGGGCGCAGGCACATCGTCGCTCAGCTGCTTACTGAGTCCGTGATGCTCGCCCTCATTGGGGGAGCGGCGGGGGTTGTGGTGGCGCACTGGACGCTAACGGGCATGGCGGCACTGCTTCCGGAGGATGCCGTCGGTGCGCTGAACTTGCAGCTCGACGCGGAAATGCTTTTGTTTGCGGCGGGATTGTCATTGGGGACGGGGCTGCTGTTCGGGCTGTTTCCGGCCATTCACAGTACCAGACCAAACCTGATAACGGCCCTCAAGGCCGGCGCGGGGCAACCATCGGGTGCCAAAGCCGCGGCGCGTTTCCGGGTGACGCTCGTCACTGCGCAGATCGCGCTGTCGATGGCGCTGCTTGTTTCGGCCGGCCTCTTTACCAAGAGCCTTTCGAACATCACCCGGGTCGATCTCGGATTGAAGACGGAGCACCTGGTCGTGTTCGGTGTCGCGCCCGAGTTCAACGGGTATCCGCCTCAACGTAATCACGAGATCATTTCGCGCATCGAAGAGCGGCTGGCGCTGCTGCCGGGCGTCAACGGCGTCACCTCGACGTGGATCAGGTCTGGCGAGCAGCAGCAACTGGGGCAGCAATTTCACGGTGCAGGGCTTTACGCCGCCGACACCGGATACCGACACGACCGCAAATTACAACTACATCGGCGCCGATTACCTGCGCACGCTCGGCATTCCTCTGTCTGTCGGGGCGCGAGCTGACCGCGGCCGATACGCTTGGCACGCCGAAGGTTGCGGTGGTGAACGAGGCGTTCGTGAAGAAGTTCAACCTTGGCCGCGACGCTGTCGGCAAACGGATGAAGCGGGGCGGCAGGCAAGGCGTGACCTGGACATCGAAATCGTCGGCGTGGCGCGCGATTCGTTGTACAGCGAGGTGAAGGGGGATGCGGCTGCCGGTGGTGGTGTTTCCGTACCGGCAGGACGAAAATGTCGGCTCGGCGCACTTCTACGTGCGGACCTCCGGCAGCGAGGAGGAGTTGATGGCGTCGATTCCGCGCGTGGTTCGTGAGATCGATGCGACCCTGCCTGTCGCACAACTCCAGACGATGTCGGCGCAAGTGCTGGAGAATGTGTTCCTGGATCGCTTCGTGACGTCGATGTCGGCGGCCTTTGCGTCCCTCGCCACACTCCTCGCCGCACTTGGGCTTTACGGCGTGCTGGCCTATACCGTCACGCAACGCACTCGGGAGTTCGGACTGCGGATGGCGCTCGGCGCTGATGCGCCCGCCGTGCGGCGGCTCGTGCTGCGGCAGGTCGGCCAGATGACGGTGATAGGAGCCGCGATCGGCCTGGCATCGGCGTTTGCGCTGGGCCGCACCGCCGAGTCGCTGCTGTTCCGCATGGACGCCCGCGACCCCATGGTATTCGCCGGTGCCGCTGTCGCACTGATCTCTGTCGCTCTGTGCGCCGGATTGATTCCCGCCCAGCGCGCGGCGAAGGTGGATCCGATGACCGCGCTGCGTTACGAGTGATTCGCGCGAGAATAGTCCACAGTCGACGGTCAACAGTCTCAAGTCTCCAGTCCAGTCAGTCGACTGCAGACTAGCGAACAGACTTAGAAATCCAAAAACCCTCTCAACACTTACGTTCTCGTCAACACGGCCGCCAGAAAACGGAGTTCGGACTCCACTTCGGCGGGATCGGCCACAGTGTCGGCGATTTCCTGGCGAAAGAGTTCGCGATACCGCTTGCGAAGCCTGTGAATGGCCACCTTGAGCGCCCCCTCTGACGTGTTCATTTCGTGGGCCAGTGCGGCATACGGCGCATCCGACTGCCCGAGAAGGAACACTTTCAACCGTTCGAAATGCTCCGGGCGGCCGTGATCCACGAACTCATTGCGCAATTTCTCCACGACTCGATCGAGCACGGAAAGTGCCCAGCGCCGCTCGAAGATCCGCTCCGGTGTTTCGTCATGCCCAGGATCGCGTTGATAACGCTCTTCCCCTGACGAGATTTCGAGGGACAGCACGTTCCCTCCGCCGCGTTTCTCTGCGCGATTGCGGTCGGCCTCGTCCGCCAGAAAGAACTTCAAAGAGGTCAGAATAAAGGCCCGGAACCTTCCCTTTTGCGGGTCAGCCCGATCGAGATATCGGCCACCCAGCACGCGGACGAAAAACTCTTGTGTGAGATCCTGCGCCTGGTCAGATGGATAACCGCGGCGGCGAACATAGGCGTATAGCGGATACCAGTAAC
Organism: Vicinamibacterales bacterium; assembly: GCA_963762055.1. GTDB lineage: Bacteria > Acidobacteriota > Vicinamibacteria > Vicinamibacterales > JAMQPK01 > JAMQPK01. The sequence goes on from CAVXJF010000012.1 coordinate 26,070, forward strand.
CTTCGCACAGGGAAACTAACGCAGCGTGGGCCTCCTTCTGCTGCGGACCGGCGGCGGCGACCACAAGCGTCCACCGCGTGATCGGAAAATCGGATGGCCCCGCGCTCACTACAGTCTCGCGTACTCGACTTTGGCCTTTTTCAGGATCGGGACCTCGGGGTCTGCGTCTTTCCAAAGCGCGAGGAAAGCCTCATAGGCAGCCTTCGCCTTGGTCTTGTCTCCCGATAAAGCGAACACTCTACCGAGTTGCAAGTGCGCCAGCGCGCCGATAGCATCGGCGCCCACGATACCGCGATGATCGAGAATTTTCTGAAACTCGGCCGTCGCTTCCGCATACCGGTGCGCGGCAATCAGAGCCTCGCCGCGCACATAGGCCGAGTGCAGACCGCCAAGATTGAAAACAGGGAAGTTGAGGCCATTCACCGCCAGCTCATAGGGCCGAGCGATTTCCAGCTGCTCCACGCTGTCTGCGGGCCTGCCGCGGCCCAGTGCGGCTAACGCGAGAAGCACCGGCACGTAGGTAAATTTCACGAAAGTATCTTCCGGGAAGCGTTTATCTAAATCGACGGCGAGCGTCTCGGATCGAGAAGAACCTCCCGAAAGACCCAGAGCAAGGCCGGCGGCATATTCCACATCACGACCCTTCGAAAGCTCGAGCACCGCCACAGCGCTCGTCCTTCCTTCGGCAGCATTCCCGCAAATGGCTTCCCACACCGATCGCGCGGCCTGGTACCTGGCTGCCGCCTCAAGTTCCCTCCCTTGCAGGGCTATTTCCACGGCTCGCTTCGAAGCCCGCCGCGCCGCCTGTAACCGGCCGGAACGAGCCAAAGCGAGCGCCTCCTCATGGGCCATCCAGTGTTCCGCCGCGCCCTTTCCCCTGGCCAGTCCTACCGCCCGGTTCATCTGGTCCTGGTCTCCCTTCAGTACCGCGAGGTTGTATCGCAGGACGAGAAAGAGGGGCATTTCCAGCTTGCGCGCGGAAGCGCGCTGAAGCGTGCTCTCCGCTTCGGGGAAGCGGTCGGTGAAAAAATAGGCCAATGCAAGATTGCCATACGGAATCGCAAAGTCGGGATCCGTCGCGATTCCTTCTAGTGACGCTTCAATCGCTCTTTCGAATCGGCCGGTCCCATGAGTGGATAGGCCCCCTAACAGGTCCTGAGGATTTGCGGTCTCTCCTCGTCGAGGATATGTCTGACTCCACAACTCGAGCGTTTTGTACGCGTTTTCCAGATTTCCCGTCACCTGCCGGTCATGGGTAAATTCGATGAAAAATTTTTCCCGATCGCTGACGCGATCTTTCAGGAGCCAGGCTTTCGTCGTGTGCTCGGCTGACAGCACGGAATCTGCGCTGGTGCTGTACCCAAGCCCCAAATGGGCGTGCGCCATCGCGAATGTGGGATCGATGTCGACAGCGCGCCGGAGAAAAGGTAAGGATGCTTCATAATTCCCGGACGATAGAACCAACTTCATTGCAGCGCTGTAAGCTTTCAAGGCTTCGAATGACAGCGTCGTGGCCTCGGGGAGCGGCGTCGAGTGCCGTTCTACCGTAGCCAGCGATTCGCCCACTCTGGTTCTGAATTTGCGCGACATCTCGCTGAGGGAATTCAGGACGTCTTCTTTCCTCGCCGCGACCGCCTGCTCCTCATCCAGAATCTGTCCGGTGTTGCAGTCCTTTGCGCGCAAGCCCACTACGTATTGGCTTCCAACACGTGCGATTGAGCCTTCCAGGAGAGCCGCACTTGAGGTTCGCTCGCAGACCTGCTGAGCCGTTTCCGAAGTCAGCCGCGCCTCTTTGGGCTGTCCCATGAGAGCCAGCGTCTGCTGGACTTTCCTGTCCGAAAGTAGCGTGAGGAATGGCGATTGGTGAAGCTCCACGGACAGTCCCTGACGCAGTGTGTCATCGAACACCGGATCGCCCGTCTTATTGTCGAAGTCCGCGAGGACAATCGTGTCCTTGTCGGTCAGCTGGGGTCTCGTCTCGGAATCGCGACGGGAAAGCGACCAGACCGTCATTCCGCTCAACACGAGGAATACGAGTCCTGCGGCTGTGCCGAGAGCGGCTAGCCTGTGTCTGCGGAGAAATTTCCGGCTTCGGTATAGCCTGCCCGGCGGCGAAGCCAGCACGGGCCGATCGTCGATGTGCCTCTGGACATCGGCCGCGAGGTCTGAGGCCGACGTATAGCGCCGCTCGCGCGCCTTTTCGAGTGCCTTCATCGTGATCGAGTTCAGGTCGCCGTCGACGAGGCGGCGCAACGAACCCGGGTCGGTCTGGCGGCGCGCGGCAATGTCTGTCGCCGCCGCGCCCATCGAGGTGAGCTTTCGGGACAACGAGGGCGCGTCGTCTTCGCGGATGATCCGCAGCATTTCGGCCAAACCGGCGTTGCGCAGCGTCGCCGTGTCGAACGGCACGGCTCCGATCAGCAGCTCGTACAACAGCACGCCCAGCGAATACACGTCCGAGCGCTGATCGACGTCTCCGGTAATCGTGTCCGCCTGTTCCGGGCTGGCGTACTCCGGCGTCCCCACGATCTGACCGAACTGGGTGAGCAAGGTTTTCTCGACAGCCCATTTGTCGGTGGCCGTGGCGATGCCGAAGTCGATCACCTTGGGAATCGGCGCGCCTTCCTGCTCCGTCACCAGCACATTCGACGGTTTCAGGTCACGGTGAATCACTCCCTTCTGGTGCGCATGGTGGACCGCCCGACAGACCGCGAGGAATAACGCGAGCCGCTCCCTGGTTGTCTTCCGCTCGCGATCGCAATACTGGGTGATCGGCGCCCCATCGATGTACTCCATCACGAAGTACGGGCGCCCCGTCGTGGTCGCGCCGGCGTCGAAGATGTGGGCGATGTTCGGATGATCCATCACCGCGAGTGCCTGCCGCTCGTTGTCAAAGCGGGCGAGCACCTGGGCCGTGTCCATTCCAAGCTTCACAACTTTGAGAGCCACACGCCGGCGGATGGGCTCGAGCTGTTCGGCCAGATAGACGGTGCCCATGCCCCCTTCCCCCAGAGGCTGGATGATCAGATAGCGGCCGAAGTCTTTATCCCGCGCCACGGCTGTGGCAGCGACAAGCGTCTCAGACTCGAAGTCGTCGGCACCGACACTCCCAAGCGCGCCCTGGATCAGACACTGAGGGCACAGTCCCGCGGGGTCGTCGGACTCTAATTCCGCTCCGCACTGAGGGCAGTTTGGCATGTCGGCCGGAACAGCCATCTTATGCCCTACGCCAGGGGCTGTAACCTCCAGCCCGCGATTCCTTATTCATGGCAGGGAGCCGGATTCAGTCTGGCCACCTGATCGATTAACCCGATTCCAGTCAAGGAGCGCAGATGAAAAACACAACGAGAACCAATGTCTACGTGGCAATGGCGGCGCTGATGCTGACGGCGGCGGTCGTCGTCCCGGAGGCGGCACAGCAGCGGGTGCCTTTCAAGGGTACGTTCCAAGGGAGTGACGCCGTTACACCGGGGACCTCCGCCACCACGATAGTGATCACCACCACAGGCACGGGAAGTGCCACCATAATCGGTAAATTTTCATTCAGCGAAGAAGTTACGGCCGACCTCACGAACGGGATTCACACAGGGTCTGCGCTTTGGATCGCCGCCAATGGAGACAGCATCTCTACGTCCGTTGCCGGAACGTCTGCACCGTCGGATAATCCCAATTACTTCAAAATCACGGAAACTCACACCATAACTGGTGGGACGGGTCGATTCACAGGAGCGCAGGGGAGCTTTCCCGTGGAGCGCATGCACGCATTTGCAGCGGAGAGCGACGGAACGCACTTAGCCTTCGGCTGGTTCCAGGGAACCATGACTTCGCCGAGTGCAGCTCGCTGAGAACAGTCAACAGCGGGGACGAGAAGCGGTGCCGAGTCAAGGTGTTTGGGGGCTGCGGGTATTAGAAAACGACCCGCAGCCCGCCCCTGGTATTCGCCGGTGCCGCTGTCGCACTGGTCTCTGTCGCTCTCTGCGCCGGATTGATTCCCGCCCAGCGCGCGGCGAAGGTGGATCCGATGACGGCTCTGAGGTATGAGTGACCAGTATTGGGAGATTGGGAGATTGGGAGATTGGAGATTGACGGATGGAAATAAGTGCCATCCCTGACGCAGAATTTCCAACCGGATTTCGTGATTCGAGAAGCTTTGAGGATTTTTCGAGCCTCATGTTTGGCACGACGTTCGCTCGTGATCGCAGTGTGTCTGAGAAGTCCGAGGAGCTCAAGGCGAGAACAGAAGCCTTCGCCGTGAACGTTGTGAAGTTCTGCGACACGCTTCCCAACACGATGGCGGGCCGTCGGATTGGGCAGCAGTTGCTTGACGCTGGCACTTCCGTCGGCGCGAACTACAGGGCGGTTTGTCGAGCCTATACGGATGGACTGTTTGTATCGAAGCTTGCGATCGTAGACGAGGAAGCCGACGAGTCTGAGTTCTGGTTTCGAGTAATCCGAAAGACCGGACTAAAGACAGTCGCCGCGGTTAACGACCTCGAGCGGGAAGCGCACGAGCTCGCGTCAATTTTCAGTGCGTCACTGCGAACCGCACGCCGGAATCGTCAGAACAAGCGCATCGCGAGAACGAAATCGCGGAAATGCGACGCCGATTCCGCGAATTCGTAATCTCCCAATCTGCCAATCTCCCAATCTGCCAATGTTCGATTCAGAAGATCACCCGTAAGCCCCCGCCGGCCTGTAATCCTCCAACTTCAATTTCGATCGGCTGGCCGTCGGGCGGCGTGAAGTCTTTTTTTCCCGCGGTGTAACGCAGTAGCAGACCAAGGCCGAACGTGCGGGTGAAACGCCAGGTCATGTCCACACCGGCGTTGTAGCCGATCACAGTCTGCGTCTGGCTCTCGGTGTCGACAGCAGGGAAGGCGAGCGTGTCGAAGGGGTACACCTCGTTCGCGAGGCCAAGGCGGAGGCCCGTCACCAATACCTGATCCGCGACGAAGATCGACGGACCACCGAATGCCGTGAACTCGAGGTTCGGCGTTGCCGTGACGCGCCATCCGAGATCGATGTGGTACCCCATCTCGCGCCGCTGCACGGTGCTGACTTCGCCGGTGACTGAGCGTGGCTTGTTGAACGTCAGCGGATGCGGAACGCTCGCGGTCAGCTCTCCCGGGCCGGTATTGGTGAGAAACGAGAAGGCGCCGATCACTTCGAGCCGCCGCCACACGGTGACCCCTATGGAGCCGTCGTAGAACACGGGACGCTCCATCGGCCTGGTCAGCGTGAACGAACCCTGTTCGAAATATTCATCGAACGTCTGGGTTTCGGTGAACTCCTGGATGTCCTGAACCCCGGCGTTCATCGCGACGCGGAAACGGGGCGGACGCGGGAACGGACGGGGAGCCACGCGGATTTGCGCTTCGGCGGGAATCTCCACGGCGGCCACGAGAAGGGCCGCGGCAATGAGCGCGCGGAGGAGCATCAGTTCACCCCCACCGCGGTCCACGCCAGCTCGACCTGCGCGCGCTCGTTGCCGGCGCCGTAGAGGTCGGACGCCGCCTGCACCGTCGCGCGCCGCGCGTCCGCGAAGGTCGAGTTCGGCGTCATCAACATCGTGAACGCGCGGTAGAAAATGCGCTCCATGCGCTCGATGTTGTTCATCCCGACGCCGCCCACTTCAATGCCGGATACGCGGTTGCGCCCTCCTGCGACGGCGAGATAAAACGCGTGTGTGGCGATAGTGAGGTTGTAGTGCACCCCACCGTCATCTTCACTGGTGCCGATGAACCGGCGCAGGCTGTAGTGGTCCGGCTCGCCGCCGCCGATCGGGTTATTGAGCGATCGCAGGTAGCCCGGCGCGAGGAGGAACACATCTTCCGCGATCAACCAGTCGGCCTGATCGCGGCCGGTGCCCACCGGCTGGTGGTAGAACTCCATTGCCGCGGCCATGATGTCGGAGAACGCTTCGTTCAGCGCTCCGGGCTCGTCCCGATTGATCAGCTGCGAGGTGAAGTCGCTGACGCCGTGCGTCCACTCGTGCGCGACCACGTCGAAACCGCCGGCGAGGTAGTTGAACGCGCGTCCGTCGCCGTCACCGAACACGATGAGGCCGTCGCAGCAGTAGTAGGCGTTGTTGATGTAGGTGCCGACGATGTCCGGGGGCTGCCGATTGGCTTCGGATCTCGCCAACGGATGGACGATCGCATCGACTTCCACGTTCCGGTCGTCCATCCCCCGACGGCCGAACCGCTTGTAGTAGTAGTCGTAGACCCACCCCTGATACACGTGCGCGTCAACCGTCGGGCCGTCTGACCAGTCGTTGTCGCTGTCGGTGGCGACATCTGAATTGAAGATGATGCCTGTGGCGAGAAACAGGTTCAGGCGACTCGGGGTTCCGGGGAACGCGAGCGTAAATGCCACGCTCGGCCGCAACCTGTCCACTGCCTGAAAAGTGGACGTCGTCTGGTTCGTGCTCATTTTTTTCTTCGACCCGAAGACGCCAGTGCCCTGCCCGATCATCGCCTGCGAATGGAGGGCGTTGAGTGACAGGACGATGTCGCCGGAGTCCGCGTCGACGTAGAGCTCGCGCACGGCCCAGTCGCTGCCGACCTCGATGCGATAGACCAGCCGGTAGCCGCCTTCGACCGGCAGAAGGCCGAGTGTCGTTGCGCCCCGCGTCTGGCCTCCGGGACCAATCGATATCACCGCAAGCTCGCCGGCGCGCTCCGGTGAAATCGACGGTGTGACATTCGTGTCGATGGAGTCGTACAGGCGGCCGGTGACGCTCACGACCGAACGCCCGTCGAGCTGACGAACGACCTGGCCTCCGAACACCGGAATGCCCGAGTAAAACTGGCCAAGACGCTCCACGACGCGGCCGCCGATCATCGTGTCTTCCTGCACCGCGGCAATATCGAGATGTCCGACGCTCAGCATCGCGTCGACGCGATCGAGCGCGGCCGGCAGCGCCTCTTGCGACGCCGCCAGCGCGAACGAGCGGCCATTTTCCAGCGGCGCCTGGCCGGTGAGATTCGAGCCGGCGAAGAACAACCCGGCGGCGGCGAGTGCGTACGGCACGAACGTGTCAAACCGTGACATGGGACTCCTATGGAAGACGCTGCACGTCAGAATAACAGTTATCAGATGACCGACAGCGGATCGATGCCGTAGCTGGCGGGATGCAGGGGGGCGAAATCCGTCAGCCTGGTGGCGCTGTCCTGATCGAGCTGCGTTGGCGCTTCCTGTTGAGATGACACGATTCTTCGTTATTATCGGACGGACACGATTACAGGATGCGCGCGGTCGACATCATTCAAAAGAAGCGAGACGGCGGCGTCCTCACCGCCGAGGAGATCCGGTTCTTCGTCACAGGAGTGACCAGTTTTTCACTTCCTGACTATCAGGCGGCCGCTCTGCTGATGGCGATTCTGCTCAAAGGCATGTCGCCCGACGAAACCTCGGTCCTGACCGATGCGATGGTCCGATCCGGGGCGCGCGTGGATCTGTCGGACATTCCCGGCGGCAAGGTCGACAAACACAGCACAGGCGGGGTGGGCGACAAGACATCGATCATCATCGCGCCGCTGGTTGCGGCGTGCGGCGGCATCGTACCGATGATGTCGGGGCGCGGGCTCGGACACACCGGCGGAACGCTGGACAAGCTCGAATCGATTCCCGGATTTCGCACAAATCTGTCCATTCCGGAGATGCGGCGATCGCTCGCGGAGATCGGCTGCGCGCTGATCGGACAGACTGCCGAGATTGCCCCCGCTGACAAGACGCTTTACGCGCTGCGTGACGTGACCGGCACCATTGAGAGCATCCCGCTCATTTCTGCCTCGATCATGAGCAAGAAGATCGCTGAGGGCATCGATGCTCTCGTGCTCGACGTGAAGAGCGGGAAAGGTGCGTTCATGAAGACCCCCGAAGCGGCGCGCTCACTGGCGGAGTCTCTCGTCGCGATCGGGAAAGCATCGGGCGTACGCACCGAAGCTGTGGTGACGGCGATGAATTGGCCGCTTGGCGCGGCTGTCGGCAACGCCAACGAAGTCATCGAGTGCATCGAGGCTCTCAAAGGGAACAGCCGCCCGGATCTCCTGGAAAACTCACTGGAGCTCAGCGAGCGCATGCTGGTCGCTGCCGGAGTAGCCAGGGATCGGCCCGAGGCGGCATCGTTGTGCCGCCGCGCGCTCGAGTCCGGAGAGGCGCTGGAGCGGTTCCGTGCAATAGTGGAGCGGCAAGGCGGCAATCCCCGGGTCCTCGACGATTACAACCTCATGCCCATGGCACCTCGCGAACATGTGATCGACGCGGGCCGCGACGGTTTCGTCGCCGAGCTCGACGCCGGCCTCATCGGCCGGGCTTCTGTCGCGCTTGGAGCCGGACGCAACACAGTCGATGAGAAGATCGATGCGTCAGTAGGCATCATGATTCCCCGAACGGTTGGCGACGCGGTGCAGGCGGGCGATGCCGTGCTGCGCGTGTTTTACCGATCGGAAGAACGGCTGGCCGCCGCGCTGCCGTTGCTGACCTCGGCGGTCCGGATTGGCGAGGCACCTCCACCACGCGTTCCTCTCATCATCGGAGAGATATCGTGAAGGCGGCGCCGCTGTTCCTCGTGATCGTGCTGGCGGCGTGCAGCCCGCAGAGCTATGCCGTCAGCGATCCGGCCGTCACTGAAACGGGCATCGTCTTCGACATCGGTGGAAAGGACGATCGCTCGTTCAACGCGGCTGCATGGAACGGCGTCAAGTGCGCGGAGACCGGGAAGTGGCCCGGTGGAGACACTTGCGGCAAGCCCGCGCTTGGCATCGTGCTGCGAGACGTTGAGCCGGGCACGCCGGTCAGCATCGAACCCGCATTCAGGGCGTTCGCCGAACGTCAATATGACGTGATCATCGGCATCGGGTTCGCCCAGGCGCCCATCGTCGACACCGTCGCCAGGGACTATCCACAGATTCAGTTTGCGATCGTCGACGGCGTCAGCGAGCTGCCCAACGTCGCGTCGCTCGTCTTCAAGGAACACGAAGGTTCGTACCTTGTCGGCATTCTCGCGGCCATGACGACGAAGACGGGCACGCTGGGTTTTCTGGGGGGGATGGATATCGGCTTGATCCATCGCTTTGCCAAAGGGTTCGAAGAGGGCGCAAGGTCGGTGCGGCCCGACATTCGCGTGCTCGAAAACTATGTGGGCGTCACCGATGCCGCGTGGAACAACCCGGGCAGGGGAAAGGAGCTTGCCCTCGCGCAAATCGCCAAGGGCGCCGACATCATCTTCACCGCGGCGGGGAACTCCGGCCTTGGCGCGTTCGACGCCGTCGAGGAAAAGGGGCGCGACGCGACGGGACGCGCCACGCATTTCGTCATCGGGGTCGATTCGAACCAGAACATGGTGAAGCCCGGCTTCGTGCTGACGAGCATGGTGAAGCGCGTCGACAACGCCGTCTATGAGATCGTGCGGGAAGTGAAGGAAAAGCGCTTCAAGGCGGGCCTGCACGTGTTCGGCCTCGAGAGCGACGGTGTCGGATACGCGGTGGACGAATACAACCGCAGCCTCCTCAGTCCCGACGCGATTGCCGCCGCGGAAGCAGCCAAGCGCCGCATCATCGCCGGGTGAAATCAAGGTGACCGATGCGATGTTCCAGTAATCACTGTTGGCCTTTTGGGGATTGTGCCGAATGTTAGAGCTTCGGAACATTTCCAAACGCTTCGGCAGCGTCGTTGCCAACGATCGCATCAACATCAAGGTCGACCCGGGCACCATTCACGCCATCGTCGGCGAAAACGGCGCGGGGAAGTCCACGGCCATGCGCATCGCCTATGGCTTCTACACCGCGGACGCCGGCGATATCCTCGTCGACGGCAACGTCCGCTCGATCAAGCGGCCGCTCGACGCGATCGGCCTGGGCATCGGCATGGTTCATCAGCACTTCATGCTGGTGGACACCATGACGGTGGCCGAGAACATCGTGCTCGGCGCCGAGTCCGGCACCGCGATCGCGCTCGATATCGACGACGCCCGCGCTCGGATTCGAGCGCTGTCCGAAGAATTCAAGCTGTCGGTCGATCCCGACGCGCGTGTGGAGAATCTTTCTGTCGGCCAGCAGCAGCGCGTCGAGTTGCTGAAGGCGCTGTACCGGCGCGCGAAACTGTTGATTCTCGACGAGCCGACCGCGGTCCTGACGCCGCTCGAGGTGGAGGAGTTCTTCGCCATCCTGCGCGGCATGCGCGAACAGGGAAAGACGATCGTCATCATCACGCACAAGCTCGCCGAAGTTCTGGCCCTCTCCGATGTTGTCACCGTCATGCGCGACGGAAAAGTTGTCGGCCGTGTAAACACCCGCGACACGAACGCGGCAGAGCTCGCGCGCCTCATGGTTGGCCGCGAAGTGCTCTTGCGCGTGGACAAGCCGGCCGCTCAACCCGGCGAGGTGACGCTCGCTGTACGCAACCTTTCCATACGCTCGGGACGGGGCGGAGCCCAATCGCGCCAGGCGCTGCGGGACGTCTCGTTCGACGTGCGGGCCGGGGAGATTGTCGGGATCGCAGGCGTGGAGGGGAACGGTCAGCGTGAGCTCATCGAGGCGATAGCCGGCCTCGTCGATCCGGCCGATGTGTCGGGTGATATGCAGCTCGCGGGCCAGCCGTTGAGCGGCCTGAATGCGCGCGCGCGGCGGGAGCGCGGCATCGCGCACATTCCGGAGGACCGCCATCGCCGTGGACTGCTGCTCGAGTTCGGTCTGGACGAAAACGCCATTCTCGGCGTTCACTATCGGCCGCCGGTGACGTCGGGTCCGCTGGTGGACGATCAGGAAGTCCGCCGCCGGACAGGGGACATCATCCAGCGCTTCGACGTCCGGCCGCCCAATCCCTCGCTTCAGGCGCGGGCGTTATCCGGCGGCAATCAGCAGAAGTTGATCATCGGGCGCGAATTCGAACAACGTCCGAAGCTGCTGCTCGTCGCCCAGCCGACGCGCGGCGTCGACATCGGCGCGATCGAGTTCATTCACCGCAAACTCGTGGCGCTGCGTGACGCGGGCTGCGCCATCCTGCTCGTGTCCGCGGAACTGGAAGAGGTGACGTCGCTGTCGGATCGTCTGCTGGTGATTCATGAAGGCCGCATCGCGGGCGAAGTGGATCCAGCCAGAGCGACTCCAACGGAAATCGGCTGCTTGATGACCGGAGCGCAGAAGCCGGCCTGACGGCCGGCCCCTCCTATGGTCTTGCTGTTTCCCGTCATCGCTGTCGTCGCGGCGTTCGCCGTCGGCGGCGTGTTCATCGCCGCGATCGGCGACAACCCCTTCGAAACCTACAGCCTGCTGGTCGGCAGCGCGCTGTGGTGGCCCGATGGTATCGGCTACACGTTGTTCCTCGCGACGCCGCTCATCTTTACCGGACTTGCGGTCACCGTCGCTTTCCGCGCGGGCCTGCTGAATATCGGTGCCGAGGGTCAGCTGTATGTTGCGGCGTTCGCAACGGCGTGGACCGGCATCGTCCTGGGAAATCTTCCGGCGGCGTTGCTCATCCCTTTGTGTTTTGCCGCCGCTGTCGTGAGCGGCGCGATGTGGGGTGCGATTCCGGGACTGTTGAAGGCGCGGTTCGGATCGCACGAGGTGATCAACACAATCATGATGAACTTCATCGCGATTGCGCTGGTCAGCTATTTCACCCAGTACCACTACCGCACGCCTGGCGATCCGATTTTGCAGACCGCGCCGATATCCGGGGCCGCGCATATTCCGCGGCTCGGCGACGTGATTCCCGGATTTCCCGCGCGAATACCACTCAACGTCGCTTTTTTGCTCGCGCTGATCGCGTGCGGCCTCGTGTACGTCTTCCTCTGGCGCACGAAGTGGGGCTATGAGATTCGCGCGACCGGCAGCAACCCGTCGGCTGCCGAATACGGAGGCATCTCGGTTCCGCGGCAGATCGTGCTCGCGATGGCGATTTCCGGCGGCCTTGCGGGCATGGTCGGCATCAACGAAGTGCTCGGCTACCGTCACCGCTACTACGACGGCTTCTCCGACAATTACGGCTTCACCGGCATCGCCGTCGCATTGCTGGGCCGCAACCACCCGGTCGGCGTCGTGTTTGCCGCGCTGCTGTTCGCGGTGCTGACGCGCGGGGGTATTCCGGTCGACGCCTTCACCGAAAATGTGACGAAGGACATCGTTCAGATTCTCCAGGCGACGATCATCCTGTTCGTCGCGTCAGAGGCATTTTTCCGCGAGCCCCTCCTGCGCTTCACCCGGCGAGGCAGGCACGATGGCTGACCTCCTCACCATTTCGCTGATCTTTTCGACAATCAGGCTCGCCACGCCGCTGATTCTGGCGGCGCTCGGTGGGTTGTTTTCGGAACGATCCGGCGTCATCAACATCGCGCTGGAAGGGATGATGCTCGCAGGAGCATTTACAGCCGCGGCGGTCACCTATGCCACAGGAAATCCCTGGGTTGGACTGGTTGCCGCGATCGCCGCCGGAATCCTTGTTGCGCTGATCCACGCGGTTGCCTGCATCCGATACAAGGCCGACCAGGTCGTCGTCGGCACCGCCATCAACATCATGATGATCGGGCTGCCCGGTTTCTTGAGCGGGGCGCTCTTTCTGTCGTCGGGCTCTACGCCGCCGCTCAGGATCGATCAGCTGATCCCGCGGGCGCCGATAGTGGCCGCCTTCGTGTTCGTTCCGATCACCTGGTACGTGCTCTACCGGACGCCGTTCGGCTTGCGCCTTCGCGCGGTAGGCGAAAATCCCGCCGCCGCCGACGCTGCCGGCATCGACGTGTCGCGCATCCGATACAGCGGAGTACTGTTATCGGGCGCCCTGGCGGCCATTGGAGGTGCGTACCTGTCGATTGGGCAGTCGTCGCTGTTCACGCGGAACATGACGTCGGGACGCGGTTTCATCGCGCTCGCGGCCCTCATCTTCGGCAAGTGGCGCCCTGCACAGACATTGCTGGCGTGCCTGTTTTTCGGCTTCACCGAGGCGATTACCATCCAGATGCAGGGCGTTGTTAAACTGCCGTCGGGCGAGGACATTCCAGTACAGTTCATTCAGATGGTTCCATATGTACTCACGATCGTCGTGTTGGCCGGCTTCATCGGTCAGTCGCGGCCGCCACGCGCGCTCGGTCGCGCCTATGAGAAGGAACGTTGAGCGACCTCCCATACTTCAATCAAGTTCAACGCGCCTCCGATCGCATTCGATCGAAAGCTCACGCCATCCCGGAGATCGCCGTGGTGCTCGGCTCAGGCCTTGGCGACTTTGCGTCGAGCCTCTCGCAGGCCGTGTCGATTCGGTATGAAGACATCCCGAACTGGCCGGTCTCCACCGTTGCCGGGCACGAAGGCCGGCTCGTCATCGGAGAGCTCGCTGGCCGTGCGGTCGTGGCCCTCTCCGGCCGCGCGCACTTCTATGAGGGACACGATCTGCGGACGGTGACCTTCTCGACGCGAGTGCTCGGCGCGCTCGGCGTCAAAGTGCTGATCCTCACCAACGCCGCGGGAGGCGTCAACACGAGCTTTACGCCTGGCGATTTGATGATCATCGACGACCATATCAATCTACTGGGCAGCAATCCCCTGGTCGGGCCCAATGATGAGCGCTTCGGGGTCCGTTTTCCGGATTTGACGAACGTGTACTCACCCCGCCTGCGGCAGGCAGCCGATGCCGCTGGCCAGGCGCTGGGTATCCCGCTCCGCCACGGTATTTACGTCGGCTGGCACGGCCCCTCATATGAAACTCCGGCCGAAGTCCGTTATCTACGGACGATTGGCGCCGACGCCGTCGGTATGTCCACGGTACCCGAGGCGATCGTCGCGCGCCACATGGGCGTCGAGGTGCTCGGCATCTCGTGCATCACCAACCTGGCCGCGGGCGTGTTGCCCCAGCCGTTAAACCATGACGAAGTGCTCGAGACGGCAAAACGGGTACGCGGCAAATTCATCTCCCTGTTGACGAACATCGTCGATGGCATCTAAGTTGAGGCACTGTGGCTGACCAATCTGTCGTGTCCGTGGTCGCGCTCGAGATCACCGAAGGCAAAGAAAGCGAGTTCCTCGCGCTGACCGGGCAGATGCAGGCGCTCGTCCGCAAGAAAGGGTATGGGACGAACCAGCTCCTTCGGGACGGCGAGCACCCGCGGCGGTATTACGACATCCGCGTCTGGAGAAACGCCGACGCGGCAGCCCAGGCTGAGGGCGATCGGGAGGTCAAAGACCTCAGACGCGACATCACCAACCACCTGCATGCCAGGCCCGTTGTCGATATCGCGTGGGCGGTGGAAGTCGGGCTCACGGCGGCCGGACCCTGGCAGGAGCGCCGCGTTCGAACCGATCGGAGAGTCTCCGGCGAACGGCGCATCCAGAGTCTCGTCAACGCCGGCATGCAAAAACGCAGCGGCCACGATCGCCGCATGGGGCCGCGGCGGGTGGAAGACTCGAGTGGGCACCCGGACGTCGTGCACGCGGCCCGTGTCGCGCGCGAGCACGCGATTGCGGGATTTTCAGATTTCAAAGTCGGCGCGGCCGTCGAGACGACGGACGGCCGCATCATCACCGGCTGCAACATCGAGAACTCGACCTACGGCCTCACGATGTGCGCCGAGCGCGTCGCGATTTTCAAGGCAGTCTCGGAAGGGCATCGATCGTTCCGGCGAATTGCGGTCGTGGCCGATACCACCCAGCCCACGACGCCGTGCGGCGCATGCCGCCAGATCCTCTGGGAGCTCGCCGGCGACATCGAGGTCATTCTCGCCGATCTGCGCGATATCAAAACGCGGCATCAGATGAAAGATCTCCTCCCGCATCCGTTCGACGCGCGCTTCATCGAGTGAGATAATCACCACAGAGGACACAGAGGTCACAGAGATCGCTTTTTGAAACAGGCTCTCTGCGTTCTCTGATGTTCTCTGTGGATTAATATGTCTTCCGGATATCATCCCAACATGCTCCCAACGATTGAGTGGAACGGCGACGGCGTCGTCATGATCGATCAGCGAAAGTTGCCGACGGTCGAAACCTACGTCACCTGCAAGAACGCAAAAGATGTCGCGAAAGCGATCAAGACGATGGTGATTCGCGGGGCGCCGGCGATTGGCGTGGCCGCCGCGATGGGGCTCGCCCTCGGCGTGCGGAACAGCGACGCCACCGGCACGACCAAGCTCGCCGGCGAGTTCTACAAGCTGTGCGAAATGATGGCGGATACCCGGCCAACCGCCGTCAACCTCTTCTGGGCGATCGATCGCATGAAGCGGGTGTTCGCCGAGATGGCGGCGTCGGGGCAGTCGGTCGATCAGATTAAGGCGAGACTCGAGGCCGAAGCGCGGAAGATTCACGACGAGGACGTCGAGAGCTGCCGCGCGATGGGTGTATTTGGCGCGGCGGTGGTTCCCGACGCGTCGCGCGTGCTCACGCATTGCAATGCGGGTGCGCTGGCGACTGCGGGTTACGGCACCGCGCTGGGTGTCATCAGAGGCGCTATCGAGCAAGGAAAAACCGTCACCGTTCTGGCCGACGAAACGCGGCCGTTTCTGCAGGGCGCGCGGCTGACAGCGTGGGAACTCACTCGCGATGGCATCGACACGACGGTGATCACCGACAACATGTCGGGTGCGTTGATGCGCGACAAGCAGATCGACCTCGTCGTGGTCGGCGCCGATCGGATCGCCGCAAACGGCGACGTCGCGAACAAGATCGGCACGTACACCGTGGCCGTGCTCGCGAAAGCGCACGGAATTCCGTTCTACGTGGCCGCGCCCATATCCACAATCGATCTCGCCACCGCCGACGGCAGCCTGATTCCGATCGAAGAGCGAGCGGCGAAGGAAGTGACGCATCTCGGCGGCTCCCGAATCGCGCCCGCGGCCGCGAAGGTCCGCAACCCGGCGTTCGACGTGACGCCGAACAGTTACGTCACCGCCATCATCACCGAACGCGGCATCGCCCGGCCGCCATACTCCGAGTCGCTTCCCGATCTCGTGCACAATAAATAGAAATGGGGTCAGACCCTCTTTTTACGAAAAACGTAAAAAGAGGGTCTGACCCCATATTGCGATGCTGATTCTGGGAATCGAAACATCCTGCGACGAAACGTCGGCAGCCATCGTCCGCGAGACGGACGGCGTGTGGTCGATTGGCTCGAATATCGTCGCGTCGCAGACGAACATCCACCGGGAGTGGGGTGGGGTGGTTCCCGAGCTCGCATCCCGCCAGCACATCCGCGACATCTGCGGCGTCGTGCGCGCGGCGCTCGATGCCGCCCATGTCGAATTGAACGACGCCGACGCCATCGCCGTCACCCAGGGCCCCGGTCTCGTCGGGTCCCTGCTCGTGGGAGTCTCGTTCGCGAAGTCCCTGGCGCTGTCGCTGAACCGGCCGCTCGTGCCCGTACATCACCTGGCCGGCCACATCGAATCCCTGTTTCTTCAGCACGGCGAGCTTCCGCTGCCGCTCGTGGCACTCGTCGTGTCCGGCGGCCATACCAGTCTCTACTTGGTCCGCGAGCCGGGCACATATCACCGCATCGGGCGCACGAGGGATGACGCGGCGGGGGAGGCGTACGACAAGGTCGCGAAATTACTCGGCCTGGGATATCCGGGCGGTCCGATTGTGGACAAGCGCGCCCGGGAGGGAGACGACCAGGCGGTGGCGCTGCCGGCGACGCGGATGACGCATGCCGATCGGAATGCGCCGGAAATGAAGGGCGATCTGGATTTCAGCTTCAGCGGCTTGAAGACGGCAGTGCTGCGCCACGTCAAGCCGCGTACTGAAGCCGGCGAACCACTCTCGGACAAGGAGATCAACGACATCTGCGCGAGTTTTCAGCGCGTGGTCGTGACCACTTTGCTGGATCGCGTTTTCGAGGCCGCGGAACGATATGGCGCCCGGAGCGTTGGCATCGCCGGCGGCGTTTCCGCAAACGCCAGACTCCGGAGCGACTTCGCATCGCGAGGCGAACGCATGGACATCCCGACCTATGCTCCGCACATCTCGCTGTCCACGGACAATGCCGCGATGATTGCCGCTGCCGGATTGAGGAATTTCCACGCGGGCAAACGCGCGGGAATGGATTTGAACGCGGACGCGAGTTTGGAGTTATAGGTCCGGCTAGTTTTTGGTCCGGCTAAAGCCGGACACTACGTACGGCTACTCTCCGAGCACTTTGATGAGCACGCGCTTGTTGCGATGGCCGTCGAACTCGCCGTAGAAAATCTGCTCCCACGGGCCGAAGTCGAGTTTGCCTTTCGTGATCGCGACCACGACCTCCCGCCCCATGATTTGCCGCTTGAGATGGGCATCGGCGTTGTCCTCGCCGGTGCGGTTGTGATGGTAGTGATTGGGATCCGGGTTGAACGGCGCGAGCTCTTCGAGCCATTTTCCGAAATCGTGGTGCAGCCCTCGCTCGTTGTCGTTGATGAAGACCGATGCCGTGATGTGCATCGTGTTGACGAGCACCAGCCCTTCTTGAACGCCGCTCGCGCGGACTGCCTCGTCCACCTCAGACGTGATGTTCCGGAACGCCATTTTTGAAGGAATGTTCAGCGTCAGATATGTTGTGTATGCCCGCATACCCGTAAAATACCTCATTCAATGGCGACCGATCCCTTCGAGCTCGTGCGCAGGTGGTTTCAGGCATTCAACGTCGGCGACCTCCATCGGTTGATCGATCTCTATCACCCGGACGCCACCAACGACTCTGGTGCCGCGATCGCGCGCGGCCGCGACGAGTTGCGGAGCGAGATGTCGGCGCTCGTCGCGCGCTCCGCCCAGCGCCACGTCCGCATGATTGCGCGCGTCGAAACTGGCGCGATGCACGCTGAGTGGCGCGGCAGGGAACGGACCGTGTCCGGCGACATTGCCACCAGCGCCGGCTACGACGAGTTCTGGATCGAAGGGGACTTCATCACGCGCCAGCGCGGTGTCATCCATCCGTTGAGCTTTCAGGCGGAAGACGACGTCGAGCCGGTGACCCCGGCGCGGCCGTCACGCCAGTATCCAGGGCAGCCGATCGTCGGCGTCGGCGCCGTGATCGTCGAGGACGGCAAAGTGGTGCTCGTGAAGCGCCGTTTCGAGCCGCTCGCCGGACAATGGAGCCTGCCTGGCGGCCGTCTCGAGCTCGGCGAGACGCTCGAGGCAGGCCTCGCGCGCGAGATGCTCGAGGAGACGGGGCTCGAGGTGCAGGTTGGGCCCGTCGTAGACGTCTTCGACCGCATCCTGCTCGATCCCGAAAGAAAGGTACGCTATCACTACGTGCTCATCGACTATCTGTGCCGCCCTGCAGGCGGCGCGCTCGCGCACGGCTCGGACGTGGCCGCAGCGGAATTCGTCGATCCAACCGATCTGGAGCGCTATCGACTAACGCCGAAAGCGACGTCGGTGATCGAAAAGGCCATCGCTGTCGCGAGGACGCATACATGGGACACGGACGAGCGCTGATTACCGGCGGATCGGTCGGAATCGGCGCCGCACTCGCCGAGGTGTTCGCCGAACACGGGCACGATTTGATCCTCGTGTCGAGGACGCGCGACAAGCTGGAGGCGCGCGGTCGAGACATCGAAAAGAAATTCGGCGTCAACGTGGCCTGTATCCCCGAAGATCTGTCCGACCCGTCGGGGGCCAGGCGGCTTCACGAGGCCGTCACTGCTCGCGCGCTCGATGTGGAGTACCTGGTGAACAACGCAGGGGTGGGCGTGTATGGGAAGTTCGCCACGACCGATCTCGCCGCCGAGCTGAAGATGATTCAGCTCAACGTCACGTCGGTCGTGGACCTGACCAAGCGGTTTCTCCCGGCGATGATGAAACGGCGCAGCGGACGTATTCTCAACGTGGCCTCCACCGCGGCGTTCGTGCCCGGTCCATGGATGTCGGTTTATTACGCGAGCAAAGCGTTCCTCCTCTCATTCTCCGCGGCGATCGACTACGAGCTGAAGCCGCATGCCATCAGCGTGACGACGCTCTGCCCGGGGCCGACGGAGTCGGAGTTCAAGGCGCGGGCGGGATCGCAGCGGTCACGCCTGTTCGAGGCGTTCGTCATGGATGCTCCGCGCGTCGCGCGCGCCGGATACGACGCGATGATGGCCGGCAAGCCGATGGCGGTTCCCGGCCTGCGGAACAAGATGATCCCGATCGCGGCGCGCGTGATTCCGCGACCGCTCATCGCCAGGTTGTCGCACAAAGCAGCACGGCCGTCGGAGGGGAACTGAAGGTAGAAAGTAGAAGAAGAAAGTAGAAGGTAGAAAGTAGAAAGTAGAAAGTATGTTCGAGTTGACGCGGGAGAATGCGTGGAATCTTCTGACCGAACACACCAAGGGCGAGAGCCTGCGCAAACATGCGCTTGCCGTGGAAGCGGCCGTGCGCGGTTACGCCCGCACGTTTGGTGAAGACGAGGAACTATGGGGCGTCGTCGCGCTTCTGCACGACTTCGACTACGAGCAATACCCCGAGCTGAAAGATCATCCATTTCGCGGCGCGGAGATTCTGCGCGCGCGGGGATGTCCGGAGGTGGTGATTCGCGCCATTCTGTCTCACGGCGAGCACACCGGCACGCCGCGGGAGTCGAAGCTGGAGCACACGCTGTTTGCGTGCGACGAGATGGCCGGGTTCGTCACCGCCGCAGCGCTCGTGCGTCCGTCGAAGAGCGTGCAGGACCTCGAGCCTGCCTCCGTCATCAAGAAGATGAAAGACAAAGCGTTCGCCAAAGGCGTCAGCCGCGACGATTTGCGGAAAGGCGCGGAGGAACTGGGCCTTCCGCTCGAGGAGCACATTGCCAACGTCATCAGATTCATGCGTGAACGGCGCGATGTACTCGGGTTGTAGTGATGCGGAACACCGCCCCTGGCCCGTTCGTATAGTCCCTTGATGCCGGATTCGATCGCCGTTCTCGAGCACGTCGGCGTGCGCTATGGGACTCAGTGGGCGCTGACCGGCGTCTCCGCGGCCTTCCCCGCCGGGGCGGTCGGACTGCTCGGGCCCAACGGCGCGGGCAAGAGCACCATGCTGAAGGCGCTGCTGGGTTTGATCCAACCCGATAACGGCAGCATCCGGGTGCTCGATCTCGACGTCAGGTCCGCCTCCCTCGAGATCCGGGCGCGCGTTGGCTACATGCCGGAGAACGACGCCCAGATTCCCGGGATGACCGCGGTGTCGTTTGTCGCCTATTGCGCCGAGCTCTCCGGCCTGCCGGCGGCTGACGCCATGCAGCGTGCTCACGAGGTCCTGTACTACGTCGGTCTCGGCGAAGCGAGGTACCGCAACGTCGAAACGTATTCGACCGGCATGAAGCAGCGCATGAAGCTCGCGCAGGCGCTGGTGCACGATCCCGACCTGCTGCTGCTCGATGAGCCGACCAACGGGCTCGATCCGAAGGGACGCGAGGAAATGCTCGCGCTCATCCGGGACATCGCACAGAACAAACACATCAGCCTCATTCTCTCCTCGCATGTCATGCCCGACGTCGAATCGGTCTGCGACGCTGTCGTGGTGATGAATCGCGGGCAGGTCGTGATGCAGGGACCGATCGCGTCGCTCAAGAGGCCGGCCGGCCACATTTTCGAAGTCCGCGTCAAGGGAGATCGCGGCGCTTTCGTCGAGCGCCTCAGGGCGTTGGCCTTCGAGTGCCGCGAAACCGACTCCGACGTATTCCGGGTTCTCATGCCGGCCAGCGCCGGCGCCGATCAGATTTTTGCTTTGGCTGCCCAGGTCGGCGCCCAGGTGCGTCACTTGAAGGCGAGCGTGCCGACGCTCGAAGACGTATTTGCGGAAGCGATGGGTGAGGTGTAGATGCCGATTCATCGCGAGCGCTATCGCCGGCGGGAAGGTGGCGTGGATTTCAGGTCGCGCGGGTGGGTCGTGATTGCGGCCAACGGGCTCCGCATCCTCGTACGGAAACGCGCCTTCCTGTTCCTGATGATCCTGGCGTGGATTCCTGTTGTCGTGAGAGGCGTACAAATCTGGGCTGCGGCGAATGTGCCGGGGATGTCGCAGATCGGCATGCTCGCCGTCACGCCTGCGATGTTCCGCGACTTCCTGAACCAGCAGGAGCCGCTCGTGTTCTTTCTCTCCGTCTACGCAGGTTCAGGTCTCATCGCGGACGATATCCGCGCGAACGCGCTTCAACTCTATCTGTCGCGTCCAATCACGCGGACGCAATACATTGCCGGCAAAGCGGCCGTGCTGATGACGGCGCTTGCCGCCGTCACGTGGCTCCCCGGAATGCTGTTGCTGTTTCTGGTGCCGGCGTTCGCCGGAAGCATGACGTTCGTCTGGGAACATCTCACGCTCATCCCTTCCATCTCGGCATATTCGCTCGTGCTGATTACGCTGTCGGCGTTTCTGATTCTCGCGCTGTCGTCGCTCAGCAAGAGCCGCTGGTTCGTCGCGGTCATGTATGCAGGGCTCGCGTTTTTTACCCATGCGGTCTTTGGCGTTCTCGGCGCCGCGGTTCCCGGCAGCGGATTCTCCTGGGTTTCGATCTTCGCGAACGTCAATCAGGTCGGCGACGTGTTGTTTCGAATGCCGCCCCGGTACGACACCCATCCGCTCATATCCGCCGCCGCTATCTGCGTCGTCGTCGCCGGCTCGGCGGCCGTGTTGAGCCGCCGCATCCGCGCGGTCGAGGTGGTCACGTGACCTCTGACGCTGGCAGAGCAGAGAGCATGGAGCAGAGAGTTGTTGTTGCCGAACATCTGTCCAAGTGGTACGGACAGGTGATCGGGTTGAACGACATTACGCTGACCGTCGGTCCCGGCGTAACCGGGCTGCTCGGCCCGAATGGCGCCGGCAAGTCCACGCTGCTGAAGCTGATTACCGGGCAGCTCAAGCCGAGCAAGGGCGGAGTGAAGATATTCGGCGAAGCTGTGTGGGGCAATCCCCGCATCTTTCGCCGCATGGGCTTGTGTCCCGAGCAGGATGCGTTTTACGACCGCATGACGGGCCGCGAATGGGTGACCGCCCTGGTCCGTCTCCACGGCTATGGCGAGCGCGAAGCCGCCGGCATCGCGATGTCGGCGCTGGAAAACGTCGATCTGAAAGACGCGGCGGACAAACGGATTGGCGCCTACAGCAAGGGCATGCGCCAGCGCGTCAAGCTCGCGCAGGCGATCGCGCATGAGCCGGAGCTCCTGATCCTCGACGAACCGCTGTCGGGCATGGACCCGCTCGCGCGGCGCAAGACGATCAAGCTCCTGCGCAACTGGGCAGCCATGGGCCGGCACGTCATCGTGTCGAGCCACGTGCTCCACGAAGTGGAAGCCCTCACGTCGAACATCATTCTCATGCACCACGGCCGCGTCCTCGCTGAAGGCAACGTGCATCAGATTCGGGATTTGATCGACGAACATCCGCACACCGTATGCCTGCGATCGAAGCACCCTCGGGCCCTGGCGACGGCAATCGTCGCCAACGAAGACGTGCTTGGCGTTCGATTCGAGGAAGATGCGGTGTTCGTGCAGACGACGAAGCCCGATCAGTTCTACGCGCGGATCACCGAAATGGCGTCGCGGGACGGATCGGGTGATATCTACGAAATCACGTCGCCCGACGACAATCTCCAGGCCGTCTTCGAATATCTGGTGAAATCATGAGCGCCTGGAACAGTGTCCTCCGGGTGTTCGATATCTCCTTCAACCAGATGTTGTGGTCGCGCCGGACGGTTTTCATGGCCCTGGCCACAGGCGCGCCGGTCGTCATCGCCATCGTGCTGCGCGTCATCCACGAGCTCGGGATGTCGTCATTCAGAGTGAATGGCGTGCCGGTTCCGGGCCCCGTCATTTTCGGCGGCATGATCTGGCTGCTTTATCTGAGATTTGTCGTCCCGGTGCTGGGTGCGTTCTATGGGACTTCCCTGATTTCCGACGAAGTCGAGGACCGCACGATCACCTATCTCTTCACCCGGCCGATCCGGCGGGGCTCGGTCATCATCGGCAAATATCTCGCGTATCTCGCCTGCACGGTCCTCGTGGTGCTGCCGTCGGTGACGGCCGTCTATCTACTGCTCACGCCGCTGGCCGGAGGAAGCATCGGCGGGACTTTTCCTCAGCTGCTCACCGATCTTGGACTGCTTGCGCTTGGCCTGGCCGTGTACGGGGCGGTGTTCGCTCTGATCGGCGCGCTCGTGCCGCGCCCCCTGGTGGCGGGGTTGATTCTCATATTCGGATGGGAGCAGGTCGCCCTGGTCGTGCCAGGCTATCTGCGCCGCTTCACGGTTGCGCACTACCTCCAGGCGCTCGTGCCCCACGCCATGCCGCAGGACAGCACGGTTGCGGCCATCCAGACGCTGTTTGCCGAGCCGCCGTCTGTCCCGTCGAGCCTCGCATCGCTCGCGGCGATCATGGCCGTCGCGCTGTGGCTGGCGGCCCGGACAGTTGAGCGGCGGGAATACGTCCTGGACCAATAGGATTCGTGGAACTCGCCCATTCATGCGTTCGTCTACTTCAATACCTGACCATGACCAGAAAAACCCGGTATTTCGTCGTCGGCGCTGCGGCGGTATTGATTGTTGGGCTCGGGGGCGGGTTGGTGGCCTACCTGAGCTATACGCGCGGCGCGGCGCTGCCAGACGGGGTTCCGGCGGAAGTCCGATACGTCCCGGCGAACGTCGAGTTGATCGCTTACGCCGACGTCAGAGCGGTCATGAACTCGGAGCTGCGCAAGCAGCTCATGCCCATCCTCGAAGGCCGCTCCCACAAGGGACGCCAGATGATGACCGACTTCGCCGGCGTGGACCTCGAAAAGCAGGTTCACCACGTTCTGGCGTACGTGGAGCCATCCGATCCGGCTGAGGCGCAGGCGGACCGGAATTCCGAAATGCCCCCGGCAGCCATCCTGGTCAACGGCAGCTTTGATTTCGCTCGAATCGAGCAAGCCGTCCGCGAGCGATCAGGTGAGCTCAGCGAGTACAAGGGACGGAAACTCCTCGTTCACCGCCACGGCGCCGAGGCTGTTGCGGTCGGCTTTGTCGCGCCCGAACTGATCGCCCTGGGTCGGGAAGATGCCGTCCGCCGCATCATCGACCTGTCGGTAGAGACACCGCGCGGCGCAAGTAACATCACCGGCAACCAGGAAATGATGCAGCTGATCCGCGACGCAGCGGGCAGCACGGCGTGGGTCGTCGGCCACTTCGATGCCGTCCGCAAGCGCTTGAAGCTTCCCGCGGAAGTGGGCAGCAAAGTGCCGCCTCTCCGCCTGGTGTCGGCCAAAGCGAACGTCAACGGCGGCATAAGAGCGACTGTCCGAGCGGAGGCCGGCGACGAGGCCGCGGCGCAGGAGCTTCGTGATGCCGTGCGCGGCTTCGTCTCGCTTGCCCGCCTTCACAGTGGCGGCAAGGCCGGGTTCGACAGCACGCTCAAGTCGATCGAACTGTCAGGCACCGCCAAAACCGTGCAGCTGTCCTTTGCGATGTCCCCCGAAACGCTCCGCCTGATTGCCCCGCATCCCCCGGCCCCGCCGCCGGCGTCCCCGTCGCAGCCCTAAATTCACCGTGCTACACTCGGACTCGTTTCGTAGTACGTAGTAATACGTAGCGTCCGGCTTCAGCCGGACTTCGCGACGTCCGCCTGAAGGCGGACACTACGTACGAGGGACGACGCAAGACCATGTCAGACCGAGTGTTTTTCTACGGCACGCTGCGCACGGGCTTCAACCGGACCACGCGCGCGGGAATCGACGCCTTTCTCACGTTCACCGGACGCGGCTGGATCAACGGAAAACTGTTCGATCTCGGGATCTATCCGGCGGCGGTGCCCGCAAGCGATGCGCGCGTCTGGGGAGAAGTGTTCGAGATTACGGATCCGCCGACGGTCCTTGCCGCCCTGGATCGCATCGAAGGGCATCGGCCCGCGGAGCCCGAGCGGAGCCTCTATAACCGCGTGCGCGTCGCGGCGACGCTCGATGACGGCACGACGGAAGAGGTGTGGGTGTATTTCTACAACGCCCCGCTCGGCCGGGCGCCGCGCATCACGTCAGGCGACTACATCGAACATCTCAAATCACGCTAGCCGGCGCGCCGCAAGACAAAAAAAAGGGGCGGAAGCTATTTGCCCCTCGCCCCTTACCCCTTGCCCCTTGTTACCGAGTCTGCGCTAGTTCAGCTGCAACGCGGCCGGCTGACTGAAGACGTCGTCCGGCGGGTCGAGCAATTCATCGTGCATCACTTCGTCTTCCTGTGTCACCGTGCACGTCACAAGCGGAATGAGCTTCGTTTCGGGATCGATCTTCAGCATCGAGAGCACCTGGAACCCGTCGAGATCGTCGATATCGAGGCACACGATAATGAGATGCGGTGTCAAACGCTTGATATGGGTATAGGCGTGTTCCGTCGACTCAACGAACACCACGTCGGTACTGCCCTGCGTCGAGCATGGTCTCCAGTAACCCGTTCAGTTGCGACTGCTTGCTGACCACAACAACCTGCTGTGACAGGGACTTCACCGTCCGCGGCGTTGTCGTTTCTGTGGTGGTTATCATGGTCCTTCTCCCGTCTCCTGACCCCATCTGATACAAGAACCAGGCCAAGTCCGCACGGTCAAAATTCGGCAGTAAAGCTCCAGTCAAATCAGCTATTTGACGAAATGCCGTCTGAGGTGCTGCAAAAAGGGGTCGTACAATCTCGCGCCGCTTCATGGCTCCTTCACGCAGCGGGTTCATGCCGATGGGCCGTCTGACTTTTGCCATGACACCATTCTCGCGAGCTTCATGCCCCCTGTCGTTGTCCTGCGTCAATGAGAGAAAAGTCTGCTGGTTTTCGCGGAGGCCAGGGTCGGGCAGAAAAAAGAGGGGAGCGATGTTCCGCTCCCCTCCGACTTACCCGATCGAATCGAACCCTAGAACAGGAACTTCACCATGAAGTGACCCTGAGTACCTTCGTTCCAGAGGTCCGGCATGTTGTATCGCGGATCGTATCCGTTCACCGGACCGTTGGGCGACGCGTTGATCCGCGCACGATAGTCGTAGCCGTCGGCCAGATTGATCAGATGGAGATCCGCCGCGGCCGCGCCGCGGTTCCGGTTCAGCCCCACGAAGCGATGCCGAACCGTCTTCTGGTTGAACAGGTTGATCACGTTCAACTCGAAGCGGATGCGATCGCTGCCCCGCATGCGGATCTCGTGCGACAGGAGGAGGTCGGTAAGCGCCAGGGCCGGCGTGCGGCCCATATCGCCCCGGCCTTCCGGAAACGCGATCGTGTGCAGAGTCCTCAGCTCGGTCGTCAGCGGCGTGCCGCTGCCGATGTACTGGTTGAGGCCGATCTGCGTGCCGAACGGCGTCATGTAGGCGCCGTAGACCTTGAACACATGCGGCCGGTCTGTGGCCAGGCGGCCCGTCACGTCGAGGTTGCCGTTGGCGTCCCACATCATCTCGTCGAGGTCGAACGCGCGGTTCGCACTGCCTCCAGGCCGCGCGGTGCCGGCGCCCTGCTGCTGGTCGACGGCGAACGAGCTGTTGCCCGGCGTGCGGATTTCGTCCGAGCTGGCAATGCCCGCGTAGTTCCCGTAGAGGCGGCTGAGCGTGTAGTTGCCGGCCAGGAACCAGTTGTTCGAGAAGCGGCGATTCAGGGAGACCTGAAGCGCGTCGTACACCCGCTTCGGCCGCGGAACGTTGAAGGGAGTGGTCGCGGTGGAGACGAATGCTGCTTCCACGAGCCCCTCACCGGGGTTGCCGTAGGTGTACACCTCGCTGCCGTCGATGAGCTGCCCGACGTCTTCGATCGTGCGGATCAGGTCGTTGTGGACGTAGTTGACGGCCAGGACCGTCGAGCGTCCCACCTGATACTCCACGCCGCCGCTGTAGCTGTCCTGGCTCATCGGCTTCATGTCCGGATCGAGCACGTCTTCGGTGAAGGCGGGAATACGCCAGTCGGTGTAGCCGAGCGCGGCGCCGAGCAGGTCGCGACCGGGCAGGTTGTTGATGTTGATCGACGAAAGCAACGCCGGATCGTCGAACGAACGGTAATACGTCTTCCAGAGGTCGCCGCCGAATGTGCCTCGTGCGAGCTCGTACTTCGTCCAGTCATAGTACCGGCCGTAGCTGCCGAACACTTTCATCCGGCCGTCGCCGAAGACGTCGTAGGCCGCGCCGATCCGCGGCGCGAACTTCTCGCCCCAGCCGAATTCGATCGCGGTTTCCCGCTCTCTGAACGCCGGAATTTTTTCCTGTTCGAAACGGACGCCGAGGTTGAGCGTCAGGTTGCCCGCCGACCACTGATCCTGCATGTAGAAGTGGGCGATGTCTCCCTGCGTCTCGCCGAACGTGCCGAGGTCGTCGACTTCGTAGTAGCCGTAGGTGCCTGTGCTGGGAGCCACGCCAGGCACGCTGCTCTGGAACGTCTGTCCCCACCACACGCCGACGCGGCCGCCGGGGTAGCGCTTGTCGACGTCGTTGCTGTTGCGCCGCATGCCGGCGCCGGCCTTCAACGTATGGTATCCCGCTGCGGTGAACGCCGCGTTGTAGTCGGCCTGGAAATAGGTCTGCTTGGTTGTGTCGTGATCGACGATATTGACCGCCGGCGTGTTTGTGAAGTCGGTCGGCCCGGCGAACTGCGCCGGGACGTTCGGAGCCAGGCTGGACGGCGTGCGGTACCAGATTGGCGTCGTCAGCGGAAGGCCGATGTCCTTGTAGTTGTCGTAGAAGTGGCCGGCCTGCACTCGGACGAAGGACGAGCCGCTCACGTGGAGATCGACGTTGCCGGTGAAGTTCCGTTGATCGATTTCGTAGCCACGCTCGAGGTTCACATTGTTCGCCGCCTTGGAGCTCGAGAGGTACTTCGGCCCGATGCCGTTGTAGGCCGGCAACGTGCCCTCCGACGTGGTCGGCGTCAGCAACATGCCGAAGTAGGCGTTCACCCGCCGGCTGCCGTAGCTCACTTTGCCGTAGGCGTTCATTCTCGTCTGGTCGCGCGCGATTTCGCCCGCATCCGTGCCGCTCGAGAACAGATATTCGCGAGTCGTGCTCGCAAACCGCGGTGAGAGCGAACCGAAGAAGAACAGCTTGTCGCGCATGATCGGACCGCCGAGCGAGCCGCCGATCTCGTTGTGGTGATTTGGCTGCTTCGGCTCCTCCACCGTGAACACGGTGCGGTCGTCGATCGGCGAGATGACCAGGCGCGGCACCGGGCTGCCGCTCAGGCCGCTACCGAGGTAGTAGTAGTGCCCCTCGCCGGTGAAGCGGTTTCCTCCGGACTTCGTGACGGCGCTGATGACGCCGCCGAGAGCCCCGCCGAACTCAGCCGTGATGCCAACCGTCTTGACCTGCACTTCCTGCAGATACTCGAACACCGTGTCTTGCCGCGATTGTCCGTTCAGCAAGCTGTTGGTCGCCACGCCGTCGATGGTGAACTGATTTTCAGATCCGCTCGCGCCGTTGACCTGCAAGCCGCCTTCGATTTCGCCCTGATTCACCGACGGTGCGGTGATCGCGACCGACTGGAAGCTGCGGCCCTTCGGCATGCGGTCGATTTCTTCCGACGTCACGTTGTGCGCGATCATCGTGCTGCGCGTATCAACGAGCGGCGCGGACTCGGCCGTCACCTGCACGGCCTCCGAGACGGCTCCAACTTTGAGCGTCGCGTTGACGGTGAACGTGCGACCGAGCAGCGCTTCTACTTCCGGCATCTCCTGCCGGGCAAAGCCGCTCAGCTCGAACGCGACCTTGTAGCGGCCCGGATCAACCGTAGCCGTATAGTTGCCCGCACCGTCAGTCACGACCGAGTAAGTACGTCCGGACTGGATGCTTGTCAGTGTCACCGTAACGCCGGGCAACACAGCCGCCTGCGTGTCGGTGACTTGTCCCGTGATGATTCCGAAGCGCTCCTGAGCCTGCACTATGTGTGCAGGGCCGAGCAGCATTCCGAGCGACAACAGGAAGCACAGCAACAATGAGGCTGCTGTTTCGCGTCGTCCCATATTCATAGCCTCTCCTTAGAAAATTGCCTGGCCGTCACTATTAACGTCCAGGCGTTTCCACTAGCCGGAACGATGCCAACTGTGCCAAGGAGCTGAATATAGCAAATTGCTAACAATTTGAAGGGGCATCCCGATCAAATTGTATGTAGATTCAAATTATCGGATCAGTTGATCCTGATTTTTGGAGTTGAGCTTCATCTGTCAGCTGCCGGACGGCAAATCCGTGCACGCTCAAGGAGTTCCGGTCATACAGGGATGTCGGAAAAATCCGATAATACCGTCGTATGCACAAGCATCAATGCATCGCTGTGGCTGCTCGTCGCGACTCTGCTGAGCGGTGTTCAGACCGCATATGGTCAGTCGCCGACGGGCACGATTTCGGGCCGTGTGACGTCTTCCGATGGTCTTCCGCTCCCAGGTGTCCTTGTATCCGTCACCTCCGAAAGCGCGCCTGGCACGCGGACGACAGTGACGTCAGCGACCGGCGACTATCTGTTCGCGATGCTGCCGCCTGGTGCTTACACGCTCGCGTTCGTGCTCGATGGCTTCCAGTCGCTGCAGCGGACGCAAAACGTGGCGGGCACGAACAACGTGCTGCTCGACGTGACGATGTCTCCGGCAGGAGTGGCCGTCGCGGTGGATGTCGTCGCTGACGCGGAGCCCTTTGTCCGATCCGCGCAAGTCGCGACCAACTTCAAACACGACCTGATCGCCGCGCTTCCATCGAATCGCACGCTCGACGCGATGCTGCTGATGGCCCCCGCGGTCCATCCAACGGGACCGCGCGGCGCTTACACGATTAACGGCTCGCAGTCGTATGAAAACCTCTGGATCGTCAACGGCGCGGTGATCAACGAAAACCTGCGTGGCCTGCCGATGACGCCCTACATCGAAGACGCGATTCAGGAGGTCACGATCGCGACCTCGGGCGTGTCCGCTGAGTACGGACGATTTGCCGGCGGCGTCGCGACGGCTGTCACGAAGTCGGGCGGCAACATCTTCAGCGGCTCGTTCCGCACCACGTTTGGCAACGACAGCTGGCGCTCCTTTACACCGTTCGAGTCGACCGAGCTCATCCTGAACCCTCAACGAAAGCCGTCCGATCTCAAGCTCGACAGCACCATTCCGACCTACGAGGTGACTGCCGGCGGTCCGATTCAGACAGATCGGTTGTGGTTCTTCGGCGCGATGCGCTCGCAGGTGCAGAAATCGCAGCGCACCACCGTCCAGACGAACATCCCGTATACGTTCACGAACGACGAGCAGCGGTACGAAGGGAAGCTGACTTACGCGCCACGCGCCGGCCACTCGCTGCAGGGCTCGTTCCTCAAGCTCAACCAGTTGCTCGACAACCAGAACAGCGGCAACGTCGCCGACCTGATCAGCCTCACCAGGCAGGGCCAGCCGCAAAGCCTCGTGTCGGCGCAATACACCGGCGTGTTGACGCCCAATTTTTCGATGTCGGCGCAATATTCCTCGCGTCAGCTCACCTTCACGGACGTGGGCGCGGGCACAACGGATCTGATCGACGGCACCCTCGTGCTCGATCTCGCGCGAAACGTGCGCTTCTGGAGCCCCACGTTCTGCTCGGGCTCGGTCTGCGGCGACGGCAACGAACAGCGCGACAACCAGAATTTCGTCGTCAAGGGTTCGTACTTCCTGTCGAACGGCGCCAGGGGTACCCATCACGTGGCGTTTGGCTACGATTACTTCAACGACAACATTTTCGCCAACACCCACGCGTCGGGCAGCGACTACCGGCTGCGCGCCGGTTCGTCAATCACTCGGGGCGATCGGATTTTCCCGACGTTGATGCCGAA
Organism: Vicinamibacterales bacterium; assembly: GCA_963762055.1. GTDB lineage: Bacteria > Acidobacteriota > Vicinamibacteria > Vicinamibacterales > JAMQPK01 > JAMQPK01. The sequence goes on from CAVXJF010000012.1 coordinate 56,736, forward strand.
CGCGACGACGACGTTCGACTACACGCCGCTGGCCGGGCTCAGCGAAGGCTCGAACCTCCGCATGCATTCGTTGTTCGTCAACGACAACTGGCGGGTGAATGGAAAACTGACCCTGAACGTCGGCCTCCGCATGGACAAGAACGATGCGACAGACGGCGACGGCGACCTCGTCGGGGACGACTTGTCCCTCAGCCCGCGCGTCTCCGCCGTGTGGGACCCCATCGGCGACGGACGGTGGGCGCTGAGCGGCGGCTTCGCGCGCTACACGATGGCGCTGACCAGCAACGTCGTGGCGTCAACGGCTGTCGGCGGCAACGCGGCGACGAGCCGCTGGGTTTACACCGGCGCGCCGATCAATGCCGATCCGAACGCTCCGACCGAGTCCCTGATGACGACCGACGCCGTGCTGAGGTCCGTCTTCGCGTGGCACGAGTCGCTCGGCGGAAATAATCGGGCGGCGTCCCTCTCGAACCTGCCGGGCGTCAACATGAAGATTGACGAGCCGCTCAGCTCCCCGTATTCGATGGAATATTCGACCGGGATCGCGCGAGCGCTCGGCGAGCGTGGCTCCGTTCGCGCCGACATCGTGTACCGCGACTTCCGCAACTTTTACGCCATTCGCACCGATCGCGAGACCGGGACCGTCACCGACGCGAAAGGCAACAGGTTCGATCTCAGCCTGGTTGAAAATACCGACCGCACCGAGCGCCAGTACGCCGGACTGACGACGCAGGCAACCTACGATTTCGGAGGGCGCGGTTCGGTGGGCGGGAACTACACGTTGTCGAGGGCCTGGGGCGATCTCGAGGGAGAGAACGCCAACGCGGGTCCGAGCGGCTCGTCCATTGGCAACTACCCGGAGTACCGCGTCGCATCGTGGAACTACCCGACTGGGGACTTGCTGATCGACCAGCGGCACCGCGCGCGGATGTGGGCCACCTACAACGTGCCGGTCTCGCCGGCCGCGGGCACCTTCTCCATTGGATTGCTACAGCAGTTTGCCTCCGGTGTTCCGTATCCGGCCGTGGCCATGATCAACCCGACGTCGTTCATGACCAACCCGGGATACCTGACACCGCCGGCCGCAGTCGAGTACTACCTGCTCGGCAGGGACCCGTACCGGACCGAGGCGACGTTGAGAACCGACCTGTCGGTCAACTATGGGTATCGCCTGGGACCGAGCGGCAGCTTCCATCCCGAACTGTTCTTCCACGGCGAGCTGCTGAACGTGTTCAACAGCTATCAGCTGTGCGGCTGCGGGGAGAACGTGTTCCGCAATGGTGGCATCACGGATCTCCTGACGATTGGATCGGGCGTCCAAATCATTGCACCGCAATTCAACCCGTACACGACCACGCCGGTGGAAGGCACGAACTGGCGGAAAACCAATCTCGGTCAGCCGCTGAACCGCTTCGCGTATACCACGCCGCGTCTCTTCAGGTTTTCGCTCGGCGTTCGCTTCTAAGCGTCGCCCGCACGACTCCGCGACTCCCAGACTCCTGGACTCCCAGACTCCTGTACAATTCCGGGTGATGCAGGAGCTCATCAGGCAGCTCCTCGCGGAGCTGGGTGAGGATCCCAGCCGCGAGGGACTCCTCAATACGCCCAAACGCGTCGACAAAGCCCTCAGGTTCCTCACGAGCGGCTACGGCATGGACGTCGACGCCGTCCTCAACGACGCCTTGTTCACCGTCAATTACAGCGAGATGGTGATCGTCAAGGACATCGACTTCTATAGTCTCTGCGAGCACCACCTGCTGCCGTTTTTCGGCAAGTGTCACGTCGCGTATATTCCCAGCACGAAGGTGATCGGCCTCAGCAAGATCCCGCGGCTCGTCGATATCTTCAGCCGGCGTCTCCAGATTCAGGAACGGCTGTCGAGTCAGATTGCCGACACCATCCGCGAGAAGATCAATCCGCTCGGCGTGGCGGTTGTCATCGAGGCCACCCATCTGTGCATGTCGATGCGCGGGGTCGAAAAGCAGAATTCGTTCTGCGTCACGAGCTCGATGCTCGGCGCGTTCCGCGACAACGCCCGCACCCGGATGGAGTTTCTCGAGTTGATCAAACTGCGGACGGCGCTGCGCACAACTGCGGCCGAACCGTTTGCTGCGTGCGTCGATGAGTAATCATTCACCACGGATGAACAATCATTCACCACAGAGCACACAGAGAGCACTGAGAAGAAAAATTCTCTTCTCTGTGGCCTCTGTGTTCTCTGTGGTTATGGCCGTTACGGTTATATGGTCCAATGTCTCGCTCGACGCGCAGACCCGCGGGACCACCCGGAAACCGGCGCCTCCGCCCAAGCGGACGGTCGCGGCGGCGGAAATGACGTGCCCTGCGCCGCTGGGGACCGGCATCAAGACCAAACGTCAATATTGCGACGTCCTCATCGGCCGCGACCCGAAGGAAGGCATTCTCATCAAGCTGCCTCCCCACCGCGGCCCAGTGACCTTGCGCTTCACGCTGCACAATCGCCACACCTACTCCGAAGAAGAAGTGCGCAACAAGCGGGCCTTTGCCTCGTACTCCGCGGGCGTCGGCGTGTTGACGCTCGACAACACCCTCGTGACGCGTGCCGCCGTTGCCACGGAGTTCCGCCGCGCGGCCGATCTGGTCGAGCGCATCAGCGGCGGCGCGGGTCCCGGCGGCGTCAAAGCTGTCGCGCCGGTCGGTGCCGAACCGATCTCCGTCGATCTGCCGGCCGAGGTCACCGAAGTGGCCATCCTTGGAGAAAAGCTCAACGTCGTACGCGCGGAGGGTGAGGCGGCGAATTATTCGACGCCCGGCAGGCCCATCGCGATCGTCAGCGACGTCAACGTGGAATACGTGCCCGCGCCAGCTCCTGCACGAAAGAAGTGATTGGTAGGCGATCCACCAATCTGCCAATGCTTCGACCCGCTCCAGAACTCATCTCCATATTGGTTCCGGTATATAACGAAGCGCGGACGGTTGGGCAGGTCATCGATCGCCTGCTCCAGATTCCCCTGCCCGCGCCCCGCGAGATCATCGTCGTCAACGACGGCTCGACCGACGGGACGCGCCAGGTCCTGGACGGGCTTGCGCCTGTCGATGGAGTGCTGTCCATCGTGCACGCGCGCGCAAACGGCGGCAAGGGAAGCGCCATCCGCATCGGTCTTGCGCAGGCACGCGGAACGATCATCGCGATCCAGGACGCCGACCTCGAGCTCGATCCGGTGCAGCTGGCGTCGCTCGTGCAGCCTATTCTCGACGGCGAAGCGCAGGTCGTGTATGGCTCCAGGTTTCTGACGGGCCACGCTTCGGGCCCGTGGCTGTCTGTCGCCGCCAATCGCGGACTGACGCTGCTCACCAACGTGCTCTTCGGCGGCCGCCTCACGGATATGGAGACCTGCTACAAGATCATGGATGCGCAGGTGGCGCGCGGGCTGACGCTCGAATCGAACCGCTTCGACATCGAACCGGAAATCACCGCCAAGCTGCTGAAGAAGCGCCACCACATCGTCGAGCGGCCCGTCGCATTCGATCCGCGCAGCCGCGCCAGTGGCAAAAAGATTGGGTGGCGCGACGGCGTCCACGCCATCGCGGTGCTCTTGAAGTACAGATTTCAGCGGTGAAACAGGCCTGCCTGGCAATCGGGGTCGCCGCGGCGATGGCGGTTGCAGCCGTCGGCTTTCTTCGAGGGACCTACGCGGCCGGAGGATCCGATTCCTCCTGCTATGCGTTGATGGCGGACGCGTTCGCGTCCGGCACGCTCCAGCCGACGAGCGCGCTCGTGGAACGCGTGCCGTGGCCCGATGCGCCGAAGACGTTCACGCCCGGCGGATTCCAACCGTCTGAAGAAACCCGGTCCGCATATGTGCCTATATGCGCACCAGGATTTTCCCTGCTGCTCGCGCCCCTCGTCGCCGCCGGCGGGCTCGACGGCGTGTTCGTGCTCTCGCCGATTGCCGGCGCGGTCCTGGTGTGGTGCACGTTTGTCGCCGCGCGGCGTATTGCCGGCCCTGCGGCCGGGGCGGCTGCAGCCGCGCTCATCGCGGCAAGCCCGGCAATGCTGTATCAGGTCGTGCAGCCGATGAACGACGTGACCACAGCCGCCTTGTGGATGGCGGCGTTCGCCGCGTTGACGGGCCGCCGCTGGGTGCTCGCGGGGGCCTGTTGCGGCCTCGCACTGCTCGTGCGACCCAACCTGCTGCCGCTTGCGGTGGTGGCGGCCATCGGTCTATTGATTAAAGGTGTACTGATTAAGGATCAGGGGGCGGTCCTGCGCTTTGGCATCGCTGCTGCTCCGTTCGGTCTGCTGGTGCTCGTGCTGAACGATGCGTTGTATGGCAGTCCGTTTCGCACCGGGTACGGCCAGGTCAATCGACTTTTCGATGTGTCGCTCGTGCCGTCCAACGCGGCGCGGTACCTCGGCTGGCTCGTTGAGACCCACACGTTCTTCCCGCTGCTGGCCATTGCGGCTCCGTTCGTCGTTCCGCGCGAGAAGCGCGGCGAGGTCTGGCTCGCGCTCGCTCTGATCGGCGCCACGATGCTGATCTATTTCATGTACACGCCGTTCGACGATTGGTCGTACTTGCGCTTCCTGCTGCCCGCAATCGCGCTGATGCTCGTCTGCGCCAGTTCGGCGGTCGTGATGCTCGTCGAACGGACGATCGTAGCCGGATTACGCGGGGCAGCGGCTCAGTACGTTGTCGAGCGTCCGGCTTTAGCCGGACTGCGATTGTCATCGCCGTCACCGTGGCCGTGGCGCTGTTCTGCGTGCGGGTCGCCGACAACCGGCTCGTGTTCAACCTTCAGGCATTGGAGCAGCGGTTTCGCAGCGCGGGTGTTGTCGTTCGTGACGTGTTGCCGGACGGAGCGGTCGTCCTGTCGGTTTGGGACAGCGGCGCGGTGAGATTTCACGGCAGGAAAGAAGCACTTTCGTGGGAGGGGCTCGATCCGGCCTGGCTCGACAGGAGCCTCGAATGGCTCGGCGAGCAGGGGCACGCGCCTTTCATCATGCTCGAGTCGTGGGAAGAGCCGGAGTTCAGGAAGCGTTTCGGCGGCCACAGCGATATCGGAAAGCTGGACTGGCCGGCGAAATACGAAATCGATCGCCTCGTCCGCATCTTCGATCCCAGGGACCGCCAGCGGCACGAGCGCGGCGAGCGGGTCGATACTGAATATCTGTGGCCGCTTCGCCGCTGACCCCGCGTGTGCTTCGCGCGCGCGCCGTCACCCGCTCGCTGTTCGCGCCGACGACGCTGGCCGCGGCAATCGGCCGGATGGGGTTCGTGCAGGCCGATCCGATTCGTTCGCCCGCCCGGGCACAGGATCTCATTCTCCGCCACCGGGTCCAGGGCTACCGCGCGGGCGATCTCGAGCGCGATTACGCATCGCTCGACGTCGAAGAGGACTATCTGTACGCATACGGCTTCGTGGCGCGGCACGTGTGGAACCTTCTCCATCCGCGCGAACATTCGCGGATGCGTGCCTTCGAGCAGAAGGTGCTCGAGACGGTTCGCCGTCTCGGAGAAGTGCATCCGGCCGCGCTCGAGCCCCATCTCGGGCGCAAGCGCGTCATAAATGCCTGGGGCGGATACTCGAAGGCCACCACGCGGGCGCTCGAAGACCTGCACTATCGCGGCCTCGTACGGATTGCCCGCCGGGAGGCGGGCATCAGAATCTACAGACCGTCTTCACCTCCAGGGCCTCCAGCCGAGAGCGAATCCGCGGCTGACCGCTTGCGGGCGCTCGTGATGATCACGGCGGGGATATTTGCGCCCGCGCCGGAAAAGAGTCTGCAGAAAGTCATTGCTCGCTATCGCCATCTTGGCAGCGCTCGCGGAATAATCGCGGCACTGGTTGCGTCCGGAAAGCTGCGGCGGGAGCAAGTCGATGGCATGAGCTACGTCTGGCCGGCGACGGAGAACGCCGATACGGAAGAGCCGCGCCGCGTCCGATTTCTCGCTCCGTTCGATCCGGTGGTATGGGATCGGGTGCGGTTCGAGCACCTGTGGGGATGGCCGTATCGATTCGAGGCGTATACGCCCATCGCGAAACGCATTCGCGGCTACTATGCGATGCCGATGTTCTGGGGGAATGACTGTGTGGGTTGGGCGAATGCGTCCGGCGGGGGAGGGCAGTTCGACGTGAAGGTCGGCTTTGCCGCCAGGCGGCCGAGAGAAGCGGCGTTCACGCGCGAGCTCGACGCCGAAATTGCCAGGCTCGCCGAATTTTTGGGGTCATGACGTGAAGACGATTCGATGGGGAATGATCGGCTGCGGGGACGTCGCGGAAGTGAAGAGCGGTCCCGCCCTGCAAAAGGCCGAAGGCTCGGCGCTGGTGGCGGTGATGCGCCGCGACCACGCGCTGGCGGAAGACTACGCAAGGCGCCACGGGGTTCGGCGAGCGTATGGCGACGCCAGCGCGCTCATTGCGGATCCCGACGTGGATGCGGTCTACATCGCCACCCCGCCCTCGAGTCATCGAGAGCTTGCCATCGAGGTGGCCGCGGCGGGAAAACCGTGTCTGGTCGAGAAGCCGATGGCGCTCAACCACGCCGAATGTATCGAGATGACGGAGGCGTTTCGCGCCGCCCGCCAGCCCTTCTGGGTCGCGTACTACCGGCGCGCGCTGCCGCGCTTCTTGAAAGTGCGCGAGTTGCTGCGTGCCGGCGCGATCGGCCGGCCGACCTCCGTTCAGATCTATGTGAGCGATCCGCTCGCTACAGGAGAGAAAGCACGCGCGTGGCGTTTCGACAGGGCGACGGCCGGAGCCGGGCTCTTTCTCGATCTGTCATCCCACTACTTCGACATCGTCGATTTCCTTGCGGGCCCCGTCACCGCTGTTCATGGCCATGCCATCAACACCGGCGGCTCGTACGCCGTCGAAGATGTCACCACGGCGGCCTTCCGGATCGGCAACGACATGGTCGGCACCGGCGTCTGGAACTTCAACGCCGGCGAGTCAACCGACTCGATCACGTTCACCGGATCGAAAGGGCAGTTGAGAACCGCCGTCCGCGCGGATGAAGACGTGGTTGTGGTGCGGGATGGCAACCAGAACACGTACCGGTTCCGCAACCCTCCGCACGTGCATCAACCGCTCATCCAGACGATCGTCGACGAGCTCCTCGGCCGCGGGCGATGCGAGTCCACCGCTGAAACCGGAGCCCGCGCGTCGTGGGTGATGGATCGGTGCCTGGAGGATTACTACCGGGATTAACACTGTTGTTACGTCCCCGCTACATGATGGTCATGGCTATCAGGTAATTTCCGCCGCAGTTCTTCCGACAGCCGAACCGTTCACCACAAGGACAACACGATGAAAAAGACTGCGATCGGATTATTGGGGATTCTTGCGCTTGCGCTTGCCGTCTCCGGCACCACCAAGGCCGCCGGTGACGAACCAGCCGGGGCGCGCTTCTTTCAACGGGTAGGAACGTTTGCGAACTATCTCAATAACGCGGACATCGGCGATCAGACCGTCTCGGAAATCGTCGCCGCCACGGCCGATGGCATGACGCTCGTCTACACCGACGCGGTTGGACGGCAAATCGGATTCATCGATATTACCTATCCACAGGACCCGCAGCCGCTCGGCACGGTTGCTGTCGATCCGGACCCAAACGCCGGCAAGCAATATTCGCCGACGTCCGTCGCTGTTCTGCAGAATCAGTACGCGCTGGTTGCGGCTGATACCAGCGAGTCGTTTGCGAATCCCAGCGGAAGCCTGATCGTCGTGGATGTCGCGACCCGCGCCATCGTCCACGAGCTCGATCTCGGCGGCCAGCCGGACTCGATCAAGATCAGTCCGGACGGGAAATACGCGGCAATCGCCATCGAAAACCAGCGTGACGAAGACGTCGAAGTCGACGGCGTCGAGGGCGGAATCCCGCAGCTGCCCGCCGGCTACCTCGTGGTCGTCGATCTGAGCAATCCCAACCCCATCCACTGGGTGCGCCACGACGTCTCTCTCACCGGCCTGGCGAGCTACGCGCCGAACGACCCCGAACCGGAGTTCATCGACATCAATAATCAGAATGAAGCCGTGGTGACGCTGCAGGAGAACAACCACGTCGTCATCGTCAATCTCGCGACGAGAGCGATCGTCGGCCACTTTCCTGCGGGCGACGTCACCCTCAACAACATCGACAAGACGAACGACGGTGTCATATCGCTGTCGGAAACGCTCGCCGACGTGCCGCGCGAGCCCGACGCCGTGACGTGGCTGCCCGGTTTTGGCGGGACGATGAACATCGGGACGGCCAATGAAGGCGATCTGTTCGGTGGGAGCCGGGGCTTTTCGATTTTCCGGCGAAACGGCACGGTATTGGTCGACAGTGGAAGCTCGATCGAGTCGCTGGCGGTGCAGTTTGGCCACTACCCGGAAGATCGTTCGGATAACAAGGGCACTGAGCCCGAGGCCATCACCTACGCCCGCTTCGGCGACGAGAAATTCATGTTTCTCGCCAGCGAACGCGGCAGTTTCGTGGCCGTGTTCGCGCTCAATCCGCTGGGTGTCCCCGTATTCAAACAGCTGCTGCCCGCCCCGCTCGCACCCGAGGGATTGCTGGCCATACCGCAGCGCAATCTGCTGATTGCTTCCGGGGAGGAGGATGCGCCGTCGTTCGGGGTGCGCTCGACGGTGATGATCTATGAGCTCAAAAACGCTCCCCCGACCTACCCGCAAATCCTGTCGAGGCGCCCGTCCGGACAGCCGATTCCGTGGTCGGCGCTGTCGGGGATGGTCTCCATGCCGTGGAATCCCAATAACCTGCTCGGGATCTGGGACTCGTATTACAGCGAGAGCAAGATTTTCCTCATCAACGTGTCGACCAGCACGGCAATAATTACCGGTTCCCTCACCTTGACGCCTCAAGACGGCACCGGCGGCTACGACCCGGAAGGCATCGCCATCTCGCCGGACCACACGATCTGGATTGCGAGCGAAGGCAACGCCTCGGACAGCACGCCCAATCTGCTGCTGCAGGTCGACCTTGCCGGCAACGTTCTGCACGAAATCGGCCTGCCGCCCGAGATCATTGCGTGCCGCGCGGCGACGGCGAAACGAGGCACACTCGGCTCCGGCTTCGAGGGAGTTGCGGTGCTGCGCGGCCCGGGGTTCTACCGGCTCCTCGTTGCGCAGCAGCGCGGCTGGGACTACACAACGCCTGAATGCGAAAGTCTCGACGACGATGCCGGTGGTTTCGACGCCGCCGGTGAGCCGAAGCAAACGAGATTGTGGATTTACACGCCTTCGACCGGCGAGTGGGATCATGTCTCGTGGGAACTTGCCGCAAAGCCCGCGAACGCGAGCTGGGTGGGCCTTTCGGAGATTACCGAGCTGCCCGATCTCGGCGGATACATGCTGATCGAGCGTGATAACCGCACCGGAAACTTCGGCGTATTGAAAACACTCGTGAAGATCAGCCGCGAGTCGCTTGTCGATCTCCAGGTTCAGGCGCCGGAGAAGTCGGTATTCAATCTGCGGACGCCCCTTACCGCCACCAACGGATGGATTACGGACAAACCGGAAGGAACGGCGGTGAGTGCCGAAGGCCGTGTATACGTCGTTACCGATAACGACGGCGTCGAGGACTGGTCGGGGGAGACCCAGTTCCTTAACCTTGGAACGCTGGGCGAGTTGTTCCCGTAAGCAGCCTCGTCGAACAAAGTGGAAAGGGCGGGTCCATGGGCCCGCCCTTTTTTGTCCGGCTAAAGCCGATGTTATCCGACTGAAGCCGGACATATGTACGCTGATCCCCATGACGTCCCCAGGCTGAAACGGGGTAGGATAGCCACCTACAAACGAGTGTCAACGAGGAGGATGGGATGCTGCTTCGGCCATCGAAGATCCTCGCCGCAGTTTTAGTGGCCTCTGGCGCGATCGGCGTGTCGGCGGCGCTGCAGCGCGCACCTGCAACGCCGGACACGACGGCGCGAGCCGTTGCCGCGGCGGACGCGTTTCTGGCAACGCTCGACGCGGCCCAGCGGAGCAAAGCGAACCTCGACTTCAACGAGCAGACGCGTGTCGTCTGGTCCAACCTGCCCTCGGGCATAGCGATGCAGGTCGGCGCCAAGGAACGGAACGGCGTCAAGCTTGGCGCCATGACGCCAGCGCAGCAAAAGGCCGCGCTTGCGTTGGTGGCGGCGACGTTGAGTGCCGATGGATTCCGGAAGGCGATGGCCATCGTGGACGCTGATGAGGCGCTCGAGACGAGCAGCGCTCCGACCCGTGCGCCCACCGCGCCGATTCGATTCGGACGCGGCGAGTACTACGTCAGCATCCTGGGGAAGCCATCGGCCGCCTCTCCTTGGATGATGCAGTTTGGCGGTCATCATCTCGCGATCAACGTGACGCTGGCGGGGAATCAGAATGTCCTCGCTCCGACGCATACGGGCGCGCAGCCAGCCAGCTACAGCGTGGACGGAAAGTTGATCCGCCCGCTTGGCCAGGAGAACGATCGCGCGTTCGAGCTCGTCAACGCGCTGAGTCCCGATCAGCAGAAGCAGGCCATTCTTGGATTCGAGGTCCGCAACCTCGTGCTGGGCCCCGGCACCGACGGCAAGACGATCGCGCCGGAAGGTGTCCGGGTATCGACGTTCACTCCGCCGCAACGCTCCATCCTGCTGGCGCTGGTGCGTGAGTGGGTCGGCATTCTCGATGACCAGGCCGCACGCGCCAAAATGGCGGAAATCGAAGCGGGTCTCGCAGACACGTATTTCGCGTGGGCCGGGCCGACGACCAATGGCAAGGGCGCCTATTTCCGTGTTCAGGGCCCAGCCGTCTTCATCGAGTACGCGCCGCAGGGTTCGGGGGACGCCAACGTCAACCACATTCACACGATTTATCGCGAGCCGGCGAACGACTACGCGGCCAAGGCGGCGCGGCGGTGAGAGCGCTTCCAGTTGCGGTGCTTGTCGTTCTGGCCGGGGCCGGAGCCGGTGCACATCAGGTCGATGAATATCTGCAGGCCGCTCGCGTGTCCGTGGGCCGCGCCGGGCTGACCCTGGAAGTGGACCTGACGCCGGGAACGCGCATCGCATCCGGTATCGTGCGCACGATCGACACCGATGCAGACAATGTGATCTCATCCGTCGAGGCCGAAACCTACGGCCGGGACGTTCTGTCAGACCTTACCCTCGAGCTCGATGATCGCGCGGTGAACATGACCCTGACGGGCATCACCGTCCCCTCGGTCGAGGAGATGCGTCACGGAATCGGCACTGTCCGGTTGCGGGCGTCCGGGAATGTCGCGGCCGAAGCGGGCCGTCACCGCGTCTACCTGCTCAACAATCACGCCCCCGACAGCAAGTGCCTATATGGTGAACGCGCTGTTGCCCGATGAGCGCGGCGTGATGGTGACCGCGCAATCGCGGGATGCCCGGCAGCGTGAATTCCGCATGGAGTACACCATCAATCCGCGCTGGCCCATTGGACTGGTGTGGCTGGGTGTGAGCGCGACGGGGCTGGTTGCGATCGCCGTGGCGCGCACGAGGGACAAACGAAAAACGACGAACGAATAACATCGTACGAATAACAACGTCGTCATGTCCGACAGAAAATGACGTGTTCGCACTCCATCAGGCTCGTAATACTGGGCTGCGTTGCTGCCCATCTGCTGGAGCTCACCGCACTTGCGGTCGACCGCATCCGCTCAAACACATCCCACCACTGGTGACCTGACGGGAACAGTACGCGACGAAACACAAGGCGTCCTGCCGGGGGTGACGATTGTCGCCGTCGAACCTGACATTGCGCTGACTCGCACCACGGTCAGCGGGGACAACGGTACTTTTGTCGTTCCGGCGCTTCCAGCCGGTACCTATCAGCTCCGCGCCGAGCTGGCGGGCTTCAACCTACAAATATTCGATGATGTCGTGATCACGGTCGGTTCGACGCTCGACGTATCAATTACGCTGCGCCTTGGCGGATTCGCCGATCGCATCACTGTCGTTGCGGCGACCCGCGCGCTCATCGATCCAGAGCGAACGGCAATCGCCAGAGAGGTTACGCAGCGGCAGATTGAAAGCCTGCCGATCAACAGGCGCAATTTCGTGTCGTTCGCGCTGGTCACGCCTGGCGTGACGCCAGACCAAACCCCGGCCCAGGGCGCCGCGAGCACTTCCGGGCTGGTCTTTCACGGTCAGCGGGCGCGCTCGAACAACATCACGATCGACGGCCTGGACAACAACGACATCACCGTTGGCAGCGTCCGTGCCACATTCAGTCAGGAGGCCGTCCGCGAATTTCAGGTGGTGACGAATTCTTACGGCGCGGAATTCGGGAACGCGTCCGGCGGCGTGGTCAACATCGTCACCAGAAATGGCACCAACAGTTTTCAGGGCAGCGCGTTCGCATATTTTCGTGATCGTGCGCTCAATGCGCGAAATTATTTTGAGCGGTTCGACGTCTCCGGAACCCCTATCGACCCGCCCAAGGCCCCGTACGCGCAGCTGCAGTTCGGCGGCATCGCCGGAGGCCCGATCAAGCGTGATGCGACGTTCTTCTTTCTCTCCTTCGAGCGGCTCGATGTCGACAACAGCCGCTTCGTCACCATCGACGACACGACGTTGGTTCCAGATCCGAGCGGAGGACCCCCGCTGGGAACGCCTGCGGAGATCATTCGCCGCGCGGGTTTTGTGATCGAAACGGGGCATGTTCCATTCGTCGAGCACTCCAATGCGTTCCTTGCCAGAATCGATCATCAGTTCGGCGCCGACAGGAATCTGATCGTGCGGGCGAATTATGCCGGCGCCAACAATGAGAATGCGGAACCTTGGGGTGGACTGGCTGCGCGGAGCCGCGGGGCGGTGATCGAATCGAAGGACATTGCGGTCGCGAGCTCGTACACGCACGTACTCTCTCGAAGAATGCTCAACGAGGTTCGAGGGCAGTACGCCTACAGAGACCAGAGCGTGCTCGCGCTCGATCCACGCTGCCCGATGCCGTGCACGGCCGAGAACCAGGGTGGGCCGACGGTGGGAATAACGGGAGTTGCAGCGTTTGGCCGTCAACAGGTACACCCCCCAGCTCCGCGCTCCGAAACTCTGGCAAGTGGTGGATACGCTGACGTTCAACGGTCCCAGCCATAGTCTCAAGGCCGGCCTGGACCTCAGATACATCGATACGCCCGCTAGCTTGCCGCTGGCATTCGGCGGCCAGTTTGCGTTTTCTGCGCTGCCGCTGATTCCGGGTCTGACCCCCGCGCCGGTTTCAGGCATTCAGGCGTTTGCGTTGGGGATTCCTGCTGTGTATTCCAGGGCTACGGTAATTCCGACGCGGGATATTCGTATAAAGAATTGTCGGGCTTTGTTCAAGACGACTGGAAGGTTGGCAGCGCCCTTACCCTCAAAGCTGGTCTGCGCTACCAGCTTTCGCTGTGGCCTCGTCTTCACGTCACCCCTCCGGGCCTGGAGGCCTACACCTTTCCACGTGATTACAACGACCTGGCACCTCGGCTCGCGTTCGCGCTGAGGCCAGCCTCCGCGATGGTGTTGCGCGGTGCCTATGGAATGTTTTTCGAGCGGCATCCGACGACGCTCGCCGCCAACGTCAAATCCCTGAACGGAGGGGATGGTGTCCGCACGTTTCTTGCGACCCTTCCGTCGATGGTGCCGGTTACGGCCTGGGCGACACCTGAACGACAGCTGCCGGAACCGTCAACGCCATTTTTGAGTGTGATTCAAACCGTCGATCCCGCTCTCAAATCGCCTTATGCGCACCACGCTTCAGGCGGTATCGACCGCGAGCTGCCGGGGCAAGTTCTGGCTTCGGCGAATGTCGTATGGATACGAGGGGCCAATCAGCTCGGTGTGCTGGATTACAATCCGATTGTTGCCGAGCTCGGTCCGGGCCGGCGTCCTCTCGATGTCAACGGCGTGGCCGGGACCTCGACCAGCGTCTCTCAACTGACGTCCTACGGCACAACGTGGTATCGCGGGCTGATGTTGTCTCTGTCGACACACCGCCAACGCCATCAGTTTCTCGCGAGTTACACCTGGTCGCGCGCTGAAGACAACGTCACGGACTATATCGGCGGACCGGAAAACAACGGAGGGGGCCGCGATCCCGGCAACCCGCACGGGTTGCCTCTGGGATTCGACCCGTCGGCCGAGCGCGGCCCTTCAGTTCACGATCAGCGTCACCGTCTCGTCCTCAGCGGCTTCTACGAAGCCCCGTTCGATCTGCAACTGTCGAGCATTGTCACGGCGGCGTCTGGCCGCCCCTACAGCGTGTTGGCAGGTTTCGACTTCAACAGGGACGGGTCGCCGACGGATAGAGCGCGCGGCAACCCGCAGTCAGCGCCGTCAGACTATTCGACAAGCGTGAGAAGAAACAGCGAGCGATTGCCCGGAAGCGTCATCGTTGATGTCCGGTGCGTCAAACGGTTTCAGACAAGCGGCCGTGTCTCACTCGACGTGTTGATCGAAGCGTTCAACGTTTTTAATCATGTGGCCTTCAATCAGATAAACACCTTCTTCGGCCCTGGTGCGTATCCTTCGTCCCCGGCCGCCGGTTTCGGTCAGTTCACACCAGGCCGAAGCGCCGCGACAGGTGCAAGTAGGTGTGAGAGTCGCCTTCTAGCGATCGCCGGGACTGGCCGGCAAGCCGACTTGCTTGACGAGCTCCTGGAACCGCGGATCCTTCTTCAGCCCGTCGAAATGCGGGTTGACGTTGATAAAGGGTACGTGCCCGTGACGTTCGCGGACTGCCGCTCGTCAGCCACTCGATTGCTCGATCGGCGTCACCGATGTCTGCAAAGTAATAAGCGACGAGGATCGCTGGCGCGCCTCCGTTTTTGGCCGCCTCTTCCAAAGCCGCCCTCCTTTCAGCTGAGCTTCGCGTGGGCTGCGGATCAACGCGAGGTAATTGCGCAAACGGCTTCGGCGCGACGGAGGTCCGAATCGTGTTTCGAAAGAATTTCCGTGAAATCGTCCGCGGATTTCCCGCTCATCTGAAGTGCCGACATGAGCAGTCCCTGAGCGCCGCTATTGGTCTTGTCGAGTTCCAGAATTTTGATCGCTTGGGTGATGACCTCGTCGTACCGCCGAGCGAAGAACAGGCTGCCGGCCAGACCCAAATTGGCATCCAGGCTGAGTGGGTCCAGGTTGATGGCCGCGCGTCTCTCGGCCACAGCTTCGAGCGTGCCGACCGACGGCCGTTAAATAATTGCCATAACCCGAATGCGCTCGCGCAGAATCGGGGGAAAGCTCCAGAGCGCGGCGGAAATCGGCCGCCGCTCGAGCAAAATCCCAGTCATAGAACAACTTGACGACCCCGCGAGCGGCAAGAGCGTCTCCGAGATCGGGATCGATCTCCAAAGCCCGTTGAGCCGCCGTTCTGGCACGCGGGTAAGCATCGGCGGGGGGCATCACTCCCAGATATCCACTCCACGAAAATGAATCAGCCAGCCCCGCGAACCCAAGCGCATACCCGGGGTCCAGGTCGATTGCGCGTTTGAAAAATTCACTACTGCGACGGATGTCATCCGGCGTTTGTTTGTTCAGGTAATAGAGACCTTTCAGGTAAAGGTGGTACGACTCGATGTTATCGGTGTACCGCCGCCTGAGCCGCTGATCGTCCTGCTCGCTCACGCGCACGCGAAGCTGTTTGACGAGTTCCGTCGAAATCGACTCCTGCAAATCCAACAGGTCGTCGAGCGAACTTTCGTACTGCCGGCCCCAGACTTGGGCGACTTCGCGTGCGTCGCTCAGCTCCACCGCGAGCGTGAGGCGCTTGTCGCGCTGACTGATTCGCCCCGTTACCATGGCGGCCACGTCCAGCTGTTGTCCGAGCTCCAGCGGGTCGACGTTCTTGTCCCGGTACCAGTACACCAGGGACCTCGGCACGACGCGCAACGACGACACCTGCGCCAGCCCATTGATCAGACGATCGGTGATCCCGTCGCTCAGGTAGTCGTTGTCGGCATTCCCGGTGCCGTTCACAAATGGCAACACGGCAACTGAATCGAACGTCGTCCGCTGCGGCCACTGAAGAACGATTCCTGTCGCGATCAGCGCTGCGACCGCGCTTGCGGCCACAAGAGTGAGGGGACGCGCCGCGACGGCTGAGCGATGTTTTCTGGCGCCGGCCGCCGTGTGGCCCGGCCGCAGAGTTCGCTCGGCCGTGTCGCGCTGAAGCCGCTTGAGATCAGCCTGAAGCTCCGCTGCCGTCTGGTAGCGGAAATCGCGGTCTTTCTCCAGGGCCTTTGCGATGATTCGCTCGAGCTCAACCGGCAGTCCGGGATTGAGGCGTACCGGTGCGCAGGGCTCGCGATTCAGTATCGCGTCGAGCTTCGTCAGGGCCGTGTCCCCGGGAAACGGCAACTGCCCGGTGGCTGCCTGGTAGAGAACAATCCCGAGCGAAAAGAGATCGGTGCGCGTGTCCACGTCCTCCCCCCGGATCTGCTCGGGAGACATGTAAGCCCACGTTCCCACCAGACATCCCGTGGCCGTAATGGACCTGGCACCGGTGAGACTGGTGTCGATGTCGTCTGGACGGGTGAGGGACTGCGCAGCGGAAAACTTCGCGAGACCGAAATCCATCACCTTGGCTTCGCCGCGGTTGGACACCATGACGTTCGTCGCTTTTATGTCGCGATGAATGATGCCCTTGGCGTGAGCGGCGTCCAGCGCGTCGGCGACTTGAATCCCGAGGCTGATCACGGTGTCGGTTTTCAGTGGTTTGCCGTTGATCAGGTGCTGGAGCGTGTGCCCTTCGACGAGCTCCATCGCGATGAACGGACCCTCGTCGATTTCCCCGATCTCATAGAGGGTGCAGATGTGCGAGTGATTCAGCGCAGAGGCGGCGCGTGCTTCGACCAGAAAGCGGTCGCACGCCTGCCGGTCGTCCGCGAGCTGTTCCGACAGGAACTTGAGCGCGACCTTGCGCTTGAGCTTGATGTCCTCCGCCAGATACACGACACCCATGCCCCCTTGACCGAGGGTATCGAGCACCTGGTAGTGGGAGATTATTCGGCCCTTCATTTCCGGGTTCGCCGGAATCTTAGGCCCGGAGGGTACGAGGGTCAAGCTAGGGACAACCACCGTGGTCGTGTCCACCGAACCGGCCAGGCAGGATTAGCGAATAGAAAGAAAAAGGGCGGGTCTCGTTAAAGACCCGCCCTTCCAGACTGTCGACTATCGACTGTCGACCGTAGACTGTCGACTGGTTACGCCACCGGCTGAGACTTCTTCAGCCCCTGGATCTGAAGGACCGGCGCCTTCGGCGCCTCTTTCAGCACGTGCTGCCGGTAGAGATCGGCCATCTGCCGGTGATGCGCGTCATCCTTGAGCTTGTCTTCGAGCGACTTCTCGTTCTCCTTCGCGCGCGCGGCGATCTTCTCTTCACGCGCGTTGCGTGCGACGCCGGCGAGCACCAGGTCCTGCTGTTCGCCCACGGCCACCGCTTCGGCATTCAGCTTCAGCGCGTGTTCCGTCGTCGGCAGCGGCACCGCCTTGTTGCCCGCGAAGATCTCGTGGCGGCCGTGGTCTTCGTACCACTTCGTGAGCGTGGCCGTCATGTGCATCTTCTCGATGATGTTGCGCCAGCCGATGCCGGTGTTATAGGCGCAGAAGGAGATTTCTCCCTGCTGCGTGGCATACGGGATGATGCACATCTCCGTGCGGCGGAAGTCGTAGTTGAACAGGTCCTGGAACCACATGCCCGCGATGAACAGGAAGTTCCACCGATCCTGGCGGCGGACGTCGATATCCTGCGCCGTGCGGTCTTTGCCGACCTTGCCGTAGTTCTTGCCCGTGGCGCCGAACGTCTTGTCGAACTTCTTCATCAGGTCGATCAGCTTGAAGTGCTTCGGCGCCTTGAACGGATCGTAGTTGCGCATCAGCGCCAGCGCCATGCCGACGACCGACAGGAACTTGCCCCGGCCGGCGTCGTTGACCTGCGCAAGGTCCTTCGCGAGCTGCTCGGCATGGAGGAACGCCGTGACGGGGACGGCTTCCTTCGTCTGCTTGTCGATCATCACCGCCATGCCCACGCCGCAGTTCGGGTGGCAGCCGCAGGTGAGGTTGCCCCACTGCGCATCCGGCCCGTGAACCGTGTCGGCCCAGTCGGTGAACGTGCCCATGAACGAGATCGGGAACCAGTCGCGGACCGGCTCGCCGAGGCCCGTCTGGTTCTTCACGTCGTGCGCGAGGTGCGACAGCGTGTAGCGCTGCGCCGCCCGGCGCTCGGGCGTCACTTCTTCGTCGCGGCCGGTGAACGACACCGGCTGGAACGATAGGAAGTTGATCTTGCGGGGGTTGTCGAGCGCGAACTCGATGATGCGTCCCACCTGCTCGTTGTTGACGCCGTTGACGATGGTCACGACCGGCACGATGTCGACGCCGTTGTTCCAGAGGTTTTCAATCGCCTGCAGCTTGACGTCGAACAGGTTGCCGACGCGGCGGTGCGAGTTGGCAGCGTTGCCGATGCCGTCGAACTGCAGATACGCGTACCGCAGGCCCGCTTCGGCCGCAGCCTTCGCGAATTCCGGGCTCTTGGCGAACTCGATACCGTTGGTCGCGGCCTGTACCGAGTTGTAGCCGACTTCGCGCGCGTAACGCACCGCGTCGAGGAAGTACGGCGACATCGTCGGCTCGCCACCGGAGAACTGCACCGACATCTGGCGGCGCGGCTTGATGGTGATGGCGTTGTCGAGGACCTGCTTGATGTCCTCCCAGCTCAGCTCGTGGACGAAGCCGACCTGGTTGGCGTCCATGAAGCACGGGTCGCACATCATGTTGCAGCGATTGGTGAGGTCGACGGTGAGCACCGAGCCGCGGCCGTGCTTGATGGTGCTGCTGCCATGGTTGTGGAGCTTCTCGTCGTTGTGCGCCGCGATGTCGCGGCCGGGGAACACCTGCTCGAGGTGCTTGAAGAACTCCGTATCCATCGCCATGACGTCTTCGAAATGGCCGTGGAGCGGGCAGTCCTTCACCATGAGAATCTTGCCGTCGCGCTCGAGGATCGTGGCGGGAATTTCGCCGACCTTCTCGTGCAACAGCATCGACACGTCCTGCTTGCCGTCGAGGATCGCCTGCCGCGCCTCGCGCACGCAGACCGGACACAGCGAGTCGGTCTTGCGCGGCCAGCCCAGCGGCGGCTTGGTTTTCTGCCACGACTTCAGCAGGGGTTTGTCAGACCACTTCGGGATAAACGACGGTCCGGGATTGATGCGGTTGACGGTGTTGAACAGCGACCACGCGCCGTTGGCCGCGAAGGCCAGCCCCTTCTCGAAATACTTGATTGGCGGATGCATTCAATAAGCTCCTTTGGATCCAAAGGTCCGGCTGAAAGCCAGACACTACGTACCTCCGTACCGATGGCCCTGTGGGGACGAGATCGGGACCCAAGAACACCCAATAATATCGGCAAGTCAGCAACTTACAGCCGTTTTTGGCCTGTATTGGCAATGGGCGGCCCTGAGCGGGCAAACTTGGCGTACGGACGGCGGGGCAGTTAGGCAACAGGCTACGGGCCACAGGCCGCAGGCAACGGTGGCCTATTCGGCCGTCAGGGCTACTGGCTAATGGCTACCGGCTATTGGCCGGATTACGTATGGCAAACTACACAAAATGCAGATTCGTGACGTCACCATCGTGGGGGCGGGGCCGGCGGGTTTGGCGGCGGGCATCGCGGCGAAAAAAGCCGGGCTGGACTATTCCATCGTCGAAAAAGGCGTCCTCGTCAATTCCATCTACAAGTTTCCCGTCAACATGGTGTTCTTCACGACACCAGAGCTCCTCGAGATCGGCGGGCTGCCGCTCGTCTCTCCCTTCGAAAAGCCGACGAGGCTCGAAGCGCTTCGCTATTACCGCCGCGTCGTCGACACCTACGAGCTGCCAATCGACTTCGGCGAGCAGATCGTCGACGTGAAGCCCGCCTCCGCGCGCGCCCGCCCGAACGAGGCAGGCGAGCAGGACGTTTTCGAGATCGAGACGCGGACGGATAAAGGTGTGCGGCGGATCCGGCACAGCCGGAACGTCATCTTCGCCATCGGCTACTTCGATCACCCGAATTACATCGGCGTGCCTGGAGAGAAGCTGCCGCACGTGTCGCACTACTACAACGAGTCGCACGGGTTCTACCGGAAGAACGTGGTCATCGTCGGCGGCGGCAACTCGGCGGCGGAGACGGCGCTCGAGCTGTTCCGTTCGGGGTCGCACGTCACGCTGGTGCATCGCCATCCGCAGTTGAAGCCGAGCATCAAATATTGGGTGCGGCCCGACATCGAAAACCGCATCAAGGAAGGCTCCGTCACGTGGCCTCCTCAACACGACGGTCGTCGAGATTCTTCCGTCGAGCGTCGTCGTCGAGCGTGACGGCGCGAAGGAGGAGATCCCGGCCGACGCGGTCTTCCTGCTCACCGGATATCATCCCGACTGCGACTTGTACCGGCGCGCCGGCATCCGGCTCAACCGCGAGACGATGGCGCCCGAGTTCAACCGGGATACGTTCGAGACGAACGTCCCCGGGATTTTTCTCGCGGGCGGCGCGATTTGCGGCCGGGATACCTCCAATATCTTCATCGAAAACGGGCGGTTCCATGGCGAAGCGATCATCAGCGTGCTCGCCGGACGGCTTGGAAAGCAGTACGCCGGAACCCGCTGACGCCGCATGAGCCAGAGCACAACGCGGACCGTACACATCCGCCCGCCGTCGGTGCGCGCCGAAACGCTCAACGTACTGAAAGCGGCGGCAGCCATCGCGGTGGTCGTAGCCGCATACGTGTTCCGGCCGTCATTCGGCGGACCGCCGGGGGCCACGCAGGAATTGCCGGCCGGACTTCTGCCGTATCAGCAGCTCATACGCGACGCGCCGGCAGCCGATCAGCGCATTTTCAGAGAATTGCAGGAGGGGCTGCTCGAAGCCGAGCGCATCCGCGCCCAGACGGGGCACTGGCCCGACGTCACGACGCTGGCGGCCGAAGGCATTCCGCCGTTTGCGGCGGACCCAACGCAGAAGGTCGAATACAAGTGGACATCGGTGCGTCAGGACTGGGCGACCAATTATCTGGGCGTGCCTTCGGACACCTCGAAGCCGGCCTGGGTGCTCGTCATACTCGAACCCGAACCGGGCGCGCCGGCCGATCCGGCGCCCAACGATGAGACCCATCATCGGCTGCCCGACGGAACGACGCTGCACGTGTCTGCGTGGAGCATCCCGGAAGACAAGCGCCGCAGCAGCTTCGCCGCGTTGAGGCTGCCGCAGAATGAAGGCTGGACGAACTGGCTGGTGGGAGGGCAGTGATGGGGATGGGGAAAGTGGAGAAAGTGGAAAGGAAAAAGTGGAAAGTGGAAAGTAGGTGCGGCTACAAGCGCATCGCGTCGTTCCTTCTTACTTTTTACTTTTTACTTTTCACTTTCCACTTTCAGGCAGTCCGCCCAGCCTGCACCCCTCAAGATCGGCGTCACGCTCCACCCGTATTACTCATGGACAGCTAACGTCGTCGGCAAGCTGCCGGGGTACGAGGTGCGCGCGCTGCTGCCGGGTGATATCGACGCGGGTGACTATCAGCCGCGGCCGCAGGACATCAAGCGGCTTGCCGATCTCGACGTCGTCGTCATCAACGGCATCGGACACGACGACTTCATCCTGCCGATGCTGAAGGCGTCGGGCAACACGCGAGCGACGATCCTCCGCGTCAACACGGAGACGCCGACGATTCGCGCCGAACGCGGCAATGGCGTCAACTCCCACACGTTCATCTCCTTTTCGAACGCCATCCAGCAGACCTACGCGATTCAGCGCGCCCTCGCCAGGCTCCGGCCGCAGGATGCCGCCGCGCTCCAACAGAACGCGGCCGACTATGCTCGGCGGCTCCGGGTCATCAAGGCCAACGCCGCATCGCGGCTCGCCGACGCGCGAGTCACGCGCGTCGTGACGGTTCACGACGGGTATGGATATCTGCTCCAGGAGTTCGGACTGGAGGTGGCGGGCGTTGTTCAGCCCTCGCACGGCCTGACGCCGTCAGCGGGCGAATTGCGCGACATGGTGGCCCTGCTCAAACGCGAGAAGATCGCCGTTGTGTTCAGCGAGGCCACATTTCCCGAGCCGCTGTTGAAAGTGCTGCGCGATGAGGCCGGCGTGACGGTGTACCTCATCAGCCACGTTGCCTCAGGTCCCTTCACCGCCGACAAATTCGAACGGGAGATGCAGCAAAACGCCGAGACCATGATCCGCGCGCTGGTCACCCTAGCAGGAGACCAGGAGAGTCAGGAGGAATTTTTTTGGAACAACCCAAGTAACTCCTAGTCTCCTGATCTCCGTGTTCAAGGATCCGTTGCTCGAGATTTCGAGGCTGACGCTCGGGCCCGCACGCCAGGCGCTGCTGTCGAACTTCTCACTGACCGTCGAGCGGGGCAGCCTGCATGCGATCGTGGGGCCGAATGGCGCCGGCAAGACGACGCTGCTCTCCGCGATTCTTGGCCTCGTCCCGTTCGAAGGCGACATCGTCGCGCACTGGTCGGGGCGAGGGCGGATTGCGTATGTCCCGCAGCACTTCCAGGTCGATGCGACGCTGCCTGTCACCGTGGCCGATTTTCTGGCGCTGACCCGCCAGAGCCGTCCCGTGTGCCTGGGTGTTTCCGCGGCCGTCCGTTCGCGAGTCTCACGGCTGCTCGAACGGGTTGATTTACGCGGGTTCGAGAGTCGTCTTGTTTCCGCTCTGTCGGGCGGAGAGCTCCGCCGCGTGCTGCTTGCCAACGCGCTCGATCCACTGCCCGAGCTGCTGATTCTCGACGAGCCGGGCGCGGGGCTGGACGAAGCGTCCGCCCGCTGGCTCGACGAAACGCTGATGGCGCTGAAAGGCGAGATGACCGTGTTGATGGTCTCTCACGATTCCGACCAGGTCCGGCGCCTTGCCGATCGCATCACGAACCTGAGCTAGATGATCTCCGACCTGTTCGAATATCCGTTTCTCGTGCGCGGGTTCCTGTGCGTGATGCTGCTCGCGCCGCTGCTCGGCGGCCTCAGCCATCTCGTGGTCGCCAGACGCATGGCGTTTTTTGGCGCCGCGCTCGGACAGGCGGCGATTACGGGCGTCTGCGTTGGCCTCCTGATTGGTGAGCCGCTCAACGCGCCGTATGGCGGGATGTTCGGCTTTTCTCTCTTGTCGGCGCTGGCGATGGTCTACGCGAAGCGCCGTTCGAAGCTGCCGAACGACACGCTCATCGGCGTGTTTCTCGCGCTGACGCTGGGGCTGGGGTTGTGCCTGCTCGTCGCAGTCACACGGCAGTTCAACGTCCATCAGGTCGAAGCGATCCTTTTCGGGAGCCTCCTGACGGTGACCGACACCGACCTCGTCCTGCTCGTCGTCGCGGCGGCCGGTGTCGCGTTCCTGCTCTTCCGCCATTACAACGACCTGCTGCTCGACAGCCTGAGCCCTCATCTCGCCACCGCGCGCGGGATCAATTCCGCCTATCTCGAATACGGGTTTGCGATCGTGCTGACGATCGCCATCCTGGTGAGCCTGAAGATCATCGGCGCGCTGCTCGTGGAAGCGCTCGTCATCGTGCCCGCCGCCGCGGCGCGGAACATGGCCGTCAGCACGCGGTCGTATCTCGCGTGGAGCGTCGCCGTGGCGTTTGTCGCGGGAGTGGGCGGGCTGATTATTTCGACGCGGCTGCTGGTGCCGACCGGGGGCGCGGTGGTGCTGGCGGCGAGCCTGATCTTTTTCGCGACGCTTGCCGCGGGCGCGCTGCGCCGCAGTACGTAATGAGTAGTACGTAGTGTCCGGCTTTAGCCGGACCGCACGGTCCGCCTAAAGGCGGACACTACGTACTGCACTAATGCATGCGTGATTTGCCGCCGTGCGAGGGCATCATGCGCATTTCCAGCAGTTCGACGAGCGTTTCACACCGCTCGAGCAGGCTGTTGCATTCGAGCAGCGCCTGTTTTTCGAGCGGCTCGAGGTGCTGCGCGATCGCATGGACGAGGTCGGAGTCCGGCACGTCTTTGGGAATGAAATCGTGGTCCGTCTTCTGCAGCTTGCGCGCCAGCAGCCTCTCCAGCTTCTGCCGCGCCTGCTGAATCGCCGAGACACTGCCCGCCGTCGACTCCCGGATCGATTCGATCCTGGCGACGCGATAGCGCTGAATGCCCTCGCGCGCGTAGCGCTCCTCGTCGATGCGGAACTTCTGGGTCCCGCGCAGGATGATGTTGTAACGCCCGTCCGCGAGCGGCTCGGCGTGGGTGATGAAGCCGGCGCAGCCGACCGGATACACACGCGGTGCGCCTTCGTAGTCCGGCTCCCACCCCGGCTGCAGCATCACCATGCCGATCAGGCGCTCGCCGTCGAGCGCATCTTCGACCATCGCGCGATAACGCGGCTCGAAGATATGCAGCGGCAGCAACGTGCTGGGGAACAGCACCACGTTCGGCAGAGGGAAGATCGGAATCTCAGAAGGCAGCATGGCGCTCTTGATCTAGAGATCTACAGATCTAGAGATCTCTAGATCTAATGAATCGTGCGCGTCTTCTTGTCCATGTAATCCATCAACACATATTGGCCGAGCGTGTACGGCGTCGTGAAATACGCCTTGCCGCGGCAGATTTCCGCCACCCGGCGGACGAAGGCGACGAGCTCGTAATCGCGCGCGAGCATGAAGGTATTGATCATGATCCCGCTCTTGCGGCAGGCGGCTACTTCCGCGATCGTTTCGGAGACGATGAACGGGTCGAGGCCGAAGGCGTTTTTGTAGATGCGGCCGTCCGGCTGGGTGAGCGCCGACGGTTTGCCGTCGGTAATCATCACGATCTGCCGCATGTCCTTCCGCTGGCGATCGAGAATGCGCCGCGCGAGCCGCAGCCCTTCGCGGGTGTTGGTGTAATACGGGCCGACGCGCACCCGCCCGAGCTCGCGGAGCGGGATCTCTTCGGCCGAATCGTGGAACAGGATGACGTTCAGCGCGTCGCCGGGATACTGCAGGCGGATCAGATTGGCCAGCGCCAGCGCCACGCGCTTGGCGGGCGTGAAGCGATCTTCGCCGTAGAGGATCATGCTGTGGCTGCAGTCGAGCATCAGGACCGTCGCGCACGAGCTCTGATATTCCCCCTGCGACACCATGAGGTCTTCGTATTGAATATCGATGACCGCGCTCGAGTCGTGCTTCCGCGATCCCGAGTCCCGGTAGGCGCGTTGAACCGCGTTCAGGACGGTGCTGCTCGGATCCAGGTTCAGGGAGTCGCCGAACTCGTAGGGCTTGGGCGCGGCGATCGTTTCGATGCCGGTCGAGTTGTCGCGGGTGTCGTGGCGGCCGAGGCTGCTCTTGCCGAGCGAGCCGAGCAGATCGCGCAGCGCGCGATAGCCGAGGAAATCGAGGCTCTTGTCGGTCACCTCGAACCGCGTCGGCGGCGCATCGGGTCCGAACCCGCCTCCGGTGCCGGGCGTCTGCCGGTCGGCGCGCGCCGATTCGAGATCGGGGGCAGGCGTGATGAAGCCCTCCTGCATCATGCGATCGATGATGTCCTGAATCAGCTGTTCGAGCTTCGAGCGCGCGTCGGCCTGATCGGCGTCGGCGGGATCGCCCATCAGGCGCTCGAGCGCCTCTTCGGGCAGCACCCCGCCGTTGAAGAGCGCGTCCATGATGGCGTCGTGCAGCGCCTGCATGGTGCGATCGTCTTCGGACTCGCCGTACATGCCGCCGTAGGGCGACTGAAATCCGCTGGAGAGCAGCAGGTCGGACAGCTTCTCGATCAGATCGTCGAGGTCGAGATCGTCGAGAGGGTTGCCGGTGTATTTACTGTACTTGTATTTCATTGGTCCCTGTCAGGGGGAAGGGGTAAGGGGCAAGGGGTAAAAGAACGCGCGTGACCGTGTGAAATCTTACCCCTTGCCCCTCACCCCTTGCCCCTCTCAGTTGTAGTACTTCTTCTTCCCGCCCGGCAGCGGAAATCCTTCGTCGATGTCGCGTTCCGTGGCGCGCGGCGTCTGCCGGCGCTGCGGCTGTTCGGCGGCGTAATACCCGCGATCCTCGCTGCGGCTGATCTTCTTCTGCGCGTAGAGCCCTTCGAGCACGAAGTCGACGGCCGAGGCGAGCGCCGGCTCCGACGGTTTGGCGCCGAGCTGCAGCTGTTCGGCGGCTTCGACGAGCCCCTGAACGCCGCGCGCGTGCGCCAGCAGTTCTTTCGCCGGCGCGGTGTCGGCCGACTGCATCGAGCCGCCGAGATCGAACCACTCGACGACCCGCCGCAGGTCGACATCATCGAAACGCTCGGCGAACACGTTGGCCACCGAGGCGCGAATCAGCTCCCGCGCGACGTTGTCGGCGCCCTTGAGCTCGCCTTCGTATTCCATCTCGAACTTGCCGGTAATCGACGGCAGCGCCGCGTAGACGTCGGTCACCCGCGCCACCACCTGCGTCTCGCCGCTGGTCAGCGCGCGGCGTTCGGCATTCGACAGCACATTTTCCAGGCAGCTAATCGCCAGGCGCTGGCTGACGCCGGAGCGGCGGTCGATCTTGCGATCGGCGCGCGCCTGAAAGGCGATTTCCTCGACCACCTCGCGGACGTAGGCCGGCACGTCGATCTTCTTCCCGTCCTTGCCGCGATCGAGCCACGCTTCCTGGGCGGTGATCTCCATCGCGTGGCTGCGCGTGGAGGGGTAGTGCGTGCGGATTTCGGAGCCGATGCGATCTTTGAGCGGCGTGATGATCTTGCCGCGCGCCGTGTAGTCTTCCGGGTTGGCGGTAAACACCATCAGCAGGTCGAGCGGCAGGCGGACCGGATAGCCCTTTATCTGGATGTCGCCTTCCTGAAGGATGTTGAAGAGGCCGACCTGAATCTTGCCGGCCAGGTCGGGCAGCTCGTTGATGCCGAAGATGCTGCGATTCGCCCGCGGGAGCAGCCCGTAGTGGATGGTCAGCTCGTCGGACAGCTGCAGGCCGCTTCGCGCCGCCTTGATCGGGTCGATGTCGCCGACCATGTCGGCGATGGTGACGTCGGGCGTCGCGAGTTTTTCGACGTAGCGCGCTTCGCGCGGCAGCCAGGCGATGTTGGTGTCGTCGCCTTCGGCCGCGATCCGCATGCGGCAGGCCGAGCAGATCGGCGCGAGGGGATCGTCGTGAATCTCGCAGCCCGCGACGACGGGCAGCGATTCGTCGAGCAGCGAGACCAGCGCCCGGAGTATCCGGCTTTTCGCCTGGCCGCGCAGCCCGAGCAGGATGAAGTTGTGCCGCGACAGGATGGCGTTGACGAGCTGCGGGATGACGGTGTCGTCGTAGCCGATGATGCCGGGAAACAGCGTCTCTCCGCCGCGCAGCTTGGCGATGAGGTTGTCGCGGACTTCGTTCTTCACCGATCGTCGCGGAAACGCCTCCGGCGACGCCTGGTGTGCGCGACGCAGGCCGCCGAGCGTCTTGACGTTCGAAATGGATGTCATGGATGAACCTTAAAAAGGAAAACCGACCCTGAGCCGATTCTATCCCAGCTAGAATCGCGCGGTGCATCCGGCGCTCCGCGGGTCCCGTCCCCTGGTGTTCGCGCATCGGGGCGGCAGCAAGATAGGCCCTGAAAACACCATTACCGCGTTCGATCGCGGGCTGCTCGTCGGCGCCGACGGCCTCGAGCTCGACGTACACCTCTCGCGCGACCACGTCGTCGTCGTCCATCACGACGCCTCGCTCGAGCGCACGACCCCCCTGAAAGGACCGTTGAACCATCGCACGGCCGCCGAACTTGCGCGGGAAGACGTGCCGGCGCTTCGCGAAGTCCTCGCGCGCTACCCGCGCAAGCCGATCATCATCGAATTGAAGGAGCCCGGACCCGCGCTGGCGCGCGCGGTGGTTGACGAGGTGCGCCGCGCAGGGGCGGCGGAATGGGTGTGCCTGGGATCGTTCAGCACCTCGGCCCTGCGCACCGCGCGGCGCGCGGCGCCCGAAATCGCGACGAGCGGCGCGCGTTTCGAAGTACGGATGGCGTTGTATCGATCGTGGGTCGGCCTCACACCGGGCCGCGTGCCGTACCGCGCGTTTCAAGTTCCGGAAACCAGCGGATCCACACGCGTCGTCTCACCCCGATTCGTCGAGCTCGCGCACCGGGCGGGCATCGCCGTGCAGGTCTGGACCGTCGACGAGCCGGAGGACATACGGCGGCTTCTCGAATGGGGGGTCGACGGAATTATTTCGGACAGGCCTGACGTTGCGGTGCAGGTGGTTCAGGACTGGGTCAGCCGGCGGTCTGGGCTGATGGGCTAGCTTCGGAGGCGATTGGCCTCCTGTCGATATAGTGCATTGAGGTTGCGTTCCACCTGTTGACGCTTGCGTTCCACGTGTTGACGCTAATGTTGGGTGTGCATTAGCATCAATCTGAAATCCGTCAAGAAGCAAGGGGAAGACATGAGCCATCCGTCGGCGTCGACGTTTCTCGTCGTGTCCGGAGGGATTCTCTTGGCGTGCGCCAGCTTCCAGCTCGAGGCAGCCCCTTCTCAGGAACGCGTTGCGCGGGCTCAGTCAACGCCGGCGCCGACGTCAGTCGTTCTCGATAAATACTGCGTTACGTGCCACAACTCGCGCATGAAGACCGCTGGTTTAACGCTTGAATCAGTCGACATGACGCGCGTCGGTGAGCACGCCGAAGTCTGGGAGAAAGTCGCCACCAAGTTGCGCACCCGGGAGATGCCGCCTCTTGGGCGGCCACGTCCGGATGACGCCACTTATACGGCGACCACCAACGCAATCGAGGCTGCGCTGGATACTGCCGCCGCTACAGAGCCAACCCCTGGCCGTGTCGCCGTCCATCGTTTGAATCGCGCGGAGTACACCAACGCCGTGCGCGATCTGCTGGGACTTGAAATCGACGGGCGGGGGTTGCTATCGGCGGAGGACGAAGCCCAGGAAGGCTTCGAAAACATCGCCAGCGTCTTGTCGGCGTCGCCCGGCCCTGATCGAAAACTACCTGGCGGCTGCCGGACAGTCAGCCGCCTTGCGATCGGCGATGAGACGCTGAGCCCGGTGGTCAAGACGTTCAATATTTCCAAACTGCTCGTCCAGGACGAGCAGATGAGTGACGACCTCCCCTTCGGTTCGCGAGGGGGAGCGGTCATCCGATATTCCTTTCCGCTCGATGGCGAATACACGATCAAGGTGCTGTTAAGGCGCCAGCTGTACGCCTACATCATGGGCATGGGCGAGCCGCACCAACTCGACATTCGGCTCGACGGCGTGCGCATCCAGCGATTCACCGTTGGCGGCGAAGCCAAGGGCATGACGATGCCTTTGACGTTTGCGGGCAATACGCAGGGCGATCCGGAATTCGAGGAGTACATGCACAAAGCCGACGCCGGCCTGGAAGTGCGCGTGCCGGTGAAGGCCGGGATTCACGAGGTAGGTGTGTCATTTGTGCGCCGGTTCTGGGAGCCCGAAGGCTTCGTACAGCCGACGCCAACAGGTTTCTTCAAGGTCACCAACGAGGACTATCACGGCAATCCTGCGGTCGAGTTCGTCATGATCGGCGGCCCGTATGGCAGGCCGGCTCCGGGCGATTCGGCTAAGCCGACGAAAGATATTCGTCTGCTTTCCAAGGACGCCGCAGCCGAAGAGCCGTGCGCACGAAAGATTCTCTCAAGGCTGGCCGCAAAAGCGTATCGGCGGCCGCTCACGGCGGACGACCTGCAGACAGTGATGGACTTCTACAAGGCGGGACGCGCCGAGGAGAACTTCGAGGGCGGAGTCCGACGCGGCCTCGAATGGATTTCGACCGCCCCAAGCTTTCTTTTCCGAATTGAACGGGCACCCGAAAACCTCACCGCCCGGTCGAGTTATCGCCTCAGCGATCTCGAACTGGCTTCACGGCTGTCGTTCTTTCTCTGGAGCAGCATCCCCGACGACGAACTGGCCGGGTTGGCCGAAAAGGCAGCCTGAAGGAATACGGCCGTGCTTGACGAGCAGATAGGACGAATGTTGCGCGATTCGCGATCCAGAGCGCTCATCGACAATTTCGCCAGCCGCTGGCTCGAGCTCAGCAAGCTTTCCGGTGTTGTCCTCGACACCGACCTGTTCTCCGAGTTTGACGAGAACCTTCGCGAAGCGATGGCGCAGGAGACGAAGCTGTTTGTCGCCGATCAACTGAGTCGCGACCGCAGCGTGCTCGGAGCTTCTGACCGCCGACTACACGTTCTTGAACGAGCGGCTGGCGAGGCATTACGGCATTCCCCGGATCTATGGCAACCACTTTCGCCGCGTCACGCTGTCCGACGGCCGACGCGGCGGGCTGCTTGGGC
Source organism: Vicinamibacterales bacterium (assembly GCA_963762055.1). GTDB lineage: Bacteria > Acidobacteriota > Vicinamibacteria > Vicinamibacterales > JAMQPK01 > JAMQPK01. Next base: position 86,926 of record CAVXJF010000012.1, read on the forward strand.
ACGCCAGCATCTTAACGGTTACTTCTTATCCGAACCGCACATCGGTCGTGACGCGTGGCAAATGGGTGCTGGCCAACCTGCTTGGTGCGCCTCCGCCCCCGCCGCCGCCAGATGTACCGGCGTTGAGGGAGCCTGGGTTGGAGGGCCAGCCTCGATCGCTGCGCGATCGAATGGAGATCCACCGCAAGAACCCCGTCTGCGCGACTTGCCACGTGCGGATGGATCCGATCGGCTTCGCGCTGGAGAATTTCGATGCCGATGGAACATGGCGGACCGTCATCAGACGGTGCGCCAATCGACGCATCGGCGTCACTGCCCGACGGCACGCGTTTCGAAGGTGTCGCAGGGCTGCGATCGCTGCTCGTGACCCACAAGGAGGAGTTTGCCCGCACCTTGACGGCGAAGCTGCTTGCCTACGCGATCGGGCGAGGCGTCGAATATTACGATTTGCCGGCCATCAGGCAAAATCGTGCGGGACGCGAAGGCGGAGGATTCCGTTGGTCGTCGATCGTCGAGGGTATCGTCAGGAGTCCGGCTTTCAGTATGGCGCACGGTTCCGGTCGGCAGCGGACTGCCTGCGAGCTGAAAAAGTGGAACGGTAGGGAGCGCTCACATGTTCATTACGAAGAAAGCGATCTCACGCAGAACCATCTTGCGGGGAATGGGTGCCGCGGTTGCGCTCCCACTGCTCGACAGCATGCTTCCCGCGCTGTCCGCGATGGCGCGAACCGCGGCCAAGCCAATCAACCGTTTCGGCCTCATGTATGTGCCAAACGGCATGATCATGAAGAACTATCTTCCGGTCGTCGAAGGCGCAGGTTTCGAGATCGGCCGACGCTGAGCGCGATTGCGCCGTATCGCGAACAGATGCTGGTGTTGAGCGGGTTAAACAGCACGCCGACCCCCGGACGTCCCGGGGGCGCGCACGCGAAAGCCAGCACGCGCTTCCTGACCGATGTGTCTCCACCGACGAGCGAGACATGGCTTGATGCCGGCATTTCGATGGATCAGATTCTCGCGCAGGAAATGGGTAAGCACACCCAGCTTGCGTCGCTCGAACTGGCCATCGAATCCGGCGAGACCGCTGGCGCGTGCGACACCGGCTTCGCATGTGCGTACACGAACACCCTTTCCTGGAAGAGCGCGAACACCCCGCTGCCGACCCAGAACGACCCGCGAGTGGTATTCGAGCGCCTGTTTGGCGACAGCGTCAGCACGGATCCGAAGGTCCGGTCCGCGCGGCTGCGCCAGCAGCGAAGCGTCCTTGATGCGGTAGGGCAGGAAATCGCGCGCATGCAGGGTACGCTGCCGCAGTCAGATCGCACCAAGCTCGCGGAATATCTTGAGGCGATTCGCGATGTCGAGCGGCGTATTCAAATCGCGGAAGCTCAAAGCGACCAGGCGTTACCGCTTGTCGAACACCCATCCGGTATTCCCGCCGAGCTGGGAAGATCACCTCCACGTGATGTTCGACCTGATGGTGCTCGCGTATCAGTGTGATCTGACACGCGTCATTACCTTGATGACTGGACGAGAGCAGAGCGGCATGACCTATCCGCAGATAGGCGTTCCCGACGCGCATCACCCTATCTCGCACCACCAGCAGGAGCCGGAAAAAGTCGCGAAAGTCGCCAAGATCAACGCGTATCACGTCGCGCATGTTCAGCAGGCTGCTGGCAAAGATGAAGGCCACGCCCGATGGCGACGGCACGCTGCTCGATCACATGACGATGATGTATGGCGCCGGAATTGCCGACAGCAATGCGCACGCGACGAGCGATATTCCGGTCGTGCTCGTTGGTGGAGGGGCCGGCAACCTCAAGGGCGGACGGCATATCAGATTCAAAGATCTGCCGTTGGCGAACCTTCATCTCACTCTACTCGATCAGTTCGGCGTGCACCGGGATCGTATCGGCGATAGCACGGGGATGATCGATGCGAACCTGCTCTCACTTTAGGCATTTTGCTGCCGTCTTGTGCATCGGGGCGGCCGGATCCGGCGTCGTGGGCGCGGCGCCGGACCTGCGCCTGATTCAGGCGGTCAGAAATAAGGATCCACAGGCGGTGCGCACCCTGCTGAGTCAGCGCATCGACGTCAACGCGCCGCAGGGCGACGGCGCCACCGCCTTGCATTGGGCCGCACGTGTCGACGATCTCGCCATCGCAGACATCTTGCTCCGCGCTGGAGCCCGCGCCGCCGTGGCCAACGATAACGGCGCGACGCCGCTTCACCTGGCGTGCCTCAACCGAAGCGCCGCGATGGTGGATCGGCTCCTGCGTGCTGGCGCCGACACGAACGCCGCCATGGTCAATGGCGAGACGGTGCTCATGACGTGCTCGCGGAGTGGCACTGCCGAAGCGGTAAAGGCTCTGCTGGTGAAGGGCGCCCGCGTGAATGCGAAGGAGACCGCGCACGACCAGACCGCTCTGATGTGGGCCGCCGCGCAGCGCCATTCAGACGTCGTTCGGCTGCTGACGGAAGCCGGTGCCGACCTTCGCGCGCGCTCGAAGATCTATCCGCAAATCGTGGCCCCGTACGACACACAGCGAGCCGGACGCGAAGAGCTGAACTACATGGTGCTCGCCGGCGGCTTGACTCCGCTCTTTTTTGCAGCGCGGTCCGGCGACGTGGAGTCTGCACGGCTGTTGATTGCTGCCGGCGCGGATCCAAACGATCGTCTGCCCGATGGCACGAGCCCCCTTCTGATGGCTGCCTACAGCGGCCGTGCGGAAGTCGGCACGCTTCTCCTCGAAAAAGGCGCGGATCCCGATGATATGGGTGCGGGGTATACCCCGCTTCATGCGGCGATTCTGAAAAGCGAGTTGAGTCTCGTAAAGGCACTGCTGGCTCACGGTGCCAACCAAAATATCCGGATCACCAAGAGCACACCGAAGCGCCGAGACAGCGAAGACTTCGTTTTGCAGCCGATCGTCGTTGGCGCGACGCCATACTTGCTCGCCGCGAAATTTCTCGAGCCGGAAATCCTCCGTGCGCTGAAAGCCGGAGGGGCGGATGTGAGCCTCTCCATGCCAAATGGTGCGACGCCACTGATGTTGGCCGCCGGCATGGACTCGGTTACCACTGCGAACCGTCGCGGTGTCCGGATCGTCGACTTCGGTAAAGTCGAGCCCGAAGGCCAGGCGTTGGAGACCGTCGCAGTGGCGTTGAGCCTTGGTGCCGACGTCAATGCGGCGACTCCAGCCGGGGACACTGCGCTGCACAGCGCCGCGGCGATGCGTTATGACACGGTCATTCAATTCTTGGCGGAGCACGGTGCGCAGGTGAACGCGAAAAACAAACGGGGGCTCACACCGCTCGGTGCGTTGCTCAGCAGTGGCAGAGGAGGAAGGGGACGCGGAGCGGCGGCGGCTGATGCGAACGGTGATGACAGTGCCGGCCCTTCGCCGTCGGCGAGCACGGCAGCCTTGCTGCGCAAACTGGGTGCAATTCCCTAGCTAACCCGAACAACATCGTAGCCTCAAAGGGGGAATGTGATGAACAGGCACAAGTCGTCCGGCGTGCGCGGGCAAGCGGCGTTCCCCTTGGCGGTTACTGTTGCGTTCATCGTCGTGTGCATTGTCTTTGGGCCGCAACCCGCGGAGGGGCAGACCATCAGCATCATCCACGGTGCGGTAAGTGACGAAAGCGGCGCAGCCCTTCCCGGTGTAACCGTGACGCTCACGAGCCAGGCGCTGCAAGTCGGTAAAGTGACCAGAGTGACGGAACCAGATGGCACATATCGCTTCGGCGATCTGCCGGTCGGTACCTACAAGATTGCGTTCGAGCTACCGGGCTTCAAGACGTTCATCCGTGATGAGGTGCGCCTCCTCGTAGGTTTCGTTTCACGAATCGACGCGACGCTCGCTATCGGTGGCGTCGAGGAGACAGTGACCGTCAGCGGTCAGAGCCCTGTGGTCGACCAGACAACGACCACAACCAGCGTGAACATCACGCGCGACACGCTGGAAACGGTGCCGGCTGGGCGAGGCTATCAGCACCTGTTCGCGATGTTGCCAGGCGTCACGACTGCGGGCTCTCCGGACATCGGGGATAGCGCGTTGGCGAGCCGCAGCGCGATTCAGAGTTACGGTGCGGCGGCCACGTCCAAGATAGAAATCGAAGGGATCAATATCAGTGTCGGCGAGAGCTCGCCTGTGTACTTTACGAGTTTCTCGTTCGAAGAAATCCAGGTGAAGACGTCGGGGAATGACGCCGAGGTATCGACGCCGGGAATCTCAATGGTCTCGGTGCTCAAATCGGGTTCGAACCAGTTTCATGGTTCCTACCGCGTTGCCTACGAAGGCAGCGCGTTCGAAAGCGACAACTTGACGCCTGAATTGCAGGCCCAGGGTCTCTCAGCAACTGCGCCGTTGAAGTACTACTACGAAGTTGGCGCCGATTTTAGCGGGCGGATCATCAGGGACAAACTATGGTTCTACGTTGCGACGAACCGACAGCGGCGGACGAGCAGCCTGTTGGGCTTTGCCAGCGGGCCGGGACCCGATGGGAAGTATCTCACCGGTGACGAGCCGCTGGCCGACTATGAAAACAAACTGACAGACCACGCCGTCAAGATCTCCTACCAGGCCACTCAAAAGCACCGGCTGATCGGCGTCTGGCAGCCCATGCTGAAGCATCAACCTCAGAGGAACGGAAATCGTTTCCGGCCACTCGAATCCACACTCGACTACACCAATCCCGGCGGGGTCTACAAGGGCGAGCTGCAGAGTACGATCACCAACCGTATGGTGGCCACGCTGTTGGCGGGCTATGGCGGTAACGAGGAAAACTACTGGGTCGGGCGGTCGAAGTACGTGGATGCGGTCCCGGGTAATCCAAGCAAATTGCACCGCGATACGACTCTGCAGACGGGTACCGCCACTGGCAACAACTTGAACACGCGGGACCGCTGGCAGATGGACGGCAGCCTCAGCTTTTTCCCCGATAACTTTCTTGGGGGGAAGCACGAGTTCAAGACAGGTACGACGCTGTACTGGCAGCGGGCCGGGAACGGGACGCTGACGAACCCGGCCGGAAACTACGTGCTCGTGTACGATCGCGAACTGCCGGTAGAAATCCGAATCTTGAACGCTCCGACACAGCCCGTGAACGCGCAGGACACTTACGCGGCCTACTTCAAAGACACATGGCGGATTACCAATAGTCTGACGGCTAACCTCGGCGTTCGCCTCGAATACCAGCATGCCTATGTGCCTGAACAAGCGAAAGAGGCGAGCACCTTGTTCCCAACCCTCTTCCCGGGCGGGCAGTTTCCTTACCTGGACGTGGAAACATGGTTCAGCGCCGTGCCGCGCATCGGCTTGGCCTGGAGTCTCGGCGCTAAGACGGTTGTGAAGGGCAGCTTCGGTCGGTACAACGCAGGACTGATTGGGGAGGGAGGATTTGCCCAGCCGTTCAACACGAATGGAGCGGTGACGGCCACCTACCGGTGGAACGATCTTGATGGCAACGGCGACTACACTCGCGGCGAGGTGAATCTCGATCTCAATGGGCCGGACTTCCTCAGTATTACCGGTTCAACCAACAACCGGCTCAACCCGGATCTGCGGCAGCCGATGACCAACGAGGTGACTGCCGGCTTCGAGCGCGAGGTAGCGAGCAACCTCGCATTCCGCGCGCTGTACGTATACAAAGACTTCACAGACAGTCTCGTCTCGGTCAACGTGGCACGGCCGAGGAGCGCATATAACATTCCACTGACGCGGCGCGATCCAGGTCCGGATGGCCTGTTGGACACCCCCGACGACGCGGGGAAGGTGACTATCTGGGATTACGATGCTGCCTATCGCGGTGCGGCGTTCGTGACCAACGAACTGCAAAATAGCCCGCGAACCGACAAATATCAGTCGGTCGAGATGACCCTCACGAAACGAACTGCGGGACGGTGGTTCGGAATGGGCTCCTTCTGGGCGACCAAACATCATCGCTGGGTCCAGCAGTATCCCGACAATCCCAACGAGGATTACTTCCCGCTCGCCGAGCAATGGACGTGGGGCTCGAACCTGAATGGTAATTATCGTTTTCCATGGGATATCAATGTCGGTGCGTATCTGCAGAGCAAGATAGGCGTGCAGGGCGCACGGACCAACATCTTCAGAGCCGTCGATCCTGACGGAGGTACTCCGCTGCGTCAGCTCAGCACCGTGACGCTGCGGCTCGAGCCATTCGCCGCGCGGCAGGGGCCGGCGATCACGATTTTGAACATGCGTGTGAGTAAAGCGTTTGTACTCAGAGGTACCAGGCTCGAAGTTGATGTGGAGGGATTCAACCTGCTGAACTCGAGCGCGCCTACGCAGGTCGTCTTCGCCTCCGGATCCACTTTCGGGTGGTTCGGCACTACGGGCGGTAGTGTCGCTGACACAGGCGTCCTCACGGCGCGTGTTATGCGAATGGGTCTTCGATATCGCTTCTAAACGTCACATGACGGATGGATTGCACTAAACGATCATGAAGCGGATCGCAGTCCTGACGCTCATCGTCGTGTGTCTGGGCGTCAGCGGGTCGCACACTCAACAGGCGCCGCAGGTGTTCACTGGCAGAATTTCTGACAGCATCTGCGGCGCGTCGCATCAGCCTAAAGCCGGCACTTCAGGCGACCGTCAGTGCATGTTCGAGTGCTTCAAGGGGTTGGCAAAATGGGTGCTTGTCGACCGGAACGACAAGGTCTTGATGATTGCCAACCAGGATCTTCCCGGGTTGCCGCTATACGCCGGCCGACCGGTCCAGCTGACAGGGCAGTTCGAGGGCGGCGCCATCGTCGCATCGAGAATCGAGCGTATCCGCCGCACCTTCATGTCGGCCACGTGATGACGAACTGGCGCGACACTCCCGGCGGCGTCGGATTTCTGATTGCCGCGATATCCGATGCGAGAGTGGCGATGGTTCACGCGAAACTCGTCGGTGAAAATTCCGAAAACCTCGACGACGTGAAATTGCACGCCGGCCATGTCCTGCACGCGCTCGATCCCGCTTCGGAAGCAAGCAGCTCGCCCAAGGCTCCGGCTTCCGGATATGGTGTCAAGAAAGCCACGGCTGGCGCGCAACAGCATCTGGACTTCGCGGTTAAGGTCGAAGGCGCGTCAGACAACGTGAAGGCTCATGGAACGCATGTCGCCGGCTTGCTGAGCAATGTCCTCCACTGGACTGAAGAAGCGATCACCGTTGGCCAAAAGATTCGCGCGGGCACATCCGTCGTAGAGGTGGCGCCGTTCGTGAATGAGCTCAATGTGCAGGTGGCGAAGATCGTCGATGGCCTGGAACAGGCACACGCTCGCATGACAGTGCTGATGAAAGGCGAGGGGATCGACAACGCTCCGCGCTAAGGCTACCCTGTCGCGCTTAGAAAACAACCAGCCACGAATCGAGAAAGGATTCCTCGATGCGCCGCACACACTTCATCCTGATTGCCGTAGCTGTCGCGGCCCTCGCGAGCCGGGCGGCGCTCTTTGGCGCCGGCCCATCGTTCCACCCCGACGCCACGTTCAAAGGATCCAACCTCACCGGATGGCACTCCGTCGGAGGGGCCGCGTGGCGTGCCGATAACGGCGAGATCGTCGGGACGCCGCAGCAGCCGGAAGGCGGGTGGCTGATGCTCGATCGGTCGTATCAGGACGTCGGTTTCTACGCATCGTTCCAATGTGCACCGGGATGCAGGACCGGCGTGATGCTTCGTGCCGAAAAGACCGCGGGCGGGACGAAGGGGATCTATATGGCGTTGACCGATGGAGACCTCGGCGTTTATCGGGTGACGCTCGACCAGCACGGCAAGATGCTCACGAGAGAGCCGCTCCGGTTCGTCGGCGGACAAGTGCGCATCGCTCCTCCTCCCGATCCGAATGCACCAGCCAGAGGCGGCGGTCCTGCCCGAGGCGCGGCGCCGGCTGTGAAACTCCCGCTGTCGGCGCCCGACACCAGTCTCAAGCCCGGCGAGTGGAACCAGATCGAAATCTATCTCGATGGAACGGTCATCAGGCCCCTGCTCAATGGCGGCAACGCACGGACGGGCGCTGCCGATATCGACGCGGGAAACTTCGGGCCGGTGGCCCTCTACGTCGGCGGCGCCGGGACCGTCCGATTCAAGGATATCGCGTACACGGATTTGAGTATCAAGACCAGGGCAGTTGAGGAAGTCTCGAAACATTTCACGCTGCAACGGTTGAGCGACTTCTACTATTCATGGGGCGCGGGCGCGGCCGACATCAATCACGACAACGTGCTCGATGTCGTTTCAGGCCCGCACGTGTTTTACGGCCCCGATTACAGGAAGCGCAGTGAAATCTACCTGCAGCTCACCACCAATCCTTCCGACACATTCGCCACCGACGCCTGGATGCAGTTTGTCAGCGATTTCACCGGCGACGGGTGGGCTGACGCGGTGAACTGCAGTTTTTCCGGCGACGTGGGGTGCACGTTGTACGTCAATCCGAAAGGCGAGCCGCGGCGGTGGGACAAACATCTGGTCGTGCCGGCCTACCAAACTGAAATCGGGCTGTTGCGCGACGTGGACGGCGACGGGCGTCCGGAGATCGTATACGGCGCCGAAGGGCAACTGCGTTACGCGAAACCCGATCCCGCAAACCCGACCGGGACCTGGCTCGTTCGCAATGTCTCGGAGCGCGGCTACGCGACGGCCCACGGGCTCGGCACAGGGGACGTGAACGGAGACGGCCGGATCGACATTCTCAACCCATTCGGATGGTGGGAGCAGCCACCCGCGGCCAGCGACGCGCCATGGCCCTATCATCCGCAGGCGTTCGCCTGGTACAAGCGCGGGATGGGTGGAAGCGTCATGGCCGTCTACGACGTGAACGGCGACAAGTTGAATGATGTGGTCACGGTGCTCGCCTCGCACGGGTGGGGGCTGGGGTGGTTCGAGCAGAAGCGCGACGCGCAGGGCAACATCTCCTTCGAGCGGCACATCATCATGGATGACCCGTCGGCGAAGAATGCCGGCGGCGTCACCTTCTCTCAGCCACACGGATCGAGCTTCGGCGATGTCGATGGCGACGGCGTGACCGACTTCATCGTCGGCAAGCGGTTCTGGTCGCACAGCGATTCGTATCTCGATCCCGAGCCGTACGCACCGGCGGTGCTCTATTGGTATCGAACCGTCAGGAACCCGAAGGCACCTGGCGGCGCGGAGTTCATTCCAGAGCTGGTTCACAACCACTCCGGAACCGGTTCGGACGTCCTCCCGGTCGACCTGAACCGCGATGGGCGGCTCGACATCGTGACGGCGACGCGATTCGGAACGTTCATCTTCTGGGGACAGACCCGCAAATGAGCGGCTAAACACCGTCGCACGCTCTCGACGGCGATGCGCATCGATGCAGGAGGTTAGCTATGTATCGCATTGCGAACGTTGCCTTGATGGTTGTTGTAGTGCTGGCCGCGATAAGCCCAGCACATGCCCAGTCAACTGCCCAGATTAGCGGTACGGTCACGGACAGGTCCGGTTCGGTGATTCCGGGCGCGACGGTGGTGATCACCAACGAAAGCACTTCGATTCAGACGACTGCCGTCTCCGGCGCGGTAGGGAATTACACAGCACTGTTCCTTCAGCCTGGAACCTACCGTATAGATGTGTCACTTGATGGCTTTCAACCCATAAGGCGGAGTGGCATCCAGCTACAGGTCGCGCAAGCGGCGCAACTCAATTTTCAATTGGAAGTCGGCACGCTCAATGAAACGGTCACGGTTGTTCAGACAGCTCCGCTGCTTGACGCCTCGACCAATGCCATGGGAGGTGTCGTCTCAACGGACCAAATCGAAAACCTCCCCGTCAAAGGCCGGAATTCGAATGCCTTCATGGTGCTGGCGCCCGGTGTCCGCGTGCCGAGAGTGACCCTGAATCAACCGGTGCTCGAGAGCCATTTCCAATTTTTCTCGATCAACGGGGCGAATCCCCGGCAGAACGCGTTTGTGCTGGATGGAGGCAACAACAACGACGTTGGCTTCAACGGTCCCGAATACAGTCCTCAGGTCGACTCCGTTCAGGAAATGAGGGTGCAGACCAACAACTACAGCGCCGAATACGCGAACGTCGCCGGCGGCGTCATCAACGTTGTGACCAAGAGCGGGACCAACCAGTTTCACGGAAGCGGCTTCGAATACCTTCGCGACCATCACTTACAGACCAACAGCTATTTCAACAAGCGAGACGGCCTGGAGAAGTCCCCCATGCAAATAAACCAGTTTGGCGGGACGCTCGGCGGGCCGATTCGGAGAAACAAAACGTTCTTCTTCTTCGGTTTCGAAGCAAGCAGGATACAACTGCCCGCAGGAGGATCGACCACCGCCGCAGGTCTGCCAACTGTTATCACGGTCCCAACCGAAAGGCAGAAGGCTGGAGATTTTTCACAAACGTTTGACAGCACCGGCGCCCTCGTCAGGATCTACGATCCATCGACCACCAGGCCGGACCCGAACAATCCCGGGAGATACCTCCGGGATGCGTTCCCAGGCAACATCATTCCGGCGAACCGAATCAATCCGATCGCAGCCTCCTCCCAGAAGTACTACCCGCTTCCGCTGAACGCTGGTGATCCGAGGACCGGGCTGAACAATTTCCCGTTCACTGGTACTCAGCCCCAGACCAATAATGATTTCTCGATCCGTGCGGACCACCAGTTCAATCCGTCGACCTCGCTTATGGGAAGATATTCCCATTCCATCGTCAACATAACGCTGCCGTTCGTCTTTCCTGACGAGAACATCGCTGACCCATACAATTCGAGCACCGACCAGGATCACGTCTCGGCGGTGATCAAATTGACCAAGTCGTTTTCTCCGACCATGTTTGGCGAATTCCTGGTGTCGTGGAACCTGTTTACCTACTCCCGCTACTCGGCATCAGCCGGCGAGGTGGATCCCACGGACCTGGGATTTCCCGGATATGTCGCGTCGAGTGCCTCTGTCATTGGTTTTCCTCAGATGATCATCGAGGGAATGGGGACCGGGGGATTGTCAAACTCGCTCGGCTTCTACTACGCCGAAGACGACCTCTACGATCGGCCGGGGGCCAAAGTCAACATGACGAAGGTCAGCGGCCGCCATACGCTGAAGTTTGGAGGACTGATCGATTTTCCGCGACTCAACAGCATCAAATTCAGTAACAACACCGGTTCCTATACCTTCGGCAAGAGCTTCACGCAAGGACCGGATCCGCTTCTAAGCGGACCGCAGTCGGGACTTGGGTTTGCGACGTTCCTGTTGGGAACACCGACCGCCGGAACGTATCGTCCGACTACCGGCGACACCGCCACGATTGTGAAATACGTTGGCGCCCATTTTCAGGACGACATCAAATTAACCGATCGCCTCACCATCAACGCGGGCATTCGCTGGGATTACGAGGTTCCACGGACAGAGCGCTATGACCGGTCGCTCAATTGGGACTTCACGAATACAGCGAGGCTCTCGAATGGGGCGGAAGTTCGTGGAGGCGTGGCATTCCCAGGTGTCGACGGTGTGTCGAGACACTTTTGGAATGGCGACAAGACCAACTTCTCGCCCAGAGCAGGTTTCGCCTACAGTCTGACCGATGCCACGGTGCTCCGCGGCGGTTACGGCATCTTCTATGGGAATAGCCTGGGCGGTGGACCGGGTATTCCAAACGCGCCGTTTGTCTGTTCCACGCCCGTCACCGCCAGTCTCGATGGCGGCTTCACACCCGCCACAACGATCTCCGATCCATTTCCGAGCGGGTTCTGCACGCCAAGTGAGAGTTCGAACGGGATCGCGACCAACCTCGGACAGGCGATCACCTTCATCGACCGGGTTCACAAGGTTCTCTACACACAGAACTGGAATCTCAACGTGCAGCGGCTGCTGCCGATGAATCTGGTGGCGGAAGTCGCCTACACAGGAACCAGGGGCTACAACATTCCTGGCAATACGTCAGTTAACCAACTCGATCCGAAGTACCTGAGTCTGGGATCGCAATTGAATACTCTTGTCCCGAACCCGTATTACGGTGTCATCATCCAGGGACCGCTGTCCGGTCCCACCATTACAAGGGCGCAGTCTCTTCTCCCGTTTCCGCAGTACTTGAATGTGACGAACCTTGGCAACACCTATGGGACGTCGAAGTACCACGCGCTGTACGCAAGGCTGGAGCGGCGCTTTGCTAAAGGCTTCAGTGTGGCGGGCGCTTACACGTTATCCAAAAGCATGGACAACGTCGGCCAGGGTTTCCCGGGGGAATCGTTCTCTGGAGGGGCTGTCCAGAATTTCTATGATCTCGACGGCGAATGGGCGATATCAAACTTCAACACGCCGCACACGCTGACCATCAGTTCCGTTGTTGAACTGCCATTCGGCCCAGGCAAGCGTTTCTTCACTGACGGAACCGCGGCCAAGGTTCTCGGCGGGTGGCAGGTTAACGGAATTGCACTGTTCCAGTCTGGTGCGCCGCTGCAAATCACCGGTGGAAATCCCAGCGCGCTGAATGCTGGTACACAGCGACCCAATTGGGATGGTCGCAACCCGACGCGGAGCGGAGACGTCACCGATCGCCTGGGACAATATTTTGATACGTCCGCGTTTTCGTTCAACGCTCCGTTTACGTTCGGGAATGCTCCGCGAATCATGCCGAATCTGTACGGACCGGGCGCGCTGAACGTCGATATCTCGCTCTTCAAGAACGCCCAGATCAGCGAGCAATTTCAACTGCAGTTCCGAGCCGAGGCTTTCAACGTCTTCAACCGGGTCCAGTTTGCGAATCCGGCGACAAACATCAACCAGAGTACGTTTGGACGCATCACCGCGCAGGCCAATTTCCCCAGAGATATTCAACTCGCGATCAAGCTGTTGTTCTGATCATCGAGCGGAGGAATGTGACAACGAGACGGAGCCCGGGTCTCGGTGGTGTGGTTCACGAGTACGTCCTGGCGGCGTGACCAGTCAGGGCGCCGTGTACGCGATCAGCTCCGCAGGGTAATCCGGCCCGCTAATGGCGAGCACGATGTACTGCTTGCCGTTCAGCATGTAGCTCATCGGGTTGCCCGTCTGCGGGGCGGGCATGGTCAGATTGGCGACTTCCCGTCCCGTCGCCTTGTCGTACGCGTACAGCTTCGCGAATCGCTGACCTGACGGCGGCGTCGTGAATCCTCTCTCCCCCGAGACGATCAGCGTCTTCGTCGTCAGGGTTCCGATCGGGCCAATCCGGCCGGTCCGCGGAATCGTGACCCCTTTCAGCATCGGGTGATTGGTCACCGCGTCGAGGGTCTCACCGTGCGGCACCTGCCACACCATTTCTCCCGTCTTGAGATCGATGGCGGTGATGCGTCCCCATGGCGGTTTGACAAACGGCAGTCCCTGAACCGTAATCGCGCACGGCATCAGGTTGCAGCCGGGGGCGCCCCCTCCCCCGACGCCGGTATCGCCTCCACCGCCGGTATTGATGAAATCCATGTCCGACCGCTTGGGATCGTTTGCGAGGATGAGCAGGCGCGTCAGCGTATTCGAGTACACATACAGGATTCCCGTTTCCGGATCGTATGAGCCTCCGGGCCAGTTGGCGCCGTTCGCGATGTACGCCGTCCCGATCTTGCCGCCTTCGCCGCGCGGGACGGGTGGGGTGAAGAGCGGACCCAATTTGATGTTCGACGCGACCTTTTTCGCCTCAGCAAGCAGCTCTGGAGTGAAGTCGATCAGATCCTTTTCCTGAACGCCTTGAAGCTCGAACGGCGGAGGTTTCGTCGGGAACGGCTGCGTCGGTGAATACCATTCGCCCGGCACGGTGCCCTTCTCAACGGGCTTCTCGACAATGGGCCACACGGGTTGTCCGGTCTGGCGATCGAAGACGTAGAGGAAGCCCTGCTTGCTCGGTACTGCGGCGATCTTCCTGGGTTTGCCGTCTATCGTGACGTCCGCCAGGATGGGCGCGCAGGGGAGATCGAAATCCCAGATGCCGTGGTGGACGAACTGAAAGTGCCACTTCCGTTTTCCTGTGTACAGGTCGACTGCCACCAGCGACTCTGTGAACAGGTTGTTGCCAGGACGGTGGCCGCCGTAGTAATCGCCGGTAGAAAGCTCGATCGGCATGTACACGGTCTCGAGTTCTGCGTCCACCGAGAAGGGCCCCCACATGCCGGTGTTACCCGAATACGACCAGGAGTCGTTCTCCCAGCTCTCGTTGCCGAACTCTCCCGGCTGCGGAATGGTGTGGAAGATCCACAACCGCTTTCCGGTCTTCACATCGAAGCCGCGGATATATCCTTTCGCGTTCGTCCGGCTGCGCGGCGCAGCCCCGCCCCGATGGGCGGCTCCGACGATCACTACGTCTTTGGCGACGATGGGCCCGGTGTTCAAGCCAATCTCGCCGGTGATCGGATCGAGCACCTGATCGTTGTTCTGCTTGAGATCGAGGATGCCGTTCTGGCCGAACGTGCGGACCGGAAGCCCGGTCTTCGCTTCGAGCGCGACGAGCTGATACCCGAACGTCACCATGAAGATGCGCTCGTCGCCTTTTCCGTCCGTCCAGTACGCCACACCTCGTCCCGACAGCAGGCGCGGGGCTGCCGCGGCGCGCTTCCCTTCGTCGATCCGGAACATCCACAGCAGCTCGCCAGTCGCGGCATCGATGGCGACGGCGTCGCGTCTCGATCCGACCGTGGCATAAAGCACGCCGTTGATCATCAGCGGGGTCGTCTGAAGGTTGTAATCCGGGCGGACGCCGAAGACATCCGTCTTGAATCGCCAGGCGACCTGCAGCTTGCTGAAGTTCCCGGCGTTGATTTGATCGTGCGGGACGTAGCGCGTGCTTCCCAGATCGCCGCCGTAGGTGCGCCACTCTCCGCCCTGGGTGCCCGTCTGACCGTAGGCGACCGCCGTGGCGCACATCAACGCGAAGGTGAGCGTGAGCTTGAACCTCGGAACTCTACCCAGCATGACGGTACTCCTCATGGGTCAATTACGGCCTGCAGCGCAAGACACGTCATCGCGATGAGCGCGGCGCCCGTCACTATTGCGCGGCAACGCAGGAGGTGCGTGTTCATTGCGGCAGACCTGCGATGTCGGTTCGCAGCTTGTAGAGCGTCTTGCCGGACACGGCAGGTGCTGGCATGACCAGCCCGCACCAGAGCGCCGTGCTCAAGACTCTCGCCATCAGGTGAGCGTGGTTCGAGAGCATGTTACATCCGGCACCGAAGCGGCTGTACGACATTCTGTTCCCATCGGGCGGTCGTCGCCGCGACGGTTCCGCCGGCGCGCATCGAAGTAGTCAAGGAGTCGTCTGGCCTCTTCTTCTTCTTCCGCCGGTTGGCCGGCCGAATTGCCGGGCACGTGCGGGCCTTTTTTGGGGGGAAATGCTGCCAGACGCCCCCAGTAAAGGAACTCTTGTCAGAAGGGGTGTAACTCTGGCAAAGTTGACCCAAATTCCTAGGAGCTCATATGGCAGATAAGAAACTCGTCGGTGAGAACTATTCGACGCCGGAGCTGCGCGCAAAAGTGACAGGCCGCGCGAAATACGCGGAAGACTATCGCGCCGAAGGGATGCTGTTTGCGCGGCTGCTGTTGAGCCCGTACGCGCACGCCCGGATCAGGAGCATCGACGCGAGCGCCGCGCTGGCGATGCCCGGCGTGAAGGCCATTCTGACGGGGGACGACGTGCCCGGGCCCAAAGATCAGATCAACGACAACGGGACGATCATCAGGGCCAATCCTCGCAGCGAAACGGCGCTCGCCAACGAAGCGATGTATCAGGGTCAGCCGGTGCTCGCCGTGTGCGCCGTCAGTGAGTTCGTCGCTGCCGAAGCGATCGAACGCATCAAGATTAAGTGGGAGCCGCTGCCGTTCAACGTCGATCCCGTGGCGTCGCTGGTGCCGGGCGCGCAGAATCCGCGCGTTGAAGGCAACGTCTGGAAACGCCCCGGGCCACCCGCCCAGGGACAGCCGCCTGGCATTCCCGAGCCGATCGACGTGAAGTGGAACGAGGCTGAGGTAGAGGAATACAGGCAAGGCCGGTTGCCGGTCACCACGTTCACCGATCCCGAATGGAAGCTCGGCGACGTCGAAGAAGGTTTCAAGAAGGCGGCGCTGATCCTCGAGGACACATTCGTGAGCGCGAACGTCAGCCATCAGTGCCTCGAGTCGCGGACGGCGATGGCCTACTGGCAGAACGGCAAGCTGCATATCCACACTTCCACGCAGGGCGTGGCGCAGGCGGTCTTTTCGTTCGTGCGGTGGCTCGAACTGAAGCCGGAAGACATCGTCCTTGTGAACGCATACACGGGCGGCGGCTACGGCTCGAAGGGCGGCGGATCGATCACCGACATCATTCCCGCGCTGCTATCCAAGAAACTCGGCGGCGCGCCGGTGATGATGCGTATCAGCCGTGAAGAGGAACATGCGATCGGCCGCGCCCGCCCGGCGATGCACAGCCGCGTGAAGGTGGGTTTCACGAAAGAAGGCCGCGTGACCGCGGTGGATCTGTTTACCGTGACCGAAGGCGGCCCGTTCGGTCCCGGCGGCGATGGCAATACGGCGAGCGGCTACGCGTCTTTGATGTATCAGCCGGAAACGTTCCGTTACCGCGGCATCACCGCGATCACGAACACGCCGCCGCGCGGCGCGCTCACCCAGCCGGGCGGCTTTCAAGGTTGCCTGATTATGGATGAGATCGTCGACAAAGCGGCGCGCAAGCTGGGCATCGATCAGGTGGCGATCCGCAAGCTGAACGCGCCGGAAGGGAAGGCGAAGTACGGGCCGGCCGACGCTAAAGGCCAACGCGGCTACGTGACAAGCTGTTTCATCAAGGAAGCGCTGGACAAGGGCGCGGCGCGGTTCAACTGGAACGAGCGTGTCGCGCGTGGCGTGCAGCGCAACGGGTCGAAGGTGCGCGGCATCGGCGTCGGCATCAGCTCGTATAGCGGCGGCTCAGTCGGTTTCGACGGTCTCTTCATCATCCAGCCGGACGGCAACATGCGCGTCCATACTGGAATCGGCAATCTCGGCACCGAATCGTTCTCCGACTGCCAGCGCGTGGCGGCGGAGATGGTCGGCGTGCCGTGGGAGAAAGTCGAGATCGTCTGGGGCGATACGTCCCTGCACCTGCCGTGGAGCTGCAACTCGGGCGGCAGCCAGACGATACACGCGCATACGCGCACGGCGCACGCGGCTGCGATAGACGCGATCACCAAGCTGCAGCAGATCGCCGCCAAGGATCTCGGCGGGAGACCCGAGGACTACGAAGTGGGCGGCGAGCGCGTCTACCGGAAGGGCGGCGGTCGCGGGATGACGCTTGCGCAGGCGGCCAAGCGCGCCATCGAGCTCGGAGGCATGTACGACGGCCACGAGTTGCCCAAAGACATCAATGCGATGACGACCCGCTCCGCGACGGCTCTGGCCGGGCAGGGGCTCATGGGTGTTGCGAAGGACAATTACAAGCGCGACGGAACGACCCGGTCCTTCTCTGCCGCGTTTGCGGAAGTCGAAGTCGACATCGAAACCGGAAAATATACGGTCACGGAGTTTCTCTCCGTGGCCGACGTCGGCGTCGTGATTCACCCGACGGCGCTCGGCGGCCAGGTGCTGGGCCGTTCGAATCTCGGCATCGCTCATGCGATTGGTCACCGGTGGGTCTACGACCAGCGGTACGGAGTGGGGCTGGCGAGGCGGTTTTACAACAACAGCCCTCCGACGATTCTCGATATACCGCTGAACACCGCGTGGGACTCCGTCAACTTGCCCGATCCGGAAACGCCGGTTGGCGCGCGAGGCATCGGCGAACCCCCGGTGGCGTCCGCTTGCAGTGCGGTGCTGAACGCGATTGCCGGCGCGCTCGGCGACGAGGTGTTCGTCCGCTCGCCGGTTATGTTGGATCACATCGTCAGAGCGCTCGAGACAAAGAGGCCGGGGCAATTCCCGCTCACGGCCAACGTGTAGGACGCTCCGCGTCGGTCAGGTGGCACAAGGGATGAGGTATGAGGTCAAGAGACTTCTCCTCATCCCTTTTGTTTTATCCGTCATACCTGTCGTGCTTCTCTTTCCCTCGTGTTCGCAGCCGCCACCCAAACCAGCTCAACAGACGATAATTTGGGAGCGCGCCGGGTCGTGGTCGGGCCGCGGAGACATGGAAACCAACTCGTTCCCAGCCGCGAGTGGATACCTCCGATTTACCTGGGAGACGAGCAACGAAACGAAGCCGGGCGAAGGCAGGTTCAAGCTGATGCTGGGAAGCTCGATCAGCGGCCGCGTGATCCAGGTGGTGGTGGACAGCAAAGGCGCGAGACGCGACGTCGCGTACGTCAGCGAGGAGGCGCGCACGTTTTACCTGAAGATCGAGTCGGCAAACGAAGACTGGAAGCTCACCGTGGACGAAGGTTTTTCGGCCACAATCGAACCCAAGAACTAAGCATCAAGCACTAAGCGCCAGACTTCATATTTTCCGGACTCCTCACGACCCGCTCGCCTCGCTGAGTGCGACCAGGTCCCTTTCGGCGAATGATTCTGGGGCGGGCTGAGTCCCCTGGCGCATCGCGTACGCGCGAGTGAACTCGGCCCCGAGCAACAGGATTTGGCAGGAGTAGTAGACCCACAGCAAGAGAATCATCACCGACCCGGTGGCGCCGTAGCTGGAGGCCACGCTGCTCTGACCGAGATAGAGTCCGATTAACTGTTGACCGATCGTGAAGAGCACGGCGGTCACAAATGCGCCCGTCGTCACATCGCGCCAGCGCAGATGCACGTCGGGCAGGACGCGATATAGAAGGGCGAACAGCGCCGTGGTCACGATAAGCGACACCAGCACAGTGACCCCGCTCCACACCAGCGGGATGCTCGAGGCGCGTGCAGAGAGCCATCCGCTTAGCGCAGCAAGAGCGGCGGTCACCGCGAGTGAGACCATCAGCAGAAAACCGATGGCCACCACCAGGCCGAACGAGCGTAGACGATCGCGCACGAATGCCTTGAGATTCATACCCGGGTTCGGCTTCACGCGCCAGATCGTATTCAGCGCCGCCTGGAGTTCGAGGAATGCGCCGGTGGCAGCGACGACGAAGGCGATGCTGCCAACAACGGTGGCGATGATCCCACCTCGTCGTTGACTCGCTCCCTCGAGAAGACTCTGCACCGCCCGCGCGCCTTCGCGTCCCACGAGCTGATCGAGCTGGCCGACAATTTCCCCGCGGACGGCATCGGCGCCGAAGACCATTCCCGCGACCGCGGTCGCGACGAGCAGGACCTGGCGCGATCGCAAACAGCGTGTAGTAGGCAAGGGACGCGCCCAGGCGCGGCGCATCATCATCCCACCAGGCCCTGAGTGCGGTCCCGAATATCGGCAGGATCATCGGTGCGCGCATGACATCAAACCTCCGGACCTCTGGCCCCTCGAGTGGCCGCTAGTGTGCGCCACGTGGCCACGCCCACGCTGTTCAAGTGTGCACAGACCCAGATGGGCTTGCGCCATACAGTACAAGCGTGGGGCTCCATGGATGACACGTCACACTCCTTGAAACCGTGGGTGATATTCGCCGGTTGTGTCCTGGTCATCGTCGTCCTCTATTGGGCGCAGGCCGTCCTCGTGCCGATCGCACTCGCCGTGCTGCTCACGTTCGTCCTCACGCCTCCTGTCAGCTGGCTTGAGCGTTGGATCGGCCGCGTCCCGGCTGTCCTCGCGGCGGTCACGCTCGTGTTCATCGTTCTCGGCCTCGCCGGTTGGGGTCTCGCGCGACAGATGGATCATCTGGCCGACGACCTTCCCACCTATCGCGTCAATATCCTGGCGAAGATCGCCGATGTCCGCGGCGCAGGGAAAGGAGGATCGGTCGAGAAGCTTCAAGAGACGATCGAAGGGATCAAGACCGATCTGGGACAATCGAGCGCGCCGACCGGAACATCCTCGCGGCCCATCGTGGTCACCTCGGAGCTGGTGACGGGCTTCCCGGGCTACTCGTGGCTTGGTCCGATCGTCGGTCCCGTGGGGACCGCCGGACTCGTGCTGGCGATGGTGATCTTCATGCTGCTCGAACGCCGGGATCTGCGCGATCGGTTGATTGGGCTGTTCGGCCTCGGCCACTTGACAGTCACGACGAAGGCGTTCGATGAGGCCGGTACGCGGGTCAGTCGCCAGCTGCTGATGCAGTCCCTGGTCAATCTGGTCTATGGCATCGCGGCCGGAATCGGACTCTACGTTCTCGGCGTCCCGTACCCGATGGTCTGGGCGGCGTTCGGTGCGGCACTCCGGTTCATCCCGTACATCGGACCGGTGATTGGCGCCGGTGCGCCGATCCTCGTCAGCCTTGCCGCCCTCCCGGGCTGGGCCGGTCCGCTCTGGGTGGTGGCCCTGTTCGTCATGCTCGAGCTGTTCACGAATTTCGTGCTCGAAACCGTCCTGTATGCGGGTGCGGCGGGAGTCTCCCAGGTGGCGCTGATCGTGTCCCTGGCCTTCTGGACGTGGTTGTGGGGACCGCTCGGCCTGCTCATGGCGATACCGCTGACGGTGTGCCTCGTCGTGCTTGGCAAGCATGTACCCGGTCTCGAATTCGTTGGGATGCTGATGGCCGACACGCCCGCGCTCGCCCCCGAGTTTGGCTACTATCAGCGCTTGCTGGCCCGAGATCAGAGCGAGGCGGCCGACCTCATTGAGCAGCACATCAAGACCGAGGCGCCGCGCACAGTCTACGACGCCTTGCTGCTGCCGGCGCTCAACTATGCGGAGCGCGACCGCCTCGAGCAACGGCTATCGCTGGACGAAGAAACGGCGGTCATCGATGCGACGCGAGAACTGCTGTCCGACGCGGCGGAGTTGATCCGACGCCTCCAGCCGGAGCCACCACCGCCTGATGATCCGGCACTTCACGGACTACGGGAACCGCTGCGCGTGCTGGGCTTGGCGACCAACGGCGTCGCTGACGAGGTTGCACTGGAGATGCTCGGGCACTTGCTGAACGATCTGCCAATCGTCGTGGAGATCACCAAGGGGCGCATGTTCGCCTCGGAAGTCGTGGCGCTGGTGCAAGCGCAAGGCGTCTCAGTTGTCTGCCTCGCTGATCTACCGCCCAGCCCTCCGTCCAAGACGCGCTATCTCGTCAAGAGGCTCCACGCGGCGTTGCCGGAGGTGCGAATCCTGGTCGGACGCTGGAGCCCGCGGGCGCTGGCGGACGACAGCACACAGCTGCTGCGGGATGCAGGCGCGACTCTCGTCGCCTCAACGCTGACTGAGACCCGGACTTACCTGAGCGGGCTGGTCGAAATTCCGCGTATCCCGCTTCCGGCAGGCGGCGTCCAGGCGGCCTGACGACGCGAACGGTGCCAAGAGGAAGGTCTTCGGAACGAGCAGTCACGAGCAGTCACGACAGGTTCATGAGCTCACTTTTGGGAGCAATCTGCGGATGAACCCCATGCACCGCGATGAATCCGCCGCTAGGAACTTGATTCTTTAATCAGTTAACCTCTAGGCGGACCGTTGATGGTGCCTGATCTAGAATGACGGCCTCGTCAAGTCCCGCCGGACCAGCCTCGGTGAACTCATACACAATGGGGAGTCGCTCGTCGGCTGCTTCCTTAACGTGGGGCTTTAGACCGACCGCCGATGGCGCATCGGGTGCGGGTGTTGCCGCTTGCAACCGTTTGCAACGACCGCCGGGAAGGCGCGGGTCAAAGCGGTTTGACACCGCGGTGGTGCATCGAGCAGGCCGACGACCATCGAACCGACGGATATAGTGCAGGGAGAAGGTGCCGCCGCCCCGGCCCCGACTTTCTCGCGCAGACGATACGCCCGAATGCCGCTGGTAGTCAAATGGGCAGCGCCCCCGCAATCGCCTTTACAATCTCGCAGGCTACGGAAGGAGGCACCGATGGCAACCATCAAGTGGGCCCACTACTGCGACTACGCTTTTCTGGATATAACCAGAAGGCTGTGCATGGTCGGCGTGAACAATGAGTTGAACTTGCCGGAGGCACTGCCCGTCGTTCTGCAAGCAACCACCCTGGTAGCCCTTCTCGACGGCCCCCACGCACAACAGATCAAGCTCGATTTCAGGATCGTCAGTCCTGGCGGTGACGTTGTGCAGCCCGGGAAATTCGTGCTCACCCATGAATTTGGCTATCTATTTGTCCACGTTCATTCCCTTCAGATTCAAGCTGAAGGTGTGCTCCGGTTTCAGCTGGATTTTGATGGCGTGCAGGTTCTTGACTTGCCCGTCCCTGTGCTCCTGCGCCCATCAGAAGGTAGTACCCCTCCTTAGGGCCTTCTGCTTTCGGACCCAGATTTGAAATCGGGTACATCAGCGTCGAGTTGCCTACGATATGCCATCTCGTCTCGTGTTCCCTGCTGAGTGAGGGTCGGACGCTCGCGACATTCCGCGCCCGCGCCGCCTATAGAAGCCCCAGCCGATGATGTGATTGAAGCGCGAAAGCTGGCGCAACGCGCAAACCGTGCCAACGTCAGCGTGTATCCGATTGACCCAGCCGGCTTAGGAATGGGTCCGACACTCACCACATCGGCGACTGAACAGGAGCGGTCGGCCGCGCGTCAGAGTGGGTTGCGCGAGCTGGCGGCCCAAACCGACGGTACAGCGGTGCTCCTCGCGGACGAAGGCACCGATGGCGCCGAACGCCTGCGCGCGGACCTCAGGCCGTATTACGTCCTCAGTTACTACTCGAGCAATCGGAGCCTGGACGGACGCTTCCGCCGCGTGAGTGTCCGTGTCAAGCGGGAGGGCGTCGAGGTGCGCACGCGGCCTGGGTACCTCTCAATGTCAGAGACGGAGGCTCGCGCACACGGTATCGTGCCCCCCTCGCCGCCAGGTAACCGTCCGCCACCCGCCGTCGCTCGGCCCACCGACAGGAGCACTCCGACGGGCAGGCCTCTGGCGGCCCAAATACAAGCGACAGGAGATGTCGGGCGCATTAAGGCCATAGTCGAGGTCGACGGTGCAACGCTCTCGCACGCTGATTGGCTTACCGGCGGCAGCGTGCGGATGTCAATCGAGTCCGAAGGCGGCGGCCCCATCGACACCATTGAAGCGGTCATGGAACCAGGACAACGCGTGGCGACGTTAGCATCCAAGAGTCCTCTTGTACCCGGACGATATACAGTGCGTGCCGAGGTGAGATCGAATATGGGCGCGTCAGCCATGCAGACCGGTCCTATTACGACGGTTCCGGTCGCAACGGCCGTGGCCGGGACGGCGGCGCTCGCCTCGCGTCGCGGACCTGGCACAGCGTCGGCGTATGAGCCGACGGCCGACCCTCGCTTCCGGCGGACAGAGAGGGTGCAGATTGAGGTGCCGGTGCTGTCAGCAGACGTGTCAGCCAGCGGCCGGCTGCTGACGCGAAACGGTCGGCCGATGCCGCTCCCCATCACCGTGAGCGAGCGGGTCGACGGGATGGAGCGGTGGGCCGTCGCTGACGTCGGATTGGCGCCGCTCGCTGCCGGAGAGTACGTGTTCGAGTTGTCGGTTTCTACTCGCGAGAAGGCTGAGGTAGTGGCCTATGCGTTCCGCGTCATCCCCTGAGGCCGACGATGGCCCGGCATTCCGGGACGGTCCACCGTCCTTTGAACTGAAGGCGGCGCCAGGCGAGGAAGCCGCACTCCGTCGGTCTGAAGACCGCATCGTTCGGGCGCAGGAGAGGAGAATCATGCGGACCCCCCTCGCCGTTGTGTTGGCCGTGCACCGCGACGAGGGATGGGCTGACTACGACTGGCGCATAGACCTGCTGCACGGCGAAGCCGATGAGACCGAGCCCCGCGAGCACCACCAGCCAATCACCGAGCGGCCACCGGAATGCCTCGGTGGCGACCTCACGCTCGGTGGTCCCCGATGCGGCCGACAGTCCCCGATAGAGGCGAAATGCCTGCCAGCCCAGCACCGCGTGCAGGGCCCCGCGAGCCAGGAAGCTCGCACGGATCGCAACGCCAATTGTTGCCTAGGCGGTCCGGATCGAAGAGTCCTTGAAGGATACGCCAGGCGGCGTAGCCGAGAAGCCTAACAACGCCCACGAGCAGCCGCGTACGGCCGAATGGTTGTCCGAGGACGGTCGTGAGCGCGCCGCGCGTCCCCGTGACGCGTCCGCCTGTCTTGGCAGCGACCTGGAAAGCGAGTGCGCCAATGACCATGTAGAGCACACCCTTCACAAGGAAGCCCAGGCGGGCCAGCCACGTGATCGCGCCGAAGCCGTTCATAGATCGATGGTACGCGCCGGATTTCTCGCGCGACTCTCGTGAGAGATCTCGAGTTGGTGGGCACCGTGCAAAGCTCGCCGAGAGGCGAGTCTCTGCACTCGCGCTGGCGCGCGCTTAATGCTTGTTCAGAAGAGGACA
This sequence comes from Vicinamibacterales bacterium, assembly GCA_963762055.1. Lineage (GTDB taxonomy): Bacteria > Acidobacteriota > Vicinamibacteria > Vicinamibacterales > JAMQPK01 > JAMQPK01. Next base: position 111,213 of record CAVXJF010000012.1, read on the forward strand.
GACACCAGCCTGCACCGCTGATAGCCTACACATTGAGTTAGCGTGATCCTGACCGCGAGGGCACCGATCGCCGTCGTTGGTCACCACCGTTCGGTGGACGCGATCACACAGGGCGCGCTCGCCAAGGACAGGGAGAGAAAAATGGACACGACCACATTGCTCGTCATCGTCGTCGCGGTGCTGCTGCTCGGCGGCGGTGGATTATTCTACAGACGCAGGGCTTGACTCGGAAGGGCGGAGGGTCGCCGGGATCAGGTCGCCGCGCGATGCGAGTTCTTGAAGGGGTGGCCGTTCCGCGTCAGGAATGCCTTGATGCGAAGCGTTGCCGCCGAGTGAACGGAGCCGATGAGTAGGACGTCGCCACTCCCTGCGCGACCAGTTCCTTCCGTCGATAGATCAACGCGGTCATCAGCACTTCGCCGATTTCGGCGTCGGTCTGAATGAGGGCGTGCATTTGGTCGCGGGTCAGCTGAAGAACTCCGCCGACCTGGCGGGCGGACGCGCATCAGCGCGGGGCGACCGTGGATCATGCTGACTTCGCCGGTGAATTGACCCGGACGGTGAGCGGCGACCAGGAGGTCGCCCAGACCAGACGGCCGATGATCTCGATTCCACCGGCTTTCACAACGAAGAACGGCACGTCGGTCTGGCCGGCCTCGACCAGGACTTCCCCGCGGGTGATTGGACGAATGAGCCCGTGGGAACGCAATCCGCGCGATCGGCGCAGAACTCAGGGTGGGGAACATCAGTGCCGCGTCCGGGGCGCTCGTGAGCGGCGTCGAGAGTGTGGTCTCAGTGACCATCGTCACTCCCCTGCCCGTGTGTCCACCTGGCCTGCGTGCCCACGCGAGATCGGGCTCATGTGATCACCTCCGGGGGCTTTCCGCGGGGGTGACAGCTGGGACAGATCCTGGAGCGAGCTGCCGTGTTAAGTCATGGCTCAGGAGGCACAGCGATGCTTGGCGCGCCCGTTCAGCGACACGGAGGCGGGCGGAAGGCGGGCGGCCACCTATCTCGGGCTGCTGCCAAGGAAGGTGGAGCAACCGGCGAGATTGATCTGGTGAAGCGGCTGCAAGCCGCCAGGCAGCGAGGCACGGCGGCGTAGGCCGCGGACACTGGATCGATGTGCCCATTGTCAGCCGTTGGTGCCTCCAACAACCTGGACGTGAACGGCCTCGCCGCTTTACGCGCGATGGCGAATCGCCTCGTCCCGCACGGGCAGAACGGCACGGTGTCCCGGACGGTTATACTCCCTTCAACCGTTTGGCCCTGACCCCCGGTACACGGCTCGGCCCGGTCCAGATCCGCTCGCCCCTCGGGGCTGGCGGGATGGGCGAGGTGTATCGCGCGCACGACGGGAAGCTCAACCGCGACGTCGCGCTGAAGATCCTGCCCGACGCCTTCGCCGACGACCCCGAACGGCTCGCGCGCTTCACCCGCGAGGCCCAGACGCTCGCGGCGTTGAACCACCCCAACATCGCACACATTCACGGCCTGGAGGAATCCGGCGGTGTGCGCGCATTGGTCATGGAACTGGTCGAGGGCGACGACCTGAGCGCACGCATCGCCCGAGGGCCGCTGCCGCTCGACGAGGCGCTGCCCATGGCCAGGCAGATCGTGGAGGCGCTCCAGGCGGCCCACGAGCAGGGGATCATCCACCGCGACCTGAAGCCCGCGAACCTCAAGGTGCGCTCGACGGCATGGTGAAAGTGCTGGACTTCGGCTTGGCCAAGCTCGTTCAGCCGGAGTCAGCCGCGGGCCTCGCAGAGGTCACGGCGTCGCCGACGATTACGTCGCCGGCGCGGATGACCGCCGCGGGCGTCATTCTGGGCACGGCGGCCTACATGAGTCCCGAGCAGGCGAAGGGGCGCGAGGCGGATCGGCGCAGCGATATCTGGGCGTTCGGGTGCGTGCTGTTCGAGATGCTCACCGGCCATCGAGCGTTCGCGGGTGACACACTCTCGGACGTGCTGGTGAGGGTCATCGAGCACGAACCCGATTGGCAGGCCCTGCCCGCGAGAACCCCGTCGTCGATTCAACGGTTGCTCCACCGGTGTCTCCAGAAAGATCCGAAGCGGCGCCTCGATTCAGCAGCCGTTGCGCGGATAGAGATCGACGAGGCCGCGCGGGAGCCGGCTTCCGGCCTGCAGCCGACAGGGGTGCGTCTTGGCCCAACGTGGCGATCGATCGTGTGGGCCGCAACGGGAGCGGGAGCCGCCCTGCTGGTGACGCTGCTGCCCGCCAGCCGGGAGCGTTCGCCGGAGCTGCCAGCGCCGCTGGTGGCCACCTCGTTATTCATTGACGCCGCGGAGCTGCGGCTCGGAAACCCCGGAATCCATTTTGCGGTGACGCCCAACGGCAGAACCCTGGTGTTTGCAGGTAACTACGGCGGCCAGCCCGTCCTCTTGCGGCGCGATCTCGACCGACTCAAGGCAGAGCCTATCGTGGGCACCGAAGGCGGAAGCGACGTGTTCTTCTCTCCAGACGGCCGCTGGCTCGGCTTCGAGACGCGCAGCGAGTTGTGGACGGCGTCCCTTGATGGCGGCACCCCTCAGAGGCTGCTGCCGAACCAACCGCTGCGCGGTGGAACATGGGGTGCGGGCGACAGCGTCGTCTTCGGCCGCGTGGGATCGGGGCTGTGGCTGGCTTCCACCACCGGGGGCGAGCCTCGTCAGCTCACGTTTCCCGCGCAGGGAGAGCGGCACGAGCTTCCTCAGATGCTGCCTGGCGACCGTGCGGTGCTGTTCACGATCCTGGCGTCCACCGGTCCGCCCCGAGCTGCCGTGCTTTTCTCGAGACCGGCGAGACACGCGCTCTCTTCGAAGCCGTGGGGGCTCGCTTCGTCGGTTCCGGCCACGTCGTGTTTGGCCGACAGGGGAAACTCTGGGCGGTCGCATTCGATCCGGATGCACTCGACACGCGTGGAGCAGCCCGCCCGGTTCGCGACGACGTCCTCTGGTCACCGGTCGGCTATCCGCAGTTCACAGTGGACGGCGGCCTCCTCATCTATGTGCGTGCAAGTGACCCTTCCAGCCTGGGGAAGAGCGTCATGACGTGGGTCGACCGTCAGGGGCGGAAGGATCCCCTGCACTTCGAACCAGACAACTTCAAGCTGGGCAGGCTGTCACCTGTGGGAGACCGACTCGTCGTTCAGATTGGAGCCGGCAACGACCTCTGGATCTATCATCTGGGCCGCGGCAGCCGGGCTCGGTTGACGTCGGATCGCATCATCGCCTACTCCGCTCCGATCTGGACGCCTGATGGAGCCGGGTGGTGTTCACCACCTGGTTCGATGGAGGCGTGGGGCTCGGCTGGCTGCCGGCGGACGGCAGTGCCCCGGTCGAGGAACTCATCACCGGCGCTGGCATGCGATCGTTCGAGCGGACCAACCCGGTGATGCTGCCCGACGGCAGCGGCGTGGTCCTGACCGGCTTGGCTCCCGGGGCGACAGTCGAAGATCTGCTGTTCGTGCCGTTGACTGGGGAGCGACGCCTGGAGACCTTGTTTCAGGCTGGAGGGGTCGAGCGGGAAGCCGCGATCGCTCCGAGCGGGCGCTTCATCGCGTACAACTCGAACGAATCGGGCCGGGCTGAGGTGTACGTGCGCCCGTTTCCGAATGCCGGCTCTCGAAAGTGGCTGATCTCGACCCCCCCAGGCGGCGCGGGCCCGGTGTGGACCCGCGGTGGGAGCGAGATTGTGTACAGGGACGGCGAAGGTCAAATGATGGCTGTTTCGGTGCAGAGCGACGGCAACGAGGAATTCGTCTCCTCAAAACCAGTGCCGCTGTTCAAATTCGGACGTGGCGAGAGCGATCCGCTGGATCGAGGGTGGGATGTCACTGTGGACGGGAAGCGTTTTCTGTTTTTCGAGCCGGTCGGCGGTGTGGACCAACGGCCGCCGGCCACGGAATTCGTGCTGGTCCAGAACTGGGCTGACGAGCTGACACGCGTCGTTCCGAGAGAGCCCTAGTCTGGATCCTGCGCATCGCCCTGTTCGACATCGCCACCCGTTCGACCACGAGGGCCACTTGCTCGCGGTGCACGACTGGCCGCCGGAGGCGCATTCGGAGGTCGCCAGCGTCAAAATCGTGCAGCGGACTTCTCCAGCGGGCGGCGGACCGGTGGCCGTCGCCGACGTGAAGCTCCGGGACAAGATCCGGGCGCTGGAGTTGGCGGCCACCTATCTCGGGTTGCTGAAGAAGAAGGTAGAGCACACGGGCGAGATCGACCTGGTGACGCGATTGCGGGCAGCGCGTCTGTGGCCGAGTGGCGTGAGCTACGGCCAGTTCCCACCTTCTTCAACCTCAAACCCGATGGCGGACGGCCCCGGGGAGGGAGCGTGTCGGTCACGCTTCGGCGCAGGACTGCTCGCCTTTGGGCCGTCGTTGCTCGCCCAAGGGTCGAGTTAGAATCACCCGAGCCATGTCGCTGGCTGTTGGCACCCGCTTCGGACCCTACGAGGTCGTCAGCCCCTGGGCGCAGGCGGGATGGGCGAGGTGTATCGCGCACCGACACGAAACTCAATCGCGACGTCGCGCTGAAGATGCTGCCCGCCTCAGTGGCCGGCGATGCCGAGCGGCTGGCGCGGTTCCAGCGCGAAGCCGAGGTCCTGGCGTCGCTCAATCACCCCAACATCGCGCAAATTCACGGCATCGAACGGAGCGGACGGTCAGACCGCGCCTGGTGATGGAGCTGGTCGAGGGCGAGGACTCTCGCAGCGTATCGCCGCCGGGCCGATGCCGCTCGACGAAGCGCGCGCCATCGGGATGCAGATGGCTGCCGCGCTCGAGGCGGCGCACGAGCGCGGCATCGTCCATCGCGATCTCAAGCCGGCCAACGTCAAGGTTCGTCCCGACGGCACGGTGAAAGTGCTGGACTTCGGGCTTGCGAAGGCTGGGAGCCGCCGTCCTCGGAACACTCGACGTCTCGCCTCGCCGACCTTCACCAGTCCCGGCGATGACACGGTGCGGGCATCATCCTCGGCACCGCCGCGTACATGAGTCCCGAACAGGCGCGCGGCGCGCCCGTGGACAAGCGCACCGACGTGTGGGCGTTTGGCTGCGTGCTGTTCGAGATGCTGGCCGGCCGTCATGTGTTCGGCGGCGCGGGGACTGTTTCAGACGCGATAGCGTCCGTTCTCAAGAGCGAGCCGGACTGGCAGGCGCTGCCCGCGACACGCCGCCGCACATTCGTTCGCTCCTGAAACGATGTCTCGAAAAAGACCCGCGGCACCGGCTGCGAGACATCGGCGACGCCGGATTGCTCCTTGGCGATAGTGTCGGCGTCAGCGAGGCGGCCAGTCGCGAGCCGCGCGCGACGCCGCAGCCAGCCCGATCAAGTCGGATCAGGTGGGCGCAGCCGTCGCGGCTGGAGCGTCGCAGCGGTGCTGGCGATCGTAAACGCCTCTGGATCGCTGGCGGCTTCCGCTCGGTCGCACCGCCGCCTGCTGTGCCGCTGCGGCTGGCGCTGCCGCTCGCGTCACCGCTTATGGCCGGGAACCGAACTCGCTGCGAGCCTTCGCCATTTCCGGCGACGGCACGCGCCTTGTCTACCTGGGCCGCGGCAGCAGCGGATCGTCCCTCTATCTGCAGGATGTCGTCAGCGGAGAGCTCAAGCAGTTGCCCGAGACGGCCGGCGCGGATGCGCCGGCGTTCTCACCGGACGGGCGCGCCATCGGTTTCATGTCCGGATCGACAATCAAGGTCCTGCGTCTCGATGGCGGGTTGCCGCGTGACGTCGCGCGGGCGGAAACGGGCCGGGAGCACTGGGCGTGGAGCGGTCCGATCACATCGTCGTCGCCGGGCCGTCCGGCCTGCTTCGAGTCTCCGTCAACGGCGGTTCTCCGGAGTTGGTTGCGAAGCTGGCTGCCGGCGAGGCCCTGTTCAGCAGCGCCTTCGCGCTGCCTGGCGGCGCGTACCTGGTGTCGGTGCACGCGACGGTCAACACTGACGATGCGTCGCGGGTTGCGGTGCTGATTCCGGGCGAGTCCGAGCGTCTGGTCATTGCCGAACGGGGCGGCAGCCCGACATTCGTTGCGGGCGACGAGCCCGGCTTCGGTCACGTCGTGTACGCGGAGTCGGGGCGGCTGATGGCGCTCCCGTTCGACGCCACCCGGCGCGTCGTGAAGGGCAGCGCCGTCCCGATCGTCGAGAACGTCGCCATGCGTCCGAATGGCGACCGGGCAGATTACGCCGTTTCGACAACGGGGACGCTGATCTTCCGCGAAGGATCGCTTCACGAGCTCGTATGGATAAACCGCGACAGTGGCGCCGTCCGACCCCTGTCGGCGAACCTGCGCCGGTTCGCTCTGCCACGTCTGTCGCCCGACGGTAAACGTCTCGCGATGGAGATTCAGGACTCGCCGCACCAGATTTGGATGCTCGACATCGAGCGCGACGTCCTCGTGCCGCTTACAACAGAGTCCGCCGGTAGTCACAACTTCGCGTGGGCGCCGGACGGGGGCTCGATCGTGTACACGATCGGCAGGTCGACACCGCCCAACTCGGATGGATACGCACGGATGGATCAGGCCAACGCTGAGAAAATCGCCGTGGCCGCCGACGCGCGGGTGCTCGTGGATGGCTGGAGCCGTGACGGGCGCCTTGCTCTGCTCGTCGAGGCACGCCGACAAAAAAGGCGTCATGATCCTGCGGCTCGAGGGCGGGGCGCCGCCCAAGGCTACGGGCTCGCCGGCCAAGATCGCGGACGGCCATCCCGGCAGGTTTTCTCCGGACGGATCATGGCTCGCGTACTGCGATTGCGACGCCTCTGGCGATCGTCCCGCGAACGTCTTCATTCAGCATCTGGAGAGTGGGGCCAAACACCAGGTGTCCACCGACGGAGGGACCGAGCCGGTATGGGCGGCTTCTGGCAGCGAGCTGTTTTTCGTGCCGGGTCGAAGATGATGGTTGTGGCACTGACGTTCAATGGCACGTCGGCGCGAATCGGCCGTCCGCAGACCGTATTCGAAGGCGACTACCTCGACTGGGGTCAGCCCAACTACGACGTCACCTCCG
>CAVXJF010000013.1:0-207003 GCA_963762055.1 Vicinamibacterales bacterium
CGCGCTCGGAGTCGTATCGGCGTCAAGATCTCCGAGGACGAACTGAATGCCCCTGAAGAAGAAGTCGCCGAGATCCGGCGACGCAAAAAACGCCGGCGTATGACCCAATGCGGTGAAAAAGACCCGGCCTTTGCCGTACGTGTGGATCCAGCTGAGCGCGTAGTCAGCGTCAGGACGCACGCAGGGCCGCATGCAGCCCCTACCCTGATTCAAATCCGTCTTTTCGACGTCCATGCTCATCAGGACGTGCACTTTGTCACGCGACAGCGGTCCTTCAACGAAGCGATAGAACTCATCCTGATGTACGAACGATTTGCCGCCAAACGCCGCGACGAGCGGGCTCGCCGGGTCGTCGATCTTGACGGTCGCCATTTCAGTCGGTTCGCGGTGGGAGCCCTCGACGGCGCCAAGCATCTGACCGAACTCCGGCCAGTCCATCGAGGCGTGGCTCGTCCCATGGTAGCCAGCAAGCCCACCGCCTTCACGCACGAAGCGGCTCAAGCCGGCGCGAATCTCGGGATCGACGAAGATTTGTCCGACCGTATTGTTCAGAAACACGGCGTCGAACTTCTTTAAGTTGTCGTACTTGAAATTCTCCAGATCATTGCTGAAGACCGGTTCGTAGGCACCGGTTTTCGCGAACAGCTCGATCGCCAGGTTCGCCGCCGGAATCGAACGATGGCCGCCATTCGCGCCGCCGTAGCCGATGTTTGCGTCGTAGATCAGGAGCTTTCTCGATGCCTTCGGCGTCGCTGCAGGTTTTTGCGGAGTCGCTGCAACAATCTTCTCGCGTTCCTCTGGCGTTAATCGCTCCGGTCCCTTGATGGGGATGCCACGCGAGAGCTGCATGACCCGCTCGGCCGCCACTGGCTGCACAGCCTTTTCAAAAGCTTCCAGCGCACGGGAAAGCTCCGCCACGACATCCGACTCGCCGTCCGCACCCGCGATGATGATCGACGGCTTCAGCTCCCGACGATAGATTTCAGCCAGGAGTGTCGTACTCTTGGCAAGCGCGCTTCTATCGCCGAGTTTCAGCACCAGCAGCCGCTCTTTGAGCTGCGCAACTCCATCAATCGGCGCAACACCGTCCCGCTTCCAGGTTCCGAGGTCTGCGTACGCCCCGATTCGCGGGCCACGTCCTTGAAGCGCGTCGACCACCGTCTTGAGGCTTCCGCTCAGCGCAACATTGACGCCGAACTCATCCGCAAGCTTCTCCAGAACCGGAAACACCGTGGGCGTGTGTGCCACGACGACCGTCTCCACGCCAAGGCTCTTCGCGAACTCAAATTGTTTTCGCGCGATCGGACTCGTCAACGCTAATCTCAGTCGTGAAATACACCGGCATCCGCAAACTGAGCGTCGTCATCCGATCCCGAACCGCATTCATTTCTCCTGGCGCCAACCTGTAGTCCAGGTGTTTTGGAATCTGAAGGCTGACCTTTTGTGTGCTGTCGCCGGCAACGACCGCCAGATCCAGCGCTTCAGCCTTCCGGGCCGCGTCGAGAAATGTGTCATGCCGGAAGCTTCCGAGCGACACACCGACCTGCCAGCCAAGAAGGTTCCCTACGGCAGTGCGCAGCTGCCGCCACGCCGGCACACGGACGGATGCGGAGCCGCGCGCCGGTACATTTGCCGAAGGTGTCTGAGCTGCACCTCCGCCACCGCGGCCGCCGCCCGGATTGCCGGGCGGCGACTGCGCGAATCCGATCGTAACGGCGGCGAGCGCGGCGGCGATGACAAGACCAGAGCGCATCAGAATGTCCACTTCAAAGCAATCTGCATGTTTCGAGGCATGTTCGCCTGGCTGGTGATTCTCCCGAATGTTTCCGGGTTGCCGATGTTGCTCGCGGGGAGTCCCAAATTCCACTCGATTGAACGCGTTGAACATCTCCACGCGGATCTGAAGCTGTTGGCGGCCCGAAAGACCAATCGTCTTCGAAACGGCCAAGTCCTCGTTCAGCGAAGCAAACCCGCGCAACCCGTCGATCGTGGGCATCGTTGAGCCGAACGCTGCCGTCGGCTGGGCGAATGCCGCTGGGTTGAGATAACGATCCGTCCGCGCATTGAAGTCCTCAGTCTCCAACGTCATCGGCACCCCAGAAACGAGATCCGCAGTCTGCGGAATTGCGGTGCTGCCGCCGATTCCCTCGGCCGTCGCTCCTCCGCGGTAGACGGGGTTCGTTTGCGTGGCACTGACTCCGAGCGTCTGGCCACTCGCATAACGCAGAATTCCACTCAGCTGCCAACCACCGATGATCTGGGCGAGCACACTCGTGTTGTCGAGGAACTTCCTTCCTGGACCAACCGGCAAGTCGTAGAGGAACCCGGTGGCGAGGGTATGGGGTCGGTAGGTCGCAGGACGTGCCTGGCTCATCTCGAGATCGTAGGCATTCCTGTGCATCGGAGCATTGTTGACGAAGTTATTCGGGGCATTCGTCAGGGTGTCTGCCCACGTGTAGGCCACCGTGGCATACACGCCGGCGGAGTAACGCTTATCGAACCTCACCTGCAGGGCATCATAGGTCGACGTGCCTCGCGTATCCGAATTCCTGCCGCCGGGGAACATGTTCGGAAACTGTGGGAACGGCCGGAGGGCCTGCGCCAACGATCCGTTGAATCCTGCGTAGGGCGGCGTGTAACCGGCAGCCACAACCAATGGATCGCGGATGTTCCTGGTCAATAGCGACCCAAGACCCAAGTACTGGGGATCGAGCTGATTGATATCCACTCTCACCGGCAAATGATCCCCTCTGGATGCCACATACGCGACATCGATGCTCATGTTCCTGCCAAGCGCTCTCTGCATCCCCACACTAATGTTCTGCGAACGTCCCGCCTGAGCTGCCGTCGGATGCCAGTAGTTGACGAACCCGGTTCCAACACCGAGCGCCGGCGTAATCAGCGGCGGAATCACGAGGTCTCGAGTGGGAAAACCCTGTCTGAACGTGTAGGCTCCGCTCAGGTCATCGGGTGAAGATGTCGTCGAGGTGGGCCAGTAGGCGTCGTTCTGATTGACGTTGTTACCCCCGCCGTAGGCACCAGTCTGGAAATAGCTGATACCGTAGGCGCCGCGAACAACGGTTCTCGGGGTCAGCGTATACGCGAAACCCAGCCGCGGCCCGAGATTGTTGGAATTCTTGTCGGCCGGCGCAATTCGACTGCCGACACCATCCTGTCCCGCGAAAACGTAAACGCCGGGAAGATTGCCGGCGACAGGATTCGGCTTCGTCGTATCGACCATCGAATAGTAATCATTGGCCTCGCGTAAGCGGAGTCAGGATATCGAATCGGAGACCGTAGTTGATCGTCAGACGGTCCGAGACCTTGTAGTCGTCCTGAGCGTAGAATCCAAACTGCCACGTGCTTTGCCGTGGCTCGTAAGGGCCATAAATACTCAGGCCCGCTGAATCTACGTACCCGAGCAGGAAACTCGCGAAGTCCAGCCCTGTGGTGGCGATGGCAGTCGGCAGGGCGGTCTGATTGCGAGCGAAATTCATGTTTGCCTGGTTCTGGAGATACTTGAAGGTCTCCTGCCTCCGAACTTCGCCCCCGAACTTGAAGCTGTGAGCTCCCTTCGTCCACGACAACCCGTCGCTGGCGGTGATGGTGTTCGCAAATCGATCGTTGTAGCCCAGCGCAGTCGAGGTGCCGGTAAAGCTCCAGGCGATACGCGGAAAATGCGCGGTCGCCAGCTCCATTCCGCGAAGCCCCAGTTGCGTCGGCCATCCCGGCTCGTCATACCGGCTCGGCTGATCCTGCAACTGCGTCTGGCGGTTGTATCCGACGCGAAACTGATTCAGAAGATTGGTACCCAGCACCCAGTCGTGTGTGCCGCGCGGAAACCAATACCCGAAATCCCTGATCTGCTGACCGCCGGCTGGATGCGGTAATCCATGTGGTGTAAAGCCCGGGTCATCTGTGAAGACGAGGCTGGCACTCATCCTGTGCCGTTCGTTGAATTGGTGGTCTCCCTTCACCGCGAGCGTCGTCCGCTCGTTGGTCCTCTTCGCAACCGTTGCGTTGAAATTCTGATAATTGCCCGCCATGTTCGGCAGAGGCAGGTATTCGAGGATTTTCTTGGCCGTCGCATCGATGCGGTCGGCGGGGATGATATTGCCGGGAAAGGGATCGCGTATGAACTGGGCCGGGTTGGCCGGATTCGGCCGCGTCGTCGCCGGATCGTAAATTTGTTGCGGCCAGGCCGAGAAGTCCCCATTCCGGAAGGCCTGAGTTGGCATCGACAAAATACTGTTTGTCTCGGAGTCCGAAAAGGTGTACCGGTTGAACGAAAAGAAGAAAAAGGATTTGTTCCTAAGGAGTGGCCCACCGAAGGTGCCGCCCCACTCGTGCTCGCGATGGACAGGAACAGCGGCGTCGAAGTAGCCCGCCGCGTCGAACGCTTCGTTGCGGAGGTACTCGTAGAGGCTGCCGCGCCACTGGTTCGTACCCGACTTCAACACATAGCGCTCCACGCCGCCGCCCGTATTTCCGTATTCGGCAGAGTAGCCCGCCGTCGCGACCGATACCTCCTCCACCGCGTCGGGCGGGAACGTGACATTGCGTCCATCACCACTGATTTCCTGGGTGACCATGGACGCGCCTTCCAATTGAATCTCTTTCGTGCTGGCCTGGCCGCCGGCAATGCTGTCGCCGAAGCCAGTCGGGTTTCCAGCTGTCCCCGGTACCAGCGCCATGAAGCGATTGGGACGCCGGCTGCCGCCAGAAGTGAGCGGCAGTTCGGCGTACGCTTGCGTATCCAACGACGCGCCGGTCATGCTTGTATCGGCTTGCAGCAACGTGTCAGCCGTCACCGAGATCGTCTCTGAGGTATTCCCGACTTCGAGAACAAAGTTGAGGCTGGTCACGCTCGCCGCCGTGACGCGAACGTTCTCGCGGATCTCAGTTCTCATACCCGGATGAACGATCTCGACACGATACAGGCCGCCCGGTAATGCCGCGAGGTTGTAGACTCCCTCCCCGGTCGTCTCACCGGTACGAACCACACCTGTGTCGACATGAGTCGCGATCACGGCGACACCTGGAATCACCCCTTGGGTTGAATCGACAACGGTACCCCGGATGGACCCGCTTACGGTCTGTGCCCAGGCACTTGTACTTGGACAGACAAGGGACAAAACGATTCCAAGCGCGACGATACTCATCCTGATCGACAGAGTGCTACTTGTATTGCCCATAGCTGCGCTCCTTCGGGAATTCGACATATCGCGGGACTGTTGACTGATGTCGCTTCTGGCCTACTCTCGTTGGTGGACCGAAGGCCAGTAACACGTTTCCCGGACGACCGTTCTGGAATCCGGTGTATCCCGACGTGACATACACCATTCCATTGACTATCGTGGCGCCGGCGGAACCGATGGATCCGCCGCGCGCCTTTACGCCGTTGACCGTTTCGAAATCCTTCGCCGTGTTGTATTGCCAGATCGGTCTGCCATCGAAAGTTGCGAAGGCGCGCAGCATCCCATCCAGCCCAGCGCTGAAAACAGTTCCGGGCATCACGCTCACGGCGGCGCTGATGCCGGTATGCTGGGCCATCGACTCCTGAGGCGGGAGATCTGCGAACCACCGTTCCTGGCCATCCGTCAACCGGATGGCGACCAACCCACCGTAGGCTCCTCTCATCGCGAAGTACGCTTGCTCTTCGTCCGCTGCGCCACCGAAGAGGATCTGTCCTCTGCTGATATCCGAGTACCAGGCCACTTTCCCTTTGTTGTCGGGATCCAGTGCCCACACGCCGCCTGATTTCTGGCCAGCCAGAACGAGCGAGCGGCCGCCCGGCAGGTCGACGAGGATCGTGCCGGCAGAGAAATCCCAATCGGGATTGTCCTTCTCGTCGGGACAGTAATAGTTCGCGGGTCGTCCGCGCGCCGGCCCGCCGGCTCGCGGAGGCGGAGGCGGCACATTCGGGCGACGGTGAGCGCTCCGTGGCGGATGTCCTACGGAAGACGGTCCTTGCGGGCACCCCGTGTGCCACACGTCGCCGTGCATCGCCTGCGTCACCCACAACACTTTCCCGCTGTTGATGTCCATCGCCATCACCGCGTTGGCTCGGCCCAGGTCTGGCGCGGAAAACGCGTTTCCCGTCGAGACATACACAGCCTGCCGCTTGGGATCGATCGTGACCGGCCCCCAGATTCCCGCGCCCGACGGTCCCAGGAACTTGACGCCGGCGTCATTTTTTCTCTCTGAGGGTTCTTCCGGAATCGTGTATGACTTCCAAATCTGCTTGCCCGTTGAAGTGTCCAGCACCGCAACCAGGCCCCGAATCGTGCAACAGGCATAGTTGAAACTGGCCGACTCGGGCTCTTCGAGCGAGGCCACGGGGACGTAGACGCGCCCCTCATGGACCGTCAGGCCCGCGGTGATGCGCGCCAGCGGATGAGCATCGACCCTCGTTTTCCACAGAAGCTTGCCACTCGACGCATCGACCGCGTACGCGTTGCCGCGAATGTCGCCGAAGAACGCGGCCGTCTGGGGCGCTCCTCGCTTGACAGCGGCTATTGTCGGCGTGCTGCGCAACCCCGCCTGAGCCTGGAATGACCAGTGCACGCAGCCGGTGGCGGCGTCGAGTGAATAGAGGTATCCCGAATCGGAACCGATAAAGACCCTGCCATCGACGACTGTCGGCTGCCCATACGCCGAAGACGTCCATGGCAAGCCGAACGCCCATCTGAGTTCGAGCCTCGCAACCGCCGCCTGTGAAAAGCCATGGCGTCGCAACTCTTCAGTCGTTCCCGACTCTCTGGGTCCGAGACCTCCGGCCGCCTTCGCCGTCTGGTAGCGATTGTTCTTCGTCATGTCCGGGCTCCATCCGTTCCAGGACGGCGCGGATAGATTGGTCACCGGAGGAGATGTGGGGCACTTGTTTGGCATGGTCTCGGCTCCCCCACTCGCGGTGGAACCCAACCGTCTTCCGCTCACCCACTCCGCGATCGCCACTCGTTGATCGTCGGTCAGCGTTGCCGCATCGGCGTGGGTGCGCATCGTGCCCGTGGTCATCGACTCATAGAGCTTCTCGGGCGTCAGTTGCTTGAGCATGTCCTGCGACATCGCGTCGTTGGCGCCTTGAATGCCGTGACACGAGCCGCAAACATTGCCGAAGATGGTGGCGCCCGCTCCCTCCGTTGCTCTTAGCGCCAGCTCACGCGGCTGCGTGGGAGAGGACGCCTGCTGCTGCGCGAGCGCGGGTGCAGATGGCTGAAAGATGGCCAGTGTGATGGTGAAGGAAATCAGAGCCAGCCCGATTGCTTGAAACGTCCTCATTGCTTTCCCTCGCTTTTCGGTGAGCCGTTGATGAATTGCCCGACGCTCGTGTCACCCGCAGAAGTGGTCGCCGATCTCCACACCGTTTTCGGGACGAACACCGCCATCATCATCACCGGCCGGCAAAGAGCCGGGGCCTGGTCGTTGGAAACTGGCAGTGTGTTCCGAAGGTGCAAAAGCTAACAGTGCAAGACTTAGAGTGTCAACACCTTTTTAACTTTATGGCCACACTTCGTGAACTGATGGCAGCAAACAGATTACGCCCCTGGCTAACAAAGAGACCAAGGCCTGCTCTTGGCAGCCCACGCCGCTCCTCATTTAGCTCGAGCGCAGATTTCATCGCAACCTGTTGATGGTTCTGCATTTGTGAATGGCTGCAAGTACTGCACGCGCTGAATCTGGTGGTGGGCTGGGCTTGGAATCGCGATGTGGGATCCCGCCGATTGGGAGTCGAGGCGACCGCCGGGGGCAAACGGTCGGTTGGCTAAGCATGAACAAGGTGTCCACACTTCAAGTTTTCCTAGGATATACTCCTGCCCCAAATGAAACGCAGAGTAAGGACTCACCGGACATCTCCGGCCTTCGTCGATTCATCGCGCGACATCAGCAAGAAGCCCAGGCAAATGGTGTCGACGACATACGACAACCTTCGCGGATTGATCCTCGGAGGTGCGCTGCAGCCCGGACAATCCGTGTCGCAAGTTCAACTCGCGCGCGAGCTCGGTGTGAGTCGCGGTCCGCTACGCGAAGCGATCCGCATGCTGCAGAGTGATGGATTGGTGGAAACACAGGTCAATCGCCAGGCCCGCGTGACGCCCATTTCGATTGAGCAGCTCGAGCATCTCTACTCTATGCGGATCGTGGCTGAGTCACTCGCGCTTCAGGTCAGCGTTCCTCGGTTTGACAAGTCAGGCATCGAAAACCTTCGGGGTCTCCTGGTACGCATGGAGGCGCTCGGCGGTCACGACATCCCACAGTGGCGGACGGCGCATCGCGAGTTTCACCTTGCTCTTGTCGCCGGGGTGAGCGAGCAGCTGATCCGGACGATTCGCGAAATGTACGATCACACGGAGCGGTACCGTTCTCTGTATATTCAGGAAGTGCCCTTTGCCTTGTCGATCGCTGCGGGCGAACACAAGAAAATAGTGGAGAGCTGTGAAATGCGTGATGCGACCGCGGCCGCGGCCCACCTCGGTCGACATCTCGCTCGCGCGGCTCTAACAATCTTGGCGCATCACGCGCCGACCCACGACCCGGCGCTCTTGCGTGCTGCGATCATGATGGCCACCGGTGACGATACGGCCTCGGCGTCCAGGATCCCGCGCCTGAGAAGGCAGTCTCAGTAAGGGTCTCTGCGCCGACCGGCATGCACAGGCCGGCCTATTCCCTTTTCAGGATCGATGCGGGATCGATTCGAGCGGCACGGTAGGATGGCCACGAACATCCGACGAGTCCAGCCGCCGCGATCAGGCCGATGACGCCGAGATACGTCGCACCGTCGAGCGGTTCAACCCCGAAAAGCAGGCTGGTCATCCAATGCGTCGAGAACGTCGCCAGCGCCAGGCCGGCAACGACGCCGACGGAAAGTGGTTTGCCGACTGCACTCAGCACGTGACCTGCGATGTTTCGCGGTCGTGCACCCAGCGCAATGCGCAGGGCAATTTCCCTGGACCGTCTCGTTGCATCCATCGACACAGTGCTGAACAACCCCACACAAGACAACGTCAACGCCGCAATCGCAAACACCCCGAACATCCACACGCTGAGCGTCCATACCGCTTGCGCGCGATCGACGATTGCCGACATGGTGGTGATGCCACCGATGATCGCCTTCGGCTCCATGCGCCGTGCCTCGGCTTCAATGGCGGCTGCTACCGCGACAGCGTTTCGCGATGATCGCACCATCAGATACGCCGCCCGAGAACGCGATTGTGCAGCGGGCTCGTAGAGATCAAGCCGCACATCGTCGAGGCCACGATACCGGACGTCGGGGACGACCCCAACGACAGTACGCCAGCTCGCCGCAGGCTCGCCCGGTGACACCGAGGGCAGCGACAATCTTTGACCGATGGGATCCCCGTGTGGCCACAGAACTCGCGCCGTGCTTTCGCTGACAACGACGACGCGTGGCGCGCGTGCGTCATCCCTCTGGTCGAACAGGCGGCCCTGTTGCGCGCGAATGCGCATGGCAGTGAAATATCCCGGCGTAGCCGACTGGTAATTCACCCCAGGATTCAGCCGTGCACTTCTCCGTTCGTTGGGCTGCCCCTCTAGTACGACCGTGGCGTCGGCTCCAATCGCCCCCAACGCCAGTGGCCGGAGATGGACAGCGCCCGCCGACTCGATGTCGGGCCAGCTCTCCACACGAGTCAGAAGCTCGCGTACCCATTCGTTGTGCTCTGGCCCCGGACGCCGCGAATCGATTTCCAGCGTGACGACATCGGCGGGATCGAATCCCAACACGATCTGACGGACGTTTACGTAACTGCGGAAAATCAGCCCGGCGGCCGTCATCAGCACGATCGCCAGCGCGACCTGAATCGCCAGAAGCATCCCTCTGGTCCTGATGGATTTCTGGTTGTCCGTGGAATGGGCCATTTCGTTCAGGTCGGTGACAGTCGATTGCGGCCGACCGTGGAAGAGCGATGCCAGCATGCTGATCATGGCCGCTGCCCCGGACATTCCGAACGTGAACAACACAACCGGCACATTGATCGACATCTCGGTCAATCGCGGAATGTCGTCTGGCGCAAGCGCAACGATCACGGCAATCAACCAGCGGGCGATAACCAGACCCGCGACACCGCCGGCGAGTGAAACGATCGCCGTCTCAATAGCCCATGGACGCCAAAGCGCCGCCGTTCCGGCACCCAAAGCCAGCCGGACCGCCTGCTCCCGTTTCCTCTGAAGCGCCCGCGTCAACAGCAGTGCGGCCACGTTTCCGCAGGCAATCAGCAAGAGCACGGCAACAGCTCCCGACAGCCACCACAGTGCTGACCTGACGGGGCCCAGCTGATAGTCGAGAAACCCGTCCACCTTGAGACCAGAGCCGAACCTTCGCGCGCCACCACCTGCTGCATTGTTCGCGATGCGCTCCAGCTCAGTCGCTGCTGCTGCCGGAGCTGTATCGGTCCGCAGGCGGCCGAGCAGGAACAGGACGCCGATGTCACGGAATCCGTCGATCCCCGTTGTGCCGCGAAGCACAGGCACGACCGGCAGCCACGCGTCTACGCCGCGCGGAAAATCGAGCTGCGGCAGAGCGACACCGACGATCCGCGCAGCCCCATCTTCCGTCTTCACAGTCGTACCGACGACGTCGGGATCCCCTCCGAAACGGCTCAACCACGCGCGATGGGTGAGCACCAATACCCTCGCCGGTTGTGCCGAGCCGTCGTCATCAGGACCGAGGAAGCGCCCAAGAAACGGCCGAGTCCCAATCGTGTCGAAGAACGAGGACGACACGCCGATCGTTGCCAGCTTGACTGGTCCATTTTTGTGCTCGATCAGGAGCGGCCACGCAGACGATCCGAAGGCGGCAACGCTGGTAAGTGTGCGGCTCGATGCCTGCCAGTCCTGGAAGTTTCGGTATGACACCTCGACGACGCCCTGACCCGGATTCGTTTCCCACCACACGATGAGGCGCTCGGGACTTTGTATCGGAAGGGGCTTGAGCAGCACAGCATAGACAGCGCCAAAGATGGCGCTGTTGGCTGCCATGGCGACCCCGAAGGTGAGCACCGCCCCAAGGAGGTATCCAGGCGATCTGAGCAGCGACCGGCACGCGAGACGAACGTCGCTGATCATCGGAGCCGCATCGGGTTATTCCGCCGCGTGGCGAGGATCTGGTTGGCGGGGCTCGCCACTCTCTAAGCTTTGGCCGTCCAATACTCGATGTGCTTTGCCCGAACGTCAGGGCTGCGGTATTTGATGAGGTACCACACGCCCAGACCGATCATGAATAGGCCGCCGGTAGGGCCGAACCAACTCTCAGCGTATCGCTCGGGGTTGTTTAATAGCGAGAGTACTCCGAGCATGATCCACAACGCGCCGGCTGTTCGCGGCCGGCGCGGGTAGCAGAGCAAAGCCGCTGCTAGAAGCACGAACCATAGCAGGCCTGCCCACATGGCGCGCATTATACCGCCGCTCTCGCGTCACTCGTCACTCGCTACGCAATCCATTTGGTCACACTTTTCAAGATTGACCACGGCGCCGCGGGTCTTGCTCGATGCAGCCAGATGTAGACTCCTTCGCCGCAAAGATTCCCGCAGCGTGCTTCGGCATAGACCAAAGCATCAAGAGCGTCGGACGTAATCATCACGTCAGAAAAGGAGACCCACCCTGCGGTTTTGTACTGATATCTGAACGCTACCCAACTGTCTCTTGGTTGTTGCGTGAAGACCTCCGCAATCGCAGCCGCAGAGATAAACCGTGTTCCGGCTGGAAAAAGCGAACGGTCCACGGGACCTGATTTTGATGTCGCCGCCCGGCGGACACCTTCTCGCAGTTCGGCCGGCAGGGCATTGAATTCATCGAGCCATTCAGCGACGGCCGATGAACTGACCACCGGGATAGGTATCGACACATCTTTCACAAGCAGTTCAACCCCTCGAACACCGTGATAAACCGCTTCAGACATGACGGCCGCATAAATCTGTGACTTGACGTTCACCTGAGCTGCGGAAGGCACCGACGACGCCGCCATCGTGACCGTGACACACATCACCAAGGAACGCACCGAGGAATCCTCCTGCAGTCTGGATGACCGCTGATTACTTAAGACACGAATCGCGGCACATTGGTTTGATGTCGGGTTGATTGGCTTAGGGCTAGGCCGTGCCGCCCTGCTAAATCACAGGAACGTCCCAAAATGCGGTACAGACCATCGGCTTACGCCGATTTTGCGGCGTGAGATCGTATACTTCGGTGAGCCCTGTAACCTTTATATACGTGAGAACCATGTCCCCACTTCTATTCGTCCTGGTTGCCGCCCTTTCCATGCCCCTTGCCGGTTGCTCCGGCCCCGATACCGCGCAGGCGGGCGCGTCAGATCAGGCGAAACAGGTGTCGGTCGTTCAAGTGAAGCTCGATTCCGTTCGAAGGTCCGTCGACGTGGTCGGCACGCTGACCGCGGTCGACCAGGTCACCATCTCGTCGGAGGCAGACGGCACCGTGCGGGGAATCCTCGCCGATCTCGGCGACCGCGTGCAGGCTGGCCAGGTGCTCGTCAGGCTCGACAACGAACGGCAGCAATACTCGGTCCAGCAGCAGCAAGCCGCGCTCACGCGCACGCTCGCGCAATACGGCGCCAAAGATCCCCAGCATCTTCCCGAGCCCGAAAATACGCCCGACGTCCGCCGCGCCAGCGCCGAGCTCGTGCAGGCGCGCAGTGCGTTCAACCGTGCGAGTGAGCTGCTCAAGCGCGAGCTCGTCGCGCAGCAGACGTTCGACGACGCACAGGCCGACTTGCAGGCCAAAGAGGCAGGCTATGAAGTGGCGCTGCAGAATGCCAGAAACCTCAGCGCCAGCATTCAGGCTGCTGAAGCGGCGGTGAAGCTGTCAGAGCGACAGCTTCGCGATACCGAGATCCGTGCGCCCTTCGACGGATTCGTCGAGCGGCGTCTGGTGAATCTCGGCGAGCTGGTGAAATCGCAAATGCCCGTCATGTCGATCGTGCGCCTCGACCCGCTGAAAGTAACGGGCGAAATGCCCGAGCGCATGGCGCCCTGGATTGACGAGGGCCGTCCCGTCGAGCTGCGCGTCGACGCGTATCCCGCGCGCGCCTTCACAGGCAAGGTGACGCGCATCAGCCCCGCCGTCAATACCGGCACACGGGCGTTTCCGTTCGAAGCCGAAGTCCCGAACGGCGACGGCGTGCTGAAGCCCGGCACGTTTGCGCGCGTGCACGTCGAGAGCGGCAAGGTCGACGATGTTCTCACGTTGCCCTTCAATGCCCTCCAGTACCGCTATGGAGTGAACCGCGTGTTCGTCGTCAGCGGCGATCGCCTCGAGATGCGGGAGCTGCAGGTGGGCGAGCGTCTCGGCGACAGGATCGAAGTGACGAGCGGCGTGAAGCCCGGCGAGCGGGTCGTGATTTCTGATGTCGAGACGTTGAATGGTGGCGAGCTCGTCGTCGTGACGAGCTAGGGGGGAAACTCATGTTGTCGGAATTCTGCGTCCGCCGGCCGGTCTCGGCCACGATGCTCGTCATGTCGCTCGTGGTGCTCGGAACGTTCTCGTTTCAGGGACTGGGCGTAGACCTGTTCCCCAGGGCCGATCCGGCGACGGTGAGCGTCTCGCTGGCGTTGCCCGGAGCCAGCCCGGACGAGATGTCCACCTCCGTCGTCGAGCCGATGGAGCAGGCCATCAGTGGCGTGTCGGGGATCGACGAGATCCAGGCCCGCATCTCCGAAGGCCAGGCGCGCATGACCGTCAGGTTCGTGCTCGAACGCGATCTGAACGACGCCGTCAACGACGTGCGCGAGAAGGTGGCCGGCGCCATCCGCACCGCGCCACCGACTCTCCTTCCCCCTGTCATCACCAAAATCGATCCAGACGCCGATCCGGTGATGTCGTTGATCGTCTCGTCGAAGTCGATGAGCCTGCGAACGCTCACCGAGCTCGCCGACAAACTAATCGTCCGCGGCATCCAGACGGTTAACGGCGTCGGCGAAGTCAGTCTGACCGGCGGACGGGCGCGCGAAATCCACGTCGTAGTCGATATCGAGAAGCTCAACTCGTACGGGTTGTCGATGACCCAGGTGCGTGAAGCGCTCGTCGCTGAAAACGTCGAGGTTCCGGGCGGCACGATCGAGCAGGGCAAAGGCCAGCTCCTCCTGCGAACCCTCGGGCGTATGGACGCCTCGGACGATTTCAACAACATCGTCATCGCCACCAAGGACGGCACGCCGATTCGTGTGGCCGACATCGGCCGCGCCGAAGACACGTCTGAACGGCCAACGAGCGCGGTGTGGCTGGGCGACGCGCCGGCGGTGATGATCGACATCCGCCGCGCGATGGGGGAAAACACCGTTGCCGTCGTCGAAGGCGTCCGGACGGCGCTCGAGCGCGTCGAGCGCACGCTGCCGCCAGGCGTCGACGTCACCATCACGCGCGACGACTCGCGCTTCATCTACGCGTCGGTCGCCTCGCTCGAAGAGCATTTGATCTTCGGCGCGCTCTTCGCCGCCATCGTCGTCATGTTTTTCATCCGGAACATCCGGGCGGTCATCATCTCGGCGCTCGCCATTCCCGCGTCGATCATCGCCACCTTCACGCTGATGCGCATCATGGGGTTCACGCTGAACAACATGACGCTGCTCGCCATTACGCTCGCCGTCGGCATCGTCATCGACGACGCCATCGTCGTGCTCGAGAATATCTTCCGCTACATCGAAGAGAAGAAGATGTCGCCGTTCGATGCGGCGATCCAGGGAACTCGCGAGGTGGCGCTGCCGGTCATGGCGACGACGCTCTCGCTCGTGGTCATCTTCCTGCCGATCGCCTTCATGGAAGGCTACGCCAAGCGGTTCATCTCCCCGTTCGGCTGGACCATGGCGTTCGCGATTTTGGTGTCGATGCTCGTCAGCTTCACGATGACGCCGATGCTCAGCTCGCGCTTTCTCAAGGCAGCGGACGGCGAAGCCGATCACAAGTCGAAGGAATCGGGCTTCTTTCATTGGCTCGAGCAGCGCTACATGGGCATGCTGAACTGGGCGCTCGATCGTCCGGGCACGATCTTCGCCATCTCGGCCATCACCGTGCTCATGGCCATCCCGCTGAACTCGATGGTGGGCCGTGAGTTCGTGCCGAACGAAGACATGGGCGAATGGATCGTGCACCTCGACGCGCCAGAAGGCACGTCACTCGAGGGATCGACCGAAGTCGCGTTCAAGCTGCTGAAAGCGGTGAGTGGGATCGAAGGCGTGGCAGCCATCCAGCCGTCAATCGGCGGGGCCGGCGGCTCCGGTGCGTCTACACATATCCATATGGTTTGCCAGGCGCTGCCTATCAGCGACCGGAAGAACACCCAGGCCGAAATCATCACCGAGATGCGGCGCCGGCTGGCGGCGTTTCCGGGCTACCGGCCGAGCATCACGTCTCGCAACGCGCTTGGCAGCGGCGAAGGCCAGGGCGGTTTCGCGATTTCCGCCAACATCCTCGGGCCCGATCTCGGACAGATTGCCGAATATTCGACGCGCGCGCTCGCCGAAGCCCAGAAGATGCCGAGCCTGACCGACGTGAAGATCAATCTCAGCCTGTCGAATCCCGAGGTGCACGTAGCCGTGGATCGCAAGCGCGCCGCTGACCTCGGCGTCCGGATGGCCACGGTCGGCAACACGCTGAGGCTCGCGGTGTCGGGCGACGATCAAATTTCGTTCTACAAGGAGGCAGCCGAGCAGTATCCCGTCAAGATGCGGGTGCGCGAGGAACAGCGGCGCGACATCGAAGAAATCGGGCGCCTGACGGTGCCCTCGGTGTCTGGCCCGGTGCGCATCGACAACATCGCCACACTCCGGCGGGGGCTCGGGCCGACGACGCTGGCGCGGTCGAACCGCCAGTTCACCGTCACGCTCATCGCCGACGTCGCGCAGGGCCACGCCCTCGACGCCGCGGCGACCGACGTGCGGAGGATGCTCGCGGGGCTCAAGATGCCGCCCACGATGTCGTATAGGCTGCAGGGACAGTCGCGAATTCTCGACGAGACGACCACGAACCTGATCATGGCGATCGGGCTCGCGATGATCTTCGTCTACATGGTGCTCGCTTCGCAGTTCGAGAGTTTCCTTCAGCCGATCGTCATCATGATGGCGCTGCCGATTGCGGTGCCCTTCGCGCTCTTCACGCTGTGGGCCACCGGCCGCACGTTGAACCTGTGGAGTGCGCTCGGCATGCTGCTGCTCCTCGGCATCGTCAAGAAGAACTCGATCCTGCAGGTCGATTACGCCAATGTTCTACGCGCGCGCGGGCTGCCGCGTCGCGAAGCGATCGTCGAATCGTGCCGCACGCGGCTGCGGCCGATTTTGATGACGACGGCCGCGATCATCGCGGGGCTCATTCCGACTTCGCTGGGCATCGGCATCGGCGGCACTGGCCGCGCCGCCATCGCGGTGACGATCATCGGCGGGCAGTCGCTGTGCCTGCTTCTCACGCTGCTGCTCGTGCCTGTCGCTTATGTGAAGTTCGACGAGTTCGAACGGGCGTTTGTCAGCGAAGGCGCCAAGGCGTGGCTCGGCCGCGTGTCGACGGCGACGATCGGCCGTTTCCGGCCGGCAACGAACGAATAACGCGCGCAGGGGCTCCCTTTGCCCGGAGCCTCTGCGGTTTGTTCTCTCTTACCTGCGCTTCCGTGTGCCTTTTTTACGCTTGACGCGCTCGGGCAGCTTCTTCCTGCCGGTTTCGCGGTTCCATTCTTCGAACGTCTCGGGTGAGATCTCTCCCTTCACCAATAACTCGGCGAATTTACGCCGCTGTGCCTGGCTCTTGAACGGCATGGTCGTCTCCGAAACATAGGGGCTATTCGTTCGGGCGGCGGATCTCCGCCAGTTCCTCTTCCGAGAAATCGTATTTCGAGAGAATCGAAAGAACGAAGTCGGTCTTCCCGTTTGTGTATCGTTCGGCATCCGCCGAGGTCGTGGCGAGCGTTTCCTTCAAGGCGGCGTATGCCGCGAGATCGGCGGGAAACCGGCGCAGATGATCGCGAAACGTGAGATGGTTGCGCAGCGCAACGCTGCCGCGCCGGCATACATAGACGTGATGCGGAGGCGAATCAGGTGGCGCGTTGAACACCTCTCTGTTCTCAATACCCAGATTGCCTTGATGCACGTAACCGAGCCTGGCGAGCCGCCCAATAATAGTGATCACCTTCGCATATTGTGGAATGACCACGTCGATATCGATGATCGGCTTCGCCGCCAGGCCGGGCACCGCCGTGCTTCCAATGTGTTCGATAGCGCTCGCCACGTCACCCAGGCATGGCGAAAGCCGAGCGCGCAGTTCGGTAAACTGCCTCGGCCAATCCGGGTTATACGGGCTGATGTCGATCATCGCCGCGTTTTTCATTGAAGAGAGCGATAGCCTGCCCGGCCAGGGAGCCGACGACCTGAGTCTCGAAACCCGCCGATAGGTTGCTGATATAGCTCTTCCCTCTTGCCAGGAGGCCAGCATGAACCTCACACGGCGCCTCTTCCTCACGCGCATCGCCGCCGCAGGCGGTGCGTCGGCCGCCTTCGAGGCGATGACGGGTCTCGGATTGCTGGCTTACCCGACACAGGCACCTTTCAATTTGACAGGTCGCGCGCCGGGAGTACGGGTACTGGTCCTCGGCGCGGGACTCGCCGGGCTGACCGTCGCATACGAACTAGGCAAGGCCGGCTACGCGTGCCGCGTGCTCGAAGCTCGTCCCCGGCCGGGCGGCCGCGTGTTCACGGTAAGACGAGGCACCGTCAGCGAAGAAGACGGCTCGCAACAGACGGCCGCGTTCGACGAAGGGCTGTACTTCAATGCGGGCCCGATGCGCATCTCGCATCACCACCACACAACCCTCGCCTATTGCCGCGAATTGAACGTGCCCGTCGAAGTTTTCGTGGCGGACTCCGAAAGTGCGTATCTCTACCAAACCCGCTCGTCCACGCTCAATGGCCAGCGAATTCGTTTGCGCGAGGCACGGGCGGACTTCGACGGTTACATCGCGGAACTGCTGAGCAAGGCGCTGGCGCAGACGCAGCTCGATCAACCGCTGACCAACGACGACCGTGAGAGGCTGCTCGCGTATCTCCGAAGACTGGGTGCGCTCGATCAGCAGAGACAGTACAGGGGGTCGCCGCGCCGCAGCGGATACGAATCGCGGACAGACCCGTTGGCATTGCGTGACTTGCTCGGCGCCAATTTTGATTTCTACCTGGGCATCGATTGGGATTCTCAACCCGCCATGATGCAGGTCGCGGGCGGAATGGACCGCTTGCCGGCGGCGCTCGCCTCGCGGCTTGGCAACCGGATCGTGTATCGCGCAGCGGTGCGGGAAATCCGCCAGAGCGAGCGCGGCGTGTGGGCCGTTTATGCCGACGAAGATGGGAAACTCCGGCGCGTCGATGCGGACTATTGTGTCTGCACGATTCCGCTACCCGTACTCGTCGGCGTCGAGAAGGATCTCTCACAGCCTGTTCAGGCCGCCATTTCCGCCTCCAGTTACGATGGCGCAGGGAAAATCGGTCTTCAGTTCAAGCGCCGCTTCTGGGAAGAGGACGACGAGATCCACGGCGGCAGGTCGTGGACCGACCAGGAGATCGGGCAGATCATTTATCCATCCCACGGCTTCCAGACCCGTAAAGGCGTTCTCGTCGGCTACTACATGGATTTCAAGAGAACCATGCGCGAGCGCACGCCGGCCGAGCGGCAGCAACTGGCGCTCGAGCAAGGCGCGAGAATTCACCCTCAATACACGAACGAGTTCGAGACAGCGTTTTCCGTATCCTGGCCACGCGTCCAGTGGAATCGCGGCTCGTGGAGATCTGAAACGCGGGCAGCGCACGAAGCGCTGGCGCTGCTTCGGCAGCCTGACGGACGTATCCACTTCGCCGGCGATTACATGACCGACATGAGCTCGTGGATGCAGGGCGCGTTCGAGTCGGCACGCGAGGCGGCGCAAGCGGTGCACAAACGTGCCATTGCACGCGTCTGAAGGTTTGATTGGTGGCTGGCACGCTCTGGTGGGATTTCGACGGCACACTGGCAAGCCGGCCCAGGATGTGGTCAGAGGCAGCGCTTCGCCTGGCGACGCTCCACTCCCCTGGTCACGACGTGTCCGCCAGTCACTTTTTTCGCCAGTTCAAGCGTCAATTCCCATGGCAGCGGGTTACCCACCCCGAGTTGAATACGCCCGAGCTTTGGTGGGAAGCGGTTCACGCGGCGTATCGACAGGCGTTCGCACGTCTTGGCCTTGACGACCGAGCCGTACCTTTATCTGAGCTTCGCGCCCACATCCTCGACGCGACACGGTACCGACTCTTCGACGACGCGGTGCCAGCGCTCGAACAGGCCGCTCAGGATGGCTGGCGTCAGATCATCGTCTCCAATCACGTACCCGAGCTGGCAGCCATCGTCGATGCTCTGGGTATCGGCCGGTTTTTCCACAGAGTTATTACTTCAGGGCTGATTGGATACGAGAAGCCTCATGACCGGATCTTCGAAGCAGCCACCGAGCACTCCGTGCCGGGCGCACCCATCTGGATGATCGGCGACAACCTGGCATGCGACTGCGCTCCTGTGGGTGCGTTCGGCGCCGAGGCCATCCTCGTCCGTTCGGAATCGCCGGACTTTCGATGCGCGGAGGATCTGAAGCAAGCAGTGAACTTTCTGCAATCTCGGTGAACTCGTTCCGGAACGAGTGGTTCACAGGGGTGGTGCTAAAGTTCGGGGAGTTCATCGCAACAGGAGAACGAGACGAACGAAAGAACGGCAGCTGGATCAACTGGCTACTAGCTACCGCTGGACGCTGGCTACTGGCACTAGCCATAGGCTACTGGCTACTGGCTACAGCTACTGGCTAGCTTCACTCATACTTCAGCGCTGCCACCGGATCTACCCGAGCGGCACGGCGCGCTGGAATGCTCGAGGCGATCAGCACGATAGCCAGCAGAACCCCGGCGCCCGCTGCGAACACAACACCATCGAGCGGGGCCACCTCGTAGAGGAGCGAGCGCACCGTTCGCGTAAGGGCGGCCGCGACCAGCACGCCGGCGACGGCACCCACGCCGCCGAGCGCCAGGCTCCGCACCAACACGGTCCGGAAGAGTCTCGCAGGTTCCGCCCCGAGAGCCGAACGCAACGCCAGTTCCTGCCGTCGCGCGCGCACGTCGTACGACAACACGCCATATACGCCGACCGCCGCCAGCAGGAGCGCGACCATCGAAAACGCGACGCTCACACCAAGCGCCGTGCGCTGGCGCGACAACCCTCGCGCCAGCAGGCTGTCCATGGTTTCGCTCCATTCAATCGCCGCATCCGGCTCGTGGGCGCGGATCGTCTGCGCAATCATCGGCATGATGCGCTCAGGATCTCCAGCCGTTCGGACGATGAGCTTCGGCTGAAAAAAGAAGAACTGCTCGCCCGGGAAATACGCGGTCATCCACGGCTTGGTCAACTCGCGGTAACGAGTGTCCCCCACGACGCCAACGACGGTCGTCCAGGGAAACTTTTCGCCACTGGCCAACTTGAGGCGTTTGCCGATCGCGCTCTGCCCCGGCCAGTACCGATTGGCGACCGCCTGGGTCACGACTGCCACCGGTGCCGCATTGCCATCGTCTGCGGCAGAAAATGCGCGCCCCTGCAGGACCGGTATGTCGAGCGTGCGGAAATGCGACGGCAAGATTGGCTCCCACGTCATCCACGGGTTTAGGGCCGCTTCTGCCGGCGTCTGCCCCTCGAATACCATCGAAGCGCTCAGGCCAACCGTCGCGCTGCCCGGAGACATGTGAACCGTCGAAGCAGCAGCGACCCCCGATATCGACTCCACGCGCGGGATCAATTCCTTGAAGAACTGCAGCTTCGTGCGCGCGTCCGGATACTCCATGTCCGGCAGGAGCAGCGTGGTGACGATGAGATTGTGGGGTTGAAAGCCTCTGTCGATTCGCTGCAGATTGATGAACGACCGTAAAAGCAGTCCTGCCCCGATTGCGATGATCACCGCCGCAGCAATCTCCGCAACCGTGAAAATCCGCAGACTTCCCGTTGCCCGGACAGCGCGAAACGACGACCGGAGCATCGCCGGATCCGGCGCAGCGCGTGAAGCGCTCCAGATGGGGGCTGTCCCGAAGATCAGCGCCCACACGGCGGCGATGCCCATGGAAAAGACCAGGACGCGCCAACCGATTTCGGCATCCACCAGGCGCGGAATGTCCGGCCCCGCCAGCCATTGAGCCGTCCACAACGCAAGAGTCGCGATGCCAGTAGCGAGGGCGACTCCGCCGACTGCGAGCAGCATGCTCTCGACGATCTGTTGCCGCAGCAGCCGCCTGCGGCTCGCTCCGAGGGCCGTTCGAACAGCCAGCTCCGTTCGACGAGACTCCGACCGCATCAGCAGCAGCGTCGCCACGTTGACGCCGGCAATCACAAACACCAGCGCGGCACCGACCGACAGAAATTGCAGAACCTGATCGCTGCTGCCGAGCACCGTGTTCAGCAGCGGCTCAACCGCGGGGTTGGTCCGGCTCTCATCGTGCGGGTACGTTTCGCCAAAGCGCCGGCACAGAATATCCAGTTCAGCGTCAGCGGCTTGCGGCGTCACGCCGGGGACCAGCCGGCCGAGCAGCTCGAAGTGGGCGAATTCGTGGCTCTCGATTTGTTGATTGAGCTCGTCGGCACCGGCACCCGCCATGCCGCCGGCGCCGAAAAAGCTCGGAATCGGCACCCACATGTCGGTGCCCAGCGGATATTCGAAGCCAGCCGGCGCGATGCCGACCACGGTCAGCCTGCGGCCCCCTCCAGCGGCAGCGAGCTGCCGCCCGACAAATTCCGGTGCACCGCCCGCTGCCTGCCGCCAGAAGCGCTCGCTCACCACCACGACTTGCGCAGCGCCGGGCAATCCGTCGGACCGCTGAAACAATCTGCCATGCTGCGGCGTCCCGGCCCTGAGCACATCGAAGAACTCGACCGACACGGGCGTCAACGCCACGGCGGCAGTGCGATCGCCAACCCTAATGGCGATCGACAATGTGTCGGCGTAGTTGATAGCGGCGAGCCCTTCGAAACTCTTGGCTTGATCGCGCCACGCGCGGAACTCCGGATACGAGATGAACAGCCGCTGCTGATCGCCTACACGGTCGCGTTTCCAGATGCGAACGACACGCTCCTGATCCACCACAATCGGGCGCAGCAGTACCGCATCGACGATGGCGAAAATCGCGGTGCTGGCACCAATACCAATCGCCAATGTGAGCAGGGCGACGACGGTAAAGGAAGGGCTCTTGCGAAAGCCGCGGAGGGCGAGCCGGACGTCCTGAGCCAGGCCGGTCATCGTGTGCGTATCTTGCATCCTTTTTCCAGCTACAGGCTACCGGCTATAGTTACGGCTACTGGCTAGCCCGATTGCACCCTTTTCGACCGTTCCGACGTATTAGGTTCAGATGCTTGCCGCGGCTTCGCCGGTTCCCGTCCCCACCCCGTCCGCGGACGAACTGCTCGACCAGGCTCGGGCCGGCAGCGAAACGGCCTTTGCGGCCCTCGTGCGGGAGCACCAGGCGATGGTTTTCGGGCTGGCGTACCACTTTCTGCAGAGCTGGAGCCAGGCAGAAGAGCTCGCGCAGGACGTGTTTCTCGCCCTGCACCAGAACCTGGCGAGGGTCGAGTCGGCAACACACCTGGTGTTCTGGCTGCGGCGCGTCGCCAGCAACCGCTGCATCGACTGGGTCCGGAGCCCGCGCCATCGGCTCGAGCAGCCGATCGACACGATGCGCGAGCCCGGTGTGATGCCGCGGCTGCGCGACCCGATGCTCGATGCGCTGTTGCGAAGGCTGGTCGCGGAACTGCCTCCCCAGCCGCGGATCGTCGTCACGCTGCGCTTCCAGGAGGACCTCGATCTGTCGGAAATCGCGACGATACTCGACATGCCGGTGAACACCGTCAAAAGCCACCTGCGACGCTCGATGGACGCGCTCCGGCGCAAGCTCGTCGAGCAGGGACATTTTTATGAATCTTGAACATGACCTTCGTCAGGCGCTGAAGCGCAAGGAGCCGCCGCAGGGCTTCAGCGAGAGAGTGCTGAACAAAATCGGATCGAGCGAGGTCGATGTGCCTCACGCGCCAACGCGATGGCGCCGCTTCGCGCTTCCGATTGCCGCGTCGCTGATGCTGCTCGCAGGCGGCGGCTACTTTGTGCAGCAGCGCAGTGCGCACCAGGCGCAGGAACAGCAATCGCAGCAATACCGTCAGACCGCGCAGGCAGCACACGATGTAATGCTCGCACTGCAGATCGCCAGTGAAAAGGTGTCGGCGGTGCAAGCCAAAGTCCAGGAGATGACCCATCATGAACGTCAGAACGACTATTAGCCGCTGCCTTGCGCTTGCCGTATTGCTCGCGCCGGCGCCAGCGTTGGCGCAGGGCGCAAGACTTCAGCTCGATCAGCTCACCCGGCTTGCGGAGAAATCCGAAGAGACTGTCGACGTCAGCGTCGACACGGCAATGCTGAAGCAGGCTGCGGGCTTTCTTGCCGGGAAGGGCGCCGATGCCGACCAGCTCAACTCGATGGTCAACGACATCAGGGGAATCTATGTGAAGAGCTTCAAGTTCAGCACACCGAATGCCTATTCGGATTCCGACGTCGAGAGCGTCCGAAAGCAGGTGTCGGGATCGGCGTGGGCACGCGTCGTGAGCGTACGCGAAAAACAGCAGCTCACCGAGATTTACATCTTCCGCGAAAAGGAAACCAACGGCGGCCTCGTGGTGCTCACGGCGCAGCCTGAAGAGTTCACGGTCGTCAATATCGTTGGCGAGATCAATCTTGCGTCGCTTGCCGCGCTGGGACCGATGATACCCAAGCTGCCCGAAGCCATCAGAAAGACCGTCCCGAAATGACTACTTCAGCGCAATCTCGAATACCCGGGGCCACAGCTTCCCTGTCACGAAGATTCGGTTCTTCTGCTGATCGAACGCGATACCGTTGAGCACGGCATCCGCGCCCAGCTTGGCGTTGGGTGCGCCAAGCAGACCGGTGAGATTGATCCAGCCGAGCACGCGGCCGTCCTTTGGTGAGATGCGGACGATGTAGTCCGTCTGCCAGACATTCGCCCAGATCTCCCCGCGCACCACTTCGAGCTCGTTGAGCTGATCGATGGCCACGCCTGCGTCGACGACTTTCAGCTTGCGGCGCTCCTGAAATCGCGTCGGCTCGAGGAAACGCAGCGTACTGGTTCCGTCGCTCAAGATCAGGCCCGTGGCGTCGTGCGCGAGCCCCCAGCCTTCGCCGAAATAGGTGAAGTTGCGGATGAACTTCATCGTCTTGGCGTCGTAGACGAAGCCCTGACGATCCTGAAAGGTGACCTGAAACACCTTCCCCTGGGTAATGGTGATCGCCCTCGCCG
This sequence comes from Vicinamibacterales bacterium, assembly GCA_963762055.1. GTDB lineage: Bacteria > Acidobacteriota > Vicinamibacteria > Vicinamibacterales > JAMQPK01 > JAMQPK01. The sequence continues at coordinate 24,355 of CAVXJF010000013.1, forward strand.
AAATATTGCGGATGCAGCTTCTCTTCCTGCACCACTTTCCCGCTCTCGAGCTCGACCTTCCGGAGGGCTGAGCGCCCTTTGAGTCCCGTTCCTTCGTAGAGGAATCCGTCGAAATATTCGAGCCCTTGCGTAAAGGCGCGGGGGTCGTGTGGAAAGCTGCGGACGACGGTATATCCCGAAACCGGCGCCTTCGACGCGGGCGGTGGAAGGTTTCTCGCCGGCAGCCCCTTGGGCGCCTGGGCCGAGACGAGGAGGGTGGCGGCCATTGCGAGCGGCAGAGCGCAGCTCAAGGTGCGCCCCACTGGAAAGGACATCAGTTTCGACATAGCGGAATGGTACGCGTTTCCATCGCGGAGTTCCAGCGCGGGCGCGGAAGCTCGAGCACAGTTACAATGGCCGGATGACCACGATGGCCTCGCCCGCGGGCAGCGTCATTGCCAGCGTCGCGTATTCGAACGGCCGGCGGATCGGCGACGTGCCGCTCGACGACATCAGCGACGTCATCGAACGCGCCGACTCGTTCGTGTGGATTGGCCTCTTCGAGCCCGACGAGCCGCTCCTTCGCAAGATGCAGGAGGAGTTCGGGCTCCACGATCTCGCGATCGAGGACGCGCTGGCGGCCCATCAGCGGCCGAAGCTCGAACGTTACGAGAACTCGCTGTTCATCGTGCTCCGGACCGCTCAGATCAAGGATCAGCAACCCACTGAAGCGTGCACCGTTCAATACGGCGAGATTCACGTGTTCCTCGGGCAGAACTTCATTCTCACCGTCCGCCACGGCTACGCGACCTCGTTTACGAACGTGCGCACGCGGGTCGAGTCATTGCCCGAGCTGCTCAAGCTCGGTCCTTCGGTGGCGCTCTACGCGATCATGGACTTCATCGTCGATCAGTACTTTCCGATCGTCGACGCGCTCGGCGAGGAGCTCGAGATGCTCGAGCAGCGCATCCTCAGCGAGCCGTTCAGCCGGGACAGCACTACGCAGATCTATAAGCTCAAACGCGACCTGATCTCGATGAAGCGCATCGTCGCCCCGGTCATCGAATTGTCGGGGCGGCTCCAGCGCTTCGAAGATGAAACACTCATCCCGGCGCCGACTCGTCTGTATTTCAGGGATGTCTTCGACCACACGCTTCGCATCAACGAGATGATCGACAGCGTGCAGGACCTGCTGGGCACCGCGCTCGAAGCGCATCTGTCTATGCTGTCGGTGTCGCAGAACGAAGACATGCGCCGCCTGGCCGCGTATGCAGCCATTTTTGCCGTGGCGACGGCTATTGCAGGCATCTACGGCATGAACTTCGAGTACATGCCCGAGTTGCGCTGGCGGCTGGGATATCCATTCGCCATAGCGCTCATCGGGCTTTCGTGCTGGTGGGTGTATTACCGCTTCAAAAAAGCGAAGTGGTTATAGCCGGTATCGTTAGAACGAGGACTTGGGCCCTCCAGCCGGCAGCCAGGGGTTCCGAGACGATCCAGGTGGGAACGGGTTGAAGTTTACCGGAGGGGGGGCCGCGTTGGGCCGGCAGCAGCGTTCGGCGTAGGACAACTTGACGGTTGTTCAAGGCGCAGCGAGAATAGCGCCGTGCCCGTCGAACGCATCAGCAAGGAACAACTCAAAGAACGCATGGATCAAGGCCAGAAGCCGACGATCCTCGACGTCCGCCTGAAATACGCTTACGAACACAGCACGGTCAAGCTGCCGGGGGCGATTCGAGTGCCACCGTATGCAATCGACTCGGTCAGCATCCCGGCCGGCGGCGACATCGTCGCCTACGATTCCGACCCTAACGAGCTGGTCAGCACCCGCGTCGCCGGGGAGCTGCTGCGCAAGGGCATCAAGGTTCAAGTCCTCAAAGGCGGGGTCCCGGAATGGCTGGCCGCCAACTTCCCCATCGAAACGAAGGAAGCACCACGCTCGGCGCCACCCGAACCTGGCTCCCTCGCGAAGGGCTAGCTGCCGCACTTCTGGCAGTTGTCGCGTTCTGTTGTTATTACGCGACGCTGCTTCCAGGGCTCGACCTCGGCGATAGCTCGTCCTTTCAGACATTCGCCGGTTCTCTCACGCTAACGCCACGTCAGGCTTACCCGCTTTATTACGCGCTCGGCAATCTGTTCGTCTGGCTGCATCCTGGGGAACCGGCGCGGGCCATGAACTTCGCCTCAGCGGTGTACGGCGCCCTTGCCGTAGGGCTGACGGTCTGGTTGGGAGCCCGGCTGTTCGACTCGCTCCTCGCCGGCCTTGGGGCCGGCCTCTTCCTCGCGTTTTCCTACACCTTCTGGTCGCAGGCGGTCACCGCAGAGGTGTACACGCTGCACCTGCTCATTTTTGCCGCCGCCACGATCGCCCTCATCGCCTGGGCCGATCGGCCATCGGCAGGAAAACTCGCGGTCTTTTACGGAATCTACGCCATCGGGTTTGGCAATCACCTCAGCATGGTGCTGCTGCTCCCGGCGTTCGCGCTGTTTCTGCTGATGCACCGCCGCGTTGCACAACATGGCGATCCGCTGCGCCCTCCATTAATCGCGCTCGCACTCGGAATAGCGTTTCTCGGCGCGCTCCAATATGCCTGGAACTTCCGCGGCTTGTGGACAACGCTCGAACCGCCCTCTTCCTTCTCAGAAGGGCTTGGGAAATTCTGGTTCGACGTCACCAAGGCCGACTGGCGTGAAACGCTCGTCATGAGCGTGTCCGAGACCGGACTGCAGACGAGACCGGCCATGTATTGGTTCGATCTACGGCAGCAAGTTGGGCTGCCGGGCGTATTCCTGGCGTGCATCGGGTTCGTTTATGCGATGGCCCGCTGGCCGCGGCGGAGTGTGCTGCTTGCGCTGCTCTTCGCGACAAACATGGCCTTCGCGTGGACGTACAACGTCGGCGACGCGTACATCTTCTTCCTGCCGTCGCATTACGTCATCGCGCTCTGGGCCGGCGCGGGCCTCGCGGCTGCGGCATGGACGCTCTCGAGAATCGTTTCGCCTGCATTCGCAACTTCGGCCGCAACCCTGCTCTTGTTGTATCCGGTATGGCGCGGATACGACACCTTTCCTGCCGTTGACCGCAGCTGGGACACACGCGCTGAGTCGCTGCTCTCCGAGTTCACCGCGCGCGAAGATGCGGCATACGGCGTCGATACCAACTGGCAAATCCAGAACGCGTTCGAATACTTCATGAAGAGCCGGCGGCCGCACGTGCCGTGGTTCGCAACTGAGGAACTTCCGTGGGTAGACACCGGCGCATTGGCGAGACTCGTCGATGACAATCATGCGATCGGGCGCGAGGTCATCATCACTCCACACGCATACCGGAAGTTGCACGCTCGAGGGAATCCCTCCTCCTCGACCGGACCAGACGACTTCATGACCCGCGTAAGAGCGTTGCCGCCCGGCGCGCCTTACGTGCTCGGCATGCTTCGTCCCGACTGGGAATTCCCGATCGACAATTCCGAGCTCGCCGAAGCCTGGGCATGGCTCACCGGAGGGTCGACACAGGTCCCGGAGCCACGTAACTTCGTCGTCGTCGCGGGTCACATCGGTGAAGCGCCCATGCTGTTCCACTCGGCCGACGAGCCGTATCGCGTTCGAGCGCGCCTCGCATCCTTCGACCTCGATATCAGGATGACGTCCTGGCTGCCTACCGATACCATCCGCCGGGCGGGGTTCGGTCACGTCATCGTCGACCGGAAACATGCCCTGACGCTCGAGCGGGGGCTGAGTTTCGTGGCACTCGTACCGGGCGGATACACGGCATATGGCGCGAGCCTCTTCGCCCCTATCCCAAGGCTGCGACTGGGGATAAGGGACGAGCCGTAGGCTCGAGCGTGTTATCGTGTAATCTACGGTGCAGGTCCGTTTCCTCTCGGCAGCCCTAGTTCTCTTTGTATCCGCAGCATCCGCGGCGCAGTCTCCGTCCGCGGAGACGACCGCCGCCAATTTGCAGCGGAAATACGATCGCGTCAGCGACTTCTCTACCGATTTCGTTCACAGCTATCGCGGCGGCGTGCTGAAACAACAAGCGACCGAACGCGGACGCCTGTTGGTGAAGAAGCCAGGAAAGATGCGCTGGGAATACACGTCTCCCGAGAAAAAGCTGTTCGTATCGGACGGACGGAAGATTTATTCGTACATCCCCCTGGACAAGCAAGTGATCGTCGGGACGATGCCCCAGGGTGATCAGGCGCCGACGCCGGCGCTGTTTCTGACCGGGAGGGGCAATATCACCCGCGACTTCAACGTGGCATTCGACAAAGTACCTGACGCGCCAGCCGGGTCGGTGGCGCTCAAGCTCACGCCGAAGCGGCGCGAGCCCGAATACGAATCGCTGACGCTGGTCGTCGATTCCCAGACTTTCAACCTTCAAATGTTGATCACCGTCGACGCGCAGGGAGGTCGGTCCGCCTTCACCTTCTCCAATCTCAAGGAGAACGTCGGCCTTGCCGATAATCAGTTCGTCTTCCAGATGCCGCGCAATGTCGACGTGGTGACTCAATGAGCCGGTGCCTCGCCGGGCTCTGGATCCTGGTGATGCTGTCCGGCTGCGCGACCGCCACGGCCCTCCGCGACGGGCGGCAAGCGGAAGAGCGGCAGGACTACGATCTGGCTGTCGTCGAATACACGCGCGCCCTGAACAGCGATCCGGACAGCACGACGGCACGCAGCGGCCTGCAGCGTGCCAGGCTGCGCGCCTCACAGGACCACTTCACTCGTGCCCGCCGTCTTTCCGCCATGGGGCGGCTCGAAGAAGCCGTCGCCGAGTATCAGCTCGCGTCCGAACTGAACCCGGACAACCGCGTCCTTGCCGATGAACTGAAAGCGACGCAGAACCTGCTGCGCGCGAAGGTTCCTGTGAATCGCGACGGCAAGACCGAGCTCGAGGCGCTGGTCGAGCGCATGAAAAATCAGCCTGTGCCGGGCATGGTAGTGCCCGCCGAGCCGCTGCCAGAGTCGATGAGCTTTCGGAGCGCCGGCAGCGACATCGTCATTCGCGCGCTCGCGCAGCTGGCCAAGGTGAACGTAGTGTTCGATCCGGCGTTTCAGCCGATACCGATCACCATCGACGTGCGCAATCAGACGTTCGGCGAAGCGCTTCAATCGATTACGAACAGCACAAGAACGTTTTATCGCGTCACTGCACCGCGCACCATTACCATCATTCCGGACACGCCCGCGAAGCGCAAAGAGTACAAAGCGGAAGTGGTGCGGACCTTCTATCTAAGCAACGCCGATGTGAAGGAAACGATGGATCTGCTGCGCATCGTGATCGACGCGCGCCGCATCGCTGCAATCGCAGGGACCAACGCCATCACGATCACCGACACCGGCGAGCGCGTCGTCGCCGCCGGGATGTTGATCGACAGGATCGACAAGGCACGTCCGGAAGTGTTGATCGACGTCGAGGTGCTCGAGGTCAATCGCAACAGACTTCGCGAATACGGCCTCCAGCTGGCATCGCCGGGCTCTGGAACGGCCGGGATTAGCGGGAGCATCGACGTCAATCAGCCGGGACTGACGCTCGAAGACCTCGGAAATCTGACGAGCTCGCAGGTGTTCCTCACTGGCGTTCCCGCGTTGTATTACCGTCTGCTGAAAGAGGACCGGACCACCAGGGTGCTGGCGAATCCTCAGCTTCGGACCATGGTGGGGATTGCGGCACAGGCGCGATTCGGCGAACAGGTTCCGGTGCCGATTACGCAGTTCTCCCCCATCGCAACGGGCGGTATCGCACAGCAGCCGATTACCTCGTACGACTATCGCGACATCGGCGTCAACATCGACATCACGCCGAGAGTGCACCTCGACAACGACGTCACGCTTACGCTTGCCGTGTCCGTCACGAGCGTTTCCGGCGTCGGCTTCGGAGGGATCCCTACTTTCGGCAACCGCTCCATCAAGACGCAGATCAGATTGAAAGACGGCGAGACGAACATGCTCGCCGGGCTCATCCGCGACGATGAACGGCGGGTGCGTGATGGCATCCCGGGGCTGAGCGATTTGCCTGGCGTCGGACGCATGTTCGGCCACTCGCGCGACGAGCGCCAGCAGACCGACGTCATTCTGGTGCTGACGCCGCGAATCGTCCGCGTCCTGGAGCTGACGGAGGAAGACCTCCGCGCATTTCAAGTCGGCCGGGATGCGGGGGCACCCTTTGGAGCCGCCGCACCACCCGGCCCTGCGGCTCCGGCTCCTGGCGGAACTGATCTGCCGCTGCCCGGCAGCCCTCAGCCCTCGGCTCCCGTGCAACCCGGACCGCTTCCAGGCGCGCCCCCAATTGGGCCGATCTTGCCTCCGGCGCCGCCGCCCCTTCAGCCGCCCCCAAATCCGAACCAACCTGCGCCGCAATAACATGCGCCGGCAGGGAGTCGCGGCATTGCCTCCTGTGGTGGCGCGCGCGAGCGCTCATGGCACGCGCGTGGCCATCATCGACACGCAAGGCTCATACACATACGAGCAGCTCGATCGGTCGTCCTCGGAGATCGCTATCCGGATCCTTGATGGCCGCGAAGATCTCAACGAGAACCGCGTCGCGTTCCTGATCACTCCCGGGTTCAACTGGGTCGCCGTGCAATGGGCCATCTGGCGCGCGGGCGGGATTTGCGTGCCGTTGCCGATGAACCACCCGCCAGCCGAGCTCGACTACCTGATTCGGGACGCCGAAACGTCAATCGTTCTCGCCGACGCCGACAATGCCGCGGTTGGCGAGCCCCTCGCGCGATCCTCCGGAGCGGTGTTTCACACGATTGACCCGCACCCGTCGCATCCAGCAAATGTACGTAGTGTCCGCCTTCAGGCGGACGCGGCGAGTCCGGTTAAAGCCGGACACTACGCACAAATGGAAAACGCTCGCGCAACGATCGTTTACACGAGTGGCACGACGGGGCGTCCGAAAGGCGTGGTGACGACACATGCGGCGCTGAACGCGCAGATCGAATCGCTCGTCACGGCGTGGGAATGGACCGCTTCAGATCGCACCCTACTGACGCTGCCGCTGCATCACGTCCACGGTATTCTCAACGTCGTGTGCTGCGCGCTACACAGCGGCGCCGTACTCGAGATGCTGCCGAAATTCGACAGTGAAACTGTGTGGAATCGTCTGTCGTCGGGAGAGCTGACCGTGTTCAGCGCGGTGCCGACCATCTACCACCGCCTGATTCGTTCATGGGAGGCGGCGAGCCCTGATGTCCAGCAGGCACGTTCTCGCGGATGCCGTGCGATGCGTCTGATGATGTCGGGGTCGGCCGCGCTCCCGCGGACTGTTCTCGATCGCTGGCACGAAATCACCGGGCACGTGCTGCTCGAGCGGTATGGCATGACGGAAGTCGGCATGGCGCTGTCGAACCCGCTACACGGCACGCGCCGCCCGGGCTTTGTCGGCCAGCCGCTGCCCGGTGTTTCGGCGCGAATCGTCGACGGCGAGCTCCAGCTGAAAGGACCGGGCGTGTTCTCGGAATATTGGCGGCAGCCCGAGAGCACCGGGGAATCGTTCGTCGATGGCTGGTTTCGCACCGGTGACGCCGCCGTCGTGGAAGACGGCGCTTACAGGCTGCTCGGACGAACGAGCGTCGACATTCTCAAGAGCGCAGGGCACAAGATCTCTGCGCTCGAAATCGAAGAGGTGCTTCGCACGCATCCTTCGATCTCTGAATGTGTGGTCGTCGGTGTCGAGGACGTCGAATGGGGACAGCGCGTCTGCTGCGCGGCCGAACTTCGTGAGGGCGGCACTCTCGATCTTGACGAGCTGCGGGCGTGGGCCAGGACGCGCCTGGCCCCTTACAAAATCCCGAGGGATCTGGCGTGCGTCAGGCACCTCCCCAGAAATGCCATGGGCAAAGTCGTCAAACCTGAGGTACTGACACTCTTTGCTCCACCTGCTCGACCTGGGCCCCAAGCATCTTGAGGCGTTCGACAAGCCGTCCGTAGCCGCGTTCCACGGTCTCCACAGGGCTGAGACGGCTCTGCCCTTCCGCAGCAAGGCCAGCGGCGATCAGCGCCATTCCCGATCGAAGATCGCGGCTATCCAGCTTCCGCCCCCTCAGCTTGCTCGGCCCCGTAACGATAATGCGGTGTGGATCGCAGAGGAAAAGATCGGCACGCATGCCGCTGAGCTGCTCGAGCGCGAACAGCCGGAGCTCGTACATCCAGTCGTGAATCAACGTGCGCCCATCGGCTTGCGTGGCAAGCACGGTCACGAGACTCACGAAGTCGCTGGGAAAGCTCGGCCACAACCCTGTGGTGATCCTTCCCGCGGCGACCGGTTTCGATTTCTCGATGGTCATCAGCCCGTCTTCGAACTCGCACGCCACGTTCATCCGCTTCAAGACGAACGCGATACCCTCGACGTCTTCGGCACGTGCGCCGCGCACCTCGATTTCGCCGCCGGTCACGGCGGCGACGACGGCCCAGCTGCCGGCTTCGATGTAATCGCCATGCAGCTCGTGCTTCGCGCCGCGAGGCCGTTGCGTGCCTTCGACGCGGATCGTGGACGACCCGGCGCCCGTAATGCCGACGCCCATGCTCTGCAGGAACTCGCACACTTCGACGACATGCGGCTCGGTGGCAGCGTGGCGTATTTCCGTAACCCCTTCGACCATCGCGGCGGCGAGCAGCGCCGTCTCCGTTCCGGTCACCGATGCTTCGTCGAGGTACATCGATGCCGCGCGCAGCCCGCCGGGTGCCTCGAGGGCGTGACCGGTTGACGGCAGGACGGTTGCCCCCAGGTGCACGAGCGCGTCGATGTGCGTGCCGATCGTCCGGCGCGCCGGAAAATCTCCGCCCGGCATGCCGAGGATGGCGCGCCCGGTCCGCGCGAGGAGCGGGCCGAGCAGCAGCACGGATCCGCGCAGCTTCCCGACCAGCTCCGTGCTCGGCTCGGACGTCTTGATCTCGCGACACCGCACGCGCACGGTCGTCGTGCCGAGACCATGCACTTCGGCGCCGATCTCCGTCAGCAGCTTGGCCATGACCACGACGTCGCCGATGCGTGGCATGTTGGTGAGGACGCATTCTTCTGTCGTCAGCAGGCACGCAGCCAGCAGCGGCAGCGCCGCGTTCTTGTTCCCTTCGACCTCGATCGAGCCGGAGATCGGGCGTCCTCCTTCAATCAGCAGACTCGACATCAAAACTCTCCAATGTAGACGATCTCTTCCTGCAGGCCGACGCCGAACTGTTCGCGGACCCGCGTTCTGCACACATCGATGAGCGCGCGAATGTCGGCCGCCGTGGCGTTGCCCTCATTGACGATGAAGTTTCCGTGCGCGGTGGACACGCGCGCCCCGCCCCGCGACTCACCTTTCAGCCCGGCACGATCGACGAGCGCGCCAGCAGAAGCGGGGATGCCTTCGGGCACGTCGTGCCGATCGGGGTTCTGAAAAATGCAACCGGCGCTCGGAGTGTCGAGCGGCTGCGTCTGTTTTCTGTAAGCAAGCGACTGGCGGGCCACTTCGCGAAGCGCTGCCGGATCGCCGGACGAGACGCGGAACACGGCCGACAGAAGCACTTCGCCGGTTTTCTGCAAGCGGCTTCGATCGTACCCGAATTCCATCTCGTCGCGGGGAAGATCACGCGTTGCGCCGTTCAGTTCGGCAAGCCGCACCGATTCCACGAGCTCGCTGATGAGGCGGCCGCCGAAATGCGCGTTCCCGTAGATGGCGCCGCCCACCGTGCCGGGAGTGCCCGCCCATGCCTCGAGTCCAGCGATGCCGCGTTGAACCGTCCAGCGAACCAGTCCGTTGATTGTCGTCGCCGCGTCGGCACGAACCCGGCCGGCGTTGACTTGTTCGATGACACCACCTCGGGGTCTGATCACGAGACCGCGCACTCCGCGGTCGCCAATCAACACGTTCGAGCCGCCACCCAGAAGCGTGACGTGCACGCTGTTGGCGTGCGCAATTCGAAGCGCGTCGAGAACGTCTTCAGACGAGCGCGTCTCGATGAGCCACTCGGCCGGACCGCCGACCTTGAAGGTCGTCAGCGGCGCAAGGGGGATGTCGTTTCTCAGCACGTCGCCAAAGCGGGCACGCATCTGCCCGGCGAAGACGGTGTCACGCGATGCCAAGCTGCGCGTCATCCCCTGAGGGTTTGCAGCGTCTTCTGGTGCACGCCGCCGAAGCCGCCATTGGACATGAACACCACCAGGTCGCCTGGCTTCTTTTCGTTGACGATCGTCGCGACGATGTCGTCGATCGAGGAGGCAGCCCTGGCGCGCTGGCCGGCGCCCTTGAGATCGGCGACGAGCTGCTGTGCCGACAACCGCTCTCCTTCCGGAAGATTCGTCCGGAACACGGGCGCGATGATCACTTCGTCGGCCGGCCCGAACGACCGCGCGAAATCCTGCTGGAATACCCGTCGGCTGGACGAAGCCGATCGCGGTTCGAAAATCGCCCATATGCGCCGATGCGGATTCGCGGCGCGAAGCCCCGCCAGCGTTTCGGCGATGGCCGTCGGATGGTGCGCAAAGTCGTCGTACACGGTCACACCGGCAGCTTCGCCGTAGATCTCGAGCCGCCGCTTGACGCCTTTGAATTGTCGCAGTCCCTCTGCCATCGTCGCGGCAGGAATCGAAACGGTGTGCGCAACCGCAATCGCCGCCAGCGCGTTTCGGACATTGTGGAGACCGAACAGCGGGATTTCCATGTTCGCGAACCGCGTTCCGCCGTGCCATACGGTGAACGCCTGCCCCGCCGCCGATACCGTCACGTGGGTCGCGCGCCAGTCGGAGCCCTCGCTCAGGCCAAAGGTTTCCACCGGGCTGACAGCCGCTTTTTTCAACGCCGCGGCATCCTGAGAATCGGCTCCAAGCAACAGCAGTCCCGATCGAGGGACGAGATTTGCGAGCCGCCGGAACGCCAGCCGAACCGCATCGAGGTCGGCGTAGATGTCGGCGTGATCGAACTCGACGTTGTTGATGACCGCGATGTCCGGCAGATATTTCAGGAACTTCGCGGTCTTGTCGAAGAATGCGCTGTCGTATTCATCGCCTTCGATGACGAAGTCGCGACCCTTCCCCAGCCGGTAGCTCGACCCGTCCTCGCCGAGGTTTCGCGCGATGCCGCCCACCAGAACGCTGGGATCGGCTCCACCATGCACGAGCAACCAGCCCGTCAACGACGTCGTCGTTGTTTTCCCGTGGGTACCGGCGATGACGATCGAACGGGCTTTCCACAGGAAGTGCTCGCGCACCGCCTCTGGAAGCGAGCAATACCGCATCTTCCGGTCGAGTACCGCTTCGAGCTCGGCGTTGCCGCGCGAGATCGCATTGCCGACAACCACCATGTCGATCGACGCGGTGATGTGATCGGCGGAGTAGCCGGTCAGTGTGCGGATCCGCTCCGATTCGAGAAATGTGCTCATCGGCGGATACACGTTTTCATCCGAGCCCTGGACGTCGTGCCCCTGCCGTTTCAGCAAGGCGGCTAACGTCGCCATCGCCGTGCCACACACACCAATGAAGTGAATCGTCACTCGACCGCGGCCTCTTCGATAATCAAGCGTGGATGATCGTGTGCGACGACCCGGGCGCGCACGCCGAACGGCAGCGTCACCAGCGGGTGTGCGGTATGTCCTGACGGGAACCCGTAAACGACCGGTCCCTCGAAGTCCCTCAGCAGATTGGCAAGTACTCCGCGCGCCGACGGCTCACCGCGAGGCTCGTCGCATTCGACGAACTCGCCAAGCACGATGGCCGACGCCTTGGCCAGAACACCGGCGAGCCGCAGTTGCGTGAGCATTCTGTCGAGCTTGTACGGCCGTTCGCCTGTGTCTTCGAGAAACAGCACGTGCCCGTCCGGAGGCCGCACCGCGTAAGGCGTCCCGAGTGAGGCCACGAGTTGTGCGAGCGTGCCTCCAATCAACGGGCCAGCCGCTTCGCCGGACCGTAATGTTTCGAGATTACTGGTAGCCAGCTCTCCTGCCGGCTCCGCCTCGCTCAGTGCGCGCAGGAATGAACCGCGGTCGTACGCGGCGATGCCGCGCGACAAGCGGCGGTCGAGCATCGGGCCGTGGAACGACACGATGCCGCACGACGTCGTGAGATACGTCAGCACCGTTGTCAGATCGCTGTATCCGATGAAGGCCTTCGGCGTCCGGCGCAGATCCACGCCGGCAAAGTGCGGCAGCAGGTGGATGCTGCCATAGCCCCCGCGCACGGCGATCAGAGCTTTCACGGACGGATCGGTCCACGCTCGAAGGAACGCCTGGGCGCGCACCGTCCCTTCGCCCGAGAGATATCCAGCGTGCCGCGCGAAGACGCTTTCTTCGAAAACCGGCTCGAATCCGAGCTGCGCCAGCTCGGCGACCCCTTTGTCGAACTCCTCGCGGGCAAATGGGCTGGCGGGCGCAACAATCGCAATCCGGTCGCCGGAACGCAGTCGCTGCGGTTTCAGCATCCGGATCAGACGAACTCCGCCATCTGTTCCGAGATCACCCGATGTTGTTCCGAGCCGATCATGTGCCGCAGGTCGGCAGCCGAAGGCGGCCGCCACCCGTGCCACCTCGACCCATACCGTTCCTTCGCAACCCGGTTACGCTGCAGCGCGGCTTCGACCTGCTTCACGGACAACGTCTCGTCCTCCACGGCGTGAACGATCGCTTCCAGGGCCTGTGCCTGCAGCTCGATGTCGGCAACTTTCCCGTGGCCGCACATGAGCACGGCGTCGCAACCAGCGGCAATGGCCAGCACAGCGGCCTCCGCCGGTGCATAGCTGTTGGCGATGGCTTTCATCTGGAGGTCGTCCGAGACGATCACACCATTGAACCCGAGCTCCTCCCTGAGGAGCCGCTGGACAATTCTTGGAGACAGCGTCGCCGGACGCTCTTCGTCGAGCGCGGGCACGAGAACGTGCGCCGTCATGATGAACGCCACTCCCGCATCGATAGCGGCCTTGAACGGCACGAATTCGACAGCTCTCAGCCTGTCAGGCGGATGTTCCACCAGCGGCAGCTCGAAATGGGAATCGGCCGCGGTGTCGCCGTGACCCGGAAAGTGCTTTCCGCAGGCGGCCACTCCCGCCCGCTGCAGCTCTTCGATAATGGCGGTGCCCAGCCTGGCGACGACATCGGGCTTCTCACCGAGGGCGCGATCGCCGATCACCAGGTTTTTGGGATTGGTGTGAATATCGAGCACGGGCGCGTAATCGAGCGAAATCCCCACCGCTTTGAGCTCGGCGGCCAGCGCCGCGGCAAACTTCTTTGCCAGCGCGTCATTGCCGCTTCGTCCGAGTGCCGCCATCGGCGGCCACTCGGTGAACGGCGCCCGCAGGCGCGCCACTTGCCCGCCCTCCTGGTCGATGCCGACCCACCCCGGCCTTTCCACGCCCAGGGCGCGAATATCGAACGACAACCCCGCCACCTGCTCGGGCGATTCGATGTTTCCGAGCCTGCCGAAGAGCGTGATTCCACCGAGATCGAACTCGCGGGCGAGCGATTTCATCTCGACAGGAACGTCCGATCCTGTGAAGCTGCCGATGAGCAACTGGCCGACGCGGCGGCGAAGCGGTTGAGGCGACACGACTTATCATTATAGAGTTGATGGCCAGTTGATGGAGCAGCCCGCCACCGTCGTCACTCCAGACCCCGAGTGGGATCGCCGCAGCCTTCCCGAGGTTCACGGCAGTATCCCTATCCCGGTCACCGGCCCGCCGTGGAAAAAGATGCTGGCGTTCGCGGGGCCGGGTTATCTGGTGGCTGTCGGCTACATGGACCCGGGCAACTGGGCCACCGACATTGCCGGCGGCGCGAAGTTCGGGTACACGCTGCTGAGCGTCATCATGCTCTCCAACCTGATGGCGATTCTGCTGCAGTCGCTCTCCGCGCGCCTCGGCATCGCCAGCGGCCGCGACCTCGCGCAGGCGTGCCGCGCCGCCTATTCTCCGCGGACGACGTTCGTGTTGTGGATCCTGTGCGAGATAGCGATTGCGGCGTGCGACCTCGCGGAGGTCCTCGGTGCCGCTATCGCACTGCAGCTGCTCTTCGACATTCCCCTGCTCTGGGGTGTGTGTCTTACGGCGACCGACGTGTTCCTGGTGCTGTACCTTCAGAACCGCGGATTCCGGTATGTCGAAGCGATCGTGCTGACATTGATCTTCGGCATCGCCGGCTGCTTTGCCATCGAGCTATGGATGGCGCAGCCCGATATGCCGGCGCTTGCGGTCGGTCTGATTCCGCGCGCGGAGATCCTGCGGAATCCGGAAATGCTCTACATCTCGATCGGCATATTGGGCGCCACGGTCATGCCGCATAATCTGTATCTGCACTCCTCGATCGTGCAGACCCGGCGATACGGCGACTCGTACGAGGGCAAGAAAGAAGCGATCCGCTACGCCACGATCGACTCGACCGTGGCGCTGATGTCCGCCCTTTTCATCAACGGCGCAATCCTCGTCATGGCCGCCGCGGTCTTCCACGGCACGCCGCACGAAAACGTCGCAGATATCGGCGACGCGTATCTCCTGCTCGATCCACTGCTCGGCGCGACCGTCGCCAGCACGCTGTTCGCCGTGGCGCTCCTCTTCTCGGGGCAGAACGCGACGCTGACCGGCACGCTGGCGGGTCAGATCGTCATGGAGGGATTCCTCAACATCCGCCTGCGCCCATGGCTGCGCCGGCTCATCACGCGCCTGATTGCCATCGTGCCGGCGGTAGTGGTCATCGCCATCAAAGGCGAGGAGGGCTCCGGTCCTCTGCTGGTGCTGAGCCAGGTCATCCTCAGCCTCCAGCTGCCGTTTGCCATCTTTCCGCTCGTGCAGTTCACGAGCAGTGAGAAGATGATGGGACCGTTTGCCAGCAAGTTCTGGGTGAAGGCGCTCGCGTGGCCTGTCTGCATAATCATCGCCGCGCTCAACGTATACCTGCTGTACCAGACGTTTGCCGGGGCCTGACGTGTATCAGCACATCCTCGTCGCCGTGGAACATTCGAAGGCGGACGAAGCCATCCTCGAGCACATCGTCCTTCTGGCTCGGATGACACAGGCTCGCCTCCTGCTCGTACACGTGGCAGACGGCTTCGCCGCCCGCCACTTCGCTGACCTCGAGCTTCGCGAGTCGGACGAGATTCGCGACGACCGCGCCTACCTTGCGAAACGCAGCGAGGAGCTGCGCGGCAAGGGATTTCAGGTCGATTCGCGGCTGGCCATGGGCGACCCCGCCACGGAAATCATCCGCATTGCCGCCGAAGAGCGCGTCGATCTGATTGCGATGTCCACACACGGCCATCGCTTCCTGTCGGATATCGTGCACGGTACGACGGTGGACAAGGTACGCCACACCGTGCGCGTGCCGGTGCTGCTGCTCCGCGCCCACGCATGACGCAGATTCGCAGCTCCGCCCCCACACGCATCGATCTGGCCGGCGGCACCCTCGACATCTGGCCGCTGTATCTGTTTCACGAAAACGCTCAGACGCTCAACGCCGCCATCAGCCTGCGCGCACACGCCGAGATCGTTCCCCGAACCGACGGCCGGGTCGTGCTCGAGTCTGTCGACACGGCCAAGACCGTAGACGTCGCAGGGTGGCACGAGCTCGCCAACGGCAATGGGCTGCCGCTTCTCAGCAAGCTCGCGTACTTCTTCCGCGCCCAAAACCTCACGCTCAGGACGCGCGGGGAGTCGCCCACGGGAGCGGGCATCGCCGGCTCGTCGGCGCTGAACGTCGCTGTGTGCGGGGCGCTGGCGGAATGGGCGGGCATGGCGGTCGACGGCGAAACGCTCCTCACTATCGCCATGAATGTCGAAGCGCAGGTGATCAACGTGCCGACCGGCCTGCAGGACTATCGTCCCGCGTATTACGGCGGCGTCGCGGCAATCGAGTTGAGACCCGACGGCGTCAGGCGTACCGCGATCGACGTCGACCCCGGCGAGCTCCAGCGCAGAATCGCGCTGGCCTACACTGGCGCCCCACACTTCTCGGGGACGAACAACTGGGAGATCACCAAGCGCCATATCGACGGCGATCGGCACGTCTTCGACTGTTTCGAGCGCATTTGCAGCGCGGCGAACGGCCTGCGTGAGACGCTGACGCGCGGAGACTGGGACGGCGTCGCGCGCCAGATCGCCATGGAGTGGGATGCGCGGAAAACGCTGGCACCAGGTGTGACTACGCCGATGATTGAAAGTTTGATCGCCGGCGCAACGGCTGCCGGCGCGAAGGCCGCGAAAGTCTGCGGCGCAGGTGGCGGAGGCTGTCTCTTCTGTATCGCGGAACCCGAAGACATTCCCGCCGTCAAACAGGCGCTCTCTTCGGGCGGAGCCAGACTGCTCGATACCAGATTGAAACCGAGGGACTGCGGGTATGGAGAACCTAGCCATCGCGCATATCTTTTCGGAGATCGCTGATCTGCTCGAAATCAAGAACGAAAACCCTTTCAAGATACGCGCCTATCGAAATGCGTCCGAGACGATCGCTCACGCGACGGAACGTCTCGCGCTTCTCGACGAAGACAAGCTGCGCGCGATTCCCGGCATCGGGAAGGATCTCGCGGCGAAGATTCGGGAGATCGCCGAAACCGGAGACGCGCGTTTTCACCGGGAGCTGCTGGAGCAGTTTCCTCCGACGGTTCTCGATCTCCTCCATCTACAGGGCGTGGGTCCCAAAACGGTCGCACAGCTCTACACCGAGCTCGGTATCAAGACCATCGAAGAGCTCGAGGCCGCGTGCGCCGACGGCCGCGTCCGCGGCCTCAAAGGCCTCGGTAAGAAAAAAGAAGAAATGATTCTTGAAGGCCTGCGCGGAGCGCAAGCAGCACAGCGGCAGGCAACTGCTTCCCGACGCGCACGAGGCGGCGATGCTCCTCCTCGGTTACCTCCGCGCGGAATGCCCCACGGTCGTGTTCGAACACGTCGGCAGCATCCGCCGCGGCGCGGAGACCTCCGGTGACATCGACATTCTCGCATCGGTCCCTCAACCAGGCTCGGGAGATGGGCATGACTCGCCGGTGATGTCCACGTTCACGACCTACAAGCTCGTCGAGCGGATCCTCGGACAGGGCGACACGAAATCGAGCGTGCGCTTGCAGGGCGGCATCCAGGCGGACCTGCGGCTCGTGCCTGAGGAAAGCCGCGGAGCAGCAATGCAATATTTCACCGGTTCGAAATCACACAACATCGCACTCCGCGACAGAGCCATCTCGCGGGGGTTCAAACTCAACGAGTACGGACTATTCCGGGTAGAGGAAGGGAACGCGGTTGCCGGACGAACCGAGGCGGAGATCTACGCGGCGCTGGGTCTGCCTGAGATTGCGCCCGAGCTTCGAGAGGGACGCGGCGAGATTGAGGCGGCCGAGCGCGGGGCGCTTCCGGATCTGGTGAGGCTCGAAGACATTCAGGGGGACATCCACGCACACACGACCGAATCGGATGGCCGCGACGACATCGAAACGATGGCCCTGGCTGCGCGCCAGGCAGGGCTGAAGTACCTCGCGATTACCGATCACAGCAAGTCGCTCGCGATGGCCAACGGCCTCGACGAATCTCGAGTCCGTCAGCACGCGCGGCGGGTGCGGGAGATCAGCGGCAGGCTCGAGGGTATCACGCTGCTCGCCGGCATCGAATGCGACATCAGGCCGGACGGCTCGATGGACCTGGCCGATGACTGCCTCGCCGAGCTCGACGTCGTCATCGCATCAGTACATTCCGCGTTCAACCAGGAAGCAGCGCAGATGACGGAACGCGTGCTGCGGGCGATCTCGAATCCGTTCGTCGATATCCTCGGCCATCCTACCGGGCGCATTCTGCTGCGCCGCGAACCGTACAAGCTGGACATCAACGCTGTCATCGATACCGCGATCGCCACAGGTGTTGCTCTCGAGATCAACGCACAGGTCGACCGACTGGATTTGTCGGACGTCAACGCCAGGGCCGCACGCGACCGCGGCGCGAAGCTGGTGGTCAGCACCGACGCGCACAGCAAGAGCGCCTTCGGGAGAATGAAATGGGGCGTACAAGTCGCCCGCCGCGCCTGGCTTACGAAGGACGATGTGCTGAACACGCGCGATAGGGAAGGGTTTAAAGCCGCGCTGAGGAGAAACAGAAGGTCCGGGTAAGGTCCGGCAGAAGTCCGGCTAAAGCCGGAACTACGTTTTCGATTGTCGACCGTCGACTTTCGACTCTCGACCTCGAGTTTCGACTCTCGACTTTCGACTTTTGACTCTCGACTTTTGACTTTCGCCTTTCGCCTTTCGCCTTTCGACTCTTCGGCCCACCCCGCTCCCTCGCCCAGTCCGACCGCATCTGCGCGAGCCCGTCCATGTAGACCGCAACCCGCTCGCGTTCCTCTTCGCTCTGCATCGACTTCAACAAATCGATTGCCTTCGCGAAATCTTCGGCAATCGTCGCGCGCGAGGTCTGGTAATACAGCCGTTTGATCTCGGCGTGTTTGTCGTCCGCCGACAACATCCTGATCATGACGATTTCTGGCCGGATACGATCCGCTTGCGGACGAGGATCGCACGCTCCTCTTTTGTGCCCTTCATCGCCACCTTCATGCGCTGGGCAACGTTGAGCCCGCCGAGGCGCTGGCTCGCGCTCATCCGCTCACCGTCGGTCGCCTCGCCCCCGCCGCGGGCCTCCGGCTGCCCGGTGTCGGGCTGGTGTCGACCAGCGGCTCGTCCTCCTCGATATCCGCTCCGGGCGCCGGCTCGACGCCGCGTCCACGGAAGAACTCCCGCATCCCCTCGGAGACATCCGTGCGGCCAAGAAATCCGGCCAGAGAATCAGCCGGAATCGACGCGAGCGTGGCTTCGGCCGCGGCGCGTATTTCCTCGTCACCGTCTTCGGTCAGCAGCGCGAGCAGTGCCATCTGCTCGTGCGCCCGCGGCGCCAGCGCTCCGCGCGCCGCCAGCAGACGAACATCTTTTGCGACTTCTCCACGTTTGAAGAAATCCACTAGTGGGCTGCGAACTCCGAGCTCCATCAGGGTGTAATGAAGTCGTTGAGGTTGGCAGGTGTGATGCGCCCGCTGACCACGTCGCCCGGGGCGCCCAGGGGCCGTCCCGCGCGGCCGTTGAGCGTAAACGCAAATGCGCCGGCGTCGCCGACGTTGAACGTGATTTGCTCCTTCGCGTGCACGACCTGCCTGTCGCCGGGACGCATCAACCCGGAAAACGCCGGTTCTCCGTCGGCCGTCACCGATACCCAGCATGCGCCGCGCGGCGAGATCTCCATGATCAATCCCGCGGCCGCCACGCTGCTGGTCGGTGCGCTGGCCACGGACGGCGACGCTGCTTCAGCACCCTGGGGCTCAGCACCGGGGCCGCCGGCTGTCTCTGGCGCCGCGGCTGCGGACTCGACAGGCGACGGGGCGCTCATATCCGCGGCAGGACCCCGGAGGCCAAAATAAACGACCAATCCGATGATCGGCAGGCTTACCGCCGCGAGCCGCATGGCTGTGGCGACGGCTCTGCGGTCACTCTCGAGCTGCTCGCCGTCTTCGGTCATGACCGAACGGGCGGTCGCATTTGCCGCCTCGGGCGGAAGCTCGGCAATGAAGTCCTGCATCGTGCGATCGGGATCGAGGCCGACTTCCTCTGCATAGGCGCGAATGAACGCGCGCGTGAAGATCCCCCCAGGCAGGCGTGACAAATCGCTGCGCTCGAGGGCCTCGAGCGACATCACAGAAATGCGGGTACTGTTCGCAATCTGCCGGAGAGACACGCCACGCCTTTCGCGCGCCTCGCGCAGGCGGGCGCCGACTGTCCGGGCTGGGGGAGCCTGGGTCATCAGCTCTGATTTGCGGTCCATGTTAGGGAACGGCCTCGCATGTGTCAAACACCCGACGCAGCGCAGTGGCAACCGCCCGCACGTGGGCGTCGGGCGATGCACCGTCTGGGGGGATGAACAGGCCGATGGCGGCGATCCCCGCCGCGCCCGCTCGAACGGCTGCCGCGGCGCGCTCGACGGTCATCCCGCCGATTGCCAGCACCGGAACGGTGCCGCGGGCCGCCGCACACGCCGCCGCCAGCTCGGCAACGGGCGTGAGCGGATAAGGTCCGTGTTTCGATGGCGTGGGGAACAACGTGCCGAAGATCAGGTAGTCCACTCCGCCTTCTCGCGCAATCGCCGCGGCCTCAGCCGCGGTGTGCACGGAGCGCCCCACCAGGGCGCCAGCCGGCAACAGCTCCCGAACCCGCCGTGCCTCGATCGAGTCGCCACGCAGATGCACACCATGTGCGCCGGCCGCGAGCGCGACGTCGGTGCGATCGTTCACCACAACCCTGGCCGGCGTGCCTTTCACGGCCGCAACGCAGCGTGCCGTGAGGCTCACGAGCTCGGCGGTGCTGAGATCTCGCTCGCGAATCTGGATCACGTCAATCCCGGCGGCTGCCGCGGCGTGTACGACCGACACCAGCCGATCGAGGGCGTCGAGCTCATCGGGGCCGGCCGACCAGCGCCGGCGGTCGCTGACCAGGCTGATCATGACTGCTCGATCGTTTCCATCGTCTCCATCCGCCGGCGCGCCATCAGCACCGCCGCGAGTTCGTTGAATCCCATCAGCAGGTTCACGACGCCCAGTCCCGACACCGCGCCGCGCACGTAGTTGTTGCGGATGACGTCGTGAAGAACGGGCAGAGCCGTGACGAAGTAGTTGCGATCCCAGAAAGACGACCACGGCACGAGCACGAGGACGAGCCCCACCTCGATGAAGTACGCGACGAGAAGCAGCCGTCTCAACACGCTGCTCCGCCTGTCTGAATCTTCAATTGTTCGAGCCCGGCACGAAACGCATGCGCGGAATGCGCCCGCGATTCGACCATCAACCCCTGTTTCGCCGAAAGGTCGCCGAGCTGCAGCATGGAGTTTTCTTCGTCGGGCTCGATCTTCAGGATCGGGAGCAGCTTCTCCGCGTTGCGGAACGTTTCCTCGCGATCGAATGGCACAGGTCAGGCGAGAACGTCAATCAATCGTATCAAATTCCAACGGCAGCGTCGGCGGACTGAACGACTGACGGTGGACCGTGGAATAACCAAATTGTCTGACGGCGGCGAGATGTTCCGCTGTGGCGTACCCCTTGTGGCGTGCAAATCCGTAACGGGGATCCTGCGCGTGCAGGTCGCGCATCTGCCGGTCGCGCGTCACCTTGGCGACAATCGATGCAGCGGCAATGGCCGCGCAGCGCTGATCGCCGTGCACGACGCCGCGCTGCGCCATGAGCAGGTCGGGGATGCGGAACGCATCGACGAGCACCAGATCGGGAAGGGGGGCCATCGACATGACCGCTCGCCGCATCGCCTGCAGCGACGCCTGATGGATATTGATCCGATCGATCTCGGTCGGCGATGCCTCGGCGACCGCCCACGCGAGCGCGCGCGAGGTAATCTCCTGGAAGAGCTCCTCGCGCTCGTCGGCCGGGACGGTCTTCGAGTCGCTCAACCCGCGAATATGCCGATCGGGGTGCAGCACCACGGCTCCGGCGACGACAGGGCCAGCCAGGCACCCGCGGCCGACCTCGTCTACGCCGCACACCCGATTGAATCCCAGCTTGCGGAGAACGTTCTCCAAAGTACGCGTGGCCGATACGCGAACCATCTCGGGAATTATACGGATCCGCGGGGTCTCTTATTTGCCGCTTTCCCGCATGCGGGCGGCTTTGCCCTTGAGATCGCGGAGGAAGTACAGCTTCGCGCGGCGCACTCTCGCCGTCCGCACGACCTCCACTTTCTGAATAATCGGCGAGTGCAAGGGGAAAATGCGCTCGACGCCCTGGCCGAACGACACCTTGCGGACGGTAAACGACGAACGCACACCGCCCCGGTGCATGCCGATGACCATGCCTTCGAACACCTGAATGCGCTCTTTGTCTCCCTCGCGCACCTTCACGTGCACTTTAACTGTGTCTCCGGCCTTCAGCTGCGGCCGTTCGGTCATCTGTGTCTTGTCAACCAGCTCAATCGCGCCCATGGGCGACTCCCTTCTTCGCTTCCATCAATTCTCGCAGGATTTCCTGCTCTTCCACATCCAGCTCTGCATCCGCCAGCAGATCCGGCCGCCGCAGCAGCGTCAGCTCGATCGCCTGCCGCTTTCGCCACTTGCGAATCTCGCCGTGATGGCCCGAGACGAGCACATCCGGCACCTTCCACTCCCTGAACTCCGACGGCCGCGTGTAATGCGGGTAATCCAGCAGGCCGCGCGAGAACGAATCGCCTTCGACCGACGCCTCGTCTCCGACCACTCCCGGTATCAGCCTCGCCACCGCGTCCACGATGACCATCGCCGGAAGCTCTCCACCGCTGAGCACGTAGTCGCCGATCGACAGCTCCTCGGTCGCCAGATACTGGCGGACGCGATCGTCGATCCCTTCGTATCGGCCGCAGAGGATCACTACGCGATCCAGCATCGCGAGCCGCGCCGCCTCGGCCTGCGAAAAATGCCGCCCGTGCGGCGACACCATCACAATCGCCTGCGGCTCACCCACGTCCTTGCGAATCGCATCGACCGCTTTGAACACCGGCTCCGGCTTCAGGACCATGCCAGGGCCGCCGCCGTACGGCACGTCGTCAACCGTACGGTGCCGATCTTCGGTGAAGTCGCGAAGGTCGCGCGCGCTCACCGTCAGCAGGTCGCGCTGTATCGCCTTCGCAAGTATGCCGTCCGCAACCGCCGCCTCGATCATCCGAGGGAAGATCGTGACGATATCAAAGCGCATTAGACCGCCGTTTCGTGATGTTCAAGTCCAGCAGCCCGTCGGGCGGCTCGACAACGATCTTTCTACGAGCGGTATCGACCTCGAGGCAGATGCCTTCCACGAGCGGAATCAGCACTTCACCGTCGCTGCCGCTCTGAACGATCAACCGGCTCCCGGCCCCGTCCCCCTCGACCCCAGTAACAACGCCGATCGAATCCCCTCGCGGTGTCTCCACCGAGCATCCGATCAGGTCGTGGCGATAAAACGATCCCGGAGGCAGCGGCTGCAGCGACTCGGCATCGATCCGGAGCTCGCTTCCCGCCAGCGCCTCTGCCGCGTCCATCGTCGCCACGCCGGCAAGGCCGATGATCGGCCGGCCGCGATGAAACCGCACGCTCTCGACCGTCAGGGCCTCGATGACGCCGGCCCGCTGCATGAGCAGCACCGAGCCCGGCCTGAACCGCTCTTCCGGAAAATCCGTCGCCGGATCGACGATGACCTGGCCGCGATTCCCATGCGCACGCGCAACGCGCCCGACCAGCACCATCTCGTCCCAATCTCCAGCCATCGCGACTTTGGACTCTGGACTCTTTGGACTCTCGGACTCTGGACTCTTGGACTCTTGGACTCTTTCGACTCCCAGACTCCCCGACTCCCCTCAGTCCCTGACTTCCAGATTCACCTTCTTGCCCAGCCGCTCCCCTGTCATCGCCGCGATGGTGCGCATGGCCTGAATGGTGCGGCCCTGGCGCCCGATCAGCTTGCCGACGTCGGGAGGAGCAACGGACACTTCGACGAGCGTCGTGCCGGAATGTTCGGTTTCCGTCACAGAGACTCGCTGCGGTGAATCTGCGAGCGCCTTCGCGACAGTTTCGATGACGTCGCGAACGGCTGTCACGCCGTCGCTCCAGCCGGCTTGCCCGCCGTGGCAGCCTCGGCCGCGGGAGTGGGCATGTGCCGCTTCAGCAGCGTGCGGACCGTGTCGGACAGCTTCGCGCCCTTCCCAACCCAGTGGGCGATCCGCTCGCGGTCGATCAGCACCTTCGCCGGCTTCAGACGCGGGTTGTAGTGCCCCACGATCTCCACGAAACTGCTGTCGCGCGCCGCGCGCGAATCAGTGACGACCACGCGGAAGAACGGCCGCTTCTTCGAGCCCATCTTTCTCATCCGAATCACTAACATGTACTGCTTCTCCTCACTGAACTACGAACTAAGGTCTACACTGCGAACCAAGTCGACCGTGATTATCCAGATCTTAGGTCTCAGATCCTGAGATCTCAGAATCCGCGTACGTCTTACCTCCGCCCCATCAAGGAACTCAACTTCGCCCGCGCTTTCCAGTCCGGCTTGCCGCTGGTCATGCCACCCATCATCTTGAGCATCTTGCGCATCTGCACGAACTGCTTGAGCAGCCGGTTGACTTCTTCGACGGTGGTGCCGCTGCCCCGCGCGATGCGCTTACGGCGGCTGCCGTTGATCACGTCGCTGCGGCGGCGCTCGTGCGGCGTCATGGAACTGATGATGGCTTCGATGCGCGCGATCTGCTTATCGTCGGGCTTCTGCCCGGCAAGCTGTTTGATGTTGCCCATGCCCGGGATCATCCCGATGATCTGCTCGAGTGGTCCCATCTTCTTGATCGCCTGAAGCTGCTCCCGGAAATCTTCGAGGGTGAACTCGTCCTTCCTGACTTTCTCTTCGAGCTTCTGCGCTTCTTCGATGTCGATCGCCTGCTCGGCGCGCTCGATGAGCGACAGCACGTCGCCCATGCCGAGCAGTCTCGACACAAGGCGATCGGGATAAAACTGCTCGAGATCCTCCAGCCGCTCGCCGCTGCCGATGAAGGCGATCGGCACGCCCACGACGGCGACAACCGACAGCGCCGCGCCGCCGCGCGCATCGCCGTCGAGCTTGGTCAGGATGACGCCGCTCACGCCGAGGCGCCGGTTGAACTCGCCGGCGCTCTTGATGGCGTCCTGCCCGGTCATCGCATCGGCAACATAGAGCAGGTCCGATGCGCTGGTCGTATCACGAATCGCCTCGAGCTCGGTCATCAGCTCATCGTCGATATGCAGACGGCCGGCGGAGTCGACGATGACGACGTCGTAACCGAGATTCGTGGCTTCGGCGACGGCGCCCTTGGCGCGCGCCACCGGATCCATCTGACCGGCAGGATCGTGCACGCGAACGCCGAGACCGGCTTTCTGCGCGACCACGCTGAGCTGCTGAATGGCGGCCGGGCGCTTTACGTCGGTGGAAACGAGGAGGGCGTGTTTCCCCTGCTTCGTCAGCCATTTCGCCAGCTTGCCGGCGGTCGTGGTCTTGCCGGCACCCTGCAATCCAAGCAGCAGGATGACGCGGGGACGCTGCGTGCCGGGCTTGAGCCCGCCCTGGGTGTCGCCGAACAGCGCCACCATCTCGTCGCGGACGATCTTGACGACCTGCTGCGAAGGCGACAGGCTGCGCAACACGTCCTGCCCGAGCGCGCGGTCGCGTACCCGATCGACAAATGCCTTGACGACCTTGAAGTTGACGTCGGCTTCGAGCAGAGCCAGACGGATCTCACGCAGCGCGGCCTCGACGTTTTCCGGGGTCAGCCGTGTTTCGCCGCGGAGGCTCTTGAAGACGTCTTGAAGACGGGTACTTAGTGAGTCAAACATTCCGGGATCCGATGCGCGCAACTAACTGCGCGCCACCGCGCACCCGGAACCGGAACTCGGAACCAGGAACCATTGGTAGCGCTAAGCTGCTCTAGCGCAAACGCTTATCGTAGCGGATGGGAGGGGAAACTGTCAATTGAAAGGGGTTAGGGGTGAAGGGCAAGGGGCAATGGTTTTACCCCTCGCCCCCTCACCCCTTGCCCCTTTTCTTATTTCGGATTCTGTGCCTCGTAGGAATGCGACAGATCCGTAAAGCCATTCATCGCAAGGCGGCACGACATGCTGTCGCCCGCGAAACTTGCGAGATGGAACCGCTGTTTCGGCACGTACACGATGTCGCCCTGGTCGGCCTCGAACACCTGCATTCCTTCGATGTTGTATCGAATCTTTCCGAGCAGGATGAACCAGAACTCGGCGCTTTCCGGATGGAAATGGCCGCGCTCGGTGAGGGGCGGCGGCGGAATGCCCTTTCCGAGGATGATGTTCGCGACCGCGCGATCGTCGTGTACGAAACGGCGCGTGTCGTCCTTGCCTGCAACGACAGCGTTGAAATCGACATACGGCTTATTGCCTTCGGTGTAGGTGCCCTGCCCGGGCACGCGAACGGGCACAAAGGTGAATCCGGCGAGCGGCACGGGCTTCACGTCCATCGGATACATCTTCCGGGCCTTCGCGATGTTCACTTCGTACCGCAGAGAAGGCCGGTCGCCGACGGTCTCCATCTCATACATGGTGCGATACGGCACCTGAACGAGGTACCCCTTCGACGCCACGAACGGCTGCTGGCCGTCGATGGTGAAGCGAATCTGTCCGTCCTGAACCACCCACCATTCGCGGGTGTCGGCGTTCATACGGCGAGGCGTCTTGTTGCCCGGAGCCATCGCGATATAGGCGGCGTGGAGCGTGTCATCGTCGACGATGACTTCGGTCCAGTCGGCGTGCCCTTTGTGCTTCGCCAGCACGTCGACGAGCTTCGTGTGGGGCTTGTGCGGCGGCACCCACTCATTCAGCTTGATCCCTTTCGGGGCCCAGACCATCTGACCCGGAGGGGGCCCGCCTCCGCGCCGCGCGGGCGGCGCCTGGGGCGCTTCCTGCGCCGAGACAACAGCAAACCCGGCGAGGATCACGGCGAGTCCGACTGCGCGTATTTTCATGGGTATCTCCTTAAGGTCCGGCTAAAGCCGGACCACTTTCGACTTTCCACTTTCGCCTTACACCGAAGATAGCTTATGCCCCATCTTGTCCTTCTTCGTCTTCAAATATCGCCTCGTGGAGTCCGACGCGGGGATCTCCAGCGGAATCCACTCCGAGATGCTCAACCCGTAGCCCTCGATGCCGACCAGCTTGCGCGGATTATTACTCAGCAGCCGCATCGAGCGCACGCCTAACTCTCTGAGAATCTGCACCCCGATGCCGTAGTCCCGCTGGTCCGCCTTGAAGCCGAGCTTTTCGTTCGCTTCTACCGTGTCCAGCCCCTGATCTTGCAGCTCGTACGCGCGAATCTTGTTCGCCAGGCCGATGCCCCGCCCCTCCTGGTTGAGATACAGGAGCACGCCGCGACCTTCCTCCGAAATCCGCTGCATCGCCGCATCGAGCTGGCCGCCGCAATCGCACCGCAGCGAATGGAGCACGTCACCGGTGAGGCACTGTGAATGCACGCGCACGATGACGTCCGTTCCGGAACCGATGTCGCCGGCGACAAGCGCGACGTGCGTCTGCTTGTCGAGCTGGTTCTCGAAGGCATGCATCTCGAACTCGCCGAACTGGGTGGGCAGCTTCGCCTTCGCCACCTCCTTCACCATCGACTCGTTGTGCATCCGGTACTTGATCAAATCCGCGATCGTGATCATCAGCAGACCGTGGCGCTTCCCGAACTTCGTCAGTTCCGGCACGCGCGCCATGGAGCCGTCATCGTTCATGATTTCGCAGATGACGCCCGCTGGATACAGTCCGGCGATGCGCGCCAGATCCACGGCCGCTTCGGTCTGGCCGGCGCGCACCAGGACGCCGCCTGACTGGGCGCGGAGCGGAAACATGTGGCCCGGGCGGGCGAGGTCTGACGGCTTCGTGCGGGGATCGATCGCGGCGAGCACCGTGTTGGCCCGATCGCCGGCCGAGATGCCGGTGGACGTCGAATGTTTCGCTTCGATCGTGACGCAGAACGCCGTGCCCAGGCGCGCCGTGTTCTGATTCACCATCAGAGGAATGTCGAGCTCATCCAGCCGCTCGCCCGTCATCGGCATGCAGATCAGCCCGCGGCCGTACTTGGCCATGAAGTTGACGGCTGTCGGCGTCACCCGCTCGGCCGCAAGCGTGAGATCTCCTTCGTTCTCGCGATCTTCGTCGTCGCAGACGATGATGATCTCGCCGGCGCGGAATGCTTCGATCGCGTCTTCGACGCGCGCGAACGGACTGCCCTTCTTCTTGCGGCCTTTGGCGATTTTCAGCGGTGGGGTCATAACAATCTCGTCTACTGAACCGCGGCGCTCAGCGCCGGGGAATCGAACTCGATAGCTCCAACGCGCGCACGACGTATTTGCCAACCATATCGCACTCGAGGTTCACGCGATCGCCGGCGCGCGCGGCGCGCAGGTTGGTGTGCGACCACGTGAACGGCACAACCTGAACGTCGAACGACGCCGCGTCGAGCTTCGCAATCGTGAGGCTGATGCCATCTACGGCAATCGAGCCGCGATGAATCAGATACGGCGCAAGCGACGCGGGAAAGCTGACGGTCACCCAATAGAAGTCCGCCTCGGGCCGAATGGACTGCACCGTGCCGGCCGCGTCGACATGACCGAGCACCATGTGACCGCCAAAACGCCCGTTCGCGGCCATTGCGCGCTCCAGGTTCACGAGCGAGCCATTGGTAAGCGTTCCGAGGCTCGTCACTTTCGCGGTCTCGGGACCGATTTCCGCGGAGAACCGCTGTGAGCCGGCGTCTGTGTCGACGACCGTCAGGCAGACGCCGTTCACCGACACGCTTTCACCGAGGCGCAGATCGGCTGCCACCTCTGTCGTGATGTCGAGCGCGTAGCCGCCGGCGATCGGTTTCACGTCGGCGATTGTGCCGACGGATTCAATCAATCCCGTGAACATACCCTTCCATGAACATATCGGGACCGAGCGGCGTCGTGCGCCGATCGGCCAGAGCCGTAACCGGTACCACCGCCGGATCGAGCCAGGCAACGGCATCGGCGCCCAACGAGACAGGCGCTACGTAAAGATGGACCGCATCGACCAACCCGAGGGACCAGGCGGCAGACTGCAACGCGGTCCCTCCTTCGAGCATCAGCGACATGATCTGCCGTTGGCCGAGATGCGCAAGAGCGTCCGTCAGGCTTCCACCGGCAATCGTCACAATTTCGGCGCCGGCAGCTGACAACTGACCCGCGCGTTGGGCGTTGCTCGCCATACTCTCGGGCGTGGTGACGATTATCACCGGTCCCGCGGCGAGCGTCGAGAACACGCGGGCCGTCGGGTCCACCCGGAGCCGGCGGTCGAAAATCACCCTCGAGAGCGGCCGTCGGCGATAGACGTCGCGCGCCGTCAGCAGCGGATCGTCCACGAGAACTGTTTCGGATCCAACGCCGATGGCGTCCACTTCGGCGCGCACGCCATGGGCGTGACGCAGCGATTCTTCGGAACTGATGCGCGTCCGCTCGCCCGGCTTCGCTGCGATGCGGTTGTCGAGGCTCGTTGCCGCCTTGATGATGACGAAGGGCCGGTGCTTTGTCTTGTAGGTGAAGTACGCGCGATTCAGTCGCAGCGCGCGATCCCGCCCCGGACCGACCGATACGGCAATGCCCTTTTGCCGCAGGAAATCGAATCCGCGGCCGTTGACCCGCGCGTCTGCGTCTGCCGTTGCGGCGACGACGCGAGAAATACCGGCGCGGCTCACCCGTTCTACACACGGGCCGGTGCGTCCGACGTGGCTGCAGGGCTCGAGCGTGCAATACAGTGACGCGCCGCGCGCGAGATCGCCGGCTTCGTCGAGCGCGCGGACTTCTGCATGCGGTCCCCCCGCCACTTCGTGGTAGCCCTGCCCCACAATCGTGCCATCCTCGCGGACCACGACCGCGCCGACCATCGGATTGGGGCTGGTCGTCCCGCGCCCGCGCTCGGCCAGATCGAGCGCGCGGTTCATGTAATCAATGTCCGCCAGCATTTACGCAAAACGTAAAAAGAGGGTCAGACCCCATTTACCACTTCTGTTCGAAGAGGGCGTCGACGTACTCGTTCACGTCGAACGGGATCAGATCGTCGATCGACTCGCCGACACCGACATAGCGGATGGGCAACTTCAGCTCGCACGCGATGGCGACGGCAATGCCGCCCTTGGCCGTTCCGTCCAGCTTCGCCAACACGACGCCGTTGACGCCGGCGACGTTCATGAACTCGCGGGCCTGACTCAGACCGTTCTGCCCGACGGTGGCGTCGAGCACGAGGAGCACTTCATGGGGCGCGCCCGCCACCTCGCGCGACGCAACGCGGCGGATCTTCTCGAGCTCGTTCATGAGGTTCACCTTGGTGTGAAGGCGTCCTGCCGTGTCCACGAGGATCGGCGTGCGGCCCTTCGCCTTCGCCGACGCGATCCCGTCGAACACGACCGCAGCGGGATCGGCCCCGTCGCGCGCGCGGATGAGGTCGACGCCCGCTCGCCGGGCCCACACCTCGAGCTGCTCCACGGCGGCGGCGCGAAACGTGTCGGCCGCCACGACCAGCGGTTGCTTGCCCGAAGATTTCAGCAGCTGCGCCAGCTTTCCGACCGTCGTCGTCTTTCCGGTGCCGTTCACGCCGACGATCAACACCACCTGCGGCGTGTGCCCATTCAACGCGGCGGCCGGTACGGACGCGAAAATCGCGCGGATCTCGTCTTTGACCGCATCGCGGAGGCTCTTGCCCGACGCCGTCTGCTTTTTCACCGCCGCGATGATCCGATCCGTTGCCGCAACGCCGACGTCGGCCATAATCAG
Source organism: Vicinamibacterales bacterium (assembly GCA_963762055.1). GTDB lineage: Bacteria > Acidobacteriota > Vicinamibacteria > Vicinamibacterales > JAMQPK01 > JAMQPK01. The sequence continues at coordinate 54,593 of CAVXJF010000013.1, forward strand.
CAGCTCTTCGAGCGCCTCGATCGTGTCGACATCGATCGGACGGCCACGGCGCTCCGGCGCTTCTGCCTGCGAGACGATCTCGTCGAATCGCTGAACGATCTGCTGTTTGGTCTTGGAGAGCCCTTCTCGAATTCGATCGAAAAATCCCATTAGGTCCTAGCGATATTCCTGTTCGGTTTTCTGCGGCCGCAGCATCAGCTCTTCGACGGCGCCGGCGGCGCTCCGTGTGCCCGCCAGCACTTCGGCCATCTGCGTGGCGATCGGCAGCTCGACGCCATATTTCTTTCCGAGCGCCAGCGCCGCACCTGTTGTTTTCACACCTTCGGCAACCATCTTCATTCCCGCGACGACGTCGCCGATGCTGCGCCCGCGCGCCAGCTCGACGCCGACATGACGGTTGCGGCTCAGCGATCCCGTGCACGTCAGCACCAGATCGCCCAGGCCGCTCAATCCCGCCAGCGTCTCCCGGCGTCCGCCGGCCGCGCACGCGAGACGTGTAATCTCGGCGAGTCCCCGCGTGATCAGCGCCGCGAGCGCGTTCTGACCAAGACCCAGCCCTTCGACAACCCCAGCGGCAATCGCGATGATGTTTTTGAGCGCGCCGCCTATCTCGACGCCGACGACGTCGGTGCTCGCATAGAGCCTGAAGTAGGTCGCGCGGAACTCGCGCTGCACGTCTTCGGCAAGCACGGGATCCGCGCAGGCGACCGAGACCGCCGTCGGAAGGCCGCGCGCCACTTCCATCGCGAAACTCGGTCCGGACAACACCGCGATCGGCCGCGCGCCGCGAACTTCCTGCGCGATCACTTCGGACACGCGCTGGAACGTATCCTGCTCGATCCCCTTCGTGGCGCTGACGATGAGCGCCTGGCGCGGAATGAGCGGCGCCGCCGAGCGGATGACACCCCGCGTGCCGTGCGACGGCATCGCCGCGATGACGAAGTCCGCGCGTTCGAGCGCCTCCTCGAGCGATGTGGTGGGCCGAACGCCCACCGGCAGCACAATGTCGGGAAGGTACACAGCATTGGCGCGCCGCGACTTCATCTCATGAATGAGATCCGCATTGCGTCCCCACAGCCGTACGTCGTGCCCGACATTCGCAAGATGCGCTGCGATCGCCGTGCCCCAACTTCCTGCTCCCAATATCGCGACGTTTTTCATGCGCGCTGTCCTATCCTCCGCTCAATGCCGGCAAATACGCGTTTCAAGTTCGATCGATGGCGATGGATCACGATGGCCGCCACGATGACCGCGGCGATGACCGTCACTTCGGGCCCGCCGAACAGATACGCGAGCGGCGCCAGGATGACCGAACCGGCAACCGATCCCAGCGAGATGTAGCGTGTCCACCACACGAGCACGAGAAACACGAGCGTGGCGATCAGCGTCGCCTGTGGCGCAAGGATCGAAAACACGCCGCAGGTCGTCGCCACCCCTTTTCCACCGCGAAAGCCGAGCCATACGGGATAAATGTGGCCGAGTACCGCGGCGATGCCCGCGAATGCGGGACCGCTGCCGCCGCTGTCGATGAGCCGTGCGACAAGCACGCTCGCGACGCCCTTCGCGACGTCGAGCGCCATCGCGCTGACGCCGATTTTTCGCGTGGTCGTGCGCAGCAGGTTCGCGGCTCCCACGTTGCCGCTGCCCGCCAGGCGCAGATCGATCCCGCGGTGCCGGCGCGCCAGCAGATAGGCAAACGGAATCGAGCCCAGCAGATATCCGACGATCAGGACGATGACGATGTCGGGCATGTCAGAGGCGCCTCCGCGAGTGGCAAATAGGCCGGGCCCGCGGGTGAGAGGCGGCTTTCGTACAAGGTTACACGATGATCCTGGATGGCAGGACTAATCGCTACTGGCTATCGGCTACTGGTTAGGACAAGCGCCACCGATCAGGCGTCCTCCAGCATCCAGCGCCTCACCATGTCGAGCGCGGCCTGCGACGCCTGAAAGCGAACCATCTCGCGTCCGCCAACGAAGTTGAAGGTGCGCACGCGCGACGAAACAGCACCGTCGCGCGACCATGCCGCGGCAATCGCCACCATCCCGACAGGTTTTTCGGGGGTGCCGCCCGATGGTCCCGCTATGCCGGTGACGCCGACAGCCAGATCTGTCCCGGCGACGCGCGCCATTCCTTTGGCCATCGCCTCGGCCACCGGCTCGCTGACGGCACCGTGGTCCCGTATCAGACTTTCCGGCACTCCGAGCAAGTCGATCTTCGACTCATTCGTGTAGACGACAACGCCACGGTCAACGTACGCGGAACTGCCGGGCACTTCGGTGAGGCGCGCCATCACGAGGCCGCCGGTGCACGATTCTGCGGCCGAGATCGTCAGACCTCGCGTGCGGCAAAGCTCGCCGATAATCTGCGGCATCGTTTCGCCGCCAACACTGAACAGATCGCGACCCAGCGTCCGCTGCACGTCGCCCACCGCTGCGTCGAGCGCCCGCTGCCCATCTTCGGGGTTCGACGCGGCAGCGGTGAGATGGAGCTCTATCTGGCCGAGCGATGCGAGGATCGTCGTCGAGATCCTGACCGGCGCCGACAGCCACGTTGCGTAGAGCGGCTGCATGTTCTCTTCGACGGACGATTCGCTTTGACCCGTGATCCGCAGCAGCCTGCGAAACAGACGCGACGAACCGGTGCGGCTCGACAACCGTTCCTGGACGACCGCCTCGAACATCGGCTTCAGCTCGCGCGGCGGGCCCGGCAGCAGCACGATCAACTTGCCGTCATGTTCGATCCACAAGCCCGGCGCCGTGCCGTTCTTGTTCGGCAGCACCACCGCCCCGCGGGGCACCATGGCCTGACGACGATTGATGGCCGGCGTGCGAAGTCCGCGGGCGGAAAACCGCTTGTCGATCTGCTCGAAGATGTGCGCGTGATATTCGAGCGGCTGCCCGATCACATCGGCAACGACGTCCCTCGTCAGATCGTCGTCCGTTGGGCCGAGGCCGCCGGTGAAGATCAGGAGATCGGTCCGGCGGAGCGCGTCGGCCACGATGGATTTCAGCGTCTCGCGATCGTCGCCGGCCACCGACTTCGCCTGGAGATCGATGCCGAGCTCGTTCAGGCGTTCGGTAATGAACAACGAGTTGGTGTCGATATGGGTCGGCGTCAGCATCTCGCTGCCGACGGCGACGACTTCCGCTCTCATGACAAAAGGCCAGGCGCGAGAAAGTACGCGCCCCGAAGCAGCAGATTCCCGTAAATCGCCGCCATCGCATCGTCAGCCATCACGCCGTATCCTCCGGGCAGCCGCTCGAACTGACGAGCCGGAAACGGCTTGACGACGTCGAGGGCGCGGAACAATAGAAATCCCAGGAGGAGGCCGCCAGCTCCGACGGGAATCATGAACAGCGTCATCAGCATTCCCATCACTTCATCTATCACAATCGGGCCGGGATCGGTACATCGCAGGTCTTCTTCGCATGGCGGCACCAGCACCACACCGGCAACGGCGAGCAGCACGATCAGAAAAAGGTCGAGATGGGGGATCGCGGTCCATCTTGCCGCAAGGTACACGACGATTCCAGCGGCGGAGCCAACAGTGCCCGGCGCAAACGGGAAAAAACCGATATAGCCAAAACTGCAGATGAAAACCGCGAGACGCCGCATGCGCAGTCGGCTACGTCGATGACGGACGGACGACTCGCGTGTGCGCAAGCCGATCGTGGAGCGCGAGGCGGTCGGGGCTGAACACGCCGGGCAGGAATCCGGCGCCAAGCGGAAGCGCCGAGACGAAATACGCGAGCGTGCGAAGGGTTGCGCGGCCGATCGGGACCGAGCCGTCTTCCTGATCGATCACTTTGATCCCAAGCGCCATCTTGCCGATGGACTGCCCGCCGACGGCTGTAAAGGCGATGAAGTACCCGCCGTTCAACAACAGGAAAAATGCGGCAAGCGGGAGCAGCGGTAACTGAAGGACGTCCCCGGTCCTGAGGCCGAGCAGCCGCACGGTGAAATACACGACCAACGCATCAAGAGCCCCGAGCAGAGCTATGTCGATCAGCGCGGCGATGACGCGCCTGACCGGGCCGGCGAGCGAATCGCCCGACGCGGTCACATGCTGGCGCGGTTCGAATCGCTCGCCGACAACGGCAGCGGGCGGCATCTCGAAGAGCGTCTCTGAATGTCCTGCCGGCGTGATCCGCGCCTTGGCGCGCGGGATCTCCGGCGTGGCGCGGCGGACGCCAAGCGGCGCACGCGGCGTCTGCGGTACCGTGATCAACGGAGCATCGTCTACGGCAGTCCGGGAAACGCCGCTTCGAACGCGCCTGGTTGCCGCGGCCGGCTGTTGGGGGTCGACACCCGGAGGTGCAAAAAGAGGCAGATCGCCGGCGCCGTCGGTCTCGACGTCGCCGATGATGCGCTCGAGATCCAGCGGCGGCCGGGGCTCGGGCGTTGAATCAAGCTCCAGGTCGAATGCCGGCGCGGGTGATGTCAGCGAAAATTCGTAACCGCAGTTCCGGCAGCGATCGCCGCTTTCAAACGCCAGGTACTCGCACTTTGGACATTTCATGGCGTCTGGTGCGCGAGCAGCTCGCGCTGGATGACCGCCTTCAACTTGTCGGCGTCGACCCGAAGGGGATCGGTCGGACGCACGAGCTCGACGGCGCGCATCGCGTCGTGCAGACGCCCCGATTCGAACAGGGCGCGCGCACGATCCATCGCTGTCTCAGAGCTTCGCGGGACGATCAGCGGCTCCTGTGCCGTTCGCGTCGGCGCGAGCCCATCCTCAGCACCGCTGCGCAGCGCGGGAATCCACGTCGGAAGCTGGTCCCAGGAGGCGGCGACTCCGCCGGCGAGGGCGACGATGACCAGAGCAACGAGCGCACTGCTCCACCGCGATCGAACCGGCTCGGCGGCAACTGTCCTCGACCTGAACGGCGGTGACGGAGCCGCTGGCACCGGAGCGGGAGCAACCGGCGCAACCGCGCTCAGCCGATCGATCCGAGTCAGAAACGCCAGCGCCACGTCGTGCGCCCCACCGCGCTGAACCGCCGCATTCAGGAGTTGGCGCGCCGCCTCGATCTCGCCACGTTCAAACGCCGCGATGCCGTTGTGCAGCAACTCGTCCGATTCCCGCTGCTTCTCCGCCATCGCGCTGCGCGCGCGCTCGATGTACGCGCGGGCGCGGGCATGATTGCGATCCAGGAAGAGCGCACGTGTCCAGACGTCGATCGCCTGCGCGTAGTTGGCGGCGAAGTAATGATCAAGTCCGGCGATCAGCAGGCTTTCGATCTTGGCGTCGCGATCGGCATCGCTGTCGCCCGGCAATCTGGCGTCGCTGATTGGATTCGTGCGAAGCGGATCGGACATAGGGTCTGACGCCAGCATGTCAGCGCAGATTCGGGGGCGTGCCAGGTGCAATGAATCTCGTCATCACGTGGCGCGCAAATTATGAGGCAGAACGACTTGTGATACAAGGACTTCCCGTGCCGCTGATTGAATGTGTGCCGAACGTGAGCGATGGACGCCGTGCCGATGTCATTGCCGCGCTCGAAGCCGCGATTGCCGTCCCTGGCGTGCATCTGCTCGATCAGACGTCCGACCTGTCGCACAACCGATCCGTTTTTACGTTCGCGGGCGAGCCAAATATTGTGCAAGAAGCCGTACTTCGGCTGTTCGACACCGCCATCAATGCAATCGACCTCCGGACGCACGAAGGCGTACACCCGCGAATCGGCGCCGTGGACGTCGTCCCGTTCGTTCCGCTCCGCGATGCGACGATGGAACTGTGCGTCGCAGTGGCGGCCGAGGTCGGCAGGACCGTGGCCGGCCGCTTTGGCCTGCCCGTATTTCTGTATGAAGAGGCCGCATCATCGGACGACCGGCGGAACCTCGCGGAAGTGCGGCGTGGGGGTCTCAACGGGCTCGCGCATCGTATGCGGCAACCCGAGTGGAAACCCGACTTCGGTCCCGACCAACCGCACCCCAGCGCAGGCGCAACGGCGATCGGTGCTCGCCCGATCCTGATCGCGTACAACGTGAACCTCGCCACCACCCGTCTGAGCGTCGCGAAGCGCATCGCTTCGGTCATCCGTGCCAGCGGCGGCGGTCTGCCGTTCGTCAAGGCGATGGGCGTGCCTCTGGAGAATCGAGGGGTGGTTCAGGTATCGATGAACCTGACGAACTACCAGGAAACGTCGATGGTCACGGTGTTCGACGCGATCGCGAAAGAGGCATCGGCGGACGGCGTGCGAATACTCGAAAGCGAAATCGTCGGGCTCGTCCCGTCAAACGCGCTTCCTAACGAGCCCGCGAGGCGCCTGAAGCTGCGCTCTGAAGATCTCGGCAAGACATTGGAAGCGCGGCTAGCTGGCACTAGCCAGTAGCTACCGACTCGCTTTGCTACCAGCCTCAGGACTACCGGCCACTGGCTATTGGCTACTGGCTAGCTGCACCGCACCCATTACACCGCTTCCTCCTCGTCTGCGGCTTCCGACCGTCTGGGCACGATGCCGAAGGTGCGCATTTTCCTGTAGAGATTGCTCCGCTCGACGCCAAGCACTTCGGCGGTCCGCGAGATATTTCCGCCCTGATTCGCCAGCTCGCGCAGGATGTACTCGCGCTCGAACTGATCTCGCGCAGTGTAGAGCGGGACGGTGGGCGCGTCGCTTGCGTCGCCCGGCTTTTCCAACGGCAGATCGCTCGACAGGAACGCGAGATCGCGTTCGGTGATCTCGTTGCCCGGCGCCATGATCACGACACGTTCGATGACGTTGCGCAGCTCTCGAACGTTGCCCGGCCACCGGTAGATCTTCAGACGCGCCATCGCGCCAGGTGACAGCGTTTTTGCGCTGCGGCCGTATTCGATGGCGAAGTCTGCCACGAAGTGCTCCACCAGCAGCGGAATGTCCTCCGCGCGCTCCCTGAGCGGCGGCACGAAGATCGGAATGACGTTCAGGCGGAAATAGAGGTCTTCCCTGAAGCGGCCCGCGCGTATTTCGGTCGGCAGCTCCTTGTTGGTCGCCGCAAGCACACGCACGTCCACGTTGACGCGCGACGTGCTGCCGACCGGTTCGGTCACCTGCTCCTGGAGCACACGCAGCACCTTGGCCTGCGTTTTGAGGCTCATGTCGCCGATCTCGTCGAGAAAGATCGTTCCGTTCTGCGCCGCTTCGAACTTGCCCTTTCGATCGGCCACGGCGCCGGTAAAGGCGCCCTTGACGTGACCGAACAGCTCGCTTTCGATCAGCTCCTCCGGGATCGCGGCGCAGTTCACTTCAACGAACGGCTGGTTACGCCGGCGGCTCAGCGCGTGCACCGTGCGCGCGACGAGCTCCTTGCCCGTTCCGTTCTCTCCGAAAATCATCACCCGCCCGTTGGTGGGTGCGGCCATCGCCACCTGCTCGCGCAACTGCCGCATGATCAGGCTTTCGCCCACCATCCGCCCCGCGCGGTCGGCGCGCGCCCGGAGCGCGCGGTTTTCCGCCTCGAGGTGCCGGCGCTGCATCGCGTTGCGGATGACGAGGACCGTCTTCTCGAGCGACAGCGGCTTCTCGACGAAGTCGAACGCGCCCATCTTGATTGCCTTCACCGCCGACTCGATGTTGCCGTGGCCCGAGATCATGACCACCTGCGAGTCGATCTTCATCTGCCGCAGCCGCCCGAGCGTCGCAATCCCGTCCATGCCGGGCAACCACACGTCGAGCACGACGACGTCGAAGACCTCGCGGACCACGCGGTCGAGGCATTGCTCGCCGCTTTCGACGGCGTTCACCTCGTAGCCTTCGTCGCGGAGCACGCCGCTCAGCGCCGACCGCACGCCCGGCTCATCATCGACGATCAAAATCGATGCTTTGTTCACTGTGGTTTGTACTTCACCGCAGAGGCGCGGCGGCGCAAAGAGTTTTTTCTAAAGGCAATTTGCAGCGTCCCCGCGTCTCTGCGGTGAGATTCCGTACTCAACATGGCAGCTCGATCGTGAACTTGGTCCCGCGCGGCAGGTTGTCCCCGGCCTCGATCGTGCCGCCGTGTTCGGCGACGATACGCCGGACGATCGCGAGACCAAGGCCGCTGCCGCGGCGCTTGGTCGAATAATACGGCATGAACAGCTTCTCTCTTTCGGCCGCGGGAATCCCGGGGCCGTCGTCGGCAACGACGAGGCGCACCATCGATGCGCTCGGATCGTGGCACGTTTCGACGGTGATGACGCCGGAACGATTCATTGCTTCGATCGCGTTGTCGACCAGATTGATGACCACCCGCCGGATCTGCTCGCCGTCGACGCGGACCTTCGGAAGTTTGTCCGCGAAATGCCGCTCGAACTGGACATCGCCCAGCAGGCCCGAATAAAGCGCGAGCGCCTCGTTGAGCACGGCGTGCAGGTCGGTCGGCACCGCGCGAGGCGCGGGCATGCGGGCGAACTGCGAGAACTCGTCCACCAGCGCCTTGAGCGAGTCCACTTCGCCGACGATGGTCGACGTGCATTCTTCGACGAGCGCCTGGGTCGGTCCGGATGCGGTGTTGAAGTGCCGGCGGATGCGTTCTGCGCACAACTGAATCGGCGTCAACGGATTTTTGATTTCGTGCGCGAGCCGGCGCGCGACCTCGCGCCATGCCGCCACCTTCTGGGCACGGATCAGCGGCGTGACGTCGTCGACGACCAGCACCATGCCGTCGGTGCCTTCGCTGCCGCGCAGTGCCGTGGCAATGGCGGCGAGCTGGAGCTCGCGGTCGTCGCGCGACAACGCAATCTCCTGGGCTGAAGGCTCGGCCTTCCCGGTGGCCGCCGCGCGCAGCAGGGCCCCGAATGGCTGGAGATCTTCGCGCCCGAACACGTCCGTCGCCGGCAGGCCGACGGCCGAGGGACCGAGACCGAGCAGCCGCATGGCGGCGGTGTTGAGCGTGCTCACGTTGCCCGCTGCGTCGATCGACACGACGCCGGTAGCGATGCGCTCGAGAATTGTCTCGATGTAGCGGCGGCGCCCCTCGACCTCTACGTGTTTGCGTTCCAGATCGACAGTCGAGCGTTCGAGCCGCCTGCGGCTCTTCCCGACCTCGTTGGCCATGCTGTTGAACGCCTCGACGAGCGACCCGAACTCATCGTCGCTCACCGTCTCCCGGTCCACTCGATAGTCCAGATGGCCTGCTTCGATTTCCCGCGCCGCCGTCGCCAGCCGCCGCACGGGTTCGGTAATCCGCTTCGCGAGATAGAGCCCCATCCATGTCGCGCCGACGAGAATCATCAGCGTCATCATGAGGAAAAAAGAAAGATATACGCCGGCGAGCGGGCGCCGCAGCACCTCGAGCTGCCGGTAATCCTCATAGGCATCGGTAATGCGCCGCGCGCGCGAGGCGAGCTCGCCCGTCAAAAAGTCGCTGACGACCACGACCGCTGCAGGCGGCCCTGAGCCTTGTCGGCGCACGATGGCCGACGCGCGGATCAGTTCTCCGCCGTCAGGCAGCTGTTCCGGCGTCGGTGGCTCGTTCTGGCCAACCGCGGCACGACTCGCCATGTGGTCGGCCACGGCTTTCGTATAGCCGCGCGGCATGTCGGGAGCCGCCACATCGACATACGGCATCGCTTCGGGAGGATCGGTGCCGGGCGTGACGCGATACACCTCGACCATCTTCACGCGGCCCTGCCTCACCTCGGGCAGAATGCGATCGCGCACGGCGCCGACGTTGGTCCCTTCGAATGACGCCTCGGACAGAGCACTGGCCAGACGCTGGGCTTCGGCGGTGACGCGCGCCTGCCGCTCGCGGTAATAGTCGCTGGCGATCAGATCGGCCGCTGTCAGCACTTCGTCCACGGGCGCGTTGAACCAACGGCCCACGCTGTTGCGAATCAGCTCGCTACCAACCAGCAGAACGAGCACGGCAGGCACCAGCGTCATGCCGAGCAGCACCGCCACGAGCTTGCCTCGAAAACGTGCGAACGGCAGCGCGCGGCGGCGTTCGACGATCAGCTTGATGACGTTGCGCGCGAGAACGAATGTGAGGCCCAGGAGGATCGTGAGGTCGGCGACCCATAATCCGTAGAGGACGAACTCGGTGAGGAAATCGGGAGACAGCCCGGCAGACCGGTTGGCGAGCGAGACGATCCCGGCCAGGGCCGCCAGCAGCAGGATTATCCCGGCAAGAATGAGCCGCGGATTATCGCGCAGCGGTCTTTTCATTCTTTCGCGTTCAGCAGATCTTTCAGCTCGGTCATGAATTCCCCGATATCGCGGAAATGGCGGTAGACCGATGCGAACCGCACGTAGGCAACCTTGTCGAGTTTCTTGAGCTCCTGCATGACGAACGCGCCAATCTCGTTCGTGGTGATTTCCTTCTCGGTGCGCTCCTGCAGCGTGCTCTCCACGCGATCGGCAATCGCTTCGAGCGATGAGACGCTCACCGGGCGCTTCTCGCACGCTTTCAGAAGCCCGGTGACGAGCTTCTGCCGCTCGAACCGTTCCCGCGTGCCGTCTTTTTTGACGACCATGTAGGGAATTTCGTCGATGCGCTCGTAGCTCGTGAAGCGCTTCCCGCAGCCAAGACATTCGCGACGCCGGCGGATGACTTCGCCCTCGCGACTCTCGCGCGAGTCGACGACTTTATCCCCCAGATGCGCGCAATACGGACATTTCATCGCCAGTACCCGTAACAAGAGCCCAGGAGATCAGGAGGTCCTGGCATTTTTGAAAAGATCTCCTGACCTTTTGATCTCCTGTTCAAGGTTCCCCCTCAGCCGCTGCGTGCGCGAGATTGCGAACCGCGCCGATACCGAGACCGTCTTGAATCAGAAACAGCGCGCCGAGCACGACCGTGGGCAGCAGCGACACCGCATGGAGCACGAGCGCGGCGCCGACGGCTCGATCGTTCGGCACGCCATAAAACGAGGTGAGGCCAATTTGCACCGCCGCCTCGAATCCGCCGACCCCGCCGGGCGTGGGCACCGACACGCCGACGACCAGCAGCGCGATGATGAGAAACGATCCGGTGAACGGCATGTCGATATTGAACGCCCGGGTCACCATCCAGATGCCCGCGCCTATCGACAGCCACAGGGGAAACGACCACAGAAGCGCCGAGGCAAGACGTCTGGGAGTGCGGACGACAGCAAGGCCCTCGGAAAACTTCAGCAGCACTCCCGCCAGCTTGTGCGTCAGACGTCCCGGCAGCAGATGTTCGAGCTTGTACGCCCATCGGCCGGCGGCCTCAGGATCTCGCGCGGCGACGAACATCGCCCACAGCGCCGCCAGCGCCAATACGCCGACAATGAGCGCACCGAGCTCGACGAGCCCGTACAGCCGGCTGTCGGCGCGATCCATCCCGGGATCGAAAAACAGCACGAACGAAGCGAGCAGCATCACGCACGTGATCGCGTCGAGCAGACGCTCAATGATGATGGTGGCGAACGTCGCCGTCGCGCTCAAGCCTTCCTGCCGGGCGAGCAGATATGGGCGAATGACCTCACCGGCGCGAGCCGGAAGCACCGCACTGGCAGCAAAGCCGATCATCGTCGTGCGGAATGCCGGGCCAAACCGCGCCGGGCCGATCGGCGCGAGCAGGTACTGCCACCTGAGCGCGCGGAACACCATCGTCAGCACGGTGATGGCGCTTGACAGGGCCAGCAGCCATTGTTCGGCGCCCTTGATCTCGGCCCAGACCACGTCGAGGTGCGCCCCGCGCAAGAAAAGCGCGAAGAGGCCGACAGACAGCGCGATGACGATTATGGTGCGGGCGTGTTTTCGCATGAATTACCGGGAAAAACGGCGCGTCTACTATAAGGGGGGTTGCGGGGATTACCAAGAGCGCATTAGTAGTGGTGTTGCTACTCGGTAGCGTCCCCGGTAAAATCCCCTCTTCCTTTTTGGCTTCTGAGGTCTCGCATTGGCATCCTCCTCACTCATTCTTGAAACATCTCTGGACGGCCTTACCCGGCACAATCAGGGAAAGGTTCGCGATATTTACGCGTTTCCCGACGACCCCAGCGTCCTTCTGATCGTCGCGACCGACCGTATCTCGGCGTTCGATTACGTGCTGGGATCCGGCATTCCCGACAAGGGGAAGGTGCTCACGCAGCTTTCGGCTTTCTGGTTCGGCGAAACGAGCGACATCGTCGCCAATCACATGCGCTCGACGCGCGTCGAGGATTTCCCGGCGATCGCACGGAAGCACCACGAAGCGCTGCAGGGCCGTTCGATGCTCGTCCGCAAGACCGAGCCCTTCCCGATCGAGTGTGTGGCGCGCGGTTATCTTTCCGGTTCAGGCTGGAAGGAGTATCAGCAGTCGGGCTCGGTCTGCGGGATACGGCTGCCGGAAAGCCTTCGTGAATCCGATCGGCTTCCCGAACCGATCTTCACGCCCGCAACCAAGGCCACGACCGGCCACGACGTGAACATATCGGAGGAAGAAGCCGGGCGGATCGTCGGACGGGAGACGATTGAAAAGCTGCGCGACATGACGTTGCGCCTGTATTCGCGGGGCGCGGCCCACGCCGAACATCGCGGCATCATCGTCGCCGACACGAAGTTCGAGTTCGGCCGGATCCTCGACGGGCCCAATGCCGGTGAGATTCTCCTGATCGACGAAGGTGCTCACCCCGGACTCGTCGCGCTTCTGGCCGCGCGATATCTACGCGCCCGGCGGTCCCCAGCCAAGCTTCGACAAACAGTTCGTTCGCGACTATCTCGAGTCCATTCGGTGGAACAAACAGCCGCCGGTGCCTTCACTCCCGGAGGATGTCATCGTCAAGACGCGCGAGAAATACATCCAGGCGTTCCGGCTCTTGAGCAGCCTCGAGCTCGAATGAACGAACGTTTGGACCGGCTGATTGAAGAGATGGTCGCGAAGGGGATTCGATTTCCCGACGCCACGCGAGAGTTCGAGAAGCGGTTCATCACCCGCGTGCTGGCTGCCTCGGACGGCAACCTGTCAAAAGCGGCCGACGTGCTGGGACTCCACCGAAACACGCTCAGCCGCAAGATTGCCGAGCACCGCATCAAGAGGAGACCCTGAAAACCCCCTTCCCACTTTTTAAGCACTCACCCCTTGACAGTGCTAATTCGGAGGGTTAAATTAGCACTCTTGTAAGGCGAGTGCTAAAGCCTGTCTGGGCCCGGTCCGAGCAGTAAGGACTATGGCCAGGCAGGGCGCCTCGGAGAATTCCTTTTTCGTTCGAGAAAACACGTAATTCACTCACAGCTGGAGCGACCTATGAACGCAAGACCGCTACACGACCGCATCCTCGTTCAGCGCATCGAGGAAGGGGAACAGAAGATCGGCGGGATTATCATCCCCGACTCCGCCAAGGAAAAACCGCAGCAGGGCAAAGTCGTTGCCGTGGGCAACGGCAAGGTGAAGGACGACGGCGGGCGTATCCCCCTCGATGTCAAGGCCGGCGACCTCATTCTGTTCGGCAAGTACTCGGGGCAGGAGATCAAGCTCGACGGCGACGAATACCTCATCATGCGCGAAGACGAAGTGCTCGCGGTGATCGATTCGGGCAGCGGCAGCAAAAAGAAGTAAGTAGATAACCAGGAGCTAACGATGGCAAAACAGATTATTTACGGCGAGGAGTCGCGTCAGGCGATTCTTCGCGGCGTCAACCAGCTGGCCGACGCCGTAAAAGTGACGCTCGGCCCCAAGGGCCGCAACGTGGTTCTCGACAAGAAATTCGGCTCCCCCACCATCACCAAGGACGGCGTGACCGTCGCCAAGGAGATCGACCTCAAGGATCCCCTGGCGAACATGGGCGCGCAGATGGTGCGCGAAGTGGCGAGCAAGACCTCGGACATCGCCGGCGACGGCACGACGACCGCCACCGTGCTCGCGCAGGCGATTTACCGCGAAGGCGTGAAGAACGTCGTCTCGGGCGCCAACCCCATGGACATCAAGCGCGGCATCGATCGCGCGGTCGAGAAGGTCATCGAAGGGCTCAAGAGCCAGTCGAAGCCGGTCACCGGCAAGATGATCGCCCAGGTCGGCACCATCTCGGCGAACAGCGACGCGGAGATCGGTAAGTTCATCGCCGACGCGATGGAGAAGGTCGGCAAGGACGGCGTCATCACCGTTGAAGAAGCCAAGACGCTCGAGACGTCGCTCGACGTCGTCGAAGGCATGCAGTTCGACCGCGGCTATCTCTCGCCGTACTTCGTGACCGATCCGGAGCGCATGGAAGTGGTGCTCGAAAATCCGGTCATCCTGATCCACGAGAAAAAGATCGCCTCGATGAAAGATCTTCTGCCGGTGCTCGAGCAGGTTGCCCGCATGGGCCGGCCGCTGCTGATCATCGCCGAAGACGTCGAAGGCGAAGCGCTCGCCACGCTCGTCGTCAACAAGCTGCGCGGCACGCTTCAGGCCGCGGCTGTGAAGGCGCCCGGCTTCGGTGACCGCCGCAAGGCCATGCTCGAAGACATCGCCACCCTCACAGGCGGCCGCGCCATCACCGAAGATCTCGGCATCAAGCTCGAGAACATCAAGGTGGAAGATCTCGGCAAGGCGAAGAAGGTGACGATCGACAAGGACAACACGACGATCGTCGAAGGCGCCGGCAATTCGAAGGACATCGAGGGCCGCGTCAGGCAGATCCGCACGCAGATCGACGAAACGACGTCTGACTACGATCGCGAGAAGCTGCAGGAGCGGCTCGCCAAGCTCGTCGGCGGCGTGGCGGTGATCAAGGTCGGCGCTGCGACCGAGACTGAAATGAAAGAGAAGAAGGCGCGCGTCGAAGACGCGATGCATGCGACCAAAGCGGCCGTCGAAGAGGGCATCGTGCCCGGCGGCGGTGTTGCACTCATCCGCGCCGGCAAGGCGCTCGAAGGGATGAAGCTCGAAGGCGATCAACAGGTCGGCGTCAACATCATCCGCCGCGCCATCGAGGAACCGCTCCGCTGGATCGCGACCAACGCCGGGATGGAAGGTTCGATCATCCTCGCGAAGGTGAAGGATGCGACCGGCTCGATGGGTTACAACGCGCAGGACGACAAGATGGAAGACCTGATTGCGGCCGGCGTCATCGACCCGACCAAGGTCGTCCGTTCGGCGCTGCAGAACGCATCGTCGATCGCGTCACTGCTCCTCACGACCGAAGCGCTGGTTGCGGAGATTCCCGAGGAGAAGAAGGAAGCGGCGATGCCCGGCGGCCACGGCGGCGGCATGGGTGGGATGTACTAACTGACGCTGTAAGTAAAAAGTCGAAAGTAGAAAGTAGAAAGTGTAAAGGCCCGGCGGAGAAACTCTGCCGGGCCTTTACTTTTTACTTCTTACTTTTTACTTTTTACTTTTACTTTCGACTTTCGACTACCCCGCATCACCTAAGCGTGAACGCGATCGCGATTGTGACGAGCACCGGGACCGGCTCGCCTTTGCGCGTGCCGGGCGCGAAGCGCCATTGACGCGCCGCGACGATGGCTTCCTGGTCGAGGCCGAAGGTCGGATCGAGCGACCGCACGACGCGGATGTTGCCGACGGTGCCGTCGGGCTGTACCACGCATTCGAGCAGCACTTCGCCCTGGATTTTCGCGCGCATCGCGGGGGCAGTGTATTTCGGCTTCACTTCCCTGAGGAGCCGCGGCGTCTCGACACCATTGCCGGGCCGGTACGCGCCGCCGCCGGTGCCACCGCCGCTGCCGGGTCCAAGTCCCGAGCCCTGGCCGGGACCGATACCCGTGCCAACGCCCGTTCCCGCACCACCCTCACGGCCGAGCCCCAGCGATTCGCTGGACGGGATTCCCTCCATCGCTCCGGCTTGCGCCAGGTCGGCCGACGCGAGCGTCTGCGCGGGAATGGTGAGGTTCTGCATCGGATCTTCCGGCGGCTTTTCCTTGGGCGGCTGAATGTCCACTGGTTTCGCGACCGGAACGGTCAGCTTGTCCTCACCTTTCAGCTCGGCTTTCTTGATGGGCTCGGGCCTCTCGTTTCCACCGCCGCCACCGCCGCCGCCGGGACCAGCGACGTCGAGCCAGACGATCTGATCGCTGAGATCGTTGAATGCCGCATTCGCGGCGGGCGCCACCGATGGATGGCGCGCAACCCAGATCGCGAGCGCGAACAGAACGGCGTGGACTCCCAGCGAAACGGCAAGGGAGCCGCCCGAACGCTTCCGCGACTCCTGAAACAGGAATCGAACTTCCGCCGGTGCGTCTATGCGAAGATCACTCATGTAATGGGAATTGCGAGCCAGATCCTATTCTGCGCCCTCGTCTGGCGAGGTGCAAGTCGGCAAATGTAGTTCCGTACTCCGCACGAATTCTCAGACCCGTCCTGTCCAGGCTCCAATCGCGGCGTTGCCGCCACCATAGGAGTGCAGCACAGCGAGGGCATCGGCGGCCCGGGGCTCACTGTGGATTGCCACCAGCACACCACCACGGCCTGTGAGGACATGAAAAATCCGGCCGTCATGCTGCTGGAATCCGACGCGGCGCATCGTGCCGGCAATGCCGGCTTTCGTCAGCCCCTGATCGCTACCCTGCAGGGCGGCGACCAGCGGGCCGCGCCCCACCGCGGGGCCGAGATCGTGAATCTCGAACGATTGTGGCCCTCCGAGGGCTTGCTCGATGAACGCCGACATCTCTGGCGAGGCTTTGCCGATGATCGACAACGCCTCCACGGCAATCCCTTGTGCGCGGAGCGCCTGGACGCCCTTCTCCGCCCATGCGATGTCCTGAAACACGCCCACGGTGAAACGGCCGGTATCTGTCTCGACTGCCATCTACCCTCGCCTTTCAGTCAGCGTCCCACTCGGTCGCGACGACCGGGCCCGCGCTGTGTTTCATCAGCGCCGCTTCGACGCGGCGGCTGTCCACGCCCCGCGCGTGTGCGCCAAGCAAAATCATCTCGCCGCTCTCGATCTGCGCGCGCCATCGCCCGGCTTCAGCCTCGGGGACGCCGGCTTTGACCAGCGCCGCTTTGAGGTCGCCGGCAAGGTGCCCCGCCACTTCTCCCAACTCAGCCGCAAGCGGTCCGGCGGCCACCACTGCGCCAGTGCCCGGAAGGCCGATGGCAATGGCGGCGAGCACATACCCACTCAACTCGCCGAGACGCGCCGCCATGGGAGAGTCTCCGATTTCCGACCCCGGGCTGCCGTCGATCTGCTGGGCGATTTGTTCCTCGGCCGCATGGTCGCGGGCGACGATCGAAAGATCCGCCGCGCCCAACCCGAGTTGATGCAGCTCTCGCGCAGCCCCGGCGGCAGCGCTGACGTCCTGGAAGAGGGCCATTAACAATGGGTGCGGCATTGGCACGTTAATCTATCGGTACTCGCTGGCATTGCTGGTACAATCAGACGCGTCGATTTGTCCCACGGACGCTAGATTTCACGTCAGTTTCAGTCAGCCAGCAAGGAGCCAGCAATGGGTCGGATTGGTTTGCCGGAGCTTTTCATCATCCTCTTCATCGTCGTTCTGATCTTCGGCGCGAACCGCCTGCCGCAGCTCGCCACGGGCATCGGCAAGTCGATTCGCAGCTTCAAAGACGGGATGAAAGAGGGCGACGACAACAACAAGAACGGCTAACGCCGTCCTCGTCCACCCTTCTGTCTTTCGCGCCGCCCCGGCCGCTGCTTGCGGCGCTTCACGGGGCTGCGCTGCTCGCGTTTCGGCTTCGCCTTGCTGTGGCTGGGCCCGCGCCGCCGCTCGTCGGCCCTCACCGTTTCAAGAATCTCCACCAGTCCGAGGTCAATCTGGCGCCGCTCCATGTCGACGCGCACGACCTGCACCTCGACGCGATCGCCGAGCTGATACACCTTCTGCGTGTTCTCCCCGCGCAGCGAATGGCTCTTCTCGAGGAAGCGGTAGTAATCGTCCGCCATGCTCGACACGTGCACGAGGCCTTCGACGTAGTGCTCGACGAGCTGCACGAACAGCCCGAACGCCGCCACTCCCGTGATGTAGCCGACGAACTCGTCGCCGACCTTGTCGGCCATGAAGCGCACCTTCTTCCATTGCACCAGCTCGCGCTCGGCCTCGTCGGCGCGGCGCTCCATGTCTGAGCAGTGGCGGGCCATCTCGGGCAGATCGGCCTCGAGCTCCTCGACCCGCTCCATATCGATGCCCTTGTGACGCAGCTCCCGGAGCATGCGATGGACGATCAGATCCGGATAGCGGCGGATCGGCGACGTGAAGTGCGTATATGAGTCGGCGGCGAGGCCGAAATGGCCGAGGTTCCGCTCGGCATAACGCGCCTTCTGCATCGTGCGGAGCATCAGAAACGCAATCGGACGCTCCTCGGGCTTGCCGTGCAGCTTCTCGAGCAGCCGCTGGAAATTCCGCGGCCGCACGGCGCCGGGAGGCGCGGCCAGCGAGTAGCCGAACCCGGAAATGAACTCTTCGAACTCCTCTACTTTCAACGGATCGGGCTGCTCGTGGATGCGGTACAGGCACGGCATGCCGCGCCCCTCGACGTAGGTCGCCACGGTTTCGTTCGCCAGCAGCATGAACTCTTCTATCAGCTTGTGGGCGATGTTCCGCTGGGCTTCCACGATCGATTCAACCTTGCCCGCATCGTCGAGGATCACTTCCGCCTCGGGCAGATCGAAATCAATCGACCCGCGGCGTTTCCGGCGCGTGTTCAGCACCTGAAACAGCTGCCCCATCAGCTCGAACTTCGGCACCAGATCGCGATATTTCTCCATCAGCTCCGGCGGCTTGACCGTGAGAATCGCGTTGACGTCTGTGTAGGTCATGCGCGCGGCGGTGTTGATGACGCCGTCGTGAAATTCAGATCGCACCACCGAGCCGTTCGAGTCCACTTCCATCAGGCACGTCTGCACGAGACGGTCCACCTGCGGATTCAGGCTGCAGATTCCAGTCGCGAGCTCGGAGGGAAACATGTGAACCGCGCGATCGGGGAAGTACACCGACGTGGCGCGCTCGTAGCCCTCGAGGTCGAGCGCCGTACCTCCGGTCACGTAATGCGCGACGTCCGCGATGTGCACGCCCAGCCAGTAGTGCCCGTTCGGCAGCTTCTCGATGCTGATCGCGTCGTCGAAATCGCGGGCGTGCTCTCCGTCGATGGTCACCGTTACCGTCGTTCTGAAATCCGTGCGTCCTTCCGTGTCTTTCGCAGTGACGGGGCCGAAGCGGAGGGCCTCTTCGATCGCGGCTTCGCCATGCGCGTCGGGAATGCCGAACTTGCGGATGATGATCTCGGTGTCGACGCCCTGCTCGTTGACATCGCCGAGCACTTCGAGCACCTTGCCAACCGGACCGCGCGTCGCCGTCGGCCAGGTGGTGATCTGGACGACCACCATTTCTCCAGGCTCAGCTGCTCCCGACTGCCCGGTCGGGATATGCACGTCGGTGAGCAGCCGCTTGTCGAATGGCTGCACGAACCCGAGGCCCGAGCCCTCCACGTCGAAGCGGCCGACGATGGTCTCATTGCCGCGCTGCATCACGCGGATGATGCGTCCCTCGACGCGGTCGTCGCTCGTCCGCCGCTCGATGCGCGCAAGCACGCGGTCGCCGTGCATCGCTTCTTTGACGTTACCGGCGGAGACATAGACATCAGGCGCATCGCCGTCCGACTTGTCGGGAACGACAAATCCAAAACCGCTCGCATGCGTCTGCAGGCGCCCGACGACGAGGTCCATTTTTTCGGGGAGGCCGACGCGTTCGCCTTTCGTCTGGACCAGCTCGCCCGTGCTGACAAGCGCCTTCAACAGACGGCGGAACGTTGCCCGCTCTTCGCGCGGCACTTTCAAGATGCGGATTAATTCGCGCGGTGTTGCCGGATGCGTAACCTTGTCGCGCAGCGACTGGACGATCTGTTCTCGAGACAGCATTAACGTGAATATAGTCGGAAGTGGGGGGGCAGGAATTGAAAATTGAAAATTGAAAATTGAGGATTGGGGATTGGGGATTCGCGTTAGCGAAACAGAACGACCTGCAGGTCGCCGACGTTCGTCGTCGAGGGTCCGGTGACGATCAAGTCGCCAAGCTGTTGGAAGAATGCATACGCGTTGTTGTCGGCCAGGTACGCGCCCGCATCGAGCGCCTGCTCGCGTGCACGGGCAATCGTGGTCGTATCGGAATACGCGCCGGCGGCATCCGTCGGGCCGTCGATGCCGTCCGTTCCGATGCTGCCGACCGCGATTTCTTGCGCTTCCTGCGCGAGCGCCGTTGCGACGGAAAGCGCGATTTCCTGATTACGGCCGCCTTTCCCGCGGCCGACGACTTTGACTGTCGTTTCACCGCTCGCGATGACCGCCAGTGGCCTGGCGCGTCCGGCGGCGAGCGCGCGGGCGCGCTCGAGCACGACGGGGCCCATCGTGCGCGCGTCACCGACCACTGGATCATCGATCGTCGCGACGTCGTAGCCAAGCGCGCGGGCCGTGTCGGCGGCGCCGGCCATCGCGTTAAAGCGGCCGCCGATCACCTTCGTAACGGACCGTTCGCAGCGTGGGTCGCCCGCCTTCAGTGTCTCGTCGATCTTTCCTTCGAGACCGGCGCGCAGATAGTTCGTCGCCGCGCTGGTGAGCAGGCCCTCGACCCCGAACCGCTCGACATAGTCCCATGCGTCGCGAAACGTGGACGGGTCCGGCACCGTCGGCCCCGAACCGATGACACTGAGGTCATCGCCCACGACGTCGGAGATCGCGAGACACACCGTCGGGCCGGCAGCGGCCGCAGCCAGCCGGCCTCCTTTGACCGCAGACAGATGTTTGCGAATCGTGTTGAGCGCGGTGATGTCGGCACCCGCCTTCAGCAAGGCGTTGACCGCGGTGCGCTTGTCTTCGAGCGTGAGGTTCCCCGCTGGGACCGCCATCAAAGCCGACGCACCACCCGAGAGCAGCACGACGAGCGTCTCCCCGGGATCGGTACGGCGAGCCACCTCGAGCGCGCGGCGTCCCGCGGCCACGCTTCGCTCGTCGGGCAGCGGATGACTGGACGGAATCCATTCGAGCCGCACAGGCAAGTCGATGGGAAGATGCGTACCGATGACGATGCCGTCGCGAATGCGATCGCCGGCGAGCCGCGCGAAAGTGCCCGCCATGAACGGCGCAGCCTTGCCGACAGCGATCACCCGCAGGGGCTTCGCCAGGAGCGGCGCGATCGCCGGATCCAGGATGGCTCGATCGATCAGATGCTGCGGCGAAGCGGCGTCGATGGCGCCGCGCGCGATAGTGAGAAAATCCTGGCGGAACTTCGACAGAGTCGAGGTCTCAGTGAAGGTTCTTCGGATCGGTCCAGCGCGAAAGGCCGGTGACCACGTTGAACTTGCGAAGGAGCCCGCTGACGAACTGGTCGGCGTCCTGTTTGGTTGAAAGACGATCGAGCTGGGAAAGAATACGTGTGAGGGCGGCTTCGACGGGCATGATCGCGCTGTCTGAGTAGTACTCGCGTTGCTGCTCGAGACAGCGTCGATGCTTGAGGAACTCTTCCCGATAAAAATCGGTCAGATTGGACCCGGGCCGTGCCTTCGGCTGCGTCATCTAGGGGTAAATCCAGTCTACGAAGCAGGCGTGCGCGTGTCAACGAAATTTCATCGAATCTTCATCCTCAGTCCGCAATTTCTCTCGTGCTCCGGCGTGCATCAGCCGTTCGAATCCACTGGCGATCGTAGCGAATGTCGGCAACGCCCGGGAGCTGCGCGGCCGTCGTGGCCAGCGCTTCCACCGCGGCGTGGATCGGCTTGGTACAGAAGACGCACTCCCCTTTTTCGATGCGAATCGAGAGATCGCGAGCGCGTACACGCCGCGGCTGTAGAGCTTCGAAAGATTGTGGGTTTCGATCAAGCGCTTAATTGTAGTTCGCGACGCAAGAGCTCATTCACCAGTTTCGGGTTCGCCTTGCCGCCTGTCGCCTTCATCACCTGGCCCACCAGGAACCCGAAGGTCCCCGTCTTGCCGTTCCGAATCTGCGAGACCGCATCCTGGTTCGCGGCGATCACCGTGCGGACGCTCGACAAGATCGCGTCCTCGTCGCCGATCTGCGCCAGCCCGTCCGCGGCGACGATGTCGTCGGCCACGCGGCCGGTGTCATACATGCGTTCGAAGACCGTCTTCCCGATCGACGCGCTGATGATCGATTTATCCACCAGGGCAATCAATCGGGCGAGCGCGGCGGCCGGCATGCGCGCGCGGTCGAACCGCTCGCCCAGTTCGTTCAGCTTGCGCGCGACTTCGCCCGAGACCCAGTTGAACGCGGCGCGCGGGTTGCCGGAGGCGCGGGCCGTCTCTTCGAACAGCGCCGTCAGCGATGTGTTTTCGAGCGCATTGACCTCGAGCTCCGACAAGGCGTATTCCACCATGACGCGCTGACGCCGCGCCTCGGGCAACTCAGAGACGGACTCGCGAATCTGCGCGATACGCTCGGGCGTCATCTGCACCGGCGGCAGATCGGGTTCAGGAAAGTAACGGTAGTCATGCGCGTCTTCCTTGCTGCGCATCGACACCGTCTCCCGCGCCGCGGCGTCCCACAACCGCGTCTCCTGCACGATCGTGCCGCCCTGCTCGACGATCTCCGTCTGACGCTCGATCTCGTATTCGAGCGCCTTTTCGAGATAGCGGAACGAGTTGATGTTCTTGACCTCGGCTTTCGTGCCCAGCCGGGTTGCGCCTTCGGGCCGCACCGAGACGTTGGCGTCGCACCGGAGGCTCCCCTCCTCCATGTTGCCGTCGTTTACGCCGATGGATATCAGAATCTCCCGGAGCCGGCGGAACGCCTCGGCCGCGTCGGCGGCCGAATGCAGGTCGGGCTCGGTCACAATTTCGATGAGCGGAGTCCCGCTGCGGTTGAAGTCGAGGTAGGTCTTGCGGTCGGAATCGGGGAACCCCTCGTGCAGCGACTTGCCGGCGTCTTCTTCCATGTGCACGCGGGTAATCCGCACGCGTTTGGCCCGGCCGCCGGCCGAATATTCGAGGGCGCCGCGGGTGGCGAGCGGCAGCTCGTATTGGGAGATCTGGTATCCCTTGGGCAGATCGGGGTAAAAGTAGTTTTTCCGGGCAAAAATCGAGCGTTCCTGGACCTCGCAGTTGAGGGCAAGCGCCGCCTTGGCGGCAAAATCGACTGCCCGCCGGTTGAGGACCGGCAGCGCGCCCGGAAAGCCCAGACAGACCGGACAGACATTGGTATTCGGGGCGTGGCCGAACCGCGTGCTGCAGCCGCAGAAAATCTTGGTCTCAGTGAGCAGGCGGGCGTGTATTTCGAGCCCGATTACGGGTTCAAATCCCACCGGTGGATGCTATCATCAATGCATCAGGTTTCCGGCCCCAAAACCCCCTAACCGCCTGTAAATGAAAGGCCAGCGTAGTCGTATAGATGAGTAGGCACGATCCGATGACGGCTGGCGGCTCCGCCCTTCCGGCTTCCCCGCGGGACGCGACGCGCGAAGACTCTCCCGCGCCCGGACAGACTCGCCCCGCCGATACCGAATCGACGCTCGCAGGTCAGGTGCAGGATCTGATTTCGGCCGGCAACGATCAAGGCGCGCGCGACGTGTTCGCACAAATTGTCATGCGCCAACAGCGCCGCGCATCGCGCATTGCATGGCACTACCTGCGTGACGTGGCCGAGGCCGACGAAGCGGTACAGGATGCGTTCGTGAAGGCCTATACGCACATCGCGTCGTTCCAGCGGAATCTGTCGTTCGAAGTATGGCTCACGCGAATCCTCATCAACGGCTGCCTCGATCGGCAGAAAGCCCGGACGCGCCGCTCGCGCTGGCTGGTGTCCGCCGCCGATACGAGCCGCCGCGACCAGCACACGATCGAACACGCGACGCGGAAGGCCGATCGCTCGCCCGAGGCGCAGTTGCTGGCGCGCGAGTGGCGCGAGCAGGTGATCGCCGCCGTGCGGAAGCTGCCCGACCGGCAGCGCCTCGTATTCATGTTGTGTCACTACGCCGATCACTCGACGCGCGACGTCGCCGCCATGACCGGCCTGAACGAATCGACTGTAAGGGTTCACTTGTTCCGCGCGATTCGTAAGCTGCGCACGGCCATGGAAGGACAGCGCCATGCGATCTGACAACCGTTTCACATCCCGTGCATCTATGACTGGCAGCCATCTCACCGACGACCAACTGCTCGAAGCATACGTGCTTGGCGGCGAAGACCCGCATCTCCCCTCGTGCCAGCAGTGTCAGTCTCGGTTCGACGAGGTCATGCGCACGCTCGATCACGTACGCGGGGAAGCCATCTCGGAAGCCGATCAGGCATTTACCGCCGAGCGGCTCCACGATCAGCGCGATCGCATTCTGCGGCGCATCGAGCGCCGCGACCATCCCGCGGAAGTGGTGGCGTTCCCACACAGACCGGCAATCCATCCGGTATCACATCGTCTCCTTGGCCCCGCGCGGCGGTGGGTCGCCGCAGCAGCAGCCGCAGGCCTCGCCGCCGGCATGTTCCTCGGTTTCGCGCTCGACCGCCGCACGCACTACGCGGCGATGGGAGCCGCGGTTCAGCAGCCCGTCCGCACGCCGGCCGTGGCGTGGCAGACCGCCGCGGAGCTGCGCGAGGAGCAGTTCCTCTCCGAGATCGACGATGCGTTGATGGGCTCGCGGGCAACAGAGTTGATCGCGATCGACGCGATGACGACGCCGGTGGAGATCCGCGAAGCGAGCTATCCGCGGTGATTTCCTCCGCTGCGCTCGGGATTTAGGAACCGCGGCTTCCCAGCATGTCCACTTCCTCGCTCGTATTTCGCAAAGGCCTCGATCTGAAACATGCGGTCGCGGCCGAGCTCAACCAGAACTATCACAGCGATCTGGTCGAACGCATCAAGGCCGACGACTATCAGTACCGGTCGGGCCGGCTGACGATTCATCTCGCCCGCGAATTCGGGTTCTGCTATGGGGTCGACCGCGCCGTCGATTATGCGTATCAGACGCGGGAGCGCTTCCCTGATCGCCGCGTCTTCCTGACAGGCGAGATCATTCACAATCCCCATGTCAACGACCGGCTGCGCGACAAGGGCATCGAATTTCTGAGCGACAAATCGGCCGACAGTCAGCCCCTGGGGCCCCAGGACGTGGTCGTGCTCCCTGCGTTCGGCGTCACCACGGCGCAGATGCGGCAATTCACCGCGGCGGGCTGTGTCATGGTCGACACGACCTGCGGCTCCGTCCTCAACGTCTGGAAGAACGTCAAACGCTACGCGCAGGACGGTTTCACCTCGATCATTCACGGCAAGGTGTGGCACGAAGAGACGCAGGCGACGGCCTCGCAGGCCCTCGAATATCGTGACGGCCACTATCTCGTCGTCCTGAATCTCGAGGAAGCGAAGATAGTCTGCGACTACATCCGGCGCGGCGGCGATGCGACGGCGTTCATGTCACGATTTCGCGACGCGGCGTCTCCGGGATTCGATCCCGACCGCCATTTACAGCTGATCGGACTGGCGAACCAGACGACGATGCTGATGTCTGAGTCCCTGGAGGTGCAGGACCTGTTCCGACAGGCGATGGCCGACCGTTACGGCCCGGACGGCATGGAGGCGCAATTCCGCGCGTTCGACACGATTTGCAGCGCCACCCAGGACAGGCAGGACGCGGTGGTCAACCTGCTCAAGGACAAGCGGATAGACCTGATGGTCGTCATCGGCGGGTATAACAGCAGCAATACGTGCAACCTTGCCCGCATCTGCGCTCAGACGGTGCCCACCTACCATATTGCCGACCCCGAATGCCTCGAGTCGGCCGACGCCATCCGCTACCGGCCCGCCGGGGGCAAAGAAGAGCTCCGCGCGACCGGCTGGCTACCGGCCGAAGGTCAGCTGGCCATCGGGCTTACTTCGGGGGCCTCGACCCCCGATAACCTGGTTGGCACGGCCGCTTTGCGCCTGTCGGCCCTCTGCAACCCGTCCTCCCGACCCAAAGCGTAGGCGGTCTGGGTAAACGACCTGTATGTCACCGTCGTATTTGGGTTTAGTCGTCGGCAGAGGTAACTTCATGCAAATTATTCTCATCGCGATCGCAGTGTGGGGGCTCGCTATGCCCACCGGCCTGGCTGCCCGGCTCGAAGCCGGCTCCAACCAGCAGGACAAGTCGGCGGTTCATGCTCCGCGGCCGCCGTCGAACTGGTGGAAAACCGAGCGGTATATCCAGGAACTAAGGCTCACGCCGGAACAGTCTGCCCAGATCAACGAGATCGTCCAGACGTCGTTCGCCCGGCTCAAGGCCGACAAGGAAGATCTCGACCGCGCGCAGAGCGACTTCCGCGCTCTGATGGAGCGTCCGAGCGTGAGCCAGCGCGAGCTGCTGAAAGCAGCCGAGCGGCTCGAGATGGCGAGGTATTCAATCAGCAAAGAGCGGACGACGATGCTCGTGCGCATTCATAGTGTGCTCACTCCGGACCAGCGCCGAGGGCTCGATGCCATCGCGAAGCGTCACGAAGCTGAGCGGAACCGTAAATAGATCTTTTTTCTTATTTGATGGAGCTCGTGATGTTGGGAAGAAAGCTTGTAACGGCGGCGTCATTCGTTTTTATCGCCGGTGCTGCGCACGCGCAGACACCGGTTTCCAATAGTCCGCGTACGGACGATCTCGTCAAACAGGCTGTCGAGCGCTACGCGCAGGGTCTCGAAGCTACGCGGGTGCGCGCGCAGGAAACAGCCGGCGCGGCCAGCACGGCGCTGACGCTCGAAGATGCCGTCAGCCGGGCGATGGAGAACAACATCGAGATTCAGGTCGAGCGGCTCAACCCGCAGACGTTCGATTTCACGCTCGCGTCGCTCAACGCGAACTACAAGCCCGTGGCCACCTCGACGCTCGGCCGGCGCGACAACGTGCGTCCGCCGACCAACCTGCTGAACCCCGGCGCCCCGAACGTGTCGACAATGACCTACAACTCGGGCTTTCTGCAGAACGTGAAGTGGGGCGGCGGCAACTATTCGTTTACTTTCAACAATGCCAGGATCGTCTCGCCGACGGATCAGCTGGCCCGGTTCGACCCGCAGTACAACAACAGCTATCTGTTCAACTACACCCAGCCACTGTTACGTGGGTTCCGCATCGATCAAACCCGTCAACAGATGCAGACGACGGTCATCAACCGCGACAACGCCGAGCTGAATCTCAGGGCGCGGACGACAAACACGCTGGCCGCTGTCCGTGCGGCGTACTGGGATTACGTGTTCACGATTCAGGCCGTCGAAGTCGCCAAGGAGTCGCTGTCGCTCGCGTCGAAGCTCTTGAGCGACAACAAGATTCGCGTCGAGGTCGGGACGATGGCGCCGATGGACGTCGTGCAGGCCGAAGCCGAAGAGGCGACGCGCCAGCAGGCGCTGACCACGGCCACCGCGACGATGCGCACGGCGGAGCTCGCGCTCAAGCGGCTGATCGTGAGCGGCACGAACGACCCGCTCTGGTCGCAGCACATCGAGCCGGTCGACAGGCCCGACTATCAGGCCGTGGCCATCGACCTGGAAGCCGCCGTCCGCGCGGCGCTCCAGCAGCGCACCGACCTGCAGATTGCCCGCAACAACTACGACGCGAACAACGTGCTGCTCAAGTCGCAGCGCGATTCGTCGCTTCCTGACGTCGACGCGCTCGTCTCGTATGGCGCCTCCGGACTGGGCGGCACGCAGTGGAACCTGGTGGGCGGTGGACTCGACCAGCGGCGCGACGGCATTCTTTTCGACGGTGGCTACGGCAACGCCATGTCGTCGCTCTGGGGCCGCGATTACCCCAACTGGCAGTTCGCACTCAACGTCAACTACCCGATTGGCGGCAACGCGGCCGAAGCGCAGGCCGCGCGCACGCGGCTGCTCATTCAGCAGAACCAGGCGCAGATTCGCGCCAGCGAGCTGACGGTGGCGACCGAGGTCAGCAACGCGGCGCTCCAGGTGACCAACAGCGTCGAGGGGCTGGCGGCCGCCCGCGCCGCCCGCGAGCTGTCGCAGCGCCGGCTCGACGCCGAGATGAGCCGGTTCGAAGTGGGCATGTCGAACAACTATCAGGTCGTGCAGATGCAGCGCGACCTTCGCGAGGCGCAGAACTCGGAGCTGCGCGCGCTGCTCAATTATCGGAAAGCACTCGTCGAGTACCGACCGCGTCCAGCAAGCGGGCGCGCGCTGAGAGAGGTTCCCAGTTTTCATTATGCGTAAATACGGCATCATCGCTCTCCTGCTCATCGTCGTCGTCGGCGCAGCCGTGTACTACTTTGCCGGCGACCGCGCCGCAAGCGCTGCCGACCAGGATGCAGCGAGAGAACAGCGCCAGAACCGTCCGCAGGGCGGCGGGGGCGGCATGGGCGGCGGCGGGATGGGCGGTATGGGCGGCGGCGGTCGTGGTCCGCGTCCGCCGATAACCGTCGAGGTCATACCAGTCACGAAGAAAGACATGATCGATACCGTCACGGTGGTTGGCAACCTCATCGGTGCCGCCACTGTTGACGCAGTGCCGCGGGCGCAGGGCCGTCTGGATGCGGTCTACGTGAAGCTCGGAGATCCCGTGCGCCGTGGACAGGCAATCGCGAAGATTGAAGACCGCGAGCTGGTCGAGCAGATCAATCAGGCTGAGGCCACCTACAACGTCTCGCAGGCCACGATTCGTCAGCGGCAGGCCGACCTGAAGCTGGCGCAGAACAACCTCGACCGCTCACGCAGCCTGTACGAGCGCGACCTGCTGCCGCGGCAGACATTCGACGACACCGACGCGCGTTATCAGGCGGCCGTCGCCCAGCTCGAATTGGCACAGGCGCAGATGGCACAGTCCAAGGCGCGGCTCGACGAGCTCAAGATCAACCTCGCCAACACCGTCATCACATCGCCGGTGGACGGGTTCGTCGGCAAGCGCTTGCTCGATCCAGGCGCCAGCGTCGGCGTCAACACGTCCTTCATCTCGGTCGTCGATATCCGCACCGTCCGCCTGGTGATTAACGTCGTCGAACGCGATCTCCGGCGAATTGCGCAAGGAACAGCGGCCGAAACGGAAGTGGACGCGTATCCGGGCGAAACATTTGCGGGGCGCGTCGCGCGCGTCGCGCCGATTCTCGATCCAGCCACGCGCACGGCTCAGGTGGAGATCGAGATTCCGAATCCCGGCTATCGATTGAAGCCCGGCATGTACGCGCGCGTGCGCTTTACGGTCGAGCGTCATCTGAACGCGCTGGTCGTACCCACCGCTTCGATTGTCGATCAGCAAGGGAAGCTCGGCGTGTGGATTCCTGATGGAGAAAAGCCGGTGTTTACGCCCGTCACCATCGGCATAGAGCAGCAGGACGTCACTGAGATCATGCAAGGGGTCAGCGACGGTCAGCGTGTGATCTCGACCGGTGCGGCTGCGCTTCGTGCGGGCGATCGCATCGTCCTGGCCGGCCAGCGCGGCGGCGGTGGCGGCCGCGCCGGCGGTGGACGTCAAGGCGGTGGACGTCAGGGCGGCGGCGGACAAGTGAACGCAAACCAGGCGCAGCAGCCCGGCAAGTAACACCTACGTAGTGTCCGGCTTTAGCCGGACCATCACGGGCAAGTCGTGTCCGGCTTTAGCCGGACTCTGGAGATCAAATGAGCATCCCTCGAGTCGCCATCGCACGCCCCGTCACGATGTTCATGATCAGCGGGATCATCATCCTGCTGGGCGGCATTTCGCTCACCCGACTGCCGGTCGACCTGCTGCCCGACGTCACCTATCCGACGGTCAGTGTCATCGTCAGATATCCCGGCGTCGGCCCGCAGGAGATCGAGCAGCTGCTCACGCGGCCAATCGAGCAGGCTGTTGGCGCCGTTGCCGGCCTCGAGCAGATCAATTCGTCGTCGCAGGAAGGTTCCAGCGTGGTCCGCCTGTCGTTTGCCTGGGGCACGGACTTGAGCGAAGCGATGGACGACCTGCGGACGCGCCTCGACCGCGTGCGCGGCCGCCTGCCGGAAGACGCCGAGGCGCTCACGATCTTCCGCCAGGACTCGAACGCGATGCCGATCATGAGCCTCGGCATCGAGGGCAACTACGATCGCGTCACGCTTCGTGAGATCGCCGAGAACCAGCTCGGCCCGCGCCTCGAGCGCGTCAACGGTGTCGCCGCCGTGACGACCAACGGCGGCCTGCGGCGCCAAATCCACGTCGAGCTGTCAAAAGAGAAAATCGCGGCGCTGGATCTGCCGGTCGAGCGCGTCGTCACGCTGCTCCGTACCGAGAACGAAAACACGCCGCTGGGCGAGGTGAACCAGGGAGACAGGACGTATCTGCTCCGGAGCCAGTCGCAATTCCAGAGCCTCGATGAGATTCGGAACCTGGTTCTGATGACGCGCAATGGCGTGCCGATTTACATCCGCGACGTCGCCGAGGTGAAGGACACGACGGAAGACATCCGTTCGCTGCTTCGCGTCAACGGCCGCCCCGGCGTGCGCTTGTCGGTGCAGAAACAGTCCGGCACCAATACCGTGCAGATCTCCGATGGCGTCAGGGCCGAGATCGACCGCATCAATCTGGAGATGCCGAACATCAAGCTGAACGTCCTCGACGACAGCGCGATCTACATCAACCGATCGATCCATTCCGTGCAGGAGCACGCGCTCATCGGCGCCGGGCTGGTCACGCTGATTATTTTCTGCTTCCTCAGGAGCTTCCGCTCCACGCTCATCGTCTGCACATCGATTCCGATTTCGGTGGTCGGCACGTTCGCCCTGCTCTACTTCAACGGATACACGCTGAACATCATGACGTTCGGCGGGCTTGCACTGGGCATAGGCATGGTCGTCGATGCCGCGATCGTCGTCCTCGAAAACGCCTACCGGCACATGGAGCACGGCAAAGATCGCGTCACGGCGGCGATTGAAGGATCGGAAGAGGTGTGGAGCGCAATCGTGGCGTCGATTCTGACGCACATCGCGGTGTTCGTGCCGCTCCTCTTCCTGACGGGCATTTCGAGCATCCTGTTCAAGCAGCTGTCGGTGGTCGTGATCTTTTCGCTGCTCATGTCGCTGCTCGTCGCCGTGACGCTCGTGCCGGTGCTCTGCGCGTATCTGCTCAAGCTGCCAGCGCCGGTGGAAGAGCGGAGAGGTCTCGGTGGAAAGCTGTTCACATGGAGCGAGAGCTTCCTGGATGGGATGGATGACGCCTATCGACGGTTCCTGCACAAGGCACTGGCGCATCGGCCGATCGTCATCGGCGTGGGCGCTGCGTCGGTTGTCGCCGCGGTCATGATGTTTCCGTTGCTCAATACCGAGCTCGCACCCCAGACCGACGAAGGCGTGGTCGAGGTGTCGGCAGAGCTCGCCGCCGGAACGCGCATCGAGCGCACCGATGCCATCATGTCTCGCCTCGAACAATCGATACAGCAGCTCGTGCCCGAAGCCACGACCATCATCGCCAGCGCCGGATCCGGCGGCGGCGGTGGCGGCGGCGGCATGTTCGGCGGCGGGACGAGCCGGGGTCGCATCGGAATCTACCTGGTGGGTAAGGACGAACGCACTCGATCCAGCGATCAAATCGCGTTCGATTTACGCCGCCAGTTGTCGGGCATTCCCGGCGTCATCGTGCGAGCGAATTCCGGCGGCGGCAACAACCAGATCAACCGCTTGATGTCGGGCGGCATTGGCGGGGACCAGGGCCGCATGGCCGTGGAAATCCGGGGTGAAGATCTCGACGCGGCCCGCCGCATCGCGCAGGATGTGCAGGACATGCTGCAAAGCACGCCTGGCATCGCGGATCCGCGGCTGAGCCGCGAAGAGGCACGGCCCGAGCTCGCGGTGCAGGTCGACCGGCCGAAAGCCGCACTATTCGGCCTGAACACCACGACCGTGGCGCAGACAATCCGCACCAACGTGGCGGGGACGACGGCCGCGCAGTTCCGCCAGGGCGGATACGAATATCCGATCATCGTTCGCCTGCGCATCGAGGATCGTGAGCAGTTAGTCCGATGTCAACGACGTCATGGTCAACACCGGCGGCGGCATCTCCATGTCGGTCAAGAACGTCATGAAGATTGAGTCGCAACTCGGTCCCAGCCAGATCGATCGGAAGAACCAGGAGCGCATTGTCTCGGTCAGCGCCGAACCGGAGATCCCGTTGAGCGAGGCTGTCGCGGCGGTCAACCTGCGCCTGCCTGAGATCAGCCGGCCGCAGCAGTTTTCGATCGGCTTCGGCGCCGAGATCGAGCAGCAGCAGAAAACGTTCGACGAACTGCGGCTGGTGCTGATCCTGGCGCTGATCCTCGTCTACGCGGTCATGGCGTCGCAGTACGAGTCGCTGCGCGATCCGTTCATCATCATGTTCTCGGTGCCGACGGCGGCCCTGGGCGTGGTGCTGGCGCTCTACCTCACGAACACGTCGTTCAACTTGCAGGCGTATCTCGGCGTCATCATGCTGGCCGGCATCGTCGTCAGCAACGCCATCCTGCTGGTGGACTACACCAACATCCTCCGGCGCCGCGACGGGATGGAACTCCGCGAAGCCGTCGAAGTGGCCGGCCGCACGAGACTGCGGCCGATTCTGATGACGTCGATTGCCACGATGCTCGGGCTCGTGCCCATGGCGTTGGGAATCGGCGAAGGCAGCGAACTGCAGGTGCCGCTGGCCCGCGTCGTCATCGGCGGCCTTTTGACGTCCACCTTCATCACGCTCGTGTTCGTCCCGACGGTGTATACGCTGTTCGAGGAGGGACTCTCGGGCCTGTGGCGGAAGCGGCCGCATCAGGAGCCTGCGGCGTCCCATTAACCCTGCCCTCGCTGTCACCAAAGTTTCACAAGGGCGCGTCGAACGAGACAGGCGCGCGCGGCGTCAAACTAGGTATTGATGCGAAAACTACTACTCATCGCCGGCGCCCTGGCCATCCTCGCGGGCGGCGGCTACGCCTATTACCGCTACACGCAGAAGCCAGTCCCCCCGACCATCAACACCGCTCGGGTCACTCGTGGCGACCTCGCGGAAATGGTCGGTGCCACGGGCGCGCTGCAGGCGGTCACAACGGTGCAGGTCGGCACGCAGGTGTCGGGAACGATCCGCGAGCTGAACGCCGACTTCAACTCGCTGGTCCGGAAGGGCCAGGTCCTGGCGCGTCTCGATCCTTCGCTGTTCGCCACGCAGATTGAGCAGGCGCGCGCCAACCTGATTCGCGCGCAGGCCGACCTCGAGCGGCTTCGCGTGGCGCTCGACGACTCGCGGACGAAGCTCAACCGCGCACGCGAGCTGTCGGAGAAAAAGCTGATCGCGCAGACGGAGCTCGAAGCGGCGGAGGTGGCGGTGCGGTCGTCCGAAGCGCAGTTGCGATCGCAGCAGGCTGGGGTGACGCAGTCGGAGGCATCGCTGCGTCAGAATGAGGTCAACCTTCAACACACCGTCATCGAGTCGCCCATCGACGGGCTCGTCATCTCGCGCAACGTCGACGTGGGCCAGACCGTCGCCGCCAGCATGTCGGCGCCGACGTTGTTCGTGCTCGCCGCCGACCTGACCAAGATGCAAGTGCTTGCGAGCCTCGACGAGTCGGACGTCGGCCGAATCCGCCCGGGTCAGATCGTGAGATTCCGGGTCGATGCGTTTCCGACGGAGGAGTTCGTAGGCAATGTGACGCAGGTGCGCCTGCAGCCGACGACCGTGCAGAACGTCGTGACATATCAGACCGTCATCGACGTGCCGAACCCCGAGCTGAAGCTGAAGCCCGGGATGACGGCGAACGTGAACATCGAGATCGCGCGCCGCGCTGACGTCCTTCGCGTACCGAACGGCGCTTTGCGCTTCCGTCCGACCGCCGAGATTTTCACCGCGCTTGGACAGACGCCGCCGCCGGCCGGCGGAGGCCGTGGACGTGGCGCCGGGACGGGCCCCGACACACGCGCTCCCCAACCTGCTCCAGCGCCCACGGCTCAGCAGCAGCCAGGCAGCGCCGCAGGCCGCGGCAACCGTGCGGGCGCAAACCCGGACGACAACAGAAAAGCCGGCGGCGCAGCCGTCATCCGCTGGCCGGGCAGAAGGCAGTCAAGCTTCGGTGCAGACGGAAGACGGCGCGGCTCGCGAAGGCGGCGGCCGGCGCGGCCGTGGGAACCTCGCAGAGCGATTGGCGGCGATGACGCCTGAAGAGCGCGAGCGGGCTCTCGAACGGATGCGCGCGCGCGGGTTCACTCCTCCCGGCGAGGCCGAGGCGCCTGCTTCGGCGCAAGCAGCAGGCGGCCGCGGTCAAGGTGCCGGCACGGCGAATCGGCCGCGTCAAAATACCTCGCGCACTGCGCCAACGCCCGCTGCCGGAGCGACGACGTTCGACGCGCTCTTTGCGCCGCTGGTGGCGACGGAGTCGTTCGGCCAGGTGTGGTTGAACGCGGGCGGCAAGCTGCAGCGCGTCCGCCTGAGACTGGGCATCACCGACGGACAGCAGACCGAGCTCATTCAGGCATTCGACGGCGATGTTTCAGAAGACACGGAAGTGGTCACCAGCGTCATCACCGGCGCGGTACGCCAGACGCCGACGCCACAGGGCGGGGCTGCGTTCCCCGGACTTGGCGGCGGGCGCCAGGGGGGCTTCGGTGGCGGCGGCGGCAACCGTGGCGGTGGCCGAGGTCAGTAATGCCGGTCATCTCCGTTCGCGACCTCGTCAAGACCTACGACGTGGGCGAAGTGAAGGTCCACGCGCTTCGCGGGGTGTCGCTCGATATCGAGCCGGGAGAGTTCGTCGCGGCAACCGGCCCATCCGGGTCCGGCAAGTCCACATTGATGCACATTCTCGGCTGTCTGGACCACCCGACCAGCGGCCAGTATTTTCTCGACGGGCGCGACGTCGCCAAGCTCAGCCGCAACGAGCTTGCCGAGGTGCGCAACAACAAGATCGGCTTCGTGTTTCAGGGATTCAATCTGCTGGCGAGAACGTCGGCGCTCGACAACGTCGAGCTGCCCCTGCTCTACACCGACAAGGCGATGAAGGCGGCGGAACGGCACGCGCGGGCGATGGCGGCGCTGAAATCCGTCGGCCTGTCGGAACGCGCGCATCATCATCCGAATCAGCTGTCGGGCGGACAGCAGCAGCGCGTCGCGATTGCGCGCGCGTTGATCAATCAGCCGTCCCTGATTCTTGCCGACGAGCCGACAGGCAATCTCGACTCGCGCACCAGCGTCGAAGTGATGGGAATCTTTCAGCGTCTGAACACGGAGCAGGGCATCACCGTTCTGCTCATCACACATGAGCCGGACATCGCCGAATACGCGACACGGGTGGTCGCATTCAGGGACGGCCGCATCGTTGGTAATCAGCTCGTCGCGAAGAGACGCCACGCGGAAACCGAGCTCGCGTCGATGCCAGCGATTGCATAGCGTGACACCAAGTTCTTAGATCGTAGTTCTTAGATTTTAGGTTTGAGGTTCACTAATGTCGCCCGTAATGACAACCCGCATCGCACTCAAGGCGCTCGCGCGCAATAAGATGCGCACATCGTTGACGATGCTCGGCATGATCATCGGCGTGTCGGCCGTCATCACGCTGGTGGCGCTCGGCAGCGGCGCGCAGGCCGCGATTGAGCAGCAGATCAAGGCGGGCGGCACGAACATGGTGACCGTCATGGCCGGCAATTTCACGATGGGCGGCGTGCGCGGCGGCGTCGGTGCGGCATCGAGCCTGAAGATCGAAGACGTCGAGGCGATCAAAAAAGAGGTCCCCAACGTTCAATACATCGCGCCGGGAGTGAATCTGCGCGCGCAGGTCATCGCCGGCAACCAGAACTGGTCTACGCGGCTCGAAGGCACGGACGTCGACTTCCCGCTCATTCGCCAGTGGCCGGTGAAGTACGGCGTGTTCTTCAGCCCTCAGGACGTCAGCGGCGCCGCAAAGGTGGCGGTGCTTGGAAAGACGGTCAGCGAGCAGCTGTTCGGCCCTGAAGTCGATCCGACGGGCCAGGTGATCCGGATCCGCAATCAGCCCTTCAAGGTAATCGGGATGATGGACACCAAGGGGCAGGCGGCGATGGGCAACGACCAGGACGACACGATTTTCGCGCCCTTCACCACCGTTCAAAAGCGGCTGCAGGGACAGCAGAACATTCAGAACATCACGATTTCCGCGGCGAGCGCCGATGACGTCACCGGCGTAGCCGACGCCATCGCCGTGGTCATGCGCTCGCAGCACAAGCTCGTGTCTGGCGACCCTGACGATTTCACGATCCGCACGCAGCAGGAGATCGCCGATATCCGGACCGCAACGGTCGACACGATGACGAACCTGCTCGCCGGCATCGCCGGGGTCTCCCTGATCGTCGGCGGCATCGGCATCATGAACATCATGCTGGTCTCGGTGACCGAACGTACGCGCGAGATCGGTATTCGCATGGCGATTGGCGCCAAGGGACGCGACGTCCTGCTTCAGTTTCTCGTTGAAGCGATCGTGATCAGTCTGCTCGGCGGCGGGATCGGCATTGCGCTGGGCTTCGGTATGGCCGATCTCGCTACGCGCATCTGGCAGTTCCCGACGGCCGTGCCCGCACAAGCGATTGCCATGGCGTTCGGCTTCTCTGCGGTTACGGGGATCTTCTTCGGCTTCTACCCTGCCCGGAAGGCTGCGGCGCTAGACCCGATTGTCGCGCTCCGCTACGAGTAGCGCGATCGTTTTGCCGGTCACCGGATCGGTCATGTCCGGCGCGATTTCCGAGAGGGGCCGCACGACGAATTCACGCTCGCGGAAGCGCGGGTGCGGAACCGACAGTCCATCTTCGGTGATGGTGGAGCTACCGTAGAGAATCAGATCCAGATCGAGCGTCCGCGGCGCCATCGGATAGGGCCGCGCCCTTCCCCGCTCTTCTTCGATATCCAGCAGGCGGTCCAGCAAATTGCGAGGCGACAGCGTCGTCCGTCCCACGAGCACGGCATTCAGATAGGGACCGTGTTCCTCGCCTACACCGAGCGGCTTCGTTTCCTGAATTGACGAAACCTTGATGTCGGTGAGGTCGAGCGTGAGGGCGTCGATGGCGTAACTCAGGTGCGCGCTCCGGTCCCCGAGATTGCTCCCGAGCGCAATCGCCACCCAGATGGGGTCAGACCCTCTTTTTACGTTTTCCGTAACCAAATGGACTCCGTCGTCCGAATTTTCTTACGGAAAACGTAAAAAGAGGGTCTGACCCCTTTAGTTCTTCGGGCGCGCGGCCATGACGGTGCCGCGGAGGACTTTGCCGTCCGAGTGGCGGCCCAGCACGTCGCTGCGTCCGGCCGCGGCCTGCTCCAGCACGCGCAGGTGCTCTTTCATCTCGCCGAGGACCAGCTCGAGCATCTTGCGGTGACGGGCGTTGGTAATGCCTTCTACCGGCGGCGCCCAGCGCTCGACGAACTCACGCTGGCTGCGGACACCCGCGGCGGACTGTGCCGCCTCTTTTTCGCTCTTCGAAGTGACGGCGTCGTCCTGCGACTGCCCCGGCGACGGCACCTGACCGCCGAGACCGACGATGGCGTCGGACAGCCACTGAAGGTGCACGTCCTGCCGCCCCAGCACCTGCTGGTAGGCGTTGTTCGCGTTGTAATCAGTGACCGAACGCGCCTGCACCTGACGCGCCTGAACGAGGTCGAGGACGTCGCGATAGAACTCTTGAAGAAGAGTGAGCAGCTCGGCCGGGGTCACGAAGCCTGTTTCGCCTTACAGGTAATACAAACACGAGTCCAGGGGATGGCGTGGAGCCGGGCTTCGGCAATCGGATCTCCGCAGTCGCGGCAGATGCCGTAGGTGCCTTTCAGTATCCGCTCGAGCGCTTCTTCGATAGCCTGAAGAATCTTCGCGTCCGTTTGTTTGAGTTTCAGCTGGATGTGGACTTCGTTGTTGCCCGTCGCCTGATCGGCCAGATCCCCCTGACGCGTGTTGGTGTCGAGCGTGACGGTGAGCGGATCGCGGCCTCCGCCGGAGAGGATCTCCCCTCTTTTCCGCAGCAGCATCTCTTTTAAGACCGTTACATCCATA
Organism: Vicinamibacterales bacterium; assembly: GCA_963762055.1. Classification (GTDB taxonomy): domain Bacteria; phylum Acidobacteriota; class Vicinamibacteria; order Vicinamibacterales; family JAMQPK01; genus JAMQPK01. The sequence continues at coordinate 92,322 of CAVXJF010000013.1, forward strand.
GGCAACTGGATATTTTATCTATTCAGCACGCAGCGCCGCAAGCGGCTTCCGCCTGAGGACGTCGAAGCTGGCGGCGACGCCGATCACCATGATCAGAACCGATGTAGCCACCGTACCGACAAGATTTTCCTGCAATTCGGGCCGCCACGGGATGTCGAGTGCGTACCGGCTCACTCCCCATCCGAGCGCCAGCGCCCCAAACGAGCCGACCGCGCCCGCGAGCGTGCCGAGGAGCCCATATTCGACAGCCAGCATGGCCGCAATCTGGCGCGAGCTCGCGCCCAGCGTCTTGAAAATCGCCGCTTCTGTACACTCGCTGGAACTTCGTCACGGCCACCGCGCCGACGAGGATTAATCCCCCGGTGAGGATAACCAGGCTTCCGACGACGTCGATAGCTACGGTAACGACCTGAAAGACCTTCCTGATCGCTTCGAGCACTTCGCGCAAATCTATGACCGATACGTTCGGGAACTTCACCACCAGATCGTGCGTCAGCCGCGCGCGCTCCATCCGGTCGGGCATGCTGGCCCGCACTGGCGCGACAAACCAGTGCGGCGCCTGATCGAATGTGCCGGCGCCGAAGACGAACATGAACCCGCCGCTGCGCCCATCGCGCCATTCGACCCGCCGCACGCCGCTGACGCGGGCGTGAATGGGCCGGCCGAGCACGTCGAATCGCATCACGTCGCCGACGGCGATGCCGAAACGCTCGACGATGCCCTCTTCGATAGACACTTCAGGCAGCGCATCGGACGACGCGTTTACGAACGGATTGGGAAAACGCCCGGCGATGATGGTCTCGTTCGCCTCGAGCTTCGGCCGATAGGTAATCGTGTATTCGCGCGAGAACATGCCGCGGCCCTGAATGTCTTCGACGTCTTCGAGCCGCATGCCCCGGCCCGTCACGCGCGCCCGCAGCACGGGAATGAGCGTCGGCTGCGCGTCGGCCGGCAGGCGTTGGCCGAGAAACGCCTTCAGGTCGGCTGCCTGGTCCTGCTGAATATCCACGAGGAACAGATCGGGCGTGTTCTCGCCAATCTGCAGCGCGAACTGTTTGAGCAGGTTCACCTGCAGGCCGCGCACACCCATGATGAAAAACGTTCCCAGCCCGACGGTCAGAAGGATGACCCGCGTCTGATTGCCCGGACGGGCGAGATGCAGGACGGCCTGCCGCATGGGAAACCAGGTCGAGCGCGCCAGCGGCCGTGTCATCCGGGTCAGCAGCCAGCCCACCCCGTGCAGGATCAGCGTAAGACCGATGAAGCCGATGCACACGCTCAACCCCACTCGAACGGACGCTGCCTGCCAGGACGCGAGAGCGACAAGCGCGCCGGCCACCACCACCGTTGCACCCGCCTGCACCCAGTCGACGCGCGCCGTGCTGGTGTCGTGTCTCAACAGGAGGGATGGCTTGACCTGCCTGACCTCGAGCAGCGGCACCACCGCGAACAGGAGCGATACGAGCACGCCGATGCCGATGCCCTGAAGCGATGCGGACCACGACAGGCCGTAGGTGACATTCAGCGTGCCGATCTGATTGAGGTGATTTGGAATCGCGGCAATCGCACCGGCGGCGAGAGCGACGCCGATGAGGCTGCCGAGAAGCCCCAGCGCGAGCGACTGCAGCAGATACACGGCGAGAATCTGCCGGCTGGTTCCGCCAACACATTTCATGACGGCGATGCTGCGGATCTTCTGGCGCACGAAGACGCGCGTGACGCTGGATACGGCGATGCCGCCGAGCACGACGATCACCAGCCCCACAAGGCTGAGGTAGTTCTCCGCGCGCCCGAAGTCCTCCCCGATCTGCTCTTGCCGATCGCGATACGAGCGGACACGCACGAACTGCGGGCGGAGCTCGCTCTGCAGCTCCCGCGCGAGGGTATCGATCTCGTTCTCGGGCACGCGCAGCAGGATCTGGCGGATCACCCGGCTTCCGAACGCAAGCAGTCCGGTGCCGGGGAGATCGGCATAGTCGATCATCACGCGCGGGCCCAGGCTGAACGCGCTGATGGATCGCCCGGGCTCGAGCGCGATCACGCCCCGAATGGTGAAGCGCGCCCGGCCGATGGCGATCTCGTCGCCGACCTTCAAGCCGAGCTGGGCCAGCAGCTCCGGCCGCACCGAGCGCCCCGTTGCCGGCGAGCATCGAATGCGAATAGCGGCGCCCGTCCTGAAGAAGGAACTGTCCGTAAAAAGGAAATCCAGGCTGAACGGCGCGCAGCTCGACGACCTTGCTGATTCCCCCCTCCTCATCGTCAATCAGGGCCGGCCGGGCCATCGTCGGCATCTCGATCGATTCGGAGCGTGCGCTGTTCGGCATGCCGGCGACTCGCGCCGCGATGCGCTCGGGCGTTCCGGGCTGCCACGGACGATCGGACGACACGAGGATGTCGGCGGCGATCAACGTCCGCGCCTCGGTGGACAACACGTGACGTACGCTCTGGATCACCGACCGCAGCGCGACAATCGCTCCGACGCCGACGGCGATGCAGACGAAAAAGAACACGAGCCGTTTCCATGCCGATCGCGTCTCGCGCAGTGCCGTGAGGAGAACGAAGCGCATCTAAGCCTTCACCCGCTCTGCGACCTGACCGTCGCGAAGATAGATGCGGGCATCGGCCATCCCGGCGATTTCCTGATCGTGGGTGACGACAACCAGCGTGGTTCCTCTCCGTTTGTTGATGCCGAGCAGGAGCTCGACGATGTGATGGCCGGTTCGGGTGTCGAGATTGCCGGTGGGCTCATCGGCGAGCACGATGACCGGCTCGTTCGACAGCGCCCGCGCGATCGCGACGCGCTGCTGCTCGCCTCCGGACAGCTGCGACGGATAGTGATGCCCGCGATCCGCGAGGCCGACCTCGGCAAGCAGCTCGCGCGCACGGGCTGCGGCATCGCGCCGCCCGGCAATCTCCATCGGCACGAGGATGTTTTCGACCGCCGTAAGAGATGGAATGAGATGGAATGCCTGAAACACGAAACCGATCTTTTCGCCGCGGAGACGCGCGAGCTGATCTTCGCCGAGCCGCGTGATGTCCGTGCCGTCGATCTCAATCGCCCCGCTCGACGGCGCGTCGAGCCCGGCGATCAGCCCAAGCAGCGTGGATTTACCGCTTCCCGACGGCCCGACGATCGCCAGCCGTTGTCCCGACGGCACCGCAAGATCGAGGGGTTGAAGAATGGTGAGCTGATGGTCGCCGCTCTTGACCGTCTTCGAGACGCCGCGCAGTTCGATCATTTGCCGTCGATCATCGCCTGCACCGCCGGCCAGAGATGATCGGCGATGCGCACCGCGCCGGCATCGGTCGGGTGAATGCCATCAGGTTGGTTGAGAGCGGGTACGCCAGCGACACCCTCCAGCAGGAATGGGACGAGCGCTACCTTGTTTTCGCGCGCGAGGTCCTGATACACCTGACGAAAAGCGCGGGCGTAAGGTTCCCCGTAGTTGGGCGGAGCCTCCATGCCGACGAGCAGCACGGGAATGCCGCGCTGTTTTGCGCGGTGGATAACGCGCTGAAGGTTCTCTTTCATCTGCGCGGCCGGCAGCCCGCGAAGGCCGTCGTTGGCGCCGAGGGCCAGGATCAGCATCCGCACGTCGCCTTCAAGCGCCCAGGCTGCGCGCCGCGATCCGTCGGCGGTCGTGTCACCCGAGACACCCGCGTTGACGACCTCCAGATCGTGCCCGGCGTCTTTCAGTTTCCGCTGCAGCAGTGCCGGATACGCCTGTTCGCGCGGGAGGCCAAGACCCGCGGTGAGGCTGTCACCCAGCACGACGACGCGGGGCGATGTCTGTACGGCGGGCGCTGACGGTACTGGCCGAGAGGCGGCGGAATCTGCGCTGCGTTCCGGCGGATCGACAGGACGTGACTCTTCGCCGCCGCCGCACCCCATCGCCAGAAGTACGACCAGAAAAGTGCAATGAAGCTTCACGCAGCTTCCATTGTACCTGCCCCGAGCATAGTCGAAGGCTTGCCCTGAGCGCAGTCGAAGGGGTGTCGTATACTGCCGTCGGTGGTCACCATCGCCTTTCAGCCGGCGCTGGCGCGCGCGCGAACCGCGCTCGAGCGCGGCCGACACGTCGATGCGATCAGCGTGCTCACACAGGCGCTGAAATCCTCGGGACTGAAACACGAGGACCAGGTTGCCCTGCGATGCACGCTCGCCGAGGCGTATCTGATGGGCGACGACCTCGCGCAGGCGGCGGCGACGCTGGGACGTCCACCGGACTCGCCGCGCGATGACCTCTCTCCCGCGCTCCTTTCCACGCTCTGGCGTCTTCACGGGCGGATCGCTTTTGCGAAAGGCGACCAGTCGCGGGCGATTGCGCTGCTCGGCCGGGCGCTCCGCCACGCCGAACAGGCGCACGATTCCGAAGCCATCGGCCTCGCGCATTACGAGCTCGGACATTGTTACAAGCAGGTCGGCGATACGGCGATCGTGCGGGAGCACATCGCCAAGGCGGCGCCGGCCCTCCACGCCGCTGGCAATCGACGTTATCTCGCGCTTCTCCACTCCCTGTCCGGGGTCGTGCTCGCACAGAACGGACGCATCGAAGAAGCGACGGCAGCAATGCGCCAGGCAGAACGCCTTGCCGCTTCCGTCCAGGCACAGGACGTCCTCGGCATCATCTGCAACAACCAGGCAAACGTCGCGCTGCTTCAGTACAGGAACGAGCAGGCGGTGATGTTGTCGGAGCGGAGCGTGGCCCTCCAGGAGCAAAACGGCCCCGGCCGCGGCCTGGCACTTTCGCTGGCGACGCTCGGACAGATCCTCGTACACCTCGGCAAGCTCGAGCGCGCCGAAAAAGTTCTCCTTCGCGCGCTCGAGGCCCGCGGCCAGACGCAATTCAACGAGATCACCGGCGCCGTGTACGACTCGCTGGCGCAAATCGCCTTCATGCGCGGCGACTACGAGGAAACAAGCGATTACCTGCGCAAGGCCGGCGACGCGTACGGAAGCTATGGCGCGCAGACAGGCCCGTGGTACGAGTGGTCGATACGCGTGCTCGAAGCCAAGCTCGCAGCGCGCCGGGGCTCAACCGAAGAAGCGTTGAAGCTGGCCGGCGAAATCGCGGCGCACGCACCGCCGGCCGAGACGATAGAAGCCGATCTGATCGCCACCGAAACGCTCATCGCCGCGGACCGCACGGAAGAAGCCGAGTCGCGGCTCGGGACAATCGCCGCGCGCATCCACGCCCAGGCCATGCCCGGCGCGTGGGGCCAGTTTCTCCGGCTGCGCGGCGCGCTGCACGCATCGGCCGGACGGCTGTCGGAGGCGTACCACGACATCGCGCAGAGCGCCAGCGTCTTTGAATTGATCGGCGAGGGTTACCAGAGCGCGCGCAGTCACCTGGCCCTGGGACGGCTGGCGAGCCGCGCGGGCGCCCGGGCGCAGGGAGAACATCAATTCAAGCTTGCGGCGTCGACATTCGAGTCTCTCGGGGCGGCACGTGATCTGATCGAAACACGACAGGCGGCAGCCGATGCCCCCGCCACCGAGCCGGCAGAAGCGGTCGTGCAGTCGATCGACGCCGACGACGCCATCGTCAGGCGCCTGGTCGACGCCGCCGCATTCCCGGAACTGCTCGGTCATGAAACCGCCGCCGCCGTGCTCGACACACTCCACGGCGACTGCGCCGTCGTCTTCGTCGCCCAGGCCGGAGCCGACGTCCGCCTGGTTGCCTGGACCGGCGGCGACAGCGATCGCGCCCGCATGATTGCGTTGAGGGCGGCCGGCCGATCGCACGGAACGGGATGGGTCGTGGCGGAACCTATCGGCCGCGACATCGACGGACTGCGGCACGTCGCGGTATTTTCACCGAGGCCGTTTCTCGACGGGGTTCACCGGCGCCTCAGGATGATCGCCGCGATTGCCGCCCAGGGGTTCGACCTGTGCGCGGCACGCCAGCGCCCTGCGGCCCCGGCGGAAATCGTCCACGAGCAACCCCTCGAGCCGCTGGTGCCCGGGTTCCTCTGCGCCAGCCCCGCCATGATGCGCGTCGTCGAGCACATTCAGCGGTTGCAGGGCAACGAGCTCACGGTGCTGATCACCGGCGAGAGCGGCGTCGGCAAAGAGCTGGTCGCGAGAGCCATCCACGTCGGGTCGTTGAGAAGTTCGGCGGTGTTCCTGCCATACAACTGCACGACCACCACGCGCGAGCTCGCCGACAGCCAGCTGTTCGGCCATCGCCGCGGCAGCTTCACAGGCGCGGTCAACGATCAGCTAGGCCTGGTTAGAACCGCTACAGGCGGCACCTTGTTCCTGGACGAGATTGGTGACCTGCCGATCGATGTGCAGCCGAAGCTGCTGCGGTTTCTCGAGCAAGGCGAGATCATGCCAATCGGCGAGACGAGGCCTCAGCGCGTTGACGTGCGCGTCATTGCGGCTACCAATGCCGACCTGGAACAGCGCGTGGCGGAGGGAAAATTCCGGGAAGACCTCTATTACCGCCTGACGGTCATCCGAATTCTCATTCCGCCGCTCCGGGATCGCCGCGAGGAGATTCCCCACTTGACGAGCCTGTTCCTGCGCGAAGCGTCAGAGCGGCTCGCGAAGCCGGACGTCTTCCTCATGCCCGACACACTCGAGCTGCTGGCGCAACATTGGTGGCCGGGTAACGTCCGCCAGCTGCGTAACGAGATTCAGCGGCTCGTGACGCTGAGCCGACCCGGTCAGGGGATCGGGTCAGAACACCTCTCGCCGGAAATCGCGTCCGGCACCTTGCCGCAGAAGGCAGGGATCGACGGCCCACTACGCCCGGGGATTCGCATGCCCGTAACCTCCCTGGCCGACGCCGTCGACGGGCTCGAGCGGGAGATCATCGAGGCGACCCTCCACCAGAGCAACGGGAACATCTCGGAAGCCGCCCGGACACTGGGTCTCACACGTCGCGGTCTCTACCTCAAGCTGCGGCGGCTGGGATTCGAAGCCGCCCCCCTCGTGGATACGAAGTAATCATCTGTAAGCGTAATTGGATATTTGGTATCCATTTATTCGGTTATCCGTATACCGATAGCTGTACACCTGTCTGCAGTTAAGACTTTGTTGCACAATTACTTAGGCCAAATACACGTTGCATGCAAAAGGTGGCTAACTGGCTGGCCTGTCACTTGATATAGCCACTAACGTCGGCTGGTTCCCTTAGTTCCCTTGGAGGCCCATCATGCAGAGATTGAGCATCGCGAAGCAGATAACACCTACGGCGGCCAATAGAGCGCAGCGCCGCGAACTCGCACTGCCGGGCCGTGTGACGTGGAAAGACTCGCGAGGAACCACGCGATTCGCCAGCGTCACAACGCGCGACGTGAGTGACACGGGCGTGTTTATCGAGTGGAGGGAATCGACCACAATCCCGCTCTACCGCCTGGTGACGTTCCAGCTCGAGCGCGATGCCCGCAACATCGACGGGCTGCCGTCCGCGCTCAAGTCCGGAAAAATTCTGTCAGCCGTCTATCGCGCCGGCGTCGTCCAGAAATCGACGGGCACGCCAGACGGTTACGGCCTCCGCCTCCTGGTAGAGCCGTCGCTGGCCGCCCCGACTCTGGTAGAACCGATTGAGGCCACGGCCTGACTAGCCGGTAGCAGTAGCCAATAGCCGGTAGCTAGCCTACACCGCTGCCTGGATTGCGGCCGCCATCTCCTTGGTGGTGGCCTTGCCGCCCATATCTGGCGTGCGCGTCTCGCCGCTCGACAGGACTTTCGTGATCGCGTCCACGATCATGTCATGCGCCTTGCGCTCGCCCAGGTGATCCAGCATCAAAGCACCCGCCCATATGGCACCAATAGGATTCGCGATCCCCTTACCCTTGATGTCGGGCGCCGATCCGTGAATCGGCTCGAACATCGACGGGTATTTCCGCTCCGGGTTGATGTTGCCGCTGGCCGCCAGGCCCAGGCTGCCTGAAATCGCCGCGCCCAGGTCGGTGAGGATGTCGCCGAAGAGGTTCGAGGCGACGATGACGTCGAGCGTTTGCGGATGCGTCACCATGCGCGCCGCAAGCGCGTCGACGTGGTACTTCTTGAAGTTGACGGCCGGATAATCCTTGCGCACCTCGTCGACGACGGTGTCCCACAGCACCATCGAATGTTGAAGGGCGTTCGACTTCGTCGCGCTCGCCAGCTCGCGGCGCGGCCGCGCCGCCGCCAGCTCGAATGCATACCGCGCGATGCGGCTGATCCCGTGCCGCGTGAACAACCCGGCCTGCTCGACGGCTTCGTAGGGCGTGCCGGCGTGGATCTTTCCGCCGATGCCGGCGTATTCCCCCTCCGAGTTCTCGCGGATGCAGATCATATCGATGTCCGCGGGACCCCGGTTGGCGAGCGGAGAGTTGACGCCGGGAAACAGCCGCATCGGACGCAGGTTGACGTACTGATCGAAACGCTGGCGCAGCGGCAGTATCAACTCCCACACCGCGATGTGGTCGGGCACGGATGGATCGCCGACGGCGCCGAAGTAGATCGCGGGAAACTCCGCGAGGCGATCGAATGCGTCAGGGGCCATCATGCGGCCATGCTTCGCGTAATACGCGCATCCGTACGGAAACTCGACGAGGTCGAACGAAAATCCACTGCGTGAGGCGACCGCCTCCAGCACCGTCAACGCCGCCGGAATGACTTCCTGACCAATTCCATCTCCTGGGATCACTGCTACCCGGTGCTTTGCCGCCATGGGGCCTCCGACGGAAGTAGAACGTTAAAAAGTAAAAAGTAGAAAGTAGAAAGTAGAAAGTGAAAAGTGAAACCTTATGGGAAATCCCGCGCGGCGGGATAGCCCGGGATGCTCTCGGCGGCCTTCACCGCCCGGATGATGGCTTCGGACATCGCGTCTGCCGCGAGCGCGCCTATGCGCGACACGTCGGCGCTCTCGATCGCTCCGGTCGCGAGCGCGAAGACCACGTCGCCGTCCCCCATCGTGTGTGCCGGATAGATCGCGCGGGCAAGTCCATCCTGCGCCATCTGCGCGACCTTCGTGGCCTGCACTTTCGTCAGCCGTGCGTTGGTGGCCACAACCCCGATGGTCGTGTTCTGGCCGTCCTTGATTTGCGGCGGCCCGGCGCGCAGAAGCTTGCGCGCGTCGGCGAACCCCTTTCCGTCCTTCGCGCGAACCCCGGCGACCACTGACCCATTGGCCGGATCGATCACGTCGCCAGCGGCGTTTACGGCGACAATCGCGCCCACGATGAGCGTGCCCGAAGATGCTGGAACGCTGATGGCTGTTGTGCCGAGCCCGCCTTTCATCGGCCCAGCGCCCCCACCCGTCTTACCAACCGTAGCGCCCGCTCCGGCGCCGACGTTGCCCTCTGCGACGGCCCCTTTGATCGCCGCGCTCGCCGCTCGATACCCGCAGTCCGCGGTCGGCCAGATATCGGGACGATCGCCAACCCCGAGATCAAAGATGATCGCGCCGGGCACGATCGGGATCCTGGCGACACGCGTTTCAAAACCGATTTTCTTTTCGTAAAGGTATTTCCGCACGCCGGACGCCACGTCGAGGCCAAACGCACTGCCACCCGACAAGAACACAGCATGCACCTGCTGCACGAGATTGACCGGATCCAGCAGATCGGTTTCGATGGTACCGGGAGCCGAGCCGCGGACGTCGACGCCTGCGACAGCGCCCGCTTCGGCGAGTATCACCGTACATCCGGTCAGGCGTTCACTGCGGGTGAAGTGACCCACCGTGATGCCCGGAACATCTGTAATGTTCCCGCTGGAACGTGTCGGAATAGTACCTCGCTGCTGTTGCGCCGGCATGGGAGCGGCCACCATCATGAGTGCGGCAAGCGTGACGGCCGCAGGCAGGTGCTGCTGCACGCCGGTAATTGTAGCCCTTTACAATACCGAACGTCGGTGTCAGATTCGTAGTAGATGCCGGATCAACTCGCACGGCAGCGAAGCACTATGCTGCTGTTCTACGGATGTATCCTCCTTCTCGGATACCTTCTTTACCAGCTGTTCGAACCCTTCCTGAGCCCCCTGGCGTGGGCGGCCATTTTCGCGGCGTTTTTCTATTCGAAGCACAAGCGGCTCGAACGACGCTTCGGCAGATCGATGGCGGCGTCGATCAGCACCGCCGCGGTGGCGCTGATCATCGTCGTCCCGTTCGTGCTCATCGTCGTTGCGTTCATTCAGGAAGCGACGCAGACGATCGGATCGATGGATCTGGCGGCCGGCAGCTCGCGGGGCCTGGAGCGCGTGCAGACGGCGTGGGGATGGCTCCAACGCCAGCGTTTCGGCCGCGACATTCCGAATCTCGAAGATGCGCTCAAGATGGGAACATCGCGCATCGCCGGATTAGTTGCCGAAGGAGCCGGCGCGCTGCTGCGGAACATAGCAGTGGTGATCGTCAATGTGATCATCATGCTGTTCGCCCTGTGGTTCTTCTTCCGGGACGGCGACGCGATCATGACCAGGCTGCGGCGCGTGCTGCCGTTCGATCCCACGTTCCGCGAGGGCCGCATCCGCGAAACAGCGGAGCTCATCCGCGCCAGCATCAGCTCCGGCGTCATCGTCGCGCTCGTGCAGGGAGCGGTGGGCGGCCTCATGTTTACGCTGCTCGGCCTCGGCGCCCCGGTGTTCTGGGGGGTGATGATGGCGTTCTTCTCCCTGCTGCCGCTGGGCGCGTGGATTGTCTGGATGCCTGTGTCCGTGTGGCTGATGCTGACGGGCGAAGTGGGGCGCGGCATCGCATTGCTGGCGGTCGGCGCCGGCGGCATCAGCCTGATCGACAATTTCCTCAGGCCCATGCTGCTTGCGGGCAGGACCGAGATGAACGGCCTGCTCGTCTTCATCAGCCTCCTCGGAGGCATTTCGACATTCGGGCTGCTCGGTCTGGTGCTCGGGCCTGTCATCATGGCCGCCGCGATCAGCTTCGTCGATGCATACGCGTCAGAACGCAGGGAGTTGACGGTCGTCGATGACCTTTCCGCAGAGAGCGATCGGCGCAGCAAGGCTTGAAGTTCCCGCCTTCGAGGAAATCGAAGCGGATCGCCAGGCAACCGGCCAGGCGCTGCTCGTGGTCGTGCTGTCGAGCCTCGCCGCAGGCATCGGACTGACCTCGAGCCTGTACAACGCGCCGGTGCTCCATCGCGTGATGCTGGCACTGCTGCTGTGGGTATTCTGGGCAACGGCCACCTACATCGTCGGCGTGTACCTGATGCCCGAGCCGCAGACGCAGACCAACGTCGGCGAGCTGCTCCGCACGATCGGATTCGCCGCCTCGCCAGGCATACTCCGCATTTTTGGCTTTCTACCCGCAGTCGGCGACGTCATCTACGGCCTCTCGACGGCGTGGATGTTCGTCGCCATGGTCATTGCCATACGGCAGGCGCTCGACTACAGAAGCACTGGACGCGCGATTGTCGTCTGCCTCATCACCTGGATCATCGCCGTAATGATGGCCGCCACTGTCGGCGCGATCCTCTTCGTGTTCGCTGAAGAGGTTGTATCCTGATAGCTACCCGCTGAATGGCCGATACTGCCCCGCCTCCGCAAACGCCGATTCCCGTCGAAACGTCGCCGCAGCCCGAAGATCGCATCCTGCTGGAAGGGCCGCACTCCCGGCTGCGCGAAGCGCGGCTGCTGCTGAATGTCATCGCCGACTTCATCGCGGGCTTCCGCACACTGCATTTCTGCGGACCGTGTGTGACCGTGTTTGGTTCGGCGCGCATCGGCGACGGCCATCCGTATTACCAGCTCGGCATCGAGGTCGGCAAAGGTCTCGCGCGACTGGGATTTACGGTAATGACCGGCGGCGGGCCCGGACTGATGGAGGCAGCGAACCGCGGCGCGCGCGAAGCCGGCGGCCGCTCGGTCGGCGTCAACATCGTGCTGCCCTTCGAACAGGCGCCCAACCGCTATTGCGATCGCATCGTGACGTCGCGGTACTTCTTCGTGCGCAAGGTGCTGCTGTTCAAGTATTCATATGCGTTCATCGCGCTGCCGGGAGGGCTGGGCACGCTCGATGAGCTGAACGAAGCGCTCACGCTCATTCAAACCAAGAAGATCCTGCACTACCCTGTCGTCCTGATGGGGGCGACCTACTGGCGGGGCTTTCTGGCCCTGCTCGAAGACATGGTCAAGGCAGGCACGGTGAGCGCGGCAGACCTGAAGCTGTTCCTCGTAACCGACAGCCTCGACGAAGCGCTCGAGCACATCCGCAAACACGCGATCGAGGAGTTCAAGCTGATGCCGAAGCCGCCAAAGCCGTCCCGGCTGCTTCGCGAGGAATTCCTGTTCCGCCGCTCGTAAAATCGGGGTCGGGTGTCGACCCCGATTTATTCGGACTCCTCTTTCTCTTCGAACGGCTGCACGGCGCTGTTCAGCGCGGACAGGGATACGCTGCGCTGAAACGCAGCCCACACCGCCTTGGACAGCAGCGTCCGGAACCCGCCCTTTTCGAGCTGATACAGCGCGTGCGCGCTGGTGCCGCCGGGCGAGGTCACCAGATTCCGCATTTCAGCGGGATGCGAGGGAGAGTTTTCGGCGTAAATCGCCGAGCCGCGCACCGTCTGCGTGACGAGCGTGCGCGCGTCCTCGCGCGAAAAGCCCAGGTGCACTGCGGCATCGATGAGCGCTTCCATGAAAAGGAACACGTAGCTCGGACCAGAACCGCTGATCGCCGTCGCCATGTCGAGAAACGCTTCGTCCGCGACGTAGAGCTCCTTGCCGAACGCGCGCAGAATCGCCTGCGCCTCTCCGCGCTGGGCCGGGGTCACGGCCCCGCTCGCCGTCCACACGGTCATCCCTTCGGCCACCTGCGCGGGAGTGTTCGGCATCGAGCGGACGATCGACGGGTGTTTCAGCCCCTGAGTCATCGACTCTACCCGCGCGCCCGCGATGATCGAGAGCACGAGTGCGTCCTTGCCCAGCTTGCCGCAAAGATCGCGGAACACGAACCGCAGCATCTGCGGTTTGACCGACAGGATGACGATATCGGCGTTTTTCGCCGCCTTGATGTTCTCCGATGTCGTCGCGACGCCGAACCGCTTCTCGAGGTCCTGCGTGCGATCGGAGTGAGGATCGCTGGCGGTAATGGCCTTCGCATCGACAGTGTGCGAGCTCAGCAGTCCGCCAATCATGGCGCCCGCCATCGCCCCGCCGCCGATGAAGGCAATCGACCGCCCGTTCAGCGCGTTCGCCGCCCGCTTCTCGGCCATGCTTGCTACTTTTTCCATTTCAATCTACCAATCTGCCAATCTGCTAATTCTGCGTCAGTTCCTGATCTGCCCAGTACCTTCGACGATCCATTTATAGGTCGTGAGTTCCCGCAATCCCATCGGACCGCGGGCGTGCAGCTTCTGGGTCGAAATGCCGACTTCAGTACCCAGCCCAAACTCGCCGCCGTCGGTGAACTGCGTGCTCGCGTTCACGAACACCGCCGCCGCGTCCACCTCGTTCAGAAACCGCTCGGCGGCAGCTCTGTCTCCGGTGACGATGGCCTCGGAGTGCCCGGACCCATGCTCGCGGATATGCTCGAGCGCTTCGTCGAGGCCGCCAACCACCTTCACCGCGGCGACGAGCGACAGGAACTCCGTTCCCCAGTCTTCGGGCGTCGCAGGTACATATGGAGCGTCGCCCAGCAGACGCGCTGCCTGCGCATCCGCTCGAATTTCAACTCGAGCCGTGTTCCACTCGGCGGCCATCTTCGGCAGCCACGCGGGCGCGATGTCGCGGTGCACCAGCAGCGTATCGAGCGCGTTGCAAATCGTCGGACGCCTCACTTTGGCGTTGAAGACGATGCGCAGCGCCATGTCCGGATCCGCGGCGCGGTCGACATACGTGTGGCACACGCCCGCTCCCGTTTCGATCACCGGAATCGTGGCGTTGTCGATCGTCGCCTGGATCAGCCCCTGGCCACCTCTGGGAACGATGACGTCGATGTACTCGCGCAGCTTCAACATCTTCTGAACCAGCGCGCGGTCGGTGGACGTGATGAACTGCACGGCCCCATCGGGCAGGCCCGCCTCTCGCAGTCCGCTCTGCACCGCCGCGGCGATTGCCTTGTTGCTCGACAACGCCTCGCTGCCGCCGCGAAGCACGACCGCATTCCCTGTCTTGATGCAGATGGCGGCGACGTCGCTCGTCACGTTGGGACGGGATTCGTAGACAACCCCGACGACTCCGAGCGGGACACGCCGCTTGGACACCACGAGCCCGTTCGGGCGGGTCACCATGTCGAACCGCTCGCCAACGGGATCTTCCAGCGATGCAATTGCCTCCACATCGCGCGCCATCGCGGCAATCCGTTGGGGTGTCAGCCGCAGGCGATCGATTTCGATGCGCGGCGAGGCATTCGCACAGTCCTGTGCGTTCGCCGCGAGGATCTCCTGCTCGCGTGCGCGAATCGCGCCGGCCACCGCCTGGAGCGCGCGGTTCTTCTGCGCCGTGTCCACCTGCGCAAGCCGAATCGACGCAGCTTTCGCCGCGGCCGCTTTCTCGATGAGCTCGTCAGTGGTCACAGGCATTTTCAGAGCATCACGACGTTGTTTCGATGAATGACCTCGTCGCCGAAGTTGTATCCAAGGATCTGCGTTATCTCCGGCGAGCGGCACCCCTTGATGCGCTCGAGATCGGCCGCGCTGTAGTTTGCCACGCCGCACCCCACGGCCTTCCCGTCGGGCCCGACGATGTTCACGCTGTCGCCCCGGTCGAAACGGCCTTTCACGCTTACGACCCCGGCGGGGAGCAGCGACCGGCCCCGGCCCAAAGCGGCCGCGGCGCCGGCATCGATTTGCGCTGCCGCCTTGCCCGTAAGACCTGCCACGATCCACCGCTTCCGGCTCTCCATCCGCGTCCGGTTCGACGGAAACCTCGTGCCGATGGCATCGCCTTTGACGGCACTTATAAGGATATTGTCGGTCTTCCCGCTCGCCACCAGTACGGTCACGCCCGATTCGGTCGCCAGACGGGCGGCTTGAAGCTTCGTCTGCATGCCGCCAGTGCCGCGCGCCGTTCCCGCGCCCGCGGCCAGCGCCACGATCTCGTCGGTAATCGTCGGCACTTCCGCAATCAGCGTCGCCGACACGTGATGCCGGGGATCCGCGGTGTACAGGCCCATCTGGTCGGTCAACAGAATCAACAAGTCCGCGTCGATCAGGTTCGCGACGAGCGCCGACAGGTTGTCGTTGTCCCCAATCTTGATTTCTTCGGTAGCGACGACGTCGTTTTCGTTCACGATCGGGATCACCTGGCGCTCCAGCAGCGCGAGCAGAGTGTTCCGCGCGTTCAGGTATCCCTGGCGATCGGCGAGATCGCCGCGCGTCAGCAGCGTCTGCGCGACGATCATCTGCTCTTTCGAGAAGAGCTCGTCCCACATCTGCATCAGCTTGGCCTGCCCGACCGCGGCCAGCACCTGCTTGAACGGAATACCCTTGCCGTTTCCAGAAACGTCGAGGGCCTGCCGTCCGGCGACGATGGCGCCCGACGACACGAGCGCCACCTCGTGCCCCTCGCGCACGAGGCGCGCTATCTGGCGGGCGATGCCGAGCATGGCCGGGCGGGCGAGATGGTCTTCGCCGCCGGTCAACGTGTTGGTGCCCACCTTGACGACGAGCCGCTTCTTTTTCGGGCCGGTCATTTTGCGGGCTTCATTTTATATCGCCTATAATCGCGACACATTTCAGACGCTGCGGTTCCAGGGTTCCAGCCCTCGAACCTGGAACCGTCCGTGAGGAGACCGAATGTTCCGTAAGGTATGGATTATCTGCGCTCTGGTGTGCTCGACGTTGCCGCTGGCTGCCCAGCACGGCGCGAAAAACGGCGAGTGGCGCTCCTATGCCGCCGAACCTGGCAGCACGAAATATTCGCCGCTCGACCAGATCAACAGGGACAACGTCGGGAACCTGCGCATCGCGTGGCGCTTCAAGAGCGACAATCTCGGCCTGCGTCCCGACTTCAACATGCAGTCGGTTCCCATCGTCGTCGGCGACGTGATGTACGTGCAGGCCGGTACGCGCCGCTCCGTCGTGGCGCTGAATCCCTCCACCGGCGAGATGTTGTGGATGTGGCGCATGGACGAAGGCAAGCGCGGCGCCGCCGCGCCCCGCCAGGGCTCCGGACGCGGGCTGGCGTACTGGACCGACGGCAAGGGTGACGAGCGCATCGTCACCGTCACTCCCGGCTACCACATGGTTCAGCTGAACGCGAAGACCGGCGTGCCGGTTGCGTCGTTCGGCAGGAACGGCGTCGTGGACCTCAAGACGGAGATCGATCAGCCGGGCATCAATCTGGAGACGGCCGACATTGGTCTCAACTCGCCGCCCGCGCTCGGCAACAACGTCATCGTCATCGGCGCCGCACATCTTCCCGGCGGCGCGCCGCGCACGAAAGAAAACATCAAGGGATACATTCGCGGCTACGACGTCCGCACCGGCAAACGCCTGTGGATCTTCCATACCATTCCGCAGCCCGGCGAGTTCGGCAACGACACGTGGGAAAACGACTCGTGGTCGTACACGGGCAACGCCGGCAACTGGGGGCCCATCACCATCGACGAAGAGCTCAATCGCGTGTACCTGGCCACCGAAGACGGTACCGGCGACTACTATGGGGGCCATCGTCCCGGGAACAATCTGTTTTCCGCCACCGTCGTCTGCCTCGATCTGAACACCGGCAAGCGCCTGTGGTATTTCCAGGCGATTCATCACGACATCTGGGACTGGGACTTTCCAACGGCGCCCATCCTGATGGACATCACCGTCAACGGCAAGCCGATCAAGGCCGTCGCCGTTCCATCGAAACAGGCGTGGCTGTACACGTTCGATCGCGTGACTGGCCAGCCGGTATGGCCGATCGAGGAGCGGCCGGTGCCGCGCGGCAAAGTGCCGGGTGAGTGGTATTCGCCTACGCAGCCTTATCCAACCAAGCCGGCCGCCTACGACATGCAGGGCATCCGTGAAAGCGACGTCAACGACTGGACGCCGGAGGTCAAAGCCGAGGCGCTGCGCGTGCTGAATCTGCATAAGTACAGCGACAACGTCTTCGAGCCGCCAATCGATCGCGGCCAGGACGGCAAGTTCGGCATGTTGATGATGCCGGGCAACAACGGCGGCACGAACTGGGAAGGGGGCGCGTTCGACCCCGAAACGAAGATTGCCTACATCTTCTCGTCAACCGAGTTCAACCGGCGGTCGCTCATCAACGATCCCGCTCGGTCGAACATGAACTTCATCGACGGTGGTGGCGGGCGTGGCCGCGGTGCGGGACCCGCCGAAGGCGGGCGGCGGTCCTGGCGCCGCCGCGGGCAGCGCGCCGGCCGACGGACGCGGACGCGCCGGCGGAGCCGCCGACAGCGCTCCACCTCTCAATGCGTTCGGCCTGCCGCTCCTCAAGCCGCCGTACGGCCGCGTGACCGCGATCAACATGAACACAGGCGATCACGTGTGGGTAGCGCCCATCGGCGGAACGCCTGAAAACATCAAGAACCACAAGATGCTGCAAGGGGTCACCGTTCCGCGATACACCGGCCGGGCCGGCCGGACGGGCATCATGCTGACAAAGACGCTGATGTTCGCCGGCGAGCGCGGGCCGCTCGACACGGTGAACGGCGAGACGATTTCCTGGTTCCGGTCCTACGACAAGGCGACGGGTACCATCGTGTCGGAGATGCAGATTCCGGCGAACGTGACGAATGTTCCGATGACGTATATGTCGGGCGGCAAGCAATACATCGTGATCGCCGTGGCGGCGGTCAACAAGCCGGCGGAACTGATCGCTCTGGGTTCCAAGTTCCGGGTCCGTTCCGGTTCTGCGTTCCAGCCAGTTAGTTCTTCCGCAGTCGAGTCTGGTCCTGCAGTTCCAGGTTTGGTTCCAGGTTCAACGAAAACGCGACCGGAACCTGGAACGCAGAATGTGAACCAGTGGAACCTAGAACCCGGAACCAGAACCTGGAACCCGGAACCATCCGGCCCTATAATCCCCTGACCCCTACACTCAGGAGGCTCTTCATGGCGCGCAGGTTCCTCGTGTTCGCAGGTGCGCTCGTCGTCGCCGCGGCATCGCTCTCCGCCCAATACGGCACCACGAACGGTGAATGGCGCTCCTACGCGGGCGAGCCGGGCAGCACGAAGTACTCGCCGCTGGATCAGATTAACAAGGAGAACGCCAGAAATCTGCGCATCGCCTGGCGATTCAAGACCGACAACCTCGGCGTGCGCCCCGACTACAACATGCAATCAACGCCGCTGATGGTGAACGGCGTGATGTACACCCAGGCCGGTGTGCGCCGGAACGTCGTCGCGCTCGATCCCGCCACGGGCGAACAGTTGTGGATGTGGCGCATGGACGAAGGCAAACGCGGCCAGGTCGCGCCGCGGCTGGGAGCGGGACGCGGCGTCGCGTACTGGACCGACGGCAAAGGCGACGAACGCATCCTCACCGTCACGCCCGGGTATCATCTCGTTGCGCTCAACGCGAAAACGGGCGTCCCCGTTCCGTCGTTCGGCAAGCAACGGAGTCGTCGATCTGAAGACCGAGCTGGATCAGCCGGGGCTCGATCTCATAACGGCTGACATCGGCCTCAACGCTCCGCCCGCGGTCGGCAACAACGTCGTCGTGATCGGAGCCGCGCACACACCGGGGAGCGCGCCGCGCGCGAAAGAAAACGTCAAGGGCTACGTTCGCGGCTACGACGTCCGCACAGGCAAGCGGCTGTGGATCTTCCACACCATTCCACAGCCTGGCGAAGCGGGCAACGAGACCTGGGAAAACGATTCGTGGTCGTACACAGGGAACGCCGGCAACTGGGGCGCGATCACCATCGACGAGGCGGCCAATCGCGTCTACCTCGCCACTGAAATGGCGACGGGCGATTATTACGGCGGGCATCGCCCGGGGGCCAATCTCTTCACCGACTGCGTCGTCTCGCTCGACCTCAATACAGGGAAACGGTGACCGGTACTTCCAGGCGATCCATCACGACATCTGGGACTGGGACTTCCCCGCTCCCGGCATCCTGATGGACATCAACGTCAACGGCAAACCGATCAAAGCGATCGGCGTTCCCTCCAAGCAGGGCTGGATTTACACCTTCGATCGCATGACCGGAGAGCCGGTGTGGCCGATCGTCGAGCGGCCGGTTGAAAAGGGCAACGTTCCCAGCGAGTGGTACTCGCCGACTCAACCGTTTCCGACCAGGCCGGCGCCGTTCGATCGCCAAGGCGTGTCGGAGGCCGATCTCATCGACTGGACGCCCGAGCTCAAAGCCGAGGCGCTGCGTATTGCGGGTCTCCACAAGATCGGCCCGATCTTCACGCCGCCGATCGTCATGAACGACGGCGGTAAAGCGGGCTTGTTGATGCTGCCCAACGCGACCGGGGGCGCCAACTGGGAAGGTGGCGCCTTCGATCCCGAAACCGGCATCGTCTACATCTTCTCGACGACGAACCCGACGCGGCTGAGCTTGATTAACGATCCAGCGCGGTCGAACATGAACTTCATCCAGGGTGGCGGCGGCGGAGGCGAAGGGGGCGGCGGACGTGGAGGTGCGGCGCCGGCAGCGGCGGCACCCGCCCCGGCCGCCGGGCGCGCAAACCTGCCGCCGATGACGGTGTTCGGTCTACCGCTGATCAAGCCGCCGTACGGCCGGGTCACCGCCATCAACATGAACACGGGCGACCACGTGTGGATGCAGCCGATCGGCGACACCCCGGACGCGATCAAAAATCACGAGCGTCTCAAGGGCGTGACGATTCCGAGGACCGGACGCGGCGGGCGTCTCGGCATCATGCTGACAAAAACTCTCCTGTGGGCTGGAGAACGCGGGCCGCTCGTCACGGCAAACGGTCAGGAAGGATCGTGGTTCCGGTCCTACGACAAAGCGACCGGAGAGATCGTGTCGGAGACGCTGCTGCCGGCAAATACCACCGGCGTGCCGATGACCTATATGGTGAACAACAAGCAGTACATCGTGGTTGCGGTGAGTGCCGCGGGCCGGCCGGCTGAGCTCGTTGCGCTCAGCCTACCGTAACCACGAAGACAAACCACGATGGCGCGATGACGCGAAGGCATAACCACGAAGGCACGAAACGAAACGAAGACACGAAAACACGAAGACTCAACGACTCGAAGACTCAAACGACTCAAAGACTCCAAGACTCTAACTTAGCGATTTCCCCAGTCGCGGACGTCGTCCTGGTTCAGACGGAAGTCGACGTTCTGGCCGCCGACGTTCACTTTGAACGGCTGGTACAGATCGAGCTTGGTCGGGAACTCGACGAGTCCTTGAAGCATGTCCCCCTTCGCGACTTTGCCGCCCGCAAAGTTCTTCATCGGAGTGACTTTGCCGGTGTGTTTTTCGCCCTTCTGCTCGGCTGTCACTTCCGGCTTGAACTCGAAGTCTTTGTTGGCCGTTCCCTGGACGAAGAAGACGCTCGTCATGCGCGCCTTGGTCCGGAACGCCGCCTTGGCCGGCGAGGTGCCGAACAGGGCTTCGACCGTTCGATCATTCAACAGAATAACCTGCAGATTCCCCCAGTCGGTGCGGGTCTGGGAGGAAAACATCTGCAGCATCTTCGCGTTATCGGCCTGCTGCGCGCCAACCACGATCGGCAGCGCAGACACCGCCACCACGAGGAATGCGAGGGCTCTCTTCATCACGTGACTGCTCCTTCAGAGACGGTTACTGGGACGAAGACAACAGCATATCATGCGGCTTTTCGGCGCTGGCGGCGGCGCTGCGCTCGAAGGGTGCCCTCGTAGCAGTCGATGGCCCGGCTGAAGATCTCGAGGCGCGACAATCCCGTGGACCTGCTGAGGGCCGCGAGTTGATCGTAGCGCTTCGGCGGAACGCGGATACTGACCTGCGGGTAGTCCCGCACACGCTGTCCGTTAACTCCTCCTGGCGGACGGCCCGCTTTACGATTCGTTTCAGCTTTCCTTCTCATAGCGCTCTTTCCTCATCATCATCATCTCAACGCGTCAACTCACCGTACGTTTGTGCTCTCACAAATATCCGTCAACGACGTTCTTGATATAGCAAGCGTTTTGCCAGCGCTGAGGCAGCCGAGAATGTCTTCCCCATGAGTACCTTACAACTGCAAAGAACTGAGGCCAGCACCAAAGACGTGGACAATCCGTATCGAAAGGGGACGTTTGAAGTTGCAAACCGATACCAACACCAGCTCCACAAAGAGCAGGGATTCGATTCTCTATATGACGCGATTATGGACAACTCAAGTGGAAGATTTCTGTGTCACCGCGTCTAATTGGCCTCGTCGAATGACAATCCGAATGCGAGCCGGCCGGCGAGCACGTTCTGCGGCTTCTCCTGCAGCGGGTGATACCGGACGCCCTGGACATCCCGGAACAAACGTTCGAGCCTGTTCCTGCGCAGGAACGATCCGCCGCCGGCAAGATCCATTGCCTTGTCAACCGCGGCGCGCGTGCCTCGTCCGAGGATTGCGCGGCAGCACATCACCTCCGCTGTCGTTTCTTCGCCCGGCGTGCGCGTGATGACGATATCGATCATTCGCGCGAGAGCGAGCTGTGCGGACGTGAGTTCGTTCTCCATCTCTCCCGCATGCGCCTGCACGACGCGATCGTCACGGCGCTTTCGGGCCGCCTCGATGGCGAGATCGCGAGCGGCCTCGGCAACGCCCACGTAGACCGCGTTGAACACCGGTAATGCAACCATCGCCACGGTGTGAACGAGCGGATGCCACTTGCCACTCGGACGCCGGAGCGCCACGGCCGCGTCCGGGACGAACACGTCTTCGAAGGAAATGTCGTGGCTGCCGGTTCCGCGCATGCCGAGCGCTTTCCAATCGTTGTGAATCGTCACACCCTGCGCCCTGGTCGGCACGGCGATCTGGAGCACGGTGGGGCCGTCGGCTGAATCGTTGATCACCGCGGTCGTCATCATGAGATCGCCCGCCGGCGCGCCGCTGCAGAAGATCTTGCGGCCCGTCACACGGTAGCCGCCGTCAACTTTGGTGGCGTTGCCCGAACCGAGCAGCCAGTCGGCGCCGCCGGTGGAGACAAGGACCAGATCTTCGGCGGCGACGCGCTTGAGCAGGCCGTCCACCGGCGCTTTCTGGTTCTTCCATCGCCACGCCGCGGTGGCGACGAGGTGGGTATGCATCGACAGCGCGAGCGCGGTCGAGCTGCAGTGATGCGCGAGCGTGCGTAACATGCCGGCGAGTTCGGCGACAGTCGCACCACCGCCCCCCAGTTCCTCCGGGACACCCGCCGCCAGCACCTTTCGAGCCTTGAGCGTCGTGTAGTTGTCGGCGACGAACGCATCGGTTTCGTCGTGCGTGGAAGCGCCGGCGGCGAATGTGCCCCCCAGCTCATCGGCAAGCTCGGTCCATCGATTTTTGGGAAACTGAAACACGGCGCCCCTCCTCAGGACATTGAGTCCAAATCCTCGGTGAAACGGATGCTGTTTCGATCGGCTTGCTCGAACCCCAGCCCGACGAATGCGTAGGATAACGGAGCTTCGGCAATCGGCGTACACTACGGATCCCCTCGATGCCGGGGTGGCGGAACTGGCAGACGCACAGGACTTAAAATCCTGTGACGCGAAAGCGTCGTGCGGGTTCGATCCCCGCCCCCGGCAATCTCTTACCCGCGGCCGATGAAGGGCATCTTCGTCGCCATCACCGTCATGAACGGCACATTCGCATCAAGCGGCAGGCTTGCCATGTAGAGCACGGCTCGCACGACATGCTCAATGTCGAGCCGCGGCTCCGCGACAGTCTGACCGTTCGCCTGCAGTACGCCCGCTTCCATCTTCGCCGTCATGTCCGTCGCGGCATTGCCGATGTCGATTTGCCCGCACGCGATGTTATACGGGCGGCCGTCGAGGGCCGTCGATTTCGTCAAGCCTGTGATGGCGTGTTTGGTCGCTGTGTACGGCGCCGAATGCGGACGGGGTGTATGCGCCGAAATCGATCCGTTGTTGATGATGCGGCCGCCCCGAGGCTGCTGATCTTTCATCATCACAAACGCTTGCTGTGTGCAGAGAAATGCGCCCGTCAGGTTCACGTCGACCACCGCCTTCCACTCGTCGGCGGTCAAATCTTCCAGCGGGACCCCGCGGGCAGCCAGCCCGGCGTTGTTGAACAGCAGGTCCAGCCGTCCGAACGTGTCCCGCGTCTTCGCAAACAGCGCTCGCACGGCGGCGGAATCGCTGACATCCGTTGGCACCACTAGCGCGTTCGCACCCTTCGGGCCAGCAGCCTGGACGGTTTGCTCGAGCAACCCTGCGCGCCGGCCCGCGAGAACGACCGAATACCCTTCCTGGAGAAGTCCGATCGCGACGGCCCTGCCGATGCCGCTTCCCGCTCCTGTCACGATCGCCGTCTTTGGTTGCGCGCTCACGTCCGCACCCTAACACAGAACGGGACGGTCGAGCCGCACTCTGGGCGACGTGCGTCGCAAGCCAGCCTTCGATGTCTGTGTTCTACGTGGTGAAACAACCTTGCGCGTTCAGTACACAGGCGTAGAATCCCTCGCCAGATGGCTGATGAAGAGTTCTGGCACCGATTCCTCGACGCGCACGAACGCGTAAAGACGCTTTCAGTTGAGGAGATGGTCGAGCGTCTGAAGGAGCTGCGGCAGATCGGCAACTTCGCGCTCACCGAGGACGAGCGACGCGACGTTGAACGCCTGGTAGCGATGGGTGAAGCAGTGTTGCTGAACGGCGAGCCCAACGAGCCCTGCTAGAGACTGCCACGCTTGTCGTGCCAAAATGTCTGAAGTAACAAGTCATGCCGAACACATGGCGCGTGCCCTCGAGCAACATGACGGCGTGTCCGCAGTGTCTGCGAGAACTGAGCTTTGTCAGCTCGTGGACGTTTCGTGGACTGTGGGGTTACCACGAAGTCCTCACATTCGAGTGTTCTGAGCACGGACCGGTATTTGTCGGTCCGCAAAAACCCGTCGGGCATCTTCCCGATAGACGACCAAACAGAGCTCCGGAAGACGGCGATCGCGATTCACTGGTCCCTGCTCCCCGTCAGCCGAAGCCTACGCTCAACGCTGACGCGATAGAAATTCCTGAGCCAGAATGACGATCCGAACGGCTAGGAAATCACCGGCGGCGGCTCTGTCGCCCACAGGATTGTCGCTTGTGAGGTGATCTATTGCGGCACACCCTGCGCGCTTTTGGGACAGTTTGGCATCGGTGCCCGAGAAGCGCCCGCCCGGGTTGTTGCCAGCATAAAGTGTTCTTGACGGCGGCCCTTCACAGGCAGAAGATGGCTCCGACGTCCTCGCGGTTCCTGCGAGCGATGTTCCTCTTCAATTTGGCCAGGAATCGAGTGGCTGAATGCCTCAGAACACGGCCTGCGAAGGGTGTCAACGCGTAGGATTCGTGCGCTTGGAGCGCATCATCACGGGCACGAAAGTGACGCTCGCCTACTTCTGCGGCGCGTGCGATCACGCGTGGCAGGTGGTCGTGCCCGAGCCGCGTCAGCCCGTTCGCGCACCGCTGCGTGCGCATAAAGATCGGCGCCATTCCGCTTAGCGCCCCTCAGACCTCAATAACTCCGGGATTTACCGCCTGTGCCTTTTCGACATGTGCACGATTGTTGCTATCAAATACCAGGTGAACGTGCGCATCCTCAAGCGGCCGACAGGACACGTCGATGGAATCAATCTCCGGCGTTACGTGCCCGGTGGTGTGTACGACGTGTCGGCACCAATCGCTGATTACCTCGTGCTGCAGGGCTCCGCTGTGGCCGAAATGCGGAAGCGCAAACCTGTCGTCTTCAGGAAAAAGACCGATCGGCGCTTCAGACGCTGAACAGTCGGGATTGATATAGTGATGTGTGTGCGCCGGTCCGCTGACATTCTCCTGATCGCCGTACTCGCCCTCACGCCGGCTGCACCGGCTCGCGCCCAGGACACCCCTGCGTTCCGCGCCGGCACGACGCTCATCGACTTCACAATCGTCGTGCGCGACGCCAGCGGCAACCCGGTCACCGACCTGAACAAAGAGGACATCGTCGTTACTGAAAACGGCGCGCCCAGAGAAGCCGCATTTTTCCGCTTCGACGGCGCTCCGCCACAGCTTTCACGGACATCCCTTCCGCCCGGCCGTTTCACGAACCGGCTCGAGGCCGCTTCCAACGGCGCGCGCCATATCACCGCGATTCTCGTCGACGGCATGAACACCCCGGCGGCGAAGGTGACGCTTCAATTCACCCAAACAACCATCCGCGATCAGATACTCGCTTATCTCGACGCCCTTCCACCGAACACGCGCGTTGGGCTGTTTCGCCTCGGACGCGGGTCCATCGACGTGCTGAGCGACTTTACCAACGACGTGCCATCGTTGCGCGCGCAGACGTCCAAAATGGATCTCGTGCTGCCAGAGCTGTTCGCCCAAACCGATTTGGCGGCTCAAAACGCTAAGGCAACCGGCTTCGTAAACGAAAACATTCAGACCAACCGCGTCGATCTCACGCTTCCAGGTCTGGAGGCGCTCGGCAATCATCTCGCCCGCTTTCCTGGCCGCAAGAACATCGTCTGGGTGGGCAACGGCATGCCTCTGCGGATCGGGCCACGCGGCCAGGCGAAAGACTTCGAGCCGCAGATGAGAAAGACAGCCGAGCGGCTGGCCACGCAGGGGATCGCAGTTTATCCCGTCAGCTCGCAGCTGGCCGGCGAGCCGGTGCGCGAATCATTGGACCTGTTCGCGGACGTGACCGGCGGACGCGTGACGCTGACGACGAACGATCCGACTGAAAGATTGAAGACGACCGCTCAGGACCAGCGCGCAATCTATTCCGTGGGCTTTTACGCCGTTGCTCCGCCCGACAACAAGTGGCATCCGATACGCGTCACCGCCCGGCGTCCCAACCTGACCGTCACCCATCGTCAGGGCTACATGTCGGAAGCGGCGGCCGAGCAACCGATCGACTGGGGCGAAGCGGAGTGGCGCAGCGCTCTTGCCAATCCTCTCGGCTCGAGCCTGATTCGGCTGGACGCGATGACGACGATGCCACCCGGCGCGCGGATGGTCGAAGTACGCATGCAGATCGCGCTCGACGATCTCCATTTCCGGGACGTGGACGGTAAAGGCGTGGCGCAGATCGACATCATTACCGGCGAGAGGGTGGCCAGCGGCGACTTCGCGTTCCGCGTGGAGCGGGCGACCCTTGGCAGGCCCATCGGTGCAGCGCCAGGCGCGACGGCCGGGTTGACCCTACGCCTTCCCTTGCGGCCCGAGACGGCTGCTCTGAGGATGATCGTGCGAGATCGATTCACGGGGCGTCACGGAACGCTGGACCTCTCGCTGAATCAATAGGAAAAATTTTCCCGATCTCGAAATATTTACATTCGGTAACGAAATATGTCTTCGGTGTAGTTCAACCGGCTCTATCACTTACGGCCGCGCAAGGAGGCGGAGAGTGCGCCCGGATCTTGCTCTGGTCGAAATCTTGATGGCTCGGCCTCAGACACCGCGCGCCTCCCGCCACCGGGTAAGGTGGCCGGCGCGGGTCAGATCAGTTACGGCGGCGCACTGGCACTCCGGCGAGGTGGTCAACCTCAGCGTGACTGGAGTGCTGCTAGAGATCGATCAAACTTACGAGCTTGGCGAGCGGGTCGAATTCGAAATCGATTTCATGACCCAGCCCGAAACCAAGATGGTCGTTTCGGGTGTAGGCCGGGTCGTCCGCGGACACCCTTCGCCGGCCGGAGCTGCCATTCAATTCGACGTCGCGTCCCATCCGAAAGCCGCCCTCGCGAGCTATCGCGCCAGCCGGGCGCGCCGCGCTTCCTTGAACGACTTGACACCGAGCGCGATGTAACTCACGAGGATCACGCTC
Source organism: Vicinamibacterales bacterium (assembly GCA_963762055.1). Classification (GTDB taxonomy): domain Bacteria; phylum Acidobacteriota; class Vicinamibacteria; order Vicinamibacterales; family JAMQPK01; genus JAMQPK01. The sequence goes on from CAVXJF010000013.1 coordinate 119,097, forward strand.
ATGACGAGCTGCGCGAGCACCGCCGGCCGCGCCAGCTCCCCTCTCACCAGCGCGGGAATCACCCGTCCCAGCGTTCCAAGCAAGGCCAGCAGCGCCAGCGCCACGGCAGCATGCATCGCGTGTTTACGCGCCGACTCACTTCTGCCGACGAACGCCAGGATCACGAAAACCGCGCCGAAGAACGCGGGAATCAAAGCCGTCACGCTCGTGCGGCCAGTGAGGATGTAGCTCGCTACGCCGAGCAGAATAAGAACAATCCCGAACGTTCGCGTTGTCGAAACCATGTTTGATCCTTTGGACGATGGACGATCGACGATGGACGATCGCCGATCAACAGTTGCTCAGAGATATCCGCGCATTGTAGCCTCGGCATGTGCCGGCGCGCCACACGAGGGCGGGAATCGCAATTCCCGCCGACATCGACAACGTTCAGGTCCGCGCGGCCGGCAAGCTCGTCCAGCTCACCAACCTGCGCAAACCATTCTGGCCCGATCTCGGCATCACAAAGGGCGATCTCCTCAGGTATTACGCCGCGGTGTCCCCTGCACTGCTGCCGCACATCACATCGCGCGCCATGGTGATGAAACGCTACCCGCACGGAGCGGCGGGGCCCTTTTTCTTCATGAAGCGCACCCCGTCGCCGCGGCCGGATTGGTTGGAGACGTGTGCGATAGGACACGGCTCCGGAAACGTCATCGACTTCCCCATGATTCAGGATCTCGCGGCGCTGCTGTGGGTCGTGAATCTCGGATGCATCGACCTCAACCAGTGGTACTCACGATGCGATGACGTCGACCGCCCTGATTACTTCCATTTCGATCTCGATCCAGGCCCTGGCGCGCCGTTCGAACAAGTACTCGAGGCGGCGCTCCTGCTTCGCAACGCGCTCGACACGCTGAAGATGCCGTCCTACCCGAAGACCAGCGGGTCCAAAGGGGTTCATGTGTATGTCCCAATCAAGCGCGGGCCCACGCAAAAAGACGTCTGGACGTTCACGAAGGCGCTGGCGATTACTCTTGCGGAGCAATACCCGAAGATTCTGACTGCCCAATATCGTGTCGCCAAACGCCCGGGGGGCCGCGTGCTCATCGACTACAACCAGAACGCCTGGGGTCGCACCCTTGCGAGCGTCTATTCCGTGCGTCCGACGCCAACGGCCAGCGTGTCGACGCCGGTCACGTGGAAAGAAATCGAGCGCGGTATTACCTCCGAACAGTTCACGTTCGACGTCGTCCTGAAACGCGTGGCAAAACACGAAGACGTGTTTGCGCCGGTGCTGAACGGGAAGCTGAAGCTGCCCGCGTGGGAATGATTTATGTCTCACCGCAGAGGCGCGCATTGGGACGCGAAGAGGACAACTTTCGATTATTAGAAAACGAATTTCAACGGCTGCTCTGCGTCACCGCGTCCCTGCGGTTAGACAGCATCTCGTTTTGTGGCGAAGGTTAATGCACCGACGTTGAGGATGGCGCCATGGTCGTCGGCTGGGCGATCGCTCGGGAGATCATGTCTTCGAGCTGCTTCTTGTCGATCCGGAACGGCCCGGCGACGGCCGCGCCGGTTTGTATCTCAATCGCAACGACGACCCCGCCGTCTTCGAAGGGGTTCACGATCCAGCTGAACCCTCTCAGAAACACCGGCGTACCGCTCGAGCTCGGGTTCTTCGCGTCGTAAATCGCGCGAAGCATCGCCTTGAGCAGCATCGATACGTCGTGGTCGGTCCATGCGGCCGGATTGGCCGCGACATCGGAAATGACTTGGGTTTTCGCGAAATCAGTACCGCGAAGCCACACGTCTACCTGGAGTTCCATTTGCCCTCATTCTTCGACACAGAGGCACAAACCACAGAGCCACAGAGGATGTTTTTTCTTCAGGAACAAATTCTTCAGAACAGAAATCTCTGTGCCTCTGTGTCTCTGTGTCAAGGCTTCTTACCCGGCTTCGATTGTACGAGCGAGGCGCTCGGCGAGTCCAGCCGCATCGGTCGTGGGCTCCGTGCACGTGAAGTCGTGACAGACGTACGCCGTCGCGCGGCCGTCGCGCATCTCCATCGCGCTGATGAACGGCAGCATGCGCGCGAGCTCCGACTGGCGATCGCCGGGCTCGACAGGAACGACGATGCTGAACGGGTCGTATTTCGCCGCCGCCTCTTTCATCAGGCTTCTCGTCGCTTCATCGCTCCGCTGTCCGACGATTACAACCTGCGCCACCTTGGCGTGATACGTGGAGAGCGCAGCCATCATCATCGGTACCGCCCGCGCCACCTGGCCCATGCGCGGGCCGAACATCCGGAGCGTCTTGTCGATGCGCTCGAACAGTTCCGGCTCGTTGGTCAGATGCGCGAGCATCAACAGGTTGAGCACCGACATCGAGCTCGGCGACGGCTCGGCGCCGTCGTAGTCTTCCTTCATCCGCAGGATGACCGTGGGGTCTGCTCCCGTCGTATTGAACCAGCCGCCGTCTGAAGCATCCCAGAACTGTTCGTCCTGCCGCCCTTGCAGCGTGCGCGCAAAGGCCAGCCAGCGCGGGTCGCCGCCGGCCTGAAAGAGCTCGACGAGGCCGAAGATCAGTGACGCGTAGTCTTCGGCGTAGCCGTCGATCGCCGCGTCGCCGTCGCGATAACGCCTTTTCAGGATCTGCCGGCCGGCATCCCACATGTGCTCTTCGAGGAACCGCGCCGACCTTTCGGCGGCCTCGAGGTACCTCTCGCGTGAATCGGTCCTCGACAACACGCGCGCGGCTCGGGCGAATGCAGCGAGCATCAGCCCGTTCCAGCCGGTGAGCACTTTGTCGTCGAGATGCGGCCGTGGACGCGACAGACGAGCCTGGAACAGCGTCATGCGGGCGCGCGCGAGAATCGACTGAATTTCGTCCGCTGTCCTGCCGGTCTTTTCCGCCAGCTCTTCCACGGCACTCGCCACATACAGCAGGTTCTTGCCGGTAAACTCCCCTTGCGGATCTTCCGGCGCGTTGCCGTTCGGTTGTATCCCGAACCTGTCGCGGATCACGTCGAAGTCCTCTTTCAGCAGCTCCTCGAGCTCCTCCTGCGTCCAGAGATAAAACGCGCCTTCCATCTTGTGCGCGCGCGGGTCGGCCGCGTGTTCGGGCGGAACGCTGTCGGCATCTTCGGCGGAGAAAAACCCGCCTTCGGGACTCGTCATCTCGCGCAGGACGTACTCGAGCGTGTCTTCGACGACTTCGGCAAAAAACGTGTCGCCGGTAACCTGGTACATCTCGAGTGCCGTCAGCGTGATCTGTGCCTGGTCGTACAGCATCTTCTCGAAGTGAGGCACGCGCCAGTTCGCGTCCACCGAATACCGGTGAAAGCCGCCGCCGATGTGATCGCGCATCCCTCCGAGCGCCATCGACTTCAGCGTCTTCGCCACCATGAAAGCCGGCGTGTAGTCGCCGGTACGCGCCGTCTCGCGAAGCAGGAACAGCAGCTCGCTCGGCCGCGGGAACTTCGGCGCGCCGCCGAATCCGCCTCGCGCCTGATCGAACATCTGCGCGAACTGCGCGACCCCTTCCTTCAACGCGTCAACGGACGGCACCTCGATGCCCGGCTCCACCGAGCGCAGCCCCTTGATCTGCTCGGTCAGGTTCGACGCAGACATCACGACCTTCTCGCGCTCCTGCTGCCATACGCGGACGATCTCGCGAAGAATGTCGGAAAACCCGGGCCGGTTCCAGCGCGCATCGGGCGGGTAATACGTGCCGCCGTAAAACGGCTTCAGATCCGGCGTCAGCCACACACTCATCGGCCACCCCCCGGAACCCGTCGTCGCCTGCACGAACGTCATGTAGACGCGATCGACATCCGGGCGCTCTTCGCGATCGACCTTGATCGACACGAAGTCGCGATTGAGGATGTCGGCAATCGCGTCGTTTTCGAACGACTCGTGCGCCATCACGTGGCACCAGTGGCAGGTCGAGTAGCCGATGGAGAGAAAAATCGGACGATCGAGCGTGCGCGCCCGTTCAAACGCCTCTTCGCCCCATTGATACCAGTCCACGGGGTTATCGGCGTGCTGCAGAAGATACGGGCTACGTTCGCGCGCGAGACGATTAGGCATTCGGTTGAGCTCCAGCCGCCCTGAAGTCGCGCCGCATCTTGCTGTACGACGCGGTGAACTCGACACCCCAGAGCAGAATGACTGCCGACGAATAGACCCAGATGAGGAACACGATCACCGTCGCGATGGATCCGTGAATCCTCGTGAACTGCGAGACATCGCGGATGAACCACGAGAACCCCGTGAATCCCGCGTCCCACAGCAGCCCGGTGATCAGCGCGCCGAGCCACACGTCTTTCACGAGCACTTTGACGTTCGGCACAAAGTAATAAATCAACCCGAACACGAGCGCCGGCAGCAGTAACAGCGCGTTGCGAATCAGGTATCCCTGCATGATGCGAAGGGCCGGATAACTCTCCGACACGCCGGCAAACCAGCTCGCGCCGATAATCTGCACGGCTGTCGCGCCGACGAAGGCCAATCATCAGCATCAGCCCCGCGGCCAGCAGCATGAGGAACGAAAACAGCCGATGGCTCCAGAAGCTCCGCGCCTTCTCCACTCCCCACGCGTGATTCACCGCGGTGCTGATGGCGCCAAACACTCCGAGCGCGCCCCAAACCAGGAAGATCGCCCCGCCGACGCCCAGGCGGATTGGATTGGCGCGGAACGCATCGAGTTGCGAGATGATGAAATCGAACTGCCCGGGAAAATACCGCAGGACGAAGAGCAGCACCTTCTGCCGCGTCTCGTCATCGGCCGTTACGCTCCCCAAAATCGAAACAACGATGAGCGCGAACGGAAACATCGACAACAGCGCGTAATACGCAACCGAGGCGGCATAGGTCAAGTCGTCCGCCTCATAGAACTCGACGACGGCACGCCACGCGGAGAGCCGCGTAATACGCCCGGTTTCTTTCAATTCCGATACAAGGTCTCGCCCCTGCCAGAACACGCTGCCCTCTATAATGCCTCTACATGGCGGACACACCCAAAAGAGATGCGATCACGCCGATTCGATCGGCCCTCCTCCCTTCGACACCCGATACGAAAAACGATCAGATGAAGTGCGAGCGGTGCGGGGCAGACATGTATCGAATGCACGCAGTGTGGCGATGCCCGGCGTGTGGCTTCAAAACCGATTGTTGCGGATGGTAGTGGCTACAGCGAGGCGGCGACGGTGGTTGTCGTCTCCTCTTTGTCCGAGGCCTGCAGGGCCTGGACGACGAGCTCGAACGGCATCATGTTGATGGCGTCGTAGTCGGGCGGGCAGCCGAACTCGCGCTGCTGCGGAGCCGTCGGGTTGCCAAGAGTGACGCACAGACCGCAGCCGATGCACAGGTCGGCGCGGACGGCGCAAATCATGCGGCCATCGCGGTCTTTTTCCTCGACGATACATCCGGCGACCGGGCACGCGGCCTGACAGATCGAACACGCGAACGCGCCGAAGCACCGATCGGGATCGACAACTGCTATCGTTTTGGGGGCCTTCTTGCGCGGCCCACCCATCATCTTGGTCCACATGATGCGGGGATTATAACCTGAACTCAGAAAGGGGTAAGGGGTGAGGGGTAAGGGGTAAGACCTTAAACATTCCCTGAACCCTGAGCCTTGAGCTCCAAGCCCTTCTCAGCGTCGGCAGGAACGCGATCCAGGTAGTGCTCGGCGTCGATGGCGGCCATGCACCCGGAACCGGCTGCCGTAATCGCCTGCCGGTAAACATGATCCTGCACGTCTCCCGCCGCGAACACGCCGGGAATGCTGGTTTTGGTGCCGTCGTGCGTCACGATGTAGCCGTTGGCGTCCATCTCGAGCTGCCCCTTGAACAGGCTCGTGTTCGGGTTATGCCCGATGGCCACGAAAACACCTTCCACGGGAAGCTCCGTCTGCTCCTGCGTGTTCACGTCGCGCAGCACGATGGCTGTGACCACGCCCTTGCCGGGGTCCAGAACGTCTACCACTTCGCTGTTCCACGCAAAGTCGATCTTCGGATTGGCGAACGCCTTGTCCTGCATGATCTTTGACGCCCGCAACGTGTCACGGCGATGCACAATGGTGACCTTGGAGGCGAACTTGGTGAGGAAGATCGCTTCTTCCATGGCCGAATCTCCACCACCGACGACGGCGATGGGTTTGCCTTTGAAGAAGAACCCGTCACACGTCGCGCACGTCGAGACGCCGTGTCCCATCAGCAGCCGTTCGGACGGCACGCCGAGCAGCCGCGCCGACGCTCCGGTCGCGATGATCAGCGACTCGGCGTAGACCATCCGATCGCCCAGTTCGATCTTGATCGGGCAGCGATTCGCCTCGATGCGCGTCACGTCCCCCTGAAGGATTTCCGTCCCGAAGCGCTCCGCCTGTGCGCGCATCTCCGCCATCAGCTCGGGCCCCATGATCCCGTCCTTGAAGCCGGGAAAATTTTCGACCATGGTGGTCATCATGAGCTGGCCGCCCGCCTCGAGGCCTTCGATCATGAGCGGCGCCAGGTTGGCGCGGGCGGCGTAGAGCGCGGCGGTGAGTCCGGCCGGGCCGGACCCGATGATGACGAGGTTCCGATGTGGGCTCATGTTAGACGTGTTTGTCGATCAACTGCTTGAGATGGTCCTTGTCGGCGAGGCCGACAACCGATTCCACGATCTCACCGGCCTTGAAAATCAGAATCGTCGGGATCCCGCGGATGCTGAAGCGCCCTGCCGTATTCGGATTTTCGTCGACGTTCAGCTTTCCGACCGTCACTTTCCCGTCGTAATCGGTCGCAAGCGCGTCTACGGTCGGCGCCAGCCGCCGGCACGGTCCGCACCATTCCGCCCAGAAGTCTACGAGCACAGGTTTGTCCGATTTGACCACCGTCTGGTCGAAGTTGCCGTCGGTGAAAATCTGAATCTTTTCTGAGGCCATCTCATCTCCCGGAAAGGTCCGCCGACAGGCGGACACCCAAGGTCCGGCTGAAGCGGAACGGACACTACTTGAAAATCGTTCCCATATACGCCCTGGGGCGACCCTTGGCGTTCTCATACAGTTTGACGTACTCGCGGGCCGATCGGTCCCACGAAAAATCCTGCCGCATCCCCGCCGTCTGCAATGCCTTCCATGTGCTCGGGTTACGGAAGACGCCTCTTGCCCGCTCCATCGCGGCCAGGAGGGCCGGCGCGGTATAGGGCTGGAACTTGAACCCAGTTCCTGTTCCAGTAGCTTCGTCGTAGTCGGTGACGGTGTCTTCCAGCCCCCCGGTGGCACGGACGAGGGGCACCGTGCCGTACCGCATGCTGTACATCTGATTGAGCCCGCAGGGCTCGAACCTCGAAGGCATCAGAAACATGTCGGCCGCGCCCTCGATAAGATGAGCAAGCGATTCGTCGAACCCGATCTTGACGGCAAACGACTCCGGGTGAGCCGCCGCCAACTCGCGCCACATTGTCTCGTACGTTGCATCGCCCGTACCGAGCACCGCAAAGCTGCCGTACGCGGGCAACACGGGCGCCAGCTCAGCAATCAGGTCGAACCCCTTCTGGTCAACCAGCCGCGAGATGATGCCGACCATGGGCCGCCGATCCGGCTCGAACGGCGTGGCGCCGCTGATCAATTCCGCGACCGCCCTCTTCGCGGCGTCCTTCCTCTCGAGCGCCGACTCGTCGTACGGCTCGGGCAGATAGGAATCGCTATTCGGGTCCCAGCGGTCGATGTCGATCCCGTTCAGGATTCCATGCAGGTCGCCCGACCGCGCGGCAAGAACGCCCTCGAAGCCGAATCCGTATTCCTTTGTTTGAATTTCTGTCGCGTAGGTCGGGCTGACGGTCGTGATGCTATCGGAGAACGCGATGCCCCCCTTCAGCAGGCTGATCTGTCCCCAGAACTCCATCGCGTCCATCGACATCATCTCCAGGCCGAGCCCCAACGGCGCGAGCCACTCGGACGGGAAGATCCCCTGGTAGGCGAGATTGTGAATCGTGAAGATCGAGGTCATGTCGCGCAACCGGGGCTCGTCCGCGTAACGCGTGCGCAGGTACACCGGTGCGAGGCCGGCCTGCCAGTCGTGGGCGTGGAGAATGTCGTAGGACTCGCCGCTTTGCAGCGCGTATTCGAGGGCCGCGACGCACAGGAACGCGAAACGCCGCGGGTTGTCCGGATAGTCGCCGCCCACACCATAAAGAGAGGCGCGATCGTACAGTTCCGGACGGTCCACCAGGACCACCTTGACGTTTTCGGCCACAGGCTGCTCGACGACCCGCGTCTCGCTGACCGCCCCGCCGACGCCAGCCACCTGAATGACCTTTGTCGCTCCGTGAGCCTGAGTGCCCCCATATTTCGGCGTAACCAGGGTTACGCGGTGCCCCAACCTGCCGAGCGCAACGGGCAGCGCGCCGAGCACGTCGGCGAGGCCGCCCGTCTTCGAAAACGGCAGGGCCTCCGAACCGATCATCAATACTGAAACGCTCATAAGGGGAATACGCCGCGCGAACCGGACACTGCCCGCCTTCGCCAAGGCTACGGCGCGGCAAGCTGGATACTATTGCATCAGGACCTGAACGGTGAGCCACAATCCACGCGTGACCAGTCCCAAGACAGATCCGCCGGTGGAGCGTCCCGCCGATCGCCCCGGGCGGGCTGAGTCGCGTGAGGTTCGGGAGTTGCGCGAGCTCAAGAACGCGCAGCCCGATTTGGCCTCGGCCGCCGACATGCAAATCGAGCTGCTCGGCGTGCAGCGTCGCATCCAGGCGCGAGTGCCGCTTCCTTCGGCGACCTTTGATAGGAGAAAGCCCGACAACCACAACTGCCGGCCGGTGCTGGAGTTCAAGGACATCCCCATCGACTGGAGCGACTTCCGCCTGATGATCCGCCAGACCACGGACATCCTGAGGCGCTTCGAGACGCTGGAAACAGCGGACTACGACCGCATCCAGGCTCTGGCGCGGGACAGCGGGATAGAAGCTGTCGTCGCGACCTGGTATGAGACGGCGATGACCCCAGCGCGCCGGAAGACGGACACGCGCACTCCGGAGCGCGAGCTGCTCGATCAGGTGTTGCTGCTGGCCATGCGCCCGTTCCTGGCGCGTTGCGCCGAAGCCCTGCTGCCGCGGCTGGAGCTCAGCGACTGGCGCCAGCCCTGCTGCCCGCTGTGCGGCGGCGAGCCGGAGTTCGCGTTCATCAACCCCGCCGCGGATCGCATGTTGATTTGCGGCCGTTGCACGGGACACTGGCGATACGACCCGATCAACTGCCCCTACTGCGAAAACAGCGATCGGACGCGTATTACGTCATTTACCAGCCGGGACGGGCGCTACCGGATTTACGCGTGTGACGAATGCCACCGGTATTTGAAGGCCTTCGACGGCCGAGACGGCAGCCGCCCGGCGCTGCTGGCAGTCGATTCGATCGCCACGCTGCCCCTCGACGCCGCCGCCATCCAGCGCGGCTACCAGAGCTAGCTTTCGAGTCTCACCACAGAGGACGCGGAGACGCAGGGCTTTTCTAGGGAAATTCTCTGCTCTTTGAGAAGATTTCTCTGCGCCACGAGACACTCTGCGGTGGAGTTTTATTTGTGTTATTCTTACTTTCGCCGTGGAAACAGCTGGAGTGGCGAGACCCAGGGTGCTGGTGCGATCCGAGAGCCACGACATGAGGTGACGCGTTTCCCAGAAGCGGCCGAAGTTCGAGGTCGCGCCGAGCACGACCACCGCCAGCGACGGACCGCCATCGGGCATCTTCAACAGCGTCGCGAGGCAATACCCCGCCTTGCTGATGAAGCCGGTCTTGCCGCCGAGCACGTTCATGTCGCCATTGCGGAGAATCTGATTCGTGTTGCGGACGGTGATGATGCGGCCGTTTCTGCTCTTGGTGGCCACAGTACGGAACGAATATTCAGGGGTCCGCATGATCGGCCCGATGCGATCGTCCTCGGACGCGAACGAGATGAGACGCGCCATGTCATACGCTGACGAGATGTTGTCGGCGTAGAGCCCCGACGGGTCGGTATATGCGGTGTGGTCGAGGCCCAGGTCGTCGGCCTTCTGGTTCATCCTGGCGATGAAACCGTCATAGCCGAGCGGCGACAGACGCGCCAGCGCGCGCGCCGCGGCGTTGTCGGACGGTATCAACAGCAGGTGCAGCAGATCGGAAATCCGAATGCGGTCGTTCGTGCGCAGATAGGTCGTAGACGCGCGCAGCGTGTCGGTACGGGCGATGGTGACCTCCTGGTCGAGGTCGGTCGCCGTCTCGAGGAACACGATCGCGGTCATCACTTTCGTAATGCTGGCGATCGAGCGCTCGTCCATCGAGTTTTCTTCGTAGAGCACCTTGCCGGTGGCCGGGTCGTAAATGATGGCCGCGGCCGCGCGCACATCTGGCACGACGTTGCCCGCGTCGTCAGTGCGGAACTTGGGTGTCTTGGCTTCGGCGAGCGCCCTGGACGAGCGGCTGGCTTTCGCGCGGGCGGCGCGGATGCGCGCAGCTCGTGCCCTGGCACGGACCGTCGCCGACGGCTTGGCCTTGGCTGTCGCTTCGGCAGCCGGCACAACCTGACCGACCGGAGACTGCAGGGTCGTGGCCCCTGCGCCAGCGGCGGCTAGGCTGACGCCCAGGCATAAAACCGCAGGGCGAAAGATACCTATGAAACTCTTGTGAATAGACAGGTTACGAATCACTGAACGTTTCATCGGTATTCTAGCAAAGCCACGATAGAGGTCCAAGCGAAAATGTTCGATATCCTCTGCAGATGCCCAATCCCGACCTGAGCACCGCCGAATATGCCGCCCTTAGGGCCACAATCCGGGAACGCGGAACTGTAAGACTGTGTGCTGTTTTGGTTGGTCTGGCCGTGTGGGGCGGTCTTCTGACCGCTCTCCTCATTGCCGGTGGGCCGGGTCCCGCCCTCCTCGTCCCATTCATAATTTTGGTCGCTACCTTCGAAATCAACTTCTTCGTGCACACGGGCGTCGAGCGGATTGGGCGATACATTCAGGTGTTCTACGAGGAGAAAAACGACTCGAGAGCGTGGGAAACGACCGCGATGAACTATGGCGCCCGCTTCCCTGCCGGCGGACTCGACCCGCTGTTCTCGATGCTGTTTTTCGCCGCTACCCTGCTGAATTTCATTGGTTTCCTGACGACCGCGCCGGCGAGACCAGGCTGGATGGCGGTCTCGCTGCTTGCGCATCTCGCCTTCAATTACAGAATCGCCCTCGCGCGTCGCGCGGCGTCGGCGCAACGGACGCTGGACCTCGAGCGCTTCAGAAACCTGCTATCCAAGTAATTGGTTACGGCGTCCGGTTTAACAGACAATCTGTTCGGCATCTGTTGTCGCCGTCGTCAACTCTTCGTAGCATCCGCTCGTTACACTCAAGGTACGGGAATTGCTGAAGCGATGCACGGAGGACGTATGGGCAGTTTTGTTCGGCTCCTCGGATTCACTACTCTCGAGTGCGGTTGCATCGTCGGCAGGTATCGCGACCTGGCTACGAATCGAGACGTGAATTACGTCGAGGAAAAAGGCGACGCGTGCAAGACGCACGGCCACCGGAGAAATAACACGATCTCCGACCGCCAGGCGGGCACGCCGATGCTGACCGCGGTTCGAACCGCGTCGTAACTGCTAGCCCCGCGGCTTCTGTGCAACCGGCTTGAGGGTATATTCACGCCGGTAGGTCACGTCCAGGTTGTTCCCTTCCGCGTCTTTCTTGTTCAGCCTTATTTCAATCTGACGCCGGCGCTGCGTGGGATCGGGATTCGTCGAGTAGTACCCGATGACGTAGTAGTCGCTGGTTTCGGCGTCGATGCGCCTGATGGCCTTGGTGTGGTCGTTCGTGTTCACGACAGCGATGCCGCCCGTTTGTTCGGCAAGCACGCGAAGGCTGTCCTGCGACTTCCGCAGATGCGACTCCCATTCGACCGGATCGACGGGCTCGTCGATGTCACCGCCGGCCACGAGACCGCGCGGGTCGAAGGTATAGAAGGTGGCGTTGGCCCGGTTCGCCTGCCGCGTCAGCTCGACGAGGCGCATCGAAAGCTCCGCGTCATTGAACTGCTGGCCCTGGTTGATCATCCTGTTGCTCGGGTCGCCGGGATTCACGTTGCGGTTGTTGAGGAACACGTTGTCTGCGGTGCCATTGCGCGATGACGCGAACGGGTCGAAGTCGTAACCGTTGCTGATCAGCACTACCGCCTTCCGGCGATGCTGCGTCTTCTCGAGGTTCCCGAGCATCTCGTACACGGTCTCGAAGGCGACGTTTGCCCGGTGCATGACTTCCTGCGGTGTCTCGCCATTCGCGGATTGCTGAATGATCTCGGACGGCTTCAAGCCCCCGCCGGTGATCTTGTTGGCCGCCTCTTCCATGCGCGCACGGTCGTAAGTGAGGTCGATCGCAATCGACGAAGTGCCGGTGGAGACGATGCCGAACAGGTCGCCGTCGTGGACGAGCTCCTTCGCCATGTCGCGGAACAGGCGGCGTACGCGGTGGGTGTCGCGGAACTCGAGATGCAGGTCGTCGACCACGAAGAGGATGATGCGCCCCGCGGCGTCATTCACCGGCCGCGATGCCGGAAGGATGATGCCCTCGCGTACCGGGGCAGCAGTGGCCGCCAGCGTTTGATAAACGCGGCCGCCGTGCACCAGCGTGAACGACGTGAGCTCCTGCCTCACGCCATCTTCGTACACCTCGAAATCCTCTTTGGCGAGGTCCGCCTGAAACTGCCCCCGCCGGTTCCGGACGATGACGTCGGAGCTGACGAGGTTGACCGACGTCCGGAAAGTGGGCGACGTCCCGTCTTTGGCCGGCGGCTGCGCCGGTGCGGCTGGCTGCTGCGCGCTCGGAGCGCTGCCAAATGCCGCAACAACGGCGAGAAACGCCGCGACACACCAGGTGCGGAGGTTGTTTTTCATGGGAAGGACCTTCGAAGTGAGTATAGCAAGGGGTAAGGGGCGAGGGGTAAGGGGTAATTTACTCAGGTTCAGCCGGCGGCGGCGCATCTGGCCGGGCAGCATGGCGCCGACGGCCTCCCCTGCGCGATCGGCGCCTGCGGCGCAACCCGAGCGCCGCACGCAGCTCGCGGATCTTCGGCTCGAAGGATTCCACGCCTTTGCGAATCTCCTCTTCGGTGACCCACACATCGGGATTGAACTGCTCGGCCTGGGCGCGAAGCGCCAGGATGCGATCGGGATCGCCTCCGCGCTCGTTGATCCGCGCCTGCAGCTCCGCATACCGGGCGCGCAGGCGTGTCAGCTGCTCTGGCCCGAACGACTGCTCGAGAGGGGTCGGCGGCGGTTCGACTGTCTCCTCGGCGTCGGGATGGGTCAGTTGCTCGAACGCTTCGACCAGATCTTCGTCGTTCGAGGAGCCTGAGGGTTCGAACGGTTCCAGGGATGCGGGTTCCAGGGGTTCCAGGGGTTCCGGTTCCAGGTGGGGTTCCAGTTCCAAAGCTTCCAGTTCCAAAGGTTCCGGTTCCAGAGGTTCCGGTTCCAGGGGTTCTCGTTCCACGGACGCCGCTTGCGCGGGGTCTGGCTCCGATGGCTCGCGGCGCGGCGAAGCGGGCTTCTGCGCGGCAGGCTGCCGCCGCCGTTCGTTCTTGTCACGCCGGCCGCGGCGAGCCCGCACGTCGTCGGACGGTGGCGCGGGCGGTGCTTTGGCTTCGAGAATTTTCGGCCAGTCGAACTCGATATCGGGGTTCTGATCTTCTATCCAGCGGATGGCATCTTCGTCGAGCGCGGGACGTCCCACGCGCACGCCCGGCGGCGTGCGGAACCAATACAGGATGCGCTCGCGTGAGCGGCCGTCGCGGCGAACGGCATGGACGAGGAAGGTTGTTTCGTACCCGCGCTTGTCGCGGGTGAACCGCAATGTTGGCAAAGCTATTTGCGTTTAGTCGGTTTCGCTGTTTTCCTGACGGGCTTCCGCGCCGCGGCTTTCACCGGCTTCTTCTTCACACTTTTTGCGGCGGCACGCTTCGGAGACCGCGGCTTCGGCGCCGGTTTCGCGGCTGCCGCACGCCCATCTGATGGAGCCTTGTAGACGGGCAGGAAGCGCATCTCGTCGCCGATCCAGTGGTAGCTGTGAATCTCGGCGACCGGAATGTTGCTGTCGGTGCACATGCGCCGGGCGACGTCCACCATCGCCGCCGGAATATACAGGTGAAATTCCGGTTTCAGACGCCCGTACGGCACCCACTCGGCGAGCGCCTCGAGGTTGTTGACCGACTCGACCGTTTCTACTTCGATGATGGCCATCACCTTGCGTCCGCGATCCTGCGATGCCAGCACGAGGTCGGGATAAACCGCTGACGGTCCAGAACCTACGGCGCTATTCTGTTCTGAGCCGGGATTGATTCCGACATCGAAGCGACGGCGAAACCGTGCTTGCAGGAGGCGTATGACCCTGTCGTGTTCGAGCTGCTCGCGGACTGGCCTGACGAGGATGGGGCTCACGAAATCGCGACTATAACATAGCCGCCTTGTAAATAAAGACTCTACTTTAAGCGGTTTGGGCGATTTCGGGCGTCTAACGAACTCAGGGCTCGGGACCGATACTGCGCTCTGGAGCTACAATGGGCAGCGAGACTCCGAAAAATACGTCTACGATCGCAGTGCAAACGCCGACAGCCACCCGAACGATTCTGATCGTCGACGACGATCCAAGCGTTTCCGAAACGTTCGAGCGGATGCTGCGGCTCGAGGGTTATCACGTCGTCACCGCGCTCTCGGCGGATGCGGGCCTGAATCTGGCAGAACGTTCGCAACCGCACGCGATCATCCTCGACTTGCGCATGCCCCTCGTCGACGGCCTTCAGTTTCTCCGTCTGCTGCGAACCAAAGATGGCCTGCAGAAGATCCCCGTCGCGATCGTGACGGGCGATTATTTCCTCGACGATGCGGTGTCGCGCGAATTGCGTGGACTGGGCGCCGAAGTGCGTTTCAAACCGCTCTGGCTTGAAGATCTGCTCGCGCTGGCGAGAAACCTTTTAAAGGCGTAGCGCTCGCAGGGTTCCGGGTTCCTAGTTCCCAGTTCCAGGTTCTGGTTCCACGTTCTGGTTCCTGTTCGAGGTTCGTGGTGCGACAGAGAACCTCGAACGCGGAACCTCGGATCCAGAAACCCAGAATCTAGAACCCAGAATCTGGAACCGAGAATCTGGAACCCAGAACCTAGAACCTGGAACCAGAACCTGGAACCAGGAACCCGGAACCAGGAACCATGACCCGCCAAATCTTGTAGTGACGATCCGGCCACAAATGAATGATCGCTTTCTCAAGGCCTGCCGGCGCGAGCCTGTCGATCGCACGCCTGTGTGGTTCATGCGTCAGGCCGGACGTTATATGCCGGAATACCGCGAAATCCGCAGCCGGCACTCACTGCTCGACATCTGCCGGTCGCCGGAGCTCGCGACAATCGTCACGCTCCAGCCGGTGCGCCGCATCGATGTGGACGCCGCGATTCTGTTTTCCGATCTTCTCCTGCCGCTCGAGCCGATGGGCATCCCGTTCGACTTCGTGCGCGGCGAAGGGCCCGCGATCGAAAATCCGTTGCGCAGCGAAGCCGATATCGATCGGCTGAAGTGTTTCGAGCCGCGCGAGGCGCTATCGCACGTCCTCGACGCCATCCGCATGATCCGGCTCGAGCTCGAGGGTGCGCACAGCGTACCGTTGATCGGCTTCGGCGGTGCGCCGTTCACGCTCGCGTCGTACGCGATCGAAGGCGGACACTCGCAGAACTTCGCGCTCACCAAGTCGCTGATGTATTCCAACCCGCGCGCGTGGCACCGGCTCTGCGAGATGTTGAGCACGATCATGGGCGAATACATGAAGGCACAGATCGAGGCCGGTGTACAGGCGATTCAGATCTTCGACTCGTGGGCCGGGGCGCTGAGCTCGGAAGACTATCGTGAGTTCGTGCTTCCACACACGCGCCACATCTTCGACGCGATCCGCGGTATGGGCGTGCCGACGATTCATTTCGGCACGGGCACGGCGAATATCCTGCAGGATTTGCGCGACGCGGGCGGAGACGTCATCGGCGCCGACTGGCGCATTCCGCTCGACGAAGCCTGGGATCGCATCGGCCACGATCGGGCCATCCAGGGCAACCTCGATCCCACGCTGCTCCTCGCGCCGCTCGATCGCATGCTTGCCGCCGCCGACAGCGTGCTCGAACGGGCGAATGGACGGCCCGGACACATCTTCAATCTCGGACACGGCATTCTGCCGTCCACGGCCGTCGATCACGTGCAGGCGCTCGCACAACACGTACATCGATACAGGCTGGCACATGCCTGATAGCGCCTCCGAAACCGCCGTCCTGCTGATGGCGCACGGCACGCCAGAGTCGGTGGACCAGATGGCCGACTATCTACGTCTCGTCCGCGGCGGGCGCGAACCGTCGCCCACGCTGATCGAAGAGATGACCCACAACTGGGAAGCGATTGGAGGTCGCTCGCCGCTGACCGACATCACCCTGCAGCAAGGTGAGGCGCTACAGGCGCAGCTCACCAGGGACGGCTTGCGCAGCCCTGTCGTCATCGGCATGCGCAACTGGCGGCCGTTTATCGCCGACGCCGTACGCCAGATCGCCGGCGCGGGCATTCGCCGCATCGTCGGCATTCCGCTCGCGCCCCAGTTTTCGACGCTCAGCGTTCAAAAGTACATGGACGCGGCCCAGGCGGCGCTGCCGGCGGGCGTGGAGTTCTCGTGCGCGCGATCGTTCCACGACCATCCGCTGCTCATCGAGGCGTTCGCGGAAAGAGTGCGGGCCGCAGACCGACAGGCGGGCGAGGAGATCGTGTTCACCGCGCACAGCCTGCCACAGCGGGTGGCGGCAGCAGGCGACCCGTATCCGCACGAGGTCGCGGCCACGGCGAAGGCGGTAGCTGATCGCTGCGGGATTCACACGTTTCACATCGCCTACCAAAGCGCCGGGCGAACGCCCGAGCCATGGCTCGGACCCGACGTGTCGGACCTAATCCGTGACCGGGCACTGGCGGGGGCGCAGAACTTTCTCGCAGTACCGATCGGGTTCGTGTGCGACCACACCGAAATTCTGTTCGACATCGACGTGCAGGCGGCCGAAGCCGCACGCTCCGCGGGCGCCAGGCTGCGCCGCACCGAGTCGCTGAACACCTCTCCAACGTTCATCCGCACGCTGGCCGCGCTCGTGGCGCAGGCGGTCGCAGCCCCGGCGTGATGCGCTTCAGTCCGTGGTAGACGAAACGATCGACGTCGCCGTCATCGGCGGCGGAGTATCCGGACTCGCCGCGGCGTACGAGCTCACGAAACGCAAGCGATCGGTCATCGTTCTCGAACGCGAATCGCGTCCTGGCGGCATCGTCCAGACCGAACGGGCCGGCGAATTCGTGATCGATGCCGGCCCCGACGCGCTGCTCATCCAGAAACCGGCCGCCGTTGCGCTGTGCAACGAGCTCGGCCTCGGCGACCGGCTCGTGCCGACCAAACTGCCGCGGACGGCGTACATCTTGCGGAACGGCTCGCTGCATCCATTGCCCGGGTCGTCGATACTCGGGTTCCCGACCCGGCTCAAACCTCTTCTCGCGACGTCGCTCTTCTCCACATCGGGAAAGCTGCGCATGGCGGCCGAAATATTCGTCCCGCCGGCATCGGCATCGGAGGATGAATCGATCGGAGCGTTCGTGCGGCGCCGTTTCGGCGAGGAGGCAGTGACGTATGTGGCCGAACCGCTCCTCGCCGGCATTCACGCGGGCGATGTCGAGCGCCTGTCGATGCGCTCGCTGTTTCCACGACTCGTCGAGGCCGAGGCAAAAGCCGGTAGCGTCATCAAGGCCTTCCGGCACGAACAAGGCACGCGTAATGCGGACGGCGTGTTCCGGTCGTTTCCGAACGGCATTGCCGAGCTCGTTTCCGGACTGATGCGAGCGCTGCCGCGTGACTCGGTTCGCCTCGGATCGAGCGTGTCGCGAATCGACAGGACCGATGTGCTGACCTTGCACGTCGACGGCCAGCCGAGCGTCCGCGCGCGGGCGGTCATCCTCGCCGTGCCGGCGTTTGCTGCCGCCCAGCTGCTCCGGTCCCATGACATGGAACTAGCCGCCGCCTGCGACTCGATCCGTTACCTCTCTACCGCGACGGTCGTGTTCGCGTTCCCGCGGCCGTCCGTTCATCACGAGCTCAACGGGACGGGTTTCGTCGTGCCGCGCGCCGAAGGCATCCACATCAGCGCCGGCGCGTGGATCTCGTCGAAATGGCCGCATCGCGCGCCCGAAGGACAGGCTTTGCTGCGCGCCTTTCTCGGCGGCGCGCGCGATCCAGACGTGTTGTCGAAAAGTGATGGCGAGTTGGCGGAAGCGGCGCTCGGCGATCTCAGGAAGATCCTGCACATCGCCGGAGAGCCCACGCTCACGCGCGTGTATCGCTGGAATCGATCGAGCCCACAGCAGGAGGTCGGGCACGGCGCACTGATGGCAACACTCGAAGCGCGTCTGGCAGATCATCCCGGCATCTTCATCTCCGCCGCAGGCTTCCGCGGCGTCGGCATCCCCGACTGCATCGCAGATGCACGGGCGACGGCAGCAACCGCGGCCGACACGATGACCACGTAATCTGAAGGTCGACGCAGAGACGTAAAGACGCAAAGGTCTTACCTAAAAGAATCCTCTGCGCTCTGCGCCTCTGCGTCGGGACAGCGAGGACCTGACCGTGCGGATATAGAATGTCCCGTATGAAATTTGTCGTCCTTATCCTCATTACGTTGTTCGCCGCCCCAACGCTCGCGCTCGCACAAGATGTTCCGCCGCACATCGACGCACTGCTGAAGCAGATCAAAGCGACCGACAAAGACTTGCTGTCCGTGTCCGAGGAAGATGGCCGATTTCTCCGGCTGCTCGTCGTCACGCGCGGCGCGAAGCGGGCCCTCGAGATTGGCGCGGCGAGTGGCTACAGCGCCATCTGGATGGGTCTCGGCATGCGCGAAACCGGCGGCAAGCTCGTGACGATCGAATACGACAAGGCCCGCGCGGCGCAGGCGGCGGCGAATATCCAAAAGGCCGGGCTGTCAGACGTGGTGCAGGTGGTATCGGGCGACGCGTTTGCGGAAATTCCAAAGGTGTCTGGGTCCTTCGACTTCATCTTCTGCGACGCCTGGAAGCGCGACTATCAGAAGTTCTTTTCGATGGTGTTTCCGCGTATGGACAAGGGCGGCCTGTTCCTCGGCCATAACGTCGTCAACAAGAAGGACGAAATGGGCGACTTCCTGAAGACGATTCACACGAGCCCTGCCGTGCTGACCTCAATCGTCTCGCCCAGCGGCGAAGGAATGTCGGTTACCCTGAAGCGCTAGCCATTCGGTCACGTCGAAATACAACATCCGCTCCGACCCGTCCACAAGAGTCACGCGGTAAACGTCGTAGGTTCGGCCGTTCTGCTGGACCAGGTCCTGCTGCTTTCGCGTCCAGTCGGTCCCCTGCCTGCCAAACCATTTCTGCAGCAACATCTGCTCTGCGCCTGCGGCACTGAGACCTTTCGGCGTCTTCTTGATGACGATAGCGGTCTGAGCGGTGTCGCCGGGGCCGCCGGTAACGACGAGAGTGCCTTCGTTGATGGAAAGGTCCACAGGTTCGTTCGCCTTGCCCGCGATTGTATCGCCTGTCGAGGATTCCGTTCCGCTTGACGCCAACGCTGCCGGCGTGCACGCTAGGCACCGGAATCCATGCATTCGCGGACACACCTCGCACGCACGAAGATCGCGTGGCTCATCACAGCGTTTATTCTCAGCAGCGCGGTGCCGGCAGTCGCTCAACTTCGAGGAACAGTCACCGGCGAGCAGGGTCAACTTGTTGCTGACGCCAGTGTCGAGGTTTCACGGGTTGCAGCGCAAGTCACGACAAATTGCGCCGACAGCAATGGCGCCGGAGCGTCAGGGCACAACCTTCTGGGGGCAGGAACGGACCCTGGGCTGGCGCGGCTGTTAGGCTGGCTCGAGGCGGTTCGGCGCCACACACCTGGATGTATCGATCCTGCCGCGAGCGCTATCGGTAGATGGCAGCAGCGGGAGCTCGAGATACTGCTGCGCGACACCAGAGAGCTCGCGAAGTTTCTGGCGAGAGCTGAACAGGGGCGCTCTGAACAAGGCAGCCGGCAGGATCGCGACCGCGCCGTCTTCGCGATCTACGGCCACCGGATGACACTCGACGAGCTCGAACGCACGTTTTACGGCGGCGAGAGCTTGACGGCAAACCAGTTATTGAGGCGGGCCGCAGTGCTCCACGCGGATATCGCGGCGCATGTTCCGGGCACGCTCAGCAGTGAACCGCTGGTAGAAGATGGAGGACGCAAGGGGTGGCGGGCGGGCACTACGCACTGGGAGGTCGGGCGCCAGCTGCTGGACAGCATCACTCCCGGTCCCGCCAACGATGCCGGCGCGTCGTTGTGGTATCGCGCCGTGTCCGCGCATCTTCTTCACGATGCGCGCCTCGGCGAAGCATCGCCGCACCTGGAGAAAGCCCGGCGGCTCTTCCCCGCCGAACCGGTGTTCCTTCTCGACAGCGCATATCTGCACGAAGAGCTGTCTTCCGCTGCAGTACAGGCAGCCCGGGACGCGCTGCGCGCCGACGGCGTCATCGTAGCGGTCGCGGGTCGACAGGCCGAACTTCACCAGGCGGAACGTTTCCTTCGACAGGCATCAAGTCTGTCGCCCGAGGATGCCCGTATTCGAGTGCGACTCGGCAGGACGCTTGGCGAACTGGGCCGGCACCAGGAAGCCGCAACCGAGCTGCGCCGGGCGATCGATGCGACACCGGACCCGCCGCTCCTCTACCTCGCGGAGTTGTTTCTTGGCCGGGAAGTGCATGCGCTCGGGCGCCGTGACGAATCGAAGCGCCATTTTGAAAACGCCGCCGCACTGTATCCGAATGCACAGGCACCGCAGCTCGCCCTGGGTGAGCTGGCGCGGCAATCGGGCGATCGCCGCAGCGCCATGATGACGATTCAGCGTCTGGCGGAGCGCTCGAGCTCCGGCGACGACAGCGACCCCTGGTGGTCGTACTACCGGCCGCATCAGCAGGACGCGACGACCTTAATGGAGGAAATGCGCGCCCTGGCAAGCTGGTAAGGTCGAAGGCCAACTGAGCGAAGTGCCGAGAATCGGGATGGAGGCATTTCATCGCAGCGCGAAGCGCGAGTCTGGTGATCGAGCGCGAGAGGCGGATATCGTCTCGAAGAAAGATCGGCGCGAGCGGCGCGGGGCGAAGGGGCCCCCGCAAGCGAAGCGCCGAGGAGCGGGGTGAGGGGCCCCCGCGACTAAAGATGACCGGGGCGGGGATTGAACCCGCGGCCCGCGCATTAAAAGTGCGCTGCTCTACCACTGAGCTACCCGGTCCCGGGCAGGAAACACAAAATTCTACCAGAACCCGGAACCGGGAACCCGGAACCCGGAACCTCTATGTCACCCGCGCGTTGTCCAGCATCTCGCGAAGTGCCTCGACGAGCATCGTGAGCGAGTAGGGCTTGCGCACGAGACGTGTACGCGGGCGCAGGCGCTCGAGCTCGGCGGATTCCTCCGGCACTCCGGAAAAAATAATCACCGGCGCGCTCGCGGGCATCGCGATGACCACGTCCCTTCCCGATCCACGCTCCAGACGAAGATCGATGATCGCCGCCGCGGGACGATACCGCTGAATCGCGCTGATGCCCGCGTCCGAGGTCTCTGCACTGACCACTCTGAATTTGTGGAGCTCGAGGAATTTTTCGAGCGGAAGCCTCACTCCCTGATCGCCTTCGACGACGAGAACCAGGGGAGCGGCAGGCGTTGTCATGATGGGATCGGCGACACGGTCGAGAGAATTATAATCACGCCGTGTTTTCCAAGGTGGTCCGGCGCACCCACATGTACCTCGCATTGTTCCTGACGCCATGGATGATTGGCTATGCGCTCAGCACGCTCGCGATGAATCATCGGATGCCCCGCCCGACGACTTTCGTCACGGAAAACGAGCAAACCTACACAAACGTCTTCGAACCCGGCACACCTCCTCGCGAGATGGCTCAGCAGATTCTCGCCGACCTGGGGCTTCAGGGCGCGTTTGGCGTGCAGGGCCCGGCCGACGACGGCCGCATCACAATCAATCGTCAGAGGATGCTCTCTCCCCTGCGCATCACCTTCACGCCTCGCGATCGGCGCCTCGTCGTCGAACGAATGGAGCTCGAGACGAGCGGATTTCTCAATCGGTTTCACCGCCGCCGCGGCTACCAGCAGCCCCATGCGGCAGACCTGGCGATGGCAGTCAGCGTTGACGCCGTGATAATCGCGATGGTGTTCTGGGCGCTCTCGGGGCTGTGGATGTGGTGGGAGATGCGCACCACACGTTTGTGGGGCGCCGCATGCGCCGTGACCGGCGCGGCTATCTTCATCTTCTTCGTCCTGACGATATGACGTTTCTGCATGTCGTCCGTCGAGCGCATCTCTACATGGGGCTGTTCCTGCTGCCGTGGGTGGTGATGTTCGGCGTTAGCTCGATTCCGATCAATCATCCGTCGCCGGAGCCAGCCAGCTGGACACGGCTCGCCGAACACACATTCGACGCGCCGGCGCCTGCTGCGTCCGACAATCTCCGTCCGCTCGGCCGCGAGATGATGAACGCCGCCGGCATCGGGGGCGGCTATTACGTCTATCGCGTGAATCCGAGACAGGTGCAGGTCGGTCATCCGGACTTTCTTGCACCGGTTCGCATCAACTACTTCGTCGACCAAAGGCGACTCGTCGTCGAACGGCGTCCGTTCGCGCTCAGGCCGTTTCTGTCGGGCCTGCACACGCGAGGCGGCTATGACATGGGCGGGTTCTGGGACTCTGTGTGGGCCGTCGTCGTCGATGTTGTCTCGGTGGCGCTCATCTTGTGGATCTTCAGCGGACTACTGATGTGGTGGAGCTTGCCAGTGACACGCGGCTGGGGATGGCTCGCGCTCGCCTCTGGCACCACGTGTTTCGCCGTCATCATCTGGACGCTCTGACATTCCCCGGCTTCATTCCCTGCACCGCGTATAACTCTTTGCCGCCGGCACGCGTGATGAGATCCATGTCCAGCGCCGACTTGACGTATTCGACGATCTTCGGCGGCGCGGTGGCGGTATCGAGCACCAGATAACGGAATGGAAGCGCCAGCGCACTGTCGTCTTCGATCGCCTCTCCGCCGTTGGACAGTCTCAGCAGATTTCCGATCACGGGCATGGCGCCATAGGCCTGCGCAACAGCCGGCGGCATGCGGCCGATGTAACCGCCAACGACCGGATGGCCGTGAATCGTCGCGTGATACAGAAGCCGGCGATCCTGACTTCCCTGCCCGGCCGTGAGGCCGTCACCGATTCCGAACGGCACCTCGATGACCGCGCCCTCGTCGCGAATCGTGGCGAGTTGTTCATACACGGCGGGCCGGTCGAGAGCGGTCAGCGGAATCGGCGCGGCCAGATAGTCGAAAGCGATGGCACCGACGAGCGCCCATTGAACAGCCGGCCGCGCGAATATGGGCGCGGCTGCCAGTCGCAGCACCATCAACACGCCGAGCGCGAGGTACACGCACACAATCGCGCGTCCCGGCATCCTGGCGTTGTCAACGAGTGGAACGAACCGCGCCAGTGCCTGCGGCAGAGGCAGGCCGGCATTCGCACCGGCAATCATCAGGAATGGGCCGAGCGCCCAGACTGCGAACACCGCGAGTACCGCTTTCCAGCGTCTCGCTTCTTCGCTGTCGAGCCACGCGCCCCTGTGCACGAGCAACACGACGATGGGCACAACCCCGATCCAGCCGACCGCCTCAATGCGATCGAGCCCGAGGCTGTCATACATTCGGCTGACGAAGCCGCCCAATAAAGGATGGAACGGGTTTCCAAGCGCCGGCGCGAGCAGGTCTACGCCGCGCGGCGCGCTGCGCCAGAAATATGTCTGGCTCACATACCGGCCCGACGCGGCCAGCCTGAACGCCTGCGCGATCAGCGGCAGGCACAACACGGCGAAAGACGCCGCGGCGATCATCAGCGCCTGTGAGCCTTTCCAGAACGCCTCGCTGCCGGGCCGCCGGAACTGTATCCTCACGCGGACACGCGTCAGCCACCATGCGGCGGCAAGCATCCACAAAAACAGCAGCGGGTTGTGCAAGCTGGTGGCCGAAATGCCAACGCCCAGCACCTCGAACACCTCGCCGCCCGAAATCGAAATCACCGCGATGAGACAGGCATCGGCGGCCATGAGCGCGATGATGATCAGCCGCGCCGTGAACAGCCGCTGCGACTGCGGCCGCGGCTCACGAGAGATGCGAATGGAATCCAACGTGGCAAGCGTATACGCGAGGGCAAAGACAGCCAGGTAGACGACGTGGTAGTAGGCGGCATACGCCGCGATCGCCACGCACATCCCGCACGCGATTGCCGCGCCGATGCTTCCGGTCCGCAGAGCGCGGCGGAAACACAGCGCAAACAGCGGCAGCACCCACGCGGTCAGCAGGTCGAAATGACCGAGCAGCTGCGCCGCGACATAGGGGGAGCCGCCGAATGTTACCCCCGCGACCAGCGCCAGCCGACGATTACCCGCAATCTCGAATGCCAGCGCGTACGCACACGCCGCGTTCAGAAACACCGAAACGATGATGTAGAGATTCTCCGCCTGGATCACCGACAGCCCGGCCAGCCCGGTCGCCGAGATGTAGCCCTGCAGCGCCGTGTGCGGGTGATTGATGAGATCGACGCCGAACGGGCTGAACAGATATCTCGATTGGAAGAAGTCCAGCTCGGGGGCGCTCAGCGCCTTGCGCATCCACCACAGATTCCACAAGAAGCTGTAGTTGTCGCCTGGGTTGCCCGGTATCGAATCTCCGAAATGGAGCGCTAGCGGCCACGTCCAGACGAGCGCCATGAGGGCAAAAAACAGAAGCGGCACGACGTGCTCTCTGCGATTTGCTCTCTGCTCTCTGCTCTGTGCCTCAGGTCGCATGCACGCGGTTCTTCACCGCATCCACGAAGCCGCGCAGAATCGGAGAGATGTCGCCGGGCTGCAGCCCCACTTCAATCAGCGAAAACCGCTTGTCTTCTTCGAACGCGGCGTCGAGAGCGTCCCTGAACTGTCGCGGTGTATGGGCACGGAAGCCGCGGCCGCCCCACAGATCGGCGAGCTTGGAAAACGGCCACCCGACCGTGTCGTTGTAGCGAGCATCCGGAAAAAACGCCTGGAGCATCTCCCATCGGCTGTTGTTGAGCAGCACGACAATCGGATTGCAGCGATATTTGCGCGCGTGCGAAATTTCGCTGCCCGTCATCTGAAACGCGCCATCGCCAACGAGCACAAGCGGCCGCCGTCCGCTCGCGATCTGCGCGCCGAGGGCCGCCGGTACCGCGAACCCCATCGTCGCGTAATACGCCGGCGCGATGCATTCGTTGGAGCGGATGTCGACGCTCGCGAACAACGCATCTCCGGTGTCCGCGATCAGCGGAAAGTCGGGGTGGTCTTCGAGGAACTCGTTGACGAGCTTGATGACGTGTTTCATCTTGATCTGCTCGTCCTGCTTGAACGGATCGAAGATCTCGGCCGAAACGTCGGTGCCCATGGCCTCGACGATGTGGCCGCGCACCGGCAGCTCCGACATCAGCAGCCGATCGACGAGCATGTCGATCGGCGTGTGCTCGAACCGGTGATATTTGATGAACACCTCGCGCGCCACACAGACGATGAGGTTGTCTTCGTTCACCCGATCGGCGGAGACACCCAGGCTCGTGTCGCTGACCAGCTCGCCGAGAAGCAGCAGGCAATCACTCGTCTCGACGATCTCGCGAAGCGGCTGAGGGCTGACGCCGCCAAGATACGTGCCGATGAACTGCGGATGGCGGGTCGGAAATACCCCGCGGCCCAGAAAAGAAGACGTCACCGGAATCTGCAGCCGTTCGGCGAGCTCCAGGACCTTCGGAGTGAGATGAAATCGGTGGACCTCGACGCCGACGATGAGCACCGGATTTTTCGCGGCCTTCAGCCGGCTGACGATCTCCTGCGCCGCTTCTTCGACCGCCCCTTCGTCGACGCGCAGCTCCACCTGTTCCACGCTCGACAACGGGTTCACATCGGCGAACACCATGTCGCGCGGCACTTCGAGGTAGACCGGCCGCTTGAACTTGAGCGCCACCTCGATGGCCTTGCGAATCTGGGCCGCGGCCGTTCGCGGATCGTCGAGGACCGCGCCGAACTCGGTCACTTCCTGATAGATCTTGAACTGCGAGTCGTACGACTTCACTTCGTGATGCACCTGCACGCCCAGGCGCTTCTCCGATTTCCCAGGGCCGCCGGTGATGACGATCAGCGGGGATTCTTCGGCGTAGGCGCACGCCACGGAGTTGAGCAGATTCAGGCCGCCCGCGCCGTACGTGACGACGCAGACGCCGAGACCGTTGGTGATGCGCGAGGCGCCGTCAGCCGCGAACCCGACGGCAGGCTCGTGACTGAGCGTCACGAGCTGAAACCGCCCGTCCTGTGACAGCGCCTCGTAGAGGTTGAGCACGAAGTCGCCGGGAATGCCGAAGATCTGCCGCACTCCCTGCGTGTAGAGCTCGTCGAACAGAACCTGGTGCAGTTTCACATCGACGATTATGGCCGCTTGCGAAAGGCAGCCACAAGGGCACCCACACCGGGGTGATCAGGTTCTGAGCTGACCCTTCAGCGTT
The DNA here is from genome assembly GCA_963762055.1 of Vicinamibacterales bacterium. Taxonomy (GTDB): domain Bacteria; phylum Acidobacteriota; class Vicinamibacteria; order Vicinamibacterales; family JAMQPK01; genus JAMQPK01. Next base: position 145,747 of record CAVXJF010000013.1, read on the forward strand.
TCGGTCAAATATTTCTTGTGTGAGTTCATGTCCTGTTCGACGGTACCTTCGCCGGGACGCGGCGCGTCGAAGTCCATCGTGACCCACCCGTCATATCCGCGACGCCGCAGCTCCGCGAAGAACGCGGGAAAGTCCACGCCGCCGGCGCCAAGACGTTTGTAGAGGTTGACCCGCTTGTGTTCGTCTTCGCTCGGCGCGGGTCCCCGCCATCCGTTACTGGTGTTGTATTTCGCCTCTGCGTCCTTCAAGTGGATGGACGCGACGCGCGGATAATAGTCGCGCAGCACCTTCAGCGGATCGATGCCGCCTAGCGTCGCGTGGCCGGTATCGAGCACGAGGTAGACGAACTTCGGGTCGGTCAGCTCCATCACCATGTCGAGCTCCGCCTGCCGCTCGACCAGCGTCCACGCATGCGGGTGGAACGCGAATTTGATCCCGGCGTCCATCGTCCGCTTGCCGACTTCGTTGAGATTGCGCCCCAGCACCTTCCCGTTTTCGACGCTCAGATTCTCGGGACCGACCCGGCGGCTGAGATTCACCTTCAGGTGCTTGCAGCCGAACGCCGCAACATAGCGCGCGCGGGCGGCGTTGCTCTCCACCGTCTCGGGAAACCGCTTCGGATCGAGATATTGGCCGCCGCTGCCCACGGTGCACAGGGCGATGCCAGAAGCGTCGAGCACCTGCTTGAACACCTCGGGCGGTTGCTTGATGTACTGCGGCATGTCGTCTTCGAACGGCTCGAGCCCGTGATAGCCATATTGCGCCGTCATCTTGACGCCGGTGTCGGGGTGCGGCTTCATGAAACGGAACTGATGTCCGCTCATGGCGTAACGCATCTTGTCGCCGGGCAGCGCAAAGACTGGTGCGGCTGCGACGGCCCCAAGCGCCGCGCCGAAAAGTTCGCGACGAGTCAGCATGGTGAACCTCCTGCAGGCGATGTGTTGTGTTGGAGGAATATTACACGGACTTAGCGATCGTCGGAATTCCCGCGCTGCTGGTGAAGCCAGGTACTCGCTGACCGATCCCGCATCGTAGTCCTTGCGGTGGCGCCGGAGAGGCCGAATGATGCGATATGCCAGCAAGGCGCCGAAAACGGCGATCAGGCAGATGACCAGCAGCAGCATCGATCCCGATCTTGCGCAGGTTTACCGGACGAATGCAACCCCGGTGTTTAACCCCAGACTACCTTCAGCTTTGCCGCAATACCATCGGTCCACCACCGGCGCCGCTCGTCGTCAATGCGCGGAAACGACCGCCTGTCGCGGCCGCCGCGGCGTTCCGGCGAAAAGCTTGTAAGCACCCATCCCGTCTTGAGCAGAAATGTCTCCATATTTGTCTGGAACCTCATCAGCTCATATTGGTAGTCGAATTCGTACTGGCGCGGACTCTCGCTCTCGAGCACAACCGTAAGTACCAACGGATCGCAGTCCCTGGGACGCATAACCGTAAGCCGCTCGGTGCCACGATCGAAGGTCCACACGTAGTTGCTCATACGTGCGCTCTTATCGTCCGATTTCGCGGAAACAGTAGCGGGGGGCGCCCGGGTGCCGATTAACGCCGCGCGGCGGTTGCGCCGATACGCTGAGGCAGGCGGGTTCTACGACGCGGCGTGCCAGGGTACTGCGGCATCGGACGCGCGCGAACGGCTGATGTCAGGCGCGCCGTTGAAGATGTCTCGCACAACGCGATAACACTCGCAGGACAGCGCTTCCAGCGCATCGCGATCGACGATGTCGATCATGCCTCTGCTCGTGCGCACGATGCCTTGGCGCACCAGATCGGCCATGACGAGCGTCACAGTTGGGCGGCGAACGCCCAGCATCGTCGAGAGCAGGTCGTGCGTGAGAGGAAATGCGTGGCTGGCAAGCCGATCGTTGGCGTGCAGCAGCCAGCGGCAGCAGCGGTTTTCGACGGCGTGCAGCGCGTTGCACGTAACCGATTGCAGCAGGAACCTGGTCCAGTCCTGCGCGTAGGTCATGACGTTCGCATGGAACGCGCCGCGCCGATCGAACTCCTGCCGGAACGCGTCGATGCCCATCACGTGCGCAACCGCATCGCCCGCAACCTGCACGGTCGCATCGCACATCGCGTTTGGCGCGCCAAGCGCGGCCTCGATGCCGACAAGACCCTCAGCGCCGACGACAATCGCTTCGGCTGTTGCGCCGTCGCTCATCGTGAGCGTCAGCGAGGTGAGACTGTGGCCCGGAAAGAACACAGCGCTCAGCGGCTCGCCGCGCCGCTGGAGAGTCTGGCGCGCCTTTAGCGCGCGCGGTGCCAACGCTGCGGAGACTCGCGCGAAGTCCTCCGGCGGCAGCGAGGTGAGGAGCTGGTTCAGGGTGTTCATCTGATCCGAGCCTAAATTACCCCCACCCTTAAAGATGTCCGTTAGCTAACAAATTCGCGATTAATTGGATCTCACACTGAGGGCTGTGGCAGCAGCTGAGCAAACGCCTTTCTGACGACTTCGTAGCACTCGCACGACGCGGCTTCCAGCCCTTTACGATTCAAGATGGTGATCTTCTTCATCCCGATGCCGATTACGCCGGCCTTGTCGAGCGTACCGAGGACCAGGCTCACCGTCGGCCGCCGGACGCCGAGCATGTAGCTGAGAAACTCGTGCGTCAATCGAAACTCGTCGCCCTCGACGCGATCGTGCGTCATCAGGAGCCATCGCGCGCATCGCTCCTCGACCGTGTGGAACGAGTTGCACGCGACCGACTGCATGTGTTGGATCTGGATCGCCTGAGCGAACCGGCCGATTACGTCGTAGAACGCGCCCCGGCGGTTGAGCTCCGTCATGAACACAGTGGCCGGCATCGCCAGCATGTCGCCGTCGGCGATCTGCACGAACGTTTCACTGGGCGCGACGGTACCGCCAAGAAACAACGTAATCCCGACCACCCCTTCGTTACCGATCGTGGCGACTTCCACCATTTTGCCGTCCTGCATCACGTAGGTCGTGGAACAGCAGCCGCCCACCGGGAAGTACACGGTCGTCATCGTTTCGCCAGTTTTGTGCAGCACCAGTTTGAACGTTTGTGGTGTGGGCGTCAGGAACGGAGCAATACGGAGGTAGTCGGCTGCCGGCAAGGCCGCCAGCAGCTTGTTGGCCGACTGCGGCTGAGGCCGATGGTTGGGGACCGTGGACACGGGCTGCTTCAACTGAGCCTCCAGCGCTTGGAACAACGTCGAATTGCTTTGGGGGCTGCAGCTTGGCCTGGTCTCTCGCATTAGGCGAGGCGGCATCAGCGCGGAAAAGCAGAGGAGGCTGCAAGGATATCCCTTATGAGGGCGTTTGTCATCTTGCGAACAACTTTGGCGAGTTGTCTGATAGCGAACAACTCCAGCCGTGTCATCAAGATGACAGGTTTTTCGCAGCGAACGTAATAGGCTACGGCCCTCACCTTTTGCGTGTGGACGACTCTCAAGGAGACCGGGTGCATGAGTGCCGAAGTCTAGCTATGTAGGTCCGTCGCGGTCACATCCACCAGAACACTCCCCCAACAAACTACTGGCGGCGCTTCCGGAGGCCGATTACCGTCGCCTCCTTCCGGCACTCAGCACCGTTCCCTTCGAGTTCCGGAAGATGTGTCACAAGTCTGGTGAAAAGATCGACCTTGTGTATTTTCCTGGCGGCGGGGTGTGTTCCATCACCAATGTGATGTCCGACGGGCGCATGGTGGAGGTCGCCACGATCGGCAACGAGGGCATGGTCGGCGTGACGGCGTTTCTCGGCGGCGACATCGCCGTGGGCGACGCATTCGTACAACTGGAGGATGGCCCCGCGCAGGCCATGACGACGGAGGCGTTCCACCGCGAGCTGGATCGCCGCGGGCCGTTCTACGATCAGATGAGCCGTTACGCGCAGGCGTACCAGGCACTCATCATGCAGTCGGCCGCGTGCTTCTCCATGCATTCCGTGGAGGAGCGCTGCTGCCGCTGGCTCCTGATGACGCACGATCGCGCGCATCGCGACGAGTTTCAGCTGACGCACGAGCTGCTGAGCTACATGCTCGGCGCGCGGCGTCCGACAGTGAGCCTCGTGCTCGGAACTCTCGAACGGACAGGCGCCATCCAGAACGGCACCAAGCGAATCACCATCGTCGATCGCAACCGGCTCGAGGAGATGTCGTGCGAGTGTTATGCCGCGGTCGTGGCCGTGTTCGAACGGCTGCTGCCGGGATCGGTCCAACGCCCCGACTGACGCCTCATCTCCTCATCTAAACGCGACTCCCGCGTGATCGTTTGTCCGGTCGAGTACGATCTATTCGTGCACAATCTCGACCTCATCCTGACGCTTGCCGGGGGCCTCACTGCGGCGCTCGTCTTCGGCTACATCACGCAACGCCTCGGCTTGTCTCCGATCGTCGGCTACCTGGTGGCCGGAATGGCCGTGGGCCCCTACACTCCCGGATTCGTCGCCGACGGAGGCATCGCGGAACAGCTCGCGGAAGTCGGCGTCATCCTGCTGATGTTCGGCGTCGGCCTGCAGTTCCACATCGAAGAGCTTCTGGCGGTACGCCGCGTCGCCGTCCCCGGCGCCATCGCCCAGAGCGCTGTTGCGACAGCACTCGGCGCGGTGATCGCGCGCGGCTTCGGATGGGACTGGTCCGCCGGCATCGTCTTCGGCATGGCCCTCGCCGTGGCCAGCACCGTCGTCCTCATTCGCATCCTCTCAGATCATCGCGATCTGCATACGCCCACGGGTCATATCGCCGTCGGGTGGCTGGTCGTCGAAGACCTGTTCACGGTCATCGCCCTCGTACTTCTGCCCACGCTGTTCGGCGGCGGGTCGTCGAATCTCGGAGTTGCGCTTGGCTTGACTGCGCTGAAGGTATCCGCCCTCGTCGTCTTCACCGCCACCGTAGGTACTCGACTGATTCCCCGCGTGCTCGATCACGTGGCCGCCACTTCGTCGCGAGAGCTCTTCACCTTGACGGTGCTGGTGTTGGCGCTCGGCATTGCCGTGGGCTCGTCGCTCGTGTTTGGCGTTTCGATGGCGCTCGGCGCGTTTCTCGCGGGGCTGGTGGTTGGGCGGTCGGACTACAGCCTGCGCGCGGCGTCTGAGGCGCTTCCGATGCGCGACGCGTTTGCCGTGCTGTTTTTCGTGTCAGTGGGCATGCTGCTCGATCCGCAGTATCTCTTCGAGGCACCACTGCTCATCCTGGCCACTCTCGCGGTGGTGATGCTCGGCAAGCCTGTCATCGCATTCGCGTTGGTGTGGCTGCTTCGTTACCCGTTCAAGGTTTCGCTTGCCGTCGCGATTGCGCTGGCGCAGATCGGCGAGTTCTCGTTCATTCTCGCGTCGATCGGCCGCGATCTCGGCATCCTCACGCCCGAGTCCACTCAAACGCTGGTGGCCGTGTCGATCATCTCCATTGTCGCCAACCCGCTTCTCTATCGAGCGGTGGGCCCGATCGAGCGGTGGGCAAGCGCGCGTCCGCGTCTCTGGAAGTTGTTGAACCCGCGCGACGCCTCTGATCTCGCGCCGCACGCACCTGACGCCCCCGACCCACGCCAGCGCGCCATCGTCGTCGGTTACGGACCCACAGGGCGGACGGTCAGCAGACTGCTGCGCGAGAATGCCATCGAACCGACGGTCATAGAAATGAACATGGACACGGTTCGGGAGCTCAGGCGGGATGGCATCGACGCCGTCTATGGAGACAGCGCGCATCGGGAGACGCTCGAAGGCGCGCGCGCCGCCAACGCCGCGGCGCTCATTCTGACTTCCGCTGGCATGAGCACGACGCCTGAGGTGATTCGCCTGGCGCGTGAGATCAATCCGAATGTCCGCGTGCTGGCGCGCGCCGCATATCTTCGCGAGGTGCCCAATCTTCAACGCGCCGGCGCCGATCTCGTGTTTACCGGCGAAGGTGAAGTCGCGCTCGCGCTCACCGAAGCGATCCTTCGCCGTCTTGGAGCCACACCGGATCAGATCGACCGCGAGCGCGCCCGCGTTCATAACGAGCTACTGGGAGAACCTCGCGCCGGCGAACAAACAGCTCAGGCATAATCGTTCTCATGGCTGCACCAGTCGATGAATCCTGAACTGAAGCGAGTTTGTGTGTTCACGGGATCCAGCTCAGGAGCCCGTCCGGAATACATGGCCGCGGCGAAAGAGTTGGGCAACGTCCTGGTTGAACGTCAGATTGGTCTGGTCTACGGCGGCGCACGAGTCGGGCTGATGGGCACGCTCGCAGACTCGGTGCTCGCCGCAGGCGGGCAGGTGACCGGCGTCATTCCAGAAGCGCTCGCCGCAAAAGAGATCGCGCATACGGGTCTCTCGGAGCTTCACGTTGTCGCGTCGATGCATGCACGCAAGGCGCTGATGGCAAACCTGGCCAACGGTTTTATCGCTCTGCCGGGAGGCTGGGGAACGCTGGAGGAGCTCCTCGAAGTGCTCACATGGGCGCAACTCGGTCTCCATCAAAAACCCTGCGGGCTGCTCAACGTGCTGGGATTTTTCGACGGACTGCTGTCGTTCATCGAGCACGGAATCGATGAGGGATTTGTCAGGCGGGAGAACCGGTCAATGATCCTGGTGTCGTCATCACCAGGCACTCTGCTCGACCAGTTCGAAGAGTACGTCCCGCGACGAGTTGAAAAATGGATTGACGCCGCGGCAACGTAGAACCGGCCGCCACGCGGGCAGCGGCCGGTCCCCTCTCTTGTCTACGTGACCTCGATGCTGAAGATGTAACCGGTGTGCGGGCTCTCCCTGGCCTTCCATCCCGGATGGATGCCCGCATCGCAGCTGACGAGTTTTCCATCGTGCCAGTCCAGCCCGTGGGGGTCGCACGACCCGGGCGCAAAATCCACGGTCATCAGGAGTTGTCCGGTTTTGCCGTCGTATTTGTTCAGCCCGGGTTTCGCGTCGGCGTAGCCCGTGCTGTTGTTGCCGGTGACGACCCAGATATTCCCCTGGTTGTCGAACGCCACATCGTGCAGCCGGGGCTTCTCCTCCGAGCTCGCGCGAATCAGTACTTCGGGAACCCATGTCTGCGGATCGACTCGCAGGATGCCGCCGAGACGCAACGCGGCAATCCACAGCTTCCCGTTGTGCCACTTCACGCCATGGCAGCCGCCGCCGCGCCCATCGATGCTGAGCGGGATCTGGCGGTGGCTGATCAGCTTGCCGTTCATGTCGACTTGAAAGATCCCGAAGGGGTCCGAGTTCGCCGCCATCCAGACGTGCCCGCCGCCATAGCCGATTCCCGAGCAATTGCGGCAGGGCGTCATGACCGTCTTGACCAGCTTGCCGTTCCAGTCGACCAGCCAGGCCGCTTCGTCAGCGTCCGGCAGGACGGGCAGGTTGTAGTTCTTCGAGTTCGCGGCGGTGATCTTCTGCTGCCCGATCCACAACCCTCCGGGTGCATCGCTCATCACGGCCACGCCGTTTGGAAACTCGCCCGGCGCTTTGAACATCCTGGTAGTCTTCGCCATCCCCTTCGCAACGGCACCGCGTCCCTGACCGCCGCCGCCCCCTGCTCCGCCGGCGCCGCCGGCGCGGCCCGGCGCTTCTTGTGCGAATGCCACCGTCGCCGCCGCAACGTTCAGTCCGAGACCAGCCGCGAGAAATTCCCGTCGTTTCATGCTCATGGCGTTACCTCTCCAGCGTTTTGAGATTTCGCGCGAACGCTTGTATTTGGGTCGAGGCGCACCTTATACCACACAACGCCCGGGGACGACGTCGGTGTCCCAGGGGATAAGACTGATGATCGAGATCTGTGTTGCAATAGTGCGCAGGTACCTTCCCGGCTGTGCTACCGTCCGCGAGGAGGAACGATGACTCTTGCTCGAGCGCGTGTCGCGGTGGCGGTTGTCGTGTTCGCATTCCTCAGTCCCGCCTTGCACGGACAGAGTGGACCGCTCGTCGTGCGGGTCAACGGCATTCTCGTGCCGTTGGATCGAGTCCTTGCAATCGTTGTCGATGAGAGCCCTGTCGAGCCTCCCACCGCATCCGTTGCGCTTCGCGCGGGCACGCCGGCACCGGCCATCGGACGCGGCATCGACATCGCCACCATCGATGGCCAGACTACTTTTCAGGGCGAGGTTGTCGCGGTCGAGCGATTCGTCCAGCCATCAGGCGAACCTGTCGTCATCGTCCGTGCGCACGACAGGGCGCACCGCCTCAACCGCAGCAGAAAGACGCGGACGTTTACCGGCCTGACCGATGCCGCCATCGCCCAGCAGCTCGGGTCGGAGGCTGGCCTTCAAGTGAAAGCCGGCGGCCCGGAGGCGGCGATCCCACACGACAGCGTCCAGCAGAACGATCAAACCGATTTCGACTTTCTCAGGGAGCGTGCCGCGGCGATCGGTTACGAAGTGTTTACCGATGGAATGACGCTGCACTTCGAGAAGCGGCGGCTCGCGCCGCCGACGATCGTGGGGTGTTTGCCGGAAGACGTGGGAGTCCGTGCACTGCTCGCGTGGATCGCATCACCGGAGTCGGTGAAAGAAGTAAACGTGCGCGGATGGGATCCAGTGAAGAAAGTCGAGATCATCGGCAAGGCCCGCCAGAGCGTGATCGGTCTGTCGAGCGCGGCGTCCGGCATCGAGCCCGCCGCGTCGTCGACCGAGCTCGGCTTCGTCGAAACTCTCCAGACTGCCGCGGCTGCACACGCCGCTGCGTCTGGTGTGCTCTCGGCGATCACCGCGGGCGATCTATCTGCCGAGCTGGCCGTCGACGGCGACGCGTCCCTTCGCGCCAGGGCTGAAATCGTCATCCAGCACGCCGGCGACGCGTTCAACGGGAAGTACCTCGTGCAAGGCGTCTCGCACCGATATCATCGTCTGCCAGGCGCCGTAGGCGCCGGCTGGCGAACATTGCTGCGCGCTGTCCGTGAAGACCGTGCCGTCTATGCTCTTCCCGAAGTCGGCGATGAGGTGCTTGTCGCATTCGAGCACGGCGACATCAACCGCCCCGTGATCATCGGATCGCTGTGGAATTCACTCCCGCCGCCGGGTTTGTCCCCGTGCCGACGCTGAGTGACGTCGAGGTGAAAGTCGAAAGTCGAAAGTCGAAAGTCCACAGTCGAGTCGCACAGGCCAGCGTACGTCAGTGTCCGGCTTCAGCCGGACCATAGGGCGAACCACTCTTGCCTTCGCCGCCGGAGGTGTATGGATCTCGACACATTGTGGATGGTCGCGGAGCGGGCGCGAACGAAACAGCGCCTCGCTCCCGACGATGTTTCGTTTATCCGTCACGCGCGGTGAGACGCCTCGTCCAGCAACGGCAATGGCGGTTTGCGAAACCTGTAGACCCACACATGCTGCGCTAGGCGATCGGGGAATAAGGAAGGGACAGAAGGATTCACGCCTCCTGGCTTTAGCCGGACTTCACGAGGTCCGCCTGAAGGCGGACACTACGTACATGCGGACACCTGACTAATGAGTGCGGGCGGTGACTTCCAGTCCCACGGCGCGCATCAGGCCGAGGGCATTGCTTCGCGTCACCGGTCCCGGCTTGACGCGGTACTCGAAACGGATCTCGCCGTCTTCGAAGAGGTCTTCAAAGTGAATGTTGGCTGCGCGCGGCGCGAGCTCGTCAGCGATAGCTGTCAACGCGAGATCGTGGGTGGTAATCAGACCTATCGCGCCACGAGCGACAAGCGCGCGGAGGATCCCGGACGCGCCGACGAGCCGGTCGTGCGAGTTCGTGCCGTGGAGCATCTCATCAATCAGAAACAGCAGCGGCACCGGGCCGGCGGCGAGATCCGCCATCCGGCGGATTCGGGTGATCTCGGCGAAGAATCGCGAGCGCCCCTCGCGAAGCGAATCCTGGATGCGCAGCGTCGCGCCGATCGAGAGCGGCGAAATGCGCAGCGAGGCAGCGCGAACCGGCGCACCGGCCAGCGCAAGCACGGCGTTGACGCCGACGCTGCGCAGCAACGTGCTCTTTCCTGACATGTTCGAGCCGCTTACGACGAGTAGTTGCATACCGGACGTCAGCCTCACGTCGTTTCGCACCATCTGCCGAAGCGGTACCAGCGGGTGGCCGAGACTGACACCGTCGAACATCGCCGTTGGCCGCGGGCCTTCGCCCTCGATCACCGGAAATGGGTCCTGCGGGTGTTCGAAGTGATAGGTAGCCAGCGCAATGGTGGCCTCGAACTCCGCGAGGGAGGCAATCCACGTTCCCACGTGCCGGCCGTGCGAACGGCGCCAGCGCTCGACCGTCAGCGCGAGGAATGGACTGAAGAGCAGAAGAGCGGAAGCGGCAACGAGTGACGCATCAATCGCCCATGCAGCCGCGCTGACTCCGTAGAAGAACAGTGCGACGGGTACAAACGGCAAGCTGTTTCCCCATTCGTGGCGCTCCGACAGCCGTTGCAGGGCGCGGATGGCGCGCGATGCGGATGCTGTATGGCCGGCAAGCATACCGCGCAAGGTCACGAGCCGTGGCGCTGAAACAGACGCTGATTCGAGGTACAGAAACAGCTGGCTGAGTGTTTCGAGCTCGCGCACCTTACCGCCTGCCACGTGGAGCATGCGCTCGAGGCGATCTCCATCCAGGTAACGCGCCGCCAGCTGGCACACGAACAGGATCTGGAGTGGAAGCAGATTGCCCGTGGTTGCCAGGAACACGGTGGCGCCTGCCGCCGCGGCAGCCATGCCGTAGGTCGTGCGCCGCAGGTACGGGAGGCTGCGAAGTGCGTCCTGACCAGCCCACTCGCGCAACCCGCTTGCATCGACGCCGATAGTGGCCGTGCCGCCAGCAACGGCCATCATCTCTCGCAGCGTAACAGCTGGAGCCAACTCGGCCACCGCCTGCTGACGAGCGCGTATCACGTCTGTTCGCGCCCCGGACAGGAGCCAGCCGGCTAGTTCCTCTTCGCCGACATTTGTCCGGGCAGTCGAAAGCAGCTCGAACAGCGACCCCGGTCCAAAGAGGTTTAAGTCGTCGGCGTAAGGGTGGTGTTCGTCGATAAAGCGCGTGCCCGGCTCACCCGTGCCGATCCAACGATCTTCGATTCGGGCCAGACCACGTTCGTAGTAGCCGACGGCGCGGGAGGTTGCGTTGCGCGCCTGAATCGTTCGGTCGTGGCGCACCATGAGCACGAGAAACGCGGCTGCCGGTGCCAGCAGAATCCACGGCGTAACGGCAGCACGCCAGGCCAGGAATCCCGTCGCAATCGCAACAGCGAAGACAGCGATGCGCGCATAAGCGAACCGTGCATCCAACTGCTCCAGCCGTGCCAGAGCAGACCGATGCGCAGCCAGTCGAGTTGCGTAGACGGCGGCCGGGTCCGTGGACACGGCGCCGATTCTGTCACAGAGGCGCCGACACCTGATTTTGGAGCGTCGCTCGCGTCGGACAGCGTCCACTGCTCCGTCCGATTTTTGAGACGCACACCATCGTCTGAACGGTGTTTTTCGCGGGACGATTTTCCGCGTCTCAACATGGTGCCCTCCGGTATGAGCTTTGCTGAAAGCAGACGCGAATAAATTCGTGGCGACTCCCATCACCATACACATTCGCGAGAGGTGTTTATGCGATTCGGAACTCGGGTGGCGTTCTTCTTTGTTGTGGCGCTCGCAGTTGCAGGCGTTTCCATTACTCACGCGCAGCAACCAGCATGGGGTGATATCACCGTTTCGGGCGCTCGGATCGACTATGACTTGTCGGGAACCGGAAATGCGCCGGGCCTCGCTGTCCGGACAACGCGCGCGCTCAGCTCGAACGTCAGTCTCGAATTTGGCGGGATCTTCGCGCAGCCAGAGCAGCAATTCGGGCCGTCAACCGTGTTCATGCCCGAGGCGCAACTGCGCTACACCTGGAACGTGGGTCCTGTTTCGCCGTACGTCGGTGGAGGACTCGGCGCGGCGATGGTGAAGTCGGACTTCCGCACTGACTGGGATCCGACCTATGCCGTTGCGTCAGGGGCTACCGTATGGCTGACGAACCGCGTGGGAGTCAACGGTGAATTCCGGCTTCGCGCGCATGAATGGCGCTCCGTTGGGACAACATCCGAGCTGTCGGGAGGCCTGACGTGGCGGATCCCGTCCTTCTAGCAGGTTAAGCCTTCCAGACTAGCCAGCTCGCTCATCATTCCGCGGCATCGGTGGCGGTCCACTCACCGGCTTTCGACTCGTCGGACGAACTGCAGCCGAGACACTGGCACACGTGTCGGCCTTTAGCAGGAGCGGTTCAGCTCGAGCTGGCGCTGGCGGTCCTGCGTCAGGCGCTTCGGTGTCGCCTTCGCACAGCTTTCCGCGTGTTGTTTCCAGATGACAGGATCGCCGGGGTCGGCGTCCAGCCGCAGGCGTTGTCGAGAAGGCGTGCGTTCGCAACCGGGAACCGCAATCCCACGAACGCGCACCCTCGCCCACGCGAGCCTGAGAATCGGCGTCCTTTCGGCGGCATGCGGGTTGATACTGCCGCATCAGACCACTTCTGAAAGGACCCCATCGATGAGCAGCGTCGGACAAGATCTTCGGTATGCCTTGCGCGCCCTTCTGCATGCGCCGAGCTTCACCGCTGTAGCCGTGCTCACCCTGGGACTTGGCATCGGCGCCAACACCGCAATCTTCCAGCTCATCGACGCCGTGGCGCTGCGGAAGCTTCCGGTCCAGGATCCCGATGGCCTTGCGGCCGTACGGATATCCGGCGGCAACCGCGGGTTTGGCATCAACAACGGCAGATACCCGGAGCTGACGCGTCCAATCTGGGAAGACCTGCAGAACCAGCAGCAAGCATTCTCTGGAATGTTCGCCTGGAAGTCGCGCGACCTGCGCGTAGGCGAACGGAGCGACCTGAAGCCGGCCTATGGAATTGCTGTCAGCGGCGATTTCTTCGACGTGCTCGGCGTTCGACCGTTCCGCGGGCGCCTGCTGGACCGCTCCGACGCGGCGCGCGCGTGTCCCGAGACGACGGCGGTCGTCAGTCACGCATATTGGCAGCGCGAGATGGGCGGCCGCGAGCTCGGCGAGGGCACACGTATTCGCATCAACTTCGAGCCTGTCGATGTCGTCGGCGTCACTCCTCCCTCTTTTTACGGCCTCGCGGTCGGCGAGCAGTTCGACATCGCTCTGCCGCTCTGCCGCCCCGCGCAATTGTTCCGCGAAGTCTTCGACCTCGCCGTCGTCGGACGATTACGTCCGGATTGGACGCTGGACCGCACATCGGCTCACCTCGATGGGTTGAGCGCCGGGCTGTTCGCCGCGAACGCACCCGCCGATTACAGTGCGAACACTATTCAACGATTCAAATCGTTCCGTCTGGCGGCGTATCCAATCGCGTCTGGAGTCAGCGCGCTGCGCAGCAGCTACGAACAATCTCTCCAGGTGCTGCTCGTAATTACCGCGCTGATCCTTCTGACGGCGTGCGCGAATCTTGCAAACCTGATGCTGGCGCGGGCAAGCGGCCGCGATCGCGAAGTGGCGGTGCGGGTCGCCTTAGGCGCATCGCGAGCCGCGCTGATACGTCAGTTCCTGGCCGAGAGTGTATTGCTTGCGGCAGCCGGGGCCGCGCTCGCGGTGGTGATGGCCAACGTTTTCAGCGCGATGGTCCTGTGGGCGATGTCCACACAGGGAAGCAGACCCGAGCTCTCGGTACCGCTCGACTGGCGTGTGCTCGCGTTCGCCGCTGCCGCGGGCCTGGTTACGTCCGTGTTCTTCGGCGTTGCCCCGGCGCTGCGTGCAACCAGAGTGGATGCAGTCGCAACGATGAAAAGCTCGGGCCGCGGCGCAACGGCCGGGCACGAACGTCTTACCTTTCAACGGGTCATGGTCGCGAGCCAGGTGGCCATGTCGCTCGTCATGCTCGTCGCGGCGCTCGTCTTCGTCGGCAGCTTCCGCAACCTGATCACATTCGATCCAGGCATGCGGCAGGAAGGAATCGCGGCGGCCTATATCCGTCTCGAGGAGTTACGTATTGCGCCAGAACGTTACAAGGACTTTCAGCGTGAACTCCTCGCGGAAGTGAAAAGCGTTCCGGGCATCCTCAATGCCGGAATCACGACACACATGCCACTTATCGGCGGCAGTTGGAGCCACGGCATCAGGGTCGGCGAGATCTCCAACAGCGCGCAGTTCACCTGGGTGAGCCCGGGATATTTCGAGACGATGGATATCTCCGTTCTTCAGGGGCGCGACTTCACGCTGCAGGACACCTCCACATCCGCGCGCGTCGCCATCGTCAACCAGGAGTTCGTGCGCCGCTTCATCGGCGGGAGAACGCCTCTCGGTGAAGTTCTCCGGACGGGCGCCGAGCCTCAATTTCCGGCAACGTCGTATCAGATTGTCGGCGTCATTCCCGACACGCAGTACAACGACCTTCGCGGCGAAGTGCGCCCGATCGTATTTGCACCAGACTCGCAGTTTCCAGCGGTGCGTCCGGGCATGCAGATGGTGATTCATGCCGGGGTCTCGCCAAGCGCGGCGATCGAGAGCATCAGGCAGCGATTGCGTCAGAGGTATCCGGATATCACCGCGGAATTCCTGGTGCTGCAGTCGCAAGTTCGCGACCGGCTCGTTCGCGAGCGGCTGCTCGCCATGCTCGCGGGATTTTTTGGCGTCCTGGCTATCACGCTGACGGTCGTCGGCCTCTACGGCATGCTCTCTTACTCGGTCGCGCAGCGCCGCGCCGAAATCGGCGTGCGCATTGCGCTTGGCGCGCGCTCGGAGCAAGTGGTGGGGATGATGATGAGAGAGGCCGCGAGGCTGCTGCTCATCGGCAGCGTGGCAGGCGTGCTCATCTCTGTATTTGCCGGACGCACGGCAGCTTCACTGTTGTTCGGCGTCACGGCGAGCGATCCGCTGATCCTCGGAGGGGCGTGTGCGTTGCTCGTGGCGATTTCCGCGGTTGCCAGTTTTCTACCGGCCTGGAGGGCGTCGCGGATTAACCCCGCGCAAGTACTGACCGGTGCGTAGCTGGATCAGGTAAAGGCAGCAAACCAGTCTCACCGCAGAGGCGGGGAGTTCTCTGCGTCACCGCGTCTCTGCGGTGAGACTTGGATCTTGCGCGGCCGCTACTTCGCGGGCACGTCGACCTGGTAGTAATGAACCTGGCCTTCCTTGCTCCGCGGCGTCATCGCCATCCGGATGCTCTTGCCGGTGTTGGCGCAGCTGGTGGCGCGGTGCCAGCGTTCTTCATTGGCATTGATCACGTCGCCCAGTTCGCCGCGGACCACTCCGACTCCGGAGATCAGCGCGCACACATTGCCGTAGACATTCACCCAGAGCTCCACCATGTTGGCGTGCCAGTGGCCCCAGTTGGTGGAGGGCGGCAGCTCCGTGAGGTTCATCCCGATGTTCAAGTTGGACGAGGTATGGCCGTCGTAAAGAAAGCGCTGACCCGTGCGCGTCGAATCCCCGTACTCGGTCACGTTGAAGAACGGCATGTTGAACGAGTCATAGCCGCCGGTCGAGGTGATCCTGGTCTTGATGTACTTGTAGCCGGGAATCGGCGTCGGTGTTTCGCTCTCCGGATACGACGGCACCTGCCCGGTGGGCGTGTTGCGGTAATAGATGACCGGCTCGTTGCCGACAGTTTCCATGCAGTAGGACAGGCGCGGCGCCACGTTGAACGCCCATCCCTTGGAGAGCTCCTTGGGTTCCTGGCCGTCGATGGTCATCTTGACGCTGCCGCTGTAGACCCAACCGAAGACGCGGTCGTCCGCGTAGAACATGCACTTGGCCTTGTCGCCTGGAGCCATCTGGACATACCGGCCGTCGAAGTCGCGCGTGAGCACAACCTTCTCTTCCCAGCGCGCCTGTCCCTGATGCGATTTGAGGATGTCGGCAATACGCCAGAGCGGCTTGTTGACTCCGGTGTAGGGCGTCTCGGGCGACTTCTGCGCCGCCCAGACGATGCGTTCCGGGCCGTTTTCGGCGCCAGCCTGAGACCACCAGTTTGCCTGGGGGACACCACGGGCGGGTGGCGCTGCGGGGAGAGGAGGGGTCGGCGTCGGGGTCTGGGCCAAGGCAGGCGCCGCAGCCAAAGCCATGGCCATTACGATCAACGTGTTGAGTGATCTCACGGAAGCCTCCCTGGTTAATTTTTTTGGAGTATATACCTCTGCCCCGCCCTTACCATAGCTCACAGCATCACGGCACTCTGGTCTTCTTTTCTGGAGGCGGTATGAAACGCATCGTAGTGCTCACGGCCCTTATCGCCGCAGGCGCGGCCTCGTATGTTGTTGCGCAGCAGGGCGGCCAGAAGCCGATGGTCGTCGAAGTCGAGAAACTCAAGGACAATCTTTTCGTTCTCACAGGCGGAGGCGGCAACACCACGGTCTTCGTCCAATCGGCCGGCATCACCGTCGTCGACACGAAGAACCCCGGTTGGGGCGCGCCGATTCTCGCGAAGATTCAGGAACTCAGCCCGAAGCCCATCACGACGATCATCAACACGCACTCGCACGGCGATCACGTGAGTGGCAACGTCGAGTTCCCGGCCACGGTCGACATCGTCGTACATGAGAACACCGAGAAGAACATGA
This sequence comes from Vicinamibacterales bacterium, assembly GCA_963762055.1. Lineage (GTDB taxonomy): Bacteria > Acidobacteriota > Vicinamibacteria > Vicinamibacterales > JAMQPK01 > JAMQPK01. Next base: position 162,195 of record CAVXJF010000013.1, read on the forward strand.
AGGAGATGATGTCGCCGCCTGGGATGGGCAAGCCCGGCGCGAACAAGCCGACCATCTTCGACCAGAACCAGGGGAAAGGGCTGCCCAAGCGGACGTTCGACGATCGGTTGACGCTCTTCAAGGGACCCGATCAAATCCAGCTCTATTACTTCGGCCGCGGCCACACGAACGGCGATGCGTGGGTGCTGTTCCCGTCCGCGCGCGTCGTCGCGACAGGCGACATCGTGCCCGGCAAGCGCGTTCCGATCGTCGATTCAAATAATGGCGGCAGCGGTTTGGATTACGGTGAATCGGTCGCGAAAGCGCACAGTGCGCTGTCCAAGTTGGCGGACACGTTCGTTACCGGACACGCAGTGACGATGACCGGTGCCGAGCTGATGGAATACGCGACGTTCATGCGCGAGTTCGCAGAGACGGCGCGCGCAGCGAAGATTGCGGGAACCGCCGTCGATGCCTTCGCGAAGAGCTATGCGATCCCGGCGAAGTTCCAGGGCTACACCCCGGCTCAGGAAGGGAGCGTCCGCGCGGCAGCGCAGGTTGTTTACGACGAAGATGCGATCCGACCGTTGAGTACACGCCCGGTCGGACGGTAGATCAGGAGGTTGTTTTCAAAAACCGCAGCACTACACCGCGCCACACACGCGAGCGCTCTCCCACAGAACGGATTGCTGCTCGAACGTCTTGCGATACGCCTCGATAACGGCGACGACCGATTGCCGCGCCGCCGCCGTATCTGGATGGACCAGAAGCAGGACCTTGGACTGCTCGTGATCGATGCTGCCGGCGGGTGTCCGCCACTGGCCCTCCGCCTCCCATACGGTCAGCCCGTCGGGAAAGCGACTGGTCACCTCGTCGCGCAAGAATAGCTGCCACTCGAGCTCGGTCACGGCGCCCTTCGGTCGCGCGAGCCCGAAATAGAGCGTCGTGCGGACCTGCGGGGCCGACGATACGCCGCAGTCCATGACGACCGTGAAACCCTGCGCCCCGACCTTGGGCTCCAGGCGACCTCCGGCGACAAAGCCGGCGACGAAAATGAACGTGCCCGCAGTGATCATCAGCGCTCGCATGGAATCCTCCTCATCGCATCAACTGTTTGGCCGCGCCGGACATCAATAAGGTAAGTGATGTCGGATCTGCAAAGGTAGGTCTGCACACGAATTTTCCGTGCATCGATAAATTCGCCGTGGTGATGTCGAATTTCGAGGTATCACGACCACGCGGCATGCCCACATACGGAAGGAAGCCCCCACGACAACCTCAATATTTAGAGGTCAGTCGTTATCAATTCGTGAAGTTATCAAAGAGTTCAGCCATTTCCTCGCGGCACGTAATGTGCTCACCACGTCCATCTGTCGCCGCTCTTCGAGCCGGTCAGCAGGAGTGTGACAACCGCACAACATCAAGGCGGGAATAGGAGGACGTATGAAACGATTTATCGTAGGAATCCTTGCAGCGGCAGTTCTGGTGTTGATGGCGCGGACGGCCATGGGCCAGTCCAAGACTGTCAGTTCAGAGATGAGAACGGAGACGGCCACCGTCGAGGCGATCGACGCCGCGAGTCGCGCGGTCACGCTCAGAAAATCGGACGGCACCGTCGTGACGACCGTCGCAGGGCCGGAAATAGGGCGGTTCGAGGAGGTCAAGATCGGCGACAAGGTCACCGCTCGGTATTACGACAACATGGTGATCCGGGTGAGGCGGCCCGGCGAGCCGGAAGTGGATAGCAAGGTAAAGGCCACGACAGGTTCCGAACAGGCCCTGCCAGGTGGCACCAAGGCCAGGCAGCGGGTTATGCCAGCCACGATCACCGCCATCGATATGGACAAGCCTTCGATCACCTTCACCGGAGCCGAGCATAACTGGAAATACACCTCCACGGTGCAGGACAAGTCCGCTCTTGCCGCCGTGAAGGTCGGCGACAAGGTCGAAGTCGTCTGGACAGAAGCGATGCTTGTGTCGATCGAACGCGCCAAGTAGGAACTTAGTTGATTTGGGCCCGTGGGCGATCCGCGAATGATCGCCCCGGACCCTCCGTTGAGGCTACAGGCGCAACGCGGCGGTCAACTGCAAGCGTCGGCCGCGCGATCTGACAGCGTCAGACCGTGCCACCAGTATCGGCGAGACGCGTGCGCGGCTTGTAGCCCGATTGGGAACCTTCCATATCGCGCTCCGCGATCTTCTCCAGCAGCTCGTTGAGGATCGACGGCGAAAGAGGCTTCGTGAAATGGCTGTCGCACCCGGCTTCCCGTGCTTTGCGGCGGTCCTCTTCCTGTCCCCAGCCGGTGACAGCCGCGATATGTACTGATTGAATTGCGGAAACGCTCGCACAGCTCGCGCCACTGCATAGCCATTCATGCCCGGCAGCCCAATGTCCAGAAGGATCACGTCTGGTCCGAACGCGGTGAAAGCGCTGATCGCACTCGCGCCATCGTGGGCCACTCGCGTGATATGACCGAGGTGCGACACCGCCAGTTCCATCATCTCCGCTGCGTCGACGTTGTCTTCGACGATCAGCACGCGAAGGCGGCGTTTTGTCGCAACCGCCGGCGTCAGGGTGGCCACAGCGATCTCTGGTTGCCCCGCGCGCATCGGGAGACGGATTTCAACTTCGGTTCCTTGTCCCACTCCCGCACTTCGAATGTCGATTTGACCGTTGTGCATCTCCACTAACCGCCGCGCCAAGGTCAGCCCGATGCCCAGCCCTCCGACGGATCGCTCGAGCACCGGCTCGCCTTGGTGGAACATCTCGAAGACTCGCGGCAGCACATCGGCCGCGATGCCCACACCCGTATCCCGGATGCGCACGATCGCCACATCGGATTGCCGGCCGGCGCTGAACCAGATGTGCCCATCCCGAGGCGTGAACTTCACCGCGTTGTTGAGCACGTTCGCGAAAACCTGTCCGAGCCGTACGCCGTCACCGTCGATAGAGATTGGCTGCGCGGGCAGCTGCAGGTCCAGGGTGTGGCCGGACGCGCTGGCGAGCGGTGTGATGGATTCGACCGCCGTCGCCATCAAGCGCGCGAGGTCGAGCGGTTCACGGCGCAGTTGAATTTTGCCGGCAGTGATGCGGGAGACATCAAGCAGGTCATCCACCAGCCGCACGAGCTGTGTGACCTGACGTTCGATGACATCGCGCGCCCGTTCCGCAGTCGACTGAGGCGCAACGCCCTTCAGGATGTCGAGCGCAAACCGTATTGGGGCGAGGGGATTCCGAAGCTCGTGGGCAAGCGTCGCCAGAAATTCATCCTTGCGCTGGTCCGCTTCCAGCAGTTTGGCCGTCCGGTCACTAACCCGTAATTCCAGTTCTCGATTGAGTGCATCGGTATCGTCCTTGGCTCTTCTGAGATTCTCGATGAGATTCTGATTCGCAAACCGCAACCGCAGGGAGGATTCGATCGCCAGGTGAAATCGCCATGTCGTGATGATCGTCGCGGTGGTGAACAGGGCTCCCAGAAATCCCATGATCAGGTGCTCTTCATCGCCCTGGGTAGCGATCCGCCAGGAGGTCATGAGTCCCGTTGGGAGAAGAAACGTGAGAAACGCCTCTGGCCTCGCAGCGAGAAGAGAGGCGCCGCCCAGCATGACGCCGCCGATCACGAATACCAGAAGAACGTCGTTAATGGGTGAGCCCGAACGATAGAGCGCGATCACTCCCGCGCCCCATCCAGCAGCCGCCAATGCGGTGCCGAGAACAAAAGCCGTATTCCATTTCCCGTTCGTGATACCGGTCGATTCGGCGCGCCAATACCGTTGTGCGAGCCCCAACCTCAGGAATGAAACGACAAACATAAAGAGGAGCCATGACACGACGACCGCGCGGGACACCTCATCCCAGTGCGCATAAGCCAACAGCGCGGCGATGACGACGGTGATTGCTGCCCCGGTATTGGCGTTCTCGTATAGCAGGCGAGTTTCTACCGCGCGCACCTGAGGTTGAAGGTCTTCGCTCAGTGTGCCCCGCCGGATGTCGCCAGACTCGGCAGCAGCGGCTGATGTCATGATCTACTCAGGGATTCCGGAGGCCCAGCGGTTACGCTGATGGCGTCCGACGTCGTTCACTCCTTGTTTACATTTATTTACACTTCTGAAACACAGCAGCGCTCTTGAACGTTTTAAGCTTCATAGCGCATGACGGAAATACGACCACGAACTGACCTCCCCGGCGTCCGGCCCAAGTGCCCCAACTGCGCAAACAATCTCCTGATGACCTTGGTGCGGGTCTCATGGCGAGGCCGAAGCACCGTCATCGATTGGCGCTGTGGCGAGTGCGGCCATGAGTGGGGCATCGAAGAGGCAGCGGGACGTTCGTCCAACTGACCTCCTCCCGCGCCTCTACTTCGAGCCCGCTCCCTCTCGTGCTTCCTTCAGCTCAGGCGCATCGGCGTCGGTATGGCGCCAATTGTCGAGCAGGCGGTTGTAGGCCTCCGCTGCCCCCTGGTTATCACCGGCGGCGCGGCGCGCACGCGCGAGACCGAGCAGTGCGTTGCTGCGATTGGGTGTGAGCTGCAGTGCTCGCTCGTACGCGGCGATGGCGTCTTTCGGCCGCCCGGCCTTGAGCCGGGCCTGCCCCAGCAACTCCTCCAGGCGCAGCGTTGGCGGCGGCCCGACCGGCGCGCGCGACGGCGACGACGGATCGGCAAGAAGCGTGTCGAGATTCGCCGGCGGATTGCCGCCGATGTAGGTAAGAAGCTCCGCGTGGAGCAGCGCCGTCCTGAGCAGCGGGCCACCGGCGTCGCCCGCCGCCAGTCCCACAATCTGCTTACGCAGCGCCTCGATCGCGGCCGCCCCTCGACCACACATCACCGCGGCGATCGCTACGCGATACGACGCCATCATGCTGAACGTCCGCTCGCGATCCGACACGCCTTGTTGCGGAAGTGTCACCGCGCTCCGCCCGTCGCATATCGCCCCGGACCAGTCGCCCGATGTCGCAGCGTGCTGGAACTCGAGGAACCAGACGGCGTAGCGCGCATCGGCGTAGTTCTTGGAGAGATCGACACTGGCTAGCACCTGCCGCGCCGTATCGATCGTCTCACGCGACGCGCGATAGCGCCCCGATTGCAGATATCCATACTGCAGCCATTGCAGCGAGTGAAAGTCCAGGTCGGCATTCGAGAGCTTGCGCGCGGTCACTCCAGCACGCGACGCCGCCCACGCCCGCTCGTTTGACGCGACCGTATCGTTCCAGATGCCGAGCGCAACGAAGATGTGCGAGGGCATGTGGAGCGCGTGTTCGGACTCGGGAGCGATTTCCGCATAACGTCGCGCGGCCTCGAGTCCCCGGGAGGCCCCCTGCGGATCGTCGGTGGCGTGAATCAGATAGTGCGCGCCGCCTGGATGCCTTGGGTCTCCCGTGAAGACGCGTTGCGCGAACGTGACGGCATCGTCGCGAGCGATCTGGCGCTGGTCCGGCGGAAGCTGGCCCACATACGTCACAAACAATAGTGCGAGCGAGGTGAGCGCTGCCGCGTCGATGTCGTCCGGATATCTTGCGGTCACACCTCGCATCGCGTCGGCGAAGCCCCGAACCCGCATCGACTGCTCGCCGTCCGCGAAGAGCGCCTCGATCGCGGCGCCATACGCCTGCTCGCGAGCCGTCTTCGCTCTGGCGATCCGCGCGTCCCGCGACGGGGCCAGCCGGTTCAACGCCCGCCGCGCGGCGTCTACATCTTCCTCGCCCCAGAGCAGGTGACTGTAGGTAACCGCTTCTGCCCAGTAGGCCATGGCAAAGCCGGGATCCACCGCTTGCGCGGCCCGAAACGCCTCGGCGGCTTCGTCGGTACTCGAAGCTGTGCAGCAGTGCGAGCCCGCGCAGGAAGGGGGTTTGAGCCGCGTCAGCGCCCGAATTGGCAAACGCCACCGTTCCAAGTCGGGACGCGTCGGCTCCAGAGGGATGCGTGTGGCGCTCCTGTGCCTGGGATACCGCCACGGTTGCCAGAATCGCGGCGAGACTGCTCACGAGACTCAACGTCGCACGCATCATGACTCTCCCTATCCCGCCTTCATGAGGTCCTGCAATTTTGCGGTGTCGACGTATTGTTGGAACCTGGTCACCTTGCCGTCTTTGACGTCCCAGACGTGGCAGACCTGCACGTCTGCCTTCTTGCCCGTCGGCTTGTACGTTCCGCTGTAGCGCGCTTCAACGATGACACTGTCGCCAGCGCCGTGGAACGTTCCGGTGTGGACGGTGAAGCCCTCCCACTCTGCGCCGAGTTTCATGAACAGATTATTCAGGACGGCGTCCGGTCCGACCCAGGCCTCGCCGCTGGGCCTGTAGGGATTGCTCTCTGCTTGATGCCACTTGATGTCCGGGCTCATCGCCCCAAGAACAGCCGGGATATCCCCGCGGCCGAACGCGTTGTAGAGGTTCTTCAGAAGCGCTACGTTGTCCATGCTCTCTCCTCTGATGCGGCTTCCCGCACACTGTGGCTCATGCCTGGCGAGGGTCGCAGCATAACGCGAAATCGAGCGACACCACCCGGATAAAGAGTGCGGCGTCACCCGTAAGTAATCCAGGCCGCGTGGGCCGCACAGCCGTATAATTCACAGCCTCGGGCACCGAGACTGTCGAGTTCAACCGCGACCTCGCACCGTGGGGCCACCATGGGTTGTTGTGAAGCGACGAATCCTGACCTGATCGGCATTCCTTCTTATCAAGGAGAAGCTTCGCTCACTTTCGACCGGCGCACTGCGCTGAAAGGAATCGTCGGTGTCGCGGGAGTCATGTTTGTCAGCGCGTGCGGCCCAAAGCCGGTTGGCGAAGCCACAAAAGTGCGGCTTGCCTTCTGCGGCCAACTGCTCTGCGTTGTGCCGTATGAAGTGGCGCGCGCGCGCGGGCACTTTGCCGGCCAGGGTCTAGACATCGAACTCATCTACACACGAGGCGGCAACGCGGCCATGCAGGCGCTGGTCGGGGGCGCGGTCGAGTACGCCGGCACTTCGTTTGATGTCGCGCTTCAGGCTGTGGCCAACGGCGCGGCGATCCGCCGCTTCGCCTCTACCGGCCGGCTGCCTCTCTTCGCGCTTGCGGTTGCGCCCAAGCGAGCGGATACGATTCGGACCGTAAAGAGCCTTGAAGGCACGACAATCGGGATATCGGGCTTGGGCAACGCGGACCACGCGCTGCTGCTCTATCTCCTCAATCGAGCGGGAGCCAACGCAACCACGATCCATTTCGCGACGATCGGAACCAATATATTCGACGCCCTCCGCATCGGACAGGTCGATGCCGCGATGGTGCAGGAGCCGGCGCTCTCTTTGATCGCCGGAGCGGGCGGGCGTGAGCTGGTAAATTTCATGGAGATAGCAGACTCGCGCACGCATCTTGGCGGGTCTTATGAATTCATGGGGGTGGCCGTGCGTTCCTCCGAGCGCGAGCAACGTTTGCCCGAGATGCGCAGAGTGGCCACGGCTCTTGCGAATGGCCTGGCGGATACGAGAACCATCCCGCCCGACGAAATCATCGCCGCGCTCCCCGAGCCGTTACGCGCCGGAAGCGACGTCGCCCAGCTCAAGCGGATCATCGAGCGTTACCGCCTTTCGCTCTACCCCGAAAACGTGAGAATTGAGCTCGACGCGGCTCAGCGGGTCGTGAGAGCCCAGGAGATCGCCGACCTTCTCAAGCCGGGAGCGGTGGACCTGACCGCTCTGCTGGACACGGCGGCTGTCGAGGGCTAGGTGCTCCAGGTTCGCGGCCTGACAGTCGCATTCGGCCGCCAACCAATCCTCGAAGACATCGACCTCGATGTGAAGCCGGGCCAGTTCGCCAGCCTGATTGGTCCATCCGGCTCGGGCAAGACGAGCGTCCTGCGCGCGGTCACCGCGCTTCTGAGCCCGGAGCGCGGCACGGTTACCCTTGCTGTTCCTCCCAACGATGTGGGTTTCCTGTTTCAAGACGATGCGCTTCTGCCCTGGAGGACCGTGCGCCAGAACGTTGCGCTCGGCCTGCGCATCCGCGGCGTCGCCGCCGACATCGCAACGGAAAAGGCCGAGCGCTGGCTCTCTCTGCTCGGACTCGAAGGGCTTGGCGAGCGGTATCCACGCCAGCTTTCGGGAGGCCAGCGCAAGCGCGTGGCCATCGCGCAAGTACTGGTGCTCAAGCCGAAGCTGCTCCTTATGGACGAGCCGTTTGCCTCGCTCGACGCGATCGTGCGAACGCGTATCACGCAGGAACTCCTGGACTGGGTCGAGCGGGAGCAACTGACGGTGCTGCTGGTCACGCACGATCTGCAGGAGGCGATCAGCATGTCGGATGTCGTTTACGTACTATCGCAAGGCCCACGCGCGACCATTCGCGCGCGCCACGAAGTGGCGATCCCAAGACCGCGCAGCGTGCTCGGGACGCGGAGCGATCCGCTGTTTGCACCGATGTTCGAGCGCTTATGGAACGAGCTGTCGTCATGAGGACCCGTCGCATCCTCGCGCTCGCTCTGTCGCTCGCAATGTGGGAATCGTCTTCGCGCCTCGGATGGCTGAACCCCTTCTACGTGCCGGCTCCATCCTTAGTCGGTCAGGTGATGGTTCAACTCTTTGCCGGCGGTCAGATCTGGCCGCACCTCCAAGCGACGTTCGTCGCCGCATTCGGAGGACTTGCGGCTGGGCTCCTGCTCGGCGTGAGCCTGGGGTTTGCAGCCGCGCTTTCGCCGATGCTGGCAGAGTTGCTGGAGCCGGTGATGATCCTCCTCAACGCTATCCCCCGCGTCATCCTGGCGCCGCTGTTCGTTATCTGGCTCGGGATAGGTCAGGCGTCGAAGGTGGCGCTCGCGCTGATCCTGGTCACCGTGCTGATGTTCTTTGCGGTGTACAACGGTATTAAGGAGGTGGATCAGCGACTGGTTGAACGAATCCGCACGCTTGGAGGCGGAACACAGTTTTTGATTCGAGAAGTGTACGTGCCGTCGGTGACCGCATGGGTGATGGGGAACCTCAAAGTTGCGGTCGGCTTCGCGTTTACCGGCGCCGTGGTCGGCGAGTTCGTCGCGTCGAGCCGCGGTCTCGGCTACCTGCTCCAGTTCGCGCAGAGCACGTACAATGCGGGCCTCACGATGGCGCTGATCCTCGTGATCATGGCGTTCGTGCTCGTGCTGTTTGCGCTCGCCGAGCGCTTGGAGCGCCGATTGCTGCGCTGGCGGTAGATGCCCAATGAGAATGCGAATCACAGCGGCATGAGCTTCGATCTCGGACTCTCGAGCCTCCCGTGGATTCGCAATTGACGCCGGAAGGCAAACTTGCCAAGCTTGTCGTCATCTCAAACTGAGCGTCGGATTGCTAAACTAAAGCGGACCCCCGCTCCTGGGAGGGAACCCATGCGCCTCGCGGCAACGGCTTTTGCGGTTGTGTTGCTTTTCGTCGCGCGCCTCCCTGGCCAGACTCCGGCTGCGCCAAACGCACAGGATGCCGGAGCGCGCGAGCCTGTCGAGTTCAACCGCGACATCAGACCCTTGCTGTCGGATAGGTGTTACACCTGCCACGGTCCTGACCAGGCCCGCCGGCGGACGAAGCTGCGCTTCGACGTCGAGGCGGACGCCAAACAGGACCTCGGCGGGCGTTTCGCCATCGTGCCGGGCGATACCGCGAAGAGCGAAATCCTTCGGCGGATTACCGCCGCCGAGCCTGCGAGGCGCATGCCGCCGGTGTCTTCCGGCCCCGCGCTGACAACCGGCCAAATCGACCTGATTCAACGGTGGATCGACCAGGGCGCCAAGTGGGAGAAACACTGGTCCTTCAACCCGCCCCGGCGCGCACCTCTTCCGGAGATCAGCAACCGTGCGTGGCCTAAAAACGAAATTGATTTCTTCGTGTTGAAGAGGCTCGAACAGGAAGGCATCGGTCCGGCTCCGGAAGCGGATCGGGTCGCCCTGATTCGTCGCGTCAGCCTCGACCTGACCGGCCTGCCGCCGACACCTTCTGAAGTCGATGTCTTCGTGAACGACAAATCGCGTGACGCGTACGAGAAGTTGGTCGATCGCCTTCTCGCCTCGAAACGTTATGGTGAGCGGATGGCCGCACAGTGGCTCGACGCGGCGCGCTATGCGGATACGAACGGATACCAGACAGACGCGGAGCGCTATATGTGGCGCTGGCGCGATTGGGTCATCGACGCGTTCAACCGCAATCTTTCGTTCGACCAGTTCGCGTTACAGCAGATTGCCGGCGACATGCTGCCTCGCCCGACGCTCGACCAGAAGATCGCGACGGGTTTCAATCGCAATCATCGCGGCAACGGCGAAGGCGGCATCATTCCCGAGGAATACGCCGTCGAGTACGTCGTCGATCGAGTGGAGACCACATCAACCGTGTTCATGGGGCTCACCGTCGGCTGCGCGCGCTGTCACGACCACAAGTACGATCCGTTTACGCAGAAAGAGTTCTATCAGCTCTTTGCCTACTTCAACAACATTCCGGAACGGGGCAAGGCCAACAAGTACGGGAATTCCGCCCCGATGATTCAGGCGCCGACCCTGGCGCAACAGGCAAGCCTTGCCGAAATCGACAGCGAACTGGCAGCGGCGGAAAAGCGCTTCGAGGGCCTGCGAACTGAATCGGCGGGTGCCCAGCGAAGCTGGGAGGCGTCGCTCGACAAATCGGTACCTCTCCACTGGTCGATACCTCAGGATCTCGTCGGGTACTTTCCACTCGACACTGACGTGACGAATCAAGCGTCACCCAGTGCACCGATGCCAGTTCCTCAGTTGTACGACGCCGCAAGCGCACCGCCTGCCGGCGAGCGGCCCACGATGCCGCAGTTTCAGGCTGGGCCTGCGAGTTTCTCGTCCGGTCGTATCGGTACGTGCCGCCAGCCTCGACGGCACGCGCTTCATTTCTGCTGGCGATGTCGGCGGGTTCGGCTTTCAAAGCCCGTTCACACTCGCGGCATGGATCTATCCGACTGCCGGCACGGGCGCCATCGTCACGCGCACGAAGGATGTCGAAGAAGACACCGGGTACGGTTTGTATCTGAAAGACGGAAAGCTTCAGGCGAACCTGATCCTGCGCTGGCTCGACGATGGGGCGCGCGTCGAAACGGTGCAGCCGATTGCGCTCAATCGCTGGCAGCACGTGATGATGACCTATGACGGGTCACGAATGGCGGAAGGCATCAAGATCTACGTGGATGGGACATCGCAGGAGCTGTCCGTTCACCTTGATGATGTCAATCAGAATTTCCAGTCGCGCGAGCCGCTGCGCATCGGCGGCGGCGGAGGACCTGCCAACCGGTTCCGCGGCCAGATAGACGACGTGCGTGTCTACGACGTGGCGCTGTCGCCGCGGCATGCGGCAGTCGTCGCGACCGGCGAATCAATTGCAGAGATTGCCGCCATATCTGCCGCGACGAGAACCCAGGCGCAGGCCGAGAAGATCTCGCTGTATTTTCTCGAGAACCAGTCTCCGGCGCGCGTTCGCCAGGCATGGCAGGACCTGACAGCCGTTCGCCGCAAGAAAACGCAGTTCGTCGAGAGCCTGCCGACGGTGATGGTGATGCAGGAGCGCGACGTGCCGCGCGAAACATTCCTGCTGATGCGAGGGGCATACGACAAGCCCGGCGACAAGGTGACGCCAGGCCTGCCCGCCGTCCTTCCGATGTTGCCGAAAGGTGTTCCGAACAACCGGCTCGGGTTTGGACGATGGCTCGTCGATTCCGCGAATCCGCTCACCGCGCGCGTGGCGATGAATCGCTTCTGGCAGATGTACTTCGGCGCTGGACTGGTGAGGACGGTCGAGGATTTCGGATCGCAGGGAGAATGGCCGACGCATCCGGAGCTGCTCGATTGGCTGGCGACCGAATTCGTTCGCACAGGCTGGGACATCAAGGCGATGCAGAAGCTGATTGTGACGAGCGCCGCATACCGCCAGTCCTCGAAGGCGACGCCGGAGCTCTTACAGAAGGATCCCGAGAACCGTCTGCTGGCGCGTGCGCCGCGATTGCGGTTGCCGGCGGGCATGATTCGCGATCAGGCGCTTGCCGTGTCGGGCCTGCTGACCGAACAAATCGGTGGTCCGTCTGTGAAGCCATATCAGCCAGCCGGATTGTGGAAGGAACTGTCGGGGCAGGATTACGTGCAGGACAAGGGCGAAAAGCTCTACCGCCGCAGCTTGTATACGTTCTGGAAGCGATCGAGCCCGCCGCCTTCGTTGATGAACTTCGACGCGGCAGGACGTGAGGCCTGCGTCGTTCGAGAGACCCGCACCAATACACCGCTGCAGGCATTGGATTTGATGAACGACGTGACGTATCTGGAAGCGTCGCGCAAGCTGGCAGAACGCGTCATGAAGGAACGCCGATCCAGCGCCGACGAGCGAATCGCGCTTGCGTTCCGCCTCGTGGTAACGCGCGGACCGACACCCCGCGAAGCCAGGGTCCTCGGCGACGCCCTGGCGAGCTATCTGGACGAATACAAAGCCAATCCAGAGGCTGCGGCGAAATACCTCAGCCAGGGCGAGTCGCCGCGTGCCGAAGAGCTCGACGTGAGCGAACTGGCGGCGTATACCACGCTTGCCAGCATGATGCTGAATATGGACGAGACCATTACGAAGGAGTAGGCATGGATCCGCAGCTTGATGATCAGTTGCGTTTGACCCGGCGCCAGTTCTTCGGACTGACGAGCGCGGGCATCGGCACAGCGGCGCTTGCGACGCTGATGAGCGAAAATCTGCGCGCCGCCGGTACGCCCGGAGCACTGCAGGGGCTTCCGCATTTCGCGCCCACCGCCAAGCGCGTGATCTACCTGTTTCAGTCAGGTGGTCCCGCCCAGATGGATCTCTTCGACTACAAGCCGCGGCTGCACGATCTGCGGGGCTCGGAGCTGCCCGCGTCGATCCGGATGGGACAGCGATTAACCGGCATGACCTCGACGCAGGCCACGTTTCCGGTCGCGCCGCCGAACTTCAAGTTCGCACAGCACGGGCAATCGGGTGCGTGGGTCAGCGACCTGCTGCCGCACACGGCGAAGGTCGTCGACGACTTGTGCTTCGTCAAATCGATGTACACCGAAGCGATCAACCACGATCCGGGCATCACGTTCTTCCAGACGGGCGCCCAACTGGCCGGACGGCCGAGCATCGGCGCCTGGATCTCCTACGGCCTGGGCAGCGAGAACAGCGACCTGCCATCGTTCGTGGTCATGGTGTCGCAAGGCACCGGACGGCCTGGCGATCAGCCGCTCTACGACCGTTTGTGGGGAACCGGGTTCCTGCCGAGCAAATATCAGGGCGTGAAGTTCCGATCGACGGGCGATCCGGTGCTGTACCTCTCGAACCCGACGGGCTTCAGCAGCGACGCCCGCCGCCGATACCTCGACTATCTGGGAAAGCTGAACCAGATGAAGCAGGAAGAGTCGGGCGATCCGGAGATCGCGACGCGCATCGCGCAGTACCGAGATGGCGTACCGGATGCAGTCGTCGGTGCCCGATCTCACCGATCTCTCAAAGGAGCCCGATCGAATCTTCGAGATGTACGGGCCCGAGTCGCGAACCCCCGGCACGTTTGCCGCCAACTGCCTGCTCGCAAGACGGCTTGCCGAACGCGGCGTCCGCTTCATTCAGCTCTTTCACCGCGGGTGGGACCATCACAACACGCTGCCCAAGCTGATTACCGGACAGTGCCAGGACACCGACCAGCCTGGCGCCGCGCTCATCCAGGACCTCAAGGAGCGCGGCCTGCTGCAGGACACGCTCGTAGTATGGGGCGGAGAGTTCGGTCGTACTGTGTACTGTCAAGGCAAGCTGACGGGCGATGACTACGGCCGCGACCACCATCCCCGCTGCTTCACGGTATGGCTCGCCGGCGGTGGCGTCAAACCGGGCATCACCTACGGGGAAACCGACGACTACTGCTACAACATCACCAGGGATCCGGTGCACGTGCACGATCTGCACGCGACGATTCTGCACTGCCTGGGCATCGACCACACGCAGCTCACGTTCAAATATCAGGGGCGGCACTTCCGGCTGACCGACGTGCACGGTGTCGTGAAAAAAGAGCTTCTTGCCTAGAGAAGAAGATCGTGTTGCCCAAGCCAGGCTTCGGGCGCAGAATGCCCACATGAAGAAGGCAATCTTCGCAACCGTGGCGTTGGCGCTGGCGCTCCTCGGCGGGCTCGGAATTCAGGCACAGTCGACCGCGGCACCGGCACAGACGTCCACCGCGCTGCCGACATTCGAGCTCGACAAAACGTGGCCGCCGAAACTTCCCAACGAATGGGTGATGGGGCAGATGTCGTCGGTCGCGATCGACAAGCGCGATCATGTCTGGCTTCTACACCGCCCACGCTTTATCCCCGCAGAGCAGAGCGCGCGTCGCGCGCCTCCCGTGCTCGAATTCGACGCAGCGGGAAAATTCGTCCGAGGGTGGGGCGGACCGGGAGCAGGCTACGAATGGCCCGAGAACGAACACGGCATCTTCGTCGACGATAACGACGTCGTCTGGATTGGCGGCCAGGCGGGAACAGGCGCGGGCGTTGTCAAGTACAGGAAGGTCGCCAACCAGCGTGTTCCGGTCGATGACGACATGCTGCTCAAGTTCACGACCGCAGGCAAATTTCTGCAGCAGATTGGCCGGCAGAATGCCAGCACTGGAAACCAGGACACGAAAAATTTGAAGGAGCCTGCCGATCTTGTGATCTATCGCAAAACCAACGAAGCGTTCATCGCCGACGGTTATGGCAATCGCCGGGTGATCGTGCTGGATGCCAATACCGGCGCGTTCAAACGCATGTGGGGCGCCTTCGGGAATGTTCCGGTCGATGCAGCACCCGCGCCGTTGCGAGCTGGCCTGACGGGTTTCGCGGAACCAGGGCCTGAAGCACCACCGCCCGCCGGCGCGCCGGCCACACCGGCGCCAGCCCGGACGCCTCCAGGTCCTCAACAATTCGGCGGCCCCGTTCACGCGATTCGAGTCTCGAACGACGGCTTCGTCTACGTCGCCGATCGCAGTAACGGGAGAGTGCAGGTGTTCACGCTGGCGGGCAAATACGTCAACCAGCTGTTCTCGGGCGGCTCACCGGGCAGCCTCGCCCTGTCGCCGGACAAAGAGCAGCAGTTTTTGTATGTCGGAGAGGGCAATCAGATTCTTATCGTGAATCGAAAGACGCTCGCCGTTCTGGCCAGCGACCGTTTCGGAGCGCGAGGAACCGTTCGGCCTCACCAGATGGCGATCGATTCGAAGGGCAACGTCTACACGGCAGAGCTCGACTACGGCACGCAGCGATTCGCCTTCAAGGGTGTGTCTAATCCCTGAAGCCGGAGTTGGTGCCTCTTCCGCTCGGCGCCAGACACACGGCGGACGTACGCCGATCCCCCTACCCCCCTCCAGCGGCCGGTAGTCGAAGCGCGGCTCCTCCTCGTTTATCTTCTTGTTGCTACCGCCTGCACGAACCGTTTGCCGTTTTCGTAGCCGAGGCCAAACAGTCGCTCAGTCTCTTGCGCTGGTTTGCCCGCCATCATGGCGTACTGCGAGCACTTTAATGCGCTCCAAACCAGCACGGCTGTGTCACGTTTACTGGCTCTCCACGACCTTGCAATGTGGTCCCTGTGCAAGCAGAGACCGCGCACATCGCCGTCAACGTCCACACAATCAGCCTTGCGGTTTTCATCACCTGCTCTGCTGCCGGCCACGCCGTCTTGGAGCGCGGCGTTTCCTGGCTGACTCCCATCTTGGCGCTTCGCTCGAACGCTTGCGCATCGGACTTTCGGATTCGCAGCAAGCGTGGACCAAGCTGGATGGCGGGCAGTGTACCGGCGTCGATCTGTTTGTAAATCTGTTTGCGGCCGACGAGCCAATACGCCGCCAGTTCGGCAACGGTTACGTAAGGTGCCGAATGCGACTGAAGATCCTTGATTACCATGCTGACTCTTCCGAGTGCGTGAAGTTGATGGTCACCGGTGAATCCTGTGTGTCAGCACTCGCCGCTATCCGGGAAACATCGGAGCACGCACGAGGCGTCGGACTCCTCGTCG
Source organism: Vicinamibacterales bacterium (assembly GCA_963762055.1). GTDB lineage: Bacteria > Acidobacteriota > Vicinamibacteria > Vicinamibacterales > JAMQPK01 > JAMQPK01. Next base: position 178,152 of record CAVXJF010000013.1, read on the forward strand.
TCGGGACCAAAGATCGATCGTCGGTAAAAAGGTTCGAAAGCCCTTCTGGACGAGCTGATCGTGTATACCCTGCTCGCAGTGACTATGCGTCCAGAGCGCGTACCAATTGGCCGAAGCCGCCGTCGCCAGGATGCCTTGTGCGCCCGCAGGGCAAGTTCGATTGTCCTATCGTCGCTGCTTGCAGCAAGGCTTCGCCCCCTTCGGTGCATCCCAGCGTCTTCCGGGCATAAACCGTCATCCAGCCCTGGAACGACGAGGGACTGCCTCAATTGACGGCTGCATATTGATTGTCAGCGTACTGGCTTAGTTGGCTGTCGCACAGCGGGGACCGCCGGTTTTTCTCCTCGGGGGGAATACTGTGAAGCGACAGGGAATCCCCGATGCTGGGCTACCCGGCTTTATCGCGCACGGCCAACTCGATCGCGCGGTACTGGAGCTCGCGGGCGCTGCTGAGCTCGAGCTTCTCTTTGATGTGAGCCTGATACGACTCGACGGTCTTCACGCTTACGTGCAGGATTTCGGCAATCTGACGCGTACTCCGGCCTGCGCCAATCAGCCGGAAGACTTCGAGCTCGCGATCGCTCAACGCGGCGAGCGGCGACCGCACAGTCACGGCCGAGGTGTGCGTGTACTGCCTCAGCAGTCTGTTTGCGACGCGATCAGGCATGTACACCTGACCCTCGAGGATGCGGCGGATCGCCGTCAATAGGCGATCGGTGCCCTCCTGTTTCATGATGTAGCCGTTGGCTCCGGCGCGCAGGACACGCTCGGCATAGGTCGCCTCGTCGTGCATGGACAGCACCAGAACGGGCAAGTCGATATCGCGCGTCCGAATCTGCTTCAGAAGCTCGAGACCGTCCGGACCACCAAGTGAAATGTCGAGGATCACAAGCTCGGGCCGAAGTGACACGATGGCCTGGGTCGCCGACTGCGCGTCGTCGGCCTCACCACACACCATCAGGTCTGGCTCGCGATTGATCAGAAGCGTCAAACCGTGACGGACGATGGGATGATCGTCGACGATCAGCACCCGCCTGGCGGACGGATTGTTCGTGCTTCGAGTCATGGTGGATCGCACGTCTTTCATACATGCTCCTCATTGGAAACGAGCACTTGACGACGGTACCGGTGCCATTCGGCTCGCGCGTGACCTCGAGTGACCCGCCAATCATGCCGGCGCGGTACCCCATAATATGCAGACCCATCCCTGATGTAGGGGTCGGCACGTTGGGGATCCCAACGCCATTGTCTTCGATGGAAAGTCGTCCCGAGTCGCCCAGGGCTGAGAGCGCAACGATTATCCTGGTCGCACGACCATGTTTGATGGCGTTGTTCACGGCTTCTTGCGCGATGTGGAATAAATGAGTGCCGGCGACGACATCGTCGAGCAGGAAAGGAACGTCGCACACGAACCGGCACGACACGCTGAAGAAGTTCTCGACCTCCTCTGCAAGGCGCTGCAGCGACGCCATCAGACCATCGGCGCCAGACACGACCGGGGCGAGACCTCGCGACAGCTCGCGCGTCTTCTCGATCGCCTTGTTCACCAGCGTCACGATCTTGCCGGCCTCGACGGCCTCGGGCAGACCCCGAGCCTCGAGTCGCTGCTGGAGCGCTTTGCTCATGAAAGCCGTGCCAGTGAGATGCTGGCCCAAATTGTCGTGCAGGTCCACGCCGATGCGCCGCTGCTCGCGTGCGCTCATCTCGAGGAGGGCCCCTTCGCAACGTTCGTACAGCCGGTCGACTTCGGCTATGTGACGCTGCGCATCCCCCACGCGGCCCAGCCACGAGCGCATCGCGACCTGAAGGATCACCAGCAGCGGCAGGATCACGGCCGCAGCGAATACGCTCACCGAGCGGACTGTCACCACGACGAAGAACGACGCCGAGGCCGCGGCAAAGTGGTACAACGAAATTCCGGCGAAGTGCCGCCGCCAAAGCTGGAAGGCCGGCTGAGCGCGCTCCAGGGCGACGGCAATGGCAGTGAGGCCCGAATTGATCAAGAAATAAAGCGCCGTCATCACGACCAGCGGAAGCACGATGGCTTCCGGGGAAATAGTGCTCTGATGTGAAAGTGGTCGCGTTCGGGCCATCGCGAAGAACGCCTGCGAGCCCACCCACAGCGCAAGCGCAGGGTTCGCCGTATTGAACATCACGCGCTCGACTCGGTGGCCGCTCCGCCACGAGATGAGGAAGCTATCGATCGCGATGGTTACCGTAGCGGGAGCAGGGCCGAACAGCAATGCTGACGTGAAGAAGAATGTGTCGGACACCGACACTTGCACGGGCACGCCCGGCACCCTGAGCGCAAGGACGCCGGCGATTGTCGCAAATACGCCGAGCATCATCCATTGAAGCGGCTGCAGAGTGTATGGCAGTCGCACCAGCGAGTGCGCCACGGCCAGAAAGCCCGCGATAACGACCGCGACGACGAAGAGGTTCAATGGTCGCATGGCGACAGGCATGCCGGGGAGCCACGAGAGCAGGCGTCGCGCATTCGTGGGTATCGGTATCGTCATCTACGTCCCTTAATGTCCGTCGCCCCAGATGATCTGGTACCCGTCGGCCGAGCCACTATCGCCCCAGATGATCTGCTGGCCCGTGGAATCGAAGATTTGATCGCCCCAGATGATCTGCTCGTCTGCGACGCTTTGCGAGATGTCCCCCCAGATGATCTGGTTGCCCCCCGTAGCCGATACCTCGCCATACAAACCAAGCAGATTCAGATGATCGAGCGGCAGCTTCGAGGGGTTGGCCCAGACGAGCGCCAGGTCGACGAGGCTCAAGATCCTGATGCCCGTCTGCTGATACATCCTGTCGATGAGGGTGCCCGCATCGGTGAATACTTCCCCGCCCACCGGTACGAGCACGCCGGACACGATGGTCGTGGGGAGGAGCGATGACAGGCCATCCCTTGCCATGCGGCGGGAGGCCCATACGTTCACGCTGCCAGCGCCGCTGGCGACCAGGCCGTCACGGAGCATCGGAGAGGCGCCTGCCTGCACGACCATCTTGACGTGGCGCGGTGTCAGCCCTGGCGCGGCCTCGAGGATCAGAGCGGCTGCGCCACTGACCATGCCCGCGGACATGCTGGTCCCGCTCATCCGACGGTAGGCATTCGATCCGTTCCCCGCTACGCGTTCGCTTGGATAGGTCTTAGCGAGGAACGAACCGGCTGCCTCGAGCGACACGATCTTGTTGCCAGGCGCGACCACGTCCGGCTTCGTCGCAAACTCGTACTTCGTGGGCCCTCGCGAGCTGTAGGTCGTGACGGTATCGTCATCGCGCGCGATGGTGTCCCACATATTTATCGCACCGGTCGTCAGCGCGTGCGGTGAGTTGCCGGGCGACGTAATGCTCCCGAGCACCTGACGGCCCTCGGCGTCCTTCCCCTGATTGCCGGCCGAGGCCACCACGAGGATTCCTGAAGCCACAGCGCGTACCACTGCGGCATTCAGTGGATCGGTCAGCGATGGCTCTGTTACAGGATGACCAAGGGACAGATTGACAATGCGAATGCCGTAATCCGCTTTGTGCGCGACGACCCAGTCGAGGCCTGCGATTACGTCGCTCGTGCGGCCCGAGCCGTCGCGGCCGAGCACCTTGACATTGATGAGATGAGCGCCTGGTGCGATGCCGCCCTGATAGCGATCGGTAACGGCCGTCGCCGCACTTCCCTGGCCCGCCACGATCCCCGCGATGTGCGTGCCATGGCCAAACCGATCCATTGGTGTGGGATCATCCGGGACGAAGCTGACCGCGGCGACGACCTTGTTTGCGAGCGCGAGATGCGTCGCGATGCCGGAATCGATAATGGCGACTCCAACGCCACGACCAGTTACGCCTCGATACTCCTGCAGCCCCCACTGGCTCCCCGCGCGCGTCTGATCGGCCGCGAGCGCGCCGTCGGCGACCGCCATCGCGGCGATGACGGGAAGATCGCCGGAGATGCCCAGAATGCCTGGCTCCTCCCGCAGATGCTGAATGCCCTCTGCGTTTGCGAGGAGCACAACGAATTGGTCGAGACGCCGGAGAACGGTAAGCCCGAGCCGCGCTGCGGCGGCTTCCACATCCGCACGTGCACCTCGGACAATAACAGGTACCGCCAGTGTTGAGCCGCTGTCGAGCAGAGCTACGAGATCAGCCGACAGCGTTGCAACCGGCGGCAGCTGAGCAAACGCCGTGAAGAAAGTGGAATTGCTTGTTAAGAGAACAAGCGCAGCCACAACGATCGTGAGACGCACCCGACGAGTCATGCCTGCCCCCCTTGACTGATGGCGGACCGACGATTCTCCGAACGGCAATAGCAAGAACAACTCCAATGACCGAGCACATAGCACGGAGATATCGTACTGATTCACAGTGTTTGTTACTGATTCACAGTGTTTGTTACTGATTCACAGTGTTTGTTACTGATTCACAGTGTTTGTTAGTGGTTCAAAGTGTTTGTTAGTGATGAAATGTCTACGGAGAGTCCGTGTGCGAGGAGTTCGAGCGTTGGGCAATCCCTAAATTCGAACGCGCCGCGGCAATGGCTAGACGGAAGCGCTTGATCACGGTCTTCGAAATCCTTCTCCTGCGGCGGCAGGTCCCAAACGTGGAACCTCCACGATCGGCGCGAGTGGCAACACCACGCTGCCCAATCATTCGATTCAAACGGCCGTGCCGATCTGCCAGCACAATCTCTTCAGGTGAAATAGCTACGACTTAATCTGCCCATCGAATTTCGATGCCTGCGCGTAACTGTCAGTATCCTCTGTCGATTCTGACGGAATCCGTTCGTATAGAGGGTGAGACGCCGGTATGGTGCTGGCGATAATGCAACGAGGAGCACTCAATGACACAGTACCTGCTCAGTATCTATCAGCCCGACGGAGAGCCTCCACCACCCGAGGTTCTGGCGAAGGTGATGCGAGAGGTGAACGCTCTCAGCCAGGAAATGAAAGCCGCCGGTGCGTGGGTCTTCGCCGGTGGCCTCCACGCTCCGAGTACGGCCACCGTGGTGCGGCTGGCGGATGGTGACGTGCTCACGACTGACGGACCGTTTACTGAAGGCAAGGAGCACATCGGCGGGTTCCACATCATCAAGGCGGCCGATCTCGACGCCGCGCTCGAGTGGGGCGGTAAGCTTGCCAGGGCGCTCACTCTCGACGGCCGGACCAGTCTTCCAATCGAAGTTCGGCCGTTCAATGAGGGAGGCGGAGAGAAATAGGTCGAATGCCGGCTATTCCGACCTCGGAGATCGGATACGTATTCCGCAAAGAGTACGGTCGCGCGGTGGCCGTCCTGGTCCGTGTCTTCGGTGACATCGATCTCGCCGAAGAAGCAGTCCAGGACGCGTTCACCGTGGCGATTGAACGGTGGCCGTCAACCGGCTTGCCCCCAAGCCCGGCGGGTTGGATCATCACGACCGCCCGCAACCGCGCGATCGACAGGTTGCGACGGGAAGCATCCCGTGAGGACCGGCACGCCCAGGCCGCTCTGATACACGTGGCTCACGAACCGGCCGAGGAGGATGTCATGCCGGACGACCGTCTCCGCCTGATCTTCACCTGCTGTCACCCTGCGCTCACGTCCGGTATCCAGGTCGCGCTGACGCTTCGGCTCCTGGGAGGACTCACAACTACCGAAATCGCGCGCGCCTTCCTGGTGCCCGAAACGACGATGGCCCAGCGGTTGGTTCGAGCCAAGGGAAAGATCCGCGACGCGAAAATTCCGTACCGTGTTCCGAGTGAGGCCGACCTCCCCACCCGCCTTCGGGCGGTGACCGCCGTCATCTACCTCATTTTCAACGAGGGCTATACGGCAAGCTCGGGCGAGCGGTTGGTTCGAGAAGATCTTTGTGCGGAGGCCATCCGCCTCGGACGGCTCCTCGCCGAGCTCATGCCCCACGAACCGGAAGTCATGGGGCTGCTCGCGCTCTTGCTGTTGATCGAGTCGCGTCGCCCCGCCCGTCTCACTTCGGAGGGCGGTCTCGTTTTGCTGGCCGACCAAGACCGCGATCGCTGGAATCGTGTTCTCATTGCCGAAGGGCAGGCCATCGTGCGGCAGTGCCTTCGGCTCAACCAGCCTGGCCCGTATCAGCTCCATGCGGCGATCAACGCCGTCACACAGCGACGCGCCGACCGCGGCGGACACCGACTGGCGGCAGGTCCTGCAGCTATACAACCACCTCTTGACGCTGGCGCCAGGCCCGGTCGTGGCGCTCAATCGCGCAGTCGCGGTCGCGGAGGTTGATGGTGCCCATGCTGCGCTCACCCTCGTTGATGGCCTCGACCTTGGTCGCTACTACCTGTTCCATGCGATTCGCGCCGATCTGCTCCGACGACTGGGGCGCAACGCCGAAGCAGCGCTGGCGTACGACGCCGCGATCGAGCGAACCGCGAACACGACTGAGCGCGAGTTCCTTGAGCGTAGACGTCAGGCGCTCAGCCGACCTTGACACTTGCTTGACGCACAGGCTGATGCCTTTCCCACCATATGCGTGCGACGTCTGCGGTCCATTCGCAGCTGACGGGCACCGCTTCAAGACGGCGGGCGAGCTCGCGCGCGGTCTGCGGCCGATCCGAGGGGTTCTTGGCCAGGCACGCAAGCACGAGCGCGTCGAGTTCTTTCGGAATCGGCAGTTCTGTTCGTGCGGACGGCGGCTGCGGTGTGGCTTGCGTGTGCTGAATGAGAAACTCCATCGGCGTGTCACCGGCGAAGACGAGCTGGCCGGTGAGTAGCCAGTATGTAAGGCAGCCAGTCGCGTAGATGTCGGCGCGGTGATCCACCAGCCGTCCGCCGAGCACTTGCTCCGGAGAGATGAACGCCGGCGTTCCGCGCACGACATGCTCAGCAGTGAGAGGGGGCACTGCCGTCGTCTCTCCGGTATGGCCTGGCTCGTGAATCGCTTTGACGATCCCGAAGTCCAACACTTTTACGAAGTCGTAGTCTTCACCATAGCGGCACAAGACGATGTTGGCGGGCTTGATGTCTCGATGTACCAAAGAGAGCGATTCTGCCTCAGACAGCGAATGACACACCTGGCGGATGACGTGAATCACGCGCTCCGCCGGCATCGGTCCGAACTGCTTCACGATCCGCTCGGCGTCCAGGCCATTGAGGAGCTCCATCACGTAATAGAAAGTCCCATCATCCGCGATGCCGAAATCGAACAGTTCCACGGTGTGCGGCGACCGCAGGCTCGCGATCGCTTGCGCCTCGCGCTCGAACCGACTCACGGCTTCCGGTCCGATGATCGAGGACGCGGTGGGCGGACGAATGAGCTTGATTGCGGCGGGTCTTGAGAGCAGCCGATGGCGTGCGCGCCAGACCTCTCCCATCCCGCCCTGGCCGAGGCGCTCGAGAAGACGGTAGCTGCCCAGCTCTCGGGCTTTTCGGACCTCATGGCCGAGCGCGAAGAGCACGCGCGCGCCGACATACGCCATCCCGACGACCACCAGGTACGGAAAGACAAAGACGATGAAGAACTCCCAGGTGTTCGGCAGCGCGCGAGGCGGGTACACCGCGAACGATACCGCGGCCATCACGGGCACGCTGCTGGATGCGGCGAGTCCCGCTAACAGCGACCGCCGCGGCGACGAAGGAACGGCGATAGTAAAGAGGAGCGTCCAGACGGCGACCCACGAGAGCCCGATCCACGTGGCGTCGCGAAGAAAGTCGAGGCTCTGGGTCTGAAGCAGTTCCGCGGCAGCGATCCCGTAGCTGGCGGTGACTTCGAAGGCGATAGCGATCGCGGCGGCGGCCAGAGGCGACAAACGAGGGTTGGTGACGGCAGCGGCGACGAAAAGCGCGACGGAGATGGCAATCGTGCCCGGCAGCCATTGCACGACGGCGCCGAACTGAACGGAGCGTTCGGCGCTCGAGATGAGCGATGGGAAGAAGTCGATCAGAAAAAAGACGGCGGCATAGAGGATGGCCATCACGCGCAGCCGTCGCGTCGCCTGCCGAACCAGATCGCTCGGCAAATCTTGCGAATCCGGCCCTGCCGCCTCTGCGCGGTGCGATTCGTCAGGGCGGAGAAGCGTTGGACCGCTAGTCCGCGTGCTCATTGGCGCTGATTCTCTACTTGCCTCCGAACAGATAGTCGAGGGCGAGGTTCGTCATCACCCTCACGCCCACGGGCAGCGCCGACTCGTCGGCGAAAAAGAGCGGTGAGTGATTCTGCGGCACGGTCGTGTGATCCTGGTCTCGCGGTGTCACGCCGAGAAACACGAACTGGCCCGGGACCTTCTGCTGGAAGTACGAAAAGTCTTCAGCTACTCCGACAGGTGGGCCCAGGCGCACGTTATCGGCACCAGCCACACGCTGGAGCGTGGGCAGCATCCGCTCGGTCAACGCCGGATCGTTGATGGTCACGGGATAAGTTGTACCGCGGCCGATCTCCACTGTGGCCGTACCACCGGCCGCCTCGGCGTAGTGCGTCGCGATCGCGCGAATGCGATCGTGGATGTTCTTGCGAACGCTCTCGCTGTACGCACGGACGGTGCCTTCGAGCTCCACTGATTCAGGCACGATATTGAAGCGGTTGCCGCCGGTGAACCGGCCGACGCTCACCACCGCCGGCGCCTCCGTGATGTTCACGTTGCGGCTGACGATGGTCTGCAATCCCATCACGACCTGCGAACCAATCACGATGGGATCGATTCCGCCCCAGGGCGCCGCGCCGTGAGTCTGCTTGCCCTTGATCGTGATCAGAAACGCATCGGCACTCGCCAGCATGGGGCCCGGGCGATAGGTGACGGTCCCGGCGGGATATGGCATGACGTGTAGCCCGAAAATGGCGTCGACCCTGGGATTCTCGAGCACGCCTTCCTTGACCATCTGCTCGGCGCCGCCAACCTCACCAGGCGGCAGACCCTCCTCTGCGGGCTGGAAGATCACTTTCACGGTCCCCGGCAGACGGTCTTTCATCCGGGAGAGCGCGGAGGCCGCGCCAAGGAGGATTGCCATGTGGTTGTCGTGGCCGCACGCGTGCATCACGCCCACTTCCCCGCCGTTCCACTGCGTCTTCGTGGTGGATTTGAACGGCAGGTCGCCCTGCTCGGTCACCGGCAGCGCATCCATGTCGGAGCGTAGCGCGACGACGGGTCCCGGTAGTCCGCCTTTGAGCACGCCGACCACGCCTGTGGTGGCGACGCCTGTCGTTACGGAGAAGCCCAGCTTTCTCAGTTCGTCAGCGATAACTTTGGCGGTCCGCGTTTCGCGATTGCCGAGCTCGGGATTCTGATGAAAGTCGCGCCGCCACGCCACCACTTGCGGGTTGAGTTCGGCGGAGAGCCGCTCCACATCGGCAGCCAACGGATTCGTGCCTCGGGCCGTCTGCGCCTGGATCGGGACGGGGATCAGCAACGCGATCAACAGAAGGGTTCGCATGGTCATACACTCGCGCAGGATCGGATCGATACGATGTCCATCGACGAGATGTATCGCTATTCGATTCGTATCCCGCCGGCATGTCTCTTCGGCAGCGAGGGAATTCGTTTCTCCCCACCCGAGAAGAAGTTGTGTCAATGGCGTCACCATGCTAACGCGTTTGGGCCCGAGCAGATCGGTAACTTCTCAGGTCGAGCTCATACAACGACCGGCCGCGGCGATCTCGGGGCTGGTATAGTGTGTCGCGAGCAGGAGGCAATCCAACGATGACGCGTGCGCGAGTTCTCGCTCTTATGGCGTGCCTCTACGTTGCCGCCGTGTGGTTTCACCCTGGTGTGTTCTCTCAGGCTCCTCCGCCGGTCCGGCCGAAGGCGGAGCTCCTTCGACTGTCGTTGGCAGCCGAGACACCCGGCCTGGCAGATCCCTTCAAGGGTGTCACCGCGAACGGTCTGATCGAATCGGGGCACTTCGCCATCCGCTCGACCGGCGTCTCCACGGCACCGGTCCGCAGTGCGGCAGAAGCATTTCTCGCCGGGCTCACGCATGCACAGCGCGAAAAGACGCTTTTTCCGGTGGACGATCTGGAGTGGCGAAAGTGGATGAACCAGAGCTTCTACGTTCGGCAGGGCGTCAGCTTCCTCGAGATGTCGCCGGAGCAGCGCGACAAGGCATTCGGCCTGCTTCGCGCGGCCCTCAGCGCCAGGGGTTTGAAGCAGACACGTGACATCATGCGCCTCAACGAGACGCTCGCCGAGTTGACGGGCAACAACTTCGAAGAGTATGGCGAATGGCAGTATCACGTCACGGTCATGGGCCGGCCGTCGGAGACCGAGCCCTGGGGATGGCAGTTCGACGGCCATCACGCGATCATCAACTACTTCGTGCTCGGCGATCAGGTGGTGATGACGCCCTTCTTCGCCGGGTCCGAGCCTGTCGTCGCGACGTCCGGCAAGTACAAGGGCACGTCGGTCCTCCAGGAGGAGCAGAATCGCGGGCTGGCGCTGATCAGCGCGCTGACCGAGGGGCAGCGGCAGAAGGCAATTCTCAAGAGCGCCAAGACCGGCAACAGCATCCTCACTGAAGCGTGGAGCGACAACGTCGTCGTGGACTACGTGGGCATTCCGGCGAAGGAATTGGGTACAGCGCAACGGCAGCAACTGCTCGATCTGATTGCCCTCTACGTCGACAACATGGACGAGGGGCACGCACGGGTGCGGATGGACGAAGTGCGGACCTTGATGAACCGGACGTGGCTGGCGTGGGTCGGCGGGACGACGCCCGGCAGCGTGTTCTACTACCGCATCCAGAGTCCCGTCATCCTGATCGAGTTCGATCACCAGCGCCCGATAGGCCTTCGCCACCTAATGGATCCTGACATGCCGACCCGCGCGCACATCCATGCCGTCGTCAGAACGCCGAACGGCAACGACTACGGAAAGGACCTGCTGCGCCAGCATTACCTACAGCATCCACACCCATCGCGGTGACCGGGTGCGTCCGGCCCGAAAGTCGCCGTTCATGGAAGGATTCACTCATCTACAGTCCTCGCTCGGTGCTACACGAGCGATTGAGTTCCGAATGTGCCGAGCCTGCTCGGCGGTAAGACGCAGTTCTCCCTGTCGCGCTTTTCGGAAATCTGATTGATTCAAGTATGCCTTCATGATCCCCGTCTTGCTGTGCTCCTTGGAGATGAGCAGATGGCCCAGCTCGTGCGCAATGGCGGCGCCAAGCACGATCGACCTTGCGGTGCTGTATCCATCGGCAATTTCATTCACCCGGTTGATCAGCACAAACGCGAGCCGCCCTCGTTCTTCGCCGCCGCCCGGCGTGTAACCCATCGCATCCTTTGCACGACGCGCCGTGTCGTCCGATGCGCGAGGTCTCAGGGCGATCGTGACCGTGCAGTCGTCTGAGCACCATAACAGCGTCAGCCCCGCCTGCGAGTAAATCTCGGATACGACGCGCCGGGCCTCATCCAGCGTGTCGTCGGCGACGTGGGCATCATTTCTCACGCAAATCTGAAGGGCACCGTGTTGTGCGACTGCGAGCGGGCAGTCGATACCGAAATCACACCCGCCGCCAGCAGAATTGTCGCTGCCTTTGCCATCAACCTTCCTCGCTCGAGGGCAGTCATTCCCGTCCTCGACCAGAAAGGCGCAGACGGGAGCCAAAAAGTGGAAGGTGGAAAGTCGACTGAGGCAGGCCGGAGAAAGATGAACGCCGTCGGGGCGGGGCTGGATTAGAATTCCGGTCAGCGGTTTCCCGCTAACTCACTGAATCTATGGCCCGAGTCGCTTCATCGGTTGCGGCGCCAGTTACACACCTCCTGGTTGCATGGGGCCAGGGCGACCAGCAGGCGCTCGACCAGCTGACGCCGCTCGTTTACAAGGAACTGCGGCGGCTGGCGCAATGGCACATGAACGGCGAGCGGCCTGGACACACGCTGCAAGCGACCGCCCTGGTCAACGAGGCGTATCTGAGGCTCGTCGATATCAACCGGATCCAGTGGCAGGACCGCGCGCACTTCTTTGCGATGGCGGCCCGACAGATGCGCCGGATTCTGATCGATGCGGCGCGCAAGCACGGCAATCAAAAGCGGGGTGGTGATGCGCAGAAGGTGTCGCTGGCTGAAGGGCTGGTTGTTCCCGATCGACCGGAAGAACTCGTTGCGCTGGACGAGGTCCTGATCGCGCTGACTCAGATCGACGAACGTCGCGGCAGGGTTGTCGAAATGAAATTTTTCGGTGGGTTGAATGTCGAAGAGATCGCAGAAGTGCTCCGCGTGTCGCCCGATACGGTCAAGCGAGATTGGAAACTGGCGAAGGCGTGGTTGGGACGGGAGCTTCGGAAAACCAGCCGGACCAGGCTGGGATTGGGGAGTAAGGATTAGGAGTCTCAGTGGCCGATGAACGCTGGGCGCAGGTTTCTAGGATTTACAACGACGCCGTCGCGCTCGCGCCGGTCGATCGAGCTGCGTTTCTGCGCAAGGCCTGCGGTGGTGACGAGGCGCTGCGAGCCGAGATCGAATCCCTGCTGGGCGATGACTCCCGTGTGAATGCGTTGTTGGAACCGAAAGGCTCGCACACAGCCCGTATCGGGCAACGAATCGGCAGCTACGAAATTCGCTCGCTGCTGGGTGTCGGCGGGATGGGTGAGGTGTATCGCGCCCGCGATTCGAAGCTCGACCGGGACGTGGCGATTAAGGTCCTGCCCGCGGCGGTTGCCTCGGACGGCGAGCGGCTCGCGCGGTTCCAGCGCGAGGCGCGGCTGCTCGCCTCGCTCAATCACCCGCACATCGGCGGCATTTACGGTTTCGAAGATGCGTCAGGTGTCCCTGCACTCGTGCTCGAGCTGGTCGAGGGCGACACGCTGGCGGAGCGACTGGAGAAGGGACCAATCCCCATTTCCGAAGCGCTGTCACATCGCGAGGCAGATTGCCGAAGCGCTCGAGACGGCTCACGAACACGGCGTCATTCACCGCGATCTGAAGCCGGCCAACATCAAGATCACGCCGGAAGGCACTGTGAAGGTGCTCGACTTCGGGCTGGCGAAGGCGATCCAGCGAGCCGAGTCCGCTCCTGAAACGGCCGGGCTGTCGCACGAGGGCATCGTCGTCGGCACGCCGGCGTATATGAGTCCCGAGCAGGCGCGCGGAAAGCCTGTCGATCGGCGTGCAGACATCTGGGCGTTTGGCTGCGTGTTGTACGAGATGCTTACGGGTCGCGTCGCGTTCGCCGCTGAGACGGTAACCGATACGCTCGCCGCGGTTCTGGATCGCGAACCCGACTGGTCTCTGCTTCCGGACAAGACGCCGCCGGCGATACAGCGGCTGCTGCGGCGATGTCTCGAGAAAGATCCGAAACTCCGTCTGCACGACATGGGCGATGCGGGCCTTGACCTCCAGGACGCCTTGACCTCGCCGAGTGCGCACGAGGCTTCGCTCACGGTGCATGCTGGATCGAATCGGAAGCTTTTCGCTGGTCTTGCAGCCGGCCTGGCAATTGGTGCGGGCGTAGCTGTCGCATTCCTGTGGCGCTCGGCTCCCGAACCGATCGCGCCCGCACCGGCACAAATCCGGTTCTCGATTGACACGCCGCCGATGCCGAGCCCTCATGCGATGGCGATATCTCCCGATGGCCGAAGCGTCGCGTTCACGGCGTTCGTGCGCGTGAACGGACCGGCAATGCTGTTTGTTCGCCGCATAGGGTCGCTCGACGCGCAGCCTGTACCGGGGACGGAAGATGTATCAACCGCGGCCGATTCCGTCCCGTTCTGGTCGCCTGACAGCCAGTCCCTTGGCTTCCATGCACTTGCATCAGGGAAATTGAAAAGGGTCGATGTGGCAGGTGGACATCCCCGCGTGCTTTGTGACGTACCGTCGACCCTCTTCAACGGCGGCACCTGGAACCAGCACAACGATATTGTGTTCAGTTCGGGCGATCGGCTCTATCACGTGCCTGCGATCGGGGGAACGCCTGTGCTCCTCGCGTCGCCATCGCCCCCACTACAAGTCGCGCTCCGCTGGCCGCAGTTCCTACCCGATGGCCGCAGGTATCTTTATCAGGCCGCGAGCGCCCAACCCACCGCTCGGGCCGTCTGGTTGAAGTCTCTGGATTCAGAGGAGACCAGGCAGGTGCTGGTGGCCGAATCCCATGCCGCATTCGCGCCTCCGCACTTCCTTCTCTTCACCAGGCACCGGACGCTCGTGGCACAGCGGCTCGATGTCTCGACACTGAAGCTTGTCGGCGAGCCGTCGCCGATCGTCGACGACGTGCTCCTGGCTGCGAACGGGCGCGCAGCGTTTGGGGTCTCCGACGCTGGCGTTTTAGCGTATCGCGCTGGTGAGGCCACGCGCTCGCTCGTGTGGGTCGCGCGAAGCGGCAAGGTCAGCGACCCCATCGGCGCCTTGAGTGCCGATAGGCAGATCAGGCTGTCCCCAGACGGCACACGTGTGGCCTTTCACCAGCCGACAGGCGACGGCGCCGACGATGTATACGTCTACGACATCGAACAGAAGGTGCCATCCCAACTTACCAAGCGTCCAGGTACCGACCACTTCCCGATCTGGTCGCCTGATGGGACGTATGTTGCGTACACCAGGTTCCGCGAGAAGGACTCGGGAATCTACCAAATGCGGGCTGATGGGGCGACGCCCGAGCGCGTCCTTGTCCCGCCGGACGCTGACCCTCGGACTAACACTTGGGCGCTCGATTGGGGACGCGACTTTGTTGTGGCTCAACGGAATCGAAACCAGCCACCGATTCCGGAACTGTGGGCGCTCCCATTATCTGGCGACCAGAAGCCGTTCCTCTACTTCGCCTCGTCTTGGAGGAACGGCAGCGCTTTCGCCAAACGGTCGTTGGCTCGCCTATAGCGTGAACGAAGCCGGTGTCGATCAGCTGATAGTGCAGTCGTTTCCTGATTCCTCAAAAGGCCGTTACCCGGTTTCCTCCAAGGGCGGGCTCTTTCCACGTTGGAGTCGTAGCGGACGGGAGCTCTTCTACATCGATTCGGTACAAAAGCTGATCGCCGTGTCAGTGTCGACGGATGGTCCGTTCAAAATCCAGCAAACGACCGAGCTGTTTACCGTGCCGTCACCGCAGTACGATGTGGCGCCGGGTGGGGAGCGTTTTCTGTTCAACGTCTCTTCCACGGCCTTAGCCAACCCGCCCCCAATCAACCTTGTCCTGAACTGGACGACGGGACTGAAGTGACTTCGTTCCTGCTGCGTGACATTTTCAAGTGACATTTGTCGCTGCGCGGCATTCCGCCTTTGAGCACACCGACCACGCCTGTGGTGGCTACGGCCGTCGGCGCGATCAGCAGAAGGGTTCGCATGATCGCGGCGATTGTACTCCTATGAACGACACCGCCTCGGCCTCACCCTCCGCCAAAGCCAACGCTGGCGTTTGAGCCGCGGCGCCTCAACATCACATCGAGGGCCGACGGCTGCAAACGCTTGGTTGGGCCTCAGCGTGGCCGTGTTCGCTTAGGCGCCCGGTGCGCGATACGCCACCGACTTCTTGCAGGCTGCGTCGATTTCTTCGGGAGTGATCAGCGGGATAGTCGAGACGCGAACCGCACCTGACGCGTTGACCGCCAGGCTGACCGCGAGCCCCGAAGTCGCATCAGGAACGTCGATGAGCACATACGCATCGTCTTCGCCATACGCGAAGTAGAAAGCCTCGACTTTCCCTCCCAGACTCTCCGTCAATTTCTGGACCGCGGCGCGTCTTCCCGTTCCGCCCTCCTTTAGCAGTCCCCGAGCCCCCTCCGTCGTGTACGACGCCTTGACCATGAACTTCGGCACGGCAGCCTCCTCACTTCGTTGATGGGTTACTCATATCTCCGACACCCGAAGGATTCGGGCGCGTGCGATCCTAGCGCACAACGCAAACATCCCAATGCGGAGAACGAGTAGACTAGGCACCGAATCACGGTCCCACAACTCGGCGTTTACAAGTCAGAACAAAGCAGGAGACGACAATGCATCGAAGAATGCGCCAGGTTCTGTCCACGGCGGTCGCGATTACGTTGGCGGTGGCTCTCGGAGGCACGGCGCTCGCCCAGTCGGTCGGGACCTGGAAACTCAACCCCGCGAAATCGAAGTACCCCGAGGGACAGGCACTCAAGAGTGCCACCCTCGTATATGAGGCGGCGGGTGCAGGCATCAAGGTGACAGTGGACCAAGTGCCGCCGACCGGCCCCGCGATCCATTACACCTTCACGGCGAACTTTGACGGGAAAGATGTTCCTCTCGTCGGCAGCCCATTCGGCGATACGGCCGCGCGTACTCGGGTGAATCCCACGACGACGAAGACGGTCAACAAGAAGGGTGGACAAATCCTATCCACCTTTACGATTGTCACCTCCGCCGATGGAAAGACGCTCACCGTCACCACCGTCGGCAAGGATGCCACGGGGCGGAGCATCGATAGCGTTGGCGTCTATGAAAAGCAGTAACTGAAAAAGTAGTGACTGCCGATCAAGAAGCCGGTCATAACGGTGGCGCGATGACTTCTTACAAGGTTGGCTATCTGATCGGCAGTCTGGCGAAGGGCTCGATCAACAGATTGCTCGCCACCGCGCTCGTGCGGCTGGCACCCGCGGAGCTCCAGATGTCGGAGATCTCGTTCAAGGACCTCCCTCTCTACAGCTACGACTACGACGCGAACTTCCCGCCGGCGGCCACCGAGTTCAAGGATGCGATCGCAGCGGTGGACGCCGTCCTGTTCGTGACGCCTGAATACAACCGGTCGATCCCGGGCGGCCTGAAGAATGCGATCGACTGGGCGAGCCGGCCCTACGGCAAGAACGCATTCGCGCGTAAACCGTCAGCCATCATCGGTACATCGCCGGGCAAGATCGGGACGGCAATCGCCCAGCAGCATTTGCGCAGCATTCTCGCCTTCTGCAACTCACCACTCATGAATTCCGTCGAGGCTGTACATTCAGTTCGAACGCGGTCTGATCACCGACGATGGGCGCGTCACCAACGAGTCCACCGAGCAATTCCTCCGGAAATTCATCGAGGAGTTCGCGGGGTTCATCGCCAAGGGTGTACACGGTGCTGCCGCGGAATGAGTAGCGGCGGTCCGACCGCACGAAATCTTGTCGGGAACGCGACTGTTGGCGACCGCCAATCGCTGCCCGGTTCATCTGACACTCACGAGCCAAATGCACATCACTTCGAACTGGCATAAGGAACTTCACCTTCCCTAGTGCCCGGCGATGCCGGACGGCGCCCGCTGTCCGTTGCCGCCACCAATGCGACCGGTGCATCCGTCTGCCGGCAGCCGGAGCCCAGCCTCCGCGCGCGATTTCAACAACCGCCACCGCCTCGCTCATCTCGGCAGATGCATGCGAACGTGGTTGCGTCGATCGCGTCGGTGGTGTCGCCCTCCGCTCATCCGACCTTACGCTCGAACTTTCCCACGTCGGCGGTTGACCGATGCAACCCGTGGCCGATAATCGCCCCTGCCCGCGGCGCCGATTACCCTTCGATCCCTTGTCCGGGAGGAGATCTGATGAAGTTTTGTGGCTGCCCGGAATCTCTGCGCTGCTGGTTGTCTCTCTCGCTGCCCAAACCACCGGGCCCTCTTCATCCTTTCCTGCGGTCAAAGGCGAACCCACCGTGCCCGTCCTGATGCTGGCTGTTCAGTCGGGCGACGCGGCGGCCGTGGACCAGTTGTTGAAACGTGGCGCCGATCCGAACCAGACGGATGCCGGTGGTGCGACAGCATTGATGTGGGCGATCCCCGATATCGAAAAGGTCCGGCGGCTCGTGGCGGCCGGTGCAAACGTCAATGCGCGGTCCACCGACGTAGGGCGCACAGCGTTGCTCGTCGCCGCGAACTATCCCGGCACGGTCGAGCTGTTGAAACTCCTGCTGGCGCATGGTGCGGACCTCCACGTGAAAGACACCGCGGGATTTTCGGCGCTCGGCATGGCCATGCTGTCCGCGGATGTCGAGGTCGTCCGCTTTCTCGTGGAGAAGGGTCTCGACCCGAACGATGCGGGCCCGGTCGTGGCGCAGCGCTCGGCCTACGGGCGTCAGCGTCCGGCAGTCGTCGAGTACCTGATGTCGCGCGGTCTGAAAGTTTCCGCGGACTCGCTCACCGTCAACTGGCAGCGGCCAGAGTTGATCTCACGCTGGATTGAGATGGGTGGCGACGTCAACGCCAAGGTCGGCCCTTACGGCGGCACGCCGTTGATGCGATCGGTGTCTTCCGAGCTCGCCACCGCGGACACGGTGCGGCTTCTGCTGGAACGCGGCGCCAATGCCAACGCGGAGAGCACAGAGGGCGAGAGGCCGCTCGACTGGGCGATCTATCGCGGCGATCCCGCCAAGATTGCCGTCCTCGAAAAATACGGCGCGACGCGTGGCAAGGGACCGCGTCAAGAGCCAGCTATCGCACCCACTGCGGGAAATCGTGACAGCGATCCGCGTGCATCGGTGGCTCGGAGCGTCTCGCTGCTCCTCAAGACCGCGCCGCCGATGTACGAGCGGCGCCAGTGTTATACCTGTCATCACAACACGGTGCCCGCCGAAGCGGCGGCGCTCGCGCGGAGCAAGGGGATACCCGTTCCCGAAGATCTCGTGCGCAAGAATCTCGACGATATTCTCGCCGTGCTGCGGACGACGGCCGGGCCGGCGATGCAGGGACGTCAGCTCGTGCCCGGCGGTGTTGCGCTCACTGTCGGTTACGGACTGATGGCGCTCGCAGCGGAGCGCTATCCGCTGGATTCGATGATTGCGTCGCACATCCACTGGACGCTGGCGTCGCAGATGCCCGATGGAAGCTGGCTGGGGAACGGCGTCAATCGTCCGCCTGTTGAATCCAGCACGGTGAGCCATACCGCGATTGCCGCCCGCGCGTTGACGCTCTATCCGATACCGGCGCGCAAGCCCGAGTTCGACCGTGCCCTGCGGAAAGCAGGCGATTGGCTGGTGAAGGCAGAAGCGCCAACCGCGGAAGATCGCGCGATGAGGCTGATGGGTCTCGTGTGGACGAAGGCGCCTCAGGCTGCGGTCGAGGCGGCCATCCAGGCCATCGTTCGGCAGCAGGCCACGCGCGGAGGATGGTCGCAGCTCCCCGAACTCGAGCCGGACGCGTACACAACAGGGCTGGCTTTGGTCGCGCTGCACGAAGCGGGGATGCGCGTGAACGACGACGTGTATCGCAGGGGCATCGAGTTTCTTTTGGCCACGCAGCACGCCGATGGATCGTGGCTCGTCCGTACGCGCGCGTTTCCGGTGCAGCCCTACTTCGAAAGCGGGTTTCCTTTCGATCGGCATCAGTGGATTTCCGCGGCGGGGACGGGGTGGGCGGCGAAGGCCATTGCGTTGACGCTGCCGGGCCCTCCTCAATAGAAGCGCACACCCTGCGTCGCACCGTGGCGATCGGGTGCCAACCGACTGAACACATCGTGTAAAAGTTTCCCTCGCTTCCTGCGCGTCCGGTGACCGCCGGGCGAAAAATCGCCAGTTTTCACCAGAAAGGCCTGGGAATTGGATGGCCCCTTTCCTGCATTTGTCTAGACAACTTACCAATGAAGGAGGTTTGTAAATGAATCGATGGTTGACCTTTATTCCGGCGCTTCTGTGTGCGGGGGCGCTCGTTACAGCTCAGACGCCAGCGCAGGAGAAGCCAGCAGGCGCCCCTCCACCGGCTACGCAGGCACCGGCAACGCCGCCGGCAGCAGCCCCGGCAGCAGCCAAGGTGACCTATAGCGGCTGCCTCAAGCCGGGCACCGCTCCGGAGTCGTGGGTTCTCGAGAGCGCTGAGCTGTCGAAGCCGGGTGGCGCACCCGCCGTTGGAACGTCAAGTGCGATGAAAACGACCTTGGCGCTTAACGCGAAAACGGGCACCGAGTTGAAGCCGCACGCGAATCACAAAGTCGAGATCATGGGCACGGTGGCTCCAGCGAAGGCTGGCGGTGGTGACGCTCCGAAGCAGGAGCTGACCGTCGACTCGCTCAAGATGGTCTCCGCGACCTGCCCATAAGTACGGAAAAGGGGAAGAGAGGATGAGGAGAATCACTCCTCATCCCTCTTTCCTGGGTTGGACCGGCTGCACCTTTTACTGCTGCACTTTTTACTTCTGCCTTTTTACTTCTGCACTTTTTACTTCTGTATCGCGTCAGCGACTACGCGTGGCAGTCGCGCTTCGTCACAAGTGCTCCAGTTGACGGTCTATGATAACGACGCGTAAACCGTCTGGAGGCTGCGATGAAGACACCGCGAGAGGCTATTGCCGAAGGTTATAAGGCATTCGAGCGAGCGTATTACGAAGGCGACGCCGGTGTCATTTCGAGCATGTACACCGAGGATGCCGAGTTACTCGTCCCCGAAGCCCCCATCATCAGAGGCAGGGATGCAATCAAGGAAGTGTGGAAACTGATCGTCGGATCCGGTGGGAATACAGTCCGCGTCGAGATCGGTGAGGTGATAGAGAACGGAGACTGGACGTATGAAGTCGGCGGGTTCAAGGCAAGCACGCCAGACGGCACGCTTCTCAACTCGGGCAAGTACATCGTGATATGGAAGCAATTATCGGGAACATGGATGATTCACCGCGACATCTTCAACTGGGACATCCCGCCCGCCCAGAGTAAATGACCCGGGCGTCATAAGGCGGCGGTAGCGCCGCGCAGAGATGGTTCGACTCCATCCGTCCGCTCAAACCCTAAAGTCAACTTGAGGTTGACTCTGTTCCTTCAGTCTGGAAACTTCCCGGCTCACCAAAAGTAAAACGTCACATTTAACAGGGTTCGACGACGTATCTGCGAGTGCTGCGACGGCACATTAGTTGCTGAATCGGGCGTCGTTCCCCAGTTCCAGTCTGAATTCTTGCTAGGAGTGTTCATGAAAAAAAGTCTCATGTTCGCGCTCGCTTTAACGATTCTCAGTACCGCCGCCATTGCTCAGGCGCAGGGTAAGCCCACTTGGGTGCCAGTCGGTCCGCCATCGACTCCGGTGGAACCGCCCGCGACACCCCCGGCGGACCCACCGAGCGACCTGATCGCGTTCGTGTGTTCGATCGTGCCGGTCCCGCATCTCTGCGATTGATGTTGTGTTGGATTGAGGACTCGATAAGAATACTCGAGTCCTCAATCACTTTAATTCCTCAGTCTCCCTCCGCAGCTGCTCTAATAAAGAATTGAAAGGCGTGACAAGCGGCGTCAACGCCACCCGAGCGCGACGAGCGCTTCATCGACCGGGCAGGTCGAACACGACAATATCCGACTCTTCTCGTGCCCGATCGAAGATGATTTCGCGACCGTCCGCAGATACGTCGAAATCGCCGATGGCAAACTCGCGACCGAGATTGGTCAGTTGCCGCTCGTGACCGGTCTTGAGATCGACGAGCCAGAACTCCTTGTGTGAGACGTCTCCTTTCAGGATGACCAGTGCATCGTCCCCGCCGAGAAAGGCCAGGCGCCTGGCGCCCCTGGTCAGAATCAGGTTCGGCAGCGGACGAGGCGTCGCCGTCCGCGCTCACCGCCTTCACCGAAAACGTCGTTCCAACATCCGCGCCTGAATAGACGAGAAACTGTCCGCTCGGTGACCAGGTCGGATCGATCGAGTACTCCTTCACCAGCAGGCACCGGCGTCCCGCCGGCGACTGGGATCTTGAACAGTTGCGGCTCACCATCCCGATTGGCCGCGACCGCCAGCCATTGGCCATCTGGCGACCATGCGGGCGCTCCTCGCACGTCGAGTTCTTCGGCAACACGCCGCGTGCCGGTTCCGTCTGTGTTCATCAGATACAGTTGCGTCAGTCCCCGCCTTGCACCAGGAACGCGAGGCGTTGGCCGTCGGGCGCAATGGCTGGTCCGGCGAGTGCGCGCCCGTTAACGCCATTCCACAACTCTGTCGCTGTCCTCCGTCGGCGAGCTTCCAGAGGCCGTCCCTGCCGGCTTTCTGGGCCCGATAAATGATGTACCCACGTCTCATGCGTGGCGACAGACCGCTGTGCCGTCGGCAGCGACATTGGCGTGGCACCAGATTCGTCGATCACGCCGTCGGCGATCGGTACCCGCCACAGGTGCGGCCGTCGAGCGTGAAACGGTCGCGACCAACCGCCGACCATCCGCACTGGCCGCCAAGCGACGTGTGCTGCTCGACGCCTGTGAAGATGCGGTGAGGAACGCGGCGTTCGACGTCCATCGCGTGGATCCAGGGCCCGTATCCCTCGTCATCAGTCGCCAGGTATAGCAGCGTCCGGTTGTCCAACAACGTTGGAAAGGTCACGCGCGCGTCGTGGAACGTCACGCGTTCGGGCTGGCCGCCGGTCGGGCGAATGCGCCAGACGTCGCTTTCTCGAGCGGCCAAGCCGTGGACGAAGTAGATGAACGCACCGTCGTGCGACCAGACGGGAAAGTGGTTATGGAAGCCTTTCCGCGCCTCATAGATCTTGGTCGCCCGACCTTCTCGTCAGGCTCGGTGACGAACAAGGGATCCCCATCCGTCGGTGGGTGGTAGACGATGCGTCTCCCGTCGGGCGACCAGTCGAGCTCGGAGATGCCTTCAGATAGGGTCGAAGCGGGCCGCCCAGCGTAGGAACCGCCCACCCCGCATTGACCACGCCGCCCCTGGTGGAATCCGGCACGCGACGCCAGAGTGTGACCGAACGACCCGTCTGGATAGAAGCCAACTGTGCGGGTGGCGGGATTCCGCAACTCCGGCACGCTGCCTTTGGTGAGGTTGTAGACATCGCCGCTCCCGACCTGGCTCACCCAGGCGTTCCACGCTCCATCGTGGTCGGAGAGAAAGGTGACGAACTTTCCGTCGCGTGAAATGGCGGCGTGGTGTTCCGCTCCCTCGAAATCCGTCAGCCTCGTGACCTTCGCGCCTTCCAGCGGACTCCGCCAGAAGTATTCCGAGCGTTGCACCTGCCACGTCGACCGCGGCGGCGATGACCAGCAAACCCGCACCGGCCGCGGCCCACCAGGCGCGTCGGACCGGGCGGGCAGCCGGCTTCAGGCGATCAGGACTCGCGTGCTCGGGAGCCGCCGGCGCCGCCGGAGGCAGGCGAAGACTCCGAGCGCTTCCTCGATGTCGAGCCGCGCATCGCCGATGTCGCGCAACCGGCGCTTCGGATCTTTCTCGAGACAGCGTTGGAGCAGTCGTCGAATGCTCGGCGGCGTCTGCGCAGGCAGAGCGCTCCAGTCGGGCTCGCGTTCGAGAATCGCCGCGATCGTGTCGGAGGACGTCTCGCCGCAAAACGCCGGCCGGGCCGTCAACATCTCGTACAACACGCAGCCGAACGCCCAGATGTCGGTCCGCTTATCGACCGTCTTCCCGCGCGCTTGTTCAGGACTCATGTAGGCGGTCGTGCCCGCAATCGACTCCTTCTCGTGACTGATCGGCTGCGACGTCGGCGTCTTGCGGCCCGTCTGTTCCCAATTCTTCCGTCGCAAACACCTTCGCCAATCCGAAGTCGAGCACCTTGACTGTGCCCTCGGCGGTGATCTTGATGTTCGCGGGTTTCAGATCGCGGTGGATGATGCCTTTCTCGTGGGCGGCTTCGAGCGCGTCGGCGATCTGGCGCGCCACGTCGAGCGTCTCCTGGATCGAAAGCGGACCCGTCGACAAACGCTCTGCAAGCGTCGCGCCTTCGACGAGTTCGAGGACGAGACCGCGGACGCCGTCGGCCTCCTCCAGTCCGTAGATCGCGGCAATGTGCGGATGGTTGAGCGTTGCCAGCACGCGCGCCTCGAACTCGAAGCGCGACAGCCGGCCCGGGATTGAAAGGAAGGGGTCCGCCACGACCTTGATGGCGACGTCGCGGCCCAACTTGTTATCGCGGGCGCGATACACCTCGCCCATCCCGCCCGCGCCGAGAAGCGAGAGAATTTTGTGCGAACCGATCTGGCGTCCGACGAGCGACGGCCGATGCTCGTCGGCCAGGATTACCGCCGCGAGTCCGCCGATGGGCGTCGCGAGAAAGCCTCTGCCTGCTGCGCGTGCGCCAGCAGCGCCTCCACGTCCTGTCGCAGCGCTTCGTCGTCTCCGCATGCCGCTGCGACAAACGCGGCACGCTCGTGCAGGGTCGCGGTCGAGCGCAGCGTCGCAGAGGTCCTCGACACGCCGCCGGCGCTCTGGGTCTGTCATCGCGCCCTTCTCCTTCGAGCTCGCGGAGCAGCCAGAGTTTTGCGAGTCGCCAGTCGCGTTTGACGGTGTCAGGCGAAACCTGGAGCACTTCCGCTGTTTCCTCCACGCTCAAGCCACCGAAGAACCGCAATTCGATGGTTCGGCTCTTCCGAGCGTCAGCCTTCTCCAATGCTCTCCAATGCGCGATCGAGCGCCACCACGTCCAATGCCGGGTCGGGCGACATGACGAGCCCTTCATGCAGCGTCACCCGTTGTGCGCCGCCTCCGCGTTTTTGGTATCCCCGATGCCGGGCATAATCGACGAGAACGCGCCGCATCAGGCGCGCCGAAATGCCGAGAAAGTGCGCGCGGTCTTGCCACTTGACGCGCCGGGCGTCCGTCAGCCGCAGAAATGCCTCATTCACCAACGCCGTGGTCTGTAACGTGTGTCCGCGCCGCTCCCGGCGCATATACCCGCGAGCGAGGCGGCGCAGCTCCGCCTCGACGAGCGGCATCAGCTGTTCGAGCGCGCCATCGTCGCCGTCGCTCCATGCCCGCAGCAGCTCCGTGACGGCCCCGGGTGACGGTGTTGCCAGTCTTTCGGAGCAGTATCCTTCTACGGGCTGAAGTATCACGCATTTCCGACAGTGTTCACCCTCCAGACCCGCATTCGCGCATTCCAGTGTGCGGCACTGCCCTACTGGCTGGCCGCGGAGGGAATGCACAATGAGAGCTCATCTGTCAAGACCGCTGCTCGTTTCTATCGCAATGGCCGCCGCGGCCGCTCTGGCGTTGGCTCCTCCCAGTCCGGGGGCCGACAAACCCGACCAGGTGCTGGAGTGGAATCAGATCTTCATCGACACGCTCATCGCGACGAACACGGCAAACTCCTCGAGTCAACGGCTCGGAGCGATCGTTCACACCGCGATCTTCGACGCGTACAACGGCATCGAGCGGCGTTACACGCCAATATTCGTCCACGACGAGCGCCCCTCCTGGTGCGTCGCGTCGAGCCGCGGTCATCGCTGCGGCACACACTGCGCTGGTCGGCCTGTTCCCGTCACGCCAGGCGGCGCTCGATGCCAGCTATGCGGCGTCGCTCGCGGCGCTGAGCGACGACGGCGGGGACGGCGGCCAATCGCGCGAGCGCGGCATCGCCTGGGGCATCGAGGTGGCGCAGGCCGTGCTCGCCTGGCGCGCGACCGATGGGTTCACCGCGACCTACCCTGCGTTCACCGGTGGGACCGCCGTCGGCCAATGGCGGCCGACACCGCCGGCGTTCGGACCGATGAGCGCCCAGGGGTTGGCATTCACCTCGATGTTCGTGTTGGACACCAACACGCAGTTTCAGCCTGAACCTCCGCGCAGGTCTGACCAGCGCCACGTACACGGACGATTTCAACACCGTCAAGGCGCTCGGCCGCAGGACCGGATCGACGCGCACTGCAGATCAGACGGCGCTGGCGCCGTTCTGGGAGGGCAACGCCAGCGTTCACTGGAATCAGGCAGCCAACCAGATTGCGCTCGCCAACCACTTGTCGATGTCCGACAGCAACCGGCTTCTCGCCGTTCTGAACATCGCGATGGCCGACACCGCATTCACCACCTGGAGCGCCAAGCGATACTACGGCGCCTTTCCGACCGAAGTGACCTGGCGGCCCGTGACGGCGATTCTGCTGGCGGACACCGACGGCAATCCGGACACGGCTCCTGATCCGGACTGGCTGCCGCTCATCAACACACCGTCCCATCCCGAATACCCTGCCGGGCACCCTGCGCTCAACGGCGCGGCTGCGACCGTTCTGCTCAGCCACTTCGACGACGCGCAGACGTTCACGCTGACGACGAAGCTCGGACCTGCCGAGCCGGACATATACCAGCATCTCGCAAGCGCGATCGGATGGAAACAACGCCCGGGTCTGGGGCGGGATGCACTACCCGAGCACCGTCGACATCAGCGACGCCATGGGCGAGGCGATCGCCAATTACGTCAATCAACACGCCATGAAGCGGCTCCCGGCGCCAGATGAGCGGAGATGAGAACGAAGAAGACTCCACGTAATTCGCGGGCAGTTTACGCGCATACTCCAATGGGGGTCTTACCATGCGGAGTCCTGTGATGTTCCTTCTCGCCGCTGCGTGTGTGCTGCAGCCTCACCTGGCTCCCGCGCAGGGGTTGACGGGAGCCCTTATTGGAACCGTCAAGGACGCACAGGGCGGCGTCCTTGCGGGTGCGGTCGTCCGTGTCAGCTCCCCGGCGCTGATTGGCGGCCCGGCGACACTGACCACGAACGAGAAAGGGCAACTGCGCTTCCCGGCGCTGCCTCCGGGTCCGTACGTGCTCGACATCGAGTTCCAGGGATTCACGACCTATCACGAAGAGGACATCCCCATCGGGGTAGGCGCCACCATCGAGAGAACGGCTGTCCTGACGCTGGCAGGCCTCGCGGAATCGGTCGTGGTCGAGGGAGCGGGCTCGCGCATCGAAGCACGAGACCCCGGATTCGGGACTCGCTTCGGCCCCGAGGACCTCAAAGCGATCCCGACCCGACGGGCGAGCATGTTCGACTTCATCAGGGCCGCCCCCGGGGTCTCGCCCACCTCGCCCGGGAGCGCCACCGCCACGACCGTGTCGGCGTTCGGCTCCGGCACCAACGAGAACCAGTTTCTGATCGACGGCACGAACTTCACCTGCCCGTGCAACGGCATCGCGCGGGCCGAGCCGGGTGTCGACTTCATTCAGGAAGTGCAAGTCCAGTCCGTGGGGGCGTCCGCCGAGTTCGGCAGCGTGCAGGGCGCCGTGATCAACGTCGTCACCAGGCAAGGGAGCGAGCGGTTCTTGTATGACGCCTCGTACTGGGGGCAGACGGCCGGCCTGACCAGCCAGCCGGTACAACGTCCTGTTCCCGGCGCCGGCGGACTGCAAAGTGGCTACGAGCGCGACAGGTACCGTGACTTCACGACGAACATCGGCGGCCCTGCTATTCGCGATCGGCTGTGGTTCTTCACGGGATACCAGCATCTGCGCGACTACGACAGTCAGCCGGGCGCCAGCCCGGCGTTCCCGAGGACCTACGAGCAGGACAAGATCTTCGCGAAGCTCACGTGGAAACTGGCTCCGGGCTGGCAGTTGCTTCAAAGCATCCACGACGAGTTCTGGGTCAACCCTGAGCTCCCCACGATGGTGAAGCCGTTCGAAGCGACCACGCGCTCGCACGCAGTCGGTGCCGGCCATCACCTTCGGCGACCTGACGCACGCGTCATCCTCGAATACCCTGTGGGATGTGCGCGTCGGACGATTCGTCTACCCCCGAGAGGACGAACCGAGCACGGGCAATCGGACGACGGCGAGCCGGTTCGACCAGGTGACGGGTGTTTCGAGCGGCGCTCCGCAAACCTTCGGCGGATCGACCATCATTCGCACGACCGCCAAGGCGACCGTCAGCCACTTCCGGCCCGGGCTGTGGGCCGCCGATCACCAATGGAAGATGGGCGGGCAGTTCGACCGGGGCGACCACCACGTACGCTCGGTCATTCCGACGGGTGTGAGGTTCGTCGACAACGGTGGACAGCCGTTTCAGGCCATCTCGCGCGCGCCCTCTCACGAAGGCGGTGTCTCCCTCACGGCCTCCGGGTTCGTGGCCGATACCATCACGATGGGTGGGCTGACGATCAGCGCCGGACTGCGGTTCGACCACAGCCGCGCCATCGTTCAGGACCTGCACGCGCTCGATCCCGAAGGGCGCGAAACCGACCAGATCGTCCACGGCCTGGGAACGCTGTACACCTGGAACGTGTTCTCGCCACGCCTGGGCGTCACGAGGAAGCTCACCGCCGATGGCCGCACAGTGCTGCGCGCGAGCTACGGGATGTTCCGCCAGGGCCTGCTGACCGGAGAATTCGCCGCGATTCACCCCGGCGCGACCCCGACCACGACGGCCGCGTTCGATGCGGCGACCGGCGGCTACACGACCATCGTCAAGGTGGATGATCCCAGAATCAACCTGCAAATCGATCCGGAGACGCGCTCGCCCCGCACGGAGGAGTATTCCATTGGCGTGGATCGCGAGGTCGGGCGCAGGCTCGCGGTGGCGATCGCGTACGTGGGCAAGAAAGGGAGCAACTTCATCGGATGGACGGATGTCGGCGGTCAGTATCGCGAGGAATCGCGGAGCGTTGCCCGACGGCCGCAGCGTGCCGGTGTTCGTGCTCGCCAATTCCCCGGCCGCACGCCGTTTCCTGTTGACGAATCCAGAGGGATATTCGCTGACGTACAACGGGCTCGTGATGGCGGTCGAGAAACGCCGGTCCGCCGGGTGGCAGGCGTTCGGCACGTATACGTTTTCAAGGGTCTCGGGGCTGCAGGCCTCCAGCGGGAGCGCCGCTGCGGGCGCGCAGGTCAGCTCGGTCGCCGGCGCCACTCAGCTGACGTTCGGGCAGGATCCGAACAGTCTCATCAACGCGCGCGGCCGGCTGCCGAACGATCGCCCGCACATGTTCCGCGTCATGGGCTCCGTGGACGTGCCACGGACCGGCCTGGTGGTCGCGGCCAATCTGCAGCATTTCAGCGGCAAGCCGTACGCGGCGTCGGCGCAGCTGACGCTGCCGCAGGGCAGCCAGCGCGTTCTGCTCGAGCCGCCGGGCTCACGTCGAATGTCGTCGCAATCGCTGCTCAATCTGCGCGTGTCCAGGACGATCACCTTCGGCGGCCTGGGACGCATCGAGCTGCTCCTGGACGTGCTCAATGCGCTCGATGACACGGCGGAGGAGGGCCTGGCGTCGGACAATCTGTTCAGCCCGAATTTCGGTCAGGGCACCGTCTTCATGGATCCGCGTCGTGCGATGGTCGGCGTGAGGCTGAACCTGGGCCGGTGA
>CAVXJF010000014.1:0-109598 GCA_963762055.1 Vicinamibacterales bacterium
GCCAGTCCACCGGCACGCGAGAGTCGGGCAAGTACGCGCAGTAGGTGCCGGTTCGGATGGCTCGGTCGAGGTGCTCCCCCAGCGGCGCGTTGTGCTCACGGATGCGCGCCATGGCCTGGCGGACCGCCTGGGTCACGCTGGCTCTCGCCCGCTCCGACACGGACCCCGCGAGTCGATCGCGACCGCCGAGCCCGACCGCACGGGCGAGCTCGCGGACGAGGAACTCACGCTCGGCGTCGGCCTGTGCGGCCCGCTCCGAATCTCCCATCGTCCGCGCCTCTTCGAGGTCCTCCTCGATCTCGGCCAGCCGCCGGCGGTAGGCCTGCTTGGCCTTGGGCATCGAGCAGCTCGCCGGCATCCGATCCGCCGGGGAACAGCGGGGATTCGCGGTCTCTCGCCGGAGACCAGGTCCACGACGTGGAACTCCTTCCCGGGATCGGCGAGGAGCCGGGCCAGGTAGTGCAGGCCCTTCAGGTCCCGCAGGCGCGCGGTGCGGTCCTCGAACACGATCGACCAGAAGTCGCCCTCTCGCCGGAAGACGTTTCGCTGGTCGCGCGCCAGCGGCGGTCGGTGGAGCCGGCTTCGCGTCGCCGCCGGCCTGCGTCGCTCGGCCGGCCACGAACCTCGGCTCCGATCTGCTCGAAGGCCGACCGCTGCGGCCCGGTACTCCAGCTGGGCGGGAGCCTTCCTTCCCTCCGCGCGGTACGCGTCCCCGAGCCCCATGCGCGCGAGCGCCGTCTCGTAGGGTGCGCCGACCTCGTTCCAGAGCTGCGCGGCCGCTGCGAACTCCAGGCGGGCGCCGGCGCGCATCGCCTGCGGCCAGCCGAACCCTTCCGCGGGCATGGGTCGCGCCGGCCGCGAGCGCCTTGCTCTCGAACCGCGCCGCGATGCGCGAGAGCTCGTCGGCCGCCGCTCGGGCCGCATCGAGATTTCCGGCCGCGATCTCGATCTCGACCTGCGCCTCGAGGAGAGGCGCGCGGCGCAGCTCCGTGTTCGGCGGCACCTCCTTCGAGGGCACGTTCCCGGGGCGGCCGAGAGCGTCCCGGATGGATGCGGCCGCCAGCGCGACGTCGCCCTGGGCCAGATGCACGAGGGCGAGCCCCGGCTGCGGGTCCCACCCGGCCTCGTGCGCGGCGAGGAATGCCGCCTCCGCGCCCTGGACGTCTCCTCTTCGGAGGCGGATGCGGCCGAGCTCGGTCAGCGGCCACCCGAACTCCCGGCGCAGGTAGGGGCGCAGCTCCTCGCAGGCCAGGAGCGCTTCCTTCTCCGCTTCGGCCCACGACCCGCGCAGGCGGAGGATCTCGGCGCGGTGAACGCGGCAGCGTCCGTGGATGCTCCCCACGGGCTGTCCCTGCCGCCAGCGCTCCATCGCTTCCGTCCACTCGCTCGGCCAGGTCGTATTGCGCGAGCGCTTGCAGCGCGCACACGACCTCGCAATAGACGATCCCGGTGGAGAGGGGATCGAGCTCGCCGGAGACCGCGGCCGTTCCCGCTTCGTCGAGGAGCCCGAGCCCCTGCGCGACGTCGCCTTCGAGGATCAGGCTGCGGGCCTCGGCGACACGACCGATGGCGGCGGCGGCCGGGCGCATGCTTCGTGCCGGTGTCGATGGCGCGGCGGGCCCACAGCCGCGCTTCTTCGAAGTCGCCCGAAAGCAGCCGCTCGTAGTTGCGGACGACGGCCAGCCAGGCGTGAACCGGCGTCTCGTCCAGGCCCTCCAGGAGCTGCTCGCATCGCCTGGCCCAGCCACGCACGGGGGCCATGAGGGCGGTGTCGAAGAGCAGGTGCATGGCGACCTTGACCGCCGCGCCGGCGGCGGCGAGACGATCGCCCGCGGCCATGCTCTGCGCGTAGGCGCGCTCCCACGCCGCGATCGTCACATCGAGATGACCCGCCGCGTACGCCATGTCGGCGAGAAGGGCGAGGTCCGGCGCGCTCAGGGGTGATCGCGCGTCCGCCTCGACGAGCAGGTCGTAGGCCTGCTGCCAGTCGCCGCGTGACACGGCATCGCGGGCCGGGTCCTGGCTCATGGCCGGCGGCCATTGTAACCGCGGAAGTTACCGCCGTAACTGCCTTCGTCACGCCATAGGGGTATGTGGAGGTGTTCGATGCGAAGGATTCTTGTTTGTGGTGCCGTTGCCCTCATGCCCATGGCTGGAGCGGCGGTGGCCCAGCAAGCCGCGGCGCCGGCGCACACCCTGGTGACGGCGGCCTGAGTTGAAGTGGGGCGAGCCACCGCCCGTCTTCGAGAAGGGCATGTCCTTCACGGTTGTTTCCGGAGACCCGGGCAAGACGGGCACTCTTCGTGGTGCGCCTCAGGATGCCGGCAGGCTACAAGATCGCGCCGCACACGGCACCCGACGGACGAACACGTGACGGTTCTTTCGGGCACGTTGGCCCTGGGCATGGGCGACACGTTCGACAAGGCGGCGATGAAGGATCTACCGGCTGGGGGCTACGCCTTGCTGCCTGCCGACATGCGCCATTTCGCGATGGCGAGGACGGCGGCGCACGGTCCAGGTCGAGGGCGCTTGGTCCGTTTGCGCTGACGTACGTCAATCCCGCCGACGACCCGAGCAACCGGCCGAAGTAGGCGATCATGGAAAAGGCAAACGTCAACGGCACGAGCTGGAGTACGAGGTCAAGGGATCGGGCGAGCCGGTCCTGCTGATCAGCACGGGCCCCATCGCGGACAGCTTCCTGCCGCTGTTCCCGGAGAAGGCGCTGGCCGGCTACCGGTTGATCCGGTACCGTCAGCGGGGCCTGGACCGCAGCAAATGGCCGGGCGCCGGTGAGCTTCGCGCAGCATGCGGCCGATGCCGCGGCGCTGCTCGGCCATCTCGGCGTCCGTCGCGCGCACGTCGCCGGCCACTCGACGGGGGCTTGATCGCCCTTCAGCTGGCGGTCGATCGTCCCGACGTCGTGCAGACGCTGGCCCTTCTCGAGCCGCCGCTGGCGGGCGCGCCGAGCGCGGGGGCCTTTTTCGAGAAGGCAGGGGCCCGCCCTTGCGGCCTACGGCTCGGGTGATCGGCGAGGCGGCGATGTCGCGATTCCTGAGCGTCGTCTCCAGTCTCGACTGGGAAACCTGCCAGAGGGTGATCGAGAAGGCACGTTCCCGGCGGCGTGGCGCGCGCGATGGCTCACGTCGACGAACTCTTCGGCAGCTATCTGCCCGCCCTTCAGGCATGGCAGTTCGGGGCCGATCAGGCGGCGGCCATCTCGCAGCCGGTGCTCTCCGTGGTGGGCACGGACAGCGAGCGGCTGTTCCTGGATGGCCACGAGCTGCTCCACACCTGGTTCCCGCGGATCGAGGACTGCCGGATCGAGGGCGTGGCGCACCTGCTGCACATGCAGCGCCCGGAGCCGGTGGCCCGAGGCCTCGCCGGGTTCTTTGCCCGCCATCCGATGGGAGGCTGACGCGCCGGCGGGCTCGTGAGGCGTATGCTCGGACGCGACGACGGAGGGCCGCCATGAACGCCGCCTGCCTGCTGCCGCTCGCGATCGCGCTGACGCTGCCGCGTCCCGTCCAGGACCCGCCCCCCACCGACGACCCGCGCTTCGAGGACCGCGTCGACGTCGAGCGCATCACGCTCGACGCGCGCGTGCTGGGCGACCGCGGCGAGCCGCGGCTCGGGCTGACCGCGCGCGACTTCCGCCTGAGGATCGACGGACGCGTCGTGCCGGTCGAGTCGGCGTACTGGGTCGACGGCGCCACTCCCTACGCCGAGGGGCTGACACCCTCCGAGGCCGCCTCCGTCGGCGCCGAGGCCGCGGCTCCCGGGCGCCTGCTCGTCTTCTTCTTCCAGAAGTCCCTCGAGCGCACGCGCGCGCCCGGCCTGCTGCGCATGGTCGCGGAGGCGCACGGCCTCGTCGACTCGCTGAACGACGGCGACCGCGTCGCCATCGTCTCGTTCGACAGCCACCTGAAGCTCTGGACCGACTTCACCGGCGACCGCGCGACGCTGCACGCGATCATCGAGCGGTCGATCCTCTTCGGCGAGCGCCGTCCGCGACGAGCGACGGCGCGTTCCCGTCGCTCGCGGACGCGTTCGACGACCGCGCCGCGCGCGACGCCGGGTCGGCCGAGAAGGGCCTGCTGGTGCTCGGCGAAGCGCTGCGCACGCTGCCTGGCGCGAAGTCGCTCGTGTTCTTCGGGTACGGCATGGGCCGCCTGGAGGGCGAGGCCGGCGTCCAGATGACGGCCGCCTACGAGCTCGCGTCGGCGGCGCTCCTCGCGTCGCGCACGACCGTGTTCTCGCTCGACGTGACGAACGCGGACTCGCACTCGCTCGAGGTCGGCCTGGAGCGCGTCGCGGAGGACACGGGCGGCTTCTACGCGAAGACCCACCAGTTCCTGCCCGGCATCATGCGCCGGCTGCGACTCGCGCTGTCGGGCCACTACGTGCTGGCGTTCGAGCGCCCGGAACTGCGGCGCGGCGCGCACCGCATCGAGCTCGACCTCGTCGATCGCTCGGCCGACGTGTACGCGAAGCGCGAGTACGTGGACTGACGGCCGCGGACGCTCCGCCGCCTACTTCACGACGACCGGCTCCGAGCGGATGGGCACGACGATCGTCTCGGAGCGCAAGCGCCCGGCGAACACCCGCGGATCGCCCTGGGCCATCTCCGAGCAGTCGTATTCGGCCCAGAGCTCGACCGCGCCTGCTTCCGAGAAGACGGGATGGAACTGGACCCAGAACGTCTGGGAGACGCGCCTCCCGGGCATCAGGCGAAGGAGGTCGTCGATCGCATAGCCTGCGAACGCCGTCTGGGCTGAGTACAGCGCGATCGGCGCGTCCATGCTTCCTCGCGGTCGCATCAGGATCTCGAGCGTTCCGCGATCTCCCCCATCGCCGGGCTGACGAAGACCGGGTCCGCACCTCGATTGACCAGCGATAGCGTCAGGGGGCGCCGGATCGGGCGATCCGACGGCCACTGCGAAGGCCGCTGGAAGCGCAGCTCGACATCCATTCGAGGCGACGGGGCGGCCGCAGGCTGGGGCGCCTCCGTCGTCTTTCGCGCGAGATCGACCACGCGCTCCACCAGCGCCTCGTCCGCGCCGAACCCGCTGCGCAGGAACGCGCGCACGCGAAGGCGCTCGCTCGGCGACCGGGCGGCACCGCGCGTCAGGAGGTCGTCCTCTTCGAGCGTGCGCGCGGCGAGGAGAGCCGTGTACTCGAGGTGCGATGAGTCGAGGTGGCGCGTCTTCGCGTCCGCCATGCGAACGGCCGCACGAAGAAGGTCGAACCGCTGCGCGCGCGTCATCGAGCGAAGGATCGGCTGCTGCGCGACGATGAGCTCCATTTCCGCGATCGCCCTTGCCAGCGCGGAGTGGTCGTGCAGCGTCGCCGCAGGCGGCACATCGAGTGCCGCGTACCGCGCGAGAAGCTCCTGCCCCGCATCCGGACGCGCCAGCAGCTCCTGGACCACGTTCCATCTGGTCGCCCCGTCGAAGCCACCCTGCGGCGTGTTGGCGAGCCAGAGGTCGATCAGCAATGGGTGCGTCAGGCACGTCTCGACGACCCCGGCCGTCGACATCGTCGAGAGAATCCCCGGAGGCACCTGGGTCGCCGCGATCATTGCGTCGTGGCTCTCGAGCGCTCTCCAGGCGGGTGTGCCCGGCACGATCGGGAATGGATAGGAGTCAGCCGGCCGCCCCTCGGCCACCGCCAGCAGCAAGACGCAGCCGGCCATCGCCAGGCTGCATCGCAGCGCCCGTGCCCTCATTCCCGGAGCCTCACGGTGCCACCCCAGACTCGCACTCGAGGCAGCGCGCGTCGCTCCGCGCGTCCGCCGTCGGGTACGCGCACGTCGGGCACATATGCCACGGCGCGACGCGCGAGCGCGCGACGCCGTAGACCGAGAGGAGCCGCTCCTCGACGCGCTCCACGACCGCGCGGCACTCGTCGGCAGTGAACCGCTCGTGGCCGGCGGACCAGTCGTGTCGCTCGGCGAAATCCGGAAAGCGCGGGGACTCGCCCCAGCGCCAGGCCGGCCGCGTCGAGGTGGGGCTACGGCCGAGCAGGTGCAGATGCATGTGGCGGTGCTGGCGCGCCGCTTCGGTCCGATGGGCTCGGCGGCATCGTTGAGCGCCCAGTTGCCCGCCTCCCAGTAGTTGATGCAGCCGCCTTCGAGCTGCGGCAAGCACGTCGAGCATCGCGCGGGCCGCGGCGGCGACGAGGAAAGCTCCACTGCGTCAGCTCGTGGGGCTGCAGCTCGCTGCGCTCCCAGACGTCCGCGGCGGGAGCACGAGGAGATGGCCGCCGTCGAGACGCGAAGCGAGCACCGAGCTCGCGTCCGGCAGCACGAGCGTGCCCCCGTCGCTGCGGAAGAGGGTTCGGCTCATCGCGGATCTCCGAAGAGACCCGGCAGCGCGCCCACGCTGTCGATGATGTGCGTGTGCGGCGCCGTCTCGAGACGGGCGCGGGTGTGCGCGCCGGACAGGACGCCCACGTTCCAGCGCACGCGCGCCGCATGACCCGCCTGCAGGTCGAGCGACGTGTCGCCGACGTTCGCCACGCATTCAGGGTCCGTGGTCGCGGTGCGCTGCATCGCCATCCGGATCAGGTCGGGCGCGGGCCGGCCGTGCGCGACGTCGTCGCCGCAGACGATCGCGTCCGCGAGGCCCGTGCTCCAGCCCAGGCGGTCGAGCAGCAGGTCCGTGATTTCCCGGTCGAACCCGGTGTTGAACGCGATGCGGACGCTCCGGGCCGAGAGCCAGCGGAAGGCCTCCTCGGCACCCGCGACCGGCCGGACACCCGTCGCCGCGTAGCGCGCGGCCAGCTCGCGCTGGAACGCCCGGTAGACGGAGGCGACGCGGGCCGCGTGATCCGCGCCCGCGGGCACGAACGAGGCGATCGCCGTCCGCTTCGAGGAGCCGCGCACGTCCCCGAGCTGCTCGTGCGACACCGCGAGCCCGTGCGACGCGAGGGCCGCCACGAACGCCTCAGGCACCTGCCCGCGATCCTCGACGGTCGTGCCGGCCAGGTCGAACACGACCAGCGCGGGAAGGATCACCGGCGCGCGGCCAGCCGCCAGAACTGCGTCTCGTTCAGCAGCGTGATCCGGTGGCCCTTCTCGCGCAGCCGCTTGATCTCCATCAGCTTCAGGCCCGCCGTCGCGTGCCCGCGGCCTGCAGCGGGTTCGGGCCGGCCGCGCACGACGACCGTCGTCTGCGCCGAGGGCCGCCGTGGACGATGGCGCCGGCCCGCCGCGCGGCCGCGCGCCGCCTCGCTGCGCGGCGCGGCTCAGGATGCCGGTGAAGGCGAGGTGCACGCCCTTCAGCGTCCGCAGCACGCCCGGCCTTCAGCGGCGCGGGCGGGTTGCGCAGCGCCTCGATCAGCTCGTCGGCGCTCTCGTAGCGCTTGCGCCGCTCGCCGATGCAGCGGTAGACGATCTCCTTCAGGTGATCGCTGCACGGCAGCCGGCGGATCTCGCCGGTGCGGATGCGCGCCCGCGCGTCGCCCTTCACCAGCATCCCCAGCAGCTGCCCGACCTGGTAGACGTCGTCGCGCGCCTGCCACTTCGGCGCCGCGCCCGCGAGGATGTCGCTCGGGCGCGGTCAGCGGCGTTCATGCGTGCGCGCGGTGATCGCCGCGCCGGTCGCTCTGCTGGCGGACGATGCCGAAGTCGCCGAGCTTCAGCGCCGGCCGTCGCAGACGAACACGTTCATCGGCGTGAGGTCGCGGTGCAGCATCTGGCCGCGGTGCAGCTTGCCGAGCACCTGCGAGGATGCCGGCGATCTCGCGCCGCGCCGTCGCGCTCGGGCCAGCCCTTGCCGGTGCGCGTGCAGGAACGCGCGCAGGTCGCCGTGCCGCGCGTACTCGAGCGCGAGGCAGTAGAGCACGCGGCCGTCCGGCGCCAGCAGCGGGAACGCGTCGAAGACGCGGATCGCGCGCGGATGGCCGTCGAGCAGCTGCCCGAAGTACGCCTCGCGCAGCCAGCCGTCGATGCGCGCGCTGACCTTGATGCAGACGATCGCCGGGCACGGTCGACGAGCGCCCGAGCCGCCGCGCCAGGTAGACCTGGCCGAAGCCGCCCTCGCCGAGCAGGCGCTCGATCCGGTAGTGCAGGCCGGTCTCGGGGCTGGTGACGACCTGCTGCGGCGCCAGGAGCTCCGAGACGCGCGCGTACCGGCCCCGTTCGCGTGACGGCGGAGGAGAGACGGCGCGTCGTGGAGGCGGGCATCGGCGTTGTTCCTTCGGTGGTCGACTACGAGGTGCGAGGACTTGCCGCAGTCTTCGCCCAGACTCCACCCGTGAAATTCGGAACGCGTCCAGGGTCAAACCGTACGAGAGCTCGCCCTCGGGTTCGAAGCGACGGTGGACGTCCGGCTGTCAGGAGCCCATCAGCCGCACGTACGATCGAGTCCGCCGCCGCGTCCCGGCCGAGACCAGGGAACGGCTTGAGCAGCGCTTCGTCGATGTCGACGCTGTCGAGCGAGATCGTCTGGTCGTGGGGGTTCGAAGACGTCGACGTTACGAGCGCGAACGACTAACCTATCCGGCCACAACGACCGCGGCTGGAGGAGCGAGGGACCGCGATCACCTCGACGTCGGCTTTTCCCGTGAGGAGCGCACCCGGAACACGCGGCGGCCAGCCCGATGACCACGACGAATGCGCCGCGACGACGGCATTCTAGTCGCTTCAGGACAGACGGAGCCCCGGGCTGCTTGCCCAGGCACGAAAAGGGCCGCGCACGGACCACCTAACGCACGTACGGCACGTAGGCGGGGACGGCGCGGCGGTACTGAGCGAACACGTCGCCGAAGCGCGCAGCGAGCAGCGCGTCCTCGACGCGGACTCGGACCTCGGTGCCGGCGATCTCGAGCGCGAGCGCGGCCGCCAGCACGGGCCAGGCCGCGACCAGGAGGCCGGTGGCGACGAGCATGCCGAGCATCGACGTGTGTAGATCGGATGGCGGACGACGCGGTACGGGCCCGACCGCACGAGCTCGTGGTCGGCGTCGAGCCCCGCCTCGATGCGCCAGTGGCGGCCGAGCGCGCGGACGGCGGTCCACGAGAGCGCGCTCGCGACCGCGAAGAACACGAGTGCCGCCGCGACTGGGGGCGCGGTCCCTGGCGGAACGGGGCGCACGACGCCGCTCCACACGACCGCGAAACCTGCGGCCTGGAGGAGCAGCCCCCAGCGCGCACGACGGTCGCGGGTGGCGGCGGTGGCTCAGCAAGACGACGGTTCGGGGCCCGCGGAAAAAAAATGCATCGGGCGAGTTTCTCACACGGAGCTGGACGCGGGTGAGCGGACCAGGGACGGTGACGTTCAGTGCGCCCACGAGCGCGACGACATCCGCGAGCTTTAGCGCTGCTGGCGCGTACGTGTTGCGGCTGACTGTGTCCGATGGCGCGCTGAGCGCGAGCGACGACGTCGCGATCACTGTGAACGCGCCCCGGTGTCGGGGTCGCTGGTGGGTGCGTGGGGCTTCAACGAAGGCGCGGGAACGGTTCTCGGCGACAGTTCCGGCAACGGGCGAACGGGAGCGGTGACGGGCGCCACATGGACACCGGGAAGTACGGGCAGGCGTTGAATTTCGATGGCAACGATCTCGTGACCCTGAGCGATCTCGATCTGACCGGATCGTTCACCGTCATGGCCTGGATGCAGACGCGCAGCCTTCACGCGAGCGGATGCGCCTCGCTGGTGATGAAAGCACTGCGAC
Organism: Vicinamibacterales bacterium; assembly: GCA_963762055.1. Taxonomy (GTDB): domain Bacteria; phylum Acidobacteriota; class Vicinamibacteria; order Vicinamibacterales; family JAMQPK01; genus JAMQPK01. The sequence goes on from CAVXJF010000014.1 coordinate 9,675, forward strand.
TATGGATTCGAAATTTGCCAGGGCCGTCTCTATGCCGGTGTCGGCAAGGGCTCGAGTTGGACGGCGTATCCCTCACGTAGCGCTGACGAGTGCCGACCTGAACGTGTGGAAGCATGTGGCGCTCACGCATGACGGGACGACCTTGCGCTTTTACATTGGCGGCACGCTCGTCACGTCGGCCGCGGGGGTCCACGGGACGAGCAACAACCTGCTCCTGTTCGGGCGCTGGAACAGCAACAGCGAGTTCTGGAACGGGCTCATCGACGAGGTGCGGATTTATAACCGCGTGCTGACGGCGACCGAGATCCAGAACGATATGGCCACTCCGGTCTCAGCGCGGCGGACCGACACGACGCCGCCGACCGCACCGGGCACGCTGACTGCGACGGCGAGCGGCACGCAGATCGCCTTGAGTTGGTCCGCTGCGAAAGACAATGTCGGGGTCACTGGCTACCGCATCGAGCGGTGCCAGGGCGCCGGCTGTAGCAGCTTCGCCCAGATCGCTACGACCACCGGTGCGACCAGCTATACCAATACCGCGCTGGCGGCGGGTACCAGCTATGCCTATCGCGTTCGTGCCACTGACGCCGCGAGCTTGCTCGGTCCCTATTCGAACATCGCGACCGCGACAACGCCGGCGGCTGTCGACACGACGCCGCCGACCGCACCGGGCACGCTGACTGCGACGGCGAGCGGCACGCAGATCGCCTTGAGTTGGTCCGCTGCGAAAGACAATGTCGGGGTCACTGGCTACCGCATCGAGCGGTGCCAGGGCGCCGGCTGTAGCAGCTTCGCCCAGATCGCTACGACCACCGGTGCGACCAGCTATACCAATACCGCGCTGGCGGCGGGTACCAGCTATGCCTATCGCGTTCGTGCCACTGACGCCGCGAGCTTGCTCGGTCCCTATTCGAACATCGCGACCGCGACAACGCCGGCGGCTGTCGACACGACGCCGCCGACCGCACCGGGCACGCTGACTGCGACGGCGAGCGGCACGCAGATCGCCTTGAGTTGGTCCGCTGCGAAAGACAATGTCGGGGTCACTGGCTACCGCATCGAGCGGTGCCAGGGCGCCGGCTGTAGCAGCTTCGCCCAGATCGCCACGACCACTGATGCGACCAGCTATACCAACACCGGGCTGGCCAGCGCTGCCAGTTACTCGTACCGTGTCCGCGCGATGGATGCTGCGACGCTCCTCGGGCCGTACTCCAATACCGCCAGCGCATCAACCCCGGGCGCAGCGGGTGGCCCCACAGGCCTCATCGCTGGCTATTCGTTCAACGCGGGCAGTGGCACGACAGCGGTCGATAGTTCAGGGAACGGCATCACAGGGACGCTGAGCGGAGCTACGTGGACAGCGGCTGGCAAGTATGGAAGTGCTCTCTCGTTCAACGGGGCAAGCGCCTATGTTGATTTGGGAAATCCCACGGCACTGCAGGGTACTGGCAGTCAGACCTGGTCCGCGTGGGTTTTCGCCACTGGGGTTCCGGCCGACGATGGGCAGATCATTGCCAAGTCGAACAGTTCCAGTGGCTGGCAGCTCAAGACCAGTCCTGACACTGGGCCGCACACGTTTGCGGTCGCGATATCCTCAGGCAGCGGCCATGTGCAGCGATACAGCACGACGGTGCGAGCGCTGAACAGGTGGTATCACGTGGCGGGCACTTACAACGCGGCGGCGCGAACGCTGGACATTTACGTGAATGGCGTCCTCGACAATGGCGTGCTCGCCGGGACTGTGCCTGCGGCTCAGGTCGTCCGAAATATCAACGTGAACATCGGGCGTCGCACGGGTGGATACCACTTCCAGGGCGTCATCGACGACGTGCGCATCTACAATCGAGCGCTGACTCCAGTGGAGATCTCCCAGATTAGTCAATGACGCGAGTGATGGCGCCGGGCACTGCTGGCCGCGTTCAGGTGAACTGGACGCGGGTGGCCAGCGCGGTCGATCCCGTGACGCGCGACGCACACCGCGTGGCGGCTGCGAGCCGACGCAGTCGAGCGCCGGCAGCGTCCCTGAACGCGCGCCAGTCGAGGACCTGGCCGCGTGGAAACGCGCGTCCTGCGGCGTACCGACAATCAGCGGCGCGATGCGAATGTCGTCGATATCACGCTTATACGCGATTCCGGCGACGCGCCCTTTTGTCTTTTCCGGACTACCGGGATTACTCCCTGGCTATCCCGAGCTTCTCCATCAATTCATAGAGCGTGGGCCGGCTGATGCCCAGTTCCAGCGCGGCGGACGTAATCTTGCCGGCATTGCGTCTCATGGCGCCCTGAACGATCTCCCGTTCCAGGGCTTCCCTCGCCTCTTTCAAGGTTTGTGGCGGCAAGGTATCGATCGCGGCGGTCAGTTCCAGGTCTGCGGCGGTGATACGTTTGCCATCGGCCATGATGGCCGCACGCTGTAATCGATTTTGCAGCTCGCGCACATTTCCGGGCCAGTCGTGAAGAGCGAGGGCCCTGAACGCATCAGCTGCGAACGTCAGCCTGGGTTTCCCATGCTGCGCACCATAGCGGCGCAGAAATTCTCTCGCAAGCAGCGTGACATCGTCGCCGCGCTCCTTCAGCGATGGCACCTTCACTACGACCACTGCCAACCGGAAGTAGAGGTCCTCGCGGAACGTGCCGTTTGCGACGGAGTCCTTGAGATTGACGTTCGTCGCGGCAATCACCCGGGCGTCGCTCTGCATTTCGTGCCTGCCGCCGACCCGCTGAAAGCGCTTCTCCTGAAGAAAGCGCAGCAGCTTCACCTGCACCGACGCGGGCAGTTCGCCGATTTCGTCGAGGAAGAGGGTGCCCCCGGCGGCCGACTCGATGTGCCCCTTGCGCTGCATGTGCGCGCCGGTGAATGAACCCTTCTCGTGCCCGAACAGCTCGCTTTCGAGCAGGTTCTCCGGGATGGCGCTGCAATTGATGGGGATGAACGGTCCATTCCTTTGCGCGCTCCGGCGGTGGAGCGCTTGTGCCACCATCTCCTTGCCGGTGCCGCTTTCACCGAGAATCAAGACAGGCGCGGTCGTCGGCGCCACCTTTCGAATGAACGTGAAGACCGCCTGCATCGGTGGGCTGGCGCCCACCATGTCCTCGAAGTCTCGGCTTTCTGCCCCTGCTGCAGGGCACGATACTCCTGCTCGAGCTCGGCTACGTAGACGCACCGCTGCAGCACGAGCTTGAGCTCGTCCATGTCCACGGGCTTGCACAGGAAATCGTACGCGCCCGCCCCGACTGCGCGAAGAGCGTTCTGCTTGTCGCCCTGGCCAGAGACGATGATCACCTTGGCCAGCGGATTCAACGCGAGGAGCGACGTAAGGGTCGCCATGCCTTCGTCGGGGTCATTGGGACGGGGCGGGAGCCCCAGATCGAGGAGCGTCACAGAGGGATGGTTGGCCGTGAACGCAGCCACTGCCCCTGCTCGGTCCTCGGCCAGCGCCACCTCGTAATCCGAGGCGAGGGCCCACTTCATCTGCGTGCGAATGTCCTCGTCGTCCTCCACGATGAGGAGCGTCGATTTCGTCATTGCGCTTCGTTCACCGGAAAGCTTGCCAGAAATGTCGTGCCTTTTCCCAATTCGGTTTCTACGTGCATACCGCCCCCATGCGCGTGCACGATGGCGCGACACTGGAACAGGCCTATTCCAAGGCCCTTCTTCTTGGTGCTCTGGAACGGACGAAACAAAGACTCTTTCACGAAGGCTGGGCTCATGCCGCAGCCATTGTCCATCACGGACAGAACGGCACGCCCCTCGCGATGCTCCGTGCGTACTCTGAATCCGTCCGCCCGAGCCAAGCGCATCTCGCGCGTTGAGCACCAGGTTGGTGACGACGCTTTGGATCTGCTCGCGGTCGGCGAGAATCCTCGGCAGCGGCCTGAACTCTCTCGTCAGTTCGATGTTCGGCATCTCGTCGACTCTATCGAGCGCCTCACAGACGATTTGATTCAGGTCTGTGTCAACGCGGACGAATTCGGTTCGTTGCCGAAGCGCGCTCAAACGGGCAATCATCTCATCGATTCGCCGGGCGGTATTGCCGACGCCCCTTAGCGCGTCCTCTCGAAAAGCGGGCTCGTCGAAATGCACTGGCAGGTTCTTCAGCATCAGATTGAGCGACGCAGCCGCGTTCTTCAGGTCGTGTACGAAGAACGTGGACATTGTGCGGAACGCCTCGAGCTCTTTCGCGTGCGTCAGTTCAGTCGCGAGTCGAAGATTCAACAGGACAGAGGTGATCTGATCACAGATGCAGCTCAGTAACTCCAGTTCCTCGACGCTGTAGGTCGCCCCATTGATGCGATCGGCCAGCACGATGACGCCGAGGCTGCGTTCTCCGGCGCGCAACGGAATACACAGACGCCTGCCCCCGTGTGCGAATGCGCTCGAATTGAGTTGCCGCAGTTCCTCCACCCACGCCTCGTTCGTGCTCCTCCAGATCGAACGGCGAGGACTTTCCTTGCAGTCCGACCGTCACGGCGCTCGACGCGCTATCGGCCGAATCCGTGTCGCTGTCCCGAGGTGCCTGTCTTGACGTAGAGGCTGCGACGACCAACCGTCCCTTCTCCTCGTCGAGCAGCCAGAGTGTGACCGACAACACATCGAACGTTTCGGAAATCAATGTCGCCGACACTGAGCACAGGCCCGCCTGATCCGTCACGCTGGCCAAACGCCGCGAGAACAACGACCAGACCCTCACGGAATCGTGCTGGGCCTTTCTGAAATGACGGACGACGAACGCGTGAATCTTCTGACGGGCGCGGTCGGAAAGAAGCAGCACGGCAAGCCCGGCCATTCCCAGAAGAACGACGAACGCCTGAACCTGGAACAGCTCCGCTCCGCCAAAGCGCCGCACGATTTGCGCCAGCACGCCGACGACGAAGAGGTACCCGCCGACGATGAGGATCGTCAACGATGACCGCAAAACGGCCGACGAAGGATACACGGCAATCTCCGTCCATCCGGTCCGTGCGTACGACAGTGCCAGGAAGACGCACCCAATCAGGAGCGCTCCCGACTCGACGGCCCAGAGGGACATGTTCGGCGCGGAGAAGAGAATCTCCTGGCCCCCAACATACAGTCGGGCACCGAAAATCACCACCAGGGCCAGCACCACGAACTTCAGACGCCAGCGCATCGTTCCGACGGCCGATCGGAAGGTCTGTTCCAGGTTCATCAGAATCAGGACGAGCACCACGAGATAGACGACGTTGAGCGCAATGGCTATCGCACCAAACCGCAGAAGCCAGACGTTGTCGGCTGTTCCTGCTGGTACCACCTGAAACAGTTGGTCGCGGAACACAAGGGACAAAGCCATCGGCAGCAGACCGCTGACGGCCAGGGGAATTCTCCAGCGGGTCAACGCCTCGCGGGAATCCGCGCGTGAGTACGTCAGGCTGAAGCACAGCCAGATCACCGGTACGACGGACTTGACGATGAACGCAGCCGTCAGCCAGTAAATCAAGTCTCGAAGTCCACTGGCGCGCAACCCGAGGCCCGTGAGTATGCTGTCGACGCCAAGCGCCGCCATCCCCGCGAAGAAGCACCACGTCGCCGGCGATGGCTTCCTGCGAACCAGGCTGGCAATGGCCAGCAGCAAGACTGGACAACCCAGCGACAAACGGAAAGAACGAGAAGAGCGTCATCGCTCCTGCCGCCTCAGCCACACCAAAAGCAGAAACAGCGGTCCCAACGACAGCACGAAGAACAACGGGCCGCCTCGGTGGTGAATAATGCTGTCGATCATGTGCGGCCCGACATGCACGCAGAGCAGTCCGATGACCAGGATCCGGAATCCGTTACGCACGATCGCCAGCGGAATCACAAACGCCACGAGAACGATCCGCCGCCACGGGCTATCGAGGAAGAGATGGGAAGCCAGCAGGCTTGTGATGAAGAGCACCCAACTGGAGCGGATCCCACTACACTCCTGGGCAACCTCCAGGACAATCCCGGGCAGCATGAGTACCGCGCCATCGCGGACGAGCGGAGTGCCTGTAATCCTGAAAAGGAATGCGGAGACGTCCGCGGAGCCCATCACTGACGCCGTTTCCAGCAGATTTACTACAGCATCCGGCAGCGGAACCATGAAGATCAGGAACGCCACAGGAAATGCGGCGGTGGCCATCCACTTCGAACCCAGGAACAAGAATCCACCTGCCGCGACGACGCTCACGTAGGCGAGGGCCATCAGAGCGAGGCCGTCGTTGACGCTCAGGATGCCGCGCCACGCAGTGCCTGCGGCCAGCGCCGCAACGGCAATTCCACTCAGGATGACGGTTCCGCCGATCGAGCTGCTAGACGCAGGTTCGAGCGACCCTCGTCGAATGAACAGAAGGTAGCCGGCGACAAGCGGCACCAGCGGGATGTAGGAATACAACTCGCTCTGGGCGGCGTGCAGCATCAGCCTGGTCAGCGGCTGGCCAAACGCGACTGTGACCGCAACGATCCAGACGACGCACGCGCCGATTCGAAGCCGCTGCGGACGCGGTAAGACGTGCCACGGCGCCCACGAACCAGTGCGCTCGCCCGTGGATGAGCTCTGCAGGATTTGTTCTCGGGGTTTCATCGGCTGCGTGTCGTAAGTGCGGGGATGGCCATGGCGCCTGGCGTGCCGAGCTTCGCCCTGTCAGTCACATCACTGGTCATGGAAGGGACTTAGAATTTCCGATTTACTAGTCGGACACGGAGGCCAGCGCGCGTCGCGCATGCTCATAGGAAGAGCACATGATCTTTGCCCCACTGCAGGACAGTCAAGAAGCAATAGTGTCGCTTGTGCTCTTTCGGCGAGCTAACGAAATTTGGGGCGAGAGCTTCGGCTGTTCTGACTGAAGCTCAGCGCCGTGCAACCGAGCTTCAGGATGTGTAAGGGATTCCGACGCACATCAAGTCGACCCTCGCCTAGTCCTTCGCAAAACAGCAGCGCTCTTGGCGTACACAAGAAAAGGCAGGGCTGCGCCCTGCCTTTTTTCGTCTGCGATGGATGCGGCGCTAGAACCGCGTGAACCTGCGACGCAAGCCTTCGATCCCGATGAGTCCAAAGCCGAGGAGGCTGAGCGCGAACCCGCCGTCTGGGACCGAGAAGGAGCCGATGAAATTCGAGGAGTTGAACCCGACGCCGTGCGTGATTGTCACCTTTTGAGTGAGAGCGTAACTTGCCCCACCCGGAACAAAGCCAGTATCGGCAAAGACAAAGGGTCCGCCGGCCGTAGTGTCGGACGTTATCAAGGTTCCTTCGTTGAACAGTGCGTTGCCTTGATAGGTGCTGTACGTCAAAGCCCCCGAAGCACCCCCTTCGGCGACGGCAGTGCCCAAGCCAAGAGGAGTGCTGAATCCGGTTTCGCTGAACCAAACGTTCAAGGTGGCTGGCGTCGCACTGGCGATGAACGAGTTGGCGCTGATGTACATCGCCATCTCGGGATCACCAGACGTTCCCAAAGTGGGTTTGGTTACGCCAAACGTAATGTTGAACTGAAAGGCACCAACCGACCCGACAAACGCCACGACGCCTGGGTCTCCGCTCAGGTCGTTGCCCCCGGCATCGTTGATGGTGACGACGGAAGCACCGGACTGAAGTCTAATGCTGGCGGCGTCGGCAGAAGGTGCCGCGACCAGCACAACGAGAGCGATTACCAGAGTCGAGAGCAGTGATTTGAATGTTGTAGTCATCATGTTCCTAGTGCCGGAGCAAGCGTGAGAACGACTCGCGACAATGTCTGCTGTGCAGGGTGCGTGCCGTTTCTGCTAGAGCAGTAAATCTTCCATATTCAACGACTTGTGGAAATGGCTCCGTTTCCGCAACCTGGCATTCGTAAAGTTTTCCGACGCCGGTTCAGCTGGAAATTCAAGAGGATCTTTCAAGCGCCGAAAATGCTGGGGAAGTGGCCCAAATCTGTTTCCGTCGATTCGTAAGCATTTCCGACGGATTTCCTCGCTAAGAAACGTCGGACAGCGCCCGCCGAGCCTCACCTCCGCCGACCGACGGGTCGAGCTTCACCGCCCGCTCGAGAGCTTCCCGGGCCTTCGCCTTGTCGCCCATCTTCGCGTAAGCCATCCCAAGGTGGTACAGCACCTCCGGCGCATCCGGCTGCTTCTTCAGGCTCTCCTGGAACGGGCCGATGGCGAGCGCCGGCTGACCCTTCTTGTAATGAATCCACCCAATCGTGTCGTCCACGTTTGCGTCATTCGGCAGCCGCTGCTTGGCCGCCAACGCGAGCGGGAGGGCGACGTCGAGGTTGACGCCGTCTTCAGCATAGATGAACGCCAGGTTGTTGGCGGCGACCGGCGCGTTCCCGGAAATGGTCACCGTCGCCTCGTACGATTTCTTCGCCTCCTCCCGCTTGCCCTGCGCCTCGAGCAGCAATCCCACCATCGTCCGCGCGCCGACCGCTGACGGATCGCGCCGGACGATGCCCTCGAATTCCTTCAGCGCCTCGTCGAGCCGCCGCTGCTTCACGTAGAGTTGCGCTAGCATCGCGTAACCCGGCGCGAAACGCGGATCGGCTGTAACCGCGCGCCGGAGGGCCTCCTCCATCTTTGCCGCGTCGCCCGCAGCTTCATAGGTTCGCGCCAGCAGCGCGATTATCTGAGGGTTATTGGGCTGCCTGGCGATTTCCGGCTCGAGCCGCGCAATGGCGGCTTCGTAGTTCTTCCCCTGCAGGTCCAGGTATGTGAGGCCTCCGATCGCTTCGACTAGCCCAGGCGACAGCTCGAGCGCTTTTTCGAACGATTGCCGCGCGCCGGCGCGATCTTTCCTGCTGTCCTGAAGCGCGCCGTTCAGCGCATGCACGGCACCGGAGTTCGGCGCGCCTTTGAGAAGTTCGGCGATTTCGCTTTCCGCTCTCGTCAAATTGCCCGCGGCAAGCAGGCTTCGCACGAGCGCCAGACGCGCTTCGAGGCTCGCCGGCTGCGCCTGCCGAGCCGTGTCGGCATACTGCACGGCGTCTGCCTTGTTTCCCCGCGCCAGGTTCAGCCTCGACAATTCCATCTGCGCCGCGTACGCGCGCGGGTTCAGCCGCAACACGTCGTTGTAGGACTTCATGGCGTCGGCGATCTCCCCGCGGCGATCGTGCGCGACAGCAAGTGCAAAATGGGCCGGCGCTGATTCGGGCGCCGCTTCCACAGCAGCCCTCGCCCGTGCGAGCGCATCGTCAAGCTTGTTCTCCACGATCAGCCACTGCGCTTTCATCGTCAGAACTGGCGCATATTTCGGCACTCGCGCAATGACGGCGTCGAGCCGCTTGTGTGCTTCGGCAACGCGGCCTTCGGAGTAGTCAAGAGCGGCAAGGCGGGCTTCGGCATCGGCAAACGTCAACTGCCCTGACGCGAGCGGCGTCAGCAGATCGGCGGCGTCTTTCGTCCGGCCGACGCTCGCGTAGTAATCGGCGAGCTGAAAGCGGGCGGCCGGCGTTTTCGACACGTCCGCCACAACTTTGAGCGGCTGCTCGGCCTCTTTGACACGCCTGGTCGCGAGATACATTACGGCCAGCATGCGGTTCGCGAGCAGATGCTGCGGTTCCCTGACGAGCGTTTCCCGCAGCACGCTCTCCGCCTCAGGAGCGCGGCCGGCCGCCCACATGAAGTTGGCCAAAGCGAGCTTCGCGTCTACGGACGCCGGGTCGATGTCAATCGCCTTGCGAAACGCTGCCTCCGCCTCTTTGGCGTCGCCGCTCTGCATTTGGACGGCGCCGAGACTCACGTATGCGGGGCTGCTGTTTGGGTTGACCTTGAGCGCTTCCTCTATCTGGGCAATGGCGCCCTCCGGATCCCGGAGCGCCGCCATGGAATTCGCATATAAGAGAAGCACCTCGACGTCTTTGGGATTCTTGGCGAGCAGCGCTGCGCCACGCGCCTTGGCATCTTCGAAGCGCCCCGACAGCAGCAGCACGCGCGTCGCCTTCAACTGTGCATTGCGGTCGTCGGGCAGCGCATCCGCGGCGCGGACGTATTCAGGGAACGCAGCTCGCAGATTGTTCAGCCGTTCGTGTGTCTCGGCGAGCTTGTAGCGCGCCTCGCCGAACATCGGATCGATCTGGACAGCGCTGGCATATTCGACGAGCGCGAACTCGTCGCGCTTTTCAGCCGCGTACTGATTGCCGCGCTCGAGGTGCTTGACCTTCTGCGTTTCCGGATTTCCGCAGGCCGCCGCAATGACCGCGGCAAGACAAAACGCGCCGAGACGCGACTTTCGAACTATAGACATGAAGACAGTTCTCCTCGGATGAGCAAAGCTCGCAGGAGTGGACTATAACAAAGCGGTTACAGCCCCTAAATGTGTCTGATAACCGTTTTGTGTCCGTTAGTGTCCGTATGGCGAGCTTATCGACACCGGGTTGGGATGGGGCCCCAACCCGCGTGCGCGGGACAAACGATCCGGAGGTGCATTTGCCCGGCGTGCCGAGTTCGGACCGCGAGCAGAATATCGCCACGTCGTCGCGCATCAGAAACGTCCGGCGATTAGCAATAGCCGCGAGGGCGGAAGCTGACTAGCGCGATGGACGATCGCTACCGGAACGCTAAATCGGCCATCACCGGGCGGTGATCCGATCCGTTCGCGCCGCCGACGATAGTGCGCATCGGAACGAGATGCGAGCTCACGAAGATCCTGTCGATGCGGATGAAAGGGCGATCCAATAACGTATGCCCGAACGTATAGCCATACCCGCGCCCCGCCTCTGCAAACGCATCCACCAGGCCAAGGTCCGCCATCATTTTCGAAAACACCGACTGCGGAGGCGCGTTGAAGTCGCCGGCCACGATCACTGGCCCCTCGACAGCGCGCGCGTCGCGGACGATGGCGTTCGCCTGTTTGATCCGCTGCGCGAGGTTCTTGTTGATCGCTCCGAACTGCCGGCGCCACATCGACGGCGTCCGCAGCACGTTCAACGCGTCGCGCGGCGTGGCGAAATGCGCGGTGAGAATCGTCACGGGCCTGTCGCCAACGTCGATGCGCGCGCGCAGGTATGTGTGCCTCTCGCCGTCGTAAGAGATATCTCCCACCACCGAGTCAACGACGGGGAACTTCGTCGCGATGACGTATTGCCCGAAACCGGCAACGTGCCACGTGTGGAGGAATTCGCCAAGCCGTCCGTTCATCGCCCCGCGCGCGTCCTGCAGGCACAACACGTCGGGCTCCGCTTCCTCGATCTCCGCGATCAGCGCGCGGATGTTGCGGCGCTGCTGCCAGATCTGCACGTTGTACGTCATCACCCGGAAAGTCTCAGCGGTCTCAACTGATTGGGAGTTCCAGCGAAAACCCGTGAGCGGGCCAAGGACGAAGGCGAGTAATGCAAGCGGCAGCCAGACCCACTTCCAGCTTCGCCACAGCACGATCACAGTGAGAACGACGCCAGGGATCGCCCACAGTAACTGCGGCAGAAACATGAGGATACCGGTCCATCCGAACCGTTCTGCGCCGATCGCAAGCTGCAAAGCCGCGAAGGCTACGACGGCCGCGTAAACGCCGCACGACAACATCAACCACACGGGCATCATCCTTGCGGACGATTTTGTCATGCGTAGTCCACACCCAGGACGCGAGTGCCCACGCTGCTCGGCTCTAAGTCTCGTATGGGCGTGTAAATTGTTGACGTCAAAACGGGTTGTGGCGCTGACGTGGGTCTGCCGTAACTGCGAGTCGGTCTTCGATTCCAGCGACCTGAAGGTAAAAACGACAGCAAGCCACAAGGAAAAATTTTCCCACCCGGTAAAAAGTTCCTCCTGGGCGTACTGATTCGCTTCTACGCTCTCCGCGCTTCTGCTCTCGAAAGATTCGCCGGCACCGAGCGGAAGTCCTGCTCGGGCAAGTGACAATCGTATTTCCGCAGAAACGTCAACAGCCGCCGGTGCTCGCCAGGGATGTTGAACAGTCCCGCCAGCGTTTTGTAGCCGCCCCGCGTATGTGACAGCCCCTGCTTGACGATCGCGCGCATGTCGCTCCGAGTGAGATCCCGCGCCATGAACGGATCGTGCACCGCCACCCAGAACGTATCGCCGTTGCGCACCATCCGTCCAAACGCCACGTCGATCGCGTTGTGCATCAACCCGATCCCCTCCTCGGGCGCGGTTGCCAGACATCGAGAGCACTTCGCGCGGAAGATCGGCCGGCGTAATCATCTCGCGCTTCGCTCGCACGACGACGCGCTCGAGCACGTTTTTGAGCTGGCGCACATTGCCCGGCCAGGGCGCCGACTCGAGCTGCGCGAGCGCATCAGGGCTGAGCGTCGGCCGGCTCACGCGATACAACTCGCTGAACGTCTGAATGAAATGATCGATCAGCAGCCTGATGTCTTCGCGCCGCTCGCGCAACGGCGGTATTTCGATGTGGATGACATTGAGGCGGTAGAACAGATCTTCGCGGAACTCGTTGGTCGCCACGCGATCTATCAGCCGGCGGTTGGTGGCGGCAATGATGCGCACATCGACGACGGCCGATCGGCGTTCCGAGCCGACGCGCTGAATTTCGCCTGTCTCGAGGAAGCGCAGGAGAATCGCCTGCATCTGCAGGCTCATCTCGCCGACTTCGTCCATGAAGATCGTCCCGCGATGCGCCTGCTCCAGCCACCCCTGCTTGTCTCTGTACGCGTCGGTGAAACTGCCGCGCATGTGGCCGAACAACTCCGACGCAAGCAGCGAGTCGGGCACGCCGGCACAATTGATCGCGATGAGCTTGCCCGTTGCGCGGCGGCTCCGGTGATGCACGAGCTGCGCGACGACTTCTTTGCCGACGCCGCTCTCGCCGGTGATGAGCACTTTCGCGTCGGTGTGCGCGGCGCAATCGACTTCTTCGCGCACGCGCCGGGTGGCATTGCTGTGGCCGATAAGTTGAGCCTGGATCGTCATACGTGGAGTGCTGTGGAGTCGCCTTCGGATTCTGAATGAATCTCAAAAAGTGATCGGCTAACTTGTCCAATGTCTGCCGAAACTGCGACTAAGTTGTGGAACGCGCGGCCGATCGTTGTGAGCATTGTGCACCAAAAAGGCTGCCTATTGACGCTGACTTTTTCACTTTGCTCGAATTTACAACCCTGTGTCCTTTGAAAATCCCTGAAATGACGTAAATCACGACGCTTGCTTTTCTGGCCCCACTCGTGCATCTTCGGCAGCCATCTCCGAGGTTATGGGAATGCCGACTCAGCAAATGGTTCTGGTCGTGGACGGCGATACTCGCGATCGGACCAGCACGGTTCTGCTGCTCGAAGCAGCGGGTTATCAAGTCCGGTCAGCGCGCAATTTCGAGGACGCAAGGGCCATGCTCATTGCCGAGCACCCGGACCTCCTGATTACAGATCTGCGCCTGGGGCCTTATAACGGCCTGCACCTCGTCCTCTGGGGGCGCACCGAACATCCGGAGATGGCCACCCTCGTCACCAGCCGCATCGCCGATCCCGTGCTCGAAGCCGAAGCCCGGCGCCAGCGTGCGCAATTCCTGCTTCGCCCCATTGCCGACCACCAGCTGCTCGACGCGATTACGACCCTGCTGGGCCGCCCCGCAGAGCCGATAACCAAGAGTGTGGCTGCCGGGGACGTCTGGTAAAATAACGTTCGTCGGTTCAAACCGAACATCCCCGCGCTCACCCGTTGACGCATGACGAATGTTGAGATTGCCGTTGCCGGGGGCGACGTCCGCGAGCCGGTGTCCCACGCGCTGGTAGCCGACCTTCATCTCCCGAAACCCTGGACCTTCTGGATGGATCTACTGGAGCAGCGCCGCCATCGGCTGCCCGCTATGCAAGATGCGCCGCTGGGAAATCGCCATCCTTCTGGAACGCGGCCATCGTTCTGGCGTTTGCCAGGGCCGTCCACTCGCAGCTCGAAGATTCGATCGACCCGCCGGGCGGCCCGTGGACCGACTGTGGGCGCGGTATCACGCGCTCCACCATTACTTCCCAGAATGGCACCGCTGCGGTGAATCTTTGACGCTGTCGAACTTGAAGGCGCGCCGCGCCCGGGAAGCGATGATGCGGGTGCTCGAAAACACGAGTTATAGAGAAGCGGCAGCTCGCACCAGCGCGGCAATTGACGCCGCTGGAGGGTCGTTCGCGCTACATCTCTCGTCGAATCCGCAGTGAAGTAAGACAGTTGGTGTTCCCACTGCTGCTCCTCCGCTCCGCCTCTAAAAGTCTCCGAAAATATGTGCAAAAACGAGTGAGGTTAGCGTGTCACGGTCTTTGGTCAGCCGCAGGGGAGACTTTGTCGTGTGACTTATGCTGAGACACACGAAAATGGTAATTATTAAGCCTTTTGTTATCAGCAGTTTATGAAGTCCGCCCGAACTCGCTAACGACCGTGCGAGGCGGGCATCGGATGTGCTTAGATGAAAGCCGACAGACGACGATTGGATCTAGGGAGGAACGAACGTATGACGCACTCAAGGAGCCTGACGAACGTGAAAAAAACCATACTAATGACACTGGCAGTAGCAAGCTTGGCAATCCTCCCCACGACCGCGCAGGCAGTCCCGATCGCCGGTGATTTGAGCATTGCGGGTATTGTGAGGGTCGATGCCACGGACATCGACTTCGTCACGGGACCGAACGGCAACGAGTTCATCGTGCTGCCCGATACGAACTCCGACTACTTTGATTACCTGGCGCTGTCGTTCGGCAACGCGCTCGACCTCAACTTGCTCGCGCAGCCGCCCGGGCCGGCTGGCTTCCCGCCGCTCGCGAACTTCCTGACGTTCGACGCGGATCCGGGCCTGAGCTTCACGCTCACGGGCATCGCGGCGTGCGATCCCGCAACCTGCTTTCAGCCGGGCCGCCCGTTCAACATCTTCCAGACCTTCAACACCACGACCGGCAATTTCGACACGACCGTTCAGATGGGCGTGAACGGAACTGTCCAGGACACGACCGGACCGAACGGGACCGGCGAAATCAGCAACTTCATCGGCAGCTACACCGCGACATTCACAAACCAGTCGATTGCTGACCTATTCGCGGACTTCGCTGCCGACGGTGAGATCACTGCGGGCTACGACGCCGAATTCGTCGTCTCCATCATTCCGAGCCAGGTTCCGGAACCGGCGACGCTGCTGACCTTCGGTGCCGGCACGGCGCTCCTGGCAGCTCACCGCCGCCGCAAGGCCAAGAAGGCTGCGCAGGCGTAAGGAAGTAGAAAGTAAGAAGTAGAAAGTAAGAAAAAGTAAGAAGTAGAAAGTAAAAAGAAGGCTCCTGAAGAAGCCGCGTCCGGGACATCCCGGGCGCGGCTTTTTTTATGGCTCGGCTTTGCGCGGGTCACTCGTACCGCCCTGGTGCGATGATTCCGTTCGGATCGAGGGCCCGCTTCAAGGCGCGGATCGCGTCGCCGTAGGGGCCTGACAGTCCGGCGGCGTCCATGGCCGCTGTATTCGCGCGGTACGGCGGATAACCTTTTTCCAGCAGCTTGCCGGTGACGTCGCGATAACACGCGACGGCTCGTTCGTCTTCTCCGGGCACTTCCCTGTCGTAGGTGAGCGAAATGGTGGATATGGTCGAGCGTTCGTTGATCATCGACACGGAAATCAACGGCTCGAAACCGTGGGCGAGCAGGCCGGATTCGGCAATGTCGGCAACGGCCTGAGCGTCGCTGCCCAGGCTCGACGAAACAGGGCTCGACCAGAGCAATCCGCAGCCATCCCGATCGGGATCCGGATTCACGGGCGGCGGCGTCTTCTTGCGCCAGTAGGCGCTCGCGAGAAACTCATTCGTCGGCTGCCCCTTCAACAGGCCGAGCAGAGGCGGCACGACGCGCAGCGCGCGCCCGAGATATCCGCTGCCGGTCAGCGCCGCCATCGGCTTTTCCACGAGGCGCATCCAGGAGATCGTGCGCTCGTCGACAAACCGCAGCCGGGTCACTTTGCCGGACAACGCCGTCTTCAACGCCGCTTGCGCCTCGCGCACCAGTGCGCGGCTGCCGTACAACCCGCCGGAGCCGTTCCAGCGGCCGATTCCCGCCTTCGCGCGCAAGCGTAAGACGGCCTCGCGCGACAAAGGCGTCTGCCCGCCGGTTTCATTCCAGGGATATTGACCGCTGCTCGAAAAAATCTTGTAGTCGTTGCCGATGTGCACCACGCTGCGAAGCGTACCGTCCAGGCGCAGCGGCCGCAGGGCATCGACGAGTATCCCGACATCGCTTTCCGACTGGAAGAAAAACGCGCAGTAGCGTTCGGGCGCGGGCATCAGCCAGATCGTCATTCGCGTGACGATGCCGAAGTTCGATTGGGCGAAGAGGCCGTCGAGCGACGGGCCAACGCCCCAGCGCGAGACCGACGCCGTGCGCGGGTTGCCAAACCTGCCGAAGCCGGTCTCGATGCGCTCGCCGGAAGCGAGAACGACTTCGAAGCCACACGCGTGGTTCGCGTGTTCTCCCATCGGCGTGTGCCCGAAGCCGCGCTCCAGGGTGTTGCCGATGATGCTGCACTCAGGGCTCGAGCCGGTGGCGTCCATCCACAGCTTCGACCCTCGCTCGCGCAACAGCTCGTAAAGCTGCCGCTGCGTGACGCCCGGCTCGACCGTGACGTAGGCCAGGTCCTCGTTGAGGTCAATTATTTTGTTCAGGCGGCCGAGGTCGAGGATGACCGCGTCGCGCACTGGAGCGCGCGAGCCGTATCCCCAGTTGCGCCCGGTGCTGATGGGATAGAGCGGCACCTTGAAGCGGTTCGCAATGCGGACGCACTCCTGGACTTCCTGCGTGTTCGCCGGGCGGATGACGGCGATGACTACCGCGCGCGTCGGGAACGTCGCGGCGCCTGCCGCGCGGAGCTCGTCGGCGGCGGTCGAAACATGGGCGGAGCCTATTGCAGACCGCCACTCTGCAAGAGCAGCCGACACCGCAGGCGCAGGGGCCGTAGCGGCCGGCATCGTCATGTGATGCGTTGAGTGTTAGCCGGCGATCGCCTCGGCGTTCGAGTAATACGGCGACGCAAAGTTCTCTGCCGCCGAACAGCGCGATAACGGGAACGCTCGCCATCTTTTCACGCAGCCGCTCGATGAGCTCATTGTATTTCGGGTTTGGCCTGCGCGAATCGAACCGGAGAATCTCCATCTCGCACCGATAGCGCGGGTCGTAATACGAGGGAATCGAGCCACCTTCGGACTGCAGCGGCGCGCCGCCGAGGCGCCGCAAAATGGACGACGAGCAATGGCGCACTGTTGCGGTGGTAATTCCGAGACAGTCGCCACAAATCCGGCCGAGGCTGTAACCCGCAAGCGCGAGCACGAGTCCTTCGGAGCTGCACCGGCTCTGCTCGGATACGGCCCAGCCGCCAACTTCCGCATAGTTGAGCTGTGCCGCGCGAGCGCGTTTGAGCTCGGCCTCTACGCCCTTCCAGAGCTTGCCTCGCCATTCGGCCATGCGGGCGAGCGGAGAGTTGCGGACGCGCAAATCGCGCGCGCGGACGTCGCTCGGATGTTCGAGATACCACGCACATCCCGTGACGCGGCGAGCGCGATCGACCATGAGCAGATGCCAGCTCTTATGATCTTCGGTCGTGTCGTGGAGGCCGTCCGGCGTCAGCTGCTCGCGGCCGAGCGCACCGTCGCCGACGTAAATCCTGCCGCGAAGACGCTGCATTTCGCGGACGAGCCGTTGATGGCCGGCGGGATCGTGGTCGACGTTCTGAAAAAATTCCGGAACGCTGGCATCCGGGGCCAGAAGAATCAACCGTTGATCGAGCGATGCGACGGTTCGTTCAAGTAGCTTGAGCACAAGGCACTCCCCCCTTCCTCAGTGCAGGTCGAATTCGGCTAGCCGAAATCCCGGAAATTTCTGCTAACTGAACGCAACAAGGACCAAAACGTTCTGGATGAGTCGTCTTCGAATTACCGGATTTTGCAACTTCGACAGTCGGGGGAACTGCCTTACAGAAACTAAGGCCGACATAGTACCCGGATACTTTCGGCTGTGCAAGCCAGAAACTTTCGGATATCTCCATCGGGCTCAAACGTTTCACGGACGTCATGGTCGCTGTATGCGAATGAGGCACAGCCAGCGCCAGCAACGAACGCAGTTCACCAGTGGGCGCTAATATGCTGAATTCAAACGATTAGGCGCGGTTCGCTCGAATTACTCAGATTGACGCAAGGCCCGGAAACCCGCACGATTCTGCAAGCCGCGTTACGTTCTTGTGCTGGGATGCAGCGGGGAAATCGTCGTACACTCGATCCATGTTTCGACCTGTTTTCCTTCTGCAAATATTCGCGTTGACCCTTACGGCGATGCCGGCCGCAGGCCCAGAGCAGCGCCAACGTGATGGTGGTGATCAACGAAACGAGTCCCGCCTCGGTGCGCATCGGCGAGTACTACGTCTCAAAACGCAACGTTCCAGCAGAGAACGTCGTTCGGCTGACAACGAAGGAAGCCGATGAGATGGAGCGGGGGTATTACGAGTACGAAATCGAACGGCCGATATCGGAAGTTCTCACCAGGCAGGCCACACAAGATCGGATTCTGTACATCGTTCTCACGAAGGGTATTCCACTGCGGGTCCGCGGCACCGGTGGCGTTGAAGGCACGGTCGCGAGCGTGGACTCAGAGCTCACGCTGCTGTATCGAAGGCTCCTTGGCATTCCGTCGCCCCCGGCGGGACGAATCAGCAACCCGTACTATCTCGGCGATCGGCCTCTGAGCGAGGCCGCGCGATTTTCACACGCCGACCACGACATCTTCCTCGTCACACGGCTCGACGGTTTCACCGTGGAGGACGCGATCGCGCTCGTCGATCGCGCGGCGGCACCGGCGCGCGAGGGCGTCTTCGTGCTCGATCAGCGTGCGAGCCTGCTGGGAAACAGAGTGGGTGACACCTGGCTCGTCGGCGCGGCGGAGCGGTTGTCGGAGGCGGGCCTGAAGGGCCGTGTCGTACTCGAGGAGAGTAAGGCACCGGTGTCGGAGAAGGCGCCGGCTCTCGGATATTACTCGTGGGGATCGAACGACCCGGCTATTCGGGCGCGCCGGGCCGACGTGACGTTTGCGAAGGGCGCGCTCGCCGGCATGTTCGTCAGCACCGACGCGCGCACGTTCAAGGAGCCGCCCGAGGCCTGGACGGTCGGCGAGTGGGGAAAGAGGCCGACATACTTCGAAGGATCGCCGCAGTCGCTCACCGGCGATCTGATTCGCGCCGGGGTCACCGGCGTATCGGGGCACGTCGCCGAGCCGTTCCTCGACGGCAGCGCGCGCCCGCAGATTCTGTTTCCAGGCTATGTCGCGGGATTCAATCTCGCCGAGTCGTTCTACCTTGCCACGCCGTTTCTGAGCTGGCAGAACGTCATCATCGGCGATCCCTTGTGCTCGCCGTTCCAGAAATCCACCGAGGAGTTTTCGACGGCCGTCGATCCCGAAACGGAGCTGCCGGCGTTGTTTTCGGAGCGGCGCGTTGCCGTGCTCGCCTCCTACGACGTCCGCCCGGAGATTTCCCGCTTGATGCTGAAGGCGAGCGCCAGGCTGCTTCATTCCGATCTGGAGGGCGCCGCGAAAGCCCTCGAAAGTGTGACGGAACTCGAGCCGGGATTGAACGCCGCCCATTTCGTGCTGGCGACGATTTATGACGTGTCCGGCCAGCACGACCGCGCGATCGAGCGCTACCGGACCATTCTTTCGACGGCGCAGAACGACGTACGCTCGCTCAACAATCTGGCGTACGCGCTCGCGGTAGGCAAACAACAGCCGCAAGAGGCGCTGCCGTTTGCGGAGAAGGCATACAGCATCTCGCACGACAACAAAGTCGAGCTGACACTCGATCTTGGATACGCCGTGGCGGCGAGGAAAGGCACGCCGCCCAACGTGCTGCCCTTCGCGCCCGTCGGATACAACATCGCCGCCATCAAGGCGCAGATCGCCGACACGATGGGCTGGATCCATCACCTGCTCGGAGACAACGCGGCGGCGGACAAATATCTCCTCCAGGCAGGAATTGACGCGCCGAGCAACTCAGAAGTGCAATTCCACGTCGCCGTCGTCAAAACAGCGCTCGGCGAGCTCGACGCCGCGCGCAAATCGCTCGCGCGCGCGGTGGAACTCGATCCGAAGCTCAGCGAGCGGGGCGATGTGAAGGAGCTGCAGGCCAAACTGAAAACCACGAAGTAAAACCACGAAGGCAAAACCACGAAGACACGAAGGCACGAAGGCACGAAGACACGAACACCAAAACGCGACGGCGCGATGGTAAGGCTAACCACAGATGCGACACGCGAGCGACTGGTAGACTATTTCCTGCCTGCGGCTTCGTCGGCGCGGGCCGCGCCGAGAATGCCTTCCATCGTGGTGTAGTTCCCTTCGTGGCAGGCGTATTCGTATATCTTGTCGTGCGTCCGATTCATGCGAATCATGACCGTCCACGGCTTGGTCCAGGTCGTCGCATCGTCTACCAACACTTCGTACTGGAGCGTGTTCTCGGCCACGCGCGTGAACCGCTCGATGATGTGAAGGTTTTCGGCGGCGCCCATGAAATTGCTTTTCGGCGAGAAGTTGGTGGTGTCGACGATCAGCGTGTTTCCCTCCCAACGGCCGCGCGAATCCCCGCTCCATAGCCGCACGCTCTGCGGCAGATGTGGACGGCCGTCGAGCGGGATGATGCGGGTCTCGTGAATCGCCTCGAGCGTCAGCGTCACGTAGCCCGGCGTCTGCAGAATCTGGTAGTAGCCCATCGGGCCCGCGGCGTTGATGTTCTGCAGGCCCACCCGCGGCGTGCCGTAGGTGATGCAACGCAGCGCATTGCTCAGGTCTGCGGGGCCGGCCGGAGGGTGCTTCATCCCGGCCGCCGTCGGTGGAGGCGTTCTCTCGAATCGCGCCCGCCCATCCGGCGTCATCCCAGGCATCTTCCCATCTGGCGGATCCATGATGAGCGACGTTCGATGCTCGATCGTGCGTTCGATCATGACCGTTGCGCTCCCGGTCGCTGTAGTACTGGCGTACCGATCTGGATTCGCCATCAGGGCCTGGAAGAAATTGTCGCCACCGGGGAAATCACTATCGGTCTTGACGTTGAAGATCCGCTCCGCCCGCCGTTTGAATTCGGCAACTTCCTCGTCTGTCAGGAGCGGGCGCCCAGCGAACTCCTTCGGACGTTCCAGCGGCGTGGCGCTCTGGTTCAACCACATACCCTGCAGATCGGGTTTGCCGTCCGGAGTCAGCGAGGGTGTCCATGGTGCCTGGCCAGCGAGGGGTGTGGATAGAAAGTGGAAAGTAAAAAGTAGAAAGTAAGAAAGTGAAAGTGAAAGTCGGAGCCTTCGACAACACAGCGAGAATCCGCATGGTCATGCAATCCTCTACTTTCTACTTTTCACTTTCTACTTTTCACTTTCTACTTTCTTCTCCGTGCTCTCTGTGTTCTCTGTGGTGAGATTCCCGGCGTTTCCGCGTCTTTGCGGTGAGACAGCGATCTCCTGTCGCCTTTACAAGCTCGCCAGCGACTTCTGAGCGTCGGCCGCGCCGTCGAATTTCGGGTTCAGCGTCAAGGCCATCTTCAGCGATTCACGCGCCTTGTCCTTGTCGCCGTTCTTCATGTACGCGAGACCCAGATGGTAGTGATAGCTAGGGTTCCGCCCGTCCTTCTCGATGCTGGCCTGGAATGACGAGATGGCGAGCGTCGCCAGCCCTTTCTTGTAGTACACCCAGCCGAGCGTGTCGTCCACCTCGGGGCGATCGGGCAGCTGCGATTTGGCCGTTTGCGCGAGCTGCAGCGCCACATCGAGGTTCCCGCCCTGTTCGGCGGTCATCCAGGCGAGATTGTTCGCGGCAACCGGGGCGTTGGCGTCGATGGCCAGCGCTCTTTCATAGTCCTTGCGCGCCTCTTCCTTGTTGTTCTGCATCTCGTGGATCATGCCGATGATCGTCGGAGGGCCCACCGACTTCGGCATGCGCTTGGCCATCTCCTCGAACTCGGCCCGCGCCTGATCGAACCGGCGCTGGGCTCCGTAGATCCGCCCGAGCATGCCGTAAGCCATCAGGTTCGAGCTGTCGAGGTTGATCGCCTCGCGCAGTGCACGCTCCGCGCTGTCGAGATCGCCCGCGCCCATATAGGTCTGGGCCGCAAGCATGCGCAGGCCCGCGTTTTCCGGCTCGGCCTTCACACGACGTTCGATGCGTTCGCGGGCCGCGGCACGATTGCCGGCGCGAAGATCCATCGCTGACAGCGTCGACAACGCGTCTGCCTGATTGGGCTCGAGGATCAGCGCACGCTCGAATGCCGCCCGCGCTTCTTTCTCGTTTTTCTTCAGAAGCTGCAGCATGCCGTTCTGCGCGTGCACGATGCCCGACTTCGGATCGGCCTGGAGCAGAATGCGCATCGGCCTCTCGGCGGCCGCCACATCACCTTTGGCCAGGTGTGCCCGCGCCGTCAGCAGGTGCGCTTCGCGGCTGTTCGGCTGAAGCTTCAAGGCTTCCTCCGACGAGGCGACCGCCTCGTTCAGTTTGCCGGTCATGAGATGCACGCGCGCGAGCTGGAGATGCGCCTGGGCCAGCCGCGGATTGAGGCGAACCGCTTCGTTGAACGCCGCCGTGGCGTCGGTGTATTGCATGCGCCCGAGATACACGCGGCCGAGGAAGAGCTGGCTGATCGCCATCGGCGTTGGCGTGGACGAGAGCGCTTCTTTCGCCGCGACCAGCGCTTCGTCCATCTTCCGGTCCTGCAACAACATGTCGGTCCTGGCCAGCAGGGCCAGGTGATTTTTCGGATTCTTCTGCAGCGCTTCGTCGATCAGCTTGAAGCCTTCGGCGCGGCGGCCTTCGAGCACGGCAAAGGCGGCAAGCCGCACCGTCGCGAGCGACGCCATTTCCGATGGTGCCGGCGGCAACCGTCTGCATGAGCGCGCGCGCTTCTTCGCGGCGGCCCATCGCCAGGTAATATTCGGCCAGACCGATGCCGCGCCGAGTCTTCTTTGGTGGCCTCGAGAATGGCCTTCAACGGCTTCTCGGCCTGCGGCGCCTTTCCCGTCGCCAGGTAAAACGCGGCAATCGCGCGGTTGACCTGCACGTTGTTCGGGTCGCGCGCGGACTGCTCGTTGAGGATCGACTCGGTCTCGGCCGGGCGACCGCTCATCCAGTAGAAGTTCGCGAGAGCGAGGTTCGCCTGCACCGATTTCGGATCCGATTCGACGGCACGCTTGAACGACGCCTCTGCGGCCTCCTTGTTGCCGCGCAGCGATTCGAGCATGCCAAGGTCGAGGTGCGATCCCACGCGCAGCGGCTCCGCCTCGATCGCCGACTCGATCTGCCCGACCGCTTCGTCGAGCTTCTTCATGCCGGCGAGCGACGCTCCCTTGATGAGCTGCGCGTCGACGTTCTTGGGATCCTGCGCCAGCGCCTTTTCGGCGCGCGACTGCGCATCGAGAAACCGTCCGCCGGCGAGAAGCATGCGCGCGGTCTTGAGCTGCGCCTGCACGTCTTCAGGCATGAGGTCGGCGGCGCGGACGTATTCGCGGAATGCCTCGGCGGGCTGGTTCAGCTGGACATAGGTTTCGGCGAGCTTGTAGCGCGCCTCCCCGAATTTCGGATCCTGCTGAATCGCGTTTCGGTATTCGACGACCGCTTCCGCGTATTTCTTCTCTGCGACATATTTATCGCCGCTGCTCACATATTCGCGCTTGGCCACTTCAGGGTCTTTCGAGCAGCCGAGTACCAGAATCGAGCACGAGAGCAACGCCGCACAACTCAAACGAAACATTTGTAGCTCCTTCAAGGAATACTTGAGTCTGCTTATACAGCAAACCCCCTTCCGGCTATAACTTTCCCGCCCATAACATGCTAACCCTCTTATAGAGAGTCGTTTAGACACAAATTGCACTTGATCGCACAAATGGCGGACCACAAAAGTCTACTCATTAGACGACTAAATACTTCCAATTGCCGCCCAACCTGTGCGGTTCGGCAGACTCATTCCGATGACAAATCCCCTTGGGACGGCCCTATCCCGTACGTTATGATTTCTTGTTCACCGGCCGATACAACGACGTAACCTGAAGCAACCACTAGGTTTGCAGTGGTCATCGACCGCCATGTGATGGCGCGATTCTAGCGGACACACCGCCACCGCTGTCGAATCGTATCGGACGGCGAGCGGTTTGCTGACAGCCAGGGGGGTGTTTACGACGTCAAATAAAACTCGTCTTTATGCGGCCCTGGCCGTGGCCATCGGCGGCTTCGCGCTGCTGTATTGGCCCGTCATCACCAAGCTCGTGTATGACTGGGGCATCAACGAAAACTACTCACACGGTTATCTGATTCCGCCGCTGGCCGGTTATCTCGCGTGGGAACGCCGCCAGCAGCTCATCGCGACGCCCGTCTCGAGATCGTGGTTCGGCCTGGTGATCCTCGCCGGCAGCTTTGTGGTGCTGCTCGTCGGACTGCTTGGCGCCGAGCTGTTCCTGAGCCGCATCGCGATGATCGGCACGATCGTCGGCGGCCTCCTGTTCGTGCTGGGATGGCGGCATCTGAAAATGCTGGCCTTTCCGCTCGGCGTGCTGCTTCTGATGATCCCGATTCCCGCGATTCTGTTCAATCAGATCGTGTTTCCGCTGCAGCTCGTGGCCTCGCAGTTCGGAGAAGCCTCGGTGGCGGCGTTCGGCATCCCGGTGCTTCGCGAGGGCAACATCATCTTTCTCGCCAATACGACGCTCGAAGTCGCGGAGGCCTGCAGTGGAATTCGATCGCTCGTGTCGCTGCTGACCCTGGCGATCGTGTTTGGCTACTTCACCGATCCGCGCCCGACCGTACGGATCGCTATCGCGCTGAGCTCCATCCCGGTCGCCATCGTCGCCAACGCATTTCGCGTGGCGGGCACCGGCATCGCCGCACACTATTACGGCACCGCGGCTGCCGAAGGCTTTTTTCATTCCTTCTCCGGCTGGATTGTTTTCATCGCCGCGTTCGCGATGCTGTTCGGGATCATCCGCCTGCTTCGGTGGCTGATGCCTGAACCGATCGCCCGCCCCGGGCTGTACGCGCCCGCCATGACAGGGAGTCAACAGTGATTACGCGGATTGGCATCCTCGGTGTGTGTCTTCTGCTCGGCGCCGCGGTCATCGCCAAGGCGTCGCGAACCGAAGAGGTCCCCCCTCGCGCGCCGTTTGCGGAGTTCCCGTTTCAGCACGGTGCATGGCAGGGGCAGAACACAGAGCCGTTCACCGAGGAAATTCTGAAAGTGCTCGGCGCCGACGATTATCTGAGCCGCTTCTATCGCCAGCAGAACACCTACGTCGGGCTCTACATCGGGTACTACAAGAGCCAGCGTCAGGGCGACACGATACACTCACCGCTGAACTGCCTGCCTGGCGCGGGATGGCAGCCGCTCTCCAAGTCGTATCTGCCGATCACGGTCGTCGATCACGCCGGCGTGCCGCAGGAGATCGTCGTCAACCGATACGTGATCGAAAAGGGGCTCGAACAGCAGGTGGTCCTGTATTGGTATCAGAGCCACGGGCGCGTAATCGCCAACGAATACCGCAGCAAGATCTTCATGGTGTACGACGCGGCCCGCCTCAACAGGTCTGACGCAGCGCTCGTGCGCGTCACCAGCCCCCGCATGGGAACCGACTCGAGCGACGCGGAGGCCGAAGCGAGAGCGGTGGAATTTGTGAAGGCACTGTTCCCGACGCTCGAAAATTTTCTTCCGTCGTAGTAGCCAATCTCGTGGATCTGCTGACGGTGACGCAGTTGCAACATGGAATCCGGTAGTCCAGGCACTCTGCGCATCGCGGTCGTCGGGTGTGGGCAAATTGCTGATGCGCACCTGCAGGAAATAGCGAAAATCGACGGCGCCAATGCCGTCGTCGTGTGCGATCGGGAGCCCGATCTCGCATATCAGGCCGCTGCCCGCTGGAACATCCCACATCGGTACGAAGATATCGGACGCATGCTGGAGGAGATCCGTCCAGACGTGGTGCACATCACCACACCTCCCCACACACATGCCACGCTCGCCGCCGTCTGTCTGGAGCACGGAGCGCACGTGTATGTCGAGAAGCCGTTCGCAGTGGATGCTGCAGAGACGCGGAACATCCTCGAACTCGCAAGGACTCGCAACAGGCTCGTCTGTGCCGGGCACGATCACCTGTTCGACCCCGTCTGGCTGGAAGCGCTGAAACGAATTCGGGCGGGCGAGATAGGAGCACCCGCCCACATTGATTCACACCAGGGGTACGATCCGGGAGGGCCCTTCGGACGTCTGATTCAGACAGATCCTCATCACTGGATTCATCGGCTCCCCGGAGGGATCTTCCACAACGTGATCTCGCATGCTATCTGCAAAGTGACACCATTCCTGCTCGACGAGCACCCGGACTTGATCGCAACATCATTTGGCGCGACCGCCGAGTTCCCGATGCCGACGGAATTACGGGTGGCCCTGAGGGGAACGGCTGTCACAGCAAACATCACGCTCCTCAGCCGCGGCAAGCCGTCGCAACGTCTGGTTCGGATCTACGGCACTCGCTCCGGGCTCGAAGTGGATTTTGAGTCAGGGATCGTCCGAAACATACGGGTCGCACAACTACCGGGAGCATTCGGCCGCCTCGAGATTCCTGTCCGCCAGGGTCTCGAGGCAGCACGCCACACCATTCGCGCGGTGACCCGGTTCGTGAGATCGGATCTTCACTACTTCGCAGGCATGCGGAACCTGTTCAGCGCATTCTATCTCGCCGCACGCAGGGCCGATGCTCCGCCGATTCCGTACGATGAGATCCAACGCGTCGCGAACATCATGGACGCAATCTTTCATTACACGGCACTCAGTTCTCCGTCAATGACCACGAGTGATGCGGATATTCTGGGGCAGCCGAAAGCGGTGTCGTGAACGCTAAGCACGTCTGGGTAACAGGCGGTGCGGGTTTTCTGGGACAGGCGGTCGTCAAACGACTCCTTGCCGCCGGGCATTCTGTACATTGTCTCGTGCGGAGTATGCAGGCGGCGCGAGAACTGGCTGGCTCGGTTCCGCCGATCGATCGATCTCGCCTCAACATCATGAGCGGTTCGTTGAACGACCTCGAGGCCTGTCGCCAATTGGTCGCCAACGCGCCTGTCGGCTTGCACATTGCCTCTTCATTGTCGGGCTCCGCTGCTGCCTTGTTTTCGACCAATGTTGTGGCAACTCGAACGCTGCTGCGTGCGGTAAGGGAACACCCGTGCGAACGGTTCGTTCTAGTCAGTTCGATCGCCGTTTATGGCACCTCACATCTCAAAGGGGGCGCCATTCTCGATGAGTCGGTGCCACTCGACCCCAAACCTCACAATCGCGATCCTTATACCTTCAGCAAGATTACCCAGGAACAGGTGTGCTGGGGCGCGCGCGCCGACTGGGGGCTACCGCTCGTCGTCGTCCGGCCTGGGATGATCTACGGTCCCGGAAGAGAATGCCTGAGCGCCCGAGTCGGAATAAAAGTTGGTCCCATCCTTGTACGGATGGGAGGACATCAGCCGCTTCCCTATACCTACGTCGACAACTGTGCGGATGCGCTCGTGAGGACAGTGACGGCGCCGGCCATCGACGGAGAATCGTTCAACGTGACCGATGACGAACTGCCGACCGGTGCGCAACTGATACGAGAGCAGCGCAAGCGTGTTGGCCCTGTTCGAACGATTGTCCTGCCGCTATGGTCCGTCGCGCCGCTGGCACGTCTGTATACCGCATATTCAAATTTCTCGAACGGCCAGCTGCCACCTATCCTCACGCCGTATCGAGCCAATGCGTCATGGAACTCTCTGCGTTACTCCAATGCCAAGGCGAAGACGCGCCTGGGATGGCGCTGCGACGTGAGCCTTGCCGCAGGTCTCACTGCGACACTGGATTCACTGAAGTGCGCAAGTCGGCACTGAGCCGGTGCCTCGGCGTAAATAAGTGTTGGCTTTTTTTTTGCCCGCGGTATACTCAATCACCCTCCAGCTTTGTAAGTGCTCCCCTCAGCGAAATACTCGTAACGATCGACCGTAGATAGGGGACCCTCAACCATGACGCATTCTCTGCGCCAGATGGTTTTCGGTGTGTGTGTGTGCGCGGTCGGCTTGTTTGTCACGGCTGCCGGTCAACAGCCGGCCGGGCAGGCGGTTCGCAGCGTCACGAATGAAGTAATCGTACAGTTCAGGCCGCAGGCAGCACGGGCGCGGCGCGATGCGATCGTCGCCACTCGAGGCGCTCGCGTGTTGCGCAGCATCGATAGTCTGGCAATTCAGCTTGTTCGAGTTCTGGACACGGCACGAATGGATGCAGACATCGCAGCGCTTCAGAACGATCCCGATGTCGTAGCGGTGCAGCCGAATTACATCCGCGAGATTACGGCGGTGCCGAACGATCCGTACTGGACAAGCAACAGCCTCTGGGGACTTTCGAAAATCCAAGCACCGTCGGCATGGTCGCTCTCGACCGGTGCGTCTGAGGTTGTCGTGGCAAACCTCGATACCGGTGTCAACTACAACCACCCCGATCTCGCCCAGAACATGTGGCGCAATCCCAGTGAAATCGCCGCCAACAAGATTGACGACGACGCCAATGGATATGTGGACGACGTGTACGGGATCGACACAGAGAATGGCGACAGCGATCCAATGGACGACCACGGGCATGGCACGCACACGGCGGGCACGATCGGAGCCGTCGGCAACAACGCGGTCGGTGTCGCAGGCGTGAACTGGAACGTGAAGATACTCCCGTGCAAGTTCATGGGCGCTGATGGAAGCGGCACCGACTTTGGCGCGATTGAGTGTTTTGAGTACATCACGAAGCTGAAAAAGAAGGGCGTCAATATCAGGGCCAGCAGCAACAGCTGGGGCAGTCTCAGGCTCTCCTCACCGTTCCCGTCAGCGATGAAAACCGCCATCAACGCTGCCGGCACCGCCGGGATATTGAATGCCTTCGCCGCAGGGAACCAGAACACCAACACCGATACGAATCCCTTCGACCCTGCGAGCCTCGATTCCGCCAGCATCGTCTCTGTCGCCGCATCCGACTCTCTCGACAATCGGGCGAGCTTCAGCAACTACGGTGCGACGACTGTTGATCTAGCGGCTCCAGGCGTATCCATCCTCAGTACCGGATTGTCAGGTTATGTGTTGAAGAGCGGCACCAGCATGGCCGCGCCTCATGTCGCGGGAGCGGCGGCCTTGTTGAGCGCGATCAAGCCCGCACTGACGGTATCGGGCACGAAAGCGCTGCTCATGAGCAGCGCCGATCAACTGGCGCCCTGGAGCGGGATCGTCGCCTCGGATGGTCGTTTGAACCTGTTCATCGCGGCACTCGACGCAGGCGGCGACATTCCTCCGACCGTGGCCTTGACGTCTCCGGTGAACGGTTCGAAATTCACCGCGCCCGCGACAACAGCGGTCAACGCGACGGCAAGCGACCCAGACGGAACTGTCACCAAGGTCGACTTCTACGCAAACGGAAGCCTGATTGGAAGCGACACGACGAACCCGTACGCGGCAACCTGGCAGGGTGTACCGGCAGGCGCTTACGCGCTGACAGCAGTGGCGACCGACAACAGGGGATTCACGACAACGTCGGCGGCAGTGTCTGTCAGCGTTGCTACCTCGTCCATCCCGGGGGTCGAGCGGCAGAACGTCGCCCTTCCATCAGCAGGTGCATCCGTCAGCGCGTCGTCCACCTTTAACAGTAATTATTTTGAGGGATACGCGGTCGATGGCGACCGTAAGGCGTCATTGTGGGCAGAAACGTGGGCTGACAACACGTCCGGGGTGTTCCCCGACTGGCTCCGGGTCGACTTCGGCACGTCACGCACCATCGACGAAATCGACGTCATCAGTGGCAGCGGGTCTGTCGAACCGACGACGACACAAACGAGCACGTATGCGGCAAGGGACTTTCAGGTCCAGGACCTGGACCGGATCGCAATGGTCCGCGGTACCGGGCGGGAGCGTGACGGGAAATCAACTGGTCTGGAGACGGTTCACGTTCGCAGCGCTTTCGACGACGGCAATCCGCTTGTTGATCACGGGCGGACCGGCGATGACCCGGATTGCAGAACTCGAAGCATACACATCGTCAACGGCACCGCCGCCTCCCCCTGGTACTCGCCTGAATGTCGCTAAGGCTGGTAACGGCGGAAGTGCGACGGCCTCGTCCACTTTCAGCACCGCCTACGCCACAACGCTACGCCAACGACGGCACGCGTAGGGCGTCGCTATGGGCAAACACATGGGCTGACAACACCAGCGGGGAGTTTCCCAGACTGGCTGCAGATCGATTTCAGCTCAAGTAAGACGATTGACGAGATTGACGTATTCAGCGGCCAGAGTAGCGGCTCGCTCGATCCGTCAGCCACTCTTACCAGCGCCTACGCCATCACTGATTTTCAGGTGCAGTACTGGAATGGCTCGGCATGGGTCGTGGTTCCGAACGGCAATGTCGTCGGTAATCAGCTGGTGTGGCGGAAGTTCACGTTCTCGGCCGTAACGACGTCGCGGATTCGAGTTCTGGTGAATCGCAGCGCCAACCCAATGAGCCGCATCGCCGAAGTTGAAGCCTATCAGGCGGGTACATCCCCTCCCCCGACGTCGCTCATCGGGTTTCCGCCCGATAACTGGTGGAACCTCGATATCTCGAACGCACCCGTGGACCCGAATTCGGCAAGCTATATCTCGTACATCGGCCCAACTAGAACGTTGCTTGGAGACTTCGGGGCACGAGCGGCGCCCGGCAGCATTCAAACCTATGGCATGCCGTACGTCGTCGTTGACAGCACGGTTCCGAAGAAAGCGGTTCAGTTCCTCTACTACCGGGAAAGCGACGGGGTGAACCACACGACCAATGTCTCCTTCCCGTTTTACCCGATTCCGGATGCGGCGATTACCCAGCCGTTCATGATTGAAGGCGGCTATCCCGGCAACGTCGATCGCCGCGGTATTCAGGATCGACATCTCATCCTCGTCGATCGGGATACGCGCCACCTCTACGAGCTTTACAACGTGTTTTATGACGGGACGAAGTGGCTGGCAAACTCGGGCGCGTTCTTCGACATGAATACGAACAACCGGCGTCCTGACGGCTGGACGTCTGCGGACGCCGCCGGACTCGCGATTCTGCCAGGCCTTGTCCAGTACGATGAAGCGTTCGGCCAGGATGAAATCCGCCATGCATTTCGCGTCACAGTACGCGCCACTAATGGCTACGTCTGGCCCGCGTCACACCGCGCCGGATCCACGGCTGGTGCGCTGCCACTGGGCGCACGACTACGCTTGAAAGCCAACAAGGACATCAGCGGCGTTCCACCGGAGATGCAGCGGATTTTCCGGGCCATGAAGCGCTACGGCTTGATCGTCGCCGACAACGGCACCGACATGTTCATCAGTGGAACGCACGACATGCGATGGGACAGAACCGTACTGAACCCCGCATTTCGGTCTCTGACGGCGGGCGACTTCGAAGTCGTTACCCTGGGCATCAAGTAGTACTACGCGGAGGGGTGACGATCGCATAGGCGCCGTCGGGAGTCTCCCTAAGCTCCACGCTGCACCGGTACTGTTGCCGCCAGAGATCGAGCGCGACGCCCGATTGCGCGGCATCGTCGGCCAGCAGGTGATCCCACGTCGCCGGCAGGCGTGCAGCGACGTAGCCACGTGCCACGTAAGGATCTGGACCGGTGCCGCGGGGACCGTCGCAGAGCACCACGCCGAAATGTGATGGCAGCGTGGACGACCGGAGATCGTACCAGTCGTCCACCATCGGCACGTGGAGTACGTGGATGTTCGTGAATCGGCAGCTGGCCACGCGCTCTTGCACGTGGTGCGCCCAACTTGCGTGGGGTTCGACGCTCCACACTCCGCCCCGTGCCGTAACGCCGGCGACGAGCGTTGTGACACCGCTCCCGCACTCAAACACCGGCGCCGCCGTCCTACCGCAATAGTCGGCCACCACTTCGAGGTAGGCGACGTCGGCCGAAAAGCCCTCATTACCCCAGGCCTGCCGCAGCGCCTTCAAACGGTGACGGTCCACTCCGGACGATCGCATGTCCGCCACGATTTGAACAAGCGCACGATCGCGCTGCCACTGGTCGAAAGGGTCGAGCACAAGCCGGCGCGCGACGCGCTTGACTGGACGGGGAATGAAGGACTTGAACGTAGCGACTGAGAACACTGTGCGATGGTCCTTTCAGAGGGAGGGCGGCGCCGGCACCCCGCGCACAGAACGTACGAGTTGCGCGAGAGTAGGCTGAAAAAATATCGCTAAAGCGGCAAAGTAGGTCAGAGCACCCGCCGCGATAGACACCGCCAGGTGCACACCTATCGGCCATGTGGCCGGCAATGTGGCCTTAAGCGCGAGAACCACGACGGCCATAAGTACCGTGCACGTAAATGCCGGTCGTACCCACGCCAGGTACATCATAAGGTTCATCGACAAGCGGTCAAACACACGTACATAAAACGGTATCGCAACGATTGGGTACGCGAGCATCCAGGCATACGCGATGCCCGTGGCGCCCCAGCTACTTCCAATATAGAAGGCCAGCGGCATCACAACGAGAGCAAGTATTCCGTTGAGCAGGACGAATCGCAGGTCCCCCGTCACTTGCAACACCATGGGAAGAATCGGCATGAGCGCACGAAACCCCGCGTACAGAGAAAGAGGTATGAGGGGGCCCACCGCAGGCTGCCATTGAGCACCAAGAATCGCGGGAACAAAGTCATCGGCGGTGAGCGCCAGGCCTGTCGCTACGGGAAACGCGGCGAGTGAAATTACCTGGGTCAGAGTTCCGAAGTAGCGTTGCAGCAGCAACCGGTCGGATTGAACAGCTGAAAAGAACGAGGGCGTGACACGCCCAACGAGCGTGGCCACCTTCTCCACCGACACATTCGCCAGTGACCATGCGAGCGTATACATGCCGAGAGAGGCGGTTGTCAGCGTCTTTCCCGCAATCGCGAAGTCGGCGTTCGAGTACGCGTACCAGACGAGCCGGCTGCTCAATGTGTAAGAACTGAACGAAATCGCGTGGCGTAACTCGCGAAACCTCGGCACAGCCATCCCCGGTCGTTGAGCGAGAAGGGTCCAGATAAGTGACACGGTCGCGCCAGTCACCGGGCCCGCTGCGAGGGCCCAATAACCGAATCCCTGAAGCGCCAGAACGATGGTGCAGCTTGCGCCGACGATGCCCTGAACCGCGTCTCTTACGGCTAGCAATCGAAACCGAAGCTGCTTCTGGAGGAGTGCGTCCGGAATGCTCTGCCACCCGACGATGGCAACGAGAACACTCATGAGAGCGATGACAGGCGGGAGCTCGGGCCGGCCGAAAAACAGTCCAATCGGCCATGCGAGCGCACAACACAGAAGAAAGAGAATGGTGCCGACCAACCCTGACAGCACATGAACCTGTGCCACTTGCGCGGAGTTCAAGGTGCGGAGGGTCACTACTGCAGAGCCCAGTCCCGAATCAGCCAGCAGCGTCGTGATCCCGACGACCAGCATAGAGAGCCCAATCAGGCCGTAATCGCTCGGCATGAGAACGCGGGCGACGACAACCGTGGAACCCCAGGTGAATAGTTGAACTGCCCAACGGCCGCTCCCAATCCACGCGAGGCTTCGCCAGAGTGACCGCTCGAGACCTGGCTTTGCTTCAGTTGTCAGAGTGGTCACAGGCCTGCTTAATATATCGCCTCATCGCGATATCGACTTCATCCTGGGCTGGAAGCCGGCGCGAGTCTCGGCGCTCGCGGCGCTATACTCGAAAGAATGCACCCGCAGATCGAGATACTCGTTGAACCGGGAGATAACATCTTTCATGCCTCCTCGACATATGCGGGCGTAGATCAAATGTCGCAAGCCGGCGCGGTGAGATGGCGCATTCGAAGGCCGCAGTCCTCGATCGAGCGCGAGGTGAGCGCGAATACCCTGCTGGTTCCGATGATTGTCCACACGAGCGCCGGCACGCGTCGCGTCGCCATTGATCTGCGCGATCAAGGTGACTCGTATCACGATCCCGCGCTGGAATGGGCCGATAGCTACGTGAAACGCAGTCTGGATCCAGCGGTCAGGCATCCAGCGCATGTCGAGCCGATGGGAATCCACTTTCCCTGTCGGACCTCCGGCGCGACGTGGCCGTTGATTCGAGCGATCGCCGGGCAATGCGCACGAGAGGGCGCGAGCGGTGCACGCCGTATCTGGAACTACCTCCATCTTCCGCAGCCATCGTGGTATGAGCAGCTGCCGGAGGCGCCGCAAGCACGGCGAGTGGTGTTCCAGACGCGAGCCTGGCATCCCGAGGAGGCCGCTTCCACGGACGAGGCCGAATACGTCAACGGGCAGCGCGTGGAGTTGATCCGGCGACTGCGTGCAGCCTTCGGCAATCGGTTTGTCGGAGGGCTGATACCTACGGCCTATGCAGTACCAGAGTACCCGCAAGAAGTGGTCACGAAGTCCTATCATGTGCGCGATTACATCGCGATGAGCAAGGCGAGTCGCATTGGCGTCTATACACGAGGCCTGCACGGTTCCACGGCGTTCAAATTCGCCGAATATCTCGCCGGGACGCAGTGCATCGTCGCGGATCCTCCTCAACATACGCCGTCCTCTCCGCTCATTGCGGGCACGCACTACCTTCCGTTCGCAACCATTGATCAGTGTCTCGATGCGTGCGCGCGACTTCTTGAAGACGATCAAGCGGCCCACGCGATGCGGTATGCCAATGCACGCTACTATGCGAAGGAAGTTGCACCGAAGGCTCGGTTGAGCCGAATCCTGCGAATCAGCCAATCGACGGAAGGCGCCGCGTCTACGGAACACAGCCGTGCGTCTGGCGCGCTCTAGGCAGATGGGGAGCCGTTCGCGGATGCACGTCTGAAGTCGAGACAGACGACTTCATCCTGGACGCGTTGAGTTCTTTCGTAGGGGCGAACGAGCTCGTAAAGCGCTTGGCTGCACCCTGGTGAAATGTCATCGTGCAGCTCGATCATCAGCACAGAGGTGCGCCGTATCCATTGGCGAGCACCATCGGATTCGAATACGGCGCGCTCGGCGCCCTCGATGTCAATCTTCAACAAATCAATCGTATCCGTGCCGCTTTCCTCGAGCAGGCCCTCAATGGTAAGGCCGGGCAACGATCCGCTGTCGTCAGACGGCGCCACACGAAACGCCCAGGTTTCCGCGTTTGGATTCGTGACCGCTACGCGTTCACGACTGCCCCATATCGCGCCGTGGAGGCATCGCACGCGCGGGTATTGTGCTGTATTTCGTCTCAGCAAGTCGTAGTTGTCACGATTGCTCTCGACAGAGATGATGTTGGCGGTCGGATATCTGCGCGCAAAATACAACGTCGCAAGTCCGATGTGAGCGCCACAATCCAGGATAAGGGAAGGACTGTCCAAGTCCGCGCAGTCATACTGGCGGTTGATGAGCGTCTGCCTGAACACGCCCACATCAGCTGTCTGTGCCCGCAATGTGACGGGTGTCGCATAGCCAGGCACCTGAACGACGATCGGGGTTCCTGGTTTCGCACGGTTGCGTGTCCATAAGCTGAATGCGAGTCGAGTTCCTTCGATTGCACCAAATCGATCGATGAAACGGCCGAGCGCGTCCAGCCGACTGAAGATCGAGTGACGTTCCCTCACAGTGAGCTCTTACTCTCTGGACAGTGCATCCGTCGCCCTTGGCTGCTTGAGATGTGCCGCGTCGTGTCCGACGCCGTCGAATACCGCCGCCAGCCTCGATGACAGCCGTTCGCGGCTGAAGGCCTCGACGAACGAGGGGGTGACTTCCGCCCCAAGGCGCCCACGATCGTCATATGCTTCGCGTACGGCCGTCTCGATCTGCCCGGCAGCCTCAGATGTGATCACCCATGAGCGGGAGGCATACCTCCGAACGAGATCCGCATTGTCGCCGTCCGGACAATCCGCCAGCACCGGTAGTCCCGTCGCGAGGTATTCGTACGTCTTTGATGCCACGGCTATGTAATCACGAACCCCGACTTCTCTTCCCTGGCAGAGGTAAAGCAGCGACGCCGATTGCATCAAGGTGAGCGCAACGGCATGCGGTACGCGATCGATAATCCGAATCGATACCTTGTCCTTGTACTGCTCGTACGAGTCAAACACCGGCCCCACCTGGACGAACTCGATGTCGCGATTGCCGATAGTTGCCAGTGCCTCCAAGAGCCGATTCGGACTACGAGAGCGGTAGAAGTCCCCCACATGCATGATCGTCAGTTTTTCCTGCGCGCCGACACGAGCGGGTACGTTCAACGCATCAAACCCATTCGGTATGCACGACATCTTCGACGCGTGCGCCGGATACTTCAGGCGATATAGCCGCTCCGCGCCGGGAGTGTTCAGGATCAACGCATCGCACGTGCGCACCACCCATCCCTCGAGGCGCGCCAGCAGTCTTCGCTGGCGCTCACCCACATTGCTATGCGGATTGAGTGCCCAGGCGTCACGAAAATCGATGATGACGGGCTTCCCGGTAATTTTCTTGATCAGACACGCGCTGATCGCCGCGCTGAACGGCGAGCAGCTCGCATAAATCCGTGAGTAGCGGCGGGAGATCAGTGCGCCGGGAATCGTTGTCAGCCACGCGATTTGCGCGTCGGGAAGACACCACTGGAAGAAGAATCCTGACCGGCGGTCCACTCGCAACAAATCACATACGCGATTCAGAATACCGGTAGCGATGACCAAACAGGCGTGTAGATCCCACTCGTAGGACCGGACCGTTTCAATATCAGCCGGCACTGGCTCGCCACTTCGTTCAAACCGGTTTTTCGAGGTTTTGACGGTCAGGACGATTGGTTCCCAGCCAAATCTCGGAAGCAGCTTCGCAAACGCAACGTTCCGCTGAGTGCCAGCTGTCGAGACTGGTGGAAAGTGATAGCACAGCATCAGCACGCTGCGATGCGACTGGCCGCGACGAGTACTCATCGGTCTATTTAACAATCTTGAGGCCGCTTGGCGGCGCCGGCGGTGGCACCGGTGCGGCTTGCGCACGCGGGGCAGCCCCGCCTGCCGCGCGCACCGATAGGGCGTGCGCCCCGCCACCTTCGATAACGAACCTTAACAAGTCCGGGGAACCGGGAATCACCGGAAGGATGATGCGGCCATCGACCTCAACCACCCATCGCTGTGACGGGTCGAGATCGGCGAGAAAGACTTCGGTGGTGGCCGCGTTCGACGTCCAGTCTACGCGATATCCGGCCGACCTGAGGCGTGCAGTCCGCAACGCCGGCTCGTGTGAGGGGTGATACGCCGTGACGGGGTCGAGCCGCGGACTCGCTTGACCGTTGAACAAGGCAACGACATCCGATGCGCCAGCTCTGGAGACGTGCACACCTTCGACCTGATCGCTGCCCTTCAAAGGTGCGACCTTACCAGCATCGCCAACTTGAATGACGTTGAGGAAGGTGTCCCAGTCATTCCTTGCCGAAGGCCATAGCTTGACGTGATATTTCAGCTCGGAATCGTGCACGGCACCCTTCCAGGTCGGATCGCCGGCCTTCCGCAAAGCCGTCTCATCGTAGATGTTTTTTACAGAGCTCACGGGAAGCAGTGTCGACCACTGAACCTGCTGGCCGCCGGGAGTGCTCCAGGAGATCGTGGAACCGTCGATTCGCGGCCGAACCGGCATGTGAAGAATCCACTGCTTTGGTGCCTCAGCCTTGTCGAATAGCGCCTGATCGTTCGAATAATATCGATCCCGCCGCAACACGTCGGTGATGTGCGCGCGATCGTGCACGATGACCGTGTCTGTCATCCCTGGCAGATACAACACGCTCCGCGTCCATTCATGGGCAAAGACCGATGGCGGATCGTAGTACGGGTCAGGAACAGAGGCACCGCCGGTCGTGGCAACCTGGTAGTCGTGGGTTTCAGAGTGGGAGACGCCGACCAGTTCCTTAAATCCGAGCATGTCGCCGAAACCATGCATGAGTACCGCATTGGTACCGTGGCCGCCGTTCGGCGCCCCTCCATAACCCCTCGGATGTGTGATGACCCACTCACCTTTTCGCCACAACTCGAAATCGTTCAGGTAACGCACGAAATGGTCGACGGCGTTTTTCGCGAACCTGGACCCAACAAGCGAGGCAAAGAAACTGCCGCCAGAATCGACACCACGTCTATGCAACAGGAGGCCCATACCGGCCGCCTGAAACACGCTGTTTCCCTTCCAGTCACTTGCTGCGGCGTAAGGATTGAACGTAAAAAACAGCCGGCCTGTGACGATAGGCTCCATGGAGCCGTACCCGTTCGTTCCGTACTTGGCGACGAGATCGAGGAGTTGTTGTTGAAGTTGCATGCCGATCGTGGTCCCCTGAAGGAGACCAGCAGCGAACCCTGTCGCGTTGGTCCACGTATACAGGCGGGTTTCTCGCGGATGCTCTTCGTCGCCCCACTGGTAGACCTGTGAAAGATCGGGCGTCCAGTACATGAGTTGACGTTGTCCCCACGACGGAAGCCACTTGGTGACCTCGGGGAAGTGATCGACACCCGTCGCGGTTCGCACCGCATCGGCGCCCATGAGAAGCAGGTTGACGGTGCCGATGTTGTACTGGGCGCTCTCGATCCACTCCCCACCGGCTGCCATCTCTACGTAGAGCCGAACAGAGTTGCGAGCATTGGCCCGATCCGCCGCCGTCGCACTCAGACCGCCGTTCTTCGGATGGAAAAATGTCGACTTGGCCCGCGGATGATTGGGTTGAATCAAATTGAACAGGGCGACACCGAAGTAGGTACCAACGACCTGATCTGAGTCATTCAGACGGTAGCCGTCAATCGAACGGTTTCCGTTCAGCGCATTGTCGAGCATCGCGCCAACGGCATCACTCAACTCCGTACGCCTCTCAGGGGTAAGGCCCGGCCACAGCCAATCGAGCAGCACGACATACTCGATTCCATACTCCCGCACGAAATTGCCACTGGTCTGGGAGACGGGCATCTTGATAAAGCCGGAAAGACGCGTCCACGCAAGGTCAACGTACTTGCGATCGCCAGTCCACTGATACATGAACGTCGCCCACAGTCCGTTGTCGGCATATCGGCAGCCGCACTCGGCGTTGTCCTTGACGAGCTTGTACCACTGACCGCCTAACGTCTCCGGCGAGGTGCGATCGCGCTCGTAGTCAGCACGCATGCGGTTCCACACGGCCTGACGCTCCGGCGTCCAGAGCAGACGTGGCTCCCGACCGGTCGGGGACGGATCTGCGCTGGTTACGGACGCCCACAACGGCGCGACGACAAAGATGGCTGCCACAACGACGCTTGCGAACCGGTGATGCATAGCCTCCATTTTATCGGCAGTCCGTCCGACCGGGCCAACGAAGCACTAAAATCGTCGAAATCGGACGTATCCTTATTCTCGTGACATTTACACCTGCAACGAGGACGCTCCGTCACACCGTCGCAACTTCCGATCACTGGTTTGCCCGGAGCGCGCGGCGACTCGTTCGTGCTGTCAAGAACTTCGGTCTGCCCGTGCCCACGGTCGCCGCCCGCCTGATGCTATTTGCCTTCCTTTTCTCGCGCGCGGTCTACTACTGGTGCTTCAGAGTGCTCGTCGCCGAGCCTCTATTCAAGGCGTATTGCCGCAGCTACGGCCGCAATGTGCGGACCGACGTCTTCATTCACTGGGTGCAGGGCCGCGGAGATCTGATTATTGGCGATGACGTGCTGGTAGACGGAAAGTGTTCGTTCACGTTCGCCGCACGTTTCGGACACCCGCTGCTGATGATCGGCAGCGGCACCGGGATAGGTCACAACTGCGCATTTACTGTTGGCAAGAGCATCACCATCGGCAGCCGCTGCAGAATAGCCGGAGGTGTATGGATGTTCGATTCCTACGGACACCCTTCCGATCCGCAGGCACGCCTCGACGACCGCCCGCCGTCCGAGGACGAGGTGAAGCCCATCGTCATTGCCGACAACGTGTGGATCGGCGGCCGCGCCGTCATTTTTCCTGGTGTCACCGTCGGTGAAGGCAGCATCGTGTCTGCCTGTGCCGTCGTCACCTCCGATGTCGCGCCATATTCAATCGTCGCCGGAAATCCAGCCCGCCGGATAGGCTTGTTGTCCCCCGTGGCTCGCGCCGATAAGTAGTAGGATAAAATTCCCGCGGTGACACACGACTTGGATCGAATCATCGGGATCGTTCAAACCACCGGCAAACTCGAGCGGCTCGACGCCTCAGCAGACTTTTACGAGGCCGGGTTTTCGTCGATCAACGCGCTTCAACTGCTCCTCGATCTCGAGGCCGCCTTCAACGTGGCCATTCCGGACGATGATTTCGTCACGGCCAGGACCTGTGCCTCGCTATACGAGCTCGTTTCCAGACTGAACAAAACCTCATGATTCAACGTGTCACGATCCCACTGGCAACGAGTGCCAACGACATGGTGCAGGAGGAGATCGTCAAGCAGGTTGCCTTCCTGTCGGTCGACCTTCGAAATCCCGTATTTTCGAGCAGCGGCGATACGCTCGAGTGCGAACTGCCTGCAGACCAGGTCGAGGCACTCACCCCTCAGATTCAGGCACTAGTCAAACGTGTGCAGTTGAGCCTTCGACGGCTGGAGCGCAAAGTCGTTTTCAGCAATCTGTCGAGGATGCCAATTGCGACCCAGACGGTCGAGACGCTGCCGGGTGTGCACTTTCTCGGAATGGGCCAGGCGGCGCTCGACTCGACCGCCTTGAGCCTGTTCCGGTATTTCGACCGCACGTTCGAGGAGTTCGGACAGAACTGGAAGGTCCAGCGGCTTCAAACGCCGACATTGATCCCAGCCCATGTCCTGGCAAAGTGCGACTACTTTCGTTCGTTTCCCCAGAACGTCACCTTCGCATCACATCTCGAACCTGTCGTAACGACGATCGATAGCTTCCGGGCGAGACACGCCGAGCGTGAAAGCCTCGACGCCACCGCGAAGACGGACATGGACACACCCGACACCTGCCTCTCACCGGCAACGTGCTACCACGTCTATCACCTGCATGCGGGAAAGACCGTGCCGATGGGAGGAACCGTGCACGGCGTATGCGGGAAGTGTTTCAGATTCGAGTCGACGAACACCAGCGACCTCCGGAGGTTGTGGGATTTCACGATGCGCGAAGTGGTGTTCATGGGGACTCGCGATCAAGTCCTGAAGGAACGGGAGCGCGGGTTGGAGTTGATGGCGGAGCTTCTCGACACACATCGATTCGCTTCCGAGATTCGCACCGCGAGCGACCCCTTCTTCATCGCGCCCGATGCGATGGCCAAGGCGTACTTCCAGCTGAGCTCCGAAACGAAGTATGAGATGTCCGCCCTTCTGCCCGATGGACAACGGCTGGCAGTCGGATCTCTCAACTACCATACTGATTTTTTCGGCCGCGCGTTCGACGTTCAGCTCGAAGACGGCGGACCGATGCACAGCGTGTGTATAGCATTCGGCCTCGAGCGCTGGGTTCATGCGTTTCTCCAACAGCACGGTACCGATCCGAGTGGCTGGCCCGACGTCGTTCGTCGAGGCACGTCGTTGTAGCCCAGAGCTATCCGATGCAGAAAAGGATCGAGATGGTCGATCCGCTTCGAGCAGCGGAGAACGCCGGCGCAGTTCTTCGTGCAGCATGGAAGCCACCGTGCCTGCACTACTCCACCGAATACCTCAAATGGCAGTT
The DNA here is from genome assembly GCA_963762055.1 of Vicinamibacterales bacterium. Lineage (GTDB taxonomy): Bacteria > Acidobacteriota > Vicinamibacteria > Vicinamibacterales > JAMQPK01 > JAMQPK01. Next base: position 51,208 of record CAVXJF010000014.1, read on the forward strand.
CGCGTTCCCCGGAGTGCTCCGGCCCGCGGTGGTGACCGCGTATGACGGGGACACGGCGGTTGGATGCGCTGCAGTCACGCCCCGGCGATTCATCTTCGCAGGGACACACGTTTACGCTTATGTGCTCTCTTTCGTTGCCGTGCATCCCTCGGCGCAGGGCCATGGCATCGCTGGCGGGCTGTACGACACGCTTCTCGACACCATCCCGCAGAGCACTCCAGTGGTGGCATTTGCTCAGCCTGAGAGCAAAGGGGAAGCGCTTTTGCTCCGTTCGTTCAACCGAGCGTCATTTCAGCACAAGCAACTGCGGTCATGCCGTGCCACCGCGCGGTTGCCGAGGCCCGGCGATGATTCGTCGCAAGTGTGCGCCACTGACGGTCTCGATTTCGTCGAGTACGATTCGACGTTTTCGGGGGCTGATCCAACGACCCTCTGGAATGCTCCGTCAGCGGAACAATGGAACCACTACCTCGCCGACCCGCGTGGCCGCTCGTTCATGATCGTCCGTGACTCAGGCGGCGCGAGCATCGGTGCGGCAATGGCGGTTTGCGCGGAAATTGTCTCGAGTGATGGTGTGCAGCAGGTGCCGATGCTCGAAAGCGTGTGCCTGAGCCCGTCATCAGGTGACGGGCTGCGTGCCGCCTTCGCTCACGCCCAACTGAAAGGCCCGGCGCATGCGGCTGTCATAGCCTCGAATTTAAGCCAGTTCGACGAGGCGTTGCCCCGGGCCGCCGGCGCGCGGGCGCTTCCTTCGATCTTTCACGCGTATCTGTTCACTCGAGGCGCACCCATGTTTCCTGCCTCAGCCGTCAACATCGAAGTGATCTGAGGTGTCCGGCGATGCGAGACGGCGCCCATAATCCGTAGCCGCCACCAAGGCGACCGGTGGATCCGTCTGCCGGCAGCCGGAGCCCAGCCTTCGCGCGCGATTTCACCAACCGCCACCGCCTCGCTCATCTCGGCAGATGCCTACGGTCTTGGTGGCGTCGATCGCGTCGGTGGTGTCGCTCACCGCTCATCGCGCTCCGGTCAACGACCGCTGCACAAACTACGGCTGCCTTGCAGACGGATCCACCGGCCGCATCGCGCGGCGGCGCTCCGCAAAACCGCTTCCAGGAGAACACCCTGGCAATACGAAGGCACGAAGACACGAATACCCAACACGAAGACGCTTGGCGCGATGAGGATAACAAAACAAGCATATCAAGCACTGCCGCTTTCCTGCGCAACCAACAAAGCCCGTCCTAAACTCGTAGAGAGTCGTCCACGTGTCTGTATCAGCCGGGCAGTGCGTACTGTCCGGCTCGAGCCGCCGAAGCATCGTTGCGAATATAAACGCGAGGTCAGAAGGTCAGAAGAATTGTTTTCGACTCTTAAAGGCGGTTTCAAAACAAGTCGGAGCGGGTGGCGCCGGTCGGGGCCGCCCCGCCCGCCGCGCAGGCGCCTCCCACGTGACGAGTGTTTTTGGCGCCGAGGACGGGTGGGGCAGACCGGCGACAGGACCCGCGAAAAGTTTTGAAACCGCTTCTAGTGTCGTCCGTGTGAGTTGACGGCTTTCGACAGGGACTCGTAAAGCGTTCGACCCAGATCAGTCCACGACAACGAGGGTGCGGTCTGCCGCAGGATCACAGGATCCCAGCTCCGATTGAGCACCGCTTTGATGGCAGAAGCAAGAGCTTCAGCATTCCCTGACGGCACCATCACACCATTGCGCTCGTCGATGAGTTCCGGTACGCCACCCACTTCTGAAGCCACAACAGGTCGTCCGGATGCAAGCGCCTCGAGCACCACATTCGGACAGCCCTCGCGCCGGCTCGGCAGGCATAACGCGTCAGCCGCCGACAGCCACAATGCCACACGATCGGACGAAAGGCGCCCCACAAATCTCACTCGTTCCGTAACCCCCAGCGCGGCGGCTCTCGAGACCAACTGAGGCTTCAGCGACCCTTCTCCGATAAACGCAAGGTTCACGGCCAACCTCTCATCCGGCTTCAATAACCCCAGCGCTTCGATCAGGACATCAGCGCCTTTCTCCAACACGATATTTCCGACAAAACATACGAGCCTCTCGTCTGACCCGACACCAAGCGTTTTCCTTGACGCAGCGCGATCCTGCAATCGAAAACAGTGGCCATCCACACCGTTGTGCTGCACCACGACTCGATCGGCGGGAATCCCGAGCTCGACGACGCGTTGACGCAGGCCATGGCTTACCGCAACGACTGAATGGGCCTGCAGCAGCGCCGAGCGAATCCGAGGGCGCAAGATCGTGCGCTGGGCCAGTTCGTTCATGTCACTTCCGAGCACAAACGCGACGAACGGCAGCCCTAACTCTTTCGCGAGCCTCTCGGCAACGACCACGTCTGGGTAGGCAAACGCCCCGAGAATCACGTCAAAACGATTCGATTCATGCATCTGGGCGACGTAAGCGCGTACCCAACGGTGCATGTGGTCCGCATGCATCGAGATGCCGATCTTCGGGAGCGCCCAGTAGGCCGGATAACTCGCCACCAATCGCCCATGACCCTCCGTTGCCACACGCATCCAGTCACCGGGTCGGTGTAGTCGTCGCCATCCCGGGACAGGTGCCACTATTCGCACCTCGCAGAAATCGGCCAACGCCTCGAATCCGCGAAGGTTGTAGATTCCTCGAGTGGGGTCGTGCTGCGAGGGGAACAAGGTCGTGAACAGCAGCGCCTTCATCGGCTCTCCTGAGCCTTCCCAGCGAGCGCGCCACCGTAGACGCGGTCGTACTTCTCCACCATCGCCTGAAGGGAGAACGTCGTGTTGGCCCGCGCGCGCGCCGCGTCCCCGAGGCGCCGGCGGAGACCCACGTCGGTGGCCATTTGCCAAATCGCGCTGGCGAGAGCAGTGTCATCACCGGCCGGCACGAGGAGCCCATTCATGCCGTCATCGATGATTTCCGGAACGCCGCCGACATTCGACGCAACAATCGCCAGGCCGTGCGACATCGCTTCAAGGATCGAGAGCGGAAGCCCCTCGATGTCTGACGGCAGGACAAAAAAGTCTGCCGCCTCCAACAGGCGGTCTATGTCGGACCGCCTTCCCAGAAACCTGACGCGATCGGGTCCGAGATCCAATTGAGCGGCCTGGGACTCCGCGGCAGCGCGTTGGGCGCCATCCCCGACAATCCACAGCTTCAAGATGCGCTGTGGATCGTCAAGCCGCTTCACGCTCTTCAGGAGCGTTCCGTGGCCTTTCTTACCGTCGATACGGGCCACCATGATCCCGACACAGGAGTCACCGGCACCGAATTCCGACCGGGCAGCTGCACGGTGGTCTTCGTTGACAGGTGATCCTTCTATGCCGTTGTGGACGACGATCAGAGGTCCCGCATGGGCCGGAAGCCGCAGGGTCTTTCCCGCGGCCTGCGACACAATCACCGCGGCGCTGGTGAGCCTCCACTCGAATGAGGTGCCCAGTCTTGCGTGCGTGTCCTGATCACCATGGAGCGTCACCACGATAGCCGCTCGTGAAACGAACTTGGACAAAACCGCGTAGTGAAGAGAGGTCGGGTTGTGGACGTGGACGATGTCAGGACGCTCGGCCCGGAAAAAGCGGAGGGCGGAGAGGCTTCGTCCAAACCTGCCGGACTCGCTGCCGAGGACCAGGGCACGGATCGACCGATCTGCGGCTTCCTGCTCGAGCGGTCCGGCCCGAAGTGCGACAACCGACACTCTATGACCCGCGTCCTGTTGTGCGCTGGCGAGTTGCAGGAGCATTCGCTCCATCCCGCCGACACCCAGACTCGACACGATATGCACAATCGTCAGCGGTCTTCGACTTGAATCGCTGCCCGTGGTGCGGGTACCATGAGTGGCGTTCGCCTCTACGGGCGCCGTCTGTGCTGCTCGCATGCCGTTATCACTCCCCCGAAACGCTCAACTCTGGCTGCCGGCTCTTATCACCTCGCAGATCCACCAGGCCTTTCGCCCGGTACGGCATGATGGACCAACCGACGTCTTCTTCGGCATTGCCGATCACTACGAACCGTCCCATCGCACGACCGACGACACCATCGAACGTGCGCGCGTCGCAGCGTGGGTGAAAAACTACCCACGGCTTGCCGAACGGTTTTCCGACGCCGACGGACGGCCGCCGCAGCATACCTTTTTCTTTCCCGAGGAAGACTACCGGCCTCATCTCCTTGACGCGCTCGGCGATCTCTGCCGTCGAGGTCTTGGCAGCGTCGAAGTGCATCTTCATCACGACAACGACACAGCCGCTGCGCTCGGCGAACGGCTCGGGATCTTCACCGAGGCCCTATTCCATCGGCATGGGCTGCTTCGCCGCGGACTCGATGGCCGCATCAGCTTCGGATTCGTACACGGGAACTGGGCGCTCGACAACGCGCGGCCGGACGGCCGATGGTGCGGCGTCAACAACGAGATCAACATTTTGCGCGATGCCGGCTGCTACGCCGATTTCACGCTCCCTGCAGCACCGGATCCGTCCCAGACACGAACCGTCAATAGCATCTATTACGCTGTTGACGACCCCGCGAGACCGCGCTCGCATGACTACGGCACTGCCGTTCGAGTAGGCGCAACAGCGCCGGCGAACGGACTTCTGATGATTCAAGGCCCGTTGATGCTGGATATGCGCCGGCGGATCTGGAACATATTCCCAGGACTCGAGAACGGAGCCATCGATGCATCCGACGCGCACCACCCCACACTGGATCGCTTCGTATCGTGGGTCAATGCGAGGATTGGAGTCGCAGGTCGTCCGGAATGGATCTTCGTAAAGATTTATACACACGGTGCGACTGAAAACAACGCAGCGATTCTGCTTGGCCCGACAATGGAGGCGTTCCATACGGCCATCGGCCGCGCCTTCAACGACGGCCGGCGCTATCGCCTTCACTATGTAAACGCTTACGAGATGGCTACGCTGGTGAAAGCGGCCGAAGCTGGGCTCGAAGGCAGTCCGCGAGAATTGATGCAGAAACAGCTGCTGTAGCTACCCCCATATCGCGAGCGTTCGAATTGACACGTACACCAGCATGATGCCGGCAATGGTCAGCGTGAAAATCACTGCGAAGTCGTACGGCTTGGCGTGAAGCTTCGGTTTGCTGCCATCTGGCACGCTGAGAGTGGCCGCACACGCGCCAAGCGCGATCATTACATAGAATATCGGCACATACTGACGCGACAGAAACCAGCCGCACGTGAGCACTCCGACTGCGCTCGCCGTGAGCGCACGCCTCCACGCTGCTGATTCCGGGGTGTCGGACGGAATCAACGTGAGCCCCTTGAAAAACCAATAGAACAATCCGACAAAACAGAGCGCTCCAAGCAGCCCGAGCTCGGCGAACGTGTGCACGAACGAGTTATGCGCGACCCTGCGGTGATACTCGGTGTACTGATCGAAGCCAACGCCGGTGAGCGGGTAAGCCTTCAGCATGTTCCAGCCTTCCGCCCACGACTGCACCCGGCTTTGCGCTGACGATTCGCCCGCGTCGAGGTCGGTTCCGCGGGACGGCGCCGCAACGACAATCACGCCGAGCAGCGCAGCGGCAGCGACTGTGGCCGCCACGGTCCTGTACCTCAGAAACGAGATGCAGACCATGGTCGCCGCAACTCCCAATACCGCACCTCGGGAATTTGTGTAGTACAGCGCCAGCAGTACCGCAGCAAGGCCCACGACTGAAACAGCTTTGAACAACAACCACGTGCCAGATCGGCCAATCACGTAGATAAACAACGGTACTGACATCACGAACGTCATCCCGAGGTCGTTCGGGTCGCTGAAGATGCCTGTGCCGTAGATTCGATCCATCCTCATCGTGGCGTTTCCGAATCCCACACCGGTGTGATACTGGACAATTCCATTGATGGCGAGAAAAACGTTCAGCGCCAGCAGCAGATACACCAACCCGAGCAGCTTGCGTTGAGAAGTCACGCTTGCCCGAATCAGGAAATAACAGACAATGACTGGCGTGAATGCCAGCCAGGCGTTCAATACGCCTTGAAGCCAGACTTTCGCAGTCGAAACACCCATCAAGACCCAGAAAATGATCAGCAGCTTATCGTGAGGCAGATTTGCGAAAGATCGCGGCTTCGCTGCAAGCGAGAAGATCGTCAAGATCGCCGCAATCACCGTGAAGATGTCGACAAAGGGAATGGCGGCCCACTCAGGATTAATCTCGGCTGGCCTGATGTAGATGAGGGTGATGTAGAGCAACACGCAGGGATATAACATCAGCTAACGAACCGTCCGTTCCCAGGCGCCTTGTTGACGCCCTCTCGCCCACCGGAAAAACCCGACCAGCAGTGCGGCATTCATCGTCGCGAACATCGTCGTCAGCCGCACCGCGCGGCCGGCGGATGAGCCCAGCGTGAGAAACTGTCCCACGAGGGCGACGGCACACAGGAGAAGACCCGCCGCCAGCGTCACGCCGTAAATACCCCGGTTCGCCAGCACGATGTTGGCCCCCACGAGGCCAATCAGGAAAAACGGGCAAAGCCATCGCAGCACTTTGTGCGAGGCAAAGGTCAGCGCGATCCAGCCATTTCGCGGGTCGAGTAGCGGCCACAACACAGCGATGCTCTGAAACCCGCCCGCGCCGATACGCGCGCGGCGCCGGAACTCAACCGCAATTTCCGGCGGCGTCTCCTCATAGGCAATCGCGGTCTCGTCATACATGATGGCGCATCCGGTGCGCACCCGCGCGAGCAGGGGAATGACGAAGTCGTCGACGATCGTGTCGTGCCTGACGCCCTGAAACACGCTTCGGCGGATCGCGTAAATGCCACCGTTGGCACCCAGCAGCGCGCCGAGTTTTCCCTCGCTGCGCTTCAGCAGCGTCTCGAATCGCCAGTACATACTGTCGACATTCGTTCCCGTGACGGGATCGGTCAGCACTAGCTTGCCGCAGACGATGCCAACGTGCGGGTCCTGGAACCAGCGGACGAGCCGGCGCAGGGCCAGGCGATCCATCATCGTGTTGGCGTCGGAAAGGATGGCGATCGAACCCGTGAGTTGTGGAATGACGGAGTCGAGCACTGCCGCCTTGCCGGTTCTCGCGGTAAACGCAAACAGCTTGATCGACTGCTCGCTGTACTGGTTGACGATGTCGACGGTGCGATCGCGGCTCGAATCGGATGCGATGACGAGCTCGAGCTTGTCTTTTGGGTAGTCCAGCGCGAGCAGATTCTCGATGCGCTCGCGGATGACCGACTCTTCGTTGTGCGCCACAACGAGCACCGAGACGGTGGGAAGATCGGCGTCGCTCAATTCGCGGGGCGCGACGGGTCCGCGCCGCATCGCCGCCAGCGCCACCAGAAGAACCGGATATAAAAGATACGTGTATACGACCAGGGCGGCGCACCCCCAGAAGACGACAAGAGCCGTTGTGTACAACAGGTTCATACGTTAGCCAGCCGCTTCAACGACGTCCGGGCTGCCGCGGCGCCGGACGACCTTGGCGGGAATGCCCACAACCGTCGCGTACGCGGGAACATCGTCGAGCACGACCGCGTTCGCGCCGACGCGCGAATGGTCGCCGAGCGTAACCGGCCCCAGGACTTTTGCACCTGCGCCGATGAAGACGTTGCTGCCGATTCGAGGGCTCTGGCGGCGCTCGGCGCCGATCGTCACCTGATGCTCGATGAACACATTTTCGCCGCCGACGACCGTGCCGTTGATCACCACGCCCGTCGCATGGATGAGCACGAAACCCGGTCCGAACTCGGCGCCCCGGCCGATGATGCAGTTGCAGCAAATCGAATTCAGTCGGTTCATCAGCAGCTCGATTGGCGCGAGCCGGTACCTTCTCGCCCACTGCATCATCCGATAGACCACCATCGCCAACGTGCCGTCAGTCAGAAGCACCTTCACCAGCGCGCGCGCGCGCTCGTCCTGGTAGCACCAGGCGGCCTTCGCGCGCAGATCGCTGACGATGAGACCGAACATCACCGGCCTATTCCGGCAGGCACCTGTGTGTCGGCCTTCGACGCGGCGTCTGTGACATGCCGCGAGTGTTTCGCAACCGACTGATACACGTCCCGGTATCGCGAGATCAGATCGGGCCACTGACGCTCGCGAAGCACCCATTCACGCGCGCCCTTCCCGAGTTGCTCGCGGAGTGCGGAATTGCGCAGAAGCTTGCCGAGCTTCGAGGCGAGATCGAGCACCTCTCCCGCCCGGAAGACGACCCCGGTCTGTCCATCCCTGACCAGCTCGAGCATCGGCGCAACATCGCTGACGACGACGGGCTTCGCCATCGCCATCGCCTCGAGCGGCTTCAGCGGCGTCGTGAGCGCCGTGGTTCGCGTCAGCCGGCGCGGGTACGCTACGACATCTGCAATCGCGTACATGTTCTTCACTTCGGCATGCGGAATCCGCCCCGTAAATGTCACGCGGTCGGCCACACCCGTCTCGCGAACGACGCCGAGCAGCTCGCGCTCTTCCTCGCTGACCGATCCGGTCCCATGGGCGAATCCCGCGGACCCACCGACGATGACCAGGTGCGCCGACGGGTTGCTCCTGGCAAGAATACCTATCGCGCGAACCAGGAGATCGAGCCCCTCGTAGGGCTGAAATGTCCCGGCATAGAGAATGACTTCCTTACCCGCGAGCCCCCAGCGCGCCTTCAACGTGTCGTCCGCGGCCTGCGGCACGAATGCCTGCGCGTCGACACCGTTCGCCACCACATGCACGTTTTCGGGGCGGCTGGCCCTGGGCTGCAGCTCCTTCTTGAGCAGGTCGCAGATCGTGACCACGGCGTCGGCGCGCGACAGCACGTACGACTCGAGCCGCCGTGCCACCTGGTACATCGGCGAGCCGGCACCGAAGCGCCCGCGATCGACCGCCGCGTTCTCCCACAAATCGCGTATCTCGTACACGAATCCGAGCCCGAGCCGCCGGGCGACCCGCAACGCCGGAAGCCCCACAAGGACCGGCGAATGCGCGTGGATGATATCGGGGCCAACCTCGCGCGCGGCGCTCTCGACCTGCCGCTCGAGGTTGCGCATCAGCATGCACTCGCGAAGAAAGGGCACGGAATTGACCTGTGCGGCGGCGGTGCGCCAGTACTCGACGCCGTCAATCGCCTCGCGCATCAGCTCGCCATTGGGATGCTGTCCCGAGCTGACGACCCATGTCTGCAGTCCCATGGTCCGCTGGAGATTGACGATGTAGCCGCTGCGGATGCTGTAACCGCACAGCAGGGGCAACGAGTTGTGGAGAACGTGTAGAATCTTCATCGAATGGGATGCCCTTCGGCATATGCTGCGCTGCAAACGGGCGGCCACGCCAGCAAGTGCGCGCTCGGTCTATTTCCCAAGAAAAACCCCCTGAGGACGACAAAAACCCAATTAATGGCTCAAAAAGTTACTCATATTAGAAGACTTTTGTCTTCGCGCAGAGGTCGCTATTTGACCCGAAAACTCAGCCTTACCGTCATCGCGGGCGCCAGGCCGAACTTCATGAAAGTCGCCCCGATCATTCACGCGGCGCGGAATATCCCCGAAATCGACCTGCGGTTGGTCCACACCGGACAGCACTACGACGACCACATGTCCGCCCAGTTCTTCCGCGACCTCCAGATTCCCGAACCCGACCTTCATCTCGAAGTCGGCTCCGCGAGCCACGCCGTGCAGACGGCCCGCGTCATGGCGGCGTTCGACAAGGCGCTCGACGACCATCCTACCGATGTGGTGCTCGTCGTCGGCGACGTCAACTCGACGCTGGGCTGTGCGCTCGTCGCGGTCAAGCGAGGCATTCAGGTCGCGCACGTCGAGGCAGGCCTTCGCAGCCGCGACCGGCGCATGCCCGAAGAGATCAACCGCATCCTCACCGACCAGATCTCCGACTTCCTGTTCACCACCGAGCGCGACGCCGCCGACAATCTGCGCGCCGAAGGTATCGACGCCGGCAAAATCCACTTCGTCGGCAACGTGATGATCGATACGCTCGTGAAGAACCGCGCGATCGCCCGCGAGCGCAGCACCATTCTCGACCGCCTCGGTCTGAAATCGCGCGACTACGCCGCGTGCACCCTGCACCGCCCGAGCAACGTCGATACACGTGCCGATGCAGAGCGGACGCTGGACGCGGTGACCCAACTGGCGAATCGTCTCAAGGTCGTATTGCCCCTGCACCCGCGCAGCCTTGGCAAGTTGCAGGAGTTCGGTCTGCTCGAGGCGTGCCGCGAGCGTGCGACTGTGATCGAGCCGCTTGGCTATCTCGATTTTCTCTCGCTCGTCGACAACGCGCGGCTCGTCCTCACCGACTCCGGAGGCATCCAGGAGGAAACGACCGTGCTTGGGGTCCCCTGCCTGACATTCAGGGAAAACACCGAACGGCCGATCACGGTCACGCACGGCACCAATCGCGTGGTCGGGCTCGACCCGAAGCGCGTCGGCGCGGCCGTCGACGACATCATGACCGCAGGCGCATTCACGCCCCGCATCCCCGAGCTCTGGGACGGTCATGCCGCCGAACGGATCGTCGAGACGCTCGCGAACCAGCGGACACTCTGACGTGCCCGGCCGCCTGCGCCGGATCGCGGGACGCGCGATCGCGACGGCGGCCGCATTCGTCCTGGCCCTTGCGGTTCTCGCCGGGCCCATCGCCAGATTCCTGATCGTACGCGCCGAACTGGCGCGTGCCGACGTGGTGGTCGTCCTCTCAGGCTCCTCTATGTACGACGAGCGGGTTCGCCACGGCATTTCAGTGCTTCAGGAAGGCCAGGCGAAGACGATCGTCCTGACGAATGACGGTCTCCGGGGCAGATGGTCGCGCAGGCGTCAAGCCAACCTCACATCGGTCGAGCGCGCAAGGGACGCGATTCTCGATGCGGGTGTCCCCGAACAGCAATTCGTCGTCCTGAAGCCGCGCGTGCACAGCACGTTCGACGAAGCGGTAACGGTGCGCCGCTTCGCGGAAGCGGGAGGGATACGGAACGTGCTGGTGGTCACCTCTCCTTATCACTCCCGACGGGCGCTCTGGGTGTTTCGACGCGTGCTGGAACCCGCTGGCGTCCGGGTCGGAATCGACTCGCCGCTACCCGGCGAGCAGAGCCCGCGAGCCGGCGAATGGTGGCTCAGCAGAGTCGGATGGCACAGCGTCGCGCTCGAATATGTGAAGCTCGTGTACTACAGAATCAAATATGGCTGAGAGCCGGCTCTCGACGTTTGGCCGGGCTCAGGATCGACTCCTGCTTCATCGTCGACGCCCCTTCGATTCCCAGAAGGTCCAGAAGCGTCGGAGCGACCGCCGACAAGGGCACCTTATCGGCATGATACGAGTGCGCGCGATCCGGACGGCGGATCCAGAGCATGCCGTCGGGATGATGCATACCGCTCTTGAGACCTTCGATCTTGTAAAAGAGATCGAAGAAGTTGATCGACTTCCCGGTCTCCGAAGAAATCAGCTGCTGATCAGCGGATAGGTTGTCGTAAACGTGGCACCCGGAGAAAATCTGCAAGCCAGTGCGCACGACGGCCATGGCCTGACGGCCATTCACGGTCAGGGCCTTCAGTAGAGTCTCGGCGCGCTGCGCGGCCTCCTCGCTCTCGAGATAGACGTGGAACTGATGGGCCATCACCGGCGCCACTTTGAAGGGCTCCGGCACTCCGGCAAACCGCACCAGCGCTTCGAATTTCGACGGGCGGTAGGCATTTCGGCCGCCCTTCTCTTCGTACGCCAGGTACGGCTGCTGGCTGATCGCCGTGCAGAATACGAGCGTCGCATCCGAGCCGGCCAGGTCGATGAACTTTCCGACCAGCCGATCCATTTCCTGATAGCCGAACAGGATTGCCGACTCGTATTTCGCCGCTTCTTCGGGCGACATCTTGACCGTGAAGATCTCCGGCTCCATGTTCCGCCAGTAGAAGTGCTGAAAGTGCGCCGTGCTGTTCAGGAAGAACGTCGAGAACGCCGGCTTGATCTTCCTGTAGTAGTGGCGAAACACGTCGAATTGAAGCTTGTCGAGGATGACGGCGCGCTTCCAGCGATCCTGGCCTCGTACTTCCTTCAGCAGCTGCTTCGCGATCGAAACCATCGTGCTTGCCGACAGGCCGTGACTCGCCATGAACTTGACGAAGTTCACGTAGTCGGCGCGGGTCAACGGTACTTTGCTGTTGGTGTACTCCAGGACATTCCGTTGAATGAACGAGAAGTACGGTTTCAGCTCGCCTGGCGCCGGCTCGACGTGGGTCGCCCACGGATCTGGCATGACAGCACCACGGATACCGGGCCGGTATCCGACGTTCATGCTGCCGCAGATCCAGACGGGCTGGCCCGACTCCGTCACGTAGTCCCAAATGCGCTTTTCGGTGACGGTATGGCCCTCATTCAGCCGCTCGATGCCATGTTCGCGAAAATTCAGGCCAGTGTGGACGGTGATCCACTGAATCCATGGGTCGAGGTACGGCGAGCGCTCCTCGGCCTCGGTCAAGTACACCGCCGATTCTTCGGAGAAACGCTTGAAGTTCGGCAGATGTCCCTGGTTGATGAACCGGTGCATCAACGTCGGCGACAGCTCGTTGAATTCGAGAAGAATGACGTTCTGGTTCACGATGAGGCTCCTTGCACGGACGGCACCGGAGTGTCGGCCGGGGCTTTTCCATGCTCAGCTCCGGAAATCATGGTTTTCACCGTCTGAAACATGATGACCAGGTCCAGCGCAATCGACATGTTCTTGATGTAGTAGAGCTCGTACTGCAGCTTCTCGAGCGCGTCTTCGATGGTCGCGCCGTATTTGTAGCGCACCTGCGCCCACCCGGTGACGCCCGGGCGCACCGCGTGCCGCTGACCGTAAAACGGAATCTCGCGGGTGAGCGTTTCCACGAACTCGGGACGCTCCGGGCGAGGGCCGACGAGGCTCATCTCTCCGATCAGCACATTCCAGAGTTGAGGAAGCTCGTCGAGGCGGGTCATACGGATGAACTTGCCGACGCGGGTAACGCGCGCATCGCCGGGCTGCGCCCAGACGGGCCCCGTCGCCGCTTCGGCATCCGTGCGCATCGATCGGAACTTGTACAACGTGAACAACTTTCCCCTCTGACCAACGCGAACCTGCTGGAACAGCGCCGGCCCGGGCGACGTGAGCCGCACCACGAGAGCCACCACGAGCATGATCGGCGCTGCGAGCAGCAGCCCTACGACCGAGGCCATGATGTCGATCGCGCGTTTGGCTGCGCGGCTCGCCCGCGTGTCGTCGAATCCCGACGAAAAGATCAGCCAGCTCGGCCGCAGGTTTTCGACCGCAATTTTTCCGGTGAATTCTTCATACACCGATGCGAGGTGGTCGAAGGTGACACCCTGCAGCTTCATTTCGAGCAGCTTGTCCATCGGCAGCTTGCCACGCGCGTCGGCGAGGCTCACGACGACGCGGTCGACAGCGTGGCTCTTCACGATGGCCGGGATGTCTTCGATTCCGCCGATGACTTTGACGCCGTCGGGGGGACGCCGATCGCTTCCCGCCGGATCGGCGTCGATGAAACCGACGATCTCCACGCCGAGCGCCTGCCGGCGCTCCATGATTTCGTGCTCGAGCTTGATGGTCGCGTGGCCGATGCCGACGAGGAGCAGCCGCTGCCGCGGCCCCACGCGATTGGAGAGCCACTCGAAGGCGATGCGCCAGCCGGACACGAACGCGGTGACGAACGCGGCGGCAAGGAAAAACACGCCCCGGCCGATCATCGTGGCCGGGAACCAGAAATACACCGCCGCCAGCACGAACGACGCACCGCCCAGCGCCTGGATGATGCGGACGAGCAGCTCTTTGCGATCCGCGATCCTCTTGAAGTCGTACAGATCGGAGTAATAGAGGCACAGCTGGCAGATTGCGGCGATCAGCATCGCCTTGATCATGCCGTTTTCCTCCTCCATCACCGCCCACATCCACGCGGCCAAAACGCACGTAGGCCGCCAGCCACACCGCGGTCACGATGAGGACGCTTTCCGCGGCGACCAGCAGAAGCGCGCGGCGCGAGATCCGTCTCATCTGGAGATTCCCGAAGTGTCGGTGATCATCTCTCTACCCGGGAGGTATCCGCGGCGCCGCTTCTTCCGCGTTGCATCGTGGGTGTACTCGTAATAGGTCGCGTCCGCGAGCGCATCGTCTGCGACCCGGTTCAGGACCACGCCAACGATCTTCTCTCGCCCGATGCTCTCGATGGCGCGCTGCACGACAGCGTGCTGCGTAGTTCCCGCATCGATGACGAGAACGGCCGCATCGACCATCGCCGCCAGAAGGTGCGCGTCGGTCAGCAATCCGACTGGCGGCGTATCCAGGATGACCCAGTCGAACGTCGCCGCTGCCTGTTCGATGATTTCCTGCATGCGGCCGGAGGTGAGGCCCGCCATCGGATCGCGATCGGCATCTCCCGCAAGCAGGAGGCCCAGCGAATCGGTCACGTTGGTGACTCGCAGGGACTGCAGCTCGCGCGATTTCAAGCAATCGCTCAAACCCGTCGCGGACGACACGCCGAAAATCCGGCCCACCGACGGACGACGAAGATCGGCATCGATCAGCAGCACCCGCCGGCGATACGACTCGCTCAGCGTAAGCGCCAGATTCACCGAGGTCAGCGTCTTGCCCTCGGCTGCCTGGGCACTCGCGAGCATCACGACCTTGACGCCCCGGTCCGCCTGCGCGTGATGCAGCACCGCCGCAAGGCGGCGAAACTGCTCGACGACGACAGGTTCGGTGTCCCTGTGGAGAACGAGCCGCTCCAAGTCGCGGGGTCCGCCTCCGGGAGCATTCGCTTCCTGAAGCCTGGACGGAACGACTGTGGCAGCGGGCGAATCGATAGTTTCGGGGCCTGCCGGAAACGTTTCCAGCCCGGCGCCCTGCGATTCATCCGGATTCTCCGGAGTGTGCTTGCCCGCTTGTCTTAACGCGTCTTCTATGCGACCCATCTATTCCTCTACTCGAAAAATAGTACCAACGTTTCGGCCGTGCGATGCCCGTGAACAAATCCTTCGCGCGCAACCGCGGTGGAGGGATCCCCTCCTTGAGTTTCGCTGCGGTCGGGGCCCCAACCGTCAGCACCGTGTCGCGTCGCTCCGCAGGAGCCCCGGCGGCTGCCGACTGGCTCAAATCGAAATCACGGCAGACTTCGACCACGGTTTCGGTGGTCACTGGCTTCCGGCCGCGCGCGAACGCGCCGATGAGCGAGTTGTGACAGATGACGCTGATCACACGCGGAATGCCGAGCGAACGCTCGTGAATGGCCATTACGGCTTCTCGGGTGAACAGCTCCGCCGCGTTGCCCCCCGCGACCTTGATGCGAGCGGTGATGTATGCCCCGGTCTCGGCAAGATCAAGGGGCCGCAGCTCGCAGCGAAGGCCCACGCGCTGCTTCAACTGACGCAGCGACGGATGATTCAAACGCGCCGCGAGCTCGGGCTGCCCGGCCAGGATGATCGGCAGCAGCTTTTCTTTCGGCGTCTCGATGTTCGCGAGTAGCCTGATTTCTTCGAGCAGCTCGTACGGCAGGCTCTGCGCTTCGTCGATAATCAGGGCGGGCGTCACATCGCGGCGCAGCAAGTCGAGCAGCACCGTCTCGAGCTCGCGGAGCAGCCGCGTCTTCGAAGCGGCCACTTCCCGCGCGAGCTCGAACCTGTCGGCGAGGAACTCGAGAAACTCCGAGCGCGTGAGCGTCGGGTTGTTCAGATAAATCGCGTTCGTCTTCGCGCGGTCGCGCGCTTCGAGCGTCGCGCGGATGAGCGTGGTCTTTCCGGTACCTGCTTCTCCGACGAGCACGGTGACACCAGTACGCGCGGTGATGCCGTACTCGAGGTTGCTAAGCGCCTCGCGATGGCTCGGCGTCAGGAACAGATATCGCGGGTCTGGCGTCAGGTCGAACGGACGGCTGACGAGCCCGAAAAAGCTTTCATACATAAGCGTGTATCACCCGAATCAATCCGTTGAAAATCCCGATTCGCCACAACGTCGCGGCCACGACAATGCAGGCGACAGCAGCGGCTGCCGCAATCATCATCCGCCGGCGCACGTACTGCCGCCGCTCGCCGCTTGTGATAATGAGCGGAATCTGCGCAAGCACCGGAAGCGAGAGGACCGTCGTCACGTCTTCCTGGGATCGGAAGCTGGCGTCGCGGTACTCCAGGAATCCCGCCAGCGCGAGGCCCGCAAACAGCCCGCCGAACACGCCGAACAGGTTGATCTGCGTCCGGTTGGGGCTGAACGGCTTCTCCGCGGGCCGGGCCGGATCGAGAATCTTGAACTGTTCTCCGATCTGACGGCGCTCGAGGTTCGCGGCGATCTTCGATTCTTCGTTCTTGCCGAGCAGATCTTCGTAGAGTTTTTTCGTGGTCTCGTAGTCCCGGTTGAGCTCCGCGAGCTCGGTTTCTCGTGCCGGAACAGCCTCGATGCGTGCCTGATAGCTCGACGCCACCTTGCGGAGCCGCTGCTCTTCGGCGCGTTTGGCGGTGATCTGGCGCTCGAGGCTTTCGAGCTCCAGCCCCAGGGCGCGCTCCCGGTTTCGCTGAAGCCGCTGCGCAGGCGTGGTGGGCGCAGTCGATTCCGGCGACAACGGGGCGGCGAGCGCTTCGGCCTCGGCCCGCTGCTTCAGGCCCGTGATGCGCCGCTTCAGCCGGATCACATCGGGGTGCTGGGGGGTGAACTTCAGCTGCATTTCGACCAGCGTCTTCTCCGCCACCGCGAGCTGGACGGCCACGGGCTGCTCCGAGATGTCGCCGCCATTCGAGCCGCTCGCCGCCGCGATCGCCTGCATATCGGCCGCTTTCACGTCTGCCAGCGCGCGCTCGATCAACAGCTTGCGATCGATATCGCGGTTCAGCGATTCGACAACCGTCTGCACCTGGAGCTGAAGGTTCTGCACCTGCTGCAGATTTCCCGCGGCCTGCGACGGCAGCTCACCGGAGTGACGCGAGCGGTATTCCTCCAGCTTCTTTTCCTGTTCGACGAGTCGGCGGCGCGCGTCTTCGACCTGGACGGTGAGGAACTGGCTCGTGCCCTGGGCGAGAATCTCGCGATCGCGCAGGTTCTCGTCGATGAAATGCGAGGCCAGCCGGTCGGTGACGCGCATCACGGTCAGCGGGTTGTCGCCGATATAGGCGATGCGGAACGCGTCACCTTTAAGGGTCTCCACCCTGATGTCGCGCGTGCGCATCTTCTCGACAACATCCTCCATGATCCCGGCCTGCCGATCCTTCTCGTACAGGTTGAAATCCTGAATGATCCGTTCCAGACGCGTGCGGCTCAGAATCTGCTGACTGATCGACTGCAGCCGATCTTCGATGCGCGACGTCACCGTGGACTTGACGTAGCTCTCGGGCACCTGCTGCGGCACCACCAGGATGACGGTTTCCGACCGGTACCGGTTCGGGAGAAAGTGCGCCACCACGACCGTGACGACCGCGATCAATATGAACGGCAGCACAATAGCCCACTTGCGGCGGTACGCAATGCTCGCGAATTCTTCTGGCGCGTACGTCTTACCTGGTAGCACGAGGTTTCCTTTCCTGAAAAACGGGCATTCTCACGACGAGGCCGCCCCGTATGCCATGCCTGCTGACCCGGGGCGGCACGCCGGGGGCAATGAATATGGCGTCCTGGAATGTGTAGCCGTAATACAAGTAGCTGACGAATGCATTTACGCGGTCGCGTTTGACCGCTGTTTCAAAACGCATGCTCGCCTGGACCGACTTGTAATTGTCCGCAGCCGACCCGAGGCCGACGTTGCCGTTGGAAAAGCCAGTAGAGGCCGTGAAGATCATGCGGTTGGCGGCCTCGCCATGGACGTCGACCGAGACCGAGTCGGCAAAAAACGGTTCGCTGAAGCCCCCCACGACCCCCAAGCCCCGCGAATAGGCGGCGTTCAGTCTCCATCGCCGGGCGAGCTGATGGCGCACATACGCGTCAGCGGTCACGGTGAAAAACGTCTCCACCCCGTTGTCGACGGTGGCCGAGCCCGTGCCGAAACCAACTGTCGTGCGGCGCGACACCGACAAAGGGCGGGAGTAGTCGATCCCGGCGTCAATCGATCGCTGTGTCAGGTCGTGCCTGGGCGCTCCGAGAAAGGCCGGATAATTCGCTTTCGTTTCGGAGTAACCCAGCCGGAGCGACGCGTATCTGCTGACGGTGTGGGAATAGAGGCCGCCGTAGGTGCGGCTCGTCATGTCGTAGTTGTCGTCAATGTAGTTGTATTTGTTGCGCCCATAACTGACAGTGAACGACGACCGCTTGGTCACCTGCAGCGTGGCGTTGGCGGAGAGCGTGCGGTTCACGCTGTCTCTCAGCGACAACCCGTAGTCCTGCGTGGGAAAGGGCAGGTTATTCGGCAACCCGCTCGTATCGGGCAGCAGCGAGAACACGAACTGCGGCGAATAACTCACCGTCGCGAAGCCGTCCACTCGCAGCCGCGAAGCGATCTGCGCACCGACGCTCGCCGAACCGGCGTATGACGTCGCGTTGACGGGCTGGTCGGTCAGGTAAAAGCGGGAATCGACGTTGCCGCGTACGCCGAACGCGATTTTTTCGGTTCGATTGCGGTAGTCCGCGCTGACGATCATGCCGGAATTGGCGGCGTCGGTGGGAACATCTTCTTCAATGGGCGCGGCGCCGGTGATGTCGGTGTCATATCCGCCGAACACCGATCCCGACAACATGAGATCGGACCCGGGACCGTCAGGTGCCGCCGCCTGCGCAGCTGCGCTCCGCGGAGACAGGAGGCCAGCCACCGCTACGGCGGCGAGCCACACGACAGGACGGGAAAAGACGCACATCGATGAATCCGATTACGGAACGATGACCGTGTCGCCGGGCTTCAGCGAAATATTCTGCTTCAGGTTCTTTCCTTCGGTCACTTCCTTGTAGTTGAACTTCTGGCTCGTCGGCGTGCCGTTTTCGGTGCGCATGATCATGATGTTCTTGGCATCCGCGTATTCGAGCAGCCCGCCGGCGACGGCGATCAACTGGACGACGGTCATCGGCGAGGTGAGGTTGAACGGTCCGGGTTTCGCGACCATTCCGGTGATGTACACCCGGCGGCTGTTGATTTCTTTGACGACCACGGTGACGTTCGGGTCTTCGACGAACCGCTCGGCGGTCTTCGTCAAGGTGTCGCGAAGCTGCTCGGGTGTCAGCCCCGAAGCGTGTACGTCCTGAAGCACAGGCAGCGAGATGCGGCCGTCGGGGCGGACGACAACGTCGCTCGACAGATCTTTTTCGCGCCAGAACACCACGGTGAGGATGTCTTCGGGCCCGATCACGTAATCGGGCGGAACGACGGCGCCGGCGGGGACCACTGGCGGCTTTGCCACGGTACCGGGCGCAGCCGGCTTGGCCGTCGCGGGTGCCGGCGTGGTTGCGGGCGCGGCAGGCGGCGTCTTCGCTGCCGGGGTCTGGCCGTGAGCCGCCGCCACCGATGCGGCAAACACGAGCAGCGTCAGGATTGTGCGAGCGGAAAATAAAGTTTTCATTTTGTTCACCGATTAGCGGTAATCCTTGAACGGGAGCTGGCAGTCGTGCTTGCGCAGGAAGTTGAGGAACTTCTTGTATTCATGCGCCTGCATGTTGAAGATGCGCGACACGATCTTGTAGTTGCCGCGCGATTCTTCCAGCCCCTTGCGAACGAGATCGCGGACGTTGCCCTTGGTGATCTCCCGCTGCATGTAGAGCGGATACACCAGGCTCCAGAACGATTCGCGGTCTTCGGTGAGACGTTTGTACAGATCGTCGGCAACCGTACGCCGGCGCTCGCGCTTCGGCCGGATGGCGACGCCGTGCTGCGTCCGGACCTCTGGCGGAAGATGGTCGAGCGTGACGGTCTCTCCGCGGCCGCGCACGATGAGCCGCTCGATGACGTTTTCGAGCTCGCGCACGTTGCCCGGCCACGCATGCGTGGTGAGCGCTTCCATCGCTTCGGGCGAAATCGTGGGAATGATGCCCTTGTTCGGTTCGGTGAAGCGGTTGAGGAAAAATTCGATGAGCAGCGGAATGTCGTCCCGGCGATCGCGCAGCGGCGGCACATTGATGTGTATGACGTTGAGCCGGTAGAACAGGTCTTCGCGGAAGAGCCCCTGCGAGATGAGATCGCGCAGGTTTTTGTTCGTCGCGGCAATCACGCGTACGTCCACGCGGCCGTCGGTCCGGTGCGCGCCGACTTTCTGCAGGTCGCCGGTCTCGAGGAAGCGCAGCAGAAGCCCCTGCATGCGCAGGGTCATCTCGCCGATTTCGTCGAGGAAGATGGTGCCTTCGGCGGCCATCTCGAGCTTGCCAGGCTTGTCGCGGTAGGCGCCGGTAAAGCTGCCCTTGACGTGTCCGAACAGTTCGGACTCGAGCAGCGTCTCGGGGATACCCGCGCAGTTGACGGCGACAAACGCCCGGGTCGCCCGTTCGCTCTGCGCGTGCACCGCGGCGGCGACGAGCTCTTTGCCGACGCCGCTCTCCCCCGTGACCAGCACCTTCGCGTCCGAACGCGCCACGCGGGCAATTTCCTCGCGCAGCTCGTCCATCGCTGCGCTCTTGCCAATCAACCGTTCCGTACCCTGTCCGTTCCTCATACGCTCCCTGTCTTGAATCACCCGCCGCGGCGCGTCAGCGCCCCGCGGTTCCGATAAATTCCTCGAGGCTCAACCGGCTGCCATCAGCCAGCGAGGTGAACACAGCGCCGATGCGATATCCGCCCGAGGGTGTCTGATGCCTGTCGCCGCGGCGTACTTCGATGTCACCGACGAAACTGCTCTCACCGAGCCGCAGCCGAAGCTGCGCTTTTTCGCCTAGCGCCATCCATTGCGGCGCCAGAAACAACACACCCGATGCGCTGAGGTCGAGCACCTTGACCGTCGACCACGACGGGCGATTGAGCTCTGCGCCGTCGCCCGCGCGCAATCTGGGAGACCTTCGACGCTCGAGCTCGCCGGGTACCGTCCTCGGCTGCGCGCTGGCCATCGAGATCAAGTCGTCGATCGGGTGCGCCTCGTCGGCCCATTCGACGCCGACCAGGTAACGCGACGACTCCCGGGCCTCGCTGTCTTCGGACACATGCCGCACTTCAGCCTTGATGTCGCGCGTATGGCCATGGAACGAAAGCCGCCCGGTCAACCGCCCTCTCGAGGGCATCGGTGCTGACGATTCCAGCAGCGCCCCTCCAAGTCCAACATTCCGGACGACGTGGCGTTGCCATATTTCGAGCGTGCCGGGCAGCGTGCCGACGACCTCAAAACGCCCTTTCGTTCTCCGATCGCCACGAATGCGTTCCTTCACGAGCCGCCGCCTGACGCGCTCTGGCCGTTCGCCCGGGGCCGACCGAATCCGACCGGCGTCCGCCAGAGTGCAAAGAAGTCGCCAGCTTGGGAGATTTGAGTCTCCTCGCAAGATCCCTCGTTTTTATTGAGGAGGTCTCGCGTGACGTCATCGACGATGTCGTGAAACGTCACAGGGTGGCGAGTAAGTTCACTAATATTAGAAGACAAAAGTCTTCCTTTCAGATGTATTTCTGCCCTTGGCCCGACTTCGCCGCAACTTTGGCTGGGAGGCAGATCCGTAACCAGCCGACACAAAGGGGGTGTTGGCCACGCAACCAAAATGCCAGCGAATACCCCCTGAACTTGCCAGCAAAGAGGGGGAGCGCGACCCCGAGGCATATTTTAGTCTTCCCTCAGCCCACCAAAAGACCATCCGAGTGGAGCTATTTATTTGCTCATCCGATTCCATTTCGTGATCTCAAAATGCGGTAAGCCTGCCCTTTGTCTGCACCAAGGCCGACTTTGGAACACACAGTGCCATAAAGAAGCGCGATTTCAGTGGTCTTTCCCTTGCAGCCCCTGGACAAGTGGAAAGATCCAATACACATATATCGGCCTAAGTGTCTCCTTAAGTCCTTAGTCTCGTGCACAAGATCATGGCCAGAACGGCCAAGGTCTTCCGCCGCCCTGTTGTGCTCATCTCCCTTGAACTGCGCCAGCGGAGCGATAAGCCTCCTCGATTTCCAGGCGCATTCCTTGACGGCCCTCCAGCTCGATCTGCTGCTGAAGGCGGCGCGCCGCATCGCCGACGAGCTGGCCGCCCACTATAAAGAGGATCTGGCGGACAGCAGGAGCCCGGCCGAGGCCTGGCGATCGAAGGAACAATGGGCCGCCCTCGAGCGGCTCGCGCTGACGGATCGGCTGACGGCGCTCTCGACCGCCACGCGGGCGAGCAGGTCCTGGAGCGGAGCTCGCGCGCGTGCGCCGCACGATGCACCGTTCAGCATCGCTCTCATCGACATCGACAGGTTCAAGCGGGTGAACGACCGATTCGGTCACGCGGTCGGAGACGATCTGCTGAAACAGGTGAGCAGGATTCTCACATCGACATTCCGGGCATCGGATCTGGCCATTCGATGGGGCGGCGACGAGTTTCTCGTGTTGTTGCCCGATGTGCCGGCGACCGGCGCCGATGCGCTGTTATGCGGAGCGCGCCCGGACGCAGGCGGAAAAGCTCGCATTATCCAGATCGGAACGGCGCGGTCTGACGCGCGCCGTGGGTGATAGTGGAACACCACGTACCATAACGACCCATCCCACCCTGACGGCCCCGTAACGGCCCTGATTCCCGAGAGAATTCGAGGAGTTTGCCTTTCACAAAAGTGCGCGTCGCCTGTCCCATTTTGACGCATATTGCACTTTCGTGTCCTCCTTACCAAGATCGACAAATCAGCCCTTTAATTACCGTAACTGACTGCATCGTAGACGTTTACGAAAACTCCAGCGCGCGTTTTCTCCGATGGTAGTGAAATTGCTCATGTCGTTCCTCGACGCATGAGCAACTTGAATCATTTCATCGGCACCAGCAAAGCAGCACGACTCGTTCAGGAAGAGATCGAGCACGCAAGTAGATCAGACGCGAAGGTTCTCATTACTGGTGAGAGCGGCGTCGGCAAAGAAGTGGTGGCTCAGCTGGTTCATCAGCAGAGCCGCAGGTCTCGCGCTCCGCTCGTTACGATCAACTGCGCGGGCGTTCCGGACAGTCTTCTCGCCTCGGAAATGTTCGGCCACGTCCGCGGCAGCTTCACCGATGCGCACCGGGACAAGGCCGGCTGGCTCGAACAGGCAAACCGGGGAACGGTATTTCTCGACGAAATCGGCGAGATGAGCCTGCAGATGCAGTCCCTGCTGCTCCGGTTTCTCGAGAACGGAGAGATTCAGCGCGTCGGCTCGGATCGTGCGGTGTCGAAGGTCGACGTGCGCGTCATCGCCGCCACCAACCGTCGCCTCAGCGAGCGCATCGCCGCCAACGAGTTCCGTGAAGACCTGTTCTACCGTCTCAACGTGATTCACATTCCGATTCCTCCGCTGCGCGAGCGCCGCGAAGACATCCAGACGCTGTTCGATCACTTTCTTCGCGCATTCAGCAAGGCCCACGGTGTGGAGCGGCCGCGGCTGAGCGAGAGCGCCGCCGCCCAGATCGTGGCGTCGGACTGGCCGGGCAACGTGCGGCAGCTTCGAAACGTGGCCGAACGGCTCGTGCTGCGCAGCCGGGGCGAAAGTGTCATTACCACCGCCGATCTCCCGCGCGAAGTGCTCTCGATCGACTCTCCGGCAGACGCAGTGCAAGCGATTCGACGGTCGGTGTCCGAGGTGCTGTTCGAAAGGATGGTGCGGAACGGAGAGAGCTTTTGGGCCGTCGTCTACGAGCCGTTCATGTCGCGAGATCTGACGCGCGAAGACGTGCGCGCGCTCACGCGGCACGCGCTCAATCTCACACATGGGAGCTACAAAGGGGTCGCGCAGCTTTTCAACGTGCCGTCCGATTACAAGCGCATGCTGAACTTCCTTCGGAAGTATCAGTGCCACTTGCCGATTCAGGAGTTCCGCACCGTATCGGTGGCGAGAGTTGAACCGATCGAATCGCTCGCGCGAGCTCAGTAGTTTCTAGCCAGTAGCCGATAGTCTGGTGGGTGCCAGGCCTTGGGAACGATGTTTGCGTCGACCATGGTCACGTCTCCCTCTGGTGACCAATGCTCGACACTTTTCCTCCCGAAAGCCCTGATCAGCGTATTGAAACGAAACCACCAGATCTTGAAGGGTTCGTCTCAGAGGCGACACTCAAACCCAGGTTCAAACAGGCTTCGCCCCGTGCGATTCGCGGAGCAGCTGTCGTCAAGCGGCGCGCCGTGCCGCATTTCCTTATCGCTCTGCCTCTTGTGGCCGCGCTCGGATTGGCGGCCGGCATGCTCAGATCGGGCAATCAATCGAACCCGGTGCCAGCGCAGACAGCCCGGCCCGCTGTCGCAGCCAGCCCCGGGCCGGTGGCACAAGCCCAACCCTCTTCCGCGCCGGTTAGCCGAAGTGTGACCAGCGACGCTGCACAATCCCACTCATCTTTGGCATCTTTGGCGGCCACACCGGCGGCGGCCACACCGGCGGCCGTCCCGGCGGAACGCGTCGAGCCGGCGTCAACCTTCAGTGACTCACGCGCGACGGTGACCGCTGGCCGAACGGCTCCCGTCCGCATGGGGCCAGCGCCACTGATGCCGCAATCGGCGCCGGTTGCGATTCAGGATATTGCGACGGCACGGCTGGAAACGCCCACCGTGTTTGCGAGCAACATCGAGCCGGAGATCGTTCCTCCCCCACCAGCAGCAGCTCCTCCCGCGGCATCGGCGGCCCCTCCCGCAGTATCAGCGGCCCCTCCCGCGGTATCAGCGGCTCCTGCTCCGCTTCCACTTGTCATCAGCGGTGAGCATGATCGAATCGCCGTGCGGGCACTGCTCGAACGATACCGTGGTGCTTACGAGCGCCTCGACGCGAACGCCGCCGGGGAGACCTGGCCGTCTGTCGATCGACGCGCGCTCGCTAAAGCGTTTGCCGACCTGTCTTCGCAGACGTTGCGATTCGAGAACTGCGACATCAACCTGGGCGAAACCCGCGGCGTCGCGTCATGTCGAGGGCTCGCGTCGTATGTTGGCCGCGTCGGTAAACGCGCCGAGCTGGCCCAGCGGCAATGGACGTTCCTGGTACAGAAGAACGGCGACGACTGGCGGATTGATTCGGTGAAAACCGGCACAGTAAGCCGGTAATAGGCCACCGGCTACCGGCTAGCTTTGCTACCGGCCTCGGGACTACTGGCTACTGGCTACTGGCTACTGGCTAGTAGCTAGCCCGCTAGGGGATAAACGAATAATCCACCGAAAAAGCCGGCACCGGGCGGGCGGCGAGAGATGCGCCCGCTACGGGAAACAGGACATAAGAATTGACCAGCCACGTGCCGGCGACGTTCCACCGGATGCCCAAGACAGCTGTGAAATTCATGATTCCCGAATCGGTTGGAAGCAGACGGATCGTATCCACGCCGCTGAAGAGCGGATGCGATTGTGCGACCTCGCTGATGCGCCCCCTGCCGTCCACGTAGCGCCCTACCCCTTCGGCGGAAATCGTGAGCCCACGTGTCAATTCGGCCGACACGGCGCCGGCCATGATGGCGTGGTTTGCCGCGCCGCCGAACACGAAGCCGCCGTTTGCGCTCAGCTCGATGTCGCTGCCTGCCGTCGAAGCAATGACCAGGGTCTTCAACGCGGTCTTTCCGGTTCCCTGCAGGTTCTCGCGGCTGCCTGTCGGAAGATACAGTTCAACGCTGGTAGCCAGCCCCCAACTCTGGCTTCGCACCAGATGCTGCTTCGATCGAATCGGGATATCCCCAACGCCAAATGCCGTTGCCTGGCCGCGCGCCTGCACTGAAGACGTTCCGCGGTATGTATTCACGCGCTCCCCTGACACGCGCGAAAGGATCATGGGCAGCGCGAATCCCACGTCGATCCGATCGGTAACACCATAGTTCCCGAACAGCGTGACCGTGTCGGTCCGCATATCGAGCGTCAAAGACTCGAAGTCGAATGGCGCAGCTTCGTCCCGGAATTTATTCGAGGTCGTAATCAGAGAGCCGTCGCCGAGACGCCGCCCGTCGAGGCTCACGAACTGCGACGGTTGGAATGTGATCGACGCCGATGCGTATCCGGCGCCGGCAGTCACCGCGCGATCGACGAACGTCGGACCGAAGCTCTGCGCGACGCGCTCGAGCGTTCCGAGTGAAGGATTGAAGCGATAACTGAATCCGCCGGAAGAGGTCGGAAGCGGAAAAGTCGTCAGCTCGACGAGAAGCGCGGCGGCAAGCGTGTCGCTTGTCGCTTGCGCTGCCTGCGCGTCCCGCACGAAGTCGTCAGTGCGCACAGACTGGTTCGTAGCCAGGAATTCGAGCACATCCTGGACGGATGAATCCTGGGCGGAGGCGGCGACACTCGTAATGCACAGGAAACCGGCAATCAACACGCTCCTAATCGTCGTCATCATCTCCATCTGAACCCGATCGGCCGGCCTGAGTGACGGTTATGGTCTCGAGATAATCGCGTCCGGCAAGGATGACGAGTCCGGTGCGCGTCTGACGGTCGCCATTTTTCTTCGCTTCGATCTCCACCTTGCCGCTTCCGGATTTGGGAAACGACTTCACGGCGAGCCACGAGGCCGGCGCCGTGACCAGCACAGGGCACCCCGGAAGCGTCGTCACCATGAGCCTGAACTTCTGTCCTTCGCGCGTCAGTTGAACGCTGTCGCGATCCACTGAATAGGTGCATTGCGGTGTGGGCACGACAGGCGGCACGACGACAGGCGGCACGACGACAGGCGGCACAACGACAGGCGGCGGGACTGGCGGTGGCGGAGCAGGAGGTGGAACTGGAGCTGGTGGCGTTGGCGCCGGCGGTCCCGGCAGGGGCACGGAAACCGCCGGGGCCGCCCGCTGAGAGACATTGACGCTGATTCCGGCAATCTCGAGTGTGCCGACGCGCCTGTCGCCGTTGTTGCGGCGAATCCGCAGCAGGATCTCGGCCTTCCCCTGCCCTTGATCGCTGGAGACCAGGTCGATCCAGCTGTCCAGCGGTCTCGCGGCCCACGCGCAGAAGTCTTCTGTCGAAAGCTGGACGCGGGTATCTTCGCCCGCAGCGGACACCGTCAAATCAGTGGGAGATACAGCGAAAGCGCACGTGGCCCCCTCCTGAGGAATGACGACCTGCTGGCCAAGCACGGTCAACTGCATCGTCCGCTGAGATGTCGAGCGATTCGCGTCGACGACGTAGGAAATTTCTGCGGGACCCTGGCCGGTCGCGGGCGACGTGAATTTCACCCAGTCAGGCTGCCCGGTGAGGCTCCACTGGCATTCGCGATCGGTGCTCAGCGCGAGCGACCCCGCTCCGCCAGCCGCAGGGATGCTGCCCGGCGCCTTGTCGATCGAAACCGTGCATCGGCCGCCGACGGGAGTCGGCGTCAGTAAAGACGTAGAGCCCGAACTGCATCCCCCGGCGTGCACAACGCAGGGGGCTATCAATAGGATTACCCAACCTAAGCGGCGCACCATGGAAAGCCGCCGCTTTCGCAGGCAGGGCCCGTGCCATCAAACGGCCCGTGTTAGCCCCACCTATGCCGCCTTCAATACATCCGACGGATGTGTACCCGAACAAGCGTCTGGTGAACTGTCCTGAATTTGGTCAGATCCGCATCAGCCACGCCGCTTCTGCTGACGCACCCGGTGCGCGCTGCTTAAGCGACTTTTTCAGCTGAGCTCTTTCACCGCGCCAAGCACCTCTTCGGCGTGACCGGTGACCTTCACGTTGTCCCAGCGCCGGGCAACCTTTCCGTCGCGCCCGATCAGATAGGTCGTCCGCACATTGCCCATGAACTTGCGGCCGTAAAGCGACTTCTGCTGCCACACGCCGTACTTCTCCGCCACCGCGTGATCCTCATCGGCCAATAAAGGAAACGTCACGCCGTACTTCTTTGCAAAGCGATCCTTGCTCGCCTCGTCGAGGATGCTGATGCCGAAGACCGCAGCCTTCAACTTCGAAAATTGTGGAAGGTTGTCGCGGAAGTCGCACGTCTCTTTCGTGCAGCCGGGCGTGTCGTCCTTCGGATAGAAATACAGCACGACTGGCTCGCCTGCGTGGTCCGACAGCCGGTGCGTCTCGCCTTTTTGATCTTTCAACGCGAAGGCCGGTGCCTTCTTTCCCGGTTCGATGAGTGCCATTTTTTAAGCCTACAATAACCGATGTTCCAGATATGGTACCGCGATTGCTGATGTGCTAAACAGCACAGCCTGCGATCTCCCCTATCGCTATAGTGTTGGTATGTCAGTAGAACCATTAGTCGAAGATCGATTTCAGGAGCGGTGGGCGGCGTGGCAGAAGCGTGGCGACGACAACGACCGCACGACCCGCCGGACGCTATTTGTGATGGGGGCGATTCTCGCCTTGTCGGGTGCCATTCTGAGCAGTATCTGGTGGCTGTAAGCCCGAATAGCGGTCTCATCGCCCGGCTCCACGAGCTCGTCGCAGCGCTGGATCGACGGTCCCCACGCCCTGAGCGCACGAGCGAACATCAGATCGCGCGCGATTCGGCCGAGCTCAGGAGCAGGGCGGTCGCCCAGATCGCACACCTCGAGGAGGCGAACGAGCTGTGACGGCGTTTGCCTCGGTTCTCGTTGTGCTCTGGATTCTCGGCTGCGTGAGCTCCGTGACGATGAGCGGGTATTTACACTTGCTGCTCGTGATACCTATCGCCGTGGTGCTTCCGCGTCTCGTATTGGGACGGAAAGTCCCGGCCGTCTAGAGAGAAACCAATGATCAAGTCCGGCAATCCCCTGACGGCGAAGGAAAGTGAAACGGACACCAGTCAGGAGGCATGGGTTGGCTTCGTCTGCAGGCAGTGCGGGGCGCCGTTTGCTCTGCATCGCTCGAACAACGGATCGCGCCGGGGCGAACGGTCGACGCGCGGCTGGCGCGTGACGTGCACCAGTTGCGGCGTGCCCGACTTCCACGAGCCCGGCAGCCCGATGGTGACCATTACCACCAGCTAGCGATCGATCCACTCCACATATCCGCCGGGCGCTTCATTGCGCACGATCATGATTTTCAGAATGCGATCTTCCCGCAATAACTCCGCGGCGCCCGCCCTCGCTGCCTCTATCGAAGCATAACGCGCCGACGCCTGCGGCAATGCGGTTGCAGAGCCACGTCTCATTGTCGGTATCAGTCGAAACATGTTTTCACTCTACGCCGGACCCGCGCGCCGCGCTGTGCAATCGGGAACAGCGAACGAACGACGCACGTTGAACAATCAGGTCATGTCAAAAACAATTGTGTACGGCGAGCGGGCGCGTCAGACAGTTCTTCGCGGCATCAACCAGTTGGCGGATGCGGTGAAGGTGACGCTCGGCCCGCGAGGCCGCAACGTGATCATCGGAAAGGCCTACGGCTCGCCGACCATCACCAAGGACGGCGTCACTGTCGCCCGGGAGATCGATCTGCAGAACGGGCTCGAGAACATGGGCGCTCAGATGGCGCGCGAAGTGGCCAGCAAGACGTCCGACCTCGCCGGTGACGGCACCACCACCGCGACCGTGCTCGCGCAGGCCATCTTCCGCGAAGGCGTCAAGCACGTCGTCAGCGGCGTCAACCCGATGGACATCAAGCGCGGCATCGACCGCGCCGTCAGCGTCGTCACGGCCGAGCTCAAGACGATGTCGAAGCCGGTGAGCGGCAACATGGTGGCCCAGGTCGGAACGATTTCCGCCAACAACGACGAGGCGATCGGACGGGTGATCGCCGAGGCGATGGAAAAGGTCGGCAAAGACGGCGTCATCACCGTCGAAGAGGCGCAGACCATGGAGACATCGCTCGAGATCGTCGAGGGCATGCAGTTCGACCGCGGATACCTGTCGCCGTACTTCGTCACCGATCCGGAGCGGATGGAAGTCGTCCTCGACAACCCGCGCCTGTTCCTCTACGAGAAAAAGCTGTCCAGCTTGAACGATCTACTGCCGCTGCTGGAGAAAGTCGCAGAGAGCCATTCGTCACTGCTGATCATCGCCGAAGATGTGGAGAACGAAGCGCTCGCCACGCTCGTCGTGAACAAGCTTCGCGGAATCCTGAGCATCGCCGCCGTGAAAGCTCCCGGCTACGGAGACAGGCGTCAGGCGATGCTCGAAGACATTGCCATTGCCACCGGCGGCCGCTCGATCACCCAGGACCTGGGCATCAAGGTCGAGGGCGTCACTCTCGACGATCTCGGCACTGCGAAGAAGGTCACCATCGACAAGGACCACACGACGATCATCGAAGGAGCCGGCGACAGAAAGGCAATCGAGGGGCGCGTCAAACAGCTTCGCACCCAGATCGAGGATGTGACCTCGGATTACGACAGGGAGAAGCTGCAGGAGCGGCTGGCGAAGCTCGTTGGCGGCGTCGCGGTGATCAAGGTCGGGGCCGCCACGGAGACGGAGATGAAAGAGAAGAAAGCCCGCATCGAGGATGCGATGCATGCGACGAAAGCGGCCGTCGAGGAAGGCATCGTCCCCGGCGGCGGAGTCGCATTACTACGTGCGGCACGAGCGCTCTCGGCGTTGACGCTCGCCGGCGATCAGCAGGTCGGCGTGAACATCATTGCGCGGGCTGTCGAGGAGCCGCTGCGCTGGATCGCGAACAACGCCGGCGAGGAAGGTTCGGTCGTCGTGGCGAAGGTCAAGGCGATGGCCGACGACCAGGGGTTCAACGCGTTGACCCGCACGTATGAGAACCTCGTGAAGGCGGGAGTCATAGATCCGGCGAAGGTGGTGCGGGCCGCGCTGCAGAACGCGGCGTCGGTCGCGTCCCTGCTGCTGACAACTGAGGCGCTGGTATCAGACGTCTCCGAGGAGACTGACGCAACGGCTGCGTAGGAAGGGCGGCGAGATCCCATGAGAGGTATCGTTCACGCGTGGGGCAAAATTCTCGCGGGCCGGCAGCCTAGTCTGTCGATCGAGATCACGCGGGAGTGCCCGCTGTCATGCCCAGGCTGCTACGCCTACGGCGGCGACCATCTCGGCGGCGATCTCACGCTTCGCGAGCTCCACGACTACAAAGGTCCTGAACTGGTTGGAGCGATGTTCGCGCTGCTCGACAAATACCGCCCCCTGCACGTGTCGATCGTCGGCGGGGAACCTCTGGTTCGGTACCGCGAGCTGCAGGAAATTCTGCCGCGCATGGCAGCGAGGGGCATCTACACGCAGCTCGTGACCAGCGCGGTTCGTCCGATTCCCCTCGAGTGGGCACGCCTCAGGCGGCTGCAGATCGTGGTTTCGATCGACGGACTTCAGCCCGAGCATGACGCGCGGCGGAAGCCGGCCACATACGACCGCATACTCAAGCACATCGAAGGACATCAGATCACGGTGCATTGCACTGTCACGCGGCAACAGGTCCAGCGGGATGGTTATCTCGAAGCCTTCGTCAAGTTCTGGTCAGCGAACGAGGCCGTGTCGCAATTGTGGATCAGCCTCTACACACCGCAGGTCGGTGAGATTTCGAACGAGCGGCTGACGAAAGGAGACCGGGGACGCGTGGTCGAGGATTTGATGCGGCTCCGCACGACGTATCCCAAGCTGCGCATGCCCGAAGGCATGATCCAGTCCTACGTCGAGCCACCGCACTCGCCCCAGGAATGCATCTTTGCCTTGACCACGGCCTGCGTGTCGGCGGATTTCCGGACGCGCATCACACCGTGTCAATTCGGGGGAACACCGGACTGCGCGAACTGCGGCTGCATCGCATCTGCCGCACTGGCGGCGGTTGGCCGCCACACGCTTCCCGGTGGAATCCGGACGGGCACGATCTTCAACGCGTCGATCCGAATCGGATCGCGCGTGCGGGCCATGCGCGAACGCGTCGCTCGAACGGCTTCACTCAGGGCTTGAACGTCGCCTTGTTCTCGTTCTTCAGCTTCTCGCTCGCCGCAAGCGAATCCGTCGCTTCCCGCTTCTGCCGATCGAGCTCGCGCTGCGGCGCCTCTTCCTTGTCCAGACGCACCGCTGTGTCGCCGGCGACTCTCGCGAGCTCCTGCAATTCCCGGGACGCAACGACAAGACGGAACGATTCCGGGTAGGCCACCCGCAGCAGGGAGATCGTCGTGGTTTCGTCTCCCCAGACACCAAGCGGCGTGTCAGGAAAGCTGTACTGCCCTGCCGCCCCCATGGGCCTGGATGGTATCTGCGAGACCGCGCCGTACGTCTCCGTGACCGCGGCGATCATATCGGTCGAGTTCATGCCTGCCGTCCGTCGACGGTCGTAATCGACGACCATCATGTACAAGCGGTCATCGTAGAACCGGAACACGATCAGGTCGACGGGATCGCTCGTCGACTCCGAACCGGCTCTGTATCTGGGGCGCCACTCGAGATCTTTCAGCACCGAGGGACGAGAGTGAATGACCTTCGCCTTCGAGACCTCCGCGCCGATGAGCCGGGCAATCGACGCGAGATTGCTGCCCAATTCGAACTCGCGATACTGAAACTGCGGCGGCGCTTGCGCCACTGCCACCGGTGCGAAGAGGGCGGCCCAGCAGATGCCGAGCGTAAGGATGCCAAGGACAGGTTTCATGAATCGACGATAAACGGTTCGAGCGGCTCGCGCTGTGCTGAACAGCACAGACGCCGCTTGCGTCGCCCGGTACAGTCGCGTTGACTGTGCGCACATCCTCCATATGAAACGTCGCTCGCCGCCGCGCCACGTGACCGGCACTCGACGCCGTAAATCGATCCGGCGCGAACGGCAGACGCGCCCCCCCGCCGACATCGGCCGTCAGCTCGACGCCATCTACGTGAAGATGGACCTGCAGCTGACGAGGATGGCGGAGCTCCAGCTTCAATTGGACGAGTTGCGGGCAAAAATCCGGCGGCGCTGACGCGCTGCGGCTGCTGGGCTACACTACCGCTTCTGATGCCAGCGTCCCGAAAGAAGCCGGCGAGTAAATCAGCGGCGCCCGGGTTCAATCCAGAGGCGTTTCTCGCTGCGGCCGGCGTCCCGAAGAAAGCCACCGAATACCGTCCGCTCACCGTGATCTTCTCGCAAGGTGATCCGTCGGACACGGTCATGTACATTCAGAAAGGCGCGGTCAGGCTGTCCGTGCTCTCGCATTCCGGCAAGGAGGCGATCGTCGGCATGCTCGGGCCTGGCGATTTTCTCGGCGAGGGGGCATTGGCGGGCCAGCGCGTCCGCATGGGGACGGCAACCGCCGTCTCGACCACGACCGTCCTTGTCGTGCCCAAGACCCGCATGAGTCAGCTGCTCCACGACGCACCGGAGTTTTCGAACCGGTTCATCGAGTTCATGCTGTCGCGCAATATCCGCATCGAGGAGGACCTCGTCGACCAGCTCTTCAATTCGAGCGAAAAGCGGCTCGCGCGGATGCTGCTGCTGCTGGCGCGATACGGCATGGCCGATCGACCCCAGGCCGTGCTGCCGAAGCTGTCCCAGGAGACGCTCGCGGAGATGGTCGGGACGACCCGATCGCGCGTGAACTTCTTCATGAACAAGTTCCGCAAGCTCGGCTTTATCGAATACAACGGCGGGCTGAAAATCAATACCGCCCTGCTCAGCGTCGTCCTCCACGATTAGCCCTTGCAGGGATATTCCATTCTGCACAGCGTCCGGGACCCAATTTCGGTTATTCTTGAGGCTTCGTCGCGAATCACCGCGCTAGAACAGGAACGGCAAAATGGCTATGACCGGCACCATCAAACGTCTCGTCAGCGACAAAGGCTTCGGGTTTATCGCTGCTGGAGACGGAACAGAGTACTTCTTCCACCAGTCTGCGTGTACGCAGACCTCGTTCGATCAGCTTCGCGAAGGCCAGGCTGTGACGTTCGATGTCGGACATGGCCCCAAAGGCCCGCGCGGCGAAAACGTGAAACTGGCGTAATTCGCAAAAGAGGCCAGGCGTCAGGAGAAACCTTCTTCTGACCTCCTGGCCTCGCGTTCTCTCCAGCCCGCCTGTCGGGCGGTCCTTCCCGAGGGACCAGGAGATCAGCGTGCGCGCTCGCGATTGAGCTTTCTTCGCACAGCCGCCAGCTCTTTGCGCTTCTCGAGGCCGACTTTCGGAAAGGCCAGCTGCATCTTCTCCAGAGCGTCAATCACCGCAGACACCACGACCACCCGCGTGAACCATTTGTGGTTTGCCGGCACCACATACCACGGCGCATGGACGGCGCTCGTATGCCGCACCGTTTCCTCGTACGCGCGCATGTACTCCCGCCAGTGCTCGCGCTCCGCGACGTCGGAAACCGAAAATTTCCAGTTCCTGCTTGGCAAATCAAGGCGTCTGAGAAAACGGCGCTTCTGCTCCTCGCGTGACACGTGGAGAAAGAACTTGACGATCGCGATGCCGTTTCGCGCGGCGTACCGCTCGAACGCGGCGATGTCTTCGAACCGCTCCTCCCAGATGCGTTTCGTCACCAGCGAGACGGGCAGCTTCTGGTTGTCGAGGGCGCGCCGATGCACGCGCACGACCAGCGTTTCTTCGTAGTACGAGCGATTGAAGATGCCGATGCGCCCGCGTTCGGGCAGACAGCGGCTCGTGCGCCACATGAAATCGTGGTCGAGCTCTTCCGGCGACGGCGCTTTGAAGGAGTAGACCTGGCAACCCTGAGGGTTGACGCCCGACATCACGTGTTTGATGGTGCCGTCTTTCCCGGCTGCGTCCATCGCCTGAAAAATCAGCAGAAGTCCCCAGCGGTCCTGGGCGTAGAGCTTTTCCTGC
Organism: Vicinamibacterales bacterium; assembly: GCA_963762055.1. Classification (GTDB taxonomy): domain Bacteria; phylum Acidobacteriota; class Vicinamibacteria; order Vicinamibacterales; family JAMQPK01; genus JAMQPK01. The sequence continues at coordinate 85,768 of CAVXJF010000014.1, forward strand.
AGCCGCGCGAGGCGCGCTACTCCGCGCTCGAGCCAATGCTTCGCTTGTTGCCTCGACTCGATGGATCCGGTGTCGTTCGGATCGATATCCTTCAGTCGAAACCTACGGCCATTGGTGACGCGATACGGCGTGTGGAACGGGCTGACTCGGGGCAACCGCTATTTCGTGTCGAGCAGCGTGAACGATACGCCAGCTGCGCGAGGGGTGACAGTCGGGGAGACGGCGAACTTCGTGGTGCCGCGGCCGACGGTGACGGTGCGGCCGGCGACGATGCCGATCGCCGCGCCGAATGCGACGTCGCTGGCGAAATGGCGCTTCTTGTGGACGCGCGAGGCCGCGACGTACGAGGCGAGCGCGTATGAAGGGATCCCGACTTTCCATCCGAGGTGCCGCTGCAGCACCGTGGCGGTGGCGAACGTGACCGATGTGTGGCCAGATGGGAACGAGAACTCTCCACCGTCCGGCCGGTTACGCCTGACCGCCAACTTGATGCCAGCGGTCAGCGTCTGCGCGACGATCTGCGATCGGATGAGATCAACGCCAAGGCTTGTGACGCGCGGCTTGTCGGTAATCCTGCCGACCGCGTAAGTGGCTAGCGCGGTCCCAATCTGTAGACGCGCGCCACCAATCGTTTCGCCGGGCTTGAGCATCGATCCCATGCGTCCCGATGTTTTTGAAAATCCGGTGGTGATATCCCAGTCCTGGGTTTGTCCGATGGAGGCCGCGGCCCCGCCGATGAGAAGCCACGTCAGCGTGTCTTTCGAGGGCAGCCGCCGGAAGTCGTTGAGGGTGGTTTCAAGCAGCCCGGGCAGCAGCGCCTGCTCAGTTGCCGCCGGCGCGATCTGCACCTGCGCAAATGCCGGCGCAACGAGACCGTGGGACATGACGATGACACTACAGGTCATCGCTAAGCGGGCCAGACGAAGACGAATCAACAGAGCCTCCGGGAGATGCGTGTGTGACGGTATTGTATACGACGAGTAACGGCCGGCGTTTCCCGCCCGGCGGGCCGCCGCTTACCCGCGTTTCGGCACTACTGCAGCACCACTACATGGCCAGCCGGAGTCGGCCTGGGATCGCCCAGGGATAGCGGGCCGGTCAACTCCGGTAAGTGTTTGTGCCACCACGCTTTCGCGAGATCCGAGGTCCAGCAGTCGCTGGTCTTACACCCCAGCGTCATCTTCAGCAGCACTTCGGCGTCCTGAGGTCGTTTGTCCGGATCCTTCTGGAGGCAGGACAGGACCAAGTCGTCGATTTCCGGCGGAATCGGCAGTTCGGTCCGTTGCGACGGAGGGACGGGCTCGGCCTGCACGTGCTGAAGCAGCATCTTCATGGGGGTGTCGGCCTCGAAGACCAGCTGCCCGGTCAGCAGGAAATAGGCGACGCATCCAAGCGCATACACATCCGCACGCCGGTCCACGTTCCGTTCGCCGAGAATGATCTCAGGCGCCATATAGGCCGGCGTGCCCGTCGTCCGCTGGTCGGCGGTGATCATCGTCTGCATCCGCTCCGGCGAAAGGTCGCTGTTCATCTTGACCAGTCCAAAATCCAGCACCTTGACGAAGTCGTACTCGAGGCCCATCCGGCAGACGTAGATATTGGCGGGTTTGATATCGCGATGGACGAGGCCGCGCGCGTGCGCGTCCGCGAGCGAGTGACAGACCTGCCTCAGGAGAAAGCCCGCCCGCTCGGCGGGCAGCGGGCCGAACTCGCGCACCATCGATTCAAGATCGCGCCCGGCAAGCAATTCCATCACGTAATAGAAGATGCCCTGATCCGTGACGCCGAAGTCGAACAGTTGAATCGTGTGCGGAGAGTTCAGGGCAGCGGTGGCCTGAGCCTCGCGCTCGAAACGCCTGACCACCACCTTGGCTTCCATGTCCGTTCCCGCGCCGATCAACTCGGGCCGCACGAGCTTGACGGCCGCCCGTCGCGCGAGCAGCCGGTGTTGCGCCTCCCACACTTCGCCCATTCCTCCGTGGCCGAGCAGCTTGATCAGCTCGTAACTGCCCAGCTCGCGCGCCTTGCGCAGCTTCTGTCCAAGCTGGCGAAGGTGGCGTGATGGAAGGGTCGCCAGCACGGCACACACATAATTGGGCCAGAAGACCACCAGTGTCTGAAGGGGAGACGGCACCGGCAGTCCGCGAAGATGCGCCGTCCAGACGGCCAAGAGGATCCATGGACGCCGCGACCAGCGACGCGAAAAAGATCTTTCGCGGAGTGGCCGGCGCAATCATCGAATACACGAGCAGGAGGATCGCGACCCACGACACCTGAAGAATCTGCGACTTCAACGGCGGGGGCACGACCCAGCTGTTCATCGCGGCGATCACGCCCGCGGTCATGATCATGTAGCCGATGCTGACGTTGATTTTCGTCTGCGGGGAGTGGCGGGCATAGCGCACGTAAAGGAACATGAGCGCCGCTGCGATGAGGCCGACCACCTCCAGAATCGTGTGCTTCCAGGCCTGCGCCGGCGGCACCATGGTCGCGCCGCTCACGCGAGCAACCTGGTCCATCACCAGGCCGACTGTCCAGCAGCCCACTCCGATGAACGTGAACAAGGCGAGCCGCTCGACCTGCTCGTTGACGAGATCGTCAGGAAGATGCCCGGTGAAGTGGCCCGACTTTCCAGCCGAGGGTGTCGGGTCGCGCGGACAAATCAGCTGTTTTTTATCTTCTATGTCTTTCATGTCTTTCATCCATCTTCATCTACCGCCCGACGCTTGAGCTCTTCCAGGTTCAGCATAATGGAGTGGTTCGAACGCACCAAATCCGCCAGGATGTCGTCCCGCCCCCGCATCGTCTTCGCCGGCGGCCTGCCATCTTCGAGAAACGGCCAGAGCGGCTCGCGGATGATCGGCGGCAGCACGCTCTCGAGATATTCGAGCGCCGTCCCACGAAGGTTCTGATCGTCGACGTACAGGCCGCGAAGCGCGATCTGCAAAGGTTCGGCGGGAAGCACCAGCGACAGAATCGTGAAGACGTGCGCCAGACTCTGGCTGGCGCGGCTTTCGATGAAGTCGTCGACGAAGTTCTTCGACTCACCGTCGTCCAGGCGATCGAGCAGCCGCCGCCCTTCCCAAACCGGCCGTCCGACAGCAACCTCTTTCTGTACCACGTCAAAGACGCGGGCCGATTCGATGCGCACGTCCGGCTGTTTCGAGACGATCGATGTCAGCGCGCGCCCGCACTGAAAGCGGACCTCGAAACGGATGTCTTCGAGGCCGAGCAAGAGGCTGTCGGCGGCACGCTGCGAGCGGCAGACGGCGAGCACGCGCGGAATTCGCCGGCGAACCGCAAAGTCTTCGTACGGGTTGAGCAGTGCGTCGGACAGCGTACCTATGTGACGGGGCGCAACCGACCGCAGCGCACGTATCGCGTCGTCGGCGACCGGATCCCAGGCCAGCAGCGGGATGACGTGCGGTATCAACGTCGGCGTCAGCTCTTCATGTTGACGCAGAACGGCCAGCACGCGGTCCCGATCGCGCGCCCGAAGCCACATGATCTCCTGAATCTCAGGATCGACGCCAGTGGCAATTTTAAGGGAGACCGGCTCTGGCGGCAATTCCGCTGGTCTCGGAATGCCCACGGGCCCTCCAGGCGAGGAGTAGAGCATGGTCGTCCGGGTCGTGAGATCGGACACGTCGAAGAGATCCACCTCGATGGCACGATCGCGCAGGCTGCGTTCGAGCGCCTGGATGTACCCGCGGCTCAGCCGGCTGGCAACGAAGGCCGCCGCCGCCGAGCATGCCAGCGTAGACAGGACGATTGCCGAAAATTGGACGGCCGGCGGGAGCAGAAGGATCACGCGGATGGCGCCGCCGCCGACACCATCGCCAACACGATCGAAGCCCACGTCGATGATCGATTTCGCCGCGCGTTTTGCCGCCGTCGGAATCGGCGTGTAGAACACCTCGTAGGCGGAGCGGAACAGCGAACTGCGAAACACCGACTCGGCTCCCCGCGCCATGATCGCGCTTTCCAGCCCTGGCGCGAACAGCGCGCCGAGTCCACCGGCAAAGAGAGCGACCGAGGGAGTGGCGCTCGTAAACGCGAGCCCCGTCTTCTCGAGCATCACCTGTGTCAGCGACGTCTGCACTGCGACGGTTACCAGACTCGTCGCGGCGTAATAGACCGCAAAGAACCGCAGCAGGCTCTCTCCGTTGCCGAGGACGGCAACCGCCTGTGCCTTGAACAGGTAATCGATCAGCGCCGCGCCTGCGGTGCCGAGTAGAACGAGGAGGGCGAGATGACGAAGGTAGGGCGTCTCGGCAAGCACTCTGACACCCGACCAGGCTGGTTCCGGCGTGAGCTCAGGGGAAAACTCCTTCGACGGTTGAGACGACGTCATTGAGGAGCCGAGCCGACTCACCTGCCAGGCGCACACCAGGTTCAGCAGCGCCAGCACGGGGAGCATCGCGCCGACATCGAAAATCACGGCCACGCGTTCGGCCAGCAACCCACCGGCCAGGCCGCCCAGCGTTCCGCCTCCGACGATGCGGCCGAACGACTTCTTTGCCGTTCGCGGGTCGAACCTCTCCGACGCGACGAGCCAGAAACCCGAACCGAGGATTGGTCCAAGCCCGGAAATGTGGAGATACACGATGACCGCGCCAACTGTCGGCACGGCCGCGATAAGCCCCCATTCCGCGAACAGCAGAACTGCGCTCACGGTAAACGCGCGCGGAACAAATCGCGCGGGAGAGAGCCGCGAAACCCCTTTGGCGTTCACGGCAACGAGCGCGATGGAAAACATCGCGGTGGCGATTACCATCAGAGGCAGCGAGGTGACGTCGATCTGCGGCGAGAAACAGCGCATCGCGCGCCGCCTTGCCGGCGACGAACTGCGCCGTCACCACGGCGGCACAGATCGTCGCGGTGAGCACCGCGGAGGACGATTCGAAATTCGAAGACCTGATCACATCGATTAGACGGTTTTCTTTCGGTGTTCTCTGGCGATTTGGCCGGCGACCCACAGCCACACGACGGTCAACGCAACGTTGAGGACGGCGAATACCTGCGTGGCCAGGCCCAGCGCCTGAAACAGGACGACGAAGCCCGCGGAGAGCACATCGCCTCCACGCGTAAAGAATGTGTCGATCGCCGCCTTGGCCTTGTACTTCGCCTCGCGAGACGTCGGCAGAAAGAGCGCCTGCCGCAACGTGTTCTGAAGGGAGTAATCGATGCTGTTCTCGAGAATCTTTCCGATCCGCACGACGGCGAGGATTGGCGCAACCGCGATAATTGAGTAATTGATGAGCGCGATCGCCGGAAATATGAACAGCGACCCTCTGACACCGAAATATCGAATCACGCGCGAAGTGACGAACAACTGAAGCAGGAACGACACGAGGTTGACCGTCGCGGACATCGAGCCGAAAAACGCCGCCAGGAACTGGCTCTTCGCGACAACCCCGGCCGCATCTGTGGAAAACCGGCCCGCCGCCTCCTCGAGGACGAACTTGTTCAACAGGTAGTTGCCAGTCGTATTAACGATGTTGAGCAGGACGATGAGGACGGCAATCCAGAGGAGGTATCGATCTTTGAAAACGAGCTCGAAGCCGCCCTCGGGACCGAGCGGCGCCGACTCGGCAGCGGCTGCCTGGGGCTCGGCCCTTGCCGTCTCGCGCCGGTTGACGATAAGCGTGATCGACATCGCCGCCAACAAAAGGCAGGCGCCGAGCAGCATGAGCGTGTAGGGCGTGTAGTCGAGAGCCCGAATGAGCGGGGTGACTGCCGCCGCTCCCATGAGCGCCCCCAGCGACTGCCCCACGCCGATCAACGGAAAGAGCCGCCGCCCCTGCCCTTCGGTGTACAGGTCGTTCGCGAAGGCCCAGAACTGCGACACGATAAAGACGTTGATGAGCCCGAGCCAGATATAAAACGCCACGCCTTCCCGCAAACCGAGCTGCCCTCCGAGGTAAAACCCGAACAGCGTGGCCGAAAAGAACGACATGACGATCGCGATCAATCGGATGCGTCGGACGCGGGTGCCGAGCCAGCCATATAACGGCACGACCGCCGTGAGCAGAATCGCCTGCGCCGCGGCCGAATAGGACGCGGCTTCGGCGCTGCCTTCCGCGAGGATGAGACCATCTCGCGCCGGCCTCATCACCGAATAACCGGCAAGCAGGAGAAACACGTTGAGCGCCATCAGCAGCGCTCCCACGCCTTCTCCGGCCCGCACGTCGGCGAACACCGACAGGAGTCTTTCGAGCCGGCTCTTTGGCGCCTCGCCAAGGGTCTTGAAGTACGGCAGCGAATGGTGCGAGCGCAGTTCCGGATGGGTAACGAGGGTGCGCGGCTCGGATGTGTTCATCATCACGCCTTCTGCACTGCCGACGGTGTATGCGGCGATTCCTGCGAGAACGAGCGAAGCGGCGAGGTGGGCGGCAGATGACGCGTCCACCACGCTGCCGCATCCTCGTCGGTCCACAGCGGCACGTCACACGTGGCGAGCATTTTCTCGAGCTCGCGGGCGCTGGCTGGACGCGCCGCCGGCTCTTTCTCGAGGCACATCAGGATAACCCGTTCGAGGTCGCGCGGAACGGGCTGGCTCGTGCGCTGCGACGGCGGAACAGGCGGCGTACGCAAGTGTTTGAGCGCCACAGCGACGGGATTCGGATCGGTGAAGACGAGCGAGCCCGTCAGCAGGATGTAGGCGACGCACCCCAGCGCGTACAAATCGGCACGTGCGTCTACAACGGATTCGGCGCGTGCCATCTCGGGCGCCATGTATTCAGGTGTGCCCAGCGTCACGCCTTCCACCGTCAGCCGCGACACCTCCGCCGGTCCGAAAGGCTTCGCCAGTCCGAAATCCAGCACTTTGACGAAGTCGTGCGACTGCGCCACGCGGCAGATCATCACGTTGGACGGTTTGAGATCCCGGTGCAGAATTTTCTTGTCATGCGCCTCCTCGAGCGACCGGCAGACCTGCCTCAGAATCGCGACGACGCGCGAGGCGGGCTGGGCCCCGAACGTGTTGACGAGCGTCTGCAGGCTGATGCCGTCGAGAAGCTCCATCACGTAATACAGGCGGCCTTCCTGCGTCGTGCCGAAATCGTAGAGATAAACGGTGTTCGGCGACTGCAGGCCCGCAATGGCGTTGGCTTCGCGTTCGAAGCGCCTGGCGAACAGCTCCTCTCGCCCGGCATCGAATTTCACGAGCTTGATGGCGGCCGGGCGGACCAGCAACTTGTGGCTCGCGCGCCACACCTCGCCCATACCGCCTTCGCCGATCGGCCAGAGCAGCTGATAGCTGCCAAGCTCTTTGGACGCACCGGTGTCCAGTGGCGTTCCCGCAGAGGCCCTGCGATCGGAGAGCCGCCGCACGGAACTGAACGACCCGCGTGCAATAAGGTAGGCAACGAGCGCCAACCCATAATTGATGGCCGGCCAGATTGATGTTTGCCGCCACGATTCCGTAGCGAAGCCGAACCGGCTCGAATTTATCCAGTACGCCAGGGGCCACATCGTCGCCGCCGCGAGCGCAAGACCAAGCCCCGCGATCGGGGGGCCCGGAATCACCGCGGCGACGAAAAGGATCAAGGGTCCCACCAGGGACAGTCCAAGCACCGGAGTGCCGGCGTCGAACGGACGTGACGTTTCGATCATCGCGATCGACAATGCCGAAAGGATGGTCAGGACCCTGCCGAGGTACAACAATGTGCGCGACGTCACGACCTTGTAATGACGAAGCGCGACGAGTCCGACAGCCACCAGGAATGTCGATAGCAGCGACAGACGGTTCACGGGATCGCCGAACACCGCGGCCATTTGCGGCTGAGCAGCGGCGTGAAACACATTGATCGCGATCACGGTAAAGGCGAGGACCGCCGCAAGGGCGGCGAGGCGGCGCGCCGCCTCGTCGAGCCTCTGGTATTGCAGAAGTGGGAGTGGTTCTCCCCTGGAGGTCTCGTTCCCCGCCGGACCGGCCTGCGCTGGTGCCGGGGGAATGGCCATGCAGCCTGATGATACACACTAACGCGCCGATGGACGCGCCGATCGCAAGTACAATGCGCGCTCGTATGATGCGCGGGCTTCTCGTGACGTTGTCCCTGTGCGGTGTCCTGCTGATAGAAACTTCCGCATCCGCCCAGACAGGTGATGCTGTCCCCCAAACGCGTGCCGAGGCTCTGAGGCTCGAACGCGATCAAAAGCAAAAAGTACTCGAGCCGTACAAGCGAAACGGGCTCGAGCGGGGAATGGAGGTCGCCGAAGAACGCCTGACGCGATTTCTCGCTGCTCCGGACGGCTTCCATCTGAAGCTGGGCAGCCTCGCGACCGGCAGCGGGTTCGCGTACGGTGCCGGATTCCGCAATCGCCGGCTGCTCGATCGCGAAGGCGCCTTCAGCGTATGGGCCGCCTCCTCTCTCAAAAGGTATTGGGCGGTCGAGACGCGGTTCGACTTGCCGGATCTCGCGGACGGACGCGTGGCGATCGGAACATTCGGGCGGCGGCAGAACTATCCGCAGGAAGACTTTTTCGGCATCGGTCCAGGTGCGCGGCGCATCGACCACAGTAACTTCGAATACAAAGACACGATATTCGGCGGCCGCATCGCCGTGAAGCCGGCCTCGCGGCTGACGGTCGGAAGCCGGGTCGAATATTCCCGGGCCGAAATCAACCGCGGCCGCAATAGTTCCCTGCCGAGCATAGACGACATTTTTGACGACATCAGCGTGCCGGGCCTGGGCGGTGGCCGGACGCTTATTCGCACGGGCGCCTTTGCCGATTTCGACAATCGGCAGCCGAAACAGGCGCGGCGCGGCGGATGGTACCGGTTCGAAGCCAGCCACTTCGAGGATCCGTCTGACGCCGTGACGTTCACTCGCTACGACACCGATCTCCGGAAGTTCATCAGCATTCTGGCCGAGCGGCGCGTCCTCGCCCTTCGCCTCTCGGTCGCGACGACGGAACCCGCGCCAGGTTCGCGCGTTCCGTTTTACATGATGCCGACGCTTGGCGGACACGATACGCTGCGCGGGTTCCGCGACTACCGGTTCCGTGGCCCACACGCGCTCCTGACCCAGACGGAGTACCGGTTCGAAATCTGGTCGGGGCTCGACGCCGCGCTGTTCTACGACGCCGGCAAGGTCACGCTGCAGCGAAAAAATCTCAACTTCAAGAATCTCGAAGACGCGTACGGCTTCGGGTTCCGGTTCAACACGGACAACGGCACAATCCTGCGGATCGATGCGGGATTCGGCAGCAACGACGGCAACCATCTTTATATCGTGTTCGGCGATGTCTTCTAACCTTCGCTCGTTGCGTCTTGTCTGTGCCGCACTGGCCGCGCTGCTGCTGGCCGTCCATCCAATTTCATCGCAGCGGCCCACGTTCTACCCCGACGATCCGATTCAACTCGACGACGACATGTCGCTCGACGCGTCGAAAGTCGCCTCCGTCGAAGATTCGAATGGCTACGACTTCGTCGCAAACACGTTCGCGAAGCTTGGACAGCGGCACGACCTCCGGGCGCAGAACGTCAACACCATCGACGAGGTACCTGACTCGAGCTGGTTCGTGAACCGCGTCGGGCGCGGGGGCCTCTCGACCGAGCAGCTCGTGCGCGGGCCGGACCGATTCGAGTCAATTTCGCTCGACGGATGGAAGGTCAGCGGCGACAAAGGCTCCGGCCTTCAGACCGGCTTCCGGATGACCGACCCGTCTGGCCATCTGCACCAGATTGAGTTCGATCCCATCTCGAACCCCGAGATGGCCACCGGCGCGGAAGTGATCGGAACGGCGTTTTATCACGCCTTCGGGTATCACACCGTGGAGGTGTATGTCGCTGAACTCGATCCGGCGAAAATCGAAATCCTGCCGACCGCGCGCATTACGGATCCGTTGATCGCCGCGCGCCGCAGCTTTACGCGCCGCGACGTCGACGAAATTCTGCGGCGAACCCCGCAGATGCCGAACGGCCGCTACCGGGTTCTCGTCAGCCGCTTCGCCGACGGCCGCCCGCTGGGCAACTTCCGGTACTACGACACGCGACCCGACGATCCGAACGACATCGTGCCTCACGAAGATCGCCGGGAGCTGCGCGGCGCCCGCGTGTTCGGCGCATGGCTGAACCATGATGACTCGCGGGGCGTGAACAGCCTCGACATGCTGCAGTCGGATGGCGCGCGCCGGTACGTGAAGCACTACATGTTCGACTTCGGTTCGATCATGGGCAGCGGGACGGTCTTTCCGCAGCGCCACCGCGCCGGCAACGAGTACATCGTCGAATGGGCGCCCGGTTGGCTCACGCTGGCCACCCTGGGTCTCTACACGCGTCCGTGGCTTCACATCGACTATCCCGACGTGCCCGACTCGGTCGGCCGCTTCGAGGCCGAGTCATTCAATCCGGTGAAATGGCGACCTGAGTATCCGAACACGGCGTTCGACAACATGCGAGCCGACGACGCCTTCTGGGCCGCGAGGATTGTGTCGCGGTTCAGCGACGCAGATATCCGCGCGATCGTCGCAAAGGCGCAATATTCGGATCCGCGCGCGACGGAGTACATCACGGCTACGCTCATCGAGCGGCGTAACCGCGTGCTCAAGACATGGTTGACTGGCGTCAATCCTCTGGTCGATTTCTCACTGAGCAGCGATGGCGCGCTCACCTTCACCAACGCGGCGGTCGCGGCGGGCGTCGCCACGCCTGCGTCGAGCTACCGCGTGCGGTGGAGCAGGTTCGACAATGCGACGGGCACCGCCGCCGATGCGACAGAGACCACCGGGACGACGCAGGTGACCGCGCCTCAGAACATCCTCGCGGGGTCGCAGTTCGTTCAAGCCGACATCGCGTCGATTCACCCGGAATTCAGTGCGTGGAATGCGCCGGTGACGGTTCACTTTCGCCGCGAGCCGTCGGGATGGACGGTGGTGGGAATCAAACGCCTGCCATGAGTCCCGCGACATCATTCCGCACCGTTACTGCTCTCGCTCTGCTGCTCGGCGCAGGTCCCTCGTCCGGCGCGCAGCAGCCCGCGCCGCGCCAGGGCGATTTGCTCGTGTACTACTGCCAGAACCTCGCGACGATTACCGTGCGTGTGGTGCCGAAAGGCGTCGAGGTGACGACTGCGACGCGACGGTCGAAGCTCCCGGAGACATCGAAAACGTCACCGCGTTTCACGGACGGAACGGCTTCGCTCTCGGGTCTGGACGAGCTCGTGCGCTTCGAAGAGCCGGGGGCGGTGCAGTGGTGCCGCAGCGCGCCCGCGGAAGTGCCCTGGCAGGAGGCCCGGTTCCGCGGCATCGACTTTCGCGCTGCGGGAGAGGCACCCGAGTGGCTGCTCGAGATCGATTCGGGAGTAGCGATTGAGTTCGCGACCGGCCGGGCGCCGGCGCGTGTCACGACGAAGTTTCCCCCGGGCGAGCTTACCGGCGCCGAACCGCGGATGACTCTGTCGGCCAAATCGGGATCGCACACCCTTGGGGTTGTCGTCGAACAGCGCGTCTGCCATCACGCGGGAAGCGCGATGACGCTGTCTGTCACCGCTACGTTCGACGGGAAAACGTTCACCGGCTGCGGCCGGCGCCTGGAGCCGGTCCCCCTCGATTCCGCGCGATGAGCTCGCGTCTTCCCAGCCGCGACCCGGTCGCCGTCATCGACATCGGCTCGAACTCCGGACGCGTCATGGTGTTCGAGCGCGATGCGTCGGGCCACCTGCGGCTGCTCGCCGGCTCGCGCGCGCCCCTCCGCCTCGTGCACGACGTAGACGAGCGCGCGCAGCTCAGTGAAGAAACGATGGCGCGGACAATGGAGGCGCTCCGCGACTTTCGCGCCATTGCAGGCAGTATGGGCGCGAAGCGGATCGCCGCCGTTGCCACCGCCGCGATGCGCGACGCCAAAAACGGAGCAGTATTCGCCCAACGCGTGCGACGCGAGTTGGGCATACGCATCGAGATTATCGAGGGGCTTGTCGAAGCCCGGTACGGCTTCGCGGGTGCCGCCAGGGGACTCGAGGTGTCGAACGGGCTGCTCTTCGATCTCGGCGGCGGAAGCCTGCAGATCACGCGGTTCGCTCGACGCCGTCTGCTCGAGGCCGTCAGCCTGCCATTCGGCGCGCTGCGTGTGAGTGAGAAGTTCCTCACGTCGGATCCGCCCACCGCCAAACAGGTTCGGAATCTCCGCGAACGCGTGCGAAGCCGGCTGGCGAAGTCGGGCGTGCGGCGGCTCGCCGCGGCCGACAGCCTTGTGGGCACCGGCGGCACACTCCGCAACCTGGCCAAAATCGATCGACAGGCGCGCCAGTATCCCATCGAGAGTCTTCACGGGTACGAGCTGTCGGTCGAGCGTCTCGCCGACGTGGTGGACCTCCTCGCGGAAACGCGCGAAAAGCGGCGCGACGAGATTCCCGGACTCAGCGCGGAGCGCGCGGACTCGATCGTGGGCGGCGCCGTGGCTATTCAGACGCTGGCGGAGTTCGTGCGCGCGCGGCACATCCTCGTATCGGGGCAGGGCGTGCGCGAAGGTGTCGCGCTGGACATGCTGCAGATGCCTGTCGGGTCGCCGCAGACGGTCAAGGAGGCGTCCCTGTCGTCTTTGATCGCGCGGTTCGACGGCGGGACGTCCGACGCCGCGTCGCGGCGGCGTACGGTGGCGGCGGCGTTGTTTCGAGCGCTCATGCCGCGGGCGCCGGACGTGCTTGGCGTCGCCGTCGATCGCGCGTCGCGCGTGCTCGACATCGGACGCACCTTTGATGTGGTGAACCGGCACAAACACACCACCGATATCCTGGTGACCAGCGACTTGAACGGCTTCTCGCACGACGAAATCGCGCTCGTGGCGGCGGTCGTCGCTCGAGCCGGAGACCGCCATGCCGATGTCCCGCCCCTTCCGTCCGTACGCGACGCGTTCGAGCGCGGCCTGCTCGATCGCGCGGCGATCGTTCTGGCGCTCGCCGACGAGATCGTTGCGAGATGCCCGAAAGGACGTCCGATTGCGGTTCGCTGCAACATCGGCCGCCACGTGACGCTCACCGTTCCGCTGATGCCGTCATGGCTGGCTAAAGACGTGGACAAGCGGTTCGAGCGCGCGTTCGGCCGGATGCTGGTCGTCCGGCACGCATAGGGAGGGGCCGCGTTCACCTACGCCGGCGCCGCATTCCGAGCCGCCGCAATGTGCCCGTCGATCCATCCAGTGATGTCCGACATGACCTTTTCCTTGTCCACGTCGTTGAGCAGGTCGTGGACGTGCCCGATGTAGAGCTTGAGCGTTTTGTCAGGCGACCCGGCCTTGTCGTAGAAGAGCTGGCTGCCGCTCGGCCTCGTCACCTTGTCGGCGGTGCCGTGCAGAATGAGCACGGGCAGCGTGATGAGCGGAAACTCTCTGTTGAGCCGCTCGTCGGCGCGCACCAGTTCGGCGACGGTGTTACTCGGCTGCGACTCGTTTGCGATCAGCGGGTCGCTGTTCATGGCCTGCACGACACGCGGGTCGCGAGAAAACTCCTCGTTCTTGAGCCGCAGGACGTGCGCGCGCGGCGCGACGTAGCTCAGTCCCTTCACGACCGCAAGGGCGATATCGGGTGCCGCGACTTGAAACGCGAAGCTCTCGCAGATGAGTCCGGCGAGCTTGGCCTGGTGCTCGAGCGTGTACGTGCAGGAGATGACGCCGCCCGCGCTGTGGCCGAGCAGGAACACCGGCAGGTCCGGCTCGCGCGACTTCGCCAGCGTCACCAGCGTGTCTACGTCGCTGACATAGTCTTCCATGTTTTCGAGGTAGAACCGCTCTCCCTCGGACTTGCCGCGGCCGTGCAGGTCGAGAGCATAGACGGCGAGACCCGCCGCCACGAACTGTTCGGCGGCCCATGCGTAATAGCCGCTATGGGAATTCACGCCATGGACAATGGCCACGACCCCGCGCGGGTTGTCACTGGGACGCCACGAACGGATGAAAATCTGCAGGCCGTGCGACGTCTCGAACCTCTCGTCTCTACTTGATTTCGTCTGCTCCACACATCACCCCCGGAAATTGATCTACGCCTCGATCCACCTTCAACGCACCGGCGACCAGTTGCGATGATTGTATCGCTGCGGCTGCGGCGAGTTGCTCTATAGTGTCGCGACATGGCCGCCGTTGCCGAGGCCGTCCGTCACTCTCCGGCTGTAAACCGCACCGCTTCGGCGCCCCGCGTGCAATCTGTCGATGTGCTGCGCGGCATCGTCATGGTCATCATGGCGCTCGATCACATCCGCGACTTCTTCCATAACGGCTCCCAGCTTTTTTCTCCGGAAGATCTCGCGCGAACGGACGCGCTGCTGTTCTTCACGCGGTGGATCACCCACTTCTGCGCGCCGGTGTTCGTGTTCCTGGCCGGCGCCGGTTCGTACCTCGCGACACGCCGCGGGATGTCGACAGCCCAGGTGTCGCGCTTTCTTCTCACGCGAGGCGCGTGGCTCGTCGTCGTGGAAATGACGTTCGTACTATTGGGTGTGACGTTCAACCTTTCGTACGCGTTCGTCGTGTGGCAGGTGATCTGGGCAATCGGCTGGTCGATGATCGCGCTTGCCGCCCTGGTTTTTCTTCCCTGGCGGATCCTGCTGGCCTTCAGCGTCGTGATGATTGTCGGCCACAACGCACTCGACGGCGTCCGGTCTGCGCAGCTGGGTTCACTCGGCTGGATGTGGAAGATCCTCCACGAAGGCTTTTCCTTCGTCCCGCTTGGAGGAGGCCGTACGGCCTTTGTGATCTACCCGCTGATTCCGTGGATAGGCGTGATGGCGGCCGGATACTGCTTTGGCCGGGTGTATGACTGGGACCAGCGGACGCGGCGCCGATGGCTGATGGGAACCGGCCTGGCGTTGACGGCCGCGTTCATCGGCTTGCGGCTTCTGAACGGCTATGGCGATCCGTCGCCCTGGTCGGTCCAGCCGGACGGCATGACGACAGTGCTCTCGTTCCTGCGCGTGTCGAAGTACCCCCCGTCATTACTGTTCCTGCTCGTCACCCTGGGGCCGGCGCTAGTCGCCCTCGGCGCTTTGGACGGGGTCTCCGTGGCCAGGTATAACCCGTTTCTCGTGTTCGGCCGGGTGCCTCTGTTCTATTACGTGGTCCATTGGTACGTGCTTCATCTGACCGCCATCGGCTTCGCGTGGATTCGGTATGGCCGCATCGATTTCATGTTCGGGCTACCGCAGGCCCTTTCGTTCTTGCCTTCGGGCTACCCGGAAGGATACGGCTACAACCTGTGGGTGGTGTATGTCGTTTGGACGCTCATAGTGCTGGCACTCTATCCGCTGTGCCGCTGGTATGCCGGAGTGAAAGCGCGGACCCAGTCTCCACTTTTGAGCTACCTGTAGGTGTGAGTCTGTATCGCGCGAAACAAAAAACCTCCCAAAAGAAGACAAACGCGCGGACTTGAGCCCACCATTATCATACGAAAAATCCTCCTAAGCTCAACTAATACATTGGCTTACAAGGAGTGTCTAAGGCTGGGACAAAAGTCGGTACGCGAAGTGCTTTGCCGCTACCCGGATCGTGTGATCACGATCAAGCACTGACGTCGCGTCAGAAAGGCGAGGCAAAGATGAACCGGATGCGTGGGCTGGTATTAATAATGACATTGGGGTTGGTTGGATTCGCGGCTAGTGTGGAGGCGTCCCACTTCCGCGGGGCGGCAATGGTGCCCAGCGTAAGCGCTAGCGGGCTTCTTACTGTCGTAGCCACATCGTTCTGGAGGCCCACCGCCGTCGCTGACATCGACGAAGGCGGGGCCATCTCCGTTTCCGGCGTGGGTTCCATGACCCAGATCGGAGCCGAGGTGATCGATACCTCGGACGTTCGATTCACGAAGGTGACGAGCGTCCATCAGATTCAGTTGTCTGGTGCGGGCACCTACGCGATGTCGGCAACGAGCTGCTGCCGTGTCGGCGGGATCATCAACGCGGCCGAGAGTCAGTGGACGATGAACTCGTCCATCGCCTACAACGGCAGCACGGCCAACAAGCCGATCCAGTTCAACTTCAGCGCCGTGCAGCCCGAAGTCATCAAGGGCGCGGACTACAACGGCAATCTGGGCGCCGTGGCCGGTCCCGGGCTGACCCTGAGCTACAACCAGACGCTGAACGAGAACATCAATTCGCAGCCGCCGGGCTTCACCGTCAATGCGGCCACAGGGGCGCTGCACATTCCTGCGGCCAGCACGGCCGGCTACCTCGACAATCCGTCGGGCAACGTTGGTGCCGATTACGCATTCAGCGGCAACATCCTCGCCAGCGACGGCAGCTCTGTTGAGTTCGACTGGCTGTTCGACGCGTCGCCGACGGCACGGGGAACCTCGCACCTCAGGTGACCGACGCCGTCATCAACATCATCCTGGGCGATACGGCGAGCCACACCTTCATCGGCATGGATCCGGAGGGGTCGCCGTTGACTTGGCTGTTCGTGAACTTCTTCGGCCCCGGCGTCCCCGCTCTCATGCCGACGCTTCGACCCGCTGACCCAGATGTTCAGCTGGGATAGCACGGGGTCGATGCTCGGCGTGTATCAGGCGCAGGTTCAGGCGTCTGATGGCCTGCTGACGGATATCGGGGTGTTAACGATTCTCGTCACTTCGGGCGGCACCTCGGCGGTTCCGGAGCCGGCCACGCTGTTGCTCGTCGGGTCGGGCATCGCCGCAGCCGCCCGTTATCGCCGGAAGAAGACAGCAAAGACGGTCTAGCGGTATAATCGGCCCGTCCTTTGGGAAACAGACTGCGTCGGTGAATGCCCGGAAACGGGCATTCCCGGCGCGATTTTTTTATGGGGAATATGAAAAAGCTCCAGTGCTGGCTCCTCCTGGGCGTGCTGCTCATGGCATCAGCGGCCCGGATCTCGGCGGAACCGCTGTCCTGGCTTCCCCGGGAGGCTGCCGCACAGCTGCCGGCAAACCACCCGCTCGCTCCAGTGGTCGCGGCGCTCTCGAAGGGAGATTCCAAGACCGCGCGTGATCTGCTCAAAGGTCCGCTCGCGGCGAAACCTCCTCTCGCGCTGACGCACGAGCTTGACGGATTCATGCGGGCCGAAGCCGGGGACCTTGCGGGCGCGGAAGCGGCGTTTCGAAGGGCGATTGCCATCGACGCCAAGCCGCGCGTCACCAATGCGGCGCTGGGGGAAGTGCTGTTTCTTCAGGGGAAATACCAGGAGGCACGGACGGAGTTCAGCCGGTATCTGCAGGTTTCGCCCGGCGACGCAAAGACGCACATCTTTCTCGGCCGCCTGGCGATGCTCCGCGGTGAACCGCGGCAGGCGATCACCCATTTCGAGCGGTTTGCGGCCGGACCCGACCCGGTCGCGCAGCGTGCGCGGCTTCAGATCGCGCTTCTCGAGGCGAACCTGGGCAACACGCTGAAGGCGAAGGAACTGCTGGCGGGGTGCTCAGGGACCTGCCAGGCGATTCCGACATATCTCCTTGCTCAAGCGGAACTCGATCGCGTCGAAGGCCGGCTGCCGGCAGCGGAGGCGAAACTCGAACAGCTGGCCAGGAAAGACCCTGCCGCTGGAGAGGTCTGGCTCCAGCTCGGTGCACTGCGCCAGGCGCGAGGCGATGCGTCCGGCGCCGAGCAGGCGTTCGACATGGCGGCGCGCATCCCGCAGTACCGGCCGGTCGCCACGCTTGCCGCGGCGAGCTCGATGCTCGCGCGGAAAGATCCACGGGCGATAGCCGCGTTGACAGAGCTTGTGACGCAGAAGCAGCTGCCGGAAGCCTACATCCTCCTCGCCGAAGCCCAGGCCTCGGGTGGGAAGACTGTCGAATCGGGCCAGACGCTTCGCACGCTGGTCAACGACCACCCGAACTTTGCCCAGGGGCACCTGATGCTGGGGCTGTGGTACCTCGGACAGAATCAGTCTCCCCGCGCGGTCCCTTCATTGCGGACTGCGATCAAGCTGCAGCCGGACCTGGTGCAGGGATGGATTCATCTCGCCGACATCTCGTCGCACGCACACCACTCAGAGGAAGCCGAGAACCTGCTCCGAACCGGGATGAAACATGCGCCGCTGAATTCCGAGCTGCCTTACTACCTCGGCCTCGAGCTCGAACAACAGGGACGGTGGGCGGATGCAGAACGTGCCTACGCGGCTGCGATCAAGCTGCGCCCTGATTTCGCCTTCGCGATGAACAACAGGGCCCGCATGCTCGTGCGAACGGGCGGCGACCTTGCGCTTGCCGAAGAGATGATGCGCAAGGTCGTGGGTCAGGCGCCAAAAGATCCGCTTGCGCTCGCAAATCTCGGATGGGTGCTGGTTAACAGGGACAAGATGAAGGAAGCACTGCCGCTTCTGCAGGAAGCGGTGAAGGCCGCTCCAGAAAACCCGGAGATTCACTACTACATCTCCGTGACGCTTGAAAAGCTCGGCCGTCCCAAGGAAGCCGCGGATCGCCTGCGCATCGCGCACGAGCGCGGTCTACCGAAGGACTACGCGACGACGCAGGGCGCCCACACCCGCTGAGCTTATCCACAAGAACCAACAGGAGACCACGAGATCAGGAGAATCTTGAAGGATTCTTCTGATCTCCTAACGTCATGAAGATTTGAGGCTGGCGGCACCCGTTCGTCGCCGGTGCGTCATCTCCGCAGACGACTATCTCAAACGCGTCGGAAATTCCCGATGCGGCACCCCCACGCGTTTGAGAAGGAGAGTCTTACGATGGCACACACAATCCGCGCTCTGATCGTTGCAATGGCCCTGGCCGCCGGCTCACTTGTGACCGCGACCGCCGCCAACGCACAAACCTGCCAGCCCGGCATCGGTCCTGCGTTCGCCGCTCATCAGGTTGATTACGTCGCGATCGCCCAGCGCATCGTACCGAGCGTCAACGCGTTTCGCACCTTACTTGCCGCGGTAGAGGATCAGGCAACGTACGAGAGTCTCCTGGTAGCCGCCCGCGCTGTTGCCAATCTGATCCCGAACAACGGCCGCGTTCTCATCACGCTGCCCGACGGCACTGTCGTGGTGGACACGGCGAGGACGGACGACCCGGCGAACGCCAATCCGACCGGAAATTCGTACCAGCACTTCCAGAACAAGACGGTCAACGAAAATCACAATAGCCGCGTAGCGATTATGGCCGCTCAGATGTTCGAATGCGGTCTCGCCGTGGAAAGGCGGCTGAGCACGACAACCGGGCAGGTAGAAACCTATTTCGCCAACCGCCTCGGCACGCATCTCGACAGCGTGGGAACGGTCAGAGGCTCTTCAAGACAGTAAAAAGATACTGACAGGGGCAAGGGGCAAGGGGTGAGGGGTAAGGGAATTGGCAAGTGGCAATTGGCAATTGCACCTCGCCCCTTGCCCCTCACCCCTTACCCCTTCTCATCCCGCCGTGGTCATCGGCGTTGCGGCGGTCACGATCCCGTCCGATTGCCTTGGCATGATCAGCCAGGCAAAGGCATACGCAATCACTCCGCCGACAACAGCGCCGCCAAAAATCGACAGAAGCACCCAGAGCAGCCGCACGGCTGTCGAGTCGACGCCAAAATATTCCGCGATGCCTCCGCACACCCCCGCGATCCGTGCGTCGTTTGCCGACCGGGTCAGCCGGCGGCCTCCCGGGAGCGGCTCTGACTCCGCTGTCGCCTCGGGGATCAATAGCCAGGCGGCCACATAGGCAATCACGCCTCCGATGACGGCTCCGGGGACAACCGACAACACAACCCAGGCAGTGCGAACGAGCACGACGTCTACGCCGAAGTAGTCGGCGAGACCGGCGCAGACCCCCGCGATCCTTGCGTGGGCCCTCGAGCGAACCAGACGACGAATCGGCATATGCACCTCGCTCGTTGTTATACGGGCTCCCGGCGAATCAGGTTCCATCTAGAACGTCAGCTTCACCGCCAGCTGCACCTGGCGCGGATCGCCAACGCCCGTGCGCAGGAACCCATCGAAGTTGAACAACGCCGGCGTCGACAACGGATTGATGTTGTTGGCGTTGTTGAACGTGTTGAACATCTCGAGCGTCGGGATGAGCTGCATGTCACTGCCGAGCTGGAACGGCCGGGAGACCCGCCAGTCGAAGCTGAAATATTCGTTGTCCTTGCGCAGGGTGTTGCGGCCCAAATCGACGCCGTTCTGCACGCGCGGATTCGGCGTAATCGGCTGGGCGCCCCGCGCCTGCACGCGCGCATTCAGCTGAATCTCCGCGGGAAGCGCGAAGTACCCGAAGAAGTTGAACTTGTGGCGGATGTCGCGATCGGAATACGAATAATCGAGCGACAGGTCGTTGAAGTTGAACACACGGTCGGTAAACGGATCCCGCTCGTTCGAGTCGTCGTCTTTGTCGCGCGCCACCACGTAGTTCGCTTCCAGCTGGTACCCTTCCGAAAAACGTTTCCTGACGCCGATCGTGAGGCCGTGATAATCCGATCGGCCCAGGCTGGTGGTCACCATCGTCTCGTCGAGCTGCGGGCCGAAGGGGACCCCGTTGTCGGCCCGGTTGTAGTTGATGAAGCGGGTCAGGTGGCGTGCGCGCGCGTAGGTGTAATCGGCATAGGCCGCCACCTCGGGGGCGACCTCCTGCTCGTACCCGACGTTCATCGTGGTCGTGCGCGGATTTTCATAATCGCGATGGAACACGCGGACGCCGGAAAACAGCGGAAACTCCCCCTGCGGAACCGAGGCGGGCGTCAGCACGCCGGGATACACCGGAGCAGTGGTCCCGAACATTCTGATGTTGTCCGTGCTGGCGAACAGCGTCTGCTGCTGCAAGCCGTTTGTCGTCACCGAACCCACCTGGCTCAGCATGTTCTGCCGGGCGAAATACACGCCGGCGCTGGCGCGGAGCACCGACCGCCCGTTGCCGCCCACGTCCCAGGTGACTCCCGCCCGCGGCTGCCACATGGATGTCTGATCGGGAATCGTCCCGTCGGAAGGGAACTTTGGATGGTTCAGAAACGGCGCGAAGGCGGTGGTCAACGGGTCGGCGGTTTCGGGCATGAACTGCGCGTCCCATCGCAGCCCGTATTGCAGGGTCACATTCGGGCGGACCTGCCACTGGTCCTGGACAAAGAGCGACACCTCTTCGTTGGCGATGTTCGACGCGCCCGTCTCGTCGGTCGCCAGGCCCGTGCGTCCGGCACCCTGCAGGTAGAACACCAGCGGGCCGCCGGTTGTCGTCGTTCCGGCCGGGCACGCGGTGGGCAGCGTCACGTAGACACCGCCTGAGCACGCGACCGTCTGCGGACCGAATCCTCCCGCTGCCGCTGGGGAGGTATAACGCAGGAATCCCTCGACGCTTTCAAAGAGATAACGTCCGGAAAAGAACCCGCGGAACACCTGGTCGTTGAGCGTGTGCATCCACTCCCCGCCCATCTTGAAGGTGTGCGTGCCGCGCACCATCGAGACGTTGTCTTTCAACTGCGTGCGCCAGATGAGCTCCTTCACATACGGCGCCATGAAAAACGGATTGCCGAACCGGAAGCTCGGCGAGAAACCGATGCCCGTATCCGCCGCGAGGTTCGACGCGTTTGCCGTGCGCGGCCGGGTCTCGCGCGAATACGTGAAGTGAAACTCGTTGAGCTTGTTGTTGGCAAATGTCGTGAAGACGTTGGTATTCAGGACGTTGATGCGCGCGGGGTCGCCTTCGGTGCCATTGGCCGACGTGCCGTAGGTGGCGACGTCGAATGTTTCGTTTTCTTTTCGGGAATGGTTGAAGTTGTACGAGGTCGACATACGCGTTGCC
Organism: Vicinamibacterales bacterium; assembly: GCA_963762055.1. GTDB lineage: Bacteria > Acidobacteriota > Vicinamibacteria > Vicinamibacterales > JAMQPK01 > JAMQPK01. Next base: position 107,427 of record CAVXJF010000014.1, read on the forward strand.
GGGCCGATGTTTGCGTCGCCTTTCAGCAGCATCGCAAACGTCTTGATCGGGTGGTTGAGCGGCTGCCCTTCGTCCATGCCGAGACGCGTCTGAAAGAAGTTGAGCAGCGCCACACGCTGGCAATCGGGCTCGGCGTTGATCAGCGCCGCATTCGCCGGGATCGTCGGGTTCGACACCGGGCACGGCGTCCCGATCGGCCGGCCGAGATTCTGCCGCTGGAAGTCGCCGGTGATGCCTTCGAATGCGGCGAAATAAAACGCCTTGTCACGCCGGATCGGACCGCCGATCGTTCCGCCGAACTGCTCGCGATGAAAGTCTTCGAGCTTCGTCCCGTCCGACAAATCGCCCGTCAGCCCCTCGAACCGCTGGAAATAGAAGACCGAGCCGTTGCGGTCGTTGCCACCGGACTTCGTGATGACGTTCACCACGCCGCCCGCGGTGCGGCCGAACTCCGCCGGGGCACCGCTCGCGATCACTTGAAACTCCTTGACCGCGTCGAGCGTGATGTCGATTGGGGCGCGCTGGCCGCCGGACTGCTCGCCGAAGAACCCGTTGTTGAAGTCGCCGCCGTCGAGGCTGATGTTGTTGAACACGCCACGCTGGCCGGCGAACGTGATTTCGTCGCCGTCGGGACCCTGCACGATGCTCACGCCGGGAGTAAGCGTGAGCAGATCTTCGAACTTGCGGCCAAGTATCGGCATCGTTTCAATCGTCTTTTCGTTCAACGTCATCGCAACCGCCGATCTCGTCGTCTCGACGATCGGGGTGCCGCTGACCGTCACCGTTTCCGAGACATTGCCGACAACGAGCCGCAGATTGAGGTTCACGGTCTGGCCCACGGTGAAGTCGATGTTCTCCTGAACGAAGCTGGAAAAACCCGACAGGCGAAACGTGGCGTTATATCGGCCGGGCGGCAACTGCAGGAATACGAACCGGCCATCCGAATCTGTCGTCCGGCTTTGAGAGAGGTTGGTCCCGGCATTGACGACCGTCACGTCGACGCCGGGAAGCACGGCGCCCGTGGTGTCCATTACCGTCCCTTGTATGACGCCCGTGGTGATCTGGGTTTGCGCCGCGAGAGGGGCAACGAAGGCAAGACTGACAACCAGAACGGAGATCAACGCTCGTAACATCGGGGCCTCCGCGCCAAGCGTAGCGCCGCGTTTACCAACGGACAACGAAAAAGCACCGGCGCACGAAGATGTCGGGCAAGCACCGATTTACTGACAATCTCGTTCGCTACTTGCCGAAGAAGCAGGCTGAGCAGCGAGGCGGCCGCATCTGCGCCGCTGCCGTTTCGAGATGTTCAGCTCGCAAAAGAAGGCGCGGCCGCCCGGGCGGAGAACCCGGAAGGTTTCGGCGAACACGGGAGTGAGGTGTTCGACGTGTTCGAGCACCAGGTTGCCGACAACGAGATCGATCGAGCTGCCGCCGATCGGCCACTCGACGCGGATGTCGTGTTCGATGAAGAGAACGCCGGGCTAGGGGAATACTGCCTCGCGAAGGACTGTCTCGATCTTGCGTTCGAATCAGGTGCCAACTCCTTTTCTAGGACTGCTCGCTCATCAACAATGCGATCCATCAGCGTCTGGCATTGCTTTTCCGTTCGGTCCTTTTAGTAACTTTGACACTCGGCTCCCGAATTCAAGAAATAGACAGTGGCTCTCACCGGATGTGACGCCCGGCGAGAGCTCACAACTACCGCAATTGACAGCCTGACAACCGAGTGATATAAGGTCCGTCGATTATCGATAATCGAGCGGCCCCGTCAACCGCAACGCGTTTCATGCGTTGCAATTCCGGCGTCACAGCCGCAATCAGCCACAAGGCGTACCACAGCGAGGATATTGATATGAAGATACGAATGTCGATTCTCGTGGCCGTACTCTTCCTTGGGTACACGTACACGCCGGGCATTGCCGCTCCTCAACCTCCAAACAACATTTTTGATCTCCTGGGTCTTGTATCCGGCCGGAACAACAAAATCTTGTTTATCACCGGTCCGGTCGACAAAGTCACTGCCGTCAAGATGAACGCAAAAGGCGCAGCCAATTGGTAACGCGCTGAGTAACAGTCGGGATTTGCCCGGGGAGTGTAGACAACGTCAACAAGCGCAAGTGCACTTGCACAGCGCCACACTCAGGAGAGGCAAGTATGAAGAACCGAATCGGA
>CAVXJF010000015.1:0-513551 GCA_963762055.1 Vicinamibacterales bacterium
ACGGACACCGTTGGATTCTTCGAGACCGTGGATGTGGGCGATGTTGGGATGATTCAGGGATGCGAGGGTCTGCGCTTCGCGCGTGAACCGTGCGAGCCGGTCGGCGTCGCTCGCGAACGAGTCAGGCAGGACTTTGATTGCGACGTCGCGATTCAGCTTCGTGTCGCGGGCGCGATAGACCTCGCCGATGCCCCCGGCCCCAATGGAGGACAGGATTTCGTACGGGCCAAGGCGTGCGCCGGGGTTGAGGGCCAAACGGCTGGCACGAGTATAGGGCAGGGCGGCGCGTCGACTGCATTACTTCCGAGTGACGCCGTTATGTTCATCCAACAAGCCGGCGGGTTACTCGCCACGTCGGGACTAGATCGTTTCTCGTCAGTTTGTCGGCGCAAGGCGCTTCAGCTCCTCGAACCAGTTCTGTACCAGGTGCGTCGGCGATTTGATGGCCCCGATTCCTTGCCCTTGAACGAGCCGATCGAGTCGCTGCGATTCGAACACGTGTCGTTCGGCTATGACGCCACGTCGCGAGTACTCACGGACGTGTGACGAGGCGACCTCGAATCTCGATTCGATTTCCGAAGTGAAGATTCAGGCGGCGCTCGACCGGCTGATGCAGGGGAGAACGACCTTTACCATCGCCCACCGCCTCTCCACGCTCAGGAAAGCCGACCTCATCCTCGTCGTCGACCGTGGGACCATCGTCGCGTCGGGAGCGCACGAGACGCTCCTCCACACCAGCCCTCTGTACCAGGAGCTGTGGAACGCCCAGCAGGTAAACCCGGCCGCGCGGGTTGAATACCGATGACTGAAGCTACTTTGCAGAACCCGCCAGCACCGCCCAATTCACGCGCACGCTGATGGGCGTCGCGGTGATGCCCGCGACGGGCACCGTGAGCAGGAAGCGTTGTCCATCCGGTGCAACGTCGTAAGGGAACCCCCCACCGCCGACTTGCACCGGGATCTGCAGTGGAGTCTGGATCGTCAGCGTCGTCTGCTGAACGGTGAAGTCGGGAACCGTGGTTACGGACACGCCGATGAGACGTCCCTTCAAGTCGAGGTAGTACAACTCCCGCCCGTCGCGGCGCCATCGCGGGGCCGAACCGCCCTCAGTGGAAATCTGCCAGCGGCCGCGACTGGGATCCGGAAACGGCTGCACGATCACCTCGTTCCTGCCCGACTCGTTCGACGTGAATGCGAGGAACCGGCCGCTGGGCGACAACGATGCTTCGTTTTCGCTGAAGTCGCCGTTGCGATACGGAAACGGTTTGCGGTTGCCGGTCAGCGGAAGCCCCCACAGATTCCAGCGCCCGTTCTGCCCCTGCCTGGCAAAGATGAGCGCGCTCCCGTCGGTCGACCAGTCGCGCGGTGAGTGCTGGACGCCGTTCTCACGATCGAGAATCGGCTGCTCCGCGGTCGCTCCATTTGAGGGCTTTTCGAACAGACCGGCCCCCTCACCAGTACTACCTGGATCGGTGCGATGCGAATCAAACACCACCCTGCTGCCGTCTGGCGACCACACAGGGCTGTGGTCGACTGCGGGGTTGGTCGTCAGCCTCGTCTTGACGTGGCGATCGAGGTCGTAGAGAAAGATGTCGGGAGGAATCCCTTCTATGAACGCGATCTGCTTGCCGCTCGGCGACAACTTCATGCCGGGGGCCATGGGAAACTCGGCATCTGCGGCTTTGACTGTCTTGCCACCGCGATCCATCCACAGAAACTGTCGAGTGGGCGCGCCGGTGCCCGGCTCGCGGTAGATGAGCGTACCGGTGTCGGACACCGAGAACGCGCCAATCTCCTGGGCGACCTTGGCCACCCGCACGCCGAGCGCCACGGCATCGCCGGAGAACTGCCGACCTTCGTGATCGAAGGGTTGTGCCACGAGCGTATCGCCACGGAGGAACAGCAGACGCCCCTGGCTGTACGTCGCGTTCGATTCGGCGGTCATCAGCCGTGTGCGAGATTTGGAATCGAGCGAGCCGATGAAGATCGCACGATTCTCCGGCTTCGCATTGCTCCAGGCGAGATACAGGAAATGCCTTCCATCGGGGAGGAACACGGGGTTATCGTGAAAGATCTCCTCGAGCGACGCGTCACGTTCGCTGACCTCACTCACCTCGCCCCCGGACGCCGAGACTCTGCGCAGGCCGTGATCGTTGCTGGCGAAGATGATGACGTTGTTGCGATTCCACGTCGCCCCGCCAATCTGGCCGCCAAGCGCGGTCAGCGTTTGCGGCGGCGCGCCCGTGACGTCGACCTTCTTCAGATTTCCATCCGCGGCGAAGACGAGGTATCGGCTGTCGGGAGACCAGGCCGGCGACATGGACTGCGGCACGGTATTCTCGGTACCGGCCAGCAGCCGCGCGGTGGGGGCATCGAGCTCGCGAACCCAGATGCCGTCGCGGCCGCTCGGCGTCGCCGCGGCAAACGCGATGCGGCGGCCGTCCGGCGATATCGCGATGTCGCTGAGGAAGCGCATCTGCGTGACGGGTATCTCGAAGTGCACTTCAGGAGGCGGCGCAGGCACAGGCCGACTGTAGTACGCCGCGCCACCCGCAACTGCTGCAGCGCCAACGACGGCGGCAGCCCACGCCGCGCGTTCCCACCACGGCCGCGAGCCCGTTGGTGCGGCGCGCGCGATTTCCGGACGCGCCGACAGGGCATCGTCGATTTCCAGACGAGCCGCATCGATGCCGGACAGGCGCTGGCGTGCATCCTTCACCAGACACCGGCGCAACAAACGATGAACCGCCGGCGGAACGGCAGCAGGCACGGCGCTGAGGTCGACATCCCGCTCGAGCACGCGTGCGAGGACATCGGTCACGTCGTCTCCAGCGAATGCGCGCCGGCCGGTCAGCATCTCGTAAAGCACGCAACCGAACGCCCACACGTCCGCGCGCTTGTCGACGACCTTGCCGCGCGCCTGCTCCGGACTCATGTACCAGGCGGTACCCAGGATGATGCCGGCACCGGTGAGAAGCGCTGGCGACGTGATGGTCGGCGACATCGAGAGAGCGGAAGGATGACCGGGCGCACCCGGGGCCGACCCCGTCGATCCGGCTGTATCCATCGCCTTTGCCAGGCCGAAGTCCAGCACCTTCACAGTGCCGTCAGGTCGAACCTTGATGTTGGCCGGCTTCAGATCCCGATGAACGATGCCGAGCTCGTGCGCCGTCTCGAGCGCTTCAGCCATCTGCCTGGCCATGGCCAGCGCCTCGTTCACCGGAATCGGGCCCTGCGCAATGCGCTCCGCAAGCGTCGAGCCTTCGACCAGCTCCATCACGAGAGCCTTCACGCCGTCGGCGTCCTCGAGCCCGTAGATCGCGGCGATGTTCGGATGATTCAGCGAGGCGAGGACCTCCGCTTCGCGCTGAAAGCGCGCCAGGCGGTCGGGGTTGGCTGCGAAAGACGAGGGGAGGATCTTGATCGCGACTTGACGCTTCAGCTTCGTGTCCGTCGCCCGATAGACCTCCCCCATTCCACCCACGCCGAGCTGCGCGGTGACTTCGTAGACGCCGAGGCGGGTGCCGGGCGTGAGGGCCAAGCGATCTTCGTGGATTATACGGGTGGGACGGCCGAGAGGACCGGATTACTCCTGCCTGACGCCGCAGTGTGAATCTACGCCGCGCCAAAGCCGGCGAAGGTCCAACACTGGGCCCGCAGAACCGTCAATACCGACCGCCCTCTACGTCGTCGCGGGCCTGATGGGGTTGTCAGTCGTGCGCCACAATGCAACTTCCTGTAGCATCTGGACCTCCATTCCTCCACGCGCGCAGCGATTATTGAACACCAGGCGACTACACAGGGACCCTTGGACTTCATGGGACGTGCCAGCCCGACGTCGTAGATTCGGATGAGAGGTTTATGTGACCGCTATGGTCCGGGTGGCAGTCTCACTGGTTCTTGACATCTTTTTGGAGGAGACATGAAGCACACACGCGCGGAGCACCCTCGTCGGTCCCCTGTTTACGCTCGTGTGGGCGCCGTTCTTCTATGTCTCTTTCTTCTCCGACCCTCTCCCGCCTCTGCTGCCGAGCCCGACTGGCCGCAATCGAAAAACACGCCCTCGAATTCCTCCAGCAGTACCTCCGCATTCGATCCATCAATCCTCCGGCCGATACCACCGAAACCGCGGCGCTGATCAAGGCCGAGCTCGAACGCAACGGCCTTACGCCCACGCTCTATGAAAGTGGACCCACCGGCCAGACCAATCTGGTCGTGCGGCTCAAGGGTCGCGATGCATCGAAAAAGCCGCTGCTGCTGTTGAACCACATGGACGTCGTCCCAGTGGACGAGAAGGCCTGGGACATCGACCCGTTCGGCGGCATGATCCGCGACGGTCAAATCTGGGGCCGCGGAGCGCTCGACATGAAAGGGCTCGGCGTCCAACAACTCATGGCTCTGATCGCGCTGCACAACGCAGGCATCATGCCCTCGCGCGACATCGTGATGATCGCGACCGCCGACGAGGAGAGCAGCGGAGCGCGCGGGATCCAGTGGATGATCGCCAACCACTACGCGGACATCGATGCCGAGTATGTTTTGGACGAGGGCGGCATGGGTTCGCGGGACGTCTTGCCGCCAACAAGCTGGTATTCGGGATTTCGGTCGGTGATAAGGTTCCGGTCTGGCTTCGCCTGCGCGCCACGGGCACCGCCGGCCACGGCTCACAACCGATTCCAGATAACGCCAATCGTGATTCTTCTGGAGGCGATCCGCAAAGCGACGACGCTACCTCCAGGAGGCGCGCTCCATCCAGTCGTCGAAGAGATGCGGCGCGCCATCGGAGGCGAGTTTGCCCAGAACAAGTACACCGCCGCCATCCAGCGCAATACGATTTCGCTCACGACGCTCGCGGCCGGCGTCGGATCGCCAGCAAAGGTGAACGTCATCCCTTCCACGAGTGAAGCGACGCTCGATTGCCGCGTGCTTCCTGGTGTGAATACCGACAATTCATCTCGGAACTGAAGGCGCGCATCAATGATCCGCGCGTGACCGTCGAGATCATCGGAGTCAGTCCCGACCCCGGCGTCAGCAGCACGGCAACGCCGCTCTACGCCGCCATGCGCCAGGCCATCCTCAAGCATCATCCTGACGCCATCGTCACGCCGATGATCGTTCCCCACGGCACGGATTCTGCGTATCTCCACAAGCTCGGCGTCATCAAGTACGGCTTCACTCCAATGATTCTCGACACCAGACACGGCTGCCACCATGCACAGCGACCAGGAGCGGATTCCTGTAGCTGAGTTTCTCAAAGGCATTCATATCTTCTATGACCTACTTACATCCCAGTTCTAGGCAAATCGATGACGGCAGTGCAGCAGCCGGCGGCCGCGGAGACCTCGCCCATCTACTCCAAGAGTGGTTGGGCGGACGGATCTGAATCGCAGGCCCAGGGGGTGTGACTTGAAATCCGGGAAGTGCCCAAAGTGCCAATCGACCGACATTCGCGTCGGACCTCCAAGGTCCGGCGCACGTGGTCCTATGAACAAGCTCGCGGTCTCGTTCTGGAAGAACATCGTTCCTGAGCGACATATCTGCATGTCATGCGGGAACATGGGCAGTACGTGGCAGACCCAGCGGACCGTGCGGCAATAGGCTTGAATTGGCCGGGCCGAGGCGGGGGAAGCACGGCGTGAGGGGCCGCGATGTCTGATCGACGTCGATCGACAGATAGACGGCCACGCATCGGAGCGGCGTCGATCGGCTTGAGCCACGCAGAGGGATCCACGCTGATGTGCGTCATACAGATCGGTCTGAACGATCAGTCTTTTCGCCCGGTTCATTGGGCGTGTCTTTTTCTTTTTGGCTTATGCGTGCTGGCGGCGGCGCCGGGCAGCTTGGCGCGTGGCGGCTCGGGGCGAGCCGTTTCCGTCGTCCACGCATGATTGCAGATCGTGCAGAGCCACTGATTAACGATCTTCTTCCGTTCGTGCTTGACGGCGGAGAGCCGGGTCCACACGCCGTGTGAGCCGCATTGGGCGCAGGGGCCTCTCATGCTGTGAGCGTCCATCCTTCGGCTTCCAGCATCGCGCGCAACTCCTCGACACGCCGATAGAACGCGACGCGCTCCTATGGACTTCGGTGCGATACACCTGGTCGTTGTGCTCGACTCGGAGTTCGAGGGCAACATAGCGTCGCCGTGCGGATCTCGCGCTCGCGGCACGTCATTTTGCGGTCGCCCTTCACGACGTGCCAGAGCACGCGATCGTCCTCGCGGCTGCGCTGGGCGTAGTGATCCACGAGGCCGGCCACGAACGACTCCCACGTCAAATCTGCTGGCATCGGATCCCCTGTCGCGACAACTACCGGCGCTTCAAAATCATCCGCAGCACGACATACCCAAGGCCGACGGGCGCCGGGCCCCCACCATACGAACGGAGGCGAGTTGTACACCCCCGCCTCGCCTTACACGAAGAGAAAGATTCCCACGACGACGCGCTGACGACGGCAACACGGCACCAGCAGCGACTAGAGCATTTTCGATATTCATGTAGTGAAGCGATAGCCGCAATGCTTGACGTAGTTGGCGCACTCGTCAGGCATGAAGAGTCCGAGCGCTGCCGCCATTAACTCGCAGACGTGCTCGAACGTGCGCGGGCGGAACGCGCGGAAGAAGGCCTTCAGTTTGGCGAACGCCTGTTCGATCGGATTGAAGTCGGGGCTATAGGGCGGCAGAAATCGCAGTCGCGCTCCGGCGTGCTCAATCGCCGCGCGGACCTCGGGCTGTTTATGGGCGGCGAGATTGTCGAGTACGACGACATCGCCTGGTCGCAGCGTCGGCACCAGGACTTGCTCGACGTAGGCGCGGAATGTGGCGCTGTCGATCGGCCCATCGAAGATGGCCGGCGCCGTCAGTGCCGAGACGCGGAGGGCGGCGACCACGGTGTGCGTTTGCCAATGGCCGCACGGCGTGTGATCTGCGATGCGCGTGCCGCGCATACTGCGGGCATAGCGGCGTAAGAGATCCGTGGTGACGCCTGATTCGTCCACGAACACGTACCGCGCGGCATCACGGAGTGGCATCGTCGCGCGCCACCGGCGACGGTCGGCCGCCACGTCAGGGCGTCGCTGTTCGTCGGCGTGTACCGTTTTTTTTAACCGTCAAGCCTAAGCGATCGATTTCCAGCCACACGGTGCTGAGCGCCGCCGTGGTCGGCATCGCGTCGCGCAGCTCCGCCAACGTCGCATCCGGCTGCGCCGCGATCAGCGCCGCCAGTCGCCCCTCCTGTCCCGCCAAGACGCGCGCCCGAAACTTTGTTTGCTTTCGCGGCACGATCGACCCGGTCTCCCGACGCCGCTGAATCAACCGATGGACCCACGCGCGGCTGACGCTGAAGGTCGCCGCGACCTCGTCCGCATCGCCGCTCTCATCCCACGCCTTCGCAACACGCTCGCGTAGATCGATCGAATACGGTGCCGCCATCGCCACCTCCCCCCGGAGGAGTACCATGACGGCGGAACCATGTACAAGTCAAAAGCGCTCTAAGACCGCGCCCATCGTGGGCGCTACACTTCGAGACTCGCTTCTCACCGTCTCCATAATGCGCTGCACCTCGACATAGGGGACACCGGTAATGCGGAGCGTGCGACCGCCCGGTACGGCGAGTATCCACGGTCACGCAGCCCAGGGAAAATGTCTCGCGGACCCCGCCCCTCTTCACCCAGCGGCACAGATGGCGGCGGGCGAGTTCGACCGGTTCGATACGGACCGCGCCAACGACATCAGCTTATATGGTGCTAGCATTAACCCAATCTCGAGTTTCCCGGAATCGGAGGATACGATGAGACACCCGGTCGCGCTCGCTCTTTTCCTCTCATCTCTACTAACCACGGGCGCTGCTCAGTCCCACGACGCCCGGTTCAAGGACCTGCTGCAATCAGCGGGTATTGGAAAAGCCAACGCATTCATCGAGGCAGATTACGATCGATTCGTGCGGGAACTCATCACATTGACGGAGATCCCCGCGCCGCCATTCAAGGAGGTGGCCAGGGCGAAAGCATTTTCAGGCATGTTGCGCGACGCGGGGTTGAGCGAGTTGAAGTGGATGAAGAAGGAAACGTGCTCGGCTTGCGCAAGGGTAGGGGCAGGGGACTCCTCGCGGTGGTGGCACACCTCGACACCGTCTTCCCTGAGGGCACCGACGTCAAGGTCAAACGCGACGGTACGAAGTTGCTGGCGCCAGGGGTGAGTGATGACAGTCGTGGCCTGGCCGTCATGCTCGCGGCGGTTCGTGCGATCAACGGCGCCGGCATCGATACGGACGCTGACTTGCTATTTGTGGGCAGTGTGGGCGAAGAGGGCGAAGGGGACCTTCGCGGCGTCAGGTATCTCTTCGACAAGGGAAAATACAAGGATCGGATTACGGCGTTTCTGGCGATCGACGGCCCCGACCCCGGCCGCCTCGTCAATGGTGCACTCGGCAGCAAACGGTATCGGGTCACCTTCAAGGGTCCTGGTGGGCACAGCTACAACGCATTCGGTCTCGTGAGCCCTGCCTTTGCGATGGCCGACGCGATTCACAGGCTCGGTGCGCTCAAAGTGCCGCCGAAGACGACGTTCAACGTCGGCGTGGTGAGCGGTGGGACCTCTGTCAATTCCATTCCAGTAGAAATGTCCATGGATGTGGACTTGCGATCCGAGTCCCGCGCCGAGTTGGACAAGGTCTCGCTCGCGTTCGCGACCATGGTCCGGGATGCGGTGGAGGCTGAAAACAAGACGCGCTCGACGGCGCAAGGACGACTGACGGCCGACACCATGCTCATCGGCGACCGCCCTTCAGGCGAGACGTCGATCGAGTCGCCCTTCATCCAGAGGGTCGCGGCCGCGATGAGGGCCTTTGGCCTGAAGCCCAACTACGAGTTCCAAAGCAGCGACACGAACATCCCGATCAGCCGCGAGATCCCGGCTGTCGCATCAGCATGGGGGCATCGCAGGCCGGCACCACTCACTCGACGAATGGACCGACGTGGAGAAGACATCGTCGGTGAGGGCAACTCAGTTCATCCTGGCGACCATTGTGAGCCTTGCGACGGACTAAGAACACCTTCGACAACGAGACTTGAAGGAAGCTGCCCGGCGCGGCGGCTGGCGCCTCCATCGTCGCGAGGGGCGGCAGCCCACGTTATCACGGCGTGGCGTCTGCGGTTCCGCACCGGCGGCATCCCGCTGGTCCGGCTCGCCAGTGGCGACGTCAACAACAACTACAGCCGACGATGGTGAGACGCCAATCGGCATCGGGGAGGCGTTCGCCTTCACCATCGCCATCGCCTTGTCGACCAGCGCCTGGACTCGGCCGCGCCAGCTCCTCGAGCTGCGTCGATGTCCAGCTTGCTGAACAGCTCGCGCTCGGCGGCGAGCCGCTCCGCGTAGACGCCCAGCGATCCGGTGAGTTCGCTCTTGTGACGACTGGCGCGTCGTTTGCGGAGCGGCGAGGCGCTCGGGCTCCAGTGGTCGGACGTGAGCTTCGAGCAGGGCACGCTCAGCGTCAGGCGTGCGCTCGAGCGCAGCGGTGGCGATTGCGTCGCCCGTCGTCCGCTCCTGCACGAACGACGTGCGCTACGCAAGCGGTTCGCGGCTGCGCCGAAGCGGAGCGTCGAACGGCGCGAGATCCGGCGCCACCTCGAAGCTGTCCGCGAGCGTCTGCGGCCTCTTGCCTCGACCCTCCATTTCTCCGAGCCGAAGTCCGTGAGGAGTCGCCGCACGATCAACATGCCGCAGGTCGTCGTCGCCGCCTTGAAGGCGCACAAGACGAACCAGCTCAAGGAGCGGCTCGCCGCCGGGGCCACGTGGGACGACAGGAACCTGGTGTTCACGACGCCGATCGGCACACCGCTGGAGGCGCGCAACGTCGGCCGCGTGTTCGACGAGATGCTCAAGGAGGCGGGCGTGCCGGACGTTCGGTTCCACGATTTGCGCCACACCGCCGCAACTTTGTTGTTGGTTCAGGGCGTCGACGCTCGGACGACGATGGAGACGCTGGGCCACTCGCAGATCAGCCTGACGTTGAACACGTATTCGCACGTCTTGCCGAGGCTGCAGGGCGCGGCAGCGGCGAAGATCGACGAGATTCTCGCGGGTTAGTGTGTCAGTTAGTGTGTCGCGCGCGTACTCGCCGCAACGACGTGTCAGGATTTCTTAAGGAAAGTGGTGAGCCGCCTCGGAATCGAACCGAGAACCCGCAGATTAAGAGTCTGCTGCTCTGCCAGTTGAGCTAGCGGCCCACGTAGAAACTCTAAGTATAACGTTGAAAGTAGAAAGTTAGTCCGCGTCGACAACCTTCGCATGACTTGCCAACCGTAGCTCACGCGATTTGTAGCAAGCGCGAGCGAAGGTTGGTGCGCCCGACAGGATTCGAACCTGTGGCCTACAGCTCCGGAGGCTGTCGCTCTATCCAGCTGAGCTACGGGCGCATTCGGGAAATGAAAGTAGAAAGTTGAAAGTCAAAAGGGGAAAGTGGAAGCTCTGTGGCCCTACTTTCTACTTTCCACTTTCTACTTTCACCTTTCAAGTTCAATTCTCGCCTTTCCGCAAGCTTGGTGCGCCCGGCAGGACTCGAACCTGCGGCCTACTGGTTCGAAGCCAGTCGCTCTATCCAACTGAGCTACGGGCGCGCACACACGGACCAAAAATCATAACACGCGCTCAGGAAAGAGTGACGATGGGATGAGGCTGGCGCGTGACATGAAGATGGCTTGCCCCCTGGCTGGCGGGTTCACTGGGATCCGGTGCCGATGGCCCTCGCTTCTTGCGCGTTTTCACCGCCAGCTCCTCTCACCATCCGATGCCGCCCTCGTGGGTTCGTAGGTTCGTGTGACCGTGCCACGTCATCGCGTCATCGTGGAATGTGTTTTTTTCTTCGCGCCTTCGTGGTTTTGCCTTCGTGCCTTCGTGTTTTTCTTTGCCTTTAACAGGAGATTAGGAAGATCAGGAGTTTCATTCTAAGAAATTCCTCCTGAACTCTTGAGCTCCTGTTTTTGTCTTGGGGTTCGTGGGTTCGTAGGTTCGCGACCGTGACACGTCATCGCGTCATCTGTGGTTTGCTCTTCGTGCCTTCGCTTATTCCACTCGCCTCAGCTTCGAGGTCACCTGCGTGACGCGGTCGGCCGGCACGAGTACGGCTGTGGTCCATCGTTCATATCCGTCGCGCTGAAGCCACAGTGCGTACGAGCCCGCAGGATAATCATCGAGGCGCATCGGTGTCACGCCAACGCGTGATTGGTTGATCAAGACGGTCGCACCCTGCGGCACCGAATCGATGACGAGGCTCCCTTTGAACTTGCCCTGCGCACGCAGCTGGCTTCCACCATTCGTCGCCACGCGCTGTCTGACGGGAGGGCTGGATGCTCGCCGCGCGGTCATCGGTGCGACCGTCCGTGGCAGCAACACTGGCGCGGCCGCAGGCCGCCAGGCTTTGAGTGCGCGCGACGCGACCGTGGCAGACGGCGCGCCAATCGTTGCGGCTTCGGCGTTGTCCACGTTCGACAACGTCAGTGTTCTCGCCGCATCGAGGCCGCTGATGACGAGCGGCGTCAACTGCACCACGGCTACCATTGGCACCATGCAGGCAGCGAACAATCCGAGGTGCCGCGCGCGGCGCCAGAGTTCCCGGGTGTCACGTGGTACGGCGCGCACTTTCGGCGCCTTCGCACGCTGGGAGTTCGCCATCGCACGCTGTGATTTCGCCTTCGCATGCTGCGATTTGAGCTTGTTCATCTCCGCCTGGAGGAGCTCGTTCATCTCCGCCTGGAATCCCGAGACGGCCATCCGGAACCGCGTGAGCGAATCGCTGCGTGGCGTGCGACCGCCGCCGTTTGCAGACGTGCCGGTACGCTTTGCAGGCGTGACGGCACGCTCAGTCTTGAACGTGGCGAGACAGTCTTCGGGGCGTAAGGCGCCCCTCGCCTGCTGCGGGCCGCTGGCAATGCCGCGGCTTCCTTCCGATGGGAAAATTGCTAGCGGCGGCTGTTCAGGTTCCATCGAAGTTGGCCTTCGTCACCCTCGAAGCCGTAATAAAAACGCGTCAAGGTGTTGTAATGGAATACATGTGCAACGGCGTGAATGTCCGCCGTAGCGCAGAATAAAGGTGCTAGCACCAAAGAAAAGTAGACTTTTTATCTCGCGTAAAGCTAGGCTGGCGCCTCCTTCTTTGCCAGCGTGAACGCGCCGTGCAACCGTCGTACCCGTACTCCAAATGAGCCAGCCGCTGACCATCGACACCGACTTGATGAACCGCGTCACCCGTATCGTCAAGGGCGTCATCGAGACCGTCGTCATGCCATCCTTTCGTGCTCTCCGGCCGGAAGACATCCACCACAAGGACACTCCGGGCGACCCGGAAGATGTCGTCACCGTGGTCGATCGGGAAACGGAGCGGCGGCTCGTCGAGCTGCTGTCGGGCGTCGTACAGGGCGCCACCTTCGTCGGCGAAGAAGCCGTGAGCGAAGACCCGCACATACTATCGGCGTTGTCGGGATCGGCACCAGCGTGGCTCATCGACCCCATCGATGGCACGAAGAACTTTGCGAAGGGGGATCCGCGCTTCGGGGTGATGCTGGCCCTTGTCGAGCAGGGAGTGACGCGAGCGTCCTGGATGGGAGTTCCGGCTGCCGGAACGGGCGCGTTCGTCGTGGCGGCGCTACACGGAGAAGGAACGTATATCAACGACATCAGGAGTGTTCCGCCGATCCACTCGAACCCGCCGCGCGGCACGGTCCACACGCGCATGGCGCCACCGGAAATCGCTGGCGTGGTCATTGACAGGCTGCGCGGCCGGTACGTGCCGATCGAGTCCACAGGGTCGGCGGCCACGGAATATTCGGGCATCATCCTGGGCGAAAAAGATTTCGTCATCTATTACCGGCTGCTCCCGTGGGACCACGCGCCGGGCGCGCTTGCGATCACCGAAGCAGGCGGCGCGGCGATTCACCTGAGCGGAGAGCCGTATTCTCCGCTGTCGCCGAATCAGATCACGATCTTCGCGGCCTCGCGCGCGCTCGCAGAGACCGTACGCGAGTGGATCACCGGCGCGTCAGCAGCGCAGCCCTGAAAAGCGCCCGCGCTACGGCTTGCCGTGGCACCGCCCGCTGCCGGAATCAAGCACCGCACCGGCATCGGCGGCGATGAATTCCCACCGGTAGGACTGCGCCTCCAGCGTCAGACGCAGGATGCCGAAAGCAGAAATGACGATCTCACTGTTCGCCACCCGCCTCACCGATTGCGTCAGCGGCGCGCCACCCGTTCCGACGATGAACTGGCGGATGCCGAATTGTTCGTCCGGGCTGCCGTCCGGTGTCTGCGGCGCGAAGCGTTCGTAGAAATGTTCGTGGGCCGCGATGATGACGTCGACGCCGGCGGCGTGCAGGTCGCGCCACAGCTCCGGAACGACTGGAGGCGGCGGCACCGTTCCGTGCGATCCCGAGCTGAAACGCGGGTGATGGAAATACGCCAGGGCGCATTGCGACGGCTGCGCGACCATCTCGTTTCTCAGCCACACAGCCTGCATGTTCCTCATGCCGAGATCGGCGTTGCTGTTCAGCGCGAATACCTGCCACCCACCGCTTCGGAAACGGTAATAACCGAGCCCGGGCGGCCCGGCGTTGTCGCCGAAATACGTGAAAAATGGCGCGGCTCCAGGCGATCCGTATTCGTGATTCCCCGGAACGGGACGCGTGCGATTCTTGTGACGCCCCCACGCCGGTTCGTAACATTGCTGGAATTGTTCGGCCGTGCCATCGGGATACGCGATGTCTCCGGGAACGACGATGATCCCAGGCAGGTTGTCGAGCAGACGTCCCGTCGCCAGCGCTCCGGCGCTGCCGCAGACTCCGATGTCGCCCGCCCCGACGAGCACACCCACTTCATCCGATCCGGGGCCCTCCGGCGACGTGAGATCGGCGCCGCACGAAGCCAGCGCGATGGCTGCGACAACGAGGTACACCCTCATCGTGATTTCGCCACTTGATCGACGACGAAGGCGGAACGGTTCTGTGCGAACGACACGAGATGCGCGACGGCCTGCTCGTACTCGTCATTGGAAAATGGCTTTACCGGATCTTCGTAGGCCGCCGTTTTGATGAGCTCGTGCACCCGCACGATCTCGGCGACAAGCCATCCCTCCTCGGCCGCCGACCGCGCGCACCGTTCGAGCACGTCGAGATAGAGGGCGCGCAAATCAGGCATCGTCATCATGCGGCGGAACAGCGCGTTCTCCTCGACGCGCGCGAACACCGGTGTGTCGATCGCCTGGAACGTCGTGTCGCGATCCCACGCGAGTGCGCGGTGGACGTTCGAGGCCACCGGCCGGTAGAGGAAGAAGTTCGCCATGCCGAACCCTCCAAGGAATCCGTCGTACTCGGCGAGAAACGCTTCGATGGCGACGTGAGTCACGAGCTGAGGCAGATCGATGAACCAGCTCACGCGGTCGCGCCAGCCCGCATCCGTATCCGTATTCACCTGACGGAACAGCTCGCGAATGGGCGCATACAGCGTGTAGTCGTCTTCGATCCGGTGCGTCTGCGCCGGGAACCGCAGCTTGTAGGGCGTGTAGTCCTCTCCGAGATATTCCGCGTGGAAACCGTCGATGTATTTGTGCTCGAACAGATAACCGAGCCCGTCTCCCAGCTCGCGCGCGAGAAACGCCGAATCCACAGACTCGACGAGGGTATACAGCCCCTGGTATGCGCCGTTGATGGAGAGACGGGCGAACGACTCGCGCGGCACCGGCTGCCCCATACGCCGGATGAGCGCCATGCTGGTGCGTTCGCGAATGAACGACGGATCTTTCAGCGAGTTGTCGAGCACGAGCGACTTCAGGCCGAGAAATTCCTGCTGCTCGACGTATCTGTTGAAATCGATGCGCAGGCCGGGCTTCGACGGGCTTCTGGTCGCAAGACCGCGGACGCGCACACCGACGTTGCGCACCCGTACGCCGCGCCATTCGAAGTCGGCCGGGTAGTACAGTCGTCTTCGAGATACCGTTCGCGAAGCTCGGCGAGATCGCCAGAGTGAATGAAGAGTTTTACTTCGTGCAGCGTGCCCACATCGAAGAGCTCGTCCGCGGTCTGAGCCCACGCGGCGGATGACACGAGCGCGAAAGCGATTGCAAACAGGGGGATCATTTCGACCTCACATGGCGAATTGCAGCCTGAACACACGGCTCCAGAACCCGGAACGATCGGACAGTGGCCCCATCGAGGGGCGCTCGATGTCTTCGCGAATGAGGTTCGCCTGAACTTTTACCCAGCGATTGACGTGCCACGTGATGCCAACCGTGCCGACCCGATCGGAGTTGCCGAGCACGCGCTCGGCACGCACGCTCGTGGACGCCTCGCCCGTGCCGCCGGCGCTGCCGAAGCTCAGCGTTTCATAGCGCCCCGCGACATCGAACCGGCCCAGGCGGTGGCGCTTGCGGGTGAGGTTATACGTGCCGCTGAGATACCATCCGTGCGCGACGAGCGGCGAGAGATCGAGATTTTCGATGCTCTGACCGCGGCGCTCATCAGTCAGGCGGATGTACTCGGACTGCAGGACCAAGCGGCCCGTCTTCCATCGAGCCTCCAGCCCCATCCGCTGCCTCGCGCCGTTCACCAACACGTCGGAGTCGTAGAACGACGCTCCGAACACGGTTCGCGCGCGAACGGCGGGGAATCCCAGAGGCACGTTTCCACGCGTGAACGCGGCGCCGACATGTAAGCCGGCGAACCGCGATTCCGGCGCGCGGACGGGACGAGCCACGACTCGAACCGCTACGGTGCGCCCGGCAAACACACGCGCGCTCTGAGACGGCCGCGCGTTGTCGCCATCGTGTCTGAACACGCCGGCCTCGTACGACACGAAGCCGAGTTTTCCGTGCGCCTCGACTCCACGATCGCGTCCTGGCGCGAGGCGCGCGCTGATCCGGGAGCGGTAGATGAAGTCCAGCTTCGTCGAGCTCGTGGTCTCCTCGAGACCGAACGGAAGCTTGAAGGCGCCGGCACGCACCTGGGCTTTCTTGAATTGCCGGTACTCGAGGAAGGCATCGCGCCACAAGCCGCCGCCGGCCAGCTCGTATTCGACTTCGTAGCCGAGCGCGGTGCCAACGCGCCCCTCGACGCCGATCCGTCGCCGTGCGATATCGATTCCGTCCCCATCGTCTCCGCGAATGGCCGCTTCTGATCGCCGGAAATCGCCCTGCAGCCGGGCCTTGAAATCGACGCTGAGCCACTTCCCCACTTTCAACGACGGGGACTGGGCACGCGCCGGGCCTGCTGCGGCCGCGAAGACGATGACGAGGGCGATTAAGGCACGCACAGGGGTAACAACGAATGGGCCCTGTCGTTCGAACGGCGGCCCCTCCGCGTTTACTCAGGCATGGATGACACGCTGAAAACGGACGCCGACAAGAAGAAGACCAAGAAGGACAAGCTCCGCTCGGCGTGGATCTCCTTTGCGGGCCGCATCGTGGCGCAGCTCGTGGGCGCGGCTGCGACCGTCGCGCTCGGCGTCATGGTGCTTCACAGATATACCGCCGCGGAGACGCGGCCGCCGGATGTCGCCCCCCAGCACTACGCGGGGCCGGTGGCCTCGTCTCCACAACCTCCTGTCATCATCGTCCTGTCGCCGGGAATGTTAGCCTTCCAGGATGGCAACGAACGGGTTCGGCCAGCCGATCGGGGCTGCAATGCCGTGTTGGACGCCCCGTCCACATCCGCCGCGGACCTCCTTGGAAGGCCGCTTCTGTCGCGTTGAACCCCTCGATCCTGCCGTTCACGGCAGCGATCTCTATGAATGCCTCGGCGCACAGGAAGCTGACGATGGGCGATGGACGTACCTTCCGTACGGACCTTTCAGCGGCCGTGGTCCATTTGGACAATGGCTCGATGACGTCTCGCGGAGCGACGATCCCCTCTTTCATACGATTGTGAATGCCGGCAGCCGTGCGATCGGGCTTACCGCCTACATGCGGATCGATCGCGCGAACGGCGTCATCGAGCTCGGCCATTTGAACTTTTCTCGAGCTCTTCAGCGGACGGCTGCGGCTACGGAGACGATCTATCTCCTGATGCGGCGGGCGTTCGACGAGCTCGGATATCGCCGCTGCGAATGGAAGTGCGACAGTTTGAACGGGCCGTCGAGGCGAGCCGCCGAACGCCTCGGATTCACCTACGAGGGGCTGTTCAGACAGGCAGTCGTCTACAAGCAGCGCAATCGCGACACAGCGTGGTACGCCGTAACCGACGCCGAGTGGCCCGGCCTCAAAGGCGCGTTCGAGGCCTGGCTCGCACCTGAGAACTTCGATCAGGGTGGAACGCAACGCAGGACTTTGTCGGCATGCATGCGAACCTGAGTTTTTGGATATGATCGGTTCGACTCATGGAGGTTCAGCGTGACTGACAAAGACGCATTTGCGGAGCGTGGCCGGTCTCTCGAAGAAGAGTTCTTCCACCGGAAGGAGAAAGAGCTCATCGACAAGATGCGCGTGCGCGCCGCGGCCGACGAGCAGCGCCGCCGCCTCGGAGAACAGGCTGGTGTTGCCGACGAAGAAGTGCTGAAGGATCTCCAGGAGCTGGGTTACACACCTGAGACGGTGATGCTGCTGCATCTCGTGCCGCTCATTCAGACGGCGTGGGCCGAGGGAGGCGTTTCGGCGAGGGAGCGCGATCTCATCGTCAAGGCCGCGCGGTCGCGCGGCATCGCTGCGGGATCTCCTGCCGATCAGCAGCTCGAGCTGTGGCTCACCCAGCGTCCTTCGGACGCCTTGTTCGACAAAACGCTGCGCGCCATTCGTGCGATTCTGGAGGCGCAGTCGCCCGAGACACGCGCCGCGAGCGAAAAGGACCTGCTCTCGCTCGCGACCGCGATTGCCGCGGCGTCAGGCGGCATCGTCGGGTTCCGCTCGGTATCGGAAGAAGAACGCCAGATTCTGGCAACGATCAGCCAGGAGCTCCACAAGGGCGGCAAGACGTAACCGTGCTTCGCCTTGTCCTGCTCGTTTTGGCAATTTTTGCCGTGCTCTTCCTGATTCGTCTCGCGCTGTTTCAGCGGCGGCGCTAGCGGGGGCAGCCGCGCTTATTTCACCAGTGCGGTCTGCTTCCGCAACTGCAGCTTGTGCTCCTTGCCGGCAAGATCCTTCACATAGACATCTTTCTTCTCGATCGCAATGGACACGGGCTCGCCCAATGTTGCGTCGATGCGCGGAGTGTCAGATGTCGCTTCCTGGCGCAGCTCCAGCCGGAGCGTGGACGTTTCGACGATGAAGGTTCGAATTTCGCGAGCGGGCGGCGGCATGCGGGGAAGATTGCTGGTCGGGTCGCGCGGCTGCGCGGTGACCATCACTCGTGGGCGCTCGACGTTGGCTTCACGCCACGTCGCGCTCTGCCATTGCCGCTCCGCCGCCGTAACAACTGCGGCCGCGAGCACCGCGCATAACATCGACGCGAGCCATGTTCGTCGCATGGCTCCATATTACTCCTTGCGCGGTGTGTCGTCGGACTTGGCGACGATCAGGGAGCCCCATTTCTGACGCCGCAAACCCCTGCCCGTCGTGCCGACGACAGCCGGACGCTCGCTCACGGCACGCAGGTTGATCCCCTCCTGCCGCAGCCTGTTGAAATCCTCATCGAGCATGAGGAGGTAGCTCCCCTTCGCATCGAGGAATTTCTTGACGTCTGAGGGATTCCCAAGACGGCTGACCGGCCGCTCGAGGTAATACCGCAAGCTGAAACGCCACTTCTCGAGCTTGTACAAGCCGACTTGCGCATCTGACGGAAGTTCAGGCCGCAGTCCTTGCGCAAGGACTGCCGTCGGCCTCGCGCGCTCGAGAATCGGCAGACCCATGACGAGCACGCACGAATAGATGAGCAGGAGGATGGCGATCAGCGTTCCGAACACGGCAGGCGACACCGCGCGGCGCCTGACAATCGCGGCAGCCAGCACGACGCCGGCAGCGGCAAGGCTGATGGGCATCAACACAGCGGCCGGGGGCAGCTCGAGGCCAAGCTCGAACAGCGACACACCCGCGGCGACGGCAACGGCGACCAGCACCATGCCGAGCAAGGCCACCGACCACCGCGAGAACACGTTGTCCCGGGCACTGGCGATGCCGGGACGCAGGACGCTGATGCTCATCCACGCGCGCGCCGCCAGCAGACAACACGCGGGAGCGGCCGGGTAGACATATCGATCGACCTTGAACCTGGCCAGCGAGAAGAATACGAACACCACAACGATCCACGCCCACAATAGAATTTCTTCGGGCGCAATCTTCACGCGCGCGCGCCAGCGGCGGATCGTATCGATGGCTCCACCAGCGGCGACAACACTCCACGGAAAAAATCCCGCGGCAAAAGTGAGCAGGTACAACGTGTGATTGGGAGCGCGGTTCGAAAATGAATCCGGCTGCGTGACGTAGTAGACGTTGCCGGCAAGGACATACTGATGGACGAAATGCCAGCCGAGCGCGTAATACATCCACACGAACCAGGGCAATGAGAGCACGAGCGCCAGGATGCCCCCGGTAATCCAGCGCAGCGACAGCAACGCCTGACGGCATTCCTTTCCGCACGCGAGACCGACGAGAAAGAACAGTCCTGCCAGGACCAGGGCGACCGGCCCCTTCGTCATCACCGCGAGGCCCAACAAGACGTACCCCGTCCACTGCAGGCGCGGACGATCTCGAAGGCACGCCACGAGCACGAACGCGACGGCGCCGAACAGCAGCACCGTAAACACCATGTCGAAGACGCCGATGCTCGCAAGCAGGAATGTCAGCGGCACCGTGGCCAGCATGAGCCACGCACGCATGCCGATCGTCGGGTTGAACAACTGCGTGCCGGTCCACTGCGTCAACAGGAACAGCGCGATCGCCGAGATCGCGCTCGGCAGCCGCATCGCCGCTTCCGTTTCGCCGAGGAACGCAATCGCGATCCCCTGCAGCCAGTGGAACAGAACGGGTTTGTCTATGTAAGGAAGTCCGTCGAGTAACGGGATCATCCAGTTGCCCGCGCGAAGCATCTCGTGGGTCAACTGCGCGTAGTGGGCCTCGTCTGGATCCATCAGCGCCGGAGCGCTGAGCTTCGCGAACACAACTATCCAGCAGACGACCGCCCATTTGGCAAAGCGGAGCCAATCGTGTGGACCGACGAATCGATTTTCCAGAGGGCACGTGTTATATCGCTCCTATCGCCTCTGCGCAAGTAGAATAAGCCCCCATGAAAATCCTCAAATCCGTCAATCGGGTACCTGGTGGCCTCATGGTCGTGCCGTTGTTCCTGGGCATGGTCCTCAACACGTTTTTTCCCGACCTGTTGAGAATCGGCGGGTTCACTCAGGCATTGACCGGAGCTGGCTACCCGACGGTACTGGGGATGTATCTCTTCACCGTGGGTACGAAGATGACGTTTCGCGCGGCCCCACGCATGCTGCTGCGGGGCGGCGGAATCCTCGCCGCCAAGGTGGGGACGGCGACGTTGTTTGCGCTGGCCGTCGCCAACTACTTCGGCGGCAGTGTTCTGGGGCTCAGCACTCTCGCCGTGATGGTGGCGATGAGCGATACCAACGGCGGGATGTTCCTCGCGTTGACGAGCGTCATGGGGAACAAGGAGGACTCGGGCACTTACGTCGTGCAAAGCATCGAGACCGGCCCCTTCCTGACCATGCTGATTTTTGTGGGTGCCGGGCTGGCCGTGATCCCGTGGCTGACGATGCTGTCGGTGATCGCCCCGATTCTCGCCGGCGCCGTTCTCGGAAACCTGGACGACGACATCAAGGAATTTTTCGGATCACACGAGCCCATCATCGTCCCGTTCATGGCGTTTACGCTCGGTCAGACGATCAATCTGCGCTCGGTGGTGACCGCCGGCGTGCCTGGTGTGCTGCTCGGTATCACCGTGGTTGTGGTTACCGGTTTCGTTTGTATTCTCGCCGACAGACTGCTCGGCGGAAGCGGCGTGGCCGGGGCGGCAGCCTCGAGCACCGCCGGCAACTCCGCGGCCGTGCCGCAAGCTGTTGCCATAGCGGACAAGAGCTATATGCCGGTCGCCGAAGCGGCGACGGTGCAGGTTGCGGCATCGGTGATCGTGACGGCAATCCTGACTCCCCTCCTGACGTCGTGGTGGTACAAGCGCGTCTTGAGAGAGGAACAACGCAAGGCAGCCGGCGGCGTCTCGCCCGCTCGCGTCGCATGAAGACCCGCCTCGAACCGCAGATCGAGGAGCTTTACAAACTGCCCCTCGGCGAGTTCACACAGGCACGCAACGCGCTCGCGAAGACGCTCTCGGGAACCGACAAGAAACAGGTGTCCTCGCTCGTGAAGCCAACGCTCCCTCTGTGGATCGTCAATCAGCTCTACTGGCAGGACGCGCCCACCTATCGCGCGCTGACGGACGCCTCCGAGAAACTGCGTGCGGCACATCGTGCGGCGCTCGGCGGACGCAAAATCGACACGCGCACACCCGATCAGCTCTATCGAACGACTGTCGAAAAGGCGTTTGCGAAAGCTGTCGGTATCGCCGAGAAAAAAGGGGTCCGCGCAACCGATACCGTGCGCGACGCGGTGCGTCGCACGCTGACGGCGATCCCCACCGAAGAACCGCCCGGGCGGATGACGCGGGAGCCCGCACCAGTCGGCTTCAGCCTGCTGACCGGCATCAAACCACGGCCGATCGAAAAGGCCGCCAGGAAGCCGACGGCCGCGCAAAAGGCGGCAGAGCGAACCTCGGAACGCGACCGCAAAGAAGCTGAGCGGCAGGCCCGGGAACAGGAACGGAAAGCGCGGAAGGAACACGAAAGACGCCAGCGCGAAATCGAAAAAGCGGAGCGCGCGTTGCGAGAAGCCGAACGCCGCCTCGCCGCCCTCAAAGGCTAGCCGAAAAAATTCCACCGCAGGGACGCAGAGACGCGGAGTTTCTGTTTTTTGAGCGTTCTCTGCGCTTCCGCGCCTCTGCGGTGAGGTAGGATTCTAGGAAGACATGCTGACAACCGAATTTGTCCACGGCCTCGAGAGCGTTGTCGGACCGTCCGGCATCATCACAAACCCGAACGACATGCTGACGTACGAATCAGACGGGCTGGCCCGGCTGAAGGCGACGCCTGGATGTGTCGTCCTGCCCGGTTCTGCGGCCGAAGTTCAGCAGATCGTCCGCCTCTGTCACGAGCAGAACATCCCTTTCATCGCTCGCGGGCACGGAACCGGACTTTCGGGCGGCGCGCTGCCCAGGCCCGACGCCGTGCTGATTGTGTTGTCGAGGCTGAACCGGGTGCTCGACGTCGACATCCCCAACCAGCGCATCACGGTCGAGCCTGGCGTCATCAACCTCGACGTCACGCGGCGCGTGGCCCCGAGCGGCTACTACTACGCACCCGACCCCTCGAGCCAGCAGATCTGCTCGATTGGCGGGAACGTCGCGGAAAATTCCGGCGGCGCGCATTGCCTGAAATACGGGTTCACGGTGCACCACGTGATGGCGCTCGAAGCCGTGCTCCCCAACGGCGACATGGTGCACCTCGGCGGATCGGCGCTCGACACGCCCGGACTCGACCTCGTCGCCGCGCTTGTGGGATCTGAAGGCACGCTGGCGGTCGTTACCAAGGTGACGCTTCGCATCGTCCGCGTGCCGGAAGCGGTCAAGACGATCCTGGCGGCATTCGCCTCGACAGAAGCGGCTGGCGCGGCGGTTTCGGAGATCATCTCGGCGGGAATCATTCCCGGCGCCGTGGAGATGATGGACCGGCTCACGGTCGAGGCCGCTGAGGCGGCGGTTCACCCAAACTTCCCCAAGGCCGAGGCTGTGCTGATCGTGGAGCTCGACGGGGCGCAGTCGGAAGTAGAGGGCCTGTTTCAGTTAGTCGAAGCGATCTGCCACCGCACGGGCGGCACCGAGATTCTAATCGCGCGCAATAACGACGAGCGGGCGCGCATATGGAAGGGCCGGAAAGCGGCGTTTGCCGCGATGGGACGCGTCTCGCCGAACTATTACGTGCAGGACGGCGTGATCCCGCGCACAAAGCTTCCGGAGGTGCTCGGCCGCATCCGGGCGCTCGAACAGCGCTCGGGGCTGCGCATCGGCAACGTGTTCCACGCCGGCGACGGCAACCTCCATCCGCTCATCTGCTATGACGAGCAGATACCCGGGCAGGGGGAGCTCGCCGAAAAAGTCGCCTCGGAAATTCTGATGTATTGCATCGAAGCAGGCGGCTCGATCACCGGAGAGCACGGCGTGGGCGCCGACAAGTCCTCATCGATGCCCAAGATGTTCTCCGAAACGGACCTCGACACGATGCACATGCTGCGGCACGCATTCGACCCGTCAGGCATCTGCAATCCCGGAAAGGTATTTCCGACGCCAAGGTTATGCGGCGAGGTGCCGGGACCTTATCGACAGCATCCCGCCGAGCGGGCAGGGTTGGCTGAGCGCATGTAAGGACAAAGGAAAAAAGGCCTTTTTCCTTTTTCCTTTTTCCTTTTTCCTTTTTCCTTTCTTATAGTCCCCCCGGCCCTCTTCCAGGGTTGAGCACTCCCGAGGGATCGAACTGCTTCTTGACCGCCTTCATCAGCGCGAGCCCGTCACCAATTGGTCCCCATGCGTCGAGGTGATCGCGCAGCTGCGCCGGCCCTTTCACCACCACCGCACTCCCCATCCCGATGGGGAGCGTGTCGCGAAGGCCGCTGATGACACGTGTCTGCGAAGCCTCGTCACCTTTGATGCGGACGAAGAACACGCCCACGCCGGCCCTGCCGGCAGCCGAATAGCTGTCTTTTCCGGCGAGCCGCTCGATGACACTCAATGTCTCGGCCAACTGCGTTGGCAGCACGCTCACCTTCACCAGGGCGCCACCTCCGTCTTCCATGAGGCTTGCCTGATCCAGCCAGAGTTGCTCTTCCGCGTGTCCGCTGAAGGTCTGGGCAGTGAGCCCTGCCGTGCTTATCAGCGCGGCGGCAGCCTCTGATTGCCGCTCAACCGAGGCCTCGATCGACTCGAACCTGATGATGAGCCGCAGAGGGTGCGTGTTGAACTCGAGTGCTGTCGGCGTCAGATGGCTCGCCGCGATCTTGCCCGCAAGCAGCCCGAGGTCCGACGCTTTGCGCACGTCGATGACGAGCGTCTTGGAGGCGGCCGTCAGCGGATAGAGCTTGAACGTGGCAGTGACGATGACGCCGAGGCAGCCGAACGATCCTGTCAATAATCTGGGCAGGTCGTAGCCGGCGACGTTCTTGACGACGATGCCGCCCCCTTTGGCGAGACTGCCATCCGCGCGGGCGAACTCGACGCCGATGATCAGATCGCGAGGCGCGCCATACCGGTGTCGCCTTGGCCCGCTGTCGTTCGTGGCGACGAGCCCTCCGATCGTCGCAGTGGCCGCCCACAGCGGATCGATCGGAATCCACTGGCGGTGTTGGGCAAGCGTGCGATTGACGCTGGCCAGCGTCGCCCCGGCTTCGATGGTGGCGGTGAGGTCTCCGTGACGATGCGCGACGACGGCATTCATTCGCGCCGTCGACAACAGCACGTCAATGCGCGCAGGCGCACCTCCCCAGCCGATCTTCGTGCCGGCGCCTCGTGTGAGGACGATCAGCTTCTCGCGCGACGCCCACTCGAGAATGCGGCCGACCGCCGCCGAGTCTGCCGGCTCCACCACGATTCGCGGGACAATCCCTTCGACGGCGTCGGAAGGACCGCCCTCACGAACAGCGCCGGTCCCGGCGAGTGAACCTGCGCGTTCGTAAATACCGGTCTCAGGCATTGGACCAGTCCACCGCGGCAAACTGCGTATAGCTGTTCGTGTACTGAATGACCTTGTCGCCCAGCTTCGCGTAGCCCTCGAGGCAGTTGGCCATTTCGGCTTCCTTGTATTCGAACCCGTTCGGCAGCTTGATGATCGCGCGGTGTTCCTCTCCCGTTACGGGGTTCTTGATCGGTTCGGCACGGAACTCCCCGAGCCCCGGCACTTTGAGGCGGGCGACGCGCTTGTCGCGGTCGCTCTCGAACTCGATGGGGACGAAGATCGGCTCGAGCACGTTCGAAACGACCGACGCGAAGATCTCGAAGAAGGCGCAGCCCTCTTTTCCGCTGACTATCTTCAGGATCGCATCGCGCTGCTCGGGGGTCGCGCGCTCATCTATCGCCAGCCGCACGATGCCGTTGCCTTCGTGCACGGCGCCCGGCCACCAGAACGCTTTGGCGAACGTCACGCCGTCGAGCGTCGTCGATCCGTAATGGCCTTCACGAATTCGCACGGCCACCATCGCCTCGCATCGTCCGTGAGTCGGCAGCGCGTTGAATTGACACGGGCATCCCCACGCACAATTGCAGGTACTCGTCTCGTCGCCGACGATTCGCCAGGGCGTCGTGTTCATGCGCGAATTGTAGCGCGAAGCACGAAAAACAGTCCCGCGGCGAGCGTGACGACGCCGACAAATCGCGCCAGGGTCTCACCATGCCGCCATTGCTTCTCGAGCAGGATGACGAGCGCCACCAGCGCCATCAGCGGCACGCTCATCACGCCAAGTGCGAGTTGAATGGCCATCAGTCCCCAGCAGCACGCGGCGCAATATGCGCCATGATGCAGCCCGAAACGCCACGAATCGGCAGGCCCGCGTATATCGTGCTGGGCGAAGAACTGCAGCGGTGAGCGGCAATGCCGAAGGCAGATCTGCTTCCACGGCGTCAGTTGATACGCTCCTGCGGCCGCAAGCGCCACCCCTGTTGCCGCGGGGATCAATACGCTGACGTCGACCGAACGCATGGCCGCGCTCGAGATGGCCATGCCCGCCGCGTACGCCAGCGCTCCGAACGCAACCCAGACGGAAAAATATCCGGCGAGGAGCAGGAGCTGAGACCCTGCCGCTGGTCTGCTTTGCTTGATGCGCCCGTCAATCAGCCGCTGGTGCAGCAGCACCGCCGGCATCACGGACGGCAGCATCATGGCGACCATCATCACCGTCCACATGACGAGAAACATCACGGCGTGTGCCGCCGGCGATTGCGCGCCCATGCTCATCCACGCCATCGACATCGACCAGCCGCCGGGCATGGGCATCGCCGATGACATGGATTGCGCGCTGGAGATGGTGTAGACCCACGCGAGAAGCGTGGCGATTGCGGCAAGGACAACTGAGGAGCTCTCTCGCACCTAACGCACCCAACGCACCTAGCGCACCCAACGCACCTAACGCACCTAACTCGCTCGGCTTCCTTCCTGGATCGAACGGTCGAGCACTTCGACGAGATGCATGATCCTGAGCGGCTTCCCCGCCTCCTCGAGACCGTTGGCAATCTGCAGGAGACAGCCGGGATTTCCCGACACAATCGCCTCGGCGCCCGTGCCGATGATGTTCCGCGCTTTGCGGTCGCGCAGCTCGGTTGCCGGGTCGGGCTCGAGCAGGTTGTAGATGCCGGCCGATCCGCAGCAGATTTCCGATTCGGGAATCTCGCGCACCTCCACGCCGGGTATCGCCCGCAGCAGCTGCCGTGGCTGCGCGCGCACGCCCTGCGCATGCTGCAGGTGGCAGGCGTCGTGATACGCGATCTTGAGCGGCACAGGTCCTCTCGGCGCTCTAGGTTCGAGGTCGGTCAGCACTTCGGAAATATCGCGGCACTTCGCGCCGAATGCCTTCGCGCGTTCGGCGTATGCCGGATCGTTGCGCAGCAGGTGACCGTACCGCTTCATCGCGGACCCGCAACCGGCCGCGTTGATCACGATCGTGTCGACGTCGGCGTGCTCGAACGCATCGATCAGTCGCCTCGCGGCCGCCATCGCGTCCGCTTCTTCGCCAGCATGTTCCGCCAGCGCTCCGCAGCAGGCCTGAGGCGGCACGATGACTTCGCAGCCTTCCGCCGCGAGCACACGCACGGTCGCCGCATTGACATCGCCGAAAAACACGCGCTGCACGCACCCGAGGAGAAGCCCCACCCGGCGCCGCTGCGTGCCCTTTGCCGGCACGCGCGCGGGGATATCGACGGTGCCAAAACTGATGGGCGGCAGCAGACGTTCCATCGCCTGCAGCCGCTTCGGCAACAGACTGAGGACGCCAGAGGCGTGAACGAGCCGGCGTAATCCCGATTTCTGATACAGCCCGAGCGGCCACGCGAGCACCCGCAGGCGGCCCGGGTGCGGAAACATCGAAAAAATGAGGCGCCGGAACGCGCGGTCGCCGATGCCGCGCTTCGCATCGCGTTCGACCTGTGGACGCGCGGCTTCGAGCAGCGAATCGTATTGCACGCCCGATGGGCACGCCGTGACGCACGCCATGCATCCGAGACAAGTGTCGATGTGTTGAACGAAGCTGCCGCTGTCGGTCTCGCGTCCGTCGCGACGCAGCTTCATCAGGTGAATGCGGCCTCTCGGAGAATCCGCTTCCTGGCCCCACAGCAGATACGTTGGACAGGTGGGCAGGCAGAAGCCGCAGTGAACGCAGTCGTCGAGAAGATCGCGCCCTGATGTCTGGGAATGAACCGAAGCCACTAAGCCGCGATTATATATGCGTTACTGCGAGAGCAGGCTGACGTTGAAGCTCGTCGTCTCACCGGCGCGGACGTCGATGTCCACCGAAAACGGCTGGAAGCCGGGCTTCTCGACACGTACTCGGTGCGATCCTTCGCGGAGCTGGATCACAAGCCGCTCCTGAGACTGCGGGCCTTTCCACGCCTCGCCATCGACGAGAATGGTCGCGTCGATTGGCTGGATGCGCACCGCGAGCGTACCGGTTCGCGACGGATCGAAGGGAACACCCGCGCTCGGCGGCATGCCTGGACCTGGCATAACTGGACCAGAGGGAAGCTGTCGAGGCACAGGCTGCGGTTCCGACGCTTCCCCGGGCGCGAGCAGATCGAGCGTGTGGCGGACGGTATGACTCGAGCCGGGGTTGTAGTAGACGTTCTGCCGCAGCGTGCGATACGACGGGTGATAGATGACGATCTCGTGCGGACCGGGAATGAGCCGCAGGCGCTGAAAGACACCGTCGTAGTCGTCTACGACACCGGCTGCGTAGCCGTCGACGAACACCTGTGCTTCACGTGGACTCACTTGCAGTCTCACGGTGACGGCGTGATCCTGAGGGTAGATGCCAGGCGGGAAGCCGAACAACGGGTACCCGTACCACAGCCCGAAACCCGGATAATAAGGATGATAGAAGCCGCCGCCCCACAACAGGGGCGATACCGGGATGACTGTCACTCCCCCGTGGCTGCCGTGATGATGCCGCTGGGCGTAGGAGAAATCGGCCGAAACAAAAACCAGCGCCAGCACGCAGGAATGAATCACGGGGAATTTGAGACACACGAATGGGCCTCCCACAATCAGACGCTGAAACCGTCCGAGCAATGGTCGTACCACGGCAGGCCTCATAAAATTGGACGGGAAACAACAGCCGCCTCGCAAACGTCGTCGCCTCGCCGATACGTCGTGTCAGCACTGGAGGACGGCATGACCGGCGCTCTCGCACTTACGGTGTTGATTTTTGTGAGGGCCGTAGCCCTTGTTCACTAACGCGGTTCCGTGCGTTATCTCTTCCGAGGTGACACATGTGGGACCGGCAATCGCTTCAGACTGCGCTGCTAGGCCAGCCGGCTGGAGGCGATCCGCGCCAGATATTCTTCGGCGCAGACGACTTCCACCGACGTCAGCTCGGAATCGCTGCGCCCGAGCCTGAGCGTCGCAAGCCCGGAAAATGGCTCGCCCGAATCGCGCCAGCGGCCTTCAACCCGCACAGACGCCACTTGCGCGCCTGACGGGTCGGCGTCCGAAAGCGATTCGATGGCAATCGTTGGCGATGTGAGCGCGTATTGCAGTGCCTTGGCCGCGGTGCGGTACCCCGCCGCACCGCGCGCCAGCAGGCGAATGAGCGGATCGTCGGGCGATCCGCCAAGAAGTGACTCGTAGGTACGCTGATTCAGCGTAAACGTCGTCCGGGCGGTAAAGAAGTTGGCGGGGACGTCGAGGCTGCCGCGATTGAACGCCGCAACGAGCTCGTCAACCGCCTCCCTAATCCCCAATCCCTAATCCCCGATCCCCAATCCCTGGCAGTTAGCTAGGTTTCTTGACTTCGACCGCCGACGCTTCTTCGGTCACCTGGACGATGGCCGAGTGATCCAGGTCGCCTTTGCCGTTGTTCATCAGGTCGATGAGCATGTTCTGCACGGCGCTGGTCAGCGGGAGGGAAACCTTGAGCGACTCGGCCGCGAGGAGCGCGTTGCGAAGATCCTTCTGGTGGAGCCGGATGCGGAATCCCGGCTTGAAGTTGCGGGAGTACACCATCGGCGCCTTCACGTTCAGCACCGTGCTGCCGGCAAGACCGGCCTTGACGGCATTGAAGACAACTTCGGGATCGAGACCGGCTTTGGTGGCGAGCGCCAGCGCTTCGCCCATCGCCGCGATGTTCACGGCGACCATGATCTGATTGGCCAGCTTCGTCACGTTACCGGCGCCGATTTTCCCCGTAAGCGTCACGGTCGAGCCCATCGTCTTGAGGATCGGCTCCATCTTGTCGAACACGTCCTTCTTGCCGCCCACCATGATGGCCAGCGTGCCCTCGATCGCCTTCGGCTCGCCTCCGCTGACCGGAGCGTCGAGGAATTCGATGCCTTTCGCTTCAAGGGCCGCGCCCACCTTCTGCGACACCATCGGGCTGATCGAGCTCATGTCGATGACCGTCGAACCCCCTTTTGCGCCTTCGAGCACGCCGTTGGGACCGAGTACCGCTTGTTCGACCTCGGGGCCATCGGGCACCATCGTGATGATGATGTCGTTCCTGCTCGCCACATCTTTCGGCGACGAACCTTTCTCGGCGCCCGCGGCAGCCACTTCGTCCATCCCCGCCGGCATGATGTCGTACACGGTCACGGTGTGACCTGCCTTGAGTAGATTCTTCACCATGGGTTTGCCCATGATGCCCAACCCGATGAAGCCAATTTTGCTGGACACGATTCGCTCCTTCTTTAGTCGCGGGGGCCCCTCGCCCCGCTCCTCGCCGGTCGCTCGCGGGGCCCCAACTGCCCCGCGCCGCTCCCGGCTTCTCAAGAAGCGCTCATCCTAGCATCTCGCCGATCGTGTTTGCCAATTGCGGTGGCACGACGATCGACGATGGACGAAGATCGGGCCTGAGCCCGATCTTCCCGTTTGGAGCGCTGACGCGCGTAACCGAGAGAAGCGATTAATTAGGAAGGTATAAGAGCGCGAAGAGGTGCAAACGTAGCAGCACTTTCGGGGAGCGTGCGCGTGCGGGCGCAGCCAAACGGGAAAGATCGGGGTGCCTTTTCTTCACGCCAGACTTAATAGCAAGTGGCATACCACGTTCGACGAGCGCGGGCTCTTCTGCGATCGGCGCGTTTTGCTGAGCAAATTCGCTCGATGTGAGATTTCGACCCAGGCGAGCCAAAGAGACCATTCCTACAAACCTGTCCAGCGCGGCTACCGAGGTCACAAGTCTGTCGCTGTAGTTAAAGACAGCTCCATCCGCAAACGTCGCGGCGGCAACCCGGGCGCCCCGGCCGTCTTTCCTCTGTCAACAAAAGTGTCAGGCTGGCTACGAGAACCGACAGATTCGCGGGATCGCTGTTTTCAGCGCAGAAAGCTGAGGCCGAAATACATGTAATGGAAATTCGCGCCGGGATTCGGCTGTACCCGGCCGCCATTCGACATGTGCTGCAAGCGGTAGCCCACGAGCCACGCCCGCCTCCGGTTTTCTTCGAAGCGCACGCCGAATCCACCCTGCTCGACGAAGTTGAACGTCGCCGCACCGTCAACAACCGGCGCGGCCGTCCACACCGTGCTGCCGCTCACCTCGCCGAAGATCCGGGCTCGAGCGACCGGCGGAAAGTTCCAGCGGATGAAGAGCGGCGCTATCGACCAGCCCCTTACCCTCTCGGGCTGGCGCACCTGCAGGTAGGGCGTGACCTCGACCAGCAGTTCGAGCGTTCCGCGGCCCGGAGCGCCGGCCATGACGCGGCCGATGGCGAGCGACGCCATCGCCAGCTGGTGATCCGCCTCGGCGCGGAACACCGAGACCGGCAGCGACACCCCGCCGGTGACGCTGATTTCGACCGTTCCCCTTTCGAAAGGCATTGCCTCAGCCGGATCCGAGCTGGCTGTTTGAGCGACTGCGGAGGCAGCGAGGGCGGCGACGAACGAAAGTGCGAGTACCAACCGAAGAATCAGCACACGGGCGCTAAGATTATCAGATTAGAATACGCGCGCCCATTTCACCTGGAGGAACGCGCATGGCCAAGAAGCGCCCGAAGAAAGCGAAGACCGCGTCCAAGTCCCGCAAGAGCAGCCGAAAGATGTCGCGCAAGTCGAGCGGTGCACGAAAGAAGAGCGCACCGCGACGCGCAGCGTCCGCCAAGAGCGCGCGCCGTTCCACGAAGAAAGCCGCGAAACGTCCGGCCAAGCGCGCCGTACCCCAGAGCGCGCCGCGCCCGAGTCCAGCCGCGCAGCCCGAGCGCGCGCCGTCCATGGATGCGAACATGGAAACGACGCTGCCGATCGACGACGTTCAGCTCCCTTCGTAAGAAGGGGCAAAGGGCGAAGGGCGAGGGGTAAATGTCATTGCCTTGCCCCTTGCCCCTTACCCCTTACCCCTTACCCCTTACCCCTTCTGAGTGCGGGTGTCCGATCGTCCTCGAAACGCGTCCCCAGCAACAGACGCAGCACCTCGCCGTAACTCCGTACGCCCGCCTCGACTCTGTTTGCCTTCAGGAACTTGTCATACATGGCGTAGCCAGCGCGGCTCGCCGCTGGACTCATCTGGCTGCGAATCCGATCGCCGATGGCGCGCAGATCGTTGCGCGGCCCTTCGTTGAGTCCGCGGACCATGTCTTCCCGTTCCGATCGCGGAAGTGCGCTCATCACTGTTCCGTACAACGACAGCCAGCCGCTGTACTGAATCGCTGAGGAGCCCCGCATGCACACGAGCCAGCCGACGAAGCTCGCCTCGGATTCGTCCGCGTATCCGGCGAGATGGCTCCACTCGTGCGCCAGCGTCGCTGCCCGTTCGAACGGCAGCAGGCTCTGGTTTGTCAGCGTCTCGAGGAAAAACGGGTCGGTCATTCCGTCGATCGATACGCGCGTGAAATAGAAATTCAACAGGGTCCGTTTCGGCCGTCCCGGTCGCGCGCTCCATGACAGCGCGAGATCCCGCTGCGCGCTTGCAAATGCCGCCTCCAGTTCCACGGGCGTGGAGGCCGCATCGGGCCACCCGCGCGCATGGGCGTCCGCGTGAAGCGCGTTCAGCTCGCTTACGGTGCGGCCCGCGAGCCCGCGCAGCGCCTCCGGGGTGATCCGTTCCTCACGAAAGTCGAGCTGGGCGCGGAGCGGCTCGCGCTGGTAATTGAGGCCCCATGACGCGAGAAACCATAGATAGACGACCGCGGCGATGGCGACCGTATCAAGGGCGATCCGCGGCAGCGCAGCCAGCACACCTCGCGCGCGCTTCGCGTTGCGCACGCGCAGCACCCACAGCGCAACAAGCGCTCCCACGATGGCAATCAGGACCACGTCGAACAGCGCGAACGGCATGGCATTGCTCAACGCCGTCAGCCGGGGCTGCAGAAACGCGTACACACCGCGCGCATACACACGTTCCACGAGCCCTCGCGGAAGCGGAGTGACGGCCAGCCCGGCGGCAAGCACTACAGCCAGAACTTTCAATACGCGCATGCGAGTTGTGCTTTATGCTGACATGGAAATGGACACTTCCGAAACCGTCGTAGACACGGCGTGCCCCCTCGATTGCCCCGATGCATGCAGCCTGTCCGTCACGGTCAACAAAGGGCGTGTCGTCACCATCGACGGCTCGCATCTGAATCCGCCGACGGGCGGTTATATCTGCGCGAAGGTCAGGAGATTCGGAGAACGCGTTTACGGTGACGCGCGCCTGCAGCATCCGGCGGTCCGCTCCGGCGCCAAAGGCCAGGGACGTTTTTCTCGAATTTCGTGGGACGAAGCCATCGAGCTGATCGCCGGGCGCCTGATCGACGTGAAGAAACGCTGGGGTGGCGAGGCCATCCTTCCGTTTTCGTATGGCGGCTCCAACGGTTTGTTGACGCAGGACACGCTGGATGCGGTGATGTTCCGCCGGTTTGGCACGTCGAGGCTGGCGCGAACCGTTTGTGCGGCGCCAACCGGAGCAGCGGCGCAGGCGCTCTACGGCAAGATGCCGTCGGTTACGTACGAAGATTATCCCGAGGCGAAGCTCATCATTCTCTGGGGCGTCAACCCTTCGACGTCGGGCATCCACCTCGTGCCATACGTCCGCGAGGCTCAGAGCCGGGGCGCGAAGCTCGTCGTCGTCGATCCGCGATCGACTCCGCTGGCTCGCCAGGCCGATCTCCACCTCGCACCGCGTCCGGGACCGACGTGGCAATCGCGCTCTCGATCCATCGCCACCTGTTCGAAGAAGGGCTCGCCGACACCACCTTCGTCGGCGCGCACACGAAGGGCGCCGACCGCCTGCGCCAGCGCGCCGCGGAATGGACGTTCTCGCGCGCGGCGGACGTATCGGACGTGCCCGAAGCAGCCCTGCGGCGGCTTGCCGAGGAGTACGCCGCGGCATCACCAGCGCTGATTCGCTGCGGCTGGGGGCTGGAACGTAACCGCAATGGTGGAAACGCGGCGATGTCGATCCTCGCGCTGCCGGCGGTGGCCGGGAAGTTCGGCGTGCGCGGCGGCGGCTATTCGATGAGCAACTCCGCCGCGTGGAACATCACGAAGCCATGGCTCGGGTCCGAGCCCCCGACCCGCGTCGTCAACATGAATCATCTCGGCCGCGCGCTGCTGGAGTTGAACGATCCGCCTCTCAAGGCATTGTTCGTCTACAACTGCAATCCGGTGGCAACGATGCCCGATCAGCAGAGAGTGCTCGAGGGCATGGCGCGCGAGGACCTCTTTACGGTGGTGTTCGACCAGGTGATGACCGACACGGCGGCATACGCCGACGTGATTCTTCCGGCGACGACGTTTCTCGAGGCCTACGACTTCGCGCGCGGGTATGGACCTATCAGTCTGCAGCTGGTGAGGCCGGTGATCGACGCTGTTGGAGAATCGCGCTCGAACCCGGACGTCTTCGGTGAGCTCGCCAGGAGGCTGGACGTGTTGCACGAGGGTGAGCCGGACAACGAGCTCGACATGCTGCTGCAGATCTTCAAAGTGCTGCCGGGAACAGTAGGCGCTCAGATGGAAGAAACCGGCCGGGCCGAGCCGCCGTTTGGATTCCGGCCGATACAGTTCGTCGACGTCATGCCGAGAACTTTCGACGAGAAAGTCGATCTCTTTCCTGACGCGCTCGAAGCTGAAGCGCCCGACGGGCTCTACACCTTCCAGCCCGACCCCCGATCGGAACGTTTCCCGCTCGCGCTCATTTCACCGGCCAGCGACAAAACGATCAGCTCGATGCTCGGAGAGCTGACGCGGCCGGCCGTGGCGCTGGTGATGCACCCCGCGGATGCGGCTCATCGCGGACTGAAAGACGGCGATCCGATCAAGGTGTTCAACGATCTCGGCGAGGTGCAGTGCGCGTTGAAAATCGAGGCGACGACCCGGGAAGGCACGGTCTCGCTGCCGAAAGGCCTGTGGCGGAAGAGCACGTGGAATCAGTTCACGAGCAACGCGCTCGTGCCCGACTCGCTCACGGATCTGGGCGGAGGCGCCTGCTTCAACGACGCGCGCGTGGAAGTGGCGAGGCTGAATAGCGCCTCTGCGTCGATTCACGGGAAGATCCCGAGCTCCTCGTAGACGATAGCCACCTTGTTGATCGCCGTGACGAACGCGGCGGTACGAAGATCGCCCATCTTGGGCTCGCGCCGCAGTGCCTCCCGGATGTCCTGATAGGCCACGATCATCGTGTCTTCGAGACCAGAGTTGACGATCGCCAGCTCGTCGGTCACTTTGACGAACGACTCACGCTTTTCCTCGGAAAAGCTTTTCCCTGTTGCCTCCTCGATCGCATCAAGGAGGCGCAGCTCGTTCGCCGCCTGCCGCCGGCGATCCAGGCGTCCAAACCTGACGTGGGACAGGTTTTTCACCCACTCGAAGTACGACACCGTCACGCCGCCCGCGTTGGCGTATACGTCAGGGATGACGAGAATCCCCTTCTTCCTGAAGACGGCATCCGCTTCTGGCGTGGTCGGCCCGTTGGCGCCTTCGAGAATGATTTTCGCTTTGATTCGCGGCGCGTTCGCCCCCGTCAGCACGTTCTCCAGCGCGGCGGGCACCAGGACATCGCAATCGAGCTCGAGCGCGTCTCCGGTCTTGAGGATGTCGGTCGCACCCGGAAATCCGAGGATCGAGCCGGTCCGCTTTCTGAAGCTCGAGACTTCCTCTTCGTTCAGCCCTTTCGGGTTGTGGATGGCGCCTTCGCGCTCGGCCAGCGCGACGATCACCGCGCCCTGTTCGCGGCAAAATTTCGCCGTGTGATACCCGACATTGCCCAGGCCCTGCACGACCAGCCGTTTGCCTTCGAGGCCAGGCGACAGGCCGAGCGCCTTCATGTCGTCTTCCGCTCTGCACGCCTCGGAGAGCGCGTACATCAAGCCGCGTCCGGTGGCTTCGCGGCGCCCGTGAATGCCTCCTTCGGTGACCGGCTTGCCTGTGACGCACGCGAGCGCCTCCAGCTCTCCGGTGTGAAGCTGGCCGTAGGTGTCCGCGATCCACGACATCTCACGCTCGCCGGTGCCGTAATCCGGCGCCGGCACATCGATGCCCGGGCCGATGAACTTCTTCCGGTCGAGCTCGTGCGTGTACCGCCGGGTAATGCGTTCGAGCTGGTCGAGGGTGTAGCGAGACGGGTCGATTTGCACCGCGCCCTTCGCACCGCCGAACGGCACGTCGACAAGGGCGCACTTATATGTCATCAGCGCGGCGAGCGCCTTCACTTCTGATTCGTCCACCTGCGGGGCATATCGGATTCCGCCCTTGGTGGGCAGTTTGTGATGACTGTGCTCCGCGCGCCACGCGTGCACCACTTCGATCGATCCGTCGGCATGACGCACCGGAAACGCGAATGCGTACACCGAATTGCACACGCGGATCTGATCGAGCAGCCCTTTCGCGTGGCTGCAGAAGGCGGAGGCATGGTCGAAGTAGGCATTGACGTTGTCCTCGAAATTTCCTTTCCGGCCGCGTTCGATCACTGTCGATGTGGACATGAACTGATTATAGGGCTTGGGCAGAGGACTGAACTCTCCGGTGACCGGTGATAGGATCACCGGCATGGCACGCACAGTGTTTTGCGCAAAGTTGCAGAAAGACCTGCCCGGTCTCGAAGAGGTTCCGTGGCCCGGAGAGCTCGGCACGCGGATCTACAACAACGTCTCGGCCCAGGCCTGGAAGATGTGGGAAGACCGCATGAAGATGATCCTCAACGAATACCGCCTGATGCCCTGGCAGAAGGAAGCGCAGCAGCTGATAGCGAAGCAGATGGAGGACTTCTTCTTCGGCGGCAACGACGCGCTGCCCCCGAATATAAACCTACGTAATGGTTCCTGGTTCCAGTTCCAGTTCCTGGTTCTGGTTCCTGGTTCTGTTCCAAGTTCAAGGTTCTGTTTCGAGTCTGTCGCGCGACGCTCTTGAACCGGAACAAGGAACATGGAACTGAACCTGGGAACCAGAACCAGGAACTAGGAACAGGAACCCGGAACCGAGTGAAAGTTAGATCGGCGTTGGTATCCACGGGCGTATACTGAAACCATCGTGCGCCTGACCGACCGTTGCCGCGCAGTGCCGATCGAGCTGATTCCCCAGTCTCAGTCCCCACACTCCGCATACAACTCCCGCCCGTCCGTGCGCGCTGCGCACCGGCGGGGCTCGTCAAGGCTCGCGCCCGAGCAGACGAGCGGCGGCTGGTGAACGATCGGCGCGGCCATCCGGTCCGCGTCGGGTTTCTTTGTGTGCGTCCCGCGTTTCGGGACCGAGGAGTCAGTGTTATGGGTCGCAAGCTCTACGTGGGAAACCTTCCGTATCAAACCGGGGAAACAGAGCTCACCGAACTATTCAGCCGGGCCGGCACGGTGGAGAGCGCGCGGATCATGCGCGACATGGCCACTGGACGTGCACGCGGATTCGGCTTCGTCGAGATGGCCAGCGACGAGGAGGCCCAACGCGCCATCTCGGAGCTGAACGAATTCAAGATGGAAGGACGACCCCTGGTCGTCAACGAGGCGCGACCCAAACCGATGGGCGGCGGCGGTGGTGGTGGCGGCTTCGAACGCGGCAACCGCGGCGGCGGGGGGGCGGCGGCGGAAACCGACGCGAGCCACGCTGGTAAAACTCATGTGTTAGTCCGCAGGATGCAGGAGGCGCCGGCATGACGCTTCCTGCCCTGCGAGACCGCTCTCTCTGACCTGGCCGCCCATGCCGCTCGAAAAATACAAAGAGAAAAGAAACTTTCAGAAAACGCCCGAGCCGGCCGGATCGCTCGAGACCGCCCGCAAAGCCGCGGCGAAAAAGACAGACCGGTTCTTCTGCGTGCAAAAGCACCTCGCCAGTCATCTCCACTACGACTTCCGGCTCGAACACAACGGCGTCCTCCTGTCATGGGCAGTACCCGAAAGGTCCCTCGCTCGACCCGTCGACGAAAAGACTCGCCATGCAGGTCGAAGATCACCCGATTGAATATGGCACGTTCGAAGGGGTGATTCCGGAAGGCTACGGCGCGGGCATCGTCATGTTGTGGGATCTCGGCACATGGACACCCGAGGGAGACGATGTGGATGCGGCGCTCAAGAAGGGGGACCTCAAGCTCACGCTGAACGGATACAAGCTGAAAGGGTCGTGGGTCCTCGTGCGGACGAAGAGTCCGGCCTACGCGTCGGGGCGTTCGTGGCTGCTCATCAAACACAAGGATGACTGGGCCGGGCCGGTAGACATCACCGAGTTCGCGCCGCTCAGCGTGAAGAGCGAAGGCAACTTCGAAGACATCCTGGCCTCAGATACACCGGCCATCTGGAAATCCCACCGGCCGGCAAAAGGCGGCGCGACGGGAAAGATGCTGGAAGACATCATTCAGAAAGCCGCGGATTTGAAAGCGGGAACCGCGGCAAAGAAAAGGGGCAAAGGGTAAGGGGCGAGGGGCAAAGGCACAAGGGGCGAAGGGCAAGGGGCAAGGGGCAAAGACACATCGCAAGAAGCGCACGTGATTCTTACCCCTCGCCCCTTACCCCTTGCCCCTTCCCCCTTGCCCCTATCAGAGCAGTCTCTTCCCCAACGCCAGCCATACCACAGCCGAGAGCCTGTTCCTCCCATGGCGGGCTATTTCGTCCTGCCAGAAATCCCCCTCGATGAGCTCGGTGCCTTCGGGCAGCGTTCCGAGCTCGAGGGGGCGCTTTTCCTCCGCGGCATAACGGGCGAGCACGTCGGCCGACGGCCCTTTCGCATTGTGGATGAGGACGTCCACGGGACGTCCGATGGCCTCGCTGATCTGCCGCACGGCGTCGCCGGCGGTAAACCCGTTCATGCCGCTGCCTTCGGTCAGCAGGTTGGCAATGAGGATCACGGGGCCGTTCACCGCTCCTAGCGCCTCGCGCACGCCCTCGACGAGAAAGATCGGCATCAGGCTGGTATAGAAGCTGCCCGGCCCAATCAGCACCGCATCGAACTGACGAATCGCCACATCGACGGAAGGGTGGATCTGCGCGGCTGGTTCGAGCCAGATGCGCTTGACGAATTGCCCTTTGCTCTGGCCCCGATCGACCTCGACTTCGCCCCGCGTACACACGCCGTTGCTGTATTCGGCGCACACCGTTGCGCGCTTGACGCTGACGGGCCACACGTTGCCGGTGCATCCGAGCAAAGCGCGCAGCCCGTCTACCGCCACGAGGAAATCGCCGCTGTACTGTTCCATCATCGAGAGCAGCAGGTTCCCGCCGGTGTGTCCGGCGAGGCGCTTGTCGATCAACGGTACGCGGGATAACAAGACGCGGCGCGCTTCCGCTTCGTTGGGCGCAAGGGCGAGGGCACATTTCAACACGTCGCCGGGAGGCAGCACGCCAAGCTCGTCGCGCAACTGTCCCGAGCTGCCGCCGCTGTCGAACATCGTCACGACGGCGTTGAGCCGCAGCCAGGGATTGTTCTTGAGGCCTCCGAGCAGGCTGGGCAGTCCGGTGCCCCCTCCGAAGCACCCGACATTCAACTGACGCATCTTCATCGATACGCATTCTAACGGTACACCCTCGCCTTTACCGGATCTCGGTCGGTTAACATTGGTGTATGAGCATCGACACGCTGGCGGCGCACCTGAAAGAGATCTTCGGCGACAGG
Organism: Vicinamibacterales bacterium; assembly: GCA_963762055.1. GTDB lineage: Bacteria > Acidobacteriota > Vicinamibacteria > Vicinamibacterales > JAMQPK01 > JAMQPK01. The sequence goes on from CAVXJF010000015.1 coordinate 39,227, forward strand.
CTCAGGATGCTCGCGGCATTCAGCGGCGACGCGAACACCTGTGCCGTCGTCCGCACGCTGACGCTCGACGATCTCGACCGCTGCGCGGCTCACGAGACGAAGTGGGCCAAGCTCGGGCTCGATGCGCCGCTGCTGATTGTCGAAGCCGAACTGCCGCGCGCGCTCGACGCGTTTCCCCTCGAGTTGAGCGAAATCATCGCCACACGGCGCGTCGTCGCCGGCGACGATCTGCTGGCGGATATCAACGTCGCGAAGCAGGACTTGCGGCGCGCGTGCGAGGTGCAGGCGCGCGGACACGTGCTGCATCTCCGCGAGGGCTACATCGAAGCCGCGGGCGACGGCAAAGCCGTCGCGAAGCTGGTTTCCAATGCGACGCCGCCCTTCCGCGCGCTGGTGACGAACGTGGCGCGACTCGACGGGATTTCGCCAAAAGCGCTGGTCACCGAGCTCGGGCTCGACAACTTCGAGAGCGGATTTGCCGCCGCCCTGCGTGCGGCAGAGCGGGTTGTCGAATACGTCGATCGGTGGAGCCACTAGTGCGTCACTGTGGATTGACGACTGGGGATTGGCGATTGGGGATTGACGTGAGATGCGTCTGGCGCGTTTCGATGATGGTGCTGATGCTCGTCGCACCCATCGTGTCTTTATGGGCGCAACCCTTACCTCCCGAGCTGACGAACCCAGTCAACGACTTCGCCAACGTGATCGAGCCAGCCAGCGAGGCTGAGCTGGAACAGCGCATCCTCGCGCTGAAAAGCGCTTCGGGCGACGTCGTCGTGGTCGCAACGATCGACACCTTTGCGCCTTACGCCGACGTCCGTGAATACGCGGTGAAGATGTTCGAGAACCGCGGCAAAGGGATCGGTGCAAAGGGAAAAGACAACGGGATGCTCGTACTGCTGGCAGTGAAAGACCGCCGGGTATGGGTAGAGGTGGGGTACGACCTCGAACAGTTCGTCAACGACGCTTTTGCCGGCGAGGTCAGCCGAGCCGAGATGGCGCCCCATTTCGCGCGCGGCGACTACGGCCAGGGGCTGCTCGCCGGAGTGACGCGAATTATCGGTCGGATCGCTCAGGGACGTGGAATCACGCTGAGTAATGTCCCCGTCCCGACCGCCGAGCGCACGCCGACGATAACGTTCAGCCCGTGGCTGATCCTCGCAATCATTATTTTTCTGATTCTGATGAACAGCGGCGGCGGACGCCGCTCGCGCATGCAACGGAGACGAGGGAACTGGGGTAATGGGTCGTGGAGCGGATGGAACAGCGGCGTCGGGCCTTTTGGCGGCGGGGGCGGTCGCACCGGCGGCGGCGGGTTCGGCGGAGGATTTGGCGGGTTCGGCGGAGGACGGTCGGGTGGCGGGGGTGGCGGCGCAAGTTGGTGATAGTAGAATGATCTCTATGGCAACCTTCACGCGACGAGCGGCGCTGCTTGGCATCGTTCTGGCGGCCACTGTTCTCTCCGGCTGCTCCTACAACCGCTTCGTGTCTCAGGAAGAGGCGGTCAAAACGCAGTGGGCGCAGGTTCAGAATCAGCTTCAACGGCGCAACGATCTGATTCCGAATCTGGTCGAGACGGTAAAGGGATACGCATCACACGAGAAGGAAGTGTTTCAGCAGATTGCGGAGTCGCGCGCCAAGCTGTCTGGGGCGCAGACGCCGGCCGACGCCATGGCGGCGGCGAATCAACAGAGTGCGGCGCTGGCTCGCCTGCTCGTAATCGTTGAGCAATATCCGAATCTGAAAGCCAACGAACAGTTCAATCGTCTCTCAGATGAGCTCGCCGGCACCGAAAACCGCATCGCGGTGGAACGTATGCGCTACAACGAGCGAGTACAGGAATACAACACCAGCCGGCGCCAATTCCCGGGCGTGATCACGGCGAAGATTTTCAGTTTCCAGGATTATCCGCTGTTCGAGGCGCCCGAATCGGCACGGCAGGTCCCTAAAGTCGGCTTCTAGGCGCCTTGTCACCGGTACTGCATGGGCGTAAATTTGGAAACAGCCCATGAAGACCGTCGAAACCTTTCCGCTTCCGTGGGAACACGTTATTTGGTCTGGCAGGCCGGTATTTCCTGCCTCTCTGTTGAAGCCCGCTGTCCGCTATGCGTTGACCGACTTCCGGCTCGTAGTTCAACGTAATAAACGTACAGTCAGCGAACTGGCGCTCGACGACATCGAGAGGGTACGTCTGACCCAGGATTGGTGGCAGCGAGCGCGCGGGACGAGCACGGTCCGCGTGCACGGGCGCCGCGCCGGCACTTCACTGGAACTGGCCAACGTGCATCGGGGACCCGAGCTTGCGCTCGTGCTCCAGCTGCGCGCGACCGAATCATTCAGCGAAGACGGACGCGAATTCGGCGCCGATTTTCTTCGAAGCGCCCTCCGGGCCGACGCCGCGCCGGTGCTGCGGCCTCACACCGCTCACTACATAGGTTTTTTCGCCCTCTTCGTGTTCGCGGTGCTGTTCAGCGTGTTCGGGCTCGCTATCAGCGATTCTCTGCCGCCAGTCGCGTACGCGTCGGACGACGCTATCGCGCCCAACGGAAGCCGGCGGTCCGCTGAAGACATTGCCGCATTCATGGAGCGCGAGGTCATGCCGTTTGCGCGGCGGGCGCTCGGCCCGCTCGTGGGTGGCGCTGACAAGGTCAGATGCGAGACCTGCCACGGCGAAGACGGGGCGGAGCGCGCATGGCGAATGCCCGGCGTGCGCGCGCTGCCCGAGCCGGAATTGCGCCTTGCCGGCCTGGAGCGCGCGAAGTCATGGCTGGATCCGCAGATGCGCAATGCCGTTTACGGGTACCTCGCGGAGGCCGACAACCAATCGACAGCGTCGTATATGCGCCAGGTCGTCATGCCGGGGATGGCGAAGGTGATGCACCGGCCTGCCTACGACTTCGCGAGGTCCTACGGATACAACCGCTCGCGCGCGGCGATCGGTTGCTACCACTGCCATCTGGTCGAGTAAAATCCGCAGATTGAACAAAAGCCTGGCGCTTGCCGCAGGCGCATTCGCCTTCTGTCTCGTTGCGATATTGAACTGCGGCGGCTACCGGTACGGCGTAGGCGATCAAGCGTTTTACGTGCCCGCCGTCGTTCAGCACCTCGATCCAGATCTGTTTCCGCGCGATCGGCACATCCTGCACGTGCAGGATCGCTTCATGCTCTACGACGATGCGATCGCCGCGGCGTCGCGGGCCACTGGGACGCCGGTACCGGTCATCTTTTTCGCCGGATATCTCGCCGGAATGGCGCTGTTGTTCGGCGCCCTCGTTGCCATCGGCCGCGTCATGTATCAATCATGGTGGGCCGTGGCAATGCTGGCGGCGTTGATGACGCTTCGCCACCGCATCACGCAGACCGGCGCCAACTCGCTGGAAGCGTACTTTCAGCCGCGCATGTTGGCATTTGCGCTCGGCGCGTGGGCGATCGCCGCGTATCTGCGCGGCAGGAATGCCGCGGCGCTTGCCCTTGTCGCGGTTGCCTTTGCGCTTCACCCGACGACGGCCATCTGGTTCGGCATCTGGGTCGCCGTTGCCGTGTTCGTGTCGGAGCGGACATGGCGCATCCCGCTGGCAGCGCTCGGCGCGCTGGCGGCGTGCGCGGCAATATGGGCGGTGACCTACGGCCCGCTGCGCGGCCATCTCGACCGCATGGATCCGTTGTGGGCCTCTGCAATGGCTGGGAAGGATTACATCTTTCCCTCCGACTGGACGGCCGCGTTCTGGCTCGTCAACATGAGCTACCTTGTCGTCGCGTGCGCCATTTACACCCTGCGCCGTCGCCGCGACGTGGCCACGCCGCGTGAAACGGGTCTGCTCTCCGGAGCTGCGGCGCTCGTGGCCGTGTTTCTCTGCTCGTGGCCGTTGATGCGCGCCGGCGTGGCGCTGGCGCTTCAGCTGCAGACGTCGCGTGTGTTCTGGATGCTCGACTTTCTTGCGGCTCTCTATCTGGCGTGGCTGTTCGCAGAAGCGCCGCGGAATGCCAGGGTCCGTACCGCGCTGGTTGCCGCCGCGATTGTTGCTGTTGTGGCTCGCGGCCTGTTCGTGTGGGGATCGGAGCACGCTGGAAGCCCCGTCGTGCGAATTGGCTTCCCGCAGGATAATTGGACCGACGCCATGCAGTGGATTTCGCGGACGCCCGCCAACACTCACGTGCTTGCCGATCCCGGGCACGCCTGGAAATACGGCACGAGTGTCAGGGTGGCGGGCCAGCGCGACGTGTACCTCGAAGAGGTGAAGGATCTGGCGCTGGCGCAGTATTCGCGCGATGTCGCCGTCGAGGCGCTCGAGCGGATTCAGAATAGTCAGAACTTCGACGCGCTTGCGCCCGAGCAGCTGCGCGCGCTCGCTCTGCAGTATGACCTCGATTATCTCGTCGTCGATCGCGACGTTGCGCTGCCCCTCGCCTACCGGAACGATCAGTTTCGCATCTATTCGCTTCGATGATCGTCCATCGTCCGATCGCCAGATCATCCCTTTACCCCCCTCCCTCGCTGGAAGGGGGGCCATTGGATGACTCTGTACGCGTGGGGGAAGCCGCGTCACTTCCCCGCACTACCTCGGGCTGAGGTTCGCTACTTCGACGTGGCGCCGGACACGCGCGTGCTCGCGCATTGCCACTGGCAGGCGACACCGTCGCAGCATCCGACGCTGATCCTGCTGCATGGACTCGAGAGCTCGAGCGACGCGCACTACGTGCGCGGCCTGGCCGACAAGGCGTTTACTGCCGGCTTCAACGCGGTGCGGCTGAATCAGCGCAATTGCGGCGGAACCGAGCAGCTGTCGGCAGGGCTCTACCATTCCGGGTTGACGGGCGATCCGCTCGCAGTGATGCGCGAGCTGATCGATGTGGATGGTCTGAAGGCGTTTGCGGTCGCCGGCTACTCTCTCGGCGGCAACCTGGCGCTGAAACTGGCGGGCGATTTCGGCGCCAGCCCGCCAAAAGAGTTGTGCGCGGTCTGCGCCGTTTCGCCGACCATGGACCTGGCGGTGTGCGTCGATGCGCTCGAAGAGCGCCAGAACGCAATCTATCAGTGGCATTTCGTCCGCAATCTGAAGCGGCGCATGCGCCGCAAGGCCGCGGCGTTCCCCGGCAGGTGGCCTCTCGATGCGCTGCCGCGCATCAATTCGATCCGTCAGTTCGACGACGCGTATACGGCGCCGCATCACGGGTTCCGCGATGCCGCCGATTATTACCATCGCGCCAGCGCGATGCGGGTCATCGAGAAAATCTCGGTCCCCGCATTGATCATCACCGCTGCCGACGATCCGTTCGTGCCCCCTGGGCCATTCAAGGAGCCGTCAGTCGTGCGCAACCCCAATATCACGGTGAAGCTCACGCCGCACGGGGGACATTGCGGATTCATCGAGGAACCTCGGGCAGGCTACGACGGCTATTGGGCGGAGCTTCAGATCATCGACTTCATCAGAAGGAACTGTTTCTCTGTAGAGATTGCGCGACGCCACGGTCCGGCTGAAGCCGGACACTACGTACACGCGTGGCCTGTAGCGTCAATCTGGCGCGTCCAGGCCGAGGTGTTTCATCAGCTGGCGGGCGAAGGCCGGGCCCAGGCCCTGCTCCTCGTGTTTGAAGTACACATAGATATCGCTGCAACGGGACCGCAACGCTTCGATCTTTGTCGCCCACTGCTCGATGTCGCCCGCCTGATACCCCTCGTCCCGCAGACGGAAATACGCCATATCGGCGGTCACTTCGAGTGGCGTTTCGAGCTTTTCGCTGTCGGCGACGCAGAGCGTGCGGCCGCGATCTCTGAGATGCGCGAACACCTCGGCATCGAACCACGACGGATGCCGGAACTCGAAAGCGGCGGGCGCCTTGGGCGGCAGCGTGTCTAAAAAGGCGTCGAGCCTCGGAAGGTCCTTTTTCAGCGAGGGCGGCAGCTGAAATAACAGCGCGCCAAGCTGGTCGCCCAGCGTCCCGGCGGCGAGGCAAAACTGCGCCGTCAGAGCCTCGCAATTGACGAGCTTGGCGTCGTGCGTGATGCGGCGCGGCGCTTTGAGGGTGAACCTGAATGCCTTCGGCACCTGCTTGATCCATCCGGCCAGCAGTTGCACCGACGGCATCCTGTAGAACGTGTAGTTGATCTCGACGGTCGGAAAACGCGCGGCGTAATACGGCAGCATTTTCGCCGCCGCGAGATCAGCCGGGTAGAAGCTACCTTTCCATTCCGGATAGTTGTAGCCGGAGGTGCCTACGAGAATATTCGACATTGGCGGATTCACAGATCTGTCAGATTGGCAGATTACGGCTCTTCCTAATCTACCAATCTTCCCATCCGGCAATCTGCCAATTCAAGATTCACCAACGAGGCTCGCGGCGCCCACCCGCACCACCGCCGCCGCCGAAGTCATCGCCGCCGCGACCGCCGCGGTTGAATCCTCCGCCGCCACCCCCGCCGAAGTTGCGGCCGCCGCCGGCCGGTTTGGGCTGCGCCTCGTTGACGACGATGGCGCGGCCGTCCATCTGGTGCTGATGGAGTTTTTCGATGGCGGCTTGTGCCGCTTCGTCGGTGGTCATCTCGACGAAGCCGAATCCGCGCGCGCGTCCGGTCGCCATGTCACGCATCACGCGGGCGCTCGCGACGCCGCCTACGGTGCTGAACAACGATGAGAGATCTTCATCCGTCGCCTTGTACGGAAGGTTGCCGACGTACAGCCTACGACCCATAGTTGGTTCGCTCCTCGGTGGGATTGTTGGAACTGCATGTATCCGGAAGGCGTGAAAATAGTCCGGTTCCGAGAGGCTGTCAACTCTACTTTTAAGGTGGCGCAGGATTTCAGCCCTGCGCCACGGGTCTGGCGCTACTTCAAGGTCGCGGCGAAATCTGCGCCGGCCTGGGCGACGATTCCGTCTTTATCTGACGGCATTCCGCTGACGCCGATGGCGCCGAAGATCTGGCCGTCCACGAACAGCGGCAGCCCTCCTTCAACGGGCACCGCGCCGGGCAGAAACGCCATATGCGGCTTGTCGCCGGTCACCATGTCCTGAAACAGCTTGGTCGATCGCTTGAATCGCAGCGCCGCCAGAGCCTTCTCCTGCGCGACGTTGATGCTCCCCACCTGCGTCCCGTCCATCGTCACCAGATAGATCAGGTGCCCGCCGTCGTCGATGATCGCCACGCAGTTGGTGAAGTTGAGCTCCCGTGCCTTCGCTTCGGCGGCCTCGCCGATTGCCTTGGCGGTTGCAAGGTTCAGTGCTTTCTTCGTGCTGAGCTGAGCCATCAGAGTTTTCTCCGTTTGAAAGGGGCAAGGGGTGAGGGGCGAGGGGTAAGAATGGATTGCCCCTTACCCCTTGCCCTTTGCCCCTCTTTTCGTGGTGCGCTTCGCAGCGCAATCATATTCAACGCATGTTCCGTGGCCTGAATCGCCGCGGCAAGCTGGTCGCTGTGCACGCCGCGGGTCTTCATGCCGCCCTCCCACTTGATGGTCGTCTCCACCAGGGCGTCGGTCTTGCCGCCGGGTGGAATCCGCACCTCGTAATCGAGCAGCTTCGGAAGCGCGAACCCGAGATGTTTCTCGATGCTCTTCAGCGCTTCCATGAACGCGTCGTACCCGCCATCACCGAAGCCGGTCGCATGCAGCTCCTTGTCGCGACAGCGCACGAGCAGCGTCGCCGTCGGACGCAGCCCGCGATTGGTGACGACCGAATAGTCCTTCACTTCGAAGACGCGCAGCTCACGCGTCTGCAGCACTTCCGAGATCAGAAACGGCAGATCGGCCTGCGTGACGCTTTTCTTCTGATCGCCGAGCTCGACGATTCGCGCCAGCAGCTGCTGCTTCTGCTCGGCCGTCAACGCAATATTGAGGCGCTCGAGGTTGAAGTCGAGGCTCGCCTTCCCCATCAGCTTGCCCATCGCGTAGGTGCGATGCTGGCCGAATCGCCCGGGCGTGAGGCGGCTCTCGTAGAGGTTGCCCTTCATATCGCCGTCGGCATGAATGCCGGCGGTCTGCGTAAAGACGTTTTCTCCGACGATCGGCTTGTTCGGCGGAACGCGGCGGCCCGAAAAGACTTCGACGAGCTTGCTGACGCCGGAGAGCGCGCGTTCGTCGACCGACGTCCTGATCCCGGCATGATCGCGCAGCGCCACGACGACCTCGTCGAGCGTCACGTTGCCCGCGCGCTCACCCATGCCGTTGACAGTGACGTGCACGCCGTGGGCACCGGCGATTGCCGCTTCCAGCGTATTCGCGGTGCCGAGGCCGTAGTCGTTGTGGCCGTGAAAGTCGAAATGCCGGCCGGGAAACGCCTGGATGATGCGAGTCACGAAGCCGCGCACCTGCGCCGGATGAAGCAGGCCGAGCGTATCGGGCAGCATGATGCGCTTGACGGGCATCTCTCCGAGCGCCGCGACATGTTCGTCGACATAATCCGGCGACGACAGCATGCCGCCCGACCAGTCTTCGAGATACACGTTGAACGTGATGCCGTTCTTGTCGCCGTATTCGACCGTCCTGCGGATATCGTCGAGATGCTGGTGATGGGTCTTCTTCAACTGCTCGCGGCAGTGATTGAGCGAGCCTTTGGTCAGCAGATTGATGACGCGCATGCCGACGGACCTGGCCCAGTCCACCGACCGGTTCGTGTCGACGAAGCCAAGAATCTCTATGCGTTCGACGAAGCCCTTCGATTCGGCGTAGTCGACGATCGTCTTCACCGCGCGGCGCTCGCCTTCGCTGACGCGCGCGGACGCCACTTCGATGCGATCGACCTTGACCGTCTCGAGAAGGCGTTGCGCGATCGTGCGCTTCTCCTCGGGCATCATCGAGATGCCTTCGGCCTGCTCGCCGTCTCGAAGCGTCGTATCCATGATCTCGATACGACGAGTTTTCCCTTTGCTCATATATTCATGGAAAGCATAGCATTAACCTATGAAATCCCCTGGGGTTGCCCTCCTGCTGGCGCTGGTCGCTGCTGCATCGTGCAGCAGCGCGAAAACTTACGAAATGCGCGGCCAGATTCTCGGCGTCAACCGCGACAAGCTCGAGATTCTCGTCAAGCACGAAGAGATTTCCGGCTATATGGCGGCGATGACAATGCCCTGGAAAGTGCAGTCGGCAAACATGCTCGACACGATCGGGCCCGGCGACCTCATCACAAGCGAACTCAGCGTCGACGGAAGCCAGGCGGTGATCACGAAAATCACCAAGGTCGGCAGCGCGAAGCCCGACGTGCCGGCTCCCGCCGCACCGCGCTCCTCGGGTATTCACTATCTGCAGCCGGGAGATCGGGTCCCCGATCAAACCTTCGTCGATCAGGAGGGCCGGACGCGTCGCTTTCACGAGGTCCGCGGCGACAGAGCCCTGGCCGTCACGTTCATCTATACGAAGTGCCCGATCCCGACGTTTTGCCCGGCGATGGATCGGCAGTTCGCCGAAGCGCAATCGCTCATCAAGGAGAGGGATCTTGCCGCCGGCGCGGGCCTGCTTTCCGTGAGCTTCGACCCGAAAAACGACACGCCGTCCGTGCTGAAGACGCATGCGCAGAAGCTCGGCGCCGATCCCAGCGTCTGGACGTTCGCGACCGGCGACCGCGAGGAGATTGACCGCTTTGCGGCGAGCTTTCTACTCACCCTGGTTCGCGGCGAATCGGCGAACCCCGATGAGATCGGCCACACGCTCAGGACGACAATCGTGGACCGGCAGGGTAAGGTCGCAAAAAGCTTTTCAGGAGCGGACTGGACGCCTGAGCAGCTCGTGGCCGAGCTCGAGCGGACGCGGTGAGGCGGGAAAACACGGTAGAGCAGAGAGCAGAGAGTAAAGAGCTCGAGTTCACGAGAGCCGAGCTGAGGGTCATCAATCGGCTGCGCACGCCGCTCGCCGTTCAAACCTATCTCAACGCCCTGCCCTACAACACGGAGCCGCCGCCCGGCCGCGCGACGCTGCGCAGCTTTCGCGGCGTCGTCCGGCATCGGACGGCGCATTGTCTGGAGGCGGCGCTGTTCGCCGCGACTGTGCTCGAGCAGCACGGATACCCGCCGCTGGTCATCAGCTTCGAATCGATCGACGAGCTGGATCACGTCATCTTCGCGTATCAGGCCAAAGTCCGGAGTCCAAAGGCCAACGTCGACGGTCGATGGGGATCGGTCGCGCGGTCGCGCGACCCGGGCCTGCACGGCCGGAAACCGGTCTTCGCGACTCCGCGCGCGCTGGCGGCGAGTTATCTCGACACCTACGTCGACCTCACCGGCCGCATCACGGCCTTCGCGCTTGTCGATCTCGAAATCATGGGGCACTACGACTGGCGCCTTTCCCCGAGGAACGTGTGGAAAGTCGAGCAGACGCTTCTGAATGTCACACACCAGCCGCTCACGATGCCCGAGGCGCGGTTCAGAGACTTCCGGCGCCGGTATCGCGAATTCAAGGAGGCCTATCCGGATCGGAAGCCCCTCTTCTACGACAACCGTCACACGTGGACGCCGATACCACCGTCCTTCAAATAAGAAGCCAGGTGGGTTGGGTGCGAGGGGTGCGTTGGGTGCGTTAGGTGCGTTGGGTGCGTTGGGTGCGAGGTGCGTTAGGTGCGTTAGGTGCGACGCAGAGGTATGATGACTCCGTGGCGAAGAAGGACGCGAGACTCCAATCCGAGCGCGAGGTGCAGTGCCCGTGTTGTGGCGCGGCCCTCGTCATCGATCTCAACCTCGGCCGCGTTATTTCCCACGTGGAGCCTTCGTCGGGGTTGAATATCGAACTGTCCGAAGCGCAGCAGATCCTCGCCGACGAAAAGGCACGGCGCGAGGCTGCGTTCGAGCAATCGTTCAACACCGAGCGCACCAAGGGCGATGCGCTCTCGAAGCGCTTCGAAGAAGCGTTGAAGCAGGCGCGCGAAGAGCCGATAACGAAACCTACCAGGGACTTCGACCTCGATTGATGCCGCACCTCTTTCAATGCTCGCGGGGCCCCACCCCCGCTCGCTCTCGCTCGGCGGACTTGCGCCTCGCTCGGGCCGCAGGCGCTCCCATACGCACCCGCGCACCTAGCGCACCCAACGCACCCAATTTCTAGTGCATCGTAGGACGCTCAGAATCGTCACCTACAACGTCCACCGCTGCAGGGGCATGGACGGCCGCACCCTGCCGCAGCGTACGGTCGACGTGCTGGCCGACCTCAACGCCGACGTCATCGCTCTGCAGGAAGTGATCGGCGCCGGGCCGAACGACTCGGGTCATGCCGAAGAAATCGGCGCCGCGCTCGGGATGGGGTGGGTGATGGCGTCGGTGCGCCACCTCCGCAACCATCAATTCGGCAACGTCGTCCTCTCGCGCTTCCCCATCCGTCAGCACGTGCAATACGACCTGTCGTGGCGCACGTGCGAGCCGCGCTGCTGCCAGCGCGCCGACATCCTGATCGACGACAAGGCACTGCACCTGTTCAACGTCCATCTTGGAACCGCGTACCGCGAGCGGAAGGATCAGGCAGAGCGGCTCGCCGCGATCGTGCACGACGGGCGCGTCAGCGCGCCGAAGATCCTGCTCGGCGATTTCAACGAATGGAGCGGCGGGCTCGCCACCGCCGCGTTGACCAGCAAGCTCGAAGCGATCGACCTCAGCGTGCACCTGCGGCGCAAGCGGACATATCCAGGACTGCTTCCCCTGCTGCATCTGGATCACATCTACTACGAAGGTGAGGTCGAGATTGCGGGCGTAGAAATTCCCCGCAACCGGAAATCGCTGATGGCCTCTGACCACCTGCCCTTCCTGGCGGAGCTGAAAGTCGGGCTCTAGTTTTCTTCTTCGAAGTCTTCGTGCTCGGCGGGGCTGATGCGGGTCGAAGGCCGCAGCGCTTCGCGGTAATCGTAAATCGCCAGATCGCGGACGTGCAGCGTGATCTGGCAGCTCGGATTCTTATCCGCTACGAAGACCGTGTAGGGACTGCCATCGATTCCTTCGCGGAAGGCGACTCGGCAGCCGCAGGCGAGACGTGCGTGTGTGAACCCTTTCGGCATTTCCTCTTTGAGCTTACTACAAGAGCGATTTGATCTGCTGCTCGAAATGTTCCTTGACGGATAGGCCTATGTGCGTCTTGCAGATCTTTCCGTCGCGTCCGATAACGAAGGTTTTGGGCAGTCCCCAGGCTGCGTTGTATCCGCGTGGTCCCTTGATGTCGTTGCGCCCTTCGCCGACCAGCAGCGGATAGTTCACCTGATACTGCTGCCCGAACGGTTTCAGCTTTCCCGCCGGATCGTCTACCGACACACCTATGACGATGAAGCCCTGGGGACCGTATTTGCGCTGGAACTCCACGAACCACGGGATCTCGACTTTGCACGGCGGACACCAGGTGGCCCAGAAGTCGAGCAGGATGACTTTGCCCTTGTGCGACGCGAGGTTGAAGTCCTTGCCGTCGGCGTCTTTCAGCACGAAGTTCAAGTTCGCCGGCTTCGCCTCCTTGTCGCACAACGATGACTCCGCCGCCTGTGCCCTGGTGGCGAACATGACCGCCGACACATCGCCGTTACGCAGTTCCTCGACGTGCGGCAGCGGGACGGCAAGAGCCAGCAGGGCGAGCGCCACGAGAACGCCTGCGATTCGTAAGATTCGCGACACCATTACAACCCCCGCTCCATCTCCATCGCCAGCGATTCCAGCGTCGCCCGCGGCTCGTTCGCGAGTAGGACATAGGTGGTATTTCCGCGCGACCAGAAGATCGCGTCGTGGCCAAACACGTCGGCCGCCGTCCGATCGTGGCGCGCCGCCGGAATGACGTACAGCGACACGGGACGTCCGTTCAAACGGTACATCGCGTGCGCCGCCGGTCCTTCTCCGTAATAGCAGCGGCGCAGGTTGACGAGCCGAAGTCCGGCAGTGGACAGCCGCGGAAGGCGCACCTGCTCGCCGTAGTCGCGCGCGAATCGTTCCTCGCTGGCGCTGACGTCCACGGACTCATCCGCCGCACGGGTCGTGAAACACGCGACGTGATCGAGGGTCAGTTGGGCGGCGAGAACGGTGGGGAGACCGGAAAGCCCGTACATCAAAACGCCGCCTGTGACGATGACAAGGGCGGCGGCAATGGAGAGCGATCGAAGTGAGGGATAGGAAATGCCGAACGGGCCTGCGCCCGCGCGGGCAGCGGCTCGACAGCGCGTACGGAGCGCCTCGGGCGCACACGGCCGGCACAATTTCTCGCGAACCGTGCTGCGGACCGCCGTCTGGAGGGCCGTATGGTGCCGGCACTTCGGGCACGCCAGCAGGTGCGCGTCGACGATGGCCCGCTCACCGGGTGTGGCCTCCCCATCGACATAGGGCGCGAACAGCGGATCGACTTCCCGGCAACTAGGCATTGTTACAGCCTTTAAGACGACGGTTTCGACTGAGCCGGTTCAACATTTTTCCGCACCATATTCTCATACAGCATACGACGGCCCCGCGAGATCCGGGACATGACGGTCCCGACCGGAACATCGAGCATTTCGGCGATTTCCGCATAGGGAAACTCTTCCACGTCGCGCAGCCAGACCGCCTCCCGGAACGCCTCGGGCAGCGCATCGAGCGCCGCCTGCAGGTCGGGCGCCATGACATCGCGGAGAAGTTGTTCCTCCGGTGTATCGGCCGGGTCGGCTGGCGCCGCGAGATCGACCTTGTCGCTGTCCACGTCGATGGGGTCGCGTCCGGTGTCCCGGCGCTGGTTGCGAAATGTGTTGTGGAGGATGGTGAACAGCCAGGCCTTCAGGTTGGTGCCCACGCGGAACTGCTTACGCGACCGGAAGGCCTTGACGTAGGTGTCCTGCACCAGGTCCTGAGCATCGGCTTCGTTCCGGGTCAGGCGGAGCGCTGTCCCATAGAGGCTGTCGAGGTGGCTCAGAGCGTCTGTCTCAAACGCCGAAGGCATGGACTGGGTCAGTCTACAGTCGACGGTCTACAGTCTCCAGTCCACAGTCCAGCCTGGAACCGAGGCGAACGACGACCGGCGAGGACGACTGTCGACCGTGGACTGTAGACCATCGACTATGGACTGACTAGGCTACCCCTCCGGTGTCCTCACAACCGGTCGTGCGGTGTGCGTAAATCAGGTCGAAACTGGTAAATCGCAGGCCGAGCGCGCCGCCGTTTTCGAACATTTCCGAACCCCCGTCCATGGTATGCCTCTTGCTCGCGCGAAGCGTTGCGGTCGCTGTGCGATCACAGTAAGATCGCGTAATTCGGACGTGGCCACCCCATCAATTTTCACGAGGTGATCGTATGCGCATGCGCGTCCCGCGCGGTGCTTCCATCTGCGTATCAGCCGCAGCACTGCTTTTAATATTCGCAGGTGAGTCGACCGCGCAAAGACTGACGCCAGGCTTGCTCTGCTCGTGGGCGGATCTCCACCCGGGGGGCTCGGTCGCGCAAACGGGTTCGGGCTCAGTCAACGCACAAACGGGGTCGGGCTCAGTCAACGCGCAATCGGGGTTCGCGCCCTACTACGGCAAAAACCAGATCCACTGGGACAAGTTCGAGTGGTACATCTATAAGACCGACCACTTCGAGATCTACTACTACCCCGAGAACGAGCAGCACCTCGCGCGGGTCGCGAGCTACGCCGAAAGCGCGTACCAGCAGGTGAGCTCGGACCTGCGGCACGACCTCAATGCGCGGGTGCCGCTCATCATCTTCAAGACGCACAGCGAATTTCAGCAGCAGAACATCGCGCCCGGGGCCGCACAGGAAGGCGTGCTGGCGTTTGCCGAAGGCGAGCGCCACCGCATGGTGCTGCCGATCGACCTGCCGTCGGACCTTCTCTACGGCTTGATCGTGCACGAGCTCACGCACGTCTTTCAGTACGACTTCATTCCCGTGTCGCTGCTCCGCCGCAACATCCCGCTGTGGGTGCACGAAGGCGGCGCTGAATACGAGCGGGGCATCTGGGATCCGCTCGATCTCATGACGGTGCGCGACGCGGCGGTCGCCGACATCATCCCGCGCATGAGCGAGATGGAAGGCTACGGCGATTTCGGCAGCGTGCGTCTGGTCTACAACCTCGGTCACGCGCTGTATGAATTCATCGAAGCGCGCTGGGGCAAAGACGGCGTTCGCCAGTTCCTCTTCGCTCTGCGCAAGACCGCCATCGGCGGCGGCTCGAGCCCGTACGAAGAGGCGTTCCAGATGCCGGCGCGCGAGTTCGATCAGCAGTTCGAGAAATATCTGAAAGATCGCTTCAAGCCGTTCCGCGACAAGGAGCGTCCCGCTGATTACGGACAGGATCTCTCACCGGATCCCCAGCGGACCAACTACACCGGCGCGATTTCGATCGAGCCGTCGCCGTCGGGCGATCTGATCGCCGTCATGACCGGAAACCGCCGCGATCAGGAGCTCGACATCATCCTGATCTCGTCGAAGGACGGGTCGGTCGTGCGGAACCTCACGTCCGGCTTCGACAAGGATCGCGGGTTCGAGTACATCGCGTTTCCGAGTCTGAACAACATGGTGGCGTGGATGTCGTGGTCGCCGGTCGGCGACCGCCTCGCCTACTTCGTCCGCAACGAGAAGTACAAGACGCTCATTCTGCAGAACGTGCTCACCGGCAATATCGAGCAGCGGTTCAATATCACGACCGTCGACAATCCCGAGTCTCCCAGCATCTCGCCCGACGGCCGCAGCGTCATCTTCGGCGGCCTCCGCAACGCGACGGGCGACATCTTCAAGCTCGATGTGGACACCGGCGAGATCACGAACCTCACGAACGATAACTTCGGCGACTACGCGCCGGTCTACTCTCCCGACGGCCGCTTCGTGGTGTATCTGGCCCGCGTCAGCGGATCGCAGAAACTGTTTCGCCTCGACCTGGGCACGAACCAAAAGACCCAGCTCACCTTCGGCACGCAGGACGAAACCTCCGTCAAGTTTCTCAACCTCGACACGGTCATCTTCTCGTCGACCGCGACAGACCCGGCCGCGCCGCTCACGCCCGAAGTCGCCCGCAACGGCAACATCTTCAATCTGTGGTCGCTCAGCTTGAAGAACGGCGAGCTGCGGCAGTACACCGACGCGCTCGGTGGCGTGCTTTCACCTGTCGTGCTGTCGAAAGACGGCGCGGCGCCGCGGCTGGCGTTCGTCGACTACTACAAGGGCAGCTACAGCCTGCACACCTTCGATCTGAAAGAACCCCTGCACACGGCTGCCTCGGCGGACTTCGGCTCGCCGGGCGCGATTGTCGACTTCCAGGCGCCGCTGCAGCATACGCTCATCGCCGAAAACAAGGAGAAGAAGGGCCGGTTCAACAAGATGTTCCTCGACGGGCGGCCGCCGGTGAACGTCGGCGTGTCGAGCGGTGGAGACGTGTTCGGCGGAACGATGGTGTCGTTCACCGACGTGCTCGGCGACAAGCAGTTCAGCATGTATGCCTCGTCGGTACAGCAGTACAGGACGCTGTCGTTCTCGTACGTCAATCTCGAGCGGCGGATGCAATACGCGCTGCAGGGATATTCGCAGACGCAGTTCTTCTACGGCCAGCTCGAGAGCGCGTACCTGTACGACCCGGCAATCGCGCCGTTCATCAGCCGTGATGACGCGATGGCCACCCAGACCGTCCGCGGCGGGTCGGCGTTCGCCATCTACCCGTTCAGCACATTTCGCCGCGTCGAGCTGTCGGGCGGAATCGTCCACTACAAGGAGGAATACGCCGACCCCGCGCTGCAGTTCGAAGCCGAGCAATACCAGCAGGAGGTCTACGGAACGACCCTGTTCAACCAGGGCATGATGGTGCCGCTCAGCGTGTCCTTCATCCAGGAGACGACGGTGTTCCGCGAATTCGGCCCGCTCTCGGGCAACACCGTGCGCGTGTCGTATGAAGGCGCGCCGAAGATCGCCAATACGCTGTCGCGCCAGACGCTCGATGCCGACGCGCGCTACTACAAGCGCATCGGCGGGAGCGGCCTATTCGCCGTGCGCGGCTACGGGTTCAAGAGCTGGGGCGAAGCGCCCGGTTACACCTACTTCGGCGGCAACTCGGAAATGCGCGGGTACGAATATCGCGAGTTCCTCGGACACCGCGGGTTCTACGGCAACGCCGAACTGCGCTTCCCGCTGATCCACGCAATGGCGACGCCTATCGGCATCCTTGGCGGAATCCGCGGGGTCTTCTTCGCGAACATCGGCGGGGCGGCGCTCGACGGCCAGCCCTTCAAGATCTGGGACAACTCCACGTTCCTGACTCCGCCCATCGTCCAGAACGGCGTCATCATCAGACCGCCCCAGCGCGTCGAGGGATTCAGGCTGCAGGATGCCAGAGCGTCCTACGGCATCGGGCTCGAAACCTTCGCGCTCGGCTTCCCGGTGCACTTCGACTGGTCGTACAGGACCCTGTTCAACAAGGAATGGGAAAACTACCTCTACGGCAGCAGCGAACTGTTCCGCAACGTGCGCTTCACGGCCTGGATCGGATACGACTTTTAGGGCGTTGCAGGAAGTAAAAAGGGGAAAGTGAAAAGTAGAAGTAGAAAGTCGCCACTTTTCACTTTTTACTTTCCACTTTCTACTTTTTACTTTCTACTTACATCACGTGTCAGATTGCTCCCGCCTCGTCTCGCTGCTCTCCGATTACATCGACGGACGGCTTCCGGCCGACGTCAAGCGCGACCTCGAGCAGCATCTCGGCGGATGCGGTGAGTGCACCACCTTCGTCGGGACGTTCCGCTCCACGGTGGCGATGCTGAAGTCGCTGAAGGAAGAAGACCTGCCCGAGGAGCTGCGCCTCCGCCTCAAGGCCTTTCTCGACGATCGCTCGGCGAACTGAGCGCCCATGCCGTTCGAGCCGAAGCCACCCTCAGAATCAGTCACCGAAATGGTGCAGGTCGTGCTGCCCAACGACGCGAACCCGCTGGGGTTCATGCTCGGCGGCGCGGTCATGCACCTGATCGACATCGCCGGCGCCATCGCCGCGCTCCGCCATGCCCGGACGCCGATGGTCACAGCGGTGGTGGACGGCCTCGAGTTTCTCAATCCGATCAAAGTCGGCGACTTCGTCGTCCTCAAGGCAAGAGTGACCGCCGCGTTCAGAACATCGCTGGAAGTGGAAGTGCAGGTGTTTTCGGAGAACGCCCTGACCGGACGCCGCCAGTTGACCAGCCGCGCCTACCTCACGTTCGTGACGCTGGAGAAGGACGGCGCGCGTGTGGAAATCCCGCCGCTTCAATTAACCACGCCCGAGGAAGAGAAGCTGAGCGCCGCCGCCAAGGTGCGGCGAGCCGAACATCTTGCGCGACGCGCCCGGCTCTGAATGGTGCTCTGTTAGTCGACAGTCTACGGTCTCAAGTCGCAAGTCTACAGTCCAGTCGCAAAGCGCCCCTCGGCGACTTGACTGTGGACTAGAGACTGTCGACCGTAGACTGTGGACTTAGTTACCCGTTCTCTGAATCGTCTGAGGCTGGCGCGCCTGCAGCTGGACGATGCTCTTGTCCAGGTTAATCGCCACGCGGTAGCGGCTCAGGAACTTGTAGCCGACGATGCCGCCGAGCCTGAAGCCGAGCAGCACGCTCGGCGCGCGCAGGTTCAGCACGACGACCGACAGGTTGCGGTATTCAATCTTGTTGAAGTTCAGGTTCACGCCGGGCATGAGGAACGCGTCGCGGTCCCAGCCGGACGCCCCGTACACCTTGAGCGGAATATTCCGCATCTCACCGCGCTCGAGGCCGCTGGCCGTGTCGGTGCTGATCGAGATGACCTGTCCGCCGGTGTCGAGGATGAAGCTCGCCGGGCCTCCCTGCACGTGTCCGGGCACCATCGCCAGACGATGCATCCGGAGCGGTAGCTCCACTTCGGCGGTTTCGACCGGAAGCTGATCGCCCATCACCAGCATCTGCCGGTCGTAGTCGATGATGACCGACATGTTGAGCGCGAGCGGCGAGAAGCTTTCCATCTCGCGCGTCGGGAGGCCGTGCAGCGGCGGGTTCTTGATGATCGACGGCACGTTGGTGACTTTGAGCGATCCGATTTCGAGCTCGTCGAGACGCGTGAGCTCGAGCTCGCGTACGCCGAGATCGCCGACGCCGGCGCTCAGAATGTTGACGATCGGCCGAATCCCCATCCGCGCCGCAAGCTCGCGCGAGATCACCGTCTGTTCAGACCCGGTGTCGAGCACGAAGTCCATCTGCGGTCCGCGGTTGACCTTCGCCTTGACGATGATCTTCTCGTTGACGATGCGGAACGGCATCGTGTGCAGCTTGCCCTTCGACGAGGGATCGATCTGGAGCGGCGGGCGCGCGCCGAACGCCCGAAGGAAGCGGACCTCGGCCCGTGCCCATGCGGCTTTGGCGCTGCGATCTTTGTTCGGCAGCAGATTGATGTAGCTCGAGTAGGCGTTGGCCGCTTCTTCGTACCTGCTCATGCGCTCGTAGATCGAGCCCACCGTGTGGTGGAACTCGGCATCGCGCGGATCTCTCGTGAGCGCGGTCTGCGCCGTTTCGAGCGCCTCGTTCAGCTTGTTGCGCGCGGAAAGGCTGCGGGCCATGCCGTGCAGCGCCCGGGCATTGGTGCGGTCCATCGCGAGCGCATCGTGCAGCCTCGCCTCGGAATCTTCGAATAATCCGACCGCCCACAGCGCGTCGCCGTAGGTGGCCATCGCTTCGGCGTTTTTCGGCGCGTGGCGGACCAGCAGCTGGGCGTCGGCGTGCGCGTGCGAGAAGTCGCCGAGGCGCAGCGCCGATTTGACGCTGCCGGTCAGCGCTTCGCGTTTGAGGCGGGAATCTTCGTGCCCCTTGACTACCTCGTATGCGTTGAACGCCTCGACGTATCGGCCGTCTGAAAACAGCAGATTGGCCAACTGGAGCTGGACCTGCGCGGCTTCCGTGGAAATCGCAGAGGCGACCGGCGACAGCGCAATAGTCGCGGCAAAGGCAAGAGCAAAGGGAACGAGCCTGACGACTGCGTGCATAGCCCCCTCATTGGTCAATGAACCGGGTGTAACTGGATTGTAGGAGGCGGGGGGCGGGGGTGCAATGACAAAAGGGGCAAGGGATAAGGGGTGAGGGGCAAATTTACCCCTTTCCCCTCACCCTTTGCCCTTATCGCGTGTACTGCTCTATCGGTACGCCGTCGTACATCTCGTCGATCCGCAGAATCTGCGTCTCGCGGCTGTAGGTACCCAATTCGTAATCTTCGCTCATGATGAGCGCTTTGATGGGTTTCGTGGGGCAGACTTCCGAACACAGGCCGCAGAAGCTGCAGCGTGACAGGTTGAAGTCGAAGTAGTCGAGAATCTTGATCTTCTGCCCTGGTTCGCGGTGCCCGCCGAGCGCAATCAGGTCGTCCGGGCAGGCCTTTGCACACTGATCGCACACGATGCAGGTTTGGGCCCCCGATTCGGGCTCTACCTGCAGGCGCAGCACGCCGCGAAAACGGGGCGCGACAGGGCGGCGTTCCGCCGGGTACTGAAAGGTGAACGCGGGCTGCGGCGTGTATTTCAGCGTCAGCCAGAGTCCCTTCAGCAGGTCCACGAGGAAGATGGTCCGGAGGAATTTGTTCATGACCGATCACTCACGAGGATCGGTTCGGACGTGCCGGCCATGATCACCCGCTCCTTGCGAAGCACGGTGTCTTCCTTTCGTATCTTGTCCTGCAGGCGCATCAGGCCATACAACAGCGCTTCGGGCCGCGGCGGACATCCCGACACATACACGTCCACCGGCACAATCTTGTCCACGCCCTGGAGAACGCTGTATGTCGGAAACGGTCCGCCCGCATTCGAGCAGCTGCCCATCGAGATCACCCACTTGGGCTCGGGCATCTGGTCGTAGAGGCGTCGCAGAACGGGCGCCATCTTCTTGGTGACGGTGCCGGCCACAATCAGCAGATCGGATTGTCGCGGGGAGGCCCGGAAGACTTCGGCGCCGAACCGCGCGATGTCGAACCGCGACGCGGAGGCGGCCATCATCTCGATTGCGCAACAGGCCAGGCCGAATCCCATCGGCCACAGGGAATTCTGCCGCGCCCAGTTCAACACCTTGTCGACGTTCGTGGTGATGAAATTGTCCTCGAACTTGTGGTCGATCAAGCCCATCGATACTCCTTGCCGTCCGGGTGGTTTCTGTTGTGGTTCGGTTGTTACTGGATCTAGGCCTAAACGTATCTTATCGTTGATAGTACTTTGCGTTCAAATCGATGAAATTCGCCCATTTATGGGGCGTTTCGTCGAGCGAATAGATGGCCTCGACGGGACACGCGGGCACGCAGGCACCGCAATCGATGCACTCGTCGGGATGAATGTAGAGCATCTGGACGGCCTCGAACGCCGGCTCGTCCTTTCGGGGATGGATGCAATCGACCGGGCACACGTCCACGCAGGCCGTGTCTTTGATGCCGACGCAGGGCTCTGTGATGATGTACGCCACCGGTTCAACACACGATTATAGTATGAGCACAGCAATGAAACGCGCCGGGACGCTGGTCTGTACGCTCGTTCTCGCGCTCCTCGCGGCCCCGGCGCGCGCCCAGGATCTGCCCTCTGGTCCTGTGTCGCTGGCCAACGGCCTCGTCACTCTCGGTACCGACCTGTCGATCGCCTTTACTGGCCAGGACGACACCGACGGCGCGTGGTTCAACTACACCGACTACGAGCACAATGCGCTGCGGCTGCTGCGGTTGGGTGTGACCGCCGAGGTGCGTATCTTCGACCAGCTGGCGGTCATGACCGAGGTGCGAAGCGAAAACGGCGACGAGATCACACCTTACGCCCTGTATGTCCGCGTGCGGCCATGGCGCGAGCGGCCAATCCACGTTCAGGCGGGCCGCATCCCGCCGACGTTCGGCGCGTTTGCGCGTAGGAACTACGGCGCCGGTAATCCTGTCATCGGGTATCCCCTCGCCTATCAGTACCTCACCGCGGTGCGCCCTGATGCGCTGCCGGCCTCAACCGACGACGTGCTGCGCATGCGCTCCCGCGGCTGGAGGCCCAGCTACCCGATTGGCTCGCTCGCGATCGCGACGGGAATGCCGCTCATCACCGCGTTCCGGTGGGACACCGGCGTGCAGATGCGCATCGGACCCGAAACGGTGAACGCCACCATCGCCGTCACCAACGGCACGGCGTCCGATCCGCGAACGAAAGAGACCAACGCCGGCAAACAGATTACCGGACGCATGCACTGGCAGCCGGATCCGTCCTTCGCCCTGGGCGGCTCGTTTGCCCGCGGGCCGTATGTGGCCGACGCGGCGCTGGCGGCGGCCACGACGCTGAGCGGCAACTCGCGCTCCACGCAACTGGCTTTCGGCGCGGATGTCGAATATTCGCGCGATTACTGGCTCGTGCGGGGTGAGATCATCTGGAATCGCTGGGAGGTACCGACGCTCTCGCACAATCTCGATGCGCTGAGCGCGTTCGTCGAAGGCACCTACAAGATCTTCCCTGGTTTCTTCGTGGCCTCGCGCCTCGATCGCCTCACGTTCAGCACGCTCCCCTCGTCGCCGACGGCGCGCACCTGGGATGCACCGGTCACCCGGCTCGAAACGGGTGTCGGCTACCACATTCGCCGCAACCTGACAGGGAAGGCAACGTATCAGTACAACTGGCGCGACGGCGGCCAGGTCCGGCAGCTTGGTCTCTTCGCCGCGCAGCTGCATTTCTGGCTATAACGTGAGACGCTCGACCCTACTCCCCTTCGCTCTCTGCTCTCTGCTGTTTGCGCTCGAGGCGGTGTCCGCTCAGGCGCCGGCTGGCATCATCCGTGGCCGCGTGGAGCTTCGCCGCCCGCCCGTACAGACGCCGCGCCCCAATGTGAGCGGTCTCGGCATGCACGCGGCGCACGCGGCTCCCGATCTGCGTCCCGCGGTCGTTTATCTCGAGACGGCGCCCTCCCGCGCGTTCCCCGATGTCGAGCCGATGCGCGCGACGATGGATCAGCGCAACGAGACGTTCGTGCCCCACGTGCTGGCGGTGACGGTGGGTACAACCGTCGAGTTTCCGAACAGCGACAATATCTACCACAACGTCTTTTCGCTTCGGGGCCCGCGCCCCTTCGATCTGGGGCGTTACGCGGCCGGCCGATCGAAGTCGGTCCGGTTCGATCGTCCCGGCATCGTGCGCGTGTTCTGCGAAATCCACTCACACATGAGCGCCTTCATCCTCGTGTTCAATCACCGCTACTTTTCGGTCACCTCGTCCGACGGGCGCTATCAGATATCGCGCGTGCCGCCCGGGCGGTACACGCTCGTGGCGTGGAACGAAGGCGCTATCCGCGAGTCGCGCCAGGTCGTCGTCCCCGAAGATGGCGGCGCCGTCGAAACCGACTTCAGCTTACGGTAACGCGTGGCGCTGCTGGGTTCGCTCACGAACCGGATTTTTCTCGCCAGCGCGGCGCTCGCCGTGGTGTCGATCGGTGCGGCAGTCTATTTCGTGAGCCGCACGACGACGAGCGAGGCCGAAGCGGGGTTGCAGCGGGGATTGATCGAAGCGGGTACGCTGGTCGATCAGCAGTGCGCCACGCTGGTGGACACTTTCACGGTCATGGCGCGGCTCGTCGCCGACTCTCCACGTCTCAAGGCGGCGGTGGAC
The DNA here is from genome assembly GCA_963762055.1 of Vicinamibacterales bacterium. GTDB lineage: Bacteria > Acidobacteriota > Vicinamibacteria > Vicinamibacterales > JAMQPK01 > JAMQPK01. Next base: position 62,707 of record CAVXJF010000015.1, read on the forward strand.
ACTGGAGACGCTCCTACCGTTCAGCCGCTCGCCCGTGAGTACCAGGAACAGTTGAATGCCGCGCTCCTTGTGGTGACGGGCCGCAACGGGCAGATGCTCGCCGAGTCGGGCGCATTCGAGATGCCGCCGTCGGCCATCGCCGGCCTTCGGGAAATTCAGCATGCGCTCGCCGGCCGGGAGTCAACGGGCTTCTGGACGCGTCCGGACGGCATGCTGCAGGTCATGACCGTGCCGATCAAAATTGGCCTCGAGCGGCCCGAGATCATGGGCGTGCTGGCGGTCGGGTTCCGCCTCGACAACGATCTCGCCGCGTCGTTCAAGCGCGCGACCGAAAGCGACATCGCCTTTGCCGTGGACGGCCAGATCAGAGCCTCGACGCTTCCGCCGCCGGATAGCGAACGGCTCGCGGCGCTGCTGACACGCGAAGAGGTGCAGACTGTCACGCTCGAAAACGGCGAATACGTGGCGCTGAAGCGGCCGCTTGCCGCGCCCGGGGCTGAAGGTGGATCCGCGGCGCCAACCGTGCTGTTGCTCCGATCGCGCACCGAGCGCCTCAGGTTTCTCAACGACATCAACACGGGTCTGGGCATCGTCGGCATGCTCGCCGTGCTCGCCGCGACGATCGTCGGCTACGCTGTTGCACGCACGATCACCAGGCCCCTCGCCACCATCACCGACGTGATGCGCGAGATGTCGGCGACCGGCGACCTGACGCGAAAGATTTCGGTGAGCCGGGCGGCCAGCTGGGAGGACGAAGACGCAAAGCTTCTCGCCTCGACGTTCAACACGCTCACCGACTCGATCTCGCGTTTCCAGCGAGAGGCGGCGCAGCGCGAGCGGCTTTCCGCGCTCGGGCGGCTCTCGACGGTGATCGCGCACGAAATCCGCAATCCGCTGATGATTATCAAAGCGTCGCTGCGAACGCTGGCGAACGACAACGTGAGCCGTGCCGACATCAAACAGGTGCTGGTAGACGTCGATGAAGAGGTCGTGCGGCTCAACCGCGTGGTCAACGATGTGCTCGACTTCGCGCGGCCGATACGCTTCGATTACGGCCCGACCGACCTGAACGCGCTGTGTGTGGACGCCGAACACGCAACCCGGAGCGGCCGAGAGTCCATTGCCGTGGCGTTTCACCCCGACTCGTCGCTTGAGCCCATGTTGACCGACGGCGAGCGCCTCCGCACGGCGCTCGTGAACATCCTGGCGAATGCCCGCGATGCCGTCGCCGCCCGCGGAACCGCTGCCGGCGGGGTGCCCGATATCGACATCACGACCGCGGCGCTGGGACCATCGGCGGCGCGCATTCTCATCCGCGACAGAGGCACAGGAGTGAAGCCCGAAGATATGCCGCGCGTGTTCGATCCCTACTTCACCACCAAACGCACGGGCTCAGGACTCGGGCTCGCGATCGCCAAAAACATCATCGAAGGCCTCGGCGGATCCATTGCGCTCGACAGCCGGGCTGGCGGCGGCACCGAGATCCGCATCGATCTCGCTTCACACAGGGGACAGGCATGACCGCTCGGGGAGGAACGGTCCTGCTGGTAGACGACGAGCAGAAAATCCGGCGGACGCTGGGGCAGGCCTTGCGGGCCGATGGACACGATGTGCTCGACGCCGAGAGCGTGAGTGAGGCGCGCCGGATGCTCGCTGAACGGAGCGTTGACGTGCTCATCGTCGACAACCTGATGCCCGACGCGACCGGCCTCGATCTCATTCGAGAGCTCGTCGGATCGACGCAGGAAATGGATCGGCCTCAGATTCTGATGATGACGGCGCACGCGACCATCGAGAGCGCCATCGAGGCCATGAAGCTGGGAGCGCTCGACTATCTGCAAAAGCCCTTCGAAGTGGACGAGCTCCTCGTCGTCGTCAGGCGCGCGCTGGAGCATCAGCGGCTGAGCTCGCATCAGCGGTATCTGCTCAACGAACGGGACGAGCAGTTCAACCACTACGGCATCGTAGGGCGGAGCCGGGCGATGGAAGACGTCATTCGTAAGGCGGAGCTCGTGGCCGAGACCAAGAGCACGATCCTCATCACCGGCGAGACGGGGACGGGAAAGGAGCTCGTCGCCCGCGCCATCCATGCCCGCAGCGCGCAGCGGAACATGCCGCTCATCAAGGTGAACTGCGCGGCGATACCGGAAACGCTGCTCGAGTCGGAGCTGTTCGGGCACGTGCGCGGGGCGTTCACGGGCGCCGCCACGAACAAGAAGGGCAAATTTGCGCTGGCCGACGGTGGAACGATTCTGCTGGACGAAATCGGCACGATGAGCCCAGTGCTTCAGTCGAAGCTGCTGCGCGTGCTGCAGGAACGCGAATTCGAGCCGCTCGGTTCGGAGCGCAGCCAGCAGGTCGACGTCCGGGTGATCGCGGCCACCAATCGCGATCTCCGCCAAATGGTGATCGACGGGACATTCCAGGAAGACCTGTTCTACCGGCTGAACGTCATCCCGATCGAGATGCCGCCGCTCCGCAGCCGCCGCGAGGACATTCCCGTGCTCGCCGAACATTTCATCCGCAAACACCAGCAGCGCACTGGAAAACGGGTGGATCGCGTCGAAGAAGGCGTGTTCGAAAAGCTCGCGTCCTACGAATGGCCGGGGAACGTCAGGGAGCTCGAAAACACCATCGAGCGCGCCGTCGTGCTCTCGACGAGCGGGGCCATCACCGCCGCTTCGATCTCGGTGCTCGGCGTCGCGGGCGGGCAGTCGAGCGCGCTGCCGTCACTCAAGCTGCGGACCAACATCGAATGGATCGAGCAGGAGACGATTCGGCGGGCGCTCGACAGTACCGGCGGCGTCAAAAAAGAGGCCGCCGACGTGATGGGCATCAGCCAGCGCGCGCTCAGTTATTACCTCTCGAAGTACAAGCTGCAATAAGCGTAAACAATTACGCCGCGCGTAAGCGCGTCAACCGCCCTCCGTGAAATTCCGGCCGAATTCTGCCAGCGCCCCCGGTACCTCATTTGCCTGCGCCAGGGCATGATTAAAATCTCCCTCATCTCAATCGCGCTGTCGGCGTTGGTGTTGTGGGCGATCGCGTGAGCCGTCAAGGCACGGGGCGGGCGGATGCTGGATACTTGTGTTGATGCGACGACCTGTTACCCTTTTCCCCCCTGCCTTGTGCTCCTTGCTCTCTGCTCTATGCTCTTTGCTCTCTGCTCTGACACTGGCACTTATCAGCCCGACCGCCGCGCTCGCGCAGGATCAATCCGTGCCCCCGGCGGCAATCGACCCCAGAGACGTCGCTGATAGACGACCGAGCCTCGTCGAGCCCGACTTCACGACCGTCAACCTACCCACGACGCTGAGACTCCCGAGGTTCAAAAGCTCGTTCCGGATCACGCACCGTTTCGCGCGGACTCTGAACGACCCGAGTTTCGGGAGGCTGGCAGGCGATCTGTTCGGCCTGGACAACGGCGCGCTGATCGGCCTCGAGTACCGGTTCGGGGTGATGCGCGGGCTTCAAGCGGGCGTCTACCGCAGCAGCACCAAGACGATTCAGTTCTTCGGCCAGTACGACGCGATGAGGCAGAGCGCGTCCGTCCCTTTTACGGCGAACCTGTTCGCCGCGATCGAGGGGTTGAACAACTTTCATCGCGGCGACGTCGTGGACGAGGAGGACAACGCCTACGCAACGGCGATAAGCGGGATACTTTCGCGGACGATCGGCAGTCGCGGGGCCTTGTACCTGCAGCCCGCGTACATCATCCATTCCAATACCTACAGCACGGCCGGCTGTTTCGAACATATGGAGCATGGCCACGATATCCCCGGATGTGCGGATGCGACAACGACTGGGATCGAGTCGGACACACTACTGGTGGGGTTGAGCGGACGAATGAGAATGACGCAGGGTGTATACGTGGTGGGATCGTGGACACCCCGCGCAAGCGGCTTTCGACCGGGCGTCTCGATAAAGACGTTCGGGATCGAAAAGCGCCTGCGCGGGCACGTGTTTCAACTGAACGTATCGAACTCGCTGGGCACCACGATGGCCGAAATGGCCCGGGGGGCGACCAACAACCGGGACTGGTTCCTCGGGTTCAACATGTCCCGGAAGTTCTACTAGCTCTAAGTACGGTAGTGTCCGGCTTTAGCCGGACTTATCCGGAACTAATTCGATTTCACCAGCTGGCCGCGGATCGCTCCGCCTTGATTGATCGACGTGTGAACGTTGAAGTAGTTGCCGGCCGGGTTGTTGAAGATACCCTGGGCAACCGCCGCCGCCGACACAGAGCTCGACGTGCTCTGCAGACTGTTTTTCGTAAGGGTTCCCTGTCCGGTCGTCAGCAAGGTGTCAGTCGTCGGCGTCAGCGGCAAACCGACGACAACGCCGACATTCGCGCCAGCCGCCCCATTGTGGATGTGCGCGCCGGTGAGCGTCGTGTTGGCCGGGAAGCCGGTCATGTTGACGACGAAGTCATAGGTTGCGCCAGTGATGACACTGGCGGAGTCGCGCGTCACCGTCATCGTCAACTGCATCGTACCGCTGGCCCCCGCATCGGCATTCGTGATTGGCGGCACCTCGTTGCCAGGCAGCAGAATGGCGGTGAACTTCGCGACGTTCGGATCCGAAGGCGAGGTCGGGGAATCTTCGCACGCCATTCCAAACACGAGCACGAGAGCAAGCATCACAAAACGGTTCATGTGTCGTCCCTCCAACAGGTCAAAAGAGTCCAAAGTGCCAGTCGCGAGCTTAGTGCAATCAGTGGACCAGCAGTAAATGGTTGTTTTTGTTGAAGTTTTGTTGAGGAATCTTACCGTTTACGTAAACGCTTACGGCCCATGAATAGAGTCAGGGACTCTGCGGACTCCCCCTTGGACTCCTTGACTCCCGGACTCCCAGGACTCCCCAGGACTTCTGGACTCCCCGACTCCCAGAGACTCCCCACCCCGTCTAGATGTCGATAATCCGGAACGGCTGCTCCGGGGTCAACTTCCGCATCAGCGGCAGCGCGACATTGTAGACAGGCACGTCGCCCGTCGTCCGCCCTTCCGGCGCCCCGTTGTGCGCATGGCCGTGCACCACAGCCGACACGGTGTAGCGGCCGAGCGGTTCTTCGAGCCGGCTGCACCCGAGGTACGGATAAATCTCGCGCGGCTCCCCTACGACGGTTCCCTCGATCGGCGCGTAGTGTAGAACGACGATCTTCTTGTCGGTGCGCAGACGCGCGAGCGCCGATTCCAGCTTCAGCGCTTCGTTGACCGCCTCGTGCACGAACTGTTTGATGATGGGCTCGCCCCACGGTCCAAGCGCCCGCCTGCCGAACCCTCCGGCGAAGCCCTTCACGCCGGCGAAGCCGACGCCCTGCACTTCGCACGTGTCGCCGTCGAGCACATAGATACCGTGGTCGACGAGAATCTGGTGAATTTCGCGCTCGGCGCCGGCTTCGAAGTCGTGATTGCCGAGCACGGCCACGATAGGAATTCGAACGGCCCCCGAGAGCTCCTTGGCAACCCCCCTGGCTTCTTCGACCGTGCCGTAATCCGTCAGATCGCCGGCTATGACGAGCACATCGACGTCTGTCGCAATCTGCGACAGTAGCGGTTGAAGCGCTCCCGCCGACGATTTCCCGAAATGCAGGTCTCCTATCGCGGCAATACGCACCCGGCTAACTGCAGCAACATACATGCCCTCATGGCATCCCTCTTGCGACTGGAGGAACGTGACACCAGCGACGGTTCAGGCCCCGAGCCTCCATGCATCCGAGTTCTACAAGCGGGTGATCCACGTCTTTCAGGAGACGGACATCGACTTCCTGGTGGGCGGCGCGTATGCCTTCGTTCATTACACCGGGATAGGGCGCGATACGAAAGATCTCGATCTGTTCATTCGCCGGCGGGATTGGGACAAGGCTGCGGCGGTGCTCTCCGAGCAGGGCGTTACGACCGAGCTGACGTTTCCCCACTGGCTGGGCAAGGCGTTCGGCGGTCGCCAGCGGGAGTTCTTCGTCGATCTCATCTTTTCGGGCGGCAACGGCATCGCCGAAGTGGACGACGAGTGGTTCGCGAACGCGCCCTGGGATGAATCGCTGGGCTTCCCCGTCCGCCTGATGCCGGTCGAAGAGATGATCTGGTCGAAGGCGTTCCTGATGGAACGGGAGCGGTTCGACGGCGCGGATGTGCTGCACCTCGTCCGGGCGCGGCAGAAGGACATCAACTGGCCGCGCCTGCTTTCACGGTTTGGCGAGCACTGGCGTGTCCTGCTCGCTCACCTCATCCTGTTCCCCTATGTGTATCCAGGCGATCCGGCTCCAGACGAGGTGATCGCCCAACTGGCCGGCCGTCTGAATGCCGAACCGGATACGGGCGACCACCTGCGCATTTGCCGTGGCACGTTGCTGTCACGCGCGCAATACAGAGTCGATATCGAAAACTGGCACTACATCGACGCGCGGGAAGTTCCGCTTGGCACGATGACACCAGAAGAAATTGCCATCTGGACAAAGGCCATCGACGAAAAGCATTAGAACGTCACACGCAGCGCGAGCTGAAGCGTGCGCGGCTCCGCTACGGCCGTAACCTGTCCGAAGCTCGGCAGCGGGTTCGATGGATACGCGCCGGAGCCGAAATTCGTGTTCCGCGTCACGACGTTTCGATGGTTGGTCAGGTTGAACCCTTCGAGAATGCCTTCGACCTCGAGCCGCCCGGTCAACTGGAACGAGCGCGAGACCCGGGCGTTGAGGCTGAAATAGTTGCTGCCGACACCCGCATTCCGCTCGATGAACTCGCCGTTCACAATCGGCCGTCCTGCCGTCCCCTGGATCGTTGTCACGCCCGACGTGATGTTGAACGGCAGCGCCGAATAGGCGTGCACGGACCCGCTCAAATCAAACGCGTATGGCAGGACCACTGTGCCGTTGACGACAAGACGATGGCGTTGATCGTCATCCGACCGTCCCCAATCCTTGGACAAGTCGGTTGGATCGATCGGCGAGCTGAAAAAATTCTCGCCGACGTTGTTCATCGACTTCGAAAGGCTGTACGAAACCCGGTAGTGTCCCCGCGCCGACGGCCGCTGCACGAATGACAAATGCATGCCGTGATAATTCGACTCCCCCACTGACGAATACTGATTGTTGTTCGCGTAACTGGGGTCGGGCCGGCATCCGTTGTTCGTGCCCGCGGCGGCACACGTGGGCACGTTCTGATTCACCAGCATGATCAGGTTGTTGCCGCGCACGTATTGATAGCCGGCGCTCACCGTTCCAGTCTCTCCAACCTGCCGTTCCACCTCGAGGCTGGCCTGACGGGAGTACGCGTTCTGCATGTTCCGATCGAGCGTCGCCAGGTTGACGAGCGTCACCGAGGGAATGGCCGCGTCGAGAATGCCGGGGAAGACGGGGGCCCCGGCCTGCGTTGGCGACAGGCTCACGTTGACCTGCTGAAGCTGGTTGAGGTCGGCGGTATTGCCCGCCGACAGCAGCGCGTTGGCAAGTGCGCGCAGGGGCACGCGGTCGAAAAACAATCCCGCGCTGCCTCGCACGATAAGCCGCCGCGACTGGGTCGGCGTCCACGCAAACCCCACACGCGGCGACAGGTTGTCGGTGTCGGTGCTGACCGTCTCGAGAAACTGCAGGTCGTAGCGCACGCCGGCGTTTACCGTGACGGCCGGCCGCACCTTCCACTCGTCCTGCAGGTAAATGCCGACATTCGGGTTGGTCTGCGAAACGGTAGACACTTCGAACGTCTGCGTAAACCCAGACGTGTTGTAGGCTCCCGAAAGAAAATTGGCAAGCGACGAAAACGTGTATGCCCCGCGTGCCGATCGCGGATAGGTGATCGTGTCGTCGTTGTAGATGAAATCGACGCCGCCGCGGATCGCATGGTTGCCCGCCTGGTGCGAGACGTTGCTCACCATCTGATACATCGTGTTGACACGCGCGTGAGGACTTCCCGACGAGGTCCCGAAGCTTGCGACGCCCGCAATGGCGACGGCGGGCCCGATCGGATCGCTTGGCGGCGCCTTCAAGTCGCCATGCGACACCTGAAAGCGCGTTTCGCTGACCGTCCTCGACGATAGCGTCCACGTATTGCTCAGCGCCAGCGACTGATCGAGATTGTCGAGCCCCGCGGACGCCGATGGCGCGTTGAGCGCACCGGCGCCGCGCGAGTTCTGCGAGACGACATCGTAGAGCGAGTAGCGAACGGTGAGATTCTGGCGGCTGCTGAACTGGTGATCGAGCTTGCCGAGAAAATTCACCGTGTCGATCGGATTCGGATAGCTGCCCGTCGAGACGGGTGATCCCGGATATCCCGACGATCGCAACCGCGCGTTGACCACGGCGACGTTCTGGTCCGTTATCGTCGTCAAGCCTGTCTGGTCGAGAACGCGCTGTTCGACGTTCGAGAAATAGAACGTGCGATTGCGCGCAATCGGTCCGCCCATGCTTGCGCCCCACTGCTTCTGACTCATCTCCGGCTTGGGCGCCCCGGAGTCGCTCAAGAGCGCGTTCCGGGCGTTCATCGCATCGTCCCGGAAATATGCGTAGACGTTGCCGCGCGGCGTATTCGTGCCGCTCTTGGTAATGACGCTCACATAGCCGCCGAGCGCGCGGCCCAGCTCCGCATGGCCGCCGGACGTGACGACCTGAAACTGATCGACCGCGTCCACGCCGTATGGAATGCCGCTGAACCCCGCCGCGTCGTCGTTTGCGGAAAGACCGTCGACGATGAAGTTGTTGGAGAAGTTCCGCTGGCTGCCAATGGAGATCCCCTGTCCAGGCACCGCTGACGTTTCAGCGAACAGCTGCGTGCTCCCGGTATTTGTGGGAGACACGCCCGGCACTAAAAGCGCGAAGTCCAGGAAGTTGCGTCCGTTGAGCGGCAGGCTTTGGATTTCGGCCTGCGACACGGTGCCCGCAATTTGACTTCGTGCCGCCTCGAGGACCGTTGTTTCACCCGTGACGGTTACGCTGGCATCGACGCTGGCGACGGACAGCGCTATCGGGATCTCGAATGCCGACCCGACCGTCACGTTGACGTTCCGCATCGCTTCGGCAAATCCGGCAAGCTGCACGGTAATGACGTACGAGCCGACGCGCAGGTACGGAAATCGGAATCGCCCCTCTACGTCCGAGATGCCGTCGCGCGTCTGGCCGGTCTCTACCTGAGTTGCGCGGGCCCTTGCGCCCGGCACGACGGCACCTTGCGGATCGGTGACGCGGCCGCTGATGGTGCCATAGCTAATCGTCTCCTGTGCGGACAGCGCGTCTGCGAACAAGCAGACGCATGCGGCCGCCAGGAGAAACACTCCACGAGATCTCATGGGTATGCCTCCGTGTTCACCGGCCCGATGGCCGGTGCTACGCCAATGAAAGCCGGAGGCTACGAACGAGGAGGAGGTGAAAGCGGATCGGTCGCGAGAGCGCGAGTTGAGGTCGAGAGGTCCACTGTCGCGTCAACGAGGTCGAGCGGGACTGCCATTTCCGCCGGCGCGGAGATGATGCCGACGGCGCCGAAAAGCGCCATGAATCCTGTGTCCGATTGCGCGCATCCAATAGTTGGACAGTCGCAGTCGTGTGTGCCGTGTTCGCTGCCGTGCTTCAGACAGACAGGAGCAGTCTGACGCTGCATCGGACAGTCGGGCATACCTTCATGGCCAGGCATGCCTTCATGACCGGTCATGTTCGAATGATTCGCGGCCGCGCCGGCTCCTGTGTCGCACGAGAGCGCCGTCGAGACGACGGCGATCGCCGCGACGTGCCATATGAGGGCAATCGCCGCAACGAAGCTCGCGCGATTGCGCATGAACCGCATGATCAACCATTATGGTCCTCTTCGATGTCGAGAGCTGTCAAGTTAGTGAGATCCATTTTTCTGGCGGCAGCCCTGGGCGCTACGCCAGTTCACGCGCAAACTTCTGACAACGGGTGGCGCTGGATCGCCAACGCGAACATTTTTGCCGGGCTGAACTACCAGCATCGCAAGTCCAGCGATCTCAAGAAGTTCGAGTCGCAGAACTGGTTCATGGGCATGGGAGAGCGGCCGCTCGGAGGTGGACGGTTGACCGTCCACACGATGTTTTCGCTCGAGGCATTTACGCTCGAAGACATCGGGTCGCCCCAGGTATTTCAGACGGGTGAAACTTTCAACAACGAACCGCTGATCGATTATCAGCATCCCCACGATTTGTTTTCGACGCTGAGCGTTTCCTACGTTCAATCGGCCGGCGCGTGGACGTTGACGTCGACGGCGGCGGCGGTGGGCTCACCGGCGCTCGGACCTCCACCTTTCATGCACCGGCCGTCTGCCGCGGAGAACCCGCAGTCGCCTCTGGCGCACCATCATCTCGACTCGGTGCACATCACGCCAGGCGTCCTGACGTTTGGCGCGGTGCGGTCGGGAGCCGGCATCGAGGCATCGTGGTTCCGTGGCCGGGAGCCCGACGAAGACCGCACCGACATCGATTTCGGCGCGCTCGACTCCTGGTCTGTGCGCGGCAGCCTGACGCGAGGCGGGTGGAGCGGGCAGATTTCGGGCGCGCGGGTGAACGAGCCCGACTCGCTCGAACCTGGCGACATGACGCGGCTGATGGCGTCGGTCTCACACGTCCGGAGCGGCGCCATCTCGACGGCGGTGCTGGCGGCATGGGGGCAGAACCGCGAAAGCCACGGGACCTCGAACGGGTTCGTGTTCGAGAGCAACATGTCGTGGCTCGAAAAAAACTATCTCTATTCGCGAGTGGAGTTCGTCGGCAAGGAGCTTCCGCACGTGCATGATGGCGTTACAGAGCCCGTCACTCTGTCCACCATCGGTGCCTTCACGCTCGGCTATACGCGCGATATCTTCACGAGCGCACTGGGCAGGCTCGGTGTTGGCGGCGATACGACCATGTATTACGTGCCGGCGGAGCTGCAGGAGAGTTACGGTGCGCCGCTGTCGTTTCACCTCTTCCTGCGCTACCGCTTCGCGACCCCGTCACAGGCGGGCGTCGAACATCATCACTAAAGGGGGTCAGACCCTCTTTTTACGATTTTCGTAAAAAGAGGGTCTGACCCCCTTTAGTGCAGCCACGCGTCGAGGCGCTGGCGTTGAGCACTGGTCGCGCCTGGGGAAACACTCAGGCCCCAGCCGTGGGCGGGATCGGTTCCAAGAACCACGTCTATCTGCCGGGTTGCGCCCGATCGGGAGATGGTGAAGCTCACGGTTGCGCCTGGCGAAAATTGCGCAAGGCGATCCGCAAGCAGACCGGGCGGCAGCGGGGCGCCGTTCACGGCAACGATTTCGTCGAGCAGCGACAGTCCCGCCGCGGCCGCGGGTGAGCCTCGCCGAATCCCACTGACAACGGTTTTCTGATATTCCACTCTCGTCGCGATGCCGAGCCAGGGACGAGGGGCGGACGGCGGCGCGGTCATGCGCAAGCCGAACCAGTCGAGGGCCTCAGCGTAGTCGAGCTCGACGGTCGTTTCGAGCAGCGCCTGAGTCCACAGACGCATGTCCCGTTCATGAACCGGTCCCGCGACGTCGAGAATGACGGTGCGGAGGTCTTCTGAAGTAAACCCCTTCTCACCCGAAAAGCGCTTCGCCATCGTCCGCAATACATCGTCGAGCGACCTGGCGCCCTCACTGAGCTTTCGGAGGCGCGTGTCCAGCACGAATCCGATGACCGCGCCCTTCACGTAGTAGCTGATGGCGCTATTGGGGCTGTTCTCATCCGGCCGGTAATATCTAATCCATGCGTCGTATGAAGCCATCTCCACCGACTGATCGAAGCGGCCCGGCGTGCTCTGCAATTCGCGGATCTGCTCGGACAGGGCACGGAGAAACTCTTCGTGTGTCGCAACGCCCGCCCGCGCGAGCATGAGGTCGCCGTAATAATCCGCGAGGCCTTCGACGAACCACAACGACCGCGTGTACACCTCGTTTTCATAGTCGAACGGGCCCAGTTCGGCGGGACGCAGCCGTTTGCCGTTCCACGCGTGAAAATATTCGTGGCTCGCCATGCTCAGCCACTGCAGGTATCCCTCCCGCGTGTTCGTCGTGTCGAGCGGGATATTCATCACGGTCGAATTCTTGTGCTCGAGCGCGTTTCTCGCCGACCCGATGATGTTGAAAAAATAGAACCGGTCGAACGGCATCCCGCCCCAGAATGACCCGATCGCGTTTACAACCCGGGCCAGATCCTGCACGGCCTGCGGGCCGTTCCACACGCCGCGCTCGCGAAAATTCACCAGGTAATGCGGCTTGCCCTGGACTTTGAACTCATACACGGACGGCGACCCCGCGACAATGGGCGAATCGACGAGCGTGTCGTAGTCGGCCGCGACGTGGACGTTGTCTTCGGCGCCGGGCGTCATCCCTGAAAAGCTCGCCGTCCACGACCTGGGGAGCACAACCCGCACCTCGTGCGCGCGCCGGGACGGCGACTCGAGCAGCGTGATGAAGGTGGGAGCCCCATTCAGCAGCGCGAACTCCTCGTCCACCCAGTTCGTGCGTACGCTCATCTCGTGCGCGAAAAGCCGGTACCTCAGCCGCACCACTCGCGCACCGTTCGTCACGACGCGCCAGCGGTTTTTCCGGGTCTTCTCCACCGGCAGCCGGCCGCGCGCAGGATCCGACGCGGTGAGCGCTTCGACGTGCCGCGCGTACTCACGGATCAGATAGGAGCCCGGCGTCCACACCGCCATCATCAAATCGATCTGCGCACGGCCCTCTGTCGGGTAGGCGGCTTCTATCTCGACATAATGCGTGTGCGCCGCGGGAAAGCTGACGGTATACCGGATCGGCTCGAGCGTCTGCGCGCGCGCCGGCGCATGCGAGAACACCGCTGCCGCGAACACGACGAGCCGAACCAACCGAACCAGGCGGAGTTTCGCGGCACGATTACCCAACGGATTCCCCCGCCCGCAGCTCGATCACGTCAATCCCCTTCGGAACGCAGTGCCGCCGCAAATCATCCGGCGTTCCCGTCAACTCGGGGAACGTTCCATAGTGCATCGGGACGACCGCCTTCACCCCGAGCCATTCCGCGGCAATCGCCGCATCTTCGGGGCCCATCGTGAACCGATCGCCGATTGGCAGGAACGCGACACTTGGAGCGTGCCGGTCTCGAACGAGGCGCATGTCGCCGAAAAGGCCGGTATCGCCGGCGAAATAGATGGTGAGCCCGTCTTCAAACCGCACGACGAATCCCGTTGCAGGACCGAGATAGGTGCCGTCGGCAGCGCTGCTGCTATGCAGAGCTGGCGTCATCGCAATCTCAATCCCCGAGAGTTGCTGACGGCCCCCGATATTCATCGGCCTCGCGTGTTTCGCGCCCTGCCGTTCGACCCACGCGGCGAGTTCGGGCGAGGCGACGACAACAGCGCCGGTGTCGCGCGCGACGCTCGGGGCGTCTTCACAGTGGTCGGCGTGGCCGTGTGTGATGAGGATCACGTCGATGGCGCCGACCCGCTTTGCGCCCGGCGGGCAGGACGGATTGTTCGTGATGAACGGGTCGAAGAGAATGCGGACGCCCTTTGGAGACGTGATGACGAATGTGGAATGACCGAGCCACGTGACGTTGATGCCCTTCAGATGTGCCGCTGAAGCGAGGGGACTCGAGTCGGCCGCTGGCAATCGCATTCGACCGAATTATCCATTAAGACCTCAGCTGCCGAAAGCCTAGGCATTTCGGCGCAAAGCGTGGCATGCAGATTGCTCTTCAGCGCGCCGTACTAGGCAGTTCTTCCTGATATTCCAAAGAAATAGTCGGTCGGCGTTCGCGGTGGAATCGTCGCAGAGGGCTTTTGTCTGCCTTTGCCGGATCAACGATGCGTATCGACAACCAATACAAGGAGACGCGATGAAACGATTTCGGATTCTGGTAGCGGCGCTGACGGTGATTGGGGTTCTGGGTTGGGCCGCTCCAACTCAGGCCGCTCCGATTACTTACACGGCAGAGTCAATTGCCTCGGGCTCGCTGGGTGGGACGCCGTTCACCAATGTGCTGGTGACCGTCGAGCTTACGGCGGATACTACAGGCGTAATCGAACCCATTCCAGGGGTTTTCGTGAATCAGGGAACTGCCACTGTCACGATCGATGGGCTGGCGACGGCAACATTCAATGACCCGAACGGGTATGCCGCAGTCTTCTTTCCCCAGTCTGTATTACCCCATTGTCCGTGTTTCGCCTTTTTCGATGATGCCGCGAATTTCCCATTTAGTGGCACTGGGATTCTCGGCATGGGCGACGCCAGCCTCGCGGGCTACGATCTGCAGAGCGCCTTTGGTCCGTTTACCGGTGCGGGCGGTGAGTTCGCTACGGAACCTGACGGTTCGCCGGTAGCGTTTTCGACGACTGCGGGCATCCTTTTGCTCACAGACGGCGGCGATCCTTCGACTCTTACGGTGACGGTCGGCCCTATCCCTACCGCTGTCCCTGAGCCGGCTTCGCTTTCGCTCGTTGCAGTCGGCGCTCTCGGCGCGCTTAGGGCTCGGCGTCGGCGCCAGCGGCAGAAGTCCTAGACCTGACCGACGACGCTGGGGTAGAGAGCCGATGCGTGACTTGGCGGTCACGCATGCTCACGCTTCATCATCCCCCTGACGGTGAACGAAATTCTAAACGAGGATCGCACAAACAAACAAGGAGGGTGAGAGTGAAGCTATTGAAGGTCGCCGGTTGGGTTCTCGCGGCGCTCCTCGTGCTCGTGTTGGTGGCCATCACGGCAACAATCGGCTGGCGGCCGTTCATCGGTCCGTCTGCACGTGCGCTGACCGACCGCACCTTTGCCTCGACGCCCGAACGCCTCGCGCGGGGCCGCTATCTCTCGGAAAATCTCCTGAATTGCTTCGCGTGCCACAGCGACCGCGACTGGAGCCGCGAAGACGTGCCCGTCGTGGCGGGGACGCATGGCGCCGGTTCGACGACCTTCCCGCTGCTCGATTTGCCTGGCAAGGTCTATCCGCCAAACATCACTCCAGACAAGGAAACCGGCGCCGGCAGCTGGACCGACGATCAGCTTGCGCGCGCTATCCGCGAAGGCATCGGCTATGACGGTCGCGCCTTGTTCCCCTTCATGCCGTACGAAAATTTCCGCCACATGTCGGACGAAGACCTGGCGTCGGTCATCGTGTATCTGCGATCGATTCCCGCCGTCCGCCGTGAGGTTCCGAAAACCGAGCTGATCTTCCCGGTCAAATATTTGATTCGCACCGCGCCGCAGCCCCTGCTCGAGTCCGGTGCGGGAGCCGGATACATCAACTCCCGTCAAGCGCGGCGACTACCTGACGACGCTGGGCGGGTGCCGCGACTGCCACACCCCACAGCACGAGGGACAGCGCATGTCGGAGCTGGACCTTGCCGGCGGTTTCCTTTTACGTGGTCCGTGGGGCGAGGTGGCGAGCGCCAACATCACACAGGCGCCCTCCGGCATCCCGTATTACGACGAAACCCTCTTCCTCGACGTCATGCGTAGAGGATGGGTGAAAGCCCGCCAGCTCAAGCCGATCATGACGTGGTGGTACTACCGTGGCCTGACCGACGACGACCTGAAGAACATCTTCGCGTACCTGAAAACAGTGCCGTCGGTGGCGCATCGCGTAGACAACAGCAAACCGCCGACGGCGTGCCGGCTGTGCGGGTTCGCTCACGGCGCCGGCGATCAGAATTGAGTAAGATCAAGTGACGTGTCCAGAGTTATCCCGCTGAATCCAGTTCCTTCCGCGCCGCCAGGGCCTTCGACGTCGCTCAGGCCAGGCAAACCGGAGTGGCTCAAGGTGCGCGCGCCGGGCTCGCCGTCGTACCTCAGGCTGAAGAGCCTGATGCGCGACCTGAAGCTGCATACCGTTTGCGAGGAAGCACACTGCCCGAACATCGGCGAGTGCTGGACGCATGGCACGGCCACCTTCATGATCCTCGGGGACGTGTGCACGCGCGCCTGCGGGTATTGCGCGGTAGGACACGGCCGGCCGCAGCCCGTAGATGCCGCGGAGCCGGTTCGGGTTGCCGACGCCGTGGCCACGCTCGATCTCGAACATGTCGTCATCACGTCGGTTGATCGAGACGACGTGAAAGACGGGGGCGCGTCGATATTCGCGGAAACGATTCGCGAAATCCGCAAGCGCACGCCGTCCGCGAGCATCGAGGTGCTCATCCCGGACTTTCAGGGGAAGGAAGCCCCGCTGCACGCCGTCCTGGACGCGCGGCCGGACATTCTGAACCACAACACCGAAACGGTTCCACGCCTCTATCGCCTCGCGCGATCGGGCGGACGATATGAGCGCACGCTGGAATTGCTCGACCGATCGAGACGGTACGCGCCGGACGTTGCCACGAAGTCGGGAATCATGCTCGGGCTCGGCGAAGAATGGGATGAAATCGTCACCACCTTGCGTGACCTCAGGAACGTCGGCTGCGCGATTCTGACGCTCGGCCAATACCTGCGGCCATCTCAAGCACATCTGCCGATGACGCGTTATTACCACCCGGATGAGTTCCGGCAGCTCAAAGACATCGCGCTCGAGATGGGCTTCGCGCACGTCGAGTCAGGGCCGCTGGTGCGCAGCTCGTATCACGCGCACGAACAAGCGACCGCTGCGCGGATGGCTCAGGGCTAAGGGCTTAAGGCTCAGGTGTCACTCGCAGAGGTTCAACGCGGAATTGTCGCCTGCAACCGGTGCGAGCGGCTGCGCACCTACTGCGGCGAAATTGCTCGCACCAAGCGTGCGGCGTTTCGCAACGATACTTACTGGGGCAAACCCGTTCCCGGCTTCGGCGATCCGGATGCACGCGTGCTCGTGCTGGGCCTGGCGCCTGCGGCACACGGCGCCAACCGCACGGGGCGCGTGTTCACCGGCGATGGCGTCGGCGCGTCGGGCGATTTTCTGATGGCCGCGATGCATCGCCACGGATTCGCGAACATCCCCACGTCACAATCGATCGACGACGGCCTTCAGCTGCGCGACGCGTTTGTGGTCGCGGCGGTCCGCTGTGCGCCTCCCGACAACAAGCCGACGCCCGACGAAATTGCAACGTGCCAGTCCCACCTCGAAGCCGAGCTCGCGCATCTACGAAATATTCAGGTGGTGGTCGCGCTTGGGAAAATCGCGTTCGATGTATGGTGGCAAGTCGCTGCGGGGCGCGGGCTCATCGTCAAACCGCGCCCGGCATTCGCACATGGCACGGTTTACAGATTCAAGGGTCACCCGACAGTCATCGCGTCCTACCATCCGAGCCGGCAGAACACCAATACCGGCAAGCTGACGCCTCAGATGATGTCGTCGGTATTCAGCAAGGCCGCGGCTATCCGCTACTAGCTGCTACCAGCTATTGGCTACCGGCTACTGGCTATTTTTTGGGTTTGTATACGTGCGCGCTCTCGCCGTAGAACACATCCGCCGCTTCCATCACGGTTTCCGACAGCGTCGGATGCGGATGGATCGTCAACTTAAGATCAGACGCGAGCGCC
Source organism: Vicinamibacterales bacterium (assembly GCA_963762055.1). Classification (GTDB taxonomy): domain Bacteria; phylum Acidobacteriota; class Vicinamibacteria; order Vicinamibacterales; family JAMQPK01; genus JAMQPK01. The sequence goes on from CAVXJF010000015.1 coordinate 80,106, forward strand.
CCCATCTCGATCGCGAGGGTGCCTTCCGAGATCAGCTCGCCGGCGCCGACGCCGACGATGCCGACACCGAGGATGCGCTCGGTTTCCGGATCGATGACGAGCTTCGTCAGACCGTCGGGCCGGTCCAGCGTGTTCGCGCGGCCTGACGCCGCCCACGGGTATTTGGCGATCTCGATCGGAATGTTCTGCTTCTTCGCCTCGGTCTCGGTGAGGCCCGTCCATGCCAGCTCGGGATCGGTGAAGACAACCGCCGGAATCGCCCGCGGCTCGAATACGCTGGGCTTTCCGTGGATTGCCTCGACGGCGACGCGCGCCTCATGCGAGGCTTTGTGCGCGAGCATCGGATCGCCGGCCACGTCGCCAATGGCGAACACCGACGGCTCCGCGGTCCTTCGCTGCCCGTCCACCTCGATGAACCCGCGCTGATTCACTTTGACTTTCGTCTTGTCCAGACCGGCGATCGCCGAATTCGGCCGGCGACCAACAGCGACAAGCACGCGGTCGAAGGTTTCCGCGCCCTTCGGTGCGTTTTTCCCTTCGAACGAGACGCTGAGACCCTTTTTGTCTTCCTTGACGCCCGTCACTTTCGTCTCGAGCAAGATCGCGTCGGCCATCCGCTCCATCCGCTTGGCGACGACGGCGGCAAGATCGCGGTCGGCTCCTGGAAGCAGCCCGTCGGTCATTTCAACAACCGTGACTTTCGATCCGAGGGCCGCATAAACGGTTCCGAGCTCGAGGCCGATGTAGCCGCCGCCGACAACGAGCAGACGGCCTGGAACGTCGGGCAGCTCGAGCGCGGTCGTCGAATCGAGCACCTTTGCACTCTCGATCGACACGTTCGGCACCGTCGTCGGCCGCGAGCCTGTGGCGATGATGACGTAGTCGGCTTCGACCTGCTTCGGGCCATTCGACGTGTCAACGGAAAGCGTCTTCGCATCGACAAACGACGCGCGTCCCTGGATGTAGTTCACCTTCCGCGATTTCGCGAGCAGGCCCAATCCGCCGGTCTGCTTCTTGACGACCGCGTCCTTCCACGCCCGGAGCTTGTCGACGTCGATTGAGGGCTTGCCGAACGAGACGCCGAAGGCATCCGAGTGCCCGGCTTCTTCGATCACTTTGGCCGCGTGAAGCAGCGCCTTCGAGGGAATGCATCCGCGAAATGTGCAGACGCCGCCCGGATTCGGATCGGCGTCGATGAGGGTGACCTGCATACCCGCGTCCGCCGCAAGAAACGCTGCGACATACCCGCCGGGGCCGGCTCCGATAACTGCTAAGCGAGTGGGCATGTCTCTTATTGATCCATCCACAGAAGCGCCGGCTGTTCCACGGCTTCGACGATCCACCGCAGGATGCGGGCGCCGTCGGCGCCGTCAATCACGCGATGGTCGTACGACAGCGTGACGGGCATCAGGAATCGCGCGACGAATTCGCCGTCCACGAAGACGGGCTCCATACGCGCGCGCGCAACACCGAGAATCGCCACTTCGGGCCAGTTGACGATCGGCGTAAACGCGCCGGCGCCCAGGCTGCCGAGGTTGGAAATCGTGATCGAGCCGCCCTGCATGTCGTCGAGCGACAGCTTGCGGTTCCGCGCCTTTTCGGCCGCCTGGCTGAGTTCGTCCGCGATCTGGAAGATGTCCTTCTGATCGACGTCGCGGATGACGGGCACCAGCAAGCCGCGATCGGTGTCCACCGCTACCCCGATGTGGGCGTACTGCTTGTAGATGATCTCGTCGTTTTGCAGATCAACAGACGAACTGAGCTGCGGGAATTTCTTCAGAGCGGCTGCCAGCGTCTTCATGAGAAACGCGGTGATGGTGACGGGCGAGCGCCCTTCGGCTTCTGCCCTTTTCGACAGGCGCTTTCTCAACACCTCGACGGCCGTGATGTCGGCGCGATCCTGCTGAAACACATGCGGGACCGTGGTCCACGCCTGTGTGAGGCGATGCGCGGTCGTGCGGCGCACGCCGCTCATCGGCTTCCGCTCGACGCTGCCCCATTTGCTGAAGTCGGGCAGCGCTTCGCTTGCCGCTGCTGGAACCCGTCCGCCTGAGGCCACACCCGACAACAGGCGGCGCGCGTACGCGGTCACATCGTCCATCGAGATGCGGCCGCCGGGGCCTGAACCCGGGATCTCGGCGATGTTCACTCCGAGCTCGCGAGCGAGCCGGCGCGCCGACGGCGCCGCCGGAATCGACGCAGGATCCGCGGACGCCTGCACCGTAGCAGGTGCCGGCGCCGCTGCCTGCTTCGAAGGCTTCATCTCGACGACTTCGGCCTTGCGCTTCGGCGACTCGGGTTTCGCCTCCGCTTTTGGCTGCTCGGCAACCGCCGCGGGTTTCTCAGTGTTCGCCTTCGCCGGCTCGGCGGGCTCCGGCGCGGCCGCGGCTTCGGGCTTGTCGCCGGTCTTCGCGGCATTCGGCTCGCTCGCTCCATCTTCCTCCACGGTGAAAATCGTCTGGCCGACTTTCACCTTCTCGCCCGGCTTGACCTTGACCTCCTTGACGACGCCCGATGCCGATGACGGCACTTCGATCGTCGCTTTGTCGGTTTCGAGCTCGAGGACGGCCTGGTCTTTCTTGATGGCGTCGCCTGGCTTCACCATCACGCGGAGAACATCTCCACCTTCGATGTTCTCGCCCAGCTCGGGCAGCTTCATGTCGGTTGGCATCAATCAACTCTAGGGATGAGGGGTTGGGGACTCGGGATTAGGAGGGATCGGAGCTAATCCCCAATCCCTGGCCCCCAATCCGTGGTGATCAAGATATGGCCGGGTTCTTTTTCTCAGGGTCTATGCCCAGGTCTTTTATCGCTTTGTCGACCAGCTTGGCGTCGATCTGCTTCTCGCGCGCAAGCGCCGAGAGCGCACCAACCGCCACGAAACGGGCATCGACCTCGAAGAACTCCCTGAGCGCGGCGCGCCCTTCGCTGCGGCCGAACCCATCGGTACCGAGCGAGACGATCGGACGCGACACCCACCGATCGATCGCGTTCGGCAGCACCTTCAGGTAATCGGACGCGGCGACGATGACGCCTTCGGTGTTGTTGAGGCACTCCGCTACGTAGGCGGTGCGCGCCTTCTGCGACGGATGCAGCATGTTCCACCTGTCGCACGCGTTGCCATCGCGGTAGAGCTGTCCGTAGCTCGTAACGCTCCAGACGTCGGCGGCAACGCCGAACTGCTCGAGCAGCGCCGCAGCCTTGATGACCTCCGGCAGGATGGCGCCGCTGCCGATCAGCTGAGCCTTCAGCTTCGCGGCCGTGTTCTTCGCTTGGCTGTAGCGATACATCCCCTTCAGGATGCCCTCGCGTACGCCCTCGCCTTCCGGCATCGGCGGCATCGCGTAGTTGTCGTTCATCAACGTCAGGTAATAGAAAATGCTTTCCTGATCGACGTACATCCGCTTGATGCCGTCTTCGATGATGGTCGCCAGTTCGTAGGCAAACGCCGGATCGTAGGACACGCAGTTCGGCACCGGCAGCGCCAGCACGTGCGTCTGCCCGTCCTGATGCTGCAGCCCTTCGCCCGCGAGGGTCGTGCGGCCCGCGGTTCCGCCAAGCAGGAAGCCCCGCGAGCGCGAGTCGGCGGCGGCCCAAATCAGATCGCCAACGCGCTGGAAGCCGAACATTGAGTAATAAATGAAAAACGGGATGGTGTTGACCCCGTGCGTCGAATACGCCGTGCCGGCGGCGATGAACGACGCGAGCGATCCCGCCTCGTTGATCCCTTCCTCGAGAATCTGTCCGTCGGTCGACTCCTTGTAATAGAGGAGCGTGTCCATATCGACGGGCTCGTACAGCTGGCCGACGTGCGAATAAATGCCGACCTGGCGGAAAAGCGCCTCCATGCCGAACGTACGCGCCTCGTCCGGCACAATCGGGACGACGATCTTGCCGAGATCCGGATCGCGCAGCAGCTTCGACAGCAACCGCACGAACACCATCGTCGTCGACGCGGGGCGCCCTTCGGTGCCCTTGGCGAACTCCTCGAAAATTTCCGGGTTGGCCGGCGCGGGCAGCGGCGTCGTCTTGTGATTGCGGACCGGCAGCGAGCCGCCAAGCGCCTTGCGCCGCTCCTTCAGGTAGGTAACTTCGGGACTCTTGTCGTCGGGACGGTAGTACGGTGCTTCGCTGATCTTCTCTTCGGGAACCGGGATGCTGAAGCGCTCGCGCACGGCCCGGAGCTCGTCCAAGGTGAGCTTCTTCTGCTGGTGGGTGATGTTCTTCCCCTCGCCGGCGTCACCGAGGCCGTAGCCCTTGATGGTCCGGATGAGGAGGACCGTCGGCTGCCCCTTGTGCTCGACCGCCGCCTTGTATCCGTTGTACACCTTGACCGGGTCGTGCCCGCCAAGCGTCAGCTTCTTCAGGTCGTCGTCCGAGAGGTCCTTGACCATCTCGAGAAGCTGTGGATATTTGCCCCAGAAGTGCTTGCGCAGGTATTCGCCCGATTCGACCGTATATTTCTGGTACTCACCGTCGACGACTTCACCCATGCGCTTCACGAGCAGGCCGTCTTTGTCCCTGGCGAGCAGCGGATCCCAGTCTTTGCCCCACAGCACCTTGATGACGTTCCACCCGGCGCCGCGGAACACCGCTTCGAGCTCCTGAATGATCTGCCCGTTGCCGCGAACCGGCCCGTCGAGGCGCTGCAGGTTGCAGTTGACGACGAAGATCAGGTTGTCGAGCTTTTCGCGAGCCGGCAGCGTGATGGCGCCGAGCGACTCGGGCTCGTCCGTTTCGCCGTCGCCGAGGAACGCCCACACCTTGGAATTCGACGGCTTTTTCAGCCCGCGATCTTCCAGATAGCGGATGAAACGCGCCTGGTAGATCGCCATGATGGGGCCGAGCCCCATCGACACGGTGGGATACTCCCAGAACTCGGGCATCAGCCACGGATGTGGATACGACGACAGGCCGCCACCCGGCGCCAGCTCGCGGCGGAAATTGTCGAGCTGCTTCTCCGACAGCCGTCCTTCGAGAAACGCGCGCGAGTAGATGCCGGGCGCGGCATGGCCCTGGTAGAAGATCACGTCGCGATCGCCTTCGCCGCCGGCCCTGAAGAAGTGGTTGAAGCCGACTTCGTAGAGCGTCGCCGCCGATGCGAAAGTCGAGATGTGCCCGCCGATGCCCGGTTCCTTCTTGTTGCCGCGCAGCACCATCGCAATCGCGTTCCAGCGGATCAGGCTCTTGATGCGCCGCTCGATTTCCTGACTGCCGGGAAACGGAACCTCCTGATCGGTCGTCAGCGTATTGATGTACGGCGTGTTCGCACTGAATGGAAGGCGGATACCACGGCGACGTGCGTGCTCGCTGAGCGTCTGCAGGAGCTGGCCCGCTCGCGCGGGGCCGTAGGACTGGAGCACGTAATCGAGCGAATCGAGCCACTCTCTGGTTTCAATCGACTCGAGCTCGGCGATGTTTTCTGCGGCGATGTTTTTCATTAGTTAACCATTGTTCAACGGGGCCCCTCTATCTTGATGCCCTTCAGCGCCGCCGGATCAGTCGACAGCTCAGCCTTGCCGGCTGGATACTTATTGAGCTTCAACACATACGCAATGATGTCGCTGGTCTGCTGGGGTGTCATCGTACCGGGCGCATCCGCTGGCATCGTTGCGTGCGTGCGATCGAAGAAATCGAGCGCCGTGAGATTGTTCCAGTTCGCGAGAAACTCGATGCCGACGAGCGTCGGGCCCGCTTCACCACCGGACAAGTCCGGTCCATGACAACCGGTGCACAGCTTGTTTGAGACAGCCTCACCGCGCTTCGCTTGCTCGTCGGTATAGACGCCGGCCAGCACCGTGGACCCTCCCTCGGCCTTTGCATCCTGCGCGGCTGATGAGATAGCCGCACCGGCACTGACCGCGAAAACTACCGCGGCCGCAGCCATTTTTCCGCTTACACCTGTCATGTGGCCTCGCTGGCAACTACAAAGGGGCCATTATACAATTTCACTGTAACCTCATGAAATTGTCTCGGGTACGGACACTGTTGGCTGTGGTGCTCGCCGCGCTTTCGCTGCAAGCCTCGCTTTCGGCTCACGATATTCCCGACGAAATCGTCGTACAGACATATGTCAGGCCCCAGCAGAACGCGCTGCAGGTGCTGCTGCGCATTCCGCTGATCGCGATCGCCGACGCCAACCTGCCCAAGGACGGGATCGGCTATCTTGCGATGCGGTATCTGGATCCGGCGCTGCGGGAGGCCGCGAATCAGGTGTCGAACGGGATCGTGTTCCTCGAGGATGAAGAGCGGCTGACGCGTTTCGACATCGCCAACGCGAAAATATCGCTGCCCTCGGATCGGTCCTTCCAGAGTTACGACGCGGCGGTAGCCGGTGTGCGGGGCGCCAGACTGCCCGAATCGACGCAGGTGTACTACAACCAGGGATTTCTCGACGTCGAGATGACCTACCCGATCAGGTCGGCTGAGTCGCCGTTTTCGATGCGTGTCCTGTTCGGCCGCGGGCTGGCGCAGCGGACGGCGACCTACATCAACTTCATCCGGCCGGACGGCGCCGTGCGCGCGTTCAGAATTCACGACGACACGCCGCTGGTACGGCTCGATCCGACTACGGGCCAGGCGGCGTGGGTGTTTCTCACGGCGGGCTTCTACAGGTTTCTCGACGGCCTCGACCATCTGCTCTTCGTGGTCGCGCTCGCCATACCGTTCCGGCGCGCGCGCGATCTCGTCAAACCGATTGCGGCGTTTGCGCTCGCCCATTCGATCGTCCTGGCTCTGGCAGCCTTCGGCACCACGCCGGTCGGCGGGTGGTACGTTTCGGCGATCGGCGCGTTGATGGCACTGTCGCTTGTTTACGTCGCCATCGAAAACGGCGTCGGCCGTGGGGTGGGCCACAGGTGGATCGTCGCCCTGGTGTTCGGGGCGTTCCACGGGCTGGGATTTTCAATCGCGCTGCAGGACACGCTGCAATTCGCCGGATCGCATCCCGTCGCCGCGCTCGTGGCCTACAACATCGGCCTCGACCTCGGCACGCTCATCATCCTGGCCATCGCGGTTCCAGCGCTGAACCTGCTGTTCACGCAGGTCGTGCCAGAGCGCGCGGGTATCATCGTCTCATCGCTGCTGATTGGGCATGTCGGCTGGCACTGGATGACGGAGCGCCTGGCGGTTGCGCAACTGCAAGGTTGGCCGGCTGTCGATCTTCAGTTGCTGCTGGTAATCGTGCGGTGGCTGCTCGCGATGACCGTCATAGGCGGAGCGACCTGGTTTGTCGCCGGGTTGCTGAAACGGAAACCCGCTGCGCCTGATGTGCCCGAAAAATCCATCGTCGACACGCGGTAAGTCCACAGTCTACGGTCGACAGTCGCAAGTCTATAGTCCAGTCGCAGCTTTACGTCAGTCGCACGCCTGCAGGAAAAATACATGCTGACGAAATTGACGTACTGCGCGTCCGCGCTCTTCACGTCGATGTCGGCCGCGGCCGGCGCACGCGCAGCAGAAGGGGACTGCTGCCGACGAAGTGCGAGCGGCGGAGACAGCCTTCGCGAAATCGATGGCGGACCGGAATCTCGCGGCCTTCACCGCGCTGCTGGCGGATGACACGGTGTTCTGGGGCGGCAAAGGCGTCAATCGCGGCAAAGCCGCGGTGGCTGCCGACTGGAAGCGATTTTTCGACGGCCCCGACGCCCCGTTTTCGTGGGTACCCGCCGAAGTCGAAGTGCTGTCTTCGGGCAACCTGGGATTTACGAGCGGTCCCGTCTTCGACCCCAAAGGCAACCGCATCGGCACGTTCAATTCAGTGTGGCAGCGTCAAAGCGACGGCTCGTGGAAAATCGTCTTCGACAAAGGATGCCCGCCTTGCGACTGTGGCAAATGATTCGATAGTTTCAGTGTTTATCGAAAGTTACGCTGCGTTAGCTGCCGCCGACCTTGCGAGGTGTGCGCGAACGGGGGACGAAGCCGCGCGTTGAAGCGCCTCGCCAGGGCTGGTCGGTCTTGTGCTTCGGGGAAGCCGCGGCCGCCGAGGTCTTCGCCGTGTCGGCCGTTGGCTCGGGTACTTCCGCCGCAGCTTTGACGCGCGCGGCGGCGGCCGCCTTGTCGTCATTCTCCAAGTGGCACTGCTTGTACTTCTTGCCCGAACCGCAATGGCACGGCTCGTTGCGTCCAGGACGTGCATCCGTGCTGACTGTCATCAGATGAGTGTACTGCGAATACTCCTGATCTCCTGAGTTCCTGTTCAAATCAGCTAGCGCACCTTCACATACTTCCTCAGCTGCCGCGGGCGCGGCTCGCCGCCGAACACGTTGCCGTGTTTATCCACCGTCACGAACTCCGGCCCGCTGCCGGTCAGCGTCCGCGGGTCGCCGCCGTAATCGAGGATGAACGCCGTGACCCATCCGGTCCGTGCGTCGCCGATGCGGATCCCCTGCTCGAATCCGGGGTTCGTCACGTTGTCCGACTCGGAGTCGGCGACGTAAATCTGATCTTTGTCGTCGAACGCAATCCCGCTCGGCGTCCCGAACTGCAGCCAGGTGGCGAGGTGTTTACCTTCCTGATCGAAAATCTGAATGCGGTTGTTGCTGCGATCGGCCACGAACACGCGGCCGCGTAAATCGATTGCCAGCCCGTGTAGGGTGCGGAACTCCCCCGGCGCGTAGCCGGTCTTCCCCCACGCCTTGATGAACTTGCCGTCTTTCGAAAACTTCACCACGCGGTTGTTATCGCTCACGCCGTGGCCGTCGGCCACGAAGATGTCGCCGTTGGCAGCCACGGCAACGGCGCTCGGCGAAATGAAATGCCGCTCGTCGCTGCCCGGCACGCCGGCCTCGCCCAGCGTCATCAGCACTTTCCCCTCCGGGCTGAACTTGATGACCCGGTGGCCGAACTTTCCGCCGGCCTTTGCCGCCATTGCCACCGCTTCAGGACTCGCGGCGTCGGTTCCCCACACGTTGCCTTCGCGATCCACGTGCAGCCCGTGCGGCCAGATGAACATGCCGGCGCCGAAGCTGCGTGACGACGGTCCCCTTCGCGTCAAATTTATAGACGGTGTCGATGTTCTTGATCCGGCCCTGGGCATCAAGACAGTCGATGCCGAACCGCCCGCCGTTCGCGAGCGTCACCGGGTTCGTCTCGTCGCAGCGGATGAACGCCCAGATGCTCTCGCCGTCGATGTCCACGTGCATCGACGCGGGCGGCCCCATTTCGCGCCCGCCGGGCAGCCGCGCCCAGTCGCCACCGGGCACCATCATCCCGCCGCCGTCCGCCAACCCCTTCACCGGACGGTAAGGGTTCGGCAGCCCGCCCTGGGCCGATGGGTGGAGCTGGAAGCTTGAAAGAACCAGGCAGGCAACGGCGACGGCCGTCAGGACGCGCGTCATGCAACACCTCCGCGAGTTTTCACCACAGAGATTTCACCACAGAGCGCGCAGAGAACGCAGAGAAGAAAAAATGTCTTCTCTGTAACCTCTGTAATCTCTGTGGTTGGATCATACAGGGCTACCAGCTACCGGCTACTGGCTAGAGATGCTGCCTATGCGCAAGCCTGGTAGCAATGTAATCCGCGTGTTCGACCTTCAGCTCGCGCGAGATGCGGCGGATCTCGTTGTCTTCGATGACAGCAATCTTCTGATCCGCGGCCGACACCGCAAACAGGCAGTGCAGCAGCGCGAGCTTCTCTTCGTGTGTCGCGCGGTTGGCCAGCTCGCGCGTGACCAGAAAGTCTTCGATGCCGCCGAACAGCACGCTCTGCGCCTTGGCGATCTCGACGACGAGCTTCGCCTGCGCCTCCGGCAACTTGCTCTCGTGAAGAATGATGCGCTCGATGGCGATGGTCTCTTCGGGGCTGACGTGTTGATCGACGTGCGCCACGCGGCTCAGGATGTAGGCAAACGCCGCGAGATACCGCGCCCGCCCGGGCTCGAGCGCGCCGAGCGCGTTGACGATCGTCCGCACGCCTTCGATGTCCCCCTCGCGCGGCTCCGCCTCCCCGCCCAGGCCAAGAAATTTCAGCAGTGACATGTCAGAAGCGGATCCTGGCGGTCGCCGATATCAACCGCGGCGTGGCATATTGCGCCGGCGAAAATTCCCCTTCGCGCGCGATCACGTAGACATTGTCGGCGATGTTTTCGATGTCGAGCCGCAGCAGCAGCCGCGAACGGCGGCGGCCGTCGGTCAGCAGGTTGATGCCGGCGGACAGGTTGGCGGTGAAATGTTCGGGCACGCGCGGTGCGGCCCCCGCCGAAACAGCGTGCTCGTGGGCCGGCGTGCCTGGCGCGTGTTCGTGCGCGCCTCCGCCGTGCCCCATCGGCGTGCCGCTTCCGTATTCGAGCGCCGTTCCCAGCCAGATGCCGGTCGGGCTATGCGCGTAGGTTGCCCCAGCCGAAAAGGTATGCGTTTGATCCATCGGCGCGAGAAAGCGGTTGGTCTCGCCGAGGTGCCCTGCCTCGGTCGTGAACCCGCCGGTGATGGGATTATAGAAGTCGACGCGGCCGAGAGCGTAATTGAGATAGCCGTCGACGCCGTACCCCGCCAGCCGCGGCAGGACGATTTTCGTCTCGAGCCCATACGCGCGCTCCCGATCGAAGCTCGCGTACGAATAGATTCTCGCATCCGGCCACACGGTGGTGTGCACGGGGTTCTCCGTGGCGCGAAAGTAGCCGGTCACCGACCATCGCATGGCGCTCAGGGGTAGCGAGGCGCCAACCTCGAACTGATCTTCGATCGTCGGCTCCAGCGGCGGCAGCGGCCGTCCGATCTCCTCGATGTGTGCCGTCAGACCCGCGCTGCTCGACAGCACCCCCTCGACGGCAGGCGGCACGAAAAAATGATTGTACGACGCGTGCAGCACCGCCCCTCCCGCAACTCCGACCGACACATTAATCCGCGGGCTCAGGTGGAGCGACGACACCACGAGGTCGTACCTGTCGACGCGCACGCCGGCGTCCACCGTGGCGCGGCCGGCCTGGATCGCGTCGCGCGCGTAGCCGCTGAGCTGATACCCGGAAGAGCGCCCGGAGAAGTTCAGAGCCGTCGTGGGGAAATGAATATGCGGGAGCGCGAGCAGATGCGTGAGCACGACATAGCCGCTGGCGTCATAGGACAGCGTCTCTTCCGGCCTGAGCGAGACGGCGTCGAATCCCATCTTGACGGCGTGACGTCCGGCAAAACGGGTCGCGTCCACCTTGCCGCCTGCCGTATTCAGCTCGCGCGTCAGCCCGGCGATCGCCGTCAACGGCCCGCTCGCGGGGATCAATTGAGACTTAGACCATCGCTGGTAGAAGGACGCGCTCAGGGCAAAATCCGCGGCGCTCCCCGTCCACCCCGCGATCGCGGTTTGCTGACGGTTTCGCTGCTCTGCGTTCGCCAGCGGCCGCAGGCTTTCGTCGAGCGGCGTTTTCGGGATCTCGAAACTCGTCCCGTCGCCCATCACCACTATCCGCAACGATCCGGCGCGTCCGAAATTGGCATCGGCCTGGGCGAACAGATGGCCCGCGCGCGCATGGTCGTGCACGGCAACGGGATCGGGCGGGCTCAGGAAGCGATCGGACTCGAGCGCCGAGCCGAACACGTAGTACCGAATTCTCCACGCCGGCCCGACACCTCGCCGGACACGCTTCGCCGGCCGGCCTGACCGGCGTTGAGGGTGAGCCCGCCGCCGTTTCCCCTCGCCAGCCCCGACTTCGTGACCACCTCGATTACGCCGCCGAAACGATTGCCGTACTCCGCCGAAAAACCGCCGGTCATTACTGTGGCGCTATCGACGATCTCCGCGCTCACGCCGGCCGAGAACACGGCGTGCGGGTTCTCCCAGAACGACACGCCGTTGATGGAAGGATTCAGCGCAATCTCGTGACCGCGAATGTGCACGAAATCGTCGTGCCCGCGAATCATGCCCGGCGCAAGCGTCACGATCGCATCGGTCAGGCTGTGCTGCTGCCACACGGGAAGCGCTTCGAGCCGTTCGGCTGAGAGCAGCGTCGAGGTCGGAGAGGGCGCGCTCGTCAGCGCCGCGCTGCCGGCGGTCACCTGCACGCCCACCTCCACGCGCTGCAGCTCGAGCGAGAGGGCGACGATTCGGATGTCGCGCGGCTGCACAGCGACGTGAACATCGCGTGAGCTGAAGCCCGGAGCCGAGCCCGAAAGGATGTATTCGCCCGGCCGGACGTTCGGAAAAACGAACCGACCGTCCGTGTCCGCCGTGGCCTGCACCGCCATACCGGGCGGAACCGGCGCGAGCACAACCGCGGCGCCCGCGATTGCGGACCCGTCGGCAGCCGCGGTCGCCTGCCCGCGAATGGCCGCATCGCCCTGGGCGCGCGCCGGCGAAGCGGCCGCCGCCGTCAACGCGGCACATAACGCGCACGTCCGCAGCCCTATCCTTGTCGATCTTTTTGCGCGGCTTATCGCTTCGAGGCCTTCCATCTCGTGCCCGGACAGTCTGGGGTGTCGATGGTGCCAACCGCTCCGCTGGGAGAGACGATCTTGCCTGAAATGGCGAGCGCGTTCGCGCCGGCAAACGAAAATTCACCGTTGGTCACCACGCGCGCGGGAGAGAACGCGGTTTCCGCGTACCCACACGTGAAGCTCGACACCCTGTTGTCGCGCACGGTGAACTCCAGCTCCATGTCCGAATGATGCGGACCGAACGGCAGGTCGATCTCGGGATGCGCCACCGCGGAGCCAACCCAGGTGCCGTTGAAATCGAAGGCCTGCGGCGAGGTATAAGTAAACCCGCCCGAAAGCTGGGCACTCTGGCCGCCTGGGATGGTGACGACGACGTCCACGCTTCCAGCGGGCCGCGCGTGCGTGGTGAACTGGATTGTGCTCCTGTCCACGAACGCAGGCCTCGGCTCGTTGTCGAGCCTGACCGTTGCGCCGGTCAACAGGCCGGCGCTGAGGGTCACAATCACGATTGTTCCGCCTGAGGTCGAGCCCAGCGCCGGGGAGATCGAAAGAATCGACGGACCGGGAGGCGCATTGGTTGGTCCGGGGCTGGGCGAACCAGGTGCGGCAGGTGATTTGGCGCCGCAGCTCACGTTCAAGGCGGCGAGAACAACAAACGCCGCCGTAGACCGTCGCACCGCGTGAGTCTATCAGAGCCCTCACGCCCCTGCCTGTAAGATACGCACACCGTGCAAAACAAGATCGGGACCGCAGCCGCGGCAGCGCTGACCGCTGCGTGCGCGGTCTTCGTCACGGCACAGTCGCCGGCGAGCCGCAGGGTCGAACGGTTGGGAGGCCTGGAAGCGATCGACACCGGGCTTCACGAAACGCCACGCTGGCCCGCCACAGGCGATGGGCAGAGTGACGAGCCGCATCGCCTCATCGTGAAGTTCCGCGATACCACCGCCGGGAGCGTGCGTGATGCGATCCTGCGCGAAGCCGCCGCCGCACGTGTCCAGCCGCCGCCGGGTGCCGACTTTCTTCTGTTGGAACCGCATGGCGGAGTCGATCCAGTTGCAGCCGCAGATGCTCTCGCCGCGCGGCCCGAGGTCGAATACGCACAGCCGTCCTACAGACGCCACGCTCACCACGTTCCGAACGACCCTCTGTTTGGCCATCAATGGAACCTGACAGCGCTCCGCATGGATCGCGCGTGGGACATCAATCGCGGCTCCACGCCTTCTGTCATCGTCGCCGTGATCGATTCGGGCGTCGCCTTCTCGACGCAGACGATTGAGTTCGACGCTGTGCCGTTTCACCTGGGCGCCCGCATGTTTCCGGGGCTGGGACGGATAGCGGTTCCGTTTGCCGCGGCGCCCGACCTCGAAGGCGCCGATCGTTTCGTTGCACCGTGGGACTTCGTGTGGCGCGACGCGAACCCCGTGGACATGGACGGGCATGGCACGCACGTCGCCGGCACGATCGGACAGAACACCGGCAACGGCGTCGGCGCCGCCGGCATGGCCTTCAACGTGCGTCTCATGCCGCTCAAGGTACTCGCGGGGGTTTGGGACCTGGCGTTCGGGCAAGTCTCCCGATGCTGCGGCTCCGAAGATGCCGACATCGCCGCAGCCATCTCGTATGCCGCGTCTCATGGAGCGGCGGTCATCAACATCAGCGTGGGCGGCACGATGCCGTCGCCGGCAATCGAGGCGGCGTTGCGCGCCGCCGTCGCCGCGGGTTGTTTTGTCGTGCTCTCCGCCGGCAACGATTACTTGAACGGCAATCCCGTGAGCTACCCCTCCGCCTACGCCGCGGCGATCGACGGCGTCGTCGCGGTTGGAGCGATCGGGCGAAACCTCGAGCGAGCGTTGTATTCGGCGACGGGTCCTCACATCGAGCTCGTCGCACCGGGCGGCAACCAATCCTCCGACGGAATCAGCGGCGGAGTTCTGCAGCAGACGCTCGATGCTGTTTTCTCACAGACATACGATCGAGGGCCCGATCGGCTCATCGGCCCCAGGTTCGATGTCATGTCCTACGACTACTATCAGGGAACGTCGATGGCCGCGCCGCACGTTGCCGGCTTCGCTGCCCTTCTGAGGTCGCAGGGAATCACGGCGCCAGCGGCCATCGAAGCGGCGATGAAAACATTCGCCCGCGATCTCGGAGCTCCGGGCCGCGACGATGAGTTCGGGTACGGACTGATCGATCCACCCTCGGCGCTTCGCGGGCTCGGTCTCGCCCGATGACGCGGCGTCCCGCCGCCATCGCCGCACTGCTGTGTTTGTGTTGTCCGGCCGTGCTCAGTGGGCAAGTCACGCCGGCCGCGCCGCGGCGGCCTTTCGTCGCGGTCCGTGGTGTCCTGGGAGCAGGCCTTACGCACTTCATCTCCGACAAGACGTTCAAGGCGGTGTTCGGCGATGCGCGAGGAGTGACCTGGCTTGGCGCCGGACAGCTTCTATTTCGCGGCGGAATGTTCGCGGAGGTGAGTGTGGAGCGATTCCGTCGCACGGGGCAACGCGTATTCGTCTTCGAAGGCAACGTCATCCCGTTGGGCATTGCCGACACCGTGACCATCACGCCGATTACCGTCGCCGGGGGATATCGCTTCGTTCGCTCCGGCAGCCGCGTCACGCCCTACGCGGGCGCCGGAATCGGATCGTACGCGCTGCGCGAGGAGTCGGACTTCGCAGAGGACAGCGACAACGTGGACACCCGTCATGCCGGGTACTTGCTCTTTGCCGGAGCAGAAGTGCGTTTGTGGCGGTGGCTGGGTGTCGCCGGCGAACTTCGCTTCGCCACGGTGCCGGATGGCATCGGCCAGCATGGTGTCGCGAGCGAATACGGCGAAACGAATCTGGGTGGCACGACCGCCGGCGTCAAGCTGATCGTCGGCCGATAGAAATTACTCCGTCCGCGTGGTCTCAGCCGACGCCACATAGCTTCGGCGCGTCCGCGCCTTGAGACCCAGCCGCTTCACGCGCACGTCGAGCTTGTGCACCTTGCCGTCGAGAACCGCCGGGCTGAAGCCGAGTAGATACTGGCTGCGCAGCTCCTGCGCGATACGAGTGAAGGACGAGTTCAAGTCGGCGTCTTTCTTGAGGTCGAAGAATCCGCCCCCGGTTTCGATGGCGAACCTGTTGAGGATGGAGTCGGGCTTGCTGCGCACCACCTGCGCGCCGTTGAAGAACTCGGTTTCGAGCCCCACGCCGTAGATCATCACCTCGCCGTTGCGCGCGCGCTCCATCGCCGTGCCCGATTTGAGCCGGCTGCCAAAATCGGCGCCGTCGGTGAACAGCAGCACCACCTTGCGTCCGTCGACGTTTTCCAGCGCGTCGAGGCTGGCGTGCACGGCGTCGTAGAGCCGCGTTTCGTTGCCGAAGTCCAGGTGCTTCAAGGTGCTGATCAGGCTGCTGCGGTTGCTGCTGAAATCCGAGGCGAATTCGATCTTGTCGTTGAACGCGCCGACCTTCGCCTTGTCGTGCGGCAGCAGGCGCAGCAGAAACTGCTCGGCTGCGGCGTACAGATCCTTCAGGCGGTCCGTCATGCTGACGCTCGTGTCGAGCATCATCACGGCGGTGAACGGCCGCACTTCGTTGTCGAAAACCGTCAGCTCCTGCGGCTTGCCGTTGTCGAGCACCTCGAAGTCTTCGCGCGTCAGGTCGGTGACGAGCCGGTTGTTCGCGTCGGTCACGGTGACGAAGGCGGGGACGACGCGCGAGCCGGAGCGGAAGGTGGGCTGCTGCGCGGCTGTCGAAAGGCCGAGCGCCAGCACGCCGATGCCAGCCAGGGCGGGAAGAAGGCGTTCGGCAGGTTTCATACGCCACCGAGCTTAACACCGCAAACGGTCCGGTTGTACTCCGGCTGAAGCCGGATATGCGTACAGGTCCGGCTAAAACCGGACACTACGTACCAGAAGAAATCCTTCCGTTCCCTCGTTCTCCTGTTTTTTTCGTCGTGACGTCGAAAGGCTCCCTGGCACGAGACTAATTGTTCGGCCGAGGCAGTCTCACGCCAGTGAATTGATGTTCCTTGGCCAAAAAAACGCGTTGAAGTTGGTACGCGCTTCGCTTTGGTGTGGAGCAGCCTCACCAATGAACATCGGTCTCACGACTCTGTACCTTCGACGCCGCCGGAAGTCGAAGGGTCAGGCGGCGGTTTAGCCGCCTACGAAGATCGGCCGGTCTTTCGACGCCCGCGATCCGTATAGGGCGGGCGTCTGCGGATATTCACTCGAAGGGAGCCGCCGGCGGATTGCGTCGTACCACTGACGGTACGTCGCGTTCGCCGGCATCGCTTTCAACTCCTCGAGCGCCACAAACGTAAACGCGCCGTTCGCGCGTCCACGAAAAAACGCGTCATAACTGAACTCAGCATCGCGGCACCCCGCCAGGGTCAGCGCGGCGTGCCTGCCCGGCGCGCTCGCCGTGCGCACGGCGTGACGGGCGCCGAGCGGCTCGAGCGCGGGGGCGGTGAGAAACGCCGCGGGAGGAAGGAACCGGACCCTGCGCTCCCCTTTCGGGCGTCCTGGCGCCGCTGGAGGGGTCGTGACAGGCGCGAATTTCGAGATCGTGCCGGAGTGACACGAGTCGGAAATCATCACCACGTCCACGCCGGCGGCCTTCGCGGAAAACAGCTCGAACAGCTCGTCGTCGGTGATGTAGCCGCGATGCAGGTCGCTCGGGCAAAGGCATTCGTCGGTGCCGTCAGGCTCGTCGCCGTTGCGATCGGGCACAAACGAGCCATGCCCGGAAAACTGCACGACCAGCGTGTCGCCACTCGTCGCGCCGGCAATTAGCCCGCGGATGCGTTTGCGCATCTCCGCGCCCGTCGCTGCCCTGTCGAGCAACAGGCCGACGTCGAACCCTCGCCGCCGCAGCTCGCCCGCCCAGTCGTTTGCGTCGTTGACGCACCCCTGCAAATCGCTGCCGGTGCCCGGGTAGTCGTTGATGCCGATGCAGAGCGCCTTCAAAGCCATGCGGCCTCCTCTACCGGACATGCGCACGACGTGCGCCAATCGGCTCACGCCGGCCCCGTGATAACGTGTTAGCGCATGGACGCTCTTCTCACAGCCGACGGGCTGATCGCGCTGGTCACACTCACCTTTCTGGAAGTCGTTCTCGGGGTAGACAATGTCATCTTCATCTCGATTCTGGTCGGGAAGCTGCCGGCGGACCAGCAGCCGCGCGCGCGCAGGATCGGCCTCGCCGGCGCGATGGGGATGCGCATTCTCCTGCTCCTGTCGCTGACATGGATCATGCGGCTGACGCAGCCGCTGTTCACCGTGTTCAACCACGGAATTTCCGGGCGCGATCTCATCCTCATTGCCGGGGGCCTCTTCCTGCTCTGGAAAGCGACGGTCGAAATCCACGACAAGCTGGAAGGCCACGAAGGGCACGGCACGGCGAGGGTTGCGCCGTCGTTCGCCGCGGTCATCGGGCAGATCATGCTGCTCGACATCATCTTTTCGCTCGACTCCGTCATCACGGCAGTCGGCATGGCCAATTCGATCTCGATCATGATCACCGCGGTCGTCGTCGCCGTCGGCATCATGATGTTCTCGGCCAAGGCGATTGGCGATTTCGTCATGCGCCATCCGACGGTGAAGGTACTGGCGCTGTCGTTCCTGCTGATGATCGGCCTCGCGCTTGTCGCCGACGGCCTCGCCTTCCACATTCCAAAGGGCTACATCTACTTCGCCATGGGCTTCTCGATCTTCGTGGAGGTCATCAACCTGCGTCTCCGCCCCGCGCACACGCCGGTGCAGCTCCACACACACTATGTGGAAGGTCAGAAATAGGCATGAATCTCCGGACCATCTGCAAATCGAAAATTCATCATGCCACCGTCACCGCGGCAGACGTCGACGAAGAGAACTAGCGCCCAGACTGCATCGATCGAATACAGAGGGAGTGTGCGGAGTTAGTGGCACGCATCCCGCGAACGCATCGTCCTCGTCGCAATAACCCGCCCCGATTCGATTATCCGTTGGAAGCTGGCAGCGTTCGTCGCTGTGGTGACGGCCTCATGCGGCTAATCACCGCGTGAAGCGCGTCTGTTTCGTTGCGGATCTGTTTTTCGAGCTCTCGATAGCGCTGGTCGTCCGACTGCGCTTTCTCCAAACGTTTACAGAGCAGCTTCAGACGATCGATGTACGCGCACAAGTCTGGCAATTCGAGTCCAGCCATACATCACGCTCCGGTCAGCACGAAGCAATTTGCGGGCCGCGAAGTGGTCCGGCTGAAGCCGGACACTACTTTCCGAGATAGATCGCCTCGGTAACGGGCTCGCCCTGGGATGTCTTGCTGGCGCCCATCGTGATGAACATCATGGTGAAGTTCTGATTCGGCGCCGCGCCGTGCCAGTGGAACGTGCCGCCTGGAATGAACGCGCTGTCGCCGACGCCGATCTCTTTAATGGGCTGCCCCTGAATCTGCAGCCGGCCGCGTCCTTCTTCGCCAAAGACCAGCTGTCCCGCCGTGTGCATGTGCCACGTCTCGTTCCGCGATCCCGCCGCGAACACCCGCCGCCCGATTGTGTAGCCCGGCGCGTCGAGCGTCGTTGTATTGCCGGTGAAGCCTTGCGCGGGTCCGAGCACGCCACGCTGAGGCGCGGGAGCGGCATCGGCGGGCGGATTCGGAGCCGGAGCAGGTGTTGGATATGTGGGCGAGCTCGTCGGCTTTCCCGGCTGCGCGGGCGCGTCGGGCTGCTGAGCGGACGCGTTGGCGAGCGACAGGCTCACGAGCAGTGCGGCAAGGGTGAGAGTGCGGGGCATCGGTGTCTCCTTCCGCGTATTGTAAATCCCGTCTCCGCAGTTGGCGAGCGCAGGCGCCGGCCGGACGGATAAAATGCATAATTGTCCGGCGCCTTCGAGATGGTCCGGCTAAAGCCATCATGGTCTGGTCCGGCTAAAGCCGGACACTACGTCCAGTGTGTTACTACGTCCAGTGTGTTACTACGCACAGTGTGTTACGTCGTGTATGCAGGAGGTCATGTGTTGAAAAAAGTGATGATGGCGGCCACGCTCGCCGCCGCAGTTGCGGGCTCGACAACCTTCGGGCAGAGCAAGGTGCAGCTGGAGAAGATCAAGCTGCCGCCAGGATTCCAGATTTCCGTGTGGGCCGACGGGGTGGCCAACGCGCGATCGATCGCGCAGAGCCCCAGCGGAACGATCTTCGTCGGCACGTGGAATGCCGGCAACGTCTACGCGCTTCAGGATCAGAACAAAGACGGTAAGGCCGATCGCGTCATCACCATCATCAGCGGGCTCCGCAACATGCCGAACGGCGTGGCGTTCAAAGACGGCGCGTTGTACGTGGCCGAGATCAACCGCGTGCTGCGCTTTGACAATATCGAGTCGAAGCTGGAAGCAGCGGGCCAGCCGGCCGTCGTCACTGACAAGTTTCCGAGCGATCGGCATCACGGGTGGAAGTTCATCCGCTTCGGTCCCGACGGCATGCTCTACGTGCCGGTGGGCGCTCCGTGCAACGTGTGCGATCGCGGCGATCCGTACAACGCCATCTGGCGCATGCGGCCGGACGGTTCGGGAATGGAGATCGTCGCGCGCGGCGTGCGCAACACGGTCGGCTTCGACTGGCACCCGACAACCCGCGAGATGTGGTTCACCGACAACGGCCGCGACAATCTCGGTGATGACACGCCCGGTGACGAGTTGAACCGCGCGGCGAAAGCGGGACTGCACTTCGGCTATCCGTTCTGCCACGAAGGGACGATCTCGGATCCGGAGTTCGGGGCGAAGAGGCCATGCAGCGGATCCGAGCCGCCGGCGCAGCGCCTCGCGCCGCACGCGGGCGCCCTCGGCATGCGCTTCTATACGGGATCCCAGTTTCCGCAGCAGTACCGCAACCAGATCTTCATCGCGGAGCACGGCTCGTGGAACCGCAGCCCAGGCATTCCGTTCACGGGCACGCGTGTGAGCGTGGCAAGGATCGACGGCAACAAGGTGGTGAGCTACACGCCGTTTGCTGAAGGCTGGCTCGAGGGCCGGCAGCGGTGGGGCCGCCCTGTCGATCTGGAAGTACTGCCTGATGGTTCGATGTTGCTATCGGACGATACGGCTGGAGTGATCTATCGGATTACGTATAGCGGGAAATGATGTATCACCACAGAGAACACAGAGGTCACAGAGAGGAACTTGTCTTCTCCGTGATCTCTGTGGCCTCTGTGGTTTTTTCAGCTATTTCATGTCAGCGCCGATGTCGTACGCCGCGACCGTGTTCTCGTTCATGTGCGGAACGATCAGCACATCACCCTGGGCGTAGAGGAACGTGTGGTCGGCGAGACCTGGCTTGAAGGTGCGCACGACGTGTGATTCGCCGGTCGGCGTCACCTGAATCACCTTGCCTGCGAGGTAGTCGGTCACCAGGAAACCGCCGCGCGCTTCCTGCTCGACGCCGTCGATGTTGCCGAGCGGCTGCTTGGTGATCAGCGTCTTCTGCTTCGTCTTCAGATCGAGCATGTAGAGGCGGCCGGGCACTTTGGTGCTGAAGTCCGCTTCGGGCTTGCCCCAGCCACCGACAATCAGCCGCTCGCCGTCGACGAAGAGGC
Source organism: Vicinamibacterales bacterium (assembly GCA_963762055.1). Classification (GTDB taxonomy): domain Bacteria; phylum Acidobacteriota; class Vicinamibacteria; order Vicinamibacterales; family JAMQPK01; genus JAMQPK01. Next base: position 101,019 of record CAVXJF010000015.1, read on the forward strand.
CGTTCGGCCACTCGAGCTGTTCGCCTTCGGCAAACACCGACGCCTTGCCATCTTTGATCGCGTAGATCTTGCTCGCCAGCATGTCGCTCACGTAAATCGTGCCGTCGGCGCCAGCCGCGACGTCGTTGAGGAACTGCGCGCCGTCGATCTTGATGCGCACCGTTTCTTTGGCCGTGGCAATGTCGATGCCGATCACTTCATCGAGATCGGCCGTCCACAAGACGCCGCCGAAGCTGCGCAGGCCCTTCGGCGCGTTCAGCGCCGTAAACCAGTCCGCGGTCACGACGGTTCCGTCGAGACCGAGCTTCGAGATGCGCCCTTTGCCGTCTCTCCCGTTCGGTTGACCGTCAACCTGCGACACGAACAACCATCCCGACCCCTCGTCCAGATACGCGCTTTCGGGCGTGCGCATGTCCTGCACCGTCCAGCCCGCCTTGACCGCCGGCGGTGTAGACGGCGTTGCTGCGGCTGCCGGCGGCGGCGACGCAGGCTGCGCGGGCTGCGCAGGCTCCGGCGATCCGCCGCACGATGCGAGCGCAACACCCAGAGCGCCCGTCACGATCAGTTGCCGCGTGAAACCAATGCTCATGGAATCCTCCCTCACGATTTGTGCGCCCTAGGATAACAACTCTGCGGCATCGCGATCGAGCAGCATCTGCGGACGCGCCGTACGGCGCAGAAGCTCGGCCAACGGGGTCGCGGCACCTGACTGCCGAATCGCGTCGCGAACGACGCCGGCTTTCGATCGGCCGAAGGCGGCGACGATGACGCGGCGGGCAGAGATCAACACCGGCAGTGTCATGGTAAGCCGGCGCGCCGGACGTTTTGGCGCGTCGTAGACGGGCACCACCGGACCGGGCGGCGCGGCGAGCCGCGTTCCAACGTCCGTGCCAAAAATCGACGCGATGTGGCCGTCCTCGCCGACACCAGCCAGCACGAGGTCGAGCATCGGCGGATCGCCGGCGATTGACTTCAGCTCGTCGGATGCGCGCCGCGCGGCTTGATCCAGATCGGGCAGCTCCCCGGGCAACCGGTGAATGCGCGGCTCGGGCACACCTGCTGGAATGAGCAGCAGCGACGCGGCGAGGCCGTAGTTGGAATCGGGATGGCGGGGAGGAACGGCGCGCTCGTCGATCCAGAACACCTCGGTGCGCGTCCAGTCGGCTGCGCTTTCCGCGAGCACGGGAAAAAAGGCCTGCGCGACCGATCCGCCTGGCAGCGCGGCGAGCGCCCGCCCGCGCGTGGCGATCGCCGTCCGCACGGCGTCTTCAACTTCGCGGACGCACGCGCGCTGGAGCTCGACCAGATCGCCGACAAAGATCTCGGGCTGCTGCATTTCGGCTTGCTCGGGCTCAGCTGACCCAGCCGGCGCCAACGAGGCGTGTGGCTTCGGCCGGCCCGCCGCTGCCACATTCGTAGGAATACAACGGAAGCGTGTGTTTGAGCACCGAATCAACAATCGCCCACGCGGCTTCGACCGCGTCCTGGCGCGCGAACAACGTCGGGTCTCCTTCGATCGCGTCGCCGATCAGCCGTTCGTACGCGTCGAGGCGGCCCTCGGAGTGGTTCTCCATCACCGCGAGCTCGACCGGTTCGCCAAACATCCCTTCGCCCGGGCGCTTCGCGCGCGCGCCCACCGCGATGCTCACCTGCGGCGACAGCGTGAAGCGCACATGGTTTCCGACGGAATGCGAGGGCTCGGCAAACACGACGTTGGGAGCGGGCTTGAGCTTCACCAGCACCTCGGTGCGCGTCGTGTCGAGGCATTTCCCCGCCGTGACGTGAAACGGCACGCCCTGCCACCGCCACGAATCGACGAACAGATGGAGGGCCGCATAGGTCGGCACGTTCGACTGCTTGTTCACTCCCGCCTCGTCGCGATAGCCGCGAAACTGGCCGAGGACGATCTCCGCCGGCGAGAGCGGCCGAATGGTGCGGAGCACCTTGGCCTGTTCGTCGCGCAGGGCCTCACGCCAGGCCGAAGATGGAGGCTCCATCGCGAGGTAGCCGACGATCTGCAGCAGATGGTTCTGCACGACGTCCCTGACGATCCCGGTCTCTTCGTAAAAGCCGCCGCGCCCTTCGACGCCGAACGACTCGGCCATGGTGATGTGCACGCTCTCGACGTACTGCCGGTTCCAGATCGGCTCGAGAAACGCGTTGGCAAACCTGAAATACAGAAGATTCTGGACGGCCTCTTTGCCCAGATAATGATCGATCCTGAAGATGGCGTCTTCGGCGAACTCCTGGTGCAGCGTCGCGTTCAGCGCCTGCGCCGATTCGAGATCGCGTCCGAACGGCTTCTCGATGACCACGCGCGCGCCCGACGTGCAGCCCGCGTGCGAGAGATGCTCCACGATCTTCGGAAAGGCGCTTGGAGGAATCGCGAGGTAAAAAATCGGCCGGTGCGCGTCGCCGAGCGCCTGCCGAATCTGCGTGAACGTCTCGAGATCGGCATAGTCGCCCGAGACGTACCGCAGCAGCGAGGCAAGCGCCTGGAACCCCGCCTCGTCCACCGGACCGCGCTCGGTCAAGCTGCTGCGCATGCGATCGAGCAGCTGCTCGCGGCTCATCGGATTGCGTCCCACGCCGATGATCGGCACCTTCAGCTGTCTGCGAGTGACGAGCGCGTACAGAGCGGGAAAGATCTTCTTGTAGGCGAGATCGCCGGTTATGCCGAAGACGACAAGCGCGTCACTGGACGCGACGGGGGCGGACACCATCCTTGCTGACACTATATTCCATGACAAGCAAGGGTCCGGTGCGCTGGGGTTTCAGAGCTCTATTTGCGATGGCCCGGCATCAATGAGCTAGGCTACGGCTCTTGAACCGAGCCGCCGTCCCACAAGAAATATCGCGAGACGGCGTCCATTGAGACGAACCGCGAAGCTGCGTGAGGACAACATGCGGCGTGCGATGGTGATCCCGACCGCGACGACGGCGGCGCAAACGGCCAGACGAATGTTGTATGTCATAGCTGACACCACGGGTGCTGTCGTCTATCGCGGACCGTCGAGTGAATGACGGCAAGCGACATTGTGAATTTTGTGCGGTGCATCATAACTTTTAATCTCATCTATCGCGGCGTGTTTGCGACGGTTTGATGCCGCACCCTTTCGTCTTATTGCTAGGTCGATCGACCTGCACGCTTCGTTCTTCCGGATACCAGAGCCGGGCGCCCCGATTGCCGAACTTCTGGACACTGGGCGCATCTGAAACGCCTATCAGCGTTGTACGAACGCTGATCAGTGACTTGCTAATGGAAGCCCGAGCGCCGGCGCTCGCGGGCCCGCGGGCGGGTGGAGCGCTGCTTCTGGCGCATCTCTATGGCCGCAAACCCTTCTGCGACAAGATATTCGGCGAGCGGTGTGGAAACGTCATAGGTCCCGCCCGCGCGGAAGTAATACAGGGATATCCCGTCAACGACACCTCGAGGCTCGCGAGTAATCCGGACCCTCACACTGTTTTGAAACAGCAAGTTACGTACCGAGTACCTTCGTCATCACGATGAAGTGGCAGGATCGGCTCGCGAGGCTGGAGACGGAAAACGGGAGCTCCCCCGACTCCAGGTAGCCCAGTTTCCTGTAATACGGGGGCAGTTCGGTACGCAGGTTGACGATGTGGATGTCCATGAACCGGCAGCCGCGCTCTCGGGCCCGTGATTCGACGGCGGCGATCAACCGGTGGCCGAGCCCCTTCGCCTGGCGTGCGGGATCGACGGACAACATGCCGAAATATGCCCGCTCGTCCTCGCACTGGAGGTAGATGCAGCCGGCGATTTTTCCATCGGCGCTTTCCGCCACGAGAAACTCCCCTCCGCTGTCCAGCAGCTCGACTATCTCTCCGGCGCTCGTCCGGTCTCCGAGCTTGAAAAACGTCTCGACGATGAAGGCGTCGTTGATCACTTTTACAAGCGCATCCACATCGTTCTTTCCCGCGCTCCGCACAACCGGCGGGGTGGGCTCCGCGTAGACGTTGTCGATCAAACGCGTTTTGCCGATCCACACAGCGCCTGCAATCCGGACCGGACCAGTCACGTCATCCATCAGCTGCATCGTTTCGGGATCCACAACTTCGAAATATTCGAGCTTCACGCCATCTGTTGCGGGAATACGCGCAACAGCGTTCGCACGAATCACTGTGACGCTGCGCTCGCCCCCTGAAATCTGATCCCTTGCTTCGACAAGGGCGTGGTACAGGCTCGGGGCGAGGCGCCTTTCCTCCGCGCTCAGACGCGTGTTGCGAGAGCTCATGGCGAGACCGTCGGTCTCTCTCACCGTGGGCACTTCGACGATTTCAAGAGGAAGGTTGAAGTCGGCGGCGAGCCGCTTGATGATGGCGAGCTGCTGCGCGTCCTTCTGGCCGAAGTAGGCGCGATGAGGCTGAACCATCTGAAACAGCTTCAACACGACCGTGGCGACGCCGCGGAAGTGACCCGGGCGGAACTTGCCGCACAAGTGGTCGGCAAGGCGGCCTACCTCGACGGTGCACTCCAATGCCCTCGGATAGACCTCGGCGGCGGAAGGGGCAAACACGACATCGACACCGAGCTCGCGGCAGATGGCCACGTCCTGGTCGAGCGTGCGCGGATACCGCGCGAGATCGTCCTGGTTGTTGAACTGCAGCGGGTTGACGAAGATGCTCACGGCGACGACATCGCACTCGGCGCGCGCGCGTCGAATGAGCCTGGCGTGCCCCTCGTGGAGCGCCCCCATGGTGGGCACGAGCCCCAGGCGCGCGGTACTGCCGGCCGTATTTAATCGCGCGCGGAGCGCGTCGATCGTGTGAATCAGTTCGAGCACGCGTGGATCGTCAATATTGGGTCCGGCTGAAGCCGGACACTACTTACGTTCTCCAGTGCTGGGAACGGCAGGCAACGATGACGCACCCGTACGCACGTCTTCGACGAACGCGCGGGCGGCGTTGACGATCGCGTCGGAGAGGTCGGCGTACTTCTTGGCGAAGGGCGGGTTCCTGTCGTGGAGTCCCAGCACGTCCGTGCTGACGAGCACTTGTCCGTCGCAATCCGGGCCCGCGCCGATTCCGACTGTCGGAATCGCGAGCTCGCCGGTCAGCTTCGCCGCGAGCGCGGCGGGTATCGCCTCGAGCACGATCGCGAACGCGCCGGCGTCCTGCAGGGCGAGCGCGTCGCTCGTGATCATGTCGGCTTCGCGCGGGTCCTGCCCGCGCTGGCGGTAGCCGCTCTGCTGATTCACCGACTGGGGCAGCACGCCGAGATGGCCCATCACCGGGATGCCGACGTCAACGAGGCGGCGGACGACCTCGGTGACCGAGCGGCCGCCCTCGATCTTTACCGCAGCGGCGCCGGCGTCTTTGAGCAGCCGGCCGGCATTGCGTACCGCTTCCGACGGAGTGATCTGATAGGTCAGAAACGGCATGTCTGCGATGACGAGCGCGCGCTCCGTTCCCCGCACCACGGCCGCCGTGTGGTGCACCATCACGTCGAGCGTCACGGGGAGCGTCGTATCGTAGCCGAGCACAGCCGTCGCCACAGAGTCGCCGACCAACAGCACGTCGACCCCGGCGCGCTCGAGCAGGCGCGCGATCGTCGCGTCGTACGCCGTGAGCATCGCGAACTTTTCGTGGCGCTGCTTTCGTTCCTTCAGATGCGAGACTCGTATGCGCATGATTTACCTGCCAAAAGTGTATCGCGTGCGAGACCGGTAGCGCTCGCCGGGCCGCAGCAAGGTGGGCGGGAACTCGGGCCTGTTGGGGGAATTCGGATAATGCTGCGGCTCGAGACAGAAGCCGCGGCGCCCCACCGCCTGGCCCGAGTAGAACTGGAGCCCCGGCTCGGTCGTGCTGATCTCGAGGGTGCGCCCGCTGGATGGCTCGCTCGCCCGCGCCGCGAGGGAAAGCGGCGCGCCGGATCGATTCAGGACGAAATTGTGATCGTATCCGCCGCCGCGCCTCAACTGCTCGTGATTGTCGCCGAGGCGCTTGCCGATCGCGGAAGGTTCGCGAAAGTCGAAGGGAGTGCCGGCGACCGGCGCAACGCCGGCGGGTATCAGGTGCTCGTCCACCGGCAGATACGCGTTCGCGTTGATCGAAAGGACGTGCTCGAGCACGTCTCCAGTCCCGCGCAGATTGAAATATGAATGCTGCGTGAGATTGACGTGTGTCGGCGCATCGGCGGCCGCCTCGTATTCGACCGTCAGATCGCCGCGCTCGCCGAGCAGATAGCGAACTTCCACGTCGACGGTTCCGGGATACCCTTCTTCGCCAGCCGCGCTCTGGCGCCGCAGAATGACGGCGGCGTCGCCCGAGGCTTCCGCCTGCCACAGGCGCTTGTCGAATCCCCTTCGCCCGCCATGGAGATGATTCGGCGGGTCGTTGGGCGTGACGTGATGCTCCACGCCGTCGATCGAAAACCGCGCGCCCTGGATGCGGTTGGCGTATCGCCCAACGACCGCGCCGAAGTAGGGAGACGAGTCGAAATAGTGCTCGAGGCGGTCGAATCCGAGGACGACATTGGCCGGGGCGCCTCGCGTGTCGGGTGCGGTCAGCGACACGATGATGCCGCCGTACGTGATCACGCCGAGCTCGAGACCGCCGGCGGAAAAAGTGAGCATCTCGACCGGAGGGCCGTCGGGCATGCTGCCGAATGGCTTACGCGTCACCATTACGATCCTGGTTCATCCTGCAGGAATTGTAAGTACGGAATCCGTAGCTTTCCAGGCACTCTCGCATCTAAACGCCTCTGCAAATGATAGTTGCGGCGTAAAACAACGACGGCAGGCCAAAAAGGCAACCGACAGAACGCAGAAATCGTCCAAACCCACGCAACCAACGGTCGGGTTGGCGCGTATAACTCCCATCTGGAGGTTTCGATGAACAGGTTCCTGCGGCTGACGACTCTGATGGCGTGCGTAACGGCACTGGCGGGCTGTGATGTGATCAGCGTGGCAGCCCAGGCCGCGCGCGTGCGGGGCAGCTTCGAGCGGACGCTCACCGTCAGCGGCCCCGTCGACCTCAGCGTGCGCACCGGGTCGGGTGATATTCAGATTCGCGTCGGGACCGTGGATCGCGTTCAACTGACTGGCCGCATCAGCGCCGGCCCGTCCAGCGACTCGGATCAAACCCCCGCCGAACGCGTGCGCTTCATCGAAACCACCCCTCCCGTCGTTCAGGAGGGCAACGTCATCAGAATCGGCGACACGCAGGGCGACCGGCGATACAACAACGTCAGCATCAGCTACGAGCTGGTCGTGCCGCCCAACACGCAGATCGAGGCGCGCACCGGGTCGGGCGACCAGATGATCGGCAGCGTCGACGGCGCGATTCGCGCGCAGACCGGCTCGGGCGACATTCGCATCGAGCGCACAGGCGGCAGCCTCTCGGCGCAGACCGGCAGCGGCGACATCCGCGCGGCGTCGGTTGGCGGTGAAGTCCGTGCGCAAACCGGGAGCGGCGACGTGGAGGTGACGCAGACCGCTCGCGGAGACGTTCAGGTCAGTACCGGCTCGGGCGATGTCGTGCTGAACCTGCCCGCCGACGCGGCGTATACCCTCGACGCACGCACAGGCTCGGGGTCCATTTCCACCTCGCAGCCCGTCACCGTGCAAGGCCAAATGCGGCGCAACCACGTCCAGGGCACGGTCAGGGGCGGCGGCAACATGGTTCGCGTGAAAACAGGATCGGGATCGGTGGATATTCGTTAGACTGTTCCCGCATGCCAATCGGTCGCGGTCGTGTGCCGGTCGGGCCGATTACAAAAGATCGACGCTGGACGGTCGCGATCCTCCTGCTCGGGGCGGCGCTGACGCTATCCGCGCAGGAGCGGTCGCCCCGGTTCAAATCCGGCGTGGACCTGATCAGCGTCACGGCCACCGTCGTCGATCGCGACGGCCACCTCGTGACCGGGCTTCCCCGCGAAGCCTTTGAAATCTACGAAAACAGCGAGTGGCAGGACATCACTCAATTCAGCAACGAGCGCGTGCCGGTGAGCCTTGCGGTGCTGCTCGACGTGAGCGACAGCATGATCGGCCAGCGCCTGATCGACGCGCGGTTGGCCGTCGAACATTTTCTCTTTGATCTGCTGGACGACAACGACGAGTTCTCTGTCGTCGCGTTCAACCACGCGCCGATTCCCGTCACCAGTTGGACCCAGACCCCCGACGTCGTCAGAAAAGCGATGGACACGTTGCGGCCGACGGGATCAACCGCGCTGTACGACGCGGTGCTCACCACGCTGCCGATGATGAACACGCGGACGAAACATCGCTCTTCGGTGCTGATCATTTCCGACGGCGCCGACACGGCCAGCGACGCCACGCTGCGCGAAGTGCGGGCGGCGCTCGTCCGAAGCGATGCGTTCGTGTACGCCATTGCGCTCGATCCGCCGGCCAGGCGCGCGATCAACGAGACGGTCAATGTCAGCGCGTTGAACGAAATCACCGGCGGCAGCGGTGGCAACACGTTGCTCGTCCACGAAACAGCGGAACTCGACGCAGCTACAGCGCGCATCGCCGAGGAGCTGAACAGCCAATACGTGCTCGGCTACCACACGCCCCGCCCCCCCGACGGCACGTATCGCAGCATTCGCGTTCGCACGTCGAACCCGGAGCTGCGCGTCCGCGCCCGGCGTGGATACATCGCGAACAAAAACTAGGAGCACACGCGCATCCGGACGTGGCCGCGCGGCCGCAGCGTGATGCGCGGCTCGACCGCCGGAAAGACGTCGTTCTCGAGACGCAGCCGCCGCTGACGGCAGACGGTCGCAAGGAGAAATACCCCTTCCATCCACGCAAACGATTCGCCGATGCACGATCGCGATCCCGCGCCGAAAGGGAAAAACGCGAAGCGCGTGATGGCCTGCTGTCCGTGCGGCGACCATCGATCAGGATCGAACTGCCCCGGGCGGGCGAAGTAGCGCGCATCGCGGTGCAGCAGGTATTGACTCACGAGAACTACCGCTCCCGACGGAACCGTCCCTTCTTCGAACTCGTGCGGCTCGACCGCCTGACGCGCGAGAACCCACGCGGGCGGATACATCCGCAGCGCTTCTGCAAGCACCGCGCGCGTGTACACGAGACGCGGCACGTCGTCTGCCGTGGCGTCACGGTTGCCCAGCACCGAGTCCAATTCATGCCGCATGGCCGATTCACAGGCTGGATGCAGTGACAACAGGCACAGCGCCCAGGTGAGCGCGCTCGTAATCGTGTCGTGGCCGGCCAGGAGGATCGTGAGCACGTCATCAACACGCTGTTGCGACGGCATGCCGCTCTCGGGTTCGTGCGCGTCTAACAACGCAAGCAGACTGCCTTTCCGTGCGCTGTCCGATGCGCGGCGAAGCAGACGCTCGACGGCGCCGCGAAGACGCGCACGCGCGCGGCGAACTCGCGTGAGCGGCGCGACGAGCGTCATCAACGGATCGAGTGACTCGGTGGCATCGGACACCGCGCTCCGGACCTCCTCGAACTCGTCCGCGGTCCGCGCGCCGATGATCGTCTCGCCAACGATGCCAAACGTCAGCTCCGCGAGCGCGTGCGTCACGTCCACGATTTCTTCGTCGTTCCAGAGGCCGCACATCGCGCGCGCCCGCGCGACGATGACCGAGGCACACGCCTCCAGGTGCTGGCGGGCGAACGCGGGTTGGATGATCTTGCGTCGTTCCTTGTTGAGCTCGGCGGCCGCCGTCAGCAGTCCGTCGCCAAGCAGGCTCCGCGCGCGCCGCGTTGCGTCACCCTTCTGAAACTTCGACTCGCACGACACGAGGACCGTGCCGACATAGTCGGGACGGTTCAGCAGGATCGCGCGCTGCCGGCCGAGAAAAAACGGCACGAAGTTTCCGCTTTCAGCAAGCGTCTCCAGAAAGCGAAGAGGGTCCGGCGATCTCCCGCGAAGGCTTGATGGAAGGATCGAGGAATACTGGATGGTCGGCGCAGGGCTCACGAGATAACCTGCGTATTGTACGCCGACGCCGAACTCCTCGTCGGTGAGCTGAACCCGGGCGGCGACGACGACTAGGGCTTTACGCCGCGCGCGGCCATCTCGTTGGCGACACGCGGGCGCATGGCGGCAGCGGTATCGGCGTCCTGCGTGCCGCCCTTCACATCCCCAGTGCGCATTTTCACGATTCCCCGTCCGTACAACGCCGTGGCTGAGCTCGGGTTCACCACGAGCGCCGTCGCGTAGTCGGCCATCGCGCGATCGTATCTTCCGGCCCTGAAGTGCAGCGCCGCCCGGCGCTCGAGTCCGAATTGCGATCGCGGCTCGAGTTGAAGATGTGCTGAGAAATCGTCCAGCGCGAGATCGTCGCGTCCGGCCGCTTCATGACACACGCCGCGATCGATGAACGCAATCGCTTCGCTCGGGTTCAGCTCGACCACGCGCGTGAAATCGGCTATCGCCTGCGCGCAGCGCTGCGTGCCCGCGAGGACGACCGCGCGGTTCAGGATCGCCTCCGCGAACTTCGGATCGAGGCGGATCGCTTCGCTATAATCGCGTAGGGCTTCCTCGTTCTGCCCGTTCAGGCGGTACATTCCCGCCCTGTCGGCAAATGCCGGGGCTGAGCGCGGATTGAGTTTCAGTACCCGGGTGAAATCTTCTATCGCCTTGTCAAAATCCTGGCGCGCGCCATAGACCGCGCCGCGGTTGGCGAACGCCGCCGTAAAGGTCGGGTCGATGCGGATCGCCTCGTCAAAGTCCTGCAGGGCGCGGTCATAATCGAGCAGGGTGACGTAGGCGATACCTCGGGACGCATGGGCGGCGGCAAGCTCGCGCCCCCTGACCCGGCCTTCCTGGATGACGGAAGAGCAGACACTAATGGAAATTTCCGGATCTTTATCGCCGCACTGAGCCTGGGCGCTGAGGCTCCGCTCGGGAACTGCCGATATCAGTACCAGCGCGATTACAAAAATGCGCATCGGTTCATCAACCCGACCATTGTAGGATGACCCACATGTCGAATGGCACAGACTTGAAATCACCCGCAACCTCCAACGAGCGCCGTATGGTGGCATGGATCGGCAAGGCGGTACGAGTGGAAGGCAAGGTCGTGAGCGACGAAGATCTGACGATCGATGGCGACGTTCACGGTTCCATCGAGCTCGGCGGCCATACGCTGACAATAGGCCCCGACGCCACGATCAAGGCCGACCTGCTCGCCAAGACGGTGACCATCAGCGGCAACGTAAAAGGCAACGTCAAAGCGGTCGAGAAGGTCGAGCTTCAGGCGAGCGGCCGCGTCGAAGGCGACATCACCACGCCGCGCTTCGCGATGGCCGACGGAGCGACGGTTCTCGGAAAGATTCAGGCCGGCTAGGCGGTTGGAAGGCGCACGACAAACGTCGCGCCTTTCCCTTCGCCGGCGCTCACTCCGGCCACAGTGCCACCGTGCATCTCGGTAAGGTGGCGCACGATCGCCAGGCCGAGGCCGAGACCGCCGTGTATGCGAGTCACCCGCGCATCCCCCTGCCGGAACCGGTCGAACACGTGAGGAAGAAAATCCGGGGCGATGCCGACGCCCGTATCCGACACGACCAGCTCGACGCGCGATTCCATGACCGTCAGCGTGACGCGCATGGAGCCCCCCTCGGGGGTGAACTTGATGCTGTTCGACAGCAGGTTCCACACCACCTGGTGGAGGCGCGCCTGGTCGCCGATGATGATCGCGGGGTCGTCGTCGAGCTCGACCGTGATGTGAATCCCTTTCCCGGTTGCTGACGGACGAACCGATTCGACAGCTGCCTCGACGACGGGGCGGAACGGCATCGGATCCCTGTCGATCCGGAGCTGTCCGGCCACGATCCGCGACACATCGAGAATGTCCTCGACGATTTTCTGCTGCAGCTGCGCGTTCCGCTCGATCGTCTCCAGCGCTTTCGCGCGGCGTGTCTCGTCCATGTTCGTGCTCCGGAGCAGCGCGGTCCAGCCGAGCACGGCATTCAGCGGCGTGCGCAGTTCGTGCGACACCGTTGCGAGAAACTCGTCTTTGAGGCGGTTCGCGACTTCCGCCGACTCGCGTGCCTTCTGCACGGCGTCGAAGAGCCGCGCGTTGTCGATGGCGACGGCGGCCTGCGCGGCGAGCCCGGCGACGATGCGTTCGGCGCTTTCGGTGAAAACATCTGGCGCCGCATGGCCGAAGAACAGGCCGCCCAGCACGTCCCCCGATCGGCTCATCACCGGAATGGCGAGGTAGCTGCGCACGGGCAGATGACCACGCGGCATGCCGAAGTGGGGTTCGTTCTTGCCGAATCGCGGGTCCGCCGTCACGTCGGCGAGGCGGATGATCCCCTCGCCCCGGAAGGTGGGCCCGAAGAGAGACGTCGCGCGAGGCATCGGGAAGCGCTCGAAGTGCTTCCGATCGACGCCCGACAACGTGTAGAGCATGTAAGACCCGCCGCCCTCGTCGAGCACGTTGTAGAAGAACGATCCGAACTGAGCACCTGAGAGTTTCGTTGCCGCATCGGTGAGCGCCTGCACCAGCTTCTGCAGGTCGAGCTCAGCCGAGAGCATGACGCCCACGCGATTCACGACAGTGAGCGCATCAGCGTGTTGCTGCATCATCTCCTTCGTGCGCACCTGTTCCGTGATGTCCTGAACAATCCCCAGCATGCCCAGCACCCGGCCGTCTTCGGCGTAGGCCGCGTGCCCACGCGCGGCGACCCACTTTTCTCCCGCGATCGTCGTAATGCGGTAGTCGATGTCGTAGTTGGAGCGCTCGGTGATGGCGCGCTCCACCGCAATGCGCGCACGCTCGCGATCCGCCGAATGAAGAAGCTCGCGCATGGCCGCCCAGGTCATGACCGGCCCGGGAGGGATGTCGAAAATCTCCGCCGCGCGAGCAGACATGGTGACGATGTCGGTCGCCGGGTCCCAGCTCCAGTCGCCGAGGCGCGCGGCCTCGAGGGCGAGGCTCAGGCGCTCTGCGTCGGAGAAGGCCGATGCAAGCGTCAAGTTCTTGTGTTGAAACATGGGTCGATTGGACGCGGCTATGTTACCGCGCGACTGCTCACGAGATCGGCCTTTTCGGGCCTTGACCTACGCGTGGTTCATTTCCGCGTTACTTCGAAGTCGCGGCCCGGATCCAGATCGCCGTTGTTGACATCGGTTTCTTCAGGCCCTTTGGCGATCACTTCCCCGTCGCGCAGTTCGAGCTCGATGCGGTAACGCCCTTCGTCGGGAACCTTGATGGTGTATCCGCCGTTGACACCGGTTGTCGTCTGGAATCGTTGGCCGGTCTTGACGTTGATCACGGTAACCGTCCTCGTGACGAGCGGAGTTGCGCCCTCGGTCGTGCGAACGATGCCCGCGATCGTGCCACCGGCCTTGATGCCGGGATCGGTTGTGATGACTGGAGCGCGGCATGCCGCCGCCATCAGCAGCGCCGATGAGATGAACAACAGGCGCGGTCTCATTACTGTTTCTTGTCCGTGTCGGGCGCGGATCGTACCGCGCACGTCGGAGCCACCTCGCGAATCGACTTCGCGGTGAGCGTGCCGTTTGCGTAGTAGAAGGCCGTATTTTCGCCGGGCTTGCCGGTACCGCCCGCGCCGCCTGTGCTGCGAACCGAGTCCGTTACGGGGGCGGGCATCGACCCGCTCTTCGCCGGATCCTTGGAGACGGCGCCAGTGATTTCCACCACTTTGTTGACGTGCCGGGACAAATCGATTCCCGAAGGCGCGAGCACCTTGTAGGTCATCGTCTGCCCTTTTTGATCGCCTCCGGATCCATCGCCGGTAGCGGCCAGGAGGGCAAAACCTTTGGTGCTGTCACCCTGCAGACAGCCTTTGAACGTCGTCGAGTTCTGCTGATTCTGGGCTGGCGCCGTGGTCTGTGTGCTCGCCACTGCCGCCGTGAGCACGACCATTCCGAACGTATTCGCGAGCATCGCCTTCATGCGCATCTCCTCCCGGGGGAGGAACATGCAAGTCACAGGCCCAACTGAACTAAATAGGGGTCGGGTGGTGAAAATCACACCCGACCCCTGTTTTAGCGTTTTTAGTGCCCGGCGGCGGTGCCAGTAAAGGAGGGCTTTAACGTGCCCATTTTTCGGGCAACGTCGAGCAGCGTTGGATAGAACTGGACGAACGTGTTGTCCACCGCGCCATTGTCGCGATGGCAGGCGTAGCAACGTTCTGTCGTCGGCAGGGCGTTCACCTGCGTCTTCATGTCGCGCCCGAAATCGAAGTAGGCCCACTGACCACGCGCATCTTTCACCGATGCTTCGATAACCACGAGATCGGTCTGGAAATGGCCGCCCTTATTGATGGAGCCTTCGCTCGTTGACGCGCGGATCTCGAGGATGAACATCGTCCCGTTAGGCCACTCGCCGGTTTTCACATAGGACCGATACGACGATGGATTGACGTAGACGTTCGTGAAATTCGGCGTGCGCGCGGGAGCGCCCTGCGCCGGCTGGTTGTAGGTCATGCCGAGCCCCGATGTCACGAACATCCACTCGCGAAAGTTTGCCGGGCGGATGAGCTCGCCTGTTGACGCGTAAGACGGACCGTCGGCTGACTGCGCAGTGGCGGCGTCGCCGAGCGCAAACGCGACGACGAACGCTGCGCACACCGACACCAGGGCAACAAGAGCTGATTTCATGCCCCAAAACTCTAGCATGGCTGGCTTCCTAGCCAGTAGCCGGTAGCCAGTGGCCGGTAGCTAGCCAGTAGCCAGTAGCTGATAGCCTGTAGCCGGGAGCTCGTGCCTATTCGTCGAGAAATCGGCCGATAGGCTTCAGGTCGTCCACGTGATCGCAGATGACTTTGATCGACATCATCATCGGCACCGCGAGCAGCAGCCCCCACACGCCCCACGCCCAGCTCCAGAACAGGAGACCGACGAACACGGCGACACGGTTCATCGACGCGACCTTGCCCATCAACATGGGCGTGAGCAGCCAACCTTCGAGCGACGTGATGAGGAGAGTCACGCCGGCGACGAGCAGCATCATCGACAGCGTGCCGAACTGAAGAAAGGCCACAAGCGATAATGCACCGCTGACCAGGATCGGCCCGTAGTAGGGAATGGAATTGAAAATGCCGGCAAGCAGCCCCCACAGCGGTGCCTGTTGCAGACCCAAATAGGCGAGCGCCGCCCACGTCACCACTCCCACCACAGCGCTCGTGAAGATCTGCACCATGAGGAACCGTCCAATTTGCGACGAGATGGTGTCGATCACCTCCACCGTCAGCTTCTTTTTCGACAGCGTCGGGCCGGCGAACTCGACGAATTTTCTTCGAAGCATTTTGTCCGACAGCAAAATGAAATACGTCAGGAACAAGATCATGACGAGCTGATTGAGCGCGGTGATTGCGCCTATCGAGCCGGACCACAGGAGCCCGCTCGCTGTGAAGCGCGGCTCTTCAACCTGGACACGCACAACGCCAGGAGCAGGCTTCGCCGTATCGGTTTTTGCGAGCTCTTGTGCGGCTTGCTCGACCTTGTCGAGCGGTCCCGGCTGGTCGCGCGGCTTCCGCTCGAAAAGCTCCGAAATGCGACGAGCGCCCGTGGGCAACTGGTTGATGACCGTCAGCGCCTCGTCTTGGAGCGCGTAGG
Source organism: Vicinamibacterales bacterium (assembly GCA_963762055.1). GTDB lineage: Bacteria > Acidobacteriota > Vicinamibacteria > Vicinamibacterales > JAMQPK01 > JAMQPK01. The sequence goes on from CAVXJF010000015.1 coordinate 116,547, forward strand.
CGCTGCCGCCGATCGTGCCCATGCTCAAGATGAGGGCGAGCGCGGCACCGAGCCACCGCGGAATCTTGATGCGCTCCATCGCATCCACCGTGGGATCGAGCGCATAGAAAAGCAGCAGGCCGAACGCAAAAGGCGCGAGCAGCGCCTCCATGTACTGGAGGAGAAAAATCGTGACGCCGAGCGCGATAACGATGAGCGCCGCCGTGCGAGGGTCGACACCGTCCATCAGGGTCACCTCGGCGGGCGGGTCCGGCGGCAGGTCACCCTTTGCTGTCGTCAGCTTATGTATCGAAGTCATACATATAAGAGAATTCCGTATGGACAAAAGCAATAGACATGCCTTGGAATCCGGTTTGCACAGGCGCCCAATCACATGGCCAATCAGCGCGCTCACGCGTTCCGTCAGCCCCGTCCCGCGTTCGCCTTCCCTCGGCGGCTACGCCGTCGCGTGCCGAGGCGGTGGCGGGCTGGCCTGCATCAGCACCCGAACCTGCGCCGGCAGATTGGCGTTCGCACCTTCTGGGCAAGGGTGCGCCAGATCATCTTCGCGTGGTGGATGTGGGCGGGCGCTGGCGTCGTTGCCCTGGTCTACGACAACTGGGGGTGGGCGATCGGAACGGGTCTGATGGCCGTATTTGCCTTCGTCGCATGGCCGCGGGAAGTGCCGCCGCGCGTAGGACTCGAACACGAGTTCAGCGTAGGCGACAGCGAGTTCCTCACCACGATGGTGGGAGCAACCGGCATCCCGATATTGCCGGGGAACACGATTGAGATTCTCAACAACGGCGACGAGTTCTATCCGGCCATGCTGAAGGCCATCTCGGACGCACAGTATTCAGTGACCGTGGAGGCATACATATACTGGGCGGGCGACATCGGACGCCGCTTCGCGGAAGCGCTCGCCACGCGGGCAAAAGCCGGGATTGGCGTAAAGATTCTGCTCGATGCCGTGGGGTCATCGACGATCGGCGACGAGATCCTGCACATTCTTCAGGACGGCGGCTGCCAGCTCGCCTGGTATAACCCGGTCCGGCCGTACAGCCTCGGCCGTTTCAACAACCGCACTCACCGGAAGTCGCTGCTCATCGACGGACGAATCGGATTCACCGGCGGCGCTGGCATCGCCGACCATTGGATGGGCGACGCCGAGGACAAGCAGCACTGGCGGGATATTCAGATACGCATGGAAGGCCCGGCCGTGGTGCCTCTGCAGACCGGGTTCGCGCACAACTGGCTGCAGGCGACCGGCGAGCTGATCACCGGGTTCGAGTTTTATCCGCCCATCGAGCCGCAGGGGACGCTCGCGGTGCAGACGATCCTCAGCTCGCCGGAGACCGGCGCATCGACGGCGCGCACGTTTTACTATCTGTCGATTGCCGCCGCGCGTCGCACGATCTACATCGCCAATCCGTATTTCGTTCCCGATCAGGGGGCCATCGATCTGCTGATGGCCGCGAAACGGCGCGGCGTGGACGTGCGCATCATGGTTGCCGGCGTGTGCAACGACAACTGGATGGCGCGTCAGAACAGCGTCCGCCTCTACGGACCGCTTCTGAAAGCCGGCATCCACATCTACGAATACAACCACACGATGCTCCACCAGAAGACGATGGTCGTCGACGGCGTGTGGTCAACCGTGGGCACGACCAACTTCGATAGCCGGTCGTTCGCGCACAACGAAGAGAACAACGTCTGCTGGATGGACCGGGCTCTCGCCGCGAAGCTCGAAGGCATTTTTCTCGAGGATATGGCGGGCTGCGAGCAGGTGACGCTGAAGAAATGGCGCAACCGGCCGCTGCTGTACAAGGTGGTGCAGAACACGGTGTCCCTGCTTCAGGAACAGGTATAGGAAAGACATAGATAGGGGTGAGGGGCAAGGGGCGAGGGGCAATTACCCTTTGCCTCTTACCCTTTGCCCTTTCGTGCGTTAGTCGTACTTGTGGTAGTGATTGCCTTCCCGATCGTAGCCGCTGTCCTGCACGTCGAGGTTCAGATCACTCTGTAGGCGATAGCTGATCAGCGATTCCGCCGGAACGTTCACCCGGCGCCCTTTCGTCAGAATCTGCGCGCCCGCGCCAACCGCCGCGCCTGCGGCCGCCCCAGCTACGGCGCCATCGCCGCCGCCGATGACCGCCCCGAGAATCCCGCCGAGCAGCGCGCCGCCGCCGACGTTGCGGGCGGTTTCTTTGTTCGCGCCGATGCCGCTGTTGCGGACGTCGACACCGCTCGTGCCAACACGGTTGCGCGTTGCATCCACGCCATAGCGGCGGCCATTCACCGTCACCGAATCGAGATCCAGCACGAGCTCGTTATCGGGCCCGCGCCGCACGACGAGCTCAGCCGTCGAGCCCTTCGCGATTGCCAGGTTCCCGTTCGTATCGCGCACGTCGTTTTCGATCGTCCCACGATAAATACGTCCGTCCGTCGCCTGCGCGTCGATCGTCTCGTTGGTGCGAACCTGAACCGTAGTGCCCGACGGAATCGGATCGACATAGTTCCACGCCTGTGCCTGAGCGGCAGCCGGGATCGACAACATCGCCGCCGCGGCCAGGCTCAGGGCCATTTGAGCAGTCTTCTCTCTCAGCATGAGTACCTCCAAATGCACCCATGAAGTGCAAGCTCAGGGCCAAGGCACGAGACTTGCGATGATGAACGCGTTCAGGAGGTTATATGGTGTTTACCGCGGCGAGTCTGAGTCCGGTGCTGGCGATTATTTTCGGCATTCTGATCTTCGTATTTCCCAGGCTCCTCAACTATCTCGTTGCTACTTACCTCGTTCTTAGCGGCCTGATCGGCCTCGGCGTGCTGACGCTGCGCGTGTAGCACGCACACCTCCGGAATAGAAACACTGTTTCCAGTTGAGACACTTCTTGTTCTCTTAACGCCGCTCCCCCTTAACAGCTCACGGAGGCCGCATGGCAAAAAAGACGGTTCGTAAGAAAGCAACAAATGCCCCCAAAGCGACGCGTGCACGCGCCGCCAGCAACGCCAAGGTCGACGCGCTGGTTCGCTTTACCGACGATCCGGCCGACACGACGCTGACGACCAATCAGGGAACTGCCATCAACGACAATCAAAACTCGCTGAAGGCCGGCGAGCGCGGCAGCACGCTGCTCGAGGACTTCATCTTCCGCGAAAAAATCACGCACTTCGACCACGAGCGTATTCCGGAGCGCATCGTACATGCCCGCGGCGCGGCGGCGCACGGTGTGTTCCAGGTATACGAATCGATGGCGCCCTACACGCGCGCGCATTTCCTTCAGGACCCGTCGGTGAAGACACCGGTGTTCGTGAGGTTCTCGACAGTGGCGGGCTCGAAGGGTTCCTCCGACCTCGCGCGCGACGTGCGCGGCTTCGCCGTGAAGTTCTACACGCAGGAAGGGATTTTCGATCTCGTCGGCAACAACATCCCGGTGTTTTTCATCCAGGACGCGATCAAGTTTCCCGATCTGATTCATGCCGTGAAGCCAGAGCCGCACAACGAAATTCCTCAAGCGGCATCGGCACATGACACCTTCTGGGATTTCGTCTCGCTGATGCCCGAATCGATGCACATGATCATGTGGGCGATGTCCGATCGCGCCATTCCGCGCAGCTTCCGGATGATGGAGGGATTCGGCATCCATACGTTCCGCTTCGTCAACGACAAGGGGCGGGCACGATTCGTGAAATTCCATTGGAAGCCTCTGCTCGGCGTGCACTCAGTCGCGTGGGACGAAGCACAGAAGATTTCCGGCAAGGACGGCGACTTCCACCGGCGCGATCTGTGGGAGGCGATTGAAGGCGGACATTTTCCGGAATACGAGTTCGGCGTGCAGATCGTCGAAGAGAAAGACGAAGACAAGCTGGGTTTCGATCTGCTCGATCCGACCAAGATCATCCCCGAAGAGCTCGTACCGGTCCGGCGCATCGGAAAGCTCACGCTGAACCGGAACCCGGACAATTTCTTCGCCGAAACCGAGCAGGTCGCGTTCCATCCCGGTCACATCGTGCCGGGCATCGACTTCACCGAAGATCCGCTCCTTCAGGGGCGGCTGTTTTCATACACCGACACGCAGCTGATCCGGCTCGGCGGCCCGAATTTTCACGAGATTCCGATCAACCGATCGATCGCGCCGGTCTCCAACAACCAGCGCGACGGGTACATGCGGCAGACGATCAACTCGGGGCGCGTTTCCTACCAGCCGAACTCCCTCGGCGGCGGATGTCCATTTCAGGCAGGCCTCAAACAGGGCGGGTTCGTCAGCTACGCGGCGCCCGTCACCGGCCCGAAAGTGCGCGGGCGCAGCCGCAGCTTCTTCGATCACTTCAGCCAGGCCACGCTGTTCTTCAACAGCCAATCGCCCGCGGAGCAGAATCACCTGGTGAATGCCCTGCGCTTCGAGCTCGGCAAAGTAGAAGTACCGTCGATTCGCGAGCGTGTGGTCTATATGCTGTCGCAGGTGAGCGGCGACCTGGCGACGCGCGTTGCTGACGGGCTCGGCATCGCCGTGCCGGCCCGAATCGACGGACCGCTCAATATGAGCGTCCCGGCGGACGCCGATCCAAAGGACTTTCAACCAACGAAAAGCGCGCCGGTGACCGGCTTCAATCGCACGGTCACGAAATCGGACGCGCTGAGCATGGCGGGAACAATCAAGGACACGATCGAAACGCGCCGGGTTGCTATTCTGGCCGCTGAGGGATTCGATGACGACTCACTTGCGGCGATGAAGAAGGCGCTGACCGGCGGCGGCGCGACCGTAAAGGTCATCGCTCCGAAGCTCGGCACGATTACCGGAGCGGGCGGAACCAAGGTCCAGGTCGATCAGAGTTTCCTGACGGCTGCCTCAGTGGTCTTCGACGCCGTGTATGTCGTCGGGGGTAAGGTAAGTGCGGACGCCTTGGCTCGGGAAGCGGACGCGATCCACTTCGTCAACGAGGCCTACAAACACTGCAAAGCTGTTGCGGCAACTGGCGCCGGAGTGAACCTGTTGCGGGCCTCCGCCATCGCGCCAGCGCTGGATGCCGATGATGATCCGGCGCTCATCACCGGGACGGATCAGCAACTGTCCCGCGTCGGTAAAGCGTTCGTCGAAGCGATCGCCCGCCACCGCAACTGGGATCGCGAAAACAAGGTAAGCGTGCCGGCCTAGCAAAAGGGGGTCAGACCCTGTTTTTACGTTTTTCGTAAAAACAGGGTCTGACCCCCTTATTACGCCGCCTTCTGAAGTTCAGTGCGCCCGCGCTTCCGCCACGCGAACAGCCGGCGCAACGCGAGCGCTATTCCCGTCCACACGAGCACTGCTCCGCCGCCGGTCACGATACCGGCAACGGTTTGTCCGGGGAGCCCGTAGACTTCACCGGTGTGCGCGAACCGCAGCCAGGTACGGGCGCGGCGCCCTGCCGATTGAGCTGAATACGGCTCCCAGCGCTCGACTTCAGCGGTTTGTCTGTTGAGCGTCAACGTCGCGCGTTTGTGCGGCTGGCCGCCATCACCTGCGTCGAGTGTCAGCACGACGCGCGGGGCATTGGCAGCGGGCAACGCCACGCTGATCGTTTTCCATCCAGTCACCTGCGATTCAGCACGCGCGATGAGCGTGTCGATCGGCGCTCCCGGTTCCTCGGGCGCCTGCTGGCGGCGCCGTCCGTCGGCGGCCGCCCCCCCTTCACGAGCGCCTCCAGCGCCGCCGCCTCGGGCCGGACCGGCGCCGCGTCCAGCCGCCGCTCCGGCGGGCGCGGGCGGTTGCTCACCATACGCGCGATACACGAGCGCCGTCGCCCACGGATACGAAATCACCACTCCCCCTGCGACGATGATCGCGAGAGGCACAGCCGACCAGAACCCGATCGTGTTGTGCCAGTTGAAATCGCGCGCCTTACCCGGCAGGCCCCGGCGGAACCAGGTGATGTTTCGAATCGCCGACCACGTCCACGTGCGCGGCCACCACAAGAACAACCCGCTGACGACGATGAAGAGGAACATGAGATTGGACGCGCCGGTAATCGCGCGTCCGGTCGGCCGGCTGGGTCCCGACATCGCCACATATCGATGCCACTCGACCATCGTGCGGAAGAAGTCGCGCACGCCCTGACCGTTGCCTTCGCCAAGCAGCTCGCCGGTGTACGGGTTGACGAACATCTGCCGCCCAGCGCCGATAGTGACCGACGCAGGCGCCGTGCGATCCGACCTGATCAGAATGGCTGTCGGCGACACATCCGGATGCGCGCGTTTGATGTTCGCGAGCATCGCGTCTGCAGGGAGGCGCTGCACTTCCGGCGGGGGCGCCTCACGGTGGTACCCGCGCATGTCCGCCCACGCCGTGATCTGCCGCTGATAGGTCAGCAGCACGCCGGTGACCGACATGATCAGAATGACCGCGCCGGCGACGACGCCGCACGCAAGGTGGAGCCAGAACAACACGGATCGCAGCTTCATGAGCGCCTCACATCTCGGCCCACTGGCGCAGCAGGTTGTGGTAGACGCCAGTCAGTTGAACGATTGAAGGATGCGCGGGCACGTCCCGCGACAGCTGTTGAATGGACATGTCGAGATCGAACAGCAGCGTTCGCCGTCCGTCGTCGCGAATCATGCTCTGCACCCAGAAGAACGACGCGACGCGCGCTCCGCTGGTTACCGGCGTGACGCTGTGCAGGCTCGACGAGGGATACAGCACCATGTCGCCCGCCGGCAGCTTGACCTTGTGGACGCCGTAGGTGTCTTCGACCGCCAGCTCTCCGCCTTCGTATTCTTCCGGGTCGGCGAGAAAAAGCGTGGCAGACAAATCGGTTCGGACGCGGTGTCCCGTGCCGGCGATTTGCCTGATGGCGTTGTCCACGTGATTGCCGAACGCATGACCACCCTGATAGCGGTTGAACAACGGCGGGAACACCCGCAGCGGCAGGGCCGCAGAGACGAAAAGCGGGTTTCTCTGAAGCGCCGTGAGGATCATGTCGCCGAGCGCTTCCGCGACAGCCGATCCTTCCGGCAGCTGCATGTTTCGTTTCGCGCGCGCGGACTGCGGGCCGGCGGTCACCTTGCCGTCGACCCATTCGGCCTCCTGGAGCAGCGTTCGCGCCGTCGCGATCTGCTCTTCGTTGAGGAGGTCGGGAATTGCCAGCAGCATTTCCGGCTCCTAGAAGCGCACGCTCGACGTGATGGTCGCCGCTCGCGGCGTGCCGGGGTTGTACCGGCCGCCATTGTTGTTGACGTTCTTGATGTACACCTTGTCCGTGAGGTTCGTGATGTTGAGCCGCAGCGTCAGGTGCGTATTGAAGTCGTACTCCGCCATTGCGTCCACGAGCGCAAAACCGGGTGCGACAATCGTGTTGACGGTGTTGATGAACACCTCATCGACGAACCGTACGCCGCCCCCGAACGTAAGCCCCTTGGGGAAGTCGTAAGTCGTCCACAGGCTGCCCGACCATTCGGGCGTCAGTGTGAGCCGGTTGCCGTTGTTCAACGGGTTCTGGCTGATCTGCCGGGTGTCGAGGTATCCGAGACTGGCGAGCACCTGCCACCGCGGGTTGATGTAGCCAAGCGCCCCGACCGTCGCGCCGTTGACCCGTTGCGCGTCATCCTGATTGAAGACCGGCGGAATGGCCGCGGCATCGACGGTGTAGATCACGTTTTCGTTGTCCGTCCGGAAAATGGCGCCCGTCAGCGACAGCCGGTTTTCGTAGAAGCCGATTTTCGTTCCGACCTCGTAATTCCTGGACTTCTGCGGATCGACATTCGGGTTGTTCTGGTTGTTAGGCTGCGAGCTGAGCGTGAAGTTTGCCGTGCCGGGCGGGGTAACGGTCGAGCCGTACGACACATAGACGTTGGCGGCCGGCGCTAGCTGATATAGAGCGCCCGCCTTGCCGCTGATGAGGCCGTCGCTCGTCTTCAGATCGGTCGTCGTCGCACCTGCCGCATCGACCGCCTTGAACGTGGCGTCGTAGTACTCCCACCGCAGGCCGCCGCTGAGCTGCCACCGCGACCCGAGCTCGACGGTGTCGAAGGCATACACGCCGACGGTGGACGTATTGCCATCGGAGTAGGCCAGCGTGCGCGCGGGGCTGTACGACGTGACCGGATCGAGGTGGTTCGGCGTGTATACGCTCACGCTCGGGGGATTTCGCGTGCCGAGCCCGCCCAGCGTGGGCGCGAACTGCTGTTCGCTCGCGATCTCGACGCCCGCATTCAACGCGTGACGGACCCGGCCGGCGACGAATCGCGTGGACAAGCTCGTCTGGTTCGACACGATGTCGTTTTCGCGCTCGTTGCCCTGCCGGGCAACCGTGACGGTTTGCGTCTCGGGCACGAACGCGGCGGGATTCTGAATCGTCGTGATGACCGCTTCGCGATACGTGCGGTTGTAGCGAATCTGATTGCGCAGCGTCAGATTGCTGTTGACGTCGTGCTCGATCCTGGCCGTCACGCTTTCCTGCTCGACCCTGTCGTAGTCGTACGGGGAACTGCCGTAGTAGTTGTCGGAATCGACGGGATGTTCGGCGAACACCGTCGTCGGCGCCAACTGCGTCTCGGTCCAGGCGGCGCCGGGAATACCGTAGTCCGGCAGATTGTCCTGGCGGGTGATTTGCACTCCAGCTGTGACGCGCGTCGGAGTACCCAGCCCGAATCCGACCGACGGCGCGATCGATTTGTTTTCGCGCTCGACGACGTCCCGGCCGGGGACGCCTCCGTCTTCCCACAACACGTTCAGCCGGGCGGCCGAATGGCTCAGCCATCCGCCGTCCGCGCCGAGGCGCAGAGGCTGATTCAGATCGATCGTCGTGCGATTCAGATCGCCGCTGCCGTAGCCGTAGTTGACGATATATGCGCCCGCGGCGTGGGGCGTCTTGGTCTGCATGTTCACGTAGCCCGCCGCGTTGCCCCGGCCCACATCCGATCCCGTGGGACCCATGAACACTTCGATCTGTTCCAGGTTGTACACATCGCGCGACATCAAGCCGTCATCGCGGACGCCGTCGACGAAGAGGCTGTTGTTCGCGCTGAAGCCGCGCAGGTTGAACATGTCGCCCGACGTGTTCGAGGCGCCGCCCCCTTCGCCCGCCTGCAGGCTGATGCCAGGCACATTCCGCAGCGCGTCACTCAACGTCGTCACGCCCTGCGCTTCCATCACTTCGCGCGGAATCACTTCGATCGTCTGCGGCACTTCGATGAGCGGCGCGACGTATTTCGGCGAAGACGGTCTCGGCTGATCGATCGAGCCGGTCACATCAACCGACTCGGACGCCAGCCGAATCTCGAGCGAGACGCTGTTCGGCGACGTCACGCGCGACACCACATCGGTACCGGCGACCGCGCGGGCGACGGCTTCAATCGCCGTAAACGAACCGGACACGCCTGCGGAAGAAATCGCGGCGATAGCGTTGTCGGCGATTGAGATGTGGAGCCCGGAGATTTTTTCGATCTCCCGGAGCACGTCGCCGAGAGGGCCGGCAGGGATCTGGAATGTGATGCGGCGTTCAGTACCGCCCGGCGTCTGCTGCACGCGGTTCGCGTCTTCGTGCATCGGTGATGCCGGCGATGCGTAAACGTTGCGGGCGTCGCCGGGAACCGCGACCCGCAGCCACTTCAGCTGCTGCGTCAGCGCGGCAGCATCGACGGTTGCGGCGGTTTGCGGCGCGAATGCCGCCGAGGCGACGAACGCGCCCATGACGGCCCAGTTGGAGCGGGACTTCCTGCTGTGATGTTTGTGCCTCTGCTTGCGAGCCATCGCTAACTCCCGGCGTCGGTGGTGGCGATGACTCAGTCGCACGGCTACAATGTGTGAGCCGGACGCATCATTGCGCCACGCGTGTGATGAACGGTCTCCTGACCAGCGTTCGGTACGCCCGCCAGGTGTGAACGCATCTGGCGGGCATTGTTGGTATTCAAATTGAGAATGAGTCTCAATTTCAGAAGCACTTTATATCCGACCAATTTGGTCGGTCAAGAGAAAAACACCGTCCAATAAGCTTTTTCGGGGAGGGTCGTCGATCTCCGGTTAAACAGGGAGACAGACGCAGGCGTAAAGGTGGATATACAATAACCGCCCTTAGGAGTCAGCCACATGCATGTATCGAAGGTGTTTCGTCCGGTCTCTGCCCTCTTTCTCATCCTGTTCGCTACCGCGGCATTCGCGCAGACGACGGCGCCGGCGCCGCCAAAACCAGGCCCACCGGCGGCGACCCCGTTTGAGCCGCGTGTTGGTCAGCCCGGAAAAGACGTCGTATGGGTGCCCACCCCGCAGGCGCTTGTCGATCGCATGCTCGATATTGCGAAAGTCACACCGACTGATTACGTGATGGACCTCGGATCGGGCGATGGCCGTACGGTCATTACCGCCGCCAAGCGCGGCGCGACTGCGAAGGGCGTCGAGTTCAACCCCGACATGGTCGAATTATCAAAGAATGCGGCACAAAAGGAAGGGGTCACCGCGAAAGCGACGTTCGAACAAGGAGATCTCTTCAAGGCCGATTTGAGCAAGGCCACCGTCATCACGATGTTCCTGCTGCCCAGCATCAACATGCAGCTCCGGCCGTCGCTGCTCAACCTGAAGCCTGGAACGCGCATCGTCGCCAACACGTTCACGATGGAAGACTGGCAGGCCGATCAGACTGACACCGTAACCGACAACTGCTCGAGCTGGTGCACGGCGCTTCTGTGGATCGTCCCGGCAAAGGTCCAGGGCACGTGGAAGACCCCGCAGGGCAGCCTCACGCTGACTCAGGAATTCCAGATGCTCACCGGCAACCTCGGCGGCACTGCGATTAGCGGCGGCAAGATGAACGGCGACCAGATCTCGTTCACGGTCGGAGGCACGACTTACAACGGCCGAGTGAACGCGGCAGGTACTGCGATCAACGGCGGAAATCTCACTGCCACTAAAGTGAACTAGATCGCTGGGACACAGACGCCGTTTTTCTTGAAGGATTGAAAAACGGCGTCTTCACCACCGTCGCGCCCACCTTGTGGCGCACCGCTTCGACGGTCACTTCGATTTCAAGCCTGCTCCCCACCTTCGCAGACTCACTGGAGACGGTTGCCAACGCGATCATCTTCTTCAATACCGGAGACCATGTCGTGGACGTGGCCTTTCCGACCTGTGTGCCATCGCGGTAGACAGGCACGGGGACGCGTGATGCCGTGGCGGGCACCTGCGGCGGCAGCTCCAGCTTTTCGTACAAAGCTTCGACTTCTTCCCAGCTGATTTCCAGTCCGACAATCTGCCGGTCCGGGCCCCGCGCCGCCTCTCCGCGCAACGCGGCCTGGCCGACGAAAGGCGCCTTCTCGAGCTGCACGAGCCGGCCGAGCCCCATCTCGAGCGGGGAATATTGCTGGCTGGGGATGAGCGCCTTGCGGCTGCTGAAAAAGTCCACTTCAATCAGCAACAGGCCGGCTTCAATCCGGGCGACGTCGAGCGCCAGCATGCCTGCCGGGCACAGGTCGAACCGGTTTCCCGCCGCGACCAGCGCATCCCACACGCGCGTGGCGCGGTCCCACGGCATCCAGATTTCATATCCCAGGTCGCCTGTGTATCCGGTGCGCGAGATGTCGACAGGAACACCGGCGATGCTCCCGCTGGTGACGCGAAAATATTTCAGCGACGAGACATCGGCCTCGGCAACCTGCTGCAGCAGCGCCGCGGACGTCGGCCCCTGCACGGCGAGCGCCGCCACCGTCTCCGATACATCTTCAACCGACACGTCGAGGCCCACGCCATTCTGCATGAACCAGCGCAGACTCGGATCGGCTGCGGTCCAGCGATACCGCTGCTCGTCGAGGCGCGACACCGTGCCGTCGTCGATGATTTTTCCCTGCTCGTCGCACCACGGCGTATAGACGACCTGCCCGATGGCGAGCTTCGTCGCGTCGCGCGTGATGAGTCGATCCACGAGCCTCGTCGCATCGCGCCCGCTGACCATGTATTTGAAAAGCGGAGAGACGTCGATCAGCGCGGCGGCATTCCTGATGGCGTTGTATTCGTGCTCGTGATGCGTTTCGTACGCGCTGACCGCGTAATAGCCGGCCCAGTCGCGATAGTTCAGGCTCTCGCACAGCGGGAACGTGCGCTCGTGGAATGCGGATCCGATGGGCATAGTTGGGGATTATCGAAGCTAGAATCGTGGAACTTTAGATCTATAGATCTATAGATCTCAAGATCTAGCTAGCGTGATGCGCTACGACGTGATCGTGATCGGTGGCGGGCACAACGGGCTCGTTCACGCGGCTTATCTGGCGCGTGCGGGGCGGCGTGTGCTCGTGCTCGAGCGGCGCCACGTCCTTGGCGGGGCGGCGGTGACCGAAGAGGTGTTTCCCGGTTTCCGCATCTCGGTGTGTTCGTACGTCGTTTCGCTGTTGAGACCCCAGATCATCCGCGACCTCGATCTCGCCCGCCACGGCTTCGAGGTGCTTCCGCTCGATGGCACGTTCACGCCGATGCCGGACGGCAACTACCTGTGGCGGGTGAACGATCACGGCCGCACACGCCGCGAAATCCTGCGCCATTCGCGCGTCGATGCCGAAGCCTACGACGAATACGGCAAGGCGATGATCGACATGGCGCGCTTCGTCAAGCCGACGCTCGACGTGCGCGCGCCAGATCCGCTCTCGCTCGCTCCAACCGACCTTCGCGCGTTGTACCGCATCGGCAGGCGGTTTCAATCGATGTCGGCCGAATCGCGCTATCGCCTCGTGCAGCTCATGACGATGAGCGCCGCCGACTTCCTCGACCAATGGTTCGAGACCGATGTCCTGAAGGCGACGATGTCGGCTTCGGGAATCATCGGCACCTTTCAGGGTGTTCGATCGCCGGGCACCGCGTACGTCCTGCTCCACCACTACATGGGGGAGATCGACGGCGCGTTCCGATCGTGGGGATTCGCCAAAGGCGGGACGGGCGCGATCTCGAATGCCATTGCCGCGGCGGCGCGCGAGGCCGGCGTGGAGATTCGAACGAAAGCAGGCGTGAGCCGGATTCTGACGAAAAACAGGCGGGCTGTTGGAGTCGTGCTCGAAAACGGAGACGAGATCGAAGCGGGGATCGTGTCTTCGTCCGTCGATCCGCGTCTGACGTTCACGAAGTTCCTGGATGCGAATGAGCTTCCTGGCGACTTCCTCGACGAAGTACGCCGCTACAAGTTCCGCGGCTCTTCGGGAAAGGTGAACCTCGCGCTCGACGGACTCCCGAACTTCACCAGCCTCCCCGGCGAGGGACGGCATCTGCGCGGCGCGATTTCCATCTCGCCGAGCCTCGAATACATGGAGCGCGCCTACGACGACGCCAAGTACGGACAATTTTCGCGACGACCGTACATGGATGTGGTGATCCCGAGCCTCACGGATCCGTCTGTAGCTCCGCCCGGCAAACATGTCATGTCGTGTTTCGTGCAGTACGCGCCGTATCACTTGAACGGCACGACATGGGATGCCGAGCGGGAGCGGTTCGGCGACACCGTAATCGATACGCTGGCCGAATACGCGCCGAATCTGAAGTCGCTGATTCTGCACAGGCAGGTCGTCACGCCTCTCGATCTCGAGCGCGAATGGGGATTGAGCGAAGGCAATATTTTCCAGGGCGAGCTCGCGCTGGAGCAGCTGCTGTTTCTGCGGCCGGTGCCGGGATTCGCGAAATATCGCACGCCGATCGACAACCTTTATATGTGCGGCTCGGCTACCCATCCGGGCGGCGGCATCATGGGCGCGCCTGGCCGAAACGCAGCGCTCGAAATACTTAAATGACCGACGTCATCGTCATCGGTGGCGGTCACAACGGCCTGGTGACCGCCGCGCTTCTCGCACGCCGGGGACTGAAGACGATCGTACTCGAGCGTCGCCCCGCTGTCGGCGGCGCCGCGGTGACCGACGAGATCCATCCGGGATTCAGGATCTCCACGCTGGCGCATTCCGTACACCTCAACACAAATCTCGTCAACGAGCTCGGGCTGAGCAAACATGGCCTCGAGCTGATCGATCCGGATCCGCATCTGTTTGTGCCCCTGCCCGACGGCCGCGCGCTCGTGCTTGGACGCGATCCCGATTTGAGCGCGGCAAGCATCGCGCAGTTCTCGAAACGGGATGCCCAGCGCTATCCGGATTTCTCCGCCGCAATGGCGCGCATACGAAAGTTCGTTGCCGGAGTGCTGGCGGCTGCCCCTCCGGACATCGAGCGTCCGTCCGGTGGCGATCTGTGGCAGATGCTGTCGATCGGCCGCCGGTTCCGGGGCCTCGGGAAAGAAGACGCGTATCGCATGTTGCGGTGGGCGCCGATGTCGGCCGCCGATTTTGCCACCGAGTGGTTCGAGTCCGAACCGCTGCGCGCCGCGATAGCCGCGCCCGGTATCTTCGGCGGGGCGCTCGGTCCGCGGTCGGCGGGAAGTACCGCCGTTCTTTTGATGAAGATGGCGGCCGGCGGCGGAACGCCACGCCTCGTTCGGGGCGGGCTCGGAGCGTTCACCTCGTCGCTGGCGGCGGCCGCCCGCGCTGCAGGAGCAGATATCCGAGCGAACGCAGATGTCGTGCGCATCGACGTGCACGGCGGGCGAGCTGCCGGCGTCACGCTCAGTTCCGGAGACAGATTGGAAGCGCGCGCGGTCGTATCGAATGCGGATCCACGGAGGACATTGCTGGGGCTGGTGGATCCAATCGAGCTCGAGCCGGGGTTCCTCGCGCGCATGCGGAGCTACCGCTCCACCGGCAATGTTGCGAAGGTGAACCTGGCGCTGAGCCGGCTCCCCGGATTCACGTCGGCTGGCGGAGATCCGCGCGCACTTGGAGGGTTCATCCAGATCGGTCCAACTCTCGATTACCTGGAGCGCGCGTTCGACGCGTCGAAATATGGCACGTACTCCATGCGGCCGTACATGGAGATCACCATCCCGTCGCTCACAGATTCCGCGCTCGCTCCGGCGGGCGCGCACGTGATGTCGATCACCGCCCAGTTCGCACCATATCGCCTGCGCGAGGGTATCGAATGGTCGGCGGAGGGGGAACGTTTCGCAGATGTGGTGATCGACGCGTTGGCTGAATATGCGCCAGACCTGAAAGACGTCATCGTCAATCGCGACGTGATTACGCCGGTTGACCTCGAGACCCGGTACGGTTTGACCGGCGGGCACATCTTTCACGGCGAGCTGTCGCTCGATCAGATGTTTACGATGCGGCCGGTTTTGGGCTGGGCGCGGTATCGAACGCCAATCGCGGGACTTTATCTCTGCGGCGCCGGCACTCACCCGGGCTACGGAGTGTCCGGCCTCTCTGGCGCAAACGCCGCACGCGAAATCCTCAAGGATTTCTCGTCGCGCGGCGCCTCGAAAGAGCCCAGGCAACCGTGAGCGGTTTGGCGCTAGAATTGGGCAGGCTTTCAGAGGAGCAAAACATGTCGAACGTGACACGCAGGGATGTGCTTCAAGGTCTCTTTGCCGCAAGTGTGGCGTTTGAATTTGGCGGCGTTCCCCGCCTCGTCTTCGCGCAGGGTGAGGTGGTGGTGCCGTTCACCGATGTGCCGCCTCCAGCTCCGCCGGCGCCTGGCGCTCCCCCGCCGCCCGTCAGGTTCGATCCCAAAGACCTGACGAACTTCGTCGTGTCGAACGACGAGTTCTTCGCGGTCTCTCATTACGGCATACCCACGGTAGATGCCTCTACTTATAAGCTCCGGATCACCGGGCTCGTCGAACGGCCGCTCGAACTGCCGCTGGCGGAGCTCAAGAAACGGCCGCGCATCGAGCACGCAGTCGGGTTCGAGTGCTCGGGCAACAACAACGCCCGCGGGAACCCCCTGGTCGGTAACGCGCGATGGGCGGGAGTCGCGCTCGCGCCGATCCTGAAAGAGGCCGGTCTCAAGCCGAACGGCCGCGAAGTGGTGTTCTTCTCCGCCGACAAGGGCAATGAAGACGTCACCCACGGCCGCGGCAACGCGAAAGTCGAGCAGCATTTCTCGCGGGGAATGGAAGTCTCCGATGCCACGCGGCCCGACGTTTTTCTCGCCTACGAGATGAACGGTCAGCCGCTGCCGCAGAAACACGGCTCGCCAGTGCGCCTGATGGTCCCGGGATGGTATGGCGTCGCAAACGTGAAGTGGCTCGATCACATCCACGTCCAGGACTCGCGCCACATGGGGCGGTTCATGGGGCGCGACTACGTGACGCTCAAGAGCGAAGAAGTTGGCGGCGAAACGCTCTGGATGGAAACGTGGGTCAGCCGGATCCGATTGAAATCAGCGGTCGCGCGCTTGACGAGAAACGGGGACACCTTCAAGGCAGTCGGCTTTGCGCTCACCGACGGTACGCCGTTGAAGGCGGTCGAGGTCAGCGTCGACGGCGGCGCCTGGAAGCCGGCGACGATGTGGAAAGAGAACACGGCGTATTCCTGGAAGCTCTTCACCTACGAATGGAGCGGGGCGCAACCCGGCGAACATACGATCGTGTCGCGCGCAATCGACGCGCGTGGAGACATGCAGCCGCCGCAGGACCATCCCACCAAGCGATCGCAGTGGGAGAACAACGGGCAGTTCATTCGGAAATTTACCGTTTAGATAGAAGAGCGGAGAGCCGGGCGAAAAAAGGGAACTTTTCGCGACTGTCTGTTCGGGGCGACGGGCCTGCGCGAAACGAGGACAGGGCGCATCATACATTTTCAATATTTTCGAAGGGATTCAGGTTTACCTGATCTCCCGTTCCGGCCATTGCCCGGCACTTCATTTGCTACCCCGGCGAGCGCGTGCCCCTTCCTCGAGCGCTCATTGCCGACGGCGATCCATCGACGCGTCTGTTCCTGTCGAGCCACCTGCGCACGGACGGCTTTTCCCCTGACGAGTGCGGCGACGGCCGCGACGCCTTCGAGCGGCTGACGGCATCGCCGTTCGACCTCGTCATTCTCGACGCGAGGCTGCCGCGCCTCGATGGCATCGCGTTGTGCCGCGCCATCCGGCAGGAGGCGGCGAACCGCGACGCGGGCGTGTTCGTGCTCGGCACCTCGGCGGCCGAGTCCGACAAGGTCCTCGCCCTCGTGAACGGAGCCGATGACTACCTCACGAAACCCATCAGCATCCGTGAGTTCCTGGCTCGCGTGTGCGCGGTCATGCGCCGCGCGGCGCGGACGAGCGGCGCGGCGCGCGAGCGGATTCAGCGCGGCGATCTCGACCTCGATCCCTCGCGCCGGCAGTTGATCGTTCGCGGCCGCGCAATCGCCTGCTCGCGCCAGGAGTTCGATCTCGTCTACGTGCTCGCGGCCGCACCAGGCATTGTGTTCACGCGTGAGGAACTGCTCGCGCGGCACTGGCCCGCCTTCGCCGCTTCGCGGCTTCGGCGCGGCAAGCCCGGTATCGACGAGGTTTCGGCGGGCAAGCCCGGCGTCGACGACGCTTCGGCGGACAAGCCTCGGGACGCCGATATCCGGCTTGTCGACCCAATTGTCAGCCGCGTGCGCCGGAAGATCGAACGCAACCCGGACGATCCCGAGATGATCGTGACGGTGTGGGGCGTCGGTTATAAATTTCGATCCTGAAAACAAAACAGGAGAACGAGAGAACGGGAGAATTCGTCGATCAAATTTCTCTCCTTCTCCAGTTCTCCTGTTTTGTTTCTTTGTTGCTGAAACTGTGGCGGATCGTTGCTGAAATGTGCGGCGGGCATCGGCATACCGGTTGCAATCTCAGGTGCGCGTGCGTTGCCGGTTTTCCTACCTGACATTCACCGCCACTGTTGTTGCCCTCACTCCCCTCTGCGTGCAGGCGCGACCGCCGGTCTGAGCCGCCGACCGTCTGCAGTCTTCCCATCCCGCCTCCGGCGCAAGTGCCGCAGGCGGGAAGCCTGCCGAGCGAGGGGTAGAAAGGGGTAAGGGGTAAGGGGTAAGGGGTAAGGGGTAAGGGGCAGGGAACATTGCGACGACTGGAGCAGCCGCATGTTCCCAGAAACGCAACTAGACTTCAGCCAACTTCGAGTTTCGCAGACAAAGTAAGGCGTTTGGGGATGGCCTGTTGATTGAAGAACAGTCCGCTCGTGACGCATTCAATCATTTGTCAGAGAGCCTTCGATTTCGCGGTTCGCATCGTCACACTCTGCGACCGCATGGCAACGCGCGGCTTTAGTGCACGTCACGTCGCCGGGCAGCTAATCCGGTGTGGAACGTCCGTTGGTGCAAACGCCGAGGAGGCGCAGGAGGGACAAACCAAGGCCGACTACATCTCAAAGATGAGTGTCTCGTCCAAGGAATCACTGCGCGATCGCGTCCCGAGCGCGGCCACACAGCCGAGTGACTTGCCCCTCGCCCCTCGCCCCTTGCCCCTTCCCCCTCGCCCCTTCCTCTTAAGCCCCCACCACCCTCTGTCTCTGTTCCCCCAAACCCTCGACCCCCAGCCGCACCTGGTTGCCGGGGCGCAAATACAGCGGCGGCTGCTGTCCCATGCCGATCCCGGGCGGCGTTCCGGTGGAGATGATATCGCCGGGGTGCAGGCTCATGAAGCGGCTGATGTAGCTGACGAGAAACGCGACGGTGAAGATCATGTGCCTGGTCGTGCTGCGCTGGAACGTGCGGCCATCCACTTCAAGCCACAACTCGAGGTTCTGCGGGTCAGGCACTTCGTCGCGGGTGACCAGCCACGGCCCGATCGGCCCGAACGTGTCGGCGCTCTTGCCTTTGACCCACTGGCCGGTGCCTTCGAGCTGAAACGCGCGTTCGGACAAATCGTTGACGACGCAGTAGCCGGCAACGTGCGACAGCGCGTCGGCTTCGGACACATATTTCGCCGGCTTCCCGATGACCACGCCCAGCTCGACTTCCCAATCGGTTTTTTCGGATCCGCGCGGCACGACGATGTCGTCGTTGGGGCCACACACAGCCGACGTCGCTTTCATGAACAGGATCGGTTCAGCAGGCACTTTCATTCCCGATTCCGCGGCGTGGTCCGAATAGTTGAGACCGATGCACAGGAACTTGCCGATGCCGGCAACACATGGGGCAATGCGCACGCCGTCTTCGACGGGGCGAAGCGTCTCGATGTCGAGGTCTCGCAGCGAGTTCAACGATTCGGGATGCAAGGCGTCGCCAGCGAGATCGGGGATGACGGTGGACAGATCGCGGATGCGTCCGCGCGAATCGACGATGCCGGGCTTCTCCCGCCCTGCGGATCCGTAGCGCAATAATTTCATGAGATTTCCGGGGCTAGTGTTGACCGCGAGGACGCGGTGCGGCGTCTCCCGGCACGAGGCCCATCGCCCATTTGATGGCCTCGAGATACATCTTCTGAACGTCGGGATCGTCCCACGTGTCGGCGGCATGCCCGAAGTTCGACCAGAAGGTGCGCCCCTTGCCGTATTCGCGCGCGAGGGCTACGGGGATGTCGTGATCCTTCCGGCGATAGTTGGGATGTTTGAGATCCAGCTTCGCGGTGTCGAGATGCGCCAGCACGCGCACCTTGTCGCGCGAATACGGCTGCGCGCGCAGCACGTAGAATTCTTCGGTTCTCGTGAATGCCGGCCCGAAGTGTTTCATCGCCGGAAAATCGGGCGCCTCCACGACGACGCGCCCTTCGAAGATGCCCCACGGGTGGTTATCGAAGTAGCCGCCCATCATCTCGCCGAACTCCGGCCATTGGTAAAACGCCCCGTTTCCCGTATGCGCGCCGACAACCCCCTTGCCGTCGTCTTTGACGAACGAGACAAAGTCCTTCTTCTGCTGGTCGCTCCAATTGCCTTCGCCGGAGATGAAGAGAAACACGGCGTCGAAGTCATTCAGAGTTTTGGTGTTCCTCGCGGGCATCGGGATCGGCTGCTTGGTGATCCATTGCGAGTCGGTGCGGATGAACGTGTCGTACAGGCCCGACTGCCGTCCGAGATGGTCGATGACCGCCAGCGCGTGTCCAATCGAATCGTGGGTGTAGCCGGTGTGGGTATCGCCGAGCGCAAGCAGCCGTTTGCGCGCGGGCGGCGTCTGCGCGTGAGCAGCGGCCAGTGCGGCCACCAGCGTAACGCCCAGGATCAGCCTACGCACGCGCAGCCCCGGAAGACTCGCGCGCGATCAGCCGCGGAGGAATAATCACGCGTCGCGGCGCGTCTTTTTCGTCGCTGTCGAGACCGTTGAGCAGCATCTCCGCCGCGTTCAATCCCTGATCCTTGCGCGACCAGCCAACAGTCGTCAGCGGCACCTTGAGCAGATCGCCATGCGCGATGTCTCCAACGCCGACGACGGCCACGTCTTCGGGGACGCGGAGACCGGCTTCCCAGATCGCCTTCATCGCACCAATCGCCGATGGATCGTTGGCGGCGAAGACCGCGTCCACCCGCGGGTGCACACTGAGAAGGCGCTTCATCGCGCGGTAGCCGTCGCTCTCCATGAACCCGGCTTCGACATACCACTCCGGTGGCACGTTGAGTCCCCGCAGTTTCAGGGTGTCCCGCCAGCCTTTTTCACGCCGTTTCGAGTGGGCGATATTCGGCCCGCCGATGTGCGCGATGGCCTTGCGCCCCAGGTCGATGAGGTGGGTCGTCGCCAGCACACCGACGCGTTCGTCATCGGTGAGCACGCGGTGACATTCGACCTTTGGATGATCGTCGCGGTCGATCATCACCATCGCGGTGCCGAGCCCGGTGAGCTGTCTCAACAAGTCTTCATTCGCGGAACCGTGAACCGACGCGAGCACGATGCCGTCCACCTGCCGGCTGCGCAGCATCTCGAGTTCCGCGCGCTCTTTGGTCGGATCTTCACCCGAGCTGCACAAGAGCAGCCCGTAGCCGCGCACGCTCGCGACCGGCTCGATGCCGGCGACAATCTCGACGAAAAACGAATGCATCAGGTCAGGGATGACGATGCCGATTGTGTGGCTGCGGCGGAGGGTCAGACTGCGCGCAACGGCGTTGCGCTGGTAGCCGAGCTCTTCGATCTTCGCGAGCACACGATCGCGCGTCGCCTCGCTGATATCTCCGTGGTTGTTGAGGACCTTCGAGACCGTCATGACGGAAACGCCGAGCTCGCCGGCAATCCGCCGCATCGTGGGTCGCGCCATCAGTCGCTGGCTCGCTTCCTGTCGCTAACTTGGTTTACTTTACCGGTAAAGCATACACCCAGTCCGGCTAAAGCCGGAACACGTACTCGCACCCAGTCCGGCTAAAGCCGGACACTACATACTGCCGCGCCACACTTCGCCGTCCGGAAAGCGATATTTCACGCGGGATTCCGCCTTGATCGTAATGCTGTAGCCCGGCCTCACCGGGGGCATGTATCGCCCGCGCCGGATCGTCACCGGCTCTTCGAAGTGTTCGTGCAGGTGATCGACGAACTCGATCACGCGCCCCTCCATCGTGCCGGTCACCGCAATGAAGTCGAACATCGAAAGGTGCTGAACGTATTCACACAACCCCACACCGCCGGCGTGCGGGCATACAGGCACTCCATATTTCGCCGCCATCAGGATGACGGCAAGATTTTCGTTCACGCCCCCCAGGCGGCAACTGTCGATCTGGCAGAAGCTGATGGCATTGGCCTGAAGCAGCTGCTTGAACACGACACGATTCGCGCCATGTTCACCGGTTGCGACGCCGGTCGGGGCAATGGCCTTCGCAATCCGCGCGTGTCCCAGCACATCGTCTGGATGTGTCGGCTCTTCGGCCCACCAGAGCGTCAAGTGCGACAACTCCTTGATGCGCGCAATCGCTTCGTCGACATCCCAGCGCTGGTTCGCGTCGATCATCAGCTTGTGCTCGCGGCCAATTGCCGCGCGGACGGCCGTGAGCCTGCGCAGATCGTCTTCGGGCTTGCCGCCCACCTTCACTTTGAAGTGCGTCCATCCCTCGGCAAGCGCTTCGCGGCACAGGCGATGAATCTTTTCGTCTGAATAGCCGAGCCAGCCGACCGAGGTGGTGTAGGCCGGATAGCCATCCCGCATCAGCACGGCCTCGCGCTGGGCTTTCGCCGCGGCGCTTCGCTCGAGCATCTCGGTGGCCTCCTCCGGCGTGATCGCATCGGTGATGTGATGAAAGTCGATGCACGACACGAGCTGTGCGGGGGTCATGTCCGCGAGCAGCTTCCAGACCGGTTTCTGCTCTGCCTTCCCATAAAGATCCCATATCGCGTTTATCACCGCCGCGAGCGACAGGTGAATGACGCCCTTCTCTGGTCCAAGCCATCGCAGCTGAGACTCCCCGGCCAGGCTGTGCCAGAACGCGCCGAAGTCCCGCGTGATCTCACGAAGGTCGCGGCCGACAACGAGAGGCCGGAAAGCCTCGATCGCCGCGGCGCACACCTCGTTGCCGCGCCCGATGGTGAATGTGAGTCCGTGCCCCTCGAGCCCGCTGTCGGTCTTCAGGACGACGTATGCCGCCGAATAATCCGGATCGGTGTGAACGGCGTCGCTGCCGACTTGATCTTTCGAGGTTGGAAAACGAAGGTCGAGAACGTCGAGGTCAATAATTTTCATCGGCTCAATTCCGGCTCCGCAGGCGGTCCAGCGCCACCGCAAACACGATGATCGTCCCTGTGACGATCTCCTGAACCCAATTGGGCAGCCCGTGCTGCGAGCACCCTATCTGGATGACGGTCATGATACCCGCGCCGGCGAGCGTTCCAACGACAGTGCCTTTGCCGCCAGACAGGCTGCCGCCGCCGATGATGACCGCGGCGATCACGCCGAGCTCGGCGCCGACGGCGACCGTCGGATCGCCAACCGACAGTCGCGAGAACTCCATGACACCGGCGAGTCCGGCAAAGCCGCCGGAAATCGCGTAGACGGCAATCTTGCATCGCTCCACGTGCACGCCGCAGAGCCGCGCCGTCCTCTCATTCGAGCCGATCGCAAACAGGTGCCGTCCGAATCGCGTGTACATGAGAGTGATCGCAACGGCGACGGCGAGGACGATTGCGATCCAGATGCCCGTCGGAAGCAGCCAGCCGCTGCCGTCGCGGACCGTCCGAAGGAGCCCGTTGAGCCAGGTGATCGGCGCCTCGATGCGGCGCTCATCGGCCAGACCTTTTGCGGCACCGCGTACGAGCAGCATGGTGCCGAGCGTGATGATGAACGGCACGACCCTCAGACCGGTGACCAGAACTCCGTTGACCAGGCCGCACGCCGCGCCGGCCGCCATGCCGCCCGCTGCTGCAAGGACCGGCGACGCACCGTCGCGGAGAAACATCGCGACGACAACGGTGCTCAGCGCGATCACCGATCCCACTGACAGATCGATCCCCCCGGCGACGATGACCATCGTCATTCCCAACGCGGCAACACCGACGATGGCCGTCTGGCGGGCCATCAGCTCCAGATTGGCAGGGCTGAAAAACCTGGGGCCGATCAGGAATCCAAAAAGGATCGCGACGAGCGCAAGGCCGAGAAGTACTCCAGCGTCCGAAAATCTCCTCATGACGCCGCGCGCGTTCCGGATGCTTCGAGCAGCAGCGAATGTTCCGTCCACTCTGAAGCTGGGCGTGGGATACCGAGATGCCCTCGCGACATCACCGCGATGCGGTCGCAGAGGGCGAGCAGTTCAGGGAAATACGAGCTGACGATGATGACGGACTTCTGCCGGCTTGCGCCGCGGCCCGACACGAGCGCGTCGATCAGCTCGTAAATCTGCGCCTTGCTGGGTACGTCGATGCCGCGCGTCGGCTCGTCGAGGATCAGGACGTCGACGTCATGATGCAGAAGGCGCGCGAGAGCCACCTTTTGCTGATTGCCGCCGGAAAGCGACGAGACGTCCTGACCGGCTCCTGTCGTACGAATGGCGAGCGCTTCAATCAACCTGGCGGCCGCACGCTTCTGCTGCGCCGGTGAGATGAAAAACCCTGCGCCCAGCCCCTTCAGCCGCGTCAGCGTCATGTTGTCGGCGACGCTCAGGTTCGCGGCGAGCCCTTCACCCGCCCGGTTCTCGCTCAGCATCCCCATCCCAAGCTGCCACCACTTTGTGGGAGTAAATCGCCCGGCGTGCAGGCCAAGTTTGACGGTACCGCTCCTGATCGGATCGAGGCCGAACAAGCCGCGCAGCAGGCGGGTGCGTCCAGCGCCAAGCAGACCGGCGATGCCGAAGATTTCGCCGCGGCGCAGAGTGAACGATGCCGGATCGATCCGCTCTGGAGCGAGAGCCTGCAGCTCCAGCACGGTGTCGCCGAGCGCCCGTGTCCGCCGCGGATAGAGATCGTCCAGTGTGCGGCCGACCATCAGGGAAACCATCCGATCGCCTGACGTCTCATCCGTCACACCGTCGCCCGCGTTGCGGCCATCGCGCAGCACGACGAAGCGCGTGGAGACCTGAAGAACTTCTTCGATGAAATGCGAGATGTACACGATCGCGAGCCCTTGCCGACGCAATCGTGCGATCAGCTTGAACAGCCGTTGCGCATCGCCGTGAGCGAGGCTGCTGGTCGGCTCGTCGAGCACGAGCACGCTGCAGCCGCACGCCAGCGCTCGCGCAATCTCGACGAGCTGCTGGGCCGCCGGCGACAGATCGCCCACGCGCGCGTCTACCGGAATTTCGGGGTGATCGAGCTGGTCGAGTGCGGCGCGCGCCTTGCGCCTGATGGCATCGCGGTGGAGGAACCCGAGCGCGCCCAGCGGCCCAGACCGCGCGGGCTCGACGCCCAGCGCGATGTTGTCCATCACGGTCAAATGAGGAGCGAGCGACAACTCCTGATAGATCATCGCAACGCCGGCGCGCCGCGCGTCGCCGGGATTTTTCGGCGCAAACGGCTTCCCGTTCAGCGTCATCGACCCGGCGTCAGGCGCGACGACGCCGGCGAGAATCGACATGAGCGTGCTCTTGCCCGCTCCGTTCTGTCCGATGAGCGCGCACACGTCTCCCGAGCGCACGGCGAGATCCACGCCGTCGAGCGCGACGGTTCCGCCAAACGCCTTGCGCACGCCGCGCATCTCGAATTGCGCGCTTACCGGTTCAGCCATGGTTCAAGAAATGGGGTCAGACCCTATTTTTACGATTTTCGTAAAAATAGGGTCTGACCCCATTTATTTTCCGGACAGATCGGGATGCAGCAGCTCCTTGACGGCGGGATCGTTCATCTTGTCGCGGGTCACGAGCTGCACGCCGGTGTCGATGCGCCTTTCGACCTTCTGCCCTTGCAGATGTTCGACCATGGTCTTTACGCCGAGATAGCCCATCTTGACGGGATCCTGCACGACGAGCGCGTCGATGTGACCGTCGCTCATCCCTTTCACCAGCGTGTCCGATGCATCGAAACCGATGAACTTCACCTTCCCGGCCCATCCGCTGTCGGCTAACACGCGCACCAGCGCAAGCGTATTCGACTCGTTCGACGTAAAGATCCCGTCGAGATCGAGTGATCCGTCCGGACGCCGGTAGCGATGGAGCAGCGCTTCGGCTCGCTTGTAGGCACCTTCGACATCGGCGCCGCCATATTGGTTGGAGCTGACGACCTGGATATCCGGATGCTTGCGGATCTCTTCGAGAAACCCTTCTTCGCGATCCGTCGTGCTCGCCGACCCTTCGGCGTACCGGAGAACGATAATCTTGCCGCGATCCTTGATCATGCCGGCGAGCGCTTCGCCCGCCATCTGACCGCCGCGGCGGTTGTCGGTCGCGACAAAGCTCACGTATTCATCGCCTTTCAGCGCCGAATCGAATATCACGACCGGGATCTTCGCCCGCGCGGCGGCGCTCACGGGCCCGACGAGGGCCACCTCGTCGAGCGGCGCCAGAACGATCCCCGATACGCCGCGCGTGATGAAACCTTCGACCTCGGCAACCTGCGATGCGCGGTCGTCTTCGCGCAGAGGGCCTCGCCAGATGATGTTTACGCCAAGCTCCTTCCCGGCACGCTCGGCACCAGCCCGGATGCTCTGCCAGAACACGTGGGAGGTGCCCTTCGGGATGACAGCAATGGTCATTGCTCCGGAATCTGCCGGCGACGACGAACCGCCGCCGCACCCGCCCAACAGGGCACAGACAAGAAACATTCCGGCAAACAGCGATCGCGTCACACGGGATCTCCTTTCGGCAGTGCGGGGTCAGACCCTCTTTTTACGGTTTTCGTAAAAAGAGGGTCTGACCCCATATATTTGCGCGGCATTACCGCCCATCACAGCTTCTCGTTCGCTGTCCGTCCGGCCGGCCATATAGTCGCTCACCACGTTCATCGTCCTGCGGTATCCCGCGGCAACCGTGCACACCGGCCAGTCCGACCCGATGACCAGCCTGCCCGGCCCAAACGCGTCGAACGCCGCATCCAGATACGGGTGGATGTCGGCCGGCGTCCAGGACGTCCATTCGGCCTCGGTCACCAAACCCGACAACTTGGCCCAGACGTTAGGAAAGGCGGCGAGATCGCGGATGCCTCTCTCCCACTCGCGAATCTCGCGCGAGCGGATATCCGGCTTCGCCAGATGATCGACGACGAACCGCTGCCGCGGAAATCGTCCAGCGAGCTCGGCAGCCGCGGTCAGATGCCTCGGATAAATAAGGATGTCATAAGTCAGGTCAAATTCCGCCAGCAGCGACACGCCGCGACAGAAGTCGGGCCGCAGCATGAAACGATCGTCCGGCTCGGACTGCACGATGTGCCGCACGCCCACAAGTTTTGGCTGACGAGCGGCCTCTTGCAGCTGCCGCTCGACGTCTTCCGCGCGGAGGTCGATCCAGCCGATGACGCCCGCGATGAATGGATGGGCGCCGGCGAGCTCGAGAAGCCATCTGGTCTCTTCTGCTGTCTGGCGCGCCTGCACCGCGACACACGCATCGAAGCCGGCA
The DNA here is from genome assembly GCA_963762055.1 of Vicinamibacterales bacterium. GTDB lineage: Bacteria > Acidobacteriota > Vicinamibacteria > Vicinamibacterales > JAMQPK01 > JAMQPK01. The sequence continues at coordinate 143,220 of CAVXJF010000015.1, forward strand.
GCCACCATCTCGCGCCGCAACTCGGCCGGCAGGAAATCGCGCCGCAGCACGGCCATCGAATCATCGATCCAGGCGTACTCGCCAGCCGTGTAACGCCAGAAATGCTGATGCGCGTCGATCTTCATGACCCCTGAATTGGCAGATTTCCAATCGACCAATCTGCCAATTCAGACCTTGGGTATAGGCGTGCCGCCACCGGCGTTCGACTGATAGCAGGCTTCCACGAGCGCCATCGTCTTGATAGCGTCTTCGACAGGCGAGACGAGCGCGGCGTCTTCGCCCGCGACAAATCGCTGCAGGTTCGACATCGGGCCTTCGAATGCCTCGATGAACCACGAGCCGCGCAGGTCGATCTGCTGCCAGCGGCCACGGCCGAGCGCGACTTCGAGCGTATCGGGGGGGCCGTTCGGATAGTCGATGTTGACGCCCATCGTCGCCTGCGCAGACCCGGCCGTGCCTTCGACCTTCAAGAACGACGCGCAATGGGTCGCATCGTGCAGGTGCGTATGGTTCATCATCAGAGAGCAGCGCAACCGCCCGCCGTAGTCGAGGATGATCGAGCTGCGCGTGTCCTGGAATTCAGGCATCGCGGGATGCGGTACCGCGCAGCAATACGCGCCGCGAGGCTCCCCCACGAACGCACGAATCACGTCGAGGTAGTGAATGGAGTGATACAGAATTTCGAGGCGGGGCGCACCTTCCAGGAACGTCCACAAATGCCACGGCTGCTTGACGACAAGCCGCACCTCGATATCGACAATCTCCCCGAGCTCGTTTCGCGCGAGGAGATCGCGCAACGCAAGCACGTTCGGACTGAAACGCAGCTGAAAATTGATTGCGGCAGCCAGTCCCAGCTCGCGGCATATCGCAAGGATCGAATGCGCGGCCGTCAGATCTTCGCCCATCGGCTTCTGAATCAGGACGGCTGAGCCGCGCGGCAGCTCTTTCAACACTCCCGCGATCTGATCGCCGGGCACGGCGACGTCGAAGATGACGTCGGGCACCGCAACGGCTTCGGCGAGTGTGTCGTACACGTTGAGCGCGCCGAAACGTCTGGACGTGTCCCGCGCCGCTTCCGGCTGGATGTCGTAAAGACCCGCGACAGGAAAATGCAGGCGCTGGTAAACCGGCAGGTGAGCGGTACGCACAACCCCGCCGGCGCCGATGATGACGATCGGTCGCGGGCGCGACGGCAGCGGCCATGCCTGCCGCAAGCCGGTCATCATCCCGGGATCAGGATATGCGCGGCCGATCGGCGACGTGGGCAATAGCCGGCTCCTGCTGATCCGCTGATCCGAGATGAAAAACGGGTTCCATGACGGCCCACCACTCGCCGGGCCTTGCCCCGGCTGGCGGCTCCTGAAGCGACTTCATGAGCCGCTCCCACTCCGCGACTCGCGGACTGGAACCTGCGTGAGACTTGAACGCGGACAGATAATCCAGGCCGTCGCGCATTTGGACGACCATAACAAGCGTTCGGCCGAGCAGGTGGATATCCATCCGCTCCACCCCGACGTTCAACAGGCTGTCCTGCACTTCCGGCCATATCTGCCGGTGATGCTGTTTGTAGGTTTCGATCACGCCCGGACCATCTTTCAAGTTCACCGTGAATACGTGAAGACTCATTGGTTCAACACCCCGCCGTCCAGTGGATAGGCTTGCCCGGTGACGAACGCCGCCTCGTCAGAGCACAAATACAACGCCAGGTATGCGACTTCTTCCGGACTGCCCATGCGGCCCATTGGCTGATAGGCGGCCAGTTCCTGAAGCACCTCCTGCTCCCGGCCGGGATAGTTCTTACTGACGAACCCGTCAACGAATGGTGTGCGGATGCGCGCCGGGCAGATACAGTTGCAGCGGATGTTGCTGCTCACGTAGTCCACGGCGATCGATTTGGTCATCGTGAGCACCGCCCCTTTGGTCATCGAATACGCGAACCGATCGGGCACGCCGATGAACGACACGATCGAAGCCATGTTCAGTATGACGCCGCCGCCCTGGCCCACCATCGCGGGAACCGCGGCCTGGCTACACAGAAACACGCCCTTGACGTTGACGCGGTAAAGCCTGTCGAACTCGGTTTCGGGCGTCCGCTCGATGTTCCCGACGTGCGCCACGCCGGCGTTGTTCACGAGAATGTCCAGCCGCCCTGCCCGGTCGAGAGTGGCGGAAAACGCTGCCTTTACGCTCGCCGCGTCGGCGACATCGCACTTCTCGACGTCGGCGCGGCCTCCGGCCGCAACGACGAGCGACGCCGTTTCCCGCGCCGCATCCTCATCCAGGTCCAGAACGAAGACCAGCGCGCCCTGGCGTCCGAACACAAGCGAGATAGCCCGTCCGATGCCGGAACCGCCACCCGTGACCGCCGCCACTTTCCCACTGAGGTTGAACAATGCGCAGGCGTGAAGTACTACACTTTACAAGTAAAGTCAACGAATTCTGTTTACTTTATCGGTAAAGTTAGCGTTCGGTCGTCATGAATGGAGCCCTAGTGGCGCGGTTCGGGTGTGGGTCTGGCGGCACGGGCAGCACTCGCGTGAGCCGCGAGTGACTGCGTTAGTGAAGCAGTGCGACGACGCCCAGCAAAACGGTGGCGGTCATCACTCCGACGCCGACCGACAAACCAACCACAGCGGAAACCAGTTGAAAGAACCCCTGTTGTGTATTCATGTCAATCACTCAATCCCTGCTTATATGTAAAAGCACCTTTGATGCCATATTTACGGAGCCAAGTCCCCAGATGAGCGGCCGTTCATTTCTCGTTCTGCTTTGGCTCACGGCGGTAGGAATTGCCGGGTTCATGTATTTTTTCCACCATGACGCGCTGCAACAGGCCCTTGCGGGTCTCGCTGAACGGCCGTCCGGCTGGAGATACACGGCTTACCTGGTCCTTGGCTGCCTTCGGGGGTTTACCCTCATTCCGGTCACCTACCTCGTCGTCGCAGGGATGCTGGTATTGCCCCCTCTTCCTCTTTACCTGCTCACCGTTGCGGGCATCGTCGTGTCATCGGCAGCGGTTTATTACTTCGCGGAGAGGCTCCGGCTGGGTGCCTTTTTCGAGCGCCGCTACGCACCTCAAGTGCGGGAGCTGCGCGCCGTCCTCGCCCGGCGGGAGCTGCCCATCGTCATCGCCTGGAGCTTCTTCCCAATGGCCCCAACCGACGTCATTTGCTATATATGCGGGGCCCTGAAGGTCGATTTGAAGAAGTGCCTGCTGGGCGTCACCCTCGGCGAGGGAACCATCTGCGCGATTTACATCGTCATAGGCACGCGGATGCTTTCCTGGTTGCGCTAACCTGTCTGTTCCCGGCGCGTATTAGCTGGTGATGAGAAACTTACAGATATTCGTACTCACGGCGGGCCTGACCTGTGCCACATCCGGCGTTCTGGCGCAGCAGCCTCCCGCACCGCCGGCAGCACCTGCCGCACCTCAGCGCCCGGCTACGCCAGCCACACAGCAGAGCTCGCCGTCATTTCAGGTGCTTCCCGAGGGGCAGGACGCGCGCGAAACGCGCGAACGGCTGAACAACATCTTCGAGCAGTATCCGCCGTCAGTGCGGGAAGTGCTGCGCATAGACCCCACGCTGATGTATCGCGCCGACTATCTCGCCAACTATCCGGCCCTCGCCGCGTTCCTGGAACAGCATCCCGAGATCGCGCACAATCCGTCGTTTTTCGTCGGCGAGCGGAGGTTCGACGAACAGCCTACCAACGCGAGGATTGAGGCGGCCCGGGCGCTCAGAAACATGATCGAATTCGCCGGCGTGGCCTTAATCGCCATGACCATCACCACGGGAATCGTTATCCTCGCGAAGACGGTCCTGGATCATCGCCGCTGGCAGCGCGCCGTGAAGGCGCAGGCCGAGCTCAACACGAAACTGATCGACCGATTCGCCTCGAGCGAAGATCTGCTCGCGTATCTGCAGTCGCCGCAGGGAAAGCTCCTCACCGAATCGCCGACGCTGCCGCATCTCGCGGCGGCGCGGACGATGGACGCGCCCCTCAGCCGAATCTTCTGGTCGCTGCAGGCTGGCGCCGTTCTGGCGTTCGCCGGGATCGGAATGGTGTTCGTGAGCACGCGGATGACGGGAGAACTCGAGCTCGCGCGGCCTCCCATATTCGCCTTCGGCACGGTCATCCTGACAATCGGCATCGGGTTTCTCGTGTCTTCGATCATCTCGTTCCTACTCTCGCAGCGTCTCGGCCTCGTCAAGCCGCTCTCGGAGCGATTCAGCGGTGAGGCACCCGGAGCATGACGCGGCGTCTACTCTCGGTCGCGTTTCCATTCATGGACGGCCTCGACCCAATCGCCGAAGCGCCTGACGCGGCAACCGACGACACGCTGCAGATGGACGAAGAGACGTTCCGCGGCTTCTACACGCGCACCTCCGGTATGTTGTGGGCGTACGTAGTACGGGCAACCAACGACCCGTCGGTCGCGGACGACCTGCTGCAGGAAACGTATTACCGGCTGCTGCGTTCGGCGATGATCTTCGAGTCGGACGATCACCGGCGGAACTACCTCTTCCGGATTGCGACGAACCTGATTCGCGACCGCTACCGGCGGCCGAGAATCGACAACGCACAAATGCCGGAGAACGGCGAACGCGACATTCCCGCGAGCGGAGACCTGGCGCAGCAGACGCAACAACGGGCCGACTTGCAGCGGGCGATGGCGTCCCTCTCAGTGCGCGAACGCCAGATGGTCCTGTTAGCGTACGGTCAGGGCTCGACGCATCGGGAAATCGCCGGCATGCTGGGTTTGAAGACCGGAAGCATCAAGCCGCTGCTGTTTCGCGCCCGCCGCAAGCTGGCGAGGATATTACGGTCATGACGCTGCGAGGCTGCCAATGCGACAAGGCGGAGTGCCCGGAGTGCGGACCGCTCGTGGCGCTCGCCGCGGAGATCCGCCGGGAATATGACGACACGCGGAAGGATGCGCGCGTGCCGACACCTGAAATCGTGTGGTGGCGCGCGCAGATGCGCGCCCGGCAGGATGCCTCCCGCGCAGCCGCCCGTCCGATTGTGTTCACTCAGGCGATTGCCATCGCCGCGCTCATCGGATTGCTCGTGTCTGTCGCGACACGCCTGACGCTGCCCGCCATTTCGTGGACCGACATGACGCCGACGCTCGTTGCGAGTCTGCCACTCTTGCGCTTCGCCGTCATCGCAGCGGTTCTGCTCGTCGCCGCCCCCGTGGCCGTGTATTTTGCATTGTCGCGGGATTGACCCGCGTCCGACTTATAATCCCGCGACACCAACAGGGGTGAGGGTTGCCCCTTTGCGAAAGGCGGGTCCCATGTCGCGCCTTCCCCGGATTTTGTTCGTCGGCATCCTCGCTCTTCTGAGCCTTCCTCTCGCCGGGCAGTCGCCCGCACCGGGAAAACCGAGCATCACAAACGGAGAGTGGCCCGACTATTCGGGCGACCTGCGCGGCTGGAGGTATTCGCCACTCGACCAGATCAACGCGGCCAATTTCAATCAACTGCAGGTCGCGTGGCGGTTCAAGACCGATAGCCTCGGACCGCGCCCCGAGTACAAGCTCGAAGGCACACCCGTCATGGTGAAGGGCTCGCTCTACACCACGGGCGGAACGCGCCGCTCGGTCATCTCGCTCGATGGCCGGACCGGCGAGCTCAACTGGGCCCACAGCCTGCGCGAGGGACAACGCGCGGCTGTGTCTCCGCGTCAGTTGTCGGGCCGCGGCGTGTCGTACTGGACCGACGGCAAAGGCGACGAGCGGGTCGTCTATGTGACGACGGGCTATCAGCTGGTCGAGCTCGACGCAAAGACCGGAGCGATGATTCCGTCGTTCGCCAATAAAGGTGTTCTCGATCTCAAGGTTGGCGTGGTCAAAGGCGTGAACCAGCAGATCGATCTCGCGACCGGCGAGATCGGCATCCATTCGACGCCGGCGGTCGTCGGCGACATCGTCATCATCGGTTCGTCCTTCCGCGAAGGGGCGACGGTTTCCACGCATAACAACACCAAGGGCCTGGTGCGCGCGTTCGATGTACGCACGGGCAAACAGCTCTGGCGCTTCAACACGATTCCTGCGCCAGGCGAGTTCGGCCACGAGACCTGGGAAAACGACTCGTGGGCGGTCAACGGCAACGTCGGCGTCTGGACGCAGATCAGCGTGGACGAAGAGCTTGGCCTGGTGTATCTGCCTGTCGAATCGCCGACCTCCGATCACTACGGCGGGCACCGCCCGGGCAACAACCTGTTCGCCGAAAGCCTCGTGTGCGTCGACCTCAAGACCGGCAAGCGCAAATGGCATTTCCAGTTCGTGCATCATCCACTCTGGAATCTCGACATGTCGTCAGCGCCGCTGCTGGCCGACATCACGGTGAACGGTCGCGCCGTCAAAGCTGTCGCGGTACCCAGCAAACAAAACTTTCTGTACGTGTTCGATCGGGAGACCGGTCAGCCTGTGTGGCCGATCGAAGAGCGGCCGGTTCCGGCGGGCGACGTGCCAGGAGAGACCTATTCGCGGACTCAGCCGTTTCCAACGAAGCCGCCTGCCTACGCGCGCAACTTCGTCAACATCCCGGACGACATCATCGACTTCACGCCGGAGCTGCGCGCTCAGGCAATGTCGCAGTTGTCGCGCTATAAGCCGGGACCGCTGTTCAATCCACCGATTCTCGGACGGAGCGACGGCCTGCTCGGCTCTTTGAGTCTCGGAAACCTCGGCGGCGGCACGAACTGGCCCGGCGGCGGATACGATCCGGAGACGCGGATTGCTTTTCTGCCGGCGTCGACCTCGGGCATCAACACGCATTCGCTCGTCACGCCCCCGCCGGGATTTTCCGACATCCGTTATGTCCGCGGCGTTGCCGGCACGCCCTTCGTCGAAGTGTTCGGACCAGGCGACTGCTGCGCGGCGGACTCGCCTCGCGCAGCTGCGCAGGCGGCCAGAGGCGCCGGTGCTCCAGTGTTGCCCTCGACAGCCATGGCTTCCGAAACCGCGGCCGGCACATCAAAGCTTCCTGCCGGTGGGCTTACGGTGGAGGGCCTGCCGATTATGAAACCGCCGTACGGCGTGCTCGCGGCGATTCAGCTCGACAGAGGAGAGCTCCTCTGGCAGGTACCGCATGGCGACACTCCTGACGGCGTGCGAAGCCATCCCGCGCTCAAGGGAATGACGATTCCGAAGACAGGACAAAACGGCGCTGTCGGTCTGCTCGTCACGAAGACGCTGGTGATCATGGGCGACCCGCAGGCGACGACAACATCCCGCGGCCGCGGCGCAATGCTGCGCGCGTACGACAAGATGACAGGCGCTGAAGTCGGCGCGGTATTCATTCCCGCGCCGCAGAGCGGATCGCCGATGACTTACAGCATCGACGGACGACAGTACATCGTCGTCGCCGTGAGCGGCGGGCCATACTCGGGGGAGTACATCGCTTTCAGATTGCCGCAGATGTAGGCGAGGGCCGGATCGAAGATCTAAAGATCTATTAGGATCTAAGATCCAGCCCCGATTTACCTACGTCGTAATTGTCAGTACGTTATTCGTAAATGCCGTGGGGAAAGTCTGCAGAGACCGGGTCGCTGGTCCCTGAGCTACGGAGCCGGTGGTCGTGAACCGCGAGCCGTGCGCTGGACAGACGAAGGTGCCCTGCGCAGTCCCGTTGATGATGTTCTGCTCGTGGGTACAGATCGCTGTAAGGGCGGTGAATGAATCGCCCGACCGCGTCACCAGAAATCTGCTGTTGCCGGCCTCGACAAGCGCCGCACTGCCGGGATTCGCGAGTGCAGATCCGCTCACATTCGCAACGGTTACCTGATTGCCGGATGTCGTCGCACTTACCGTGGCGAGCTGAGTGACGCCGCCGCCCCCGCCACCGTCAGGAGAGTTCGGATTCCCACCGCCGCAGCCGTCGATGAGCGACGCGACTGTGACGAACGAAATTGCGTGTGCACAAAAGTCCCGCCGCGAAGTTTTGGGGTTTTCCATGGCGGCTGGCTCTGCAATCAACGTGCCCGCCTTCGCGCTTTGCGCTCTTGCGCGACAGGCCCGCTGTCAGGCCGTGATATCGTCCCATTTGACGATGCTTTCCAGCCGTTTTCCAGCGATCACTGCGACGCTGGGATTGATCGTCATGTGCAGCTCGGGCGCGGCAGGTGCGCGCTCACAAGGACAGCGTCCGCTCGCGGTGTCATTTATGCCGGCCGCCCCGCGGCCCGGCGACGTCGTGCAGGTAACCGTTTCGGGCGCGCCGAGCGACGATATCGTGAGCGCAACGTTGTTCGACCGCGAGGTAACCTTCGAATACGACGAGCGCCAGCAGCACTGGCGCTCGCTGGTTGGCATCGATCTCGAGACCAAACCTGGCGCCTACAGCATGCATGTGACGCGGCCGTCGAGGAGCGCGCCGCTGGTGCAACCGTTGGAGATTGTACCGAGACAATTTCGCGTACGCCGTCTCCGCGTGCGCGCGGCCTTCGTCGATCCACCGGAAGCGGCCCTCGAACAAATCAAGCGCGACAGCGATGCGCTCGCCGAGGCCTATGCGCGATCGTCGCCGAAGCAATGGAAGGGAGCTTTCCTTCAGCCGGTCGACGGCACGCCCTCGAGCAATTTCGGCACGCGAAGCTACTACAACGGACAACAGCGCTCGCCTCACTCGGGCGTCGATTTCGGGGGTGAAGTGGGAACACCGGTCCGTGCGTCGAACTACGGCACTGTCGTACTCGCGCTCCCGATGTATTTCACCGGCAACACGGTCATTGTCGATCACGGCATGCGGTTGTTTTCGGTGTTCGCGCATCTGTCGGCGTTCAACGTGTCGACCGGTGATCACGTCGCGCCTGACACGGTCGTCGGCCTGCTCGGCGCCACTGGACGCGTCACGGGACCACACCTCCACTGGGCGGTGCGACTCGGCGGGGCGCGTGTCGATCCGATATCCCTCATCCGGGCGACGAGGGAATAGACATGTACCTCGTGCAGATCCTGCTTCCGTTGTACGACAACGAAGGCCATGAGTTCGAGGCGCGAGAATATCTCGAGCTGCGCTCGGAGCTCGCGGATCGCTTCGGCGGCGTCACTGCCTACACGCGTGCGCCGGCTCGTGGTGTGTGGAAAGGCGACTCCGGCGCGACAAGCCGGGACGACATCGTGATTTTCGAAGTGATGACCGGAGAGCTTGACCGGACGTGGTGGACGACGTTTCGAAAGCAGCTCGAGAGGCGCTTCCGTCAGGAAAGCGTGATCGTGCGCGCGCTCACCAGCACGGTGCTTTGACTAGTGGTCTCCCCTCGCCCGAGGCTGAACGATCTCCTCCGCCATCACCTGCGCGACGTTGGGCAGCAGGCGCGTCGCTTCCTCGATGTCACGCTGCGCGGCCACGTCTTCCAGACCTCGCCTCATCCCGCGGCCGAACAGTGCCAGCGCGTATTCGGCTCCTCGCCCCATTTCAGGGTTCAGCCGGTTGGCCATGTCGAAATCGCTCAGCGCGGAATCGAACCGCCGTAAATCGAGCCGCGCCAGACCGCGATTGCGGAATGCATTGGCGTATGACGGATCTTCCCGAATCGCCAGGCTGAAATCTTCGTCGGCGCTCGTCGCGTCATCGCGCTCCATAGAGATGATGCCGCGATTGTTGTAAGCGTGCGCGTACCGCGGGTTGAGACGCAGGGCCTCGTCGTAGTCGTGCATCGCGAGATCGAACTGTTCACGATCGCGATACGCGTTGCCGCGGTTGTTGAACGCGTCGGCCGCGCTCGGGTTCAATCGAATCGCCTCGTCGTAGTCACGGATGGCCAGGTCGAGGTTCCCCGCGCGGCGGAACGCGATACCTCGATTGATATACGCGCCGTCATTCGACGGATCCAAAAAAATGACTGACGTGCACGCCTCGATTGCTGCCGTGGACGTGTCGGTTGAACACTTACGCCATTGGTTACCCTGGGCCCCCGTGTCGGCGACGGCCGCGATGCACACAAGACTGAGTAGTTGCAGCTGGACCCGCACTCTGACGATTGATACGACGTGTGACCTCATGGCGTTTCCCGCCGAGGGCTACGTTTCGCACATTTTCGCCACGGCGTCCTCGGGGCCACCCCGCCGGCGTACCTGTTTTGTCTCGGATCGCTGCACGTATTCGCGAAGGATTGTCCGGCCGACCGCTACTTCACGTGGATGTTTTCTTCGGTCTGTACCGTGAACCGGCGGTAATTGCTGTAATTCGCCTCGCCTGACGACACGTTCACCAGATTCCGGTTCGTATATCTCTCGACCATTTTCACCGGCACCGCGACGCCCATCGCCTCATCGAAGCCGAATGTGACGTCGAGGCTGGCGTTTACACCGAATCCCGCGTCGACGCTGGCTTCGGCCCTGAGGATTCTGCCGTTTTCAGGGTCGACCCACGCTCGCCCGTGCGCGGGCACGTCCCTCAGGTCCCGCGTGCGCGTGATGGTCGGCCGCCCGGTTTCGGTAAATCGGATCACCCAGACTTTGGTCGATCCAATTGACGCGTCGCCGCCCTTGGTGAACTTCATGCGCTGGCGATTGCGGCCGTCGAGCAGCTCGAGCACGAACGCAGGATCGTTAGTGGTCCGCACAACGGGACCGATGTTGTAGCGCGCGCTTTCCTCGGCAATCCTCCGCGCCTGCTGCATCGCATGTGGCGAGGGCTTCGCAAACAGTTCCGCCAGCCGCTTCGCCGAATCGGTCACCGGCTTGCCGTCTACCGTAAACACTTCACGAAACCCCAGCCACTCGGCGTCGCCGGGCACCTGGATGAGCCCGAAATCCGACACGAGCAGCCGGCGGTTGCGGCGCATGCCGGCGCCGATGCGCTGCTCGTAGCGCTCGGTGGCAATCATCGCCGGGAGATTTTTCGCGTATTCGGCGAGGTAAGCGGTCATCCGGTCGAGCACCGCGTCGAGCGCCGCATCGGTCTGCGCGTGGGCGGTTGCCGACAATGCAAGAGCGAGGAGCGCGAGGGCTATTGCGATTTGCCGCGAGCGGTGACCGGCCATACTGTCTCCACGCGATCGTTCCGCACGCCGTAGAACACGTCGTACAAGTTCACGACCGGGTCGCAGTGCGGAATGATCAGCTCGAGCTTGTCGCCGGGCTTGTATGCCTTGTTCGCAGTGTCGTACTGAATCGTTCCGAATTCGTCGGAGCCCGCCGTGTACCGGAAGCCGGGCTCGCCGATGACGATCGGATCGGGCTTGTTCAAGGTGAGCGCCTTGGTGCCTGCATCGGTGGTGATGCGGTTCGGGAAATACGTGTTCACCACCGTCGTCATCACCGTCAGCGACGGCGCGAAATCCGTGAAGATTTCCCCCTTCTCGTTCCCGATCTCCAGGTACTGCGCATCCATGAACACGTAGCTGCCGACCTGCACGTCCGTGAACCCGGGCACCTTCGTCATGATGTTGTAGGTCCCCGTGCCGCCGCCGCTGAAGATCTCCATGTTCAACCCGGACTTCTTCATGCGGTCGAACGTGTTTATCGCGTCTTCGTAGCGCGCCAGAGACTGGTCGTGGCGTGCCTTGTAGCCCTTGATGTGCTGCGCTCCGCCATCGTAGGCGAGCATGCCGCGGAACTTCAGGTTCGGCATCTTGTCGACGGCTTGCGCGAGCGCAAGCGCCAGATCGCCCGGCGGCACACCGCTGCGCGTGCCCACCGCGACATCGACGACCACGTCGGCGGTGACGCCTGCGGCTTTCGCCGCGTCGGACAGATCGCGCGCATTCTGCATGTGGTCGACGGCCTGAATGAAGTCGCGATTCTTCTTGCGGAGCTCCATCGCGCGCCGGATCTTGGCCGGGCTGAGGTTTGCGGTGGTCATGCACATTTTCTGCACGCCCTCCGCGAACAGCGTCTCGGCCTCGCTGAGCTTGGCCGTGCAGATGCCGACGGCGCCAGCCGCGAGCTGAAGCTTCGAAATCTCGGCGGACTTGTGGGTCTTCGCGTGCGGCCGCGCCGCCACTTTCGTGCTCGCGAGGAACGCTCGCATTCCCCCGATGTTCTGATCGAGCTTGTCCAGATCCAGTACCAGCGCCGGCGTGTCGAGATCCCATTTGGACACACCGCGGCTTCCCTTGAGGTCCGTCACATGCGCGCGGCTGTAACCATGCACCTGCTTCGGAATCCAGAAAGTCGCTGCTGTCGCGCCGGCGGTCGAGGCCACGAAATCACGGCGGGAAGGCTTGTTCATAGGCGGGATTATAATCCTCTTCCCCCATAGTAGGACGGCACGGGTAAATCCTTCATCGTCTGCAGGCCCGGCCTGGACGACAACACTTTTGGGATGGAATTCACGACAATCGAGGCGGTCGCGACGTCCCCGGGGACTCCCCCCGGTATCCGGAGCGTCAGATTCGGCACGCCTTTCAACCTGATTTCGTCGTACGACTCGGGCGCGCCGATGTAGGCCTCCATGTGCATGGTGATCACCGGCGTTCCATGGCGGTAGCCGACCCCGTCCTGGATGATGCCGCTGGCAAATCCCGGATCGACGGCGAGAAACTCGCTCGAAACGAAGCCGCCCGCGATTTTCGGCTTCACCTCGTCAGTAATACTGTCGAGCTTCCAGCCGAGGGCAGCGGCAATCATCGAAATCGATTCGGCAAGGCCGACATGGCGGATTGTTCCGCGCGCCACCTCACGGCGAAACTGCTCGGGCGACAAGCCGGCGCCGACTTTTTGCTGAAACGGCACGCGCCGCGTGCTCGCATCCTGGATGCGGCTCACCGTCACCGACTCGATGCGTTCGCACGCAACACTGAGCATGATGGGCAGCGCGTCCATCACGAACCCCGGATTGACGCCGGTGGAAAGAACAGCCACTTTCGCTTTCTTCGCCAGCGCGTCGATCTTTTTCGCGAGCGGCACGTTGTTTCCGACTGGATAGCTCAACTCTTCCGTGGTCGTGACGATCGGCACGCGGGCCTTGAGCAGGCCTTCTATCTGCGGCGCCACTGCCCGTATGGAGGATGAGGTGCAGAGCACGGCGACGTGGGGCTTCGATTGCCTGATCGCCGTACGCGGATCCGGCGTCACGCGCACGCGCAGACGATGCGGCAGCCCGGCGATCTCGCCGACATCGCGGCCTACCTTTGCCGGATCGACGTCCACCGCGCCGACGATGCGAAACCCGTCCCGCGTGGCGAGCTGTCGTCCGACCATCAGCCCGATCGGACCAAGACCGTAAAGCAAGACTCGAAGCATTCTTTTTCTCGCGGGCCCCCTCGCGCCACTCGCTGCCCTGGCCCGCAGTATACGATGGTAGGATTTCTGCGTGATCTCGCGCGCGATCGTCGTGCTTGCCGTGTTCCTGACAAGCGTCCTCACCGCTGGTGCGCAGGCCCTCTCTCCGCGTAACGCGAACTACACCATCGACGTCCGGCTCGACACTCGCGCCCGCACACTCACCGGCCGCGAGACGCTCGTCTGGACCAACACGGCGTCGGTGCCGGCGACAGAGCTGCAATTTCACCTCTATTACAACGCGTGGCGGAATGACACATCGACGTGGATGCGCGAGTACACGGTCACGTCATGGTTCAAGTCGTGGCGACCGAGAGCCCGCGAAGAGTTTGGCTCAATCGATATAACACGCCTGAAGGTGATGACGGCTCTCGTCGCGCCCGTCGATCTGACCAAACAGATGCGCTTCATCGCCCCGGACGACGGGAACGTGAACGACCGCACGGTAATGGCGATTGCCTTGCCTGCCGCAGTCGGTCCGGGCCAGAAAGTAACCGTCGAGATCGAGTTCACCGCGAAGATCCCCCTGCCCTATGCACGGACCGGAGTGGTGGGCGACAACTACTTCATTGCGCACTGGTTTCCGAAGTTGGGCGTCTTCGAGGAAACGGGCCGCTGGAACTGCCATCAGTTCCACGTCGGCACCGAGTTCTTTTCGGACTTCGGGGTGTACGACGTGCGGATGACGGTCCCTTCCGGATGGCTGCTGGCGGCAACGGGACGCGAGCGCGAGCGCGTCGACAACAAGGACGGCACCTCGACCCATCGCTATTCTCAGGAAGACGTGCACGACTTCGCCTGGACGACGAGCCCGCATTACATCGAACGGCGCGCACGATTCGAGCACCCCAGCCTGCCCGCGGTGGACATGCGGCTCATGCTGCAGCCCGAACACGAAGGGCAAGCTGAACGGCATTTCGAAAGCGCGCGTTCTACGCTCCGGCTTTACGGAGAATGGTTTGGCGCGTATCCCTACGGCCACATGACGATCGTCGACCCGGCGTGGGACAGCGGGTCCGAGGGGATGGAATATCCCACAATCTTCACAGCGTGGACGCATTGGCTCATGCCACGCGCGGATACCTGGCTCGAAGACACGGTCGTCCATGAGGCAGGGCATCAATGGTGGCAGGGCATCGTCGCGACAAACGAGTTCGAAGATGCCTGGATGGACGAAGGCATCAATCAGTACGCCAACGCCCGCGTCATGGCCGAAGAGTTTCCCCACGGCCGCGAAGTGCGCCGGTTTTTCGGAGGCCTCGTGCCGTGGGTGCTCGACGACGTGTGGTGGGACCGCGTGATCTCCGGCGAATATCTGCCCGACTACCGCGCGAGCCCGACAGTAGACATTCAGGCAACGCCGTCGTTCCGATATTGGCCTCACGATTCGGGGCCGATGACGTATTCGAAGCCTGCGTTGTGGCTGCACACGCTGGAGCGCGCGCTCGGTTGGACGATGATGCAGGAGATTCTCGCGACGTTTTTCGAGCGGTGGAAGTTCAAACATCCACGGCCGGGCGACCTGTTTCAGGTGGCGAACGAGGTAAGCGGGCGCGATCTCACCCCGTTCTTCGATCAGGTGTATCGGGGATCCGCGGTCTTCGACTACGGCGTCGAAAACGTCACTTCCAGTGAAACCGGCGACGGCGCGTATCTGAACGAGATCATCGTCCGGCGTCATGGCGACGGGATTTTTCCCGTGACCGTTCTCGTGACGCTCGCCAACGGCGAACAGCGGCGCCTGGGATGGGATGGAGGCGATCGCTGGCACCGAGTAGCGCTGACGCACGCGAGCCGCGTCGTGTCGGCGCAGGTCGACCCGGAACAGGTTCTGCTGCTCGATACGAATTTCACCAATAACAGCTTCACTACAGAGCCGCAGAGGAGCGGCGCCGCGCTCAAATGGGCGGCAACGTGGATGGTGTGGCTGCAGGATCAGCTGCTCACCTGGGCGTTTTTCGTCTAATCGATGAGAGAGCAAAGAGCAGCGAGCAGAGAGCAAAGGGTGCGGAGTTTCGACGCGCTTCGCGATGGCATCGGGCGGGTGAACCGCGCGCCGGTCATCCTGTTGTGCGTCTTTGTCGTGTCGCTGATCGCGGCGGTGCCGTTTTCACTCGCGATGCGCGAGGCGATTGCCGCCCACCTCGGCAGCAGCATGGCCGCCGAGCAGGCGGCGCGCGGCGTGAACCTCCAGTGGTGGACCGAGTTCGCCGCGCAGCCAGGAGCGTTGACGAGAACCTTCCAGACCACGATCATAGGATTCGCAGCAGTGCTCGACAACCTGAGCGCTCTCGCCGACAGCAAAGGACGGCCCATGCCGATTCTGTGGCTCGGCGCCGGCTATCTGCTTTTGTGGCTCTTCCTGTCGGGCGGCATTCTCGATCGGTATGCACGCGGTCGCCCGACGCGCTCCTACGAATTCTTCACGGCCTGCGGCGTATATTTCGTCCGCTTTCTGAGGCTGGCGCCGTTCATCGCGGCTTCCTACTACGTTCTCTTCGCGGTCGTACACCCTCTCCTCTTCGGCAACCTGTATGACTGGCTCCTGCGGGATACGACCGTCGAGCGCACGGTATTTTTCACGCGGCTGGGTCTTTACCTCATCTTCGGCGCGCTCGTGGGCATTGCGGGGATTGTCTTCGACTATGCCAAGGTCCGCGCGGTCGTGGAGGATCGCCGCAGCATGATCGGCGCGATTCTCTCGTCGGTGCGCTTCGTGCGGCGCAACGCAGCCGGCGTGGCGCTTCTCTATGCGCTCAACGGCGTGTTGTTCCTGGCCGTTCTGTTGATCTATGCGCTCCTCGCGCCTGGTGCCGGCTGGACCGGGGCGTTGATGTGGCTCGGATTCGCGACCAGTCAACTGTATCTGCTCGCGCGTCTGTGGACGCGACTCGTGTTTTTCGCGTCAGAGACGGCCTTCTTCCAGAGCCGGCTCGCACACGCCGGCTACATCGCCGCTCCTCCCCCTCCGCTCCGCGAACCTCCGATCGTCGAAGCCATCGTCAATCCTTCCTTGTGATCGCCAAAATCCTCGACGCCGCTATCGTCCTGCTGGCCGCCGCGGTGTTGCTGGCCGATCGCACACGTCGGGATCAATGTCGAATACGGATCTCTCCGAATACGCGATCGAGACTGGTTGCGGCCAGCACTGCTCCTGATTTTGCTGCTGAGTGTAAGAGGTGCGTTGAGTGCGACACGTGCTGCGCACCAGGTGCGACAGGTGCGCAGCGGTGCATCGGATGCATTAGGTGCGATCGCTTCACGCGGATTGGTCGCATGTTGATTGCCAGTGCCGGCGTTTATCTGCATCACCATGTGCGTGTCGCGGGAGGGCTCGACAGTTACGGCTACGTGAGCACGGCGAAGCTGATAGCGGCGGGCAGATTGAGCGAGCCGCAGCCGCTTGCACAGCTTCTTCCTTTTGAGAACGCGCTGAGCGCGGCGACGCCGCTCGGCCATGTGCCTCGTGCCGATGGTGAAGCGTCAGTCCCGCGATTCCCGATCGGCTTGCCGCTGGTGATGGCTGCCTTCAGTGTGTTCGGACCCCAAGGTCCGTTTTTCGTGCCGCTGGTCATGGCTCTGGCGGCGCTGGCACTGATGTTCGCGCTCACGCTAGCCGCACCTCTTTCAATGCTCGCGGGGCCCCACCCCCGCTCGCTCTCGTTCGGCGGCGCGTCTACGACGCGCTTCCCTCCGGCGCCTCACTCGGGCCGCGGGCGCTACGCACCCGACGCACCTGACGCACCCGACGCACCCAACGCACCCAACGCACCTAACGCACCTAACGCACCTATCGCACCTCTATTGGCTGCAGCCTTGTTAGCGGTCGATCCTTTGTTTGCGGCTTACGCCATGCAGCCGATGAGCGACGTGCCGGCAACCTGCTGGCTGCTCGCAGCCGTGTGGCTCGCACTGGGGGACAGGGCTCGAAGCGGCATCGGCGGTACGGCCGCGGGGCTGTGCGCAGGCATGGCCATCCTGACGCGGCCCGCGCTGTTTCCCGCTGTCCTCATCCTGCTGGCGCTCACATGGTTTTCGAAGCGGGATGGGCGACGAGCGATGGCTTTCGCCGCCGTCGTTCTGGCCGTCGTGGCGATCCAGGCGGGTCTGAACGTTTACATGTACGGCAGCCCCGTCGCCTCGGGTTATGGCACCGCCTCACACATGTTCGAGCTGTCAAGTGCGCGGTTGAGCGCGAACGCCTCGAACTTCGGCAAGTGGCTGACGTATTCGCACACTCCCCTGTTCTGGCTGATGTGGCCGGCGGCGCTGCTGGTTCTTCGCCGCGAGCCATGGGCATGGCAGCTCTCGGCGGTGGCCGCCGCGGCAGCGGCGCCCTACATGTTCTACATCGTGTTCGACGATTGGGAATCGTCTCGCTTCCTGCTGCCGGCCATCGCGCTGGTGATCGTGCTCTTTGCCGGGGCGCTCGCGAAATTCGCGCGAATGCCCCACCTCGCGTTTTTCCTGATAGCGCTGGCATGCGCAGCCGCTTCACACAGTTTCCTGGAGCGCGAAGGGATTTACCGGCTCGCGACGCTCGAAGCGAAATACGCGCTGACTGGCGAATGGTTCAGGAACAACACATCAGAGCGCGCGGTTGTACTTGCATCGCTTCACAGCGGGACGATTCGGATGTACGGCGAGCGGCAATCGATTCGATGGGATCAGATTCCGCAAAGCGCTCTCGGGGAAACCGTCCAACGCCTCGTCGCCGCCGGCTACGAGCCCTACCTCGCGCTCGACCTTCCGAGCGAACCTCCACTTTTCGAGGAGAGGTTTCACGACAAGTCGGTGGGGATCGAGCAGATTGCGCGCGTCAGGGTCGTCAACATCTTCAAATTCATGTCAGCATACTGACAACTTTATCCGCGGGCGAATGCGATTCCGTGGCTGGCGCGGCGCCATGAACGCAAACTAGCAGGTGGTATTGAACTTGCTGTAGGTCAGACACGCACGTGAACCAGAAACTTACCCTGCTTCGTGGCGGAATGCCGCTGCCGGCCGAGGTCGTCGCAACCGAAGACCAGCTGACGGGGTCGGTACGGTATCTATTCGACTACGTCAGCCGCATGCTCAAGCTGACGCCCGCGCAGCTCGAGCTCATCCGCCCGGGGTTCGAGACGCTCGACCTTGCGATCGGCGACAAGATCGAGGACTGGAACCAGGTGTTCCTCCATGTGCTCGAAGAGCTCCGTCAGAAAGGCGTCGAGCTCGAACAGCGGGAAGCCCTGTTGCGGCGCATGCGGCGCGACGGCCGCACGCTGTTGTACCGCCGCGAGCTCGGCGAGCAGCGGCTCCTCACGACCCTGCGCGAGGAGCATCGCGGCAACGGCTTCGGCATCGAGATGGTCGATCACGACCGCTTCAAGTTCTACAACGACACCTACGGGCACGAGATCGGCGACCTGGTGCTCAGCACAACCGGCCGCCTGTTTCGCATGCACCGCGAGGGGGACATTGGCGTGCGCTGGGGAGGAGACGAATATCTCCGCATCGTGCGTAACCTGGTCACCGAAACGCAGCTGGGCCTCATCGCAGGACGCGATTCGGAGCTCGTGGATTCGTTTCCGTGGGAATCGCTCGACCCGCGCTTCGAGGAGCAGCCGCCGCGCCTCAGCATCGGTCTCGTCTATTGCGAGCGCCCCTCGAACGAAGAGCGCACCCGGATGATCCAGTTCGACGCGGAAACCACGGTGACTCCCGAGCAGCGATTCGACAAGTCGATACCGGTGCCAGTGGGGTCGTCCTTCGACATCGCCCGCAAGCTCGTGGCGCTCGCCGATCAGAAAATGTATGAGGCGAAGCGGAACTTCGGAGGAAGTCAGGATCCGCACATCGCGCAGGCCAACGTGCGGATCGTCGGCGGCACGCTCGTGCCGATCTAGGTGGTGCGGTCCGGCTAAAGCGGACTCTGCGTACGGTCCGGCTAAAGCCGGACACTACGTACGCTGCTGATGACGTCTATTTGGTGGGAGTGGCTCCGCTGACCAGGGTCTCGGGTTCGACCTCGGTCGACACGTTGGCGCGCACCATGAGCTCTTTCAGCGCGTCGGCTGTCGGCACGTGGAAGCGGAAGTTCATGCCCCGATGAACCCCGACAGCGATCCGCAGCGGCGTCCAGCCTGACACGTTCTTGTTATTCCACACAGAGACATCGGCCCCATTGGCCGCGAGCAGCTTGACCACTTCGGGCAGCTGCTTGAACGCGGCGCCGTGCATGGCCGTGTTGCCGTTCTTGTCCACCGCGTTTACGTCGTTGCCGAGCTCTAATGCGAGCTTCGCGGCTGCCAGCGCCTCGACCGGCGCGCCTGCGTCCTCGCCGGGTGAATGTGTGCCGACGCCCGCGGCCACCATCAGCGGCGTGGTGCCGTCTTCATTCGGCAGCTTCGGATCGGCGCCCAGCTCGACGAGCAGGCGCATCAACTCGGTGTCGCCGCCGCGCGCCGCCATGAAAAACGGCGTCGCGCCAATGAAATTGAGTGCGGTGACGCCGACGTTCGGGCGCCGGGTGACCCGGGCGTTCACGTCGGCTCCTTGCGCCTTCAGCTTTCTGACCAGCGTAAGGCTGTCCATGTTGCCCGATCCGTAGGGCGCCGGGTCGTTGCTGCCCGTGCCCGGCCTGCGAACCCAGGTGATGTGATGGAGCGCCGTCCAGCCCTGCGCGGCGGCATTCGGATTGGCGCCTGCGTCCAGCAGTGCGGCGGCCAGCTCGAAGTGCGCGCTTCCCGTCGCCAGCACGAGTGCGCTCGAACCACCTGCGGGGGGACGTTCGGGGCCGCCTGCGGCGGCACCTGGGCCGCGTCCGCGGCCAGTACGGCCCAGAAGCGCCTCGTTCACGTCGGCGCCCCCGGCAATCAGTGCCTTGGCTGCGGCGATCTGCCCTTCCCGCGCGGCAAACAGGAGCGCCGTCCATCCGGTTTTCGATCGCGCGCTCACCTGCGCGCCCGACTGCAGAAGGAGGTTGATGACCTCGGCGTGGCCTTCGGCCGCCGCCCACATGAGTGCCGACTGGCCGCGCCAGCTTTCCTTCGCGTTGACGTCGGCGCCGTGCGCGAGCAGAGTTTTCACCGCAGCCGGCATGCCCGTCCGCGCGGCGGTCATCAACGCCGTTTCACCTTCCGATTGCGTGCCGTTCGGATTGGCTCCCGCCTTGAGCAGCAGCTCGAGCATGGCGGCGTTGCCGTTGGTGGCGGCGAGCGCGAGCGGCGGTACGCCGTACCGGTTGGCCGCGTTGACGTCGGCACCCGACCGGATCAGCGCATCAGCGCCTTTCAGGTCGTTTCGATGCACCGCGCGATGCAGTGGCGTCGTGCCGTCCGGTTCGACGGCGGCGGCAGCCGATCGTTCGGTTGCGCGCTGCGCGGCGGCCGAACCGGCCGCGCACACGATGACAGCGAGGGCCAGGCCGAGAGTTCTGTCACGCCTCATCATTTGCCGTCCTTCACAGGGTCAACGGTTCCAGAAGCTCGTCCACCTTGCCCGTGCTGTCGGCGAAACGTTCGGTCGGAATGCCGACCTTGTCGAGCAGCGTGGTGTGCAGGTTCGTGAGCGGCATCGGCTGGGCGTATTTGATGTGACGCCCGCCTTTCATTCCGCCTCCGGCTATGACGATCGGGAGATTCGTGTGATCGTGGACGTCGGGGTTTCCAAGGCCGCTGCCGAGGAGATACGTCGAATGGTCCAGCAGCGTGCCGTCGCCGTCTTTGGTCGCCTGGAGTTTTTCCAGCAGGTAGGCGAAGAGCGATACGTGATACGCGTTGATCTTGGCAAGCTTCGCGAGCTTCTCCGCGGAGTTCTGGTGGTGCGAGGTCGCGTGATGCGGCTCCGCGACACCGATTTGCGGATAGGTGCGCGTGCTCACCTCGCGCGCGAGCTGGAAGGTGATGACGCGCGTGATGTCGGCCTGCAGCGCGAGCACCTGCAGATCGAACATCAGCTTCGCGTGTTCGTCCCAGTCGCCGGGCACGCCGACCGGCCGCGTCAGCACCTCGGGCAGGGCGCTCGCATCCTGTTGCTCCGCCCGCTGAATGCGCCGTTCGACCTCGCGCAGCGTATCGAGATATTCGTCCACGCGCGTGCGGTCCGAGGGTCCGAGACGGCGTCCGAGCCTCGCCATGTCTTCGGTGACCCAGTCGAGGATGCTGCCGTTCTTCCGGAGTTCGGCCTTCCTGTCGGCCACGCTTCCGCCGTCGCCGAACAACCGCTCGAACACGATGCGCGGGTTCGCTTCGGTGGGCAGCGGGGTGGTTTTCGACGACCACGCGAGCGTATTCATGTAGACGCAGTTGAACCCGTTGTCGCAGTTGCCGACGACGTAGTTGAAGTCGGTGGCCAGCTCGAGCGACGGCAGCGCCGTCTCCTTGCCGAGCTGCTGCGCGGCAATCTGGTCCATCGTGACGCCCATCTCGTAGTCGGACCCTTCGGTCATCTTCGCTTTCACGCCGCTCAGGAACGTGCAGTTCGCTGTCGCGTGATTGCCCGACGAATAGGCGTTTTTCAGCTCGAGATTGCTCAGGACGTTCACCTTGCTCAGGAAAGGCGTCAGCGGCGCAAGCGTCGGTGACAATTCGGTGAGCTGGCCCTCCTGTTTGGGCATCCACTCCGCGATGTTGGAGCCCATCGGGATGTAGACCACTCCGAGCCTTCGCACCGGCTGAGTAGCCGCGCTCAGCCCGCCGAAGGCGGGCACCATGGCATCGAGCACGGGCAAAGCCAGCGTAGCGCCAACTCCGCGAAGAAACGTCCGGCGCGGTAGTGCGCGTTTGGTGACGATCATGAGGCCCTCCTGAGGCGGAACGGCGTGCTGTTCACGATGCCGAGCACAACTGAAGAAAAACGGTAGTCGTCCGAGCGCGTGCCGCGCGTAATCTGACGGACGGCCGGTGCGTCGTAATATTCGAGCCCTCGGCCGAGGGCATAGGTCATCAACTTCTCGGTGAGCGTCGTCACGAACAGCTCCGGGCGGTTCAACACGGCCTTGCGGAGACCAATCGCGCCTTCGAACGCGCTGCCGTCGGGAAGCCCTCCGGAGGCGTCCACAGGCGAGCCGGCTTCACTCTGCGTGCGGTATCGTCCGATCGCATCGAAGTTTTCAGTGGACAGGCCGACTGGATCCATCAACTGGTGGCAGCTGGCGCACGCCGGGTTCTTGCGATGTTCGACCATGCGCTCGCGCACGGTGAGAATCTTCGCTCCGGGACTGTTCTCCGCGAGCGGCGGCACATTTACCGGGGGCGGCGGGACCGGCGTCCCAAGGAGATTTTCGAGAATCCATTTGCCGCGAAGCACCGGTGATGTGCGGTTGGCATATGACGTGACGGTCATGATGCTTCCCTGCCCCAGCAGCCCGCCGCGGACATGATCCTGTCCAAGCTCCACACGGCGGAAGTGGCTGCCATACACGTTGGGAATTCCGTAGTGCTTCGCCAGCCGCTCATTCAGGAACGTGTAATCGGCCCGCAGCAGGTCCAGCACGCTGCGGTTCTCTTTCATCACGCTCTCGAACAGCATCTCCGTCTCGCGGCGAAACGCCTGACGCAGGTTGTCGTCGAAGTCGGGAAACAGCCGTGAGTCGGGTTTCGCGCTGTCGAGGTTTCGCAGATAGAGCCACTGCGACGCGAAGTTGTTGACCAGCGCCTCGGCGCGGGCGTCGGCCAGCATCCGCCGCACTTGTTTCTCGAGAACCGCCGAATCCTTCAGCTTTCCGCTCACCGCGGCGTTGAGGAGCTCTTCGTCCGGAATGCTGCTCCAGAGGAAAAACGACAACCGTGACGCGAGCTCGAGATCGCTGACGCGATAGGCGTCGACATCGTCCTTCGCCGCTGCTGGCTCCGGCTTGCCCGCCGCAGCATTGGCAGCCGCGGAGGCGGGATCGCGCTCGATCCTGAACAGGAATGCCGGGCTCGTGAGAATCGCCCGCAACGCCATCTCGACGCCGTGCTCGAAGGTGCCGTCGAGGCGGCCCTGCTTGTAGAAGCCGAGCAGCGTCTGCACTTCCTCTGTCGTCGGCGGACGGCGATACGCACGGCGCGCGATCGACGACACGATCGTCCGCGCGCATGCCGTCTCGTCCGCGGCCTTCGCCGGGCGGCACGAGAAAATGCGGCGGCGACTCGGTGTCTCACCGATTCCGGTCGGGTTGAACGGCCCCGCAATCGACACGCTGTACAGCGCGGGCTGAGTCCTGGGCGTCCGATCGCTGTTGTAGCTCGCGAGATACGGCTGACGCTCGGTCTCGACCAAGGACGAGGGCCGTTTGATGAACGCCACCTGGACCACGTGCGGCCCGCCGGTAACGGGCGCGCGGAAGTTCAAATGCGCATCCGCTGCCTGCTCGGGCGCGTATTGAGGCGCGACCGGATCGTCGTTTTCCCTCGCCGCGGGTGTGAGCGTGAAGACCTTCTGGCGGACGCCGTCGACGCTCACTTCGACCTGATGAGGCTCCCGGAGACCTTCAATCAGCTCGTTGCGATCGCGCGTGAGCCGCAGCTCAAAGGCATATTCGCCGTCCGCGGGAAACGTATGCGAAACCCGCGCGCCTGCCCGCGTGCCGAACGGCTGCCCTTCGAAGTGGTCTTCTTGTGTCAGGTCCGCGGGCAGAATGACGGTCTCCGCGCCGGCAGAGCGCACCGGTGTGCCCACCGCGAGCCTGCTGATCTTCTGCGCCGCGGAAAGGAACCGCTCCAGCAGCATGGGGGAAAGCCCGCCTACGCTGATGTTGTCGAAGCCGTGGCTCGAGTCGTCGCTCGGCAGCATGGCCGCCACGTCGACGTGAAGATCGAGCAGATCGCGAACGGCGTTCTGATATTCGGTGCGGTTCAGCCGGCGGAAGGTATCGGTTCTGCCAGGGTTCGGGTTGAGCGTCGCCGATCGATCAAGTGAAGCTTCGAGACGGCCGACCAGGTTTTCGTAGGCCTCCTCCGTGGGACGCGGACGGCCGACGGGCGGCATGGAACGCGCCCGCAGCTTGCGGACGACGAGCTCCCAGCGTTCGGCGTGGGACGCCACGTTGTCCACGTCGAGCGAGCTGATGACGAAATTCCCCTGCTTCGACTTTTCGTTGTGGCACCCGGCGCAGTACTTACCGAGCAGCTCGCGGTCGGGCGACGCAGTCTGGGTCGGTGACGCTGATGTAGCGGGTCCAGAGCCTGGGGTCTGCTGTGCGCCGGCCTGCAAATACACCACGCCGGCGAGCAGGAAGACCGGAAGCCCAAGAGTGCCGAGGGACCCACGCCGTCTCATTCAACCTCCGGTATTGCAGGTATTTACGAAGAGATCCAGTTTACACACATTGGGACCGTACCGGATGTCGCTTTTTGTCGCAGACAGGCGAGGCGGGCAGGGAAAGCGTAAGGGGTAAAGGGCGAGGGGCAAAGGGCAAGAAATTGCCCGTTTTACCCCTTACCCCTTACCCCTTACCCCTTTTTAGAAGGTCATCCTCACGCCCAACTGGAACACGCGTGCTCGCGCGGCGCCGGTGATGCGTGTGAAATCGACGTTGTTGATGGCCTGCTGCGGGTTGTTGTAGTTCTTCGCGTTGAGCAGATTGAAGATATCGGCGCGAAACTGCACGCGGCGTCCCTCGCCCAAGCCGAAGCTCTTGGCGACCGTCAGATTCTGTTCCAGACGGTTCGGACCGCGCGCCATTCCCGACCATGTAGGTGCCCGGGCGGAGCGTCGCATTCGTGGCGCTGCTCGTCGGCACGCGGACGAACGCCGCCGAGTTCAGATACGCACAGCCGGTGGCCGTGCACCCATCTTCCCAGTCGGACAAGACGAAGTCCTGCCCGTCGACAAAATCCGGACGGCTGCGATCGATGCCCGAGGGCTGAGTGATACGCAGCGGCTCACCCGTTCGGTACTGGACGATGCCGGAGAACTGCCATCCACCGAGCAGCGCGTTGGTCAGCCCCTGCTCATCCCCAAACGGGGGCAGCTCGTAGATGAACGCGACGTTGAGCCTGTGCCGCACGTCGTTGCTGCCCGGCCCGCGGTCGTATTCCGGATTGAAGAAGTCCTGGTTGACGTCGAAACTCGCCGCGCCAATCCCGCTGGTCGCGATGTAATAGGCTGAGAGATCTCCGCCCTGCGTCGCAGTCGTCTTGCCCAGCGTGTAGTTGACGTCCCACGAGTAGCGATTTGAAAAACGCTTGCGCAGCGACGTCTGCAAGCCGTTGTATTCCATCGTCTGGCTGCTGTCGACGTAGTAGCCGCCCGGCGCGCCGAGCGAGGGATTCGGCCGCACGCCCGTCTGCCTGTCGAACGCCTGTGTGAATTGCCGCTGCAGCGGGAAGTTCTTCCCGTCGGTGCGGATGTAGCCCACCTCTGCCGACATCGTGCCGGCAAACGCGTGCTGCACGCTGAGCATCGACTGAATCGTATACGGCGTCTGAATGTCCGGATCGAAAATCGAGAAGACCGATTTGCGTCCCGCCGCATCGGCGAGCGCGATCTCCAGCGCATCGTCCGTGTACATCGGCCACGTCACGCCTCTTCGCGATCGACTCGGTGCGGTTGTAGACGATACGGAACGGCACGTACGGGTTTGCCGCGCCCTGGCGCACGGTCGCAATCAGGTGCGGGCTGTGCAGGTAACCCACCCCGCCGCGCACGACGGTGGTCTCGTCTCCCGTGACCGTCCACGCAAACCCCACGCGCGGACCGAAATTGTTGCCGTCGGAGTTGTAGGGCTCCATCGGATCGCGAAGCGGCCCGAAGTCGAGTTTGTTGATGTCCGTGAACTTCTCGTAGTTCACGATCTCGACCGGCACGTCCGTCGTCGGATACACCTTGACGTGACCGTGATAGTCGTATCGCAGACCGGCGTTGAGCACGAACCGGCTGCCGAGCCGCCAGTCGTCCTGGACGAAGAAGCTGTAGGAATCCATGTTCGAGTCGTGTGGAGGCGCGCCGTAGGACGTGCTCAACGACGTCGGAATGTTCGCGAGCAGCTCTCCGTAGTTCTGGTAGGTGAACGACGGGTTCTCCGGGTTGAGGCGGCCGCCCTTTTCGCGGAGGTAGCGGAACCCGGTCTTCACGAGATGCCGCTGGTAAGCGCGGCTGAATTTCTGCTCGAAGCTGTAGGTGATGCCTTTCATGTCCCAGATCTCGGAACGCGGCGTCGCGAAAAGACCTGTGATGGCAAACGCCGGCATGCGTCTTCCGTAAGGCATGACTTCGGCCGGCTGGTTCGGTCCCATCACCCCGAGGAACGCGTCCAACCGTGCGAGGTAGGTCTTGTTCCATCCGAAGCGGCTTTCCGAAACCCAGGCACCCCTGGTCATGACCAACTGTGCCGCGACGCGATCCTGCTCGTTGGGAAACTCGCGATCGTTGATGTTGTTCGGGTTCGGACGCGGCTCGAGCGTGAACGGACGCAGTCTCGTATAGGTAAGTCCGAGATTCGCCCCGTTGAACATCGAGATGTCGCCCTTGGCCACGATGTGGTTTTCGGTGCGCCGGCGGATGCCGAGGCCGCGCCAGCGGCCGACCTGCGAATTGACGACGCCGCTGGTGATGACGTTTTCTGTCGGCATCGGCAGCGCATCGAGGACGGTCTTGGTTTCTGGATACGGCAGCGCGCGCATGATTTCGTCGCGCACGGCCTGGTACGGCACCACGACATCGAGGTTGAGCTCGACTTCTTCGCGGTAGCCCTCGTAGGTCGTGAAGAAGAACGCCCTGTTTTTCAGCACGGGACCACCCAGGGTGCCGCCGTACTGATTGAACGTTCCGACCGGCTGCTGCGCCGTCGAGAAGAACTGGCGCGCGTTCCAACTCTCGTTCTGACCGGCGTAAAACCCCGATCCGTGGAAGACGTTGGTGCCCGATCGGCTGATGACGTTGATCTGTCCGCCGGCCACGCCGCCGTATTCGGCAGGCAACACGCCCTTGACGATTTGCACTTCGGCAACCGAGTCGAGGCTCATGACCGAGATCTGGTTCTGGCCGCCGTACTGCGCCAGCGAGCGCGCTTCGGGATTGGAGTTGGCCTCTGTGCCATCGACGGTGACGCCCGTGCCGCCCGCGGCGACGCCGTTCATCTGCACGAATCCGCCGCCTTCACCGTAGGTATTCACGCCCGTAGACAGGCCCATCAGGCCCGACAGATTGCGGCGGTTCGTCGGCAGCTCCGTCACTTCCTGCGCGCCGATGCTGTCGGCCTGGACCGACGCGGCGTTGTCTACCAGGGGCGCTTCACCGGCAACGGTCACGGTTTCCGACAACGTGCCGACTTCGAGCGCAAACGTCTGCCGCACGGATTGACCGGCGCCGAGTTGCATCCCTTGTTGCTGTAGCGTCTTGAACCCGGTGAGCTCGACTTTCACGGTATACGGCCCACTCGGCAGCGCCGAGAACACGAACTCACCGTTCGCATCGGTTACACCTTCACGCGCAACGCCCGTGCCTTCGTGTGTGGCGACCACCGTTGCGCCGGGAATGACGGCGTTTTGTGAATCTCGAACCAGGCCGACAAGCGTGGCCGTGGTGACCTGTGCGGCCAGCGAGGCTGTGCAAAGCAGGACGAGCGCGACGGACAGAAAGACCTTGTTGAATCTGACGCATAACCACCTCTCTCAGGGAAACCAACGCCGGATCGGGGGTGCCCACGAATCGCCGAACGAAATGAAGATTCGATTAAGTGTGTGCGAGGGTATAACACGTGCGTTTTTGTAGATCAACGGATGTTTCACGCTAACTGATTCAAAAAAATGGTTTAATCCGCGCATGATCAGGATGCTTCGGTTGGGGCTTGCCTGTCTCGTGCTTGGGACGGCGATGTTCGGGCAGATGACGATCGGCGCGCAGCAGCCGGCGTATGACTTGCTGATCCGCAACGGCCACGTCGTCGACGGCACGGGCAATCCGTGGTTTGCCGGTGATGTCGCGGTCAGCGGCGACCGGATCGCGGCAGTTGGCCGGTTGACCGGCGCGAAGGCGAAACGCGAGATCGACGCGCGCGGGCTCATCGTGGCGCCCGGCTTCATCGACCTCCATACACACTCCGACTTGACGCTGCTGAACGACGGCAACGCCGAGAGCAAGGTGCGGCAGGGAGTCACGCTCGACGTCATTGGTGAAAGCACGTCAGTCGCGCCGCGGGACAACCTCCCGGAGTCCGAGCAGCACCTGGACCGATTTCACGGGCTACTGGAAAGCCCTCGCTCAAAAGGGCATCTCCATGAACGTCATCTCGGAGGTGTCGTTCCAGCAGATTCGTCTCGTCGCCGCCGGATACAACCCGGCGCCGGCAACGGTCGTGCAGCTCGATCGGATGAAGCAGCTGGCGGCGCGTTCGATGGAAGAAGGGGCGTGGGGTCTCGTCGCGCGATTCGAGAGCGGCGGGCCGGAGCATCCTGAAGAAGTCGTCGAAGTGGCAAAGGTCGTCGCCAGGTACGACGGAATTTACGTGACGCACATCGGCAGCGAAGGCGCCGAACAGGACCGCGAGATCGATTTCGCGATTCGCGTGGCGCAAGAGGCAAAGATTCCGGTCCACATTTTCCATCTGAAGATCCGCGGTGAGGAAAACTGGGGGACTGTCGGCAAGTACCTGGCGAAAATCGAGGCCGCACGCAGCCGGGGGCTGGACATCACAGCCAACCAGTACCCGTACACCGCGATGCAGCATGGATGGAGCGCGTTTTTCCCCGTGTGGGCGCGTGAAGCGGGCCCGCAGAAGTTCGCGGCGATCCTGAAAGATCCGGCGATGCGCGCCAAAATCAAGAACGACAAGGATTTTCAGACGTGGGTGTCCGAGCACGGCGGATGGGAGGGCGTCGTGATGGGGCGCGCGCGCCAGCCGCACAACAAGAAATACGAGGGCATGCGGATTCCGCAGATCGCGAAATTGCGGGGCGATGCCGACCCGGCCGACACGTGCCTCGAGTTGATGGCCGAGGAAGGCGGCGCGATCTCGGGGATGTTTCACACCATGTCGGAGGCCGACGTGCGGCTGGTCATGAAGCAGCCGTGGGTCGCGATCGCCAGCGACGGCTCGGCGATCAACCTGCAGGAAGACGGCGTGCCGCATCCGCGCAGCTTTTCAACCAATCCGCGCGTGCTTGGCTACTACGTGCGCGACGAGAAGGTGCTCACGCTCGAAGACGCCGTGCGGAAGATGACCACGCTGCCGGCGCAGGTGTTGGGCCTCAAAGATCGCGGGCAGATCCGCGAGGGCTTTGCCGCCGATATCGTCATCTTCAATCCCGCGACCGTGCGCGAAACGACGACGTTCGAAAAGACGAAGTCATATCCCGAGGGCATTCCCTACACGATCGTCAACGGTGTTGTGGTGATCGATAACGGCAAACACACCGGCGCCCGGCCGGGACGGCCGTTGTTCGGGCGTGGGTATAAATAAAACGGGGTCAGACCCCATTTTTACGTTTTTCGTAAAAATGGGGTCTGACCCCGTTTTATTTTGCTGCGGGCTTCCTCGGAGGTTCGGGCATCTTCTCGTAGATATCCACGATCGCCGGTCGCTCGCCTTCTAATGAAAGACCAGCGGCCAGCATCAACTTCGTCACCGCTTCGATCGTGGGTTTGTCCGGCCGCGGCAGGCGTCCGATGAAACCCTCGGCGGCGAACAACGGTGTCACGCCGCTCTTGTTCTTCTCCTTCCAAATCTGCGGATCGGCGCCGCGCTCCGCGAGCAGCTTCACGACAGACGGGTAGGCACCGTAGGCGGCGCCGTGCATCGCCGTATCGCCGTTGTCGTCGACCGCGTTGACATCGGCGCCAAGGTCGAGCAGCAGCTTCGTGGCTTCGAGCGCTTCGACGTCTTCGCCGGACTCTTCGAGCGGCTCGGTAGTGCCGAGGCCGGCAGCGGCCATGAGAGGCGTCGTCTTGCTGAAGTTCGCGAGCAGAGGATCGGCACCCAACTCGAGCAGCACCTTCATGAGCGGGATGTCCGCGCGATCCGCGGCGAGGAGAAACGGCGTCGCACCCTTCGGATCCGATGCGGGACGACGTGTGCGGGACCTTCGGCGTGCCTTTCGGGAGCGGCAGGTTGACGTTCGCGCCGCGCTTGGCGATTTCACGCACGAACTGGAGGCTGGTCAGCCCTCCCGACCCCGCGGGCGATGCCGGATCGCTGATATCACTCGAATCGGGTTTCCGCACCCAGGAAAGCGTATGCAGCGGCGAAAAGCCCGTCTGCAGATCGTTAGGGTTCGCGCCCGCGTCCACCAGGGCGATGGCGAGCTCGAAGTGGGCGTTCTGGACGGCGAGCAGCACCGGGCTCGCGCCCGGGCCCGACGGGCGGACGTACGTGCCCGGAATCTCGACGGATTTTTCCCGCCGGCGCAGCGGCTCGTTGACGTCGACGCCCGCCGCAAGGAGCGCGCGCGCGACCTCGATGCGCCCTTCGCGCACGGCGAAGAAAAACGGAGTAAATCCTGAGTCGAGCGTGGCGTTGACGTCGGCGCCCGCTTCGACGAGCGCGCGAACGACCGCGGCGTGCCCTTCGGCTGCCGCCCACATGAGCGCGGTCTGGCCCCGCCGTTCGCGTGCGTCGTGTTTCGCTCCGCGCACGAGCAGCGTTTTCACCGCGTCAACACTCCCCGATCGGGCCGCCATCATGAGCACGGTCTCGCCGCCGGTCATCGTCGCATTGGCGTCGGCGCCGGCATCGAGCAACAGCTTGACGACGGCGGCGTTGCCGTTCGTGCATGCGAGCGCGAGCGGCGGCACGCCATAGCGATTCGCGGCGTTGACGCGCGCGCCCGCTTTCAGCAGCAGCGTCGCGGTCTCGGCATCTTCGTGATACGCGGCCCAATGCAGTGCCGTCGTCCCGTCCACTTGTGCCGCATTGACGTCGACCCCGCTCTTGAGCAGCGTGCGGACGATGGCCTGGTCGCGGTGCTCGGCGGCATCGGCAAGGGTCGCGCGCTCGGCCGCCGAGGCGGAACCGGCGACGGCAAACATCACGAGAGCGAGTCCAATCGTTCGCATGCGGGCCTCCAGCAGGCTGCCTATAACGTGAGCGGGTCGAACAACCCGTCAATTTTGCCGTCGCTGTCGCCGAACGAATCCAGCCGGACGCCGACGCGATCGAGCAGCGTGAGATGCAGGTTCGCCAGAGGCGTTCCCTTGTCGTATTTGATGTGCCGCCCGCCCTTGAGCCCGCTCTCTGCGCCGCCGGCCACGATGACCGGAAGGTTTTCGTGGTCGTGCAGGCTCGGATTCCCCATGCCGCTTCCGTAGAGGTAGACGGTGTGATCGAGCAGCGACCCGTCGCCGTCCGGAGTGGCTTTCATCCTCTGCAGGAACTCGGAGAACAGCGACACGTGGAACGTGTTGATCTTGGCAATCTTCGCGATTTTCTCCGGGTCGTTGCCGTGATGGCTCGTCGGATGATGGGGGTCGGCAACGCCGATTTCCGGATACGTGCGATTGCTCAGCTCGCGGGTCATCTGGAACGTGATGATGCGGGTGATGTCGGCCTGAAACGCCAGGATCTGGAGATCGAACATCAGCTTGGCGTGATCGGCGAATGCGGCGGGCACGCCGACCGGCCGATCGAGATCGGGCAGGTTGTCGTCCATCGCGCCGGCCTCTGCGCGTTCGATCTGCCGTTCGATTTCGCGGACGCTCTCGAGATATTGATCGACGCGCACGCGATCGGGAACGCCGACGCGCTGTTTGAGCCGCGCGATATCTTCGCTGAACGAGTCGAGCAGGCTCGCCCGGCCGCGCAGCGCGGCGCGTCGGGCGGCGGCGTTGCCGCCTTCTCCGAAGAGACGCTCGAAGACGATGCGCGGATGCGCTTCGGACGGCAGCGGAGTCGTCGGCGACGACCAGGAGAGGCAGTTCTGATACACACACGCGTAGCCGTTGTTGCAGACCCCTGCGAGCGGGTTCAGGTCCATCGCCAGCTCGAGCGACGGCAGCTGCGTTTGATGCCCTATCTGCTTGGCCGCGACCTGGTCCATGGTCGTGCCGAGGTAGTAGTCCGAGCTTTCCGTATGTTTGGAGAACGCGGCGCTCAGGAACCCGGAGTTCGACGTGTCATGCGTGCCGGGATAGGAATTCTGCAGTCGCAGGTTGGTGATGACGGTCACCTGATCTTTGACCGGCTCGAGCGTGTGCAGAATCGGGGATAGCTCGGTGAGCCTCCCATCCACGGGCGGAGTCCAGCGCGAGTGGTCGCACCCCATCGGCATATAGACGAAGCCGAGCCTGCGCACCGGCTTGGCCGGCGTCTGCGCCCACGCCGTGGCGGCGGGAATCATCGCGTCGAGCAGCGGCAGGGCGAGAACGGCCTGCGCACCTTTGAGGAACGTCCGCCGGGGCAGCGCTTTTTTTGTAATGATCATGATGATTTTCTGAGCTGAAATGGCGTGCTTTTCACAATGCCGAGAATAATCGACGAGAAGCGATAGCCGTCCTTCGCCGAGTCGCGCACGATCTTCCGGACGGCGGGGCCGTCGTAATATTCGACGCCGCGTCCGAGCGCAAACGTCATCAGCTTTTTCGTGAGAGTGGCGGCGAACAGCTCGGGCCGGCTCAGCAGCGCGTCTTCGAGTCCGGAGACGCCGCGGAACTCGCCGGCGCCGGGCAGCGCACCCGAGACGTCGATGGGCTCTCCCTCACCTTCGTAATCACGCCATTGGCCGACGGCGTTGAAGTTTTCCATCGCGAAGCCGACCGGATCGATGGTCCGGTGACAGCTCGCGCACACGGCGTTGCTGCGGTGCGCCGCGAGCCGCTCGCGCATCGGCAGATTGGCCGCGACGGTGCCCTCGTCGAGCGCCGGCACGTTCGGCAGCGGCGGCGGCGGCGGGGCGCCGAAGATGTTGTCGAGCACATACACCCCGCGAATGATGGGCGAGGTTCTGGTGGCGTAGGACGTGACCGAGAGCACACTGCCCTGCCGCAGCAGTCCTCCCCGCCGGGTTTCAGGTGACAGCGTGACGCGGCGGAAGCGGCTGCCGTAGATATTCGGGATGCCGTAATGCCTGGCCAGCCGCTCGTTGAGGAACGTGTAGTCGGCCCTGATCAGCTCCGCCACCTTGCGGTCCTCGCGCACGATGCTGTCGATGAACAGTTCGGTTTCCGTGCGGAAGGCCTGGCGCAGGTTGTCGTCGAAATCGGGAAACAGACGCGAATTCGGGCTCACGGCCTCGAGGTTGCGCAGGCGCAGCCACTGCCCGGCGAAGTTCGTCGCGAGGTTGAACGAGCGCTTGTCGGCGAGCATGCGCCGCGTCTGCTTTTCGAGCTCGTCCGGCCGGCTCAGCCTGCCGCGCACAGCCGCGTCCAGAAGTTCGTCGTCTGGAATGCTGCTCCACAGGAAAAACGACAGTCGCGAGGCGAGCTCGAGATCGCTGATGCGGTAGACGCCACCGGCGGGAACTTTTTTCGGATCCGTTTCGACGCGGAACAGGAACTCCGGGTTGATGAGCACGGCGCTCACCGCCTTGCTGATTCCCGCGTCGAAATCGCCGCCGGCCCGCCCTTCGCGGTAGAACGCCATCGGCCCTTCGACTTCGCCCTTCTCGATCGGACGGCGATAGGCGCGCCGCATCAGCGTCGAGAGAATTGTCTTTGCGCACTCACTCTCAGCAGCAGCGTCCGCGGAGGTAGGACGGCACACGAACAAGCCGCTGCCGGCTCGGCGTGTTCTCCGCGCCCTTCGGCACATGCGGGCCGGCGATCGACACCTGGTCGATCGCAGGGCCGGTGCGCGGATGACGGCGTTCGTTGAAGCGCGACTGGATGGGTTGCCGCGGCGTTTCGATGAGCGACGACCCATCGCGCACGAACGCGACGCCAATCTCGTGAGGACCGGCTGTCACCGCGACGCGCGCTTTCAGATCTTTGTCGAGCGTCGTGTCATCACCTTCCGGCTTGCGAATGGTGAAGTTCGCGACCGGTTGGCGATCGAGCAGCACGATGAGCTGGTGCTCGCGCGCCTCACGCAACCCTCCCACGTTCCCGTTCAGATCGCGCGCCAGCCAGATCTGAATGTCGTAATCGCCGTCCTGCGCGAACGTGTATGGGATCGACAAGCCGCCGCGCGTGCCGATCGGCAGGCCCGGCACGTGGTTCTCCTGCGTCAAATCGGCCGGCAGGCGGATGGTGTCGGCCTGCATGGAGGTTTGCGTGCTTCCGATCGCGAGACGGCTGATTTTCTGCGCGGCCGAGATATACCGATCGAGCAGCATCGGCGGGAGGTCGCCGACCGTGACGTTGTCGAAGCCATGACCGCTCTCATCGGACGGCAGCAGCGACCCCGCGTCGATGTCGAGCGCGAGCAGATCTCTGATGGCGTTTTTGTATTCAGTGCGATTGAGCCGGCGAAGCGTCTCGGTGCGTCCCGGATTGGGGCTGGCGGCCGACGCGGAGTCGAGCGAGGTTTCGAGCCACGACATCAGTGCGCGCCGGTCTTCGGCAGACGGCTGCGGCATGTTGGGCGGCGGCATGGTGCCCGTCCGCATTTTGTCTGCGACCTTCTCCCATACCTCCGGGTGCGCGCCGGGCTGAGTCACGTCGACTCCATCCAGCTTGAGATCGGCTGTTTTCAGACGTTCGTTGTGGCAGGTCACACAATACCGCTTCAGCAGCTGGCCATGGTCGGATGCAGCTGTCGCCGGGCGAGCGGGTGACTGAGGCGCGGGGTTCGGGGCGGTCTCCACGCGCACGCAAAGAGACACGCTCACCGCCAATGCGGCGGCCGCGAGGGCCGCGACCCTGGCGAATGGGAACGGGTTCGTCATCTTTCTCCGGCTTCCTCCGGCGACGAGATTAATGTTTTCTTAATGTCAGTATGCTTATACCCCGCCGGATTTGGAAGCGCAATCAGACGAGGTCCCAATGGCTAAAACCTTCAAACACCTGGAAACCAAGGCCGTTCACGCCGGAGTGCCCACGCCGCGTCCAGGCGGGGCGGTCGTCATGCCGCTCTTCCAGTCGGCGATGTTCGAATATGCCGGCGAAGGCAGTTATCACGACCTCAAGTACATCCGCCTCAACAACACGCCCACGCAGACGGCGGTCCAGGGAAAGCTGGCCGCGCTGGAAAACGCCGAAGCGGCGCTTGTCGCAGCCAGCGGGATGGCCGCGATCTCGACCACGCTGCTGACGGTGCTCAGACCGGGCGACCACCTGCTTGCGCAGGACGTTCTCTATGGCGGCACGCACGACTTTCTGACAAATGAGCTGAAGCAGCTCGGCTTTGCCGTTGACTTCTTCGACGCCGATCGTCCGGACTCCTGGCCGGCACTGCTGCGGCCGTCCACGCGCGCCATCTACGTCGAAACGATCTCGAATCCGCTGATGCGGGTGCCCGATCTCGAGAGCGTCGTGCAGTTCGCCAAAGCTCATGGTCTCGTGTCGCTGATCGACAACACGTTTGCCACACCCGTCAACTATCGCCCGCTCGAACACGGCTTCGATCTCGTGCTGCACAGCTGCACGAAATATCTCAACGGGCACAGCGACATCGTCGCCGGAGCGGTCATCGGATCGGCGTCGTGGATCGAGCGGATCACGCATCGGCTGAATCACCTCGGCGGCTCGCTCGATCCCCACGCCTGTTTCCTTCTCGATCGCGGGCTGAAAACACTGGTGCTGCGCGTGCGGCATCAATGTGCGAGCGCGCTCGAAATCGGCCGCCGGCTCGATGAACATCCACATGCTCGAGCGCGTCAACTATCCGGGCTTGCCCAGTCACCCTCAACACGCGCGCGCACGCCGGCTGCTCGGGGCGGGCACCGGCATGCTCAGTTTCGAGCTCAAAGGTGGTGCACCTGCCGCCGATAGGTTCATGAGCCGCACGACGCTTCCCATTCTGGCGCCCAGTCTCGGCGGTGCGGAAACGTTGCTCACGCGCCCGGCGGTGACAAGCCACGCGGGCATGGACCCGAATGAGCGTCGCAAGGCCGGCATCAACGACGGCCTCATCCGTATGTCGGTTGGATTCGAGGCCTGCGAGGAGATCCTCGACGACCTGCTGCAAGCACTGGCATAAAGGGGGTCAGACCCCATTTTTACGTTTTTCGTAAAAATGGGGTCTGACCCCCTTTTACACGACGCGGTTCAGCAGGGCGTCGCCGTCGCGGAGCCTTCGGCAGTTCTCGAGGAATACTCCGAGACTTCTGTTCAGCGTCTCCGTTGTGAACCAGGCAAGGTGAGGCGTCACGATCACGTTCGGCAGATCGAACAACGCATGAGCATGTGTGGGCTCGGCATCGAACACGTCGAGGCCAGCACCGCGCAGCCGGCCGCTGGTCAGCGCGCTGTGAAGGGCGTGATAGTCGACCAGGCCGCCGCGTGCCGTGTTGATGAGCACGGCCCCGGGCTTCATGATCGAGAACGTGCTCGCGTTCATCAGCGCGGACGTCCCGGCCGTGAGCGGGAGATGGAGCGACACGACATCGGAAGTCTCGAGCAGCTCGGTAAGCGGCGCGAACGCGGCGCCGTCGAGCGATTTTTCCGTCCGGCTCGTATACAGAACGCGCGCGCCAATCCCCAGCAGCATCGGCGTCAGACATCGAGCCACGGCACCGAACCCCACCAGCCCCACCGTGCGCCCGCCAAGCTCCCCCAGACTGTCGAGCAGTTTCGGATCGAGCGCCCAACCCCTGCCGCTTCGAGTCTGTGCGTCCAGCTCCGTGAGCCGCCGCAGCGTCGCAAGCATCAGTAATAAGGTGATCTCCGCCACGGCCCGCGTGTTGGCGCCAGGCATATTGCACACGGCGATATCGCGCCGCTTCGCCGCGTCGAGATCGATTGTGTCGACGCCGACGCCGAGCTTCTGAATCAGCTTGAGGCGTGGTGCCCCCTCGATGGCGTCAGCCGTCACACGTTCGAGCACGTGGAGCAACACGTCGGCGTCCTCCATTTCGCGCGCGAACGCCTCTCGCGCCGTTTCCTCGACGATCGCAATCCGCAGCCACTCGTTTTCGAGCGCCGAGATCCTCTCCGCGAATCCAGGTGTGGCGCGATAGTGGAGAACGGCTTTCATCGGAACCGCGGCTCGCCGAACGGCGCCGACCCTGCCAGCGCTTCCTCGATGCGCAGCGCTTCGTTCCACTTGGCGGTTCGTTCCCCGCGCGCGAACGAGCCGACTTTGAGCTGACCGACTCCCCATCCCACCGCAAGGTGAACGATTGTGACGTCCTCCGTCTCTCCCGATCGCGCCGATATGATCGCGTTCCAGCCCGCGGCGCGCGCCGCAGCCAGCGCCGCTGCCGTTTCCGTGACGGTCCCTGCCTGATTCGGTTTCAGCAGCACGGCGTTGCACGCGCGCGATCGTGCGGCCGCGGCGATGCGATCCGCCGATGTCACGAGGTAGTCATCGCCGATCACCTGGAGCCGCTCACCGGCCTTCGCGGTAAACGCACGCATCCCGTCATCGTCGTCTTCGGCCAGCGGGTCTTCAACAGAGATGATTGGATAAGCACGGCACCACACGAGCAGCTGCTCCACGAGCTCTTCGCTCGTGAGCTCGCGCCCTTCGGCCGCGAACGTGTACCGGTTGCCGCGCCGCAGTTGGGATGCGGCGACGTCGATGGCGATGGCTGCGTCGACGCCGGGACGAAGTCCCGCCCGTTCGATCGACAAGACGAGCGTATCGAGCGCGTCGGTCGTCGAAGTGAAATCCGGCCACCATCCTCCTTCATCCGCGACACCGTGGAGCGTGCCCCGTTCCGACATGATGCGGCCGGCAGCGCGATACACCGCCGCCGTGAGGACCATCGCATGATCGAACGAACGCGCCCCGATCGGGACGATGAGGAAATCCTGAATGTCTACCCGGCGTCCGGCATGCGCGCCTCCGCCGAATATCTGAATCATCGGCATTGGCAGCGTCGGCTCGCCGCTCCCGGCTACATAGCGCCACAACGGCTGCCCTGCCGCAGCCGCGGCAGCATGCAGCGCCGCCATGGAAACAGCGACCGTGGCATTGCCGCCCAAACGCGCCTTCTGTGGCGTGCCGTCGACCTCGACGAGCCGGCGATCGATGCCCTCCTGATCCATCCCCGACATGCCGCGAAGCGCGTCGGCAATCTCGAGCGACACGCTGCGGATCGCGCGATCGACGCCGAGACCGTCGAACTCCGCACCGCCGTCTCGAAGATCGACAGCTTCGTTGGTCCCGGTCGATGCGCCGGCCGGCGCGATCGCACGGCCAGTCGCGCCGTTCGCGAGCACCACTTCGGCCTCGACCGTCGGGCGGCCGCGGGAATCCCAGACGCGGCGTCCGATGACGCGTTCGATGCGCACATCGGCTACCGGCGACCGACGATGGACGATGGACGATGGACGATGGACGATCGCCGATTCGAGCCACGCCTGTCGAGCGTCCTCGAGTGTCTTCGGCGGATCGTTCAGCATTGCGCGCGCCTTTAGGCGCACGTGGTCCTTCGCCTGCTCGCTGGTCAGGTATTCGACTGGCGACTTGCCGTCGATCCTCGCCAGCAGCAGTCCCGGCAACAGCGTGGCCGCGCGTTCATTCAGAGCGGAAGGAGGTTCCCAATCAACGCCTGCCAGGTACTCTCGAGCCAGCGCGTCAAACGACTGAATAAGGGCGGCGCGAGCTGATGGCACCAGCACCGTTTTGAGCAGCAGATGATTCAGACAGAATGCGAGATCGAATGCGGGATCGCCGAACCACGCGCACTCGGCATCGAGGAACACCGGTCCGCGGGGGCCGAGCAGGATGTTCTTCGGGCTGACGTCTCCGTGCACGACGGTCATCTTGATCGACGCGGTTCGTTCGGCGAGGAATTCGAGCGCCGTCGCAAGATCGGGATGCGCGCGAGCGGTCGCCAGAAGATACGGCTCCAATCGAAGCGCGTGGAACGCGTTGTCGGTCGCAAAATCCGCCGCCGCGGAGGCGGACCTGGCAAACGACGAGTGGATGGCCGCGAGCTGCTTTCCTACGGCCGCCGCGGTCCCGGTGTGAACGTCGCCGCGAACGAGCCTCGCCTTCCACGTCTCGTAGTCCGACGGCGGCAGATATTCCATCGCGAACACCCCGAGCTGCGGATCGCTGGCCAGCAGGGCGGGCACGACTCGCGAATCAACGCCGGCGACGTGCCGCAGCCATTTCACCTCGGTGGAATTGCGCGCAGGATCGGCGAGCCACTCCGCGGCGACGCGCAGGCGCGGCAGGGCCTGCTTCACGCAAAACACGCGAGCGCCGCCGCCAGCGCGCACGAGCCAGATGTCCGAAGACACGCCGCCCTCGAGGCGCGTAAATTCCAGCGGGTCACCCAAAGGAACAAGCCCGGAGCGGTTGAGAAAATCGACTAATTCAGCCCTTGCTGCGGATGTCACCAGCGTTTGAGCCGGATGTTCCGGTACTCGATCTTCATCGGTGGACCGGTATGCACCTGCATGCCGATCAACCCGTCGAGCTTCCGGTTCGGCGCATCGTCATCGATCGTCACGCTCATGAGGCGGCCGTTCAGGATATGCGTAGCCGAATTGCCCCGGACGATGAGGTGCACGGCGTTCCAGTCGGCAGTGGGAACGGCGGCAAGTTCGTCGGATGTCGCGAACGACGACAGTACGACGGGTGGACGTCCGCCGACGACGTGTGAGATTTGTCCGCGGACGGCGAGGAAGAGGCGCCCCTTCTCTTCGTAATTGTTGCCGTCATACCGCTTGCGGCCGTCGAGGTCGAATTGATAGCCGCGCATCGCAAACTTGTTGTCGGCCGTCACGGGATCCGGAACCACCACGCTGCGATAATTGATGCCGCTGTTCCCCGCTTCGGTGATGCGGTAATCGAGCTTCAACTCGAAATCGGCGGCGCTGCCGCCGCGCCAGATGATGAACGTATTGCTCTTGATCACCGTTTCCGGCGTGATCTCTCCAACGAGCACGCCATTTTCCACGCGCCAGTAGGTCGTGTTCCCTTCCCACCCGGCGAGCGTTTTTCCGTCGAAGATCTGCTGGAACCCCGGCTCGTCGCCGGCGAGAGGCTCCGGCCTGTCGCTCTGCTTAGGGGCATATGGCGCCGTTTGAGCTGACAGCAGCGTGGCCGATGCGAGCACCGCGATTAGAAGTCTCATGAGCTACCGCCGTTCGTCGAGGAATCCGAACGCGTATACAGTCCCGTCGTCAGCGCCGACGTACACCTGGCTCAACGCGCTCCAGAAGCTGCCTGGGGAAGCAGCGGCGGTCATTGACTTTCCGCTGTTCCAGAGCGCCTTGCCCGAAAGGCCATCGTGCGCGAAGAGCACCGCTGGCAATCCGGTCCGGCCGGCCGCAGCGGGCCGGCCGCTGGAGAGCGCGAACACCACTCCATTGACAATGATTGGCGTCGCTGGCGATGTCAAATCGTTGGACGTCCACTCGGGCTCGAGCGAAAACGTGCCGTTGACGTCCCTCACTCGAAGCGCGACGACCGCGCCGTTCCGGATCGCACCGTTCGTCGTGCGAGCGCCCACCGGTCTGCCCGAGACGGGAACCAGAATCCAGCGCGCTGCGGAGTCTGCGGGCGCCGTCGTTGCGGACATCGCGCGCGTCCAGGTCGACAACGCTTCTGCTGAGATCGCGCCGCCGCTCGCAAACAGACGAGGCGACGCCACTAGCGGCGTGGCGTGGTCCGCGCCGCCCAGCGACGCCGCGTCGAGCAAGATCACGCGGCCGTCCTTCGTCGCGGCGGCGACGACGTCCTTCGCCCCGTGCCGGAAGACCGTGGGGCCGGTGACGAACTCGGCTGTGGGCTGTGTGAACCAGTCCTTCAGCTGCAGTGATTTCGGATCGAGGGCGACGATGGCGTTCGCTTTCCCGTTTCCTGTCACGCTGCCGGGACCAATCGCCGCGAACAGCGTATTGCCATCCGACGAGAACGCAACCGCGCCGACCACGCTGCCGCCGCTCGTGCGATAGGACACCACTGGCTTGTCGGGCGCATCGAGATCAATGGCATACACGCCGTTCGGCGCACCCGCGCAGTTTCCAGAAGTCGCGGCATACATCATCGTGCCGACCGCGACAGGGTTCGACCACTGCGAATTGGGCGGCAGGAACGGAGCTGGCTTCTGCAGGTCCTTGCCCGATTGCAGCCCCACGACGTGCAATTGACCATCCGCGGCGACGGCGTACCCGACGATTATTCGCTGAGTGCCTGCGCCGCCAGCGACATTCGGTGCGCCCGGAATCCCCCCGCCCTCACCGCGGCCCTGCGCAGCGGGGGCGGGCGCTCCGCCCTGGCGAGCAGGACCAACCGGCGCGCCGCGAGGCGGTCCGCCGCCGCGAGGTTCCACGGGAATGCCCTGCCCGGGCTCGCCGAGCAAGCTGCGATACCCCTGCTGATTTCCTCGCCCGGCGGGCGGCGGCGGCGCACCCGCAGGCGATGTCGGAGGGGCCGTCGCACTCACAATGCGCGTTGGCGCTGCCGTAACGCCTCCGCTGCAGGCACCTGTCGGAGCCGCCAGCGTACCCTCAAACGTGCGCGTCCAGATGACGTAGCCGGTGTCGTTGTCGAGCATGAACAGCTTGTTCGCGCTGCCAGCGACGAGCGACGCCGGCACGAAGAGCGTGACACCGCTCGCGGTCACCCCCTGCGTGAGTCCGTGGATCCCGCGGCGCTGGTTGTCGAGTTTCGACGTCCACTGCAAGTCGAACCCGGGCTTCGATACCGACTCGACGGAGATGTTCGGGTCGGTCTGCAGCCAGGACGTGCGCTGGGCATCGGCGTAGGGCGTGGGCCAATCGGACCAGCCGCGTCCGACCTGGGCGAACGTCACACCGCCGGCGATGAGCGACGCGGCAACGAGAGGAACGATTCGGTGAGCGCGCATCTGCATCCTCATTTAGTCCGCGTGGGGCCCCACCCCCACGCGCTGCCGTCGCTTATGCTCCGGATCTTGAAGTGCTCGCTTATCTGCTTGGTCATCGACTTCGTCGATCTATCTGACGCCAAAGGCGTAGAGCATCCCGTCCCACGTGCCGATGTACACGCGCCCGTTGGCGACGGTGATGCCGCTGAAGTGATTCCACGAGGTAATCGTGTCGCCACTGTTCCAGAGCTCCTTGCCGGTCTGACCGTCCAGAGCGTAAAGCATCGCCTTGCGCGAGTTTGGAATGCGCCGCGCCGCACCACTGGAGAGAGCGCCGCCGTATACCGGTCCACCTGGCTCGTTCCAGGCGGCGTCCTGCACGACCTGCGTGCCGTCAACACCGCTCGAGTACACGAAGACGATCCCGTTGGCGATGACCGTTTCCTCCGCAAGATCCATGTCGCGCGACAGCCAGGCCGGAGTGAGCTGCCACTTGCCAGCGATTTCTTCGAGCTTGAGCGCCGCGACACCGCCGCCCTTGGGGCGGCTATGTTCGATCGGCGCTTTGAACGTTGTGCTCACCGGGCCCCAGAACGGCACGAGCACCCACTGCGTACCCTGCGGATCCTGCCAGGCGCCAAGGGCACCCCAGACGCCGACGTTGTCGAACGCCTGGGAGTCGGCGCAAATCAGCGGCGTCGTGTGGAGCGTGGTGCGATGGTCCTCTCCTCCGAGGCTATCGCGGTCCAGCAGCCACAGCTTGCACTCCTTGCTCGTGGCGATGAGGAACTTCCGCCCGCGATAATCAATCGCGACCGGCGTCACATTGATGTCGAGGTCACGGCGCCACAGCCAGTTCGCATTCGGTGAGCCGAAATAGTCGACCAGCTGGAGTTGCTTCTTCGCGTCGATCTTCACTCCGACGATACCGTTGCCGAGGCGCCGGTTTCCCGGATCGAAGATGGCGTCGCCCGTTCCGAGGTAGACGCGGCCTTCGGCATCGATCGCTGCGCCACGGCGGCCCCACAATCCGCCGCCCGGCCGGAATGAACGTGCTGGCGCGGCGTGACG
This sequence comes from Vicinamibacterales bacterium, assembly GCA_963762055.1. Lineage (GTDB taxonomy): Bacteria > Acidobacteriota > Vicinamibacteria > Vicinamibacterales > JAMQPK01 > JAMQPK01. The sequence goes on from CAVXJF010000015.1 coordinate 186,273, forward strand.
CGAGATCGAACGAGTGGAAGGCGTTGGTCAGGCCGCCGCAGCCCTGCGCGGTCGCCGTGTAGATGACGCCGTCCTTGTAGTTGAGCGCATACGGTTTGCCGTTGCCGGGAATGAACTTCTCCGGCGGCGCGACGTTCTCGCCATCGCCGAGGTTGATCTGGTGCAACTTGCCGTCCCACGACAGCGCATAGACCGTGTACTTGCCGGGAGATACCTGCACCATCGCGGGCGCGGCTGTCTGTCCGCCAGGGCAGAGCACGTTGTTGACCGGCGCCTGGTTGGGGAGCCGGTTCTCGAACCTGCGGCGCCAGAGCACCTGGCCGTTGGCGACATTGATCGCGAAGAGGTCGTCGGTGACGCCGGCGACGAGACCGACCTCGAGCGGCCCCTGCGGCGTCGTGACGTTCTCCGCGATGAGCGGCGGAAACAGGTTGTGCATCGAACGAGGCGTGCTGTTCAGCTGCACGCTCCACAGCAGCTTCGTCGAGCCGACGTTCGCTAGCGTGAAGACCTTCTCGTCCCTTACCCATCCTGTGCGTTCCGTGTCGGGGCCTTCCATCAGCACGTCGGTGGCTGAGAGCATTGCGGCCGACGAGAACAGGGCGACCAATACGAATAGTCGTCTTACATGCACGCGAGGCGCTCCTTCCGCGCTTCGATCTTCTTATAGTCGAGACCGGCGATCTTCTTGAGGTCCTCCAGCTTCTTGCAGGGACCGTTTTTCTCACGGTGCGCGATGAGCGCAGCCGCTTCCTTGCGCAGAAGACCGGCGACGCTTTCCAGCTCGATGGCCGTTGCCGTGTTGAGATTGAGCGCCTTCTGCGCCTCGGCGGGGAAATGTGTCGACAGGTACTGGAAGACCGTCTCGAGCTCCTGCTCGGTGCCTTCAGCACCTGCCGCCACCATTTTCGCAATCACGTCGCGCCAGCCTTCGGGCGTGTGCCGCACAGACGCCACCGTTTCCGCGGCATGGCAGCTGGCGCAGACCTTCACCGTGATGTCTTTTCCCGGCGCATCCGGAAGCACTTCCTGTGCGGCAAGCATCGCGCCCGGCGAACCGGAACCAGCGACGACTAGCAGCAGACACGAACTGTGGCGAGAAAGAAGACGCGCATTCGCGGATCATAACTGTTTCAACCAGATGTTGCGGATCTCGATCTTCATCGGCGCGCCGACATGCATCTGGAAGCCGATCAGTCCGCCAAGCGATCGATTTTTCGTGTCGTCGTCAATCACGATGCTCGTGACGGCGCCGTTGAAGATCTGCACGATCGTGTTGCCGCGCGCGATCAAATGCACCTGGTTCCAGTCGTTCTGTTTGATGATCGCTTTGAGCTCGTCAGGTGTTTGCTGCAGGTTGCCGATCACGCGCGGCCTCTCGCCGCCGTCCGGGACGTACACGGCCTGCCCCCGCATCGCGAGAAAACCACGGCCACGCTCTTCGTAAATCTGCCCGGTGTAGGTGTTCGCGAAGTCGATGTCGGCCTGATAGCCCTTCATCACCCATCTGCCCTGCACGGTTCCGTTGCCGGACGGCGTGCCTGCGGGCAGATGGACGCTGCGAATTTGAATGCCGCTGTTCGTGGAGTTCATGCGGAACTGCAGCTTCAGCTCGAAATCCCTGGGTTCGCCGCCACGCCAAATCAGGAACGTATTCTCCTTGACCGCGTTGTCGGGTGTGCTCTCACCGACGATGGCGCCGTCGACCGCTTTCCAGAAGGCGGGGTCGCCGTCCCATCCTTTCAATGACGTGCCGTCGAAGATCGGCTGAAAACCTGCCTTGTCATCGATCACGAGCGGCTCGGCGCCCTGCGGTCCACGGCCACCGCCGCGTCCGCCGCGCCCCTGCGGTGGCGGTTGTTGGGCGGAGAGCGAGGCAACGGCGATTAACAGGATCGCGGCAACGACGTTCATGATTTCACGTTCATCGTCACCACGCGAGGCGTATGCCGAACTGCATGTTCCGGGCATCGTCTGCGGTGGAGATGATGCCGGCCGCAACGTCGTTGATGTTCCCATTCGGCTGCCCGAAGTTCGTGGTGTTGAACAGATTGAAGATCTCCCAACGGAACTCGAGACGCGTCGCTCCCATCGGAAAGCGCTTGCTGAGTGAGAAATCCACCTGTTTCGAGCCCGGCCCGATCAAGGTATTGCGCCCGGCCGTGCCTTGAGATCCCGCCGCCGGCAGCACGTAGGCCGTCTTGTCGTACCACTGCGACACCGTCGGGTTATCGAGCACTCCGCGATCGTCTTCGCGGCCCGGCAGCATAGTTGACGCGCTGTGGGACGAACGAGCCGCACTGGCAGACGTTCGTTCCCGACAGCGTGAACGGGAATCCGCTGCCGCGCACGAATGACGCCCTGAACCTGCCACTCGCCGAGCACGTAGGCGACAGGACCGGCGCTGTTCAGCCAACGGCGCCCCTGGCCGAACGGCAGCTCGTAGCCGAAGCTGAAGGCGCCGCGGTGGCGCTGGTGATACCGCGAGAGGCTCTCGTCGGCGTCGAAGTCGGTTCTGAACGCGGTGTCGTTGGCTTCAACCTCTCCGGATCCGTTGTCGCGATTTTCCGAGAGCTGATAGTTGGCGAGGAAGAACAGCCCGGCGGAGTAGCGCTTCTCGAAGCGAAGCGAAAGACCCTTGAAATCGGCCGTTCCGATGGCGGCTGAGTACAGCATCGCCGGTTGGAACTGCGGAAACGGCAGCCGCGTGTTGATATCGGTCGTCCCGAAGCTTGCCTGATTGATGTTGTAGCGCTTGCTCAGGTTGCGGCTCCGGCTGCCGGTGTAGGCAGCCTCGACGAGGTAGTCGCGGCCGAGGGTGCGCTGCACGTTCACATTCCACTGCATCGTGTACGGCGTGCGGTTGGCCGGATCGAGCGAGAACGGCGCGGGAAATTGCGGGATGTTGTTGAGATCCGGGAAAGAGCGTGTCGACCTGCAGCGGAGCCGTGGGGGCCGGATTCAGCGAGAATTGCCCGTAATACGGCGGAATCAGGCGCGTGAACTGCAGCTCGTTCAGATTCAGGTTGTCGTAATACACGCCGAACCCCGAACGCAGCACCATTCTGTCGGTCAGGTGGTACGCCACTCCGACGCGCGGGCCGAAGTTGTTGAAATCCTTCTGAAGGATGCCGTCCGGAAAATATCCTTCCTGCTGGTGCACGAGCGGCACGAGCGCCGCCGGCATCGAGGTGGGCAGCGCGTTGTATCCAATCTTCCCGGTCGCCGCGTCGAATGCCGCTTCGACGCCGTTTTGTTCGGCCCACGGCGCGAGGTATTCCCATCGCAGACCGAGCTGAAGACTCAACCTGTCGCTCACCTGCCAGTTGTCGTCGATGAACGGCGCAATGGTCGGCGAGCTGTAGGACGCGCCGGAGGCGCCGAACGCGCCCGCGCAGGTCGAGCAGTAGCCGAGGAGGTAGTCGGCCACGGAGTTGCCGGTGAAATTTCCGTTGAACGTGAAATTGCCGCGCGTGGAGTTGTCGGTGAGGTGATCGAACTTCCGGAACTGTGCCTGCACGCCGAAGCGGAGCGTGTGGCCGCCGAACGTCCTGCTGGTCGCGTTCGACACGCTGTAGATGTTTTCTGTCGCGCCCTGGGTGTTGCCGCCTTCCCCTTGCGCCGTGAATCCAGCCATCGCGACGTTCGGGCGTCCGTACGCGAGCGGAAACGTTGCAGCCGAGAGGTTCTGTAGACCCAGATCGGCCGTCCAGTTGCGACCGTCGGGACTGATTGGCGCGTTCAGGTGGTAGGCGTAGTTGTAGCCGAAGCGGAATTCGTTGACCCACGAGGACGAGAGCACCCACGTGTGTCCGACGGCGAGGTTCCGCCCGCGCTGGGGCAGGTCGGTTTCGTTGAACGTTCCGGGCTGCAGCTGCGTGCCGCTGTAGTACATGAACCGCTGGAACAGGCTGTGACTGTTGTTCAACGTCTGGTCGGCGCGCATGGTCGCCGTATTCGCGTCGTCGACGAAATTCCTGATGACCGTGTAGTTGTTGGCGCCTGCAGTATTCGGCGCGGGAATAGTCGGCGTCAGGACATTCGCGAACTTCGAGAAGCGGCTGGGAGGAATGATGTTGCCCGGGAACGGCTGGCCGTTGTTCAGAGGGTCCCGAATCGGCGTGGCGAGGGCAGAAAAATTCCCCGACAGAAACGCCTGGCTCGGCACGCTGCCCAGGAACGGCTGCCCCTGAATCGTTCGTAATCCCTCGTAGGCGCCGAACACGAAGAACTTGTTGCGCATGATCGGGCCTCCGCCGGTGGCGCCGAACTGGTTGCGCTTGTATTCCGGCTTGGTCGGCGCAAAGAAGTTTTTGGCATCGAACCGATCGCCGCGATAGAACTCGTAGGCGGAGCCATGCAGCTGATTCGTGCCCGACTTGGTCACGATCGACACGACCGCCTGTCCTTGCCCGTACTCCGTGGAAAACGAGTTGCGGAGCAGGCTCACTTCCTGAACCGCGTCGATGGGCGGGTTGAGCGACAGGTTGTTGAAGCGCAACGATCGGACGTAGACGCCGTCGATCGTGTAGTTGGTCGAGCTGTCGCGTCCGCCTTCGACGGTGATGAACTGATTGCGGCGCCCGAACTGCGTGTTGCGCGCGAAATTTCTGGGCGTGACCCCCGCCGACAATGTCGCCAGCGACAGCACCGTGCGTCCGTTCAGCGGCAGATCTTCAATCTGCTTCTCGTTGATGACCTGGCCGACCGAGGCGCTCTGCGTCTGCAGCAGCGCCGCTTCGCCGGTCACCGTGACCGATTCGCTGACGGTTGCCAAGCCGAGCGTGATCGTCGGGCGCGCGGTTTCGACCCTGGCGCAATACGAAATTGGGAAGCTCGGCGGTCTGGAAGCCCTGCAGTTCCACCTTGATGTGATAGGTCGCGGGCGGAAGCGCAGGGATCGAAAACCTGCCTTCACCGTCGGTGATCGCCGTGCGCTGCGCGTTGGTGCCGGTGTTGGTCACCGTGACCGTTGCGCCTGGAACCGAGGCCTGGGAAGAATCTGTGACTTGCCCGACAAAACCGGACGACGCCGATTGCTGAGCCGAGACGCTTGCCGACGCCATGAGAAGCGTGGCAAGGGCAAGAGTCACCATTTTGCAGGACATGGCGCAACCTCCTTGATCCGTACCGTCTCCAGTGGGAATGTGGGCCGATTGTCCGCCTGAGAAGCATTGCCGACAAGGGGCGACTGCGCGGCAGTAAAACGTTCCGCATTCCGAAACGTTTGGGCGGGTTCACCTGTGAGAAATCCTGACCCTTCGCTGCCGCCGCCGCGGCCGTTCGTTTCGCACTGAAAAACGAATTACGTAGTGTCCGGCTTCAGCCGGACCCTGGGACCATCGCAGCGATCGATTCGGGAATCGACCGCGTACGCTGCACGAGGACTTGATATTCGACGTCAATCGACTGACCGGCGGCGATGCGGCGGAACGCCGGCACGCCGAACAGCGTGCCGCGTTGTACCATCGCCTCGCGCGTCTCGGGTATCGGCGACACTCCGAATTCCATGCCTCGCGTCAGCGTGCGGCCGTTCCACGGAGTGTTCAGCCGGCTGCTGTTCTCTTCCCAGATTCCCATCCAGGGAAAATCCGCGCTCCTCCACACGTACGCGAACGCCAGTTCGAACGCCGGCGAAAACGCGACGAAAAATGCGCTCGCCTCGTCGTTCATCAAATGCGCCGTGTACGCGCTCGATCGCTCCGCCTTGCTAAACAGGCGGAGGTCTACGTGGCCGCCGTTCATCGCGGGAGCCATGGGCCAATCGAATGTCGCGCCGCGCTCCAGATAGTCATCAGCGCCGAATTCCGTTTCGAAAACCATCGATCGGCCGGCACTTGCGCGAAACTGCGTGGTGCCCCGCTCGAGAAACGGCGGTCCCAGCGTCACGTGTTGTGTCCAGCCAATGTCTCGATCGCTTCCCGATCGGTTGACGAGCCGCTCCCGGATCTGGACGGTGCGCCCGCGAAGCGCGATGCGGCGCTCGAATTCGAGTCCGGCAAGCGGAAACACAGCGCAGGCACGTAACGTTTCGGCGTCCGTCTGCAGAGAATACGGAACGATCGAACCCTCGCCATGCGCGGTCAGGCCCCTGCGTTCGTCTTCCTCGGAAGGTGGGCCGAAGATATCCAGACAAAGGCTGTGGCCCATGATGCCGGCGAGCAACCTGGCGTCGCTGCCGTCGCCGTAGACGCCGGCGTGACGAGGCTCGAATGCCGACGGTTCGACTGTCGGCCACGGCGGCGTCCACAGCGGGTTGACGCGCGCGGCCTTGTCGTAGATCTCGGCGATGTGCCCGCCCTCGGCCAATACCGTGACGCGCAGTTCGCTGTTCTCGATTGCCGCCGCGCGGCGGCCGCGGTAGCGCATGCTCAACAGTTCCCCTTGCACAGATATCGCGAGCAGTGATACATCACATCCCTCAATGGCAACCAAAACCACCACGAGCAGAGCCGGCACCGAGGACGCCATCGGCCAGGGAGCCGGCATTATCCGGCTCGAGCCATGCTGGGTGCCGCGCACCTTCATGGTCCCCGGACGCCGCCTGCGGCTTCATCCGGACGACCTGTACGCCCTCGGCGCCCACCGGGGCGGCATCAACGAGCGCTGGTTCTGTTCGACCACGCATGCGTCGAACGGCCCCGGCACTCCCGATGACGAGGGCCTGAGTTACGTCAGGACCGCAAACGGCGGCCGCATCCTCTTCAAGTCGCTCGTCGACGAAGCCGGCGATCTGCTGCTCGGCGACGCGACGATGAAGCGCGAAGGCGGATGGAACCTGCTCTGCAAGTTTTTCGACAACCTGGGCGCGATCCCGCATCATCTCCATCAGAACGACGCCTTCGCGAGCCTCGTCGGACAAAAGGGAAAACCCGAGGCATATTACTTTCCCCCGCAATACAACCAGATCGAAAACGCTTTTCCCTTCACCTTCATGGGCCTCGAACCCGGCACCACGAAAGGCGATGTGCGCCGCTGCCTCGAAAACTGGAGCAAGGGAGACAACGGCATACTGTTTCATTCGCGTGCCTACCGGCTGCAGCCGGGCACCGGCTGGCAGATCAATCCGGGAATCCTGCACGCGCCCGGGTCGCTCGTCACCTACGAGCCGCAGGTGAACAGCGATGTCTTCGCCATGTTCCAGTCACTCGTCGACGGCCGAGTCGTCGATTGGGCGCTGCTGACGAAAGACGTCCGCCCGGAGTACCACCACGATCTGGACTATCTCGTCAGCATGCTCGACTGGGATGCGAACGTGAATCCCGAATTCGCGAAATCGAATCGGGTATTTCCGAAACAGGCTGGCGGCGGAAGCAGTGCCGATGCCGGCTATCGCGAGCAGTGGGTGTGTTATGGCACGGGATGGTATTCCGCGAAGGAGCTGACGGTTCTGCCGCAGCGGACCGTCACGATCAAAGACGCCGCGGCATATGGCCTCATCCTGACGCAGGGTCATGGCACGATCGGCACGCATCACGTTTCGACGCCCGCGATGATCCGCTTCGGCGAGATGACGGAAGACGAGCTGTTCGTCACCGCCGATGCCGCCGCGGCCGGCGTTCGCATCGTCAATCTCAGCGAATCGGAGCCGCTGGTGATGCTGAAACACTTCGGCCCCGGCAACCCGGACAATCCGATCTCCTGACGCAGAGGCGCAGAGACGCAGAGAACATTCTTATGGCACACACCAAACCCGCATTGCACAACGCGATGTGGCCGGGCCTCGTCGGCAAGGGACCCGACTCGGAGCCTCCCATCGATCTGGATACGATGCTGGACCTGACGGCCGCCGCCGAAGTCGACGGCGTCCGATACGACGGTGTCGATCTGTTTCTGTTCGATCCCCACGTGGACATCGATTCGAGTCCCGACGATCTGAAGCGGGTCGCGGAGCGTATTCGCGCACGCGGGTTTGTCGTCGGGTCGCTCGTCGCGCCGGTGTGGCCGCCGACAGGAGGCGGCTCGGCCATGGGCAGCGACGCCGAGCGCAAGAGCTTTCTCACGCAGGTGAAAAAGGCGTGCGCGATCGGTCAATCGCTGCGCAATCTCGGCATTCGCAACTACGGCGTGGTCCGCATCGACTCCGCGGCGAGCCCGGCAGAGTGGGCGAAAGACCCCTCTGGAAATTCGCAACGCATTGCGGCGACATTCAGGGAGGCGTGCGCGATCGCCGAGGATTACGGCGAACGCCTCGCGGCTGAAGGAGAGATCTGCTGGGGCGGCATGCACAGCTGGAAGCGCATGCTCGAACTGCTGGAGATGGTGGATCGCCCAAAGACACTCGGCTTTCAAGCCGACATGGCGCACACGCTGCTTTTCACCCTCGGACACAACGCGCCGGAAGATCGCATCCTTCCGGATCCCGTCGACTGGTCGGACCGTCAGACGCTCGACAGCGCGATCCGCACCATGACGCGCGCGCTGCGTCCGTGGACGATCGACTTTCACGTGGCGCAGAACGACGCCACGGTCAAAGGTGCAGGCTCACACGACAAGACCGGACGGCACTGCCTGCCCCATGATCCGAACGGCAAGATGGACATCGTGCGCGTCGCGGGCGCGTGGCTGCGCGACGACGCCGGAGCGCCGACGCGTGCGTTCGAACACATCTGCTGGGACGGCTGCATGTTTCCGAACGCGACCATGATGGACCCGGGCACCTGGCGCGACGTGTTGTCCACCATGATTGCCGTGCGGGACGCCCACGGCACCGACTGACCATCCAACACGAGCGCATTCGAGATGGCAAAAACACCAATCAACGTCGGACTCGTCGGCTATGGCTTCATGGGGCGGGCGCACTCCAACGCGTTCGCGCAGGCGCCCCGGTTCTTCGATCTCCCGTATCAGCCCGTCCTCAAAGCCATGTGCGCCCGCAACGCCGATCGCGCGAAGGCGTTCGCGGCGAACTGGGGATACGAGTCGGTGGAAACCGACTGGCGCGCGCTCGTCGAGCGGGACGACATCGACCTCGTCGACATCGCCAGCCCGAACGACACCCATGCCGAAATCGCGATCGCGGCGGCGCGGGCCGGCAAGATGGTGTTGTGCGAAAAGCCGCTTGGCCGCAATGCCGCCGAGGCGCGGCGGATGGTGGACGCCGTCGAGTCGGCCGGCGTTGCCAACATGGTCTGGTACAACTACCGCCGCGTGCCGGCGGTCACTCTGATCAAATCGCTCGTGGACGAAGGCGTGATCGGCCGGGTGTTCCATTACCGTGCGAAGTTCCTTCAGGACTGGACGATGTCGACGGAGCTGCCGCAGGGCGGCGAAGGTCTCTGGCGACTGGACGCGGAAGTCGCGGGCAGCGGCGTGACGGGAGATCTGCTCGCGCACTGCATCGACACGGCGATGTGGCTCAACGGGCCGATTGCCAGCGTGACCGCCGCGACGGAGACGTTCATCAAGGAACGCACGCACAACCTCAGCGGGCGTGTGGAACCGGTGAAGATTGACGACGCAAGCGCGTTTCTCTGCCGGTTCGAAAACGGCGCTCTGGCGACGTTCGAAGCGACGCGGTATGCGCGCGGACACAAGGCGCTCTACACGCTCGAGATCAACGGGGAGCGCGCCTCAGCAGCGTGGGATCTGCACGATCTTCACCGCGTGCAGTACTTCGATCACGGCGACGCCGGGCGCGTCCGAGGGTGGCGCAATCTGCACATCACCGACGGCGATCATCCATACATGAAGCGCTGGTGGGTGCCGGGCCTGCAGATCGGCTACGAACACTCGTTCACGCACCAGTTCGCCGATTTCCTGGAGGCGCTGGGGAAGAAGGAAGCCGCCGCACCCACCTTCCGCGACGGTCTGGCGACGGATCTCGTCACCGACGCGGTCCTGCGCTCGGCGCAATCGGGCCGCTGGGAAAAGCCGTCCGAGTCCTGATCACAAAATACAAACAGGAGAAAGGGAGAACGGGAGAAAATTTCTCAAAGAATTCTCCCGGGCTGTCACGCGATTCTTCGAATCAAGAAACTAAACAAGAGATCACGAGACCAGGAGAACTTCTTTCGCAAGAATGTTCCTGAACTCCTGATCTCATGTTTGCATTTCGTATTTTGAAAAGAGGCTCCTGTTCTCCCCTTCTCCTGTTTTGTTTTTCGGGATCACGAACGATCAGTTCGCTTGCTTTTTTCCCACACCTCGCTTGATGGTCGTGCTGGGCTCCATCATCTGCGCCAGCATCATCGTCTCGCCTTCGACCTTCAGCGAAAACACCACCCAGATCGGAACCCCGTTTTCACGCATTGTCGTGGAGAGCACGAGCAGGTCGCCGTCTCGAAGTATCCCGGTTGCGTCGTTTGGGGGAAATTTGCCAACCTGAACGCTCGCCGCGATCAGGCCATCCTTCTCCCAGACTCTCACGGTTTCACGGGTGCCCTTCAGCTCGTCAGGGCTGGTCATATCAATGACCCAGGTTCCAATGAAAGCGGTCGCCTGCTTGGAGCTTACCGTCGGCGCCTGCCCGCTGGCGGCTGTGCCAGCGATGACGATCAAAATGCCGCCGATGATGAGTCGTCGCAGTGGGGGCATAAACACTCCCGATAACGAGAATACAAACAGGAGAAAGAGAGAACGGGAGAAAATTTCTCAAAGAATTCTGCCGGGGTGTCACGCGATTCTTCGCATCGACAACTGAACAGGAGATCACGAGATTCTCAACCCTTCTCCTGTTTCGTTTTCCGGGTTGAATTTTCGTGATCAGAAATCAAATTTATCGATGTTTTCCTTCGTGAACAGCAGCGGCGGGCCGAGGATGATCTCGCTGTCGCGGATGGTCACAGCCCCCAATCGGCCCGCCTGAAGCGTTTGCGCGCCGGGAGCGAGCGACTGCTTCGCCATCTGCGCGCCGGCGTAGATCGTCAGGTATCCGAGATCGGCGGTGTTCCATAACATCACCGTCTGCACGACGCCTTCGTGCACGTAGGGCTTGTTCATGTTCGGCAGCGAGAGGCCGATGACCTTGACCTGGTCGGCGCGCTGCGCCTGGCGGACGGCCTCGCCCGCTCCGGGCACCGCGGGGGCGGAAATCGCCATGACGAGCTTCACGTTCGGAAACGCACGCATGATCGTCTGCGTCTCCGCAAACGCCTTGTCGCGATCGTCGTCGCTCGGCCGGATGGTGGCGAGCGTCATCTGCGGGTACCGCTCGGCAAGCCGCTTCTTGATGAAGGCAATCCATTCGTTCTGGTTGGCGGCGGTCAGCGCACCGGTGACGACGGCGAACTCCCCTTTGCTGCCGAGCAGGCGCGCGGCTTCGTCGGTGAGCCCGTAGCCGATCCCTTCCGCGGTTGCCTGGTTCACGAAAAACGCCCTGGCGTCGGGTTCCGCGTCGGCGTCCCATGTCAGCACGTGAATGCCGCGTGACTGGGCCTTGCGGAGAGCCGTGGAGATACTGGCGCGGTTCTCCACGGCAACGGCGATCACGTCGACGCCGCGGGTAATCCAGCTTTCAATCAACTCGTTCTGCCGCGCGGCGTCGAGGCCTGTAGGACCGTCCCAGATCAGATCGACGCCGAGCTCGGCGGCCGCCTGCTCCGCGCCGACACGGCAGCTGACGAAATACGGATCACCTTTGGCCTTCGGCATCATCGCGATGACCGTGCGTTTGCCGGCCGCCGGCGGCGCGCCGCCGCTGAGCGATCGAACCAGCCACACGTTCGTGCCCGCCACCAGCAGCGATCCCAGGAGGACAGCCGCACACAACACAGCCACTTGACTGTTTTTCACCGTGACCTCTTCAGAGAAACTTGCGTCAACTGTCCGGCCGGTCTGGCGGCTCAGCCGATCCGCGGCGATCGTAGAGAGCAGCAGCACTCCGGTCAATACGCCGATCGCTTCGGAAGGCAGCGCCGCCAGCTGCATCCCGTTCTTCAGCACCGACAACACCGCAAGGCCGAGCACGGTGCCGCCAACGGCGCCGCGCCCTCCGAACACCGATGTACCGCCGAGCACCACGGCGGTAATCGCATCCAGCTCGTATCCGGTTCCCGCATCCGAGCGCGCCTGGCCCAGATGGGCGACGTAGATCACGCCGGCGAGGCTCGAAACGATGCCCGACAGCAGATAAACGAGGCCGATTCGCCGCGCGACAGGAACTCCTGCGTAACGCGCGCCGCGGCCGCTGAACCCGATCGCATACAGCGCGCGGCCAATCGCCGACCGGTGCACCAGCACGAAGTACCCCGCCACCACGGCAAGAAACACCGGCAGCTGTGCGGGAACGACGCCCCAGAGATAACCCTGTCCGATCCACAGGAACCCTGACGGAAAACCGCTGTAGCTCACCGCTGCCTGCGTGATGCCCTCGGCTACGCCTCGAAACAGCGAAAAAGTACCGAGCGTGACGATGAGCGCGGGCAGATTGAAGCGTGCGATCAACGCGCCGTTGATGGCGCCGCCGATAGCGCCCACGGTAAGCGCCGCGGCGACGGCCGCGGGGATAGGAAGACCCAGGTCCTTCCAGCACACGCCGAAGCAGACAGCCGACAGTCCCATGACGGCGCCGACCGAGAGGTCGATGCCGCCCGTGATCAGGATCGGCGTGAGCGCCACGGCGAGCAGCCCCAGCTCGGCGTTGAGCCTGGTGATCTCGAAGAAATTTCCGAGCGTGAAAAAGTTCGGAGCGACAATCGCGAAGATCGCCACTTCGGCGACAAGCGCGGCGGTCAGCGCCGCTTTATGCCCGGGCGTGACGGACATGAACATGTGCGGAACGGCGCGGCAGCGCATCGGCCGCTACGGCGATGAGAATGATGGCCCCCTGAATCGCGCGCTCCCAGTAGGCGCTGATGCCGAGGAAGGTGAGCGCGGGACCGATCGCGCCAAGCAGCGCCACTCCGAGAACCGTGCCGGCAAACGTGCCGCGACCGCCCGTGATGGCGGTTCCTCCGACGACAACGGCGGCGATGACCTTGAGCTCGAGTCCCAGCCCGGTGTTGGGCGGGACCTGATTGAACCGCATGGCGTTGAGAATCGCCGCGAGACCCGTGACTGCGCCAAGCCCCACGAAGGCCGACAGCTTCACACGCGACGTGTCGACGCCGGCCAGGCGGGCCGCATCGGCGCTCGAGCCGGTCAAATAAAAGAGACGGCCGGCGGCCGAATGCGTCGACGCCCACGCGAGAGCCGCGACCAGCATCCCGGTGATCGCCCCGGCGGCGATGGGATACCACGCGCTGCCCCAGCCCCATCCATTGAAAAGTGGCCGGCATGTCATGCACCCACGCGCCCTGCGTCGTCCAGCGCAGCGCATCGCGGAGTGCAATCATCATCGCCAGCGTGACGACGATCGATGGAAGCCGCACGTAGGCGACGAGCCAGCCATTCAGAAATCCCAGCGCGGCCCCTAGCGCACATATCACCGCCACCACGAGGAGCGTCGGGACGCCAGCTGTCGAGAGCAATCCCGCACACACGGCGCACACGGCGAATGCGGAGCCGACCGAGATGTCGATCTCGCCGGTGAGCATCACGAGCGTCATGCCCGCCGCGACAATCAACACAGGGAGATTCGCCAGAAACAGCTCGAGCAGGTTCCCGCGGCTGAAATAATCGGGACGGGTCACCGCCAGCAACACACACAGCGCGCCCAGAGCAACGGCGACGGAGGTTTCACGCGTTCGCATGAGAGTGCCCCAGTGCCATCGCCAGCACGTTCGCCTGCGTCGCTTCGCCGCGTGACATGATTCCGGCGATCGTGCCCGCGCGCATCACCGCAATGCGATCGCTCATGGCGAGAAGCTCTGGCAGCTCCGACGAAATCATCACCACCGCCACGCCCCGTTCGGTCATTTCCTGGACGATCTCGTAAATCTCGGATTTCGATCCGACGTCCACGCCTTGCGTCGGCTCGTCGAGGATCAGAATGTCGGGGTCGATGGCCAGCCAGCGCGCCAGCGCCACCTTCTGCTGGTTGCCGCCCGACAACGTCTGGACGCCGGCGGCGGCAGAAGACGCTTTGATGCGGAGGCCGTCGATGTAACGGCCCGCCTGCTCGAGCTCCCGGGCGCGATCGATCAGCCCGCTTCTGCAAACCGCCGGAAGATTGGCGAGGCTGACGTTTTCGCTGATCGCCATCTCGGGAACAACGCCGTGACGCTGCCGATCTTCGGGGACGTACCCGATGCGGGCATCGATCGCGTGACGAGGGGACGCGATGCGCGTCGCGCGGCCCCGGACGACCACTTCGCCGGAGTCGGCTGGCGTCAGGCCAAACACCGTGCGCGCAAGCTCGGTCCGGCCGGACCCGACCAGCCCACCAATTCCCAGGATCTCTCCACGGCGAACCTCGAACGACACGTCGTGCACGCCGGCCTCGCGGCACGACACCGCCCGCAACTCGAGCGCCACGTCGCCGCAGGTAACGGGGCGCCTGGCAGAAAGCGAGGACAGCTCCCGTCCGATCATGAGATTGACCAGGGTCGATCGCTGCAGCCCGTCGCGCGGGTGCGTCCCGACTGAACGGCCGTCTCGCAGCACGGTGACGCGGTCCGCGAGTTGAAGCACCTCTTCCAGCCGGTGCGAGATGTAAATGATCCCGGCGCCCTCCGCACGCAACCTGGCGATGACGTCGAACAGGCGCTCGACCTCCCGATCGCTGAGCGAGGCCGTCGGCTCGTCCATGATCAGAATCCGCGCGTGCGTGCCCACCGCCTTGGCAATCTCGACGAGCTGCTGCTCGGGCATGCTGAGGCTTTCGACGAGACGGTCGGCATCGATATCGGCGCCAACCCGGCGCAGGATCTCGCCGGCTGAGCGGCGACGCGCATCCCAGGCGATGCGGCGCCATGCCGACCGCGGCTCGACCGCGATCGCGATGTTTTCGGCCACGGTCAGCTGCGGAAACAACGACGGCTGCTGATAGATCGCGGCAATGCCCAGGCTGCGCGCGACGGCGGGTGTCACGTGATGAAGGAGCCGGCCGTCCACCGCAAGCGTGCCCGAATCCGGCGCAACGGCGCCGGTCATGATTTTGATCAGCGTCGACTTGCCCGCGCCGTTTTCGCCGACGAGCGCGTGCACCTCGCCGCTCTGGAGATCGAAGGACACGCCAGACAACGCGCGGACACCGGCGTACAGATTTGGTGATCGCTTCGGCCGCCAGAAGGGCTGTCATGAGTAGTGAAACTATCGCACGCCCGGCGCGTTCTCCGATAGGATCGTCATCATGAGATTCGCTGCGGCGGCGGTTGCCGTCTTCTTTGCGGGAACGCTTTCACACGTTGCGGGTCAGGCGCCACCGTCGATATGGGATGGCGTGTTCACGGCGGAGCAGGCGGAGCGTGGCCGGCTCGTCGTACAGACCCACTGCAGCGAATGTCATCACGAAGATCTCAGGGGCGGCGAAGCTCCGGCGCTCATGGGCCCGACCTTCATGATCAAGTGGGAAACGCACACCGTCGAGCGACTGTTCCACAAGATCCGCGACACGATGCCGACGCGCGGCAGCCGGGACGTCTCAGAGGCGCAGAAGCTCGATTCGGTCGCCTTCATCCTTCAACAGAATGGATTTCCAGCCGGCGCGACCGAGCTGACCGACTCGACGGGGACGCTCGCGGCGATTCGCATCGTGCCGAAGGACGGAGCGTCCGCGCCGCGATCGGGCGCGCTCGTGCAGATCGTGGGATGTCTTCAGGAACCGTCGCCGAACAAGTGGGTCGTCTCCGAAGGCATCGAGCCCCGCGTGACCACGCTGGATGCGATGTCGGATGACGAAAAAGCAGCACTCGTGGCGGCCGCCCCGGGGGCCAGGACGATCGAGCTCATCAGCGTGTTCCCGCGCCCCGATGCAGACAAACAGAAGAAGGTGAGCGTCAAAGGGCTGTACATCAAGACCGACTCGAGCGAGCGGATCAACGTGACGAAGATCGAGCCGCTCGGATCACCCTGCTCGCGATAAGTCGTACATCTCCATCGACGCCAGCAGTCCCATTGCTCCGCCGCGATCGTCGAACCCGCTGATCGCCTGCCGATCGAGGTACTGCTGCAGCGTGGGCTGAGACCCCGTGCTCGTGCAGATGTCGACAATGGCGCCGTCGCTCGTAATATGCGCGGCAAGCGCGCGCCAGGCGCGATCGATCACGGGGCGGTACGCGCCGGCGTCGAGCCAGCGGAGGCGAACCCCGCGGGCCATCGCCGTCAGCGTCATGGCCGTCACCGACTCTTCGCGATACGCACCCGGCTCATCCACTACCTGCCGCCACATGCCATCGGGCGCCTGCATGAGCATCATGCCGTTCATCTGGCGGCGATAAATCTGCAAGACGGCCGCACGCGAAGGATGGCTCGCCGGCCCTGTGGACAACGTCGTGAGCGCTTCCGTCAGTCCCAGAGCCGCGAACCCGTTTCCACGGCCCCACGGAATGCGTCCATCGGTGAAATGGACGAACACCCCGTCCGGACGCTGCAATCGTTCCGCATACGACACGAGCATGCGGGCAAGGTGATCGACGTCTCCCGCCCGTCCGCGCATCCGTCCGGACCGCGAAAGGATCGACGCCAGCATGAACATGTCGTCGGTCCAGCCCTGGCCGTATTCGGCATATCCGGTCGCGGCAACCTTCAACGCTTCGTCCGCGCCCTGCACCGCAAGCGGCTCCGCCGCCGCTTCTCCGCGCAAGGCGAGGTCGGCGTATATCAGCGTTCCGGCGATGGCCGTCAACGCGGGGCGCGCCGCGAACAGCGGCCGTTCGCGCGAGACCCACGGCCGCGTCTGTTCGAGCACTTTCTGGCGCAACGCGTCGCTCTTGATCGCATCAGACAACCGCAAGGTGTTCGCCCACGAGACCGACGGTATGTAGCTGACGGCCGGAGTCTGCGGATATTTGTCGGCGAGCACCCGCGCGATGGCGAGCGGGGCGCGTCCAGCTCGTGAGCGGAGCGTCGCATGCACTTCCGACTCGTTGCCCGTCACGTCTTTGAGCACGTACTTAAAAAATGCTGGGCCGTCGGTCTCCCGTGCCGTCACGAACATCGAATGGACGGTGCCCATCTCCGATCCGCCGGCCATCGCGGCAGCGAGCGAACCGTCTGGAGGTGTACCGCGCGACAACACGTCGCCGCCTCGTACCTCGACGAGCACGTCAGGCGCCTGATAGGTCGCCCATCGCCACACATAGCGGCTTTCGGGCTGGTCGGGATGATTGAAAAATCCGTCGGCGGGCGGGAACGCGAGCCGGCGCGCAGCCGCCGCATCGTTGGCGACAGTCAGGAGCACGGCGCTGACGTCCCATCGATCTCGCAGCTGACGCGGTGCGTCTGTTTTGAACCAGCGAATCGCGCCCAGGCACGCGCGCGCGGCGCGATCGTCGTCTGCCGCCAGCACCAGGCGCCGGCGGGAGACGGCCCCGAATGGCGATACGTTTTCGATCGTCGCGAGCCGGGTGCCGGTACGCGTCACTCCAGCTGCGCTCACGTGCTGCGGTTCGCCGCGAAGCGCCGCGACTGCTGCGACCTCGTCGAGCTGCATGAAATGCTCCTGAAAAGCGGCCTATAGTATCATCGCGAAATGCGCGTCCGAGGACTTCTCAGCGCCACTTTGCTCCTCGCGACAGCCGCGGGTGTACCCCTGCTCACCATCGCCGGCCGCGCGCAGCAGCCGGAGCCGTCCATCACCTTTCAGGTCGACGTGGACTTCGTCGACATCGACGCGGTCGTCACCGACGAGCGTGGAAATTTCGTGGCCGGCCTCGCGAAAGAGGACTTCGAGCTGTTCGAGGAAGGCAAACCCCAGGAAATCGGTGCGTTTTCGGTCGTCGACATGCCGCTGCCGACCGCCGGTGCGCAGGCGGCGCGACCCGCGGAGGTCACCGACGTCAAGACGAACGCGCAGCCACTCAACGGGCGGCTCTACGTCATCGTGCTGGATGATCTGAACGTCGCGCCGCTCCGCAGCAAGGTCGTCGTGGACGCGGCGCGCAAGTTCATCGAGGGTCATTTCGGTCCAGAGGACGTCGCGGCGATCACCTACACGAGCGGCCGCACGGACGGCGCCCAGGAATTCACGTCCGACAGGCGCTTGCTCCTGGCCGCGATCGACAAGTTCCGCGGACGCAAGCTGCGCTCGACGGTGATCGAAAAGGCCGATCAGTACTTTCAGCAGCATTTGAAAGAGCTGGAGGCCAACGCAGGTGCCCAGGACGACACCGGCGTGCAACAGCCACCGCAGTCGGCAACAGTCCGCGGGCCGATTGGCTATTCCAACATCACCACCGACCCGGACGATTTTGAACGCGGCCACCGCGCGCAGCTCGTTCTTGGCTCTTTGAAGCGCCTCGCTGAAATGATGGGAGGCATCCGCGGACGCCGCAAAGCCATCCTGATGTTCAGCGAAGGGATCGACTATCCGATTTACGACATCTTCGGTTCACAGGCGGCAACCAGCGTCATCACGGCGACGCAGGATGCCATCGCCGGCGCCGCGCGCGGCAACGTCAGTTTCTTCGCCGTCGATCCGCGGGGTCTCGTCGGGATGACGAGCGAGACGATCGAGCTGACCGCCGCCGCGGACGCGCACCTCGGCTTCGACGCACGCGGTCTTCTTGCCGACATGTATCTGTCGCAGGACAGCCTGCGAGTGCTGGCCGAGGAGACCGGCGGCTACGCGGCCATCAACTTCAACAACGTGGACACGGCTCTGCGCCGGATCGTACGAGCGACGAGCACCTACTACGTGCTGGGCTACTACCCGAAGGACACCCGTCGCGACGGCCGTTTCCGGAAGATCGAAGTGCGTGTTCGACGTCCCGGACTGCGCGTGGTGGCCCGGAAAGGCTACGTTGCGCCACGGGCGCCGGACGCGGACGAGCTACGCCGGCGCGCTCGCGATCAGGAGCGCGCCCGTGGGCGGGCCGGCGCGGCGCAGACGTCGATTGAGCTGCGAGAGATATTGACCCAGCCGCTTCAGCGCAACGGCTTGACGCTGGCCGTCCAGGCCGCGCCATTTGCAAGCGGATCGCGGCAGGTGTCGGTCGCCGTGGCGGTCGAGGTAGACGCCAGCCGCCTCGCATTCGAGAAACAGTCGAACGGCACGTTCGCCGACGGCATCGAGCTCTCGCTCTTTGCGCTGGACGAACGCGGAAAACAGCATGGCGGGACGTTTTATCAATACAATCTCGCGCTCCGGCCCGATACGTACGAACGCGTCCGCGGCTCGATCGTGCGCATGAACCCGCGGCTCGCGCTGGCTCCGGGGCGCTACCAATTGCGGGTCGGTGTGCGGGAGACCGGCGCCGGGGAAATGGGGACGGTGTTCTACGACCTGATGGTCCCGAACTACGTCGCGGAAGGACTGTCGATGAGCGGTTTGCTGCTGAGCGATCAGGTGGCAGCCTCACAGTACACACCGCACAAAGACGAGGAAATTCCAGCCGGAGGGCTGCCGTCGCCCGCGACCAGCCGGCGCACGTTCGGCATCAACGACGTGCTGCACGTGTTCACCGAAATCTACGACAACTCGCCGCGCGAGACGCGGCCGGTTGAGGCCACCACGAGGCTGGTGAGCGAAACGGGCGTGGCGGTATATTCGTCGCGCGAGTCGCTGCAGCCAGCCCCGCGACCGGACGTCAAGAGCTCACGGTTTCCTCTCGCGAAGCAGATACCGCTGAAAGACCTGCGGCCCGGCCGGTACACGCTCCAGATTGAGGCGCGCGCACCCGGCGAGGCGAAGCCCGTGACGCGCGAGACGATCGTCACCCTGGCAGCTGCCAGTCAACAGAACTGAGCTCGAGCCCCGCCGGCAGACGGCGGTCCGCAATCTCGGTCGCCGCCAGCGCGAGCGGCGCCCCGAAAATCTCGTGCAGCGGAGACTCCCTCCCGAGCGATTCGAGCAGCCTTCCGGCGCGCGCGTGATACGCAGCGTCGCCGGTAATCAGACCGAGCCGGTTCAGCACGCACGCGGCGTGACAGTTCAGCTCGAAGGGCGCGACGGGATCGGCGGCCTCGACCCGATCGCGAAAACGCCCCGCCTTCTCATCCCACATCGTGCGCACGGCAAACTGCAGCAGCTCGGCCGCCAGCATCGAATACGGCAGCTGACCGGTGGCGGCGTGGGCCCACACCGCCGCCGATGCCGCATGGATCTGATCGGTAAGAAGGCCGCGCACCGCTGGAAGTGCGGATGAGGCGCTGACGTGCGCGACACCGTCCCCGGGTTTGTACCAGAGGGACGACGACCGATTCGAAAACCTCGAGCGCGAAATCGCGGAGCCAGATGTCGTCGAAAAGCGCCGCCGCGCGGATGCACGCGCCGCACATCATGGCGTTGCGATCGACGTAGATTGTCCGATCGGTAAAACGCGGCGTGGCGGCATTGAAGAAGCCAGGCCCGGCCGAATCCGACATGGTCGCGCGTGCCCATCGCACGATGTCGCCAGCGCGATCCTTCCACCGGCGATCGCCCAGCGTTATTGCCGCCTCGACATACACGTGCAGGAGCGCCGCGTTGTCCTCGAGCATCCTTTCCGCGGCGGGATCGCTCCAGTCGGCGGAGTCGGCGTATCGACGAAACCCGCCGGCGGCGCCGTCCCAGAGCGGCGTCATCTTCTCGAGCGTGATCTCAACGATACCGGCAAGCTCGCCATCCCCATGGGCGGCGCGCGACAAGGCGAACAGCAGGGCGGATGGGTGTGCGAGCTTCGGCGACGATCCAAACCCGCCGTTGTCGGGATCGAACCGGGCAATGAGGAGCGCACGGAATGCCGCAATGGCTTCGTCTGGCTGAAAACCGCCGTGAGCTGCGGCCGCGCCTGCCGTCCGGTCGGCGTGAAGCCGGCCTGTGCGCGCCGCGATCTCGTCGGCACGGTCGCGATACGCGTCGGCGACCATGCGCAAGGTCAGGAGCAGGCTTTCGGCGTCGAAGTAGGTGCCGCCGCTCAGAATTTCTCCACTCGCGGTGAGAAAGGCGGTGGTTGGCCACCCGCCCAGGTTGTAGCGTTCGCTCACGTCGGGCCGGCGATCGGCGTCTACGCGAACCGGAACGAAGCGCTCCTCGACGAGCGCCGCGACGTCGCCGCGGGCATAGGTGGTCTCGTCCATGGCTCTGCACTCGTCAGACCACGATGTGACGAGCGAGAGCAGAATGGGCTTGTTTTCGGCCGTGGCGAGCGCAAACGCGCGCTCCGACCACTCTCGCCATGGGATGGGCACGCAACAAATTATAATGAGCGGGTGCTCTTGCTGCGGTATGTGTATGTGCTCGCTCTTTCAATCTGGTTCGGCGGCATCATCACGGTGGCAGCGATCGTCTCGCCGCTGTCGGACGCGTCCGTCAGGCGGTTCTATCAAACGTCCTATATCTCCGGTGCGCTGGTTCTGACGACGCTCTTCGGGATGGCGCTGCTCGGGCCGCGCCCCTCCGGATTTTTCGCCCGTTTTGGCGTCGCCGTCACGATGTTCGCGCTCTCGCTTTACGCGGGCCTTTACCTTCAAACCCATTCAATCAATCTGCTCGGGCTCATCGCCGCCGGCGGTCTGGCGCTCCTGTTCTGGGAAGCGCGCGACGGGACGAGGGCAGCGTGATGTACGTCAGTGTCCGCCTTCAGGCGGACCGGTGAGTCCGGCTAAAGCCGGACACTACGTACCAAGGACGAGGCCCAATCACGAATGAAACACACGATTACGCTCATTCCGGGCGACGGTATCGGCCCCGAGGTAACGGCCGCTGTCGTCGCCATCATCGAGGCGGCCGGCCTCGACATCACCTGGGAACGTCATGACGCCGGCGTCGTCGCGCTCGAGAAGCACGGCACTCCGCTACCCGACGAGCTGCTCGCATCAGTACGCCGCAACAAGATCGCGTTGAAGGGGCCGGTGACGACCCCGGTCGGCGAGGGGTTCACGAGCGTCAACGTCGGGTTGCGCAAGGCGCTCGACTTGTACGCCAACCTCCGCCCGGTCGCCAACCTGCCGAACGTGCGATCGCGGTTCGAGAACGTGAACCTGGTGATCGTCCGCGAAAACACCGAAGACCTGTATTCCGGACTCGAGCATGAGGTCGTTCCGGGAGTGGTGGAGAGCCTGAAGATCATCACCGAGAAGGCGTCGACGCGGATCGCGCGGTTCGCGTTCGAGTACGCAATGCGCCTCGGGCGCAAACGGATCACGGGCATCCACAAGGCGAACATCATGAAGCTGGGGGACGGGCTCTTCATCCGCAGCGCCCGCGCCGTCGCCGCGCATTATCCCGGCATCACCTACGACGAGCAGATCGTCGACGCCGCCTGCATGAACCTCGTGATGAAGCCGGAAACGTTCGACATGCTGCTGCTGCCGAACCTCTATGGCGACATCGTGTCGGATCTGTGCGCCGGTCTGGTCGGCGGGCTCGGGACCGTCGGTGCCGCAAATCTCGGAGAAGATACCGGGGTATTCGAGGCGGTTCACGGCAGCGCCCCGGACATCGCCGGCAAGAATCTCGCGAATCCAACCGCCCTGCTTCGCTCGGCGCTGTTGATGCTCGATCACATCGGCGAGTCGGCGGCGGCCCGGCGCATCGAAGCGGCGCTCTTCCGGGTGCTCGCGACGCCCGAGCAGACTACTCGGGATCTCGGGGGGAAGGCCTCAACGACCGAGTTCGCGCATGCTATAGTGCAGGCTCTTGATGGCGCTTGACGATCTCACACAGGCGGTCCTCGCCCGCGAGGATGTCGTCCGGTACCTGCGCAGCTCTCACGGCGGCTCCGATGGCCGGGAACGGGTGTTTGCGTATCTCGAAGAGATGCGGACGACCCAGCGGTATTCGTTTTATCGCGCGCTCAAACATCCGCTCTACCCCATTCTCCGGAAGATCGAGCGGCGGGTCGAGAACATCGGGATCGTCGAAAACGCGACCCGGGCGGGCCGCGTCATCTACGCCTCGAACCACAAGAGCCACATCGACTACCTGGTCGAGCCGCTCGTCCTCGACGACAGCGGGGTTCGGCCGCCGATCATCGCGGCCGGCATCAATCTGTTTGGCGGACCGCTCGGCCTCATCCACAAACACGTGACGGGCGCGATTCCGATCCGGCGCAACACCAAGGATCAGGCCTACCTCGTCACCTTGAAGGCGTATGTCGCCGAGGTGCTGCGCACGCAGGATCTCCTGTTCTATCCAGAAGGCGGCCGGAGCTACAACGGCGAGCTCAAGCCCACGAAAACGGGCCTGCTGCACGCGGCCCTCCAGTCGGGCATGCCGGGCGTGATGATTATTCCCACGGCGATTGCCTACGACCTGGTACTCGAAGATCGCATCCTTGCGCGGCAGCATGTGAAGCGGACGCAGCGCCCCTTCGCGCGCGAGCTGGCCGAGATGGTCCGCTGCGCCGTGGGCTACCGGTCGCGGGCGTTCGTCACGTTCGGCCGGCCGATTCCGCTCGATGGATGGGAGCCCGAGGCGCGCCGCGACGTTCTCGAGCTTGGCAAGCTCACGCGAGCGTCGATCGGCAAGCTCGTCAAAGTCCTGCCGACCGCGGTCGTGGCCAGCGCCATGCGGCCTTCAGTCGGCAAGCGCGATCTCGAGACGCGCGCCGAAGCGATTATCGAAACGCTTCGGGCAGTAGGCGCCAATCTCGGCGTCTCCAGCGCGCGTCAGGCTGTCGAAGAAGGCACCGAACAGCTCGAGCTGCGCGGGATCATCGTTTACGATCGCGGCCGCTTCCGCGTTCGCGATCGCAACCTCCTTCGCTACTACGCGCGCAACATCCAGCATCTGCTCACCTCGGGGTCCGGCCGCACGCACTGATGCTGGATGTAGCATCAAAGGCCCTCTTCCAGACGCTCTCTTACAGCCGGCAGTTGAAGAAGCTGGCATCCCGTTATGGGATGTCGGGAGGGCGTTCGTTCGCGCGGCGATTCATTGCCGGAGAGACCGTGGCCGAGGCCATCGCCGCCGTCCGCGACATCCAGAAACAGGGCCTGCACGCCACCCTCGACTACCTCGGCGAGAGCGTCACATCAATGGCCGCGGCAGATGTCGCCACCCGCGAGTATCTGCGGCTCATCGAGGCGGTCGATCGCGCGGGCGTCGAGCGCAATCTCTCGCTGAAGCTGACGCAGCTCGGCCTCGACGTCGATCACGCGATTTCGGTCGATAACCTTCGCAAGATCCTGACGGCGGCGGATGGGTGCGGCTTCTTCGTCCGCATCGACATGGAAGGTTCGGCCTACACGGAACGCACGCTCGAGATCTTCGAAACCGTCTGGCGGCTCGGCCACCACAACGTCGGCATGGTTCTGCAGTCGTGCCTCTATCGAACCGAGGCGGATTTCGAGCGGGTGAACGCGCTCGGCGCGCGCATCAGGCTGGTGAAAGGCGCCTACCGCGAGCCGAAGGCCGTCGCGTATCAGCTGAAATCCGAGGTGGACGCGGCGTTCCTCCGCCTGGCGAAACGGCTTCTCACGCAAGGGACCTATCCAGCCATCGCCACGCACGACGAGGCCATCCTGGCCCAGGTCAAAGACTTCGTCGCGAAGGAAAACATTCCGCCGGACCGCTACGAATTCCAGATGCTGTACGGCATTCGACGCGATCTGCAGAGCGGGCTGCGTGACGAGGGGCATCGCGTCCGGGTGTATGTGCCGTTCGGCAGCGAATGGTTTCCGTATTTCATGCGGAGACTCGGCGAGCGGCCGGCAAACGTGGGCTTCGTGCTGAAAGCGCTGTTCGCCGAAAGATGAGCGCTCGATCTCACGCAGAGACGCAGAGACGCAGAGAGATCTTTCAAAAGAAAACTCCGCGCCTCTGCGCCTCTGCGGTAGAACTGAAGTCTACGGCTCTGAATCAGCTGTGGGGCCGTAGATGTTCGGGATCGCCACATCCAGCAGCCGGAGATAGACACTCAATTGCCCGCGGTGATGAACGGCGTGATTCAGCACGAAGGATCTGAACACCGCGACGCGCGGCATGCTGAAGAGTGGCTTGCCGCCGCTCTTCAGCGTCCATGCCACCATGAACTCCCCGTCGGACGTGCGCGCGAGAAGGTCTCTGGCCGCCTTCACGTTCGCGTCGTACAGCCGAAGCATGCTCGATGCGGATTCGTACACGGGGACCGGCGGCCGGGGGCCGTCCAGCGGGCTGGTGTCGAACTCCCTGCGTTCGATCGCAACGGAGCTCCATTGCGGAATGTGGGCGATATGAATCGCCAGCTCGCCAAGCGACCGGGACCTCGCGTGTGGCTTGAAATCGGATTTTTCGTCCGGCACGCGCTCGAGCAGCAGGCGCGTCGTCGCGGTCTCGTGATCGAACTCCGGCAGTATGGATTCGGCGATGGACATGAGATGGTGACTGGGAACTAAGAACTAAGATCTAAGATCTAAGAATCTAATCGGGATCTCGATGAACTGTGTCGATTGAAAACGCCGGCAGGCAAATGGCGATGTATTCCGCGCCTTCGGCGCCGGGCGAACCGTAGCGGACCCATTCCCCGGGATGCGTGACGACGGCCTGTCCTGCGTGGACGTCGAGAACACCGCCGTCGTGCTCGACCCGCACCATGCCGCGCAGGACGACGGTAATCTCTTCGAAATCGGGCCGCTGCCCCGGCTCGCGCCAGCCCGAAGGCGAGGTCATGCGCGCAACGCTGACACCCGCGTGGCCCGAGTTCACCCGGCCGGCAAACTCTTCGATGCGCTTAGGTGGATGGCCGGCGGCCTGAATCACTGAAGGAGCCTGGATGAGTCTGGGCATTGGGTGATCGCTGAATCTGGAAACTAGAACCTGGAAACTAGAATCTATGAACTAAGATCGAGGAAGTAAAGCTCCAGATCTTAGTTCTTAAGCTTAATCTTAGTTCTTAGATCCTAGCTCTGAGCTCTCAGAATCTGCGTGGCAACGACTCCGAATGACTTTCCGATCACTGATGACGGCGCGGCGCAAACGCATTGCGTTGATTGCGCACGACAATATGAAGCCCGACATCCTCGAGTGGGCGACGTACAACCAGGGGACACTCAGCCGGCACGAGCTGTTCGCGACGGGAACCACTGGCGGAATGATCGCGGCAGAGCTCGGCCTTACGGTTCATCGGTTTCGCAGCGGTCCGCTTGGCGGCGATCAGCAGGTCGGAGCCGGTGTCGCGGAAGGCAAGATCGACTTCATCATCTTCTTCTGGGACCCGCTGGCGCCCCATCCTCACGACGTGGACGTCAAAGCGCTCCTTCGCGTAGCCGTCGTCTATAACGTGCCGATCGCCTGCAATCGGGCCACCGCGGACTTCCTCCTGTCGAGCCCGTTGATGGAAGAAGAATACGAACGGCGGCTGCCCGACTTGGATGGGTTGATGTGAAGTGAAAAATCAAAAGTGAAAAGTCAAAAGTAAAAAGTCAAAAGTAAAAAGTCAAAAGTAGAAAGTCCGAACCTGTCCGTTGACTGTAACTGGACTCCACTTTTTACTTTTCACTTTTTACTTTCATTACTTTCAACTTCTCCTACATCGACCGGATCGCTTGCACGATGAGCGGAAGTCCGCCGACGATCCAGACGATGGCCGCGGCGATGGCGGCGCGGCGCAGGGGAATGCGGCCGGTGACAGCGAGGCCGATCGCGATGAGGACCGTTATCCACAGCGTGAACAGATCCAGTCTACCGACCACGGCGATCAGAAGCGGCGAGACGGTGTCAGGATCGAGAAAGCGGCCCGGGCCGAACGTGATGCGGAACCGTCCGTCGAACTGTGACGGATCCAGCACGAGCGCCTGAATTCCGTTCACGACGCCTTCGAGCACACGCGGCACGAACGCATAGGCGGCAACGATCAACGCGGTCTGGAGCGACGTTTTCGCCTCGAGAAGCTTGCCTGCGGCCCATGTCACCAGACCCACACACAGGATGGCGAGCGGCATGAAGATGAAGACGGCGATCTGCCCGACGCGCTGAGCGAACCCGCGTATGCGGTCCATGGCTTCCGGAGTGATCGTCGGGTTGTCGCGCATCTGCGCGGCCATCTGCCGATCGAACTCAGCCTCGAAAAGCGGCTGAAGCGCGCCGCTGT
The DNA here is from genome assembly GCA_963762055.1 of Vicinamibacterales bacterium. Taxonomy (GTDB): domain Bacteria; phylum Acidobacteriota; class Vicinamibacteria; order Vicinamibacterales; family JAMQPK01; genus JAMQPK01. The sequence continues at coordinate 213,245 of CAVXJF010000015.1, forward strand.
TCAGGTAGAAAATCGTGCCGACCAGCACCGTGACGACCAGGATCGGAACGAACACGCTGCCCTTTTCGCGCCGAAGGAACACGGCCGATGGCGCGTAGAAGATATCGATGAAGTCTTCCCAGATGGCAGCGCGCGGAGCGGCAACGGGATCGACCTGCGTAGCCATATCTCCTCCACGACGACGTTGGACTCCAAGACTCCCAGACTCCCCGACTCCCAGACTCTTGAATCAGGGACTCTTAATTGAGCGATGTCGATCGCTCCACCACGCGAGCGCGAGAATTATCGCACCGCCCGCAAGGGTCGACATCCAGAGCGCCGTCACCGATGGCGGCGGCGTGCCGGCGGCGAGAAATCCGATCGCGAGGAACGCGACAAGGCCCCACGTGACCCACCGGCCGGCAGCATCGCGAGCGGCAGTCGTGCGCATGTACATCCACACGCCGATCGCGAACATGGGCAGTTCGACAAGCAGCGTGCCGGCCACCGAGTTCCACAACCCGAAACCGAACTTAGGACCGCCCGGATAGAGCGGCATGTCTGGGATGTGAGTGACGACATCGAGCACCCAATGGCTAACAACCAACGCAAAAAGCACCATCGGTGCGTTAGGTGCGTTGGGTGCGCTAGGTGCGTTGGGTGCGTTGGGTGCGTTAGGTGCGACGGCGACCGCGAACGCGAAGAGCGCGCCCCACACCGACAGCGTCAGCAACGAATGTGAATATGGGTAACTGATGAACTCGAGCGGCGTAGCTGCAGTGATGCCTGGGGCGATGCGGACGTGCTCCAGGCCGGCTGCGACGAAAACAGGCCAGATGAGATCGGCCAGCTGAACGGCGGCGAACAACACCGCGAGCGAGACGTGCGGCACCCATCGTTTTGCCGCGTAGCCGAGAGCAAGGTGCCCGACGAACAAATTGGGGCTCGAGTGATAGGTGACGGCCAATCACCTATCACCCGCTCGCCACCTATTTCAGGTGCTTGCTGACCAGCTTGGTCATCTCGAACATGCTGACGGTCTTCTTGCCGGCGAACACCGGCTTCAGCTTGTCGTCGGCGTTGATGTTGCGCCTGTTCTTCGAGTCCTGCAGGCCGTTCTTCTTGATGTAAGCCCAGAGCTTCTTCGTGACTTCCGTGCGCGGCATCGGTTTGTCTCCGATGACGGCGCCCAGCTGCGGGCTCGGCGTCATGGGCTTCATGAAGGCGGCGTTCGCTTTCCGTGCAGTCTTCTTCTTCGCTGTCTTGGCCATCAAATCTCCTCGTCATTAAGTGTGTCGTGGGGCCACCCCCACGACCTGTACCTCGCGGCCTCGGCCGCTCGGCGTTCGCGCGGCTCAGTGCTGCTTAGTGCGCAGTCTGATAGCAGTCCAAGTGTGGAGCACCGACTGGACCGTGGACTATCGACTGTGGACTCACAGCGCCGCGACGGCCCCTAGTGTCGCATAGAATCGAAGGATGTCAGAGGGAAAGCGCACAGGTTATGCCTCGCTGCCCCTCGATGGCGATGGGGTGGGGCCGCGGACGCTCCGGGCGCTGGCGGCATTTCAGCATGCATGACCCGGCGCTGCGGTCCGTGCGCCGCGATCTGCGCAAGGCCTCGACACCCGAGCGGGCGCGGAGCAGCAAATGGTTCTTCAAGACCGCGCGCGGCGAGTACGGCGCCGGCGATCGATTCCTCGGCGTATCGGTGCCGGACATCCGGGCGGTGGCCCGCGATTACCGCGACATGTCCCTCGAATCAGTGGCGCGCCTGCTGCAATCGCCCTGGCACGAAGAGCGGCTGCTGGCGCTGCTCATTCTCGTTCGTCGGTTCGCCCGCGCCGACGACCGCACGCGTCGCGCGATCCATCGCCTCTATCTGCGCAACACCCGCTCGATCAACAACTGGGATCTGGTAGACAGCTCGGCCGCGCAAATCGTGGGGGCCCATGCCGAAAACGGCGACCGTCGAGTCCTGCGGCGTCTCGCGCGATCGCGGTCCTTATGGGAGCGGCGCATCGCGATGATCGCCACCTATCACTACATACGCCAAGGTGACTTCGTCGATGCCCTGGCGATTGCCGCGCTGCTTCGTGACGATGAAGAGGATCTCATTCACAAGGCGGTTGGGTGGATGCTGAGGGAAATCGGCAAACGCGATCGCCGCGCCGAAGAGCACTTCCTGAACAAACACGCGTCCAGGATGCCGAGGACGATGTTGCGGTACGCGATTGAGAAGTTTCCGCAGCCGCTGCGGCGCAGGTATCTGGCTCGCTAAGCGAGATATGCATCAGCCTCGATTTCGATGAGCATCTGACCATCGATCAGCCGCGGCACTTCGACCATCGCGGTTGCCGGGCGGATCTCCAGGAAAAACTCGCCGTGCGCGCGGCCGACTTTCTCCCAGTTGTCGGCGATGTTCACGACATACATGCGCGTGCGCACCACATCTTTCATCGACGCACCGGCGCGCTTCAGGGCCGCCTCGATGTTCTTGAGCGTCTGGATGGTCTGCTGGTAGGGATCGTCACCGCCGACGATTTCGCCGTTCGGCCCCGTCGCAGTGGTTCCCGAGACCCACACATGATTGCCGAGCCGCACCGCGCGCGAATATCCGATGATGGGCTCCCACTTGCTGCCTGTCGAAATGAGCTGTCTTGTCATCGGCGGATCCTACCACCGTGAAAATGCCAACAGGAGATCAGGAGGTCAGGAGATCTTTGCGTTTTCAACACGGAGATACCGTGTTGAGATCCGAAAAATCCGGTTTCGATTTCATCAGCGAAAGTTATAAATCACTGCGGCCGTCGGGCGGACGATCATCGTCGAGCCGCCGCCGTTGCCGCGCACATCGATCGCCATCCCCAGACGCCGCACCAGCCGGAACTGCGCGCCGACCCCGACCTGCACCTGCATTTCGGAACGCTCGCCATGCATCAGGGTCAAGCCGCCCAGCATGTAGGGTTGCAAGCTGCCAGCGGCGAGCACCCGTACGAAACTCAAGCTGTATAGCGCCTCGCGGCGCCGCGGGGCGCAGCACTCGGGGTTCGAGGCGCGCACCCAGACCTCTCCCTCGACCGCCCAGAACGGAGACAAAAAGGTCCCGGCTGAAGCGCCGGCCCCGGACTCAGGTTTCCGTTCGCGCACGCGATAGGTGTTGCCGACCAGATTGGTTCCCGCGCGAACCGCGACGAACCGGTCGCCCGCGGCATGACCTTGCGCGCGCACGTCGGCGCCAGATACGAATACGAGCATGGCGCAGGCGAGAGCGATGCTCAGCAATCGGCACCCATAGTAGACTTCCCGGGTCCGGAGTCGAAGGTCAAAAGTGGAAAGTCGAAAGTCGAACGAACATGGCCAGAGTTACTCGCTTACGAATACTGCTATCGGTTTCGATCCTGTTGACTGCAGGTCTGGCGGCGATGCGGGTCGACATCGCCGCGCAGGTGCAGCGGCAGGTACGCAACATCGGCCTTGGCGACCGCGCGTTTCGGCCGGTCACCGACACGATGCTCGAGAAGCCGGACCCGGGCGACTGGATCAACTGGCGCCGGACCTACGACGGCACGGGCTACAGCCCGCTGACGCAAGTCAACAGACAGAACGTGAGCCAGCTGAAGCTGGCGTGGTCGTGGGGCATGCCGGCAGGACAACACCAGCCGACGCCGCTCGTCCATGACGGCGTCATGTTTCTGCCGACGCCCGGCGGCGGCGCGCAGGCGGTCGATGCGGCCAATGGCGATTTCCTATGGGAGTTCCGCCCGCCCACGCCGAAAGAAGGCAACGGTAACGTCCGCCCCACTCCGACGCGCAACATCGCGATCTACGACGACAAGATTTACGTGACCACCGGCGATGCGCGCCTCATCGCGGTCAACGCGCGGAGCGGCGAGGTCGTGTGGGACACGCAGGTGGTGGATCCGAAACAGGGCTACACCTACACGGCGGGCGCGCTCGCGGTCAAAGGGGTCATCATCAGTTCGGTCACCGGATGCCAGCGGTTCAAGAACGATACCTGTTACATCTTCGGCCACGACGCGCAGACGGGGAAAGAACTCTGGCGCACTTCGACGATCGCGCGGCCGGGGGAACCCGGCGGCGATACCTGGGACAACCAGCCACTGATGTTCCGCGCGGGCGGCGATGCCTGGATGACAGGCAGCTACGACCCCGCGACCAACCTCGTCTACTGGGGCACCGCTCAGGCCAAGCCGTGGGCGCAGTTCCAGCGCGGCACCGTGGGCGATGCGTTGTACACCAACAGTACGCTTGCGCTGGATCCGAAGACGGGCAAGATGCAGTGGTACTTCCAGCACATTCCCGGTGAAACGCACGACATGGACGAAGTGTTCGAGCGCGTGCTGGTTGATGTCGACGGCCGTCCGTCGGTATTTTCGATGGGCAAGCTGGCGATTCTCTGGCACCTCGATCGCAAGACGGGCAGGTTCGTCGCCTCGCACGATCCGGGATACCAGACGCTGATCGACGTCGATCAGAAGACCGGCCGCGCCTCATATCGCCCCAACACCATCCCGCAAGAGGGTGTCGAGTTCCGCTTTTGTCCGAGCACCGGCGGCTTCAAGAGCCTGCGATCGATGGCGTATCACCCGGCCACCCGCGCGTTCTACATCCCGCTCAATCTGACCTGTGAAGACGGCACGTTCGGGCCGATGAAGCTGGTGGAAGGCGGCGGCGGATCGGGACCGGTCCGGCGTATCAATCTCATGCACCCGGAGAGCCCCGACGGGCTTGGCGAGTTCCTGGCGATGGACGTCAACGGAAAGATCCTCTGGCGTCATCGCACGCGTACGCCGCCGAACACCTCGGCATTGACGATGGGCGACGGGCTCGTCCTCGAGGGACACTGGGACCGGTACTTCCGCATCTACGACGCGGCGACCGGCAAGATTCTCTTCACCAGCCCGCGCATGCCGACCACCGTGCAGGGATTTCCGATCACCTACGCCATCAACGGCAAACAGTACATCGCCGTCCCCGTCGGCACCGGCGGCGGCTCATGGTCGAGCAGTATCATCACGGACACGATCCCCGAGGCTCGCATTCCGCAAGCGACGAATTCGATCTTCGTCTTCGCTCTCCCCTAAATAACAACAGGAGACCAGGAGTTCAGATCTCCTGGCCTTCTGTTAGTTTTTCCCGGATCTTCCCTTAGTTTTACTTCCAACCTCTTGGATCGAAATCCGGAAACTTGGTTTCATAATCCGCCCTTGATTTCGGGTGGAAATTGTCTTGACTTCCATATTTCTCGGCGCATCATAAAGCCCTCAAATCTCAGAATCGCTCTCGGGCGGCGACGTCACACGGCGTTGGCGTATCCCACGGTCGCGGCGTTTCAACCTTCGGTTGCATCTAGGGAGGGGAAGATGCGAAGACTGCTTTTGGGGGTGTCCTTGTTCGTGGTCCTGTTCGCGGCTGCGCCTGCATTCGCGCAGCAAGGTACGACGGAACTTGGTGGCAGAGTCGTCGACGCCCAGGGCGCTGTCCTGCCGGGCGTGACCATCGTCATTACCAACGAAGATACAGGCTCTGTGCGAGAGCTGGTCAGCGGCAATGAGGGCAGCTACTTCGCTGCGCAGCTCATTCCGGGACGGTATCGCATCACCGCCAAGCTTGAAGGCTTCAAGGCGCTCGACAGACGAGGTATCACGCTGGTCGTCGGGCAGACGACCACACTCGATCTGCCGATGGAAGTCGGCGGCCTGGCAGAAACGTTGACGGTCACCGGCGAAGCACCCCTCGTCGACGTGACGACCGCGGAAATCGGCGGCCATATCTCGGCCGAAGAACTCAACGATCTCCCGTCGGCCAACCGCAACTACATGGCCTTCATCGGCAACGCTCCGGGCACCGTGTTCATTCCGAGCGGCGAGTTCTTAAACGACAGCTTCCAGGCGAACGGTCAGCCGACGGCGGCCAACAACATCGTGTTCGACGGCGCCAACAATACCGACGACCAGCGCGGATCGAACGTCGGCGGGCAGACACGCGCCGCAAATGAGTCGATCGCGGAAGTCCAGATCCTCACGAACCAGTTCGACGCCGAATGGGGACGCGCGTCCGGCGCGGTCATCAATGCCGTGACGAAGTCGGGCACCAACAGCTTTACGGGGTCCGCCTTCAATTTCTACACGAGCAAGGGGATGACGAACAAAGACTTCTTTACTGAGGCGCAGGGGCTGGAGAAGCCCGACGTCGGCAAGAAGGAATGGGGCGGCACGCTCGGCGGTCCCATCGTCCGGAACAAGCTGCACTTCTTCGTCAGCCTCGAACGGATTTCCCAGAGCAGAAACTTCACCAAGACCTTCCTCGCGCGGCCGGAATACAGCACGTCGGTCGGCAGCGAAGAATCGGCGTGGAACACGTTGTGGCGCGTCGATCATCAGATCAACGCCAACCACACCTGGGCATTCCGCTGGCTGCAGGAACGTGCGCCGCAGTTCAATCGTCTCGACGGCGAGCAGGAAACGCTCGAGAGCTACGGCGACGAAACCGACTTCGACCGCACCATGGTCGGCACGCTGACATCGGTGTTTTCTGACACCAAGGTCAACACGGTGCGCGTCGGGTTTGTGTTCGAAGACACGGTCCACGCCAATCCGGCGTGGCGCGCGCTCGACCCGGAATTCGCCCGCTGCGTGCCATGTCCGGATGGCGCCGGCATCCGCCTCACCGAGGCGCCTCCGCGCCTCGATTACGACACGCTCGACATTCAGGCCGCCACGACCATGGACTACTCGTCGATTCAGCGGGGCTATTCACTGGACAACACCTTTTCGTGGTTCATCCCTGAAAAGTGGGGCCGCCACGACATGAAGTTCGGGGCACGCTATTCGCTCACGACAAATCACAACCCGATTTGGAGTGACATGAACGGCAGCTATCAGTTCCGCGGGCAGGGCGACATCAAGTTCGATCCGGCCAATCCGCGATCGTACCCGGAGCGTCTGGCGATCCGCGTGCTCGGACCGTCCGAGTACAAGATGAAGATGCACGTCGGCGAGTTCTTTGCGCAGGACAAATGGCAGATGAAGCCCGGCCTTACCCTGAGCGCCGGCGTGCGGTACGACGTGGAAGTGTTTCCGTACGCCCAGGACCCAGGCAACCCCCTCTTCAAGGGCACGTCGCGGGCGTACGCGATGGACACGAATAACATCGCGCCGCGTGTCGGCCTGGTGTGGAATCCCGACGGCCAGAGCAAATCGGTCATCCGGATGGGTTACGGGCTTTTCTACGACAGAACGCTGCTGGGAACCGTCGACAACTTCCTGACCGACCTGAAGTACGCGAACTCGTTCGTGGCCAACTTTCCGCAGGCGGGCGCCGACACGGGTCCGCGCAACGGCCGCTTCCCCACCGATCCGACGCTGAATACGACCGATGTGAGCAGGCTCACGCCGGCGGTACGCGCACTACATCAACTCCGTTTATCCTCCCGGAACCACGGTGCGGAACACGGCTGGCGTCACGTGGGACACGCCCGAGCGAAAGCAGCCATTTTTCCACCAGATCAGCGCGGGATACGAGCGCGAGCTGTTCAGGGGCGTTTCCGTATCTGCCGACTACATCCACATGTCCGGCAGAGACATGTTCTTCAATCCAAACTTGAACATTCCGACAGGCCTGGATACGGTGCGAGACGGCCCGAACCGCGTGTTCACCGATCCCTTCGGCATCCTGAACCCCAGCTTGTCGCCCGGTGAAGCGGCATACAACACCACTGTGCGGTTGTTGACGACTGAATACGGCTACAACGACTACGATGCGTTGAACATCTCCGTCGAGAAGCGCTACTCGAACAACTTCAGCCTGCGCTTCGGCTATTCGTTGAGCGACTCGCGGGGAGTCGCTGCCGGTCAGGGAGACACCCCGCAGCTTCAGGTAGGCAATGATCTGAACCTCGAGGAATACGAGGGAACGTCCAGCACCAGCCGCCTTCACAACGCCAACATGAGCGGCCGACTGGAAATTCCGAAGGTGCGGGGACTCTCATTCAGCGGCACGATCCGGATGATGACCGGCGAGCGGTTCACGATTCAGGACGACACGCTCGACCTCGACATGAACCGGATCAACTTCCAACCCTTGCCGGCCGGCACCTACAACCCCGACCCTCGAGCGGGGCAATACGTGTTAACCGACGTCGAGAACATAGGCGGGCGCAACGGTGCTGTCGGCCCCGGATTCATGCAGCTCGACATGCGCATCGGCTATCGCGCGCGTTTAGGCGGACGTCGAACGCTCGATATTTTCGGAGAGGTCTTCAACGTCAGCGATCGCGCGAACTTCACCAATCCGAGCGGCAACCGCCGAGTCATCGCCGACTTCCTGCGGTTGACCGGCCTCGTGGGGGGAACGGGATTCCCGCGTCAGGGGCAGATCGGACTGAGGTTGGGGTTCTGAGAATTGGAAGATTGGTGGATGGGAAGATTGGTAGATTAAGAAAAGACTGAGAGTAAAAGAGGGCGGGCCGTGCACTCGGGCCCGCCCTTCGTTTTTCCGATTTCTAATCCGCCAATCCGCCAATCTACCAATCTGCCCATCTGCCAATTCTGTATCTATAATTAACCCATGCCCTTACGTCAGGTTCTGTTGTTGTTCGGCGTCGGGCTGTGCCTTGCCGTGTCGGGCGCGGGTATCAGCGCGCAGGCGCCGCCCGCTCCCGCTTCCCAGACTCCCCCGTCGGTGACGTTTCAGACCGAAGTGAACTACGTCGACGTGGACGCGCTCGTCACCGACGACAAAGGCAACTTCGTGTCGGGGCTCACGCGCGACGATTTCGAGGTGTTCGAAGACGGCAAGCCGCAGAAAATCGAGATGTTTTCCTACGTCGAACTGCCGGTCCAACGCGCCGACAGGTTCGTCACGCTGGGCCGTCCAGCTCCAGCCGATACCCGTTCGAACGAACGGCCGTTCGATGGACGCGTCTACATCATCGTGCTCGACGATCTCGACATCAGCCCGCTGCGCACATCGCTCACGAAACACGCGGCGCGGGAGTTCGTCGAGGAACATTTCGGTGCAAACGACCTCGCCGCCGTCGTCTATACGAGCGGACGCAGCGATGCGACGCAGGACTTCACCTCCGATCGGCAGCTGCTGCTGGCGGCCATCGACAAGTTCATCGGACGCCGTCTCCGCTCCGCCGCCGTGGAGGCGCTCGAAAGGCATTATCAGAAGGAATTGACCGCGACTGACCGGCCGGACGAACTACGTCGACCCGAGATGGCGGGATCAAGGACAGTGCGGCGGCCTATCGACATTCGCGATCTCGAACGCGAGCAGCGTGCGCTCGCGGTGCTCGACACGCTTCGGAATCTCGGCGAGTTCCTCTCGGGTGTCCGGGGGCGCCGCAAGGCGGTGCTGCTCTTCAGCGAAGGTCTGGAGATGCCGATGAGCGAGATCTACGGCATCCACACGCCGACCGACGTCGTCGGCGCGATCAAAGACGCCATCACCGCGGCCGCCCGCTCGAACGTCAATTTCTTCGCGCTCGACCCGCGCGGCTTAATCGGCATGACGAGCGAATACATCGAGCTCGCCGGCTCGGCGGCGCCGGCTGTCGCCAACGGGGTGTTCCTCGGACAGAACCCCCAGCAGGCCCTCGTCACCGAGTTGCGGCTGTCGCAGGACAGCCTCCGCACGCTCTCTGAAGAGACTGGCGGGTTTGCGGCGGTGAACCAGAACGACCTCTCGTCGGCGTTCGATCGCATCGTCGACGCCAACAGCCGGTACTACGTGCTCGGCTACTACCCGCCCACCCAGGCTCGCGACGGCCGGTTCCATCGCATCGAAGTGCGGGTGAAGCGCCCCGGCCTGCGGGTCTCGGCACGGCGCGGATATGCGGCCCCACGCGGCCGCACGCAGTCCGAGCGCCGGCGCGACGAAGAGGCGCGGCGGAACCGCGACGCGCGCAAAGGCGGAGCGAACAACACGTCTCCCGAGCTGAGGGATGCGCTCAACACCCCGCTCCAGCAGAGCGGTCTCACCTTCTCCGTCCAGGCGGCCCCGTTCAAGCTGAACCAGAAAGAGGCGTCCGTCGCGCTTGCCATCGAGTTCGACGGCAAAGCGCTCGAGTTCGCCGAGAAAGACGGCGCGGTCTTCGCGAACAATCTCGAGCTCTCGTATTTCGGCATCGACCAGAACGGTCGCGCGCAGCGTGCGACGCGCACGGAGTTGAATCTCGCACTCCGGCCAGAATCGTTCAAGCGCGTGAAAAATGGCGGGCTGCGCGCGAATCCGAGGCTCGCGCTCGAGCCCGGGCGATATCAGATTCGCGTGGGGGCCCGCGACAGCAACGGCAAGGTGGGAACGGTTTTCCACGACGTGGTCGTGCCCGATTTCCGCAAGGAGCCCGTGATGTTGAGCGGCCTTCTGCTGACGGCGGGTTCAGTGGAAAACGCGATGACCGCGCAGCCCGATCCCGCGGCCGCGAAACTGCTGCCCGGACCGGCCACCAGCCGCCGGCGCTTCCCGCGCAGCGATGTGCTGACGGTTTTCTCGGAAATCTACGACAATAGTTCGCAGCCTCGTCAGATCGAGACCGGTGTCTCGTTGACCGCGGAGTCGGGACAGCGAGCCTTCGCGGCCCGGGATACCGTGGAGAACAGTCCGTCGAACCGCTGGACGACGTATGGGCTGACGCGTCAGATTCCGCTCAAGGATGTCCCGCCGGGGCGATACATCCTGCGCGTCGAAGCCGGAGTCCGTGACAGTTCCGCGCCGGCGGTCCGCGAAACAACGATTACTGTTGAGTAACGGTGTCCATGATGCATTCGATTTTTCGTCCGGCTAAAGCCGGACACTACATTTTGTTGCTGACTCTCGGCGCGGCGGTCGCGCAGTCACCCTCCATCAACGCGCAGGATCCGCAGGGGCCGCCTTCGGTGACCTTCCAGATCGAGGTCAACTACGTCGATGTGGACGTGGTGGTGACCGACGAGGAGGGAAACTTCATTAGCGGCCTCACGCGGGAAGACTTCGAGGTACTCGAAGACGGGAAACCTCAGAAGGTCGAGATGTTTTCACTGGTGGAGATTCCGCTCGAGAAGGACGACCGGTTCCGCTTCAACGACCGCCCGGTGCCCGTCGATGTGAAGTCGAACCGCCAGCCGTTTGCCGGCAGGCTGTACGTCATCGTCCTCGACGATATGGACGTCAACGCGATGCGCTCGTCGCACGTGAAGAAATCGGCTCGCGAGTTCGTCGAGCGTTTCGTCGGCGCCAACGACATCACCGCCGTCATCCACACCAGCGGACGCACCGACGCCGCGCAGGAGTTCACGAGCAACAAGCAGCTGCTCTATGCGTCCATCGACAAGTTCATCGGGCGCCGCATGCGCTCGGTGACGGTCGAGCGGCTCGACGCGTATTACCAGCGGCTGGCAATGACGTCCAGCGACAACAACAACGGCGAGCAGCAGCCGGCATCGACCGATGTGGGCGCACACGGGCGCATGGAGCCGACCGACCTGGAGCGCGGATTCCGCGCCGTCGGCGTGCTCGACACTCTGAAGAACACCGCCGAGTTCCTCGCCGGCGTGCGGGGACGCCGCAAAGCCGTGATCTTCTTCAGCGAAGGCATCGATTACCCCGTGTTGGACGTGTTCGGCAGCCAGAGCGCCAACGATGTGATCCGCGCCACGCAGGACGCCATCACCATGGCCGCCCGCGCCAACGTGAACTACTACACGATCGACCCGCGCGGGCTCGTCGGCATGACGTCCGAATTCATGGAGCTGGCCGGCGGCGGGTCGCCCGAGCTGGCAGGCGGTCCTCCCAATCTGCAGCCCGGCACCGGCGCCGCAATCACGGGCGTCACCGGCGCAATCGGTCCGCTCATCGCTCAGAACGAATTCATGTACGAGCTGCAGACGTCGCAGGACAGCCTTCGCGTGCTTGCCGAACAGACCGGCGGCATCGCCTCAGTGAACACGAACGCGCTGACCGACACGTTCGAGCGCATCGTGGAGGCGAACAGCCGCTATTACGTCCTCGGGTATTACCCGCCCAATCACCCGCGCGACGGGCGATTCCACAAGATTCAAGTGCGCGTCAAACGCCCGGGCGTGCGCGTCGAAGCGCGCCGCGGGTATGCATCGCCGCGCGGACGGACCGCCGAGGAGCGCAAACGCGACGAAGAGGCACGGCGCCAGCGTGAAGCCCGGCGCCCGAACGCCGACAAGACATCCGAAGAACTGCGGTCCGTGCTCTCGAACCCGCTGCAGATGAGCGGGCTGAATTTCACCGTGCATGCCGCCCCCTTCAGGAACACGCAGAAGGAAGCGTCGGTCGCGCTGGCCATCGAGATCGACGGTGACAAGCTGCAATACGCCAACGAAAACGGCGCGTTTTCGAACAGGATCGAGCTCTCGTTCTTCGGCATCGGCGATCCGGGGAAGGCAGTCGCCGGAACGCGCTCGCTTGTCGATCTGACGTTGAAGCCGGAGACGCGCGATCGCGTGGCCAAACATGGCGTCCGGGTCAACCCACGCGTCAACCTCGCACCGGGCCGCTATCAGCTGCGCCTTGGCGCACGCGACGCGGTGGCCGGTCTGACCGGGTCGGTGTTCTACGACCTCGAGGTCCCCGATTTCAGAAAAGAGAAACTGATGATGGGCGGGTTGCTGCTGACGGCGTCATCATCTCAGCTGACGCCGAGCGTTCAGCCCGATCCGCTGGTGGCCAAGCTGCTGCCCGCCGCGGCGACGAGCCGCCGTGCGTTCCCCCGTGAGGACACGCTGGCTGTGTACACCGAGCTCTACGACAACGTATCGTCGCGCCAGGCCCGGCGGATCGATATCGCCGTGCGGCTGATGTCCGAATCGGGCACCGAAGTGTTCGTCGGCCGGGACGAAATTTCGAACGCGGCCACCCCCTCTGAAAAGCCGTGGGAAGTTTACGGGTACCCCAAACAAATCCCCTTGAAAGGCATCCAGCCCGGCCGGTATCTTCTCCGGGTCGAAGCACAGTTCCGCGGAAACGTCGACGACGCCAAACCGGTTGCTCGCGAAACGCTGATCACGATCACGCCTTAGTAGCGGTACGTAGTGTCCGGCTTTAGCCGGACCGATTGGAGGACACCATGCGCCCACGCGGTTGGTTCGCGGTGCTCGCCGTACTCTCGCTCGTTCCGTCTTCCGCCGTGATGCAGGAAAAAGGGGGCGAAGACGAGTTCGGTCCCTATGAGGTCGTCGCCAACTGGCCGCAGCCGATCCCGGGCACTGAAGGATATACGTGGGGATCGACCGGCGGCGTGTTCGCCGAGACGCCGGACCGCGTGTGGATCGCGCAGCGCGGAATGATTCCGCTCCCGGCAGGCGCCAAATTCGGCGTGCCGCTCCAGGGACAGGCGACCGCCGCCAAGCAGAAGTGGATGCACTCCATTTTTGTCGTCGATCGCAACGGGCGGATGGTGCAATCGTGGACGCAGCACGATGCGATCTTCGCGCGCGAAGGCGCGCGCGGTCCGCACAAGATCAAGATGAACCCGTACGACTCGCAGAAACACGTGTGGGTGATGGACGACAACCTGCATCAGCTCTTCAAGTTCACCTACGACGGCAAGCTCGTGCAGACGTGGGGAGAGGCGCTGGTGCGCGGCGAAGACGATCGCCACTTCGGCCGGCCGACAGACATCGACTGGCTGCCCGACGGGACGTTTTTCGTGAGCGACGGTTACACGAACACGCGCGTCGTCAAGTTTTCGCCCGAGGGCAAATACCTGACGTCGTGGGGTACGTCGAGTGAAGGCAAGGCCAACCCGGGCCCAAATGAGATGCACACCGTGCACAGCATCGCCATCGGCCGCGATCGCAAGCTCTACGTCTCGGACCGCACGAACAGCCGCATTCAGATTTTCGACGAGAACGGCAAGTTCCTCGAGATGTGGACCAATATCCGGCGCCCGTATCACGTGCTGATGAGCCGGGATCAGTTCCTGTGGATCTCCGACGGCGAGACGCACAAGATGCTGAAGTACGACCTGAACGGCAAGTTCCTCTACGGCTGGGGCACCTTCGGCCCGCTCCCCGGCCGCCTCAACGGAGTTCATCAGTTCTCGGTCGATCAGGAAAACAATCTGTACGTCGCCGAAGTGTTCAACGGCCGCGCGCAGAAGTTCAGCCCGCGTAAAGGCGTGGATCCGGCAAAGGTCACGGGGCAGGAGCTCCGCGTTGGGGCGCTCTGGACGAAGTAGCCAGCCAATTAGCCGGTAGTCTTCGTCGGCGCTGAGCCCGCGATTACGCGCGTCCCCCTGCGGGTTCCGCCACGCCTCAGTGACTGATGGCGGCAGTGATTTCATTCGTGGATCGTTCGTAAAGACCGGGTCGTCACGCAGAGCGAACGCACGCCGCAGCACGAGCGTCGGACATTGCCACGTTCCATTTCGGACGAAGCGAGCAAACAAGACCCGGCATTTCTCACCGCTGTAGGACTGGTCCCGTGCCTGAGTGCCATACAGCCGATCGGTGGTGCGCACGACGGCACCCCACGCTTCCAATGTGTCTGGATTCGCAGCCACGCGTTCAATTTCCTTTCGAAGCTCGCTTTCACGCGTGGAGCACGATTCCAGGAGTCCATACGAGTGTTCCATGCTCTTTTGACCGGCATCGGAGGCTTCCGCCGCCGTCACCCACGACGGCACATGGCCGACCACGTCGAGCCGCTGCTTCTTCGCTTCATCGAGGACGCTCAGGAATGCCGGGCGCGACAGCAGCGAATATACCTTTACGAAATCGGCACCGTGACGTTTCAACGTCACGACCGCTGCGCGCGCCTCGGCGGCGGAACCGACCGGTAAGGCCCTTTCCGGCCTTGGAGTGCCAAGGGCGGGACCGCTGGCGTAGATGCGTGGGCCAATGCGCTTGCCTTCGCCGGTTTCGCGCCGCCACGAGTCTGCGAGACCTAGGTTCGACAGTTGCGTGCCCATGTCGCGCACGCCCGTGATGCCATTGGCGATGAACTTCGCCAGGTAGTTCTCGCGATCCGGTTGGAGCGTGTGAACGTGCATGTCCCACAGCCCGGGAATGACAAACCTTCCGGTAGCGTCGACGGTTCGAGTGGGTTGAACCGTCGTCACCGCGCCGGCCGTAATCTCAACGATTCGACCCGTAGCCGCTGAGACGACGATGGTCTGGTTGCGCCGTACACCGCCGGGACTCGACGTCGACGACGTTTACTCCGGCAAGTCCGACTGTTTCCGTCATCATCGTCTGGGTAATCGCGCAGTGGCGGTCTTGGACAGTGGCCGCCGTCCGGCTGAAGCCGGACACTACGTACTCTGACAGTACTACCAGCTACTGGCTACCGGCTACTGGCTAGGTGATCAGTACAGACTGAACGCCCAGAGCATGTCGGCGGTGGCGATCAGCACAAATTGTTTGCCGCCGACCATGTAGGTTTGTGGCGCGTTCGAAATGGTGCCGATGCGGGTGTGCCAGAGCGGCTTCCCTACTTTGGCGTCGTATGCGACGAAGTTGCCGCTGCCGTCGCCGCCGAACAACAGCCCTCCTGCCGTCGCGAGAAACCCGATTCCGGGTCCGCCAGGATTCGGATAGGGCCGGCGCCATGCGACCTTGCCGGTCGCGGGCTCGATCGCGGTCAGGAACTTGCCGGCCGAACCTACTTCGACGCGCAGCTTCCCTCCGAGCCCCATCGAGCCGCGCGGGTCGGGATCAGTCAGGTACAGCATGTTGAACGCGTTGTCTTCCTGCGTATAGAGAAGACCTGTATCCGGTGAGTAGGCCGGCGGCTGCCAGTTCGTCGTTCCTCCCTCGACCGGCGACACGAGCGCGCCGGGAACGATGGCTTCTTTCTCCGGAGCCGGGACGGGAGCGTTCTTGTCGTTCAGGCCGCTCGACCAGTTGGTGTGCGATCCGTACTTGGTCGTGACGATATGTTCGCCGGTGACGCGATCGACAGTGAAAAAGTAACCGTTGCGCGCCGCAACCGACACGAGCTTCCGCGGTTTGCCGTTGATCCTCGCATCGAGCAGGATCGGCGACTGTACCGTGTCCCAGTCATGCGTGTCATGCGGTGACATCTGGAAATACCACGCCATCTTGCCGGTATCGACATTCACCGCAACGAGCGCGCACGTGAACAGATTGTCGCCGGGCCGCGACACACCGGTGTAAGCGGGCGTCGGGTTTCCAGTGCCGAAGATGTACAGCCGGGTCTCGGGATCGTAGGAGCCGGGCATCCATGTATGGCCGCCACCGTAGCGCGCCGCTTCGAGGCTCGGCCACGTGTCGAGTCCCGGATCTCCGGGGTTCATCGGCACCGTGTAGAACTTCCACTGCAACTTTCCCGTTTCGGGATCGAAAGACTGAAGGAAACCGGGCCCGTCGAGGTCGTTGCCCGTTCCGACGATCACGTGGTTGTCGACGACGATCGGCGCGGGCGTGGAGAAATACTGCAGATCGAAATCGGCGATCTCGACGTGCCACCGCTCTTCGCCGGTCTTGGCGTCGAGCGATACGAGATAGTTGTCGGGTGTCTCGAAGAAGAGATAGTTCTTCCATATCGCCGCGCCGCGGTTGCCGATGTGTGTGGCGCCTCTCGTCTTCCAGAAGTAGTGCCAGATCTCCCGGCCGTCGTGGGCGTCGAGCGCCCACACGTTGTCTGGCGCCGTGACGTAGAGAATGCCGTCAACCTGCAGGACCGCGCCTTTGATCGTTCCGCCGGTAAATTCGCGCGTCCCCACGCCGCCGATGATGGTTGGCGGAAGGCCTCCGCGTGGCCCCGTGACGACTCTCGACATCCACGCCAGCGTGAGGTTCTTCACGTTCGACGTGTTCACTTGTTTGAGGCTGCTGTACCGGCGGCTGGTGTAATCACCTGCGAATGTGGGCCAGGACTCGGCCAGCGGCTTCGCGAGCGAAGCCGGATCGAGAATCACGCGGTCCTGGGCGTTCGCTAACACCACTACGCAAAACACCGGTACGAGCGCGGCGAGGGCCATCGGTCTCATTTGATCGTCGCCAGATATGCAGTTACGTCGTGAATGTCCTTGTCGGTGTAGGTCGGCAGCAGGACGCGGTGATCCTGGAGCGGGTCCCGCACTTCCACTTTCGGAACCGCGCCAGTCCGCCGGAACGAGCGCGGCGTGCCGTCGGCCTGCGTGAGCGAGACGGTGAAGTCGTCGATGCGCTCCAGCCGGCCTTCGTACTTCTCGCCGGTCGGAAGCGTCACCATCACCGTCGTCTCGCGCCGTGTCGTCATCGGCGCCGGGCGCGGACCGGGGCTCGGCGGGCGTCCACGGCCGCCGGCGACCCACAGATTCTGAAGTTGCGCCGCGCTCATGTCCCGCGCGCCGATGCCCTTCAGATCGCCGTCAACCGAGTGGCAGCTGGCGCACTTTGCCTGGAAGACGCGAGCTCCAGCCGCGGCATCGCCGACGAGGACCTTCAGTTCCACTGGCGGTCCGGGAGGGGGCGCTCCCTGCCCCGGTGCGAGCGCAAGGACGCTGTGAATGTGCGCCGCGACTGCCCTGACATCTTCCGGAGAAAGGCCGGCCGCGGAAAGCCGCGCCTTATGCGACCCTTCGAGGATGGGCTGCAGCAGCTCGCCGCTGCGATCGTTCAGCATCACCTGAGAGCGAAGAAGATTGGGACCGCCCGCTTCCCCGCCTCGGAGATCGGGACCGTGACAGCTGCGGCACTCGGTGTCGTAAGCCGCGCGCCCGCGCGCGATGAGCGCCGGATCATCAGGATCGCGCTGCTGCGCCGGAAAGCTGGCGATACCGCCGCGGCTCTGTGCACTGACCGCGGAGGCCAGCGATACCAGCGCACACACCGCAAACAGCACCTGCCTGTAGACTTTCGACTGTTGACTCTGGACTTGTAGACTCCATCAGGTCCACCAAGCGTCGACCGCCGGCTCCGTGAGGATGGCTCGCGACAACACGTCAATCGCCGCCTTCAACCCTTCATCGACCGACGCGAGCGCATCTTCGTGCTCGATGCTCATCACATAGTCGTATCCGGCGAGGCGGAGCGCGCTGACGATGCGCTTCCATTCGAACGCATCGTGGCCGAAGCCGACGCTCCGGAACAGCCACGACCGTTCCGGCATGCGCCGGTACGTCTTTGTGTCGATCACGCCATTCACCGCAACGTTCTGGCGGTCGAGATACACGTCTTTGGCGTGGACGTGGAAAATTGCCGGGCCGAGCGCGCGTATGGCAGCGGGCACATCCACGCCCTGCCAGAAGAAGTGACTCGGATCGAAGTTGACGCCCACATTGTCTCCGCACGCCTGGCGCAGCCTGAGCGCGGTTTCGACGTTGTAGACGATAAATCCCGGATGAGCTTCGAGCGCCACTTTCACTCCGTGGTCGTGAGCGAACTTTCCTGCCTCGGTCCAATACGGAATCGCCTTCTTCTCCCACTGCCACTCGAGGATCTCGAGAAACTCCGGCGGCCATGGCGTCGTCACCCAGTTGGGATGTGCGGCGTCTTCCGAATCGCCGGGGCATCCGGAGAACGTGACGACGACGGGCACCTCGAGGCGCTCGGCCAGCCTTACCGTTTTCCGGAACACCTCGTCGTCGGTCTTCGAGCGGATCTTGTTCGGGTGCAGGGGATCGCCATGACAGGACAGAGCGCTGATCGTGAGGCCTGCGTCCTTGATCATCGCGCGGAAGTCGGACGCGCGGGTCTTGTCGTTGAGGTAGCCGTCGAGATCCACGTGATCGCTGCCCGGCCACGCGCCGGTGCCGAGCTCCACGGCGGTGACCTTCTCGAGCGATCGCACTTTCGCCAGCATCTCTTTCACGGTGAGCTTTGCGAACACAGGCGTGAACAGGCCCAGCTTCATCGCGCCCCCATCAATACGTGACGTCCGTCCACACGCCGCCGCGAGCGTGACTGTCGAGAATCGCATCCACCACGCACGCAGCGTAATACCCGTCCTCGAATGTCGCAAATGCCGGCGGCTTCCGTTCATCTACCGCCCGTCCGCTCGCGATGAATTCGTAGACGTCTCTCATGACGTTGCAAAACGCGTCGGCCCATGCCTCCTGATGCCCGCCAGGCAGGTGCGCATAGCGGCGGGCTCCTTCGTGCAGAAGCGATGGATCTTTCTGAAGCACGGAGTTTGCGCTCTCGCGCCGCCCTATCCACAGCGCGTTTTGCTGCTCCTGCCGCCATCGGAGGGAGCCGCCGCGGCCGTTGATCTCGAACCACAGGTCGTTCTTGTGGCCGGCGCATACCTGACCGACGGACACAGCGCCCCGCGCTCCCCCTTCGAAGCGGATCAGCACCGTGGCCAGATCCTCGCTTTCGACCTTGAACGCCTCATTCTGCGCGTCTCCTTCGCTTTGTTGTCCGGCGAACGCTTCCCGGTTCGCACGCGGCTTGAACCGCGTGGGAATCACCGTCTCGAGATCGGCGAGGACGGCTTCGATGCGCCGGCCAATCACGTGCTGCACGAGATCGCACCAGTGCGATCCGATGTCGCCGATTGCCGAGCTCTTTCCGCCCTTCGCGGGCTCGAGGCGCCACGAGAAGTCAGTGGGCTGCAGCAGCCAATCCTGCAGATACGCTCCGTGAACGAAGTGCGGACGGCCAATCTCGTCCGCTTCGACCATCTCGCGTGCCTGCTGCACGAGCGGATTGCCGCGATAGTTGAACGTAACGGCGTGAACGACACCTGCCTCGCGCGCCGCATGCAGCAACGAGCGCGCGTCTTCGGCATTCATCGCGAGCGGCTTGTCGGAGACGACGTGTTTGCGGTGCGTCAGAGCCGCGACGATCACCGGAACGTGGAGGTGATTGGGCGTTGTGTTGTGGACGACGTGTATGTCGGGATCGGCAGCAAGCGCTTCATAGCTGCCGTACGCCTTCGGTATGCCGAGCGCATCGGCCTTTTTTCTGGCCGAGGCTTCCGAGCTGCCGGCGATCGCCACGACATCCACGAATCCCAGACGCCGCACCGCATCGATATGGTGCACGCCGACGAATCCTGGCCCGACCAGGCCCATTCCCAGGCGGCGCATGCGCTAGGCGAGCGCCTTCCGCATGAAGTCGATCCCTTTTTTCACTTCCTCGACCGGCGAGCCCGCGCCCTTGTATTCGTATTCGAGATTTGCGGTGATCGGCCACTTGCTCTGCTGCAGCAGCCGGAGCACGTCGCGGATGGGAGTGTCGCCCTCGCCCCATGGCACGTTCGGTCCCTGATCGCGCTTCCGATCTTTGATGTGCAGGTTCGTCACGTTCGCATGGTGCTCGCGCAGGTATGCGACAGCATCGAAGTTGGCGGCGGTAAAGTGGCCGATGTCGAGATTTACTTTGAAATATCTCGACAGCTTCATCGCGGCGGCGAAGCTCTCCGGCGTCGCGAACTCGTTCGGGTCTTTCACGTTCGAATGGTTGTGCATGGCGACAACCATCTTGTGCTTCTCGGCGAATGGCGCAAGACGTTTGGCGGCCGACAGCGTGCTCGACGCGGTGATGAAGTCGGCGCCGAGGGCGCGCGCAATATCGAATCCGCGGTCCATCTCGGGGTCGGTAAAGCTGTCGTTGAAGCTGTAGTTGAAGGCACGAATCGCGATCTTGGCGGCCTCGAACTTCTTCCGGATGGCGCCAAAATGGTCGAGCGGCGTTTCGATCCGCCACCGCCGCAATTCTTCGCGGGGCACGCCCGCCGGCTCGATCTGCGGCGACCAGAGCTCGCACTCGCCCAGACCGCACTCGGTGAATGCCTGAATCAGCACGTCGGTCATGTCGCCGCCGGGCGGCCGATTCAGCGCGCGGAAGCTATACGTTTGCGCGCCCACCCGCACACCGTTCAGCGTCAATCGCCCGCCGGCGTCGCGCTGCTGCGCGCGCGTGAGAACGGACGGGGACGCCAGAGCAGAGGCCACCAAGGCAGCGAACTCTCGTCGAGTGAACATGTAAATTCCGCCTTTCGCTTAGTGTTCTTGTATCACAAACGGGAGAGCCAGTAGCTACTGGCTCGCACGTGTCAAAAACGCCGCTACCATCGCCGCAAACGTCTCGCGGTCGTAGACGTAGAACAACTCGTTCGACCGCGGCCCGCGGCGTAGATAGGTGATGTCCGGGGGCGGACCGGGCTTCTCGGGCGAGAGGGTCCGTCCTTCGTCCCGCGCCAGTTGATATTGACGCGTGGGGCTGAACCGCAGGTCGCGCATCGACTCAAGGGCGAACAGCTTCAAACGCTGGAGGCTGGGCGACAGGGGCAGCGAAAACAGGCGATCGATCGTGATGTCTCCTGCCGGCGGCGGGAGCGACATCAGCGTCCCGGCAGGGCCGTAGGGATAACGATTGCGGTCGGCGTGGTTGGTATAGAGGAGCAGCGTCACCGGCCGGTTCCACCGCGACAGCGCTTCGGACAGCGCAACCGCTGTGAACTGATGATCGCGATGCGTGTCCAGTTGTGGATGCGGGGCTGCGATGATCGCGGGCTTCACCTTCTTTAGCAGCGTGACCATGTCTTCGACCAGATGGCTCCACTTCGATTCACGCTCGCGCCTTGGCAGCAGGTCGCCGATGTTGTCCTTCCGGTAAACGTTGATGTCGCTGTTGGGACGATACATCTCGGGAATCACCGCGTCCCGCTTGGCGTACATCTCCGCAAGCCGCGCGTCGAAGTAGCCCATGTTGAAGGCGCGCTCGGGCGGAATACCGCCGTGCCATGGGACGGTGATGCTGTCGATGACGCGCATACGCCCCTTGAACAGGTAATGCTCTGCAAGGTCGTCGAACACGGCCTCGTATGTTGCCGCGCCGGCATTCCCCGCCGTGACGGTCACCACGTTCGCCTTGCGCTGCGCATACAAGCCGAACGCTGCGATCTCGGCATCGTCAGGGTGAGGCGCGAGCACGAGAATCGCTTTCGTCAGATCCGGATTCGAGGCAAACATCCGCAGCGTCGCCTCTCTGTCGGAGAAGGTGATGCCTTCCGCGCGCAACGCGATGCGAGTGCCTGCCACGGCGCGGCGGAGGAAACTCAGATTCAGCCATCGCTCCCCTGCATCCCCAGGCGCAAAGTACCTGCCGATCGGAAAGGTTACCAGCGGACACTTCCACAAACGGCATGGACGACGCCGCATCGGCAGTCATCTGAACACCGAGGAGCGTCGTGTCCCACCTGGCATCGATGGACTCGGGCCAGACGATGCCCGGCACGCCGTCAACCTCGGTAATCGTGACGCCGATGGTCCGGCTCTGCTCGGCGCGAAATGTAAAGCTGCCCCGCGGAGGCTCGGTCTGGGCGTCGAGGC
Organism: Vicinamibacterales bacterium; assembly: GCA_963762055.1. Lineage (GTDB taxonomy): Bacteria > Acidobacteriota > Vicinamibacteria > Vicinamibacterales > JAMQPK01 > JAMQPK01. Next base: position 235,488 of record CAVXJF010000015.1, read on the forward strand.
GAATGGCCGCGAACACGCACACGAGACCAACACACAGCGACCGGGCGCGTGCGCACCTCATCGCGCAGCCTGCCCCGCGGCACCCTCTTCGCGAAGGCGGGTCTCCGCTGTGTCGCTGGATCGAAAGAACAACGCAAACAGCGCGAGCACGACGGCCGCCATGACGGCCGGCACGAGCCAGATGCTCTGCCAGTCGTGCCCGCCGCCGGGAAGCGCGTATGCGTCCACCACGCGGCCCGACAGCCAGGACCCGATGAGCATGCCGACGCCGTAGGTGACGAAGGTGATGAAGCCCTGCGCCGCCGCGCGCACGTTTGACGGCGCCTTCTGATCGACGTAGATCTGTCCCGTGACGAAAAAGAAGTCGTAGCAGATCCCATGGAGAAGGATGCCGACGTACAGCATCCACACAAGCGCGTCGTTGTTGCCGTACGCAAACAGAATGTACCGCGCGACCCACGCCGCCATTCCGACGAGCAGCATCTGCTTCACGCCAAGCCGCTTGAAGAACCACGGCATCATCAGCATGAAGACGAGCTCCGACATCTGCCCGAGCGTCATCTTTCCCGCGGCGTTGGTCACGCCAATCGCGTTCAGAAACGGGTTCGCAAACGCGTAATAGAACTGCAGCGGAATGCAAACGAGGAACGAGCCGAACACGAACACCGCGAACGACCGGTCTTTCATCAGCTGCAGCGCGTCGAGACCAAGCACGTCGGCCACGCGCACTCGCCCGGTCGTCTGGGGCGGCGTATGGGGCAGGAGCAAACAGAACACCGCCAGCGCGATCGATCCCGCGGCAGCCAGCTGCATCGGCCGTCCCGTCGCTTCAACGCCCATCGTGCCGACGACAATCCCGGCCACGATCCATCCGAGCGTTCCCAACACGCGGATCGGAGGGAATTCGCGTCCCGGATCCCTCATCTGCCGGAACGACAGCGAGTTCGTGAGGGCGAGCGTCGGCATGTAGCACAACGTGTGGACGAGCACGGCGCCGTAGAGCGGCCAGAAGCTGGTGCGGGTCGATGCGTAGAACAGCGCGATGCCGCCAAACAGGTGAAGCACCGCCAGCAGCCGCTCGGTCGCAAAGAAGCGATCGGCGATCATGCCGACGAAGAACGGCGAAATCATCGCCGCCAGCGCGGTGGTGCCGTAGGTGAGGCCGATCTGCTCGCCGGAAAAGCCGAGCGCCCCAAGCCAGGTGCCCATCGTCACGTACCAGGCGCCCCAGACGAAGTACTCGAGGAACATCATCGCGGAGAGCTTCAGGCGAACGGTTGAAAGCATGAAGGCGGATTGTACGAGGTTCCGGGTTCCGGGTTCCGGGTTCCGGGTTCCGGTTCTGGGTTCTGGGTTCTGGGTTCCTGGTTCTGGGTTCTAGGTTCTGGAGCGGTCCGTGCACAGTTGGAGCGTATGGAAGGCGCGCGATCTCCGGAAGAGCTTGATACGTGGCAACTTGCCTGGGAACTCAAGGAGCGCGTATTTGCGTTTACTGCAGCGGCGCCAGCGGCCGACGATCGCAAATTCTGCGACGAGATCCGCGAGTCCGCCAGGTCTGCTCCCGACAACATTGCGGAAGGCTTTTATCGCTTCAATCCGCGAGACTTCGCGAACTTCGTCAGAATTGCCCGCGGTTCACTGGGCGAAGTGCGAAATCAACTCAGGCACGCGCACTCGAAGCAGTACCTGACGGACGCAGAGTTCGGGGAGATGTTCCGCCTCTGCGGACGCGCAATAGGCGCAGCAACGGGGCTGAGGTTGTACTTGCTGAAGTGCCCCAAGAATTTCGACCCGCGAAAGAAATTGCCGCGCTCCAAACCGTCTGATAACGCACGGAACCACAAGAATCCTGGAACCTAGAACCAGAACTGAGGAACGTCGGAACCCAGAACGTGGAACCCAGAACCCGGAACCGGAACCTGGAACCTGGAACCTGGAACCCGGAACCCGGAACCCCGTGATAAGCTTTTCGCCACCCTGCAGGCCCTTTAGGAGGCTCCTAGATGCACTTAAGAATCGTGCGTTTCCTCATGCTGTCTGCTGCGGCGTGCGCGGGCATCGCCCTGCCGCTCGCTGCGCAGCAGGCGCAGGAACCCGCGAGCTATCCGCACGACATGAGCGCGTTCGGTTGCACGAACAAGGACGAAAACGCGTGCGACCAGGCGCCCGCGCCGCCGCCCGACTACAACCCGCTCGTCGGCACGTGGGTCCGGTATTCGCTGCTGCGCAACGGCTTCAGCGTGCAGCCCCCCGATGCGCCGCTCTACGTCAAGTTCATGAACGACGGCTACTGGTCGATGATGGAATTCCCCGCCGGCCGGCCGAAGGTAAACCGGCCGCTGGCACAGCAGACGACAAAAGACCTGTTCGCGCGATTCGACAAGATGGGCGGGGGCTGGGGCAATTACAGCAACGTCGGCCAGGTGAATTATCGCCACCACAAAATGGGCCTCGGGCCCGCCGGCGGCGAAAACACCCAGGAGCGCGCGTGGAGATTCGAAGGCAACATCCTCGTGCTCGAAGGGGCCGGTCCTACCCGCTCGCCGCAGATTCATGCGCGCAAATTGCCGAATCAGACCCTCGGGTCCCCGGCTCTCGTCGGCTCGTGGGAGCGCACCGCCTATACGGTAAACGGCGCCGCGGGCACCACCACGCCGGAACATTTGCTCCTCGGTGAAGACGGCTGGTTCCATGCGACCACGCTCCCCACGGGCCGCAAAGGCGTGCAGAAAGTGCCGCAGGACCAGTGGACGCCCGAACAGTACGCCGGCGCGTACGAGGGTATGTCGGCGTCGCGCGGAACCTACAACGTCGCGGGGACCACTTTCGCGAGGCGCCACATCGGCGACACCGATCCGAACCTCGAAGACAAGCTGAGCACGGGAACATTTACACTGAAGGGTGACACCTTCACGTGGACGGGCACGGACGCGGCCGGACAAAAGTTCAGCGCGACCTATACCCGGATGAAACCGTTCGACGTTTATGCCCCGTTCCGGGCAGGCGGACCGCCAGCGCGGGGTGCCGCCGCGCCCGCACCGGCGAGAGGACAATAGCCATGACAATCCGACGAAGAGACTTTTTCACGAGTACCGTTGGCCGCCGGAGTGGGTGTCATGGCAGGGGGCCGAGCGATGGCGCAGGACGCGCCCGCCCGAGGTGCAGACGCGCCGAAGCCGCCGACCTACACGCCGAAGATCGAGCTGCTCTACAAGAGCCCCGACCGCTATCCCAATGCCCTCGAGACGTCACCTGAAGGGCTGTGGGTCGGCGATCAGGTGTCCGAGCGCATCAACCTGCTCGACTGGAAAACCGGGAAGGTCATCGAGGACTTCGTCGGCGAGGCGCACAACACGAGCGGTCTCGCGGTGGGCGGCGGGTTCATCTGGATCGGCTGCAATGGCGCCGGCACGGCCGCCAACCTGCGGGAGTTCAAACGCCCCTTCGACAAGAACTACGGCGAAATCGCGAAGCTCGACATGAAGGGCAAGCAGGTAAAGGCGTACCGCAATGTGTGGGGCAGCGGCATCCACGGCACGTATTACAACAGGCAGACCGACAAGCTGTGGTCGATTGCGCCCGGTCCGGGCTTGCTGATCGAAATGGATCCGAAAGACGAACTGCGCATCACCCGCATGGTACAAATCCGGATGAACGTGCCGCACGGCCTCGACTTTCACGAGGGCTCGTTCTACGTCATCGACGGCGCCGACCGCCTCGTCGCTCGCCTGGATGCCGAGTCGGGACGCCTGATGGAGTCCTGGGTGTTCGGTCCGAACGACCCGGATCCGCACGGCATGTGCATCCACGAGAACCACGTGTACTTCACGGACGCGGGCCTGGGCGGCGGACGCAAGCCCAGCGCCGGGACGAAACCGCAGATGATCTTCAGGTTCCCGCTAACAAAAACATAGCGTCGTCCATCGTCCATCGTCGAAGGAGGAAGACGTGACCCTTCGATCCGCGGTTTCACGCCGCCAGTTCTTGCATGCCGGCACGGCAGCGGCGATCGGTATCAAGATGGACGATGAGGGCGTGATCGCAGCTGCCCAGGGCCAACGCGATGGGCGATCCAATCCTAAGGAGGAAACGATCAAGGCGCTCGTCTTCGATGTTTTCGGCACTGTCGTCGATTGGCGCACATCGGTCGCGCAGGAGGTCGAGGCGCTCGCGAAGCGGAGGGGGCAAACCGTGGACGGCGCGAAATTCGCCGACGCATGGCGCGCGGGCTACGGTCCGAGCATGAACCGCGTCCGAAATGGAGAGCTGCCCTGGACGAAGCTCGACGCCCTGCATCGGATGACCCTCGATACGATCCTGCCCGACTTCGGTATCGTCGGACTGTCGGAGGCGGAAACCGACGCGCTCAATCAGGCCTGGCATCGATTACGTCCGTGGCCCGATTCCGTCAGCGGGCTTGAACGCCTGAAGAAGCGATTCATCGTCGCGCCGCTCTCAAACGGAAACGTCTCGTTGATGACCGAGATGGCGAAACACTCCCGGTTGCCATGGGACTGCATACTCGGCGCCGAGCTCGTTCGACACTACAAGCCAGACCGCGAGGTCTATCAATCCGCCGCAGATTTCCTCGACCTCAACCCGGCCGAAGTGTTGATGGTTGCTGCCCATCTGGGAGACTTGCGTGCCGCGCAGTCGGTGGGGTTGAAGACGGCGTTTGTGACCAGGCCGTTCGAGTTTGGACCGAGTCGAAAGCCAGACCTGAAGGCTGACTTCCCTGTGGATTTTTCCGCGAGGGATTTCAACGATCTGGCTCGCCAACTCGGCGCGTGAGGTCAGGGCGTGGTCCGCGCCGAGACTGCGTTGGGCGGAGGCGTCGCCGACAGCCCTTTGAACACGAATCGTTGCGCGCGATTGCCGGGGCTCACCTCAGCCGTATATAGGTTTCCCTTCGAATCCACGGCGAGAAGATGGGGCGCCTGAAAATCGCCGGCCGTGGTACCGCGTGCTCCGAACTGATACAAGACCTCGAGCGATTTGCGGCGTAACACGACGACGTGGGAGTTTCCAAGATCCGAGACATACAAAAATTGCTGCTGTGGGTCTGGCGAAAAACCCAGCCCGGCTGCCGAACCCGCCGCTGGACCAGCCCGATTGATGAACCCCTCCGACACGTATTTTCCGTCTAATGTAAAAACTTGAACGCGCCGGTTCTGTCGATCGGCGACGTAGACCAACCCATCGTTCGAGACCTCAACGGCGTGCACGGGATTGCTGAATTGCGCCGAGCCCCGGCCTTCGGTATCGAGGACCGGCGAAGCCGCCGCACCACCTCGACCGCCTGCTACACCTGCTGCCCCAGCGGGAGGGGCGTCATCGGGAGGATTGCCAAAGGCGGCCCACATACGCTTGAACGCACCGGACTCGGCGTCGAGCACGATCACCCGACGATTGCCGTACCCATCGGCGACAAACACTTCATTGGTTTTGGCGTGCACGAACACGTCGGCTGGTCGGTTTAGGTTCTTGGGATCCGCATTGCCCTTGCTCTGACCGCGGGCGCCAAACTGCTTGACGAATTTTCCGTCGGTGGTGAACTTGAGCAGCATGTCGTCGCCGATGCCGCTGCCGCCAATCCACACAAGGTCTTTATGATCGATGAAGATCCCGTGCTCGGTGATGGGCCAGTCGTATGCGGGCGCGTCTCCGCCCCAGGCACTGACGAATTGTCCCTGGGCATCGAAATGCAACACTGGCGGCGCCGCGCGACCTTTCAGCCCCTCCTGCACTGTTCGAGGACGGTGCAGGATCCACACGTGATCGCGCCGGTCGACGGCGACCGCCGAAACGACGCCGAGCACCCAGTTGTTGGGAAGTTTGGGCCATGCCGCATCGACCTGGAAAATCGGCATGCGCGAAGCTGTCTCCTGTCCGCTTAAGGCGGTGGTCGAAGCGGCAATGACCGCGAGCCCAAGCAGCACAAACCGCACAGTCGCGATGGACATAGATCCTCCAATGTGAGTCAGCCGTCCAGATCCGGCAGTATCGTCCCGGGCTCGGTCAGCGAAGGAGAGGGGTGATTGCCCTCCTTGCCTCGTCTCCGCCCACGATTGCGAACAGTAACAGAATCACTATGAGCAGCGCGTTGGTCGGCCAATTGTTGTGAGGGACCGACGCGTTCCACTTCACCCTGTTGTTGAGATACAGCAGCGTCGCCGCGAGGAACGGCACGAAGAGGCTGCCGACGATGGTGTAGGCGACAATGACCTGGAGCGGCTGGCCGGTGAACGCAAAAGGAATCGGCGCCAGCGTGACGAAAATCAACGCCAGACGATACGGCTTGCTGGTGACCTTCGTCACGCGCTCGCGTTCCTCAGGCGGCAGCTTCTTCAGGATGCTGTAGAAATCGGCAAAGAGGTACGGCACGCTCTGCCACACGCCGAGCAGCGACGCGAACACCGCCGCCCAGAAGCCCACCGAATACGCAATGCGGCCGAACGGACCGAGAATGCTGCCGAGCATCTCGGCCATCTTCGTCACGGCTTGTGCGTTGGTGATGGCGATCTCAGGCACGAAGAACGCCTGATTGGCCGTCATCATGATTGCCATGCCGAACAGCGCGGTGAACAGGTACGCGATCGCGATGTCGCCGCGCACGTATCCGAGTTTGTCGGCCCCCGACAGCTTCTCCTCACGCATCCAATAGTTGTAGGACAGCATCGTCACCGAGCCGCCGATACCGCCGATGATCGACAGGACGTACAAACCGGCGCCTGACGGAATCGTCGGCACCAACGTGCCGGTCAGTACGCCCGCCGGATCGTGGAAGGTCAACGCCGCGCAAATCAGGATGCTGAACCCCATGAGGCCGACCAGCATCTTCATCATCTTCTCGAAGCCGCCATATCCGCCGAGCAGCACGAACACGAATCCAAACAGGCTGTGCAGGACCCCGCCCCACGATTGCGCAATGCGTCCGCCGGTAAGATTGCTGATGCCGAGTCCGGTCGCGTTGGTCAGCGCGGCGCTCACGAAAACGGTCCACAACACGAGATACACGCCGAAATACACCTTCACCCAGGCAGGAAGATATTCGGCCCACCCTTCGAGCGCGGTCTTGCCGGTGGCGAGCTGCCAGCGCGCGATACCTTCGTTCAGGACATATTTGAAAAATGCGCCGACCGCGATGGCCCACAGGAGCACCACGCCGTAGCGCGCGCCTCCGACGGTGGCGGCAACCACGTCACCCGATCCGATGCCCGTCGCGGCGACGACGAGTCCAGGGCCAGCGAGCTTGAGAAAGCTCAGTCTGTCGGTAGGTTTTGAGTTAGACAAATTGGGCCTGATTCTAGTTCATAATGCGGGCATGAAGCGCCTTGTCGCCCTCTGTCTCATAGCCGTCGCCGGGGTGCCGCTCGCCGGCCAGCGTCCCGGCGTGAGCGAACGAGCTGCGCCGGCGCAGCTCAACATCCCATTCGAACAATACACGCTGCCCAACGGCCTGACCGTCGTGTTGTCGCAGGATCGGACGACGCCGACCGTGGCGGTGAACATCTGGTATCACGTCGGGTCGAAAAACGAGATGCCCGGGCGCACGGGCTTCGCGCACTTGTTCGAACACGTCATGTTCACCGGCTCGGGCCATGTGCAGTACGGGTTGCACGACCGCCTCACCGAAGGCGTCGGCGGCACGAACAACGGCACGACGTCGAACGACATCACCACCTATTACGAGACGGTGCCATCGAACTATCTCGAGACGATGTTGTGGATCGAGTCGGATCGAATGGGATTTCTGCTCGATTCACTCGACCTTGCCAAGCTGAACGCGCAGCGCGACATCGTGAAGAACGAGCGCCGGCAGCGATACGACAACCAGCCCTACGGCCGCGTGTACGAAATCCTGTCGGCGGCGACGTATCCCGCGTCGCATCCGTATTCCTGGTCGCCGATTGGCAGCATGGAAGATCTGTCGGCCGCCTCTGAGGAAGACGTCAAGAGCTTCTTCCGGTTGTACTACGCGCCGAACAACGCGTTTCTCGCGATCGTTGGCGATTTCGATCCCGCGCAGACGAAAGCGTGGGTCTCGAAATATTTCGCCGACATCCCGCGAGGCAGCGCCATCAAGCGTCCGGCCGTGTCGCCTGTCACGCTCGGCGCGCCGAGTCGTCTGGTGTTCGAAGATCGGGTCCAGGTGCCGCGGTTGTACGTGCAGTGGCCCACTGTGGGTGAGAAGAACGACGATCGGTATGCGTTGTCGGTGCTCGGGTCGATTCTGTCGGGCCCACGGACAGCGCGCCTGACCAAGGCGCTCGTCTTCGACACTCAAGCAGCCGCCTCCGTCGGCGCGGGGCAGAACACTTCGGAAGACGTCGGCGAGTTCATGCTCTCCATCACGCCACGCCCCGGGCACTCGCTGACGGATCTCGAAGCCGCCGCTGATGCCGTTCTCGAACGGTTCAAGCGAGAGGGTCCCACCGCCGAAGAAGTGCAGAAGGCCACCGCCGGCGAAGAGCTGTCGTTCGTGCGCGGTCTCGAGTCGAATCTCGGCAAGGCATTCCAGCTCACCAGCGGCGCCGCCATCCATGGCGATCCGGGATATTTCCGCACGGAATATGAGAAGACGCTCGCCGTGACGGCGGCGGACGTGCAGCGCGTCGCCAACAAATATCTGACCGGCGGACGCATCGTGCTGAGCATCGTGCCTGCGGGCCAGACGGATCAGGCGTCGAAGCCCGCGGAAAGCAAGAAGGTCCAATGACCCGCCGCGTATTTCTCTTCGCTCTCTCTGCTCTCTGCTCTTTGCTCTTTGCTCTTCCCGCGTCCTCTCAACCCCTTGACCGCACCAAACAGCCGCCGATTGGCAAGGTGCCCGAGCTGAGAGTGCCGGCATGGACCAGATCGAAGCTCGCCAACGGCGCGGAGCTGATCGTGTCGGAGAAACACGACCTTCCTCTCGTATCGTTTTCGATCACGTTCATGGGCGGAGCCGATCAATTCGAGGACGCGGCCCGTCGCGGGGTTGCCAGCCTCACGGCATCGATGATGAGCGAGGGGACGAAGACACGGACCGGCGATCAGCTATCGGACGCGCTGCAGTTGCTCGGTACGAACGTGTCGGTGGGAGTCGGCGGCGAAAGCGGCTCGATGGGCTTCGTGAGCACCTCGGCCAGGTTTGCCGACACGCTGGCGATTCTGGCCGACATGCTCGTGAACCCCACGTTTCCGGCCGACTCGCTCGAGCGGCTCCGCGCGCAGAGGCTCGTCGCGTTGAATCAGGCGAAAGCGCAGCCCGGCGCCATTTCGTCGCGTGTGTTCCCGCGCGTGCTCTACGGCGACGCACATCCATTGGGACAATCGCCTTCGGAAACGTCCGTAAAGGCGATCACGAAGGCCGATGTCGTCGATTTCCATCAGCGATATTTCAAGCCGGGGCGCGCGTTGATCACCGTTGTCGGCGACGTCACACCCGCCGCCATCCGGCCCGTTATCGAGCGCGGTCTGTCGTCGTGGGCCGCCGGCGGCGATCGGCCGGCGTTTTCGTTTCCGCCGCTGCCTGCACCGCGCGGAACGGCCATCTATCTCGTCGACAAGCCCGGCGCGGCACAATCGACATTTACTCTCGGACTGCCAGGGCCCTCGCGGAGCACGCCCGATTACTACGCGCTTCAGGTCATGAACACGATCCTGGGCGGTATGTTTCAGGCCAGGCTCAACGCGAACCTGCGCGAGGAGAAGGGCTACAGCTACGGCGTCGGATCCAGTTTCGGCTTCGGCAAAGGGCCCAATCCGTTCCGCACGGGGGGCGACGTGGTCGGCGACAAGACGGATGCGTCGCTGATCGAATTCATGAAAGAGCTGCGGGGCATCACGGGCGCGCGGCCGGTGACACAGGAAGAACTGCTCACCGCCAAGGAGTCGCTCGTGCAGCGGCTGCCCGCGACGTTCGCATCGGTGAGCGCCATCAACGGCGCGATCGGCGGCTTATGGCTCCAGGGGCTGCCGGACAGCTACTACCAGCAGTACACCAAGGCGATCATGGCGGTCACAGCGGAAGACGTGCTCCGCGTCGCAAAGCAGCATCTCGACCTCGACCACTTGGCGATCGTCATCGTCGGCGATCGGAAGTCGGTGGAGGCACCGCTCCGCAGCACGAATGTGGCGCCGCTGGTGTTTCTGGATATTGAAGGCAATGTTGTGGAGTCACCATGAGCGACTTAGAGCTCGTCGTCGTCTCGACCTTCGGATCAGCAATCGAAGCCGAAATTGCGAGGGCCGTTCTGCACGATGCCGGTATCGAGTCGATGATTCGAACCGACAACGCCGGCGGCATGTATCCACCCATGGGCGACGCCGAGTTGCTGGTCCGAAAAGAGGACCTCGCCCTGGCCACTTCCCAACTCCGGACTCGCCGACTCCCAGACTCCAGGACTCCGAGACTCTTCCCATCCGTGCTACGCTTTCCGCGTTCCTAGCGGGACCTGCCCGGTCTTCATCAGGGTCCCTACCTGCGTGGCTCGCTCTCGCCGAGTCCGTGGACGTAGGCATCAGCGAGCACACACGAGAGGTGTGCGATGCCCTACGAATTGAAGAAACTCACTCCGAACCTTGTTGTTGGTAACGTCGAACGCAGCATCGCGTTTTATTGCGACGTGCTTGGCTTCACCCGCACGATGACGGTTCCCGATGAATCGCCGTACGTGTTTGCCGGAGTGCAGTCGGGCTCAGTTGAGATTTTCCTCAACGCTCCGGGGCCTGCCATCGAAGAATATCCGGCGTTTTCCGGGAAGCCGATAGGCGGCACGCTGACGCTCTTCATCGAAGTATCGGGGATCAAAAAAATTTATGAAGAGCTCAAGACGCAGGTGAAAGTCACGATGCCGCTCGAAAAGAAGTGGTACGGCACCACCGAGTTCGCCTTCGAAGACCCCGATGGGTATGTGATTACGTTCGCCGAGCGATAACTCTGAAGAAAACAAAACAGGAGAACGGGAGAACGGGAGAATGAAATTTCTCCTGATCTCCTGATCTCCTGTTTGTGTTTCCTCTAGAATTCGTAGTTGAACCCGAGCTTGATTATCCGCCCGGCCTGAATCGTGCTGGCCCGGTGATAGGTCGAGCCGAGCTGCGTGAGCCAGTTGGTGATCGTCGCTTCGTTGGTCAGGTTATAGAAATCGATCCGCGGCTCGAACGACGACGAGCCGGTGCGGAATACGCGCCTGAGACTGAAGTCGAGCGAAAACACGTTGGGCAGCCGGACGGTCCCGCGCGGCTGCACGAGAATCGTCTGCGAGCCCTGCGTCAGCCCGCCGGGAACGGCGTTGCTGCCAACCAGCACGGTCGTCGATTCCGGCACCCCTTTGTAATATTGCATCGTGCCGCTGAGGCTGGCGATTTGGTACGGCAGGTCGTAAATGCCCGAGACGCGATACGACCAGGGCACATCGTTCCCCAGCAGTCCGCGGCGATACTCGAGGCCGTTGGGATTGTTCAAATCGCCGCCGAGCACGTCGCCGATGCTCTCGCCGTAACTGGCGCCCGCCATCAGCGACCAGCCGTTGCTCATCCTCTTTTGCACCGTGACGTCGCCGCCGTTGTAATTGCTGTTGAGCGCTTCCTCGTTGTCGAAGACGAGGTCGTTGCGGCCCCTGAACTCGGCCTTCTGGTTGTGGACGACCACCGTTTCGCCGCTGGTCGGCTCGACGATCGTCACCGGGACATAAGCGCTCGTCGGGAATCGCCGCGTTGCGCTGGCCGAGATTGCGGCGTGTCTGCCGATGCGTGTACCCGACCGAGAGCACCATGTTTCCAGCCAGCTGGCGCTGAACCTCCCAGTTGTATTCGTTGGAGACGGGATATTTCAAGTCATCGGCGTAGCGCGACACGGCTCCGCTGGGGTAGCCGCCCGACGGACCGAGCTCGTCGAGCTGCGGGACGAGGTCGCCGTTGCGGTCGCACCCGCGCACGTTGGGAGCGTTGCACTGGCTCTGCGGCAGCCACTGCCGGATGTCGCTGGCCGATCCGACCGGATTCAACCGTCCGACGAACTCCATCTGGATCGGCTGGTTGTACCGGTTCGCGGCGAACTTGATCGCCGTCCGGCCATCGCCCGTGCAGGTCGTACACGGCGGCGAAACGCGGCAGGACATTCTTGAGGTCCGGCGCCCCTTTGATCGCGTCGTAGCACTTGCCCACATTGAAGAACACCGTCACTGGCTGGCACGTGGCGTCCTGCCATCCGTAGTTCGACTCGAACCGCACGCCGTAGTTGATCACGAGCTTGCGCGTGGGCGTCCATTTGTCCTGGACGTAGTAGCCCTGCTCGCGATTGCCCTGCGTGAACAGCGTCTCGACGTCGCGCGCCGTCGCCGGATCGTAGATGGCGACGTTATACGTGTTGACGAGCTCGGGCTGGCCGCTGCGGTACTGCGCGCGCATGGCCGAGGTCGACCAGATGGCGGACGGCTTTCCGTTGACGAAGATACTGTATCCGGCCCGGATGTCGTGGTTCCCCGCGAAGTAGCTGATCGACGCGTGCGCCTGATCGCGCTTGTGGAGGTTGAAGTTGTAGGTCGGCCACGCGTGGGTGAACGTGTTGGTGTTCGCATCGAACCGCGAGATGGCGCCGGCCCGAGCTCGGGACGCGGATCGAACCGGTCGTCGTCTCTCAGCCGCGCGTAGGCGACGTCGATGACGAAGTTCGAGCGCCACGGCGTCGTGAACTTCACCTGCTGGACGTTGGGCCACTTGGTGTTGAGCGTGCGAGCCAGGTTGTCGGAGAAGTTCGTGTTGTTGTTGCCGACGCCGTTGCGGTGATAGACGCCCTTGTAGTGCAGGTTGTCGAAATACGAAAGCTGCGCGCTCTTCGTCATCTGCCAGGAAATCTTCAGCGTCGTTGTCGACATCAGATAGTCGTCGATGACCGGCTGCCCTTCGGCATCGAAGCTGCCGAGCGGGTACTGATCCATGCCCTGGATGTGCGTGGAGCCCGAGAACCAGAGCCGATCGCGGAGAATCGGCCCGCCAATCCACGCGCCGTAGTCGTAGAGCTTCAGAATTTCGTTGCCGACGAACCGGTCCTGGGCAAGAGCGCGGGCCGCCGGATTGAGCCCGGCGAGGAGGTCGGCCCTGATCGGCGCGTGATGTTCGCAGCGTTCATCGAACTGTTCGATCCCGCGAACGTGGCGCCGCCGTGGAACTGGTTCGTGCCGCTGCGGCTGATGACGTTGTACAGCAGGCCGCCCTTGTTGACGTTGGCCTGCCCCGCCCCGCCGAACTGAAACGTGCTCTCCTGGAATGTGTACGGGTCGATATACAGCACGGCATTTCCGCCGTTGCCATCCTGGCCCGACACGTCGAGGCCATCGATGAAATAGCCGCTCTCCGTCGTCGTGCCGCGCGTGGTCGCCTGCGATTGCAGGAACATCTGCGACCCGCCGACGTCCACCTTGTTCATGATGACGCTCGGCATGACCCGCGTCACCGACCAGATGTCGACGCGATTGGGCAGCGCCTCGAGCTCCTTGCGTGTGATGACCGTCTGTTTGAGCGCGCTCGTGGTGTCGAGCAGCGGCGCCTCGCCAGTTACGGTCACGCCCTCCTGCAGACCGCCGACATCCAGACGGATATCGGCGCGCGCGGTGGCACTCGCGTTCACGAGAATGTCGCGGACTTCAAATGGACGGAAGCCCTGCAACTCGCCCTTGACGATGTAGGTACCCGCCTGGAGCCGCAGAAACTGATACGCGCCACGCTCGTCGCTGACGGTCTGCTGGCTGGCACCGATGGTGCCTTGCGGGCTCGATAGTGAAACATTCGCACCCGGCAACACGGCGCCTGAGGAGTCGGTCACCGTTCCAGCGATGGCGCCGACGCCCGCGCTCTGCGCAACCACCGACACCACGCCATACCCGAAGCACAACAGCAACAGACACACCTTCAGCGGCTTACTCGGCAAGTGGATTGCGAGCATGTGGCCCCCTTTGTTCAGACGGTATCTGTAGATGCGCGGGATTCTACACTTGAAGGTGGGATATGCAAGCAAGAAAGTGAAAAGTGAAAAGTGAAAGGTAAAAAGGGAAAGTAAGGAGTCCACTTTCCTTTCTACTTTCCACTTTCTACTTTCTCCTTTCCTCTTTCCCTATCTCACGATCTCCTGTTTGTATTCCGTCCGGCTAAAGCCGGACTATCTACTTTCTCTAACTTTCTACTTTCTACTTTCTACTTTCTTTATCACCCCACCGGCGCGCCACCCCCACGAGCCGGCGGCGGTGGCGGAGGCGGCACATAGAGGCGCGTGAGGAACGCCAGCAGATTTTGAAATTCCGCCGGCGTCAGACGCTTGTCCCAGTCGTGCGGCATGATGCTCTGCGGGTCGTAAAACACTTTCACGTCCCGGCGTTTGAATCTGTACAAGTTGAGATCGTCCCGGCCGAGCACCTGCAATGAAAAGCTGTCCTCGTTTTTCAGGATTCCGGAAATCACTTTGCCGTCTGCGGTAGTCACGCGAACGGGCTGATAGGTCGTCATCGCGAGGATCGTCACGTCGTGCGTGCCGCCATCCGCCCGAATCTTGTGATTCTCTTTCGTGAGCGCATCGACGATGTTCTGCACTTTGCGCGTGCCGCCGAGATTCGACAGATCCGGACCGAGGATGTTGCCCTTGCCCTTGATCATGTGGCAGGAATCGCAGTTGGCCTTCTCCCAGAAGAGCGCTTCACCGAGCGCGACATCTCCCTGCGCCGGCGCATCCACGGCCGTTCCGCGCAGGCCACGGATGTATGCAGTGACACGCCAGATTTGCTCGTCGGTGAACTGTCCTCGCGTACGGCGGCATCTGGGTGCCGGTAATGCCGGCCTTGATCGCATCGAAAATCTCCTGGTCGGTGCGTCGAAGGTATCGGCGATTCTGCGCGGCGACAGGCGGACCGAGCTCTCCGCCAGTGCCGTCTTTCCCGTGGCACGCGGTGCACGTCTCGTTGTAGAGCTTCTCGCCTTCGGCGATGGCCTCGCGGTTGCCGATCGCGGGATGTGCGGGCGCTGCGGTTGCAGGCGGACCACCTCCACGCTGTGCAGCTGCAGCAACGGCGAGCATGAACACAGAGCAGAGAGCACAGAGAAGAAAGCAGAAGCATCCTCAAAGAAGAACTCTGTGTGCTCTGCGTCCTCTGTGGTGAGTTTTCTGTGTCGCCATGCTCAGTTCGCCTCAGGAAGCGCAAATGCGATGACGTTGGAGAACGCCGCGAGCGCGATGTACTGGTGCCCGTCGACTGAATATGTGCTGGGCGCCGCGGTAATCAGCCCTCCCGTATTGAAGTTCCACAACGCTCTGCCGGTCTTGGCGTCGAGCGCGGTAAACATCCCCTGTTGTTCGGGCGCGAAGATCAATCCGCCTGCTGTCGACAGGAGGCCTGGGCCGTAGTGGAATGAGCTGACCTGCTCGTAATCCCACACCTTCTTTCCGGTCAGGGCGTCGAGGGCGCGCACGTACAGCTGCCATCGCTCGCGATCCTCCCCGCTTTCCATGTACGCCGTCCCGCTGCCCCCCTGTCCGGGACGGAAATTCGTCGTCGAACGGTAGGTGACGCCGCACCCTTCCTGCGCGATCAGATAGAACAGCTTGGTATCGGGACTGTAGGCAGGTGACGGATAGTTGGTCGCGCCCGCGGTTGACGGGCACGTCTTGCTGCCCTGCACGGTGGGCTCGTGTCCGGGCGTGAGGATGGGGCGGCCCTCGGGGCTGAGGCCGCTCAACCAGTCAACCTTGCTCACGAACGGCACGCCGCGAAGAAACTTTCCGTCCGTCCGATCGAGGACGTAATAGATCCCGTTGCGATTGGCCTGCAGCAGCAGTTTCCGCATCTGACCGTTGAATGGCGCATCGATGAGAATCGGCATCTCGTTCGAGTCCCAGTCGTGCACGTCGTGCGGCGTGTTCTGGAAGTGCCATTTCATCTTGCCGGTGTCGATGTCGAGCGCGACGATGCTGTCGGTGTAGAGGTTGTCGCCTTCGCGGTTATCGCCGACGAAGTCGGGCGTGGGTTGACCCGTTCCCCAGTAGATCAGGTTGAGCTGCGGATCGTAGCTGCCGCTGACCCAGACCGGTCCGCCGCCGTTTCTCCACGAGTCGCCAGCCCAGGTTTCGTTTCCGGGCTCACCGGGCTTCGGAATCGA
The DNA here is from genome assembly GCA_963762055.1 of Vicinamibacterales bacterium. Taxonomy (GTDB): domain Bacteria; phylum Acidobacteriota; class Vicinamibacteria; order Vicinamibacterales; family JAMQPK01; genus JAMQPK01. Next base: position 251,619 of record CAVXJF010000015.1, read on the forward strand.
GTTCCAGAACCACTTCGATTTCCCGGTCAGCGCGTCGAAAGCCTCGATGAAGCCGCCGCCCTGCCCGCTGCCACTCATGATGATCATGCCCTTGGCCGCGAACGGCATCGGGCCCTGGAAGCGTTTGCCGGGCTGCGACGGCCGCGCTTCCCAGATCGGGTTGCCGGTACGCCGATCGAGCGCCACCAGCGCCGAATCCTGCGCGACCATGTAGACCATGTCGCCGTAGATGCCAATGCCTCGCTGCCAACCCACGCTGGCAGGTTGGCGGTGATGCTCCCAGATGAGCCGGCCGGTCGCGGCGTCGAGCGCGTGCACGCGATTGTATTGGCCGATGTACATCACGCCTTTGTAGACGATTGGCGGCGCCTCGAGATCTTTCGCACCCGTCAGGTGGAAGATCCACTTGGCCTGCAGCTTCCCGACGTTTTCGGTGGTGATTTGCTTCAACGGCGAGTGCCGCTGCGAGTCGTAGGTCCCCGAGTACAACACGAAGTCGTTCGGGTCCGGATTGATCAGGTCCTTGTCGGTGACCTGAGCGGCGACCCCCGCCCCCAGGACAAGGACCAGAGAAGAAGCGCGGCGGAAACATCGAGGCGCGCCAAGCGTCGAATCAGGCTCATCCGAAAACCTCCGGTGTATTACGGATTAGAACAGGAGATTAGGAGATTAGGAGAAACTTTTTCAAGGAAATTACGACAATTCTTCTCTTTTTTTTTTCACGGCCGATCGAGCCGCGCGACGATGAGCTGCTCGATGATGTCGTCCACCGAGCGCCTGTGGTCGCGCCGGTCTTCGCTGACCGTGGCGGCAGACGTGGACACCACCACGAGATCGAGACTGGGCACCAGAACGATGAACTGCCCTCCGAACCCCCAGGCATAATACGCCTGCCGGCCCGCCATCTCGCGACTCCACCAGCCGTAGCCATATTCCCGTCCGCTGATGCGCGAACGTCCGCGGGGCTCGAAGGACTCATCGATGTACTCTTCCGAAAGGATCTGCCGCCCGTTGACGCGCCCGTCGTTCAGATACAGCTCGCCGAACGCAAGCATCTGGCGCGGCGTCATCATCATCTCGTTGCCGCCGAAATAGATGCCCTGCGGATCGCGCACCCACGGCGCCAGCGAAAAGCCGAGCGGCTTCGCGAGCGCCTCCTGGGCGAATTGATAGGTCGTCTTGCCTGTGGCTTTCGTGAGGATGGCCGACAGCACGTGCGAGTTTCCCGTGCTGTAGATCATCTCGCTGCCCGGCTCGCTCATCAGCGGCCTGGCCAGCACGTGGCGCACCCAGTTGGGACTCTGCACGAAGGCGCCGTAGTTCCGGCTGCTCGTCGACTCGAGCCCCGACCGCATGGTCAGCAGATCTTCGACGGTGATGTCACGTTTCGTGTCGGGTAGATCCGGAAAGTAGGTCGCAATCGGCGTCTCGAGCGACAGCTGCTTGCGATCGACGGCAATGCCGACCAGCGCCGCAATCACGCTCTTCGACACCGATTTCACGTTGCTCAACGACGCCGCTTTCCGGCCGTTGAAATAGCGCTCGAGCGTGACCTGTCCCCCTTGGGAAACCACAAGGCTGTGCAGGCGCGGCAGATCACCCGCGGCTTTCACCGCCTCATCGAACACGCCCTGAGCAGAAACGCCAGCGCTCACCAGGACCAACGCCGCCACGACCGACGCCGCAAGACACCGCATGGGTGTCAGTATAAGACGGCTAAACAGAAGGTCAGAGAATCAGGGATTTCTGAGTACGTAGTGTCCGGCTTCCGCCTTCGCGCGAAGCGCTTCGGCGAGACTCGCCGTAGCCTTGGCGGAGGCGGTCAGCCGGACCTTTGATCTGCACCAACGCGGCCGTCGGATCCGTCTGCCGGCAGCCGGAGCCCACCCTTCGCGCTTCACCTGTCCCAACCTACTACGCCTCGTCTCATACTCGGCACTCCACTTGCGCACGTCGTTGCTTCGGCTGCGTTTCCGCGTTCTCTTCCGACTCTGCGCTACGGACAACGACCGCTGTACAAACACGGCTGCCTTGCAGACGGATCCGCCGACCGCATGGTGAATCGGAAGGTCCGGCTGAGGTACAGCTCGCCCTTCGGATCGCGCAGCCACGGCGCCAGCGAAAAGCCGAGCGGACCACAACACCGTTCAATCGGCGCCCACAAAAAGCCACTGCAGCCTCAGTTTCGTCATCGGCACAGGACGCTGGGAAACGCGTCGGGATCGCGCCGTTCGATTTTCAGAACAAAACACCACGTACCGAAATGGCACAGAGGTTGGTATATGTCTGACCTGACCGATGAGATCCTGCGTGCGTTCTTACCTCGGGTTTCTTGGTGTGATCGCCTGCATCGCCACGGGCATCTCTGTCGACAGCGCCGCCGCGGCGCCCGGATTCGTCTGTTACCCGGTCCGTCGGGGCGACACCGCTGCGACGATTTCTCTACGCGAAACGCAGAGCATTCGAGGTTGGAGAGAACCCGGCTTTCAGATCTTCGATCCGGTTGCCGCGCGGTTCATTCCCAAAGCCGGCTACAACCGCATCAATCCGGGTTGGCAGGTGTGCATCGTCGAATCGCTGCTCACGCAGCCCGGCGTGCAGCCGGATCGATCCGGTGGACCGCACGGCGTCAGCCTTCGTGCGCCGGTGTCGTCGGGCCGCGTCGCAACACCTTCGACCCATGTCCCTCATGCGGTGCGCTGGTGGTGGCTCCCATTGCTGCTCACGACGCCGGTCGTGGGCTGGATCATCTTCCAGAGGAACACCGTTCGCACAAAGATGGTGGGCCAAACGCTCGAGACGTTCGCCATCGATTTCATCCGCGAGTTCGAACGACCTCTGCTTGATGTGCGCTCGCACCAACCGGCGTTGCACTCCGAGATCACCCTGTCTCCGCATTCACGGTCGATGGAGGTGCGTTTAGCGCCAGCCGGCGGAAGACGATATCCGAATCTCGCGGATCATCGCGCTAACGTGGACTACGACATACATCGGGTGCTGACTCTGCTGGACGATCGTCGATTTTCGTGCGGACCTCTTCGATCTCATGGCCCCTGGGTAACGTTTCCGTTCCGGCTCGTCGTCGATCCTCACAAGGAAGGTGGAGCGTGAACATTCTGCTGTTGAGCCTGGGTGGTGGCGGCGGCAACATTCTTCGATCGGTAAAAGCGCTGTACCAGCGCGATCTCGCCATCGCCGAACAAATCGATGCGGCATACGCTGGCCGGTTGAGTCGGAGCGTGACGCCGCGCTTCGCCGACACGAACCGCTATTCGTTGGCCGACGTCCCGGAGGGTGAGCGGGTGCTGATTGGGTCGGCAGCGAGCGGGCACATCGGCGCGCGGCACGACCCCGAAGTTGCACGCCTGGCCCTCGAGGAATCGAGACCGGAGCTCGAGGCGCTGATCCGTCGGTACCTCAGCGGTCATCGTCATCGCAACTGGTGGCAAGGGTACAGGCACGGGAACGATTCTGCCGGTGACCCTGCTGGCGAGACGGCTCAGGAAGCTCGTCATCCCCATCTTCATTCGCCCATCGTTCGAGCGTCACGAGGTGGAAAGACGGCGCTACGATGAGGCGCTGGCGGTTGCGCGCCAGCTGGATGCGGCGCAAGTGCGATTCATCGAGATTCTCAACGACCGAGGCTACGTAGATTCACATCCGCAATCGCAATCGGCTGTCTGGGAGCGGATGAATGTGCCCGTGGCGCGGGCCCTTCGCGGGCTGCTTTATGTGCTGTCGGATCTGTCGCAAGTCGATCCGTCAGATTTGTCGGCTCTGTTCGCCGGTCACGGCCGGCTGCGCATCGGTTTTTCGGAGTTGGATCCCGCACCTGGAACAGATCCAGACGACGATGAGGTACAAACGGCCGTGGAGCGATGCTGGGACAACCGGTTCTGCAATTTCCGCGAGCCGGTCGGAACATCCTTAATCTGCATCCAGGGGCAGTGGTCGAATGTCGCCGATGCGAAGATCAAGGGCCTTCTCGCAGCGCAGGCAAGTACCAGCGACTCTGCGCCATACAACCCGCTGTACGCGCGTGCCTTTCACACTCCGAAACCCTGGGGTGTCACGGCATTGTTTGCGGAGTACACCGGCAATCACGACGCGGTGGAGATCGATTGGCCGCTCGAGCAGGAGACCTGGAAGGAATCGGCGCAGGATGCTCTTGTCGATCTGGAACAGCCTCCGCGGCGTCGAGACTTGAGCAATTCCGCAGCCTCGCCGCGGTCACCCGGATATCGCCGACTCCTTCGACCAGGCTTCCGCGATTGCCTCATTTCCGACCGAGAGCGCACTCGAACAAACTCGGACGTACGGAAGTTTCTGGGACCTCGCGCTGGCGATGAACCGGTCCGATCCTGCGGCTTTAGCGGTCGCGCAGAATGGCGCCGATGCCACTATTGCGGTCGACCCGACGGAGCTGAAAAAGCTGTTGGGCACAGTGTGGTTTCGAGCGGCCTTCCAGCGTCTGTCAGACGCGTGGCGCGAGCGACTGTTGGACGTGATGGTGGAGCATGTCGTCGTGCCGAATCACCGGCTGCGATTAGGACGTCGCGATGTTCGCCTGCGGGATATCGATTACGCCCAGCTCAAAGAACTGTTCTCGAAATCGTCGATTACCGAGGCTGTACGGACAGACATCTATTTGCTCATGGCGGTCGGCAGTCTGTGGGGTCCGGAAAGCCTCGCGCGGTTCCAGTTCGCCGACGCGGCGTACACCCCTGACATGTCTTCGAAGCTTTCGTGGATGGGGTGGGGAAGGTAGAAAGTGGAATCGAAAGCTAGGAAAGTAGAAAGTACGCAAAGTAGGAAGTGGACAACGTGGAAAGCTAGAAACGGAGAAAGGGCAGGTGAATCGGAAGTCGAACCTTGAACGTCAAAAAAAGGGCGTCGGTTCGGCTCTATTCCTTCTTCTTCTCTTCGTTTTTCCTTACAGCTTTCCCAACAGCTCCTTCGTCGCGTCCAGCCGCTTCGTTCGGTCGTTGGCGAACCGCGAGACCGACTCGAGGATCGACTTCTGATCGAGATGCGCTTCGGCGATGACGTCGGGCTCGAGACCGCCCGTCAGCCACTGGTTGTGGAAGTCGGACGTTCTCGAATATTCATCGGTCAGCGGGCCGACGTTGCGCAGCGGCCACATACGGCGAGTGCCGCTGCTGATGAACATGAGGTCGTATACGGCCTCGGGCGGAAGCACCGAGTTGCGATACGCCTCGGGCTGATGGTCGAAGAGCTCCTCGCTGATGGCCGAGATCACTTTCACGTTGATGCCGGCCTCTTCGAGCTTCGGCAGTATCTGGACGAGGTTGAACGTGGCGCTCGAACCCTGCGCCACGACATACCCGTGTTTCGGCTTGCCGGGCGCGAAGTCGCGGATCACGTAGAGCCCCTTGGCGGCTGCCTTGATGTCGGTGTCGGCGAACTTGCTGCGATCGGCGACCGGGAAGTCGGGCCGTGCCACCTCGATCGCGATGATGCCGACCTTCTTCTCGCGCGCGGCGATCTCTGCGGCGGCGAAATATCCGGCGGCGACGTCGTTGTAATCCCAGAAGCTGACGTTGATGACCTGACCGCGCGGGAAAAGCTTCCACACCTGCGGCGAGAAGATGCCGAAATGCGTGCGCGCATCGGCCGCGGTTTCCGGCCCGGAGTGGCCGGCGAGAATGTGCAGCACGCCCGTGCGGAACTTGCTGTCCTGATTCTGCTGGCTCCAGACGCGGGCCGGCAGATACATCAGCGGCGTGAAGGCCCCATAGGTCCCGCTCCACGCCCACATGCCGGCGAACTTCTCGGGATCGAGCGACGCGTTCTGGCTGACGAGCCCGATCGCCGTTGAGGCGTTCCCGGCTTCCTGAATCGCCGCCTTCAGCCGGGTGCCGCTGACGTTCTTCTCCGGGTCGTAGTGGCCCCAGAGGCTGCCGAGCTCCATGTTGACCGACTCGGAGAGGTCGGCAGCGATCGTGGCCACTCGTCCGCCGGTGACGCAGTTGCACCACTTGATCACTTCCGAAATCGCTCGTCGCGCGCCGGCCACTTCGCCGGCCTTTTTGAACAACGCAATCTTCACTTCCTTCTCGGCGCCAGACGCGGGGTTTTTGACCTTGACGGTCTGCGTGTCAGTGGGCAGATTCGCGACGCGCAGAGCCTCGTCGAGGAACGGATCCTGTTTGACGTCGATGCTGAGCTTCAGATCGTCCTTGACCTGATCGCCGATCTCGACGAGGCGATTCGCAAGCCAGTCGCCGAGACCACCCTTGTCGAGCACCGACATGGCGACGTCCATGTTCGTCTTGAACTGCACGAGGCGCTCTTTCGGATCGGTGACCGCGCCGTCGCGAATGCCCTGGAACTGCACGCCGTACCTGTCTTCGAATGTCTTCGCGAGCGTGACGAAGTAGTCGGAGTTCATCTTCATCGCGTAGGGATGGCTTGGATACCCCACGACCTGATCGGTCGAGCCGGCAATTTTCCCGTTCGTCGCCGACGGCCAGTACCCCTTGATCGTCTTTCCGATGACGATGACCGGGCGGCGATCGGTCGGATCGACATCGTCCATCGCCTTCAGCGTCGCCACGATCTGATCGTAGTCGTGCCCGTTCGCCATCGTCAGCACGTTCCAGCCGTACGAGCGCCACTGCTCCACGAAATCGTAGCCGGTGTATTTGCTGTCGATGACGCCGCCCATGAGCGAATCGTCGATGCCGGCGTTGTTCTCGGAGAACATGACGCGCAGCCGCTTGCCGACCTTGAGCGCCAGCGCCTGCGTCTTCAGCTCCTGCGCGTGGCCGGCGCAGAGCGCGAACTCACCTTCGAATGCAATCACTTTGGGCTGATTGATCGGCGCGCCGACCATATCCCAGAACGCCGCCTTGCCGGCGGCGGTGGCGAGGCCGACGCCCGACGGCCCGCCGTTGACGTCGTTGCTCTGATCGATCGACTCGATGTGCCCGGAGAGCGCGTGGATGCCGCGGCCGCCCTCTTTGGCCTCCGCGAACAGCGGGTTGTCTGAGAGCCCCTGATCGGACAGCAGGGTCTTGAGCGCACCCGCTCCGCGCCGGAAGCCCAGCGCGTCGATCGACAGGAATCCATCTTTCGGCGCCACGTAGTACTTCTTGTCGCCTGTCGCCTTGAATTTGCGGTAGAGGGCTTCGCCCATGATCATCCACAGCGCGTAACAGGTCGGCGCGCAGTGGCCGGCGGCCAGCATGAACTTGTCGCCGTAGGGATGTTTGGGCCGGCGGTAGTCATGGCGCAGCCCGCCCAGTTGCGGGCCCGACAGGTGCACCGCGACGTTATACGGCGTATATGCGAGGGGCCCGCCGAAATGGCCGGTCTGGGCGTAGTTGCCGAGCAGGGTGAGGGTCATGCATGTCATGAAACCCACATCCTCGAGGCGTTGTTTGTCCGTGGAGTCCAGCAAGCTTTCGCGTGACGGTGCCGTTTGTACGCTCATCGTAAAACCCTCTAACGAATTTGGATGGTTAGGAACACGTAATCCTAGTGGAGAACGGGCAGAAACTGAGAAGTGTAAAGTCGAAAAGTGGAAAGGACGAAAGTCCAAATTTCCGCATCTTTTCCAAATTTCCGGAGTCACTTTACACGATGAAGTCCTGTTAAAAATACGTTGATTTCGCTGGACATCAACGGGGGGCATCCCGCAAAATTCGGCCACTCTTCCCAACAGATTTCGCGGCGGGTCCCGAAAGCGGGTTTTGTCAATACGAAAGGGTGTTCAGATGCGACGAATAATACTCACGTTGTTCGTACTGGGCCTTTCTGTCACCAGCGCGTTCGCGCAGGGTGCAGGTCAGATCAACGGCGCGCTCACCGACAGCAGCGGTGGCGTCATCCCGGGTGCAAGCGTTGCGGCGATCGAAAGTGCGACGGGCACTCAGAACCGACACGGTGACCGGAGCTAACGGGCGCTACGCGTTTCTCTCGCTTCGACCAACTACCTATGAGATTCGCGCCGAGCTCGACGGGCTTCAAGAGTCGTGAGGCGGACAGAAATAGTCCTGCAAGCGAACCAGAATCTCACAGTCAACATCACTCTCGAATTGGGCGATTTGTCGGAGACGATCACCGTCGCAGGCGACACAGCAACCGTTGACATCACGACGTCGACAATCGCCGAAGTTGTCGACCATGCGCGGATCGTCGAGCTACCGATCCCGGGCCGCGAAGTGGCGAGGCTGCAGACGCTGGTCGCGGGCACGGTGCTCAACTCTATTAGCGAGGAGACGGGGAAGTCGATTCCGGGAGCGGTCCGTATTTCCGCTAATGGAGCAGGCGAGCGCCAGAACGCCTACCGATTGGACGGCGCGAGCAACACCGACCCCTACTATCAGGAAAACCAGAGCTTCCCGTTCCCCGACGCGCTGCAGGAATTCTCGATTCAAACCAGCAACTACAGCGCGGCGCATGGCAATAGCGCCGGCGCGGTCGTGAACGTGGTCACACGGTCCGGGACCAACAGCTTCCACGGCGGCGCCTTTGAGTATCTCCGCGATCGCACGTTCAACTCGAAGAACTTCTTTGCGGCCGAGAAGGACTTCCTGAAGCGCAACCAATACGGCGCGTTTGGCGGCGGCCCGATCAGACGGAACAGCACGTTCTTCTTCGGCGGGTGGCAGCGTACGCGCATCACGAATCGCGCGTCGGAGCTCATCCGATTCGTACCGACCGCTGCGCAGCGACACGGCGACTTTTCCAACTGCGTGCCCGCCTGTCCACAGCTCTACAATCCAGCAACGGGCCTGCCGTTCCTGAATAACCAGATCCCCGCGGATCTGTGGGATCCGGCGGCCGTGAAGGTGTTCGCGGCGCTGCCCACCTCCACGCTACCGAATGGCCAAGTGCAAGTACCGCGAAGCACCAACCAGGATTCGAACCAGTTCATCGCCAAAGTGGATCAGCAACTCGGCGCGAACAACCAACTGACCTTCAGATATTTTCTCGACGACTTCAATAACGCCTCGCAATTCGTTCCCGAAAACATTCTTAGCTATACCGGCCCGAGCCTGGAATCCGATCCGCGCAGTCAAAGCATCGTGACTGGATGGAAGCGCACCATCAGCCCGACCATGCTGAACGATGCAACATTCGGCTACAACCGCCTTCACACAGCGCGAAGGCCGCATCCGGATGTGCCCTCCACCCAGGATTTCGGCATCCGTCTTCCTTACTACCCGAACATCCCGTCGGTATCCGAGATCAGAGCCCAGGGTTTCTTCAACTTTGGCGACAACCTCGAAGCATCTTTCCCACGCGACGGATTCCAGTTCAACAACAAGACGAATTGGATCAAGGGCCGACACGCCATGATGTTCGGCGCCGAGTTCGAGTACTTGCGATCGGAAATTTACAACGACTTCCGCAGGGCGGGGCACTTCATCTCAAACGGTCAATACACGCGTGCGCCTGGTGCGGCAAGCGGCGGACATGCGCTGGCGGATTTTCTGCTCGGCCGGCTTCAGCAGTTCGACCACGGTACCGGAGAATACAAGAACTACCGGAACCTATATCAATCGTATTTTTTCCAGGATGACTTCAAGCTGGGCGACCGCATCACGCTGAACTTTGGTGCGCGCTACGAGCCGACGGGACCATGGCATGACCTCGTCGGGCGATTCCAATACTTCGATGAAGAGGCCTATGGTCAGGGTGTCAAATCGCCTCAATATGCCAACGCGCCTCCAGGCTTGTTCTATCGAGGCGATCCAGGCGTCCCCGAGGATGGCACGCTGCCCGATCGGAATAACGTCGCTGGACGCTTCGGCTTCGCATGGGACGTCACCGGCGACGGCAAGACCAGCATTCGCGGCGGCGGCGGCATGTTCTATGACACGCACCTGCAGGGGGACCACAACAACGATGGTGTGAATGCGCCTCCCTGGAGCATTCGCGTCAACGTCGTCGATTCGACGACGTTGGTCGGACCTTTGTCCGATCCCTACCGTCCGCGCACTGACTTCAACTCTCTGGTCCACGACTACGAGGACAAGGACACCATTATCGGCGCCGCGAACGCACCGTTCCCGCGGCCGGTGCTCGTCGAGTCGTTCGACGAAGTGTTCAACACACCGCTCACCTATAACTACAACATGTCGTTCGAGCGTGAAGTCGCGACCGGCTGGATGGCGCGCGCCGCCTATGTCGGATCGACAGCAACTACCGGGCGGGCGAGCATCACGCTCAACCCCGCTATATACACTCCAGGTGGGCCGGCCGGAAACCCGCAAGCGCGCCGACGGTTCCCGGAGTACAGCGGCATCCGCCAGTTCGTGCAAGATCGCACGAGCCAATACCACGGGCTGCAGCTGACTCTAAACCGACGCTACGCCAATGGCTTCACAGTCAATTCGAATTACACCTTATCGGATCTCCAGGGAACGATTGATGGCCCGGAAATGGCGCCATACTTTCACCCCGATCTGGAGAATATCGTCGATACGTTGCGACATGGTCGCCTGAATGCGATGCGGCGGCACCGCTTCGTCACCTCCTGGGTCTATGACATCCCAGGTCCGACGGATGGCGCTCTGAGTCACGCGATCGGCGGGTGGCAGGTCACTGGCATCTACCAGTGGCAGAGCGGTGCGCCCTATACGGTCTTCAGCGGCGTGGACAACGCAGGCTGGGGACTTGGCACCGAAAGCAACCGCGCAATTCGAACGGGCGCGCCACTGGAAGCGCCGGCAGGTTCCGATAAGACCGTATGGTTCAACGCCGCGGCCTTCGCGGTCAATCCAATCGGTTCGTTCGGTGAAACACTGCGAGGAGAATTTTTCGGTCCGTCCTTCTCGACCGTCGATATGGGCTTGTTCAAGCGGTTCCGTTTCACGGATGACATCAACGTGCAATTTCGCGCCGAGTTCTTCAACCTACTCAATCGCGTGAACTTCGACATTCCCGGCACGACGCCGGGCGACAGTCGGACGGCTGCGAACGCCGCGAACTACAACCGGATCACTCGGTACTGTTCCAGGTAGCGGGGATCCGCGCATCATGCAGTTCGGTTTGAAGTTCCTGTTTTAACCACGAAGGCACGAAGTAACCACGAAAAGGGGGTGAGGGGCAACGGCCTCTCACCCCTTTTCTTTTGGTCGTATAAAATCCACCGCATGAAATATTCACGCGTGCTCTTCGCGATCCTGCTCTTTGCCATCGTCCAGACCGTCGCCGCCCAGCGCGGCGCTGCGCCGAAGGTCGCCAACCCCGTCGTCATTCAGTTCATCGTGGACGGCATCGACGCCAACAGCGTCCGCACCGCAACCGCAAACGGCGCGACGACGCTCGCCGGCCTTCTGAAGGACGGTGTCACCGCCGACACGTATTACTGCACGAGCCCGGCGCCCCGGCTCGATCTGCCCGATGGCTCGCGCCCGTGGGGAGGCAGCACCAGCTCGAACGTCGCGATGCATACAGGGACGCACCTCTTCGAGTCGTACAACATCGACGACATCTTCCTGAGCGCTCGCCGGGCGGGAATCAAGTCGGTATTCGCCGGCGGATCGAATAACTACGCGATCTTCAAGAACGCCGACTTTCTCTACTATGGGGCGAACGAGCTGACCGACGAGATGGTCGTCGATCACGGGCTTCGCCATCTGACGAAGGACAACGCACGCCTGCTCCGGCTGCATCTGCAGCACATCCGGAACGCCTGGCGCGGACCGAGCGATACGACAAATCCGAAATCCGAATACATCCAGTATTTCGTGAAGACCGTGGATCCCCAGCTGGCCAGGCTCATCGCTGGACTGAAAGCCGCGGGCGTATGGGACAGGACCTACATCATCTTCGGATCGGACCACGGCATGGGCCAGACCAGCCAGAGCGGCCACCCGCAATCGGTGCTCTCATCGTGGGAAACGTTCATGGCGTTTTACGGGCCTGGCGTGAAACGAGGCGCGCGTATTCCGTACGCCGAAGGCCCCGACGTGGCGGTGATGACGAACCATTTTCTGGGACTTCCCCCGCTGCGAGGGCATCTGGATCCGAAAGTGCCGGCGAACCTGGGCCGGGTGACGGGAGTACTGCTCGAAAACGCACTCGAAGGCGGGCCCGCGGACGTGAAACACCCGCGGCTGATCGAGCGCTACCTGAAATCGAACATGCCCCGCGGCGACGCGTATGTCGACTACCGGGCGGCGATGATCAAGCTGATGGGTGGATAGAAATTCGGATTGGTAGATGGGTAGATGGGTAGATTGATTTCGGAATCTTCCAATCTTCCCATCGGGCAATCTGCCAATTTACGGTCGATCTCCTGTTATCCGACACACAGATCAGCCGACGTTGCGCTGGCCGGGACCCATCCGCGCTGGCCGTCGGGGGTTTCGACGAAATACCACCGCTGATCGGCAGTGCCTCCCACTTTCTGAATGATAACCGTCGAACAGTGCGGAACCGTCGTGACGGGCTTCGACGCGAGGTTCGCGGCACTGAACAGCGTGAGGTCCGCCTGCGTTTCGTTGCCGACGTCAACCTTCTCCCCCACCGCGTACAACTCCGCTTCGTATTCCTCACCCGACCAGCGGAACCACGTGTTCGAGTCGCATTCGACGCAGAAGAGCGGCACCAGGGCGTTCGCCGCCGGTCCCTTCGTGACGCCGTTGATCGGGTCGGCGTCGAGCGGAATCACCCACTCGATCTGCGTCGGATTGCCGCTATGGAAGGCGATGACGCCAAACTCGGTTCGTCCTGATGGCTTGGCGGCGACGACGACAGCGGCAACATCCGGCCGCATATCACCATCGAAATCTTCGACGATCCACGGCGGCCAGTAGCCAAATTTCTCGAGCTCATCGCGCGTGTATTCGCGCAAGTCCTTAGCCGGATCCAGCAGCCTCACGCCGGGCTCGAGCTTCAGCGCCTGCTGAAGCAATGGCGGCGGCGCCTGCTGGAGCGCAAGCAACATGGTGAGTGCGAGCGTCAACGGAATCATCTCAAAGTGGCTGCTACACCAGACGATCGACGATGGACGATGGACGATGGACGATCTTACGGAAGCGCCATAGCGAGCGCCGTGGCCGCCCATCCGGTGGCCATCGATGAAATCCACTGATCGTGGCCGTAAGGGAATCCGCCGTCGAAGAACGGCTGAAACTTCGGCGCCCGGCTCTTCACATACCAGGAACCATCGGCACGCTGCGTGGAGAGCAGGTACTGCACGCCCTTCTGGTAAGCGGCGTGAGTCGGGCCGATGCCGCCCGCTTCGGCCAGCGCGGAGAGCGATACGCCAGTGGCATACGCGTCGCTCTGCAAATTGTCGGTCTGTGCCCACCCGCCATCGGACCGCTGCTTGTCGAGGATGGCGCGCGCCAGGCGGGCGCGCTCGGACGCAGGCCCGCCGGCCCAGAGCAATCCGAGAAGCTGCATGTTCCGGTCCTCCGTCGTGACAGCCTTCTGCGCCCTCAGCCACGCATTAGCGCGCGCGAGCCGTTGGTCGGTGTCCGTCTTGCGGCCCGGAGGCGCATAGGTTTTCAGAGCACGGATGGCGTAAGCGGTGACAGCAATCGGCCCTTCGCCAATGGGAGGACGCGAGGCCACGACAATCATCCAACGGCCGTCGCGCCACTGCTGTGAGGCAAGGTGAGCCGCGGCGAGGTCAGTGGTCCGATCGGGCTGGTAGCCGCTTTCGGCAAGCGCCGTCAGCGCAAACACCGTCGTAATCGGAGCGCCCCCAGGGTCGAACCGCTCGAGCAGATTGGCCGGCGAGAAGTACGGCGCCTTTGTGAGCGTCTGCCGCTGCGCGAGAAGCTTCGCATCGACGCTCAGACCTTTCTTCCCGGCAGCGTGCTCGAACGTATCGACAATGTTGTGAGAGTGGCACGAGGCGCAGCCCCCGTTTGCCGAGGCGACAACGCTGGCCTTTCTGAGCAGTGCCGCGCTTCGCTCGACCGATGCACGAAGATCGGCAGGGGTGGCTGCGGGCACCGGAACCGCCTCGTGCGGCGTCTCGACAGCGCCTGCGCGCACGAGCACGTTAATCGCGGCCGGGGAGCCAATTTTCCGCGCCCAGTCGAGCGCTGTTTCGCCGGCGGTGCTCTTGGCATTCAGGTCGGCGCCGGCGGCAATCAGCATGCGGACAACGTCGATCTGCTGGCGGTCGTTGGCCACTGCAAGCATCAGCGGGGTCATGCCTCGGACATCCGGGACATCTACCTTGGCTCCGGCGTCGAGCAGCGTCTTGATGAGATCCGGAGCGCCGAACGCGGCCGCCGCTGTGAGAGGCGTGAAAGATCCGAGCGCAATCGTTCCTGCTTTCACCTTCTGGTAGGAGCCGTCGCCGGACCGCGCGTTCACGTCGGCCCCTTTCGACAGCAGAAGCTTGACGGCTTCGAGGTTTCGATTCGCGGCGGCGTTGATCAGCGGCGTGAACCCCGCAAAGTCCGCGGCGTTGATGTCCACGCCGGCATCGACCATCAACCGGATGGTGTCGATGTCGTTGCCGACCGTGGCCGCGTTCAGCGTCGTGGTCTTGGACGCATCGACCGCCTTGGGATCGGCGCCCGCTGCGATCAGCAACTTCACGACAGCGGCTGATCCGTCGCCACGCGCGGCCACCACGAGCGCGGTACGTCCGCGCTGTGACGCCGCCTTCGCGTCCGCTCCTCGGGCGAGCAGTAGCCGGACTTTTTCAGCGTCAGTGACGGCCCATATGAGTGCGGTCGAGCCGGCACTGCTGGTCGCGTTCACTGTTGCTCCGTTGTCGAGCAGCAACCGCATCGCCTCGAGCGACCCGGCTGCCGCCGCGTACATGAGTGGCGTGGCGCCGCCGCCCCGCGGGTCGGGAACGTTCGGGTTGGCGCCCGACTTCAACAACTTCTCCAGGTGGGCCAGATCATTTACGCGAATGGCAGCGTAAAACTCGTCGCTGAGCGAACCAGCGTCCTGCGCGCCAACCACGGTGCCGAACAACATGAGCACGACGATGATTCGCCTCAGCATACTTTTCACTGCCTACTTTCCACTTTTAACTTTCGACTTTTAACTTTCGACTTTTAACTTTTCACTTTCAACTTTCGCCTTTTGCCTTTTGCCTATTTCAGTTTCCACGCCTCGTCGAAGAACCCTGCGGCTTTCACCTGCCCGCCTGTCGTGAGCACCGCCCAGTCGCCGAGCCGCGGGAAGAACACGGCTTCAGTCCCCGACGTGATCCGATTGGCGCTGAACGTCTGCCCCGTGTTGAGCACAACGTATTTCTGCGGGTTGAGCGGATTGGGATAAATCAGCACGAGCGCGTGATCCGCCGTCGGAAATTTCTGCGACCCTGCCGTGATGTCGCTCTTCGTCCACTGAATCGGAAGCCTGTCGATAATCTTCGCGATGACGCTGTTGCTGCCCGGATCGCCGAACAACACCAGGTTGTAATTCGCGATGTCTGCCGCGGTGAGCGATCTGTCGTCTTTCACGCGGATGTCGCCGCGCATCCACTTCGCGAATTCAGATCGGAATGCGTCGAGCCTCTGGCTGGTGGAGTTTTGCACGGCGTCGTTCCACGGCTGGCCGGTCCCGCGCACGGCGACGAAGCCGTCCGTGAATGCATCTTCGATGGGGCCCTGCAACCGGTGGATCTTGCGCAAACCCGACGGAAGGCCGGTCGCGACCGCCCACTTTCCGTTGATCTTCTCGAACGTGGGATTCGCGCCACCCGTGAGCGTCTGACCATCGATCGCAAACGACGCGGCCGCGACGTCGAAACGGACGCGCGCCACATTTTTCGTCGTGACCGTGTACTGCTTCAGATCGTCCGTGCGCTTCGCGTCGACGTCGGCGCGTTTGTAGCTTTCCTCGAGCCCTTCGATCGTCACCCAGTGCGCGTTGTTGTATCGCGTCGTGTAGGTGACGAACCTCACATGGTTCGGAGACTTTCCGGCGGTCTCTTCGACGGCCTTGCGGAGGAATGCTTCGGACTCCGCCTTGCTCTCCTTGTGCCACGCATGGCCGGTGTCAGGGCCGATCAAAAACAACCCGCGCAGGTCGGTCGTCGTCCACTTGTACGCCGACTCTTTCGTCAGGCGAAATCCTTCGCGCTCCACGGCCTCGCGAAGCCGAACGGACGAGCGCAGTTGTGCGTCTTTTTCGCCGCCGTAGCTGACAAACGGCAGGTTGAACCCGTTGAGCGCGTAGTCCTCTGCGTCGACGTAATGCAGCGCCGCTTCCTGATATGGGGTCAGACCCTCTTTCGGAAGGCGGCTGCCTGCGTATTCCCGGGTCTCGGAATAACCCGCGCTCGCTTCGAACGCGGCGAAAAACGTCGGATTCTGCAGCGCCAGCCGGCCGGATCCCTGATGCCCGCCCATCGAATGGCCGCGAATGATGATTCGCTCGGGGTCGACGTTGTAGTGCTTGCGAACCGCCGCGATCGCTTCGTAAACGTCCGTCTCGGCGTAAAACTTGTACGAGTGATTCATCCGGGCGAACGGCTCGACCATGATGTAATCCTCGGCGAGGATCTGCGACGTCTCGTGCGGACCCGACTGCTGCGTGATGAACCGGACTTCGTTCATCTGCTGCTGGGTGCCGTGGAGCCAGACGTCCAGCCGCATCGGCCTTTTGCCGTCGTAAGAGGCCGGAATCGTCAGCCCGTACGGCTGCGCGCTGCCATCGATGCGTGAGGTGAAGCCGCGCACGACGTTGCCGGTTTGCTTCGGCCATGACGGCACGCCGGCCTCGAGCTCCAGCGCGCGCTGAATCCCGGAATCGAGCACCTTGATTGTTTCCGCAGCATATTGCGCCCCGAAGAACTCTTCAGGGAACCGGAGGATGTATTCCGTCGCCTTCTTGTGAATATGAATATCGGCCAGGAGGTCGGGATTGGCTTGTTTCGATCCGAGCGCGGCGAGACGCGCGCTCAACTCCGCCAGCTTTTTGTGAATCTCGGCCTTCTGATCGGCGGTTGGCGGAAACACTTTGGCGTCGGACTGCTGGGCGACGACGACGGCCGCGGCCAGCATGACGAGCAGCGCGGTTTTCTTGAGAACGGACATTCAGCCTCCTCGGGATAGGTGATTCTACCTAGAATTCGAGAGCCAGGAGCCAAGAAGTCAGATCTAAGATCTAAGAACTAAGATCTAACGCTTATGGCCCGCCGGCGATCGGCTGCGCGTCGCGCGCATACCTCCCCGCGACCCAAAGTAGAAGCCGCGTCGCGATCTTCTCGATTCGCCTGGTATCTCGTCGTCATTGCCGGCGTCGCCTTCCTGGCCCGCCTCGTCTACATCTTCGAGATCAGCCATTCGCCGTTCTTCGACGTGCTCATCGGCGACGCCAGGCGATACGACTCATGGGGATCGCAAGTCGCCGCCGGCGACTGGATCGGCCGGGAGGTGTTTTACCAGGCGCCGCTCTACCCGTACTTTCATCGGCGCCACGTATGCGGTCGCCGGCCGCAGCCTGATGACGATCCGCGTCATTCAGGCACTCCTGGGCGCCGCCTCGTGCGTGCTCCTGGCGCTCACTGCGCGCCGGTTGTTTTCTGAGCGCGCAGGGGTGATCGCCGGGCTTGGCCTCGCGTTGTACGCGCCCGCCATTTTTTTCACTGGCCTGCTTCAGAAATCGGCGCTCGACCTGTTCTTCATCGCGCTCCTCCTCTGGCTCCTCAGCGGCCTCGGCAACGCCACACATTCGTTGTCGCGGTGGGTCTGCGCCGGCGCTGCGCTTGGAGGGCTGGCACTCACCAGGGAGAACGGGATCGTCTTTGCCATTCCGATCTTGATCTGGTGTCTCTGGCCTTCTTCGCAACTGCTCCCGGCACGGCTTCGCAGCGCAGGCGCGTTTCTGTTCGGTGCTGCGCTCGTCCTTCTGCCGGTCGCCGCGCGGAACGCCGCAGTCGGCGGCGAGTTCCACCTGACGACCTCGCAGTTCGGCCCCAACTTTTACATCGGTAACAATCCGCAGGCGAGCGGCACCTATGCCGCCTTCCGCGAAGGCCGGGAATCTCCCGAATATGAGCAGCAGGACGCCACGGAGCTCGCGGAAGCGGCCGCCGGCAGGCGTCTGACGCCGGGCGAAGTATCGAGCTACTGGACGCAGAGGGCCACCGACTTCATCAGGGCGCAGCCGTTGTCATGGCTCTCGCTGACCGGCAGGAAGGCCATGTTGCTGGCGAGTCGAACGGAGGTGGTCGACACCGAAAGTCAGGAGAGCTATGAGGAGTGGTCGAAGCTCCTGAGGCTGCTTTCACCGATCGGTCACTTCGGCGTGCTCGTCCCTCTGGCAGTGCTCGGGGTGCTCGCAGCCGGCGATCGTCAGGGCCGGCTGGCGCTGTACTACGGGCTCATGTGCACCTACGCCGCCAGCGTGCTCCTCTTCTATGTTTCTGCGCGCTACCGCTTGCCGCTGGTGCCGTTCCTGATCCTGTTCGCCGCCGCGGGCATCGCGTCGCTTCCCTCGGCCGTGCGCGCAGCGACCGCCCGAAGGCGGATGGTCGCGGTTCTTCTCATCGGCGCTGCGGTGGTCGTGACGAACCGCCGCGTCCTTTCGAACGATCTTCAGCGGGCAGTGACGGAAACCAATCTGGGAGCTGCGCTTCAGTCGAACGAGAGGTTCGCGGAAGCGGAAGGCCGCTACAGGCGCGCGATCGCGATTCAACCGGCATATGCCCCGGCCTACGTCAATCTCGGTACCGTGCTCGTTCTTCAGAATCGGCTCGACGAGGCCATCAGCGCATTTACCCGTGCGCGCGAGCTGGGATCGAACGATCCCGAGCTGCCTGCGAGGCTTGGGTACGTGCTGATTCGCGCGGGCCGTAACGCCGAAGCCATCACCGCGCACAGAGACGCCATCGCGCGCAATCCGAACAGCAGCATGCTCCGATTCGCCCTGGGCACGCTGTTGCTCGATCGAGAACAGTATCCGGACGCGATCGAGCAGTTCAGGGCAGGTCTCGCGATCTCTCCCGAATCGGCAGAGGCGCACAACAACCTCGGGATGGCCCTGGCGCAGTCGGGCAGAGTGGCCGAGGCGATTCCCGAATTCGAGGAAGCGATCCGCATCAATCCGAATTTGACGGACGCGCGCCAGCAACCTCCAGATTGCCAACGAGGCGAGAAGCAAAGGTGCAAAGTTTTGAACGGAACTCTCGGCTCTCGGCTATGGCGACTCTTACTTTTCACGAAATACACCCCACCGGGCTGCGGTACCTGCCCCGTGGCGCCCGTTGGCGTCAGATCGCCCGTCTTCGGGTCGATCCGGAAGACGACGATGTTCTCGCCGTTCTGGTTGGCAGCGATCAGAAAGCCATTCGTCGGATCGATCGTGATGTTGCGCGGAGTGCGGCCGCCTGACGGCGTGTGGCCGACGAACGTCAGCGTTCCCTTTACGGGATCGACTGCGTAGCGCGCCATGCTGTCGTGGCCGCGGTTGGTGACATACAGCCACTTCCCCGTCTGATCGATCTGGATCTCGGCCGTCGAGTTGTTCCCTTTGTAATCCTCCGGCAACGTCGACAGCGTCTGGATCTGCTTGAGCGACGCGCCGTCGACCGTGAAGACGCTCACCTTCGAATCGGTCTCGTGATTTACGTAGAGGAATTTGCCGTTCGGATGGAGCTGCACTCGGCGCGGGCCCGAGCCGCCGGCGTTCATCACCACAAACGGTGGGTCCGCCGGCGCAAACGTCTTCTTGTCTGGATCGACGCGATAGGTATACACGCGGTCGAGGCCGAGCTGCGCCACATAGGCCCAGCGCCCGTCCTTCGAGAACACGACGCCGTGCGCGCGCGGCCCAGGCTGCTTCGCGCTGAGCGGCTGCCCGGCGTGTTTTTCGGTGTAAATAGCTTCGGTAAGCCGGCCGTCGGGCTGGATGCCATACGCGGTAACCGTGCCGCCGTTGTAGGTAACCGTCACCGCAATCCGCCCCGACGGATCGAGCACGACCTGATTCGGCGACTCGCCGTGCGAGCTCACTTTGTTCAGCAATTTGAGAGCGCCCGTCTTCTTATCGATCGCGAAGGCGCTCACGGTATCGCCGGCCGGGTCGGCCGTGGACCAGTTCACCGCATAAAGGACGCGGCCGTCGGGACCCGCCCACACGTGCGCCGGATTCACCGTTTCCGCGACGAGCCCGATCGGCGTGAGCGCGCCGGTCTTCGAATCGAACCGCCACGCGTAAATGCCCTTCGATGCCGAGGTCGTTTTGGGATTCGGGTTGGTATAGGTGCCCACGTACAAGAAGTAGTCACCTGTCCCGAGCGACGTCGAGGGACCTGTTTGCGCGGGCAGCGACACTGGAACCAGCGCCAGCAGCGCCGCGATGAGAAGGTTGCGCATCTTCATTTCTTCGCCTCCCGCCGGCTGAGCCGGGTGAGATACGCCATCAAATCCTGAAATTCCTCCGGCGTCAGCCGCGTCTTGTAGTCGCGCGGCATCAGGCTCGCCTTCTCGTACTGGATATCGCGCAGCTTCGTACGGTCGAGGAGGTGCAGCCGGCTGTCGTCGACGCCGAGGATCTGGAGCGACACACTGTTCTCGTTCTTCACAACACCGCGGATGACCTTTCCATCGGGCGTCGTCACGCGCACGACACGGTAGTCATTCGGCGGCTCCAGCTTCCGCGGAATGGCGCCGCCGTCGCCCTGCACTCGGTACCGCGGGTTGGTCAGCGCGTCGACGATCGATGCGGTCTTACGCAGATCCGCAATCGCGCTGAGCTCGGGGCCGAGGATGCCTCCTTTGCCCCTCACCATGTGGCACTTTCCGCATTCCGCCTTGCCCCAGAAGATGGCTTCGCCCGACGCGACGTTGCCGGGCGCCGGCGCATCGATGGCAGTCCCTCGAAGCGCCTGAAGGTAGGCGGTCACCTTCCAGATGTCATCATTTGTCAGATCTGCCGACGGCGGCATGCCGGTTGCCGGGATGCCGTTCTTGATGACGTCGAAAATTTCCGACGCGTTTCGCGTCGCGCTGCGGCGCCCCTCGAGTCCGAGCGCGGGCCCCATTTCTCCAGCCCCGCCGTCGAGTCCGTGGCACACCGTACATGCCTTGTTGAAGATCTGCCGGCCTTCTTCGATTGCGGCCGGCTGGCCTTCGACGGGGTTCGGAGTTCCCGCCTGGCCTGAGCCTGTCGAAGGGCCCGGCCCGCCACCGCGTTGAGCCGTCAGCGACACGCCAAGCGCAATGAACATCAGCGCCGTGAGGCGCACGATCGTGGTCTCCATAATGCGTGTTCCTGTTCCACTCATTCCGGCAGCCCAAACGCGAACACGTTTGCTCCCGACACGAGCGCGACGAATTGCTGGCCGCCTACTCCGTAAGAAATCGCTCCAGACGTAATCAACGCTCCGGTGTTGAAGTGCCACAACGGCTTGCCCGTTCGCGCGTCGTTTGCCGTCAGCAGGCCCCTGTGCTCTCCAGCGAACACCAGCCCGCCTCCTGTCGACAGCACGCCGGGGCCGTAACGCATCGACCTGACATGTTCGTATTCCCACACTTTCTTTCCGGTGGTGGCGTCGAGCGCGCGAAGGAAGAACCTCCACTCTTCGCCCTCGCGAGGGCTCCTGATATACCCTCCCGCCGGCGCCGGGCCGATCGCTCACGCGGAAGTTGATGCTGCACCCTTCCTGCGCAATCACGTAGAAGTAGCCCGTGTCGGGGTTGTATGCCGGTGACGGCCAGTTCGTCGCACCCATCGTCGATGGACACGTCGTCGCCCCCTGGACCGAGGGTACGTTCCCGGGGATGAGGATGGGCCGCCCCTCGGGGCTCAGGCCGCTCGACCAGTTGAGCCGGCTGACGAACGGCGTGCCATGCAGGAATCGTCCGTTGGTGCGATCGAGCACGTAGTAATAGCCGTTGCGGTTC
This sequence comes from Vicinamibacterales bacterium, assembly GCA_963762055.1. GTDB lineage: Bacteria > Acidobacteriota > Vicinamibacteria > Vicinamibacterales > JAMQPK01 > JAMQPK01. The sequence continues at coordinate 273,431 of CAVXJF010000015.1, forward strand.
GCCTGCACGAGCAGCTTCCGCGGCTGTCCGTTGAACTGACGATCGATCAGGATCGGCATCTCGAGCGAATCCCAGTCGCGCACGTCGTGCGGCGTCGCCTGGAAATACCACTTCATCTTGCCGGTATCGACGTCGAGCGCGACGAGGCAGTCGGTGAACAGATTGTCGCCTTCGCGCACGTCGCCGGCCCACTGCGAGCCGGGCTGGCCGGTGCCGTAGAAAATCGTATTGAGCTCCGGATCGAAGCTTCCGCTCACCCAGATCGGACCGCCGCCCAGCTTCCAGGATTCGTTCGCCCACGTCTCGGCACCGGGATCTTTCGACGATTGTGGAATGGCGTCCCACGTCCAGAGATGTTTTCCGGTTTCGACATCGTAGGCCTGAATGAACCCGTACGGCTGGTTGCCGGACATGATGACTTTGCCCTTGGCGACGAGCGGCGCCTGACCCGCGAAGCGATAACGGCCGCCGGCCACGGCCGTTTCCCAGATCACGCTTCCTGTCCGCGCGTCGAGGGCAACGAGCTTCGAGTCGCTCGTCGTCACGAAAACCTTATTGCCATGGACGGCCGTGCCTCGCTGAGACGTGGCGGTCACCGGCTCCCGCTGGAATTGCCAGATCTGGGCGCCCGTGCGCGCATCGAGCGCGTCGATGCGGTTGTACTGCGAGATGTACATGACGCCGTCGGCGACGATCGGCACGGCTTGAATGTGCTGCTGGCCGACGAGGTGGTAGGCCCACTTGGCCTGCAGCCGCCCGACGTTCTCCGGCGTGATTTGTTTGAGCGGTGAATGCCGCTGCGAGTCGTAGGACGCGGAGTAGTGCAGCCAGTTTTCTGGTTTGGGCTTCAGCAGCTCGGTGTCGGTGATTTGTGCGCTGACGATGGCGATGCTCGCCATGACCGCGAGCGACATCGCTCCGATGCGTTTCATATGCGCTCCGTATGGACTCCTGGGCTGTGGGCCGGCCAGGGTCCGGCTAAAGCCGGACACTACGTACTTCCACTACGTACTTTCCACTTTGTCACTTTCTACTTCTTCACTTTCTACTTCTTACTTTCTACTTTCTACTTTCTACTTTCAGAAACTCCCCCGGCGTCAGCGCCCGAGGAGTGAAGCGGGCCTGATGGATCGCGCCTTTGAAATAGTTGCGCCGGTTGATGCGCGTGCCCAGCGACGTCTCCCCTTCTCCCTGCGGTTTGAAGGCGATTTCCGCCTCGCCCTGCAGGACGCCGTTCACGTAGCTGCGGAACATCTTGCCGTCGTAGGTCTGCGCCACGTGATACCACTGACCCACCGGGTGCAGCTTGTCTTTGAACATCAGTGCGCGGCTGTAGCCGGGGCCGTTCACGAACGCGTCGAGGTACCAGTTGTTCTCGACGGTGCGGAGCTCGAACAGAAAACGCGGGTTCGCGTCCTGCCCTGTTTTCGGATGCTCCGCGCTGGCCAGGAGGCCGGTGTTGGGGTCGCGTTGGGCGAGATGAAACCAGCGCTGTTCGAACGCACCGCCGTCCGGACGGAAGATCGCCTCGAACGTGAAGGTGGCCGCGCCGGCGAGCGGGTGCTTTTCGATCCACACCGCGTCGTCGACACCGTCGAATTCAATGGCCTTGCCGAGTGGCGTGTCGACAACCCTGGGGCTGCCTTCCACGGTGGTCTTGAAACCGCCGATGCTCTGGAGCGTGTCGAACGTCCAGACGACCTGAGCGGGGGACGTCTGGGCGTACAGCGCAACCGCGCCGCACATTACAAACATCGCGAGCAACGTTTTCATCGGCACCTCCTGTTTTTTGGCGAAGCTTACCACCGTACCTGCCCTCCTGCTATTTCGTTCAATTTATTGGATTTGATGCAACAAACCACCACTTGTTTTCCTACCGACACCTTTCATATCCTATGACCACATCACTGCATCCAGGCGTTCAGCGGGACCCCGGTTTCCGGGTGTCACGATTGGCAGGAGGACCTCATGAGGGGTTGGCTTTACAGGCACTTGGGGTTTGGGGCGCTCGTCGTGTGCGGAGCAGTATTGCTGCCGACGCTCGCGTTCGCCCAGGCGCAGATTGTCGGACAGGTGCGCGACGAATCGGGCGGCGTGCTTCCCGGCGTCACGGTCGAGGCCGCAAGCCCGGCGATCATCGAAAAGATACGAACGGCAGTCACCGACGAGCAAGGGCGCTACCGCATCGAAGCGCTGCGGCCCGGCGACTACAAACTCACGTTTTCGCTGACCGGCTTCAGCACCATCGTGCGTGACGGCATCCAAGTGCCGTCGGAAGTCGTTGTCACGATCAACGCCGACATGAAAGTCGGCGCGCTCGAAGAAACCATCACGGTGTCCGGCGAAACGCCGCAGGTCGACGTGCAACAGGCCTCGCGCACGCAGGTCATCACACGCGACGTCATCGACACCCTGCCGGTCTCGCGCAACGTCATGTCGATCGGCGTGTTGTCTCCAGGCGTCCGGCAGGGCACTCCCGACGTGGGCGGCTCGCGCATGACCGAACAGGTCAACCTCCGCGCGCACGGTCTCTCGGGCGATGACGCCGAACAGCTGGTCGAAGGCATGTCGATTCAGAGTCTCGAGGGCGCCTCGCAGGCCTATTTCGACGACATGCTGCAGTCCGAAATCACGATCATGACGAGCGCGATCCCCGCGGACACCTCCGGCGGCGGCATCCGCATGAACAGCGTGCTGAAAGACGGCGGCAACATGTTCAGCGGCGCGGCGTTTATCGGGTTCAGCAGCGGCTCGTGGCAATCGAACAACACGGGCGACGAGCTTCGCGCCTCGCCACGCAGCATCAACAGCCCGAACGCCATCAAGCACATCCATATGTTCACCGGATCGCTGGGCGGTCCGATCAAGCGCGACAAGATGTGGTTCCTCGTCACGGCCCGCCATCAGTCGTCCGACGAAATCATCACCGACGTGCCCGTGCAAATCACCGCGCCGGATGGCGAGGTCATCAACTCCTACCTCGACACCTACGTACGCGGACCGTCGCTGCGTCTGACGTGGCAGGCGGCCCAGAAGCATAAGCTCGCATCGTTCGTTCAGCGCTGGTGGAAGCGCAAGGGCAAGGACTTCGGCGCAGGACAGGATCCGCGCGCGTCGCAGTTCCGCGACCCGAAGCACGCGCATCACACGGTCGGGAACGTCCGCTGGACCTCGCCGATGACCAGCCGCATCCTCCTCGAGGCCGGGTATTCGTGGACCTTGTTCGACTGGCTAGGCACGCCGATGCCGGGCGTCGAACAGCCGCGTGACTCGGCGCTGTGGTACGTGAAGACCAGAAAGACCGACACGCAGCGCCAGGTGGACGACGAATGCGCGTTCACTGCCGCCAACAGCGCGCAGCCGGGCTGCACGACGTGGGGATCGAACCAGATTCAGCGTCAGGACAACACCCGTCACGTGTTCCAGGCGGTCATGTCCTACGTCACCGGCTCGCACAGCTTCAAGTTCGGCTACAACCATGAGATCGGCCCGGACGGCCGCATGGGCAACACGCACAACGGCGATCTCTACCAGAACTACACCGCCGGCCAGCCGAGCTCGGTGGATGTGTGGAACACACCGCTCGAAGCGCCCGGCATCGTCGACTACGACGCCGCCATGTTCGTGCAGGATACCTGGACGATCAAGCGGCTGACCATCAACCCTGGCATACGTATCGAATGGTTTAGCGCCGGCATGCGGGCGGCCTCGGCCCCGGCGGGCCGGTTCGTCCCGGAGCGTTTCTTTCCCGAGGAGCGAGGACTGCTCAAGTGGGGGCCCGATTACGCCCCACGGATGGCTGCCGTATACGACTTGTTCGGTAACGGCCGTACGGCGCTGAAGACCAACTTCAGCAAATATCATCGCCAGTACGATGCCGATCCAGCCGCGGCCTACTCGCCTATCGGCATCATCAGCGAGCGGCGTAACTGGTTCGACTGCCTCCTGAACGCAGCGGGCACGGCATGCTCCGGCGCGGCCGCCGCCACCAACAGAGATGGCATTGTGCAGGATGTCGAGATCGGCCCGAGCCCGGCAGGCGGTACCTTCGGCACGATCCGCAACAATACCCTCGGCGATCTGGATCGCCGGTACAACTGGGAGTTCACCGCCGGCGTTCAGCACCAGGTGACGCCCCGGCTCGCCGTCGGCGCGATGCTCTTCAAGCGTCAGATTTACGAGATTCCGCTGACGGATCGTTCGTTCATCACGGAAGCTGACTACACGCCCTTCGAAACGCGGATGCCGGCCGAAATCGCAAGGGATCCGGACGTCGCCGCAGTGCTCGATCCGAACGAGATGATCACGGTCTACAACCTGAACCAATCCAAGAACTCGGTCTATGGTCAGGGGCTCGTCGACCAGAGCGCGGCCGAAAACCGGTCGCTCTACACCGGCTTCGAGGCCTCGTTCAACACGCGGCTTCCGGGCGGTGCAATGGTGTTCGGCAGCTGGACGATGGAGAAAAACGTCTCCGTATTCTGCGAGTCGAACGACAACCCGAACGGGCCGCCGACAGCCGACCTGTATCAGGGGCGCAATGTGGCGCAGGCCGGACGCTTCTGCGATCAGCGCGAGTTCGACATGCCGTTCACGCAGGAGTTCAAGCTCGCCGGCAACTACTCGCTTCCACTGGGCGTGGATATCGGCGCCGTCCTGCAGAGCTTCGGCGGGCTCGAGCGCGTCATCACCTGGCAGCCGGCCGCGTCGCTCTATCCGAACCAACAGCGGACGCAATCGCAGACGCTCATCCTCAACGAGCCGGGCTCGCTCTTCGGCGAGCGGTGGGATCAGCTCGACGTCAATTTCAAGAAAAACATTCGGTACGGCAACAAGGTGCACACGTTCCAGCTCGACATCTTCAACGTGTTCAACAACAACTCGATCCGCACGATGAACGACACCGTCGGCACTTCGCTGGGCCAGGTGACCGCCATCATGCCGGGCCGGTTCCCCAGGCTTGGGTATCAGTTCAAGTGGTAGGCAGTCGAAAGTAGCAAGTGGAAAGTGGAAAGTCGGAAGTAAAAAGTCGGAAGTGAAAAGTCGAAAGTCAAAGGGCGGGCCGAGAAATCGGGCCCGCCCTTTTTGTTATGTCCGCCTTGGACAACGCCGAGACGCGGAGGGGCGGACACTACGTTGACAGATTGCGGAGGGGCCGCCGAGCGATGCGGCCGGTGGATCCGTCTGCAAGGCAGCCGTATTTTGTGCAGCGGTCGTTGACCGGAGCGCAAAAAGCGGTGGGCGACACCACCGACGCGATCGACGCAACCACGACCGTATGCATCTGCCGAGATGAGCGAGGCGGTGGCGGTTGTTGAAATTGCGCGCGGAGGCTGGGCTCCGGCTGCCGGCAGACGGATGCACCGGTCGCGTGGGTGGCGGCAACGGATAGTGGGCGCCGACCGCATCGCCGGACACTTCTGTTCGCATTTTCGCTGCGAAGACAGCGCGACACTTCGCCTGAACAAGAATTCTCCCCTTCTCCCGTTCTCTTGTTTTACTTGGCTAGGGCTGTGCCCTGGCTGCCCAGTGCGCAGCGTCGGAATTTCTCAGGTTGAAGGGCGGGCCGAGAATCAGGCCCGCCTCAGGGAGTGGCGCGCGTCCTTGTCTTGGTTCCGGTGCCGGGCTTTGCACCGTTCTGCTCGAGGAAGGCCGAAACGCTTTCGTACTTCAGCGCTTTTGCGGCGTCGAGGGCGGTTCGCCCGTCGAGGTTGGGGGCATTCACATCTACGCCGAGCTCGACCGCCAGTTTGACGGCATCGAGGGTCATCGCTTCACGTTCGCGGCGGCCCGGCGGCTGCAGGAATGCGATCCCATTCCCCATCCCGAGCGCAGCCAGCAGAATCGTCGTGGCTTCGGCTCTCGGCTCCGATCCCGTCGGCCCGCCCGATACGCGGTATTCGGCTTTCTGCACGAACAGCGGATCGGCGCCCTGTTTTACGAGCAGGCGCATGATCCCGGCTTCCGCGAAACGCGAGGCGAGCCAGAGGGGCGTCGCGCCGATCCACGCCGGATGGAAATGGAAATCGTCCGACGAACGGCGCGTCGGGGTCCACACCTTCAAAATCGCGCTCGGATCGGCGCCGCGCGCGAGAAGTGAGCTCACGCTCTTTTCGTCGCGCCGGAGAATCGCGGATTGGAGTGCGGTAAACCCGGCGCGCGACGCGTTCGGGTCGGCCCCTTTCTCGAGAAGGAACTCGACCACGTCGCTGAAGCCGGCGTGTGCCGCAAGCGTCGTGGCGCTGACGCCCCAGGCATCCTCGTCATTGACGTTTGCGCCCGCGGCAATGAGCATCTTCGCCGATTCAAGATCTCCCATTCGAGCTGCGAACAAGAGCGCCGTGTTGCTGCCGTGCGGGATCGCGCGGTTGTACGGCCGCCATACGTGCGGCGGAACCGCCATGACGTAGTTCCACGATTCCGAGCGAACGTGCACATCCGCGCCGTGGGCGAGGAGGACTTTGGTGACTTCAGGATGTTTCTGCGACGCCGCCCACATGAGCGCCGTCTGGCCGCGCGTGCCTCGCACGTTCAGGTTGGCGCCCTTCGCTGCCAGTTGCTCCACGATGTCGGAATTGCCAGAGCGCGCGGCCATCATGAGAACCGTTTCGCCGCTCACCAGAGACGCGTTCGGGTTGGCCCCGCCCGCGAGCAGCGACCGGACAATGCCGGCGTTCTTGTTTTCGCTCGCGATCCATAACGGCGTCGCGCCCAGCGCATTCGCCGCGTTGGGGTTGGCGCCGGCGCGGATGAGGAGATCGACTGTCTCGAGATCGTCGCGGTAGGCGGCCCAGTGCAAAGCGGTGCTGCCGTCACCTTCCGGGAGATTGATGTCGGCGCCCTTTTTGACCAGCGCGCGCACCGCTTCTCGATCCGAGGTTTTCACCGCATCGATCAGCGGCGGCCGCTCGGCCGCTCCCATGAGCAGGACCGCGAGGCACGGGATCGCACAATGTAGCCCTCTCACGTGTCGCACCTCTTACATTCCCGAAAGCGTGTCGATCTGCAGCTTGCCGGTGCTGCCCCCCAGCTTCTCTACCGGCACGCCCATCTTGTCCATCAAGGTGACCAGCAGATTCGCCATCGAGGTATCGGCGTATTTGAGATGCTGTCCGCCCTTGAGCGTCCCTGCGCCGCCACCGACGAGCATGAGCGGCAGGTTTACGCCCGAGTGGCGGCTGCTGTTCGAGATGCCCGATCCGTAGAGGATCGTCATGTGATCGAGCAGCGTACCGTCGCCATCCGGCGTCGCGCGCAGCTTGGCGACGTACTTCGCGAAGAGCTCGCTGTGATACCGGTTGATCTTCGACATCTGCGCGATCAGCTCGGGGCTGTCGTTGTGATGCGACAGCGGATGATGCGCTTCGGGCACGCCGATCTGCGGGTAGGGCCTGGCGCTCTGTTCCTTGCCGAGCATGAACGAGACGACGCGCGTCAAATCCGTCTGGAACGCGAGCAACTGCAGGTCGAGCATCAATTCGAGGTGATCCTCGAACACCGCCGGTACGCCCTGGGGCTGATCCATGGCCGGCAGGTCGATGTCGCTCTGCTCCTCGGCGCGCTGAATCCGCCGCTCGATGTCGCGAATCGACTCGGTGTATTGCTCGACCTTGGTTTGATCCTGTGGTCCAAGCTGCTTCCTCAGATCGGCAAGCTTGCCATTGACCGAATCGAGGATGCTCTTGTGCTGGCGCATCCGCGCCTCGCGCGCGGCCCGCTCCGTGCTGCCGCTGTCGCCGAACAGCCGCTCGAACACCGATCGCGGGTTGTATTCCATCGGCAGCGGCTGCGTGGAGCTGCGCCATGAAATGGTGTGGGTGTACGCGCAGCTGAGGTTCCCCGTGCACGCGCCGGCGTTCGCCGGCGCATCGAGCGCGAGCTCGAGCGATGCCACCTGCGTCGTATTACCGAAGTGACGCGCCAGCAGCTGATCCATCGACACTTCGGCGATGATCTCGATCTCGTTGCGCCCGCCTTTCGGCGTGCCGGTGAGGAACGAGCCCGAGGCTCCCGCGTGGATGTAGTTCCAGGTCGCGTCCAGCCCCGAGAGCACCATCATCTGGTTCCGGAAGGGCGCGAGCGGCTCGAGAATCGGCGACAGCTCGAAGCTGGTTCCCTCACCCTTCGGCGCCCAATATTCCATGGCCATGCCGTTCGGCACGTAGAAGGCCTGGAAACGATTGACCGGCGCCGCGGCAAGCGCGCGGACGGAAAGCGCCGGCACCATCGCGTCGAGAAACGGCAGCGCGACGGTTGCTCCCAGTCCCCGCAGGACCGTTCGGCGCGGCAGCGATTTCGAGGTGAGAAAGCTCATCAGTCGTCTCCTTAATCAGTTCGTCGCCGTGTGCGATGCCCGCATCAAAAATGCGGGGCTTTCGACAATCCCGAGAATGATCGATGACCACCGGTAGTCCTGTGCCGCGGCGTCGCGCACGATCTTCCGCACCGCCGGACGATCGTAGTACTCCAGGCGCCGGCCGAGCGAGTAGGCGATGAGCTTTTCCGTGACCGTCCGCGGAAACTGCTCCGGCCGCTCGAGCAGCAGCGCCCGCAGACCGGCAAGGCCCACGACCTTCGTCCCGTTCACCGTCGTGCCGCTCGCATCGACGGCGTTGCCCGACTCGTCAATCGTCCGCCAGCCGCCGATCGCGTCGAAGTTCTCGAGCGCGAAACCGAGCGGATCGATCGCCGCGTGGCAGCTCGCGCAGCTCGGGTTCTTGCGGTGCTGCTCGAGACGCGCGCGAATCGTCGGCGGCAAAGTGCCCGGGCGCGTTTCCGCGAGGTTGGTGTCCACGCCCGGAGGCGGCTGCGGCACGTCGAGCCCGAGAATGTTGTTCATCAGAAACTTGCCGCGCAGCACGGGCGACGTCCGGTCCGGATACGACGTCGTCGCCAGCAGCGCGCCGTGCGCGAGCAGTCCGCCCCGCTGGTCGGGATTGGTCAAGGTGACGCGCCGGAAGCGGTTGCCGTAAATGCCCGGAATCTTGTAGTGACGCGCGAGGCGTTCGTTGACGAACGTGTAGTCGCCCTTCAACAGATCCAGCACGCTCCGATCTTCGCGCAGGGTGCTGGCGACGAACATCTCCGTCTCCCGCTGAAACGCCTCGAGCAGGTTGTCGTCGAAGTCGGGATAGCGGTCCGGGTCGATGATCACTTCGTTGACGCGGCGCAGGTTGAGCCACTGGGAAGCGAAGTCGTCGACCAGCGCGTCGGCGGCGCGGGGATCGGCGAGCATCCGCTTCACCTGCTGCTTCAGGACGGCTGGGCGCGTGAGCTGTCCGCGCGCGGCGAGATCGAGGAGCTGCTCGTCGGGAATACTGCTCCACAGAAAGAACGACAGCCGCGACGCGACTTCGAGATCGACTGAGGCGGTACGATCCAGCCGGTGCGCCGGCAGCCGCGGACTTCGCCCCGGGTGCCGGGTCGAGGTACACACGCAGGAGAAAATCGGGGTCGACCAGCAGGCGCTCGAGCGCGAACTGGATGCCGCTGTCGAAGCTGCCGCCCTCTTTGCGGCCCATCGCGAAGAACTGCAGCAGCGTGTCGACGTCGCGTTTCGCCACCGGGCGGCGATAGGCGAGCTTGGCGATCCTGGAGAGGATCTTCGTGGCGCACGCGGTTTCCTCTCCGCGCGCCTTCGGCTCGCAGATGAACAGCCGGCGCCGCGCCGGGGTATCTTTCACCGCCGCATCGACCTGCAGCGGACCGCCGATCTCGACGAGCTCCACCGCTGCGTTGCCCATGTAAACTTCGTCGTTGGTCAACACGCGTCCGCGCTGCTGCGGCTGCGGCAGCCCTTCGGGCTCCCACATCTCGCGGACGAAGGCGACGCCGACGACATGCGGGCCGGCTTCGATCGGCACGCGAACCTCGAGGCCGGCATCTCCGCCGACCTGCATGTACTCTTCCCACTCCTGATCGCCGGCATAGCCGGGCTCGCCGTCGCCGGCGTAGCTCGCACCGGCGGGCCTGCCTTTGCCTTCACCACCGACGGTGAACCGCTTCAGCAGCTTTCCGTCGAGCCGCACGTCGAGCTGTTGAGGCCAACCCATGCCCATCAAGTAGTCCTGGTACTGCCGCCGCAGACGAATCTTGATGCGGTAGTCTCCAGTCGCAGGGAAGTTGTGGCGCGCGGCGACGCCGCCGCGAGTCCCGAACGGCAGATCTTCGCTTTGCCGATCGTCCTGCACCATGTTCTGGGGAACTTCGAACACTTCGAGCGTGGGCCGCTCTGGCGGCAACGCGGTCGCGAGCCTGGTCACCTGACGCGACACCGACAGGTACCGCTCCAGGTGCGACGTCGAGATCGACAGCGCGTCGGCGAACTTGTCGAAGCTGCCGTCGGCGGTTTCGTCGCCGGGCAGCTGCGCCCGCACGTCGAGATCGAGGCCGAACAGATCGCGGATGGCGTTGTTGTATTCCGTGCGGTTCAGGCGATGGACGGCGCTGATTCTGCCGGGGTTCGGATTGGCCGTCCACGCGCGATCGAGCTCGGTCTCGAGCAGGTTGACGGCCGCATCATAGGTCTTCGCGTCCGGACGGGGCCGGCCTGGCGGCGGCATCGCGCCCGATCGAAGCTTCTCGATGACGCGCTCCCACACGTGAGCGTCCGCGGCAGGCTTGCTCGGATCCATCGTGCTGAGGGAAAGGCCTCCCGCGCGCGCCTTGTCGTTGTGACAACCGATGCAATACCGATCGAGCATCGCCTTGGTAGGCGCGGGCGTGGCTGGCGCACTCGCCTGCGCAGCCGGCGATGCGTCCTGCCGTGCGGAGATCTCGACGCCGTAGACCGCGGCGGCAATCGAGCCGCAGATCACTAAAATCACTAACGGCGTCCGGCGTTGCGGCATTGTGGTTATCGGCATCCTCGTTCTGTCTAAAAGCTGTACCGGGCGCCGATCTGGATCGACCGGTTACCCGCGGCCGACGTCATGCGTCCAAAGTCGGACGCGGTGATCGACGTCACAGGGTTGCCCCAGTTCCGTTTGTTCAATGCGCTGAACATATCGACACGGACCTGCAGCTTCTTGGCCCCGCCCATGCCGAAGTTCTTCGCGATCGTGGTGTTGACGTCCCACTCGGCCACACTGCGCGCGTCACCAAACATGTACGTGCCAGGACGCATCGTCGCGCCAGTCGACGCGATCACGGGTACCTGAACAAACGCAGCCGGGTTCAGATAACTGCAGCCCGTCGGGCCGCATGTGTCTTCCCAGTTATCCAGCACCACCGGCACTCCGGGAACCAGGTCTGGCCGGCTGTTGACCTGGCCGGACGGCTGCGTGATCGTGAGCGGGTTGCCGGAACGTGCCGTGAAGATGCCCGACACCTGCCAGCCGCCGGCAACGCCCCTGACGAGCTGGTTCTGTCCCGAAAGCTCGGGAAGCTCGGTGATGAACATCGCGCTGAGGCGATGGCGCAGATCGTTGACGCCCGGCCCACTGTCGTATTCCGGATCGTAGAAATCCTGGGTGTTGTTGACGTTCGACAGCGAGTAGACAGCCAGATCTCCGCCCTGCGTCGCCACCGTCTTGCTGAAGGTGTAGTTGGCGTCGATGGAGTAATGGTTCGAGAACCGCTTGCGCACCGACGTCTGTAAACCGTTGTAAGTCATCGTCTGGGTGCTGTCGACGTAATAACCGCCCGGCGCGCCGAGCTCCGGGTTGGGCATGGCGCCAGTCACTCTGTCGCGTGCGAGCGTGAACTGCCGTTGCAACGGGAAATCTTTGCCATTGGTGCGGATATAGCCCACCTCCACAGCGAGAGTTCGGCTCAGCGCATGCTGGATGCTCATCATCGATTGTATCGTGTAAGGCGGGTCGATGTCCTCGTCAATGATGGAGAAAATCGCCTTCCTGCCCTGGCCGTCGGCTATCACGATATCGCGCAAAACTGCGTTGTAATTGGGGAATTTGAGCCCTTTGGCCGCCGCCTCGGGCCGGTTCCAAATTTGCCGGAACGAGACGTACGGCTCCCCGGTGATTTGCCGGATCGTTGCCTGTGTGTGCGGGCTGTACAGGAATCCAACTCCACCGCGGATGACGGTGTCCGTCATGCCTGGAATCGTCCAGGCGAAACCCATGCGCGGGGCGAACGCGCTTCCAGCGTCATACGGGCTCAACGGGTCGGTCTGCGGGCCGAAATCCATTTTCCGCAAATCGGTGGGATCCGACAGGTTCACGGCTTCCGCGGGAGTGGACGTTGTCGGCTTGACGACGATCGGCTGGTAGAAGTCGTAGCGCACGCCGAGGTTGAGCACGAGGTTCGAACCGATGCGCCAGTCGTCCTGGAAAAATCCGCCGAGTTCGTCGAGAACGGCGTTGTAATACGGCGTGCCAAACGACGCGTTCACCGAGAGCGGAACGTTGGCCAGCGCGTCCGAGAGGTTCGAGTACTGAAACTGGGGATTCTGGGCCGTCAGCTTGTTGCCCGAGCTCCGCATCCAGCGAAATCCGAGTTTGATGAGGTGCCGATCGACGACGCGGCTGACCTTCTGATCGAAGCTCCAGGTGTGGTTATGTAAGTTGAAGATCTCCGCGTCCGGGCCGCTGAACAGGTTGTTGATGTTGATGAACGGCACGCGGCGGCCAAACGCCGTCACTTCCTCCGGCGCATTCGGATTTGGATCCATCACGCGGAAGTACGCATCCCAGCGATCGAGATCCACGAGATTCCATCCGAAGCGGCTCTCAGACACCCACGAGCCGGTGGTCATGACGTATTGCGCGGCGATGCGATCCTGCGCGTTCGGAACATCACGGTCGTTCGATCCGTTCACGTGAAACCGTGGCTCGAGGGTCCACGGTCTCATCCGGGTGTAGGTCACCGCGAGATTGGCGCCGTTCCTAACCGAGAGGTCCCCTTTTGCGACGATGTGATTTTCGGTACGCCGCCGCGTTCCAAGGCCGCGATATCTGCCGCGGTTCGGATCGACCACGCCGGCATTGGACACGATGTTTTCGGTCGGCGCCGGATACGTGTCGAGCCAGATTTGGGTCTCGAGAAACGGCAACGCGGCGAGCAGCGAATTTTTCGTCTGCTGATTCGGCGTGTTGCCGACGAGATCGACCTGCACGTTTTCGCGATACCCCTCGTAGGTCGCAAAGAAAAACAGTTTGTTCCTGAAAATCGGACCACCGAGCGTGCCGCCGTACTGATTGAACGTTCCGACGGGCTTGGGCGTTGTCGAGAGGAACGTCCGCGCGTTCAGCTTCAGATTCTGCAGGTTGTAGAACGCGGTGCCGTGGAAGGTGTTGGTACCGGACCGGCTGATCATGTTGACCTGGCCGCCGGCCACGCCGCCGTATTCCGCGGGGAGCACGCCTTTGACGACCTGGACTTCCTCGACGGAGTCGAGGCTCATGATCGAAATCTGGTTCTGGCCGCCGTAATGATTGACAGCCCGGCCTTCCGGGTTCGCGTTCGCCTCGGTGCCGTCCACGCTGATGGCCGTGCCGCCGCCGGCGACGCCGTTCATGCTCACCATCCCGCCGCCTGATCCGCCGACCGACACGCCAGGCGCGAGGTTCAGCAGATTCGCCACGTTCCGCCGGTTTACCGGCAGCTCCCTGACTTCCTGCGTTCCGAACGTCTCAGACGCGGTCGACGTGGCTGTCTCGATGAGCGGCGCCTCGCCCGCAACGGTGACGGATTCGGCGACCGTGCCGAGCTCGAGCACGAACGTGTTGCGCACCGTCTGCCCCGCGCCGAGCGCGATGCCCTGATTGGTAAGAGTCTTGAAGCCGGCCAGCTCGATTCGTATCGAGTACGCCCCGGTCGGCAGCGCAGAGAGAACAAACTCCCCTCGCTCGTCGGTAATCCCCTCGCGAGGCACGCCGGTCCCTTGATGCGTCGCTACGACGGTGGCGCCAGGCACTACGGCACCGCTCGAATCATGGACGAGCCCCACCAGCGTGGCGGTGGTGACTTGCGCGTGGAGCACACTTGCAAACACCAGAACAAAAGCCACTAACGTTATGAGGACGCGGATACCGCGCATAAGACCTCCGGGCTGAACGGATAATTGCTGGAGCTGGTTTTAACGCGACGATATAGACCCGTTTGGAGAGGGTCAAGGTGTTTCACGTCGCAAGACGTAAGGCGCATCTTGGACTCTTGGGACTCCATGGACTCCATGGACTCCTTGGACTCTGATTGTCGTCACTCAGGCACAGCCGCTCCGTCTTTGCGCGGATCGGATGCGCCATAGTTCACCGCATCCTTTCGCATCACCGCTTGTCCGCCGCCCATGAAGCTGCAGAAATCTCCCTGAACTTCGATATCGTGGCCTCGCGCGGAGAGTCCGCGCCGCACCGCATCTGGCACGCGCCGCTCGACAGCGACGTCGCGTCCGTCGAACGACAGTTTCGTGAAGCGCGCCGCCTCGAGCGACGCCTGGATGTTCATGCCGTGATCGACAACGTTCGACACGAACTGGGCGTGCGCCTGCGACTGATTCCATCCACCCATGATGCCGAAGGCGATGCGCGTGTTAGAGCCGTGAGCGGCGCGGGGAGAAGGGCCCCCGCCAGCGAGCGGCTCCGAGCGGGGCGGGGGGCCCCCGCGAGAAGACATGAAGGCGGGGATGATCGTGTGGAGCGGCCGCTTGCGGGGCGCGAGCACGTTCGGGTGCGCGCGATCGAGCGTGAACAGCGCGCCGCGATTCTGCAGCGCAAAGCCGGTCCCCTCCGCGACGACGCCCGATCCGAAACTCGCGAAGTTGCTCTGTATGAGAGACACCATGCTGCCGTGGCGATCGACGACTGCCAGATACGTCGTATCGCCCCCCTCGCTTGTGAGCACCCCGCTCGGCGCCTGTGAAAGCGCGCCGGCGGTGACGCGCGACTGCGCGTTCGAGGCATCGATCAGCGACGCCCGCGCCCGCGCGTAGGCCTTGTCGAGCATCGCCTCGACCGGCACGTCGGCGAACGAAGGATCCGCGACGTACTGCAGCATGTCGGCGTACGCCAGCTTCTTCGCTTCGATTAGCGCGTGCAAGGCATCGATCGAATTGTGGCCGTTCTCGCGGAGTGGAGAGTGTTCGAGGATGTTGAGCATCAACAGCGCGGCGATGCCGGCACCGTTCGGCGGCAGCTCGAAGACGTCCCAGCCGCGATACGACGTCGCGATCGGATCGGCCCATCGAGCCTTGAATTCCAAAAAGTCCGCCGCCGCCATGGCGGAGCCGCGCCGTGCCAGCCCATCGACGATCCGCCGGGCAACGTCCCCCTCGTAGAATCCATCGCGGCCACCCGCGGCGATCTGCCGGTAGGTCCACGCCAGATCGGGATTTCGGAAAACTTCGCCCAGATCCAGCGGACGTCTTCCCGGAAGAAACGTCTTTTCAGCGCCGGGATCGCCGCGCAGGAACTCCGCCTGGTTGTGCCACTCTTCGCTGGTGATTTCGGCAACCGGAAACCCTTCGTCCGCCAGCGCTATGGCGGCATCGAGCACTTTTCCGAGTGGCATCCGGCCGAATCGTTCGATGAGAAGCGACCACCCGCCAACCGCCCCCGGAACGGTGATCGAGTGCACGCCGCTCTGCGGCATGCCGTGGAAGCCCTGACGCTCGAGCGCTTGCGGGGTCAGCCCCGCCGGCGCCCATCCACTGCCATTGACGCCGTACATCTTCCCATCGGGCTCGCATACGATCGCGAAAAGGTCTCCTCCAACGCCACACATCATCGGGCAGACCACACCCATTACGGCATTGGCGGCAATGGCCGCGTCGACCGCATGGCCTCCCTCGTCCAGCACCTTTGCGCCGGCGCGTGAGGCCAGCGGATGTTCGGTGGCGACGATGCCTTTCCGCGAGACAACCATCGAACGAGCCTGCGATCGGTTAATCGGAGTTTTCGACATCGGGGCTTTCTACATCAAAGTCGGGTTGTAGTCCATGCTCCGACACTATCCAAACCCTTGGACATCCGATGCCTCGCCTGACTATGATGCAGCCCTCCAGGAGGCTCGATGGGCAAGAGGTTGTCTGTGTTGTTCGCCCTGCTCGTGCTCGCGGGCGGCCAGCTCCCCGCACAGCAGTTTCCAGCGGGATTCGTCGATCCCGCGCCGGTCCTTGCGGCTGCCTCGAAAGCCATCAACGAGCAGAGCCTGCGGTGCATCACGTTTTCCGGCACCGGCTACAGCGGCCCCGTCGGTCAGACGTTTGAAAACGCGGTGAACGTCGACTGGCAGCGCAGCGAGATGGCGAACTACACGCGGACGATCAACTGGGAAAGCGGGACGAGCAAAGAAACCTTCGACCGTAAGCCCGGAAACAATCCTGCGTCCTGGAAATACGGGCTGGGCTGGGTGGGAGGCACGCCGACCCAGGCACACCCGCGCCAGACGCACATCGTCAACGGACGATACGCCTGGCACATGGACGGTGACGGTGCGCCCGTTGCGGTTCCGCCCGAGATAGCCGAGGTATATCAGCTCGATATGTGGCTCAACCCGCACGGTTTTCTCAAGGCCGCGAGATTGCCCGGCGCCAACCCGAAGGCCATGTGGCGATGGGAGCAAATCGAAAAAGGACGCGACGGCAACGTCGTCATGCCGGAGAGGGTGCACGTCGTCGGGATTACCGTGCTCGGGAAGTTTCGGGTCGACGCGACGATCAACAGCAAGAACATCATCACGCGGATCAAGGCGACGGTGAACGAAAACGTGCTCGGTGATTTCAACATCGAGCAGGAGTCGACGGAATTCGTAGCAGCCGGTCCGTCCCAATGGCCGATCACCTGGCACTCCCATCAGGGCTGGGACGACAACTGGCAGTTCTACTCGGAGAGCACCGGACACAATGCCTACGGGGGCGCATTCGCCAACGTGCAGGCCAACGCCTGCGGCGATCCGGTTCCGGTTCCCGAATCGGTGAAACAGGCGCAGCCGCCGAACCCCGCGCAGGTTGCGGTAGAGAAGATGGCGGACGGCGTGTATTACCTTGGCGGCGGCCCTGCCAACAGCTACATGGTTGAATTCCGTGATTTTGTCGCGGTCTTCGAAGCGCCGGGCAGCGAGGAGCGCAGCCTCGCCGTGATCGAACAGGTCGCAAAACTGGCGCCGAATAAGCCGATACGATGGCTGATCAGCTCGCACCCGCATTTCGATCACATCGGCGGGCTGCGGACCTACAACCACATTGGCGCGACGGTCGTCACGCACATGATCAATTTGAAGCTGCTCAACAGGGACGTCCTGACTTACAAGGCGAGGACGGTCAAACCCGACATTCTTTCCCTCTGGCCGCCCACCGAAGTGGCCGAGGGCTACAACTACGAAGCGATTCAGGAAAATTTCGTCATCACCGACAACAGCCGCATTCTGCGCGTCTTCTACGTGCAGCCGCTGCAGCACGTCGCGGGCATGTTGATGGCGTATCTGCCGGCCGAGCGTATCGCATTCGAGGCCGACCTGTTCGACACGCACGAAGCGCCGAAACCGGCGCAGATGCCGGCGATGCGCAGCTTTTTCAATCAAATACAGCGGATGAAACTCGACGTTGCCACCGTCGCCCCGGTGCACGGGAAACCGGTGCCGTGGAGCACTTTCATGGCGGCGTTGGGCCCGACGGCCAAGACGAATTAAAGTAGTGTCCTACTTCAACCGGTCCGCGAGGGTTTTCACATATGACACATACAGGCCGTCACTTTCTGCAGATTCCCGGTCCCACGAATGTTCCCGATCGGGTTCTGAAGGAAATCTCGCAGGCAACCATCGACCACCGGGGGCCTGAATTTGCCGAGCTCTGCCTCGACGTGCTCGACCGCCTGAAGGGCGTGTTCCGAACCCGCGGTCCGGTCGTCATATTTCCTGCGTCCGGTACCGGTGCAGCCGAAGCGGCCCTCGCGAACACCCTTTCCCCCGGAGATCGCGTCCTGATTTTCGAAACGGGCTGGTTCTCGCACATCGCGTGGCGATACGTCGCAGAGCGCCTCGGCCTCGTCGTCGAATATGTGCCCGGCACGTGGCGGCGTGGCGCCAGTCCGGAAGTCCTCGAGCAGCGCCTCAAGGACGACACCGCGCACGAGCTGAAGGCCGTCGTCGTCGTGCACAACGAAACGTCGACGGGCGTGGTCAGCCGGATCCCGGACCTTCGCCGCGCGATAACTCGCAGCGGCCACCCGGCGCTGTTCATCGTCGATGCGATCTCGTCGCTGGCATCCATCGATGTGCGCCACGATGAATGGGAAATCGACGTCACCGTCTGCGGCTCCCAGAAGGGACTGATGGTTCCTCCGGGTCTTGCCTTCAACGCAATCTCCGAGAAGGCGCTTGCGGCGAACGCCAAGGCGCGGATGCCCAGGTCGGTACTGGGAGTGGCAGGAGATGCTCAAGGCCAACAAGTCGGGCTTCTTCCCCTACACCCCGGCGACGAACCTTCTTTACGGCCTGCGCGAAGGGCTGCGCATGCTGGATGAAGAGGGGTTCGAGAACGTGCTGCACCGGCACGCGCGGCACGGTGCGGCGACGCGCGCAGCGGCCAGGGCGTGGGGACTGGACATGGTTCCCGAAGATCCGGCGGAATATTCGAACTCGCTCACCGCTCTGTACACGCCGGACGGGCACAACGCCGATCGCCTCCGGCAGATCATCCTGGATCAGTTCGACATGTCGCTCGGCACCGGGCTTGGCAGGCTCGCGGGCAAGGTGTTCCGCATCGGGCACCTCGGCGCGTTCAACGATCTGACGCTGGCGGGAACGCTCAGCGGTGTGGAAATGGGGCTCGCGCTTGCGGGCATCCCGCACCGTTCAGGCGGAGTGCTTGCCGCGATGGAGTCGCTGACAGCTTCGGCGCAGAAACCCGAAGCGGCGTCTGCCGCGCGGTGAAGCCACTTCCACTCAGCTCACACGCAAAACCGATCGACACGTTTGGCCGGGCCGCCGAGCTCGAAAAGGAGCTTCGGCGGACCGTCCGCGGCGAGGTCCGCTTCGACAGCGGCAGCCGCGCGCTATACGCCACCGATGCCTCCAACTACCGTCAGGTTCCGATTGGCGTCGTGGTGCCGAAAGACGATCAGGACGTGCATGCCGCCGTGGCCGCGTGCAGAGCCCTGGATGCGCCGATCCTCGCTCGCGGCGCGGGCACGAGCCTCGCGGGTCAGAGCTGCAATGTCGCGGTCGTGCTGGACTTCACGAAGTACATGAACCGGATTCTCGACCTCGACGTCGAGAGCCGCACGGCGCACGTGCAGCCAGGCGTCGTGCTCGACACGCTGCGGAGCAGAGCCGAGGAGCATCGCCTCACATTCGGGCCGGACCCGTCTACGCACAGCCGCTGCAGCCTCGGCGGCATGATCGGCAATAACTCGTGCGGTACGCATTCGCTGATTTCGGGCAAGACCGTCGATAACGTCGTCTCGCTGCGAGTCCTGTTGTACGACGGCACCGAGCTCACCGTGGGTCCGACATCCGATTCGGAGCTCGACGCGATCGTGCGCGCCGGCGGCCGCCGCGGCGAGGTGTATGTCGCGCTGCGATCGATCCGCGACAGTTACGCGGCGCAGATCCGCAGCGGCTTTCCGCAGATTCCACGCCGCGTGTCCGGATACAACCTGGAGCAGCTCCTTCCGGAAAACGGCTTCAATGTCGCGCGAGCGATAGTCGGCTCCGAAGGCACGTGCGCGATTGTGCTGAGCGCGACCGTTCGATTGATTGAAAGCCCACAGCATCGCGTGCTCGTGGGTCTTGGGTATCCGGATGCGTTCGCCGCGGCCGATCATGTGCCGCAGATACTCGAAACCGCGCCGATCGGCCTGGAAGGCTTCGAAGGAAGCATCATCGACGGGCTGAAGCAGAAAGGAGCGCCGAATCTGGGGCTTCTCCCGGAAGGCAGAGGCATTCTCCTCGCGGAGTTCGGCGCCGACGATCCCAGCGAGAGCGGCGCCGCCGCGACGCGCCTCGTCGAGAAGCTGTCTCAGCTGCCCGGCGCTCCCGCGATGAGGATTTACACCGCGGCAGAGGCAAAGGCGGTCTGGAAAATTCGCGAATCCGGTCCGCGCGCGGCTTCCGCGGTCCCTGGATCTCTCCCCCGGTGGGAAGGCTGGGACGATGCGTCGGTCGCGCCTGACCGGCTCGGTCCGTACTTACGGGAACTTCGGCAACTGCTCGACGAATACGGTTACCAGGCCGCGTTTTACGGACACTTCGGACACGGCTGCATCCACATGCAGGTCAGCTTCGATTTCGAAACCGAGGCGGGAATCCGCAAGTACGACGAGTTCATCAACAAGGGCGCCGATCTCGTCATCCGTTACGGGGGATCGCTCTCCGGCGAACACGGAGACGGACAGTCCCGCGGCGCGCTGCTGCCGAAGATGTTCGGGCCCGAACTGATGCGCGCGTTCGCCGAGTTCAAGGCCGTGTGGGATCCGCACAACCGCATGAACCCCCACAAGCTGATCGACGCGTACCAGCCGACGGAAAACCTGCGACTCGGCGCCGACTACAACCCCGCGCAGCCGGCGACGTTTTTTTCGTATCCCGACGACAAAGGCTCATTCGCCAAGGCGGCATTGCGCTGCATCGGCCTGGGAGAGTGCCGCAAGCACGACTACGGGACGATGTGCCCCAGCTACATGGCGACGCTCGAAGAGCGGCACAGCACACGCGGCCGCGCGCGGCTGTTGTGGGAGCTTCTGCAGGGCGAGGTGCTGCGGGATTCCTGGAAGAGCGAAGAAGTGAAAGACGCGCTCGACTTGTGCCTCTCGTGCAAGGCGTGCAAGTCGGAGTGCCCGACGAACGTCGACATGGCAACCTACCGGTCCGAGTTCCTCGCGCATTATTACGGCTCGCACAAGCGCCCTCTCCACGCGTATGCATTCGGGTTGATCGACAAATGGGCCTCACTCGGTTCGATCACGCCTAAGCTGGCCAACGTCATGATGAACGCGCCGGGGCTCAACGGTCTCGTGAAGCGCGCGCTGCATCTCGCCCCTGAACGGGCGATGCCTCAACTGGCGGCGACAAGCTTCGGCCGGTGGGCGCGCGCGGCAAACGTGCCGTCGCCGGGACAGAGAGCCGCCGACGGGCGGCGCGACGTGATTCTGTGGGCCGACACGTTCAACAATTATTTCCATCCACAGACGAGCCGTGCGGCGCTCGAGGTGCTGCGATCGGCCGGCCTCAACGTCAGCGTTCCATCGGTTCACCTATGCTGCGGACGTCCGCTGTACGACTTCGGCATGCTCGATCGCGCCAAGGCATATCTGCGGCGCGTCATGGACCACCTCGCGCCGCACATCGATGCCGGTGTGCCGATGGTGGTGCTCGAGCCGAGCTGCGCGTCGGTGTTTCGGGATGAGCTGCGCAATCTGTTTCCCACCGACGCCCGCGCCGATAAGTTGCGCAGGCAGACGTTCCTCCTCAGCGAATTCCTCGAGCGCCACGCGCCCGAATTCGAGCCGCCGCAGCTCACTCGCAAGGTCCTGCTGCACGGGCATTGCCATCACAAGGCGCTCATGAAGATGACCGACGAGGAATCGCTGCTGAAAAAGATGGGAGCGCAGGTGAGCGCGCCCGATGCCGGCTGCTGCGGCATGGCGGGGCCCTTCGGGTTCGAAGCGCACAAGTTCGATGTGTCGATGGCGATCGGCGAGCGCGTGCTGCTGCCCGCTGTCCGCAGCGCACCGGCAGATACGCTCGTCGTCTCTGACGGATTCAGCTGCCGCGAGCAGATCGCGCAAGCCACGGGCCGCAAGGCGCTACACCTGGCCGAAGTGATTCAGCTGGCGGCCTCCGGTACCTCGACCGGCTCAGCGGACTGTTCTACTGTGATATAAGCCGAGACGGCCCGGCTATGCAGACTGGACTCCGGCCTTGAGCGGTCCGGCTAAAGCCGGACACTACGTACCAGATTGCCACGCACGAAGATTGCGTACAAAAAACAGAAGGCCAGGAGATCAGAGAAATTCTTTGTAAGAATTCTCCTGACCTTCTGACCTCTTGTTTGTATTCGTGACTACGTTGTAATCGTGTCTACGCTTCGGAGCTCACCGCGGCGATGATCGCCTTGATGTACCCGAGCGCAAATGCGAAACCCTGGCTGTGATCCGGATCGCCGTCGACGGTCGGCACGTGATCCGGCATCAACATGCCGTCGTAGCCGATTTCCTTGTAGACGCGCGCCGCCTGCAGCATGTCCACGCTGCCGTTGTCGATGAAGCTCTCGCGGAAGTTCAGATATCCGCCTTCGATGTTGCGGAAGTGGACGTTGAAGATCTTTCCCTTGAGACTGCGGATCACGTCGAAGATCTGCTCGCCCGGCTTTTCGAGCTGCTCCGACACCGTGCCCTGGCAGAAGTTCAGGCCGTGGAACGGGCTCTCCTTGATCGACACGAACCGCTTCAATCCGGCTGGCGTCGCCAGCGGCACTTCTTCGATACCGCGATAGCCGCGCGGCACGCCCGGGTCCTGCGGATGGCACCCCAGCTTCACCTTGTATTCCTCTGCGACCGGCACGACCCGTTCGAGGAAATACGTGATGCGCCCCCAGTATTCGTCGGCGCTGACTTTGCCCGCCAGCGTCGGTTTGTCTTTGTTGGGATCTTTTTCGAGGATGAACTCGCTGTAAGTGGACGGCCCGCGACCCTTGACGCGCCCGGAGCGCGGGATACCGACGATCGTGAAGTTGTACTTCACCTCGAAGATGCCGGCTTTCGCGCAGTTGCGGATCTGCGTGCAGATGTCGTCGATATTGTTTGTCGCGATCGGGACCGGCGAGGAAGATCGCCGGCATCTGGGCGCGCTCGATCGGCGCCGACGTCATCGTGATGGGCATCATGTCGAGCTTGATGCCGAACGACTCGACGTGCTCGCGATGTTTCGTCAGCGCCTCGACGGACCATTTCTCGTCGAGCTTGGCCGACGGCATGCTGCCGCAGATGTTGTTGACGCCAAAGGCGGCCATCGCCTTGAGAGTGGCATCGTCATCGCCGTGCTGCGTGCCGACCTTGAACTTCACTTTCGAGTTCGAGCCCGCCGTCCCGGGTTTCGCGGGGTTCGGCATTTTCGCAACCTGCGCCTCCACGAGGGTTTCGGCAAGGGCGCCGGCGGCCATTCCACTGCCTGCAAGCCGCACGAATTCTCGGCGATCCATACGCAAACCTCCTATCAGATGGTGATCGAACGATTGATCTACTGAACTATTGATCTACTGATCTACTGATCTACTACGCGAGATGACGCCGTCTTCGCCGGCAACGCGTCGATTTCGCTGTCGATGTGCGCCAGAGCCTGGCTGAGCATCGTCCGATAGCGGGGATCGGACGCCGCGTCGAGATCCGCCAGGATCTTCGCGCGTGCCAGCGTCAGGCCCTGCCGCTTCGATTGCACGTCGCGATCGCCCGCGCTCAATTCAGGTCTGGATTGGCGCGACTTCTCCGCTTCCGCCGCCGACTGCTGATCTTCGATTGCCTTGGAGTCCCAGCCCCGGGCCATGCCCCAATTGTAGTAACCGCCGAGCTAATCAGCCAGCACCTTCCCCTTGGTCTCCATGACCCACGGCATGACGAGCAGTCCCAGCAGCGGCACGAACCCGACGTAGAACAACACCTCGAGCGCGCCGCCGAGCGCGCCCGCGCCGCGGGACGCGATGGCACCGACCAGGAACGGACCGGGCGCCGCGATCAGCCGGCCGGCGTTGTAGCAGAAGCCGGCGCCGGTGCCGCGCAGACGCGTCGGGTACAACTCGGGCAGATAGTATGTGAAGGCGCCGAAGACGCCAAACACCGACAGGCCGATCGGGAAATACATGAACAACCGCGTCCTCGGCTCCATCGGAAGCCCGAACGCCGCGAGGACCGCCAGGCCCGACGCCAGGAAGTAAATGATGAACATGGTCCGCCGGCCGAGGAATTTCGATGCGGGCACGGTGAGCAATGTGCCGATCAGACCGCCGACGTTGAACCAGTTGCCCGCGGTTTGCTTCCAGCTCTCGACCAGCGCGGTGGCCTGCACCGGTGGCAGCCCGGCCGCCGCTTCGGCCGCGAGGCCGGTGGCAACGACCGAAATGAACGCGTTGCAGCTCCACCACGTGATGAGCGCGACGACAGCCATCGCCAGGCCGCTGATCGTGATGGCGCGGTATTGCGGCGTGAACAGCTCCCTGAGCTGTGGCGGCGCGGCATGGCTCGCCGCGTTCTTCCATCGCTCCGGCTCCTTCACGAACAACCGCACGAGAAACGCGACAGCTGCCGGCAGCAGGCCGAAGAGGAACACATACCGCCACGCGACTTCCGGGCTGCCCGCGAAATAGACGCCCTGCACCTGATAGGTGACGATAGTCGCGAGAAAGAGCCCGACGGGCGCGGCCGTGTACAAGAGAGCGCCCGCTTCGACCCGGCGGTGCTCCGGAACGACTTCGGCCACCATCGCCGCTCCCGCCGCCCACTCGCCGCCGATGCCGAGCGACGCGATAATGCGGAAGAACACGAGCGTCGCCATGTTGGGCGCAAAAGCGCATGCGGCGGTGCCGATTGCATACATCATCATCGTCAACAACAGCGTCCGCGTGCGGCCAAGCCGATCGGCCACGCGGCCGAACACGATGCCGCCGATCGCCCAGCCGATGAGCAGGAGCGAAGTGAGAATGCCGGTCCATTGCAGCGTGGCGGTGCGCGCCGCGGGAGTGCCCAGCGGAATGCCGAGCAGAACCGGCACGGCGTTCGGCGCGACGTAATTGAAGAGAAGGCTGTCGAAGATGTCGAATCCCCATCCGAGCCAGGCGGCAAACAGCACCGTCCACTGGTATGCATTCATATCGAGCAGCGTCCGGCCGGCCGGAAGCGCGACAGCTTTGGGCTGAGCCACGTCTCTTTCAATCACGAGCGATCCCCTTTTCTAGCCGGTAGCCAGTAGCCCGGTATCCAGGAGCCCGTAGGCGCTGGCCCACCGTTGGCAGATACCATGTTTGTTGAAGCCGGTGAGGAATTCTAATGCAGGGCGCTGCGCTTGACTACTCCGCCCTCCACATCTGCCAGCCCGTGAGACACGATGAAAGCGCTCTCGTCGATGCGACGTGCGATCGCCTTGATTTTGCCGATTTCGAGACGCGTGACGACGCAGTAGAGGATGTCCTGCTCCACGTCGGTCAAGCCGCGGCGGCCGCGATAGACGGTGACGCCTCGCCCGAGAATTCCAGTAATCGCGTCGCGAATCTCGGCGCTTCGCGCCGACACGATCGTCATCGCCGTGTACTCCTCGATGCCGTTGATGACGAAATCGAGCGTCCGCGCCGCTGTCAGGTAGGTCAGGATCGAATAAAGGGCGGACTCGACGCCGAGCACGGCCATCGCCACGACGAAGAGGAGGACGTTGAACAACAGAATGACGTCGCCAACGCGCAGGATCGTGCTGCGCTTGCTGATGAGGAGCGCGGCGATCTCGGTGCCGTCGAGCACAGCGCCGCCGCGAACCGCCAGCCCAATCCCGGCGCCGAGAAAAAACCCGCCGAACACCGCCGTCAGCACGCGGTCTTGCGTGACGATCGGGTAATGCAGCACCGCGATGACCACCGCGAGCGCCACGATCGCCAGCGCGCTGCGCACGGCAAACGCTCCTCCCATATGCCGGTAGCCAATCGCGATGAACGGCACGTTGATGAGCGGCAGCCACACCGACAAGGGCAAACCGGTCAGCGACGCGGCGAGCAGCGACACCCCGGTGACGCCCCCGTCGATGAATCCGCTCGGCAGGAGAAATCCCCTCAACCCAAGGCCGGCCGACAGGATTCCAAGGATGATCAGGAAGGCGTTTAGGAGTTCACGGGTCATGGAGTCGAAAGTAGAAAGTGAAAGTAGAAAGTGAAAAAGTGAAAAGTCGTTGCCGTGGTTAAGAAATGCGATCCCGGTTCCGTTACCAGCGAAAAATCCCTTGGATAGGCTTGTCATTGGATGGTGCGTCTCCTGCACCACGCGGGCATATGAAGCCGTCACCCGAATTGGTCCGTAGAGCCTATCGCTGTGCGCTGGCAGCTCTGAGGTTCTATCGAAAGCTCCCGAAAGGACCGGACGCCCAGGTTCCTGGCGTGCAATATTACAAAGCAGCGACATCAACCTGGGCAAACTACAGAGCGTCGCAACGCGGACGGTCGCGCGCTGAGTTTATCGCGAAGCTTGGCATTGCCGTCGAAGAGTCCGACGAGGCTGTCGGATGGCTCGAATTCATGCGGGATGGCAACATCGCCACTGATGACGCGCTGTTAGGTGAGTCGCGCGAAATTTGTGCAATGCTGACCGCCTGCCTCACGAACGCACGGGGCAATTCCAAGGGTTGAGTAGCCGACTTTCCACTTTCTACTTTCCACTTTCTACTTTTCACTTTCTACTTTTCACTTCCCCCCTCTTCATACCGCCTCTCCCCGGCTTCTATCCGCGTCCGGAGACGGTTCTGCTCCGAGGGCAGCGGACACGTCGTGTAAGGGTTGTAGGCGCACGGTGGATTCACCGTCCTGTTGAAATCGAGAATCATCTTTCCGTTTACCGGCGCGGCGGCATAGAGAAAACGCGCGGCTGGATAGGTTTCCTTCTGGCTGGTGAGGTCGCGGAACACGAACCAGAACTGCGGGTCGCCCGGCTCGGCGAACGGTTCGAGGCTGTACTCCTGGCCGTTCAGCGTAAATGTCGCGATGCCGGGAACCGGCACCTTGTCGATGTCGCCCAGAATGTTCGGCACCTCAGCAATCGCCGGCTTGTCATATGCCTTGTATGTGGCCTCGACGCGATACCGCTCGTCGACAGGGAACCAGCTGAGGCCGCGAAACTCGCGACGCAGCGGGTTGTTCTGATCGCGTAACCGGATCGACAGCCGGTCGCCGCTGTTGTGGACCCAGAACTGGAGATCCTTCCCGAGTAACAGTCGATCCGCGGGGCCGGGAACATCGGACCTCAACTCCATCGACGTCACGGGACGTCCCTCGAGTTGAAACGTGACCCCTTCCGCCGCCCTGACGGTGACCTTGCCGTTTTTCAGCTCCAGGGTTCCCGCACGTCCGGGCGCGCTCGCCGGAAAGACGATGTCGTTCAAAGAGTCGGAGCCGAACGTCGTCTGAGCCTTCGTGAGAAACCAGAGCCCTCCGATCGTGAGCCAGCCGGCATCACCTTTCAGGGTTGCCTCGCGGTCCTGGCGGAATTTCGCCACCTCGGCCTGATACCCGCTGATCGGAGCGTCGGCTGAGGATGGTGCAGGATGTTCAGCAGCGGGATCCGCTGCACCGCAGCCCGTCGAGCATGCCAGCGCCAGCAGAGACAGGGCGAAATACGTTGACGGCCATTTCTTCGGCATTCAGGGCTATACTGCCCGGAATCCGCAGGTCTGACAAGAACTCAGAAGGAGGCCACCATGGATCGAGCAGTCTCGCGGCGCGCGTTCATCACAGGCGTTGCAGGCGCGGTTGCCGCCACACGAGTTGCGCGCGCGCAGGAAGTTCCCACGGTTACCAAGCGCGTCGAGAAGCTGTACAAGGTGGCGGGGTCGAAGGAACCGAACGACCTGCAGTTCGTGGCGGAGGGCCTCTGGGTGCTCGACCAGGTCGATCAGCCAACCAACAAAGCGTTCCTCATCAAGCCCGAAGACGGCAGCGTCATCCGCGAGATACAAACCGAAGCCCTGCACGCCAGCGGCATTACCTACGGCAACGGCGCGTTGTGGATTGGATCGACAAAAGGTAAGAACGCACAGGACCCGCCAAAGACACTGAAAGTCGATCCGAAGACAGGCAAAACGCTGAAGACGTTCATCACGCCGGGCTCCGGTCTCTACGGGCGCATGAGCGCCGAGCGCGGCGATACCCCGTCAGGCGCGCACGGCTTGAAGTGGCTCGACGGCAAATACTGGATGGCCGTGCCGGCGGCAAACAAGGTGTTCCTGATGGAACCGGAGACAGGCGAGATCGTCCGCAGCATTCCCGGCCCGGGCAGCACGCCGCGCACGCACGGCATGGCGGTCGACAAGGGCATGTTGTGGGTCATCAACTCGGACGACCGGGCCATCTTCAAACTGGACCTCAAAGACGGCCACGCCGTCTCGAAGATCCAGCTCAGCAAGGAAGATCCCGTTCCGCACGGGCTCGACATGGATCGCAACGGCGTCCTGTGGTACTGCGACGCGGGCACGGGTTGGATGTGCAAACTCGTCTGAATTCAAACAGATGAGATCAGGAGATTAGGAGAATTCTTTTCGAAGAAATTCCTCCTGGTCTCCTGATCTTCTGTTGAATTATTTCGGGAACGGTTTCAGCGTGGCGCCGCCCGGGGGCACGGGCGTCCGGGCGGTGTTCAACACCATTGACTGAAACGTGTAATACGCGACGACGCCGACCATCTCAATCGCTCCCTGCTCACCGAAACGCTGGACGGCGCGCGCGTAGGTCGGATCGCTCACGCTGTGGTTCCGCAGCAGCTCAGTACAGAAATCGTGAATCAGTTCTTCATCCGGCGCCATTCCGGCAGGCCGGCGCCCATCGGCGATCGCGTCGGCGATGTCGCGGCTCAGGCCTTCTTTCAGGGCGATCGGGTAGTGCACGTACCACTCGTAGCTCTGCGTGAAGTGGCGCGAGGTTATCAGGATGATGAACTCGTTGAGCTTCACCGGAAACACCGTGCGATACCGCAGATAGTCGCCCATCGCCATCGCCCGCAGCATCACTTCCGGACTGCGCAGGAGCGGCACGAACGGGCCAAAGACGTCCTGTTTTCGATTGGCGCGAAACGCCTCGGAGGCCTTCCGCTGTTCCGGGGTCTGCTTTTCTGGTGGAATCGACGGCAACCGATCCTGAGTCATGACCGGCATCGTAGCAAACAGCAGCATCGCTGCGACGAGAAGACGAGGCATCCAATGCTCCTTTAGGTCCGGCTAAAGCCGGACACTACGTATACGTACTCAGCCAATCCCCAATCGCCAATCCCAAATCCCTACGGCAACGAAACGAGTCCCGCCCACATCAGGCTGCTCCCCTGCCCGGTCTCGATGTCGTATTTCCGCACGAAAGACAGCCTGCCGTCGGTGCCGATGCGGAACACCGCAAGCGAGGCGGGCACACGCGTGTCGGTGCCGTTATGCCGCTTAGTTACCGCGTTCTGATTGGCCGCGATCAAGATTCCCGACTGCGCATCGAGCGTAAACGTGCGTGCGTGCATCCCGCCGGTGTCGATGTTCTGGACGCGAGTGGGCTCGCCGGTTTTCTGATCGATCGCATAGACGCCGATCGTGTTTTCGCCGCCTTCCCACACCGCCTTGCCATCGACCTGCGTCGTCCCGCTCGCGCGATTGCTGATGTAAACGAACCGGCCGTTCGGATGAACGTGGATGGCGCCGGTCATCTGCGCCGGCTTGCTCGCCGAGGGGTGATCGAGCGTGTCTTTCGTAAAGAGTGCTTTAGGCTCGATCGACTCACCGCCGGCAGCTCGGTACACCTGTAGCTGGTTCTGGCGCTCGAGATTCAGGTACATGAACGGCTGCGTCGGATGGAAGTCGACATGACGCGGCTGAAATCCGATGCCCCCATTCGGCGCGATCGACTGACGGTTGGTCACGACACCGTTGTTGTACGAGTAGATCTTCAGCGCTCCCGGATCTTCGGCACGGCCGGGCGTTGGTCCATTACCCCGTGTCACCATGACGACCATCTTGTTCGAGGGATGCACGCGGATCTGATGCGCGTAAATGCCGGCGTCGACGGGCGCGGGCTGCGCGACTTCCGAGCCAAGGGTACCGTCGGCGTTCAGCGTGTGGACGCTGAGGCTGCTCGGGTTGTTGTACGCGATCAGCACGTGCGAGGCATTCGCATCGAGTGAGAGATGAACCGGCCGATGGCGGATCTCGATTGAGTGCCCATGTACCGACAACGCGCCACTCGCCGAATCCACACGAAAGGCGGTGACGCCGTGCCGGTCGCCCTGCATGCCGTTGCTCCATGCGGCGTAGAGAAACCTCTTCCCGGGATGCGGCCAGACATATTGCACCGCAAACGGCAGCGCGACGCTCGAGGTCTTCGTCAGCGAGGCATCGGAGGCCCGCACCGCGTAGGTTGCCAACTCCGGACCGTTCGCGGCATAGAGCACCAGAGGTGAGTGCGGCAGCTGCGCGTGGACGCCGCCGGTGAGAATCGCAACGACGCTCAACAAAACGAGGAGGACACGTCTCATGCGCAGTCTCCTAGCCGGCAGCCGTTCTAGTCCAACCCGAGCAGCCTGGCCGGGTTCTGTTTTGCGATGCGATCCAGTTCCTGATCGGAAAATCCCTTTTGCCGCAGCGCTTCGAGAAGCGTGGCGAATCCATCTACCGGCATCTCGGCGCCACCCTTGCCCAGATCCGACGACACGATCGCGTAGTCAACGCCGATGCTGCGGATGTCGGCGGCGATGCGATCGACCCGCGCGCGCGCGTTCGGGCCCTGCATCGTATCGCCGGTGAATTCCACGAACACACCGAGCGATGTCGCACGCTTGGCCTGTTCGACGGTCAAAGACGTCGGGGTCGACATTCCGTGAGTGGCCACCATTCCTCGCACGCCGAGCTTGCGTCCTTCCTCGAAGATGAGCAGCGCCTCTTCCGCCGATACGTGGCCGCTCGCGAGCACCAGGTTGTGCTTCGCAATGGCCGCTATCACGGCTTTGGTTTCAGGTAGCAACGCGCCATTCTGCGATACACGGACGAATGGACGAGCGGCCTTGCCCGAGCGCACCTGGTTTTCCGAATCGAACGTGGACATCCACACCACGCGTCCAAAGCCGCCGTTGGCCTGCGCCATGTGTTCAACCGCGTGGACGTTCATTCCACCGACGGGCAGGTTGAGATCGATGCCGCCGAACACTTCGATGCCTGGCGTGGCCTTCCGCGCCAGCAACGCGAGACCCGCGGTCGGATCGAAGTGACTCTTCAGCACAATCGCGCGCAGGCCGCGCGCCTTCGCCTGCCGCACCGCTTCGATTCCGTCGAGCACGCGAGGCACTTTGTCGGGATCGGAATGGACGTGGATGTCGACCGCCCCGCGCAGATCGCGCACGGCATTCGGACCGGTCGCCTGTGGAATCGCCTGGCGCGCGCCGACGGCAGCGACGGCCAGCGCATCATCGCGCCCGCGACGATGATCGGCTTCATGTTCATAAGAAGCGGCATGCTAACACGCTAGCCAGTAGCCGGTAGCCGATAGCTGGTAGCTAGCCGGTAGTCTGGAGCCGGTAGCTAGTAGTCATCGACGCACTACACAAGCGCCAGAATTCTTGCCGGGCCGCCTGTCGCGCCGGCATGTTTCGGCGCACCGACGACGACCGTGGCGCCCGAGGGAGGGACGCGGCCGAGATTGGCCAGCAGCTCCACTCCGTATTTCCCCGCTCCGAGAATGGCGATGTGCGCGACGAATTTCTGCGCCGATCCGCCATCGAGGCTCAGCGTATCCACTCCAACTCCGGAAATGTCGCGCTGCTCCACGAGAAATCGTGCAGCAGCCTCGCTGAATCCAGGCGCGTGCATCACGCCCTTCGAATCGCGGTTGAGAAACCGATCAGGGGTGGCCGCACGGCTGTCCCATCCGGCGCTCATGGCCAGGAACGCACCCGCCGGCAAGCGGCCGTGCCGCTTCTCCCATTCGAGCACATCATCCACCGACAGCAGCGTGTCCGGATCCCGCGTGGCGCGATCGACGAGGGAGATGACCGCCAGCGGCGCAACCAGACGTCCCGGCTCGAGGCGCTCGGCCGGCGCTCCGCTCGCAAAAAAATGCGACGGCGCGTCGACATGCGTGCCCGTATGCTCGTCAAAGGTCACTTCGTTCGCCGAAAATCCGTCGCGCGCGACGGAGAACCGCTCGCGAACAGAGAGGGCCTTGTAGCCAGGATACACAGGAAGCGCGGGCGAGAAGAGGTGCGTGAGATCGACGACATCACGGAAACCTTTCGGCATCCGGACGGCAGACTGCGCCAGTGCCGCCGAACTTCCTGCCGCCGCGCACGCTGCAACGGCGCCGATGAAACCACGGCGCGACATCTCCCGCTCGACGCTTTCAAGAACTGCCGGTGCGCACATACACCCTCCTCAAGCCTTAGGCCTTAGGCCCCAGGCCTTAGGCCTATTTTCTCCATGTACACATAAGTGGGCTGCGTGTATCCATCGTGCGTCATGTATTTGGCAATCCGATAACCCATCTTCTCGTAACGCACGATGAGATGCGGGAGCTGCAAACGCGCGCCAAGCCGTACACCCGGCGCGTTCGATTCGCCAGCGCGGCTCTCGATGTATTTCACGAGGGCGAGACCGATCCCACGGCGCCGGAATGCCGGCAACACCGACAACCGGCTGAAATAGAAGAGACCGTCGTTTTGCACCTCGTAAAACGCGAAACCAACGATTTGGTTCTGGATCTCAGCGACTACCGCCCGGCCACGACCGAGACGCCTGCCTACGGTTTCAAGTGTCTCAGTATGGGACGCTGACGGGGGCTCGAGGACCTGCTGGTACTCGAGAAAAGCAGCCAGCAGGACCTCGAGCAGGGCCGGCACGTCCCGGTCCGTGGCGTCGCGCAGCGCCATCTCGTTTCGTTTGTTTGGTTTCGGGTCTTCCAACGTTAACTCCATGTAGGGGAACCGTTGGTGGGGGGCTTTACGTCTTATATAGCAGGGATGTTGTTATGAGTTCTGTAAGACGGTTGATTTGCGCAATACGCGGGCACGAAGAGTATCTGCACTTCGAAAAGAACCGGGTCTATCTCCAGTGTGTCGGGTGCGGCCACGAATCTCCAGGCTGGACAGTGGATTCCCGCCGACCGGTCATCCGCTTCCAGTCGCGGCAGGCGGTTAAGGCAAGCCGACCGCTGCTCCAGAAGATCGCCTGAACCAGCCGTGGCTGCGGGCGACTATTCCAGCGCGCACGGCACGCGAGCGTACTGAAACTCTGTTCGCCTCGGTTTGCCGTTCACGATCCCGCTGATCCATGCGAGCAACCTGCGCGTGTCGCGTCTGTAACCGACCTGCTGGGGAAAGTCGTGCGCCGGGTTTTCGAAAAGCAGCTCCCGATCGCTGACCTGGGTTGACAGAAACGTAGCCGGCGATTGCCCTGAAGGATGAGCGACGTAGGCCAGTTTGTCTCCCTGCTCTCGCAACACGACCATTTCGTATTGCGTCAGCTTCCCGTCCCGAATCGTCCTGCTCACGCCGATCATGCTGCCGCCTTTCGGCGGCGTCCAAATCTCTTCGACGGTTCTGTTGTCAGCCTTCAGCTCCCAGCATCCCTGTAGCCACGCGGCACTGTCGATCGTCGCGGGCGCCTGCGCGGAAGTAGCGCCGCCCGCAAACAGGACACAAGCGATCACGAACTGTCGCGGCCTCACGATGATTTTTCGAGAGTGACCGATATGGCCACGGCGTCCTTCAGCGTGTTCGTCACCAGGCATCCACGTTCGGCGACCAATATCAGCTTTCGCATGAGGTCTTCGTCGCTGTATTTCGCGGAAATGCGAAGCGTCATGGTCTCGAACCGCTCAGGGACTCCGCCGACGGTTCCAGCCACGGCGACGTGCACGTTCGAGATGTCTGCCTCGCGCGTGCGCACCGCCGCGAGCAAGGTGCTGAGGAAACATCCGCCCAGCGAGACGAGCAGATATTCCCCACCGAGCGGGCCGCGATCGTTGCCGTCTTTCTCTTTCGGCCGGTCCACGAACACCGTGTGCGACCTGGCTGTCGCTTTCCCTGTGGACGGTCCGTCCTGCTGAATGTCTACGCTGATTGTTCTTGGCATACCGCAAATTCCCAAGGTGAATGCAAAAGTTCAAACAGGAGATCAGAAGATCAGGAGCAATGTACTTCTTTCTCTCTCCGTGTTCAAGACTCCCGCTGACTCTGCTTTTCCAATTCACCATCCCTCGCGCTGCCGCGGCGTTCCACTCGGGCGTCCCATGCAGCTCGGCAATCGAACGAGGCGGCAGCGGAT
The DNA here is from genome assembly GCA_963762055.1 of Vicinamibacterales bacterium. Classification (GTDB taxonomy): domain Bacteria; phylum Acidobacteriota; class Vicinamibacteria; order Vicinamibacterales; family JAMQPK01; genus JAMQPK01. The sequence goes on from CAVXJF010000015.1 coordinate 307,349, forward strand.
CGCGCGAAGGCGGCTGAATCGCCATCTGATACCAGGCGACGTCGTGCCAGCCACCAAACTTGAACCCGATGTCCCGATAGATACCGACGAGCCTGAACCCGAACGACTCGTGAAGCCCGACGCTCGCGGCATTGGGCAGCGTAATACCTGCCGTAGCTTTGTAGTAGCCGAGAAGGCGCAGCACGTCGAACAGCGTGGAATACAATGCGCGCCCGGCGCCGCGACGCGCGTGGCCGCCATCAACATAGATCGCCGTGCTGACAGACCATCGATAGGACGCGCGCTCGTGGTGCGCGGCGGCATAGGCATAACCGACGATGGTTCCGTTGTCCTCGAGGACGAGCCAGGGGCGGTCGGCGCCGATTCGGGCAATGCGCGTCGCCATCTCGTCAGCCGTCGGCGCGATTTCTTCGAACGAGATCGCGCTCCGCTCGCAATACGGCGCATAGATGGCGGCAATCGCGGAGGCGTCGGCAGCGGAGGCGAGTCGAATCGACGGCATGGGCTCAATATTAATGGCGAATTTCGTAGGTTCGTGAGTTCGCGCTCATCGCGCCATCGGTCATCGTGGTTTATTCCATCGTGCCATCGCGTCTTCGTTTTTCTTGGTTCGTGGTCGCGTCATCGTGCCTTCGTGCCTTCGTGGTCCCGTGAACGCGGCCGTCGGATCCGTCTGCCGGCAGCCGTGGCAAGGCGGCCAACCCATCGCGTTCATCGCGTCATCGTGGTTTATTCCATCGCGCCATCGCGTCTTCGCGTTTGCCCTTTTCGTGTCTTCGCGTCTTCGTGTCTTCGCGTCTTCTATGTTGCGGGCCGCTGTCAAGCTCCCATTCAATCATCTGCTCGCGCGTACTGGCCGCCGAGCAGACCGCCCACTCATGAGCGGTCCGCGCAGGCGGCGCTGCGCACCAGCAGAGCTGAGGCGCGTACGAAACCCCTCTCACGCGGGTCCGGCGATGCGACATGAGTGCAAGACTCAGCGCTCGTCTTCTATCCGAGCTCGCACGGCCTGCGCGCGGCTCCCAGAGACTGTGCAGTCTCAATCCGGACACGAGTACGGCGGTACCTTCTTCGTGGCGGTCGCGTCACGCAACCCTACGCGAACCGTACGCGCCGCACGCGTGAGACGCCCATGGCGATCCGCGCTTACGCGGTTTTCAGAATGGCGCCCTCAGGGACGACACCGAGCGTCACGTACCGCCAGAGGGCGATGACCAGCTTGCGGGCCACGGCCACGATCCCGATTCGTCTCGCCCGTTTGCCCGTGCCAAAGTTCGCCTGATACCACCGGGTGAGCGCGCTGGCCGGTTGCCACCGCACCCAATTCCACGCGAGCTGAATACTGATCGCCTGCAACCGCGCATTGCCCGCGCGACTGATCCCTTGCTCCCGCGCCGAGTCCCCGCTGTCGTACGGGGTCGGCGCAAAGCCGAGCAGGCCGCCGATTTGCCGCCGATTCCGGAACGCCCGCCACACGAGCCCTTCCTCGAGCAACACCGACGCGCTGGTGGTCGCCACACCCTTCAGCTGGACTAACTGCCGCACAGGCACTCGTCGGTGCCGCGGTTGTCACCGCGATCTGCTGTTGGGTGTCGAGCTCCGCAATTTGCGCCTCGAGGCCCTGCAGGCGCCGATCGGCACGCGCGAGCCGCGCGTGCACTTCCGCGGGCAGGGCCGCGCCCGCCCAATCGCGCACACGCGTCCACCAGTCTCCGCGCCGGCGCGCCGGCAGTGTCGCTCCCCAGGTCGCCAGCCAACCGCGCATCTGATTCACCAGCCGCGTCTGATCCTGCGTCAGCGCCGTCCGTTCCCGACTCACCTGGCGCGCCGCTTCGGCCGCCACGGTCGGGACACGCACCTCGCTCCACACGCGCTGCTCACCGTAACAGACTCGCACCAGCATGCGCACCAACTTGAGTGCGTCGAGGCGATCCGTTTTGGCGCGCCGCGCCCGCCGATTCACCTCAATGCTCGCCGAATCCACCACGCGATTGCGCAGGCCCAGCTGCGTCAACGCGCGATGAATCCAGAAGCCGTCGCGCCCCGCTTCATAACAGCTCATGACCAGCGTGCCGGCCGCCAACCCGAACCGCCGCCGCCCGTCTCGCAGCACACGCTCCACCGCGCGAAGATCGCCACTCGGAACGGTCCGCACCCACGGCTCCACACAGAATCCTGCCGTCATCGCGAGCTTCCAGTCTTTCTTCCCCAACTCGAACGCCACGTACAACGTCGGTTCGTTTACACTCATCTCCGGGCGGGTCGCTGCGATCATCACAAGCCTCCTTTTGGCTTTGAACACCTCAGGAGCTTAATCGCTCGGCCCGCTCATAGTCTCTTCGTGGTTCGTGGTTCGTGGTCGCGTCATCGTGTTTTGCGGGCCATGCCCTCGTACATGAACGTCAACGCGCGCGGGCCGGGAAGATAGCCGGTACGCAGGTTGGTAATCGTGAACCCCGCATCGCGTACGAGATCATCGATTTTCCGGTTCAGGTGGCACCCGCCGGTGAAGCGCCGCCACACCGGGGTCAGCCGGTTCTGCCACGTCCGCACGCCGCCATCCGCGGCAAGCCCGTGCTCGACGAAAATGAACGTCCCGTCGCTCGCAAGCACGCGCCGTATTTCGCGCAGCGCTGCCCCGGCATCGGGAATCGAGCACAACGCCCACGTCACCACGGCCGTATCGACAGACGCATCGGCGAGCGGCACCCGGGCGGCATCCTGTTGGATAAGGTCCACTGGAAACGGTTGCTGTGCCGCGCGGGCGCGCGCCATTTCGAGCAATTCGGCTGAGGAATCGACGCCGTAGAGTCTGGTGACGGCGTCTGTGTAGAACGGGAGGTTCAAACCCGAACCAATGCCGACCTCGATCACGACGCCGCGAGCCGCAGGAACATGTCCGGCGCGCAGCTGTGTTACCTCCTCGCGCGTCATCGCAAAGTCGATGAGTTTCGGTAATATCCGCCGCTCGTAGAAGCCCCGGTGATTGGCCAATTTTCCGTATAAGATCCAAAATCCCCGTTACCGGTAAAGTTACAAGAAACTGCGACAGTATAGGTTTGACTTCCAATTTAGGCGCGCTAGAATTCCTCACACCTTTCACATTCGGATTACGGAGGTACGCAGTATGAAGCAGAGACTCGGTCTGGGGATCCTGCTTGGTCTGGCTATGCTTTTCCTCCTGCCGGCAGTGTCTTCAGCTCAGAGCGCGATCGTTGGTCTGCTCACGGATGATTCCGGAGGCGTGCTTCCCGGCGTCACCGTCGAAGCCACCAGTCCCGCGATGATTGAAGGCGCGCGCTCGGTCGTGACCGACAACCAGGGCCGCTACCGCTTCGAAGCGATGCGCCCGGGCACATATAAGCTCACCTTTTCACTCACCGGTTTCGGCACGGTCGTGCGCGAGGGCATCAGCCTGCCCTCGAACTTCACCGCGACGGTCAACGCGGAGATGGCGGTCGGCGCCCTCGAAGAAACCATCAACGTTTCGGGCACCGCGCCGCAGGTCGACGTCCAGCAGGCGTCGCGCACCACGGTCATCGCACGCGACGTCATCGACACGCTGCCGATTTCACGCAACGTCATGGGCCTCGGCGTCCTCGCCGCCGGCGTAAAACCTGGAACTCCCGATGTCGGCGGCATTCAGACGACCGAGCAGGTCGGCCTGCGCGCCCGCGGCCTGGGCGGCTTCGACGGCGAGCAGCAGGTCGAGGGCATGTCGATCCAGAGTTACGAGGGCGGGTCGCAGAGCTTTTTCGACGACACGCTGCAGTCGGAAATGACGGTGACAACGTCGTCGATTCCCGCCGACACCGGCGGCGGCGGCGTTCGCCTCAACATGATTCTCAAGGACGGCGGCAACCAGTTCAGCGGCTCGGCATTCATGGGCGGCACGAAAGGCACCTGGCTGGCGAACAACATCGACGACAACTTGCGCTCGCGCAACTTCGCGGTGGCCAACGGTATCGACCATCTCGAAGCGTTCACCGCCTCCCTCGGCGGCCCCATCCTTCGCGACCGGCTGTGGTGGATCTTCTCGGCCCGCCACCAGTCGACCGAGACGACGATCGCCAACGTGCCGAAGTACGTCACGACGGCGTCGGGCGAAACGTTGAAGGCGACCAACGACCTGTACGTCCGCAGCCTGGCGACGCGGCTGACGTGGCAGGCAACGCAGAAGTACAAAATCGCCGGCTTCTTCGAGCGCTGGTGGCACAAGAAGGGCCATTCGATCGGCTTCGGCACCGACGTGCGCGCCGGCGAGCAGCGCGACCCGAAAAACGCGCATCACGCGATCGGCAACATCAAAGTCACCGCTCCCGTGACGAACAACTGGCTGTTCGAAGCCGGATATTCGTTCGCGGAGTTCTACTGGAAGGGCGGCCCTCCGACCGGGTCACCGGCGCAGCTCGCCGAAGACGCCATCTTCTCGCCCGCATGGATCGCCACGGCCCAGACCGGCGACAGCGCGTTGAACACCAATTTCCCGGACAGATGCGCTTACTCGACGGGCTGCACGACATGGAACACGACACGCGCGCAACGTCAGGAGAGCGTCAGGAACGTGTTCAAGACGTCCGCGTCGTACGTCACCGGCTCGCACAATATCAAGATCGGCCTCGAAAACACCTTTGGCCCCGGCCGCCAGCGCAAGAACACGCGCAACGGGCACCTGACGGTGAGCTACAACAACAACCTCGCGAACCAGGTCGCGGTCTTCAACAACCCGACGATTCAGCCCGCCTACGTCGCCTACGATGTCGGCGTCTTCGCGCAGGATAGCTGGACGTTCAAGCGCCTGACGGTCAATCCCGGTGTGCGCGTCAACTGGATCGAGACCGGCATGTATGAAAGCAGCATGGCCGCCGGACGGTTTGCGCCGGCGCGCTTCATCGAAGAAGAGGAAGGACTAATCGACTTCGGTGCCGACTACTCGCCGCGCCTGAGCGCGGTCTACGACCTGTTCGGCGACGGCCGGACGGCATTGAAGACCAGCTGGAGCAAGTACTACCGCAACTACGACGGCGACATCGCGGCGGGCGCGTACGGCAAGGCCGGCGAGCGCAGCGAGAACCGTCAGTGGTTCGACCTCGATCTCATTCCGGGCACGAACACCCGCCGCGTCGGCGCCATCGCCTGCAACGTCTCCGGGGCCAAGGTGCTGCCGAGCGATTGCGACGGCGTCGCCCAGGACAACGAGATCGGCACCAGCCCGAGCAACGGCAACTTCAGCGCGCCGACGCGCGCAGACCGGACGCCGGTGAATCTGCAGCGTCAGTACAACGACGAGTTCACCGCGGGCGTGCAGCACCAGGTGCTGCCGCGCCTCGCCGTCGGCGCGATGTTCTACAAGCGCAAGATCGCCGACATGTGGTTCGAAGATCGTCCGCACATCACCCTGGCCGACTATTCGTCGTTCGTGCTCCCGCTGCCGGCGTCGAACATCAACCGCGACCCGGATGTTGCGGAGGTCGTCGATCCGAACAGCTCGGTCACGATGTACAACCTGGTCGCGTCGAAGGGCGGCGTGTTCAACTCGGGCGTCATCGACAGCAGCGACACGGACAACGAAACGCGGTATACGGGCTTCGAAGCGAACTTCAGCACACGGCTTCCGGGCGGCGCGCTGCTGTTCGGCAGCTGGACGATGGAAAATACGCTGCAGCGCTGGTGCGACACCGACGACAACCCGAACGGACCGACCTCGACCGGCCAGTTCAGCGCCAGCGATGCCACCACCGGCGTGGCGGCATCATTCGGCGGACGTTTCTGCGACCAGACGAACTTCAACTACCCGATGCGCCACGAGTTCAAGCTGGCAGGCAACTACGCGCTGCCGAAGGGCTTCGACTTCGGCGGGGTCCTGCAGAGCTATGCGGGATCCGAGCGCGTGATCTCCTGGACGCCGGACGCGGCGCTCTTCCCGGGAGCCCAGCGGACGAAGTCGGAATCGGTCGTACTCAACGAGCCCGGCTCGTTGTTCATGGATCGGTGGAATCAGCTCGACATCAACGTGCGCAAGAACTTCCGGCGCAACAACCACGTCATCACGCTGCAGGTTGACGTGTTCAACGTGCTCAACTCGAACGCAATCCGGGGCATCAACAACACCGTCGGCACGAGCCTCGGACAGGTGACGAACATCATGGTGGGCCGCTTCCCGCGGCTGGCACTGAACTATAAGTTTTAGATCAGTCACACCGCCTCGTTGCGTCTCGTGTCGTCTCACGCTGTTTCATTAGCAAAACCAGCGTGTTTGGTGATCTCTGCGTTTACCTCATTTCTTCTCGTACACGCTCATACCGTGTCTCAGGTTAGCCGTAGGTTTGCGGGCGATGATTTCTTCGATGCTCCAGACATGGTCGGCGAGTCCCGCCTCCATTGCCGGCGTTACGCGGAGCGTGATGCACTCGACCGAAACCTGACGATGCGCCGCGGCGCACTTCTGCGCCGTCGGCTCCATGCCCTTATTACACCGCGTCTCTCAATTAGCGAACTAACCGGTCTAGTTGGCGCACATCCAGACCTGCCTCACGATAGTATTTTCGAGTCAGCTCAAGTGCGGTGAATCCATCCTCGTAGGCAGCAAAGCCACCGTTGACCGCCTTGTCCAGATAGATGAGTCCGCCCTCGACCATGAAAAGAATCAGCGCAGGTTCCGGTGAGTCGTCGGTGATGACCAGCGTGTGAGCCTCGCCGGCGGGTTCGTAGATAAATGTTCCGGGCTTTGCAACCCAGTCATGCTCCAGGTACCGCCAGTGACCACGCATCGTATAGCCACGAACGGTGCCAACGTGGTAGTGAATGCCCAACTTGGCGCCGGGGAGACCTTTCAGAACAACGCTGAATCCTCCAGAGGTGACATTAAAGCAGCACGGCTGGAACCATACACCTTCCGCATATGGAACCCAGAGCCGGTCGTCCTCCAAGTTGATGTTGGCAATGAAGTGTTCGCGGCTCCTTAGATTCGGATCGAGGCCATCGGTGAAACTGTTGAAGGCAGTGATCGGCATGTATCTCCCTTTTTGTGAGTCAACGATTGAGAAGCGAGTATCCATCCAAAACAACAGCCGACACTACACCTCCTCGGGCCTGACGGCTACTGAAAGATGGCGTTCAACGGATTCGCCCGTCATGACCGATGCTTCCCCAGCTAGCCGAACGCGCTCTGCCCGCCGACCGGCCCAATTGCGTGAACTGCGCGAGCGTCGTGATGACGGTGGTGGGCGTCTCCGTTCGGGCGGAACGCACCCTCACGGTATGGCGCTGCGCCGAATGCCTGCGAGAGCGGTCCGTCGAAATCTAGTGCCGAGCTATTGCTGCTGATTCTGGTCAAGCTTCCACCCGCCATTTCCGAACAGCCTCAGGCCGTCAGCACCACGCGTGCAGTAGGAAAGGAAGACTGACGCTCGGCCCCGACGCCGACCGCGCTGCCTAGACGCGGCCAGATACGTGGGCGAGCGTGCCAGCGCATCGGCAGGACTGCGCTCAAATCCTTAGCGCGCTAAGAATGTCAACGCGGTCAGCGCGCACCTGATGCGGAAGGTTAGCTATTGGGTAGCTTTTTCCGTGACGTACGCAAAAAAAGGCCAGCGTTTGCTGGCCCTTTTTCGTCTGTCGCGCTGAACTATAAGTTCTAATCGGAAAGAGTCGGGGAGTCGGAAGGAGTCGGCAGGTCGCTCAGTAACGTTCGGCGAGGATCGCAACCGCCGCGGCGGCGACCGGCGTCAATCCGGATCCGCCCTGGCGGAAATGGGCAGCGATCTCCCTTTTCATCCGCGGTTCCCAGAAGCGGGTGAGATGGTTGACCACACCTTCTACCGCGAGGTCTGCGTTCGCCTCGGATCCGAAAAATGACGCAATCTCATTCGCCATCGTCACGAGACGATCGATGTTCATACCGGCGCAGTCTGTGTGCTCCCTGCATGGGTTTCCTGAGTCGTCTTCAGGAGCTGACGCTGCCGCCATTCGGTCGGGTGCGAAACACGTATGGCCTGTACTGCGGTGACTTTGTACTCGGGGCAATTGGTCGCCCAGTCTGAGTTTTCCGTAGTCACAATGTTGGCCCCCGACTCGGGGAAGTGAAAAGTCGTGTACACCACCCCCGCTTGCACACGTTCGGTTATCTGAGCGCGCAGGAGCGTTGCGCCTACTCGGCTGGACACACCGACCCAGTCGCCATCCTCGATGCCGCGGGCTTCCGCATCAGCAGGATGAATTTCGAGCAGGTCCCCGCTATGCCATATCACGTTGTCGGTCCGGCGCGTCTGCGCGCCGACGTTGTACTGAGTCAACACGCGGCCGGTGGTGAGAAGCAGTGGAAACTTCGACGACGTGCGCTCGGTGGTCGGCACGTATTCGGTGACGTAGAACCGCCCCTTCCCTCGCACGAACTCCCCGACGTGCATTGTCGGGGTTCCATCCGGCGCGTCGTCGTTGCACGGCCACTGAATACTGCCAAGCCGATCGAGCTTCTCATACGTCACGCCGCGGAATGTTGGCGTCAGCCTGGCGATTTCGTCCATGATCTCCGACGGATGCGCGTAGTGCATCGGATATCCGAGAGCGTTGGACAAGAGCATGGTGGCCTGCCAGTCTTCGTAGCCGGCAAGCGCCGGCATGACCTTCCGCACGCGGCCAATGCGGCGCTCGGCATTGGTGAACGTGCCATCCTTTTCCAGGAACGAAGAACCCGGCAGGAAGACGTGAGCGAATTTCGCCGTCTCGTTCAGGAACAGATCCTGGACGATCACACATTCCATGGCCGACAAAGCGGCGCACACGTGCGTCGTGTTCGGATCCGATTGCGCGATGTCCTCGCCCTGGACGTACAACCCCCTGAATGATCCATCGAGCGCCGCATCGAACATGTTGGGGATGCGAAGACCCGGCTCGGCCTGCAGCGGCACGCCCCAGTCGGTCTCGAACAGCGCGCGCGTGGGCGCGTCCGAGATGTGGCGATAGCCGCTGAGCTCATGGGGAAACGACCCCATATCGCACGATCCTTGAACGTTGTTCTGGCCGCGCAGCGGGCTCACGCCGACACCTTCTCGTCCGAGATTACCGGTGGCCATGGCGAGATTCGCGATCCCCATCACCATGGTCGTCCCTTGACTGTGTTCCGTGACGCCGAGGCCATAGTAAATGGCCGCATTGCGAGCCGTTGAATACAGCCGTGCCGCGGCGCGCACGCGGCGCGGATCGACGCCGGTGATCGACGCGGTCGCTTCTGGAGAGTTTCGCTCGTCGGCGACAAACGCCTTCCACTTCTCAAAAGAAGCCGATTCGCAGCGGGCCGCCACGAAATCTGCCTTCACGAGGCCTTCGGTGACGGCAACGTGGGCAAGCGCATTGATGAGCGCGACGTTGGTTCCGGGCCGCAGCTGAAGGTGGAACGCCGCTTCCACATGCGGTGCGCGGATCAGGCCAATAGCCCGTGGATCCGCCACAATCAATTGCGCTCCCTGCCTCAGGCGCTGTTTGATCCGGGAGGCGAACACCGGATGACCTTCGGTTGGATTGGCGCCGATCAGCAAAATCACATCGGCCTGCATCACCGAGTCAAATGCCTGCGTACCGGCGGATTCTCCAATCGTATGCTTGAGGCCATAGCCCGTCGGGGAATGACACACACGGGCGCACGTGTCGACATTGTTGGTCCCGAACGCGGCCCGCACCATCTTTTGCACGAGGAACGTTTCTTCGTTCGTGCAACGCGACGACGTGATTCCGCCGATTGCGTCCCTGCCGTACTGGGACTGAATTCGCCGCAACTCGGAGGCGGCGAACGCAATAGCCTCGTCCCACGAGACCTTGTTCCATTCGTCGGTGATGCGCTTCCGAATCATCGGAGTGTCGATTCGATCGGGATGTGTGGCGTAGCCGAAGGCAAACCGGCCTTTTACACACGCATGCCCGTGGTTGGCATGCCCATCGCGGTTGGGAGCCATCCTCACGACGTGTGAGCCTTGCATTTCGGCTTTGAACGAACAGCCGACGCCGCAATAGGCGCACGTCGTCGTGACCGCGCGGTCGGCAGCGCCCATGGCAATGACTGATTTTTCCTCGAGGGCGCCAGTCGGGCACGCTTCGACGCATTGGCCGCAGGACACGCATTCCGATTCCAGAAATGTCTGGTTTTGACTGGCGGCGATCCTGGAGTTGAAGCCCCGGCCCTGTATCGTCAGCGCAAACGTGCCTTGAATCTCGTCGCAGGCGCGCACGCAGCGCGAACAGACGATGCATAACGAGTTGTCGAAGGCGAAGTAGGGATTGCTGACATCGCGCTCCGCCTCGCGCCGCGCCCCGGCGAGGCCATAGCGGCTTTCGGTTACCTCGAGGCGTTCGGCCACATCCTGCAGCTCGCAGTGCCCGTTCGACGGACAGTCAATACAATCGAGCGGGTGATCGCTGACGTATAGCTCAACCATATTGCGTCGAAGCTGACGGAGCTTGGACGTGTCGGTCTTGACACTCATCCCTTCTGCGACGGGTGTCGTGCATGACGCTGGATATCCGCGCCGCCCTTCGATCTCGACGAGGCAGAGGCGGCACGAGCCGAAACTCTTCAGGGAATCTGTCGCGCAGAGTTTCGGAATCGACGTTCCGGCGAGGGCCGCCGCCCGCATGACCGACGTCCCGGCAGGGACAATCACCGTCGTGCCGTCAATGTCGACTGTCACATTCGTCGAGTGGTTGACTGGTGGCGTTCCCAAATCGTTGTGGTCAATGGAATGCATCAGTGGCCCTCGCCCGTTCCCGGCCGTTGCTCTCGAAGAAAGTCCTGCCGAAAATGCTTGAGCGCGCTCTGGACGGGCATCGGGATAAGCCCTCCTAGTCCGCAGAGCGACCCGTGCACCATGGTGTCGCACAGCTCGTCGAGGAGGGAAAAGTTCGCCTCGCGATCCGTCCCGGCGACAATGCGATCGATGACCTCCGCACCACGAGTGGAACCGATTCGACAGGGCGTGCACTTGCCGCATGACTCATGCGCGCAGAACGTCATCGCGTATTTCGCCATGGCTGCCATGTCCACCGTGTCATCGAATACGACGACGCCCCCGTGTCCGAGGAGGCCATCGATCTTGGTAAAGGCCTCATAGTCCAGCGGAGTGTCGAACAACTCCGGGGGAATGTAGGCGCCCAGTGGCCCGCCGACCTGTGCCGCCCGGATAGGCCGGCCCGATGCCGAGCCGCCTCCAAAGTCGTAGATTAACTCCCTCAACGTCAAACCGAACGCCTTCTCGACCAGGCCGCCGTGTCGGACGTTACCGGCGAGCTGAAACGGGAGCGTCCCTCGCGAACGGCCGAGGCCGAAATCACGATAGTAACTCGCTCCCTTGTCGAGAATAATCGGCACGCTGGCGAGGGAAATCACGTTGTTGACGACTGTCGGCATGCCGAACAAACCCGCGACCGCCGGCAACGGGGGCCGGACCCGCACTTCCCCACGCTTGCCTTCGAGACTCTCGAGCATCGACGTCTCTTCGCCACAGATGTACGCACCTGCGCCGATGCGCACTTCGAGATCAAATCGCCGGCCGCTGTCCAGGACGTCTCCGAGGTAGCCCGCTCGGTAGGCGCGGCCAATTGCGTCCGTCAACGTGGCCCGGGCGTGCGGATATTCAACCCTCAAGTAGATGTAGCCCTGAGTCGCGCCCACCGCCAATGCAGCGATGATCATCCCCTCGATCAGCACGAACGGATCGCCCTCCATGACCATCCGATCCGAGAACGTGCCGGAATCGCCCTCGTCCGCGTTGCACACGACATACTTCTGCGGTGCGTCCTGGTCGTAGACGGTCTGCCACTTGATCCCAGTGGGAAACGCGGCGCCACCACGTCCGCGTAGCCCGGATTCGGTCACTTCCTGCACGGTGCCCGCCGGCCCGAGCGAGAGCGCGCGACGCAACCCTCGAAATCCACCGTGCGCGACGTAGTCATCGAGGCTGAGGGGGTCCGAGATGCCCACGCGAGCGAAGGTCAATCGTTCCTGTCGCTTCAAGAATGGAATGTCCTCGGTCGGCCCGAGAAACAGCTCGTGCTTCGCTCCGTTCAAAAACCCTGCGGCGAATATCGCCGGCACGTCCGCTGCTGAAACGGGGCCATAAGCGACACGCCCGGCGGACGTCTCAACTTCCACGAGAGGCTCGAGCCAGTACAATCCGCGGGAACCATTTCGGATCAGCCGGATTTCCTCACCGCGCGCGCGCGAGTGCGCCTCTATGGCGCGTGCCGTCTCGTCGGCGCCCACCGACAGCGCAGCCGAATCTCGCGGAACAAAGACGACGGTCGCCATTACCGGTCCCCCGTCGCGGAGAGCAATGCGTCAAGGCGGCCCGGTGTGACGCGTCCGTGGAGGTCGCCGTCAATCATCACTGCCGGCGACAGGGCGCAGTTGCCGAGGCAATAGACCGGCTCGAGGGTAAAACCGCCGTCGGCGGTCGTCTGATGGAAATCGATACCCAAACGGAGTTTCGCGTGCGCCTCGAGGGATTGGGCCCCCATGGATTGACACGCTTCCGCCCGGCACATGTAGACAATGTGACGTCCGGCCGCGGCGGTTCGAAAGTAGTGGTAAAAGCTGATGACTCCGTGGACCTCCGCACGTGAGAGGTTCAGCCGATCGGCGATCCACGCGACGGTCTCGGGCGGAATGTGGCCCAATGCGTTTTGCACGCCGTGCAGGACTTCAAGCAGAGGCCCGGGTCTATGCGCGTGTTGATCGAGCACACGAGTGACGGCGGTGTGAACCGCGTCATTCAGATCTGACATCACGACTCCACACGCGCCGCTTCGGTGTACACATTGAAGCTGCCCCCGCGCACGAATCCAATCAGCGTAAGGCGCGCCTCACGCGCCAACTCCACAGCGAGGCTGGAAGGGGCCGAGATCGCCGCAACCACCGGCACACCCCCAAGAACGGCCTTCTGCACGATCTCGAATGAAGTGCGCCCGCTGACCAAGAGAATGTGTCCGACGAGCGGAACCGCATCCGCCAGCAGCTGCGCGCCGATGACCTTGTCGACGGCGTTGTGGCGACCGACATCTTCAGCCGCGGCAATCAGCTTCCCATCGCGATCAAACAATGCGGCTGCGTGCAGGCCGCCTGTCTCGGCAAACGTATCCTGGACTGCTCGCAGCCGCGCAGGCAGCGACGTTATGACGTCTGCGGATACCGAGCAGGCATCGTGAATGCGCGGGATCGCCTGCACCAGATCGTCGATCGACCTCCGTCCACACACTCCGCATGCGCTGGTGGCCATCACGAGCCGGCGCGCAGCCAAAAACCCCTCGACACGTTCCGCCGCGGCGCCGGTAAGCATCACGTCGATGACGTTGCCGGCCTCAGTCGCATTCTCGCAATGCCGAATCGATCGAATATCGGCTGGACCATGGATCAATCGTTCCGACAGGAGGAAGCCCGCCACCAGATCTCGATCCGCTCCTGGCGTGCGCATCGTGACGATGAACGAACTGCCCTGGAGGCGGATCTCCAGCGGCTCCTCGACGGCTGTCACGTCCTGCCGTTCTTCACGGCCGGACGGTCCAACGCGAAGCACCATTACATCGCGAGAGGAGGGCAACGAGGTCTCAGGCATGACAGGAACCGCAGAGTCCAGTCAACCGGGATCGCATGGTACCACCGTCCTCACAACCGCGTCCGTTTCGGTCCAACGAGTGGAACGCCGGTACTCGCAGCTTGACGCACCTGAGATCGGCACATAGAATCCTGCCCGCGCGACCACGACAACCGGCGCAGTTCGCAAGCCTTCTCACCCGCTGGCCCGATTCGGGCGGCTCTTTGTCAGGGCGAAGTCATGCCACGCAATCTGCTCGTGCAACTGGACACCTCGCCCCAACCGAGCTCGTTCGACACGGTTGTGGCCTATGATGCGGGCGCGGACGTAGTGCTGAGCTACGGTGGCGTCACGGCTGACGCCGTCCGCGACCTCGTCCATGGCGCGATCTTCACGCGAGGGCCCAAGGACCTTCATCACACCGCGATCTTCATCGGCGGAACAGACATCAGCGCCGGCGAGCGACTTCTCGACGCTGTGACCAGTACCTTCTTCGGCCCCATGCGCGTTTCTGTGATGCTCGACTCGAACGGAGCCAACACCACCGCAGTTGCCGCCGTCGCAAGCCTGCGTCAGGCCACCGACACGCTCCGCGGCCGGCGAGCCGTGGTCGTCGCCGGGAGTGGACCTGTTGGTACCCGTGCAGCCGGCCTGCTGTCAAAGGCAGGAGCAACGGTGACCGTGACCTCGCGACGCGCGGAGAGCGGTGCGCTGGCGCAGCGCATCGCGGCGAGATTTGGCGGGACCATTGACGACATGGTCCTCAAAGATCCTTCCGATGCGGAGAAGGTCCTCCAGGGCGCCGAACTACTGGTGAACGCCGGTCCTGCCGGAGTACAACTCGTGCCGAAGAACGCGTGGCAGGGGCGAGCGGGATTGCTCGCGGCAGCCGACTTGAACGCTGTCCCACCCATGGGCATCGACGGCATCGACGTCACGGACAACGGTGTCGTGCGCGATGGCACGATCGCGTTCGGCGCATTGGGTGTGGGGGGACTGAAGATGAAGATCCACAAAGCGTGTATCGCTCGGCTCTTTCAACGCAACGACCTTGTCCTCGACGTCGACACCATCGCGGAACTAGCCGCAACGCTGAACGCACCCGCATCCTGAGTCATGCCCCGCGCCAGCCTCGTTCCGGCATCTGTTTGTCTGGGATGCGGCTGCACCTGTGATGACATCGAGCTCGTCGTCTCGAACAATCAGATTGTCCAGGCGCGGAATGCATGTACGCTCGGGCAACGGTGGTACGGTGACGGCTCGGCGCCAGCGCGCGTGTACGCCGGCGGGCGCGATGCGACTGTGAACCGGGCGCTCGAAGAAGCAGCAGTGCTCCTGCGTTCGAAACGAAAAATTTTGATCTACCTGGCTGCGGATGTGTCCTGTGAAGCTCACCGGGAGGCGATCGCGCTGGCTGATGCGCTCTATGCACGCGTCGCTGGTCTCACGTCCAACGCGATGCCGTTCGTCATCACCGCACAAGAACGGGGAAGCGCCGGCGCGACCCTGGGCGAGGTTCGGAACCGGGCGGACACCCTCGTCTTCTGGGGGGTAGATCCTGGCCATCGATATCCGAGATTTGGATCTCGTTACGCGGTCGAGCCGCCAGGAATCCATGTGCCAGAAGGCAGACGTTCGCGCACGCTAGTGGCTGTAGGAATCGGACAAGCGGCAACCTTTCCGGATGCCGACATCCATGTAATGGTCTCGGACGAGGCCGAAATTGACTTGCTTGTCGCGGTGCGTTCGTTGCTGACAGCGCCGGTCCCCGAGGGGATTCCCGACACCGGGATCTGGCGTGACGCGGCGGCGCTCGCTGCAGTCCTGTCCAGAGCCCGTTATGCGACGTTCGTGGTTGATGGCGAGGTCATCGGACGAGGAGCTCCCAGCCGCGACACTCTTCGCGCAGACGCGCTCATTGCGCTCGCGCAGGAGCTCAACGCAGTAACACGCGCCTCCTTGACAGTGCTGCGCGGCGGCGGAAACCGTTCCGGGGCGGAAGCAGTGCTCACGGCGCAGACGGGATATCCCGCATCGGTCGACTTCGCGCCGGGATGGCCGACGTACTCGCCGCGTGAATCCGACCCGGAAGAACTGCTGGAAGGTGTTGAAGCAGTCGTCATCGTCGGAGCCCCTGCTTCAATTGAGAGCGACGTGTTGTCTGCGCTCCTTCAGCTTCCGGCCATCGCCATCGGCCCACATGCGAGCGCAACGATCTCGAGGGACGTCCATGCGCTCATCGACTGCGGCACGCCGGGAATACACACGACCGGGCTTGTCGTTCGGATGGACGATGTCCCGCTCATGGCACGAAGTGCACTAACGGGTCCACCTGACGCTGCGGCGATCGTCCACGAGCTCCGACGCCTATGCCACGGGTAGCGGTATGACCGATGCGATCCGTATCGTCGGGGGTGAGGTCTACGATCCGGCGAACCACATCGACGGGCAGGTCCGCGACATCTTCATCGCCGACGGACGTATCGTACGGGATCCCGTCCCCGCGGCATCGACGATCGATGCGCGCGGCATGGTGGTGATGCCCGGCGGGGTCGATATCCACTCGCATGTCGCAAGCGGAAGCGTCAATCTGGCGAGGCGCCTGCTGCCGGAGGAACACCAGCGCGATCCCGCGCCGGCCCCTGCCCTTCTCGAGGGAAGGGCCAGGTCTGGTACAGGCGGCACGGTACCCAGCACGTTCACCACGGGATATCGATACGCAGGCCTCGGATATACGACAGTCTTCGATGCTGCGGTCGCTCCGTTGCTTGCGCGTACGTCTCACGCGGAATTCGATGACACCCCGATCGTTGACGGCGGATTTTTCGTGCTCGTCGGCAATGACGAATATCTGTTGGAGCTGCTCGACGCCGGCGAACGCGAACACGCGCGTGAGTACGCCGCGTGGCTGCTCGATGCGACTCATGGGTATGCGCTGAAGGTCGTCAACCCTGGGGGTATTGAGGCGTGGAAACGTGGGCGTTTCGCGCCGATGAGCATCGACGCGCCCTTGCCATCATCGCGCGTGACGCCGAGAGCCATCCTCGAAACCGTCGTGTCCGCGGCGACGAGCCTCGGATTACCGCACCCGGCCCACATTCATTGCAACAACCTCGGTACGCCTGGCAACGTGACGACGACGCTCGACAGCATGCGGGCGGTTGAAGGGCAGCGCGCGCATTTCACACACCTGCAGTTCCATAGCTATGGCGGCTCCGACGGCGTCTGGCGCTCAGGCGCGCAAGAACTGATCGAATATGTGAACACCCATCCGACGATTTCCGCCGACGTCGGCCAGGTGATGTTCGGGCCGGCTACGACTGTCACGGCCGACGCACCCGTTGAGTATCTGCTTCACAAAAGCAGCGGGCGCAAATGGACCAACGTGGACATCGAACTCGAAACCGGGTGTGGCATCGTGCCGCATACGTACAAAGAAAAGGCGGCGATTTCGGCACTGCAGTGGGTGGTCGGACTCGAGCTCTTCCTGCTCGCCGCCGATCCCTGGCGGGTCGTGCTGTCGACGGATCATCCGAATGGCGGCTCATTCATGTCGTATCCAGAGCTGATCCACCTCCTTATGGATAGCACCTATCGCGCGGATCGCCTGAAACACGTCAACAACAGGCTTCTTGCCGGAAGCGCCCTGAGCGATGGGCTGGAACGGGAGTACTCGCTCAACGAAATCGCAATCATCACCAGGGCAGGACCAGCCCGCCTCCTCGGCCTTCGTGACAAGGGTCATCTTGGCGCCGGCGCCGACGCTGACATCACGATTTACAACAAGGAGACGAATATCGCGCGGATGTTTGCGACGCCGCGATATGTCATCAAAGGAGGCGTGGTCGTCGTCGAAGAAGGCCAACTGCGGCGAACCCCGAATGGCAGGCGGTTGTATGTCTCGCCGGCACACGACCGCGGCATCATTCCGCACCTCCGAGGCTTCTTCGACAAACACGCAACCGTGTCTTTCGACAACTATCCCGTCGGCGAAATGTCTGATGCCGCTCAGCCGCTCGTGAGACTTCGCTGATATGCATATCCGTGGCGTCTGGATCGCGGACACCTTCGCAGAAGCGTTCGGCATGCGTGCTGCGAGGGTGATTGTCACCGCGGTTAACAATCGATGGGCCCTGGAAGCCGCCCGGAAATTTACCGGCTTCGCGACATCGGTGATCGGATGCAAATGCGAAGCTGGTATCGAGCGCGAGCTGACACCGGATGAGACTCCGGACCAACGGCCTGGCGTGGCCCTTCTATTGTTCGCCATGGACACGGACAGCCTCGGGAAGCGGCTGCTCGAGCGAATCAGCCAGACGATTCTCACGTGTCCGACGACGAGTTGCTTCGACGGACTCGCGACGTCTGCTGAGCGCATCAAAACCGGAGGGCTCCTGCGCGTGTTCGGCGATCGGCTGCAGAGCAGCAAGATCGTCGGTGGTCAGCGGTATTGGCGCATTCCGGTCATGGACGGCGAGTTTCTGATTCAGGAGAGCTTCGGAATTGCGAAGAACGCAGTCGGCGGCGGCAATTTTCTCGTGCTGGCAGCTGACGGTGCGAGCGCGCTCGCTGCGGCAGAAGCCGCGGTGGAAGCCATCGCAGGAACCGGCGGCATCATCATGCCGTTTCCCGGCGGCATCGTCCGCAGTGGCAGCAAAATCGGTGCTCGGGCTTACAAGACTCTGCCTGCGTCCACCAACGACGCCTTCTGTCCGACGGTGAGGCCGATCGCTCCGTCGAGCCTGCCCGAAGGCGTCAATAGCGTTCTCGAGATCGTCCTGGATGGACTGGACGCCGCGTCGATTGCACGAAGCATGCGGATTGGCATCGACGCTGCCTGCCGGCCTGGAGTGATCGCCATCAGTGCGGGGAACTACGGCGGAAAGCTCGGACCTCATCACTTTCATCTTCGGCAAGTGATAGGGGCGCCATGAGCAGCCACACGGTGTTGAGGCTCCGGCACGAACCAAATGGACCGTTCGACGCGTCGGGCCTCACGCCGGATCGGCTCGCTTCTCTGACGGCGTCGCAGATCGCGGCTTTACCGCTCCATGTCCCGTCGCATGGCGCTCTGGTTGGTGACATATTCGACGTGCGGGGCGGTCTGGCTCCGGAGCTCAGAGTCGAGGGTGCGGTTTCATCGATGCATGGCCTGGGAGCCGGCACATCCGCCGGAGAACTCATCATCGAGGGAAATGTTGGCGATCGCGTGGCAGCCGGGATGACCGGTGGGATGGTCCGCGTACTTGGCAACGTTCGTCACGAAGCGGGCGTGTCGATGTCCGGCGGGACTTTGGCGATTTCCGGATCCGCCGGCGATCGCCTGGGTGCCGCGACCCCCGGGGCAGCCAGGGGAATCTCAGGTGGTGAGATTCTCCTCGGCGGATCGGCTGGTGACGATGTCGGCGCCCGTGCCCGTCGCGGCCTGATCGTGGTCCAAGGCGGTGTCGGGGCATCTGCTGCCAGATCGATGATCGCGGGGACGCTCGTCGTATTCGGCCGGATAGGAGTCGAGGTTGGACGCGGCAACAAGCGCGGCACGGTCCTCGCTCTTGGTGGCGTCACGATTCCTGCGACGTATCGATTTGCGTGCACGTTCCAGTCTGCCTATGTTCGGCTGGTCTTGACGTATCTCGAGCGCCATCGCGGTTTTCAAATATCCGAGCCGCTGCTGAACGGCCGGTTCCGGCGATATTGCGGCGACGCGGGCGTCCCGGGTAAGGGAGAAATCCTCGAATGGATCACCACATGACGTCTCTGGAGATGAACGAGCGGGCCTGGGCCATTGCCGACGAATGCGCTCGTAGAAGTGTGGAAATGCGGATCGACGTGCGGACGCTCGCCTGTGGCTCCAGGGTCATTGATGCCGGTATTGCTGTCGCAGGCGGTCTCGCCGCGGGATGCGCGATCGCTGAAATGTGCATGGGTGGGCTCGGGCATGTGACACTCTCGCCAGTAATCGTCGGACCGGAGACGTGGCCGGGCGTTCAGGTCTGGACCGACCATCCCGCGACGGCGTGCATGGCATCGCAATATGCCGGATGGGCGATCTCTCCAGAAGGTTACTTCGCGATGGGATCTGGGCCGCTCCGCTCGGCGGCGCGTGTCGAGCGCGAGCTGTTCGACAAACTGCGATACACAGAGGAACCCTCGCGCGGCGTTCTGGTTCTGGAGGGACGTGCAGCGCCAACCGACTTCGTAGCCGAATGGGTCGCGAGCAAGGCGAACATCTCCCCGGAGCACCTGACGTTCGTCATCGCGCCCACCGCCAGTCTGGCTGGAGGCGTCCAGGTCGTGACGCGCACGATCGAGACAGGACTGCACAAAATGGACACGCTCGGGTTCGATGTCAATCGTGTCGTCAGTGCCATCGGAATGGCGCCGCTGCCACCGGTTGCGAAAAATGATCTTCGCGCTATGGGACGGACGAACGACTGTGTGCTGTACGGCGGCCGCGCCCACTACACCGTCGACGCGACAGATGACGAGCTTTCAGCGCTGGCAGATCAACTGCCCTCATCGTCCTGTCCTGCCTATGGCTCGCCGTTCCTCGATATCTTCGAGCGGCATGACCGTGATTTCTACAAGATCGACCCCATGCTCTTCAGCGCAGCCGAAGTCTGGCTGACGAGCACTTCGTCAGGACGAACGTTCCGAGGCGGCCAACTTCATGCCGACATCCTGCGAGCGTCGTTGTACGGAAGCTGATGCAGATCGCGATACTGAGCGCGCGGGTGGGGTGGCACACCGATGAACTGTGCCGGGCACTAGGGGAACGCGGCCACGTCGGGGTCGTTCTGAGCTATGAGAACCTCGTCGCCAGACTCGGTCGCACGCGTGCAGCCCTGACCAACGACGGCGCGGAGATCCTCGAGGCCGACGCGGTACTCGCGCGAATCATCCCTGATGGCTCGCTCGAACAAATCATCTACCGCGTCAACGCCCTCCATTGGATCCGCGCACGTGGCATTCTCGTGATGAATGACGCGTCAACAATCGAGCGATGCGTCGACAAATTTTATACGACCGCGCTGTTGCAGGAGGCCGGCCTCGACACGCCGGAAACGGTGGTCTGCGAGCGGCCGGGCGAAGCCCTCGCCGCGGTTCGCGAAATGCGTGACGTGGTGATCAAGCCGCTGTTCGGCTCCATGGGCATTGGGATGGTTCGCGTCTCGGACAATGACACCGCCTCCCGCGTCGTAAAGGCTCTCGACCAACTCCGAGCCGTGTATTACGTTCAACGAGCCATCGAACATGATGGATGTGACGTGCGCGTCTTCGTCGTTGGCGGTCACGTGCTTGGCGCAATCGAACGACGCGCCCAGGACAACGAATGGCGAACGAACCTCGCGCGCGGCGGCCGCGCGACCGTGTGTCAACTGCCGGCGGCCTGGCGCGATATCGCGTTACGCGCCACGGCGGCGATCGGCGCGGAGTATGCTGGAGTCGATTTGCTTCCGGCCAGGGACGGTCGCGTGTTCGTTCTCGAAGTGAATGGCATTCCGGCATGGAAAGGACTACAGGAAGCCACCGGAATTGACGTCGCCGGAACGATAGTCGAGCACCTCGTGGAGCGCGTACGCAGCAAACACGCCGTTGGACCGGCGGCACCGAAGTAACGGCGAACCTGAGGTTTTTCGAACCGACTATGGCTGAACAAGAAACCTACCGCGTGATCGTCACCAAAGACGACCTCGTGTTCTCGTCCGCACATTTCATCACCTTCGCCGGTCACCGGTGCGAGGGGCTGCATGGACACAACTACCGCGCACAAGTGGTCGTTGAGGGTGCCCTCAACGAAGAATCGTGGTTCGTATTTGATTTCGTGGTGCTCAAACGGTTGATGCGCGGGCTGTGCGACGAAATCGACCACCTTGTGTTGCTGCCGACGCAAAGCGATCGTGTCTCGGTTTCCGTTCAGGGAGAGTCTGTCCACGTCAGCGTCGATGGAGAGCCGCGCTATGTGTTCCCGAAACGAGACTGCGCCCTCCTTCCCATTCCGAACACCACCGTTGAAATGTTGGCAAGCCTCCTCGCGAAAAGGCTCAGGCGGGCGATGCAGCCCGATGAGGCGCAGGGGCTCACCGTCATCGAGGTGGAAGTGGAAGAGAACTTCGGCCAGCGAGCGGTCTGTCGCGTAGCGCTAAGTTGACCGGCGCACTTGCGACACGACGCGACACGAAGCCACCTTTATTGGCCCATCAAGGCCTTCAGCAGGCCCCAATGCGACACATTGTTACACGACGTTCTGCTGATGGTGGCCTATGCTCACCCTTATATCCGAGTCGTAAGTCGAACCGAGCGCGAAGTGTAGGCCTTCCTACCTGGAGGATCGCATGATTGATTGGAAGTATGAGACGAGGGCCTTTTGGTTGGCGTTGCTGATCACGGCAGTTACGACCGCCAGCATCGTCATCACGGCGAAACCGGCCGCAGGCCAGGCTACGCAAGCCGGCATCGTTGGCACAGTGACAGACACGTCAGGCGCGGTCCTCCCAGGTGTTTCAGTTATCGCGACCAGTCCAGCACTTCAGGTGCCGCAAGTGGAGGCTGTCACGAACGAACGCGGTGAATATCGTCTCAGCCCGCTGCCGATTGGTCTTTACGCAGTTGTCTACGAGATGCAGGGGTTCCAGCCAGTCCGGCGGGAGGGCGTTCGTTTAGCTGTGGGATTTGTCGCGACGCTCAATCAAGTGCTTTCACTCAGTACCTGTGACAGAAACGGTCACAGTCTCGGGCACCTCGCCGTTGGTCGACGTGACAAACGCGACGACCAGCGTCGACCTGTCGTCGGACGAATTGGAAACCCTGCCGACCACACGCGATGGGTTGAAAGCGTTCCTGGCGCAGGTGCCAGGGCTTCGCACCAACCTCGATGTTGGCCACTCGAGTCTCACCGATGGCGTCCAGATCAGAGCGGCAGGCCAGTCGGGACAATCCTGGCAAATGCTCGATGGCGTCGTGTTCTCGACGTCAAATCCAGGCAACGTTGCTGGCGCTCATATTGACTTCAACGTGATCGAATCGTCCCGAGTCCAGACGGTCGGGAGTCCCGCTGAAACGCCGCGGAGTGGCATCTTCGTGGACTCGGTCATGAAATCGGGCGGCAACGAATATCACGGCGAACTTCTGGCCTATGGGTCGGGGACCTCGCTCGAGGCGTCGAATATCAATGATGAGCTGAGAAGCCAGGGGGTTACCGGAGTACAGAAGCTCCACGGCCTGTGGGACATCGGTGGCACCGCCGGTGGACGGATGATCCGGGACAAGCTCTGGTTCTTCATGGGCATTCGTCAGCAAGGCTACAACCGGGAGTTGCTGAACGCATTTCACGATGACGGCAGACCGGTATTGATCGAGACACGGCAGCGGTTCCGAAGCGGTAAGGTCTCCTGGCAGATGTCCGAGCAGAACAAGATTTCGAGTCTCATCCACTGGATGGGTGAATCGCAAAAGAGAGGCGCAAGCCAATTCATCCCGGTGGAATCCATGCAGAATTTCTACGGACCGGCCACGCTTTACAAGGCCGAATGGCAAGCCGTTCGCGGAAGTTCGCTGGTCACGTCGGTCCAATTCGGATCATTCGGCAAACACACCTACTACGACCCGCTGGCGGAGATTGACAATCTCGGGCCGGCAAAAGTACCGACGATCGATCTCAACACGCAATACGTGACCGGAGACTGGCACAACGGTAATCGCGATGAGAGGTATGTAGGCCATCATGGCAAGGCCTCCGCTCTCATATACAAACCGAATATGCTTGGCGGTCATCAATTCAAGACCGGGTTTGATGTGTTTCTGTCCCGCTTTCCTCATCATCAGGTGAATCTGCGTTCTGGAAATTATCGACTGCGATTCCAGAACTCCGTGCCGTTTGAGATCGAGACCTACAACTACCCGGTCTTTCCGGAGAACAACCAGACCTATCTAGCCGCGTATATACAGGACACGTGGCAGGTCAGCCAGCGGCTGACGCTGTCTCCGGGGCTTCGCTTTGCGCACGAGAACGACCACGCACCGGCGCAATGTCATGAGGGCGGAAGGTTTGCGGCGGCTCAATGCTGGGACGACGTGGAGCTGAGTGTCTGGAACTCCCTGGTCCCACGTCTGCACGCTGCGTTCGATCTCTCCGGGGACGGCAAATCGGTCATCAAAGGAGGCTGGGGACGCTTCGTGCGGATGCGGACACTCAACCCCGAGATGGCCATGGCCAACCGGAACAACCGCCAGACCACGATCTGGACGTGGCGAGACCTCGATGGCGACCGTGACTACGATACGGGAGAGGTCAACTTCGATCCGAACGGATCGGATTTCCGTTCGATCGCCGGCGTGACCAATACCATCCCCAACCCCGACGAGGAGCAACCGATCAGCGACGAATTTGCCGTCAGTTATGAGCGGCAGTTGAGCAAGTGCATGGGCCACCAGGACGACCGCGATCTACGCACGCAACTTCAATCTTCGGCGCTTGCTCGAGGTGAACCGGCCGCCAAGTGCCTACAACATTCCCGTGACGAATCTCGATCCCGGTCCTGATGGTGTGCCGCGCACATCCGACGATCCAGGTACCTCGATTACCTATTACGAGTATCCGAGCCTCGCTGAGCGGTCTCTCTTCATCCAGCACAATGGTCGTCAACGTTCCGGGAGATCAGGTGTACAAGACGTTCGAAGCTGGTGTCACACGGCGATTGCAGAACGGCTGGCAGGCCAACGTCTCGTTCGCGATCACCAAACACGATGTTCCGTTTGCCGATTTGCAGGCGGCCGACCCGAATTCAGAGATCAACACATCCAGCCAGTTCTGGGAGTACACAGGAAAAGTTTCCGGTGCGTACATGCTGCCCTGGGACATCCAGCTGGCGGGAAATTACGAGCGGCGTCAGGGTCTGCCGCAGGCTCGGCAAGTGCAATTCACGGGCGGCCAGACCATCCGGTCAATCGTGCTCAATGTCGAACCGCTTGGCAGTATTCGCCTTCCGGACACCAACCTCGTGGACTTCCGCTTAGCGAAGCGAATGAGCCTGGGACGCGGGCAGACGCTGGAGGCGCGATTCGATTTCTTCAACGTCTTCAATCTGAACTTTGTGACTGCTCGGAACCTGCGAGCGGGATCGAACTACCTGCTCCCATCCAACGTCATTCTGCCCCGCATCCTTCAGACAGGAGTGACCTATGCGTTCTGATTCGGTGCTTCAAGGTGGCAGGGAATTTACTGAGCGTCAAATGCCTTACTGATACGGCATTGAGAGGAGGCCAACGTGGTCGGATTGATATCCGGCTACGTTGGCATACCGGGGGCTTCCGCTTCACTCACGAAGCAATCTCCGCCTGCCATCCGAGTTCAGCCGATAGCCGAGTGGCCATTGCACGGACCATACGGACAAGTTCTGGGACCCGTCCGGACGTGATACGAAAGGCAGGACCGACGACGCCGATGCTGGCAATGACCCGGCCTTTACCGTCGACAATTGGCGCCGCTACGCTACGGACGCCCTCTTCCACTTCCTGATCACTTACTGAAAACCCCTGGCTCCGAATCGACGCGAGCTCTGCTTTCAGGGCGCGAGAGCAAAGGACAGTATTTCGCGTCTCCCTGGTCATCTGTCCAAGGAGGTCATCCTGGGCTGCCAGCGGAAGGAATGCGAGGAAGACCTTTCCAGCGGCCGTCACATGAAGGTCGGCCCTCTGCCCCACGCTGCGCGAAATCCAGGGTGCCTCCGCAATGGCAACAGAGATCATTCGCGTGTTCTGGAGAACGCAGAGCTCGGCTGTTTCCCCAGTATCTGACAGGAGTTGATTGAGATACGGCTCCGCACGCTGCGGCAGAGGGAACCGTTCGATGGATCGGCTTCCGAGCTCGAACAGCCGGAACCCCAAGTCGTATTGGCCGCGCGAATTCCTCCTGACGAGATGATGGTCCTGTAGCACTTTGAGCACGCGATGGATTGTGCTCTTGTGAAAACTCAGCGCCCGAGAGAGCTCCGAAGGCCCCATCGCGCCAGCCGAACCGGACATCACGTCGAGCACCCGGAGCGCACGATCCAGCACCTGAATCCGGTACTGTCCGGGTCCTCGCGGGCGCTTCCGCTCGTCGCCCATATTCAAGACTATGCCAGCACTTTCTTCACGACGTTTCCAGCGACGTCGGTGAGACGGAACGGCCTCCCTAGATGGGTGTAGGTCAACTTCGTGTGCTCGAACCCGAGGCAATGAAGAATCGTCGCCTGGACATCGTGCACGTGCACCTTGTCCTCGATCCCCTGCAGACCGAATTCGTCTGACTGTCCGAGGGCCACACCACCCTTGATGCCGCCGCCGGCCATCCACAGGGAGAAACAGTTGGGATGATGATCGCGGCCCGGCTCCGTGTCTGGTCTGTTCATCTGGCTCATCGGGGTGCGGCCAAACTCTCCGCCCCAGACGACGAGCGTCGAATCAAGCAGGCCGCGCTGCTTGAGGTCCTTGAGCAAAGCAGCCGTTGGGCGATCGGTCACGGCGCAGTTGGTCTTCAACCCTTCTTCAATCTTGTCGTGATGATCCCAGCCGCCGTGCTGAACCATCACGAACCGGACGCCTCGCTCGACCATCCGCCGGGCCAGGAGACAGTTCGTCGCGAACGGATGCGTCGGCTCTTGATTGACGCCATACGACTCGAGCGTGCTGGCTGATTCCTGCGAGAAGTCGAGCAGTTCGGGCGCTGAAATCTGCATCCGGAACGCCAATTCGTATGATGCGATGCGTGCGGCGACGTCGAGGTCCCCGGTTTCCTTCTGCCGCTTCTCGTTCATCCCGCGCATCCCATCCATTCGAGCGCGCTGCAGGTCGCGTGAGAGGCCTGAGGGATTTGAGAGATACGGAATCGGATCGCCCGTGTTCCTGAAACGAGTGCCTTGATAAACGGACGGCATGAAACCGTTCGACCAGTTGTTCGACCCCGCGCTCGGCCCGGTACCAGATCCAAGCACGACGAACCCCGGCAAATCCTTGGATTCGGTTCCCAGTCCGTAGGTAACCCACGAACCCATCGACGGCCGTCCTGCGATGACGCCGCCCGTCATCAGCAGCATTTCGCCGGGGTCATGGTTGAACGCGTCGGAATGCACCGCTCGAAGCAGGCAGATGTCGTCCGCGCACGTGGCCGTGTGCGGCAGCAGATCCGAAAACATCGTACCGGAATTGCCGGCAGGCGAGAACTGATGCGGGCTGGCCATCACCGCGGCTGTCGGCTTCACGAACGCCAGTTGAAGATCCTTCGTGAGAGATGCCGGAAGCGATTGGCCGTGCCATTTCTGCAGCTGCGGCTTGTGGTCGAACAGATCGAGCTGGCTGGGGCCACCCGACATGAAGAGAAATATGACGTTCTTCGCCTTCGCCGGGAGCGGTGCCGATTTCGCAGCCAGAGGATCGGCCGCTTGCGCAAAACCTTCCCCGACGAGAAGATGCTGGAGAGCCATCAGCCCGATCCCATACGCGCCTTGCTGCAGAAAGCGACGCCGGGATTGCAAGCTCGCGAAATTCTCGTAGGTCATGACTTACTCCCGGGTGATGAACTCATCGAGGTTCAGCAGGATGCTGGCGACTCCGACCCATGCGGATGCGTCCAGCGGATCCAATCCAAGTTCAGTTGCTTGAGGCATCGATTCGGTGGCCGCACCGCTTTTTTCGATAATGGCCTTCTGCCGCTCGAATGAGGTCGCCATCAAGGCTCGCTCGTCCCCATCCGGAAGACGGGCGAGCGTTAGTCTGAACGCATGGTCCAATCTCGCGTCGAATGTCTTACCCGGCGCTTCAGTCATCACCCGGAGCGCCAGCATCTGCGCCGCTTCGAAAAAGACGGGATCGTTCAACAGGTTCAAGGCCTGAAGCGGTGAAATCGAGTCCTCGCGGCGGCACGCCGGCGCGTAGCTGCTCGGCATGTCGAAATTCGCCAGCATCGGGTACGGAGAAATCCTCTGATAGACGATGTAAAGGCCTCTCCGATACCGATCGCGTCCGGTGCTCTCGGGCCAGGTGGATGCAAACTGCTTGACCGACGCTCCATCGGGCAATGGCGGGCGAATACTCTTCCCGCCGATCGCTGGATACAACAACCCGCTGGCGCTCAAAGCCGAATCCCTGATCAGTTCCGCGGGCAGGCGGAGTCGTGGTTGGCGTGCCAGAAGGCGGTTCTCCGGATCCTGGGCCAACAACGCAGGAGAGGCCATCGATGACTGCCGGTAGGTTGCGGACAGTACGATTCCTCTGATAGCGCGTTTCCAACTCCAGCCGTGATCCATGAAGTCTGATGCGAGCCAGTCGAGCAGCTCGGGATGGGTCGGCTTCTCTCCCTGCAAACCGAAGTTGTCTGACGTCCGGACGATGCCCCGGCCGAGGAGCTCCTGCCAGAAACGGTTGACCGCGACCCGCGCTGTCAGAGGGTTGTCGCGTGAAACCACCCACTTCGCCAATCCGAGCCGCGTCGCCGCCGCATCGGCGGGCGGCAACGGCAGAAAGGCCGGCGTCGCCGGGGTCACGGGAACACCTCGAGCGCGGTAGTCGCCGCGAAGGAAGATGTAGCTCTCGCGAGGCTCGCCTTCGTTCGCGATCGTCTGCGCTTCGCTCAGCGCGGGAAATGAGGCATCGAGCGAGTCCAGCTGTTTACGGAGCTCGTTGAAGCGGAGTTGCTTGCTTTCTTCCGGCTTGATGACCCGGCGGTAATTGGTGATGAAGTGATCCAGCAGCAGCCGTTGCTGCTTGTCCGTACGCGTGCTGGGATCCAGGCGAAGAATCTTCTCACCCTGGTTGTAGACAGGCTGGCTCTCGCTGGATTTCAGCTCGGTCAGCGCATTGTCCCAATCGAGCCGCTCGCCGGGATGCGAGGCCGCGCGAAGCAGATTTTTCTCCCATTCGCGCATCAACTCCGGAACGCGGTATTCGTCCAGCAGCTTCTGCCGATTCTTCCGGTATTCGACGACCTTCAGACTGAAGGGACCGATCTCGCCCGCCAGTGGCGCGTCGATATTGACTTCTTCGGCGTTGTTGAAGAACGAGAAGAGCTGGTAGTACTCCTTCTGCTTCAGCGGGTCGTATTTGTGGTCGTGGCACTGTGCGCAGCCGACCGTCAGCCCCAGCCAGACGGTGCCGACGGTGTTCGTCCGGTCCATGACCTGCTCGACACGCGTCTGCTCGTTGTCGATACCGCTCTCGCGATTGGCCAGGGTGTTTCGATGAAAACCGGTCGCCACCCGTTGTTCCACCGTCGGATTCGGGAGCAGGTCACCGGCGATCTGTTCAACCGTGAACTGATCGAATGGCATGTCAGCGTTGAGGGCATTGATGACCCATTCGCGGTAGCGCCACGCGTGCGGCCGGAACTCATCCCGACGGTAACCGTCGCTGTCCGCATATCGGGCCAGATCAAGCCAGTGACGAGCCCACTTCTCGCCGTAGTGTGGTGACTGCAGCAGGCGCTCGACCAGCCGCTCGTACGCATCGGGGCGATTGTCCGACACGAAGGCGGCGACCTCCTCAGGCGTGGGCGGGAGACCGATGAGATCCAGACTCACACGGCGGATGAGCGTCAGTCGCTGTGCCTCGAGTGCAGGCTTCACGTTTTCCGTTTCGAGCCTGGCGAGCACGAAGTTGTCAATCGGGCTTCTCACCCATGCGGAGTTCCGTACTGACGGAACCGCAGGCCTCACCACGGGCTGAAATGCCCAATGTGACGATGTCGCGGCGCCAGGTGCGGTGACAGGTGCAGCGGCAGCAGCCGAAGCTGCCGGCCCCGGCCGTGTGGCTCCCTGGTCGATCCACGCCTTCAGCAAGCCGATTTGCTGAGGCGTCAGGGGCTCCCCTCCCATCGGCATCGCAACTTTGTCGGCGCCCGAGACCATCTTGATCAGCCTGCTCGAACTCGAATCTCCCGGCAGAATCACGGGACCGGAATACCCGCCCTTCAGTGCCTCGGCAGGCACGTCCAGGCGGAAGCCACTCATCTGCTGGTCGGGACCATGGCAGGCGTAACACTCGTTCTGAAAGATGGGTTCGATGTCCCGATTGAAATCAACCGTCACGGTTGCGGCGGCCGGAGCGGGCGGAGCTTGGGCAGCCACCAAGAGGATCGTGCAGCTCAGCAGGAGGATGGCCGTCACGCTCGTCGCAACAAACCGCTTTTCTATCGGTCTCATCAGATGCCTCGTCCGCGGCTCCACAGCACCCAAGGGGTCGGGGTCATGACTGTCCACAGAAGCCGTGGTTGAACGGTAGCAGAGCCTCTTTCGTTTCAAAGCAGTATATTGAGCACCCCGGCGAATTGGTGTAGCAACGTGTCGCGCCTCCCGGGCGTAAAACAGCCCGTTTCTCCCCTGGTCCGTTCCGGCGTGTGTCAGAGTGAGACGCCGTGGGAAATGGCCGCGGGAGCATAGGCGGGCATAACGTGGTGTCAAAACGGACATGTTTTCAGCAGTCCTGTTACTGCGGCTCGGACGTGCCCGTCGGAGAGCGAAGCGATGGAGAATCGCGGCGGCGCTCGTGGGGCTGTTCGGTTTGGGCGCGGGAAGTTGTGAACGGCAGCCCCCTCCCCCTCCGCTTCAAACGCTGACATTTGCTGTCGGTAATCGCGAAGGAAGCTTCTATGCCCTCGGCGATGCGATGGCGAACGCCTACGAGGAGTCGATTCCAAATCTCAAAATCGACGTGCAACCGACCCGCGGCTCTTTCGATACGATGCACGCGATTGAGCAAGGGACGGTGGATGCGGGGCTCTCGCTGGCGAACCAATCCTACGCGGCCGTCGGCGGACACCTGGGCCCGAATTTCAGGTCGTTCACGCGATTGCGGGGAATCGCGGTACTCGAGGTGACACCAATCCATCTGGTGGCTGGCCCGCATACCACCATTCGCAGCGTCGGCGATCTTCGAGGGCGACGCTTGAGCATCATTCCCAATTCGTCGACCTCGGGCACGTATCTCGCCGCCGATGTGATTCTGCAATCGCACGGGCTGTCGATGGAGAACGTGCAACTCAATCTGATGGACTACAGCGATTCAGTCTCGCATCTGCTCGACGGTACGCTGGACGCCCTGTTCGTCACCGGCTCGTACCCCATCGAGCGTGTCTCCGCCGCGATGCATGGAGGGTCGCGCCTTGTACCCCTCGCGAGCTCCGCCGTTGCGCGAGTCATCGAAGATTTTCCGTTTTTTCGTCCTGTCCTGATTCCATCAGGAACCTATCCCGGCCTGGCGTCGATCGTCCACACGATCGGCGTCGAAACCCTCCTCGTGTGCCGCGCCGATCTGGACGAGGGACTCGTGTACGAGTTGACGCGAAAGCTCTTTCAGATTCAGCGGCGCATTACAGCGGAGACCGGACTCGTGCAGTGGGTAGACATGAAGCTGGCCGGCGCTTCGCCGATCCCTCTGCACCACGGAGCGATCCGCTTCTATCGCGAGCGCC
Source organism: Vicinamibacterales bacterium (assembly GCA_963762055.1). GTDB lineage: Bacteria > Acidobacteriota > Vicinamibacteria > Vicinamibacterales > JAMQPK01 > JAMQPK01. Next base: position 338,372 of record CAVXJF010000015.1, read on the forward strand.
AGCTGTTCCGATAGCGTCCACGCGATCCGGTCTACGTCATCCGCGTTGGAGCGGAAGCGTCGCCCTCGGGTGTCAGGGCGTAGCCGGAGCCGATCGCGGTATGGATGAAGCGCGGGATGCTGCGGATCGGGCTCGATCTTTCTTCGCAGCCGGACGATCGCGTTGTCCACAGAGCGCGTCAGCACGGTCTCCGGATACTCCCACAGCTCGCGCAGGAGCTCGTCCCGCGACACGACCTTGCCCGGTCTTTCAGCAAGGTATTTGAGCAGTTCGAACTCCCTGTGCGTAAGGTGAATCTCCATCGTGCCGTGCCTCGCGGTGCGCGCGATGAAGTCGATTCTGATCGAACCCAAAACGAGATCATCGGCTGCGGGGCGCGAGCGGCGAAGGACCGCATTGATCCGCGCCAGCAACTCGTCCAGGTCGACCGGCTTGGTGACGTAGTCATCGGCCCCGAGATTGAGCCCGCGAAGTTTGTCGGATTTTTGACTACGCGCGCTCAGTATGAGTACCGGGGTTCGTCCGCGCTGCCGGAGCGCGGCGCACAAATCGAAACCATTGACGTTCGGCAGGGTGATGTCGAGGATGACCAGGTCCGGCATGAACTGCCGGGCCCGCGCCAGCACGGCCGCGCCATCTGCGACGCAGTCGACATCGAACCCTTCGAAGAGCAGGTTCTCTCTCAACAGCAACGCCATGTTCACGTCGTCCTCGACGATCAGCACTCGTTTTTTCATAGACGGTCGATTTCTCCTGGCGGTGCCGCCGGATGAAACAGTGCTACGCTACCGCCCCTGATGCGTCGCCTATTCCCGGTTTCCACCGACAGGCCGGCTGCGTGGCTGGCGATTGGCATCTGCGCGTCGGTCGCGCTCCTGTCGTGGTTCGGCTATCGTGCCATCGTCGAATGGCGGAACGCATCGATCCTACTCGCTGACAGACGAGCCAGTGAAGCGGCGGACCTCTTGCTGCTCGGCTTCGCCCGGGATATGAGCGGAGCGCAGGAGTTCGTGCTCAATCTGCCGCAGTGGGATCAATTCGTCGGCGATCATCCACAGGGCACGAGCAACGTCGCAGCCAACGCGTTCGCCAGATATCCCTACCCGGAGTCGTTCTTCGCCTGGCGACACGACTTTCCGACCGAGACCGCAGTTTTTTTCAATCGCCACGATCGGCGCCCCACATGGGCGCCTGCCGAAGAAATTCCGAGCCTGTTCCCGGTCGTGGTCGAACGCCATGCCGACACGGCGCGAACCATCTTCGAACACGTCATGCGCGACGCCGCACGCGGCGTGGAACTGTCCGCCTTCCAGACGACTCTTGCCGGTACTGAATACCAGATCGTCGCACAGTTGACCTACAGCGATATCTTCCACGAGCGCCTGGCGCAGGTCATCGGATTCACCGTCAATCTGCCCTGGGTGCAACAGCGCTATTTTTCTCAGCTCACCCAGGAAGTGCTCAGTATCGGTCAGAAGTTCGATCCTGGCCTGTCTGTCAGCGTCGCCAATTCACGCGGGATTATCGTCGCGGGCGCCGCGCTGAGCGATCCGGACGTACATCGCCGCCAATTTACTCCGGTGTTCTTCGACCCCGACCTGCAGGTCTATCCGTCGCAGGATCTGGCCCGCGAGTCCTGGACCATTTCGGTGAGCCCCGCCAGCGATTCGTCGCTGTCGAGAGCACTGGTGGTGGCCAACCGCATGCTGATGATCGGCACGGTGTCATCGCTCGCGCTCGCAATCGGATTGATTCTCACGGTGCGTGCGGAAAAGGCGACCGCCCGGGTCGCGCAGATGCGATCGGAGTTCGTCTCGACAGTGACCCACGAACTGAAACTGCCCATTGCAACGATTCAGGCCGCGGCTGAAACACTGTCCAAGGGCCGGCTCTCGAGCATCAGCTTTCAGACGTGCGGACGGATCGTCCTGATGGAATCCAAGCGCCTGTCGCACCTGGTTGAAAACCTGCTCGCCTACTCGCGAGTCACGGACGTTGCGGATATCTACACCTTCGAGCCGCTGGACGTCACTGCCATCTTCAACGACATCCAGCAGGACTTCGAATCCCAGCTCGACCAGCGCGGCTTCGACCTGGAATTCCATGTGGCACAGGGCACGCCGCGAATCCGCGCCGACCGGTCCGCGCTGCGGCTCCTGTTCAACAATCTGGTCGACAACGCCGTCAAGTACTCAGGTGAAGGCCGCATGCTTCGACTCGCGGCCAGCGCCATCAACGGTGGCGTCGACATCGAAGTGACGGACGCCGGCGTCGGCATTCCGCCGGAAGAGATTCTGCTCGTCACGCGCAAGTTCTATCGCGGCCAGGCTGCGCCTTCAGGCGGCAGCGGGCTCGGCCTTGCGATCGCGCATCGCATCGCCGAGGATCACGGGGGAAAACTGGATATCCGGAGCGAAGTCGGAAAAGGCACGACGGTGACGGTCAGCCTCCCCAAAGCGTAAGCTTTCGCTGCGTTTCGTCAGTGCCGGTTGAATCGGTGCAACCGGCCCGCCACGTTGAACTCGGACACAAACAGGTCTCCCTGCTGGTTCACCGCTACGCCGTGCGGTGACACAAAAATTCCACTGCGCCATTGCTCGCGGGGAATCTTGTTCGTGCCCACGCCAGGATCGCTGTTGGCACCGAGCCGGGCAACGACCTTGCCGGCTTTGTCGAGAATACTCACGCGGCCGTTGAGCTCGCCGACCACCGCGTGTTCACCGCTGATCGCGACGGCTGCGGGGCGAAGGAGGTCTCCAGCCACGATACCAATGAACGCTCCCTCGAGCGACAGATGCACCAACCGGTTGTTTTCGCGGTCGCATCCGATGATACGCGCGGGCTGAAACCGTGTGTCCACAGCAATCTTGTGCAAGGTGTTGAAGCCGTACGGCGCGGCCTTGCCACCGAATGACGCCAGATACTTTCCGTCTCGGTCGAATCGATGAACGTTGTCGCTCGCGTACCCATCCGTGACGTAGAGGTCTCCGTTCGGCGCAACATCCATTCCGGTCAGTCTCACACCCAGCAGTCCCGTGGTCGGATTCCTGATCTTGAATGTGTCGGGAATTGCCGATGTGCCGATCGTCATGACGATGGTGCCGTCCAGCCGCATCTTCACAATCGTCTGACTTCTCAACGTTGGACCGAAGATGTATTCACCGTCCGGCTGCGTGCGGATGACAAATCCGTGAAGGTCGGTCGGCGCATTCGGCACGTTTCTGACAAACGCGCCGTCAGGTGCGTACACCTGCAGCCCCGCGAGCGGATCCTGCACGCTGATGTAGACCTCGCCCGTCGAGCTGACCGCGACGTCACCGTGCATGTTGCCGATTGCGGGCCGGCCTTCAGGTAATTTCAACCACTCTGGAACGACAGTAAAGGTCTCGGCAGAATGGCAGACGACGCTGCCGAGGATGATGAGAGCCGCGCGCAGGTATTTTTTCATCGCCGCGCGAGGTTATCGCCGTGGGACTCACGTGTCAACGAGACGTAACGCTTATCGCACCGCGCGAGACACGGGGCTTCGCCAAACGCGCGCGCCGTCGGATCGCAGCGGCCCTTCATAGACACGGCCTGCCGAACCGAGCAACTCGTGGAGGCGACCCGCCAGCCGGCGGGCAGCTTCCTGATCGCCCACGATTCCGTACACGGCCGGTCCCCATGAGCTCTGCCCGACTCCCGGAACGCCCCACTCCATCATGCGGTGAACCAGCACCTGACTCGAACCTGGCGCGAACACCCCGCCTTGCACCGGCGCGAACCAGCCTCCGGTGATCGTTTGAATTTCCGTCAAAGCCGCGCCGAACGCTTCGAGATCGCCGTCGGCTAATGCCGGCAGCAACCCCATCAGGGTGAGATGCGCGACACGCTGGACCTCGTGCTCGTGCGGCGCTGGCAGTTCACCGAACGCCGCCGCCTCGGCCGCTCCGCTCACTGCACTGGCGCCCTCTGGCACGGCGATGACGCATCGCCACTCAGGCGGAAACGTGAGTCGGGTGATGAGCGGTGCGACGCCCTCGACATCGCGACGCCGGCCGCCTTCGACCACCAGCCCGCCCCGCGCAAACGTCCAGGTGCCCACCGCCGAGCGCGACCCGCGCCCAACCGCGCGCGCCAGGCCAGACGGCTCGGTTGAGAAATTCAACAGCTCCGACAGCGCGCGCGCGATGGCAAGAGACAGCTGCGTGCCCGAACCGAGCCCGGAGTGTGCAGGAAGGGTCCTGTGCACGAACACTCGGGCGCCGCCGTACCAACTGTGATACTCCTGAAAGCGGCGCACGAAGTATGCCGCGCGCTCCGCGTCTTCGCCTTCAATAACGACCGCGTCGGCGCTGCGTGCGGAAACCAGCAGCGTCGGCTCTGCGGCCGCCGCGCCGATGCCGCCAAACCAGCGTCCGAGGGACCCCCTCAGGTCCAGGACCCCGAAGTGGAGGCGAGCCGGCGCCTCCACGAACACTTCGTCGTTCGCGAGTGGTGTCGTCACGATGCGGTGTTCGACAGTCTCGCCCGAATGAAGTCGGTCAGCGTCGCCATCGCTTCGAATTCGTCGGGACCGGCGGTCTTGTCCACGATGATCTGCAGACGCGCGAGTTCCTGTTCGACAAAGGACCTGGACAGGATATGAAGGCGTGTTGCATGAATGGCTACTTCGAGAACGGCGCCGCGAGCGCGGTTGAAGCCGATGAATTCCCGGCGCGTTCCCCGATGCACGACATCGGTGACGATTCGTGCTCTGGGCGGCGTGCTATCTATGTGACGCGCCTCGAGCTCGCGCCATGAACAGCAATCGGCGAGGACGACACCCGAGACGACCGTGGCTGGAACCGTCGGATACTGAGGATTCGAGATCGCCGCATTGGCGAACACACGGACGTCGTCCACGAGATTCACCACCGCCACACCGGATTCCACGATATTGCGGTACGTCGCTGTCTCGAGGAATGGCTTGAGCACGATGGCGTCGGCCGCCCATTCCACGCCCATCGGCGCGCAGTTGATCAGCCCCTGGCTCGAGACGGTCGTGACGATGGTTTCCAGGATCACGAATGCCCCGCGTTCGGCAGGGATGCCATGACGTTACCGCACCAGGTCCACTGGCGGTGGCTGGAACGGAATGTCGTCTTCTCGCGTGCCCGGCTCAGCGTGAGACAGAGCTCGCACCGGCTGCTCGGCGCCGTCCGCCCAGATAGGCAACTCCGACATTCTCGCCTGAGTACCGTGGAGAAAATGATTGATCAGGGTATACCCGTACTCGCTCGCGGCAGACTCCGGGTGGAACTGCACCCCGGTGACCGGGTGCTCCCGATGCTGCACCGCCATGATTTCACCTTCCGCGGAACGTGCCGTCACGCGCAGAACGGCAGGCACCGAATCATCGGCGATCACCAGCGAATGATAGCGCGCGACTCTGAGAGGCGAAGGCAGATCGGTGAAGATGCCCGACCCATCGTGCTGAATGAGCGACGTTCGGCCGTGCAGCGGACGGCGAGCGCGAGTGATTCGCCCGCCGTATGCCACGCCGACACATTGATGACCCAGACATACCCCAAGTATCGGAATGCGCTCACCGAATGCCCTTATGACCTCCGTCGAAATGCCCGCTTCAACCGGAGAACAGGGACCTGGCGACAGGATAATTTTGTCCGCTTTCATCCCGACGATCTCTTCCAGGGTGAGCTGGTCGTTCCGCCGGACGACGGTGTCCTCGCCCAACTCCTGAACATACCGCGCGAGATTGTGGACGAACGAATCGTAGTTATCGATGAGTAGAACCATGTGTGCTTGCGGCCAGCGCATTGATGAAGCCCTGTGCTTTGACCAACGTCTCGATGTACTCCTGTTCCGGCTGAGAATCGGCCACCACGGCACCGCCTGCGCTGAAGTATACGCGCCCATCCAGAGCAATCGCCGTCCGGATGGCGATGTTCATGTCGAGCGCCCGTGTCACGCTGAGGTAACCAATCGAGCCACAATACACTCCGCGGCGCGACGGTTCGATCTCGGCAATGATTTCCATCGCGCGGAGCTTCGGTGCGCCCGTAATCGAGCCCCCAGGAAACGCCGCCTGCAGCAACGCAAGAGCATCTCTGCCATCGGCGAGGTCGCCGACGACAGCCGACACGAGATGATGGACCGTCGCATAGCTCTCTAGCGCAAACAACTCCGAGACGCGGACGCTGCCGGGCCGGCAGACGCGAGACAGATCGTTGCGCATGAGGTCGACGATCATCAGATTTTCGGCCTGGTCCTTGTCACTTTCGCGCAGCGCCTGACCAAGCGCCCAGTCGTGCTCGGGACCAAGGCCACGCGGGCGGGTCCCCTTGATCGGACGGGTTTCTACATGCCCGCCAGCATCCACCGCGAGGAAACGTTCCGGCGACGCGCTCAGCACCGAGACTTCCGGAAAATCGAGGAACGCGGCAAACGGCGCCGGACTTGACGCGCGGAGTCGCCTGTAAAAGTCCCAACTCGATTCTTCAAGCCGCGCCTCGAAGCGCTGGGACAGATTGGCCTGAAAGATGTCTCCGGCGAGAATGTACTCGCGGACGCGTCGAACACCGTCGAGATAACCATCGCGCGTGAACGACGAGCGGAGGCCCGCGGCGCCGGCGCCCGGAGTCCCTTCAACAGGAAACGAGGGAGCAGTCGCTGCCGTGGCGATTGCGGGCGACCGCTCGACAGGCTCGTGCGGACGACTGGACGCGAGGAGCGTCCGCACGGCCGCCGCGCGCTCCGCGGCTCTGCGCTTTCGCGCCAGGCCGCGCTCCGGAAGCCCCGTCGAAATCAGCCAGGCACGTGACTCCTGATGATCCCACGCCAGCACCCAGTCATAAATACCCAGGATCACGTCCGGAATCGGGAGATCGTCGTACTGCGGCGCGGGAATCCGTTCGAGCGTGCGAGCCCATTCGTAGCCAATGTACCCGGCTGCTCCGCCTTGAAACGGCGGGAGATTCGGCACCGGAGAAGTCTCGTATGGTGCGAGGACGCCGCGGACGATGTCGAGAACGTTGCCCTCGACCTCACGACTCGTGTGTTCCCCTGGACTGGTGATTTCTACACGGTGCTCTCTCGCTCGCAGGACAAGCGACGGATCGCCTGCAATGAAGGAATAACGTCCCAGCCGCCCGTCAAAGGCAGCGCTGTCGAAAAACAGCCGGTACGGAACCCCGGCGAGACGTTCACAACAGCTGGCAGGGTCGGGTGGCGGCACGAGTTCCTGAACAAGCGGGGAATCAGCGATGCTGCTCACGACGCGCTACTCCATTGGCGGCTCGACAGGGTCGCGACTCTGCGAAGAATCCGCGGACCGCTGCACGCGCTGCGTCAGTTTGACGCGTTCGGCATTCGCATCGTCCGGAGGAGTCAGGTATCCCCAACACAATGCGCCTTCCTGCCGGTAGGTCTTGCCGAGGGTGACCGCGAGGCTCGCCCGAGCGAGTTCCTTGCCCAGATAAAACGCGTGGCTCGCATCCTTCACGTCGAGTTGACCGAAAATGTCCTGAATGTCCGTACCGCGAACGAAACGCTCGCTGTTGAACACGGTGATCCGTTCGCGATCCGTGAAGATGCGGTAGTTGGGATCGGTGACGGCCGCCTGCAAGGTCCGCAGTTCGGCCTCGGTAAACGCCAGGACGTCGGGATCTTTGACGGTCACGAGTCGATCGTCGACGCCCTTGGGCACGCGCTGCTCAGTAACGGCAAAGTGCATCAGCCGGCGTGCGATGTCGATCTCGCGGACCGCACCGCGCGCCCATGGGATTACCTCGGTCGTCAGGACCGTGCGCACTCCGAGCTCCTGACAGATGGCGATCAACAGCGCATTCACGCCGGTGGTATCCGCGGCTGTCAGTTCCGTTACATTGCCGATGCCCATCAACATCTCGACGTCAGCGAAACGGCGGCGAACGTCAGCATAGCGCTGGAGTGACGCCATGAAGCCGTGACCGATCGGCTCGAGAATGGGATCGACAAGATAGGGAACGTTCCACGCTGCGAGTTTCTCGAGAGTGGGTTCGATCGTCTCGACGGGCTCGCCAAGGCTGGGAACAACGACCACGCGCGCCCCGCTGCCGGCAATTTCCGACGCGACCTCGACATTGGATTCATTGACGCTGAGCACGAGCTCCGCCCCGGCAGACACCGCTGTCCGAATTTCGTCCCGGTCGAAGGTATCGATGCTGACGCGCATGCCCCTGCCGATAACCTGGCGGACCGTGTCGGCGAGCCCGGGAAACGGGACGCCTGGAAGACACCCGATGTCGATGATGTCTGCCCCCGAATCCCGAAAGTTTTCGGCGGCGTTCAACACCTGGTCCAGGGTCAATCGGGGCGCGTGGTTGATTTCCGCGATAATTTCGATATCCCACTCGCCGTAGCGGCGTGTCACCTCGGAACGGCCAAAATACCTGGGAATATCGCGCAGATCCTTTGGGCCTCGTTCCACGCGCACACCCGTCGCATGTGCAACCGGGTCGAGGTCGCCGTCACACAACCCGGGCAATACGATGAGATCGACTCCGTCGGGAAGATGATGTTGCGCCAGATGCCGCGCAATCCACGGCGGAGTCATCAACGCCGCGACGGTAATCCCGAGGACGGCGACTTCGACCTCGAATGGCGGCGCCATCTCGTCGAGCACTCGTCGCAGCGACGTCTCAGCGAGACGCCCGGTTACGAACACCACGCGCCTCGGCGCGACAACGGCACTCGCATCGGCGCCGTCCTTTGACGGGACCATCAGCGCGGGTCGCCGCTCCTCACGAACTTGTTCGGGGTTCCGGTGAGCGCACTGCCCTGAGCCGGCCGCCACAGGACAGCATCTTCGATACGTCGCGCCAACTCGAAATCCCGGAGCGTGATGCCACCGGCGCTATGCGTCTTCAGTTTCACCCCAACACGCGCCCAGGTGACCGTCAAGTCGGGGTGATGGTAGGCGGCTTCCGCGCAGTAACCGATGGCGTTGACGAGCATCAGTGTCGTCGGCCACCCATCAGTTTTGAACACGCGCCGGATCCAGCCGTCCTCGGAGTACCAGCCCGGAAGCGCGCGGAGTTGCTCAGCAACCTCGGCATCGCTCAACGCCGCTATTTCGTCAGTCATCCGTTTCTCCTTTACATAACGATGCCGCCGCCGACCACGATAGTCTGTCCCGTCAGGAATCGCGCCGCAGGCGACGAAAGAAAAACAGCGGCGTCCGCCACATCTTCGGGGGTTCCCCACCGTTTCAAGGGAGTCGATATGGCGATCGCTTCGTGTCTGGCTGCGTCCAACGTAGCTCCGAAGGATGTCTCGATCCATCCGGGAGCCAGGATATTCACGCGGATGAGCGGTGCGACGGTTCGTGCGAGGGACTTGCTGAAGGCGAGAACCGCGCCTTTGGCAGCTGCGAACAACTGAGGATCGGATCCCGCCATTCCGGTTAGCACGTGATCCCAACTCATGTTGATGATGGCTCCTCCGTCGTCCTGCTGTTGGAACATTTCCACGGCGTGCCACGACGCAGCCATCGTTCCTCTGACGTCGACGGACAGCAGAATATCGAGCTTCTCAATCGGCGAGAGAGAAGCCGCGACCCCGGTGAGGATGTCGGCACCCGCGTTGTTCACCCACACGTCGATCCGGCCGAACGCTTTGCGGACAGCGGGTCCGACCGTCGCGATGGACCGTACGTCCGACAGGTCGAGCGGCAATTCCAGCGATTGCCGGCCGAGCGCGCGGATACGATCGCCGGTTTCCCGGGCGCCGGCCTCGTTCTCTCGATACGTTAAAGCGATGTCAGCGCCCGCGCGTGCTGCGGCGATCGCGACCGCGCGACCGATTCCGCTCGACCCACCGGTTACCACCACGACACTCCCGGTCAGTTCTGAGCCGCTATACACAGAGATACAATAACCCGTTGTGAGATTGCTCGTAAGCGTGTCAAACGCCTTCGAAGTTTCGGCCGCGCTGGCCGGAGGCGCTGACATCGTCGATGCGAAAGATCCGTCGAAGGGTGCGCTCGGCGCTGTTTCGATCGATGTGCTCCAGCGGATCGGCAGCGCCGTGGCACGCCGATGCACTTTTTCCGCCGCCGGCGGCGATGCCACGACCGAGCCCGAGCTCGCTCAACGCGTCCGCGAATTCACGGCCAATGGTGTCGAGTGGATCAAAATCGGATTCGCTGGCGTTTCGAGCCAGGCGCATGTACGCAGCTTGATTGCCGCTGCGGTAAACGCAGCAGGATCCGCAAAAATCGTGACGGTTGGCTATGTCGATGCGGCTTGGGGTTCGACTATCGGATCTGCCGATCTCATGAAGACCGCAGCCGATGCCGGCGCGGCCGGCGTGCTGCTGGATACTGTGGACAAACTGGGGCCCGGACTTTGCTCTCTGGTGCCGATCCCCGTCCTCGCGCACTGGGTAGACGCATGCCACTCCGCCGGCATGCTCGCCGCGCTGGCTGGAAAACTCACCGCGGCGGACCTCCCTCGCCTGGCCGAGATCGGCGCCGATATTGCGGGAGTGCGAGGTGCCGCATGTGTCAATGGTCGGACGGGATGTGTCTCCGCGGAGAAGGTCCGGGAACTGCGCATGCTCTGCAGAGCCGAATCAAGCAGCGCCAAATCATTGGGCGTCGACGTCGTTTCTCAGGGCTGACGCCAACAGGTCCAGGCGATCCGCTGTCACAATCGCATGCGTGACGTCATTTGAAATAGCGTCGATGAAATGGTCGTCGACGAGGAGGTCGCCGGCTGCGTGCGGCGCTTTGATCAGCACGAGACGGCGCGCGCCAATCGCCCGTGCCACCCACGCCGCAATACTGTCGCCCGTCACACTCCAGCTATGCGGGAGCGGATCTGCCTCGCGCAGCCAACACGAGGGCTCCAGAACCGGCACGTTGCCTGGGAACGCAGCCGCAATCTCGCTCGCTGTGCGAACCAACACACTCCGACCAAGTCGAGACGCGATGAGATGTGCGTACTGGTCCATGGCGAGCACGGCCATCCAGTGAGCAGTGTCGTCACCGAGCGAATATTGAGAATCCACCTTCCGGACGAGCTCGGCAAATGGGCCGCCGCCAGGCACCACCAGGATGCGACGATCGCGCATCGCATCGATGGCCGACATCGTGGCAGTGAAATAAGTCGGGAATTCGAGCAGGCTGCCGCCGACCTTCACTACGGCGTCGACGTTGGGCACGACACCTCACACGTGGAGACCGTCCTGTGAAAATCGTCGGCGTCATCGACCTGCTGGGCGGACGGGCAGTCCGAGCCGTCGCGGGTCAGCGGGATCGTTATCGGCCTGTAGATACAGTCGCTGGCTGTCGTATCGAACCGGGAGATGCAGCGGCGCTGGCGCGTTACTACATGGAGAATACCGGAGTCTCGGACCTCTACGTCGCGGATCTCGATCGAATTCTCGCGCGCGGCAGTCACGACGGCATTATTGCCGCTCTTGCGGAGCTGCCAATACCTTTGTGGGTCGATGCTGGAGTTTCCGGGGTCGAGGAGGCAAGACATATCTTCCGCCTTGGCGCGACGTCCGTCATCGTCGGGCTCGAGACGCTGCAATCGTTCGAAGCGCTCGAGCACATGTGCTCTACGCTCGGCGGGCGGCAAATCGCCTTTAGCCTCGACCTCCGGCACGGACGGCCTGTCAAGGAAGCCGTCGGTGGTCGGCCGACATTGACGGCTGCCGATACCGCTCGATATAGCGTGGCCGCAGGCGTGGGAACGATAGTCATTATCGATATCGCAAGAGTCGGTACGCCAGGTGGGCCAGACGTGAGCACAATTCGCTCGACTCTCAGCGTCGCGCCTGACATTCCAGTGCTGGCTGGCGGAGGCGTGCGAAACCTGGAGGACATCTACGAAGTTGCGTCGGCCGGATGCGACGGTGTTCTCGTCGCCACGGCTTTGCAAGACGGCACTTTGACACCGGCGCATGTCGAAGAAGCGCGCCGCCTTCACTCGCGGCCCCGTGCCTGAGGCCAGCCTCCGCCAAGCAGCACGACAAAAATAGACGCAGCGGTGAGGTCGGCGGTTGTGCCCGGATTTGCGAGGTTGCCAGGGTCTCGCATTCGTCGGTCCATCGCCTCGATCGCAAGCCGCCCGGACGATGAGCGGACTCCTCCATGCTGCAGCGCGTCGCGAGCGTCGCGGCGGATCTCTTCGGCTCGCGCGCTACCAGCCCGGCGTATCACGTGCGTATCGGGGATCTCACCGAGAAGCGTCAAGTACAGCTCGAGGACCGCATCCTCCCAGGACAGCCGATCCGCCAGCGCCCGTTCGAGTGCTGGAGCTCCGATGGTGAAGGTGACATCAAAAGTCGTCGCGTATTCGCGTGCAACGGTGTCGCGGTCCATCGCCAGCTTCATGACGTCGAGTAACGGCAGGGTGGGCTCTTCCGCAACATCCTGATCGGGAGCACGACCAAGCCCGCCTGGCGCGGCACGGCGAATGGCCGAATACACTTCTCGGGCATCATCGATCGTTGCCGCTTTCAGCACTCGATCGACCCGATCACGAAGCGCTGCGTCACTGCAATCGAACGCGGCACGGGCAATCGGCGCCATCAGAAGGATGATCCCGAGGTTCGTGTTCGACTGTGTCCAGTGTGATGTCGATTCGACGGCCATACGCACCGTCAGCCCGAGAGGACGCTCACCCGCTTGGCGAAACGCCGGACCAATTGCCGCAGCGCTCGCGAGAAAGTGCTCATACCGGGTATCAGAGAAGTGACGGCCGGGCGAAACATTACCGGGTTTGGGGGCACTCGCTTCGAGCAGGCATGCAAGCTGGGCCGCGATCGCCACCCGATCGACCAAGTCAGGCCTTTCGGGCGTCATGCTGTTTCCGCAAGCAGATAAGCGACTGCCGCCGCTGGCGCCGCGACTCCGACATCGGCATGAGGGAGAACGTCCAGCAGTTCGCGTACAGCGAGGCGCACCCGCACGGCGGCAGAGCGAGCCAGAAATTGACCACGGCCAGCGAGAATTGCCATACGCGGAGGCTCGTGCAACGAACGCTGGACCTGTCGGATAGCGGCACTGATCTGCGCGACCTGGGCGCCGGCGACATGTTCGGCGATAGCGGTGAGAGCATCGACGCCAAGCATGGCGGCATCTGCGCACACCATCCTCGCAAGTCTGGCACCGGCCTCGGTGCGGCTGCGGCCGCGCCCATCAGGAGTCTCGCATGTGTAATCGTGCTCCTCGATGTTGCGCAGCCACAGGTGCGCGTCAGCAGCGATCGCAAAATATTCCGCGGCCACTCGGCATTGGCGGTTACCGAGCGGCACGGTTCGGACGATCGCGCAAATCGGGGTTCGCAGGGCGCCCGTGTACACCAACTCACCTGCGCTGAGCCGTTCGGAATCTGTGCGCCCGGTGGCGGCAACGCGCCCACCGACGATCGGGATGATGTCAGTGGTGGTACTACCCACATCGATGAATATCGCGTCGGTGGCGGAACGTCCAACCATGGTGGCGCCGGCCATCCAATTCGCCGCAGCTATGAGGTGCGGAAGTTTGCTGGCTGCGTCCGGTGACCGGAACACACCATCAACGCCGTACACGAAGAGTTCGGATATTGGGAACGCCTTTCGAAACGCGTCGATGATCGAGCGCACCCCTTCGGATTTCGTTGCGAAGCAATCGGCGAGCTCAGCCGTCATCGTTATCGCCATGATGTTGCCTCCGCCCACCTGGGCGGCCATCTCAATCAGCTTCGCCGTGAGATCTTGCGGCCGACGCCACAGCTCGAATGGTATTTCGAGGACGCGAAATTGTCGTAAGTCCGCCTCCAACCGAACGACCTTAAGGTTGGCTCCGCCCACGTCCCAGCCAAGTATCGGACCTGTCACCGGCGGACACTCGAGGCGGAGACCGCTTCAATTCGGCCCGCGGGTGTGAATCGGGCACGCCCCCGCAGACTCAGCGTTCGCGGCAGGGTGCCATCGCACGCTGCTATCGCCAAGGCTGCGACGTTCTGTTTCGTGACCGCCCGAACGCCGAGATATGCAGTGGTCAGACGCGGATTGATCTCGATGACGACTGCATCGGTTTCCGTCAATACGAGGTCGACGCCGACGTACCCACGCAGACCCGGCAATGATTCCACGGCGCGTACGGCGGTCTCTCGAGCCAAATCGCTCAGTGGATGATCGAACGGCGTAATTCCGCCCCGGTAAGCGAATTGTTTCGCATGCGAAATCCGCTGGCGGTTTACCGCGAGCGCGACTGCGCGTCCGCCGCCGGCCAGAAGCGAGACGCTTGCCGTCACGCCAGGCACATATCGCTGCAGCAGGATCGCTTCATTTTCGTTCACCGCACGCGCGAGTGCCGCACTCCGCCTTAGTTCCCTATCGTTTCGAGCTAACGACACTCCGCAACACCCCGCTCCCCTTCGAGGCTTGACGACAACCGGATAGCCGAGACGACGCGCAGCGGTCGTACCGTCCCCGTGCCTGGCCAGAGAGATTGTGGCCGGATAGGAGACGCCGGCGCTCCGCAGCGAACGAGCCAGGGCAGCCTTATCCGATGCACGTCGAATCGCCTCTGAGCCAGGCCCAAACAGCGCTTTCCCGCACCGCTCCACTCTCTTCGCCAATCGCTCGAGGCATCGATCCATCTCTGGCGCGACAAGCCAGACGCCGTCAACCGAAGACACAAGGCGATCGAAATCCCTGGAGAGCGATGGCAGGGTTACCACCTTTACGCCGTCACGAACGCCGATATGCGCGCCAGGAGCAGCCGTCGTGACAATCTCGTGTTCTCCGATGCTCGCGAGATCGTCAACGAGCGCCCGCAACATGGCCGCACCTTCAAGCGCGAGCGAACGCGGCATGTCGGAGCCCGACAATCCACCCCCGCAACAGAACTCAAATGCAAGAATGCGCACAGGCTTGTGAAATTGGTGACTGGCCCATTCAGACCGGATTCACAGGAGTACGCCACAGTGCTAAGCGTGCGTACACAGATTCAGCGCGGGCAACAAGCTCCGCATAACATCGGACCGCATCCCGGTCGCGCGCGTACACCGTGCAGACAGGGCGAGTGGCACGAATGTACTCTCCGGTGCGGGGAACGTCGCGAATCTCCGCATTCGACAGCCACTCTGACGTGTCGCCGACAATCGCGTCGTGCCTGGCGAAGATTACCGCCTTGCCTATCGCGCCGGCCCGCGACCTTTCGCATCGCAAATCGAATTCTGGCAAGTGCTGTCCCTGGCACGCCGCCGCATGCACGCCAAACACCGAAAGGTTGTATTGACGCTCGACAAGATCCATTGATGCCGACCAGCGTGGATTCACTTCGATCGGGTACGGTATGCCACCACGTGCCACAAAGTCGACGCCATTGACCCCCACAACGTCGAACTCCTCGGCGACGACCCGCGTCAACGCGGCGGCTCGTTCGACAAGGCGAGCATCATCGTCGAAGCAGGCATCGGCGGCAGGTGCGAGGATGCTTCCGCAATATTGATACTTGACCGCTCCGAAAGCCGGATCGCCGAACAACTGCCGCGACACACCCAGCGGCACCGCTACGCCCGCGGCGGCGACGAAGACAATCGAACCGGCTATCCCTTCAACTAGCTCTTGGAGATAACAACCGCGTGGCACGAATGTGTGCTTCCACAGCCGCACGTCGTGGCCTCCTCCCGAGGCGACGGGCTTGGCGATCCATCTGCGCCGGCGATCGTAACCAGACAGGAGGGTTGGGCCCAAGCGCACGGCAGGAACGGAATGGCCGTGGCTATTGAACGCGTCGGCGAGCAACCTGGCGTTGCGGACACGCCTCAACGTTCGAGGAGGATTTCCCCACAACTCGCGTCCCTCGGCGAGGCGCTGCACCGATTCAGGATCGTTCTCGAAAGACGAGGTGTATGCAACCGCATCGCAAAGGATGCTGCGTCCAAACTGCGCGAGCACGCGTGTGTCCACGCTCTCGCCGCGGCGTATCGCGTGCGCACGAACGGACGGGTGCTGGTCGAGATCGGCAAACCCATCGATCGCTGTCACCGGGAACCCTGCTCGAGCAGCTGAATCTGCGATCGCCCTCGTGGAGAGGCCGGCGACGAGAACGTGTGCCGACAATCAGGCCTCCTGTTCCGTCGCGACGCAGCCGATTGCAATCGGCCGTCGCGACGTAACACGGAGGCTATGAGCTGACAATCTACTTCGGGCTGAAGGGATGTTTGGCAGTTTTCGACGCGGTGATCACGTCGGCAACGGATGGCTGCTTGCCCATCGCGCGTGCGATTGATTCCTTGGTCGCTTGATAGTTGTAGTCGTAAATCTTCTGATCGTCCGCGGCGTCCCAGTGGATGAACACACCCACCATCACGCACAGATCGTCCGCCTTGTCCTTGGGGATGACGCCGCTCTCAACGGAGTCGACTACCGCACGGGCCACGGCGGCCTGGGCGGGTCCGAACATCTGAACGGCCTGCTTGGCGCCCTTGATCGTGACCTTGTTGAAAAGAATCGTATCGGGCTTTGCTGGCAAATTCGGCGCAACCACCGCAAGGAGAGTGGTAAATCCGTCCTTGTTATTGGTTAAAGCAGTGCAGAACGCTGCTCCCGCGTGGCCGGCCTTCGAGCCAATGACGAGATCGATGTGAGCCACTTCGTTGCCGTCGCCAACCAAAGACTCCCCAACAAAAAAATCCGCAGCCATCTGCAAGCTCCTTGTGTAAAGCAGTCGGTTAAGTCGGACCACACATCGCAGTGCTCACATAAACACTGGACGGCCCTCTCGGCCTGGGAGAGTGTATCACCTAGCTTTCGGTGGCAAGTCAATCAATAAGCGCCTTCGTGGTGCGTCCTACCCTGTGCAACAGCCAGGCGTGTCGTAAATGAGCATGTAGCATGTCGCCGAGTCCCGCATACATGCCACATCACACGAACGCGTGGGCGGTCGCCCTGTGTCTTCTCAACGCAACGGCATACGCCCAGGAGCCGATCGATGCTGACGAAGGGCGGAAAAAGGCGGTCGCGGTCCGCGTCGCCGAAGATGCGATCCGCATCGACGGACGATTGCTCGAAGAAGTGTGGCAGGACGCACCAGCCGTAACCGATTTCATCCAGAAGGAACCCATCGAAGGTGCCGCGCCAACCGACCGGATGGAGGTGCGGTTTGCCTACGACGACGGCGCGCTTTACGTCGGCGCGCGGATGTTCAGCGCCGACCCCTCGACCATCCAGGCACCGCTCGGCCGGCGTGATGAAATCGACACGCAGGCCGAAAGCATGTTCGTCTCACTGGACACCTATCGCGATCGTCGAACTGCATACACGTTTGGCGTGAGCGCTTCTGGCGTTCGCTACGACCGCCATTACCCGCGCGACGAGGAAGAGGTCTTCGACAACACCTACGAGCCGGTGTGGGAAGCCCGGACGTCGATCGACGCCCAGGGGTGGACGGCCGAAATGTGGATTCCACTCGCGCAGCTCCGCTTCAGCGATCAGCCTGTGCACGTCTGGGGGCTCAACATCGGGCGCTTCATTCCTACGCTGGATGAACGGGTCTACTGGGTGCCGATTCCGCGAACGGAAAGAGCGTGGGCCTCGCGGTTCGGCAATCTCAGCGGTATTAACGGCATCAGCCGCGGCAGGCGGTTGGAACTGCTCCCGGTGGTGGTCGGATCGTCGACGATGAATGCCACTCGGGATCACGCGAATCCGTTCGATGACGGCCGGAATCTCGCTGCCCGGGTCGGTACCGATCTCAGGATGGGTCTCGGACCCTATCTGACCCTCAACGCGACGTTCAACCCCGACTTCGGGCAAGTCGAAGCCGATCCGGCCGAAGTGAACCTCTCGGCATTTGCGACGCGATTTCCTGAAAAGCGCCCGTTTTTCACCGAGGGTGCAGCCCTCTTCAACACCGCCAATCAACGCAAGTTCTTCTACTCGCGCCTGATCGGCGCCAGGCCGGTGGGTCCGGCCAGTGATGACTTCGTCGACTATCCACAGGAAGCGACGATTCTCGCCGCCGGGAAGGTCAGCGGCCGGCTGCAGTCGCGCACGTCGGTCGCGGTTCTGGGCGCCGTCACGAGTGCCGAGTACGCGCGGCTGGGTAACACGGTAACCGGAGCGATAGCAAAAACCCGCGTGGAACCGTACGTCGCCTACGGCGTCGGACGCGTGCAGCAGGAATTCGGGCAATCCGGTTCGACCGTCGCGTTTGAAGTCGGCACGACACATCGGTCTGTTGAAAAGGGGGATCCCTTAGCCAACCTGCTGATCCGCAACGCGCTTACTTACGGCGGCGACATGTACCTGCGTCTCAAGGGCGGGGAATACGAGCTGGTCTGGGGAATGATGGGCACGCTCCTCACGGGCGAGCCCGAAGCGCTCGAAGTGAGGCAACGCGCTCCCGAGCATTTCCTGCAGCGGCCGGACAAAGACTACGCGCTGCTCGATCCGAATGCGCGTTCGATGTCCGGATTTTCGCAGACGCTCAACTTCACGCGGCTCAGCGGGAGGCACTGGCTGTTTGGCGTGCAAACCGTCTACGACACGGTTGGACACGACGTCACGCAACTCGGCCAGATGAGCGCGGCCGACGGCATTCAGCCGTCCGCAAACATTACCTACAGGGAAACCATACCCGGACGGGTGTTCCGCAACTACTCGATTCGCGTCAGCCAGTCGAATGAATGGAATCACGGCTGGAACCGCCAGACCGGACTGCTGTCGACGACCGTCAACCTCACGTGGGCGAACTTCTGGACTACATCGGTGACGGCCGGGCGTAATCTGCTTACCAACAACGCCACGCTCACGCGGGGCGGCCCGCTCATGCGGATGCCCGCCGGCTGGACGATGAGCGGCTCGTTCGGCAACAACCCATCGGCTCAAACGCGGTTCACCGGTTCGGTCAACGCGGCACAGAACGACCTCGGCGGGAAAACCCGTCGCGCCATCGGAACGCTGGCGTTTCGCCCGGGTCCGCAGTGGCAGTTGTCGATCGCACCGACCTACGAACGTCTGACCGATGCGCAGCAGTACGTCTCGACACTCGATGGCGGCCGCCCCGTTACCTACGGCAACCGTTACATCTTTTCCTATATCGATCGCAGCACGGCGTCGACGGAATTCCGGTTGGGATTTACGCTGAGGCCAGACGTGAATCTCGACGTTTACGCCGAGCCGTTTGCGGCGTCCGGACGCTATTACGACTTCGGCGAGCTTCTGGCGCCGGGAAGCCTCGAGCGGATTTTCTACGGCAGCGATGGCACGTCGAGCACGACGCTGGACAATGGCGACCGGGTCGTATCCGCCGGCGGGTCTTCGTTCACGCTCCGCAATCGTGATTTCAACATCCGCTCATTCCAAAGCAACGTCGTGCTCCGTTGGGAGTGGCGCCCGGGAAGCTCGATGTACGTCGTCTGGCAGCAGAATCGCGACGCGCGCGAAGTCACCGGCGCTCCCGTCGGATTCGGCGACATGGCGAGATCCCTGCGGGCGCCGGGCTCCAACATCTTTATGGTCAAGACATCGGTCTGGCTACCGGTTAACTGAGGCGGAATGATCGACACAGAGGCACAGAGCCACAGAGGTGCAGCGCCATCGGTGTTTTGGGAATACCTTCTTCTCTGTGGCTCTGTGCCTCTGTGTCAGGGCAAGCCAGCACGGCGCAATCAATACCCGTTCTTAATCCTGTCAACTCCGTTCACAAGGATCTCCACGTTGAAGTTCATCAGCAAGCCTAGCGGCTTGTTCGTATGTCGGAGATACGACAGGAGTTGAGCGTGATGGACTGGGAGCACCTTCTCGACTGATTTCAATTCGATGATCACCGCATCTTCGACCATCAAATCGATCCGATAATTTCCGTCGAGCACGAGGTGTTTGTAGCGGACGGGAATCATCTGCTCGGACACGACCTTCATCTGTCGCTCGCGAAGCTCGTACAGCATGCAAGCGCGATACGTACTCTCGAGCAGGCCCGGGCCGAGGGCACGATGGATTTCGATGCCGGCGCCAATGATCCGGTGCGAAAGCTGGTTCAGCTGACCGATGTCCATCCGCAATGGCAATGCAAGCGGCAAACCGGCCGGAATCTCCACAAAAAGCTCGAGCAGAGCTCGGAGAAATGAAGTTTCTTCTCTGTGCCTCAGTGCCTCTGTGTCAAAAACTGCGATCCCATAGCTACCGGTTAACTGACGCCCTGCCCCGGGACGGCCGTTCCGGCAACGCGAACACGTCGCTTCAGTTTCGGATTAGTCTCCGCCTGTTCCCGCGGCTGGCAGCCGTACGTCGTACCCTTTCAGTTGCTGGATGATGTAGTTGTGCACCTCGTCCAGCGTCTTGAACGGGCTGCTGGAATGCTGCTCGAGATCGAAGGCCATATCGCCGGGGCCCCAGGAAATCCAATCGATGCCCGGCTTGGCGATGTTGCGGGCGTTGAGCGCGCCACGCAGCGACTCGATTTGAAAACCCAGGAGCGCGTTGCTGTTCCAGAACTGCGCGTATTGCAGGCGATCGACAGGCGGCTTCTCTTTGTATCTGAACTCCCCGCCCCAGCTGCGTCTGCCGAGCGGCGGGTAGTAGAACTCCTTGATCGCCTCCTCAACCGTCGCCACCTCTTCGACCAGAGGAATGAAGACGGCGAGCACGCCGAGGTCGGCATAACGCCCCGCGAGGTAAGCGTTTTTCGGATGCTGCAGGCGGAGCTGAACGCCGGCGCCGACCGACTCCGCGTCCTTGCAGAAGCGGACGATCTCGCGCTCGTCGGAGTTCGGCCGATGCTGCGCGTCGACACTGAACAGGTCCACGCCTCCCTGCTTCTTGACGATCTCCTCCATCTGGGCTCTGGTCATCTCGAGCGTCGCGGCCGCCGAGCGCACCCGCTGCCCCGTGTGCATCTTTTCCTTGAGCGAGCCCGGCGCCGGTTTGAACTGGCTCCAGCTTGGAGGAGCCTGCGCGAACGCCTGGCGAGCCATCGCTGCCATGCCGAGAACCGACATGCCGAAAACCCGACGATTCATAAAGTCTCCTTTCGCTGCTACTTTGCCTGGTTCGGCCGGAGCGTGAGCTTCTGCACGCGCCAGCTGGTCAGCTCGCCGACATACAACTCGTTTTCGTTACGGCAATCGATGCCGTGCACCGTGCTGAATTCCTTGCTGAGACGTCCGGCGCGGCCGAACCGCCCGACGATGCGCCCGTCGAGGCCTAATTTGTAAATCTCGCCGTCCTTGTCGAACTCGCGCGGGTCGTTCGAATTCGAGCTGTAAAGGTACTGGGTCGAACCAGGGGTCATGCATAGCGTCCACGGCGTGCCGACGTTGATGAACTGCGTCTTGAACGTGCCGTTGTTGTCGAACACCTGAATGCGACGATTGTCGCGATCGGCCACATACAAGTTGCCTTGCGCATCGGTCACGAGCGAATGCGGGACGTTGAACTGGCCAGGTGCGGTCCCCTGCGACCCCCATGACTTGAGAAACCTGCCGTTCGAATCGAATTTCGCGATGCGCGAGTTGACGTGACCGTCCGCGATGAAGATGTTGCCTTCCTTGTCCCAGGCAACGTCGGTCGGCCGATCGAACTCGTCGCCCTCGACACCGACGCCGACCGGCCCCGTCGGCTTGGCAACCGTGCCCATGCTGTTGACGCGATCCATGTTGGGCATCGGCAGATACTCAGGAGTGCGGCCAAGCACCATCTGCACTCTGCCTTGCGGGTTGAACTTGACGATCGTGCCGGCCCCCTCGTCGACGATCCAGACATTGTCCTGCGGATCGACGCGGACGGTATGCGCAAACACGAACCCGTAGAGTCCCCGGCCGATCTCGCGCAGGTACTTGCCGGCCTGGTCGAACTCGAAGAGCCTCGCGGCACCATTGCCTCTATGAAAATGGCGTTCGGTCCCGAGCGTCAGCTGAGGCGATCCGGTTCGCGTGTAGACGAACAGATTCCCGCGGGAATTGGTCGCCACGCCTGCCACTTCACCGATGTACACATCGTCGGGAAGCCCTTTCAACGGGTCAGCAGCCTCATAGGGAATTTCAATGATACGAAGCTGCGCGGCGAGAGAGCCGCCGATCGCGAGAACGGCCGCTGCCAGGAGCACAAGCTGCAAAGAACGTTTCATGGAATCCTCCGGAGCGCTCACTTGGCGTTCGACGTTCGCGCTGGATTCGCCGCACCAAGGATGAACTTCTGCGCACGCCACGCCACGATTTCGCCGACCAGAATTTCGTTTTCATTCCGGCAGTCGATGTCGTGAACCGTCGACAGCTCGCCGATCGCCTTGCCAGACTTACCGAACTTGCCGACCACCGTTCCGTCGAGCTCCATCTTGAAAATCTCGCCGGTCACGGCATTCACCGAGGCCAGGTTCTGGTCGGGGTTCGTGTTCGAGCTGAACAGATACTGATGGGGCCCGGGAGTGACGCACACCGCCCACGGCGCGCCCACGTGTTCGTACATCGCCCGGAGCGTCAGGTCGTTGCTGAAGACCTGAATGCGGCCGTTGTTGCGATCGCCGACGTAGATGTTTCCCTCTCTGTCCGCAGTGATTGAATGCGGAAGGTGCATCTCTTCGGGCTCCCGCCCGCGCGTGCCGATGGTGGATGCCACGAACCTGCCGTTCTTGTCGTACTTGATGGCGCGGCTGTTGTTATAGCCGTCCGCGACGAAGATGTTGCCCTGCGCGTCGGTAACGACGTCGTTCGGGCGGTTGAACTCATAGGGATGCGGCGGCGGCATCGGCGCGAAGGCCGGTCCGAGACCGACGAGCGATTCGTGCCGGCGGCCGAGGATCATTTCGGGCCGCGCCGTAGTCGGGTTCCACTTGATGACCGTGTTGGTGCCCTCGTCCACGGTCCAGACGTAGTCCTGGGCGTCGACGTACACACCATGCGCCATGGTGAAGGCGTATGAATTCCGTCCGATCTCGCGCATGAACGTGCCGTTCTGATCGAACTGGTACAAGTGCGATCCGTCTCCGAGACGCGTGAAGATGTACATCTGGCCGCGTGAGTTGCGGGCGATCCCCATGGTTTCGCCGAAGTACATGCCTTCGGGAATCTTCAGGAAGTCCGGGTCCGATTTCCACGGAATCTGCGGCGCCGTAGGCGACGCGAGCGCATGGCGGAAGTTGGCGCCCTCGGCGGGCACAGGCTTCAACACGTTATTCGGCCGCGCACCTTGCACCGGGGCCGGCGAAGTGCCCGGCTGCGGCTGCTGCGCGTGCGCACTCGCAAGCACCAGCAGCCCGATGCAGCCGATGCAGAAGGTTCGCGTCATACACACCTCCGAAGGGAACGAGACAATTTCGCGGGCGCGCGGATTGTAACCCGGCGACGGCACGTGCGACTGGAAACGTCTCAGAACGTCTCAGATAGTGGGACACGCGCGCGCCAGTTGTTGCAGCGCACCGCCGATCGCCGTAAAATTGCAGTTATATGCCTTTAAATCGCGTAGTGTGCCTCTGTGCGGCGCTGACTCTGTCGGCCGCAGTTTCTTCCTACGGACAGTCGAAGCTCGAAGAACAAGGCCCCGAGAAACTGAAGCTCAGCAAGGCGGAAATGTCGCACTTCAAGGCGCTTTCCGGACTTGTGGAAGCGGTAGATGCGGGCAAAGAGCCTGCGCCCGCCGACGTGAAAGTGAGTGTACAAAATCACTTCATTAAGTCGGCGACGAATATTTTCGTACCCTACGTGCTCGAGATCACCGGGGACAAGTTCACATCGTTTCCTGTGGCGCTTTATGTTCGCGCGGCGGCCAAGGGCAACCCGGCCGCGGGGGCGGCGGCGGCGCCGGCTTTCACGGACGTGTTCTTCGCCAACGCGAACAACTTCGTCAGCGCCGGTGACACGCTGCAGCTGATGCGCGCGCTGGAGCTGCCTCCCGGCGAGTTCGATATCACCTTTGCGCTCAGCGAGGCGCCGCCGCGCAACGCCAAGACGCCGCCCAAGCGCGTCGTCCACAGGCACTCGCTGACAGTGCCCGACTTTTCGAAGGAATTGACGACGAGCTCCATCATTCTCGCAAAAAGCCTCGACGACTCGCCGCAGGCGCTCACGCCGCGCCAGCAGATGGAACAGCCATTTACGATCGGCGGCCAGAAGATCACTCCGACGTTCACCCCCTCTTTCGCCAAATCGGGTGAATTGCTCTTCGTGTTCCTCATTTACAACCCGGGCGCGACACCCGAGGGCAAGCCGGACATCGAAGTGGCATACACGGTCTCCCGCGCGGCTGAAGCAAAGCCGTTTGCGAAGATGCCGAACACGCAGTTCAACGGCACGACGCTGCCGCCGGAGTTCAGCTTGCCCGCCGGACACCAGGTCATGGTCGCGCAGGGTGTTCCATTGGCAAGCTTTGCGCCTGGCGAGTACAAGCTCGGGGTCGCGATTACCGACAAGGCGAAGACCCAGACGATTACGCGCGACATACCGTTTACGGTCACGCAGTAGCCGGTAGCCACTAGCCGGTAGCCAATAGTCCAGTGGCTGGTAGTCCAACAGCCACTAGCCGCGAGAGCGAGGGGCGCACCTGACGCACCCCTCGCACCTAGCGAAACCCGACGCACCTAAGGCACCCGACGCACCCTCTCGCACCTGACGCACCTGACGCACCTGACGCACCCGACGCACCCGACGCACCTCTCGCACCCTGGTCGTAGCCCATCGCACCCGACGCACGCATCGCATTCACGCGTTTCGAGGATCTCCCGGTCTTACAGGATGAGACTTCTTGACTTGGCGTAACGCGTGTGAAAAATTCGCGGAAACGACGACAACTGCAACACACCGTAAAGCGAGGTTCTTATGCTGAATCGCCGCGAATTCATCGGGACCGCCATAGGTGTCGCTGCCTGCGCCGCGCGCGCCGCAGCGCTTCCGGCCGACAAATTCCGCTGGGCCATGAGCAGCCATATGTTCACGCCCATGAAGCCGCATCCCGAGGAGGGCATCAAGATGGCCGCGCGGTTCGGGTTCCACGGAATCGAGCCGTGGGGCAATGAGCTGCAGCTCTACCTGAAGCAGCCGCCCGAGGTGTTCAAGAAGGTCCTCGACGCATCCGGCGTCGGCATCTCATCGGTCGCCAGCGGCGGGAACTACTACGACACGGCGACGCTTCAGACGGTGCTCGACAGCAACGCAGCTAATGCGAAGTTCGGCGCGTATTTCGGCATCAAGGCGCTGAAAGCCAACCTGAGCCGCCGCCTTGGCCCAGAAGACCTCAGCCCGGCGAACGCGAAGATCCTCGCTCGTAACCTCAACGAAGTCGGCAAGCGAACGATCGAGCACGGAGTGAAGTTCGCCTTCCATCCGCACGCCTGGACGATCGCCGAGCGCGGGAATGAGGTCGCGATGATCCTCGAGATGACGGACCCGAAGCTGGTATTCGTCACGCTCGACACCTGCCACGCGTCGGTCGGCGGCTTTGATCCGGTGAAATTTACCCGCGAAAACTACTCGCGGATCGCCCACTTCCATTTCAAGGACACGTTGCCCGTCTGGAGCGCCGGCAAAGGCTGGCGCGGCCCGGCGCCCAGCAAGGAAGAGGAGCAGGCGATGGCACAGAAACTGGGCCTGCCGAAGTCTCCTGACCCGATCTATCAAAGGCTGGGTACCGGCGGCGTCGATTTCCCGGCGCTGATCCAGATTCTTCGCGAGCGGAACTACGACGGCTGGATCAGCCTGGACTTCAACTACGTGGACATGACCCCTGGCGTCACGATTGAACAGGACATGACCGCGCACAGGAAATATCTCGTCGAGACACTGAAGGCATCGCTCAACCCGATGAAGTCTTAACAACAAGATTAGGAGAACGTCATGCCGAACGCACTCGCTCGTCGATCGTTCGCGCTCATCGCCGGCGGCCTCCTCGTAATACACGTCCTGGCGCTCGTTCCCGCGGCATCGGCCCAAAGCCAGGGGGCCGTACTCGGCGTCGTGACGGATGCCTCCGGCGCGGTGCTGCCAGGGGTCACCGTCATCATCACGGGACCGGCACTGCAGGTGCCGCAGATAGAAGCCGTCACCAACGAGCGGGGTGAATATCGCTTGAGTCCGCTGCCTCCAGGCGTCTTCACGATCACGTTCGAGCTCAGCGGGTTTCAGACCGTCAAGCGTGAGAGTCTCCGGATCACGTTAGGGTTTACCGCCACGGTGGACCAGGCCATGGGACTCGGAACGGTCCAGGAAACCGTCACTGTGTCGGGACAATCTCCGCTCGTCGACGTCACGAACCCCGCGACATCAGTGGACATGTCCTCGGAGTCGCTGGAGATTCTGCCGACAAACCGTGACGGCCTGAAGGCCTTCATGGGCACGATGCCTGGCGTGCGGACGAACCTGGACGTCGGCGCCTCGAGCATGAGCGACACGGTGCAATTCAGATCCTACGGACAGTCGGGACAGTCGTGGCAGATGCTCGAGGGCATCATGTTTTCGACGCCCAACGCCGGCGGCGCGAACGGCAGCCATGTCGACTTCAACGCGCTCGACTCGACGCGCGTGCAGACCGTCGGCAGCAGCGCGGAGATGCCGCGGCGAGGCATCATGCTCGACGCGGTGATGAAATCGGGCGGCAACCAGTTTCACGGCGAGTTCGTCGCCTACGGCTCGTCGGGAGCGCTCGAGAGCAAGAATCTCTCCGACGAGTTGAAGGCACAGGGTATCGTCGCAACGCCGGAGCTCCACAAGCTGTGGGACATCAGCGCCAGCGCCGGCGGCCGGATCATCCCGGACAAGTTGTGGTTCTTCGCCGCGGTCCGGCGAACGGGATTCGACCGCGAAATTTTCGACGCCTTCTACACCGACGGCACGCCAATGCTCAATCAGCGCCGGCTGCCCTACTGGTCGGGCAAGCTGTCCTACCAGATGAATCAGTCGAACAAGTTCGGCGGGTTTTACCACGACGCGAAGGAGCTCGAACACCGGGGCGGCAGCCGGTTCGTGCCGGCCGAATCGCGGGAAGTGTACGAAGGCCCGCTGGCCACGTGGGGCGGCAGCTGGCAGGTGGTTCACGGCAACGCGATGGTCGCGTCGTTGCAGAGCGGCGCGTTCTATCAGAAGGCGTGGTATTTCGCCGAGCCGAGCTACGAAAACATCAGCGCCGGCAACCCCGACACCCCCAGCGTGCACAAGATTCCCACGCTCGACACAGTCCACCAGCTACCGGACCGGTGATGCGACGAGCGACGGCCAGTGGCTGCATCGCTACCGCTATCCGACGAAAGGCACGATCACCTACTACAAGCCTGACTTTCTCGCCGGGAGCCATCAATTCAAGGGCGGCTTCGATTACATCAACTCCGGCTATCACCAGCGGCAGCGGGCCAAGCTCCCGGGCAACTATCAGCTGCGGTTTAACAACGGCTTGGCGACGCAGATGATCTCGTGGAACCACCCGGTGGAACCGTTGAACTACGGCAATTACCTTGGGATGTACGTCCAGGACGCATGGACGATCGGCCGCCGTTTGAATCTGCATCTCGGCGTTCGCTGGTCGAGCGAAAGCGCCTACGCGCCGCCACAGTGCATACCGACGACCGAGTTCGCGCAGGGTGGGTGTTTCGGACACCTGGAACTCGCCCAGTGGACGACGGCGATGCCGCGCATCCACTTCGCCTACGACCTGTCCGGCGACGGCAAGACCGTCCTCAAGGGAGGATTCGGACGCTTCGCCAATCTCCGGGACCTGCTGCCCGAGCTGACGCGCGTCGCTAAGAACAACTCGCAGCAGACCACCTGGACGTGGCGCGATTTGAACGGCAATCGCGATTACAACACCGGCGAGGTGAACCTCGATCCGAACGGAGGGGATTTCCAGGGCATCTCCGGCGTAACCAATACGGAGATCAACCCGGACGAGCCTCAGCCGAAATCGGACGAGTGGTCGCTCACTTTCGAGCGCGATCTCGGACGGAACCTCGCGATTCGCACTACCGGCGTCTACGCCACGAACTTCGACCTGCGGCGCCTCGAGGAGATTTACCGGCCGCGCACGGCCTACAACATCCCGATCACCAACCGGAACCCGGGCTACGACGGCATCGTCAATACGTCCGACGACCCCGGCGACACGGTGACCTACTGGGAATATGCCGCGCCGCTGTCCGGTCTTGCCAATTCCTCGACGAGGATCATTCCGGCGGATGGCAAGCAGACGTTCAAGACCATCGAGATCGCCGGCAATCGCCGGCTGAA
This sequence comes from Vicinamibacterales bacterium, assembly GCA_963762055.1. Lineage (GTDB taxonomy): Bacteria > Acidobacteriota > Vicinamibacteria > Vicinamibacterales > JAMQPK01 > JAMQPK01. Next base: position 366,541 of record CAVXJF010000015.1, read on the forward strand.
CAATGGATGGCAGATGGCGGTGTCGTACACCGCGACGCAGGCCGATGCCTTTTTCGCGGACGAGCAGGCCGACAATCCCAACACCGAGATCAACACCTATAACAAGACGTGGGAAACCACGACGAAGCTGTCCGGGGGCTATACGCTTCCCTGGGAGATCGTCACGTCGGCCACCTACGAGCGCCGCAGCGGCACGCCTCAAGCATCCAACTACCAGTTCTCGGGGGGCACCACGATCCGCACGATCGCACTCAACATCGAGCCGGTCGGCACCATCAGCCTCCCTCCGACCAATCTCTGGAACATGCGCTTCGCGAAGCGGGTGCGCCTTGGAAGCGGGCAATCGATCGAGGGGCGGTTCGACTTCTTCAACATCTTCAACGCAAACTTTGTCACGTCGCAAAGCACGCGCGTCGGGCCCAGTTATCTGGTGCCGAGCGCGATCATTCTGCCGCGGATTCTTCAGATGGGAGTGACGTATGAGTTCTAATGCGCGTTAGGCAACGCGTTAGTTTTTTCGGACTTGCAGAGTCGTCGAGCGATCTCACCACGCGTTAAGGAGGAGCAATGCTCTTATCTATGCGGACCTTTCGGTTCATCTTCGTATTTTTCGTCGTCGGCCTAATTAGCGCAGCGGCACTCGCACCCGTCGCGGCGCAAACAGGTGTGGCAACGATTCTCGGACAGGTGACGGACCCTGGCGGAGGCGCGCTCCCCGGCGTCCTCGTCACGGTCAAAAGCCCTGCCCTGCAGGTGCCTGAAGTAACGGCGGTCACCGACGAACGCGGCGAATATCGCATCACGCCGCTGCCGATCGGCACATATTCGGTGGAGTTTGCCTTACCCGGCTTCCAGACGGTGAGGCTGCCCGACATGCGGCTCACCACGGGCTTCGTCGCCAAAATGGATCAGATTCTGAAGATCGGCCAGCTCGAGGAGACCGTGACGGTCTCCGGGCAAACGCCGCTCGTCGACGTGACTCAGGCGTCGACCGCCACGACGCTCGAAACCGAATCGCTCGAGCTCATCCCGTCGGGCACCAACGGCATCGTCGGCTTCCTGGCGCACGTGCCGGGGGCGCAGTCGAACATCGAAGTCGGCGGGTCGGCGGTCACCGATACGAACATCTTCAACGCCAACGGATCGACCGGCGAAATGTGGACGCTCCTCGAAGGCGTGTATGCGGCCGCAAGCCAGACCAGCGCGAGCGGCACGCATTACAACTTCAACGCCATCGAAGAAGCCCGCGTGCAGACGAGCGCCAACGGCGCGGACACGCCGAAGCGCGGCATGAGCGTCAACCTCATCACCAAGTCAGGCGGAAACGCGTTTCACGGCGCAGCGGAATACTCGTTCACCAACAGCGGCCTCGAGAGCAGCAACATTACGGACGAGCTGCAACGGCAGGGCGTGGTTTCGACACCGAAGCTGATCACGCGCAAGGATGGCGGCGGCCAGCTGGGAGGCAAGCTCATTCAGGACCGTCTGTGGTTCTTCGCGGACCTTCGCTATCGTCATATCATTCGCGAAATTCCGTTTGCGGTGCGTCCTGATGGCTCGATCATTCACAGACCGCAGCATCAGTTTTTTCAGGCGTACAAGATGTCGGGGCAGGTGAACCAGACAAACAAGATCATTGCCTTCTGGCACCGGTATGGTGACCACGAGAAACGGTCCGCCAGCCAGTTCGTGCCGGAGCGCGCGATGGAGCAGAACAACGCCTGGGGCGAGACATGGAAGGCCGAATGGCAGACCACGATCGGGCAATCGGTCACCTTGTCGGCTCAACATGGCCGGTTTGAGCACGTCAATCAGTACACCGGGTTCGCCCCGGGTATCCCGCGAAGCCGCGACATCGTGACGCTGATGGAAGATGGCGACGCGGTATCCGATGGGCGCTACAGCACCAACGGGCAGATCCACGATCGAGTGGTGTTGTCCTGGTACAAGCCCAACCTGCTGGCCGGCAACCACGGCTTCACGTTCGGTTTCGACTTCCTCGACGGCGGCAACGGCGCCACGAATCCCGAACGCCGCAGCGGCGACTATCGCCTGAACTTCAGCAACAACAACCCCTTCCAGATCGAGATCTACAACACCCCGAACGCGCCAGAACTGCGCACCCGCTACATGGCGTTCTACGCGCAGGACTCCTGGACGATCAACCGGCGGCTGACGTTGAGCCTCGGCCTCCGGGCGCAGCGCGATCACGGTTGGGTCCCCGCGCAGTGTCAACGAGTCGGCACGTTCGTGCAGGCGTTTCCGCCGAATTGCAACGACGAGGTGCACCCGAACATCTTCAATTCGGTCACGCCGCGCATCCACGCCGCGTTCGATCTGACTGGCGACGGCCGTTCCGTCGTCAAGGGAGGCTGGGGGACGTACGTGCACCTGCGCTCGACCGGCGCCGAAATCAACAACTTCAACAAGAACGGCCAGCGCACGATGCTCTACGACTGGCGCGACTTGAACGGCGATCGCGACTACGACCCGGGCGAAGTCAATCTGGACCCGAACGGTCCGGACTTCCGATCGGGCGGCTCGCAGTTGAACGCGTTCCTGAACCCGGACGAGCGTATTCCGAGCGCCGAAGAGTACTCTCTCGCCTTCGAGCGCCAGCTGACATCGCAGATCGCGGTGCGGGTTGGCGGCGTGTACCTGAGAAACTACAACGTGCCCCGGAACCTGAATCCGCTGCGGCCCTATTCGGCGTTCAACATTCCGATCTCGAGCCCCGATCCCGGCCCGGATGGCAACCCCAACACGTCGGACGACCCGGGCACGACCCTCACCTACTGGGACTATCCTGCGTCCTACCGCGGAGCGGCGTTCGAGGGTACAAAGCTGGTCAACGACGACCCGATCAACGACTCCAGCTACAAGACGGTCGAGTTCGCCGCCACCAAGCGGCTGTCCGATGGATGGCAGCTCATGGGCTCGTATTCGGCGACGAAGCGCAACATCCCGTTCGTCGACGGCTCCGCGCTGACTCCGAACGCGGAGATCAACACCGCGGACAACACGTGGGCCTGGATCGGCAAAGTCGCCGGCTCCTACACGTTTCCCTGGGACATTCTCACAGGCGCCAGCTACAGCGTGCGAAACGGCACACGTCTCGCGCGCCAGGTATTACTTCGCGGAGGCGGCTCGATTACGACGCTGGTCGTGAATGCCGAGCCCATCGGCAGCTTCAGCCTCGAAGACGTCGCGCTGCTCGATCTGCGTGCGGCGAAGCGGATTCAGCTCGGTGGAAGCCGTTCGTTCGAGATACGTCTCGACTGCTTCAACGTGATGAACGTCAATCCGGTCACGTCCGTCGTCGTTCGCTCGGGACCGACGTTCGGGAACGCGACGGCGTCTGAAAACGGCGGGCAGAACGGCACCGGGCTGACGCCGCCTCGCATCTTCCAGATCGAGGGGCGCTTCAGCTTCTAACGGCTGTCGAAGGGGGTCAGACCCTCTTTTTACGAAAAACGTAAAAAGAGGGTCTGACCCCTTTATTCCAGACGCTCCACAGCAATCCGCCAGCGAGGTCCGAAGCTCTTCACCTGGACGAAGTACTCCGGCTCGACCTCTTTCACCGTGAGCACCCCCGACGCTGCACCTTGAAGGTTGTACACCGCCGTCAGCGTGTGGTTGGTCTTGGACATCACGATGATGTCGACGACGCCGTTCCTCCCGCCCTCGCCCTGTTCGGTCTTGTATGCCAGACGCCACGTTCCGGGAGGCGGCTCGAATCTCTCGCGCGAAGGCTCGGCGTGGTACGTGCCGCTCCATTCCTTGACGATCAACCACTTCTGGTCAGCGTCTGGCTTCTTCTGTTCCGCGATGGCGGACTGTCTCATCAGGGGATGACGTCGAACTCGATCTGGCGGCTGACGGTCTGACCGAGGCGCGACCGCGCCTCGACCGACAGCACGTACTTGCCCGGCTGCAGGTCGCCGACCGGGACACTCGCCTGATGTACGTATGCGCCCACGGCGCCTCCCAAATCGGCCGACGAGCGTTCGTCCTTCTGTTCCACGATCACCTTGCCGTCCCGCGACTTCACGGCGGTGATGATGTCGACGATGTGGAGCGTCGAGCCGGCTCGATCGTAGATGTCCGCCACCACCGCCACGTCATCAGCTCTCCGGAATGTGCGCAGCGAGACAGGAGGGGCGTCCATGAACTTCTGCAGCTCGGCATCGCCTCTCGCCGTTACCGTGGACGCCGCATCGCGCGATGTCAGGAGGAGCCCGCTCATGGCCAACGGAAGGTCGTTGAAATTGGGAACGTCGAGATCGTAGTTCACCGTGCCGACGGCGCCGGTTGCGGTATCGTGGGCGCCCACGCGCAGGAGATACCGTCCGGCTGGCAGGTTCAGGCGCCTCAGGAAGCGGATGCCCGTCTGCTTGATTCGCGCTTTCGCATCCGGCGGAAGCTTCAACATGAACGAATCGGTGTCGGCCCGCGTCTCGCCGGAGGCGTCAACCGCCACATAAACGAGCTCCACCCGCTGGTTGTCGGCGAGCGCGAGATCGCTTCCTCGCAGCTCGAGGCCGACGACGACGGATCCCGATGTCGAAGCGCCCTTGAACGGCGCCGCGAACACCCGCAGCTTCAATCCATCGGACGGCACTGCGTTATTGAGCGCGCGGAGAAGCGGCGGCGAGATGTCGTTTTTGGTATTGCGCGGCGGCTTGGTATTCGCGCGCGGCGCGACATAACCCCGCCTGGCGCGCACGGTCAGGCCCGGACGCGACGTCCTCACGTCGATTCGATGAAACTTGCCGTCGCGCCGGCTCGATGGAGGATTGTAGGCCAGCACGTAATACGCGCTGTTCATGGTGACGATGCGCTCGAACGCCGATGTGAAATCGTTGGAATTGACCGACGCAAAACCGTTCGTCTCGTCGGCAAGCGTCCGCAGGCTGTCCTGGGAATTCTGCAGCTCCGATCGCAGAGAGCTGGTGCCTATCCCCGGCCGCACTTGCACGGCGCCTGGCTCATTCGGGTCGCCCGCCGTGATCGGGCGCTGTTCGGCAAAGATACTGGCTTCGATGGCTTCGTCTGCCATCCCCGCGAGGCCGCGGGGATCGATCGCAAAGATGCTCGCATTGGAGCGCGTCGCGGCCGCGATCGCCTCCCGCATGCCCTCGATGATCGTCGACGCCGAGCGGTTGTTCATCACGTCGGTGATGTCGTAGTCGATGCCCTCGCTGATGAACAGGATGCTCTTCCGCCGCCCGCGCATCATGCTGAGCTTCTCGGCCACCTCCGTGAGCACACGCGTCGTGGCGCGCGCGTTGAAGCCACGTTCGGCGTCGTAAGGATCAGCTGGCGTTCCGGTCGCCACCGAAGGACCGGCGAAGTACAACTGGTTCTGGGCCATGGTCGCCGACTCGATTTTCTGGCCCATGAAACGATCGACGGCGACGGCAAGAAGCCGCTTGTTGCTGGTGAATTCCTGCGAGCCGGCCGACGATCCGCCGACGTGCACGACAGCCATCAGATCGTTTGCGGCAAGGTGGCGATCGATGAACTGCATCGCCGCGCGCTTGACGCGCGGAGCGCGCAGAGGCGCGGTGTGCATATCGTCGAGCACCAGCACGTAGATGCGGCCCGTGAAGGGGCGCTCGTTCGTGCGGACGTCGGGCTCGATGACGGACTCGATTCCTCCCTGTTTTTCTGTTTCAATCGGCACGTCCACGAAGGTGAATCCGAGGATCGCCTGTGACTTGCCGTCTTCGAAGATCTGGAAATCTTCTTTGCGGAGATCGCGGACGACTGCGCCGCTTTCATCGGTGACCTGAGCGTCGACTTCGACGTATTCGACTTCGGCCTTGAAGGTCGGCTGACCGGGAGTTTGGGTGCCGACCGGGACCGCGAGACACGTCCCGGCCACGGCGATGGCAATGAGAAGGCGATGAAAATCCCTCATGTCCTTACTATCGCACTACTGACGCCTCCGCGGTCTGCCGATCGGCGGCGAGCGAGCTGAGGGCGGCAACGATACCGCCCGGATGGTGGGGCACACCGGCCAGCGACAGGCCGATCTCCACGCCGCCGAGGGTACCGGCGAGCATCAGGTCGTTGAAGCTTCCAAGATGTCCAATCCGGAAGGCCTTTCCCGCCAGGCGCCCGAGACCGGTTCCAAGCGACATATCGAGCTCGTCCAGGATCGTGCGGCGCAGCTGATCGGCATTGTAGCCGTCAGGCATCAAAACAGCCGTCAACGAGTTGGAATATTCCGCAGGATTGTCGCAGACGATCTCCAGGCCCCAGGCGCGGACAGCCGCGCGGGTCGCCTTCCCATATTGCGCGTGGCGGCGGAAGACGTTCTCGAGCCCTTCTTCGAGAAGCATGCGCAGCCCTTCCTGCAGGCCGCGAAGGAGAGTGCTGGCGGGGGTGTACGGGAAGAACCCCGTCGTGTTGTTCTTGAGCATCTCCTGCCAGTCCCAGTAGGCTTTGGGCAGACGGGACGACTTCGACGCAGCGATCGCCTTCTCGGAAATGGCATTGAAACCAAGTCCTGGAGGCGTCATCAACCCTTTCTGCGACCCGCAGACAGTCACGTCGATGCCCCATTCGTCGTGCCGCAAGTCCATCGACGCCAGCGACGAAATCGCATCGACGATCAGAAGCGCCGGGTGGCTGCATCGATCCAGCACTCGCCGGTGTTCGCTGATGCGGCTCAGCACGCCGGTCGACGTCTCGTTGTGCACGATGACAATCGCCTTGATCGCACGCTCCTTGTCGTTGCGCAGCCGTTCCTCGAGATCCTGTGGCGACGCGCCTTGCCTCCACGATCCCGGAACGTAATCGACAACGAGGCCGAGCCGTTCGGCGACGTGTTTCCACGGCACGTTCGAGAACCAGCCGGTTTCGAACACGACGATGCGATCGCCGGGCGACAGCGTGTTGACGAGCGCCGCTTCACACGCGCCGGTTCCCGATGACGGATACACCACGACAGGCCCGCGGGTCTGGAAGACCTCGCGCAGGCTGTGGAGCACTTCCTGGGACATCCGCGCGAACTCCGGACCCCGGTGGTCGATGACCGCCTCAGAGATGGCGCTCATCACCCTTTCCGGAACGTTGGTCGGTCCGGGAATCTGCAGAAAATGTCGGCCAGTTCGATTCATAGGGATACAGTCATTTCACCGCACCGCTGATGACCAGGTCCGCATCCACCTCAGTCGACAACCCTGCGGATGCGAGCACTTCACGCACGGCTTCCGCGGTCGGCGCAGAGCCCCGGAAGTGCATGCCTCGATAGACGCCAACGGCGATGCGGAGCGGCGTCCAACCCTGTTTGTTTTTCGTGTTCCAAATCGCCGGGTTCGCGCCATGTGCGGCGAGATAGCGCACGACGGACGGGAACTGTTTGTAGGCGGCGCCGTGCATGGCGGTGTCGCCATCCTTGTTGACCGCGTTCACGTCGTTGCCGAGCTCCAGCGCGAGCTTGACCGCTTCGAACGCCTCGATCTCGATGCCGGGATCGGCGCCGGGCTCGTGCGTACCGAGACCGGCTGCCGCCATCAACGGCGTGGTGTTGTCTGCGTTGGTCGCCAGCGGGTCCGCACCCAGATCGGCGAGCAGGCGCATCATGGTCGCATCACCTGTCCGTGCTGCCATGATGAACGGCGTCGCGCCGACCATGTTGAAGTCGGTCGTGCCTGTCTGCGCGCGCCGACGCATGCGCGCGTTGACGTCGGCGCCGCGGGCGACGAGCTGCTTCGCCAGCTCGAGGCTGGTCATGCTCCCGGAGCCGTGCGGACCAGCGGCGGCGGTCTGCGGCGGCCGGCGCATCCAGGTAAGCAGGTGCAGCGCGGTCCATCCCTCATTTGCCGAATTAGGGTCGGCGCCTCGCTCCAGCAGGTAGCCCGCCAGCTCGTAGTGGTTGCTGCCGGCTGCGAGCAACAGCGCGCTGGCGCCTCGCGAGCCGTCTGGAGCAGCTCCCATGGCGGCCCCGCCACCGCCGCCACGACCCGGGCGGGCGCTGCGCTCGAGGCTTTCGTTGACGTCGCCCCCCGCATCGAGGAGCACACGAACGACATCTTTCCGGCCGTCGCGTGAGGCGAAGAGAAGTGCCGTCCACCCCTGCGACGAGCGCGCCTTGAAGTCGGCACCGCCCGCGAGAAGCGCGGAAACCGCGTCGGTATGCCCCTCGCTCGCCGCCCACATCAACGCCGTCTGGCCGCGCGCCCGCTCTTTGACGTTCGGGTTGGCGCCGCGCGCGAGTAGAACCTTGACCGCCGGGGCCACGCCGGTCCGCGCGGCAGCCATCAACGGTGTCTCGGCGTCCGGCGTCGCGGCATTGGGGTCGGCGCCGGCGTCGAGAAGCCGCGCGAGCACCTTCTCGTTTCCATTGAGCGCGGCCATGGCGAGAGGCGTGTAGCCGTAGCGGCTTGCGACATTCGGATTCGCGCCGGCCTTCAACAGCAGGTCCACGACCTCCAGATCGTTTCTCTCGGCCGCCCAGTACAGCGCCGTCGTGCCGTCGGACGCCGCGATATTCACGGTCTCCGGCCGCCGCACCATCTCCCGAACGGCAGTCTTGTCGAGCGCTTTGACCGCATCGACCAGCGTACTCTCCGCTCCGGACACACGAAGAGCGGAGCCGGCGAAGAGAAACGCCGCCAGACATGCCGCGAGGCGTGTTGACGTGATCATCGGTCCTCCGTCACAGAAGCTCTTCGATCTTGCCGGTGCTGTCCGCGAACTTCTCGACGTTCACGCCGGACTTGTCGAGCATCGTCAGCAGGACGTTGGTCATCGGCGTCAGCGGATTACACACGATGTGCCGTCCGCCGCGATGCGTGCCGGACCCACCGCCGGCCACGAGAACCGGCAGGTTGGTGTGATCGTGCACATCCGGATTGCCGAGGCCGCTGCCGAGCAGCAGCAGTGAGTTGTCGAGCAGCGTGCCTTCGCCGTCCTGGGTCGCTTTCAGCTTGTCGAGGAAATACCCGAACAGCGACACGTGATAGCCGCTGATCTTGGCGAGCTTCGCCATCTTCACAGGATCCAGCTGATGATGCGAAATTGGATGATGCGCGTCGGGCACGCCGATCTGCGGGTAGGTCCGCGTGCTGACTTCGCGCGCGATCTGGAACGTGATGACGCGCGTGATATCGGCCTGGAAGGCGAGCACCTGCAGGTCGAACATGAGCTTCACGTGGTCTTCCCACTGCAGCGGCGCCCCAACCGGGCGCTCGAGCTGATCGGGGAGCGCCTCGGCGCCCTGCTGCTCGGCGCGTTGAATCCGCCGTTCGACCTCGCGAAGCGAATCCAGATAGTTGTTCACCCGGACCCGATCGCCCGATCCGAGCTTGAGCCGGAGCGACGCCATGCCCTCGGTGAATCCGTCGAGGATGCTGGCGTTGCGCCGCAGCTCGGCCTGCCGCTCGGCGAACGAACCGCCGTCGCCGAACATCCGCTCGAACACGACACGCGGGTTGGCTTCAGTCGGCAGCGGCGTCGTCGGCGTGGACCACGCGAGGGTGTTCATGTAGACGCACGCGTAGCCGTTGTCGCAGTTGCCGACGACGTAGTTGAAGTCGGTCGCGAGTTCGAGCGAGGGCAGCGGCGTGTCGTTGCTGATGTGCTTGGCGGCAATCTGATCGACGGTCGTGCCGAGCTCGTAATCGCTGCCGTCGGTTCGCTTGGCGCGGACCCCGCTCAGGAACGTGCAGTTGGCCGTCGCGTGATCGGCGCCGCCGGAGTACGCGTTCTTGAGCTGCAGGTTCGTCAGCACGCTCACCTGATCGATGTGCGGCGTCAGGGAGCTCAGAATCGGCGAGAACTCGGAGATCTTCCCGACACCACTCGGCGTCCAGAGCGCCTGATTCGTGCCCATCGGGAGATAGACGAAGCCGAGGCGGCGGGCGCGCTCGCCGGCCGCCGAGAGCGCCGGCACCATCGCATCCAGAAGCGGCAACGACAGGGTTGCACCGAGCGCCCGGAGGAACGTGCGCCGTGGAAGGGCCATCTTGGTGACGATCATGATTCCGACTTCCTCATCTGAAACGGGGTGCTCTTGACGATCCCAACGACGATCGTCGAAAAACGATACTTGTCGGCGGCGGCTTCACGCACGATCCGCCGCACCGCGGGCGCATCGTAGCTTTCGAGGCCTCTGCCCAGCGCATAAGTCAGCAGCTTCTCCGAATACGTCGTCACGAACAGCTCTGGCCTGGCAAGCAGTGCTTTCTTCAATCCGTCGGCACCCGTGAACGCCGTGCCGTCCATGAAACCGCCCGAGGCATCGACCGGGTTGTCGCCTTCTTTCGTCCGCCAACCTCCGGTCGCGTCGTAGTTCTCCATCGAAAGACCGATCGGATCCATCACCGCATGGCACGAGGCGCAGACCGGGTTCGCGCGATGTGCCACCATCCGCTCGCGAACCGACAGCACCTTTCCGCTGTTAGGGGTGTTCTCCTTCAGCGGCGGTACGTTCGGCGGCGGCGGGGGCGGCGGCATGCCCATCAGATTCTCGAGCACCCATTTGCCGCGCTGAACGGGCGACGTGCGATTGGCGTACGAGGTGACCGTCAGGATGCTCCCCTGGCCGAGGAGTCCGCCGCGATGGCTGTCCGCAGGAAGCGACACACGCCGAAACCGCGTGCCGTAGACATTCGGAATGCCGTAATGCTGCGCGAGACGCTCGTTGACGAACGTGTAATCGGCATCGAGCAGATCGAGCACGCTGCGGTCTTCGGTCTTGATGCTCTCGAAGAAAAGCGTGGTTTCACGCCGGAAAGCCCGGCGGAGGTTATCGTCGAAATCGGGAAACTGCTTGGGATCCGGCGCGACGGCGCCGAGATTGCGCAGGTACAGCCACTGCTCGGCGAAGTTGTCGACGAGCGCGCTCGACCGCTTGTCGGCGAGCATCCGCCGCACCTGCCGCTCGAGCATCCCCTGGCTTCTGAGCCTGCCACGCACAGCCACGTCGAGCAGCTCTTCGTCGGGAATACTGCTCCAGAGGAAAAACGAGAGCCGCGACGCGAGCTCGATGTCGCTGATCTGATAGGGCGTCCCCGCGCTCACGCCTGACCTGTCGTGATTGATCCGGAACAGGAAGTCCGGACTCGCAAGAATCGCCCGCAGCGCCATCTCGACGCCGTCTTCGAATGTCCCGCTCTCGGCCCGTCCCTGCTCGTAATATTTGACCAGCCTGTCGATATCGGCAGCTGTGGTCGGACGGCGATACGCCCGCCGCGACAGTGTCTGGATGATTGTTTTCGCGCACGCCAACTCGACGGATGCCGACTTGGGCTGGCAGACGAACACCCGCTCGCGGCTGGCAGTGAGCCCAACGCCTTTCGCGTCGTACGGGCCGGCGACGCTCACCGAAAAGATGGCGGCCAGCGCCCGGCCGTTGTAATCGGCTTTGAACGCTTGTCGAGGGGTCTCCGGCACTCCCGGCTTTTTCAGGAACGCAACGGTCACGCTATGCGGCCCGGCTTTTACAGGGAATCGGCCTTTGAGTCCGGCATCGACCTGACTGTCGTCTCCTCCGTAGCCGTCTTCGGGCATGTCGCCCGGCGCGGGAGCTCTCGGCGTGAGCGTGAAGAGCTGCAGGCGCTGACCGTCGAGCGAGAGCTCGATCTCGAGCGGTTGCGAGAACCCTTCCACCTGCTCGTCGCGGTTTCGCGACAACCGAATCTGAAACTGGTAGTCGCCGTCCACCGGGAAGTTGTAATTGAATGCCGTGCCACCGCGCGTGCCGTACGGCAGGCCTTCAACGTGGTAGTCCTGGGTGAAGTCGAGCGGCAGCACGACGGTATCGGCCTCGGCCGTCCGCGGCGCGCGGCCGATCGCCAGCCGGCTGATCTTTCGCGAGGCCGACAGGTACTGCTCGATGAGCGTCGGCGACAATCCGCTGACATTGACGTTGTCGAAGCCATGGCTGGCGTCATCGGTCGGCAGCAAGCCATTCACTTCGATATCGAGCGCGAGCAGATCGCGGATCGCGTTGCGGTATTCGATGCGGTTCAGCCGATGGAACGTCGCCGTCCGTCCGGGCTCCGGCGTGGCTGCCGCCGCGCGATCGAGCGTCGTCTCGAGATAGGCAACAAAGCGATCGTACCAGGGCTCGTCAGGGCGCGTGCGTCCGGGCGCAGGCGGAGGCATCGCGCGTGCGCGCAGCTTGCGAATCGTCTTTTCCCACACCACCGCAGCCTGGGTGACGTTATGCACGTCGAGGGTGTCGAAGGCAATCGACCCTGCGGGGGTTTTCAGCTTGCTGTTATGACAGCTGGTGCAGTGCTGGCGGAGGAATGCGCGCTCCGGCGAATCGGATTGCGCCACCGCGGTCCCAGCCGGCGGCGGCTCCTGGCGGCCGCTTAGATGCGATACGGCAGACGTCATTACAAGGGCACCCACCAGGAGCGCCCCCGAAAGCCGTCTGCCGTTTACGAGTCCCAGTGTTGACACGAAATACCCGCCCGCCGCGGCTTAATACGGCATCTGGCGTTTGGTGAACTCGCGACCCTTGTTGGTGAGCTCGTCGCTCGTTCCGTGGGTCACGCGCACGCCCGCCTTGATCAGCTCGATGATGTTGGCGGTATTCGCCGAGTGCAGCGGCGCCAAGCCATTGAGTTTCATCGCATCCATGATTCGAGCGCGTGCGGCATCCAGTTTGGGCTCGCCGATCGGCGGCAAACCGCCCGTCGGTACGGTCGAAGCCGTGCTCCGGCCCTGACTGCCGCCCCGCTTCATATACTCCAGCCCCATCAGCGACATCGCCTGATCGCCTGGCCCCCACTCGCCCCATGCGATGCCGGGAACCTTGGTTATCGTATCGATGTTGGCGAGCGAATACTTGTCCTCCATTTTAAGGGAGAGAATCAGTTCGCCGTTGGGATTCATCGGCCAGGGATCCGCCTTTTCGACGTATTGCACGCCGGTAAGACCCCAAATCTGTGCCGCGTAGCCCTGGCTGCCCGATCCGCGCAGCCCTTCGGGGATCCCCTTGTCGCGCCCCTTCAATTCTGGACGCTCGAACTGATACCGCGCGGTGGCGACGAACATCCTCACCGCTTCGGCATTGCGCGCGTGGCACAACATCAAACCATGGACACCGGCAGCTCAGCACCTGTTCGATGACCCAGTGGTTCATCTTCACCGACATCTCGTCCAAACCCAGCACCGGCAAGGTCACGATGACCGTGGGGGTTTTGTGCCCGGACTTTGTCGGGCCCCCATCGACCAGCCCCTGCATGAATTGTCGCAGCAGGATCGGATCGAACGGCCCATGCTCCATCTGGTACTGAATCAGGTCGTATCGATCCTTCGCCAGTTTCTTGCCTTCTTCGTAACCAACGCCCTGCACGCTGATGTCGTAGACGGTCTGCCCGGATTCCAGCAGCTCGATCATTTTGTTGAGCCGCTTGGGCTTGTAAGAGGAATCTCCGCCCTGCCCGCTGATCGGCAGCGTAGATGTCACCAACAGCAGGCCAAGGATGATCGCGATGTAGCGGATTCTCATCGTATTTCTCCTGTCTTGCTTGTTCACGGTCCGGCTGAAGCCGGCACAGCTCACGCGTACTCAGATGCGTCCGGCTATTTGGCCCGTCCCTGATAACCCTGCGACAACATCTGGACCTTGAACGCCGCGCCGCGGCCGACGATGTACAGCGTCTTCTTGTCGGCGCCGGCAAACGCGATGTTCTGCGCGCCCAACGACGTCGGAATCGTGCCGAGATGCTGCCCCTGCGGGCTGAACACCTGAACACCGCCCGTGGTGTTGATGGCCACATACACCCGGCCCTCGCTGTCGACCGCGAGACCGTCGGCGCCGCTGGCGAATCCGTTGTCGCCCTTCGTCGTGCCCTGGTACTTGGCGAAGTTGCGCTTGTTCGTGAGCGTTCCGTCTGCCTGGATGTCGAACGCGATGAGATATTCGCCCCGCGTGTTGTTGACGAAGAGCGTCTTTTCATCGCGGCTCAGCTGAATGCCGTTCGGCTGATCGATGCCTTCGCCCGCCTTCACCGCCTGACCGCCCGGCGGAATGTAATAGACGAGCGGCGGCTGCCCCGGCACCGTGGTATAGACGCCGCCAGCCTTGGTCACGACGAGGTCGTTCGGCCGCCCAATGCCCTCGGCAAGCGTCGCGACCGCACCCTGCGGGTAGACGACGCCGATCCGCTCCTGCCCGGCGGCTGTCTGCGTGGTGATCAGCCGGCCTTTCGAGTCGAACGCCAGACCGTTCGATCCGTTCGAGTTCTCCAGGAACGTCGAGACGTTCCCGTCCTTGTCGATCTTGATGATTCGATTGGCCTGAGGCTCGGAGAAGATCACGCCGCCATCGGGCAGCGTGATGGGTCCCTCCGTTCCCTGGAACCCTTCCTTGATGACGGTGACCGGCGTACCGGCGGCCACCACACCAGGAATACCGGGCGCCACGGTGTCCGTGGCTGGAGCCTGCGGTGCACCGCCTCGGCCCCGCCCGCGCTGCGCCGACAGCGGCGCCACGGCCAGCACACATACGACAACTGCCGTCAGTTTAAGGAACTTCACAGCTCTCCTCCTCGGAAACACGTCGTCCACGCTAGAAGTTGTAGGTCACGCCCATCTGCAGAATGCGCGGCAGGATGATGTTCGACGGAACCAGATAGTTGGAGCCGGCGCGTGTCGTCCTGGAGGTAACGAAGTTGTTGTTGAACACGTTGAAGAAGTCGAACCGTCCCTCGAGTGTATGCGACCCGCCGAGCCGCATGCGCTTGGCGAACCGGAAATCGACCAGGTTCGTCGTCGGCAGCCGGATGCTGCCCAGCGGTTCGACGTTGACGACGATCGAGCGGATCGTCTGTCCGCCGGTGAACTGCACGTTCCGCGCCTGCGGCGCGCCGTTGCGGCGTTCGTAGTTGGCCGACGCCACGATGCCCCATGGCATGGTGTAGCCGCCGGAGATCTTCGTGGTAATTTCCCAGAAGTCCTCGCTGGTGTTGATCTCCGCATTGGGGTTGAGCGCCTGGCGATCGGCGAACGGGGCGTCAAGTTTCGTCGCGGAGAACGACATGTTGGTCTGCCAGTTGTTCGACAGCCGCCGGGTTGCGGCCACTTCGATGGTCTTGTAGGTCTGCTGGCCGTCGGCGTCGACGAGCATCGTGCCCGCGAACTGCCGTGCGCTCAAGTTCGACGCGTATTCGTAGTAGGTGACGTTCGTGCCCGGATCGTCGGCATTGTTGGGGACGCCGTCATTGCCGGGATCGCGATTCGTGATCGGAATGTTATAGGCGGAATACGGCCGGTAAATTTCCTCGGTCCGCCGCAGATTGAAGTTTTTCGCGTAGATCCCGGTCGTTCTGATTGCCCAGCGCTCGAACATCTCGCGCTCGAACGTGACCGACCATTCGTCGCTGAACGGCTGCGACTCGTCCGGGTTCGGCACCTGATCGGTGACGCCGGTGATGCTGCGGAAATCCGGACCATTGGGATCGAAATTCACTTCGCCCTGATCGAAGTTACGATTGTTGTTGAGATCGCGCCACACCCAGGTCGTCGTCGTCCGGTTGTTGCGGTTGGATGCGGTGACCTCGGGGTTGACCTCGCGCAGGTTGGCGAACCGCCCGAAGCCGCCTTTCAGGACGGACTTCCCGTCGCCGAACAGGTCGAACGATGCGTGGACGCGTGGAACCCACGAATTCCACACCCGCAGCTGAATCTCGTCGTAGCACTGCGATGGCGTGAAGGCGCTCGGAATGTTGCACTGTTCCGGCGCGTAGGCGTTGTCATGGGCGAAGCGCAGGCCAAGGCTGAGCGTCAACCGGCGCGAGACCGACCACGAATCCTGGGCGTAGACGCCGAGGTAATGGTTGTCGTTGTACGGATAGACCGGGTAGTTGAAGGTGTTGATTTCGAACGGCGCGCCGTTGTTGAAGCGCAGCTGATAGTTTCCGGCGCGGCGGTTGTCATTCTTGTGCGGATATCCGCCGAACAGGTGATCGAATCCAAGCTTGAGCTGATGCGTTCCTTGGCCCCAGTTGGAGCCGAACAGGCTGACAGACCCCTTCGTGTGGTTCCTGAAATAGTCTTCGACGCGCATGTCGTTGATGAAGTCTCCCGCCACCGTCTGCGTGAAGGTGTCGGTTGTCGACGTCTTTGAGGGACCCGTACCATCGTAGAGAGGCAGCGCATAGTAATACGCGTGTTTGTACCAATTGCCGTATTGCAGCGAGGCGACCATGGAGTTGCCGCGCACCGTCTGCCATTCGGCCTTGTACATCGCCACCGGGCCGACGGTGATTTCTCTCGATTCGGCCGGCGTGAACTGGTTGCCGCCGCGGCGCTGGATGTCGAGCGCGCTGTGATAGAAGCCGGTGATCTTGTTCTGCTGCGACACCTGCCAGGACAGCTTCTCCGCATGGAAACGCTGATCGGTCAGAATCAGCATCGGCGAGCCGTCGGGGTTGAACGCGTTCAGGATCTCGCGGTCGTAGCCCTCCTGCCGGAACGACGCGAAGAACCACAGCTTGTTGCGGATGATCCTGCCGCCGGCCGCCGCGCTGAGGTCCCACATACCGTGGAGCTTCGGCACGCCCCGGACGCCCTGCGCGCGCAGCTCGTCGGTGACGTTGGTGGCCTCCAGCTTGTCGCCCGATCCGTATGCCACCATCTCGCCGTGAAATTCGTTGCCGCCCGATTTCGCAACCGAGTCGATGAACTGCCCGCGTCTGGGCATCTCCGCGCTGCTGCCGACGGTTTGCAGACGGGTCGATTCGATGGCATTGAAATCGACGTGAGCGCCCTGGACGCCGTTGCCGCCAGACGAGGCGAACATGATGCCTTCGAGCATCTGCCACGGTGCGCCCTGCTGGCCGAACGCGCGAATCTGAATCGTGTCGGTCATGCTCGACGCACCAACGTCGAGGTTCGTGCGCATGCCGGGCACCTGCGCCATGAACGCCTTCAGGCCGTCCCGCGTGGTGGGAAGGATCTCGAGGCCTTCCGACGACAGATCAACGCTCGTAGCCGGATTGGTCACGTCCACCAGCGGCGACTGGCCCGAGACGGTGACCGATTCGGACACCGTTCCTACTCCCAAACTCTGATCGATCGTCGCGGTGAAGCCGAGCGCGATTCGCACTCCGTCACGCTTGACGCTCTGAAAGCCGGGCAGCTCGAAGGACAGCGAGTAGGTGCCCGGAGGCAGCGGAGCGAGCCGGTATTCGCCGCGCTCGTTGGTGACCGTCTCGAGCTGCGGCACCTGCAGCGCAGGCGAGGTGGCAATGACGGTGACACCGGGAAGCACGGCATTCGAGGTGTCGGTGATGACGCCGCTGATGGACCCTTGGGTGGCCTGCGCGGCAGCTTCACGCGACGGAACCACGGATATCGAGATCAGAACCAGCCCCAGGAACAAGAGCTTTGCGGCAAACGATCGAACGCCGCAACACAGCCGAACCATACGCGCCTCCTCAATCTATAAAGCCAATGACGCCGCAATGAATGTTGACGCACACGGAGGGCGCGACGCGAAGAACGTCATCCCCGTGTGAATTACATGATGAACATCGCGACGGTAAGGTCGCGAGTAGAGAGTGTCAAGACATCCCACCATACGAGACACTTCGGCCGTGTTTTCACGAAGCAGCTTCGTGATATCCGAGCTCGCTGGACAGCGCGTTGGCGACGTTCACGACGACCCGCGCCAGCTCCGGCACGCGGTCCTTGGTCATCCGGAACACCGGACCGGCGATGCTGAGCGTCGCGATGACGCGCCCCTTGTTGTCGAAGATCGGCGCGCCGATGCAGCGCACGCCTGCTTCGACTTCTTCGTCGTTCACGGAAAAACCGCGGCGGCGGATTCGCGCCAGCTCGGCTTTCAGCCCGGCGAGCGTCGTGATGGTGTTCCGCGTGAATTTGGTGAGCGTGAGGCGGGAAAGCAGCAAGTCTTGCGCGTGTTGCGGCAGGAACGCCAGAAACGCTTTCCCCGATGCGGACGAGTGCAGCTCTCCGCGATGCCCGATCGCGCGCACCAGCCATGGCGCGTCGGCGTTGGCAATGGCCATCATCTGCGTATTGCTCAACACGCAGATCTGCGCCGTTTCGCCGGTCTCGCTGACCACGTCCTTGAGGAACGGTTCGGCGCGCTTCGGCAGGCTGAACCGCGACACCGACATGTTGCCCAGCTCGAACAGCTTGAGCCCCAGATCGTATTTCCCCTGCGAATTTCTGCGGACGAAACGGTTGGCTTCGAGGACTTTCAGAAGGCGATGGATCGTGCTCTTGTGGAGATGAAGAATGGCCGCCAGCTCGGCAGGCCCGACTTCCTTGTTCGCCGCGCCCAGCGCATCGAGCAGCGCGAGGGCACGTTCCAGAACCTGCACACGGTAGCGGACGACCAGCGGATCCGCGATATCGGCGGCCGCTGACTTTTTCCTGGGCACGGGTCCCACTAGATCTCCAGTTCTACCCTCGACGATCCGTCATGGACCGTCGAGGGCACATGCATCTCGTATCGCTATTCAGCGCCACCCCCGGTGGCGGCGTAGACGTGTGAGTTGGCGTAGCCGACGATCGCCAGGCGGGTCGCCATCCCGCTGCCCACGTGACGCGGCCTGTGCCACATCTGCGCGGGCGCGTAGACGACGTCCCCCTGATTGGCGACAAACTGCGGAGTGTCGCCGATGAGGAATTCATTCTGGCCTTCGAGAATGAACCACGCTTCCGGCCCGGTCAGATGGTAATGACCGCGATCGTCTGGCGCCGCGGGCTTCTGCGTCGCTGGATCGCCGCGAATGATGTTGACGATGCCGACATTGACGAACCCGCCGGTGCTCGGGTCGCCCAGGAACTGATTCTGGTTGCGCTTCGGCTTCTGGGTTCCTGCGATCGTCAGGTTGTAATCGATGTACGGAACGTTCGCGTCGTCGTACGATCCCTTGGCGGAGGCGACGCGCGCGCGCTCGTATTTGATGCCTGGGAGCGGCGTCGGCGTTTCATCCGCCGGATACATCACGATCGATGCGGGGTTGCTCACTTCAAAGCGCAGCGACGGTTGATCGCCCACAGTCTCGAGGCTGTAGATGAGCCGCTTCGGCACCTGAACGAGGAACCCCTTGGACGCGACGAACGGCTCCTGCCCTTCGATGGTGAAGCGAATCTGCCCCGACTGGACGACCCACCACACGCGGTGATCCTGATGGAACCGCCGGGGTGTCTTGGCGCCGGCCGCCATCTGGATGTATTCGGTGTGGAAGAGATGGTCGTGGGAGATGACCTCATTCCAGTTTGCCTGCCCTTTGTGCTTCGCGAGCACATCGGCCAAACGCGTGACCGCCTTGTTGGGCGCCACGAACGGGTTCGCCTTCACAGGCATGGGAGACCAGACTTCCATCTGGCCGCGACCGCCGCCCCGGCCCCCACCGCCTGCGCGCTGCGGCGGCGTCGGCGGCGGCGCCTGCGGCTGCGGCTGCGCTTGCGGCTGCGCCTGCTGGCCGTGCACGTCCTGGTGCGACGCTGAGAGGATGAGGAAGATTGCTGCGCCTGCCGTCAAGCAGACCATGCTTCGAAATGATTTCATTGCGGCGCGACTCCTGTTCCGGGGCATTCACCCCTTCTGCGATGTCATTCTCTCGAGATGCGCCGTCGATCGCCGACATCGGGCGATCGTCGACCGTGTCGTGCGGTCGTCAGAAATTCCCGGCGCGCGTCCACGGGCCTCTCGCAAGGTGTGCGCGTGAGTTGTCGGGATTGTAAGAGTCAGGTTTACATCATCGGATGACGGGTAGCAACATGTCTCGCATACTGAGACAATTTCTTACAATTGGATCGCGCGGAGACTTGGATCGCGAGCAAAGAAGGCCGCCCGCGGCCGGTGCGGGCGGCGGCTGGTCAGAACACGGCGATGGGATTCACCGGCGAGCCGCTCCCGCCTTCGACGGGAATCGGCGCGAATGTCAGCATGAACTCGTAGCGCTTCAAGGTGCGCGCGGTCTGCGCCAGATTCTCGAGATCGAGGTTCTCGACAATCCCCGCCCCGAGCCAGCCGAGCAGCGCATGGTGCACGGGATTGTTCGGTATCCCCTGATCCGCGCCCCATCCCGGCCGCGGGCTCCAATCGATGTTCATGTCGTGCGCGGCGAACGAAATGTCGCGCTGCTTGAAGAACGGGATCGTGTCGGCGTAATAGCCGGCGACCTGGCCCGACCACGGGCCGAGCGCGGCACGCCGCTTCCACCGTCCGACATACAACACGATCACGTCCCCGGCCCCCACGCGCACCCCCGCGCGTTTCTCCCAGGCTTCGAGATCGGCGCGCGTAATCGGCGTTCCCGGCTCGATCCAGTCGACGCCTTTCAACTGCGGCAGGTCATAGAGCACGCCGCGCGTGACGATGCCGTCGCGGCGGCCCATGATGCTGCCCTGTTTGCAGCCGGTTTCCGGCGTGATGTTCTCCTTGACGGAATAGCCGTTGTACATCTGGCCGTCCATGAAGAAGTGGCAGAACGCGTCGGTATGTCCGAGCGACAGTCCGTGGTAGCTCACCTGATACGTGTCGGTCGTGGTGTTCGGTCCGATGCTGTTCGTCGTGCGGCGGAACACCTGGTTGGGGCCGACATCGGCGGCCTCGGCCTGCGGAACCGCACCAGCCAGCGAGACGACGACGCCGCTCCGCACCAGGCGCGCCGCCTCCATGACCTTCTGCGGCGTGATCAGATTGGCAGTCCCCTTCTGATCGTTTGGTCCCCAGCGGCCCCAGTTGCGAAGCTCCGTGCGCCAACGCTTGTAGTCATCCGGTGTCACAGTCGAGCCCGACTGGGCATACATGACGGCGCTGCACGCGAGAACGCCGATGATGAGTGCTCGGATGCTCATGAATGGAGCCTCTCGTTAGCCGATAGCCAGTAGTCAGTAGCCAATAGTCCTGTGGCTGGTAGCTATTGGCTAGCTATTGCGGCAGCGCGAACACGTACAGCGCCTGTCCGCTCTGCGGAATCTTGATGTCCGGAACGATCGCCGCGGGCACATTCCGCGGGCTGCCGCCGCCGAGTCCCGACATCACCGCGATGTATTGCCGGCCGTCGATGCTGAAGCTGACCGGATAGCCCTGCGCC
This sequence comes from Vicinamibacterales bacterium, assembly GCA_963762055.1. Classification (GTDB taxonomy): domain Bacteria; phylum Acidobacteriota; class Vicinamibacteria; order Vicinamibacterales; family JAMQPK01; genus JAMQPK01. Next base: position 387,591 of record CAVXJF010000015.1, read on the forward strand.
GACGTGCCGAGCCGCGTCTGCCAGAGCATCTGGCCCGTTTTCGCGTCGAGCGCGCGCACGTAGCGATCCAGATCGCCGATGAACACCAGCCCGCTGGCGGTCGACAGCGCGGCTGTCAGGAACGGCGCGCGCTGCTCCACCTTCCAGACCTCCTGCATGGTGCGCACGTCGTAGGCCGCGAGCTTTCCCGTCTGCTCTTTGCTGTTCGGCGAATGTTTGAACAGACGATCCGCGCCGGAGCCGCCGCCGCCTTCAGTGAGCGACACATTACGGGCGGTGAAGTCCATGCACGACTGGCTCAGCGGAGCGATCAGCAATCCTCCTGGCTGGTAGTAGGTCATCGCCTGCCAGTTCTTGCCGCCGGCGGTGCTCGGACAAATGAAGATCGGTTTGTCGAGCGACATCTCGAGGATGTCGGGGCGGTAGCTGGGCACGCCGGTTTTCGGATCGATGCGGTCGTAGACGTTCTGAAAGACCATTTCTTTATGGCCGAGAAACTGTCCCGTGCGGCGATCGATCTTCCAGAGGACGCCCGCCTTGCCGGCGCTGAACGACACCTTCTGATCGCCGATGTCGACGAGCACGCGCTCGAAGACCTCGTCGAGGTCGAACGATTCGGCAGGAGCGTGCTGATAGTGCCACGCCAGCTTGCCTGTATCCGGATTGAGCGCGACCGTCGAATTCGCGTAGAGCGTCTTGTCGAGCAGCGTGAGCTTCCGGCTCAGGAAGTTCCACGGCTTCGCCTGCGACACGCCCCAGTAGGTGAGGTTCAGATCGGGATCGTAACTGCCCGCAATCCACGTGTCGCCGCCGCCGCGAAACGTCATCGGCAGGCTGCCCCATGTCTCGCTGCCAGGTTCTCCCTGCCGTGGGACCGTGTAGAACCGCCAGGCCTGCTTACCGGTCTTGATGTCGTACGCGCTGATGAAGCAGCCAACGCCATCGAAGCGCGTACACCCGGTAAGGCCCTGCAGCACCTTGTCGCCGATGACGATGGCGCCGCTGGTATTGACGCGCGACGCCTCCGGCGACGCCGGAGTGTCCCAGAGAATCTCGCCGTTGCGCGCGCTGAGCGCCACCATGTGCGCATCGCTGGCGGGAAGGAGGATCTTGTCGTCGGCGATCGCGATGCTCCGGATGCCGCCGTAACCCGGTGCCTGATCGGGTCCGACGCGCGTCTCCCAGATGAGAGAGCCGGTCTTGCCGTCGAGCGCCTGGACGATGTTGCTCGGCGTCGCGAGATAGATGATCCCGTTGTGCACGATCGGCGTCGTCTGGTTCGCGCCGGAGTCGTTCATCGACCACACCCACTGCAGCTGCAGGTTCTTCACGTTCGCCGGCGTTATCTGATTGAGCGGCGTGTTGCTGTGACCGTAGTAGTTGCGCCGGAAGATCAGCCAGTCGCCGGGCGGAGGATTGCGCAACATCTCAGGCGTGACGGGCACGTAATTCTTCACCTCGCCGGCGACAGTGACGCCACGAGGACCTCCCTCTGCCCCGCGGTTCTGAGCGGTTCCAGCCCCGAGCACCATCGGCGCGGCGGCGCCACGTCCCGCTCCGCCCCCTCGGGCAGCTGGCGGCGCCGGAGCCTGGCCCGTGAGCAACCCACCTATCGGCGCTTCGACGCGCGGCGTCAACGCCTGCTGTCCCGCCGGCGCTCCATTGATCCGAAGCAGATACGCGGTGACGTTCAGCGTGCCCTGTTCGCCAAGTGCGCCCGGACTCGTCGGCGGCATCGTCTGGACGAGATAGGTGAACAGCTCGTTGACGGCTCGCGGTCCCCACTTGGCGCGGAAGTCGGCGCCAGCTACGGGAGGCGCGTCGCCCGACCCGGTGAAATCCGCGAGATGGCAGCCGGCACACTGCTGTGCGTACGCCGCCTCGCCCGCTTGCGCCTGCGTCGCCGTGTAGACCGCGCCGCCGGCCGGCGGCTGCTGTCCTCCCGTCGAGGCAATCGCAAAACCGACGAATACGGCCGTGCCGAGAACGAGAGACGCCCTGGTTCGGTTCATGATCTGCTCCTGATGGCGCCTATGCTAATGCAGGGCGTCAGTTAACTGAAAACGGAATATCGGAGGGTGCCGTCTGCACCCGAACTCATGTTTATAACCACAGAGCACACAGAGAGCACAGAGGTTACTCTCCGAAACGAAAATATTTCTTCTCTGTGTTCTCTGTGATCTCTGTGGTTCGCAATTACTTCACCGAAAACGGAATCTCGGCCGTGTGCCCGTCGATCGTGATCCGCAGCCGATACGCGCCGGGCACGAGCGGCCGCTTGTCGGCTCGTGAGATCGTGCTGCCCAGCTGAGTCTGGCTGAAGCCACCCTTTACTGGCGTGAAAATGTTGCAGCTTGCGACGCGCAGATCCTGGCCGCCGGGGGCGATCACCCGCGCCGAGGCGCTTTTCACCACGTGCGGTGTGAGCGCGACGCCGTAGGAGATCTCCGTGACGCCCCGCTCGAACGCGGCAGGCTCGGGCAGCGGTTGGACGATCGAACACATCTCCTTGCCGGCAGCGTCTTTGAAGCGCTCGCCGCGGCCGAACGACACGGCGGTGACGCCAGGCGGCAGTGTGACGGCAAGGAGCAGGAACACGAACATCTACCGTCTCTCCATTTTCTTCAGTCCTCTGTGCAGGAACAACACGCCAATCACTGTGCAGACGAGCAGCGCCGTCACGGTGCACAAGGTGATTGCCTGGCCGATGAGCCTCGCGCGGTGAGCCAGCGTGGCGAGGTCTTCGTCGCGCTGATCTGCATCTCATCCACGATCGGCCCCCATCGCAAGAGGCGCGCCAGCCGTGGCTGCCGGCCCAAACCGCGCGTCGCCTCGCAGCTGCGCGTGCAGCACGTAGTAACCGGTTGCGGAAATCGCGCACAACACCGCCGACCAGTACCACAGCAGGTTCGGCCTGTAATTGTCGAGCACGATACCGGCGGCCAAAGGTCCGATGGCGCTGGGAATGCTGAAGCTCAACCCGAACACGGCCATATACCGGCCGCGCATGTCTACACTGGCAAACCCCGCCGCCACTGTCTGGCTCGTCGGCACGACAATCATCTCGCCAATCGTGATGATGACGACCGCAAGCGTAAATAGCCAGTACGCGGAGACGACGCCGAACATACCGAACCCGATCAGATAAAACACAGTGCCCAGGGCCATCATGAGGAACTGCGGACGCATCTTTATTATCCGCATCGTCCAGAACTGAAAGCAGATGACTGTAATGGCGCTTGCGGTGAGCAGAAACCCATAGCCCTGCGGCTCGATGCCGTGGTTATCGCGGAGATACACCGACAGTGAGTTGTACATCTGGATGTACACCATTCCCATCAGCACGGCCGCGAGCAGGAACGCCACATACGATTTGTCGCGCAACACGATCCGATAGTTGCGGAAGGTGTCAATCAGGCGCTGTTCATCATGCTGTTCGCCGCTCGACGGCTTCGTCTCGGGCATGAACGCGTAGAACAGGAGCGCAACGACGCAGCTGATGACGGCGTCGAGGACGAACAGCGCGAAGAACGACGACCGCGCGACGAAGCCGCCGACCGTCGGTCCGACGAGCCACGCCATGTTGCCGACGACCCTGAGAATGCCGAAGCCCTCCTGGCGCTGCTCCTTGGGAAGGATATCGGCGACCATCGCGGCGTGCGCCGGGCCGCCAACTTCGGAGAACAGGCCCACGAGCGCGGCGGCAGGGAACAGCCACGCGAAGCGATTGACGGATCCAAGCGTCAGCGCGCTCAGGGCGCTCGCCACGAGGCCGAAGAGGATCAGCTTTCTGCGTCCCAGCCGATCGGTCAGCCCGCCGCCGATCACCGATCCGATGATGCCCGCAAGCGACAACAGCCCGAGCAATACGCCGGCCTCGGTCATGCCGACGCCGAATTTCTGTGTGATGTACAGGGCGAAGAACGGAAAGACGATGGTGCTGCCGATCTTGTCGATGAAGTGGACGACGACCACTACCCAGAACGGCTTAGGAAACTGGTGGTAGACGGCAGGGAGGGAAAACACAGCGCGGTACGATCCTTCAAGGCCGGTCGATCCCGTAGACGAGCACGTCGATGTCACTCACCCTCGCTGTGCCTTCCCGGCGTTCGCCGAGCCGGTCGGCGACGCGAATCGACGCGGCGTTGTCGGGATGGATCAAGCTGATGACGTGAGGCTTGTCGAGCGTCGTGAAAGCGTAACCTAACGCCGCGCGTGCGCCCTCGATCGCATAGCCCTTACCCCACGCGTGCCGCGCGAGCGTCCAGCCGATCTCGAAGCCGGGCCACCCTTCGGGGTTGAGAAATCCGATGCGGCCGATCATGCGGCCCGTCTCTTTCGATTCGACGGCCCAATGACCGTAACCACGCATCTGCCAATGTCCCATGAAAAACGCGATGCTCCGCCAGGCGTCTGCCCTCGAGAGCACATTCCCCGGGCCGATGTAGCGCATGACCTGGGGATCGGCTGACAACGCCGCGTAGTCGTCGAGGTCGCTTTCACGCCACATGCGCAGTTTCAAGCGATCTGTCTCGAGCTCGTCGTACTTCATAAAAGCGCGCCGACCGTGGGCACGAGCTCGCGGCCTAACACGTCGTGCTGATCGGCATCGAGGTGCACGCCGTCGACGCGGCTCGTCGAAATCACACGTGCCGCATCGAAAAACGCGCAGCGTTCCTCCGCGGCAATTGCGCTGTACGCCGCGCTCAGTCCGGCCGACTTGCTGGGGGCGCCTTCGAACTTTTCCGCCATGTCGCCAGCCGGAACGCCGGGAAGAGGCGGCGCGACGATGAGGATCGGCGGGACGGGCATGTCGGGCTCGATGGGAGCCGAACGAATCGCGCGCACGAGCGCCGCGATGCCCCGCGCCGACTGCGCCGCGGTGAACTGGTGCACGGATTGAAAGTCGTTGATGCCGAGCATCATGATGACGAGCGCGAGCGGCGAATGCACTTCGATGCGCTGCTGCAGGCCGGCAAGGCCGTTGCGCCCGGGTTTGAATGGATCGTCCCAGACGGTCCTGCGTCCGTTGAGCGCGTCTTCGATGACTCGGACCTGGTGTCCATTTCGCAGCAGCGCGGTCTCGAGAATGACGGGCCATCGCTCGGACGCTTCGAGACGCCGGCGACTGCCCGGGATGATGCCCCACGTCAGTGAATCGCCGTAAACGAGAATCTGCTTCACCGCCGCCCGCCGCCGAAAAGCCCGCCGAGCATCCCGCGCAGGAGCTGTCGTCCGAGCTGGTTGCCGACGGTCCGGGCAGCCTGCTTCCCCATGGTCTCGATCATGCCTTGGCGCCGTTTCGTGCCCCAGAGAAATTCGTCCACTTTGGACGGCGCCGCCGCCCCCGTCGCACCCGTCGCACCTGTCGCACCCGACGCACCCGACGCACCCGACGCACCTGTTGTCGCCGATTCCGCTTTTCGTTTCAACAGTTCGTAGGCGGATTCGCGGTTCACGGCGGTGTCGTAGCGCGCGCCGATCGGACTGCGCGAACGGACTGCGGCACGTTCCTCTGTGGTGATCGCGCCAATACGGCTGCGTGGAGGAGCGATGAGCGCGCGCTGCACCGGCATTGGCACACCGCCTTCCTGCAGCGTAGAAACGAGCGCCTCACCCACGGCAAGCGTCGAAATCACACGCGCGACGTCGACCGCCGGATTGGCGACGAAGGTTTCCGCAGCGGTCTTGACCGCCTTCTGATCTCTCGGGGTGAACGCCCGCAACGCGTGCTGCACGCGGTTGCCGAGCTGACCGAGAATTTCGCCGGGGACGTCATCCGGAAACTGCGAACAGAAATAAATGCCGACACCTTTCGAGCGGATGATGCGCACGACCTGTTCGACCCTGTCCCGCAGGGCCGACGGGGCGTCGTCGAACAGCAGATGTGCTTCGTCGAACATGAAGACGAGCTTGGGCTTTTCGAGATCGCCCACTTCAGGAAGATTCTCGAAGAGCTCGGACAACATCCACAGCAGAAAGGTAGAAAAGAGACGCGGCTTGAGGATGAGCTGATCGGCGGCGAGGATGCTGATGATGCCCCGCCCGGTCAAATCCGTGCGAAACAAATCGCTGAGATCGAGCGCGGGCTCACCGAACAGGACTTTACCGCCTTCGCGCTCGAGCGTCAGCAGGCCGCGCTGAATCGCCGCAATCGACTGGGGGCTGACAAGGCCGTACTCCGTCGACACGTCCTTTCGATGTTCGGCGACGAAAGTGAGCAGCGCGCGGAGATCGTCGAGATCCAGCAGCAGCAGACCGCGATCGTCCGCCAGCGTGAACGCAACCTCCAGAGCGCCGGATTGAGCGTCGCTGAGATCGAGAATCCTGCTGAGCAGCGTCGGACCGAGCTCGGTGATGGTGGTGCGAATGGGATGGCCGGCTTTTCCGTCGAGATCCCAGAAGACAACCGGATTGCCCTCCGGTGTATAGCCTTCGACCCCTGTGGCGGCGGCCCGCTGCAGGATCTTGTCTCCTCCGGCGCCCGGCATGGCGAGGCCGGCGACGTCGCCTTTCACGTCCGGGATAAACACCGGGACGCCGAGCCTGGAAAAGCCTTCGGCAAGCACCATCAGCGAGACGGTCTTGCCGGTTCCGGTCGCGCCGGCCACGAGGCCGTGACGATTGCCGTATTTCGCGTGGAGATAGACGGGCTGTTCGCCCTTTCCGAGGAGGATGCGGCTCATCTCAAATCGCTAGCTTACGTCAGAAGCCCGCGCCTCCCGAAGACGCACGGACACCTTGAGCCCTCAGCCCCTGGCCCTCTTTGGAATGGAGAGCGACTGCCATTTGGGGCCTGCGAAATGTTTCGCGAGCAACACAATCTGTCCGACGTGCGCCGAGTAGTGGGACACCTGCCGGTTGATCGCCTGCACCACCGTGTGCGGCTCGTTCCGGACGGTAACGGTGCTCGAGAGATCGCCGGGCCGCAGCGAGGAGACGGCGCCGAAGAGCGCCGACCAGCCCCGTTCCCAGCGCTCCATAATCGCCGCCCGCGTGTCGGCCGGATCCTGTTCGAACTCGCTGTCGCGATTGCGGTTCGGCTTTTCACCATCGCTGGTGAGAAAGTCCGTCCAGCGCGACTGCATGTTGCCGGCGACGTGTTTCATGATGAGCGCGATGCTGTTCGCGTCTGGGTCGAGCAGCGCAAAAAACGCGCGGTCGTCGATCTGATCGACCGCGCGCTCGGCCTGCGCCTTCAGCTTCCGCAACTGGGCCAGGCTCTCGTCCAGATAGTGCTGATCGATCAATGGGCTTTTTCGATGTGGACGAGGTAGGCCTCGACCATCAGCAGGTTCTTTTCACCCGACTGCTTGACGACGCTCAGCATCCGCTCCATCTTGACGACTTCTTCGAGCTGCTCGTCGATGAACCACTGCAGGAAGCTCTGCGCGAGGTAGTCGTTCTCCTTGATGGCGAGCGACATGAGCGTCGTAATCTGACGGGTGACGTCGCGTTCCCAGTTCAACGCCGCCTGCACCGCCTCTTCGGCCGAGGCGAACGTCGGTTTCGGCGCAGGGATCGACGGTATCTGCAACCCGCCTTTGGTGTCCTGCACGTATTTGATGAACTTCATCGCGTGCTGCGTTTCTTCCTGGGCCTGATCTTCGAACAGCTTGGCCAGCAGTGTCAGCGAGCGCTGATAGAAGTGCGCAGCGATGCTCAGATATTGCACACTGGCACCGAATTCGTGTCCGATTTGTTCGTTGAAGGCTTTCGCGAGCTCAGAGCTGATTAGCACAGGGAGTCTCCTCGAACAGATTATATCGGTTGAACGTACTGTCCGGCTTCAGGGTCTGTACGTAGGCCTGTACAGTAGTGTCCGGCTTTAGCCGGACCCGTTAATAACTGGGCCAGGTCCCGGGTGTCGCTAATTCGACCGAGCGCCCATCCGGGTCCCGGAAATAGATGCTGTGGCCGCCACGGGGCCACTCAACCTGGCTTTCAATGGGAATGTGCAGAGCCTGTAGCCGCTCGATCCACGGCTCGATATCCGGCGCGTCAACGGCGAACGCAAGGTGTGCCGGGCCGCTGCTCGAATGACCCGGGACGACACCGCCCGGCGTCTCCAGCGGTGTATCCGACGCGCCGCGCTGAAAGAGAAGCAGCACCGTCCCCTGGCCGGCGTCGAACGCAAATACACGCTCGGCTTCGAGCATCGGCGCACGATCGAGGAGCGCTCGATAAAACGCGGCTGTCGTCTTCAAATCGTCACAGTAGACCGCGGTCTCGAGCACGCGATTCGGACGCACGATCAAAACCGCCAGTCGGCGAACAGCGACTCCGCCTCGGCTTCGAAGATCGGCCCCACGACCTCGACCTGGCGTCCGGCGCGGCCCAGCACGTCGCGCGCGCTGGCAACGAGCATCTGGCGCGAAAACCCGGTCAGCTCGTGGAGACGATCGCTGCTGAGCCCATACACGAGCCGGCTGATCCCGCTCCAGAAGATCGCGCCCGCACACATGGCGCACGGCTCGGCGCTCGTATACAACGTCGACGCGGCGAGCACGTCGGGGCTGAACTCCTTGACCGCGCGATGCAGCAGATTCATCTCGGCATGCGCGAGCACCTGCTCTTCGGTGATTTGTGCATTTTCCGCGGCTGCCAGCACCGCGCCGTTTGCCGCCACCAGCAGCGCGCCGAATGGGCGATTCCCGTGCGCGCGTGCGCGCCGCGCCACGGAAAATACCTCGCGCATGTGGAGTTCGTGATCGATACAGCCAGCAGCCATGAGTCGCGAGACTACTTAAGGCCCTCCTTGAGAAACGCTACGAGGGGCGGGTACGTCTTCTCAGGCGCTTCGAAATGCGGAACGTGGCCGAGGCCCGGGATCAAGTGCAGACGTCCCTTGCCGTTCGGAATGCTGTCGGCGATGAATTTCATCCGGTCCTGGAACACGCTGGCAGGGCCCGCGAGACTGTCTTCGGCTCCGCCGAACGCAAGCGTCGGCGCTTTGATATTTGCCCAATCGTTGATGACCGGGTCCAGATAGGTCACCTGTTGCAGCAGCGCCTGCACCATCGCGTATCGCGGCCAGTCGGCGCTGAGCGTCCAGGCGTACCGGATCCTGGGATATTTGTCGAACTCCGGCTTCCACGCCGCCGGGTTGTGCGAAAAATACCGGAAGATACCCGCGTGAATCTGCTGGTAAGTCGTCGCGAGCGTTCGCTTATACGCTTCGTCGATGCTTCCCCACGGACGTTCGAAGCGGGCATCGAGCACGCCGATCGGGTTGTAGATGACGACGCGCTCGGCCACGTCGGGATATTGCGTCGCGAAGCGCGCCGCCAGCATGCCGCCCATCGAGTGGCCGACGATCGCGGCTCTGTCGATCTTCAGGTGCTGCAGCAGCAGGCTCGTGTTTCGCGCCATGTCGTGAAAGTTGTATGGAATGATCGGCTTCGAGGAACGGCCGAAGCCAATCTGATCCGGCACGACGACGCGGAATCCTTCCTTGCGAAGCGCATCGATCGGACCGCCCCAGTAGAATCCCGCGAAGTTCATTCCATGGAAGAGCACGACCGTGTGCCCGTTGGGCTGGCCCTGCGGGGGCACATCCATGTAGGCCAGTCGAATGTCCTGCCCATAGAGCGTCAGCGGGAGATACGAGACCGGATAGGGATACGGCACGTCTTCGCAGGTGATGCTGCCCGGCTTGACGTCGGTCGGCGTCGGCGGCGGGGCCGCAGTTTGCGCAAGGCTCTCGACGGGAATGACAACCGCCGCCAATAGTGCCGCGAACAATTTCATGAAATCCTCCGTTGAGGGATTGTAACGCGACCAGCTACCAGCTACTGGCTACCAGCTAGCTTGTACAGATGCGTGTGGCTTCGGATGAAGAACGATCCTCTGGCAATACCCATCGACGCCAGCGTCGCGCCGTCGAGCTCGTTGACCGCGAGCTTCTGGAACGTGCGCCCCGGAGCAAGCACGGTCGCGACGCCCTCTTCGCTCAGCACGTAGATGCGGCCGTCGGCATAGACCGGTGACGCGGAGTAGTTGCCGCCGACGCGCTGCTGCCAGTGGAGCTTGCCGGTTTTTGCATCGACACAGGTCATCACGCCGAGGTCGCTCAGCACATACAGCTCATCGCCGACGAGGAGCGGCGACGGAGTGAACGGAGCGCCGCGCGTCATCGACCACGCGATGTGCGTGCCCGTGACGTCGCCGTTTCCATCCGCGCGGACCGCCAGCAGCGCCGGTTGCTGGAATCCCGTCGCAATGAACACGAGCCCGTGCCCGAAGACCGGGCGGGGAACATTGGAAAAGCCGTTTTCGTACCGCACCATCCAGATCTCTTTGCCGGTCGCCGGATCGTAGGCCACGGCGCGGTACGCGCCGACGCTGACCACCTGCTCACGTCCATTCACCGAGATGACCAGAGGCGTCGTGTACGCCTGATCGAACGGCTTGCGCCGCTCCGTCTTCCACCTGACCTTGCCCGTGCGCTTGTCGAGCGCGATCACCCAGGCCTCGTAGTGGCCGTCTCCGCTGAAGATCAGCAGATCGTCATAAAGCACGGGCGAGCCGCCGCCGCCATGCTGCGACTCGTAAGGAAACCGCGCCTTCCAGACAACCGCGCCGGAATCGGCACTGAGCGCGGCAGTGCCCTCGCCGCCGAAGTGCACGAATACGCGATCCCCTTCGAGAATCGGTGTAGGCGACGCGTGACTATTTTTGGGGTTCTTCAGGCGCGCGTCGGTCAGCTTGAAGACTTCGACGTTCAGCAACTCTCGTCCGCTATCGACATCAAAGGCCACGGCGCGCAACGATGCGCCCCGCCCAGTCTCCACCGCCGTCGTCAGCCACACGCGGCCATTGCCGATGGCCGGAGACGACCATCCGCGTCCCTGCAAGGGCGATTTCCAGGCAACGTTGCGCGTCTCGCTCCATTCGAGCGGAAGACCCTGCTCGCTGGAGTGCCCTTGACCGTCCGGGCCGCGGAACTGCGGCCACTCTGTAGTCTGCGCGATGGAAGCAGACGCGCAAAGAAAGTGGAAAGTGAAAAGGAAAAAGTAGAAAGTGAGTCTACTTTTCACTTTCTACTTTCTACTTGGCAGTGAAAACACGTAATACCCCTGCGACCCCGGCTCTCCGCCTTCCCACGCGATGTTGTCATCGGCGGGACGATCGACGCTGCTGCCGTAGAACGCCACGAATTGCCGGCCGTCCACTTCATAGACCGATGGAATGCCCGCGAAATTAGGCGTCATCTTCTTCTCCCACAACACCGCGCCGTTGTTCTTGTCGAACGCGCGAATCGTGCGGTCGGCAAAGTGCGCGAAAAAAATCAACCCGCCGGCAGTGACGACCGGACCGTTCCGATGGACGCGGTAATTGTTGCCTGTGTTGGTGACGCCTTTCGCGGCCAAGGACGGAACGACGCCCAGCGGCACCTGCCATTTGATGTCGCCAGTGTTCAGGTCGTACGCGGTCAACTGCGCCCACGGCGGGCTCATCGCGTTCAAGCCGTTCTTTGCAAAAAACATGGAGCCGAGCCGTCCCGAATAACGTGGCTGCGGCGTCATGCTTTTGATGGCGTCGCTGTCATCCACCGGCCGCAGCGGGTCGTGCAGCGCGGGCTGATCGGCCGAGCGCACGTACAACATGCCGGTTTCCGGATCCGCGGCAGCCCCTCCCCAGTTTGCACCGCCGAGCTCGCCGGGCACTGAAATCTGACTTTTGGTGATACTGAGCGGTGTGAAGATTCCCTCGTTGCGGGAGCTCCTGAGGATGCCGATAATCCGCTCGCGCTCTTCTTCGTCGAGGTACGGATTTACATCAGCCTCGGTGAACTTGAGCCGCGAGAACGGCGCCGGCTTCGTCGGAAATGGCTGCGTCGGCGACGACTGCTCCCCCGGTACGTCGCTTTGCGGCACCGGGCGCTCTTCAATGGGCCACAGCGGTTGGCCCGTGGCTCGGTCGAAGACGTACAGCAAACCGAACTTCGTCGCTTGCGCGACGATATCGACCGGCTTGCCGTTGTGTTTCACCGTCAGGAGCTTCGGCCCGGTGACCAGATCGTAGTCCCACAGATCGTGATGCAGAATCTGGTAGTGCCAGAGACGCTTGCCGGTGCGGAGATCGAGGGCGAGTAACGTGTTGCCGAACAGGTTGTTCCCCTTGCGATCGCCGCCCCACAAATCGAACGTGGGCGAGCCGGTTGGGAAATAGCCGACGCCGCGCTTCTCGTCTACGGCAAACTCCGCCCAGGTATTTGCGCCGCCTGCCGTCTTCCACGCGTCCGGTGGCCAGGTGTCGTAGCCGAACTCGCCCGGGCGCGGGATCGTATGGAACGTCCACACGAGCTTCCCCGTCAGGATGTCGAACGCGCGGATATCACCTGGCGGCGAGTTGTACCCTTCCCCCGGCGCCGAGCCCAGCACCAGAAGATTCTCGAACACGTGTCCGGGCGACCCGGATTGCGCGCCGCCGGTCGGGACCGGTGTGCGTCCCAGCCCTTCGCGCAGGTTCACCAGGCCGTTCACGCCGAAGCTTGTGATGGGTTTTCCCGTTCTGGCGTCGAGCTGCTGAAGGTAGCTGCGTGACGCAAAAACGATTCGCCGATCCGAGCGGTCTTTGCTCTCCCAGTAATTGAAGCCGCGGTTGGTGGGCGTGCCCTCGGTTTCGAACGTCCAAATTTCTTTTCCCGTAACCGCGTCGAGCGCAAACACCGCGCTGTCTTTCCCGACCACATACATGACGTTGTCCACCACCAGCGGACTGAACGCGAAGCGGCCCGCCGGGCCCGGCGCGGGATGAAACCACTGGAGCTCGAGCTGACGCACGTTGCTCTTATTGATCTGCTTGAGCGCGGAATATTGCGCACTCTCGAGGCTGCCGCCGGGCTGGCTCCAGGTTGCGTAGAGACGCGGCCCCGACTGTCCGCGCAACGTTCCGGTATGTGAAAGCGCTGCGCACAGCAAGCCTGCGGCAAGCAGCACGGCAAACATCCGCTTCGAGCTCATCGCGGCTCTCCGTTTTCTCAATCTGCCAATCTGCCAATCCACCAATCTACCAATGCGAAACTTCACCGTATCGCGGTCGGTGCAACGGTAGATCCGGTTCCACCCTGAATCTTCAGCGGCTGGACGATGAGCGCGAATTCCCACGCTTGCCGGGCCGCAAGCTCGTCGAGCTTGAGGTTCTCGAGCAGGTGAATGCCGTTGACGACCAAGGTGATTTGATGAACGGGGTTACTGAGATTGGGATCCGGATCCGGTGTCACGCTGACAGGTCCGTTGTCGATGCCGATCAACATGGGATCCTGTTTCGCGAGCCACTCCGCGGCCGCTGTGGTGAGGCCCGGGTTCGATTTCATGTAGCGGCCTGCATCGGTGTCCCACAGCCGCCCCCAGCCGGTGTTGATGATGACCGCGTCGCCAGCCTGCAAAGTGAGCTTCTGCCGCTGCAGCGCGCCCTGCAGATCGTCCACGGTGATCGGATACGTATCTGCGAGCATCTGCACGCCCTTGAAGGCGGCGACGTCGATCAGAACACCGCGCGTCATCAGCGTGCCGACGTGTTCGACCCCCATCTTGGTGAAGCCCGCGCGCGTCGCCACGTCGGCAACCTTCACGCAGTTGTACAGGGTGTCGCCGATCGTCTGGTGCGCGAAACCGTCGAATTGCACTCCGACCTGTCCGATCTCGCTGAAGACGATCTCCTCGTTGCTGCCTCGCCGGTTCGTGCCGGTGTTCATGTTGGTGCGCTTCACTTCCATCTCGAAGCGCCGGCCCGGCGTGAACGGCATGTCGGTTCTGAGCACGCGCCCGAGCTCGAATACCTCTCCGGTGCGTATCAGCCGCGTCGCGCGCAGCACGGTCTCGGGCTTCATGTGGTTGCCGGCGCCGCGCTGGTCCGCCGCACCCCACTTCGATGGGCAGCGCTGCGCGTCGGCCGGCGGGGTCCAGGACTGGGCACTGGCGTGTGACGCGACAAGCAAGGAAGCGGCAATGAATAGATACAGCAATGGCAGATTGGTAGATGGGCGGATTGGTTGATTCATTGGGGGATTGTGGCAGATTGGCGGCCTTTCGCAATCCACCAATCTGCCCATCTTCGAATCTCCAAATGTAGGCATCAGTTTGTCCGTCTCACCTTCGAGCTCGGTGTTTCGTCGGTACCCAGATCGCCCAGCATGTACTGAATCGCAGCCAGCAAGTGAGCGGTCCACCGCTTGTCGGTATACATGATCGTCGTATGGCCGAGCGGCGTGAAGTACGTCCGTCCCTTGCCGTAGCCCTTGACCCACGCCACCCCGTAATCCTGATCGGGCCTCGTGCTCAGCTCGCTGAAGCGGCCGCCGAACCCGCGGTCCGATTTTTCGACGTCGAGACTCATCAATACGTGCTGCTTCTCGCGCGAATACGGCGAGTTCGGCGGGAAGATATAGAACTCGTCGGTGTGTGTGAAGGGCTCTGACCCGAACGGCTTCATGAGCGGACTGTTGGGATCGTCGATCTTGATCACCTGCTCCTCGACCCGGTGCTGCCCCGCCCAGCCGCCCATCATCTCGGCGAACTCCGGCCAGTTCAGGTTTGCGTAGGTGACCGCGTGGTTGCCTCCGAGGCCGCCGCCTTCGCGGACGAATCGCATGATGCCCTCGCGCACTTCGGGGTCGTTGTGCACCATGCCGCACACGTTGTTGAAGAAGACCGCGTCGAACTCCTTGATCTTCGGATACTTCAGCATCGCCGGATCGTTGCTGAAGGTGGGCTCGAACGCCCCCGTGTATTTCGCCATCAGCTCGAGCATGTAGTTGCCATGCGGAATCGTGCTGTGGCCCGAATACATCTGGATATCGGTGACGAGCATCTTGCGCGAACGTGCCGGCTTGGCGGCGGCCTGCCGCGGAATCGCCGCGTCGATCTCGGCGCGCATGGCCGCGTCGAGGCGATCACCGCCGCGAATCTGGCCGGCCGGCGTCTTCAGCATGTCGTTGACGCGGGCCGCCATCGCCGGCCACATGACGCGCTCGAACCCGGTGACGTTTTTCATCATGTCCGCTTCGGTTGCGCCCGTCGATTCGACGGTAATCGACAGCGGCTTGATGCCGGCTCTGTAGACGGCCAGGAAGAAATCGCCCAGCCCCGCGGCGCCGTCTCCGAGCGGAACCACACGGCCCCGCGCCCCGAGCGCGCTTCGGTCGGAGGCGGTCACGTGCAGCAGCTTGTCCTTCACGATGGCGAGGCCGTCGACCGCCTTGATGCCCGCCTGCGCCCAGCCGCCGAGGTGCGCGCTCACGCCCAGCCGTTTACCGCGGCCGTCGAGCGCGGCCATCACAACCTTCGGATCGCCTTTGCTCTCGAGGGCGACATCGATCTCGAACTCCTCGGCAAGCTTGTCCAGTTCGGCGGGGTTTGCCGCGTCGGCGCTCGTGATGATCAGCGGGACGTTGATGGACTTCGCGAACTCGAATACGCGGCGCCGCATGGCTGAGTCGGCACCGATGTTGTCGACGCGATACGCCGAGATCGATTCGGCGATCTCGCGGAGACGGTAGACGACGGCGGCGCGTTCGTTCGTCTGGAGGCGCTGATCGAGGGGCTTCGGCACTTCGAAGCTGGTGATCTGCGTGCTTGAGGCTTCGACGGAAGCGAAGGGGATCACATCGGCTTTCGCGAGGGCGTCGGAAAAGTTCATCCCTTTCACTGCCGCGGTCGGCATCGCCACGCGCCAGCCGAACCACATGTTGTTGTCGGGGGCGCCCATGCGGACAGTCGCGAGACCTCCACCGTTGGGGCGTTTCGACACCGACGGCACCTGCGGCGCCTGAGCGGCCCCGCCGCCGCGGCCGCCGCCCTGGCCTTGACCAGCGGGCGCAGGGGCCTGCTGAGCAATACCGCTGTGGCCCGCCATCGCGATGAGAAACATAGCCGCGCAAACATGTGCTCTCATGTCATGTCCCCCCGGAATAAATGTCGTGAAGCAGGCCTAGTTTACCGCTAAAGCCGACGCCAACGGACCCTATCTCGGGGCGAGCCGCTTGAGGAGCTGAATCTGTCCGGCGTGGTAGAGATCGTGGGCGGCAATGCCCGATACAACCGCGAAATTGCTGACCTTCCTGCCTGGCGGGATCTGATCGAGGTCTTTCGCCGAGAGCCCCGCGACGGCGCCGCGGAACGTCTCGTGCGTCTCGTCCATCAGCTCGAGGTCCGCCCGCCACGCCGCAGCAGAGTTTTCCTGCCCCGGCACCGGGCGGCGGAACCAGTTCGACCCTTTCATCGCAAACGATCCGCGTGCGCTATCGGTGAAGCGGCGCGCCGACGCATATTTCCAGTAGGCCGCATGGACGACGATTTCCCAGATGTTATGACGCTGCGCAGCGGGCCGCCAGGCTGCCTGCGCCGGCGTGACGCGGCGAACCGAACCGCGAAGATTCGTGCCGTGCCACGACGGCTTGTTGTAGGCCTGATCGAGAACGGCCACCAACTGCGCGACTTCTGGACTCATCGACTTTTTACTTTTTACTTTTGACTTTCGACTTTTGACTTTCGACTTTCGACTTTCAAGCCTGCCGCATAGCCCACTCGACCAGCCGCGTGCCCTTGATGCCGAACTCGCGTTCGAGCGACGGGATGTCGGCGTCGAACCCTACCCGCTCGAACCATTCGAGCATGGTCGCGAAGTCGTCGTTGTTCTTGCGGACCTCCGAGATGGGAATCTGCGCGAACGAGATATTCCGCCCCAGCCCACTGCTCAGCGCCATCGCCACATCCGACATCGTCACTTCGTCGCCGGCGAGATCGATTTCGCGGCGATTCAGCTTGTCGGCGTTGGTGAAGCCGCGCGCGACGTATTTGCCGATGTCGTCCACCGAGATCATCTGCAGCTTGAGGTCGGGCCGGATGGCAGCGTAAATGGTGTCGCCGTTCAGAAACCCGGGCGACGTGAGGTTCTCCATGAAAAACACAGGGCGGAAGATTACGTACGACGGGAAGCCGGCCGCGCGAATCGAGTCTTCGACACGCGCCTTGTTATCGAAATGGGGAATCCCTGTTTTGCGATGTGCCGATCCGACAGACGTGTACACAAAGTGCTGAACGCCGGCTTCGCGCGCGAGGCTCGCAAGACGTTTTCCCTGCTCTTCTTCGCCCTCGACCCCTGCTTCCCGGGTGTTCTGGACGCCAAATACGCCCCACGCGCCAGTCAACGCCTTCTTGAGCGACGCCGCGTCGTCCAGATCGCCATGTACGATCTCGGCACCTGTCTCCGAGGCCACAGCCTTCGCCGCATCGCTCTCAGGATGGCGCGTCATCGCACGCAGGGTGAATCCCTTTCCCGCAAGGGCACGAACCGTCGCGCCTCCCTGTTTTCCTGTCGCTCCGGTAATGAGTACCGTTCGCTCGTTCGCCATCACCGCAACTCCTGACTTTCAACTTTCAACTTTCAACTTTCGCCTTTCGCCTTTCGCCTTTCTTTTAGGGACTCGCGTCCCGTGAGAGCATCTTCATCGCCAGCGCCATCATCGAACCGACGTCGGCGACGTTCGCCGGCAGCACGATCGTGTTCCCCTTCTTGGCCAGCTCGCCGAATTCTCCGATGTACTGTTCGGCCACGCGCAGCTGGACGGCTTCGTAGCCGCCAGGCAGCTTGATCGCTTCAGCGACGCGGCGGATGCCTTCGGCGGTCGCCGTGGCGACCGATGTGATCGCGGCGGCCTCGCCTTCTGCCTCGTTGATCTGCTGCTGCTTGCGGGCCTCGGACTGTTTGATCACTTCCTGTTTCATGCCTTCTGCGGTGTTGATGGCGGCATCGCGCGTCCCCTCGGATGTGAGAATCACCGCGCGTTTCTCGCGCTCGGCGCGCATCTGCTTTTCCATGGCCGCGAGAATATCGGCCGGCGGCGTGATGTTCTTGATTTCGTAGCGCAACACTTTCACGCCCCAGGCCTCCGACGCCTTGTCGAGCTCGCTGACGACCGCGGTGTTGATGTTGGTGCGCTCCTCGAAGGTCCTGTCGAGATCGATCTTGCCCACCTCGCTGCGCAGCGTCGTCTGCGCGAGCTGGCTGATGGCGAACATGTAATCCGAGATCCCGTAGGAGGCGCGCTCGGGGTTCAGCACGCGCAAGTAGAGGACGCCGTCGACGCCGACCTGCACGTTGTCTCTCGTGATGCAGACCTGCGCGGGGATGTCCACGGCGGTTTCTTTCAGCGAGTGCCGGTAGCGGATTGCGTCGACGAACGGGAGCAGCACGTGAAACCCGGCGTTGAGGATGCCGTGAAACCGCCCGAGGCGCTCGACGACGTAGGCGCTCTGCTGCGGTACGACCACCGCGGTCTTGGCTACGATGACCAGCACGAGGAAGGTCAGGATCAGCAACGCGAGCACGCCACCTGTCATGAGCGGTCTCCTTCTGCCTTGAGGAAAATCATCAGACGGTCAACCTCGACGACGGTACAGCGCTGCCCGCGCAACAGCGTCGAAGCCCCCTGATTTCGCGCCGACCAGACGGCGCCGCGCATCTCCGCGCGGCCCACCGAACCCGCGGGGATATCCTCGAGCGGGACGGCGGTGTCGCCAATCATCGAATCGACGTCCCGGCCGGGCTGATCGAGCTGAATCCACTTCAGCAGGCGGTTCCGGAAGAACAGCAGGGACCCAACGGAAATCAGCGAGAAGAGCAGCAGCTGGACCCAGACCGGTCCGGCCGCGTCGAATGCGTGCAGCGTGGCAACCGCAAGTGCGGCGATGCCGAAAAAGATGACGTAGAAGCCGCCCGAGGCAGCCATCTCGAGCGCGACGAGAATCAACCCGATAACCAGCCAGTGCCACCAGAGCATGTCAGGCGGCCAATTGTAACCGGTCGGCGGCAATAATCTTCTAGCCGATCGAGGTCTTGTCGTAGAAACTCTGGAAACTGACGATGATGTGATCATGCGCTCGCGTTAGGGAGGCGTTTTGACTTACCTCTTTCGGTTTCTTTGCGGGCTCAGTGCTCTCGCCGCGGTGTGGGCGATCGTGTTGTGGCTCACGGGCGGATTTCATCTGGAGCTCGAAGGGCTTCGCATCTCATCCCGGCGGCCCCGCAATGCTGCTGTGATCTCGTTGTTCTTCGCATTGCTGGTCTGGCTGCTCACCTTCTTACCCGACGGGCGCAACACGTTCCAAACTGAATGGTCGCGCTGGCGGCGCTGGTATCTGTCGACCGCGCAGGACCGTCATGTGTTGCACGCCTTCCACATCGCCGGCTCGGCACTCACGATAGCCCTCGTTTGTATTGCCATCGATATTTATCAGTGGCGTGCCGCTCTTCCGCTGTGGGTTGACGAGGAGATGATCGCGCTCAATCTGCGCGATCGCTCCATGTCGGATCTTGCGGGAGGGCTGTGGCTCGGACAAAGCGCGCCGTTCGGATGGCTGATTCTCGAGCGTGCGGCCATGGCGTTGTTCGGAACCGGGGAAGCGGCGATGCGTTTGGTGCCGCTGCTTTTCGGGATCGCGACTGTCGGGGCCGCTGCGGTGGTGGGCCAGCGATGGATGGGCCGCATTGCTGCCGCAGTTTTCGTGGTGATGTGCTGGATCGGCCCGCAGCTGTCGCACTATCGCTTCGAGCTCAAGCACTACACTGCCGATGTCCTCTTCGGATTGCTCCTGCCGTTTGTCGCGGTCTGGGCCATAGAAGCCGGGAGCATGGTAGACCGGGCGCGACGTGGATGGTTGTGGTGGTGCGCAGCCGCCATCGGCCATTGGTTTGCCAACGGGGCGCTGCTGGTGACCCCTTCCTGCGCGATTGTCTTATTCGTGGCGATGTGGCGGCGCGATGGCCGCCGCGCCGCGATATGGTTCGCAATCGGCGGATTCATCTGGCTGGTCTCGTTTGCCGTCCACTATCAGATCTCTATCCGTCATACCCTCGGCAACACGTATTTGCGAGAGTACTGGGGCGCCGAAATCCTTCCGCCAGCCCTCGGGTTGGCAGGCAGCCTTCGCTGGCTTCTGGAGCGTCTCGAGCCACTGGCGCTCAACCCGGGCGGTACCACTCTAGCGACCGCGCTGTGGACCTCGGCCATCTGCGGCTGGGCACTCAGTATGAGGCGGTTGGGGTTCCCGCTGGCCGCCGTGACTGTCTCCGCTTTCGCATTCGCCAGCGTTGTTCCGCTCTACGGACGGTTTTCGATCTGGATGATCCCCGCGATGTACGCCGGCGTAGCCCTCTTGATTGACCGCTGTGTGGCCGTCAGCACCGATGCATTCACCAGACGCCGATGGGCGCTGTTCGCCGCTGCCGTGCTGGTGTTGCTCGTTCCGTTCCGCCTCGCGTGGGACATCGTTGCGCGCGGGAAAGTGGACATCGAGGCACGGCATGGCGCGACTCATAAGCACCAGTTGGATGACAGGGCAGCTGTCCGATGGCTGATGAGTCAGCGGCAACCCGGCGACGCGCTCATTACGATGCATCTGGCGCTGCCGGCTGTCTGGTGGTACGGGAAGATTTCAATTGCCGACGAAGCTGGCGCCGGCGGCTCCCAGGAAGACGGCAGCCCTGTCCTCAAAGTCGTTTACGCGAACGACTGCCCCTCACGGCAGCTCGAGGATGCACTCAAGGGCCACCGTCGTGCGCTCGTGTACCTCGGATTCGATGTCGTTCCGGGTTTCGATCGTCTGTTGCTGGACAATCTTGCGCAGCTCGGCGGATTGGCTGCGCACCGCGAATTCAGCCGGCTGGGATGGGCGGCGGTCATCGATCTCACCATGCCGGCGTCAGGCAGCATGCCGCGTCTGGACCGGAGCGCAATAGCCGAACCGAACGCAGCGGTTGGATGCGTCGGCGTTCAGCGCGCGGCGCGTTGGTGAAGCGGCAATAGCTTTTCGATCAGAAGCTCATCGATATATGCGCCATCGATTTTGGCATGGCGTTCTGCCGTGCCGATGATCCGAAATCCCTGGCCGAGGTAGGCTCGAAGCCCCGCCTCGTTGTCGGCACGCACGAAACTGAACAACTTTTCATATCCCTTGCTGCGGGCGGCGTCAAAAGTCGCGTCGAAGAGTCTCGCCGCAATGCCCTGACGATGACGATCGAGGGCGACATAGGTTCCGATGACGCCGACGTGATCGAACGCGTGCGTGTAATCGGCAAAAGGAGAAACGTCCTGAAACCCGACGACCGCGCCGGTCGCGGAATCGATCGCGACGAGAAATATTCCGCGTTCGGGAAAGCCGCGGATGAACCCGCGTTCTTCGTCGATCGTGACCGGCGTGTCGAGCGCCGTGTAGATTCTGGCGGCGATGATCGAATTGAGTATCGCGGCTATGCCCTCGGCATCATCCCCGCACGCGTCGCGAACAACCACAGAGGTCACAGAGACCGCAGAGAAGAAATATCGATTTCTCTGTGTCCTCTGTGTTCTCTGTGGTTGATTTCCTTGCTACTTGGCAAGGGGATCAGGTCGCACCTGGAACTGCATCACCTTGCTCGTCGTGCCTTTACCTGTCTCCATGTGGAACGGCGCGCGCGTGCTGATCGTGGCCCACAGCCCTTTGCCCTTCCATCCGCGCGCGGGATCGTCGATGCGGCCGTCCATCCACTTGGTGTAGAAGCCGAGCGGGTACGGTACGCGCATCACGACCCAGTTTCCGTCCTTCAGCGCGAGCAGCGCTTCCGCGGCGTTGCCGGTGTTGATCGGGGTGTTCGCGCCGAGCCCTGAGGTGTCGAACTGATCGACCCACGTGTAATAGCTGCCTTCGACGCTGCCGGTGTCGGTGACGTTCTTGAACTGGGGCAGCGGCTCCGGATAGAACGTCCAGCCTTCCTTGCAATGCTGGCCTGTGGCTTTCGGTCCGTTCAGCGGGGCTTTGCACTTGCGGCGATCGAAGCTGGCCATGTGCCCGCTCGAGAGGGCCGACCACATCACGCCGTTGCGATCGACATCCGCTCCACGCGGCGAAAATCCGAGCACGTCGGCTTTCGGATCGTCCACCGACGGCAGCTCGTAGATTTCGGTGAGCGCGGTCTCCGACGGGTTGGGTCCCGGGATGACCCGCATGATTGCGCCAGGGAAACCAAGACTCGAGCCCCAGATAGATCCATCCGGAGCGGGCGATGCGGCGTAAAACGGATAGCTGACCCGCCGATCTTTCGTCGGATCGAGCGGCTGATCCGGCTCCGTCCACGCGTCCCGTCTGCCGTTGCCGTTGGTGTCGACGACGAGCGGCGTCCATCCCTGCGAGGCCGCTTCATCCCCCGTCTCATCGAACATCTTTGTATTCAGCCAGCCGATGACCTGGCCGCCGCCGCTGGTCCACAACGTGCGGTTGGCGTCTTCGGCGAACATGAGGTGATGCGTTGAGAAGCACGTTCGGATATGCGTGAGCTTCTTCGTCTGCGGATCGTAAACCTGCAGATGCCGGTTGGCGGTGTTGACGGGAAACGCTTTCGCCGACGGATGTGTAGAGGCGGCCTTGCAGTAGTCGGGATTGTCGGACGGCGCAACCGCAGACGTCAGCCAGAGACGCCCCTTCTCATCCATCATCGGATTGTGCACGTTGTTCTTGCTCGTCCAAATCACTTCGTCGCCCCAATAGGGCGACGGATGCGGCATCGCGGGATTTGTCGGCGGCGTTTTGGGATCGCGGACTGAAAGTGGAATCCGGCTGACCGTATGCCGCACGGGATCCAACACCGGCACGTAGTCGGAGCTGAGCTCGAGCGCACCGTAGATCGGCCCATATGGATTCAGCCGGGGATTACGCCTGTCGGTCGTAACCGAATCGTGCAGGTACGACTTCGGATCCGCCCAGTCCCACTGAGTGATGACGATGTTCCGCTCGATTCCACGCGGCCGCGGCGGCACTGGCGGCACTTCGCCGGCGGCGATGCGATCGGTCCAGTCGGCGAACATCTCGAGGGCGCGCCGGCGCCCGAAGGCGTTGAGGCCGGCGCTCATCTGCCCGCCTGCCTGGCCCGACTGAATGCGCCGATCCCAGGCCGCAACCGAATTGGGGAAAGTGCCGAGTTCCTTTGGAATTTCGCGCATCGCCTTGTTGCCGATGGCGTGGCAGGCGGTACATCCACCGGACTTCACGCTACGCAGCCACTGCGCCTGACTCCGCATCGATGGCGAGATGCCGTTGCCGGTGTCTCCAGTACCTGGGAACTCGGTCTTGTCGGGCACCTTCATCAACGACAACCAGTAGCCGGCCGGATAATATTGCGCCGCCGCGTGCGGGTTCGGCGCAACCGTCGCTTTCAAATCCACGACCTTGCCGGGCACCGCCTGGGTCTTCGACGAGTCGACGAGCCCGTAACCCCGCGTCCATACGGCGTAAGACGCTTTGGGCAGATCGGGAATGAGATACCTGCCGCGATCGTCGGTGACGACGATCTTCACGAACTTCGTCGGCAGGTCCGACGTCTCGGCGATCACCCAAATGCCGGCTTCCGGTCCAGCCGGGCCGGTCACAGTACCGCCGATATCGTCATTGTCGACGGCCGGTGCTGCGCCCGCGCCAGCCGCCTGGCGGGCACTCGTCGGCATTTGAGTGGCGAAGAGCAACAAGAGTCCGACGACGGCAACGACTACCCACGCCAGATGGAGCTTCCTCATATGC
This sequence comes from Vicinamibacterales bacterium, assembly GCA_963762055.1. Taxonomy (GTDB): domain Bacteria; phylum Acidobacteriota; class Vicinamibacteria; order Vicinamibacterales; family JAMQPK01; genus JAMQPK01. Next base: position 411,146 of record CAVXJF010000015.1, read on the forward strand.
CCTCCTAGTCAAATTTAACAGGAGGTCAGAAGTCAGGAGTGAATTTTGGAAAAATTCTCCTGCTCTCCTGCTCTCCTGTTAGTTTTTCCGTAACACCTTTCCGGGTCTGGCCGACGTCATGGTTTTTCCATCAAACACCAATTGGCCGTTTACGATGACCGAGGTAAATCCTTCGGCATATTGATGGGGCTTTTCGAACGTCGCCATGTCTCGCACCCGCGCGGGATCGAACACGACGAGATCGGCCTTCATACCCTGCTTCAACACGCCGCGATCCTGCAGCCGCAGCCGCTGCGCCGGAAACGACGTCATCCTCCGAATCGCGTCTTCGAGCGAAATCACGCGCCGCTCGCGTACATACACGCCCAGCACGCGCGCGAAGGTGCCATAGCTCCTCGGATGCGGCACGCCGCGTCCCAGAATCTGCACCCAGCCGTCCGATGCCACCATCGTAGCCGGATGGCGCATAATGCGCTCGAGATCCTGCTCGTTCATCGCGTGATACACGCCCTGGCAGTTTCCCTGTTCCACCACCCAGATGGCGGCCTCTGCGCCGTTTTCGATCGTCGGTTCCAGCCCCCGCATCCGCGCGACATCCGCGAGGTTCTTTCCCGCCATCGACGCATCCCAGTCGCAATGCGCGAGGAACACGTTTTTTGGATCGCCTCCGCCCCGTTCTTCACGAATGATGCGGACGGTCTCGGCCGCAATCTCTTTGCGCGAGGACGGGTTTTTCAGACGGGCCAGCATCTGCTCGCGCCCGCCCTCCTGCGCCCATTGCGGGATCATGGAGGCGACGAACGCATTGCTCGACGCCGTATAAGGATACTGATCGCTCGTCGCATCGACCCCCCGTGCCCGCGCTTCGTCCAGCAGTTTAAGCGTCTCGACGCTCTTTCCGTAATTGGCCGGTCCCACGACCTTGTGATGGGTGACCTGCGTCGGCAGACCGCCCTCTTCCCCGATGCGGATCGTTTCGCGAACGCTCTCGACGACGGCGAAAGCTTCGTCGCGCATGTGGGAGATATGAATGCCGCCGTGTTTCGCCGCGACCTTCGCCAGCTCGATGACCTCTTCGATCGGCGTGAACGCTCCCGGCACGTAGAACAGGCCCGTGCTCATGCCGAACGCGCCCGACTTCATCCCTTCGTCCACGATCGTCCGCATTTTGTCGAGCTCGGCCGGGGTGGGCCGGCGATTGGCCCGGCCGAGGACCGCCTCGCGCACCGAGCCCTGCCCGATGAACGACCCGACGTTGATCGACTTCTGCGTCTTCTCGAGCCGATCGAGAAAGTCGGCCAGGGGAATCGGAGAGCCTCCGTCTGGCCCTTCGATAATCGTCGTCACGCCCTGCCTGATGTAGTTGTCCGCGGTCGGCAGCTCGAAAATATTCTCGCGCGCGTGATTGTGAATGTCGATGAATCCGGGCGACACGATCTGACCGCCGGCGTCGATCGTGCGTGCGGCGGGATCGGTAATCGACGGTGCGATTGCCGCGATCGTATCGCCCCGCAGGCCGACATCGGCGCGATACCACGGGCTGCCCGTGCCGTCGAGGATGCGTCCGTTCCGAATGACGAGATCATATTGAGGGCCCTGGGCGTACGTCGTGTCCGGCTTCAGCCGGACCATGACAGGCGTCAGCCGGACGGTCACCAGCGCCGCGAACGCGACCGCGGCGCAGGCTACTACCAGTTTCCTATTCACGTTGCCCTCCGCTCACAGCAGGAAGCTTTTGCACTTGGACGGGTCTCTTCCACAACTGCCGGACGATTCGCTCGACGTCGGCAACCGCCCCCGTCGTCCAGAAACGTTCAGTGCCTGCCTCCTGTGTCGTCGTTAGCAGCGATCCGGCTTCCAGCCGCCGCCGCAGCTCACGCGCAACGGGCACAGCAGGATCGATTACCTCGACACCCGGCCCGGCAACTTCCTGGATGAGTGGCCGAAGAAAAGGATAATGCGTACACCCGAGCACAAGGATATCCGCGCCCTTCCGCACGACAGGCCGAACATAGCGCTCCACGAGCGCTCTGGTCTCGTCGGCGTCCAATGCGCCCGCCTCGACGAGATCCGCCAGACCCGGACAAGGCTGAATGACAAATTCGACGTCACTTCCATAGTTTGCCAGCAGCTTCCCCATGTTGGGACTGGACGCCGTCCCGGTCGTTGCGAGGACGCCGACGACCTTCGAGTGGGTCCGCGATGCCGCGGGCTTGACGGCGGGCTCGATCGCGACAATGGGCACCGTGAAGCGAGCGCGCAGCGATTCGACGGCCAAGGCGGTTGCCGTGTTGCACGCGACGACGACCGCCTTCGCACCCTGTTCGATCAGGAAGCCGGTAATAGTGACGGCACGGTGGGCAATGAACGCGGCCGGCCGGTCGCCGTACGGCGCGCAGCCCGAATCGCCGACATACAACACGTCCTCGTTTGGCAGTTCCTGCCGGATTGCATGAAGCACGGACAGCCCGCCGACGCCTGAATCGAACACGCCGACAGGACGTCCGTCCCCGGCGTGTGCAACCCCGAGGCGTCCGCTTCGTTTTGCATTCGTCGCTGCATTTTACGTCCATCGTGCCTTCGTGTCGCACTTCGTGCCTTCGTGCCTTCGTGTTGTGCCCTTCGTGGTTACTCCCTTCGTGGTCCGGCGATAACCGGGAACATCAGACTGCGTAGATATAGGTGAGAGCGGCCGACGGCAACGATTCCGGAAAGGGCGGCGTCTAATGTTCGGGAAAGCGGAAATGTCGCGTGTTATGGCTGTCGTGTTCGCGTCATCTGTGTTCCTGCTGCAGGACGCGCCCCTGTCCGCCCAGCCGGGCGCGGCATTCGACCTCGCGCGAACATCCGTCACATCGGTTCACGCGTATGTCGCATCGGAGGCAATTCCGAGGCAGGTCGCAGCGCCGCCGAACCTCGTCACGTCGGACGAGCTCCGTCAGCTGATCGAATCGATGCTGCGGCAATCGCCGACATTCCGACGGCAGTGCCTCCGCATCGGCGCGGAGCCGCGTCTGACGATTCACCTCAGCATTTCGGCGCTACCTGCGCGATCCAATATCCGCGCCACCACGCAGCTCAAGCGCCAACCCGACGGACAGCGCTTTGCGGCGATCCGCATCAGCGCGCCCGGCGATTCTGTCGAGCTGATCGCCCACGAGATCGAACATGTCATCGAGCAGCTCGACGGTGTCAATCTGGCCGCGCGCGCCGCGCAGTATGACAGCGGGGTAAAGGTGATTTCGGACGCACCGGCCGTGTTCGAGACGATCCGCGCGAAGCGCGCCGGGCAGAAGGTCGCGTCCGAAACAACACGGTGATGCCATGCGGACCATTGCCGCCGCGCTGGCGTTGAGCGCCATCTTCACGGTCGAGCAGCGCGATGCCTACCGATCCAGCATCGACGATGCGTCTTCGGACATAAGCGCCGATGGCAGGTTTATCGCGTTTTCGACGTACTCGCAGCTCGTTCCAGTAGACATCGACCGCTCGAGCGATGTGTATGTGCTCGATCGCTTCACAAAACACGTCACGCTCGAGAGCGTCGAGGTTGAGAGCAGAAGCGATATGCGTCAGCCGCGCCTGAACGGTGACGGCCGATTTCTCGTCTACGTCGATGACGAAACGGTCACATTGCGAGACCGCGGTCAGAACACCTCACGAGGCCTTGGCGTGGGGCGGCAGCCGTGTATTTCCGAAGATGGGACCATGGTCGTCTTTGCCACCGCGAAACATCTCGTCGAAGTGCGCGGCGGCGTTGTGCGTCCTGTCAGCACCGGCATGGCGGGCACTCCATCGGCGCTGGTCAGCGTCAGTCCAAGCGTGAGCGCCGACGGCCGTTTCCTTTCCTTCAGCGCACGACTTCCGCGTGAACTCCGGCTGAAGCCGGACACTACGTACCGAGTGACGCCTTCCGAAATATTCCTGCGCGACGCCCAATCCAGCACGACCCGCCGAATCGCAACAGGATGGAAGCCGTCGCTGAGCGGAGACGGCCGCTACCTTGCGTACGTCGATCTCGTCAGGAACGTTCCGCAGATCTTCCTGGCGGATCTCACGGCCGGGACGGTTCGCGTCGTGACGAACAACTCAGGCGGAAGGCCCGCCAACGGCGCCAGCGCCAACCCGCGCATCTCCTCAAACGGCCGCTTCATCGTCTTTCAGTCGGAGGCGAGCGATCTCGTCGATGCCGAAGATTTCAATCTCCTCCACGATGTATTCATCTTCGATCGGCTGAGCGGGCGGATGGCACGGCTGAGCGGCGACGAAGGCGGCGGCTGGATGGAGCCGAGTCAGGGACCGTCGATCGACGGGAGCGGCGCTGTCGTTGCTTTCTCTTCACGTCATCCCACCGATGCATCTGACAAGAAGAACGACTTCGACTTGTACGTGGGAACGCTCCAATCGCCGTCGGCTGCCGTTTTCGGTACGAACCGTTCCAGATGCGCCAGCGCCATTCCCAGATTGACATGCGCTTCGATACAAAAAAGGGCGACGGCCCTTTCGAACCGTCGCCCTCTTTGTTACTTCCTACTTTTTACTTCCTACTTTCTCACTTTCTACTTTCCACTTTCCACTTTCCACTTCTAGAAAATGTACCTAAGCGACATCTGCATACGGCGCTCGGTGCGAGCCGACGTGATCTTGCCGAAGTTCGCGTTGGTCTGGGCGCCGGTCGTCGGGTTGAACGTCGCCGCGAGGTTCACGTCCTGGAACTGCACCTGATCGAAGATGTTGTAGATCTCCCACCTGAACTGCAGCTGCTGATTGCCCTTCATCCGGATGTCTTTGAAGAGCGTCAGGTCGTGGTTGTGCCAGCCCGGCATCGTAAACTGCCACATGTTGCACGCGGCATCGTTGCCCCTGTCCCCGACGCCCGTTGCCGGCCGCACGTTCTCGGTGGCGAACCAGCGATCGATGTTCTGGTCACTGCTCGGCAGCTCGAGATCGCCGACAATATTGAACGGGTTCGTACCGCGGTCGGAGCGATCATTGGCTCCGGTCCAACCGCCGCAGACCTGCCCACCGCCGGAATAGTCAGCAGCCGGGCTGTAGGATGCGCTGACCCGTCCGCGGCCGCCGGTGCCGAACGTGCTGATACCAGAGATGCGCCAGTTGTCGAGAATCCAGCGCACCGGCGCGCTGTCGCCCAGCACGCTGCTCGCCCTTGGAATTTCGTACTGATAGCTGGCGACGAGAACGTGCTCCTGAAGGTCGCGACGCTGCGTCCGGTCCGGCACCTGTTCGTTCTGCTCGTCCTCGTAGCCGCGTGCGAACGTGTAGCTGGCGGCCATCTCGAACCGGCCGGTGAAGCGCCGCGTCACCTGAAGCTGAAGCGAATCGTACCGCTGCCAGCCTGTCGAATCGGCGATGTTGATGTCGTTGAATCCGAGAGTGGGGCGCAACATCGCATCGGGCAGCGCCGCTGGATCGGTGGCCGTCGGCGTGCGCGTCGGGTCGCGTGATGAAGATGCGAACCGGATGCCTGCCGGCAGGATGTTGATGTTCGTTTCCCGGCTTACGTTCGTCGTGTACGACCCGACATACGCGGCATCGACGACGATGTTCTTGCCGAGCTCGCGCTCGATGCCGGCGGTGTAACGGATGTTGTTCGGACGACGATTGTTTTCCCGCAACGGGCCACCGGTGTTCGCGACAGGCGTCGTGAACGAGTTGCCCAACAGGTAGCTGTCGAAGTCGGTGTAGAGCACCTGCTTGGTGAATCGATACGCGGCGTTGCCGTCGCCCTGCTGCTGCGGATACCCGCCGGTCCCGTCGTGGAACGAGCCGAACGCCCCGCGTATGACTGTCCTCGGATTCGGCGCATATGCGACACCGACCCGCGGATCGAGCTGGATGGGCACCGGCTCGATGAAGCCTTCGTCGCCATCCTCCAGGTAGTTGCCGTCGCGCTGTGTCACGATGCCGTTGATCGAGCACGGCGTCGTCGCGGTAATGACGTTATTGCAGGTGTAGCCCGTGCCCGGCACGATGTTGCCGATGTAGCTTGCCGGGAAGTTCTGGCCGTTTACGGGATTACGTGCAAGCCGCACGCCCCCGACGAGTACCGGCTGGAAGAAAATGGGCGGGTTGCCGCCCCAGGCCGGATTGAATCGTTCCTGACTGAACGCCGACGCTTCGCCGCCCTGCGCGAGCGAGGCGCCCCACTTGTACATCCGAAGACCGTAGTCGAGCGTCAGTTTCTGCGTGACCTTGAACGTGTCCTGCACGTACCAGGCCCAGGTGCGCTGACGGCGATCGTCGGGAACGCGCCCGAGCGACTCGCGGTAGCCTCGAACCTGGCCGAGCAGCGCGTTTGCGTACGCATAGCCGGTGCGGTTCGGATGCTGGGTGTCGTCAGCGAAGCTGAACTCGCCGCCGAAAACGCCCGAGCGCGCCTGGCCGAACAGCTCATCTTCGCGCATGAGCCCCATCTTGTAGGTGTGCCGTCCGCGAGTGTGTGTCAGGTTGACGGCAGCGTTGAAGGCAAGGTCATTGCCGTAGATCGGCCAGCGGCCGTCGTACTGCACCTGAGCGGGACCACCAGCGTCGGCCGAACCGTTGCTCGCGTTTCGGTCCGCCGTCGGGATGTTCCCGAACAACACCTGCGGAATCAGACCAAGCGGGTTGTGCTGCCCCGCGAGCTGCCCTAGTCGATTGATTTGCGGATAGGTCGAACGTTGAATGCCCGCGAGCGCCACCGCGTCTTCTTCCGGGCCGTTCTCGACGCTGTTGAAGAATCCTGTCGAGAACTCGAGGATGGTGGATGTGTTCAGGATGCGGGTGTAGTCGATCTTCGCGATGTCGACGTCGAAGTCGTAGCGCTGCCGCACGAGACCCCACCGCGCCGATGCGCCGTCCACGTTGATGCCGACCGACCGCGTGTAGAACGTCTGGTACTTGACGGCGAGCGAATCCCTGTCGGTGGGACGCCAGTCGCCGCGGAACATGTGCTGGCGCCGCGGCCAGTCGATGCTGGGCTCCTGGGTGATGAAGTTCGCGCCGGCGTTCGGATCTGCCTCGCTCGGCATCGGGAACAGGTTGAGAATCGCTTGGCCTCGGGAATCGATACGATTTGCCGGAATGCGGTTTCCTGGGAACGCCTGCCCCGTCGCCGGATCGATGACCGGAACCAGCGTCCCGTTCGGGCGAACAGACTGCGAGAAATCGCCCACGCGCTCCAGCGCGGTCGGTACCCGGTAGAAGCGCAGCAGGTTGACTCGCTGCGCCTGCGTGTCGTCGATGACGTAGAAGAAGAACAGCCTGTTGCCGTCGGGGTTGATGCCCTTGATGCGCGGGATCGGACCGCCGATCGTTCCGCCGAGATTCGAATATCGATACTCCGGCTTCGGACGATTGTTGATCTTGTTGAAGTAGTTGATCGAGTTCCACGCCTCGTGGCGTTTGTACCAGTACGCGGTGCCGTGGTATTCGGCGCCGCCGTGCTTGGTGATCACGTTGATCTGCGAGCCGCCTTTGAGGCCGTACTCTGCGGTGTAGGCGCTCATCTGGACGTTGACCTCGGCGATCGCGTCCATGACCGTCGTGCCGCTCAACGCGCCGCCGCCGCCACCGTCACCGCCGTTGATGCCGTCGACGTAAACAGTCTGGCCGCTTCCGCCCTGCATTGACGGAACCGGCGAGTTGAACCCGCCGCCGACCGTTTCGTTGTCGTTGGCGAGCAGCTGCACGCCCGGAAGAATTTTCAGCAGCGACATCGGGTCGCGGCCGCGAATGGAGAGGTTTTCGATCTGGCCGGTGTCGAGCACGGCTTGATGCGTCGTCTGTGTCGTCGCGACGACCTCACCAACGGCGCTGACGGTCACCGCTTCCGCAAGAGTGCCGACCTCGAGCTTCATCGGCTGCAGCGCAAGCCGGCTGTTGGCGAGCACGATGTTGTCGCGGATCTCGATGGGCCGGAACCCGGTCAACTCGACACGGACGGTGTATGGACCTGCCTGAAGTGCAGGGAACTCGAAGATTCCCACCGCGTTCGTGACGGCGCGGCGCACTTCCTGGGTTAGCTGATTTGTGACGGTGACGTCGGCACCGGGAACCACCTGGTCCTGTGTGTCGACGACGGTTCCCGAGATGGAACCGGAAGTCGTCTGTGCTGATGCGCTTGCCGCGAACAGCAACAGGACCAAAACGACCATGGACCTGCAGTACTTCATACCCTCCCCCTTCTTGGCGGTATGTGCTGGTGGCGAAAGAGTGCTTTGTGGGGGGGTAAGTTACAGATGTCGGGGAACGACTGTCAAGAAAAAACAGGAGACTTGACCGGTAAAGTTACTTTACTTTACCGCTACAGCCAACGCGCTTGATCCAAAGGAACGCCTGCACCACAACAAGATTCCGGATCACCTCGCCTACGGTCGGGACTGGCTCGAGCTGCGTCCAAACGCCGATAGGCGTTGACATCATATCAAAGTGATATCACTATGATGTCGAGGTCAAAAGCGATGGCAAATGAAAAGGACTTGCGCGCATTTTCGGGCTGGGTCGTGGTTGGAGTCATTGCCGTGGCGGGCGTCGGCATCGTGTCGGCGATGATAAATTCCGGGTCGGTCGATGGCTTTGACTGGGTCAAGGCGGGTGGCGTTGCCGGGCTCATTCTCTGCGGCCTCCTGCTCCCCGGTCTTACTGTGGTCAACCCCAACGAAGCCTCGGTCGTCACGCTGTTCGGCGTCTACAAAGGCTCGATCAAACACGGCGGCTTCTGGTGGGTCAACCCGCTCACCACCCGCCGCAAGCTCTCCCTGCGGGTGCGCAACTTCGAGAGCACCAAGCTCAAGGTCAACGAGCGCGACGGCAACCCGATCGAAATCGCCGCGGTCGTCGTCTGGCGCATCGTCGAAACGTTCGAGGCGGTGTTCAACGTGGACGATTACGAGAACTTCGTCCATGTGCAGAGCGAAGCCGCCGTGCGCAACCTCGCGACGACCTATCCCTACGACTCACACGACGACGCCCGCGCGTCGCTGCGGCTCGGCGGCGGCGAAGTGTCCGACCGCATGCGGCATGAGATTCAGGATCGGCTGTCGAAGGCCGGCATCGAAGTCATCGAATCCCGCATCAGTCACCTCGCGTATGCGCCGGAGATCGCCGGCGCGATGCTGCGGCGCCAGCAGGCGTCCGCGGTCATCGCGGCACGCAAGCAAATCGTCGAAGGCGCCGTCGGCATGGTGGAGATGGCGCTGAACGAGCTCAGCACGAAAAACGTGGTCTCACTCGACGAGGAGCGCAAGGCGGCGATGGTGAGCAATCTGCTCGTCGTGTTGTGCAGCGAAAAAGGCGTAGAGCCGGTGGTGAATACCGGCACTCTGTATCAATGACGCGCTGCCAGACTAAGCCGATCGGCGCCGCAGGCATGGTCGAGCGACCAACGGTCGCGAGACGCAGGTCGTGGGGGTGGGGCCCCACGACAAATTAAACAATGCCGGAAAAAAAAGCATTTCCCCTGCGGCTCGACCCGGACATCTACGACGCGCTCCAACGCTGGGCCGCCGCCGACTTCCGCAGCGTCAACGGGCAGATCGAATATCTGCTCCGCTGCGCGTTGAAAGAGGCCGGCCGCCTGCCCGGCGCCGACCGCGGCGATCATTCGGAGACCATCGGTGAAAAAAAGAAACGGCCGCGCTGACCTCGACGGACTCCGGATGCCGCCAACGCCCCGAACGACGACGCTGAGCGCGGCCGGTGCGGCGCTGGCCATCGCGTGTGTGGCCGCCATCGTGGGCGGCATCTGGGGAGGCGTGTCCCTGCATCAGCAGGCGATCACATCCCAGCGGCATGCCGGCCTGGCGATCACCGAATCGAGGTCTGTGCTCGGCCGCGTCACTCGCGTGCAACTGCGCGGCGGCGACGATGACCACCGCACTGTCGTGCACTACGAATACGCGGTTGACGGTCACGCCTATCGCCGCTCAATCCAGTTACGCCAGCGCGAACAGCATGCGTTCGTGGCCGGCGGACCGATCGCCGTGACGTATCTGGCTTCTGAACCGTCTGTTGGCTGGATGGAGGGCCGCGAGCCGCGGCGATTCCCGATGTGGCCGGCGTACCTCTTGCCTTCGGCCGCGCTGCTCGGATCAGCGGCCGCACTCGCCCTACTCCGGCGCCAGCGCCGCCTCCTGACGGATGGCCGCCTCGCGATGGCCACGATCACGCGCGTCGACAAGAAGCGGTCTGACAAGGGCACGTACTGGCGCGTCGAATATCAGTGGCAGCTTCTCAGCGGAGCGACACGCCGAGCGCGCTACCGTCACAGCGGGAAACAGCCGGCGATCGGCATGCAATTGCCAATCATTTACGATCGCGACAACCCGCGCCGGCAGGGGAGATATCCGCTTCCCCTGGTCGGTCTACGCCAAGGTTGACGGGGTTCCGGGTTCCAAGTTCCTGGTTCTAGTTCAAGGTTCCGGGTTCAGGGTCCGGGTTCAGGGTTCCAAAGTGCAAGAGCGGTTCGGCTGGATCACTGCCGAACCAGGAACCAAGAACCTAGAACCAGAACCTGGAACCCGGAACTGGGAACCCGGAACCACAAATCTTCACTTGGTTTCCACCGTCACCATACCGTCTACGATCCGCACGTCGCGGACGCCCGGGAATCCTGCAGGAATCTCCTTCAGGAAAATCGTGAACGTCGTCGAAAGCCTCTGTCGTGCGCCGATGAATTTGTAGGTCGGCGCTCCGAGCATCTGGCCGCGCTCCACGCTTTTTCGCAGGCCCTCGTCGAAGGGCGAGGTCCCGAACTCGATCCCCCGGGCGGTCCCCGCCGGCGAGTCGTGGCTCGGCAGGTCCTGCCAGTCGTTGATCCAGAGATGGTCGTCGGTCGGAAAGACGTAGCCCACGAGCAGCGGGTAGTCCTGGTTGAACATGGTGAACCAGCTCTGCGGCTTCGAGCGATCGGTCAGCACCGGCGTGTACACCTGGCCGCCGGGCACCGCGTGAAAATCGCGCAGCGACAGCGGCGTGTCGTCCCTGCGCGGCGCGTCGGGCCACTGGAACAGCGCGCTCTCGTTCCATTTCGAGCCTGCCGTCCGCGTGGGATCGGTCATACCGCGCGTGCCCGACATGTCGAGCACCGTTCTCGCGCGCGTCACGAAAGGCGCGCCAAAGGTTGCGTGCTGATTGCGGTTGTACGGACGGTCGTAGGCGGCGAGGTTCTCAATCCACTCTTCGACATGTACGTTCGCCTCGCCCGTCTTGAGGGTGACCGCGCGCTCGATCTTGTAATGGGTCACCGGCAGGTCGGCGCCGTAGTAGAACGTGATGTGCTGCGCGTCAATCTCCGGCGCCCGCGTCTGCTGCCATTCCACCGACCCCGCTTCTCCGTGGCCGCGCAATCCCTGCGCGCGCTCGTCAGCCGACGCCGGGCCGTAGTGCGGGAAGCAGACGAGATGTCCCATGTATCCGTTTCCCAGGGGGATGAACATGGGATTGATCGACAGCCGAGGATTCGCTGACAAGAGCCTGACTTCGGCGATGTGACCGCCGCCGCGCAGCAAACCGACGCGAAGCGTGCCGTTCTCGAGAACCCACCCGGGACGTCCGTAGATCTGCGCTTCCTCGCGCACCGTTGGTCCCTGGGCAACAACCGGCGTCGCGCCGAATACAGCCAGGAACACACAGGAGATCAGGAGGTTAGGAGAAATCAATGTTGAAGACATTTCACATCACCCAAGACCTCTTGCATCATCACGGAGACACGGGGTCACGGAGACGCACGGAGGAATACAGCCGCCCATGGCGTGGACAGATTGCGAAGGGCCGCCGCGCGATGCGGCCGGTGGATCCGTCTCGCGAGGCGGTGGCGTTGTTGAAATTGCGCGCGGAGGCTGGGCTCCGGCTGCCGGCAGACGGATGCACCGGTCGCGTCGGTGGCGGCAACGGATAGTGGGCGCCGCCCGCATCGCCGGACACTAACCTCCTGACTTCCTGTTGAATTTTTGACTGCAAAGAAAGCGTGACGTCCTCCCTGGTGAGATGTTCGCCAGCTCACACCATCATTTCCGCCCAAGCACAAGCGGCCCAACGATCGCCAACAACACCAGCAAGACGGTGAGCGCGTAGGCCGACATGACGGCCGCCGCTCGCGTGAAAGCGGCAGCGACAGTGCCGCCGTAAGTGGTCCGAAGAGCGATAACCACGTAGACCAATGCGTACATGAATCCCACCGACACCACGACACCGCCGGCGGGGGATGAGACGATCGCAACGGCGGCGGCGAGCACCCCGAGCGCGAACCACGCAGCGTGGACATGAAGCGCGAAATACAGATGGTGCAGATAATTCGAATCCACCCGCTTGTACAAGAGCCCGACGAACCACGCAAACACCGGCATGAGCACGAACATCGCACGCGGCACCCACGTGAGCAGCCCGGCTTTCACTGCATTTCGGAGCTCGGTCGTGTCTTTGTAGCCCATTTCCTGAAGGGCTGCCGCGACCTCCTGCTGATCCTCCGCCGCCACTGTCAGCCGCACGTCACGCGCAGGGGCGAGCGCGCCGAGCGCAAAAAACACGACGCTGAAGATGATGTACAGGCGAATGGCCGAAATCCAACCGGCCCGGCGGCCCTGGAGATACTCCCGCGTCAAAAACCCTGGTGACAAGAGCAGCCGCTGGATCGACTGGAAGATGCGGCCATCCACGTGCAGCGTTTCGTGAATCAGGTCGTGAGTGAAATGATGCAGCGTCACGTCGAGCGGGAGCGCCTTCTGGCCGCACGCCGCGCAGTAAGGTCCCATCAGTCTGATGCCGCAGTTAGAGCAAAATTCGCTCCCGGAGCCCACGTGGGCATGGTCGACGTTCACGTGAAAACCAGGGTCACGCTGAAGACAGCCGCGAACAAACAGGAGATCGTTGCATTTTTGTCAATTCGCTCGGGCAAGGTCGCGCACCACTTCATAGTGGAACCGCACGAACCTCTGCAGCTCCGTCTCGAGGATGCGCTCCTGATCGCTGTGGGCGCCGAACCCCTTCGGTCCATCTTCCACGTCGAGCGCCGGCCCGACGCCGTAGCACTGAATTCCCTTCTCGCGCAGGTATGCCATGTCAGTCGCGCCAGTGCTCATCGTCGGGAGTACGGTGGTGTCGTAGTACCGGGCGAACGCGGACTCGAGCACCTTGAACACTTCCGAGTCGAGGCGCGCGCTCGTCGTGGCCGGCCGCACGTCGCGCTTCATCCATTCAGCCCGTACGGCAGGATCGTTGATGACCTTTCGCACCTCCTGGAGAAACGTCTCTGGATCTTGCCCCGACATGAGTCGGACGTCCAGCGTCGCGGTGGCCTGCGAAGGGATGACGTTGACGCGATAGCCGCCTTGAACGATGTTGGGAGAAATCGACGCGCGCAGCGAAGATGCGAGCCGGGGATCGCTCTTGGCAAAATAGTCGACTGCATCCTGGGCGGCCTTCGGATCGTTGCCAATCACGGCGCGATAACGCGCCGCCTCAGCCGGCGGAGAAATGGCCGCGAGGCGGCTGAAATATACACGCGTCGTGTCGTTCAACTGGATCGGCGTCTTCCACGCGCCGATCGCGGCGATCGCCTGCGACAGCTTGAGGATGGAGTTCGTCTCGAGCGGCACCGAGCCGTGCCCGGCAACGCCGGTCGCGGTGAGTTGAATGGCACGAGGGATCTTCTCCGCCGTCTGCACCGCCGCATAGCGTACGCTGCCGCCGCTGCGCAGGAGGCTGCCTCCTTCGGCAAGGCAATATTCGGCGTCGATTTCGGCGAAGTGCTGATTGACCATGAACTGAATGCCGACCCGCGTCGTCCCTTCCTCCCCCGCTTCGGCGAGAAAAATCACGTCGCGCGCGAGCGGCACGTTCGCGCGCTTCAGCAGAAGCATGGTCATCAACGCCGCGGTCACGTTGTCTTTGTCGTCAACCGTTCCGCGTCCGTAGATGTAGCCGCCGTCGCGCGCCGCGCTGAACGGCGGAAACGTCCATTTCGCCGGATCGACGTTCACGGTGTCGGTGTGCCCCATCAGGAGAATGGGCCGTTTCGATCCGTTTCCCCTGAGCCGCGCAACGACATTGAGCCTGTTTGGCTCGAGCTCGAACACTTTGGTTTCGATTCCCGCCTTGTCGAGAACCTGTTTGAGGTATTCGGCGGCCGGACGCTCGTTGCCGGGCGGGTCCGTCGTCTCGATCTTCACAATCGACTGAAAGTGGCCGAGCGTCTCCGCTTCGATGGTTTTCCAGTCGAGATCTGGCGCCTGCGCAAGGACTGCCGCGGTTGCCAGCGTCAGTAAGCAGGTGGTCACTAGCGGTTGTAACGTCACTTTTTACCTTCTACTTTTTACTTGTTACTTTCCACTTTCCACTTTCCACTTTCCACTTTTCACTTTCTATTTAGCACACGCAAAATTCGCCGCATCAGCGATATCCCCCGTGCCTTTGTAGCGGGCGATCTGCGGGTAAGGGCATAGCGGCCGCGTCCGATCGATCTTCCCCTCGGTCGCATGCGACGCAACGATGGAAGACGGCGCGCGCCCGCTCGACACCCACTGCTCGAGCGCGGCGACCTTGTCGAACGTGTCGGTGCCGACACCTCCCTGACAGTGATCCATGCCCGGGACCATGTAGAGCTGGATCGACGCGCCCGCAGACTGCCGGCCCGCCGTCTCGAGCACGCGTTCAAAATACGTCACGCTGCTCATTGCCGGCACCTGGCGATCGTTCCAGCCGTGATACATCAGCAGCTTTCCTCCCCGTTTGAAGAACGGACGCAGGTCCGGCGTCACCGTGTTCAACACCGCCCCGGCGCGATCCATCAACTCGATGTCGGTGTTGACGTCGAAGCTTTTCGGATCCCAGTCGGGGTTGGCGTGCGCGAGAAACCGGTAGGCGTCGAGGGCATTCGGAAACGGCTGAGGCCCGGCAAGCGTCGCCCACGCGAGCTCCGACCCGGGAACCAGCAGTGGCGCGTAAAGCGTGCGCCCGGTAGCGGGATGTTTCACCTCGGAATACACCAGCTTTGCCGTTTCTACCTGCTCAGCGGTCAGACAGGACGGCCCGTCGCCATCCTTGCATTCGAGCACCTTGGGATCGAAGCGGCACGCGCGCGGATTTTCCACGACACCGTCTTCGGCGCCGTCGAGCTTGTCGCACGCGGCCATCACGGCGCGGTGGATTGCCGGATATTTGGATGGAGGGATGGCGCTCGTGCTGCTGCGATTGACGAGCCGGTTGATCAGCACGCGCACGCTCATCAGCCGCGCGCGGGGGTCGGGCGGCGCTCCGGCGACGATGGCATCGAAATCCTCGGGGTATTTCGACGCAATGGTGAGCCCCTGATTTCCGCCCGTGGAGCACCCGTTCCAGAGCGACAACTTTGGCCCGCTTCCCAGCCCCGCATTGACGACGGCCTTCGCCGCAACCGCCATCTCATGGAGCGAGCGGTGCGCGTAGTCAATCACGCGTTCCGGGTGACCGATTACGAACGACGCGCCGGGTGTGGAATGTCCCGAGTCTGTGGCCGCCGCGGCATATCCTCCGGTGACCGCAGCCGCGAGCGCAGTGTAGGGAATCGTGCCCGCCCAGCCCCCGTTGCCGACTGCCTGGAGCTTGCCGTTCCATCCGCTCTTCGGGAGCCATATTTCGACTTTGATGTCGGAGTCAGCCGTCGGCTTCAGGGTAGCCGTCACGCGGCAGGCCGCCGGCGTTGCGGCATAAGTGCGCGCAGCCGCGGCAGAGACCGTCGCGGCGCCCGGAGGCGAGAACGCACCGGCGGCGACGTCCGCAGCGGACGTGATCGTCCCATTACGCAATTGAAGCGATGCCAGGCTTTCGCACGAGGCGGGCGCCGCGCGCACCGGCTCCGGTGCGGGGGCAAGCAGCGTCGCCATCAGCACGGCCAAAGAAAAAAGGCGGCAATGATTGGTTTCATCGCCGCCTTTCTTATCACGGTCCGGCTGAAGCCTGACACTACTTTTTACTTGCACTCTTCACGGTCCGGCTAAAGCCGGACACTACGTTCAACTTTCTACTTTCCCAACGGGTTGGGCGTGGCGTTCGCGTTGAGGTCTCCCAGGATGTACCTGCATGCCAGCCAGGAAGTGGCCGACGATTTCCGGCCGCATGAACGTCTCGTTCATGTGCCCCATCGAGTTGTAGAACACCCGGCCCTTGCCGTATTCACGAATCCACGCCAGCGGGTACACCTTGTCCGGACGACGATAACCCTGCCACGGCTTGTCAGTCGAGTTCGGCACTTTCTCATCGAGGTCCACGGTCAGCAGCACGCGCACTTTGTCCCAGCGGACGCGCCCATTCCCTTCGTGCTCGAAGCGGTAGTACTCCTCGCGGAACGGCAGATCTTCGTGATTGAAGGCGCCGACGAGGGGACTGTCCTTGTCGTACAGGCGGATGACGCCGTTTTCGATACGATGCGGCGCGCTCTGCGCGCCGATCATCTCGGCAAACTCGTCCCAGTTCCGCGAAGCCCACGGCGTGCCATGAATGCCGCCGATGCCGCCTCCCTCGTTCACGTAGCGCACGAGGTCCGCGCGCAACGCCGGATCCGGCAGAAACTCGCCGACGATGCTGTTCAGGAAAATCGCGTCGTATTCCTTCACCTTCGGATAACGCAGGTTGCTCAGATCGTTGCTGAACACCGTCGTCCACGCCCCGGTCTTGTCGCCCATGCGCTGGACCATGACGTTGGTGAGCGGGATCGTGTTGTGCGACATTCCTTCGAGGCTCTCGATGACGAGCAGTCGGCGAGCCTTCTTCGGCGTCGTGTACGGCTTGTTCGGAATGGCTGTCTCGATCTTCTGCCGGATATCGGCCGCCCGGCGCTCGACTTCGGCCGGCGCGAGCGTCTCGCCGCGTGCGGGTGTGACGACATCGAAGCGGATCGGACGGGTCCGCGAGAACTCCAGGAAGTTCGTCGCATACGCGGGCTGCACGGCGTCCTCGAACGCCGACACGGCGGCAAAGAGATCGGCGGGCGCCTTCACGATGCCTGTCGTATCGAGCGTCATGGCAACAGGAACTCTCGTCGTGACGACGGGACTACCGTCCCCGCCGAGGCGAGTAGAGATCTCGCGGTTGTCCTGCCGTCCGAGCTCGGTGAAGAACTCCCGGAGATTCGCCACGCCCTTGCCGAGGATGACATTCTGCGCATTCGCGCCGCGGGCGGAGCGATCGCGCAGATTGACGTAGAGCAGTCGATCCTTTACGCGCGTCACGCCGTCGCGGACGTTCACGCCTTCTTGCGCCCACTGGCCCGTGTCGATGCCGACGCCCAACCGCCGGCTCCGGCCCTCCATCGCCTTGATCGTCTCGGGAGAGCTGTTGAGCAACGCAACGTTCAGTTTGAATTCCTCACCGAGCGCATCGATGCCGGCGAGATCCGTATTGCCCGGCACGACGAGCGTCGTCGCCCCCAGCGCCGAGGCGAACTCGAACACGCGGCGGTGCGCCGCGGCGTCGGCCGGCAGGCTCTCCACGCGGTACGCACTGACACGGACGTTCGGTCCCATCCCGGCCTTGACCGCGGCGATCTCGTCGCGCGTCAGGTTGTAGTCGAGGTTTTTCTGGACCTGCGGGCTCACTCTCTGCGTGCTAGAGGCTTCAACGAACGGAACGATCGCGGCATCGGCCCGCACGACCGATTCCTGGAACGTCAGGCCCATTCCCGGAATCGCGAAATCCCAATTGGTGAATCGGTCGTTGGCGACAAGTGTGCGCGTGCGCCACGTGACGCGCTCCATGGCATCGGACGCCCGCGGAAACGCCGGCTCCTGGTTCTGTTGGGCAACCAGCGTCGCCATGCAGACGGCGAACAGTGCTGCGATGGTGATTCTCGTTTTCATGTCGTGTCCTCATCGCAATTTCTGCGGGGTTTCACCCGCGGCCTTCCACTTCTCGCTTCTCGTCTCACATTTTTACTTTCTACTTTGCTACTTCCCATCCGGCAACGCAAAGACGTGATAGCCCTGCGCTTCGACCTTGCTTTCCTTACGGTGCAGCGGATTGCGCCAGACAGGATCGCCGCCGGTGCCCCATGACGCGCCGGCCGCAAATGCGATGTACTGCCGCCCGTTTGCCTGATACACGGCGGGCACACCTTCAGGATTCGCTTCGAGCTCGTGCTCCCACACCAGCTGTCCCGTCGTCTTGTCGAATGCCCGCACGAATCGATCCTGTGAGTTCGCGAGAAACACCAGACCGCCGGCCGTCACGACAGGACCGTTGCGCGGCCGCACGGTGCCTGTCGGCTCTTTCACTTTGCCGATCAGGCCGGGCGCGGTGCCGTCGGCAATACGCCACTTCAACGTTCCGTCGTTCAGGTCGTACGCCGTGAGCTGCGACCATGGCGGGCCGCTGACCGGGTAGCCGTTGCTCGTGTACCAGCCTGCCGAAAACGACCCGCCGTAACGCGTCGGCGGTCCCTGGTAGCGATTCGGATTTTGCGGCAACCGGATTTCCGATGGGTTGCCTGCCTGCTCGTCGGTTGTCGGAAGCGACGTCACGTAAGACTCGAGCGCATCCAGTGCGCTCGACGAAATGCTCGACTCCGGAAATGCCGGCATCTGGCCGGTTCCCTGGCGCACGATCGTGCGGAAGCCCTGCGACCCGACGATCTTGAGCGATCGCATCGGCATCTGACCGGGTCCGTGGCAGCCGGCGCAGCGCTGCATGTACACGCCCTGGCCTTCCTGCTCGCGTGGACCCAGTGGAGCCGCTCCCTGGCCTCGGCCACCCCCGCACCGCCGCCGCGCGACGGTTCGACGAGCGACATCTTGCGGTAGCTGATCATCTCGAGGCTGCGGATGTACACCATGCCCGTCTGTGGATCACCCGCGGTGCTGCCCCAGTTCGCCCCGCCCCACGCACCGGGAAACTGGATGTGAGGGCGCAGGTGGCTCGACGGCGTGAACACGCCTTCATTCGCCGCTTCGCGAACGAGCTGCTTCAGCTTGTCCTGCTCTTCGGGACTGACGAACGGATTCACCTCTTCGGGCGTCATCGACTGACGCGCGAATGGCGGCGGCCTGGTCGGAACCGGCTGTGTGGGCGACGAAAACTCGCCGGGGATTTCGCTCTTGGGAACCGGGCGCTCTTCGATCGGCCATAGCGGCTTGCCCGTCTTCCGCTCGAAGACATACAGGAAGCCGGTCTTTCCCGCCTGCGCGACGATTTCCAGGGGCTTGCCGTTGTGCTGAACCGTCAGCAGCTTCGGCGCTGCCGCGTTGTCATAGTCCCACAGGTCGTGATGCACGATCTGGAAATGCCACAACCGTTTCCCGGTGCGCGCGTCGAGCGCAATCAAACAATTGCCGAAGAGATTGTCGCCGCGGCGATCTCCACCGTACAGATCGTGCGTGGGCGATCCGGTCGGGACGAACACGATGCCGTTTTTCTCGTCGAGCGTCAGATCGCCCCACGTGTTCGCGCCGCCCGCGTACCTGAACGCATCTTCGGGCCACGTCTCGTAACCGTATTCGCCCGGACGCGGAATGGTGTGAAACGTCCAGACGAGCTTTCCAGTCAGGATGTCATACGCGCGGATGTCACCGGGAGGCGAACCGTATCCCTCGCCGACGTTCGACCCGACGATGATCAGGTTTTCGAAGACGCGCCCGGGGCTGTTGTTCGGCCCGCCGTTGCGCCGGGGGGATCCGACGCGCATGTCCACGAAGCCGTCATTGCCGAACGACATGATCTGCTGCCCGGTGCGCGCATCGACCTCGCGGATGCCGTTGTTCGCCGTCAGGATGAGACGCCGATCAGCGCGGTCTTTGCTTTCCCAGTACGCGAGACCACGTTCGGTCGCGCGGAGCGTCGACATCCATAGCTCCTTCCCGGTGGCGGCATCGAGCGCGACGAGCACGCCGCGAACGCCGGTGACATACATCACGTTGTCCACGATGAGTGGATTGAAGACGAGCTGATCGGGCTCTCCCGGCACCGGGTAAAACCATGCGCGCTGCAGTTGATTGACGTTGGCCTTATTGATTTGGGCGAGCGCCGAATATTGCATCGAATCCGACGACCCGCCGTATTGATCCCACTTCGTATAGGCCTGTGGCTGCTGAGCCTGGGGCGCCGTCACCATGTGCGCGGCCAGAGCGATACCGATCAGCAGCACCCGACGCAGTCGGGCGGTTGACGTCATGCGCTATCTCCTACGACAGATGGCGTAACTTTACCGGTAAAGGCTTGGGAAAGGCAAAAAAGCAGGCGAAAGGCACAAGGCACAAGTAAAAAGGAATGGGGCTACGGCCGGCGACCGGCTGCCTGATACCCGGCCCGCGCGCGCACGCGCAGGTCCCGGTTCTGCGTCGTCACGAAAATCTCGTGGTATTTGCCGTCGGCATGTGCCGGCTCGAACGCGAGTACGTATTGCGACTGCAGCTCATCGAAAATGCGCGCGACGGCGGCGGTGATTTCGGATGGATCCTTGATGCCCTCCACGTAGCCGCCTGAATCGCCGGTCAGGCTCTCGAGGTTCTGCAAATCAACGTAGGCGCCTTTGCCAGTCCCCATGCCAATGGCATACACCACCGCACCGGAGCTCGCCACGGCGCGTTGCGTCCCTCCGACGGCGGTATTGCGAACCGCCAGCAGGCGGGCGTGGATATCGGACTGCAACTGCTGCTCACGTGAGAGAGGGTATCGATACACAGGAGCGCTGCTGACGTTCGGCACCAGGCTGTCGCGGCCGTCGGAGATCACGAGCAGCACCTTGCGTCCATGTTCACCCTTCTGGAACGCCGGAGCAATCAGCTTCACCGCATCGAACAACGCCGTGTAGCCGCCGGGCTGCAGCGCATCGAACGCACGCAGGATGCGCTCGTGTTCCCGAGTCCACGAGACGGTGAGCCCGACCTTGGCGGCAAAAGCGGCAAAGAACACTTCGTCGCGCTTGTCGAGGCGCTGTACCAGCAGTTCGAGGGCGCGCCGCGTGTCGGCCCACCGGGCATCGTCGGCCGCGCGCGCCTTCGGATCGGTCGCCATGCTGCCGCTGATGTCGAGCAGGATTCCGAGGCTCACCGGCACGCGATCGGTGGTGAACTGCGTGATCGTGCGATCGACTCCCCCATCGGAAATCACGAACTGATCGGCTGTCAAGCCGGACACGAACCGGCCGGCTCGATCGGTGACGGTCACCGGAACCGTCACCACGTCGGTGCTGACACGGAAAAGAGGCGCGTCTTGCGCCAATAGCGCAAAGGGCAAGACCAGAAACGAAGAGAGCGTAGCCGCCAGCTCGCAGAGCCGTCGCAATCTCGCTGGCCTCATCTCAGCGAAGCGCTCCGACCGGCACATCCAGCGTCCCGTATCGCCCCGTGAAGGTGTCGCGGATGACGAGACGAATCAGCGTGGTCGATGCGTCGATGGTCCACTGTTTTGGAAAACGCACGGTCAGGCCAGTGAGGTCCTGGGTCTGGCCCTCTTTGAGTGCGAATGAGCCGAGCTCATGCCGTATGCCGAGCAGCCCTTTCGGGGCGCGTTCGGCGATGGCAATCTCGAGCGTGCACGCCGGCACGCCGTTGATGCGCCGGTATTCGAGGTCCTCTGCCGGGATTTGCAGGATCGCGGCAAGCGTGTTGCCCTTCAGCTCGAATCGCGCGTCGAGGCGCACTGTCGCTGAACCCAACGGATTGTTTGCCGCAGCCCTCCACTGATCGGCGAGCCATAACTCCGACTGTTTCGTCGCGGCTGACGACTGATACCCCTGCCGGTGAACAACCTTCACTCCAGGCCGTTGCACTTTGACGTCGAAGGTATGCCACCGATTGTCGGGTTCGGCGGGCGCATAAAATCCGACAGAGTACGTCCCGCGCATGTCCTGTGCGGCGGCTTTGATGCCGGCAAGCAGGTCGTTCGTGTTGCGAAGCGCCCGGCCGCCGGTCACGTCGGCGAACAGATCCAGCGTCGACACTCGGGCCGGCTCGGGAGTCGTGGACCACGCAGACAAGGAACGCGGCGGCGCGCCCCTCGCCGCGGCACGTGCTTCCACTCGTGCTGCCGAGCGCGCGATGGCATCGTCTCCTGCTGTCGCGGAGTCTTCCACTCCCCGGGTCGAGCCTCGCACGCGCGCGCTGACATTCAAAAAGAGCGGCCTCACGCCGGCGGCCTCCACGGGATACATCGCCACCCCCTGGCTCGCGAGCCCTTGCGCAACGCGCCGCATGGGTACCGCGTAATTTTCAGGCCAGGGATCGCGCGTGGCTGACGAGATCATCGGAATCCCGCTCGTCATCCAGATGAGATTCTTGCGGCCCGGAATGCCGGCCAGATGGTTGCCGACCGCCTCGAGCGAGCTCAGCGTGTACTCGATACGCCGGCTTTCGAGAAATTGATTCGACCGCTCCTCGACGCCGGCCATCTCTTCGTACGCCATCGCCAGCGACGCTTCCATGGTCGCCGCCATCGCGTCGGCCTGCCATGGCTCGATGACCATCTGCTGCACGGCGACTTTCTGCTCGCTGTCGCGCGGCGCTTCGATGCCGTCTTTGAGGAGGCGCTTGCGGAGCCCTTCCAGATCGTCGGTGAAATCGTGAATGACGTGAACTCGCTCGCCGGTGCGATAGATGCCGATGCGCGTGTCCGGCGGCACGGCGCCGACAAACGACAAGATGTTGGCGAGGACCTTCACCTGATCCTCAGCTCGGGTATTCAACGAATCAATCACGATGGCCATGATGTTGCGCGGCGGGCCTGGAGCGTATTCGGGTCGGTTGGTGAATATGCCGGGTGGAAGCGGTTCGGTGCGCACGCGGATTGCGCTGGGCGGCGCGCCCTCGTAGTGGAAGAACGCGATGTCGCGCGGTTTCCCCGCTTCGGTGATGACCACGTCTTCCCGCTTCAGGTCGACCACCGGATTTGCGTTCGCGTCGGTGACGACGACGGTGAATTCGATGAGCGTCGTGCCGGCGCGGAACGTCGGCACTTCGGGCGGCACTTGTGCGTGCCCCGCGGCGAGCAGCGGGGCGAATACCAGCACCGACACGCACGCCACCCCGCGTCCGCTCATGATCGCCTCCGTTGCCGTCAGCGCTTCACTTGATCCATCGGCATGTCGAGCACGCCGAACCGGCCAGTCATTCTGTCACGAACGATCAAACGGACGAGAGTGGTATCCGGCTCGATCGACCACGTCTTCGAAAACCGCACCAGGGAGGCAGGAATGGCCTGATCGGGTCTTTCCTTGATGGTGATAGTAGCGCCATCGCGCCGCAGGCGCGTCCATTCTTTCCGATTCCGCTCTCCGAAGCCGACCTCGAGATCGGCGACCGGAGCGCCGTTGACGCGCTTGTAGTACAGGTCGTCGGCCGCGATCTGCAGAAGCACCTGCAGCCCGTAGGGCACGACGTCGGCGCGTGCGTCCAGCCGGATGCCCGTCGAGCCGAGTGAATTCCCCATCGCGGCATGCCATTCGTCTTCGGTCCAGTTCTGCGGCTGCTTCAGCGGAGCGAGCGACATGTAGCCCTTGCGGTGGAGCACGCGCACGCCCGGCCGCGTGACGCGGACGTCGAACTCGTGCCAGCGGTTGTCGGTGTTGTCGGGGACGTAAAAGCCGACCGAATAGGAGCCGCGCGCGTCGCTTGCCGCCGCGCTCACGCCCGACGTCAGGTCGTTGGTGTTCCTGAAGGCGCGTCCTCCCGAAAGATCGGCAAGTACATCCATGGTGCTCCAGACGCGCAGATCGTTCTCTTTCGTCATCGGGCGCAGGTGCATGTCCTCTGACTGGCCGCGGCTGGTGCCCTCGGCAACGGTGCTCGTCCCGAGAAAGCCAACCTTGAGTCCGGTGGCCTGTACGGGATATACCGCGATGCCCTGCGTCGCGAGGCGCTGCGCCACTCCACGCACCTGCGTCGAATAGCTGTTCACCCACCGATCACGGGCGCCCTGGGTGAGGATCGGGATACCGCCGGTAATCCAGATGAGGTTCTTCCGGCCGGGAATGCCCGCGAGGTGATTCCCGAGCGCTTCGAGGGACGCCGTGGTCTGGTTCATGCGGCGCATCTGTAACTGCTCGGCGAAATACTCCTCCCCCCGCGCCATCTGGCTCTTGCGCTCGGCCATGTCTTTTTGACGTTCGACCTCGGCCTGGGCATCCTGGTCGGCATCAGGATCATCGTAGCGCTCGATGAGGTCGTCGAGGTGTTCCGCTTCCTGCTCCATCAGACGCACCCGTTCGTCCGCCGCGGTTGGCTGGACGTTGTATTCGATCTTCGCTTCCGAAAGTCTGGCGCGCAGCGCTTCGAGGTTGTCGGTGAAGTCGTGAACCACCTGGAGACGTTGCCCCATGGCGTAGACGGCGACACGGGTGTTCGGGGCGAGCGCGCGGAGATACCGCATCACCTGCGCCTTCACAGCCACCTGATCTTCCGGAAGCGTATTCAGCGAGTCGATCACGATCGCCGTGACGTTGCGCGCCGGGCCGGGAAAATACTCCGTCCGGTTCGTGAAAAGGCCGGGCGCTATCGGCTCGGGCTGCGGCTCTGCCGCGCCTGGAGCGAACGCCGCGCCCTCGAAACGGAAGAACGCCACTTCGCGCGGCTTGCCGCTCTGCACGACGGAGATCTCGTCTTTTTTCAAGTCGGTAACGGGGTTTCCCTTCTCGTCCGTCGCGACCACGGTGAACTCGACGAGCGTCGTTCCCGCACGAAAGATCGGCGTGGATTCCTGCTGGGCGGCAAAGGGCACAACCGCCGCGGCAAATGCCACCGCGGCAGCGACAAAGTTTCTCATCCCTTAACGGTAGATGACGGCTTACAACCGTGCAAGAACTTGTTCCAGCAGGCGGCTTAACTTCCAGGGCGCGCGTAGCGCTTGCTGAACCCGTTGCGGCTGTTGCTGACGGTGAACGTCCCATCGGCCTGCGCCGACATCTTTATCCAGTTCGCGGGGACGTGCTGCGGGTCGTCAACGACGTTGGCGACGAACATTCCCGGGATACCGTATTCGGGTCCGCTCAACTTCGCCACATGAAGCTGCCAGAGATCTTCGAGCCCCGGGCTCGAATGCAGCACACGCATCGTCTCGGGCTGCCCGCCCTTTTGAATGCCGTTGTTGATGGCGCCGACCCGCGGACGTAGCGCGTGCACGAGCGCTTCCGAGTTCGAGCTGTGCTGGCCGTGGCGAGACACGAGCAGAAAGTCCACCGTTCCCAGCAGATTCACCGGGCACATCAACTCGAATTCTTTGTTGTAGGGAAAATCAGCCAGATACAGGGCGCGGAACTTTCCGAACGTCACGTGGGAGCCGACGGAATGTTCGTCTTCGGTGTTGCCCAGGGGCCCACCCGATACCGGGTTGACCGTGTGCGGCTTGAATCCCGCGCAGTGCGGGTTCTGACCGCCGGCGCCCGCCAGCGGGCTCTTGAGCACGTCGCGCGCGGAGGTGACGAATCGCCACTCCACGCCTTTGAGCGGCAGCGTGTCTCCCGCCTTCACTACCGTGTGCCTCGACTTTGCAAGCAAGGACGGGTAGACCTTCTCGAGAAACTCGTCGATTGCCGCGGCCGGCTGAACGTTGCCGCCGTGATCCACGTAGTGACGAATCGGGATCCGGTTCGCGAGCTCGGCCATCGCCCCCATGTGATCGGGATGCCAGTGCGACGTGACGAGAGCGTCGATCTGTGACACGCCCGCCTCCTTGACGGCGTCCATGATGCGGCCGGCATCGCGGACTGCCGCGGCTCCGCCGTTTCCAGTGTCGATGAGCACCGTCTCGCGCGCGGGAGTGACAAACAGCGTCGCATTCCCACCCTCGACATCGATGACATACATGTCGAGCGTTTTCGACGCGGGCGATTGCGCGGCCGGGCTTGCGAAGATGATGGCGCCGATCAGAACGGCAAGCAGTGCGCGCTTCATGTCCCCTCCAGGTCTGACCGTCTGAGCCGGCCGTTATGCTACACGGGTTAGAATCGCGCCGCGTGGCATTTTCGATTTCCGGGCTTCTCCATCTGCACGATACGCCTCAACGTACGGCGGCGGCATTTGCGCTCGGGGTTTTTTTCAGCTTTTCGCCGTTCCTCGGTCTGCAAATCGTGCTGGCGATGGGCCTCGCCTTCCTCGCAAACCTGAACCGGCTGGCGGTGTTCGTGGGTCTGAACGCCAATCTTCCGTGGATCATCGTGCCCTGGTACGCGGGGACCACGATGGTCGCGGCGGCGGCCTTGGGCGTCGGGTTGCCGCCGGACTTCCGCGGCGAGCTTTCCGGGCTGTTCTCGCTCGGAATGTTTACGCGCGCGTTCTGGGAGCGGGCCGGCGATCTGCTGCGCCCGTTTCTCGCGCCGTTCCTCATCGGCCCAACCATCGGTGCGGCGGTCGTCGGACTGGCGGCGTATCCGGTCGCATACGCGATGCTCAGACGCCGTCAACCGATCGAGGGAGCAGGTATGAGCCGCGAGCGGCGCGGGGCGAAGGGGCCCCGCAAGCGAGAGGCGAGGAGCGGGGCGAGGGGCCCCCGCGACTAAGAAATGGAGCAGTTGCTGGAGGCGACGTATCGGGCGGAAGCGAATCATTTCTGGTTCCGCGGCCTCGCGCACTTTTCGGAGCCGCTCATCCGCAAAGCCCTGGCGCACGTCGCCGATCCGCGGATTCTCGATTGCGGCTGCGGCACCGGCGCCAACATGAAGCGCCTCGCCCGGCACGGGCAGGTCTTTGGCTTCGACGTCACCTGGGCCGGGCTGCAGTTCGCGCGATCGTACGACCAGCACCGGCTCGTCCGCGCCACCGCCACCCACGTTCCGTTCGAAAGCGGCAGCTTCCACCTCGCCACGGCGTTCGACATTTTCGCGTGTCTCGACAACGAAGAGGAGCGGCAGACGCTTGCCGAGATCCATCGGGTGCTGCGACCGGGTGGCGCGCTGATCATCAACACAGCGGCGCTGCGGGCGCTGCGCGGGCAGCACGCCGTGTTCGCGCGGGAGGTCCGGCGTGCCACGCGCAGCGAGCTTCGCCGGTCGCTGGAACACGCGGGTTTCACCATCGACCGGCTGACCTATACGAACTTCAGCCTTCTTCCGATCGTGCTGCCGGTCCGTTTCGCTCAGCGAGCGATGGGATTGACGACGCCGGAGGAAACCGGCGCCGATATCGTCGTGCCGGCGGCGCCTGTCAACAACGCTTTGTCGTGGCTCGTCAGGATGGAATCGATCGCCATCCGCTATGTCGATATGCCGCTGGGCAGTTCTCTACTTGGGCTGGCGTGGAAGCGCGCATAACTCGCTGAACCGATCCACTAACCGCGCCACGTCGGCGCCATCCACGACGGCATGATGCACTTCTATCGCGACCGGCAGCGTCATGCGCCGCCTCGTGCCGGTACATTTCCCGAACACGATGCGGGGAATCGAGTGCATGCCTCCGGGCAACGCGTTGGTAAAAGACGTGAAGCGCACCCACGGAAGGACGGAATGAAACACGATGTCGTCGCTGGCTTCCTGCGGCTCGAGATACTCTCGAGCCGCGGCCTCGGCGATGGCCGTCCTGCCGCGCGCCACGAACTGATTGAGGGTGTTCGCCGGCTCGAGGCGCACGAAGCGGAACGTCCCGTCGGGTCCGGGGATCGTTGCTCCGACCGCGACACGATCGTGACGCCAGACGCCGCGCGCGCGCAGGCGCAATCGGAACGCGTCGACGCCATTCACCGCCCGAAGCATGAAGAAGAGCGACGTGAGGAAAAACGAGGGCGAGCCAGGCCTTCGGCACGCGTTCCAGGTGCGCGTCACATCGACCTCGACCGTGACGCTGAAATACGGCTGCTTGTATCGGCGGAAAAGCTGATAGTGCTGACGGCGCTTCCAGGTTCCGAGATCGACCCACGCTCCCACAAAAAGCCTCACTGAAGGGCGACGGCGTTGCGCCGCCGCCCCTGCGTGTTCAGTACTCGGTGTAGCCTTCGGTCATTTCGATGTACACGCCGGTCGGGTCGTACATGTAAGAAATGTTCAAGCCGATCGCCGGGACGGGACGGAAGGCGGTTTCGAGCTTCATGCCCTTGGCTTCGAGCTTCTTGAGGAACTCCTCGAGGTTCTTGATTTCGAAGCCGATGTGATCGACAGTCGTCCCGCGCGTGTTCACCGCGGTGGGCGCCGTCTTCGACGGGGCGAAAACGAGCTTCATGCCGGGAGCATCCGCGATGTCGAAGTTCCCCGACTTGCTCGGCGTCAAACCATACGTGTCGACGTACCAGTCGCGCAGCTTCGTCGGTTCAGGCAGTGTGAAATGCAGGTGATATGCAGTTGCCGGCACCTTCAGCGTGGTGTCTTCCTGCAGCTCGAACCGCAATCCGTCGGGACCGATGAGAAACGCGTTGGGGAACCCTTCGCTGCCCTTGAACTCGCGCTCCACCGTGTAACCCGCGTCGCGCCATTTCTTCAACGCGTTGGCCATACTCGGCACTTTGAGGCCGAAGTGGTTGAACGCTGTGGTTTCCGTGCCGCCGGAGGGCTTTGCCGCGCGGAAGGCGATCATCATGTTCGGCATCCTGACGACGGTGAACGTACCTTTCGTCGAAACGACGCCGCCGAACTGATCGACCCAGAGCTGATGGTGCACCTTGGGGTCGACAACCGTCAGGTGGACGTGTCCGAACGTGACGCCCGCAGCGTTGTGCGGAGCCAACTGCGCGTATGCCGGGTGCGCAACGAGCAGCGCGAATCCAATCAGTAACGATCTCATGGCTGTCCTCCGGGCGGATACTTTACTGTACCTAGCCACTAGCCGGTAGCCAGTAGCCAGTAGCCAATAGTCCTGAGGCTGGTAGCCGGCTGGCTGGTAGTTGGTAGTCATTCGCCGCGGTTGCAGAAATTGCAACCTTGCGAGCGCGCAGATTTTGAAATTTCTCTCCTGTCGTGTCTCGTTTCCCGGAAATTGTTCAGATTTCACGGCAGCACGCGGATTGCTGTCATGAAGCGCATGCCGAAACATCACTCATTCCGCGATCTCAAGGTGTGGCAACAATCGATGACTCTGGTTCAGGACATCTATCGCCTGACGAAACAATTTCCACGTGAAGAACGGTTCGGCCTGACCGCGCAAATTCGCCGAGCGGCAATTTCAATTCCTTCGAACATCGGTGAAGGGAAGCGGCGGCGGACCGACGCCGCGTTTCTGAATCATCTGGACATTGCGCTCGGGTCACAGGGAGAAGTGGAAGTGCAGCTGGAAATCGCGATGCTTCTCGGATTCTTGAAGCCATCCGACTATCACAAGGTTCAACCCATGGTCGAAGACATCGGCCGCATGCTGAACGGCCTGATCGACGCCATCGAGCCCAGCGCCAAACGTTAGTACCCGACAATCGGGCTAGTAGCTCGTCGCTCTCGGCTACAGGCCAGAGGACTACCAGCTACTGGCTATTGGCCATCGGCTAGGACTACCAGCCTCAGGACTATTGGCTACTGGCTACCAGCTACTGGCTACTGCCTACTGGCTAGATACGTCGTATCCCCGCAACGGCCTCACCCAAACATTCCGATACCGCACCGGATTCCCGTGATCCTGCAGCGCGATGGGACCACTTGCCATGTCGGGCGTGTACGGCAGCAGGCTCTTGTGCCGCGTCGGGCCCCAGAACGCCGTCGCGTTGTGCACCACCACGCCATTGTGCAGAACGGTGGCGATGGCCGGCTTCGCGAGTTTCCCGTCTGGCTCGAAACGCGGCGCAGTGAAAATGATGTCGTACGCCTGCCACTCGCCCGGCGGGCGCGCGGCGTTCACGAGCGGCGGGTATTGGCCATACATCGCAGCGGCCTGTCCGTCGGGATACGTAATGTTCTGGTGGCTGTCGAGCACCTGAATCTCGAACTTGCCAAGCAGGAACACCCCGCTGTTGCCGCGCCCCTGGCTGTCGCCCTTGACCGCAGCAGGAGTCGCGAACTCGACGTGAAGCTGAATGTCGGCGAACTGCTGCTTCGTTTGCAGCATGCCCTTGCCCGTCTCCAGGACGCCGTTCCTCATGGTCCACGTCGCCGGCGAGCCATCGGCCATCTGCCATGCGCGAAGGTCGCCGTCCGCCGCGAGCAGCACGATCGCATCCGACGGCACCGCTGCGGGTGTGCTAGGCCCGGGTGCTGTCACGAGTGTGGGATGTGGCCGCTTGCCGTCGTGCACGCGCCACTGGCCGTTCGGCTGCATCGGCGTGTCGTCGTAACCTACAGGCGCCTGCTGCGCATTGACGACGATCGTGAGCAGAATCGCCACGATGGCGGCGTATTTAATGTGAGGCATTGCCAAACTCTTTCACAAGGTCGAGCCAGAACTCGGCCGCTTTGTAGAACGACTGCGCGTTGACTCTTTCGTCTTTGCCATGCGCGCGCACGTCGTCCGGATCTTCGTTGAGCGCCGACATGCCGTAGGTCGGAATGCCGGCATTTCGCGTGTACATCCCGTCCGTCGCTCCCGCCAGCATCGTCGGGATCACCGGGAGCGCCGCAAAGTGGCGCGCGGCGACGCGCTCGATGCGCGAGAGGAGCGGTGCGGGGAGCGGCGACGGCGGGCTCGGCACCGGCGGTTCGATGACGGTTAGCTTCACTTTATCGCCAGCCAGCTTCTGCAGAACTGTCTCAACCTCACCGGGCGGGAGTCCCGGCAGAATGCGGCAGTTGACGACGGCCCGCGCGAGCTGCGGCAGCGCGTTGTTCGCGTGGCCCGCGTCGACGCGCGTCGCGACACAGGTCGTGCGCAGCCGCGCATTGTAGTAAGGAGCACGCGACAACCTGGCAGCCGCGGCGGTATCGGGCGGGACTACCGCCACCGCGCGCATGTCGATGGCCGTTTGTCCGGTTTCCGTCTGCGCGGTTCTCTCGAGGTAAAGGCGCGTCAGATCGCTGACGTGTAAGGGAAACTGGTGCTCGCCGATGCGCGTGAGAGCGGCCGAGAGCGTGTAGATCGGATTGCCGGGCCTCGCGAGCGAGCTGTGGCCGCCCGGGTCGACGACCTCGAGCTGGTAGTCGGCGTAAACCTTCTCGCTCGCTTGCAGGTCGAAAAACGCCGGGACGCCTTCTCTCAAGCTGATGCTTCCGCCGTCGGTGTTGAACGCAAGCTCCGCATCGACGAGCCCGCGGCGCTGCGACAGCAGCCACTTGATGCCGTCCTGCGAGGTTTCTTCGTCCCCCGTCAGAACGGCGATCACGTCGCGCTCCGGACGCCAGCCAGCGCGCTTCAGAACGATGAAGTTGGCCACGAGAATGGCTGCGCCGGCCTTGTTGTCGCTGGCGCCGCGGCCGTAGAACCAGCCCTCCCGCTCCACGAATGTAAATGGATCGAGCGACCAGTCTTCGCGGCGGGCAGGCACCACATCGAGGTGGGCCATCAGCAGCAAGGCCCTGGACGCCGGCGTGTGTCCGCGGTATCGCGCCACGAGATTTGCCGACTGCGGGTTGGGGCCGGTGACGATTACATCTTCTTTCGGAAAGCCGGCCGCGATGAGCCGGGCGGCGAGCGCCTGCGCGGCGCGGGTCGAACCGTCGGCCTGGGTCGTCGGGATCTCGACAAGCTCTTCGAGAATCTCACGCGCGAGCGCGCGATCCGGTGAAGATGTCGTTTGCGCTGCGGCTGCGCCTGCCCACAGCGATACCACGGCGAGCTGCGCGACACCACGCGCCGCAAGCCACCAACGAGCGTGACTCATCCGGCGGACACTCCTTCGCGGATCTTACCTCCACCCGCGGAGTCTGCGTAGAAACGTGATTGACGGTCCACGGACCGCGTGCTACAACTGGCCCGACGCCCACACAACTGATGACAGTTTCCACCGGAGGTTCCCATGTTGCGATTCGCATGGCTCCCGGCGGCGTTCGGCGTTCTACTCCTAACCGCGTTGGTCGGGGCTCAGGGAGGAGGGTCCGCCGTTCAGGGGCGTGTCATTGACGCGCAGCAGGCGGTTCTTCCCGGTGTCGCGATCGTCGTGACCCACCAGGAAAATGGCACGTTTCGCGAAACGATCTCAGGTCCGGACGGCGCGTACTTCGTGCCGGGCCTTCCTCCAGGACGTTACCGGATCGCGGCGGATCTCGCCGGCTTCAAGAAGTTCGTGCGTGAGGATGTCACGCTTCTCCTCGGGAGCACGCAGACGCTCGATCTTCGGCTCGAGGTCGGCGGTGTTGCGGAAACAGTGACCGTGACAGAAGAGGCGCCGGCCGTCGATTTGACCTCGGCTCGCGTCGGCGGAAACGTGGGCTCGCGAGAGCTCCTGGATCTGCCGTCACCGACCCGCAATTTCATTTCGTTTGTCGCCATGGTGCCAGGTGTTCAGCTGAACCCGAGCGCTGAGGGCTCCGATTCGATTAGCGTCAACGGTCAGAGCAGCAACCAGGTGACCTTCGTGCTCGACGGCGGCAACAACACCGACGACAACTCGGCCTCGCCCTCGGGCGCGCAGGCCCGGACACCGCTCGAGACGGTCGAGGAATTTCAGGTACAGACCAATCAGTTCGACGTCGAGTTCGGTCGCACGACCGGCGGCGTGGTAAATGCGATTACCAAGCGCGGCACGAATGCCTTCAGGGGATCCGCCTTTGGCTACCTGACGAATTCTGCGATGACGGCGCCGACCATCCTGGCCGAGCTGGCTGGAGAGGGCGAATCGGAAACCGACAAACATCAGTACCGGCGTCACCTTCGGTGGTCCCATCGTCCGCGACAAGCTGCATTTCTTCGGGAGCTTCGAGCGGTACGTCGTCGGCACTGGTCTCACCAACGTGTTCCCAACCAGGCCGGAACTCACTTGGAGCGCGAAGGAGGGGCTGAACGGCAGAAATTACATGCTTCGCGCCGATCA
Source organism: Vicinamibacterales bacterium (assembly GCA_963762055.1). GTDB lineage: Bacteria > Acidobacteriota > Vicinamibacteria > Vicinamibacterales > JAMQPK01 > JAMQPK01. Next base: position 443,912 of record CAVXJF010000015.1, read on the forward strand.
TCAGATCAACGCCAACAATACGTATACGGCTCGCTACCTCACGGAACGTCAGCCGAATCGCGATCTGCTGACTGGCGACAGGGCGACGCTCAGCACGGGCAACTACGAACTGGACAGCGATCAGACGGCGAGCGTGGCCTATAACCGCGTCATCGGGACCAAGGCGTTGAATACGCTTCGGGCGTCGATCGAGACCGAAGACATTCAACGCGGAGCGGAGCCCGGCGATTTCCTGGAGACCAACCGTAAAGATCTGGAGGCGCCGGTCCTCAGGTTCCTCAGCTTCGACGAGCAGGGGCACGTCAACGGACAGCACCGAAACGCAATGGGCCCGGGCCTTGACGAGACGTTCAGCCTGTTCGTCCCCGGCAAGGTTGGCGACCATGATCTGAAGTTCGGATTCCAATATCTCTACGCCATCAACGATCTATCCGAACAGGGCAGCATGAACGGCGCGTTCTCGTTTCCGGGTGATAAGCCGTTCAATGCCGCCGATCCCTCGACATATCCGGAACGGCTGTCCATTCGCGTGCCAATTCCAGCCGGCGTGACGTCGTTCACCCATTCCTTTGGGTACTACGCGCAAGACAAGTGGCGCATCACGCCGAAGCTGACACTCAATATCGGACTGCGCTACGACGTCGATGTCTTTCCGTTCGTGCAACCCCTCAACCCCCTGCTCGAGTCCGGTAAATATCCCGTCGACAAGAACAATTTCCAGCCGCGGTTCGGATTCGCCTACAACGTGGATGGACGATCGGTCGTCCGGGGCGGCATCGGCCGGTACTACGAGAAACTGTTCGTCGGTCAGGCCTCACCGCTGCAAGAGACCGGCGTATTCGGCCGATCTCTCATCGTCAATTTTCCGGTGAGCCAGCCCGATCCCGGCCCGAGCAACGGGCGCTTGCCGACCGATCCGATGCTGGTCAACGGCCCCGTGGTGAACCGAGCGCTGCTGAACCAGCTCTATCCCGCGACCGACGCGCCGCGGAACACCTCGACGGTCCAGTACGATTCGCCCGATCGCCAAATGCCCAGGGCCACGCAGCTGTCGTTTGGATACGAGCGGCAGATCGGGGCGACGATGTCCTTTGGCGCCGATTACATTCACAACGAAGGCCGCAACTGGCTCGGATACGATTTGAATCCTGGCTTGCGGGTCAATACGTCGCGAACGGGCACAGTGAACCGCACCGATCTGCTCGGGCTCGCGAACACCCTTGGACTGTCGCCGTTCGCGAACTCGGTCAACCTTCGATACGACTACACTGGTACAACCAAATACGACGGACTCAACCTCTCGGTGGAGCGTCGCTTCGCCGGCTTTTGGAGCGCGCGCGCCGGCTACACGCTCGGATATGCCCGCGGAAACAACAGCGGAGCGGCATTGGCCGCCAACAACTATCAGCTGATGGCCGAGAAGAATCTCGACCTCGGCGAGGGACCGCTGGATACCGACCGCCGGCACAACTTCACGATCAACGGCCGGATCGAAGTGCCCCAGCTCAAAGGTCTGACCGTCAGCGCGCTGTACCGCTATATGAGCGGCCGGCCGTTCAGCATCATCGACACCAACATCGACGCCGACAGAAACGGAATTCTGTTCGATCCCCTTCCGGCAGGGGAATACGCCGGCGTGGGGGCGACTGCGATCACAGTCGAGAACAAAGGTGGGCGCAACGGCGCCTACGGACCCGACTACGCGCAACTGGATGCCCGCGTGGGCTACCGTGTTCGCATGCCCCGAGCCCGGACGCTCGACGTGTTCCTCGAGTGTTTCAACGTCACCAACAGATCGAATTTCACCAACCCGTCAGGAGACCGGCGGTTGCCAAACTTTCTCGTCAACAATGGCTTGGTCGCGGGCGGGTTCCCGCGGCAACTGCAAGTTGGGACGCGTCTCGGCTTCTAGGAGGATCTGATGAGATTCCGACATTTCGCTCTGATGCTGGCGCTATTGCTGATCGCGAGCTTTACCCTCATTGCGCAAAGCCCGGCGGTCCAGGAAAAACTCTACATCTCGCTGGAGGCGACCGACAACCTTGCGGTAGTCGATCTGGCGACCTTCAAACAGATCAAAACCTTGACGGTGGGATCACATCCGCACGGTCAGGCATCGCCCGCCTCGCAGGACAAGCTTTACGTCGCCTCGGAGGTCGGAGGCGTGGTGACGCTGGTCGACACCATCAAGGATGAAGTGATCAAGACGTTCCATGTCGGTTTCGGCACCGAGCCGCAGAACGGCGCGATTACTCCCGATGGCCGGTTCCTGTATCAGCCGTCGTACGCGGGTTACTGGCAGGTCTTCGACACCCAGAAGGAAGAGATCGTCGAATACATCCACACACTGGGCATCGGTCACAACACCGTGATGGCGCCCGATGGACGATTCGCATATCTGCTGCCCATCGCCGGCAGCGACGGACACTGGAAACGCCCGTCACTGGGATTGCCGCGGACGCTGCCGAAGGAGGTGACCGTCGTCGATGCCAAAACGCACAAAGTCGTCGGCACTATTCCGACCGGGACCGGCCCTCGGCCCGGCACGATCAGCCCCGATGGCAAGCGGCTCTACATGAACGTCGACGATCTGCTCGGGTTCCTCGTCATCGACACGGCCGCGCGCAAAGTGATCACGAAGGCAACCTACGAGCTGACCGCCGATGAGCAGGCCGTTCGCAGCCGTTCCCACGGCATTGCTGTCGCGAACGACGGCAAAGAAGTGTGGTCCAACGATGTCGTTCACAATCTCACGTTCGTATTCGATGTGACGGTGACGCCGCCCAAGCAGATCGCCAGGCTTCCGGTCGGGCGACAACCGTATTGGATCATGGCTTCGAAGGACGGCAAGACCGTATATGTCAATTGTCCGAGCAGCGACGAGCTCATCGCGTTCGATGTCGCCACCAAGAAGGAAAAGGGACGCATTCAGTTCCCGAAAGGTTCGCGTCCGACGCGCATGCTGACCGTTGCGGCGCCGCGGACGGCGCCGGCACGAACGTCCCGGTGATCCGGCGCGCATTCATCACCTGCGGGCTCATGCTCCTCGGCTTCGGCCGGAGGGCATGGGCCCAGATCACGGATGACGCGCTTCGTTACGCACCGCTCAGCCGCCCGGTCCGCATTCCACTCGACGCGGTAGCGACGGCCTGGCAGCCAGCGCCGTTTACAGCCGAAGCGATGACGCCCGCTACCGTGAGGACGACAAGCCGGCGGGTACTCATTAGCGGCGTCCTTTTGCGCCGGCCGAATCCAGAATCCCAGCCGTTGACGGCGTTGTGTCTTACCTGTCCGCACGAGCAATGCAAGGTGGATCTGGTCACCGATCCGTCGCAACTCGCAAGGCTGATGGGCGGAGCGACACATCCCCTGTTCGAATGTGGTTGCCACGCCAGCGTTTTCGATCCGCTTCAGGATGGGGCGCGGCTGGCCGGCGAAACGCCGCGAGGGTTGTACCGCTTTCGAATTACGAGCGTCACTGAGACTGCAGTCGAGATCGGCGAGATCGAAGAAATTGCCCTTTTCGAGGTGTGATCTCAGAGCAGCTGACTAGCGCCGCCTGATTTTTTCGAGCTTTGCCATCGCTTCGTCGAGCAGCTTCTCCACGGGATGTTTCTTCAGGAGCGAAACTGCGTCCTTCACTGAGTTCCAGGACCGCTCGCGGAACCGGGACTCTTCCCACTCATCTTCCTGTGCGGTCACTTCCATCAAATACACAGCTACGGTGAGGGTCAGACCCCATTTCGTGTATTTGTAGCTGCCGAGCGGATGGCCGACGATGCGGCCGCGCAGGCCCGCTTCTTCCCGGGCCTCTTTGAGCGCAGCCTGCGGCGGCGTTTCACCTGGGTCGACAAACCCTTTCGGAATTTTCCACTTCCGCTGTCCCTTGCTGCGGATCAGACAGATCTCGACGGCGTCCCGCTTACGTCGGAATGGTATGGCCCCAGCCTGGTCGCGCGCACCCATTGTTGCGGTACTCTAACAGCTATGAGCGTACAGCGGCGGCACATGTCCATGCTCCGGTCGTATACACCGGCGGACGCCCTGACGATCGGCAATGCGGCATGCGGCACCATTGCCATTTTCCTGTGCCTCGACTACATCGCCGCCGATAACCGCCGGTTCTTGTGGACGGCGTTTCTTCTGCTTCCGGCGGCGCTGATGTGCGATGTCTTGGACGGCTACGTCGCCCGCCTCAACCCGAAGCGCCAGTCGTCCCTTGGCGCCGATCTCGACTCACTCGCCGACGTGATTTCGTTTGGCGTCGCGCCGGCGGTGCTCGGGTTCACGCTGGGCCTGCGCGGCGGATGGGACATGCTCATCCTCACCTACTTCGTGATTTGCGGTGTCAGCCGGCTTGCCCGCTTCAACGTGACATCGGTGGCGCTGTCGGACGCCGCAACCGGAAAGGTGAAATATTTCGAAGGTACGCCGATCCCGACAAGCATCGCGATCGTCATGCTCCTCGGCCTCGCGGTGTACCTCGGGCGCATCGACGAACGTCTATGGCTGGGCGTGATCCAGCTCGGACCAGCCGAGCTGCATCCGCTGTCCCTCATTTACGGCATCAGCGGCAGCGCGATGATCAGCGCCACGCTGCGTATTCCGAAACCTTAAAAGCCACAAGAGTTCAGGAGTTCAGGAGAAATGTCGGCGAAGTCCGAAACAACAACTCCTGACCTCATGATCTCCTGTTTCGCATTTCCGGCTATTTTTTCACGAAGATTTCCATGATCGTCACCGTGGACGAACCGGTGTTCGTGAACCCGTGTTTCGTGCCGCCGCTGACGAACTGCGCCTGCCACGCGGCCATCTGCTGCGGCTTCCCCTCTGTCTCGAACTGCATGCCGACCGACGTCGGGATGAAGAGGTGGTATTGCATGTCGTCGTGCGAGTGAACGTTGCGGACGCCCCCCGGCACCACGTCGACCCGCAGCACGCGGATTTCGCTGCGGTCGATGAGCCAGGCGTTGCTGATGCCCGTTCCGCTCGTCGCGGCGACGGGCTTCAGCACCAATGTGTCGGCAGCCGGCGTCTGCGCCACCGCCGTCGCCCCGATGAGTGCGCCCCCGACGATCGCCAACACCAGCTTCGCTGTCTGCATGATCATCTCCTCGGTTGATGACGGTAGAAAGTGGAAAGTAGAAAGTGGAAAGTGGAAAGTAAAAAGTGAAAAGTGGAAGGTGTCCTTCAATCCACTTTCGACTTCACTTTCAACTTTTTACTTTCCACTTTCTACTTTTTACTTTCCACTTTCTACTTTTCCCTTTCCCCTTTTCCCTTTCAACTTTCTCCCGCCCCACTCCCCTCCCTCGGCCCCCGCGCATTCTGATTGATCTGGCGGATCGCGCCGAGGTGATACGCCAGGTGACCGACGCTGCCGATGACACCGTTCACATCGGTCTCGTTCACGTCGCGCGGCGTGCGCATCTCCTCGAGCCAGCGAATGGCCTCGCCGCGAAGATTGTTCCGCAGCTGCTGCCACTCGCCGTCGGTCACGGTTGTCTTCCGCCAGCTGGCGCTCCAGTCGGCGTTGTCGAACGCCTTGTCGTCGCCGCCGGCCCAGCGGTTCATCAGCGAGAGGCCATAACGAACATGATCCGCATGAGCAGCGATTGACGAGCCGGTCGGCGTCCGCCCCGACGCCTCGTCTGCCGTCAGCTTGTCGAGCGAGCGCAGCAGGCCTTCGTCGCCCGGGTTCAACATGTAGCCGCCCTCGCGGGGCGCGCCGTTCACCAGTTCGCCAAAGAGCGTCGTCAGAGAGGATGTGATATCGCGGGTGTTCACGTTATTTCTCCGGCGGCACGCCGAGATGGAAGCGCGACTCGGCGGCGAGAGGATTGTTGCGCGAGAAGCCCGGATTCGCGTTGCCCCAGAACTTGCCCGCAAGATAGGTCGCGTTGCGCACGCGCGTCTGAAGATCGAGATACCCGGGGCTGGTGGGCGGGAACCCCGAGAACGATTCGAAGTCGGAGTTGCCGATGATGACGACATCGACGCCGGGCTGCGATGCGATCTCGAGCGCATTCTTCACGCCTTCCTGCGTCTCGATCATCACCACCACGAGCATGTTGTCGTTGATGGTCGAGCGGAACGTCTTCGGCTTCTGAATCACCGGATTCCAGATGCTGGCGGCCTGGCCGCCGCCGGTGCTGCGCCGCGCAATTGGCGGAAAGCGCGCGAACATCGCCGCCGACCGCGACTCCAGCGCATCGTCCACCGTCGGCACGATGATGCCGAGGGCACCGACATCGACCGCACGCTGTACGTTTGTTTCCGTGGCGTCGGGAATGCGGATGATCGGCGTCGCCGCCGCTCTCGGGCACTCCGCGATCATTTTTTCGATCTCGTCGAAGCGCAGGGTGGCGTGCTGCATCTCGAATCGCGAGAAATCGAATTTCGCGGCGCCGGCGCAATAAGCCTTGGCGTCGAACGACGTGATGGTCTGGCTGAAGACCTGCTTCCCGTCGAGCATCTTCTGCTTGGTGGTGTTGTAGAGCGGCTGAGTGGGATCGTCCATGAACGCCCGCACCGCCCAGCCCCACGGACGCCCGGGATCCACAGGAATCGCCGACGCCTTGCCGGGCGCACCGTTGGGTCCGTGGCCCGGACCTGCCTGGCCGAAACCTCCGGCCTGGCCTTGCACCGTGCGCGGAGCGATCGATAAAGCGGCGACCAGCCCAATCCCGGCAGCAACCAATCCAGCACGCGGTGCGTTCATAGGCCTCCTGATTGTGAATGAGCAGCTCGATCCGCTGTTACTGGAATCTCATCGCGGGCAAACCGCAATATTTGCGCAGCAGCGACAACTGCCCGACATGATAGCTGTCGTGCTGCACGAGAAACGTGAGCGTCGAAAGCAGTGTGCCGTCCGAGAGCGGGAAGCGCATGGTTGTCGGCGCCTCGAGCTCGGCCGCACTCAACGTGGCGAGCCTGTCGCGCAGCAGGTGCGCTACCCGCGTCCACGCATCCTGCACTTCGCTGAGCGGAGGCATCTGCGCGACTTCCGAGATGGCCTTGCGGCCGTCGAGATATCGCGCCAGCGGATCGGGCTCGTCGACGCCGAGCTGCTTCAACAGGAAATAACGCGAGTTGGTGAGGTGCGCAGCGATAAACGCGGCGCTGTTGGTCTCGCCGGACGGCCGCACGGCTGCATTGGCATCGGTCAGACCGTCCAGGCAGTTGCGAAACAAGACGGTGTTGAGCCGCAGAATTTCCGCAAGCGGGCCGATTCTCGCATCCATGCCCGAGATATTACACGTCGAAAGCCCGGGCGTCACCGCCGCTGCGGCCGGTCGAGCGGCATCACGCGAAACGTTCGCGAGAGCGCTCCTGCGCTTTGCGCGCTTCTTCGTCGCGATTGCGCGGCGGCGACGAGGTGACAAGCGACGCGATCAGGCGCTCGGCGGCTGCGGTGACCTCTTCAATGGCCTGGTCGAAGGCGGCCTCGTTCGCGCGCGACGGCTTGTTCATGCCGCTCAGCTTGCGGACGAATTGCAGCGCGGAGGCCCGAATCTCATCGCCCGTCGCCGGCGGCTCGAAGTTGGCGAGGGTCTTGATGTTCCTGCACATCCTTTTACGATAACACCGCTCACCGATTACTTCACTTCCGCCGGTTGCTTGTCAGCGTCTCCCCTCAAGTTCACCTGAAACATCGCCTCCTGAAGCGACTTGACGAGGTCTCTGGCGCCGAGGCCCTCGATCACGTGCGTGTTCGCCAGGCGATCGCCGAGCCGCTGCCCCTGAGGGTCTCGGAAAATCGCCGCGGGCTCGAGGCACGCCGCCACGACGTTGAGGCCGGGTACGACGAAGATGAAGTTCCGCTTCGCGGAGACGAGCCGCCCGCACGGACGGCCGGTGTCGAGATTCACGACGAGCAGCCCAGTGAAAAATTTGCCGATACTCTGGCCCGGAACGAACAGCGCGTCACGGAACAACGCATACACCGCGGCAAGCGCGAGGAAGAACGCGCCGTGCGACCAATATGCAACCACGCAGATGATGACAAGCGCCGCGTCGATTCCAGCGGCGCCGGCGCGCTTCTTCATGTCGGCTTTGGCGTACGGCGAAACGAAGCCGCGTGAGAGCCGGTTGAGGGTAGGGAAATACGCGAGACCGAAGGCGGCGGAAAGCAGCGTGACGAGAAGGAATATCGTCACTTCATGACGAGACGTTGCGCGCCGGCTGGAGACGCGCCAGACCCAGCCTCGTCGGCTCGTATTCGTAGGTCGTCACTTCAAGCAGATGGCCATAGGGATCGACGAAGTAAATCGAATACGCCTTTTGATGATCGACCACCGACTCCGCCGTCACATCGCGCGCTCGCGCATCCGAAAGACGGAGGTCCGGAAGCCGGTCGAGAAATGCGAGGAAGCCGTCCGCGCTTACGCGAAAGGCCACGCGATGGAAACCGCTGTTTCTCCCCGCCGATGTGTCGGGCTGCCCTTCGAACAGCGCGAGTTTGGTGCCGCCCTCGTCACTCGAGACCATGAGAGGGCCGCCGCCAGTCGCCCACATTTCGAATTCGGGCACGACACGCAATCCGAGCACGTGGTCATACCACCGGGCTGCTTCGTATCTGTCCGGAACGAAGAGCTCGACGTGATCGATTTGCAGGACCCGGAACATGCGTTCACTCCGGAGGAGTGGAGGGGTTGACAATCTGGAGGGCGCCCGACGGGCACCGCGCGACCTGCGCAATCACGTCGGCCGCAGCCGCGCGTTCGGGGCGTATCCACCGCTTCTCGCGGATATCGAATACATCCGGGAGCCCACGGAGACAGATCCCGATGTGCTGGCACAGATTCGGGTCAAACGTCACCGTCACGTCCGGTGTGGCATACGTCTGAAGCCGCTTTGGTTTCTCGGACATGGGTCACGTCCCTTTCATCTCGGTGGCTTACTTTGCGGGCAGCTGCGTTTTGGGAATCTTCAACGCAACGGAACCGGCAACTGTCACGATATCGTACCGCCCCTGGTAGCCGATCAGCAGATGGGCGGCCCACGGCTCGAATTTATATTCGGACACGAGCCAGTTGACCATGTCGCTCGTCGCCATCTGCAGGCCGCGATTGGTCGAGCTGGCGAACTCGGGCTGGCTGCCGATGCTGATGATGTGATCGCGCGTTTCGGCGCGCGGTCCCGTGAGATTCGCTTGCTTCCTCAGCTCGACGGTGAATTCGACATCCATTGACGTCTCGACGCCGGTTCCCGTCGGCTCGCCGTCTCCCTGCAGCGCGTGGCCATCGCCGATGAACAGCAGCGCGCCAGGGTGGTACACGGGCAGGATGACAGCCGTGCCCTGAACGACTTCGTTGTAATCGAGGTTCCCGCCGTAATTGCCGGACGGGCTCGATGTGGGAGCGAAATCTCCAGCCGGAGCCACGCCGACACACCCGAGCATCGGCCTGGCCGGAAACTGCATCGCGTTTACGCCGCTGGCCGGCTCGCGCAGACGGACTGTCTGCCGCTGGAGGTCCAGATCCCACGGCACGACGTTGACGCGTTCCTTGATGATCTCGCCCGGCTTGTAGCGGTTCGAATAGATGCCTTCGATCGATTCGGGCGTGAGCGAGTACAACCCGAGGCGATACGAGCTCCAGCCCCAGTTGCGGTTCATCGCGATCTTGCCGAAGCGGACGATCAGCGCATCGCCCGGCTCCGCACCTTCGACGAAAAAAGGTCCCGTGAGGGGGTTCGGCGGGCGCGCCTTCACGGTCCCGTTCTCATCGCGGCCGCTCGCATCGAGCGTTTTGGTGGCGACGACCTCGCCCGGCTTGATTCTGGCGAGCACCGAATGCGCGCGCGAAAACGTGTTGTGGTAGGTCTCGGCGACGATGGGCTTCGACTGGCCGGCCGGAGCCGCCTGACCGGCAACGCAGAAACAGACCGCCGCGCTCGCCAACGTCCAGTGAACTCGTCGAGCCGCCATGCTTCCCTCCGCGTGTAATGTTATAGGGTCTGACGCCCAGATGTACTCAATCGGCCTGATCGTCCACAATCTCAACCGTTGGCTCGTGATCGCCACTGGCCTCCTGCTCGTCGCGAAGACCTTCAGCGGCTGGCTGAGCGGGCGGGAATGGCAGCGCTCGGATGAGCGTCTGCATGCCGCGTTCATCGGATTTCTCGACTTTCAGTTCCTCGTCGGCATCGCCATTTACGCATTCCTCAGCCCTCTGCCGGCGGCGTTTTTCGCCGACATCCCGGTAGGTATGAAAGTGCCGACGCTTCGATTTTTCATGCTCGATCACGTCGTGTCGATGCTGATCGCCATCAGCATCGTCCATGCGGGCCGCACGCGATCGATGCGGGCGCCGAGCGGCCGGGCCCGCCTTCGCACCGTCGCGGTCACCTCCGGGATCGGTCTGGCTCTGATACTGGCGTCGATACCATGGGCAGGGCTGCGTTATGGACGTCCGATGTTTCGTCTACCCGGCACGGCTGAGCAGAGCTTTTTCGATGCGCCTGTCCGGCACCAGCCAGATGAGCGCCACCAGCACGAACAGCGCCTGAGAGATCCACTGGGAAACGAACGCCGCGAATATCGCAACGACGTAGAGCGCCGGCGACACTTTCTCCTTCCATCCGTTCCCGATGGCGCGCTGGAGGATGGAGTGAGGGCCTTGTGAGGCGATGATCAAGTTCTGCAGGATCCAGTAGGCAATCGCGTTCATCAGCATCACGAAGCCGTAAAGCGCGGTGGGCGTGGCGGCGAAGTGGTTTTCACCCATCCACGCGGTGACAAACGGAATCAGCGACAACCAGAACAGCAGGTGCAGATTCGCCCACAACATCGGCCCCGTGCAGCCTTTAACGGTCTGCAGCATGTGGTGGTGATTGTTCCAGTAGATCCCGATGTACACATAACTCAGAACATAGCTGAGAAACACCGGCACCAGCGGGCTGAGCGCATGAAGAGCGGCATCATGCGGCGCCCGCAGTTCCAGCACCATGATGGTGATGATGATCGCAAACACGCCGTCGCTGAACGCCTCGAGCCGGTTCTTCTCCATGGGGATCCTCGACTTTAGACTTTCCACTTTCCACTTTCCTACTTTCGACTTTCGACTACTTCCGTATCACCTCTTGCGTCCCGACCTCGAACCGCCGGAACCGGCCATACGTCGCGACACCGCGAACTTCACTGTTCTTGGAATCGCGGCGGAAGCGCATCTCGACCGGCATATAGGTCAGGAGACGATCGTCGAGAGCGAACGACGTCGCGATGCTGGTTTCGGAGCCGAGTGAGCCAAACGCCAGCTCGCTCCGCACCACCGCGCCGTTGCCCGCCTCAATCCAGTAGCGCCCGCGCGCGACGATGTCCTTGTTGTCGACGCTCCGAATGATCGTAGGCCGCGCCGTTTCGCGGAACTCGACGATCCAGGCGTCTTTGCCCGCCGCCGCATCACGCCCGCGCACGGTGAACCTGAACTTATCGCGGTAGGAACGCTGGAGAAAGCCGAGGCCGAGCAGCGGATTGTCGACCGTGCCAACCGGACGGATGTTGAACTGCGCGCTCGCGGCCGCGATCTCGGTCGCGCGCTCGAGCGTCGTCAAGGTGTCGCGGGACTCGAGAAACAATTTCGCGAGCCGGTCTTCCCGGTCGCGCACCGCGCGGCCGTCCACCTCGTAGACATCCCGAAAGCTCAGCCACTGTTCCGTGATCGCCGGTTTCACGAGCAGGAAATCCGACTTCAGCGTGCGCCGCTCGCGCACTCTCGGCGCGCCCTGAAAATTGCCGCGGCTCCCTTCGACGCTCGCGTCCAGATATTCCTGGACGTATTGCTCTTCGGCAACCACCCGGGTCACCTTCGAAATGAAGTCGGCCACATAGAGAGTCGCGCGATCGAGAAGCAGATCGGAGGTGAAGGCGTTCTGCGAGGCGTACGCGTACTGGGTGAGAAGCATCACGACGACGCCGGCCGGCCGCGCGATCATCTGCATCGGCTTTTCAACGGACGACCGTAATCACTGTTTCGCGTGCAATGGGCGGAGTGGACGACCCGCTCCTCTGCGCTTCGACGCGCAGTAGATACATGCCTGGTTCGAGATCTTCCAGCGCAAACTGCGCAGCGATGTTCGACGGCCCCGATTGGCCGGCGGCGATGGAGTCTTTCGCGGAAAATACATCGACACCGGCCTCGGAGATCAACTGGACGGCGACGTCGATCGCTGCGCGCTCCGCGGCCGGAGCGTTGTCGTAGACCTCTGCATAGATCGCGAGCGTATCGCCGACCGGAAACGTGCGGCGGCTCGTCGCCGCGCCGGGAAGCTCCTTGGACGCGGCCGGATCCGGTTCAGCTGTCGGCGTTTGCTGAGCGGATACGGATGTCAGCAGGAGACCGCTCAGGGCAAACGCTTCGTTATGGAAATCTGGCACGATCAAGTCGTAGAAAATCGAACCGTTCTCTCCTCCCGTCGATTCGCGCGCCCCGATGCGAAGCTGATATCGTCCTGGAGCAAGCGCAATTCTCGGATTCAATCGGATCCCATGCATCTTCACGCGTTCGCTCGTGCTCGATCTCACACCGAGATCGATCTCCTTGCGCACGCCCGTACTTGCCTTGCCCTGAGCGTCGACGCCATAGAAAGACACTTCGAGCTTTCCCGGCGGCGCTAGCGGCAAGCGATCGCCGGCGATCTCGACGGTCATCGCCACCGACGCCTCTTTCTCTGTGTTTCTGAACGGCGCAGCGTGGACGGAAAACGTCAAGCCTCGCAGCGGAATGGCGCTGTCGAGGACGTTGCGAAGCTCTGTGGACGTCTTGTCGGCATTTGGTCGGCGCGCCTCCCGCGTGCGGCGCTCGGCCTCGTCCCGCTGCCGATCGGCGGCAGATCGGTCTCGAGATGAGCCGTACCCCTTGCGTGCAACGATGGTGACGCCCGGACGTTTTACACGGACTTCGATCTTGTGGAACTGGCCGTCCGCTGGTCGGTCGGGCAGACGATAACCGATCACGTAGTAGCGGCTGTTGCTATCCACGATCCGCTCGAATGAGCTGGCAAAGCTGTTGGAATCGAGCGACGCAAACCCGCCGGTCTCCTCGGCCAGCACACGAAGACTGTCCTGCGATGTCCTGAACTCGTTCATCATCGCGACCTGCGTCGCTCCCTCCGGCATGCCTGCCCCTGTCATCTGCATGCCCTCGCTCGAAGCGCCGACGAGACCACGCGGATCGATAGTGTAGAAGTTCACGTTCGCGCGTGCCGCCGCGTTGATCGCATCCCTCGTGGCATTGACGATGTCGCTCACGCTCCGCATGCCGAACGGATCGGTCAACTGGTAGCCGATACCCTCGCTGAACAGCACCAGCGCCTTGCGTCTGCCGCGCACGTTTTCGACCGACTGCGCAAGCTGCCTGACGGTCGCGAGCACGTTGACCGCGCGCTGAGCACGCTCGAAGTCCCGAATATCGACTGTCGGCTTGGCGACAGTACCGAGGACTTGTTTACGGCTGTTCTGCAGCTCGGCGGCCAGCGCGGCGATGTCTTCTGGATTCACATCCGGGGGAGTATCGATTTCCAGCGTCAAACGGTCCTGATAGAACTTTTCCGCTTGTTCCGCCGCCGCTGATGCGCCGCGTCTGCCGACGAACCTGTCGACAGCAGCGAGGAGCACTTGCGGGTCGCTCGTGAAGTCCTGCGATGCGTTGGTCGTTCCGCTCGTGTAGGCAATCGACGCGATATCGCCGGCGCCGAGATATTCCTCAATGAACTCGCGCGCCTGCCGTTTGACGGCAGCCAGATGTATCGCCTCGATATTCGCGTCGTCGAGCACGATGATGTACATCCGCCCGGTCGCTGGATCGCTCGTCGAGCGGACATCGGGCGACACCGGTCTGTCGACTCCCGCAAACACCGGCCGCGGGGTGACCGGAATATCGACGTATGAAAACAGCTCTATCTTTTGCGGCTGGCCGTCGTCGAGCACCTCGAAATCGTTGACGGTGAGGTCCGCGATGTGCACCCCGTCGGCGCCTGACACGCGCGCATCGACTTCGATGACATTCACGTCGGCCTTGAACGTCGCCTGTGGTGCCTGCGCGTGCGTCGGCGCAAGGCCGGCCAGCCAGACCGAGCCGATGGCGAGGACGCTGACGAACCCGACGCTCAGTCGACGCATAAAGCTCCTAAAAGATCTGGCCAACTTCGCCGAGCATCGCCTTTCTCATGAGCGGGAGCGGCAAGGGACCGAGCTTGATGAATGTATCGTGAAAGTCCTGCAGCGAAAACTTCGCGCCCATTTTGGCACGATAGTCTTCGCGCAACTTGAGGATCATCAGCTTCCCCATCGTGTAGTAGCCGTAGGTCGGATCCGAGGTTGCGCGCTTGCTTTCCGATCTCGCGACCGGGCGCGGCTGGTAGCCCTCCTTGACGAACAGCTCTTCCGCTTCCTTTATCGTCATGCCTCGCGTGTGCATGCGGATTCCGGCAATGAACCTCACGTCGCGCAGCAGCGCGTCCTGGACCTGAGCCAGGCGGTAACGCGGGTCGTCTGCGTGAAAGCCTTCATCGATGACCATCTGCTCGCAGTAATGCGCCCATCCCTCGCTGTTGGAGGCGGCGCCCAGCACTTTGCGGACGTCAGACGGAAAGCCGCGCGCGTAGAGAAATTGCAGATAGTGGCCCGGCCAGACTTCGTGCACGGACACGTTTGATATCGACGCGTAGTACCACTGCGACATGAACTCGCGCTTGTCGGCAGCCGACGCCTTCGGGTCGGGCAGCGTCATGTTGTAAAACGCCTCTGTCGCGACGGTCTCGAACGGTCCAGGGATATCGATCGAAGCCGAGGTGGTCGCGCGCAAAAACGGCGGCGTCTCCTCGACGCGCGCCGGCGCGGCTTTGGGGATCGTGACGATGCGCCGCTCGGTCATGAATCGCCCGAGGGCGTCGAGCTCGGCCTGGGTCGTCGCCAGCAGTTTTTCGGCAGGCGGATGATCGGCCTGAACGGCCACGAGCACCTCGGCCGGTGAACGCTTGGGGTCGACCTGCCGCGCACTCTCGGCAAACGCCGCCTGATTCCTGCGAAGGTCGCGTTCGGCGATCGCGAGCAGATCGTCGAGCGGCAGCTCGATCATCTCGTCGGCGGCGAGCTTTCGCCGGTACGCCTGCTCGCCAATCGAAAAATTGCCATTCGACCGCTTCAACAGATCGTCCTGCAGCCACCGCTTGTAATCGGCCATCGCCGCGATAACCGCATCGTTTGCCTGTTTGAACTCGGCCAGCAGGGCCTTGTCGGTGACAGTCGGGAACGCCGTAGCGACAGCGGTCTCGAAAAACCCGCGATTGCCGTCCATCTGCTCGATGGCGATTTCCGTCGAGATTCGCGGCGGGTTGTCGAGATTCTTCTTCGCCTCCGCCAGCGCCGCCGGCATCGCTTTCTGCCGCGCGATCAGTTGACGCAGGCGCACCTCCGGAGGCGCAAACTCGCGCTTGATCATGATGTAGGCGGTGCGGGTGAGCCCGCTGCTGTAGCTGTCGGGCTCGACGGCCCACGGCCGCAGCACTTCGAGAGTCAGGAGCCGCGAGTCGATGGCGCGCAGGAGCTGTTCGTGATCCAGTTGCCGCTCGGCTGTCAACGACTCAGCCTTGATACCTGCTACGCGTTCGCGGAACTGCCTGGCGGCCGCGACCGCATCATCGACCGCCTTGCGTGAGTAGTCTTCGAGGCGTTCGTTGTACTTGTGAATGCCGAGATACGTTGACCAGGTCGGGTTCCGGACGTAGACGTCCTCGAGATACAGACGGGCAATATCGTCGAACGCCACCTTTTCGGATGGCGCCGCCACTTCCTGCTGCGGTCCGGGAGAAGTACCGCAGGAGGAAACCCAGACGAAAGCCGCCAGAAGCCAGATCGTTCTCACCATCACTCCTCCACTACGCTCTCGCACGCACTTCGGCGATTCGTGCCTTCACGATGCGCTTCACGAGAGCCACCGACGGCGGCTTGGCGAGCGGGAATCGTATGGTCCCCTTCGAGGTGCCGATATCTCTCCGACCCGCCACGTGCGCGCGCGCGATTGCCGCGCCGATGGGATACAGGCTGAGGTGTTCCGACCAGGCTGCATACCAGACGAGCGGCTTTCCGTCGAGCCTGAACCCGGGAATCCCGTAACTGAAGACCTCGACCGCCCCAGGCGCGGCCGCGCGGACGGCGGCGCGAATCATCTTCAACTCCTTGCGCGCAGCCGGCAGGCGCGACGCAAAGTACTTCGCCCGCTGCTCACTCACCTTCCTCGGGTCAGCCGTCGTCGTTCTCGCCGCCACGTCTGCCTCCCTGAATTTCGCCCGGGCGTTCGCGTCCGTCAAGTGTACAAGCGGGTTGACACGGCGTCATCCGGCGTCTATCGTCCGCGACACAGTACGTAGTGTCCGGCTTTAGCCGGACCGGAAAAGCAGCCAGAGTACGTAGCGTCCGGCTTCAGCCGGACCGGACAAACCGATGACAGAAACCTGGCATCTCAACGGTAAAGTGCTCGTCGCATGCAACTGCGACTGGGGCTGTCCGTGCAACTTCAACTCGCGCCCGACGACTGGCAAGTGCGAGGGAGGCTGGACCTGGCACGTCGAGGACGGCTCGTACGGCGCAACACGGCTCGACGGCCTGAGCTTCTCTGTTTACGCCAATTGGCCGGGAGCCATTCACGAGGGCAATGGCGAAGCGCTGTTGCTCATCGACGAGCGGGCGGATCCCGCACAGCGTGCGGCTATCGAAACGCTTCTCGGAGGCAAGGTCGGCGGCCCGTGGGAAGTCCTGGGATGGACATGGCCGAAAGTGCACGGCCCATTTCCTGTTGCCTACGAGCTCGCCTTCGATGGCGTGAAGACGCGCATCAAATGCGGCGATTACGTTGAGGTGGAATGCGCTCCGATTCGCAACCCGGTGACGGGCGCCGAAACGCATCCGGCAGTGGTGCTGCCGGAAGGGATCATCCTCAAACGCGGTGATCTTGGGGCGACGACGCGGTTCACCGTGTCCAAGGGCATCGAATACGACCACTCGGGGACGATACATGGCCGTCGGCCCGTTCTCCTATTCACGTCCGTAAAGGAACCGCAGAGTTCACGGAACGATTATTTGCCCGCCAATTTCGCCGGATCCAGCACGACGTGTTTGATCCGTTCGCGTTTCCACGTGTAAGTGATGTGCACCAGACCGTCTCGGGTTTGAATCACCGCAGGATATGAATATTCGCCAGGCTCGCTCTCGAGCACGTGTGCTTGTTCCCACGCCTTTCCGTCGTTCGACAACGCGACGTTCAGCGGCGTTCTTCCCTTGGGCGTGTGGTTGTAAAC
The DNA here is from genome assembly GCA_963762055.1 of Vicinamibacterales bacterium. Lineage (GTDB taxonomy): Bacteria > Acidobacteriota > Vicinamibacteria > Vicinamibacterales > JAMQPK01 > JAMQPK01. The sequence continues at coordinate 461,210 of CAVXJF010000015.1, forward strand.
GAGCAGATGACGGCCGTCCTTCAGCGTCACGGCATCTGTACCAGCGCTCGGATTTGGCAGGGCAGTCAAAGCGACGGGCGTCCACGTGCGGCCACTGTCGGCGGACCACGTTTCGAAAATTCGACCGGACCGCGTACGGCCGACGGCCTGCAATCGGCCACCAGCGTGCAGCAGAATGCTCGGCTGAATTGCCTCGATTGGCGCGCCATCAGCGGCGGACGGTGGCCGGATGATCTCCCACGTGGCGCCATTGTCGCGGCTGCGCTCGAAATGCACACGCCACGTGCTGGGCGTCTCCGGCGTTTCGGTGCTGCTCGGCGCGAGAATCGTCCCGTCCGGCAGCCGCACTGGTTTGTTTTTGATGGGCCCGAGAATCCCGTCGGGCAGCCTGCGTGCATCGCTCCAGGTGCGGCCGTTGTTCGAAGACGTGCGCACCATGCCCCACCACGCGCGCGGGCTCGGACCGACTTTGTAGAACAGCGCAAGCTCCCCTGGTCGAAGCTCAAAGAGCACCGGATTCCAGGTGGGATACCGCGTGCCGTCGGCCTGCACGCCGGTCGCAACCTCGACGGGCGGCGTCCATTTGCCGCCGGCTTTCCTCGCGAGCCAGATGCCGACGTCGTTGGCACCTTCTTCCGTACCGCCGAACCACGCGGCAACGAGCCCGTCTTCGGTTTCTACGATCGTCGACGCGTGAGCGCTGGCGAACGGCGCCGACTCGAAAACGAACTCGGCAGAAGGCGACGGCTGCGCCAGCGCGGCCATCGTCATGCCCGCGAACAGGGCGCTCATCGCAAACAGATTACTCTTGGGTATGGTCACTGATGCGTTTCCGAGGGGAGTATAGACCGACAATGAGGGGAGAGATCGAGGCTGCCAGAGAATTGATTTCCGCATCGCGGCGAATCGTCGCGCTGACCGGTGCGGGCATTTCCACGGAGTCGGGCATCCCGGATTTTCGCGGGCCGCAAGGCACCTGGACGGTGAACCCGAAGGCCGAGAAGCTGTCGAATATCCACTACTACATGTCGGATCCGGAAGTGCGAAGGCTGGCGTGGCAGCAGCGCCTGTCGCACCCCGCCTGGACGGCGGCGCCAAACGCCGGCCACCGCGCCCTCGTTGAGCTCGAGCGCGCGGGACGGCTGCATGCCCTCGTCACCCAGAACATCGACGGACTGCATCAGAGAGCGGGCAGCTCTCCGGAGCTCGTCGTCGAAGTCCATGGAACCGTGCACCAGTTCGTGTGCATGAACTGCAACGCGCGAGGTCCGATGCCGATCGTGCTCGACCGTGTTCGGGCCGGCGAAGACGACCCACCCTGCCTGGAGTGCGGGGGCATTCTCAAAAGCGCGACGATTTCGTTCGGCCAGCAGCTCGAGCCGGCCGTGATAGAGCGGGCGATGCGGGCCGCAGCGGAAACCGACCTTCTGCTGGCGATGGGCTCGACGCTGCAGGTCTATCCCGTGGCCGGCATGGTGCCGCGGGCAAAAGCGGCAGGGGCACGGATCCTGATCGTGAATGCCGGGCCGACGGGATTCGACGATGCGGCGGATCTCGTCATACAGCAGCGGATCGGCGATGTGCTGCCGGCGATCGTCACCTAACGCCCCCGGTTGTTCAGGGCGCGGCGAATTTAATCAACTCGTGGGCATTCCGGGCGGAGAGCGGCCAGTCCGTCAACAGCCGCCGCAACGTTGAGACGAGCGCCGCTGTATCGCCGCCCAGCAGCTTGTAGAGCTCGTGAATCATCGGGTAATTTCTGGTGTACGTTCGATCGAACGCCAGGCCGGCGTTGTTCATCGCGGCAGGACACTTGTTGAACGACACCGGGTCGGGAGTAATCTCCAAGCACGAGCGCTGCAACTCCGCGAACAACTCCGCCTTCCTCTCGAGCGTCTGCTCCCGCGTCAACGACCCCGAGCGCAACGCTTCATAGAGCGCGCTCACTTTTTCATAGTACTGATTGACCACGAGGGATTTCCGCAGGAACAACTCGGCGTCTCGATCGAGCAGGCGAAATGCCATCGACTCAGGACCCAGCCGTTCTTTCGCGAAGGCGCTCGCGGTGAGAAATCCGACGAGGGTCGCGGCTGCCTCGGCCACTTCGGTGGGCGCCTTCTTCGCTTCCGGCTGGTTGTGAAAATCCTCGTGCGGCACGACGACGAGAATTCGCTCCGTCGGCGCTTCGGCGAGCGCGACGGTTATCGTCTCGTCGCCGCTGGCGACCGCCTGGACCGGATAGAAGAACACATCGTATTCGGACGCGCGCGAGGTGCAGCGCGCCTCCTCTTCGCGCACCATCCGGAGGGTGCTGTAGAACTCGGGCAGCTGAAGCTTTCCCGTGAAGTAGCACCGGTTGTCGGCAACGGCGCGGCTGGAATAGGTCAGGAAATTTTCAGTAGGGTGGCCACCCAGCGCCTCGGCGAAATCTTTCAAATCTCCGATCAGTTCAGTCGCGGCTGTCACTTTGGCCGGCACTGGCGCAGGCGTGAGCGCAGGGCGCGGCCGGCCAGCGCATCCGGTGGCGCCGGCAGCCACGACGAGCCAGACGACCCAGGTTGGTATGGCAAGACGCCGCACTGGCTTCACTTCGCGTTCTCGTCCTGCTGCCACATGGCAAAGTGATTTCCCTGGGGATCGATCAGCATCGTAAACCATCCCATGCCAGGAACCGCCGCCCGGGGCTTCGTGACTTTCGCGCCGAGGTCCTGCGCACGCTTCACCGAGGCGTCGAGCGATTCGACGTTGATGTAATTGACGACCGTGCCGCTCGCGAAGCCTTCGGGGCGCTTCACCATGCCGCCGTTGATGCCCCTCGTGGCCATTCCGCGCTCATCGGTTTCCGCCGTCTTCACCATCTGGTAATCCATGCCCGGCACAGGTTCGAACGTCCAGTCGAACAGGCTCGAGTAGAAACGGGACAGCGCTTCCGGGTTATCGGCATAGATCTCGAAATGCACTACGGGATTCTTTTTCATGCAGTCCTCCTTTCATTTCTTCTTGCATCTCCCATCGCAGTGTATCTCAACGTTTGTAGATGCGGCCGTCGCGCATCACGAACACCACCCGCATCAGCGCCGTCACATCCACGAGGGGATCTCCGTCCACGGCGATGATGTCGGCGGCGTAGCCCGGCGCAATTTTCCCAATCGTCGTGTGAAGGTTCAGCGACTCGGCGGCGACCGACGTCGCGGACACGATCGCGTCCATCGGCCGTTGCCCCCCTTGCCGGACGCGTTCCACGAGCTCCTGGGCGTTGCGTCCATGCGCACCGGCGACGGCATCCGATCCCATGACCAGCTTCAGACCCGGTGTGCTCACCGCTCTTCGAATCAACGCAGCGTTGAGCGTCATGGCGTGCTCCATCGACGCGAAACTCTCTTCCGTATATCCGGCAACGCCGAGAAATCTGGCTCGGTTGCTCATGTAGTTCTGCATGACGACGCCGACATTCGGATCGAAATATACGCCGCGTTCGGCCATCAGCCTCAACGCGGACGCGTCGGCGCCGGTGCCGTGTTCAATCTGATGGCATCCGGCCTGGACGGCAGCAATAATTTCGGAAGATGTCTGCGCGTGAACCATCGTCCTGATCCCCTGCGCTCTGGCCTCACCGCACAACGCCTCGAGTTGCTCCTTCGTCATCGCGTGTTCGACGTTGCCGCGGGCGAACGACGAGAAGATTTTCACTACATCGGCGCGCAGCCGCTTGAGGTCGCGAACGGTCTGACGAAGGTCGGCTGGCGCTCCGCTGTTCGGCGTAATCTGCGAGATCGACGTGAGGATCCGCGGTCCTGGCAACACGCCGCGCGCGATGGCATCGCGCAGGTCGACGTCGCCGGGCTGTCCTGGGCTCTGCACGGTTGTCACGCCGGCCATGAGCGTGAGATACGCATTCTCGGCGGCATACAGGATCTCCTGCGCGGGACTCTGCGCGCGAGGCTCGAAGCGGCCGTCCGCTCCGAAATGCCAGCCGATGTGCGCGTGCACGTCGATCAGTCCGGGTAGCAGCGTCAGTTTGCCGAGATCGATGTCCGCAGGCGCCGACGCTGACGGCTCGACGTTCGCGATGGTGGCCCCCCGTACAACAACGGTGGCGTTCTCGAGGATCTGCCCGGTGCCATCGAGCACACGCGCCGCGCGGATGCGTACTTCGCGCTGCTGCGTGGACACGGCGGCCGTAGCCGCGAGCGTCAAGGTCGCGACGGCGACAAACCACCGTGTGATAAGTTCACGGGTCATGCGAACAGCCAAGGCAGCGATCATAACCGGTGGTGCGCAGGGTATCGGCAGAGCCGCGGTGCTCGCCTTCGTCCGCGAAGGCTACCGCGTCGCCGTGGCGGATGTCGATGCCGAAGCGGGCGCCGAGGTGGTGAAAAACAGCGGAGCCAGGCCGGGGGATGCCATCTTCATCAGGGCCGACGTTTCTCAGGCGGCGGACGCCAGGAACGTGGTCGAGAAAACCGCGGCCGCGTTCGGCGGAGTGGACGTGGTCTTCAACAACGCGGGCATTCAGCCGCCCGACAGCTACAAAGAGGCGCACGAGCTCGATGAAGCGATGTGGGACCGCGTCATGGACGTAAACGCAAAAGGGTGTTTTCTCCTGTGCAAGTACGCGATCCCGTCAATGCTCGAGCGCGGCGCGGGCGTCATCATCAACAACGCGAGCGTTCAAGGCCTGCAATCCCAGAAGCTGGTTCCGGCCTATGCCGCCAGCAAGGGAGCGGTGCTGTCCCTCACCCGGAATCTTGCCTTGGACTACGCGGACAGGAATATTCGCGCCGTCGCCATCTGCCCCGGTTCCATCGACACGCCGATGCTGCGCGCAACGGCGGCGCTGACCTCGCCCGATCAGCCCGAAGAGGTGCTCGCAAAGTGGGGACTGAATCATCCGCTTGGACGAATCGGACGCGCTGAGGAAATCGCGGAAGTCGTGGTATTCCTCGCGAGCGACAAGGCCTCGTTCGTCACCGGCGAGTTCGTCTGCGTGGACGGGGGAATGATGGCGAAAGGGGCGTGGGCGTAATTTTCCGATTCACACCTGCACGCGTGCGGTCACCAGCATCTGACCGACATGGCGCTGCACGTGTTCGGCCGCGTGAAACAGCAGGCCCCGCATGGTCGAGGGCAGCTGCTTCCGCCCTACCAGTCGAACGTCGTTCAATGCGGCCGGCGCGATCGCACGTAAATGACCCAGCGCCTCCTCGACCCGGGCGTCGAAGGCAGCGAGCAGGTCATCCACGCCGGCGATCGGGTCCGGCGAATGTCCTTCCTGCTCGAGGGCCCTTCGCTGTTCACTTGATAAAGATTCCCCGCGAGCATAGGTGAAGAGTCGATCGACGACTCCCGCCATGTGCTGCAGATGGAAGCCCACGGAGGCCACTCCGGCGGGCCGATTCCAGAGGAGCTCCGCGGGAAAGCCGTGCAGCACAGCTCGCGCGTCCTCGCGCGCCTGCAGAAGCGCGTGGGCGACTGGCTGCAGCTGATCGGGCACACCCTCAACCGGCCCTCGCAGCCATGCCTCTGGCGCAATGCTGAATCTTCTAGCCAAATCTGTGCTCCGCAACCGACGTACCGAACGTGCGACCGCTGATATCGAGATACAACTGACGCTCGGTAATCGATACCGAGACGGCATCCCGCCGCTGCAGCACGGCAGCCACGTCTTCTATAAAACCTTTTCCGAAATCGTAGACCGGGATCTCGGCGGCGCGATGGATTTGCCTGCCGTTCAAGGCGTCCAGGACCTTTGTGACGTTTCGATGCGTGTAGACAGCCGCACGGCCGGCGAGCTTGCTGCCGCGATGGAGGCGCGCCGCGTCGGGCATCCCCACCTCTATCCATGCCGTCACACGACCTGTCATGTCACGCACCAGCACGGCCGGTTCGTCACCCGCCGCCACGCCCTCTGTGAATTCAATGCCTTCCATGTATTCGAGGCAGAAAGCGAGCAGCCGGGTCAGCATGAACTCGGTGGTCTCCGACGGCTGGCGGGCGAGACGCAGCGCGAGCGTCTGATAGACGCCACGATCGACGTCGGCGAGCTCAGTGTCGAAGCTGTAGAGGGTTGCGCCGAGGGCCACAGGCTTACGAACGACTCATACGGGATGCGCGCGAACGACGCGATCGTTCAGCTCGATGCCAAAGCCGGGACTGTCGGGGACGCGAATCGTCCCCTGCACGAACCGTTCGGCAGGCTGCACGACCTCGTGCCTCCAGTCAACCTCGCCCCACTGCAGCTCGAGCAGCCGGAAGTTCTTGATCACCGCGCAAACCTGGATGCTGGCGGCGGTAGAAACCGGCCCGCTCGGATTGTGCGGCGACACTTCGACGCCATCCGCTTCCGCCATCGACGCAATCCGCGTGAGCTCGAGCAAACCGCCGCAGTGCTTGACGTCGGGCATGATCACATTGACGGCGCGAGTGCGGCAGAGCGGCGCAAACCCGGCCACCCCGAACAGCACTTCTCCTCCCGCCATCGGCTGTTTGATTCGCTTCCGGATCTCGAGCGTCTCTTCGACGCGCTCCGGAGCGACCGGCTCTTCGTACCACGACAGCCTCTGTGGCTCGAGCCGCCGGGCGACACGTTCCGCCATCGGCACGTCGAAGAAGCTGTGACAATCGACCATCAGCTCGATGTCGGGACCAATCGCATCGCGCATCGATGCGATGCACGCGATGCCGTTGTCGATGGCCGCTTCTATCGCCGCCGCGGGTGAGCCGGGCGCCGGAAATCCATCGAACGGTGCGGCCTTGACGGCGCGAAACCCTTCCTTGACTGCCGCTCGGGCGGCCGCGGCAAAACCTTCCGGCGTGCGCGGGCGCGTCGCGCGATTCACATTGGCATAAACGGGTAAGGCGTCTCTCAGCTTTCCGCCGAACAGGCTGTAGGTCGGTACGTCGAGGGCTTTTCCGGCAAGATCCCAGAGCGCCTGCTCGATCGCGCTGTACGCCGTCGCCGGAATCAATCCCCGGCCGGAGGCGAGCCGTTCGCCATCGCGGCGGTACGCAGCGATGTCGAGCGGAGACTTTCCTTCGACGAGCCGGAAAAATGCGCGCAGCTCCGACTCCATCTGCTCGGCGTTTTTCTGCGATGTATTGGCGAAGCCGAACGCGTCCGATGCCTCGCCAAGTCCAGTGAGCCCCGCATCGGTGCCAAGGCGGACGAACAGCCAGACCGTTCGGGCTGTCGCTCGCATCGGCAGTAGCTCGAGCGTGGTAACGCGCAGCTTGGGAGCCGCGTCAAGAAAACGCGGAACGAGCACAACACCCGCGGCGGCGTTGGCGCATGCCTTCAGTAACGACCGTCGATCCATCATGTTCAGAATCTTCCCCGAATCGGGCCTCCTGGCGCGACATCCTTGACCAACTGCCCGTTCTGGACCACGGCAACGCCGTTCACGATAACGTGTCGAATGCCGGCGGGCGGCAGGCCCGGCTCGCGATATGTCGAGCGGTCGATCACGCGAGCATCGTCGAACACCGTGATGTCGGCATCCGCGCCTACTCGCAGCCGCCCTTTGGTCTGCATCGCCGGCACCTGCGCTTCGAGACGCCGTGCGGGCATGAGCGTCATCTTGCGAATCGCGTCCATCAGCGTCAACGAGCGGGCGTCTCGAACGTAGCGGCCCAGCACTCTCGCATGCGTGCCCGTCGTGCGCGGGTGTCCGGTGCCGTTCTCCCAATACGCATCGCTGGCAATCATGGTCAACGGGCTGTTGACCGCCAACGCCACCATGGCTTCCGTATTCGAGTGGATAACGACCGGCCCGCCCATCTGCCGGTACTTCTTGAATGTCTCCGGCGTCAGCCGCTCACCGGTTCTCGGCCACTCGAGACGGGCCACGGCATCGGCCGGCGCAGTGGCGTATTCGTCCAGATTCGCTGATTGAATTTCTGTCATGCCTGCAGCATATGGGTACGCTTCGGCCGAGACATCCGCACCCCGCTTTTGAACATCCACGATCATGTCGAGCAGTGCCGGGGTTTCGGCGACGCCCGCGGCGTTCAGATGAACCACGTGCAGCGGTGCTTTCGTTGCCGCGACGAGCCTCAGCGCCTGAGTAAGTCCGGGCACGCCGCGGCGAATATGCGCGTGGACCGGCGCACGAAATTCCGCCGCCACACGGAACACGGCGAGGAGCTCGTCTTCAGTCGCAGCCGGCGTGTACGGAAAACCCGCACCGATGTTGACCGCACCGCTCTTCAAGCCGTCACGTATCCGGCGCGCGATCGACTCAATCTCCGCCGGCGAGGCCGCCCGGTGCGCCGCATCGCCCGTCGGGAAAATTCGCCCAGGATCGCGCATCACCGCCATTCGCACCGGAATATGACCGATGCTCACGCCATAGTTGACGAGTCGTCCCGCCTTGCGCTCGTTGTACCAACCCTCGATGTCCGCCGTCCCCAGCTCGAGCTCGAGCGCCGTCGTGACGCCGTCGAGAGCCTGGTATGCATAGGTCTCCTCGGTCTGGCCGTGCGCGTGCAAATCGATGAAGCCCGGCGACACAACCAGCCCGCTGGCGTCGATGCTCGCACGTCCGGTAAGACGATCGCGGCTGATCGCCACGACTTTTCCTCCGGCGATTGCGACGTTCGCCACACCGTCGAAGCCCGATTCCGGATCGAGCACGCGGCCATTGAGGATCACCAGATCGATATTCTGACCGTGCAGCAATGCCGCCGCGGCGACAACCGCTGCGAGCGACAGAACGTAGCGCGAACGTGAAGACCACATCATGGACGTCGCCTCCGTAGTGTGTCGTTCAGCAGAAACATCACCGCGCCCACCGAGAGACCGGCAGCACCGCCGAGCCACTGGGGGCGCGTGGCGCCCGCAAGAATCACCAGCGACACGCCTACCGCCACGATCGGCACCAGCGGCCCCAACGGGATGACAAACGTCGCGGGCTGGACGATGTCCGCGAAGCGGGGATGACGCAGCCGCAGCGTTGCCGCACACGCGCCGGTGTAGGCGACGAGCCGCGCGACGGCGCTGGCGACCGCGAGAATCACGAATGACCCCGACAGCGCGAGCCCAAGCACGACCAGCGTCGTGAAGATGACCGCGTTCGACGGCACGCGGTACTGCGGGTCGATCCTCGCGAAGAACGTTGGCAGCTCGCCGTTTTCCGCCAGCGCGAACAGCATCCGCGAGCTGGTGAGGATGGAGCCGAGGTTGTTACCGGTCATGGAAATCACCGAGCCCACGCTGATGAGCAGCGCCCCGCCGGTACCGATGAACACCAGTGATGCATCTGCCAGCGGAGTCTTCGACGCTTCGAGATTCGAAAGCGTGCCCATCACCACTATCTGTGCCAGTGTCATGACCGCAGTAACAATCACGATCGTCACAACGAACGCAAATGGTACATGCCGTCGCGGATTGGCTGCTTCGCCCGCAGGTACGCCGATCACATCGTATCCTCCGAAGGCGAAGATCAGCAGGAGCGCAGCGGACGAGGCCTCCGGCAGCGAGACCTGGCCCAATGGCATGAGCCGGCCGGGCTCGACGAACCAGACGCCGACCGCGATGAACAGCGCCAGCGGCGCGAGCTTCGCGACCGTGAACAGGTTGATCGCAAACGCGCTGGCGCGGATACCGCGCAGATTGAGCGCTCCGAGCGTCAGGGTGATGCCGGCGATCATCGCCACCCTGCTGATGCCCATCGTCAGCACCGGCCAGTAAAACCCGAGTGCGAGCGCAATCGCATTTACGATGCCGGCCTGACTGGTGACGCGCGACACCCATTGCATCCACCCGACCTCGAAACCGACGAACCGGCCAAAAGCGGCGCGCGTGTACAGATAAGGCCCACCAGTACGTTCGAACCGGCTGCCCACCTCCGCGAAGCACAGCGCCACGAGCAGCGAGGCGAACCCGATCGTCAGGAAGGCAATTGGGCTCCAGTTGCCGACCTGCGCAAACAACTGGGACGGCAGCAGGAAAATCGCGCTGCCGATCGTCTGGTTGATCCCGATCGCCGTCAGGTCCCATTTTCCGAGCTCGCGCCGCAGTCCCGGCGTCAACGCGGGCGGCTGCTCGTGCGAAGCTCACGAATCTGCGCCGTCGCATCCTCGATCTGCATTTCGAGAATCCGCCTGCCGAACAGCGCCGTGGCCTTCGCCGGATTTCCCACGTGGCCCTGGCCGTCCCCGGATTTGCCGACGACCATCTTGTCGACGCGCAGCATCGACGGGTTGATGTACATCAGGCTGGCCGTATCGTGGGTACCTGCGTGAGTCCCGACGTCTTCCGCACTTATTCCCTGGCTGACCACCCAGTCGTCGCCGCGTCCCGGGTAGTAGGCCGTGATGTGGTGGACGCGAGCTGACGTCGCCGCCCATTCTTTGTTGAGCGCAGCCGCCACGAGCCGCTGTCCTTCCTGGTTGCCGCCGCTGTCGCCGATGAAGACGATATCGACGAATCCGTGCTGCTTGAGGCTGCGCGCCGCGTACTCGAGCACTTTGGCGAAGACGTCCTGCGGGGTGGTGATCGTGCCGGCATATCGCATGTGGCTGGTTGGAGGATTGACGTCCCCTTCGGGCACGTACGCCATCACGGGTGCCACCAACGCGTTGCCCAACCGCGTCGCGATTTCTCCCGCTTTGTACTTCACGAGAAAGTTGTGCTTTCCCAGGGCCATGTGTGGACCATTCTGTTCGGTGCCGCCGGTGGGAATGATGACGGTGGTTTTACCGGCGGCAATCGCGTCGCGCGCTTCGATCCATGTGAGCTCTTCGAGGAAGACACTGTCAGGCTGCGGGACCGACGGCGCCTGCGCGAATGCGGCAGGCGCAATGCACCAGATCGCGAGTACCGTCGCGAACACGCACAGACGTGGGAATTTACGGGAATCAATCATTGGTCACCATTATTTGCAGATTCACGACAGCGTTGACGAACTCTGCTACTACCGGGTGGTTCCGGCCGGCGAGCGCCGAACGCTCGAGCTGGAACAGCGTCGCGACAAAGAACGGATGTCCGTCGAGCTCGACGCCTCGCACGTCGCCATTCGCGTCCAACGCGGTTGCCCGCAACGGGCCATTACGCAGATGCTCGCGGTAGCGCGGGCTCAGGCCGTAGCGGCAATGATATTCCTCAACGGCAGTCGGGGCATCGTAGAGCCGCGCCAGCGTGGATCCTGGCGTGAAGTGCACCTCTTCCGCACGCTCCACGAGCTCGCACGCGAGCGGAGCTATCACCGGATCGGCGTCGTGCGGATGGGTCTCGGCATGTGCCGGCCGACTCACGCCCCAGACAGCCTCAGCGTACTCGAGGAGCGCATGCTGGAACCCGCCGCACGTGCCGAGAAACGCGCGGCCCGACTCGCGCGCAAACCGAATCGCCGCGATTGCACCAGTGGTGTTTGTGTACGGACTCGCCGGCACGCACCAGATCCCTCCGAACGGTGCGAGCTGCGGCGAAGGATCGTCACGAAGATCGGCGGTGTGCAGCCATTCCCACTCGATTGGGTGGCCGGTCGCCTCACGCGCCCGTTGCAGGGCGAGCGGAATTGCCCGGTGTGCCTTGACCGACGTGTCGTGATCCCCGACGAGCGCGATCCGCACCTGCCTCCTATCCCAGCGGGACGACGCCAAGCTGCTGCAGCATGCCAAGCTGATCGAAGCTGTTCCAGCCTTCGACGATCTTTCCGTCGACGATGCGCACGAAGCTCATTCCGCGGAACGTCACCGGCCGACCCGTGGCAGCAAATCCGAGCCCGTTGCCGGTATGCGTGGCTGTCCCGCTGTAACGAACGGCAACCATGTCGCCATCGACGGCGATATCGTCCGTTTGAATGTGCATGTTCGGAAACGCATCGCAATAGGCCGTATGGAAGTCCTTGAATTCGGCCATGTCTTTCCTTTCGCCGAACCCGTGGTTGACAGAGTCCGCCGCCATCATCTCGTCGATCGCCGATGCGCGCCCCTGATTCCAGACTTCTTCGAACCAGCGTCTGATGAATTCGCGGTGGTCTTGTGGCATGGCCTGCTCCTTTGGCTGAAGCGGCAGAGGTTAACACACGTAAGGACCAGAGAGCGGCTACTTCGCCGGAACCAGCGTGATTTCGACAGGCTCACCGGGATTGTGGCTCCTGATTCTAAACGTGTCGTTCGTCAGCTCCAGGATGTCCACCTTATAGGGAATGGATTCCTCAATCATTACCAGCGCGCCGTTGTCACGCTTCCACGATCCGAAAGCCGGCTTTCCTCCGGGCCCGGCCATAACCAAGGTGCCGTCCTCCAGGAAGACGTACAACATTCCAGGCGAAACGCTAGCCGACGCTCCGACCTTCCAGACCCTGTTGACGAAGGTTGGCGGTCCTTCAGTTGCCGGAGTGGAGACATCTGACGGTGTCGGCGCGCCGGCGCAGCCGGCCAATCCAACGGCGAGTCGCGAGTGCGGCAAGCCTGATCATGCCTGCCTGTTGTATTGAGGATCGACTGGAATTTTGAACCCGTTCGCGAGCGCGTTGGTGTTGTGCGCGGCCGCGACAACCGCCAGCAGCTCTTCGTATTGCGCCGGCGTCATCCCTTTGTTGAATGCGGCAGCCGTATGGGAGTGGATGCAATATTCGCAGTTGTTGGTAATCGAGACGGCGGCGTAGATCATTTCTTTCGTCAGCTCGTCCAGCGCGCCGGGCTTCATGACGTCGCGAACGAGCTCCCAGGTGCGCCTCAGGGTCTCGGGGTGGTTCGCCAGCGCCTTCCAGAAATTATTGACATCTTCGACATTCCGGGTGCGCCGGATGTCGTCGAATATGGCCTGCACTTCGCGAGGGGCATCTTCGTATTGAATGAGCGGGACGGTCGCCATGAGACCAATACTACCGCCGGCGGGCGCGCACCCCAACTCGTTCCAGAACGAGTTTGCCCGACAAAACAACAGGAGGTCAGGAGCTCAGGAGGAAATCGGGTTTTGTAGGCACGGCACAGCAAGTCGCGTCGCCGTCGCACGCCGTTGATCGACTGCAGAACGCAGCTCTCCTAGTGTCGTGCGGACGGCGCCCACTATCCGTTGCCGCCACCCACGCGACCGGTGCATCCGTCTGCCGGCAGCCGGAGCCCAGCCTTCGCGCGCAATTTCAATAACCGCCACCGCCTCGCGCATCTCGGCAGATGCCTACGATCTGGGTTGCGTCGATCGCGTCGGTGGTGTCGCCCACCGCTCTTCGCGCTCCGGTCAACGACCGCTGCACAAACTACGGCTGCCTTGCAGACGGATTGCACCGGTCGCATCGCGCGCGGCCCTCCGCAACTCGCAACGTCGTGTCCGGCTTGAGCCGAACGGCCACCCGGGGGCCTGTCGCCGGTCTGCCGTGAGGAGGTTTTGAAACCGCTTCTGATCTCCTGATCTCCTGTTCCGCATTGGCTTAAAAGTAACGTCATCGGCATCAGTCAGCTACCGGACGAGTTCACGATAGACCTGCTGCTCGAACGCATCGTAAACGGCGAGTGCCTTGCTGTCGGCGAACGGCAAGTACTGCATCAGAATCACGCCGGCGATTTCGCTCGACGGATCGATCCAGAAGTACGTGTTGTTGATGCCCCCCCAGCTGAGGCTGCCCGCGGCACGGCGGCCGGGCCTGCCATCGGCCGTGATCATGAATCCAATGCCCCACTTGTCACGGCCATCAGCGACGAACGCGAAGTCGCTGCTGCGGTCGGGCATCGCTGTTTTTACCGCCCGCACGCCGACGCTCCCCATGTGATTTCGCTCCATCGAGGCGATCGTTTGAGGAGAGACAATGCGCGCGCCGTTCAAGCTGCCCCGATTGAGCATCATTTGCAGAAAGCGGGTGTAGTCGGAGGCGGTTGACGCCAGACCGCCGCCGCCGATGAACTGCCCGGCCGACATCGCCGGCTGGACGGCTTCGACACCGAAGCTCCCGTCCGCACGGCGGCGATGCACGACTGCCATCCGGCCCCGTCGATCGTCCGGCTGGTTGTAGGATGTCTCGAACATCTTCAGTGGGCCGAAGATGTGATCGCGGAAATACACTTCCAGATTCTTGCCAGAAAGCGATTCGACGATACGCCCCGCCCAGTCGATGCCGGTGCTGTAGAGCCAGTCGGTGCCCGGCTCGAACAGGAGCGGACCCGCGGTAAAGGTTTCCCCGCCGCGCGGCTTGAAATCGCGGAGGATCGCGCTCGTGAAGGTGTAGCCGAGGCCTGCGGTGTGCGTGAGCAGGTGCCGGATTGTGGGCGCCGTTTTCGCCGGGCGTAGCGTGTACGCGCCGGTCTTTGCGTCGAACGTGTCGAACACCTGCAGGTTCGCGAGCTGTGGAAGATACTTCTCGGCGGGATCATCGAGGCTGAGTCTGCCCTGTTCGGCGAGCTGCATCACAGCGAGCGACGTGATCGGTTTGGTCATCGAGGCGATGCGGAAGATCGCGTCCGAGAGTCATCGGACGGCGGCCGTCCGCATCGGCCATCCCGAAAGCACCCTGATACACAATCCCGCGGCGGTCCGTGACCATCGCGACCACGCCCGGAATGTCTCCGCGCGCCACGGCATCGGCGAGCACCTTGTCGACGGCGGCGCTCGATCGGATTGCCGCCGGCGGCGGCTGCCGCGCGTCAGCCGTGAGAACAAGAGCCAGGGCCAAACCGATCCCTGCGAAACACTTTTTGTGCATCACGTCAACGTCGCCGCCGAATTCCAGAGTGTCGGGGATACCAACCTAGAAGCGCAGATATCCAAACCGCGCTGGCTGATGGAACCCCGGCCAGATGGTCGGCGACCAGCTCAGCTGTTCGACATCACTCCCGCGATCGCGGCTGAACCGGTAAAAGTTCGCCCGCCACACATCGCCAGAGCGAGGCGTAGCGACGTTCAAGTCGGCAAACGGGATGCGCGCTTCCACTGTCCAACGGCTGTCGCGGTCGTCGGAGTTCTGCACCGACCCATCGGCGCGCACGGCGAACGTCATCGCCTTCGCTGTATACGCCCAGTCACCTTTGAATTGCTTGGAGCGGCCATCGGGACCGAGGTCGTTGGCAATGATGGCGTCGAACGTGCCGCCGAGCGGATTCCACTGCAGCTCGAAGTAGCGGTCGAGCGCGGCGGGGGTCACAAAAAACTCGACGACTTCTTCTTCCCAGAAGCGGCTGTCGCGCTGAGTGAACGTCGCCTGGATGTCGGAATCCTCACAAATCCAGCCCAGGTACAGCGCCTGAGGATCGTACCAGATGCGCACTTCCGTGCTCGCGCGCGCCGGCGCCATCGTGTCGTGTGTGACAAACGGCGTGAGGCGCGCGGCCTTCTGCCACACCTCCTCGTCGAGCACGCCGTCAACTTTCACCGTCGCGGCAATCATCGGCACGCTCGCCGACTTCGGCTCAGGCATTCCAGCCGACTGCGCGTGGAGGATCGACCCCACGCCCGCCACGCACAGGAGGATTCGGCTGATCCGCCAGGCGCTATTGGCCTTCGACGAGGATGAACTGTGCATTGGCGGCGCCCTCGCGAAGTTTTTTCGCCTGCTGATACTCAGTCGAGCTGAAGAACGACTGCGCGCGCTCGAAGCTTGGATATTCGACGATCACGACACGGCTTCTCGCCGGGGCGCCCTCGAGTGTCACCGTGCGGCCGGCGCGCGCGAGGAATCGTCCGCCGAACTGCGAGATGATGCCCGGCGAGAGCTTCGCATATTCCGCATATGGCTGCGGATTGGTGACGTCAATCTGGGCGATGATGTATCCCTTCTTTGGCGCTTCCTGCGCGCCCCAGGCGCGGCCAATCACGACGCCAACTATCAGCAGACCGGCACCGATCGTCTTCATCTTCATACCAGACTCCTTTTTTTGCACTTACGGCTCGTCCGCGCTTGGCCCGTACACCTGCGGCACGGTCGATCCCATGGGACGCAGGTAGGTGGTTATCTGACCGCGGTGGTGGACGATGTCGAACAGAAAGCTCCACGCCATCGGCGATGCGGGAGCTTGCTTACCGAAAAACTCCAGCGTGCCGTTCCACCGCTCGGCCGAAATGGCCTTCCACCGTGGCAGCATCTGGTTGCTCTGCGTCTCGTACGTCTCTACGACTTCCCTCATGGTCGCGGGCGCAGGTGGCGGCGCCCATTCCGCTTTGCCGGATTCGAGCGCGTCGACGATCATTTTTTCTTCGCAGACGATTTGCCACGCAATTTCCTTCGCGGTGCGCGACTTCGGATCGGGGCGGTATTCAGACCCCTCGGGAATCCGCGAAAGGACCTTCACCGTGGTTTTCGACTCGTCCGTCCAGAACTTCAAAAACAACGCTTGTTCGTCCATGCTCTCTCCCGCGTGCTTCTCGCGATTGTTCGCGAAGCGGCAAAGCGTAGCACACGGTGCTGTAGAATCCCCACCATGCAATACCGTTGCTGGTCGGCGCTCTTTTTCGGCATTCTGGTGGCGGCGGCCTCCGCCCAGGAAAACACACTGCCGAAGGTCGTCCTGGTTGGCGATTCCATTCGCCTCGGTTATGCACCGCTGGTCGCGAAGCGGCTTGCCGGCAAGGCGGTGGTCATCAGTCCCACGCCCAACGGCGAGGACACCGCCAACGTCCTCAGAAATCTCGATGAATGGGTCATCAGGGAAAGACCGGCCGTCGTGCACATCAACGCCGGCCTGCACGACTTGAAGGTGAAGGATAAAACCTACCAGGTGCCGCTCGCCGAATACGAGAAAAACCTGGAAACGATCCTGAAACGGATTCAACAGGGCACGAAGGCGAAGATTATTTTCGCCACGACAACCCCAATCATCGACGACCGTCACGCCAGGCGGAAGGCCGGGTTCGACCGCTTCGAGGCCGATGTCCAGAAATACAACGTTGCCGCCGCATCGGTGATGAAGCGGACCGGCGTGCCCGTCACCGATCTGCACAAACTGGTCGAAGACGGCGGCAAGGAAAAACTGCTCCTCGCCGATGGCACCCATTACACGCAGGAAGGGTATGAGATGTTGGCGGGAGTGGTGGCAGACAACATCCTCCGCGCTTTGGTTGAGTAAATATGGAGCAACTACTTCAGGCTTTCGCCGAGGCGTGGAACCGCCACGATGTGGACGCGCTGATGTCGATGATGACCGACGACGGCGTTTTCGAGGCGTCCGCCGGGCCGGACGTCGACGGGGAACGTCATGTCGGAGCGCAGGCGGTGCGGGCGGCGTTCTCGGCGGTTTTCGAACAGTTCCCCGACGCACAATGGGCCAACGCCCGGCACTTCGTGACAGGCGATCGCGGTGTGTCCGAATGGACGTTTACCGGAACACGCAAGGACGGGAAGCGCGTCGAGGTCAACGGGTGCGACCTGCTTACGTTCCGGAACGGCAAAATCGCGCTCAAAAACGCTTTCAGAAAGAATCGGCCGCCGATCGGGTAGGGCGACACCCTACTGCACGTCGATCTCGATTCCGCCGACGAGTCCGGCACCTATGTTGTAGAGCCACGCGACGAGAAGCGTGCCGAGGAACCCGATGCATCCGTACAAGATCGGGAACACGATGATGGCCGCCACTCCGATTCCAGCGCCAATACCCGCGCCTTCGGCTGTTTCCGAGGCAAATCCGCCCGCCAGTGCGACCAACGAAAACACCCCGCCGATGATGATCCCGAGGATTGCATAGAGGGCTCCGGAAATCTTCGCGCACGAGATCGGGCCGATTCGCGTGATGACCATCACATCTCCTTCTGAGTCTGACTACGGAAATTCAAACAGGAGATCAGGGACTAGGAAAATTTTGCTTCTCCTGTCTCCTGTCTCTATTTTTTCACTCACGCAACCCGAATCACCACTTTACCGAAATGCGCACCGCTCGCAAGGTGTTCGTAGGCCGCGCGCGCATTCTCGAACTCGAAGACGCGATCGATGACTGGCTCGATTCTCGAGCGCTCCAGCACACGGACCAGCCGCTCGAACATCGCAACCGATCCGACATAGACGCCGCGGATGCGGATGTTCTTGTGAAATATCGCATAGGTGTTGATCGGCCCCTGCGTGCCGGCAAGGATGCCAAGCAGGCTCATGTGCCCACCGTAGCGCAGCGCCGCGATGCTTTGGTCGAACGTGCCCGCGCCGCCGACTTCGACCACGGTATCGACGCCACCATTGCCCGCCGCTGCGCGCGCGGCATCCCCCCACTTCGCCTCAGACTTGTAGTCGATCGTGGCAACCGCCCCCAGCTGCTCGAGCCGGGCACGCTTTTCAAGTGAGCTCGACGTGGCAATGACTTCCGCACCAGCGTACCGGGCGAGCTGCAGCGCAAATGTCGAGACGCCACCGCCTCCCTGCACCAGCACGGTTTCACCTGGCCTGACCGTGGCGGCTTCGAACAAGGCGTGCCACGCGGTAACGCCCGCACAGGGCAGCGTCGCCCCCTGCTCGAACGAGTATCCCGATGGAATCTTCACCCACGCGCGCTCGGGAAGTACGACCTCTTCTGCCAGCATCCCGTCGAGCGATCCGCCAAGCGCATTCGCATGATGCTCCTCCGCGAATTGTCCATCCTGCCATGTCGGGAAGAACGCCGCCGCCACGCGATCGCCGATCGCCACGCGCCGCACGCCGTCGCCGATCTCAATGACCTCGCCGGCGCCATCCGAAATCGGAACAATCCGTTTCGCGCGTTTCTTTGATCCTCGCGCGACCATCAAATCCCGGTAATTCAGCGACACGGCGCGCACGCGGACGCGCACATCACCGGGCCCCACGATCGGGCGTGGCCTCTCGGCCATCTTCAGTGCGTCAAAGCCTTCTTCAGGATGCAGCTCGTATGCCTTCACGTGGGAAGCCTCTCGGTTGAAGTCGTCGCGGCCATCAACGCACGTCCAGACTCGTCACTCGAAACGGCTCGAGTGTATCCAACGCCGCTTCCGGCCGCCCGAGCTTCCAACGGAAGTAGCGAAGGGTCACGCGCTCCGGTGTGAAGTCGGCGATCGTAAAGCCGTTTTCTTCGAGCGTGGGCAGTCCTTCCTCCACCTCGAGGCCTGCCGGCGGCAGCGCCCTGAGGCCTCGCACCAGAGATGGCCACCCCGGACGCCCGGTGCCAACCGGACCCGGCAAGACGGAAATTACGGGGTTCGAACCCAGGTCGATATCGGACGTCTTGAGGATCCGCGCTTCGCCGAGCGCATGCAAATCGCCGCTGATGAAAAGCGGAATGCGGCCGCGCATCGCCGACGAGGCGCCCAGCAGGCGATCGTGCTGAAGCCGCCAGCCAGATTGCCAGTTCGTCTTGGGAATTTTCGTCGTCAAGCGCTCCTTGCCGTCGTCCATGTCCGCGTACCACTCGCCCCACTTGCCGGCGCTCCAGCCTGGAGGCGTGGACGGCATATTGACGACATGGATCGCGTCAGAGCTCGCCATCCGCGCCGCGAGCCACTGTTCGACGGGCGGCGGCACGAACGTCGCGCCGCGGCCCGTCAGCGTCATGTATCTCCGGCAGTCGTACAGCAGCAATTCGAGCAGCCTGCCGTACCTCAGCGTGCCGAAACTCTCCGAAACGCCAGCTGGCCGGTCCGACGAGGAGGACGACGGCAGGTCGCGGCCACGATGCGCGTCGGGCAGGAACTCCGGGTAATACAACAGCTGGGACGCCCGCGCCAGATCGAGCATGAACTGATCGGGCGGAAAGGTCACGAGCTTACCGTCCGCTTCGTCGTTTTCGAAATAGTCGTGGTCGTCCTGCAGGAAGAAGACTGGCGTCGACCGCATCATCGTGCCGTACAAATCGGCGACCTGCGGGCCGACGGCCTTCGTGAGAACCCGCTCGTTGGCCGTCCCGAGTGCGCGCTGTCTTCTATCGAAAACTCCCGCATAAGCCTTCGCCGCCGGCGATGCGCCGAGCAGATCGGCGCGGACCGTGCGCAGATCCCAATAAATGTGGTCTCCGTTGGCGACAACCGCATCGGGGGCAAATGACATTGCGCGCGCAAGCATGCGCCGCCGGACGGCCAGCGTCAGAAAGCGGTGTGTGCTGACGTCGGTCGGCCTGTGGTCGGGCAGGATGTCGTGGCCGCCCGCGCAGGAATAGATCAGGAGCCGGAGATTTTTCGGACTGTCGGCCGGCGCCGGGAACGTCGCGAGCGGCCACGGATCGCACAGCGGACCGCCACGTGCATCGAGGATCTGCAGTGTGTAGGGACGACCCGGCTCGAGGCCGGCCACATCGAAGCCCCAGAAGAACCCGAGCGTGTCCCCGGCGCGTCCAGGAATTTTCCTGGAACCGATCAGAAGCACCGGCGGCGCGCGATGTGGTCCTTTGAACGACGCCTTAATCAAGAACCGCTCATGGCTCGCCGTCGGCAACAGGTGCGCAACATCGCCGCTGTTCCATACCTGTCCTGACGGGCTCTGTGCAGCGCTCACCGCCCGGTCCGACAGCGCGGCCGTGGCCAGCGTGGCGGCGCCGATGAGAAAGTCGCGGCGAGTGTGCGTCATATGACAAACCAATCGGCGAGAAAGACGCCGATCATGACGAAGATCAGGCTCACCTTCGCGGCCGTACCGAGAACGAACCCGATCCACGCAGCTGCCCCGGCCCGCCCAGCCATTCGGATATCCCGCTGAACAGTCAGCTCACCGAGCACCGCGCCCACGAATGGTCCGAGGATCAGTCCGGGCAAACCGAGGAACACGCCAGCGAGAGTCCCAAGCGCGGCACCGATCGCGGCGCGTCTGGTTGCGCCAAGCTGTTTCATCCCGAGCGCCATCACGCCAATGTCGACCAGATAGGTAGCGGCCGTCACAACCGCGAGGATGACAATCGTAAGCACGCTTACCCGCGCGAATCCATCGCTCCACGCCGCCAGAGCCAGGCCGGCGAATATCAGGATCGGCCCCGGGAGCCCGGGCAGCACCACGCCAGCCAGTCCAATGAGAACGAGCAGGACGGACAGTGCGAGGAGCACGCCATATCATCACATGCGTCGCAACCGCCGCCTGGCAATATACTCAGCGCAAGCACCAAAAGGAGATCACATGACACGCGCGACCACTGCTCTGTTTGCCGGTCTATTCGCACTCACACTGGTTTCGGCCGCGGCGCAGCAGAATCCCGCGCCGAACACTCTGACTCCCGGCGAACATCAGGAGGGCTACGAGCTGTTATTCGACGGCCATGCGCTCACGAAGTTCATCGTACCGGCCGGCCAGGAAAAAGTGTGGCGGGCCGTCAACGGCGTCATTCGCAACGAGCAGACCCTGCCCGGGCAAACGTTGCTGACCAAAGAAGATTTCTCGGACTTCGTGTTGCGGGCCGAATTTCGCGCCCATCCCGCCGTGAATTCCGCCCTGATGCTTCGTCAGGGACGGCCGCAGCCTGCCGGCTACGAGCTTCAGATTCGAGACAAACTGCTCACCGACCGCACCGGAGGATCCTACCTGACCGGCAGCATCGTCAACGTCCAGAACGCGCCCGAGGGAACCAAAATTCTGCCCGATCGGTGGAACTCGTTCGAAGCAACGCTCCGAGGCGATCACATCGTCGTGCTGTACAACGGAGTGAAGGTGATCGACGCAAGGGATTCGCGCCGCGCGGCGGGAGCAATCGGACTGCAGTCCGCACATCCGGAAGATCCCGCTGGTGCATTCGTGGAATTCCGAAATCTCAGGATCAAACGGCTCAAGTAGCGCCGGACGTCCGTGGGCGGCGGTTAGTAGCCGAGCTTCAGTTCGCCCTCGGACACTCCATTGACCTTGCCGTCTCTCAACCACTCGAGCGAGGCCTTGAACAACAGCAGGTGGTTGTTCTCCCACATCGCGTTGTGGGACGAGCAGCCAAGATCAATCAACACCTTCTGCTTCGAGCCTAGATCGGTGAACAGCTCCCTTACTCGGTCGGGCATCACCTGTTTGTCGTGCACGCCCGCGACCATGAGGAAGGGCGTCTGCATCTTTGCCACAACCGACTGATTGAAGCCCCACGTCGGTACCTGCGGCGCGCGGCGGACTCCAGTCCCCCACGTCGCGCCAACGGGATCGGACGCGAGCATCTCATTCCACACGGAGGCGCTCGCCGCTGGCTCGTATTGATTCGGGCAGCCGACCTGCCGATCCCAGTTGGCGGTGAAATCCGAGTGAGATTGCACGTTCATCGGAGCGTTGCTCGACGGCAGCGGGTTCGGCGCCTCGAGTGGTCCTGAACGGTTGTACGCAGGCGCCAGCACGACCAGGCGCGAAACCTTGGCCGGATTGCGGGCTGCATACCCGCCCGCGCGCGGCCCGCCCTGGGACCAGGCGACGAGCGACACCTGCTCGACTCCGCGCAGCGCTCGCAAGTGATCGACGACCGCTCCGATGTCGTTCCAATCGGATCCCATCGTCGTGATTGCCGTGGCCTGGGACGGCGCACACGCTGCGGCAAGCAACTGAGGAATGAACCGAGCCTGTTGCTCCTTCGACAGGTTGCACGGATCGTTCATCGCTGGCGGGCGCGTAGACCGGCCGTAGCCTGTCATGTCCATCGAAAACACATCGAATCCCGCCTTCGCTAGATAGGCCATCCAGCTGTAGTCCTTGTACGGAACGTCGAACGACACCTCGGCTGGCGTGCCAGCGCCGTGCACAAACAGCACCACATTGCCCGCGGCCTGGCGGCCACGCAGCGCGGTGCCCTGGTGCACGACCTCGCGCACGTAGATCTGCGCGGTCTGACCAGCCATGCCGGGCGCCGTGGACTTCACGCGCACGTAGTGATCCACGGAAAGCAGTGCCCCGCCTTCCTGGGCGAGCCCGGACGAAGTCAGCAGGAGCAGAAGAATGGCTGTGCGATGCATGCGGCAGATTCTATCCGCAAGCCGTTCATTTCTTGATCCAGATCAATGGCCACTCGCAACCGTCGAGCTACTTTGGGTCTCGTATTCGGCGATGTTGAACCAACGAATGGAGACAGCAATGAGAGTGTTCGCAACGGTCGCGGTGATATTGGTGATGGCAGGCAGCCTGGCGGCGCAAATCCCGGATTTCACGCCGCAAACGGCGCTTATTGGAGCGCTGCTGCACGACGATGCAGCCGAGGCGGCTCGATTGCTGCGTGAGGGCGCCGATCCGAACGAGGGAGGTTTCGCCGGCCTTCCGCCGGTGATTCTGGCGGCAGCCCGCCAGCAGGTCGAGCTCGTGCGGCTGATGGCGGCAAAGGGTGCCGATTTGAACGTTCGCGACCGCTCAGGCGCCACCGCGCTGATGTGGGCCGCCTCCAATGACAACGGAGATGCGGCGATGGTCGATGCGCTCATCGTTCTCGGTGCCGACCCGCTCGCTGCCAACAAGGCCGGAGAGACGGCACTGGATTGGGCGGCGCGCCGGGGAGAAACGCCTGCGGTTGCCTCGCTGCGAAAGGCCGGCAGTTCGAGCGAAGGAAAAATGCGCTCGTCGGCGCAGAAGGCTCTGACGCTCCTGCAGCGAAGTGGAGCGCAGTTCGCGACTGTGTCGAAGTGCAACTCGTGCCATCACCAGTCGCTCCCGCAGATGGCGTTCGAGGTCGCCCGCACACGTGGCTTCGACGTAGACCTGGCGGCCGAGCGCCAGCAGATTGAATCGGTGATCGCACAATTCAAAACCGTCGTTGCCGAGGGACTGCGGAACCGAGACCGCATTCCGGACCCGCCCATCGCTCTCAGTTATGCGCTCATTGGATTTGCCGCCACGGGCTACCCGCGCGACGAAGTAACCGACGCCATGGCGCAAATCATTTCCGCGTGGCAGGACGACACCGGCCGCTTTCACACTCTGCCCCCAATCAGACCGCCGCTCGAATCGAGCGACGTGACCGCCACCGCCTTGAGCGTGCGCGCAATCCAGCTATACGGCCCACCACAGGACGCTCGAGTGGCACGAGCAGTCGAATGGCTGCGCGAGGTAAAGCCACACACCACCGAGGAGCACGCGATGCAGTTGCTGGGCCTGACGTGGGGGCACGCGCGCCCGCACGACATACGCAAGTCGATGACATCGCTGCTTACGCTTCAGAGACAGGATGGAGGGTGGGGACAGCTACCAACACTCGAAACAGATGCCTATGCCACTGGTCAGGCGCTGGTGGCGCTGCACACCGCAGGGCTCGCCGTTTCCGGACCGCAATACCAAAGAGGGCTGGGCTTTCTCCTGCGGACGCAGTTTCCAGACGGATCATGGCTCGTCCGTACTCGTGCGTTTCCGGTGCAACTGCCGAAGGACAGCGGATTCCCCCACGGCACTCACCAGTGGATCTCGGCAGCCGGTACGAGTTGGGCGACGCTGGCCCTGCTGCTGGGGCTGCCTTCGCAGCCGCCCGCGCTACTTACCCGCGAGCTTCCTTCGGATGCGGCTGATCGTCTCAGGGGACACGCCGAGGTAGGACGCCAGCATCCGCTGCGGAACCCTGGTCGCGATTGACGGGTAGGTGTTCAGGAACGCCATATACCGCTCCTGCGCCGACGCACTCAACGAACTGACGATGCGCTCGTCCCTGGACGCGGCGTGCTTCTGCAGTCCTCTGCGAAAGGCATCGGCGTAGCCAGGGACTTTTTCAATGATCGTTTCGTGGGACTGAGTATCGATCAGGAGCAGGTCAGTGTCTTCGATAGCGTCGATGAAATATTGCGAAGGCGTGCCATTCGCGAGGCTCGTTGCATCGGCGAGCCACCACGTCTCGGGAGCGAACTGGATGATGTGCTCCTTACCTTGCGCGTCGATGACGTACCTTCTCAGGCAGCCGTTGGCGACGAACGCCGCGTACTTGGCGACGTCGCCCGCGCGCTGCAGGAATTCGTGCTCGCCAAGACGCGCGTGCACGAACATCGTCTCGATGAACGCCAACTCCGCTTCCGTGAAGGACGCCCGCTCCTGAAGGTACTCACGCAGGACACCGAAGGGATGGATCACGTTCCGCTGCTGTTAGACGACGGCGATGCTAAAGATCTGCCCGGCTGTCGGGCTTTCAGTCCCCTTCCATCCTGGATGCAGTCCGGCATCAACTTCCTGTCTGAAATCGTGGCGACTTCATGTTTGGCTTTGGCGGCTCTTATACCACGGCGGGGCGATGCGCCCGCAGAAAGGAGCGTATCTGACGGACAGCCAGGGGAATTCGATCTTTCGGTTCCTTCCACGGAAACATGCTCACCTCGGCCTTCGGCGCAAGCATGGCCGCCTCCATGGCAACAGCATACGGATGCGACGGGATGTCGTCGGGCAGAATGAGGACAGGCGTCTGGCACGTGCGCACGAAGTCGCGCGTCACGGTGAACACGAAGTCGGCATTCGTTCGGTACATTCGCGTGAGAAACCTGTCCACCATCTCCAAGGTAATCTCTGGACGGCGCTTCACCAGTTCGGGGCCCCACCCCTTCATGTTGGTGTCATAGAAGAGATCGCGCATTTCCGGACGCGATCCGCTCGGCTGAGCCAGAACAGCGGCAGTGATGCGGTCCGGCGCACGCTTCAGAAGATTCCAGATGAACGGACCGCCGATGCAGAAGCCCATCACCATGAACTTATCGATCCGCAAATGATCCATCAGGCCGAGATGGTCGTCGGTATAGGCATCCCACGGCCGGTCGATCTCGAGCGGGCCGATCGACCTGCCGCTGTATGCGTTCCGCAGGTCCGACGCGACGCAGCGGTATTCGCCCTTGAACTCCTCGATCGCGTTGAACGGGTTGGCCAGGCCGGCGATGGTCGAGTTCAGTCCGCCGCCGGCGATGAGCAACAACGGGACGCCCGAGCCGGTTTCTTCGTAGTAGATGCGAACGGGCCCCTTCTCATAGAAGCTTCCTCGTTGCCCGGCCTGCTGCGCAAGCGCACGCGGCGCTGCGGCCATCACGGTGGCCGCGGCACCCGTTTTCAGTATTTTTCGTCTGACCGGATCCATCAGCATCCTCCTTGATGTCGCATGCGCGATTCACATCCCGTTTTCGCAATCACGCCAGGCCGAGGACTTGTTCCATGACAAGACGGGGCTCCCGGCCGGGATCCTGCTCCACCCTGGTGTCGTTGTTGAACAACATGGTGTCGCGTTGCCCGGCCGAATACGCGGGCCAGCGCGGCAGCTGCGGCACGTTCGGATTGCCGGTGCGGGCGAACGCCACCCACGCCGCGCTCACTTTCTCGGCGAGCGCATATGCGTCCTTGCGCTGCGAGATGAGCGGTCCTCCGAGCGCGATGTTATTGAAGACAAACTGCACTTCGATCGTGTGCGGCGAGCGCATGTGCCCGCCGCCCTCGGGCGTCTCCCAGTCGAAGCGATACATGTAGGCGGGGGCCGCGCCTTGATTGGCTTTGCGCTTCGCCATTTCTCGCGAGTAGGTCCCGCGTGGATGATCGGTTGCAATCAGGATGAGCAGGTCCCACGGAGTCGCATCGGGATGTGCCCTGCGGTATGCGTCGATGACGCGATCGGGATTGGCACCGAGGCGCGCGGTTACCCGCTGCTTCAGGCCGGCTTCATCGAGCGCAAGCTTCTCGGGCGTGGGCCTGTCGTACAACGTTTCTTCAGTTCGCGCATATCCAATCAGCAGTGGAATGCCGGCGGAAAGAGCCGGCGCCGCAGGATCCCACGGATGGCCGGGCAGCGCCTTGCCGTCAACCATCGGTGAATTGGCAGTCCAGCCCGGCGGTCGCACGGTCAGCTTTTCGAGCACCGCTGCGTTCGCCGCCAGCAGACGAGCCATCGGCGTGTTCTGGAGCTCACGCACTTGACCGGCCTTCAGGCCGAGCTCGGAAAGAAGAAGTGACGTGTAATGGACCGCGTCGGCTTTCTCCGTCAGACGGAGCACGGCGCCGCTTTCAATGATGGCGCGATGGAACAGCCCTTTCGCGCCCGGCATCGACATCAATGCGGCGACCTTTCTGCCACCGCCGGACTGACCGAAGATCGTGACGAGGTTCGGATCGCCCCCGAAGCGATCGATGTTGTCGCGCACCCACTGGAGTGCCGCGACGATGTCGAGCACCCCTGCGGCGCCCGAGAGCGCGAAATCCGAACCCAGCGCCTCTCCCAGGTACGTGAAGCCGAAGACATTCAGGCGGTGGTTGATCGTGACCACCACGGCATCGCCGGCGCGCGCCAGGTTCGTACCGTCGAGAATCCGCCCGGAGCCCGATCCGGTGGAAAAGCCGCCACCGTGCAGCCACACCATGACCGGCCGCTTCTGGCCGTTGCCGAGCGCCGGGGTGAACACGTTCAGTACCAGGCAATCTTCTCCCTCGGCAGGACCCGCCGGTCTGCCGGCAGCGGCCCCCACCGTTTGCGGGGCTGTGGGTCCGAAGGCGAGGGCATCGCGCGTGCCGGTCCATGCGGCAGGTTTCGTCGGCGGCATGAAGCGATTTTTTCCGTCCGTCGTTCCCCCGTAAGGAATCCCCTTGAAGATTTTGATGTCCTGGACCACCGTCCCGCGGACTTTCCCCGATGACGTCGTGGGCGATGGCATCAGTTGCGTCGGCCGCAACGACGAGGTTGCCCCATGGACCAGCGTGCACTCCCGCGAGGATGAGGCCAGCCTGTTTGACAAACGTTCTGCGGCTTGCAACGTGCGCCATCTTTATCTCCATGACTCAATCACCTTTCGGTGCAAGCTGCCCGGGCCCATCTCGAGCAGCTCGATGTTGATGCCGCCGGGCGCTTCTGCGACAGCGATGCGCGTGCCGGTGCGCGGGCTGGTGGATGCCGGGCGTACCTTCACGCCGGCGGTCGAGAGCCGCTCGACCAGCCGATCGAGATTCTGCACTTCGAGGCCGAAGTGCGGACACCCGGCCGGCCGCTCCGGCGTGGCCTGCATCACTTCCAGAAACGTCTCGCGGTTGATTTGAAAGTAGGTGAAGTAGGGCGATCCGCCGGCATCCCGAAAGGAGAACGCCTCGCGGAATCCGAGGCGCTTCGCGTAGAACTCGGTCGCTCCGGCGTAGTCGTTCACGGCGATAGCGACGTGGTTCAGCCGGACGATATCAGGTATCTGCGCCGAACCACTCTGAACCGCGAGACCAATGAAGAGACCGGCCAGGAAGATCGCGGCGCTGCGCATGTGATTCTCCCGCGTGACGTGTTCAGGATCTGGAGCTCAAACCGCTCTATTCGCTTTTGCAACCACAACGTGCATCGCAGCGTCGGTCGCGGCGTGTTCGATGACTTCAAAGCCGAGCGCGGTCAGGTCGAGCCCGCCGAAGACATGTTCGCCGGAACCGAGCAATATCGGAACGATCGCGAAATGCGCCTCGTCGACGAGATCTGCTTGAAAGTATTGCCGCACGACAGAAGCACCGCCGCCGATCCGGATGTCGCTTGCCGTTCGCAGCGTCGCGCGCGCGCGACAGCGCATCGTGGATGCCGCCAGTGACGAAATGAAAACTCGTGCCGCCATCCATCTCGATCGGAGGCCGGGCATGATGCGTCAGCACGAACACCGGCACATGATACGGCGGCGTGTCGCCCCACCAGCCTTTCCAGGCATCGTCCGGCCATGGGCCCCGCACCGGGCCGAACATGTTTCGGCCCATAATCCATGCGCCGACATCGCGAAACCCCCGCGCGGCAAACTCGTCGTCGATGCCCGTCCTGCCGCCGCCGTCCCCGAACAGGTTTTGCTGAAACGTCTGTGTGGGAAACGCCCAGTTGTGAAGCTGCGTCCCGCCAACACCGAGCGGGTTCTCGAGACTTTGGTTCGGCCCGGCACCGTAGCCGTCGGCCGAAATCGAAAAACTGCTGATGCGTACTTTTCCCATGAGCTGTGTCACCTGCTTCAGACTCATTGCGCACGTTTTGACAGGCCGGCGGAAGATCGGCGAACTACCAGATTTTCCCGGACCTTTGATTACCCCGGACACGACCGCGTTCCGAACGTCGTCGATTGTCGCCAGGCCGCCCGGCGCGGTACCGCCCCACTCGAAGCGGGTCGCCTCCGGCGTCCAGTGAAACAGCGCTACATGCCAGGTGTGGGTGCCGCCGCCGCGCTCGTAATAGACAAGGCAATAGTCGAGCGTGCACCCTGCCGCGACCAGCCGGCGGATCGGGATGTCCGGATCGATGACCACGTCGGACAGCTGAAACTCGGCCCCGGACTCGGCGATGTCGAGCGTTTTGCTCCGGAACAGCTTCTGCAGTTCGGCGCGGACACCCAGCGGCAGTCCCCTGATGGACGTGACAATCCCGAACCGTCCGCTCTTCACGTGGTCCCGCAGCGCCGCGGACAGTTCTTTTGGGGCCACCGCCTGGCTTCCGGCAACCACAGCCAACAAGAGGCTCACGCCGATCGCGCTGAGAAGTCGAGTGTGATGCATTCACGCTCCGGGGTTGGGCATACCCGACCGATTGTAATAGGGATCTCAGCGCTCCCGACGATCCAGCGCCTCGGCGATCGCCAGCATGGTGTTCCAGTTCCTCGTCGTCACTGGCACGCCGAAGACCCGGTCCAGCGTACCGAGATAACGGATGGCCTGCATCTGGCGCCGGTAGACGCCTACGACGAACCGATTGTCTCTCGCGAGAACTCTGACAAGCCACTTGCCGGTGGAGGGCAGGTTCAAGGGAGTCGACGGCGCCGACCGAGGCGACTGGCAGAACACGCTCACGAAACGGACCACCCCGGGGCGGACCGGGTGATCCCGGAAGAAGTCGCGAGACGTGAGCCGGACGATCTCACGACCCTGACAGATCGCGATGGTGGCTTCGAAGGGCAGCCTGCGTGCGAACTCATCGCGCAGGAGCGCGAGAGGGACGGGACGCCGAATCACGAAGGTGCCTGCCGCGCCGATGCTGACTGCGTCGAGATGCTTCAGCTGGCCGGCGAGCAGGGATGGCCTGAAGGTTTTGTGACCACCAACGTTGACGCCTCTCAGGAAAACGACGAGTGCCATGCGCTTCTCGAATCAGCGGTCCCACGCGCCTGGCGGCAGATAGTGGAACCGGATCAAGTAGACCTTGTTCCCACGGCCGTGTTTTGCCGTCCCGAGCAAGTCCTTCACATCGAGAAAGCCCGATTCGCGCGCGAGCTCATTGGTGATGTCCTTCAGGCGAATCGGCACGATGGAGTCCACTACGATGTGGCCCTCGTCCATGAGATAGCGGCCGCCTGCCTTGACGTGAGGCCGCGTCCAGATGCGAACGCTGCATCTGATGCGGCCGCGGCGCACGCCTTCGCGAAGACGTTTCGTGAATACCATGCTCTCAGCAACGCGTTCATCGCGCGTGCCCGGGTCCATGCAGTACTTGGCCCGGCCGGGCAGCGGTCATCATTCCGTTCTCAAACACAACTTGTCCGTTGATAAGGACGGTGGTGACACCCTGAGCGTATTGGTGGGGCTGCTCGAAGGTTGACATGTCGCGGACGGCTTCCGGATCGAAAATCACGAGATCGGCCTTCATCCCCGCGCGGAGCAGGCCCCGATCGCTGAGCCCGATGCGCTGCGCCGGGTACGATGTCATCTTGCGAATCGCCTCTTCGAGCGCGAGAACCTTGAGCTCGCGCACGTATCGGCCGAGGACACGCGCGAAGGTGCCGTAGCTGCGTGGGTGCGGGCTGGCGCGGCCAAATAACACGACCTGGCCATCGGACGCGACCATCGATGCCGGGTGCTTCAGAACGCGCTGGATGTCCTCCTCGCTGATGGCGAAATAGATTCCGCCACAGTCGCCGTTCTCCACGAGCCACAACGCGGTGTCGGCAGCATCTTCGACCGAGCGCGACTTGCCTCGCGTCACGGCAACATCGTCGAGCCGCTGACCGGCCAGCGATGAATTCCAGTCGCACCGGGAAACCATGACGTTTCGCGCGTCGCCACCACCTCGCCCATCGAGAAGAATCCGAATCGTTTCCACCATGATCCGGCGGCGCGTCACAGGATCGTGCAGGCGATTCAAGACGTCTGCGCGGCTCCCTTCCTGCGCCCACGTTGGCATCAGCGCGGCCGAGATCGAGGTGGCGGACGCAGGGTAGGGGTACACATCCAGCGTGACATCCACACCTCGCTGCCTCGCTTCGTCAATCTGCCGAAGCGTGCCAACGGTCTTGCCCCAGGTTGCCCTTCCGATCGTCTTGTGATGGGTGACCTGCGTCGGCAACCCGCCTTGTTCCCCGATCGCGATCGTCTCGCGAACGCTCGCCTCCACTCCCAGCTCTTCGTCGCGGATATGGGAAATGTGGATTCCGCCCATCGAGCCCGCTACTTTTGCGAGCTCAATCACCTCATCTGTCTTGCTGAACGTCGCGGGCACGTAGAAGAGGCCGGTGCTCAATCCGAACGCGCCGTCGCGCATCCCCTCCCGCACCACCGTGCGCATGCGCGCGAGCTCGTCTGCATCCGGTGCGCGGTTGACGCTGCCGAACACCGCGTTACGAACGGAACCATGCCCGATGAATGTCCCGAGATTCGGTGTGATTCCGGTCTTGGCAATCAGTTCGAGCGCAGGGCGCAGCGGAACCGGCGAAAAGCCGTCGGGGCCCGAGATGAGCGTCGTCACCCCCTGCCGCACGTAGTTGTCCGCGGTGGGAACCTCGACGATGGGAAACACCGCAGGCGGCTGCCCTACCGCCCCGCCGAGCGCGTGAACGTGAATGTCAACGAAGCCGGGAGCGACGACCTGGTTCGCGGCGTCGATGATCCGGCTCGCTTCGGCGTCGATACGTTGCGCGATGGCCGCAATCTGATTGCCGCGTATGCCGATCTCGCCACGGAACCAAGGACTGCCTGTGCCGTCGACAACTCGCGCGTTTTTGACAATCAGGTCGTAGCGAGGTTCCTGAGCTCGCAGCACCAGGAGGCCCGCGATGACCACGAGTACGGCCCGGCATGCGCTCTTCATAGGTCTGTGACGTGAGCCTATTCTAACGGCCACGAGCGCTCTCCCTGGCGCGATTGGGCGAGACCGGCGGCGGCGCGCCCTTGAATTTCTTGTATTTCCCGAGAAGAGATCCTGCGAAATAGACAACTGGAATCACGACGTGGCGCACGACGGCGGGCAACTCGAGCAGCGCGAACTCGGTCCGATAGCGCGTCGCGAGGAACGCCGCGTCGAAGAGTCCCGGTCGCAATCCGCCGTTCGCCTTCGTCGATGCGAACAGCGTGCTGAGAAAGAACTCGATGTTGTCCGGTGGACTGCACCAGCCGGTCAGGCGCAGCTCGTCGGTGCCTGCATTCCACCACTTGTGCGCAGTGCCGGCGGGCCAGACGACTTCTTCACCTGGCCCCGCGAACTGCGGCTCGCCACCAGGATGCTGATATCCGAGCCGTCCGCGCACGACACGCGCTCCTTCGGCCTGAAGGTAATGCACATGCATCGGCGGCCCGGCGCCGGGCTGGGCGACGCCGTCGGCTTCCAAGCGCTCACCGTTCGGTCCTGTTGTAACACCGGTAAACGTGAGGAGCTCGCCGCTTCCGTTGTCGACGGTGTAAGGGTATTTCGGGTGTGTCATTCTTGAGCATCTCTGAACGTCACCGACCCGCTGATGCGGCAAGTGTAGCCCGGCCGACTTCTTCGGCGACGGTCATGTAGCGCCTGACGGACGCAGGACCTGTCAGAAACGGATGCGGCTCGCCAGGTTTGCGCAGGGAAAGCGCCTGCAGTTTCGCGATCGTACTGTCGTAGTCGGTATGGTTCGAGATGATGCCTTCGACACCGAGCTTCGAAAGCAGCGCTCCGTAGCGGACCGTCGAGTCTACATACTCGTTCACTGCTGCGGCCGGCGTATTGCGGCCGACCGCCGTGCCTCCCCACGTCGCGAGAAGATGCTGACGCCCGCCGTCTTTGACCGGTAGGACGAGCGAGAACGTCCCGGATGTGTGTCCGGGTGTGGAGTACAACGTCACGGTCGTGTCGCCGACCGTGATTTTCTGCCCATCGGATGCGGCAATGTCTCGGCGTGGAGCCGGGTCGCGCGGATTTTTCGCGACAAGATCCCAATCCGGTCGTCCACCCATCACCACGCGCGGGCCGAACTCGTCCTGCAGATACTTGGCGCCGCCGTGGTGATCCCCGTGACCATGGCTGATGATCAGATACTTCATCGTTGCCGGATTCAAACCGAGCGTACGCAGACCCTCGACCACCGAATCCTTCACGGCGTAGTCGAACAACGCATCGATGACGATGAGACCGTCGGATGTCTGGAGCGCCCACGCGCTGTGGAGCTTCGTGCCGACGAAGTACAGGTTGTCGAACACCTTTGCCGGCGGGTGGTACCAGGTATCACGCGCCGGCACTTCCCGCGCGCCCGCCCCTGCGCCGCGGCCGCGTTGGGGCTGATCGGCGGGACTACAAATCTCGGCAAAGCGGTTGTACAACGCGACGTACTCCGTCCCAGCCGCGGCACGCGCAGCGGCGCAATGCGCCTCGCGGGTATCGGCCGTCTGCTGCGCAGCGGGCCTGATAGCAAAAGCGGCCAGCGCAACACCAGCAAGAAGAACCTGAACTCTCATGGCAAACTCCTGAATCTCGCCCGGGTTACACCTATCTTCGATCCTCTCGCCCCAGGCGCCGGTAAACCTGCCGCGCCTCTTCGAACTGCGCGTACACGTGATTCTTTTCTTGCGATGACCGCCAGCCAGGCCATGCCTCGGCAAGCTGCTGCAGCTTGTCAATCCAGCGCAACGCGTAATCTGCCGCTGCACGATCGCGGACGGGTTGATCTCCGGCGATGACCCAGACAGGGTTCGTGAAACCTTGCGGATACCCGGTATCGAGCGGAAACCGATCGGCGGGCGCGCCTTCGGCCCGCACGTGATACCACCCGCTTCTCTCGACCTTCAACGTCTTTCGAAGGTCCGCGCTTCTCCGATCGGTCGAGAGCGGGATGTCCTCGGCCGGTTGACCGTTGAAGTACAACGTCACTTTCTGCAGCGGCACGATCGAATCGAACCTGCGCGTGCACCTCGACGCCGCCGCCGCCCGCAGCGATGTTCACGGTCTCACCTGGCAGCGAGCCGTTCACCGACAGCTCCACCATGGGCCCGTTGGTCACGAACGCGCGGCCGGAACGCATGCCGTCGAGCCACGCCTGCATGTTCAGCCCTCGCTCGCCGGTAAACACGTACGTGCGCTGAGAGCCGACGAGCTTGCTCATGTGCAGGTTGCTGATCGAATCTTCGCCTCCTACCGCCGTCACCTTCAGGCCGTTGTTCCACAGCGCATACATCGGCGCAAAACCCGCGCGCGAGGCCGCGGACCACTCGATCGCATCGGTAGTACCGAGAGCAGCGTCGACGACAGCGCCTTTGGCGCCGCCGAGATCGGCCTCGAGCGGATCGCGCTCGCCGGCATAGGCATGGACGTAGCCGACATAGGCACCCTGTGCCTTCGCCTTGCGAAACATGTCGGTATTGCTTGGATACAGGCTTTCGATGGCGGTGCCCTCGTAGCCGGTCGTAAACGGCGATATCAGATGATCGCGCAGGCCGAACATGAACACATGCCCCCAGAACGGAGGACGGTATTCCTGACCGACCACGAGAATCATGTCCTCGCGCGATAGCGGATGCGGTCCACCCCCAGGCACGAAGAACTGATGATCGAGGATGCGGTTGTCCTTGTTGGCGATCTGCTCGAGGACGATGTCCTGATCCTCGGCGGCCGACATCATCATCAGATTCTCGAGAGTGTTATGCAGGTTCCCGCCGTAGTTCATGTGCACGTGTGTCGAGCCGCCGTGCCATCCATTCGAGGACATGTCGGTCATGCGCTTGAATCCGACGTTGAGCCGTGGTCGTCTCGTTGGCGACGATGTCGACTTCGAAACGCTCCGGCCAGTGCTCGAAACCCTTGACCGCAACCAGGCTCGCCTTTCCGGCCGGCAGCTCGACCCGAAACTCACCGTTCGAGTGAAACACCAGATCGCCCGCTGCGCTGACGCGGGCATATGCATCTGCCGGTGCGTAAAACTTCCCGTCCGAGGCCGTAAGGTGAACGCGCGCGGCAGTCGTCCGTCCACCGGAATCGACAGTGCGCAGCGACAGCATGCCGGTCGGCCGCTTCCATCGCCGGGCGCCGATCGACACGATGCGATTGGCCCCGCCGTAGACCTCCAGAAGTGCGAGCTGAGGCAGGCCGGCGCGGTTGTCGATATACGCAATCCACTCGCCGTCAGGCGACCAGCGGGGATGAAATGCATCGTGCTGAAAAAACGTGAGCTTGTACGGCTCGCCGCCGCCAACCGGCTGCACGTATAGGTTCGAGAACTGGTCGGCGGCACCTCGCGTGGACGAATAGACAAAACGCTTTCCATCGATCGAGACGTCAGGCCGCGCACGATAAAGCGTCTGCTCTTCAACCACCGTCCGGGCGTCGTCTATCCCGCCCGCTACGGCGGGCACAAGCCAGATGTGTCCGGACCCCAGCGGCACACCGCGGTTGGAGACGAGCAGCAGTTGTTTCCCGTCGCGTGTCCACTCCGGTGTGATGTGCAGATCTTCCGTGCCGAAGTACAAACGCGAGTTGCGGTGTTTATTGTCTCGCGTGACTGCGATTTCGTCTCCCGACCACTGGCCATCTCTAATCGGTCGAACATACACATTGAAAAAGCCGTTCGGCTTCGTCGACACATACGCCACGCGGGTACCGTCAGGAGAAAACACCGGATCGGTGTAGATGAAACTGTCGTTGGTGAGCGCTCTGGTCTCACCCGTCGCCGCGTTGACGATGCCCAGCTGAATGGCCGTCCCGCCATCGTCTGCGGTGTAGATGATCCATTTGCCGTCGGGTGACCAGTCCGGAGACGAGTGGTACTTCCCGTCGTAGGTGATTTCGGTCGCGACGCCGTTCGCCGGATCCACCGTCCATATCGAACCTGTCATCGCGACGGCAATCGCCTTGCCGTCGGGCGACCACGACGGCGCCCATGGGGATGAGCTTGGTGCCGGCGGCAGGTAGTAGGCGTGCATGTAATTGCCACCGGTTCGCGCGCCTGGATAGGTCCGCGCTCCCTGCCCGACCACGACCGCAGATGCGATGAGCAGCGATACGAGAGTCGCGGAACCTGGAACCTGGAACCCGGAACCTGGAACCATTACACGCCCTGCTTCATGTACTTCGCCACTGCCGCAACTGCGCGATCGACTTCAGCCATCGTGTTGTAGATGTGCGGGGATAGCCGGATACCGGGTCGGTCGCTGCCGGTGCGCGTCGCGCAGCCGATTCGGTCGTTCTTGTAGAGCGCGGCGGCGAGCCTGGCGATGTCGAGCGTTCCCGGCCGAAAAGTGACGACCGCGCCGGAACGCGCCGCATCCGGATGCGTCCACATGTGCACGCCATCGATGCGGCCGAGTCCGGCAATCAGGCCTTGCGCCAGCGATCGCGCCCGTTGTTCTATCGCCCGGAGACCAAGCTTGGTCTCGAACCGGATGGCTTCGGCAAAGCCGATGATGGCCGGCTCATCACGCTGCCCCATCGCTTCCATCCGCCGCGAAATACCGATCGTGCCGGCATACGCGCTGATGATGCTGGGATGAATCGTTTCGTGCGCGCGTGCGTTGATGAAGAGCACACCGACTTCTTTCGGTCCGCACGGCCACTTATGTGAGCTGGCGGTATAGAAATCGG
The DNA here is from genome assembly GCA_963762055.1 of Vicinamibacterales bacterium. GTDB lineage: Bacteria > Acidobacteriota > Vicinamibacteria > Vicinamibacterales > JAMQPK01 > JAMQPK01. The sequence continues at coordinate 497,693 of CAVXJF010000015.1, forward strand.
GCTGCATCCTCCCGAGGTCGACATCGATGAAGCCCATCGCCGACGCACCGTCAACCAGCGTGAGGACACCGCGCTCACGCGCGAGGTGACACAACTCATGGGCGGGCAGTACATCGCCAACGGTGCTGGTCTGATGTGTGAAGGCGAGCACGCGCGTTCGCGATGAGATGGCTCGCGTCGCTGCTTCCACGTAGTAATCCGCGCCCGGATGCGGGTTCGGCTGGGCGATCGTCGTCACCGTGTAGCCGAACCGCTTGGCTTTCTGGGCCCATGCCGCGCTGTTGCTCGGGTGGTTATCTGCAAAGATCACCACCTCGTCGCCGGCTTTCAGATCCAGACCGCTCGAAACGATGTTGTTGGCTTCGCTGGTGTTGCGGGTAATGACGATTTCTTCCGGCGTCACCCGGAGGAATGCAGCCAGCGCGCGCCGCGCATCCTCTTTACCCGTGGTCATCTTCGCCCGGTTCTCGAACGACGGATCGCCATCCATGTCTTTCGTGCTGCGGTACATCGCTTCGAGCACCGGCGCAGGAGACGGGCAGAGATTTGCGGCGTTCATCACCGCGAGGCCCGGCGGCATGAGGAACTGCTCGCGCACCGACAGCCAGAAGCGCTCATCCGGCTGCGACGGCGTTTGTGCCAACGGTGCCGGCCAGGCCTCCACCGACTGCGGCAGTAACATCGAGCCGCTCAATGCAAGCAAGCGCGAGAAATCGCGACGGCTGATATCCATTGGCCCTCCTGGCGTCTACTTCTTGTCTGGCGCGACAGGTGCCGGAGCAGCCGCAGGCCTGTCCGAGTTCCAGATATCGCGGATGTACGGCCACTCACCGTCATTCCGGCGATGAACGGAGAGGTAACTGCCGCTGTCAATTGTGGCGCCCGACGCGTCGACCACCGTGTAGCTGCCGCTGACCCAGCCACTGTCACCGGTCACGCCAGAACCCGTCACCTTGCCATTCTTGATGGAGATGCCTGCCGCCTTCGACTTCGCTGCGTCCTCGCCAAAGAACGCCTTGATTCCATTTTTGCCCGACGATCGCGAGCGCACACCAGCTATTCCTGAACATGCAATGCCTCCAGTCTGCTGAAGAACGTCGAGCGGACAAGGTGTCGATGCGCGATGATCCAAATGGCCGAACTCCCGGCGCATCAGCGCGGGAGGCCGGCAATGTCCGTCTGTATTCGATACAGAGTTTTACCGGACGTCACAAAGAGCGTTTTCATATCCGGCCCGCCAAAGGCGTTGTTCGTAATGAAGTCTTCCGCGATCGGAATGAACTTCAACAGCTTGCCCTGAGGAGAAATCACGTAGATGCCGGTTTTCGTGTCGAGCGTTTCCGACGTCCCGCGCAGCTGATTCATGCCGGCAGATGCGTACAGGTTTCCCTGCGTGTCGATGCTCATGCCGTCGGCGCTTCGACCCGGATAGAAGTTGTAGTGGACACGCGGGTTGCTCGCGGTTCCCGCCGGGCTCAGATCGAACGCGCGAATCATCCGCGCGCCCCCCTGTGCCTGATTGGCTTCAATCACGTACAACGTTCTGTCGTCCGGCGAGATCTGAAGCCCGTTGGGCCGCTGAATGTCCGGCGCGGCGAGAATGCGCGTGACCTGATTGGGCGCGTCGATGCGATACACGGCGCCGCCGGGCAGGTCGGTGAAATACAGCCGGCCCTGTGAATCGATGGTGACATCGTTGGGCCCGACAAACGGCTTCCCTTCGTAGTTGCTGGCAAGAATCTCGATCTTGCCCGTTCGCAAGTCGGTGCGCGTGACTTGCGGCGTGAATTTCTGTGCCACTCCCAAACGCGTGGAGCCGGCGCCCTCGCAGGCGATCAACCGGCCCTGCGGATCGATCACCATGCCGTTCGCGTTGTTGCTGTTCTCGCGGAACACCGTCAACACGCCTTTCGGATCGAGCTTCATGATCCGCTGGAACACCAGCTCGGTGAAATACAGGTTCCCGTCCCGATCGGACACCGGACCTTCCGTGAACGCGACGGTGGTTGCGACTTCCGGCTGCTGAGCAGCCGCGATTGCGGGAGTGAAACCACATGCGGCGAACGCGATCGCTACCGTGAGCGCTCTCATGATGCACCTTTCATTGGTTTGTCAGCCCTTTCACCGCTTCAACTCGTCAGCGCGCTGCCGATGGTCTCAACGCGAACTTCTGCACGCGACCTCCGGCCGCCGCCTCCCCTGTGTACACATTCCCCTTCGCATCGACCGCCAGGTCGTGCAGCGACGTGGCGAATTGTCCCGGACCACCGCCGCGCTCGCCAAACGAACCGACCACGGCGAAACCATCGCGGCGAATAATCCACACTTTCTGGTTCGCGCCGTCGGCCACGTACAGAAATGACTGATCCGGCGAAAACTCGAGATCGTAAACCGTGCCGGCGCCCCCCGATCCTCTGGCGACGAACACTTCCCTCTCGAACCTGCCGTCCCTGCGGAAAATCTGGAATCGGCTGTTGCTGCGATCGCACACATACACCAGCCCGTCGCGATCGAACCGCACGCAGTGCACCGCGCTCCCGAATTGCCTGGAAGGGGAGCCGGCCGGGTCGAGCGGCGCCTTTGCAGCGGCATCGTCCGGCTTCCCGCCATATGCGCCCCAATGACGTTTGTAAGCTCCCGTTTCCGAGTCGAACACGATGACGCGGTGGTGCTGATCCTGTTCACCGTCCGAGACATAGACCTCTGAGGCCGCGGCGTCCACGCGCGCCTGTGTCGCGCGCGCGAGGTTCGCCGTGTCGTTGCTCCCGCTGCTCCGTCCGGAACGGCCGATCTGCCTGATGAACTTTCCCGTCCGCGTAAACGCGACGATGTGGGCGTCTGTCTCGCCGTTGCCGGTTATCCATACGCGATCGCTCGCGTCGACCGTGATGCCATGAACTTGCTGAGGCCACTCGTAGCCGCTTCCGGGACCGCCCCACGTCTGGACGATATTGCCCGCGGCGTCGAATTCGACGACGGGCGGGGCCGGCGCGCCGCCGGCCGCCTTGACCGTGTCGCCGCGGTGAATGATCCAGACGTGGTCGCGCGCGTCCGCCGCTATTCCACTGACCGGGCCAACGGTCCACCTGTTCGGAAGAGGTTTCGGCCAGGCCGGATCGACGAGGAACACCGGCACGTCCGCTGTAGATTGCGCGCTTGGGATCGCGAACGCACACACGCCCAATGACGCGAGAGCAAGGAGCGCAGGGCGGAACGTTCGCATGGTTGCGCATCTTACTGCGTCTTCAGACTTGACGCGTGGCGCTGAAGCGGTGAAAAGACATCAGGTTGTCCAGCCGTTCCTCGGGCTCATCCATCTTCCAGCTGAACATCTGGCCGTCGAGACGGTCTTCAGTGAAGTCGATGATCGAGAATCCGTTTTTCTCGAGAGGATTGAGTCCCGCGTCGAGCTTCGATTCCGGTTGGCGTTCGAGGCGGCGTGCCACGCCATGCAGATGGCCAGGCTTTGGGGCCCGTACCTGATCGGGCCCGGTCAGCACCGAAACGATAGGATTGCGGCGGAAGTCGAGGTTGCCGTAACCCTGGATCTTCCCCTCGCCCAATGCGTGCAAATCTCCGCTCAGAAACAGCGGGATCCCCTGCATCGCGGATGCGGCCTGCAAGAGACGGTTGTGCTGCAGGTTCCATCCTGACTGCCAGAGATACTTCGGCTTGGCGACGCCAAGGCGTCCGTCGGATTGGAGAAGATCGGGATACCATTCGCCCCATTTGCCCGCACTCCAGCCGACCGGGGTCGACGGCAGATTGACCACGTGCCGCGTCTCCTGCGCTGTCATCCTCCGCTTTACCCAGGCCTCAGCGGTCTCGGGGAGAAATCCACCGGCCGGCCCTGCGAGCGACATGTATCGGCGGCAGTCGTACATGAGGATCTCCAGCAGCCTGCCGTAGCGCAGCGTGCCAAACGACTCCGAGACTCCATCGGCGCGGTCCGCGGCGCCGCTCGACGGCAAACCGCTTGGGCGGCCGTCGTCTGGCAGAAATTCCGGGTAATACAATCGCTGTGTCGTCCGCGCCAGGCGCAGCATGAAGTCGTCGGGCGGAAACGTCACCATCTGCTCGGTCGCTTCGTCGTTCTCGAAGTAGTCGTGATCGTCCTGCACGAAGAAGGTCGGAGTGGAGCGAAAATCGGTGCCGTAGAGGTCGCAGATCTGCGGAGTGGCGACGAGCTTGAGCTTGCGCTCGTTGTCGGTGCCGAGCACCGGAATGTCGCGTACAAACTGGCCGACCAGTTTCTGCGCTTCTGGAGCGTTGCCGAGCATCACCGACCCCACCGGTGAGCGGAGATCCCAATACACGTGGTCGCCGATCGCGATCATGGCATCAGGCTTATACGACAGCCCGGTCAAGAGCATCTTTCGCCTATTTGCGATGGACACCCAATACGCGCCGTTCGTGTCGGGATTGACAGTGGCGGGATGGCCGCCCGCGCATGTATATACGAATAGCCTGAACCTCTTCGGTACGGCTTGAGGATTAGGAAAGGTTGAAATCGGCCACGGGTCGCAGAGCGGTTTGCCGGCGGCGTCCTCCAGGATCAGCTGATAGGTCTGTTCGGGCTCGAGACCGGTAAGGTCGAACGAGTAAAACTCACCGGCCGTGTCGAGGCGTACGCCTGTTGCTCTCCGGGCGGCCGCCCGGAGCGTCGGCGGTGCGGTGATGGGCTTCACGAAACTGGCCTTCAGCAGCAGGCGGTTGTGACTGATGCCGGGAAGCAGATGCCGCACGCTGCCCGACTGCCAGTTTTGTTGTTGGGCGCGGCTGACGGTGGTCAGCGCAGCGGCGCCTGTAACTGCAGCCGCAAGCAGCTGGCGGCGGGAAAGTGGTGTGGACATGCGGCGGTTCTACCAGCTCAGCGCGCAGTAGTAAAGGCCGCGCCACGCCTGGTCATGTGGGCTCCCACTCGGATGCCAACATGCCGTACACCACATGATCGACAAAGTGGTCATAGAGCCACTCCGCCTGCCGGATGGTGCCTTCAGAACGGAATGCCAGTCGCTCTGGAATCGCTCGACTCTTCCGGTTCTCCACGGCGCAACGAATCTCCATCCGATTTAGTTTCAATGTTGCAAACGCGTGGCTGGTGTAGGCGCGACACGCCTCGGTCATAATCCCTCGCCTCTGCGCACCTTCGGACAGCCAATACCCGAGTGAGGACGACCGATTGGCCCAGTTGATTCCAAGATGCCCGACAACGCCAACAAGTGCTCCTCGGAATCGAATCGCCGTCTGGAACCCCTTGTTGTCGAAGAGCTGTTTGCGGGCCAACTGGATGAACGCCTTGGTGTCCTCGGGGCCCTTGGCCCCATCAACCCATGGAAGCCATTGCCGCAGATGCGCCCGATTGGCGTCTGTGACGCGAAACAGCTCGTCGGCGTGACGCACCTCGAGGAGCTCCAGAGCCACGTCGTCATTGAGTCGAATCGGAAACATAGTGTCGGTCTAACGTCCCGCCTCGCAGCGACATAATCGCACAGGACCGTGGACCGCGCCGGCTCCAAGGGGTTGTCAGGCAGCGTTGGAATATTGGCGCCAGTCCTCGACCGTGAGCGCCCACCGCTCATGATCACGCCAGCGACCACCAACCTTGAGGTACCGTGGCGAAAAGCCTTCTTGCCGGAATCCGAGTCCACGAACCAATTCGCGCGAAGCCGCATTGCCGGGTTGAATGTTCGCTTCGACCCGATGCAGCCGATGGACTCGAAACACTTCCCCGAGCACTGCCCGTAAGCCCTGACTCATGCGGCCGTGCCCGTTGTGTGGCACGAAGGCATAGTACCCAAGGTATGCAGATTGGAATGCACCCCGAACGATCTCACTGATGGTGATGACACCGGCCAGTTCGTCTTCGCTTGTAACGGATCCAGTATCCAATGTGCGCCGGTCCTCGCAGTCGCGCAAGATAGCGCTCGAAGGCTTCGCCTGTACGGGGTGGCGTTACCAGGCCTCGATGAAGGTCACGGCTCCTCGACACAGCCGCCAGAAATTCCGCTCGGCGCTTCCTTGATGGTGCTTCGAGAATGTGATGCATTTGAGTTTGTCTGGCTAACTACTACTTGGAGTAATACGCCCGTCATCGCCCGATCGGACGTTAGGTGTGGCTAACGTTCAAGATTTAGCCCTGTCGTCATGCGCTCAGCAGTGTCGGGCGTTTTTTTCCATGCTGTGTGGCTTGTTCGAACGCATGAGCAATCTGGAGGACGCTCCACTCGTCACGGTGGCGGCCAACGATCTGGATACCGACGGGCAGTCCGGCTGCCGTGAATCCTGCGGGCACGGAAATCGCGGGGTTCGACATGAAGGTCACATACCAGCACGAGCGCATCCAATCGATATACGTCGTCATTGGCGTGCCCGCAATCTGAGTGGGATAGGGCACGTTCACATCGAATGGCGGAACTTGTGTCACAGGAAGGACGAAGTAATCGTACCGTTCAAAGAACTGCCGGCTCTGATCGTACATTCGCGTTTGCCGAGCGATCGCCCGTCCGAGATCGGCACCCGTCAGGCGCTCGGCCTCCGCTACCTCATACTTGATCGTGTCCTTCACCCATTCCGGTCGCTCACGAACCAGTGGCGCGTTCTGCGGATGATTGGCAGCGTACCGGAGGGCCGGAAACGCCAGATCCACACCAGCGAAATCGGGCTCAGCTTCCTCCACAATGCAACCGAGGCTCTCGAATACTCGACGGTTGGCGTCGATGATGCGGCGGATCTCCGGCTCGAAGGGAACACCACCGAGACTTTGCCACCACGCCACGCGGACGCCCTTGAAATCGCGCCCGAGCGGTTCGCGGAAGCGGGCGGCGCTCTCCGGGATCGAGACCGGACTGCTCGGATCGTGTCCAGCAATCGCGCTCAGGAAGAGTGCCACATCACCGACCGACCGTGCCATCGGCCCGGAGACCGAAAGCGGTGACCAACTGCTCGAATTGCCTGGAACTCTTCCCGGAGATGGGCGCAACCCGACCACGTTGCAGAACGCTGCTGGATTGCGCAGGGAGCCGCCCGTGTCACTGCCGTCCGCAATCGGTAGCATCCCGCACGCCAGTGCTGCGGCCGCGCCACCGCTGCTGCCACCGCAGGTCTTGGTGAGGTCATACGGATTGCGTGTCGCTCCAAACACACTGTTGAATGTCTGCGAGCCGGCGCCAAGCTCCGGAGTATTTGTTTTGCCGCATGTGATGGCGCCGGCCGCACGGATACGCGTGACGATCAATGCATCGCGGGTCGGTACGTTGTCGCGGTAGAACAGCGACCCGCGTGTCGTGCGAATGCCTGCCGTCTCCACGAGATCTTTGTGTGCGACCGGCAGTCCATGCAGCACGCCGACCGCCCCGCCACGAGCGGTCAGTTCATCAGCTTGTGCCGCATCTTTGAGCGCGCGTTCGGCCACGAGCGTAACAATTGCGTTCACGCGCGGATTGATCCGTTCAATCCGGGCCAGGTGGGCAGTCATCACATCGCGGGCTGATAGCTCCCGGCGCCGAATCTTCGCCACTAGATCGACCGCGCTGAGATCGCACAGCTCGTCAGTCGGTGCGGCGTCATTCCGCTGCGCCGAAACCTTGCCAGCGAGCCCGTGCAGCGTGCCAGCGAGAGCGGCCATTCCAAGCGTCTGACCAAAGGTGCGGCGGTTGACAGGACCTGTCGTCAACTGCCCGGAGTTCGCGCGCAAAGATTCGTGCTCCATAGCTGCTCCAGTGCTCAGAGTGCCTGCGGAACTGTGACCTGAGGTTTCGGCCCTGTCGGCCGCCTAGCTGGCGCTGCGTCGCTGCAGAAAGTCAAGTATGAGCGATTGGAAGGTCGCGACCTTTGCCGAGAAAAAAGCGCCGTGATCGGCGTCGGGAACTACGGCCAGTTCGGCATTACTTAACTGACGATACATCTCTGCCGCTTCCTCGACGGGCACCAGTTCGTCGCGGTCGCCGATCAGCAATAGGGTAGGCGCGACGACTTCGGCAAAGTCCTTCGCCGTGTAGTTCAATGGCGTTGTCCACATTGCTTTGAGTCGAACCAAGAGCGGCTTCCAGCTGTCCGGTCCATAGATTTGGTCGAGCCACGCGGCCCAGTCGGGATGATTGCGAGCCAGGCGCGCCGTATCCACCTCAGGTGACGTCTCGTCACCGAGCGCGTCCCGCACAAACGCGCGTTGGGCGTCGCTGTACTTGAAATAGACTCCGCCCATGGCGATCGATTTCGGTAGAGTCGGGTGGCGCATGCCAATCTCCAGTGCAACCTGCCCGCCGTCGCTGTATCCGGCAATGATCGGTTCCCGCAGATCAAGAGCTTGGATGAACGCCACAATGTCATCGGCGAGTTGGCGGTAACTCATCGCACCCGTCGGGTTGCCGGACCGACCATGACCTGGCATGTCCGGAGTGATCACGCGGTAGCGCGCGGCGAAGCCAGCCAGATACGGTTGCCACATGTCGCCGGTCAGGGAGCCGCCGTGGAGCAGGATCAAGGGATCCCCATGGCCATGCGATTCGTAGTAGATGTTTATGCCATTGGCTTCGACAATGTGGCCATGTTGAGTCCCGTCCGGCGGCGTCATGGCGACTTCCCTTCGGCTTACTGATGGAATCGACTGTGTTGGTCTGGCCGACGCACCTGCGACCCTAGATGAGACGAACTTCGTACACGGTGCCGCATGTTCCTGGCCGCCCAAGCGACCGCCGTTGTCATCTACTTCGCTTGAGCGAGCTCTATCACGACATCCCAATAGAATCTTGCGAAACGTTGCAGTTCGCTTTCGAGAATTCGTTCCTGGTCGCTATGCGCACCGAAACCTTTCGCCCCGTCCTCAACGTCCGTAGCCGGCCCGACACCATAGCAATGCACACCTTTCGAGCGCACCTGCGCTTTGTCGGACGCTCCTGTGCTCATGGTCGGCAGGAGGGTGGTCTGGTAGTGCTTCTTCACAGCGGTCTCGATGGCGCGAAACGCCTCGGTGTCGAGCCGCGTACCGCCCGCCGGACGAGGAGCGCCGTCGCGCTGGGCGAAGCGCACTTCCACGGCCGGATCGCTTATCAGTTGCCGGATAGTCGCCAGGATTTGGTTGGGATCTTCGTCTGGCAGGAGCCGCACATCGATCGTCGCCATGGCTTCCGAAGGGACAACGTTGTAGCGCTGACCGCCTTGAATGATGGTGGGCGACGCCGACGTGCGGAGCATCGCCACGTACGCAGGTTTACGCTCCTGGAAGTACTCGATGGCCGCCGTCTGTGTCCGCCGATCAGAAGACAGGAGACCCCGCAGATGCGTGGCCTCGTCAGGTGAGGAGATAGCCGCGAGCCGCGTAAAGTACTCGCGCGTCGTCTCGTTCAGGCGAATTGGCGCCTCCCAGTGGCTGATCGCCAGCACCGCAGCGGCAAGCCGTGTCACGGCGTTCGAGGTCCGCGGGACGGACCCATGTGCAGAGGGTCCGCGGGCAACGAGTTCGATGGTTCGCGGAATCTTCTCGAGCATTCCCACCGACGCGAACTTGATCGCGCCGCCTTCCCGACGAACCCCGCCTCCTTCCGCGAGACAGTACTCGGCCTCTATCTCGGAGAAGTATTCGTTGACCATGTAGTCGATGCCCACGCGAGTGGTACCTTCTTCGCCGGACTCCACTAGAAAGATGACATCCCGGTCGATAGGGATGCCGAGTCGTTTCAGCGTCAGCATCGCCATTAATGCCGCGGCAATACTTGGCTTGTCGTCGAGCGCTCCTCGCCCATAGATGTAGCCGCCGTCTCGCGTTGCCCCAAAGGGTGGGAACGTCCACTTCTTCTCGTCAACGGTCACGACGTCCGAGTGGCCCATCAGCAGGACGGGACGCTTCGTCCCGTTGCCCTTCAAGCGCGCGACCAGGTTTGGTCTGGCCTGCTCCAGGGCAAAAGTACGGACGGGAATGCCCTCCTTCTCGAGCACACTCTTAAGGTAATCGGTGACGAGGCGCTCATTCCCGGGTGGATTGCTCGTATTGAGCCGAAGCAGAGCCTGAAAGTGTTGCAGCGATTCAGCAGCGTATCGGGCCGGGTCGGGGTCGCGAGCACTTTGGCCGAACAGGATGGTGCCTCCCAGTACCAGCATGACGGCAGTACCCGTGGCTACGACAGCTGCCCTTCCCTTCGAGCGTCGCAACACAGATGTCCGCATAAACAGTCCATTACGCCTGTTGAGTAACTGGCCGCTAACTCATCTTGGAGTAGACCGCTTCACGCTCCCGGCAGCCATACCAACAAGCTGGCTCGAACTGGCCGCTGATCTATCTCCAGCAGCGCCAGAGAGTAGCACAGCGAGCCATCGCCACGGATATCCAAGAATTAGCTGCGACGGCCTGGTTGGCTGCTACTTTCTACTTTTCACTTTCTACTTACACCTACGCGCCGTATCTCAATCGCGTACTGAATGAGCGCGGCGGTTCTATAGAAACCGTGCACGAACTTCCCGTACGGCAGGGTGACAAACAGCGCGAGTACCACGCCGAGGTGCACGACCAGCACCGTGCTCATCACCGCCCGCTCGCGAAGGGCCAGCAACAGAAATCCCGTGAGGCTGGTCAGAAACAAGAGCGCGATAAACGACTCGTCCAGACCGCGCTGGCCGGGATCGCCGAGCGCCGGGTCTCTCTGTGCCCGCACGAGCAGCAGCCCGGCCGGCCCCACCAGCAGCCCTGCGCCTCCCGCCATCCCGAGAAGCACAGGAAGGCTGCCGTACGGATACGGCGCCAGCCATCCGAACACAGAGTGATAGACGGCCGCTACCGACGTCGACGCGCAACACAACAGGAATCCATAGAACGTGCAGTGATGGAACCAGCGCCGGAGCGGAGCCCGCTGCTCTTCAGCCGATGTGCAATCGGCGCCGTTGCCGTGCAGGTGTCGAAGCGTCAGCACGTCACCGAGCGCGCGCGCAACATCGGCGGCGCTCGGGCTGTGTGCTTCGCTGCTCCGAATATCGCGCCAGAATCGGACGACGCCGATTCCGATCGCCGCAACAACGAACACGAACACGCCTCCGAAGAGCGCCACCATGACGTCATGCGGAAGGACACCGTAGAAATCGCCGGGGCCAACGGGCCGGGGGAATAGACGATCATTCACAATCAGAACGGCAGTAGCCATCACAGCGATCAACGCGGCGGCGAGAACGAGGCCGGTCAGCAGGTTGTGATGCCTGAAGGCGCTCGACAGGAACGGCGGCCAGCAGTACGCCTCGTACGAATGCGCGCGAATCTCCGCGAGCGTTGTCGGCACGTTGATGCCGAACTCGTGCGGTGGCGCGTACTGGCAGCTGTAGAGACACTCGCCGCAGTTGTGGCACAGGTTGGCGAGATACACGAGATCGGCGTTGGCGAACGTCAGGCGATTCTCCATCGCCGGAAATACGGGGCAGAACTGCTCGCAGTATCGGCACGCATTGCACACCGTCATCACGTGCTCGCCGTGCGCGATGGGGTCAGCGTGCGGCATGCCGCGCGGCCTCCTCGCCGGCGATGCGGCCGAACACGGTGCCGATGGTCATGCCCACGCCGGCGATGTACCCCTTCCGCAGGATGTTCCCCGCCATGATTTCTCCCGCCGCGTAGATATTGCGCGCGGGTTCGCCTCCCGTCATCAGCACCTGCGCGCGCTCATTCACCTTCAAACCCAGGTAGGTAAACGTGATCCCGGGGCGGAGCGGGTACCCCCAGTACGGAGGCGTGTCGATGCGCTGCGCCCAATGCGTCTTCTCGGGGTTCGCGCCGACCGTCCGGCAGTCGTCGAGAACCGCGTGGTTGAACGTGCCCGGTCGCACCGCTCGATTGAAGGCGCTCACGGTCGCTTCCAGTTTTTCGGGCGGCAGATTCAGCTGCGTGGCGAGATCCCTGATCGAGCTCGCCGCCTTGGGTGGAAATACCGACGGCATGAATCGGCCGACCGCCTTGGCATCCAGGATCGAAAACGCGATCTGGTCGGGCTGCCTGGCCACGAGCGTTCCCCAGATGGCGTAGCGCTTCGGCCAGAAGTCTTCCCCTTCGTCATAGAAGCGCTCGGCGTGCTCGGTTGACGACGATCCCGAGCGAGAGGCAATCGAGCCGTGTGACGATGCCGCCGTCGAACTTCGGCGCACGCGCATCGACCGCAACAGCGTGGCATTCGCGCGCGTCGCCGACCGACTGCGCGCCCGCGTCGAGCATCAGTCGGAGGAGCGTGCCCGTGTTGTACGGCGTTCCGCGGATGATGAAGTTGTCTGCGGCGCTGCCCCAGATCTCGCGCAGCCAGTCGATGTTGGACTCGAATCCGCCTGTCGCCATCACAGCGGCAGCGGCGCGAATCGTTCGATCGCGCCCGCCTGCCCGCACCGTCGCGGCACGGAAGTGTCCGTCGCCGAGCTCGAGGCCGACGACTTCGGCGTCGTACAGCACCCGAATGCCGAGACGTTCGGCCGCGGCGTAATAGCTGTTCATCAGCGCCTTGCCGCCGCCGAGGAAGAACGCGTTGGTGCGGCCCAGATGGAGCGTGCCGCGGAGCGGCGACTGAAAGCGGACGCCGAATCGCCGCATCCACTCAGGGCAACCCGCTGACGCACGAACGACCACACGCGCGTGCGCTTCGTTGGTCCCGTCACCGCTGACCTGGATCAGATCCGAGAGAAATTCCTCTTCGGCGTACGAGTCAGTCAGCAGCTGACTCGGACCGGCGTGCATGCACCGAAGGTTGCGGGTGTGGCGGCTGTTTCCCCCTCGGAAGTGGCGGGGCGCGCTCTCGACGACAATGACGCGGGCGCCAGCTTCGCACGCGGTGAGCGCGGCGCACAGGCCCGCGTTGCCGCCGCCGAGCACGGCAACGTCGTAGGTCTCCTGTTCCGCATCGATGACAGGCACGGGAGCCAATTCTACGTCTCGCCGAGCGGCGGCATCCATCGTGCGAGCAGGCGAGGCGCCGCCAGGACCGCGACAGCCACAGCCAGCAGACCGGCGCTGATCGGCCGCGTCACGAACACTGACAGATCGCCTTCGCCGATCGCCACGGCTCGGCGGAATTGCTGCTCCGACATCGGCCCGAGAATCAGACCGATCACCGCCGGCGCCATCGGCACGTCATTCGCGCGCATCGCGCACCCACAGACGCCGATGGCATACAACACGGCCAGGTCGAGCATCGATCGGTTCAGGCTGTACGCGCCAAGCGACGCCAGTACCAGGATGACGCCGAAGAGCAGCCGCCTGGGCACCAGCATGACGCGCGCCCACACGCCGGCGAGCGGCAGGTTCAGGACCAGCAGCATCACGTTGCCGATGAACAGGCTGGCAATCAGCGTCCAGACCAGATCGGGCCGCGAGGCGAACAGCAATGGACCCGGCTGCAGGCCGTACTGCTGAAACGCGGCGAGCATGATCGCCGCGGTGGCAGACGAGGGAAGACCGAGCGTGAGCAGCGGCACCAGCACGCCGGCGGCCGAGGCATTGTTGGCGGCCTCAGGTCCGGCGACGCCTTCAATGGCACCGTGCCCGAATCGTTCGGGCTCGCGACTCAGCCGCTTCTCCACCATGTAAGAAAGGAACGTCGGGATCACGGAACCGCCGCACGGCAGCACGCCCAATGGGAAGCCGATGGCCGTTCCCCGCAGCCAGGGCTTCCACGATCGTTTCCAGTCGTCGCGGCTCATGCCCGTGAAGTCGTGCAGCGTGACGACCTCCATCTCGTCGCGTCCGTGACGCCAGGCCTGAAACAGGGTCTCGCCGACGGCGAACAATCCGATGACGAAAATGACGACATCGATCCCGTCGAGCAGTTGAGAAATGCCGAACGACAACCGCGCCTCGCCGGACAGCTGGTCGATGCCGACCAATCCCAGAGCCAGGCCCACGAAGAGGCTGAAGAGTCCCCTGGCGATCGACGAGCCGAGCAGCACCGACACTGTGGTGAACGCGACGACCGTCAGCGCGAAGTACTCGGCCGGACCGAAGCGAAGGGCGAACGATGCGAGGGGCGGCGCGAAGAACGCCAGCGCCAGCGTGGCGAGCGTGCCCGCAACGAACGATCCGATGGCTGCCGTCGTCAGCGCCGCAGCGCCGCGTCCCTGGCGCGCCATCATGTGGCCGTCAATGGCGGTGACGATCGACGCTGTCTCGCCTGGGGTGTTCAGCAGGATGCTGGTGGTGGACCCTCCGTACATCGCCCCGTAGTAGATGCCGGCAAACATGATGAACGCGCTCGTCGGTTCGAGCGTGAAGGTCGCCGGAAGCAGCAGCGCGATCGTCAGCGCGGGGCCGATGCCCGGGAGCACACCGACGGCGGTGCCGAGCGTGACGCCGGCAAACGCCCAGGCGAGGTGTGGCAGCGTCAGGGCGCTGGAAAACCCCTGACTGAGCGCATGCAGAGTGTCCATGCCGCTCAGAGCCAGCGCGCGATCAATCCTGCGGGCAGCGTCACGTTGAGCACGCGAACGAACACGAGATATGCGCCGGCCGAAACGCCGAGTGCGAACAGCGCATCGCGTCCAGGATGTTGCCGATCGAACGCCCGTGCGGTCAGCCAGAAGAGCGCCGTTGACGCGAGCACGAATCCGCCCCTCTCCATCAGCGCCAAATCGAAGGCCATCCCGGCGGCAATCAGTGCGGCGGGCCCCCATCGTCGATCGCTTGCCCGCCGAAGCGCCGGGCGCGAAGGTGGGCCAGCGTCGATCGTCCAGCGTCGCTGCTCTTTGGCGATGCCGAACGGGCGCTAATAATTTCCAACACTGCGACACAGGCGAAGAACAACAGACCAGCGAGCACCAGCAGCGAATACACGCTGGTGGTGCTCGACGTCGCTTGGTCTGGTCCCAATCCGAGCTTGGTCAGGATCGCGCGCACGCGCTGATCTTCGGCCCGAACGAACCGGGTGAACTCGTTGCCCGTCAGATAGCGATCAATCCACCGATATCGCTGGAGCGCCTCGCGCCATTCAGCCGACCGCACCATGGCATCGACGGCCTTCTCGAGACGTTCCCTGTCGGCAGAGCTGATGCCGGGCGGCGCAACGAGCGAGCGCCAGTTCTCGAACTCGACGTCAACGCCCTGCTCACGAAGCGTGGGGGCCGCGAGACCGGGCAGCCTTTCGGCGCTCGAGATGCCGAGCACGCGCACAGTACCAGCGTCGATTTGCGATGCGAGCTCTGCCAGGCCGTTGATGCCCACCGACACCTGTCCGCCGAGAATCGCGGACATCGACTCTCCCCGCCGGAGAAGGCGATGTAGTTGACGCGCCGGGGAGACACGCCGACCGCGTCGGCCACGAGCCCGGCGAGTATTTGATCGCTCCCGCCCGCAGATCCTCCGCCCCACGAGATCGATTCGGGCCTTTCCCGGAACGCACGGACGAGATCGTTCAGCGATCGGAACGGCGACGCTGCCGGGACGACGATGACTTCGTATTCGCCCGTCAACCGCGCAATGGGGGTCACGTCGCGAAGCGTCACCGGCGACGCGTGCGTGACGATGGCGCCAAGCATGATCAGGCCGGAGATCATCACGACATCGTTGTTCCCGCGCTCCGCGCCGATGAATCGCGCCAAGCCGATGGTGCCCGCCGCGCCGGGAATATTTTCGACCGACGATGTATGGACGATTCCCGCGCGCAGCAGCACCTGTTGCATGGCGCGGGCGGTCTGATCCCAGCCACCGCCCGGGGCCGCGGGCGCGATGATACGTAGGTGCCGATAGGCAGGCTGCGCGCCGGCGGGCGCCGCCACGGCGCCGGCGATCAGCGCGAGGCTCAAGATCTGCCCACACGGCCACGCACACCGCCCACGGCGCGAACGACCAACATTGATTGCGCAGGTCAGTGGTCGTCTGCGCTTCAAGGAACCGGACATTCCGGGTTCA
>CAVXJF010000016.1:0-369102 GCA_963762055.1 Vicinamibacterales bacterium
GTTTGGTGACAGTGTCATACCCTCTCTAACGGTTCCCCGCCCCCAGCCGCTTCCAGGATGCGGCACGCGTACCACCGTCCTGAAGCTCAGAAATCCATCCTAGCGGTTCTTGGAACGGTCCGTCTCTGATGTGAGGCACCCTCAGACGTGCAAAGAGCCCAGGGCTTCACATACTATGCAGGGAGAGATGCACGGCGCTGTCTCAACGCACAGCCGTAGACTTGGCCGCATTCTGAAGGGCACCTATGTTTAACAGTTCGACAATGATGAAGATGGTTGACGAGGTTATTCGCGATAACGATCTGCCCTATCAGGTGAAACGGATTTTCGAACCGCCCGATCAGTCGTGGACCTGGTGTGCCGAGTGCGTCGATCCAAAGGCGGCGGACGCCCACCACACATTCAGATTCTGTTCGGTGGCCGAAGGGTTCTCGAGTATGAATCCGTCAAGGCCGATCTCACGCGTCAGCTCCTGGCGTACAGTGAAGCGATGACGCGACTCTTAGGTTTCGCCCGCGGTCCAGTCAACGTTTACCCTCCGCGTCCAGCAGGTCTGCGAGCATCTTCGCCGCCTCGCCCGCGCGTGAGTTCGCGCTCTGATCGAGCTTACCCGCCATGCGTTGGGCGTCATCGATCGTCGCCAGGGCCGCCTGCACGCGTTTCACTTCGTCGTCTCGGCCAAGGCGTTTGAACCGTTCGCTCTGCGCGACCAAGCAAACCCCGGGCG
The DNA here is from genome assembly GCA_963762055.1 of Vicinamibacterales bacterium. Taxonomy (GTDB): domain Bacteria; phylum Acidobacteriota; class Vicinamibacteria; order Vicinamibacterales; family JAMQPK01; genus JAMQPK01. The sequence goes on from CAVXJF010000016.1 coordinate 728, forward strand.
TTTTCCAGATGTTGACTCGCTTCGCCGAAGTTGACGCTGTAGATCGCCACACGAGCGTCGAGGACGCTGCACGCGCGCCGACCAGTTCGCCTCTCAGTTCGGCGGTCGTAGCGCACGGCGCGTCGGATTGGCCCGACGCACCATGAGCCACCCCATGAGAAAGGCGGCCATCAACCCTCCGGCTATTACGGACGAGAATGCTTTGCCATCTCCGCACCACCCGGCTATATCGCTCGGCCTGCAACGTTACAGCCTTGTCCAATCGGAACCTGAAAATGGTTTCGCAGGAGCCTGGACATCCTCCCCTCGTGAGGTACCTGCACACCCGCGTCGCCGGCAAAAGGTGAAGTCGCCTAAGCCATTGCTCGGTGAAGTGACATCTTACAACTTGAAATGACAACTCTTGCGTTGCTCGTCGAATCCTGGGTGATTTGTTCACTCAACTTGGAGTGGCGTTTGCCTTAAGACCGCTCAAGGAGAGAACGATGAAACGCGCAGACCAACTCACACCTCTATGGGAGGAGTCGTTTGACGTCCTGCTGCGGCGTGCGCAGGTTGAATTTCGGGAGATGCCAGGCCTTCAACTCACGTTCAGACAGATGCAGCGGCTGTGGAGGGGATTTTTCGAGCGGACGACTTGCACTGCGCTGGTCGAGAGGTTGTTGGAGGCTAGGATTCTCGCGCGGACGTCAGTAGGGAACTACGTGCGATTCGGCTCACGCGAGATCAGCTCACGGCAAAGTAGTCAGTCAAATGAGAACGCACATGCAGCGCCTGCTGGACATAAGGCAGAGCGTCTGGTTGGACGATCTGAAACAGGGAATGACGCGTTCAGGTAGGCTACGCGCCCTGATCAATAGCGGCCTCCGCGGTATGACGTCAAACCCGACCATCTTCGAGCAGGCGATCGGAGGCAGCGCGGATTATGACAATGACTTGAATCGACTCTCGATGTCTCCGAAAACGGATCAAGAATGTACCAGATTCTGGCGATTCAGGATGTCCGCGAGGCCGCGCGACCTCTTTCGTCCGCTATATGACTCGACTGGCGGTCGCGATGGATTCGTCTCGCTCGAAGTCTCTCCTGGAGTGGCTCGCGACACCGAGGGTTCGGTGAAGGAGGCGCGTCTGCTCTGGAAGGCTCTCGATCGTCCCAACACCATGATCGAAATCCCGGGTACCCGTGAGGGCTGGCCCGCTATCGAACGGTGCCTCCTCGAGGGTATCAACATCAACGTCACATTCTGTTCTCAGGTGGAACACTATCGAGCTGTCGCAGAAGCATGGCTGCGTGCCCTCGAAGCGCGTGTCGAACAGGGTAAACCGATTCACAGTCTCGCCTCGGTCGCGTCGTTCTTTGTAAGCCGCATCGATACCGAAGTAGACAAGCACATTCAGGTGACGGGCGGTTCACTCCTCCCGTTGCAAGGTAGGGCGGCCATTGCCAGCGCACAACTGGCGTATGCGACATTTCTGGATCTTACTGGCGGCCCGCGCTGGAAGTCACTTGAGGCGAAAGGCGCCGGCCTGCAGCGACTACTTTGGGCGAGCACTGGGACCAAGAACCGGGCATATTCGGACGTGGTCTTACGTTGAATCCCTCATCGCCCCCGACACGATCGTGACGGTGCCTCTGGAACCTTTGAGGCTGTTTGAAGATCACGGGACGACTCTGCGACGGCTTGGTCGAGACACCGCGAACGACTCGGAGCGCGTGATGGACGCGCTCGCGGAAGGAGGAATCGATCTCGCCGACGTGAACCGCACGCTGGAGGAAGAAGGGATCGAGAAGTTCAGCAAGTCGTTCGGCAGATTGCTGACCGTCATCACGGACAAGCGAAGAGCGTTTGCTCGAGAGGTGCTGGAGAGTCTGCCTGGGAGTCTTGTCTGAGCGGCGTTCAAAGAACCAGCGCTTCGATCTAGAACGGGTCTCGGTCAATCCAAAGGGGATAGGGGACCTCGAACTTCCAGATGTCCCCGCTTCGACTCAGCACCTTGATGATCCCCCATAGCACCAGACCGCCAATCGCGGCCAACGCCGCCTGGATTCCCTGATTCGCCGGCAGTAATCCAGCGCCAATTCCCACTCCTAATGCGATCAGGCCCGTTGCGAACATGACGGCTAGTCTTTTGACCATGTCGTGACCTCCTATTGACAGCGTGCCCGCTTCGGGTTATCGCTCGCACCATTCGCGATCGCCATTCGAAGAATCGGAACAACACCCACAACCAAAACCCCACCAAGAGCGCGAAAATGGCCCATTCTCTAAGCATGTTCTCCTCCTCCTTTTTAGCCGCTCAGGCGAATGCATCGACAACAGCGCTGTCGGGCCGCCTCCGTTTCGATCGATGTCGGCCAAGACGCCGGCCTAGGGCCGATCTGAGACGTGCCGCCGCCCTGTCGACCGTTAAATACATGTCGCCACCGCTCGCTCGAACGAACACAATACCCGCGCGACGTAGCACGACCCGTATTCCGCAAAGCTTGTCGTTGCCGCCGCGAGGTCCGTTTACATCGCTCAAGCGCACTTCAATCTCCTCGAGACGCCCCACTACTCCAGCTAGTGCTGCGCGAAGGCTGCGCTCCGTATAGCTCCTCAGAGCTTCAGAAACAGAGAGGTTGTTTCCCGTGATACGCATGTTCATGTGATCTCCTGTAATCGCACGTCCATGGAAATCGTTATCGCAATCGGCGAGCCGTCTTTCACCAAGCAATTTGCCTGTAATGCCGCAACAGCGAGCGATATAGGCATTTCAGAATGCAATCGCCCTCGCAATGTGAAATGCCTCTTTTCCATCCGCTACCTCGTGTGCACGCGATCGACGACGATATTTCGCGTGGCGCGGAAGTTGCTCTTGTCAGGGCAACGGCTGAAGCCGGCGTTGTAGTTGCGCACGCATCGTTGTGCACCAGCTCCGAGCGGCCGTAGACCGCGTGGGCGGCGTATGCCGCCGCGTGGTCCTTTTTTCTTTTTGGCGGAGATGAATTCCATGAACGTGTACAAGTCAGTCGGATACGCTGTTGGCACCCCTGAAGCCCTTGCGCTCTCCGAGCGCCTGTCGAAATGGCACGATTCGATGGTTGCCCACCAGAGGCCAGCGGATACGTCCCGCTTGACCCACTGCGACGAGGACTGCCCACATACGGAAGCAAAGTTGCTATGGCGTGAGGCTATCGAGACCCTCGGGGACCACGCGGAAAAGCTCGGATTCCTGCGGCGTCACGGATTTCAGGCTATCCTTGGCGCGAATGGACCTGCAGAAGCTGCAGCTCGCGGAGTTACTGGATTTCCGTCCGGACGAAGGCGTGATCCGCTTCCACGAGCAACGGGTCGTGATTCTGAGCGCCGCGGCGTTAGGTCTGTTGCGCAAGGAACTCATTGATACCTTCGGCACAGACGCGGCGCGGCGGCTCATGATGCGCTTCGGTTTTGCGGACGGCTATCACGACGCTGTGAGTCTGCGTGACCGCATGAAGTGGGCGCATCCGATCGAAGGAATCGGAACGGGTGCCGTGCTGCATAGGCTTGAGGGCATCGTTCGCGCCATCGTCGACTCGATCTCGTTCGACGAGAAGACCGGACGTTTCGAGGCGCGTATCGAGTGGCATGATTCCTACGTCGCGGAGCAGCACGTTCACCATTCGGGTAAGAGTGCTGATCCCGCATGTTGGTCGCTCGTCGGCTATGTCAGCGGTTATGCGAGTGCCTGTTGCGACCGAGATATTTATTTTCGGGAGATCTGCTCGGCCCAAGGCCACGAGCACTGCTCTGTCGAAGGCCGGGACGCCGCCAGCTGGGGAGATGAGCTGGAAAGCCTCCGATTCGACTTCGAGGGCGCCGACCTTGGTCCAGAGGTGCAGCGCCTGCGTGAAGCCGTGCAGGCGCAGCTTCACGACATTTCAAAGCGCGAGCGACTCCTCGAGAGACGGGAGCGAGAGCTGGATCTGCTGCGCGAGCGTGTTGCGCGTCACGCGGCTTCAAAGAATTTCGTTGCCCGCAGTTCGGCAATGCAAGAGGTGCTCGAGCTGGCGGGACGCGTGGCGCCGATCGACACGACGGTTCTCGTCTATGGCGAAAGCGGCACAGGCAAGGAGTTCATCGTTCGCATGATTCACGATCAGAGCGAGCGCGCGGGCGCTCCGTTCGTTTCCGTGAACTGTGCGGCGCTCACCGAGACGCTTCTCGAGTCTGAGCTGTTCGGACACGTGCGCGGATCGTTCACGGGAGCTAGCCGCGACAAGGCGGGGTTGTTCGAGGTGGCGGGCAGTGGGACGCTTTTCTCGACGAGATAGGTGAGGTTGCGCCGACCGTGCAGGCGAAGCTCCTTCGCGCGCTGCAGGAGCGCGAAATCCGCCGAGTGGGCGCGGAGCGGACAATCAAGGTCAACGCCAGAGTGGTGGCCGCAACGAACAGAGACCTGCGCGAAGCCGTCAAAAATGGCACCTTCCGGGAGGATCTCTATTTTCGGCTTGGCGCGTTTGTCATCACCGTGCCTCCCCTGCGCGACAGGCAAGAAGACATTCCGGCGCTTGTGCACGAGTTCGTGCGCCGATCGGCAGCGCACGTGAAGAAGGACGTCACGAACGTGTCCGCGGAAGCGATGACCGCACTCATCGGCTATCAGTGGCCCGGTAATGTTCGGGAACTCGAGCACGCGATCGAACGCGCCGTCATTCTGGCTCACGGCTCGACTATTAAGCTCCGCGAACTGCCGCCCGAGATTTCACAGCGCAAACAAATCTCGATTGCGGGCGATACGCTGAACCTCCGCGCCCAGGAACGAGCGCTGATTCAGCGTGCGCTTGAGCGCTATCGCGGAAATCGGCGCCAGGCCGCAGCAGCGCTCGATATCAGCACTGTCACGCTGTGGCGAAAGATGAAAGAGTACAAGCTCGACCCATCACGTTGATCTGGCCCGCGATTTGCCTTCATGATTGTTCATGAAGGAACTCCATTTCAGTCGCATCTTGTGCCCGGTCACGTTGTCGGGAGCGCCGCAGGCGACGGTCGAAGAAGCTGCGGTTCTCGCGACGAGGTACGACGCCGAGTTGCGTCTCTTTCACGTGGCATCTCTCGATGATGATTTCCATCGAAGTGCCGAAGACGTCATCACATCTCTTTTCGCGCTCGCACGCCATCTGCCGGGGCGCGTTCGCGTGAGCGCCGCGGTCGCCTACGGCGATCCGGTCCCGGACATTAGCAGCCATGCACGATTGATGAGAGCAGATCTCATCGTGCTCGGCGCCAATCTCCAATTAGGGAAAGCTGAGCCCTTGCCCGACATTGCGGCCGCGGTCATCGCGCACTCCCGATGCCCCGTGCTCGTTGTGCGTTCGCAGGCATCTCGACCCACTTATGAGCGAGGACAGGGGTTCACCGAGATCCTGTGCTGTGTTGACTTTCTGCCGCCGTCCCTGAAGAGCGTGGACTACGCGCTCGCGCTTGCCGGTCGAGCGCCCGCGCGTGTGAGCATGTTGAATGTCCTCGCCGAAGATTGGGACGCACCAGAGCAGCAGGGCGAGGCTGTTCACGAGGTCCAGGCGGGGATGCGGGCCGTTCGACGCGCAGCAAGATCGACGTCTGCCGGCGGGGACGTTGTGCTGCAGGGATTGCCGGGCCCAGAAATCGTCGAGTTCGCAGAGCGGATTCAATCCGATTTGATCGTGATGGGCGCGCACAGCGGTACGACATCTGGCCGGAGGCTTGGCTCTACGACTACGCACGTCCTCACGGGCGCGCCTTGCTCCGTCCTGATCGTTCCGGCGCCGGTGGAAGCGCACCGACAACCAGAGCCAATAGTTGATGCCCAGGTGAGCACGTCAGCCGATCGGGCGAGGTCTCTAAGCCTTTCATCCTAATTCGAAGGCCGTCATTTAAAAGCCCAAACGTCTCAGGCGCGACCGGCCGTACGCGAGAGCATTTGGAGCATCGAAGGCGTACACTTGGTCGCCGGGCCGGTTCCATGACTGATTGGGAAGTGCACCTGGGGGACACGTGAACAGACTCCCGTTACACCACATTCTCTGCCCGATCGACCTGTCGCCGCTATCCATGAACTCGCTGGAGTGGGCGAACGCTGTCGCGCGCGCGCGCAACGCGCAACTCAGTGCGTTTCAGGTTGTCGTGGCGGGAGGCCTCGTGCCTCCAGAGGACCCCGATTCTCTCGAGCGTGGCGACATGGTGAGGAAGCTGAGGGAAGCGCTCATCACCATCGATTCCGAGAATAGCCACACTGGAGCTGCTGTCAGGCAAGGGGACCCTGGCACCGAGATTCTGCAGTTCGCGCGAACGGCCCCTGCCGATCTGATTGTCATGGGGGCCGCCGGCGCCGAGCGACCGACGCGTCCGATCGGTTCGGTGACTGCGACAGTGGTCGCGCGTTCAGACTGCCCGGTACTGATCGTGCCCAGTGCACGACAAATCGATCGGTCACGAGCCGGCGTGTTCAAACACATTTTGTGTGCGGTCGGTCTGGCGCCATCTTCCATGAACGTCATCAGGCAAGCGCTCTCGCTCGCATGGGAGACACATGGACACGTTATATGCGTCTGCGTTATGACCGAACCAGATCCGTCTTCATCGGAGATTCAGAATCAGTTATTGGCGGCGATCCCTCCTGAAGCCAGCTCGTGGTGCGACATTGACGTGGTCGTCAAGCCGGAGCGCCAGCCACCGAAATCCTCAGAGTCACGGAGACGTCGGACGTGGATGTCCTTGTGATCGGTCCGCCACGCCAGTGGACATCGACAACGCAGGCGGTTTTGGCGAAGTCGCTTTGTCCCGTCCTGGTCACCCACGACGCTCGGCCGCTCCCCTACCCATCGGCCAAAGGGTGAGATGCGACCACAATGAATGGAGAGCTTGGTGATCGAATTTAAACACGTCCTGTGCCCGGTCGATTTCAGCGAGTCGTCGACTCGTTCGCTGTCACATGCAGCCGCCATGGCGGAATGGTATGACGCGCAGTTAACCGTGCTGCACGTCGTGCCAACGTTCGATCCAATGCAGGTCCGCGGCGATCTCGGCGATCCCGTTAGGGTCGTGAACCCTATGACTCACCAGGAAGTGCTCGGAGAGATGCGTCGGGCTCTCGATGTCGCTGGTGTGTCGCCCGATGCGACTCTGAGTGCGCGAGCGGGAGACGCGTCAATAACCGTCGTCGATGAGGCAGTGACGACGCGGGCTGACCTGATTGTGATGGGGACCCACGGCCGTCGCGGCTTCAAGCGGCTGCTTTTGGGTTCGGTCACTGAGACCGTCCTTCGTGAAGCACCCTGTCCGGTCCTCACCGTGCCGCCACGAGCGCAAGCTACAAGTTCAGAAGTTGTGACATTTAAGCGAATCCTCTGTCCGATCGATTTCTCCCCGTCGGCTCTACAGGCCCTAGGATTTGCGTTGGATCTCGCGCGGCAAGCCAATGGCCTCGTCACGCTGCTTCACGTGATCGAGTGGCTTGCCGAAGAGGAGCCGCGAGGGTTAACGCATTTCAACATAAAGGAGTTTCGCCACCATATGGTCGATGATGCGGCACAGCGGCTCCGCGCTCTCGTGTCTGAGGAGTCGCGGACCTGGTGCGAGATCGACAACGTGATCGTGCTGGGGCGCGCTCATCGCGAGATCCTTCAAGCTGCGGAAGCGAAGCCGGCCGACCTGATCGTTATGGGCGCACAGGGTAGAGGAGGTGTGGAGCTCACTTTGTTTGGATCGACAACGCAACAGATCGTGCGCGGCGCATCGTGCCCGGTACTTACGGTACGCGGCACCTCGCGGTCATGATGTTGGCCATGGGGGCTGCCAGTGCACCACGTTGAGTGATCGCAGCAGCAGACGTTCGGCGGTAGGGTCGGATGCGTAGCTCGTGACGGCGCAGTTTGGAACATGTTCGGATTCCCATCGCTCGATGAACTCGTCGTGGCTCCAACGTTCCAGCAGGTAACGGAACACTCGCAGCGTGCCGGCATGGCTCACGACGAGAATGCGCTGCTGTGGACGCTCGCGAAAGAGCATCCCCAGGAATAAATAGACGCGGGCGGCGACTTCTGCCAGGCTCTCTCCTCCGGGCGGACGCGCGAAGAATCGGCCAAACGTATCCCAGTAATCCTGTAGCCACGGAAACGCTGTCTCCGCCTCGGTTGTGGTCATGTCGTAGGTCCAACCAGCGTCGCGTTCGCGAAGGAACAGATGATGGCGCACGCGCATCGACTTTCGTTCTTCCTCCGTGTAGGCACTTAGAAGGTGCTCGGCCGTCTCCTGCGTTCGTCGATAACCAGAGTGGTAGACGTAGTCAAACGCTCCGAAGTCGGTCCTGAGCGCGCGGCCGGTGAGTTCCGCCTGACGACGTCCCTCGTCGGTGATCGGCACATGATGGTCAGCCACGCCGCGCACGGCATTCCGCGACTCGTCGTCCAGAAAGAACCGGCTTCCCTTCTTGGCCAGGTTCCTGGCGGACTCCGCATGGCGAACAAGTACGAGGAGAGAGGGACGCTCTATTGTCATGGCTACAAATCGCGTGCGGTCGCTCAGCTTTCCAGTAGTAAGGTGCCGGGATCTTCGGTGAGTTCTTTTACGCGCACCAGAAACTGTACCGCCTCTAACCCGTCAACGAGGCGATGGTCATAGGTGAGAGCTACGTACATCATGGGCCGGATCGACACCTGACCGCCGGCGGCAATTGGACGGTCTTCGATCTTGTGCAAGCCGAGAATACCGACCTGCGGCGGGTTAAGTATCGGGGTGCTGAGCAGCGATCCAAACACTCCGCCGTTTGTGATCGTGAATGTGCCACCCCGGAGATCGTCCAGCAACAGAGATCCGGCTTCAGCTCGTCTCGCGAAATCGCGAATGGCTGACTCAATCTCGGCGAAGGATCGCTCGCCGGCATCGCGAATCACCGGCACGACAAGCCCCTGGGAAGCGCCGACGGCGATGCCGATATCGTAGTGGTGCTTGATAACCATCTCGTCGCCCTGAATCTCGGCGTTCAGGCGGGGAAACGCTCTGAGACCTGCGACGGCAGCCTTCACGAAGAAGGATGTGATCCCAAGACTGACGCCGTACCGCTCTTTGAACGACTCCTTTTGTCGGGTACGCAGTGCCATGACTGCTGACATGTCGACCTCATTGAACGTCGTCAACATCGCCGCCGTACGCTGTGCCTCAACGAGATTCTTCGCGATGGTGAGTCGCCGCTTCGACATCCGGATCCGCTCTTCGGGACGATCTGGGGTCGGTCCGAGGCTGGGTATCGCCTTCGGCGCGGGCTGTGGAGGAGTAAAAGGTGCCGGTGTCGCGCTCGTCAGGCTCGCTGGTTCGGGCTGAAGATGGGACTCGACGTCGCGCTTGGTGATCCGCCCCCCGTCTCCACTGCCAGAAACTTCGGAAAGATCGACGGTGTGCGCACGCGCGATATTCCTCGCGGTGGGTGTCGCGCGGGATGGCACCTCCATGGCTGCCTGCACCGTAAGTTCGGCGGAATCGTGCATGGTGGGTTGATGGACCGGTGCTGCGGCTTCCGGAGGGCTGTCGGCCACTTGATCTTCGATCACGCCGAGTACATCTCCGATCCGAACATCCTCCCCACTTTGGCGGGTGATGCTGGCGAGGATCCCACCACGCTCGGCGCCGACTTCAAGATCGACCTTGTCGGTCTCGAGCTCCACTACCGCTTCGCCCACATTGACCCGATCTCCCGTGTTCTTCAACCAACGGGCAACCCGGGCTTCCACGACAGACTCGCCAAGCTGCGGAACGATGATCTGTGTCGACATGATTGAACCAGTCAGGCGTGCGTGGACAGCAGCGGCGTTGTATGCCGCACCTCCGGCTCCGCCGCGTACGCGCGCTCGATCAGTTTCCGCTGGTTGGTCGTATGCCAGGCCATCGAGCCCTCGGCCGTACTGGCGCTTCGTCCCCGTGCGACAGCCCGAAGCGTGGCGCGAGGTTGGATCATCTGGGTAAGCGCCAAGCGAACGAACTCCCAGGCGCCCATATTTTCTGGCTCTTCCTGCACCCAGACCACATCTGTCACTCGAGCATATCTCTCAACCAGCTGTTTCACCTCGTCGACTGGAAACGGATACAGCTGTTCGAGTCGACAGATCGCAACCTCAGGATGCGCAGCACGTTGATCGCTCGTGACGAGGTCGACATAGACCTTTCCGTTGCAGAGCAGCAGCCGGCGAACATCCGTGGACCGTTTCTGAGCCTCCGGATCATCAATCACGGGGCGCCAACCTCCCTCCTCAAACTCACGCGGTGCCGACATCACGAGGGGGTGCCGCAGCAGACTCTTCGGCGACAGCACGATGAGCGGAAGGGGATCGTCTTTGAGCAACGCCGCCTGCCGGCGCAGCAGGTGGAAGTACTGGGCGGCGGTCGTGCAGTTCGCCAGACGAAGACTCCCATCGGCTGCCGCCTGTAAGAAGCGTTCGGGACGCGCGGTGGAGTGCTCGGGACCCTGTCCCTCGTAGCCGTGTGGCAGAAGAAATACCAGCGACGGCGTCTGACCCCACGTGGCGCGTCCGGAAGTGACGAACTCGTCGACGATCACCTGAGCACCGTTGATGAAGTCGCCGTACTGCGCTTCCCAGATGATCAGTCGACTGGGGTCCTGCACGTCATATCCATACTCGAACCCCACTGCGGCGTTCTCAGACAATGGGCTGTTATGCACCTCGAAGGCCGCCCTCGCCAGGGGCAGATGCTGCAAGGGAACATGAGTCCCGCCAGTCTCCACATCGTGAAGCACAGCGTGACGCTGGCTGAACGTTCCGCGCGCCGCATCCTGGCCGGTGAGCCGGATGGCGACGCCATCTTCGAGAATCGAAGCAAAGGCCAGTTCCTCGGCCGTCGCCCAGTCGATCGCCGGCCGGTCGATGTCATCGAAAATCGTACGGCGACGTTCGCGCGCGCGCGTGACTTTGCGATGTTCAGCAAATCTCTCCGGGCGCCGCAGCAAGTCATCATTGAGGCGTCGCAGCCGCTCGATGGACACGGCGGTTTCAACGTGGCGGGCGGCCCGGGGCGGCGACGGGGGACTTATCGGCGGTTCGACAGGGACACCCGGCTGCAGCGCAGCGAGAGCATCTTCAAGAACCGTGAAGTGTTTGCGCAGCAAGTCCTCGGCGGTCTGCCGGTCGACCAACTCGCGACGCTCGATCGTACGGGCCCAGACCTCGCGCACCGGCGGATGCTGTGCGATCCGTTCGTACATGAGCGGCTGTGTGAAACTTGGCTCATCACCTTCATTGTGCCCATGGCGGCGATAGCCGACGAGGTCGATCAGAAAATCCAGGTGGAACGTCGTCCGGTAATTCCAGGCCAACCGAGCGGCCTCTAGGCAGGCCTCAGGATCATCCGCACTGACGTGCACGATCGGGATCTTGAAGCCGCGCGCGAGCCCGCTCGCATACGACGTGCTGTACGCCTCTGCGGGCGTGGTCGTGAAGCCGAGCTGGTTATTGGCAATGATGTGGATCGTACCGCCTGTGGTGTAGCCCGCGAGCCGGGCCAGATTGAGTGTTTCAGCGACGACTCCCTGGCCAGGGAATGCAGCGTCACCGTGAATCAACACAGGCAACGTCTGACTCGAGTCGAAGACTGGCGCTCCCGGGCGATCAACGACGGTGCCTGCCGCGCGCGCCATCCCTTGCACGACGGCATTAACAGCTTCCAGATGACTGGGGTTCGGCGGCATCGAGATCACCAGCTCGGTCGGCCGGCCTTCACGTAACGCCCGGCGAGCGCCAGCGTGATACTTCACGTCTCCGGTCCAACTCATGTCCTCGCGAAAGGCGTGCGGCCGCAGCTCGTCCTTGAACTCAGCAAGAATCTGCTTGTACGGCTTCTGCAGCACATGCGCGAGGATATTGAGGCGCCCTCGATGGGCCATGCCTATCAGAATGCTGCGTGTACCGCCCTCGGCCGCGCTGGCGATCACGTCGTCGAGCATCGGCACGAGAATGTCGAGTCCTTCGATCGAAAAGCGGGTCTTGCCGGGAAAGGCTCGATGGAGAAACCGTTCGAATGCCTCGACCTGCGAAAGGCGGTCCAGGAGCAGGAGTTCATCGATCGGATCGGCCGGAGGCCGAAACGTGCCAGCCTCGGCTGCATGGCGCAGCCACTCGCGCTCCTCCGGCACGAACACGTGCGAATAGTCGTAGCCGGTGGTCGAGCAGTAAACCTGTCGAAGGGCCTTAATCGCATCGAACGCGGAGTCCACGTTCTCTGACAATGGCCCGCCGATGAGGCTCGCGGGCAGGCGAAGGAGGTCAGCGTCAGTGAGACCATGCGCCTCGGGAGCCAGCGACGGATCGCCGGTCGGCTTGCTGCCGAGCGGATCGACCTGTGCTGCAATGTGACCGTACCTGCGGATCGATTCCGCGAGGTTGACTGCACCCATCACGAGACGGGGTAACGCTGCCTGGCCCCCCGACTCCGAGAGCACGGCAGGCGGCGTGAGCTGCTCGAGCGCGGCCCGGATTGCAGGATCGATACTGTCGGGATTCTCGCGATACTGCTCATAGAGATTCACGACATAGGCGAGGTTGAACCCGTGAAAGTCACTCCACTCGCTCATGCGAGCCTTCCTCGTTTGACGGGCACTGCCCGTGCCAATTTCTTATCGAGCACGCCGGCCCGACGAGCATCCCAGGGGACAATGAGCACTGGCCATGCCGCAAGCCGGAGTACGCGTTCTGCGACCGACCCCTCTCGGAGCCGCCGCCAACCCCTTCGGCGGTTCGAGCCCAGGACGACGAGATCCATTTTCCGTGCGTTTGCATGAAGCACGATCACGCGAGCGGGATCACCGTGCTGCTCGTCTACGCGGACCTTCACTCCGGCAGCCTCTGCCCGCTCCCGAAGTTCGGTGAGGTACCGAAGCCGCTCACTCGCGCGCCGTGAGAACGGAACGTTCGCCGGCGTCGCGTGCAGGAGATAGAGTTTTGCCTCGCTGATCACCGCCAGATTGAGAGCCCGGTCGAATGCTCTTTCGCTTGCCTTCTCGAGATCGATTGCGCACAGGATTCGACCGAGGCCAGCCATAGGGTCTCCTTCCGTCCTTTTCGACTTCGGTGATCGCTGCATCACAATAGCGAACAGGCCTCACTGAAAGTCAGGCGGGGGCTCCGCTGGAAAAGCTTCGAATGGTCGCCGTAACCGAGATTGCAGAGGAAGTTCGATTTCACATGGCCTTCATGGAAGAACTCCTCCTCGCATCCCTCGCACGGCTTACCGGCACCAAAAAACTCCTCGTCTACCTTTGAATTATCAAACCCCGACAACGGTCCGCAATCGAGACCGACGGCCCGGGCGGCAATGATCAGATACGCGCCCTGAAGGCTCGAGTTGCGTCGCGCTGTGATTTCGATGAGCTCGGGTGAGCGCGCGTACTGGTCGCGCATTCTCGGATTGTGCGGAAGGAGCTGCGGAAGCTTTTCGTAGAACTTCAGGTCATACCCGATGATCGCTGTCACGGGCGCGGTCATCACCTTCTGAACGTTTCCCGGTGCCAGAGCCGGCAGGAGTCGCTGCTTCCCGTCCCGCGTTCGGATAAACACGATGCGCGCCGGGCTCGTATTTGCGCTGGTCGGCCCCCACTTCATCAGCTCATACAACTGGCGGAGCGTGTCGTCGCTCACGGGCCGCTCAAGCCATACGTTATGGGTGCGGGCCTCGCGAAACAACTGATCGAGCGCCGCATCACTCAACATCTCCATTGCCGGGCTCTCTTCCGTTCTCATGGTGACCTCCCCTGTTCGAACGGGAATTCTCGTTTGGGTTCGGTTCAGCAATTACAGTCACGACAGATGTCCATGCTGGCGCATCACTTGCGGGAAAGGAGTCCTTCGACGCCTGGTCGACGACGTCTGGATTTGGCGGTTCATCAGGACTTTCCATGAGCCCTCCATCGGGTTACCGTGCCCTCACCTGACGGCATTCAGCGGGGTGTGCCAAACACTTTCGCCGCGACCGTGTTGGAGCGTCTCGACATCTCGCGAGGATAGTGCGGCGCACCGCCGTAAGCAAGTCTAGGACGAGCTTCTGCGCCGCTAATCCTGATCGAGGTTGTGCTAGTGTGTAGAATCATCCCTGAGGATTGAGGAAGACCATGTACCAGACGCGCAATGATCTCGCGGAGCCGACACGGAAGTCGATCGTGCGGTTGCTCAACGAGCGGTTAGCTGAGGCCATCGATCTCCAGCTGCAGGCGAAACATGCCCACTGGAACGTGAAAGGTCCTAACTTTGTGGGACTCCACGATTTGTTCGATCGCGTGGCAGATACGGCCCGCGAATACGTAGATCTGATTGCCGAACGCGGAGTCGCGCTAGGCGGAGTGGCCGAGGGTACGGTGCAGAACGTATCGAGCCGATCGAAGCTGCCCGGTATCTGCCACGACTGGAGAGTGGACCGCTCACGTCGAGGCCATGCGTACGGCGCTGGCCACGTTCGCGAAAAGCGTCCGACATGCAATTGATGAGGCCGCGGAATTGAAGGATGCGGACACTGCTGATCTCTTTACGGAAGTCTCCCGCGGAATCGACAAGCTACTCTGGATGGTCGAAGCGCACGTTCAGTAGTGGTTTAGTTACCGGTACACGAGCCCCCATCGATGAGTGGCGCCTGGCCATTGATGTAGTCCGAATCAGGGCCCGCCAGGAAGGAAACGAACGCGGCGACATCCTCTGGCGTCTGGGCGCGTCCCAGCGCAATGCCCTCGACATACTTTTTATAGGTCTCCCCGATCGGGGTCCCGGTGATCTCGGAAAATCGCTTGTCGATCTCGACCCACATGTCAGTGCCGACGATCCCAGGGCAATCGGCATTGACCGTAATGCCGTCGCTGGCGAATTCTTTAATTCTTTCGCAGCGGCCTGCGTCAATGCCCGAACGGCGAACTTGGTCGCTGAATACATTCCAAGCATCGCGAAGGCGACGACATTCAAAGCCGACGTGACGAAACGCGAAGACGTCTACGCGGCAGTCAATCATGCCGAGAAGCAGCTCGGCGGGTTCGACGTGATGCTCAACAACGCCGGGATTGCACAGGTGCAACCCCTTGTGGATGTCACAGCAGAAGAAGCGAGCGCGATTTTGAAGGTCAACGTCGAGGGCGTGTTGTGGGGCATCCAGGCCGCTGCGAAGAACTTTTCCTTCGATGCTGGTCATCATATTTGCCTTTCGCATTCAGGTCGCGAGCGAAGGGCGCCGTGCCTGCTTGCACGCGACCATGCCACGCGTGCCACGCATGGTCAGGGCTTTGCGCCCGCGCTGGTCAGCCACGGCCCGGCCGCAGCGAGCATCGCCTCGATCCCGACCCGCAGGGTGGGGTTGATGACCGGCGCAAACTGGGGCGAATGATTGGATGGAAGCTCGTTCAAACGGCCGGCCTTCTCGGCCTCGGCATATTTCTGCGGATCAGTGCCGCCGACGAACCAGAAGACCGAAGGCACGTTCCAGGTCCGGGCAAAGACGCTGAAATCCTCGCTCGCGGTCGCGGGATTGCCTTGCTGCACGTCGCTGCCGAAGCGGCCTTTGAGCGCCTCGGTCACCTTGCCGGTTGCGGCTTCGTCGTTGGTGGTCAGTGGAAATTCGCCGACGACGGTGAACGCCGGCGGCTTCGGCGCCCTGCGACGCGGTCGCTTCGGCATTGATGATGCGCTTGATCGCCGACAGCACGGTCTCCCGCACCTGCTCGTCGAACGTGCGAACGTTCAGCCGCAGCAGCGCACTCGTCTGGAATGATGTTCGGGCTGCTGCCGGCTTGCAGCGCCCCGACGGTCACCACGGCGCGATCCATCATGGAGATCTCGCGCGAGACGACGGTCTGCAAACGCATGACGGAGGCGGCCGCCATCACCACTGGATCAACGGTGAACTCCGGACCCGAGCCGTGCCCGCCACGTCCAAACAGCTTCACTTCCCAACTATCCGACATGGACAGCACGGGTCCGCTGCGTATGGCGATCCGGCCCGCGGGGAGGGACATCACGTGTTGCGCGAAGGCAATGTCGGGTTTCGGAAAGCGCTTGACCATCCCGTCGTCGACCATGGCCCTGGCCCCTTCGCCGGTTTCCTCCGCCGGCTGGAACACGGCCATGACGGTGCCGCGCCACTTGTCCCGGTTCTCGGCCAGGATCCGCGTCGCCCCCATCAGCCAGGTGACGTGCATGTCGTGCCCGCAGGAGTGCGCGATAGCGGTTTCCTCACCGGACGGGTCCTTGCCAGTCTTGGTGCTCGCATAGGGAAGGCCGGTGTTCTCCTTCATGGGCAACCCGTCCATGTCGGCACGCAGCAGCACCGTTGCGCCCTCGCCATTGCGCAACAGCCCGACGACGCCGGTGCCGCCGATCTTCTCGGTGACCTCGTATCCGTGCTGGCGCAGCCAGTCAGCGGCAATGCGCGCCGTTCGCTGTTCCTGCATCGAGAGTTCAGGATTGGCGTGGAGGTCTTTGTAGACGCTCTCGAGCTTGGCCAGCAGATCAGCCGACGGACCCGGTAGGGCCTGCGACGCTCCGGGTCTGTTGGGATCCTGCTTGGCGGCGGTGGAGACGTTGCCTGCCTGCGCCCATCCTGTGGCTGCTGCGAGCAGCAGGATCACGCCGGGAAGCCAGGCACATCGAAACGCTGGAGTCAGTCGCATCGAAAGAGTCCGCTCGGATTTCATCGTGATTCTCCTAGTGGGGATCGCCGCGTTCGTTGTGCACGAGCCATGACTCCGGAGCGAGAAGCACATAATGTGCGTCTACCTGGCAGCGGTTACTGCCGCGCCGGCCTTAACGTTTACTTCACTATGGTCACGAACACAGTCCGTTGCTGTCACTTTTTGGACATCCGCCGCACGATACCGGAGCCATGCTGACGCTGAGCCTTTCGCGGCGGTCTGCACGTGCGCTGACGAGCGCCGGAACGCAGCTCCGGTGATTGAGTGCGGCGCTCTTACGTCCGCGGGGGTCTCCCGATCGCAGAAGGTCTGCTGAAAACCAGATCCTGCTCATAACCTTCACGTTCCTCCGTCAAGATATGGTCGTGACATTGATCGGTTTCACCCTGTTCGGTGTTCGACTTGGTTCTACGCCACGCGATCAACCGACGCCGCACTCTCCAACGTGCCAAGCGATAAGCAGGCTGTTACCATGGCCCGGGATGATCCGAGCGTCCGTCTCTGATGTGCGAAGGCGATAGTGGCCAGGTATGTCGAGATCGGCAGTCTGCTGCTGACGCTGGACCTGGCCGGCACTGCCGTGTTCGCCGTCAGCGGAGCCGCCATCGGCGTGAAGTATCGGCTGGATGTGTTCGGCGTATGCGTCGTCGCGTTCGTGGCCGGCAATGCGGGCGGCATACTCCGCGACGTCTTGATCGGTGCGGTTCCCCCCGCTGCATTCACCGGGTGGCAGCATGTGACGGTCTCGCTCCTGGTTGGCGTGATCATCTTCTTGTGGCATCCGAGGCTGGAACGGCTCCACACACCCATCCTGCTCTTCGATGCCGCTGGCCTGGCACTGTTCGCCGTGTCAGGTTCACAGAAGGCGCTCGCATTCGGACTCAATCCGTTTATCGCGGCGCTTCTCGGAATGTTGACGGGGATTGGGGGCGGCATGCTTCGCGATGTCCTTGTGAGGGAGATCCCCACCGTGCTGCGCGAGGACCTGTATGCCGTCGCGGCGCTCGCCGGAGCTGCAGTGGTCGTCGCGGGACATCTGCTTCGTCTTCCTCCAACTGCGACAACGCTCGCTGGTGCGGCACTGTGCTTCGGGATCCGACTGGTGGCGATACGGCGCGGCTGGTCTTTGCCTACCGCGAATTGAACCGGTTGATGACGAACGCCTCTAGGAAAGCCCGATACGGAAGCACCATCAGTGACTGAAAGCCGAAGCCGGGACACCGCTTCAATCACAAGAGGTTTGAACATGGCGTGGACGATGCTATTCGTTGCAGGGCTCTTTGAGATCGGTTGGGCGGTTGGTCTCGAGTACACCGCTGGCTTTACGCGCGTCTGGCCCACCGTTGTTACGGCCGCATCCCTGGTTGCCAGCATGGCATTACTCGGACTTGCTATTCGAACCCTGCCACTGGGCACGGCCTACGCGATATGGACGGGGATTGGCACGATCGGCACGGCCGTTCTAGGAATGGCTCTGTTTCAGGAGCCGGCGTCGACCCTGCGTCTCGTCTTCATCGGTTTCATCATCGTGGGCATTTTCGGTCTGAAGGCCGTTGAGTGAACGCTTCCGATCATTTGATTCCGTCCGCCGCTCGATTCAATAGTTCGCTGACCTTTTATTCGCCCGATCCAATGCCTCCTTCCGGAGTAGCTCCGCGATCGTGTCTACGCTATCCACAATGAGATCGGTTTCATCCCGGGCGGTGTCATTGAGGGGTGTGCCAAGCGCGAGTTGCATAGTCCGGAGCGGCGGGAGCTCAGGCGCTGCAGCCCGCTTACGAAGAGCCGTCGCGAGCGTCAGCAGGCTGCTCGTCACCTGCCGTGCAAACTCGCCGATACCAGGCACATCACGGAGATCGCGCTCCAACCCTGCGCGCAAAGCTAGCGTCGCCAGCGCAATGCGACGGCTCGCAGCCAACAGTCCCATTGCAGTGCGAGGCCTCATCGGGTGACGTCGATCTGGTTCGGCGAGCGTCCGCTCGACGATTGCTTCAGCATTCGATCGCGCCAGCCGTGCGGACGCGCGGATCTCGTCAAGTCTCATCACATCGGTCGTGGCCGGATGCGAGTATGCCGACAGAAGTGCGCCAAGGTATTTGCTCTGCTCCTCGAGCATCGCCGCCATTGCGGGTATCATTTCCCTCCCGGTCCAGGTGGGCCACGTCGCGTACGCACACAGCGCGACCGCGCCTGCAACCATGGTGTTGATAATTCTGGCAGTAGCGGCTGTGGTTTCCGACTCGCCGGCTAGTGTCATCACGAACACCACGTACCCGGTGATGCAGCCCGTGAAAAGGACGGTGTTGGTGGCCGCCAACGCATACGCGGCCCATACGAAGCCGAGTACGAGCATGGTCGATGCAATCGGACCCGCGCCCACAGCATGGGCAATCGCCATGGCACCTACGGCGCCAAGCACTGTGCCACCTACCCTTGCGATACTGAACGCGAACGTGTCGTGAAAGTCCGGCCTGAGCATTACGGCGATGGCCAGCAGCAGCCAATAGCCGCGTGGCAGCGCGAATAAATGGGCGACTCCCGCGCCAAAAGAAAGGCTCGCTGCAAGGCGGAGCGCATGACGGCACGCGGTCGAGCGTAGGCTCAGATTAGCGTGCAGGGTAATTAGCGTGTCCTTCACACTTGGCCGCCGCTGCCGGCGGACGATATGTTCACGACCTTGCGCCATATCCTTTGGGGCGGCCGCCAGCACGTCGGCCATTCGCCACGCCGCCCGGAGTTGCGCGAGGAGCGGCTCGACGGGACTTAGTGTCGAGATCCTCTTCGAGCAATCAGCAAGGGATTGCGAGAGTCCGGTGGGTGTCTGCGGTGCGCGTCCCTCTTCGAGCGCGGCAGCAATTTCCGTCAGGGCGCTCGCGGAAAGCTCGGACAGGGTGCCGGCGCAGGATCGATCCGAATCCAGGAGGCGTTGATGGTGTACCGCGAGTGCGCCGAGGCTCGCGCGGATTCTCTCCGCTTCGTCAAGCAACGCCTGAAACACAAGAGTTTCCCCTGACCTCGCAAACGGCTGCGGATCGTCCAGGGGTGACGCTGTCGCGGCAAACGTATGTGGTTCTGGGGCGGCAGCCTGCGCTTGAGGAATCGCTCGTGCATAGACCGCAAGGCTCCGATACACTGCCGCCAGACTTCGCCGCTCGGCCTCAAAGCGACGCAACGGCCAGATCACCACCACGAGCAACGTCTGCACTAGTCCGCCGCCAAATACGAACGCAGTGCGTCCGACAGCGCCTTCCAAGTCAGAGGGAAAGCCTCCGGCGATCAACAGAGCAATGATGGACTGCAGACCAACAAATGACGCGGCCTTGCCGAGGGCGACGAGCAAGCCCCCGAAGAAGCCCCAGAGCGCGGCAACCCCGATCGCGGGCGCTATCGAATGACCCGCGAGCGATCCGATGAATACCGAGAATGCCATTCCGACCGCGGCGAGCAACATGACCTCGGCCCGGCTCCGATATAGCCCCTGGAACGAGCCGAAGCCCACACCCACTGCGCCAACGACGCCAAACACTCTGACTGCCGACTGCTCGAGCGCGAGGCCAACGAGAAGAGGAATGGCAACGCCGACCGTGCATCGCAGCGCAGCAAGGCCTTCGAACCCGGACCAGTCAACTTTCAGCACGGATGCGATTACCTGTCGGAACGTGCTATGCATTCACAGCCCCCAGCATCATTGGGATGTCATGATGACGCGAAGCGAATCGTCAAGGCCAGAGGTTCTTATGACCCACCAGTCCTCGTCATCACGCAGTCGCGGTTCCGCCAGAGGAGTTACTTGGATTGCGCGCATCGGAGCAAGTCTCGATACTTCTGCGCTCCTCACGTCCCGAACCGCAGGCCCGAATGCGACTCCTCGCGCTGGACGATGCGGCTGATGTCGTGCAGGCTGCTCCCGTGGAAGTCCGACAGGCACTTCTCGACTTGCTTGACGTGGCAGCCAGACGGGAAGTAACCGCGCTGCTCGCCTATTCAGAGGACGTCGCAGGCGGTCTGATGGACCCTCGGTTCGTACGCCTTCGGCCAGACCTTTCCGTTGATGAAGCAATCAGCTATATACGCCGGCAGGCGCGCGATACGTCCGCAACTCTCGACTACGGGTATGTCTTGGATCCGGAACAACGCCTGCTCGGTGTCGTCTCGCTGGTACGATTGCTCAATTCATCCGCAGATCGCAAAGTTCAGGAGGTGATGAAAACGAGTCCGGTTACAGTGGCCGAGAACACCGACCAAGAGGTCGTCAGTCAGCTCTTTCGTCAGCACGGTCTCATCG
This sequence comes from Vicinamibacterales bacterium, assembly GCA_963762055.1. GTDB lineage: Bacteria > Acidobacteriota > Vicinamibacteria > Vicinamibacterales > JAMQPK01 > JAMQPK01. The sequence continues at coordinate 21,681 of CAVXJF010000016.1, forward strand.
CTTTGCCTGTGGTCGACTCCGATGCCGGCATGAAAGGCGTCGTCACATTGGACGATATCGTCGACGTCGTCGACGAGGAGGCCACCGAAGACATGCAGAAAGTCGGCGGCCTTGCTGCCCTCGATACGCCATACCTTGCGACCACCGTTCCGACCATGATCCGCAAGCGAGGTGGCTGGCTGATGCTGCTGTTTCTGGGCGAGATGCTCACGGCTACAGCCATGGGACGGTTCGAAGATCAGATCGCCAAGGCTGTAGTTCTCGCGCTGTTCGTACCTCTTATCATAAGCAGCGGTGGCAACGCGGGCTCTCAGGCGACCACACTCGTGATTCGCGCCATGGCGCTCGGCGAGGTCACAACACGAGATGGATTGACAGTCATTCGTCGCGAGCTCTTGACCGGCTTTGTTCTGGGAGTAATTCTTGCGGTAATCGGAGGCACGCGCATTCTGCTGTGGCAGCAGTTCTTTGGTTCGTACAGGAGAGCACGCCTTCGCGTTGGCCGTGACAGTATCGATAAGCATCGTGGGGGTGGTGCTGTGGGGCACCGTCGCTGGATCCGCACTGCCATTCGTGCTTCGGGCACTTAGGCTTGACCCGGCCAGTGCGTCAGCGCCGTTCGTCGCCACACTGGTGGATGTGACAGGGCTAATCATCTATTTCACGGTCGCAGGAGTCACTCTTCGCGGCACATTATTGTGACCTCGTGCGCCGAGGCTGCAGGGGCGGTGCTCATTGCGCCGGCTCCCGCGATTGGGAACCGGACTGCCCATCCGCGATGTCCAGCGTGTGCGAGACGATGCCGATCCCGATCGGAATTCTATCGGTGACGATCCACACCCACCATACGTCGCCGTAATCGCGCTCATAGAGATACCCGCAGACAGGGCAATGCCGATGCGGTTTGTTCCAGCCGACGAACAAGGCGCCTTTGCCGCAGTGGGGGCAGTGCTTGCTCCAGCCGCGCCGTATTGCCTCGCGAAACTCGACGCGCGACAGGCGGCTCACTTCACCGCAGACGGGATCTCGTCTGCCTCGAGCTGCAGCGTGCGTTCCGTACGAACGATCGCCGCTGTTTCCGGATAGCGAAAGGGAGTCATCCGCTGAAAAGCCCCTGACGCGCTAGACATTGGCATAGTGATGCTGTCTGCCGAAGTGGCCTTCACCAGGAATCGCCAGGACAGGGCACGTCGATCCCCGCACTATCCGGCCGGTAATCGAATTGAACCATCTTCGCACTCCGCTTCGCGACGTCATACCCAGCACGATGAGATCCGGCTTCAGCTCTGCTGCGACATCGAGGATGCCCGATGCCACAGGGCCGCCGGCAAGACGGGCGTGGATCTTTCCACGAAGGTCTGCGCCAGCGAGCGCGAGTTGCTGAAGCTGCATTCGTGCTGCACGCGCCCGCTGCAGCGGGCCGACATGAAGCAACGTCAACTTCCGGCCGCCGCGCCTCAACAGCTTCATCGCGCCTTCGACGGCAATGTCCGAAGCTGGCGAGACATTCACGGGGCAAAGGATGTGACTGAAGGTGTTGTCCTCGACGCGCGCACCTTCTGTCGAGCGCACAACAAGCGTAGGGCACGGGGCACCGGCGACTACGCGTTCCGCGACTGAACCGAATCGAAGCCGCTCCAGTCCACTTCGGGCATGCGTGCCGATCACAATCAAATCATGCTTCCTTGCTCTCGCGTGAAGAAGAATGATTCCTGCTGGGTCGCCCTGCTGCTCGCTGACGCTCAGGGACACACCCTCAGCACTTGCGATGCGGCGAAGCTCGGCCATCAAACGAATGCGCTCAAGCGCGCGCCAGTTGAATCGCACACTGCGTGGAACAGCGAAGACAAGACTCAAAAGAGCGCCGTGCGCCTTGGCCAGAGCCAATCCCTGCTGAAATGCCGCTCGACCTGGTTCGGAGAAGTCGACCGCGCAGAGAATTCGCGAAAAGCTCACATTGGTCTGCATGCCGCTTCATGAAGCAAGCCGCTCGCCGCGAGAAAGTCGGACAATCTCCAGTGTTTCGAACGTCGAGCGGGGCTTGAACCTTTCAGTTTGAAAGGTCCCGTCCAGAATGAAAGGCGGGAACACACAACTTCCCGTCACGAAGCCTTCTGCGGCGTGGCAACGAGAATGCAACTGCAATCGATGCAACCGGTTGACCTGTGGTGGCGTCGTAATCACCAGGAGGTTGAAAATGTTCGAAGCGGTCAATTCTCCGCGCGCCTCGCTCCGAAAGCGGATGGTCACAGTGATTGGATCGATGCTGGCGCACGCGACGATTTTGGCGTTCGTCATCCTGGTTCCACTGCTCTACATTTCGGATCAGCTGCCAGAACCGCGGCAGGCAGGTGCGTCTTAGGCGAGTATGGCGTACCGCCTGGCCGGTGGGCACGCCAAGCATCATCTCCAACGACGTCGCCGGATCTATTGTGAACGTGGTGCGATTTTCAAAGCGGTGAGGGGCCCGACCGGCCTGACCGAGCAGGAGATTCGGATCAGTGAATTGTCGGCGGGAGCCATTGGAAGGAGGCCGACGTGTCAGGCGCCACGGTCGCATCACCGCGATCTTCCGAGTTCGTCGAGCAACCACTCGGATCACGACGCAAACGCGGTCGAATTCTGGCTTGGATTGCTGTTGCCGCCGCTGTGGCCGCATCGGCCGCTGCTGGATTGATCTGGATGGAGAGGCGCCTCGAAGTCTTTTTACCCGATGTGCCATCAATCGATGTGCACTCGGCGCTGTTCAACCCCACCCCAATGACCATCACTATTACCGCGGGTAGTCAGCGCGTCATGTGGCGAACGACCGTCCACGAAATCCGAACCGAGCAGACACTCTGGAGACGCATGCATCTGGCCGACTGGAACACGGTCCCCGAGGGTTTGCGGAAAGAAGCGCTCGACAACATGCTCGCCAGGTATCGCCGCATCCTGATGAATCCGTCTGCGTGGGATACGATGCGGGCGACCGATTGGGATCTGGTACCGCAGCCAATTCGCACGGTGGCCTATCGTCAGATGGTCGCCTATTGGACGGGGTTCTACCACGTTGGAGCCAAGTACGAACTGGCGCCGCGGCGGGTCGCTGATACTCTGGCGGCTATTGTGATGTCCGAGTCGTGGTTCAACCACCGCGGGGTGTTCGTCAACCACGATGGTACCCGTGATATTGGGCTCGCGGGCGCATCGGACTTCGCCCGAGCTCGGCTTCGGGAGTTGTACCACCTCGGAGCCGTCGATGTGGAGTTGGATGACAACGCGTATTACAACCCCTGGATGGCGACGCGATTCGTTGCTATATGGATGTCGCTCATGCTCGACGAGGCTGGTGGTGATCTCGAAGTGGCGGTCCGCGCGTACCACCGAGGGATTCTTGAGGCCCATGACGGCTTGGGAACAACGTACGTTGAAACCGTTCGCCGGCGTCTCACCGTCTTCATCCGCAATCAGAAGGCTCCTCCAGCGTGGGACTACATCTGGAGACGAGCGCGTGACATCGAGCGGCAGGAGTGGCCATGGATGCAGAGGCGCTCTCGCTCGAAAGGTTGTGATCGTGTGTTACCTGTGCGCCTTAGTGTGATCCGTGTTCGTCCGCTCCTCTCGCTCGATTACTCGCGGGAAACGATCCCTCAATCGTCTCGTCGAGCGCCGCTTCTCGAATCTGTCGTGTGCTGATGTTCCGTCTCGCGGAATGTTCAGAATTGCTTGGAGGTGGCTCTCAGAGGACCATTCGAGATGAGAGCTATTCCGCAATGCTGCGGAAATCTTCAATCGGCCGGTTCAGCTGGCAGAATCTACGCTCGCACTAAAGCCTCCTGTCGGCGCTGTAGTTCTGAGGCGCGTAGTGTCCCAAGTTTGGGCCGAGCGGTGCGTCTGGCCTGCGCCGGTTGTCACGCCGCTCGCGCGTAGTAATTCAGCAAGCCGCCGAGTCGCGGACGCCGATGGATCGTGCCCTCGCGTCGCCCCGTCGCACTCCCATCGATAAGCCGATTGTCGAGTCCTTGGTGATTCCGCTCCCGATGGTAGTGATCGATAAATTCCTTGAGGGCGCGTCTGAAATGGTGCTCGCCCAAGGGCACTATCCGATTGAGGCACTCGTGCTTGATCGACCGCACGAACCGCTCGGCATAGGCGTTCGCATTGGGCGCCTGAAACGGGGTCCGCACAACGTGCACGCCCGCATCGTCCAGCAGCTGTCGCACGTCCTCGCTCCACTTGGCGTCACGATCACAAATCAGCACGCGATGGGCACTCAACAGGCCGTCCGTCGCGGTCAGCGTGCGACTCACCTGTCGCATGAACAGGCCGTCGGGATGCGGTGTGGACCCCACGATCTGGACGCGCCGTGATGCGAGGTCGATCACGAACACGGTGTAGTACGTCACCAATCCGCGCCACGTCCAGACTTCCGTGGTAAAGAAATCCGCCGCCGCCACCGCGCCCCAGTGCGCGCGGAGAAACGTCTGCCATGACGTCGGGCGCGCCGGCACCGGCGCGAGACCCTGCGCCTTGAGAATCCGGGCAATGGTCGAGCGGCCCACGCGATGTCCCACATTCTTGAGCGCGCCTTGAATTCGCGTGTAGCCCCACGTTGGATTCTCGTCCGCCATCCGCACCACCAAGCGGCGTATCTCGGCGAGGACACCGTGTCGGTCGTAGCGCTTGTGCGCGTACGTCCACTTCCGCACGATGAGCTGCCGATGCCACCGCAAGATCGTGTCCGGCGTGACGACGCTCGCGATCTGACGCAAGACCCGCCGACCCAGCCGATGCCCACGGACCGCCAGCCGGCGTCGATCGTGATCGGTGAACTGGAGCCGCTGCCCACGCAGCTGGCGTCGAAGGATCCGATTTTCTTCCATCAGATACGCGACCGCTTGGCGCTCCTGGCGATCCAGCCAGCCAGTCAGGACGGCCAGCACCATCTGGAGAGCGGACGCGTCGATCACGGCTCGACTCTATATCACCAGGCGAAATTGCTGCTGCCGATCCCTCGGTCGAACAGTGGGACACTACGGGGCTGAAGTGATGAAGAGTTGATGCAGACGATGAATCGGCCCAAACTCGCCCGTGTCGTTCCCGAAGAGGACGCGAAGTGTGATTGCCCTTCAACGAAGAAGCGAGACGAAGGCGTAGTCGAAGGTCGCTAAGCCTGCGGCTGCGAGCGGTTGTGGGTCGTCAGGAAGGATTAGGATTCCCTCAGTTTCCCCTATCGCTTCTGAATCTCGACACGCACAGCCCGTCCCGCCTCGACTGCAGCGGCCGTTTCGAAGGCACCTGAGCTACGAACAACCCCTTCACGCACGTAGAAGAGGTGCATCGCCGCATTGGTCGTGATGGTTGGATCGCCGAGCACTTCAATCGCATGGCGCAGCTCGTGACCGATTGAAGCCATGAGGTCGATCTCATGCTTACGCGTATCAACACGCACCCAGAGAATGCGGTTGTCACCCGCGGTTGTCACGTTGGTGAGACATGCCGCGACGCCATGACCGCAGAAACCTGGCACGACGTAGACGATGCCGTCGCTCGCGTTGATCGTTTCCACCATGCGGCGGAACGTCAGTGACTGCTCGCTCGCGCGCGTCATCAACGCTCGCAGCTCCTGGTGACCCGCTCGCACGCGAGACATTCCTGCTGGGGTCGCCTCGTCTCCGAGCGGTTGCGTCACAGCCGTCCCCGGAATCGCAACCAGCCCGATGACCACCATGAATCCGATCCACCTGAACATCTCGTCCCCCTCTTGCGTTCCGGTTGGAACGCGCTTGGGACGAGAAGCGGAAAGCGTGGTCAAACTGCTTCATTCGTGGTTTCAGCGGTGAAAACAAGGGATTGACCGTCGAGGGGCGGCAGCGTATAAGAGATTCGTAACTTCTATAAAATAAGGGACTTAGATATGCCGCCCGCACCCAGCGACGTAAGTCAGTTGCTCCAGGCCTGGGGAAGGGGAGACGTGCAGGCCGGCGAGGACTTGATCCCAGTCGTATATCGTGAGCTGCGGAGACGAGCGGCAGCGTATCTGCGTGGCGAGCGTCGCGACCACACGCTGCAGCCCACGGCGCTGGTCCACGAGGCGTATGTTCGTTTGGTAGGCAAGGAGCAAATCGCTTGGCAGAACCGCGCGCATTTCTTCGGCGTGGCGTCGCAGATGATGCGACGCATCCTCGTCGATCATGCGCGGGAGCATCGGGCCGCGAAGCGTCCTGGTGCCGGCGTGAAGGTCACGCTGGACGATCACATTGGCGCAGCTCAGCCCATTGACTGCGAGATTTTGTTGCTCGATCGCGCGCTCAGCGAGCTCAGCCTCATCGATCCTCGTCAGGCTCACATCGTCGAGCTGCGGTACTTCGGCGGACTGTCCGAACAGGAAGTGGCGACGTTGTTGTCGCTCTCGCGGGCGACCGTGACACGCGAATGGCAAACCGCCCGGGCGTGGATGTATCGGAGGATGACGAAGACGGTGCCGGAAACAGGGATTAGGGATCAGGGATTAGTTGGGTACAGATCAATGGCCTCGCGTGAAGGAGATCCTTCAATCGGCGCTGAATCGGGCGCCGCAGGAGAGGTCCGCATTCGTGCGCGAGGCATGCGGCGAGGATGACCATGTTCGCTCAGAGGTTGAGTCGTTACTGATGGCGCATCAGGAGGCAGGCAACTTCGCAGAGTCGGGATTAGGGATGAGGGATTTGGGATTGGATCTGATCGGGCGCGACATTGGCGCATATCGGATCCTGTCGCAACTTGGTGCCGGGGGCATGGGTGAGGTCTATCGCGCGCGCGACACCAAACTCGGCCGCGAGGTCGCCATCAAGATTTTGCCATCCGCGTTCACGCGCGATACTGAGCGGCGCGCGCGGTTCGAGCGCGAAGCGCGCGTACTCGCCACGTTGAATCATCCCCACATCGGCGCGATTTACGGACTCGAGCACGCCGATGGTGCCCAGGCGCTGGTGCTCGAGCTGGTCGACGGCGAGACGCTGGCTGACCGCATCGCGCGCGGACCCATACCGCTCAACGAAGCCATGACCATGGCGCGGCAGATTGCGGACGCGCTCGAGGCGGCGCATGAGAAGGGGATCATTCACCGCGACCTCAAACCGGCCAACATCATGATCACTGCGGCTGGCGTGAAGGTCCTCGATTTCGGGGTGTCAAAACGCATCGAAGCGGTTGACGATGACGGAACCCCGCAGACGTCGAGTTGGCAAACCCGCGCCGGCGAGATCGTGGGTACACTCACGTATCTGTCACCGGAGCAGGCCGAGGGCAAGACGGTGGATGTGCGATCGGACATTTTTTCGCTGGGTGTCGTTTTCTACGAGATGTTCTGCGGAAGGCGTCCATTCCGCGGCGACACGAAGTTGGCGCAACTTGCAAGCATTCTGCGGGAACCCCCGGAACCCCCTGGAAGACTTCGGCCCGAACTCCCGGGGGCCATCGCTCGAATCATCCTGCGATGCCTGGAAAAACGACCAGAGGCCCGGTTCGGGTCAGCGCGCGAACTTCATCGCGAATTGGCAGCATGTCAGACGCCGAGCGCGCGCAGAACATCGCGGGCCGTTGGAGCGGTGGCCGCCCTGTTACTTGTGATCGCGTTGGGCGTCGCCGGTCTGCAGGTCGTACCTGCGCTCTTCGGGAGCGCGCTGGGCTGAGAAAGAAGCGTTGCCTGAGGTCGCCCGACTCGTCGATGGGTCGCGATTTCTGGCAGCAGTGGCTTTGCTACGGCAGGCCGAGCCGTATATTCCTGATTCTCCTGAGCTGATTCGGCTGAAGGCGAATTTATCGGCAGGCACCGTGAGGATCAGCACGATACCGGACGGAGCGGATATCTATATTCGTGACTACGCCGACACCGAACCCGGTGATTCACCATGGCGGCTGCTCGGCCGTTCACCCGTGCAGACCGACATGATCCCCCAAAGCTACTACCCGCGAGGCACCTATCGCGTGAGGGCGGTGAAGCAGGGATTCGAAACCGTGGAATGGGGGATCCCGCTTGGCTCAATCTTTCAGGAAGTACTCACGATTGATCTTCATGCGACGGACACGACTCCGGCCGGAATGGTCTGGGTGCCGGGAATCACGGCGCTGGGAATGAGCCAGACGAATCCAGCCAACGCGCCCGACAAAACCTCAGCGTTCTGGCTGGATCGCAACGAAGTGACCAACCGGGAGTTCAAAGAGTTTGTCGCCAAGGGAGGATACGAAAAGCGGGAATATTGGAACGAGCCATTCGTTAAGGAAGGCAAGGCTCTCACATGGGAACAAGCGATGGCAGAATTCCGGGATCTGACGGGGAGACGCGGACCTGCCGCCTGGCAGTTGGGCACTTACAAGGAAGGTGAGGCGGATTTCCCAGTCGGCGGCGTGAGTTGGTACGAGGCGGCGGCATATGCCGAGTTTGCTGGCAAGAGCCTTCCCACTGTGTATCACTGGTATCGAGCCGCCGCTATTGGTTCACTGTCCGATATTCTAAACTTCAGCAATTTTGCGGGTCAGGGTCCGGCTCGGACCGAGATGTACAGAGGGCTCGGCCGTTTCGGAAACTATGACATGGCCGGAAACGTACAAGAGTGGGTCTCCAATGCAGCCGGAGAGTTGCGTTACACACTCGGCGGCGCCTGGGACACGCCCAAGTATCAGTTCGGGCTGGGACTTCCCGATGCGAGGGATCCGTTCGAGCGGAGACCCACGTTCGGATTCCGCTGCGCCAAATACACATCACCCATCCCGAACGCACTTCTGGGCCCGGTAGCATTCGTGGAGGATACAGATCGACGTCGTGATAAGCCCGTTGACGACGAAGCGTACAAAGTTTTTCTCAGCCTGCACGCTTATGACAAGACCGAACTGAAGTCGACCGTGGATTCGGTTGAAGACGCGTCTCCCTATTGGCGAGTGGAGCACGTCTCGTTCGACGCGGCGTATGGGAACAAGCGCGATCGCGTCATCGCCCACCTGTACCTTCCCAGGAACTCAACACCCCCTCATCAAGTCGTGGCGTTCATGGGAGGATCCGATATCTTCAACCGGCCGAGATATGAGGATCTCGACGTCCAGCTTAATTTCGGATTCATCATCCGTTCCGGACGCGCGCTGATCGTTCCTGCTTACTCGGGCACCCTCGAACGAGGCCCTGGAGCTTTCTACCACCGCCGTGGCGAACCCCAGAGATGGCAGGACATGAACCTCATGTGGTCGAAAGACCTGGGGCGATCAATCGATTACCTCGAGACTCGACCAGACATCGACACGCGCAAACTTGCATACTTCGGAATCAGCTCTGGCGCGGCAGCCGCTCCGCGGCTGGTTGCTGTTGAGCCACGGTTCAAGGCGGCCATTCTCCTTTCGGGAGGTTCTTCGGAAACGGTTCCTCCTGCAGTCGACACGTGGAACTTCGCACCGCGCTTCAAAACGCCCGTACTGATGCTGAACGGCGCGGACGACTTCACATTCCCCTTGGAGACCAGCCAAATTCCCTTGTTCCGCCAGCTGGGTACGCCCGAGAAAGACAAAAAGCATGTGGTGTTCGATGGCGGACACGCGAGCCCTGTGACTCGACTGGACATGGTCAAAGAGGCTCTGGACTGGCTGGACCGCTACATCGGGCCAGTAAAGGTGCTGCCGTAGAATTCCGGTTGCCGTGTTGCGTGGCGGGATCGAACCGAAACGGAAATAGGGAAAAACATAGTGAATCAGGGTATAGCTGCAAACCACTGATTCTTAAGGCGAAATTCAGTGGCTGGGAGGCAGGTATTCGAACCCCTATAACGTGCTCCAGAGTCATGTTGCTCCGTGGTGTCGCGGGCCGCGTGTCAAGATGGCGTTCGGGCGCCTAAGCCGCTTTCTGGAAGTCTTCAATTTGCCGCATCCAGCTGGTCAGTCGGTTCCATCTGGGACAAATCTGGGCCACCAAATTCTAACTCCAGCGCTCTACAGCACTAACCGGCCGCCCGCGCACGCGTCGCGTCGCGTTGAATCCGCAGGACGCAACACGTTCGTTCGGCAAATCTGCGCAGCAGCGGCCGCGCTCGGTACGTGAAGAAGCCGACCCTCACGGCCGGCTCCAATTCCAGGAATTCTCGGCTGGCGCGATTCAGCTCAGCGTTACCACAGCGTTACCTTTTACCGGCGTACACGGCCGGTCATGACCGACTATCGCCGGTCATGACCGATCGTATTTGCCAATGTTTTTGGGATTTAGTGGTCGGGGCGAGAGGATTTGAACCTCCGACCCCTCGGTCCCGAACCGAGTGCTCTACCAGGCTGAGCCACGCCCCGACAGCCGTTCATTGTACACGAGTTATCGGTTCCGGGTTCCTGGTTCCACGTTCCGGGTCTGGTTCCGGGTTCTGAGTTCCGCGTTCTAAGTTCTGGGTGCTGCGTGCCGAGCACACCGCAGAAACCGGGGCAGTTCCGGGGTGGCCGTCCGGCTCAAGCCGGACACGACGTTAACAGATTGGCGGGCCGCCGCGCGATGCGGCCGGTGGATCCGTCTGCAAGGCAGCCGTAGTTTGTGCAGCGGTCGTTGACCGGAGCGCGAAGAGCGGTGGGCGACACCACCGACGCGATCGACGCAACCACGATCGTATGCATCTGCCGAGATGCGCGAGGCGGTGGCGGTTGGTTGAAATGGCGCGCGGAGGCTGGGCTCCGGCTGCCGGCAGACGGATTCACCGGTCGCGTGGGTGGCGGCAACGGATAGTGGGCGCCGTCCGGCATCGCCGGACACTAGTTGTTAATATCTGCGCAGCCCAAGTCGCGTTGAGGTTGCTATCCCCGTGCCGCCGTCCCATTCGAGGTTGACCCGATAGACCACATCCAACCATGGAGTAACCATGCCGGACTACGACTTCAACTATCACAGTGGTAGCGGTGACACGTTCATTGGCGCGCGTCCGACGGAGGAGGAGGGGCAGCCCATTATTCGTGCCTTGGTGGCGGCCCCGCAGGCACTGCGGAAGATCCGGTTCGAGACGTCGCGATACGCTCCCAACCACGTCGTCACGATTCGCAGCAGCAGCGAGGGCTGGACGAACGACACGTTCGGGACCTACCGGGACGGCGCGTGGGAGTTCTTTTTCGAGATTCCCAGCCTTACTCCGACGCTGGCCTTCAAATTCATGCTCGATGGCGAGCACTGGATGCAGGGACCCGATCTGACCGTCACTACCAACGCCGATCATTCATTCGACGAGAGCACGGTCGACTTCCCTGCCGCCGAGAACCGCTTCCTGCACGGGTACGACAATTTTCAGGTCCACCGCACCAAGCTCGCTCAGGACGGCGTTCCCCGCAACACGCGCGAAGACATCCTCTACGACGTCATCATCATCGGATCCGGCATGGGGGGTGGCTGCCTGGCCGACGGCCTATCCGACGCCGGCATCAAAACGCTGGTGCTCGAAGCAGGCGGGCTGACGCTTCCGACGCACATGACGAACCTGCCCGGCGACTGGTCGCGGACCGCCAACCATCACAAGGTAGGCCACTTCGTGAACGAACCGGGTTCCGATTTTCTTCCGGGCGTTCACCTGAGTTTCGGCGGACGATCCGTCTACTGGTCCGGCTTGATTCCTCGGATGCACGACTGGGAACTGTCGTTCTGGCCCGAGCCGGTACGGAACTTCCTGAAACAAGGCGGTTATGAGCCGGCGGAAGCGCTGCTGCGAAAAACGAGGCGTCTCGGACCGTTCCAGGATCAGGTCGTTGCCAGACTGAAGGCCGACTTACCCGACTGGCATGTCGAGGATCTGCCTCGCTCTGGGCATCAGCCATTCCTCAATGACGCCGGAGAGCTCGAGAGCATCGTTCAAGATTCCACCGGCATGTTCTCCACCGCGGATTTGCTGCTGAGTTCGATGGGGTATGCGGCACCGGCAGGCCGAAACAACCTAACCATCAATCTTGGCCATCTCGTAACTCGAATCGTCACGAACGGCACAAAGGCCACGGACGTCGTTTGCGAGGATCTGCTCGGCAACACCACGCGCCGATATCGCGGAAAGTTTATCGTGCTCGCCGCCGGTTCGTTGGAAAGTCCCCGGATCGCCATCAACAGCAGTCTGAGCGATCCCAGCGGCCAGCTAGGTGTTGGCCTGACAGATCACCCGGCGTTCTTCTCGGCGCTGTACAACATCCCGAATGGCAGTCCCTTCGGCGGCTCGAAGCGACACGCGAAAGTCTTTCTGTTCAAGAAGACGGCGACCTTCCAGAATCATCCGTTCAACGTGGAAGTGGTGGTCAATCCTGAGCTGTGGCAGGTACGCAACTCGGACGACGATCTCGTTCCCGTACCCGACCCATCGAAGATCAAGATGACGTTCTCGTTCGCGAGCCTGCTCGATAACGCGAACCGGCTGTCGTCACCCGGCATCGGCAGGAAACTGTCCGTGAATGTCCGCCGCAATCAGGCGGGAGTCGCGCACTTCGACGCAGCCCGCAACGCGCGGAACGCCATCCTGGCTTCGCTCGGCATCCCGTTCACCGCCGATGAGGGAATGGGCTACGGCAATGAAGGAACCGTCCATCACGCCGGGGGCACGATGCGGATGAGCGGCAATGCCACGGGGGTCGTCGACACCAACCTCAAGTTCGAAGCCTACGACAACCTCTACTGTGCAGACCCGTCGGTCTGGCCCTTCATTCCCGCCGCCAATCCGGCTCTCACACTCGTTGCCCTGTCACTCCGACTGGCCGACCACCTGCACGCGCGGATCACGTGAGTCATCGAAGTCCGGCTAGACGCGATCGTCAACGCCGCGAACACCGGATTGCTTCGCACAATGCGCGCAGCAATAGAACGTGCCGTTCGCTTCCACGCCGTGCCCGATGATCTTGCAGGCGCAATGCGCGCAGGTGGGCGCGAGCATGTGGATGGCGCACTCGAAGCTGTCAAAGGTGTGAGTGGCCCCGCCTTGCGTGACCTCGAACGACTTGTCGTAGTTGTTGCCGCACACTTCGCATTGCGCCATCACACCCTCCAATGTTGAGCCGCCGGCGATGACGCGGGCGAGCCCAGGAGCTCGCGCACTTCCTCGTCAGTGGTCTGCGAAAAGTCTTCGTACCAGAGGCCGACCGCTGAAAAATCCTCGGGCGTGCGCAGGCAGATAACCTCATCCACTTCACTGCGGAGAATCTGGCACGTGCGAGCGGCCGCGACGGGAACCGCCACCACGATGGTCCGCGGGTGCTCGTGACGAACCGCCTGCACGGCTGCCCGCATACTCGATCCCGTTGCGAGCCCATCGTCCACGAGGATGATCGTCCGGTCCTGAAGGTCGGGAAACGGACGGTCGCCCCGATATTCGGCGAGGCGCCGCGTCAGCTCTTTGCGTTCGCGATCGGCGACCGCGCGAATGACATGTGGGGGAATGTTGTACGCAGACACGACATCGCCGTTGAGGAACTCCGTCCCCGAACCAGCGATGGCGCCCATGGCGAGCTCGGGCTGCCAGGGCACGCCGAGCTTCCGGACGACAAAGACATCGAGCGGCGCCTTGAGGTCGCGTGCGATTTCATACGCAACCGGCACACCTCCCCGCGGAAGGGCGAGGATCACGACATCTTCGCGGTCCTTGTAGTCACCGAGCTGCCTGGCAAGCAGTTGTCCTGCTTCGCGGCGGTCGCGGAATTGCTGAAATCTGTCCATGTGGAGCGCGCTAGCCCACCGGGCAGCGTGCAACGGATGTACCGCCCGCCTGCCTCACGCGCTTCGGCGCGGCAGGCTCTCGATCTCCTGCAGCATCTCCTCCACAGCCGGTATCACGCTGTGCGCGGTCAGGTCGGGCTGCAGCGGCGTGACGGAGATGTACCCGTCGCGCACGGCCTGAAAGTCGGAGCGATCGTGCGGCTCCCACTCGTTCTGTCCCTCTTCGATCCAGAAATAGCGCTGCCCTCTCGGATCGATGCGCTCGTTCACTTTGGTGATGTGGTTGCGCCGCGCCTGCACGGTCACCTTGAACCCCTTGGTTCTGCCTTTGGGCACATTGATGTTCAGGAAGGTACGCGCCGGGATGCCTTTGTCGAGCACCGACTGCGCGACGACACGAGCGCCGCGCGCGGCCTCTGAAAAATCGAACAGGCCGCCGGTGTTCTGGAGCGACACGGCAATACCCGGTGCGCCGAGCAATGCCGCTTCGAACGCGCCCGACACGGTACCGGAATACGTCACGTCGTCGCCCAGGTTCCATCCTTTGTTGATGCCCGACACGACGAGATCCGGCATGCCGCGCAGGACTGACGTAATGGCGATGTTGACGCAGTCGGTCGGCGTCCCATCAACCGCGTAAACGTTGTCGGAGAATGTTTCAAGACGAAGGGGCCGCCGCAGCGTCAGCGCGTGGCCGATCGCGCTGGCTTCGGCCAGCGGCGCGACGACGATGACATCGCCCAGCCCTTTCATGGCGTCGGCGAGCGCCTTGATTCCTTCCGAGTGCACACCGTCGTCGTTGGTCACGAGGATACGTCTCATATATAGGGATTATCGGCTGTAGCGGCCACGAGCACAATCGCGGCCCGAACCATGTCGTACAATTGAGGTCGCAGCACTATGGCAACCTTGAACGACGTTCTCGCCGCGCGCACGCGTGAGGGCGAGCTGTATCACCGTCTCGACAAGGAGTGGGTGCACTGCTACGCGTGCGGGCACAACTGCAAGATTCCCGACGGAGCGCTCGGTGTCTGCAAGGTGCGCTTCAACCAGGGCGGCCGGCTGATGGTGCCGTGGGGATACGCCGGCGGCGTGCAATGTGATCCGATCGAAAAGAAGCCCTTCTTCCACGTCCATCCCGGAGCACTCGCCTACAGCTTCGGCATGTTCGGCTGCGATCTCCATTGCGGCTATTGCCAGAACTGGGTGACGTCGCAGGCGCTGCGCGATCCGCGCGCCGTGGCGCCGCCGCTCGACGTCACGCCCGATCGCCTCGTGCAAGACGCCGTTTCGCGCGGCGCGAAAATCGTCGTCAGCACCTACAACGAACCTTTGATCACGAGCGAGTGGGCCGTCGCCATTTTCAAGGAAGCGCGCGCCGCCGGACTGATGACCGGGTTCGTGTCGAACGGAAACGGCACCCCGGACGTACTCGAGTACCTCCGCCCGTGGATCGACGCGTACAAAGTCGACCTCAAGAGTTTCGACGACCGCCACTATCGCGAGCTCGGCGGCCGGCTGCAGCCGATACTCGACACCATCCGCCAGCTGCATGACATGGGTATCTGGCTCGAGCTCGTAACGCTGCTGATCCCGGGCTTCAACGACAGCGACGACGAGTTGAAGCGGCTCACGGAATTTGTCGCAAGCGTGTCGCCGGACATCCCCTGGCACGTGACGGCGTTTCACGGCGACTACAAGATGACCGATCCGCAGAATACGACTCCGCCGATGCTTATCCGGGCGGCCGCGATTGGCGCCGGGGCCGGCCTCCGCTACGTCTACGCGGGAAATCTCCCGGGCCAGGTCGGTCAGCTCGAAAATACCCACTGCCCGCAATGCAACGAGATTGTCGTAGAGCGCTATGGTTACCTCATCCGCGGATACAATCTGACGCCTGATGGAGCCTGCGCTTCATGCGGCACCCTTATCCCCGGACGTTGGAGTGATGTCTTCACGGAACAGCGCACCGCGTTTCCCATTCAGGTCCGACTGCGCGGTCTGACGCGATGATTCAAGATCTGCTCGGCCGGCCGCTGAAAAATCTCCGGCTCTCGGTTACCGACCGGTGCAACCTGCGCTGCAGCTATTGCATGCCCGAGGCCGAATACGTCTGGCTGCCTCGCCACGACATCCTCAACTTCGAAGAGATGAGCTCGCTCGTCGATGTGTTTGCGCTGGCGGGCGTCGATCACGTCCGGCTCACAGGCGGCGAGCCGCTGCTCAGGCACGATCTGCCTGAGCTCATTTCGATGATTGCGCGCAAGCCCGCGATCCGCGACCTGGCGCTGACCACCAACGGCGTCATGCTGGCCGACCAGGCGCGCGCGCTGCACGCCGCGGGCCTGCATCGCCTGACGGTGAGTCTCGATACGTTGCGTCCCGACCGCTTTCGCGCGCTGACGCGGTTCGACTCGCTGCCGCAGGTGCTCAGCGGGATTGCCGAGGCGGTGGGCTACTTCCCCGGCTTGAAGATCGACGCGGTGATAATCCGCGGTACGAACGACGACGAGCTCGTGCCGCTGCTTGAATATGCGCGGACGATCGGCGCCGAGCTGCGCTTCATCGAATACATGGATGTTGGTGGCGCCACGCACTGGTCGCGCGATCGCGTGATGTCGAGGCAGGAGATGTTGACCGCGCTTGGACGCGAGTACGGCCCGATCGCGGCCGTCCTCGAAAGCTCGAGCGCTCCCGCCGATCGCTTCCGCCTGCCCAACGGCACCGTCTTCGGAATCATCTCGTCCACCACCGAACCGTTCTGCAAGAGCTGCGATCGCAGCCGTCTGACGGCGGACGGTATGTGGTACCGCTGTCTCTACGCCACCAGCGGCACGGACCTGCGCACGCCCGTGCGTGCGGGCATGTCGCAGGACGCGTTACTCGAATTGATTACCAAGGAATGGAGCGGGCGTGCGGATCGCGGGGCCGAGGAGCGTCTCGCCGTACACGATCGATCGCCCCTCGTGCCCGCCAGCAGCCTGAAGAAGAACCCCCACCTCGAGATGCACACCCGCGGCGGGTAGTGCCGCTATTACGCTTTTACCGTCGCCGGCGCGCAGTACTTGTCGAACGCGTCGGTGAGGTTCTTCGCAATCATGTCGGCGCTCTGGTTTTCGATGTTGCGCCGCTCGAGCATCCACAGCAGTTTGCCGTCGCGCATCAGCGCGATCGACGGCGAAGACGGCGGATAGCCCGCGAAGTAGCCGCGGGCGCGTTCGGTCGCCTCGATGTCGGCGCCCGCAAACACGGTGGCGACGATCTCGGGCTTGGTCTGGTGGTTGAGCGCCATCGCTATGCCTGGCCGCGCTTTGCCCGCCGCGCATCCGCAGACGGAGTTGACGACGACCATCACCGTCGGACCCTGCTGATCGCCGGGCTGTCCAAGCTGTCGTCCGAGCACGGCGTCGACCTCTGTGGCGGTACGAAGTTCGCGAACGCCGAGGTTTGTCAGTTCCTGGCGCATGGGAGCAACGAAGAATTCGGGGTATGTCATAATTCAATATTATCGCATGAGACAGACACTTCTTCAGAAAGTCTGGGATGCGCATGCCGTGCGCACCCTTTCCACGGGACAAACCCAGCTGTTCATCGGGCTGCACCTGATTCACGAAGTGACGAGCCCGCAGGCCTTCGACATGTTGCGCAGCCGCGGAAGCAAGGTGGCGTTTCCGAACCGCACATTCGCAACGGTCGACCACATCGTCCCCACGCTGAATCAGAGCCGCCCGTTTCTGGACGTCCTCGCCGAAGAAATGATGTCGGCGCTCGAGAAAAACTGCCGTGAGTTCGGCATACCGCTCTACGACATCACCAACGCCAATCAGGGCATCGTGCACGTCATCGGTCCCGAGCTCGGACTCACGCAGCCGGGCATGACGATCGCCTGCGGCGACAGCCACACCTCCACACACGGGGCGTTCGGTGCCATTGCCTTCGGCATCGGCACGTCCCAGGTGCGCGACGTGCTGGCGTCGCAATGCCTGGCGATCGAGCCGTTGAAGGTGCGCCGTATCACCGTCAACGGACAGCTTCGCCCTGGCGTGTATGCGAAGGACGTGATTCTCGAGATCATCCGCCGGCTGGGCGTGAAAGGCGGCACTGGCTACGCGTACGAATACGGCGGCGACACCTTCGACCGGATGACGATGGAAGAGCGCATGACCGTCTGCAACATGTCGATCGAAGGTGCGGCGCGCGTGGGCTACGTGAACCCGGACGAAACCACGTTCAAGTATCTCGAAGGACGTCCATTTGCGCCGCCGGCCGCCGACTTCGCCAAAGCGCGCGCCTGGTGGCAGTCGCTTGCGTCGGATCCTGACGCGAGCTACGACGACGTGGTCACCATGGACGCGACGGCAATCGAGCCGACGGTCACCTGGGGCATCAACCCTGGCCAGTCGGTGGGCATCAGTGAAAAGCTGCCATCACCTGCCGAGATGGGTGGGAACGACAGGGCGTCGGTCGCGGAAGCGCTCGAGTTCATGAGCTTCCGGGGCGGCATGCCGATCGCGGGCACGAAGATCGACGTCGCGTTCATCGGCTCCTGCACCAACGGACGAATTTCGGATCTCCGTGAAGCCGCCCGGCTGGTCAAAGGGCATCGCGTCGCGGCCCACGTCACGGCCCTCGTCGTCCCTGGATCACAATCCGTTCGCCGGATCGCCGAACAGGAAGGGCTCGACCAGATTTTCACCGCGGCCGGTTTCGAGTGGCGCGCTGCGGGCTGTTCGATGTGCCTGGCGATGAACCCGGATCAGCTGCAGGGCCGCCAGATCTGCGCGTCGTCGTCGAACCGCAACTTCAAGGGGCGTCAAGGCAGCCCGACGGGACGGACGCTCTTGATGAGCCCGGCCATGGTCGCCGCGGCGGCGCTGGCAGGCGAAGTGGTGGATGTGCGCACGATGCTCGAGCGCGAAGAGGTGCACGCGTAATGGACTCACGTTTCATCGATCGGATTGCCGGCCGGGGTCTTCCGCTGCGCGGCCACGACATCGACACCGATCGCATCATTCCGGCGCGGTTTCTGAAATGCGTCAGCTTCGAAGGGCTCGAGTCGCACGCGTTCGAGGACGATCGCAAGCAGCTCGAAGAGCGCGGACAGGTGCACGCGTTCTCGAATGAGAGATACGCGGGTGCACGCATTCTGATCGTGAACGGGAACTTCGGCTGCGGCTCATCGCGCGAGCACGCGCCTCAGGCGATTCAGCGCTGGGGCATTCGCGCCGTGGTTGGAGAATCGTTTTCGGAGATCTTCTTCGGGAACTCGGTCGCGCTCGGCATGCCGTGTCTCACGGTGACCGCCCACGACGCCGAGGCGCTGCTCGCTGCCGTCGAGGCAAACCCGCAGACAGAGATCACTGTCAGCATCGGCAGCCAGAGCGTCCAGGTGGACGGCAAAACCTATCAGGCGGACATCCCTGCCGGCGCACGGGAAGCGTTCACCGCCGGCACGTGGGACGCGACAGGATTGTTGCTGGACGACTTCGATCAGGTCCGCAACGTCGCCAAAAACCTACCGTACGTGAGTGGATTCTGAAAGGGGCAAGGGGTGAGGGGTAAGGGGCAATTACCCTTTGCCCCTCACCCCTTGCCCTTCTTGCCCCTAACACTATCCAGAAACGCCTGCGCGGCGTGCGACAGCTCGCCCTTGCGGTAGAGCAGCCGCAGCTGTCTCGGATATCTCACTTCGGGAATCTTTACCGCCACCAGTTGTTTTCGTTCGATTTCCGCGACCGCGCACCGCCGCGGCAGCAGCGCCACGCCCATGCGCTTCTCGACCGCCCGTTTGATCCCTTCGAGGCTCGGCAGAGCGATCTGAATATTGATTGGCGCGTGGTGCACTTCCGCCTGACGAAGAACCCTGTCGCGCGCCGGCGACGGATCGCTGTGAGCGATGACGGTCTCGTGCGCGAACTCTGCCATCGAGACCGTCTCGCGTCCGGCGAACGGGTGCGATGGATGGACGAGCAGCACCAGCTCGTCGGGGCCCAGCGTAACGGCGTTGACGCGCTTGTCGCCCGGGTCGAACGTGACGATGCCGAAGTCGAGCGACCCTTGCGCGACCTCCACGCCGACCTGCCGCGCCGGCACGCGGCGCACGTCCACGAGGATTCGCGGGTGCTTCTCGCGGAAGCGCTCGATGAGCGGCAGGAGCACGTGCACGCCTCCTTCGTTCGATCCGATGAGCACGCGCCCGCGCTGCAGGTCTCGCAGCTCGCGAACCGAGAGCTGTGCCTCCTCGGAGAGGCGCTGGAGCCGTTCGGCATAGCCGCGCAACACGCGCCCCGCCTCTGTGAGGGTGCCGTCTTTCGACGATCGATCGAACAGCCGCTCCCCGACTTCGTCCTCGAGGCGGCGGATGGCCTGGCTGACGGCAGGCTGGGTCCGATGGAGCTTGATGGCGGCGCGTGAAAAGCTGCGCTCCGCGGCAACGGTGAGAAAAACGCGTAATTCCGCCAGATCCACGGCGGGTAGTATAAGATAGTGTTATAACAAAGTCATTAATATAGATTTGACCATTATCCCCAAGTGCCGTACAAACGTGAACATGTCCACTGACCGCGTCACAATTTTCGATACCACCCTGCGCGACGGGGAGCAGGCCCCCGGGTTTTCGCTGCGCACGAACGAAAAGGTGGAGCTTGCCAAGCAGCTCGATGCGCTCGGAGTGGACTTGATCGAAGCGGGCTTTCCCATCGCCTCACAGGACGACGCCGAAGGTGTGCGGCAGGTGGCGGCGAGCGTCCGGCGGCCCGTGATCGCGGCGCTGGCCCGCTGCCGGCCGGAAGACGTCGAGCGCGCGGGCGACGCGCTCAAAGGCGCAGAGCGCTCGCGCATCCACACGTTCATCGCGACCTCGGACCTGCACATGGCCAAGAAACTCAACATCACGCGCGATCAGTGCATGACGGCGGCGACGGCTGCCGTCAAACAGGCGCGCGGCTACACCGACGACGTGCAGTTTTCTGCCGAAGACGCCACGCGCTCCGACATGGACTTTCTGGCGGCGATCGTCGAGGCCGTCATCAAGTCGGGCGCGACGACAATCAATCTGCCCGATACGGTCGGCTACGCGACGCCCGACGAGATCCACGATTTCTTCATTGAGATTCAGGCCAAGGTGCCGAACTCCGACAAAGCGGTGTTCAGCACGCATTGTCACGACGACCTCGGTCTGGCGGTGGCGAACACTCACGCCGCCGTAACGGCCGGCGTCAGGCAGGTCGAGTGCACCATCAACGGCATCGGCGAGCGCGCGGGGAACGCCTCGCTCGAAGAGATCGTCATGGGTATGCGAGTTAGACCGGATCGACTGCCCTTCTCGACGGGCATTCGATCCGAGCAGCTCTTCCCCACCAGCCAGCTCCTCTCGTTGCTCACCGGCCAGTATGTGCAACCCAACAAAGCGATCGTCGGACGCAACGCCTTCGCGCACGAAGCAGGCATCCACCAGGACGGCATGCTCAAGGACCGCCGTACTTACGAGATCATGAACCCGGCCGATGTCGGCGTGCCGCAGACGACGCTCGTACTCGGAAAACACTCGGGCCGGCACGCGGTGAAACATCGCTGCGACGCCCTCGGCCACGCCCTTACCCGCCTCGAGCTCGATCAGGTCTACCGCCGCGTCATCGCCAAGTGCGACGAGCAGAAGACGTTCACCGACAGCGACCTGATGGCGGTGATCCAGGAAGTCAAGGCAACCCCGGTTCCCTGATCACGAAAATACAAACAGGAGATCAGAAGATTAGGAGGTCCTTAGGATTCGCCTATCTCCAGCAGGGTTCGTTCACGGAGAACGAAGAACAAACCATCAGCACGGAGATGCACATCGGTCGCCGTCGCGCTGGTGCGCGCAGACGGCTGTCGCGATCCACGCAAGACGGTCCACCGGCGCATTGCGCGGCCTCTGCCGTCGCGCTCCGTGACTCCGTGGCTCCGTGCTGAGATTCGAAAAATCAGGCCTCCTGATCTCCTAGCCTCCTGTTGCTTTGTCTTCAGTGCGGCAATTTACCGAATGGCACTCTGCGCTGGAACATCTGATAGATGTGATGCGCCTCGTGATGGGCCATGTATTCGATCTGAAAGTGCACATCGAAGTGGGGAAACTGCGGGTGGCGCGCCTTGCGATGCCACTCGGCCGGCGTGAGCCCTTCGAGGCGGCGGCATAACGCTTCCCGATCGCTCAGGTACTCGGCGAGCACCTCGGCGGCCGGGCGGTGTGTCAGCGCGACGAACACCTCGTCGCCGTCGGGACTTTCATACGGAACGATGGTCGTTTCCTCCGTCAGCATCCGGCTGATGCGATCGACGAAAATCTCCTCCATCCGGCGGAAGTGGCAGATCAGCTCTTTCATCGACCATTTGTCGGGCACCGTGCGGCGTCCCAGCGAGTCTTCGTCCAACCCCGAGGCGAGACGCTGCACGTCGGCTGCCTGCGCGCGCAGGCGCTGCACCAGCGCGAGATGCACTGCATGTTTGTCGCCGTGGTCGTGATGATGGTGCCCTGGCATGCGCGCCATTATAGAATGTGGCACCGGAGGAACCATGACGAAGCTGAGTCGCCGTGACTTTTTCGCAACGTCCTCGCTTGCTGTCGGTACGCTCGCGCGCGCGTTAGGTCAGACGCCGCCCGAGCCGCCGCAGACCTCGTTCGATCCGCTGCGCGGCAATGTCGGCATCTTCACCGGCCGGGGAGGCACCATCGGCATGCTCGTGGCGCCCGACGGCGTCGTCGTGGTCGATACGCAGTTTCAGGACACGGCGGCCATCGCGCTCGCAAACCTGCAGAACATGACGAAGCGCAAGATCGACTTCGTCGTCAACACGCATCATCACGGCGATCACACCTCGGGCAATGGCGTGTTCCGCCCCGCCGCCGCCAAAATCGTCGCGCATCGCAACGTGCCGGCGCTGCAAAAGACCCAGGCCGCCAACGCCAAGTCCGAGGCGCAGCAGGCTTACGCCGATACGACGTACGACAAGACATGGTCCGAAAAGGTGGGCAGCGAGACGATCGCGCTGAAGTACTACGGTCCGGGCCATACCAGCGGCGACAGCGTCGTGCGGTTCCAGAGCGCCAACATCGTGCACATGGGCGATCTCATGTTCTATCTGCGCCACCCGCGGGTAGACCGACCGTCGGGCGCGTCGATCAAGAACTGGATCGTCACACTCGAATCGGTGGTGAAGGACAACCCCGCCGATACGATTTACATCGCCGGGCACGCGAAAGCGAATCATCCGGTCAACGTAACGCGGGCCGAGCTGTTGAAGTTTCGCGATTATTTCTCAGGCCTCCTCGCCTATGTGGAAAAGGGCATCGCGTCGGGCCGATCCGCACAGGAGATCGTCAAGGTCGCCAGCGTGCCTGGCTTCGCCGATTACGAAGGGAGCCCCGAGGGCACGCTGCAGGCTGCATACGAGGAACTGACCGCGAAGGGATGAAGATCTTCGGGCGTCTGCTGCTCGTCGTCGGCATCTGCAGCATCTGCGCTCACGCCCGCGCTCAGGAACCACGCCTTCCCGCTCCTGCCGTCACGCCTGTCGAAAGCACGGCGATGATCCAGCGGGCGCGTTCGCTTTCCGCGGCTGGCAATCACCGCGAGAGTGCCTCGACATGGCAGGCGATCGCCGCACGCGAGCCGGCGATCGCAACCTTTGCGAATCGAGAATCCATCCGCGCATCCATCGCCGCCGGCGACATCGACGCGGCGCAGCTGGGGTTGACCGCGATGGGAACGTCTGCGCCCGCGGAGCTCCTTCTTGCCGCAGCTGACGCCTGCCGTGCAGCGCGAGCGTATGACGGCGCTACGGCTCTTTATCGCAGGAGCAGACAGGCCGCCGGACGCTCTCCCATGGCCGACGAAGCCGCGCTGCGGCTAGCCGGAGCTCTGGAACAGGCCGGCAAGCCCGGCGAGGCGCTGGCCACCTATCGCGACCTCCAACTGACTTTCAGAGGGGCGCGCGCCTACGACGCTGCAGTCGCCGCCATTCGCCGCCTTGCGCCAGGCGCAGAGGCAACAGATCGGCTCACCGAATCCTACTTCGACGCCATCGTCGAACGGCTCGCGGGCGTCGCGGCGTTCCGGCGGGCGGTGGAGGTCCAGGATCAGTGGCTGAAGTCCTTTCCAGACACCATACGCAGGCCACAAATCGAAGCGGCGGCCATTCAGCATCTCTACTCCCTGCGCGCGAACAACGAGGCGCGCGCGCGAGCAGCTCTTTACTTCGCGCGCCACGGCGACGGCGGCGAGGCGCACAAGATCGCGATTACGCTGTTTCGCCTCGACGTTCGCGAGGGGCTGACGGCAGACGTCGAACGGCGGGGGCGCGCCATCATGAACGGCGAAGTACCCGGCACGACGCTTGAGGATCGGCAGGACGCCGCGAGACTGCTCGCGGAATATCTGGTGAGCGTCGGACAGGGCCAGAAGGCGCTCGGAGTGTACGACCGGCTCTATAAAATGACGACGGGCCGAAGAGCGCGCATCGACGCCTTGTGGCGCATGGCCATTGCGTCGCTCCGCGCCGGCAACCGCACTCGCGCCACCAGCGAGCTGCAGCAGCTGCTAGGGCTGAAGCCGGATTCGGAAACGGAACGGGCGGCTACCTTCTGGCTCGGTTATGCGCTGAACGCCGGCACCGCGCCGCGCGGCGCCGCAGCCCGCGAGCACTGGTCTTCCCTCGCCCGCCGCTTCCCTTTCAGTTACTACGGAGTGCGTGCGGCGTCCCGTCTCAGAATCGAGTTGCCGGCGCCCACGCTCAGGTTTCCCGAGCTGAGTCTCAACGACATCATCACGGCGCATGCCGATTACCAGGCAGCCGCCCTGCTTTCGCGCGCCGGCCTTCTGGCTGATGCGGCCGTTTACGCGCGCCGGCTGAACACCGCGTTTCGCCGGGACGATGCTGTTGCGCTGCTGGCGGCACGCGCGTCGGAGGCGGCAGGCGACTATTCGTCGTCCTCGACGTTGATGTCGTCACATTTCGGGCCGTATCTGCAGCAGCCGGCGGCGAACCTGCCGGACGACTTCTGGGCGCTCGCGTACCCGCGCGCTTACTGGCCGGAAGTATCTGCGGCGGCCAAGCGCCACAATGTCGACCCGCTTCTCATGATCGGCCTCGCGCGGCAGGAGTCGCATTTCGATCGAATGGCGCGCTCACCCGTGGGCGCGGTCGGATTGTTTCAGGTGATGCCGTACACGGCGGCGGAACTCGACCCGACGTTCGCAGATCCGGCAGCCCTCGAACGCCTCGTGGAGGCGGACGTGAGCGCGGAGCTCGGCGCGATGCACCTCGCCGGAACGCTCGAACGTTTCAGCGGAGCTGTCGCGCCGTCGATTGCGTCATACAACGCCGATAAGGAACGTGTGCAGGTGTGGTGGGATTCCGCGAAAGGGATGCCTGAAGAGCTGTTCATCGACAGTATTCCCTACCAGCAGACGCGCGCCTACGTGAGGCA
Organism: Vicinamibacterales bacterium; assembly: GCA_963762055.1. Lineage (GTDB taxonomy): Bacteria > Acidobacteriota > Vicinamibacteria > Vicinamibacterales > JAMQPK01 > JAMQPK01. Next base: position 46,799 of record CAVXJF010000016.1, read on the forward strand.
GGTGCTTACGAATTACTGGATGTATCAGCGGTCCGCACAATCAGCATCGCCGCGAAAATAACCGCGATCGCCACCGCCATGCGCGGCGTAAACCGCTCCTTCAAAATCAGCGATCCCAGAATCACCGCAATCATCGGATTGACATACGCGTAGAGCGAGACGATCGACACCGGCAGGTGCTTGAGGGCGTACACGTAACAGACATAGCCGACGAACGTTCCAACGACTACGAGATACGCCACGGCGGCCAGGCTGCGGGGTGTCGGTGCCGCGTGCACCCACTCGCCCGTGATAGTCGCCACCACCATCAGGATTGCTCCGCCGAACGTGATTTGCACCGCCGTGGCGGCGAACAGATTTTCATCACGCTTGTGCCGTTTGGCGTACGCCGAGCCGATCGCCCAACCCAGGCACGAGCACTGCGTCATGATGACGCCGAGGACAATCCGACTCGCCGGCACGTCGCCGGTGAGGCTCGAGCTCGTGAGCAACACGATGCCGGCAAATCCCAAAACCAGACCCACGACCTGACGGGCCCGCACCCGCTCCCCGTCCGGCATGAACCGCTCGACGCCGATCATCCAGAACGGAATCACCGAGACCAGCACCGCCGCGACACCGCTCGGGATGAACTGTTGCGCCCACACGAGGCAGCCGTTGCCGAATCCGATCATCAGCAAGCCGAGCAGCGCGTGGCCGGGCCACGAATCGAGCGACGGAAGCCGGATGCCCTTGAAGCGGAGGATCAGCGCAAGGATGACGCCCGCGACGACGTGCCGCGGACCCGACATCGCAAAGGGCGGAATGCTTTCGATCGCCACGCGTGTGGCGAGAAACGTGGTGCCCCATGACAGGCACACAGCCAACCAGGCCCAATATGCTCGGCGAATCTGGTTGGGGGAAGTATCGGACAGTGCGCTCAACGGGCCTGTGGAGTGGGAGTATTCGGCGATGTGAATCCGAAAATCACATACGTGGTGGCAAGTGAGGGGCGCGCACGGTATGCGCCGGCGCGAAACCGCATCTTGCCGAGCGCCTCACTCGCGGCCGCTTCGAAACCCGGTGCGAGCGCCACGACCTGCCGGGCAGTGGTGATCCGGCCGCCCTCGTCGAGTGCAACCTCGTAGAGGAGCACCGAACCAAACAGCGCCTGCGCCGGGAACGTGGGAGTAGCGAACGCGAGTGGATACGCAACGTCGGCTGACGGCCTGAGAAAGTCTTTTGCCGGTTCGCCCAGCGTTGGGTTATTGAACAGCGCGGGCGAGCGGTAAACCGCTGACACGGTTATGGGCGCCTCAACCGCCGCCTCGGCACCGGTGACATCCCTCGCCCTCGCGGGCTGGAACTGCCATCGCGAGACGGCATCGAGCACCATCTGCGTGTATGGCGGAGTGCTTCTCAGTACCGTGGGCCGGGTCGCGCGGCCACTGGTGTCGACGAGCACCTCGACCAACACCTCGCCACCGCCGGCGGTCATCGGGCTCGGAACGGGAGGAAGTTCAGCGCGGGCCAGGCGAGGGGGCGTAAACATCGTCCCCTGCGCCACGAGCGGCGCTGCCAGCCAGAACGCGACCGCGAGTTGGCAGAGCGCCGTGCGGTTCATCCGCTGTGAGTGTAGCCTAAGTCTCCGCGGGCTTACCGACTGCAGGGGTCCATCCGGGCGGGTCGCTTGCCGGGAAGGATTCCTCCGCCGCCTTGTTGATTTCGTCGGGTTTTGTGGAACGTTTCGGCATTGCCGGCTGGACGCACCGGCCGATCGCGCTCCACGGCGAACTGTATGCCTGGCCGACAAGCACCGTCCCAACAGCAATCATGAACAAGCCCAGCGCGCAGAGTGCGCGCGAACGTGAGCGCTCGTAATCCTGTCGGTCCCAGACACTTGCGGCGCCACGATGCATGGTGAGGTTGGAGGGTTCGTAGGCCATGCGCACGTTGAAGCAAGTCATAGGCCAACGCCGCCGTGATGATCGGCTACAAGCCGATGGCTGCAATAAATCCGAGCATGCCCACCAGACCGATGGTCACACCCCATGCGGCTTCGGTGTGGGTCGAGTGCTCGAAGGCTTCGGGCAGGAGTTCCTGGATGACGAGAAAGATCATCGCGCCGCCGGCAAATCCCAGACTCGCGGCCAGCAGCGGTTGAAACACCGAGACGAGCAGAAACGCGGGGACAGCGACGATCGGCTGCGGCATGCTCGTGAGTATCGAATACCAGACGCATTTGACGACCGACGCGCCGTTGGCGCGCAGCGGCAGCGACACCGCCGTCCCTTCGGGAATGTTGTGCACGGCGATGGCAACGGCGAGCAGCCAACCGAATTTGATCTCGCCGGTGGCGTAGCCGACGCCGATCGCGGCGCCTTCGGGAATGCTGTGAACGAACAAGGTCAACAGCAGGAGAATCGCCTGCTTGGAACTCTTCTCGTTCCAGCCGGCGAATGTCCATCCACGTTTGTCGATCTGTTTCGACGTCCACGAGAAAAATGCGGCGCCCGCCAGCATGCCCGCGACAACCTCGAGCGCTCCGCCGCGGCCGAGCGCTTCGTCCGCGAGGGCGAATACGGAGGCCGACAACATCATGCCGCTCGCCGTCGCCGCCGCGATGCCACGCCACCTCGGGTTGCTGTTCTTGAGAAAGAGGACAGGGAGAGCGCCCAACCCGGTCGCAACCGCGGTAAAGAGCGCCACCCAGAAGACCTGTGCTGTGGTGATCAATTAGGGTGTGCGCGAGGTAATAGCCGACTCACGTCGGATAGTGTATCAGGGCCTGTGTTGCTACTTGAGCAACGCGCAGTTTTTTGTCCTGTATTCAGTGCCTGCGTAGGTCTTTTGCACTTCCGGGTCGAGGCGCCATGTGTCCGACGGCGACATGCCGGACTTGTCTCCCCTCACGACGACGTAATAGGCTTCGCGTGTCGCGGATTCAAAGATCTGGCCGAGGATAAAATCGGTCGTCGGCCCGTTCATCACACGCAACACGCCCACCGGCATCTTACTGCGCAGTTCCTCACTAAGCTCTGTATTGCGCGCAGACTCCGCAAACCGTTTTCCCTTTTCGTAACCGAGCCGAAACAGCCGCGCAGCCTCTTGCTCGGGTTCGCCTGCCATCCTCGCATACTGCGAGCACTCGAATGCGGTCCAAGCCAGAACGGCTGTCTCGGCGTCCACGCCTTCTCGAGCACCTTGCGATGCGGCTCCTGTTCCAGCACAGGTCACGCACATTGCCGTCAACACCAATCCAACGAGCCTTGCCGGTTTCATCTCACTATCAAGTTACTTCCCACCTCCCGGGAGGTCGTTGCGCTGGAGCAACCAAAGTAGAGGGGACGCGTAGTGACATGAAATCTGCCCCCGAGCAGATGGTTAGGCCTGACCAGCCAATCGTTCTGGCAGAACCAACATCAGAGTTTCTATCTCGCTGATTTCATGAGTGTTCGAGCGTTTTGGGGAACGGTACAGTCTGTGCTCCCGCAGCCGTGCACGCCGCCGGCAATTCGGAGCAGGCGGAAGAAGGGTCTTCAGTGAGAAAGCAACCGTTCGTCGTCGCGTCGTGTCTGGCGGTGGCCATCCTGGTAGTGGGCGCCAACACGGCCATCATCGATGACGCCGTGGTCGACGCGTACATCAGAGCCGGACAGACGAAACAGACGAATCGATTCATCGCCTCCATGCTGCTGCCCGGAAACGCTGAGTCGCCGGATGGTGACTACTATGTCGTCCTGTCGGGCAATGCCGGGCGGATCGCGCTCCTCGCACAAGAAGCCACACGCCTCTACAAACCGTTCAGGCCCGCCGATGTCTCGGGAACGCTGCGCACGCCGCAGGTGTTCGTGCAGGCGGTGCCCAGGGGTCCGGCCGCCCCGCTCGAGCATATTGTGCTCAAGTCGAAGGTGGATACCTCCGTCGTGCAGTCCGAAACGTTCGAGACAGAGGTCGTGCCGTGGACGAACAAGCTCGGCGGGGAATTCCTTGGCAATGCCGCCGTCGCCACGTTCTCCCTCGCGTCGGTGCGACCGCTGCTGGCGAATGACTTCGACGTGGTGCTGATTACCGCAAAGGGCGAGCGCCGCGGCACGGTCGGGAAGGATGACCGCGCTCGCGTGTTCCCGAATCAATAACCTCGGTTTACCGACTGCTCCGACGGGATGAGCCAGTTTTGAGTGGAGTTTCGCATTAGCAAATATGAAAGTTATCAGCTTACTCATCAGTCTTGCGTTCGCCGCCTCTTTCGCCCCTGGTTGCTCAGGATCAACTGCCACGCTGACGTCCCCTTCTTCGCTGGACGTGACGGCCCCGCAGCTCCCCGGCACTTGGAACCTGGTCTCTATTCGACCGGCGGGGCAGGCCGAGCAGGCCAAACCCTCCGGCGCCAGCTACACGCTCACGCTGATCGATGGCCGCCTGTCGACGCGGGCGGACTGCAACACCTGCGGCGGCACATACACCCTGAACGGGCAGACATTCATGGCAGCGCCATTGATGGCGTGCACGAAAGCCGCGTGCCCGACGATGGCGTTCGAGAACACCTACATGAAGCTGCTTTCCGGCGAAAGCACCGTGTCGCTGTCTGGTGGCAACGTGGAGCTCACGTCGCCGCGAGGAGTTCTGCGCTTCACACGGTAAGTGCTATGACGCCCGTCATACCTCGCGATTCAGTGATGAAGGATGCTGATTCACGTAGGGAGGCGATAAAATGGTGGGCGACGCGTGAAAATCGTTAAGGCACTCAATCCCAAGCTGCTGGCGTTGGGGCTTTCGTTATTCGTGGGAACGGCGGCGGCTTTCGCCCAGGTGCTCACCAGTCTCGAAGGCTCCTACATCCTGCCAGCCGGCGATGCCGCCATCCGCTATCGTGAGCTCGGGCAGAAGAATGCCGTCGCACGTCTCCAGCAGCAACTTGCGAGAGGCACGCTCCGCCTCACCTACGACAGAACATCCGGTTATCTACCGGCGATCCTGAAAGCGCTCGACATTCCCGTCTCGTCGCAGGTTCTCGTTTTCTCGAAAACCAGCTTCCAGGCGGCCCGCATTTACCCGCACAGTCCGCGCGCGATCTACTTCAACGACTCGGTCGCGGTCGGTCACGTGCGCGGTGCCGATCTGCTCGAGATTGCGGCCACCGACCCGGATGCCGGCGTCGTGTTTTTCACGCTCAATCAAACCGAGGACGCGTCTCCAACGATTACCCGGCACGCGGACGAATGCCTGCAGTGCCACGCGAGCCCACGCACGCTGGGCGTTCCCGGACTGGTGGTCCGCTCGGTCTACCCCGATCGCACCGGGATGCCCGTTGGCACGGCCGGGTCGTTCTCCACGGATCACCGCAGCCCTCTCGAACAGCGCTGGGGCGGATGGTACGTGACCGGCACGCATGGTGCCTCGCGTCACATGGGCAACCAGATGGCGACCGGTCCGACAGGCACGCTCGACGCCGAGGCCGGCGCAAACGTGACCGACCTGAGCCGGTTCCTGAATCCTGGCACTCAACTCACGCCTCACAGCGACCTGGTCGCGCTCATGGTGCTCGAGCATCAGGTGCGCATCACCAATCTCATCACGAGGGTCGGGTGGGAAACGCGGCTCGCGCTTGCCGCTCACGCCAGCCTCAGCGGCCCGAATGGGCCCGCGCTCGAATGGAGTGCATCGGTCCGCCGGCGCATCGAGCGTCCGGCCGAAGTCCTCGTGCGTTCGCTCTTCATGCTCGACGAGCATGCACTGGCGGCGCCCGTCGCCGGCACATCCGGATTCACCGACGCATATTCGGCACGCGGTCCCCACGACACGCGACACCGCTCTCTCTACGAGCTGGATTTGAACCGGCGGTTGTATCGCTACCGCTTCAGCCCGCTCATTTATTCAGAACAATTCGCCGGTCTGCCACTGGACGTGCGCGACTACATCTATCGACGCCTTCAGGCCGTGTTGACAGGAAGCGATCGCACCCCGGACTTCGCGACGGTCAGCGACGACGAGCGCGCCGCGATTCTCGAGATCCTTCGCGAGACGATTCCAGACCTCGCACGTCACCTCTTGCCATCCACTGAAGCCGAACGTCCATCTGCACGTCGATAGCGATTGTCGACCTACGGCGTCGCGGCGTAGTAGCCTGCACGAGTGCGCGCTTGCAGGTTGGGGCGCTGGAGGCGCACAGCTATTCGACGCCAGGCACCGTCCGCCCGCGCATTGCTCGATAAATAACCGACCACATACTGGTTCGTCAGCTCGTTCGCGATCAGCGTGTAGACATCGACGAGATCCATCGGACTTTTCGGCAGAAACATGCGCCCGCCTGTTTGATGGGCGAGTTGTCGAAGGCCAAATTCTCCATTGGAAAATTTCGTAGTCAGTCCTTCCAGGCCCAGGCCGACCGTGTAGATGACCGTCTGTGAACGCTTCGTCGAATCGAGAAGGTCATCGAGTGTGACCAGGCTGGCCGTATCTTCACCGTCAGAGAGCACGACGATGACCTGACGCCGCACGTCATCGCCGGTCTGAGGCTTCACCTTATCAAGCTGTCTCAGAACGATATAGACCGCGTTGTAGAGTGCTGTTGCTCCCCCGGCCCGCATACGTCGAATCGCCGCCTCCAACAGCGTTCGGTTACTGGTCATGGGCTGCAGCACTTCAACGCGACTATCGAAACTGACAATCTCCGCCACGTCACCGGGTCGCAGCCGCGCAATGAAATCCAACGCCGCCTGCCTGGATAGCGCCATTTCGTCGTCCATGCTGGAACTGGTGTCTAGCACGAGCGACACCGACAAGGGAACGTTCGCAGGAGAGAAGTAAGCGACCTCTTGCTGGTGGCCGTCCTCCAGAATTTGAAAATCATCTGGTGAAAGATCGGCCACATACCGGCCACCGGGGCCAGTAACGGTGACATTCAGCATGACGAGATCAATGGTGGAGCGGAAGGAAGTACGCTGCCGTGCATACAAAGACGCCGCACCCACCAGTGCGACGCTGAGTATGATTAGGACCGGGCGTGAAAACCGGTAACGTGCCATTGGCTGCCACCTTCGAACATCTTACCGATCAACCGTCGTAGCGCCAACCCAATATCCACTTCGAGCCTGGAGCGTTGCACGCTGGCGGGATCGAACCTCGATTCGATGCCATCCCACCGACTCACTTGGCTCGAAGGCGAGCAAATATTGATGCCGAAGTTCGCTGACGATTTGGCGCGCCACTACACTGCCATCCGCCGCGTTTGAAACGCCATAGAGCATTCCACCGCTCCATCTGGCGAGATTCGTCAATTCACCCTCTGTGGCGGCGGTGTCCACGGCGACCACATAAACCGGCATGTCGATGCCGCTGGCAATGGCCGACACTTCTCGTGGGTTAAGTCACGGATTAATGGAACATGACCCTTCCTGGGCGCAGAGATGGTTCGACTCCATCCCCTCTGACCCTAAAGTCAACTTGAGGTTGACTCTGTTCCTCCAGTGGGGAAACTTCCCGGCTCACAAACACAAAAACGCCACATTTAAGCAGGGTTCGACGACGTATCTGCAAATGCCGCGACGGCACATTCGTTGCTGAATCGGGCGTCGTTCTCCAGTTCCGGTCTGAATTCTTGTAAGGAGTGTTCATGAAAAAAAGTCTCATGTTCGCGCTCGCTTTGACGATTCTCAGCACCGCCGCCATTACTCAGGCGCAGGGTAAGCCCACGTGGGTGCCAGTCGGGCCGCCATCGACTCCGGTGGAACCGCCCGCGACACCCCCGGCGGACCCACCGAGCGATCTGATCGCGTTCGTATGCTCGATTTTGCCGGTCCCGCATCTCTGCGATTGATGTGGTTGGATTGAGGGCTCGACAGGAATTTGTCGAGTCCTCAATCAATTCAATCCCATTCGGCGTGAACACAACGGCGAAGGTCTAAGTCACCGAACTCGAGTTGAATATGCTCAACTGAGAACCCCATGCGCGTCGCGTTGCGCGAATGGTGACAGCGCCGACCCGCCTACGCAGAGTTGTTCAGGTTGCGGATGCTGAAGCAGACTGGATGGTCACGTCGGCCTCCGCTGTTGATCTCAACCGGACGATACCGGGACACACTTCGTTATCGGCGATTTTTAGGTTCGCATCACCGCGACATCTGGCCCTGGCAATACATCAGCCCCCGGTTTCATCTGCCCCTGACAAGAACAGTCGCACCCCATTGGGGCTAACCCCTTTAGATGCATCCCCGGTCGTTGGTCACGACCCTTGCACTACACGCGCGGGCTGAACTCTGCACTGTTGACAATGACGACGAAAACACCTGTTTTAGAACCAACCCAGAATCGACCGCCTCCATCGCACCAGCATACCGCCTGTGATCGTGGCCTTTCGAGTTGGTCGCGAAGTGTGGCGACTCCAGACACGCCGCTACGGCTGGCCTGTCTCATTCCCTGCTTTAATGAGGCGTTGGTGCTCCGCGACACGATAGCGTGCGTGCTCGCGGCGGGTCTCAGCCCCGAAGACGTGTTCGTCGTCGACGATTGCTCGAGCGACGAGACCGGCCTGATCGCGGCCAGCTTTGGGGTGCGGATACTGAGGAATGCGTGCAACTTGGGCAAGTCCAAGAGCATTGCGCGCGCCATAGAAGAGCTCGTTACCCTCAGCCGACATGACTTCGTGTCGGTACTGGACGCGGACACCCTGGTTGACAGGGACTACTTCACGATCGTCGTCCGCGCGTTCCGGGCAGACCCTGAAGTGGTGCTCCTCTGCGGCCAGCCTCGCAGTCGACGCCACAACTGGCTGACGGCGTATCGCGCCGTCGAATATGCGCTCTCTCACCGCATTTACAAAGAGGCGCAGCAGAAAATGAACGCGATCACCGTCGCGGCTGGCTGCGCGTCGACATATCGTATCGCGGTCCTTGAACACCTGGAGTGGAATCCCGCAATTCTGACCGAGGATGCCGATACGACAGTGCAGGTCTACCGCAAGCGGCTTGGACGGATCGTCTACGAAAAACGGGCGGTGGTTTACACCCAGGATCCCGGAACCGTCAGTGCCCTGCAGGGGCAACTGCGGCGGTGGTATACCGGCTATTGGCAAGTCGTCGTGTGCCACAGAATCCCATTTGGCGGACAACGAATAGATGCGGAGTTCGCGTTGCTCGCGGGCGAGGCTCTCATCTTCGCCATGTTCACATTCATGATGCCGTTCTGGCTCGTCGTTTCGCCGCAGTTCGCTTGGTCACTACCTGCTGATGGATCAAATTTTGTTCTTCACTGTGGCGTGCGGCGTGGCGGTGAGCCAGCGGCGCATCGATGTCATCGCGTATGCACCCCTCTTTATCCTTCCGCGCGTCATGAACGCCTTCATGTTTTTCAGTATGTTCATTCAGATCGTCGTGTTGCGTCGGAATGCCGCCGATTGGTTCAGTCCGCCGCGGTACGTCTCACGTTCGTCCCTCATCTCGACACTCACGGCGGGTGGATCCGATGTCTAGACTCGTTCGCACGATCGTGGGATTCATGTTCGTCGTCTGCTCCACTGTGTCGCTGTCGCACGCGCAACAGGACGCTGCACCGGAGCCCGCCGCCTGTTCCAAACGTCCTTTCCAGGGAGCGCCTGGGTGAATAGTGGCTACATCTCGCCATTGGAGCCTGGCAATCTGCTCACAACGTCCGCCGTTGAACAGGGCATCACGCTGGTCAAGCGAGGGCCGCACCGCGTGGCACCCTATGCCGCATTGACCATCACCCAGGATGGTGAAGGACTCGACTGGAACAACAAGGTGGTCTCGCAGATCGGACTGAAATACTCGCGAGTGTTTGGCAGCGGCATCGTCCAAGCGGGCGCTGGCTATGCGTACGAGCGACGTTTCCGGAGCAGTCTCGGCATGGGACAGCCGATCGGATTTGCGAGTTATTGGTTCGGATGGAACCACGATTTGCGCGGCGGACGCCCGCGACGGCTGTGGTCCTCGCTTCCAGGGACATCGTGGGCGGCTGTCGGTAATCACGCACCCGCTGAAGGGAACAACGTCATTACCAGCGTGTACGTGCAGCAAGGCGTCACGGTGGCGCGCATCTCTAGGGTCTCGATCATTCCGCTCGTCGAGCACACGCTCACGATCGATTCGGTGGGTCACTCCTGGAACAATCGACGTATTTTCGGCGAAGGTCTGAAGCTGCGCGTGCCGGTAGGCCATGGCGTGATCGAACCCGCCGTCATCTACAAACACGAACGACGCTGGCGTGACGGCCAGTCGGCCGATGGACTGACGGCATCGGTCAACCTGTGGTACGGCTGGAGCCCGTCCAAGACACACAAGGAGAAATGAAGACATGCTGCCGCTCGGTGTTGGCTGGTCATTGTGGATTCATCTGTTCGTGCAATATCCAAAGACGATCAGCGCGGTGATGCTTGTGGGTGTACTGTCGACCGTTCCGCTGACACAGACCGGTCTCGGAACGAGCCATCAGTCAGTCGCTCGGTCGGTGCTCTGTACCATGACCGCGAATGCGCCCGCACTTTTGTGCTCAGCCGGTTCGGCTGAGAACGTGCGAGAGAATGCAGTCCAACCGTGAGCGCATCACCGTGGCGTTACTGACGACGCGAGGGCGGTTATCAACTTCCAGATTGTGCTCGGCGACAACACACATTCTTGGTGGGAACTGCGGCTGACGAGCGGGCCGCCCTACCTACAGTCGAAGGTGTGCTGCGCCCAGGATGACGTTGCTCGACGCGCACGAGACATCGAAGGCGATAATCGACAAGACTGGCGCTGAGCACGATGGGTCCAACCGTCGTCGTCACCACCGCAGCCGCCGGCCACCTCATGGCCGCCCCGAAAAATGGGTCCCCCCTGCGTGTCCGAGACCAACCCACCTCCGGGATCACACCCCCACAAGGGGGCGATTCATGGCGCAACGTGCCCCACAAATAATTGTTGCCGGCCGCGGGCGCGAGAGACACGTTGCGCGTGATCGAGAGGTACAAGCAGGCCCCCACTGGGGGCGCCGGGTGATCGACTTCGCTACCGGCACCGGGGCGGGTGAGGTGGGGTGGGGGGTGTGCGCGCGCTCGTTCGAGGTGGAAGCGTCGTCTGTCGTCGCCGTCGCCGCGCGAAGGCAATCAGGGCGCTTCAGCCGGTTTCTCAACCACAACATCTTTGGTTGTCGGGTTCTCGTTTGCGGCTATCTTGGCGAGCGCGAAGGCCCGATTAACAAGCGCCTGACTCTCCGCCGCGATCTGCTCCAGGTCGGCAAGGTCGAGGGCGGCAAACGCCGCGCGTTCCTGCTCTAGCCTCGATGACACGTCGATCGCTAATCCGCCGGTCACGTCGATCGGCTGCGATGGCTTGCCGAGGTGATAAGCTCCAAACAAGCGATTCAATGGTCGGATGCACCTTCCGGCGCCATGAAGTCACGCCGGAGCTTGGCTGGTAGTGCGGGTCGTTCACGAGCTGCGCTGACGAACGTCTTGACCTCGACGCTGATGCGGTTCGGCTGCCCTTTCGGTCGGCCAGAGCCGGGCTGTCGAAATCCCTTCGGCGTTGGCGGAAGCTGATAACGCGGCATTTCGCGGTCCTCCTTACAAGATGTCGAACTCCGGACAATTTACCGACAGTTCACAGACGGTTCAACAATCTGAAATTGCGTCGGCGGAAGCAAATCGGGTGAGGTCGATGTCGGCGGCGGCGTCACGCCGTCCAGTGTTGCGGGGGCTCCCACCTGTCATGGCGGCTGTCGATACGCGTGTGCTCGATGGCGAATCACGCAGCCGATGACTCGATCACTAGTTCGACAGGTTCGTGCTGGCGATCCATCACGTCAGGCTGCGCCATCGGGCGAAGGGAGTGCCCTCTTCGGTCTTCGAGAACCTGACCGCACCCTCGCAGATCGCCGCCCCGTTCTTGGGTTCTGCCGTTGGCTACCTCCATCGCGTTCAAACCCTGCCCTCACGTCGAATTCACGCCCAGCCGGTGACTTCCTGGACCCACAGTGGACCCAAAAAGTGAACGGCCGACCCTCAATCGTGAGAATCGGCCATTTTTCCTAATTATTTTGGTCGGGATGACTGGATTCGAACCAGCGACCCCTTGACCCCCAGTCAAGTGCGCTACCAGGCTGCGCCACATCCCGACGCCGCAATTGTACTGCGAATTCCTGCACGACGACATATCCAGCAAGGCGCGTAACCCTGCGGAATCACGCGGCCAAACGGCACATCCTCAGCGGCGCTTTTTGGCCGCGGCGCGAGCGGGTTTCTGCGGGCGACTTCCATTCTTTCGTTTGGCAGGTGCGGCGGGCCGATGAACGGAACGCTCAGAACGTTCGGCTTCGACGCGCGCCATCCCGGGATGGCCGCTCAGCATTTCGAGCAGGCCAATCAGCCCGCGCTTCACTTCCGCGAGCCGTTCACGCGCATTGCGGCCGAGCAGTTCCCTGATAGGCGCAGCTGTCTCCTCTTCGAGCACTGGCGGCGCCTCTTCTTCGATGCGGCGCCGCACGCCCGCGAGGGTGAGGCCTTCGGTGAAGACGAGCTGTTTGATCCGGAGAACGCGTTCGACATCGGGTCGCCGGTAGATACGCGGTCCACCGGACGATTTCGATACGCCAAGGTCGGGAAATTCCGACTCCCACGAGCGCAGCACATACGGCTGCACGTTGGCGATCTCGCACACTTCGGACGTTTTGAAGAGCGCGCGCTTGGGAATCTCGACGTCAGCCACAAACAGTCCTGTTTGCTGCAACTTGCGGGCAGTATAACGCTAGCCGGTAGCTGGTGGCCAGTAGCTTGTAGCAGGCGGTAGTCATTAGCTGGTCGTCAGTAGCCTTGAGCTTAGTGTTTGCGCTTCCGGACCTGCAGTCTGATGGGCGTTCCGAGAAAACCGTACTCCTCGCGGATGCGGTTTTTCAGAAAGCGCTCGTATGAAAAGTGCAGTTGCGTCTGCACGTTCATGAACAACGCGAAGGTCGGCGGCGCCACACCCACTTGCGCGCCATACAAAATGCGGACGGCCTTCTTGCCCTCGCCAGGCACGGGATGCGCCGCGGTGATTTCCTGAAGAAACCTGTTGAGCTCCGGCGTCGGTATGCGGCGCGAACGTTCGGCCAATACCCGGTCCACGACCTCGAGAAGTTTCGGTGTGCGCTCACCGGTCAGCGCCGAGATGTGCACGATGGGCGCGAAGTCGAGAAACTTCAGGTTGAACCGCAGCTTGTCGTCGAACGATTTCGAAAAGTCCTGCCCTTCGCCTTTCATGAGGTCCCACTTGTTGATGGCGATGATGACGCTGCGCCCCGCGCGTTCCGCTTCGCCGGCGATCGCTCCGTCCTGATCGGCCGCGCCGAGCGTCGCGTCGATGACGAGCACCACCACGTCGGCGTCGGCGATGGCGCGCTTCGCGGTCAGCACACTGACCGCTTCGACAGCGCCCGAACGCGCCACGCGGCCGGGCTTGCGAATCCCGGCGGTGTCGACGATGCGGAATTGCCGTTGCTGCCAGCGGAAGCCCGTATCCACCGCGTCGCGCGTCGTACCCGCAAGCTCGCTGACGAGCATCCGCTCTTCCCGGAGGATGCGATTGACGATGGACGACTTCCCCACGTTCGGGCGGCCGACAATCGCGATGCGCGGCTCTGGAATTTCGGCCTTCTGTTCTTCGCTCTTCTCCGGAAGCCGGCCGATGACTTCGTCGAGGAGATCGCCGACGCCCTGGCCGTGTTCTGCCGAGATTTCCACGATCGGCTCGAAGCCGAGCTCATAGAAATCGAGCGTGCCGGCGCGCGCGCGGTTGTCGTCGGTCTTGTTGATGGCGACGATCACCGGGCGGCCGGTCGTGCGGATGGCATTGGCCACCTCGTAGTCGGCGGGAACCAAACCCTCGCGCCCATCGACCACGAAGACGAACACATCGGCCGCCGACACCGCCTTGCGGCCGTGGTCGTGAACCATCTTCTGGAGCGGGTCTTCGCTGCTGCCGAACATACCGGCTGTGTCCGTGAGCAGAAAAGGCACAGCCCGCCAGTCAGCCGGCTGCTGAATCACGTCGCGCGTGGTTCCGGCAATAGCGTTCACAATCGCGCGCCGAGTGCCCGCGATGCGGTTAAAAAGTGTCGATTTCCCGACATTCGGGCGTCCGACCAAGACGACCGCGGGAAGCTGTTTAGGTGCCATGACTAAAGCCGAAAAGCAACTTAGCCGATATCTTGACAGCGTAAGTCACTGTTTCTTAATATATTTACACGCCCGTAGGAGAGCCTAAGCATGATCAAGGTCGACATCGTCAACGAAGTTTCGAAGATCGCCGACATCACCAAGGTGAAAGCCGAGGTGGCTGTCGATGCTGTGTTCGACGCGATGCGGCTGTCCATGCAGCGGGGCGAACGCATCGAGCTCCGCGGCTTCGGGGTTTTCCAGGTAAAGCCGCGGAAGCGCGGCATCGGACGCAACCCGCGAACCGGCAAGGAGGTTCGCATCCCGCCTGGGCGAACTATCCGCTTCAAGCCCGGTAAAGATTTGCAGAACATCAGTTAGCCGGATTCTCCTCGTGCACGACCCGCTGCCGGAGCTGCCGCTCCCCGACACTTTCAGACCGCCGCGCAAGTTTCGCGACCGGCGATGGCTCCACCTGTTGCTGCTCGTCTTGACGATCGGCACCACCACGCTTGCAGGCGCCAACCACTTCGCGTCATACCTGACAGATTTCGGAAGACAGCCCCTTGTCATGACGCCGGCGACGCTGCTTCTGGGCGGCTTCTGGTACAGCGGCACCATCCTGCTCATACTCGGCGCGCACGAGCTGGGCCACTATCTGGCCTGCCGATATTATCAGGTGGACGCCTCGCTGCCCTTCTTTATCCCAGCGCCTCTGCCTCTCACCGGCACGCTCGGAGCGTTCATCAAAATCCGCGAGCCGATTCCCACCAAACGGATGTTGTTCGACATCGGCATCGCGGGACCGATCGCCGGATTTGTCTTCACGGTGCCGGCGCTGGTGTTCGGCATTCTCATGTCACCAGTCGTGAAGCTGCCGGAAAACTTCGAGGGGATGGAGCTGGGAGAGCCGCTCCTCTTCAAGATGGCGACGTGGATGATCTGGGGATCGCTGGCGGACGGACATTCCGTGAACCTCCACCCGATGGCGTTTGCCGCCTGGTTTGGGCTGCTCGCCACCGCACTGAATCTCTTTCCCATTGGCCAGCTCGACGGCGGACACATTTCATACGCCGTCCTCGGACGCCGATCCACGACCGTCACGATCGTCGCCATCTCGATCGCCATCGGCCTGACGTTCTACTCCACCAGCTGGGTCGTGTGGACGCTGCTGCTGGTCGCGATGACGCTGGTCATGGGGCCGCATCATCCGCGTACGATGGACGAAGACGTGCCGCTGGATCGCGCGCGGATGTGGCTCGCCGCGTTCGCTCTCGTCATGCTCGTGTTGTGTTTTACCTCCAACCCGATCTCGCCGATTGAATTGCTTAACACTGGTCGATAGTCGAGGGTCAAAGGTCCATGGGCGATGGTCTGGTCGAAGACGCGATTATGGACCACCGACTATCGACCATCGACCAAATGGACCGCGCTTGGCGCGTATGGTAGACTGCCCGCCGTCCGAACCACAGAAATCGGTCTCAGCTTTAACTCTCAGGACACGTGTGCGCACACCAGGCTTCTCTGAAGGAGGATGGTAATGATTCGTGGCTCTCAGACTTTCCTTGCCGCCTTGATCGTGCTTGCTGGGTGCTCGGCCGCATCGGCTCAGGAAACGACGATCGGCACGGGGAAAGTCGAAATCGGGGGATTCCCCGGTGGAGGCACCTTCTTTGTCGGCGGCGACGACAACCAGGAAGTGAATTTCAACGTTTATACCGCCGGCGGCGGATTGACCTACTACTTCACCGACGTTGTGGCCGTCGAAGGGGAATTTACCGGCAGTGTTGGATGGGCACAGGACGTCGGCTTCAACAACACACAAATCATTCATAACCAGATGCCGACCGTGTGGGGATACTCGGGCAACATCGTGTTTTTCCCGGGCGGCAGCGCCGGCAAGCAGTTTCCGTTTTACGTCACGGGCGGAATCGGCCAGATCGCGCTCGCGCCGCGCGTGCCGACCAAGGTCTTCGGTTACGACGTCGACACCGTAGGCACTCAGATGTTCATCGCCGAAAACATCGGCGGCGGCATCAAGATCTTCCGCGGCGGCGACGCACCGAACTGGGGCTTCCGGATCGACTATCGGTATCTGTTCATCAACGAAAACAGCGATGCGCCGGCCTTCTTCGCCAGCACGAAGAGCCGCGGCGCCCACCGGATCTACGCCGGGATGCTCTACACCTGGAAGAGATAGGTGCACGAAGGGGTAAGGGGTAAAGGGTAAGGGGTAAAGGGTGAGGGGGAAGAGGCTCACGCGAACATGTGATACTTGCCCCTTGCCCCTCACCCCTTGCCCCTCGCCCCTTACCCCTCGCCCCTTTCCACTCGCCTTCCTTCTCACACTCGCCGCCTTCACCGCGGTCCCACCCGCCCTCCTCGCCCAGTCAGACGAACGAATCGCTTACGTCAGCGTCGTAGACAAAGACGGCGCGCCGGTTCTCGACCTCACGATGAAAGACTTCATCGTGAGAGAGGACGGGGTTTCGCGCGAAGTGCTGCGCGTCGCGAAAGATGACGACCCGCTGCAGATTGCTTTGCTCGTCGACAACAGCACGGCCATGCGCACCAACCTTCCGCAACTGCGGAAGGCCGTCTCGGCGTTTGTCGCCGCCACACGCGACGGCGTGCCGATGGCGCTGATCACGCTCGCGGAACGGCCGACGATAGCCGCCGGTTACACGACCGACCGGGCGGTAATGCAGGCAGCGATCGAGAAAATGTTCTCCTTCGAGGCCGGCAACTACCTGCTCGACGGAATCGCCGAATCGTCGCAGGGGCTTGCGAAGCGCACCACGTGGCGATCGGCAATCGCGGTCATCACCGGGCTCGGGCCGGAGATGAGCTACCGGCAGTACACCGAGGTCCTGCGGTTCTTCAGAGAGGGTGGCGCGTCGCTGCACGTGTTACAGCTCGGCATGGGCGTGGGCGCCCGCGGGCGCGAAATCGTCGTAGCCAGGGGAACATCGGAAACCGGCGGGCGTTTCGAGGAGGTGCTTACCCCCGGAGGGCTGGAAATGAAGGCGCGTCAGCTCGGAACAGAGATCTCGAATCAGTATCGCGTGACCTACGCACGCCCGCAGCGGCTGATCCCCCCCAAGAAAACCGAGGTCAGCGTGAGACCGCAGAACTTGCGTGTACACAGCAGGGTTCTGACGAACGAGAAAGATCGGCAATAACCGCCGCCAGCTCAGTACCCCAGTTCACCACCACCCGCAGCTCGCGCGGCTTCAGCGCGCTCTTGAGCATGATGAAATATCGTCCGAGGGGGTCGACGTCATAGGCGGCGAGATTCGCGCCAGGATCGCGCTCGAAGTGCCCTTCGAACACCACCGCCGGTTCTCCAAGACCTCCCTTTTGGACCGCGCGAAACATCATCCGATCGCCTTGCCGATAGTACAGGCCGAATCTGGACCACGCCGGCTCGGTTGCGCCGCCCGTCGTCAGCCGGCGGGCCTCGCCCGCGCCGGCAAGCGGGGCGAGGAAGATCTCATCCCGCCCCGCTTCATCCGACACGTAAGCCACCCAGCGGCCGTCGTGCGACACGCTCGGCGACCGTTCGTTGGCGTCGGACGCCGCGAGCGGCGCCACCGATTCGCCGACGCGATAGATCAGCACGTCGCGGCGCTGCGTACAGGCCGATTTCGTAAAGCGCCAGCAGCTTCGGCGGCCGCGACCAGCTGCCGGGATTACGCGGCACCGCGACGTCGGTCGTAAACAATGGACCGGGCGCGGCCTTTGCCCCAACGGCCGCGACATAGATCTTCTGCGCGCCATCGCGATTCGATCCGAACGTCAACCGGCGGTTGTCGATCCACGCAGGCGAATGGTTGTCGCCGCCGGCAATCGTCGTCATGCCGCGGTCCGGACGTGCCGCGGCCATCACGCGAATATCACGCGTCATGACGCCCGACCTCGCGACCACCGCAATCCGATTGGTATCCGGCGACAGGCGCGGCGTCTGAAATGCCTCCGCTGCCATCGACAGCGGCGATACTTTGCCGTCCGGAGTCACCCGCACGAGACGGCTTCGCGCGTCGTCCGGTGTTGCGCGGAGCCAGACAAGGGTGCCGGTGGACGACACAGAAAACCCGGAACGTCCCAGCGTTCCGAATCCGCCAACCGTCTGCAGCCCTTTCGCGATTGTCACAGGCACACCTGACGTCTCGCGTGTGCCGGCGTCCAGTTTCACGGCCATGAGGTTGCCGAGGTAGCCGTACACGAGGTAATCCGTTCCAACAGACTGCGCCTGTCCAAAGATCGGCACGCGTAAACGGGTGCGCGTCCTGCCGCTCGACAGCAGTTCGAGATGTGGATCGCGCGCCCGCTGCGACACAGTAAAAGCTATGGATCCATCGGCAACAGCGTGCGGCCACCCATGTTCCAGCTCTCCATCTTCAGCGTTCAGCGACGTGAGGCCGGTTGCCGCCCCGCCGGATGCCGGCACCTCCATGAGCCCGCGATCCCCCAGCGGCGCGAACACGATGCGATTGTCCGCTGTCCAGGTGGCGCCTGCCGAATCCACAGATGCTTCAACGATTCGGGTCGGCTTCCCCTCTCCCGTTCGTGCCACCCGCCAGATCCACCCGCGCGCAAAAAATCCTATGTTCGAGCCGTCCGGCGAAAAAAAGGGCAGGTTGCCGCCCACGGAGTCAGGCAACTCGCGATCCGGTGCTGGCTCCGGCGTAATCGGCCGGACGAAGATGCGCCGTAAGCCGTCGGAGGCGGTTTCGGCAGAGTACGCGAGCCACTGGCCATCGGCCGACACGGTGAACGCATTGAGCGCGCGATCTTCCGGGACAGGAGTGAGGAACCGATGCGCCGGCGGCAACGACACCGGTTTACATGCGGACACCACGAGCGTCAGCATGGCGACGCTCAGGAGGCTTGATATCATTGGCACCGCAGCATGCGGAAATGGATCGTACTGGCGGCTTTCGCACTCGCCGTGCCGGCCGCGTGGTGGCTCGTTCACGTTATGGGCTCTCGAATTCTAACCGTGACGCCTCTTTCCGAAGGTATTTCTCACGCCCTGGCCGCGGAACGAGCGGCGAACATCAGCGCTGTCCGCTACAACCTCGCGCTGAACATTCCGGCAGGCAAACAAGCCCCGATACGGGGCACTCTGAACGTACGCCTACGGCTTGCCAACCGGTCGCGCATCGTGCTGGATTTCGCGCAACCCGCGGACCACGTCGCATCCATCCAACTGAACGGGCAGGCCGTTCCCGTCCGATCTGAACACGGTCATCTCGTCATCGGCGCGGAAAGCGTGCGCGAGGGCGAGAACGTCATCGACATCGCCTTCACGGCCGGCGATCAGCCGCTGAACCGTGACGATAACTTTCTCTATTCGCTGTTCGTGCCGGCGCGCGCCTCGCAGGCGTTTCCGTGTTTCGACCAACCCGATATCAAGGGATCGCTGACGCTGGCGTTGGAAATGCCGGCCGACTGGGTTGCCCTCTCGAATGGCCCCGAGATCGGGCGGACGGCGTCAGCGGATCGCGTCACGGTCCGATTTGGAGAAACACAACCGCTTCCGACCTACCTTTTCGGATTCGCTGCCGGCAGGTTCGCGGTCGAAAGAGCGCAACGCGGCGACCGGGTGTTCCACCTCCTTCACCGCGAGACTGATTCCGAGAAGGTAGCGGCAAATCGCGAGGTCATCTTCGATTTGCACCAGCAGGCGCTCGATTGGCTGGAAACCTACACCGACCGGAAATTTCCGTTTGAAAAACTCGACTTCGTACTCCTGCCGGCGTTTCAATTCGGCGGCATGGAGCACGCGGGAGCGATCTATTACAACGCGTCCGCGCTCTTCCTCGACAAGACCGCGACCCAAAATCAGCTCCTGTCCCGGGCGAACCTCATTGCGCACGAAACGGCCCACATGTGGTTCGGCGATCTCGTGACGATGAAGTGGTTCGACGATGTGTGGCTGAAGGAGGTGTTTGCCAACTTCATGGCCGCGAAGATCGTGAACCCGTCGTTCCCTGATATCGACCACGAGCTTCGCTTCTTTCTCCAGCACTACCCGTCGGCGTACGAGGTGGATCGCACTCCAGGTGCCAACCCGATTCGTCAGCCGCTCGACAACTTGAAAGAGGCAGGCAGCCTGTACGGTCCCATCATCTACCAGAAGGCCCCAATCGTCATGCGGCAGCTCGAGCAAATCCTCGGGCCTGATGTGCTGCGCGACGGGCTTCGCGAGTACCTCACGAAGTTTGCGTTTTCGAACGCAACCTGGAGCGAGCTGATCGCGATTCTAGATGCCCGAACCGAAGAAGATCTGGCGGCATGGAGCCGGGTGTGGGTCGAAGAGGCGGGGCGTCCGACCATCGAGACCCACATTCAGCCATCCGGCGGGCAGCTCTCTCAGTTGTCTTTTACGCAGTCGGATCCGCGCGGAAGACCCCTGCTATGGAACCAGCAGCTGCAGGTGGCCCTTGGCTACGATCACGGCGCGCGCATCACGTCGCTGAAGATGGACGGGCGCTCCGTCGAGGTGCCGCGGGTCGCGGGGTTGCCGCTTCCACACTACATCCTGCCAAACGGCGAAGGAACCGGTTACGGTCTTTTCAAGATCGACGCTGCCAGCAAGACGTTTTTCCTGAACCGCCTCTCGGAGATCGGCGATGGGCTCACGCGGGGCACGGCGTGGGTGACCCTCTGGGACGACATGCTCGAGGGTACGACCGCGCCACGCGATCTGTTCGAGCTCGGTCTGCGATCGCTCCCGCAGGAGCCGGAGGAACTGAACACGGCGCGCATCCTCAATGATGTCGTCGAGCTCTTCTGGCGGTATCTGCCAGACGGCGATCGCACAGCACATGCCGCCCGGCTGGAGGGCATCTTACGGGCCGGTATCACACGGTCCAACGGCGTTTCTCTGAAGTCGGCGTACTTCGGAGCCTTCCGCCGCACAGTCACCACGTCCGAGGGACTGGCTTTTCTCGAACGTATCTGGCGCAGGCAGGAGTCGATCGCCGGCCTGACGTTCGCCGAGACCGACTACATCGACATGGCGCAGGAGCTCGCCTTGCGCGGTGGCGCGAACGCGGAGCGCATTCTCGTGGAACAGCAGGCGAACATCACGAACCCCGATCGGAAGGCGCGGTTCGTGTACGTCGCGCCCGCGCTGTCTCCTGATGCGGAACTCCGTGATGCGTTTTTTGCCCGGCTCGCCCACGTCGAGAACAGAGCGCGCGAACGCTGGGCTTCAGATGGTCTGGCATTCATCAGCCATCCGCTTCGGCGCGGGCACGCGGAGCGATATATCAAGCCGGGCCTCGATCTGCTGAGCGAGATACAGAGAACCGGAGACATTTTCTTCCCGCTCGACTGGGCCGGCGCGCTCCTCGACGGCCACAACTCCGGGGCAGCAGCGCAAACGGTCAAAGACTTCCTCGCCGGTCAAGACAACTATCCACCGCGGTTGCGGCAGGTGATCGAACAGAACGCGGATCCGCTGTTCCGGGCAGCCCGGGTGCAGCCCTAGCCAAATAAAACAAGAGAACGGGAGAAGGGGAAGAATTTTTGCTCAGGCGAAGTGTCGCGCAGTCTTCGCAGTGGAAATGCGAACAGAAGTTCAGGAGATCAGGAGTTCGGAAAGACGAATTCGCGAGGTTTTCGAATCACTTCTTTCTGAGCGTACGTAGTGTCCGGCTTTAGCCGGACTTTCTTCTCTAATAGGAGACTGGTGTCCGGCGATGCGGGACGGCGCCCACTATCCGTTGCCGCCACCCACGCGACCGGTGAATCCGTCTGCCGGCAGCCGGAGCCCAGCCTCCGCGCGCAATTTCACCAACCGCCACCGCCTCGCTCATCTCGGCAGATGCCTACGGTCGTGGTTGCGTCGATCGCGTCGGTGGTGTCGCCCACCGCTCTTCGCGCTCCGGTCAACGACCGCTGCACAAAATACGGCTGCCTTGCAGACGGATCCACCGGCCGCATCGCGCGGCGGCCCTCCGCAATCTGTCAACGTCGTGTCCGGCTTGAGCCGGACGACCACCCGGGGGCCTGTCGAGGTCTGCCGCGAGGAGGTTTTGAAACCGCTTCTAAACTAATCTCCTGTTTGCTGTTTCACAAGACCGACACCGGATCGAGCCCGTGTGCGGCCCTGGCCAAATAAAACACGAGAATGGGAGAAAGGGAGAATTCTTGCTCACGCGACGTGTCGCGCAGTCTTCGCCGTGGAAATGCGAACAGGAGTGCAGAAGATCAGGAGTTCGGAAGACGAATTGCTATTCCATCACGGAGCACACGAAGGCAATTGCAGTTTTCTCTGGCTCCGTGGCTCCGTGACTCCGTGCTGAGGTAGAAAAGGTTGGTTTTCAGCGCGATCGCGTCTCTGCGCCCAACAACTTCGATTCCTCCTAATCTCCTAATCTCCTGTTGCCTTTTTCGCAAACGACACCGGATCGAGTCCGGGTGTCGGCCGCGTCTTCGTTTGCCCATCGACATCAGCGAAGCGTAGTACAGTTCTCTCGCATGTCGAAGTTGATCTACATCACCAATACGTCACTCGACGGTTACATCGAGGACCAAACCGGCGCCTTTGATTGGGGCAGTTCCGATCAAGTATTCGATTTCATCACTGAGTTGATACGGCCGATCGGAACCCATCTTCTTGGGCGGCGACTCTATGAGACGATGGCCTACTGGGATGCGCCGGTGGAGGGCTATCCGCCCGAAAAGCGTGACTTCGCGCGGGTCTGGCAAAAGGCCGAACAGATCGTCTTCTCACGAACGCTGACAGGCGCTCCGACACGCATCGCGCGTGTCGAGCGGGACTTCGACTCCGAGGCGATTCGAAAACTCAAACGGGAATCGGAGCACGACATCTTCATTGGCGGCGCTGAGCTGGCGGGACTTGCGCTCGAATCCGATCTCGTCGACGAATGTCACCTGTTTCTCCACCCGGTGATTGTCGGCGGCGGAAAGCCGGCATTTCGAGCCGCCTTACGATGGGATCTCGAACTCCTCGAGACGCGACGTTTCGACACGGGAGTGATCCACTTGCGCTATCGCATGCGAGGCGGTACTCCGTAAGCGGGGAGAATTCTTGTTCAGGCGAAGTGTCGCGCAGTCTTCGCAGTGGAAATGCAACAGGAGTTCAGGAGATCAGGAGTTCGGAAGACGAATTGCTCCGTGGCTCCGTGTTCGAGGTAGAAAACGTTGGTTTCAGCGCGACGCGTCTCTGCGTCGAACAAGATTCGATTCCTCCTAATCTCCTAATCTTTTGAATTTCGTATTTACAGGACCGACACCGGATCGATGTCAATCGCCACGCGCCTGCGCATCTCTGGCTCGGCGGCCAGTGCGGCAAGGACGGCCGCCCGCATGTTCCCGCGATGGCTTCCCTTCAGAAAGATCTGAGCCCGGTATTCGCCGCGGAGCTTCGCCACCGGCGCAGGGGCCGGCCCGAGCACGCGGAACCCGCCGGCGTCGGCCGCGTTGCGCAGATGCTGCGCGAGCGTCGCCGCATCGCCCAGCGCGACGCGCGCGTCGGCGCCTTTCACCACCAGGTTCACCAGCGCCGTCAGCGGCGGGTAGCGCATCGTCCGGCGATAGTGGATCTCGTCGGCGAAAAACGCGGCGTAATCCTGGCGGCAGGCATGACGCACGCTGTAGTGATCCGGGTAAAGTGTCTGCACGATTGCCTCTCCTGGCTCGGATCCTCTTCCCGCTCGACCGGCGACCTGCGTCAGCAGCTGAAACGTGCGTTCGGCGGCGCGGAAGTCGGCAAGACCGAGGCCGACGTCGGCGGAGATGACACCGACAAGCGTCACGCGCGGGAAATCATGCCCCTTGGCAATCATCTGCGTACCGACGAGCACGTCGATCGACCCGGCAGCCATCGACCGGAGAATCTCCGGCCCTGCGCCTTTGCGGCGTACCGTGTCGCGATCGAGTCTCGACACCCTCGCGTCCGGCCAGGCGGCGGCGATTTCGGCGGCGACGCGTTCGGTGCCAAAACCGCGGCGTTCGAGATACGGTCCCTTGCACGCCGGGCAGGCTTTCGGGACGAGCATCGCGTAGTTGCAGTAATGGCAGCGCGCGCGATGGCGATCGCGCCCCTCTGAGTGCACGATCAGCGACACGCTGCAGTTCGGGCACTCGATGGTGCCGCCGCATTGCCGGCAGAACACCGCGGTGGCCAGGCCGCGGCGGTTCAGGAGGATCAACGACTGCTGCCCGGCCGAGAGTCTTGCGGCGATCGCATTACGCAGGCGCCCGCTCAGAATCACGTCGGGACCGTGTTCGGCGTATTCCTGGCGCATATCCACGACCGAGACCGACGCCAGCGGCCGATCCTGGACGCGACGCTCCATCAACACTCGCGTATATCTGCCGCTCAATGCGTTCTGGCTGCTCTCGAGCGATGGCGTCGCGGAACCAAGAACGACGAGCGCCCCTTCATGTTTACCGCGCATGACGGCGACGTCGCGGCCGTTGTATCTCGGCGTCTCTTCCTGCTTGAACGACGTGTCGTGCTCCTCGTCGACGATGACGAGGCCGAGTCGGGAGAGCGGCGCAAATACCGCTGACCGCGTCCCGACGACAACAGATACCTGGCCGCGGCGGATCCGATACCACTGATCGGAGCGCTCGCCGTCCGACAGGCCGCTGTGTTGAACGGCAACGCGGTCGCCGAACGCGTCTCTGAACGTTGACGCCACGGCTGGTGTGAGCGCGATCTCGGGAACCAGCACGAGCACCGACTTCCCCTTCCGCAGGACGCGCTCCGCAAGCTTCAGGTAAACCTCCGTTTTGCCGGAGCCGGTGACACCCTGCAGCAGGAACACGGCGAACCGTTCCGCGTCCGCGGCAGCGCCCAGTTCCTCGAGTGCTTGCGCCTGCTCGCCTGTGAGAACTCGCCCGGCCGAGGAACCGACGGGCGCGGTTGCCGTGCCGCTGGTAAAGGGATCCCGCTCGATTCGCTCGTGTTGAAAGGCCACGAGCCCTTTTGCCGCGAGACGCTGCAGAACATCCGTCGAGATGCCCCGCTCGTTGAGCTCGGGTACGCGTACGCCATGAGGCGCGCCCCGCAGCATCTCGACGGCCGCTTTTTGCCGTCCCCGCAGCACTGAGGCCATCGCGTCCATGTCATGCCCTTGAGCGGTGAGCGTCGCAATACGGACGGTTTTGTGCGCCTGTGTAGACGGCACCGCTGCCGCAAGCGCGTCGCCAGCGCCGCACGCGTAATACTCCGCCACCCACAACGCCAGGTTGACCACAGGCTCGGGTAGAAACGGCTCGTCATCGAGTATTTCGATGACGTTCCTGATTTTGTCGGGTGCGGTGGTCTCGGTTGCTGCGTCTGGAAAAGGATCGACAACAATCCCGGTGAGCGATCGTTTCCCTACGGGGACGACGACCCGCGCGCCGCGCTGAGGAAGCGCCACGCCATCGGGAACCTGATACGTCAGAACGTCGAGAAAGGGAATGGGGACGGCGACCGAAACCAGGCGCACCGGATCACGCTACGTTTTCGCCGGCGAGCAGCGCGCGGACCTTTTTCATGTCCTCCCACACCTCGCGCCGGCAGTTGGGATTGCGAAGCAGGAACGCGGGGTGGAACGTCGGCACGAGCTTCGCGCCCCGGTAGTCGTAGACGCGCCCGCGAAGCCGCGAGATGGACTCAGTCGTCTTCAGCAGAGACTTCGCGGCGAAGGTACCGAGCGCAACGATGACTTTCGGTTTGATCGTATCGATCTGCCGGAACAGAAACGGCTCGCACTGCTCGACTTCGTCGGGCTCGGGATTGCGGTTCTCCGGCGGCCTGCACTTGATGACGTTGGCGATATAGACATCGTCGCGCTTCAAGCCGATGGCCTCGATGATTTGCGTGAGCTTCTGCCCCGCGCGGCCGACGAACGGGATGCCCTGAATGTCTTCGTCGCGTCCCGGCGCTTCGCCGACGAACATCAGGTCCGCGTTGGGATTGCCGACGCCGAAGACAATCTGCTTGCGCCCCAGGTTGCACAACTTGCACCGCGTGCAGTCGCCGATGTCTTCGCGGATGGCCGCAAGCTCCACAATGGGGTCATTTTCGGCCAGCTCTTTGCTCTCTGCTCTCGGCTCTTTGCTCTCTGCTCTGTCCGGTCTTCCCCCCCACACCGCGTCCTTCCTGTAACCGCTCACACCAAGCTCCTCGAAAAATCTGATGTGTTCGGCGAGCGCGTCTCGATCGATCGGCATCAGGTTCGGACGGCCGTTCGAGTGAGAAGGAGGTCTTCGATGTGCTGGACGATCTGCTGGGCGATCGCGCTCTTGGATTGCAGCGGCAGGATCTTTTCGCCGGCCGCCGATACGAGCGTCACTTCGTTCGTATCCACTTCGAACCCCGCGTCCGCTCTCGACACATCGTTCGCCACCACGAGGTCCACGCGTTTCTCGCGCTGTTTGCGGCGCGCCGCCGCCACCACGTCGTCCGTTTCGGCAGCGAATCCTACAAGCAGCGGACGATCTCTGTCTGCCCTCAGCCTGCCGAGCTCGCCCAGAATGTCGGGCGTGCGCGTGAGCGTCACCGTCAGCGTTTCGGCGTCCTTGTGAATTTTCTGCAGCGCCGCGCCCGAAGGCGCGTAATCGGCCACTGCCGCCGCCATGATGACGACGTCAGCGCTCGTGGCTCTCGGCACAACCACTTCGCGCATCTCTGCAGCCGTTGTCACGCGAATCACCTCGATGCCGGCTGGCGGCGTCAACTCTGTCGGTCCGCTGACCAGCACGACCTGTGCGCCACGCGCGCGGGCGGCGGCCGCCATGGCGTAGCCCATTTTTCCGCTCGACCGGTTGCCTACGAAGCGCACCGGATCCAGCGCCTCGCGCGTGGGTCCCGCGGTGACGAGGACGGTTTTCCCACGCAACGGCCCGGAAGGTGTGAGCAGTTCCTCCGCCGCACGCACGATGTCCGCCGGCTCCGCCAGGCGTCCCTTGCCAATCCAGCCGCATGCCAGATAGCCGGCGCCCGGGTCGACGAAATACGTTCCGCGGGCTGCCAGCACGTCGAGGTTTTTCTGCACGGCCGAGTGCTCGAGCATGTTCGTGTTCATGGCTGGAGCGATCAGAACGGGAGCCTTGGTCGCGAGGTACAGCGACGTCAGGAAGTCGTCGGCGATGCCGTTGGCGAATTTTCCGATGATGTTCGCCGTTGCCGGCGCGATCAGCAGGAGATCGATGCTCGACGCCAGCGAGATGTGCTCGATATCGGAGTTCGCTCCGGGCTCGAACTGGCTGGTCAGCACCCGATGACGGGTAATCGCTTCGAATGTGAGCTCGCCGACGAACCGTTTGGCGGAACGGGTCATGACGGCGACGACATCGTGCCCCTGTTTCTGGAGGCCGCGGACGACTTCGACAGACTTGTAGGCGCCGATTCCGCCGCACACGCCGACAGCAATCATTGCCATGCAATCGCCTCCGTTATCGGTGAAACGTCCGCAAGATGTCGAGCGCCGTGTGCTGCATGCATTGCAGCTTCGACCGCTCGGCCTGCACGATCGCGCGGAGCCGCTCCACACACGATTCGAGCTCGTGGTTCACGACCACGTAGTCGTATTCCTTGAACGCCGACACCTCTTCCCGCGCCACTTCGAGCCGGCGCCGGATCGCCTCTTCGCTGTCCTTGCTGCGGCCACGGAGCCGCCGCTCGAGCACTTCGTAGGAGGGCGGCAGGACGAAGATGGCAACGTGCGGCAGCCCGGTGGCGCGCACCTTTCGCGCGCCCTGCACGTCGATCACCAGCGCCACGTCATCCCCGCTCGACAGGCAGCCTGTCGTCTCGCCGGCGTGCGTTCCGTAGAGATTGCCGAATACGTCGGCGTACTCGAGAAACTCGCCGTTCGCGACCATCTGCTCGAAATACGCGCGGCTCACAAAATTATAGTCCACGCCATTTGTCTCGTCGCCGCGCGGCGCGCGCGACGTATACGACCGCGACAGCTTCAGGTGATCGGTCACTTTCACCAGGCGTTCGACGACCGTGGTCTTCCCCGTCCCCGACGGGGCAGACACGATGAACAGCAAGCGGCACTCTTTATTCGACATTCTGCACTTGCTCGCGCATCTTCTCGAGCTCGGCCTTGGCGGAGATCACCAGGTTCGACACGCGCAGTCCGTCGGCCTTCGATCCGATCGTGTTCACTTCGCGGTTCATCTCCTGCAGCAGGAAATCCAGCTTTCGTCCGACAGGCTCCGGAGAGTCTGCCAGCGATTTCCAGTGCGCAAGGTGCGCGCGGAAGCGCGCCATCTCTTCGCTGATGTCGGAGCGCGACGCCACCCTGACGATCTCCTGCGCAATCAGATTGGCATCGGCCGCAATATCGACGGTGAGCTCCTGGACCCGCGCGGCCAGCCGCGCCTGCAGCTCCAGGCGTCCGAGATCGGCGGCGTCGTTGATCTCTTCGAGCATGCCGCCGAGCAGCGCCCGTCGCACTTCGAGATCCGCGTTCAGGTGGTCCCCTTCCGTCGATCGCATGCCGTCGAGCTGTGTGACCGCCTCGTCCACCGCTCCTTCGAGCATCTCCACGAGCTGCGCCACCATGGCGGCATCCCGTTCGACCGGCCGCTCGCGCACCGCGAGCGCCTGTGGAAGGCGCAACAGATCTCCCGGTGTGAGCGGGCCCTGCACGATGCCCCGAGTGCGTGCGGTCTCGAGCGCGGCTGAAAGGGCCACGGCCAGCGATTCGTTGAACTCGACCTCGACGCTCGGTGTATGGCGGTACTGGACGCTGGCGGCGAGCTCCACTCGCCCGCGGCCAATCCGGCGCTGGACGGCGGCGCGAATACGTCCTTCGGCTTCCGCGAGCGTCTGCGGAACGCGGAGCTGGAGGTCGAGATGGCGGTGGTTGACCGCCCTGATCGTCACCGTAATCGTCGCCACGTCCGATTCCCGCGCCGCAGACGCAAATCCCGTCATCGACTTGATCATTGGGTTACCGGATTCTCCCTGCTCTTGGGCTCGAGAAGCTGCATTTTGTAAAGAGCCGCATAGACGCCGTCGCGATCGAGCAGCTCCTCATGGCGGCCCACCTCGGCAATGCGGCCGCGGTCGAGCACGATGATCGCGTCCGCTCTCATGATCGTCGACAACCGGTGCGCGATCACGAACGACGTGCGGTTCAGCATGAGTGTTGCCAGCGCATCCTGCACGAGCAGCTCGGCTTCCGTGTCGAGCGACGAGGTGGCCTCGTCGAGGATGAGGATCGGCGCGTTTTTCAGCAGCGCGCGGGCAATGGCGACGCGCTGGCGCTGTCCGCCCGACAGCTTCTGTCCGCGCTCGCCGATGCGGGTCTGATATTTGCCCGGAAGCGCGGCGATGAACTCGTGCGCGTGCGCGGCTCTGGATGCGGCTTCGATCTCGGCGGCTGACGCCTTCATCGACCCGTAGGCGATGTTGTTCGCGAGCGTGTCGTCGAACAACACGGTTTCCTGCGTGACGATGCCGATCTGGCCGCGCAGCGACTTCAGCGTCACGTCGCGGATATCCTGGCCGTCGATCGCAATCATGCCCTTGCTGACATCGAAGAAGCGCGGAATCAGGTTCACGAGCGTGGTTTTGCCCGCCCCGCTCCGCCCGACGATCGCGATCATCTGGCCGGCGGGTACCTTGAACGAGACATTCCGGAGGATGGCTCGCGGCTGGTCTTCGTAAGCAAATGACACGTCACGGAATTCGATCGCCGACGAAAACGGCGGCAGCGGACGCGCCGCCGGCGACTCGGCCACCTCGGTGTGGGTATCGAGCAGCTCGAAGATGCGATCGGCGGAGGCAATCGCCTGCTGCAGGTTCCCGTTGACCCGGCTCAGCTTCTTGGCGGGCGCGTACATCATCAACATTGCGGCCAGGAACGCGGTGAAATCGCCTGTCGTCAGGCGTCCCGACGCAATCTGCTCGCTGCCGTACCACAATGCGCCGGCCATCGCGATGCCGCCGAGCAGCTCCATCGACGGAGGCATCACGGACAGTGCCCGTACCACGCGCATGTTGGTGCGGTACAGGTGGCGCAGGGTTTCGCGGAAGCGGCCCGCCTCGCGCTCTTCGGCCCCGAACGCCTTGACGATGCGGTGCGCGGCAAAGGTCTCCGCCGCGACGTGCGACATGTGCTCCTGCGCCTCCTGGCTGCGCCTCGCGGTGCGGCGGATACGCTGGCCCAGGCGGACCAGCGGATACACGATCACCGGAGCGCCCGTCAGACACAACATCGCCAGGCGCCAGTCGATCCAGATCAGAATCGCCGCGTAGCCGACGAGAGCCAGCGACTCTCGGGCGAGATCGCCCGCCGTTTCGGAGACCGCGCGCTGCACCTGGCCGACGTCGTTCGATACTCGCGAGAGCAGCTGCCCGACCGTATTACGTCCGAAGAAGCCCGCTGACTGTCCAAGGATATGGCTGTAAAGAGCGTCGCGTACGTCCATCACGACGCGCTGGCCGACGTCTTCCATCAGATAGCCGGAGAAATAGGACCCGACGCCCTTCAGGAAGTACAGCCCGATCAGCGACAACGCGATCATGCGCAGCCCCTGCCCGCTCGGCAGCACCTCGTCGAGGATCGGCCTGATCAGATAGATGACCAGCGCCGACGCCAGCGCGTAGATCACCATCGCCACCACCGCCCAGGCCAGGCGGCCCTTGTATGGCTTTGCGTACCGAAGAAGCCGGATGAACGAGTTCACTCGGTAAAGCGATATTTGATCAGGACCCAGAGCGCAACCACCCCGTCGCGCCAGGTAATCTTCTTGCCCTCTTCGTAGCCGCGGCCGTCGTAGGTAATCGGCACTTCGTAGACGCGAAACCCGCGCTTGAAGATTTTTGCGGTGAGCTCGGGCTCGATGCCGAAGCCGTTGCTGTCGAGCGTAAACGACCGCAACACGTCGATCCGCATCGCTTTGTAGCAGGTCTCCATGTCAGTCAGCATGGTGTTGTAGAGCACGTTCGTGAGAAGCGTCAGGAACAGGTTCCCGAGGTAGTGCGTAAACAGGAAGACACGATGGCGGCCGAGAAAGCGCGAGCCGTACACGACATCGGCGCGGCCCTGGCAGATCAGCTCGATGAGCTCCGGGAATTCTTCGGGCGAATATTCCGTGTCGGCATCCTGAATCACGACAAGATCGCCGGTTACTTCCTTGAAGCCGAGCCGCAGCGCCGATCCCTTTCCGCCGTTCGGCTTCTGCAGCAGCTTGAACGTATACCTGCTCTGAAGCCCGCGCAGGATCTCCGAC
This sequence comes from Vicinamibacterales bacterium, assembly GCA_963762055.1. Classification (GTDB taxonomy): domain Bacteria; phylum Acidobacteriota; class Vicinamibacteria; order Vicinamibacterales; family JAMQPK01; genus JAMQPK01. The sequence continues at coordinate 78,135 of CAVXJF010000016.1, forward strand.
GTGCCGTCCTTCGAGCCGTCGTCCACGACGATGAGCTCGATACGGATCGACGGCACGGCCAGCACGCGCGCGATCATGTTTTCGATCGTCTCGCGCTCGTTGTACACGGGCATGACGACCGAGAGCAGCGGGTCGGTGAGTACGCCTTTGATCCCTGCCATTACCGGCCGACCGAATAGTAAGTGAAGCCCTGGGCTTTCATCTGGTCGGGGCTGTAGATGTTGCGGCCGTCGAAAATCACCGGCGATTTCATGAGCTTTCGCATTCGCGGGAAATCGGGCTCGCGGAACTCGTTCCACTCGGTGGCGATTACCAGCGCATCGGCGCCCTTGAGCGCGCTGTAGCTCTTATCGGCCAATGTGATTTTGCTCCCGAAGATGCGGCGTGCAACCGGCTCGGCCTGGGGATCGAAAGCCTGGACCTTCGCTTTGGCCTGCAGGAGACGGGTGATGAGAGGAATCGACGGCGCTTCGCGCATGTCGTCGGTTCGCGGCTTGAACGACAGCCCCCACACGGCAATCGTCCGGTTTTTCAGCGAGCCGAAATGATTCTCCAGCTTCGCGATGAAGCGCACTTTCTGCGCCTCGTTGACGTTGTGCACCGCTTTCAGCGTCTGGAAGTCGTAGCCCCGATCGCCGGCGAACTTGATGAGCGCCTTGATGTCTTTCGGAAAACAGCTTCCGCCGAATCCGATGCCTGGAAAGAGGAACGACGGGCCGATGCGCTTGTCCGCGCCGATCGCCTTGCGCACGTGATCGACGTTGGCGCCGAACGCTTCGCAGACGTTCGCCACTTCGTTCATGAACGAGATGCGCGTAGCGAGAATCGCATTTGCCGCGTATTTGCACATCTCGGCGCTGGCGCAGTCCATCACCATGATGGGAGCGCCGGTGCGCGTAAACGGCGCGTAGAGCTCCATCATCAACTTGCGCGCGCGATCGTCTTCGACGCCGATGACCACGCGATCCGGCTTCAGAAAGTCTTCGACCGCCGCTCCCTGTTTGAGGAACTCCGGATTGCTCACCACGCTGAACGGATGCGACGTTTCGCCCGCGACGATCTCCCGCACGCGCGCGGCGGTTCCCACCGGAACGGTGCTCTTGTCGACGATGACCTTGTAGCCGTTCATCGCTTTGGCGATGTCGCGCGCAACCCCGAGGACGTGGGTCAGATCGGCGGATCCGTCTTCGTGCTGGGGTGTGCCGACAGCGATGAACACGATGCTGGCGCCGCGCACCGAGCGCCGCAGATCGGTCGTGAACTCGAGCCGGCGCTCCTTCCGATTGCGCTTCACCATCTCCTCGAGGCCAGGCTCGTAAATCGGCATGATGCCGCGCCGAAGCCGCCGGACTTTGGCGGCATCCTTGTCGACGCACGTCACGTCGTTGCCGTTCTCCGCCAGACAGGCTCCCAGCACCAGGCCGACGTAGCCCGATCCGACGACCGCAATTTTCATTCGTGGTAACTCCCGTCCAAGCTCGCTGAAGGGTATGAGCAGGCCTGTGTCGAAGCAATCGGCATTGTAAATCCGGCGACTTTAACACAATCTCTAATTGCTTCCAAACCGTTGACCAGCAAGGAAATGCCTCGTGTCTTTGTGATAGGCTCCGGCCCGTGCGGATCGTCATCGATTACCGTCCGGCCCTCCGGGCCCGCACTGGCGTCGGCGAACACATTCATCAGATTGCCGCTCACCTCGCGCGCAATCGCGCCGACGACATCACGGTGTTTTCGAGCTCCTGGAAAGATCGGCTGCCGTCTGACCTGCCGCGGCACATCCCCGGTGCACGCGTGGTGGATCGACGCATCCCTGTGAGCATGCTGAACCTGTCGTGGCATCGCCTGCAGTGGCCGCCGATCGAGGCTCTCGCAGGCGGTGCGTTCGATGTCGCACACTCACCCCATCCGCTGCTGATGCCAGTCCGGGCCGCGGCTCAGGTGGTGACAATTCACGATCTGTATTTCTTGTCGAACCCGGAGCGCACGTCGGCCGAAATCCGGCGCGATTACGCGTCGCTTGCGGCCGCACACGCGCGCCGCGCCGATCGAATCATCGTCGTCTCGCGTTTCGTGGCGGGCGAAGTGCACCGGCTGCTCGACGTCCCGCGCGATCGCATTTCCGTGTGCATGAACGGCGCACCTGAGTGGACAACGGCGCCGGCTCGAGCCGGGTCGGACGGATACATACTCTTCGTGGGAACGCTCGAACCCCGCAAGAATCTCAGCGGGCTTCTCGAAGCATACGGCCGGTTGATCACGCGGCACGCCAACGCCCCGCGCCTCGTGATTGCCGGAGGATTGGCCGCTGGCGCTGATGCGGCGATTGCCGCTGCCGAGCGCGCTCCGCTGGCAGGACGGGTAGAATTTCGCGGCTACGTGCCTCCCCACGAAACCGAGGCGCTGTTCAAAGGCGCGCAGATGTTCGTTCTTCCCTCCTTCGACGAAGGATTCGGCATACCCGCGCTGGAAGCAATGGCAGCTGGCGTCCCCGTCATCGCGTCCAATCGCGGCGGGCTGCCGGAAGTCGTGGGCGATGCGGGCCTGCTGATCGACCCCGATGACCCGGAGAGCCTCACCTCGGCGATGCTGATGATGATCGGCGACAGCAGTCTTCGCGCGAACCTCGCTGTCAAAGGATTGGAGCGCGCGCGGCTGTTCACGTGGTCTCAGACGGCGCGCGATGTTCGCAGCGCTTATGAAGAAGCGCTTCTCGCACGCCGGCGGCGCGCTCCGATTGCCGCGGCACCTGCCCCCAACGTGCACAATCGAGATGCGCATCGGCATTGACGCGCGCGAGCTGTGCGGCAAGCCAACCGGCGTCGGACGGCACCTCGCCGGGATCCTGAGCGCATGGGCAATCGATCCGGCTGCGGCAAAGCACAGGTTCGTGCTCTACGCTCCGCAGACCATTCCGCTGCCGCTTCCAAATGCGGATCTGCGAGTGCTCGATGGCGGCGCGGGAACGGCCTGGGAGCAGATCACCCTTCCGCGTGCGGCAAAACCTGACCGCCTCGACGCATTCCTCGCTCCGGCGTACACGTCACCCCTCCTGCTCGGCACGCCAACCGTCGTCATCGTGCACGACATCTCGTTCGTCGCGCATCCCGAGTGGTTCCGGCGAAAAGAAGGGCTCCGGCGCAGGCTCCTCACGCGCTGGTCGTGCCGCCGCGCCGCGCGCGTATTGACGGATTCCGAGGCGTCGCGCCGGGACATCGTGGCGCATTTCGCGATCGCACCCGATCGCGTCGACGTGGTGAATCCGGGCGTGCTCGCGATGCCGGCCGGCGGCGACATCGCGCGTGAGTCTCTGGTGCTTTCGGTCGGATCGATCTTCAATCGCCGTCACGTGCCCGACCTCATCCGCGCGTTTACTCCGATCGCGAAACAGCACCCCGCCGCACGTCTCGAAATCGTCGGAGACAACCGCACGTACCCGTACCAAGACCTGAATGCCGTCGTCACGGCCGAAGGCACGCAGTCGCAGGTCTCCGTTCGCTCGTACGTGCCCGACGAGCAGCTGCCCAAGCTCTATGCGCGCGCGCGGGCGTTCGCCCTCCTTTCAGAATACGAAGGTTTTGGCTTGCCGCCGCTGGAAGCGTTATCGTGCGGCGTGCCCCCTGTGCTGCTCGATACGCCTGTTGCCCGCGAGATTCTGCGGTTCCGCGGCCCTGTATGTGCCGAACACTGAGCGCCCGGTTGTCGCCGCCGCGCTCGAGACACTGCTGTTCGACGAGGATGCGCGCCGGCGAGTGCTGCAGGCCGCGCCGGAGGTGCTGGGTCGCTATTCGTGGACGCGCGCGGCGTCACAGACGCTCGCCGCGCTGGAGCGCGCACGATGACAGACCTCACGATCGTGATCGTGAGCCACAACACCAGGTCCGATCTCGAAAACTGCCTCCGCTCACTGCACGAACACGCACCCCGCGTCTCCCACGACATCGTCGTCGTGGACAACGCCTCGCGCGACGGCAGCGTCGAAGCCGTGCGCGCTCAGTGGCCGGGCGTCCAGGTAATCGCGCTCGACACGAACGTGGGCTTTCCCGCCGGCAACAACGCCGCGATTCGAGCCACGTCGAGCGAGTTTGTGCTTCTCTTGAACAGCGACACGATCGTGCCCGAAGGCGCCATCGAATTGCTCGTCGGTGAACTGCGAACGCTTCCCGGAGCGTCGATCGCGGGACCGAAAATCGTGGACGGGTCGGGCAATCCAGAGCTGTCTTACGGCAGCATGATTTCACCCACGGCTGAGCTGCGTCAGAAGCTGCTGCAGCGCTTTGCATCGCCTGAACGGATCGAGCTCATGACTTCGCGCACGCGGGAGGTGGACTGGGTGTCGGGTGCATGCCTCCTCGTGCGGCGGAAAGACGCCGAGGCCGCCGGGCTCATGGACGAGCGTTATTTCATGTACTGCGAAGACGTCGATTTCTGCGCCGCCGTCCGGGCGAACGGCGGAAAGGTGTATTTCACCCCTGCCGCCCGGATCGTGCATTTGCGCGGCCGATCGTGGCGGGCAAGCCCGGCGGCCACGGCCGAAAGCTACCGCCGCAGCCAGCTCGCCTTCTACCGCAAACACCACCCGGCCTGGGAGCCGATCCTCCGCCTTTACCTGGCGTTACAGGGGAAACTGCCGATAAATAGAGGGTGAGCGATAGGTGCGTTAGGTGCGACAGGTGCGACAGGTGCGACAGGTGCGACAGGTGCGGAACACAAACCCTCGTCGACGCTCTCGTGGATGCACCTTGGAGTAGTCGCGTTCTGCGCTGCGGGCACGCTGGTCGCATTGCAGGTGATTCCAGTGAGATCGGCCGACGAATAGAATATCTACGTGAGAATCGGCATTGATGCCCGCAAGCTCCATGACTTCGGCATCGGCACCTACATCCGGAATCTACTGCGCGAGCTCGCGGCCCTCGATCGGACGACGGAATACGTACTGATGACGAGGCCGCAGGACGTCGGTGTCGCCGCAACGTTGGGAGAGAATTTTCGCGCCGTGCCCGTTCGCTCCGGCCACTATTCAGTCGCGGAGCAAGTCTCGATTCCCCTGGCTGTGCGTCGCGAAGGGCTGGACCTGTTTCACGCGCCGCATTATGTGCTGCCGGCGCTGACGCCGTCGAAGTCGGTCGTCACCATTCACGACTGCATCCATCTGATGTTCCCCGACTATCGCAGGCACTGGCTCGGGCACGCGTTTGCGAAGACGCTGCTGCACACCGCAGCCCACAAATCGGACCGCATCTTCACCGTATCCGAACAGTCGAAGAAGGACATCCTGAGCTTTTTCAGTGTGCCGCCGGAAAAGATCGTGGTCACGCCAAACGCGATCGACGACCGTTTCAGCACGCCGCCGAGCGAAGAACATGTGGTCAATACCCGCGAGCGATATCAGCTGAGCCACTCGTACCTGCTCTACGTGGGGAACATCAAGCCCCACAAGAACCTCGAACGCCTCATAGAAGCGTTTCATCTCGTGCGCCAGCAGGGTCGGTCGGAGCTCGAGCTCATCATCATCGGAGACGAGATTTCCAAGCTGCAATCGCTGCGGCGCGCCGTTCACAAATACGACATCCACCGATACGTCCGCTTTTTCGGATATGTGCCGGACAAGACGCTTGCGGTTCTCTACCGCCTGGCGGCGTTGTTCGTCTTTCCATCTTTATACGAAGGGTTCGGTCTTCCTCCGCTCGAGGCGATGGCCAGCGGCACGCCGGTTGTGACGTCTAACGTATCGTCGCTGCCGGAGGTCGTGGGTGATGCCGCAATTCTGGTAGACCCGTACAAGGCGGAGTCCATTGCCGACGGGATCATCACCGTGCTGCGGAGCACCCACCTGCGCAACGAGCTGAGTAAACGCGGGCTGGAACGGGTCAAGGAATTTTCGTGGGCCCGATCCGTTCACCGCGTGCGCGAGATCTACGGCGAGGTAGCGTCATGAGGGTCGCGCTGGTCCACGACTGGCTGACCGGCATGCGTGGCGGCGAAAAAGTTCTCGAAATGCTCTGCGAAGAATACCCCTCAGCCGATCTGCTGACGCTCTTTCACGTGCGCGGCAGCGTCTCCCCCGTCATCGAACGACGCCGCGTGCGGACGTCGGTCCTTCAGCATCTGCCGGGTATGCGCAACGTGTATCGCTACTGTCTTCCGCTGTTTCCCGCGGCCATCGAGCAATTCGACCTCGATGGCTACGACCTGATCATCAGCACGAGCCATTGCGCCGCGAAGTCGGTCATCAAGACCGGGCGTGCGCGTCACCTCTGCTACTGCTTTACCCCGATGCGCTATGCCTGGGACCAGTTCGACGCCTATTTCGGCGAGGGGCGGGTCGGTACGCTCAAAAACCGCGCACTTAAGCCGGTCCTGAAGGCGCTCGCCCGCTGGGATGCGGCGACGGCCGGCCGGGCAGACCGCTACGTCGCAATTTCTCACCACGTTGCCAGCCGGATCAGGCGGTACGATAATCGTGACGCCGTTGTCATCTACCCTCCCGTCGACACTGAGTTCTTTTCACCCGATGACGCGGTGGCCGCGGAAGACTTTTTGCTGATTGTGTCAGCGCTCGTCCCGTATAAACGCATCGACCTTGCCATCGAGGCCTGCCGCCTTGCCAATGTACCGCTTCGCGTCATCGGCGATGGTCCCGAACGCCGCAATCTCGAAACCCTCGCTCGGCGCACAGGCGCGGACGTGCGGCTGCTTGGACCGCTTTCAGACGCCGAGGTTCGCGATGCCTATCGCCGCGCCGCCGCGGTGCTTCTTCCCGGAGAGGAAGACTTCGGCATTGCTCCAGTGGAAGCGCAGGCCTGCGGCACGCCCGTCATCGCACTGGCACGAGGCGGCGCGCTCGAAACGGTTGCCGACGGCGTCTCGGGAGTGCTCGTGAGCGAACCGACGCCGCAGGCGTTCGCCGACGCGATCACGCGCGCTCGTCACACGACGTTCGACCGGGCAGTCATCCGGGAGCACGCCGTGAAATTCGACCGCTCGGTGTTCATCCGATCGATGCGGTCGGCGATCGAGAGCCTGACCGATGCTTAGGCGCTACGGGCGACTGCTCGTCGCCTTTTATGTCCTCTCGGACGCGATTCTTGCGATCGCCGCCTTCGGCCTCGCATACCTGATCAGGTTCTGGAGCGGTGTGATTCCCGTAACGCGCGGGTTCCCGCCGTTCACCCAATACGTCGCGGTGATGCCGTTCGTCGCCGCCCTCGTGCCGATTGCGTACTACTCACAGGGCGTCTATCGCCTGCGCCGCAGCCGGTCCCGGGTGGACGACTTCTTCCTGGTTTTCATCAGTACCGTTGTCGCAGTCATTCTCGGCATCGTGACCACGCTGTATGTGGACGCGTATCACGCCTCGCCCGAGGAACAGGCGGTCGGCGCGTATCAGGTCTCCCGCATCGTCTGGGCGTTGTTCCTCGTCATCAACATCGTGCTGACGTTCGGCTCGCGCGAGCTGGTCCGGGAAATTCTCGAGCGGCGATGGAAAGCCGGCATCGGCCTGAAGCGGATCCTGATTGCCGGCGCAGGGGATCTGGGACGCGTGGTTGCCGAAAAAATCCTTCAGCATCGCGAGCTCGGTTATCAGGTGGTCGGTTTCGTCGACGACAGGGCGGGCGGCGATCATCTCGGTTATCGAGGCCTGCCATTGTTGGGGACCCTCGACGACACTCCGGAGATTCTGCGGCAGGAACACATCGACCACCTGTACGTGGCGTTGCCGCTCGACGAGCACGTCAAGATGCTCGACCTCATCGAAAACACGAGCCGGGAAATGGTGGACGTGAAGGTGGTGCCCGACCTCGTCCAGTTCCTCGCGCTGCGCGCGCGGCTCGAGGACCTCGACGGCGTTCCCATCATCAATATTCACGACGTTCCGCTGCAGGGGATCAACTCCGTCATCAAGCGGGCCATCGACCTGGCGATCAGCGGTTCCGCCGCCCTGATTCTGCTGGTGCCGTGCGCCATCATTGCGCTCGCCATCAAGTGGACGTCGCCGGGGCGTGTGTTCTACCGCCAGGAGCGCATGGGGCTCGACGGCCGCCCGTTCTGGGTCTACAAGTTTCGCTCGATGAACACCGACGCCGAACATACGACGGGGCCAATCTGGGCGCGCGATGACGACCCCCGCTGCACGCCCGTGGGACGGATCCTCCGGCGCTGGGATCTCGACGAGTTGCCGCAAATCTGGAACGTCTTTCGCGGCGACATGTCGATCGTCGGACCGCGCCCGGAACGGCCGTTTTTCGTGGACCAGTTCAAACACCGCTTCCCGCAATACATGCTGCGCCACAAGGTCAAAGCCGGCATTACCGGCTGGGCGCAGGTGAACGGCTGGCGCGGCAACACCTCACTCGAAAAACGCATCGAGTTCGACCTGTATTACATCGAAAACTGGTCGGTCTCGCTCGATCTCAAAATCATGTGGATGACGCTCTTCCGCGGCGTCCTCCAGAGACAACGGGCAGGCGGCCCTGCAAACCATGAAAAAGCGCATCGTCATCACTGGAGCCGCTGGCTTCATCGGCTCCCATCTCGCCGAAGAACTGCTCAACCGCGACTGCGCGGTCGTCGGCATCGACAATCTGCTCACGGGCGATCTGGCGAACATCGCGCATCTCGCGGGGCGGGACTTCGTGTTCATCAAACACGACGTCACCAACTACATCAACGTGGACGGTCCGGTGGACGTGGTGCTTCACTGGGCAAGCCCGGCGAGCCCGATCGACTACCTCGAGTTGCCGATCCCCACGCTGAAGGTGGGCGCGCTCGGGACGCACAAGGCGCTCGGGCTGGCGAAGGCGAAGGGCGCGCGATTTGTCATCGCCTCGACGTCGGAAGTGTACGGCGACCCGCTCGAACATCCGCAAAGGGAATCGTACTGGGGCAACGTGAACCCCATCGGCCCCCGTGGCGTATACGACGAAGCGAAGCGGTTCGCAGAAGCGATGACCATGGCGTATCACCGCTATCACGGGGTGGATACGAAGATCGTGCGTATCTTCAACACGTATGGCCCCCGCATGCGGATCAAAGATGGCCGCGCGGTGCCGGCATTCATCTCGCAGGCCCTGCGGAACGAAGACGTCACGGTGTTCGGCGACGGCACGCAGACGCGTAGTTTCTGCTACGTGGACGATCTGGTTGACGGCATTCTCCGGCTGATGGACTCGAACGTGAACGAGCCGGTGAACATCGGCAACCCGCACGAGATGACGATCGAGGGCATCGCGCGGGCGATCATCGGCATGACCGGCTCGAAGAGCACGATCATCTACCAGGATCTGCCGGTGGACGACCCCAAAGTCCGCCAGCCCGACATCACCAGAGCGCGCACGCTGCTCGGCTGGGAGCCGAAGGTGAAGCTTGAACAGGGGTTGGTGAAGACGATCGACTATTTCAGACGCAAGATGGGTGTGTAAGACAGACACGAGGTCAGGAGTCAGGAGACATCCTCTCAACAGGAGAATGGAGTCGAGAGACCTGAATCAACTCCTGGTCTCGTGATCTCCTGTTCGCATTTCGTGACAGCGAAGCGAGCGCGATCCCCAACAAAACTCCCCTTCTCTCCTTCTCCTGTTTAAGTCTTTTCGGTCTGATTGATGATCTTCGTTATGTTGAACACGTAGTGAAACCCCGAGATCATCGTGATGGCGGCTGAGGCATAGATGCCCACGGTGACCAGTATCGAGGGGCGCTGCAGATAATTGAAATACATGATCGTGACGCACGTGAGAATGTAGGTGGCGGTCGCGATCTTGCCGTAGATGGATGGGCGGAACTCACGCCGGCCGATGGCGAGGTTAATCACCGCGACGGTCAGCACGATCAGCAGGTCCCTGCTGATGATCAGAATCGTGAGCCACACGGGCAGCTTGTTGACCAGGCCGAGACCGGGGACGGTCAGCACGCTCACCGTAGCCACGATCAGGAGCTTGTCGGCCATCGGATCGAGCCACGCGCCAAGGCTCGTGCGGAGGCTGAACCTTCGCGCGATGAGGCCGTCGAGCATATCGGTGAGCCCCGCGACCGCAAAGACGATCAGCGCCCAACCGAGATGGCCGTATACCGTGAGAATCACGAAGGCGGGGGCGAGCAGCACCCGCATCAGGGTGAGCTGATTCGCCGGCGTCAACACGCTCATTTTGACGTGATAAAAAGGCGCTCGATTCGGGTGACGGCGTCGATCGCCTCAGCGCCGCTGACGGCCCTCGACAGCTGAAACAATCCGCCATCGGCCAGCGGAAGAATTCCGGCGGCGACCGAGAGCGATGCGTCAGCATAATGCAGATTGCTGACGCCGACATCCGTCATTTTCTGCTGCCGGCTCTGCCAGTCCTTCAAGAGCTGCGGGCGGCCGGCGGCGATGACTTTCAGCATCCGCGCAACCGCGTGTGCGAGGTCGCTCCGCGTCAGCACATTCGCCGGCTGGAACGTGTGGTTCTCGTACGGTTCCATGATGCCGGAAGCAGCAGTGGCCATGATCCAGTCCGATGCCCAATGGGCGCGTGCGTCGGTGATGAGCACCGCGGCAGGAGTCGTCCGCTGCATGAGCGCTTCGAGTTGGATGCCGATGAGCGATGCGAGGTCGCCGCGCGTGATTGACGGGCGCTGGGGAATCGCGCGGTATTCGGCCGGCAGCTTCAGATACGCCAGCCGGGTCTCGAGGGCACCCATCCGCCGGCGCAGCTCCGCGCTCGGCTCGAGATTGTTCGCGTCCGCGTACATCGCCAGCGCGCCTTCGAGATCGCCGCGCGCATCGAGAATTTCGCCGATGCGCATGCGCGACGTCGCGTCCGACGAATCCATTTCGATCGCGCGCCGGTACCGGGCGAGCGCTTGCTCGGTTTTCCCCTGGCGGGCTTCCACATCGGCCAGGTCGCGGACCAGAAATGCGCTGTCGGGCGACGCGGCGATCGCCTGTTCGTACAACCTCGCCGCCTCGTCGAGCTGGTTTGCCTGGGCGGCCTTCCGCGCCGACGCCACGTTGGACTGAAGGGCGCGGGCCCGTAGCACCTCCACACGCCGGGCAATCGCCTGCAGCTGCGGGTCGGCTTTGAGCGCCGATTCGAATGAGGCAAGCGCCTCGGCTTCCCTGTTCTGCGCGAGCAGCGCTTCGCCGCGGCCGACCAGGGCGGCGACGTATCCGGGGTTCGTCTGAAGCACGCGGTCGAACCGCCCGATCGCAGACGCGAAATCGCTGCGGATGACGTCGAGGTATCCGAGGGCTGTGTCGCTCGGATAAAACTGCGGCGAGCGCTTCAGCACCGCCTGAAATCCGGTCTCGGCGCGGCCGAGATCCCCGGCCTGGAACCAGCGCCATGCGGCGTCATGTTCCCGGACCAGGTCGGCTTGGCGCTGATCGGGCTGGGCAAGCGCCGGAAAGATATAGTCGGGATACCGCGGCGTCGTCACCACGGGCGGCGCAACGGTGCGGCCGCAGGCGCTGATCAGAACCGCTGCGAGCGCAACATAAGCCAGTCGCCTCAACGCCCACCTGCCGCTTTGACCCTATTGAGGATTCGCCTGGGCACGTCCGCTTCGATCGCCACGCGTCCGTCGCTGGTGACGTGGCTGACGACGCGCGCATGCCGGTAGACGCGCGCAATCTTCTCGCGATCTTCGGCGCTGTCTTCGTCGAATTCGAGCGTCACGCGCCTGGTGTCCAATTCGAGTCTCTCCGCCACCGCATCGATGATCTCCTTCCGGCCGCGTGCCTTCAAGGCCGAAATACAGAGGGCGCCAGGGTTCCTGGAGCGAAGCCGCTCTGCCTCTGCACGGTCGATCAGGTCGCACTTGTTGAAGACGTCCATCGACGCGACATTGGCTGCACCGACTTCGTCCAGCACGCGCTTAACTGCCTCGACGTGGCCATCGCGCTCCGGATCGGCTGCGTCGATGACGTGAAGCACGAGATCGGCCTCGGCGACCTGCTCGAGCGTCGCGCGGAAGGCCGCAACCAGCGTATGCGGCAGCCGGTCGATGAAGCCGACCGTATCCGACAGCAGCAGACGCCGCTTGTCGGGCAGGCTCACCTGCCTGACGAGAGGATCGAGCGTAACGAAGAGCGCGTTCGATGCCTCGGCAGATTCTTTTGTCAGCAGGTTGAACAGCGTGGTCTTCCCCGCGTTGGTGTATCCCACGAGCGCCACAAGCGGCACCGACGCCTTCCGGCGTCGCGCCTGGGAATGCTGGCGGCGCTTGCGAATCGAGTCGATCTCCTGCGAAATGACGTGAATACGCTGACGGATGCGCCGGCGGTCCGTTTCGAGCTTCGTTTCGCCGGGTCCCCTCGTGCCAATTCCGCCGCCAAGACGCGACAACGCCGTGCCCGATCCGGCGAGACGAGGCAGCAGATATTTCAGCTGCGCCAGCTCGACCTGCCATTTGCCTTCACGGGTGCGCGCGCGGCGCGCGAAAATATCCAAAATCAGTTGGGTCCGGTCGATCACTTTTCGATCGACGCGGTCTTCGATGTGCCTGAGCTGCGCGGGTGTCAGCTCGTTGTCGAAGATGACAAGGTCGGCGGCTTCGCGCGCGCACGCATCGGCCAGCTCGTCGAGCTTTCCCGCCCCGATGAAGGTCGCGGGATCCGGCGTCGGCCGCTCCTGGATCATCTGGAACACGACCTTGGCGCCGGCAGCCTCAGCAAGACCGGTAAGCTCTTTCAGGGAGTGTTCGGCGTCTGTCTTTTTCGAGCGCCTGAGCGTCAGACCGACGATGGCGGCGCGTTCGAGGGGTGGAGACGATCGCATTTATTGCGAAAATTTTAGCACGCGGTCCCAGGGCACGACGCCCGCGCGCACGAGTGCGGGCGACTGGCCGGTCACGTCGACAATCGTAGACGGAAGCCCCGCGGGAGTCGCGCCGGCGTCGATCAGCACATCGATCGTATCGCCAAACATCGCCACGACATCGTCCGGCATCGACGCTGGCGGTTTCCCCGAGAAATTCGCGCTCGTCGAGGTGATCGCATGCCCCGCGGCCGCCGCTAACGCCCTCGCCACGGCATGAGATGGTACTCGCACGGCAACTTTACCTGTAGACAGGTGGACGTCTTCGCACAACCGCGGCGACGCGGGAATAATCAAGGTCAGCGCTCCGGGCCACAGACGCGATGCGAGCCGCTGCGCAAGCGGCGTCATCGTACCAACATGATCGGCAATCTGCTCCGCGTCAGCTGCGATCAGAGGTATTGGCTGATCCGGCGGCCGCCCTTTCACCGCGAACACCTTTCGCACTGCCGCCGTCGAGCGTGGATCGGCGCCGAGACCGTAAAACGTCTCGGTGGGATAAGCGACAACGCCATGGTCACGGAGGGCGGCGACCGCGGCCGCGACATCGCCGGCGTCGAGGGTGGACCCCGTCACGCGCACTCTGATCATGCGCGCAGACCGTGTGACAAGGACATCGTTACGGCTGGAACGGCGGGAGCTCGCATCGCAGCGGCTTGTCGTGTCGGTACCCGAGAACGTAGTCGGCCTGCATCAGCTTGTGGATTTCGCGCGTACCCTCGTAGATGACGGCACCTTTGGAATTGCGGAAGAACCGGCCGACAGGATATTCGTCTGAATAGCCGTTGGCGCCGTGGATCTGCACCGCATCGGACGCGGCGCGTTCGGACGCGACCGTCGCAAACCACTTGGCGAGCCCTGTTTCGCGCGTGTTGCGCCGCCCCACGTTTTTCAGCCATGCGGCGCGCTGCCACAGCAGGCGCGAGGCCTGATAGTCGGACTCCATCTGCGCGAGCATTTCTTTCACCAGCTGGTGCTGGCCGATTTCGACGCCAAACGTCTTCCGGTCGCGCGCATATTTCGCGCTCGCATCACGGCACGCGCGGATCAGGCCCGCGGCGCCTGCAGCGACGGTCAGACGCCCCTGATCGAGGGCAAACATCGCAATCTTGAAGCCCTCGCCGGGCTGCCCCAGCAGGTTCTCTTCGGGCACTTCGACCGCATCCATTTTGAAGAAGCCGGTGTTCCCGGCAAGGGTTCCCCATTTCTGCGTCAACGTGCCGCTCGAAAAGCCCGTGTAGGCACGCTCGACGATAAATGCGCTCAGGCCGGACGGATCCTTCTCGCGCTTTTTTGCCGCATCGGTCCACGCGATAACGAGAAACGTGTCGGCCACGTCGGCCAGTGAGATCCACATCTTCTCGCCGTTGAGCACATAACGATCGCCGCGCTTCTCCGCCATCGTCTGGATGCCGCGCGCATCGCTGCCGGCCGAGGGCTCGGTGAGGGCGTAAGTGGCAATCCGCGCGCCCTGCGCCTGCGGCACGAGATAGCGCTGCTTCTGCTGTTCGGTTCCCCAGGTGAGCAGGGTGAGGCAGTTCAACGCCACGTGGACCGACAGAATGACCCGCAGCGAGGTGTCTACGTACTCGAGCTCTTCACACGCGGCGCCGAGGCTGATGTAGTCCATGCCCGCGCCGCCGTACTTCGCTGGTACGCAGATGCCGAGCAGGCCGAGCTCGGCCATCTTCGGCAACAGCGTGCGATCGAACTTGTGCTCGCGATCGAGCTGCTGAATGCGAGGCGCTACCTCCCGTGCCGCCCACTCGCGGGTCGATTGCTCGACGAGCCGGTGCTCTTCGTTCAGATCAAAATTCACCAACCCGAAAATGCTAGCATTGTCGACCCTGCTTGTCTCACCGCCGAGACGCAGGGACGCGGAGATGGGTTTTCTGAACCCAAAGACTACCAGCTATGCCTGGAGCTGCGCCAAGACTGCCGGTATGGCGAGTGGCTAATGGCTCGTCTTACGGATAGTAACGGGCGCTCCACGGGAGAGGTTTAGCCGATCGCTCGCGTTGCCGGCGTTGATCGCAATCTCGAGATGGTCCGTGCTGCCGAACAGCGCGCACACTTCGTCGGCGGCGGCCTCGGCATACGTGCCGATGACGCGTCCGACGCGATGGGTCGCGGCAGAAATTTCGATGCCGTTGGCGTGTGCGAACCTGTCGAACAGCTTCCGATCGATGTTCGTCACCAGATTGCCGAATCGATCGACGCGCAGCACTTCGCCCGACAGCACGTCCTCCGACATTTCCGGCATCGGGATGGCGAGCTGCTGGATAGGTCCGGCGGATCGCCCGAGCGCCGAGAGATCCACCCCTTTGGCCAGCCATGCTGCCGCGGGCGCAAAGCGGTCCCGTCCCTCGAAGGTGCGGCTCACCGTCGGCCGCGCGTAGCGCCGCTCGGTGAGCTCGACGACCCGGCGCGCCGGCGTCTCCCTGAGCACGGCCGTGAGGACTCCGTTGTCAGGCGCGACGAACCGATAGTCGCCGGTATCGGCGGCAATGCCTCGCCGGGCCGAGCCGACACCCGGATCAACGACAACGAGAAAGATCGTTCCCGCCGGGAAATATTTGTAGCTGGCGGCAAGCTCGAGCGTGGCCGTCATCATGTCGTGCGGCGGAATGTCGTGGGTGATGTCCACAAGCGTGACGTCGGGGCAGATCCCCAGGACGACAGCTTTCATGGTGCCAGCGTAATGATCGCGAGAACCGAAGTCGGTCAGGAGCGCAACGACCGGTCGAGCCATGACGCCTCGTGGCGGCTACGTGGTCTGGGCGGGCTTTCTGAACAGGAACTCGCGAACGTTGGTCTTCAACAGGAACGACTCCGCCACCTTGAGACCTTCGAACATCCGGATGATGTCGCGGTTCTGCAGAGCCATCTGCTTTTTTCCGCCCGACGAATACGGCCGCTGTTTGAGCGAGTCCTCGTCCATGATGACGTACTTCGAGAACCGTGTCTCAGGAACACCGACCGTGGCGAAAAACGCCAGAATCGCCCCTTCCGGCCTCAGCAGCGTCGTCAACGACGACGCCAGTACCTGCGCCGACGGCAGATCGAGAAAGTCGAAGAAGTTCCAGCAGAGGATCCCGTCGATACTGCCGGCTTCGTGCTTGAGCCGCCCTTTGAGAAACTGCGAAAACGGCACCTCGGGATTTTTCCCGTGCCGTTCGAAGTCCGCAAAGAGATCCTCGAGGAGGATCTTGCACCCCAGCCGCTCGCCGAAAAAATTGACGTTCGACCCGACGACCGGGCCGAGATCCAGCAGAACAGGAGACTCTTGAGCCGTCAGACTTGCCAGGAACTTACGCAGGGCCTTGGTGGGATACGGCTGCCCGTCTTCCGAGGCTGCGGCGGCCGGAGCCGCCGCCTCGGTACGAGCTTTATTGCGCGAGTCCCAGAGCAACTATCCCACCTTCTGCGCGGGCTGGGCCTGGGGCTGGGCAACAGCCTGGGGCTGAGCCTGCGGCTGAGCCTGGGGCTGCGGCTTGACTTCTGCCGGCCGCGGGCCGCTCGCCATCTTGCCCTTGCTGGCCATGTCCACGCTGCCTCGAAAGTGCGCCCCCTCGGCGATCGCGACGCGCGGCGAGGTGATGTCGCCTTCCACGGAACCGTTCTCGCGGATGTCGACCTTCTCGCTGGCGCTGACGTTGCCGATAACCTCGCCCAGGACGACGACGGACTTGGCGAACAATTCGGCTTTGATTTTGCCGTTCGGGCCAATCGTCAGGACGTGATCGCGGAGCTCGATCTTCCCTTCCACGTGACCTTCGATGGTCAGATCTTCGCTCCCGTTCAGCTCACCCTTGATGACGACTGACTTTCCGATGTTCACAACGTCCCTCGCGTTCTGGCTCTTCATGGTCTCCGGACGGACGGCCTGCGCTGCTGCTGCAGGAGCCACCGCAGCTGCTTCGTTGGTAGGCACCGCCGGGGGTTGCGCCGGTTGTCGCACTGCTTCGTCACGCTTCCACATTCGTACCTCCCCGAACTTTCGGGATAATGACAGGAGACCCCGAGCATGGACCCCGGGTCGTGAGCGGGTACGGCCAGTATAGGTGACCGTCCCAGACGTGTCTAGCCCTTATTTTCCTTTGGGTTAGAGGCAATCTGCCGTGTGTTAACATGGCCGATTAGCACATGCGCATATATCTCGATCACAACGCGACGACCCCGGTCGATCCGGCCGCCGCGCACGCCATGATGCGCGCATTCCAGGATCTTTTCGGCAATGCATCGAGTGTTCATTACTACGGGCAGCAGGCAAAGGCGGCAATTGATGACGCGCGGAGCGCAACCGCGGCCCTGATTGGCGCCGAACCATCGGAGATCATCTTCACCAGCGGCGGCACTGAGGCCGACAATCTTGCCGTGCGAGGGGTTGCCGAAGCGCTCGACGTTACCGGCCGCAAGCACCTTATCACGTCGGGCATCGAACACGAGGCCGTGCTCAACACGTTCAAGGCGCTGGCGAAGCGCGGATGGAAAACCACCCTGCTGCCACTTGACGCCAGCGGGATCGTGTCGCCCGACCGGCTGCGTGACGCGATGACGGACGACACGGCACTCGTCTCTGTGATGCATGCCAATAATGAGATCGGCACGATCCAGCCGATCGCCGAGCTCGCCGCTATCGCCCACACACACGGAGCGCTGTTTCACACCGATGCGGTGCAGAGCGCAGGCAAAATACCGGTAAACGTTCGGCAGCTCGGTGTCGATCTGCTCGCGATGTCGGCGCACAAGTTCTACGGCCCGAAAGGTGTGGGGGCGCTGTGGGTGAAGCGCGGCGTCCGGCTGGCCCCTTTTCTGAGCGGTGGCAAGCAGGAGCGCAACCGGCGGGCCGGAACGGAAAACGTTGCCGGCATCATGGGTATGGGGGCGGCCGCAGGACTGGCGATGAAGAAGATGGACGCCGAGTCGGCGCGCCTCTCGGCGCTGCGCGATCGGCTCGAGAACGGGATTCTCGCGGCCGTGCCGCACACGGACGTCAATGGCGCCCGCGAGCCCCGCGTGCCGAACACGACCAATATCAGCTTCGACCGTATCGAGGCGGAATCGCTGCTGATTGCGCTGGACCTCGAAGGGGTCGCCGTCTCGACAGGCTCTGCGTGTTCCTCAGGCACGCTCGAGCCGTCCCACGTGCTCAAAGCGATGAGCCTGCCCGTCCATCGTGCACAGAACTCCATCCGGTTCAGCCTGGGCGCGAGCAACACGGAAGAGGAGATAGACCGCGTCATCGCGATCCTCCCGCGCGTCGTTGCCAAACTGCGCACACTGTCGTCGGTGGGGGCCAGGTGAAGGTGGAATCTAAGAATCTAAGAACTAAGAACTAAGAACTAAGAACTAAGAATAGGAACCCAGAACCGTGAGAGTTGTTGTAGCGATGTCGGGCGGTGTGGACTCGTCGGTTGCAGCGGCGCTGCTGGCCGAAGCCGGTCATGACGTGATCGGCCTGTCGATGCAGCTCTACGACCAGAGCGGCGGCGAATCGGGCTATGGGAGCTGCTGCAGCCTCGACGACCTCTACGACGCCGGCCGTGTCGCCCGCCGTCTGAACATCCCGCACTACATCGTCAATTTCGAGCGGGAGTTCCAGCGCACTGTCGTGTCGAATTTCGTCTCCGAATACGTCGCCGGACGCACGCCCATCCCCTGCACGCACTGCAACAGCGACTTGAAGTTTGCGACGCTGCTCGACCGCTCCATGGCCTATGGCGCCGAGACGGTGGCAACCGGGCACTACGCCCGCATCGGCATCGACCCGGAGACGGGCCGCCATCTGCTTCGCCGAGGTCTCGATCAGACGAAAGATCAGTCGTACTTCCTGTTCGGGCTCACACAGGAGCAGTTGTCGCGCGCGAGCTTCCCTGTCGGCGACATGTCGAAAGACAAGGTCCGCGACATCGCGCGGACGCTCGGGCTTTCGGTTGCGGAGAAGCCGGACAGCCAGGAAATCTGTTTCGTGCCCGACGGCGACTACGCCGCGTTCATCGAGCGCCAGACAGGCGCGCTCGACAGCGGCGGTGCCATCGTCAATCAGTCAGGCGACGTCGTCGGCCAGCACGCCGGCGTGCACCGCTACACCGTGGGCCAGCGAAAGGGTCTCGGCATCGCCGCGCCCGAGCCGATGTATGTCTTGCAAATCCGTCCCGCGGAAAAATCGATCGTCGTCGGCCCACGCCCCGAGCTCGAGCGCAGTTCGCTGACAGCATCGCGAGTGAACTGGATTTCTGGCCACCCGCCCGCCGATGGCGCGCACGTGGCCGCCCAGATCCGCCACCGGAATCAACCCGCCCAGGGACGAGTCCGCACCTTTGCGGACGATCGCGCGCACATGGACTTCGACGCGCCGGTCTCGGCGATCACGCCGGGACAGGCCGTAGTGTTTTATGACGGAGACCTCGTGCTCGGTGGAGGGTGGATAGATTAGAGAATTGGCGGATTGGTAGATGCCAGCTTGCGTAAACGTTCGCCGGCAATTCTGAAAACGGTCCATTCGCTGAGAGGCTCAGCACCCAGCTTTCTGTAAAAGCCTATTGCCGGTTCGTTCCAGTCGAGCACCGACCATTCGAACCTTCCCCATCCGCGATCGACGGCGATACGCGCCAGATGCTCGAGCAACGCGCGGCCGACGCCAAGCCCGCGCGCCGGCGGGCGGACATACAGATCCTCCAGATACAGCCCCGGCTTTCCGAGAAACGTCGAAAAGTTCGGAAAGAACAGTGCGCACCCGGCGGGAGCGCCGTCCACGCTCGCGATGACCGCTTCGATGACCGGCCGCGGGCCAAACAGCGCCACATGAAAGTCCTGCTCGGTCGCGACCACATCATGTGCGAGCTTTTCGTATTCGGCGAGCTCGCGCACGAGCGACACGAGGAGCGGCACGTCTTCGGGCGTCGCCTGCCGGATCGAGATTGCGGTCATTCCATTTTTACCGTCGTGCCGTCGAAGGAACCGATCTCGCGCTTCGTGTCGTAATCCACGATCGAGATTCTAAAGCCGGCACGCTGCGTGTCACAGACGGTGGCGAGCCCGATGAGCATATTGCGGCGCTGCTCGAAATTGTAGTTCGCCCACACCGCACGATTGACCCAGGCAGTGTTCTTCGCACATTCGTAGTCGACGAGCACGCCGTTGGTCATCATATTTGCAACAAGCGCCGTCGCCATCTGCCCCTGGTCCACAGGAATGTCGGTGCTTGGGCTCGAGCGAAAGAACAAGAGGACCAACAGCAGCCCGAGCGCTCCAAGCGCCGCAATCACGCTAAGCGGATTCGTGGACCGCTTCTGAATCTCGGGATCTGCCATGTTATGGGCCCATTACTTTCATCTCTGCGATCGACCAGTAATACGTGTCGTCGTTCTTCGTGAGGCTCATGCGTATGTAACGCGCGAGGGCCGGCGTGAATCGATACCGCAGGGGAACTTCGCGCGGCGCCTCGAAAGCACCGGCGAACGCGAGACCCGCGCTACCCCCTTCCCATACCGTCCGCCACTCGGCAGCATTGTCCGACACGTCTATTTTCAGTCCCCGTGGAAAATCCTCGCCGAATGGCCCCAACATCAGGTCGAGTCCACTGACGGTACGAACGGCGCCAAGATCGATTTCGATCATCGTTCGATCGGTCTGCGGCCCTGACTCCCACCTCGTACGCAAGTCCTGGTCGAACATCAAGGTGATTGCCGGCTCGTTGACGTTCGCACGGATGACGGCGGCTTGAAGGGGCGTGCCAGCCGGCGGCACCAACTCTGCGCGCGGCGGAGGGGCAATGCGATACAGGCTTTGGTTCCCCTCAGTACAAATGTGCTTCGCGCCAGGATGCGCTTCGAGATAGCGATCCCAGTGCCCGTCCGGATCCGGCTCCCGATCGATGATGACGTCGGTCACGCCGTTCGCCGCAAGTTGCGTCAATACTCCAGGGTCGCGGAGCATCAGCCCGAACCGAAGTGCGCCGTAGTGCGGTGGAAAGTAGCCGCTGTAGCCGTTCACCAATGGCCGGCCGTGCGACATCTGTCTGTACATCGCCGCAACGTCTGGATATGTATGACCGAGTGGAAGCTCGAGGATCGCTCCCCCGCTCTCCCCAGCACAACTCAACGCCGCAAAGGGCCTGGGCGTCGCCGCGAGCGGCATCGCCGACATCCATGTGTCGGCAAGCACGCCGAGCGACACGATGAATGCGACCGCCAGGCGGGCGCGCCCAAACCTCTCCGACAGGCGATCGAAGATCATCGCCCCGACGACAGCCAGACACAACGTCGTCGCCATCCAGAATCGCGCGGGCACGCGGAGCGAGTTGAACCCCGGAAGATACATGAGCAGCGAATACGGTCCGCGGTACATCAACTGATTGCCCATCAGCGTGGGCGTCGGGCCGAGGCTGCAGAGCCACATGATGAAACCCGCGAAGCTGTAGAACGCCAATACCGAGCGGGAGACGTACGCCCTTCGCAGGCCGGGACTCGTGAGCGCGAGGCCCAGAGCGAGCATGAGAGCAAAGGTCAACGGCTTGATAGGGTTCGACACCGAGAGCATCCGCACGCCGAATGGTTCGAACCTCCACGAACCCATCACGACAGCGCTCAGCGAGACGAGCGCCGTGAGAACGGTCAGGAAGACGAGGATGCGCCGCACCATCATCCAGCTGCCGACCTGGGCGCGGCTACGATCGCGGACGAACAATGCCCCGGCAACAACCAGCAGCGTGATCGTCAGCCCTGGAAACAGCTCGCCCTCCCCTCGCCGGAACACATCGAGCCATCCCCATAACGCGAGGTGGTTCGTCGCGTAGAGCACCGCAGCCACATCGGCGCCGAACGCGCGAATCGTTCCGAAGTCGCGCGCGAATCCGAACGATGCGTGAATGGCGCGATAGCGAAGCAGGAGCGGAAGGATCGCGATCCCCGCGACGGCCCATGCCGCGATGATGGCGACGAATTGCCGCGGGCGCGACCACGGGCTGGCAAACCACAAGATCCACAGGCCGACGAACACACTGAAGAACAGAAGGTAGTAGCCGTTGCAGATGCCCTGCAGAAACCAGCCGCCGGCAAACAGCGCGAGCCACCGCCGACCTGGATCGCGTCCCTCGAGGTCGCTCGGGACGCCCCGAGCCGGCGTCGACAGGCGAAGATAGCGATGCAGGCCAAGCAGCGCGAATGGCATGGGAAACGAGGCGAGCGACTGAATCTGTGGAAGATGGGCGATTCGATACGGCGCAAACCCGAACAGCAGGCCTGCGATGAACGCCGCATCGCGCCGCCTGGTCAACTCGTAGGTCAACATGTACGCGCCGACTGCGCTCAGCGGAAACGTGAGCAGAAAGACGACGTTGTATGCCGCCTGCGGGCCGAGCCCCAGCCAATAGAGGGGCGTCGTGATGATGCTGAGGCCGAGCAGATTTTCAGAAAAGCTGATCACGCCCGGCGCCGGATAAAACGCTGGCGCGTCCCACCACGCAGCGGTCAACGGCACGGCCTGCGTGTTCCACCAGAGGATCCATGTATTCAGCGCGGGATCGCCGGCATCGTTCGGCAGCACCGATCCCATCTGAAGAATCAGCGGATATGTGAGCGCGATCGCGAGGGCGGTGTAGAGAAGGAACGCGAGGACGGACCGTTTCATTTCAGCTCGTAGATTCTCACTTCAGGCTGGCCGGCGACACGCGCAACGGGTTCCCAGTCGAGCCTTCCCAGCCGGCTGCCCGCGGAAAACCGGCGGCGAAACTCGTCCGCTTCCCAGTCGTCGATGAGGATGAATGGCTGGAAGCCGGCGGCGAGCATGTCGCGAACGGCGGTGTCGAGCTGATCCTCCTTGAGCCAGTCGTATCGCAACGTGATTCGATTTGCGTAGTATCTCACGCTGCCGCTGTGTTGAACCGCCAGCACAATGGCATTTGCCGGCGCGTGGGAGGCGAGCGCCGCCGCGGCGCGAATGTGCCGCCGTTCGTACTCCGCCGAGTTGAAGATGCCGGTGTCTCTGGCGACCTTCACCCCGGAGCCGACGATGAATGTGCAGATCAGAGCGGCCACGGATACGCGCGCTTCGATCGGCGCCTTCGCCGCAATCCAGACAATTGCGGCAGCCAGCAGCACGAACAGCGCCGGGTAGCCCGGCAGCAGAAACCTCAAGTAGAACCAGTGGTCGAATGGAGCATAAAACGCATACGAAAGAAACGTCAGCGCCAGGAGCGTAGACAGGCAGATGCGTGGAGACACGGCGTCTGTGCCGCCACGAAGCGCGCCGCGGGCGAACAGCGGAATAGACGCGAGAAACACCAGCGGCGTCTGTGTCAGTACGAGCCAGGCGAGATAGTTGCGCACGTTCGCCGGCAGGGCCGCGAACCCATACGACTCCAACAGCGCCCCATAACCGGATGTGAGAGGGCCGCC
Source organism: Vicinamibacterales bacterium (assembly GCA_963762055.1). Classification (GTDB taxonomy): domain Bacteria; phylum Acidobacteriota; class Vicinamibacteria; order Vicinamibacterales; family JAMQPK01; genus JAMQPK01. The sequence goes on from CAVXJF010000016.1 coordinate 101,326, forward strand.
ATAGAGATAAACGTTGAGCGCCATGATGGCAAACAGCGACGGCGCCAGGCCGATGGCGTACCTGATGAGCGCATCCTGTGTTTTTTCCCACGGCCTCCAGAGCACCGCTGGCATCAGCGCGAGCAAAAAGAGATTCGGGCGAACGAGCAACGTGAGCCCCGCCACCCATCCCGCAAGGCTCACATAACGGCTGCCGCCCCCTTTGAGCAGGAGCAACGCGACAAGCGCCCACCCGGCAGCCGCGGGCACATCCGACATCGGAGCCATCACATGGTTCAAGAACGCCGGCGAGGCCGCGAGCAATACGGCCGCAATGGCGCCGGTATGTCTGCTTCCGGTGGCCTCTCTTCCGAGCGCGTAGGTGAGCCACACCATTGCCGCTCCACAGGCAGGCGCGACGAAAAATGGACCGTTCTCGCCGAACACGGCAGAGAACAACGCCATCAACATCGAGAGGCCAGGCGGATACGTCGGCACGATCGTGCCGTCGGTGCCGTAAGGACGGTAGCCGAGCGGCGCGAACATCCATTCCCGATCCGGCCAGGAAAACTGCTCGACCCATGGCTGTGCGAGCCTCAATGTACCGTTGAGCCACAAACGCGCCTGGCTAACATAGCCGTACGAATCAGAGCCAGCAGCCGCAAAACTTCCGTACCGCAACCCGACATAGAGTCCGACCAGGCAGGCCACGGCAACGGCAACAGGAATCGCCGGTTCCAGCGCGCGCAACATCCAGCGCCCGTCCTCTTCCCGCTGGTTGCGCGGATACCGCCACACATACCATCCGAAGAGGAGCACACCGATGAGAAACGGCCGGAAGGGCTGGCGCGATGACAGACGGACCGGTCCGATGCTCCATCCGACACCGCCGGTGAAATACGCGACAACCGCCCAGACCGGCAATATGCAGGCAAGGACGTAGAGCAAACGGCGTCCGAAAATCTGTAGTGGCACTGGCTATGGGATGGTAACCTACGCACTCATTCCTGAGGAGGTTCCATGAAGCTTCGCGCGGTGCTCCTGCTGCTGCCGCTCTCGGTCGCCGTCCAGGCCCAACAGCCCACACAAACGCCCGCGGTTCGCTCACCTGAGGTGTCCGACGATCGGCGCGTGACATTCCGGGTGATGGCGCCCAACGCGTCGAAGGTCACTGTTTTCTGCGAGTGCCTCACGAATGAGCCGGCGCTCACAAAAGGCGCGGATGGCGTGTGGAGCGTCACCGTCGGTCCGCTCGAACCGGACATCTATGAGTACCACTTCACCGTGGACGGCGTCGACAACCTCGATCAGCGGAATCCGGTAATCAAGTACAACAGCCGGCCCAATCTGATCGAAAGCGTGGTCGAAGTTCGTGGGCCGTCGCCGGCCTTCTACGATCTCAAACCGGTTCCGCATGGGACGGTGGAAATTCGCTACTACCCTTCGAAGGCGACGGGGACGACCCGGCGCGCGTTCATTTACACGCCGCCGAACTACGCACGTTCCACGGCGCGGCTTCCCGTTCTGTACCTCCTGCATGGCGCCGATGGCGACGAAACGGTGTGGACGCAGTTCGGCCGCGCCAATCTCATCCTCGACAATCTCATCGCCGACAAGCGCGCCGCGCCAATGGTCGTGGTCATGCCGTTCGCGTATGCGTACCCATGGCACGCCGGCGTGCCGGCCGACAAGCAGCGCGCGGATTTCCAGAAGGACCTGCTCACCGATTTGATTCCTTTCGTGGAAAGCAATTACCGTGTCGCTGCTGATCGCGATCATCGTGCGCTTGCCGGACTCTCGATGGGCGGCGGTCTGACGCTGGCCATCGGGCCTCGCAACCTCGACACCTTCAGCCGGCTCGCGGTCTTCAGTTCAGGCGGCGGTCAAGCCCCGGAAAAGACGCTGGCGGACGTCGGCGCAAACGCGAAGAACATCAATGCTCAGCTGAAACTTTTCTGGATCGGTGTCGGCACCGAAGACGGGGCCATGGCGGGAGCGAAGCGGACGTCGGACTACTTTACTGCGTCAGGCATCAAGCACGTTTACAAGACCAGTCCGGGCGCCCACACGTGGATTGTGTGGAGGAAATACCTGAACGAGGTCGCGCCGCAGATTTACCCTGCGGCGCGACCGGAGAACTAGCGAATCTGGATCTGATTGACGACGCGATAGTCGGGCGCCTTCTGTTTGGCGATGCGTTCGGCAGCCGTCTTCTGGGCAGCGGTCGGAACATGCCCCTTCAGGGTAACCGTTTTCGTTTCGCCGTTGGTGTCGACGTCGATGTCGTTGGCGTTGAGATCGTCGGCGTCGATGAGCGCCGTCTTGATCTGCATCGTCTGGGCGGCGGCGTCGAGCGTCGCGCCAACTGACTGCGAGGCTTCTTTGCTTTCGTGAGCGGCCTTGTCGCCGGTGCGCTCCATCGCATTGCCGGCTTCACGCGCTTCTTCCTTCACTTCGGCGTTCGCTTCGCGAGCTTCCTGCTTGATCTCGGCGTTGGCTTCGCGAGCTTCCTGTCTCGCCTCTGCGCTCGCCTCTTTTGCGGCGGCAGTATTTCGTTCAGTGTCCTGCTCCACTCCACGTGCGGTGTTCTGGCACGCGGCGAAGAGCGACACCGACAACAATGCCGCTGGTAAGCCCAACGAGGTAATACGGCTATTCATGCAATTCCTCCTCATAAGTGTCCTGACAGCGGACATCCGTTCTGCCTTCAATAGTTCTTGAGCAAAACGCTCGCCAGTACTCGTTGAGAGAAAGATTTTTTACATGTTCAGGAATAGAACTTGCTCGCGATTGGCACTGAGCGCCTATTGTGCGAATTGTGACCATCAGGCATCCACAAGTCGTCCTTGCTGAAGGCGCTTCTGACAGTCCTGCTGGGCGCGTCTACAATGTCACGCCGAATGTGGCGATGATGATGATCGCGGCAGGATGGGCACGAAGCGAAACGCGATCGCACGTTCGCAGGCAATCTGAGCGGGAGAATGAAACCAACCGCCGTAATCGGCCTGATCGCCGTTCAATCGTGGCGTGACGTCATTCGAAACGCGAAAAATCTACCTGCGCCCGCGCCACTTCTGTTCCGTCCAGCATCATTCTTACGGGCAGCACCCGATCGTCGATCGATGGAGCGTTGAATGAGATGTCCACGGTCGCGCCGAGGATCACCAGGGGGCTTCCGGGTTCGCTCTTCGGCGCGTAGTTCGGCGTCCGAGTTGCGCTGAGCGGCACAGCGTCGGGTCGCCGAGAAAAATATCCACCGGCGGCACGACGTAATAGTTGTTCAGCGGATGAAAGCGCAGGCGTGCGCGCACAGTCACCTGCCCCGTCATCGGACGCAGCAGATCCTTCAGCGATCGTCCTTTCGAGTCGTACCCGCCGCGGCCGAGCACCCAGTTGCCGCCTTTGATTTCTTCCTCGGCTGCCAGAACGAACCGGCGGAATTCGGTGATCACCTCGAGCTGCTCGATCAACGGATCGGCGATCGAGACGATGTATGGTGCGTGAAAGCTCGCGCGCTGCGCATCTCTCGAGTTCGCGAGGTTGAGCGCCCTCGCGATATCCTGGTCGGTCAGCTTTTCGGTAATCGCGGCGACGGGGATCGACGCAGCCGCGAGCCATGCGGCCGCCATGAGAGCGCAGACGGCTTTTCTCACGCTGGAACAGTGTACGCCAACCGTGTCACACTCACCGTATGGGCTTTCTTGCGCGGATGCTCACGCCGCTGCTCGCCAGACTCGGCTCCCGCACGATTCTCGGCATTGGCGGAACGCTGTTCCTGCTGAACATGGTCATCCCCGATCCCATTCCGTTCGTCGATGAGTTCCTGATCCTCATAGGGACGATTATTCTCTCCCGTCTCGCGGAACGCGGTGCAGCAGGCACTGCGAGCGCCAGCAGTGCACGTGGTGCCACCGGGACACCGAAACACGTCGGGCGCGGCTCCACGCAGAAATAGCCGGTAGTCAGTAGCCGGTAGCCAATAGCCACTAGTCCTGTAGCCAGTAGCCTGCAGCCCGTAGCCAGTAGTCGAGTCGAGGCGTCCTTCCGTTCACGACAGACCGTAGCGGTCGCTCCGTGACTCCGTGCTGAGATCGCGAAACCTACGGCCTCCTGATCTCCTAACCTCCTGTTGCACTTCCATCTTCGGACTCGGCCCGGATCGCGATTTTTGCAATCTCCGTCAACTCGTTCCGGAACGAGTTACGGCTGGACCTCACGACACGATGTCGCGATGCCGGCCGCGGCACGCACCGACGAACGTAGAAGTACCACGAAGGCACGAAGACAAAAACACGAAGAGACGATGACGCGATGACACGCCACGGCGCGAAGAATCTGCTCGCGGGGCCTGTCGCCGTCCGGCTAAAGCCGGACACTGACATGTACTCACAGATTGCGGAGCGCCGCCGCTCGAGGCGGCCGGTGGATCCGTCTGCAAGGCAGCCGTATTTTGTGCAGCGGTCGTTGACCGGAGCGCGAAGAGCGGTGTGCGACAGCACTGACGCGCTCGAAGCAACCAAGAGCGAACATATCTGCCGAGATGAGCGAGGTGGTGGCGGTTGTTGAAATTGCGCGCGGAGGGTGGGCTCCGGCTGCCGGCAGACGGATGCACCAGCCGCGTTGGGCGCGCGACGGACAGTGACCGTCCGGCTAAAGCCGGACACTGACGTACTCAGAGATTGCTACGTACTCACAGATTGCGGAGCGCCGCCGCTCGAGGCGGCCGGTGGAGCACCAGCCGCGTTGGGCGCGGTGACGGACAGTGACCGGCCGGCTAAAGCCGGACACTACTTGGCGGATCAAACGATAGCGTCGCCGGCCTGGAAATGGCCCTCACGATGAAATCCGCAAAAATCGCTGAAGTACCGCCGGGCGGAGAATTTTTGTCTTCTGCGTCTCGCTTTTGCGGCGACCCCTTGCAAACTTCGGCCGAATCTGGCAAGTCGATAAGGCATCGCCCTTGCATTCCGCGAGGCGAGCGAACGAGACGCGCCGTCCTTTCGGCATTCGACTGGGCGGCACGAGGCCGTGTCTTGTAAATCAGCAAGCACGTCCCTCGTTCGCCCCCTCTTCCACCACCTTCCAACCAACCGAGCCGTTGTGTGCAGGCGTGCGCAATCGCCCCGCGCCGCTACCGCGGATGCTGTCAACAACCGACATCTGATGTAGCGGAGGGGAGCGCGTTGGCAACCGGGTTCCTTCCTTGGCTATTGGAGTGCTGAAGTCTTCCCTTCGCTGCCTGCTTTTACCGGCCCGGTGCCGGTTCTTCACATCCTCGACACAGCCGGCGGCGATCATGCGCAGCGAGGTGATGCTATGACTGTCAAGCTCACAGCTCTTGTAGACCGGCGCTCCGAGAACCGGCTGCCCACTCCGCCGTGCTCTCGCTGCGTCGGAGACCACACCATGGTCGGAATCATCCGCACGACGCGATTCGTGTACTTCAGGTGCCCCAACTGCGGAGACGTTCAGCCCAGGCAGATGCCCCCGCTGTCGCTGTCGCACGGACTCGTCGCGCACCTCGTCGCGGATTAGGGGCAACCAGGCAGAGCCTGGGAGGTCGAGCGAACACCCAGGTCGATCCAGTAACGCCGTATCGGCTTCGGCAGATCGGGGCCGTCTACAATGCCATCGAGCAGCCCGCCGTTCTTCTCGATTGTCTTGATCGATCCGATGTTGTCGGCGTCACACGTCAATAGACACCGGTCGATCCCGCACTTGTCTCGTGCAATCTGCAATGCCAACCGCAGAATCATCGTCGCATACCCCTGACGTCTGAACTCCGGCACGACGACGTAGCCGATGTGCCCACCGTGGCGCTCGAGCAATGGATTGAGCGAGTGCCGGATTGACGCACGCCCCACGATTCGGCTTCCGGCAAACGCGAAAGAAAGGTCGAAGGGACATGCTGCGGTGTCGGAAGGTTGATGCCCTGCTCCTGTTCGGCGAGCACTTCAAGGTAGCGCCGGAAGGGCATGCCATCGAGGTAGTAATGCAGAAACGATGGAACCTCTGGCGACGTCGCGCGATGAGCGCGCAGGAACTCTTCCTCCTCGTCCGCTCCCGGCCGCCTGAGCGTCAGTTTCACCGGTACACAGTCGCCATGTTCCGCGGCGGATACCGCTCGCCGGCCGCGACTCCGGGCGGCGCGATCTCATCGAGGGTCGCAACGTCCTGCGCCGTAAGTGTGACCGCCGCAGCCCCCACGTTTTCTTCCACTCGTGAGCGGCGCTTCGATCCGGGAATGGGCACGATGTCGTCCCCCTTCGCCAGCAGCCAGGCCAGGGCAAGCTGCGCAGGCGTGCATTTCTTCTCCGCGGCAATCTCCTCGATCTTGCGAACCAGCGACATGTTGTTCTCGAAGTTGCCCGCCTGAAATCGGGGATAGGTGTGGCGCACGTCTTCTGCCGGAAGGTCGGCCATCGCCTTGAAGCGGCCTGTCAGAAACCCGCGGCCCAACGGACTGAATGGAACAAAGCCGATGCCGAGCTCCCGACATGTGGCGAGGACGCCATTGGTTTCGACGTCGCGCGTCCACAACGAATATTCGCTCTGAAGCGCAGCGATGGGGTGCACCGCCGCGGCTCGCCGAAGCGTGCCGGGCGCAGCTTCCGACATCCCGAGATGGCGCACCTTCCCCACTCGCACGAGCTCGGCCATCGCGCCGATCGTTTCTTCGATCGGCACGTCCAAATCCACTCGATGTTGATAATAAAGATCGATGACGTCCACACCCAGCCGCTGCAGCGACGCATCGCAGCATTGGCGCACGTACTCCGGCGACCCGTTGACCCCGATGTTCGTGCCGTCCGCGGCGCGCACGTTTCCGAACTTCGTCGCGAGTACGATCGAGGCCCGGCGATCGCTGATAGCCTTGCCCACGAGGACTTCGTTGGTGTGTGGGCCATACACGTCGGCGGTATCGAGAAATGTGACGCCGAGATCCAGGGCCCGATGAATCGTCCGGATCGACTCTTCATCGTCGCGGCCCGCGTAGAACTCGGACATGCCCATGCATCCGAGGCCAAGCGCTGAAACAAGGGGACCATTTCTGCCGAGCTGTCGTTTCTGCATATGAGCGGTATTTTACGATGAGGCACTCATCACCGGCGGGTGCAGCTCCCCCGCAACACTCCGTCGGTTAGTCACCACCCGTTGTAACCCGCTCCGGTTTCTGCCCGGAATGCCGGAGTTTTTCTCCAATTGATACCAGCGATCGCTGGCTCGCTCCTTGCCTCGCTGTATCCGTATCTCGTGGTGTGCAGACGCGCGCATCGCAATACCACCGGCAAACGGGAGGCCAATATGAAGATGAATCAGAACGTGATGTTCGCGGCAATCGCCATCGGAATTCTGACAGCGGCGGCGAGCGGCGTTGCCCAGACCCCGCCTTCGCCAGATCAACTCGTGGCGGCGCTCAAGCAGAACATGGCCGAAAGCCAGAAGCGCCTTCGCCAGTACGAGTGGATCGAGACGACGGCGATCAGCCTCAAGGGCGAAGAGAAGTCGCGAAAGCAACAACGTGTCTACTACGGAGCCGATGGAAAGCTGACGAAGGTCCCCATGGGCGAGCCCAAGCCGGCTGCGGCCGACTCGGGTGGAGGGGGACGCGGCCGCCGTGGCGGCGGACGAGTCAAGGAAAACATCATCGAGAACAAGAAAGACGAAATGGTGGAGTACATGGAAAAGGCTGGCGCCCTGATCCATCAGTACGTCCCTCCCGACCCCGAGCGCATTCAGAAAACAAAAGATGCCAACAACCTGAAAGTGGTCCCGCAGCCGGACGGAAAGGTCCGCCTCGAGTTCCAGAACCACGTTCAGCCGAAAGACTTGATGACCATCGACGTGGACGCAAAGGCAGCGCTTCTCTCAGCGCTCCGCGTGGCCACCTATCTCGAGAAGCCCGAAGACGCGGTGACGCTCGACGTGGGTTTCAGCACACTCACTGACGGCACCAGCTACACATCCCAGACTACGCTCGAGGCCAAGGCCAAGAACATCCGCGTCGTCGTCGGGAATTCCGGCCATCGTCCGCTGGCGAAATAAGACACGGATGAACGAGGCGGAAGCGCCCGCGCGGGCCCGCATGCTGGCGGCGATCACGGCGGGCCTCGCGCTGCTGGCGCTGGTCACACCATTGGCGGGCGCCGAATTTCCAGGGGCCCGTGTCGGGTGGCTGCTCATGTGTGCGGCGGCGATCGAGATGCTGCACGGCCTGCGGCGCTCGACGCCGCGGGCGCGCAGGCATGCGGCCGCCAGCGCGCTGATCAGCGTGCTCATTGCTGTTCCGCTGATCAGCGCGTCTACCGAGACCATTCCCGCCCTGCGAGTACTCATCGCCATCTTGTTTGCCGTTGACGTCGTGCGGTACACGATCGAGGCAATCAGACAGAAAGAGCGCAGGGAGCGGCGGCTGGCGGCAGCGGCGGCCTTGGGCAACACCGCGGTGCTTCTGTTCATCGTGCTCCCGCGCGCCTGGATGGCGGCCTGGGTGTCGACATGGGTAGTGGCGCTTGCCGGCGCGGCCCGCATCGCCGGCACTGCCTGGAACATCGCCATAGCGCGGATCTATGAAACGAGCGACGCGGAGCAAACCATCGCCGCTGAGCTTGGCCTCGACGATGAGCCCGACGCGATGGCGATTGCGGCGGAAGTAGAAGCGGCAGAAACCGCGCGCGCGTCAGTCGATCGTGGATGGACCATCGCTTTCATCGTGACTCTGTTCGCCATTCACGTTGGACGAATGACTGTCGATCGCACGCTGCTCAGCATGGCCTCGCCGGCGATTGCGGTGGCGGGCGACGTGTTGATTGCGGTGTTGGTCTCGCTTCTGCTGTTTACGCCTGCGTACGTGCTGTGTCGCACACCAGTGCGCTGGATCGAGCGGCGTGCCTGGAATTGGTATCTGCAACAGCGCCAAGCCGGCGCGCCTCGATGGATCGCCCGAGCCACAGAGTCTTACTTGCGTTGGAGCCTCGCGCTGGCCATCCGCATGAGATCTGCCAGGTACTCCCTTCCGGCGGCGCTCTCCCAGTCGCTTCAGCGCGGACTCCCCGCCGCTGCCATCATCGCGGCAACCGTCCCGCTGGCGGGAATGAGCTGGTATTTCGATACCGAAAACTGGGCGTCCGGCATGTGGAATTCGTGGGCTGCGTCGAGGACGAATCGCTGGAGGGAGGCGATGGTGACCGCCGTGCTGGTCGCAGAGCGGCGGTGCTGCGACGCCCTCGACCTTCTCCGTGGCGCCTCCCGGAATCGACAGCGGCGACTTTTCATTCATCGTCATCGGCGACACCGGCGAAGGCGACGCCTCGCAGCATGTGCTCCGCGATCAGTTGCTTTCGGTGGCTGGAAGGGATGACGTGCGTTTCGTCGTGGTGTCGTCCGACGTCGTTTACCCGAGCGGGGAGATGAAGGATTACGAGGCGAAGTTCTGGCTGCCTTTCAAAGGCATTTCAAAACCCGTCTATGCCGTTCCGGGCAATCACGATTGGTACGACGCGCTCGAGGGTTTCGCGGCCACCTTCTTCGAGCCCCAGGCCGCGCGAGCCGCCATACGCGCTCGAGTGGAAGCCGATCTACGCGTGACGAGCACGACCGACGCGCGTGTTGAGGATCTGATCAACCAGGCGGCACGGCTGCGCAACTTCTATCGGGTGCCAACGGGGTTCCAGCGGGCCCCGTTCTTCGAGATCCAGACCGAACGATTTGCCCTCGTCGCGGTCGATACGGGAGTGTTGCGAACCCTGGACGATTCCCAGCAGCGCTGGCTCGAGAGCGCCCTCGATCGATCCGCTGGAAAATTCACGATGGTGATCCAGGGCCATCCGTTTTTCGCCGGAGGACATGACACGGCGGTCGGTGACGAATCATTCCGCGGTCTCAAGCACGAACTGATTCGCCGTGGAGTGCCGATCGTGATGGCCGGCGATACGCACGATCTCGAATACTACGCCGAGCCTGGAACTGAAGGACGCCCAGCCACTCATCATTTTGTGAACGGCGGAGGCGGTGCCTACCTCAGCTTCGGGACGGCACTCGCCTGGCCTGCTCACCCGCCGACTGACCAATGGGCGTACTACCCGAATCGTGAATCGGTCGCGATGAAGATCGAAGCGCGGACGCCCTGGTGGAAGCGGCCGGCATGGTTCTGGGTGCGGGAATTCGACGCGTGGCCATTCGGCCCGGAATGGTTGTCCGGCATCTTCGATTACAACGTCGCGCCGTTCTTTCAGAGCTTTGTCGAAGTACGGGTGGAGCGCTCCGCCAATCAGGTGCGAGTCGTCCCGTATGGCGTGCACGGACGCTTAACGTGGGGCGAGATTGCGGCGTCTCCGAACCTTCGGACGCGAGGATCGACAGATCGCGATCCCGTCGAGTGGATTGTGCCCATGGGCCGCTAGGCTCGAAGTGCCCTCAGAGGGCGGACGAGTTCAGAGCTGCAGCTGAACGCGCGTCTGGAAGAAATGCGTCTTGCCGACTGTTCCGAATCGATTGAGCGAGCTGTATCCGTACGCGACCTCGAGCCTCACTTGATCTGAGAGATACCAGTTGAGCATCGGCGTCAGGCGCCAGTACTTGCCTCCCGTGATCGCCTTGTCGTCGAGGTCCACGAACGTGCTGTGCGCCACGATCTCCCAGGCGCCGGGCCCGCCGGAGAAGACCGTCCGGGAAGGAGAAACCTGATTGAAGTAGCCGCCACGAAGGTTGTAGGTGCGCGTCTCACCGGTGATGAGCCATGTTACGAAGGCTTCGCCGCCGTGGAACATCGGGTCGCCCGACTCTGGCGCGTCCACGTTCTGGAAAAAGTATTCCCCACCAACAGTAACCGAATGGGGCCGCCAGTACGTCTCGATCGAGGTCATTCTCGTGTGGCTTGCGTCGAACTCGGCGGTGTCCATGAAGAAAGGAGCTGCCCACGCTCCCGGACGAGCTTTCAGTCTGAGCTTTCCGTCCTTCGTCTTGCCGTAGCGTTCGCTTACGCCGATGTGAAGCAGGTTTCCGCCGTCGGGCGAAAGAATAGGCACCCAGGCGAATCGTCCCGAGATTTGGTTCTCGTAGGACGAGAATGTCTGCCCTTCGGAAAGTGCGTCGCCGTAGAAACCAAGGTTCCAGAGGATCTTGGCTTTCGGCACGTAACCGAGCCACTTGACGCCGTCAGCGAGGATGGGCAGGGTCGCGTCGTTGATGGGCTGGCGCTCCATGGTCCAGCCCCCATATCCGATCATGACCTTGTTCATCGAGAAGCCTTCTTTGGTTCGGCCAACGGCGATATGCCCCCAGATTTCCGGGACGGCGATGATCACGTGCGTCTGCCGCATCACCCACTTTTCTGCGGACCAGTCGTACATGACGCCGGCGCTCCAGCTGATCGGCCGCTTGGTCTTGAAGCTTCCGTGAGCCAGAAATCGTGAGTCCCGCATTTTCCATTGCGATGAGAGATCCGGGAACTGCTCCTTGCTGTTTTCGTCCTGGCCGTAGGTCACGTAGTCGAACAGAAAGCCACCACCGAAACGAATGCTGCCTAACGGCCCGTCGTATTCGTTGAAACTGACCATCCGGCGCCGAGGAGTGTCGCCCTCACCGGACTCCATGGTCTCGTCGATGTGTGGTGTTTGGGAAGGCGGGGCTTGTTGCGCCGCGGGTGGCTGCTGAGCCTCGACCCGCGACGCGCCGGCCGCAGCGGCGAGTGCCAACGCACTCGCGACTGCAATCATTCGTTTCACGCGGTACCCTAGTAGGTCCGGAACATCGTCTGCGCTTGCGCGGCAGTCGGCTTCTTGAGCAGCGCCAGCGACAGGAGAATCCGCGCTTTCTGCGGGTTCAACTCGTCCGACGCGACGAAGCCCAGTTCATCGTCGTTGAGCTCGACGTTCCGCCCGACGAGGCCCGTCGTGACGCGCGAGGCACGAACCACCATGACGCCCTTTTTCACGGCATTGGCGGCGGAGGTGACGGCGGCCTTGGTCATGTTGCCGTTCCCAACGCCGGCGACCACGATACCTCTGGCGCCGTTCGCGACCGCTGCATCGATCAGGTCTCCCGGCATATCCATGTATGCGTAGATGATGTCGACGCGCGGCATCTGCGTCACCTGCGAGATGTCGAACTCGCTCTGCGTGGTGTGCTTCCACTCAGGCTTGAAGTAGAAGTCGTTCTTGCCGTACGAGGCCACGCCCATCTGGCCGCGTACCGGCGAATGAAACGTTTCGACCGCGGTCGTGCTGGTCTTGGTCAGCGAATGTGCGGCGTGGATCGAATCGTTCATCACGACCATCACCCCACGCCCTCTGGACTGCGGATCCACTGCCACTCCGACGGCGTTGTACAGATTCAGCGGGCCGTCAGCACTGACTGCGGTGGACGGGCGCATCGAGCCGACCATCACCACCGGCTTGTCGGTCTTCACCGTCAGGTTCAGGAAGAACGCAGAGTCCTCCATCGTGTCGGTGCCGTGCGTAATCACAATCCCATCGACATCTGACGACTTCGCCAGTTCGTTGATGCGTTTGGCGACGGTCAACAGAATCTGGAAGCTCATGTCCTGCGAGCCGACGTTCGAGATCTGCTCGCCCTTGACGGTGGCGAGATCAGAAATGCCCGGCACAGCGGCGAGCATCGCATCAATGGTCACGGCGCCGGATTTGTAGCCGGACTGCGTGCCCGTCGCCGCGGCACCTGCAATCGTTCCTCCTGTCGCCAGGATCACAACGTTGGGTTTTTTGGCTTGGGCGTGCACAAACTGGCTGGCCAGGGCCAGCACGACGATAACCGTTCCGATCGAAGTCTTTCTCTTCATGACGATGCTCCTCTTCAAATTTGCAATCCGCGCACGAACGTCATTTCGTCGGCTTGGGATATGAGCTCCTACCCAGATTGGTGAGCTTGGCCGGATCGAGCATCTCGGCAATCTGCTGCTCCGTCAGCAGCTTCTTCTCCCGAATGATCTCGAGGATGCCCTTGTCGGTTTTGTACGCCTCGTTGGCGAGCTCGGTCGCTTTTTCGTATCCAAGCACGGGGTTGAGCGCCGTCACGATGCCGACTGTCTCGTTCATGTAGCGGGTCAGCACTTTTTCGTTGAGTGTGATGCCGTCGATGCATGAAGTACGGAATGTTCGCGAGGTAGTGAACAACAGGTGCTGCGACTCCATCATCGCCAGACCCTCGAGCGGCTCGTAGGCGTTGAGCTGGAGCTGGCCGGAATGTGCGGCTAGCGTGACAGCGTAGTCGTTGCCCATGACGCGGAACGCCACCAGGTTGACGAGCTCGGGAATGACCGGATTCACCTTGCCGGGCATGATCGACGAACCCGGCTGCAACGCGGGCAGGTTGATTTCCGCCAGACCGGCGCGCGGCCCCGAGGTGAGCAGGATCAGGTCGCTGGCAATCTTCGAAAGCTTGATGGCCGTGCTCTTGAGCGCCGATGAGTAGATGACGAATCCCTGCTGCTCCCACGTGGCTGCCAGCATGTCCCTCGCCGGCACGATCGGCTTGCCTGTAAGTTTCGCCAGGTGCGCCGCGGTTTTTGCGGCGTAGCCCTCGGGCGCATTCAAGCCTGTCCCGATCGCGGTGGCGCCCATGTTGACGGTGTACAGATGTTTCTCCGCTTCACGGAGAAAGGCGATTTCGGCTTCCAGTGACGCCGCCCACGCGTGGAACTCCTGTCCGACGGTCATCGGAACCGCGTCCTGCAGCTCGGTGCGCCCCATCTTCACGATGTTGATGTAGGCATCGCCCTTCTTCCGAAACGACGCCGCAAGGTTCTCGAGTTCCGCGGTCAGCTTGTCGTTCCGCAGCAGCAGCGCCACTTTGATCGCGGTTGGGTACGAGTCGTTGGTCGACTGCGACATGTTCAGGTGGTCGTGCGGCTCGACGACCTCGTAGTCGCCCTTCTTGTGTCCGGTCAGTTCGAGCGCGATGTTGGCCATCACCTCGTTGGCGTTCATATTGGTCGAGGTGCCCGCGCCACCCTGATACCAGTCCACCTTGAACTGATCGTGGTATTTCCCTTTCATCAGGGCGTCCGCCGCCATTTCGATGGCCGCGAGCGTTTCCTTGTTCATCGCACCGACGTCGGTGTTGCCGCGTGCCGCCGCCAGCTTGACGATGGCCCACGCCTCGACGAACCCTGGATAGTGATTGATGGGGATTCCCGAGATCTGGAAGTTCTCGAGCGCGCGCGCCGTCTGGACGCCGTAATAGGCATCGGACGGTACCGCCTTTTCTCCCAGCAGATCCCTTTCCATCCGTGTGGGTCCGCTGGGCGCAGCCGGCTGAGCGGCGGGCACCGATTGCGCGGTCTGCGCGGCGGGAACAGACGCATCCTGAGGCGCGCATGCAGAGGTGAAAGCGAGAGCGGCGACTACGACCAGTAGTGATTGCCGACTAGCCGTTGCGACTATATTCATCATCTAAACACTCCAGCTTTCGACGTACCTATGGTGGACGGATCGGTGCCGCCCACCTGCACGCCACGTTCTATCAGAACCTGAAAATGATCCCGCCGTTGAATTGGAACTGATTCGAGTACCTGTGCATTTCCGACCAGATAGCAGCCATACCAGGGATCGCACCACCATCCGCCAGCGTCGCTCTTGATGTAGGTAGGTGTCCAGTGCAGCCCGATTCGCAGGCCGACGTTCGGCGCCGGGTAAAGCTTTACCCCTCGCGCCCCAGGTCGTCGAGAACTGGGTCTCGCTGCTGATGGTCCGCGTCTGTCCGGCGATCGCGCCGGTCACTTCGCCGAAGGTCGTGGCGCCGAGTCCGCCGAAGAAAAAGGGTCGCACCGAACCGTCGGGGTCGCCCCAGTTGTAGCCAAAATATCCGTGATACGTGCTGACGTCCATGTCGCCAATCTCACGCTGGTTCGTGCCGTCGGCAACGAGCGTCGACGCTTGACGTCCAAACATGAAACCGACTTCGGCATTGTCGCCTGCCAGCACGCCGAAGGTGAATCCAAACGTGGCTGAATCTTTCGGGTCGACGCGATCGTAAAAATTCCCGTCGATGCCGAGTTGTGGGTCTCCATCTACGCCATCAGAGAAGGCCCAGCCGGCGAAGCCGCTGATTTCCACACGGGCTTGTGCGGAGACTGGAAGCACTCCGGCCATCACGATGAGCCCCGTCCACACCAGAATCCGTGTCACCATACCGGTCTTCTTATTCATCGGAATCTCCATTAGCCGCGCTCAAAGACGCGAACGAGTTTGTCCGTCACACGCCAACCGGCGTCGCACACATCTGCGCAGTTTCACGTTAGCGAAGGCGCCGTTGCACGGCTATGCGGAAACGGCACGAGGAAATAATGCTTGGCGCGCGCCGATCGCACCTCGATCGGCGCGCGCCTGGAGCTTCAGGATTCCTTCTTGACCGGTGGCGGGAAGTTCTTGAGAAGCTTTGTCATCGCCTTCTGCAGGTTCTTCTGCTGTTTTTCAGGATTGGCGCGCGTGTCGATCGTCTTGGTCGCCGACCCGCGCCACACCAGCTTCTTCTCCGAGGGAACATACATATCCACCGCGAGCTGGCCGATGTAGATGGTGGACGTCGTCCCCGTCGTCGTTCCGCCGCCGTAGCCACCGCCGCCGTACCAGCCGCCTCCCCACCCAGGTCCGTAGC
Source organism: Vicinamibacterales bacterium (assembly GCA_963762055.1). Classification (GTDB taxonomy): domain Bacteria; phylum Acidobacteriota; class Vicinamibacteria; order Vicinamibacterales; family JAMQPK01; genus JAMQPK01. The sequence goes on from CAVXJF010000016.1 coordinate 116,920, forward strand.
CCCAGCCGGTATCGAACGACGTGTATTGCTTTTCGGTGGAGACCGCCGTCTGATAACCGATATAGAGGTCCGCGGTCTCAGAATCAGATCTCGTCAGACCTTTTTTGGCGAGCTCGGCATCGACAGCCGCTTTGATCTGCCCGTCGACGAGGTTGTTGTGCGGCGGCTCTCCGCCCTTGAGCGAAACCCACCTGTAAGTCTTGAATGCGGCGAAATTGGCTTCCTTGTCGAAGTTGTATCGCACGTCCTGCGCAAATGCCGTGCTTGCGGCGCCGAGCAATACGACCAGCGTCGCTAATAGTGTTGCCTTCATCGTTCGTCTCCTTTCCTGAAAATTTTCGCTACCGTCTCGCTGACAGCGGGTTGCCGCCGAGCGCATTCGAGATCGCCGTAATCGCCCTCTGCCCCTTCACGCTGTTGCCTGCATCGTCGAGAGGCGGTGCAACGACGGCGATGCCGAATTTTCCAGGTGACACGGCGATGAGCCCGCCACCGACGCCGCTCTTGGCGGGCAGGCCCGTGTGATACAGCCACTTTCCGGAATCGTCATACAGACCGGCCGTCGCCATCACCGCGAGTACCCCTGGCACCTTGGCGGGATCCATGATCTGCTTGGAGGTCACCGGGTTCTTGCCGCCCGCAGCGAGCGTTGCCGCCATCGTCGGCAAGATCTCTGGCGTTGACGCCGATCGAACACTGACGGGTATAGAGATCGACCGCCATTCTCCAGTCTGTCTTGATATAGCCATAGGCGAACATCAACGCGCCGATGGCCTGGTTGCGCTGATTTGAGTCGGACTCCGACTTGTAGACGTCCTGCAGCACGGTCAGCGTTCGGCCGGCCGCGTCGTTGTGGAAGCCGAGGATCTTCGCCCATATCGCATCGGCGTTCGAACCAAGCACCATGCTGGTGGAGGAAATCGCGCCCGGGTTCACGAGCGCATTCATCTCCGGCGCACCGGTTCCCACGACCGAGCGGACCCCTTCGATCGCGATGATCGAATTGAATCTTGCGCCTGTGGCATCGACGCCGATCCGCTTCTCAATGGCTTCGAGCCCCTGCTCCTGAATGACTTGCGCCATCGTGAAGACCTTGGAAATCGACTGAATCGAGACTTCCGTCTTGACGTCGCCGGCCGTAAACACCTTGCCGTCGACCGTGACCAGCGCGATGCCGAAGAGATTCGGATCGACCTTGGCGAGCGCCGGAATGTAGTCTGCGTTCTTCCCCTCCTTGAGGTTCTGGAACTGCTTGAATGCGCTGTCCACCGCTGCCTGCGGATCCGTCTGCTGCGCCGTTACTGCGAAACCGCAGACGGCCACGGCAACGAGAATCCCAGAAGCGACTCGTCGTGGTGCCGAGAGAGATTTCATGATCATCACTAGCCTCCCGCCTTGACTGAGAAGTTGTATTTGAACGAGAACTGGATCTTGACGGCCTCGCCGACGTACGGGTCCCGGAACATCTCGCGCTTGCCCCATTGCAGCTCGCCGCCCATCATCACGCCCGGGACCGGGCTGTAGAGGATATTGCCCAGCGCGTAGTGCCCTGTCTTATAAGCGTTGTCGGCCTGGCCTTCGAGGTTGTCGATGTACGTGCCCGAATAGCCGACGGAAGTCGACCACTTGGAATTCCAGTTGTGATCGACGAAAAACACCGTTCCGGTAATGGGAATGGCCTGGCCTTCGATCGGCGTGACGGCATTTCCGGGATTAGCGACGATACCGACATCGACTGGGGCATCGTTCATGTAGTTCTGGATGCCCTCGCCGTACGCATATTGCAACCGAAGAGTCGTGGCTGACCCCAGCTTGACGTTCGAGCTCAGGTTGATGCCCCACCGCGTCGCGTCGCCGGACAGCTCGAATTGATCGGCGAGCATGTCGTCCCAGCTCATCCGGCCCAGGATTCCGGCCACCTCGAAGTACCCGCGAGAGCCGCCAAAGCGGTACTCACCGGTAAAGTCGGGTATCGGGCTGCGGCCCTTCACGTTCTGCAGCTCGATGCGGTCGGCCAACACTCCGGCATCGCCTGACGCACCTGGGCGCTCGACCGCCAGCGTGAGTCGGGTGTCGCCCTGAATCGGCATGTACCGCACCTGGACGTTGCGGAAGAAGACCATGCCCGCCGGGCCCCAGGTACTCGATCGAGTTCGGGAACACGTCGATGTCCATGAAGGGGCTCCAGTACTGCCCCGCGCCGACCTTGCCGAGCTCGCCATAGGCATGGCGCAGGCGGAACGTGGTCTGCCCCTCGTCCACACCGGTCCCGAACAGTTCGAATTCGAAGGTCGTTCGGAGCTCGCCCAGGGCTGTGGGCGTGAACCCTCTGACGCCCAGGCGGGTCTGTCGCACTCCGGCGAACGCGATGCCGTCCTCGCCAAACTCCCCTTCGAACGAGGGCAGCTTGTTGAGGCGCATCGTGTCGAACCAGTTCGGATTGATGGTGTTCAGGTTGATGCCCATGTCGAGCATGGCGAATCCATAGATCTCGATCGATGCAGGCTGCGCCGTCGCATAGGGCGCCGTGGCGAGACACAGCACGAATGCCAGTGCCAGCCGCCACGCAAATCGGCTCCGGTGATTTGCCTGCCCTGAGAATCGAACTGTGCGAGTCATACACTCTCCTTCTATTAGCCGAACTCTCACTTGATGTTTGCCTGCTCCCACGCGCGCACGCGCGCGCGGGCCGCGTCGAAGATTCGTTCGTAGTTGCCTTTGCGTACCTTGTAACTCGCATCCGGCGTGAGCTGTTTCCACACCGGCGCCCACATCTCGAACACGGCGAAATACGGATCCGGGCTTGCGGGCGCCACCGTATCCGTGCCGAACAGGAAGCGATCCGGATATTTGTTCAGCATCGACGACACGCGGGCGATGGCCTCCGGACTGGCCACGGCGTATTTGGCGACCTCGTCCCACGAGATGTCGAAGCTGACATGGGCGAATGCCGGGTCGTTGACCAGCGTCTCGACGATGGCGACATGGCCCGGAGTTCGCTCGGCCGCCTCTGCCGACACGCGGATCGGATGAACGATCCGTCCGAGGCCGATATGCGCCCAGATGATCGACGTCTTGGGATGGCGCCTGAGGAGCGCTTTCATCTGCGAGAGGTAGACCGGCTCGGCGTCCGTCTTGGCGAACGGCATGTCGACGTCGTTGTGAAGGATGCAGACGAGGCCGGCTTCCCCGGCGAAATCCAGAATGCGATCGAGCGCGGGGTTTGTCAGACTGGCGGTTTCGCCCGAGATCTTCGAGGAGACGAATTCCTTGTGAATCGTGAACTCGCCGAGCCCGGTGAAAACGCCAGGGAACGTCCGGAGGACGCGGCGGATGTGATCGACCGCATACATGTCGGCCGGATTGAATCCGGTAATCATCGGATCGAACCGCGCCTGCTGGTCCTTCGACAAGGAGCGATACACGCTCGCAATGTGCGCGTCGGTGAACGAGTAGTAGTAAAGAGGCGCATCGGTCTGCAGGTAATAGGTGGGCGCGAACTCTCCCGAGTTTCCAAACGACCACTGCTGCTGCAGAGGAATGCCGAACAACGTCGACCGGCTGACGCGGTTGCCCATGATCTTCAGGAACTGCGGCACGCTGATTCCCTCCTGAACGTAGTTCGTCAGATGGAAATGCGAATCATTGAACTGCGTGGCGTCGGCCGGAGACTGCGTCGACACGAACGCGACCCATCCGGCGATGACACAGCCGGCGAGGAGTGCAGTCAGACGAAGGCGTTCCCGGGTCATCAGCGGATTCAAGTTTCTGCGACGCGATTTTTGGAGGAAGGGGCGACCGATGAAAGCATCGCCGTACGGTTGAGCACGGCAGATGCCAGCCGGACGTCAACCGCGAACCTGGGCTAAGTTGTTCAAACAGAAGGGACGAACGACTGTAGGGCAGGCCAGCGCGTTACATCGCTGACGAAGCGCTGATAAATCGCTGGCGAAGGGTTGTGACGTGCGGCGCCACCGTGGGCAGGATTTTTGGACTACGGCTGCTTGGGCGCCGCTTCAGCTCCGGGAGGTTCGCTGAAAGGCTCCACCGGGATGCGCTGGTAATGCACTTCGAGAATCTGCAGTTGCTCCACTCCGGCCGGCGCGTGAAGCACGACCTGGTCGCCTGGGCCACGCTTCATCAAGGCACGGGCAAGCGGTGACAACCAGCTGATGTAGTGGCGGTTCAGATCGACTTCATCGGCGCCGACGATGCTGACCACCTTCTCCGCGCCGGCCGCGTTCGCGTAACGCACGGTGGCGCCGAAGAACACGTGGCTCGATGCCCGTCCGGTTCTTGGCGCTTCCGGGTCCACCACTTCCGCTGCGTCGATCCGCTTCGTGAGAAAGTGGATCCGGCGATCGATCTGGCGCAGCCGCCGCTTGCCGTACTGATAGTCGGCGTTTTCGCTGCGGTCGCCGTTGCTCGCGGCCCAGGCGACGACCTTCGTAACAGCGGGCCGTTCCCTGCTGAGCAGAAACCGGAGCTCATCTCTCAGCCGCTGCAGCCCGCTCGGCGTGATGTAATTCTTCGCTGCCGTGGACGCGGTGCTCATTCGCGTCCATTATTCAATCACGACCGGCGTTCAATCACGACTGGAAGCCAAATCGCCTGTCGAGCTTCGTCAGCTGGCTGGTGAAGCCCTTGACCTGCATCCGGCTGAACGCCTCGTCGTGCATCGGGTGCAGCGTCACCACCATCCGCACGCGATCTGCCACCTCGGAGAACTCCGCGACGATCGTGCTTTCGTATGGCGTCACACCGGGCAGGAAATCGATGATGTGGGTCAGCACCAGCCGATCGCGCGGCCGCAGCTCGGTGAATGTGCCGTGCGTTTCGTGCGAGACCGGTTGCCCCATCCGCTTCATCGCCTCGATCTGTTCCGGTGCGTCGGCGATCATGGCGTAGTGCAGTTCCCCGCCGGGCGTCGCGTCGAGGCGGCGGACATCGACGCGGAACCCCTCCGGCCCCCACCATGACTCGAACCCGTCCTTCGTGGTCCAGAGCGCCCAGACGTCGGCCAGGCTGGCTTTGTAGGTGCGCTCGATTGTGATGTTCTTCACTTTTTTCTCTCCTTGTGCCGTCTGACGCGCGCTGTCTGCCTGCGGCGAAGGGCATCGCCGAAGCGGTCGAGCCGCGCCTCCCAGAGATTGCGGTATCCGCTGATCCACGCATCGAGCTCGTGAAAGGGCTCCGGCCGAAGCGAATACAGGCGCCTTTGTCCATCCGGCCGCACGTCCACAAAGCCGCGCTCATAAAGAATGCGCAGGTGCCTCGAGACACCCGACTGGTCGATGTCCACGGTGTCGACGAGGTCGTTGACCGACCGCTCCCCGGTCCGGAGCGCGTCGACGATGTGGAATCGAACAGGATCCGCGAGCACCTGAAACGTTTCTATATGCATGACAAGATATATGTATACCAATGCATATTTAAAAGTCAAGATCCGGCAGTCGATCGGCGCGTCACCGCACCGGTCGAAGGACGTGGGGGCGGGCAGAGTCGCTAAAAGTCTAAAAGTAAGGGCGGCGGGGTTCTGCTCACTTACGTGTCGGATGCGTTCATGACGGCGACTCCCGCCGTTGTATCCTCGATCACTGGATAGACCTCGATCTCCAGTACGTCAGCCCAATGAGCCACGTGCTCGCCGACAAACGCCAGGTCGTTTGCCTCGATGAGATGCCACCCGAGCGTCGACCCCGGTGTGTGCCAGCGCCCCACGGTCGTCGCGCCGTCGGGGACCGGAGCTCCCGCTTTGAGAAACTGGTCAATCGCCATCCTGTATTTCCCCGGAACGGTCTTCCAAACGACCATCACCTTCATCGGCAGCTCCCTCACCCGCGAAGACGCGACTACCGCTCACGGAACACGGGCGGGCAGATTCTGACGTAACAGGCCGAAGAAGCGAAGCGAATACGTACTACGCGCCGGTGAATTCGAACAATCTGTCGAAGAACGGATTGCGAAGAACGCCGTCTGGGGTCAAGGTGTACCTTAATTGCTTCGAAGTCGCCGATCGTCTTCTCGAACATGCGCCTCACGACGGCTTTTTCCACGTGCAGATTCTTGACCAGGTGGATTCGCCCTCCCATCTCAGCGCAGAGGACGCTCAGGTCACGAAGAAGGGCGACGACTTTCTTCGGCGGGCATGCAGTCTCGTAGTTCTCGAAAGCAAGGCTGATAGCGAAGCCGCTCTGCTCGTACGTCGCAGACATCAGACACTCGTCCGCCGCGACGAAGAGCAGATCCATCTCGGTGGGCGCGATCCTCTTTGCATCCATGCGCGTCATGCACTCGGCCGCAAAACGGACGGTGTGCCGTCTCGGGCACTACGAACGTTTGCTGCGTGATTGGGAAGACGCGACCGGGGTGCTCACGCTCAAAGCGCTCTTTCGCGAATGTGTTGCCGTCCATGAAGAAGGAGAACTCATGAATGTCGTCCTCGAATGTCTTCCTGCCGCTCTCGAGCAATGCAAAGAGGCCCTCGTGGAACAGCCGATTCAGTCTGTCGTCGCGGGCCATTAACTCGGCGGCGTATCGCAGTCCACCTTCCAGGTTGTTGTAGAGCGGAAAGGGCGGAAGCGGTGGGTCTGCCGGGGCTGCATAGGACGATTCGAAGACGACACCTTTCACTGAACGGAACGATTCGAACGCGACCGACGACACGGCCCGAATCTCGGATGTTGCCCTGAGCGGCGCCGCACTCGTGCCCCTCTGGAGCGTCGACAACGTGTGTCGGGCGCTCTCAGCCAACTGAAAGGCGCGCAGCGCTCGCGGAATTTGAGCCTCGACCAGCTCTGGCAACGAGCGAAAAGTCGCGATTTCTGTCCGCGCGACGAATTCTGATGGAAGCTGAAGAAGTCTGTACGTGATATCGGTCGCGAAACCGAGGTAGCCATGGCCGCCAATCGCGGCGTGGAACACGTCGGCGTTCTCTGCCCGTGAGCATCTCAACGGCTCACCGACGGGAGGCACCAGCGTAAAGGACTCGATCCAAGCACTCTCCTTGCCGAGCGCTCCGAGAACCGAGATAAACAGTCACCGGCCAACGTGCCACCGGCGGTCGCCGCGCTGCCGGTTTGAATGATCGCGGGGATCAAGCCCCGCGACCGTGACTGCGTCAGAATGTCGCACCATTTGGCGCCTGCGCCGACTGTGACCAGATCGTCAGCGCGAAACCTAATATCTTTGAATGCGTCTGTCGTCAGGACGATGTTTGATCCGACATCCCCTTCTTGGACCGCTTGGCCATCGAAGGAGTGGCCGCCACCGCGGATGGTCACGCGTCTTTGTTCCGACGCTGCCTTCCGGAACACCTTCTGCACCTCGTCAAGGTCTGTCGGCGCCTCCACCAGTGACTGTCCGGAGGCGCAGCGCCCAAAGCTTGGAAACGTCTGACTGGCCAATGCTCCTCCACGTGTAAAACCGGAACCGCTAACGCTCAATCTACGGTGACGCCAGGCGCAATCACTTGCGAGAACCTCTGCACGTTCACGATACCCTCGGCATGGAGCTGGGCGTCGGCGCTGGCCACCGCAACCGCCGACGCGGCTCGATCAGGCATGCGCGCGCCTCGCTCGCGGCGCGCGATCAAGGCGTGAAGCAGCATGCCGCCTTCGGTGGCAGCTGTTTCTGCGCAGGCAATTGACCGCTCCAGGGCACGACGGTCGGCCGCCATACGGTCGATCGCCGATTGAATCAGACAAGCAAGCGCGTTTCCCCAGCCCGTCTTCTCGCGGCGAATCGACGCCGCGTCCCGTGCCGCGATTTGGAGCAGCTTGCGGCGCTCTCGCATCGGGCCTTCAAGCGCCGCAGCTATGGCGGCCCGTGCCCGAAGGGAGCGCATCTGAATCCGCAGCGTCTGCACTCGGAGGAGCAAGGAGTTTCCGTAGTGCGGGCCACCGCTGAAGAACGAGCGCCAGGGCGTCACCACCATTCCCTTCGTAGAGGGCGATTTCCACTTGGTTATGTGTCTCGACCAGGTGCTCAACGTGAAATCCACGGTTCGACCACCGCTGCAGCAGTTTCAGACCCGCTCTTGCGCGATCTGGCGCATCCTCCGCAAGCGCTGCGCAGGACCCTCCGTGCATCTGCAGAATGGCTTCGGCGTAAAGGTCCCCGCGGATCCTGGCGTCAGCGAGTAGTTCGGGAAGAATTGCCCTCATCTGAGCCCATCGGCCCATCCAGCGCAAACCATCTACTTCGAAAATCGCCGCCGTATCGCGCTCCCACGTCACGCGCTCGAACGCCCCGTGCAGGATACCCTTGGCCGTACTCGGCGCGGCGGGCGCACTCCTCCCATCGTCCCGCGTTCCACGCACAGGCAGCTCCCATCACTTCCGTGAGGCCACGGACACGCGGGTCGGCCGTTCGCTCGGCAGTCTGCTGTGCCATGTCGAGGATACGTTTCGCCCGATCCGTTGCTTTGAGACCGGTGTGTCGACTGGTAGCAGGCCACTATCGCGAGTGCTCGCGCGATGCGAGTCGGTTCGCCTCCTCCGGCGCCAGCAAGAGACTGGCTGTCTCAGACTGGCTCCGCGAGCAATGTCGATCAGCGCAAGGCCAGTCGCGACTGCGGAGCAGGCGTCGAGCTTCAGTAACGCTTCTTTCGGCAATGCGGCAGCGTCGCGCTCCCGCCACCGCAGACCGCGGAACTTCAGCTGCATTCGCCGCACCACCAACGAAAGGGGCAACGTGCCAACCCTGGTCGGAAGGCGCATCCCCACCTGGGCGAGAAGCTGTTCAAAGATCGCGAGACCCTCGTCAACATGCCCGCTGAATAGCAACTCCTCGGCAGCGCGCTGCTTGAGGTTGAGCTGATCGCGAGAACTGGCATCCGAAGCGGCCGAAAGGTAGTGATTGGCGGCTTCAGCGCCGCGGCCGGCATTCGCCAGTGCGTCTCCGAGCTGACGTTGCACAACACGCCGTGTGTCGGCCTGGAGGGCACCTGTGGCGAGCGCTAGCTGTAGAAGCTGCGCCGCCTTGTTGAATGCCATCACGCCGAGCGCTCGGTGTGCCGCCTCCAGTGCATAGCGGCTGCACAGCTCCGGTTCCATCGCCTGGTGCGAATGCACCGCGATACGCTCCGCGTCGCCGCCGGTCGCTTCCAGCGCGTGTGCGAGCTCGCGATGACGCACGACTCGACTCTCAGGGTCTATCGTTGACGCTAAAGCGTTCTCGGATCCGGTCATGGTATATCTCCAGCTCCTCCCGATCCTGAACAAGTCGGGATCGAACGAAACGGGCGGAAAGCAGTTCATCACGCGCCGCAATGAGATACCCAACCTCCGGAACACCACGAAATACTTCTAACTGCGTCGGTTGGCCGGCTACTGCCACGAGTTCGACCAGACGGCGGCTGTGCTGATCGAGTGTTCCGAGCCTGGACAACACGGCTCTTTCCACGCTGAACCGATCCAGCGGCGTATCAGCACCCGCACCATTGAACCAGCGCACGATTTCGTGAATCAGAAACGGATTTCCGGCCGAATGCGTAACAACCTGCTGCATTGCCCCTTGATCAAGAGGGCGCGAAGAAACCGCGGCGGCGAGGTGCCGGCAGTCAGAGTCGCTCAATGTCTCGATGTCGATAAACACCTCTGAGCGTGAGCCCGCGCCTCCCTGTCCTTCGCGCACGGACCTGACGCACGCGCTCGAAGACGCATCCTCTGATCGATAGGCCACGACGACCAGCATTGCCGGCGAGTCCGTCGCAGAGAGCAGATCGTTGAGCGCGGCGCCGCTGTCATGGTCGCCCCACTGCAGGTCGTCGATCACGATGAGGACACGATAACGCTCCGCAATACGGCCGAGCATCTCGCGAAGCGCAGCGACGGCTCGGATCTTGAGTTCGGCGGATTCCGTGGCCACCATCGGCGGGGCCTCGCGGCGTACAAATTGACCAAGCACCGGAAACATGTGTGCGAGCACAGCGAGATTTCGGGGCAGCAATTCACCAACCTGGACCGCAGGCAGACGCCGTAGAAAGTGGGCGATCTGATCGATGACGTCATCGAGCCCCTGATACGGAATCGATTCGGCGCTCGTAGCACCTGCCCGCGAACACGACGGTTGTGGTGCGGCTGACGTGACGCAGGAATTCCCGGAGGAGCACGGTCTTGCCGATGCCCGATGGTCCGCACACGTGAGCCACGACCGGCTGGGTGGAGGCCGATTCGTAGGCGTTGACCAGCTTTCTGAGGTGAGCGCTTCGCCCGACAAGATCCGCCTTGCCGGCTCGGTCCTGTGCGGGCGCCATCTCAGTTCCGAGGGAACCCATCATGTCTGAATATGACGCGCGTGTCGCAGGGTTCCGCTCGAGCAGCTTCATGCAAAGCGCATCGAGCCCAGGGGATCCGTCGGCCATGCCTGAGCGGGGCCCGACGGGAACTTCCGCTTGCTTGCGCCGGAGCACGTCCAGAAACTCACCGCAGAACGGCAGAGCACCGGTTAGCGCCTGGTACAGCATCCGCCGACCGCGTACCAGTCACTGGGCTCCCCCGCGGGCCCGCCTGCTGCCTGCTCCGGCGACATGTAGTCAGGAGTGCCGGCGAACGTGACGGCCGTCTCATCACCGAGCAGCCGCACGAGGCCAAAATCCAGGATGACGAGACGTCCGGAAGATGTGACAAGTACGTTCGACGGCTTCAGATCTCGGTGCAACAGACGGCGCTCGTGCAAAGCGCGGATACCGGAGACCAGCTGCGTCAGTAATGCGCGGAGAGTCGATGATCGTGCGTCTGCGGGCTCGCGGGCCAGGAAGCGAAGGAAATCGACACCATCGACCAGCTCCATACTGAACATCCATTGATCGCCGGCAGCGACGAGATCGTGCAATTTCAGTAGATTGGAGTGGTGTACATCCGCGAGCGTCCGAAACTCGCGCTTGAAGTACTCGAGGGCTACCGCGTCGCGCGAACGCAACACTTTAAGAGCTACTTCAGCACCCGCTTTCTCGTCTATCGCGCGGTACACGTCTCCAAACGTTCCAGCGCCCAATCGCGCCAGCACGCGAAACCGGTGTGCAAGCACGCGCGGCAGCTCCGGAGCCACATATTCAGCGTCACGCTCGCGACGTTCGCGGGCAGGCACGTCTGCCAATTTGAAGTGTTCCGCGACAAGCAACCGCAGCGCATGTGCCATTTGTGCATCGCCACGGGATAGTTCGGCGATCGCCTCGGATGCCCGGTCGGGCCCGCCCGCGATGACGATTGAGAACGCGTCCTTCAGTCGCTCCCATTGCTGCGGATTCATTGGGCAAGCGGTTGCGTGTTAGGGAGTCGGCGCTGTGCCGTTCAGTGTGGCTGACAACCATGCATGGGCCATCGCCCAGTCGCGTTTCACGGTCCGCTCCGATACGCCGAGGGCGCGTGCCGTTTCTTCGACACTGAACCCACCGAAATAACGCAGGTCGACCACCTGCGCTTGGCGCGGATCCAGTACCCTGAGCTTGCTCAACGCTTCGTCGAGCATCAGCAGCTCGTACGCATGGTCCTCGGAATACGTCAGTTCGTCATCGAGTTGAACCCGTTGTCCGGGCTGCGGTCGCCGCTGTGCTTCGCCGCACGGGCGTGGTCGATCAGGACGCGACGGATCGTCTCGGCCGCCACGGCGTAGAAATGCGCTCTGCTGTGCCACTCGATGGACGAGTCGTGCAGAACACGAAGGTACAACTCGCTGATTAGCGCCGTGGGTTGGAGCGTGTGCCCTGGCCGCTCGGACCTGAACTGCCGCTGGGCAATCCGGTGCAGTTGGTTATAGACGAGCGAGAGGAGTTCGTCTTCGGCGCTGCGGTCTCCGCCCGCGATGCGCCTCAGCAAAAGCGTGATCTGATCGTCGGATTCGTTCATTCAAGCAGCCTTCGTGTCCCGGATTGCCCGCTGCGGGCAGATTCTACGCCAAGGAAGGCAAGGAACCGCGATGCCGCCCCGTCTTTGCCGAATACCTCCCGTAAGGCGCGCAACCCCACCTACGGCCCGCGTCACCCCATTTCCACGCCTATCCCAGAGACGGAGCGCTCATTCATCGGTTCGCCGAACCGTCGAGCAGTTCCTATTCGAAAGCGCGAGACGTTTAACGCGGTCTTTCGGCAGCCAGAAGGAGAAACGAACATGACATCGCAGCTCGGTCGTCGCCTCACCCGCCATACGGTCGGACTAACAGGCCTTATCGCCGCGGTGCTCATCATGACGAGCGTCATGGTGCTGCGTCCATTGCGCGCGGCGGACGTCACGAAATCCGGGTGGTGGATCAAAGTTCAGACAAGCAGGCAGGAATCTCCAACGATCACGTTCAGCATCGGTTCGAACAACCACACCGTCGAATTCTGGCGAACTTGGAACTCCAGTGAGGCAGTCGAGTTCGATGTGCCGGAACGGATCCGCAACATCAATCCTCTCTACATCAAGGCGCAGTCCAGCGGCGGCCGCAATGCTGGTTCTGCATGATGCACCGCAATGCTGGCGTGAAGCACTGCGACTTCGACGACGACGAGGATCACGAGGAAACGTTAAGCAGCCGCGACGATGAGTGCAACTTCGAGCAACTGATGCCACGGGTGCCGGCCCCGGTCAATGCGTGGCGCTGCCGGGGCCGGCTATTGGCGCTGTCCGAATCGCGTAGACGTATTCGACACAGGGCTCCCCGCGAAAGGTTGCGGCAACCGTTTCAATTCTACGCATGCCGACGCGCTCAAGTAGCCGGATTGACGGCAAGTTTCTCGCATCGGTAACCGCGATGATCTGCGCAACGGGCGTACTCTCGAAGATGAGGCTGATCGCGGCACGCCTCGTCGAAATCGGTGTGCTCAACGCGAAACCTCGTTGACCACCGTCACGAAGCCGGTTTGCACGACTGCCGGAGCACGTCCAGCAGAAGCCGTTCCCCTTCGTGAGGCTCCACCACAATTTCTCCTGAACCTTGCCCTGGCAGCTTCACGATGAACGGGATGTGCCGCGGGTCTCGTTCCTCGCCGCCGAACCGGAACCCGTGATCGGCGAAAATGACAACCGTCATGTCATCGAAGGTGCCGTCACGCTTCATCCGCGCGACGATGTCCCCGACCAGGCGATCGACATAAGCAATTTGGCGACGGTAGTCGGCATCGGGCGAGGTTCTCAGAGGGTCGAACGGCGGCTCATACCCAGCGGCAGTAAACACGAAAGGAAGATGCGGCACGCTGAAGTGCACGAAGCGAAACACACCTTCTGACGGTGCCAACGGCCGTTCGGCAAACGCACGTGTCGCCTCGACCATACGTCGCTGCAGGTCGGCGAACGGGACATTTTTGAGAAGGCCGAGTGGGAACTGTCGTGGCCACAGGATCAAAGTTGTGAGAATCGGATTCAACGGTGAAAATCCCTCGCGCACCGGTGAGATGCTGTAGAAGCTGAACGACCGGCAGCGATCGACGAGATTGCCGAGCAGGGCGCAGTAGGGGAAATAGTAGCCCGCCATTTCTGTCCCGTACCCGAGTGACCGAGCCATCGCAAAGAGACCATCGCGTTCCGTCGCGCTCACCGCCGTGCTGCCACTCGGCGTGATGTCGACGATTCTCGTCGGCTCGACCGCAATGTGCAGGTTTCGGCGGACAGTCAGGTAGCCAGGCATCGAACTCAGCGTGTCTGGACCTGGGCTGCTCACCGCGAGATAGCTCGTAGCCGTGGAGGCCAAACTTCGTATCGCCGGATATTCGGCACGCACGCTCGTTCCATCGTAGAGATAGGCGAACGACAGCTCGTCAAAAAGCAAAGCCAGCACGGATGAGCACGTGGCCGGCGCGGCGCGGGCCGAAGGCGCGATGGGCTCGACCTGGACGGTCGGCGGCGGGTGTGCTGCCGAAGCGACGATGTTGGCTACCACGACCAGCGAAGCTGGCGAGAGTGCGGCTAGCAAAATGCGAATACTGCGTGAAAGCCACTCGGGCAGAAAGACGAAGATCGCGACCAGCAGAAGCCCGACGGCCGCCGGTGCTCCGTAGCGGATAAGGTGGTTCTCCCACGCAATTCGGAGATCAGCACCGAGTGGAAGCTGTTTTGCCACACCGGCGCCAAACGACATCATCGGGATTGCCGCGACGAGTAATAGCGCGATCGTCGCGCGCCGGCCCCGTAGGGGCCAGACGACGTACAACGCGACCGCGAACAGCAGCGTTAAGGACGCGAGCGCGGTGAGCGTTTCGACGAGGTCGCGGCGCTGCCACTGCAGGTAGTAGATGCCGCTGTCGAGCGCGGCAGCGAGTGGGTAGAGGAACAGCGTGGCAAGCGTAAACCCCAGCCACGCACAGACGCCGGTAACCCGGCGACGCTCTCGTGCCCCTTGCGCATCGTCCACTACCTCAACGCTCCCTTGAACACGTTCCTCTTTTTTTCGCAGCGTAACCCCAGGACGGTGCCCATAGTTATAGTCCCAGACGTCCTCGGCGCTCCCAACACCTGGTGGTAGGATGTGTGCGTCGTGTCATCGCTCACGTCCTCTCCTGTTTCAACATGCGGTGGACACGGCATGGCGCGCGTCATGGGACAAGTTTCAGCCCTGCGAAACTCTGCACCCATCGGAGTCCTGCAGATGCTCTCGATCAGCGTCGTCGCGACAATCGTGATGGCGCTGCCGGTTCTCTTATCCCCGCACGAGCGAATCTTCGGCGGTGAGATCGTCGGCCGTCATCACGATCCGCTCACGGTGATTCAGCAGTTTGCGCAAGGCGGAGTCCGCGGCTTGTATCGTCAGCCGCTGACCGACGACGTCGGTGCGTGGCTGTCACGAGTATTCGGCCCGGTGGCCGCCTACAACGTCGTCGTCTTGGCGACATTTCCACTTGCCGCGCTTGGTGCGTACGCGCTGGCACGCTACCTGCGGCTGCCGCATCGGGGCGCTCTCGTCGCCGGCCTGATCTTCGCCTTCGCGCCGGTTCACGTCGCCCACGCTGCCTATCACCCGCACATAGCGCAGGTGCAGTGGATCCCCATCTACCTCCTCACTCTGTTCGTGGCTGTCGATCGCCCGACGCTCGGCAGTGCGGCGCTGCTCGCCGCAGCTACGGCCTGCCTGACGCTGTCGAATTTCTACGGCGGCCTCATCGGCGCGGCCGTCACACCCGTGGCGCTTGCGGCCTATTGGACCGCGGCGCCGCGCGGGCCTCGCACCGCCCGCGGCCTGATCCTTCCGCTCACGACACTGGTCGGGCTGTTGGCGCTGGGCCTCGTCGCCGTTCGTGCGGCTGCACCGGACGTGCTTCACATTTCGGAAGCACTGGCGTTCCCCCTGAGCGACCTCGATCTCCACGGTGCGCGATGGTGGGCCTATTTCGTGCCGCCGGTCGACAACGCTCTCCTCGGTCGGATTGCCGCGGCCGTCTGGCGGCGCGAGCACATCGGTCCAGGTCTGCTCGAGCAGCAGATCTCACTCGGTTGGGGCGTACTCGGCCTGACGGGCGTCGTGTTGTGGGTGGTTGTCACGCGTGCGTGTGATCTGGCATCCCGAAGAACCGCCGCCGTGCTGGCTGCCATCGGGCTCTGGGCCACGCTGCTCTCACTCGCACCGGCATCGTCAGGTGGGCTCAATCTCGCTGCCCTTCTTCATCAGGGGCTGCCGATGTTCCGGTCGTATGCGCGTTTCGGGATCGTGACGAACCTGATGGTCGCGATCGCCACGGGCATGGCCGTCGAATACCTGTGGAGACGTCCCGTGACGGTCGTCGATCGAAGGCCTCTCATCCGGAAGGCATGGGCCGTCGCCCTCCTCGGGTTGACGATTATCGAGTTCTCTCCGCTGCCATGGCGGTCACGCGATGTACTTCCGACACAGGGGCACCGTTGGCTGACCGGTCTCGGGACGACAGTAGTGGCCCTCGACTGCCGTGCTCAGAGCCTGGAGGATTCGGGCGTCACATGGCTGATGAGGAACAGACTCGTCTTTTCGACTCCGCCTTTCGACGGGTGCGGTGATCCTGGATTGTCCGAGAAACTTGCGGAACTCGACTACACCCACGTCCTCGTGCGAGCCGGTGAGTCGGTCGGCAACTTCGACGGCCTCGTTCTCACCCAGTCGTTTCCAGACGCACGCGTCTACGCAGTCAACAGGCAGCCACCCGAGATCATGACTCTCGGCATGGATGGTTTTTTCGAATGGGAACAGGCGAGCGGACAACGCTGGCGGTGGATGAGCCAACAAGGCCTGTGGACGGTGCGCAACACCACACCCGCGAAGCTTCGAGCGACTCTGGAGATCGAGATCGAGGCATTTGCACGCCCGCGCACACTGGTCGCGACGCTCGACTCGACTGAGCTCGCCGTCCTGCAGGTCGTGCCGAACAGACGACGGTACTCGCTGGGATCGGTCGAGATCTCTCCCGGCGATCACGCGCTGATATTTCGAGCGATCGAGCCGGCCGACAGGCCTGGCGACCTGATAGGCAACGGTGACACGCGCCCGGTGACCATTATGTTTGCGTCCTGGTCCTGGAGCGTCGGATGACTCGAAGTACCAAGGGAGTGCGCACCATGAAACAGCCAGCGAACGGCGCGTCAGGCCTCGAGTATCTCGTCGATGCCTATCGTTGCGATCCGGCTGCGCTCCGATCGCGGGTGGCCCTGGAGCAGGTGTTCCTGCGTCTCATCGAGGACCTCGGCCTTAGACCAGTGGCCCAGCCCTTGTGGCATGTCTTTCCAGCGCCCGCCGGCATTACCGGGCTGTGCCTGTTGACCGAATCGCACATCACGATTCACACGTTTCCGGAGACGGGGTTGGCGACGATCAACCTTTACTGCTGCCGTCCGCGTCCGGCATGGGCCTGGGAGATCCATCTCGCCGACATCCTTGGAGCGCAGCAGGTCGATGTCCGTACGGTCGCGAGAGGGGAAAAACTCTCGGAGACGAGCGCCGTACAGCCGCTACCGGCATCCTCACGCCCGTCGTGAACCCGTAACGGGTTTCTCGCCGACGGCGACGATCAGATAGCCATGACGTCGCAGCCTTGAAGAGAGGCTGTCGAGCCAGACAAACGGCGCGACGAGCGCGGCGGTCACGACAGTCAGAGACCGTGCACGCGTATGACACCACAGGTCCAGCATCCGCAGCCATCCGGGCATGAAGAGGATGCCTGTGTCCGAGCGGACCTCGAGTCCGGCCGCTTCCAGCATCTTTCGGAGTGAGCGGCGGGAGTAGCTCTTCTCGAAGCCGTACGCGTACAGCCCAAGACGCGAGAGCGCGGCCACGAGCAGCGGCCGCAGGAACGGATCGTGACGGTTCGGAACGCCCAGAATTAGCCGTCCGGACGGTTTGAGTATGCGGGCCAGCTCCGCGACGCTCGCTTCCGTCTCCACGAAGTGCTCGACGGTGCCCATCGAGTAGATCGCGTCGAACGAGTCGTCCACGAAGGGCAGGCGCCGCACGTCGCTCACCACGGGTCGCAGGCGGTGCCCGTCGAACGCCGCGCGTGCCTGGTGGACGATAGGCTCGGAGATATCGATGCCGACCACCTTCGCACCCTGCTCCGCCACCCACTGAAGAATCCGCGTGTTCTTGGCCTCGTCCCAGAGATCGGTCTTGAGCAGCGTCAGACCGGCCAGAGTCGGAAAGGTCTCCGTCAGCAACCGTTTCTCGTTCGCGAAGTAATACTCGGTCGACGCGGCACCGGTCAGCACGGGGAAGGTCTCGCCGGTGTGCTGCCAGAACTGTAGATAGGTTGAGTCGCCCGCGACGGTTCCCTCCACCGGCAGCCAGGCGACGAACGCCAGTACCAGCGGGATCGCGAGCGCCCACGCCCGGATGCTCAGCACGTGTGGATGGACGCCGGTCACGGCCAGCGATCCCAGGAGAATGAGCAACGCGATCTGGGAAACGGCGAGAATGCCAAGTGCACGCATGGGCATCGCCCAGCGTCGTCCGCCTGTCATCGCCACCCAAAGGCCCAGCGTCAAGCCAACCTGAAACGTGGGCAACATGGCGAGCGCGCCCTGATCGTCGGCAGGCGCCGAGAAGCCAATTAGCGTGGCCGGCAGTACCCAGTGCACGGCGTTCGCAAGTCCGAGCAGCATGACGCGCCACGCCGGCCCCAGGGCTAACGCCCCGATGATCGCGGCCCCGAGCGCTTTCGCCGTGCGCAGCGAGACAGCGCGCGCCGGCTCGCCTCGGAAGGCCAGATGCGCCGCGACGACGATTGCAGCGCAGCCGGCAAGTATCTGATAGAAGCCGTGTGCCAGGAACATCGGCTGCTCTGCGATCGATGGCGGCAGAGCGAGGACGAACAGGCGCGCGATTCCAAGCACGAAAAAGAGCGGCACTCCGAGCGCCACCCACCCGACACGTGCGGAACGCCGCAGCGGCCATGAAAAGACCGCCGCGACGTAGAGAGGAACCATCGGCGTGAACAGGCATTCCTGCGTCACCTGGAATGCGCCGCGCGGCGTCATGAGCACGTTGCCCGCCGTACTCACCTGGACTCCGAGTGACGCGAGCGTCGACGCCGCCGCTGACGCCGTCCATACGCCGACGGTTCCGAGAGCAGCGCTCGTGAACACCCACGGCACGGCCGCCGCGTACGCTGTCAGTCCGCCAAGCGACAGCTTGAAGAAACGCACCCACCCGCTGCCGACTGCCGGCGTCCCACTCTCGCTCCATCGAATCCAGAGCCACACATACGCGACGGCCGCGGCGACGAGCGCTGTCGGCCACACGTAGAGGTGGAGCAGCGTGAGCGTGTCCGGCGACGAGGCGACGGCATGAAGAGACGCGATGCGTACCGTGTTGAGGGCCACGATCACCAGCAGACCTGTGAGCGCGCCCACGATCCGGCGACGCCATGCCACCGGGTACGACAACGTGATGGCCGCCGTAGAGCGCCGCCACATCGCTGCCACTGCAGCTGTCGTTGACCACCAGCGCGGAGTTCGGCGTCGCGCCGTACCAGAAGATCAGCGACGTCTGAAATTGGATCAGCCCACCGATGACATGATCGGCGACCCCCGGCCAGCGCAGCAGGCCAACCAGTCCGATGTTCCACAGGATCGCGTGGGCGATGAACGTCCGGACGGACGGCACCGCGAGACCGGACCGGAGGTCAGGTTCGGCCATCGGGCTTCACGTTGTTCGCGCACGCAAGGCCCAAAGCGCGGTCGCGACGAGCGCACTCATCAAGCCAATCACGAACGGTAAAGGCAAGGCCGGGACTGCTAATGGAGGGAGTGTGATCGGACTTAGACCTATGCTGTTGCCGGGATCTACATCCCCGCCGCCTGACACCACCGCTCTGTTCCCGAGCGTGCCCGTCGCGTTGGATGCGATCGTCGCCGTTACCGTGATGTCGGGAAAGCTCGCCCCAGGGGCGAGCACATCAGCGCGAAGGCACGTCCGCGTTGCGACGACGCAGCCCCAGCCGGTGCCAGAGAGCGCAGTAACGGTCAGGCCCGGCGGCGGCGCCTCCGTCACGGTGATGGTGCCGCTCGTCGGGCCGAGTGCCGACGTTCGACACCCTGAGGGTGAAGGTGATCAGTTGCCCCGGCGAGACGACGCCCCCGCTCTGCGCCTTCGCAAGGGTGAGGTCGGGTCCTGCTGCCGGAGAGGTGATGACTGTTGGATCCGTCGCCGTGTTGTTGCCGTTGTTCGGGTCGCCGCCGCCTGAGACGACCGCGGTGTTCGTCACCGTGCCAGGCGCCACACTGGCGCCGACACTCGTCGTCACCGTGATATCCGGGTAGCTCGACGCCGGGGCGAGCGCGTCGCTTCGAGTGCAGGTCCGTGTCGCGACTGTGCAGGTCCAGCCGGAGCCAGAGAGCGCCGTAACCGTCAGGCCCGCCGGCGGCGTCTCGGTCACGGTCACCGTGCCGCTCGACGGCGAGCTCCCCACGTTCGACACGGTAATGAAGTACGAGAACGTCTGTCCTGGTACGACAGTATCCGGGCTGTGCCTCTTCGTGATGGTCAGGTCCATCCCCGGAGCCGGAGCGGCGATGATCGTCGGGTCTGTCGCCGTGTTATTGGTCGTGTTCGAATCGCCGCCGCCTGATACGACTGCGGTGTTCGTCACCGTGCCAGGCGCCGCACCGGCGCCGACACTCGTCGTCACCGTGATCGGTGGGTAGCTCGCCCCCGGGGCGAGCGCATCGCTTCGAGTGCAGGTCCGTGTTGCGACTGTGCAGGTCCAGCCGGTGCCAGAGAGCGCCGTAACCGTCAGGCCCGGCGGCGGCGTCTCGGTCACGGTCACCGCGCCGCTCGACGGCCCGCTCCCGACATTTGAGACCGTCACCGTGTACGTGACTGTCCCTCCGGGGATGGCGATGTCGGGCTGTGCGTCTTCGCAATGGTGAGGTCGCTCGCACCCGACGGGGGCGGGTTGATCACGACCCCATCGGTCTCCAAGGACCCGAGGCTGGTTTGAAATTTCGCTGGGATCGGCGCGATCGTGACGCCATTCGTGAAGTTACCGGTAATCATGACAGAGTGGCTGTCGGGCGTGGATTGACCTTGATTGAGACCTCCAGCCCCTCCGCCGGCGCAGCCCCCACCGCTCGTCAAACACACATCGACACGTTGAAACGCCGGGAAATTCGTAAACGCCCATTGGTAGATGGTTCCGTTGTACCAGATTGCTGAATGTGCCCTCCGGCATCAGGCCGAACCCGAACGCCGTAAGCCGTCCATTGATGTTGGGGCTTGTCGCCATCGTGTTCGCGACGTTGGTGACCGTCATCACGAATGACTTGCCCGTCCAGTTGCTGACGGTGAACGTGGCCGTGGCTAAGAGAGTGGCGCCTGGTTTCACGCCCTGCCAGGTCACGGTGAACGTCGTGTTCCCATTTACGAAAACTTGGCCTGCGCTGAGGCGGGAACGGCCGAGGCCAGGATTAGCGAGAACACCGAGACCGTGACCCGCAGAACCTTCGTGAACATCCCCATGCGTCTCCTCGCTTCCGTCCAACATCACGCCAAATTTCGCCAACGCTGCGACGCCCCACAATTTCGCCAGATAGCGGCGTTGGTGCGCGCCGATAGTGTCGCACAAACCTGCTCCTGACCAGACTTCTCCTGCTGGTAACAGTTTCCGTCCGGCGTTACGCGGTGACCTCGCCGCACGTCTTCCGCTAAATGATTGGCCCTGCGGCGACTACGGTGAGGCCGGGTGATGGCCTGGTCGTGGCCCGCCATTTGCTGCAGGAGGACCGTCCTGAAGAGGAGTTAGACGAATACCGATGCGATTTCTCCGAGTGATCTCGATTGTTGTGGCGACGACTGTCTTCATGTCGGCGTGCGGTTCTCCCGTAGGTCTCTCGCCGAGTAGTCCGTCGACGCTGCCGGATAGTCCATCGACACCGAGTAGTCCGTCGACGTCCGGAGTCCATCAACACCGGTTAGTCCGTCGACGCTGCCGGAGAGTCCATCAACACCGGATAGTCCGTCGACGCCGCCGGATAGTCCGTCGACACCGCCGACCAGTCCGTCGACGCCACCGACCACTCCGTCGACGCCACCGACCACTCCGTCGACGCCACCGACCACTCCGTCGAAGCCACCGGCCAGTCCGACGCCACCCACAAGTCCGACGAAGCCACCGACCAGCCCATCAACACCGAGCAGTCCGTCGACGCCACCGACTAGCCCATCAACACCGAGCAGTCCGTCGACGCCGACCCAGCCAGCGCCGCCTGCCCCATCGTTTGATGTGGAAACGGAGTTGAAGTTTTGTGTGACGGAGACGAACCGGTATCGCGCCACGCTGGGACTGGCGCCGCTCAAGCGCTCGAGTGCATTGGAAGCCTACGCGGCCATCGGCGCGCGCGAGGATGGACTCACGGGGCAGCACACACACCAACACTTTCGACGAACAAGCGGCGGCGGCATCGCCCGGGCGGAAAATGAATTCTGGGGATCAAATCTGACAACGCATAAGCTGATGGTGCAGGGACTCGCCGGGATGTGGGCCGAGGGGCCCGGTGGCGGCCATTACGAGAACATGCGCGGGCCGTACACAGAGGTCGGGTGCGGCGTGTTTGTCAACGGCGTAGACATTACCGTCGTCCAGGATTTCCGCTGACGCGATTGCGGGGGCTCGCAACCGTCAATACCGACTGAACCCGCCGTCTCAACTGGCCTCTACGTGGTGACGGGATGAAATCAAAGGTCCTCTGCTGAAGCCCAAAAGGCATCCGCTGCTTTGCCTCGGATGGCTGGTACGTCAATTGCGTGAACCTGAGCCACGGCTCGAAACCCTCCAGCCTGCGCTACGGCAACTCCGACCACTCGTCGGGGCGCTGACAATGCGCAATGGGGCCGCAAGCTGAACGAGACGGAGGCTGCACTTGCCGGAGGCTCGACCCAATCGGCACCTCAGCAGATTTCCCAGGCGCGCGGGACGATGGATCGTCTTGACAGTGTGCGGGTTGGCCGTCGTCGTGTCGCTGTTCGCCCTGACCCTTCCATGGTCGACGCGATATCTGGTCGATCGGATCGCTCTCCTGCTGAGCGATCGGTACGACATCGAGTTCAGCGCGGGTCGCGTCGAGTTCGCGTTGAGATCGTTCTCGCTCACGCTGCATGACGTCAGGCTTGCCACCGGCGACGTGCCGGGTTCGGCAACCGTCGTTGCCAAGCGTGTGAACCTGGACCTTGCACCGGCCGCCCTTCGCGGCGATTTCGCGTTCGATCAAATCGAAATCGTGGATCCCAGCGTGTTGTGGATCGCGGGAGGCGGTGTCCCGGCCTCGAGTGCGCCGCACACCACGCGCACCGCCTCACGGCCTGTCATCAATATCGGCCGTCTACACGTGGTCAATCTCAACGCGACGGTATCGACGGCCTCGTCGCTTCGCCTCATGGTGCAGGGACTCTCTGCGTCGCTGCTAAGTGACGTACAGGGGCAACTGGTTGGCGAGATTCACGCCGACCGCGGTATCCGACTGGAAGCGGACGGTGTCGCAGGGATGCTCGACCGTGTGACCGCGAATGTGACGATCGGCAACGAGACGTTGCTCATTCGATCGCTCGTCGCCGAATCCAGCAGCGGCGATCTTCGCATCGACGGTGCTCTCATGTTTGGGGAGAGCGGCGGCTACGATCTGAAGTACCTTCAGTACGATCGACGTAAGCGAGCTGCGAAAGTGGTGGGACCGCTCCCCTCCCGCGCGCGGCCGAGCCGAGTTCTCCGGATCGATCGCCGGCGCCCTCACGGACCCACGGCTGACCTTCGATATAAGGGCGCGTGACTTCGACCTGGGCGCTCTTTCGGACGCGCGGCTAGACGCAACTGGCCAGGCGTCCGGCGACTCGATTGTCATCGACACATGTGTGCTGCGGTCTGTCGAAGGTGTCTTCAATGGGCGAGGGCGCATCGCGCTCGGAGATGGCGACGAGCAAAGTCGGCTCGCCGGTGAGTGGAGTCTGCCACGGTTACACGCGTTGGCCTCGCGGCTCAATTTAGATCCTTCGAGTTGGCCGGCGCTTCCGGTTTCGGGCACCGTCGACCTGTCGTGGCCCGGGCCGACACCGGCGATCGGTACGGTGGCCGGGGACCTTCACGCCAACGTGCGTAGGCCGGGAGAAGGATCTCTGGCGATTGCGGGCAAAGCTGGGAGGTGGACGCTGCAGTACAGCCACACCTTCGCGGGTGAAACCGTGACGGACCTTCGTCTGGCAACGGTGCTGCATGGAGCCGAATTTCGGCGCTCGACGCTGGACGGATTCGTCGACGTCAGTTCACGCGACCTCCCTGCTCTCTTCCGGCAACTGCACGAGTCGCTAATTCCGGTACCTGCCCGTGTGGACATTGTGCGGTCCGGATCCGTTACAGCCCGAGGAACTGTCGCCGGGTCGATCGGCGCGCCCGTCGTGGATCTCCTCGTCTCTGCGAGCAATGTGTCGGCCGGCAATGTGGAGGCCATTCAGGTCTCAGCAGCAGTCCGCGCGGACCGAACGCAAATAGTGTTGAAGCCACTGGCCGTTGACACGGACACCGCGCACCTGGAGATGCGAGGATCGATTGGCATCGCACACAGGGAGAGCGCAGGAGAGTTCGACCTGCGGATCGACGGGCCTGGCGGGCTAGCGTCAATCGTTCCGGCCGACTGGCTGCCCACGGGATCGATCGCCGCTCAAGGATCGTGGGGCGGTTGGCACGATCGGCCCCGGGTGTCTGCGCGACTGACGGGTGAGAAGTTGATCGCCAACGGCCTTCACTTCGATAACCTGACGGGAGCCCTCGAGGTCGTGGACGACGAATTACGAGTGCACGACCTGCGTCTGTCTCAAGACCACGGTCAACTGCGCGTTGACGGCCACTACAACATCCGCGAGCGCGTCTTGTCGACAACGGTTGAGGGACGCGGTTTGCGTGTGACGCTCCGGCGCTTGTGGTCGCCTGCAGCAGACGCCGCCCCATTGGCGGATGCCGACCTGGACAACGTCTCCGTTGACATGCGTGTGGAAGGCTCAGTGCTGCAGCCTTCGGGAGAAATGTCGCTCACAGCTGACGCCGTTCGGCTGAGCGGTCGGGATGCTGGCGAGGTGGTCGCGCGAGCGCACGCAACGCAGGGGCAAATACACTTCGCGCTGCGAGCTCCGCGTTTCGGCGCTGAGGCGTCTGGAGATGTCTCGCTCGAATCGCCGCGGCCCTGGACCGCAGACGTGACCTTGAATGGCACCGATGTCGTTCAAGCCCTGACGCTTCTGGGCGTAAACCCGGAGACTCTGGCGGCCAGCACAGCGGCGCTGTCGGCATCAGGTCGGGCGAGCGGAAACCTCGACACCAGTTCACTCTCGGCAGCGACGATGGAGGTTCGGGCGCTGGACGGCCAGGTACGTGGCCAGCCCCTCTTGCTCGTGCAGCCTGCACGTCTTCGCCTCGATGAGGACCGGATCGCCGTCGAGCCGCTGCACTTGAGACTAGGGGGGCTGTCGCTTCGCGCAGCTGGATCGTGGGGAGCCGCTTCAGGCACTCCTGCTGAAGGGATCGCCGTGAACGTCGACGGCCGCGTCGAGGATCTCCTCAATTACTTGCCGCCAACATCCCGCGACCGACTGCGCGTCGAAGGTCCAATAAAGGTGGACTTGAACGTTCGCGGTAGCGCCGATCGCGCGTCGATTTCCGGCGATGCGTTCGCACAAGTGAAGTACCTGGAGGAGAAGGGTCCTGCCCGCGCGGGCAGGACGCCGCCGCGTGCGCGGAATCTCTCCGGAGAAGTGCGCCTGGCGCTGGACCTGCGCGCGACCGCATTCGACGTCAGCGCGGTCGATGGAACGATCGTCGCGACCACGTTGGCCATTTCGGCGGGACAGTTTCCGATTGCGCAGCAGACGCCAACCAGGCTGCGCCTCGAGAAAGGCCGGTTACTGATCGAACAGTTCGATTGGACGTTGCCGTCGGGCGAGGTGGCCGCCTCCGGAACGCTTGGACTGGGCCCAACGAACCACGGCGACATGCGTGTCAGCGGCGCGATGTCCCTGGGGCTCGTAGACGTCTTTCTGCCAGGGCGCGGCGGCGGCCGCGCGGCATTCGACATCCGGATCGCCGGACCGATCAACAACCTGCAGTACGAGGGGGCGATCGACCTCACGGACGCACGCCTCATCCTGCCGGAGGGACGAGTCTCATTCGCGGGATGGACCGGGCGGCTGGAGGTCACCGGAGAGACCGTCGCAGCCAAGGCGCTTCACGGTCAGGTCAATGGTGGCGACGTCTCGCTCAATGGGACGGTCACTCGACGCGGAACCCCGCAGGCAACGCCGCTGACCATCAGCGCGAGGAACGTGTTTCTCGAGATCCCACGCGGGCTGAGAAGTGAGCTCAATGCCGACCTCACCTGGCGCAATGAGAGCGGACGAGCAGCCTTGTCGGGTTCGGCCACGATCACTTCGGATCCGTACACGGAACCCGCGACCGCCATGGTCCGCATCGTGTCGGCGTTGACACGAGCGTCGGGCGACAGCGGCCGAGCGCTGCCGCAGTGGCTGGGCGCCACGACGCTCGACGTCACGCTCCAATCCAACGGTCCACTGACACTCGAGAACAGCGTCGGAAACGTCGATATGGTTCCGGATTTGCGCCTGACCGGCACAATGTCGGACGCCGCACTAGCCGGCTCGATCGTCATCGTGGACGACGGCCGCATTCGAGTCCGTGGGAGGTCGTATCGGCTGAGGGAGAGCGCCATCGTATTCACGCCGGAGCAGGGTCTAATGCCGCGACTGAACGTCTCGGGTGAGACTCGAATCGGTGACTACGATGTCACGCTCCGGCTTTCCGGACCCGCCGATGAGATTGAAACGAGCCTCAGCTCCAATCCTCCGTTGAGCGACCGCGATCTCCAATCGCTGGTGGTGACAGGCCAGACGGCTGGCGTCACGGGTGAAACGGCGAACTCCGACGCGTTCGCTGTCGGTGCCGTTTCCGGAGATGTGCTGGGGTTTGCGGGTCAGTTCGTGGGGCTCGATTCGCTGAGTGTCGGCAGCAGCGATGATCTCGAGCTTGTGTCGAGCGACGTCGAACCCACGACCCGGCTGACGGTTTCAAAACGCTTCCGTCAGCGCTTTGAGCTGGTGCTCTCGGAAAATCTGGACGACAGCGAGTTGACGTGGGTCATCATCTTTCGTCCGCGACCCGGCTACGAGGTGCGACTATCCTCGACTGAAGGCGACGACAACACCCTGGAGTTCCGCCAGGAAATCACCTTCGGGCCAGGCTCTTCGCTCCGGCCCACCGTTGTTCGAGCGGAGAAACTGCCTGATGTCGTGGCCGGGATCACAGTGAGCGGTGACCCGGGATTCAGCCCCTCGGACGTGCGCGACGCTCTCGAGCTCCGCGAGGGCGACCGCTTCGATTTTCGCGAGTGGTCGCGGGATCGCGACCGCGTCCAGCGCCTGTACCACGACCGGGGCTACTACGCCGTCCATGTGACACCGACGAGGAAGGTGGGCAACGTCACGTCGACGCAACGCGAGGTCACGCTCGACTATGGCATCCTCCGCGGTCCGCGCACCGAGCTCGAGGTGAGTGGTTGGTCGTCTGAGACGCTTGCGGAAATCCTGAAGAACGTGTGGAACGACACCCTGGTGCCGGAACTCCTTGCCGAGGGCCTGGAAAGCGCGACGCGCGCTCACTTGAGTGAGGAGGGTTATCTTCGCGCACGCATCGACGTCACTTTGGACACCTCGCAGTCGGGCGTGCAGCGCGCCGCGGTGCAGATCACTCCGGGCACAAGGACCACAACCAGGCAGCTGACCTTTCAGGGGAACCACTCGATTGCCACGAGCGAACTGCAGACGCTGGCGAGCGAGCGGGCGCCGGCAGCGTCGTTGTGGAACGATCCCGCTCCGCTGGTCGGCGACATCGTCGCCGAATATGCCTCGAGAGGTTACCTGGCGGCGACGGCTGCAGCGGGCGAGCTCGTCCTCGAGGGCGATCGCGCAACGTTGCCCATCCTCATCACGGAGGGGCCGCTCGCCCGGGTCGGGACGCTCCGGGTTGAAGGTGTGTCGGCCGTGCGTCAGCAAGACGCACAGGCCGCGCTCGGTCTCGAAATCGGCTCGTCGTTTGCGGAGGGTGCTGAGCGTGCGGCGCGGGTCCGACTCGAGCGCTACTACCGCGACAGTGGTTATCGCAATGCACGCGTCGACGCGACGACCCGCGTGGCGGCTCAGGACGGACGCGTCGATCTGAGCTTCACCGTGGCCGAAGGACAGCTGTACGTCGTCCGCGGCGTTCGCGTCGAAGGCGTGGAGAGCACGAACGACTCGCTGGTCGATCGCGCCGTCACGATCAAACCCGGCGCGGCGGCCGGGCAGTCCGAAGCGACCGAAACTGAACGACAGTTGTACCGCCTCGGAACCTTCCGCGCCGCCGCAGTGCGATTCGAACCCGTGCCGTCCACAGCTTCCGAAAAGACGGTGGCGGTCGACGCAGTGGTCGCAGTGCAGGAAGCCCGCAAATATCTCCTGCGCTACGGCCTCGCGCTGTCCTCCGAGTACGAAGCGGTGCTCGACGAAGACCTGGAATCTGTCGGCGTCGCCGCGGATCTTCGCGACCGCAACTTTCTCGGTCGAGGCATCTCCCTCGGACTGGGCACGCGCGTCGAGAAGGACCTGGCGAGTATCCGTGGTCTGTTGTCGTTACCGCGCCTGGCATCGCTGCCGCTTCGGACGAACCTCTCGCTCACATTACGCAAAGAGGACGAAACGAGCGACGCGGGCACCGTGTACTCTGACGATGAGGCCAATCTCACGCTCGAACAGCGATGGCGGCCTCGCGGCTGGCTGGAGCTCGCGTGGGGATACAGCGCCTCAGGTCGTGCCATAGCGTTCGAACTTCCGGAGGGTCCGACCCGTCCAATCAGCTTCGACGGTCTCTTTGCGTCGATGAACGCATCGGCCGTCCTGGACCGCCGCGACAGCGTGTTCGACCCAACCCGGGGCTGGTTTTATTCGACGAGCCTCCAATGGGGACTCCGACCGCTCGGCTCGGATTTCGACTACCTGCGGACGATGATTCGCGGCTCGTACCTATCAGCCGATCGGCCCGGTTGTCCTCGCGACGAATGCCCGATGGGGGAACCTTGCGCCGCGCGGTGGCATTCCGCCGCTCACCGTCTTCGACCTCTTCTTCAAGGCCGGCGGCACTCAGACGGTACGCGGCTACAGGCAGGACGAGCTTTCGGCGTACGAGGCGTTTGGCGTCCCGCTCGGCGGAGCACGACTCGTCGTGTTCAACGAGGAGGTCCGATTTCCTGTCTTCCGAATTGTGAAAGGCGTGCTCTTCGCCGATGCCGGCAACACATTCGCCGAACGCGCCGTCTTCTCATTCTCCGATCTCGAGGTCGGGGTTGGGTTCGGACTCCGCATCACGACCCCCCTGGCGCCCGTTCGCATCGACCTCGGCTACCCGGTGTTGGGAGGCAGCAAACTGGGGAGCCCGCGTTGGCACGTCTCCATCGGCCAGATGTTCTGAGGGTGGTTGTGTAGGACATCCTGGAAGTTGATCGCTGGCAACAAATGGTGGAGTCTTGCTGCTGCGCGAGGTGCTCCGTGGATGACGCAGTCAGCCTGACACAGCTTATCCATCGCGCAGCAGCGGGTGACGCGGACGCCGCGGACCGGCTGTTCGCCGCGATGTACGACGAGTTGAGGCGGCTGGCCCGCGCGCGTCTCCGCGCGGGCGGCCGCAACACGCTGCTCGACACATCCTCGCTGGTGCACGAATCATATCTCCGCTTCGCGGCAGCGGGACGACTCCGGCTGCAGGATCGCGTCCACTTCATGCGATGGGCTGGACGTGTGATGCGCTCGGTCATCGTCGACTTAGCGCGCCGCAGGATGGCGGATCGCCGTGGCGGCGGTATGACACCCCTCACGCTGACGACGTCCATCGCTTCGAGGGTGCCGGCGGGAGAATCGGAGATCGTCCGCGTGCACGAGGCGCTCGACGAGCTGGCGGTCCACGACAAGCGCATGGCGACAATCGTTGAAATGCGGTACTTCGGCGGCATGACGGAGACGGAAATCGCCGAAGCTGTCGGCATTCACGAGCGGACAGTGCGCCGCGACTGGGAGAAGGCTCGGTTGTTCCTTCACGAAGTCCTCGCCACGCAGCCGGAACGCCGTGCACCGCGGTAGAATCGGCGGGTTGTCCTGATGAACGCACAGTCATGGACGCAGCTCAACGGATTGCTGGACGAGGCGCTGGATCTGCCGCCCGCCGATCGCGAGCGTTGGCTTGCGAGCCTTGGACCTGAGCATGAGCCGTTGAAGGCGCGTCTCTTCGCATTGCTCGCGCAGGCGTCGTCTGTTCAGGTGTCGAGCTTCCTTGACCCACCGAATTTGGGTTCGCTCGCTCTCAGCGAGTTCCCGGACGATGGCGACCAGTCACGGTTTAGTCCTGACGCGGACCAGCCCGGCGCAATGATCGGCCCGTACCGTCTGCTGCGCAGCATCGGCGCGGGCGGCATGGGCGCCGTCTGGCTCGCTGAACGCGCGGACGGATTGTTCCAGCGTCAGGTTGCGTTGAAGCTGCCGCGCAGCGCATGGCTGCGTGCCGACCTCGTGGAACGGATGGCGCGCGAGCGCGACATCCTGGCAGCGCTTACCCACGCCAACATCGCGCGCCTGTACGAGGCGGGAATCACGGCCGGCGGCCGTCCGTATCTCGCCCTCGAGTACGTCGAAGGGCGCAACATCGACGCGTACTGCGCGGGTGAACGGGTCGACGTGAACGCGCGCGTTCGCCTGTTCCTGCAGGTCATCGAGGCTGTCGCGTACGCTCATGCACGGCTCGTCGTGCATCGCGATCTCAAACCTTCCAACATCCTTGTGACGCAGGAAGGCCAGGTCCAGCTGCTGGACTTCGGTATCGCCAAGCTGCTCGACGAAGGAGGAAGCGTCCGCGACACTCCGCTGACCGAGCTCTCCGGCCGCCCGCACACGCCGGAGTACGCGTCGCCGGAACAGATTGCCGGCGACTCACTCGGGATCGCCACGGACATCTATTCGCTTGGCGTTGTGCTCTACGAGCTGCTGTGCGGGACGCGGCCGTACAAGCTTCGACGCGATTCGGTCGGGGCAATTGAGACCGCCGTGCTCGAACAAGATCCCGATCCGCCAAGCGCGGCTACCTCAGAACGGTCGCTGCGCAACGTGCTGCGTGGCGATCTCGACACCATTGTGCTGAAAGCGCTCAAGAAGAAGCCGGGCGATCGTTATGCGACGGTGAATGCGCTGGGTGACGATCTCGAGTGCTTACCTGAATGGTCGGCCGGTGCTCGCGCGGCCCGACGGCTCGTGGTACCGCCTGTCGAAGTTCGTCCGCCGCAACGCCCTTGCCGTCGGAGCGGCGGCCATCGTGATTGGCAGCCTCGCGGCGTTTGGCCTGGTCTCGGCATGGCAAGCGAGCGTGTTGGACGAGCAGCGCCGCGTCGCGCAGACTGAACGCGACACGGCGGAGCAGGTGGTTCGACTGCTGATTGATTTGTTCGAGACGGCGAACCCATCCGTGCGCCCGGATGGCGAACGGATGCCGCTCGGCGAGTTCCTCGCCGGCGCGGAGACGCGCTCGCTCGAGCTCCTGCGCTCGACGCCGGCTGTGCGCGCGAAGCTGCAGCAGGTATTCGGTCTCATCCATCAGACGCGAGGGCAGTACGCCCAGGCGCGTCAGGCGCTGGACGAAGCCCTTGACGAACAACGCCGCCAGCGCGGGCCGGATCATCCCGAGTCGCTCGAAACGCTGCAGGCGCTCGGCGAGCTGGCGGGCGTTCTCGATGACCGCGACCGGGCACGTGCGCTTCTCGAGGAATCGCTCGAACGGCACCGGCGTGTCTACGGCGAGCGGCATGAGCGGACCGCGCGCGTCCTGCATGCTCTGGGGCCCATCGTCATGACACGCGATCTCGAGGAAGGAGGGCGGCTTCTCATGCGTGCGCTGGAGATCCGCCGCGCCAGGCTGGCCCCGAACGATCCTGTTCTCGCCGAGAACCTGAAGTCAATCGCTGCCTATCACTGGCGCCGCGAGGAGTACGACCGCGCCAGGCAGACCTATCAGGAAGCGTTGGCTGTGTGGCCGACCGCACAGGACCGCAGGCACCCGAACGCGATCGCGATCCTCAACGACTACGCGGTCCTGCTTGCAGAGCTGAACGAACACGCCGAGGCCGAGAAGCTGCAGCGGGAGGCTATCGACGTTGGCCGCCAGGTGCTCGGCGCCGAAACCCTGCCGGTGGCGAATCTCGTCAACAACCTGGGTGTCACAGTGAGTTTCCAGGGACGGCACAGCGAAGCGGAACGCCTGTACCGTGATGCCTATGAGACGCATCGTGTGCTCTTCGGCGAGCGGCACTGGCGCACGGCGAATGTCACGCGGAATGTCGGCCGAGCGCTGGCGCTGCAGCAGCGTTATCGCGAAGCGGTGGCCTGGATGGACCGCGCCATCGAGGCGTTGAGCTCGGTCGATCCCGCAGATTCTCCCAACGGGCCCGCGGGTCTGTTCGGGATGCGCGCGCAGCGTGCCCACATGCTGTTTCGACTGAACCAGCGTCAGGACGGCCTTGCCCAGGCGGCAGCTGCGGTTTCGGATCTCGAGCGGCTCCCGCCAGCGAACGCCGCGCGCCAGCTGGCGTTTTCGCGAGTGATTCTCGGGCGGATGCTGAACGAGATCGGCCGTCCACGCGATGGCGAGCCGATCCTCGCGCAGGCGCTCGCTGGAATCGAGAGTCTCGGGCCGAAGCATCCGCAGTACGCCGAAGCGCTGTGCGAGCTGACTCGTGCGCGCGTGCTGCAAGGGGCCAGCGCCTCGGATCGCGAGCGCGTCCGCGAGTGTCTACCAATCTATCGAGGCTGGGGCCTCGCCGAGCCCGAGGTTGTCGCCTCCCTCGAGACGCTGCTGGCGGCGGACCCTCGCGAACGCGCCGCCGTTGATCGGTGAGTTCACCCGATCGAGCTCGCGATTACCGGACGTTGCCGTCGATGTGCTGTTTCAGAAATTCATACGAGGTGTCACCGATGGGCCGGCACACTTGCTCTCCCGCATCGAGCGAGGCGAGGAAATGAACGCCTCCCCAGAATCGGCTCATGCCGCAGTCCTCTTCGAACTCGGTGAACGTGTTCCACGGGCCGAGCACGATATCGTTTGCCGGCGTGATGCCCGGCTCGATCGACGACGAGCCCTTCGGAACCGCCACTGTGAATCCAAACGCATCCGACCCGAGGAACCGGCGGCTCGCCTGGGAGTGCGCAGCGCAGAAGCAGGCGGAACCGGATGGATACTCGGGATGATCGGCGGTGTTCAGATAGCTTCGCCATTCGGACGCGCGGATCTGCACGGTCCCCTGTCCCGGCCCACCCCATGCGGTCACACGGCGATCGCCGTACAGATAGCGGATTGCGCTGAACGGGCGCACGGCATCATGGCGAAACTTTTCGTTCCAGCTCGCAATGCCCCCATCGAATGCAGCCATGTTGACGAGGAAGTCGTAGTGGACGAACTGGTCGAGGGTGAACCCGCGGGATTGTGCGATGAACAGCGCCGAAAACCCGAGACTCCGCACTTTGTTGTCGAACAGCTCCGCCATCGCCTTCTGCTCGTCAGTCAGCGCCGCTGACGCGGCGAGCACTTCGTCCGCCTGTTGCTTGTAGCCGGGGCTATCGGGATTGCTGTTTACCGGCGGATCCGCCAGAAACCGATTGGGATCGCGATACGAGTACGGCCGCGTCACCCGCCACTGCGGTGTCACGAACTGCTGTATCTGGAAAAGGCCGTTGCCCCTGGTGACGAGGTTCGGCTGCCAACGTGACGGGTCGTGCAGCTCGTACGCCGTGTTGACCGGCTGGTATCCGAGATAGTCGGAGTACGGGCGCCGATTGAACAGGCGGCGGCCCTCGTCACCGAGCTGGTTCATGCCATCGTGCTCCCGCGCCGCAGCGACTGCGTTACCGGCCGCGTTGCCAATGCCGATCGCGTCGGTTCTGCTCATGTGCGCGTCGTCTGGATCGAGACCGACCGACGCCATCATGTTGCGCCAGTCAGCCGCGTGCTGCGGCAGCAGGCTGTTCATGACGCGGTACGACGCATAGATCAGCGCGATGTTCTTGTTGCGATTGGTGGCGCTATCCTCGGCGGGACGCCGGCCCAGCCGCGAGTACACGCCGACGGCCGTGCTGTGGTAGGGCGCGATTGCATCGAACCACGCGTTGGTGATGATCGTCGTGATGCGGAGAACGAGCGAGGCGTCATTGGCCCCTGAGGAGACGGTTCCGAGAATGGCCGGAACCGCCGCCGGAATGACGACCTCGATCGCCGCGTTCCCGTGATCGAAGTCGAAAGATGCGCCGACCGTCGGCGTGGTGTGAAACAGGAGCGCCAGAGTCAGCAGAGTGCAGGGCGTTGCCGAATACCGAAGCATCCGCATCGAAATCCTCCTCTCGAGCGTGGTGTCAGCGCTCGACCCTCGGAGCTATAAACGCGATACGGCGCCAAAACCGGACATGCCCTCCAGTACCGCC
The DNA here is from genome assembly GCA_963762055.1 of Vicinamibacterales bacterium. GTDB lineage: Bacteria > Acidobacteriota > Vicinamibacteria > Vicinamibacterales > JAMQPK01 > JAMQPK01. The sequence goes on from CAVXJF010000016.1 coordinate 150,886, forward strand.
GCCGGTGCTCCTTTGTGGACGAAACGGTGCCGCGCCTCGTGATAGGCGGGATTGGGTCCGAAGAAGCTCCGAGACATCTGCGACAGCTCCTCGACCCTATAAGCGGCCAGCGGCTTTCGGCGCTCGTCGGCGATCCTCTTCTCGTGCTTTGACTCGAGGAGCCGCCGGAAATCCGGGTGCCGGGCGAGCTCCTCGGCCCTCCGTACTGTCTCCGCTTCGAACTCGACGATGTCGTTGCCGAAGCAGTCGTCCAAAAATCCGAGGTCCGTGGCATGACGCGCGCTGACCGTCAGCCGGCCCTCAGTCAGTTCCCGCGATGTTCGCGCGCCGACACGCCGCGGCAGTGTATAGGTCCAGTACTCCGACCCGAAGAGCCCGCCCATCCCGCTGTAGTGTGGATTCAGGACCACACCGTCCCGCGCAAAAACGCGATCGCTGGCGAGCGCCATCATCGCCCCGCCCGCCCCTGCATTGCCACGTAGCGCCGCAACCACGAGGTGTGACGGCGTCTCGATGATGTCGTGCACAAGGTCGTCAATCGCGTGGATATTGGCCCAGGACTCCGCCGCCGAATCGCGAGCCGCCTCGATCACGTTCAGGTGGATACCATTGGAGAAGAAGGAACGGCCACCCAGCAGCACAATTACCTTGGTGGACTGCGCACAGGCATAACGGTAGGCCTTGCGGAGACGATGGCATTGCTCAGTACTCATCGCGCCGTTGTAGAAGTCGAAAGCGAGATACCCGACGTCCCGTTGCTCCCAGTAGACGATTTCTCTGTAGGTGCGATAGTCGTTGGAGTCAGTGAGTTCGATTGGTCGCTCGGGCACGCCGATCACGCGCGCGCCCAGCACCTGAGTGGCTGGCAGCTTGATGTTCGCGAATGGGCCGTGGCTCCTGGCCTTCAAGTGGCTCAGCCAGATAGCTCCATCGACCGTGCCAATGCAGACCGCTCCAGCTCGCTGAGCCAAGATGACGCCCGGCGATCCCCTGAATCGATCCTCTTCGTGTGCGCCGTAGAGATAGAACTCCTCGCCGAAAAGGCTGCCGTCCAGGACCCCAGGGCTGCCGTCCGCCGCACGGACCTTGCGGGCGATCTGGGCCGTCGAATCCGCAGACCAGTCGATCGCGCGGTCGGCTTGCTTCATCTGCGGACGCGCCATACCCTTCACATCGGGTCGAGAGTAGTCCAGAGCCTCCGGGACGTAGTCGCGGCGTTGGAACCGCTCGACGGCGGTGAGCACTGCCCTCACGGCGGCCTCGGTCACCGCTCCTCGGTACAGGCTGCTCTTCGGCAGCGGTCTAGGTGACATATCGAACTCTTCGGTTGCCCAGATAGGCCCGGTGTCCATGCCGGCGTCCGCCTCGAGGACCGTCACTCCCCAGCACTCTTCATCCCTGTCGATCGCCCAGTCGAGCGATGAAGGGCCGCGATCGCCCTTGATGCCCGGATGCACGACGAAGCAGGTGTGATGGTTCCAAATCTCGCGGGGGATCGCCCGCTTCAGCATCGGCGCGAGAATGAGGTCTGGCCGATGCTCTTTCACGGCACTCGTCATCGCCTCGTCGCCGGTCGCCAACTGAATCACAACGCCGTGGCCACGGCTGGTCAACTCGACCTGCAGGCGTTGGCTGAGGCTGTTATGTGCTGTCGTGACGAACAGGATGCGCATGGCGCGTCATCTCCTCTACTAGATGACTACGCAAAATAGCCGGGGAACCGGACACGTGTTCAGAGAGTGGGAGACGTGGCCTAGAATGGGCTCAGGAAACCGATGTATGCGCTATCTTGCGCTCGCCACCGACTATGACGGAACGATCGCGCACCACGGCGCGATCGATCACGCTGCCGTTAACACGCTCGAGCGCCTTCGCGCCACAGGGCGCATGATCATCCTCGTGACTGGGCGAACGCTCGATGACCTGGTACGTGTTTGCCCTCACCTCGCACTTTTCGATCGCGTCGTCGCGGAAAATGGAGGGCTGCTCTACCGCCCCGACAACAAAGGCGAAACGGTTCTCGGTGAACGTCCGCCTGATAAGTTCATTGAAGCGCTGCGGCAGCGCGGCGTCGCGCCGCTCTCCGTCGGGCAGGTCATCGTGGCGACCTGGACGCCGAACGAGAATATCGTCCTCAACACGATTCGCGATCTGGGACTCGAACTTCAGGTTGTCTTCAACAAGGGCGCGGTCATGGTTCTTCCCTCCGGTGTCAACAAGGCGAGCGGCCTGCATGCCGCACTCGACGACCTTCGCCTCTCACCACACAATGTGGTGGGTATCGGCGATGCGGAGAATGATCATGCCTTCATGCAGTTGTGTGAATGCTCGTTCGCCGTCGCGAACGCGCTGGCGATGGTTAAAGAGCGCGCCGATTGGACTACACAGAACGATCATGGCGCGGGCGTCGCGGAGTTGGTGGAAAGGCTCATCGCCTCCGACCTTCGGGAGATGGAACCTCGTCTCGATCGCCATGACATTGCGCTTGGCGTGCGCGAAAACGGGCAGGAACTGCTTCTCAAGCCATACGGTGTCAACGTGCTGCTGGCAGGAACGTCCCATGGCGGCAAAACGACGCTGGCGACGGGCGTGGTGGAGCGCCTGCTAGACCATCGCTATCAACTCTGCATTCTGGATCCTGAAGGCGATTATTCCAATCTGGAACAGACCGTCTGCCTGGGCGATTCCAACCAGAAACCGACATCCGAGGAGGTTGTCAGTCTGCTGAGCAAGCCGAAACAGAGCGCGGTCATCAACCTGCTTGCTGTGCGTATGGAGGATCGTCCCGCATTTTTCGATCAGCTGCTTCCGCGCATTCAACAAATGCGGTCCACGGTTGGACGCCCGCACTGGCTTATCGTGGACGAAGCGCACCATCTGATTCCCGCACAGGTAAACTCAACGCCCATCGTTTTCCCGCAGGAGGTCACCGGTCTGATGACGATTACGATGAAACCAAAGCATCTGGCTGCTGCCGTTCTAAAGCGCGTCGATGTGATTATCGCCATCGGAGAAGCGCCGGAGAAGACATTGCAAGAGTTCGCCGACATCGTGGGAACGCGCCTTCCGCCCTTCGATGCGCATCCGTTGCAGCAAGGCGAGGGGGTCTTCTGGGCACCACGCGAGAATGCACCTCCTATCCGTTTTCGCAGTCTCGTGACCCGCACGGAGCGACAGCGTCACATTCGCAAGTACGCAGAGGGAGTAATTCCGTCGGAACATAGTTTCTATTTCACCGGCAGGGAGCACAAACTCTGCCTTCGCGCCCAGAATCTGCGGCTCTTCCTCCAAATCGGGGATGGCGTGGACGAAGAGACGTGGCTCTATCATCTGCATCGAGGCGACTACGCAAATTGGTTTCGGTCGATCATCAGGGACAATGGCCTCGCAAATACTGCCGCGTCAATCGCGTTGCGACCAGGCCTTACAGCGCAGGAGGGTCGGGCCCTGATCCGCGCGGCGATCGAGCAGAGCTATAGTGCCTCTGCCTAGACTGAACCTCCTACATCTCGGTGTGGCCCGGGCTTCGCGTGCGACAACCCAACTTCGCGGAGTGACGCCTCTAGCACGCAACTCCGGCTCCAGCAATTTTCTTCTTGTTGTTTTTCTTGAACTGATGGGCTGTTGTGACGAAACGGAGTGACTCGAGGTCAGGTTATCGGGATCTGGATCGAGTTAGTGGTAGCGACAAGGTGTGCCGCCCGGCTCAACGCCTCGCTTGACGCCGCCTGGTGACCGAGCGCCTGATGGCAACGACCGAGCCACAGTGCCGCGGCGCCGGCCAAGGGGTTTTCGGAGTCGAAGCCGCGCCAGAACAGATCGGCTTCTTGCGCGGATTGCAGCGCGCCGTCATTGTCTCCCCGCTGCAAATCCAGGCGCGCCAAGCCGACGAGCAGATCCGCACGCGCCGGCGTCATACGCTGTTTCTGCACGTCGGCAAATAGCACGCGCGCTCGTTCGAGCAGCTGACGGGCCGTGTCGAACTCACCGCGTTCGAGCCGGGTCAGGCCTGCTTCCAACAACCCGTGTGCGTGATCGCCACGATGACTCGGCTCGATGGCAGACTCCCTGAGACTCTTCTCGAGCCATGGCAATGCTTCGGCGTAGCGCCCCTGTAGCCGGAGTGACGTGCCGAGGTTCCTCAAGGCGAGATGATGCGCGCGAGGCGCTTTCCCCTCGCTCGTCTCGATGGCCTCTTGCAAATGGCGATTCGCTTCCTGGAAACGTCCCAGATATGCCAGCGCCAGCCCCAAGCTGCCGCGAGCGTGTAACGCCTCCAGGTTGGACTTGGACAGCGTTGCGAGACGTACGGCCTCTGCGAGTTGTTCGGCCGCCTCGCGGCTCGACCGCGCGGCGAGGAGCGCGTTCCCCAGCTTGCGGACCCGGCCGGCGTGCGTAGCGGATCCAGGTTGTCCTTCCTTGAGATAGATCTCGATTGCACGACGCGCCGAGGCAATGGCCGGTTTCAGATCGCCGACCTCGACGTCCAACGGAATCGCACCGGACAGTGCCTCTCCGAACGATCGGCTGTCGGTACCAAAGACGCTGGCCGTCTTGGCCGAGACATCTTTATAGAGCGTCGAGGCCCGGTCGAAATCTCCCGCGCAATTGAGCGCCTGCGCGTAGTACAGCGTTGCTTCGATCACTTTGGGATGCGCCACATCGCGCGCGTGTATCCCGAGCTGAAGGGTGTACGACTGGCGTGCAGGTTCGACCGCCAACTCGCGCCGTTGGGTGAGCGTGTAGATGTGACTCAAAGCCTGCAATCCGGTTGCGACCTCCGATGATGTCGGGCCAAGTCGTCGTAGACGCCTTACTGATCGCCTCGCGAGCGGCACGCTCGGCGGTTTTGTAGTCGCCAGATACGATGCCCAATGCGGCCTGCTGCAGTTTTGCGTGAATGAACACGGGACTCGCGTCGTCTTTCGAGGCCCTTAGAACGGCGAATGACTGCTTGAGCGCGCGCCGTGCATCGTCGTGCCGGCCGAGGATCTCGTACACCTGAGACAAGACCAGATGCAGTCGGGCGCCGAGCGCATCGTTCGGCACACCAAGGGAGTCGTAGAGCTGCAATGCCTGCCCGAGGACCCGCACCGAGTCAGTGTTCTCCTGCAGGCCAAACAGGCTCTCACCGATGATGGCGAGAAGCTCAACGCGAATCTGCGGCTCGACATCGGCGCGATCGTGCAATCTCCGCTCGGCCTGTCGCAGCAGCTCTGCGCCGGAGAGCACTTTCCCTTTTCCCTGCGTCGGATCCGCTTCCCGGAACACCGACGCGATGAACTCCTTGACCTGCTCCGCCCGCGTTTTCTCCGCCAGGGCAACCCGCGCCTGCCACCGGGCCACACCAGCACCGATGACGGTTGCCGCGAAAACTGCCGAGGCTGCGCTTACCCCGAGCGTATTGCGTTTGATGAACGTGCGCATTCGGTACCAGGAACTATCGGGCTGGGCAAGCACGGGCCGTGCACCAAGGTAGCGGTCGATGTCGTCGACCAGCGCGTGAACGGTCGGATACCGCCCTTCCGGCTTCTTCCTGAGAGCTGCGAGCACGATCGCGTCGAGATCGCCGCGCAAAGCGGTGCGCGATTGCCGATCCGCAACCACGCTCGGCGGTGCAGGTTCTTCCTGGACGATCGCATCCTCGAGTGCGCCGCGCGAATCGCGCTTCGGATTGTACGGTCGCTGCTCTGCGAGCAACTCATACAGAATGACGCCGAGTGAGTAAACGTCCGACGCGATCGTGAGCGGTTCGCCGAGAATCTGCTCGGGCGAAGCGTACGCCGGCGTGAGCGCCCGGCCGGCGAATTCGGTGAGCTGGGCCCCTTCGGCCTCGCCCTCGTCAAGCAGCTTGGCAATCCCGAAATCCAGCAACCGGACCTGACCGTCGCTCGTGACCAGAATATTCGCCGGTTTCAAGTCGCGATGCACCACGAGCTTGGTGTGCGCGTAGGCAACACCGCGGGCGACTTGTGCGAACAGCCGCAGCCGCGACTTCAGGTCGAGTTGCCGCTCGCGGCAATAGTCGTCGATCTGACGCCCCTCGACGTACTCGATCGCGAGAAAGGGCCGACCTTCCGCCGTGAGACCCGCGTCGTACAACCGCGCGATATTCGGATGCGTCAGCGCGGCGAGAATCCGACGCTCCCGCGCCATGCGCAGCGCGAGCCCTGCGCGCTTCGATGCACCATGCGGAAGCTTCAATGCAACTGGCCGCTCGATCAGGCCATCGCTCCGCTCGGCGAGCCACACTGTGCCCATCCCTCCGTGGCCCAGCTCGCGCAGCAGGCGATAGGGTCCCACCTGGTCACCGGGTTGATCGCCGCTGGCGTCAGCTCCATCGGAATCGCCGGCATCGGACTCGAATTTCGGGAGGGTGCCGAGGAAAGTGCCGTCTCCGCCTGGATCGGTGCGCGACAGCAGGTCACGCAGCCGAGGCTTCAAGGCTTGGTACTGCGGAGCGAGCATCTCAATCCACTCCGCCCGCTCCGCCGCCGGTCGATCGAGGGCCGAGTCCAGCAACTGGTTCAGCTCGGCCCAGGTAAGTGCGTCGATCTCGAGCTTTGACATGAACGGGACCCTATGCGTGCATCGCGATGGCGATGCACCGACTGGATGCCCTGCGTGATGTGATGAGGATTATAACGCCCCGGTCGAGGCGTCACGCGATCAGGTGGTCACGTCCCGGCGAGTGCATCAGCTGGGTGGCGATGCAGTCGATCGCGATGTGGGCCGAACGAAGCACGCCGTTCAAGGTCGAATCGAACAGATAGTCGCCCACCACGACCAGGGCCGGATGCTCGACGGGCTCCGGCTGGTGCGCGAGCCCGGGATCGCGGAGCGGAAACCCGCCAGGTTGCCCGCTCACTGCACCTGCCCAGCGATGCACCCGTCCCTCTATGAACTGCTCGCGCGCTTCACTGTAAAGCTCATCCGGCAACGACTCGATCGCGCGAGCGATCAACGTTCGATCGTCGGCATTGCAGAGGGATAAGGCGTCTGCACCTGCGAGCAGCCAGCCGAGCACACCATATCTGTCGGCACCGTGGTTCCGACTTTCGTCATAAACGCAACAGCCACCGAAAGCATCGAGCATGACCCACGAACCCGTCATCAGTCGCCGCCAGAACGGTCGATCGAACAGGATGGATATGCGCAAGTAGTGACCTGGGCTGTCGTAGCAAGCGACGTGTTTCGTCATGGCGCGACGCAGGCGCACACCGGCCCATTCGATTTCCAGCAGCCGGTTGTATGGGAGCGCGACGACGACCGCGTCGAAATCCTGCTGCACGAGACATCGGTCCCGGCGAAACCGCAACGAGTAGCTCTCGTCCGCGTTCCTCGACACGCGCACGACCCGCGCGTCGAGCTCGATCCGTGTGTCAGCCAGACTCTCGGCCAGCCGACGCGGGAACATCTCCATGCCGCCCTCGATTGTGTACTGAGCGCCGTAGCCCGTCACCGACTTGAGGACGTTCCTGAGACCGATAAGGCCGTTGACTAGGTGCGGCTCGGTTGCCATGTCGCTGTGCGCGCCGATCTTCAGGTACTGTCTCGCGACTGGATCGGGAATCTGGTCCAGAATCTGTTCACACGTACGGCGCGCCCACGGATGCGCATTGTCGCGCGGCGCGAAGCCGCGGTACCAGCTCGCTAGCGGGAGGAGTTCGGCGGCCTGCCGCCGGAAGTCTTCGATCGCTCGAAGCGTACGCTCACCACAATGCCTCAGGATGTCTTCATCGTCCCGGAGGAGTGTCCCGTTCAGCACGACATCAGTGCTGTGGGTAGCGACCGTCTTCAGACCCAGCTCGCTGATCAGTTGACGTAGCGGGTCGTGGCCGATTGCGTCATAGGCGTAGCATTCGGCGACTCCTGCCTCGTAGAGCGCCGGTGCGGCGTCGAATCGGACGGTTCGAATCTTGCCCCCGACACGGTCGTCGGCCTCGAGCAGGGTGATCTGGCAGGACGTTCCGAACGTCCGCTCCAGCAGATGCGCGGTCATCAAGCCGCCAGGCCCGCCGCCGATGATGCCGACTCGGATCATGTCGCCCACTGCACTGTAAAGACGCAGGAATCGCGGCTGACCGGACATGGGGCTCTAAACTAATGAGCGCATGGACGATCGATGGACGACAGGGTGAACCTGACCGATTTGATTCATCGCGCCGAGAAGGGCGATGCCGAGGCGTCGGACCGCCTGTTTGCCGAGACCTACGCCGATCTTCGCAAGCTGGCCCGCCGGCGGCTGATGCGTGACCGCAGGACGTCGCTCGATACGGCCGCGCTCGTTCACGAGTCATATCTTCGCTTCGCGGCGTCCGGACGCCTGCATCTCGAGGATCGCATGCACTTCATCCGCTGGGCCGGACAAGTCATGCGATCGGTCATCGTCGATTTCGCGCGTCGGCGGTCGGCGGTGCGGCGTGGCGGCAAGATGCTGCATGTCACACTCACGACGGGACTTGCCGACGGCCACGGCGGGAAATGCCGAGGAGATTCTGCGAGTGCATGAAGCACTCGACGAGATTGCGGCATTCGATGCGCGTCTCGCCAAGGTCGTGGAGCTGCGCTACTTCGGCGGTCTGACAGAACCCGAAATCGCGCAGGCGCTAGGAGTCACGGACCGAACCGTACGGCGTGATTGGCAAAAGGCAAGGCTGCTCCTGCGCCGGGCATTGCAATGAAGAAATCTGCCCACGATGTCCGGTTCCACGAGGTTTTGACGTTCTTACATAGTGGAAGGAACGCGGCAGTTGAAACAAGCGCGACCGCGCTGGCATCGCAATGCGTAATGCAGATCTGTACGACGTCAACCACTGGAGGAAGCGGATCGTAGGCCTCGACGAGATGCTCCCTCTCCTGGATGGTCGCTTCGCGCCTTACATTAACTTTGATAATGCGGCCAGCACACCTCCTTTTCGGGAGGTCGTCGACGCCGTGCATCGTTTCCTGCCGTACTACTCGAGTGTTCACCGCGGCACAGGATTCAAGTCGCGCCTCAGCACGATGGCCTACGACGAAGCACACGAAACCATAAGGCGGTTCGTGGGGGCCGATGCGAGGACCAGTACCGTGATCTTCGGAAAAAACACGACCGAAGCACTCAACAAGCTCGCCCGTCGCTACCCGTTGCCGAAAAGGAGCGTGGTGCTCTCGACCGTCATGGAGCACCACTCGAACGATCTTCCCTGGCGTGGCCGGGCCGAGGTTGTTCGTGCGAAGGTGACTCGCGAAGGACGCCTCGACGAGGCGGATGTCGATCGGCTGATCGCGGCGTACGGCGAGCGCATCGCGTTGATAACGGTGAGCGGTGCGTCGAATGTCACGGGCTTCCTTCAGCCTGTCCACCGACTGGCGCGAAAGGCGCACGCTGTCGGGGCCAGGATCGTCGTCGATGCCGCCCAGCTGGCGGCTCACCGCCCTATCGACGTCAAGCCGGTCGACAGCCCCGAGCACCTCGACTACGTTGTCCTCTCAGCGCACAAGATGTACGCGCCTTTCGGCACGGGCGCCCTGATCGGTTGGCGCGACACGTTCGAGCACGGCGCGCCAGAGCATAGCGGAGGCGGCACCGTCGATATCGTCACCCCGACCGAGGTGTCCTGGGCCGCACTACCCGATCGCGAAGAAGCCGGCAGCCCTAACGTTGTCGGCGCGGTGGCGATGGCTGTCGCGGCCAAGACGCTGATGGACGCTGGGATGGAGAGCGTGGCGCAGCACGAGCATGCGCTTGCGGCCTACGCGTTCGAGCAAGTGCGCTCGGTTCCTGGCGTCACCGTCTACGGCGGGGGCTCCGCTGTGAACGACAACGATCGACTTGGTGTGCTCGCATTCAACGTTGGTGCGTTGCCGCACGCCCTCGTCGCCGCCATCCTGGGTTACGAAGGCGGCATCGGTGTGCGCAGCGGCTGCTTCTGCGCGCAGCAATACGTGTCGCTCTTGCTGGGGCTCGAACCATCGGAACGCGCTGGCTGGCAAGGCGTGCGTGGTGGAGCCGACCGATTTGCCCGACCGGGAATGGTGCGCGTCAGCCTCGGCCTGTACAACACCCGCGACGAGATCGATTCGCTCGTGGCGATGTTGCAGCGGATTGCCGCTGGCGACTGTCGCGCCGAGTACAACCGTGTGGCGGAGACCGGTGCCTACGAGCCTGCAGGGTACGAAGACGCAATCCTCAACTACTTCTCAACGACACAGCTGGCCGCCCGCGAGTGAATGGAAAGGTGACGACGGTGCTCGGAATCTTCGATGAGGCGGGGTTGTTCCGCAGATTGGCGCTGAGTAAGCTCGCGGGGCGGAGACACAATCCGCAACCTATTTGCCGGTCTGCACGCGCGCCTTCAGCTCGTCGAACCAGTTGAGCACAATGTTCAGACGGCCAGAGCCCGACTCGCTTTTCACCATGACGAAACCCTCGTCGAGGACGTCGTAGTTGGGGGTCGTCACGCCAACGCCAAAGGCGTAACGCTGATCGAAGAGCAATCGGGGCGGCGAGAGCACCAGGTCTGGACGCGTGGACACATCAACGGCCATCATCTTGTTGCCGTCGCGGTAGAACACCTCTTTCCCATTCCGATTCCAGCGCGGTTGTCTTCCGCCTTGTGTGGACACCAGCCAACGCCGGTCCGGACCCGGGAACGGACGCACATAAATTTGTGATGCGCCCGACTCGTCGGAGGCATACGCCAGCCATCGTCCATCTGGAGAGAATTGCGGGCCGCCCTCGTACGCGGGTCCCTTCACGATCGCCGTCGCTTGTGGCTCGCCCGCGAGCGCGAGGGTATACATATCGGCAGAGGTCTCAGGCGTGATCCGGGTAATGGCCAACATGGCGCCGATGCAGGCAAGCTCATGAGGCGCCCGAAAATTGCTCTCTGCGTTCGAGGTTCCTGACGGCCGGGGCCTCCGGTAGGTGCCTGAGGACGGCTGCGACCTGCTCAGGCTCGAAGAAGCCCTGGCGAGCATTGCTCTCTTCCAGACCGTCCCGCGTTATGCTTCGACGCCAGACGAGATGAAGACGCCGATGATAAGTTCCCTCGCGGATAAGCTGCGCTCGCGGAAGTCCGGAATTTGCCTCTATGGCTTTGCTCCTCCCAAGCAGGCGACGCCACCGGAGCAGTTGGAGGCCATCGTGGCCCAACAGGTAGTGCGGCTTGGGTCGCTGCCGGTCGACGGCCTGATTATCTATGACATCCAAGACGAGACCGAACGGACCTCGACAGAGCGGCCATTTCCGTTTTTGCCTACTCTGAGTCCCGAGGCTTACGCTCATCAGCACCTTGCGTGCCTTACCGTGCCTAAAATCGTTTACCGATGCGTAAATCGAGATACGGCCACCGAATTCGTCCAGTGGCTCGGAAGCATTAGCCCATCGCAATTATCGGTGCTCGTAGGCGCACCAAGCAACCGTTCGAATGCAGGGCTTTCTCTAATGGACGCATACGCTCTGGCGCGACAGTACACTCCTGACCTCCTCCTCGGCGGAATAGCGATCGCCGAGCGGCATGCCCGGAGACTCGATGAGCATGAGCGACTCCTTGCAAAGACGGAGCAAGGTTGTCGCTTTTTCGTCACACAGGCCGTTTACGATGTTGCGTCCACGAAGTCGCTTTTGTCTGACTACGCTCTTGCCGTTCGCAGTAAGGGTGGAGTGCCTCTGCCCATCATTCTCACGTTTTCACCGTGCGGCTCTCAGAAGACGCTGGCTTTCATGAAGTGGCTCGGCATTGCCTTTCCGAGGTGGCTGGAGAATGAACTTCGTCTCGCTGCAGATCCGCTGGCGAAATCGCTGGAGTTGTGCGAACGCATCTTCGCAGAGGTGTGGGACTACGCCCGTGATAAGGACATTCCGCTTGGCGTGAACGTCGAAAGTGTTTCCATTCGGAAGACGGAGATTGAGGCGTCTGTGGAGCTGCTTCAATTCTGCGCCGGCGGATCGATAAATCTGGGCGCTGAAGTGCCAAATCAATGCCGTATGCCCTCGGTTGTTCACATTCCTGTTCACATCGGGCCTTCGACGCGAACAGCGTCACGGTAAGTTATTGATTGGAGGCGCCGCCCGGATTTGAACCGGGGATGGAGGTTTTGCAGATTTAACGGGGTCGTGAATCGTGTTGTCTCGTGCTGGTCTCTGGTCGGTCTAGCTTCCCCGTTGTGCCTGGTATTTGGGCATTATTGGACTACATCTGGACTACGACATGGACTGAGAGGGTTTCTCGGCCCATCCCGCCCGCCGGAACCCCATCGCCCAGAGTGTTGATCACAGCTGCCAAAATGCACACCAAACCGACTTCTGTGAGCTCCCCCACGAATACCGACTGAAACAGCTCGCGGCGTGATTTTATTGCGGAGTACAACCTGCAGATCGGCCGACGGAGTATTTGCGGACCACGGGCCCTCACTGCCCATGCTGAGTGGCCAATCCTACCGCGATGCTGACTCACGTTCCCGTGCCTTCTCAAGCTCAGCATCTACTTCCTGCTGAGATGGTGCCTGCGGCTGGTCTCCACCTTCCTCGTCGAATTTCTTTTCGCGTTCCTTTGTTTTGTCAGTTGCCCCGGACGGATTCGCTTTGGGTTCCTGGGTCTCAGGCATCACTCTTCTCTCCCATAAGCATGGTGCAAAGAGTATTCTCCGCGCGAACGTGTCGGCCCGGTGCGCTAGGGCGTACTCCGGATAGTGCTCTATCCGATCGCGTTCCACGCCTGGCAGCCGCTTTGGAAGTCGCCATCGTCATGCCGTCCCGTCACACGTAAGCGAGAAACCTTCCGCAGGCCAGCGCCAGCGTCCAGCACACGAGAGACACGACGGCGGCAATTCGCGCACGACGCGGCGTACGGGATGCACCGCTCCATCGACGTACCGACGTGAAGATACCGCGGTGGAAGATCATCGTATTCGTCACGGCGATTGAGACGGTGGCCATCTTGACGAAGAAGAGCGGCATCACGCCGAACGTCCGGGCTTGCATTATGAATAGGACGAGTCCCGAGACGACGGCTAGGGCGAATCCGATCCGCGCCAGCGGCAACAGGAACCGCGCGACCCCGTCCACAGGCAGCGAAGATGGCATGCTCAGCAGGCGCAAATCGAAGGCCACTGCCGTACCGAAGAGCAGCGCCAGACCCAAGATATGCAGGGTCTCCACCGCTGGATAGCCCCATGCCGAAGATCGCAGCCATGTTGCGAGCGCGTTATTCTCTATGGCGACCATGAGGCTCACCCAGCCCTCGAGCATCAACGCAGTTCGACCTTTTTCTTGTCGACCGTGATGTTCTCCGCCCGCATTTCGGTGGTGGTCTTGCGATGCTGATATCCGAGCACCGTCACGACCGTCCCGGGCTTCAGCATTGCTTCGGTCAGGCCTCGCGTCTGCATGCGCGCCACCGGCGCCAGCACTACGTCCCACACCTTGCCGCCATCGGTAGCGCGCAGCTTGATGGTGCCGTGCGGGTTGGTGTAGCTCGACTCGGTGATGTTCCCGGCCACAGTTAGGGGCGTCTTCTCGTCGTATTCGCTCCAGCCATGGTGTGCGAGCGTCGTGGTCGCGAGAATTGTGAGAGCCACGAGCGAAAGCGCTGTGGCCGGAAGGAATCTCTGAATCATGTTCGACCTCCTGGAGTCGCGCCTCGCCCGTTCAGGACCAGCGCATCTGTGACCGTCTCCACCGATTGTAGGGCAAAGTGCGCGTCGAGGATGAGGAGTACACACACGCCGGCGACCATGCGATCCGAGAGACGGAGATGCGGTGACCGTTTCCGGGACCGATTGAGGATGAGCAGTTGGTGCTTGACGAGCACGGATTCGGCGACGACGGAACGCGCGCCGCCGGGACCGGCGAGTCGGGCGAGCGTCGCCAGCAGATGGAGAAACAGGACGGTCAGATCGCGCACGGGACGATGGCAACAACATCGCTATGCCCAAGCATTTGCTCACGATTTAGCAATTCGCCATGCACACGTGAAGACCCTCGGCATGCAGGAAGTCCTGACGGCGCCGGGCGTCCGCTGGCAGAACGCTTATGCTGAACGATTCATCGGATCGGTCCGACGCGAGTGTCTCGATCACGTCATCGTGCTATCGGCTGCCGGCCTTCGGCGCATTCTGAACGCGTTCGTCTCCTACTAACTCGCGAACGGGAACACACCTCGGGCTGGACAAGGATGCACCCCTTCCACGTCCCGTCGCGCTGCTGACGGCGGGCCGCGTCGTCGCCATCCACAGGTCGGCGGCTTGCACCACCGCTACGAACGCGCCGCGTAGTCTCGCCACTCCCTGCTCCACTTCGCCCATGGCGTCGGGCGCACACGTCCGTTTTCGTGCTCACGAGTGACCGTTGAGGCCCCTTCGCGATTTCACACGCGAGTGAGTGATGCCGGAAGCATCCGGCAGAATCGCAAGTGGTTTTCACCGTTCCAATGGAGTTATTGGTCAGGGACCAGTTTCTGGTAGGGACACGGATGCGCCGTTATTGCGACGTGTGTGATTGGAATATGATCGCTCAATGAAACGATGGGCGCTTTTGGTCGCTGCGGCAATTGCCCTTGGCGGTACCGCGACCCACGCGCATCATTCGATTTCGAGTCTATACGATAGCAGTCGCCAAGTGACCATCGAGGGCATTGTCGTGGAGTTCCAACTCGTTAATCCACACCCGTTCCTGTTCATCGACGTCAAGGGTCGCACCGGTGAAGCGCAACGGTGGCAGCTCGAGATGGATAACCGCAGGGAGCTTGTCTCGATTGGCGTCACGGCCAGCACGTTCAAGCCGGGCGATTTGGTAGTGGTCACCGGCAGCCTCGCCCGGAGATCCGGGCAGAAGCTGTATCTCCTCAGGCTCGACCGCCGCGCAGATGGCTTTTGGTACGAGCAAGTCGGTCCGAGTCCGAGAATTCGCACTCCAGCTGGATAAGGCTTACTCGGAATAAGCGCGCGACATGTCACGACGTTGGAGCTTCCGCTGACGAGCCGCAATGACACGTACGCATTTGAGTTCTCCGTGTTCTTCCTGAGCCACAGTTGTATGAACCTCGCCGCACTGGACGAACTTCTGCAACTAGCTCGTCTGTGCCTGAGAGGACTAAGAGCGCTAACTCCTCGCGAGACGATCCGTTCGCCAGCCCGTCGATTGCCCGCCCTTTTGAGAACAGACCATGGTCCTTCAGCTTCAAGCGTTTGGCGACCTTTTCAAGAGCTGGCTTAGTTGTCCCCCGCAAAAATTCACGACGGCCGTCCGAAGTCAGCTCATGCGGCGATCCGCTCGAGACGATACTCGTGATGAAGGCCTCCGAGAATGGTGTACCTACCAGAAATCCGCTTCTTCTTGAAATCATTGCTGTTGCAGCCCGCCAATAGGTAGTCTTCTGAGCGATGTCGGTCTTCAGTTTTTTCCTCACGACGCTTCGAGATTGCGGTCGTTCGCGAGCGACCTTGCAGCTCGAGATCCTCGCGCTACGGCATCAACTCGATGTCCTCAATCGATCGCATGGGCGTAGGCTTCGGTTGACACGATTCGACCGGCTGCTCTGGGCATGGCTTTCACGAGCCTGGAGCGAGTGGCGGACGGTGCTCGTGATCGTCAAACCGGACACCGTCATCGCGTGGCATCGGCGCGGGTTCCGACTGTTCTGGACGTGGAAAAGCCGTCGTAGAACGGGTAGGCCGACTGTCACTCAAGAACTCCGCGCGTTGATTCGAACGATGTCAGCCGCGAATCCGCTCTGGGGGGCGCCTGAACCTCCACCTTTTCAAATCCCAAACACTCAACCTCATTCTGAATCAGCGGATTACGGCAGTGGCCACGGCGATCGATGGCCGGTTTGTAGTCCACCGTAGTCCAATTGGAAGGCATCCGCTTGTGCTGCTGGAGCGCAAACGATCGAATTTAAACCGGAATTTGGAGGCGCCGCCCGGATTTGAACCGGGGATGGAGGTTTTGCAGATTCAACGGGGTTGTGAATCGTGTTGTCTCGTGCTGGTCTTCTGGTCTGTCCAGCTCCCCCGTCTTGCCTCGTGTTAGGGCCCTATTGGACTACGTTTGGACTACGGCTGCCGGCGATTGCTGCACTCCGCGCCGCTTGCCGTCGCCGACGTCACCGAGTCTCCTCGCGGCGGCCATCGAGATACGTCGAGTCCACATCCACATCTTCGGATCCGACCGGCATGGTCCGGCAGGTGTCTACGCGGTCGCCGTCGATCACGACGCAGGCTCGTACGTCCCGCCGCGCCAGGTCATTGCTTCCATGCACTCTCGCGTAAGAAAGCGACGATCATCGTCGAACATGCGCGTATCGCGGAAGCCCGACGCGCTCGACCAGCGCCGCAAAGCGCTGATCGGATCGCAGCGTGTCGAAAGCGGGTTCGACATTCAGCAGCGCCACCTGCCAGTCCCTTGCGTCAATGGCCTTGTCGAGCCATTCGAAGGCTCGATCGGTCTCGCCAAGGCCGATGTGCAAGAAGGCAATGCGAATGGGCGCCGGGTCCCGAGGTTTCGAGATGCGCCGCAACTCGTCGAGCATCGCACGCGCCTCGAGCTGGCGTCCCGCCCGAGCCAGAACGTAGGCGTGCGGCGTGATCACGTCGGGGCGAGGCCCCATCAGGGCGCGGGCACGCTCCAGTTCCCGGACTGCCCGATCGGGCATACCTTGCGCCACATACACGCGGCCGAGGAGGATGTGGGCAGGACCGAAGCCGGGAGCGAGATCGAGCGTGGCTACCGCTTCCCGGATGGCATCCTCATAGCGACGGGCCAGGTACAGGTTCATCGCCAGCTGGAACTGCGCCACCGGCGATACCGGGTTCAGCCGCCTCGAGCGCTTGACGAACGCGATTGACTCCTCGTGTCGTCCCATGCAGGCGAGATGAAAGGAATAATTGCGGAGGGCTTTCTCGTCGTTGGGGTTGAGCTCGATCGCGCGCTTGTAATGGCGGTCGGCGTCGGCCCACTCCCGGTAGTACCCGGTGGTAATCACTGCCAGCGAGTTATGCGCTTCCCCGAGCAGGTCGTCGATGGCGAGCGCTTTCAGCGCGGCGGCTCTGGCCAGCAGATGCGCGTCGCTCATCGGCCGGAAGCCGGCGTTGCCCAGGTCGACAAGGGTGTCAGCCAGGCCACTGTAGGCGAGGGCATAGGACGCGTCGAAGTCGATGGCTCTCTGAAAGTGCTCCAGCGCCTTGTGGATTCCGTCTGTGGTGTCCCTGGACAAGTGATAGCGCCCCCGGAGGTAGTGCTCGTAGGCCTCCGGGATGGCTGAATGCCGCCGGGCGTCGGCATTGACGGTCGAACGCGTCACGCCCAGGCTGGTGGTGATTTGCGCCGGCAATTGCCTCAGCGACTTCTCGTTGAAGCGTCAACAGGTTCTGGACGTCGCGCTCGTATTGTCCGGCCCACAGTTGACTGGCGGTCTTCGTTTCGATCAGCCGGACGGTGATGCCGATACGGTCGGTGGTCGTTCGGACGCTCCCCTCGAGCAGGTAGCTCACCCCAAGGTCGGAGCCGATTCGGTCTGCAGCATTGGTGGTGTTCTTGAATCGCATGACCGAGGTCCTGGCGATGACCCCCAGGCGTGAGGGATCCAGCCGACCCAGCTGCGAGATGAGTTCTTCAGTCATCCCGTCGCTGATGTACTCCTGAGCGGGATCTCCCGTCATGTTCTGGAAGGGAAGCACCGCCAACATGAAGCGGTCGGTGGCTGGAGGCGATTGGGGCGCCGGATACGTTGGGAAAGCACCCGATGCCCAGAGAACGGCCGCGAGCACTACGGCCATGCCGGCGATTAGCAGCGGACCCCACGGACGAATCGGCCGCGGGGCCGCCGTGATTTCAGTGTCGGGATGGCTTCGTCCGCGATCTCGGGAGCCAGCGGCTCTGATTTCCCGGGATCCGGCTGCCTGCTGACCGGAGCGATGAACCGATAGCCGCGGCGGGGCAGCGTCTCGACAAACCGCGGCACGTCCGCCGAGTCGCCAAGCGCATCTCGCAGCCGGCGAACGGCGGCATTCAGGCCGCGCTCGAAATCGACGAACGTTTCTGCCGCCCACAGACGCTGTCTCAGCTCGTCGCGGGTGACGAGGTCGCCTGGACGATCCAGCA
The DNA here is from genome assembly GCA_963762055.1 of Vicinamibacterales bacterium. Classification (GTDB taxonomy): domain Bacteria; phylum Acidobacteriota; class Vicinamibacteria; order Vicinamibacterales; family JAMQPK01; genus JAMQPK01. Next base: position 168,974 of record CAVXJF010000016.1, read on the forward strand.
GTGTCCTGAGCACCTGAAACGGCTGATCGGACAGATGGATCTTGACGCCGCTCTTACGCAGCTCGCCAGTGCGCAGATCCAGCTCGAACGCGCCAAAGCGAACGAGTGCAGCTTCGGGATCGGTCATTGGGACGTGGGTCGTCGGTCGTGCGCGACGCGCCGGATCGTAACACGCCCGGTGACCTCGACGCCGTATCTACATGTCATCGTGAGACTTGCGCCGTTACATCGGTCGCCGCACTGTTTTCATGCGCCCGTCATTGATTCGGTGGCGTTCCGCGCTCATCGTGCACGGCAATAGAGGCCTCGCACGTCGCGAGGTCGCGCGCCTCGCGGCGCATGAGGGGTGCCACATGAAGGACCACGCGTTTTCACGAGTCACCGTCACTGTTCTGGGGATCATCGGCGCCGGCTTCCTGACAGCCGTCCCCGTCTGCACGCGGGGTCATCAATGGATTCGCCGATACAGGCAACGCCTACGAGAGCGTTGGCAGGATGATCTTCATCGTCAGCGCGCCGAACCCGCGCGGCTTTCCTATCGGCACCATCCTCAACAGTTGCACGATCACCCTCATCGAGCCCGACGTGGCCTTGACGGCGGGTCATTGCGTCGCTTCGAGCGCACAGAACGGCCAGCCCCCATGGCTGCGCGCGGTGGCCAGCTTCGATCGCGAGAACACGATGGATGAGTCCACGTGGATCGACTTTGCGGGCACGGCAGTTCACCCGACGATGCCCCACTGCATGGGGCCGTGCACGGGCGACGGCGGCGACCCGGGCATCCAGGATACCGGCCTCATCTTCCTCGCCAACCAGGTTCCCGGGATCACCCCGTCGAAGCTGGCTCCCAGAAACATGCTCCAGTCCGTCGAGAGGCTGCAAAACATCTTCAATGTCAACACGCCGATGGCGTTCGCCGGATACGGCACGACCGACTACAACGGTGGGGACTTCGTGTATTCGGACTCGCGCCGCATCGGAATCATGACGTACGAAGGGGTTATCGACGCGAATTGGGCGTCCTGGAACAAAGGACCTAGCGGCGGATGCTACGGGGATTCCGGCGGGCCGATCTTCGTGCACGTGGGCTCGCAGCAGCGCATCGTCGCGACCATCAGCGACGCGGGCGACACCTGCGCGGCCAACGAGGAAGAGACGCACGCTCGGGCCGACACCAAATACGTTCAAGACTGGATCAAGGAGACCATCGCGGCTCGATGAGTCCAGCAACTCGGGCGACGCGGCCGGCCGAACCGTGCGGCTCCGGCGGCGACGACGATGACGTGGTGAGCCGGGGACACGACCAGTCCTGAGCAGGCTCAACTTGCGCCTAACAGAAGAGGGATGTTTCATGATCTCGTTCAAGTCGACGCTGTCACTACTCGCAGCCGTTGCAACTGTCGGTGGGACCTGCGCGTTCGACGTGGACGCCACCCTCGTCGCTGCACCGGCCACACTGGCTGTGAGTCCGCGCTTCGAGCCGTCACCGTGTCCATTCACGCCTGCCGCGGACCAGGTCGAAGGTCGCACGCTCGATTGCGGCGTCGTGCTGGTGCCGGAAAATCGGAGGCGCCCAACGGGGAGGTGGATCCGGCTCGCGGTCGCGGTTTTCAGGAGTCCCGTTGTCGTCGCGCGGCCGCCGCTGGTGTTCCTGGGCGGCGGGCCGGGCACCTCCATTCTCGAACGGTTTGGCCCTGGGGTTTCTGAATCGTTCGCGCGAGATCTCACCGACGGTCGCGACTTCGTCGTGTTCGATCAGCGCGGCGTCGGCTTCTCGCGTCCGTCTCTCAGCTGTGAAGAGTTGATCGACCTGAAGTACCGAACGATCGGGAGTCATCAGACTCGCGAGCAGGAGACCGAAGACACGGTTCACGCGGCGTTCGCGTGCCGCGATCGCCTCCTCGCGAACGGCATCGAGCTGGCCGCCTACACCACCGCCGCAAACGCGGCCGATGTCAACGACATCCGCGTTGCGCTCGGATACGATCAGGTCGACGTGTGGGGGCTGTCCTATGGCACCCGCCTCGGCCTCGCAGTCGTGCAGGACTTCCCCGAGATCGTTCACAGCCTCGTCCTGGAGTCGGCCCTGCCTCCTTCGGTGAACCAGGTGGAGGATCGTGCGTCCAACACCGAGCGGGCGTTTCGAGCGCTGTTCGACGGCTGTGCCGCCGACGCCGCGTGCGCCTCGGCGTACCCCGGGCTGGAAGCACTGTTCTATGACCTCGTCGCAGAGCTGAACAGGACTCCGGCCAGCTTCCTGGCGCAACACCCTCGCACAGGCGCGATCTACACGGTGTTGCTGACCGGGGATCGCCTCATCCGCACACTCAGCGAGGCACTGACCGACGCTGCCCTAATTCCCTTCGTCCCGCTGGCGACTGCGAGCATTCGAAATGGCGATTTCACGCTGATATCCCAGGCCACGAGCCTGCTCACGTTCGACGATGGATATAGCCAGGGGATGTTCTATTCGGTGAATTGCGGCGACATGGTGAGCCGGACGTCAGCGGCGCAAGTGTTCGCGGCGCAGCGGACGGTCCGCGCCGAGATCGCTCGGGTCATGAACGAGGACGCGCGGCTACGCATCTGCGCGGGCTGGGGAGCGACCGAGCCTCCGCGTAGCGCGGCCAGGCCGGTGGTGAGCGACGTGCCGACGCTCATTCTCGCCGGTGAATACGATCCTCGAACCCCTCCGGCGTACGCACAGATCGCCGGGCGGACCCTGCGTAACAGCTGGTCGTTCGCGTTTCCCGGAATCGGGCACTTCATCGCGCGCCTCTCGCCGTGCGCACACAGCATGATGATCGACTTCCTGGCCGATCCTGCACTGACGCCGGACGCTAGCTGCATCGCGGACATGGGGCCTCCGGCGTGGTTCATCCCGGCGTCGATGCGCAGCCCGATGTAGCGGCCAGGGTGTTCAGAGTTCGTCCGATGCTGGTGCGGCGACGCCGCCTGCAAGTCGTGCATGGCCTACGCAGCGCAGCGGACGATTCCTGCGAAATGGCTGGATGACGGGTTGCGTGCGTCGTCCGTTCTTTGCCCAACTTGGGCCCCAGCACTGGAAGCAGGCCCGAACTCATGCCCTTGTCCAACGGCACGCGTCTCGGCTCGTACGAGATTCTCTCGTCGTGCGATCGTGCACGAACACCTGCATCGCCTAGCGCTCGTCGCGCAGTAATGGCGGACTTCGGCGAGCACAACACCGGAACGTACCGCCTGCATGACTGGGTCAGCCGCGGAGTATGCGAGGCCGGAGGTGGAGGTCCTGTGAACTGCGCCCTTTTCCAATTCGCGAACAGCAAAGCGCTTCGCCCACAGTGATTTGGAGGATGCGACCACCGTGGCCGTCTACGGTTTGTAGTCCACCGTAGTCCAATTGCAAGGCATGCGCTTGTGCTGCTGGCGCACAAACGATCAAATTTGAACTGAAAAATTGGAGGCGCCGCCCGGATTTGAACCGGGGATGGAGGTTTTGCAGACCTCTGCCTTACCACTTGGCGACGGCGCCCTCTGACGGGATCACGGTCCGGCTGAAGCCGGACACGACGGTAGCACGTACGATGGCTATGTACTGTAGCGGAGAGTTCGGTCAGCAGGACTATGCGACCGGACAACAGCGTTCGATGAGGCGTATGGGTAACGCATTGGGAGAAGTCATAATCGATCGCTCATGCGTCGGAATGCAACGCTCAGGTAAGCGTCCAAAGCGGCATGGGCCGATGAGCCCATGTAGCGGAGGACGCGCCCGGGGAACAGTCGCCACAACCAAAGCCGAGCCGCCAAAGGCGGCGAAGGCACAGGTGCGCGTCGCGAAGCGACAGCGCACGTATCAAAATAATGGAGCGGGAAACGGGATTCGAACCCGCGACTTCGACCTTGGCAAGGTCGCACTCTACCACTGAGTTATTCCCGCTCTGCAGCCAATAAAAATACCACATCGGACGCGCCGCAATCAAACGCCTCGCGCCTAAACTCTTGTCTTTCTTAATACTTCCGCCGCTTCTTCCGGCCCCGTGGGATTGATGTAGAACCCCGTCCCCCACTCGAACCCGGCGATGCGCGTCAGCTTCGGCATCACCTCGACGTGCCAGTGGTAGAACTCCCCCGCGTCGTCCTGCAGCGGCGCGCTGTGGACGATCAGGTTGTATGGCGGCGTCAGGAGCGTCACGTTCATGCGCGCCAGCGTGTCTTTGAGCATGCGCGCGAGACCGCCGAACTCTCCGGGCGTCGTCTCCTCGAACCGCGCACGATGACGCTTCGGGAGAAGCCACGTTTCGAACGGAAACCGCGGCGCATACGGCGCCAGCGCGACGAAATCGGCTGACTCGGATATCACTCGCGAGCCGTCTTTCGTTTCCTGCCGGATGATGTCGCAGAACACGCAGCGCTCTTTGATCTGATGATGGTGCCTGGCGCCGTGCAGCTCCTCGCGCATCTCGCGCGGCACGATCGGCAGCGCAATCAGCTGTGAATGCGCGTGTTCGAGCGTCGCCCCCGCGGCGGCTCCATGGTTCTTGAAGATGACAATATGCCGCAGGCGGAAGTCGCGCTTCAAATCGAGCACGCGATCGCGCCACGCCCACAACACCTTTTCAATCTCCGGCTCGCTCATCGTCGCCAGCGTCTGGCCGTGATTCGGCGTTTCGATGATGACTTCGTGCGCGCCGATGCCGTTCATGCGATCGAACAGCCCTTCACCTTCGCGATCGAGATCGCCTTCGACGCGCAGCGCGGGGAACTTGTTCGGGACGACGCGCACGTCCCATCCTCGCGTGTTCCCGGGCGTGCCGTTCCGGTAGGCGAGAATTTCAGGGGGCGTCTTGTCCTCGTGCCCCTCGCAGAACGGGCACAACTCGTCGGGCTTGATGGTGACGGTTTCGATTTGAAAATCGCTGGGACGCTTCTGGCGCTCGGTCGAAATGATGACCCAGCGGCCGGTGACGGGATCTTTTCTGAGGTCGGCCATGAACTATCGGGAAAGTGATTCCATATCGAATGCGCTCCTGACTAATTCTATCGTGCGCGCGCCCTTGTCCTCGAGAATAGCGACGACGTCAAATCTGCAGGGAACGTCTGCGATCCGCTTCAGAAGGACGTATGACGCGGCCATCCGGCTGAGACGTTGCCGTTTTTGCCACGTGACCGACTCGAACGGTGTGCCGAAATTGCCGCCAGACCGCGTCTTGACCTCGACGAACACGAGCACGCCCGCGTCCCGCGCGACGATGTCGATTTCGCCGCAGCGCGTGCGAAACCGCCGGTCCACAATCGTATACCCGCGCTTCTCGAGCTCCTCGCAGGCCAGATCTTCGCCACGCTTGCCCAAAGACTGCCGCTGATCCATTTCGGCAGTGGGAGCAATCCCCTTGCCTCTTGCCTCTTGCCTTGCCTTGTGCCTTGTGCCTCTTTACTTCCTCTTCCACCGTGTCCCCGCCGGCGAGTCCTCCAGCACGATTCCAGCCTCGAAAGCTGCTGCCGGATGCGATCGCCCTCAGCGAAGTCGCGGAGGCGGCGCGCATCCTGACGCGCGGCGACCAGACGATCAATCTCTTCTGCCGGTAATTCCGTCTGCTGGTCCTCCTGTCGGCGCAGCGCGATCACGCCGAGCACCGCGTCGAAACGATCGAACGCGGCTTTTACGACAGGCACGTCTCCGGCGGCGAGCTCCCCACTATCGATCGCGGTATTGAGCGTACGGACCAGCTCGAACATCACACCCAGCGCACCAGAGGTGTTCAGGTCCTGCTCCATCGCTTCCTTGAATTGCGCCTGGGCCTCGGACACTCGCGTCTCGATTTCGGGATGCGCCCCCGCAGCCGTCACGCGGTCGAGACGCTCGACGAAATCCGCCAGCCGCCGCAGCGACTCCTCCGCCTGGCTCATCGCGTCCCAGCTGAACTTCACCTGCTTGCGGTAGTGCGTCGACAGCAGCAGGTAGCGCAAGGTGGACGGACGGTAGCCCTTCGCGACGATGTCGGGGAGATTGAACACGTTGCCGAGCGACTTCGACATCTTCTCTTCATCGATGAGGAGATGTTCGACGTGCATCCAAAATCGCGCGAACTGTTTGTTGGTCGCCCCTTCACTTTGCGCGATCTCATTTTCATGATGAGGAAAAATGAGATCGACGCCGCCGCAATGGATGTCGATTGGCGGTGTGCCGAGCAGCCGCAGCGCCATCGCCGAACACTCGAGATGCCAGCCGGGTCTGCCTGGTCCAAAGCCAAAGTCCCAGCTCGGCTCGCCGGCGTCTTTCGTGGCCTTCCAGAGGACGAAATCACGCGCGTTGTCCTTGTCGTAGTTGTCCGAATCTATCCGGGCGCCGGCCTTGAGCCCATCGTGATCGAGCCGGGCGAGGCGGCCGTATTGCGGCAGCGTCGCAATCTTGAAATACACCGATCCGTCGCTCTTGTAGGTGTGGCCGTGCGCTTCGAGATCGCGGACGAGCTTCGCCATCGCGTCGAGATTGTCCTGATCGGTCGCCCGCGGGCGTTCCTCGACGTCCTCCAGGCCGAGAGCCCGGGCATCTTCGAGAAACGCGTCGATCCACTGGTTGGTGTATTCCCGCAGCGGTGTTCCGGCTTTTTGCGAGCCGGCAATCGTCCGATCGTCCACATCCGTGAAGTTCACGACCTGGCGGACGTTGTAGTTCTCGAGGTGCCGCAGCGTGCGCCGCAGGACGTCGACGGCCACGAACGTCCGGAAGTTGCCGATGTGGCCGCGGCTGTAGACGGTGAGGCCGCACGCGTACATCCGCACGAGGTTGTCGTCGGACGGTGTGAACTCTTCTTCGGTTCTCGTCAGTGTGTTGTAGAGGCGCATTACAAACCCATGCGATCGAACAGGTCGCGCGCGCGCGTCCGATCCGCGTCAATCTGCAACTTCAGTGCGTCGATCCCATCGAATTTCTTCTCGTCGCGCAGACGCAGCACGAAACCGATCCGCACCTTGACCCCGTAGAGGTCCTTGTCGAACCCCAGCACATGCGTCTCGATGACGCTCTCCTCGCCGCTTTCGAACGTCGGCCGCGTCCCGATGTTGGTCAGCGATGGATACGCCACCCCATCGACGATCATCGTCGTGGCGTAGACGCCATTTGGTGGAATCAGCTCGTTGTCCGCGCAGACATTGGCCGTCGGAAAACCCAACTCGCGGCCGCGCTTCTGTCCCTGCACGACGGACCCATCGATGGCGTAGTGATGGCCCAGCAGCGCTCCCGCTTCATCCACCCGGCCTTCGGTAATCAGCCGGCGCACGCGCGTGCTGCTGACGACGAAGTCTTTGTAGCGCACGGGGTCGATCTTCTCCGCGCGAAACCCGTAGCGCGCGCCAAGGCTGCGCAAGAGCGAGAAATTGCCCGACCGGTCGTGTCCAAAAAGAAAATTCGCGCCCACCCAGACCTCCGCCACGCGCAGCCATTCGACCAGCACCGTGCGGACGAACGCCTCAGGCTCCCAGCGCGCCAGGTCGGGCGTGAACCGCACAATCGCCACGCCGTGCATGCCGGCGCGCGCAAGCGATTCGAGCTTCTGCTGCGGCGTCATGAGCAGCGGCGGGGCCTTGTCGGGCCTGACGATCTTCGACGGATGCGGCTCGAACGTCATGGCAACAGCCGTGGCCCCGCGCTCTTCCGCGCCGCGTCTGACGCGTTCGATGATCTTGAGATGTCCCCGATGCATGCCGTCGAAATTGCCCAGCGCGAGAACGGGCTGGTACCAGCGAGCCGGCCGAGGATCGTCCGGGAAATGGATGACCTGCATCAAAGATCGATCTCGAAAGTCAGGCCATCATATGCCAACTGCACGCCCGCCGGCAGTTGCGCGCACGTGGCGGCATGCGGCAGATCGTGGCACATGTGCGTGAACCACGCGCGCTCCGGCTTGACGCGCGCGACCACGGCGAGCGCCTGATCGACGGAAAGATGTGTCGGATGGGGCCGCACGCGCAGCGCGTCGAGCACCAGGGTCTTGACGCCACTCAACAGCGGCCACGACTCGTCTGGAATTCCGCTGCAATCGGTGAGGTAGGCAAACGACCCCACGCGATAGCCAAAAATCTGACGCGACCCATGCATCACCGGCACGGGTGTAAACGTCGCGGGCCCCACGCAGAACTCACCTGCGATGCGCGCCAGGACGACCTGCGGAATGCCGCCTCCCCGTGGTGCGTCGCTGGCGAAGATGTACGCATAGATGCGCTTCAGGTCATTCAACGTACGCTCGTCGGCGTAACACGGAATCGCCGATTTCTGCATCGCGTTGAACCGGCGCACTTCATCGAGCCCCATGACGTGATCGGCGTGGCTGTGCGTGTAGACAATCGCGTCGACGCGCTTGACGCCGTGGGTCAGCGCCTGCATGCGCAGGTCCGGCGTCGTGTCGACGAGCACGGACGGTCCGCCGTCGGGTTGAATCAGGATTGAGGCGCGCGACCGCTTGTCGCGCGGATCGGTGGAGCGGCAGGTGTCGCACTCGCAGCCGATCATCGGCACGCCGTGCGACGTGCCCGTTCCCAACACGAGCACCCTGGCAACGGCGCTCAAGGAGTGATGATTCTCTTTTCCTCGCCTTTCGCCTCGACGAAGCGCAGCCGAAGCTCGTAGAGCACCATCTCGAGCAGCTGCCGCTCTTCTGCGGTCAGGTTTCCGCGCGTCTTCTCTTCGAGCAGCGCGAGGATGTCGATCATCTGTCCGGCCGCCTGCAAATCGACTGGGCCGGGCTCGGCCTCGCCAGGCTCGAGGCGATCGCCGAAGTGCACGGCCGCCGTCGCCGCCAGCGAGAGCACGAACGACGCGAAGTTGACGTTCGGATCAGGCATAAACACCGAATGGTACCATAGACCAAACCACGATGGCACGATGGGATGCCTGAACCGCGAAGACACGAAGGCAAACCACGAAGGCGCGAAGAAAACCACGATGGACGCGATGGGACTGCATGGACACGAAGACACGAAGGCAACACACGATGGCACGATGGCACGAAGGCACGATGGCACGATGAGTAGCCTGAACCACGAAGGCAAGAAGACAAAACCTCGATGGCTCGATGACGTGATGGCCGGAAACGTCAGACCACAAAGGCACGAAGGGATTGATGATGGCGGACGCAGGCGAAGAGTTTGAGAAGCTCGTGGCGGTGATGCGGACCCTCCGCTCGCCGGACGGGTGTCCGTGGGATCGGGAACAGACGCTCCAGTCGTTGACGCACTACGTGCTCGAGGAGGCGCACGAAGTTGTCGATGCCATCGAGCGCGGGGACATGACGGCGCTCCAGGAAGAAATTGGCGATCACATTTTTGAAGGAGTGTTTCTCTCGCAGGTGGCTGCCGAGAGCGGTTTGTTCACCGTCGCGGACTCCGTACGGACCGTGACCGACAAGCTGGTACGTCGTCATCCGCACGTGTTCCAGGATGACGGGCGAGTTCACGACGCGGGGTCGAAGCAACGTGCGCCATCGGCCGAGGCCGCGCTCGGCCGCTGGAATTCCCAGAAGGCCCAGGAACGCACCGCTTCAGGCCAGCAGAACACGACGCTCGGTAGCATCCCGAGGAGCCTTCCGTCCCTGCTACGCGCCTACAAGATCGGCAAGCGCGTCGCCGGCGTCGGTTTCGACTGGCCGGAGACTAACGATGTCGTCGCCAAGATCGAGGAGGAAGTGGCGGAGTTGAAAGAGACACTCGCGGCAGCCCCCGAAAACACGATGCGTGCCGAGGAGGAGATGGGCGACCTGCTCTTCTCGATCGCCAACCTCTCACGAAAGCTCGGCATCGAACCGGAGCAGGCGCTGCGCAAGGCAAACGAGAAGTTCACGAAGAGGTTCAACAAACTCGAAGAAAACATCAAGCACTCTGGACGCACGCTCGAAGACGTGTCACTGGACGACATGGAAAGCGAGTGGGAGCGAGTCAAGGCCACGGGCACGTAACCACGAAGACGTCACCAAGAAGATAAAGACATAACCACGAAGACACGAAGAGCACGAAGTAGGCGCCACGAAGCCACAACGACGAACGCACATAGACACGAAGCAAGGTCACACAACCACCCGCTTCACGCCTTCCTTGAAGGTCGCGCCTGCAAAGTTCATCAGCAACCCCGCTTTGATCTTGCTGGCCTTCAGGTAGGCAATCAGTTGAGCGCGATGGATGCGCCTCAAGGATCTTCACCGCCTTGAGCTCAACAACGACTCACTCGCGAATAACCAGATCGAGGCGATGGATCCCCACTGGCTGGTCTCGATATCTAACGTAAAAACCTTTTGGCAGGAGTAAGGGATTTCTCGCGCTGCCAACTCCACACACAACGCATTGGCGTAGGTTGATTCCGTATATCCAGGGCCAATGTCGCGGTGAACCACGAAGCCGCAATCGATGGATTTCGAATAACGAATCCTTCGGTCTCTTCGTCGAGAGGTGAAGGGAATTTCAACATTGAACCCGCTCCTGCTCGTGCGTTTCATGGCTCATCGTGTTTCGTGCCTTCGTGTTTCTTCGTGTCTTCGTGTTTCGTCGTGTCATCGTGTCTGTCGCATTCCGTGCTTTCGCGGTTTTCAGAATCGCGCCATCAGGGACGACACCGAGCGTCACGTACCGCCAGAGGGCGATGACCAGCTTGCGGGCCACCGCCACAATCCCGATTCGTCTCGCCCGTTTGCCCGTGCCAAAGTTCGCCTGATACCACCGGGTGAGCGCGCTGGCCGGTTGCCACCGCACCCAATTCCACGCGAGCTGAATACTGATCGCCTGCAACCGCGCATTGCCCGCGCGACTGATCCCTTGCTCCCGCGCCGAGTCCCCGCTGTCGTACGGGGTCGGCGCAAAGCCGAGCAGGCCGCCGATTTGCCGCCGATTCCGGAACGCCCGCCACACGAGCCCTTCCTCGAGCAACACCGACGCGCTGGTGGTCGCCACACCCTTCAGCTGGACTAGCTGCCGCACAGGACTCGTCGGTGCCGCGGTTGTCACCGCGATCTGCTGTTGGGTGTCGAGCTCCGCAATTTGCGCCTCGAGGCCCTGCAGGCGCCGATCGGCACGCGCGAGCCGCGCGTGCACTTCCGCGGGCAGGGCCGCGCCCGCCCAATCGCGCACACGCGTCCACCAGTCTCCGCGCCGGCGCGCCGGCAGTGTCGCTCCCCAGGTCGCCAGCCAACCGCGCATCTGATTCACCAGCCGCGTCTGATCCTGCGTCAGCGCCGTCCGTTCCCGACTCACCTGGCGCGCCGCTTCGGCCGCCACGGTCGGGACACACACCTCGCTCCACACGCGCTGCTCACCGTAACAGACTCGCACCAGCATGCGCACCAACTTGAGTGCGTCGAGGCGATCCGTTTTGGCGCGCCGCGCCCGCCGATTCACCTCAATGCTCGCCGAATCCACCACGCGATTGCGCAGGCCCAGCTGCGTCAACGCGCGATGAATCCAGAAGCCGTCGCGCCCCGCTTCATAACAGCTCATGACCAGCGTGCCGGCCGCCAACCCGAACCGCCGCCGCCCGTCTCGCAGCACACGCTGCACCGCGCGAAGATCGCCATCGAACGTGTCACCGTCCATGCGTCGTCAGCGTGAGACTTCGGCCTGTAAACGTCTTCACCCTTACCGTCGTGCCATCGGTCTCGACCGTTACAGCTCCATCGTGGTCTGTTCGATAGATCGCCGCCCCACTCTTCCGGTACCGTTCGACGACGGCAGGCGCCGGGTGTCCGAATGGGTTGCCTTTTCCGGCGCTGATGACCGCGATGTCGGGGCGGAGCGCGTCGAGAAATCGTTGCGAGCTCGATGTGGCGCTCCCGTGGTGGGGCACTTTCAGGATGCGTATTGCCGCGGGTTCGAACGACGCGGCGATCGTGGTCTCGACTTCTCTGCCGATGTCGCCGCTGAAGACGAACGATACTTTCGCGTGCCGGATCTCGATCACCTCGGAATCATCGTTGCGCACGCGCTGGCGTTCCCAGTCCGGACGCGGCGGGTGATGCACGAGGACCTCGACGTCCCCGAAGCTGGCGCGATCGAGTGGCTGCAGCGTCCTCCACACCGTGCCTGCGCGATCGGCGAGCTCGCGCAGCTCCCGCGTGGGTTTGTGCGGCGGCACGGGAACACCTTCCCAGATCTCGAATGGCTTGAAATCGCGAAAGAGGCTGGCGGCGCCGCCGATGTGATCGGCATCGCCGTGGGTGATGCTCATGTAATCGAGCCGGCGGACCCCCAGCGCCCAGAATGCCGGCGAGATGACCCGGCTCGCAATATCGAACGTCGTGTTAACGAGCCCGCCGGCGTCGATGCTCAGATTCCGCCCGTCAGGAAACTGCACAAGGGCCGCGTCTCCCTGGCCAACATCAAGAAACGTCACCCTCAGAGGCTTCTCCCCCGTCGCAAATGAGATCGCCGGGGCGGCAACAATCCAGACGCCGCACGCCGCCGCAATCAGAACTGCAGCACCGCGTCGGCGCGGTCCGATCACGGACCCAGTCGCCAGTGCGGCGGTCAGTGCGGCGTAATAGACAACGATAACGACAACATGCGGCGGCGCGACGCGGCGCGTCAGCCATGGAAACCAGTCGACGAGCGCGGCACTGCCAATGAGCGCTTCAACCGCCATGTGAGCGATCCAGCCTGCCGCGCGCGCCAGTTCTGGCGCCGGCGATGAGAGCGCGACAGCGGTCATGCCCGCGATCTGGACGACCGTCATCGCGGGAATCGCTGCCAGGTTCACGACAAGCCCGGCGAACGTGATGCGTGAAAAAATCAGTGCGCCGATCGGCAGCAGCGCAATCTCTGCACATGCTGATGCGGCAAACAACTGAGCCACCGCGCGCGTGATTCCAGACGGAGGCAGATGCCCGTTGAGACGCGCCATGCCGAGCAGGATTCCGACCGTCGCCCCGAACGTCAGAGCGAAGCCGGCGTCGACCACCTGCAGCGGGTCGGCGCAGAAGATGAGAGTGGCGGCAAGCGCGGCGACGTTTGCCGGCCGCGACCGGTGATCCCAGATCTGGATCGCGAAATAGATCACCGCCATCAGCGTGGCACGCCCCACCGACGACCCGCCCTGCACCAGCCACGCGTACGCCGTCAGCACGCCGATCACGATCAGGGCGGCCACCCTGGGACCAGCCATGGCGGCGCGGAGCACATAGAGACACAGCGCCGCGAGGATGGCGATGTTGCCGCCGGAAATTGCGATGACGTGGTACGTGCCCGCCTCCTGCAGGCGGCGCTCCACCTCTTCTCCAAGCCCTGCACGATCGCCGATCAGAATTGCGGTCACCACGGCGGCAGAGCGCTGATCCCATCGGCCGACGGTCTGGCGAATCGCTTTCCGGATGCCGTATCGCGCGGCGGACGCCGCTTCATCCACGACGTTACCCGCGGAAGTGACCTCGACCAGACGATCGCTCTTGACCGAGCCGGTCAGCGAGACACCACGCCAGGCAAAACTCCGCACGGCGCCGGGGACGCCAGGATCGAGGTACTCGGTGGGCCTTCTGAGCGTGGCAGGAAATGCGATGCGCCGGCCAGCGCGCCATTGCGAAATCTGATCGCTCGCAAGCCCTCCACCGACCCCGATCAACGCGCCTCCCGATGCAGCGTGCCTGGAACCGTCTATCTCGACGTGTTCGACCCCGACGTCGAGAGACACGCCGGATGGACCGATCACCGCGTCTGTCCGGAGCCGCGCCTGAACGTCGCTGAAGATCTGGTACTGCCCGGGTGGCAGATGCCGATCGAACAATGCGCTCAGCGGTGTGTTTCGCGACGCGGAATCCGCGCTGCGGCCGAGCGCCATACCCGCAAGCACGAAACCGCATCCGATGAAGACGGCGCAGGCGCGGTCACGCCTGATGAAGAAACACACCGCCGCGGCCGCCAGTGCAACGGAAGGCGCAAATGAATAGGCAGATGCGAAACGGTCTGGCGAAACGAACATGCCGGCAGCGATGCCGGCACAGAGCGCTATGGCGGGAAGGGCGGCCGGGTAACGCACCCGCCCGACGGAGCAAACGAGGTGCCTACCACGAAGGCACAAGGCACAAGGCGCAAGGCAAAAGGCCAAGGCTTTAGGCTCGTGAAAACGGATCGCGTAGGCTCGGCTCCGGCTGCGGGCAGACGGATCCGGCTTTCGCGTTGGCGGCGGGCCGGGACCTTATCTAGCAGCTATCTCGGCGTGGTAGTCCTGAATCGCGCGGACGTCGAGCGACTGCGCGCGTAGCGCGCGGATCGCTTCGACCGTCGCCGACGCGCCCGTCAAGGTCGTGATGCACGGGATGTTGTGCAGCATCGCCACGCGGCGCATCGCGCGATCGTCGAAGAACGATTCCCGGCCCAGCGGCGTGTTGACGAGCAGCTGTACCTGGTTGTTGAGAATGTGATCGACGATGTTCGGACGCCCTTCATTCACCTTGAAAACCACTTCGACGGGAATGCCGTGCGCCCGGAGGTATGCCGCGGTGCCGCGGGTGGCGACGATGTTGAAGCCGAGGTCCGCGAGGTTACGCGCGATCGACAGGACGTTCGGCTTGTCGTCGTTGTTGACGCTGATGAACGCCGTGCCCTTTTCCGGCAGGCGCTGCCCCGATGCCTGCTGCGCCTTCGCGAATGCCGCACCGAACGTCGATGCGCCTCCCATCACTTCGCCCGTCGACTTCATTTCGGGACCGAGGATGCTGTCGACGCCCGGGAAGCGGACGAACGGAAACACGGGCGTCTTCACGAACACGCCTGACACCTCGAGATCCTCCTCGAGGCCGAGCTGCGACAGCGTCTTCCCTGCCATGACGAGGGCGGCGATTTTCGCGAGGGGCACGCCCGTGGCCTTCGAGAGATACGGGACGGTGCGCGACGCGCGAGGGTTCACTTCGAGCACGTAGACGATGTCGTCTTTGATCGCGTACTGCGCGTTCATCAAGCCCACGACTTTCAGCGCACGCGCGATGCGGCGCGTGTAGTCGCGAATCGTGGCCAGATGACGCTCCGACACCAGATAGGGCGGCACGACGCACGAGCTGTCGCCCGAGTGAATGCCGGCCTCCTCGATGTGCTCCATGATGCCGCCGAGCACGACGGCCCCGGTCTCGTCCGCGACCGCATCCACGTCGAGCTCGAAGGCGTCTTCGACGAACTTGTCGATCAGCACGGGATGTTCTGGCGAAGCGTCAACCGCGTTGGTCATGTAGCCATCGAGCGTGCCCATGTCGTACACGATCGCCATTCCGCGCCCGCCCAGCACGTACGAAGGCCGCACGACTACGGGGAATCCGATCTTCTGCGCGGCCTCGCGTGCTTCCTCCCGCGACGTCGCAGTGCCGCTGGCCGGTTGAGGGATGCCCAGATCCCACAACAACTGCGCGAA
The DNA here is from genome assembly GCA_963762055.1 of Vicinamibacterales bacterium. Lineage (GTDB taxonomy): Bacteria > Acidobacteriota > Vicinamibacteria > Vicinamibacterales > JAMQPK01 > JAMQPK01. The sequence goes on from CAVXJF010000016.1 coordinate 184,323, forward strand.
GCGGCGGCGGTCTTCGGCGAGATCGATCGAATCCGGAGACGTGCCGAGAATCTTCACGCCGGCGTTCTGCAATGCGAGCGACAGCTTCAACGGCGTCTGCCCGCCGAACTGGACGAGACACGCCACGTCGCCACCGCCCGTCGCCTCGCGCTCGATGACCGACATCACGTCTTCGAAGGTGAGCGGCTCGAAATACAACCGGTCGGTCGTGTCGTAGTCGGTCGACACGGTCTCGGGGTTGCAGTTGATCATCACCGTTTCGAAGCCGGCGTCGCGCAGCGCAAACGCGGCGTGGCAGCAGCAGTAGTCGAACTCGAGGCCCTGGCCGATCCTGTTCGGTCCGCTGCCAAGAATGATGACCTTCGACTTGTCGTTCGGATTCGACTCGTCGCCACGTTCGTAGGTGCCGTACATGTATGGCGTGAACGACTCGAACTCGGCTGCGCACGTGTCGATGCGCTTGAAGGCCGGCACCAGCTTTTCTTCGATGCGGCGCTCGCGGATACTCGCCTCGGGAACACCGTAGATAGCGGCGATTTCGGCGTCGCCGAACCCCGACCGTTTGAGCGTGCGCAGAAAATCTGCCGACAGCTCGCGCACTTCCTGCATGCCGGCAATCCGCCGGAGCTCCGAGATCTGCCTGAACTGCTCGAGGAACCACGGATCGATGTGAGTCATCTCATGGAGCTGTTCCGTCGTCCAGCCGCGCTCGAGCGCCCTGAACAGCGCCCACATCCGCCTGTCGTTCGGCACGACGAGCTTCTTCCGCAGCGAGGCGTCATCTTCGTCGTCGCCCGGCTGCGTCAGCAGCAGGTCCGATTTACCCAACTCGAGCGATCGCACTCCCTTGAGGAACGACTCTTTGAACGTTCGCCCAATCGACATCGCCTCGCCCACCGACTTCATCTGGGTGGTCAGCGTGCGATCGGCCTGCGGGAACTTCTCGAAGTTCCACCGCGGGATCTTGGTGACGATGTAGTCGATGGTGGGCTCGAATGATGCCGGGGTGAGCCGCGTGATGTCGTTCGGAATCTCGTCGAGGTGATAGCCGAGGGCCAGCTTCGCCGCGATTTTCGCGATCGGAAACCCGGTGGCTTTCGACGCCAGCGCCGACGAACGCGACACGCGCGGGTTCATCTCGATGACGAGCATGCGCCCGTCTTCGGGATTGACGCAGAACTGGATGTTCGACCCGCCGGTCTCGACGCCGACGCGATTGATGATGCGCCGCGCCGCGTCGCGCATGCGCTGGTATTCCTTGTCGGTCAGGGTCAGGGCCGGCGCAACGGTGATGCTGTCGCCGGTGTGGACGCCCATCGGATCGATGTTCTCAATCGAACAAATCACCACGAAGTTGTCGGCGACGTCGCGCATCACTTCGAGCTCGAACTCTTTCCAGCCGATCACCGATTCTTCGATGAGAAGCTCGTGCACCGGGCTCATTTCGAGCCCGCGCTCGACGAGCTCGCGAAACTCCTCGACGTTGTAGGCGATGCCGCCCCCGACGCCGCCCATCGTGAACGAGGGCCGGATGATGGCGGGAAATCCGGTGGTCTTCACGATCCGCATCGCTTCGTCAGTCGATCGCGCCAGCCCGCTGGCGGGCGTCTCGACGCCGATCTCTTTCATCGCGTCGCGGAACAGCAGACGATCTTCGCCGAGCTTGATCGCGTCGACGTTTGCGCCGATCAACCGGACGCCGTACTGATCGAGGATGCCCGCGTCATACAGGGCCACCGCCAGATTGAGCGCCGTCTGCCCGCCGACGGTCGGCAGAATGGCATCAGGCCTTTCCTTCTCGATGACCTTGGTGACCGCCTCCACGGTGAGCGGCTCGATGTAGGTGCGATCGGCCATCTCCGGGTCGGTCATGATCGTCGCCGGATTGCTGTTGATGAGGATGACCTCGAGCCCTTCCGATCGCAGCGCCTTGCAGGCTTGCGTGCCCGAATAGTCGAACTCGCATGCCTGTCCGATCACGATCGGACCGGCACCGATGACGAGAATGCGTTTCAGATCGTCCCTACGGGGCATGTTCAGCCGCGCCTCTTCTCCATGTCGTCGACGAACTGCTTGAACAGGTAATCGGCGTCGTGGGGTCCCGGCGACGCCTCGGGATGATACTGCACCGAATAAATCGGCCGGTCCACGACCCGCAATCCCTCGACCGTGCCGTCGTACAGGTTCAGATGCGTCACTTTCACATCGGCCGGCAGCGAGTCGGGATCCACCGCAAAGCCGTGATTCTGCGAGGTGATTTCCACTTTCCCCGTCTCGAGGAATTTGACCGGATGATTCGCGCCGCGATGACCGAATTTGAGCTTGAAGGTCTTGCCGCCAAGCGCGAGCCCGAGGATCTGATGGCCGAGACAGATGCCGAAAATCGGCTTGTCCTGCTCGAGCAGCTGGCGCGTGTTGTCGATCGCATAGCCAACCGCGGCAGGGTCGCCCGGGCCGTTGCTGAGGAAGATGCCGTCGACCTTCGAGTCGACCACTTCTTGCGCCGGCGTGGATGCCGGAAAGACCTGCACCTGACATCCATACGTCGTCAGGCGGCGCAGGATGTTCCATTTGATGCCGAAATCGTAGGCGGCGACGCGTAGGGGCCGCCGGGCCCTGGTTTGGGCGGGCAGCAGAAGATCGGCAGGCGTCCCCGCCGCTGACGTCGAAATTCCCGCAGGCCACTCGAACGGCGCCTCGCACGTGACCTCTTTGACGAGGTCGGTGCCTTCCATGCTCGGAAGCGCGCGCGCCTGCTTCACGAGATCGGCGGTCGTAACGTCTCCCGTTGCGATGATGCCGCGCATGACACCGGACGATCGCAGCAGCCGTGTGAGCTCGCGCGTGTCGATGTCGGAAATCGCCACGACGTTGTGTGTGATGAGGTAGTCGCGCAACGTCCCGGTCGCACGCCAGTTGCTGGCGATCGGCGACTCTTCGCGCATGATGAACCCCGCCACTTTCGGCACCGGCGACTCGACGTCGTCGGACGCTACGCCGTAATTGCCGATCTGCGGCGATGTCATCGTCACGATCTGCCCGGCGTAGGAGGGATCCGTCAAGACCTCCTGGTAGCCGGTCATGCTCGTGTTGAACACCACCTCGCCGCGCGCCATGCCCTGCGCGCCCGCGGCCGTGCCGCGATACACCGTTCCGTTCTCCAACACCAGCACCGCGTCCATTGAATCTATTTTGTCTCTAATGAGGCAGCCACTTTGGTCTGTTCACCGGCGCCGATGCGCACCGTAGTGACCCATGGCTGGTAGCCGTCCATCTCGATTCGCACCGTGGCGGATCCCGCCGGCAGATCGGAAATCGCGAGCGGCGTCGAGCCGGCCAGCCGTTCGTTGACGAACACGCGCGCGCCCGCTGGCCGTGACTGCACGTTGAGCTCACCCGGACCCTGCCCGACTGTTCCCGCGTCGGATGACGACGCCGCGGACGCCACTCTCCGCAGGTTCACCGTCGCCGATGCGGTCGGCCGCCGCGCCGTGATCTGCAGCGTGCGCTCCTCCGGTGTGTAGCCGCTGCGCGCAATACGAATCGTATACGATCCGAGCGCCAACTCTCTCAGCGCCAGCGGCGTCCTGCCGCGCGAAGTTCCATTTACCAGCACATCGGCGTCGGCCGGCGACGATCGAATCAGCAGGTTGCCAGTCTGCGCTCCGCGAGCCGCGCCCGATGCCGGCCGGGACGGCACCGGTGGCGGACTGCCCGATGCAACGGAGGCTCTTAGGTGCGTTGGGTGCGTTAGGTGCGTTGGGTGCGTCAGGTGCGTTTGACAGGTGCGTTAGGTGCGCCCGCCACGTCGACGGTTGTCTCGTCGACAGATCGCGTATCCGCGACGGTGCCGGTTTCCGGCGTACGGAGGAAAAAGCTCACCGCCAACGCCAAGAGCGCTGCAAACACGACGAACGTCGCTGCAACCGGCAACCGCCGCCGCCGGGGCGGCGCAGCGTCGACCTCGGGACGTGGCTCTTCGAATACAGGAAGTGGCTCTTCGAAGTCCGTCATCGCAGCGGCGGGCGCATCAAATTCCAACTCATGCGCAACCGGCGAGTCGATTCGTATCTCCGAGAGATCGGGGATAGGCTCGGCAGGTGCGCTGATTACGGCAGGCGCGTCGGGCGCGCTGGATGCGGCAGGTGCGTCGGGCGAACTGGATGCCGCGGGCCCGGCGGCAAGCTTCAAGGCTTGCGCGAAATCTGAAGCGCGCTTCGGCCGTGACGCGGGCTCAGCCTCGAGCACGGAAGCAAATGCGGCGCGCACCTGGTCGCCGTGCCTGGCTTCGAGGTCCGGCATGTGTTCGGGCAGCCAGCGCTTGCCTGCGAGCGCCTGGAAGGCGAGGGCGGCCAGCGAGTAGATATCGGACGGCGCGTCCGGGGACGAAAACGGGGGACGCGTCGGCAGCTTCGCGCCGATCTTCGCAAGCGCGGCGGCAATGCCGAATCCGGTGATGCGCGCGGCGCCCGGCGCGAGGACGATATCGCGCATGTGCAGCGATCCATGGTGGACGCCGCGAGCCGCGGCGAAGTCGATGGCGGCCGCCAGCGCCGTCACGAGCTCCACCACATCGTCGATCGGCATTGCACCGCGCTCGCGGAGGACGACGTCGAGCGAGTCGCCCACGGCGTACTCCTGCGCGAGGAACGCGGCGCTGTAGTCGAGCCCAGCCGCAATCGGCGCTGCAATGTTCGGGTGATCGATCCCGGCTGCGATGACCGCGTCCAACTCGACGACGAGCGCGGCAGCCTGTTCGGGGGTGAGGTCGAGACGAAAAACCTTTACCGCAACGAGCCGCTCGCGACTGCGATCGCCCGGCTCGTGTGCGCGAAACACCGGACCCAGCGTGCCCGCACCAATTTGATGGAGAACTCTGAAGGGCCCGAATGCTTCCGGAGGAAAGTACAGGACAGAGTCTTCGCGGTTCAGCGGCCGAATGGTAACATAAATTCGTTGCACATTCCTGTCGATATCAGACGATTTCCCTCGGTCAAAAAACTCGCTGCCGATTACGCGTTCAACTATCCAGCGCTCGCGCCATTTTTTGCCGGCGATCCTGAGTCGCCGGCGTCGTGGACGGCCGCCATCGAGAGCGCACAGCGTCATCCCAGGCGCCGCGGCGACCTGAGCGCACTGCTGACGAAACAACTCGAGCGCCGGAACGCGCCTGCGGCAGCGCGCGCCGCCGCCGCGCGCCTCGCCGATCCGTCAACGGTCGCCATCGTCACCGGACAACAGGCCGGGTTGTTCGGCGGCCCGCTGTACACGCTGTACAAGGCGTTGACTGCCATCAAGCTCGCCGAGAAAGTGACCGCGGACTACTCAGTGCCGGCTGTCGCGGTGTTCTGGGTCGAGGGGGAGGATCACGACTGGGACGAAGTCGCGTCCGTGTCGGTGCTGGATCAGGAGATGCAGCGCCGCGTGCTCACCCTGCCCGCCCCTGCGAGTGCGGGCCACGCGTCGATCTGCACCATCGTGCTGGACGGCACGACTGGCACGGCGATCGAACAGCTCGCATCGGCGCTGCCGCCGACTGAATTTACGGGTGAAGTGATCGATCTCGTGCGTCAGGCGTACGCGCCAGGCGTCAGCATGTCCGACGCGTTCGCCCGCCTCCTGGAACGCCTGCTCGGCGACCTCGGCCTCATCGTGTTCGAGTGCTCCGATCGTGCGGCGAAACCTCTGGCCGCCGACATCTTCAGCCGCGAAATCACCAACCCGGGCCGCACCTGGGAACTTGCCGCCGAGACGGGCCGTCAGCTCATCGCGGGCGGGTATCACGCGCAGGTCGAAAGCCCGTCGACTGCCTCGACGGCGTTGTTTCGCGTCGATGGTTCGCGAACCGCCATAGACATCGGCGAGGCCGCCGCGCTCGCCGGCGCCGCGCGCGAGCACCCAGACTCGTTCAGTCCGAACGTGCTCCTCCGGCCGATCGTCCAGGACGCGATTTTTCCGACAGCGGCGTACGTGAGCGGACCGAACGAACTGGCGTATCTCGCGCAGCTCCGCTCGGCGTACGAGCAGTTCGGCGTGCCGATGCCACTGATGTTCCCCCGCGCCACAGCGACGATTCTCGACTCAGCCGGCGCCCGGTTTCTCGAGAAGCACGAGCTGCCCTTCGAAGCGCTCCAGGCCCGTGATGAATCGGCTCTCAACCGCCTGCTCGCCGCGTCGCTGCCGGCAGAAGTCGAAAGCGCGCTGAAGCGCGGCGAAGACGCGATCCAGGAAACGATGGCGGCCATCATCGCGTCGGTCCCGCAGGTCGACGCGACGCTCGAGGGCGCCGCCAAGTCCACGCTGGGCAAACTGCAGCACGACATCACGAGCCTCCGGGGCAAGGTCATCAGCGCGGCGAAAAAACGCGACGAAACCTTGCGGCGCCAGTTCGCCCGGGCGCAGTCGCAGGCGTTTCCCGACGGCGTTCCCCAGGAACGTCTGCTCGGGATCGTCGCCATGCTCAACCGTTACGGGCCCGCCCTCGTCCAAAGGCTGATGCAGGAGCTCCCGCTCGATACCCGCCATCACACGGTGCTGACGCTGTAATGCCAAGGCGCAGAAATGCGGCGCCGAACAAATCCTTCTTCGTGAAGGTGAGGCAACAGGCCGAGCGCGTGATGCGGACCTATCCACGCGCCACACGATACGCGCTCTGGTCGTCCGCGGCGCTGTTCGTCATTGGATGCGCACTGACGGGCTACTACTACGTCACCTTCTCGCGGATGATCGACGCGCGGCTGCACGGCGAACGCGATCGCGTATTGCCGCGCGTGTTTGCGCGCCCGCTGGAGATCAGACGCGGCGACAACATGTCCCAGAAGGAGCTGCTCGACCGGCTCAACGATCTCGGGTATGCGGAACGCACGCAGGCGCAGAACCCCGGAGAGTTCTCGGTGAGCGGCCCGCTCATCAGCATCGTGCCGCGCGCCGGCAGCCATACCGGAAAATACCTCGTTGTCAGCTTTCAACGGCCGCCGGCGCCGAAACGCGCGGGACGTGCGCAGCCGCCCGCGACGATCGGCAATCGCATCGAGTCTCTGACGATCGGGAAACAATCCGCCTCGCGCGTCACGATGGACGCGCCGATGCTCACGGCGCTGATCCAGGCGCGCGTCAAACGGCGGCAGGTGCCATTGTCGGCGCTCCCCTCCCGGATGGTCGAGGCCGTGCTCGCCGTCGAAGACCAGCGGTATTACTCACATCCCGGCATCGATCCGATTCGCATGGTGGGCGCGCTGTTCACGAACGTGTTCGGCAACCGCCCCTACCTGGAAGGTGCCAGCACGATCACTCAGCAGCTTGCCCGCAACTTTTTTCTGACCGAAGAACTGCAGGTCGAGCAGCAAACGCGGCAGCGCTCGCTACGCCGCAAGCTACAGGAACAGTTCATGGCCATCATCCTGGACCTTCGAGCCACCAAGGATGAAGTGCTGGAACTGTATTTGAACGACGTCTACCTCGGCAATCGCGGATCGTTTGCGATTCACGGCGTCGCCGAAGCCGCGCGGCTCTACTTCGGGAAAGACGTCAACAACCTCTCTCTGGGCGAAGCCGCCACGATCGCCGGCATCATCCAGTCGCCCAATACGTTGTCGCCCTTCAACGCGCCCGCGCGCGCGCGCGATCGCCGCAACGTCGTTCTGCGGCTGATGGCGAGCGGCGGGTTCGTCTCGCCGGATGCGGCGGAGCGCGCCTCAAAGGAATCCCTCGCGCCTGTTGCCCGCGCGCTGGACGCCGAAGCTCCCTACTTCGTCGATTTCGTGGGGCAGACGCTCGCGGAGCAATTCCCCGATGTCACGCAGACGACAGCTGCCGTGGACGTCTACACCACGCTCGACATTCATCTGCAGCGTCTCGCACAGGATGCCGTCAGCAGCGGCATTGCCAAGGTCGATCAACTGCTCTCACGCCGCCGCCGTGGACGGGTACCGCAGGCCGCGCTGATTGCCGTGGATCCTCGAACCGGCGATATCGTCGCGATGGTGGGCGGACGTTCGTATAACCAGTCGCAATTCAATCGCGCCGTGAGCGCGAACCGCCAGCCGGGATCCGTTTTCAAACCATTCGTCTTTCTTGCCGCGTTCGAGCGCACGGCCGAAGAGGGGGGCATGGCATCTCCGGCTTCCCTCGTGAACGACGAACCGACGACGTTCGACGCTAACGGCACGCCCTGGACGCCTGCCAACTACGAAAACGAGTACGACGGTGAAATCACGCTCCGGCGCGCCCTGGCGATGTCGCGCAACGCCGCCACGGTGAAAGTTGCGGAACAGGCGGGATATGACCGCGTCGCCAACTTGTGGCGTCGTATCGGCGCCGGGACGGCGCCGCGCGCCTTTGCGTCGATAGCACTCGGCGTGTTCGAAGCCACGCCCTACGACATTGCCTCCGCTTACACGATATTTCCGAACGGCGGCGAAAAGCGCGGCCTGCGGGCGCTGCTCCGGATCCAGCGCGGGGAGGCGGAAATCGTGATGAAAGACGCGCCCACGAAGCGCGTTGCCAGACCCGATACCACCTACCTCGTCACGAACATGATGCGGAGTGTGCTGAACGAAGGCACGGGTGCGGCCGTGCGCGCGTCTGGTTTCGGCCTCGACGCGGCCGGTAAAACAGGCACGACGAACGACCTCCGCGACGCGTGGTTCGTGGGGTTTACGCCAGAGCTTCTGACCGTGGTGTGGGTAGGGCTCGACGACAACCAGGCGCTCGGTCTGAGCGGTGCCCAGGCAGCAGTTCCGATCTGGACTGCGTTCATGCAGCGGGCGCTCGCCGGGCGCGCGGACCACACGTTCGACGTCCCGGAGGGAGTCAATTTCGTTGATGTCGATCGGGATACCGGCGCCACGGCCATTCCGGGCTGTCTGCGGGTATTCAGGGAATCTTTCATCAACGGCAGCGAACCCAGGGAGTTCTGCGAAGTCCATCGATTTTAGGTTCCGGGTTCTAGGTTCCGGGTTCCAGTTCCCGGTTCCGGGTTCGGGGCCTATAATCACTACAAATGTCCCAGGAAGTTTTCGAAGCACTGACGCAGGCGCTCAAGCGGGGCGAAGACGCGGCGCTGGTGACCATCGTCGCGGCGAACGGCTCGACGCCGCAGCGTGTCGGCGCGAAGATGCTGGTGTTTCCCGACGGACGCACCGTCGGCACCATCGGCGGCGGGTGCTACGAGAACGACGCGTTCTGGAAAGCCCGGGAAGCCATCCAGTCGCGCAAACCGCAGCTCGTCAAATACGACCTCAACGACGACTTCGCGCAGGAAAACGGGCTCGTGTGCGGCGGGCAGATGCAGGTCTACATCGAGCCCCTCGAAGCGACGCCCAGGCTGTACGTCATCGGCGCCGGGCACGTCGGTTATCACCTCGCGCGTCTGGCGCACACGATCGGGTTCCGCACGCACGTCCTCGACGATCGCGAAAAGTTCGCAAACGCCCAGCGGTTCCCTGACGCGGCAGAGGTCATCGTCGAAACGATTCCCGACTGGCTACACCGCGCAGATCTTCCCAGCAACGCATACGTCGTGATCGTGACCCGCGGTCATACGCACGATCTCGATGCACTGCGATCGCTCGCCGCCCGCGATCTCCGTTACCTCGGTCTGATTGGGAGCAAAGCGAAGGTGAAGCGGATCTACGACGCGCTGCTCGCCGAAGGCATGCCACCGGAGTGCCTGGCCCGGGTCAACGCCCCTGTCGGCCTCGACATAGGCGCGGTCAGCCCGGAAGAGATCGCCGTCGCGATTCTGGCCGAGCTCATCGCGGTCCGGCGCGGCACGATCCAGGACCCGAGAGTGGCGGCCGTCTCGATGCGATGGGCTCAGGCAGCCGAGCCTCGAAACACCAGCATAAAGTAACGGCCCGCCTCCAGAAGCGGGTAAACGCTTTATTTCCTGTATAATAAACCTAGCACTCGCGACAGCCGACTGCTAACCCTGACCCATGTCCCAGCTATCTTCACGAGCGGCGCAGATTCTGGTCGCCCTCGTGGCCGAATACATCGACACGGCCGAACCCGTTGGTTCGGCCCGGCTGGCGAAGATCTGCCGTATCAACGTCTCCTCAGCCACGATCCGGAACATCCTGGCGGAACTGGAAGAGCACGGATACCTGCAGCAGCCGCACACGTCCGCGGGACGGATTCCGACAGATCGCGGCTACCGGTTCTACGTCGATCAGCTTCTTGCCTCTCCGCGTTCGGTTCGCGGAGGCGCGGCGGTCGAAGCGCAGCTGCGGCGTGACGCGGGAACGCCGGCCCTCGCCGAAGATGTGCTCGCCGCCGTCTCGCAAGTGCTGTCGCGCGCATCCCGCCTCGTCGCGTTTGCACTGCCACAAATCACGGATGGCGTTCTGAACGAGATCGAGTTCGTCCCGCTGACCCGGACGAAGGTCCTCGTGGTCGTCGTGTCGGACGGCGGGCAGGTGTCGCGGAAAGCGATCGACGTCGGCGAGGAAATCGAATCGCACGAGCTGCGTCAGGCGGCGAACTACATCAACACCCAGTTTTCAGGCATGCTGATCGAGCACATCCGCCTCGCGGTGATGGAGCGGCTGCAACACGAGCGCATCCTTGCGGACGAGCTGGGCGCGCGCGCCCTCAAGCTGGCCCACAGCGGTCTCGAGGAGCTGCCGAAAAAGTCGGCGCTCTTCGTCGACGGCGCCTCTTCCCTGCTCGACGAAGCGGGGGAAGACAGCGGCATCTCGATTGCGACCCTCAGCGCACTGCTGCGCATGGTCGAAGAGAAGGAGCGCCTCGTCCTGCTCCTGAGCGAGTACATCGATGGCCCGGGGCTCACCATCGTGATCGGGCAGGAACATCGCACGCCCGACCTTCGTCCATTCAGCATCATCGCAGCGACCTATGCCGACGGCTCCCGCCGGGGCACGGTTGGCGTCATCGGGCCGATGCGGATGCAATACTCCAGAACCATTGCCGTCGTCGACGGCGTCGCGAAGGCCGTATCGCGGGTCCTTCGCGACAGCATGTAACGGGAACCTACCATGGCTGAACAACCCGCACGTGGCAATCCGACTGATATGCCCGAAGAATCTGAACGCATGGAGGACGAGGGCGGCGCGGCGAGCGCGACCGATGCCGCCCCCGCGCTCGCCGATGAAATCGTCGAGCTCAGAAAGGAACGCGACGGGCTGCACGATCGTCTGTTGAGGCAGGCCGCGGAGTTCGACAACTTCCGCAAACGCGTCGAGCGCGAGCGGAGGGACACGGCGCAATATGCGGCGATCGAGTTCGTGCAGGACCTGCTTCCGGTGATCGACGACTTCGAGCGCGCCCTGCAGACCAATGCACCGGGCGCCGAATCGTATCGCCAGGGACTCGAGATCATCCATCGCGCCCTGATGGATATGCTGCGCAAGCGCGGTGTCACGCCCATCGAGGCTGTCGGCACCCGGTTCGATCCCCAGGTGCACCAGGCGGTTTCGTATGAGGAGGCGCCGAACAGCGCCGATGGCGAAGTCATGGAAGAATTCAGGCGCGGCTACCGGCTCGGCGACAGGCTGGTTCGGCCCGCCATGGTGAAAGTGGCCAAAGCGTGAGCAAACGCGATTACTACGAGGTTCTGGGCGTTCCGAAAAATGCCTCGGATCAACAAATCAAGAGCGCCTATCGGAAGCTCGCGCTTCAATATCATCCCGACCGGAATCAGGGCAACCAAGAGGCCGAGGAGAAGTTCAAGGAGGCCGCCGAGGCCTACTCCATTCTCGCCGACGGAGATAAGCGCGCCCGCTACGACCGGTTCGGCCACGCGGGGGTATCGTCGCAGGCAGGCGGCGGATTCGATCCGTCTACGTTTGCCGGCTTCGAAGACATCTTCGGCGGCATCTTCGGCGATTTTTTCGGCGCGCGTCCAGGCGGGCCGGAGCGCGGCAGCGACCTGAGGTACGACTTCGAGATCACGTTCGAAGAGTCGGCCAAAGGCGTGGAGACATCGATTCAGATACCCCGCCTCGAGACGTGCGACACCTGCACCGGCTCTGGTGCGGCCGCAGGCACCAAGCCGACCACCTGCCCTCAATGCCAGGGCCGTGGCCAGCAGCGATTCCAACAGGGGTTCTTCACCGTTGCGCGCACGTGCGGACGTTGTCAGGGAACGGGCCGCGTCGTCGCGAAGCCGTGTCCGACGTGTAAAGGCGCCGGCCGCTCGTCAAAAGAACGAAAGCTCACCGTCAAGATTCCCGCGGGAATCGCCGACGGCCAGCGGCTGCGCATCAGCGGCGAAGGCGAAGGCGGTGCGCATGGCGGCCCGCCGGGAGATCTTTACGTTTTCATCGAAGTGTCGCCGCACGAGTTCTTCCGCCGCGAAGGCAACAACTTGTCGTGTGAAATTCCGCTGAATTTCACCACGCTCGCGCTCGGCGGCAACATCGAGGTGCCGACGCTCGACGGACACGACTCGTTCAAGGTGCCCGAAGGCACGCAGTCTGGCAGCGTATTTCGTCTGCGGGCGAAGGGAATGCCGGATGTCTCCGGCCGCGGGCGCGGCGATCTGTTCTTCACCGTTCAGGCGGTGACGCCCAAGAAGCTGAACAAGGAACAGCGGGCCCTGCTCGAACAGCTCGGCAATGCGCTGCCGAAGGAAAAGTTCGAACCGCGAAAGATCGACGGCGAAGAAGAGGACAAGAACCTCTTCGAGAAGGTCAAAGATATTTTTGGGTAAGGTCTGGCACGCGCTGGACATCCACGTGCCCACCTGCGATCCGCAGCTGCAGGACCTCGTCCTGGCGGCGCTCGACGACTTTCAACCCACAGCCATTCAGGAGCTCGACGAAGGCGCGCCGAAACTGCGCGCCTTTTTTGCGTCATCAGCGGCAAGCGACGATGCCGCCCGGGCGCTCGGAGTGGAATTCGGCACGCATTTGTTCGTCGAGGCGATCAGCGTTGAAGACGAGGACTGGGCCGCGCGCTCTCAATCCCAGCTGCACGCGATCACCATCGGACGCCTCACAGTCGCCCCGCCCTGGGAACCGGGGTCTGACCCTGTTTTTACGATTATCGTAAATCCGTCGGTGGGGTTCGGCACCGGGCACCATGCGACGACCCGGCTTACTCTTCACGCGCTTCAGAATCTGCCTGTCGAGGGACGCACCGTGCTCGACATCGGGTGCGGATCCGGCGTGCTTGCGATTGCCGCGGCAAAACTTGGCGCGGCGTCCGCCACCGGGATCGACATCGATGCCGACGCACTCGACAACGCGCGGGAAAACGCCGGGCTGAACCACAGCGGCGACAGCGTACGGTTTCAGCAGGGGGACTTCCGCGACGCCGCGCCGCGCGCCGATGTCGTGATGGCAAACCTGACAGGGGCGCTCCTGGAAAAATCCGCGGCGCGCCTCGCCGAATCCGTTTCACCCGGCGGACATCTCATCGTCAGCGGCTTCATGGAGCACGAGAGGGATCTCGTCCTCCCGGCGCTTGGAGCGTTGCTGCAGCTCCAAACGATCGCACAGGAGCAGGAGTGGATGTGCGCGGTCTACAAGTCCCGCCAGATATAGCGCAGCACCGATAAGACTGACGCGCCGGCGGCGTCGGCTCGCAACACCCGCGCACCGAGACTCACCAAGGTCACCCCGGCAACCTGCGCCGCGGTGATTTCTTCCGGGTCCCATCCACCTTCCGGACCGACGATGATCATCGCTTCCGACGGCTGCCGCTGCTCGAGGTCTCTCAAGTCCGTGACGTCAGCATCGCTGCCCGGCTCCACGCACATCAGCCGGAGGGATGACGCTGCCGATATCAAGAGCTCGTCGAACGACTTTGCGGCTCGCACCGGCGGCACGACCGCGCGCCCGCATTGCTTCACCGACGCCACGGCCGCCCGCTGCCACCTGTCCTGACGGCCTCCGCCCCTGATCGCGCTCATCGGCACATCGGATCGCCGGCTGACAAACGGCTGCAGGTCGGCAACGCCCAGCATGACGGCGTCGCGGATGACCCTGTCCATCTTGTCGCTCTTGAGCAGCGCCTGCGCAAGCGTCACCGCGACCTGGGCCTCCGGCGCGGCCGCGCGCGGCGAGAGCACCCTGACGCTCACGTTGCGAGACGTGACCGCTTCGACTCTCGCCGCCGCTTCGCGTCCCCTGCCGTCGAAGATGGCGACGGCATCGCCCTCCCTGAGCCGAAGCACACGCGCGAGATGCTGCGCCTCGTCATCGGGCAGGCGCACCAGGTCGTCGTCCGCAAGCGCCGGCGCGTAGAACCGATGCACGCGGGGATTGTACTGCCCTGTATACTCCCCGTAGTGTTTTTCCGAGGACAGACGATCGGGAAGTACAAAATCCTGTCACCACTTGGCAGTGGCGGATTCGGTACCGTCTATCTCGCGGAAGACACCTGGATCGACAAGAAGGTTGCGATCAAGGTACCGCACCGGCAGAACGTGGACTTCGGCGACCTGCTGCACGAAGCCCGTCTCCTCGCGTCGCTCAACCATCCCAACATCGTCTCGGTTCTGACGGCCGAAAAGCAGGAGAACGTTTTCTTCATCGTCATGGAGTACGTGCCAAGCGTGACGCTGGAGCTGATGATCTCGCGCGACGGCAAGATCGATCTGCCGCGCGCCCTCGACTTCACGTGCCAGATCTGCAACGCGCTCGATCATGCGCACCAGCAAGGCGTCATCCATCGGGATTTGCGTCCGGGAAACGTGCTCGTCACCGACACCGGCGTGCTCAAAGTCGTGGACTTCGGCACGTCGCGTTTCATCGAGCGGGCGGCGCACGGGACGACGGTGATCGGCAGTCCTCCTTACATGGCGCCCGAGCAGTTCCAGGGCAAAGCCGTTCTCGCATCGGACATCTATTCGCTTGGCGTGACGATGTACCAGATGTTGACCGGGGTGCTGCCCTACAACACGCCGCAGCCGGCCGATATAGAAAAACTGCTCAAGGGCGGCATGGTGACGCCGCCTCGCACGCGCAATCCCAAGATTCCCGCAAAGATCAGCGAGATTGTGATGAAGGCGGTGGCGCCAGACTCAGGCGCGCGATATCAGCGCGCGAGCGATCTGCTCACCGATCTCCTTTCTCACCGACGCCGCACGACGCGCGTCGTGACACAGCCAGTTCCTCCGCCGGCCGCTGTCGTGCCGCCACCCGCACAGCGAGGTGTGGACGATTGGGCTGACCGATTGCGTGCGCGGGAAACGCCGCTGCCGCGCTTCTGCTGGCACTGCCGCAAGCCTCTGCAAGCGCGATCGACGCGCTGCCCGTTTTGTGGCGAAGGACAGTAAATGTTAATCTTCAGTTGGAGGCTCAACTAACGTTATGGCTTTTGCGGGCACGGGCAAAATCTGGATGAACGGGAAGCTGGTGGAGTGGAAAGACGCCACGATCCACGTCGCGTCCCACGTCATTCACTACGGCAGCGGCGTCTTCGAGGGCGCGCGTGTGTATGACACGCCCAAGGGATCGGCCATTCTGCGCCTCGACGCCCACATGGCCCGGCTTCTTGCGTCGGCCCGCATCTACCGGATGGACTCCCCTTACACGCAGGAGCAGCTCGAGAAAGCGGTCATCGAGACCATTCAGGCGAACGGCTTCAAGGCCTGCTACATCCGTCCGCTGATGTATCGCGGATACAACACGCTTGGCGTCAACCCGCTGCCCTGCCCGGTGGATGTCGCGATCATGGTGTGGGAATGGGGCACCTATCTGGGAGCCGACGCGCTGGAAAAAGGCGTAGATGTGTGCGTGAGCTCCTGGAACCGCATGGCGCCGAATACGTTTCCGTCGCTGTCGAAAGCGACAGGCAACTACGCCAACGCCGCGTTGATCCGGATGGAAGCGGAAACGAACGGCTACAGCGAAGGCATCGCGCTCGACACGTCCGGGTACGTCAGCGAAGGCAGCGGCGAAAACATCTTCATCGTCCGCAACGGCGTCATCCATACGCCGCCGTTCAGCGCGTCGATTCTTCCTGGGATCACCCGCGACATGGTTATCCAGGTCGCACAGGATCTCGGGTACAACGTGACGCAGGAAAACATCCCGCGCGAGCTGCTCTACGTGGCGGACGAGGTGTTTTTCGTCGGCACTGCCGTCGAGATCACGCCCGTCCGCTCGGTGGACAAGATCAAGGTGGGCAACGGCCGGCGCGGCCCCATCACCGAAGCGATTCAGCGCCGGTTCCTCGACACAATCATGGGCAAGGCCCCCGACACGCACGGGTGGCTCACTTATGTGCCCCAGACGGTCGGGGCCGGCGACAAGGGCCGCTAAACACGCAGCGCGGAAGGACCGAGCGTGATGGGCGCCGGCGCGTCGGACATCCCTGGGCTGACACGGTTCGGCGGGTAAGATGCTGCGGTGAGAAAATCCCGCCCCCCCGACGACCCCGACTCATCAAAAGCCGCCTACTTTCTCGCTCTCCGCTGGATTTCCGCGCGGGAACTCTCCGAGTCTCAGGTGAGATCGCGCCTGGCCGACCGCGGCTACTCCGGCGCGGCGATCGGCCCAGCCGTCGAACGGCTGCTGCAGGAGCGGACCATCGACGATCGACGGGCGGCCAGCGCGGTGGCTCGCACCGAGGCGCGCGTACGTCGTCACGGACCGCGACGGGTCTTGTCCAAGCTGATGGCGATGCAGATCGACCGCGACCTCGCGAAGGAGGTCGTGCGCGACGTCTTCGGCGAGCATGATGAAGACGACCTGCTCGAAACGGCCCTCGACAAGCGGCTCCGCGGCAAGCCTGAGCGGCTGAAAGATCCCCACGAACGCCGGAAGGTCATCGCCCATCTCGTCCGCCAGGGATTCTCCGCGTCTGCGGCTTCCGCGGCCATTCGCCGGAAGCAAGTAAAATAGGGTCACAAATGATGACCTGGCGAGAAATTCGTGCCTCGTACCTGGAATATTTCGAACGGAACGGCCATCGCGTCGTCCCGAGCTCCGCGCTCGTGCCCGCCGACGATCCGACGCTGCTCTTCACCAACGCCGGGATGAACCAGTTCAAAGACGTGTTTCTGGGCAAAGAGCGGCGCGACTACGGGCGCGCCGCGAGCTGCCAGAAGTGCATGCGGGTCAGCGGGAAGCACAACGACCTCGAAAACGTCGGACCATCGCCGAGCCATCACACGTTTTTCCAGATGCTCGGCAATTTTTCGTTCGGGGACTACTTCAAGAAAGAGGCGATCGCCTTTGCCTGGGAGCTGCTGACCGAGGTGTGGCGGATTCCCGCGGATAAGCTGTTCGTGACGGTGTTCAAGGGCGAGCACGGCATCCCCCGCGACGTCGAGGCGCGCGACCACTGGTTGAAATATGTGGCGGCCGATCATCTTTCCGAGCTCGGATCCGACGACAACTTCTGGCAGATGGGAGATACAGGGCCCTGCGGCCGGTGCTCGGAAATCTACTTTTTCCGGGGGAACCACATCCCGTGTCCGGAGCCTGTGTGCCGCGGCGTCGAATGCAGCTGCAGCCGTTACATCGAAATCTGGAACAACGTGTTCATGGAGTTCGATCGGCAGTCCGATGGCGAGCTCAAGCCGCTGCCCGCGCCCTCCATCGACACGGGGATGGGTCTCGAGCGGCTCACCGCCGTTCTGCAGGGCCTCGAGTCGAACTACGATTCCGACCTCTTCACTCCGATCCTGACGGAGATTTCCGCGCAGGCGAACAAGAAATACACCCGCTCGATGAGCCCGGACGACGTGTCAATGCGCGTCGTCGCGGATCACGCGCGATCGATGACGTTCCTCATCGCCGACGGGGTAATCCCATCGAACGAGTTCCGCGGCTACGTGCTCCGCAAGATCATGCGCCGGGCAATGCGGCACGGCATGCGGCTCGGCATCGCCGGGCAGTTTCTCACCTCGCTTGTCGACGTCATCGTTCGCGAGATGGGAGACGCCTACCCCGAGCTCCGTTCGAATCGCGACACGGTCGCCAGCGTGGTTCGAAATGAAGAGGAACGTTTCGGCGCGGTGCTTGCGGGAGGGCTTCCACGGCTGGAAGAGGCCATCGAACGCGCGGCAGCGGCTCGAGGCCGCCTCCTGCCTGGCGAAGACGCATTCAAGCTGTACGACACGTTCGGCTTGCCGTTCGACTTCATCGAAGACCTCGCGGGCGAAAAGCAGGTTACGGTGGACCGCGGCGCGTTCGATCGTGCGATGGAAGGCCAGCGCGAAAAGGCGCGTGCGCACAGCGCGTTCGACGGCAAGAAGGGGCCGGAGTTCGTCTTCGAATCGGACGAGGCGCAACGCGGGCTGAGCTCGGCAGGCGATCGGTTCGAGGGCTATACCACCACGACCGTGAAGGGCACTCCGGTTATCGCGCTGTTCGATGCGCAGCGGCGACAGGTAAAGGAACTGACATCGGGAGCGCCGGGCTATGCCGCTCTCGGACAGACGCCGTTTTACCTCGAAGCGGGCGGGCAGGTTTCCGACGTCGGCGAGCTGCATGCGGACGCTTCGGGTGCATCGGCGAAAGTGGAAGGGGTCACCCGGATTGCTGCCGGGATGCCGCGCCTGCATCGCATCCAGCTCACGCACGGCACGCTGCACGAGCGCGATCTGATTGACGCCGACGTGGACGCGCCGACGCGCGACGCCACGCGGAGAAACCATACCGCTACGCATCTGCTGCATGCCGCGCTGCGAAAGGTGCTCGGCTCGCACGTCAAGCAGGCTGGCTCGCTCGTGGCCCCCGATCGTCTGCGCTTCGACTTCGTCCATTCGTCGCCCGTCACGCAGGAGCAACTCGGCGAGATCGAACGGCTCGTGAACGAACAGATCTACAAGAATCTTCCGGTCGTCACCGAGGAACGCTCGACCGAGGAAGCGATTGCTTCGGGCGCGATGGCGTTGTTCGGCGAAAAATACGGCGACCGCGTGCGTGTCGTCTCGATCCCCGGCTTCAGCATCGAGTTGTGCGGCGGCACCCATTGCCGCGCGACCGGCGACATCGGGTTCTTCACGATATTGTCCGAAGGCGGTGTCGCGGCGGGTGTGCGGCGAGTCGAGGCGATCACCGGCTCGGGCGCGGTGCTGCACCATCAATCGGTGCGCGGCTCGCTGGAGGACCTCCTCGGCGTGCTTGGAACGAACCGGGAAAGGAGCCGCGCCGCTGTCGAAAGTCTTCAGTCGGAAAACAAACGCCTGGCGCGGCAGGTTTCCGAGCTGAAGACGAAGATCGCGATGGGTACCGGCGGAGGTCAGAAAGCGGCATATGACACCGTCGAGGTGTCCGGAGTGAAGCTCGCAAGCACGACCGCCACGGGCCTTGAAAAGGACGAAGTCCGCACGCTGGTCGACAGCATCCGCGACCAGATCGGGAGCGGCGTCGTGCTCGTCACCTCGTCTGCGCCCGGAAAGGTATCGATTGTCGCGAGCGTCAGCCGCGACCTGACGAAGAAGGTCTCCGCGGGAGAACTGGTCAAGCGACTCGCGCCAATAGTCGGAGGCCGCGGCGGCGGCCGGCCCGATTTCGCGGAAGCAGGGGGCAAAGACGAGAGCAAGGTCCAGGAGCTGCGCGAATCAGCAGCGAAGGTCCTGGAGTCGCTCCTGACTTCCTCTACCCTCCCCTAGCCCTCAACCCTCCCCCTAAAGAGGTCGCTTCCGTCGGCCGATACCGACTGTAGGGCTTACTGCCTTACTACCTTGAAATACATTCTTGTAATCGGCGGAATCGTGGTCTGCGCGCTCGTGGGTGTCTCTACCCCTGCGACAGCCCAGATTCACTCGTGGCGCGATGGTGCAGGCGTTCTGACACTGTCGGACCGCCCTCAGAACGCTGCCACGGGCGGCGTCCAGGTGCGGGTGGGCACGCCGATGGGCGCGCGCTCTAACCCGCTGTTCGAGCCGCTCATCCAGCAGCATGCCCGTCAGAATGGTGTTCGCGCCGACCTCGTCCGCGCGGTCATTCAGGTGGAGTCGGCGTTCAATCCCCGAGCGGTGTCCCCGAAGGGCGCGATGGGGCTGATGCAGCTGATGCCGGGAACGGCTAGAGACCTCGGCGTGGTCGATCCGTTCAACCCGGCCGAAAACATACGGGCGGGCGTCACCTATCTGCGGCAACTGCTCGACAAATACAACGACGACGAACAGCTCGCGCTGGCAGCCTACAACGCCGGGCCAGGGGCCGTGGACAAATACGGCAACAAAGTGCCTCCGTACAAGGAAACGCAGAGCTACGTAAACAAGATTGCGGGCATCCGCGGCAACGCCGGCCGCGCGCCAGGCGTGCGGATTTACCGCATCACCGAAATCGTGGACGGCCGCCCGGTCGTCACCTACACGAATACCAAGCCTTCCAGCGGCAATTACGAAGAAGTCCGCCGATAGTGTAAAATCAACGTTTTCCTGTCCGGCACCCTGCCGCAGCGTGGGCTGCGACGCGGCTGCCCGGACCCGACTATTGAACTATTCGAGAGGAAGACGTTAAGTGGCTACTCACGCTTCAGCGCTGAAGGCGCATCGCCAGAGTCTGGTGCACCGCGAGCGCAACCGTAAATACCGCTCGCAGCTGCGCAGCACCCTCAAGCAGATTCGAACGTTTCTGGACGACCCCAAAGGCGGAAAAGATCAGGCGGCCGCGAAAAAGCAGCTGAACGAGGCGATTTCGCTGATCGACAAGATGGCAGGCAAGGGCATCATCCACCGCAACACAGCCAGCCGGTACAAGTCCAGGCTGAGCGCGAGGGTCGCGAAAAGCGCCTAACCGGTCAGCCGCAGAGTTCCACAACCAGCCGTTCCAGCAGCACCCTTGGATCTCCTGCCGACGTCTTGATGGCGAGATCCGTACGGAAGACGGCTTCGACGGCGGCCGGCGCTTTCTGAGCGGGCACCTTCGTGCGGACGAACCACGCGAGTTGTCCGAGGATCACATACGGCACCGCACCCGCTTCCATCATGAGGCCAAGCTCGCGCAGCGCCTCTCCCGCCGACCGGCGCTCGATGGCGCGAGTGACAGCCCAGTCGTCTTGTGACGTGGCCGGCGCAATCACTTCTTTCACGTCAGCTTCCGTGATCGTCGCGTTGTCGGCGGCGTACAACATGAGCCGCTCGACGTCGGACCGCAGCCTCGAGATGTCCGGACCGACGCGATCGGCAGCCACCCTCGCGGCACGCGGATCGATCGACATGCCGCCTTTCGTGACGAAATCTTTCACCCACCGTGCCGCCTCGGCCGCGTCCGATGGGCCTGCTAACTCCACCACCGCCGCTTTGGCGAGCAGCTGCTTCGTGAGCGAACGCCGCTTGTCGACCGACTCCGCCACCATGACGAGGCAGCACGTATCGACCGGGGCTTTGATGTACTCCTCCAGCAGCTCCAGATCGCGCGCCGACGCATCACTTTCCTTCTTGGGATTGAGCAGACGGTCGGCATGCACGAGCAGGACGACGCGCCGAGGCGCCATCATCGGCAGGGTGCGCGCCGCGTCCACCACATCCGCACCCGTGGTCTCACCACCATAGAGGCGATCGCTGTTGAACGCGCGCAAGTCCGGCTCGATGAGCTCGAGGAACTCCCCTGCCAACGCAATCTTGGCCGTGTCATCCGGGCCGATCAGCACGTAGATCGCGCCGACCTTGCCCGACGCGATTTGCTTGCGGACGTCAGCTGGTGAAGCGAGCGGCAATCAGAAGGCTTCCAGAATGGCGCTCACGACCGAGCGCGCGAATTCGTTGCCAATGCGGTCGAGAGCATTCGCTTCCTGATTGAAGAACGCCGAGGGGTCGACGAACCCCGATGGATCGTTGGTGACGTTGCTGGTGGCATCAATCTCCTCGCGGATCGCGATTGCCGCATTGCTCCAGAGGACCGCGTCCTTCTGAACGTCGCGGAGCTGGATATTCGCGGTGACGGTAATCGTGTACCGCGACGCCTGCTGCTCCGCCGAAAAGTTCGTCGGTACGACCGACACGTACGTGACGGCGCCCACGAGCACCGCGTCCGCGCCCGTGGCCTCAGGAACGATCTTGTAGTTTCCGCGTCCGATAAACTCGGTCCTGATCTTGTCGGTGATCATTTGCGCCATCTCAAACAGCGCCGTGTGATTTTCGAATGTCGGAATGCCTATCACGCGAATATACGCGGGCAGGAAGTTCCCGCGGCCGGCAAGCGCGTATCCGCAGCCGTTGAATGCCAGAGATGAGCCGGCGACGATGAGCGCGCGCCTACTCAACCACGACATTGATCAGCTTTCCCTTCACCACGACGACGGACTTCACCGTCTTTCCATCGATGTGTTGACGAACCGCCGGCTCTGCAAGCGAGCGTTCGCGCAGCTCGCTTTCGGGCGCGTCCGCTGCCGCCGTGATGCGGCTGCGCACCTTGCCGTTCACCTGCACGACGACGACAATCTCGTCGGCTTTGGCGACAGCCTCGTCGAACGACGGCCATGACGTGCCGTCGATGCCCCCGTCATGTCCGGTCATCTCCCACAGCTCTTCGGCGGTGTGCGGCGCGAAGGGGGAGATCATCACGACAAGCGCCTCAATTGCCTCACGGATAACAGTCGCCGCCTGTGGCCTGATGGCTGCCGACTTCTGAACTGCGTCGCCGAACGTATACATCTCGTTGACCAGTTCCATCAGCGCCGACACGGCGGTATTCAGGTGAATGCGCTGCTCGACGTCCACCGTCACACGCCGAATCGTGTCGTGAGTCTTCCGCCGCAGCTTTTTCTCCGACGCGTCGAAGGTGCCGGCATCAGCACCGGCGACGGGCGCCGCTTCTTTCACTCTGTCGCACCATTGATCGACGAAGCGCCAGATGCGCGCGAGAAAACGCCAACTGCCCTCGAGTCCGGCATCATTCCACTCGATTTCTTTCTCGGGCGGGGCCACGAACATCACGTACAGCCGAAGCGCATCGGAACCGAACTTCTGCATCATATCGTCCGGGTCGACCACGTTTCCCTTCGACTTCGACATGACGGCGCCGTCTTTCAACACCATTCCCTGCGTCAGCAGATGGCTGAACGGTTCGTCGTGCTCCACCATGCCGAGGTCCCGAAACGCGCGGGCGAAGAACCGCGAATAGATCAAGTGCAGAATGGCGTGCTCGACGCCACCGACGTAAAAATCCGTCGGCATCCAATACTTCACTTTGACAGGATCGAACGGCAGCTCAGCATTGGTGGGATCGCAGAAGCGATAGAAATACCACGAGGAATCCACGAACGTGTCCATCGTGTCGGTCTCGCGGCGCGACTGCCCTCCGCATTTCGGGCACGCGACGTTGACGAACTCCGGAACCTGCGCCAGGGGCGAATCACCCCGGCCGGAGAAGTTGGTGACTTTCGGCAGTTCAACCGGCAGTTGCTCGGTACGGGACCGGCACGATGCCGCACGTTCCGCAATAAATCATCGGAATCGGCGTGCCCCAATAGCGCTGGCGGGAGATGCCCCAGTCCTTCAAGCGGTATTGCACAGTCCGCCGGCCGATGTCCTGTTTCTCGACCCACTCGCCCATGCGTTCGAGCGCAACTTCGGACGTCAGCCCGGTGAACTCGCCCGAATCGACGAGCCGTCCGTATTCTTCGTACGCGGCATCCAGTTTTTTCGGCGCGTGACCGAGCTCCGGATCCGGGTGAACGACGACCCGGATCGGCAGACCGTATTTCGTCGCGAACTCGAAATCCCGCTGATCGTGCGCGGGCACCGCCATGACGGCGCCGGTGCCGTATTCGCCCAGCACGAAATTGGCGATCCAGATTGGAATCCGCTCTTTGGTAAACGGATTCTGAGCGTGGCGGCCGGTGAAGAACCCTTCCTTTTCTATCTCGCCGGTCAGCCGCGCGGTCCGATCCTGCGTACGAAAGCCTGTGACCCGCTTTCGAAACGCATCCGGATCGTCCGACAGGATCGCGAACTGCTCCACCATCTCGTGCTCCGGCGCGAGGAACACGCACGTCGCGCCGAATATCGTGTCGACGCGCGTCGTGAATACGTCGATCCCGCCCGACACCGAGGTGCCCTCGCCCGCCAGAACCGGGAACTGCACACGGGTGCCCTGCGATCGCCCGATCCAGTTCCTCTGCATCGTCAGGACCTTGTCGGGCCACTGGCCCAGTCCTTCGATGCCCTTCAGGAGATCGTCGGCGTAATGTGTGATCTTGAAGAACCACTGCTCGAGATCGCGCGTGACCACGGGCGTACCGCAGCGCCAACACCCGCCGTCCACGACCTGCTCGTTTGCAAGTACGGTCTGATCCTTTTCGCACCAGTTGACCGACGAGCGGCGGCGATACGCAAGGCCGCGCTCGTACAACTTGATGAACAGCCACTGGTTCCACTTGTAGTAGCGCGGCTCGCACGTGGCAAACTCCCGATCCCACGAGTAGCTGATGCCGAGCCTCTGGAGCTGCCCTTTCATGTGGGCGATGTTCGCCAGCGTCGACGTTTCCGGGTGGATGCCACTCTTGATGGCGGCATTCTCGGCCGGCAAGCCAAACGCGTCCCAACCGAACGGGTGGAGCACGTTGTAGCCGCGCAGCCGCTTCGTTCGCGCCATGACGTCGCCGATGATGTAGTTGCGGACGTGGCCGACGTGGGCGTGCCCGGAGGGATACGCAAACATCTCGAGGCAGTAGTATTTCGGCCGCGAGGGGTCCTCAGTGACTTCGAAAGCGCGTGAGCGCGTCCAGCGGTCCTGCCATTTCTTGTCTAATGCCTGCGGTTTGTAGTCGGTCATACGCAAAGGTCCGGCTGAAGCCGGACACTACGTACGTGCGTGACATTGTACGTAGTGTCCGCCTTTAGGCGGACCATGTGATATCCGCCTTTAGGCGGACCATCTGTCATTATAGCTTCCAATACTCAGCGTGAGCCGAGCGCACCTGTGCGATCGCCATGCGCGAGCGGTGCGTGGCAGGCAGCAACGGCTCAGTTCGTGGAGGCATCTCGCCGCCCTCGAGAATGACGAGGGTTGATTCGAGGCAGGATTTCAGGGCCGTCAGATCGTAGCCGCCCTCGGTCACGGCGGCCAGGCGTCCGTGACAATGACGGTCCGCAGCCTCGCAGAGGGATTTCGTGAGCGCGGCATATCCCGGCGTCGTCAGCCGCATCCGCGCGAGCGGGTCACGCTCGTGCGCGTCGAACCCGGCCGACACCAGAATGAGCTCCGGCTTGAACTGATCGATAACAGGTATGACGAGCGCATTGAAGACGTCGGCGTAGTCGCCGTCGGTCGATCCCGCCTCCAGCGGAACGTTCAGCGTGAACCCTGCGCCTTTACCGCGGCCCACATCGCCCGCCGCCCCCGTCCCCGGATAGAACGGATACTGATGCGTGGATATGTACAGGACGCGCGGGTCTTCGTAAAAGATCCACTGCGTACCGTTGCCATGGTGCACGTCGTAGTCCATGACGACGACCCGCTCCATGCCGAGGGCCACGGCGTGGGCTGCCGCTGCCGCGATGCTGTTGTAGAGACAAAATCCCATCGCGCGATCGCGTTCGGCGTGGTGACCTGGTGGCCGCACGAAGGCGATTACTCGCGTGGCACGGGACTGCACGATGGCGTCCACGGCGCCGACGGCAGCGCCAGCAGCCAGCAGAGCGACATCTCTGGATTCAGGCGACGTGTAGGTATCCGCGTCGAGCGACACCGCACGGCCAGCGGTCGCGTCGATTGCCTTCAAGTGCCCATCGCTGTGAACGCGGCTCAGCTCCTCACGTGTCGCGGCGCGCGGCTGCTGGACGATGCGCCCGCGCTGCTTCCACGCGGTTGCCACCCCGTGCATCACCTCCGCGCGTTCGACGCGTTCGGGATGCCCGGGAGGGGGCCGATGCTCCCTGAAACGCTCGGAATGCAACAAAATCAGCGGCATCTTTGGCTAGGGATTGGGGACTTGGGATTAGGGATTAGGGATTTGTGATTGGGGATAGGGGGTGCGCCGGGAGCACGCAGCAACAGGGAGGCTCGCCGCTCCAATTCGAACAAGGCCTTCTCGAGCTCGATCCGCTTGGACTCGAGGACCGGAGCGTCGGCATCCGCAGCGACGTAGATGGGCTCACCGACGACCAGCGCGACAGTCGAGAACGGCTGCGGCACCTGGGTGCGATCCCAACTCTTCAAGCTCCAGAACTTCGATGCTTCCATGTGGAACGGTACCACAGGATTACCGGTGAGCTTCGCAAGCCAGACAGCGCCGGGCTGCGCTTGGCGCGCCGGGCCTCGTGGACCGTCTACGGCGAACCCGGCCGGCCGCCCCTGCGCCATTTCGCGCTTCAGCTGCAGCAGCGCGCGATGGCCGCCACGGGATGTCGAGCCGCGAGACGTGTGAAATCCGAACTGCTGAATGATGCGCGCGATCCACTCGCCGTCGAAGTTCTCGCTGATCATCACGACGATGCCCCGGCCGCGGAAGAAATAGGTGGCGGTCAGCACCCGGCCGTGCCAGAACGCCATAATCGGACGCCGGCCGTTGCCCTCGAAGTGCAAATGTTGGAGGCCTTCGACTTTCCAGTTGAGCGAGCTGCCGAGCGCCGCGATGGCTGGCGGGCCGATCGCGGAAATCGCCGCCACTTGAGCGCGCTTCGCCCGCGACTCTGACCAGTGGCGCATCACATCCCTTCGTACCGCGGTCCGCCTCCGCCCTCCGGAGGTAACCATGTAATCACTTGATAGGGATCCATGATGTCGCAGGTTTTGCAGTGCACGCAGTTCGACGCGTTGATCTGCAGGCGCGGGCCGTCCCGATCCGGCACGATCTCATAGACGTTGGCCGGACAGAAACGCACGCATGGGTGACCATACTCCGTGCCGCAGATGGTGTGGCACACCTCGGTATGCACCAGCAGATGCGATGGCTGATCCTCTTCATGCCGCGTCCCCGAGAAGTGCACATTCGTCAGCTTGTCGAACGTGACCGTGCGATCGGGTTTCATCTCAGGCAGCGTGTGGTGGTGCCCCGGCTCATCGAGCTTGTGCAGGTATTCCTGTCCTGCCTTGCTGGGGATCGCGGGCCGGCCCCAGCGGCCCCTGGTCACCATCTGCAGGCCCGCAAACGCCAATCCTCCGAACAATCCGTATTTGAACGCCTGATGTACGTATTGAACGGGCCGCAGTTCCTCGCCGACCCAGCTTTTTTCGATGCGATCGTCGAAATTTCCGGGGCCTGAATGGAGCGGCCCGCTGGCGGCCAGCGCATCGAAGGCGCTCTCTGCGGCGATCATGCCCGTCTTCATCGCGAGGTGGATACCCTTGAGGCGGAGAGAATTGAGGTAGCACGCGGCGTCGCCGACGATCAGCGCACCTTCGACGGCGCCTTTTGGCCGCGTCAACCAGCCTCCCTCGGGCAACGCTTTCGCTCCGTATCGCACCATCTGTCCGCCCCGCAGTACATCGCGCACGAGGGGGTGCAGCTTGAACTGCTGGAACGCGACATGCGGGTCGAACGCCGGGTCTTCATAGTCGAGGCCGACCACGAAGCCCACCGACAGGCGCGTCTCCGAGATGGCATAGATGAAGCCGCCGCCGAACTCGTGCTGATCGAGCGGATAGCCCAACGTGTGCATCACGGTGCCCGCTGGCAGGCGGCCGCTGGGCACCTCCCAGAGCTCCTTGATGCCGAGCGCGAATACCTGCGGCTCACGAAGCGCCCCGAGGGGCGCGCGGCGCATCAGCTGCTTTGTGAGGTTGCCGCGCACTCCGTCAGCGAGAATCGTCACCTTGGCGCGGACGTCTACGCCCGCTTCGAACGTCGCGCGCGGTTCTCCGTGGCGGCCGATGCCGCGATCGCCGGTCCGCACTCCCACGACGCGCTCCCCTTCCATGAGCAGCTCGGTGCCGGCGAACCCGGAAAACATGTCGATGCCTTCGGCTTCGGCGAGACCGGACAGCCACTTGCCGAATTGCTGCAGTGAAATGATGTAGTTGCCGTGGTTGCGAAGGGGCGGGGGCGTGAGCGGAAACTTGATCTTCCCGGACGGCGTGAGGAAGTAGATGCGATCTTCGTGAACTTTGGAAACGAGCGGAGCGCCCTTCGCCTGGAAGTCCGGAACCAGCTCGACGAGCGCCCGCGGATCGAGCACCGCGCCCGACAAGAGGTGCGCGCCAGGCTCGGCAGCTTTTTCGAGCACTGCCACGCTCAATGACGTGCCTGCCGCCTTCTGAAGCTGCGCAAGCCTCAGCGCCGCCGACAACCCGGCCGGCCCGCCCCCGACGATCAGGACGTCGACGTCGAGAGACTCCCGATCGCTCATACGCGTATATCTCGACGCAGAGGCGCGGAGACGCAGAGGCAGCTTTTTCTCACGAAACGGCGTCCTCGGCGTCGTTGCGTCTCTGCGTCGAGACATGCGGATCACGCTTTCTTCTCCAGTTCCGCAATCATCGCGGGAACGATCTCGAAGAGATCCCCGGCAATGCCATAGTCGGCAATCTCGAAGATAGGCGCATCGGGATCTTTGTTTATCGCGACGATCGTGCGCGCCCCTTTCATGCCGACGACGTGCTGAATCGCGCCGGAGATGCCGAGCGCCACATATAGCTTTGGCGCCACCGTCTGGCCGGAGCTTCCAACCTGGCGTTCCATCGGCAGCCAGCCGCTGTCGCAAATCGGACGCGACGCGGCCAACTGGGCGCCAAGCGCGCCGGCAAGCTTTTCGGCCAGCGCGATATGCTCCTGCGCTTTGATGCCGCGGCCGACGGCGACGATCCGCTCCGCCTGCGACAGATCGACAGCCTGCTTAGCTTCCTGAAACGGATCTTCGGCTTTCTGTCTGATCGTGACGGCGTCGAGCGGCACGTCCAACGGCTTCACCGGCGCGGCGGCGGATCCCCTCCTGGCGGTGTCCGCTCGATACGCACCAATCTGGATGCTGATGAGGTGAGGCTGGTCTCCTTCGGCCGAGACCTGTGCGACGAGTTTGCCTTGATAGACGGGCCTCAGGAACTGCGGCCGATCTCCACGCGCGATGCCGATGCAGTCGGTCACGAGCGCGCGATCGAGGCGGGCCGCCAGCTTTGGCGCGAAGTCGCGCGTGCGATACGTATGCGGCAGCAGGACGAAGGCCGGATGCAACGAAACGATCGCCTCCTGCAGTACGTGGGTGTACGCATCTGGCGTATATGGCTCGAGCAGCGAGGAATCAACGACGTGAACGGTACCGAGCGCTGCTCCACTGAGCTCGGCCGCGGCAGCTGCGGGGGCTGCGCCAAGCAGGATTGCGTCCACGGTTTCACCGGCAGCCAACTCCTGAGCGGCCGCAATCGCCTCCCAGGTCGCGCGGTGCAGCTTTCCACGCTGCTGCTCGGCAACAACGAGGATCATTCGATTACCCTCGCCTCGTCTTCTTTTAGTCGCGGGGGCCCCTCCGCCCCGCTCCCCGCCGCTCGCTTGCGGGGCCCCATCGCCCCGCGCCGCTCGCGGCTCATTCGATTACCCTCGCTTCGTCTTTTAATTTCTGAACCAGCGCCTTGGCAGCCTCGGCGGCGGAGCCGGGAATCATCTGCGTCTGCTTCGCTTTTCGGGGAACGTCGAGGCTCACGATCGTGACATGCGGGGCCGGCAGAGACGGCTGCGCGACCTTCCGGATCTCTTTCTTCTTAGCCGCCATGATGCCCTTCAGGGTCGCGTAGCGCAGCTGATTGATCCCGCTTTGTATCGTGAGCAGCGCCGGCAGCGGCATCTGGACCCACTGAAACCACCCGCCCTCGAGCTCGCGCTTGACGCGAACGCCCGCCTCCTGCACCTGGACGTCCATCACGATGGTGGCGTGCGGCAGCCCGAGCCGCTCGGCAAGGATGACGCCGGTCTGCGCCGCCCCCTGATCGTCGGACTGCAGGCCGGTGAGGATGAGGTCGCACTGCTCGTCTTTGAGCGCGTCGGCAAGGGCGCCGGCAACGGTAAAGGAATCGGCGCCAATCGAGGTCAGCCGGTCGTCTTCGACGTGAATGGCCCGGTCTGCGCCGCGCGCCAGCGCCTCGCGCAGCACCTGCGAGACGCGAGCCGGACCAGCCGTGCAGATGATGACTTCGCCGCCGTGCTTCTCGCGGAGACGCAAGCCCTCTTCGAGCGCATACGCGTCAGGCTCGTTCATCTCGAAGCTGGCGTCCTGCTCTCGCACGCCTCGCTTCGTCTCGTCGATGCGGGGCTGCCACTCGCGCGTGGGAACCTGCTTGATGCACACCGCGATCCTCATGATTCGCGCACTGGAGGATCGGAAGATTGGGAGATTGGTAGATTCACACGTTCAAATCTACAACAATCTTCCCATCTGCCACTCTCCGAATGGTGGGAGGCGCTTAGCCCTCGTGGCGCCGAAACAGCAGAGCCGCGTTGGTGCCGCCGAATCCGAAGGAATTGGACAGTGCGTATTCCATCTTGAGCGGCCGGCACTTGCCCGGCACATAGTCGAGGTCGCAGTCCGGATCAGGGTTTTCGAGGTTGATCGTCGGAGGCACCGTCTGATGGTGTATCGCGAGCGCGGTGATGCCGGCTTCCAGGCCGCCCGCGGCGCCAAGCAGATGGCCGGTCATCGATTTGGTGGAGGAGATCACCAGCTTGTTCGCGTAATCTCCGAACAGCTTCTTGATCGCGAGCGTCTCGATGCGATCGTTGTGCGGCGTCGACGTGCCGTGCGCGTTGATGTAGTTGACCTGCTGCGGCGCGATGTTGGCCTTGCGGAGCGCCTTGTCCATGACGCGCAGCGCGCCGCTGCCGTCTTCGGTTGGCGCCGTCATGTGAAAGGCGTCGCCCGACATGCCATAACCGACGATTTCGGCGTAGATGCGGGCGCCGCGTTTGAGCGCCGATTCGCGCTCTTCGAGAATGACGATGCCGGCGCCTTCGCCGATGACGAACCCGTCGCGCTCCTTGTCGAACGGGCGGCTGGCTTTCTCCGGCTCGTCGTTCTGTGTGGACATGGCGCGCATCGCGGCGAAGCCGCCGACGCTCATCGGGGTGATCGCCGCTTCCGACCCGCCCGCAATCATCGCGTCCGCGTCGCCGCGCCGGATGATTTCGAACGACTCGCCCACCGCATGCGCCGAGGCGGAGCACGCCGTACACGTCGCCAGGTTGGGTCCCTTCGCGCCGAACCGGATCGACACCTGGCCGGCCGCGAGATTGATGATGGAGGCTGGAATAAAAAACGGAGAGATCTTCCGGGGACCGCCGGCAAGCAGCGCTTCGTGCTCGCGCTCGATGCTCGTGAATCCGCCGATGCCCGAGCCGACGAACACGCCTACCTGCGCGGCATTCTCCTGCGTAATCGGCAGCTTCGCGTCGTCCATCGCCAGCTGCGACGCCGCGATTGCGAACTGGATGAAGATGTCCATCTTCTTGACATCTTTCTTCTCCACCCACTGCAGCGGGTCGAACCCCTTGACCTCGCCGGCAATGCGCGCCGCAAACGCCGACGCGTCGAACCGCGTGATCCGGCCGATGCCGCTTTGGCCCGCGGTCAAGGCGCGCCAGTTCACGTCGTTCCCGATACCCAGAGGCGACACCAGCCCGATGCCGGTGACGACAACCCGTCTTGTGGTCACGATGTTATTTTTTTCCCTTGGCGTGCGAGTCGATGTATTCGATCGCTTCCTTGACGCGCGTGATTTTCTCGGCGTCTTCGTCGGGGATCTCGATACCAAACTCTTCCTCGAAGGCCATCACCAACTCGACCGTATCGAGCGAGTCGGCGCCGAGGTCGTCGACAAACGATGCATCCGGAGTCACTTCTTCTTCGTCGACTCCAAGCTGCTCCACGATGATGCTCTTCACTTTTTCAGCAACCGCCATTCAATCCTCCTACGTATACATGCCGCCGTTGACTGCGATGACCTGCCCCGTAATATACGCCGCTTCGTCCGACGCGAGAAAGCAGACCGTGTTCGCGACGTCCTCCGGCGTACCCAGACGTCCCAGTGGAATTTGCGCCGCCCAATGTTCGGATGAACCGGCGGCGAGCGCGCGCGTCATGTCGGTATCGATCAGGCCGGGGGCGACGACATTGACCGTGATCCCGCGTGATGCGACCTCGCGCGCGAGCGCTTTCGCCATCCCGATGAGCCCCGCCTTCGAGGCTGCGTAGTTGACTTGCCCCGCGTTGCCCATCTGTCCGACGACGGAACTGATGGTGACGATGCGGCCGCCGCGCTGCTTGATCATGGGGCGCAGCACCGCCTGCGTGCAGCTGTATGCCGCCGTCAGGTTCGTCGCGATGACGGCGTCCCAATCATCGCGCTTCATGCGCATCATCAGTTGATCGCGGGTGATGCCGGCGTTGTTCACGAGGATATCGATATGCTGGTGCCTGCTGAGCGCGCCGCTCACCACGCTGTCGACCGTCGAAGGGTCCGTGACGTCGAGGCTCGCGGCTTCTGCCTTGCCGCCCAGCAGCACGATATCGGCGACGGTTGCCTCCGCGTTGGAGCCTCGCGCGGCGGCGATAACGGTGGCGCCCTGGCGAGCCAGCGTTTTCGCAATTGCCGCGCCGATGCCGCGCGACGCGCCAGTGACGAGCGCCACTTTTCCAGTGAGGTCTAACAAATCAGGCGGACCTTTCGATCAACGAGCGCGCTCCGTCGAGGTCTTCGGGGACTCCCATCGCCGCCACGTCGGCTTCGCGGTGGATCTTGCGAATGAGACCGGTCAAGACAGTGCCCGGACCCACTTCAACATATGCGGTGACGCCATCCGATGCAAGGCGGCGAACGGAATCCTCCCAGCGTACCGCTGACGACACCTGGCGTACCAGCGCCTCTATAGCCGACGCTCCGTCGCGCTTCGGGCTGGCGTCGACGTTCGCGACGACCGGGATCCGTGGATTCTGTGCCGGCAGGGCGCGCAGCTCCGGCGCGAGACGTTCCTCCGCGGGCTTCATCAGCGCGCAATGGAACGGCGCACTCACTGGAAGCGGCACGACCCTCCTGGCGCCAAGCTCTTTCGCGCGCGCGCCGGCACGCTCAACGGCCGATTTCGTCCCGGCGATGACAACCTGGCCGGCCCCGTTCATATTCGCCGGCGCAACCACTTCGCCGGCAGCGGCGTCCTCGCATGCCTGCGCCACTTTATCAGCATCGAGGCCGAGAATCGCGGCCATTGCGCCGGTGCCGACGGGAACCGCTTCCTGCATGTAGCGGCCGCGGCGCCGGACGACGCGCACGGCGTCGGCAAACGTCAAGGTGCCCGCTGCGACGTTGGCGGAATATTCACCGAGGCTGTGCCCTGCCACAAACGACGCCTTCGAGGCGAGCCCCTCCGACTCGAGCACGCGGTACGCGGCGATGCTCGCCGTCAGGATCGCGGGCTGCGTATTTTCGGTCAGCATCAGATCCGCCTCGGGCCCGTCCCAAATCAAGCGGCTCAAAGCGACACCAAGGGCATCATCAGCCTCGGCAAACGTCTCGCGGGCAACTGGAAACGCATCGGCCAGCGCCCGGCCCATCCCCACCTTCTGCGAGCCCTGTCCGGGAAACACAAGCGCAATCATGAAACGGATGCGGTCGCGATCTCGCGCTCGACGCGTTGCAGAAATCCGGCGGTCGAAAAACGGTGAGCCATCAGCACGGCGTTGCGCACGGCCTTCGCCGACGAACGGCCGTGGCACACGAAGCAGACGCCCGCGACGCCGAGCAGCGGCGCGCCGCCGTATTCGGAATAGTCGAGCCGCCGCCGGAATCGGCGAAACGCCCTGCGCGACAGCAATGAGCCGACCCTGCCTGAAAACGTTCGCGACAATTCTTCTCCGAGAAGACGCTCGACGGTATCGACGAGCCCTTCGCTGACTTTCAACGCAACGTTACCGGTAAACCCGTCGCAGACGATCACGTCGGCGATCCCCTTGTAGACCTCGCGCGCCTCGACGTTGCCGATGAAATTCAGCGACGAGGTCTTCAACAGCTGATGCGCATCGCGAATGACGCCGGTCCCCTTGCTCTCTTCTTCGCCGATTGAGAGCAGCCCGATCCGCGGACGCTCGAGGCCCAGCGACACTCTTGCGTAGACCGCACCCATCGCGCCGAACTGCAGCAGATGCGACGCACGGCATTCGACGTTCGCGCCGACGTCGAGCAGAATGCCCAGCCCGTCACCCGACGGGATCGTGGCGGCGAGCGCCGGACGATCGACCCCCGGGAGCATGCCGAACGCGCCGTGCGCCGACACCACCGTGGCACCCGTGTGGCCCGCGCTCACCAGCGCCGACGCCTGGCCCATGGCGACAGACTCGGCAGCTATGCGGATCGACGCTCGTCCCTTGCGCCGCAGAGCGGCCGCCGGCGCCTCGGACATGCCGATGACGTCGGGCGCGTCCAGAATGCGGATGTTGAGCTGTTCGGCGTCGGGATGTCTCTCGAGCTCGGCTCGAACGACGTCCGTTGGTCCGGCGAGCAGGAGGCCGAGATCGAGATGCCGCGCCGCAGCCAGAGCGCCGTCGATGATGCTGCGGGGCGCATGGTCTCCGCCCATCGCGTCAACGGCGATGCGGATCATGAAATGCGTGCCGGACTATGCTTCGTCGACAGCGCGCACCTGACGGCCGCGGTAGTACCCGCAATGCGGGCACGCGCGATGGGGTGCTTTCGGCTCGCGGCAGTTCGGACAGTCGCTCGACTGCGTCGCCACCAGCGTGTCGTGCGTCCGGCGCTTGGCCGTGCGCGATTTCGAGTGCCGCCGTTTGGGATTTGGCATTGGTGATCCTCTAAGTCAAAAGTCAAAAGTCGAAAGTCGAAAGTAAAAGTCGAAAGTAGAAAGTTAAAAGTCCTTGGTCGGTATCCTTATCGCCTTCAGCGCGGCGAGCCGCGGATCTTCCCATTTCACGTTGCAGTCGCACGTGCCGGTGTTCAGGTTCGTTCCGCAGTTCGGGCACAAACCTTTGCAGTCCACGCGGCACAACGGTTTCATGGGCAGCGCGAGCTGAAACTGCTCCATGATCAGCTGACCGAGGTCGATGGCGTCGTTCTCGTAAAAGGCCGTCGCGAGATCGTCCTCCTCGACTTCCTTCTCATCGCCGCCTGTGTTTTCGACGTGCGGCACGTACCGCAGGTCGAAATCGGCCGCAACGGGCAACCGAAACGGCTCCAGGCATCGGCTGCACATCAGCTCGATCTCTCCCTTCAGCCGGCCAGCGACGCGGTAGCGGCCAGTTTCCTGGCGATCGACGTCGAACGACAGGGCAACCGGAGAAACGATGCGGAACGGCTCGCGGACATCGGGAAACAGGGACGGCTCGTACCGCTTCTCGAAATGTTCGTGCGCGTCCTGCAAGGACCGAAGGCTCAGCTGCATAACCCGTGATCTGCCAGCCGTTTAGGAAACCGGCAAACGCACCATTATATCGCAGTGCGGCCCATAGTCCATGATCATCGGGCAATGGACCAGGTCCGGCTGAAGCCGGACACTATAGCGATTGCTGACTCGACCGTTTCGCCTGGCGGCTATTACGAATCGATCTCCATCGGCCCCACCCAAGGCTTCGGGATGAACAGGCGCTCGAAGAGGGCCACGGCGTAGCGGTCGGTCATGCCGGCGAGGAAGTCCCGCGCGGCGGCGTCCAACCCCTCTTCTTCCATCGTCCTGGCGTCGAGA
The DNA here is from genome assembly GCA_963762055.1 of Vicinamibacterales bacterium. Taxonomy (GTDB): domain Bacteria; phylum Acidobacteriota; class Vicinamibacteria; order Vicinamibacterales; family JAMQPK01; genus JAMQPK01. Next base: position 219,810 of record CAVXJF010000016.1, read on the forward strand.
AACTCGCCCGGGCGCTCGCGCACCTTCTCCCACAATCCCCCGAGAATTCCAGCGGCTTTCTTGAACTCGGCGGTGGCCGCCTCGTTTTCGTATACGGCCGAAAACAGGAAGTTTCGAAGCTCGAGCGTCGCCTTCAGCACCTCATCGCTCATCCGGATTTCGGAGAGATTGCCCGCAAACGTCGCCTCGACGACGTCTTTCACCATGCGCCCGATGCGCGCGGATGAGCTCTGCCCGAGCAGGGTGACGGGCTCGGCCGGAAGATCCTCGGGCCGCAGCACACCCGCGCGCTGCGCGTCGTCGATGTCGTGATTGACGTATGCCGTCAGATCGGCCACGCGCACGATCTGTCCTTCGAGCGTTTTCGATCGCTGCGATGGCGGCATGCCGACCGGAGCGCCGCCCTTGCCCTTGGAATGATGAGCGATGCCGTCGCGCACCTCCCACGTGAGGTTGAGCCCGTGGCGATCGTTCTCGAGCACGTCCACGATGCGCAGGCTCTGGTGATAGTGGTTGAACCCGCCGGGAATCAGCTCGTCGAGCACGCGTTCGCCTGCATGGCCGAAGGGGGTGTGTCCGAGGTCGTGGCCAAGGGCGATCGCTTCTGTCAGCTCTTCGTGCAGCTGCAGCACCTTGGCGATCGTCCTCGAGATTTGCGCAACCTCCAGCGTGTGGGTGAGACGGGTGCGATAGTGATCGCCTGCCGGCGCGAAGAAGACCTGCGTCTTGTGCTTCAGCCGGCGGAACGCCTTCGAATGCACGATTCGATCGCGGTCCCGCTGAAACGCGGGCCGGACATCGTCTTCGGGCTCCTCGTGCAGCCGTCCACGCGTCTCGGCGCTCTTCGCCGCCTGCGGCGCAAGGATCTGCCGCTCACGCGCCTCGAGATGTTTCCTGATGCTAGCCATAAGTTTCTTCGCTCAATTGGTAGATTGGTAGATTGGTAGATTGGCGGATGGAAGATTGCTTTTCCTAATCTTCCAATCTGCCAATTTTCCAATCTACCAATGCAGATCATTCAGAAAACTCTTACCGTGTGTCATTGAACCGACGCCGAAGTTATCTGCCACAGTCTGCCCCAGGTCTGCGAAGGTCGCGCGGGTGCCAAGGGTAGCGCCCGGCTTCACTCTCTTGCCTGTCACAATCAATGGCACATGCTCGCGCGAATGATCCGTGCTGGGCGTCGTGGGGTCGTTTCCGTGATCGGCCGTAATCACGAGCAGGTCGTCGTCGCCCAGTTTGGGAAGCAACTCTTTCAATCGCGCGTCAAAGCGTTCCAGGTTCGCAGCGTATCCCGCGACGTCATTCCGGTGCCCATACTGGGTATCGAAATCCACGAGGTTCGCGAAAATCAGCCCTCGCGCGGCCGAGCCCATCTCGGCAATCACCGCATCTACTCCCTCGTCATCGCTCTTGGTGTGAATCGCGCGAGTGATGCCGCGCCCTGCAAACAGGTCCTCGATCTTGCCAACAGCGACGACGGAGACTCCGGCAGTCACAAGCCGGTCGAGGACCGTTTCGGCCGTGGGCGCCATCGCAAAATCACGGCGGTTGGACGTTCGCGTGAATGCGCCCGGACGGCCGACGAACGGTCTGGCGATGACTCTGCCAAGACCGTAACCCTGAACGGCGAGCTCGAACGCGATTGCGTTGATTCGATATTGCTCGTCGATGGGAATCACATCTTCGTGAGCGGCAATCTGAAACACGCTGTCCGCGGATGTGTAGACGATGGGCTGTCCCGTGCGAATGTGCTCGGGGCCGAGCTCGTCGATAATCACCGTCCCCGACGCTGCGTAATTGCCGAGCGTGCGGCGTCCGATGCGCGCTTCGAACGCGTCGATGAGCGGTTTTGGAAAGCCATTCGGGAAGACAGGAAAGGCGCGATCGAGCACGATGCCCATCATTTCCCAATGCCCTGTCACGGAGTCTTTCCCCGGAGATATTTCGGCCATTCGTCCGACAGCCGCGCGCGGCGCCTCTAGGCCGGCATCGCCGCCGATCGCCGCGACATGGGCAAGACCGAGCGAGCGGAGGGTCGGGACGCGCAGCGTGACGGCACGCGCGATGTTTCCGAGCGTGTCGCTGCCTTCATCGCCGTACACAGACGCGTCGGGCAGCGCGCCGGCGCCAACGCTGTCGAGCACAAGGACGATGATTCGGGAGAACTCGGAAGGCACGGATGGGTTACGCGAGCAGCGCTTCCACTGCCGTCAGGGATTCCGCACTCTCCCCCGACATCGGAAGCCACACTAGGTTAGGCTCTTTGCGGAACCAGATCAACTGGCGCCGGGCATAACGCCGGTTCTCGCGCGCGATCAACTCGCGCGTGTCGGCTTCGTTTCTGACGCCGTGGAGATGTTCGAGCGCCTGCCGGTACACCAGTCCTCCAAACGGACGCGCGGTCTCGGGAACGCCGCGTCCAAGAAGCTCGCGAATCTCGTTCAACAGCCCCTGTTCGAATTGCGCGTGTACACGCTTCTCCACGCGATCGTGAATGAGCGCGAGCGGCGGCGAAAGCGCGACCGCGATCGTGCGATAGTGCGCGAGCGGCGCCACCGTATCGGCGAAGTGGGCGGTCAGCGGCTTTCCCGTCAGGAAAAATACTTCCAGCGCGCGCGTCATGCGCTTGAGATCACGAGGTTGAATGCGGCTGGCCGACGGCGGATCGAGGCGTTTGAGCATGCGATGCACGAACTCGACGCCTCGCCTCCGCGCAATCGCCTCGATTCGAGCCCTCATCGACGCATCAGCGCCAGGGCCGGGAAACAGCCCTCGCACCAGCGCACGATAGTAAAAACCCGTGCCGCCGACGATGATGGGCCATCGCCCGCGCGCGTAGATGTCTTCAATCGCCGCGACGGCATCGCGCGCGAAGCTCGCCGCCGTGTAGACATCTGTAGGCTCCACCACATCGATCAGGTGATGAGCGATGCCCTTGCGCTGTTCGACAGGTACTTTGTCCGTGCCGATGTCGAATCCGCGATACACCGCCGTGGAGTCGCAGCTGATGATCTCGCCGCCGCGTCTGAGGGCCAGCTCGATGCCGAGCGAACTCTTCCCCGTCGCCGTCGGCCCGAGGATCGCAAGGATGGGCGGGCGCAGACTAGGAGCCCCTAGGTCCTGAGGAGCACGAGGGCGGCGACGATCCCCAGCAGAATCAGCAGGCCGAGCTGTTGCGGGCGTGTCGGCAGCGCCATCTCATCACCGGAAGTCGGCCGGGTCTTCGTTGTAGAGGAACGTGACGGTAAAAAACGCCGACTCCGACGGGTAATCCGCTGGGAGCGGCTGCGTGGGATTGGAGGCCATGAGGGCGTTCACCGCGGCGATGTTGAACGACTCGACCGAGGACGGCTTCTTCACTTCGATATCGGTAATCGCCCCGTTGCGGTGGATGTTGAAAGTAATGACGACGTGTCCCCTCATGATCATGGCCGCCTGGGGCACGAACCAGTTGCGCTTCACCTGGGCGACGAAGCGCCGCAGCCAGGGCCCGAAATCGGCGCCCTTGCTGTCGAACTGGATGAGACCTTCGCCGTTGCCGCTGCCGCTGTCGTTGTCGAATGAATGCTGCTGAGAATATCGCTCGATATTTCTCAGCGCACTTCCAAGCAATCCGCGGGCACCCCCCTCTCCGAGCCGCCGCATTCCGGGGGCGCCAGTTGGTGCATCGGGCAGCCGCATGGCCGGCGATTCGTTCGCCGCCATTTGCCCTTCGGCGGTCGCCTCAGGTGTGCCCCGCGCAACGGAGGTTTCAGGCGCGGTGCCGCGGCTTGGCGGCGCCATTTCAGTTTCTTCGAGCTCGCGCGAATTCCCGCGCGCAAACGGCAGCGCGTTCTGCGGATTCGGGGGCTTCTCGATGCTCGACTTCACGCGATCCTGGTCGGATAAGTCGACGTTCGGCTTCGGCTGCGGCTTGGAGAGGTCCGCGCGCGGCTGTACGAACACAAATCGCGGGATCTGGCTGGAGGCGGAAGAAGGTGTTACCGGCACCGGACGTACCGATTCGGGAAGCAGATCCGGAAGGGTAAGGACTGCGATGAACAACAACAGGTGGACGATTATCGAGATGAGGACACCCTCGCGAACGGATAACGCGCCCTCGACCCTCGGGGTGTCCGGTCGCAGATCCTCAAAGTCGATATACATCAGTGAGTTACTGGATTATAACACCCGGGTCGGCAGCGCGCCTTTCGACGCGACGAACATGTAGACGATGCCGAAGGACACTGGCGTTGCACGCACGGTGCCAAAGCCAGCAGTTCGTAGCTGTTGCGAGAACTCCTCGGGCGACGGAAACGTCTGCACCGACGCGGGTAAATAGGAATACGCACTCGGATGCCGAGAGACGAGCCGGCCGATGCGCGGCAGGACGCTCTTGAAATACCACAAATAGAAACGCCTGAGCGCGGCCGAGCGCGGCAGTGAAAACTCCAGGATGACCAGCGTGCCGCCCGGCCGAAGCACCCGGACGATTTCGCGGCAGGCTCGAGCCGGGTCCTCCACGTTGCGGATTCCGAACCCGATGGTGACCGCGTCGACCGACGCATCGCCGAGTGGAATCTCGGTCGCATCGCCGCGGACCAGATCGATACGCCCTCTCCAGGGTGTCGTGTCGATCTTCGATTTGCCCACCCGCAGCATCGCGGCGGAAAAATCCACGCCGACGACGCGTTTCGCGGGACGTTCTCCCGCTGCCGCCGCGATCGCGAGGTCGGCGGTGCCGGCGCACAGGTCGAGCACCGTCTCGCGGCCGGTGAGCTGCAGCGCATCGACGGCACGCTTACGCCATTGTTTGTCGAGGCCGGCGCTCAGAAGATGGTTGAGGAAGTCGTAGCGCGAGGCAATCGCGTCGAACATGCCCGCAATGCGCGACGGGTCCTTCGCCGGAGGAACCCTGGATTCAGGATTCGGGAGTCGTGGATCCGGAACGTGACTGATTAGCGGCCGGCATACACGGAAATCGCGGTTACCAGAAAATACAGAATGCCGACGTAGCCGTTGAGATCGAACGCAAATTTCACTTTCGAGAGATCGGCCTCGGTGACGAGCGACTGTTCGTACACGAGCAGCGCAGCGACGGCCGCTACGCCCAGGAAATAAATCGCCCCGAGGCCGGCCACGCTGCCAAGCGCGGCGAGGCATACGATCGTGGCCGCGTGCATGGCACGCGAAATCCAGAGCGACCGTGCGACGCCGAAGCGGACCGGAATCGACTTCAAACGCTGGTGCTTGTCCACCTCGAGATCCTGACAGGCGTAGAGGACATCGAAGCCGCCCACCCAGAGACCCATCGCAAGCCCGAGCAGCCACGGCTCCCAGCCGGCGCCGCCGCCCGCTGCGATCCATCCGCCAACAGGCGCGACCGCCATCGCAAGCCCGAGGAAAAACTGCGTCGCCCACGTGTAGCGCTTCGCCAGCGAATACCAGAAGACGACGGCCAGCGCGACCGGCGAAAGCACGAGGCACAGCCAGCTCAACTGGGCGGCTGCCGCCACGAACGCCGCCGACATCACCACGACGAATACGAGGGCCTCCACCGTCGACATGCGGCCGCTCGGAATCTCGCGGGACGAGGTTCGAGGGTTGCCCGCATCGAACCGCGCGTCCACGAGGCGATTGAATCCCATCGCGGCGCTCCTGGCGGTGACCATGCACACGACAATCCAGACCACGTGGCGCCACGTCACCGGATGTTGGCGCGATGCCAGCAGCGCGCCGGTCAGCGCGAACGGCAGAGCAAACACCGAGTGGCTGAAACGCACGAACGACAGGTACGTGCGTACGCGGCTGATCATTTCTTCGACGCCATGTACTCTTTCGACCGGCGTTCGACCTCTTCCCTCGACACGTTTTCGACGCGTGTGGCAACCCACCAGAAATTTCCCCAGCGGTCTTTGACGCCTCCGTGACGGTCCCCATAGAACTGATCCGCCGGCTCCATCACCGAGGTTCCTCCGGCGGCAACCGCCTTCTTGAATGTCTCGTCCACATTGGGAACATACACATACAAGGCGGCCGGCATCGGCGGCCACGGGTCCTGCGCATCGGCAATCATGACGATCGAATTGCCGATCCGGACTTCGGCGTGCATGACCTTGCCGTCTTCGCGACCCATGAACTCGGTCTGCGTCGCACCGAACACTTTCTCGACAAACTCGAGCAGGTCCTTCGCACCGTGAACCATCAGATACGGTTGAACGGTGTGGTAACCCTCAGGAATCGGTTGCACTGCCATGATCAACTCCTTTCCAGGTACATCCCGTGGCGGAAGATTTCCATGTGGCGTTCGGGATCAGCGGGCGTATCGAAACCGTGCCGTTCGTACAGTCCGTGTGCATCACGTGTGACGAGTTGAAACCGCCGCAGTCCCTGGAGGTCGGGATGCGCCATCACCGCCTCCATCAGCCATTTGCCAAGCCCGCGTGCGCGGTGTGATTCGAGCACGTACACGTCGCACAGATACCCGTACGTCGCGCGATCAGTGACGACCCGCGCAAACCCCACCTGATTCGCGCCATCGAACAGCCCGAAGCACAACGAATTGGCGATCGCCCTAGCCATCGTCTCTTTCGGGATCCCTTCGGCCCAGAACGATCGGCTGATAAACGCGTGGATGGCGTCGAGATCCAACCGGTCACGATCCGTGGTGATCGAATATCTGCCCTTCGTCAGCTCCATCGCGATGCCTCACGCCCCCGTCGAGCCGAATCCGCCTTCCGCGCGAACGGTGCGGCTGAGCTCGGCCGTCTCCTCGACCTCGACGGTCACGCACGGCGACACGACCATCTGCGCGATCTTCATTCCAGGCCGCACGTCGAAGCGAATGGAACCGTGATTGATCAATATCACACCGACCTCGCCGCGATAGCCATGATCGATCGTGCCGGGCGTGTTCAGCACCGTAACGCCGTGTTTCAACGCAAGCCCGCTGCGCGGGCGCACCTGCGCTTCGGTATTCGCCGGCAGCTCGATCGAAATACCTGTACCCACAAGCTTGCGCTCGCCAGGTTCCAACGAGAGTTCCACGGCAGAACACAGATCCAACCCAGCGTCACCAGGATGCGCGTACGCCGGAAGCACAGCGGCTGATGACAAGCGTTTTACAAGCAGTTTCACGGCAGGTGCTACTCCTTCAGCTTCCAATCTACCAATCTACCAATCTACCAATCTGCCAATTCCCCAACTCATCCACGCGTCAGGGGTCTGGTGAGGCACGTCGGGCCGCCGCCCCCTTTCAAGCTGATCTCCCGCCCTTCGTACACAGAGACCCGTGCACCGGCCCGTTCGAGTGCCGCCCGCGTCTTCGGATTGCCGTCGAGCATCACACATTCCCTCGGCCCGAGCGCGAGCACGTTTGCGCCCATCGTATCGAACTCGGCGTCGGGGACCTCGACAAATTGATAACCACGATCGAGCAGCATCCGTCGAACCGCATCCGGCAGCAATGGCCTGTAGACAACGGCCATGTCGATGTCGATCGGGCTGATGAGCGACATCAGGTGCATCACATCGTGCTGACTCGGGTAATCCGGAAGCGGCACCACGACAATTTCCTCGACCCGTTCCTTCAGGAGTGTCTTGAGCTGTCCGATACCTTCAGCGTTGGTGCGCTTGCCCTGTCCTACCACCACCGTCCCCTCGTCCAGCCAGATGACGTCACCTCCCTCGAGGCGGCCCGGAGCCGCAATCGCGCCCGCGATCGGCCAGCCTCGCCTCGACAGTTCATCCTGCTGAAGGCCCGGCTCGGCAGCCCGCAAAGGTTTGCCCATGTTGCACACGACGACGCCGTCGGGCACGACGATCGCCGCGTCGCGGGTGTATACGGAATCGAGGGTGGTCGAGGGGTCGGACGGAAGGAAAAGAATGTCGGCCCCGGTTGCGCGGAGGATTTCGAGAAATGCCTCGTACTCATCGATGGCGCGCCCGATGTCGGGAGGCTCCGAAAAGTTCAGCGCCTTCCACTGGACGGCAATCACCGCGTCGCTGACGAACGCGTCGCGCACGTGTTTCATCAACACGCTCGACAGCGCGCCGTACTCCGTCAGTCCCGGCGTCACAGCTGTGACACCCAGTGAATCTGCCCGGCGTCGATTCCCGACAACAGATACTCTTCGACGCTCCCCGGACGGCCGTCGAGCTGCACGGCGACGAGTGAATCGCGCTTGCCGGCATCGATCGTGCCGAAATCCGGCTCGAACCCAAGCGCGTACGCGCCGTTGATGGTCGCGGCTTCGAGCAGGACGCGCGCCGGAAGATGGGGCGCGAGCCGCCGTATTTCCGCGAGCTCGGCGAACAGGTTGAGATTCGGCACGCTCGCGAGGCTATCGGTGCCGAGGGCCACGCGGATGCCCGATTCGAAAAAGTCCGCGACCGGCGGCTCTCCTGCTCCCGTCCGGATATTGCCTCGCGGGCAAGTGACGAGCGTGGCGCCCTTTGCGGCGATGCGCTTCAATTCCGTCGGACCGAACTGCACACCGTGAGCGACGACCACACGATCGTCCAGAAAGCCCAGGCGCTCGGCGTATTCAACCGGGCTGCACCCGGGAACCTCCCACGTTGGATCCCATTTACCGAGGTCCTCCAGAATGGCTTTACACGCCCCGGTCCCGTCGAGCAGGAATTCCACTTCGGCACGCGACTCGCCCAGGTGAACGGTCGTCCTCGCAAACGGATCCTGGTTGAGTACCGCGCGGATGTGCGCAAAAAGCGCTGGTGACACGGAATACGGCGCGTGCGGCGCCAGCGAGTGGCGTATATCGTCTGCAGCGGGAACTTCGCGCAACGCTTGCAGGGCTGCGTCGATGATGTTCGCGGCCTCGGACGACTGGAAGCCGATGAGCTCCAGAAACACCATCGCCGGCATCTCGTGCATGGCGAGCGCAACCGAGGTGGCCAGGGTATTCGAGACATCTCCGACGAGCCCTGTGCCGAACGCACGGGCTTCCTGAATGGCTTCGGCAATGGCGGCCTCCACCACCCCGGTCTTGTCAGAACCCGAGCGCCGCAGTTCCAGCACGGCCCGGAGCCAGGTCGGGAAATCGTCGGTGGCAGGCACGCGTCCGCGCATCCACGACAACTCGAGATGGGTATGAGCATTAACGAGGGCAGGCAGGACCGCGACGTTACCCAGGTCGAATTCGTCGGAGGCGGTCAGGTCGCCGGGCCGTGAGTGGCCGAATGCGACGATTCGGCCGCGATCGGTGCGCAGCCAGGCGTCGCGTATCGGCGGCTGCGAGATCGGCAGCAGCCACTCGGCGCGATACTGCGGCACCTACTGTCGAGCCTCTTTACCGGCACGGCTGCGGGCCGGGTAGCGCTTGAGATCGGGCGCCTCGCCGCCGGCGCCATCGGTCCGCGCGGTAGCGAGGTGCATCATGCGCGGCACGTCGCGCTCGCGGAAGATCGGATCGCCGAGGATCTCGTAGTGCATGTTCCGCCGTTTCGGAATGAATCCGGCATCCTCCACGTTGCGGACGATCTCGATTTCGTCCATACAATAGGCGGCGCCAGCGGCGCGAACGACGTTCTCCTCAATCATCACGCTACCCATGTCGTTCGCTCCGTATGCGAGGCTCAGCTGACCGACCTTTCCGCCCTGGGTCACCCAGGACGCCTGGAGGTTGTCGAAGTTGTCGAGCACGATGCGCGCGAGCGCGAGCGTGCGCAGGTAATCGACGCCCGTCGCCTCGACGCCGCCCAGTTCCGTGTGTTCGGGCTGGAAGCTCCAGGTGATGAACGCCGTGAATCCGCCGGTTTCATCCTGCAGCTCGCGCAACCGCATCATGTGCTCGATGCGCTCTTCAACGGTCTCCACGGTTCCGTACATCATCGTCGCCGTCGTTCGAAGCCCGCGATGATGCGCCTGACGCATGACGTCGAGCCATTCATCGGCAGTAGCCTTGCCGTAACAATGCAGAAGCCGTCGCACACGATCGACCAGGATCTCGGCGCCGCCTCCGGGAATACTGTCGAGGCCGGCGGCGATCAGCCGGTCGATTACCGCTCCGGCGCTCGACTGCGACAGGCGCGACAAGTGGATCACTTCTGGCGGAGACAGCGCGTGGAGCTTGAAATCGGGATACCGCGTCTTGATGGCGCGGAACAGATCTTCGTACCAGGTCAGCGGCAGATCGGGATTGTGTCCGCCCTGCAGCAGGAGCTGGACACCGCCAACGTCGATCGTCTCGTCGATCTTACGGAAGATCTCATCGAAGCCGAGGACGTAGCCTTCGTTGGAGCCGACGTCGCGGTAGAACGCGCAGAAGTTGCACTTCGCCACGCAGACGTTGGTGTAGTTCACGTTGCGATCGATGATGTAGGTGACGAGGCGGTCGGGGTGTTTGCGGGACCGGATCGCATCGGCCAGATCGCCGAGCACGTGTGTAGGGGCGTGACAATAGAGCGCCAGCGCTTCGTCGGCGCCTATGCGTCCACCGTCGCGAACCTTCCGCGTGATCTCGTGAATGTTCATCGTGTCACGGTCCGGCTAAAGCCGGACACTACGTACTCACCGTGCACTAACAGCGTACGTAGTGTCCGGCTTTAGCCGGACCCTTAATAAAACATCGGCGCGTCGGCCGCCGGCAGCACGCCCACCTCGGCGGCCAGCTCATAAAACCGGCGGAGGCCGGCTATTTCGCGCTCTCCTAAAGCGTACTTCACATTTTCACGAAGGTAGAGGTCCGCGCGGGCGGCCCGTTCAGGGCTATCAGGGTACAACTCCCTGCCGATGGCGGCGGTGGCCGTGAGCCCTTTGTCGCGCGCCTCGTTGAGCGCGGTGATGTCCGCGGCGGAAACGATTCCGGGCCGGCCAGCCCAAAACGCATAGACGAACGGCAGCCCCGTCATGCCTATCCATTCCTCGCCAAGGTCCACCTTCGCGAGGCCGAGTTTTTCGTGATCGGCAAACAACGCGTTGTCTCCGATCACCAGCGCGGCGTCGCACTCTCCGACCATGCGTCCAAGATCCGGCGCCATCGCAAGCAGCTGCGGCTCGATCTCGAACCATCTCGCGCAAAGCACACGGAGCAAGGCCACCGAGGTCCGGGAGCTCGTGTCGAGGGCAATGGATCGAATCCGATCGGTTGACACCGTGCTGAAAAGAGCCACCGATTCCACCGGCCCGTCAGATGCGATTGACACGCCGGGAACGATTCGATAATCGCGGCCCGCATATTCGATCGACGGAATCAGGCCGAGATCGACCTCGTTGGCGTGCAGCAGATCCGCGCACCGGGCGGGCACGTCGAAACGCAGGCTGAACCGATCTGTCTGCCGCTCGAGCCCGTGCACGAGCGGACGCGTATTCAGATAGCTGACCGCGCCGAGACGTACCGGCATCAGTCTCGCCTCTGGAAGCGCGCATCACGTTCCACGGGCTCGAATCCTGCGGCGCGAATGCTCCGGCGAATCTCTTCGATCGGCGCACGGCGCCGGCCGTGAGCGTCGTCGTCCTCCGCCGACACCGAGTCCAGGTCGTCGGCACCAAACGTCAGTGCGACCTGCGCCAGCTTTGGCCCGTACAAGGCCCAGTCCACCTGGATCGTGGGAACGTTTTCCATCAGCAATCGGGAGATCGCGATACGTTTGACGTCTTCATAACCGGTCGTGGGATGTGTGGTGTCGATCTCCCGCGCAAGCGGCGCAAACGTCCGTATCGATCCGAGCTTCGTCTGAAGCGCAGCGACATCCCGGCATACCGATGTCCATTCGCGTGCCGGGGTCTCGTTGACAGTCAAGCGGCTGAGCTGCAGTCCCGCATCGGTCAGCGTCTCGAGCGCACGTTCGGGGTCGCTCAGGCGATCGATTGGCGCCTGCGTAATGATCTCGAGGCCGGCTTTCTTCAGCGCAGCGAGGGTCACTGGTAGTCCCTCTGGCAGCTTACTGAGCTCGTAAAGGCAAAATGCCGATACTGGCGTCCCGCCGGCGGTCTCCCGAGCTCTTGCCACGACGTCCTCGGCTGCCTCGAGTGTCTTCGGCGTGTCGAAAATCCGAACTTCCCCGGCGCTGTCGCGCTGACTCTCGCGTGGGTGCGCGGGTCCCTCCAGCGTGCCGCCGGCACCTACCTTGAGATCGGCAACTCTGACGTAGGTGACTTCAGTCCCGTGCAGTCTCCGCCGCACGATCGTGGCGAGCATGCCGAGCATGATGATGTCGCGGCTCGCACCAAGCTCGACGATATCCTGGTCGGACAGGGCATCCCCAGCTTCGACTCTGGCAGTGATCTCGTCGAATGACGGAGCCACGTCATTTCACCTTAGTGAGCAACTTGAGGAGCTCGTCCGCCTTACGGGCGGCAGCGTCTGTCGTCTTGAGACGCGTTGGCCACTCGCGGGTGAACCCTTCGCTCGGCCACTTCCTCGTCGCGTCGATGCCCATCTTGCTGCCGTATGCGGGCAGGTTCGACGCGTTTTCGAGATCGTCCATCGGTCCGATTGTGAACTGAATGTCGCGCTGCGGATCCACGTGCGTGCCGGCAATCCACGCAACCTCGCTGACATTCTGCACGTCCACGTCCTTGTCGACGACGACGATCGTCTTCGAGAACATGAGCTGGCCGAGGCCCCAGAACGCGCTCATCACTTTCCTCGCATGGCCTGGATACCGCTTATCGATCGACACGAACACGATGTTGTGGAAGATCCCTTCCGGCGGAAAGTGCATGTCGACGATCTCGGGGAGCGTCTTACGGATCATCGGTAGAAAAATGCGCTCGCTCGCCTTACCGAGATATACGTCTTCCTGAGGAGGGATGCCGACCACCGTCGTCAGATACGTCGGCTTCTTTCTCATCGTCAGGCAGGTGAGATGGAAGACGGGAAAGTCTTCGGCGAGCGAATAGAAGCCCGTGTGGTCGCCGAACGGGCCCTCCCGGCGCCGCTCGCCCGGTTCCACGTAGCCCTCCAGCACGATGTGAGCGCTTGCGGGCACCTCCAGATCGACCGTAATGGCCTTCACGAGTTCGATGCGGCGCCGCCCCAGAAAGCCGGCAAGCAGCAACTCATCGAGCCCTTCGGGCATCGGCGCGGTTGCGGCGTACGCCAGAATCGGCTCGGGGCTCAACGCCACTGCCACTTCGAGACGTTTGCCCATCCGTTCGGCGACGCGATGGTGCTGCGCGCCACCCTTGTGCCGCTGCCAGTGCATGCCCGTGGTTCGGCCATCGAACACCTGCATGCGGTAGGTTCCCATGTTCCTCACGCCGGTTTCCGGATCCTTCGTAATGACCAGCGGCAGCGTGATGTATCGCCCGCCGTCTTCCGGCCAGGTTTTCAGGATCGGCAGTTCGTCGAGAGAGCCATCGCGCTTCACCACTTCCTGGCATGGCGCATCTCTAACCGTTTTGGGCATGAGGTCGCGAAGACGATCGAGCATCGGGAGCATCTTGAAGGCGTCGAGCATGCCGGCCGGCATTTTCGGCGTCATCATCTCGTCGATGTCTTTGGCGACCGCGTCGAGCGAGCTCGCGCCCAGAGCCAGGCACATCCGTTCGGTCGATCCGAACAGATTGGTGGCGACGGGCATGTCGAACCCCGTCGGGCGCTCGAACAGCAGGCCCGGACCGCCTTGCGGCAACTTGCACACGCGGTCCGTAACGGCTGCGATTTCCAGGTTGGGATCAACGCTCTCACGAATCCGCGAGAGCAGACGGCGCCGGTCGAGATCGGCGATGAAGTCGTTGAGGTCTGGATACATCTACTGATCTACTGATCTAGAGATCTATTGAACTAGGGATCTATTGATCTCGTCGGTAATTTTCTGCGCGAGCTCGATTGCCCGCAACCCATCGCTACCGGTGACGACAGGTGCGCGGCGCTCGCGCACCGCTGCAACGAAGTCGGCGAGCTCTCGCTTGAGCGGCTCTTCCTGCACGACGTCGATCTTTCCACCATCGATCGCGGGCATCGCACCGTTGCCTTTCACGAGCCGCCATCGTTCCACTTCCTGCGCGGCGTAGTCCACCGATAGATACGCATCACGCTGGAAAATCCGGATTTTCCGGACGCGATCCCGGCTGATGCGGCTGGCCGTGATATTTGCGATGCACCCCGACGCGAACTTGAGCCGGGCGTTCGCGATGTCGGGCTTCGGCGTCAACACCGCAACGCCGACTGCCTCCACCGCAACCACGTCCGAAGGCACAATCGAGAGCACGACGTCCAAATCGTGGATCATCAGGTCGAAGACGACGTCGATGTCGAGGCTTCGATCCGGAAACGTTCCGAGCCGATGCACCTCGATGAACCTCGGATGATCGAGGAGCGGCTGCAGCGCCACGACGGCCGGGTTGTAGCGCTCGGTGTGGCCGACGCCGAACACGGAGCCGGAAGCCGCGGCCGCCGCCATCATTTCCCTCGCTTCATTCGAATCGCGGGCCAGGGGCTTCTCCACGAGGACCGCCGTGCCGCGTTGAAGGAACGGCATCGCCACCCGCAGATGGGACTCCGTCGGAACGGCAATCGTCACCGCGTCCACCCGTCCGATCAGCTCGGACGCGTTTATCACCCACGGCGCATTGACGACCCCGCCGATCTCGCGGGCGCGCGCTTCGTTGACGTCGGCAACCGCCGTGAGCTCGACGTCGGGCAGCGCCGCGAGAATGCGCGCGTGATGCCGGCCGAGCGCTCCAACGCCGATGACCGCGACACGAACGATCATAAATGCACAACCCCAGAGGACACAGAGCGCGCAGAGAAAGCCTTTGCAAAGCATTCGTGAATTCGAGAACGTATTCTCTGTGTCCTCTGTGATCTCTGTGGTGAGCATTCTTACCGCACTCGCCCGACGATCGCGATGCCCGCCTCATCGGCGGTCGCGATCATTTCGTCGCGCTCGAACATGAGCGTCTTGCCGGCGTCGATGGACAAGGCGGTCGCGCCCGCGGTCCGCATCGCTCTGATCGTGGCGACTCCGACGACCGGCACGTCGAATCGCATGTCCTGCCTGGGCTTCGCGACCTTGACGATGCACACGCCTGAACCAGCGAGCAGACCTGCGCGTGAGATCACCTCGTCGGTGCCTTCCATCGCCTCGACCGCAACCACGGCGCGATGTTTCACCGCGATGGTCTGTCCGATATCGAGGCCCGCCACCGCGTCGGCCATCTCGTAGCCGAAGGCGAAGTCCTTCTGTTCGTCTTCGGACGGGGCGCGCCTCGTCATGACGCCCGTTCCGGCAAGCATCGGTTTGAGCAGCGAGGTGGAGTCGAGGAGCTCAATGCCCTCGTCCTTGAGAACCGACGCCACGGCTCCGATGAGACCGTCGGTACTGCGGAACGGCAGCTTCATGAGCACGGACAGGAACTTGGCGTCGGGAACGATGCCCCCGGCAAAAATCTTCGTGTGTTTCACCTGCCCGGCCATGACGGCATGGCTGGCGCCCGCCTCTTTCAGGTGCGCGATACACTTGCCGAGCTCACCAAGGGAGATCCAGTGAATGCGCGCACGCGCGTTCGCGGCCGCATCGTTCAAATCCGGGAAGGTTTCTTCCTTGACCGCGATGACGGTGACGTCGTGGCCCATCGACCTCGCCGCATCGAGCACGAGGAATGGAAATCGCCCGTTGCCGGCGATGAGGCCTAGGTGCATACGACAGGGGCAAGGGGTAAGGGGCGAGGGGCAAGATGGGCCTCTCGCCGATGTCCTTGCCCCTTGCCCCTTACCCCTTGCCCCTTATTCATCGGCCACCATCTCCTCCGTCCGCCGTGACGGCCGGCGAAGCAGGGCGCCACGCTGTGAGCTGCGGATGAAGTCGACGAGGTATTGCACTTCGGGACAGGAGAGCGTCGCGTCCTGCTCGATCTTCTTCAACGCCCGCGTGGTGTTGAGCCGCGAGGTCAGCAGATACCGGTAAGCCCGCTTCAACTTGTCCACGACTTCCTGCGTGAAGCCGCGGCGCATCAGCCCGATGGTATTGAGGCCGTAGATCCGGGCGCGGTTTCCTACGGTCTTGGCGTATGGAAGCGCGTCCTTGGTCACGACGGAATACCCGCCGATGAAGGCATGCCGTCCGATGCGGCAGAACTGATGCACGCCGGAGCCCGCGCTGATCGCCGCGAAATCGTCGACGAACACGTGTCCGCCGAGAGTGGCGTTGTTGCCGAAGATGGTGTCGCTGCCGATATGGCAGTCGTGCGCGACGTGCGCGTAGGCCATGAAAACATTGCGATCGCCGATGGTCGTCTTCCCGCCCCCACCGCGCGTCCCGCGGTGGATCGTCACGAACTCGCGGAAAATGTTCCGGCTGCCGATCTCGAGGTAGGTTTCTTCACCTTTGAATTTCAGGTCCTGAGGGATCAATCCGATCGACGCAAACGGGAAGATCTCCGTTTCGTCGCCGACAACGGTGAACCCGTCAACCACCGCCGACGCCCCAATCCGGCATCGCCTGCCGAGCTTGACGTGTTCGCCAATCACCGCGTTCGGGCCGACGATGGTGCCGTCGCCGATCTCGGCGCCCTTCATCACGACGGCAGTCGGATGGATCCGCACGCCATCGGGCATGACCGCGAGCAGCAGGACCGCCTCAGCCACGACCTGATCGCCGACGTACGCGATGCCGCGCGCCTTGGCGAGCCTCGTGCGCGCCTTCGACAGCGTGACGTCGAGCCGCAGCCGGTCGCCCGGCACGACCTGCCGGCGGAACTTCGCATCGTCGATGCCATGCAGATACACGCGCGACATCGGCATCGGCCCTTCCCGTTCCAGCAGCAGCGCCGCCGCCACCTGGGTCAGCGTCTCGAGCATGAGGACGCCTGGCATCAGCGGAACGCCGGGGAAATGGCCCTGGAAGTAATCCTCGTTAATGGTGACGTTCTTGTGCGCGACCAGGCGCCGCCCTGGTTCGTGCTCGACGACGGCATCCACCAGCACCGACGGATAGCGATAACACAGGCGGTCGAGGAGTGCGGGGATATCGAGCGGACATGGCAGGTAGTATGAAGTAAGAAGTGGAAAGGAAAAAGTAGGAGCGAATCCTCCCTTTCACTTCCCACTTTTACTTTTACTTTCTACTTTCTACTTTCAGCGAAGCAACTACGGTTTTGCCGGCGCGGCCGGTGCCGGCGCGGCCGGTGCCGGAGCAGGCGGCATCGGCTTCGCCGTCGATGGCGCGGCCGGTTTGGCTGTCGCTGGCGCAGCGGGCTTGGCGGTGACGGGAGCCGGCTTCGACGTGTCGAACCGCTTGATGACCTCGGCCGTGATATCGAGCGACGGATCTACGTAGATCGCGCCGGCGTCGCCATAGCTGAACAGCAGCCCGATGGCGAGTTCCTTGACCATCGCGTCGACGATCGGCCTGAGCTGTTCCTGAAACTCCGCTTGCAGCTGCTGCTGCAGTTCCTGCACCTCGGCGTTGGCGTCCTCCTGAAAGCGATCGATCTCCACGGTAAGGCGATCGATTTCTTTCTGCGTCTGAGCGCGGGCGGCCTCATTCAGGACGCTTCCACCTTGCGCCAGCTTCTGCTGATTGCTCTGCAGCGATTTGGTCTTTTCCTGAA
This sequence comes from Vicinamibacterales bacterium, assembly GCA_963762055.1. GTDB lineage: Bacteria > Acidobacteriota > Vicinamibacteria > Vicinamibacterales > JAMQPK01 > JAMQPK01. The sequence continues at coordinate 237,310 of CAVXJF010000016.1, forward strand.
GCTCGGCGGTCTTCTTCTTGGTGAGCTCCTGCACTCTGCCGCTCGCGGTCTTGCCCTGCGTCGACTCCGCGGCGATGCGCTGCAGGTCGATGAACGCCATTCGCAGCGGCGCCTGCTGCGGGGGAACCGCGGCGGGGGGCGGTGCCTGCGCGAAGGCCGTGGAGCTCAACACCATCACACTGCACACCGCGGCGACTGAAAATCTCGTCATCTGCAACGATCCTCGCTTTTCGGCCTCGCGCGCGAATACCGCGTGCGGGCCCCATTTAGAAGGTTGAACCGACATCGAACCTGAACCGGAACGCTTTTTCTGGCTCACCCGTGCTGTAGTTCAGCACGCCCTTTCTCTGCGGGTTCGACGCAAAGATGAGGCGGAACGGCACGTTCAACACCGGCATGAAGAACCTGATCTCGGCACCGGTTGACGTAATGAAACCCGGCTTGACCAGGCCGTCCTCAAATTGTCGTCCCTTGAAGGTGAACGGGTCGCCGGTGTCCTGAACCTGGCCAGCATCATAGAACAAAATAAGCCGAACCGGCCCGGCGACGGAAATGAGGTATTCGCCGTTGAAGAGGATGCTCTTATTGCCGCCAATCACGATTTGGCTTCTCGGATCCTTCGGGCCGACGCTTCGGAGGTCGTAGCCGCGAATACTGTATCCGCCGCCCAGCGTCAGCCGCTCGAAGATCGGCAGAGGGCTGGTCGCGCCGAGCGGGCGGATGTATTCCAACTGGCCGCGCAGACCGAGCGACGTCCTGGACGTGTGTCGAAGGAACCACACGCCTTCGAGCGTCGGGTTTAGATACCGCGTATTTCCGCCGAGACCCGCCACGCCCATTGACGCCGTGTAGCGCCGGCCCGTGACCGGCGTGATCGGGTTGTCGATCGAGTTGAGCGAGAAGCTCGGCGTGACCTTGCTGATCGTGCGCTTGCCGCCCTCGCCGATGAGGAGCGCGTCCTTCAGGTAGGGGCTGAACTCGATGATCTGCCTCTGCTCGTCGGTGAGCTTGTCGAACTCGAGCGTGTCGCACCCCTCGATGTCGAAGAGACAGTTCTGATTGAAAAACGCCTCGTTCAGGTCGCTCACGGAGACGCGTTCGTAGCTGTAATTGACGAACAGCCGCGAGAAGTTCCTCATCGGGAACCCGAACGTGAGGTTGCCGCCGGTGGCGCCCTGCGTGAACTGATACAGGTACTGAATGTTGCGCTTGTGCACGTCGACCGACCCGGTAATCGGCCTGTCGAAGAGGAACGGCTCCGTGAAGGACACCTGGTAGTCGCTGACGCGCGCGCCCGTCTGCAGTGAAACCGTGAACGTCTCGCCGCGGCCCATGAAATTGGCGGTCGAAAACGAGAGCTGTCCGAAAATGCCGTCGTACTGTGACACGCCCGCGCCGAACGACAGCTGATTCCGGTTCTGCTCTTCCAGCTTCATGCTGAGGTCGACTTTGTTGTCGACTCCAGGCGTCTTGTCGATCTGGATGTTTTTCTGATCTTCGAGGGGCTTGAAGTAGCCGAGCTGATTCAGCCGCTTGATGCTGTATTTCAGCGCCTCGGTGTTGAACACGCCGTTTTCGTACAGCCGGAGCTCGCGTCGGATGACGTTGTCGCGAGTCGTCGTGTTGCCCTGGAACGTGATGCGGTTGATGAAGTACTGCTTGCCTTCATTGATCCGGATCGTGATGTTGACGTTGTTGTCGACCGGCTGGAATTCCGGGTACGGCGTCATTTCGAAGTGGCCGCCGGCGCCGTAGATCTCCTTGATCTTCTCGAATCCCTCGCGGATGCGCTTCTCGTTGTAGAAGTCTCCCGTCCTCAGCTTGAAGAGCGGGCGCATCATGTCGCCGGGCACTTTGTCGTTTCCGGCGAACTCGAACTTGTCGATGCGATAGCGGACGCCTTCGGTCACGGGAATCTCGAGCGTCATGTAGCGCGTCTTCCCGTCCTCGGAGTCCCTAATCGGCTTGAGATTCGGCTGGCCGACGTTCGCCTGCAGGTAGCCGCGCTCCTTGTAGAACGCCATGACCATGTCCGCGTCTTCTTCGAACTTCTCTTCCTGGTAAATGCTGCTGCCCGGGAAGATCCAGAAGCCGCCGCCCTTGTTCGTCTTCATCCGGCCGCGAAGCTTGCCGTCGCTGAACACCTTGTTGCCGACGAAGTCGACGTTCGAAATCTTGACCTTCGGGCCTTCTGTCACCTTGAACTTCAATGCGACCGTTTTGGGCCCGCCGGGAAGCGCCTCGTACACGGGCTCGACCTTGGCTTCCTGGAATCCCTTTTCGACCATCATTTCGCGGATGACGTTGGCGACGCGTTTCTCCGTCGCCTGATCGACGAACGAGTCGAGCCGGATGGTGATGCCGAGCTCGCGAAGGCGCTCTTCGATTGCGGTCTGCTCGATGGCTTTCGTGCCTTCGTTGTAGATCGTGTTCTTGATGCGCTGCCGTTCTTCCATGTCGTAGACGATGACTTTGCCGAGAACGCCGTTCGAGAACGGAAAGTCGACCGCCTCGATCTTCAGGTCGTCGAGAAAGTTCGTGCCCCAGAGCCGGCGATGGTCGCCAACGATCGTCTGCTCGGCCGCCTCGTTGTACGGCTTCCACACGTTCTGCGAGGGCATGCTGACCAGGTCGGGCGACTGCATGTAATACAGGTAGGTTTGCGGGTCGACCAGCGACACGTTCCCCTGCTTCGGGAAACAGAGAACGACGGTGTAGACGACAGGACCCGATCCGGCCGGAGGAAGACTCGACGGCGCCGCAACCTCCTGGTGCCCGCTGCAGACCGACAAGGCACCGCCTGATGTCAGCCCAGCCGGTTTAACGGTTGACGGCGCTGCGGGAGTGACAGGGGTCGGCATGACGGGGGCCTGCGCGAACGCCGGCCCCGCCCACAGGGCTACCGCTATGAAAAAGTGCTGAATTCGCATTGAAAACCTCAGCGCAACCGATGGCACGCCCTGGCATCGGCGCACACCATTGCGCCTCTGCCGGGCGCAACTCCAGTTGCGCCTTTATTAGACGTCCTATGCCAACCGGCGGCCTGCGGCCACCTCCCCGGCTGTGCGGTAGGCCAGCGACCCGTTTTCGAGGTAGACATCGATGTCTCCGCCTCTGAGATGTCCGCGGATGAGCTCCTCGGACAAGGGGTCCTCGACATAGCGCTGGATGGCACGGCGGAGCGGACGGGCTCCATACGAGCGGTCCTTGCAGGTGAGATCGATAATCCAGTCGATCACTTCGGGCGCCAGCGCAATCTTGAGCTGCCGGTTCACGAGGTTCTCGTTGATCTGATCGACCAGCAGCAGCATGATGCGCCGCAGGTCGTCGTCGCCGAGGGCTTCGAAAACAATGATCTCCTCGATACGGTTGATGAATTCGGGATTGAACGTACGCTTCACTTCGCCAAGCACCATATCGGTGACGCTCTTGGCGATGGTCTCCGACTCAGACGACTGGAACCCGAGCGACGCCTTTTTCTGAATGAAGCGCGCGCCGATGTTCGACGTCATGATCAGGATCGTGTTCTTGAAGTTGACCCGGTTACCGAGCCCGTCCGTCAGATGCCCGTCTTCGAACACCTGCAGCAGGATGTTGAAGATGTCGGGGTGCGCCTTCTCGATTTCGTCGAGCAGCACGACGGAGTACGGATTGCGCCGGACCTTTTCGGTGAGCTGTCCGCCCTCTTCGTGGCCGACGTATCCCGGAGGCGAGCCGATGAGCTTCGAGACAGAGTGCTTCTCCATGTACTCGGACATGTCGAAGCGGATCAGCGCGTTGTCGCTGCCGAACAGGAAGTTGGCAAGGGCCCGCGCCAGCTCGGTCTTGCCGACGCCGGTCGGGCCGAGGAACATGAAGCTGCCGACAGGGCGATTCGGATTTTTCAAGCCGGCGCGCGAGCGCCGGATCGCGCGGGAGACGGCAGACGTCGCGCGCTCCTGGCTGACGACACGGCGATGCAGCTCCTGCTCCATGCGCAAGAGCTTGTCGCCCTCATCTTGATTGATAGACGCGAGAGGCACGCCCGTCCACTTCGAGACGACTTCGTCAATCTCCTGCTTGCCGACGGCCACGCGGCGGGCGCTCGACTTGACGTCGAACTTCTCGCGCACGAACTGCAGATTCTCGCGCGCGCTGACTTCCTGCTCGCGATAGAACTGGGCCTTTTCGAAATCCTTCTGCGAGACCGCGTTTTCCATCTGCTCGACGGCGACGCGGATGCTTCGATTGATCTCACCGAACTCTTCGCTGTAGCCGGCCTCGCGCAGCTTGGCGCGCGCGCCCGCCTCGTCGATGAGGTCGATCGCCTTGTCGGGTAGGAACCGGTCGGTAATGTACCGGCTGGACTGGTACACCGCGGCCTCGATCGCTTCGCGGGTGTATTCAACGTGATGGAACGATTCGTACCGATCCTTGACGCCGAGAATGATCTCGATGGTCTCCTTCTCGGCCGGGGGATCGACCTTGATGGCCTGGAAGCGGCGCTCGAGCGAACGGTCTTTCTCGATGTACTTCCGGTATTCGGCCGGCGTCGTCGCGCCGATGCAGCGAATCTCGCCGCGCGACAATGCGGGCTTGAGGATGTTCGCCGCGTCGAGCGAGCCTTCGGCTGACCCGGCGCCGACGAGCGTGTGCAGCTCGTCGATGAATACGATGATGTTCGGGTTGTCCGTGAGCTCCTTCATGATCGCCTTGAGGCGCTCTTCGAACTGCCCGCGGTATTTGGTTCCGGCGACAATCAGCGAGATGTCCAGCGCGAGGATGCGTTTGTCGGCGAGGAAGTGCGGCACGTCGCCGTACACGATCTTCTGCGCGAGCCCTTCGACGATGGCGGTCTTGCCGACGCCGGGCTCGCCGATGAGGACCGCGTTGTTCTTCGTGCGCCGGCAGAGCACCTGCTGCACGCGCTCGAGCTCGTAGTCGCGTCCGACCAGGGGATCGAGCTGGTTCTTCATCGCCGACTCGGTGAGGTCGCGGCTGAACTCGGCCAGCAGCGGCGTTTCCTTCACGCGCGTCAGCGTCGTCTTTTCATTGAGCAACTGCACGATGTCCTCGCGCACGGTGTTGAGGCGCATCCCCTTCTCCATGAGGATGGACGCCGCGACCGAGCGCTCTTCGCGCAGGATGCCGAGGAGCAGGTGCTCCGTGCCGATGTAGTTGTGCAGCAGGCGATCCGCCTCCTCGGCGGCGAACTGCAGCACACGCTTGGTTTCCGCGCTGAAGGGGATCTCGACCGAGGTCGACACCTTCTCGCGAAAGACCGTGCGGCCCTCGATTTCCTTCCTGATGTTCTCGAGAGACAGGTGCGATCGGGCAAAGATGCGGCTGGTCAGACCTTTGCCTTCGCGGATGAGCCCGAGGAGCAGGTGCTCGGTCTCGATCGAGATGGACCCGAGCTGGCTGGCCTCGTATCGTGCGAAGAACAGAACGCGACGCGCTCGTTCAGTGTAGCGTTCGAACATCCATTTACCTGCGAATAAGGGGTGGTGGTAGTACCGTCGTGACTTTATACGTATTATACGGCCAAATCGCTGACCTTCCTATCCTTAAGGGGGCGTATCGGCTGGAGATGGAGACCGATCCACCCCTTCTGTGAGACGCCCCCCTTCGAGCCGTAATACGCGATCGCACGACGCCGCGAGCTGCATGTTATGCGTCGCGATGACCGACGTCAGGTGACGCTCCCGATGCATCTCCCGCAAAAGCGCGTGCAAAGCTTCGGCCGTACGTTCGTCCAGATCGCCGGTGGGCTCGTCGGCGAGCAGGACCGCCGGCTCGGTCACGAGCGCCCGCGCAACAGCTACGCGTTGCTGCTCCCCACCGGACAACATGCTGGGCCGATGTGTGAGCCGGTCGCCCAATCCAAGACGTTGGAGTGCTGAAACTGCGCGCTCGCGCGCGACTCGAGGATCGACCCGCCCGATCCGCAGCGGCATTTCCGCATTTTCGAGTGCTGTAAATTCAGACAAAAGGTGGTGGAATTGAAAGACAAAGCCCACGTGTTTGTTGCGGAACGTCGTCAGGGCCTCGTCCGGCAGCGCACCGATTTCGCTGCCATCCACGTATATGGATCCCGAGTCGGCCCGGTCGAGACCGCCCAGCAGATGCAGCAGGGTACTTTTGCCGACGCCGGACGCACCGACCACGGCGACCATCTCTCCGCGTTCGACGGCGACATCCAGATCGCGCAGTACGTGCAGCCGCTGCGAACCGACGTAGTAGCTTTTGTTGATTTGAGTGGCAGTGAGGAAAGGCATGGTCGCTAGAGAACTATTGAACTAGGGATCCAAAGATCGGGAGACATGCGCTCCAGATCAGTGGTCCCTAGTTCGCCAGTTCCGTAGCTATCTTAGTGTCGTTTCACCTGATCGTAGATGGCCGCCGCGCCGCCGCCTATGGCCGCACCCGCAAGCGCCCCCTTCTTGCCGCCGACGAGCGCGCCGACACCGGCGCCCGCGCCCGCCGAGCCGCCGATCAACAGCGCGCTCTTCTGCCACGATCTCTGCGGCTGCGCCTCGGTCACACGCTGCGTCCGGCGCACTGTTGGCTGCGAAACCACCCGTTCGGTGACGTATTGCGTCTGCACCGGCTGTGCGGTCTGCTGATATGCCGGGTAGGCAGGATAGCCATACGGTGCGACCGCTCCTGGCGTCATCGTTGTTCCATATGGGCCATAAGGTGCCCACCCTGGCTGTGCGGTGAGCGGCTGGCCGAAGCTGTTCTGACCGGCTTGAACGAGGTACGGTCGCGCGATGCCGTCCGGCCCGACGACCATCTGGGTCGTGGGGGTCATGGGCCCGAGCGCCCGATTGAACGCCTGACGCTCACCAAGGTTGTACGACACGAGCATCGCGGCCACTGCCAATGCTCCACCAACTGCCCCAAATGCTGCTCTCATTGTTCGTCCCTCCTCGGTAAGCTCCGGCTCGCGCCGTGCGTTACCTCACGGGCTGATACATCAAGGAGAGTGCCACCAATTTTGTTGGGAAATAAGGACTTAAGAGGCGCCAGGTGTCCTGATTGCAGCGCACTGCCGTCCCCATTTAAGAACAACTAGCCGTATCGAAGGGCCTCGACCGGCTTCAGCTTCGCCGCCTGGCGCGACGGATATAACGTGGCGAGAAAACAAATGAGCACTGCCATCACGACAACCACGGCGACGTCCAGCGGAAGGAGCGTGAAGGGCACGTAGGAAATCTGATAGACCTCACCCATGCCCGGCACGCGCAGCAACTGGTAGCGGTTCATGACCCACGAGATCGCGACGCCGGCGGAGGCGCCGACGATGGTGCCGATGGACCCGATGATGAGCCCCTGCAGCATGAAGATGTACATCACGCTTCGCGCGCTCGCGCCCATGGTCTTGAGGATCGCGATATCCGCAGTCTTCTCCATCACGAGGAGCACGAGCGACGCGATGATATTCAGCGCGGCAACCATCACGATGAGGCCGATGGTGATCGACACGGCCATCTTCTCGAGCCACAAGGCCTCGAACAGGCTCCGGTTCATCGTCGTCCAGTCCTGCGTCGCGTAGCGGTCGCCGAGGATGGCGGGAATCGTCGCTGCCACTTCGGGAGCGGCATCGATGTCGTCCACCGCCAGCTGGACGAGTTCGGGCTGCGTCTTGTTGAGCATGCGCTGGGCCACGTCTAGCGAAACGAACCCCCACTGGTTGTCGAATTCATACAGCCCGAGCCGGAAGAGTCCCACCACACGCAGCGGACGCATGCGCGGAGACATACCCGTCAATGGATTCAGGGTTCCGTGAGGCGTGAGGATGCGCACGGTGTCCCCAACGGCGACGCCGAGCGTCTTCGCCAAATCCTGGCCCAGGAATATCCCGTCGAGAGCGTCGCTGTCCTTGGGGACCAAATCGGTCAGCTTTCCCGACACAATCGATTTGTCGATGTCCGTAACCGTACCCTCGAGCTGCGGATCGATTCCCTTGAAGCTGATGAACACGTCAGCGCCGGCTGCCGACGCCATGCCGCGGCCGATCACCGCGGGAGCTGCGCCGACCACGCGCGGGACCTTGCGGAGCGCGTCGATTTCGGCGCGATAGTCCTGAATACCGACGGTCTTGAAGACGTAGATGTGGGCCGTCGAACCGAGGATGCGATCGCGCAACTCGCCCTGGAGGCCGGTCATCAGCGCGGTGGCGAGGATGAGCGCGAGCACGCCCACGGTCACGCCAAGCGTGGAGACGAACGAGATGATCGAGATGAACGCCTGGCGCCGTCGTCCCAGCAAGTACCGAATCGCTATTTGCACTTCAAACGGCATATGGGGTCAGACCCTATTTTTACGCTTTGCGAAATAGTTCGACGCGAAAGACCCCGGATTATTTACGAAACGCGTAAAAATAGGGTCTGACCCCATTTATTTCGGGCGCATCTGGGGGAAGAGGATCACGTCGCGAATCGACTTGCTGTTGGTGAGGAGCATCACGAGCCGGTCCACGCCAACGCCCTCGCCGGCGGTCGGCGGCAGGCCGTACTCCAGCGCGCGGACGTAGTCCTCGTCCATCGCATGCGCCTCCTGGTCGCCCCGCTCGCGCTCTTCCAACTGCTGCTCGAACCGTTTGCGCTGCTCCGCGGGATCGTTGAGCTCGCTGAACGCGTTCGCCACTTCCATGCCGCCGATGTACAGCTCGAACCGTTCGACGGTCTCGGGATCGTCCGGCCGCTGTTTCGACAACGGGGACACCTCGGTCGGGAAGTCGTAAACAAACGTCGGCTGAACGAGCGATTCCTCGACGAGCGTTTCGAAAATAGTCGTGGTGGTCTTGCCGGCGCCAGACTTGGAATCGACCGCAATGCCGAGACGCGACGCGATTTCTTTGACCTTCGCGCGCTCCCTCATGTCGGCCTCGCTCACGGGCTCGCCAAGCTTCTTCGAGGCAGCCTCCGCCGCCGCCTGGCGCAGCGACACCCGGGCGAACGGCGCACGGAATGAAATCGCGCGGCCGTCGTGAGTCACTTCTTCGCTGCCAATCGCCGACGAAGCGACGAATGCGACCATCTCTTCGGTGAGCGTCATCAGGTCCTGATAGTCGCTGTACGCCTGATAGAACTCGAGCATGGTGAACTCAGGGTTATGACGCGTCGAAATCCCTTCGTTCCGGAAGTTCCGGTTGATTTCGTAGACCCGTTCCATCCCGCCCACCACCAGCCGCTTCAAGTACAACTCCGGCGCAATCCTGAGATACAAATCGAGGTCGAGCGCGTTGTGATGGGTGCGAAACGGCCTGGCCATGGCGCCGCCGGCGATCGGCTGCATCATCGGCGTTTCGACTTCGAGGTACCCGCGACCGTTGAAGAACTCCCGGAGCGCCGCCAGCACCTTGCTCCGAACTTGAAACACTTCACGCGCGTCGGGATTGACGATGAGGTCGAGGTAACGCTGGCGGTACCGGATTTCGATGTCCGTGAGGCCGTGCCATTTTTCCGGCAGCGGCACATGGCACTTCGCCAGAAACTCCAGGCGCGACGCCCAGATCGTCAACTCGTTCGTCTTGGTGCGGAACAGATGGCCCGCGACGCCGACAAAGTCGCCGAAATCGAGCAGGCGGTACACCTCGAAGTCGCGTTCCGACATCGAGTCTTTTCTGATGTACACCTGGATGCGCGACAGCCCGTCGGACAACACGAGGAAGCTCGCCTTGCCGAAGCTCCTGATGCTGAGGATCCGGCCGCTCGTGCCCGTGTCGACGCGCGGCTCTTCCAGTTCGGGTCCTGTACGTCCTCCATGCGCGCGCACGAGCTCGGTGATCGTGGCACGCGAATCGAAGCGATGAGGATATGGATTGACGCCTAACTCGGAGAGCTTCGCCAGGTTTACGCGGCGCTGCTGAATCTGTTCGTCTTCAGAGGACATTCGAGCAAATCATATCGCACCGGCTACCCACAAAATGGCTCGGCCGAGGTGCTCGACGAACAGCGCTTCGGAAAAGCTCTCGGCCGAATGGCCACCGGCGGTGTACCAGGAGCGCCCGCCTTCATAGTTCTGGGACCACATGATGGGATGATCGGGCGCCATCGGTACCGCCTGTGTAGGTGCGCTCGTCGAGCGTGGCCAGCACGGTGACACGCCCCCGCGGATTCCGCTGGAAGTTGTACCACTCGTCGCGGCGCATCCACGCCTGAGGCAATGATGACGTGGATGGATGCCCGCGGTCTTCGATCTGAACCGTGGCGTTCTGAATATCGGGATGACCCGCGAAGTACGCGCCCACCAACCCACCGTAGAACGGCCAGTCGTACTCGGTATCGGATGCCGAGTGCACGCCGGCGAACCCGCCGCCGCGCCGGATGTACCGCTCGAACGCGTCCTGCTGCTGGGGGTTCAGCACGTCGCCTGTCGTGGACAGGAACACGACCGCCTTGAACCGCGCCAGGCTGTCGTCGGTAAACGCGCTGCTGTCTTCGGTGGCCTCCACGGAGAATCCGCGGGTCGTGCCCTGCTGCCGGATGGCGGCAATGCCACTGGGGATGGAGTCGTGCCGGAAACCTTCGGTCTTGGAAAACACCAGCACTGAAAATGCCGGCGTGACAGGCGACGGCGAATCCGGCGGCGCCTGCGAGCTCATGCCGCATGCCGTCAGGATCATCAACGCGGTAACCCAGCAGGTGCTTTTCAATCTACCAATCTGCCCATCTACCAATCCACCAATTCACCACTCACTGAAGCTTCTTCTTGACCGCGTCGAGAATGCCGTTGACGAACTTGACCGATTCATCGCCGCTGAACGTCTTCGCCAGCTCGAGGGCTTCGTTGATGACGACGTTGCGCGGCGTGTCGCCGCTGAGAAACTCGCTGATCGCGAGCCGCAGGATGATCCGATCGAGCGCCGCCATCCGCGAGAGGCGCCAGTGTTCGGCGGTTTCGGTGATGATCGGATCGATCTTGCCGATGTTCTCGGCCGTGGAACGTACGAGCTGCTCGGCGAACGAACGCACATTTTCCGGGACGCCTTCCGCGCCCGGCAGGTTCGCCGACCAGAACGTCCGGACGACATCTTCGATGTCGTTCTGGCCGATTTCCCACTGATACAACATCTGCACCGCCGCCTGCCTGGCGCGATGCCGCGTCCGATGTCTGGAGCCCGAGATGCCGGCGTTTGTGCTCATGCCTTGATGCTGTCGTCGCGCTGCGGTTGACGAAGGGTCCGCTGCAGCGTCGCCATTTCCACAGCCGCGATTGCCGCTTCCCACCCCTTGTTGTCCGGCCCGTCCACCGAACGATCGAGCGCTTCTTCCACCGAGTTGGTCGTGAGCACGCCGAACGTCATCGGCACTCCCGTGGCCGCCGCGGCTTCGGTAATCCCATGCGCGCACGCCGACGCGATGTACTCGAAGTGCGCTGTCGCGCCCCGAATCAGACAGCCCAGGCACACCACCGCAGCAAAACGGCCGCGCGTCGCGGCCTCCTTTGCGGCGAACGGAATTTCAAATGCGCCGGGCACCTTGATAACGCAGACATCGTCAGCGCCGACACCGGCCGATTTCAGCGCTGCCAGCGCGCCGCTCTGCAGCCGATCGGTGATGAAATCGTTGAACTTCGACACGACGATTGCGAACTTCATTCCCGGCGCTTTTTGCGATCCCTCGACGGTGAGCACGTTGGCTTATTCCTTCTTCGCTATTCGCTGTTCGTTACTTGCCTGTGAACACCGCTTTTCTCTTCTCGAGAAACGCGCGCGTCCCTTCTTTCATGTCTTCCGTCGCCGTCACCATGCCAAACAGCGCGGCCTCTAACCGGCATCCCTCGGCGAATTGGCATGTCGAGACCATTGTTGACGGCGTCCATCGCATACCGCAACGCGACAGGCGGCTTACCGGCCAGCTCAACGGCGAGCGCCCGCGCGTGCGCCATCACGTCGGCCGCCGGTACGACACGATTCACCAGCCCGATCGAGTGTGCGTCGGCTGCGGTGATCAAGTTGCCGGTGAGGATGAGCTCCATCGCCTTCGCCTTGCCCACGAGCCGCGCAAGCCGCTGCGTGCCGCCGAAACCGGGAATCAGCCCGAGATTGATCTCTGGTTGTCCGAATCGCGCCGTGTCGGCGGCGATACGCAGCGTGCACGCCATGGCGAGCTCGCAGCCGCCACCGAGCGCCAACCCGTTGATGGCGGCAATCGTCGGCTTGCCGAGCCGCTCGATGGCATCGAACACGCGCTGCCCACGACGCGCACGCTCTCTCGCGTCGTCGGCACTGTCGCTGGCCAGTTCGGCGATATCGGCACCCGCCACGAATGCCTTGTCTCCTGCACCGGTCACGATGACGCACCGGACGACTGCATCCTGTTGAAAAATGAGAAACGCCTGCTGGATTTCTTCGAGGGTCTTCGTGTCGAGCGCGTTCAGGCGCTGAGGGCGCTGAACCGTGAGTACGGCAACGCCGGACTCACGCTCGACGAGCACGTTGTCAAAGGACATCTGACTGCCGGCGTCTCGCGATTATACCCCACGCCGCGGCGGCGCCTGCACCGACGACCGAGCCGATTCCATCGGCGGCAATGTCCATCACGTCGAACACGCGTCCGGGCACGAACGTCTGATGGTATTCGTCGGACACGCCATACAGAAACGCGATTACCACCGCGCCCCAGAATGCTGCCGGCGTGACGCTACGAAGCCCTCGCGCGAGCGCGCGCGCCGTGAGCAGTCCCAGTCCCGCATAGGCGACGACGTGTACGTGGTAGTAGGAAATCGCCTCCGGAATCTTCGGTGTCGTCGGGCGGGACGAAAACACGAACAGCATCCCCATATACGCGAGCACCGGGAGCCACAGGCTGAGAATTCGCGTCGAGCTGAGAGCAGAGATCAAAGAGCTAGAGAGTTTGAGAGTTAGATGGGAAACGGAAACATCAACCAGCCGAGCACGAGCGCGGCGGCAACCATGCCGCCGAACATCTTGGCGCCGATGATTACTTGTTCGCGGGTGTCTTCGCGCAGGAGCGCCGCGAACACCGCCGACACGCACAACGCGAACACGAGCATCAGAACCAGGTGACTCTGCACTTATTTGCGGCCCATGGAAATATCGAACGCGTCGATCACGACGAGCGCATTGAGCAGGCCCGAGACGATGAGAAACGTGTTGCCGTATTCATAGGTGACGGCAATCACATCGCCCGCGCCGTAACCGAGACCGCGCGCGATCATGTACGGCAACCCCACGCCCATGTTGGCGATGGCCGCGAGCGCCACGAGCGGCTGCGATACTTCGACAGGAAAGATGCGCCCGTGCAGCGCCAGCCCCAACGCAAACATCGCTGGCAGGACGATCAGAAAAATGAGTCCTTTGCGGCGGCCGAGCCAGAGGTGACCAGCACCGGGGAGAATCCACGCCGCGGCACAGACGAGAACGTGGTTGGGAGCTTGCGCTCGAACAGTTGCGCTCGCGGGCACGGCTGCAGTTTACCTCAAGTCTCTGATGCTAAACTTCGTCGCCAATGTCCACGCAGGTCCAACCCCGGGTAGAAACCCTTGTACAAGCAGTAGAAGCGAACGGATGAGCTCGGCGGCGCCCGTTTCACACGCGCGCTCGTCGGCGTCGGCGCCATCTCCGGCGCCGTGCTGATGGTCGAGCTCGCCCTGACGCGCATCTTTTCGGTCACGATGTATTACCACTTCGCGTTTCTCGCGATCTCGATCGCGCTTTTCGGGCTGAGCGCGAGCGGTGTGTACGTCTTCGTCATGCGCCGATGGTTCGACGCCAGGCCCGCGGCGAATCTGCTGGCCGCACATTCGCTGCTGTTTGCCGCCTCGACGGTTCTCGCACTGGCGGCGCTGGTGCGAATCCGTGTCGGGCTCAACTATTCACACGAAAACCTCGTCAAGATGATCGCGATCTACACGCTCGCGGCGCTGCCTTTTTTTTCCGGCGGCGCGGTCATCTCGCTTGCGATTACACGTCTACGAAAACAGGTCAACGTGGTGTACGGCGCCGATCTCATCGGCGCTGCGATCGGTTGCCTTCTGCTGCTCCCGCTCCTGAACCGATTCGGCGCGCCGGGCGTGGTCCTGCTTGCAGCGGTGTTCGGAGGCGTGGCCGCGCTTCTCTTCTCGCCGCCGCACAGGATGGTCAGGACGGCCGTGATTGCCGCAATCGCCGTCGGCGTGCCAGGCGCACTTCAGCTGATGGGATCGGCGCCATTTGACGTCAGCAATACCAAGGGGCACGACGAGGACACGGTGCTGTTCGCGAAGTGGAACTCGTTTTCGCGCGTCGCCGTCTACGATCGCTCTCACGGCGACTGGTCGCTGAGCTCGCGATACTCCGGCCCGAAGCCGGAGACTCGCTTCATGGACATCGACTCGGCGGCATCGACGCCGATCGTGCGCTTCGATGGCAACCTCTCCGCGGTCGAATATCTCAAGTACGAGCTCACCGGCCTGGCATTTCATCTTGTCGGCAAGAGCGATGACGGCGAAGCGCAGGCGCCGTATTCGGCGCTCGTGATTGGGCCCGGCGGCGGACGTGATCTTCTCACCGCCCTCGTCTTCGGCGCCGACCGCGTCGACGGTGTGGAAGTGAATCCCATCATCGCCAACGACATCATGCTCGGGGAGTTCCGGGACTTTTCGGGATCCATCTACCAGAACCCCAAGGTAAACGTTGTCGTGGACGACGGCCGCAGCTTCATCAGACGGTCGCGAGACCGCTACGACATCATTCAAGCCTCGCTCGTCGATACGTGGGCGGCGACGGCGGCGGGCGCCTACACGTTGACCGAAAACACCCTCTATACGCAGGAAGCGTTCGAGGACTACTACGACCACCTCAGCGACCGCGGCATGCTGACGATCACGCGCTGGGTGTTCGACGGACTCCGTCTCGTCTCACTCGCGCAGGCCGCGTGCGAAAGCCGCGGATGTTCCGCGGCCGATCACATCGCGATCGTCCAGCAGGATCGCGTGGCCACGTTCCTTTTCAAGAAGACGGCGTTTACGCCACAGGATGTCCAGCGCCTGCGGGCGATTTCGGACGAGCTTGGCTTCGCGGTGTTGTACGCGCCCGGGCAGACCGAGGCGACGAACGACTACGCAAAGCTCGTCCTCGCGCCCGACAGGCAGGCGTTTTACGACCAGTACCACCATAACGTCGCCCCGACGACCGACAACCGCCCGTTCTTCTTTCATACAACGAAGATCAAAGATCAGTTTCAGACCGCCTTCGGGCGCAGCATGCTGTTCGGCAACGGCCTCAGCGCCCTGATGACGCTGATGGCCATCTCCGTGACCTTCGTCACGCTGTTCGTGGTCGGCCCTCTGCTGCTCTTCGGGGCAGAGCTTCAAGGCACCCGTTGGCGGCGGTGGCTGGGTTATTTCGGCATGCTGGGCGCCGGCTTCATGTTGATTGAAGTGGCACTGCTCCAGCGGTTCGTCCTGCTCCTGGGCCATCCGGTCTATTCGCTCACCGTCACGCTCTTTTCGGTGCTGCTGGGGACGGGCATCGGCAGCCTGTTGAGCCGCCGGATAAGCGACGCACGGCTGGCGCGGACCATCCAGCTGGTGCTGGGCGCTATCGTTCTGGTGGCAATTCTTGCGATTGTGGCGCTTCCTGCGATTATCCGGGGGGCCATCAGCGAAAGCCACGCGATGCGGATAGCCCTTACGGTGCTCCTCATTGCCCCCGCAGGGGTGCTGATGGGCATGCCATTGCCGGCCGGCATCAGGCTGATGGCTGCAAATGACTCAGCCCTCGGTACCTTGGGCGTGGGGCATGAACGGCGCGCTGTCGGTCATCGGCGCGACGCTGGCGGTTTTCATCGCCATGAACTGGGGTTTTTCGGCCACTTTGACGGCCGGAGCGGCCATCTACCTGGCAGCCGCTGTACTTTTGCACAGTTCTGCCGATAGATAGCTCGAGGTCAGAGGCAGCGCCCGGACCGTCGGGCGCCCCCTCGAGCATCCATGCGATTAAGCGCCGCCCAGCGCCTTCCGGCCACTCCGGCACAACCCGCAATCGTCCATGAACTGCGCGCGTTCCGCTGGAACGGACGCGCCACCAAACGCGCCATCACTAGCGTCGGCCTGGCGAAATCCCGGCCGATTGTCGTCGAAACCTTCGTCAACGAGTTCTGGACGAGCAAGCAACGAGCCGCTCACAGCCTGCACGAGGTGTCGTACAGGGCCTGTTTCAAGCCGCAGCTTCCCCGCTTCTTCATCGACCGGTTTACGCGGGCCGGCGACGTCGTGTACGACCCGTTCATGGGCCGCGGCACGACGGTCATCGAAGCGGCGCTCGCAGGGCGTACGCCGGCGGGATGCGACATCAACCCGTTGAGCGCCATGCTGGCGCAGCCCCGGCTGTCGCCTCCAACCGTCGAGCAGGTCGCTTCGCGGCTCGAGGCCCTGGATCTGTCGCTTGCGGTGTCGTATCCGAAGGAGCTCGAGGTTTTTTACCACCCGGAAACACTGCGGGAGATCTGCGCGCTTCGTGAGTACTTGCTGGCGCGAGACCGCCGCGGCACGATCGACGACATCGACAGGTGGATCCGCATGGTGGCGGTCAATCGCCTCACCGGTCATTCGCCGGGCTTCTTCTCCGTCTACACGCTGCCGCCGAATCAGGCCGCGTCGGTCGATGCGCAGGCGCGGATCAACGCCAGGCGCAAACAGGTACCACCGCGGCGACACGTGCGCGATCTCATCATCGCGAAGACGCGTTCGCTGCTCACCGACTGCGATCCGGAGACCCGCTCGACGCTCCTCAGGTCTACCCAGCGGGCGCTGCTGCTGACGCGGCCGGCACAAGCCACACCGCAGCTGAAGCCGAACTCGGTGAGCCTCGTCGTCACCTCGCCACCGTTTCTCGACGTCGTGAACTACGCGGGCGACAACTGGTTGCGTGGGTGGTTCTGCGGAATCGACATCGCATCGGTGAACATCTCGATCCACCGGAAGGTGGACCAGTGGCAAGCCGCCATGACGCCGGTCTTTCGGGAGCTGTCGCGAGTGTTGCGGCCGGGAGGCCACGTCGCATTCGAGGTTGGCGAAGTACGGAACGGCAAGGTGAAGCTCGAAGAAGCCGTGCTCCCCTGCGGCGTCGCCGCCGGCCTTGAACCGCTGCTCGTCGTCATCAACTCGCAGCAGTTCACGAAGACGGCAAATTGCTGGGGAGTGCGGAACAACTCGAAGGGAACGAACACGAACCGGATTGTGGTCTTCCGAAAACCATGAACAGGAGAAAAGTGAGAACTCCTGTTCTCCTAATCTCCTGTTGAATTTGTTGAATTTTCCGTTATCGAAAACTCCTCATCGCCTCGTCTTCCGTGTCGAACGTCTCGAACACGGTGAGCAGCTTCGTAATCGAGAGCAGATCCTGCAGCTTCTTGGTGATGCTTACCAGTCTCAGCGTCCCTCCCTCTCGGGTCACGGTCGTGTAAGCGCTGACGAGCGCGCCTAGCCCGGCGCTATCCACGTAGCTCACCTGGCCGAGGTTGAGGAGGAGGTTCTTCTTTCCCTGGTGCAGCAGGCTGTGCAGCTTGTCTTTGAGCAGGGTGTCCCCTTCGCCGAGTGTAATTCGTCCGGAGAGATCGAGGACCGTAACTGCTCCGACTTCCCGCTCTGCTATCTGCATCGTCGCTCCTTGAGCCCACCGGCTATGCCGCCGCCGGCCATCAGCTCACAAAGAGCGAGAGGATATCAGAAACGCTCGGCGTCGGGCAAAATTCGGGGTGTTTAGAGGCTTTCGGCGCGGCTCGACACGAGGCGGCGCGTTGCCGGCAACGACTTGAGCGCCTTGAAGATGCCCTCAGCCGCGACTCCGAGGATGCGGGTGCGATGACGCGAGACGAAGCCCGGTGCGGCGCCGGCAATGCGGTCGCTCAAACGGCGATTTTCCGGAGACGGCAGATCTTCCCAGTCGAGGGTCCGAAGGTCTCTCTTTCGAGTCGCACTCATCCTCAAGAAGCAAATTTCCTTCCAACGAAATCGTCAGGAAAAATCGACGACTTTGGCAGTTACGTCTCTGAAATTGCACACACGTTCCGCGAGAAATTACAATAACCGCCACATGGCAACCCACAACAAGCTGGCAATTCTCTGCGGGGGCGGCCCCGCCCCCGGTCTGAACGGCGTCATCTCGGCGGCAACCATCAGGGCACGGCTCGACGGCATCGACGTGATCGGCCTGCGCGACGGATTCGAGTGGATTATGCAGGGCGACATCGATCACGTTATCCCGCTTACGATCGAGGGCCTGAGCCGCATTCACTTCCAGGGAGGCTCACACATCGGCATCGCGCGGGCCAACCCGTCCAAGAGCCCGGCCCTGCTCGAAAACGCCGTTCAATCGCTTCTGCGCTTGAACGTCTCGCAGCTCATTACGATTGGCGGGGACGACACCGCATTCTCGGCGATGAAGCTTGCGGAGCACGCGGCGGGACGTCTGCGCGTCGTCCATGTGCCGAAGACAATCGACAACGATCTCGATCTGCCGGCGCACATCGACACGTTCGGGTTTCAGACCGCCCGCCACGTGGGTGTGGATATCGTCAAGAACCTGATGGTCGATGCGCAGACGACGTCGCGGTGGTATCTCGTAATCGCGATGGGCCGCACGGCCGGTCATCTCGCGCTGGGCATTGCAAAGGCGGCAGGTGCGACCTTGTCGCTGATCCCCGAAGAGTTCTCTGCGCCGCTCCCGCTCAAGGTACTGGTCGACACGCTCGCGGGTTCGATCATCAAGCGGCTGAGCGCCGGCCACAAAGACGGCGTCGCGATCATCGGCGAAGGTCTCGTACTGCATATCAGCGAGGACGACCTCGCGGGATTGAAGGACGTCGAACGCGACGCGCATGGTCACGTCAGAATCGCCGAAGTGAACATCGGCGAGATTCTCAAGTCGCAGATCAGCGCCCGCCTGAAACAGTTCGGCGTCAAGACCACGCTCGTCGCGAAGAACATCGGCTACGAGCTGCGTTGCGCAGATCCGATTCCGTTCGACATGGAGTACACGCGCGATCTGGGCTACTGCGCGGCGAAATACATCCTGTCGGGCGGAACGCAGGCCATGGTGTCGATTCAGTCGGGCCGGTTCGTGCCGATCCCGTTTGCCGACATGCTGGATCCGAAGACGGGTCGCGCGCGCACGCGCCTGGTCGACGTCAACTCAACCCGATACCACATCGCCCGCAGGTACATGGTTCGTCTGCGGAAGGAAGACTTTCAGGACGCGCACCTGCTGGCCCAGCTGGCGGCGACAACGGGATTGTCACTTGACGAGTTCAAGAACGAGTTCGAGTACCTCATCCAGAACGAGCCGCTCGAGTCCGCCTGGGAAGATGGCGGCGAATTCAGAGCGAATCGCGACCTCCCCGAGTTCAAGGTCTAGACGAAACGATTTACGTCGAGTAATGTAGGCCCTATCTCGTCTCCGTAAAACGGATCATCCCCACGCGGCGCTAGTACCGTCCTCGAGAACCATTGCTTCAAGGAGGATCGTCCTGTGTCGACCGTCCCCTCGGTACCGCTGGTCGTGCGGCAACGGTTCGGCGACACGTCGCGCCGGGACGCCTGGTGGATTCAGCCCGTGGTCGTGTTCCTGGGGCTCTCCGCGTTCGTCGTTTATGCGACGTGGGCCGCTTTTCAGGGGGAGCACTACACGTTCGGACCCTATCTCTCGCCGTTTTATTCCCCTGAGCTCTTCGGACGGTCGCCTCACAGTTGGTTTGGTCCACCGCCTGGCGCCTGGCCTTCCTGGCTGCCCTTTTCCCCGGCGCTCCTGATTCTGCCGATTCCTGGCCTGTTTCGTTTCACGTGCTACTACTATCGCGGCGCGTACTACAAAGCGTTCTGGAGCGATCCTCCCGCGTGCGCTGTCGGGGAGCCGCGCAACCACTACCGGGGCGAAAATTCCTTCCCCCTCGTCCTGCAGAACTTCCATCGATACATGCTGTTCATCTCGGTGTTCGTGCTCGCGATTCTCGCGTATGACGCCTGGAAAGCGATGTGGTTCGCGGATGCGACGACCGGCGCCGCCACCTTTGGTGTTGGTGTTGGAACAATCGTTCTTGTCGTCAACGTCGCGCTCCTCGGAGGTTATCTGTTCGGATGTCATTCGATGCGCCATGTAGCTGGAGGGTGCGTCGATCAACTGTCACGCGCGCCCCTGGGTCTGGCCACTTACAACTGCGTGAGCTGTCTTAATCGCCGGCACATGGTCTGGGCCTGGATGAGCTTGTTGAGCGTCGGGTTTGCAGACCTCTATGTCCGGCTCTGCTCGATGGGCGTCTGGTCGGATCTCAGGATTCTTTGATGCCCTCCTATCAGACCCACGAGCATGATGTGCTGGTCATCGGCGCAGGCGGAGCGGGACTCAGGGCGGCAATCGAGGCATCCGCCGCCGGGGTGTCGGTAGGGCTCGTATGCAAGTCGCTGCTCGGCAAAGCCCACACCGTGATGGCGGAGGGCGGCATCGCAGCGGCCTTGGCGAACGTGGACGATCGCGACAACTGGAGCGTCCATTTCGCCGACACGATGCGCGGCGGGCAGTACGTGAACAATTGGCGGATGGCCGAGTTGCACGCCAAAGAAGCGCCAGCTCGAGTGCGCGAGCTGGAAGCCTGGGGAGCGCTATTCGATCGCACGGAGGATGGACGAATCCTCCAGCGAAACTTCGGCGGCCATCGGTATCCGCGACTGGCTCACGTTGGCGATCGCACGGGTCTCGAGATGATCCGCACGCTGCAGGATCACGGGATCCATATGGGCATCGACGTCCATATGGAGTGCACGGTCACCAGGCTGCTCACTGAGAGCGATCGTGTCGTGGGCGCCTTCGGGTACGAGCGCGAGCGCGGGCGTTTCAAGGTCTTTCGCGCCAAGGCGGTCGTGCTCGCAACCGGCGGAATCGGCCGCGCCTACAAGATCACGAGCAACAGCTGGGAGTACACGGGCGATGGACACGCTCTGGCCTATGAGGCAGGCGCCGAGCTGATCGACATGGAATTCGTGCAGTTCCATCCAACGGGCATGGTCTGGCCCCCCAGCGTTCGAGGCATCCTCGTCACGGAAGGGGTGCGCGGCGAGGGCGGCATACTCACCAACAATCAGGGACGGCGTTTCATGTTCGACGACATCCCGGATGCCTATCTGAGACAGACGGCAAGCGATGAAGACGAAGGCTGGCGATATACCCAAGGCGATAAGGCTGCCCGACGCCCGCCAGAGCTGCTGACGCGCGATCACGTAAGCCGTTGCATCGTCCGGGAAATCAAGGCTGGACGTGGCAGTCCACACGGTGGCGTGTTTCTCGACATTTCGTGGATCAAGCAGCGGATTTCGCGCGCCGACGAACACATCAAGAAAAAGCTGCCCAGCATGTATCACCAGTTCAAGCAGCTAGCCGATATCGACATCACCAAAGAACCGATGGAAGTCGGGCCGACGACGCATTACGTCATGGGAGGTGTGCGCGTCGATGCCGAGACGCAGATGTCCAGCGTGCCCGGACTGTTTGCCGCCGGCGAATGCGCCGCAGGTATCAACGGGGCCAATCGCCTGGGCGGCAACTCCCTTTCAGACCTCCTCGTCTTCGGCAAGCGCGCCGGCGAGTTTGCCGCCAAGTACGCGCAATCGGCCCGAGCCGGCACTATTTCTGATGCGCACGTGGAACAGGCGGCGCGGGCGGCGGTCGAACCGTTCGAGCGCGGCGCGCAGGGAGAGGGCCCGTATCAGGTGCAATACGCGCTGCAGGACATGATGCAGGAGCTCGTCGGCATCGTCAGAACAGAAGCCGAGATGCTGAGTGCGCTCGACGGGCTGGAGAAACTCCGCTTGCGGGCGCGCCAGGTGGGAGTAGGCGGTCATCGCGAATACAACCCTGGCTGGCACGCGGCGCTCGATCTGCCCAACTTGCTGCTCGTATCCGAGGCGGTGACCCGCTCGGCGATCGAACGGCGAGAAAGCCGCGGCGGTCACTTCCGCGAGGATTATCCCGAGAAGGACTCGACCTTCGGCAAAGTAAACCTCGTCGTGCGTAAAGGGCGCGACGGCCGTATGGAATTGTCACGCTCACCGATTCCTGAGATGCCGGACGATTTGAAGGCCGTGATCGAAGAGATGAAGTAATGGATGACACCGCGATATTTCGCGTGTGGCGGGGTGATGCACGGAGCGGCCGCTTTGCAGACTACTCGACGTCCGTCTCGGAGGGCATGGTCGGTACTCGACGCGATCCACCAGATTCAGGCAAGTCAGGCCAACGATCTCGCCGTACGATGGAACTGCAAGGCTGGCAAGTGCGGATCGTGCTCAGCCGAAGTCAACGGGCATCCACGCCTGATGTGTATGACTCGACTGAACGAGCTCGATCTTCGCCAGCCGGTTACGGTCGAGCCGATGCGAAGCTTCCCCCGCATCAGAGACCTCGTCACCGACGTGTCATGGAACTTTCGCGCCAAGCTGACCGTCCAGCCATTCTTGCCGCGGCCTCCCGACGCGCCCGACGGAACCTGGCGAATGGTCCAGGCCGACGTCGAGCGCGTGCAGGAATTCCGAAAGTGTATCGAGTGCTTTCTCTGTCAGGACGTATGCCACGTGTTGCGCGAACATCAGCTCTTCGCAGATTTCGTCGGTCCACGGCATCTGGTATATGCAGCCGCGCTCGAGATGCACCCGCTCGACGCTCGCGATCGAGCGAAAGAGCTCAAGGCCGCACATGGCATCGGCTATTGCAACATCACGAAATGTTGCACGAAGGTATGCCCGGAAAACATCACGATAACCGACAATGCGATTATTCCTCTCAAGGAGCGCGTGATCGATCGGCTGTACGATCCGGTTGCCAAGCTCTTGCGACTGTTTCGTGCCTAACCTATGGAGGCTCGTATGGAATTCCAGCTCAAGACGCTTTCGCCTGAGGCAGTGACGCGCGCGATCGCAAAGGCCGAACGGTACCGCCTGTTGAACGAGCCTGCCGAGGCCGAGAGCATCTGTCGCGATGCGCTCGCCATCGAACCCGACAACCATGGCGCGCTGCTGAACTTGTTGCTCGCGCTCACCGAACAGTTCGAGGAGGAACTGCCATCGGCGACGACCGAAGCGTTCACGGTCGTCGAGCGGCTCACAGATCCCTATGAGCACGCGTACTATACCGGCATCGTCTGGGAGCGCCGGGCAAAGGCGCAGCTTCATCGCGGCGGATTGGGTATGGGACCGCAGGTCTACAGCAGCCTGCGCGAGGCCATGACGTGGTACGAACGCGCCGAGGCGATACGGCCTACCGGAAACGACGATCCAGTGCTCCGGTGGAACACCTGCGCACGACTGATCATGCGCGACCAGCGTTTCACGCCGGTCACCGAGGAACGCGGAGAGCCTCTGTTCCTTGAATGAACTATGGGCTCAGCTGACGCTGAGCCCTACGGTTGAAGCTGAGCCCTACGGCGGAGTCGGATCCGCAATCCCCGGTGTTACACAACGTCGAAGTGCGTGAGCTTCTTGAACTCCTTGTAACGCTCGCTTACTTCGTCGTTGGTCAGCCGCAGCAACCGGTCGCAGCTGAAATCTTCGACGGCAAACGATGCCAGCGTACTGCCGTAGATGATCGCCCGGGTCATCGAGGCGTCGTCGACCGTGTCGCACGACGCCAGATAACCTAAGAAGCCTCCGGCAAACGTGTCACCTGCGCCCGTCGGATCGAAGACTTCTTCGAGCGGCATGGCTGGGGCGGCAAAGAAGCCCCCTCCCGCGCGCGTCATCAGGACGCCGTGTTCTCCCCGCTTGATGACCAGCGTTTTTGGTCCCATTGCCTGCACTGCGCGCGCGGCCTTGACGAGATTGGCTTCTCGCGCGAGCTCGCGTGCCTCGGAGTCGTTAATCAGCAGGACGTCGACCCGTTTGAGCACTTGCTTCAACTCGTCGGGCGTGCGTTCGATCCAGTAGTTCATGGTGTCGGCCCCGACGAGGACCGGCTTCTCCACCTGATTCAGCACGTCGGTCTGCAGCGTGGGATGGATGTTCCCGAGAAAGACGAACGGCGATGTCTTGTGGCGGGCCGGAATCTTCGGCTTGAACGCCTCGAAGACGTTCAGGTGCGTGTAGATCGTCTCGCGGCTGTTCAGGTCGAAACCGTATTCCCCTTTCCAGCGGAAGGTCTCGCCCGGCACCTTTTCGAGGCCGGTAAGATCGATCTTCCGTCCGCCAAACACCTTGTCGACATTTGCGCCGAAATCTTCGCCGACCACGGCGACAATCCGCACCTCCGTGAAAAACGACGCGGCGATCGCGAAATACGTGGCGGCACCGCCAACGACGCGGTTGGCTTCGCCAAAGGGTGTCTTGATGGAATCGAACGCGACGGATCCGACAGCAAGAATAGGATGCACGGTTGTCTCCAGTTTCCGGAATCTATTGAACGTACTTGCCGATGAGCGGCGCGAGATCGCGCTTGACCTGCGCCGGAATCGCTTCGGGGCGTGTAATCAGCGCGAACTTGAGCGCTGAGCCGCACTGACATGAGCGTTCCAGCGGGAGGCGGCGGATCGCTTCGGCAATGGCACGCTGCGCGGTCTGGGCATTCTGCATCAACGTCTGCACGATCATCTCGACGGTCACCGAGTCGTGATCCGGATGCCAGCAGTCGTAGTCGGTCACGAGCGCGAGGGTGACATAACAAATCTCGGCTTCCCGAGCCAGCTTGGCCTCCTGCAGGTTGGTCATGCCGATGACGTCCATTCCCCAGGAGCGATACAGATTGGATTCGGCCAGCGTTGAAAACTGCGGCCCCTCCATGCA
Organism: Vicinamibacterales bacterium; assembly: GCA_963762055.1. Taxonomy (GTDB): domain Bacteria; phylum Acidobacteriota; class Vicinamibacteria; order Vicinamibacterales; family JAMQPK01; genus JAMQPK01. Next base: position 262,063 of record CAVXJF010000016.1, read on the forward strand.
CAGGTAGGTGCCGCCGCGATGCACGTTGGCGCCTACCGACGCGACTGCGTCCGCGCCGAGTCTGGCCAGTTCCGGGCAGATGGGATGCGCGAACGAGACGTGTGCCGCGAGGCCGTTGCCGAAAAACGTGCTGATCCGTCCCTTGGTGCGGTCGAAGAACTGATCGGGGACGACAATGTCGAGCGGCGGGTATTCCTGTTTGAGACTGCCGACGGCGCTGGCCGAGATGATGCGTTCGACCCCGAGCATCTTGAACCCGAAGATGTTCGCGCGGAAGTTCAGCTCCGAGGGCAGCAGCCTGTGACCTGCTCCATGACGGGCGAGAAATGCCACGCGTCTGCCGCTGAGCGTCCCGAGCAGATACGGCCCGGATGGATCCCCGAAAGGCGTCGTCAGCGTTTTCTCTTCGCGGTCGGTCAGGTCGGCCATGTCATACAGGCCGCTGCCGCCGATGACACCTATCTCGACACTCAAGGAATCCTCCATCTACCCTGCCGGCTCCACGTACCGCTTCCCGTTCTTTTCACGAATGTATCCAGCCGCGATATTGGGGTCATGCTCGAACAGGATGAGATATTCGCGCTCTATCGCCTCACGCAGGAAGGCTCGCTTGAAGTTGAGCGTATCGAGCGGGAACAAATCGTACCCCATGACCCACACTTCGGGAAGATGCGCAGCCGTGGGCAGCAGGTCCGCCGCAAAGACGGCGGTCTTCCCGGCTGATTCGATGAGCACGACCTGGTGGTGCATCGTGTGGCCGCCGGTGCGCCGCACGCGCACGCCGGGCATGATCGTGGCGTCTTCATCTACCAGCTGCAGCACGTTGTGATCGGCAAGCGGCTTGTAGTTCTCGAAGAAGTAGCTGCCCTTCGTACGCTCGTTCGGGTTCATGGCGTCTTCGAACTCGCCGCGGCGTACGACGTATTGGGCGCGCGGAAATCTCGGACGGACCACTCCGTCCGCGGCGCGCTCGGTGAACCCCCCGGCATGGTCGAAATGGAGATGTGTGGCGAGCACGATGTCGATCGACTCCGGCGCCGCGCCCGCAGCGGCCAACGCGTGACTGAGATTGAAATCGCGCTCGAACCTGTAGATATCGGCCTGGCGGGCCGTCATCTTGTCGCCGCATCCTGCGTCGATGAGCATCGTCCTGGCGCCGCGCAGGAGAATGCAGCGCATCGCCATGCGGATGCGATTGCGCTCGTCGGGCGGCGCCTTGGTTTGCCAGAACGTCTTCGGTACGACGCCGAACATGGCTCCGCCATCCAGATAGAAAAACCCGTCCGAGACGGTCACGATATCGATGTCCCCGAGCCGTATCGTCTTCGGCATTTCCGGCTGAACGCGTGCCGGGAGGACTTGCTTCAGCTCTACGAGGACGCCGTGAGCGCTCGACGGATGAATGAACGCTACCCGGGCGCCTTCGGCGCCGGGGCGCGCCTGCTCGTCGATCAGGCGCACGTTCCGCTCCCGAAGCTGCGCGAGCGCAGCCTCGATATCGTCGACCCTGAGCGTGATGTGGTGAAGGCCTGGACCGCGCTTCGACAGGAACTTCGCGATGGGTGAATCAGGAGCAGTCGCCTGCAGCAGCTCGAGCGATGCCGTGCCTGCGGGTATGAACTGAGCGACCACGCGCTGCGAGGAAACCTCCTCTGGCGGCGAAACCTCGAGGCCCAGCCCGTCACGAAAAAAGCCGAGCGCCTGCGCGAGGTCCGACACGGCTATTCCGACGTGGTCCAATGTTGCTTTCATATTTGGTCGCGCGACTCCCACGCTTCATCCGCTGCCGCGTACGGATCGAGAGTCCGCGACGCCACGCGATCGATTAGCGCGTCCATGTCGGCAGGAGAAACGCGCGAGCTGATTTCTTTCATGAGCTTCGCCATCAGAATCGAATGCACTTGAGCAGCGAGACGCTGGCGCCGTCGCGCCTCGATACGCGGGCCGTGCGCGCGAAAGCGCTCGATCTGGTCGATGAGATCATCGACGCCGGCGCCGGTGGCTGCCTGAGCGCGAACGACAGGCGGGCGCCACTCCTCATCGGCGTATTGATGCAGGCCGAGCACCGATTCGACCTCCGCGACCGTGCGATCGGCGCCCTCGCGATCGGACTTGTTGACAACGAAAATATCGGCTATCTCCATCACGCCGGCCTTCAACGCCTGCACATCGTCTCCCATTCCGGGAACAAGTACCACGATTGCGACGTCAGCGGTGCGCGCAATCTCGACTTCGTCCTGCCCTACGCCGACGGTTTCAATCGCGACGAAGTCTTTACCGGATGCGTCGAGCACCAATGCGGCATCGGAGGTGGCCCGCGCGACGCCGCCGAGATGGCCGCGCGTCGCCATACTGCGGATGAACACCCCCGGATCCTGCGCGTGTGCCTGCATCCGGACGCGATCTCCGAGCATCGCCCCGCCGCTGAACGGGCTCGAAGGATCGACGGCAATGACACCGGCGGTGCGGCCTGCCTTGCGCCAACGCGCGACGATCGCGTCGACCAGGGTGCTCTTCCCGGCGCCGGGCGCACCGGTGATGCCGACGAGGAAGGCACGGCCCGTCCTGGCGAACAGTTCGCGGACGAGCGCTGCGCCGGATTCAGGTTCGTTTTCGACCAGCGAGATGCCCCGCGCTACGCCGCGCGGGTCGCCCGAGACGATGAGGTCTGACAGCGCAGACAACCTGCGGAATTTATCACGCGTTCACGATCCTCACGAAATACACAACGCCGGGTCGCCGAGACGCGAGTGGGAGATCTTAGAGTTGTACTCGCGGAAACGCTTGGTACAATGCACGCATGAACATACGACTCGCGGCTCTCGCGCTCGCATCGGTGCTGTTCCTGCCCTCCATTGCGCGCGCTGATATGACGGCTTTCCTGGGTCGCAACTCGGCGGACGACGACGGCTCCATCGCGCGCGGGTTCGCCTTTGGCGCCAGCTTGCTCGTCATCGGCTTCGAATTCGAGTACGCGACGACATCGGAAGACGTCTCGGAGGCGAGGCCATCGTTTCGCACCATTTCCGGCAACGCGGTCTTTCAGACCTTCGGCCTTCCCGGTTTCCAGCTCTACTTCACGACAGGCGTTGGAAACTATCGCGAACGCCTCGCGAGCGATGAGACCTCAGGCTTTCTGCTGAACAACGGAGGCGGCGTGAAGATCAATCTGGCTGGCCCGCTGCGCGCCCGCGTGGACTACCGGATTTTCAATGTGCAGAGCGGCGAGCCGCGGCACACGACCGTGCATCGGTTGTATGGCGGTATAAACCTCGCATTTTGACAGGGGGGCGTAAGTGGAAAGGGGCAAGGGGTAAGGGGCGTAAGGGGAAATGACCCCTCACCCCCTGTCCCTTACCCCTATCAGCGTAAGTTACTTGGAGTAGTCGACGACGGGCACGAGGTTGATGGGGATCAACCCGCTCGCGAACGACTCGGTGTAGGACTTGAACAACGCCTGAATCTCGGCCGGAAAGGCTTCGTTGAGGATGTTGACGATGTTATAGTCCGCGTCCTTGATCGCCGGATCGATGATCATCACGTAAGTGACGTTTCCGTTCGCCGCGGCCTGATCCGACTTGTAGACGCGCCACGAGGCGGCCTGCTGCTTCCGGTCGGGCTTCTCGCTCTTCGCCAGCGCTTCTTTGGTCTTGTTGAGCACCATCTCGAAATCAGCCGTGCTGCCTGGCTTGATGGTGTACAAAATGAGTCCGGCGCCGCCGCTAAAGACGCGGGCGTTCGGCGTCTGCGCATCGGCATTCACCGCGGTGAAGGCCAAAACGGCGAGAGCCAGGATGATTGCTCGCATTCACTCCTCCTTAGTTGTCGAACGGGCGCCTAATATTTACCGGTACGCCCTGTAACTTCAAGTCTAAACGAATACCGACATCACTTCATTGGCCACCAACATACCCTGCCGGGTCAATCTGAGGCGGTTATCCCGTCTCAACAGGATACCCGCATCGAGATACGGCGTCAGCCGTTCGCCGAAGCGCTCCCAGACGTCGACGCCATACCGCCGTGACAGGATTTTGAGATCAATCCCGTCGTTGAGACGAAGTCCCGTAAACAAGGCGTCCCCGAGGCGCTCGTCGTTCGACAGCGCGCGCCGTTCTGCTACCACCGGCGCGCCCGCGCTAATTTTCTCGATGTAATCGCCGGTCGACGAGATGTTGCGCCATCGCATCCCCCCGGAGGTGGAATGTGCGCCCGGGCCAAATCCCAGCCATTCGCCGTCCGTCCAGTACTTCAAATTGTGACGGGACTCGCGGCCCGCTCTGCAGACGTTGGAAATTTCGTATTGCTGATAGCCGTCCGCATCGAGCATGCGCAGCGCCGCTTCATACATCTCGGCCGCGCCTTCGTCCGTGTCCTGCGTCCAGCCGTGACGATCGATTTCCTGTTTCAACGGAAGGTGCGGATACACCTCCAGCATGTACAACGAGATGTGGTCGGGGGCGACACGGACAGCGGTTTCGATGGACGCGAGCCACTGCGGCACGTCTTGGCCGGGCAGCCACATCATGAGATCGATGCTGACGTTGTCGAACCCCGCCGCGCGCGCCATCGCCACGGCATCCACCGCACGTCGAGCCGAGTGGAGGCGTCCGAGACGAGCCAGCTCGGCGTCACGAAACGACTGAACGCCGAAGCTCAGACGATTGACACCGGCGCGGCGAAATTGTTCCAGACTGGCGTGCGTAACGGTTTCCGGATTGGCCTCGATGGTGATCTCGGCGTCGGCGGCGAGCGCCGCCGACGCGCGAGCGGCTTCGATGATCGAGCCGATTTCGGAAGGGGTTAGCAGCGACGGCGTGCCGCCGCCGAAGTACAAGGTGTCAGGGGCGAGGGGCAAGGGGTGAGGGCAATCACCCCTTGCCCCTCACCCCTCGCCCCTTTTTCTATCTCACGCATCACGGCTGCGACGAATCGTGTCTTTAAGTCCTCATCAAAGAGTCCGCGGTTGAAGTTGCAATAGTTACAGATGGAACTGCAGAACGGGACGTGGACGTACAGTCCGGGGACTGGGGATTGGGGATTGGGGACTAGATTACTGATGCGCTCACTTGGAGCCGGCTCGGCCACCCGACCATTTTAAGTCGGCTTTGCCGTCGCCTCCACGGAGCTGCGCCTTGGCCTGGCGATTGGCGCGGCCCACCTGCTCGAGCTTCCCTCGCATGCGCCGCTCTTCCCAGTTGCGTTTGAGCGCAGTCGATCCTTCGTTCGGGAGCAACATGCGGTAGTCGGCCCCTTCCAGATCGAGAAAATCGCACATCTCGTGCAGTCGCGAGCGCATGCGGAACCCGATGCGATCGTGCAGGGTGATGACGGTGGAGGTGGAATCAGGAGGCAGGTCCGGATAATTCGACGTGAAAATCGTCGCACGCCGCTCGTTGTAACGGGTATTGACGATGAGGTTCAGTGTTTCTTCGACCCATTCCGAGGTCTTTTCCGCGCCGAGGTCGTCGAGCACGAGGAGGTCGGCCTCCATGACCGGCCGCAGGACGTCGAGCTCGGTCGTCTTGACCTCGTTGTTGTACGTGCCGCGAATGAGCTTGAGCAGGTCGCGCGTGTCGTAGAAAATTCCGCGCGCCCCTCGCGTGAGGATGACCTGCTTCAACACCGCAACGGCCAGGTGCGTCTTGCCGACGCCCGGATCGCCGAGAAAAAACAACCCGCGAGTGACGACCGGAAACTCATCGGCCATCTTGCGGGAGCGATTCAGCGCTTCTTCGAGTGTGTCGTTGTCGTAGGTGACGAAGTCGGCGAACGTGCAATGGTGGTAGCGTCGAGGAATCCGCGCCTCGGTGATCAGCCGCTTGTTGACGCTGTCGCGCCAGCAGTCGCAGCGGGTCACGCGCTCGACATCACCATCCTGGAAAGATTTCCAACCGGTCCCGTTGCAGAGGCTGCAAACGTTTCTGTCTTGCACCGGCGGAAGCACGCACAATGATACAAGGACTGCGAGAGCGCCGGAAGATTTTTTTCAGCGCGCCTGATTTTTTTTTGCCGCCGCCGGTCCTGCCGCCGGCGGATTCGCGCGCACGAGATCGGTGGACGTCGACTTCACGAGCGCGGTGCTGAGACGCTGCTCCCAGTCGTCGATGCCGCGCGCGAGCTCGTGTTTGACGTATTCCATGAACTCGTTGACTTCTCCCTGCATCTGCTGGATTCGGCGCCGCATGTTGAGAATCACCTCGACGCCGGCAAGATTCACGCCGAGATCGCGGGTCAACGAGAGAATGGTCTCGAGCTGCTCGAGATCTTCCTCGGAATAGAGCCGCGTGTTGCCGTCGGTGCGCGATGGCTTCAACAGCCCCTCGCGCTCGTACAACCTCAGCGTCTGCGGATGGATGTTGTACTTCTGCGCCACGGCGCTGATCATGTAATACGCTTTGCCCGTTTTTTTCACGGCTGCATCACCGCTTCATCTGCCCAGCATTAATCCGGCCGAACTCCCGGAGCAGTTCTTTCGAGCGCTCGTCGAGCACTTTCGGAAGCACGATCTTCACTTCGACAACCAGATCGCCGCGCTCGCCCGTCCGCGGCGACGGCGCGCCCCGCCCTCTGATGTGGAATCGCTGCCCGGTTTGCGTCCCCGGCGGCACGCGCAGTCGCGCGGAACCGTCGGGCGCCGGGACGTCGATTTTTGCGCCCAGGGCGGCTTCATCGACGCCGATCGGCATCGCCAGATGAAGATCGTCGCCCTCGCGGCGAAACGTATCGTGCGCCTCGACGAGTACCGCGAGCAGCAAATCGCCCACGCTGCCGCCGCGATCTCCCGCGTTGCCCTTCTCCGGCACGCGAATGCGCGCACCGTCGCTCACCCCGGCGGGAATGCGCACGATGATCGACTCGCTTCGCATCTCGACGCCCGCGCCGGCACACCGGGCGCACGGCGTCTGCACCAGCCGCCCCGATCCGCCGCACGTCTCGCAGCTCTTCGAGAACACCATGCTGCCGCGGCGCGAGCGGATGACGCCCGTGCCCTGGCAGTGATGGCAGCGCGCTTCGGCCACCTTCAGCATGCCGGCGCCCCTGCAGGACTGACACGCATCGCGCCGCGTCAGCATGAGGCGGCGCTCAGCGCCGCGCATGGCCTCGTCGAAGGTCAGCGACACCGAGGCATGGAGATCGGCGCCCCGTGCGGGCTCTGCCACGGTGACGTGCTGCCGTTGTGTGAACACCTCGGCAAACAAGTCGCCGAACGTCGGAGCCTCGCGGTGGTGGACCGCACCGGAGAAATCGAAGCCCTCGAACTCGAACGAAACCGACGCCGTAGCCCCCGAGAGCGCGCCCGCGTCGTAATGCAGGCGGCGCTCCGGATCGCTCAGCGTCTCGTAGGCACGTGTGATCTCCTTGAACCGGGCTTCCGCGGCGTGGTCACCCGGATTGATGTCCGGATGGTACTTGCGCGCAAGGCGCCTGTACGAACGCTTGATCTCAATCAGCGTCGCTTCGCGCCCGAGGCCCAGCAACTCGTATAGATCCATAACGTGATTGAGGACTAGGGACTAGTTGCTACTTGTCGTCCACGACCTCCGCATCGATGACGTCCCCTTGCTTCTCGCTGGACGCCTGCGACGCTTCTCCTTCAGCCCGCGGCCCTCCTTCGCCGGCGCCGGTGCCCGCGCCGCCTTGCGTCTGCTTATAGAGGTTTTCGGCGGCGGCGTGCTGGGCCTTGGTCAAGGCGTCCATCGCGGCGGTGATCGCCGCGACATCCGTGCCGGCGCTGGCCTTCTTGAGATCTTCCATCGCCGCTTCGACGGACGCGCGATCGGCGGCGGGCAGTTTCTCTCCCGCGTCCTTGATCATGCGTTCTGCGGCGTAGACCGCCTGATCGGCGCGGTTGCGCGTCTCGATCTCGTCGCGCCGCTTCTTGTCCTCCTCGGCGTGCGACTCGGCTTCGCGCATCATCTTGTCGACCTCGTCCTTGCTGAGGCCGCTCGACGCGGTGATCGTGATCTTCTGCTCTTTGCCCGTTCCGAGATCTTTGGCCGACACGTTCACGATGCCGTTGGCGTCGATGTCGAACGTGACCTCAATCTGCGGAATACCGCGCGGCGCCGGCGGGAGTCCCACGAGGTGGAAACGGCCCAGCGTCCGGTTGTCGCGCGCGAGCGGCCGCTCGCCCTGGACGACGTGAACCTCGACGCTGGTCTGGCTGTCGGCTGCCGTCGAGAAAATCTCGCTCTTCCTCGTAGGAATCGTCGTGTTCCTGGGAATCAGGGTCGTCATGACGCCGCCCAGCGTTTCGATGCCGAGTGACAGCGGGGTCACGTCGAGCAGCAGCAGGTCTTTCACTTCGCCTGCGAGCACCCCCGCCTGCACCGCCGCCCCGATGGCGACGACTTCGTCGGGGTTCACGCCCTTGTGCGGATCCTTCCCGAACAGCTCCTTCACGATTGTCTGCACGCGCGGAATGCGTGTGGAGCCGCCGACGAGCACGACTTCGTCGATCTTGCTGGGATCGACGCCGGCATCTTTGAGGGCCTGTTTGGTCGGTCCGACCGTCCGCTGCAGCAGCTCTTCCACCAGCTGCTCGAACTTCGCCCGCGACAGCTTCATCGCCAGGTGCTTGGGCCCGGTCGCATCGGCGGTGATGAACGGCAGGCTGATGTCCGTCTCCATCACCGAGGACAGCTCCATCTTCGCCTTCTCCGCCGCTTCCTTGAGGCGCTGCAGCGCCATGCGATCTTTCGTGAGGTCGATGCCTTCGGTCTTCTTGAACTCCGCCGCAATCCAGTCGATCACGCGCTGGTCAAGGTTGTCACCGCCCAGATGCGTGTCGCCGTTGGTCGACTTCACCTCGACCACACCTTCGCCCACTTCGAGGATCGAAATGTCGAACGTGCCGCCGCCAAAGTCGTACACCGCGATCGTCTCGTCCTTCTTCTTGTCGAGGCCGTAGGCCAGCGCGGCCGCGGTCGGCTCGTTGACAATGCGCGCCACCTCGAGGCCCGCTATCTGCCCCGCGTCTTTGGTCGCCTGGCGCTGCGCGTCGTTGAAGTAGGCGGGAACGGTGATGACCGCTTTGGTGACCGGTTGACCGAGATATTCCTCGGCAGCCTGCTTGAGCTTCTGCAGAATCATCGCGGAGATTTCGGGCGGCGAATATTCCTTGTCGGCGGCCGCGATGCGCACGTCGCCGTTCGACGCGCGCGCCACGCGATACGGCACCATCTTCATCTCTTCGTTCACTTCATCGAACTTGCGTCCCATGAAGCGCTTGATCGAAAAGATGGTGTTCTCCGGGTTCGTCACCGCCTGGCGTTTCGCCACCTGCCCGACAAGGCGCTCACCTGTTTTGGCGAAGGCAACGATTGATGGCGTAAGCCGGCTGCCCTCCGGGTTGGTGATGACGGTGGGCTCGCCACCTTCCATGACTGCGACGACCGAATTGGTGGTGCCGAGATCGATGCCGATGATTTTGCTCATATTGAAGTCCCTCGCACGAGTGAGTCCGCTAACCCTTAACCTTTAGGCTGATCTAATTATGAAATCTGAGTGTGTTGATGTAAAGCGCTCACTGCACCGTTTCCGGAAACTGCTGGTAGAATAAGGACTTCCGATGGCCAGCAAGCAGCCAGGCGCTTCGAAGAAATCAGCGAAGACCTACGTTATCCGGTTCGCCAGTCATGCCGGCCTCGTCGCGCTGTTCATTGCCGTCGCGATGCTCGGCATTCTCAGCGGCGTGATGTTCGCCTACGCCGGCGACCTGCCGCTGATCTCGGGCCTCGATAAGTACGCGCCCAGCGCTATCACGCGCGTCTATGCGTCGAATGGCGAAACGCTCACCGAGTTCGCGACCGAACGGCGCCTCGTCATCCCGTACGAAGACATTTCGCCGCACCTGCGGAACGCCATCATCTCGGCGGAAGACAAGAACTTCAACAGCCACTTCGGCCTGAGCGTGTCCGCCATGCTCATTCGGCTCACCAGCGACACCGTCCGCCGGGGAACCGTCGCCGGCGCCAGCACGTTGACGATGCAACTGGCGCGCGATTTATTTCCCGAAGAGGTTGGCTTCGTACGTGGCCGGAAGAGTCCCGAGCGGAAGATCAAAGAAATTCTCGTCGCCATCCAGATCGAGAAGCGCTACACGAAGCGCGAGATCCTGACGTTCTACTGCAATCAGACGCACTTCGGTCATGGGACGAACGGCGTCGAGGCCGCGGCTCGCTTGTATTTCGGCAAGCGCGCGAAGGACGTCACGCTCGAAGAGGCGGCGATGATTGCGGGCATCATTCAATCGCCGGCGCGGCAGAGCCCGTACGTCAACCGAGCGGCCGCCAAGGCGAAGCGCGATTACACCCTGCAGGAGATGGCCGAAAACGGCTACATCACGCAGGAAGAGGCGGACGCGGCGAAGAAGAAGCCGGTCGTCACACGCGGCCAGCCGCAGCCAGTCCGATCGGTGGCGCCCTTCTTCACCGAAGAAGTCCGTAAGTACCTCGAGCAGAAGTACGGCGCCAAGGCGCTCTACGAAGGGGGCCTGGCGGTGCAGACAGGCATCGACATCCGGCTGCAGCGCGCCGCGAACCGCGCCGTGGATCGCGGCCTGCGAATGATCGACAAACGCCGCGGGTTCCGCCGCGACAAGCCCAATGTCGTGGCCCAGGGACACACCATCGACGACTATCGGCACGATCGGTGGCGCCAGCCGATTGGCGTGGACGACATCGTCCCGGCGGTGGTGATGGCGGTGTCGCCGACGAGCGCGAGAGTCCGCATTGGCGAGCAGACGGCCGAGCTGCGCGGCGAGGGCATCGCATGGGGGAGACGGGCTCCACCGGCGCTGTTCAAAGTCGGGGATCTCGTCGACGTCCTGGTGACGAAGGCCGATGAATCCGGAAAGATTGAAGCGGTCTCGCTCGAGCAGTCTCCTGTCGTGGAAGGCGCGCTCGTCGCGATCGACAATCGCACGGGCCAGATTCGCGCGATGGTCGGCGGCTACAGCTTCGACCGCAGCAAATTCAACCGGGCGACGCAGGCGCATCGTCAGGTCGGCTCGCTGTTCAAGCCGTTCGTCTATACCGCGGCGATCGACCGCGGGTACACGCCCGCCTCGGTCATCGTGGACGAGCCGGTCGCGTACAACGCCGGCGCCGGCCAGCCGCCGTACTCGCCGAAGAACTACGACGGGAAATATGAGGGCGGGGTGACGCTGCGCCACGCGCTCGAAGACTCGCGGAACGTGCCGGCTGTGAAGATGATGGATGCGCTCGGTCCTCAGCAGGTCATCGCGTATGCCCGCCGGTTCGGGCTGGACTCCAAGCTCGAACCATATCTCTCGCTTGCGCTCGGGGCGGCGGACCTGACGCTCGTCGACATGACTTCGGCGTATTCCGTGTTTCCAAACGGCGGCGTGCGGATGCGCCCGCACTCGATTCTCAAGATCTCGGATCGGGACGGCAACGTGCTCGAAGAAGGACGGCCCGAGCCCCGGGATGCGATCAGAGCGGATACGGCTTTCGTCATGACGAACCTGCTTCGCGGCGTCGTGCAGCGCGGCACCGCTGGATCCGCGGCGAAGCTGGGCTGGCCGATGGGCGGCAAGACCGGAACGACCGACGATTACGGCGACGCGTGGTTCATCGGCTTCGACCCCGACATCACGGTGGGTGTATGGGTCGGACACGACGAACGCAAGCCGATCGGCCACAACGAAACGGGCGGCGTCGCGGCGCTTCCGATCTGGATCGAGTTCATCAGCGCGTACATCGAAACGCGCGACCCGAAGAATCCCCCGCAGTTCACGCCGCCCGGCAACATCGTCTTTGTACCGGTCAACGCAAGCACCGGCGAGGCGGCCGAGGAAGGCGCGACCGGAATCAACGAAGCCTTCATCTCAGGCACCCAGCCCGGGACGGCGTTCCCCCACTAAATTCGACGCAGAGGCGCAGAGGCGCAGAGAGCTTTTTCAAAGAATTGCTCTGCGGCTCTGCGACTCTGCGTCGAGACAGCCTTATTCGTCATCCTCCGCAGCAGGCTGTCCCAATGTACCCGATGCCTTCTGCATCAAGTACGCCTTGATGAACGGATCGAGGTCGCCGTCCAGTACGCGTGTGGGATCTCCCACTTCGAACTTCGTACGGTGATCTTTGACGAGCTGATACGGATGCAGGACGTAGCTGCGAATCTGGCTGCCGAATGCGATCTGCTGCTTCGCCCCGCCGATCTGATCCAGCTTCGATTGCTGCTCTTTCGTCCTGATGTCGAACAATCGGGCTTTGAGCACGCGCATCGCCGAGTCCTTGTTGCGGTGCTGCGATCGCTCGTTCTGACACGACACGACGATGCCGGTTGGAAGATGCGTGATGCGAATCGCGGAATCGGTCACGTTCACATGCTGCCCGCCGGCGCCGCTTGAACGGAACGTGTCCACGCGGATGTCTTTGTCGTCGATGACCACGTCTTCGTCCTCGGGAAGCTCGGGCCAGACATACACCGATGCAAACGAGGTGTGCCGGCGCGCCGCGGAGTCGAACGGCGAAATGCGCACGAGCCGGTGCACGCCCGCTTCTGCCGACAGCAACCCGAACGCAAATTCTCCGGCGACCGTCAACGTCGCGCTCTTCAGCCCCGCTTCGTCGCCGGGCTGATAGTCGATCACCTCACGCTTGAACAAACGGCGCTCAATCCACCTGAGATACATGCGCAGCAACATTTCGGCCCAGTCCTGAGACTCGGTGCCGCCGGCGCCCGGATGAATCGTGATGATGGCGTTCTTACGATCGTGCTCCCCGCCGAGCATCTTCTTGATTTCCCCGCCTTCGACCAGGCTGGCGAATTGCTCGATGCCGGCCGACAGCTCGTCAGCCACGTCCTCACCCTGGCCGGCCCAGTCGATGAGCACGCCGACGTCGTCGGTTTTCGACTTGAGAGCCGAAATCAGCTCGACCTCTTCTTCGACCCGCCGCCGGCGCTGAAGCACCTTCTGCGCCTGGATCTGGTTGTTCCAGAAGTCGGGTTGTGATGCTCGGGCTTCTATCTGTGCGAGCTCGTCTCCAGGGCGTGCGGCTTCAAAGATAACTCCGGAGATCGGCCGCGCGCTTCATCAGGTCCTGGTACCGGCGAGTCAAATCATCGAGAGCGATGGCCACGAAATCCTCCAGAGAAAACCAGCGCCGCAAGCGTGAGTGCAGCGCAGATGTAAGCGAACAGATCTCCGATTCTGCCATAAACCGTCGCGGTCTGAAGCATGCGGAGGTCCGCGACCAGCACAGCCTGAGTGAAAATATCGGACTTCTCGATGACCCGCCCGTAGGGGTCCACGAACCCGCTGATCCCGGTGTTGGCCGCGCGCGCGAGGAAGCGCCCCTGCTCGATCGCGCGCATCGAAGCCTGGAGGAAATGCTGATAGGGAGCCGACGAATGCCCGTACCACCCGTCGTTGGTAATCGTCGTGAGAAGCTCGCTCCCCTTCAGTACCGACTCCCGGACGAGCCGCGGGAAGACGATTTCATAGCAGATAGCCGTGCTGATCAATCCGTGGCTGGTCGGCAGCGCCACCATCTGCGCGCCGGGCGTAAACCCTCCCACCTGCTCGACGAGCGGACCGACGAAAAACAACAGCTGCTGCAGCGGCACGAACTCGCCGAACGGCACCAGATGCATCTTCTGGTACACCCCGGCAATGTCACCGGACTTGCGGACGAGGAACGCGGCGTTGTAATACGACTTGGTTCGATGGTCGATCATGTCGCTCCCGAGGAGGAGCTCGATGCCGGTCTCGCGCACGAGCGACCGAATCGCTTCGCCGCCGACGTCGTCCATGAAAGGAAACGGTGTGGATGACTCGGGCCAGATAACCAGCTGCGCCCCTTGCGATGCCGCCTGACGCGTGAGGGTGAGATACCTCTTCACGATAGCGGGGGCATGAACGGGATCCCACTTCTCGTCCTGCGGAATGTTGCCCTGGATGAGCGCGACGCGCACCGGGCGTCCGCCGGCCGTGAGCGTGCCGGTCTGAAGCCGGTGATTGCCCCAGAGGGTAATTCCCGCCAATGTCGCCGCAGCAATTCCGAGCGCAACGATCGATCCGGTTGAACGCGTGAGAACGAAATAGGCGACGGTCGAACTGATCGCGGCCACGAGAACGGACAGGCCGAACACACCGACAACGCTCGCCAACTGCGCAACCGGGAGCACTGTCGTCTGACTGTATCCCAGCAGTAACCAGGGAAAGCCGCTCCAGAAGTATGTGCGGCCGAGCTCGGTGGTCACCCACACAGCCGGCGCCAGCAGAATGGCGCGCCGTCCGTGCCGCGCGGCGAGCCAGTCGAGGCACAGGGAAAACAGCGCAGGAAAAAGCGAGAGGTACGCGACGAGCAAGCCGGCAACGACAATACCCACCGGCCACGGCAGCCCGCCAAACTGCGACACGACGGTGCCGGTCCAGTAGACGGTCCCGCCGAAATATCCCACCCCCGCGACGAGTCCGAGGAGAAAGGCACGACGCGGACGGAACTCTCGACGGCCGCGATGCACGTCGAACACCGCGACGATGAGCGGTGTGAGCGCGAGCCACGCAAACATGGGATGGCCGTAGCGCGGGAAACTGAGGGCGAGAAGAACGCCGGAAACGATCGCGAGTATCAGGACTGCGTCACCCGGCCTGAGCCTCGCTGCCGGAGCCAGCTGGCGACGCCTGCGCCGTCAAGCGGTGGAGAGATGAAATCGCCCTGGGCGGTGTCACAGCCGAGCTTCGAGAGGCGTTCCAGCGTCGCCTCGTCCTGCACGCCTTCGGCGACGCACGTGAGGCCGAGATTGTGCGCCAGCTCGATTGTCGACTGCACGATGACTTCGTCCCCGTCTTCCACCATATCGTCGATGAAAGACTTGTCGATCTTGATCTCGTGCACCGGGAGTTTGCGAAGATAGCTGAACGATGAATAGCCGGTTCCGAAGTCGTCCACGGCGAGGCGCAGCCCCATCTTGCTGAGCCGTGTCAGTACCTGCAATGACCGCAGCGGATCCGACATGATGACGCTTTCGGTGATTTCCAGTTCGAGCATCGACGCGGGCGCGTTCAGTACATCCAGGAGCGCGCGCACACGCTCTGGCAGCTCGTGGTCGTGAAGATTGCGCGGCGAAAGATTGACCGCGGCAATGAGGTTGTAACCGAGCCGCTTCCACTCCAGACACTGCTGCAGCGCGCGTTCGAGCATCCATAGCGTGAGCGGGCGCACCGCGCCGGTCTGCTCGGCCATCGGGATGAAGCGATCGGGGGTGATAAGCCCCAGCTGCGGGTGCTGCCATCGCACGAGCGCTTCCACGCCGAAGATCTCGCGCGTCTTGAGGTTGATTTTCGGCTGGTAGACCACGCGCAGCTCGTCGCGCGAGATCGCGTGGCGGAAGTCTCCCATCAGCGCGAGCCTCTCGGGACTGTGGCGGTCGAGCTCCGACGCATAGACGACGGAGCCCGAGCGATCTTCTTTTGCCACATACATCGCCACATCGGCGCGCTGGACGAGCACCTCGGCCTCGGTTCCGTGCTCAGGGGCGATCGCAATGCCGACGCTCCCGTGCACGTCGAGGTTCAACCCTTCAATCGAGAGCGGCTCCTGTACCGCGGCAATGAGCTTCCGCGCCGCGAGCTCGGCCCCCTGCCGTCCTACGCCGGGCATCATGACGGCGAACTCGTCGCCGCCAAGCCGGGCGACCGTGTCCGATTCGCGCACCCCGCTCTGCAGCCGATGCCCGATTTCGCGGAGCACCGCGTCGCCCATCAAGTGCCCCATCGTGTCGTTGATCTCCTTGAATCCATCGAGATCCATGATGAGCACCGACAGCGGATTATTCGTGCGCAGGGCGTTGGCGACCGCCATCTCGAGGCGGTTTTGAAACAGCGTCCGGTTCGGGAGGTCGGTCAGGCTGTCGTAGTAGGCAAGGTGACGGATGCGTTCTTCGGCCTTGGATCGCTCGCGCCGCACGTCCGCGTCGCGCAGTTCGCGGTTAATCGCTGGAATCAGACGGCTCAGGTTGTTCTTGATGATGTAATCGTCGGCGCCGTTTTTCATGGCGTCGACGGCGATCTCTTCACCGATCGATCCCGACACGAAAATGAACGGCAGCTCGAGGCCGCGATCCCGAACCAGCGACAAGGCACCGGTGCCGCTGAAACCCGGCATCGTGTAGTCGGCGATGATCAGATCCCAATCGCTGCGATCGAGCGCCTCGCTCAGCGCTTTCGCGCTGTCTACCCGGATGTACTCGGGTTCATAGCCGCCGTGCTGCAGATATTCGATAAGCAGAGCTGCGTCGTTCTCGGAGTCCTCAACGAGCAGGAGTCGAAGCGGCTTCATCGAACAAACTACCGGGCAATCCAGGGCTTGAAGTGCTCATTCTTCTCGAGCCGTGCGAGCACCTCTTCAGCCTCTTTCCTGTTCCGGTATTTGCCGACGCGGATTCGGTAAATCTGCTTTGGCGTGCCTTTGACGGGATCGACGACGAATGCAGGATAGCCCTTGGCGACCAATTGGCGCGCCAGTTGATCGGCCTCGCGACGCGTCTCCGAAATGCTGACCTGCACCGCAAAGCCGGGGCCTGATGGGTCGAGCGCGGGAGGACTCGCACTTGATGCTACCGCCGCCGCTGGTGGGGCTGCCGGCGGAGGAGGGACCGGACGAGGTGCGGGTGGCTGCGCTGCCACGGGCTCCTGAACGATCGGCGCTGGTGCAGGTGCCGGCGATTCGGCGGCGGCCGGAGGCACCGCCTTGAGCTTTTCCTCGGCCTGGGTGTCTCGGAGCAGGCGCTCCGGGTAGCTCAACTCGCCGGCCGCAGCCTCCTCGGGCTTGCTCTCGGCGGCATTTCCGCCGGTCGACGGGGCGGGTGGCGCCTCGGAAAGCGGCGCGACAGCGGCATCCGCGGTGATCTCCGCGGCCGCAGCGTCAGCTGATTCGGCGCCGCCGCGGACACCGCGGCCAACCAGTACTCCGCACAGGAAGATGACCACCGACACGACGGTGGCTGCCATGAAGAGGAATACGAGTTGCTTGCCGTTCAGCTGTATTTCGCGAAAGCCTTCGTCGTTGTGCATGTTTCGAGCGGCCGGAGGGAGATGAATGATCTTAACACGCTCGCACGAAAGAATGACCCGGTAGCGAGGCGCAATGAAGTGAAACTGGACAATCCGAAGATTGCCAGATTAACGCTGCAATGTTGACAGCAACTCCTTGGCCAGATTGGAGCCAGGGTCGAGCTCGAGCGCGCGCTGCAGCGCTTCCCGGGCAGCAGTCTCGTTCTTCACCTGCAGGTACGCCTGGGCGAGCGCGATGCGTCCCTCGGCGGTGTCCTGACTCCACAACGCGATCTTGAACGCGTCAATCGCTGCCGTCGATTGACCCGATCGCAAGTACACCCTGCCGAGCAGCAGATGCGCGTCCGCTTCGTATGGCGAAAGGTAGAGTGCCCGCCGCAGCTCGGTGATGGCCTCTTCGTTGACGCCCTGATCGAAGAACCGGCGGCCGCGATCCAGGTGAAACGCGGCGAGCTCCTTCTGCTCACGCTGTCCCGTTGTGGCGATGGCGTTGTCCACACGGCCGAGCGTAGACACCTCGAGCGATGGCTTGATGCGTTCGAGCCCGCGGGGAATCAGCTCGCTGCCTGCGGGCTTTTTCGCCCAGGCCGCGTATGTCGACGACAACTGCGTGGCAAGCTCGCGCTCTCTCGCCGCTTCGGCCATGGCGCCAGAAGTCTGCAGCGCAGCCGCGAGCACGGCATGTGCTTCCCCATCGGCGGGATTGCGGCGCACCGCTTCGCGCAGCCAGAAAATCGCCGCCTGCACATCCTTCTCGGCCCAATACGCATAACCCAGGTTGAAGTAGTAATCGGGGTCGTCCTGGTCCAGCTTGAGGGCCTGATTGAAGTAATAGGATGCACGACCGGTCTCCGGCATCGCCGGCCGCCGCATCTGAATCACGCCCAGGTTGTTCATCAACGTTGGCGACTGGGCACGTTCAGACATGGCACGCATCGTTGCAAACGCGTCTTCGAGGCGGTTCAGCTGCAGCAGCGACAGCGCAAGGTTGAACCGCGCGCGTGCATAAAACGGCGAGCTTTCCGAAACCGCTGCCGCCGTGACGAGCGCAAGCTGCCCGTTCCCTTCGTCGTAATGGACGCTCCACAGCGCAAGGCGCGCCCGATCGAAACCGGGGTCGAGCTTGATGGCGGTTTCGAGATACGAGATCTTCGCCGGGGTTGCCGACGCGATCAGTCCTTTGATGTAGTTCTCGAAAACGGGAAGCGCCGGCTTGGCGGTGACCGCGGCCGTCGCCGAGACGGCGGCGAGACGCCGGCTGACACGCTCGAAGACGGCGAACAAATCCTCGAGCGCGCCCGATTCCGAGATCTCGCGCTCCATGCTTCCGTTGTCGAGCCGGATGCTCTGCGCGCGCACGGCAATCTGCCCGCCGGTGAGGCGGAAGGATCCGATGGCGACATGCGTGGCGCCGACGACCTGTCCGAGCCTGATGACGGTGGCATGACTCAGGGTCGCTACTGGCGGGACCTGCAGCTGCCTGAACGCGTGCAATCGTTCTTCGCGCGTGTAGGCGCGCGTTCCCAGCGCGTTCAGGTCGTCCGCGAGGAGAACGGCGGACGCCTCGCCGAGCCAATAGATGCGCGCCTCTTTCGTCGGGTTTTCGAACGGGATCACGAGCACGCGCCCGGCGCGCGGCGACGGCTGCGCGAAGGCGGCGCCAGCGCACATCAGCACGAGGAAAACGGCACGCAGGACGATCATTTCTGCTCCACCGGCACATTGACGGCGATGACACATCCCGCGTCGCCCACGCCCTGACAACTGTGCACGCGCACCTCGCTGCTCACGCCGACGAGCGTGAAGAGATGCGACAGCGCGGCCGAATAGAACACGCACAACGGCCAGTCGAACGGCTCGCGAACGGTGCAGAAAACCGAATTGCGAAGCGTCAGCGAGCCGCGGCCCTTGCGCAACTTCGTCACGCCCCTGCTGCCGGTAAAGCTGCGGCGCACCACTTTCTTGGCCAGGTGCATCGCCATGCGCGCGCGCATCATCACCGGCAGCGCGCGGATGAAGGAGCGCTGAAGCGGCGTGAGGCTGTCGAACGTCCACTGGGCCGCGTATTGGCCCGCGCGACGAGGTCACCAGGGTGTACGGATCGCCTTCCTGCCTCAGAAAGCTCAGCACCGCGGCAAGCGGCGCGAGGCCGATTTTACCGTCGCGCATGCCTTTCGGGTTGAGCCAGTTCTCATAGAACTCGAGCCGCGTCGGAATCAAATCCGAAATGCCCTGGTGGAGACTCGCCACCAGCATGCGCCCGACTCCCACTCGATTCATTCTTCTGATATCCTTCGGGCTGCGATTCGAACTCGATGTGGACGGGAGCCATCCTCGCCGGCGGCCGTGCGCGGCGTCTTGGAGGGCTGAACAAGGCCGGGCTGATTCTCGCGTCCGGCGGCGAGTCCGTTCTGGACCGTCAACTCTCGCGGCTGCGCCGCGTTGTCGATCGAACCATCATCATTGCCAATGATGCCGAACAATTCCGCACGGCCGGCGTACCCGTGATACGCGATCTGGTGCCGGACGGCGGCGCGCTGGGCGCGCTTTATACCGCCGTTCATGCGGCCCCGACCGACTGGACTGTGGTAGTTGCGTGCGACATGCCCTTCGTGAGCGAGCGCCTGCTTGCGTATCTTGTTTCGGTCGGAACCTCGGCCGACATCACGATTCCGAGGACGGCCCGTGGATACGAGCCGCTATGTGCGGCATATTCGCGCCGTTGCGCGAGCGAATTCCGGCGGCTGATCGACGAAAAGCAATTCAGGCTGAGCAACGTGGCCCGGATTCCGGGCTTGAACGTCCGTGAGATAAGAGGGGACGAGCTCGAACTGTTCGGGCCAGAAGAGGTATTGTTCTTCAACCTCAACACGCCGGCTGACCATGAACGCGCAATCGCTATCGATGGAGAGTATCACTATCCTTCATGATTCTTCCAGTTCACGACCGTTTTCGAGCGCGGCTCGCCGCTGTGCTCCAGTCGCTTTATCAGCTGCCGCCGGACGCGCTACCCCAACTGCCGATCGAGTATCCGCCCAAGCGCGAGCTCGGCGACCTGGCTACGCCCGCGGCCTTCGAGCTCGCTCGGCGGCTGCGCAAGGCTCCGCGCGCCATCGCGCAGGAGATCGCCGCCGCGTTCGGATCCGTTGACGGCATCGCGCGGGTCGAAGCGGCGCCGAACGGATACCTGAACGTCTATCTCGACCGTGTCGCCTTCGCGCGCGAGCAGTTCGTCCATCAAGACGATGGCCGATCGACGATCGACGATCGACGATCGACGGACGACAATCGACGATCGAAGACCATCGTCGAACACACGGCGATCAACCCGAACAAGGCCGCGCACATCGGCCACCTGCGCAACTCGGCGCTGGGCGACACGCTCGTCCGGGTTCAGCGCTTCCGGGGCGTGCCTGTCGAAGTCCAGAACTACATCGACGATACGGGCGTCCAGGTAGCCGACGTGGTCGTCGGATTCCAGGAGCTCGAACGGAAGGGTCTGGACGACATCCGGCGCATCGCCGAGACGACGCGGTTCGATTATTACTGCTGGGATCTGTACGCCCGCGTCACCCTCTGGTATGACGAAGACAAGGAACGGCTGAAGATCCGTGCCGCGGCACTCCACGACATCGAACATGGCGGCACCGAGTCGTCGCGCATCGCGCAGTTCATCGCCGACCGCATCGTCCGGTGCCATCTGGTGACGATGGCGCGGTTGAACATCGACTACGACCTGCTGACGTGGGAAGGCCACATTCTGCGCTTGCAGTTCTGGGCGCGGGCGTTCGAGATTCTGAAGGAGTCCGGCGCGGTGTACCTGCAGACCGGAGGAAAGCTCGCCGGTTGCTGGGTGATGAAGATTGAGGAGGACGCCTCTCCCGCTGACGCCAGTGATTTGGGATCAGGGATTGGGGATTTGGAAGACCCTGAGAGTACGGGCGACGAAGCGAGTGGGGCGAGCGGGGCCCCGCGAGCGCAGGCGCCTGCCGGGGGGCAGGGGCCCCCGGATCAAGAAAACGACGAAAAGGAAAAGGTCATCGTCCGATCGAATGGCACGGTGACCTATGTCGGCAAGGACATCGCGTATCAGTTCTGGAAGCTCGGGCTCCTCGGCCGCGACTTCAACTATCGCCACTTCGCGGTACGCCGGGACGGAAGCGTGGTGTGGTCCACATCGGACACTCCTGCCGAGGCGGCACACCCGGCGTTTGGCGGCGCCAGCGCGACATACAACGTCATCGACGTCCGGCAGTCGTATCTGCAGAAGCTGCTGAAGCAGGCATTGCGGGCGCTTGGCTATGCCGAGCAGGCGGAGCGCGCCACGCACTTTTCGTACGAGATGGTGGCGCTGTCGAACGCGACGGCGCGGGTGCTCGGCTATCTCGCGGCCGATGCGCCCGACGACAAGCGCGGATGGGTCGACGTGTCGGGCCGCAAGGGCCAGGGCGTCAAAGCCGACGACCTGATGGACACGCTCGTGTCCCGGGCCGAAAGCGAGGTCGCCAGGCGTAACCCGGACTTCCCCGCCGCCGAACACCGGCGGATAGCGGAGATGATTGCGGTAGCCGCCGTGCGGTATTTCATGGTGAAGTATTCGCGCACCAAGATCATCGCCTTCGATATCGACGAAGCGCTGGCTTTCGAGGGTGAAAGCGGACCGTATCTACAGTATGCTGTCGTTCGCGCCCAGAACATCTTCGCCAAACTCCGTGAGCGCCAGGGCTTTGACGAGGCGTCTCTGATCGGGCAATTGGGATCGATCCCCGCCGATGAGCTGTCCGGCGAAGGCGGCAGTCATGACTTGTGGGCGCTCGTCCTCGAAGCGTCGCGTCTGGATGAAATCGTCGAGCAGGTCGTTCGAACCCTGGAATTTTCGGTACTGGCGAAATACGCGTTCGGGCTCGCGCAGATGTTCAACGGCTTCTACCACCGCTATTCGATCCTCAACGAGGAACGGACGGACGCCAGGATGTGGCGAGCCGCGGGGGTGGGGTACGTGCGGACGCAGTTGACGCGCGCGCTCGATCTGATGGGTGTCGCCGTACCGCCGCGAATGTAGATGGCCATCATCGGAATCACCCCGTGCAATCGGCTTCCCGACTACGTCGAATCGATCCGGCGAGCAGGCGGCGATCCGCGCGTGCTGTCGATCGAGTCGTCTCCGTCGCTCGACGGCCTCGACGGTATTCTCTTCACCGGGGGTGGCGACATCGATCCCGTCCATTATCACGAGACGCGCCACGCGAAGACAGAAGACCCGGATGCGGCGCGTGACGACTTCGAGCTCAAGCTGGCGAAGCTCGCGCTGGACAGAAACACTCCGATGCTGGCGGTGTGCAGAGGGGTTCAGGTCCTGAACGTGGCGGCGGGCGGCACGCTGATTCAGGACATCGCATCCGAGTTCAACACGCCGCTCGGTCACCAGGTCGACGCGCCGTCGTACGCGCTTGCGCATGAAGTGTGGGTCACACCTGGATCCGTGCTCGAGCGCGTCATGCAGGAAGAGCTCGGGGACGGCGAGACACTTCAAGTGAACAGCCGACATCATCAGGCCGTGGGGCGTACCGCGTCAGGGTTTTATGTCGTCGCGACGGCCCCCGACGGCGTCGTCGAAGCGATCGAACGCCGCAATGCCCCGTTCTGTCTGGGCGTGCAGTGGCATCCGGAAAATTTCTGGCGGACGGGCGAGTTCCGATCGCTGTTCGAAGGGTTCGTCAAAGCCGCCGAAGCGCCGGTCGATTCAAACAGGAGTTCATGAGATCAGGAGGGAATTTTTCGAAGGATTGTTCCTGATCTTCTGATCTCCTGTTCACGATTTGCATGTCCCTCAACACTGGTACCGAAGTTATCCTCACAATCGAAAAACCGGTCGCGGGCGGACGCATGCTCGCGCGGCACGAAGGGCAAATCGTCTTCGTGGCCGGCGCGATCCCGGGCGAGCGTGTGCGCGCGCGCGTCGAACGCGTCTCGAAACAGCTGGCATTCGCGGTGACTGCCGAGGTGCTGGAGGCAAGCCCGGACCGGCGCGGGGTCGACATCGACTGGGCGTGCGGCGGCTCGCTGTATGCGCACATCGCCTATGCGCGGCAGGTCCAGCTGAAGTCAGAGCTCGTCGCCGACGCGTTCGGGCGGATCGGCAAGTTGACGCTCGACGAACCGGTTCCAGTAATGGCCTCGGAGGAGCACGGCTATCGCATGCGCGCGCGGCTGCATGGGGTGGGAAACGCCCTTGGATTTTTCCGGGAGGGCACACATGAGCTCTGTGCGCCAGCTCCTACGCGGCAGCTGCTTCCTGAAACAATGGCGGCCGTGGATCGGGTCCGCGCGGTGATGGCGCCGCATTCGTCAACCCAGCTTCGCGCGTGCGACATCTCGGAAAACGCCGCGGCGACTGAGCGTGCGATCCTCGTCGAGCTCGACTCGCTCGATCACGCGCCGGTGAGTATCGAGCCTGTCGAAGGGGTTACTGGCCTGTTGTTCGCGGATACGCAGAGTCCCCGTCTGACGGTTGCTTACGGATCGCCGTACGTCACCGACCACCTCGTCTTCAAGTCGGGCACGGTGTCGCTGATGCACCACGTGCAGTCTTTCTTCCAGGGAAATCGGTATCTATTGACCGATCTGGCTGCGCGTGTCGCGGAGCAGGTGCCGGATGGCGCTGTAACCGATCTCTACGCCGGCGTCGGGCTGTTTGCTGTCTCGTTGGCGACTCACGGCCGCCGCAACATCACTGCCGTCGAAGGCGACCGTTCGAGCGCACGAGATCTGGAGACGAACGCGGCACCCCACTCACCTGCCGTGCACGTCGTCCATGCGTCTGTCGAAGACTACCTGGAGCGCGCCCGCAGAGACGCCGCTCAGACGGTCGTCGTCGATCCGCCTCGGACTGGTATCTCGCGCGAAGCGATGTCGGGGCTCCTCGCCCTGAAAGCGCCGCGCGTCGTTTACGTCTCGTGCGACCCGCCCACCTTGGCGCGCGACATGAGGCGCTTCAGGGAAGTCGGCTACGAACTGCGCCATATCGAAGCATTCGACCTCTTCCCCAACACGCCGCACGTCGAAACCCTGGCGGTGCTCACGCGCTGAGTATGTAGCTGCCTAGGTAGCGTCCGGCTTTAGCCGACGCGAGCTGGACGATTTGACCGTCTCTGAAATGCGGTCGCCGCCGATCGGTGCAAAACGTCAAGGAATATCGATGAAATCCCTTGTAGTCGAAGTGCGCGAGATGAGGCGGCTTCCGGTCTGCATGAGGGCGGGAGGAGCGCGTGCCGGTCCGGCTAAAGCCGGCACTACCGTAGATCCGGCTAAAGCCGGACACTACGTTCTTACGCGTTATTCGAACGCCACCGTCGGCAACTGCTCGCGGGTGCGGACGAGGCGATCGACAGCAGACTCGATCGCTCGCTGATAGGTCTCCTCGGGCATGCGATCGCGGAACGGACTGAGCTCTTCCGCCGCTTCCTCGCGCATCGACTGGATCGCCGCCCGGTCCATCTGCGCGCGCGCCGCGTCGAGCATCATGCGATCGAGCTCCACCAGCCTGGCCGCTACCCGCTCGCGCGTCTCCCCGCGAATCGGCCCGGCCATATCGCGGAACGCCGCGGCTTCTTTCGTCACGGTCTCCAACGCGGCATCGAAGTCGGGCGCTGGAGGCGTCATCCCCGCCCGCCTGGCGGTAACACGCTCACACACGCGGTCGAGATGTTCGGGCAGGCTTCGCTTGCGCCGCTTTTTCTGCGCTTCCGCTTCCGCTGGTTCAGCACCGGGCAGCCGAACACCGACGGCACGCCGCCAGGCATCGAACGCATCGAGAATATCGTTCTCGCAGAAATCGATCTGCACGGGCCGCCGGCGGACACCCTTCGCGTAATACCTGACGAAATAGGCGTCGATTCCCTGGCACGCAATCTTGAACGGGATCCCTTGCGCGGCCCAGCCGCAGACGCGCTCGAAGGAAGGTCCGACGATTCTGATGAGGTGTCCGTCGTTCTTACGGCACAGGTAGGACTCAAGCTCGCGGCAATACTCCTCGGTAGTCATGTCCAGTGCCCCGCGCCACTCGCGCCTAGCGGGGCCTATTTCTTTCCCACACCATCCGCAGACCCTGAAGCGTCAGGTCGGGATCCACCTCTTCGATGAGATCGATGTCCGGCGAGAGAATGCTGGCCAGGCCGCCGGTCGCAATGCACGCGGCATTACCGCCCAGCTCTTCACGCATGCGACGGACAACGCCTTCGACGAGACTCACGTACCCATGGTACAGACCCGACTCGATCGCCCCGACGGTAGTTCTGCCAATCACCTCGCACGGCTTTCGCACGTCGACGCGCGGAAGCCGTGCGGCGCGCTGAAACAGCGCATCCGCGGAAATCTGCATGCCCGGGCAGATCACGCCGCCCAGGTATTCACCCTTCGCCGATAGGGCGTCGAACGTCGTCGCCGTACCGAAATCGACGACGATCATCGGCACGTGACGCTCCCGGCCGTAAAGACGATAGGCGGCCACGCCGTTGAGGAGTCGATCGGCGCCCACCTCCGCCGGATTCTTGTAGAGAATTGTCATGCCTGTGTCGACGCTGCTGTCGACGTTGAGGGGCGTCATGTCGAAATACCGCTGCGCCATCTTGATGAACGTGCCCGTCAGCGGGGGCACGACAGACCCCATCACGATGCCGGTTACTTCAGACTGGTTGATGCCGCGATGTTCGAATAGCTGGCCGACCCAGATTCCAATTTCGTCCGACGTACGTTCACGCAGGGTCGCCAGGCGCCAGCTGTCGACCAGCCGCTCTCCATCGAAGACGCCAAGCACGATGTTCGTATTGCCGACGTCGATTGCGAGCAGCATCAAATCCACCTGACTTCGCCTGCGACGAGCCGTTCAATGCGGGCGTCGACCCGCACCAGCAGCGCGCCTTCGGCGTCTATGTCGTGGGCCCGGCCGCGCACAACTCCTCCGGGCGAATCCCACTCGACGAGGGCATTGGGGAGCGAAGGCGCCAGACGGCGCCAGTCGTTCAGGATAGCATCGAACCTGAGGGCCCGCAGTTGACCGTAGCCCTCGTGCAACCGCGCGAATATTTCGGCAAGAATGACCGCGCGTTCCGCGGCGCGGTTGGTCTCTGCTTCGATCGAGGTCACACGCGAGGCAAGCTCAGGCGGGTAGGCCGCCCTCCGCAGGTTCAGTCCGAAGCCCAGAACCACGTATTGCACGCGTCCCGACACTGCTGCCGCTTCCGCCAGAATCCCCGCCAGCTTGCGTTTGCCGATCATGACGTCGTTCGGCCACTTGATTTCGGCGGGTAGCCCTGTGCAGGCTCTCACCGCCTCGGCAATGGCAACGCCGCTCGCGAGCGTCAGCAGCGGCTGCGCGTCTGCGGACCGCAGGATGACCGACGCGTAGAGGCCCGCGCCCGGGGGCGAATGCCAGACACGTCCATGCCGCCCCCGCCCGGACGTCTGCGATTCGGCAACGACCGTGGTCCCCTCCCCGGCGCCGGCATCGGCAAGCGAAGCGGCGATGTCGTTGGTCGATCCGACGCTGGTGAACCAGTACACCCGATTCGCCATGAACCCGAGCCTGTCGCGCGCACGCTCCAGTTCCGCGCGCACGTCGGCTGGAACTTCCTCAGCGTCGCGCCGAACGTCAGACTGATTCGATCTCAAAACTGATATCAGTCGCGGGGGCTGAATGAGTGAGGGCGCCGCTCGACACGAAGTCCGCTCCGGTAGCGGCGAGTTCCGGAATGCGGGCAAGAGTGACACCGCCGGAGATCTCCGTTTTGGCGCGTCCACGGCTCCGGCGAACAGCTTCCCGGATGTCGCCCGTCGTCATGTTGTCGAGCAGAAGAATGTCCGCGCCTGCCGCGAGCGCCTCATCAACCTGACTCAATGTTTCACATTCCACTTCCACCGCCGGCGCCGACCCGGCCGAGCGCACATTCGATACCGCCCGTGTGATGCCGCCGCCGAGCCGGATGTGATTGTCTTTGATGAGCACGCCGTCGTTCAACGACATGCGGTGATTCGTGGCGCCGCCGGCTCGAACTGCGTACTTCTCGAGCGCGCGAAACGTTGGCGTGGTCTTTCGCGTGTCGAGTATCGTGATCGCGCCGCCCGCGGCAGCCACGAACGCCCGCGCCATGGTCGCGACTCCGCTCAGATGCTGCAGGAAATTCAGCGCCGTGCGCTCGCCCGAGAGCAACGCGCGGGCGTTTCCTTCGATCTCGCCAATCGCCGCTCCTTCAGCGCACTCGTCCCCGTCCTGAAGATGGAACATGGCGCGCACAGCGGCGTCGAGCTGAGAAAACGCCTCGAGCGCGACGTCGAGCCCGGCGATCGTGCACGACGATTTGGCGATCAGCGTCCCACGCGCGCGGTCGTGCTGACCGATGGTGGCATCGGTGGTGATGTCGCCGCCGGCGAGATCCTCCGCCAGCGCGCGAGCGACGATGTCTCGGTACTCGCGAGGATCAAGCCGGCTGAACGGTGCCAAACTCAACCTCGACAGACAACTCACCCGCCTCGCGGCGTTCGATCGCCACAATACGAACCGCTGCGCGAAGATCCGCTTCGATCGCGTCGAGCATCTCCAACCGTTCCGATGAGTCGGCAATCACGGCGCGCACGATAGGAACTTTCAACGGCTGTTTTGCTTCGGAGCGCCGCTTTCGCACTTCGCCAAGCAGGCTTCGCGCATAGGCCCATGTCTGCTGATCCGCATCGGTCACCTGACCAGCCACCGCGGCGAGCTCGTCACGACTGGGCCAGGTGGCTCGGTGGATTGAGCCTTCTTGCCACCACGACCATGCTTCCTCGGTGGCAAACGGCAGATACGGAGCGAGGAGGCGGAGGTACACCGACAATGCGGTGATGAGCGCGGTGTTCGCCGAACGCGCAGCCTCGGCACCGTGCTCGCCGTATTTCCTGCCTTTGACGAGCTCGAGGTAGTCGTCGCAAAACCCCCAGAATTCGCGCTCCACCAGGTCGATCGCGCGGCCGTATTCGTAGGCGTCAAGGGCCTGCGTGGCCTGCTCGACGAGATTCGCCAGATTGCCGAGCATCGCGCGATCCACGGCCCACGCAACCGCACCAGTCGCCTCTGCCTTGTCGAGGATGAACTTCGACGCGTTCAGCACCTTGATTGCCAGCCGCCGGCCGACCTTCATCTGCCCTGGATCGAAGACCGTGTCGACGCCGGGGCCGCCTTTGACCGCCCAATAGCGCACGCCGTCGGACCCGTGCTCTTCGAGCAGCCCGAACGGCGTCACGACGTTGCCCTTCGACTTCGACATCTTCTTGCGATCCGGGTCGGTCACGAAGCCCGATATCGCCGCGTGAAACCACGGAAGGCTGTTGTGTTCCAGATGCGCCCGGAGCACCGTGGAGAACAGCCACGTGCGGATGATGTCGTGCCCCTGCGGCCGCAAATCCATCGGAAACACGCGCGACATCAGATCGGCATCGTAGCCCCAGCCGCTCGCAATCTGCGGCGTCAGCGACGAGGTCGCCCACGTGTCCATGATGTCGGGATCACCGGCAAAACCGTCGGGCTGATTGCGCTGCTCGGCCCGATAGCCATCGGGCACGTCCGTCGATGGATCGATCGGCAGCCGTCCTTCGTCCGGAACAATCGGTCGCGAATAGTCGATCGCGCCGTTCTTGTCGATCGGATACCACAGCGGAAACGGCACGCCGAAGAACCGCTGCCGGCTGATGCACCAGTCGCCGTTCAACCCGTTCACCCAGTTTTCGTAACGCACCCTCATGTACTCCGGGTGCCACTGCAGCTGGCGGCCGCGCTCGACGAGCGCCGAGCGAAGCTCCATGGTCTTGAAGAACCATTGGCGGCTCGTGACGATTTCGAGTGGACGATCGCCCTTTTCGTAGAACTTCACGTTATGAACGATCGGGCGCGGCTCGCCGATCATCGATCCCTGCTCGCGCAGCAGTTCGACCACACGTGTCCGGGCCTTGTTCACCGACTGCCCGGCGATCTGGTCGTAAGCTTTCTGCGCAGCTTCGGGGTCTTCGGATTCCCACCCGGCTTCGCCCCATGCGAGAGGTCGAAGCGTCCCATTGGCTTGAATGATGGCACGCACCGGCAGCGACAGCTCTCGCCACCACGTGACGTCGGTAGTGTCGCCGAAGGTACAAATCATCGCGATGCCGGTGCCCTTCTCCGGATCCGCGAGAGCGTGCGCCAGCACCGGCACGCGCGCCCGAAAGAGCGGCGTGACGACGTCCTTGTTGAAGAGCGGCTTGTATCGGTCGTCGTCCGGGTGCGCTACGAGCGCGACGCAGGCGGGCAACAGTTCGGGCCGCGTGGTGTCGATCTCCACGGCACCGCCGTCAGGACGATCGAACCGCAGCTTGTGGTACGCACCCTCACGCTCGCGATCCTCGAGCTCCGCCTGGGCCACGGCCGTGCGGAAATCGATATCCCACAACGTCGGGGCCTCGAGCTGGTATGCCATGCCTCTCTGCAGCAGGTGCACAAACCCGATCTGCGACACCCGCTGCGATCGGTTGTCGATGGTGGCAAACGTCATCGACCAGTCAACCGACAGACCCAGGTAACGCCACAGATGTTCGAACGCCTGCTCGTCTTCCCTGGTGAGCCGCAGGCACAACTCGACGAAGTTTGGACGGGAGACGGAAATCGGCTGTTTGGGTGGTTCCGGTGGAGGCCGGAAGCCCGGATCGTACGGCAGCGACGGATCGCAGCGAACACCGAAGTAGTTCTGCACCCGCCGTTCCGTCGGCAGGCCGTTGTCGTCCCACCCCATGGGATAAAACACCTCGCGCCCCCGCATCCGATGGAAGCGCGCGATGACGTCGGTGTGGGTGTATGAAAAAACGTGACCGATATGCAGCGAACCGCTTACGGTCGGCGGAGGGGTGTCGATCGAAAAGATCTCGGAGCGCGGCCTGGCGCGATTGAACGTGTACGCGCCGCTAGCCTCCCACTCCTGCTGCCATTTGGTTTCCAAGCCCTCCAGAGCAGGCTTGTCTGGTACCGAAAATCTTCTCCTGTCGTCAGACATCGCGCTAATGG
This sequence comes from Vicinamibacterales bacterium, assembly GCA_963762055.1. GTDB lineage: Bacteria > Acidobacteriota > Vicinamibacteria > Vicinamibacterales > JAMQPK01 > JAMQPK01. Next base: position 292,167 of record CAVXJF010000016.1, read on the forward strand.
TATCTGTCCGACTACGGCATCGCAAGGCAACGGCTGTCAGCCGAGGAGCGCGGCTTCCTGCACCGCCAGCGCGTGCCGCGCCTCGTCGGCCGAACAGCGCACGAACTGAAGCAAATCTCCTGGCGCCAGCTGTCCCGCAATCGGGAGATCGGCGGAAATAACCACCGCAACGACAGGGTATCCGCCAGTCGTGCCGTGATCGGCCATCAACAGGATGGGCTCGCCAGAACGGGGCACCTGAATAGCTCCGAGCGGCATCGAAACCGAGATGAGCTCGTCGTGGCCACCCTCTTGTTCGATGCGCGCGCCTTCCAGTCGATAGCCAATTCGATTCGATTGCGGAGAGATCCGAAACACGAGCGAGGCCAACTCATCGAGAGCGCGAGTGCCGAACCGATGCGCCTGTGGTCCAGGCATCACCCGCAGAAGGGCTACTCCTTTGGGAAGCTCCAGCGGTCGCGGCCGAGCACGGTCACCAATCGCTGCCTCGCCGATCTGCAGGACATCTCCTGCCTTCAGAGCGCGGCCCTCGAAGCCACCCGTCCGACTTGGGATATGCGTCGACCGGCTGCCCATGACAACCGGCGTCAGAATGCCGCCTGACACCGCGAGATATGCTCTCGCACCGGCGATGCGCTCGCCGAACTTCAACGAGCTTCCGGGATCAAGCCGCGCCAGCGGTGTGGAATGGAAGCGATCGGCCGTCGACAGACATCGCGAATTGTGCTCCAGCGACGGCGGCGAACGACTCGGATTCGAAATGCAGTTCAGGACCCAGCAGTGTCACCTCGAGTCCTGCCGCATCCGGAGGATTGCCGACGAGGAGATTCGCTGCGCGATATGAATAGGCGTCCATGGGACCTGCGACAGGCATCCCGCAGTCCTGGTATCCCCAGCGGCCAGCGTCCTGAACAGTCGTCAGCATGCCAGGGCGGCGCACTATCAGCTGCGGCAAGTCGCCTCAAGGCCCTCGATCGGTGCATCTATTACGGGCACGAACTTCACTCGATCCGCAGGGTGAAAGAGGAAGGGATCCGCCAGATCCCGGGAGAACAGCGGCAGCGATGTGCGCCCGATGATTTGCCATCCACCGGGACTGTCAAGGGGGTAGATGGCCGTTTGCTGGCCGGCGATCGCCACGGATCCCGCCGGAACATGCGCGCGCGGCGCGTCGAGGCGGGGTGCCGCAATTCGTCGATCGACCTGCCCCATGTAGGCAAACCCGGGAAGAAAGCCGAGCATGAACACGCGATAAACCGGGGCCGAATGGAGCCGGACGACCTCATCAGGGCTGCAGTTGCCAAATGCTGCGACCGACGCCAGGTCGGGCCCAAACTCTCCACCGTAGCGAACGGGCACTTCGATGATGCTCCCGATGCTCGCATCAGCCGGCAACGGTGCGCCCTCACAGTCCCGCAGAATCGCCTCGAGCGCGGGGCCCGATACGCGCCGCGGGTCGAAGTGGACGGCAACCGTGTGAAAGGTCGCAACGATGTCCCTGATTCCGTTCACTTTCCGCGCCCGAACGGCTCGCGCGATTGCTGCACATCGCAAGGCGAGGGCTTCGTCAAGTGCAGGGGGATACTCGACGGTGAGGCAGGCATCACCAGCCGCCTGAATGCTGAAGTCGCTCATCAATCAGGAGCCTTCACATCGACACGTTCCTTCTTCGCCCTCACCTTGGCAGCCTCTTCGCGGAACTGTGTGGCTGCGGCCGCAGCTTCCTCCCTGCCGAACCGGGGGTACTCGCGGGCAAACGTCTCCATGATGTCGCGCACAGGCACGTCGGCACTCGGGCCGCGGTCGTGTAGATACTCCATGTGGCGCCGGCCGCGCTCGTTGTAGGGATGCATCAGCGAGTCTTCAGAACCGTCGAATTCGAGCGTCTTCACGCCGAATCGATCGCAGAGGCCACGATCGAAGGCCGGTGTTGCCTTCACCCACTTGCCACGCAGCAACAGCTCGGCATAGGAGTGGTAGTAAAAAATGTCGGTTCCCATCAGCGCCCGCAGCCGAGGCGTGCAGAGATGGTTGCGGACATCCGCATATCCGACCCTGGCCGGAATGCCGACGACACGTGCAGCGGCGGCGAGAAGCGCAGCCTTCGCGACACAGAACCCGGATCCTCGTGTCAGGCAGGTGCTTGCGCGATAGGTGTCCTCGGAACGGAAGTCGAAGTACGGCGTGTAGACGATGCTGTCCCGCACAGCGTAGTACAACCGCACAGCCTTCGACCACTTCGTCTGTCTCGTCGTCCGCACAATGCGCTGGGCGAACTCGACAATGACGGGCGCATCGCTGTCGACATAGCGCCCGGGTTGCAGATATTCGCTGATCCGTGCCATTCAGACTTAGATCTTAATTGAACGTCGTTCAATCACCAAATGCGGGCCCCGACGGTGCTCGCGGGGCAGGCCCCGATGTCATCGCTGGCCAATGACGCCGATCCAACTCCAGTATCCGACGCTGAGCCACAGCGACACGATCGTCGTGCCAAAGAACACCGTGGCCAGTTTCAGTCTGTCCGCGTCGGAATAGCCGCTGCTTGTCGTGATGCTCTCGGTCATCGCAAGCCAGATGTTCTGGTAGTTGAACCAGAAGACGTGCACCGGTAGCAGCACCATCGCCGTCAGGACAAGCGGCGGTATCCCGCGAGCGCTGAGGAACGCCTGAAGCGACACGACGAATGCTGCAATGGTGATGAACCCGATCGGATCGACGAATCGCATGATCGCGACCGCGATGCTGAGGCCGAGCACCAACAGCAACGGGTTGTCCACAAATGGTTGCACCGCAGGAACGATGTAGCCGCCCAGCCATGCATTGATTTTCAGCGTGTTCATCACGGTCGTGAGGCTCAACATCCCGCCAACGAACAGCGCCAGCGCCCATGGAATGCCTGGTCCGATGTCGCCCGGCACGAGGACTCCGGTCGCAAACAACGCGGCGAGTGCAATCATCCCGATCGCTTCCGGTGGTATGCGATGCCACGGCTGAACGGCCCAGGCAGCCACCGCACTGCCAATCAGGGCCGCGGTGATCCACTCGGCGCGTGTTATTGCGCCCAGACGGCTCGTCTCTTTGCGAACGGCCTCCCGGCTCATGCCGGGTGCCGCTTCCGGCCGCATGACGGCAAGGTTGACGGCGACGAGCAGTCCACACCAGAACAGCGTGGGAATGGCGAACACGCGAGCGTAGTCGAACCACGAGATCGGAAGCCCCGCATTCGCAAAGATGCCCGCGATAAACGGACCCCACAACGACCCGGTCAGCACTGCGCATCCGGGGAGAACCGCCATCTCGAACGCCCCGAGAAGGATGAGCGCAGCGCCACGGCTCGGGAGCGGCACTTTGATAGCCTGCACGAGCGCCAGCGCAATCGGCACCATGATCGCGGTGCGCACCGTCATTGACGGCACGCCGAGTGTCAGGACAAAACCAATGATCATGAATGCGGTTGAAATGCCGGCGAACGACGGCGGGAACATGAGAAGGATGCGATATGCCACGCGACGCGCGAGGCCGGTTTTCTGCATCGCCGTTCCGAAGTACAGCACGCTGACCAGAATCCAGAATGCGCCGCTCGCAAACCCGCTCAGAGCGACGCTCGACGGCACGCCCGCAACGATGAGAAGCCCGAGCGCCAGAACCGCCGTAATGCCGACGTTCAGCGCATCGAAAACCCAGAGGACGACGGCCATGGCGATGATCGCCAGCGCGGACTGACCCGTCGGATCGAGCGATCCGATCGCCGGCTGGAATTTGATGAAAGCGGCGACGCCGACTGCGGCGATCGCGCCAGCCACTTTTCTGGAATGCAGCAACCGCTACGCTCCTGCGCTCTTCGACTTCTGCGCCAGGGCCCGCAGCTCGCGTCGCATCAGTTTTCCAGTCGCCGTGCGCGGCAGGGAATCGACGAACACGAAATCCTTTGGAATCTTGAAAAGCGCGATTTTCTCGCGCACTTCGCCCGCGATGTCGGCCGCCAGTGCGTCGCCCGGCTCGTGTCCGGCTCTCGGGATGATGTACGCGCAGATGCGCTGGCCGATGACCTCATCGGGCACGCCGATGACACCGGCCTCGAGCACGGCACGGTGCTCCATCAGCGCCGATTCCACTTCCCGGGGTGAAATCAGATAGGCACGGCTCTTGATGAGATCGTCGGAACGTGAGGCGTACCAGAAGTAGCCGTCCTCGTCGCGAGTAGGCGAGATCTTTGGTGTAGTACCAGCCGTCCTTCTGTGTCTGCGCTCCAGATGTCCGGGCGGCCGCGATAGCCGAGACACAGGCCGGGATCATCGGCGCGAATCACGAGATGGCCAATTTCGTTCACCTGCGCTTCGCGCCCATCGTCGGTCAGAATCGTCACTACATGCCCATCGAACGGCCGTCCGAGCGACCCGAGCTTCTTCACGGGATCGGGGTTCATGAAGATGTGAATCTCCGTCTGCCCGAGGCAGTCGTAGATCTCGATGCCGAGCCATTCCCGCGCGCTGCGCAGCGTGTCGTCGGGCAGCGGCTCACCAGAGCTCATGCCCATGCGAAGCGAGCGAAGATCGTAGGATTTGATCGCCTCGCCGAGCGCCAGCAGCCGCCGAAAGAGGGTGGGTACCGCGATGAGCACGGTCGGTTTCAGCCGGTCGATCGCGGCAAGGGTACGCTCGGGATCGAATCGCCCCGGCGTCATGGCGATCGCCGCCCCGCTGAGGAACGGATACAGGAAGTTGCAGCCGAGCGCGTAAATGAAGCTGATCTTCCAGCGGGCTGAAGCAGATGTCGTCCGGCGTCAGCCGCATCAGTTGCTTGTGTAATCGGGTGTGCCCGTCGCATAGATCCACCTGTGCGCGTGCTCGACGCCTTTCGGCTCTCCGGTCGTCCCGGATGTGTAAATGATGAAAGCGAGGTCGGCGCCGCTGGTATCGGCTGCGTCGAGCTCCGGCGACGCGCCGTCGACGAACCTGGCGAACGGCTCGCTTGCCATCGCCGGCGGCGCCGTCGAACGTGACGATGGTCTTCAGGCCATCGGCGCGCGCTCCTGCAGGGCGCGGAGGGGTTCCATGAGCTCCGTTGTCGTAAATGCCACGCGCGCGCCGCTGTTGCGAAGAATGTGCTCGAGCTCCCAGGAGCGAAATAGCGAGTTCGTCGGAATCGGCACACAGCCGATTTTCAGCGCGGCGAGAAACGTCGTCAGATACTCCGGGCAGTTCGTCGATCGAATCAGCAATCGGTCGCCGCGAACGAGGCCGGCTCGCAGCAACGCATTGCCGCAGGCGTTGACCATCTCCGACAGTTCGCGCGTAGCTGAACGCTCCGGTCGCCGAAGTAGAGCGCGGTACGGTCGCCTCGACCTTCTTGAAGGTGCCGATCGAGCACAACCGACGCCATGTTGACCCGAGCAGGAATATCAGGGTAGCTCAATGTGCCCTCTCAAGCTGCGGCGAGGTTGGGATCCAGGGCAGACTCGCGATGCGGTGCTCGCCGGCAAAGCGGACGGCCTCGAGCGCGCGCACCGCGGCGGCTGGGTCCGAGTACACGGGCAGCCGTAAAGGTTCGATCTCGCGCAGCCACCGCTCTTTGACCGTTCCGCCAACCAGCACCAGCACAATCGGCTTCTCCAGGGTGTTTGCGCTGCAGTCGCGCGAACACCTGGCGCACATTCGCGAAGTCGGCGTTCGGAATGGGAAGCAGAATGCAGAGCAGCATGTCGACTCCGGCGTCATCCAGCACGGCGCCCAGTATCTCGGCGTGCGCTTTTTCTGCCCCGATGGACAGCGCCATCCACACGTCGGCCGGGTTCCTCACGGGCTGCCAGTCGGGCAGGCTACCGCGAAATTGCCGCGACGGTTGCCGGCGAAAAGCGAGCGAGAGTCAGCCCGGTGCCGTGCATCTCGTCGACCGCCATCACCCCCATCGCGCCGCTCAGCGTGACGATGCCGACGCGATTGCCGCGCGGAGCAGGGAGCCACGCGAGCGCCTTGGCCATCCCGATGAAATCCTCGAGCGTTGTCGCGCGCACGATGCCGTACTGTCTGAGCGCGGCATCGACAACGCGATCCTGGGCGGCCAGCGCTCCTGAGTGCGAGGCGGCCGCCTGCGCCCCTTCCTCGGTGCGGCCGGTCTTCATGACGACGATCGGCTTGGTGCGCTTGACGCGGTTGGCCGCCGACAGAAACGCCCGTGCGCGCTTGAAGGACTCGAGGTGAACTGCGACGACGTCGGTCTCACGATCGCTCGCGGCGTACTCCAGAAAATCGACCTCATCGATGTCGATGCTGTTGCCCAGGCACAGACTCCTCGAAAAGCCGATCCGCTGTGTCGAGCGCGCGGCAAGCTGATCGGCAAAGGCGCCGGTGAAGATGCCCGTCTGCGCCGCCACGGCCACCCGGCCCTCCGGCCATTTCGGAAACGGGACGAAACTCCCCATCAGCGCGTTCGGCGCGCTGACGAGGCCGACCGAATTCGGACCAACCGCGCGCATCCGGTTCAGTCGTAGAAACGCGGCGATCTCGGCCTGACGCGCGCGGCCCTCCTCGCCGATCTCGGCAAATCCGGCCGTCACGATCGTCACGGCCTTTACCCCGCGGCGCGCGCAGTCCCGCAGGGCCGGCACGACGTGCGAGCGCCGAAACGACGAGAAATGCGAGATCGACAGGCCCGGGCACATCCGCGACCGTGGCGTAGGTCCTGGAGCCGAGCACGCGCTTCGATCCCGGGTTGACCGGATAGAGCGCGCCCCGGTATCCCCCTTCGAGCAGATTGCGGATACAGGAAATAGCCGGCCTTTCCTTTTGTCGCCGAGGCGCCCACGACCGCTACGGACCGCGGCGCAAAGAAAGGACGGAGCGCGATCTCTGTCATCCCTTCACCTGCGCGCAAGAACGGCCATCGCATCGACGGCCACGCCGCCTCGCGGCGTCATCACCATCGGGTTGATCTCGATCTCGCGAATGACATCCGAAAATCGATACATCAAGCCGCGACAAGCTCAGCAGCGCCCGCACGATGCTCTTCGTCTCGACGGCGGCACGCTGCCTCGGTACCATTCGAGAAGCGGCGCCGACCTGATTTCTCGAACATCTCCCATGCGTCCCGCTCGGCGATCGGCACCAGCCGGAAGGCCACGTCACCGAGGATCTCGACGGCCGTGCCACCCAGACCGAACACCACCACCGGTCCCAACTGTGGATCGTGGGTCGCGCCAAGAATCACTTCCCGGCCGCTGAGGTGCGGCTGAACCAGCACGCCCTCGATTCGAGCGCCCGCTGGACGCTTTGCGAACGCGGCTGAGGACGTCAGCGAAAGCGCGACGCACCTCCTGCTGCGATCGCACGCCGAGCTGTACGCCGCCGACGTCGGACTTGTGCGGCAGATCGCCCGACACGACCTTCAGGACCACCGGAAACCCGATGTCGTCGCGCAAAACGTGCCGCCTCTGCGGCGCTGGTCGCGACCTTTTCGGTCGGGTACGCGGAATCCCGGCGAGCGCAAGCACTCCTTGGCCTCCGGTTCGGTCAGCGACTCGATGCCCTTCTCGCTGGACGCGTGAAAGAAAGCCTTCGATCAGCTGGTAATCGGGCTTTCTTCGGGCCCGCATTTAGGGGTTTCGGGCTTTCTCTCGCCGCCGCGTAGCACCGCGTCGACAATGCCTTGATACCCTGTGCAGCGGCAGATGTGGCCCGAGAGCCCTTCGCGGACGGCTTCCTCCGTGTCGGTCTTGCCGTTCTCCAGCAGCTCGCTTGCGGTCATCAGAAACCCTGGCGTGCAGAAGCCACACTGCACGCCGAAATGCTCGCGGAACGCCTCTTGAAGCGGAGTGAGCTTCCCGTGCTCCGTGGGAGGCCCTCGACCGTGCGAAGCTCGGCGCCATTCGCCTGCACCGCAAACATCAGGCACGAACGTGCGGGGCCGCCGTTCACCAGGATCGTGCAGGCGCCGCAGACGCCGTGTTCGCAGCCGACGTGGGTGCCGGTGAGTCCGAGATCCTCCCGAAGGAAATCGACCAGCAGCTTGCGAGGCTCGACGTGCCCCTCCCGCGTCTGCCCGTTGACTGTCATCGCGACCGGGACTTTCTGTGGAATTCGCGTGGTCACGCTCTCTCCTGCTGCTTCGAGCCGTCTCGCCGCTCCTCGAAGCGCCCGCACCGCCATCGTGCCCGCGAGATCGCGGCGGAAGGCACCGGAGGCGTGCAGATCGGATTCAGGCTCGACTGTCGCCCGAGACAAGTCTGGCCGCCTCTGCGAGACCGGCGGCGTCAACGACTGGCCGGCGAGAAACTGCTCCGCGGCCGTATGCGGACGGGCGTCGCGCCGGCGCCCGCCACGGCCAGCCGCGCGGCGGTGCATCGGCGCGCCGCGTCCACCTGGACGACGGCCGCCACGCCAACAATCGCAAAATCACCTTAGCCGATGCGTGAACTCCTCGAATCCCCAGGCCGCGTCACGCGGCAGCACCGGGATGACAACTTCTTCGCAGATTTCTCCCGATTCGATCGATGTGGTGAAGTAGGTGAGGAAAAACTCGTCCCACTTGATGGTGCGAGCGCCTGCCGGTCCGATGACACGCACCTCACCGTCGAGTGCCGCGAGCATGAGGGGAAGCTCCGCCGTCGGATCGGCGTGCACGATGCTGCCGCCGACTGTCCCGCGCGCCCTGATGGCGCCATGCCCGATATACCGAACGCTGTTGAAGAGCAGCCCGTTGAGACGCTCCACCAAAGCGGAGCGTTCGACATCACGATGGCGCGTCATCGCACCAATCAGCAGCCGGCCATCGCTCTCACGAATGTACGAGAGTCCCGCGACGTGATTGATATCGACGAGCACTTTGGGCCGAACCAGCCGGAAATTCATCATCGGGACCAGGCTCTGTCCGCCCGCCAGAATCTTGGCGTCGTCGCCGTGTTCCTGAAGCAAGGCCAGCGCTTCGGGAACCGTCCGCGGAGCAAAGTACTCGAACGGTGCCGGCTTCATCGCGCCACCTCCAGCACTTCCTTCTCGATGTTCTTCAACAGTTGCTGCGTCATCTGCCTCGCGATGCCAGTGAGGAACCGCTGCCCCACCGACGCAATCAACCCACCCACCTGCGCGTCGCCGTTCACCACCAGCTTCGTGCGTCCGTCGCTCATCTCGCTCAGCTCGAGCTTCGCCGTGCCCTTGACGAATCCGGGCGTGGCCCTGCCCTCCACCGCCAGCGTGTAATGGTCGGGAAAGTGCTTGTCCAGGATCTCGACGACACCGGTGTACGACCCCTTGATGGCGGCGACGCCGACTTTGAGCGTCGCGGCATAGCGATCCGGGGCGATCTCTTCCAGTCGCTCGCATCCCGGAATCCACTTCGCCATCTGCCGCGCGTCGTGGAGAACGGCCCAGAGCTCCTCACGGCCAACCGGAAAGACGTGTTCTTCGACGATGGTCATGCCGGTGCTCCCCTTCGCGCCCTGCAGCAGCTCCCAGACTTTGAAAGGTGTCAGCGGCAGCGCCGTGATATTGATCCCAAGCGGCGCGAGCGCGTCTGCCACCGCGTTGGCGATACAGGCGGGCGCGGTTTCCGAACTGCTTTCGCCGGCGCCCTTGGAGCCGAGCGGCGTCAACGGAGAGGGGGTCTCAATGTGGCCGATATCCAGCTTCGGCGCTTCCGTGGAGTACGGACACTCGTAGTCGACCAGCGTCGCGGTGAGGCATTGGCCGTTCTCGTCGTAGACCTGCTCCTCGAACAACGCACCGGCAATGCCGTGCAGCGCCCCGCCGTATATCTGTCCTTCGACAATCTTGGGATTGATGATCGTGCCCGCATCGTGCACGGAGACGTATTTGAGGATCTTCACGGCTCCGGTCTCGCCGTCAACCTCGACTTCGCAGATATCCGCCATGAAGCCGTAGGTGTTCGACGAATTCACGCGGTCCTGCTGATCCGGCGACTTCGCGCCCTTGAAGCTGAAGGTCTCGGTGACATGAAGTCCGCCCTCCATGTCTTCTGGAAGGCCGCGCGGATTCCAATGCGCCGTTCCGGCGACGTGCGACAGCCGGATCGAGCGATCCGGCGTGACCGTCGGCGTGAAAAGTTGCCTTTTTCGAACCGCACCTTCTCGAGCGTTGTCCCGAGCAGGTGCGCGGCAATGCGATCGATCTTCGCGCGCAGCTTTCGCGCGGCCGCGGCAACAGCGCTCGTTCCCACCGAAGCAAATCGGGACGAATAGGTGCCGGACGAGATGCTCCAGATGTTCTTCGCCGTGTCGCACTCGTCGATGACGGTCACGTCGGACGGCAGGAGGCCGATTTCGTCGGCGACGATCTGCGAGATGATCGTTTCGTGCCCCTGCCCCTGCGGCGTCGTGCACAGGAACACCGTCACCTTCCCGAGCGGATCCATCTTGATCGTCGATGTTTCCATGGCGCCTGACTTCGGCAGATAGTCCGGACGCCGCCGGACCTCTGAATCGAGCGCCACGGTCAGATAGCCCATGTTCGACACCGAGGGATCCACGCCAACCGAGATGCCGATTCCCACCAGGCGCCCTTCGGCCCTCGCCTGCTTCTGCTGTTCGCGGCGCGCCTTGTAGGCGAACATGTCCAGCGCGAGCTGAAACGCCTTCTGATAGTTGCCGCTGTCGTACACGCCTCCGGTTGGCGTCGTATACGGAAAAGCATCCGCCGGAATAAAGTTGTGCATCCGGACATCGGCGGGATCGAGGTCCAGCGTCGCCGCAACCTTGTCCATGAGACGCTCCTGCTCGAAGTACAGGTGCTGGCAGCCGTACGCGCGGTTGGGCCCCGTCGGGCATTTGTTGGTCATCACCACGTTCGCATCGACCCGCAGGTTCTGCACGCGGTACGGCCCCACGAAGTTGCCAATCGGCCTGAAGGTCGTCGCCGGCTCCGGCGTGCGGAGATATGCGCCGATGTTGTCGACGAGCCGTGTCCGGACACCCAGCACGGTGCCGTCGCGCTTGACGGCGACCTCGCGGTAGGTCACGCGATCGGTTTGAATCGAGCTCGCCAGCAGGTGCTCGCGGCGATCTTCGATCCACTTCACCGGCACGTTCGTTTTCATCGACAGCAGACCTACCAGCGCGAGGTACGGATAGATGCTCGTCTTGATCCCGAAGCTGCCGCCGATGTCCGACGGCACGATGAAACGGAGGCGGTTTTCGGGAATGTTCAGCGCGCGGGCGGTAATGGGATGCATGATGAACGGTCCCATGAAGTTCGACCATATCGTCAGCCCGCCGTCGAAGTGGTCGTAGCTCGACACCACGCCAAAGGTCTCCAGCGGCATCGAGGTATAGCGCGGAAACACGAGGCGCTCCTGCAGCACCACATCGGCCTCGGCGAACGCGGCATCGACATCGCCGTAGTCGAGCAGGCGGTGGCACGCCAGGTTGCTGCCGACGTTCTCGTGAAGGATGGGGGCATCCGCGGCGAGCGCCTTTTCGGGATCGACGATCACCGGCAGCGGCTCGTACTCGACGTCGATCAGCTCGAGCGCATCTTCGGCGAGGTACCGATCCGTCGCGACGAGGGCCGCAACCGGCTCGCCGACGAAGCGCGCCTTGTCGGTGGCCATACAGTAGTAGTGAATCGGCGCCGTGGCGACGACCGAGAACGGCCGGGTCCGCTCCTTCACTTCCTGCCCCGTCAGCCCGGCGACGACGCCGTCGAGCGCGAGGGCCCGGCTCATGTCAATCCGCTTGATCCGTGCGTGGGCATACGGACTCCGGAGGATCGCGGCATGGTGCACGTTGGCGATCTTCACATCGTCGAGAAACGTGCCGCGCCCGGTCAGCAGACGCGGGTCCTCGTGGCGCAGCACGCTTTGGCCCACCCATCGCTTCGACGCCTCTGCCGGCGCCGGCGTACGCTTCTGATTGTCCTTGTCGATGTCGGTTTTGACGCTCATCTTGGCACTCACCCAACCGAAAGGACGACACGTCCGAAGTTCGCCTGACTCGCAAGCAGCTCGTGGGCGCGCGACGCTTCCTCGAGCGGCAGCACCTGGCCGATGACCGGCTGAATACCGCCTGACGCCGTGAGATTGAGCACCTGTGTCAACTCTTCCGCATTCGCGCTCTGCGCGCCGGTGAGCCACGCCTCTTTGTAGATCATCAGTGCGGCGTTGAACTGGGCCGGCTGCCCCGAGATCTCGCCGACGAACACGAGCCGACCACCCTTGGCGAGCGCGCGGAAGCTCGACGGAAACGTCGCGCTTCCAACACCTTCGATGACCACTTCTGCCCCGCGCCCGTCGGTGAGCTTCTTGACCTCGGCGGACCAGTCCTGTCCACGCTCGACGACAACCACGTCCTGCGCGCCCAGCGCGCGGATGCGGTCGGCCTTGTCGGCCGACGACGTAATCGCGATGACGCGTCCGCCCGCCAGCCGGCTGAGCTGGATCGCGTGGGTCCCGACGCCGCCGCCGGCGCCGGTGACGACTACCACCTCTCCAGGCGTCACCTTGGCCGACTTCACGACGGCGTTGTACACAGCGCCGACGACACATCCGCACACGCACGCCTGCTCGAACGGCACCGCGCCGGGCACGGTCGCGAGCACGGATTCCGGCAACGCGACGTACTCGGCGTAGCCGCCGTCACGGTGCTCGCCGACGCCTCGCCTGTTGTCGCAGATTTCACCGTGCCCTCCCCGACAGTAGCGACAATAGCCGCAGGAAATCCGGTACGTGCTGGCCACCCGATCGCCGCTCTTGAAGAGCTTCGTCCCCGCACCCGCCTCGACCACCACGCCGGCAATTTCATGCCCGAGCGTCAGCGGCAGCTTCGCGCGCGATCGCATGCCCGAGCGAACGATGACATCGAGATAACACACGCCGCAGGCTTTTACCTGGATCAGAACCTCGCCATCTTGAGGTCTGGGCGCATCAATTTCTTCGAGCCGTAGTACTTCAGGACCCCCGAATGCACCGAGCCTGATTGCTTTCATCGACAAGTCGCCTTCCCTTCGCCGAGAGCGAACGCGAAAATCGTAGATGCCAGTTGCAGTGATTGTCAATCATTTTTGAACGATCATTCAAATTTGGACATAGTTGGGACTATGATGAAATGGTGCTGAATGCCATGCGTCTTCCGCTGACCTCCGCACTCGCGATCGTCCTGACGGCAGGCGGCCTTGCCGGTCAGCAGGCGCCGCCGCCATTCAGGGTCGAGGTGAACTACGTCGAAGTCGACGCGATGGTGACGGACCGGAACGATCGATTCGTCGACGACCTCGCTCAAGAAGATTTTCAAGTCTTCGAGGACGGCAAGGCTCAGAACATCGCGTCGTTCTCGTTCGTCGATCTGCCGATCGAGCGACGGGCGTCTTCGCCCCCCGGGCCCGACGTCGACCCCGACGTCAGCGTCAACGCCCGCCCGAGGCCCGGGCGACTGTATCTGTTCGTGCTCGACGACCTTCACACCAGTCCGCTGCGCACACCGCTCGTCAGGGCTGCCGCTCGACAGTTCGTCGAACGGCACCTGGGCGCCGACGATCTCGTGTCAGTCGTTCAAACCGGCGGCACGACCGAGACGACGCAGGACTTCACCTCCAGTCGGGCCCGCATCGTCCGCGCCATCGATTCGTTCACGGGACGAAAATTGCGTTCCCCGACTCTCGACGCGCTCGAGTCTCATCGAGGAGGAGGGCCGCAAACCGTCAGGCGCGCCCAGGATGCGCGCGCGGCACTGCTGACGATTCGCAGGCTGGCCGACTCGCTGGCCAGCGTTCAAGGGCGCCGAAAAGCACTCGTCTACTTCAGCGAGGGTCTCGATGCCGACATCGACGACTACATCAACAACCGTGACGCGGCGTCCGTTTCCAGCGCAGGTACCGAGACCGTCTCGTCCGCTACGCGGGCCAACGTTGTCATCTATAGCGTCGACCCTCGCGGCCTGACGAGCCTCGGTGACGAGCTCATGGACGCCCAGGGCGTCCCCATCAATCCCCACGTGAACCTCGGCCCGGCCTCACTGCTCGCAGAACTGAATCACTCGCAGGACAGCCTGCGCATTCTCGCGGAGCAGACTGGCGGCTTTGCCGCGCTCGACGGAAACGCGCTCCAACAGGCATTCGACCGGATAACCGTCGACAACAGCCGATACTACGTGCTCGGGTATTACTCCACCAATCAGCGTCGCGACGGCCGGTTTCGAACGATCGAGGTCCGTTCGCGCCGTCCCGGGCTCAGGATCCAGGCTCGCAGAGGCTACCTCGGACCATCCGACAACAGCTCGTCGCGCAAGCGCAGCGATCGCGATGGGTCCCCTGAGCTCCGAGCGGCGCTCGACCGTGCACTGCCGACGGGCGGCCTTTCGCTCAGGGCGACCGCGACGGCGTTCAAAGGCGCCGGCCCGGGCGCCACTGTCGTCGTCGCCATCGAAACCTCCGCACGAGAGCTCGCGTTCGCGAACAAGAACGGCAGATTCGAAAACGTCATCGAGCTCTCTCTCGCCGCCGTCGATGGCAAGGGCACCGTGCGCGAGCACAGCCACCGCGCGCTGACCGTCGACCTGGGTCCGGACGCCTACCGCCGTGCGACCGAAGCCGGACTTCGCCTGCTGTCGACCCTGAGCCTGCCGCCCGGACGTTATCAGCTGCGCACGGCGGCGCGCGAGGCAGGCAGTGGAACGCTCGGCAGCGTGTTTCATGACGTCGACGTACCCGACTTCGCGGGAGCGCCGCTGTCGATGAGCGGCCTGGTACTGACGTCTGTCGCCGGAACGACAACTCCGACGCTACGCGTCGATCAGAAAGAGGTCCCGCTGCCGGCGCTCCCATCGACGACGCGCGATTTCACCAGCAAAGACGAGCTCGTTCTGTTCGCTGAAATCTACGACCGCGCAACCGTACCGCACGGAGTCGATGTGAACGCCACCGTGCGCACCGGAGATGGACGCGAAGTGTTCCGGCACCATCAGGAGAGCGCTTCGGACGGATCCAATGCCGCGGGCGGGTTCGGATACGTCGCGCGCATCCGGCTGGAGGAACTTCCGCCTGGCGATTATGTCGTCACCGTCGATGCCGAGTCGCGCTTGTCGAACGGCGGGCGCGCGACCCGGCAGGTACCGTTTCGAATCCGTCCGTAGTCTGCCGTCTACTGCTCCCAGGGCAAACGCACCATCGATCGATTGATCGCCGCGAGATTCGGCGCTCCGGCCAGCGCCATGGCGACGGTGAACTCGGCCGCCAGCATCTCCATCACGCGCTGGACGCCCACGGCACCGAATGCCGCAAGACCCCATGCGGGCGGACGGCCGACCAGCACCGCCTTTGCGCCGAGCGCGAGCGCTTTCAGCACATCGCCTCCGCGCCGGATTCCACCATCGAGGAGGACGGGAATCTTTCCCGCCACGGCATCCACGCATTCGGGCAGCGCCATCAAGCTGGGAATAGCACCGTCATACGCGCGTCCGCCATGGTTCGACACGATGATCGCGTCGGCGCCATATTTGACTGCGGCCGCCGCATCCTCGGCGTTCAACACCCCCTTGACGATGATCGGCACCTTCGTCGCGCCGCGCACCCAATTGAGGTACTCCCACGTACGTTGGGAACACCGGGCATGAGCACGCCTGCTTCGTAGCCCGGGTATCCGTTGCGGATGTTCCGATCACGGTTTGGCGTCACCGTGTGGTCCACCGCCACGCCCAGCCACGTTGAACCCAGATCCGTGTTGCGGCGTGCCCAATCCTGCGCGAGCTCACGAGTCGGCTGTCCGAGCGACGAGCACCACCAGATCGGCGCCTGGCCACTCTTGTTCAAATCGCCCATCCACGGCGCTGCCGTCACCCCGTAGATCGCGTTTGCCGCGCGCGCGCCGATCGCCGCCAGCTTGTCCCCCTCCGGCACGATGCGGTTTTTCGTCGTCGGGTCGAGCATGATGGGATAGGCGAGCTTCTGTCCCATCAGCTGCAACGACGTGTCGACCTTGCTCACGTCGACCATCACGCGCCGCCGAAGCCACGTGCGCGTATAGGCCTCGAGATTGCCGAGGAGCGTGTATTCGTCTTCCGCTCCGCCATTGATGTATTCGAACGTCCCCCAGGGAATATTGCGCCCGGCGACCTCGGCGATCTCGTGGATGTTGACCGGCTCCATCACCTTCGCGCTGTGCTGGGTCGGAAATTGCGTGCGCGGCGTACGTCCGACCGGCTGCTGGGCAAGCACATGCGCGCCGCCAGTGGCGAGCCCAAGCGCCGCCAGAAACTGGCGGCGTCCGGTCTTTCCGTGCCGCGGTACCGGCGCAGCAAATCCAGCGTGACCTTACCGGGATCCAAATGTTGCGCGTTGTTCGCCATCGCTGCCTCCGTGACCTGCGTCCGTTTGCGCGTCAGCCCAGAACCGGCTTGTAGGCCTTCCAGGCCGGCCGGATGAAGCTGCGATTCAGAGCCGAAAGACTTCCCGCACCGGAGAGCGCGAGCGCGGTCCTCAGCTCCCCATGCATGAGCTCGATCACCCGCTGCACGCCTTCCTGTCCGAATGCCCCGAGTCCCCACAGGTATGGCCGGCCGATGAGAATCGCCCTGGCTCCGAGCGCCACCGCCTTGACGATGTCGCCGCCACGTCGAACTCCGCCGTCAACGAGGACAGGTACTTTGCCGTTCACGGCGTCGGCTACCTCGGCCAGCACGTTGAGGGTACCGGCAGTACCATCGAGGGTCCGCGCGCCATGGTTCGACACGACGACCGCCTGCGCGCCATGTTCGACGCAGAGTCTCGCGTCTTCGGCGGTCAGCACGCCTTTCACGACAATCGGCAGCTTCGAGGCCGAACGAGCCCACTTGATCCACGTCCACGTGAGGTCTGGTGAGTACGGATCCAGCATGCCGGGCTGGAACTGGATACTTCCGCCATCGTGCTGTAGATACGTGTGCGCGCGAACTCGGACTCCCACTTGTCTCGACTCGGCCGATCGCGCGCGCCGGTGTACGGGTAGTCGACGGTCACACACAACGCACTGGCCCCTTGCTCCTCGCTGCGCCTCGCCCAGGCAGCGGCATCCTGCTCACTGCTATGGCCGAGTGTCGCCGCCCACCACATCGGCGCCTGATTCTGCTTGGCGAGCTCCTGGACAACTGCCGGCTGCACTCCCACCATGACGGATTTGGTGTGCGCCGCGGCCCGCGCCGTCATCCTCTCGCCATCGGGATTCATCAAGGTCCGTAGTCCCACCGGACCGAGAAGAATCGGGTGTTCGAGCTTCTGGCCGAGCAGCTCGACGGTGGTGTCAATCCGGCTGACGTCGACCATGACCTTGCGGCGAACCCAGTAATCTCCAAAGGCGCTGCGATTCGCTTTCAACGTCAGCTCGTCAGCCGCCCCCGCCGCGATGTAGTTGTAGGCCTGTTCGCTCACGTTCTTCCTGGCGAGCTCTTCGAACTCGTGCAGGTTGACGACTTTCATGATCGCGTCGCGGTACGCCGGCGGGCGAATGACACCCGGTCGCGAGGGTGCCGCAGGTGCTGCCGGCTGCGCCCCTCCTGGCGCCTGCGCCGCCTGCGCGGACCACTCCAGTAGCGGTGAACCTGCGATGAACCCTGCGAGCTGGCATACCGCACTCCGGCGGCTGCGGCCGGCTTTCGGTGAACGACTGACGTCACTCATCGCTTGCCCCCCTAGAAGGTGTACCGCATGGTCACCTGTGTAATGCGGCTGTAACCCCTGGTCGTCGTGATCCGGCCAAAGTCCTGGGCGCCGAAGTTGGTGCCAGTCCCGGCGAACATGGGATTGTTAGTGAGGTTGAGAAACTCGAACCGGATTTCCGCACGCTGCGTGCTCTTCAGATCGAATCCCTTCGAAACAACCAGGTCGACGTTTCGTCGAAACGGATGTTTCGTGCGGGTGTCGAGCCGTGCCAGCGTCCCGTACGCCCCCACACCCGGATTGGCAAAAGCATCGCGGCTGATCCAGGTGGCGGTCGGGTGATCGGCCGTCGCAATACGATCAGCCTGATCGCCGGACGTGTCGACGGGGTTATTGACGGGGTTCAATCGCTGCAGACCTCCGAAGAGTCCAAGGTTCGCCTCAGAGTTGCTGGCGTTGTAGGCCGCGATTGGCGGTCCGCTCACGAACTCGACCATGGCCGTCAGATTCCAGTCGGCGAGCAGCAGGCCTGAAACCCCACCCGACGGGCCGGGAATCCGGAACATCGGCGACAACGTCACGCGATGCGGCGTGTCGATGACACTGACGCCATACTCGGCATCGAGGTCGTAGTAGTTCTGGGGCGTTGCGCTTCTGTTGACGAACGTGCTGAGCTCGCCCCACTGATTGTCCCGCAGCCGGCTCCAGGTGTAACTGAAATGCCCTCCCCAGACGTCGTCCATTCGTTTCACGAGGCGGGCGATGACCGCGTTGTAGCTCCGTCTGCCGCCCTCGGTCGTTTGCACCATGCTCACGTTGCCGAACTGCGGATACGGCCGCAGCAACTGACCGGCGAGAATGGTCGGGCGTCGCGCAAGCTCACCCATGCCTGGCACGCCGAAGAACGGGTTGGTCACCGATCGGCGAAGGGCCGCCGCATCCCAGTTTCCATTCGCGTCGCGGGGCAATGTGGACGGATCGATCTGGTTGAGCTCGATCGGCACCTGCGTGCTTCCGCCGTAGCCGATATCCACGCCGGTCGAGCCCATATAGGCGAGCGACACGGCCAACTGTCCTCGCAGCTGGCGCTGCACATCAATCGCGTACTGGTGAACCTTCGGGCCGCCCTTGTTCTGATCGATGAACTCGATGTCCCCGCCAAGGCCTGTGAGGATGCCAGAGAACTTCCCGTCGGCGGCACCAGGCCCGCCGGGTACGGGTTCTCGAGAGTCGTCAGCGGAACCTCGCTTTCCGCAGCTGATTGCGCCATCTCATTGGTGCGTGTGAAGCCGATGGTTCCATGCCCGGTCTGGATGTATTGCCACGGTGCCCAGAACAATCCGTAGCCGCCACGGAGCACCGTGTTGTCATCCATGGCCCAGCTGGCGCCAAAGCGCGGCGAGAGCTTGATGGCCGGGGGATCCCCTGATAGTCATTCGCGCCATTCTCGCCGGCGTAAAGCAGGCCGCCCTTGAACGCCGGCCCCGTGTAGCCGTTGCGTCGGGCTGCCGCTTCGATGGACTGCATTTCCGGACTCGTCGCGTTCTGATCGAAGCCGACGGTGATCCGATTGTTCTCCTCGCGCAGGCCATCCTCGTGCTCGATCCGCAGCCCGTAGTTCAACGTAAGTTCGCGTTGGCGCGCCAATCGTCATGGGCGTAGGCGCCCCAATACCGCGTGTAGTACTTACCGTTACCCCTGTCGTACAGATCGAGCCGTGCTGGGCGCGCCGAGCAGGAAGCTGGCAAAGTCGTACCCACCGACGCGGCCGGGCCCGGAGGAGAAGAGATCCTGGAAGGAGTATCTGCCTGCGGTCTCACTCAAGAGCGTGGTTGTCACAAACAGCTCACGCAGGTCGGCACCGAACTTCAGGCTGTGGCGCCCGACCAGTTTCGTGAGCGCGGCGTTGATCGCGTAGGGGCCGCCCCAGTCGATCGGGGCCGTATTGAGGCTCTGCCCGACGTTGGTGAAATTCTGGAAGTTGAGCAGCGGAAACAGCTTCGCCGCCGACTCGTCGACCGAGTTGATGAACGTCTGACTGAATCCGAGAGACGCCAGGCCATCTTCGAAGCACCCTTCACCGGGAGCCCCTCCGACGCAGTACCTGCCGTCAGGGAAACTGGTCCACCCATACCGCAAGCTCAACACGGTCGTGTTGTTCAAGACGTTGGTGTTGTTCAACACGAACAGCTTCGGGTGCCTGACGAGGTAGTTCGAGCCGTCCAGCCAGGAAAGCCCTTCAGCGAAGTTGCCGCGGCCTTCTTCGATGGTCCTGTTGTAAAGGTACAGCCCGCTCAACGACCAGTTGTCGGTGAACTTGTGCTCTCCCTTGAACGTCCACATGTCGCCAACGTCCTGAATACTCTGCGTGATGTTGTCGTTCGCCAGGCTGTCTTCGTTCGCCTGCGCCGGAGCCGGCCAGTAGCTCGCCATCTTGAACGCCACCGGATTCGCCGCCGGATGGCCCTGCGGAATGACGGCGCCTGTGAACTCGCCGCCCGTGGCGAGCGAACCGGTGCCAGTCGCCGGGCACCGGGCGCTCGCGACACCGGCTCGACAGTATGGATTGAAAATCCGAACGGGAGCGCCTGCGCGGGTGGTCGTTGAAAAATCACCCACGCGCTG
The DNA here is from genome assembly GCA_963762055.1 of Vicinamibacterales bacterium. Taxonomy (GTDB): domain Bacteria; phylum Acidobacteriota; class Vicinamibacteria; order Vicinamibacterales; family JAMQPK01; genus JAMQPK01. Next base: position 312,365 of record CAVXJF010000016.1, read on the forward strand.
TCTCGCGCTTGGCAGCGTGCTCGAGCGTTCCGAGAGCTGCCGGGTGCGATAGCCCTCCGTCGAGGTCCAGAAGAACGTCCGATTCTTTACGATCGGCCCGCCAATCGCCCCGCCCCACAGCCGGTAATAGGACGCGTCGAGTCCGGTGCTCTCTTTGGTGTCGCCGCGCTTCTCGGCGAAATAGGGCAAAGCCGAACCCCACACCGGCCTGTTCTGATAGAAGCCGCTGCCGTGAAAAATATTGGTGCCCGATCGCGCGGTCGTGTTGAACACACCGCCTCCGGTGCGGCCCATCTCGGCGTCGAACGTATGCACCTGCACCTTGATGTCATCAATCGCCTCCATCGTCGGGTGGACGACCGGGCGGCCCTGCATTTCCGAAATCGGCACGCCATCGAGCACGTAGTTGTTGGCACGGACGCCACCGCCGCCAAGCGAAATCTGCGACGCGCAAATTTGATCCTGCTGGCGATTCCACCGTGGGTCGGCCTGCCAGTTCACCGTCGGCACAAGCGTCGCGACAAGGAACGCGTTCCGTCCCGGCGACGGCATGGACTCCAGAATGTCGCGGCTCAAGCACCGTTCCCTGCGATGCGGTGGAGGTTTCGATCAGCGGCGCCTCACCCGTGACGGTCACCGACTCGGCAACCGCCCCGACCTCCATCAACAGGTCGATGGTGACGAACTGCTGGGTCGCGATACGGACGCCGCGCCGCTCGTAGCCCTTGTAGCCGACGATGGACGCCCGAATCGTATATGTCGCCGGAGGGATCGCCGGAAAGTTGTACTCACCGGAGGCATTGGTGATGGTATCACGCGAGACACTCGTGGCCTCGTTGATGAGCGCCACCGTCACACCAGGAATGATGCCATCGGAATCGTGCACCGAGCCCCGGATGTTGCCGGTGAACTGCTGCCCCAGGCCTTCGGTCACGACTCCGAAGAACATGAGACCGCAGAGCACAAGCGACAGACGAACATTCGTCACCATAAATCCTCCCTCACAAGGCTCACAGAACACGCTGTGCGTGACGCGATCGAGACGTCACACGAGACCAATTCAGATTCCGGTCACATTGGCCGGCGCACCCAATGCCCCTGGCCATTGGGTGCGGAGAAGAACACGTTCGCGACGGAGTCGAGTACGCGCCACGTGCCTGTCCCGCCATCACTACACTGCTGGTTGCAAGTCGTCAGATATGGAGCGCTAGCGGGTGTCATCGCCAACGAGACGGACCGTAACAAACGGCTGGTCGGCGTGTCAAGAGTATTTGAACAACTATTCAAAATTGTTTGGGGCAGTCCCTCGAAACGGCGTTGCGCCTCCGGCTACAATGGCCTGCATGCTCTACGCACCGCTCCGCCGCCGCCTGGTCGCGCTCATGGTGTGCGTGGCGGCAATCGGCAGCACCGGCGGCGCGACCCGACAACCCACCGGGGCCGAGACCGGACCAACGGAGGCCGACCGCGAGCTATGGCAGAAAGTGCCGGAGATTTTCGCGGCGATGGGAATTTCGGCAGGCAGTCGCGTCGCGGACGTCGGTGCGGGCAGCGGCTTTTTCACGGTCAGGCTCGCCAGGACCGTAGGGCCCCGCGGCCGAGTCGTCGCGGTTGATGTCAACCCGGAGACCGTGCGCCAACTACAGGAGCGTATCGCCAGAGAACAACTGAAAAACGTCGAGGTACAGACCGGAACTCCCACCGACCCACGCCTGCCGGGTTCGCTCGATGCCGTGCTGATCGTCAACGCATATCACGAGATGGCAGAGCACCAGACCGTGCTCGACAACATCCGTCAGGCGCTCAAACTCGAGGGGCGTCTGGTGATTGTCGAGCCGATCGCCCAGGCACGCGAGAAGACCTCACGCGCCGAGCAGTATGCGAATCATGAAATCGCGGTCGACTATGTCGCCGACGATCTTCTGAAGGCCGGTTTTGCCATCACAGAGCGCCGCAACCGGTTTGTCGAAAACCTCCTGGATCGGGACATCGAATGGCTGATCGTGGCGAAGCCAAACTATTGAGGGGGGCCGATCTGCGAGGCGCCGCCTGGCACGAAGATCTCTGTTCTGTTCAGTGAATTGAACATGAGTTCAAAACACCGTTCGGCCTAACTTGGCAAAGCGCTCTAGTAGTTTCTCTTCAGGTCCATCCCGGCATACAGCGAGGCAACCTGTTCGCCGTATCCGTTGAACATCAGTGTCGGGCGCAGGAAGAATTCTCCGATCCGGCGCTCGCGGGCCTGGGACCAGCGTGAATGGTGGGCTTCCGGATTGACGTTCGAGTAGAACCCGTATTCGGCCGGATCGCTCAGCTGCCAGGTGCTCATCGGCTGTCGATCCATTAACCGGATTCGGACGATCGATTTAATCCCTTTGAATCCGTACTTCCAGGGAACCACCAGCCGGAGCGGTGCGCCGTTCTGGTTCGGCAGGTACTCGCCGTAAAGGCCGACGGCGAGGATGGTGAGTGGGTGCATCGCCTCATCGAGCCGCAATCCCTCGACATAGGGCCATTCCAGCACGTTCCGGCGCTGGCCGGGCATTTGCCGCAGGTTCAGCAACGTGGTGAACTCGACGAACTTCGCGCTCGACCGTGGTTCGATTCGCTTCAGCAGGCTCGCGAGAGGAAAGCCCACCCACGGAATCACCATCGACCAGCGCTCGACGCACCGCATCCTGTAGATGCGCTCTTCGAGCGCGTACGGCTTGATCAGGTCCTCGAGATGATAGTCGGCGGGCCGGGCGACCAGCCCATCAACCTTGACCGTCCACGGTTTGGTCTCGAGTCTGTGGGCGTTGGCCGAGGGATCGTCCTTCTCGGGGCCAAACTCGTAGAAGTTGTTGTAGGTGGTGATGTCCGTGTAAGAGTTCGGCTTCTCGCCTCTCCCCCACCCGGAGTCCTGGAGGGGCCCGGGAATCGTCAGTCGCGGCAAAGATTGCGCTTCAGCCGGTCCGGCGCCGGCTCCGGTGCCGACTCCCATCGCCGCCATCGCAGCCGCCTGCATGAACGCGCGTCGGCTGAGATACAGCTTCCTGTCAGTGACATCGGACGAGCGAATGTCTGGTGCTCTTCCCACCCACATGGCATTTCTCGATCGAAACGAGGTCAGGTACGGAATTCACGCGACGCTTTCGCCGCGGCCCTGAGCTAGGGCAGCGGCGATGCGTCCGGGCCGGCTGCCGGCCTCGTCGAATTTATTCGCCGTCGCCGCGGAGCAGGGAGTTTCGCGACATCGGCCGGTGCCCTGAGCAGGCCGGCGACGAAGAAATCGGCAAAGGCGACGCCAATGGCCCGGGCATCGGCCTTGCCCGAAGGGTCGAACCAGTGGGGGATCCAGTTGATCGCCCCCATCATTGCAAACGTGGTGAACTTCACGTCGATCGATCTGAAGACCCCCTCGTCGACGCCCTGCCGAATGATCCGGCGCACCGCCCGATCGAAGCGATCACGCTTGGCGGTGATTTTCCGCCTCAGCGGCGCAGAGAGCTCCTTCACATCCAGAGTCACAGCCGCAGTTCCATGGAGTTCTTCGGTCATCAGCATTACAAACGCAACGACCACGGAGCGGAGCTTGTCTTGCGCTGATTCGTCTCCGGCTTGAATATCCTTGAGGGCGCGCAACAGGAGATCCAGCGTGTGGTCATGGCACACGTAGAGGATCTCTTCCTTGTTCTTGAAGTAGTAGTAAAGGCTGCCTTTGGTCATGCGCAGCGTCTGGGCGATGTCATCGACGCTTGTCGCATGGTACCCCCGCATCCGGAAAGCGGCGGCCGCACTCTTCAGAATTTCCACACGCCGGCGAAGGCTGCGCGGATAGGGATGATTCACGTCGGTTGCCTGCCTGGACACGGCTGGACGCAGAAGCTGGTGTTGCGAACCTGCGTTCTTGATTCGTTCAACTTTATCACTCTGCCGACAATGGACCGACATCGGCCCATCGGCATTCGAGCCGGTCCGAGGTGCGTCGCTATGGTCCGTGTCTTGATGCGATCGATCTCTTCCTGAACCATCCGCTCTGCCGTCTGCGACACGATGTCGCTGACCGTTTCGCGAACCAGTCGTGGTGTTTTATCGGCCGGTTGCTTCTGCAGCCTTAGCTTCTGCAGGCGGCCGCTGGGCGGTGATGAAATCGATGATGTCCTGCATGGACGTGCCCGGACGGAACACGGCGGCGATCCCCATTTCCTTGAGGGCGGGCAGATCGGCGTCGGGGATAGTGCCGCCGAGGAGGACGAGGACGTCGGTTAGTCCTTTTTCGCGAAGCAGCTCCATCAGCCTCGGACAGATCGAATTGTGCGCGCCCGACAAGATGGATAGGCCGATGACATCGGCATCCTCCTGGAGCGCCGCGGCGACGATCTGCTCCGGAGTCTGCCGAAGGCCCGTGTAGATAACCTCCATCCCCGCATCCCGCAAAGCGCGAGCGATAACTTTGGCGCCACGGTCATGACCGTCGAGACCGGGCTTGGCGATGACGACGCGGATTTTTCTCATCTCGACTGTGGACTCTCGGACTCCTGGACTCTTTGGACTCCTTGGACTCCTAGAGTCTAGATTATGGCCTGCTCCCGATACTCTCCCCACTCCTGTTTCAGCGCATCGCACATCTCCCCGACGGTCGCATTGGCCCGAACCGCGTCGAGGATGGCAGGCATCGTATTCTCCGTGCCCGATGCGGATTTCCGCAGCCGGTCCAGCGCTCGGCTCACGACGACCTGGTTCCGCGTGCGGCGCAGCCGATCCACTTTCGCCAGCTGGCTCTGCGCCACGGTCTCATCGATACGCAACGTGGGCACACCGCTGTCCCGTTCGGAGGCGAACTTGTTGACGCCAACGATGACCTGGCGGTTTTCCTCGACGTCGCGTTGGAAGCGGTAAGCGCTCTCCGCGATTTCCCGCTGAGGATATCCTTTTTCGATCGCCGCAATCATTCCACCCATGCCGTCGATGGTGCGGAAATACGTGTCGGCCTCCTCTTCGAGATCGTTGGTCAGCCGCTCGAGGAAATACGAGCCGCCCAGCGGATCGACGGCGTTCGTAATGCCTGTTTCGTAGGCCAGGATCTGTTGCGTGCGAAGCGCCAGCGTCGCCGCCTCGGCAGTCGGCAGTGCAAGAGCTTCGTCGAGAGAGTTCGTGTGCAGAGAGCTGGCGCCCCCGAGCACCGCCGACAACGCCTGCAACGCCGTGCGCATCACGTTGTTCATCGGCTGCTGCGCCGTCAGCGAGACGCCGGCGGTTTGCGCATGGAAGCGCAGCTTCAGCGACCGCTCGTCCTGCGCGCCGAACCGTTCGCGCATGACGCGCGCCCAGATGCGGCGCGCCGCGCGGTATTTCGCGATCTCCTCGAAGAAGTCGCTGTGCGCGTTGAAGAAGAACGACATGCGCGGCACGAACTGATCCACATGCAGTCCCGCTTCGACGCCTGCCTGCACGTATTCGACGCCATCGCGAAGCGTGAACGCCAGTTCCTGCGCAGCCGTCGCGCCCGCTTCCCTGATGTGATAACCGCTGACGGAAATCGTGTTCCAGCGCGGAACGTGCGCGGAGCAGAACGCGAAGAGGTCGGTGATGAGCCGCATCGACGGACGCGGCGGGTAGATGTACTCCTTCTGGGCGATGAACTCCTTGAGGATGTCGTTCTGCAGCGTACCCGAGAGCACCGCCCAGTCGACGCCACGCCGCTCCGCGAGCACCAGATACATCGCGAACATCATCGACGCTGGGGCGTTGATCGTCATCGAGGTCGTAATGTCACCAATCGAGATGCCGTCGAAGAGCGCTTCCATGTCGGCGAGCGAGGCCACGTTCGCGCCGCACGTGCCGACCTCGCCGAGCGCGAGCGGATGATCGGGGTCGCATCCCATCAGCGTCGGCAGATCGAACGCCACGCTCAGTCCCGTCGCGCCAGCCGCAAGCAGCTCGCGGTATCTCTGGTTCGTGTCCTCGGGCGTCCCGAACCCCGCAAACTGCCTCATCGTCCACAGCTTGCCCTTGTAGCCGGACGGATGAATGCCGCGCGTGTACGGGAACACGCCGGGATCGTTCAGATCGCGGGTGTAATCGACGTCGGCAATTGAATCGGCGGTATAGAGGCGCTCGACAGGGCGACCGGAGATGGTCTGAAAGGGGGGCGTGCGTTCGGAAGTCATCGCAGTGCCCGGGTGGGTTTTGCCCCACCCGGGCCCTGATCTACCAGCTGCTCACCGTAGATTTAGCCATATATTAAGCACCTCCCGGCCGCGGCCTGATGACTGCGTCGCCCTTCCATCCAGTCCCGCCGTAGCGGTTGCACCGCGAAGGCGGACAGACTCTTCAGGCATGGCTTGACGGCCTTTTCACGCGCTCTCACTCGAGCGGTGAATTTATTCTACATCAGGTGAATTCAGCTGTGGACTACCGGCTACTGACTGAGAGCTACCAGCCACAGGACTACCGGCTACTGGCTACCAGCTACTGGCTAGCTTCAGTGCGTCATCGCGTGCAGGAGCACGTCGACACCAAGTGCATAACCATTCGGCGAGAACTGATAGAAGAACCCGGGATCTTCTCCTTCGCGCTCCCAGGAATCGGCGACGTCGGTGTTGTGCGTCATGAGAACCATGATGCGGCCATGACGGTCGCGGATTGCGCGCAGGTGCGCTTCGGCGCTGTCTTCTCCGCGCTCGGACGTGATTTGCCCCTGCGATCCGCGCCAGAACTGGATGTTGGTGATCTGGGGGACAGCGGTAACCGGATACAGGGTGCGCAGCAGCGGGTCATCCAGCGGCACATCTTTGATTGGGTACTGGCTGGGAGGCAGCACGCGGCCGATCTCTGACGACCATTGATCCCACGCGGCGGTTCCCCAGAAGTCGTCGACCCATAGGAAGCCGCCCTTCAACAGGTAGTCGCGCAGACCGGACACCTCGGCGCCGCTCAGTCCGATCGTGCCCGCGTCGGACGCGACCACGTAGGGACAGTTGAACAGCTGCGGATCCGTCGCGCGCACCACCCACGTGTTCGGCTCGCTGCGCGCGTCGCGGCTGATTGGCGCTTTCGTCAGCTCGGAGAGCCGCGTCATCAGATTGCGTTCGGAGAATGGATAGTCGGTCTGCCATCCCACACCCATGTCTTCGATGACGACGCGGGTGTATTCGAGGCGGCAGATGGTGAAATCGCCGTCGGGCATCCGGGCAGGCGCATATCTGGGCGCAAACGATCCTTCCCGGTACCGACCTCGCCACTGCGCCTGCGCGACCGCCGCACACGCAAGCGTGGCGACGAGAATCAGCACAAAACGCGAGGCGGGCTTCATGGCACGATCCGGATGGCGATGAGCGCCGCGGTTTGTTCGGCGCCCTCCTTGGCAGCTACTGCAATCAGGTAATCGCCTGGCGGGATCGCGGCGAGCGACACGTCGATCTGGCTCAATGTCCCGCCGACTGCCGCCGTGACGGGCAGCGACGACATCTCGCCGCCTTCACGGTTCAGAAGACGCGCGGAAATCACCGGAGTACCTGCAGCGCTTTGCGCCCCGACGCGCACGAGTAAGCGATCGGTTCGCCGGAACTCGCGTTCGATGACGGGAAGCGGCTCGGGGTCGGCGGCGAGTTTCTGAAATTCAGGAAGCGTGCGCGCGCGGAAGACCTGCGGCGTGCTCAACGTGAGCCCCAACCCGAGCCCGGGCACGATGATCTTTCGCGTTTCGCGATCGATCACTTCGTTCGCCGCGTCTTCGACGGAAATATCGAGCTCGATCTCACCGGGCGGGACCTCGAATTCGATGCGTCCGGGCGCGATGGCTTTCTTCCGGAACAGGATGTCGGCATTGGCCCCGCCGGCCATCAGCGACACCGTCGCCGGCGTTTCGCGGCGCACGCCGGGCGCCGGCGGTGTCGGGCTCCAGACGAACGTGATTTTCGTCTTACCATCGGCCCCGGGCGACATGCCCGTCCAGCTCCGAATGACAGAGCGGCGCGTGTTGACGGCCAGCGTACCCAGCGCTTCCGTGACCGCCTGCGGCGGCCCGGGCTTCTTTGGCGCCAGCGAGCGTTCCGCTTCTGTCGCGCTCAACGCCATATAGCCAGGCCGCGCGCGCACCTGCAACCCCGGGCGCTTCACGCGCACGTTGATTTTATGAAACTTGCCGTCGGTGCTGACCTGCGAGGTGTAGCCGAGCAGGTAATACGCGCTCGAGTCGCGCACGATTTGACGAAGCCCTTTGCCGAGATCGTTGGTGTTGACGATGGCGCGGCCGTCGGTCTCGTCGGCCAGGATGCGCAGCGTGTCGATCGTGCTGTTGAGCATCGCCTGGTCTTTGGTAAGGCTGACCGCGGCCGACCCTGCCGTACTGAGGTCGAACTCGAAGGGCGCGAGACCGCGCGGATCGACGGTGTAGATCGCTGTGTTGTACCGGTTGGCCAGATCGAAGACCAGCTTGATGTCGCTCAGCATCTCGCTCTGCAAGAAGAATTCCTGCGAGTCCATGCGCGACTGCACTGCTGGATTCTGACCGCCGATCGGATCCGGCCGCGGTCGCGGCGCGTTGCCGCACATGCCGCCGTTGCAGGTGGCGATCGGATCGTTCACCTGCGCCGGCAGCACGTTGGTGAACCCTTCGCTGATCAGGATGATCGCTTTACGCCCCTCGCGCAGGCCGCCGAGGCGGATGATCAGCCCCTTGAGCGCGCTCAGCGACACCTGGTTTCGAATCCGCTCGGCTTCGATGGTCGACACGTAGTGCACGTAGCGCTCTTCGAACTCATTGCGCGGCGTGTAGTCGTATTTCCGCCCGGTGAAGCCGCGGATGGCGGCAGCAGTCGACTTGCGGTTGCGCGACAACATCACGTCGCTGATCGACCAGAGCGGGTACATGATGCCCACCATGTCGCGCGGCTCGAGCTGGTCTTCGACGAAGCGCGCGATCGGCTCGCGCGCGCGCATGCTGTTTTCGAGGCGGACGTGATAGTCGTCCAGGAAAATCGCGAACAAACGCACGTCATCGCGCGACGCTTCCATCACCTCTTCGATCGGGTTGCGCACTTCTCGCGGCGGATCGAGGCCGACGCCGGCGTTCTCACTGATGTTGATCAGCTTGAACGTCTCGATCGACTGCGGCTTGCCGTCTTCGGTGACTTCGAAATCTTCCGCCTTCAGGTTGGAAACAGGGTTGCCCTGCCGATCCGTCACGATGACGTCGACCCGGACGAAATTGATGTCCGTGCGAAAGATCGGCTGCTGCTGCTCCGGCTGTGCTGGCGGCGGTGCCGGTTCCTGAGCGGGCGCGGGCTGGGGCGCGGCAGCGTCCTGCGCTTTGACCGCGAGCGCCATCGGGGCTGCAAGGACCGCAGCCAACACGAAATAGCCGAGTCGAAGGCGGATCTTGCTCATCACCCTCGAATGATAACATTCCCGCCCGGTGTCAAACGGTCCTGAAAATGCGCCGCCCCTGAGCCGATTGTCCGAAGACGAACGGCTGTTCCGCGACAGCGTGCTCGAGTTCGCCGGGCGCGAAATCCGGCCTCTTGTGCGCCAAATGGACGACGAGGCGCGGATGCCGAGGACCCTCATCGACCGCCTGTTCGAGCTCGGCGTCATGGGCATCGAGATCCCCGAACGGCACGGCGGCGCCGGGGCGCGGTTTTTTCACGCCGTCCTTGCGGTTGAAGCACTGTCCCAGGTCGATCCGTCGGTTGGCGTCCTCGTCGACGTCCAGAACACGCTGGTGGTAAATGCCCTGCTGCGCTGGGGTTCCGATGAACAGCAAGGCCGGTTTCTGCCGAAGCTCGCTGCCGCGAGCGTGGGCGCGTACGCACTGTCGGAAGCGGGCTCAGGCAGCGATGCGTTCGGACTGGCCGCCCGCGCGACGGAGCGCGGGGACCATTTTTCGGTGACCGGCCGGAAGCTGTGGATTACCAACGCCAACGAAGCGGATCTCTTCGTCGTCTTCGCGACAATCAACCCAGACGCCGGCTATCGGGGCATTACCGCGTTTCTGGTGGAGCGCGGGCTCGACGGGTTTTCTGTCGGCAAGAAGGAAGACAAGCTGGGCATCCGCGCCAGCAGCACCTGCGAGCTGCTGCTGGAAGACTGCCGCGTGCCGCGGGCCAACGTACTTGGTGAGGTGGGACGCGGCTACAAAGTCGCGATCGAGACACTCAACGAAGGGCGCATCGGAATAGGCGCGCAGATGATCGGCCTCGCGCAAGGCGCGCTCGACCACGCCGTCGCGTATACGAAAGAGCGAAAGCAATTCGGAAAGGCGATTGCCGATTTTCAGGGAGTGCAGTTCCAGCTCGCCCGCGCGGCGACGGAACTGGAGGCGGCCCGCCTGCTGGTCTACAACGCGGCTCGCCTGCGCGATGCGGGCGAGCCGTTTCTGACCGAGGCAGCGATGTGCAAACTATTCGCGGCCGACGCCGCGGAGCACATCAGCTCACTCGCCGTGCAGCTGTTCGGCGGATATGGCTACGTCAAGGACTACCCGGTCGAGAAGCTGTACCGCGACGCAAAGATCGGACAGATTTACGAAGGCACGTCGAACCTGCAGTTGCAGACGATCGCGAAACAAATATTAGGCTAACGCACGGAGCAGGTTCTTTCAGACGTCAAACACGCTTCGTCCAGATACACGCGACCGTCGGCGACCTGATACATCAACACGGTCGATATGCCGCGGCTCGATGGGCGCGAGCGCGTCACTTTGCTTGAATACCGCACAGTTTGCGGGCCGCCCGCCAGCGCTTCCCGGATGATGCGGCCGCGAAGCCGGCCGAACGCTGGAATCTTCATGCTCATCACATGCGCCAGCGTCGGCTGGATGTCGGCGTTGCTTACTGGCGCGGCATTCACGAACTTCCGCTTGAAGTCGGGGCCGAGCGCCGCCATGTTGTTCGCCGTGTTCGGCCGCGCGAGGGAACCGTGATCGCCCTGCCCCTGCTGGCGCGTGCTGGTGCTGACGACCACGCCGCTCATCAGCGGGTTGTTCGGATCCATCGAGAAGCTCTTGAAATTGACCACAATCGCCGGCCTGGGCAGCGTGGTGGCGCCCAACAGCCCGACGTCGCTGAATCGCAGCGCGCCTGGCACGCTGCCGAATCGATCGTGCACGAACACGCCGCCGATGTAATCCTGGGTTCCGAGGAATCGCGCGATGCGGTGCACCAGCGCGCGATCGTTGTCAGGCACGTGAATGGAGGCCTGCGCGACGATCACCTTCGCGTCGAGAGGCCGGCCGGCACGTCCGGTACCGCCGAGCAGCGCGGTCCCACCAGTGGGCCGTTGCCTCGTCGTGCTGGTTGGCCGCGCGACGGTTGGGTCCACGGGCACATACGTCGCCCTGCTTTGTTCGTCTTTGGATTGCACCTCGGGATCGTAGAGCGGCAGGTTCAGCTCGCGGGCAAGATCGATCGCAAGAAATCCCGGCGGCAGATGGCTGTCGTTCACTTCCTGCCGCCCCGACTCATCTCTGTATGTCAGCGTTGCTGAATAACTCGACGTCGGACGTCCTGATGGATCAACCGCGCGCCGGGTCACCGTCGAAAACCCGTGGTCCGAGGTTACAAAGACATTTGTCTTGTCTCGCACGTCGGGATGGGCATCCAGGAACGCCAATATCTGCTGCAGGCTTCGATCGGCGTTCCGCACGGCGGCCAGAGAGGTCGGACCGTTTATCCCTGGCGTCAAGCGGTTCAAGCTATCGCCCTGGGCGTGCTGCGTGAGATCCGGATCGCCCGACCAGAACACCAGCACGAACGGCTCGGAGCTCTTCACGAATGCCGGCAAAACGGCTTTCGTCGTCGCGTCCGCGAACCATTGCTGGTGTTCCACATTCGCCGCTGTGGCCCCCGGCACTTCGTTGGTTCCCGCTGGTTGACTCCGCGCCGGCGGCGCAAGGGGAAGCCCGGCGGACTTCAACAGTTCCGCCGTGGCAGCGCTCATGGGCACGCCGTTCGGCGAGCCCGTCACGCTCTCGAGAATGATCGTTACAGGGCTGCGCAGCGTGCCGCGCACCGACGCCACTTCGGAGAGGTCCTGTGCCGAGGCAGGACCCGTCTTCCCGATCGCTGCGGTGTGGTAGCCGTAAGAGCGCGCAAAGGCGAGCAACGACGGCTCTCGAAAGTAGTCGCCGCCGAAATGATTGTTGAGGTCCGCGAGCACCAGCGGATCTTCGACGTCTGGAGCCACAGAGTCTGGCGGCTGCGGCGAATCACCGGACTCGAAAACCGGGTAGCCGACAAACAGCATGTTCGCGAACTGCCCGGTATCGCCAGGATAATGTCCCGTCGCAATCGCGGACGCGTTGGGCATCGTCTGCGAGGGAAAGACCGAGTGGCTGTTCGAGAAGTAGACGCCTTCGGAGCGCACTCGATACAACGCCGGCGTGTCGACCGGGTTGACCGACCCGGGCCGCAGCCCGTCGGCGACGAAGACGATCGTGTTGCGGCGTCCGGGTGCCTCCTGCGCGGTGATCGACACCGCCGCACCTATCAACAACGCCATCCAGCGCAGGGCTCTCAAGAACTTACCCGTCGAGCTTGGCGAGCCGCTCGAATACCGGCCGCAGCCGCGCGGCCGTCGCGCCTAAGTCTTCCGGGAGCACGCGGGTCTCGCCGACAGCCGTCATGAAGTTCGTGTCGCCCGACCATCGCGGAACCAGGTGGATATGGAGGTGATTTTCGATGCCGGCGCCGGCCGCCTTGCCGAGATTGATCCCCACGTTGATGCCGTGGGGACGAAAGGCGTCGTTCAAAGCCATCTCGGCGAGCCGCGACAGCTCCATCAACTCGGCGCGCTCGTCGGGCCGCAGCGACTCGAGCGCGGAGAGGTGACGATTGGGCACCACCATGAGGTGGCCGTTGTTATACGGATACAGATTGAGAATGACGTAGCAGGACTGGCCGCGGTAGAGCACGAGATCGATATCGCGCCCGGCGTGAGCGTCGCAGAAGATACAGTCGGTTGCCGGTGCAGGAGTGGCGGTCACGTAGCTGAGGCGCCAGGGTGCCCAGAGGCGGTCCATAGAATTGGTAGATTGGCAGATTGGCAAATTGGCAGATTAGAAATTTTACAATCTTCCAATCTGCCCATCTTCCAATTCACGCGGGGAATCAGGCCTGTGGCGGTTCCTGATTGATGAGTTCCTTCAATTCCTTGCCCGGCTTGAAATACGGCACTTTCTTCGGCGGTACGTCCACCTTGTCGCCGGTCTTCGGATTCCTGCCCTTTCGCGGTTCGCGCCGCCGGAGCCGGAAACTGCCAAACCCTCTGAGCTCGATCTTCTCGCCGCGATGGAGCGCGGTGATGATGCTGCGGAAGACCGTATCGACGATCACCTCGGAATGTTTCTTGGTGAGGTCGGAAACTCGTGAGACTTCCTCGACGAGCTCCGCCTTCGTCATGCTTCCGCCGAGAGCCGCGGCAATTTCCGGTTCGTCCATTTTTTGTCGCGTCCCTCGATTACTCTCGGGACGCCCTGGCCTTCGACGCCTCCTGCTGCTCTATGCCTTCGCCTTGAAGTGATCGCCGAGCGTTGCTTCGCCGGTGCCGGACCGCTCCGAGTACTCTTCCCAGTCGGTGCGGAATTCATCCGACTTGAGCGCCCTGATGCTGAGGCCGATCTTCCGCTCCGACGGCACGAGCTTGATGATCTTCATCGGGTAGTTCTCGCCCACCGTGAGCTCGATCTTCTCCCCGCCGCGCGTGTCGTCCAGCTCGGACACGTGGATGAGGCCTTCGATGCCCTCGTCCAGCTCGACGAACGCACCGAAGTTGGTCACGCGGACCACTTTGCCCTCGATGGTCTGGCCGACCTGGTGCCTCGAGAAGAAGTCATCCCAGATATCGGTCGCAAGCTGCTTCAACCCCAGTGACAGGCGCTGGTTCTCGGCGTCGATGTTCAACACCATCGCCTCGACCTTGTCGCCCTTCTTCAACACTTCGGACGGGTGCTTGATCCGCTTGCTCCACGACATGTCGGAGATGTGGATCAGGCCGTCGATGTCCTCTTCGACTTCGACGAACGCGCCGAACTCGGTGAGGTTCCTCACCTTGCCGACGATCTTGGCGCCGACCGGGTATTTCTCCGCCAGCTCGTGCCACGGGTTGCTCTCGACCTGCTTCAGGCCGAGCGAAATGCGCCGCGCCGTCGCATCGACGCCGAGCACCATCGCGTCGACGCTGTCGCCGACATTCAGGATCTTCGACGGATGTTTCACGCGCTTGCTCCACGACATTTCGGAGACGTGGATCAACCCTTCGACGCCGGGCTCGAGCTCGATGAAGGCGCCGTAGTCGGTGAGGCTCACCACCTTGCCCGACATCCGCGCGCCGACCGGATAGCGATCGGAAACGTTCGACCAGGGATCGTTCACGAGCTGCTTGTGGCCGAGCGACACACGTTCGGTGGCCGGGTCGTACTTGAGCACGATCACGTCAATCTCGTCGTTGACCTTGAACAGCTCCGACGGGTGCCCGACGCGGCCCCACGACATGTCGGTGATGTGCAGCAGGCCGTCGATGCCGCCGAGATCGATGAACGCGCCGTAGTCGGTGATGTTCTTGACGGTGCCCTTCAGCACCTTGCCCTCGGCAAGGGTGTGCAGCGTGTGCTTCTTCTTCTCCGCGTTTTCTTCTTCGAGGAGCACCTTGCGGGAGAGCACGATGTTGCCGCGCTTCTTGTTGACCTTGATGACGCGCATGCGCAGCTCCTGGCCGCGAAGCGCGTCGAGGTTGCGGACCGGCCGCACGTCGATCTGCGAGCCCGGCAGGAACGCGCGTACGCCGATGTCGACCGCGAGGCCGCCCTTGATGCGCTCGATGACCCGTCCGATGACGACCTTCTTCTCGGCGTAGGCCTTCTCGACCTCGTCCCAGATCTTCATCTTCTCGGCTTTTTCGCGCGAGAGGACGACATAGCCGTCGCGATCTTCAGTGCGCTCGAGCAGCACGTCCACCGTGTCGCCCGGCTGCACGGTCACTTCCCCGCGCTCGTCGAGAAATTCATCGACGCCGATGATCCCTTCCGACTTGTAGCCGATGTCGACGATAACTTCAGAGGGGGTGACTTTCAGGACCGTACCCTTCATCACCTCGCCTTCCGCGATGTTGCGGAAGCTGTTATCGTAGATGTCGAGCATCCGGGAAAATTCCGATGGGTCGGCGTCGTCATCCTTGAAGGGGGTGAGCACGCCCCTCCCCTGGGGTTTCCCGCCCGCCCGAGTCGTTGCGCCGGCGACCTCCGGGGCGGATTCTTTCTGAGTGCGCTCGTCGTCCACGTTCACCATGCCTTGAAGTTCTCCTGATCGATCGAATCGATTGCCGTGTTTGAGGGGACCGGCGCCCCGAATTTCATCGTCGGCTGGCGTTGTGCTGCGGCCGCTGATGTTGCGATAAGCATTAGAGTGTAGGTAGTTTATGGGTAAACTGTCAAGAATGCCTCAAGGCTTTCCCGGAGGCTGAAAGGACTTCGCCGATGGCAAAACGCAAAGCGGCAGGACGCAAGCGAAAGGCCGCACGCAAGACCCCTTCCCGCCCCAGGAAGACGACCCGGCGCGCAGCATCGCGGCGGGCGCCGGCCCGCACCAGCTCCAAGAAAACCAGCAGCGCCCGCAAAAAAGCCACGAAACCGCGCGCCAAAAAGACTGCTCGCCCGGTCGCACGCAAAACCGGAAGCTCGACTCGCGCGACCGCAAAGCCCCGCACATCGCGGTCGCCCAAGCGGGCAACCACACTGACCGCACGGCCGAAGCCTGTCGCGCTCGACCGCGAGCGGCGCCGGCTGACCGAAGACGTAACCCTGACCTCCGCTCCATCCACCCTGGGATACGAACCAAAAGCATCGAGCGCGGAGTCCGGCCATCAGGCGTATCACCATCGCCAGCGGGAGCACACAGAAGGCGGATCCGCCCTCACCGGCGGCGACGTGGATACCGACTGGAACGACGCGTATGCGAGCGGCGAGGAAACCCCCGGCGGCGACATGCCGACGCCGGATCAGGACGTGGTGGAAGAAATCGGCCGCGCGCTCGGAGTCGAATACGAAGACGCCGAGGAGTTGAAAGGCGCCCCGAAAATCGAGGAGCGCGATCGGCACCGCTGGGAATACGACCCGGCGAGCGCCGAAGACTACAAAGACCGGAACCGGCCGGATGACGATTGAGGCGGTTCCCCCAAGCTTGACAACATTTTCGGAGGCAATATACTCCTGATCAGGAGTAAGCGTGGCAAAGGTTCTGCGATATCCCGCCAGCCGGTATCAGCCCAATCCGCCGCCCGATCTGGGCGCGCGCAGCGAGCGCGAGCGGCTGTCGTCTCCCGCGCTCAAAGCCTTCTTCAACATCATGGCGCGGTGGAAGGTGCGCGACGAAGACGCCCGCGCCCTGCTCGGCGGCGTCAGCAACGGGCCGTTCTACGAGATGAAGCGCAACCCGGATCGGCTGCTCGACACCGACAGGCTGACGCGCATCTCGGCGCTCGTCGGCATCTTCAAAGCGCTGCACATCCTGCATTCCAGGCGCCTGGCGGACGAGTGGGTGCGGCTGTCGAACACCAATCAGATCTTCGCGGGTGAAACGCCGCTCGCCTACATGATGCGGGGCGGCCTGCCCGCCATCCTCACCGTCCGGCGGCTCGTCGACGCTCGCCGCGCCGGGTGATGGGACTGCCGCCGCTCGAGCTCGTCCGTCAGTTCGACACACATCGTCTCGTCCCCTCGCGCCACTTGCCGGGGACCGACAGCGTGCTCGTCGCGATCGCGGACGACGATGCCCATCTGCAGGCGATTTTCGACCTCGACGCCGCGACGAACGACCGGTTGCTCGCCGGCCAGCGGCTGATGCCGGGGATCGGCGTTGAAGAGCTCGTGTTCGGCCTCCCGAATGCGGCGATCGTCAACGCCGCCTTCTGTCATCCCAATCCTCTTGGCGGCCGGTTCAACACGCCGGAACGCGGGGCCTGGTATTCGGCCTTCGAGCTCGAGACATCGCAAGCCGAAGTCGGTTTCCACAAGTCGGTACAACTGGCGGAAATCGGCCGCTTCGACGACAGCGTCACGTATGACGACTACCTCGCCGATTTCAGCGCCGAGTTTCACGATCTGCGCGGTGCGCGCGGATTCGGCGCCGCACTCTCGCCCGACACGTATGTCGAATCTCAGGCGCTGACAGAAGACCTCATGAAGGCCGAGTCGCTCGGAGTCGTGTATCCGAGCGTGCGGCATCGCGGCGGGACGTGCCTTGCGTGTTTCCGGCCGGCGCTGGTCGGAAACGTCCGGAGAACGAAGACCTACCGTTTCACCTGGAACGGAAGTCCAGACCCCGTCATCACTGTGGAGCGGCCTAGACGCGCGACCTTGCGCCGTTGACGATCGCCAGAACGCGCTCGACGGTCTGCTCAATCGACAAAGCTGTCGTATCGATGTCGATCGCGCCCTCCGCTTTGGTGAGCGGCGACGTCGATCGCGTCCGGTCCGATTGGTCGCGCGCCGCCATCTGGGATGCGACCTCGGACTCGGCGGACGTGCGGCTCAAACCGTGCGCCGGATCGGCGGCGCGGCGCCGCGCGCGCTCTTCGGGCGTCGCGTCGAGAAAGATTTTCACGTCGGCGTCCGGAAACACCACAGATCCGATGTCGCGCCCCTCCATGACGATGCCCCCGCTCTGACCTTCCAGGCGTTGGCGCGCGACGAGCGCGGCACGCACTTTGGGGAGGCGGGCCGCAGCCGCCGCGGCGCGATCGATTTCCGGTGTGCGGATGGCAGCGGTCACATCGTGTCCGTCGATGACCACCGACGCGGGACCGACGTCGAGAGACGCGCGCTGCGCGATCTCGGCAACGGCGTCTTCGCTTTCGAGCGGCACGGCGTCATGAAGCGCTTTCCATGCGACCGCGCGGTACATGGCGCCGGTGTCCAGATGTTTGTAGTTGAGCCGGCGCGCCACCTCGCGAGCTACGGTGCCCTTTCCAGCGCCGGATGGACCGTCAATCGCCACAATCAGCCGACGCGCCGTCATTCCGTCAATCTCACGATCAGCACAACCTGCCAATTCTAGTGAAAACCCCGCCGGTGGCATGGCCTACTTCAGGACGGGGCCGAGCATCTGCGTCCACGCCTTGTAACCTTCGGCGGTCAGATGCAGGCCGTCCTCAACGAAAAAGTCCGGCTTCGGGTTTCCGTCTTTGCCGATCATGTATGGCCACGGATCCACGTACGCGCACGCCCGCTGCGCTTCACAGTGCGCCTTGATGAGCGCGTTGGTCCGGTGCATCCCATCACGCAATTTCCAGCGGAGGGGCGACGGCTTCAGGCCTATGACAACAAGACGTGATGAGGGCAGGTCCTTGCTGATGATGTCGTGGAAGGCCACGAAGTCGGCGCCCACTTTCTCCGGCGTGATCCCCCGATTCAGGTCGTTCTCCCCTGCGTAGAGCACGACGATACGCGGCGCGTGCGGGACGACCACGCGTCTGGCGTACTTCACGCTGTCGGCCATCTCCGAACCGCCGAAGCCGCGGTTGACGGTGCGAATGTCGGGAAACGACTCGGCCAGATTGGTCCACCGCGCGATGCTCGATGCCCCGATGAACACCACGCCGCCTTTTACCGGCGGTCGTGCCTTGTCTTCCGCTTCGAATTTCTGCATCGTCGATTCCCAGCGGTTGGGATCGACCGCCTGCTGCGCCGACGCCGGACGCGACAGACCAGTAAGGCCCGAGAGACAGATGGCGAGCGCGATTAACAACCGTGGCATATACCTCTCCTGTGGACGCTCTTTTATCACAGAGCGATTCGGGAATCGCAATTTCAGAGCTAAGATTCGACGATGCAGGCGCGACTGCAGAAAATCATCTCGGCGGCGGGCGTTGCGTCACGACGCGCGGCGGAAAAGCTCATCGAGGAAGGGCGCGTGACGGTGAACGGCAAAACCGTCACCGAGCTCGGCACGAAAGCCGATCCCGACGTCGACGACATCCGTGTCGACGAGCGCCGCGTCAAACAGGCGCAGCGGCACCGGTATTTCCTTCTCAACAAGCCGCGGGGCTACGTCACCACGCGCTCCGACCCGGAACAGCGCCCCACCGTGCTCGATCTGCTCAAGGGCGTGCGCGAATACGTCTATCCCGTCGGGCGCCTCGATTTCGACTCCGAGGGGCTGCTCATCCTGACCAACGACGGCGATCTGGCCGCCACGCTCACCCATCCGCGCCACGAGGTCGAGCGCGTGTACGAAGCGGTGGTGCTTGGCGTGCCCGACACGCACGACATCGAGCGCCTCGCGCGCGGTGTCGTCATCGAGGGCCGCCGCACGAGCCCGGCGCTCATCGAACTGCTGCGGGAACGGCGCACCGAGGGCGACACGTCGGTGTTGCGGGTGACGATCCACGAAGGACGCACGCGGCAGGTCCGCAAGATGGCCGACGCCATCGGCCATCCCGTGCGGTCGCTCAAACGCGTCCGCATCGGCCCGATCGCGGACAAGAACCTGCGGTTGGGAAGTTACAGAGAGCTCACGGCTGAAGAAGTGCGGAGACTGAAAGGATTTGGAAAATCGCCGAAACAGATTGGTGGAGCGGCAAAGACAAAGGCAAACAGGAGATCACGAGAGTAGGAATCTAGGAGTCCAGGAGTCCCAGGGAGTCCATGAGTCCAGAGTCGAAGTTCGATCGTGAGATCGAGTTTGAGCTCCTGATCTCCTGGCCTCCTGTGAGGTTTTCGTAGGCTGCGTCAGTGGATCTTCTCCCCTGGCTCCACCTCTGGCGTCATCGGCTCGACGTCATCGATCGGCGGCAATCCTTCGAGGTCGAGCTGCGCTTGTGAGGGCGCGGGCTGCGACAGCCCGGCCGGCACCTCGAAGCCGAGCGCCTCGGCCATTTCTTCGATCTTGGGCAGGTCCGTCAGGTCGCGCAGCCCGAAACGGATCAGGAACTCGCGCGTCGTCGCGTACATGAACGGCCGGCCGACCACCTGCTTGCGGCCGACGATCTTCACGAGCTGCCGTTCGATGAGCGTGTTGATCACGCCCGCGGTGTTCACGCCGCGGATCTCGGTGATTTCCGGCGCGGTAATCGGCTGTTTGTAGGCGATCACCGCGAGCGTCTCGAGCGCCTGCACGGACAGCCGCTGCGTGGTGCGCTCGTGGAACAGCCTGCGCACCCACTCGTGCAGCTCCGGGCGGGTGACAATCTGATACCCGCCGGCCACTTCGACGAGCTGCAGTCCCCCTGGGCGGTCGTAATCGCGCTTGAGCGCCTCGAGCGCCGCCTCCACGTCTTCCCTTGGTTCGCTCTCGAGCAGCTTGAACAGCATCTTCGGCGTCAGCGGATCCGGAGACGCAAAAATCAACGCTTCGATGATCGGTTTCAGCTCATCAGACATAAGGTAGATGCTGGGTCTAAAAACGAGAATCTAAGAACTACGAACTAAGATCTAAGATCTAAGAACTGGGTTACGCACTACCAGGATCACCAATCGGCATCGGCGCGTCGGCGGGCCTTGCCCGCTTGTAGACGCGGATTGGTCCGAACGCTGCCGTCTGGAATACACGAATCAGCTTCAAGCGGATCATTTCCAGCAGCGCGAGGAACGTCGTAATCATCCCGCCGCGGCTGTCATCGCCTGCGAACAGCTCCTCGAACCCGCACGCTTCCGTTTCCGACAGAAGCGCCAGCAGCTGCTCGATGCGCACCTCGACCGGGACTTCTGCCGGCGGCAGCAGCATTTTCGGCCGCTGTTTCGCCCGTTCCAGCACGCCGCGAAACGCCGCGAGCAGGCTGAAGAGGTCGACCTCGACGTCGGGCTCGAACGCGTATTCGTCGCCCGCGATCGCCGCGATGCGCCCGTCCGGTCGAATCCACTGCGCGCCGCGCAATACCGCCCGCTCGTGCAGCAGCTCGGCGGCCGCCTTGAACTTCTGATGCTCGAGCAGGCGCCGCACCAGGGCGTCGCGCGGATCTTCCTCAGGCTCGGAGTCTTCCGCCGTCTCCGGGCGCGGCAGCAGCAGTTTCGACTTGATATGAATGAGCGTCGCCGCCATCACCAGGAACTCCCCGACCGTGTCGAGGTTGAGCTCTTTCATCATCTCGACGTATTCGAGATACTGCTGCGTGATCAGCGCGATCGGGATGTCATAGATGTTCACCTCATGCTTCTTGATGAGGTGAATGAGCAGATCGAGCGGCCCCTCGAACGAGTCGAGCTTCACCGAATACGCGTCGGGCGCGGATTCGAACTCCGAGGTGGGCGGCAACTCGCTCATTTGCTCTACTTTTTACTTTCCACTTTCTACTTTCTACTTTTCCCTTTTTACTTCTTTACTTCCCGTAACTCACCCTGACCGCATCCCGCACGCGCTCCATCGTCGCCGTGGCGACCGTGCGGGCGCGCCTCGAACCCTCGACGAGGATCTCATGGATTTGCTCCGGACGCGATGCCAGTTCGCGGCGGCGTTCCCGCATCGGCTCCAGCGCGGCGTTCAGCGCCTTCGCCAGCTTGTCCTTGACTTCCACGTCGCCGACTTTGCCGGCTCGATAGCGTGCCTTCAAATCGTCGACCTCGGCCACATCCGGATTGAACACGTCGTGATACAGGAACACAGGATTCCCTTCGACCGTGCCCGGTATATCCGGCCGGATCCGCTTGGGGTCGGTGTACATCGAGCGAACCTTCTTCTTCACGGCGTCAGCGCTCTCGGACAGCAGAATCGTGTTGCCGAGGCTCTTGCTCATCTTCTTTCCACCGTCCAGCCCGGGCAGCCTAGACATCTTCGTCAGCAGAGGCTGCGGCTCGACCAGCACGTCGCCGTAGAAACGGTTGAAACGCCGCACGACCTCACGCGCAAGCTCGAGATGCGCAACCTGATCGTCTCCGACCGGGACGAAGTTGCCGTCGTACATGGCCACGTCCGCGGTCTGAAGCAGCGGATAGCTGAGAAACCCGATCGATGAGAGATCTTTATCGGTGAGCGCTTCCTGCTGTTCTTTGTAAGTCGGGACCCGCTCGAGCCACGAGACGGGCGACGTCATCGCGAGCAGCAGATACAGCTCGGCGTGCTCAGGCACCATCGACTGGACGAAAAAAGTGCTGCGCTCCGGATCGAGGCCGGCGGCAATCCAGTCGATCGCATTGTCGTAGGCGTAGTGCGTCAACTCGCTGGTGTTCGCGTAGTCGGTGGTCAAGGCGTGCCAGTCCGCGACGAAATAGAAACATTCGTACTGCTCCTGGAGAGCGATCCAGTTCTGCAGGGCGCCGACCAGATGGCCGAGATGCAACTGCCCGGTCGGCCGCATCCCCGAGACCACGCGCTTGCGGGAAGTCATCGCAGCCACGACAGAATCAAATAGTAAGGAGGACCGATGAAGTAACCGAGCACTCCGGTTATCAGCAACGCCATCAGAATGAGAAAGCCATATTGATACAGAAAGCCCAGCTGCATCGCAACCTTCGGCGGCAGCAACGCCATGAGGATCTGCCCGCCGTCGAGGGGAGGAATGGGCAGCAGGTTGAACACCGCGAGCAGCGCGTTCAAGGTCAGCGTCCGCTCCGCGATAGTAGCCAGCACTCCCATGGTGATGCCCGCGCCGAACGGGATCGCCTGTACCGCGGCCGCCGCGACAACGGCGAGGATCAAGTTGCTCACCGGACCTGCCACGGTCACCAGAATCTGATCGCGGCGCGGATGAGAAAAGTTCCTGGGATTGAAGGGTGTCGGCTTCGCCCAGCCGATCAACGGCGCACCCGACAGCATCGCGATAATCGGCAGCAGCAACGTGCCGACCGGATCGGTATGGACCACCGGATTCAGCGATACGCGTCCCTGCCGTTTTGCCGTGTCATCGCCGAGCAGGCTTGCCGACCACGCATGCGCCGCCTCGTGAACGGAGAGCGAAAAAATCAGAACCAGGAGGGCGATGACGAAAAGAGGAAGTGAGAACTCGGGCAACGGCTAGAGAGTATAACTGCTAGCGCCCTTTGCCGGCGAAGTATCCCACCACCGCGTCGGCGGTTTTCGCCCCGACCACCGCGGTCAGTTCTTCGCGCGACGCGCGGCGAACGCCGGCAAGGCTGCCGAATGACACGAGCAGCGCTTTGCGCCGCCTCGGACCAATGCCCGGCACTCCGTCCAGCTCCGAACGAAGATCGCGCATGCTCCTCGCCTTGCGGTGGAACGTCACGGCGAAGCGATGCGCTTCGTCGCGGATCTGCTGCACCAGGCGCAGCGCGGGATCGTCTTTCGGAAACACGATCGGCTCCTCACGATCCCGCGTGTAGATCAGCTCTTCCTTCTTGGCGATGCCGACCGCGACCAAATTGGCCAGGCCCAGCTGCCGGAGCGCATCATAGGCGGCCGACAACTGCCCTTTGCCTCCGTCGATGAGGACGAGATCCGGAAACGGTCCGCCCTGCTCCAGAAGCTTGCGATATCGCCTGGTGACGACCTCGTTCATCGCCGCAAAATCGTCGGACCCCGCGTGGTTCGCTGGCGCGATGCGGAACTTGCGATAGTCGCTCTTCCGCATCTTGCCGTCTTCGCACACGACCATCGCGGCGACAGTCTCGCTGCCCTGAATGGTCGAGATGTCGAAGCACTCGATGCGGCGCGGCATCGCGGGCAGCCCCAGGGTCGTCCGCAGCGTCTCCAGCGCGTCATAATGCGACAGACCCGTGTCGATGAGCCGTGCTTGATACGCGATGCGCGCGTTGCGGACCGCGAGATCCACCAGACCGCGCTTCTCTCCTCTCTTCGGCACGATGACCTGCACGCGCCGCTCCGCGCGGCCCGAGAGCCAGGCCTCGAGCAGCTCCGCGTCTTCCGGCGCGCTCGACAGGTGCACCTCCGCCGGCGCGGGGCGATCTTCGTAGAACTGCTCCACCGACGCCTGAAGAATTTCCGCGGCGGATCCCGAAATCCCCTCGGTCGCCGCAAGTTCGACCCGTTCGAGCACGCGTCCGCCGCGCATAACGAATACGTGCACCACCGCGCCAGCCGGACCCATGTGCAGGCCGAACGCATCGCGATCGCCCATGCGCACAGTCGCAATCTTCTGCTGACGATCGCGCAGCGTCTGAACGGTTCGGGCCGCGTCGCGCAACTGCGCCGCTTCTTCGAAACGCTCCGCGGCAGACGCTGCCGTCATCGAATCGGTCAGGCGATCGATCAGCTCCTCGTTCTTGCCTTCGAAGAACAGCCGGGTGCGCTGAACGGCTTCGCTGTACTGCTCCTGAGAACAGATCGCCGCCACGCAGGGCGCGAGACAGCGCTTGATGTCGTATTCGAGGCACGGCCGCTCGCGATGGCCGGTAATCACTTCGTTGCACGACCGTATTCCGAACAAACGGTGCGTCAGCCCCATCGTCCGGCGCGCGAGGGACGCCGGCATGAACGGACCGGCGTAATAGCTTCCGTCGCGTTCGACACTTCGCGCCACAAGCACCCGTGGAAACGGCTCGTTTGTGGTGAGTTGCAGATACGGATAGTTCTTGTCGTCGCGAAGGCGGACGTTGTATCGCGGCGATCGCTCCTTGACGAGGTTGTTCTCGAGCGCCAGGGCCTCGACCACAGAATCCGTGACGATGACAGCGACGGCCGACGCTTCGTCGAGCAGCGCGTCGGTTTTCGGGTGAAGCCCGCGCGCACCCAGGTAGCTGCGTACGCGGTCGCGCAGCGATCGCGCTTTTCCGATATAAATCGTTTCGCCGGCCTCGTTCGAGAACAGATACACCCCTGGCTGCTCGGGCAGGTGGGCAATCTGACTCTTGAGATTCTGGACGGGCATACAGTACTATTGCGCGCTCTTTCTCTACTTTCCGAACCTTTCATTATACTCCGGACCGCCCGGGCCCCCGCCCTCGACGAAGCACGGGCGTCCCGAGTGAAATCGAGGGACGCGACTAACAAATGACATTTACAGGCACGATCGGGACGATCTGCATGTTCCCGCTGCGCGCCATCATCCGCCTCAGCGTGGCGCTCGGTATTTCACCGAACACACTCACGCTCATCGGCGTGCTCATCAACTGCGCCGCCGCCGGGGCACTCGCCACCAACCAGTTCGTGCTGGCGGGCGTGATCATGATCTGCGCCAATATCTTCGATTTCATCGACGGCAAGGTCGCGTACATCACCGGCAAGCAGTCCGAATTCGGGGCGTTCTGGGACTCGACCCTGGATCGCTTTTCCGACCTCGCGCTGTTCACCGGTCTCATCTGGCTCTACGCGCGCCTCGGCCGCAACGACTACGTGCTGATCACCACGTTGACGCTCATCTTTTCGATTATGACGAGCTACGCGCGCGCGCGCGCCGAATGCCTGATCGACAAGTGCAAGGTCGGATTCATGGAGCGGCCAGAGCGGATCGTGCTCTTCATGATTGGCGCGTTCACCAACCGGATGGCGGCGATCCTGTGGGTGATCCTGGTTCTGTCGGTGCTGTCGGTCGCGAACCGGATTCACTACACATATCTGGTGCTGAACAACCGCGAGATGCCCTCGATGAACGGCTTGCGCGGCGCATTCAACCGGGCGTTTTTCTGGCGCGACGAACGCACGACGATCCCCTACGACTTGTGGGTGATCGCCATCCTTGCGTTCGTGTGGCTCACGCCGCCGGATTGGCTCAACGACCCGACTGCGGCGGGCGGGATGGGCCTACTCCAGTGGGTTCTCTCGAAGGTCTAGCGCGATCAGAATCTTGTCAGGGTTCACGCTGCCCGGTGGGCGCCGTTCCTGAGCCATCCGCTGGGACAAATACTGCAGCAGCGCGTTGACCGGCGTCGGTACGCCGTGGGCGTGGCCCATCCGTACGATTTCGCCGTTCAAATAATCCGTTTCAATAGTTCCCAACCGGCGCTCCAGGCTTTGCCACGACGAGCCTCCGCGCCGCTCGATGCCGTTGATGATGCGCGCCTGCACCTCACCCTCCAGCCGGGCGGCGTCCTGCTCGTCGTCTGCAACAAACGAGATCCCCGCCGCCTCGTAACAGGCGAGCGCCTCTCGCCTCGCGCGCTGTGCGATGCCTGAACCGCGCGCCGCCGTGCCGCACAACGCTTCGACGGCATTGCCCAGGTTCGAGAGCAGCTTGCGATATTTCCAGCGCATGATGTCGGTCTGGGCCGCCGAGTAGAACGATGAATCCGAAAGTCGCGCCGCCACCTGTTCCGCGACCGCGTCCGATCCCGATGGATAGCGGCCGATGTGGAGAATTCCGCTTTTCGGCGCGCACCAGAGCTTGATCTCGCCGGGCGTGAGGTAGTCGGTCGGGCACCACACGAAGACACCGTAGACGTTGGCAAACTCGTCAGCGGCGATCCGCTCGTTGGCGACACCGTTTTGCGCGCAGAGGATCGGGACGTCCCGGGGAGCGGCTTCTCCGAGCGTGGCGAGTGCGGCTTTGGTGTCCTGGGTTTTCGTCGCGATCACGACGACGTCATCGCCGGCCCAGACGATGTTCGACGGATGATCGACAACCGGCAGGTGAACGGTCGTGTCCTCGTCGGGGGATTCGAGCCGGAGGCCGCGATCGCGGATCGCTTCGAAGTGAGCCCCGCGCGCGATGAGCCACAACCGAATGGCCATGTTGGGCGAGACGCACGGCGATGGCGCCGCCGACGGCCCCGGCACCAAGTACGATGAACCTCATGAAGAGGGGATGATAACTACGCTCGCCTGCGTTTGGCTTCTCCCCGCGCAGGGGCCTTCTTCTCAGCCAGGTCGGCCTTGGCCGCGGCCTTCTTGTTGGCGCTCACGCTATTGAGGCTCTTCTTGAGCGCCTCCATGAGGTTCACGACCTTCGGTGGCATCTCGACGGCGGGGGCGACAACCTCCTCGCCGGCAACTTTCGCGTCGATGATCCTCTGCAGGCCGTCGCGGTATTCGTCGCGGTACTCGTTGAGATCCAGCTTCTTCTCGAACGTGGCGATCACTTGTTTGGCAAGCTGCACTTCCTGCGGCTTCACCTTGTTCGGAATCGTCGCAAGCTCTTCGATCCCTTCGGTGCCGCGGATCTCGGCGGCGTGATGCAGCGTATACATCACGAGCCCCTTGTCGTGCGGCTTTACCGCCACCAGGTATTCGCGTCCGTAGAGCGCCAGCTTGCCGACGCCCATCTTCCCTTTCATCCCTTCGTGGAACACGGCGAAGGCATCGGCCGCGATCTGGCCATCTGGCGCCAGGTAGTAGGTGCGATCCACATACATTGGGTCGAGGGCGGACGAATCGTCGAACTGGACGAGATCGATGACGCGCGTCGAGGTCGGGCGGACGTTTTCGATGTCCTCTTCCGTCATGACGACGTAACGTCCTTTTTCGAACTCGTAGCCTTTCGCCAGCTCGGTGTTGGCCACTTCCTTGTTGCAGGTGGGGCACCACCGCTTCTGTTGAATGCGCGTCTGGCATTCGGCGTGAAGCTGGTTGAACGAGATCGTGCCGCTCGATTCAGTGGCCGGGAACACCTTGATGGGGATGTTCACCAGGCTGACCTTGAGGAACCCTTTCCAGGTGGCTCTCGCTGCCATAAACCTTCCTTCGAGTGCCTTTATCGGCAGATATGAGCGATTCCGGTACCTCTAGATTCTAGCCAGTCGCCAATGTCGATGCCAATAGCTAGTCGCCCGATCGCCCTAAACGTCGTCGCGGGCGTCGTGCACCCCGAGCTCCAGCCCAGTGTGCAACAGCTCGATGTCGTGCGCCGCGATTTTCTCACGGAGCAGCCTTCGGGCCGCACCGTAGTGCACGCCTGGCACAACCAGGCGCTGGGCGAAGTTCTTGAGCCGCGAAACGATGACCAGCGCGACTTCTTCCCCCTCCCGCCAGGAGACGGCCCCTATCTTCCAGTATGGGACGAACCCGGCCTCCGACCAGATCCCATCGGCGTAGAACCCCCTCCCGATGCGTCGGCTCAGGGGGACCAGATACCCGTAG
This sequence comes from Vicinamibacterales bacterium, assembly GCA_963762055.1. Classification (GTDB taxonomy): domain Bacteria; phylum Acidobacteriota; class Vicinamibacteria; order Vicinamibacterales; family JAMQPK01; genus JAMQPK01. The sequence goes on from CAVXJF010000016.1 coordinate 340,261, forward strand.
TAAAGAAACATCATGCCGATGCCAAACATTTGCGGGGCGGATCTGAATGCGGTGAGCCAGGACCCATGACGCCGGCGTAGGACGATCAGGTCATACGCGAGCAAGAAGCCGAGCGCGACGCCGAGGGCGAGCTGCAGACCGTAATAGCGCGGCCGGGGCCCGCGCCAGGTCAGCACCGCAGACGACCGGCGCCGCAGAAACCTGATCGCGTCGAGCCCGACCCGGACGTTCGCGACGAGAAATCCGACGCCCAGAAAGAGAAGGAGCTGGGGCGTCCACTCGGTCATATGTCGGTTTGCCTCACTCCTGACTTTTGACTTTCGACTTTGGACTTTGGACTGCCCCTGAGGCGAGCGTCGGGTCGAAGCACCGCCGGCACCGCGCCTCATACGTGCCCGTCGCCCCGAGCAAGAGCCGCTCGTCGCTCACGACCAACCGCTGAGTGTGGCTCGCGGGATTGCCGCACACCATGCAGATGGCGTGGGTCTTGGTGACATATTCAGCAATCGCCATCAATGCCGGCATCGGCTCGAACGGCCGGCCGAGATAGTCGGTGTCGAGCCCCGCAACCACGACGCGTTTGTTCGTGCCGGCCAGCTCCGTGCACGCGGCCGGCAGGCCGCTGTCGAAGAACTGCGCCTCGTCGATGCCGATGACTTCCGTATCGCCGTTGACCAGCCGCATCAGCTCCGCCGAGCTGCCGACGTTCACCCCCTGAATGCGCATCTCGCTGTGGGACACGATTTCGGAGTTCGAGAAGCGATCGTCGAAGGCGGGCTTGAAGATCTGCACCTTCTGCCGCGCGATCTGCGCGCGCCGCAGCCGGCGTATCAGCTCTTCGCTTTTCCCGCTGAACATGCTGCCGGTGATGACTTCGATCCAGCCCAGGCTCGGGCTGCGGTGTGGGACGTCCATCAGACCCGCGACTGGTATTCGCCCGTTTCCGTGTTGACGCGGATTCTGTCCCCAACGTTGATGAACGGAGGTACCTGCACCACGAGCCCCGTTTCGGTGCGCGCTGGCTTCACCTGCGCGCTCGCGGTGGCGCCCTTAATCCCGGGCACGGTGTCCTCGACACGGAGATCGACGGTGACCGGCAAATCGATGCCGACCGCCTCGCTCCCATAGAACTCCACTTTGATGGTCGAGTCGGGCAGGATGTAGTTGACGGCGTCGCCGAGCACCTCGCGATCGATGTGCAGTTGCTCGAACGTCTCGGTGTTCATGAAATGGAACGCATCGCCGTCGCTGTAGAGATATTGCATCTCATGTTCGTCGAGAATCGCGCGCTCGATGTCTTCTTCCGCCCGGAACTTGTGATCGACCAGCGTGCTGGTTCTGATATTGCGCGCCCGGCACTGCACGAACCCGCGCTTGTTGCCCGGGGTCAGATGATGCAAATCGAGGATCCGCAGCAGATCGTCGCCGATCTTTATGAGGTTGCCCTTCCTGAGCCGTGTTGCCTGAATTGAGGCCATGTTGGGCGATCGTACCCAACTTCGCGAAGGTCCGTCAAACATGCTACGATGCAAAAACCCTCGATGAAACGGGCTTCGATCGGCATTGCGCTCCTCGTTTCAGGTTTTCTGGCGGGTCTTGTCCTGACCGGCCGTCTGCGTTCGGCCGAAGAATCGACAGCGCAAACCCCTCGGCCTGCTACGCAGACGATTGCCGTTCCCGCGGCTGTGTCCACAACAGCAGCGGCTCTCCCCGACCTCACCGTCATCGCCGAACAGGCGGTCAAAGGTGTCGTCAACATTTCGTCGGTACAGGTCGTCCGCCGGCCGAATTCACCGTTTTCGAACGATCCGTTCTTCGAATATTTCTTCGGCGGCCGCGATGACGTGTTCGGCTCGCGCGATCAGCTCGCGCGCAGCCTCGGCTCGGGCGTCCTCATCTCTGACGATGGTTATGTCGTCACGAACAGTCACGTCATAGGCAGCGAGAAGGCAGAGATCACCGTCATCTTCGCCGACAAACACGAAGCGCCCGCGCGCATCGTCGGCATCGACAAGGCGACGGATCTCGCGCTCGTGAAGGTCGCCAAGCCCTCGGGGCCGCCGCTGGCATGGGGTGACTCGTCGAAGACCAGGATTGCGGAGTGGGTGCTGGCGATCGGCAGCCCGTACCAACTGAGCCAGAGCGTCTCCCTCGGCATCATCAGCGCGCTGGGGCGGCAGGGCCTCGGGTTTTCGGAGTACGAAGACTTTATTCAAACCGATGCGGCGATCAATCGCGGCAACTCCGGAGGGGCGCTGATCAACGCGCGCGGCGAGCTCATCGGGATCAACACGGGGATCCTCAGCGAGAGCGGCGGGTATCAGGGCATTGGCTTCGCCATTCCGAGCAATCTGGCGCGCCGCATCATCAGCGAGCTCGTCGAGCACGGTACGGTACGGCGCGGTTCGCTCGGCCGCATGATCATGTATCCGTTGACGACCCAGCTCGCGGAACAGCTGGGTGTGCGCACGACGTCGGGCGCCCTGGTCGAGCAGATCGATCGCCGGTCGCCTGCATATCAGGCCGGCGTGGAGCCGGGAGACATCATCGTCTCGTTCAATGGCAAAGACGTCGCCGACCCGACCGCGCTCGTGCGCCTTGCGGCCGACGCGCCGATTGGCAGCACCGCAACCGTCGTCGTGATTCGCGAGGGGCGCCGCATCACCCTGAAGATTCCAGTTCTCCAGCGCGAGGGTTAACATCATGGCCTGCCGCCGCCGGGCTTTGGCGGTCCTGCTCGTGTTCTGTGCGCTCGCCGCGGTCACCCCCGCTCAGCGGCTCCTGCGCACGGCACTCCCGGAACACTACAACCTGCATCTGTCCCCGGACTTCGCGACCGACACGTTCGCGGGCCGCGTCGACATCGACGTTCAGCTCGCGCAGCCGACACGAACTATCGTTTTAAACGCGGCCGAGCTCGAGTTCCACGAAGCGTCCGTCACCGCGGGAGAGCTGCGGCAGACGGCGTCGGTTGATTTCAGCGCGAACGAAACGGCGGCGCTCACCGTGCCGCAAGCCATTCCGGCGGGCCGCGCCCGAATTTCGATCCGCTACACGGGCAAGCTGAACGATCAGCTTCGCGGGTTCTACTTGAGCCGCGGAAGCAATCGCGAGTACGCCGTCACGCAGATGGAGCCGACAGACGCGCGCCGCGCCTTTCCGTCGTTCGACGAGCCGGCGATGAAAGCAACCTTTGCCCTGTCAGCTACGATCGACGCTCGCGACACGGCCATCTCGAACGGCCGCATCGTCTCGGACACGCCGGGCCCCGGCGACGGCAAACATACGCTGCAGTTTTCGACAACGGCCCGTATGTCGACCTATCTCGTCGCCCTTATCGTGGGCGATTGGGAATGCCTGCGGGGATCCGCGGACGGCATTCCAGTTCGAGTGTGCGGGACTCCGGAACGAAAGAACGAGCTCGCTTTCGCGCTCGAAGCCGCGGAGTTCTCGCTCCGCTATTTCAATCGCTATTTCTCCGTGAAATATCCGTTCGAAAAACTCGACATTGTCGGGGTCCCCGACTTCTCCGCCGGCGCCATGGAAAACACGGCAGCGATCGTGTTTCGCGAGCAGTTCCTGCTGGCGGCGCCCGGCAGCAGCTCGCCTGCCCAGCAGCAGCAAGTCGCGCAGTACATCGCACACGAGGTCGCTCATCAATGGTTCGGCGATCTGGTGACCATGCAGTGGTGGGATGACATCTGGCTGAACGAGGGCTTCGCAACGTGGATGGAACGCCGCCCGCTGCTGGAGTGGAAGCCCGATTGGAGCTCGCGGCTCGAAGAAGTACGCGATACGGAACGTGCGATGGCCGTCGATACGTTGCGGAGCACGCGGCCCGTCCGTACGACCGTCGAAACGCCTGCGGAAATCAATGAAGTGTTCGACGCCATCGCGTACCAGAAGGCGGCCGCGGTGATCCGAATGGTCGAGGGATACGTGGGCGCGCCCGCGTACCGCAAAGGCATCAACGCGTATCTCGAGAAGTTCGCTCACGGCAATGCCACAGGCGAGGGGTTCTGGACGACTCTCGCGAGCGCCATCGGTCAGCCCGTCGATCGCATTCTGTCGAGCTATATCACCCAGCCGAGCATCCCCCTGGTCGATGTCGATACCAGATGCACGGGCGGACATACGGAAATGACGCTCGCCCAGCGTCCAGTGTCGGACGGCGTCCCACCGTCGACGGTCTGGGAGATTCCGGTTTGTTACAGGCGCTCGCGCGACGGCAAGATTCAGCCGGAAGCCTGCACTCTCCTTTCCACGCGTAGTCAGACGATGAAGCTCGAGGGTTGCTCATCGTGGGTAATTGCCAACGCCGACGCGCGCGGCTATTACCGTGTCGGTTACACCGATGACGGTCTCGCGGCGCTTAGAGCGGCGATGAAACGCGACGAACTCACGCCGATCGAACAGACGTCGCTGCTCAACGACCTGTGGGCGCTCGTCTGGCTCAACAACCGCAGCGTCGATTCGTATCTCGCGCTTGCGTCACAACTGGTGGAAGCGGGCACCAGCCCGGCAATCGAGACCGCACTCGTGCGCGTAAATCTCGTGGCCGATCGCTTCATCGATGAGAGGCACCGGCCGGCATTCGAGCGATGGGTCACACAGATGTTGTCGCCGCTCGCCGATCGGCTGGGGTGGGTGCCGTTGGCGAACGAACCCGACGAGCGGCGCGATCTCCGGGCCACGGTTCTCTATACGCTCGGCTACGCCGGCCGGGATGAGCGCGTCCTTCGCGAGGCCCGGCGCCTGGTCGATCTCCATCTCGCGGGCACGACGACGCTCGATCCGAGCCTTACAGAAACCGCCTTCGATCTCGCGGCGCTCACCGGCGGCGCCGATCTCTACGAGCAATATTTCAGCGGCATGACGCACGCGGCCACGCGGCGCGAGCAGACCTTGTTCCGGAACGCGCTTTCCTACTTCACCGCACCGGCCTTGCAGAAGCGGACGATGGAATACGCCCTCTCGACGGAGGTGCGGTCCCAGGATGCGCCCGGCATCATCACCGGGTTGATGCACCGCCCCTGGAGTACATCGGGCACATGGCAGCAATTGAAGACCAACTGGAACAGCCTGCAGAAGTCGATGGGCATGTTCCAGGCGATGCCCGGCGTCGTGCAATCCACTCAGAGCTTCTGCGATCTCGAATCGCGGAACGACGTGGACGCGTTTTTCCGTGAACACCGCGTGAGTGGCGCCGAACGGACGCTCGCGCGGGCGCTCGAGGCAATCGAGCGCTGCGCCACAGCCAAACACGCGCACGGAGATCGATTAGCGGCGTTTCTTTCGGCGAGCGGTCGCTGACGTAAGGCCTGAAACGGAAATGTGTCCCGCAGCGTAGCACCGCCAGTGCTCCTCGGTGCCCACCGTAATGCCGATGCGAGGGCTCCACGAGATGTTGTCGAACCGACAGCCGCGGTCTTCTATATAGAGCTTCTTACCAAGCAAGTCGATTCCCGTGTCCTTCAACGTAATACCCATCGCGTGGGTGACGTTACCCGGACCTTTGCAGAGATCGTGATTGGAAATTCGCGTCTTGCGCACCGCGTGCCGCGCCGTTCGAGGTCGCGTTCGGCGCCGCCGCATCAGAGCAATGCCGTCGAGCGGCTCGAGCGCGCGTATCAGCACCGCAGCCGGAGAATCGGCAGGTTCAGTGACGACGTTGACCAGATAGTGCACTCCGTAATTGAGGTACACATACGCATGCCCGGGCGGTCCGTACATCGGAACATTGCGTTTGGTTCGGCCGGGAGCGGCGTGGCACGCCGGATCTGATTCGCCGATATATGCCTCGACCTCCACGATGATTCCCGAGGTCACGCCAGCCGGAGTGCGGTGAACGAGAACTTTGCCGAGGAGGTCCGGCGCGACGACAAGTGTCGGACGGGCGTAGAAAGCGCGAGGCAGCACGTTACCCGCCGGGCGATACGGCGAACGCACGATTCAGCTTGATCCGCTCGACGGCCCGCTGGGCAGCGGCCGCGGAGTCCGGATCCGAATCTTTGGCGGCAGCTTCGAGCGCCGGGATAATTTTGGGATCACCCGAGAACCCAAGCACGTCGGCGATGATGCGACGGACCTCAGCATCCTTGTCACCGAGGAATTGCGCGAGCTGCGCCGCAGCTGAAGACGCGACGTCGAGGAGGTATTGAACCGCGATCGGCTTGAGCGCCGAATCTCCGGTCGACGCCACGATCTGCGCGAGACTCTGACCAGGCTCGCCAAGCTTGATGTTGGCAAAGTGCAGGGCGAGCAACACTTCGCTCGATCGCTCACTCTGCCCCAGTTGCTGAAGAGCCGCAAGCGCTTCCCGGTTGCCGCTTCGCGCCAGCCCTTCGACGCCCAACCGGCGCCACTCGGCGTTGGAGCTCGCGACGGCCTGCTCGAATACCGACGCAGCCGAGCCATATCCGATGCCGGCGAGCGCCGCGAGCGCCGCCGTCGCGTCCGGCCCTTTCTGGTAGTAGCTGAACTGATCGAGCAGCGCCTGCACGGCGTTGGTATACCGGAGCCGCCCGAGCGCGTGCATCGCCGCTCTCCGCACCTCGGGCTCCCTGGAGTTGATGTTGTCGATCAGCACGTTGCCGATCTGGGCACACAGCTGTTCGATGCGCGCGGCTTCCTGATTGGAACATGCCGCCGGCGACAGCAGCGTGGCCAGACCGATCGCCTCGACTCTGACGCGGGGATTGGTGTCGTTCAAGGCGAGCACGAGCCCCGCAAGCACTTCGCCGGGAATAGATCGGGCCTTCAGGGCAAGTTGTCCTTCCGTGGCGGCATCGCCGCCAACGGTCGAGCGCTGTTCGATGATGAAACCGATGCGTTTTCGTCTGGACACTGGGCGCAGCGTGAAGAGCGAACGTTCGGCGTCAATTGCGGCCAGCTGAACACTGTCGTCCGAATCGCCCAGAGTCTCGCCGATCGGTCCTGCCGCTTCCGCATAGTCCGCATCCCGCAGAATCTGGATGGCGCGGACGCGGGTCTCGGCGTCATTGTCCTTGAGACCGGCCACCACCTGTTCGAAGGTGTATTGCTGTGCGGAGACGGTCCGGCTGAAGCCGGACACTACGTACAACACGCTAAAGCCGGACACTACGTACAACACGCTAAACCCGGACAGTACGCACAACAACAACATCGCACCAGCGGCGGCAGCCCGACGATGGATGATCGATCGGAAATCTATTCAAGCGCATAAGCGTGAGAACGGCCGCTCGCAAGAACGGGCGCGAGAAACTGTCCGGTGTAAGAACCGGGGGCTTTGGCAACCTGCTCGGGAGTGCCGGTCGCCACGACCCGTCCGCCTTCCTGGCCCCCCTCAGGTCCGAGGTCGATGATGTAGTCGGCGGTTTTCAGGACATCGAGATTGTGCTCGATGACGACCAGCGTGTGCCCCGCTTCCAGCAGCTTCCGGAACGCCGTCAGCAGCTTGGCGATGTCGTCGAAGTGAAGTCCCGTCGTGGGCTCGTCGAGCACGTAGAGAAGCCGATCGCCCGTGCGCGACGAGAGATGCGAGGCAATCTTGATGCGCTGCGCTTCCCCTCCCGACAGCGTCGTCGCCGGCTGCCCGAGACGAAGATAGCCGAGGCCGATTTCGTCGAGCACCACCAACCGCCGCAAGACCTTGGGTGAAGTGCTGAAAAAGGTCAGCGCTTCCCGAACCGTCAGATCGAGCACCTGGTTGATGTTCTTCGCCCGGTATTTGACTTCGAGAATCTGCGTCTTGAAGCGCTTTCCGTCGCACTGATCGCAGGGCACGAAGACGTCGGCGAGGAACTGCATTTCGACGCGCACTTCACCTTCGCCCTGGCACGCCTCACAGCGCCCTCCCGGGACGTTGAACGAGAAGTGGCTGGCCGTAAGGCCTCGCGACTTCGCATCTTTTGTCGCGGCGAAAATTTCGCGGATGGGATCGAACGCCTTCAGATAGGTCACGGGATTCGATCGGGGCGTGCGTCCGATCGGCGCCTGATCGACGAGCACCACGTCGCTCACAAACTCGGTGCCTTCAAGCTTCCTGTATGCGCCGATCCGCTTCTCGGAACCGCCCTTCGCGCGCTTGACCGCGGCATAAAGCACGTCGTGCACGAGCGTCGATTTGCCCGAACCGCTGACTCCGGTAATGCAGGTGAGCGTGTTCAACGGAATCTCGACGTCGATGTTCTTGAGATTGTGCTCGGTCGCGCCCAGCAGCCGCAGCTTCTGCCCGCTCCCTCGTCGGCGGGTCGAGGGGACCGGGATCGCGAGATCGCCGCGCAGGTATTTGGCCGTCAACGAACGCTGGTCCAGCAGCAGGTTCTCGAGGGGCCCTGAAAACACCACCCGGCCGCCCTGCTCTCCAGCGCCGAGGCCCAGGTCCACGATCGTGTCTCCGACGCGAATCATGTCTTCGTCGTGTTCGACGACGAGCACGGTGTTGCCCTGGTCGCGGAGCTGCCGCAGGATGTTGATCAGCCGCAGGTTGTCTCGCGAATGCAGCCCGATCGACGGCTCGTCGAGCACATACAACGTGTCAACCAGCGATGATCCGAGAGACGTCGCAAGGTTGATGCGCTGCGACTCGCCCCCCGAGAGCGTCGACGACAGCCGATCGAGCGTCAGGTAGTCGAGGCCGACGTCGCTCAGAAACTTCAAACGTTTCTGAATCTCCTTGAGCACCTTGTCGCCGATCGCGGCCTCCTTTTCGGTCAGCTGCAGCGACTGGAGAAACCGTTCGGCATCGTGCACCGTGTCGGCAGACACCTGATCGATCGTGCGCCCGCCGACGCGGACGTCGCGCGCTTCCCGTCGCAGCCTGGCGCCCCCGCAGTCGGGGCAGGTCAGATACCCGCGGTAGCGGCTCAGGAATACCCTGACGTGAACTTTGTATTTCTTGCGCTCGAGCCAGCGGAAGAATCCGCGGATCCCGTCGTAGTTCTTTCCGTCTCCTTCGACGATGAAACGCTTCTCTTCCTCGTTCAGATCTTTCCAGGGGATATCCATCGAGATCCCCGCCGGTTTCGCGGCGCGCTTCAGCTCGGCAAGCTGCGCGCGATAGTGCGTCTTGGTCCACGGCTCGATGGCACCCTGCTGAACCGACTTGTTCTGGTCGGGCACGACGAGGTCGAGATCGAGCTCGATGATGTTGCCGAACCCGTGGCACGTCGGGCAGGCGCCGAACGGGTTGTTGAACGAGAACAGGCGCGGCTGCGGCGTTTCGTAGGTGAGCTGGCAGTTCTGACACTCGAATCTCTCACTGAAGATATGAACTGTGCCCGCCCTCGCATCAGGCGCCTCGGCGGACAAGCCCGGATCTTCGATCGCAAACGCGGTTCCGCCCGCTTCGCGGTACGCGGTCTCGATCGAGTCAGTGAGGCGCGCGCGCAAGTCGCCTTCGAGCTTGATGCGATCGATGATGACCTTGAGCGTCGACTGATCGCGCAGCTCGGCCGGAGAGACGTCGTCCAGCATCACCGTCCGGCCGTTCACATACAGGCGGTGGAACCCCTTCCGACGCAGCTCGTTGACGGTAAACGTCAGCGAAGCGGGACTCGGATTCGCATTGCCAATCCCCAATCCCGAATCCCTGGTCCCAGCCGATTCCGCATCGTCGTCGTCGCCGTTTGCGTCTGAACCTTCAACCACTCCGCCCGGATCGACCACCGGCATGTCGAACCCGATGAGCAGCCGCGTGCCCTCTGGAAGCGTGCCGAGATGGCGCGCCACGATCTCGGCGGTATCGCGCACCACTTCCTGTCCGCAGCTCCGGCAGAAGGTGCGTCCGACTCGCGCGAACAGGAGGCGCAGGTAGTCGTGAATCTCCGTCGTGGTTCCGACCGTCGAACGGGGATTACGGATGCTGTTTTTCTGGCGGATGGCAATAGCTGGACAGATGCCTTCAATGCGGTCCACGTCCGGCTTTTCCATGCGCTCGAGGAACTGCCGGGCGTATGCGGAAAGCGAACTGACGTATCGCCGCTGGCCTTCGGCGTAGATGGTGTCGAAGGCCAGGGACGACTTTCCCGACCCGCTCACCCCGGTGACGATAATCAGCTTGCCCAGCGGCAGCGCCAAATCGACATTTTTGAGGTTGTGGGTGCGAGCGCCGCGAATAACGATTTCGGTAGCTGCCGTTACAGGTGTTTCGGGCATTAGGAGCACAGAAGCGAATTTCGGCGCTGTCGTAAACCTAAAATGGTACCACGCTGGCAGGAACTTCAACAACCCGATACAATAGGAAGGTTAGGCACGCGCGTTTTTACCCAACACCCATGCAACACGAACACCTGGACGCTCTCGAGAGCGAATCGATTTTCATCATGCGCGAAGCGTTCGCCAAGTTCGGCAACCTGGCGATGCTTTGGAGCATTGGCAAAGACTCCACGGCGCTGCTGTGGCTCGCCCGCAAGGCGTTTTTCGGCCACGTGCCGTTCCCGCTCGTGCACATCGACACGTCGTACAAGATTCAGTCGATGATCGAATACCGGGACCGCCTCGTCCGCGAGTGGAACCTGCAGCTCGTCGTCGGCATGAACAAACCCGTGCTCGAGGCGGGCAACACCTATCCGAACGGGCGCACCACGCGCGTGGAATGCTGCGGCATGCTCAAAAAGGACGGCCTGCAGCAGGTCATCGAACACTACGGATACACCGGCATCATCGTCGGCGTACGGCGCGACGAAGACCCGACGCGCGCGAAGGAGCGATATTTTTCGCCCCGCAACGCGAACATGGAATGGAATGCGTCGGATCAGCCGCCCGAGTTCTGGAATCAGTTCAAGACCGACTTCGCGCCGGGCACCCACATCCGCATCCATCCGCTGTTGCACTGGACGGAGCTGAATGTCTGGGAATACATCGAGCGCGAGAAGATCCCGGTCATTCCTCTCTATTTCGACGATGGCACCGGCCATCGCTATCGCTCTCTTGGCTGCGCGCCGTGCACGTTCCCGATTCAGTCGACCGCAACGACGGTGGCAGAGATCGTCAGCGAGCTGAAAGGAACCAAGGTGCCCGAGCGCGCGGGGCGCGCCCAGGATCAGGAGAGCGAAGACGCGTTTGAGAAGCTCAGGCGCGACGGCTACATGTAATGGCGTACGCGCGAAATCAGCTCAGTCTCGTCGTCGTCGGCCACGTCGACCACGGCAAATCAACACTCATCGGCCGTCTGTTCTACGACACAGGCTCGCTGCCGGAGGGCAAGTACGAACAGCTCGTCGCCATCGCACAGCGGCGCGGCGTGCCGTTCGAGTTCGCCAACCTCATGGACGCGCTCCAGGCGGAGCGCGATCAGAACATCACCATCGACACGAGCCAGATCTGGTTCCGTACGTCGAAGCGTGAATACGTCATCATCGACGCCCCGGGACACAAGGAATTCGTCAAGAACATGGTGACGGGGGCGGCGCGCGCCGACGCGGCGCTGATCATCATCGACGCGTCAGAGGGCGTTCAGGAGCAGACCCGCCGCCACGGCTATCTGCTGCGCCTGATCGGCGTGCGTCAAGTCGTGGTCGTCGTCAACAAGATGGACCTCGTCGACTACTCGCAGGCGATCTTCGACAAGGTGTCGAGCGACTATCGGCAGTTTCTTGCCGGTCTCGGCGTCGAGGCCCAGTTCATCCTGCCGGTGTCCGCACGGCAGGGCGATAACATCGCCGCGCGCGGCGAGAACCTGAAGTGGTTCACAGGCCCCGCCGTTCTCGAGGCGCTCGACGCCATCCCCGACGCCAAGGAATTGACGAACCAGCCGCTGCGCTTCCCCATTCAGGACGTGTATCGCTTCGATCATCGCCGCATCCTCGCGGGCCGCGTCGAAGCCGGCACGCTGCGCGCCGGAGACCAGCTCCTGTTTCTGCCATCCGGCCGCACGAGTGTCGTGCGCTCCATCGAAAACTGGAACTCGCCCCAGGTAGACTCGCTGTCCGCCGGCGACCCGGCGGGCATCACGTTGTCGGACCAGCTGTTCGTCGAGCGCGGGTCTGTCGCCGTCCATGCGGATGACGCGCCAAGCCTCGCGACCGAGTTTACGGCGCGCATCTTCTGGCTCGGCCGTACCCCGCTCGCGGCGGGCAAGCGCTACAAGCTCAAGCTCGTCACTCAGGAAGTCGAGTGCGAGATCAAGACGCTCGAAGAAGTCGTGGACGCCTCGACGGTTCAGACCATCCCGGGGGCGGACTCAGTCCGCACGAATGACGCCGCGAAAGTCGTCATCCACACCCGTCGGCCCGTGGCCATCGACAAGTTCGAACGCGTTCCGACGATGGGAAGGCTCGTGCTGGTGGATGGATTCGACGTCGCCGGAGGCGGCATCGTCGTCGAGATCCCGGAGAGATTCGCTGCCGCCACCGTCGTCGCCGAGGCCAGCGTCAATGCCGACGTCTCGCAGGTAGCCCGGGGAGAAAGACACCTCAGGCACGGGCATCGCGGCGCCGTCGTATGGCTCACGGGCATTCCCGGCAACGGCAAGACCACGCTTGCAAAGGCTATCGAGCGGCAACTGTTCGAGCGGCATATCCAGGTGTTTGTGCTGGATGGCGAAAACGTCCGTCCCGGGCTCAGCGCCGACCTCGGGGCGTCCGGGTCCGAGCGCGAAGAGAACATGCGGCGCGTCAGCGAAGTCGCCAAACTGTTCGCCGAAGCCGGACTCGTCTGCATCGTCAGCTTTACCTCTCCGACCCGCGACGAGCGGGAACGCGCACGCAGAGTCATCGACGTGGAAGACGGTCCGAGCATCCCATTCCTCGAGACGTATCTCAGCAGCGCGAACGACGCCAGCTCGCAATATGAACCTCCCGAACACGCCGAGCTGACGCTCACCGAGGGAACGACCCTGGACGAGCGCGTAAACCGCGTCCTCGAGCAGCTGATGCGCCAGATCAGGTAGGCGCCCAACAGCCCGCGAAACCTACAGCCGGCCGGTGAGAGCCAGAACGATCAGGATGATCAGGAGGAGTCCTGCCAGTCCACCACCGACTCTCGGCCCTCCCGCGTAGAACCCTCCGCCGCCTAACACGACGATCAGAATGATCAGAATTACCAACAAGCTCATTTGCACTCTCCAGAGCACGCGTCAAAGCATCAAACGTGCCACGCATTAGCTGGACGATACCAAGCGATAGGACGTTAGCCGTCGCGGCGGCTAAATAGTTCCTCCACACACGCTGTGACGAGCGTGGAAACCGCGTAGTTAAACAATGGATGCGTAAAATCCGATAAGACTAGCGGTACGGTCGTTGCTTTTTCTCTCTTACTACTCGATTTCTGTATGAAATCGATACAGCTACTTGTGTCCGCGCTGTCAAAGCAGTAGTGATTAAGTAGTGAATTAATGCACACAATACTCGTTGTCGATGACTCGCCGACAATAAGAAAAATGGTGCGGGCATCGCTTCAAGCCGTGCCGTCCGCGCAGTTCATCGAGGCGCCTACCGGTCTCGAGGCGATCGAACAACTGGCGGTCGCGCGCGTTGACGTCATAGTGCTCGACCTCAACATGCCCGATATGCATGGCATCGACGTGCTGAAGTTCGTCCGACGCAATTCGCGGTATAAGCACATTCCGATCGTGGTGCTCACCACGCGCGGCGACGACTCGAGCCGCAAGGCAGCCGAAGAGGCGGGGGCGACGAGCTACCTCACAAAACCGTTTGCTCCCCAGGTCCTTTCGGGAACCGTCCAGGAACTTCTGAACGCCACCGTCGATTCCGGCGCCCAGCGATAAATGGCCGGCAACGACGCGTTCTTCGACGGATTTCTCGACGATTACTACGCCGAGTCCGAAGAGCACCTGACCGCCGCTGCAGATACGCTGCTGCGTCTCGACAAGGTCATCGGACAACCCGCTGCGGAACGGGCCGCCGTCGACGATCTATTTCGATACTTCCACACGTTGAAGGCGATTTCCGCGATGGTCGAGCTCAAGCCGGCCGAGGAGCTCGCCCACCATCTCGAGCACTACCTGCGCGCGATTCGGGACGGGGAAAACGCGCTCACCGCTGGCGGGACCGATCTCCTGATTGAAGGCACGCGGCGGCTCGAGCAGATCATCTCGGCGCATCGCACCCAGACTGCCCTGCCCGCAATAAACGACGTGGTCGCGGGCGTCGCATCGCTGATTCGCGTCGCTGCCAGGCCGGCCGCCGACAGCCCGGAACGATCGTCAGAGGACCGCCGGTGGATCTGCACGTTCGTGCCGACAAAGGAACTACTCGCGTCGGGGTTCGGCGTCGATGCTATTCGCAAGCGTCTTGCGGAGATCGGCACCATCGTCGACGCGACTCCGCGGGTCGGACCGAACGCCACCATCAGCTTCGAGTTCACGCTCCTCGTTCCATACAGCGTGGACGTCGTGCAGCAACTCATCGACGTGCCAGTCACGGTCCAGGCCGAAACGACGGTGAATGCGGCGGTTGAGGGCACCGCCCTCCCCATTGGTTCCGACGCTTCGGCACCGGCAGCATCTGGGACGGGCACCTCGCTATCGCACGTAGTGCGTGTCGATTTGAGCCGGCTCGACCATCTGATGCAGAGCGTGGGCGACATGGTGATCAGCCGCGCGCGCCTCTCAGACAGCCTGACCAGAATCGAACGCCACGTGCCTGCCGTCGAGTGGCGCGCGGTGCAGGAAAACGCGGTGGCCATCGACCGCCAGCTTCGGATGCTTCGCGAAAGCATCATGCGCGTAAGGCTCGTCCCGGTCGGCGAAATTTTCAGGCGCATGCCCTTCGTCGTGCGCGATCTCGCGCGAGAAAACGGCAAGAAGGTGCAGCTCGAGCTGCGCGGGCAAACCACGGAGATCGACAAATACCTCATCGAGCGGTTGATGGATCCGGTGCTGCACCTGGTCAGGAACGCGGTCAGTCACGGCATAGAGGCGCCGGACGTACGCCTCGCGGCGGGAAAGAAGCCGGAGGGCACGATCACGCTCACCGCAGCCGCGGTGGGAGACGTCGTCACGCTCGAAGTCGCCGACGACGGGCGCGGCGTCGATGTCGCGGCGGTCGTCGAGAAAGCCCGCGAGGCTGGTTTGACGATTCCAGCGGGCGCGCTGGACGTGTCAGACATCCTCAACATCCTGTGCGCTCCGGGGTTTTCCACAAAGAGGGAGACCGATCGGGAAAGCGGCCGGGGCGTGGGCATGGCGGTGGTCAAAGAAACCATCGAACAGCTGTCGGGAACGGTCACGCTCGACACCGAACCCGGCCAGGGCACGCGCTACATCCTCCAGTTGCCTGTCACGCTCGCCATCGCCGACGCGCTGATTGGGCGCGTGGGGGTCGAATCGTTTGCGATTCCACAAGGCAGCGTGCGCGAGGTCATCGACGTCCCCGAAGCGGACATCCGGCAGCTGGAGCAGAACGAAATTGCGCCCTATCGCGATGGCGCGCTCCCAATCATCCGGCTCGCGCGCATTTTCGGCATCCCCGACTCGCCTGCCGGACACGTTCACGTGTTCGTCACGGGGACCGGATCCAACGCCGTCGGCATCGCCGTCGACCGCATTGTCGGGCAGCGCGAGATCGTGGTCCGCACCATCGCCGATCCGCTCGTCCGTGTGGACGGCGTCTCGGGCGCGACCGACCTGGGCGACGGCCGCGTGGTCCTGATTCTCGATCCCGCAGTCCTCGGCCGATTGGCAAGACAGCGGACGCCGCGCGCCATCGGCGACGCGGCCGCATGGGGGCGATTGAGGGCGTTCAAATGAGTGAGCTTGAAACCTTCATTGTCATGAGCGTCGCGGGAACCGCGTATGCGCTGCGCAGCCATCAGGTACAGCATATGGAGATGGTCGAACACGTCACGCAGGTACCGAACGCGGCGCCGTTCGTCGACGGCGTGGTGTTTTCGCGCGGGCAGGTAGTACCTGCGATCAACCTGCGAGCCCGGTTCGGTTTCGAGCGTGCGCCCTACGACGTGCGCACGCGGCTCATCGTCGTGAGCTCGAGCGGCCGCAGCGTGGGGCTGATCGCCGACGACGGCCGCGAGTTTCTGCGGCTGCCGGATGCCGCCATCACGCCGCCGCAGGATTCCCTGGCCGGCCTCAGCAGCCGGTACGTCGAGGGGATTGCGTCGGTCAACGGCCGCCTCATTCTTGTCTTGAACCTTGCGAACCTGCTCGAGTTTTCCGAGCCGCTTGTCGCGGCCTGATATTGGAGAGAGAGAGACATGGCTTCACCATCCCGACGGTCCAACGGAGTGAACGGCAAAACGCACGGTGCCTCGATCGACACGGCAGCGATTCGCAGCCGCGCCGAGCAGGTCACCGCGTCGGCCGCTGGCATCGCACGTATCGCCGACGAAGTCGCCGAAGGGGCGGGGCTTCAACTTCGCTCGCTCGATGGCTCGCTCGGCGACCTGAACGACATCGTGGCATCGCTCGTCGACACGGCAAGCCAGGCCGAATCGGCTGCGGCCTCGAGCGAAGAGCTGGTCTCGTCGATCAATGAGATCGCCGCCTCTGTCGAGCAGGTATCGGCGAACACAGCCAGCCTGTCCGCGTCAATCGCGCAAACGGCGGCCTCTGCACAGCAGTCGAGCTCGTCGATTCAATCCGCCACGGGTACGGCTCAGGAGATGGCGACCGCCGCTCAGCAGGTCGCGGCGTCGGTGAGCCAGATGGCGGCCGGTACCAAGGCTGTTTCGCGCGACACCGAGGCGCTGACATCGGCAGTCAACGAAACGGCGGCATCGATCGAAGAGATCTCCCGATCGATCGAAGGGGTCGCCGGCAACGCCACCGATCTCGCCGCCGCGTCCGAGGAAACGTCTTCCTCGATCAATGAAATGGCGGCGTCGATTGAGGAAGTCGGCGCGATGTCGGACAACCTGGCGACGACGGTGTCGCAGAACTCGTCAGCGATTGAAGAAATGTCGCGCTCCATCCAGTCGGTGGCGGGCAACGGCCGCCTGATCAGCGATTCCGCGACCAACGCCGCGTCCAGCGCCATAGAACTCGATCGTTCCATCCAGTCGGTCGCCACATTCGCAAGACAAGCCGACGAGGTGACGCGCCGCGTCGCGCGCGACGCCGAAGACGGCGGCGCCACGGTCCAGCGGTCCATCCAGGGAATCGGACGGCTGCGGGATTCGATGATGCAATCGGCGACGGTGATCCGCGAGATGGGCAAGCGCACCAACGAGATTAGCAGCATCGTCGACACCATCAACCTCATCGCCGAGCGGACGAATCTGCTGTCGCTCAACGCCTCGATCGAGGCCGCGCGCGCGGGAGATGCCGGACGTGGTTTTGCGGTCGTTGCCGAGGAAATTCGCAACCTCGCCGACCGGTCGGCGAAAGCGACCTCCGACATCGCGGGGATCATCAAGGCTCTTCAGGAAATCGCGGGTGACGCCGTGTCGGCGTCGAATGATGGCGCCCGCATCGCAGAGGAGAGCAACACGCTGGCCGAAGCAGGCGCAGGAGGTCTGAAGAAGATCCTGAACGGCCTCAACGAAATCACCGGCACCGTGGCGCAGATTGCCCGCGCCACCGACGAACAGCAAGGGGCCGCAAAAACCGTCGTCTCCGCGATTACCGCGACCACCGACCAGGCGCGGCTGGTCGCCACGGCAACCGCGGAACAGTCGACGACCTCCGCCAGCATCGCGCAGGAGACCGCCCGGATGCGCGGGATCGCTCAGGAAGTGCGGAAAGCCGTCGGCCAGCAGGCGGCGGCCGCGCGGGACATCCTCAAAGCCTCGCAGAACGCCAACAGGCTTGCCGCACAGGTGCATCGCGCATCGACCGAGCAGGCAAAAGGCGCGGGCCAGATCATCAAATCCACCGACTCGATGCGCCGCAGCGCTGCCGGCACGACCCGGGCGATGAGCGAACACACCGTCGCGGTGGAACAGATCACCAAAGCCGCTGAGTCGCTGGCGCGTCTGATCGCGACCGTGACCCGATCGATGGGCGAACAAACCACGGCGACCAACGAAGTGGCGCAGGCGGTGACGACGATGCGAAAGGAATCGGAGCAGGCGTCGCGGGCGCTGATGGAACAAACACGGGCGATGCGGGACGTCCTCACAGGTACGCAGAACATCGCGAAGCAGATCGACCTCATTATCAAATCGAACAAGCAGCACTCCACCAGCGCCGCCCGGGTGCTGAGTCAGATGAAGGACGTCCGGACCGTAACCGAGCGCAACGCTCGCGCCGCCAAGGACACGCAAGGCGGTACCGGCGACTTGCTGCGTCATGCCGAAGCGCTCACCGGCGCGCTCGCATCCCACAGGAACGGATCGAACGGGCGGGCATGAGCGAAATCGGGATCCTTACGACCGACACCGAACTGGTCGTCACGACCTGGGACGCGGGACTCGAGCGCATGACGGGCATCGCGGCGGACACTGCGCGTGGACGGCGACTCGACGACATCGTGCCCGACATCAAGGCCCGGATGATCCTGGACCTGATACGAGAGCCCCTCGTGTCGGGCTCGGCGCAGGTGCTCGCGCCGGCCATCCATCGATACCTCATCCCCTGCAGGCCCATTGAGACGTCAGAAGAATTCGACCACATGCAGCAGCGGGTCGTGGTCGGCGCGCTGCGCGATGAGCACCAGGTCGTCGGTCTCGTCATGAGCATCGAGGACGTGACCGGACGCCTCGAACGCGAGCGCCAGCTGTCGAGACAGCTCCGCGACAGCTCTCCCGTCGCCAGGCTTCAGGCCATCGAGCAGCTCACCCCGCTCAGCCCGGTTGGCGGGCTCGGTCCGTTGAGCGACGCGATCGGCGACGAAGACTGGCGCGTGCGCAGAGCGGCCGTCCGCGCGCTGGCCAACCGGCGCGATGACGCCCTCGTCGACACGGTGATCGACGCGCTCCGCGAGGGTCATAGAAATTTCAGCGTCTTGAGCAGCGCCCTTCAATTGCTGCAGCTGACCGGCGTCGATTCAGCAAAGGCCCTCGTCCGGCTCATTCGCGATCCGGATCCGGATCTGCGTATTCAAGCCGCGCTGGCGTTGGGCACACAGCGCGGGCCCGAGGCAGTCGAGGCGCTGCTGACGGCCCTCGGTGATGAGGACCCGAACGTCCGCTTTCATGCGATCGAGTCGATCGGCAGGCTGGCGCCAGCCGCGGCAATAGAAGCACTGACCGCCATCGCCGAATCGCGTGATTTCTTTCTGGCGTTCCCCGCCATTGAAGCGCTCGTGCGCATCAACGATCCGCTGGTCGCGCCACGGCTCGCTCCCCTGCTCGACGATCCGATGCTCGGGACGGCTACCGCTGAAGCCCTCGGCCATATCGGCGACGAGGACGCTGTCGGGCCGCTGGTCACCGCCGTTGAACATCCGGCAACCGCGGTCGGCTCGATCGTCGAAGCCATCGTGCGGATTCACGACCGCTATGAGTTGCTCCTCCAGGGCGGCGACGAAATCAAGGATGTGGTTCAGCGCCGTTTGTCGCCGGCCGGCATCGCTCGCGTTCTCGCCGCGATTCAGAGTGCGTCGCCGGACGGCATGCGGCCGCTCATTACGCTGCTCGGATGGCTCCGCGATCCGGCGATCCCCGCTGCTCTCGTCCGCCTGCTGGGAGCCGAAGATACCCGGCATGACGTCGTCGAGGCGTTCGTGCGCTTTGGATCTTCGGCGGTGGAATTGCTCATCGAGCAGCTGCATCAGGAGAACACGGAGATTCGCCGGGCGGCGATCTCGGCGCTCGGACGGATCGGCGATCGACGCGCGGTGCCGGCGCTCGCGGCACTCCTCCAGGAGGGCGATCGCCCTGTGCGTATAGCCGCGGCGTCGGCGCTCGCCCGCCTCGGAGACCCACGTGCGTTCGAGCCGCTGCTGTCGCTGCTTGGCGACGAACACGTGGCCGTGCGGCAAGCCGCGATCGGCGCGCTCAACTCGATCGGACATCCCGAAATGGGCTCGCGTATCCGGCAGATGCTCGCAGAGCCGGACCCGCTGCTGCGCGAGTCGGCGGTGAAGATCGGGGGCTACTTCGGATACCCCGAATGCGTCGACGCAGTACTCGAACGATGTACGGACAACGACGAGTCCGTGCGCGCCGCCGCGCTCGAACACCTGCCCTACTTCGACGATCCGCGCGCCGTCGTCGCCCTGGCGGCGGCACTCGAACGCGATACGCCCCGCGCGCGTGCGGCGGCCGCCAAAGCGCTCGGAGCATTGCCGAACGAGGAAGCCCTGGCGTTGTCGCGGAAGGCCATGACCGATCCCGACCCGTGGGTGCGGTATTTCTCCGCGATCGCCATGGGTCAGGGCTGCGGCGCGGCGGAACTGCCGAGCCTCGTGGCGACGGCAAGCGGCGATCCCGCGCCGCACGTGCGGGTCGCTGCCATAGAGGCGATCGGCCTGTGCGCCGGTGCGGATTCTCTGCGGCTGCTCGAACCGTTTCTCGCCGAGGAAGGCGACATCGGGCTGGCCGCGATTCGCGCAATCGGACGCGACGGAGCCGACACCCCCATCCCTGTGCTGCGCGACGTTCTGCGGTCGAGCGACGCGGCGCGCCGTGCGGCGGCAGTGGACGCGCTCGTGAAATGCGGCGGGCCCGACGCGGTCGAGCCGCTCCAATGGACCGCGTCCACCGACGACGATCAAACCGTCACAACCTCAGCCTTACACGGCCTCGGCACCATTGCGAACCGCAACGACGCGGGTAGTAATGCCGCGGTAAGAGCCCTGCTCTTCATCCTCGCCGACACCGACCGGCGCGCAGCCGCCCTCGACGTGCTCGGCCGGCTGGCGCCCGCGGCCATTCCCGTTATCGCCGAGTCGCTTGGATCCGATGACCCCCGCACGCGGAGGAGCGTGGCGGAGGCGCTCGGCCGCCTGTCGCATTCGGCCGCGTCCGCGTTTCTCCAGCGCGCCCTGAGCGACGACGACGCAGCCGTGCGCTGCGAGGCAGTCCGCGCGCTGTCCCGCCGGGGTACTCGCGGCTTGACCCGGCAATTTGCGTCGATGGCCGAGACGGATTCCTCCCCGGCGGTACGTCAGGCCGCCGCGGCCGCACTGTCGCGCCACAGCGGCGTTCGGGAAGGCGGCGAATGAATGTCGTTCGCACCCGAAAATCTTGGCGTATCGGATACCGGCCTCCCTCTGCTGCGCGAGTTGATTCATCAGCGCATGGGTCTCTTTTACGAAAACGGGCGCATGGAGCTGATGAGCGACCGCCTCGCGCCGCTCGTCGTCGCGCGCGGTTTCCGGTCGTATCTGGACTTGTACTATCTGCTGAAATTCGACGACCGCGCAGACGCCGCGTGGCGCGACGTGATGGACGCGCTGTCCGTACAGGAAACGTACTTCTGGCGGGAAATCGATCAGGTGCGCGCACTCACTTGTCACGTGCTGCCCGAGCTCGCGCGGGTGAACCGCGGCCGGCCGATCCGTATCTGGAGCAGTCCGTGTGCAACAGGCGAAGAGCCCCTCACGATTGCGATGGCACTCGAGGAGGGCGGATGGTTCGACCGGGTACCCATCGAGATTCACGCAAGCGACGGCAGCCCGCTCGCCATCAGCCGGGCGCGCGCCGGCGTTTACCGGCAGCGATCGTTCAGGGCGCTGCCGGATTACCTTCGCGAGAAATATTTCACCGCCCGCGGCGCGGACCTGGCTCCCGTCGAGGCGCTGACCAGGCGCATCTCGTCGTGGACGGTCGTCAATCTCATGGAACGCGACCAGGTGCTTCCGCATGCGACGAGCCCGGTCGTGTTTTGCCGGAACGCGTTCATCTATTTTTCGCACCAGACCGTGAAGCAAGTCGTCTCGGTATTCGAGGAGGCGATGCCCGCGCCGGGGTTTCTATTCGTCGGCGCGTCGGAGTCGCTCTCGAGAATCTCCGACCGCTTCGTGCTCGAGGACGTCGAGCGAGCCTTCGTTTATGTCAAACGGTGAGTAGAAGGAGTTGATGGGAACCAACGGAATAACCCGGGTCCTTGTCGTGGACGATTCCGCATACGTGCGCAAGGTCGTCACGCAGATGTTGTCGCGCAGTGCGCATGTGGAAGTGGTCGGTACCGCCAGAGATGGCCTCGAAGCCCTCGAGCAGGTGGCAGAGCTGAAGCCGGACGTGGTGACGTGCGACCTCATCATGCCCAACCTCGACGGGGTCGGATTCGTCACCGAGCAGATGGCGCGCAGGCCCGTGCCCATTGTCATCGTGAGCGTGGCGAGCGAAGCCGGCGAGATGGCCCTGAACGCGCTCGATGCAGGTGCGGTCGACTTCATCCAGAAGCCCACCGCGCTGGCATCGGAACGCCTGATGGAAATGAGCCAGGATCTGATCAACAAGGTCAGGGCGGCTGCGACCGCGCGGCTCCATGTGCCGATCGTGGCATCACCTCCACCGCTGGTCATGTCGCGCGCAAAGAGCCGCGGCGCCTTCGACATCGTGGTCATCGGCATCTCGACCGGCGGGCCGCAGGCGCTGCGGTCGCTGCTTCCGCAACTTCCGTCCGCGCTGCCGGTGCCGGTGGCGATCGTCCTCCATATGCCTGTCGGCTTCACCGAGCTTTATGCCCGCAAGCTCGACGAGATGTCCGCGTTGCAAGTGCGGGAGGCATCCGACGGGATGGAGGTCGAACCCGGCGGCGTTCTGCTGGCACCGGCCGGGCGCCACCTGTCGCTGCGGAGAAACGATCGCGGAATGGTCGTGACCCATCTCGACGTGCGGCCGCTGGATACGCTGCATCGCCCTTCGGTCGATGTGTTGTTCCAGTCGGCGGCGGACGTGTATCACGGCCGTGTGCTCGGCATCGTCATGACCGGCATGGGCGACGACGGCCGCGAAGGCGCGGCCTGGATCAAGGCCAAAGGCGGCACGATCATCACCGAATCCGAAGAGTCGTGCGTGGTATACGGTATGCCGCGTGCCATCGTTGACGCGGGGCTGAGTGATCACGCAGTGGGGCTGGACAAAATGGCAGCGACGATTCTGGAGCACGTGTGACGACCAAGTTACTCCTTGTCGACGATTCCGGTCTGGCGCGGCGGCGCATGCGCGCCATTCTGGAGCCGGCGGGCTTCGAGATCACCGAAGCGGAAGACGGGATGTCCGCCCTCGAAAAATATTCGCTGGACCGGCCGGACATCGTGATCCTCGATCTCGTGATGAAGGGGATGTATGGGCTGGATGTGCTCACCAAGCTGCGTGAGCTCGATCCCGACGCTCGGGTCGTCGTGGTGTCGGCAGACGTCCAACAGTCGTCCCAGGACATGGTGGAGGCGGCCGGAGCGATCGGGTTTCTCAACAAGCCGGTGGAACCCGAGCGCGTGCTCAGCGTGCTTCGTGGGGCGCTCGAAAGGCGGACACCGTGAAACTGACGAGCGTCCAGGAAGACGCGCTCATCGAACTGCTGAACATCGGTTTCGGCCGCGCCGCTGCCTCGCTTTCGCAGCTGACGGGTCACCGCGTGCTGCTCGAGGTGCCGCACGTCACGATTCATCCGATCGACGAGGTGTCCGCGTCCCTCGAGCGCATGATTCGAACGGACGTCGCCAGCGTCCATCAGATTTTCAGCGGCGCCGTCGCCGGTGACGCGCTGCTCATCCTCGACCAGCCGGGCGCGTCGATGCTCAAGGAACTGCTCACCAACGAGCCCGCGCTGCCGCTGTCGATCGACGCATCGGCCAGAGAAGTCCTCACCGAGGTCGGCAACATTCTGCTGAACGCATGCCTCGGCACGTTCGGCAACCTCCTCAAGGTGCAGGTTTCGTTCTCCGTTCCGCAGCTCAGTCTGGAGAGCCTCGGCGCGATTCTCGAAACGCTGCGCGTCAGTCAGGAAGGGGTCACCTATGCGATGGTCGTGCACGCCGGGTTCAAGCTCCGCGACACCGAAGTGCGGGGCTTCCTGGTGATCGTGCTGAGCGTCGCGTCTCTCGATCGCCTGATTCGCGCCGTCGAGGAGTGGGAGCACCGCAGCCATTGAGCACACGTGACGTTGCCGCGGGCAATCTGCTTGCGAGCGCGTGTCAGCGCTGGTTCGAGGAACTGTCCGACCGCGGCATTTTTGCGACCGACGCCGCACTGATCGTCCGCACGTGGAATCCCTGGCTCGAGGCGCAGACCGGCATCTCGGCGGCGATGGCCATCGGCACGCCGTTATTCGTGCTGTATCCCTCCCTCAAGGAGCGAGGGTTGGATCAGGTACTACGTCAACGCGATCAGCGGCGAAGTGCACGTCTTGTCGGAACGCTTCCACAAGTACCTCATTCCCATCGCGCGCAACATTCAGTCGATCGGCCTCAGCGAAATGGCGCAGAGCGCGCGCATCGCGCCGCTTACCTCCGAGGCACGCGTCGTCGGCACGATTACGGTGATCGAAGACGTCTCGGAGCGCGTCGTCAGCGAGCGCGAATTGCGCAACCAGATTGCCGCATCGGAGCGCGCGCGGAAGGTGGCCGAAGAAGCGTCGAAACTGAAAGACGAGTTCCTCGCGACGATGTCGCACGAGATCCGCACGCCGCTCAACGCCGTGCTCGGCTGGGCGCGCATCCTTCGCACCCAACCGAAGATCAAGAACCGCGACCACGGCCTGGAAGTGATCGAGCGCAACGCCGCCTCGCAGCTCCGGCTCGTCGAAGACCTGCTGGACATGGCGCGCGTCATCAGCGGAAAGCTGCGGCTGGAGTTGAAGACGATCGTGCTCGAAGACGTGGTCAAGGCGGCATTCGACGTCGTCACGCCGGCGGCTGCCGCCAAGTCGATTACCGTCACCACATCGTTCGATAAACGCCGGCCGGCGGTGAGTGGAGACTTCGATCGGCTTCAGCAGACCATCTGGAATCTCATGTCGAACGCCGTGAAGTTCACCGAGAGCGGTGGACGCGTGGACGTGCAGGTGACGGCGGTCGGATCGACAGCGGAGTTGATCGTGCGCGACACCGGACAGGGGATCAGCCGCGAGTTTCTGCCCTACCTGTTCGATCGGTTCCGCCAGGCAGACGCCTCGGCGAGCCGGCGGCACGGAGGGCTGGGCCTGGGGCTGGCGCTGGTGCGCCAGATCGTGGAACTGCACGGCGGCTCCGTCACGGCCGAGAGCGCTGGCACCGACCGGGGCTCGACGTTCGTCCTGCGGCTGCCTATCGCCACGACACAACCAGGCCCGATGACAGCCGGCAGCGGATGCCGGGCCCGTCACGCTGAAAGGCGTGAAGGTTCTTCTCGTAGACGACAACGACGATGGCCGGGAAATGCTGCTGACAGCCCTGCGCGACTACGGCGCCGTCGTTACGGCGGTACGGTCTTCCCAGGAGGCGCTCGACACTCTCGGCGGCGACTTCACCCCGGATGTGCTCGTCTCTGACGTCGGCATGCCGGATATCGACGGGTACGAAATGATGCGGCGCATCCGCACCGCAGACAAACCCGCAACTCGGCTTCTGCCGGCGATTGCCGTCACCGCCTACGCAAACCCCGAAGATCGGATCCGGGCAAACGTCGCGGGCTTTCAAATTCATCTGGCCAAGCCGGTCGATCCGGCTCTGGTCGCCGCGTCCATCGCGAGCTTCGTCTCACCCCCCCGCCGGCGCACCAGACCTCCACGCAAGGACTGACGCGATCTCGGCGGTGTTATGCTTCCGGTTTCATGGAGGCCGTATGAGACTTTGTGCGGGCGTCGGCGTCTTCATTGTTCTGATGCTTCAAACCGGTGCGCTGTCCGCCCAGCAGGGTCTTGGCGGCGCTGCGCCGGCTGTCGCGGCCAATCTCCTGCAGTGCAACGACGTGGCCGCCGCTCTGACGGCGGTCGCCAATCAGGACACCCGGCTTCGTGACTGGGCGAATCTGGGCCGGTACCGCGATGCCAATCGCACGGCCAAGCCTGATGTCGTCTTCATCGGCGACTCGATCACCGACTTCTGGCAGCAGGAGCGCTTTGGTGGGTTTTTCCCTGGTAAAAACTATGCGGACCGGGGCATCAGCGCGCAAACGACGCCGCAGATGCTTATCCGCTTCCGCGCTGATGTCATCGCGCTGAAGCCGAAAGCCGTCATCATCCTCGCCGGCACCAACGACATCGCGGGCAACACGGGGCCGATGACGAACGAAGAAATCCAGAACAACATCGCGTCGATGAGCGAACTGGCGAAAGCCAACAACGTCCGCGTCGTGCTCTCGAGCATTCTCCCCGTCAGCGAATATCACGTGGCCAACGAGACCGTGGTGCCGCAGACGACCCGGCGTCCCGACGCCAGGATTCGCGCGATCAACGCGTGGATGAAGTCATACGCTGCAGCAAACAAACACGTGTACCTGGACTACTACTCGTCGATGATCGATGGGAAGGGCATGCTGAAGGCCGAGTTGAGCGCCGACGATCTGCACCCCAATGCCGCGGGGTATGCGGCGATGACGCCGCTGGCGGAAGCGGCCATCGCGCAGGCCCTTCGATGAAAAACAAAACAGGAGATCGTGAGATCAGGAGAATTTTTTCGAAAGCCTCCTGAACTTCTGATCTCCTGTTGCTTTTTCTTCAGGCTTCGATGGTGTAGATTTCGCGCCGCCCGCTTTCGACGAAGGTGTGATAGTCCTTCATGATCTGTCCGAACTCTTTGTTCACGTCTGGGTCGCTCATTACGCGCTCGAATTCGCCCAGGCTCTTCACTTCCCACTCCGACACCACGGTCCAATAGCGTTCGGCGCTGAGGTCGGTCATGATGCGCGACTTCCCCATCCCGAGGCGCTCGCTCATGGCGTTGATGGCCTTGAATTTCTCAACCATCGGCCGCACCTGTCCCGGCTTGCAGAAGAAGATTTCTCGGATCAACAGCATTAGCTCCTCCTTTTTCCCTATACCCCATTGGCGTAAAGCCTGTGTAAGCTGAAGCAATGTATCGCGTTTCGGGAAAGGCCGTCTTGTTCGTCCCGCCGGAGACAGTCGAGGAGCAGGCGCTCAAGCAGGTTGAAAACACGGCCTCGATGCCGTTCATCTTCAAACACATCGCGGTGATGCCTGACGTGCACTTCGGCAAGGGCGCCACCGTTGGAACGGTGCTCCCCACCAAAGGCTCCATCATCCCGGCGGCTGTCGGCGTCGACATCGGGTGCGGCATGGTTGCGGTCCGCACGCCGCTGAAACGCGATGACATCGCCGACCCTGCGGCGATACGCACGGGCATCGAGCGCCGCATTCCGATGAGCGCCGGCCACAACAACCGCACGCTGTCCGACAGCGCCGCGGCGCGGGTGAAGGAGCTTGAAGCGATCGCGCAGCGCGACTACAGCGACATCGATCCGAAGTGGAAGCTGCAGCTCGGCACGCTCGGCGGAGGCAATCACTTCATCGAGCTGGCCACGGACGAGTCAAATGCGGTGTGGGCAACGCTTCACTCAGGATCGCGGGGCATCGGCAACAAAATCGGCAACATGCACATCCGGCGCGCGCAAGCCATCGCCAAGCGCAACGGCACTGTCCTTCCGGACCGGGATCTCGCATTCCTCACTGAGGGAACCGCGGAATTCGACGAGTACATCCGCGATGTCCTGTGGGCGCAGAACTTCGCCCGGCTGAACCGCGACGAGATGATGGATCGGGTGATGACCGAGATCGGCCGCGCCGTCTACGGCGACGGCACGCGCGTCGGAGATCTGGAGGTGCAACGTATCAATTGTCATCACAACTTTACGCAGCTCGAAGAGCACTTCGGCGAGCGGATCTGGGTGACGCGCAAGGGCGCGATCGAAGCGCGGGAAGGCATGTGGGCGATGATTCCCGGCTCGATGGGCACGCGCAGCTACATCGTCACCGGTCTCGCGAATCCCATGGCATTCCGGTCGGCGCCTCATGGCGCGGGACGGCGCCTGTCGCGCACGGCCGCCCGCAAGCAGTTCACCATGAGCGATCTCGACACTGCGATGCGCGGCATCGAGTTCCGGCGATCATCCGTGCTGCTCGACGAGATTCCGTCGGCCTACAAGAACATCGATGAGGTGATGGAACATGCCAAGGAGCTGGTCGAAGTGAAATACGTGCTCAAGCAGTTCGTCAACGTCAAGGGGGACTAACTAGCCAATGGCCGGTAGCCAGTAGCCGATAGTCCTGTGGCTTGTAGCGCAGGACTTCAATCCTGCCGGTAGTCGATAGCCCGCAGGCATGATGGAACGGAGATTCTGCCGATGACTGTGACTCGTCTGATTCTGCTGGCGATGCTTCTGTTCGTGGTGATATTTGCGTTGCGATACTTCCTGAGCTCACGAAAGTGACCGCTTCGCGCAAGGGTTGGCGATTTGCTGGCGGAATGGTATTCTGAACCGTTAGGTCACGCGTGTAACCTCTTGGCATAGCACACCTTGTAAGCCGGCGTAGCTCAGTTGGTAGAGCAGCTGATTCGTAATCAGCAGGTCATCAGTTCAAGTCTGATCGCCGGCTCCAGTTAAAAACAATCGAACACGCAATCGCCTACTCTCAGGCTCCCATTTCCTTTGAGCCTGCGCACGCTTCCTGCTCCCGTCCGGCTAAAGCCGGACACTACGTAGCGCAAATCAAACAAGAGTTCGGGAGATTAGGAGGGTCTTTTCAAAACATGGGGGCCTGAACTTGTGATCTCATCTGTTCGCATTTCATCGTGCCCATCGCGCCATCGTGTTTCGTGTCTTCGTGTTTTCGCGTTGTTTTTCGATGGCACGTCCGGCTGAAGCCGGACACGACGTACGAAAATTCAACAAGAGGTCAAGAGATCAGGAGGCATTTCTCAAAAGCCTAACTGAGCTTCTGATCTCCTGTTTGTATTTCCCATCGCGCCATCGTGTTTTCGTGGCTTCGTGAATATATGTTGTTCGGAAGGCGCGCCCGGCTCAAGCCGGACATGACGTACGAAAATTCAACAAGAGGTCAAGAGATCAGGAGGCATTTCTCAAAAAGCCTTCTCCTGAGCTTCTTGATCTCCT
>CAVXJF010000017.1:0-977500 GCA_963762055.1 Vicinamibacterales bacterium
AGCCAGGTGAGCCACCTGGGACCATAATGGGGAACCGGAACCCCCACTTCCAAGGTGGGACATTCATGTGGGACTGCCACACGATACCACACAGCTCTAGCCGGCCAGCGTGCGCGATCTGCCGCGATTCGACCCTGGTGACTCGACGCAGCCGAAGCGGGCCCTCATCGGCGACAAGCGCAACGATGAGATCGTCAACGTGTTGCAGTTCATGCCGCGATCCTGCAGTTTCGCAACAAGCTGGTCGACGCGCATCCGAGGGCGTCGTTCGAAGACGTGCAGCGGGGGCTCAAAAGTCCGAACTCGGTATGGAACGCAACGGCTCGAAGACTGCTGCACAGTTGACGCACTTCAGCAGCCTCACGACTTGGTCACAGCGGTTCGATTACGGCGTGGGTAGGCGATTTCAGTCGTGTAGAATCAACGACTTGGAGTTGGTGGCCCAGATTTGTCCCGGATGGAACCCACTGACCGGCTGGATGCGCCAAATCGAAGACTTCCAGAGAGGCGTAAGGCCGGTTTGCTAAACGGCCTCACTCTTCTCTAGCGTACGTACGGCGCGATGTTGTTCGCGATGGTCCTGAACTCTTCAGCCGTAAGCGGCATCTCTCGCCGGAACGCACCCCAAGCCTCATAGGGCTGAACATTCCCCAGGGTGGGACCATCAGATCCATAGAGAATGCGGCCAACTCCGATCTGTCGGATTAAAGTGGCCATCTTTTGCAGCGCGTCTTTCTGACCACCGAGAATAAGCGCAAGCTGCGTAACATCGAAGTACAGATTCCTGGTGGCTCGATGCTGGGCTGACACGGCGTCGGCGTAGGCAACGAGGGCCGCCACGGCTCCTTCCGAAAACCCATCGCCCCCCCACAAGTGTGCAATCTGAACGGGAATATCAACCGCGGCCGGAAGTAGCTGGTTCAGGAAGATGTCCGCGTGCTCCCTCCCATAACTTCGACCCCCACGGACGTGAACAGTAATCGCCAACCGGTGCGAGTTGGCTACCGCGAATATTCGCCGAACTCGTTCAACGTGCTGTTTGTTCGTGAGGTCCACTGCGGATGCGCTGAAGTGTAGCTTGACACCTTTGAACGTCAGGGTCTCCGCGCACCGATTGAGTTCCTGCGGCGCATACTCCTTTAGCGGGTTGAAACTGCAAAACCCGACCAGACGATGCGGGAACCGAGCAACCTCTCGAGCCGTCCAGTCATTCTCGGCCCGAACTGCTGCGTACACATCGTGCACCCCTACATCACCCAGGGCTGTTGCATGAACCGGAGCGTCGAAATAGTACGCGTCTGACAAAACCACCGCCCGTTTCATGCCGGCAAGGTCCAGCATGGCGACGAGTTGTTCGCCGACGATCGGTTGTTCCACGCGAAAAGAGAATCGTCCACGAGCCTGATAAGCATTCTGCAGCGCTGCCCCGGCAGGACTGAGGAGATGCTGATGGTGGTCGACTAGCGGTACGACCTTGTTGTCAAGCAGTGCCTGTCCATCGGCCTTCCGACAAGATCCAGCCGCCAGCGCAATCAGCAGCAATATCGCCGTCAATACACGCATGCGTTTCCTCCGGATTCGCCGAACGGAGCGTTGGCCCGCGCTCAAGGCTCGCGCGATCGAGCGGTGTCGGGCGTCCCGCGCGGGCGGGAGGCGGCGACTGCTCGCGGAAGTGCAGCGACGCCGCGCCCACGACAATGGCCGACAGCATTGCCGCAAACAGACCGGAGGTCACCCGATGCGTGACAGCCATCGCCATGTGTCAGGCGGCTCGAGCGCCGCTATCCCCTCAGCACCGCGTTCGGATCGAGTCTCGACGCTCGCCAGGCTGGCAGCACACAGGCCGCCGCTGCCACGATGATCATCGTGGCAGTGACTCCAACAACCGTGGGCACATCTGTTGGCGTCACACCAAACAACAGCGACGCGATCAGCCGGCTCAGACCGAAGGCCCCCGCGAGTCCAACCACCACACCGATCGCCGTGAGGAGAAGGCCCTCCCTCATGAAGTGGACGAGCACGCGGGATCGATCCGCGCCGAGCGCCATGCGAATGCTGATCTCGTGGCGGCGCTCCGCAACGAGGGAGGACACGACGCTATACGTCCCCACGGCGGCGAGCAGCAGGGCAAGGCCGGCAAAGAGCCCCAGGAGTTGCGCGAGGAAGCGAGGTCGCTGGATGGATTCAGCAACGACCGTCTCCATATCGCGAAAGTGCACCACTGGTACAGCCGGGTCCATTTGATGGACCACGCGCGCAACAGTCTGCGACAATGCCGCGGCAGGAAGCGTAGTGCGCAACACAATGTAGTTGAGTGGCACCATCCCCTGCGCCTGCACCACAGCGATCTGCGGACCTGCCAGGTAAAGCTCGGTTCCTGTTTCCTGATCAACGCCCCTCTGCTTGACATCCTTCGCCACGCCGACGACGGTGAACCACGGCAACTCATCGTTGCCCGGCTTGACGCGCTGCCCGATGGGGTCTCGCCCTTTCCAGAACGTCTCGACGAACGTCTCGT
Organism: Vicinamibacterales bacterium; assembly: GCA_963762055.1. GTDB lineage: Bacteria > Acidobacteriota > Vicinamibacteria > Vicinamibacterales > JAMQPK01 > JAMQPK01. Next base: position 2,519 of record CAVXJF010000017.1, read on the forward strand.
TCACGATGGCGACAGGTCCCGAGGACGTGGCATCCGTTGGCTGAAAGCTGCGCCCGCGTACGATCGGGATGCCCATCGTCTCGAAATAGTCGGGCATCACGTACTGATAGTAATCAACGACACGGAATGGCCCCACCGACGGAGCCGTGGCGTCGGCGACCGGTGTATTGACCGTGAGGGGCGGCCGATTCGGCGGCAGCCCTGACATGGCCGTCGCTGCCTCCACACCAGGGACGGCGCTCAGCGCGTCCAGCAGACGCTGAAACGTCTGCACTCGAATCCTCGACGTTGCATAGGTGCTTTCCGGCAAGTTGATGGAGAACGTCACCAGGCGCGACCGGTTGAATCCCAGGTCGACGTTCGCGAGATTGTAGACGGTGCGTATGAGCAGGCCCGCGCCGATCACGAGGATGACGGCCAGTGCGACTTCGGCCATCACCAGGCCGCGGCGGACGTGACGGCGTGTCCCGCCGCTGGCGCCTTTGGTGCCGGCGTCGGTGAGCGTGACGCGCGAGATCCTTCACGCCGATGTGCCGAAGCTGTGCCAGCCCGAAGAACATGGTGGTGGCGATGGCGACGCCACAGGCAAACAGCAGCACGGGCAGATCGACGCTGACCTCGGTCGATCGAGGCAGAGCCGCGGGGTACGCCTGTGCGAGTGTGCGGAGACCGATATGGGCGAGCCACACCCCCAGTGCGCTGCCTGCGATCGACAGCAGTGCGCCTTCGGTCATGAACTGCCGCAGGAGACGGCGCCGGCTCGCACCGAGGGCCGTGCGCACCGCGGATTCACGACGGCGTATGGCCGCACGCGCCAGCAGGAGATTCGCTAAATTGGCGCAGGCGATCAGCAGCACCAGTCCGGCGGTCGCCTGAAGCATCCAGATCGCCCGGCTGGCACCGCTCACGATCTGATCGTGGAGCGGGGCCAGTTGCAGAATATGACCGGTGTTGGGAGCGAACATGTGATTGCTGACGCCGACACGCTCGCCCCACTGTTCGTTGAGCGTCGTCAGTTCCCTCTGGGCTGCCTCGGGTGTGACGTCGTCCTTCAAGCGGCCGATCACCCGCAGGGAGTGAGCGGCGCGATTCCCGCGGTTGGACGGGTTCAATCCCAGCGGCAACCAGATCTCTGGCCGGATATCCAAGACGTCGGCGCCAGGCGGCATGATGCCGATCACTTCGCGAGGCCGGCTGTTCACTTCCACCGTTTTCCCGATCATCGGCTGTCCGCCAAACGCGGATTGCCACAACTCGTGCGAGAGAATAGCGACCGGTGGCAACTGCTGTCCCGGCGGCGCGTTACTGAGCCTGTCGGTTTCTCCGCGGGCGAACAACCGTCCCTGGGCAGGCTGCAGGCCGAGCGCGTCGAGCAGATACTCGTCGACGTTCGCGTTACGCACGCGCCGAGCTCCGCCGGGGGCAGTCAGATTCACCTCGCCCGCGCCCGGCGAAAACGCCCCCATCTCGGCAAATGACCGGTTGACCTCGCGAAGTTCCAGGTATTCGGGCGCCGATAACGGGAATTGCGGCAGGCCGAGCTCGGCGAACTGTGTGGTCACGTACATCAACTGCTCGGGTCTGGGGTAATCGAGCGGACGCAACAGGACGCCGTTGACAATCGAGAAAATCGCCGTGTTTGCGCCGATCCCGAGCGCCAGCGTCAGCAGCACCACGGCCGTGAATGCGGGAGCGCGCCGGAGCGTGCGGAGCGCATGCCGCAGGTCACGCCGCAGATCCTCCGGCCACGTGAATGACCGGACCTCTCGATACACCTCCGTGGTCTGCGTCACGCCACCGAAACGGCGTTGAGCGGCGCGGCGCGCCTCCTCGGGGGAAAGGCCTTGCCGGATATATTCCTCCGTCGCTTCGGCAAGATGGCTGGCGATCTCGTCGTCGATGTCGCGGTCCATCTGCCGAGAACGGAGCAGCGCCTACAGCCGAAACACGAACATCCGCAGGCGTGTCATGACGCGTCCTCCGTAATCTTCAGGAAGCGTTCAACGATACCCGCCGCACGTTGCCACTGCGCTTCTTCCTTATGGAGCTGCTTGCGGCCTGCGCGTGTCAGTGTGTAGATCTTCACCCGTCGGCCGCTCTCGGATGTCGCCCCATTTGGACGAAATCCATCCCATCTGCTCCAGCTTGAGCAGCGCGGGGTACAGCGTGCCCTGATTGAGCGCCAGCTGATCCCCGCTGATCTGCTCGATGCGCCTGGCAATCCGATACCCATGCAGCGGACCCAGCGCCTCCAGGGTCTTGATGACCATCAGGCCGAGCGTGCCGTAGAGGACGTCGCTCTTGTCGGGCGTCATATGTTGGAAACCTACACCTCAACATGTTGGTTGTCAACCTGTTGTTCGCATCCCACAAACGAACGGTGGGCTTCGTGTTTGGGACGCGTGTGGGCCGCGATAGCCGTTGATGTCCCCCGTGCGGAGCGGCACACAGATTGCCTCGATTCCTTGTCGTGAAGCGGCTATTCATCGCGTTCAACCTCCTTGCACTTCTCACGTGCACACCAAGCGACAACGCATACGCGCAACACGGAGGTGGACCGTTCACAGGAGCAGCTGCGACACGAACCTTTGCAGCATTGCAGCGGTACTCGCCAGACGATTCTCCTCACAGCCAGCAGCGTGCGGTGCCGGACAACATCTTTGTCGGGCCGAAATATCGTTCGTTCCTCGAGACGATGCTCGCCCGTTCGGCGTCGTTTCGGCGACAGTGCTCGCGGATCGCCAATGAAGACTCGCTCACGATCCATGTGCGCATGGTGACCGTTCCATTGGCCGGTGGCGTGCGCGGGATCACTGCTATTTCGAGATCCTCCGCAGGACGCATCGTGGCCCACGTCACTGTCCCTCACGGCGACGTCGAAATGATTGCGCATGAGTTCGAACACATCATTGAGCAGCTGGATGAGGTCGATCTCGCACAGAAGGCCCGCCGATCTCGCAGCGGAGTGCGCGCAACCGACGGTGGCCGTTCGGTGTTCGAAACCACGCGCGCGCTGCACGTCGGTCTACGGGTCGTGCAGGAGGCTCGAGGACACGTGATTCCTGGGAAGTAGACATGAGGAATCGAGTCGCCGGAGCTCTCGTGCTTTGTGCCGTTCTGGATGCGTCTCGAGAATTGGAGCCAACAGCGGCAATGACGATTCCGCAGCAGGATGCACGACACCCGTTTACGAAACGCCGGTCGATCGATGTCACCCCTGACGGGCGATATGTGGCCTTCACATCGTACGCGCGTCTTGTGAACGCCGACACAAATGACGGACGCGACATTTACGTGCTGGACCGGGCGACAGGAGCCGTCACTTTGGAGAGCATGATGGCCGGTCTGATCGCTCCTATGGATAGCGATCACCCCGATTTGAGCGATGACGGTCGCTTTCTTGTCTATGAGGCTCATCTGATTACCGAAACGGCAGAACCATTGAATGTCGTGCTGCGGGATCGCCAAAAGGACGATGCACGGATCCTTAGCGTCGGTTTGGCGGGAGCTCGCGCCGACGGCCCGAGTCGCTCGCCTTCCATCAGCGGCGACGGACAGGTTGTCGCCTTTTCGTCAGCGGCAACAAATCTCTCAGCAGACGCCGACGGCTTGTAGTTTTGGCCAGCAGTCGGTCGCGGAGAGCGAGCGCGGCATGATTCAAGAACTTGTGTAATTCGGGTGACGTCGACCGATGCCGGACAAGCCGCTGACCTTAGGACCACCTGATCTCGTGAATCTGCCTGTCGTGGCCGCGATAGATCACATGACGGTAGGGCCCATGCGCGAACGCGCTCGGTCGCGCGGCGGCTGGCGGTGCGAGTGCCTGCACCGACAGGTCGACATACGCCGGCGTACCCGCGAGGAACCACCACAGCTCGATGAGCCGGCCGTCGCCTGCGCAATAGATCACGTGTTTCGTGTTCGTCGCCAGCGCTGTAGAACGACACGGGGTCGCTCGATGCAGACGGCGCGCCGGCAACGGCCGTCAAGTCCAAGTGCCTGACGGCTTCGGTGCCGCCCCACACAGCTCGTGGATGTGCCCGTCGACCCCGCGATACACGATCTGTTTCATGTCATTGTGCGCGGTGTAGTACGCGTGCGGACCACCCGACGCCTTCGGTGCCCGCGCAAATCCGGAGAGGTTCTCGTGGCCGATCGGTCCGGTCGACCAGTACGCGGTGTGAATATGACCGTCAGTCGCGCGATAGGCGACGATGTGGTCGCCGCGCGCCGTATCGAGCATCACCGACGGGTCTCCCGTGGCCCGTAGCGCCCCGGCCTGGCCGGTTATGTCACCGTGGCTGACGGGCTGCTGTCCCGTCCACCACAGCTCATGGAGGTGGTCGTCCGCCTTCCTGTAGATGACGTGGTTGATGTTCGCGGCACTCTCGAAGTACCCGACGGGATTGCCGGCCGCCTTCGGAGCGCCGACCGAGCTCGTCAGATGGTCGAATCCGACGTCGCCGGTGGACCAGTACAGGGAGTTCACGTGGCCGTCAGTACCGCGGTAGAGCACGACCTGCAGACCGGTTGGAGCCTCGAGATAGACGTACGGATCGCCGGTCGCGATCGGCGCGTCGTGAGCCGCAGCGGTGAGGTTGCCCGTCCCCGTCGCGCCATTCGCGTCGCGCCACAGTTCGATCATGCGGCCGCGGCTGTCGCGATACACGATGTTCTGCATACCGGCGGTCGGCGACAGGTAGCCGCACGGAGCACCTGCGGCGTCAGGTGCGTCGTGAAGACGGGAGCGCTGGATGTGCTGGTACCGACGCAGCGGCGGCGCGATCGCCTCTTCCCACGGCAGTTGATACCCGCGCTCGTGAAGCGGCTGCGTGCCGATGAAATGGATCTTGTCGATGACATCACCTTTTACCGACAGCACGCGGAAGCCAGCGAAACTCATCTGCCGATCCTTGAGCGGGCCGAGCGCCTCGGTCTGCAGCACCAGCGGGCGGTGCTCGGCCCACCATTGACGTGCGTCTGGAGCGGTGGCCAGCGGCTTGGGGTACGGCGGCACCTGGACCACGTACTTGTGCTTGGCCTCGTACGGCAGCGGCGTGGGCTCGCCGCTGACCGGCGCCGGGTCGACGACTTCGACATACGTGACCTCACTTTTCGGCCAGTCCCGTAGAAGCCGCGCCGGGTAGTAGGACCGCGGGTTGTGGGTGTAGAAGTCCATGAAGTACGCGAGCTCTCCGTCGACCGTCGCGATCCGGAACTCATTGAAGCGATGCACGTGGCCGTGGAGCGTGACGTCGGCCGGACGCCGTGAGCCGATCCCCGCAATCAATCGCACCAGGTCGTTCGCACGCCCGCGCGAGACCCCGTAGTCGAACAAGTCGCTGTTGTCGCCGCGCTTCACGTACGCCGGTTCTGGCGCGCCCGACGGCGCGAACCACGAGGGGTGCTGCTGCCGGGCGTGATTCGCGACGTCGTGGTCCTCGTTCCGCGGCAGATGGTACCAACACAGATGCGCGGGTACGTGTTTGCCGAGCACAGGACGCTGGGTTTCGCGCAGGTAATACGGGTAGGCCTCGCCCCACGGATTGAACAGCGGCGCGTGAAGACCGACGATGACGAGCGCGCCGTCCGCGGCGCGCTTCAGGGTCTCGGCGACCAGCGCGAGCTCGGCGTTCGACACGCCCTCGGAATTCGGCGAGCCGCCGATGAACGTCTTCTCGTCCTCCTCGGCCCATCCCCACCAGACGCGCAGGGCGTTCAGCTTGTCGGTGACGATGCCCTCGTCCCAGGAACTATCGAGCATGACCACCCGATGGTCGCCGAGCGCGATAACGTAAGAGTGGCGGTTGGCCAGGTACGTGGAGAACGCTTCGATCTTCGTGTCCACTTCCACCATCTTCGCCGCCGTCTCGGCGCTCAGCCTCGGCACCTCCTCGCCGGTGTCCCCGCGGCTGAGGGCAATCGCGTCTCGCCACGGAAGGTTGTACGGCAAGTAGTTTTGCACCTGATTGACGTTGATCGGGCCTGCGTCCAGATTGAAGACCATCCGGTAGCGATTCCGCCGGTAATCGTGATTGCCCGGCACCATGAAGATGGGCACGCGCAACGGTCCCGACGTCCTCGAATCCCGCGCTGGGCCACTTCCCGAGAATGACCTCGCGCGCAAACACCGCGTTGCCGCCGCCCGAAGGGTCGTCGTCGTCCTCGAAGATGTAGTCGATGATGTCGCCGGTGGCCAGAATCACGTCGAGCACGCCGATCCCGTGCAGATAGTTGGCGTACTTGATGAAGCCGCGGAACCGATCGTTCCAGTTGTACATCCGCTCGGCCGCCTCGGGGCGCCCCAGTTGCTGCAGCGTTCCGGCGAAGTAGTCGATGCGCCGGCCGAGGTGAATATCGGTGATGTGGGCGATCCCGAAGTCGTGCCAGCTGGACCGAAAGTAGATGGCGTTTGGAGAGATTGACGTCCACTGTCCATCGTCGCGCCGTACCGCAACGTCGTACAACTGCCGCTCCTGCAAGGAGGCGCTGCTCGGCAGGCCATAGGTCGTCTTGGTGGAGGTGTCGCCACGGACGACGACGACCGGCGCGCCGAAGGTCAACGCCACCGGTGCCGGCGGCGCCCCCGTGGGAAGCAGCGCGAGACGTCCCGCGAGCGCCCGCCGGATTGCCGCACCAAGCGCGGCGAGATTCCACGAGCCGTGCTGGAAGCTGATGGCAGACGGCACCAGGGGAACCGCGCTCTGCGGCTGGCCCGTGGCGATTTGCGGTAACCCGATCATCGGGAGCTTGAACGGGATGACCACCTGGCCTCCCGCGCCATCGACCGTCAAGCCGCGTTCGTAGAGCCGCGCCGTGCCGCCCTCGATGGCGTAGCTCGCCGTCAGTGCCTGCCCAAGGTGCTCGAGAGCCATGGTGTCCTCCTGGGCAGGAGAGCGTATGAGTCGAAGCGTTCCTAAATCGTTCGCGAGAGAGCGGTCAGCACCTGGCGCTCGAGGCTCAGGCTATTCTGCGCGCGGGCGGCGTCGAGTCCGCGGCGGAGCGTCACGTCGCGCGCCGGGGCGGGTTCGAGTGCGCTCTTCTGGAGATACAGGGCCGGAAGCCACCAGACATCGGCACGCTCGACCGCCATAGCGATCGCCGCATCCAGGATCGCAGAAGCCCGCTCCCCATCGCCACCACGAACGTAGGTTTCGGCGAGCAATGAGAGGTAATACGGGCGACGCGCGTGCGCCCGCTGCGTGTCGAGCCGTTCGAGCGCGGATTCGATCGTCTCGACACCACTCTGCGGGCTGCTCGTGACCTCGTACCCAGCCAATCAGTATTTCGGCCCAGTCCCCGTAGTACGCAATCTCGTGGTGCTCGCAGAGTCCTTTGACGCTCTCGCGCGCACGCGAGCACCTGCTCGGCGTCACGACGCATCTGATGGAGGAGAGCCGCATAGGCCAATGCGAGCGTACGGCTGTAGAGATGATTCTGCCGTTGTGCGAGGGCAATCCCTTGCTCGGCATGTGCAAGGGCGGCCGGCTCGTCGCCGAGGAGCCACAACGTGTGTGCATACCATGCGTGCGCGAAGACGCCAAGGTCCGATCCGAGTGCCGAGCGTTTCGGGTTCCGCTCGTCATAGGCCGCGAGCGCCTGCTCGAAGTGGTCTCGCGAGGCATCCAGCTCGCCGAGACTCAACAACGTCGCGGCCATCGCATGGTGGGCCTCGCAGCGGCATGAGGGATCGGACCGGCTGCGCGCGAGCGTCGCCTCGGCCATCTCACGCGTGCCCGCCAGGTCACCGCGCACGAAGCGGAGCGTGAATGCGGCCCAGAGCCACCGAACCGGCACCTGGTCCTGATCGTCGCCATGCGACAGCGCCAGCACGCGGTTCAGGTTCTCCTCGACTTCCGGTGCGGCATATCCTCGTCCGGCATTGAGCGCGACCGACAACATCGAGCGCAGTGCAAGCTCCCGATCGTCGCGATCCTTCCCGGCGGGCTGCTGCGCGTCGAGCAGTGCCAGCGCGCGCGTCAGGCAGCTGATGGCCTCGTCGTTCGCCGACACGCGCATCGCGACTGCGGCCGCGCGTTCGAGGAACGGGATGACGCGCGATGCCTGGCCGCCCCGCTCGAGGTGCACCGCGATCGACGCACTCGCATCGTCCAGGCGGTCGGCATACAGCAACTCCAGTCCTTGCGCGATCCGCCTGTGGATCAAGCGCCGGCGCGCCGGCGCGATACTGGCGTAGGCCACTTCGCGGATGCGGTCGTGGCTGAAATCCCATCGTTCGTCGGCCTGCTCGCGCACGATGTGCCGCCGCCACAGCTCGTCGAGCGCACGGACGAGGGTGTGCTCGTCGAGGTCGCTGGCGTGCGCCAGGATGTCGAAGCGAAAATCGCGTCCAACTGCTGACGCGACTTCCGCGACCGTGCGCGCCTCGGCCGAAAGCAGACCCAGCCGCTCGGCGACCACGGACTGGACTTGCTGGCGCGGCTGGTCGCCACCAGCATCCGTCCCCTTGGCCAGCGCCATCCGTCCGCGCTCGATGATGAACAGCGGATGACCTTCGGTCTCGTGGAACGTGCGCGCCAGCACCGTCTCGTCGAGCTGCTCGCCGGCAACGGCGGCGGCCAGTTGGCCGGTGGCGGCATGGTCGAGCCGGCCGAGCGCCAGCACGGTCAGGAGATCGTCGTGTTCGAGCGCACGCCAGCAGCCGGCCCAGCGCCGGATTGTCCTGCTCCTCTTCGGCGCGGACGGCGCCGACAATCAGGCAACGTGCATCACCGGCGGACCGCAGGAAGTAGTGGAGCCAATCGATCGTGTCGGCGTCCGCCCATTGCAGATCGTCGACGACGAGGACGAGAGGCGTGGTCAGGCGGAACGCCTGCGCCATGGCTTCGAAGAATCGCAGGCGCTGCCCCTTCTCCACCTGCCGATCCAGCGCCGGCATGTCGGACCGCGCGGACGCGAGCTCGGGGCAGAGCGTCGCGATGTCGAGGAGCGAGGTGGCGTCCAATCGAGCCAGCGTCGGCTGCAGCGCATCGCTCTTCAGCCAGGCGGCGATTGGCGCATAGGCCAGGCGTCCTTCACCCGGCGAAACAGCGGGCCGTCGCCGCGTTGACGTTGTTGATGCGGCACCAGCGCACCTGTTCGTCGGCGAGCCGGGTCTTGCCGATACCGGACTCGCCGCGCAAGCAGGGCCAGTCGTGGCCGTCCGGCGGCCGCCGTCTGCCAGGCCGTGCGCAGCGTGCGCCATTCGGCATCGCGGCCGACGAGTGGGTACACGGCCGTGCGCGGCGGCGCGGAACTGGCAAGCGTCGCGGCATCGAGGTCGAGGACGTCGCGGTACGTCATGCGCGTCGCCGGGCCCGGCTGGACCCCAAGCTCCTTCTTCAGGATGGCGGCGCACTGCTGATACGCGTGAAGCGCCGCGCCCCGCTCCCCGCGGCCGGCGTGCGACCGCATCAGCGCGCACCAGACGTGTTCGTCCAGCGGATTGAGGCGAAGCAGCTGCTGCGCGTGTTCGATGGCGGCCGCGAATGCATGCTCGCGTTCGCAGAGGTCGACGAGTCGAGCCACGACCTGCTCGGCGCGACGGTGAAGACGCTCACGGTCAGCATCGATCCATTCGCCGAACGCATCGGGCAGGAGATCGCCCGTATACAGCCGCGCCGCCTCCTCCAGTGCTGCGCGGTCTCCCGCGAGGCCGCGCTCGGCGGCGGCCTCGAATGCCACGACATCGACGCTCGCGTCTTCGCCCCGCCAGGTCAGCGTGCGCGTCCCTGCTTCGATGATGGCGTCCAACGCGGGCCATTCGTCCCGCAGGTGATGTAGCTCGCGGCGAAGATTGGTCAGCGCTTGTGGATCGCGCGATTCAGGCCACAGCGAACCCGCGATCTTCTGTCGCGCGACTGGCGCATTGCGCGCATGGAGAACCAGGAAGGCGATTATCTGCTGCTGTCGGACGCTCGGGACGCGGACGGCGCAGCGGCCCGCGACCAGCAGGCGGAAGCCCCCGAGCAGCCCGACGCGCAAGTCGAGCGAACGGGCCATACCGCCATGCTACACGCGATTGCAAAGGTATTGAATAGGCCCGTGCACTCGGAGGTGTGCTCATCAGACCGCGCACCGGAGGCCGAGAAAGCTGTGCGAGTTCGATAGTTAAGTCACCCAGTGCCGCAAGTGCCTTGTGAAACGCAGGAGATTTTCTGTGGCTGGGAGCGAGGGATCCGAACTCGTCTGAAATGGGCGACCGAAAAGCACTCACCGAACTTTTTTGTGCGCGTTCATTTCAACGACTGCCCTTCGAATCAGCTCGCTCTCGTCCTTCGTGAAGCTCAGCAGCCCCGCAGCAATGAGCTCCATCTCGAACTGACCCCAGCGACCACTCATGATTCCTGCGGACCGGTGCGCCTCGCGCGCCAGCAGGAGATGACCGAGTTCGTGCGCCATGACAACGCCAAGAACCTTCGCCACATCGGTCCGATACCGCTCTGCCGACGCCCCTATGCGGGCGTAGAACGCATAAGCGAGTCGACCGGTGCCTAGATCCGCTGCTGGCGCGGCGCCCAAGGCTTCCGGCCTCCGTTTAGCAGATGCGAAGACTGGGTTGGAAACAATGAGCATCGCCAGACGCGGGAGTGAAGCCCCGGAATCGTTCCACACAAGCCTCACTCCAAGTGCGGCGTAAATTCGCGTGGTTTCGGACTTCGCGCGGACGAGAACGTCGGGAGGAACCACACCGACGTGGCTCGTGATGAGGATCCTGATCGCGGGAAGCTCGGCCTCGGCGCCGAATGCCGCGGGTGCAATTCCCGCCAACCCCGCTACCAGGACCGTTACCCCCACCGCTTGCCCCGCCGTGTTCGCCATGCCGCTTTCCCCCCTGTCCCAAGAGACGGAAAGCGAGCTCGAAGACTGTCATACCGCGAAAAAAGACGTAAAATGCCGGCATTCGGACATCAGAAGCCGCTGTCACCCAATTGCTGCTGGCGTGGAGAGGAGGGGATGAGGCGGCGCTCGCCCGGCTGACACCGCTCGTGCACGGCGAATTACAACGCATCGCGCGGCGGTGCATGCGCGGCCAGCCTCCCGACCATAGCCTGCAGGCGACCGCGCTGGTGAACGAGGCGTACCTACGACTGGTTGACGTCCAGCAGATGAACTGGCAAGACCGCGCGCACTTTCTTGCGATGGCGGCGCGATTGATGCGCCGCATTCTGGTCGACTCGGCGCGAGCCCGTGGTGCACATAAACGTGGCGCCGGAGCGATCAGAGTGTCGTTCTCCGAAGAGCTCCCCGTGACTGATAAGACAGGCCTCGACATGTTAGGCCTGGACGATGCCCTTCGCGCTCTGGCCGATTTGGACGAACGGCTAAGCCGCGTCGTCGAACTGCGCTTCTTTGGCGGGCTGAGCGTTGCGGAGACCGCCGCGGTGCTCGGTATTTCTGGCGAGACAGTGATGCGCGACTGGAAGGTGGCGCGGGCGTGGTTGATGCGCGAGATGAAATCACGACGCTGACGAGATGAGCAACGCACGCTGGCAGCGTATTCAGAACATCTATCACGCGGCGCTCGAGCGTCCAGCGAGCACGCGCGCGGAGTTCTTGCAGGAGGCGTGCACCGGTGACGCGGCGCTGCGGCACGAGGTGCAGTCGCTGCTCGATCAACCAATCTCCGCCGAAAAGTTTCTCGTGACCGGCGAGTCGGGTGCCAACGACGACATACCTGCAGTGCGTGTTGGCCAGCGACTCGGCGTCTATCAGGTCCAGGCCCTCATCGGCCGCGGCGGGATGGGCGAGGTCTATCGCGCGCGCGACACGCGGCTCGGACGCGATGTCGCGATCAAGCTTCTGCCGCTTTCGTTCGTGGCCGACGCCGACCGGTGTGCCCGATTCGAGCGCGAGGCGCGGGTGCTCGCGACGCTTAATCATCCGCATATAGGCGCGATCTACGGACTCGAGGACACGGGACATGGCCATGCGCTGGTGCTCGAATTGGTGGAGGGAGACACACTGGCGGACCGGCTTGCGCGTGGACCTCTGCTGGTGGCCGACACGTTGGAGATTGCGCGTCAGATCACGGAGGGGCTCGAAGCGGCACACGAAAAAGGGGTTGTCCATCGCGATTTGAAGCCGTCGAACATCAGCATCACGCGCGATGGCGTGGTGAAGGTGCTCGACTTCGGGCTCGCAAAGGCCACGGCGGGCGACGGAGCAGACCACGATCTTTTTCATTTGCCGACCATCACCATCGGCGGGACGAGCGACGGCATGATCCTCGGCACCGCGGCCTACATGAGTCCGGAGCAGGCGCGCGGCAAGTCGGTGGACAAGCGCGCCGACATCTGGGCTTTCGGTTGCGTGCTCTACGAAATGCTCACCGGCAAGCCGGCGTTTGCCGGCGAGACCGTCTCGGACACGATCGTCTCGATTCTCGAGCGCCAGGCCGACTTCGCGGCGCTGCCCGCGCAGACCCCGCCTGCCGTGCAAAGACTCCTGCGTCGCACCTTAGAGAAGGATCGTAAGGGGCGGCTGTCAGATATCGCCGACGCGCGCCTCGAGATCGTTGAGGCGATTGGCACGCCCTCCACCAGCGAACGACTGCCCTCCGCGCCGGCGGTTTTTGTGGCGCCGCGCTGGCGGCGGCTGCTGTGGGTCGTGTCTGCCGTTGCGGTCACCGCCGCTGGAGCGGCGCTTCTTTTGTGGCTGCCTCGGCGGCCCCTGGCATCGGTCGCGCCGCTGCGCCTGGATGCGACGCTGGGCGCCGATGCCTCGTTGCAGCTTACGTCTGCGTCTTACGGCGCAACGCCGATAGGCACCGCCGCCGTCGTATCCCCTGATGGGACCCAGCTCGCCTTGGTCGCCCAGCCGCATGCCGGCGGCGCGCCGCGCCTCTACGTGCGGCGTCTCGACCAGTTGACCGCCGCTCCGCTGGAAGACACTGAAGACGCTGTAGGCCCCTTCTTTTCACCCGATGGCCACTGGCTCGGCTTTTTTTCTGGTGGCAAGCTCAAGAAGGTCGCCGTGACCGGAGGCGAACCGGTCACACTGGCGGACGCGCCAACCGCACGCGGTGCGACCTGGACCGAGGACGGGGCGATTATCTTTACGCCGACGAGCTTGAGCGGCGTCGGACTCTGGCGCGTGCCTGCGGCGGGCGGAACAGCTGAGCGCTTGACGACGCCTGCGCAAGGAGAAGCGACTCACCGATGGCCGCAGGTGCTGCCTGGCGGCCGCGCCGTTCTGTACACTGTGAGCACCACGCCAGCCGCCTACTCGAATGCCTGGCTCGCCGTGCAGCCACTGCCCGATGGGACGCCGCATGTCGTGCAGCGGAACGGATTCTTCGGCCGGTATCTCTCCAGCGGCCATCTCACGTGGATCCGCGACGGGACGCTCTTCGCGGCGCCGTTCGATCTCGCCACGTTCACCGTTACCGGCCCAGCCGCACCGGCGGTGCCGGGCGTGGTGAGCACGATCAACAATGGCGTTGCGCAGGTGGACGTCTCGCGCACCGGCTTGCTCGTGTACCTCGCGGGTGGCGACACCGGAGTGGCGGCCCCGATCGACTGGCTTACTCGTGACGGCCGAACAGACGCCACTCAGAGCCACGCCGGCCGCTTGGAGTGGCGTACAGATCGCTCCGGACGGTCGCCGGCTGGCCTTCTATCTCACGAACACCGCCTCGAACGTGGACGTCTGGGCATACGATGTGGGACGCGACGCGTTGACGAAAGTGACGTCTGATCCCGCATTGGACCGCAATCCGGTCTGGACGCCGGATGGGCAACGACTGATCTACTCCTCTGCGCGGAGCGGTGTGTCGAACCTCTTTTGGCAGCGGGCGGACGGCAGTGGGGAAGCGACGCGGCTGACAACAAGTCCGAACATACAGTTTCCGGGGTCATTGCACCCGAGCACTCGCTTCCTGGCGTTTTCCGAAATCCGGCCGCAGACGGGCGCCGATCTCCTAATCCTCCCGCTGGAGGGCGACGAGGCTCGCGGCTGGAAGCCCGGGACGCCCACCGTATTTCTGAACGGGCAATTCACGGAGCAGCAGGCGCGCTTCTCGCCAGACGGGCAGTGGCTGGCGTACGAATCGAACGAGTCCGGGAACTTGGAGATCTACGTCCGGCCGTTTCCGGGACCAGGAAGCAAGGAGCAAATCTCCACGGCCGGGGGCACCACTGCCGTTTGGTCACGTGTCCGCCGCGAGTTGCTCTACCTGGCGCCAAACGGGCGGATCATGGTCGTGCCATATACGGCGGCCGCCGGAGCGTTTCGGGCCGAAAAGCCGCGCGTCTGGAGCGAGACGCCGGTCCAGCTCCGGCCGGCCTTCGGTGCGACCTTCGATCTGCATCCGGACGGCGAGCGTGTGGCGATGGCGCCGGTCACCGAGGCGACGGCCGGCCCAACGCACGTTACACTGATTTTCAACTTCTTCGACGAGCTGCGGCGGCTCGCGCCGTCAACACGATGATTGGCGGCGCTCAGCGCTGCTGCAAATGCGGCCTGAGCACGCGTCCGTCAAACTTCGACCGGACGTCAGAGTAGTTCTTCGAGATCCTGCTCGAGCAATCACGTCGAGCAGCGTGGGTCCCATCGGTCGCCCTTCGGCGCCTTCAAGGGGGCAAAAAGGAGCAAGGGCGACACAGCTCGCGCTCGTCCTCGTCGTCCGTGAAGAAATTGATCAGTGGGTTCGAACTCGCACAAATCTGTCCACCATCTCCAAGCCGTTGATTCGAGATTTAGGGGATGGCAGATCGTGAGGTCACCGTGTTCGAGCGCACGGCGGATGGTCCAATGGGACGATCAGGTTCGTGAGATCAATCGGTCACGAGCCTCAACGTCGATCAGGGTTCCCGAGATCGTCGCCATCAGCGGGAACGAGTCCATCTGCAAAATCCCGACAGAAAGCCAACCCGCGTCACGGGAACGGCAGGCGGATGCTTGGGCGCGGCAACGAGCTCGGCCCCAGGCGAGAATGCACCCAATTGGCCGCTCGCGCGCATGTGCACGGCATACCCCATTGACGGAGTCGCGGCGTCGCTCCGTTCCCGCGTCGAATCGGCATCGAGCCGCCGTGCGCGCGGAAAAATCAGTTGTATAGCGTGCACGCATCGCCCACAGGCAACCGCACTCGACCAGGACGCCAACTGCGAGGATGAGCACGAACTGGAACGATCGGCATCGCGGCATGTTGGCTCCTTTGTCAGATATAAGGCGCGCCCGAGGGGAGGGAAGGATACTACTCCGT
Organism: Vicinamibacterales bacterium; assembly: GCA_963762055.1. Lineage (GTDB taxonomy): Bacteria > Acidobacteriota > Vicinamibacteria > Vicinamibacterales > JAMQPK01 > JAMQPK01. Next base: position 17,727 of record CAVXJF010000017.1, read on the forward strand.
CAACGGCGGTGCCGAGGTATTTGCAACTTTCGCTTCTGTATGCGTTTTCGGGGATTGAGAAATGGTGGACCAGAGCAACGCCAACCTCCGCAGCCCTGTCTAGGCCGTTAAGCCGAACGCAATTCTGGGATGGCGGCCCCGCGATTCGCGGGCCGGGCCCGGATGGACGCCTCCGTCTGCCGCCCTGTCTGTAAGGAAATCCGCCGCAAGCAGACTACCTACTCAGGAGCGCGTGCTGCTGTCCGGCAGCAACCACAAACCCAGGTTGCTGTTGTCCTGAGCGGCTCGCATGCCGAGACCGGACCGACCACATGAACTCCGTAAAAACATCGACCTTCGTTTGGGGTTGCGTTCTATGCGCCGCCGCCGTCTTTGGGTGCGCCCTCAGAACACCCAGCACCGACTACAGTCAGTCCGATCTGTACTATGGCTTTACGCTGATCGATCCAGCGAGCAAATCCATTCGGAACGATGCCTATCTGGTCATCACGGACGGGCGTTTTAGCGAGGTCGGGTCCGGTAAGCCGCCGCAGAAGAACTTCAGGACGCGGCGCGCACTTCCCGGCCGTTTCGGCTTGCCCGGATTCGTCGATGCCCACGCACACATCACTGCGGGTCCACACAAGGTCGCCATCGTCAACGGCGCACCGGCAGTAACCAATGAAAGCATCGATGACGTCACGCAGTTCAACGCACGGATGGCGCTAGCATTCGGCGTGACGACGGTCCGCAATCCCGCAGGTGATCCTCTTGCGAATGCTCAGTACGATCGGAGTGTCCGGTCTGGTGCCTGGATTGGTCCAGATGCAGTGCATGCAGGAGCTGCCGTTCAGCCTCCACCCTTCGTCGGGAACGCCTTCGTCTACCCACGAACCGATGCCGAGTGGAATGCGGAAGCCAGACGGCAGGCTGGCTTGGGCATGAAGTACTTCAAGCTGTATGTCTCCCTCACTGAGGATGAACTGGGGAAAGGCATCAGAGCGGCGCACGAGAACGGGTTGCGTGCGATTGCCCATCTCGATCGAATCAGCTGGACCCGGGCTGCAGAACTTGGTATCGACGACCTCACGCACGCACTGCCAACCAGCCCCGATGTCCTTGAGCCAGAGTTGCGCCAACAGTACGTGGCAGGCCTTGGGGCCGACTCGAAGTTCATGTACCGCTGGTTTGAGCTCGTCGATCTCGATGGCCCCCTGATGCGGCACATGATCGATCTTCTAGTGAAGAAACAGATCAGAGTCGACCTGACGCTCGTGGTCAATGAACTCGTCTACAACGTTGACGACATCGACCGGATCTTTCCGATCGAGGAACGCAAGTACAGCCATCCCGCTGTTCGGGAGGCGGGTAATCGACAACTCAAGGCGAGCGCCACGGGATGGACGGAAGACGACTTTCGGCGCGCGCGGGCAGTGATGCCGAGGGTCCTGCACTTCGCCCGACGACTCTACGAGGCCGGGGTGCCGTTGATGATCGGCACCGATGGCCACGGCGGTACGCCGACGTATACCCGTGAACTGCAGCTGCACGTCGAAGCTGGAATTCCAGTATGGGATGTGCTTCGGCTCAGCACATCCCTGGGTGCTCAGCGTGTGGGTCTGGGAGAGCGGACCGGGCGAATTGCCGTCGGCTTGGAAGCCGATGTCGTGTTCCTAAAAGGCAATCCGGTCACCGAGATCGGCAATGTCAAACGAGTGGACACAGTCATCACGAATGGTCGCGCTTACAGCTTCGATGAGCTGACCGTCATGGGGAACGTTCCGTGAGTTCAGGCTATCGTCCAAACGGCTCAATGCCCGCTTCGGGGAGAATGCACCACTTTTCGGCTGGCGCTCGTGTTCCCATTCGGGGGCTGTCTGTATCCGTCTGATCTCGAGCGGCGGCTCAGTGCTCTGCTTGAGGCACACGGGCCGTCTCTCGGACGCGTTGCCGGCGTTTACGCCCGAGATCCTGCGGAACGGGAGGATCTTCTTCAAGAGATCTTTGTAGCCATCTGGCGTGCCCTTCCACGATTTCGGGGTGAGTGTTCGGAGCGCACATTCGTCTTTCGGATTGCGCACAATCGGGGCCTTACGCACATTGCTCGACGCCGGCTGCCGACAACCGAACTGACGGGTGACCTGGAGGTGGTAGACGCGAAGCTCAGTCCAGAGCAGGCGCTCGCCGCCCAACAACAGCACAAACGCCTTCAAGCCGCCGTTCAACAACTGTCACTCGGTCATCGCCAGGTCGTCACGATGGTTCTGGAGGGTATGACGTACGGCGAGATCGCCGATGTTCTCGGCATCACTGAAGGCAACGTGGGCGCTCGACTCACACGGGCACGACAGGTCCTGCGAAGCCTCTGTAAGGAAGATTGATGGAAACAGACAACGAACTGGAAACATGGCGGCTCGAATGGCAAACCGAAAACTTCGTGCCGCCGGACCTGCGGAAGCGGGTCGAACGTGACATTCGCCGTCACCGACTCTCGTTCTGGGCTTCGGTAGCGGTGACGATTCTAATGGGCGGTGGTACCACGCTATGGGCCGCCGTGTCGGGCGAGTCGTCAGTCGTCCTGGTTATGGCGGCTGTCTGGCTATTCATCGGCATCACGTGGGCGACGAGCATCCAGTTGGAGCGAATGAGGGGCTCTTCGAAACCGCTGGCCGAGACGACAGCGGCATTCTTGGAGTTCGCGATTCATAGCTGTCGGGTGCGGCGTCAAGGGATTGCGGTGGCGGCGGCGCTATATGCGGGATTCTTCTCTTTCATGGTGGCGTGGAAATACCGGCAGCTGGCAGCGGAGATGCCCCTCGATGTTGGGACATACCTGACGTCAGGGCGCGTGATGACGCAGTGTGCGATCACTGCAGTTCTGGCCGTCATTGCTCTCGGTCGACGACGGCGGCTAAATCGAGAACTCCACCATCTCATGACCCTGAGGCAACGGCTCGGCTGATCCCTCCCTTCGCTGCGTCAGCACGCTCCAACAGGCGCAGCCGGTCGGCGGCATTCACTGAAAACGCTATTGCACGATCTGAAACCATTGCTGCAACGTCCGAGCGCGACGCACACACGGTGCACGCGACGATGTCGTGATGTCAGCGCGGTGTCACGGCGGATTTTCGACGCGCCGCAACGGCGTGCGCTCGCACGCATTTAGTCCATAGAGTCTTGTGGTTAGGAAGTGGTGGATCAGACCGGGATCGAACCGGTGCGTCTCGGGCGAGTTCGCGCGCTTTGTCCGCGACGGCAAAAGTTGTTGTGACAAATCGCGAACTTGCCCTACAATGTGTGCCGAATCGACGAGCAGGCCCCACATCTTGTGGCAGATCCCCAGCCTGTGTCGCGAGCGTAACCGCGATGGTTTAAGGAGGCGAATTTGGCAAAGAAAGCAGTCAAGAGAGCCGTGGCAAGACGCGCCCTGAAGAAGCGCGCCGTCAAGAGGGCCGTCGTAAGGAAGGCCGTGAAGAGGCGCGCCGTCAAGAAGGCCGTCCTGAGGAAGGCCGTGAAGAGGCGCGCCGTCAAGAAGGCCGTCCTGAAGCGTGCTGTTTTGAAGCGCGCGGTCCGGCGCGCCGTCATCGCCCGCATGATCGCCGAGGGCGGTCTCAAGGAGTAAGCAGCGGTGACTATCACGCCCCGCCAGAACTCTGACGGGGCGTGATACAACGACCGGGAAGACCCGCCGTCGGACTCTGTCCCGCCTGACATCGAAGATTGGCGACATAGGGTCGCGCAGCACTTCGCCCGAACGTAATCCAGTCCGTGACCGACCGCTCCACACGAAGGAACAATTCCTCAAGCAGACGAGCGTGTGGCTTGACCAACCGTCGCGGTCGTCCGCTCACATCGCAAGCGATCGGCGTGCTGCTGCGGAACCAGCTCTATGCCGGCATCGTGGACGTCACCGAGTAATGCGCGGCCGGAGCCGGACTTCAGGTACTGCTCGAACTGAATAGCCCGTTGCTCGTCGGGGAGTTCGATAGTGACATGCAGGTACCAGGACGGTACCGCGCGGTGTGCGGGCAGCGGCCTGCGTTGTGGTCGGCGAGGCGGGCGCGGGCGTCGTGGGTAAGGCCGATATAAGTAGTCCGCCTTCTGGCTTGCCGAGCCGTAGCTTGTTCAGAGGCGAACAGCCCGCCTCCGCGTCGCGTTGCGACGCTACGGCGCGGCATCTTTCGCCTGCATTTTGAAGGATGGTGGACCAGACCAGCGCCCGTTGGAACCAGATCGACCAGTGGTTGAGGCGGCTCGACCTGCTCGGGAGATCTGGGCTAGTTCGACTGTGCGCTACCGTCTAGCGCGTTTGGCTACCTGCCAATGCCGCAAGGCGCTGGTGAAGATCTTCGCGCGCAAGCCACCTTCCGCGTACCATGACACCAATCGGCTCTTTCAAACGCGTCAGGTCCTGAAGCGGATCACCAGCAAGAAGAAGGAGATCGGCCCGTTTTCCCTCCGCTACCGTGCCGAATTCTTCCTCCTTGCGCAGGAACACCGCCGGATTGACCGTCGCCGCTCGGAGCGCTTCGTATGGGGTGAGACCGCTTTCGGTCAGCAATTGAAGTTCACGGTAAAGCGACGCTCCAGGGACCAACAATGGGACCCCCATCGCGTCGGTGCCGGCTACCAAGGGCACACCCGCGCGGTGCAGTGCGCCGACGACCTTTTTCATGAACCGGTGATATGCATACCCAGGACTGCCAGCCTGCGGGAGCCGCCGCCATCGAGTTCGGACGGTTTCCTCGAGATACTCCATCGCGGGTTCTTGAATCAGCGCCAGCCTCTCGGGTCCGCTCAAGAACTCGTAGTTGATCAACGTCGTCTGCACAGAGATTCCCGAATCGCGAACGCGCAGCGCCAGTCGTTCGATGCCGCTGTCACTACTTCGCCACACGACGGGTACCCAAAAACTGACGAGAACATATGCCAGCGCCAGCGTCGTTGCGGATACGAGTGGCGCTTGCATACGCGCAAATCTGGAAGCGCTGTTGTCTCTCCAGGTGTTGAACGCGTGGAGTGAAAGGACGACGGCGGCGACGGCGATGAAGAGGGCGATAGCGGTGAACAGCAGGCGCAGTGCGAGGCTCTCGAAGAGCGGACCGCCTGGCAGGAACAGCGCGGCGCAGACAAGCGCTATCACCCCCGCAACCAGCACCCACCGCGTGAGGCTTCGAATCCGCGACTGCGTGGGCGAACGGTGAGCGCTGGTGGGCCGCCACCGACCAATGAGCGCCGCAAAACCCCAACTTGTCGCGAGAGCAATCAGGACGAGAAACGCGGCGCCAGTGACTACGAGAAGTCTGGTGTTGCTGGCCAGCGGGAGAAAGTAGATGTTCGATAGCGCACCGGAGTGAGCGAGGTCTTGGCGCGTCTCCAACAGCGCATCCAGCCCCAGATTGACGGGGGCGTGACCCACAAGCGGAATACCAGCCTCGCGGGCGGCTTCGTTCAGTTTCCGGTAGACCGGTAGGGAGAGCCCGCGAGATGTGGCGGTGAATCTGCCGGACGGATCCATTACCTCGCGGAACTTGATAATGTCCTGCCCGTCACGAACGTGTGCATCGACCTCCCGCTGCACGTCCTCGACCGTGTTCACGCGCGGCTCGTTGACGAACTCTCCTGAGGTGTAGATCGTCGGCCCGAGCAATTCACCCGCTTCGACTCGGCGCCTCCATTCCAGGTCCGTCGCAGTACCCCCAAGGTTCATCACGCTGGTGACACCAAACGCGAGGTAGAGGGGAGCATCGCCAAAATCAGGGCGACTACGCGCGAAGACCGTTCCCGGGAGGTGCACGTGAGCGTCAGTCAAACCTGGCGTCAGATATCCGCCAGTGCCATCGATGACCATCGCGCCTTCTGGTACAGAAACCTCACCTGTGGCGCCGATCGCCACGATTCGGTCTCCGCGAACGACCACAGTTTGCCGCTGCTCGATACGCTCGCGATCCATCGGGATCACGTTGACGTTGACGAAAGCGACGAGAGGCGGGACGTCCTGCGATCCGGCCGCAGGCGCCTGCGCGAACGCCGACGTCATGATGGCGAGCCAGAGCAAGGCCACGATGACCGGTTTCATTGGCCGTAGCTTAGCTGAGTTGCCTTGCGATTGGAGCGGTGGCCTGCGCAACGCCCTCGGTAAGGCTGGCTGCCGTGGACGAGCGAGCGACAGGCAATGCTGCGAGAAGTTTGACTGTGCGCGACGTCAGGCGGCCAGAACGGGCTTGTAGTCTTGCTCGGCTAGGGGCGCCTCGCCGAGGTCAGCGAGTAACTGATTCAGTCGTTCAAGGGGCATGGCTTGCGGAGCAGTGATTTCGACTCCGACGGGCTGTCCAGTGGTGCCGTAATCGACGATGAGAAGCCCGTCCTTCGAAGCCACCGTCTTTGCACTCTTTTCCCCGGTTGGATGCGACAGATGCAGGTACGCCGCGAACGCCCGGCCCTTCCGATAGGTGATTTGGAGGGAGCGCTCCGTCATTGGGACACCTCGTAAACGGTCACGACGACGAGCAACCTGGCCTCGGCGTCTGCTTCGACAATCACAACCCAGGGACTCTGCGCGCGTTTGGTGTGGATCATGAATCTGGCCTCCACGACGCTGGCCTCGAACCCGGTGGCTCTCTCCAGCATAGCGCGGACTTCCACCTCGGTCACGCCTCGCTGCTCCATGCGCAATTCGGCGTGGCCAGTGAACGAAAGATCCCAACTCCACCACTCCGGGAAGGTCGGCATTTGAGCCTTCAGGCGAGGTCAATCCTAGCACCCCGTCACCCGCTCACGAGCGCGATGAAGCCGGGCGCCAAGGTGACGGAGTAGTTCATAGGGTGGCTGGTCAGGCGCTGAGCGATCTCTGTCGGCTTGACGCTCCAAGGGGGGAACACGGTGGGGGAACAAGGCCCTCGCGCGAGGTGTTCCCCCTGGACAGCAGAGAGTTGAACGATCCTTCCACCTCGCGACGGACGATTCGCGCGCGGCGAGTGCAGAAGATAACGGACTCTCTCCACGCAGGTTATAGGCCGTCGTCGTCGGGCGGCGCTCCGTGCCGCCCGCATGGTGGCGCCACTGCCGGAGCGGTCGCCAATAGCAATCCCGTGGCGTGAGCGACCACGCGAAATGGCCGCTTGGCCTGCCAAGCCTGCGGCCACGGACGTGGTCGCTCACGCCACGCTGAAAGAGTGTTGGTGCCCCGTGTGAACGCGGTCGGTCCGCTGGAAGGGGCGAAGCATCCGACCCGTGATCTGAGCAAGAACTTGATGAACTTCACGGCTGTCTTTTCACTATGGTCCCAGCATCCGGGTTGGAATGGCTGACGCCGCGAGGGGGGCCGCGACAAAAGGCGTCAAGGCTCTCGCTTCCGCTCGACCCTACGGGCTGCGGCCTTGACGGCGCCTCCGCGCAGCTCGAGGCCCGCATTTACGTGATGGCCGACGAAGCCCGTCCTCATTTCCCGGACTTCCCATTGCGCGCCTTCGTGCGCTGCGCGTCCTGTGGTCGAGCCCTCACCGGGCAGCTGGTCGAAGGGTCGCAGCGAGTACTACGCGCACTACCACTGCCGTCCAGGCTGTCGCGCAGTCAACATCACGAAGGCGAAGCTCGAAGGACTCTTCGCCGACGAACTTGCGCTGCTGCAGCCGACGCCAGGCTACATGCGGCTACTGAAGGAATCAGTGCTGCAGATCTGGAAGGCACGGAAAGCAGCTGTGCGAGATGAACTGGCGAGCGCCGAACGCGCGGCGAAAGCGATTCAAGACAAGCTGGACCGTCTGGACGAAGCGTTCCTCTCCGAGCGCTCGATCGACATCGAGACGTACGACCGCCACGCCGAGAAACTACGCGAGGAGCTCACGCTCGCCCGAATCGACCGCCACTCAGGCCAGCTCGAAGAACTCGACGTAGAAGGCATCCTGGCGTTCGCAGAACGCGTTCTCCCCCGCGCCTCAGACCTGTGGGTGCAGGCGTCACTCGAACAGCGTCAGCGGTTCCAACAACTGTTCTTTCCCGACGGAATTGCGTTTGACGGAAAAGGCTTTGTTGGAACCCGCGTAACCGCTCCGGCCTTCAGCTATTTGCGGGAAATCGATGGAAATGAAAGGATGGTGGACCAGACCGGGATCGAACCGGTGACCTCATGAATGCCATTCATGCGCGCTCCCAACTGCGCTACTGGCCCACGTTCGGAGGGAAAGCTAACGTTCGATCATAGCAGCGACCGCGCGCCTTTGTCCAAGGTCGTGCTCTACGCCCATGACGCTCTCTCGTCTAGTCCCAGCGCCCTCCTGGCCCGCCTGGCGAATCCCGTTCGTACTCGGCGCTCGGTCTGATTACCGTCCCGTGCGTCGTGAGACTGTTCGACGCGCTGAGTGACGGCACGACGCCGTCGATCGCGCGTGCACCGATGACGAAGTTCTTCGAGGCGCCGACGACTTTCGTCTGAGCGTTCAATGTGAGCTTCGCCGTGGCGCCCGCCTTGCCTGGTTGTGCAACACCACCGACGGTCCACGCGAAGGTTGGATTCACCATGTCGGTTGTGTTGGCGCGGTAGGTCAGTTCGGCGACACCGCTCTCGAGTGCCGCCGACGTTGGCCCCGTCACAGTGAGTGCCGGTGCGCGCGAAACGATGCTCCATGCCATCGGAAGGTGAAGCACCTGCACGCCTGGGGTTGCGCCGGCGACCGGGCCCGGATTCAAGACGGTGCCCGTCGGTGTGCCTGCCGATGCCCCGCGCGTCACAATATCCGGCGTCTGGTACAGCAGCGTCATCTTCAGCGTGTCCAGCGGGATATTGCGCGGCAGCAGACTCGCCGGATTGGGTAGCGGCAGGGCTGGCAGCCCGGGTAGCGCGGGAAGGTTGCTTCCCAGGTTATGGATGACGAAACCGCCCAGGCCGATTCCGCCAAGAATCAAGACCGCCATGCCGAACGGGTTGAAAAGGTTGCGAAGGATCAGCTGGCCAGCGCCATAGTCCCCGGCGTTGAGGGGCGTCGACGACAGAGTGAGATTTCCGCTGTTCGCGCCGAATGTAATGCTCGTGTCGACCGACGGTTCCACCGCGCCCAGCGACGGCAGCCACCCGCTGTAGCTTGCGACCACGTGCAATGTCGACGGAAGCACAACACTCACGCTGGAGCTCACGAGGTTCAGGGTGAGTGATAAGTCATCGACGAGCTTGATAGTTTGGCTCGAAGGAATGGCCCGAACGATGGAGTCTCGAAGATATTGCACGTTGAGCAGCGCTTCAGCCGACATCGCCCGTTTCCCCGGTGACCGGAGCGCGAGAAGTCCGCGGCGCCGCGCTGCGTCGTATTGTGGCTGGGGCGCGCCCGTCCACAGGCCGATGCTGAGGCTCACCGGCGTATCGATTCCCGAATAGCTGGAGTCGAACGCGACGCGGGACGACATGCCCGGGAAGGCTGCCGTAAGCGCCGTGGTGAGCTGCTGTTTGAAATCGCCCGCCGGAAGATTTTCCAGATCCCAGTTCAGTCCATAGAAATGCACCGAGATATCGGGAAACCATGGATCGGGAGTCATGGGCACGACGGGATCGCTGGCCGGAGGAACCGGAGGGTCGCGATCAGGCGGGTCGTTGCCGTCATCGCGACGCCTTCGAATGCGCAAAACGTCTGCCGGCTTCCGCTTAGGTTTTTTTGCTCGGCTTCGTACTGGAGACTTGGCCATGCTCGATCCTCCTGATGTGCTGGACACCCTATCGGCTCCGCGCCCTCAGTTGGCCAGTCAGGACGAAGGTCTGCAGTACCGCATCTGTTGGAGTTGCTCGATGAAAATCGGACGGAAAGCTCCCCGCGTCACTTCGTGGGCTTGACGTCGACGTTGTGATACGCCTCGATCCACCATCGGCCGCCTCGACGGACAAACACCTCCATCAACTGTGTCTTGATCACGCCGTCTGGCGGCACGGGGATGCCGCCCGGCATCGCCTTCACGCCGCGCACTTCATTATCGATGTCCACGAGGGCGACATCAGGTGTCGCGAAATGGATGCGCCGAATCGCGTGGCGTTTGTTCGTACCTTTGTAGAAGGTGGCCAGAATCTCGGCGTGTCGCTGCGCGAAAGCCGGCTTACCGTACATCACCATGCCGAAGAGGTTGGTAAACGACACATCGGGCCCCACATGGCGAGCGTATCCCTCGCCATCGCCAGCGTTCCACGCAATCGCCTGGTCCGCAACGATGCCGCGGATCGTTGTTTCTGACGCTGTATCCTGCGCGTGTAGCACACCGGTTGCGCTGGCCGCGCACGCGATCATCACAGTCACCAGCGTTGAATTTATCGAAGGAACTACCCTGGGCTTTCTTTTGAAACAGAACATGTCCATATCTCGCGGCACCCCCGACAAGTTTTGCACACACACTGACGAGAAGCCTGACCACGCGTCGGAACTCGACCGGTGGCCGTGATTGCGGTCTGGTAGGATGCGATGGTGCAGCGCCTTTGTCTCCCGGTCCTACCGCTCCTCGCCTTATTGTCAGCGTGCGCGACTCTGCACGACAGCTCGGGCTCGCGCCAAACGGCCGGGACCGTCTCCGTGCAATTGCTCGCCATCAACGATCTGCACGGCCATCTGGAACCGCCTTCCGGCACGAACGGGCGAATCAACTCTGTCGAGGCGGGAGGCGTGGAGTACCTGGCCACGCACGTGAAGAATGCGATCGCGCAGCAGCCCAATTCGATCCTTGTCGGCGCGGGCGATCTGGTTGGAGCTTCGCCCATCACCTCGTCGTTGTTTCACGACGAACCGACGATCGAGGCGCTCAATATGCTGGGGCTGTCTGTCACGTCGGTGGGCAACCACGAATTCGACGAGGGACAAGAGGAGCTGCAGCGCCTCCGCAAAGGCGGTTGTCACCCGAAAGACGGCTGCCAGGACGGCGACGGGTTCGACGGAGCGCGGTTCGACTATCTGTCCGCGAACGTGATGCACAAATCGACAGGCACGCCGTTGTTGGCGCCCACGACCGTTCGCACGATCGGCGGCGTGAAAATCGGCTTCATCGGCCAGACCTTCGCCGGCACGAGCCAGGTCGTCCCGTCTTCGGTCACGAGGGACCTGATCTTCCTCGACGAGGCGAGGGCGGCGAATTCGTACGCCGAGGAACTGAAGCGCCAGGGGGTCAACGCGATCGTGCTGCTGATTCATCAGGGCCTGCGGCAAGCCGGCTCCACTCCCGATCCGAACGGATGTGAAAATGTCAGCGGGGGCCTCGAGCCGATCCTGAAGCTATTGACGCCCGACATCTCCGTGGTCATTTCGGGGCATACACATGCGTTCTACAACTGCCGCATCGACGGCCGTCTGGTTACGAGCGCCTCTTCGTACGGACGGATGGTGACGCGCATCGCGCTCGAGATCGATTCGGCCACGGGCCGCGTCGTGCAGGCATCAGCCACGAATCAGACTGTCACTCGTGACGTCGCCAGGGATCCTGCGTTGTCGAAGCTGGTCGCCAAGTACCGGCCACTCGTCGAACAGACTGCCAGGCAGATCGTCGGATCGGTAGCGAGGGATCTCGCGCGCGCGCCGAACGCCGCCGGAGAATCACCGCTCGGCAGCGTCGTCGCGGATGCGCAACTTGCGGCAACGCGCAGCGCGGAACGCGGCAGCGCCGAGGTCGCATTCATGAATCCGGGCGGAATTCGCGGCGACATCGTCGGCGGCGCCGGGGAGGCCTCCGCTCAGCCCCGCCAGGTGACCTATGGCGATCTGTACGCCGCGCAGCCTTTCGGCAACACCGTGATGGCGCTCACGATGACCGGCGACATGATCAAGCGGCTGCTCGAGCAGCAGTTCGACAATCCGTCGCCTGGCGCAACCGAGATCCTCCAGATTTCCGACGGGTTCACCTACCGGTACAGGGCAAACGCGCCCAAGGGGCAACATGTCGACGCCGATTCGATCCAGATCAACGGAAGGCGGATTGCGCCAACGGACCGCGTTCGCGTCGCGGCCAACGATTTCCTGGTAGGTGGCGGCGACGGCTTCACGGTGTTCTCGGAAGCTACCGACCGGAGCGTCATCGTGGGCGATATCACCGCGCTTGTGGACTACTTCAAGGCGCGATCGCCCGTCGCGCCGCCGCCGCAGACGCGAATCGTGCGGTTGGACTGAAGCGCCGCTATGCGGGTGATCTACACTGGAATGGCGTGCACATGGTGATGCCCCTCGCCGAAGTTCTGTCGATCGAAACCAGATAGCGTGTTCGATTTACCACAGAGCACACACAGATCACAGAGAAACACGTTTCTTCTCGGTGTTCTCCGTGGTTGGCTAACGTGCTTTCTGGGTGCGTGTGTCAGCCTTCTCCTTGCGGGCGGCGCGTTCGCCCAGTCACCGGATGCTCAAAAACCCGACGAAGAGGAGCCGACATTCGAAGACGAAGTGACGGTGGTTGCAACGACGCGCACAGGCCGTCGCGTCGAAGACCAGCCCATTCGCGTCGAGGTCGTACCGCAGGAAGAGATCGACGAAAAGGTTTTCATGACCCCCGGCGATGTCTCGATGATGCTCACCGAGACGAACGGGCTTCGCGTGCAGGTGACGTCGCCGTCGCTTGGTGCCGCCAGCGTGCGCGTGCAGGGGCTCCGCGGACGCTATACGCAAGTTCTTGCTGACGGCCTCCCGCTGTATGGTCCCGCTGGAACGATCGGTATCCTGCAAATCCCGCCGATGGACCTGGGGCAGGTCGAGGTCATCAAGGGCGTGGCGTCCGCACTGTACGGCGGATCTGCTCTCGGCGGCGTGATCAACCTGATTTCCCGCCAGCCTCAGCGCAACGGATCCGAACAGGAGCTGCTGATTAATCGCACGACGCGCGGCGGTACCGATGGCGTCGCGTGGTTGTCCGGGCACGGTGACGGAAACTGGGGCTACAGCTTCCTTGGCGGCGGACATTTCCAGCAACGGAACGACATCGACGAAGACGGATGGACAGATCTGCCGAGCTACCGCCGCGCTGTCGCGCGGCCGCGGTTCATGTGGGAGGACGGATCGGGTCGATCGATTTTCTTCACCGCGGGAGCGATGGCCGAAGACCGCCGCGGCGGAACCATGCCGGGGCGTGTGGCTCCCGACGGAAGACCGTCTCCCGAAAACCTCACCACCCAACGCTTCGACGGGGGCGTCGTCGCGAGGATACCGGCGGGCACTTCGCGTTTTCTGACGCTTCGAAGCTCGGGACTTGGACAGTGGCACGACCACCAGTTTGGTGCGAACGCGGAAACGGATTTTCACCATACGTGGTTCGGCGAGGGCGCCCTCACAGGCCAGAGCGGGAGGCACGTCTGGGTAGTCGGCGGCGCAATGCAGCGCGATGGCTATGACGCGAAAGATGTGAACGGGTTCGACTACACCTACAACGTGCCTGGTGTGTTCGTTCAGGACGACTTCTCTCCCACCACCTGGGCGATCGTCTCCGCTAGTGCACGCGCCGATTTTCACAACCAGTACCGGGAACTTCTTCAGCCCGCGCATTTCCACGCTCCTGCGTCCGCGGTCAGGATGGACCGTGCGTCTTTCAGCGGGAACCGGATTTGTCGCGCCGACGCCGTTCATCGAGGAGACCGAGGCGGCAGGGCTGTCACACGTCCGTCCGCTCGGCGACCTCGAACCAGAGCGCGGACGCAGCGCGTCGTTCGACATCGGGTGGCAGCGGGGCGCGATCGAGTTGAATGCCAGCGTCTTCGGATCGCAGATACGTGCCCCGCTGTTTCTCCGCGGGAACGAGATCCTCAACGCCACAGGCCCGGTCAGCACTCGCGGCTCCGAATTCATCGCGCGGTACCACGTCGAAGGGATGGATCTGATCGCCACGCATATGTACGTGTGGTCCACTGAGGCAGATCCCGACGGAGACGGCCGCCGAGAGGTTCCGCTCAATCCTCGGCATACGGCGGGTGTGGATTGGCTGTGGAGCATCACGCGCAGTATCCGGCTTGGCGTCGAGTTTTTTTATACCGGCCGCCAGCGCATTGACGAATCGCCGTATCGCGAGGCGAGCGAACCTTATCTGCTGTCGGGCTTCGTCGCAGAGTGGCGCGTGGGACGCGCGCGTCTGTTCGTCAACGTCGAGAATCTCTCTGATGTCCGACAGACCAATTACGATTCCCTCGTCAGGCCATCACCGGGCCCGCTCGGCGTGTGGACCGTCGACGCATGGGGGCCGCTCGAAGGGCGGATTCTGAATGGCGGAATACGGTTGGGGTTGTAGAGACTAACGAAGGCGGCCGAACACACGTTCGTAGTCTTCGAGCGTATCGATGTCGGTGAACGCACCCTCGTCATCGACCGGCACGTCGACGATAGCGGCTGTATGCGAACGGACAACCGGCTTGGCGCCCTGCCGCGGATCTGCGGCACGAAGCTCGCCAAACAGTGCGCGATCGAAGATCACAGGATGACCGTGACGTCCGTTCGATACGGGACGGATGATCGGCGCGGGGCGCGCGCGCCGTTCCGACAGCAGTGTGCGGACGGTGGCGCTGGAGACCAGCGGCACATCGATCAGCGTCACCAGCGCTGCTTCAACGTGCCCGCCGGCGATGGCGTCGAGCCCGGCGAGCAGCGAGGTCAGTTGTCCGCGCTCGTGATCCGGATTGTCGACGATGCGTACACCGGCGCGAGGAGCGGCTGCGGCGCGAATCGCCTCCGCATCCGCACCGACAACAACGACGACGTCGTCGAGTCCGGCATCGAGCAGCGTGCGCGTGACACGATCGAAAAACGTCTCGCCGTTGCCGCCGATCGGCAGCAACGCCTTCGGCCGTCCCATGCGCGACGACCTTCCTCCCGCCAGGACAATCCCCGGAATCATGTTGAGCGGTCCCAATTACTATAGAATTCCGGCATGAGTGATGTGGGTGTGAAGGTTCGGTGCCAACGCTGCGGCGATCAGATGGATCTCAGAGACCCGCCACCCGGGACGCCCTGGCAACCCAATCAGTTTTGGGTGTGCCAGAAGTGCGGACGGCATTATTGGACGACATATCCCTCACAACCCGGCGCGGCAGCGGCGGCCCCCGCCGCACCCAAACCCGCCGCCGAATAACTTTCTGCGTAGGCACGCCATGAACACCAGCCCCGATACCGACGACGAAGAAGACGACGAAGTCTTTGAGGATGAAGACTTTGACGAGGATGCCGATCCGGACGCGGACGCCGACGAACTGGACGAGGATGAAGAAGAGGAAGACGAAACGTGGCAAGTTGTATCATCTTGACTTCATAGGGTGAAGCACCTACACTGGCCCCGTTCTCGACCGGAGCGGCTCCCAAAGGCCGGATCTCCAAGAGGTTACACGGCTTTTAGCAGACGGCCGGGAACATTCGGAGGACACGGGTATGCCGACCGGTACGATCGCACGGCTTCTGATCGACAAGGGCTTCGGATTTATCCGCGATGAAGGCGGAATCGAGCACTTCTTTCATCGCAGCTCCGTACGCGGCGCCGTCTTCGAGCTGCTCCGCGAGGGTCAGCGCGTCGAGTTCACTCCTGAGGAATCTCAGAAGGGACCGCGCGCTGGAGACGTCCGTCTCGTAGAAGGTTAGTCTTTCCTGCCGTCGCCAGCCGGCGGCGGACCCAATCGACTTCGTCGGCGAAAATCTCCGACAACGTCGTCGTACTTCAGGTCTGTACGGCCGGCTAGGACCGCGTTCTACTGCCTGCCGGGAGCAGTTCCAGAATCTCTTCGGTGTTACTGAGATTCTCCAGAACTGTATCGGCTCCACTCGCGCGAAGCTCAGCCATGTCAGCCGTGCCGGTTGCAACAGCGAGGGAACGCGCGCCTGCCGCCTGCGCGCAGGCAACGTCGAGCACGGTGTCGCCGATGACGATCACATCCGCGGCGTGCACATGCCGGTAGCCGCAGGCATGCGCGCGCTCGACGGCGACGCCGAACAGATCGTTGCGACTGGTCACCTCGTCGCCATACGCGCCGCACCGGAAGAACTTCCAGAGTCCGAAGTGCTCCAGCTTGATCCGCGCGCCCGCTTCGCAGTTTCCGGTGAGGAGCGCAGGCAGAATGTCGGGTCGCGTCTCGATTGCCGCCAGGAGATCGGACACACCGGGAAGCACGCACTTTCCTGCGGCAGGCTCGTCGAGCGCTTCGGTGAGTCGCGAGAGATATCGATCGCGGAAACGGACGAAGACCTCCGGCGTGAGTTCAACGTTCGCGCGGGATGCAGCAGCGGCGAGAATCCAGAGGTCGGTACGGCCGGCCATCTGAATGCCGTCGAACGCGCCGGCGACGCCGAAAAGATCGTCAAACGCGCGGTTCATCGCGCGAGTGCCAGCGCGGCCGGTCCGAATCAAAGTGCCGTCGATGTCGAAGAGAACGACTATCAGCGATCAGGATTCCGATCGCACGTTACCCGCGCGCGGACCTTTCGGAGACGACTCCTCGTCAAACGTGACGCGCTGCCCTTCGGCAAGGGAATCGAAGCTTCCCTGGACGCCGCTGCGATGGAAGAACCATTCCTGTCCTCCATCGTCGCGAATGAAGCCGAAGCCGCGATCCCGTACGAGTCTTTTGATCGTGCCTTTAGGCATAGCGCCACTCCTTCGTAGCCGGTCTTGCTCTACAATATCAGCAATCTCAAAGTGTCTCCACCAGGAGGTCTTATGGCAAGTGGACGCCTTATGACGATTGCCGCCGCGGCCGCGTTCGGCCTCGCGACGGCGATTGTTGCTGCGCAGGCCCCGGCGGGCCCGGCGCAGCCGCCCGCGAACCCGCCGCCAGTTGCCGCCGATCCCAGCCTTGCGCAAGGCCAGGGGCGCGGAGGATCACCGATACAAGCGGCGCGTGCGGCGATCAAGGGCAGCAACGGCATGACCGGCACGGCGACCTTGTACGAGATTGCCAACGGCGGCAACGGACATATGGTGCAGATCGCCCTCACCGTGCAAAACGCGCCGCCGGGCATGCACGGCGTGCACATACATGCGACTGGGCTTTGTGAAGGGCCCGATTTCAAGAGCGCCGGCGGACATTTCGATCCCGGCCCCGCAGGCAACCCCGACCCAGACGTCAATCATCCCTACCACATGGGGGACCTGCCGAATATCACCGTGGGTGCGAACGGCAGCGGCCAATACAACGTGTTTTCGACACGTGTCACGATGGGCGGACCGACGGGTCTTTTCGACGCCGACGGCTCGGCTATTGTGATCCATCAGAATCTCGACCCATTGGTGCCTGGCCCCACCGGCTCAGGCGTCGCTGGCGGCACGCCGATCGCGTGCGGCGTGATCGAACGCTAGACGTGACCAGCAGCAGGAGACATCGCAATGGGTAAGGCCCTGGAGGGCGGGGGCGGCCAGGGGCGAGGCGGTGGCGGCGGCGCCGCAGCGGGACAACCTGCACGCGGAATCACCGTGAATCTCAACGTAATTCAGAAGGCCGCCGCGAAGGTCACCGGAGAAAACATCTCGGGTACCGTACCAAGGGTCAGGGCGTCGGCGGTGGCACGCCGATCGCCTGCGGCGTCATCGAGAAGTAAGATTTCGAGGGGTCTTGTTCGACATCAGGGCGCAACTTCAGTTGCGCCACATGAGGAGAGTCAACGATGCAGAAGTCACGTTTGAGAACGTTCGTGAAGTCAATGCCGCTCGCGGCGTTTGTTGTTGCTGCCAGCGCGTGCGGCGGTTCGGAACCGCCGGCACAGCCCGCCGCCGAGGCACCAGCCGCGGCTCCCGCGACGCCGACCACGCCTGGGCGTCGCGTGTTTTTCGTCGAGCCGAAGAACGGCTCGACCGTGAAAAGTCCGGTGAAGGCCCGGTTCGGACTCGAAGGTTACGAGCTCGCTCCGGTCCCGAAGGACCCGATCACCCCGGACCAGGTTCGCGCCGGCATGGGTCATCATCACCTCGGCATTGACATGGAATGCCTGCCCCCGGGCACGGAAATCGTCAAGGGAACGCCGTCGTGGGTCCACTTCGGTACGGGCGCGACGGAAATTGACGTGCAGCTCGAGCCGGGAGAACACAAGCTGACGCTTCAGCTCGGCGACGATTTGCACCGGACGGTCGAAGGCTTCTGCGAGACCATCACGGTCAACGTGCAGAAGTAGCCCGCCTCCGCGCGGCAGGCGCCTACCAGAAGCGCAAGGACGACCGCTCTCTCAACTCACCGGTGGCCGGCTGCCAGGACAGCAGCCGGCCGCCGGTCGCTTTCGCGAACTTCTCATCCATCAACAAACCAACCGTCGTCAATCTGCGTCGAGCGGATACCCGCTTGACGATGGCGGCGTGTTTTTGCGCATCGTCCGCCGAGAGGGTTGCCGTCGGATGTTCGAGGACGAGCATTTCGGGGTCGAAGGCAATCGCGCGCGCCAGGTTGATCTGGGCGCGAAGAAGCGGCGGCACTTGAGCCACCGGCGTATCGAGCGCCTCCGCAGCGATCCCCACTTCCTCTGCGAGAGCGGTCACGCGCGCCATGATCTCCGGCGGCACCGGCTCGAGCTTGAGGTCGAAGGAGATGGCGAGATTCTGCGCCACCGTCATCGCGTCCAGCAGCACAATCCGGTCGCTTACGATGCCGAAGCGCTCGACGAATGCCAGCCACTCGTCGCTGTCGACGATGTGGCGTGTCGAGGCGCCCAGGCTGGATATGTCGCCTGCGTCGGGTAGCGCCGCGCCCGTGATCAAGCTGACGAGCACTTCCGCCGCTGGGCGGTCGAAGCCGACGAGCATCGCAACCTGTCCTGGCGGAATCCTCAGCTGGCGGATCCGCAGCGGTCTCAATCCGCCGTACTGCTTTTCGACATTTTCGATGACGAGTGCGTCATTCAATAGCGGCAATAGCGGCACTACTGGAGCAGCTGGTTCACTTCGGCGACGACCCTGCTGCTTTCCAGCAGCGCTTTGATCTCGAGCTGGATCGCGCGCGCGTTCGCGAGCAGGCAGGCGATGGCGAGAACGGCGTGCACCCACGACGGTACGACGCCAGTATCGACACTGGCGCCAAGGAGCGCCGTCGTCATGGTGGCGGCCATCGCGAGGGTCGCTGTGGAAAAGACGGGAGCCCGCGCGACGGCCATGCGCCGTTCGAAGTCGCGCGACAGACCACCTTCGGCCGCGGCCTCGCGGACGGCTTTGGTCTTGCCGAGGAAGTAGAACATCATCATCGAGTGCGCGAGCAGCGTAATCATCGTGCTGAAGATGCCGATGGAAATGTGCTGGGCGAGCGACGCGCTACTCGTGCTGCTGTATCCGAGGTAGATCGCGGCAATGATGCCCGCAACGGACGCGAAGATCGCGGTCAACAGAGCTGCGGCCATGTCAGCTTTCGTTTTTGACGCGTGCTTTCAGCTTGTCGAAGCGTGCCTTCGGCAGACCGACGGTGCCAAATGCGGCGCGGCGCCGCTCTTTGTCGCCGTGGTAGTCGGATCCGCCAGACACGAGAATGTCGTGACGCTCGGCCATGGCGAGATACCTTTCCGTTGTCACGGGATCATGGTCGCTGTGGAAGGCCTCTAGCGCCGTCAACCCGGCGTCAACCATGCCCGGAATCAGGTCGTCGCGCTTCAGCACACCGGGGTGGGCGAGCGATGCGATGCCTCCGGCCCGATTGATGATGCCAATCACGCCGGCAGGCGGGGGGCCGCCCCGAGGAATGAAAGCCGGCCTTCCCTCGCCGATTAGCTGCTCGAACGCCTGACGGATGTCGGCCACATGGCCGGCCTTGACCAGCGCTTTCGCGACAATCGGACGGCCGACCGACGCGCCCGCCGGTCTACCCGCTGTCAAGGCCTCCCGGCCGATCGGCTTGCCCATGTCGGCGAGCTTGTCGGCAATCTCGTTCAGGCGGCGCAGGCGATCGGCCCGGGCGCGCTCGAGAAATTCTGCGAGCGCAGGGTCGGTGCGATCGATGAAATATCCCAGCACGTGTACATCGCGCCCCTCATGCACCGCGGTGATCTCGATGCCTGGCACGAAGTCGATGCCCGATGCTTTAGCGGAGCGCTCGACCTCATCGAGCCCCGCGACGGTATCGTGATCGGTGACGCTCATTGTCCGGATGCCCGCCCGCCAGGCCATGTCCACCAGCACGGCTGGTTCGTAAAGACCATCGGAGGCGGTGGTATGGAGGTGAAGATCGATCAAGCGTGCGCGCGCCGGCGAACTTTAGCGTTCTTGACCGGCCGCCGACGCCCTTTCCGGTTGACGAGGAGCTTGTACTCGCGGATGAGGAGTTCGAGATGCTGCCTTTCTTCGGCGGCAAACTCCATGAAGATCTGCTTGCCTTCGGAGTCCTCGAACCGCTCGCCGTATTTCTTGAAGAAACGATGCGAGCCGCGCTCGCACTTGATGCCGATGAGCAGCGCCTGCTGATCGTTGACGCCTTTGCTGAGCCGCTCAGCGCCTTCGGCAAACAAGCCGTTCGCGGCGCCCTTGAAGAAGAGGAATGTGGGGCGCGACTCGAGCTCGGGATCCGCCTGCAGCAACTGCGCGTATCTTGCCTCGAGCGTGCCGAGGTGTTCCTTTTCTTCTTCGGCCAGCTTTTGAAACACGCTTCGCCCGCGCGCGTCCTGGGTGATGCGCGCGGCGCGGGTGTAGAACTCCAGGCCGCTGCGCTCGGTAGCGATGGCCATCCGCAGCGCATCACGCGCGAAGAGCATTTCGGTGGTACCGCCTTTCGCCGCGGCGGGCTTGCCCGTCTGACACTCGTCGCAGGTGCCATAAATCTGGACGACGCTCTGCTTGCCGACGAACTTCCTGGCGGCGGCGACTTCTTCGATCAGCGCCTCGATATCGGAGCTGAGAAACTCGAATGACTGGTTGCAGGACTTGCAAATTAGATGAAAGTGACGGGGATGGCGGTATGAGTGCTCGAAACGGAAACGGCCTTCGCCGAAGTCCACTTTGCGGGCAATGCCCGCATCCATCATCCACTGGAGCGTGCGGTACACAGTGGCGCGGCTGATGCCGCGATCTTCTTTGCGGATCAGATCGACCAGGTCGTCTGCGCTGAGGTGCCCCTCCTGGCGCAGGAAGGCCGTGACGATGAAGTCGCGTTTGCTGGACCGCTTACCCCCGGCGGGGCGCACGCGTTCGACGTCGATGGATTGCATGCGCCCTTGCCCTCCGGGCTCCTTAGTGATGATGTCCGCCGTCACCGCCCTCTTCCGTCGTGAACGACGAGCCGCATCCACACGTTGACGTGGCGTTCGGATTCTTGATGGTGAAGCCGCCGCCGGTGACCGTCTCGACGAAATCTACTTCGGCCCCCTTCAGATAGCGGATGCTGATGGGATCGACGTAGAGCTTGACCCCGTTGGACTCGAATACCTGATCGGCGTCGCCGCCGGCCTCTTCGATCATCAGCCCATACTGGAAACCCGAGCACCCTCCACCTTGCACGAACACCCGCAGGCCGCTGTTCTCCTTCTGTTCTTCAGTCAGAAGCTCGGTGATCTTGGAAGCTGCCGCGGACGACACGTTAATCATGTGATTTCTCCTGAGTAAAACCTCGGAACCAGACATGGAAATTATACAATATTGCTCCCTCGTGCGGACTCTCGACCGGGACACGGTCCTTCGCTTCGCGGCCACGAAATGGGCCGAAATTGCGTCATTTCAGCCGGAACTGGCCGCGTCTGCGGTGCTCCAGCGGCGGATCCTGACAATCGTGCTCGACGCGGCTGAGACCCTGGGAGACGCCCCGCTGTTCGTCCTGACGCCGGAGTCGATCGCGGCGAAATGGGATCGGGGTCTGCCGGCGCTGCACAACGAGCCAATCACCATCCCGCCAAGGCTGAAAGACGCGCTGCGTCCTCTGTGTACGGTACTTGCCGAAGGAGGCGCCGGGGACAGCGCACTCCATATCCGCGACGCGCTGGCCACCGGTTCTATAGACGCGGATTCATTGCTCCGCGTTTCGCTCGCGCGAAATCCGGCGGCTATGCGGACGAGCGCGCTTCACATGGGCTTCTCGCCTGACCTGTTGTGGTTGATCGGGGAGCTCGGCAGCTCGCCTCTGGCGCACCGCCTCGCTTCGACGATCGAAAAAGGGGTCGGCTGTGATTTTCCGGTGGCGTCAGGGAAAATCGCACCCGACCCCTTTTTCGAGTGGGACCGGGGCTATTGCCCATGCTGCGGATCGTGGCCGGTTCTGATCGAAGCGATCGCAGATCTCCACACGCTGCGCTGCTCCTATTGCACGCTCGGCTGGCACCTGGGATCTCGACGCTGCGCGTACTGCGGCCACTCCGGCGAACAATTCATCGTCGCCGCACCAGACCTGGAGCGGCCTGAACGAACTGTCGAGCTCTGCGGCGCGTGCGGAGGCTATACCAAGGTCATTCGCGTCGAAGCGGCCACGCCGTTTCCGTTGCTGGCGATTGACGATCTCGCGACGATGGACTTGGACCGCGGCGCGATGGAGCGCGGGTACGGGCGGCCTGAGATGTTCGACCTGTCAGCGATCGAAGCGTTTCGATCGTGTTAGGTCCGGCTAAAGCCGTGGAACCGGTCCGGCTAAAGCCGGACACTACGTACTCAAAGCCGAGAGTTTCTGCGCGGACTCGGTCTCGATGTCTTTGTGCAGGCTGTTGCCATTCGCGTCCATGGTGACGATGGCGGGAAAATCGCGCACCCAGAGATGCCACATCGCCTCGGGTGTTCCGAACTCCGTCAGGGACACTCCGTCGGTCCGTTCGATGCATCGCGCATAAAATTGCGCCGCTCCACCTACCGCGTTCAGATAGACCGCGCCGGATTCACTCAGACCCTGCAGCGTCTTTGCGCCCATACCGCCCTTGCCTATGACGGCGCGGACCCCATATCTACGCAATATCTCGGCCTGATACGGCTCCTCGCGAATGCTGGTGGTCGGACCCGCGGCGGTGACGGTCCACGAATCGCCATCCTTCTTCACCACAGGGCCGCAGTGATACAGGACTGCGCCGTTCAGATCCACCGGTGGCGCGTGTTTCATCAGGTGTGCGTGCACCGCGTCGCGGCCGGTATACATCCTTCCAGACACCAGGACGACGTCGCCGACTTTCAGTGCTCGCACCGTGGCTTCGTCCAGCGGCGCGGTCAGGGGAATCTCGCGGCCGGTCCTGACAAACCCCTCTTGATCGATCATCGGAATCAGCGGGTTGCTGGGATCGCGGTACATCCATCGTGTGATCGAGCCATCGCGCGCGTCGAGGCGGATGCCGAGCCGGCGGAATGCCCAGCAGTCGTATGCAACAGACACGAAAAAGCTCGCCGGCAAGCGGTTCAAGACGCCGATCTTGCAGCCGATGAGGCTCACCTGCCCGCCGAAACCCATCGTTCCGATGCCCAGCGAATTTACGGTGCCCATGATGTTCGCTTCGAGCTCGGCGAGCCGCGCGTCGGAGTTCAGGTCATCGAGGGTTCGGAAGAGTTGTTCCTTGGCGTGCAGGTAACCCGAAGTACGGTCGCCGCCTATACAGACGCCAATCGCGCCCGGCGCACATCCCTTGCCCTGGGCGTTCCACACCGCGTGCAGGATGCATTTGCGGACGCCTTCGAGCGTCCGGTCGGCCCGCCCGAGGTTCGGCAACTCGGCCGGAAGCGAGTACCTGAATATTCATGTTCTCGCAGCCGCCGCCCTTCAAGAGGAGCTTCACTTCGATCTCGTCGTGCTCCCACTGATCGAAGTGGATGATCGGCGTGCCGGGGCCGAGGTTGTTCCCCGAGTTCTCCCCCGTGATCGAATCGACTGAATTTGGCCTCAATTTGCCGAGCTGTGTCGCCCTGGCAACCGCCTCGCGGATCTGCGCGCGCATCCAGATTTGATCGGCTCCACGCGGGACGTGCACTTCGAACGTCGGCATGCCGGTGTCCTGGCAAATCGCGCCTTCGACGTTCGAGGCCTGGTCGATGTTCTCGGCGATGATCGTGAGCGCCCGCGACGAGCGGCTGGCCGGCGGTTCGGCTGCCATCGCGCCTTTCATCGCCGCGCGCACGTCGGGCGGAAGATCGGTAGACGTCCTGACGATCAGGTCGAGCACGCTGTCCAAAAACCGTGGGAGCATCGGGGTAGTATAGATGGTAGTTTCATGCATCGCATAGAGCGCGACCCTCTGGGCGAGCACGCGGTTCCTGCCGATGCGTACTATGGAATCCAGACGCAGCGGGCGTCCGAAAACTTTCCGATCAGCGGTCTTCGCGCGCCGGTCCAGCTCGTCACCGCCACAATCCTCGTCAAGAAAGCGGCAGCCGCCGCCAACATGGCGGCGGGCGAGCTTCCTTCCGAAATCGGCCGCGCGATCATGCACGCCGCGGACGAAGTGCTAGGTGGCGAATTGCGCGATCAGTTCATCGTCGACGTGTATCAGGCGGGCGCCGGCACCTCGCACAACATGAACACGAACGAAGTGCTCGCCAACCGCGCCGCCGAAATACTTGGATCGGACAAGGGCACGTATTCGAAGGTCCATCCGAACGACCACGTCAACATGTCGCAGTCCACCAACGACGTGTTTCCGACGTCCACGCGCCTCGCGCTTCTCCTCGATCACACGCCGCTCGTGGAAAGCGCGCGCGCGCTTCAAGCTTCGCTCGAGGCAAAATCACGCGAGTTTTCGTCGGTGATGAAGGTCGGCCGAACCCATCTTCAGGACGCGGTGCCGATCACGCTGGGAGAGGTGTTCGGGGGTTACGCGGCCTGCATCCAGCGCGGCGCCGACGACCTCGAAACGGCGGCCGTCCAGCTGACCGAGTTGAACCTGGGTGCGACAGCCGTAGGTACCGGACTCAACGCCAGCGCCAGATATACGGACGCGGCAATCGACTATCTGCGGTCGTACACCGGACTCCCGCTGCGCCGGGCGGGCAACTTGTTCCGCGTGACGCAAAGCATGGGAGACATCGCGGCGTATTCGGGCGCCATGCGCCGGCTGTCGATTGAGCTCGGCAAGGTCGCAAGCGATCTTCGCCTGCTCAGCATGGGACCGCGCGCCGGCCTCAGCGAAATCGGTTTGCCCGCGGTGCAGCCGGGCTCGTCGATCATGCCCGGCAAAGTGAACCCGTCGATTCCCGAAATGGTGAACCAGGTGTGCTATCAGGTGCTCGGGTGCGATCTGACGGTTGCGGTCGCCGCCGAGGCGGGGCAACTCGAGCTGAACGTGATGATGCCCGTCATCGCGTGGAACGCGCTGCACTCGTCGCACATCCTTCGCGAAGCGATGAACGCGCTGCGCGCGCGGTGTGTAGACGGCATCACCGCCGACGCACAGCGGGCGCGCGAGCTGCTCGATCGCAGCACCGCGGTGGCGACGGCCCTGAGCCCGCACATCGGCTACGCCGCGACGGCTGAGATCGCCAAGGAATCGGTGCGCACCGGAAAGTCGATCGCCGAAATCGCCAGGGAGCGCGGCGTGCTCACGGACGCGCAGCTGGATGCCTTGCTCTCCCCGGAGCGCATGACGACGCCAGACAAATGACGCGCCTCGCATTCAGCCTCATCGTCCTGTCGCTCGTCTTCGCCGACCTCAGCGCGCTTCAGCAGAAGCAGCCGCCGCGGCCGAACCGCGACGGCCGGAAGACGCGCCTCTTTGCGCCCCAGGATCTCGGGTTGCTCGAGCCCCCCGACCGCGAAGCGTGGCAGAAGCCCGATCAGGTCATGGATGCGCTGCACGTTGCCGACGGCACGACCGTCGCCGATCTCGGCGCGGGCGGCGGCTGGTTCACGATTCGTCTCGCCCGCCGCGTCGGCCCCAACGGCCGGGTCTATGCGGTGGACGTCCAGCGCCTGATGAAAGAAGCGATTGAGCGGCGCGTGCAGCGGGAGGGGCTTGGGAACGTCGAAACGATTCTGGGCGACGAAAAAGATCCGGGACTCCCACAGAACTCGGTCGAGGCCGTATTGATCGTCGACGCCTTCCACGAGATGGCCGATCCCGTCGTACTGCTGCGGAACGTCGCAAGGGCGTTGAAGCAGCACGGCCGCATCGGCATCATCGACTATCGCGAAGGCGAAGGCGGCCCCGGCCCCGACCCCCAGGATCGCGTACCCCCAAGCGCGGTCATCGCGCAGGCGAACACCGCGGGCCTCACGCTGGTCGAACAACACAAGTTCCTTCCCTATCAGTACTTCCTCATCTTTGCCAAGTAGACTCGTCCTCACCATCGCGGGCAGCGATTCGGTTGCCGGCGCGGGCATCCAGGCCGACGTGAAGACGTTTGCGGCAATGGGTGTCTACGGCGTGACGGCTGTCACGGCCATCACGGCACAAAACACCACTGGCGTGATTGAAGTGCTGCCGTGCTCCGCAGAAATCGTCCGCTCGCAAATCGAAGCAGTCGCGAGGGACGTCTCGATCGCCGCGGTGAAGACCGGCATGCTGGCGACGTCGGAAATCGTGAATGCAGCAGCCGACGCAATTGAGTATCTGGGCAGAGTCCCGCTGGTGGTCGATCCCGTCATGTCGGCGGGGGGACAAGGACGCACCCTGCTGGCAGCGGATGCCGTCTCAATACTGAAGAGACGTCTGTTTCCGCTGGCAACGGTCGTCACGCCGAACGCGACAGAGGCTGCCGCACTTACGGGAATCGCCGTGGATTCTCTGGAGGGCGCCAGGAAAGCGGCCGAACGCATCCATCGGTTCGGCGCCGCGGCAGTAGTAGTGAAGGGAGGGCACATCGCCGGGGCCGACGCGGTCGATGTGCTTTTTTATGACGGCGGGTTCATGGAATTTTCCGCGCCACGCGCGGACGTCGGAGAAGTGCACGGTACCGGCTGCGCCTTTGCCTCGGCCATTGCCGCACGTCTTGCGTTGGGCGACGATACTCCGGCGGCAGTGCAGCGCGCCAAGAGTTACGTCACGGGCGCGATCGAGCATTCCTTCGAGATTGGCGGAGGGGCGCGCATCCTCAACCACTTCTGGGAATTGTCTTTATAATCGTAAGGCTCGCATGGACCCCGTCGCCATTACGGACCGGCCGCTCGAGCTGGATCCACTGATTCAGCTCGTTTCCCGCGCAGGCGGTCACGGGGCGATCGCCAGCTTCGTCGGCGTCGTACGCGACAACAACCTGAATCGCCGGGTGACCCACCTCGAGTACGAGGCATACGAGCCGATGGCGCTGAAGGCTCTCGACCAGATTTGCCGGGAGGCGGATCGCGAATGGCCGGGAACCCGGCTGGCGGTTCACCATCGCCACGGGCGCCTCGCTATCGGCGAAGCCAGCATCGTCATCGCCGCGGCAAGCGCGCACAGGGCCAACGCCTTCGCGGCATGCCGCTACGTGATCGAGCGCGTGAAGCAGATTGTGCCGATCTGGAAGCACGAGTTCTTCGAAGGTGGCGAGGTGTGGATAGAAGGTGCGACCGCCAACCCGGACGACGAGGCGGCGCGCATCGAAGCGGTGCGGCGGGCATGCGCGTGACCGTACGTCTCTTCGCACGGCTTCGGGATATCGCGGGGTCCGGCGATCTCACGCGGGAAGCGCCGGTTGGCGCGACCGTGGGCGACATCTGGCGCGGGCTCGTCGCCGACTACCCGGAGATGGCGCGATATGAATCGTCCATGTCCTCCGCCGTCAACGCGGACTACGCACGGATGAACGCTGCAGTGTCGGACGGCGACGAAGTGGCATTTTTGCCGCCGGTATCTGGCGGATAGCACCGCGGCGGTGTACGTCGCGTCCTTGGGAAACGCAAACAGGAGATTACGAGATTAGGAAAACGTTTTTCGAAACACAGTTACTCCTGGTCTCCTGAACTCCTGTGCGTATTTGACGAACATGCTGGATAAACTCAATTCCGTCGAAGCGAATTACGAGGAGCTGACGGCGCTCCTGGCGACTCCGTCTGTCCAGTCGGACTCGAACGAATATCGCAAGCACGCAAAGGCGCTCGCCGAAATCGAGCCGCTCGTCGAGAAGGCCCGCGAGTACAAGTCGGTACTGAAGGAAATCGAGCAGGCCGAGGACATCGTCAAGAGCGGTGATGCCGATATGCGCGAGCTTGCCCAGGAGGAGCTGGGCGGGCTGAAAGAGCGCCGCGACGCGCTGATCGCGGAGATCAAGCTCCTGCTGATCCCGAAAGATCCCAACGATCAGAAGAACGTCATGCTCGAAATTCGCGCGGGCACGGGAGGCGAGGAAGCCGCGTTGTTCGCCTACGAGCTCTTCCGCATGTACAGCAAGTTCGCCGAAAAGCAGGGCTGGCGCGTCGAGCTGATGTCGACGAGCGAGAGCGACGTGGGCGGCGTCAAGGAAGTCATCGCGACAATCGAAGGACGTGGGGCGTACAGCAAGCTGAAGTACGAGAGCGGCGTGCACCGCGTGCAGCGCGTCCCCGCCACGGAGGCGGCCGGCCGCATCCACACCTCGACGGTCACCGTCGCCGTGCTTCCCGAAGCGGAAGAGGTCGACGTGCAGATCAATGCGAAGGATCTGCGCATCGACACGTTCTGCTCGAGCGGTCCCGGCGGTCAGAGCGTCAACACGACGTACTCGGCCGTGCGCATCACGCACATCCCCACCAACACCGTCGTCTCGCAGCAGGACGAGAAATCTCAAATCAAGAACAAGGCAAAGGCGATGCGCGTGCTCCGCGCGCGGCTCTATGAAATGGAGATGCGCAAGCAGCAGGACGCGATCGCAAAGGATCGCCGCAGCCAGGTTGGCACGGGCGAACGATCCGAAAAGATCCGCACTTACAACTTCAAGGAGAATCGCATCACCGACCATCGCGTCAACTTCACGAGCCACCGGCTCGCCGAGGTCCTGAACGCCGGAGACCTCGCGGAACTGCTCGACAATATCTCGATGCACTACCAGTCCGAGAAGCTGAAGGAAGCGACCGCATCATGATTACAATCCACGACCTCGTGCAGGGCGCCCGCGACCGTTTGATCAATGCGGGCATCAGCGCCAACCTGGCGTCGCTCGACGCCGAGGTTCTGGCGCGTGAAGCGCTCGGCTGGGACCGCGCCCGCTTCCTGTCCGATCGCCACGACACCGCCTCGACGATGTTCCTGCTCCGCTACGAGCCATTGGTCGCGCGCCGCATCCGCCGTGAGCCGATCTCTTACATCATCGGCACGCGTGAGTTCTGGGGCCTGCCGTTCGAGGTCGGACCGGACGTGCTCATCCCACGACCCGAGACTGAGTTCATCGTCGAGGAAACGCTGGCGTTGGCCGACAGGTCTTCGAGCCCCGTGATTATCGACGTCGGCACCGGCAGCGGATGCATCGCCATTGCGCTCGCCCTCGAAATCCCTGGCGCGCGCGTGATCGCCACCGACGTGTCCGGACACGCGCTTCAGGTAGCGCGCCGCAACGCCTCGCGTCACAACGTGGCCGGTCGCGTGACCTTCGTCGAGACGAGCTTTCTCGACGGCATCGAAGACGTCGCCGACATCATCGTGTCGAATCCGCCGTACGTGCCGTCGCTCTCGCAGCCGGCGCTGATACCCGAAGTGCGCGATTACGAGCCCCCGGTCGCGGTGTTCGCCGGCGAAGACGGACTGGACGCATTGCGCAGCGTGGTCGAAGGCGCCGTTGAAAGGCTCAAGCCTGGCGGCTGGCTAGTGATGGAGTTCGGCTGCGGCCAGGATGATTGCGTGTCCGCGCTCGTCGGCGGGATTGACGGCATCGACGTCGTGAAGATCCGGCACGATCTCCAGGACATTCCGCGAACTGCCGTGTGCCGGAGATCGGCATGAGCGATTGTTTGTTCTGCCGGATGGTCGCCGGCGAGATTCCAGTCAAGAAACTGTTCGAAGACGACGACCTGATTGCGATTGAAGACATCAATCCACAGGCGCCGATGCACGTCCTGCTCATTCCCAAAACACACATCGCGACCCTGAACGATCTCGCGCCCGAACACGACACGCTGATCGGCCGCCTGCTGCGCCGCGCGTCGGCACTCGCCAAGGAACGCGGCTATGCCGATCGTGGATTCCGGACGATCTTCAACACGAACCGCGAAGCCGGACAGAGCGTGTTCCACATCCATCTCCATCTGCTCGCCGGCCGATCGCTCGGCTGGCCCCCGGGCTGACACTCGCACCAAGTCACGTCACTACACTTCTCTTCTGTATGGCCCCGCAACCACCACTGACGCTTGGTTGGTGTCCAGCGTCTGGTGCGCCGCGGCGCGCACATCGTCGAGCGTCACGGAGTTCAGCAGGTCCGGCAGGCGCAGGTCGTGGTCGAGTCCAAGGCCGAAGAACTCGGCCGTGTGCAGGAATGTAGCGATGGCACTGTTCGTTTCCAGAAGGCGTGGAATCGAGCCGATCAGGTACTGCTTGCAGTCCGCCAGCTCGTCCGGCGTCATGCCCTCCCCCGCCATGCGGCGGATCTCTTCGTCGATCGACGCAATCGCCCGATCGACGTTCGCAGGATTCACCCCGGCCCGGACGATGAGCGGTCCTTCGACGACGTTTGCATCGAACGAGCTGAACACGTAATACGCCATCCCCTGGCGTTCGCGGATACTGTCGCCGAGACGTCCGCCGATCCCATACTGACCAAGGGCGTTGTTCATCAACGTGTAGGCGTAATACGCGGGATCGCTGCGCACGATGGTGGTAAACCCGTAAGCGATATCCGCCTGCGCCTTGTTCATCATCGGGATGACGCGTTCCCGCCTCGCCGCCGCGCGCGTCGGGTGCGGAAGCACGGCCTCGTCGCCCGGCGTCTTGCGCCATTTTCCGAACACACGCTCGCCCGCCGTTACGGCTCTGTCGCGGTCGACATCGCCGACGATGATCGCCGTCGTCGTCGCGGGCGCGAAGCGTGAATTGTGAAAATCCACGAGATCTTTGCGCTGGATGCGGTTGACGCCGTCCAGTTGCCCTTTCGACGGCCTTCCGTACGGGTGCCCGTCCGGATACAGCATCGCAAACAGCGCGAGCATGGCCATGGCCGCCGGGCTGTCTTCGTCCTGACGAATCGAGTTGAGCAC
The DNA here is from genome assembly GCA_963762055.1 of Vicinamibacterales bacterium. Taxonomy (GTDB): domain Bacteria; phylum Acidobacteriota; class Vicinamibacteria; order Vicinamibacterales; family JAMQPK01; genus JAMQPK01. Next base: position 48,613 of record CAVXJF010000017.1, read on the forward strand.
TTCGCCCTTGCGCTTCTCGATTTCCTGCCCGGGAAACGCCGGCTGCGAGACGATCTCTCCGACCAGGTCCAACATGGCCTCGAAGTCTTCTGAGAGGCACGTGCAGTTCACCGACATCACGTGGCGATTCGCGCTCACGCCGAGGGACACGCCGCGTTCGTCGAGCGCCTCGGCGATCTCGTCGCTGGTCTTCTCGCGAGTACCGCGATCGAGCACACGCGACGTGAGATGGCTCAATCCAAGAAGCGCGTCGGAATCGTAGATACTCCCAGCCTTGACGCCAACTTGAATGGTGACGGCGGGAACCGTGTGCGCCTCTTTCGAGATGACGACAAGGCCGTTGCCCAGCACGTGGCGCGCGGCGTCGAGCCCCTTGCCAAGCGCCGTCGTCATTTGCCCGAACCGTCCGCCGGATTGAACCAGCCGATCGTCCGCCGGTCGCTGCGCAGATATTTTTCGGCGACGCGATTGACCTCGCTCTGCGTCACGCCTGCGATGCGGGCTGGAGCTTCTTTGAAGACCTCCACGTTTGCCACAGTCTGAAAATATCCAAGCTGGTGACCGATATTCGTCACGCTGTCGTTCTCGAACACGAGCCGGGCGCGGAGCTGGTTCTTTGCCTTCGCAACCTCCCGGTCGGTTACACCGTTCCTGGCCACATCGTTCAGCGTCTCGCTCGCAGCCGCCTCGACGTCGCCAAGGGCTACGCCGTCGATCGCGGTCGCAGAGATCAAGTAGAGAAACGGGTGCTCCGTCGGCAGCAGCCCCGCCCCGACATTCGACGCCAGCTGACGTTCGACAAGGGATCGGTACAGCCGGGCGCTCCTCTGCGGCGGCGGCGTGCGGAAGCTCGACCACAGGTTGATGCCTTTGGCACCGGTCAGAATGGCGTCGAGCACCAGCATGGGGAAGAAATCCGGATCGGCAACGGCCGGAGCGTGATACGCAAGCTTCAGATATCGCGTTGTTCCCTCTCTCGAAACCTCGACGCGGCGCTCACCCAGCTGCTCTGGCTCGACAGCGCGCACCCGCTTTGGTGTGCCGGCAGCGGGGATGGTTCCGAACTGTTTTTCCACGCGACGGAGGACGTCATCGGCGTCGACGTCGCCGACGACGACGACGGTCGCGTTGTTGGGAACATAGTTACGCCGGTAGTACTGGTACAAATCGTCACGCGTCATCGTCTGCAGATCCGAAAGCCAGCCGATTGTCGGGTGCCGATACGGATGCACCTTATATGCGGCCGCGACGACCTCTTGTTCAAGTAGCGTATCGGGATCGTTTTCTCCGCCCTGCAGCTCCGAAATGATGACGGTCCGCTCCGACTCGCAGTCTTCAGGATCGTAAAGGCAGTTCGCCATCCGCTCTGCCTCGATGAACAACATTCGATCGAGGCCGGCCGCCGATGCCGTTTCCATGTACGTGGTCTGATCGATCCACGTGTAGCCGTTCCAGCTGCCGCCGAACTTTTCGATGATCCCTTTCACTTGATCGCGCGGGATGTTGGTCGTGCCCTTGAAGTTCATGTGCTCGACCCAATGGGAAACGCCCGTCAGGCCGGTGACTTCGTCCTTCGAACCGACTTTGTACCAGCACCATACCGACGCCAGCGGCGCGGTGTGGACTTCCTGGACGATGACATTCAAGCCGTTGTCGAGGACCGACGATGTCATATTGTTGTCCATTATACCGGCCGCCGGCGGGCATCTCCGGACGCCAAACCACGCAATTTCCTAAGGAATCGCGCGATCTGGGCTGCAAAGAACTGGCAAGGTCGTTGCATCCCAGGTGTACAGGTAATCGACTGTCAGGAGGACGTCATGCGCAAACTGTTTTTCATTCCCGTGATGGCGGGAATTCTCGCGTTAAGCGCCGCACAGGCCTTCGCCCAGTCCGCCACGGTGGTGATGCGGAACGGGGATCGCGTGCAGGCGGAAGTGTTGGACATGGGGCGTGATTACGCTTTCAGCGTGAACGGCCAGGTCCGCCGGGTGCCCCTCGGCGATGTGGTTTTGATCGACTTCACCGGCAACGGCCGCGATGTTTCGGGCGAAGAGCTTTCGCGGGCGAATGCGGCCAACGGCTATGTCGTGCTGCGAAGCGGCGAAACGTTCAACGCGTCTCTGCAGGACTTCATGGGCAAGCCGCTGATCGCGGTGTTCTCGAACGGCCGCAAGAGCAACATCGGCGACATCGCGCGAATCTATTCCGGTTCCGTCTCGAACGTTGCAGGGTTCCCGAATCAACCGAACAACAACAACCCCAACCCTGTTGCGCCGACGAGCGGACAGTCTTCGCCGTCGCACGCGCGTTCAGTGGTCGTGCCCTCGAACGTCGTCTGGACCAACACCGGCATCAATGTCTCGCGCGGGCAGAGACTCCGGTTCGAGCCGTCGGGTGAAATTCGCCTGAGCTTCGGCAGCGACGATATCGCGCGCGCTGGTGGCAGCTCACGTCACAACGAGAAAGCCATCATCGGCTCGATTCCGGTGGGCGCACTCGTGGGACGCGTCGGAAATGGGGCTCCGTTTGTCATCGGCGACACACCGAACGCCATAGAAGTGCCCGACGGCGGGCGGCTCTTCCTGGGCGTCAACGACGATCATCACGCCGACAACAGCGGCAACTTCGTCGTGAAGGTCTGGGAACCCTGAACTCACTTCGCTGAAAGAGGTAAGGGCTTAGGGGCCAAGGGGAAATACAGAAACCCCTTGGCCCTTTCGTTTGTACCCCTTGCCCCTTGCCCCTCGCCCCTCGCCCCTTACCCCTCACCCCTTGCAGTACAATTTGTCATTCCATGTCCGACTGGAAAGAGACCCTCAACCTCCCTCGCACCAATTTCCCGATGAAAGCGAATCTCCAGTCCGCTGAGCCGGAGGCGCTCGCGCGATGGGAGTCGATGAACCTCTACGCCGCAATTCGGAAGAGCCGCCAAGGCGCGCCGAAATTCGTCCTGCACGATGGACCGCCGTATGCCAATGGTCAGATTCATCTCGGCCATGCGCTCAACAAGATCCTGAAAGATTTCGTCGTGAAGTCGCGGACGATGGCCGGGTTCGATTCGCCTTATGTGCCCGGGTATGACTGCCATGGCCTCCCCATCGAGTTGAAGGTCGACCGCGAGCTCGGCGGCAAGAAGCGCGATATGTCGGTCGCCGAATTCAGGCGCGCCTGCCGGGCGTATGCCGAGCGGTTCGTCGCGTCGATGACTGAAGAATTCAAGCGGCTGGGCATTTTCGGCGAGTGGGACAAGCCGTACGTGACCATGGACTTTCAGTACCAGGCGGATATCGCCCGCGCGCTGGGAAAGATCGTCGGCAAGGGCCTGGTCTACAAGGGCAAGAAGCCCGTGCACTGGTGCATCCACTGCCGCACGGCGCTCGCCGAGGCTGAAGTCGAATATGCCGACCACGTTTCGCCGTCGATCTATGTCGAATTCCCGCTGGCGCCTGAAAGCCAGACCGAGCTAGGTTCACGCGTGCCCGAGTTAGCCGGGCGGCAGGTGTCGGTCGTCATCTGGACGACTACCCCCTGGACGATTCCGTCGAACCTGGCTATCGCGTTCCATCCGGAGTTCGACTACGCCGCGTATGACGTCGACGGGCGCGCGGTAATCATGGCCGAGGCACTGGCTCCGCGTGTCGCCGAAGCAACCGGACTGTCGCTGGGAGCGCCGGCCGCAAAGATGAAAGGGTCGCAGCTCGAGCACTTGCGCTTTCGACATCCGCTATATGCGCGTGATTCGATCGGCGTGCTGGCCGACTACGTCACGCTCGACGCAGGCACAGGCGCCGTGCACACGGCGCCGGGCCACGGCGCGGACGACTTCATCACCGGCTCCCGGTACGGCCTCGAGATCTATGCTCCGGTCGGACCCGGCGGGCACTTCCTCGAATCGGTCGAGTTGTTCGCGGGGCAGCGCGTCTGGGACGCCAACGCGTCGGTCGAACAGGAGCTGAAGCAGCGCAGCCGCCTGCTGCACCGATCGAATTTTTCGCATCAGTATCCGCATTGCTGGCGTTGCCACAATCCGGTGATCTTCCTCGCGACGTCGCAGTGGTTCATCCGCATGGACGGCGACCCGTCGATCAACGGCTCGAGCCTGCGGAAGGCGGCGCTCGACGCGATCGACACCAGCGTGAGATGGATCCCCGATTGGGGGCACGACCGTATCTACAACATGGTGAACAATCGCCCCGACTGGTGCATCTCGCGGCAACGCGCCTGGGGTGTTCCGATACCCGCCGTGGACTGCAAGAAGTGCGGTGAGGCGATTCTCACGCCGGCGCTCGTCGAGAAGGCGGCGGGTGTCTTCGACACGTATGGCGCTGACGCCTGGTACGAACGCCCCATCGAGGAATTCCTTCCAGAGCGGCTGGCCTGTCCTTCGTGCGGCGGCACTGAATTCGAGCGCGAGCGGGACATTCTCGATGTGTGGTTCGATTCGGGATCGAGTCATCAGGCCGTCTTGCCCCGATGGCCGGACCTGACCTGGCCGGCGAACATGTACCTGGAAGGCAGCGATCAGCACCGCGGGTGGTTTCAGAGCTCGCTGCTCGTCGGCCTCGGGACGGACGGAGCGCCGCCCTATCGGGAGGTGCTGACCCACGGATTTCTGATCGACCTCGAAGGCCGGAAGATGTCGAAATCGGTCGGCAACGTCATCTCGCCGCAAAACGTCATCAAGGAAAGCGGCGCGGAAATCCTGCGGCTGTGGGTGGCGATGTGCGATTACGCGGAAGAGCTGCGCGTGGGCAAGGAAATCCTCGCGCGAGTCGTCGAATCGTACAGAAAGACGCGCAATACGCTGCGCTATCTCGTGTCGAACCTGTACGATTTTGACCCTTCGGCCGATATGGTGCCGCTGGACGAGCTCGAAGGCATCGACCGATACATGCTCGCCCGATACGGAGAGATTGCCGGCCGCATTCTGAAGGCGTACGACGAATACGACTACCCCACGATCTTCCAGACGCTCAACGCGTTCATGTCGGTCGACTTGAGTGCGCTCTACAGCGACGTGTCCAAGGATCGCCTGTATACGTTCGCGGCCTCGTCGCGCGAGCGGCGCTCGGCGCAGACGGTGATGTACGTCATGACGGACGGGTTCGCGCGCCTGCTGGCGCCAATTCTGCCCGTCACGTCCGAACAGTTGTGGACACATCTGCCTGCGGCAGCCGGCCGCGAGGAATCGGTGCACCTGGCGTTGTTCCCGAAGACCGCTGAGGTCGCGGCGCTCGTCGACAAGCCGGTGCTCGACGTGTGGAAACGGCTTCTCGACATCCGCGGCACCGTCAACGCGTCGCTCGAAGCGCTTCGCCAGAGCAAGCAGATCGGCAACGCGCTGCAGGCACGGGTGGTGATCTCGGCGACGGGAGACGACCTCGCGCTTCTGCAGGAGTTCAGCGAGCATCTGCCCATGCTGTTCATCGTCTCCGACGTCAACATCGAGCCCGGAGAGCCCGCGGTTCGTGTCGAGCGCGCGCCGGGAGTGAAATGCGAGCGCTGTTGGAGGTACGTGCCGGCCGTGTCCGGGGGATCGCGCCCGGGCATTTGCGAGCGCTGCGAAGACGCGCTGGGCGACGAAGCGGCTTGATGTTCATCCGCGGCCGCGCTCCCGAGGTGACGATAGTTGCCGCTTTAGTCGCGCTCGATCAGCTCACCAAGGCGCTGGTGAAATCGCGGCTGCCGCTGCACGAGAGCGTCACGGTGATTCCAGGCTTCTTCGACCTGACGCACGTCCGGAACACGGGAGCGGCGTTCGGCATGCTGAACAGCGCCGATTTCGCCTACAAGCCGCTTGTGATGGTGCTGGTCGCGCTTGCGGCCCTCGCCGCCGTCGGCAGTTACGCCCTGGCGCTTCCGGCCACTCAACGCATGGCTCGGTACGGCCTGGCGATGATTCTCGGCGGTGCGATTGGCAATCTGATCGATCGCGCGACGATGGGCTACGTGGTGGACTTCGTGGACGTGTACTGGCGCGGCGTCCATTTCTGGGCTTTCAATGTGGCCGACTCCGCGATTACAGTTGGCGTAGTGTTGATGCTGCTCGACGTATTAGGAGTGGGACGTGTATCCGAGACTGCTTGAAATCCCCGAAATCTTCGGGATCGGGCCACTGACGATCTACACCTACGGCGTCATGCTGGCAGCCGCGTACCTCGCCGGCCTTCAGCTCGCCATCGCGCGTGGACGGAAGGCGGGGCTCGACTCCGGGCGGCTGCTCGATCTCGGCGTCTACATCGTCATTGCCGCGCTCGTCGGCGCAAAGCTGCTGCTCCTCGTCGTCAATTTCACGTACTTCCGCAACAATCCGGACGAGATTCTGGTGCTGGCGCGCTCGGGCGGTGTGTTCTACGGAGGCCTGATTACCGCCACGCTCGTAGCGTTCTGGTATATCCGGCGCCACAAGCTGCCGTTCTGGACCACGTGCGACATGTTCGCTCCGGGCATCGCGCTCGGCCACGTCATCGGGCGGGTGGGCTGCCTGATGGCGGGATGCTGTTACGGCCGGCCAACGAACGTCGCATGGGCGGTCACGTTTACCGATCCCTTTGCCGCGGCCAACGTCGGAACTCCGCTCAACGTACCGCTCCACCCCACGCAGTTGTACGAGGCAGGTGCGGAACTGCTCATCCTCGTCTTTCTCCTCGTCACCGAGCGCAAGGGCCGGCGGTTTCCCGGCCGCACGTTCTGGGGCTACATGTTTCTGTACGCGGTCTCGCGGTTCATTATCGAGTTCTATCGCGCTGACGAACGGGGCCTGGTCATCGGTCTGTCGACGTCCCAGTTCATCTCGGTCGTTCTCGCGCCCCTCAGCCTGGTGATGCTCATTTACTTATCGCGCCGGACCTCGCCCGAGCCGGCGAAGGCGGCAAGGCGCGCCGCCTGACGGACGTGCCTCGCCACGAGATCGCGGTCCCGGCAGACGAGGCCGGGGTACGCATCGATCGGTTTTTGACGAGCGTGCTCGCCGGCCATTCGCGTTCCCAGATCCAGCGGCTCATCAAAGACGGACAGGTCACCATCGCGGGGAAGCCGGTTTCCGCCAATCGCGTCGTGCGACCGGGGGAAACGATTGCGGTAGACATCCCGGAGCCGACGCGCGCCGCGCCGGAACCACAAGACCTCGACCTCGACATCGTGTACCAGGACGCCGATATTGTCGTCGTGAACAAGCCGGCTGGCATGGTGGTGCATCCCGCCGCCGGCCACTCGGAGGGAACGCTCGTCAACGCGCTGCTCCACGAGGTGACCGATCTGAGCGGAATCGGAGGCGAGTTGAGGCCGGGAATCGTTCATCGCCTCGATCGCGGGACGTCCGGACTGATGGTGGTCGCCAAAAACGATCGCGCACACACGGAGCTCGCACGGCAATTCCACGACAGGGAGATCGAAAAAGAATACGTCGCGCTCGTCTGGGGCGTCGTTCACGCCGGGAAACGCATCGATCTTCCGATCGGGCGAGATCCGTCCGATCGCAAGAAAATGTCGGCGCGCGCGCGCCGGACGCGGTCCGCGGCGACGCGCGTGACCGCCTCGTTGAAACTGCCTGGTGTGTCATTGATCCACGTGGCTATCGCGACCGGGCGGACGCATCAGATTCGCGTCCACCTGAGCGAAATCGGCCATCCAATCGTCGGAGATTCCGTGTACGGCGGGATGCGGCGGAGAGTTCCGGGCGACGTTCGGGCGGTGCTCGCCCTGGAGCGGCCCTTCCTGCATGCCGGGCGCCTGGCGTTCAGCCATCCGTCCGACGGCCGCAAGATGGAGTTCGAAGTGCCCCTGCCCGCCGATCTCCAGACGGTGCTGAACCAGATCCTGCCTGAAGACTATGAGCGACAAAGCTCCTGAGCTGCAGCGTTCGGACCTCGTGTATCGAGGCCGCGTGATTACCGTCACCGTCGATGATGTCGTGTACCCGGATGGCCGAGTCGTGCGGATGGATGTCGTCCGCCATCGAGGCTCGGTCGTGCTGCTGCCGATGATTGGGCCGGATCGCATCCTGCTGGTGCGGCAGTACCGGTATGTCGTCGACCGATGGCTGTGGGAGCTGCCGGCCGGCACGCGCGAGCCCGACGAGAACCTGTACGCCGCCGCGCTCCGAGAGTGCCACGAGGAGGTCGGCAAGATCGCCGGCCGCGCCGACAAGCTGTCGAGCTTCTTCCCGTCGCCGGGCTTCTGCGACGAAGACATGCACTTTTTTCTGTTGCGCGATTTGCGCGATCGGTCGTCAGACGAACCGGCGCCCCATCAGGACCCCGACGAGGTGCTCGAGGTTCGCGAGTTTGCAGTTGAGGAAGTACGAGAGATGGTGAGGACCGGAGAGATTTGCGATATGAAAACGGCTCTGGGGCTGACGCTGATAGGGGCAAAGGGCGAGGGGTGAGGGGCAAGACCCCTTACCCCTTGCCCCTTACCCCTTACCCCTTACCCCTTACTGCACCGTTCCCTGCACCCGCGTCGACGTCCGTCGCTCACGATGCGTCGTACTCGGCGGCGTCAAGGCAAGCAGCACGGCTTCGTCGATCGTCGACACGAGATGGATCGTGAGATCGCGCCGTAGCTCTTCGTTGAGGTCTTCCTTCACATCCTTGTCGTTCTGACGCGGAAGGATGATTTCCTTCACGCCGAGCCGCCGGGCAGCGAGCACCTTTTCCTTGATCCCGCCCACGGGAAGCACTCGCCCTGACAGCGTGATCTCGCCGGTCATCGCAATGTCGCCCCGTACCGGACGTCCCGTCAATTCCGACGCCAGCGCGACCGCCATGGTGACGCCCGCCGACGGACCATCTTTGGGGATGGCGCCGGACGGCACGTGCAGGTGGATCTCCGACGACTTGTAGAAGTCGGGATCGACGTTGAACTGCGCGGCGTGCGCGCGGAACCACGAGAGCGCGGCTCTCGCCGACTCCTTCATCACGTCGCCAAGGTGTCCAGTGAGCGTCAGCGTTCCCGTGCCCTGCATCCGTGAGGCTTCGATGAACAGCACTTCACCTCCGACAGGGGTCCACGCCATGCCGATCGCCACGCCCGGATTCTTCGTGCGCTCCTCGATCTCCTCGTCGAGATGGCGCGGAGCACCAAGGAGCTCGACCACCTTCTCGCGCGTCAGGGCGACGGGCTCTTCCTGCCCTTCGGCACGACGGCGCGCAATCTTGCGGATGAGCGAGGCGAGCTCTCTCTCCAGGTTGCGCACGCCCGCTTCGCGCGTGTAGCCGCGAATCACCAGACGGATGGCTTCGTCGGTAAACGACACCATGTCAGGCGTCAGCCCGTGATTGGCGATCTGCTTCGCGACCAGGTGCTCCCGTGCGATCTTGAGCTTTTCCTCCTCCGTGTAACCGGGAAGTTCCAGGACTTCCATGCGGTCGCGCAGCGGCGGCGGTATCGTATCGAGTACGTTCGCCGTGGTGACGAACAGGACCTCGGACAGATCGAACGGCACGTCGAGGTAGTGATCCCGGAACGAGTTGTTCTGCTCCGGATCGAGCACTTCGAGCAGCGCCGAGCTCGGATCGCCCCGGAAGTCGGAGCCCAGCTTGTCGATCTCGTCCAGGATGAAAACAGGGTTCTTCGATTCCGCCCGGCGGAGACCCTGAATGACCTGGCCTGGAAGCGCGCCAATGTAGGTGCGGCGATGGCCACGAATTTCGGCTTCGTCGCGCATTCCGCCCAGCGACACTCGCACGAACTTGCGGTCGAGCGAGTTCGCAATCGACTTCGCAAGCGACGTCTTGCCAACTCCCGGAGGTCCCGCGAAACACAGGATCGGCCCCTTCATCGTCGGGTTGAGCTTGCGGACAGCGAGATACTCGAGAATGCGGTCTTTGGCTTTTTCGAGACCCGAGTGGTCGGCGTCGAGCACGCTCTTGGTGCGGCTGAGATCGATGACTTCGTCGGTGCGCTTCGCCCACGGAAGCGCTATCAACCAGTCCAGATACGTGCGCGAGACGGTATATTCGGCGGCCGCGGCCGGCATCTTGGCCAGGCGATCGAGCTCGCGTTTTGCCTCTTTCTTGACGGAATCGGGCATGCCGACGGTCTCGATCTTCTCGCGGAGCTCCTCGATTTCCTTCGTTTGATCGTCGCCTTCGCCGAGCTCCTTCTGAATGGCCTTCATCTGCTCGCGCAGGAAATATTCACGCTGGTTCTTCCCGACCTCAGACTGGACCTGCGACTGGATCTTCGAGCCAAGCTCGAGCACCTCCGCTTCCTTGATCAGGAGGCGGTTGAGCAAGTCGAGCCGCGCGCGCACGTCGACGGTTTCGAGCACTTCCTGTTTGACGGACGTGGTGAGCGTGGCCAGGCTGGAGGCGATGAAGTCCGCGAGCCGGCCGGGCTCGGTGATGTTCATCGCCAGCGCCTGCAGGTCGTCGGACAGCAGCGGCGACAGGGAGACCACGTGCTGGAAATTTGTCTTGATGTTCCGCTGCAGCGCGTCGATCTCCAGGCGATCGGTGTCCGTCACCATGTCGTCGGCGGGCTTCACTCGCCCTCTGAGATACGGGCGGGCTGTCGTGACCGATTCGAGCTGCAGGCGCGACAATCCCTGCACGATCAGGCGCAGGCTGCCATCCGGCAGCTTGAACATCTTGTGAATATGCGTAGCCGTGCCGATTCGATGGAGATCGTCCTGTGTCGGCTCTTCGACAGAGGCATCACGCTGGGTGAAGACGCCGACGAGCTTGCTGCCGCCGATAGCCTCTTCAATCAGACGGACGGAGCTCTCGCGGGCGACTGCCAGCGGCAGAAACGAGTTTGGAAACAGGACGGTGTCCCGCAACGGCAGAATCGGCAGCTCGCTCGGGATGTCCACATGATGCTCGGCGGACGCGTCGCCGATGTCGAGACGTTCGTCTTCACGACTCATGATTACCTCGAGTTTCTTTGAGGAGATTAAAAGACCAGGAGGGTACTTCTCGAGAAGAAATTTCTCCTAATCTCCTGGCCTCCTGTGCCGGTTCTGTTGCTGTTGTGGGAGGGGCACAGGCCCCGCCCACCGGCGGAGCCTGTTTTAGAGGACGCCGTATTAGTGCGACATATCGCCGAAGAAGTACGACGGGCCGTTACGCTTCTGGGCGAGCACTTTCTCCCGCTCAACAGCCATCTCCCGTCCCTCTTCGCAATCCTTGCATCGGACGGCGAATGGCAGCGCCCGCAGGCGCTTGTCGGAAATTTCCCCACCGCAGTCCGCACAATATCCGTAAGTGCCTTCCTCGAGACGGTGGAGCGCATCGTTGATCTTGGTGAGCGTCTCCGCCTTCATCTGTATCAGGGCAAACTCGATGTCCTCCTGAATGTCGGCCTCCGAACTTTCGCCGGCGTCGAGGACCTCATTCACCTTGCCCCACACATCAGCCTCTCGCTGGTCGCGAATCCGGCCTTGCACTTCGCTCAAGATCTCCTTACGGCGCTCCTCGAGCATCCGCTTCAGATCTGAGTAGCGGGCCTCGTTCATCAAGGAAATCTGTTTATCTGTCATCGTCTTCATGATCCGACTCCTTCCGCCGATGTCTCAAATCCAGTCACTCTACGAATCCGTCGCTCACGCCCTATTGCAAAGTGAGTGCCTAATTACCAAGCCCTGTTTTCCGCTTGTCAAGTGCCGGAATTTGGTCGGAAAAATGCCCCCTCCAAAAACCCCGGCCACCCAACTCGAGTCGGGCCCCACGGCCCGTCGTGTGCTGCTCGCCTATCTCGCTCATATCATGCGAGTTATTGCTCGCAGCATTGCGAACTACTGCGCTTTCGAACTTCGTAAATAATTAGACGTCCGGTTGCCTGGGACGGTTCGTTTTGAAGACACCGGATGACAGGGTCGTTAATAGAGGACAATGCTGCAATCCGAAAAGGGCGATCGTCATGGTGTGTCCTGTTTGCAACAGCCGTAAAGCGAAGCGAGCCTGCCCCGCGCTAGGCCAGCAGATCTGCGCCGTTTGCTGCGGTACCAAGCGTCTGGTCGAAATCGCGTGCCCGCCAGATTGCGGATATCTCTCGGCCGCGAGAACTCATCCGCCCGCCGTAATACAGCGTCAACAGGAGATGGATCGTTCGATGATGCTGCCGCTGCTTCAGGGACTATCCGAACGGCAGGCGCGGCTGTTTCTGATGATGTCCGCGCTGACCGCGCAGCACAGGACCGAAGGACTTCAGCGGCTCGTTGACGAGGATATCGCGCAGGCGGCCGGTGCGCTGGCGTCCACTCTTGAAACCGCAGGGCGCGGCATCGTCTACGAGCATCAGCCGGCCTCGCTCGTCGCCGCGCGGCTGATGGTAGAGATGAAAACAATGCTCGACGAGGTGGTAAAAAATGCCGGCTCGGCGGTCGAGCGCGATGCAGCGATTGCCTTGCGGCGCATCGAACATGGTGCAAAGACGATGACGGCCGCGCGCGCGTCCGGCGCCCATCCTGGGCTTGCTGACAATGAATTTCAGCAGCTTCTCGCGCGGGTGCTGGCCCCGGCGCCGGGAACAGCTGCCGGCGAGGAGGAACCCGCTACCGCGCCGGCGTCTTCAATCATCCTTCCGCCAGGCTGAGCGCGGGTCCTCCGGTGGGGTATAATGCAGGGTTCCTTCTGGAGGAAGTAATGGCCAAGAGTTGTGAAGTTTGCGGAAAGAAGCCTGTTGTCGGTCGAACGGTGAGTCATGCACACAATGTGCGCCCGCGCCGGTTCGAGCCGAATCTCCAGGTCGTCCGCGCCTTGATTAACGGCGGCGTTCGCCGTATCCGCGTCTGCACCCGCTGCCTGCGCTCGAACAAAATCACCAAGGCCGCATAACCATATGCTGTCGGCGGTTTCGACCGGATCGGCCCCTGAGGCGCTGGGACCATATTCCCAGGCGATCCGGGCGGGACAGTTTCTCTTCGTGTCGGGCCAGGTGCCGATCGATCCGGCCACCGGGCAGCTCGTGCAGGACGGCATCGCCGGCCAGACGCGCAGGGCACTCGAAAATGTCGGGGCGATTCTGCAGGCCGGCGGGGCCTCTTTCCGGCAGGTGGTCCGCACGACCGTCTACCTGGCGGACCTCGGCGACTTTGCCGCGATGAACGAGGTCTACGCCACGTTTTTTGCGGCGCCGCAACCGGCCCGTTCCACCATCCAGGCCGCACGTCTCCCGAGGGATGCCCGCATCGAAGTCGACGTGATCGCGTTTCTCGACTGAACGAAAATTCCAGGCAGAGACGCGGGGACGCTGCTCTTTCCCTCACAAGAGAAATTTTCTGCCCCTGACAAGAGAGATGCTCTGCGCCGCCGCGCCTCCGCGGTGAGATGAGCTACGTACGGGCGGCTGAGCGTTCGACGTCCAACACTCCCTCGACCCCGCGTAGCAGCTTGATGACCTTCTCGAGGTGCTTCACGTCCTTGATTTCCACCGCCATGTTGATGCGGCCGAGGTGGTCGTTGTCGGCGCCGGTGGCTTCGACGTTGGTGATGTTGGTGTTGATCGCCGCGATGCGGGAGCTGACGTCGGCGAGTATGCCCTTCCGGTCTTCGACCTGCATCGTGAGCCGCACGATGTAGCGCGAAGCGTCGGCGGCGCTGTCCCATTCGACGTCGATGCGGCGTTCGGGGTCGTAGAGCAGGTTCATCACGTTGGGACAGGACGCGGAGTGCACCGACACACCCTTGCCGCGGGTGATATAGCCGACGATTTTTTCTCCACGTATCGGGTTGCAGCACCGCGCGCGCACCACCATCAGATCGTCGATGCCGCTGACCTTGATTTTGTCGTCGCCAGCCGTCATCCCCGTGGTGCTGAGCACTCTGCGGACGACCGACGCCATGCCTGTTTCGGGCGGCTTTTCCTTGAGCTGCTCCTGCGGGACGAGCTTGACGAGCAGCTTCCGCGGCGCGACCTTTCCGTAGCCGATCTCGGCAAACAACTCGTCGCTCGCGCCGTAATCGGCGCTGAGCTTCTTGAACGTGTCGCTCTCGAACAGCGTCGCCGGGTTGAGATCGAACCGGCGCACTTCCTTCTCGAGGAGCCGCTTGCCCAGCTCGACGCTCCGCGCGCGCTCCTCCGCCTGGACGAAATGTTTGATCTTGTTTCGGGCTCTGGCGGTGACGACGAAATTCAGCCAGTCGCGGCTGGGCTTGTGCCCGTTGTTGGTCACGATCTCGACGATGTCGCCGTTGCGCAGCTTCGTGCGGAGGGGCACCATCTTGCCGTTGACCCGCGCCCCGACGCACTGGTGGCCGACGTCGGTGTGGATCGCGTAGGCGAAATCGACAGGGGTCGCACCTCGGGGAAACGCCTTGACCTGCCCTTTCGGGGTGAAGATGTAGACCTCCTCTGGATAGAGATCCACTTTCAGGTTCTGGATGAACTCGTGCGGATCGCGGACCTCGCTCTGCACTTCGAGAAGCTGCCGCAGCCAATGGAAGTGCCGCTCGTCGCGATGATCGCCGATGCGCCCTTCCTTGTATTTCCAATGCGCGGCGATGCCCTCTTCGGCGTGGCGGTGCTGCTCTTCCGTACGAATCTGCACCTCGAACGGCACGCCTCGTTCGCTGATAACCGACGTGTGCAGCGACTGGTAGCCGTTCGGGCGGGGCATGGCGATGAAATCTTTGATGCGGCCCGGGACGGGTGACCACGTCTGGTGGATGATGCCGAGCGCGGCGTAGCAGTCCTTCACGCTGTCGGTGATGATGCGCAGCGCGACGAAGTCGTACACCTGATCCAGCTCGATGCGCTGCCGCTTCAGTTTCTGGTTGATGCTGTAGAGACGCTTGATCCGGCCGTCGACGTGTTTGACCGGAACCTGAGCTTCGCTGAGCTTCGCCGTGATGGTCTTTTTGAGGTAGTCGATTTCGGCCTCCGCCGCCACCCGTTTGCTGTCGACCTTGGCCGTCAGCCCCTGGTAACCGGCGGGATCGAGGTAGCGGAAGGAGAGCTCCTCGAGCTCGTTCTTGATCTTGCTCATCCCGAGGCGGTTGGCGATTGGCGCATAGATGTCGAGGGTCTCCTGCGCGGTCCTGATCCGGCGCTCCTCGGACATGTGGCTGAGGGTCCTCATGTTATGGAGGCGATCGGCCAGCTTCACAAGGATGACCCGGATGTCGTCGACCATCGCCAGCAGCATCTTGCGGAAGTTCTCGGCCTGCCGCTCCTCGCTGGACGAAAAGGGGATGGCGCTGATCTTGGTGACCCCCTCCACGACGTGCGCCACCTCGGGGCCAAAATGCTCCTGAATCTTCTCGATGCTGGTAAGAGTGTCTTCAACGACGTCATGGAGCAGGCCGGCGGCGATGGCCACCGGGTCCAGGCGCATCTCCGCGAGCAGGCTGGCCACCTCCAGTGGATGCACCAGGTAGGGCTCCCCTGAATGACGGACCTGTCCCTTGTGTTCCAGGGCCGAAAACACGTAGGCCCGGCGAAGGAACTCGCGTTCCTCGTCAGAGGTGTAACTTCTTACCTGCTCGAGAAGATCCTCAAACCGGATCATCGTTTTTGAGAGCTAAAATGGTGGAAACGGTGTCTAAACGTAAGTATCGGCAGACGTTTAGAACATTCTAAAGCATCCTTGACTTAGCTTTTGGGCGTTACATATACTTGCCGGGTTTTTCTCCAAAATCCCGCGGCTTTTGATGTTGAAGGGGGATCCAATGCGTGTGCGAAGCAAAGCGATTCTGGCGTCGACCGCCATCATCGCGGCGGTGGTGTTGTCAGCCTGTGGCCAATTCGGAAATCTTCAGGCGAGGAAGGCGTTCAAGGACGCCAACACTGCATATCAAGGGCAGAAATATACGGAGGCAGCCGCGAAGTACCAGGAAGTGCTCTCCACCGATCCCAACGTGGACGCGGACCCGAACCTGGTGCACGCGTACTTCTACCTGGCCAACAGCTACGACAACCTCTACAAGCCGGCTCGCAAGGGAGAAGCCGACAACGACGCCCTGCTGACCAAGGCGATCGAAAATTACAAGCTGGCGGCTGAGAAGGAGCAGGACCCCAAGATGAAGAAGCTGTCCATGGACTACCTCGTGGCAGCCTACGGTCCCGACAAGCTGAACGACCCCGCCGAAGCTGAGCAGATCGTCCAGCGGATGATTCAGCTCGATCCGAGCGACACGACGAACTATTTCGTCCTGGCGCAGATTTACGAAGACGCGGGCGAATTGGAGCAGGCCGAAGCGATGCTCGTGAAGGCGAAAGACGCTCAGCCGAAGGAACCGCAGGTCTACCAGCGGCTCGCCGGCTACTACCAGCGGCAGGCCGACTTCGCGAAGCTCATCGACGCGGTCTCACAGCGCGCCGTGCTCGAGCCGAACAACCCGGAAGCGCATCAGGCCATCGCCACCTACTATTGGGACGAGGGCTATCGCAACACGCGCCTGACCGAAGTCGAGAAGCGTGAATATTCGGAAAAGGGTCTCGAGTCGGTAGAGAAGGCGCTTCAGCTGAACCCCGATTACGTAGACGCAATTGCTTATAAGGGACTGCTGCTGAGGAATCAGGCCGCGATTGAGAAGGACCCGGGCCGCCAGAAGCAACTGATCACCGAAGCGAATCAGCTGCAGGAGCGCGCGGCGGCGTTGAAGAAGAAGCAGGCAGGCGGCGCGGCGAACTAACCAGCCGCTTCGCTAGTAGAGCACACAGCGACAGAGCAATGAGGCCGCTCGGCAACAGCCGGGCGGCCTTTTCTTATGCGCGCGATTGAACGCTCTCTACCCTATGCCACCTGAAATTCCACCGAAGGGACGCGGAGACGCTGAGCATTTACATTGAAGGTAGAGTTCTCCGCGTTACCGCGCCTCTGCGGTGAGATAGAGACGTTCTGCTGATCTGCAACCAATAAAAAAGGCCGCCCGGCTATCGCCAGGCGGCCTCTCTTTGCTTTTTGCTCTCTGCTCTCCGCTCTAATCAGCGAAGAGAGTTCTAATTGCCTGCCTGCACTCCCGCGGCTCTTTTCATGCCTTCGGTGACGATGCCGACCTTGTCGACGCCTGCACCTTTGGCAGCGTCCATGACCGCCACGATTTCACCGTAGCGGAGCGTCGGCGCGGCCGAGATAAAGATCGTCTTCTCCTGGCGCTGTTCGAAGATGGTGCGCAGGCGCGTCTCGAGCTCGGCCATCGTGACCGGCTGTCTGTTAATCGAAATCTGCCGGTCCGCGGTGAAGTCGAGCACGATCTGGCTGCTGTCGACCTGCTGCTGCTGCGCCTGCTGCGTTTCCGCCGGCAGGTTGATGTCGAGGCCTTTCTGCGTCAGCGGCAGCGCGGCCATGAAGATGACGAGCAGCACCAGAAGCACGTCGATCATCGGCGTCACGTTCATGTCGCCGCTGACTTCGAGCTTCTTGCCCTTGACGTTTTCATCCGCGCCGAAGTGCTTGTGCGCGTGTCCGTGTACGGTCATTAGTTGCCTCCCCGCACTTTCGGATCCGCGATGAGGCCCATGTCCTCGATCCCGGCCGCACGAAGGTTGTCCATCGTCTCCATCACGGTGCCGTAGTCGACGTCTTCGTCGGCCTTGATGAGCACGACTTTTTCGGTCTGGTTCGACATGAGGTCGGCAACGCGGTTGCCAAGGTCGCTCAGCCGCACCGGAACCGAATTCAGGAAAATTTGCTTGTTCGCCTGGATACCCACGACCGTCTGCCCCTGCGTCTCGGGTTTGTCGGTCGTATTCGCGGCCTGCGGCAGCTTGACGTCGACACCCTTCTGGAGCATCGGCGCCACGAGCATCATGATGATCAGCAGCACGAGCATGACGTCGACGAGCGGCGTGACGTTGATGTCCGACTTGACGCCTCCCCCTGAACCGCCAACTGCCATTGACATGACTGGTACTCCCTCTGAAATCTGAAACCTATCTATTGAACTACTGATCTACCGATCGAAAGATCTGAACACCAGATCTCTCGATCGGCAGATCTCTAGATATCTACGCCGTCTTCTTGATGAAGTAGTCGACGAGCTCCGACGACGAGTTGTCCATTTCGACGTTGAAGTACTCGATGCGGCCCGTCAGGTAGTTGTAGAACCACACGGCAGGAATCGCGACCACGAGCCCAAGCGCCGTTTCGACGAGCGCTTCCGCGATACCCGCGGAGACGGCGCCGATGCCGCCCGAGCCGGTCGAGGCAATACCAGTGAACGCGTTGATGACGCCGACGACCGTGCCGAGCAGTCCGACGAAGGGCGCGGTCGCGCCGATTGTCGCCAGGGCGCTGACGCCCTTCTTCAGGTCGTTGGAGGTGAGTGCGGTGGCGCGCTGAATCGAGCGGCGAACGGTGTCGAGCAGCTCTTCGCGGCTGAGGCCGCCCGCATTCTCCTGCTGGAACTGATATTCCTGCAGACCGGCGAGGACTACTTTAGCGAGGTGGCTGTAGCGATAATTTTTGTTGGTCGAGATGGCGATGGCGTCCTTCAGGCGGCCGTCCTTGAGGTGCTTCGCAACCTGCGGGGCATAAACCTTCGACTGGTTCTTCGCTTGAATAAACGTGTAGATGCGTTCGACCGCAACGCCGATCGACCACATCGACATGAAGAAGAGAATCCAGGCCACCGCCTTGGCGATGAAGCCCATCTGATGCCACATTTCAATTAGGTCAAGAGAACCGCTATCCATCGTCCGCTCCTCTTTTAATTCGCGATGGGGTCCCACCTCATCGCTTGTGCCTTCGCTGCTTTGCAGCTCGGCTTTGGTTGTTTCGAAATTCTGCTTAGTGCAACGCCGGTTTGATCATGTCCACGACGCTACGCACGATTCTGTACGTAGTGTCCGGCTTTAGCCGGACTCTTGTTACTAACGTAGAGTGAAATTGACGGTGACCGTCATGATGACCGGCACCGGCACGCCGTTGAGCAGCGTCGGGGTGTACTGCCATTGCCTCACGGCCTCGATGGCCGACGCGTCGAGCAGCGGAATCGAGCGCAACACGCGCACGTCCTGCACGCGGCCGTCGGGACCGATGGTCGCCTCGAGAATCACGACGCCCTGCACGCGCGCCGACTGCGCAATCGGAGGGTAGGTCGGCGGCTGATCCCGCACTTTCTTGGGCGGCTGAATCGCGCCGCCGACACGCACCGGCGCCGGAGGCGGCGGGGGCGGTGGAGGCGCTTCGGGCACGCCGCCCGGAATGCCGCCCACCACGCCGCCGATATCACCCGCAACCGTCGCGACGCGCTCCTGCGTGACGTCGAGACCAGTTTCCGGTTTGATTTCGGAAGGCGCCTGGACCGGCGCAGCCGAGGGGTTCACTTCCATCACCGGCTTCGGCGCGGCAGCCTGCGGGGGCGGCGGCGGCGGTGGTGGGGGCGGTGGGGGCGGTGGGGCGGCGACAAACGCCATCATCGATGGCGGCGTCGGCAGAACATCCGCCGCAAGCAGCGGAATCACAATGAGAACACCGATGACCGCCACGTGCGCCAGGATCGAGAGGGGAAGCGTATACCACTGCTTGCTTCCCACTGTAATCGAGGGTTTCACGACGTCACCGAACATATCGCGTGCCACGTCAATCCTCCTGCCGAAAACTGCGTCCTAACCGAATGGGGACCTGGTCCGATATCCGATTAGACACCGCCAAAGCGATTCTGGTCCGCGAAGTTTTTTACTCTCCACCGGACGACCGAGACCGTTCTACCCGTAAGGAAAACCCGCGAATCATATGACCGGGTACCATCAATGTCAACACGCAAAAAGGTTTAATTTGTCGCACAAACCGGCGATTTTGTCCCATCTCTCGCTAATGCGCCGCCTTGATGCGCATCGCGTAGAACGACCGCCACACGAACACCAGTGAGGCGCCCAGAAACAGAGCCGCCAGAAGCCGCGAGAGTTGCGGCCCTTGAGACGCCGTCAACTGCACGGCAAGCTCCACCGCCAGCAATCCGAACAATGTCGTGAACTTGATGATCGGGTTCATGGCGACCGAAGAAGTGTCCTTGAACGGATCGCCAACCGTGTCGCCAATCACGGTTGCGGCATGGAGGGGCGTCCCCTTTTCCTTCAGTTCGACCTCAACGACCTTTTTAGCATTATCCCAAGCGCCTCCGGCGTTCGCCATAAAAATCGCCTGGAACAATCCGAATAGCGCAATCGAGATCAGGTAGCCGATGAAGAAATACGGCTCCACGAAGGCAAAGGCCAGCGTCGAGAAAAACACCGCGAGGAAAATATTGAACATCCCCTTCTGCGCATACTGCGTGCAGATTTCCACCACCCGCTTGCTGTCGGCGACCGATGCCTTCTCTCCGTCGAGCCTGATGTGCGCCTTGATGAACTCGACGGCGCGATACGCGCCCGTCGTGACCGCCTGAGTCGAGGCACCCGTGAACCAGTAAATCACCGCGCCGCCTGTAATCAGCCCTAATAGAAAGGGGGCGTGCAGAATCGAGAGTTTCTCGACGTTCTGAGTCAGGCCCGCGGTAAGCAGCACGACGATCGAAAAAATCATCGTCGTCGAGCCGACGACGGCCGTGCCGATCAGCACGGGCTTCGCCGTGGCCTTGAAGGTATTACCCGCCCCATCATTTTCTTCAAGCAGGTGCTTCGCGATCGCGAAGTCCGGTGTGAAACCGTACTCACGCTTGATGGCTTCCTTGATGCCCGGCTGATGTTCGATCACCGACAATTCGAAGACCGACTGCGCGTTGTCGGTAACGGGACCGTAGGAGTCCACGGCAATCGTCACCGGTCCCATACCGAGAAACCCGAACGCCACCAGCCCGAACGCAAAGACCGGGGAGGCAATCATGAGGGCGTCGAATCCCATCAAGCTCACCCAATACGCCACGGTCATGAGCGCGACGATGCTGAGCCCGAGCCAGTAGGCGCTGAAATTCCCGGCGACCAGACCCGCGAGGATGTTCAACGAGGCGCCCCCTTCACGAGAAGAGGTCACGACTTCGCGCACGTGTGCGGACTCGGTCGACGTGAACACCTTCACGAGCTCCGGAATGATCGCCCCCGCCAGGGTACCGCAGGTGATCACCGAGGACAGCTTCCACCACATCGTGCCGTCGCCGAGCTCGGGAATGAGGAGAAACGAAATCAGGTAGGTCATCACGACTGACACAATCGAGGTCAGCCAGACCAGCGCGGTCAGAGGAGTCTCGAAGTTCATCTTCGTGGCGTTGGCGTATTTCCCGCGCATGACGGTGCTGTTGATCAGATACGACAAGCCGCTGGCAATCACCATCATCGCGCGGATCATGAAGATCCAGACGAGCAGCTGCACCTGAACGATCTCGTTGGTCACCGCGGTGAGGATGAACGTGATGAGCGCGACGCCCGTCACACCGTAGGTCTCGAAGCCGTCGGCGCTGGGACCGACGGAATCGCCGGCGTTGTCGCCGGTGCAGTCCGCAATGACACCCGGATTTCTCGCGTCGTCTTCTTTGATGTTGAAGACGATCTTCATCAGGTCCGCGCCGATGTCGGCGATCTTGGTGAAGATGCCGCCGGCGATGCGCAGGGCGGACGCGCCGAGCGACTCGCCTATGGCGAAGCCGAGGAAACAGGAGCCGGCGAGGTCGCGCGGAATCCACAGCAGGATGCAGAGCATGATGAACAGCTCGACGCTGATCAGCAGCATGCCGATGCTCATGCCGGCCTCGAGCGGAATCGCCATCAGCGGGTACGGCTTCCCCCTGAGGCTGGCGAAGGCGGTGCGCGAGTTTGCGAACGTGTTGACGCGGATGCCGAACCAGGCGACGCCGTAGCTGCCGGCGATGCCGATGAGGCTGAACACCAGGATGATGATCACCCGGCTCAGCGGGAAATGCAGGATGAAGCCGAAGTACAAGGCGATGATGAGACCGACGAACACCTCGAGAATGAGAATGAAACGCCCTTGCGTAATCAGGTAGGTCTTGCAGGTTTCGTAGATCAGCTCCGACACCTCGAGCATCGAATGGTGCACCGGCAGCTTCTTCAGACGTGAATACGAAACGAGTCCGAACAGCAGGCCGAGGACGCAGATCGCGACGCCCGTGACGAGCAGCGTCCGCGTGTTGTAGCCAAGCATCTCCACCTGGCTGAGATCCGGCAATACGAGGCTGGCCTCCCCGCCCGCGTGAACCGGCGCCGTCCCTTGCTGCCTCATCGCCGCTTCCGCGTTCGTCGCGAAAACGATGAGCAGAGCGACGGTCGCCCGCACGAACCACTTGGTCATGATTTCTCCGTCACGTTAGCACTATTGTTGTGTTGGATCCGGGTCGGCAGCGTCATACCGCCAGTGAGAAAGACGCGAATCCCTTCTTCGACGCTCAAGTCTGGAAAGAACGCGTCATCGCGCCGGCGGATCACCACGTCGCCAAGATAGAGATGATTCGTGGGTACATAGACGGCAATGAGCGGCTCGGTTGCACCGGCAGACTGGATGGAGAACTCCTTGGTTAGAAAACCAAGTATATAACCGCCCGACTCGGAGCGAATCATCACTACCCGCTTGAACCCGTATTCGTTGTCCGGCGAAAACGCGAAGACCAGCTGCTTGACCGGCGCATAGACCGTCCGGAACACCGGTATCCGCAGGAGATATCCTTCCGCGCGCTGCAGCAAACGCTTGCCGATGACGTTGGTAGCGATCGCCCCCACGACCAGGATGAGAACGGCGGTCGTGAAAATGCCCATCCCGGGAGGGACGGGCATGCCGAAGTAGCGGGCGAAATACCGTGCATACAGCGGCTCGGTGAACCCGTCCACGACGCCAAACATCCAGACCAGCGCAAACAGGCTGATGACGACGGGAACGAGGACGAAAAATCCCGTGACGAACCGGCGCCGCAGCCACGAGATCATCCCTGCACCCAGCCCGCCGCGATCGACGCCAGAAGCCCGAGGCCAAGCGCGATGCGATACCAGGCGAACGGCGCGAACCCGGCGCGCCGCACGAACCCGAGAAACGGCCGGATGATGAGCAGCGACGACAGGAACGCCATCGCAAATCCCACCGCAATCTCGGCGCCGCGGTCGACGGTCAGCTGATGGCGTACCTCGAGAAACTCGTGAGCGAACGCGGCGCACATCGTCGGAATGGCGACAAAGAAGGAGAACTCGGCGGCCGCCGGGCGATCCAGGCGCATGGCGAGCCCTCCAATAATGGTGGCGCCCGATCGCGAGACGCCAGGCACCAGCGACAGCACCTGGCACACGCCGATGCCGAACGCGCGCGACAGTGGCGTCCTCTCGGCGTCGACCACAACGGGCTGCAGATTCATCCGTTCGACGGCGAGCATGACGAGGCCGCCGATGATGAACGCCCAGGCGAACACACCGGGGCTCTTGTACAGAACCGCCTGAATGTAGTCGGCCAGCAGAGCCCCGGCGAACAACACCGGAACCGTGGCGATGGCGATAGCGGCGGCAAAGTGGCGCGCCTCCGGGCTCGTGCCGAGCTCGGAAACGAGACTGATGATTTTTGCGCGATAGAGCCAGACCACCGCAAAAATCGACCCGAGCTGGATCATGACGGTGAACACACCGCCGGGATCCTCATAGCCGATTGCCTGCCCGAGAAGCAGAAGATGCGCGGTGGAGGAAACAGGCAGGAATTCCGTGATTCCCTGCACGATGCCGAGCAGCGCCGCAGCTAAAAGCGTCACGAAGACCGATGATGCAGTTTAGGTGGCGCGCGCTTTCCGCTGCGACTTGGACTTGCGGACCGGTGGTTCCGCGGCCGCACCCGCGGCGGCGGTCGTGGTCGTGGTCGTGCTGGCGCGCACCGGGCCGGCCGATGGCTTCTTGCTGAGCATGATCGCGAGAGACGGCGCGATGAACCAGCCGGAGTAGGTCGTCGCGATGGTGCCGACCAGCATGGTGAAGGCGAAGGCCTTCAGCACGGCGCCGCCGAACAGATACAGCGCGAGCACCGATATGAAGACGGTGCCGGACGTGATCACCGTTCGCGTCAGCGTCTGGTTGAGGCTCGTGTTGATCGCCGACTCGAGCGGCTCGCGCCGCTGGAGCCGCGTGTTCTCGCGGACGCGATCGAAAATGACGATCATGTCGTTCATCGAATACCCGACCATCGTCAACATGGCGGCGATGACGTTGAGCGACATTTCATATTGGAAAAACGCCAGGAACGCCAGCGTCACGAACACGTCGTGCAGCGTCGCGATAATCGAGCCAAGCGCAAAGCTGACGCGGAACCGGAATGCGATCCACGCCGTGATGCCGAGCATGGAGAGGAGCGTCGCGTAAATCGCCTGACGGCGTAACTCGGCGCCGACGGTGGGCCCGACGATCTCGGTGCCCTCGACGCGGAACGCGGGCAGGCCGCTCGCCTTGAGTGCCTGCTCGACGCGAGGCACGTCGGCCGACAGGTTCGCGCCCTCTTCTGCCTGCGTCTGCGGCAGGCGAATCAGCATCTGGTTCGCGCCTGGCTCGCCGTAGGTCTGCACCTCGTGGGGCACGGATCCCAGCGCCGTGCGGATTTGATCTTCGTTCACCGGCGCCTCGAACCGGACGATCAGGTTCGTCCCGCCCGAAAATTCGACGCCGAGCGGAATGCCGCGCGTGACGATCGTGAAGATGCCGGCTGCGATGACCAGCGTCGACAGGCCGATCGCCTGCCAGCGCCAACGCAAAAAATCGAAATTCGAGTTCTTGAAGATATGCATGGCTAAATGGAAAGAGTCTGCACCTGCCGGCGGCCCGACAGCACCAGCTCGAACAGCGACTTGGAAATGAATGTCGATGTGAACAGGTTGGAGATGAGGCCGAAGGTCAGCGTCACGGCAAACCCGCGAATCGGGCCGGTTCCGAACTGAAACAGAAACGCCGCGGCAATGAAGCCCGCGACATGCGTGTCCACGAGCGTGAGGAAGACGCGGCTGAACCCGGAGTTAATCGCCGCTTTGACGCCCTTGCCCGCCTCGAGCTCCTCCTTGATCCGCTCGAAGATCAGCACGTTCGAGTCGACGCCGATGCCGATGGTCAGAATGAAGCCCGCGATGCCGGGCAGCGTCATGACCGCGCCGACATACGCCATCATGCCGAGCAGGATGATGAGGTTGAGCACCAGGGCGACGATCGCATTGATGCCCGACAGCTTGTAGTAGACGAGGAGGAACGTCACGATCAGCATCAGTCCGGCAAGCGACGCGAGCACGCCGGCGCGAATCGAGTCGGCGCCGAGCGTCGGACCGATCGTCTGCTGCTGAAGATACGTGAGCGTCGCGGGCAGCGCGCCCGACCGGAGGATGAGCGAGAGATCCTGGGCTTCCTCCTGGGTGAAGCCGCCGGCGATCTGCCCGTCGTTGGCGATTCGCCCTTCGATGACCGGCGCCGACTGCACGGTCTTGTCGAGGACAATTGCAAGGTAGCGCCCGATGTTCTCGCCGGTGACGCGCGCAAAGGTCGCGGCGCCCTGGCTGTTGAGGGTGAAGCCGACAGCCGGCATGTTGTTCTGATCGAGCTGGACGCGCGCGCTCCGGAGGTCCTGCCCGGTCACGGCCGCCACGCGGCGAACGAGGTAATAAAGAGGCCCGCCCGCGGCGGTGCTTGCCGGATCTCCGCTACCGGTCAACAACTCCATGTCCGGTGGGATGACCCCGCCGGTGCTCCTCAGTAAATCTTCGCGGCTGGCCGCCGGGCCGTGCTCGACGAGCTTGAGCTCGAGCATGCCTGGCGAACCGATCACTTCCTTCGCGCGATCGACGTCGGAGACGCCCGGGAGCTGCACCAATATTTGATCCGCCCCCTGCTGCGCGATGCTGGGCTCGGTGACACCGAGCTCGTTCACGCGCCGTTCGATGGTCTGCCGCGCCTGCACGACGGCCTCTTCCCGAAGCGTCTGTGCGATGTTCGGCCGCATCCGGAACGTATAGCTGCCGTTCGTGCCGGTGCTGCGCTCGAAGTTGACGGTTTCCTGCTCGGCGGCCTGGCGGAAGGCCTGATCCTGCGCCGGCGGCACGCCGTCGACGCGGAACGTCGAGACATCCTGAATGACGACCGTGGCGGGCACGCCGCGCCGCTTCAGCTCTTCCTGGAGCCGCGCGCTGTCCTGCTCCGTCGTGACCCGAAGCGCATCGTCGGTGTGGACGCGCATCACCAGATGGACACCGCCGCGGAGGTCGAGACCCAGCTTGAGCTGGCGGTCTCGCAGCCATTGCGGCGCGGGCAGGTTGTAGCGCGACGCCAGAATGGGATACACGCCCATTCCAAAGAAGATGACGAAGACGGCGAGAATCGCGGTGAGTTTCCAGCGTAAGTTCGACATGGCGTTATTGGCCGTTAGCCAGCGGCTCCTGTCCCTGATAGCCCACGATGGCGTTCTTGGCAAGCTCGATGCGCACGCGCTCAGCAATCTGCAGCTGCACGGTGTTGCCGTTCACTTTGGTGACCGAGCCGTAGATGCCGCCGTTGGTGACGACCTTGTCGCCCACCTTGAGCGCTTCGAGGAATTCCTGCAGCTTCTTCTGCTTCCGTTTGGTCGGTAGAAGAATAATGAAGTAGAAAATCGCGAAAACGAGGGCGATCGGAATGAACTGAACGAATGGGTTGATACCCTGGCCCGGCGGGGTCCCCATCGCCAGCACCAGATTGTGCACACCGAAATTCATAAACAAATAGCTTGCGTAGTGTCCGTCAGCCGGACCCTCTTAGGCAGGAAAGATCCGACGGTAGATCTGCCTGATTTCCTCCAGAGTGGAAAACACTATAGCCTCTCTTACCCGCCGCATGGTGTCAAGGTAAAAGTGGAGATTATGCAACGTGTTAAGGGTGCCCGCCGTCATCTCACCCGCCTGGAAAAGATGGCGGAGATACCCTCGTGAGAAGTGCCGGCAGGTATAACAGCCGCACGTCTCGTCGAGCGGCCGCGGATCGTCGGCGAACTCGGCGTTCCTGATATTCAGACGACCGGTGCTGGTAAAAAGCTGGCCGTTGCGCGCGTTGCGTGTCGGCAGTACGCAGTCGAACATGTCGATGCCCCGCGCGGCGCACTCGACCAGATCGACCGGCGTACCGACGCCCATCAGGTAGCGTGGGCGATCGGCGGGAAGCTGGCGTGCCGTATGTTCAGCCACTTCATACATCAGCGGGATCGGCTCGCCGACGCTCAGTCCGCCGATGGCGTAGGCATCGAAGCCGATGCCGACCGTCTCCTCGACGCTGCGGGTGCGCAGCTCGAGTGAGGTCCCTCCCTGAATGATCCCGAACTGCACCTGACCGGGATTCGTAAATGAAGGCCCGGGTCCACGTTCCCGCGCCGCGTCGCGGGCGGACAGGAAATATTCACGGGCTCTCCGCGCCCACCGGACCGTGCGATCGAGCGATTCGCGCGCACGCGCGTCGGAGGCGGGATACTCGAGGCACTCGTCGAGCACCATGGCAATGTCCGAGCCGAGCTGTGCCTGGATATCGACGGCGGTTTCAGGCGTCAGCACGTGCTCGCTGCCGTCGAGATGGGAACGGAACGTTGCGCCCTTCTCAGCGATGGTCCGCCGGGCCGCGAGGCTGAAGACCTGATACCCGCCGCTGTCGGTGAGGATCGGCCTGCTCCAGCCGATGAACTTGTGGAGGCCGCCAAACCGGCCCACCCGATCGGAGCCCGGCCGAAGGTACAGATGATAGGTGTTGGCGAGGATGATCTCGGCGCCAAGGTCCTCGAGGTCTCGCTGCGTAACGGCCTTGACCGCTCCCTGCGTGCCCACTGCCATGAACGCCGGCGTCTCGACCGCGCCATGAGGTGTGCGCAGAACGCCACGGCGTGCGGCGCCGTGAGTATGGGTCACCTGGAAGCCGAATTCAGACAAGGCCGGACTATTATTGTTTACCGTGAAGAAACTCCGCGTAGGCGTGATCTACGGCGGCCGCTCCGGCGAACACGAAGTCTCGATCGCGTCTGCCGCAGCCGTCATGCAGAATCTCGACAAACAGCGATACGAGCCCATTCCCATCCGTATCGAAAAAGACGGGCGGTGGCTGATCGCCGACCGCCTGCCCGTCTCGGCGTCGGCAGCCGACGTGATCGAGCAGAGCCGCGCCGATGCCGCGAAGCGGCTCGGACGCGGCGGCCGCGAAGCGCATCTCGTCGCGCACCCCAGCGACGAACAGATCCTGACCATCGAGCGAGGCACCAGCCCACGCATCACGGGTCTCTCCCTCGACGTCGTCTTTCCAGTGCTGCATGGTCCGTACGGCGAAGACGGGACGGTACAAGGACTCCTCGAGCTTGCAAACATCCCCTACGTCGGCGCGGGCGTCCTGGGTTCGGCGCTCGGGATGGACAAGGCCGCCGCGAAACAGATGTTCGCATCTCACGGCTTTCCGCAAACACCATATCTTGTGGTGACACGCAAGAACTGGGGGCGATCTCGAAATGCCGTCATCGCCAGTGTCACCGAGAAGCTCGGCTATCCGGTGTTCGTCAAACCAGCCAATCTCGGATCGAGCGTCGGCATCTCCAAAGCAAAAAGCGCGGCCGACGTCGGACAGGCGATCGACATGGCGGCGGAGTTCGACCGCAAGATTGTCATCGAAGCGGCGGTGCCGAACGTGCGCGAGATCGAAATTGCCGTGCTCGGCAACGACGAGCCCGAGACATCCGTGCCCGGCGAAGTCATTCCCTCCCGCGAGTTCTACGACTACCAGGCGAAATACCTCGACGACGACTCGCGTGTCATCATTCCCGCCGATCTGACGCCCGACGCTGCAGCGGAGGTGAAGCGGCTGGCGATTGCCGTGTTCACGTCGCTCGACTGCGCTGGAATGGCGCGGGTGGACTTCCTGATGGATGGGCGGACGGGCGGCCTCTACGTCAACGAGATCAACACGATTCCCGGGTTCACCACCATCAGCATGTATTCGAAGATGTGGGCGGCGTCCGGGGTTCCGTATCCTGAGCTCGTGGACCGCCTCATCGCGCTCGCTCGCGAGCGGCACGCCGAAAAACAGCAGCTGCGAACAAGCCTGCAGTGAATCGAAACGCAACGGAGGATCATTCACCACAGAGAACACACAGAACACAGAGACGACAATCCCTCCGTGTTCTCTGTGTCCTCTGTGGTTGGTTTTCCGTTCCGGCGCCGCTCTCGGCCGCTGGGCTCACCTCTCCCGAGCCGCTCATCAAAGCTTACGAGCTGATTCTCGAGGCACGTTTCGACGAAGCGGAGCGGCAGGTGAAAGCGTCGTGCCCGCCGGCACCGCAGCCCGCCTGTGACGTGATCGGCGCGGTCAACGACTACTGGCGCCTCATGCTGGATCCGGAAAACACCAGCCGCGACGTCCCGCTGCTGGCGAGAATCAACGCCGCCATCGCGTCGGCGGAGGCATGGGTCAGCCGCGAGCCGAAGCGGGCCGAAGCCTGGTTCTATCTCGGCGGCGCCTACGGGACTCGCGTGCTTTTGCGAGGCCATCGCTCGCAATATCTCGCGGCGGCGCGCGACGGCAAGCGCATCCACGACTCATTGCAGCTTGCCATCAAGCTGGACCCGTCGATCGGCGACGCGTATTTCGGGCTGGGCATCTATCACTACTACGCCGCCATCGCTCCACGGGCGGCTCGCATCATCAGCATGTTGATGTTTCTCCCGGGCGGCGATCGAGCGGGCGGCTTGCGGGAGATGGAAGAGACGCGCAGCAAGGGCATGCTGCTCCGCGGCGAAGCGGACTACCAGCTGCACCTCATCTACCTGTGGTACGAGCGCCAGCACATGACGGCGCTGCGGCTGATCGAAGGACTGCGCAGCCGCTACCCCACGAATCCGGTGTTCTACCTGCGGCTGGCTGATGTGCAGAGCGGCTACGTCCGAAATCATCAGGCAGCGCTGCAGACATATCGATCGCTCGTCGACGCGGCGCGCGCGGGAAAGATCGCGGCGCCGGCGATGTCGGAGACCTACGCGAGACTCGGGATGGCCCAGGAGTTGGATGCGATGTGCGAAAGCGCGGGCGCGATCGAACAGCTCAATGTGGTGGTTGCACAGAAACCGTCGGCGCCGTACGCGGCACTCGCACGCGCATATCATCAGCTCGGCGTCGTGCACGATCGATCAGGACGCCGCTCCGACGCGATCGCCGCGTATCAAATGGCAGTGACGCTGAATCCCAACGACGATCGTCTGCGCTTGAGTGAAAAGTTGCGCAATGCGATCAGACGAGCGCCCGCGGCACGCGTGTGCCGGTGACCTAGTCCAAATTTTTTTCGTTTTCAATCACTTTTTTGTTGACTTCAACTTTTTCTCATCCATAATCTACATCTTGTATGAGGGTGGATGGCTCAGACCACCCCTAGTGAGGCCTCGGGTCCGGCTTTTCAGCTGAGCGGTCATAACTTCAAGGAGGAAGAATGGCGAAGAAGGGTGGAAAGAAAAAGGGCGGCAAGAAGCGGTAGTAGCCGTCCCACCGGTTCCGGGGGTGCTCAGCAATGGTCACCCCCTCTTTTTTTTAGGTGGGGACTTCATCGAGCGTTGTAGAGCGCAACTTCCCGTTGCGTGCTACCCATAGCGACCACGTCGCGTCCGGCAGCAGCCGGATTCATCCTGCGAGAGAGCGCAGCGAGTTCCGTTCCGTTACGCGCGAAGCTGACGTGCCAGGCGGCAGATGCTTCGCGGTAGACGAGCCGAACGGCACTTCGCAACCTTACTCATGAGAGGGGGGATTCCGAATGGCGAAAAAAGGCGGAAAGAAAAAGGGCGGCAAGAAACGCTAGGACCCTTCAGGAGGCGATCCCTCTAGGGTCGCCTCCTGCTTACTTTCTACTTTCCACTTCCCACTTTCTACTTTCCACTTTCCACTTTCCACTTTCCACTCTCTACGGCCCCACCCCGTCCCACACCCGCATCTTCGTAATCACATCCCACTGGTTGATCGCATCGACGACTTCCATGCCGGCGATGACGCGGCCGAAGACGGTGTAGCGGGCGTCGAGGTGCGGCTGAGGGCTGTGCGTGATGAAAAACTGACTGCCTCCGGTATCGCGCCATGCGAGGGCCATTCCGACCGTGCCGCGGAGATAGGGTTCCTGATTGAGCTCGTCGCGAACCGTGTATCCAGGGCCGCCTTCCCCGTCGCCGCGCGGGTCGCCGCCCTGCACCACGAAGTTCTGGACGACGCGGTGAAAGGCGAGGCCGTCGAAGTACCCGCCTCTCGCGAGCGTCATGATGTTGAGGGCCGTAATCGGAGCGTCCAGCACGTCGAGTTCGATTTCGATCGTGCCCTTTTCGGTCTCGATGTAGACGTGCGGCGACACCTTGGGGTTCGTCAGCGCGGCCGATTCGTAATCGATCTTGCTCGACGAGGGCGCCGGCCGTATCGCATTCACGACCTCGGCCGCGGGCTCGAGCTTCTTGAGAAGCTCCGCCGCTTTCACTCGCACGGCCCAGTCCTTGTCGGCCAGCGCGGCCTGTAGCGTCGGAACCGCCGCCGCCGCGCCATACGCCGACAGCGCTTCGAGCGCAGCCGCGCGGCTGTCGATCACCAGATCCGCCTCGCCACGCTTGTAGGCGGCGATGAGCGCGTCAACACCCTCTTGCGGTTTCACCTCGCCGAGGTTCGTGGCCGCCGCCGCCCGGATACCCACGTCCTCCTTGCCGAGATGGTCGATCAGAATCTTCTCGATGCCCGGCGCCTTCAGCTTCGTCATCGCCGTCAGCACGGACGGCACCACGCGTGAGTCGGCGTCGGTGAGCATCGGCGCGAGCCGCGGAAGGGCACGCTCGGGATTTTTCGTACCCAGAAGCGCGGCCAGGCCGGCACGCACCGAGTAGTGCGGATCTGGATCGAGACCCGACAGAAGAATGAGCAAGGTATCCTCGTCGCGTTCGGCAACCGCCTGGATCGCCGCCAGACGCACCGTTGGCGATCGATCGCCGAGAAAGTCGACAAACGCATCCGGGTTCACGTCGCCGGCGGTTTTGCCGAGCGCAAGCAGCGTTTCGGCGCGGACCATCGGGTTCAGGTTGCGCGTGTAAAGCAGCTTCGTCAGCGGACCCACCGCTCGTTCGTCACCAATCCTGCCCAGCGCCCGGATCGCTTCGATGGTGAGATGGCTCGACGCCCGCTCGGCATCGACGAGCGGCAACAACGTGGGCACCGCCGACTCGTCTCTGATCTGGCCCAGGCCTTTGATGGCAAACGCCTGCGCGTAAGCGCTCGGGCTCCCGACCATTGCGAGGAGGGCTTTTCCCGCGCGCTTGTCTTCGGTCCGCTGAATGGCGTACGCGACCGGCCACCACTGCGTCCGCGGCTGGCCGCTCGCGTCGAGCACCGAGGCGGCGAGCGCATCGTAATTTTTCAGGCGAGCCAGGGCATACACACCCAGTCTGAACGCATCGACGGCCGGATTGATCTGGGCGCGGCTGTCGTCCGCGGGAATGGCCGACACGGAGGCGGCATGGGCAGCCACCAGTTTTCCTATCGCGGGAGCGGAAGCGGTGTCGCCGATCACTCCGAGCGCTTCAGCCGCGCGGCCGGCGATGAGCGGCAGCGGATCGGCAAGTGCGGCGCGCAGCGGCTCAACGGCAGAGGCGTCGCCGATCAGCCCGAGGCCAAAGGCGGCCATCTGGCGCACCTCTGGATCCGGATCGCTTTGAAGCAACCGGACCAGCCCCGGAACGCCATCTGGCAATCCGGCCCTGCCGACGGCAAGCGCCGCACGCCTCCGGATGCGCGCCTCGTCATCGGCAAGCAGCCCGACGAGATCCGGTGGCGGTGGCGGCTGGAGGACGACCGCGCGTTGGCCTTGCGGAACCGGCGGCGGCGCTACCGGCACCGTGGGGTCGCGGAGGATCCGCTGATCTTCCAGCCGCAGGATCCAACCCATCTTCGTTTCGAAGGGAATGACAACCGGCGGCGGAGGGGGCGCAGTGGCACAGCCGACTACGAACGGCGTGAGCATGAGCCACCTGAAGAAGACGAAACATGGGTTAATGATAACAATCTGACGCAGTTAGTCGACAGTCCACAGTCTACAGTCGCAAGTCCACAGTCCAGTCGACAGTCTCGGCCGACGTGACTATGCCTGTGGACTATAGACTGTCGACCGTCGACCGTAGACTGATTTGGTACACTCCGAACTGTTGGATTTCCGCTACATCGCCATCGACGGCCCTACCGGGGCAGGCAAGACCGCGCTCGCCGAACGGCTGGCGAAAAAACTCGACGCCTCGCTGGTGCGGGAAGATCAGGAAAACCCGTTCCTCGCCGATTTCTACGCCGACAAGCCAGGGTCGGCGCTGCAGGCGCAACTTTTTTACCTGCTGAACCGGCACCGGCAGCTCGTCGATCGCCGGCAGGCAGACCTCTTCTCCCAGGTCGCCATCTGCGACTACATCTTCGAGAAGGACCGCATCTACGCGTACCTCAACCTCGACGACAACGAGCTGTTCATCTATCAGCGGCTGTTCGATCTGCTCGCCCAGGACGTCCCCGTTCCCGACCTCGTGATCTATCTGCAAACGCCGGCAGACGTGCTGCTGAAGCGGCTGAATGCCCGCGAGCGCGACCCCGAGCGCCCGCACCTGGTGCCGGACGAAACCTACCTGCGCGAGCTGAACGAGGCCTATCATCATTTTTTCTTTCACTACACCGCCACCTCTCTGCTCGTCGTCGAAGGATCCCAGTTCCGTCCGCAGGACGATGACGCGGAGCTCGATGATCTGATCAAGCAGATCAGGACGATGGGCCGCGGCACTCGGTATTACGTCCCCCGCACCTGACGCACCCGACGCACCCGACGCACCTAGCGCACCCAACGCACCTGACGCACCCAACGCACCCAGGCCCCTGTTGCGCCCGCCACGGGTGTTGCCCTAAAGTCGCCTGATATGGCGTGGTTCAAGAAAGTGCGCAAGGGGATTGCCGGTGACAATGCGAAATCGAGCCGGGTGCCCGAAGGCCTCTGGGTCAAGTGCACCGGATGCTCGCAAGTCCTGTACAACAAAGACCTTGCGCAGAACATGAGCGTCTGTCCGAAGTGCGGTCATCACTTCCGGATCGGCGCCCTCGACCGGCTGCGCACGATGTTCGACGGCGACTGGACCGAATACGACCGCGGGC
The DNA here is from genome assembly GCA_963762055.1 of Vicinamibacterales bacterium. Classification (GTDB taxonomy): domain Bacteria; phylum Acidobacteriota; class Vicinamibacteria; order Vicinamibacterales; family JAMQPK01; genus JAMQPK01. The sequence continues at coordinate 82,579 of CAVXJF010000017.1, forward strand.
TGGCGTCCACCGATCCTCTGCAATTTACCGATACCAAGGCCTATTCCGCGCGGCTGAAAGCCAGCATGGAAGCGACGGGCATGAAAGACGCTGTGGTCGTCGCCCGCGGCTGCATCGACGGCTACGAAGCGATCGTCGCCGCGATGGAATACGGGTTCATCGGCGGCAGCATGGGCGTCGTCGTGGGGGAAAAGATCACGCGCGGCATCGAACGCGCCCTGGCGATGCGCCGGCCGATGATCATCGTCTCGTGTTCCGGCGGCGCGCGCATGATGGAAGGGGCGCTGTCGCTCATGCAGATGGCGAAAATTTGCTCGGCGCTCGCGCGGCTCGATCAGGAACACCTTCCGTATATCTCGATCCTCACCGATCCGACGACCGGCGGCGTGACGGCGAGCTTCGCGATGTTGGGCGATCTCAACATTGCCGAGCCGGGAGCGCTGATTGGGTTCGCCGGGCCGCGGGTCATCGAACAGACCATCCGGCAGAAGCTTCCCGAGGGGTTTCAGCGCAGTGAATTCCTGCTCGAACACGGCATGCTCGACCGGATCGTCGATCGCCGGGAGATGAAGGGAACGATCGCGAAGGCGCTGCGCTTCATGGGCCAGCAGCCGCTCGAAGCGCCGCAGCCGGTGCAAGCCGCCGCTGAACCAGGAATCTAGATCGCGATCTCAGATTCTAGATTTTAGATTCTGGACTCTGGATCTTGGATTCGACATGAGGCCCGCCCCCTTCCAGTACCTCTTCTCCCTCGAAAAGTTCGGCATCAAGTTTGGTCTCGAAAACATCAAGACGCTCACGGCGGCGCTGGGAGACCCGCAGAACGCGTTCAAGAGCCTCCTGATTGCAGGGACGAACGGCAAGGGCTCGGTGACAGCCATGGCCGATCACGCGCTGCGTGCGGCGGGCGTCCGCGTCGGCCGGTACACGTCGCCGCACCTGGTCCGCCTCGAAGAGCGCTTTGCGGTGAACGGCGAGCTCGCGGACACGACAGAACTGTCGGATCTGATCGTCGAGATACGTTCGCGCATAGACGAGCTGAACGCCAATGGCTCGCTCGAGGCACCTCCAACGTTCTTCGAAGTGACGACCGCCATCGCGTTCGAGCTGTTCCGGCGCGCGCGTGTCGATGCCGCGGTGCTCGAGGTTGGCCTCGGTGGACGGCTCGATTCGACGAACATCGTGGAGCCGATCGCGACGGCGATTACGTCGATCGATTTCGACCACGAGCAATATCTGGGACATACGCTCGGCGCGATTGCGGGAGAGAAGGCCGGCGTGATGCGGCGGAATGTTCCGGTGGTCGTCGGACCGGTCGCCAGAGAAGCGTGGGATGTGCTTTCGTCGCGGGCGAGCCTGGTCGGCGCGAGGCTCGTGGAAGCCGCGGCGGGAGTCACCGCGGCATCGAGGAGCGAGCGGGGCATGACGTCGATTCATCTCAGCACGCCGGCGCGCGACTACGGGTGGGTGGAGCTGGGCCTGCGCGGTGAACATCAGATACCCAACGCCATCGTCGCGGTGAGGCTGCTGGAGGAAGTGGGCGGGGTGTTTCCGCTCACCGAAGAGGCGATCGTGGCGGGGCTGCGCGACGTGCGCTGGCCCGGACGGCTGCAAATCATCGAAGTCTCAGGCGGCCGCCGGCTGCTCATGGATGCGGCGCACAACCCGGCAGGCGCAGCCGCCCTCGCCCGCTACCTCAAACGCGAATGTCCGGAGCCCATCCCGATCGTGTTCGGTGCCATGCGCGACAAAGACGTGCCACTGATGTTGAAGGCACTGCTGCCCGTGGCGTCAGCGTTCGTGATGACCGAGCCGCCCACGGCCCGCGCTCACAGCGCGAAGGACCTCGCCGTCCTGGCGCGCGCGCAGTCGCCGACGGTCAGAATCGACGTCGCACCCAGTCCCGCGCTGGCTCTCGAGCGCGCGTGGTCGCACGGCCAGGTCGTTTGCGCGGCCGGATCGATCTTTCTGATCGGAAACCTGCTCGCCATGCTCGAAGACGCAGCGCTCAACCCGTAGACGAAGCAGGTCCGCGCGTTGCGGGCGCAGCAGCCGGGTGGTATCCTTCGAAGGCCTGCTTTTTTTCGTTCCTTCCGCATGATCAAGCTGTTCAGGGGCATCCTGATCGCCGCCGCGCTCCTCGCGACTCCGCATGTGGCGGCAGCCCAAATCACCGATATTCCCGGATTCGATCGCGTGATCGCGCAGATACAGGAGCGCCTGGCCGGCGACCGTTACCTGCTTCGCGAGGCTGTCGAGATGACGCAGGGCGACATGAAGTTCTACGCCGACTTCGTCGAATATTTCGGCGACACGAACAGAATGGTGGCGACCGGCAACGTCCTGCTGATCGAAAGCGACCACCAGATTGCCGCCGACAAGGCCGACTTCAACGCGAAGACGCGGCTGGGCACCTTCTTCAACGCGCGCGGTTTCGCAACGCTCGGCGCGCCGCCAGGCGGAAACGGCGAAGCGACGGGCGCGCAGGATCCCGATGTGCAGTTCTACGGCGAGACCCTCGAGAAGACCGGCGAAGACACCTACATCATCAGCAACGGCGGGTTCACCTCATGCGTGCAGGCCAACCCGCGCTGGGAAATGACCTCGGGCTCGCTGAAACTGCGGGTCGATCACTACGCGCTCATGCGCAACATGTTCCTGAAAGTCAAAGGCGTACCCGCCCTGTATCTGCCGATCATGTATTACCCCCTCAGCAAGGAGAACCGGAACACTGGGTTCATGATGCCGAGCTACGGCGCGTCCAGCTACAAGGGCCATACGATCAGCAACGCGTTTTTCTGGGCGATCAACCGCAGTCAGGACGCCACCATCCTGCACGACTGGTTCTCGAAGACCGGTCAGGCGATCGCCGGCGAATACCGCTACGTTTCGCTGGGCGGATTCGGCAATCTGCGATCGAGCTTTCTCAACGAGCAGCCGATCACGTTCATCTCACCGGACGGAGGCGAGGTCGAGCAGCCGGGGCGCAAGAGTTTCAGCGCCTACGGCAACATGAGCCAGACGCTCGGCCGATCGTGGTATGCCCAGGCGCGCGCGGACTATTCGTCGGATTTGACGGTCGACCAGCTGTACGCCACCGATATCATCCGTGCGTCGAGGCGGACGCGGTCGTTCGGCACCTCCGTGAGCGGCACGACAAAGGGGTTGCGCATCACCGGCATCTTCGATCGACAGGAATATTTCGCCGAGAACAACACGTCGTCAACACGCGGAAACTCGCCGCGCATCAACATCGCCCGCCCCGACCGTCTGCTCCCGGGGCTGCCGATCTACGCGTCGTTGACCTCTGAATTCGTGCGAATCGCATCCAAGGTCCGCGACGAAGCCGGCGAGGTGTCGAACGACACGGGCCTGCACAGGGTCGACATCGTGCCGACGGTCCGTTTTCCCTATACCAAGCTGCCGTTTCTGGCGATCAATACGACCGCGCAGTTTCGCAATACGTTCTGGACCGAAAGCATGCTGGTCAACGTGGTCGATGGGGTCGAGGTGCCGACGGGAATTCGACTCGACGCGCCGATCTCGCGACGCTTCCTCGAATTGACAGCCGATGCCAACGGGCCGACGCTGGTGAGAATCTGGGACGCGCCGAACAGCACGTATGCGCAGCGGTTTCGCCACTCCATCGAGCCGTTCTGGCAGGTGCTCTACCGAACCGCGATCGACAACTTCAGCGCGATCCCGAAACTCGAGAGCACAGATCAGATCGTCGGAAGCGCGACGTCGTACACCTACGGGCTGAACACGCGTTTCTACGCAAAGCGCACCGTGGATGGACCGCGCGCGATTCCGCGCGAGGTCATCAGCGCGACCATCCGGCAGACCTACAATTCGAACGCGTTGTCGATACTGTCGGACGCCGAGCAGCGCTCACGCAATCTCGAACCCGTGTCACATTTCACGCCGGTGCAGGTGGTCGTGCGAACGTCGCCATTCCAGGGCGTCTCGGGCACGTTCCGGACGAACTTCGACGGACGGTACAGCCGGTTCAGGAACTTCAGCGCCGATGCCGGCTGGGACGAAGAGCGGATCGGATTTCTCGCGGGCTGGAGCAACGTCCGGTTCAACCCGAACCTCCTCGGCGTCAACGTGGCCCGCCAGTCGCAATATTTCAACTCCGCAACCCACCTGCGATTTCAGCAGAACAAGTACGGCATGACGCACGCGCTGAACTGGGACATCCGGTCGCAGTCGCTGCTGCAGCATCGGATTGCCGGGTACTACAACGCCCAGTGCTGCGGATTTTCCGCCGAGTACCAGTTCATCGATCTCAGCCGCGTCAGCACGACTACCGTCCAGAAGGATTCACGCTTCCACTTCTCGGTCACGCTCGGCGGCATCGGGAACGTCTCGAACATCTTCGGCGCCCTCGGCGGTACCGGTCAGCAGCGGTGACACACGAGCGGCAATCTGTTCTAAACTCCTTCCGCCTATGAAGGGAATATTGCTGGCCGGCGGGGCCGGCACGCGCCTGCATCCGCTCACTCACGTCGTGTCCAAGCAGCTGCTGCCGATCTACAACAAGCCGATGGTGTATTACCCGCTGTCGACGCTGATGCTCGCGGGAATCCGGGATATCCTGCTGATCTCGACGCCTGCCGACATCGACGGGTTCCGGCGGCTGCTGGGCAACGGAGAACACATCGGCCTGCAGATCGAATACGCGGTGCAGCCGCGGCCCGAAGGGCTCGCGCAGTCGTTCATCATCGGCCGGGACTTCATCGGATCGTCGCCGGTCGCGCTCGCACTCGGAGACAATATTTTCTACGGACACGGGTTCAGCGATGTGTTGCGAACGGCAAGCGCGCGCACGACAGGCGGAACGGTCTTCGCGTACACCGTCAAAGACCCCGAGCGCTACGGCGTCGTCAGCTTCGACCGCGACGGCCGCGCTACCGACATCGTCGAAAAGCCGAAATCCCCGAAATCGGCGTGGGCGGTCACCGGCCTGTATTTCTATGACAATCGTGTCGTCGACATCGCGGGCTCGCTGCGGCCGTCGGCGCGCGGCGAGCTCGAAATCACCGACGTCAATCTGGCGTATCTGCAACTCGGCTGTCTGCACGTCGAGCGGCTTGGCCGCGGAATCGCCTGGCTCGACACCGGCACCTACGAGGCGCTGCTCCATGCGGCCAACTTCGTGCAGAGCATCGAAGAGCGGCAGGGGCTGATGATGGCGTGCCTGGAAGAAATCGCCTATCGCATGGGGTACATCACGGCGGACGAGGTGCGGCATCTTGCACGGACGATGACCGGGAGCTACGGTAAATATCTCCTCGAGGTGATCGAACAAGATGCCGTTTAGCGTCGAACAGCTCGCGATCCCCGAAGTGCTCGTGATCGCTCCGCGCGTCCTGAGCGACGGCCGCGGGGTTTTTCATGGAAACCTACAAACGCTCGGAGTTTGCCGCGATGGGCATCCGCGAGACGTTCGTGCAGGAGAATCATTCGAGCTCCGCGCGCGGTGTCCTGCGCGGCCTGCATTTTCAGCGTGCCCCCCAGGCGCAAAGCAAGCTGGTCCGGGTGCTCAGCGGTAAGATCTTCGACGTGGCGGTCGATTTGCGGCCCGGCGTACCGGCCACCCGGCGCTGGGTCGGGGTCGATCTCTCTGCCGACGATCGCAAGCTGATCTACATACCCTCCTGGTGCGCGCACGGTTTCTGCGTGCTGAGCGAGCGCGCCGAGGTCGTGTATCACACGTCCACTGAATATTCGCCGCAACATGAGGCGGGCGTCATGTGGAACGACCCGGCGTTGGGTATCGAATGGCCGTTGGCGCATCCCATCGTTTCCGATCGGGACACCAGGTGGCCTCCAATGGATCAGGTGACGCGCGCACGCGGCGCTGACGGAGATTGATGATGGTCGAAGTGCTGGTCACCGGCGGAGCGGGCTTCATCGGGAGCAACTTCGTGCGCCATGCGCTCGAGGCACATCCCGACTGGCGCATCACGACGCTCGACAAGCTGACCTACGCCGGCCGCATGGAAACGCTGAAAGATGTGCTCGACCATCCGCGGCATCGTTTCGTGCGCGGCGACATCGGGGACGCCGAGGTGTCGGCGCCGCTCGTCAAAGGCTCGGAAATCGTCGTCCATTTTGCGGCTGAAACACATGTCGATCGCTCCCTCCTGGAAGCTGGCGAGTTCCTGAGGACAGACGTCCTCGGTACGTTCGTGCTCCTGGAAGCAGCACGCGCCGCGCCGGGGCTTCGATGTTTCGTCCAGATTTCGACGGATGAGGTGTACGGCAGCGTCGCAGAAGGATCGAGCGTCGAGACCGACGAACTGCGTCCGCGCAACCCCTATTCCGCAAGCAAGGCAGGAGCCGACCGGCTGGCCTACAGCTACTGGGCTACATACGGCGTGCCGGCGATCATCACGCGCGCGTCGAACAATTACGGCCCGTATCAGTTTCCGGAGAAAGTCATCCCGCTGTTCATCACGAACGCACTCGACAACATTCCGGTGCCGCTCTACGGCGAGGGGCTGAACATCCGGGACTGGATGCACGTCATGGATCATTGTCGAGGCGTCGACACGATCATCGAAAGCGGCCGGCCTGGCGAGGTGTACAACATCGGCGGAGGCAACGAAGTGCGGAACGTGGATCTCACGCACATGCTTCTGCGACTCGCCGGACGACCCGACTCGCTGATTAAGCGGGTACAGGATCGTCAAGGGCACGATCTGCGCTACAGCCTCGACACGTCGAAGACCCGCGCGCTCGGATGGAAGCCCGAAGTGCCGTTCGAAGAGGGGTTGAAGGACACGGTGCGCTGGTACCGCGAAAATGAGTGGTGGTGGCGCCCCATCAAGGAACGAAGATCCGGCATTCCGCGCGTATTATCAGAGGCAATACGGCTCCAGCTCGTGACGGTATCCGCAGCCCCCCAACTGTGAGCGGCGTTCTTGTGACAGGCGCGCGCGGTTTCGCGGGCAGCCACCTGCTCGATCTGCTTGCCGCGCGCGGAATCGACGCGATCGGATGGGGACGGCAGGACGTCGATCTACTCGACCGCGCTGCCGTCGGGCGCGCGATCGCGAGCGTACGGCCAACGATCATCTATCACTGCGCGGGCGTGTCGCACGTCGGCCAGTCATTCGGCAGCATCGGCGATACCTTTGCCGCCAACGTGCTCGGCACGCACCACCTGCTCGACGGGTTGAGAACAGCCCAGCTGAGCGCGCGTGTCTTGATCGTGGGCTCGTCGCTGGTATATCGCCAGTCTTCCCGGGCTCTGAACGAAGATGACCCGACGGGACCGGCGACGCCCTACGCCGTCAGCAAGCTCGCGCAGGAGTTGCTCGGGCGGCGAGGCATCGTCGAGGACGGGCAGCAGGTCTTTTTCTCGCGCCCGTTCAACCACACGGGACCGCGACAGAACCCCTCATTCTCGGCGCCCTCGTTCGCGCGTCAAATCGCCTTGATAGAGAACGGCGCTATGCCGCCCGAGATTGCCGTCGGAAATCTCGACGCCGCGCGCGATCTGCACGATGTCCGCGACACGGTACGAGCCTATGCCGCCATCGTCGAGAGCGGACAACCCGGCAGAATCTACAACGTCTGTGCAGGGGAGGCGTTCAAGATCGGCGATGTGCTCGCCCGGTTGGTGGGAATGAGCAAGATACCCATCACCATCCGCGTCGACCCCACCCGCTACCGCCCCCACGACAACCCGGTACTCCTGGGCGATCGGAGCCGCATCGAGCGCGAGTTGGGCTGGACGCCTGAAATCCCGCTGGATCAAACACTTCGGGACCTACTTGACTATTGGAGGACCATAGCGAAACAATAGCGAAACTGCTGCCGCTGTGAAGTTTCCACTCCTCTTTGATCTCACGCCTCATCAGCCCACCACCAGGGAAATCGCCCTTCAAATAAAGGAGCGAGGAGCAGCCGAAGGGCTACCGGACGCCGCGCACCTCGCCGACGGCGCAACGTATCAAGAGGTGACCTGCCGGTCCGCACTGAACTCGTGCAAGGGAATGCCCTTCAACTGGACGCTGAATCCGTACCGGGGATGTACCCACGGATGCCACTACTGCTTTGCGCGGCGCTATCACATGCAGTTCGAGCTCGACAGCAGCGACCAGTTTTCCTCGGTCATCCTGGTGAAGAAAAATTTCGTGGACGTGCTTACGCGCGAGCTCGACCGCCCGTCGTGGAACCGTGAATACGTCGCGGTCGGAACGGCGACCGACGTCTATCAGCCGATCGAAGGTCATTACAAGATCACGCGGAGATCTCTCGAAGCGCTCACCCGCTCACACACACCGTTCGGCGTGATCACCAAGGGACCTATGGTGGTGCGCGACAAAGATGTCCTGCTCGACGCGACCCGCGGCGCTGGCTGCACCGTGTATATCAGCGTGCCCACCGTCGATGAAGACGCCTGGCGCCTGCTGGAACCCGGTACAGCGCACCCGTTGCAGCGATTGCGAGCGGTCAGAGAGCTCTCGCAGGCGGGAGTCCGAGCCGGCGTGCTGATGAATCCGATTGTTCCAGGCATCACCTCGCAGCCAGCCAAGCTGGAGAACACCATCAAGGCGATTGCCGATCACGGCGCTGCGTTCATGGGTACCAACCTTCTGTATCTGAAGGATGGCACCCGCGTTCACTTCATGAAATTTCTCGAAAAGCACGTGCCCCAACTCGCGGCGAAATACGTGAGCTTCTATAGAGGAGCGTATGCGCCCGAGGCCTACGCGAAGGAAGTGCGCGGCATGGTAAGGGCGCTGCAGAAGAAATACCGCGTGTCGAAGCGGGACGAAGACAAATCGCCCGGCAAGCCAGTCTCGCCGGGCGATTCCACACAGGGACGTTTCGAATATTGACGCCGATGGCCGATCTAGCGAACGTTCATGAGCGCTTCGATGCGGTCCTGCGTCGGCGGATGCGTGCTGAACATGTTCAGCAGGCCGCGGCCCGAAAACGGCTTGATGATGAACATGTGCGCCGTCGCCGGATTGGCGTCGAGAGGAATCTGCTTGGAACCCATCTCGAGCTTGCGAAGCGCGTTGATGAGCCCCTGCGATCCGCCGGCGATCTGAGCGCCACCCGCGTCGGCCACGAACTCGCGCGACCGTGAAATCGCGGCCTGCACCAGCATGGCGGCAATCGGCGCCAGGATGATGGTGGCCATCATCGCAATCGGATTGGAACCTTCGCGGTCGTCGCTTCGTCCGCCGCCGAAAATCGCCGCAAACTGCATCATGCGCGCCGTCATCATGATGGCGGCAGCGACGGTGGCGGCAACCGAGCTGATCAGAATGTCGCGGTGCTTCACGTGCGCGAGCTCGTGCGCGATGACGCCTTCGAGCTCCGGATCGGTGAGCAGCCGCATGATCCCTTCAGTTGCGGCAACCGCGGCATGGCTCGGATTCCGTCCGGTGGCAAACGCGTTCGGCGAGTTGTCGGGGATTACATACACCTTCGGCATGGGCAGGTTCGCGCGCGTTGCCAGCCGGCGGGTCATGATTGACAGCTTGTGATCGGGCCCGACTTCCTGCGCCCGGTACATCTTCAACACAATCTTGTCCGAGAACCAGTACGACACGAAGTTCATGACGATGGCGAAGGCGAACGCCGTCACGAGGCCGCTGGCGCCTCCAATCATCTCGCCGATGGCCAGCAGGATGCCGCTGAGCAGGCCGAGCAGGAGGACGGTTTTGAGAGAATTGTTCATATCGTTTTAGACGTATACAAAGCGCATCGGGTTTCGAGTCCCAGCCCTTATCGTAATCGATATAATCAACGCATGCAGCGCTTCGCGCTCGCCCTGTTCGTGACGGTTGCGGTTGTACTGCTGCCGCATCTCCATGCCCAGGTTCCTCAACCATTTCCGGGACGCCAGCCGCCGCCGCGTCCGGCTCCGGCCGCGCCTGCCAAACCGACACCCGCGCCGCCGACACGCGCCGCCACTCCCGCGCCGCCGACTCCAGCGGCTCCGGCGGTGCCTGCAGCGTCGTCAGCCAGGGTGCCAGAAACCCCTCCGACAGAGGCAATGCTGGGCTTTCCGGTCTATCCGGCAGCGCAATTCGTAGCGTCGTACGATGCCGGGCGCGGACAGAGGTACTACCTCTATGGAAGCGATCTGCCGTTCGCAGCGCTGGTGAAGTACTACCAGAGCGCGTTGAAGACGAGAGGCACCCTCGTGTTCGACGCTCCGGCGATCCATGTGTTCGAAGTAGGGCGTTTCCGGGAGGAAACGATGGCGTATCCCCCGGGCGTGACAATCAAGGACTACACGTGGAACGGCAGTGCGGGTTATCTGAATCCCAAGAGGAACGCGACCCCGGCGCGGTTTCCGTCAATCATCCAGATTGTCCCGGCTCTCCCGGGCTCTGCCGAGCGTTAGCGCGCCTGCTCTGCCGTCAGCCGAGCTTTTCGACGTAAATCTCTTTCTTCTTCCTGAACTCCACCGACTTCTCTTCCATTCCGGCGCGCACCGCCTCATTGGCGTCCACGCCGTGTTCCTTTGCGTAATCGCGCACCTGCTGCGTGAGTTCCATGCTGCAGAACTTCGGCCCGCACATCGAACAGAAGTGCGCGACCTTGGCGCCCTCCGCCGGCAGCGTCTCGTCGTGATACGCGCGCGCGGTCACCGGATCGAGCGCCAGATTGAACTGGTCGTCCCACCGGAACTCGAATCGCGCCTTTGACAACGCGTCGTCCCATGCCTGAGCGCGCGGGTGCCCCTTCGCGAGGTCGGCCGCGTGCGCCGCGATCTTGTAGGCGATCACGCCGGCTTTGACGTCGTCTTTGTTCGGAAGTCCGAGATGCTCCTTCGGCGTCACGTAGCACAACATCGCCGTGCCGTACCAGCCGATCATCGCCGCACCGATCGCCGACGTGATGTGGTCGTATCCCGGCGCGATGTCGGTCGTCAGCGGACCGAGCGTGTAGAACGGCGCCTCGTCGCACCACTTCAGCTGCTTCTCCATGTTTTCGCGAATCAGGTGCATCGGCACGTGGCCGGGGCCCTCGTTCATCACCTGGACGTCGTACTCCCACGCGATCTTCGTCAGCTCGCCCTGCGTCTCGAGCTCGGCAAACTGCGGGGCGTCGTTCGCGTCGGCGATAGATCCCGGACGCAGGCCGTCGCCCAGCGAAAACGACACGTCGTACGCTTTCATGATTTCGCAGATTTCGCGGAAGTGCGTGTAGGTGAAGTTTTCCTTGTGATGCGCGAGGCACCACTTCGCCATGATCGATCCGCCGCGCGAGACGATGCCGGTGACACGCCGTGCGGTCATCGGGATGTAGCGCAGCAGCACGCCCGCGTGGACCGTGAAGTAATCGACACCCTGCTCGGCCTGCTCGATCAACGTCTCGCGGTAGATCTCCCAGGTGAGATCCTCCGGCCGTCCGCCGACTTTTTCGAGCGCCTGGTAAATCGGCACCGTCCCGATCGGAACCGGGGAATTGCGGAGAATCCATTCACGCGTCTCGTGGATGTCCTTGCCGGTGGAAAGATCCATCACCGTGTCGGAGCCCCACAGAATCGACCAGCGCAGCTTCTCGACTTCTTCCTCGATTGACGAGCTGACCGCCGAGTTCCCGATGTTCGCGTTGATCTTCACGAGGAAGTTGCGGCCGATGATCATCGGCTCGAGCTCGGGATGGTTGATGTTGGCCGGGATGATGGCGCGGCCGCGCGCCACCTCCGAGCGCACGAACTCCGCGTCGAACCCCTCGCGCGCCGCGATGAACTCCATTTCGGGCGTGACGATGCCTTGGCGCGCGTAATGGAGCTGCGTCACGTTGTCCCTGCCGCGCAGCACGGCGCGGAAGAGCGTCTTCGGGAGCTCGGCGCGGCGCTTCGAATCGGGAATGTAGGTACGCGGGACGGTCTGCGTGTCTCCGCGCGCCGCGATCCAGTCGCGGCGCAGCGGCGGCAGTCCTTCACGGACGTCGTGTCCCTGCGGCCCGCTCGAGTCGTACACCCGAAGCGGCGTCTCGCCGCCCGACAGTGTGATCTCGCGCATCGGAACCTTGTACTGTCCGACATATACCTTGCGGGAATTGGGATGCGTCTCGTGCGCTGACATTGCTTGCTCCTTAGTGGCAGTACGTCGTGTCCGGCTTTAGCCGGTCCGGCTTTAGCCGGACCTCTGGGAGGGCTGATCTTTGGCAGGACCGCGCTCCCTTCGCCGGTCTCAACCGGATCAGGTTCCAAGGGTCTTGTCTCAATCGCGCTGCTCGTCAGTGCGATACCCCTGGCGGTTCATTAACTATAGCATTGGCAGATTGGAGGATTCCAAGATTGCGAGATTGGCCGAAGCCTGAGTTGCTCCTCTTCGATTTCGGCGGCGTGCTCGTGGAATTCGCCGGACCGAAAGAGCTTGGACAGCACCTTCGCTGGCCGTCCACGCCTGAAGTGATTCTCAAGCGCTGGACTGAATGTCCTCACACCGACGAGTTCGAGCGCGGAAAGCTGAACCCTGCTCAGTGGGCCGAACGGTTCATTCGCGAGTGGGACGTCGACCTGACGCCCGGCGAGTTTCTGGCGAAGTTCATCACGTGGTCCCGCCGCGTGTTGCCCGGCGCGAAAGAACTGCTCGAAGAGCTGCGCGGCCGTTATCGGCTTGCCGCGTTGAGCAACTCGAACGAGCTGCATTGGGAGCGCAACACGCACGAGCTGCGCATCATCGAGCTCTTCGAGTTCGCCATTTCCTCCCATCAAGTGGGGTTGTGTAAGCCGGATCCAGAGATCTTCAAGCTGGCCATAGAACGCGCCCGGGTCTCATCGCCGCAGGCGATCGTGTTCTTCGACGATCTCGCCGCAAATGTCGAGGCCGCGAAATCGGCGGGGTTGCGCGCGTACCAAGTCCGCGGTGTCGACGAGCTGCGCCGGCGATTGGCGAGCGAAGGACTGAGTCCGGCTACGGACGGATCGTGAAGGGAGCCTCGCGCGTCGCCCGAACCTCGTCCTGCCCGCGCACGGCTGCTTCAACCCGGAGCACATACCGGCCGGGCGCCAGCCCTTTGAGGGGAATACGTTTGGCGAACCCGTAGAGGTCCCATGGTTTTTCGCCTGATGTGCCGTTTATCAACTCGTCGCGACTGACGAGCACCTCGTCGCCTTGCTCGGATAGCACCCGAACAGCGACGTCAATATGACGCGCCTGTCGTGACGTGTCGTTGTCGTAGATCTCCGTGTAGAGCGCGAGCACGTCCGACTGCGGGAACTCGCGGCGGCTCGTTGCGGGCGCAGGCAAGAGCTTGCTCACAATAGGATCGGGCTGGATGCTCGGTGTCTGCTGAACCGACGGTGTGGTCATCAGCAGCCCGCCCAGCATGAGCTTCTCCCTCCGAAAGTCGGGCACATCGAGGTCGTAGAACACCGATCCCGTGTCGCCTCCCACCGCTTCGCGGGCGCCAATGCGAATCTGATAACGCCCCGGAGGCAGGCTGATGCGCGGGTTCGCGCGCACGCCGTGCGCGGTCACACGCTCCCGGGTTTCAGGCCGGAGCGTCAGGTCGAGCTCCAGCCAGCCGGCCGACAGCGCCTTTCCGCGATCGGTGAGGCCGAAAAACGAGAGCTCGATCTTGTTGGCCACCATGCCTTTTGCATCGGGCTCGGCGTAGCGCAACCGGCCGCCATCAATTTCAATCGCCAGCGCGATTGAAGCCTGGTCGGCGGTGTTCTTGAAGGGCGCCGCGTGCACGGAGAACGTCAGGCCGCTCTGTGGTATCGGACTCGTCAGCGCGCCGAGGAGCGGCGTCGACGTTCTCTTTCCGTCCGGACGGCGCGCGTCGCGCGCGAGCCGCGCCGCTTCGTCGCGCTTGCGCTCTTCGCCCGTGCGGCCTCGCGGCGCCGCGTAACCTCGCCGCGCCTCGACGCGCATACCCGGCCGCGTAACACGGACCTCGATCTTGTGGAACCGGCCGTCGCGCGCATGGTTCGGTGGATAGTAGCCGAGCAGGTAGTAGCGGCTGTTGGCTTCGGCGATGCGCTGGAACGCCGGTCCGACGTTGTTGGTATTGACAGCGGCGAATCCTCCGGTCTGCTCGGCGAGCTCACGCAGTGTGTCCTGCGAGGTCCGGAATTCCTGCATCAGTTCGTCCTGCACGTTGAACACGCCCGAGACGCCGGTGATGCCGCTGGCGGGCGCATTCGTACCTGGCACGAACAGCACGGGTCCGGAGGTGCCCACGCCGTTGCCGATGCCGGCCGATTCCATGAAATCGGTGGTCATCCCCGACAGGCCGCGGGGATCGATCGTGTAGTAGTTCACGTTCGCGCGCGCCGCCATCGAGATCGCATCCTGCGTGGCGCGAATGACGACTGTCGCATCGTGGGCGCCGAACACGTCGCGAACGGGATAGTCGAGCCCTTCGCTGAAGAACAGCACGGCTTTGCGCCGTCCGCGAACGCTGCCGAGAAACTCCGCCGTATTTTTCAGTGTGTCGAGCACGGTCAGCGCACGGGTTCCGCGCTCGAGCTCAGTGGGGTCCGACGTCCGCCCGTGGCCCGCCTGATCCTGCGCAGTTGATCGATCCGGTGCCAGCGTCGGCGTCGTTCCTCAGGTTGTGGTTGTAGGCAATGCGTTGATAGTACTCGTCGAGCCGTTCGAGGCTCAGCGACCGCATGCGGCGCCCCTGAAACTTGTCGATCGCCCTGACCAGCAGCTCGCGATCTGTCGTGAATTCCTGCGCGGCGTCGCTGCGGCCGCTCGTGTAGACGACCGCGCCGAGATCGTTGGCCGCCATGTGCTCGCGCACGAACCGGCGGGCGGCATCGCGCACGGGCGTGCTGCGCATCGCACTGACGTCGAGATCGTCGAGCACGATCACATAGACCCGTCCGTCGAACGGCTTGCGATTGGTTCGCGTATCGGGAGGGACTGTCCGGCCCTCGACGACGAGCTCCTGCGGCTTGTCAAAGGGAACGTCGACGAGCGCGAACGTGTCGATCTTCTGCGGCTTGCCGTCTTCGAACACCGCGAAGTCGTCGCGCGTCAATCCGGTGACGAACCCGCCCTGCTCATCGGTGACGACGACGTCCACGTCGACGTAGTTGACGTCGACCTGAAATGTAACGCCGGGTGCCTGTTGGGGCTCTTGTCCCAGAAGACCGGGAGCGTGCAGAACGAACGTAAGGGCGAGCAAAAGACGAGCGGATCTAGTCATGGGTTTATGCCCTTAATTAACGCGCTGCCGCTGTGGATTCGTCAAGCGAAGAACGATCAGGGGAGATCCAAATATTTGACTTGCATTTTTTGAAATCCCCTTGACCCACGCCTACAAGACCGCCTACATTGTTGCCTTCAACAATCGATAATCCGAAACCCCTCGCGGCTGGGTCGGTCCGTTCATTTAGAGAAGGAGCGTCAGTCATGCGGCGATTTTTCCCCCTGTTCTTCGTAGGTCTATTGCTCACGGCAATTCCCGTTGGTGCGCAAACACTCGGCACCATCACCGGCGACGTCAAAGACGCGTCAGGCGCGCTCATCCCGGGCGCGACAGTGACGGTCACCAATACCGGCACCAACGCCGCTCGCGAATCCACAAGTAATGAGGCGGGCGCCTACAGCTTCCCGGCACTTCCGCCGGGCCCGTACATCGTCAAAGCAGAGCTTCAGGGCTTCCGAACGGTAAGCCAGGAAGTCCACCTGCAAATCGAGGCGGTGGTCCGCGTCAACTTCACGATGGAGATCGGCACGCTCTCCGAAACTGCGGAAGTCACCGGCGTCGCGCCGCTGATCACGACGGAGAACGCGACGGTCGGCACCGTCATCGAGAACCGCCGCATCGTCGAGCTGCCGTTGAACGGCCGCAACTTCCTGTCGCTCGTCGCGCTCAGCCCGAACGTCAGCGCCGAGTTCGCGGGCGCCGGGCAGGCCGGCGACAGGCAAGGAGGTTCGCGCGCGAACCAGCAGCTCTCGATTTCGGGTCAGCGCCGCGAGTTCAACTACTACACGCTCGACGGCACGGACAACACCGACGTCAACTTCAACACCTACATTCTGCTGCCGTCGGTCGACGCGCTCGAAGAGTTCAAGGTGCAGACCGGCATCTACTCGGCAGAGTTCGGCCGCGCCGCCAGCCAGGTGAACGTCGTCACCAAGTCCGGCACGAACCAGTTCCACGGAACCGTGTTCGAGTTCCACCGTAACGACAGCTTCGACTCGCGGCCCTTCTCGTTCTCGGCCGCACAGGCGGCCCTGCCGAAGCCCCCGTTCAAATGGAACCAGTACGGCTATACCGCTTGGCGGCCCGATTTGGAGCAACAAGGTGTTCTTCATGTCGAACTGGGAGGGATACCGCGACCGCAAACAGAATCAGCAGAACTACAACCTGCCGTTGGCCGCCTGGCGGACCGGCGATTTCTCGTCGTATTCGGGCGTCCTGTACGACCCGGCGACGTGCACGGTGAACGCAGCAGGAACCCGGTCGTGTGCGACGTTCCCCGGCAACCGGATTCCGGCCGGCCGCATCCACCCGACGTCGGCGAAGCTGCTCGAGTTCTATCCCTCGCCGAACGCCACGGGCACCGACGCCACGGGTACCGTGAACAACTACACGGGGATTCAGGATCGCGTGATCGACAAGGACCAGTTCACGCAGCGAATCGATTTCGTGCAGAGCGCGGCATCGACCTGGATGGGCCGGTACAGCCACAGCCGTGACGACGAAATCAACCCCGCGCTGAAGCTCAACGGCACGAAGCTGGTCAACCGGATTCATCAGGCGATGGTCGGCAACACGCGGACGCTCTCGCCGACGGTCGTCAACGAATTCCGGTTCGGATACAACTCGTTCTACAACACGTTCGGACGCGAGCTGGCCTTCGAGCGCGACGTCACATGCGAGCTGGGCATCCCTGGCATGTCGCCGCTTCCGGAATCCGCCTGGGGCATTCCGAGCATCGGCATAAACGGGCTGAGCGGCTTTGGCGACGGCACCGAGGGGCCGTACACCAACCGGAACAAAGTGTTCGAGATCATCGACAACGTGTCGTGGATCAAGGGCCGGCACTCGTTCAAGGTGGGTGCCCACTTCCGGATCGACCATTACAATCAGGTCGGCAACCAGTTCCCGCGCGGCGGGTTCCAGTTCGACGGCCGGGCGACCGGGTCGTTGGACGGAAACGCGGCGCCGATCGCGCCCTCGTTCGCCGACTTCCTGCTCGGCTACCAGCGTCTCTCCGAGTTGTCGGTCCAGCTGGCGGTTACGGAATTCCGCGCGGTCAGCCAGAGCTACTACGTCACCGACACCTGGAGAATGCGCGACAACATGACGCTCGATCTCGGCCTGCGGTACGAATACGTCCCGCCGTTCGAGGACAAGGCCGGCACGTTGATCAACGCCTCCATGCCGTTCTTCGACACGGGCCGGCCCGTGGCCGACAAGTCGCGGCATCCAACCCTGGTGCGCATCGGCGAAGGGGAGTTCTACGAAGGTTTCAACATCCGCTACAACCCGGCGATGCAGACGGCACGGGACGGACGCCTCGGCAACCGCCTCGTGGACGACGACAAACTGAATTTCGCGCCGCGGGCCGGATGGGCCTGGACGCCCACCACCCGCACGTCGATTCGCGCCGGCGTCGGCATGTTCTTCATGCAGGACACGGGCAATCCGCGCTTCGACATGGCCCGCAACGCCGCGGGACGTCGTCAGGACACGTCCGACCAGAATTTCCGTCAGAACTGGGACGCTCCCTTCGTGGGATCGGGCACCAATGCCTGCGGCGTGCAGCCGCCGATCGTCTGCATCAACGAACCACTACGTGCTCGGCAACGACTTCGACCGAAGCACACCCCGGATGCTGCAGTACCTCTTCAACGTGCAGCGCGAGATCGGCGGCAACTCGGCGATCGAGATCGGCTATCTCGGCTCGCGCAGCTCCCAGCTCGAGCGCATGTTCGATCGCAACGACGTCATTCCGGGACGCCGGCGGCACTCAGGAACGACGGCCCTACCCGGAGTTCACCCGCGTTCAGACGATCGGCAACGTCGCCGAAGCGCAGTTACAACTCGCTGACGGCCAAGCTGACCCGCCGCCTCGACAACGGGTTCTCGGCGCTCGTCGGCTACACGCTCTCGAAATCCGAAGACAACGGCAGCGGCATCCGCACGCTCAACGGCGATCAGCTGTTCCCGCAGAACAGCAACTGCGCGGCGGCTGAAGTCTCGAGCGGATGCGAGTGGGGCGCGTCGATCTTCGACGTCCGGCACCGCATCGTCTCGTCGATCCTCTACGAGCTGCCGTTCGGCGCGGGCAAGCCGTTCCTGCAGGACGGCGTCGGTGGCGCGATCCTCGGCGGCTGGCAGTTCACCAACATCCTGAGCCTGTCGAGCGGCTTCCCGAGGAACCCGCAGACTGGGCAGGATCGCGCGAACATCGGCCACGAAGATCAGCGACCCGATCCCGTGTCTGGCCAGGATCCGAACGATGGAGCGAAGACGATTCAACAGTGGTTCAACACCTCGGCATTACGTGCTGCAGCCGGTCGGCACATACGGCGACGCCGTGCGAGAACAGCATCCGCGGACCGGGGATCTTCAACTTCGACATGTCGATCCTGCGGAACTTCACGCTCGGCGGCAGCAAGAGCCTGCAGTTCCGGCTCGAAGCGTTCAACGCGTTCAACCAGCCCGTCTGGCAGGACCCGAACACGGCGGTGACGAGCGCGCAGTACGGGCAGATCACCGCCACGCGCAAGCCGATGCGCGAGTTGCAGCTTGGCGTGAAGTTCGGCTTCTAGTCGGTATGTGACGCAGAGTCGCAGAGGCGCACGATTGCGCCTTTGCGGCTCTCCGTCATCGTTCGGAGCAAGAACCCTTCATCCCTCCCTGAATACACATTCCCCGCCGCTATTGAGGCACGCTGTATGGCCCGTCCCGTCACAACCGAGTTCGCGCCGTTCTACGCGGCATACATCGCCCGCGTGCCCGAAACCGATCCGCTGCCGGCCCTCGAAGCCCAGCCGGCCGAACTTCTGACGATCGCCGATCGAATCGATCCGGAAGACGAGCTGACTCGATACGAGCCAGACAAATGGAGCATCCGTCAGGTCTTCGGCCACATCATCGACACCGAGCGGGTGATGGGCTATCGCGCGTTCTGCATCGCGCTCGGAGAAACGAAACCCCTTCCTGGATTCAGCGAAAAAGACTACGTCGCGCACGCCGACTCGAACGATCGGCCGGTCAAGCAGCTCGCGCACGAGTTCGCTGCCGTACGGCACGCGAATCTCTGGACGATTCGGCGCTGGTCGGAAGACCAGTGGAGCTGCATGGGCAACGCCAACGGGTATCCGGTGTCGGCTCGTGCCATCGCCTACATCATGGCGGGGCACGTGCGGCACCACGTGGCGATTCTGAGAGAACGTTACGGCGTGGAGGCGTAGAAGCAGCGGCACATGAAGCTCTACCACGAGCTTTCGTCATGGTGGCAGCTGATGTCGCCGGCGAGCGAATACGCCGAAGAGGCATCGTTCTACTGCGGCGTGCTGGGCAACGCCGCCACACACCCGATTCAGACTGTCCTCGAGCTCGGCAGCGGCGGCGGCAACAACGCCTCGCACATGAAGCACCGTTACAAGGAGATGGTGCTCGTCGAGTTGTCTCCCGGGATGCTGGCGATGAGCCGCACACTGAATCCGGACCTCGAGCACCATCAGGGAGACATGCGCACGGTGCGCCTCGGCCGCCAGTTCGACGCGGTATTCGTGCACGACGCGGTGTGCTACATGACGACCGAGTCAGATCTGCGGAAGGCCGTGGACACCGCGTTCGCGCACTGCAAGCCGGGCGGCGTCGCGCTGTTCTGTCCGGACCACACTCGCGAGAACTTTGTCGCCTCGACAGATCATGGAGGGGAAGACGACGGAGAGAGGGGCATGCGGTGGCTGGCCTGGCAATGGCAACGCGACCCCGCGGGCTCAACGTACTTCGTGGACTATGCCTATATCCTCCGCGAGACGGACGGAACAGTGCGTGTCGAGCACGATCGACACATCGAAGGCCTGTTTTCGAGAGACACGTGGCTGCGCACGCTCGGCGAGGCCGGCTTCGAACCCCAGGTGCTGCCGTTCGAACATTCCGACCTCGAGCCCGGGAAGCATGAAGTATTCGTGTGCGTGCGGCCGTTCTGACACGACGTGACGCAGAGGCGCCGACGGCGCCCACTACCCGTTGCCGCCACCAACGCGACCGGTAGATCCGTCTGCCGGCAGCCGGAGCCCAGCCTTCGCGCGCAATTTCACCAATCGCCACCGCCTCGCTCATCTCGGCAGATGCCTACGGTCTTGGTTGCGTCGATCGCGCCGGTGGTGTCGCACACCGCTCTTCGCGCTCCGGTCAACGACCGCTGCACAAACTACGGCTGCCTTGCAGACGGATCCACCGGCCGCATCGCGCGGCGGCCCTCAGACTCCTAGACTCAAAAGACTCCCAGACTCTTCGACTCCCACAGTCTTCTATCAGGCGAGCTTCCGCAGGATGAAACATTTCAAGTAATACGTCTCAGGCATCCCGAGCACGACCGGGTGATCCCGGCTCTGCATCCGTTTTTCCACGACGCTCACATCGACCCGCGCGTCGAGCGCCGCGTCGAAGACGACTTCGGCGAACGCCGATTCGTTGACGTGATACGAACAGCTGCACGTCGTCAGAAATCCGCCGGGGCTCAGAAGCTTGAGGGCGCGAAGGTTGATCTCCTTGTACCCGGACAACGCCTTCGGGATCGCCGCCTTGGTCTTGGCGAACGCCGGTGGGTCGAGCACGATCGCGTCGAAGCGCTCGCCCATTCGCTCGAGCGTCCGCAGCTCGTCGAACACGTTCGTCGTCCGCACGTGCACGTTGGAAAGGCCGTTTCTCGCGGCGTTGCGCGCCAGCAGCGAAGTGGCGTCTTCGGAAATGTCGAGCGCGGTGAGCTCATCGGCATGCGGCGCGAGCTGCAAAGAGAAGCCACCGGCGTAGCTGAAGCAGTCGAGCACCCGGCCGCCGACGTATTGCGCCGCGGCCATCCTGTTCTCGCGCTGATCGAGAAACGCGCCCGTCTTCTGTCCGTGGCGCAGATCCACGTCGTATTCGATCTTGCCTTCTCGCACGGGGACCTTGTCGGGAACGTCGCCGTGCAGCAGCACGACACTCTGGTCGAGCCCTTCGAGCAGCCGGACCTTCGGATCGTTGCGCGCGATGATGCCTTTCGGCTTGATGAGCTCCACCAGGAGATGAGTGAAATCGGGAAGGAGCCGATCGGTTCCCTGCGACAGCGTCTGCAGCGAGAGATAGTCGCCATAACGATCCACGACGAACGAAGGGATGAGGTCGCCTTCGCCGTGTACCAGACGCAACGCGGTCGCGTCGACGTCGAGCTTTTCGCGGAACGCAAACGCCTGCTCCAGCCGCGTTCGCCAGAACGCGCGATCGACAGGCACGTCGTGGCGTGTCAAAACACGCAACGTGATCTGGGATCGATCGCTGTAAAAAGCGCGAGCAAGAAAGCGCGAATCGGGTCCGGCGACGCGGACAACCGAACCGGGCTCCGCGCGGCCCGCCGCGACGTCAGCCCGGTAGACCCAGAAATGGCCGTTCTGGATGCGCTCGGCGCCCCTCGAAGTGACAGTGATCGTTGATTCCATTGAGTGCGCTGCGTGCGTATCGAAGCGGGAGCCTTGAACCAGAACCGGGAACTTTGAACCAGAACCAGGAACAGGAACCCGGAACCTTGAACCGTATTATCATTTCACACTCATGCGGATAGCGATTGGCGCGGACCATGCAGGCTTCTCTCTCAAAGAGCATCTGAAGGAAACACTGGCTCGACTGGGACATCAAGTCGACGATCACGGCACCAACAGCGAAGCATCGGTGGATTACCCGCCAATCTGCGCGGCCGTCGGGCGCGCGGTGGTTGCCGGACGCGCCGATCGCGGCATCGTCCTCGGCGGCAGCGGACAGGGCGAGCAGATTGCCGCCAACAAAGTGCGCGGCGTCCGGGCGGCGTTGTGCAACGATCTATTTACGGCGCGGCTGTCCCGGCAACACAACGATGCCAACGTGTTGTCGATGGGTGGACGAATCGTCGCCTTCGGGCTCGCCGACGAAATTCTGGCGTTGTGGCTCGACACGCCTTACGAAGCCGGCCGGCACCAGAAGCGGCTGGACCAAATCGCGGAGATTGAAAAATCATGACGTCGAAAGCAGACGCTCCTTCACGCTCGCTGAGCCTCGCCGAGTCGGACCCCGAAATCGCGGAGACCGTGCGCAACGAAGAGCGGCGGCAGGACGAAGGGCTCGAGCTGATCGCTTCGGAAAACTTCGTCAGTAAAGCGGTGCTCGAAGCGGCGGGGTCGGTCCTCACCAACAAATATGCAGAGGGTTACCCGGGCAAGCGGTACTACGGCGGATGTGAGTTCGTCGACGTCGCCGAGACCCTCGCGATCAACCGGGCGAAGGCGCTGTTCGGCGCCGAACACGCCAACGTGCAGCCACATTCCGGCGCGCAAGCCAACATGGCGGTGTATTTCACGCTGCTCAAGCCTGGCGATACCGTGCTCGGCATGAACCTCGCTCACGGCGGGCATCTGACGCACGGCCACCCGCTGAACTTTTCAGGAAAGCTCTACACGATCGTTCCCTACGGCGTGCGCAAAGACGACGAGCGCATCGATTACGACGAGCTGTCCCGTCTCGCGGACGAGCACAAGCCAAAAATGATCATGGTGGGCGCGAGCGCGTATCCGCGCGTCATCGATTTCGCGAGGATCGGCGAAGTCGCCAAGCGCGTCGGCGCGCCGATGGTGACCGACATGGCGCACATCGCCGGCCTGGTCGCAGCGAAACAGCATCCGAGCCCTGTTCCTCATTCGGATTTCGTGACGACGACCACACACAAGACGCTGCGCGGCCCGCGCGCCGGTCTGGTGCTCTGCCGCGAGAAATATGCGAAAGACCTCGACAAGGCGGTATTTCCCGGCCTGCAGGGCGGACCGCTGATGCACATCATCGCGGCGAAAGCCGTGTGCTTCAAAGAAGCGGCCGATCCATCGTTCGTCGATTACCAGAAGCAGATTGTCGCGAATGCGAAGAGACTTGCCGCCGCGCTCACCGCGGCCGGTTTCCGTCTGGTCAGCGGAGGCACGGACAATCACCTGATGCTCGTCGACGTGTTTTCCAGGGGCATCACCGGAAAAGCCGCCGAAGCGGCGCTCGGTAAGGCCGGCATCACCGTCAACAAGAACGCCATCCCGTTCGATCCGAATCCCCCGATGACCGCCAGCGGCATCCGAGTCGGCACGCCTGCCGTGACGACGAGAGGGATGGGCGAGCGGGAGATGGACAAGATCGGCGAGCTCATTGCCAGAGCGCTTGCTGCAGTCGAAGACGACTCGGTGCTGCGCATGGTGAAAGTCGAAGTCGAAAAGCTGTGCCGGACGTTCCCGCTGTACCCGGCCTGAACGGCCGCGTCGCCGAAATTTTCGCGGACGCCGGCACGCTCGCGAAAACGCTCCCGACGTTCGAAAGCCGTCCGGCCCAGCGGCAGATGGCCGACGAGGTGACCGCCACACTCGAACACGGTGGCGTGTTGCTCGTCGAAGCAGGGACCGGAACCGGCAAGACGCTCGCCTATCTGGTCCCAGCCATCCTGAGCGGGCGCCGCGTCCTCATCTCGACCGGTACAAAAAACCTCCAGGAGCAGATCTACTTCAAAGATCTCGGCGTGCTGCGCGATGCCCTGGGCGTGCCGTTCACCGCCACGTACATGAAAGGACGGGGCAACTACCTGTGCCTGCATCGCTTTCAAACGTTCCTCGAAAGCGCCAACAGTGGAACGATGCAGTTGTTCGGGGAATCCGCGGCACAGATCTTCGTGCCGATCATCGAGGAATGGTCGAAACAGACCGACACCGGCGATCGCGCCGAGATCGTGGACCTGCCCGAAGACCTGCCTTTCTGGAGTGAAATCGCGGCGACCTCGGAAAATTGCATTGGAACGGAGTGCCCGCGATATACCGACTGCTTCGTGACGCGCATGCGCTCGCGCGCCGCGGAGTCGAACCTCGTCGTGGTGAATCATCACCTGCTCTGCGCCGACGCAGCGGTCCGCCAGAGCGCGTACGGCGAAGTCATTCCGGAATGCAGCTACGCAGTCGTGGACGAAGCGCATCAGCTCGAAGACGTGGCGACGCAATATTTCGGCGTGTCGGTGAGCAATTACCGGTTCGACGAGCTTGCGCGCGATGGCGAGCGGATGCTGGCGACTGGCGCGGCTGGAGAAAAGGCGGCCGAACTGCGTGATGCCGTTCATCACGCCCGCGACAGAGCGCACGATTTCTTCAGGGCCGTGGCGAACGGTGTTCCCTCTCGCGGCGCGCAGGCGTCCGAGAACAGGGTGCGGTTCACCGCGAAGATGCTGGAGCCGTTTTACGAAGACGCGGCACTCGTGATGAGCGCGCTGGATCTGGTCGAAGCTGTTGCCGGACTCATCAAGCCGCCTCTTCCCGATCCTGAGAAGCCGCAAGACGCATCGCGTATCGACTTCGTCTCGTTGTCGCAACGCGCCGGGGAGCTGCGCGACGAGCTCAGGTTCATCCTGCGCACCAACGAGCCCGGCTATGTGTATTTTCTGGAAACGCGCGGCCGCGGCCTGTTCCTGCGCGCCGCGCCCATCGACGTTTCCAACATTCTGCAGGACGTGTTGTTCGATCGGATGAAAGCGACGGTGTTGACCTCGGCGACGCTCACCGTCGATGGCACCTTCGATTACATCCGCGGCCGTCTCGGCCTCGAAAAATCTGGCGCCGCGCGATGCGTCAAGCTGCCCTCCGAATTCGACTACAGCAAGCAGGCCATCCTCTACCTGCCGCGACGCATGCCCGATCCCCGCTCCGCGGACTTTACTGCCGCGGCGGCGCGCGAGATCATCAGCATCCTCGAGGCCAGCCGCGGGCGAGCTTTCGTGCTCTTCACCAGCTACGCGGCTCTTCGCGCCATCCAGGCAATCGCAGAGATCGAGCTGCCCTATCCGGTTCTCGTGCAGGGCTCCGCCCCCCGTTCAGCTCTGCTGCAGGAGTTCCGCACCACGCCGAACGCGGTACTCGCTCGCCACCTCGAGCTTTTGGCAGGGCGTCGACGTGATGGGCGACGCGTTGAGCTGCGTCATCATCGACAAGCTGCCATTTGCGTCGCCAGGCGACCCCATTACGGCCGCCCGGATCGAGGCTGTCGCCGAGCGCGGAGGGCAGCCGTTCGGCGAATACCAGGTGCCGCTGGCCATCCTGGCGCTGCTTCAGGGCCTGGGACGCCTGATCCGCCACCGCGACGATCGCGGCGTCCTGGCGGTGCTGGACCCTCGCCTCCAGACGATGGGATACGGTCGGCGCTTCCTTGCATCCCTTCCTCCGGCCGCGGTGACGCGGGAGATCGCCGATGTTCGGCGCTTTTTCGCGAGTACATGACGCCCACGGCCTTTCGTGTAAACTATTCTCAGGTTTCCCTTGTATTTAGAGGATATTTGTCGTTTATCTGCAGTTTGAGCCCTACTTGTGGAGGACTGATATGTTTTCCGGAAAACTCGGCCGGCGGACGCTGACTTCGTTCATCGCGGGAGCGATTCTCGCCCTTGCCGTACCTGCCCTCGCGCAGACCGGGCGCATCCAAGGCAAGGTCGTCGACGACAAGGATGCTGCCGTCCCGGGCGCGCAAGTCGTCGTCACCGCCATTCCCGATCAGGGCGGCCAGAAGTGGCAGGCCACCAGCGACAAGAACGGCAACTACATCATCGGAACACTGCCCAAATCCGGGCAGTACCTCGTCGTCGCTAACAAGGAGGGCGTGGGCACGGACGAAGCGCGAGTCGGAGTGAAAATCGGCAACTTCACCACGACCAACTTCAAACTCTCGCGCGCGGCCCGCGTCAGCGAAGAGCAGGCGAAGAAGAACGCCGAGATCAAGAAGTTCTTCGAGGCGGGCGTCATCGCGGCGCAGGCCGGAAACCACCAGGCCGCCGTCGAGGCGTTCACCAACGCCGGCGCCGCCATGCCGACATGCGCGGACTGCTACTTCAACGTGGGCGTGTCGCAGCAGATGCTGAAGGATTCCGCAGCCGCTGAAGCGGCCTTCAAGAAGGCGATCGAGCTGCGCCCGAATTACCCCGAGGCCTACAACGCACTGGCCGCGCTCTACACCGCCGACAAGAAGATGGATCTGGCAGCAGAGGCATCGTCGAAGGCGGCAGAGCTGAGCATCTCGTCCGCGGGCGGCGGCAATGCCGATTCGCTCTATAGCGCTGGCGTGGGGCTCTGGAACGCCAACAAGTTCCCCGAGGCCGGAACGACGTTCGAAGCGGCGATCAAGGCCGACGCCAACCATGCCGACTCACACTTCATGCTCGGCAAGGTGTACCTCAACCTCGGAAAGCTGAAGGAAGCGGCCGGTGAGTTCGACGCGTATCTCAAGCTTCAGCCGACTGGCAAGAACTCCGCCGAGGCGAAGACGACGTACGAGGCGCTCAAGCCAATGCTCAAGTAGGGTTCGTAGGTTCGTAATTCGAAAAGTTCAATCCAGGCCGGGTCTCGCCTGTCCGCCGTCGCACGGCGCGAAGGGCGGGCCCGGCCTTTCTTTTTGCCGTGACGCTCAATACCGACATCGCGCGCAACCTCGCCGATATCCGCCGGCGCATCGAAACAGCGGCGCTCGGCGCCGGACGATCGCCGGACGAGGTGCGTCTCCTCGCCGTATCGAAGACGTTCGACCTCGACCACGTCAGGGCTGCCGCGGCGGCCGGACAACGCGACTTCGGGGAGAACCGGGTGCA
Source organism: Vicinamibacterales bacterium (assembly GCA_963762055.1). Classification (GTDB taxonomy): domain Bacteria; phylum Acidobacteriota; class Vicinamibacteria; order Vicinamibacterales; family JAMQPK01; genus JAMQPK01. Next base: position 109,379 of record CAVXJF010000017.1, read on the forward strand.
GGAAGCTCTACAGAAAATCGCCGGATCGGCCGAACTTAGTATCAGATGGCATCTTATCGGGCCGCTTCAGTCGAACAAGGTACGCAAGGCTGTTGCCCCGTTCTGCGCCATCCACTCGGTGGACAGTCTGCGGCTGCTCCAAGCGATCGATACGGCCGCGACCGAAGCCGGGGTCAGCCCGGAAGTGCTCGTGCAGGTCGATCTCGCCGGCGAAGCGACCAAACACGGCGCGCCGCCGGCCAACGCGATCGACATCGTCAAAGCGGCGTCGAGTCTACGATCCGCCCGCGCGGTAGGGCTGATGACGATTCCACCGTATTTCGAGGATCCGGAAGACGCGCGCCCGTATTTCGCCCGGCTCAGCGACCTTCGCTCAACACTGTTGAAAGAAGGGATCGATCCAACGTCGCTCCGCGAGTTGTCCATGGGTATGAGCCACGACTTCGAGATTGCCGTGCAGGAAGGAGCCACCATCGTAAGGCTGGGCACGGCCATCTTCGGGAAGCGTCATCCCTGACGCGAGTGTCGCGCGCCGAACATGCGCACCCGTCTTTCCCGCTGGAGATCGTCTTCATCGCCGGTTACCGCACTTGATCGAGGAGCCTGCCCCAGCGGGTGCCGGTCACAATATTCCCGGCCTCGGCATCGTAGGACCAGTAGATCACCAGGCCCCTGCCTTTGACGTAGTCCCGGGGCAGGAATCCCCAATACCGGCTGTCCTGGGAGTTATCGCGGTTATCGCCCATCACAAAGTAATGTTTCGGCGGAACCGTGACCGGACCGTAGCTCTCGCGCGGATCCCCGCCTGACGCCGGCACGTCCCCGGCCGGCACCTCATCGGGGACCGGCGGCGGCTGCTCGAGGTAGTGGGCGTAAGGCTCGTTCAGCAGCTTGCCGTTGACGTACACACGTTTGTGGCGCACTTCAATCTGCTCGCCTGGCAGGCCGATGACCCTCTTGATGAAATCGCGCTCGGGATCTTCGGGGAACTTGAAGACGATCACGTTCCCGCGGGCAATCTCCTTCATCGGCAGCAGGGTGCGCTCGACGCCGCTGAGGTACGGACCGAAGACGAACTTGTTGACGAGCAGGTGGTCGCCGATGAGCAGGTTCGGCTCCATCGAACCGGTCGGGATCTTGAACGCCTGCACGACGAACGTGCGGATGAAGAGCGCGAGGATGACGGCGATGACGAGGGACTCGAAGTACTCTCGCGGGACGGACTTTTTGAAGGGTTCCGGCATCATTCCCCGTCCGTTCCCATTTTCAGCACCGCGAGAAACGCTTCCTGCGGGATGTCGACTTTGCCGACCCGCTTCATCCGTTTCTTGCCTTCCTTCTGCTTTTCGAGCAGCTTCCGCTTGCGGCTGATGTCGCCGCCGTAACACTTCGCAAGGACGTTCTTGCGCAGGGCCTTGACGGACTCGCGCGCGATGATTCGGCCGCCGATCGCCGCCTGAATCGCCACCTCGAACATCTGCCGGGGAATCAGCTCGCGCATCTTCGACGCAAGCGCCCGCCCCCGTTCGTATGCCGCATCCCGATGCACGATCACCGAAAGCGCGTCGACAGGATCGCCGTTGACGAGAATATCCATCTTGACGAGGGGTGACGTCCAGTAGCCGGTGACATGATAGTCGAGCGACGCATAGCCGCGCGACAGCGTCTTGAGCCGATCGTAGAAGTCGAGCACGACTTCGTTGAACGGCAGCTCGTAGGTAACCAGGACGCGGTTCGAGCTCAGGTATTCCAGCGATTTCTGCACGCCCCGCTTTTCCTGGCACAGCTGCAGGATGGCGCCGACGTGTTCGGCCGGGGTGAGCATCATCGCGGTGATGATCGGCTCTTCGATCTTGTCGACGTTGCTTTCGGGCAGCTTCGACGGACTGTCGATCTCGAGCAGCTGCCCGTCGGTCGTCGTCACGCGGTAGAGCACGCCCGGCGCGGTGGTGACGAGATCCATGTTGAACTCGCGCTCCAGCCGCTCCTGCACGATTTCCATGTGCAGCAGTCCAAGAAACCCGCAGCGGAATCCGAAGCCGAGTGCCATCGACGTTTCCGGCTCGAAAAAGAACGAGGCATCGTTGAGGCGCAGCTTCTCGAGCGCTTCCCGCAACTCCGAGTACTGATGGCTTTCGACGGGATACAAGCCCGCGAATACCATCGGCTTCAGTTCCTTGAACCCCGGGAACGCTTCCGAGGCCGGCCGGTTCGTCTCGGTGATGGTGTCGCCAATCTTCGCATCGCTCACCGTCTTGATGTTGGCGACGACGAAGCCGACTTCGCCTGCCCCCAGCTCGTCGATCGGTTCCGGCTTTGGCGAAAAGACGCCGAGCTGATCCACTTCGAAGTCCTGGCCCTGCGCCATCAACCGGATCTTGCCGCCTTTGCGCAGGGTGCCCTCGAGCACGCGGGCGACGATGACGACGCCGCGATAGGCGTCGTACCACGAGTCGAAGATCAGCGCTTTGAGCGGCGCGGACGAATCGCCGGTCGGGGGCGGCAGACGCGCGACGACAGCTTCGAGCACCTCGGTGATGCCGATACCCTCTTTGGCGCTCGTCAGGATCGCTCCGGAGCCGTCGAGGCCGATGATTTCCTCGATCTGACGCCTCGCCTCTTCCGGCTCTGCGCCAGGGAGATCGATCTTGTTGATGACGGGGATGATTTCGAGATTGTGCTCGACCGCAAGGTAGGCGTTGGCCAGCGTCTGCGCTTCGACGCCCTGCGATGCGTCAACGAGCAGGAGCGCGCCTTCGCAGGCGGCCAGCGACCGCGTGACCTCGTACCCGAAATCGACATGGCCGGGCGTGTCGATGAGGTTCAGGACGTAACTCTGACCGTCTTGTGCCTTGTAGTTCAGGCGGACGGGATGCGCCTTGATGGTGATGCCGCGCTCGCGCTCGAGATCCATCGAGTCGAGCACCTGCGCTTCCATCTCACGCGCCTGCAGCGCTCCGGTGGCCTCGAGCAGGCGATCGGCCAGCGTCGACTTGCCGTGATCGATATGGGCGATGATGGAAAAGTTTCGGACGCGTTGCGGTTCCATAAAGGGGTCAGACCCTATTTTTACGTTTTGCGTAATTTGTTGTAATGAAACCAGTGATCCCAATTACGCAAAACGTAAAAATAGGGTCTGACCCCATCATCGCCGATCGAGGGGGACGTAGGTCTGGGGGTATTGCGGGCCAGTGTACTCCGCCCGCGGGCGGATGAGCCGGTTGTTCGCGTACTGCTCGAGCACGTGAGCCGTCCATCCCGAGATGCGGCTCACGGCGAACACCGGCGTGAAGAGCTCGACCGGTATGCCGAGCGCGTAATACGTCGTCGCAGAGTAAAAATCGACGTTGGCATTGAGCTTCTTGGTGCCCTTGACGACCTGTTCGATGATTTTCGAAATCTCGAACCATCGTGTGTTCCCCGTGCGGCGGCACAGTTCTTCGGAAAGCTGGCGCAGATGCGTCGCCCGCGGGTCTTCGGTGCGATACACGCGGTGGCCGAAACCGGGAATCTTTTCCTTGCGGGCGAGCTTGGCCTTGACGATCTCCTCGACCTTTTGATCGGTTGCGTCCGATCCGATTTCGAGCAGCAGAGTCATCACGTCGGTGTTCGCTCCGCCGTGCAGCGGACCTTTGAGGGCTCCGACGGCTCCGGTAATCGCGGAGTGCACGTCGGTCAGCGTGGCGGCGGCAACGCGCCCGGCGAACGTCGATGCGTTGAACTCATGATCGGCATGCAGGACGAGCGCGACGTCGAACGCGCGCGTCTCAATCTCGCTCGGCCGCTTGCCGGTGAGCACATAAAGGAAATTGGCGGCGTGCCCGAGCGCGGGATCCGGGTCGATAATGCCGCCGCCTTGTGCCACGCGGCCGGCAGTGGCGACTAGCGTCCCCAGCTGCGCCGTCAAGGCGACGCTGGTGCGGTAGCGTCCGTCTGGCGACATGTCGTTCGCGCCGGGATCGAAATGAGACAACGACGACACCAGCGTGCGCAGCGTGTCCATCGCGTTTCCGGATGGCAGAGACCGCATGAGGCGCAACACGCCCTCCGGCAGCTTGCGCGAAGCAGCCAGCTGCGACTGCAGCTCGCCGAGCTGCGCACGCGCGGGAAGCGAACCGTGCCACAGGAGGAAGCACACCTCCTCGAACGTCGATTTTTCCGCGAGGTCGTGGATGTCGTAGCCCCGGTAGGCAAGCACACCGCGTTCGCCATCGAGGTAGCAGATGGAGGACGTGGCAACGACAACGTCTTGGAGACCGGCTTTGGCTGGTGTTTCGGTGGATGCCACTCTGCCGATGATAGCGTACGGAAGGCTACCAGCGAGTGGCTACCGGCTCAGTGGCTAGCTTTACTGACTATCCGAGACCTGTGTCTTCAGCACCACGCCGTCGCCCGAGAACTGCTGCACGATCGACAGAAGACCGGTGTAAAGAAATCCGATCTGAAACAACACAAGAAACGGCAGCTGTCCCGTAGATGCCGTTCGCAAGCGCGTAGAACACCGTGGCCGTGAAGTAGAACCCAAGGCCCAGCTCGATGAGAGGCTGCACCGTCACCGACTGCCGGTAGCGCTTGGTCACCCAGTCGTCGCTGTCGACCTCAATCCGGTACTTCGGCGTGCGGGCGAACTCGCTTTTCCTGTCGAACAGCGCTTCGAGCACCGCCTTGGTGTTGTTGATGCACAGCCCGATGCCGATGGAAATCAGAAACGGCATGTAGCGGAGGCGCGTGACCCAGTCTTTGTGAATTTCCCGCTGGCAGACGATGTAGAAGTTGCAGAACGACATCGTGGCTGCGAAAAACAGCGGGACATCGATGAGCAGCATCTCGTACCAGCCCATGTTGTAGCGGATCACCATGGACGGGAACATCAGGATGCACAGCACCGTCATCAACAGGTAGTTGAAATTCGCCGTCAGATGAAAAAACGCTTCGGCCTTCACCGGCAGGGGCAGGTCGGCCTGCATCAATCTCGGCAGGAGCTTCCGGCAGGTCTGGATCGACCCCTTGGCCCACCGGTGCTGCTGCGACTTGAAGGCGTTCATCTCGACCGGAACTTCAGCCGGCGATACGACGTCAGGCAGGAAGACGAACCGCCAGCCGCGCAGCTGCGCGCGGTAGCTCAGATCGAGGTCCTCGGTGAGGGTATCGTGCTGCCAGCCGCCGGCGTCGGCGATGGCATCACGACGCCACATGCCGGCAGTGCCGTTGAAGTTGAAGAACCGGCCGGCCCGGTGCCGCGCCCCGTGCTCGAGGACGAAGTGGCCGTCGAGCAGAATCGACTGGATCTTCGTCAGGAGTGAGTAATCCTGGTTGATATGGCCCCAGCGCGCCTGCACCATCGCGACCTTCGGATCGGCGAAATGGGGCAGAAGTCTGTGTAAAAAGTCTTCTCCGGGCAGGAAATCGGCGTCGAAAATCGCGATGTATTCGCCTCGAGCCACCTGCAGACCGGCTTCGAGCGCACCAGCCTTGTACCCCGTCCGGTCGGCACGGTGGTGATACTTGATGTCGATCCCCTGGGCGGCATGACGCCTGACGGCCAGCTCGGCGATCTCGCAAGTCTCGTCGGTGGAATCGTCCAGAACCTGGATTTCGAGGTGTTCGCGCGGGTAATCGATGCGGCAGACCGCCTCAATCAGACGGTCGGCGACGTACATCTCGTTGTAAATAGGGAGTTGAATGGTTACAACGGGCAGCGGGTCCAGCGCCGGCGGTTCGACCGGTTGGGAATCCTTATTCCTCATGTAAAGATACACGAGGTAGTAGCGATGCCACCCGTATACCGCCAGAATGCTCAGGACAAAGAAGTAACTGACGAGGATGATTATCTCAGAAGGAGTCATTAAGTGAGCAAGGGCGGCGGCAAAACGTCCGAAGATTATACTTCGGTGTCATTTAACGCGACAAGCGCGGGGCCGATTACCACCTTGGCTGGGCTCCAGCAATTGCTGGACCAAGTCGGAGCCGGCATCCTTGTTCCGGCTGAGGCGGCTGAGAAGGTTCTCAACCTCATCAATTCTGCGGCATTCCAGGACCTGGGCTTTGCCCGTGTCGATCACCACCGCGAGTTCCGCCAGGGCTTTCCTGAAGTGGTATTTGGTCTCGGGAAAACACCTGAACAGGTGGCATCCATCTCCGCTCAAATCGTGTCCCGTGGGCATACGCTTCTAGTGACGCGGGCCAGTGACGAGGCCTTTTCGGCCGTGCAGAAAGCCGTTCCCGGCGCCGCGTATCAGAAGTTGGCCCGCACGATAACGTTCCAACAACAGGATGTTCAGGCAGGCCGCGGAACCATTCTTGTGGCCGCGGCAGGAACATCGGACCTTCCCGTCGCCGAAGAGGCGTGCGTGACAGCGGAAGTGATGGGCAACACCGTCGATCGCCTTTTCGACGTCGGCGTTGCCGGCATTCACCGCCTCCTCGCGGAGACCGGGCGGCTGATGGCAGCACGGGCGATCATCGTCGTCGCCGGGATGGAAGGGGCTCTGCCCAGCGTAGTCGGGGGGCTCGTCAAAGTTCCGGTCATCGCGGTGCCGACCAGCGTCGGTTATGGTGCCAGTTTCGGCGGGCTCGCCGCGCTGCTCGGCATGTTGAACAGCTGCGCGGCCGGTGTGTCGGTGGTAAATATCGATAACGGGTTCGGTGCTGCGGCAATTGCCAGCAGGATTAATCATCTATAGATCCCATGCACACAGCTGCTCTTCGCGCGCTGGAGTGGGACGCGATCGTAGAAGTCGTCCGCGGCTATGCCCAGACACCGCCAGGAGCGGCCAGGCTGGCTGATCTCGAGCCGCAGACCGACCCTCATCGCGTTGCGCAGCTGCTCGCCGCGACAACCGAAGGCGTCAGATATCTCGATGCCCACCCTGCGTTTTCGCTGCAGGCGCCCGACGACCTGGAGAGCATTCTCTCGGCGCTGGCGGTAGAAGGGCGCGCGCTCGAGCCCCTTCGTCTGCTTGCGTTCGCGGAGTTTCTCGACGCCCTGGCAACGACGTGCGCGACGATTCGCCGCGTCAGCGGGCCCTTCCCCACTTTGAAGGCGCTCGCTGAAACGTGCGGCTCGTTCAAGAACCAGATAACGGAGGTACGCAGCAAGATTGACCCGTCCGGCGAAGTAAACGACAACGCAAGCCCAGAGCTGTCAAGGCTTCGCACGCAGCTGCGCAAGCAGCGGTCGCGTTTGCGGTCAACGCTCGAATCGTACCTTCGCGGCAAGGACACGTCGCGCTACCTGCAGGATCAGGTCGTCAGCGATCGTGACGGACGTTACGTGCTCGTCGTGAAGGCCGAACACCGCGCGTCTATTCCGGGCATCATTCACGGCAGCTCCGGCAGCGGCGCGAGCCTTTACCTCGAGCCGCTCAGCACCGTCGAAATCAACAACGAAATCGTCGCCCTCGAGCAGCAGGAACGGGAAGAGGTTCACCGCATACTGCGGCAGCTCACCGACACGTTCCGGTCCAAACCAGTCGAGCTTCGACAGGCAATGGACACCGCAACGGAACTGGACGTCATACAGGCGAAAGTGCGGTTCGCGCAGCTGACATCGGGTTCCGCCCCGGCACTGTCAGCCGACGGGCGGCTCGAGCTGCGCGGAGCTCGCCACCCGCTCCTGATCCCCGGTGTGGCCGCCCGGCTCGATGACGAGCGTCGCAGCGACGCGCCTGCCAAAGAACCGGTGCCGGTCGACATCGTCGTGATTCCTCCGACTACGGTTCTCCTGATCACTGGTCCCAACACGGGTGGCAAGACAGTCGCGCTCAAGACAGCCGGATTGCTGGCGCTCATGGCGCAGGCCGGGCTGTTCGTGCCGGCTGCAGAAGCACGGCTGCCGGTCTTTCGCTCCATATTCGCGGACATTGGCGACGAGCAATCGATCGCCGCCAGCCTGAGCACGTTTTCGTGGCACATCACCAACATCGCCAGCATGGACCGCGCTCTCGCAATGCCGGCCCTCGTGCTGCTCGATGAGCTGGGCGCGGGCACCGATCCCCTCGAGGGAGGCGCGCTCGGCGTGGCGATCATCGACCACTTCCGCACCCGCGGCGCGACCGTGATCTCGACGACCCACTACGACGCGCTCAAGACGTATGCGGCGACGACGCCGGGCGTCACCGCGGCGGCATTCGGCTTCACGCCCGACACGTACGAGCCGACATATCACATCCAATACGGCTCGCCCGGCCGAAGCCTGGCTCTCGAAATGGCCGGCCGGCTCGGATTGAACGGCGCCATCATCGACAGCGCGAGAAAAAATCTTACCGATCGCGAAGCGCAATTGGCTGAACACCTTGCGAAGGTCGATGCCGATTTACGCTCGCTCGATCATGAGCGAAGACTGGTCAAACGCGAGCGCGAATCGCTTGGTGAGGCCGACGGGCGCGCTCGCGTTCGAGAAGAAGCGCTGAGACAGCGCGAAGAAACGTTCAAGCTGAGGCTCAACGAGAAGCTCGACGAACGGCTGCGGGAGGCGCGCGCCGAAATCGACGCCGTCGTGGCAGACCTGAAAAAGCAGGCAGCAGCGCTGGCCGATCAGGCGGCAAAAAACGCGGCCACCATGCCCTCCACCGGCGATACGGGCCGGCTCCGCGGCGACGCTCGATCGGCGATAGAAAACCTGATCGACAAATACCGGAAGGACGACGCCCCCATTCCAGTGGTTCAAGAACCGGCTTCTGCGCGGGCAGTAGCCCTGGGCGATCGTGTCGTCCTCGGCCCGCTCGGGCTCGAGGGCATTGTCGTCAACCTCCACGATCGGGAAGCGGAAGTCGAAGTGCGCGGCAAGCGATTCCGTACTCATACGAATGAACTGAGAGTCCTGGCCTCCGCCACAACAAAGCCGGCACCTCCCGCGGTGCGCGTGAATGTGCAGCTTCAGCCTCGTGAAGGTACGTCGAGCGAACTCCTGCTGGTCGGCAGCACTGTGGACCAGGCACTCGACCGGCTCGAAAAGTTTCTCGACGAAAGCCTGCTCGGCGAACAACGCACGCTCAGATTGATTCACGGGTTCGGCACCGGACGGCTGAAAGAAGCTGTCGTGGAATACCTGCAACGGCATCCGCTCGTCACGCAAGTCCGCACCGCGTCGCCGCAGGAAGGCGGCGGAGGGGTCACGATCGCTGAGTTAAAAGACTGAAAGAGCAGAGAGCAAAGAGCGAAGAGAAGGGGTACGCTATGCTCTCGGGTCTTCGCTCTCTGCTCTGTCATGGCCTTTCCTCAGTCCTTCATCGACGACCTGCGCATGCAGGCCGACATCGTCCAGGTGGTGCAGGAGTACGTGTCTCTGAGAAAGTCAGGAGCCACCTTCAAGGGCCTCTGCCCGTTCCACTCCGAGAAAAGCCCTTCGTTCCACGTCAACCGCGACAAAGGGTTCTTCCACTGTTTCGGCTGCGGCGTGGGGGGCGACGTTTTCAAATTCCTCGAGCTGCAGGAAAAGCTCGGGTTCGTCGATGCCGTCAAACACCTCGCCTCGAAGTTCGGGATTCCGATTCCGGAGGAGGTCGGTGGACGCGAAGCGCATGCCGACGCCGCGGAACGGGAAGCCCTGCTGAAGGTGCACGAGCGGGCGGCGGCATATTTTCAGGCCCAGCTGACGACCCCTGCCGGACGCAGGGCTCAACGGATGCTGCACGATCGCGGCATCACATCCGAGACGATCACGAAACTTGGTTTGGGCTATGCCCTGCCTTCAACAGACGGGCTGAAGACGGCGCTTGGTAAAGAGGGACTCGCGTTGCCGCTGCTTCTTCGCAGCGGACTCGCTCTCGAACGCGACAACGGCCAGACGGTCGATCGTTTCCGCGGCCGCCTCATGATTCCGATCTCCCGGGATGCCGGCTCCATCGTTGCTTTCGGTGGACGCGCGATGGAATCCGACCAGCAGCCCAAATACCTGAACTCGCCCGAAACGACGATTTACACCAAGGGCAAGACCCTCTACGGCCTGAATTTCACCAAAGGGGACATCCGCCGGCTCGGTTACGCCGTTTTAGTGGAAGGGTATTTTGATTTCGCGCAGTTGGTACAGGCCGGCATCACCCCGGTCGTCGCCTCATCCGGGACCGCATTGACGCTGGCCCAGGCGCAATTACTGCGGCGCTTCACATCGAAGGTGATTCTGAGCTTCGATCCCGACGCGGCCGGCCAGGGTGCGGCAGCCCGGTCATGTGAGCTGCTGGTGGCCGAGGGTTTCGAGGTGAATGTGGCGGTACTTCCCGCTGGCGAAGATCCCGACAGCGTCGTACAGAAACGAGGCAAGGACGCCTACCTCGATCTGCTGAAAAATTCCCGCCCCTATCTCGAGTACTTGCTGGATCGCGCCGCCACGGTCCACGACCTGAACAATGACGAGGGACGCCGGCAGTTCTTAACTGCCATGCTTGCGGTTGCGGCCCGTATCCCGGATCCCGCGGCCCGTGACCAGTTCGGTGATCGATTAGCGCACAAGGCGCGTATTACAGAAGAGGTGGTGCGCGCGGAGGTCAGAAAGGCGGCCGTCCAGAGGCTGCCGGAGCTGACCGCACGCGCAATGCCGAACTTCGGGCAAGTCAAACAGGCTGAAAAAGGGCTGATTTGGGCCCTGATCCATGAGCCGGCGGAGGGGATGGCAGCGCTCAAGCTTTTGCAGGATAATGACTTAGAAGGACTGCCTACACGGCACATCCTGGAAGAGGCACGAAATCTTGCAGATAAACCTCCAGCCATGCTGCCTTCTGCGCTTCTTGAGCGTCTAACTTCTATAGAGGCGCGGTTGGTGACCGGAATTGCGGCTGAGCCGAGCGCACCATGGTCCGCCCTCAGTTGTGCCAGAGAACTCCAGCAACTTCGGGTACATCGTGAATTTTCCGCGATTCAGCGTGAGATAGCCCGCATGCAGGAATCGGGGTCAACGCCGGACACGCATCTGCTCGAGAAAAAACTCAATTTAGCACGCGAACTCGAAGTGCTGTCGCGAACAGTTCATTAGCAGAGACGGGAAATCATCTTATCGGTTATCATGTCAGGTTCGAGCAAGGTAGGAGGAACGCTTGTCGATTGAAGAAAAATACGACGAAGTGCGGCAGCTGATTTCGATCGGGAAAGAAAAAGGCTATCTGCTGTACGACGAGGTCAACGAACTGCTGCCGGCCGAGATTACCTCGTCGGACGAGCTGGATGACCTCTTTAATACTTTTGGCAGCGCGGGCATCGAAGTCGTCGACTCCGAGAAGACGTATCTGCAGGAGAAGCAGTTCGACCGGACGGCCGAGGGCAGCGAAGAAATGGAGCTGGACCTCACGCCGGGCGCGCTGGACAAGACCAACGACCCCGTGCGGATGTACCTCCGCGAGATGGGCACGGTCCCGCTGCTCACCCGCGAGGGCGAAGTGGAGATCGCGCGCCGCATCGAGCGCGGCAAGCTCGCGGTCATCAAGTCCATCTCCAGGACCCCGACCGTCGCGAAGATGATTATCGCGATGGGCGACCAGCTGAAGGCCGGCACGCGCACCATCCGTGAGCTCGTCATCTTCCAGGACGACGAGATCACCGACGAAAAGGTGGACGAGCGCGCGAAGGAGGTCATGAAGCAGATCGAGGCCATCCGCAAACAGCGGGCGGTCGTGCAGAAGCTCGAAGAGAAGCTTCACGAGACGGCGAAGGGGACCGACACCCGTCAGAAGCGGAAGTATCGCAAGGCCCGCTGGGCGGTGATGCGCGCGCAGGTGCAGCTGTCGCAGCTGGTGCGCGAAGTCGAGTTCACCGAGATGGTGAAGCGCCGCCTGATCGAGCAGATCAAGGACGAAGTCGAGTCGGTCCGGAAAATCGAGCGCGAGGCCGAAGGCATCGAGCGGCAGATGAACCCGAAGGGGAAGAGACCGCCGAAGCTGAAAGACGAAGACAAGAAGAACATGCATCGCCGTATCAAGGAACTGCGGACGGCGGTGAAGGTGCGCACCGACGAGCTGGAGCAGACCACCGAACATCTGCGCGCGACGCTCGACACCATCTATCGCGGCGAGGTGCAGGCGGAGCAAGCGAAAAAAGAGCTGGTCGAAGCCAACCTTCGACTCGTCGTCTCGATTGCGAAGAAGTACACGAATCGCGGGCTGCAATTCCTCGACCTGATTCAGGAAGGCAACATCGGCCTGATGAAGGCGGTTGACAAGTTCGAATACCGGCGCGGCTACAAGTTCTCGACGTATGCGACGTGGTGGATCCGCCAGGCGATTACCCGCGCGATCGCGGACCAGGCGCGCACCATCCGCATCCCGGTGCACATGATCGAGACGATCAACAAGCTCATCCGCACGTCGCGCGCGCTCGTGCAGGAGCTCGGCCGCGAGCCGACGTCGGAAGAGATCGCAAAGCGGATGGACATTCCGGTGTCGAAAGTGCGGAAGGTCCTCAAGATCGCGCAGGAGCCGATCTCGCTGGAGACGCCCATCGGCGAAGAGGAAGATTCGCATCTCGGCGACTTCATCGAAGATCGCCAGGTGGTGTCGCCGGCAGAAGCGGTCATCAACCTGAACCTCAAGGAGCAGACCGAATCGGTACTGAAGACGCTGACCCCGCGCGAGGAACGCGTCATCAAGATGCGATTCGGCGTGGGCGACGGCAGCGAACACACGCTCGAAGAGGTGGGGCAGAATTTCGCGGTGACGCGCGAACGCATCCGCCAGATCGAAGCCAAGGCGCTGCGGAAACTCCGTCATCCTTCGAGAAGCCGAAAATTGCGCGCGTTTCTCGAGGGGCGCACGAGCTGACGCTGGAAAGTAGAAAGTAAAAAGTAGAAGGTAGTTTCTACTTTAGACTTTCCACTTACTGATTCGTACGGGCCTATAGCTCAGCGGTCAGAGCCGCCGGCTCATAACCGGCCTGTCCCAGGTTCGAATCCTGGTGGGCCCACTTATTGATGGACGTGAAAGTTAACGTGAACGTGAAAGTAGAAAGTGGAAAAGTGAAAAGTAGAAAGGGGAAAGTGAAAAGTAGGGGCGAGAGAGGGTACTCCTCCGGCCTTACTTTTCACTGTTCCCTTCCCACTTTCAACTTTTCACTTTTCACTTTTCACTTTTCACTTTTTCCTCTCCACTTTCCACTGACAGCGAAGTTACCAAGCCCCCTTGCGGGGCTTTTTTTTTAGGTGCTCATGAACGCCGACCTGACCCGTCTCATCCGCCTCCAGCAACTCGAGTCCGCGGCCGACGATGCCCGTCGCAGGATTGCGGACCATCCGGCACGCACGCAGGCGCTCGATGCCCGCCTGCAATCGACGCGTGACGTCGTGGACGGCGTCAAAACCCGGCTCACGGCCGCCGCCGACAAACGCCGGGTGGAGGAAAAGGAGGTCGCGACCGTGCAAGCGCGCCTCGCGAAATACAAAGATCAGCTGCTGGAAGTGAAGACCAACCGCGAATACACCGCCATGCTCCACGAGATCGAAACGGCGCAGAACGACATCCGCGGACGCGAGGATCGCATTCTCGAGGTGATGATGGAGTCGGACGAGCTCAACGCGCTGATCAAGAAGAGCGAAGCGGAGCTCAAAATCGCCGAAAAGGAAATCGCCGGGGAACGCGCGGCGCTGGATGCCGAACAACACACGCTGCAGGGCGAAATCGACAGAACCACGGCCGAGCGCGCCACGCTCGTCGCGCAGATCGACCGCCAGGTGTTGAGCATCTTCGAAACGACGGCAAAAGGACGAAAAGGGGTCGCCGTTGCCGAAGCGCGCAACGGGCTCTGCACCATCTGCCACGTGCGGCTGCGGCCGCAGGTATTCAATGAAGTGCTGAAGAACGAATCGATCATCCAGTGCGACAGCTGCCGTCGCATTCTCTACTACGCCGGCGGCGCCGAAGCGGCGCCTGCCGCTCCCCAGGCATGATGCCGATCGTCGCCTACATCGATGGCGGAGCCCGCGGCAATCCCGGTCCGGCGGGTTATGGCGTGCGCGTCGAAGACGAGCGGGGCGCGCTGATCAGCGAATTCAACGGCTTCCTCGGAAGTTCCACCAACAACGTCGCTGAATACAACGGCCTGCTCGCCGCGCTCAGATACGCGCAGGAACACGGTCATCGCGTCGTGCACATCAAGTCGGATTCCGAACTGCTCGTCAAGCAGATGCGCGGCGAGTACCGGGTGAAGAACGCCGGTCTGCAACCGCTCTATCACCAGGCTCGCGCCATTGCGCAAGGGCTCGACCGGATCGTCTACGAACACGTGCGGCGCGAACAGAACAAGGACGCCGACCGGCTCGCGAATCTGGCGATGGACGAGGGCACTGGGAAACAAGAGTCCGCAGTCTAGGAGTCGAAAGTCCAGAGAGTCTAAAGAGTCCAAAAGTCGAGAGTCAGTACGTAGTGTCCGGCTTTAGCCGGACCTCCCCTTCTCTCGTTCTCCTGTTTTGCACGCCGTGATCATCGGGTAACTCGTTCCGGTCCGGAACGAGTTCGCGAAAGTCGATGCCAAACAGCCTCCTCCGTCGTCTTACACGGTCCGGCTAAAGCCGGACACTACCTACGGACCCTGGACTCTGGACTTTGGGCTCTTGCGACTCTTGCGACTCCTTGACTCTAAAAAAGACTCATTCTCCCGTGTTTTCTACGTCGTGATCATCGGCGGTTGAGCAGCAACGACCGGTGGCGGGGCACTGGGCCTGTCGAAGCGCACGAGCGCAGCGGCCCCCAGGCCGGCCGTCCAGGCGATGTATTCCAGCAGGAAGCCCACTGCCGCAACCGGCCACACCAGGAACCACAGGTCTCCGGTCATACCGACCAGCCGTGCGAGCAGCACCGGCGACACGATCAGCAGAATTCCACCGAACATCGCGGCATACGGACGCGTGCGCAACGCCTCCACCCTGTCCTGAAGCAACCGGCCGATGTGATACGCCACAGCAGTAAACCCGACCAGCATCGCGACGAGCGCGGCCACGATCGCGACAGGAATGAGCACGAGCAGTGGAATACCCACGATCGAAATCGCCAGCACCACCGCTGTCAGGATGAGCACCGGGAGGAACAACATCTCCGCAAGGAAACCAACGAACCAGGACTTGAGCGGATCGGCAGCGACGCGATCGGCGATTTGTTCGACGGGCTGCCGGGCAACGAAGAGCACGAGAGCCGTCAGCAGCGCGAGCAGCGCGATCCGGACGAGCGTGCCGGTCAAGCGCGCCACCGGGTAGATGCCGTCCATCCAGTCCCACTCCCAGTTGCCGCGCCCCCAGTTACCCCACGGTCCGCCGACCGCGACCTCATGGACGCCCCCCCGGATCACCGCCGTGGAGTCGCGATGCACTTCGCCGCCGACAGACGTGACGTCACCTCTCACCACCGCTTGAGGCCCCAGCCTGACGGAGCCGCCGACGGCGACGACATTGCCGTCAACTTCTCCGTTGATGTTCGCGCTTCCCCCAATGGCCACTACGTCGCCGCGGACCGACTCGTCGGAGTCCACCGTCACGCTGCCGCCAATGCGCACGACTTCCTCTCGCCGGCGCGGCCTGGGGATCGACGGCGCGTCGGAATCGGCCGGCGGGCTGTCAGCGGCTCGCGGCGCGGGGTCGGCGGGTTTCGCGGGTGGCGTCTCCCCCACGGCCAGGGCCCGGCGTGCCGCGGGTGTCAGGTACGACAACTGAAAGACGAGCTCGGCGTCATTGCCGAGACGCTCGCGCAGTTCGGACCCTGTGACCGGCGTGCCGTCGATCGCAATCGTCGAGTCCGACAGCTCGATCGATTTCACCGCGGTGCGGAACCGCGGCGTCAGCACGACGCCATTGGCAATCGGCAGCACCTCGAATCGTGACTCCACTCTCGAGCGCAGTCCGGCGACATCGGATTGCGCCAACCCGGTGACGACCGTCAACGCAATCAGGAACGGCGCGACTAGGAAACTTCTTGCCATTGGTGTCTCTCCTCTTCCGATATCAACAGCCGGCGCAGAGCCGACATCGACAATCCACCGATAACCGCAATCACAATCAACCCCGCCGCACCTTCGCTCGTTGCGGCTGCCCGAGAGACCGCGAAGCCGATTGCCGCGAACACATTCAAGACGGCAAACCCGGCATCTTTGAACTGCGTCAGCCATACGCCAACTGCGATGGCATAGGAGATGACGCGCGTGGAACCCGACGCAATCGCGGGATTGGCGAGCACCACCATGAGCGACGAAAGCGCGACGCCCGCGATGATCGCCGCCCATCCGACGAGCGACGCCAGCGGATCTCTCAGTGCTCTGCGTCCCGCCGGCAGCGGCTCGAGCTTTACTGCCCTCATCGTCCGCGCCACGAAATCGGCGGACGGCGCCGGCGCCTCCACCTGCGCGAAGAGCGCCTGCAGTTCGGCGTCCTGGGCCTCGTCGATGGAATTCAGCGGGCGGTCGCGGTCCATCCGAGATTCTCCAGGTGATCTGCCAGTTCTTTTCTCGCGCGATGAAGCGAGCTCTTCACCGTGCCCATCGGAAGTCCGGTAATCTCCACGATTTCGTCGTAGTCGAGGTCGCGTTCGTACCGGAGTGTGACGACCTCTCGATATTCGGGACGCAGGCGTCCGATGGCCTGCTGGAGGACCTTCGCAAGCTGTGCCCGCTCAGCGAGGTCGGCGGGGGTCGCCGCACGCTTGTCGGCGAATTCGCGCGTGCGTTCGCCGTCGGGTGTGGCAGCTTCCAAAGGCTCCGTCACAAGGGTCCCTTTCCTGAGCTCGTCGATGGCGACATGGTGAGCAATGGTCAGCAGCCACGCCGAAAACTTCCGCTGCGCGTCGTAGGTATGCAGCGCGCGGAACGCCTTGACGAAGGTATCCTGCGCGAGCTCCTCGGCCCGGCCCGCGTCCCTCAGCATTCGAAGGATCAGGCCATAAACCGGGCGTTGGTACCGGCTGACAATCTCGCGAAACGCCGATTCAACCCCATCGAGCGCTCCACGAACCAGTTCGACGTCGGTGGCAGGCACGCTCTCAGCTTGTTTTACGGAGGATCCTGGATTCAGGTTTCAAACAGCCTACTGCAACCTTGTGTCCCGCCGTTTCGTCTACCGTGCATGCGATACGCCGGCGTTGTGGTTGTGGTTTGCCTGACTTTCGCGTCCTTGCCCATCGACAGCTACGGGCAGCAGGTCGCGGCTCCCGGCGCCGAACTGAGGGCTCGCTGGCTTGCCACTCCGCCGACGCTCGACGGAGTGCTGGACGACGAAGCCTGGGCGGGCGATCCGATCCCGCTGACGGGGTGGATGTCGTACAACCCGTTGCGCGGGGAACCGGCGGAGGAAGAAACGCAGGTCTGGATCGCGTACGACGCCGAAGCCATCTATTTCGCGTTCCGCTGTCTCGACTCGCAGCCCGGGAGAATACGGACGACGATCAGCCGCCGCGACAACGCGTTCAGCGACGACTGGGTCGGGTTCAGCCTCGATTCGAGCCGCGCCGGCCAGCTTGCCTATCACCTCTTCGTCAATCCCAGCGGCATCCAGATGGACGCGTTGCAAAGCGGCTCGAGCGGCGAGGACTTCGCCCCCGATTGGGTCTGGGACAGCGCCGCCCGAATCGGCAGCGATGGCTGGTCGGCGGAGATCCGGGTGCCGCTCGAGAACATCCGCTTTCGCAGCGGCGCCAACATCCGGATGGGGGTGTTGTTCTGGCGCCGGCTCAGCCGCACGGGCGTCTCGTCGTCGTGGCCCGAGATCAGT
Organism: Vicinamibacterales bacterium; assembly: GCA_963762055.1. Lineage (GTDB taxonomy): Bacteria > Acidobacteriota > Vicinamibacteria > Vicinamibacterales > JAMQPK01 > JAMQPK01. Next base: position 127,047 of record CAVXJF010000017.1, read on the forward strand.
CCCGCGAAGTGGGTGTTCGATTCGCACGCCACGGTCGCGTTCGACACGCTGCAGTCGCGCCGCCTGCTCGAGTTCATTCCAAGCGCAACGTTCTCGAGCAACCAGGCGCGGAGAGATCGCTCCGCGTGGGATGGCACGCGGGCGCGGGGCGACGTCGGCGTGAGCGTGAAATACGGCATCACCTCCGCCATCACGCTCGACGCGACGGTCAATCCCGATTTCAGCCAGGTCGAAAGCGACGCGTTCGAAGTGGAGGTCAATCAGCGTTTCCCGGTGTTCTTCAGCGAGAAGCGGCCGTTTTTCATGGAAGGCATGGGTCTGTTCAACATCGCGGGCACCGGCGGCGATTCAACCATGCGGACCGCCGTTCACACGAGGACGATCATCGATCCGAGCGCCGGCTTGAAATTGACGGGCGCCTCGGGCCGCCACACCTTCGGCATGCTGTCGTCGGCCGATGCCGCGCCGCCTGGCTCGAACCAGCGGATCTTCACGATCGGCCGCGAGGTGATGAACTTCGGCAGGGGCCAATATGTCGGCGTACTGCTCACGGATACCGAGTTCGGTAACGACTACAACCGCGTGGCGGGCGGCGATGTCGCCTTCAAGCGCGGGGAGCACTTCCAGGCAAACGCCTCATTTCTCGCCTCGTATTCCCGCTCGCTCACCGGAGAGTCGAGCCGGGGCAACAGCGCGCAGGGCTACTACGACTACAGCACGAGGCGCTTCACGGTAGCCGGCCAGCTGGAACATTACGACCCCGGCTTCCGGATGGATACCGCATTCGTCAATCGCGTCGGCGTGACGCGAGGATGGCAATATCAGGCGCTCAACTTCTATCCCTCACATCCGGCCTACCTCTGGATCAAAAAAATCAACCCGTTCTTCTGGATGACGGCTGCCGAAGACCGTATGCAAGGGGGAAGCGAAGCGTTTTATCTCCCCGCATTACGATTCAACTTCACGCGCGCGGGTTTTCTGCGGGTGGACTACGGAACTGGCCACGAGACATATGCCGGGCGGCGGTTCGAGGTCGGCAGAACGGGAGTAGACGGCAACGTCCAGCTCACGCGCTGGCTGAACATCGGCGGCAGCGTGCAGCAGGGCCCGGCCATCTACTACGATCCCGAGGACCCCTTTCAAGGGGATCGTCAAAGCGCGAGCGCGCGCATCGGCCTGCAGCCCAGCGCGCGCATCTACAGCAACACGTCGTACAGCTTCGTCACGTTCGACGATCGCCGCACCGGCGAGAACGTGTATCGCGTGCACATCGTCAACACGCGCAACACATATCAGTTCACCCCGCGGTTTTTCGTGCGCGGGGTCGCGCAGTTCGATTCGTCGCGCGAACGTGTGCTGACCGATTTTCTGGCGTCGTACGAGTTGTCGCCTGGCACCGTCGTGCACGCGGGGTACGGGTCGCTGTTCGGAACGGTTCTCGACGCGCTGGACCTCGATCGCTACACGGCTACAGCGCGCGCGTTTTTCTTCAAAGCGTCCTATCGCGTGCACTTCTGATCGCCGCAACCAGCCGCCCCGCCCTGACGCCATCCCGCCTGTAGGAGTGAAACAGCGCCGGGTGATCGAACGTGCACAGCGCGCACACATGAATGTTTTCGCTCGACAGGCCGGCACGCGCGAGCTGATCCCGGTTTGCGCGCCAGAGATCGAGGTGCGGCTTCGCACTGGCGGAGAACCAGCCGTGCGCCTCGGGATGTGATGAGAACTTCGTGATGAGATCGGGACCGACCTCATAACAGCAGGGTCCGATGCTCGGACCCACGGCCGCAATCATGTCATGCGCGGCGGCACCGTACCGCGACGTCAGCGCGCGGACGGCATTGATGGCCGCCCCTGCCGCAGTCCCCTGCCAACCGGCGTGGACCGCCGCCACCGCGCCTGTGACCGGGTCTGCCAGAAGAATCGGCACGCAGTCCGCCGCTCGAACGCTCAACGACAACGCCGAGTCAGCGGTGATCGCGATGTCTGCCGATGTCGAAAGCGGAGCGGGCGCAGGTGTCTGAGCCTCGCAGACATCCGCCCCATGAACCTGACGCATGCAGACAAGGGCGCGTGAATCGACGCCCATCCTCGCCGCAAGAGCACGCCAGCCGTTTGGCTGCGGCGAGGCGGGGTCTTCCAACTCGAGCGCGCGCGTGCTGAAGCAGTGCGGCGCGACCGCGTGAAGCGGCCGGCATTGCAGCCCCTGTCCCCACGGCTCTTGCACCCACTCGAAGTCGCCGCTAGGCTGTGGTAGACGCATGGCTACAAATATTATCGGCATCGGCCTGGATGCGACCGAAATCGATCGCATCGAAGCGACGATCGCGCGTTACGGTGATCGGTTTCTGCGCCGCGTCTTTACCGACGGCGAAATCGCGTACGCCACGCGGCGGCGCAATCCGGCGCCCCATTTTGCCGGGCGGTTTGCCGCCAAAGAAGCCGCCATGAAGGCGCTCGGGACCGGACACGCGCACGGGGTCCATTGGCGCGATATCGAGGTCGTGCGCGCTCCGGGAGCGGCCCCGCAACTGAAGTTTCACGGCGGCGCCGCGCGCCGCTTCGCCGGGTTGAAGGCAAACAGCTCGCTGCTCACCATTACCCACTCCGAAACGCTCGCGCTCGCACAGGTCATGCTGCTCCTGTAGTTGTCGATCTCGTCACGCAGGCGCTGAACCTTCTCCGGTTCACCAGCTCGGCCTCGAGCAACTCACTCCCGATCAACAGGTTGCGTCCACGAATATCGCTGACGTGTCCTGGTATTGCGCTTGCCCTTCACCGGTCAGAAGGAGCGCCATACGATGACTGTCAAGATCACGCCGAACGACAAGGGCAACCCTCCCGGGAAGCTCGCGGAAGCGGAAATTCATTTCGATGACGGGTACCTGCAAGGCCTCAAGCTGGTCGGCTTCGCAATCTGGGAGCGGAAGAGCGGATCGGGGCGCAACGTCACCTTCCCCGCCCGTCAATACACGGTGAACGGCGAGCGGCGAAGCTTCGCGCTGCTGCGGCCAGTGAGCGATACGACGGCGCAGGATCGCGTGCGCGATCTCATCCTGCAGGCGTACCGCGAGTACGAAGAACAGCTGGCGGTAGCGGAATGAAGCACGTGTGTACGTAGTGTCCGGCTTTAGCCGGACCGCGGTTAGCCGGACTGCGTGTCGGCCGGACTGCGGGTCACAACACAGGGAGCAGCTTCGCGTTCTCCGCAGCGCGCTTCGGTGGCAGCGTCCATTCCTCGCGGAAGCTCTTGTCGAGCTCGTTGCGGAAGAACGTCTCTTTCATACCGCCGTCGATGATGTTCCACGGCAGCACGTCGTCTTTGGAACGATCGCGGAACACGTAGAAGTCGGCATCGACGCCGGCGTCGGCCACTGCCCGGCGCCAGTCCCCGCCGTTGGCCTCGGCTGCTTCGATAGCCGGCGCGACCCGGCGGTCGCCGAGCGAGAGCAGAGCCTGGTAGAACGAATGACGCTCCGACTTGATGTTGAAGTACACGTTGTCGATACCGGAGGTCAGCTCGCGCAACCGCTTAACCTTCTGTTCGACAATGACGGGATCTTCCATCGGCAGCCATTGATACGCCGTCGATGGCTTCGGCACCAGCGGATTCACGCTGCCGATGATGCGTCCCACCTGCCCCTTGCCCACGGCGTGCTTCATCATGATCTCCCGCAGCTGCAGCGTGAGATCCCTGATGGCGACAAGGTCTTCGTCGGTCTCCGTCGGCAGGCCGATCATGTAGTAGAGCTTCAGGTTTTCGATCCCGCTGGCGAAGATGAGCTCGGCACGATCGAGAATCTCGTCGTTCGTCACCGTCTTGTTGATGACGCGGCGCAACCGATCGGAGCCGGTCTCCGGCGCAATCGTCAGCGTCTTCTCGCCGCTGGCGCGAAGCTGGCGGACGATCGTCTCGGTAAGGTCGTCGAGCCGCAGCGATGCCGGGCTGATGGAATACCCCATCTCCGCCAGACCGGTGAGGATGCGGTCGATTTCGGGGTGATCGCACAGCGCGATCGACACGAGACCCGCCTGCCTGGCGTGAACGCGCGCCTCACGTGCCCGCTGCAGTATGCGATCCGCGGGAAACGCGCGGACCGGCAGATAGTTGTATCCAGCCCAGCAGAAACGGCAGAGGTTCGCGCATCCGCGGACCACCTCGACCAGAAAGCGCGAGCCGAACTCGGTGTCGGGCGTGAAAATGCCGGTGCACGGCGGATCGACGGCTTCCGTCGTCGGCAGCGCCGCCTTCTTCACCGCGGCGGGAGCGCCCGTGTCCTGCTTTGGAATCCACCGCGCGATCGTTCCGTTGTTCTGGTATTCGACGTCGTAGAAGGACGGGATATAGAAGCCCCGCTTACCCGCAAGCGATTTCAGAAGATCCCGCCGGCCGCCTTCCTCTCGGTACGACGCGATCAGTTCAGGGACAAGCTGCTCGCCTTCGCCGGCGGCAATCACATCGGCAAACAGCGCAAGCGGCTCTGGATTCACAAAGGTAACCGCGCCGCCGATGACGACGAGTGGGTCGCGCGCGGTGCGATCGGCCGCTCTCACGGGCACGCCCGCGAGTCGCAGCATCGTGAGGATGTTCGTGTAGTCCCATTCGAACGACACGGAAAACGCAATCACGTCGAAGTCGCGCGCGAGCGACTGAGATTCCAGCGTGATAAGTGGCGTCTTCGAGGCGAGCTGCTCCTTGAGCTGCTGTTTTGGCGGCAGGAAGATCCGCTCGCAGACGGTGTCGTCGTGGGCGTTGAAGAGCTGATAGACGGTCTGGAAGCCGAGATTCGACATCCCAACGTAGTACGTATTGGGAAACGCCAGCGCGACGCGGAGGCGATCCGTGTGCGGCTTGCGGATATATCCGACTTCCTTCTCGAGCGTGGCTTTAGCGATTTCTTTCTGCTGCCAGGAGTTCATGATGCTGAATTGCTATCCCGGCAGCAGGGTGCTTAACCTGCGTCGAAGGCGCTCGCGCGTACCGTGGATTTACCTAGTGTACCACCCTATCCCTCGCGACGGAGAAATGCGGGAACGTCGAACGCCGTCAGGGCCTCGAGATCGATATCACCGCCATCCGCCTCGGAGGCGGCCAGAACGCCAGGAGCGGCAACCTGAGCCGGCGCGGGGAGATCGAGCGCGGGCCGCCGCGCAATCGACATCCGTCCCAGATCCGTCGCCAGAGCCGGCACCTCCACTCTCTCTTTCAGGTGCGCCGTGTAGTGCTGCAGATCGACAGGCGTCTGACTGGCCTCGGGGATGGATGGCCGCTCCCGCTCCACCGACGCGGAGTCGAACCCCGTCGCAATGACCGTCACCTTGACGCTGCCTTCGAGCGTCGGATCGATGACGGCGCCGAAGATGATGTTCGCATCTTCGTGGGCCGCTTCCTGAATGAGCAGAGACGCTTCGTTCACTTCCATCAGCGACATGTCGTGGCCGCCCGTCACGTTGATGATGACGCCGCGTGCGCCCTGCACCGAGGCGCCTTCGAGCAGCGGGCTCGAAATCGCCGCCTTGGCCGCTTCGATCGTCCGGTTCTCTCCCGACCTGATGCCCGTGCCCATCATCGCGAGCCCCATGCCCGACATGATGGCTTTGACATCGGCGAAGTCGAGGTTGATGAGGCCAGGAACGAGAATCAAGTCGGAGATGCCCTGAATGGCTTGCCGCAGGACATCGTCGGCCGTCGCGAACGCTTCGGGAAGCGTCGTGCCGCGTTCGACGATCGACAGCAGCCGCTCGTTCGGAATCGTGATGATCGTGTCGACGCACTCGCGCAGCGCGATAAGGCCGCGGTCGGCCTGAGCGAGCCGTTTCTTGCCTTCGAACTTGAACGGCTTCGTAACGACGGCGATGGTCAGCGCCCCCAGCTCGCTCGCCAGGCTGGCGATCACGGGCGCTGCGCCAGTGCCCGTTCCGCCTCCCAGGCCTGTCGTGACGAAGACCATGTCGGCGCCGGTCAGCGCCTGAATCAGGCTGTCGGTATCTTCGAGCGCTGCCTCGCGTCCAACGTTCGGGTCCGCGCCCGCGCCCAGACCTTTGGTGAGCTTCGCGCCGATCTGGATCTTCACCGGCGCGGCGTTCTGCTGCAGCGCCTGCACATCGGTATTGGCCACGATGAACTCGACGCCGTCGAGGCCTGCTCGCGCCATCCGATTGACGGCGTTGCTGCCTCCGCCCCCCACGCCGACGACCTTGATACGCGCACCCGCGCGGTTCTCGTCGGCCAGCTTCAATCGCATCGGGATTTCTCGTACGTCTGCCATTCGTGGCCTCCAGTCATTTTCAGAAGAATTCTTTGAACAGCCCGCGCAGCCGTACCGCCACGCGTCCAAAAGCGCCGACGCCGATCATCCGGCCGGCTTCGCCCACATGATTTCTCTGCGCATACAGCACCAAACCGACGGCGGTCGCGAACTCGGGATTGCTGACATGATCGGCGAGCCCGCCAACGCCGCCGGGTGTTCCCCGCCTGACCGGTAGATCGAATATCTGTTCGGCGATCTCGGGCATGCCCTCGAGGATCGCGCCCCCGCCGGTAAGGACGATGCCGGAGTTGAGGGATTTCTCGTAGCCTGCCCGGCGAATCTCGTCCCAGACCTGATGAAAGATCTCTTCTGCCCTCGGTTGAAGAATTTCCGACAACACGCGCCGCGCCATCAGGCGCGGCTTCCGCCCGCCGACGCTCGCCACTTCGATCGTTTCGTTTTCGTCGACCTGCGATGACAGCGCGCAGCCGCATTTGCGCTTCAGTTTCTCGGCGTCGGGAATCGGGGTTCGCAGGCCGACAGCCATGTCGTTCGTGAAGTGATCGCCGCCGATGCCGATGACCCCGGTATGCCACAAACTGCCGCGCTCGAAAATGGCCAGGTCGGTCGTGCCGCCGCCGACATCCACCAGAGCGACACCGAGCTCCTTTTCGTCTGGCGTCAATACCGCTTCGCTCGCGGCAAGCTGTTCGATGACGGTGTCCGCAACGCTGAGGCCTGCCCGGTTGACGCACGCCACGACGTTCTGTGTCGCGGTGGAGCCGCCGGTCACGATGTGCACGTTTACTTCGAGACGCGCGCCGGTCATGCCCACCGGCGCGCCGATGCCATCCTGGTCGTCGACGACGAAGTCCTGAGGCAAGACGTGAAGAATCTCTCGCCCGGTCGGCAGCGCGACGGCCTTGGCCGCATCGATCGCCCGGCGCACATCGTCTCGCGTGATCTCGCGGTTCTTACCGGCGACCGCGATGACCCCTCTGCTGTTGAAGCCCTTGATGTGCGGACCCGATATGGCGATGTGCACCGAGTCCACCTCGACGCCGGCCATCAATTCCGCCTCTTCGACGGCGCGTTTGATGGAGTCGACCGCGGCCTCCAGATTCACGACAGCACCGCGGCGAATGCCCTTGGCTTCGGACACCCCGATGCCGATGATCTCGAGGCTGCCGTCGTCCATCATCTCGGCGACGATGGCCGCCACTTTAGAGGTACCAATATCCAGTCCCACCAGATATCGCTCGCGTGCTCGCATTCGTAAACTCCGTATCCCTGAGCCCTAAGTCCTCAGCCTTCAGCCCTCACAGAGCGGGTCCGCCAGGCTTCTTCGTCGCAACCCCATCGCGTGAGCGGGGAGCTGGGACGGGTTTCCCCGGCCCCACGTAGACCCGTTCGTCGAACCGCAAATCGACGTAGTCGATCGCCGGCACTTGCTCGCGCAACGCGGGAGCGAGCTCGTGGTACGACTGCAGCCGCTCCACGAAACGCTCGCTGCCCAGGCGAATGAACGTTGGATCGCCTTCCAGGAGCACCACCGCATTGCGAGCGTCTCTGACGTCGATCTCCGAAATCTGATCCGCCATGTTCCGAACTCGCAGCGCATCGAGCAGACGGCGCGCAAGCAGCGCGCGATACACATCGGAGTCCTCCTGCCCGGGAGCCGAGGACAAACCATCGATGATCGGCAAATCAAGATCCGCGTAGTTCGGTCCGTATTCATCGATGACCGTTCCGCGGTCGTCCACCAGGTACAACAAACCGTTGATACGCCCGATTCCCAAGGGCGTGCGCTCGAGGATGGCGACATCGATCGTCGATGGAAGCCTCTTGCGAAGCGACGCATCGGCAACCCAGGGCGAGTTCAACAGCGCGCGCCGCCACTCCTCGAGATCCACGTCAAGGATGCTGCGGCCCACGAGGCCATCCATCAGTCCGCGCACCTCGCCGGTGGACAGGCGCTGGTTCCCCCTCACGTCGATGTTCGCGACGTGGAAGGCCTCGAACCCTGCGACGAGCGCGACCGCGCGCTGGCCCGTGTAAGCCACCAGTCCAACTGCTGTCAACATCACGGCGACGCGCAACCCCAACACAACAGACCTCGAGCGCTTGCGCGAGGGCTTGACGTGTGCCCGGCGATACCGTTTGTCCGCAGGCGCGGCGACCGGCATCTCAGTTCCTACCCTCGAGCGCGCCGAGAACTGCTGGCGCAACGGTGCCGATGGATCCGGCACCAAGCAGCACGACGAGATCTCCGGCTTTTGCCACAGCCGCGACTTCCTTCGGCACGTCGGCGACCTTTGGCACAACCCGAAGATCTCCCGTGAAGTCAGCGCGCACGGCAGACGCGAGCGACTCGAGGCTGACGCCGGCAATCGCGTCTTCGCCGGCGGCGTAGATGTCGGTCAGCACCACCACATCTGCGCCGGCAAACGCCGGCCCGAAATCGCGCATCAGAAACTGCGTGCGCGAAAAGCGATGCGGCTGAAATGCCACGATCAGCCTTCCGTCGGCAATCGGCTTCGCCGCGGCGATGACCGCCGCAATTTCGGTGGGATGGTGGCCGTAGTCCTCGACGACGGCGACACCCCTCGCGATGCCTCTGCGCTGAAATCGCCGCTCGGCTCCCTGGAAGCCTGCGAGCGCTCGCGCAATATCCCGCCACGCGATGCCAAGCTCACGCGACATCGCCACGGCAGCCAGCGCATTGAGCACGTTGTGGCGCCCGGGAACGGAAAGCTCGAGGCTGCCGAGATCGAGCGCGCGTCCGCCGGGCTTCCGGGCGCGGACGGTACACACGGATCCGAATCCCTTGTACTGAACGTTGGTGGCCGTGACGTCTGCGATTTCGTCGAAGCCGTAAGTCACGACGTGCCGTTTGATCTCGCGCCGCAACGCGCGTAGGTGGGCGTCGTCGTGGCAGAGAATCACGACGCCGCTCGCCGGAACGCCGTTGGCGAACTGGACGAACGACTGCTTCAAATCGTCGAAATCGCGGTAGGCCTCCAGATGCTCGCGGTCGATGTTCGTAATCACCACGAAGCGCGGCGACAGCTTCAGGAACGAACGGTCGCTTTCGTCAGCTTCCGCCACCAGATATTGCCCGCGTCCGAGTCTGGCGCTGCTGCCAAAGGTGCTCACACGGCCGCCGATCACCGCCGTGGGATCGAGGCCCGCAATATCGAGCACCAGCGCGATCATGGACGTGGTCGTCGTTTTGCCGTGTGCGCCTGCCACCGCGATGCCCTGCCGCAGCCGCATCAGCTCGGCCAGCAACTCGGCGCGCGCGACGACGGCGACATCCCGCTCGCGCGCGGCAGCGATCTCCGGGTTCGACTGCCGCACCGCCGACGAATACACGACGAGCTCGACGCCGGCGACGTTGCGCGCGTCATGGCCCTGCGAGATGCGCGCGCCCAGCGACTCGAGCCGGTCCGTGATGTCGGTGCGATGCATGTCTGACCCGCTCACCTCGTATCCAAGATTCACCATCAGCTCTGCGATGCCGCTCATCCCGATGCCGCCGACGCCGACGAAATGCACCCGCCTGACTTTTTCCAGAAGCCCACTCATGTCTTGTTCGATTCCGCCAACGCGATGACGGCGTCGACGATGTCTTCCGCCGCCCGCGGGCGCGCGAGCCGCCGCGCGGCTGCCGACATCGCTCTTCGCTTCTCGCGATCGCCGGCAATCGCGACGATGCGGCCCGCCAGACGCTCGCCGGTCAGATCTTTCTGCTCCATCACTTCCGCGGCTCCGGCATCTTCCAGCGCGCGTGCGTTGTGCCGCTGGTGATCGTCGGTGGCCGTCGGTAGCGGAATGAGAATCGACGGCCGGCCGGCGGCGGTCACTTCGGCCAGCGTCGTCGCCCCCGCGCGCGAGACCACAAGGCCCGCGGCTTTCATCTCTCTGTCCATCGCATCGATGAACTGTTCCACGCGGCCCGGCACGCCGTGCCGTTCGAACGCCTCGCGAACCACGGCGTGGTCCCGCTGCCCCGTCTGGCAGACGAGATCGACGGCGCCGGCTGCGGCTGCCAGCTTCGGCGCCGCCTCCACCAGGGCCATGTTGATTGCGTGCGCGCCCTGAGAGCCGCCAAAGACTAAGACCCGGACCCGCGGCGCGTTGATCGCTTCATCGTGAATGGGATCATCGTTGACCTCCAGAAACTCCCGCCGTACCGGATTGCCGCTGACAAATCCCTTGCTCCCGAAATATTTCAGAGACGCGTCGTAAGTCACCGCCGCGCGCGTCACCAGCGGCGCAAGCAGCCTGTTCGTCAAACCCGGCACCGCGTTCTGCTCGAGCACCAGCGTCCTGATGCCGCGCAGTGCGGCAAGGGCAACCACGGGACCTGAGCTGTATCCGCCCACGCCGACGACCACGTCCGGTTTCCGTCGTGACAGCAGCCGCCACGCGTCGTATCCGCTCAGGGGCACAAGCGCCGCGCCCCGCGCGAGCGCACTCACCGATTTCCCTTTCAGACCCGCGCTCCTGATGAGGTCGAGGGCAAATTCCGTCGTTGGAATGACCCGCGCCTCGATGCCTGCCGCGGTTCCGGCGAACGAGATCCGGGCATCCGGCTTGCGCGCGCTGAGCGCGCGAGCCAGCGCGAGTCCCGGAAACAGGTGCCCACCAGTTCCCCCGCCTGCGATCACGACACGCATGTAGTGCTCCGCTCACGATTCCGGCGCCGTGTGCTGAGAGACGTTCAGCAGAATCCCCATGCCCACCAGGCTGATGAGGAGCGACGATCCGCCGCTGCTCACGAACGGCAGAGGAATACCCTTGGTCGGAACGAGACCAAGGACCACGCTGATGTTGAAAAATGCCTGCACGGCAATCATCGTCGTCAGTCCGACGGCCAGGAAGGCGCCGAACCGGTCGGGCGCCTGCATCGCGATGGTGAAGCCGCGCCACGCGATGACGAGGAAACATGCCATCACGACGGTCGTCCCGATGAGCCCGAATTCCTCGCCGATGACCGCATAGATGAAGTCGGTGTGAGGCTCGGGAAGGTAGAACAGCTTCTGGACGCCCGCCATGAATCCACGGCCGATCAACCCGCCCGATCCCACCGCGATGAGCGACTGAATCACCTGGAATCCGTCGCCGAGCGGGTCGCTCCACGGATCCCAGAACGCCATCAGCCGGCGGCGGCGGTAGGACGCGCCCATGAGAACGAAATACGCAACCGGAAGGCCGCAGAGGATGGCGCCGACGACGTAGCGATAGCTCAGGCCGGCGGCGAACACCATGGCGACGGCGATCATCAGCAGCGTCATCGACGTACCCAGATCGGGCTCGAGAAGGATCAGGCCTACCAGGCCGCCCACCACGACGCCGATGGGCACCAGCGCAAACTTCATGTCGTCGATGCGATCCATCCGCCGTTCGAGCAGCGCGGCTATAAAGAAGATGGCGCTGAGCTTCGCCAGCTCCGATGGCTGCACGCCAAACCCGCCAATGCCGAACCATCTCCGGCTGCCGTTGATTGGCGGGGCTGAAAAGTACGGCCACGAGCGCGAACGTCACGATGCCGAGCGACATCCAGATGAACGACGGCTCTCGATAGTTGCGGTAGTCGAAGCGCATCGCGATCGACATGGCGGCCAGCCCGAGCGCGGCCCACATGGCCTGCTTCATCAGGAAGAAGTACGGCTGGTTGAACCGGTTCATGGCCAGCGCGGCGGACGCGCTGTACACCATCACCACGCTCGAACACACGAGCAGCAGCGTGGCCAGGAACAGTACCTTGTCGGACTTGAGCTTTCGCGCCATAGTTACCTCGCTGGGACCGGGCCAGATGGAGCCCTACAGTTCTCCGGTACCAGCGCCGAAAAAGACATTGAACGTTCGAGCAAGCGGTCAACAGTCATCAGTCAGCCGAAGGGAAGGGACACCAGCTTCACAGGCCGGGGCGGCCTGTGTTCCCAGCAGCCAGTTCCCCACCGCCGCAACCGACTGACGACTGTTCACCGCTTGCTCTCCTCTGCCAGCCTGCGCACCTCGCGTTTGAACACATCGCCGCGTTCGGCGTAATCGCGAAACATGTCGAAGCTCGCACACGCGGGCGCCATCAACACCGTCCCACCCGCGGGAGCCAGCTCCAGCGCTCGCTGTATCGCCGCTTCCAGGCTTTCAGCGGTCTCGACCGGCACGGAGCCTTCGAGCGCCTCCCTTATGAGGGCAGCCGCTTCGCCAATCGCCACCACCCTCGCCTCTCTCGCGAGCAGCGGATCGCGGAGACGCGAAAAGTCGCCGCTCTTGAACCGGCCGCCCATAATCACGACGAGGCCGGAATCGAAGCTTTCGATCGCACGCTGCGCGGCTTCCACGTTCGTCGCCTTGGAATCGTTGACAAACCGTACGCCGTTGACCGTTCCTGCCGGCTCGAGCGCATGTTCGAGCCCGGTGAACGACTCGACTGCCTGCACCATCGCGTCTGTCGGCACACCGGCGATTTTCGCGACCGTCGCGGCAGCCATCACATCGCTGAACAGGTGGCGACCGAGCAGCCGGATGGACGAGAGCGGCACCAGCGGGTTGTTTACCGAGAAGGTGACCTTTCTCGCTCTTCCAGCGCGAGCGAGAGCAAGCGTTTGCGGGTCATCCGCGTTGATCACCGCATAGTCGTCTTCCGTCTGGTTCTCGAAGATCCGCGCCTTTGCCGCCGCGTAGTCCTCCATCGATCCGTGGCGATCGAGATGGTCCGACGACAGGTTCAGCAGAACGGCAATCCACGGATGAAACGTTTCGATCGTTTCGAGCTGGAAGCTGCTCACTTCCACGATGTGCACCGTGTCCGGAGTCGAGCTGGCAACCTGAGAGCTCAGCGGCGTTCCGATGTTGCCGCCGATCACGGCCTTCAGCCCTCCGGCGGCGAACATGCGGCCCGTCAACGTGGTCGTGGTCGACTTGCCTTTCGTGCCGGTAATCGCGACGATCCGGCCGGCGAGCCATCTCGACGCCAGCTCAATCTCGCCGATGACGGGCACGCGGGCTTTGCGTGCAGCGACCATCGGCGGCTGCTCCAGCGGCACACCCGGGCTCACGACAATCAGGTCTGCCGACACGAACGACGACAGCTCGTGGCTGCCGAGCTCGAGAGCGACCCCGGCCTTTCGCAACTCATCGGCAATAGCGGCGTCGAGCTCCGGCCGCGCGTCGGTGAGCGTCACCCGCGCGCCGCGATCCGCAAGCAGCAGCGCCGCCGCAACGCCGCTGCGGGCGGCTCCCACGACCGTGACAGTCCGTTCCTGGACAGAAAAGCTCATCGCAGTTTCAACGTCGTCAGGCTGAACAGGGCGAAGATGATGGCCGCAATCAGGAACCGCGTGATGACCTTCGGCTCGCTCCAGCCGATGAGCTCGAAGTGGTGGTGCAGCGGCGCCATCTTGAAGACGCGCTTCCCTGTCAGCTGGAACGAGGTCACCTGGATAATCACCGACAGCGCTTCGAGCACGAAGACGCCGCCGACGAGCGGCAACAGCAGCTCCTGCTTGATCAGAATCGCGACCGTGCCGAGTGCGCCTCCAAGCGCCAGCGATCCCACGTCGCCCATGAAAATCTCGGCAGGGTACGAGTTGTACCAAAGGAACCCGAGACTCGCGCCGACGAGCGAGCCGCAGAAAATCGTCAGCTCAGCGGCGGGCGCGAAATGCACGAGCAACAGGTAGTCCGCCAGGACGCGGTGCCCCGTCACGTACGAGAGTGCGGTGAAGGCTGCCGCGGCGATCGCAAACGTTCCGATGGCGAGCCCGTCGAGGCCGTCGGTCAGGTTCACGGCGTTGGACGCGCCGACGAGCACGACAACCGCAAACGGGATGTACCACCAGCCGAGATCAGGTATGAGCGACTTGAAAAACGGGAAGATCACCCTGGTGCTGTACAAAGAGGGCTGCTGATACTCAGCGAGATAGATCAGCGTGACACCGACGAGCGCCGCGATGGCCACCTGCCCGAGAATCTTGTAGCGCGGCAGGAGACCGTGATGGGACCGCCGCACAATTTTCAGATAGTCGTCGGCAAAGCCGACGCCGCCGAAGGCCGCCGTGGCGACGACGGCGATCCAGATGTACATGTTTCTCAGGTCGGCCCAGAGAAGCGTCGGCACGAGCGACGCCGTCAGGATGAGCAATCCGCCCATGGTTGGCGTCCCGGCCTTCGGCGCATGCGACGCCGGTCCTTCATGCCGGATGACCTGACCGATCTGAAACTCGCGAAGCTTGCGGATCAGCCACGGACCGAGCAACAGGCTGATCACGAGAGCCGTCAGGCTCGCGGCGGCCGTGCGGAACGTGATGTACTGAATGACGTTCAGTACCGGCACCTGCGTGTGAAGTGGAAACAAGAGGTTGTAGAGCATCAGGCGAACTCCGCCTTCAGCCGATCAACGACCACTTCAGTGCGAATGCCCCGTGACCCCTTCACGAGAACGAGGTCGCCCGGTTTGACGAGCGAGACGGCAAGACGCGCAGCGTCCTGGCTGTTTGCAACGTGGTGCACATGTTCCGAGGGCATGCCCGCGGTGACGGCCCCATCTGCCAGCGCGCCGGCGTCCGATCCCCCAATCGCAATGAGCGCGCCGATGCCCGAGCGCGCCGCTTCCTCCCCCATCGTCCGATGCAGACCGGCTGACGCCACGCCGAGCTCGAGCATTTCGCCAATCACCGCAATCCGGCGGGCGTAACGGTTCTCGCCCGCCAGCATCGACAACGCGCGGGACAGCGCTTTCGGGTTGGAGTTGTAGGAGTCGTCCACGATCGTCAGTCCGCCTGCACGCGAGACTTCTCCGCGCCTGGAGACCGGTTTCAGCGCAGCCGCCCGTTCGGCGATATCAGCAAGAGGGACGTCGAATCGAATCGCAACGGCCGTGGCCGCGAGGACGTTCGACAGATTTGCGGTGCCCGGCAGCGGCGTGTGAATCTCCGCTTCCCCAATCGGAGTGCGTACCAGCGCAATCGTCCCGTCGATGCCGAGATCGCGCACAGCCAGCGCGCGCACGTCCGCAGGGCGCTCGACGCCGAACGTCCTCACCCGTCCGCGGAAACCTTCCGCGTGGCGCATGACGAGATCGTCATCCGCGTTCGCGACGAGCAATGAGTCGTTGTCGGCGCCTTCGAGAATTTCCGCCTTCGCCCTGGCAATCGCCTCGACCGTGCCAAAGAACTCGAGGTGCGCCGGGCCGACGTTCGTCCAGACACGCACCTCGGGCTCGGCGATCCGCACGAGCGCGCTGATCTCCCCAAAATGGTTCATGCCGAGCTCGAGCACGCCGATGTCGGGCCTCTTTCTCAACTCAAGCAGCGACAGCGGGAGCCCGATGTGATTGTTCAGATTCCCCCTGTTGCGGAACACGGTGTAGCGCGCGCCGAGAAACTCCGCGGTAATTTCCTTCGTCGTCGATTTGCCGGCGCTGCCTGTGACGGCGACGACCGCGGCACCCGAATCGCGGCGGACGCGATTGGCAAGCGTCTGCAGCGCCGCAAGCGTGTCCGGCACAAGAACGAGCGCTGCCGCCGACAGTTCCGGCGCGTCCACGAGCGCGGAATCACTGACCATCGCCCCGCTCGCGCCCTTTCGCACAGCCTCTGCAACGTAAGCGTTGCCGTCGAAGCGTTCACCGCGAATCGCGATGAAGAAGTCGCCGCGATTGATCGACCGTGTGTCGATCGAAAAGCCCGCTATCTCGCGCTCCTCTTCCGGCCCGGACGCCCGCGCTCCAACGGCGGTGGCTATGGCTGCCGGCGTCAGCGTCTCCGCTCCAGCGCCTGCCGCGCGATCTCCGCTTCATCGAAGGGCAGTTCACTGCTGCCGATGACCTGCACCTGCTCGTGCCCCTTGCCCACCAGAAGCACCAGGTCGCCAGGACGGGCTTTCTTGACGGCAAACTGAATGGCTTCCGTGCGATCGACGATCGTGACCGTGCTCGCCGCATCGCGATCGGCCGGCACGCCCCGCTTGATCTCTTCGATGATCCGGACCGGATCTTCGGTGCGCGGATTGTCCGAGGTAATGACGACGAGGTCGCTCAGCCTGGCCGCGACCGCTCCCATGAGCGGCCGTTTCGTGCGATCGCGGTCGCCGCCGCAGCCGAACACCGTAATCACGCGCTGCTGAGCCAGCGGCCGCGCCGTTTCCAGCAGATTTCTCAGCGCGTCGTCGGTATGCGCATAGTCGATTACGACAGTGACGTCGTCTTTTTCGCCCGACACGACTTCGAACCGGCCCGGAACTCCGGAGAGGTTCGTCAGTCCGCGTTCGATTGCGGCAACCGGGATGCCCAGTGACATCGCCGTGGCAACCGTCGCAAGGATGTTCGCGACGTTCGGCCGGCCGACGAGCTTCGACTCCACGTGCACGTTTCCCGACGGCGTCCGCACGTCGAATTTGAGGCCCTGAAAGGTCAGCGACAGCGGGCCGGGAGCGACGTCGGCCGGCCGGTTGATGGCATATGTCACCGGACGCGAGGCAAGTTTGCGCAGCGTCTCACCGCGCGGATCGTCGACGTTGATCACGCTCGGGGCTCCATCGGGCAACATGGTGAACAGGCGCTTCTTCGCCGAGAAGTACGACTCCATGTCGCCGTGATAGTCGAGGTGATCCCGCGTCAGGTTCGTGAATACGCCAGCCGCAAACCGCGTGTCGTCCACACGCCGCAGCGCGAGCGCGTGCGACGACACTTCCATCACGCACGCTTCACAGCCGGCATCGACCATCTGACGAAACAGGCGTTGCACATCCGGTGCCTCCGGTGTCGTACGCGATGCGGGCAGCTGCGCATCGCCGATTGAATACGCGACCGTTCCAAGAAGGCCGCATTTTTTTCCCGCAGCTTCGAATACCGCGCGTAATAAATACGCGGTGGTCGTCTTGCCGTTCGTTCCGGTAATCCCGACGACCTCCATCGAACGGCTCGGATGACCGTAGACCTCGGCAGCCAGTGAAGCCATCGCTGCCCGCGCGTCGGGAACGACCACCCACGGCACCGGTGAAACCACGGGCGCCGGCACATCGGCAAACACGGCCACGGCACCCCGCGCGATCGCATCCGCTACGTAGTCCGTTCCCGCGGCCTTGGCGCCTTTCAACGCGACGAATACATCGCCGCGGGCGTACTTGTCTGGAGTCGTACGCAACGCCGTGCACGTCGGTTCCTGGCAGCGCCGCCACCCTCATCCGTGTCCCTGCAGGTCTCCAGCGTGGGTCCCGTCCTGCGTCATGGCTCAACGTCGGGAGCGGTGCTGTGTGTCCGTTGGAGCCACAGCTCGGATGCCATGCCCGGTTCGATCGGTGTGCCGGGCGCCGGCAACTGACTGGTCACCACGCCATGCCCGTTGAGCCGGACACTCAGGCCAATCTTCGTCATTACGCGAACGGCCTCGCGCGCGCTCAACCCACGGAAGTCTGGAAAATCATTGAAGGCCGAATCGGTCCCGACCGGAATGATGGCCGCATCACGCTGGCTGCGCGCCGGCCTGATCTCCGGGCGTTCGGCCGCGCGCGCAACCAGCACGGGTGGCGGTGCGCCAAGCGTTGGTGAGACCCCCAGGTGACGGAGCGTCGCCTCGGCCACGCGCTGGAACACCGGTCCGGCGATCGGACCTCCGTAGTAGCCATGCGCACGCGGGGAGTCGATGACGACGATGACGGCGGCAACAGGGTTGCGCGACGGCAGGAACCCGACAAACGACGCGTAGTAATCGGTATGCGAGTACCGGCCGTTCACGAGCTTCGCTGCCGTGCCTGTCTTTCCCGCGATTGTGTATCCGTCGACCTGCGCGTACGTCGCGGTGCCGCGTTCGACGATCTGCTCCATGATGCCGGTGAGCGTCACGGCCGTATCGGCGCTGATGACGCGCCCGAGCACGGTGGGCTTCACTTCGGTCCGCTTGCGGTCGCGAATGAGCGCACGCACGACGCGCGGCTGGATGAGATTGCCGCCGTTGGCAACGGCGCTGACGGCAGCGACCATCTGGAGTGGGGTCACCCCGACCTGGTATCCCATCGACATCGACGCCAGCGCGCTGTTGTCGAGCTTCCTGGGATCCCACACGATGCCCGGCGTCTCGGCGGGAAAGTCGGGAGAGAGGGCGCGGCCGAACCCGAAGCGGCGCGCATACACGCCGAGGCGCTCGGGACCGAGCATGAGCCCGACCCTGATGGCGCCGACGTTGCTCGACTTCACCATGACATCGGTAAACGACAGCGATCCGTAGTCGTGCGTGTCGTCGATGACGCGCGAACCGAAGCGGATCTTTCCACCGGCGACGTTGATGATGTCGTTCACGCCGATGACCTTTTCCTCGATTGCGGCGCTCGCGGTGACGACCTTGAAGGTCGAACCAGGCTCGTAGATGTCCTGGACCGCTCGGTTCCTCCGCACCTCGGGAGAGGCGGTCGAAAATGCGTTGGGGTTGAACGTCGGCTCGTTGGCGAGCGCCAGGATCTCGCCGGTGGTCGGCGAGATGATCAGCACCGTGCCGCCGGCAGCCCGGTTGTGCGCGACGGCATCGCGCAGCTCGCGCTCGGCGATGTGCTGCAGGTATTCGTCGATCGTGAGCTCCACGGTCGCCCCGGCCGTCGGAGGACGCTCGAGCCGGCTGAAGGCGCGGCCGCGCGCGTCGGTCTGATACAGCAGCTTTCCGAGCGCACCGCTGATATTGCTGTCGTAGGAGGCTTCGATGCCCGCCAGGCCGGTGTTGTCGATGCCGACAAAACCGAGCAGCTGCGCGGCGAGCTGCTTTTTCGGGTAGAAGCGGCGGTCTTCCTTGATGAAGTCGATGCCTTCGAGGTTCAGCGCCGCGACGCGGCGTGCCTGATGCGGGGTCACCCGTCGCTTGACGTAGACGAACGCGCGCTTCTGTCGCAGGCGCGCCTCGAGCGCGTCGCGATCCTTCGCAGCGCAGTCGGCGAGCGCCTCGCACAACGCTTTCGCGGCCGCGGCGGCGTCGGCGATCTCACTGGGAACGCCGTAAACGGAATCGGCGTCCACGCTGTAAGCGAGCACGCGTCCGTTGCGATCGAGGATGTCACCGCGCTTCGCGGAAATATCCATCGTCCGCGCCGACTGATTTTCCGCGCGCGCCTGCAGATCGTGGTGCTTGTGCACCTGCAGATACAGCAGGCGTGCCTGGATGCACGCCGCCCAGACGACGAACATCACGGCGCCGATGAGGAGCCGGCCGCGGATCGTCGCGCGCCAGTGGTCCGACTTCTGTTCGCTCACGGGAGTACTCCCGCTTTCGCGACGATGGACGCCGGAGGCGGGTCGGGCGGGACGACGCGCTCGATGATGATGGCGGCGCCCGTCTCGGGCGCAACCAACTTGAGGTTTCGCGTCGCCAGCTTCTCGATCCGCTGCGGCGATTTGAGGGTTTCGATTTCGAGCCGAAGGTGGCGGTTGATCGCTTCTTCTTCCGCCCGCTGCTGCTGCATTTGCTCTGCCTTGTAGCCGTGCTGCAGCAACTCGACGCGCTGCCATCCGGAAAAGAGCAGCACGCCGACGAACAGGACTCCGAGGGCCACCGACCGCCACTGCTCCTGGAGCCGGCGCTCGTCCACCTCGCGGACGATCGGATTGTTCCGGACGTCCTTCTTGATCGCGTATTCGAACGCTTCAGTGGATGTGCTCATGGTCGAGTCCTCGTCCGGCTAAAGCCGGACACTACACACTGTTACCGGTCCGGCTAAAGCCGGACACTACGCACTGTTACCGGTCCGGCTAAGCCGGACACTACCTGCTTCATTCCTCTACGCGCAGCGTTCCGCTGCGCGCAGCTTGGCGCTCCGCGCGCGCGGATTCCGCTCCAGCTCGTCGGGCTGCGCGGTCACCGGTTTCTTCGTCAGAATCCGAATCGGCGCGTCATCGCTTTGCGCCAGCGCGCGAAGCGTGTGCTTGACGATCCGATCTTCGAGCGAGTGAAACGTGATGACGACCAGGCGCGCTCCCTCTTTGAGCCGGCGCGCTGCGGCGCGCAGGAAGTCGTCGATATTCTCGAGCTCGCGGTTCACCCAGATCCGCAGCGCCTGAAACGTGCGCGTTGCGGGATCGATTCGCGAAAAACCCTTCCGCGGTATGGCCCGCCTCACGATCGCCGCCAGCTGCGTCGTGGTGGCGAGCGGCGCCTCCTGGCGCGCGTAGACGATGGCGCGCGCGATACGGCGCGAAAATCGCTCCTCGCCGAACTGATAAATCGCGTCGGCAATCTGCGATTCCTCAGAATCGCGCAGGAGATCCGCGGCCGTTGGACCGCTGGTCGTGTCCATCCGCATGTCCAGAGGGTCGTCACGCTGAAAGCTGAACCCCCGCCCTTCCGCGTCGAGCTGATACGACGACATCCCCATGTCCGTGAGCGTGCCGTCGACGCCGGTAAGCTGCCGCGCGTCGAGCACCTGCTCGATCGACCGGTAATCCGCGTGCACGAGCTCGACGCGATCGCCAAACGCGCTGAGCGTCTCCGCGGCGATCGCAAGCGCCGCCGGATCGCGATCGAGGCCGATCACCTTCGTTGCTCCCGCCTCCAGCAGGGCCCTGGCGTGTCCACCCATTCCCACGGTGCAGTCCACAAACACCCCGCCGCGCTCGGGCCGGAGAAGCGACATCACCTCACGCGTCAGGACGGGCTCATGGAACGGCATCGATCGCCTACAGGCCCAGATCCGACAACGCGCGGGCGTCAGCGTCAGTGAACGGCTCGCGCTGCAGCTTCGCAACGAACCGCTCGTGGTTCCATACTTCGAGATAGTTGGTACTGACCGAATACATCGACTTCGCCGGTCATCGTGGCGGACTCGCGCAGGCGCGGCGGGATCACGACGCGCCCCTGGCTGTCGATCTCCGCCACCTGGCCGTAGAAATTCACGCGATCGAGAAATTTCAGCCGGGATGGGTGGGTGGAGGGAATCTGCGCGAGCTTTTTCTCGATGTCAGTCCACACCGCCATGGGGTAGATGCGCACCGAGTCGCCGTGCACACTGGTAACGAAGAGTTCTCGCCCGTGTTCATCCTCGATGAACGAGCGAAACCCATTGGGGATCTTGAGTCTCCCCCGATCGTCAATTTTCGCCGGCGAGTTGCCCCGAAGCACGCTCGGCTACTCCATTTCTCTCCAAAAAAGTCCACCCGGATAGTAGAGGGCAAGTCCTGTTATGTCAACGGGTAAAATACAGATTACCAAAGAGTTACGCTAAAGTTTCGCCCCACTAAATGTGGTGGTCGGGCGAGGCAGGGACCTGATGATAGGATTTCGCACATCGTGGCCGATCCATCGACCGTAACCGTAGTCATCCCGGCATTCGAGGAAGGAGCGGCCGTGGGGACCGTCGTCGGGGCGCTCCTGGCCTCGGCGCCCTGGAAAGAGGTCCTCGTCATCGACGACGGCTCGTCGGATGACACGGCGCGGGCAGCCGCAACCGCGGGCGCGCGCGTGATCGCGCATCCCTACAACAAGGGGAACGGCGCCGCGGTCAAGACCGGTATCCGCAATGCCAACGGCGAGTTCATTCTCATCGTCGATGCCGATGGCCAGCATTCAGCGGCCGATGCCCTGCGGGTGATCGGATTTCTCGGCGAGTACGATCTCGTCGTAGGCGCGCGCGGGGGATCGACGGACCAGGCGTCGACGGTGCGCCACATCGGCAACAACGTGCTCAACTGGGTGGCGGCATACCTCACGGGCCGCCCCATCCCCGACCTGACATCCGGGATGCGCGCCGCGCGCACCAGCGGCCTCCGCGAGTTCCTTCACCTGCTGCCGAACGGGTTCTCGACGCCCACGACGACCACGCTCGCGTTCGTCAAGGCCGGCTACAGCGTGCGTTTCGAGCCGATTACCGTCGGCGCGCGACTCGGCAAGTCGAAGATCAGGCTCGTTTCGGACGGCGCACGCTTCTTCCTGATCCTGGTGAAGGTCATCACCGTATTCAGTCCGCTGAGAATTTTTCTACCGATCTCGGCGGCGGCATTCGTGCTCGGCGCCGGATATGCCATCTGGACAACGGTCACCAGGCACGACATCACGGATTCGTCGGTCCTGCTGCTGGTCCTGTCTGTGGTGATTTTCCTCGTTGGCCTTGTTTCCGAACAGATCTCCACCATGCGCTCGGAAGGACCGCGATGAATGCGGCTGTCGTCGTTGCCACTTACAACGAGCGCGAAAATCTACCCGGGCTCGTCGCGGCCATCCTGCAGAACGACGGCTACCGCGTGATCGTCGTCGATGACAACTCGCCCGATGGCACCGGGGCGGTGGCCGACGGACTGGCGGTTGAGTTTGCCGGCCGCGTGTCGGTGATTCATCGTACTGGGGCGCGAGGCCTGGGGCGCTCGCTCGTCGATGGGCTCAAGCGCGCGCTGTCGGATGGCGCCGACCTGATCGTTCAGATGGACGCGGATTTCTCGCACGATCCGAAATATCTGCCCGCGATGACCGCCGCCGCCGGCGAGTCGGATCTCGTTTTGGGCTCCCGCTATCTCAAAGGCGTCAGCGTCGTGAACTGGCCGCTGCACCGCATCGTGCTGAGCAGCTTCGCCAATGGTTACGTCCGCGCCGTCACCGGCCTCGAGCAGAAGGACTGCACGACTGGGTTCCGATGCTGGCGCCGGGACGCCCTGGCGCGGCTCCCGCTGGATCGGCTGATTTCTGACGGCTACGCATTCCTGGTCGAACAGCTACATCTCGCGGTCAAAGCCGGATGCCGCGTGCAGGAAATCCCGATTATCTTCGTCGAGCGGCGTGAAGGGTCGTCGAAGATATCCTCGGCAGTCCTCATCGAGTCGGCGATCGTACCTTGGCGATTGCGCCTGAAGACCTAGTGTATTAACGTGTCGTCACCGCAATCGATGGCTGATTCCGAACGGGCTCGCGCTCCGGGTCTTAGCATCTTTTTCCCCGCGTACAACGACAGCGGGACGATTGCCAGTCTCGTCATGACGGCGTTGCGGGCCGCGAAGCAGCTCACGCCGGACCACGAGGTCATCGTGGTCAACGACGGCAGCACGGATTCGACGCCGCAAATTCTCGAAGAGCTGTCACGCATCTATCCGCAGGTGCGCGTGGTGAATCATCCGGTCAATCGGGGATACGGCGGCGCCTTGCGCACCGGATTCGCGAGCGCCTCGAAAGACATCATCTTCTACACGGACGGCGACGCCCAGTACGACCCGGCCGAGATGACGGCGCTGTGGCCGAAGATGACGGCGGGTGTCGATCTCGTCAACGGCTACAAGATCAGCCGGTCGGATCCGCTCCATCGAATCATCATCGGGCGCGTGTATCACCACACCGTGAAACTGATGTTCGGCCTCTCGGTGCGCGACGTCGATTGCGATTTCCGGATGATGCGGCGCGCGATCTTCGACCGCGTCCGGCTGGAGAAGAACAGCGGCGTCATCTGTCTCGAGATGATGCGCAAGATCGAGCGGGCAGGATTCCGGATTGTTGAAGTCCCGGTGCACCACTACCATCGCGCCCACGGCAAGTCGCAGTTCTTCAACTTCCCTCGAATCTTCCGCACGGGCGTGGACGTTCTGAAGCTGTGGCTCGCGCTCGTCGTGCTGCGGACGGACGACTCGGCCGCGAATACCGCGCGGGCGGTCGAAGAGGGAACGCGAACGCCGTGACGCCCGACTATCTCGGGTTCTACCTCAAGCGCCGCGTCATGATCACCGGCGGCCTCGGGTTCATCGGCAGCAACATCGCGCATCGGCTGGTCGAGCTCGGAGCCGAAGTGCTGCTCATGGACTCGCTCATTCCCGACTCCGGCGCGAACTTCTTCAATATCGACGGCATCGCCGACAAGGTCCGCGTCAACATCGCCGACGTCCGCCAGGAAAGCACGATGAACCACCTCGTGCGCGATCGAGAAGTGATTTTCAATCTCGCCGGCCAGGTGAGCCACATCGACAGCATGGCGGACCCTCACACCGATCTCGAGATCAACTGCCGCAGCCAGCTGTCGATCCTCGAAGCGTGCCGCCGGTTCAATCCCCGGGTGAAGGTGGTGTTCGCGGGCACGCGACAGGTTTACGGCAAGCCCGACACGCTTCCGGTCACCGAAGATCACCTTGTCCGCCCGGTCGACGTGAACGGCGTCAACAAGGCCGCGGGCGAGAACTATCACCTGCTCTACAACAACGTGTTCCACGTCCGCGCGTGCTCGCTCAGGCTGACGAACGTGTACGGACCTCGCCAGCTCATCAAGCACAACCGGCAGGGCTTCATCGGCTGGTTCATCCGCCTCGCACTCGAAGGGCGGGACATCGAGATCTTCGGCGACGGATCGCAGATGCGAGATTTCGTATACGTCGACGACGCCGCGGATGCCTTTCTCCGCGCCGGCGCGTCTGACGCGTGCAACGGGCACGTCTTCAACGTCGGGGGATCGCAGCCGATTGCCCATCGCGACCTTGCCGCGATGCTGATCGACGTGGCTGGCGCCGGCCGCATCCGGTTCGTCCCGTGGCCGCCGGAAAAGAAAGCGATCGATATCGGCAGCTTCTACGCTGATTCGTCGCGTTTCCACCGCGCGGTCGGCTGGGAGCCCCGCGTGTCCCTGCAACAGGGCCTGTCCCGGACGCTGGCGTACTACCGCGCGCACAGCGGCGCATACCTCGACGATCCCGCACCTGCTCCATCGACCGTCGCATGAGCGAGACGAGGGTCCCGTTCGCGGATCTTCGTCTGACCGACGACTCCGCGGCCGTGCGGCAGGCGATCGCGCGCGTGACCGAACGCGCGTGGTTCGTGCTCGGGCCCGAAGTGGATGCCTTCGAGGACGAATTCGCCGCGGCATCGGGCGCTCCTCATGCCGTCGGGGTCGGCAACGGAACCGACGCGCTGACGTTGATTCTGCGCGCTTTGGGTATCGGCGCCGGAGACGAAGTCATCACGACGCCGTTGTCTGCGGCTTACACGGCGATCGCGATCGTCATGGCCGGCGCGACGCCCGTATTCGCCGACATCGATCCCGAACGGATGACGCTCGATCCTTCGTCGGTGGCAGGTGCAATGACCAGCCGCACGGCCGCGCTGCTGCCCGTTCACTTGTACGGCCAGCCTGCAGACATGGCGTCGCTGACGGCGCTTGCCGACAAGAAAGGGCTCGCGCTGGTCGAAGACTGCTGCCAGGCACACATCGCCACGTGCGATGGAAAGCCGGTGGGCACGTTCGGCGCGGCAGGCGCATTCAGCTTTTATCCGACGAAAAACCTGGGCGCTCTCGGTGATGGTGGGGCCGTCGTCACACGCGATGCCGCACTCGCCGCGCGCATCAAACAGCTCAGAAACGGCGGACAGACCGACCGCTATCATCACGCCGAGGTTGGCGTGAACAGCCGGCTCGACGAGCTGCAGGCGGCGATACTTCGCGCGCGCCTGCCCCTCCTCAAAGAGCGAACCGAACGCCGCCGGCAGCTTGCGAGGCGGTACCGCTCGCTGCTGGAGGGCACCAGCGTGCACGTGCCGCCGCAAATGGACCCCGGGCACGTGTATCATCTCTTCCCAGTCCGGTCCACGCGCCGGGCAGCACTGCAGAATCACCTGCGAGCGTCGGGCATCGAGACGCTCGTGCACTATCCGCTGGCGATCCCACAGCAGCCCGCCTTCGCGTCGGCGGGTGAGGCCGACTGCCCGCATGCGGTCCGCGCCGCCGGCGAAGTGCTGTCGTTGCCCTTGTACCCACACATGCCGCATGACGCGGTCGAAGCGGTCGCCGAGGCCGTACGAAAGGATCTGTCTTCGTGAGAGCGCTAATTACCGGCGGAGCCGGCTTCATCGGATCTCATCTGGCCGAGGCGCTGCTGGCCGAGGGGCATGAGGTCGACGTGATCGACAACCTGTCGACGGGGTCGATCCGCAATGTCGGGCACCTGAAAGCAAATGCCCGATTCAATTACGTGATCGATACGCTCACCAACGAGCCGCTGCTCGCCGAGCTGATCGATCGCAACGATGTCATCTTTCATTTCGCGGCAGCGGTGGGCGTGAAGCTGATCGTCGAGCAACCGGTGCATACGATCGAAACGAACGTGCACGGCACCGAAGTCGTGCTCAAACACGCCAACAAGAAAAAAAAGAAAGTCGTCATCGCGTCCACGTCAGAAGTTTACGGAAAAAGCGTGGACGTGCCGTTCCGCGAAGACGCCGACCTCGTCATGGGCGCAACCGCCAAACATCGATGGGCATATGCCTGCAGCAAGGCCATCGACGAGTTCCTGGCGCTTGCCTATTACAAAGAGCGCGACCTTCCCGTCATCATCGTCCGCTTCTTCAACACCGTCGGGCCCCGGCAGACCGGGCAGTACGGAATGGTTCTCCCGTCATTCGTACGCCAGGCGCTATCCGGTGAACCCATCACCGTGTTCGGCGATGGAACGCAATCCCGCAGCTTCACGTACGTCGGTGATGTCGTCGACTGCCTATTGAAGCTCGTCAAGGAGCCGAGGGCCGTGGGCCAGGTCTTCAACATCGGCAACAGCCATGAGGTGACGATCCTCCAGCTCGCGGAACTGGTGAAGTCGCTCACCGGCTCGAGCTCCACGATTGAATTCATTCCCTACGACAAGGCCTACGAAGCGGGCTTCGAGGACATGCCGCGGCGCGTGCCGGACCTCACTAAAGTCACGCAGCTGGTCGGATATGAGCCCAAAGTGCAGCTGAATGAGATCGTTACGAGGGTCATCACATACTTCCGGGAAAACGCGTCTTGATTTATAATGATGACTCGCCGCAAAGTGATGAAAAAGCTTCTCTTCTGCGCGTTCGTGACAGCCTGTTCGGCCTCGCCGGTTTCGGCGGATCCACTCCAGTTGTCGATTCAGAACGGCATCGTCACGCTTGACGCGCAAGAGGTCACGGTGCGCCAGATCCTTGCGGAATGGGCACGCGTTGGGAAGACGCGCATCGTAAACGGTGAGCGTCTCAGCGGCGGGCCGATTACCTTGAAGCTCGCCGGCGTTCCGGAAAAGCAGGCGCTCGAGATCGTGCTGCGCACCGTACCTGGCTACATGGCGATGCCGCGAGACACGTTCGTTGCCGACGCGTCGCGGTACGACCGCATTTTGATCATGCCGACGACGAGCGCCGTCGCGGCCGTTCGTCCAACGCAGCCCTCGCCCGGCATGGGCGGTTTCTCCGGTGTTCAGGGCGGCGCCAACGTCACGCAGCTGAGACCGCCTCAGCCGCAGCAACCCGTCATTCCGCAGATGCCTCAAATGCCGGAGATGCCGGATCCGACTGCCGATCAAATCGACGATGCGGCGATCGCCGCCGCTGCCGCGGCAGGCCTCATTACTGTTCCGGGATTGATGCCGGGAGCAGCGGGCATGCCCCCACAGTTCGTGCCGCCTCCGGGGGTGATCAATCCGCCCGCAACCGCAACGGCTCCAGCCGTGACAGCACCGACGAATCCGTGGAACGCGACCACGGGCACATCGCAGCCGAGTCTGGCGCCTCCGCCCCCGCCCCCCGGATCGCAGCCGCCAGTACGACAACGTCCCGCACAAGCCGATCGATAGTCGTCCCGGCGCGATACAATTCTCTGACACGCCGATCGTCTGAACGACGATCGTCCGATCGACATCGGAGTCAGCTCATTCAACAATGCCAGAGATCGATCGCTACCGGCCGGAGGACCAGCGCGGCATAGAAGCGCTTTACCGCAGGGTGTTCGGACCCGACGCTGCCGCTGCGAGCCGCCTCCGCTGGGATTGGCAATATCGCCGCAATCCGAACAATCCAAACGGCGTGCCCTCCCTGTGGGTGGTCCGCGAAGGTCCGACGATCATCGGCCACTACGCCGCCATGCCGGTGCGATTGTCCCTCGGGGGCAAGGAGGTGCAGGCCGCGTGGGGCAACGACGCAATGGTCGCCCCGGAACGGCAACGCCGCGGGCTCGGAGAAGAGCTGTTCCGGGCGTGGGATCGCAGTGTCGGAGCGGCGCTCGGGCTTGGGCTTTCGGAGGCATCGAGCGGTCTGCTGAAAAAGATGCACTTCCCTGACGTGCCGCCGATCCCCGGACTGGTAAAGCCGTTGACGCGGAGAGCCGTGCGCGTGCCGCAGTGGCCGACGACATTGAACCGGTTCGTGTCGGCGGTGACGCTGCCCATCGTGCGCGTCGCCGCGCGTGTGCGGCCGATGCGCGCCGACGTCGAGCCGATTCGACGCTTCGACGCGCCATTCACCGAGTTGTGGGAGCGGCTGGCGGACCGGTTCGAGCTGGCGGTTCGCCGCGACTCGGCCTATCTCAACTGGAAGTTCATCGAACCGCCGCACGTGCGATATTCGGTGGCGGCGCTGATGCGCGAGGGCCGTCCGGAAGGCTATGCGGTGTATCGCCACGCGCAGGAGCCGAGAGGACGCGTCACGCTGCTCGTCGATTTCCTCGCGGACACGCACGACGAGATCGGCTTCAAGACGCTTCTCCGGTGGGTCGACGCCGAGGCGCGCCAGGCTGGGTCCGACAAGATCCGCTGCTACGCGTCACACGTCGGGTTCAGGCGCATGATGCGGCACTCGGGGTATTTCCAGATGCGGCCAAAGCCGCTGGGGCTGGCGGCGAAGATCAACGCGGTGACGGTACCGCCGAAATTCTACAAAGACACCGATGACTGGCACATCACGCTCGGAGACTCGGACCAGGACGTCGGCATCAGGGACTGGGACTGAAAACATGCCACTGCCAGCAGAAGTCAATCGCGCGATCACTGATGCGATGAAATCGAAGGATCCAGCACGCCTCAGCACGCTGCGGATGCTGAAGACCGCGCTGATGAACCGCGAGATCGAGCGCGGCCGCCCGCTCGACGACAACGAGTCGCTGCAGGTGGTGTCGGCACTCGTCAAGCAGCGCCGCGACTCGATCGAGCAGTTCGTCAAAGGACGCCGGCAGGACCTGGCCGACAAAGAGACGGCCGAGATTGTGATTCTCGAGAGCTATCTTCCTCCGCCGGTCGACGCCGCCGAGCTCGAACGCACGGTCGACGCGGCCATCGCCTCTACGGGAGCATCGTCCGCGAAAGACATCGGTAAGGTCATGAAAGCCGTGATGGCGGCTCTCGGCGGGCAAACGGTCGATGGAAAAGCAGTGAACGAGTTGGTGCGCCGCAAACTGGCTGGATGAGCCTGCTCCGATCGGCTGGGGTCATCGGCGCCGCGACGATGACCAGCCGGGTTCTCGGACTGGTCCGCGACCAGGTTCTCGCGTATTTTTTCGGTGCGGCCGACGCGATGGATGCCTTCCGCATCGCGTTCCGTATTCCAAACGTCCTGCGTGACTTGTTCGCTGAAGGCGCGATGAGCGCGGCGCTCGTGCCGACGTTTACGCGCGCCTTGGCGGCGCCGGATCAATCTCACGCCTGGCGCCTCGCTTCCAACGTCATCAATTCTCTCCTGCTCGTCTCGTCGGCGGTGGCATTGGCGGGAATCATCTTTGCCAGGCCGCTCGTCGAGCTCTACGCCGGCGGGTTCAGCAGCGTACCGGGCAAGCTCGAGCTGACCGTTCTGCTGACGCGCATCATGTTTCCGTTTCTGCCGCTGATTGCCACCGCGGCGGTATTGATGGCGATGTTGAACGCGCGGCAGCATTTCTTTATTCCGGCGCTCTCTCCGGCGATGTTCAACATCGCGACGATCACTTGCACGGTGATTTTCGTGCCGCTCGCTCCGTCGCTCGGCGTCAATCCCATCGTCGTCATCGCGTTTGCCACGCTTGCCGGCGGACTGGGACAGGTTCTCCTGCAGTGGCCGGCGGCGCGCCGCGAGGGACTCCGATATGAGCCGACCGTGGACATCCAGGATCCCTGGCTACGTGAAATCGTGCGGCTGATGTTGCCCGGTGTGGCCGGCCTGGCGGCGCTGCAAGTCAACCTTTTCGTCAACAGCTGGCTCGCGGCGAGCCTCGGCACCGGCGCTGTGTCATGGCTCGACTACGCCTTCCGATTGATGTACCTCCCCATCGGGTTGTTCGGCATCTCGATCGCAACAGCATCACTTCCGTCGATCGCCGGGCATGCGGCGCGCCAGGATGACCCCGGCGTGCGGCGGGCGATTTCGAGCGGTCTCCGCATGATGCTGATGCTGAACGTTCCCGCCATGGCCGGCTTGATTGCGCTGGCGGGACCAATTGTGGCGCTCATCTTCCAGCGCGGGATGTTCACCGCAGCCGACACCGCCGCAACGGCAGCCGCGCTGGCGTGTTACGCGCCGGGGCTCGTCGGCTATTCGGCCGTCAAGCTGATCTCGCCGGCGTTCTACGCCATGGGCGACAGCCGGGTGCCGCTCATCGCCAGCGGTGTCAGCATTGTCTCGAACATCGCGCTCAACCTGCTGTTGGTACGGCCGTTCGGCCACTGCGGCCTGGCGCTCGGCACCGCAATCGCAGCGCTGCTGAATTCGGGTGTGCTGCTCTGGCTCGCCCGGACGAAGCTCGGAGGCCTCGAGGGCCGCCGGCTGTCGGCCGCGCTGGGAAAAATCACCATCGCATCCCTTTTCATGGCGTTCGCTGCGTACCAGGCCGAACGGCTGCTGCACGTGCCGTTTGGCGGTACCGCTGTACTCACGCAGATTATTCGTGTGTTCGGCGCCATTGCGGCCGGTCTCGCGGTGCTGGCGGCATCAGCGCACTTTCTCCGTATCGACGAATTTGCACAACTCCGGCGCAGGGTTTTCACGTCCTGAACGTGGTAGATTCGACCCGTGCGCCGCTATCCCTCCGGTAATCCTCGGTATTCGTCGTTTTCGTTCGGTCCCGGCCCACTTACTCCAGCCATCAAAACGCTGATCGCGGTCAACGTCGGGGCGTTCGTGCTCGTGTGGCTGATGCCGCAAGGCCTGAGGCACGGGACGCAGGAATTTCTCGGGCTGCTTCCCTCGGCGATGTTCGACGGATTCCGCATCTGGCAGCCCGTCACCTACATGTTTCTGCACGGCGGCATCGGGCACATCCTCTTCAACATGCTCGCGTTGTGGATGTTCGGGACCGAGCTCGAACGCATGTGGGGAACGAAGTTCTTCCTGAGGTATTACTTCATCACAGGCATCGTTGCCGGTCTCACGACCATTGCCGTCTCACTGCTGCCGTTCGAAGCGACGGCGCGTATGTTCTACTCGGTGACGATCGGCGCGTCTGGCGCGATCTACGGTGTCCTTCTCGCTTACGGCCTCACGTTCCCCAACCGGCCCATCTACATTTATTTCGTCTTTCCGATCCCGGCAAAGTACTTCGTGATGATCATGGGCGTCATCGCGCTGTTGTCTGCCGCGGGCGACAGCGGCACCGGCATCGCCCATATCACGCATCTGGGGGGCCTCGTCGCCGGCTACATCATGTTGCGAGGGCGCCAGCTCAGTCCAGCCAATGAAGTTCGCTACAGGTACTTGCGATGGAAGATGGATCGGGCGCGCAAGCGTTTCGGCGTGCACACGGGCGGGAAGAGCGATTGGGACAAGAGGGTGCATTGAAGAACGGATAAGGCAGAACGAAGAATGATTAAGGAATAGAGCGTTTTTCCTTTCGGCGCCCCACGTTGCCGCCGATGATCAGCGCAATCAGCGCTCCTATCAACGGCAGGCCGCTCGCATCCGCGAGATAGGCGTACCTGAACATCACACCCGACCCGAGCTGAAGGCTCAGCACCGCGACTAGCGACAACGCCGCGGCTATGCGCGTCCAGAGTCCCAAGACGAGTCCTGCTCCGCCGGCCATGGCCGCCAGCGGGACGAGGCGCGCGAAAATCGGAGCGCCGGGGATGACGCGCTCCAGGTACCAGCGGCTTGCCGGCGACGCATCGACCAACCACGACGAGAGTTGCGCCGCGACGGGCGTGGCATCCAGCAACCAAGCGGACTTCTCGAACCCGAAAAAGAACATATAGACGCCGACCGAGATGCGCAGAATCACGAGCGCGAACACCTGAAGCAGCCCGCCGCGGGCCTTCTGCCCCGATTCGTACCCAGTTGCGCCGCTCCGGAACGGACCAGAACGCGCCATCAGATCAGGTACGCCATCTGGTGCAGCGCGGCAATCCGGCTGGACATCGGCGGATGAGTAGCAAGCAGGTTGGACACGGAGCCTTCTCGAAGCCCGACGGCCCGCCCGAGCGGGTCGGCGATGCACAAGTGCGCGCTTCCACGTTTGATCGACGGCGTCGGCGCGTGGGCGCGTTCGATTTTTTCCAGCGCACTCGCGAGCGCGAGCGGATTCCGCGTCAGCTCCGCGCCGGTTGCATCGGCAAGGAATTCGCGGCGCCGCGAAACCATCATGTCTTCGACGACGTTGTCGAGCTGGCGCAGCTTCAGGGCGTCGTCTTGCTCGGAGGCCGACGACAACAGGCGATCGATGGGTACGGCGCCCGCCGAGAGAAGGACCGCGCGATCGCCGGCATAGAAGCTGGATGCCGCGGAGATGCCTCCAATGCCGAGCGCGGCGAGACTGCCGAATGGAAAGACGAAATCACCGCCACCCGTTCACCACTTCGTTGCGCAGACGAATAAGGCCGTTGTACAGGCTGACGCCCCAGAGCACCAGCACGGCGGCCGCCGCGAGGACAATCCAGGTCACTGAGGTCCTCCCTGATCCGCCCAGTCGCGCCGCACCGGGCTGAAGACACCCAGCACGAACGTGTCGTCGAGCGCTTCGACCTGATGCGCCACACCGGGCTTGATGTGCAGCACTTCCCCTTCGCGGAGGGTGACTTCTTCGCCTCCGACAAGCAGCTTCAGCGCGCCTTGCAACACATAGGTCATCTGCTCGCTGTCGTGGGCGTGCTGCGGCACGACCGCGCCACGTTTGAGATAAATTTGCGCCATCGTCTCCCGTTCCCCAGAGACGAACTTCCGGGACACCATCTCGGTGACTTTCTCGAGGGCGATTTCGTCCCAGCGGAACAGACGATAGGGTTGCAAAATTTTTGAGGAGTTTTACCGCTTGCGTCGGCGGCCTTGGAACGCGATTATACCATTCGGGTCCGATGTATAATTTGCTGTTCCGCGTTCACGAAACTGCGGCCGACTTCGCCGCAGCGTCAGCGGAGGCGGCTCTGGAGCGTGAATGAAGTCTTCGACGGTCACCAACGGACACAAGACCCACGCCAGGGCGCAGCGCACCTACGAAGGCCTCACCAGCGACGATCTCCTTCAGGCGTATCGATGGATGGTCCTGTCGAGACGCCTCGACGACAAGGAAATCCAACTCAAGAACCAGAGCCGGATCTTCTTCCAGATCAGCGGCGCCGGCCACGAGGCCATCCTGGTTGCCGCCGGCATGGCCCTGAAAGCCGGCTATGACTGGTTCTTTCCGTACTATCGCGATCGCGCGCTGACGCTCATGCTCGGGATGAGCCCGTACGAAATGCTGCTCGCGGCTGTCGGGTCCTCCGAAGACCCGTCGTCAGCCGGCCGCATGATGCCGTCGCACTGGAGCAGCCCGGAACTGCACATCATGAATCGATCGAGCGCCACGGGCATGCAGTGCCTCCAGGGCGCGGGCAGCGCCGAAGCGTCGAAGCGGCTGCCACTCGTCGGCGCTCCGCCGCCGCAGGTCGAGGCGGATGAAGTGACATACGTGTCAATCGGGGACGGCGCGACCGGCGAAGGTGAGTTCTGGGAATTCCTCAACACCATCTGCACCGACCAGCTGCCCGTCGTGTGCGTCGTCGAAGACAACGGATACGCGATTTCCTGCCCGGCCGAATACCACACGGCCGGCGGCGACATTTCACGCCTCGTCGAGTCGTTTCCACACCTCGAAGTGATACGCGTGGACGGCACCGACCTCGTGCAGAGCTATCGCGCGATGTGCGAAGCCGTTGCGTATGCGCGTGCACGAAAGGGCCCGGCGCTGGTTCATGCGCGTGTGGTTCGTCCGTACTCGCACTCGCACTCAGACGAAGAACGCAACTACAAGACGGCCGAAGAACGAGAGCTCGAGGCGGCCCGCGATCCGATTGCCACCCTCGCGGCGCTTCTTCGCGCCGAAGATCTGGCAACCGAAGACGAGCTGCAGGACATCCGCAAGCAGGTAGAGGCCGAAGTCACCGAAGCCGCCGACCGGGCGCTCAGAGCGCCAAGGCCCGAGCCGCACACCGCTGGCCTCTATGTGTATTCACCAGATGTCGATCCGACGTCCAGCGACTTCGACACGGCGCCAGCTCCACAGGGGGAGCCCGCAACGATGGTTACCGTCATCAACCGTACGCTGCACGACGAGATGGAGCGTAATCGTCTGATGGTGGTGTTCGGGCAGGACGTGGCGGACGCGAGCAAGTGCGACATCATCGACAAGGTGCCCGGCAAGGGCGGCGTCTTCAAGGCGACCCATGGCCTGCAGCGTGCCTTCGGCCCGAACCGCGTCTTCAATTCTCCGCTCGCCGAGGCCAATATCATCGGCAGGGCAATTGGGATGGCCGTGCGCGGAATGAAGCCGGTCGTCGAGATCCAGTTCTTCGACTACATCTGGCCGGCGATGATGCAGATTCGCGACGAACTGTCGATGTTGCGGTACCGGTCTGCAAACACGTTCAAGGCTCCCGTCGTCATTCGCGTGGCCATTGGCGGATACCTGCGCGGCGGCGGCGTGTATCACAGCCAATCTGGCGAAAGCATCTTCGCGCACTGTCCGGGTCTGCGGATTGCGTTTCCGTCGACGGCCGCCGACGCGGCCGGCTTGCTGCGAACGGCGATCAGGTGCGATGACCCGGTGATGTTCCTGGAACACAAACATCTGTACCGGCAGACTTATAACAAGTCCGAATATCCCGGGCCGGACTACATGATTCCCTTCGCTCGTGCCGCGGAGCGGCGGGCGGGATCGGACGTGACGATCGTCACGTGGGGAGCGCTCGTGCAGCGCGCGCTGGTTGCCGCGCAGATGGCGGAGAAAAACGGCGTCAGCGTTGGCGTTCTGGACCTCCGCACGATCCTGCCCTACGATTTCGACGCGATCGCCGACGCGGTGAAGCGCACCAGCCGCGTGATCGTGGCGCACGAAGACCAGTTGACGTGCGGGTTCGGCGCCGAGATCGCCGCACGCATCTCTGAAGAGCTGTTCGAATATCTCGATGCGCCGGTGACGCGAGTCGGCGCGATGGATACGCCGGTGGCGTATGCGCCCGAGCTCGAGGAAGTGATCCTGCCCCAAATCGACGACCTGCTGAAGGCCATCGAAAAAGTCAGCGCCTATTAGAAGGTCCAAAGGTTTCTCTGTTCTCTCGCGCGTCACACGAGCGGCATTGCACCTCCAGGCGGCGGTTCGTTGACGATCGCCCAGAAGGCGCCGAGCTGCCGCACCGCGTCGATGAACGCAGTGAAGTCCACCGGCTTCACGACATAGGCATTGGCGCCCAGTTGGTAGCTCCGGACGAGGTCCTGTTCTTCGCGCGACGAAGTGAGCATGACGACGGGGATCGTGTTCAGGTTCGGGTCTGCCTTGATCGCCCGCAGCACGTCGAGGCCGTCTAGTTTGGGCATCTTGAGATCGAGCAGCAGCACGGCTGGATTGCCCGCGGAGCGATCCGCGTATTCGTTCCTCCGGAACAGATAATCGAGCGTCTCGGCGCCGTCGCGGACGACGACCACTTCGTTCGCAAGGTTGATTTCGGCGAGCGCGGCAAGCGTCAGCTCGACGTCATTCGGGTTGTCCTCAGCAAGCACGATCCGCTTCAGCTCGGTCATTATCGAACCCTCTACTCCATGTGGGACCGCAGGTGCCTCAGGACCACCAACTTATCGGTGGGATGGCTTCAAGTGTGTATCGGGGAATCACCTCAAGGTTGTCGGTCTTTATCCGACAAGCCGCCGCGTTCGACCTTTTGGTGCCGTCTTCGTCAGCCGTGACAGCTATACTTACGCGGCATCGCCTCTGAGTGAACAAGAAGACGACAACAGCGCCGGCATCCCTGGCGCTTCGGCTCGAGCTGGCCCGCGAAGAGGAGCGTGCGAGAGTCGCCCGTGAGTTGCACGACGAGTTGGGCCAGGTCCTCACAAGCCTGAAGCTCGAATTCATGTGGCTGGTCGACGAGCTCCGGAGAAGCGAGCCGAAACCGGGCATTCAACTCGTCAACAAGCTTCAGTCGCTGATTGGGCTCATCGAGTTGAGCATTCAGTCGGTCCGCCAGATCTCCAGCGATCTGCGGCCCGCTGTTCTGGATCACCTCGGATTGAAAGACGCGATCCAGTGGGAGACGACGAAGTTCGAGGCGAGGACGGGGATCAGGTGCAGGCTCGATCTCGGAGCGAAGAGCGAGCCCGCCGATCGGCCGCGCCAGCTCGCGCTCTTCCGGATCCTTCAGGAGGCGCTCACCAACGTCGCGCGGCACGCGCACGCGGGAGCGGTGCGAATCTCGCTTCGTAAGCAAGGACGAATGTTCACTATGACGGTCAGAGACAACGGCCGCGGTATCACCAAGGCAGAACTGGCGAGCGTGGAATCAATTGGCCTCCTGGGCATGACCGAGCGCGCGCGCATGCTCGGCGGCCGCCTCACAATCAAAGGACTGCGGGGACGCGGCACGACGGTCACCGTCAATGTTCCGTCCACGCGGCGTGAAGAATGACTCGAATCCTCCTCGTTGACGATCATCCAATCGTGCGGCAGGGCATCAGACAGGTGTTGACGAGCGCATTCCATCCCGCGCTGGTCGGCGAGGCAGCGAATGCGGAGGAGGGCCTCAACGAGGCGCGCGGCACCGAGTGGGATGTCCTCGTTCTCGACCTGACGCTGCCCGGGACGAGCGGGCTCGACCTGCTGAAGGATCTCCGCCGCGAGTGTCCGTCGCTGCCGGTTCTCGTCCTCAGCATGCACCCGCCCGATCAGTTCGCGCGCCGCGCCATGAACGCCGGGGCGGCGGGCTACCTGACGAAAGACAGTGCGCCGACTGAGCTCGTCAAAGCAGTCACCGAGGTCATGTCGGGCCGTCGTTACCTGAATCCCGCCGTCCTCGATGAGCTGGTTCTTCAGCATCAATCCGAAGTGTCTCCACGGCCCCACGATCTCCTGTCAGACCGGGAGTACCAAGTGCTCCGGATGATTGCCTCGGGCCTCACGGTGACGCAAGTGGCCACACGGCTATCCCTAAGTGTAAAAACAATAAGCACTTACCGCGCAAGACTGCTCGAAAAGATGAACATGCGGACTACAGCAGAGCTAATGCACTACGGGATACAACACGGTTTGGTCGATTAGGCTATTATTTCCACGCAAATTGACCGTACGACACCCCGGAGGAGACAAGTCATGAGTCGAAGAATCCTGCTTGCAGCGTTGCTGTTTCTAGCGTGCGCGTCGCAAGCCCTGGCGCAAACCGCTACCGTCTCGGGCAACGTTGTTGATGAGACGGGAGCACGCGTCCCCGGCGCAACCGTCATGCTGACGAGCCCGCAAACACGCGA
Source organism: Vicinamibacterales bacterium (assembly GCA_963762055.1). Taxonomy (GTDB): domain Bacteria; phylum Acidobacteriota; class Vicinamibacteria; order Vicinamibacterales; family JAMQPK01; genus JAMQPK01. Next base: position 164,701 of record CAVXJF010000017.1, read on the forward strand.
GTGGCGGGTCACCGACACCGCGGGCGAATACAGGTTTACGTCGGTGCCGGAGGGCAGCTACGAGATCATCGCCTCGACACCTGGCTTTGCATCCGCCAAGCGTGGGGGCGTCACGGTTGGCGCGTCCGGAACCGTCACGGTCGAACCACTGACGCTCACGATCGCGGGAATGGGCGAAACAGTCGTGGTCAGCGCGTCGCGCACTGAATCCACAGTGCTGGATGCGCCGGCGACGATTTCCGTCGTGCCCGCATCGACGCTGCAGGCGCTGCCGTCTCAGAGCTTCGCAGACGTATTGCGGACCGTCCCAGGCATGAACGTCATTCAGCTCTCGGCGCGTGACATCAACCTCACCGCCCGGCAGGCAACCAGCACGCTTGCCACTTCGCAGCTCGCCCTGCTCGACGGCCGTTCCCTGTATCTCGACTTCTTCGGCCTCGTCATGTGGGACATGGTGCCGACGGGCCCGGGAGACATCAAGCAGATCGAGGTCGTGCGAGGTCCGGCATCGGCGGTCTGGGGCGCGAATGCGCTTACCGGCGTCGTCAACATCATCACGCGGCCTCCACGCGAAGCGGCGGGATCGACGTCGGTGTTGATCGGCGGCGGCTTTTTCAGCCGCGATTTCGGCTCGACGGTAGGCGAGGGCGTCGGCGGACTGTTCACGACAAATCTGACGACCTCACAGGCCATCAGCGATCGCTGGTCGTATCGGCTGAGCGCCGGCTATTACAACTCCGCGCCGTATTCGAGGCCGGTGGGCCAGATTCCGCTCATCCCCGACCCGCGCGACCCGACAGGGAAAACCACAGTGGGCGGCGGCACATATCCGGCGGATGCGGAAGGGACGCTTGGCACCGCGTTCAAAAACCAGGGAACCAGCCAGCCGAAGTTCGACGTGCGCGTCGACCAGGAGATCGACAACGGCATCGTCTCTTACTCCGGGGGCGTCGCGGGCTCTCGCGGAACGATTTACACAGGCATCGGACCGTTCGACATTCAGCCGGGTTCCTACATGGCGTACGGGCGCATGAGCTACGCGCGCGGACGGGCGCGATTCGCCGCGTTCATGAACCACCTCGACGCGGAAGCGCCCAATCTGCTGGTGCCGGATCCGGCGACGCGACTTCCGCTACAGTTGAATTTCAAAACGCAGACCTACGACCTCGAGGGCGGACACGGCGTGCTGCTCGGAAGCCGGCAGACGATCACCTATGGCGGCAATTACCGGCGGAATAACTTCGACATTACGATCGCGCCGACGGCCACCGATCGCAACGAGTTCGGCGGGTACATCCAGGACGACATCTTCCTCAACCGCATCAGATTGTCGCTCGGGATGCGTATCGACAAGTTCGGCAACATCGAAGATCCCGCGTTTTCTCCGCGCGTCTCGCTCTCGTATCGCGTCGCGGACGCGCACGTCATCCGCTTCGGCTTCAACCGCGCGTTCCGCTCGCCGTCGAGCGTGAACAACTACCTCGACATCTCGCTCGTCAATCCCGTCGATCTCAGGCCGCTCGGGCCGCTGCTGCCGCCGCCGCTGCAGCCTATCGTTCAGCAGCCGTTCCCTCTCGTCGTGAAAGCGGTGGGTAGCGAGATCCCCATCGCGGGGACGCCGCAGGCGCCGTTGGCGCAGGAATCGCTCACGGCGTGGGAAGGCGCGTATACCGGCACGTTCAACAACCGGACGACGGTGGGCCTCGCCTACTACGTGAACGACATGGACGAGAACATCAACTTCGTCACGCTGCCGCGGAACCTCGATCCGTACACGCCGGCGAATCCTCCGCCAGGCTGGCCGCTGCCGCCGGCGATCCTTGCGGTCATGGCGCAGCAGGGGATCTACCTGCCGCGCACTGGATTTACCTATCTGAATCTCGGGCCCACTCGCCAGAAGGGTGTCGAGATGTCTGTCGATCACCGCTTCAACGGCGGCGTCAGCACGTTCATGAACTACTCATGGCAGGACGACCCGGAAGTGCTCGACGACCCGAATCCGTATCCTGTGATCGAGCTGGCGCTCCCGCCGACGCACCGCTTCAACGTCGGCGGCACGTATACCGGCACGCGCCTGCTCGGCTCGTTGTTCGTGACCTACACCGACCAGGGCTTTTGGACGGACGTGCTGGACAGTCCGTATCACGGATACACCGACGCGTTCACGATGGTGAATGGGAGCATCGGCTTCAAGCTGACCCAGCGAATCACCACGTCGCTCAAGAGCACGAACCTGTTCAACAAGCAGATTCAGCAGCACGTGTTCGGCGACATCATGGGGCGGTCGGTGACGGCGGAAGTCAGGTTCGATCTGGGCAGGTAAAGCGTTCGCCGTGACGGTGTAACATGCCGTCATGGCTCCGCCGCTTCGCGTTCGATCCGCAGCCGTTCTGGGCGCCGGCACGATGGGCGCGCAGATTGCGGCGCACCTGGCAAATGCCGGTTATCCGGTGCAGCTGCTGGACGTGACGGCGGCCGCGGCGAAGGCGGGCCTCGAACGGGCCCGCGCGCTGAAACCAGACCCGTTTTTCACGCGTCAGGCCGCCGACCTGATCCAGGTCGGCGGCTTCGATTCCCACCTCGAACGCATCGCCACAGCTGACTGGATCGTCGAAGCGATCATCGAGCAGCCTGACGCCAAACGAACGCTGCTCGAGCGCGTCGACGCCGTCCGCAAGCCGGGATCGATCGTCAGCTCGAACACATCGGGCCTGTCGATTGCGGGACTCGCCGCGGGACGCAGCGACGATTTCCGCCGCCATTGGCTCGGCACGCATTTTTTCAATCCACCCCGATACCTCCCGCTGCTCGAGCTGATTCCAACCACCGAGACGGATGCCGCCGCCATCGACGCGATGCGGGAATTCGCCGATCGACGCCTCGGAAAAAATGTCGTTCTGGCGAAGGACACCCCGGGCTTCATCGCCAATCACGTGGCGATGTTCGGTCTTCTCCGCATCTTCGAAGCGTTGGCAGAGGGGACGTATACGGTCGAAGAGATAGACACGATCACGGGCGCAGCAATCGGCCGCCCGAAGAGCGCCACGTTCCGCACGGTAGACATCGCGGGCCTCGACATTCTCGTGCACGTCGCGAAAGACCTGGCTACGCGGCTGCCCGAAGAGCGTCGCGCGCATTTCCAGTTTCCCGCCTTCGTCGCCGAGATGATGTCTCGCGGGTGGATAGGCGAAAAGGCTGGCCGGGGGTTTTACGAGCGCCGGAAAAACGCCGCCGGCGAAACCGAGATCTGGACGCTCGACCCGCATGCCATGGAGTATCGCCCTCGCCGATCGCCGAATCTCCCCGCGCTCGATGCGGCTGCAGCACTGCCGCTACCGGAACGGATGCGAAAGTTATTTACCGGTACCGACCGTGCCGGGGCATTTCTCAAGGCTACGCTGCCGCCGGCGATTCGCTACGCAGCGGAGGTGGCGCCGGAGATTGCGTATTCCATCGACGACATCGATCGCGCGTTGCAATGGGGATACGGGTGGCCGCTGGGCCCGTTCGAGCTCGCTGACGCGATCGGCCTCGATGACAAGCCCTTCCGATCCACTCCGCTGCCGCCAGCATCGCCGCAGTTCGACATCCTGCGCAGCGCCCGGGACCAGCAGCGCGTGGTCGCGGGAAATGGCGGCGCAAGCCTGATCGATCTCGGCGACGGCGTGCTAGCGGTGTCGCTGCATTCGAAGATGAATGCCATCGGTGGAGACGCGCTCAGCATGCTGCAGCGCGGTGTGCAGGAGGCCTCCCGGAACTTCAACGCGCTCGTCGTCTCGGCGGAAGGACCGAATTTTTCCGTCGGCGCCAATCTCATGCTCCTGCTGCTCGAAGCCCAGGAAGGAAACTGGGACGAAATAGACGCGATGGTCCGCGCGTTCCAGAAGTCGACCACCGGCCTCCGCTATTCGGAGGTGCCCGTCGTCGTTGCGCCGTTCGGCCTGGCGCTCGGTGGCGGCTGCGAAGTGCTGCTGCATGGCGATCGGGTGCAGGCCTCGGCAGAAAGCTACATGGGACTTGTCGAAGTGGGGGTGGGTCTCATCCCCGCGGGCGGAGGAACGAAGGAAATGCTGCTGCGGGTGGGGGCGGAGAAGGCGTTTGAAACCATCGGATTCGCCAAGGCGTCTACATCTGCAGCAGAGGCATTGCGGCTCGGCTATCTCCGGAACGTCGACGGATGGACGATGAATCGCGACCGGCTGGTATTCGACGCGAAGCAGCAGGCGCTGAGCCGTGTGCGCGAGGGGTATCGTCCTCCGGCGCGCCCATCGTCGATCCCCGTGGGCGGGGATGCGGTGCGCGCGATGCTCAATCTGGGCGTGCATCTCGCCTGGCGGGCCGGCCGGATATCGGATCATGACGCGGTGATCGGCAGAAAACTGTCATGGATCCTCGCGGGCGGCAACTTGCCTCACGCCGGCCACGTCAGCGAAGATCAACTTCTGGACCTGGAGCGCGAGGCGTTTCTCAGCCTCTGCGGCGAGCGCAAGACGCTCGAGCGCATCCAGTACACGCTGAAGACAGGAAAGACGCTGAGAAACTGATGGTCGACGTGGGCACGGGGCCCCCGCTGGTGCTGGTTCCGGGTATTCAGGGACGCTGGGAGTGGATGCAGCCGTTGGTCGCTGCGCTGGCGCGCGACTATCGCGTCATCACCGCGTCGTTGCCTGGCGAGCCTGGCGTCGAAACCACGTTCGATGCGCGCGCCGGCTTCGATCAGCACGTCTCGTATCTCGATTCCCTGCTTGACGCGTCAGGCGTTCAACACGCAATCGTGTGCGGCGTTTCGTTCGGCGGACTGATTGCGCTGCGTTATGCCGCGCGCCGAAGCGACCGCGTGCGCGGCCTGATCCTCGTCTCGACGCCGGGGCCGCGCTGGAGGTTGAAGCCGCAGCAGGCGCGTTACGCGAGATGGCCGGTGCTCAGCAGTCCAATGTTCGCCGCAGGGGCGGTGCGCCGCGGATGGCGGGAGCTCTCTGCGCTGCACCCGACGATCGGCCAACGGTTGAGCGCAACGGCGAATACCGCATGGCGGGTCGTGCGCGCACCAGCAGCTCCGCGGCGGATGGGCAGCCGCGCGGTTCTCGCCCAGCAGCAGAATTTCGAGGACGACTGTCAGCGCATTCAGGTGCCGACGCTCGTCATTACGGGCGAGCGCGAGCTGGATCAGGTAGTGCCGTGCGACGAAACGATGGAGTATCTCGAACGCATTCCAGGCGCGAGCTTCGAGCGTCTCGAGCGAACCGGCCATCTCGGCACGGTACTCGCACCGGAGCGCTTTGCCGATATCGTGTCCCGATTTTCGCGGACGCTATGAACGCCGACATACGAGTCGTAAACGTCGATATTTCTGGACCGGCCGGCGTGCTGGAAGCGTTGATCAATGCGCCTGCGAACGCCACGCCTCGTGCCATCGCGGTGCTCGCCCACCCGCTGCCGACTGGCGGGGGCACGATGCACACGAAAGCGCTCTACCACGCGGCCAAGGCGCTGGCGCGCATCGGCGTGCCGGTGCTCCGCTTCAACTTTCGGGGCGTCGGTCGCAGTACCGGTGCGTTTTCCGGTGGTCCTGGCGAGCAGGACGACTATCGCGCCGCTCTCGCGTTCATGTCGGGGCGATACCCTGACGTATCGCGCGTATGGTGCGGGGGGATGTCCTTCGGTTCGTGGGTGGCGATGACCGTCGGGGCGGAGGCTCCGGCCGCGTCGGCGCTTCTTGGCATTGCGTGCCCCGTACCGAACTACGATTACTCTCCGGTGATAGCGGCCGGCAAACCGGCGTTTCTGATACATGGCGAGCGTGACGAGATCGCTCCGCTCAAAGATGTGCGCCGTTTCTACGCGCAGCTCCAGGAACCGAAAGAGCTGGTCGTTATAGACGGCGCGGACCATTTGTTCGACGGCAAGGTCTCCGAGGTTGGCGACGCAATCGAGGACCTGCTGCAGGATTTCCATGACTGATGCAGTGATTGTTTCCGCCGTCCGTACTCCGATCGGCAAGGCGCCGAGTGGATCGTTACGCTCGACCCGTCCCGACGAGTTGGCCGCTACGGTCATGCGTGAAGCGCTCAACCGCGCCCCCGGCGCGGCGGGGTCTGAGATCGACGACGTCGTGTTTGGCTGCGCGATGCCCGAAGCCGAACAGGGCTTGAACGTGGCACGGATCGCGAGCCTTCGCGCCGGCCTGCCGGTGGAGGCATCGGCCGTCACCATCAACCGGTTCTGCGCCTCTGGGCTCGAAGCGATCGCTGTCGCCGCCGACCGCATCAAAGGTGGCGCGGCCCACGCGATCATTGCGGGGGGCACCGAGAGCATGAGTCTGGTCCCGATGGGGGGGAACAAAATCGCGCCCAATCCAAATCTCGTCGAGCACTATCCCGACGTCTACCTCACCACAGGCCTGGTCGCAGAAAACCACGCGCGCGATCACGCGATTCGGCGGGAAGAGCAGGATGCGTTCGCGCTGCGCAGCCACCAGCGCGCCGTTGCGGCAATTGACGCCGGAAGATTCCTGGACGAAACAATCGCGGTCGGCTCGTTCGCCGCAGATGAGGGCCCGCGGCGCGATACGTCACTCGAAGCTCTTGCCAAGCTGCGGCCGGCGTTCCACGTGAGCGGCACCGTTACGGCCGGGAACTCGTCGCAGACCAGCGACGGCGCCTCAGCCGTGCTGGTGACATCCGAGCAATTCGCCCGCGAGCGCGGGCTGACGCCGCTGGCGCGATTCGTCGCATACGCGACAGCGGGCGTGCCGCCGGAGCGTTTCGGAACCGGACCCGTCCCTGCCATTCGGAAGGTCCTGAAGATGGCCGGCCTCTCGCTGGAGGACATCGACCTGGTCGAGATGAACGAAGCGTTTGCGGCGCAGGTGCTGGCATGCCTCCGCGAACTGCCGATCGACGAGGCGCGTCTCAACGTCAATGGCGGTGCGATCGCTCTCGGGCATCCCCTCGGTTGCACAGGCGCTAAACTGACGACGAGCCTGATTTACGAGATGCACCGGAGACACGCGAGATACGGGCTCGTCACGATGTGCGTGGGCGGCGGAATGGGAGCAGCAGGCATTCTGGAGCGCGTAGCATGACCACCTCACACGTTGTTGGTTCCACAAAAGGGGCGGCCTGGCTGCTCGAGCCAGGGGACGCGGCGTCGGTGCTCACTCCGGAGCGGCTGTCGGACGAACATCGCCTGATCGCGCAGACGGCGCGTGAATTCGCGCAGAAGGAAGTGGTGCCGAATGTCGAGCGCCTCGAGCAGAAGGACTGGACGTTAGCCCGTCATCTGCTTCAGCGCGCCGGCGAGCTCGGTCTGCTGGGCGTCGATGCGCCTGAAGAGTTCGGCGGCATCGGTCTCGACAAGGCTGCGGCCCTCGTGGTCAGCAGCTATTCGGCTGGCAACGCCTCATTCAGCGCCGCCTTCGGCGCGCAGGGGAATCTGGCGATCAGCCCCATCCTGTACTTCGGCACGCCCGATCAAAAGTCCCGCTACCTGCCAAAGTTGATCTCCGGAGAGATGGTGGGCGCCTACGCGCTGAGCGAATCAGGGTCGGGTTCCGACGCGCTTGGCGCCTCCGCGCGCGCCGTGAAGCTGCCCGACGGAAGCTTCTCTCTCACCGGCGAGAAGATGTGGATCACGAACGGCGGGTTCGCCGACGTGTTCATCGTTTTCGCGAAGGTCGATGGCGAGCACTTCACCGCCTTCATCGTCGAACGCGGCTTCAAGGGAGTCAGCACTGGAAACGAAGAGCACAAGATGGGGTTGCACGGCTCTTCGACAACGCCGCTGATCCTGCAGGATGCGCAGGTGCCCGCGGGCAACCTGCTCGGTGACATCGGCAAGGGGCACAAGGTCGCTTTCAACGTCCTCAATTTCGGCCGTTTCAAGCTCGGCGCCATGTGCGTCGGAGGCGCGGCCGAAGCCATTGCCGACAGCGCCCGGTATGCGGCGTCGCGACGCCAGTTCGGAAAGCCGATCGCGGAGTTCGGCGCCATCAAGCACAAGATCGCGGAGATGACGGTGCAGAACTACGCGGTCGAAAGCCTGCTGTACCGCACGGCCGGGCTCATCGATGCTGCGATCGCTCAGAGCACGGCGCCGAGCCCGGTACTTGCGGCAATGGAGGAGTTCGCCGTCGAAGCGTCGATCGCGAAAGTTGCCGGCAGCGAGACGCTCAATTTCGTGCTCGACGAAAACGTCCAGATTCATGGTGGCAACGGCTTCGTCAAGGACTACTCTGCCGAACGCCACTATCGCGACGCCCGTGTGAACCGTATCTTCGAGGGCACGAATGAAATCAATCGGCTTCTTATTCCGGGCATGCTGCTACGCCGCGCGGTCAAAGGCGAACTTCCGCTCATAACCGCAGCATTGAAGCTGCAGGATGAGATTCTCGGAGCGCCGGCCATCGCCGACAGCCGCGGAGATGGCCCGCTCGAGGAACAGAGAGCGGCCGTTCAGGCGTTCAAGAAGATCGCGCTGATGACGCTCGGTCTAGCGATGCAGCGGTATGCAGAGGAAGTCGTCGAACAGCAGGAAGTGCTGATGGCAATCGCCGACATCATCATCGCCGTCGGGTGTGCGGAAAGCGCGCTGCTCAGAGCGTCGACGGCAACGGGGCCACTGGCTCCCCTGCACGCCGACGCAGCGGCTATTTTCATCAACGACGCCGCGTCGAAAATCGAGTCGTCCGCAAAACACGTGCTGGCGGCGATGGCCGATGGCGATACACTTCGCACGCAATTGGCGGCATTGAGACGGCTGCTGAAAGTGACGCCAATCGACACCATTACTAGACGACGGCGGATCGCCGACGAAACGATCCGGCGCGGTACTTATATCTTCCGATGAAACTGCTGCAGAGGCTTCTCATCACCACTTGTGCTGCCGCCATGTTCAGCGGCTGCAACGCCGGGGCGCCGCCGCCGGCCGACACCGAACAGGGGTATGCGGCCGAGATTCAGGCGCATCGCGCCAAGATCGACGCCGCGTTCAGGAGTCAACCCGACCAGCCGGTGCCGCCCGACAAAGTACACGAGTTTCTGCCGCTCAAATATTTTCCGACCGATCCCGGTTATGTGGTCCCGGCCGCGCTGAACCCGTCGAAGGAACGCACCGTCATCGACATGTTGACGTCGACTGGAAAAGTACGGAAGCAGCAGCGCGTCGGCGTGCTCGAATTTACGCTCAACGGGAAGCCGCTCACCCTTGGCGCATACGTCGAAGCGGGCGCAGATCTCAATCGCCTCTTCGTACCGTTCGGCGACATGACGAATGGCGCCGAGACCTATGCCGCCGGCCGGTATCTGGAGCTCGATCGCACCGCAAGCGGCGTGTACACGATCGATTTCAACAAGGCATACAACCCCTGGTGTTACTACAACACGGAATTCGACTGCCCCTATCCTCCACGCGACAGCAAACTTCCCGTGCCGATTCGGGCCGGTGAGCGCCTGCCCTGACCGCGACCACTAATGACCCTACAAGCCGCGTTTTTTGATTTCGACGGCGTCATCGCCGACACCGAACCGCTGCATCTGCGCGCCTACCAAGCAGTGCTCGCGCCAGACGGCATCACGCTCGGCAAAGAGGACTACTACGCGCGCTATCTCGGTTACGACGACGCGGGGCTGTTCGAGACGCTGGCAAGTGATCGGGGCATTCCGGTAACCGCTGCGCAAATCGACCAGTGGATTGCCTCGAAATCGGTCATCGTGGAGGAAATGCTGTCGAGCGATGACGTACTGTTTCCCGGCGCGGTGGCCTGCGTGAAAATGATTGCCGAGCGGGTGCCCATGGCCATCGCGTCGGGCGCGCTGCAGCCTGAGATCGAAATCGTCCTGAAGCACGCGGGCCTGCGCGGCTGTTTTCGCGCAATCGCATCGGCGTCGGACGGGGTTCGCGGCAAGCCCGCACCTGACTTGTATCTTCTGGCGATTGCGAAGCTCGGCGGCCCCGGATCGATCGACCCGTCGGCGTGCATCGCCATCGAAGATTCGCGGTGGGGCCTCGAGGCGGCCCGACGGGCAGGCCTCCGCTGCGTGGCGGTGGGCCATACGTATCCCGCCGGGGAGCTCGGCGAGGCGGACTTGTTCGTGGAGCGACTTGCCGATCTCACTCTGTCGAACATCGAGGAATTAATGCGCGATAATGGGCCTGCGCGATGAAAAGCACCTTCATCAGCGAATTCTCGCGGTTAGCCGCGAACCCCGAACGCGATCTCGCCACGCCTGCGCTGATGATCGCGACGCTCGAATGCCCCTCGCTCGATCCGGCCCCCTATCTGGAAAAGCTCGACGCCATGGGCGCGGCGGCGCGGGAACGCCTCGACGCCAGCGGCTGCCTCGAAGACACGCGCAAGTCCGAAACGGCGGTGGACGTGCTGAACGCCTACCTCTTCGACGAGGAGGGGTTCACCGGAAACCGGGAACGCTACGACGATCCCAGCAACAGCTTTCTCAACGAAGTGCTGGAGCGCCGCACCGGCATTCCGATTACGCTCGCCCTGGTTTACATGGAAGTGGCGCGCCGTGCGGGAATTCAGATCGACGGCGTGAATTTTCCCGGGCACTTTCTGATGCGCTTCACCCCGCTCATCCTGGATCCGTTCCATCGCGGGGCGCGGTTGTCCGAGACGGACTGCCGCCGGCTGCTGCAGCGTCACGTCGGCGAAGAAGCGGCGCTCGATCCGTCGCTCCTCGCACCGGCCACCAAGCCGCAGATGCTGACGCGCATGCTGCTGAACCTCAAGCGCATCTACGTGCGCCTGCACTCTTTCCCGCAGGCCCGCAACGTCACCGAGCTCCTGCTGGCCGTCGATCCGCCGGCGCTCGCGGAACTTCGCGACCGCGGGCTGCTCGCGTACCACATGAACGACTTCGCCGCCGCGCTGCGCGACCTGCAGCAGTATCTGCACTTCAGCGCCGGCTCGGCCGTGGACGAAGAAGCCCGCAGCGACCACGAGCAGTTGTGGGAGCATGTCAAAACGCTCCGCCGCAGGGTCGCGTCGTTGAATTAGGAAGGTCCGGCTAAAGCCGGACACTACGTCGTCAACCAAAGCTGTATTCAGCGACGTCCGATACCGGGCGGTAGCCAATCCGCTTGAAGACATCGCGGGAGGCGTTGCTGGACAGGTCTGTATATAACCAGCAGAAGTCATTGCCTTGTTCGAGCTGCCGCTGCGTAAGCGCCTTGACGCAGGCGGTGCCGTAGCCCTTCCCTCTCACCTCGCGCGGCGTATACACGAAATTGATCCGGACGCCATTCGGCGTCTTCCCGGTCCACGCCGCCATGGACACGGGCCGGCCGTCGTCCCACACGTAGAGCCGGCCGCGATCGATCGCGTCGCCAATCACCTTCGATGCATCGACTGGTTCGGGAATTTTTGCGTCCGCGACGAATACTTCGGTCCAGGCAGAAAGAACGTCTCGGTCTCCAGGCTCTGCCTGCCGGAGCGAGCCCGGAGGTGATGGAAGGTCGGAATCCATGATCCTTCTCGTTTCGTGAATGCGCAGGCGCATGGCGAGCGTCGCGGCGCGCCCAGAGAGCTTGCTCCACGCCAGCGCAAAGTCACCGGCGGAGCGGGAGGGTCCCGTCACGCCGTGCAGATCAGGAATCGCATCGAAGACGTCCGTCGCGAGCGTGACGATCGGCTCGCGATTGGCCCGCGTGATCACGAGCTTGTACGGGGCAACGTGAACGCCGCACGTCTGCACGCCTGCCGAAGTACTGACAGTCGCCATGTACGGGTTCTTGACGGATCCGGGATTCCGCGCAATACCCTGCGCAACGCCGAGCAGGAGGTTGTTCTCCGCTTCGGCCATCATGAGCATCGGCTGGGCGATGCTCAGAAATTCCTCCACCGACGTGTGCCGCGTGACAGTCATCGAGCGTAGAAATACATCACAACCCGCCCTTCCATCACGATGTGACGTCGCTCATCAAAGTGGTTCCAGTAGATTGGTAGACGCAGGCAGCAGCGTCACCTCGAGAGCGCGCTCATCTACGGCGTCGTGTTCGACTGTCACGAAATACGCACCCGACCCCGGCCGCTTACTGACGACGCGTTCGAGCCGTCGGTCCCTGAAATGTACCGCTGCACCGTCGTCTATTGCGTACCCTGGGGCTATCTCGCCTCGCTCGATCAGCGCATGATATGCAGGTCTGCGCTCCCGTTCGCCATCGTAATGGGGGCAGCAGCTGCCCTGCAGCATCCCGATACAGCCCAGCGGCCGCAATCGGTCCGCCCATGAATCGGTCACGCCCTCCTGAAACCAGCAAATCGCGCCCGCGCTTTGCCCGCCCAGCACGATCCCCTGGTTGTGAGCTTCCTCAAGAATTTCCGTCAGTCCCCATTCCCGCCATACACCCAGCATGCTCTTTGTGTTGCCGCCACCGACGTAGATGACGTCCTGGGAGAGCAACAGGCTGCGGAGGTCGGGCGTCCGCTCGAAAAATGGAAGATGGCTTGTAACCGCGCCCAGACAGCCGAATGCCTCGTGAAACTTCGCGACGTAACGGGCATCGTCCCCTCTGGCCGTCGCGATCATCAGCACGCGTGGAGAGTCTTTCCGCGCCTGATCGACGATGTATTTTTCGAGCGCCAGGTTGGCCGGGTCGGTCAGAAATCCTGCGCCGCCGACGGCGATGATGTCAGACATCGTTGAAATCGAATTCTTCGAGCGAGTTGAGGCGGCGATCGGCGAGATCGAGGGGCAGGTGCCTGGTCAGCGAGTTCGCCACCGCAATGCAGTAGAGGCCCGCTCGTTTGGCAGCCAGAATGCCCGGCGGCGAGTCTTCGAACGCGACAACCTCGTCAGCATCCAGCCCGAGCCGCTCGAGTGCCAGGAGATACACAGCGGGATCCGGCTTTACGGCCGTCACGAAATCTCTCGTGCAGATCGCATCGAAGTGATCGAGCAACCCGAACCGCTTCAGATTTTTTGTCACCCATTTGTTCGTGGAGCTGGATGCGACGGCCAGCTTCATGTTCCGCGACTTCGCCGAGGACACGCAGGACGACACGCCGGGTAGCAGCGGCTGAGACCTCATGAGCTCGAGCCATCGCGCCGTGCATGCCGCCTCCAGTTCGCCGCGATCGTGACTGCGTCCTGATTGCTCTTCGAGGTAGGCGTGCAGGTCGAACCCGCCGAGCGTGCCGATACACGCGGAATATTTCTCGAAAGGCAGCGAGCAGCCGCGGGTCGAATACATCTCCGTCCACGCCTGAAATCCCGGACTCTCACTGTCGACAATCAAACCGTCGAAATCGAATATCAGGCCTTTTATCTGTCTAGTTGAAGCCAAGCGCTTTCTTCACCTCGGTGTTCGCGATCCGCCGCACGCCATTGCGATCGAGCCGCCACTTGTCCATGTACTGTGCCGGCGCCATCATGGCGGCGTTGGAAGCTTTCAGCAGCGCTTCGAGCCCACCGTCTCCATAGGGTTTCGGAACACCCGCTTCGAAAGCTCCCCACAAGCCGTCCCAATGCACGGGCAGGAACGCTTTGGGCCTCAGTATCGGCACTACGAGTTTGGCGACCGCAAGGGCGCTCGAGCCGATCCACAGATCGACGGACGCGAGGTTCGCATCCGCCATGGCATGTTTCAGGTTATCGAGCGGCGCGCCGTAATCCACGCCGTCGACGACGATGGGGACGTGGAGATCGACCGGGCTCGCGGAATTGTTGAAGAACCAGCTGAAGCGCCCATCCGGACCGTCGACGGTGAAGAGAAACGCGCGGTTGCCGCCGCCGTTCGGGAAATCTTCCGCGACGCCGGCCCGCAGACCGCCGGACGCCGGGTCGCGCACCGGAACCGAGTTGAGTTCCACCGGATTGTGCTGTTCCGGATTCACCGCCGGATCGCCGCTGTGATTCCAGCGCACCACTCTCATCACAACCCCGTCGGCCAGTGGAATCACTTCTCGGCCGTTCACACTGCGGCATCGCGCTGCGGGCACACCTTCCGCCTGAGCCTGCAGGCAGGTCGTCTTCGATCCGATGATGGGCGCGCTGGTCAGCCTCGACCACGTGGCCGTGTCGAAGGAATGATCCCAGTGGCTGTGGCCCGTCAGAAGCAAATTGACGCGTGACGGTCCGCCAAGCGCATTCAACACGCGCGTTACGGCCCGCACGTCAGGCGTGAGAGGCCGGCGCGTGTTCGCCAACCCGCCACCGCCGCCGTGAAACTCGCTCTGCGGAAGGCGTGTGATGTATCCGTCGGTAATCACGTTGAGCGACCCGATCTCGTAGTACATGTTCGAGATCGACATCCACGTGATGTCGACAAATGCCGGTCCTGCCGCCGACACATGTCCGGCAGCGAGCAACCCGCAGAGGATCGCAACGCTAACGAAGCCTGGCGATTTCCTCATAGAGATGCGCGGACGCGATGACGCCCCCGTGAAAATTTCCGAGGTCGAGTTTTTCGTTCGGGGCATGCGCGTTCTCGTCGGGCAGCCCTACGCCGAACAACACGCTCGGCACGCCCAGTTCTTCCTGAAAGGTCGCGACAACCGGAATTGAGCCGCCTTCCCGCGTGAACACAGGCGCCTTGCCGAATCCCTTTTCGATCGCGCGCCCCGCCGCGCGGATATATGGACTATCAAACTCGGCCATCCAGGGCTTGCCGCCGTGCAGCCGCGTGAGTTTCAACTCGACTGTGGGCGGTGCGATCTTCCGCACGTAAGCCTCGAAGAGACCCGCGATGGTGTCGGGATCCTGGTTCGGAACGAGACGCATGCTGACCTTCGCCATGGCGACAGCCGGCAGCACGGTTTTCGGACCTTCGCCGGTAAAGCCCGACAACAGGCCATTCACTTCGAATGTCGGCCTGCCCCACACGCGCTCGAGCACGGTATAGCCCGATTCGCCCGAGAGTTTCGGCGCGCCCCACTCCTTTCGATACTTCTTCTCATCGAAAGGCAACTTCTTCCATTCGGCCCGTTCTGCGTCCGTCAGGTCCCTCACGGCATCGTAAAAGCCGGGGATTTTCACACGCCCGCTCTTGTCTTTCATCTGCGCGAGCATCTGCGACAACACGAACGCCGGGTTGGCCATCGCGCCGCCGAACACACCTGAGTGGAGATCCGATTTCGTTCCGCGCAGGTCGATCTGGTAATACACGAGTCCGCGCAGGCCGTAGCAGATGGACGGAATCTCGCGCGCGAACATCGCCGAGTCCGAGATGACGACGACGTCCGCTGCCAGCACGTCCTTGTGAGAGCGGACGAACTCGTCGAGGTGAAGACTGCCAACCTCTTCTTCGCCTTCGAGGAACACTTTGATGTTCAGGGGGAGGCGGCCGGACTGCTTCATATGCGCTTCGATCGCCTTGAAGTGCATGAACACCTGCCCCTTGTCGTCTGCCGCACCCCGGGCATAAATCTCGTTCTCGCGAATCGTCGCCTCGAATGGCGGCGAGTCCCACAGATCGACTGGATCGACGGGCTGAACGTCGTAATGGCCGTAAAACAGAATCGTCGGAGCGCCGGGCGCGTTCAGCCAGTCTCCGTAGACGATTGGATTGCCAGGAGTCTCCTCGAGACGGACGTTTTCGAGGCCGATACCTTTCATGTGCTCGGCGCTCCACTCCGCTGTGCGCCGGACGTCGGCCTGGTGCTGCGGCAGAGCGCTGATGCTTGGTATCGCGAGAAACTGCTTCAGTTCCTCGACGTACCGATCGCGCTGGAGGTTGATGTAGTCGACGACCTTGTCGATGTTTTCCATTTATGGTTCCTTCGGATGTTCGATGGGGAGATCGACGCGATCGCCCCACTCTTTCCATGATCCGACGTAGTTCCGCACGCGTGGATACCCGATCAACCGCAGCGCGAGATAGGTATGCGCGGCACGGTAACCGCCCTGGCAATACGTCACAACCTCGCGATCGGGCGTCACTCCAGCCTGTTCATACATCTCCTTCAACGCCGGCGGCGGCTTGAACCTGCCGTCAGGTGTGAGATTGTTCGTCCATTCGAGGTGAACGGCTCCCGGGATGGCGCCCCCGCGCGCGGCTCGGACCGTCGTGCCGCAATACTCTCCATCGCTGCGCGTGTCGACGATGATGGCGTCGGGCCGTGCCAGGCGGTCGTTGACCTCGCGCCAGCCAGCCAGAATCTGCTCGTTGCGCTGCCCGGTCCATTCACTCGGCTTCGGCTTGACGGCCTTCGTTGACAGCGGCAGTTGCGCGTTCGCCCAGGCGTTGACACCACCGTCGAGCACGCGCGTGTTCGGATGGCCGAAGAACTCGAGAAACCAGAACGCGCGCGCCGCGCGTACACCCGAGGTCTCGTCGTACACCACAACGGGCAGCTTGTTCGCTACGCCCCGCGAGGCCAGCAGGTGTTCGATGATCCAGAAAAACGCTCGCAATGGTGCCGGGTCGGTGTCGACGCTGCTGATGCCGAACAAATCCAGGTGGACCGCACCCGGCAAGTGACCCTCGCAATATTGTTCGACAGGCCGGAGATCGATCAGGAGCAAAGGCTGCCCGAACGCGAGCGCGCGCGACAGCTCTTCCGGAGTGACGAGCGGAGACATCGTTCAGAAACTATATCTTAGCGTCGAGAGAAGATGTGAGTTGCGGCGGTACTGGCCGATGAAGTCCTCTTCCTCGCCGCCGATGATGACGCCCGCCGCCGTGACGCGCCAATGACTGTCGAGCGCCTTCGAATATTGGCCTTTGATCCACACGCCGTCGAGATTCTGCCGAACCGCCGCTTCGAACGACACATCGCTGTTGGCGTTGACGGTGTAACCGGCTCGTCCGAGAAACGCGCGCGTGAGCCCACGGTCGGGCGCATAGTCGAACGCGGCGCTCTCGGTGACGACGATTTCTCCGGCGTATCCGCCAACCAGGCTGAGCTCGCCGATCTGCCGCTCCACCTGAACGACAAACAGCACGACATCATCCGCGTCATCGCTCGACGTCATCAGCGCGGCGATTTCTCCCTTCAGTACGAACCAGCGTAGCGGGATCGCGGCGTCCGCGCCGGCCATGCGCAGTGGCGCGAACGATCGGCGAACGGCAACCAGCGGCTGGCCGGAGAGCGGCTGCGTCTCGAACTGCGGCAGGTGATTGAAGCCATCGAAGAACGAGGCGGAGACCTCGAACCCGGGGCCAAGGATGTTCCATCGCACGCCGTATTGAGGCCGTTGCGGGAATTCGACGCCAAGATCGACTGTGCCCTCGATTCCCGGCGGAAGCGCCGGAGCCCATCGGGTGTCCGGGAGCGGAATGCGGCTGGGTGTGAATACGGGCACGACAACGCCGTCGATTAGATGCGCGCCACGTTCGTACATCGCGCGGGCGCCAATCACGCCGAGAAACTCGTCGCGCGTCACCTCCAGAAAATCTTTGGGCGCAAAGCGATCCGTGGGATTCAGGATATCCGCTTTGCCCCACCGGATAAATTGCCTGCCCACGACGAGGTTGACCCCGCTGCGGCGGATGTTCGCATTCGCGTGCCGCAGGGAAAGAGCGGGCCGGCGAAGCCCGCGATCCCGCACGTCGAGGCTCCAGTCGCGCTCGACACGCTCGAGGTTGTCGAGACGTGCTTCGACCGAAGCGGTAAAGGTCAACCACGGCGCTGCCCTGAGGGCCGGTTCGATACGAAATCGCCCTTCAGCGAGAAAGTGATTGTCGTCCTGTGGAACTGTTTGAGGGTACGCCGACGAATGAAGGTCGCCGAACCCGCGGTACGAAAAGGTCTGCGCGCCAGCCGGCGCGGCAAGAACGAGCAGCAGCCACAGCACGATCACAAGGGATCCCGAAGCGCCTGCAGCGTGAAGTCCTCTTCTTTCAGCGGCACGTTGTATTCGAGGCGTTCGAGGGTCAGGATGGTCCGGCTCTTGCGGCGCAGGTCGGTCATCTCCAGACGCCGCCCGGCCCAGATGCCCTGCACCTGGGCGAAGTTGCTGTACGTCAACCGGCGGACAACCTCGTCTTTGATGAAGCTTTCCACCTGGGCGAAGGCGTAGTTGTCCTTTCGAATCCACACGTGAGACTTCGAATATTGCGAGATCTTTTTCTGCGACGGAGTCGACTCGATGTGCCAGCACGCCGCACCGTCGATGGTCTCGTCGCCGAGCAGCCGGTAGTTGTACTGGTTGACGTCCCGCTCTTCGAGATCTTCGAAGCTGAAATCGGTGCCGAAGAACCTCGTGGAGCGATCCTGAAGGGCGATGCGTCTTTCGCGCTGCAGCGCCGGCGTCCACATCCACTGATCGGACGCGCGATCGGGGTGGTTGACGATGAGCAGCGCGACACCTTTTACCTCCGCCGGCGCGACGAAGCGGAGCACGGATTTGCTGCTGCCATGCGAGCCGAGGCGCTCGAATAACCACTGCTTGTCGGCGACCTTGCCGTTGCTGTCGAGCACCTGGAGCAGGCCTTCATATCGCTGCGACTTCGACCCGGTGCGACGCTGCGACTCCTCGACGATCGAACGCGCGTCGTTCTGCGCATGGAGGAGCGAGGCCGCAACCAACAGCACGGCAGCGAAGGCAGGCCACCAGCGGCCTCCAGACGATGGACGATGGACGATGGACGATGGACGATCACTCATATTCAAGCGCTTCCACGAGCGATGTGCGCACCGCCGACTCTGCCGGCCAGAGCGCAGAAAACATTGCCGCGCCGAGAATCGTCGGCAGCAGCATCAGCGCGATGTCGATCGGATAGCGGTACGGCAGCGACATGCCGGACAGGTCACGTCCTGTGATCTGCAGGATGAAGTACAGGTTGGCCGCTCCGAAAAGCAACCCGAGCGTCAGGCCGACGCAACCGATTGCAACGGCTTCCATCCAGATAGTTTGCCGGATCTGCCGGCGCAGGCCGCCAACCGCGCGGAGAACTCCCAGCTCACGCTTGCGGTCGATGATTGACACCGTCAGCGTATTGACGATGCCAAGGATGGCGACGAGCACCGCAATGAACACCTGGCTGTAGGTGAGCTGCAACCATTGATCGGTGAGCTGCAGCACCCAGGAACGCACTTCAGCATTGGTCAATACGAGCAGCCTGGGATTCGCCGGGCTCAGCTGCTCGAGGATCCGCTGTCGCACGGCCGATGGCTCGGTGCCCGGAGCAACGTACACGCGGAAGACGTTCACCGTCTCATCCTTCCAGGCCCGCTCGTAGACCTTGCGATCGAGAAACACCGTGCCCTGCTGGTCCGACCAATCCGTGACGATGCCGGCAATGACGAGACGCAGCGGCCCGGCGGGCGTCGGCAACTCGATGGAATCGCCGATCTGCTTTCGCCTCAACCGGGCGAAGTTCTCCGAAACGATGACGCCCTCGCCGGCAATGGCCAGGGGGTACATGCCGCCTGGATGCTCCGATACGACCATCCGCTGGCTGTGGCGCTCGAAACTGTCCGCATCGATGACGATGAGCATTCCTGGTGCGCCCTCTATGTTGAGGCGGAAGCTTCGCACCGTCTGGACATCGTCGACACCGTCGATCGCCTTGATCGATGCCGCCAGCGCCACGGGAAATCTGAACGCGCGATCGGACAGCTGCTGGGATCCCGTGACGAACAGGTCCGGATTCAGCGCGGTGTTCAGCCAGTCCACGATGGAGTTGTAGCTTTCGCGGCCGACGCCGCCAAGGCCGATGACCTGTCCCAGCGAGAGCATTAGCGCGGCCACGGCACCCGACGTGCGCCTGGGCGATTGGATGAGGCTGTCGGCCGCGAGCGCGCCTTCCACGGGACGGAGCCACTTCAGTATCGGCCGCAGCGCCCGCGATAGCCAGAGGGCAACGGTCGGAACGAGCAGCAGCGAGGCGATCACGATCAAGATGTAACCGGCGTAAAACCAGATCGACCTGCCGATCCAGAGACAGACGACGGCGCCCGCCATCGACGCCGCCGCGAGGAGCCGGCGCGTGCGGTTTTCGCCAGCCGTCAGGACTTGATACTTGCCCTTCTGAAGCGCCTGAACCGGATCGACTCGAGACGCATTGCGTGCGGGCAGCCACGCGGCCAGCGTGCTGGTGACGACCCCAATCGCCATCGCCAGACCCAGCAGCCGCGGATCCGCCGACACCTCCTCTGCGCGTTCGGCCACTCCGTAGATGCCCTCGAGCATGTTGGAGATCGATCCCACCATGCCGCGCGCCATCACGATGCCAAGAGCGATGCCGGCCACCGAGCCCACCAGGCCACTTGCGGCGCTTTCGACGAGAAACAGGTTCCGAATCTGCCGGCGAGGGGCACCGAGCGCGCGCAACACGCCGATCTCGGACCGCCGCTGGGTGACGGCTATCGAAAACGAGTTGTAGATGATGAACATGCCGATGAACAGGGCGAACACGCTCGAAATGTTCATCGAAATGGCATACACGGCGAGCGTTGACTCGAGCTGTTGTCCGCGTGACGAGGGGGGCTGAACCTCGAATCCGGCACCAAGCGCCGCTTGAACGGCAGCGCGCCCGCTGTCCACCGGGATGCCCTCCTGGAGCTTCAAATCGATGCGATCGAACTGCCGGCCGCGGCCGAACATCTGCTGCGCGGCGTAGATGTCCATCACCGCGAGATTGCCGCCAAACGCGCTCGTCAGGCCTCCCGAACGCATCACGCCGCGTACCGTGAACGCTTTGTCACCCGCGATGGTCGACAGAAAGAAACGATCGCCTACCTTCAGCCCGTTCCGCGTCGCGAACTCGCTGGTGATGATGATCGAATCCGGCTGCGCCAGAAATACCAGCGGATCGTCGACGACGGCGGCATCGCCGCTCTCGAGGTCGTACTCCCGCAGGCTCCGATCGCCGGTCATGTCGACACCGAGGATCAGGACGTTCCCCTGCCCCGGCAGAGTTGTCCCAGCAGGCGCCTCGATGACAGGCACCGCCACCTGCACCTCTGGTATCGCCTGGACCCGTTCCAGGACCTCCTCGGGAAACCCGCCCTCGCCGGCGTTCACCTGCAGCTGCGCCGCACCCGCAATGCGATCGACGGTGCGTGCAAACGCATAGAACACCGCCTGGTTCGCCGTGTGCATCGCGACAAATACCGCGACGCCCAGAACGATGCCGACGACCGTCAGCGCAGATCGCACGGCGTGTTTCCTCACATACGGCCAGCTGATCAAGCGTATGAGGCGCATGCGGACTTAGCGCCTCACGTCCGCAACGATTCGGCCGTCCCGGATCGTGATCGTGCGCTGGCACGTCGCGGCGACGTTCATATCGTGCGTGACGATGAGAATCGTCGCGCCGAGCCGGACGTGGAGATCGTTGATGAGGCTCAGAATGTCGAGGCCGGTCTGGGTATCGAGATTCCCGGTAGGCTCGTCCGCCAGCAGAATCGGGGGATAGACGGAAAGCGCGCGGGCGATTGCCACGCGTTGCCGCTCTCCGCCCGACAGCTCGTCGGGAACGTGGTCCACGCGCGCGCTCAGCTTGACGAGCTCCAGGAGCTCACGCGCACGCGCGTTGATTTTTTTTGACGGCCAGCCGCGAAGATGGAGCGGGAGCGCCACGTTTTCGAGACACGTCAGGCTCGGGAGGAGATTGAAGAATTGAAAGATGATCCCGAGCTTGTCGCGCCGCACTGCCGTCAGCCCGTCATCGGCCAGACCGTCGAGACGCTGGCCGTCCAGCGTGATCGTGCCGGCCGTCGGACGATCCAGCCCGCCGATGAGATTCAGCAGCGTGGATTTTCCGGAGCCGGACGGACCGACGATCGACACGAGCTCCCCTTTGGGAATGTCGAGGTTGACGTCCTCGAGGGCCGTCACGCGCCGCCGGCCCTCAAAATGTTTGGAAACTCGCTCGAGAAGAATCATGGGCGGGACAATTGCCGTCCCTCGTACTCCTCGATGCGCGTGCGGGCCCAGTCGGGCACGGGAACGGGTGCGGCGGCCGCGTAGTCGTACATCACCATGACGGCCCGCCCTTTCGCCACCGCCGCGCCGCGGCCGTCGAGCATCTCGCAGTCGAGCGACACGCTGGTGCGCCCGATTTTTGTCGCGCCCATCCAGATGTCGATGCGCTCGCCGGGCTGTACGGGTCTGATGAAATCGCACTCGGCTCGTGCGAGGATCAGTCCCGGAAGCCGGGTGTGAGGAAAATCGCCTGTCAGCTCGCGCCAGTACGCCCATCGCGCTTCTTCCATATAGGTGAAGTAGACGGAGTTGTTGACGTGGCCGAAGAGATCGCAGTCGCGAAAACGGGCCGCGAGCGAGTGACGGAATCGAAATGCGGGCATCAGCAGTTGGTACGTCGTGTCCGGATTCAGCGTGTGTACGTAGTGTCCGGCTTTAGCCGGACACTGTATCCGGACGCTTTAGCCGGACTCTCAATTAGTGTAGTCTGACGCCGTGTCGGAATTCACGCCGGACGAGCGAGCGGCGCTCTCGCCGTACTTCTCCAACCTCGATGGACCGGTCTTCGCTCTGACCAATCTGCCGGAAACAGTGAAAGGCGCGCTCTTCGCGCGCTATTCGCGATCCGCGAAATCGCTCCGGCGCCTCTTTCTCGACGAGTTTCTGCGCGACGTTCAGCACGAGCCGGTTGCCGAGAGCCGCGTCGGCGTCGAGCGCGCGGAAAAACTGTATGCAAAGGTGTTCGCCGACTACGGCGACGATTCGGTCGCGCAGCTCGGCGGCGCGCACCTCGCCTGTGAAGGCGTCTCGAATGTGTTGACGAAGGTGCTCGAGTGGGGCCGGCTGATGGCCTACCTCGAACAGTCAACGCGCTACGTCCCCTATACCGACAAACCGGGCGGCCGCTGGAAATATTACGTGCCGGCCGAGCTTCGCGGCACGGCGCTGCAGGGCCGGTACAAAGCGACGCTCGATCGCACGTTCGAGATCTACGCGCACTGGTTCGAGCCGATGCAGGAGCATTTCCGCGCAAGATTTCCCAAGGACGCCGCCGACAGCGATGCGGTGTACCGGGCCGCGATTCGCGCGAAGGCGCTCGACACGCTCCGCGGGCTGCTGCCGGCGGCCGTGCAGTCGAACCTCGGCCTGTTCGGAACAGGCCAGGCTTATGAAGCGCTCCTCCTGCGTATGCGCGCCAACCCGCTCGCGGAAAGTCAGGAATACGCCGCGCTGATGTTGACCGAACTGCGCAAGGTGATCCCGGCGTTCCTGACGCGCGTCGATCAGCCGGACCGGGGCGGCCGCTGGACTCAGTATTTTGCCGACACCAGAACCGCAATTGACAGTGTGGCGGGAGAACTGCTCAGCGGTGAAGACGCAGCGTCGCGACCGGAAGTCGCGCTGACCGATTTCGATCCCGACGGCGAGGTCAAGGTCGTGGCCGCCGCCTTGTACGCCGTGTCGGATCTTCCCGACGATCGGTTGTTCGATATCGCGCGGGCGATGTCGGCCGACGACCGCGCCAGCGTGCTGCGCGCGTATGTTGGAGAGCGCGGCAACCGCAGACACAAGCCCGGGCGCGCGTTCGAACGGACGATGTATCGGTTTGACGTGTTGGCCGACTACGGCGCGTTCCGGGATTTGCAGCGCCACCGGATGCTGACGCTCGAGTGGCAGCCGCTGACCGCACTCCACGGCTACGTCGAGCCCGATGCCATCGAAGCCGCGGGCGCGCACAAGGACTGGACCGAGGTGATGGAGGCCTCTGCCGAGCTGCACGATTCGCTGCACGCCGCCGGTCTATCCGCCGTCGCGCCGTACGCGGTGTCGATGGCCTACCGCATCCGTTTTTACATGGAAATGAACGCGCGCGAGGCGATGCACCTGATCGAGCTGCGCACCGCTCCGCAGGGACATCCCGCCTACCGGCGCATCTGCCAGAAGATGCACACCCTCATCGCCGACCAGGCGGGACATCGGCTCATCGCGGACGCGATCAAGTACGCCGACCACTCAGAGGTCGAGCTGGAACGGCTGAAAGCAGAACGCGCGGCTGAGACGAAGCGGAATAGCAGACAGTAGAATTCGCAGACGTTCAGTCATTCCTTTCCTTCGCCCAGTACCGCCCATACTCTTCCAGATACGTCAGCGAGGCGAAGGTGCGCATGCGATCGAAGAACAGCACGCCGTCGAGGTGGTCGGTTTCGTGCTGAATCACGCGCGCGGGAAAGTCGTGCGAGGTGATCTCGATCTTGCCGCCGTTGCGATCCAGCGCAGCGACCGTAATCGATCGGGCGCGCGGGACCCGGCCGCGGATGTCCGGGATGCTCAGGCAGCCCTCCCAGTCCTCCACCATCTCATGACCGACGGGCGTGATCACCGGATTGACGAACACCATCGGCTCGTCTTCCGGTGACAACGGGTCGTCACTGAGCGGCGCGATGGCGGCGACGAAGAGGCGCAGCCCTTCGTGAATCTGCGGCGCGGCCAGGCCGACGCCGTGGTACTCGTGCATCGTGTCGATCATGTCGTCGATAAGCTTCTGAATCGACGGTTTCTTCAGCTCGGCGCGCTCGATTTCGCGCGAGCGCGAGCGGAGGACCGGATGCCCCATGCGGGCGACCTTGAGCAATGACATAGGAGGGAAATTGTAAATTGAATTGGTGGATTGGCAGATTGGCAGATTGGCAGATTGGACGTCTAATGCGGGTCGTATCCCGACCCGATAGGAAAGGGTATGAAACTTCTCAGAACTGCCCTGATCATCGTCCTGGCGGCCTCTTCGACGGCCTGCTTCGACATGTTCACGGACCTCTTCAACGGGTCCCCCACGAGCCCGACCGAATCGGACGGTACGGTGCGCTCCTATCTCGGCACGTGGAACGGGCCGGCGATTGCACCTCCGGCGCAAAGCTGCGCGGGCCTGCAGTGGAAAATCACGTCCCAGTCAGGAAGCCAGGCGAGCGGCGATTTCTCGGCGACGTGCGCTGACGGGGTCACGCTGGCGGGCAAGGTCACCGCAAGTCACGGCGACACGACGATTCCCTGGGCATCCACCGGAGCAGCGACGAAAGGGTCGGAGACGTGCCCGTTCAACATGACCGGCACGGGCACGTTTCAGGGCACGTCGAATATCGTCGTGAGCTACGCGGGCACGTCGTGCAACGGGCCCTTCAGCGGCTCGGAAACGATCAAGCGATAGTGACGTCTTTGTTCAGGTAGACGTCCTGAATCGCGTTGAGCAGCTGAATCCCTTCTTTCATCGGCCGCTGAAACGCCTTGCGGCCCGAAATCAGGCCCATCCCGCCCGCCCGCTTGTTGATGACGGCAGTTTTGACTGCCTCCTTCAGATCACTTTCACCAGACGAGGCACCGCCTGAGTTGATGAGGCCCGCGCGGCCCATGTAGCAGTTCGCCAGCTGATAGCGCGTCAGATCGATCGGATGGTCCGACGACAGATCCGAATAGACCTTCTTGTGCGTCTTGCCGAAGTTCACGGCGTTGTAGCCGCCGTTGTTCTCGGGCAGCTTCTGCTTGATGATGTCGGCTTCGATCGTGACGCCCAGGTGATTGGCCTGTCCGGTCAGGTCGGCGGCCACGTGGTAATCCTTCTCTTTCGTTTTGAACGCCGGATTACGCAGATAGCACCACAGCACCGTCGACATGCCGAGCTCGTGCGCGTGCTGGAACAGCTCGGACACCTCGACGATCTGCCGCTTCGATTCCTCGGACCCGAAATAGATCGTGGCGCCCACGGACTGCGCGCCCATGTCGAAGGCCTGCTGCACGTCGGCGAACTTAATCTGATCGTACTGGTTGGGGTACGAGATGAACTCGTTGTGGTTGAGCTTCAACAGGAACGGAATCTTGTGCGCGTACTTCCGCGCCACCGACCCAAGCACGCCGAGCGTCGAGGCGACGGCGTTGCAGCCGCCTTCGATCGCCAGCTTGACGATGTTTTCGGGGTCGAAATACATCGGATTGGGGGCGAACGACGCGCCGGCGGAGTGTTCGATCCCCTGGTCGACCGGCAGAATCGAAACATATCCGGTCCCGGCCAGGCGCCCATGACTCAACAAAGACTGCAGGCTGCCGAGCACGCGCGTCTGCCGATCCGACACGCCGTAGATCCGCTCGACGTAGTCGGGCCCGGGAAGATGGAGCATGTCTTTCGGAATCGTCTTGCACTGATACTGAAGCAGGCTGGCTGCTTCGTCGCCGAGAATTTCTTCGATTTTCGAGCCGATTGTTTGAACTGCCATGATTCCTTCCAGGAGTGCCTGAGTTAAATGCTGGCGTATTTTATCACCGGGTAGTTGAACTCCTCTATCACCGCCGATTCGGCCGCCTGCCGCACAAATTCGTCGATTGGCAGCGAGCGTTCGGCCGCGTCGATCTCGTCGCGGCGCGCCCTGGTCGCGGGGTGTTTGGGCGTAAACAGCTGACAGCAGTCCTGATCTTCGATGATGGAGATGGGAAACGTACCGAGGCGCCGCGCTTCGACGATGATTTCGTCCTTGTCCATGCCGATGAGCGGCCGGAAGACAGGCAGCGAGGCAACAGAGGCGATCGTCGCCATGTTTTCGAGGGTCTGAGAGGCAACCTGGCCGATCGCCTCGCCGGTGACGAGCGCGCCGGCGTTCACGCGCAGCGCGATCGTTTCCGCGATCCGCAGCATCAATCTCCGGTAAATCACCACGCGCAGCGCAGGCGGCACGGACAACATCACCTGCTGCTGGATTTCGCCGAACGCGACCATGTGCAGCCGCGTGTGCTGTTGGTAGCGTGTCAGCAACGCCGCGAGCTCGCGCACCTTCTCCTGCGATGCGCGCGACAGGATTGGGTAGCTGTGGAAGTGCACGGGCACGACGCGGCACCCGCGCTTCATCAACCGGTATGCCGCAACGGGCGAATCGATGCCGCCCGAAAGAAGGGCGACCACTCGTCCGCTCACGCCCGTCGGCATGCCGCCGGGGCCCGGCTGTTTTCCGAAATAGTAGAACGCTTCGCCGGTCAGGGCTTCGACGTGAATCGTGAGCTCCGCCGCCTCGAGATTGACGGTCCAGCCTCTGGCTTCTTTGATGCGGCCGCCGATCTCCCGCTCGATTTGAGGAGAGGTCAGCGGAAATCGCTTGTCGGCCCGCCGTGCGGACACCCGAAAGCTCGACACGCGCACGTCGCCAAGGTCGTCGAGGATCGACGCGGCAATGCCGTCGATGTCGAGCGGTACCAACGCCGCGCGCGAGAAGTTGGCGATACCGAAGACGTGCCGCAGCCGCTCCGCGACCGCCGGCCACGCGTCCGGCGAGGCGAGCATGATCTCGATCCTGCCCATCTTCGTGACGACACGCGCCACGGCGAGATCTCGTGTCGCCGTTCGGATATTCCGCACGAGCCGGGCGATGAACCACGGGCGGTTCTTCCCCTTCAGCGCGATCTCCTGATAGTGAACGACGATGGAATTCATGGAATCGCCTCGGACGCCAGGCGCCCGCTGATGGCTGCTCCTTCGATCGTAGCGGGGAGACCCGTGTCGATCCAGTCCCCCGCCAGCACCAGCCCGGCGACCTCGGTCACCGTCCGCGGCCGCTTCGGCTGGCCAGGCGCTATGGAAAACGTCGCGCGCCGTTCGCGCACCGCGGAAGCCCGCAGGACCTTCGCAGTCCGCGATTCCGGCAGTGCCTCGCGCAGTTCGTGAAGCGCCAGCGCGATCAACTGGTCACCGGGAAGACTCACCACGCCGTCCGCTCCACTCGAGACGAGCGTCAGATGGGACGTGGCGGCATCGAACATCTGTTCCTTGTCGAACACCCATTGCATCGCGCGTCCGGGCAGTCCCAGAAACGGCGCCGACAACACCTGTCGATCGAGCCACAAGTTGACGCTGGCAATTGGCGACGGACTCGTCGCCCCGGCAGCGTGCCGGACGTCGTCCACCGGCGACGTGTCTCCGGCGAATAGATCCACGAGCCCGTACCACGGCACAGCCGCAACGACGGCATGCGCGTGGAGCCGCTCTCCACGCGTTTCGACGTGCGTGAGGCGGCCGTCGTGCAAGTGGATGCGCGCCGCACACCCGACACGCACCTGACCACCCCGATCTTCGAGGAACCGCCGGGCGGGTTCAGCATACAGCTCATCGAGCGGGCGAGACGGAAGCGCCAGGGCCGCATCCCGCGGTCCGCCTCCGAACATGCGCGCGAGTACGGCGGCAAACGGCGGCGCGGCCGCGTCGTGCGCGGACTGGTTCAACGCGGCAAGCGCCAGCGGCTCCCACAACATCTCGCGGATACGCGGCGTCTGACCGTTGTTGATGAGCCATTCCGCCACCGTCTCGCCGGGAGATGCGGCAATCCTGGCGACACGCTGCCCTCTGCTCTTTGCTCTCTGCTCTGCCTGGGCGAGCCGTATTGGCGCCGCGAGCCCTACGGCCGCAAGCCGATCGCGCCACGAAAGCGCGTCCCAGTCGAGCAGTCCGGCCGCAAGGTTCAGCGGCGGTGGCAAGGTTGGCAGCCGCAGCCGGCTTCGTTGTCCCGCTCGGTCGACGAAGTCGACGGTCAGCGCCGGCTGCACCCGCACGTCGCCTTCGGTTCCGAGCCGCCGTAAAAACGCAAAGGTCTCTTCGTAACACCCGAGCAGCACGTGCTGCCCGTTGTCGACGCGTTCACCCGTCTGCGGGTCCGTGAACGCCGTCGCCCTGCCGCCGAGAATCGCCTTCGCCTCGAGCACGGTCACGCGCGCGCCGCGCGCGGCCAGATCGACGGCGGCGCTCAGCCCGGCGACGCCGGCGCCTACGACAATGACGTCGGGTGACTTCATTTGAAGGGAACCATGGCTTTCAGCCACGTGGTGGCAGCGACAACAGCCTGCCGCCGGCGAGAAACGCGCATTTTGCCATGAAAGACGTCGTAACCGCCTTTTTCAATGGCGCGCAGGAGATCGAAGTAGATGGCGCCCATGATGCGCGCTGCGACAAGCCGCCGCCCGTCACGGCGCGGCAGCGCAGCCTCGGCCTTTCGGTAGAACTCGCGGGCACGGCCGACCTCGAACGCCAGGAGCCTCCGTACATTGTCCGTCACGACGCCGGCCCGCAAGTCGGTTTCGGTGCAGTCGAAGCGCCGCAGATCCTGCGCAGGAATGTACAGACGGCCCCGCTCGAGATCGCTCGACACGTCGCGGATGATGTTGGTGAGCTGCAGCGCGATGCCCAGGTCGATCGCGTAATCGCGCGCGTGAAGATCGCGGTACCCGAAAATCTCGACGCAGATCAACCCCACGGCCGATGCAACACGCAGGCAATATTGCCGGAGCTCGTCGAACGTCTCATACCGGCTGCGCTGCAGGTCCATCTCCACGCCGTCGATCAGGTCTTCGAACGCGGAGCGCGGCAGTGAAAAGGCCCCGACGTGCGGCAGCAGACGCTTCCCCTCGGGCGTCCCGGGCTCGCGGCCGTCGTATACACGCGCGACCTCCTCCCGCCACTGTGTGATCGCTTGAACAGGATCGCGATCGCCGGGCTCATCCACGGCGTCATCCACGGCGCGGCAGAAGTCCCACACCGCGATGATGGCATTCCGCTTGGCCGCGGGAAGCGCGAGAAACGAATAATAGAAGGTAGTCGCCCGCTGCTTCATTGTTTCGCCGCGGCGGACCGCCGCCCTGCTCCGCCCCAGAAGAACGCGCGCCATAAGAGCGACGGCGCATCGACGACGCCCAGAGCCGGACGGTGTTCGAACACGTCGTAGTCGATGCGATGCAGACGCTCGAGGATTTGCGTGCCTCCAAGCCACGTCAACCGCAGCTCGTAGCGGAGGCGGCCGCTCACGCCGTCGCACACCTGCCGCCCGTCCATAAACGACTCGTGTGTGCGTCCAGCCACACGTCTCAAGACGCGCACCCACGCTTCCGTCATACGGCGGGCGTCGAGGTCGCGGGTGTCGGCCGCCTCAGCGCTCACGTCATCGAGCGGCAGGTACAACCGGCCGGCAATCCAATCGCGTTCCAGATCCTGCCAGAAGTTCGTCAGCTGCAACGCCGTGCACAGCGCATCGGACGATTGGTCGAGCCGCGCGTCGTCGTACCCGGCGATCCGCAAGACGAGACGGCCGACCGGATTTGCCGATCGACGGCAGTAGTCCAGGAGCGCATCCCACGTGTCGTAACGCTTCACCGTGATATCCTGACGAAACGCGCTGAGGAGATCGTCGAACAGCGAAACGGGAAGGTTGCACGCCCGGATCGTCTCGCCCAGCGCCAGAAAGATCCGATCGTCGCCGCTCTCGCCGCCCGATACCCGGACGGCGCTGGTTCTCACGCACGCGTGCAGCCTACTCTGCCAATCGTCCAGCAGCCTGAGCCGCTCTTCCACCGGACGCGATCCCTCGTCCGCGAAGTCGTCTGCCGTTCTCGCGAACGCGTAGACAGCCGCGACGTGCGGACGCATGGCGCGGGGCACGAGCCGCGAGGCAACGGGGAAGTTTTCGTAGTGGCTGCTCGCCAGCTGCTCGCACTCGGCGTAGGCGGCGCGAAGAGCCGCGGCGCGGGCAGGAGCGGGATCCGAAGGTTTCAGCAAGAATGCTATTTTAGCCGCGCGCGGAGGCGTCACACGGGCGCGGGGCATTGTGTGCGGTCATGCGCGACGTCGTAGCCGCGCTGGTGGCCGCGGCGCTCGTCTTTTTCGCCCTGAGCCTGCTGACCACGCTTCATTTCTACCGCAAGCGGCATCGTGCCGCGAGAGAGGAAGAAATCGCGAGGGGCCGCACGATCATTGTCGAGCTCCCGACCGATCCCGAGCTGACGCTGTTCACCGAAGACGCAGATCACTTCTATTACGGGACCACCGTGATCGACAAAGACGCGATCAAGGCAGTCCGGGTCCTCATCAACGGATCACCCATCGCGACATCCGTGTCACCGCGCTGGCCGACGGTGGCGGCAGACCCCACCCAGGTGGACAAAGGGCAGGCGAATGGCTCGATCGACGAGCAGCCGGACGGGATCCTGCGCGACCGGTGGGATGTGGACATCGAGACGACGAGCGGCCGCGTGCTGATCGAATGCGGCGCGGTGAGGGAGCGGGTGTCGCAGGAACTGGCGCGGAAGATCTTCGACGCGGTCACCACTCGACTTCAGCCTGGCCGGCACGATGATTGACGGCGCGCGCGATCACGAAGAGCAGGTCGGACAGGCGGTTCACATAGGCGAGCAGAGGCGCCTCGACGGCGTCGGTCCCGAGCGCCACGATCGCGCGCTCCGCGCGGCGGCATACCGTGCGCGACAGATGCAGCAGGGAACCAGCGCGGTTCCCGCCCGGCAGGATGAAGCGCCGCAACGGCGGCAGCTCGGCCTCCAGCCGATCGATCCATTCTTCGAGACGCTGGATGTCGGCGTCGCCGACGGCAGTTTTCGTCACGCGCTGCGCGATCTTTTCAGCAGGGTCGGCGAGCCGGGCGCCGATGGCGAACAGGTCGCGCTGGATGCGCTCCAGCATCTCCGCCACGTCCGCCGGCAGCTCGCGCTCGGCGCGTACGGCGCCCAGACAGGCGTTCACCTCGTCAACCTCGCCGTACGCCGCGACGCGCGGATCGGCCTTCGACACGCGCGTGCCGCCGAACAGCGCCGTGCCGCCGGCATCTCCGGTGCGCGTGTAAATCTTCATGGCCGCCAGTATACGTAAGAACCGGCGGAAGCCGGCCACGCCGATGCCCAATCCATCAGCGCGGCGGACGTTCCGCCGCACACTGCTCGGCTGGTACGACAAGAACGGGCGAACGCTTCCGTGGCGCGAAACGTCCGACCCGTACCACATTCTCGTGTCGGAAATCATGCTGCAGCAGACGCAGGTCGACCGTGTGCTGCCGAAATACCGCGAATGGCTCGACAGATATCCGTCGTTCGAGGCGCTCGCGCGCGCGCCCGAGAGCGATGTGACCGAAACCTGGCGCCCGCTCGGCTACAACATCCGGCCGAAGCGGCTGCAGGCGATTGCGCGAGAGGCGGTGGCCAACTACGGCGGCAAGCTCCCCTCGGACGAAGCGACGCTGCTGTCGTTCAAGGGCATCGGCGCTTACACCGCGGGAGCCATTCGCAGCTTCGCGTTTCGCGAACGCGCGGCGATCCTCGATACAAACGTGGCGCGCGTGCTGTTCCGCGTGTTCATGGGAAAAGGCGCGCCCAAGTCCCACGCCACGAAAAAAGTGCTGTGGACGATCTCCGCGGCGCTCGTGCCTCACAGTCGTGCGTTTGATTTCAACCAGGCGCTGATGGATTTCGGGGCCACACTGTGCACGGCGCGAAAACCCAAATGTCTGATCTGCCCGATGTCGACGCTGTGTTCCGCCTATCCTCATAATCCGGAGCACGAAAAACGCGAGACTCAGCCACGGGTTGCAAAGAAACATGTCTGAGCGGATCGTCGTCGTCGCCGCTGTCGTCGAAAGGAACGGAAAGTTCCTCATCGCCCGAAGAGCGAAGGGAACACATTTGGCGGGCTATTGGGAGTTTCCCGGCGGCAAAGTACACGATGGCGAATCGCAGGAAGCGGCGCTGGTGCGCGAGATAGCCGAAGAACTGGGCACAATGGTGGTGAACGCCCGGAAGATCTTTCACGCGTCACACACCTACCCAGAACGCGTGGTGGATCTGCATTTTTATCGTGCTGAGTTGGAGGCCGACCCTCGGCCGATTCTGGGTCAGGAGATTCGCTGGATTACGCGCGCCGAGTTCCGCGATCTCGAGTTTCCACCGGCGGATTCGGAGTTAATCGACGGGCTGATACACGCGAGCCTGTGAGCCATTCACCGTCAGCTCGCTTCCAGGCGCGGCAAAATCGCGGTGGACGTAGCCGAGTGCCAGCGGCGCCTCTGCTTTGGGGGAGTGCGCAGCGCTCGTGATTTCGCCGACGATCGAGGCGGGACCCGCAAAAATCTTATCGCCACGCGCAGGCACGGCTCCATCTGGAACGACTATCGAGACGAGGCGGCGCGCCACGCGCCCATGGCCGCGATGCAGCACGCGAATGATGACTTCCTGCCCGACATAGCACCCTTTCGTAAAGCTGATCGCGCGATCTTCGATTCCAGCTTCGAGGGGAATCGTCTCGGTCGTCATGTCGGTCCCGAATCGGGGACGCCCTGCCTCGATTCTCAGAGTTTCATGCGTGTCAGCGTTCAATTCGGCAGCGCCGGCAGCCGCAAGACTCGCACGAAGCTCCGCCGCCTCGCTGTTGCTGACGTATATCTCGAGCCCGACAAGCGACAGCTCGTCGTCCCTCACAATCGTGAGCCCGCCGTTCGAGATGTTGTCGTATTGATTAGACAGCGCTTCGACCGGCAGCCCGGTGGCGCGCTGGACCATCGCGGCGGCTGACGGGCCGTGCACGCCAATCACGGCGAGGTCCTCCGTGACGTCTTGCACCTGAACATCTTCGGAAAAGATCAGCTTGTCCAGGCGCGCCGCCAGAGGGCCGGCGACCTCACGTTCGACACCCAGCAGAATTCGATCGCCGGTTTCGATGACGCGCATGTCGGAAATCATACGGCCCTGAGGTGTGAGGTAGGCGGAGTAAACACCTTTTCCGGCCGTCAGCGCCGCGATGTCGTTCGTCAGCAGGGCATGGAGAAACGACGCTCGATCCGCGCCCGTCAGCACGATTGTTCCCGCGGAGGAACGATCGACGATGACGGCTGAATGGCGTGCGGCGTCGTACTGGTCGCGTGAAAACATCTGTTATCCTGATTGGCGAGTGAAGTCTCTCCAGTATTTTAGCGTCATCGCCGTGCTCCTCTTCGGGACGCAATACCATCCCGCGGCGCAGACGAGCTCAGGAACTATCTTCCGCGTCTTCGTGAGGGGC
Organism: Vicinamibacterales bacterium; assembly: GCA_963762055.1. GTDB lineage: Bacteria > Acidobacteriota > Vicinamibacteria > Vicinamibacterales > JAMQPK01 > JAMQPK01. The sequence goes on from CAVXJF010000017.1 coordinate 198,385, forward strand.
GCCGATACAGGCATCGAAGAAGTCACGATCCTCGAATCGCCTGACGGTTACACGCTGCGCGGCTCCGGAAAGTTGCGGGCGCCGATCAACCTCGCCATGGATTACTGGGAGGCCCGCTACGATCGCTCGTGGCGGCCAATCGAGCTTGCGATAAACCTCACCGAAAACAACAACAAGTGGCTCGTACGCACCGCATTCAACGGGACGACTGCGGTCAGCGAAATCACCCAAAGCGGCAAGGTAGAGCGCCGCACCCACACTGTCGCCCCCGACACGATCGCCCTGCCCAATTTGATCTTTGGTGCATATGAAGTAGTGGCAGCCAGGCTGGCGACCGCGCAACCCGGATCGCAGCTCCAAGCCTACATCGCACCGCAGGATGCCGTCACAATCGGGCTGAACAGCGTCACCGATGAAACCATTGAGATCCCGGGCCGGAAGATCGCGGCCAGGCGATGGCGGCTCGAGGTCGCCCTGGGAACCGCCAAACTCGAAATGGAGTTGTGGACCGAAGGCTCTCGCCTGCTGCGCCTCGACATTCCCGCGCAGATGCTGAGTGTCGTGCGCGAAGACATCGCAGGCGTCTCGGCGCGGGTCGTGACGATGGGCCGAACGAACGACGAGCACGTGTCGGTGCCGGCAAACGGCTTCAGCCTCGCAGGGACGATGTCGAGACCGATGTCAGCGGACCCGGTGCCCGCAGGCGGCAAGAAGCCCGCGCCCGCGCGGCTGCCGGCTATCGTGCTCGTGTCGGGTTCCGCGCCAAGCGATCGCGACGAATTCGTCGCGGGGATCCCCATCTTCGCGCAGCTTGCCAACGCCCTCGCCGATGCCGGCTATCTCGTCATTCGCTACGACGAGCGCGGCGCGGGCCAGAGCGGCGGCCGCCCCGAATCGGCGACGCTCGAGGAATACGCCGCGGACACGCGCGCCGTCGTGACTTACCTGTCGAAACGACGCGACGTCGACCCCAAGAGAATCTCACTCGTGGGCCACGGAGAAGGCGGTTGGGTAGCGATGCTCGTCGCCGCACGAGAGCCCAGGGTTTCGGCCATCGGCCTCGTCGCAACGCCCGTGATGTCCGGTACCGAGCTGATTTTCGAGCAGCAGCGAATCATGTTCGAACAGACCGGTATGGGCGAGCCGGCGCGACAGGCAGCGGTCGAGCAGCAGAAAAAAATCCTCGATGCAGTCGTCACTGGCAAAGGCTGGGAAGAGCTCACGCTCGAGGTCCGCCGCCGGGTGGACACGCCCCTCTATCGCAGCTTTCTCACCTTCGAGCCTTCGCAGGCGATTGTCAAAGTGCGGCAGCCTATGCTCATCGTGCAGCCGATGCTGGATCGCGAGGTGCCGGCGCATCACGGAGAGCAGCTTGCCCAGCTGGCACGGTCGCGCCCGCGGGCGAAGACCACCGACTTCGTGCAGCTCGACGGCATCAATCATCTGCTCGCGAGAGCGACAACCGGCGAGATCGCGGAGTACACAACGCTCTCACAGCGGACCATCGCTCCGGCCGCCAGCCTCGAAATCGTCTCCTGGCTGGACAAGACGCTTCCTTCAGCACCGCCCAGATAAATGTGGATTCTCGAAACGAATGACACCGCCGCGGAACCCATCACGTTCCGCCTGCCCGACGGATCAGTCAAAACGATTGGACGCTCAACCGGAGCCGAATTCATCGTCGACGCCGCACTCGTCTCGCGCCTTCACTGCCAGCTTACGGCGACGACGGACGCGCTCCATGTGAAAGACCTCGCCAGTACGAACGGCACGTTCGTAAACGGCAAGCGTGTGCAGACGGCTTCGCTTCAGAGCGGCGACAGATTGGGCGTCGGGCGGATGGAGTTGATCGTCTCGAGGGCGGAATGAGAGTCGGTCCGGCTAAAGCCGGACACTACGTACTGTTCCGGACCCTACGTACTGTTAAGGAAGGGATTTGTCCGGCGCTCCTGCCCGATTGTCGTCATCGGACCATGGCCTGAGCGCACTCTCGCGTTATCGCCAAAGGCGAACAGCACGGTCGTGATGGAGCGAATCAGCGTCGCGTAGTCGCCTCCCGGAAGGTCCGTTCGTCCAATCGAGCCTGCGAACAGCGTATCGCCGACAAAGAGATCTTCTTTCGCCGCGCCCGCTGAGCCAATGGCGAGGCACACGCCGCCCGGGCAATGGCCTGGCGTGTGATGAACGCTGATTTCATACCGTCCGAACGACAGCGGCGTCCCGTCGTAGTACCGGTCGATCGGCGGAAGCGGCGGGCAGTGCAGTCCGAAGAACGCAGCCTGCTGCGGCGCGGCGTCGTACAGAAACTGATCGTCGCGGTGAAGGTACACAGGAACGTCGAACGCCTGCTTCGCGCGTCCCACCCCGGTTACATGATCCACGTGCGCGTGAGTCAGCAGCACGCCGCGGACATCGAGCGAACGCTCCGCGACGATCTCGAGAAGCATCTCGACCTCATCACCGGGATCGATGATGACGGCTTCACTGGTGGTCTCGCAGCCAACGACATAGCCGTTCTTCTGGAACGGAGGAACCGCGCGGGTATCGATGATCATCGCCACAACATCAGTAACTTGACCGCCACCGTCCGCCCCAGCGCCGTGTCGCGCGCGCGGAATACGTCGCCGAGTCCGCCGCTGCCGAGCGGTTCGAGAATTTTGTACTGGGCGATCGCCTCGGGCATGCGCGCGTTATTTTTTCGGCGGCCGCGACGGTCTGAGGTCGACGCGACTGGCAAGGCTTCTCCGGTCGTGCGACACGAGGTCCACGACGACCTGCGCGACGTCTTCCGGCCGCAGCTTCCACTCGTTGTTCGGATCGGCGTGGCCCATGAAGTCGGTGTTCACCGATCCCGGCTTGATGTAACTCACGCGGATGCCGTCCTGCCTGACCTCCTGCATGAGCGCTTCGCTGAAGACGTCGACCGCGGCTTTCGACGCGCAGTACCGACGCGCCCCCGACGAAGGGATTCGTCCCGGCCAGGCTGCTGATATTGACGATATACCCGCCGCCGCGTCGGCGCAGATGCGGTATCGCTGCTTTGCAGCAGTTGAAGATGCCGGTGACGTTGGTATCCATCACGCGGCGCCAGTCGTCGTGCCCTTGCGATTCCACGCTGCCGAACCATCCGACGCCGGCGTTGTTGACGACGATGTCGAGGCCGCCTTGCCTGCGGGCGGTCTCATCCATGCACGACTCCACGGCGAGATGATCGCGGACGTCGGCGGCAAACGTGAGCACGCGCGCATCGCCGGCGGCGACTCGAGAGAGCTCTGCCTCGGCTTCCTGAAGATGATCCTTGCTGACACCGGTGACGGCGACGCTGGCCCCTTCCTGCAGCAGGGCCGCTGCGATTGCGCGGCCGATGCCGCGTGATCCGCCGGTGACGATCGCAACTTTGCCTTGAAGAGACATCCGCTCAACTATATGAGAATTCCTATTGCCCTGCGAAGTACCCAGGCCGCGCTTTCACCGCGGCGCCGCGCGTTCGCACCCGAACCTCCAGCTGATGCCAGCCGCCCGGGGCCACTCCTTCGGGTGAGTAGCTGATCAGGTATCGCATGCGGAACTCTTCGAGAATTCTGGCGAAGGTCGCGGACAGATCTTTCGTCGACTCGACGGCAAATACACGCCCTCCGGTCGACTCGCTGAGATCGCGCGGGAAGCTGGCTTTCCGTTCGCCGATCTCGACGCTGTAGACCACCACGTCTCCCCGGCGTGAGGCCTCGAGCACCGATTCAGCCGACAACCAGCTCGACGTGTCGACGCCATCGCTGAACACGATCATCAGCGAGCGCCCGGCATCCGACTCCCCCATCAACATGCCGGCGTGAACGGCGTCGATCAGCGACGTGAGACCTTCGCCCTGGCTCTGGTCGAGCGCGGCGCGCACGCGATCGAGATCCGCGGTGAGGCCGAGCGTCGGCGTGACGACGTGGCTGAACGTGACGAGCGCGGCGCGATCTCCCGGCTTCAATCCATTGAGCACGGTTCGTCCCGCCGTCTGAAGATGCCCGAGACGCAGTCCCTGCAGGCTGGCGCTCATGTCGAGTGCCAACACCACGTTCAATGGAATCTGCTCGAAGCTGGCGTGATCGATTCGTTGTCTCACGCCGTTGTCGAACACGTCGAAGTCGGCCGGGCTCAGCCCCTGGAGCGGGCGGCCCTGCTGCGTCACCAGCACATCGACCCTGACGGCTTCGATGCGGCTCGTGAACGTCTGGCTCTCTCCGACCGCCGGCGTGGTGCAGGCGATCGCGAGCGCAACGGCGATTACCGAAGGTCGAAGTATGTCCACCACGGATCTGGCCGGCGCGTTTCCTGTCGGGGCAGTTTCGCGAGCGCCTGCAGCTCCCCTTGCGCCGCCGCGCGATTGCCCGAGCGGCGAGCGATGTAGCTCAGAGCCAGCCGGGGAGTCTGCGCGTTGGGGTACAGCTCGGCGGCGCGCGCGAGTTCCGCTCGCGCCGCAGCGTAGTCGCCGACGGCCTCGCTTTCGCGGCCGAGCAAGAGGTGCGCGAGATACCGCAGCTCCGCCCTCGCGCTCGCGCCGTCCTCGATGGCTCTTCGAAGCTCGAGTACCGCCGCGTCGTGCTGGCCGAGACCGCCGAGCACGTTTCCATGTCTCACACGCGCCTCGAGATGTTGCGGATCGTTCACAAGAACGCTGCGGAAAAAGCGCTCAGCTCGCGTCAGCTCGCTTCGGCGCGAGCTCAACGACGCGCCCTCGCGGTTCGCCTCGAGAAGCGATTCGGCGCCCGCCTGCAGCAACGACGAAGCAAAACGCTCGTGAAGAAACCCGCTGTAAAACAGCACCTCGGTGTCGGCGGGGAACAGCTGCCGCGCCCGGGCAAGATGCGGCACGGCTTCGGCGTGGGATCGCAGCCGCAGCAGGTCGCCACTCGTCTCCCGATACCAGGCAAGCACTTCTGGATGCGCCGCGGCGGAGGGCGTAATTGCCTCGAGCAGCGAACGGCCGAGCATCCAGTGCATGCTCGCGTAGCGCACGCTCTCCCATCTTCCGTCGGCAACGGTATACATTTTCAGCTGGCGCGGCGATCGCTGAACGACTTCGTCAGGTATGAGCTGGGCGATGTCGGCGTGCAAGCCAGCGCCCCGCAGCAACATCCTGTTGGCCGCCTCGACGTCGGACTTGGCGAGCGCTCGCGCCTGCCGCTTCGCCGCGGCGACCGCGGCTTCGAGCTCGTCGCCGGCCCATGTGGCGAGATCGATCCCGCCCTTGCCGATATTTCCAGGCTGGTGCGCCTCGGTCGCGCTCAGCCATTCCTCGAACCGGTCGGGGCGGGACTGGGCGGCGGTTCCCGGGCAAAAATTTGGAGAAACCACCAAACCCACCACAATAGCGGGGGCCCAAGAAACGCGTCGCAATAGCACCAAGCGGCTACAATAGCACCACGAGGAGTATGGAATGTCCCGGAGTCTGACTGGCGCGACCATCGCGCTCGCCTTCGTGTGTTTCTCCAGCGCCGGACTGCTCGCGATCCGCAGTAAAACGGAGGAGAAGCCGACGTCAAAGAAGCCGGCGGCGACGGTCGCCGAAGAGGCGTTGACCAAGGGGTTGAAGCGGCTCGACACGGCTGAGCGCCTCGAGGCCGACAATCCGAAAGGCGCGCGGAAGGAGTTCGAGGCGGCGGTGAAAGACCTGCAGACTGCAACGGCGCACGCTCCTGATAATTACCGCGCTCACAACGCACTGGGCTACTCGTACCGAAAAATCGGCAACTATACCCGTGCTCTGGAAAGCTACGATCGCGCGCTCAAGCTCGCCCCCACCTTCTCCGAAGCGATCGAATATAGAGCCGAAGCGTACCTCGGCCTCAACCGGATCGACGACGCGAAAAACGCATACATGCAGCTGTTCGTCGCCGATCGCACCGCGTCGAACGTGCTGCTGAAAGCCATGAAGACGTGGGTCGGCAAGCGCCGCGTCGAGCCGGCAGGCGTCGACGCCGCAACCCTGGACGCGTTCGGCGCATGGGTGACAGAGCGCGACAGTCTCGCCATGTCGGTTGGCAACCTCGGCCACAACTCGCCGGACTGGAAGTAGCGCGAGTGAAGTACCTGGCTCGGCGTCGCCGGCGTCATCGTCCTCGCGGTGGTCTCATGGCCCGTCTCCGCGCAGTCCTCTGCGTCGGAATTTTTTGCGAGCCGTGTGCCGCGATGGTTTCCGGTACCCAAGGTTCCGGTTGACAACCCGCTCACCGCAGCCAAAGTCGAGCTCGGCCGCTTCCTGTTCTACGATCCGCAGCTGTCGGGCAACGGTACCTTTTCGTGCGCGAGCTGCCATCAGCAGGCGCTGGCGTTCACCGACGGGCTGGCGCGCGCCGTAGGCTCCACGGGCGGCGCACATCCCCGTTCGAGCATGTCGCTGGCCAACGTCGTCTACAACGCGTCGTTCGGATGGGACGATCGCCGGTGGAGCCTCGAATCGCAGATGGAGGTGCCGATGTACAACGAGCACCCCGTCGAAATGGGCCTGAAGGGAAACGAAACCGAGGTGCTCGAACGATTCGTCGTGGATCGCGCCTACAACGAGCGCTTTCGCGCCGCGTTTCCAGGTGAAGCGTCGCCGGTCACGCTGCCGAACATCGTCCGGGCGATCGCCTCGTTCGAGCGGGTGCTCGTGTCCGCGGACTCCGCATTCGATCGTTATCTCTACAGGGACGATCACCGCGGGATGTCGCCGGCCGCAAAGCGCGGCGTCTCGCTCTTTTTCTCCGATCGCCTGAAATGCAGCGAATGTCACGGGAGCGTCAATATTTCAGGTCCGACGATGTTCACCGGCACGATGCCGTCTGATCCTGAAGCGTTTTTTCACGACACTGGGGTTGCCGCAGAGCCGGCCAAGTTCCGCGCACCCACGTTGCGCAACATCGCCGTGACGGCGCCCTACATGCACGACGGCAGCGTGGACACGCTCGAAGACGTGGTGCGGCATTATGCAAACGGCGGACGCTACCCGCGGCCGAAAAGCGACAGAGTCCGGGGATTCGCGATCACTCCGCGGGAGGTCGAAGATCTCGTGGCGTTTCTCAAAACGCTCACCGACGAAAAATTCCTGACCAACCCCGCGTTCAGCAATCCGTTGAGCAACCCCGACCTCAGCCAGGAGGATATCCGCAAGGAGCGCACGCGATCGGAGCCGCCGGAATGGCTCACAGGGGTCCACGAGTAATATTTACGGCGGGATGTCCCTGGTCGCGATCATCGGCGCGGGCGAAATCGGCGGAGCCGTCGCGCGGGCTCTGGCGTCGCGCTCGCGCGTGGAATTGGTGCGCCTGATCGACGAGAAGGCGGCGGTCGCAGCCGGCAAGGCGCTGGACCTGATGCAAGCCGGGCCGATTTGCCGATCGGATACGCGAGTCGAAGGCTCGGCGGATCTGGCCGCCGCAGCGGGCGCGGCGGCGATCGTGATTGCCGATCGCGTGGATTCCGCGGACGAGTGGGGCGGCGAGCAGGGCCTGGATCTGCTCCGGCGCCTTGGCAGAGGAGGATTCCTGGATCGATCGGTGGTCATCTGCGCCGGGGCAAGCCAGCGAGCGCTCATGCAGCAGGGTTTCGACGAACTGGGGCTTCCCCGCCGCAGGGTGATCGGCTCGGCTCCGGAAGCGCTTGCCGCGACAGCGCGCGCGCTCGTAGCCATCGAGGCCCGCGCCGCGTCAAATCAGGTAGCGCTGACTGTCATCGGACGGCCGGACAAATTCGTGATTCCCTGGAGTGATGCGTCGGTGGGCGGTCACGCCCTCACCACACTGCTGACTCCGCCGCAGCTGAATCAGGTCGAACGTCGGCTGAGAGGCCTTTGGCCACCGGGCACGAGCGCGTTGGGCACCGCGGCTGCGCTGTTCTGCGAGGCCGCCGGCCAGGGATCGCGCCGCATCGTGAGCGCATTCGTGTCGCTCGACAGGGACAATGGAACGAAAGCGCCGGTCTGCGCGTGGCCCGTGTCGATAGGCCCCGATGGATTGCAGCGCGTGATGCACCCGACGCTGACAAGCCGCGATCAAGTCGTCGTAGATGAGGTTATGCAATGAAACGTATATCGCCGGTCGTCCTCCTTCTCGCGGTCCTGGGCCTCGCGTCCACACATGCCGATCCACGCCGGATCGATCCCAAGACCTATCTGGAACACGTGAAATACCTCGCGTCCGATCAGCTGGAGGGGCGCGGGAACGGCGGGCCTGGCCTCGAAGCCGCGGCCGATTACATCGCGAAGGAGTTTCGGGACGCTGGCCTGACACCAGCCGGCGACAACGGGACGTTCTTTCAATCCTTCGAAATGACGACGGGACTTTCGGTCGAACCGGGCAATCTTTTCACGATGCAGGCCGGCCGGGGGTCGGTCACATTCGAGATCGGCCGCGACTACGAGCTGGTCTCGACCACGGGCGATCAGTCCGCTTCCACACCGCTGGACCTCGTGTTCGCGGGCTACGGCATATCGGCGCCGGCCATGCGGTACGACGACTACGCCGGCATCGACGCGAACGGCAAAGCGGTGCTGATCTTCACGCATGAGCCGCAGGAAAACGACGCCCGCAGCGCGTTCGAAGGGCAGACCAACACGACGCACTCGACGATGATGCGCAAGGTCGAGGTGGCGAGGAAACAGGGGGCGCGGGCGATTCTGGTGGTAGACGACCCCAACCACAGGGCGGCGACCGACAGGTTCCGCCGCTGGCTGCGCGAGCCGCAAGCCGAAGATTTTGGACTTCCGGTGTTCTACGTGTCGCGTGATCTCGTGCAGCGTGCGCTCGGAACAAGGCTGATCCTGGAAACAGCGGCCGATGAGATCGATCGCGACCTGGCGCCGAAGTCGCGCGCGCTGTCAGACATCAGCGTCACTGCGGTGGATCGCACCGCGAGGGTCAAGCGTCCCGTTCGCAACGTCATCGGGATGCTCAAAGGCAGCGATCCCGCGGCGGAATCCGAAGTCGTCATCCTCGGCGCGCACTACGACCACCTCGGCCGAAGCGCGCGGTTCTCGATGACTCAGGGCAGCAGCGGGCAGATTCACCACGGCGCCGACGACAACGCCTCCGGCACGGCTGCGATCATCGAAATGGCGAAGGCGGCGGTAGAAGCGCGCAAGGACTTTCGGCGGAGTCTCATTTTCATGACGTTCGCCGGTGAAGAGCACGGGCTGCTGGGTTCCTCTTATTACGTGAATCACACGACGCAGCCGCTCGCCAACATCGTCGCCATGATCAACCTGGACATGGTCGGGCGCGCGGGCGGTCGGATCATGGTCGACGGCCTCGGGAATTCGCCTTCAATCGAACAGGATCTGAAAGCCGCCGAGACGGCAAGCCCTCTGAAGTTGCGGGCGTTGCGCGGAGGACCCGGCGCAGGCGCAAGCGATGACGCGACATTCCTGCTGAGGAAAATTCCGGCCATCAACTTCTTCTCAGGATTCCACTCGGACTACCACCGGCCGAGCGATACATGGGAAAAGATCGACGCCGCGGGGGGTGCCGGCGTGGCTGATCTGGCGCTGGCACTGGCCAGGCAGATCGCAAACCGCGCGCATCGCCCGGAGTTCATCGACACAGTCCAGCCCCAGGACGCGCACTCGAGCGGCAACGTTGGAGCGGTATCCGGTTACGGCCCGTATTTCGGATCCGTTCCGGACTTCGCGAACGAAGGCCAGGGGGTCAAGTTTGCGGAAGTGCGGGCGGGCAGCCCTGCAGCGAAAGCCGGGCTCAGGGGCGGGGACGTGATGATTTCCTTCGGCGGAGCGCCGATCAAGACGTTGTACGACTTCACCTTCGCGCTGCGCGAGCGAAAGCCCGGCGATAAGGTCGACGTCGTCGTGTTGCGTGAGGGAAAAGAAGTGAAGGCGACGGTCGAGTTGGCGAACCGTCCGTAACATCACAGGAGATCAGGAGAACAAGAAGCCCTTTTCCAAAGGACGTCTCCTGAACTCCTGACCTTCTGTTCAAGTATTTCTTAGTGCAGTGATAATCCGCCGGAGAAATCGGCGAGTTGTTCGCGCAGCATCAGCCGTCCGCGATGCAGGCGCGACTTGAGCGTTTGTTCCTTGACGTGGAGCACCGCGCTCGCTTCTTCAGTCGTCAGTCCCTGAACGTCGCGCAGAATAACCGGCGCTCGATATAAAAGCGGCAGCTCTTTCAACGCGCCGACCAGCACTTGACGCATCTCCGCCCGCAGCACCGCCTCGTCGGCGAGCGGTAGCCCATCGGCGATCTCGCGCTTGATTGGCGCTCCCGTTTCCTCGTCGCTCGTCTTCTCCACGACGTTGGGAAGATTCTGCTTGAACTCGCGGAGCCGGGACATCGCCGTGTTGAACGTGATGCGGTAAATCCACGATGAAAGCGCCGCGTCTCCGCGGAACGCGTCGATTTTCTGATACACCTTCAGCAGGACGTCCTGCGCCACTTCTTCGGCGTCCTCGCGGTTTCGCAGATAGCGGAATGCGAGCTGATAGATCTTGGCGCCGTAGGTATTGGAGAGGTCCGTCACCGCCGCGGGGTCATGCCCCTTCAGCCGTTCGACCAGATTCCGTGTTGTTGCTGCCATTGGTGTCCTCTACCTAATAGAACACCGGAGGGGGGGCTTTTATTCCCCGAGGAGCACCCTGAGGATGAGCACCGGCGCCCAGATGCTCACGAACAGCACAACCCCAAAGAATAGAACGGCTTGCGGCCTTCCAAAATTGAGTGTCCAGCCGGCGCCGCTTCGGAGGGGCACGAAGAGAGAGGGCTCGTTCGGGTTGTAATAGATGCCCCGCAGCCGCCAATGGGCGCTGTTCATGTCGCCGATCACCGGCTTGGGGTACTGAACGTAGACGGCAGCCCTGACCGCAACAATCGCCGAGAGAACGATGGCAACGACGAGGCTCTGGTAATAAATAGCGCCCAGGCCGCAGCACATGCGTTGCCACATGATCACCAGGCGTATGGCGAGCAGGCCCTGAAACGTGACCCAGATTGCGCAGAGCAGACTGATCGCCTCGGAGGTCATCAGCATGCGCTCTCGTTCGCGGCGGCTCGTCTCGTTTTCGACGGCGCTCCGCACGTGCTGCGACCGATACAGCAGCACTCCCGCGATCGCTCCGAACACCACGGCCAGGCTCAGTTGTATCCAGACCGGAACCAGCGCAATCGTGTAGGAAGTCGGCACGAACTGATCGGCAATACCGTAGCGATCGAAATGGACAGGCAGCACGCCTGGCAACGAAGGTGCCCGGCCCAGAATGTAGCCTGTCGTTCCCGAGATGGCGGCGATCGTCACCGCGAACCCCAGTAACGTCAGCACGGTGGGCCGGTAGATCATTTTCATCGATTAGTCGCGGGGGCCCCCCGCCCCGCTCCCGTTGCTTCGCTTGCGGGGCCCCTTCGCCCCGCGCCGCTTCGCAACGTCTGCGTTTCGACTACCGTGCGGCCGAATACCTCCGCAAAGCGACGAACGAGCGACTCCTCGACGTCAGTCGATGAGACAACACGGCCGGCCGCCCGTGACAGGGACGTCACGCCGCCGCTGGTGATGCCGCATGGCACGATGAGATTGAAGAAGTCGAGATCGGTGGTCACGTTGAACGCGAATCCATGGCTGGTGATCCAGCGCGAGATGCGCACCCCAATCGCACCCAGCTTGTCGGCACCGACCCAGGCCCCCGTGAGGCCCTCGCTTCGCCCTGCCGAAACGCCGAAATCGGCGGCCGAACGGACCATCACGTCTTCGAGATCGCGCACGTATTTGTGGACGTCGCACCGATCCGGCCGCAGGTCCAGGATCGGGTAACCCACGATCTGGCCGGGACCGTGGTAAGTGATGTCGCCGCCGCGGCCGGACTCGTGCAGTTCGACGTGGCGCGCCGCCAGGATGTCGGGGGTGGCGATCAGGTGCGAGCGCGCCGCATCGACCTTGACACCCAGCGTGATGACATGAGGATGTTCGAGAAGAAGGAGCAGGTCCGGGATGCGACCGGCGCGGCGCTCCTCGACGAGGCTGCGCTGCATCTCGCTCGCCGCGGCATACGGGACGACGCCGAGGCGGCGGATCTCCAAGTCACGCACATATTGATGGTATCGCGGAGGTCATACCGGGAGCCAAAGGCGAGCCCGGAGACCACCGAGAGGCGATGCGTCGAGTGTGATCGACCCGCCATAGAGGCCGGCGAGGTCGCGGACGATGGCCAGCCCGAGGCCGGAGCCGGGTTCCGCCTCGTCGGCTCTGATTCCGCGCTGCAGAACGGTCTCGCGCATGGTTTCTGCCAGACCGCTTCCGTCGTCGTCCACAGTAATCTCAACCCCTTCACCCTTTCCCGACGCGTCAACGACCACACGGGATCGCGCCCATTTGCACGCATTGTCGAGAAGATTTCCGAGCATCTCGTCGAGATCTTCGCGGTGAACGCGAACGGTTAATCTCGCTGCCACTTCTATGTGTATCGCCACCCCCCGTTGCGCGTGCAGCCGGGCCAACGCGCGCGCCAGTCCACCGGCTGATTCGCTGACCGACGACCGGCCGCCTGCGCTCACTCCGGATGCGGCCGCGCGCGCGTGAGCGAGGTGATAGTCGACCTGGCGGCGCATTCGATCGACCTGCTGCGACACCGCCGCAGCGAAATCAAACTGACCGGCAGCTTCGGCGCGTTCTGCTTCATTTGCAAGGATCGCAAGAGGCGTCTTCAGCCCGTGGGCCAGATCTCCGGCTTTCGCCACAGCTCGTCGCACTGCGTGCTCACGTTGATCGAGCAGCGCATTCAGATCATTGACGAGCGGCTGGACCTCTGCGGGGTAGGTACCGTCAACGCGCCGATCGCGACCCGTGTGCAAGCCCGCCAGGCGCGTCCTCAGGCCGTTGATTGGCGACACGCCGCGGCGCACTTGCAGGAACCCTGCGGCCAGGCAGAAGACACCGAACGTCAGCACGAGCGGCTGCTGAAACGGACCGTGAACGGAACGGGCTATCGACATGCGGGCACGAGGATGCGACTCGGCGACGGCCACGAGAGCCGCCGCGGCCATGATTATCAATCCGACGCTCCACAGGGCGGCGCCGAACAGGATCCGGCTTCGCAGAGACAGTGATTCGCTCATGGGGCGATGCGATAGCCGAGACCTCGAACCGTCTCGATCAGCGAGGACCCGAGTTTGCGCCGGAGACGCGCAACGAAAACTTCAATCGTGTTCGAGTCACGATCGAAATCCTGCGCATAAATATGCTCGGTCAGCTCGCCTTGCGAGACGACCCGTGTGCGATGATGCATCAGGTACGAGAGCACGCGGAACTCATGGCTCGTCAGCTTCACTGGAACGCCCTCGCGGGTGACGCGCGCCACTCTCGGATCGAGCACTACGGCGCCGCAGTGCAGGGCAGGTTGAAGATGACCGCTCGATCGGCGAATCAGGGCTCGCAATCGCGCAAGTACCTCTTCCATTCTGAACGGCTTCGATACGTAATCGTCCGCCCCTTCGTCGATACCTTGAACCGTTTCGTGCCAGCTCGCCCGGGCGGTGAGCACCAGCACCGGCACATCGAGGCCGGCGCTGCGCCACCCGCGGAGAAGGGTGAGACCGTCGACACGAGGAAGGCCGAGATCGAGCACGACCGCATCGTAGGGCTCGGTGCGTGCAAGAAAATCCGCCCGCTCCCCATCGAACGCACAGTCAAGCGCATATCCCGCGGCAGCCAGGGCATCCGCAACCTGTTTCGAGAGAGAGATGTCGTCTTCGGCGACCAGTACTCTCATGAGTCGTTCTCAGGGTGCTAGGTTAATGCTGAACGGCCGCTGAATGAACCGTTCAGGCCCGGTTCACGACCGGACAGGCATCCTCGCCTCATGACTACGCCTCTCACCTATGACTTCGGCTACAGCTGGTGGATCACCTGGGGCCAAATCATCCCAATCGTTGTGTTTGGCGGACTCGCGGTCCTCGGTTGGCGTCTTCGCTGGCGCCGCCCGATTGTCGTCGCATTCGGGCTCGTGGCTTGCTGGGGGATCGCAGCGTCGGTGGTCATTCATGGGCTGTTCCGCCTCAATTTGCCTCTGGCGCCGGTGACGGACCGGTTTCTCCCCGGTGGAATCGGCCGGGTCGTCGATATCGGCGCCGGATCCGGCCGCGCAACAGTGGGACTGCTGCTGGCAAAGCCGCGCGTGACCGTCACCGCGGTCGACATCTACAGCGGCTATTTCGGAATCGAGGGCAACACGCCAGATCGGCTGATGAACAATGCGCGCATCGCCGGCGTCGCGGACAGGGCCGCTGCACGAGTCGGTGACGCACGGCAGTTGCCGTTTGGCGACGCCGAATTCGACGCCGCAATAAGCGTGGCCGCGATCGATCACCTGCCCCGCCGCGACATTCCGAAGGCGCTCGCCGATACGGCGCGGGTGCTGAAGCCCGGAGGAGAGTTTCTGCTGACGATTGTGAACGTGGACGGCTGGGTGTGGTTTGCTTCGCCGCCCATGGCACATCATCCACGCGCGATTCCCGAGCGCTGGAGGACGATGCTCACGTCCGCCGGGTTCGAGATCGTCGCAGAGGGACGGCAGCCAGGGGGCCTGTATTTTCTCTGCCGAAAAGCGCCGCGGCCAGAAGCTACGCGTCGGCCGGATCCCAGTTCTCGATCATCTTCTTGACGACCTGCATGAACTCGTCGGCGATCGCGCCATCGATCACGCGGTGGTCGTATCCGATCGTCAGATACGCGCGCAGCCGGATGGTGATCGCATCGTTGAGCACGACCGGCCGCTTCTCTACCGCGCCAACACCGACGATCGCCACCTGCGGCTGGCTGATGATCGCCATGCCGAACAGCGCGCCAAACACGCCGGGGTTCGTGATGGTGAAGGTTCCGCCCTGCACGTCTTCGGGCTTCAACTTCTTGTCGCGCGCGCGCGCGGCGAGGTCGGCAATGCCCTTGCTGATCTCGAGCAGGCTCAGCCGGTCGGCGTTTTTGAGCACCGGCACGATGAGGCCCCAGTCCAGCGCAACAGCGACGCCGATGTTGATGTCCTTCTTGTAGATGATGTCCGACCCGTCCACCGACGCGTTCACGATGGGTACCTTCTTCAGGCCTTCGGCGCATGCCTTCGTGATGAACGACATGTAGGTGAGCTTGCCGCCGGCCTTTTCGTAGTCGGCCTTCTTCGCTTTCCGGATTTCGTCGACCTTCGTGAAGTCGATCTCGAACGCCGAGTGCACGTGCGGCGACGTACGCCGGCTCATGACCATGTGCTCGGCGATCTTCCGGCGCATCACGCTCATCGGCGTTCGCTCGGTACTGGTCAGCTGCAAGCCCGGCCGTGGCCGCGGGATTTGGCGCCAACAGCGGAGCCGCCTGCGCCGCCGTCTGTGACGGGGGCGCGGAGACCGGGCTGCCGGCGTCGATGTAGGCCAGGATGTCGCCTTTCGTGACGCGGCCGCCGGCTCCACTGCCCGCGATGTTGCGCACGTCGATGTGATGCTCGCCGGCAATCTTCCTGACGACAGGGGAAAGCCGAAGGTTGCGCGCTTCCGCCGCGGACCAGGCCCTTGCCGAACTGGGTGCTGTCGGAGGAACGGTGCGGGCAGATTTAGGTGCGACGGGTGCGTTGGGTGCGACAGGTGCGTTAGGTGCGTCTAGGTGCGACAGGTGCGACAGGTGCGACAGGTGCGACAGGTGCGACGGGTGCGACAGGTGCGACAGGTGCGACAGGTGCGACGGGTGCGACGGGTGCGGCAGGTGCGCTGGGTGCGCTGGGCTTGGAGGCGGAAGAAGGTTTCGCGGCTGTGGCGTTCTCGTCCACGACCGCGACGACGGTGTTGATCGGCACCGTCTCCCCTTCCTTCACTTTGATCTCGCTCAAGACACCGGCGCTCGGCGACGGAATTTCCGCATCCACCTTGTCGGTCGAAATTTCGAAAAGGGGCTCGTCCCGCTCGACCGGATCTCCGACCTTCTTCAGCCAGCGGACGATGGTGCCTTCGGCAACCGACTCGCCCATCTGCGGCATTACGACTGTTTTCGCCATTGTCTATTCCGGCCCTACATATGAATCGCCGCACCGTGCGTCGCATGTGCGGCTTCTCCGACGGCTTCAGAGAAGGTCGGGTGTGCGTGAATCGTTCGAATCAACTCCTCGACCGTGCACTCGAGGCGCAACGCCAGCGTGGCCTCCGCGACCAGCTCCGTCGCACGGGGGCCAATCATGTGCACGCCGAGCACTTCATCGTACTTCTTGTCGGCCACGATTTTCACGAATCCCTCGCTCTCGTTCGCCATCTTGGCGCGCCCGAGAACAAAAAAAGGGAAGGTCCCGACTCGCACGTCGTATCCCTGTTCCTGCGCCTCGCGCTCGGTCAGTCCGACGCTGCCGATTTCCGGGTCGCAATACGTACAGGCGGGCACGTGGTTGTAGTTGATTGGCTTGGGTGTCTGCCCCGCGATGCGCTCCGAAGCGATGATGCCCTCCGCGGACGACACGTGCGCGAGCTGCGGATGCGGCGCCGACCCTGCGCCGAACGAGATGACGTCGCCAACAGCGGAAAAGCCGGGCACGCCGGTCCGGTACAGGTTGTCCACCGTAATGTAGCCGCGGTCGATGTTCAGCCCGAGACCTTCCACTCCCAGCCCCTGAGTAACCGGGCCACGCCCCGTCGCGACCAGCAGGTAGTCCGCGGTCATGGGCTGCACTGCGCCATCCGGCAGCTGTGCTTCCACCGTCACGCCGGTCGCGGACGGGGACGCCTTGGTCACTTTCGTGCCCGTGTGGATCGTGATGCCCTGTTTCTTGAACGACTTCGTCAACTCGGCCGAGATCGCTTCGTCTTCCGCCGGCACGATGCGCGGGAGTAACTCGATGATCGTCACCTCGCTGCCGAAGCGGCGGAAGATCGACGCGAACTCGACACCGACCGCTCCGCTGCCCAGGATAATCATCGACTTCGGCACTTCGCGCAGGCCGATCGCTTCGTCGCTCGTGATGATGCGCTTGCGATCGATCTCGACGCCCGGCACGCTGCGCGGGGCCGACCCGGTGGCGATGACGATGTCCTTCGTTGCCGTCAGTGTCTGCTTCTCGCCTTCGAAGACGTCGACTGCTCCGCGGCCGGTAATCGACGCGGTGCCCTTGATCCACGTGATCTTGTTTTTCTTGAACAGGAACTCGATTCCCTTGGTGAGCCCGGACACCACGCGATCCTTGCGCGTCTGCACCTGGTTCATGTCGATGCCGACCGCGCCCTCACCGATAGTGATGCCCCACTCCTTCACCTGCTGGACGACTTTGAACGCGTGGGCGTGCTCGAGCAGCGCCTTGGTCGGGATGCAACCCCAGATCAGGCACGTGCCGCCGAGCGCCTTCTGCTTCTCGACGACGGCGACCTTTTGTCCCAGCTGTGCCGCGCGGATCGCCGCAACGTATCCGCCCGTACCAGCGCCAATCACCACTACATCGAACTCGTTCGCCATGGGCGCTCCAGAGACCGCAGGAGAAATCAAAACAGGAGACCTCTTGCTCGAGGCCCCAAACTGGGCAACTTACTGGACGCACTCGAGGGTGTCAAGCAAGGCCCGGCTTCGCGACGTACACGCGTGGCGCCGCGGCGCGGCCACGCCAGAACTCGGGCCGGCGCGGCGAGCGACGGCGGCAAACGGGATACAATACTCGCGGCTTTTCCCATGAATCCCAAGCCGAAGACGGTCCTCATCGTCGACGACGACGAGGGGATGCGTGACACCCTGAATGCGATTCTCAGGCGCGAGTATCGTGTGTTGCGGGCCGCGACCGGCGAAGCCGCGCTCGCGATCCTGAACCGCGAAGACGTCGATCTGATGCTGCTCGATGTACGGCTGCCGGGCATCGACGGGTTCGACGTGCTGCGCATCGTCAGAGAGAACTACAGCCTCATCGAAGTGATCATGATCTCTGCGATCACCGAGATCGAGACGGCGGTGCGCGCCATGAAATACGGCGCGTACCACTACACCACCAAAGAGTTCGACTACGAGACCATCCGGTCGCTCGTGCATAACGCCAGCGAGCGTCAGGACCTCAACCGTCAGGTGATGACGCTGAGCGCGCAGGTCGCCGACCAGGGCGATCGCGAGTTCGTCGTCGGGCCCAGCAAACTGACCAGGGACATCGTCGACCTCGTGCAGAAGGTGGCGAAGCTGTCAGCGACCGTGCTGATTCTCGGCGAGAGCGGTACAGGCAAGGAACTTCTCGCCCGGCTCATCCATCGCGAGAGCGGCAGCGCCGACGCGCCGTTCATCGCGGTCAACCTGGCCGCGATACCGCGCGAGCTCGTCGAGAGCACGCTGTTCGGCCACGAGCGGGGATCGTTCACCGGCGCGCTGAAGCAGCAGCTTGGGAAATTCGAGCTGGCATCGGGCGGCACGTTGTTTCTCGACGAGATCGGCGATCTGCCGCTCGAGCTGCAGGCGAAGCTCCTGCGCGCGATTCAAGAAGGCGAGATCGAGCGGGTCGGTGGGGCGAAGCCGATCAAGACCGATTTCCGCCTGATTGCCGCGACGAACGTCGACCTCGAAAAGGCCGTCAAAGAGGGCCGGTTCAGGGAAGACCTCTTCTACCGGATTAACGTCATCCCCATCAAGCTGCCGCCGCTGCGCGATCGCGTCGAAGATCTTCCCGAGCTGGCGCGATTTTTCCTCCACCGCTACAAAGCGCGGTTCCGGAAGAACATCCAGGGCATTTCCGACTCAACGCTCCAAATCCTGTCGAACTACTGGTGGCCGGGCAACATACGCGAGCTCGAAAACCTGATCGAGCGGCTGGTGGCGGTGAGCGACAAGGACTGGATCACCGACGAGGATCTGCCGTTTGAATTTCATTTCGCCCAGCTCGACCGGGTGCCCTCTCAGGGCGAGAGCCTCTTTCAGGAAGCGACCAACACGTTCGAGCGGAACTTCATCCTGCGGGCGCTCGAGAAATCGGGCTGGAACGTCACCGCCACGGCACGCTACCTCGGCATTCCGCTGAGCACCTTGAAATTCAAGATGGACCGCCTCGACATCCGCGAGCTCGCCAAAAAGCTGCGCGGGGCGTAAAACCCGGCCAATCCATTGGCCACCCAGGGCAAGTCACTGGCGGGTGAAATAAACCACCTGATTTTTAGTCGTTTACTGAGTTCGCGTCAGACGGACTCGTAAGACCTTCGGCTAATCGATTAGCCCGTCGCCTTTTCAGGCCCTCAGCATTTTGTGAGCGCTTATCTTCGCAAGTCCTTGTTTCACAAAAAGTTAGGTTCTGCACGGTTTCTATGCCCTCCGCTGGAACAGGCGTTGCTCTTCAGCGTAAGCGAATAAGTACGGGCTTGATACGCGGCCAGACACAACGAACGCGCGATCTGCCCCGTCCGGCGCGTTCGCCTCCGTTTTCCATAACAGCGCTATGCAGCAGTCAATGTTCAACCTTCGTGTCCCACTCCCGGAGCGGGGCGAGGTGTTCCTGATGAACACCCTTACCGACGCGCAGCTCATCGTCGCGGACGAGGTTGCCAGTCTGCTCGATCGCTTGTCGAGCGACCCCGCGTCGCTGGCGCCTGAACAGCTCACCGGCGATGAGCGCGAAGCTCTGGTGACGCTGACGGAACACGGCTTCATCGTTCCCAGCCGGTCGGCGGACACCGAAGCGCTGAACAAGTTCTTCACCGACTACCGCGAAGACACCGAGCAGATGCGCGTCACGGTGCTCACGACGCTGCAGTGCAATTTCGCCTGCGACTACTGTTTTCAGGGCGATCACGGCGATTACAACAAACACGCCGATCGGATGTCGCTCGACGACAGCGCGCGTCTGTCCGCCTGGATCGAGCAGCGGCTGGACGAGCTGAAGCCCAAACGGCTGACCCTCACGTTCTTCGGCGGGGAGCCGCTGCTGAACATTCCGGTCGTGTACGACCAGGCCGAGCGCGCGTTCGCCGCCTGCCAGAAGCGCGGGATCACGCTTGCGCTGGGAATCATCACCAACGGGCTTCTTCTCACCGAGGAGCTCGTCGATCGTCTGCTGCCTTACGGCCTTGCGTATGTGAAGGTCACGCTCGACGGGGACCGGGACACACACAACAAGATGCGTCCGCTCCGGGGCGGCCAGGGCACGTTCGATCGGATTATCGAGAACGTCCGCAAGATTGCGGGCAAGGTCCGCATCGCGATCGGAGGCAACTTCGACGTGGATTCGGCGGCGAGCTATCCCGCCCTGCTCGACTTCCTCAAGGAGCAGGAGTTTGCCGACAAGCTGGCGAAAGTCGCGTTCAAGCCGGTGGTGCGCGAGCGTCAGGCGCCCAAGAACGTCATTCCGCTCACGGTCCTCACGGACAAGCCTCTCAACGGCACCTGCATGACGGCAGCAGGCTCGGGCGGGTCGAGCATCTGCGACACCTGTCAGTTCGTCGACGAGCAGCTTTCCTATCTGCGGGAGGAGACGAAAAAGCGCGGGTTTCCGACGGTGGACGGCGTCCACATGGGCCCGTGCGAAATCCACAAGCGCCATGCCTACACCGTCGGGCCGAACGGTTCGACGTTCGCCTGCCCCGGCTTTACCGGAGAGCCCACGCTCTCGATCGGGCACATCGACGACAGGAAAGAAAGCTGGCGGATGTCGGCGGCCGAACGGTTCGAACACCTGGCCGCGTGGCACAAGTGCGGAGATTGCGCATTTATTCCCGTTTGCGCGGGGGGCTGTTCCGTCGCCTCGCACACGGAGCTTGACGACATGAACATGCCGACGTGTCACAAGCCGGCGTTCGAATCGGCGCTCGTATCGCTGGCGCATGAGGCGGCCAGCGCTTCTTAGGAGAGAATACACATGGCGAAGATCAAGGTCATCAAGTCCGGCAAGGAGAGCGCGAAGCCCCAGAATTATTGCCCCTGGGTGGTGGACACTGGTGAACCGACGCCGGCGAAGTAATAGAACGCTAAACACTTAGCGTTCTTGTGCCGAAAAGCTCTTAGATTGCTGTAGTTGGGCGCGCCGGCGGTGGGCATTGCGTCCGCCGCCGCGTGCTTCATCGGTAACGGCAAGGAGCTGAAGTGGCCAGCCTAGAGACAATTGGATTCCACGATCGCACGCGTTGCCTCAGCGTGCTCTGGATGGCGATCGGTCTTACGGCCTTCTTAGGTTGTTCCCCTTCCGATCCGATCGCCACTTCTACAAATGCCAGCCCCGTAGTTCTCACAATTGGATATCCCCACGCCACTGGTCAGGATCCGCTTCACGGTATGCAGCAAGGTGCGCGGCTTATAAGTCACGAGGGCCTCATACTTGCGAATCGAAACGGAAGGATTCAAGCCAGGCTTGCCGAGAGTTGGTATGAGGAACCAGACGGCCTAGCGTGGCATTTCAAGCTCCGGGCACAAGCCTCGTTTCATGATGGTTCGCCCGTCGATTCGAACGCTGTAAAACAGTCTCTTCAGCGTTCTTTGGCAAATGCAGACATCGATAGTTTCCCAGGCCTTGCGGACATAGTCGCTGTCGAGGCTCCGAGCCCAACAGAAGTTATTCTGCGATTAACGCAACGCTCTGCCTTTCTGCTGGATGATCTTGGTGTTGCCATCCAGAAAATACAGGCAGACGGCGTTTCAGTTGGAACAGGCCCGTATGTCACCACGTCGACGTCTCAGGATGAGCTGATGATGTCGGCTTTCTCCAAATATTACCGGGGGTCTCCAAAGATCGCTCAAGTTCGATGGCGATCCTATTCAACTGTGCGTACTGCGTGGGCAGCGATGATGCGCGGAGAAGTCGATGTCCTTTATGAAGTAGGCCCAGAAGCTCTCGAATTCATGCGCGGTGAGTCCGTTGAAATATATCCATTTCTTCGCAGTTACCTGTTCGGAATTATTCTGAACGTCAATCGAAAGAGTTTTTCCGATGCGCGCATTCGCGAGGCCTTGAACTACGCTATCGACAGACCTGAACTGGTTTCTCAGGCCTTGAAGCGACGCGGTATTCCCGCAGCTGGTCTCGCCTGGCCGCAACACTGGGCCTATGACACCACGGTCCCTTCCTTTTCATACGACGCACAACGAGCGAGCGCGTTGCTCGATGCTGCGGCAACTCCTGCCCTGAACCATGCGGAACATGTTAGGCAACCGAGTCGGATTCGATTTTCGTGCTTAGTACCGGAAGGCTTTGCACTGTGGGAACGCATGGCGTTAATGGTACAGCGCGATCTCTCCGAGATTGGCGTTGACATGCAGCTCGAGAGTCTTCCGTTCGTCGCTTTTAATCAGAGGATTGCAGCACGCGATTTTGATGCAGTCATGATGGAGTTCGTCATCGGGAGCAGCCCGAGCCGCCCATTCACCTTTTGGTACTCCGCGAGCAAGAGGAATGCCTGGGGATACAAGAATCCGGGAATGGATGATGCTCTGGAGGGAATTCGGCGGGCGGCCAATGAGGGATCCTACCGTGATGCCTTTCGACGCTTTCAGCTTGAAGGCCTCAATAATCCGCCTGCAATCGTTTTGGCTCTAGGTGAAAATGCGCGCGCGGTCAGCCGACGGTTTCAAGTTACCGCTCCAGCTGGCAGCGATATTTTGCCTACAATCGCTGATTGGTTACCCATAAGTTCGTCAAGGACAGCTAATTGAGACGGATTACTTCCCGCTTCGTCATTCTTCTAGCTGCGGCTGGGATTCTCCCCTTGCTACTCTACGGGGCCGTGTCTATTTATTCTCTGCGTGACGCAACGCGGAGATCGGTGATTACCGGCAACGAGAACGTCGCGCGTCGAGTTGCCGAACAGATCGGCCTCTACGTTCAAACTAACGTCGATATTCTGCAGTCTGTCGCGGGAAATCTCAGCAGACACGAATCTGGCTCAGTGGCAACAAGACCGGATATTGAAAAATGCCGTTCTCGACTTTCCAGAATTTCGCGAGATCACTCTTTACGATGCTGCCGGGGGACAAGTAGCCTCTAGCAGAATCGCGCCATCAAAGCTTCAATTCCCGCAATCCGGGATTAGTTTCGGACAACGCATCACGCTCTCGCCGATTGGGATTGATGATGATTTCTTGCCGACCGCGGTCGTTGGCATCAAACTGGCGCGGCTCGGCGTCAGTGCAGGATCGCTGGTAGGTGAAATCAGTCTCGAAGAAATGTGGCGCATGGTCGACCGGATCAAGGTTGGCGACCAGGGTTACGCGCTCATCGTCGCGCCGAACGGCCAGCTCATCGCTCACGGCAATCCGAATGACAAGCCGCGAGTGGCGCGCGGGGATAATCTCATCAACCAACCCCTCGTCCGCGTCGTGCACGGCCAGAAAAACGCCAGGACCGCCTCACTCGAATACGCGAACGAATCGGGCGTCCAGATGCTTGGCGTCGCGGCGCCGCTCGAGCCGCTGGGGTGGACGGTCATGGTCGAGCAGCCGCGAAGCGAGGCCTACGCCGTCGCCTACCAGCTCACCCAGCAGCTCGTTCTCATCATCGCCCTGGCGCTCGGCGTGACGATGACCGTCGGCGCGTTCTTCGGCCGATCGTTCATCCGCCCGATTTTCGAGCTGATGCGCGGCACGCACGCGGTTGCCGCGGGACGCCTCGAAGAGCGCGTCACGATCACGTCCAAAGACGAGTTCAAACAGCTCGGCGATGCCTTCAACAGCATGGCCGACAAGCTCGTGGAGCTCACCGAAGACGTCAGGAAGAAAGAGCGGCAGGCGATGTTCGGACGCATGGCGGCCGGCCTCGTCCACGACCTGTCGCATCCCGTACAAAACATCGGCAACAGCTGCAAGCTCATCGTGCGCGTGTTCGACGATCCGGAATACCGGCAGACGTTCACCCGCACCATCGACCGTGAGATCGAGACGCTGAAGCGCGTCCTCGACGATTTGCGCAATGTCGCCAAGCCCGCGCCGGTGGAGCGCTTCCCGCTCGACGTCAACCGCTCGGTGGCCGACATCGTCGAGTCGATGCGTGGATTGGCCGAGGAATCGGGCATCGCCCTCGAATCGCGGTTCGCGTCGGAAGCGGTGGTCATCGAGGGCGACGTGTTCGCCCTCGGACGCGTGTACCGCAACCTCATCACCAACGCGATTCAGGCAACGCAGGCCGGTGGCCGCGTCACCATCGCGACAACACGCGAAGGCGACAAGGTGCAAGTCAGCGTATCCGACACCGGCTCCGGCATTCCCGCAGAACGCCTGGGCGCGATTTTCGATGACTTCGTCACGACGAAAAAACGGGGGCTCGGCCTCGGGTTGGCCATCACCAAGCGCATCGTCGAGCAGCTCGGCGGCACGATTGCCGTCGCCAGCGAGGTAGGCAAAGGGACGACATTCACCATCCGGTTCCCCGTCGCAGAGCGGCCGGTAGCCGTCGCCGCGGCGGGATAGCGGTCCGGCTGAAGCCGGACACTACGTACGACTGAAAGGGGTCATATGATTTCCAGAAGACTCATCAAGTCCGGCGAAATCGAGATCGAAGGGCGCTCGTATCCCGTCCGATATTTCGAGACAACCACCGTCCGCGGGACGCAGCGGTACAGCTCGGAGCTGACCCTCGGCCCTGGCGATCAAATCATCGTGGACGGCTGTTCGCTGGGCGATCTGGAGTGGCGGGTCGCGCGTCTGATGCCGGCAACGCTTCACAGCCGGATGCTGACGCGCGTGTAGTCACGAGATCGACTTCGCCAACTGACCAAAAAAAGGACGGGAATCGTTCCCTGGGGGAATCGGCGGAATTGATTACCCGTCCCGTTTTCTCGGCCCGCTACTTGCGCGGCAGGACGGCGTCTTTCAGCTGCTTTGCGATCCTGGCCTTGACGACGGTTTTGGCCGGGATCTTGATCGCTTCGCCGGTTGCGGGATTGCGTCCCATCCGGGCTTTCCGATGCTGCTTGACGAGCTTGACCATCCCAGGCAGCACGAATTCGCCCGACCGCTTCAATTCCTTCTCGGCCAACGCCGTCAGCTCGTCGAAAAATTCGCGAGCCTGCGTTCGCTTCACTTCGAATCGTTCTGCGAAGTGTGAGAAGAGTTCCGACTTGCCCATTCTGCGGGCGTCCGCCATCGGCGTCCCCCTAACTTCAGCGCGCGTGGTAAGGCCGCGAGTGCCTGTGCGCGCGGCGGCACTCGCAGACGAACGAACGGAAAAAACGCCGTATCCTAGCTCTCTCGCCCGGTAGTGTCAATCGAGAGGCCGCCAGAATCGGCGGTTTTCGGCCCATAGATGCTAGAATTTTTCGATCATGTCAAGCGCGACCATCGAGACATTTCCGAACCCTCAGCCGAACCGCGACTACGAGATTTCCATCCGATGTCCTGAGTTCACTTCGGTTTGCCCCAAAACCGGTCTGCCAGATTTCGGCGAAATTCGCATCACCTACGTGCCCGATCAGCTGTGCATCGAACTGAAAGCACTCAAATACTACCTGGTCGAGTTCCGCAACAAAGGCATTTTCTACGAAAACGTGACGAACCAGATCCTCGACGACCTCGTAGCCGTCAGCCATCCGAGACGAATGACGGTGGTCGGTGACTTCTCCATCCGCGGCGGCATCAAAACCGAGGTTACGGCCCGATACGAAAAGCCGGCCTGATCGGTTCTGGTTTCCTCGATTTCTACCGTGCAAGATCAGGACCCGGTTCGAATTCCTATCGAAGCTGAAATCGACCTCCACGCGTTTGCGCCGAAGGACATCCCGTCGGTCGTGGACGAGTACATCCATCAGGCGCACACGGCATCACTGCGGGAGGTGCGCCTCGTCCATGGCCGCGGGCGCGGCGTGCAGCGCGGCGTCGTCCAGCAGACGCTCGACCGGCATCCGATGGTCGTCGAATTTTTCGACGATCCCGCATCGCACCTGGGCGCAACTATTGCCATCCTGAAGCCGCCGTCCGTCTGAAGCCGGAGCCTTTTGCCGCGTTTCTCGAACGCCATGTGATGGAACGCGGGTTGCCCTCCAGCACCGCGTGAGATTCGTGGCCGGAGACTGCATCTGTGTCCGCGGCGACCGCTGGCTCATAGACGACGCGACGACCTTCCCCGATTCGACAACGCTGCTGGTGTTGTCGGATGTGGAACGCGGCCCATCGAGCCGGCGCAGCCGGCTCCTCCTTCCATTCGACCGCCCTCTGCGAGTTGCCCGCGTTCCGGCCGTTCGCGCGGTCGGCAGGCGGCAGTGGGCTCACCGCTTCCGCACGCATCTGTCGGCGCTTCGCGCGGCAGGAGAACTCCAGGCGGCGCAACGCGCCTCAATAGACCTGTTGCCGTTTCAACTCGAGCCCGCGCTTGCGCTGATAGGCGGTCATGCGTCTCGCTTCCTGCTGGCTGATGAAGTGGGCCTCGGCAAGACCATCCAGGCGGGTCTCATGCTGGCCGAGCTGCAGCACCGCGGCTGGTGCGCACACGCCATCATCGCCGCTCCGTCGGGCCTCCGGCGCCAATGGGCGGACGAGCTGCGGGAGCGATTCGGAATCCGCGCGGTAGTAATCGACGCCGCCGCGATAGCCGCACTGGCAGATTCCCTGCCTCTCGATGTCAATCCCTGGTCGGTGGAGCCGGTTGTCATCACGTCAATCGATTTTCTGAAGCAGCCGGAGGTGCTTCGCGGCATCGATGACGTTGTCTGGGATGCCTTCATCCTCGACGAAGCCCATCAGGCGACCGTTCGGTCGCGCCGATACGAAGCTGCCGCAGCCGTTGCCAGCCGCGCGCGCTACGTCTTCCTCCTGTCGGCCACGCCGCACACCGGCGACGAACGCGCCTTTCGCGAGCTCTGCGCGCTCGGCGAGAGCGGCGCTTCCGATCGCCTGCTTCTCTTTCGCCGGACGCGCGAGCAGGCCGGCATTCCTCGAACGAGGCGCGCCCACTTGCTGCCGGTGGCGATGACGAGCGACGCGATCGAGATGCACCGGCTGCTGGCAGCGTATGCGGAACGTCTCTGGATGACGAGGGACGATTCGCGACGAAACGATCTGCAGCTCGTCGCAATGGTGCTCACCAAGCGTGCCTTGTCGAGTGCCACCTCCCTGGTCAAATCGGTGGAGCGCCGGCTGAGTGGCCTGCAATCGGACACCAGCAGCATCGAGTCACAGACCGTGCTGCCGTTTCCGGAGCTCGATGACTCCGACGATCCGTTCGTCCCCGCTGTCGCGGCGTTCGATCGGCCCGAGGAGGAGCGCGAGGTGCTGGAGATGCTGTTGGCCAGCGGCCGTCGAGCGCAGCGGAACGAAAGAAAACTGCACGCCCTTGTCCGCATTCTGCGGCGCGTTCGCGAGCCCGCAATCGTCTTCACGGAGTACCGCGACACGCTCGACGTTGTTGCCGCGTGTGTCGGCGGCATGAGACACGTCAGCGTCCTCCATGGCGGGCAGTCACAGGACGAACGCCGCGCCTCGGTCGCGGCCTTCCGCGGGGGCAGGTCGGATCTGCTGATCGCGACCGACGCGGGATCGGAGGGATTGAATCTCCACACCAGCTGCCGGCTCGTCATCAATCTCGAACTACCGTGGAATCCCATGCGGCTCGAGCAGCGAATCGGCCGCGTCGATCGGATCGGCCAGATGCGCACGGTGCACGCCATCAACCTGTTCGCAAGCGGCACAGCCGAGGGCACGGTGCTCGCAAAACTCACCAGGCGGCTCGAGCGCATCCGTACGAGCGAAATAGAAGTCGCCGCCTGTGTCATCCATGGGTTGGAGCCACCCTCACGACCGGTTCCGCTGGAGACCAGCACCAGCACAGTCGACCTGTCCGGGCAGGCACGCCTGGAGGCATGCCGCATCGAAGCGGCGCGACGCGCCCCGGTTCCCATAACTCGATTCGCTGGCGTCGTGCCGATCACGATCCTGCGGCGGTCTGCGTATTTCAACGGTGCGTCGCTCATCGCGTTCGTGCGCACCCGCTTCACGACGTCAACCGGCCGCCTCGTCGAAGACACGCTGCTGCCGGTGCGACTACGGCTCGTGGACGTCCCGCAGAAGCTCAGTCGGCGAGATGTCAGGCGCATCGCGGAACTCCTATTGGGCGCCGTGGGCGAAACGCTCATCCGGGAAGCGATGCGCTATGCAGGGGTACGAGCCGGCGCGATTGCACAGACCTCGGCGGCGGCGATTCAACGCGCCTCCGCACGCGAGCGCGCGATTCGACAGGCGACCAATGCCCACACCGCGCCTCTCGTTCAGGGCGGGCTGTTCGAGAGCCGCGCACTCGACAAGCGCCGGAACGCGGTTCGACATCAGAACGATCCGCTATATGACCCGTCTGACGCTGCTCGACTCGAATGCGATGCAGAGGTCGTGGTCGCCCCAAATCCCGAAATCGAGTTGCTCCTGCTCACATGCTGATCGGGCTGAGTGGATCGCTTGTATCCCACCACTTCGCCGAAAAGGTGCTACGCGACGAATTCGCCGGCCGGCTGGGCGAATCGACAGCGAGCATCGCGTTCAGCGCTTTTGCGCGCTGGTGGATGGCGGCTTCGGAGCAGCTCGGGCCGGCGTCGAGCATTCGGGCAATCTGGGACGTGGCTGCCGTGCCGCTGGCGGAACAACTCGGCTTTACGGTCACGCCAGACAGCCACAGCTTGCGCAACGCACGCTGCGCCGGCCTGACAGCTGCAGGCGTTCGCGTCGAGTTGCTCGCGACGACATGGGATGAATCGCTGGACACTCTGTGGCGGGACGCCGTACGGCAGTCGATTGTCTGCGATGTTCCGTGGATTCTATGCACCAACGGGCGGCAACTCCGGCTCGTCGATGGCAAGAGGACTTACTCGCGAGCGTATGTGCAGTTCGACTTGAAACACGGCGCTACGCACACTGGAACTTTCCATATTCTGTGGGCCCTCTTGCGCGCGGAAGCATTCGCGGCTCGCGGCCAGAGCATTCCTCTCATCGCGGAACTGGTACGGTCATCAACGCGGCACGGCGAAGCGGTCAGCCGCTCCCTCAGGCATGGGGTAGTCGAAGCGGTGCAGCATCTACTGAGCGGGCTCCACCAATGCGGGCGCCGCGATCTGTCTCAGTTGTTCGACGAATCACTCACGGTCGTGTATCGCGTGCTTTTCCTGATGTTCGCGGAATCACGCCGCCTCGTGCCGAGCTGGCATCCCGTTTACAGAGACGGTTACACCATCGAATCCCTGCGCGAACGAGTTGAACGGCCGGGCGAGTCGCGCGGCGTGTGGGAAGCACTTCAGGCGATTGCCCGCCTGGCAAATCAGGGATGCCGGGCTGGAACGCTGTTCGTGCCTCCGTTCAACGGCCGATTGTTTTCGCCGGCCAAGCGCTCCTCTTGCCGACACGTGCGCCGTTGATGATGAGATCGCGGCGAAAGCGGTTGCCGCGTTGTCGGCTACGCGCGGGCACAGACAACGTACGCGCATCGATTACCGCGACCTCGGCGTCGAGCAACTGGGTGCGGTCTATGAGGGCATCCTCGAATACGAACCCGTCTTCGAGCCGCCAGACGGTGTACTGCTCCGGCGGGGCGGCGGCGCCCGCAAGTCGACCGGATCGTTTTACACGCCGCAATCGATCACCGACTACGTCGTCCGTCGTACGCTGCATCCTCTCGTCGAAGATGCCACCGCCGATGGCATCATGGGGCTCCGCATTGTCGATCCAGCGATGGGAAGCGGCGCCTTTCTGGTGTCGGCATGCCGCTACCTCGCGCGCGCCTACGAACGCGCGCTGGTCCGCGAAGGCAGCGCGCATGCGTCGGATGTTGGCGAAGAGGATCGCGCGCTCTTCAGGCGGCAGGTTGCGCAGCGGTGTTTGTTCGGCGTCGATCTGAATCCAACGGCGGTGCAACTGGCGCGGCTCTCGTTGTGGCTCGCGACGTTATCGGCCGGCAAGCCGCTCACCTTTCTCGATCACCATCTCGTGACTGGCAATAGCCTGCTGGGGGCGTCTCCGGCCGATCTCATGCGTCAGCCGCCGGGAGCTGGGCGGGCGGCTCGCAATCAGCTGCCGCTGTATTCCGACGCGGATCTCGAGCTCTCGGTCGCTCATGCGGTGGCGGAGCGCCGATGGCTTGCGGAAACGGACGATGACACAGCTGATGTCGTGCGCTCGAAGGAGAAGCGGCTGGAACGGCTACGCGCGGACGGGCGCTGGAAATCCATCGCCGATTTGTGGTGTGCATGCTGGATGTGGCGCGACCAGCGGCAAAGCCCCGAGCCTGCCGTCTTTGCCTCCCTGGCCGACAAAATTCGAACGGGGACGTCGGCGCTCTCCGAAACGGTGTCGGCGCGTCTGCTCGACGAGGCGGCCGACATCGCGCGTCAACGCCGTTTCTTTCATTGGACCTTCGAGTTTCCGGAGGCGTATTTCGACGCGGCCGGCGGCGCCCTCCCCAACGCCGGCTTCGACGCCGTGCTTGGCAATCCACCGTGGGACATGTTGCGGGCGGGCGGGCCAGAGCGCACGTTCTTTCGAGCCTCCGGCGTGTACAGACACCAATCAGCGGGCCAGCTGAACCGGTACCAGATGTTCGTCGAACGCGCGCTGACGCTGACGAAACGAGGCGGACGCATCGGTCTCGTGCTGCCTTCCGGCTTCGCGACAGACCATGGTGCCGCACAGCTGAGGCGAACGTTGCTCAGCCGTACCGCTGTCGAGACGATTACCGGCTTCGACAACCGGCGGGTGATATTCCCCATCCATCGAAGCGTTCGATTCCTCGTCTGCATCTCCACGGGCGGCCCACCGACGAGCCGCATCGCGTGCCGGTTCGGGATCGACGATCCGCGGGAGCTCGAAACCGTCCCCGACGCCGGCGATCGAGCGACGCGGCCCTCACATCCCATCTCGGTGACGCCCGCGTTTCTCGCGGCGCTCGCAGGCGACAAGCTGGCGATACCGGAGCTCCGCGCCAAGATCGACCTGCAGATTCTCGACACGATCGTGCACAGCGTTCCGCGCCTCGACGACCGCGGTGGCTGGGGTGTCCGGTTCGGTCGCGAGTTGAACGCAACCGACGACCGTGCCCACTTCCACACCGGCAGGAGCGGTATGCCTGTCCTCGAGGGCAAACATATAGAACCGTTTCGAGCGCACCCGGAGCACTCGACACTCAGGATCTCGAATCGACGGGCGGGCGGCCGGCTCGATGCAGCGTCGACGTACTTACGCCCGCGGCTCGCTTATCGCGACGTCGCAAGCACGACCAATCGCCTCTCGTTGATTTCGGCCATTCTGCCCGCTCACGTCGTCACGACCCACTCGTTGTTCTGTTTGAAAACGCCGCTTCCCGGCGACGACCAGGCCTTTCTATGCGCCATGCTGAACAGTTACGTGGCGAATTACCTCGTGCGTCAGATCATGACGACGCACCTGGGCTCGACAACCGTGGAAGCGCTGCGTGTACCGAGACCTCGGCACGATTCCGCCGTTTTCGAAGAGATCGTGGAGTTGTCCCATCACCTGCGCCGCGAGTACTCCGGCGTCGCGTATGCCCGCATCCAGGCGCTGGCTGCGCGATGCTACCGCCTCGGTGAGCGCGAGTTCGAACATGTGCTCGGCACCTTTCCACTCGTCGATCGCAGCGACCGCATCGCGGTGCTCGATGAATTTCGGCGAAGCGGCTAGGTGGGCGTGGGAAATTTCCGCGTCTGCTGAAGGTATCGCCGCGCCTTGTCGAGCGCGGCGTTTTCGGCGTCTTCGCGCGTCGGACCCTCGGCGCGCGCGAACCGCGCGCCGGGGTCGACGTTATCGATCGTGCAGTAATACGTGTCGCGGATGCGATAGGTGACAATGTGGATCGGCCATCCGTCGATGACTTCGTTGCGTTCGGTGTAGTTTTCGGCTTTCATAAAATTTGGGTCCGGCTAAAGCCGGACACTGACTGTACTGGCAAGGTTGCACGTACGGTCAGGGCTTTTCGACAGGAGCGCCGACGAGATTGCCCCACTCCGTCCAAGATCCATCGTAGTTCCTGACGTCTTTGTATCCGAGCAGGTACTTCATCGCGAACCAGCTGTGGCTCGACCGCTCGCCGATCCGGCAATACGCGATGATCGGTTTGTCGCCGGTCACGCCCACACCGTCATATAGCGCCTTGATCTCAGCCGGGCTCTTGAACGTGCCGTCGTCGTTCGCCAGCTTGCCCCAGGGCATGCTCTTCGCGCCGGGGATGTGACCGCCCCGCTGGCACGTCTCGGGCAATCCAGGAGGCGCGAGAATCTCGCCGGTGAACTCGGCCGGGCTTCGCACGTCAACCAGCGCGGCGCTCTTCTTTTTCACGGCCTCCTGCACTTCGGGGAGGAAGGCGCGCAGCGAGTTGTCCGCGTCTTTGGCTTTATAGGTTTTCTTCGGATGATTCGGCGGGTCGGTGCTGAGCTCCTTGCCTTCCGCCAGCCATTTCTTTCGGCCGCCGTCCATGATCCGGACATCTTTGTGGCCGTACAGCTTCAGCTGCCAGAATGCCCAGGCGGCGAACCAGTTGTTGTTGTCGCCGTACAGGACAACGACGGTGTCGTTGTCGATCCCCGAGTTGCCGAGCAGTTCTTCCAGCTTGTTCTTCGGAATGACGTCGCGGACGAGCGTGTCGCAGAGCTGTGTCGTCCAGTTCCAGCCGACCGCGCCCGGAACATGACCCTGGTCGTATGCAGCCGTGTCGACATCTACTTCGGCGACGCGCACGTTGGGATCCGACAAATGGTCTTTGAGCCAATCGGTACTCACTAACACGCTCATTGTTTTCCTCCCTCGAAAGCGCCCTAGATGCTACGCTATATCCTCATAAAATGGCGACGCGACTGACGACTATCCTCGTTGCGGTTATTGTCGGCGCGACGTTCATCGCCGGCCTCATCGTCGGCGCCCAGCGCGACGACCTCAACGGCCCTGTCGACCTGATCATCGTCAACGGCAAGGTCTACCCCGGTGCCGGTGCCGAGCTGCAGGAAGCCCTGGCCGTCCGCGGCAACCAAATCCTGCGCGTAGGTACCAATCGCGAAGTCAAACGGCTCCGCCGCGCGCAAACAGTTGTCCTCGATGCCCATGGTGCGACGGTACTGCCCGGGCTGAACGACACGCACGTCCAGCTCATGGGCGGCGCACTGTCGCTCGAACATCTGAACCTCTCGCCCGTGACAACAATCGACGGCATCGAAACCGAACTTCGCCACTACGCGGAAGACAAACCTTCGGCCCCGTGGGTGATTGCTCGCAACGGCGACGCCGATCTCCTGGCGTCTCCCAACGTGCACGCGAGGAAAATCCTGGACGAGGCGGTCGAAGACCGGCCGGTGCTCGTCACGAGCGGCGACGGGACCCTCGCCTGGGCCAACTCGAAGGCGCTCGAGCTGGCCCACATCACCAGTAAGACGCGAAATCCCGGAGCGGGGATCGTGGTGAAAGATCGGCGAACCGGCGAGCCGACGGGCGTCTTGAAGGACGGAGCCATCGACATGGTGAGGCGCGTGGTGCCCTCACCGGGCCGGGCAGAAAAACTGGCCGCGCTGCGCACCGCGCTCGCGGAAGCGCACAAGGTGGGCATTACGAGTGTCCAGTCGGTGAGCCGCACGGACGAGGAGCTCGAGCTACTCGACGAAATTCGAAAGGAGGGCGACCTCACCGTACGCGTCTACGCGTCAATCGGCGTATCACCGGCGCTC
Source organism: Vicinamibacterales bacterium (assembly GCA_963762055.1). Lineage (GTDB taxonomy): Bacteria > Acidobacteriota > Vicinamibacteria > Vicinamibacterales > JAMQPK01 > JAMQPK01. Next base: position 231,945 of record CAVXJF010000017.1, read on the forward strand.
TCCGAAACCGAACTGCTCGAATTGAACCGGCTTCGCGACGAATTTCCCGACGACCCCTCGTTGAAGTTGGGCGGTGTCGCGGTGATGTGTCCGTGCGACGCAGCACAGCTCGAGCGGACGGTGACGCTTCTCGACAAGCACAACTGGCACGTGATGGTCCGCACTCTGGACGGCAGCGACGTGCATGAAGCGGTCGAGGCTTTCGACCGGGCGGTCACCGAAAATCCAGCCACCGACCGCGACCGGCGGAACCGGATCGACGAAAGCCTGCTCGCAAACGGGACGGCGCGGATTCTGTCGGGGAGCAGCTGGCCTGCCGCCTCGCTGGATCCCTGGGAGGCGATTGACGACGCCGTTGGCGCCCCGGGCGATCTTCGCAACGCGATCGACGCATACACCAGTCACGCGGCGCATGCCTCGTACGACGAGCAGCGCAAAGGCACGCTGGCGCGCGGCATGCTCGCGGACATCGTCATTCTGTCCAACGACATCTTCCAGGCAGACCCCGATGCGCTGAGGGAGACGTTCGTTACGGTCACGATCGTCGACGGAAAGATCGTGTACCAGCGCCCGGCAGCAGCAAGTTCGAACGATTAAGGCTCGGCGCGGGCCGAACACTCCATGGCCACCAAAATCACGTACGCAACGCTTGGCGGCGACACGCTCGAAGAGCTCCATCGCGAACTCGACGCCGCCATCGCCGCCGCCCCGCAAACGTTCGACCGCGAACATCTGCTCTTCATCGACGGCAAACATCTCAAATCCGACGCGCAATTCGAGGATCGCAGCCCGATTGACGCCGGCATCGTCCTCGGGCGCTTTCAGAAGGGCACGCGCGAGCACGTGAAAACTGCGGTGTCCGCTGCGCGCGCGGCGTATCCCCAGTGGGCTGCTCTGCCGTGGCAACAGAGACTTGCGTACGTGCAGAGAATCGCCGATGCCATCCGCACCCATCGTTTCGCGCTGTCCGCTTTGATGGGATACGAAGTCGGAAAAAATCGACTCGAATGCGTCGGCGACGTCGAAGAAGCTGCGGATCTCATCTCCTACTACTGCGAACAGATCGAGCAGCACGGCGGGTTCGTCGAGAAAATGGGATCGCTGGGCCCCGGCGAAGAAAACGTCAGCGTGCTGCGACCCTATGGCGTGTGGGCTGTCATTTCGCCTTTCAATTTTCCTCTTGCACTCGCAGCGGGACCGGCGGGAGGGGCGCTTGCCGCCGGCAATACAGTGGTCTTCAAGCCCGCGAGCGATACGCCGCTCCTTGGGGCGAAACTGGCCGAGATGGTGATTGAAGCGGGACTGCCGCCGGGTGTCTTCAACTTCGTCACGGGGCCGGGTTCGACTGTCGGTCAGGAGTTGATCGACAACGAAGGCATAGACGGGATCGTCTTCACCGGATCGAAAGAGGTCGGGCTCAAGCTGATGCGCGACAACGCCGCGCGGCTCGTGCCGAGGCCGCTGATCATCGAAATGGGCGGCAAGAACCCGGCGCTCGTCATGCGCGACGCCGATCTCGACAAGGCGACTGACGGAGTCATGCGTTCGGCTTTCGGCGCGCAAGGGCAGAAATGTTCCGCGTGCTCACGCGTCTACATCCAGAAGGATGTGCGCGACGCGTTCGTCGATCTCCTGGTGCAAAAAACCGCGCGCATCAAGGTGGGAAATCCCCTCGAGCGCGACGTGTGGATGGGACCGGTCATCAACGAAGGAGCTGTTGGGACATACCTGTCCGCGGTGGAGCGCGCGAAGAAGGACGGCGGGAAGATTCTGATCGGCGGAAAGCGGATTACCGATGCTCCTTTCGACCGCGGCTATTTCGTCGAGCCGACGATCATCGACGGACTCCCGCCCGATCATCCGCTCTTTTCGGAGGAGCTGTTCGTGCCCATCACGGTGATTGCGCCGGTGATGACGCTCGACGAAGCGCTGCAACTGGCCAACCGCACGGAATACGGACTCACCGCGGGCATTTATTCGGAGAACGAAGAGGACCTGACAACGTTCTTCGAGCGCATCCAGGCGGGGGTCACCTACGCAAATCGCCGCGCCGGGGCCACCACTGGCGCCTGGCCCGGCATCAATCCCTTTGGGGGATGGAAGGCCAGCGGCTCGACCGGCCGTGGCACTGGGGGGCCCTACTACGTGCAACAATTCATGCGCGAACAAAGCCGAGTCAGGATTCGCGGCGTCTAACAGGTGTACGTAGTGTCCGGCTTTAGCCGGACCTGGGCAGGAGGTCGTGTGAGAGTGCGAACTCTGGGTGCTCTTGCGGTCGGAATCCTTCTCACAGCCGTTACCGCGGCACAGACCCCTCCCCCGCAGGTTCCGGCGGCGCCGCAAGGCGGCGCAATGCCGGGTCCGCCTCGCTCCCAAACACCCGCACGCGACAATCCCACAGCGGCAACCGGCACAGGCAGAATCCGCGGCCGGGTCGTAGCAGCCGACAACGGCACGCCATTGCGGCGGGCGCAACTCCGTCTCACCGCGATGGAAATTCGCGTCAACCGCGCCGCGACAACCGATGCCGACGGCCGGTATGAATTCGCCGAACTGCCGGCAGGCCGCTATTCGATGACGGTGGCGCGAAACGGCTACGTCACGCTCCAGTTCGGCCAGCAACGGCCATTTGAGCCTGGACGCCCGCTCGAGCTTGCTGACGCACAGGCCATGGACCGGATCGATTTCGCGCTGCCGCGCGGCAGCGTAATCGCCGGCCGCATCACCGATGAGCTTGGTGAGCCGATGGCCGGAGTGCGGATGACGGCGTCACGCTATCGGTATTTGCCAAGCGGAGAACGGCAGCTCAGTCCGTTCAACCCCGGCGGGATGTTCAACATCGTCACCAACGATCTGGGTGAGTTCAGGATTTTCGGTCTCATGCCGGGCACATACGTGGTGAGTGCGGATCCTGATGATGGCGGTTTCATCAGCACACCAAGTGGCATCATCCCGCCAGGACCTTCGTCGGGCGAGAGCGACGGGTATGCAACCACCTACTATCCAGGAACGTTGAGCTCCGACGAAGCACAAGCTGTGACAGTTGGTGTCGCCGAAGTGGCAACCGCCACCTTCCCTCTGGCTTCGGTGCGCATGGCGAAGGTGAGCGGGACGATCCGTAACTCAGCTGGTGGTCCCGCAGCAGGAGCGCGTGTCGTATTGCGGGCGCGGGACGGATTCGGCGGTTTTTACCGCGGACAGCCGCCGTCGGGACCGGATGGCGGATTCACCATTCCCAACGTCCCGCCCGGTGACTACGTCGTCGATGCGAACCCCGGCAATATGCGGACGAATGCAGGGGAGTCCTTCGAGACCGGATCGCTTGCGGTCACTGTTGCAGGGCGCGACGTTTCCGATTTGGTCATTACGATGACGACAGGTGCGACGGTCGCCGGACGCGTCATCTACGAAAGTACCTCCACCCAGAACAGACCTGACCGCGTAAGACCGCAGCCGGCTGATCCTCGCACGCCGTTCCGGTTCGGCCCGGATGACGGGGCCGTAGATTCGGCCGGCCGATTTCAGCTGCGTGGGCTCTCGGGTCGCATGTTGTTTCGCACCGGCATGAGCACACCATTCGGTGGAGGGGGCATGTGGACGATCAAGTCGGTAACACTGAACGGAAACGACATCACCGATGTGCCGCTCGATGTATCGAGTGCCGGTGACGTCAGTGGGATTGAGATTGTCGTCACCGATCGGTCAACGACGATATCGTGTCCGGAACGGTTACCAGGCTTCCGTGCTCCCGTGAGGGATTACGTCGTCGCGATCTTTCCAGATCGGCTGAGAGAAGGCGTCGATGCCGCAGCGCTTCACACGCACGATCCGTCCGGATCAGGAAGGCCGATACCAGACGCGAGCGCTTCCGCCGGGCGATTATTTTGCGGTCGCCGTGCCGGCGCTCGAAAGCGGAGATGAGTGGGATCCGGCATTTCGTAAGCGCGTCGAGCCGGTCGGAAAGCGTTTCAGCCTCACGGAGGGGCAGACGCTCACGCTCGACCTGCAGTTGCTGCAATGATCGCGCGAACGGTCGGTTCACGTCCGGCTGAAGCCGGACACTACGTACGGAATCATCCGCCTTACCATGCGCAGGACGGATCCGTTTGCAAGGCAGCCGTGTTCGTGCAGCGGTCGCGAGCCGTAGCGCACACAAATGCCGAGTGAGAGCTATCGCTTGGTCGATGCAACGGCGTCCGGGACGGCGGTGCCGAGATGAGCGAGGCGTTAGCGAAATTCGAACGTACGCGCGAAGGGTGGGCTCCGGCTGCCGGCAGACGGATCCGGCTTGCGCGTTGGCGGCGGTGAGGTTCCGTTGAAGAGCGGTCCGGCTAAAGCCGGACACTACGTACTGAGTCACGGTCCGGCTAAAGCCGGACACTACGTACGACCACGACTACGTACCAGACCACGGCGTACTGATACCGTATAGAGACATGTTCTTACGATTTCTACCGCTGCTCGTGGCGGTCGTGTTGTGCCTGAGCGCTGTTGGCCAGGGTCAGCAGCCTGGACCGGGACCTCTCGGTGGTCAGCCGCCATTTCCTGGGGGACGCGGCCGTCTCGGAGCACCTCCAAGAGACAACGCACCGCCTCCGGCAGGCACGGCGAAGATCGCCGGACGCGTCGTCGCCGCCGAGACTGGCGCGCCCATTCGCCGCGCCCAGATCAATCTCAACTCGCAGGACTCGCGCGTAAGCCGCGTCATCGCGACGGACAGCGACGGAAATTTTGAAATCGCGGGATTGCCTGCCGGGCGTTATCGCCTCCGCGTGAACAAGGGGGGCTTCGTCCCCCTCGAATACGGTCAGGCGCGCGCGTTCGAAGCGGGCAAGCCGCTCGACCTCACTGACGGGCAGGTACTCAACAAGCTCGATTTCAGCCTGCCTCGCGGGAGCGTCATCACGGGGCGCATCACCGACGAATACGGCGATGCGCTGACCGACGTACAGGTTCAGGCGCTTCGTTATCAGTTCGTGAATGGCGAACGTCAGCTGGTGAATGCCGGACGCTCGGAGCGCACCAACGATCTGGGCGAATACCGCCTCTTTGGCCTCATGCCCGGCGAATACGTGATTCATGCAACGCTCCGCGAAGGCCCCGCGGTCATGCGTGACGCCGTCGAGCAAACTGGATATCCGGGCACGTACTTTCCTGGTGTCGCCGACGTAGGTCAGGCACAGGCGGTGACGGTGGCCATCGGGCAGGAGCTGACGTCGATCGCGTTTCCGCTCGTTCCCGCAAAGTTCGCGCAGGTCTCGGGCATCGTGATGTCTTCGGATGGCCGGCCGCTGGCCGGCGCCATCCTGGTGGTGCGCCCGCGAATGAGCGGATCGGGCTCGCCGGCGAATCTTCTCGGCGGCGCCGGCCGTAGCCAGTCGGCCGCGGATGGAACGTTCCGGCTATCGAGCGTGCCACCCGGGGAATACGTGCTCGAAGTGCAGCAGCGCCCCATGCAGCCAGGCGCGCTGCAGAACGGATTCGCCGGCCTCGAATTCGCGTCGGTACCGCTGAGCGTCTCGGGCAACATCGACAATTTCACCGTCGTCACGACGACGGGAGTGAGTTTGTCTGGCCGGGTGGTTTATGAAGGGCAATCGTCGCCGCGCGCAACGCTGCAGGTGACGACGGCCGGCGGAGACGGCACACCAGTGTTGAGAGCTATGGCCGGCCGCGCTCTCGGCGGCGGCCGCGTTCGGACGGACGGCACGTTCGAACTTCAGGGTTTGTACGGCCCTCTGATGCTCCGCGTTGAAGGTGTGCCGGCGGGCTGGGCGCTCAAGAACGTATCCGTCAACGGCCTCGACGTGACTGACGCTCCGTTTGATTTCAAGTCGGGCAGCAACGTGACCGGGGCGGTGATTACGCTGACCGATAAGATCACTGAAATCACCGGAATGGTGAACGACTCGCGGGGGCAGCAGATTTCGGACTACGTGCTGGTGGCATTTCCAGAGGACCGACGCTTCTGGGGCGCGCAGTCGCGCTACGTCCAGACGACGCGGCCGAATCAGAATGGAACGTTCAGCATGAAAGGGCTGCCGCCCGGACGTTATCTCGCCGCCGTCGTGCCGTCACTCGAAAACGGGCTGCAGAACGACCCCGCAGTACTCGAGAAGCTGCGCGCTCAGGCCCGCAACTTCGCGCTCGCCGAAGCGGAAAAGCTGAATCTGAATCTCGAAATGCCGCTGCAGTAGCGTGGTAGCATTGACGCCCATGGCTGTGGATCGCGCGAAGAACAGCGCATCACCCAAGACTGAAATCGGCGAAGCGCTCGGCATGATCGAGACGCGGGGCTTCGTAGGGATGGTCGAAGCCATCGATGCGATGGTCAAGGCCGCAAATGTCGTCTTCGTCGGATGGCAGAAAGTCGACGCGGGTCTCGTGACCGCGATCGTCCGCGGCGACGTTGCGTCAGTGAAGGCTGCGACCGACGCGGGCGCCGCCGCTGCGCGTCGTGTTGGAGAGCTCGTGGGCGTTCACGTCATCGCGCGGCCGGCAGAAGATCTCGAGAAGATCTTTCCAATAACGTAGTGTCCGGCTTCAGCCGGACTTTTCCACCTTCGGCCGGACTTTCTTCTTCGGGCGCCTCCCTTTCGATCGCATCCGCAACTTCAATTCGCGCAGCGTGCCTTCATTGCCGACCACCAGCAGCGGCTGCCCCGGCGCGCGGAGCAGGTTGAAAAACTGTCCGGCTTCGGTCCGCGCGTAGATTTCCTTGCCGTCGGTGAGCAGCGTGATCGCCCCTCCCCCACCAATTGCGTCGAACAGCCGAACCCCGAATCGGCGTTGCAGCGTCTCGATGAGCAGCCGGATCTTCGAAAACGTTACGCCGCTGCGCCGCAGCTCTGCAAGGACCGCCAGTTCGAAGAGATCGACGGGCGAATAGCGCCGTTCGGTAAAGCCGCCGGCTTCGGTGCGGTGCGACGCAACCGACGATTTCAGCAGCTTGCGCGAATCCCACCATTGAAGCTGGCGGGCCGACAGCCCGGTGATGGAGGCCACTTCCCGCGAGCTGTAGTTCTTCTTCAGACGCATTTATCTGTCGCTGGCTTTGCGATCGGCCATCGCGGCGCCATCGAAATCTTTCTGCGTGAGGCCGCCTTCGCTGTGCGTGCTGTACATCAGCGTGACCTTGCGGTAATTGATCGCGATGTCCGGATGGTGATCGGCCGCTTCGGCCTCGGGGACCAGGCGGCTGACAAACGCAACCGCGGCTGGAAAGTCGTTGAACGTGAACTGCTTTCTGATCGCGCGGCCCTCGAGCGTCCAATCCTTGAGCCCGCTCAGTTGGCGCTGCACCTCGTTGTCTGATAGCACCATCTCAGTACTCTCCTAACCGCTCCGGCGCCGCCGCGTCCATCAGCGGCTCCTTCTTATTATCCAGGACGAGATCGGCGACCGCGCGCGCGGTCAACGGAGCGAGCAGTACGCCGTTGCGAAAGTGCCCGGTCGCATACACCACGCCGCGTTTTGCCGAGCGCCCGATTATGGGCATCCCGTCCGAGGTCGCAGGCCGCAGCCCCACACGCGCTCCGGCGAACGTGGCGTGCCACAGTGCGGGGACAAGATCGCACGCGGCATCGAGGAGGTCGCGTACTCCGGCCACGGTGGTCCGCTCATCGAACCCCGCTTCTTCAACCGTCGCACCAACCAGAATGGTACCCGGAGTGGAGGGCACCAGATAGCAGCGCGGTCCCCAGACGATGCGCTGCAGCGGAGGCCCGTCCCACGCAAGCTGCAGAAGCTGGCCGCGAACTGGTCTCACCGGCAGCGGCGGCGCGCCGTCAATGACGATTTGCCCCGACCAGCTTCCCGCGGCAACGACGACCTGGCTCGCCACGAGCGGTTCGTCATGCTCCAGGGCGATTTCGACATCGCCGCTGCGGCTGTGAATGCGGCGCACGCGTGCGGGAACCCGGACGCGCATGCCGCGCTTGATACCTGCCGCCGTCAACGCCCCGGAGAGATCGGAGGTGACGACGAATCCGTGCGATTTGACGAGACACCCGCACGAGACGTCCTCCGACAGCAGCGGCTCCGCCTCGCGAACCGCTCGCGCGTCGAGCAGCTCGCAATCGACGCCCTGGCGGCGCAATTCATCGGCAAGCTGCCGCAACTCGTCGGCATGCTCATCGGACGTGGCGACTTGCAGAGAGCCTCCGCGCCGGTAGCCCACGCCCACTCCTGCATCGCGGGTGACGCGCTCGATAAACGTGTCGTACATGTCGAGGCTGCGCCTGGCGAGCGGAAGGAGCGGGCCGCCGAAGCCCTCGAGAAACGGCACGAGCATTCCCGCGGCCGCCTGCGTGGACCCAAGACCCGCCCCGCGCGCATCGATCAGGATTACCGAGGCGCCGCGGGTGACGAGTTCGTACGCAACGGCCTCGCCGATAATGCCCGCTCCGACGACGGCGATGTCACAATCTGGCATTGTTTTACGATCGAGCCTCAACCCCTTATCATCTCACGCAGGCCGGGCTGCTCCCTTCGAAGGACATTCACGTTGCGAAGGGGGACAACCGCCCGGCTGAACCGCTCAAAGCCCCTCATTTACAAGGGTTTTCGACGGGGTTGATTGGGTACGCCCCTTGCTGTTAAGTCGGCCGAGGAGTAGTTTTCATGGATATCAATCGGGCGGGATTCGGAGCTCTGGCGGTAGCCGGGATCGTGGCAGCGGGAGGCGGCGCCTACCTGGCGAATCGACACAACGACGCAGCAGTCGTTGAGTCGGCACCGGCGTATGCCATACCGACGGACGTCGCGGTGACCGAAACCGAAAACCAGATCGCGGCTCCGCTGGTGGCGGTTGAGGCAAAGCCGGCAGCAGTACCGGAACCCGTAGCGCCAGCGCCTGTGCGGCCCGTGAGAGAACGCCGCACGACAGCGGCCACGCGCCCCACCCCGGCACCCCGGCCCGCTCCCACGCCGAGTTACGGCGGTAATACGGCGTCTCCAGCACCGGCGGCTCCCCCGGTCAGCGCGCCAGTGAACCCACCGATTGCCGCGGCTGTTGAACCGGTCGAAAACACGACCGTCGAACGCGCGCCGATCGTGCCCGAGCCTCCGCGCAAGACCTACGAGGAGCTCGTCATCCCCGCGGATTCCGTCGTGGGACTTCAGGTCGAAAACGCCGTGAGCACCGAGCGGGCAAAGGTCGAAGACCGCGTCAACGCGCGAGTCACGCGCGACGTGAAAGTCCACGACCAGGTGGCAATTCCGGCCGGTGCGCGGGCGGAAGGCTCTGTAACGCTCGTCGAGCGTGGCGGCCGATTGAAGGATCAGGCCAGGCTCGGCATCCGCTTCCACACAATCGTGCTGGCTGACGGGACCCGGCTCCCGATCAACACCGATACGATTTATCGGGAAGGTGAATCACCGGCACGCGAGAGCGCCGCGAAAATCGGCGGGGCTGCGGTTGGTGGTGCGGTGCTTGGAGCGATTCTCGGCGGCAAAAAGGGCGCGGTGATCGGTAGCACGGTCGGTGCGGCCGGCGGCGGCGCGGCCGTTGCCGTCAGCGAGCCGAACGCGGCGACGCTTCCTGCTGGCTCGACGCTTACCGTCCGCATGGGATCCCCGGCGACCGTAACGGTGGAGCGATAACCCTGCCGAGATGTGATTAGGGATTAGGGATTAAGTCCCCAATCCCTAATCCCCAATCCCCAATCCCCAATTCCTACGGCAGCAATCTCCACCGTTCGACCCATTTCCCGCCGCTGTCTTCCAAAGCCACCAGACCATTGAGCGGGAACGCCGCGCCGGCATTGTCGATCAGGCGCGCGAACAGGTGCGGCAGGTGAGGAAAATGGCCGGTCAGCAGGATCGACTTCGACTCGACCGATAGGGCGTCGACAATCCACTCGACAGGATCGGTCGGCTGCAGACCGCGCACCGCCGAAAACGCCGCGAGCGGATTGCACCGTTTCCAGTAGGCTTCCGCCGTCTGCCGGGCGCGCAGCTTGCCGCTGTGCCAGATGATGTCGGGCCTGGCGCCGAGCTCCGCCGCCTTGCGCGCGAGCGTGTCGACCTCGACGCGTCCGCGGTCGGACAACGGACGCATCGGATCCACGTCGGGGCCAACCGCATCGCCGTGATGAGCTAGATACAACACAGGTCAGGAATCGAGCTTCAGAGGTCCAATCTCCGCAAGCGTCGGCTGCATCTCTTCGAGCCGCCCGATCTTGGCGCCCTGCAGCGTCGCGTCGAGCCGCTCGACGTCGCGCATGGCGCGCTCGTACTGGCTCTTCGCATTGTCGAGGTGTTTCCCGACCATGTTGAAATGGTCCTGAAACTTGTCGAACCGCGTCGTCAGGCCGGCGAGCATCTCCTGCACCCGCTTGGCGTCCTCCTGGATCTTCATGCCGCGGAACCCCACCGCAATCGCCTGGATGTAGGCATACATCGTGTTCGGCGACACCGGCACGACATGGCACTGACGGCTGTAAGTCAGTAGGTCCGGGCGCCCGATGACTTCGTAATAGACGTTTTCTGCGGGTATGAACATGAATGCCACGTCGAGGGTCTCCGGCGGGAGCACGTATCGATCGGCAATTTCCTTGATTCGCCCTTTCACGTCGCCGCAGAACTGCTTCATGGCCGCATCGCGCGCCGTCGGTTCTGTCTCCTGCAGCGCGCGGCGGAAATTGTCGAGCGGAAATTTGCAATCGATGCAGAGCGACCCGTAAGGAGTGCGAATGAGCGCGTCTACTCGTCCGCGGCCAACCGGCGCCTGACAGTCATAGTGTTCGGAGGGCAGAAGATCGCGCAGCATCTGCTCGAGCGTGAACTCTCCGAAGTCGCCGCGAAGCTTCGGCGATTGAAGCATGCGCTGAAACTCGTCGAGGCTGCGGCTCTGCTCGAGAATACGGCTATTGGTCGCCTTCAGATCGCCCAGCGTCTGGGTGACCTCCAGCGATTGCTGCTGAATCGCCGCGCGGGTTTCGTCACGCACGGCGCGCGTCTCATCGCGAACCGTGCCGATCGTGCCGGTGAGGGATTGTGTTGCCTGCTGCAGCGCCTGCGCGAATGTGCGGTTCATCTCGGCGGTAATCACGTCGAGCCGCTGGTCGAGCGCGCGCACCGCCTCCGACGTCTCGTCGGGGCGGCGATTCGCGGTGAGCGCGCGGATAGCGAGCGCCCCGCCGACGATGCCGATGAGCAACGCGGCAACCGCGATGGACAGCTCGGAAAGCATTACGGAATGAGAACGATTTTGCCGTACGCGCCCGACTTGAGAACATCTTCGTGCGCGCGAGGCGCGTCGGCGAGCGGCATTTCCTTGCCGACCTGCGGCTTGTAGCCCGAACGCTCCATGCCCGCGACGATCGCGGCGTGGGCCATGGCGAGCTCGCCCGGCAGCGCGTTCCAGTTCGTGAAGCCCACCACGGTCGCGTCTTTCCCCATGATCGCGCGCGGATTCAGCTCGAGCGCGCCACGGTTTCCGACGATGGCGATTCTTCCCCGCTTCGCGATCAGCTCGAGATCGCGGACCAGGTTCACATTCGCGAGCATCTCGATGACCAGATCGACGCCGCGGCCTCCGGTTTTCGCCAGAATCTCTTTTTCATAACCCTGCGCCGTGTGATCGAATACTTCACGGGCTCCCTGCTCGCGGGCCAGCTGGCGGCCGCGATCGGTGCCGGCGGTGCCAAACACGCGCATGCCGGCTGCGCTCGCCATTTGTGTGGCGGCGACGCCGACAGCGCCGCTGGCGCCATGGATCAACACGGTCTCACCCGGAACGCCGCGCCCTTTGTCGAAGAGCGCACGCCACGCGGTGACGTAGGGCACGCCTACACCCGCGCCTTCGGCGAACGAAATGTGCGCCGGGAGAGGGTGCACCAGATCGATCGTACAGAGTGCGTGTTGGGCATACGCACCGTAGGCGCGGCCGGCGACCGTACCGCAGATATAGACGCGGTCGCCGGGCTTGAACTCCTGCACACCGCTGCCTACCGCTTCTACGGTTCCGGCAGCGTCGGATCCGGGTGTGTATGGCAGCGGCGGAAGAGAGGCATACTGGCCGTTGCGGATATACGTGTCGACGGGATTCACTCCCGTCGCTTTCAGGCCGATGAGCAATTGCCCCGGCCCCGCCGACAGATCAGGAATCTCTTCCAGCTTCATGACCGACGGATCGCCGAACTCGTGGACGCGAATCGCTTTCATACGCGACAGTTTGACACCATTCCGGAGCGTGCTGTAGGCTAAAAGCCTCATGAATCTGTCCGCACACCGCCGTCATCACCACCATCACCATCAGGTGAGGGCGAAGCGGAGCTGCGGATAGTTCGAGACATCTCAACCGAAATCGACAGCACCCCGCCCTGCTAACCAAGCCAGGCGGGGTTTTTTATTTTACGGCGATTAGTGACGTATCGACATGCAAGTGAGACAAGACTAAGCAGCGAATTGACGCAAACAAAGCCGAGCGACCAAAGGTCGCGAAGGTACAGGTCGTGGGGGTGGGGCCCCACGACGAGTAAATTATGAACTTCACAAAACTCGACGGGCTCGTGCCCGCAGTGATTCAGGACGCGGAGAGCGGCGAAGTGCTCATGGTCGGTTTCATGAACGATGCCGCGCTCGCAATGACGAAAGACACGGGGTACGCGACCTTCTACAGCCGGTCGCGCCAGAAGTTGTGGACGAAAGGAGAAACCTCCGGCAACAAACTGGCTGTCGAGGAAATTCTCGTCGACTGCGACGATGACACCGTGCTGCTGAAAGTGAAGCGCCTCGGCGAGGGCAATGTGTGCCACACGGGCACCCGGACGTGTTTCCGCGCCCTGGAGAATTAAGCCCATGCCTATGCTCAAGCTCGGCCTGCCGAAAGGCTCGTTGCAAGACTCGACGGTGCAGCTGTTCGCGCGCGCCGGCTTCACCATCTACGTAAGCTCGCGATCGTACTTTCCGACGATCGACGACCCCGAAATCGAATGCATGCTCATCCGCGCGCAGGAGATGGCCAGGTACGTCGCGGACGGCGTGCTGGATTGCGGCCTCACCGGTCAGGACTGGATCGCGGAACATCAGAGCGGGCTCGCCGCGCCGGCGGCCCTCGTACCGGTAGCGGACCTGATTTATTCGAAGCAGAGCTTCGGCAAAGTGCGCTGGGTTCTTGCCGCTCCGGAAGACTCCCGGTTCAAGAAGCCGCAGGATCTCGAAGGAGCGACGATCGCGACAGAGCTCGTACGCGCCACCAAGGCGTATTTCGATCGCCTCGGGGTGAACGTGCACGTCGAATTCTCATGGGGGGCGACCGAAGTGAAGCCTCCGGTTCTCGCCGACGCCATCGTCGAAGCGACTGAAACGGGATCGACGCTCCGCGCCAATCGGCTGCGCATTCTGGACACGGTGATGGAAAGCAACACGCAGCTCATCGCCAACGGAGCGGCGATGGCGGATCCCTGGAAGCGCACGAAAATCGAAAACATCTCTCTTCTGCTGAAAGCGGCAATCGAGGCCCAGGGGCGCGTCGGCATCATGCTCAACGTGCGCAATCAGGACCTGCAGACGGTGCTCGCGCTGCTCCCCGCCCTGCAGCGTCCGACCATTTCTCCGCTGAGCGAAGACGGCTGGGTCGCATTGAATACGATTATCGAAGAGCGCACGGTGCGCGACCTTATTCCGAAGCTGAAAGCGGCGAATGCGCAGGGGATCGTCGAATATCCGCTGAACAAGATCGTCGTGTGATCGTGCAATGAAAATCATCCCAGCGAAGAACACACGTGCCGTGGAACGGCTGCTCCACTCGTCAGGCGGAGGAACCCCCAAGGTCGCCGCAGCCGTGGCGAAGATCGTCGCGGGTGTACGCCGTCGTGGAGACGTTGCGCTGCTCGAATACGCGCGCCGGTTCGACGGGCTGACGGACGATCTCGAAGTCTCGCGGGATGAGATCGAAGAACAGGCAGACCGCGTGCCGCCGAAAGTCCGGAGGGCGCTCGCGACGGCCGCGCGCAACATCGAGAAGGTCGCCCGCCGGCAGCGTCCCCGGCCCTGGACGGTCATCACCTCGCCAGGCGTCAGCGTAGAGCAACGTGTGACTCCGCTCGACCGCGTTGGCTGTTACGTTCCCGGGGGACGTTATCCGCTTCCCTCTTCGCTGTTGATGACCGCGATCCCAGCGCGGGCGGCGGGCGTGGGCGAAATCGTTGTCGCGTGCCCGAAACCGGCGCCGGCAGTGATGGCGGCGGCCCGCGAAGCGGGTGTCACCCGTTTGTTCAGGATGGGCGGCGCCCACGCGATTGCGGCGCTCGCCTATGGTACGAAGACGGTGCCGCGCGTCGACAAGATCGTGGGACCGGGCAACGAGTACGTCGCCGCCGCGAAAGCGATGGTGGCGACCGATTGCGCAATCGACTTCTACGCCGGTCCAACCGAAATCGTCATCGTCTCCGACAAAGGCAACCCCGAATGGATCGCGGCCGACCTCATCGCGCAGGCCGAACACGACCCGCAGGCGCGCGCGGTGCTCATCACCACGAGCCGGGCGCTCGCGCGCAAGGTGGCCGGCGCGGTTGCCAGGCAGACGCCGCCGACCGGTCCAGCCCGTGAGTCTCTTGCGCGCCACGGGGGCATCATCGTCGCAGCCGATCGCGAAGACGCGGTGCGGCTGGCCAATCTCGCCGCTGCGGAGCATCTCGTGTGTGACGATGACCGGTTCGCCGCTGCGGTATCGGCTGCCGGGGCGATCTTCGTAGGCAATTACACGGCACAGGTTGCCGGCGACTACGCGATCGGATCCAACCATGTGCTGCCAACCAACGGCGCCGCGCGGTTCAGGGGAGGTCTGCACGCATCGGATTTCGTGCGCGTGGTAACAATCCAGAGGATGACGAGGCTCGGGCTGGAAAATGTCGCGGGCACCGTCACAACTCTGGCGCGCGAGGAAGGATTGACCGCGCACGCGCGGTCAATCGACGTTCGCCTGCAGCCCAGGCAGCCTCGTACGAGGCGCGCGAGGGTGACGAAGTGACGTACTCACGCCCGTCCGATCGCGCCGGCGCCATCCGGCTGCACCTCAACGAAAATACGGGCGGATGCTCGCGCGCGGTCATCGACGCGATCCGTCAGATCTCTGCCGAAGATGTCGCGTATTACCCCGACTACTCGGCGCTCACGCGAGAGTGCGCGGAGTATTTTGGCGTCAGCACAGCCCAAATCGTGCTCACCAACGGACTCGATGAAGGGCTGCTCGCGCTGACGGTCTCCGCATTCCGCACGCTGCGCGACGGCGCGCCGGAAGCGATCGTGCCGGCGCCAGCGTTCGAGATGTACAGCGTTTTTGTAAAAGCGGCAGGCGGCACCGTTAACGTGATTCCACCGAAGGATGACTTTGCGTTTCAGGCGCGGGAAATCTGCGACGCCATCACCGCCAACACACGCATCATCTTTCTGACGAATCCGAACAACCCGACAGGACAGCTGATCCCACGCGACGCCATCCGCGAGATCGTCCGACGCTCGCCGCCAGCAGTGACCATCGTCCTGGACGAGGCGTATTACGACTTCTGCGGCGAGACGTTTCTCCCGGAGCTCGGGGCACACCCGAATGTCGTCATCGGCCGCACGTTCGCAAAGGCGCACGGGCTGGCCGGCCTGCGGGCGGGCTGCCTGATAGGAGATCCGGGGAGACTTGAATCGGCGCGCGAGGTGGTGCCGCCCTACAGCCTCAGCGTGTTCGCCGTCGCCGGGTGGCGCGCGGCGCTGCGCGATCGAGAATATCTGGAGTGGTACAGAACACAGGTCGACGAATCGCGCGAGCTCATATACAAGGCGTGCGACCGGCTCGGACTTCCTTACTGGAAGAGCGCCGGCAATTTCGTGTTGATAAATGTGCAGCGTTCAGGGGAGCCGTCCGACATCGTCGAAGCCTTCGCGGCGCATGGCGTATTGATCCGCGACCGCTCGCGCGACCCCGGCTGCAGCGGCTGCATCCGCATCACGGCCGGGCTCGTCCGCCATACTGAAGTTGCGTTGGAGGTTCTGGAGGGATTGTGCGCCGTGCCGTAATCGATCGGAAGACGCGCGAGACGCAGATTCGCGTGCGGATCGGCATCGAGGGTAAGGGCCGCTACGACGTGCATACCGGGATCCGCTTCCTCGACCACATGCTCGAGCTGATGACGAGGCATGGGGGATTCGACCTCGAAGTCCGCGCCACGGGCGATCTCGACGTCGATCAGCACCATACCGTCGAAGACCTCGGCATCGTTCTTGGCGAAGCGGTGTCGAAGGCGCTCGGCGTCCGGCGCGGAATCAACCGGGCCGGGTACTTCATCATGCCGATGGACGAGACGCTCGCGGTCGCAGCCATCGATCTCGGGGGACGGCCGCATGCCGTCGTCGATCTGGCGCTGCATGTCGAGCGCGTCGGCGACCTGCAGAGCGAGCTGATCCATGATTTCTTCGAAGGGTTCGCGATCGGCGCCAGGGGGAACGTGCACGTGAAGGTGTTGTACGGGCGATCGAGCCATCACCACGTCGAAGCGGTCTTCAAGGCGTTTGGCCGCGCGCTGCGCGTCGCCTGCTCGCGCGATAAACAGCTGGCGCGCACGCTTCCCAGCACGAAGGGGCTGTTGTGATTGCGTTGATCGACTACGGCGCCGGAAATCTCACCTCTGTCCGCAAGGCCCTGGCGGCACTTGACGCCGACGTGGAGACGCCGCACTCCCCTGCCGACCTGCAGCGTGCAGAGGCGGTGATCGTGCCTGGCGTCGGGAATTTCCAGCGCACAGCATCCATGGACGGCGAGTGGCGGCAGGCAATCATCGGGGTTGTCGAACGCGGACGGCCCCTGCTTGGTATCTGTCTGGGCCTTCAGTGGCTCTTCGAGGGGAGCACGGAATCGCCCGAATGCGAGGGGTTGTCGCTCATGAGCGGGCAATGCCGCCAGCTCCAGGCCTCCTGGCCATTCAAGGTTCCGCATGTCGGTTGGAATGAACTCGAATTTCCGCGCGCCTCGCGCCTGTTCGAGGGACTGCCGGACCGATCGCAGGTGTATTTCACTCATTCCTATGCAGCGCCGGTCGTGGACGAGACGATCGCGGTGACGACACACGTCGTGCCGTTTTCAAGCGCGGTGGAACGCGGCGATGTCTTCGGTGTGCAATTTCATCCTGAAAAATCTGGTGATGTGGGGCTTCGCGTGCTGAAGAATTTTCTGAATGTTATCTAAGCGGATCATCGCGTGCCTCGACGTCCGGAACGGCCAGGTCGTCAAGGGCGTCAATTTCGAGGGCCTGCGGAACGCCGGCGATCCGGCCGAGCTCGCGGCACGGTATAACGAAGAAGGCATCGACGAAGTCGTCATCCTCGACGTCACCGCCACGCTCGAAGGCCGGCGCGCGCTGGCGGCGACGGTCGCCGCCGTAGCGAAGCGCATCTTCATTCCGTTGACCGTCGGCGGCGGCATCAGAACCGAAGACGATGCCGCGGCGGCGATCGACGCCGGGGCCGAAAAGGTGAGCCTGAACACGGCGGCGCTCAGCGAGCCATCTCTCATTACGCGCATCGCGTCCCGGTACGGCAGCCAGGCAGCCATCGTCGCGATCGATGCCAAGTGGGTTGACGGAAAGGCGCTGGTGTACGTGAGAAGCGGCCAGGCGGGCACCGAGCGCGAGGCGGTGGAATGGGCGACGGAGGCCGCTGAGCGCGGCGCCGGCGAAATTCTGCTGACGTCGATCGACCGCGACGGGACCAAGCGGGGATTTGACTGCGAGCTCACCGCCGCCGTGTCACGTGCGGTGCCGATTCCGGTCATCGCCTCGGGAGGCGCCGGCTCGCTGGAGCACTTTCCAGAAGTTTTCGTGGACGGGTGCGCGGATGCAGCGCTTGCCGCGTCTATCTTTCACTTTTCCGAACACGCCGTGCGCGATCTGAAGGAAATGCTCAGAGCGCGCGGCATTCCGGTGCGCCTCTAACCCATGCTGATTCCCGCAATCGACCTGAAAGGCGGCAAGGTCGTCCAGTTGATTCAGGGCGACAAACTCGCGATCGAAACGTCGGACCTCGACTATTGGATAGCGCGGTTTTCGAGCTATCGGCGGGTCAATGTCATCGACCTCGACGCGGCCATGGGATCGGGCTCAAACGATCACCTCGTTCGCGTCATCTGCGCCCGGCTCCCCTGCCAGGTCGGCGGCGGCGTCAGAACGACGGAGCGTGCTGTGGAGCTGTGTGACATCGGCGCCAGAAAAGTCATCGTGGGATCTGCGCTGTTCGCGGACGGACATCCTGACGTCGCGAGCGCACAGCGGTTTGCCGATGCGGTCGGGGTGGATCGCGTCATCGGCGCGGTCGACAGCAAGGCAGGACGTGTCGTCACGCACGGCTGGAAGACCTCGACCGGCACGACCGCTGCGGACGCCGTCCGCGCCCTCGAGCATTTTTGCGGCGAATTTCTCTACACGCACGTGGACAAGGAAGGCCTCATGAAAGGGACCGACATTGCCGCCATCAGGGCTGTCCGTGATGCGACACGACGCCCGCTGATCGCGGCAGGCGGTGTCACCACACAGGCGGAAATCGACGAGCTCGACGCGCTCGGCATCGACGCTGTCGTCGGCATGGCAATCTATACCGGAGCGCTGGAGCTGAAACAATGACGCAGGAGACACCAACCCGCAGGGGTCCCGAACCGCCCGATCTTGCCGAACGCGGGGGGATGAAGAACGGACAGCCGCAACGCTCCGACGAACGCTTGTTCATGCAGCTGCTCGTGTATGGCGGTTGCCGCGATTCGCAGACGCTCGCAGGCGCGTTGTCGTCGGCGGGCATCGAGGGCTCGCTGTACGAAGACGCCAACGATCCCCAGGGGATTGCGGTTCTTGCGCTCACCAGGGACCCGAACTTCTACATCGACACGCTGCGCCCGCTGCTCAATTCGCCAGCCTTCGCCTCGCTGGTGCCGAAGCCGGAGTTCACGATGCTGGGGCGCACCTATGCGATCGGATACGAGCCGGATCTCGCCGAAGCGATACTCCATCGCCCCCGGCGCACGGTCCTGAACCGCGATTGGCCCTGGGCCGTTTGGTATCCCCTCCGCCGCAGCGGGCGGTTCGCACAGCTCCCCCCAGAGGAGCAGCGCGTGATCCTCGCCGAACACGGGGCGATCGGCATGTCGTACGGGACGGGCGATTACGCCCATGACGTCCGGCTCGCGTGTTACGGGCTGGACAAGAACGACAATGATTTCGTGATCGGCTTGCTCGGCAAGGCGCTCTTCCCCCTGTCCCATATCGTGCAGGCGATGCGCAAGACGCAGCAGACCTCGCTGTATCTGGACCGACTCGGACCGTTTTTCGTGGGCCGAGCCGTCTGGCAGTCCCCCGCGTGACGATGTGCGCCGGCCAGGCGCCATTACGTTACAATACGTAACCGTTACGTAGAACGACGTAATGGAAAACCCATTTGTCTACGGCGAGGTGGTGCCGGCAGCGGCGTTCGTCGACCGAGTCGACGAACTCGACCGGCTCGTGCGCGATCTGGCCTCGGGCCAGAAGGTCTTCCTCATTTCCCCGCGCCGTTACGGAAAATCCTCCCTGATCCGGCAAGCTCTGCGAGCGGTTGCGCGCGGCGGAGCGCTGACGACGGACATCACGGTCAGCAGCTATAGCTCGTATCTCGCCTTTCTGGAGGGATATACGCGCGCGCTCATCGGCATGCAGAGCGGATGGGACAAGGCACGCGGCTGGTTGAAAGACGCGATCGGGGCCACCCGACCGGAGTTGCGCCTCGAAGCGGACTCGACCGGCGAAATGGGCATGTCGGTGAAGTTTCCAAGCGTGCGCACCGAACGCGACGTCTCCCGATTGGCTACCGACGTCTTCGCCTTGCCCGGACGGCTCAGCGAAGAGCGCAAAATGCGCATCGTCATTGCGCTCGACGAATTCCAGGCGATCGGCGGATTCAATGGAGGCAGCGTCGAACATGCGCTGCGCGCGGCGGTGCAGCACCAGCGCAGCGTCGGGTATGTATTTGCCGGGTCCGAGCCGAGCCTCATGGAGCGCATGCTCGGGGCCAAGCGCCCGTTTTACAAAGCGGGGCCGGTCATGCGCCTCGAGAAGATCCCGCCCGATATCTTCTCGTCGTTCATCGAGTCGAGGTTTTCGAAAACCGGCATCAAACCGGAAGCCGGCCTCGGCGCATCGATTGTCGATCTCGCCGGCAACATGCCGTACGACGTACAGCGCCTCGCGCACGAAAGCTGGGACGATGCGCGGGCAGCAGGCAAGCGGCGGATCGGCGTCGAAGATCTGCACGAGACACTGCACCGGCTCCTCGCCGAACAGGACACGATGTTCGAGGCGATATGGCAGCGTTTGACGCTTGCGCAGCGCGCCACACTGCGGGCCGTCGTGCTGGCCGATGGAAGAGAGCTTCTGTCGGCTGATCTCAGAAACCGTTATCGTCTGGGAGGGGCCTCAACCGTGCAGGCGGCTCTCCAGGCGCTTGGCCGCGAAGACCTCATCGCCCGTGAAGCGGATCGCTACGTCGTCGTCGATTCGTTGATGCGTGAATGGATCGCCCGAAAAACCTTCTAAAGCGCATCGGACTGGAACGGCCGGAAGTCCGGGCCTGGACGATGTACGACTGGGCGAATTCGGCGTTTTCAACCACGATCATCACCGCGGTATTCCCGGTGTATTTCACGTCGGTTGCCGGCGCCGACCTGCCCGCCGGGGAAGCGACACGCCTCCTTGCCCGCACGACGACAATCGCGCTCGCCATCTCGGCCGTGTTCGCCCCTGTGCTGGGAGCGCTCGCCGATTACGCGCCCGTCAAGAAGCGGCTTCTCGCCATCTGCCTGGCGATCGGCTGCATTGCATCAGGATGCTTGTCGCTCGCCTACCGGGGGGACTGGCTGTTTGCCGCAGTGCTCTTCGGGATCGGCAACATCGGGTTCACTGCCAGCCTCACGTTCTACGACTCGCTCCTCCCGCACATCGCGCGCGAGGGTGAGATCGACCGCATCTCGACCGCCGGGTACGCGATCGGCTACCTCGGCGGCGGCGTGCTCCTCGCACTCAACGTCGCGTGGATCCTCACTCCAGGCACGTTCGGCATTCGTGATGCGGCACAGGCGTCGCGCCTTTCGTTCTTGAGCGTGGCCATATGGTGGCTGGCGTTCTCAATACCCCTTTTCAGGGGAGTGCCCGAGCCGCGAACGGGACTGAACACAGGGGGACGCTCCGCCGGGCAGCTCATCAAGACATCTTTTTCAAGCCTGAAGCAAACCATCGCCGACCTTCGACGCTACCGCAACGCGTTGCTGTTCCTCATCGCGTTTGTCAGCTACAACGACGGCATCAGCACGATCATCCGGCTGGCCACGAGCTATGGCACGGAACTGGGCCTGGATCAGGGCGCATTGATCACAGCCATTCTGCTGGTGCAGTTCGCCGGCATTCCGTTCGCCTTCCTGTTCGGCATAATGGCCGGGCGCATTGGGGCGAGGACATCGATCTTCATCGCGCTCGGTATGTACGTCCTCATCACGGTCATGGGCTATCAGATGGAGACCGAGCGCGATTTCTACGTGCTCGCGCTAATGGTCGCGACGGTCCAGGGGGGAAGCCAGGCGTTGAGCCGATCGCTCTACGCCAGCATGATTCCGAAGGAGCGATCCACTGAATTCTTCGGGTTTTTCTCGATATTCGAGAAGTTCGGGGCCATCCTCGGACCTGCGGCTTTTGAGGTCGCGAGCCGAAGCACCGGGTCGAGCCGCAGCGCCATCCTCAGCGTCATGGTGTTTTTCGTCGCCGGGGCCGTGATTTTGTCCTTCGTAAACGTCCCGGAAGGCCGGAGGGCTATTCAGTTACAATGAACGGCTTATGTCCTGCCGACTGTCCGCTGTATTCGTCGCTCTTGCCGCCCTCTGCTTGACGGCGTCGTGCCGGCCGGCGCCACCCGCGCCGGCGGCCGCCAAGGTATCGGAAAATGCATGGGCCGTCGTGGACGGCCGCGAAATCACGCGCGACGACGTCGAAAAGGCCTATCGACGCACACGCGATACCGCTCAGGCGCTGTCTGATGAGGAAATGCTCACCGCCAAGTTGGGCCTCCTCAACGATCTCATCCTGCAGGACATTCTGATCGCCAAAGCACGCGAGCTGAAGGTCGAGGTTGCCGCAGCCGAGCTCGACAAGGCATTTGGGGACGCGAAATCGAATATCCCTGAAGAGGCATTTCAGCAGGAGGTCACCAAGCGCGGCATCACCGCGGACGATATGCGCGAAGGGCTCCGGCGCGAGCTGCTCTCGCAGAAAGTCATCGATCAGCAGGTCGCGTCGAAGGTCAACGTGACGGATCAGGAAGTCAGCGACTTCTTCCTGGCCAATCGCGCGCAGTTCAACCTGCCCGAAGAGTCGTATCACCTCGCGCAAATCATCGTGACGCCAGTACGGGAGCCGCAGCGGGCGAACCGCAGCGGCGACGATGCCGCGTCACCAGAGGCCGCAGGGGCCAAGGTGAAGATGCTCATGGAGCGTCTCAAGGCCGGCACCTCGTTTTCGGAGCTGGCGGCGGACTTCTCCGAAGACGGTGAGACGGCTGCGCGTGGCGGCGATCTCGGGCTCGTGCCGATGTCGAGGCTGAAGCAGGCGCCGCCGCAACTGCGCGAGGCGGTGCTGAACAAGAAGCCCGGAAGCGTCAATGTCGCCAGCGTGGGCGGCGCGCACACTCTGGTGCTGGTCGTGGCGCACGAGCCGGCCGGCCAGCGCGATTTGTCCACACCGGGTGTGCGCGAGCGCATCACGGAGGCACTCCGTAACCGCCGGGAGCAGCTGCTGCGAGCGGCGTACGTCACCTCGGTGCGCAACGACGCTCAGGTGGTCAACTACCTCGCCCGGCAGGTCGTGGAATCGCAGGGGAAGCTGCCTGGCGCAGCACCCACTCCTGCCGCGAAACCAGCGGCTGCGGCGCCGCCAGCGGCAACGAGCTCAAAATAATGCGTGGCAATAGTCATTTCAGCAGAGCCGCTATCGTTCGCTTCCAGCGATCCTGGGCCCGCGCGTCAATCCCGTGTTGCGTCTCGCGATCGTAGCGGTGCTGCTCTTCCTGTAGCTCGCGATCGATCTCGACGACCATCGTTGCGATCGACTCGATTCCATCAGGATCGTCGCACGCGTCCGTGAAATCCTTGAACCGACGCTTGAGCTTCCTCGCCGCAGTTTCCGCGATGTCGAAGTGCAGCTGTTCGTGTTCGAGCAGCTGCAGGTCGAGCTGTAGAGAGCCCTGCCGGGCACGCCTGTCCCATGCGTTGCCGCCAGAGGTGCGCCACCATGAGCGGGATCGATCGAACGTCGCCCGCGCGCTCGTGATGAGCGCGCCCGCCTGACATTCCCAGGCGGCGTCGATGTTGAGCCAGCTGAGCGAGGCGTTCGCGGCATTTGCCGGCGCGCGTCCCCTGAAATCGTCCTTGGCGAGGCGGCGCTCGGCCGACCACTCGATAACCTCCTGAGCCAGCGGGGATGCCGCGGCGCAGAGGATCGCCAGCAGGGCGGAGGCGATTCTCATTGCGATAGGATATCTGCACACATGCCGTTGATTCGCGACATTTTCGCTGGCGTGCGCACCGCGCGCCAGCCGGTGGTTTCCTTCGAGTTCTTTCCGACCAAGACTCCTGAAGGCGAGCGAACGCTCCTCGAAAAGACGATACCCGCGCTCGCGCTGTTGAAACCGGACTTCTGCTCCGTCACCTACGGCGCAGGCGGGAGCACCCGCGAAAAGACGCTGACGATCGTCGATCGCATCCAGCGTCAGCAGGGACTCACCGCAATGGCGCACATGACGTGCGTCAACGCGACGCGCGACGACACCGCCAGCGTCCTCGAGCAGGCGCGGACGCTCGGCATCTCCAACGTCCTGGCGCTGCGCGGCGATCCGCCGGGCGGCTCCGGAGACTTTCAGAAGACCGACGGCGGATTCGAATATTCGTACGAGCTGGTGCGATTCATCAGGGACAGCGGTGGATTTTCGATAGGCGTTGCGGGATTCCCCGAAGGACACATCGCCCAATCCGAGGGGAAACACGCCGACTGGCGGCATCTCAAGCACAAGATCGATCAGGGCGCCGACTTCGTCATCACGCAGTTGTTCTTCGATAACCGCGATTACTTCGAGTTCCGGGACTACCTGACCTCTCTCGGCGTGAAGGTACCGCTGGTGCCCGGGATCATTCCGATTCTGAGCGCCGGCCAGATTAAACGATTCGTGGCTCTGTGCGGCGCCGCGCTGCCCGAAGCGCTGGTCAGCGAGCTGGACCGGCGCGGTGCAGACGACCAGGCGGTGGCACAGTACGGGATCGAATACGCCACGCTCCAGTGCGAAGAGCTGCTGCGGGAAGGTGTGCCGGGTTTACACTTCTACACGCTCAACAAGGCACAGTCGACAACGGCCATCGTCAGGAATCTTGGCTTGTAGAGGAGCTATGAACAAACAGCGGTTATTCGTGACGAGCTGCATCTCGATCGCAACGGCGGCAATGGTGTTCGCCATCAGGGGCGATATCGCGGGCCCGATGACCAGCGCGTTCCACATCACCAACGAGCAGATGGGGCTGGTTTTCAGTCCGGCGTTCTGGGCGTTTACCCTCGCCATCTTCATCAGCGGCAACCTCGTGGACATCGTCGGAATGCGAATCATCCACGTGCTGTCGGCGCTCGGATTCATCGGAGGCGTCTCCCTCGTGCTGCTGGCGCCGCGGCCTGACGCTCCGGTGGCCTCGCTGTTCGATCATCCGGGCACGATTCTGCTATTTGTGGGATTTTTCATGTTCGGCCTCTCGCACGGGCTCGTCGAAGGCGTCATCAATCCGTTGATGGCGACCATCTACAGCGACCAGAAGACCAAGCGAATCGTCGCCGTTCACGCATGGTGGCCCGCAGGGCTGATTACCGGGGGCCTGGTGACGCTGGCGCTCACCAACTACTTCGATGCTCCCTGGCAGCTCAGGCTGGCGATGATTCTGATCCCAGCGGTGACGTATCTCGCGCTTGCCTTGTCGGTACCCTACCCGAAGACCGAGCGTGTCACCTCGAACATTTCGACCTCCGAGATGTGGAAGCAGACAACCAGGCCGCTGTTCCTGATCCTGTTTCTGTGCATGTGGATGACCGCGGCCGTCGAGATCGGCCCCGATCAATGGTTCCCGACCGTCATGGGCGCGCTTGTGCCGCAACTCAGCCCCGAGTCGGGCAGTGGCGTGCTCTTTCTCGTGTACACCGCCGGCCTCATGTTCGTGCTGCGCATGTGGGGCAGCGGCGTGTCGCACAAGTCGCCGCTCGGCACGCTGATCGGCAGTTCCTTGCTTGCCGGCATCGGCTTGTACTGGCTCGGCGCGCTCGACCAACGATCGAGCGCCGCGGCCG
This sequence comes from Vicinamibacterales bacterium, assembly GCA_963762055.1. Classification (GTDB taxonomy): domain Bacteria; phylum Acidobacteriota; class Vicinamibacteria; order Vicinamibacterales; family JAMQPK01; genus JAMQPK01. The sequence goes on from CAVXJF010000017.1 coordinate 257,318, forward strand.
CACTGGCTGCCGCCACGTTGTTCGGGGTCGGCAAGACGTTCCTCTGGCCGACGATGCTCGGCGTCACCGCAGAGCAGTTTCCTCGAGGCGGCGCGCTGCTGCTCTCGTTGATGGGCGGTGCGGGAATGTTGTCGGTCGGGCTCGTGCTGCCAGTGATGGGACGGCAGATGGATCAATTCGGGCCCGGAGCCGCGTTGCAGCTGGTCGCCGGTCTCGCCGCGATCATGACGGTGATTCTCAGCGGCGTGTGGATGTACTTCAGATTGCGGGGCGGTTATCGCGCGGTGCCCATCTCAGTGCCGGCGCGCGCGACGCGGGCACTCGTTCTTGCGATCACTGTTTTCCTCACGGCGCCGCTGCTGGCCCGCGATCCGCTGGAGCAGCGCATCGGACGCACCGATCCATCCCGTTATCGCGCCGGGCGCTCGCATGGCAGCGTCGGCGACATGAACTGCATGACGCTCGTGCCGGGCAACGCGCTCATGACGAACTTGTACTTCGTGCACCGCTGTCAGATCACGCCCGGCGGCGGCGTCGGCCACCATTTCCACAATACGACCGAAGAGATGTTCGTCATCTTCGACGGCGAGGCCGAGTTCACCGTCGACGGCCGCACTTCTGTCCTCCAGGGGACGGTCGGCGCTCCGGTCCGCATGGGCCATTCGCACGCCATCTACAACCCGGGCAAAACGCCGGTCGAGTTCATGAATATCAACGTGTCATCGGTCAAGGGAAAGTACGACGCATTCGACCTGAACGATGCCAGGGTCGGCGCTCCTAAAGACGAGAAGCCGGTGTTCATGACGATGCGTCTGGATAAAAAGCTGCTGCGGCCGATGGAGCGGTACCGTGACGGACAGGGCACGTCGATGTACCGCCGCGCGCTGGATCCGAGCGTGTTTCTGACGCATTGGTCGTATGTGGATCATCTCGTCCTTCCGCCGGGGGCCTCAGAAGGCACCCACCGGCACACCGGAGTGGAAGAGGTGTATTACGTGATCAGCGGCGATGGTGAGGTGTCGGTCGGTGCGGAGACCGCGGCCATTCACAAAGGCGACGCGGTTCCTCTGCAGCTCAACGACCCACATGGGTTCAAGAACACAGGCACGCAGGATCTGGAGTTCATGATCATCGGCGTTGCGGCGCAAAAAGGGGTGCTCGACGTCGAGTTGGTCGATGCAAATGCCCCAGCACGCGGCCGTGGCGCAGGTACACGGTAGTCACTGCTTGCGTACGCGACGCAGAGGCGCCGAGGCGCAGAGTATTTTTGCAAATGTCTTGCTTTGCGACTCTGCGGCTCTGCGTCGGACTATTCAGCGAGCGGCGTAGGTCTTGGACACGCTATTGCGTTCGTTCACAACCGTGAACGAACCGTTCGGCTGCACGGTCACGTTGATGCCGAATCCCGTGTCCTTTACGGCGGGATCCGATACGTCGCCGAGATTGGCGATCAGCGGCTCCGCAACATTCCCATCATCCCCCGCCGCCACCGAGTAGTGCAGCATCCACAAGTCCTCGAGCCCTGGTGCGCTTCTGACGGTCTTGAGCACCGGGGGATCGCCGCCTTTTCGCGCCCCGTTGTTCATGATGGCGACGCGCGATTTCAATGCGTGCACCAACTCGGGAGCGTTCGACTGTCCTGATCCGTGGTGCGTCGTGAGAAACAGATCGACCTCGCCGATGCGGTTCACGGGACACGCCATCTGGAATTCGAGATCCTGCGTGAGATCCCCGAGATCCAGAAATCGGAAGCCGCCGAAGGTAAACAACATCCCCACCGAGGCTGAATTGTCGGACGTGTCGGGGCGCCGCGGAACGACGCCGTCGCAGGCGGCGTTCGGCACGGCGCCTTTCGGTGAGCTGTCGATCAACTGCCGATTCGACGCGAGCACCCTGACGTCTATGCCTTTCAGCGGGATCGTGTCGCCCGGCTTGACCACAATCTCCTTCGCCCCGCTTGCCGTCATCGCGGCGCGAAAGGTCGCCATCATCGTCTCACCGCCCTTGTTGCTCTCCGTCGTGGGGCCATGAGTGATCACGGTGCGGAACTTCAGCCGCGACGCCAGCTGCTCCATCCCGCCCACGTGATCCGCGTGATAGTGAGTGATCACGAGATAGTCAACCGTGCCGACGCCCGCGCGCTTGGCGGCCGCGGCAATACGCTCGGCATCCCGCAACGTGTCTGTCGGCCAACCGGTATCGACAAGCATCGATTGGCCCGACGGCGTGACGATGAGCGTTGCCTGGCCGCCCTCGACGTCGATGAAGTACAGCTTCAACGACTGCGCCGTCGCAAGGGCCGGGGCGCTCAGCAGTCCGCAGATGACAACGGCACAGATCCTCAGCATCGATGTCAGTTTCCGCGTCCGCCACGCGCGGGGGGCGTGACGACGTCGAACTTGCGATTGACGTCGCGGACGACGCCCACGACCAGCAGCTCGAGCGGCGCGCTGCCGGTGTTCTCGAACGACTTCGTCTGGTTGAGTTGAATGGGCACCGCATCACCCGACCGGATCGGAGCCGACTCGTTCCCCACCTTGACAGAGCCTTCGCCGTTCATGACGTAGTAGAACTCGCCGATCTCCTGGTGCGCCTGCGGCGCCGTTGCGCTGCCCGGGGCGAGCACGAGATGGTCGACGTACGCCCACGGACCCAGGAACACCGATGGCGCGAGCGCGCGGCGATATTGCACGGTGCCCTTGGCGGCAATTGGATCGGCTGCCGGACGCAGGAGCGCCTGGTCGAGCCGCATGGTCATGAACGTCGGGATCGGATCGAGCGGGGCATCGACGCGCCCGTCCGAGAGATCGAACGCGTCGTACACGCCCTTGCGCGCCGACACGTTGATGTTCATCCACTCGACCGGCTGATCGGTGTGGTTGTAGATCGCGTGCGAGTGCCCCATCCGGACCGGCGCACCCGCGGGCCCTTTCAGCACGGATGTGCGCCCGTCGACCGTGAACTGCGCCTCACCGCTGAAAATGACGAACATTTCCTCGCACTGGTTGTGAAAGTGCGCTCCGATGCCGCTCTTCGGCTGGATGATGCCGCGGTGCAGGAAATACACATTGGTGTCGAACGCGCTGAAGTTGAAGAGCCCCATGTAGTTCAATTGCCCGGGCCCGCCGTGCACCCGCGGCGATACGCGGTACTTCGAAGGATCGGTGCGGGCGATACGCTCGGCCAGGGGCAGCGACTGCGGGTTGGCCGGCGGCGCCTGCGGGGCCGGCTGCGCCTGCGGCGCCTGCTGCGCGGACACACCGACGATCACAGCGATCAACGACGCGGCGACGAATGAAATGTTTTTCATTGGCTACTCCCGGTCCGGCTAAAGCCGGACATTACGTACTCCGGCTAAAGCCGGACACTACATACTCACACGACTGCGTACTCACACCACGTCGAACAGCAGAACGTCGTATTTTGGCGACGACAGCATGCTCTCCATGCCTCCCCAGACCTCCTGATGGATGTCGGAGGCCAGCCATACCTGCCTGAGCTCTTCGTTTTCATAGGTGATGGCGAACCGGTAGTTGATGCCGGCGGGCGCGGTGCCGACGAGCGCCGCGCGAACCTTCAGCATGCGCAGGTCGATGTATCCGGGGAATTTTTTCGCGGCGGGCCGGAACGTACCCTCGAAGTAGCGCAACATCTCCTGCTCTTTGGCAGGGGCGACGGCAAGATCGACATGTACTTGGACCATGGAGATTCTCCGAAACTGGAATCTGACAGATCTATAGATCTAAAGATCTATAGATCTAGAACTGTTTACGAGTACACCAGGGACTGACCCTTCACGGATGTCCGGACGCGATAGAGTCCCGTTTCCGCGGTGATATACAGCGTGCTGCCGTCATCGCCCCAGCCGCAATTTGCGGGATCTTCAGGTGGAGCAATCGTTCCGAGGTGTTTGCCGTCCGGCGAAAACACGAACACGGCGCTCGGCCCGGTCGCCCAGATGTTTCCGCGCACGTCGATTTTCAAGCCGTCGGGCAAACCGCCGTTCTTGTCAGCCGTCGCATCGAAGAACACGTGTCCGTCGCTGACGCTGCCGTCCGGGGCGACGCGGTACTTCATCCAGATACGCTGCCGGTCGTCCGAGTTCGAGACGTAGAGCGTTTTTTCATCGGGCGAAAACGCGATGCCGTTCGGACGTGTCAGGTCGGTGATGATGACGTCGAGCTTCCCGTCCCTGAGCTTGAACACTCCGTTGAACGTCAGCTCCTTCGACGGATCGTCATCCTGCTTGGGCAGTCCGTATGGCGGGTCGGTGAAAAACAGCGTGCCGTCCGATCGGTAGACGAGATCGTTCGGGGCGTTGAGCTTCCGGCCCCCGAAATTATCGACGAGCACACTCACGCGCATGTGTTGGTCGATGCGGACGATCCGCCGGTTGCCATGCTGGCACAGCAGCACGTCGCCATTGGGACCGGCGGTCATCCCGTTCGGTCCGATGAAGCCGCCGGCAGGAAGGCTGTTGCCGTCGTAGCCTCCCGGCCTCAGAAGCTCGACGATGGTGCCGTCTGGCGACCACTGCCGGACCACGTTGCCGACCACATCGCTGAACCACAACACGCCTGACGGACGCCACAGCGGGCCTTCCGTAAACGTGAACCCACTGCCTACCTGCTCGACGCGCGCATCGCGAGGCAGCAGATCATCGAACGCCGGATCGAGGCGAGAAATAGTCATATCAAACTGCGAAACTTTGTTTCAGATCGGGGCCTGGTTGCAAGAGGCCTGTGTCCACTGACCATCGACGAGACGCCACATGCGCCCGTTAGGATTCTCATCCCGAAGCGCGGCCGGCAGGCGGCCCGGCCTGACGTTGTCGTAGCACGACAACATCGCGAACCGGCGAATCGATGCGGGGATGCCGACGGCGGTGAAGCCTGGATGCCCCGTCGCGGGAAACGGCCCGCCATGATTCATCGCCGGGCTCACGGCAACCCCGGTGGGCATCTTGTCGTTGAGCAGTCGTCCGACTCGCAGGCGCAGGAGCGGTTCGAGTCGCGCATAGGCCTCTTCGTCGCTGCCCTGGGTATCCGAATAGACCGAGCCCGTGAGATTCCCCTCGAGATGCGACAACACCTCGGCTGCCTGTTCGACATCACGTACCACTACGCAAAGCGAGGTCGATCCGAAGGCCTCGGTCTGAAGTGTAGCGGGATTGGCGAGAAAATCGCTTCCGCTCGCCCGAAGCAGCGTGTTGGGATAGCGGCTGTCCGAGGTGACGCTCGTCTCGACGGTGATCACCTGTGCGCCGGCGCCTCGTAACGTCTTGACACTCGAGGCGAGCCCCTTCGCGACGCTCGATGACAACAATGCCGGCACTGGCGCCGTTTCGAGGGCCCGGCGCACCTCGTCGATGAACTGCTCGGTGCGTTCTCCCGCGAACAAGATCACGAGCCCAGGGCTCGTGCAGAACTGCCCACCTCCGAGCAGACTGCTCCCTGCCAGCTCCGCGGCGACCTTGCCTCCACGCTCGACCAGCGCGCCGGGCAGCACGAGCACGGGGTTGATGCTCGACATTTCGAGATAGATGGGCTTGCCTACGCGATCGGCGGCGGTCTTGAGGGCGACGCCGGCCGTCCGGCTGCCCGTAAACCCGCTCGCGCCGACCCGCGTGTCCGACACCAGTCGCTGGCCCGAGTCGTGGTCGATCTTGTAGAGAAGCTGCACGGTCGCGCCAGGCAACCCGCACTCGGTCACGGCAATAAGCGCCTCTTCGGCGAGCATCCGCGACGTTCCCGGATGCAGCGGATGTCCTTTCGCAATCACCGGATTGCCGGCGGCTATTGCCGCGGCAAAGTCACCGCCGGCGGCTCCGTTGAACGCAAAGGGAAAATTATTCGGGCCGAAAACCACGACCGGCCCGATCGGCTCGAAGCGCGAGCGGATCTGGTTTTTCGTGTCGATGGTCGGCAGCGACCACGAGCCTTCGAGCGCCGCCTCCGCAGCCTGCCGCAACTGGGAAATCGTCCGCGGCAGCTCGACATCGGCCAGCCGCGGCGACGCCGGCAGTGCGGTCTCGAGATTGGCGATCTCGACGAGCGCGGGCTTGCGCATCTCGAGGCGCTCGGCAAATCGATTCAGGAAGCGCGCGATCGCTTCGGGCGGAGTGCGCCGGAGCTCGTCCGCGGCTGCCGCCGCCGCACTGAGCGCCGCGTCGCAATCCTCCCAGGTGCTCATCGGATACGAGTCGGGCAGCCGTTCGCCGGTCGCCGGATTCACAGCATGAAAAATCGAAGCGGCCCTGGCGGGCCGCCATTTTCCGTCAATCAACACTGGTTGTTCAGCCATAACAATCAAACAATCGCGACCGGGTTGCGCAGCACGCCGATAGCGGGAATCTCGATCTCCACCTCGTCGTGTTCCTGCAAGGTGAAATCATCGGGAGGAACGATGCCGGTGCCGGTCAGCAGCACGGCGCCATGAACGAACGTCTGCGAACGGAAAAGATACGACGCCAACTCGCCGAATGACCTCTTGATGTTGCCGATGCGGGTTTCCCCGGTGAAGACCTGCCGGCCTCCACGCGAAATGGAGCTCCGCACGAGCCACTCGCGCGCGACGCCTTCGTCAACCCCGACCAGAATCCACGGCCCCAGCGCGCAAGAACGGTCGTAGACCTTCGCCTGAGGCAGATACAGCAGGTTCTCCCCTTCGATGTCCCGCGAGCTCATGTCGTTGCCGATGGTGTATCCCACGAGCGATCCGCGTGCGTCGAGTACCGAGCGCCAGCTCCGGCTCTGGCACACTCCATCTCGCGTCGCGCCGTATCCCCACAGCTTCGCCCGCCGCCACCGCTTTTTCTCCGATGGCTTTGAAAAAGATCTCCGGGCGGTCGGCGTCGTAGACGCGATCGTAGGCCGTGGCGCTGAAATCCGACTCCTCCATCCGCGCGGTCTTGCTTCGCAGATAGGTCACTCCAGCCGCCCAGATTTCCTGGCGCTCCACGGGAGCACGGAACGTCACGTCAGCGATCTTCAGCCTGGGGAGGTTTCCCGGCTCGATCGCGGCCAGCGCCCCCTTCACGTCACCGGTATCGAGAAGCTGCGACAGGCTCGTGATGCCGGCGGGAGTCAAATCGAGCACGTGCCCGTCCCCGTCGCCAAGGCCGATGCGCGTGTCGTGCGAGGCGGATGTAAAACGGCAGATTTTCACGATGTCACGCAATCGGCTGTACCGCTAGAGGCTCGCGCACTTTCTCGGCGATTGTCACCGGATTGCGCAGCGCCCGCCCGAAACCGGCGAACTGGATTGTCATCACATCACCGTCTTCCAGACGCACATCGTCAGCGTAGCTCAAGCTGTGGGCTCCGTAGTAATGAACGTGAAGATCGCCCGGCCGCCGATGCCCTTCGAACTTGAAGTGGTGATGCTCGAGGTTCGCCACACTGTGGCACATTTCGCGCTCTCCCGTGGCGATTTCACGTTCCCAGATGGTGGTTCCACGCCGCTCGATGCAACGCGCCCCGGTACCTGATCGAAGTCCGGGTCGAGCGCCAACTCGGGACCGAGCGCGCAGTTGCGCAGCTTCGACCCTGCAAGATTCAGGTAATTCTGCTTCTCGAACTTGTGGTCGGAGAACTCGTTTCCACCGGCCATTCCCACACGCCTCGGGCGGCCATCCTGATCGATCAAGTAGATGCCGGCGATTTCGGCCTCTTCGCCGCCATCCTCTGCGTATCCAGGGACGACGAGCGGCTCGTTCGGAGCGCGGAGAATACTGCCGTTACCCTTGTAGAACCACTCCGGCGGCACGCCGCACTGTCCGTTGGCGGGGCGGCCGCCGTCGATGCCGGCGCGAAACATCCGCATGCTGTCTGTCAGGAGTTCCTTGGTTACGCTCGCGTCCTTCGTTGCGCCCGCTTCGTGGCCGGCCGCGTGCATTTTGTCGCGGCTGACGGCGCTGCCGTAGTGCGTCAGGCCGGTTCCGGACACCAGACACCGTGCAGGTTCCGGGTGATCAACCGGCACGAGTAACCGCCATGCGGACGCGCCAGAGTAGATCGAATCGTAGTCGAGACGCTCGGAGGTTGCACGCGCCTCGACGAGCTGAGTGAGAGACATGCCCGTCGTCAGCGCGTCGGTGGCGAGCTCGAATACGGACTCAACGCCGCCCAGCAGCCGCAATGCCGGCTCCTCGACCTTGGCCACGTGGCGCACGGAGCCGTGCTGAAGCTGAACGAGCCGTATCGCGGAACTCATTTCCACTTGATGTTACAGCCGATGCTCGGACGCTGATCGACGGGGATGGGTGTGCCCGAGAGCAGGGCATCGAGCGCCGCGCGCAAATCGCGGCCGGTCACAGGCGCCTCGTTGCCGGGCCTGCTGTCATCGAGCTGTCCGCGGTAAACGAGGCGGCCTTGCCCGTCATATAGGAAGAAGTCCGGCGTGCACTGCGCGTCATAGGCGCGCGCAATATCCTGTGATTCGTCGAAGAGGTATGGGAAATCGAAACCCACGGTCCGCGCCTGCTCGGCGAGCTTCTCCGGGCTGTCTTCCGGGTGGGACACAGGGTCATTCGCGCTGATGGCGACGATGCCAATGCCCCGCCCGGCGTATTCACGGCCTATGGCGGCGAGCTCCTCCTGGACGTGTTTCACGAAAGGGCAATGACGGGAGAGGAACATCGCCAGCAGCCCCTGGGGACCCGCCGCCGCCTGACGAGAAACCTTTCTACCCGAGACGACGTCGGGCAGGTCGAAATCCGGGGCTTTCGTGCCCAGCGCTTTCATCGAAGAGGGTGTTCGAGCCATGGGTTATAGTTTCTGACACTATGAACAATCGGATCAAACTTGTCGCATGTTCGATTGCGGCAATGGCCGCTGGTGTGCTCTTCGCGCAGCAGCCGCCGGCTGCCGATACGGTTACCAATCCGCTCGCATCGAGCTTGACGGCGGCCGCCGACGGCCAACGCGTTTATGACGGCACGTGCCAGACATGTCACGGGCCGGCCGGCGTTGGCGATCCCGGGCGAGGTGGCCCCGCACTCAACGTCACGGGACTGAAACATGGCGACGGCGACGCCGATCTGTTCCGCACCATTCGTCAAGGTGTTCAGGGCACGCAGATGCCGCCCTACAAGGGGCTGCGCGACGAGCAGGTCTGGCAGCTCGTCAGCTATATCCGCAGTCTGCAGAACACCGCCGCGTCAACAGGCGGCGCTCGCGGTGCCGCCGTTCCCGAAGGCGATGTTGCCGCCGGCGAAACATTGTTCTTCGGAAAGGCAGGATGCGCCAGCTGCCACGAGGTCAACGCGCGCGGCGGAGTGACGGGGCCCGACCTGTCGAATGCCGGGCGGCTCGCCGCGGCCACGATCCGCCAGAAGATCACCTCTCCCAATGATCCGCTGCCGCCCGTTCCGGGCGCGCGCGGCGGCGGAGGCGGCCGAGGCGCGCCGCCACCCGTGACGCTCGTCGTGAAGATGGCGGACGGACGCGAAGTGCGCGGCGTCAGGCGCAACGAAGACATGTTCTCCGCGCAGATGGTCGACGCATCGGGCCAGCTGCACATGATCGACAAGCTCCGCACGCCGGTGTCTGTCGAAAACCGCTCGTTGATGCCCGGCGATTACGCCAAGCGTCTGTCGGCGGACGACATCACGAACCTCGTGAGTTTTCTCGCAGCGCAGAAAGCGCGCGACCTGACGAAGACGATCGCGCAGCCGGTTGCGGACGGCGGCGCCTCATATAAGCGGCTGATCAACGCCCGCTCCGAGCCGCAGAACTGGTTCATGTATTGGGGCGATTATCAGGGCACGCACTACTCGCCGCTGACGCAGATCAACGCGAACAACCTCAGGCAGTTGAAGCCGGCATGGAGCTTTCCGATTCTCGGGGGCAACTCCGTTCTCGAGGCCACACCGATCGTCGTGGACGGCGTGATGTACACGACGGGCAGCGGCAATCCAGCGACCGTCACCGCGATCGATGCGAGGACCGGCCGGCAGATCTGGAGATGGACGCGTCAGCAGAAAGTGGTGAACCCGTACGAGATCAACCCGTTTGCGCGCGGCGTGGCCATGCTCGGCAACAGATTGTTCGTGGGAACGCTCGACGGACTGTTGATCGCGATCGATGCCCGCAGCGGCAATACGTTGTGGGAGGTGGAAGTCGTCGACACGATGGAGGGCTCGAGCATCACGAGCCCGCCGCTCGTCTTGAAGGACATGGTCATCACCGGCATGACTGGCGGCGAATACGCGACGCGCGGCTTCCTGGACGCGTACGACGCTGCAACAGGCAAGCGCCGGTGGCGTTTCTACACGATTCCGGGGCCCGGTGAGTTCGGCAACGACACGTGGAAAGGCGACAGCTGGAAGACCGGCGGCGCTCCGACCTGGCTCACCGGCAGCTTCGATCCCGACCTCAACCTCGTGTATTGGGCTATCGGCAACCCCTCGCCTGAATTCGATCGCAAGGCGCGCGGGGAGTTGGACAACCTGTACAGCAACTCGGTGATCGCTCTCGACCCTGACACCGGCAAGCTCAAATGGCACTATCAGTTCACGCCGGACGACGGCCACGACTGGGATTCGGTACAGGACATGGTGCTGGTCGATCGCGTCTGGCGCGGCGAGCAGCGCAAGCTGCTGATGCACGCCGATCGCAACGGCCATTTTTATGTCCTCGACCGGACCAACGGCAAATTCCTGATGGGCACGCCGTTCATCTACCAGAACTGGAACGCGGGGTTCGATGCGAACGGGCGGCCGCAGCACATCCCCGGCACGAACTCGAACGAGAAAGGCAGCGTTCTGGTGTACCCGACGCTGGGCGGCGCGACAAATTTTCAGGCGCCGTCTTACAGCCCGTCAACCGGATGGTTCTACCTCGCCTTTTCGGAGGGCGGGCAGGTCTATACCAGCGCGCCACAGGCGATTACCCGCGGCCAGCAGTACCTCGGGCGCGGGCGCGCCTCGGGTCCTCCGCCTGCACGCGGTCCGAATCAGCCTGCGACGAACGCGGGCATTAAAGCGATCGACCCGGAGACGGGCAAGACCGTCTGGTCGTATCCGCTGTATCAGGGATCGATCACCAACGGCGTACTCGCGACCGGCGGCAATGTTGTGTTCGTCTCGTCGCGCGACGGAAACATCTTTGCGCTCGACGCCAAGACCGGAAAATATCTCTGGCATTACCAGACAGGCGGCAATCACCAGGCGTCGCCGCTGAGCTACGCCATCGCCGGAAAGCAGTATGTCGCGCTGGCAGCCGGCAACGTGGTGTTCAGCTTCACCTTACAGGAGTAGCGACATGCGCATGAAAGGCATCCTGATCCTCGGCGTGCTGTCCTTCGGCGCGGCGTTTCCCGCCTATGCGCAGCAATACGAGGCACGGCGCAACGGCGACATCGTGCAGCTCGAGGACAAGAAGAATCAGATATCGGTGTCGATCATCACGTCCGTCGGATTGATGGCCTACGAGATGAAAGTGAAAGGGCAGGACGTTCTCCGTTTCACTCCGGCGTCGATCGAGGAGTTCAGAGCGAAGCCGACGGGTCTGCACGGCATCCCGCTCCTCGCTCCGTGGGCCAACCGCCTGGACGAACAGGCGTTCTACGCCAACGGCAAGCGCTACCCATTCGACATGCAGCTCGGAAACGTCACCGGCGCGATTCCGATTCACGGGTTCATGAGCCGAACCGATCAGTGGCAGGTCCTCGAAGTGAAATCCGACGACAAGGCGGCGTGGATCGTCGGGAGGCTCGACACTCAGAAACAGGCGGCGTGGATGAAACAGTGGCCGTTCGCGCATACCATCGACGTCACCTACCGCCTGCAGGACGGCACGCTCGAAGTGCTGACGAAGGTGACGAACAACGCAGCTGAACCGATGCCGGTATCGCTTGGGTGGCATCCGTACTATCAGTTGACGGATTCGCCGCGCGAGGAATGGACGGTGACAATTCCCGCGCGCGCGCGGTGGCTGCTCGATTACCGGAAGGTGCCGACAGGTCAGACGGAATCCACGGCAAAGTTTTTCCCGAACAACAAAGGCACGCTGAAGGACTACAACCTCGACGACGTGTTCGGCGACCTCATCAGAGATTCGCAGGGACGCGCGACGGCCGTGCTGAAAGGGCGCAAGCAGCAGCTCGAGATCAGCCAGGGTCCGAATTACAAGTCGCTGGTCATCTATTCGCCGAACCCGCTCAACACCGGCCTGGGAAGCCAGATTCCTCCGCCGAATCCCAACGCGCCTGCGGCAGCGCCGGCACCGGCCCGCGGTGCGGCGCCGCCGGCGAACCCGCGAGCAACGCCGAACTTCATCTGCTTCGAGCCGATGGCCGGCATTACCAACGCGTTGAACCTCGGACACAAGGGCGTCTATAAAGAGCTGCAATACATCAAGCCGGGCGGCACCTGGCAGGAAAGTTTCTGGATCAAACCGTCTGGCTTCTAGGAGGGACTCGTGACAAGGGACTTGGCATTGGGCCTGAACGCGCGCGTCGCATTGTCTTCGCTCATCCTTCTCGCTGCGATATCAGCGTGCGGCGGTGGCAGCCAGCCGCAGGAGCCAGCGGCCGCGACGCCGCCCGCGGCGCCGGCGCCCGAGCCTCCGAAGGCGCCGTATCACGTGTTTGTCACCAATGAGATCAGCGGTGATCTGACGGTCATCGATGGGGGCAGCAATCAGGTCGTTGCCACCATCCCGCTGGGCAAGCGGCCGAGGGGCATCAAGGTGAGCCCCGATGGGACGAAGCTCTTCGTCGCGCTGAGCGGATCGCCGATGGCGCCTCCCGGAACCGACGAAAGCAAGCTGCCGCCGCCGGACAGAAAAGCCGACGGCATCGGCATCGTCGACATCGCTGAACGGAAGATGGCGACGATACTCACGAGCGGCACGGACCCCGAACAGATTTCGCTGAGCGCGGACGGCTCGCGAGTTTACGTCTCCAACGAAGACGCGGGCGTCGCGAGCATCATCGATGTGGCGGCCAACAAGATCATCGGCAACGTGAAAGTGGGCGGCGAGCCCGAAGGCGTGACGACGAGCCCGAACGGCCAGTGGGTGTACGTCACCTCCGAGGAAGATAACCAGATTGCCGTTATCGACGCCAACGCCAACAAGCTCATCAAGATGTTCGAGGTTGGTGCCCGGCCGCGGTCGGTTGCGTTTCTGCCCGACAGCTCCCGCGCTTACGTCACCGCGGAGAATGGCGGTACCGTGCATGTTGTCGACACGAAAGCTCACTCGGTGATCAAGACGCTGAAGATCACGGGAGAAATGGCACGGCCGATGGGTGCCACCGCGTCGCCAGATGGAAAGCGCATGTACGTGACCACGGGACGCGGGACGATGCTGATTGCGATCGACACAGCCACCAATGAAGTCGTCGGATCGATAAAGGTTGGAACGCGCCCCTGGGGCGTCGAAATCAGTCCCGACGGGAAGCGCCTGTATACGGCCAACGGCCCCTCGAACGACGTCTCGGTCGTCGATGCGGAATCAATGACCGTCATCGCCACAGTGCCTGCTGGCCGGAGCCCGTGGGGAGTCGCGATTAGATGAGCCTGGGCACTAAGATCTAGATGACTGACGAGATTTCTACAGATTGGGACTGCGCGTCGGCGCCAACGACGGTTGTCCACTCGCGCACGTGCCATTTCTTCACCACGCCGCTGGTCACATAGGGGTCATTCGTCGCGAATCGCTCCGCTGTCTCCGCTGACTCGCCGCGGAACAACAGAACCGCTCCGTCGGCGGGGTTTGCGTAAGCGCCGCCGAGAACCAGCTCTCCTCGAGCGACTGCGGCACGCGCGTGATCGAGGTGCGCGGCTCTGAATGGCGCACGCCGTTCGGCGTAATCAGGTCCGGCTTCGTAAAACAGCAGGTAGTGCATCGTACTGTAGCTTCCCGTCCACAGACTGCCCCGGTCAGTCAGAAGGATCAGGAAGTAAATCCAGATTCCTCCTGATCTCCTGATCTCCTGTGAGTATTTCGTATTACGCGCTATAGCCGCGTCCGGCGGTTGCGGCAGCCGATTGCTGACCGCCGAGCTCCTGCAGGAACTCGTCGTGGTTCATCGGCCGCGAGAACATCGGGTAGTTCTTTTCGGTCGCGAGCTTCTGTTCGTCGGCGCTGAGCGCGGCCGTGCAGTCTTTCAGCGTGATGACTTTGTAGCCCTTTTCATACCCGGTGCGCATCGTCGACTCCACGCAGCAGTTGGTGAGGAACCCGCCAAGCGCAATGGTCTCGATGCCGCGGCTGCGCAGAATGAAGTCGAGGTTCGTGCTCGCGAATCCGCAGAGGCCGCGCTTGCCTTCGATGACGATGTCCCCCGGCTGCGGCTTGAGGGCGTCGACGATTTCCGCGCCCCAGCTGCCCTTACGGAAAGATTTGCTGTCGACCACGCCCTTGAGGATGCCGTACGGCTCGCTGCTGAGCTCGCCGTAGCCTTCGACGAACGTGATCGGCGCGTGGACGATGGTACAGCCGGCTTCGCGCGCACTCTTAACCGTCTCGAGGGTATTCTGGAGCATGTTGTTCTGTTCCATCACACCCTTGACTGCGTCGTGGAGTGTGCCGCCCTTGGACGTGAAATCGTTTTGATACTCGATGAGGACCAGCGCCGTTCTCTTCGGATCCATCTCTTCCTCCTGAGCTCAGTTTCGTGGTGGACAGCATTTGACGATATCACACGAACCTGAGGGGTGTACCCCGCTCAGGAGACGTCGGTCACACCCATCTGAGACCACCGGCTCGTCGCATATGCCTCGACCGCCAGCAGCACCAACGCGCTCCATACCAGCCCGAAGCCAAGCAGTTGGGCGCTGGTAAACGGCTCCTTGTAAAGCAGGATGCCGATGGAGATCTGCATGGTGGGGTTGATGTATTGCAGCATCCCGACGAGCGTCAGCGGAATCTGCCGCACGCCGGCTGCGAACAGGAGCAGCGGGATCGTCGTGATCGGCCCGGCGCCCACCATCATGACGTCGCGCAGGAAACCCGAGTGTGCCAGCGCGCCGCGCCCGGCGAGCTCCTCCCAGACGAGAAACGCCGCCGCCGGGACGAAGAGGATGCCCGTTTCCAGCGCCAGTCCGTGCACAGGGCCCAGGGGTGCCATCTTCTTCATCACGCCATAGGCTCCAAACGTTGCAGCGAGGAACAGCGCGATCCAGGGAACCGCGTCCTGCGCAACCGTCAGGTACAACACGCCGGCGCCGGCAAGCGCAATCGACACCCACTGCAGCTTCCGCAGCCGTTCATGAAAGACCAGGAGGCCCAGCACCACGCTGAGCAGCGGGTTGATGAAATATCCGAGGCTGATCTGCACGATCTGGTTGATGCTCACCGCCCAGACGAACATCAGCCAGTTGAGGGCAATCGCCACACCTGCCGCTGTGTAGACGCCGAGCACACGAGGCGTTCGAGCCGCCTGCCACAATTCGCGCCAATCCTGCGACCGCGCGATCAGCATCGCAAGCACCACAACCGACCACACGATGCGATGGCAGATGAGCTGAAGAGCCGGGAGGCCGGCGAGCGCTTTCCAGTAGATTGGAAAAAAACCCCACCACGTGTACGCCAGGGCGACGTACCAAGTGCCGCGCGATATCAACCGTTCCCTTTCCGGCTCTGTTCTACGATTCGCAGCCTTTTGGCTGATGGGCTTGTGGGTTGTTTCATTGAGGGGCTGCCGCGCTGCACCATTTCTGGAACGCCAGCGTCTCTGCCTGTGGCGCGCCGGGCCAACCCACGTCGCATCGCAAGTACTCGAACAGTTCAGGTGAGCGACGTATGAACGTTTGTGGGGGAACCGGTGCGGGTCTCTGAGCTCCAGAGAAGCCCCTCATCCTCTCGACGCCCTGTGGAGGAAGCTCCATGACGGCTCGATACGACGGATCGATTCGCAACGCTCTCAGCACAAGCGGACCTCCGCTTTGATCCACCTGGTCGACGAGCACGACGTTGGACTCGTTCAAATCCATTTCCTGATTCTGAATCCAGACCTTTCGTGTAGACGGCTCGAGGCGCACGCTGAGACTGACGCCCCCCTGCGAAAGCCAGGCGGTTCGCACCTCGGGACGACTGGCACTTCCCGTTCCACCACCTCCAGCGGTGCCGCCACCCCCGCTCGCGCTGCCGCCGTCTCCTTTAAACCAGCCCGCACTGCCCCGCCACAGGACAAGCAGGTCGAGCGTGCCGTTACCATCGGCATCGACGGAAGACATGATAGTTGCCATCACCGACGGCGACACCGGAAGGCTGCCCGTCGTCCCGCCGAGTCCGGGCGCACTCTGTGAGAACGCTAGCGCGGCAACAAGCATCCCCCGGATCATGACGTCACCCCACTTTCGGCAGGAAGCGGCCGGTCCGGCTCATGTACTGGCGGTAGGAATCTCCGAAGCGATCGATAAGGCGTTGCTCTTCCCGGCCCGTGCGCAGCAGCAACAACGCGAAGGTCACTATTCCGCCGGCAAGGAGAAACCAGTTGGCGGCAACGAGAGCGTTGGCGATGACTGACATTGCCACGGCATCGTAGAAGGGATGCCGGACCCACTGGTATGGCCCCTTGGTGACGAGCGCGTGCTCCTTCCGCGTGACGACTGTATCGGTGAGATTTTTGCCAAGGCTTCGCATCGTCCATACGAGCAGCGCGCCGCCGGCAATGCCGACGCCAACGCCGATCCAGCGGAGCGAGGTGGGAACCGGCATCGACGACCACGCCATCCAGCGCGGGTTGATCATGTAGGCGATCAGCCCCAGCATCGTGGCGATGCCAATCGGGCGCAGCGTAAATAGGATCAGCGGCCCTTCCTGCCACCGATCGAGCGATTCGCCGGTCGATTGCGACTTCACGCGGTGAAAGATCGCGACCGGGAACAGCGCCAGCGCACACACAATCAGGATGGTCCGGAACGTCTGTTCGTCTTCCATGAGTTCCGCCCCAATTTTAGAACTCTTTCTTGATAACCCACGTCGTCATGCACCGCTGATTCTGCACGACGGTCGTCTTCAGAGGATCGAGCATCCTGCCTCCGAGACGAGCCGTGAGGTCCACCAGCATGGGCTCGTCCACGAGATACCGCTCGCTGCCGTCCGGCAGCAGAAACCTCCTGCCGCTTACCCGATGCATCCGCTCTTCCATTCCGATCGACGAAGCGAGGCGGCAGAACAACATGCCGCCGGGCTTCAGAACACGCCACATCTCTGCCACCATCGCCTCGAATTGACTATCGTCGCGCGCGAAGTGGAGCACGGCGCTGCTGAGCACGACGTCGGCGAAACCGTCGGGAAATGACATCTGCTCGACTGGCTCGACCCGGAAATTGCTCGCCGGCAAATGCGGCGCCAGCGCCGCGGCCATCTGCTGTACTGCCTCCACGGCGGCCGCGTCCGAATCGACGGCAAACACGTCATAGCCTGCCTGCAACAGATAGACGAGGTTGCGGCCGCCGCCGCAGGCGGCGTCGAGCACGCGACTCCCGGGCGTGAGGCGCCCCCGCATGATCTGGTCGAACAGATAGATGTCGATGCCGCCGAACAGACGTCCGAGGTCAGACAAGCGCGTCGAGATCTTTCTCGATGTCCCCGGGCCGGCGTCGAGGGCCGTATCGCCGGAGGACCTCGCCGTTGCGGCCCACAAGAAACTTCGTGAAGTTCCATGCGATGGCTTCACGCCCGAGGAATCCCTTTTTCGCCGACTTCAGGTATCGATACAACGGGTGAGTACCCGGCCCATTTACGTCGATCTTCGCGAAGACCGGAAAAGTCACATCGTAGTGCGCGCTGCAGAAATCACGGATTTCGCTCTCTGTACCTGGCTCCTGCGCGCCGAACTGATTGCACGGAAACGCCAGCACCTCGAGGTCGTCCTTGTGGCTTCGATACAACGCTTCCAGCCCGCGATACTGAGGTGTCAATCCGCACTGGCTGGCGACATTCACGACGAGCAGCAGCTTTCCACGGTATCGCTCGAGGGTGATGATTTGCCCGTCGATCGTGGTCACCTGGGTGTCGTAGATCATGGCGTCACTTCCACAGGCGCGAGGCAATCGGCCGCGGGGTCTACACGCTGCGGAAGCCACGTATTGAAGTCGGCCCCGGCCCCTGCAACGGCAAGTATCGGTGACATCGCACCAGCGTCAAGGCCGATCTGCCGCCGGAATTGCGTCACGCCAGGCGCGTCGAAATACACGAAAAACACCTGGCGGACACCGCCGGGCTCGCTGACATGACGATGGACCAGGCACCGCGGCACTGGAGCGGCCGACGCAAGGCCGGCATCACGCGCCGCGGCCAGCAAGGCGTCGGGCGTAAGTTGATCACCAACGACGCGATCGAACTCGCCCCGAAGAACGAGCGGAACCGAGGGAGATACGGGCGTGTTCAACGACTCCATGGCGCGCGAGAAAATCTGCTTGAAAAGCCCGCTCGCCAATTCCGGCGACGGCCGCAGCACCAGCATCGGATCGTTCGGCGCCGAGGTTGATTCCAGCGCGAGCGTCCACCCGCTCAGGTGTTGCGCCGGCACGGTGTATGGAGTGCTCCGCGCGTCATCGAGCGAGCGAACAAAAAGGACGCCGAACACGCCTGCGGCGACCACGCCCGCGGCAATTTTTACAAGAGTGGGCTTCTTCACTAGAGACGGTTACCAATCCGTGGGGTGGTAGTCCTTCAGGAACTGACCCCACACGTGTGTGCCCGTGTTGAACCCGCTGATGATCGGGTCGACGATGCGCGCGCCGCCGTCGATGCTGTCCAGCGGAGGGCTGAATCTGTGCTCGGCTTCC
Source organism: Vicinamibacterales bacterium (assembly GCA_963762055.1). Lineage (GTDB taxonomy): Bacteria > Acidobacteriota > Vicinamibacteria > Vicinamibacterales > JAMQPK01 > JAMQPK01. The sequence continues at coordinate 276,066 of CAVXJF010000017.1, forward strand.
TTCCGGATGGCGATTTCAATTGGATCCTCGTCGGTGATCCAGCCCGTATCGACGCTGTTCATATGGATGCCAGAGCCGTGGAGGTCGGTTGCGGACGTCCGGGTCATCATGTTCAATGCGGCCTTGGCCATATTCGTATGCGGATGCCGCGTCGTCTTGAAGCGCCGGTAGAACTGCCCTTCCACGGCCGACACGTTCACCACGTGTTTGTCACGCTCTGGCGTCCGCGTCATCAACCCTTTCAGCCGCGCGACGATGACGTAAGGCGCGATGGCGTTCACGAGCTGCACCTCGAGCAGTTCAACCGTAGACACTTCGTCCAGCAGCAGCCGCCACGAGTTTCGATCGCGCAAATCAACCTGCTGGAGATCGTTGTCGAGCAAGCCGGCCGGGAAGAGCGAGTCCTGTGGTACGAACTCCTCGACAAGAAGCGGCACCTGGGACAACGCCGGCGCGTTCACCGCCGCCGTCCGGCGATGTGGTTCGTACTGGCCGATGAGCTTCCGGGCATGTTCTGGAAGCTGTTTGAGCGCGGCTTCTCCCTCCATCATGTGCGCGTAGAACGCCGGCGGACGCCTCACGGTCTGACACGCGTTGTTCACGATGAAGTCGAGTCGCGTGTGCGACGCGAGCATCTCGTGGCAGAACGCCTCGACGCTGGGTGTATGGCGAAGATCGAGGCCGTATATCTCCAGGCGATCTGCCCATTCGGCGAAGTCCGGTTCCCTCGCATACCTCGCGGCTGAGTCTCGCGGAAACCTCGTCGTGACGATGAGATGGGCGCCAGACCGCAGAAGTTTGAGTCCGGCTTGATAACCGATCTTGACCCGGCCCCCGGTGAGCAGCGCGACGCGGCCGCGCAAGTCCGCGAGCTCGGTGCGCTTGGCGAAGTTCAGCGCGGCGCAGGCCGGGCACATCTGATCGTAAAAGTGGTGAATCTCTGTGTACTTCTTTTTACAAACGTAACAATGCGGGAGGTCGTTTGTCTGAGTGGTCCGGCTAAAGCCGGACGCTACGTACTCAGAGCCGGACACTACGTTGTCAGAATCGTCCTGTGGGACGAAGTCTTGCGGCGGAAAGATGTTCGGCGTGTGGAACACCGGCTTCCGGCGGAGAGACTGGATGCCCGTCGCGGCCCTTTTCGACAGATGGTCGTTCGCACGCTTCGCCCTGCGATCGCGCGCGGCGCTCTTTGCCATTCGGCGCCGCTCGGTTCTGTCGGGATGATAGACGCGGGCGACTGCCTTCAGGAGCCGCTGCCGCTCTTCGGCAGACAACCCATCCAGCACTCTGCGATTAGCGGCTACCATTTCGAGTAGTTCGGTCGTGTCGCGCAGACGGTCGAGAATCTCGGATGACATCCCGTTCAGAGTACCCCGTTGCGAAACGCTATGCCAATCGCTTGCTCGACCGCATCACGGCGAGGGTCAGAATGGCGGCCCCCCAGGCAAAGAGCGCCAGCGCCTGGGGCCACAACGTCTCGAGGCCCACACCTTTCAGAAAGATGCCGCGCAGGATTACGACGAAATACCGGAGCGGTATCAGATAGGTCACCGGCTGGATAAGGTCGGGCATGTTCTCGATCGGAAAGATGAAACCCGACAGATACATCATTGGAATGAGGAAAAAGAACGTCAGTGTCATCATCGCCTGCTGCTGGGTGTGCGAAATGGTCGAGATGAACAACCCGAGACCGAGCGTTGTCAGCAGGTAGATGAGGCTCATGCTGAACAGCAGCCAGAAGCTTCCGCGCAACGGCACCTGAAACCAGAACACGATCACGACCAGCACGATCAACAAGTCGATCAGCCCTATAACGCCATACGGCAGGAGCTTTCCGAGAATCAGTTCCAGTCTTCCCAAAGGGGTGACGTTCAGCTGTTCGAGCGTGCCGACCTCGCGCTCGCGCACAATCGCCATCGACGACAGACTCGAGGTGACGACAAGCAGCAGCAGGGCGAAGATGCCCGGCAGCATGAAGTGGCGGCTTTCGAGCGTCGGGTTGAACCACACACGCACTCTTGGCTCGATGCCTCCAGCAGTGTGTAGTACGCCGCCAGCCGCCCGTTTACGCTGCTCCATGAGCTCCTGTGCGTATCCCGTCACCAGATTCGCTGCATACCCGAGGGCAATGTTGGTGGAGTTCGCGTCGGATCCGTCGGCGAGCATCTGCAGCGACGCCGTACGGCCCGCGGACACGTCCTCGCCGTAGTCCGCTGGAATCGACAAAGCCATCCACGCCTGGCCCGATTCCAGATATTTGTCCACAGCTCGCGTGTCAGTCACGATGTCCACCAGTTCGAAAATGCCGGATCCCGTGAAACGGCCGATGAGATCCTGACTGGCCGGACTTCTGTCCGCATCCACAACGACGAACGGCACGTTCCGCACGTCGGTGGTGGCCGCATAGCCCAGCACCGCGAGCTGCACGACCGGCGCGAGGAAGATGATCGCGAAAATGCGCGGATCCTGGCGCAGCTCGATGACCTCCTTCCACATCACGTAAAGAATTCGCCTTACGTCCATTGCCGTGCCAGCCGCTTCGACGCAAGGGTCAACATCAACACCGCGTAAACGGTCAAAGCGACGAGCTGAAGCCAGAAGGTCGAGAGCTCCGCGCCCTTCAGCACGATCGCCCGCAACGCCACGATGAAGTAGCGGGCCGGGACGAGGAAGGTGAGCGCTTGAATTGGCTGCGGCATGCTGGCAATCGGAAACACGAAACCGGACAGCATCATCGTCGGCAGAAACGACGCGAGGACGGCGATCTGAAACGCGACTTCCTGAGACTCGGCAAGCGTCGAGACCATCAACCCGAGCCCCAGCGCGCCCACTAGATACAGCGAGAGCGAGAGCAGCAGCAGAAACCAGGAACCCCTCATGGGAAGGTCGAACAGAACCATCGACGCGACGATGATGAACACGGATGAACCGAGCGAAATGACGAAGTACGGGAGCGTCTTTCCGATGATGTAGGTGCCGGTGCCAATCGGAGCCATCCGCACCTGCTCCATCGTCCCGCGCTCCTTCTCGCGCACCACCGACAACGACGTCGCAATCACTGCCGAAATCATGCCGATATAGGCGATGAGCCCCGGAATGAGAAAGAGCGGGCTGCGGAGCTGCGGGTTGTACCAGACTCGCGGCTCGAACGTGATGGCCGGAGCCGATTGCGCTCCGCCGCCACGCTGGTATTCGGCCGACGCAGCCTGCAGGATGCGGAGTGCGTAGCCCATTACGGTGGTCGCCGTGTTCGAGTTGTCGCCGTTGATGATCACTTGGACTGGCACTTGTTGCCCGCCGAGCAGATCCCTCTGGAAACCTGCCGGAATCACCAGAGCGGCTCGCGCCTCCCCGCTGTCGATCAGCGCCTGGTATTCACGGGCGCTGGACACCTGCGTCAGCAGACGAAAGTACCCGGACTGGACGAACGAATCGACGAGGTCGCCGCTGGCCGCGGACCGATCGTTGTCCTGAACGACGAGCTGAATGTTCTGGACGTCGAAACTCAGCGCATAGCCGTACAGAAGCAGGAAGAAGGCCGGCACGAACAGCAGCACCATGAGCGATCGCCGATCTCGGACGATCTGGCGGAACTCCTTGCGGCCAACGGCCAAAACCTTACGCATGCTCGATCACATCCAGAAATACGTCTTCGAGCGACGGCGTCACGCGATCGACGCCGCCGATATCAAGACCGCGCGCTGTGAGCGTGTTCGTCAATCGCTGCAAATCGACGTCCGGTGTCCGCATGACGGCGTGCACCGCCGTGCCGAACACAGTCGTCTTCTCGACCTCGTCGGCCTCCTCCAGCACACGCATGACATCGACAGGGCGGCTCGAGTGGATCTCGAGAATAGGCCGGTCGCGGAAGATTCCCTTCAGCTCCAGCGCCGTGCCCATCGCCGCAAGCTTTCCGGCGTTGAGGATGGCGATTCGATGGCAGTGTTCGGCCTCGTCCAGATAATGCGTGGTCACGAGAATCGTGACGCCGTCGCGCGACATGGCTTCGATGAGGCGCCAGAACTGCCGGCGCGACACCGGATCGACTCCACCTGTCGGCTCGTCGAGGAACACGATGCGCGGTTGATGGAGAATCGCGCATCCCAGCGCCAGCCGTTGACGCCAGCCGCCGGCGAGGTCTTTCGCACGCGTGTTCTCGCGCCCCGCAAGACCCGCCATCTCGACCACGAAGCGCATTCGCTCGGCGATCTTTCGATCGTCCAGCCCGTAGAGCGCGCCGAAGAACCGGATGTTCTGCTCGACGGTCAGCGCCTCGTACAGCGAGAACTTCTGCGACATGTAACCAATGCGGCGCTTCACCTCTTCCGGGCTGCGGCTGACGTCTACATCGTCGACGATCGCAGTACCGGACGACGGTTTGAGGAGGCCGCACATCATGCGAATGGCTGTGGACTTGCCCGCGCCATTGGCGCCGAGGAAGCCGAATATCTCTCCTCGAGCGACAGTAAAACTGATGCGATCGACGGCGGTGAATGCCTGAAACCTGCGCGTCAGGTCGCGTACGATGATCGCGTCCCCAGCCATTACCGTCCGAGCGCGCGATCGAGGCGCGCCGCCGCAAGCTGGGTGTTCGCGCGGGCACGGGTGGCGTCGAGCTCGGCCTGGAGCAGCGCCACCTGGGCGTTCAATACGTCGGTGTTGGTCGCGACGCCCGCCGCAAATCGCTCGGCCAGCACCCGGCGCGCCTCGGCCGCTGCGCGCCTGCCGGCTTCGGCTGCCTCGATCGAGGCGCGGGCCGCATTCAAAGACGCCGTACGCTCGCGAACCTCGGCTTCGATCGCCGAGTCGAATTCGCGAAGCCGCGCCTCGGCGCCGCGGCGGTTCGCGGCCGCTTCTGCGGTCTCCGCTTTGACCTTGCCTCCGTCGAAGAACGACCATCGCACGTGAACACCCACATCCCACGACGGCGTCCACTTGTCCTCGATCGGAAGAATGCGCAGGTTCGGACGCGCCATGTCGTAGCCGGCAACGACATTCAAGTGCGGCAGGTTGCCCGCCGAGGTGGCCTGTGTGCGTTCATCTGCGGCGCGAATCCGGAATTCAAGGGACTTGCGCTCGGCGCGGTTCGCGCGCGCGAGCGACACGGCAGCGGCGATCGGCTGCGGCACCGACGGGACGGGAGGGGGGGCGAGGTTCGCGATCAGCTCGAACCGCGCGTCCGGGTCGAGGCCGACCAGCCGGCGGAAATCAGCAGCTGTCGCTTCGACGATGCTGTCGGATTCGATGCTGAGCATCTGCTCGTGCGCGAGGTGCGCCTCGATGGTCAACACATCGCTCGGAGGCACCAGACCCACGTCGAGCTGGTTGCGCACATCGGTGAGATGTGCCGTCGTACGCTCGAGCGCCTGGCGGACGACCACGCTCGACGCGCGCGAGGTCACAACCGCCCAGAACGCGCGCGTAATGTCGAGCTTCAGGTCGGCCCGGGCCGCCTCGCGATCCTGTCCAGTCGCCTCTATTTCGGCACGCGCGGCTCGCGAGAGCGCGTCAATACTGCCTCCGGTGTAGATCGGCCACTGGAGATCGATGCGTGAACGCATGATGTTCGGCAGGTCGGGATAAATCACGCGCCGTCCGACGACGGGATCTGGCACTCCGAACTCTTCGTTGTGATTGATGCGCATGTAACTCGCGAGCGCGGCCAGTTGCGGCTGCCCGGCAGCGGAGCGTTGTTCGGCCACCGCGCGGGCGGCGTCTTGACGCGCCGTCATTTCGGCAAGGCGGTGGCTCGCCTGCATCCCGAGTGCGATCGCCTGGTCCAGCGTCAGCCGGATCGGTTCCTGCGCCAGCGCCGCGTGACATGAACATAACGAAACGATGATGGCGAACAACGAGCGTTTCATGCTGTTTCCTTCGCAAGGCGTGCGATGAAGACGTCTTCGAGCGATGCGGGGACGCGGCGGACACTTTCCACCGCCACTCCTGCGCTCCGCAGCGCATCTGCCAGACGATCGGGATCAGCGAGCGGCGCGCCGGCTTCGACACGCACGTGGGCCCTCTCTCCAAAGAGCTGGACGTCGGCAACGCCGCTCGAGCTCTGGAGTACCGCGGTCGCGCGATCGCGGTCGAACGCAACGACTTCGAGAATCGCGCCAGGAAGACTGGCGCGAAGGGTGGAGGGGGCGTCGAGCGCCAGCAGCGCCCCTTCGTGGAGAAGCGCGACGCGCGAGCACCGCTCGGCTTCGTCGAGGTAAGGAGTCGCCATCAGGATCGTGATGCCCTGCGCGAGAAACTCCGACAGGAGCTTCCAGAATTCGCGGCGCGAGACCGGGTCCACTCCGGTCGTCGGTTCGTCGAGCACGATGATCTTGGGTTCGTGCACCAGCGTGCAGGCGAGCGCGAGCTTCTGCTTCATGCCTCCGGACAGCCGGTCGGCGAGACGATCGCGGAAAGCTGCGAGCTGCGTGAGCTGGAGCAAACGCTCGCGCCGCTCCCGCACGGCAGGCTCGCGCATGTTGAGGCCATGAATCTCGGCAAAAAACGCGATGTTTTCGTCGATCGACAAATCGCCGTACAGACTGAAGCGCTGCGAGAGGTAGCCAAGGACGCTCGTGGTCTGGCGATGCTCTCGCGCCGGGTCATGGCCAAGCACACGCACGGTGCCGGAGTCCGGTTTCAGGAGTCCGCAAATGAGCCGGATGGTCGTGGTCTTTCCAGCGCCATCGGGCCCGATGAGCCCGAACATCTCCCCGGGCTCGACAGACAGCGTCAGTTCGCGCACCGCGACCACGGAGCCGTACTTCTTGGTGACGCCGTTTAATTCCAGGGCAGGCATTTTTGTCCGGTTTTTACTTGTTACTTTTTACTTGTTACTTTTTACTTTTTACTTGTTACTTCTCAGTTTTAGTTCCTAGTTTTGAAAGGGAATCTCCGCTTCCACCGGCATCCCCTGCTTGAGCACGCCCTTGCGGTTGTCGACGGCAACCTTGACGCGATAGACGAGCTTCGAACGGTCTTCTTCCGTCTGCACGTTCCTGGGCGTGAACTCCGCTTTCGACGCGACATAACTGACCTTGCCGGGAATGCCATCGCCGCCGGCGTCGGTGAACACGGTCGCCGCCTGACCGAGCCGGATGCGCGGTATCAGCGGCTCGTCCACGAAGACTTCGGCCCACGCATTGTCGAGATCGCTGAGCACGGCGACCGCCGCCCGGGGCGCCGCCATCTCACCGGGATCGACGAGACGTTCGGTGACGATCCCGCTGATCGGGGCGACGATCGTGGCGTCGTCCTTCGATTTTTCGAGCGTCGCAATCTGCGCGTCGACGGCCGCGACACGCGCGCGCGCGGCTTCGATCTCTTCGCGCCGGGAGCCGGCACGCAGACGAGCTACGGTTTCCCGGGCCGCCGTCTCGCGCGCCCGTGCCGCGTTCAGCCGATCGCTCGCCACGGCCCTCCGCGTTGCGGCATCGTCGCGCTGTTTTTGCGATCCGGAATTGCTCTGGAGGAGTTGCTCGAACCTCTGCAGATCGGTGGATGCGGCGCTGAGGTCGGCCTGGGCGGCGGCCACGTCCGCCGCGCTGGCAGACACCTGGGCCTCGGCCTGCCTGACGTCTTCGACGCGCGCGCCCGCCTGCAGCAGCCTCAGCTGCGCGTCGGCCTGCGCGCGCTCCGCCTGCGCCCGCTGCAGCGCCAGCTCGACATCGCGGGTATCAAGCCGCGCGATGATATCGCCCTGTTGAACGCGATCGCCTTCCGCGATCCTGATCTCGAGCACGCGGCCTCCCACATCGCCAGCCACGTGTACCTCGGTTGCATCCACCTGACCCGAGACACGCGCGGCCACCGCAGGCGCGCGTTCCTCGCACGCCGTGACTGCCGCAAGCACAATCATCACGATCAACGCTTTCATGGATGTCATTCCTGTCCCTTTGCCTATCTCTTTGCTCTCCGCTCTTTGCTCTCTGCTCTCTCAGCTTCAGGAGGCCCAACCGCCAACATCCGCCGCGCGACCATCTTGAGATGAGCGGCGACGGCGTCCGAATCGGCATCGGGAATGTCGACCTGGCCGAGACTCTTGATACGTGCGCGCACCGGTGCGCTGGCGCGAAACATCAGCAGCGGCCCAACGATTGTGAAATGCGACAGCGCCGGATGAGTGGGCTGAAACTCATTCGCGGCGGCTCCTTCCGTAATCACGCGCCGCACGGTTCCAAAGATGCCGGTCATGTGCGCGAGTTCGTCGGGCCCGAGGTGCGCGCCGCCGTCGGCAATTTCCCGCAGAAAGATCGGCAGGAAGTGGGTGGATTGATCGACAGCGCGCACGAGAGCATCGATCAGGTTGTCGAGCTTCTGATGCGGCGGCGCATCGTCGGCCATGACGGCACGCAGGCTCTGGGTAATCGGGGCGAACACGCCTTGCAGGATGCAGGCGTAAAGTGAGCGCTTGTTCGAGAAGTGGTAATAAATCATCGCCTTGTTGACGCGGGCGCGCCTGGCGATGCGGTCGACAGAGGTCGCGGCGAACCCGTGCGCACCGAACTCGTCGCTTGCGGCGGCAAGAATGCGTGCCCGGCTGTCCGTCCTGGTCGATTTGGGCCGTGCCATTAATTAACTAACCGGTTAGTTAATACCTGACCGGCCCTTCTGTCAAGTGGGCGGCACCCCTCGTCCGGAGACCACGGCCAGCCTATGCTGTGTGCATGCATATCATCATCGCGGGCGGGTCGGGTTTCCTCGGCACAGCGCTGGCCGACGCGCTCGTGCAGCAAAGCCACGAGGTCACCGTGCTTTCGCGACAGGCTCCCAGCGAGCTTCCCCGCCGCACCGGCGTCCGATACCTCACATGGACACCCAATGGAGAAGCTGGCGCGTGGAAGAGCGCCATCGACGGAGCCACAGCGGTCGTCAATCTCGCCGGAGAATCAATCGCAGCGAAACGCTGGTCCGCCGCGCAGAAACAGCGCCTGCGCGACAGCCGCCTGCATGCGACAAAGAGCCTCACCACCGCAATCCGCCAGGCCAAGCAGACGCCCGGCGTGCTGATCAGCGGATCCGCCGTCGGCTACTACGGCGACAGAGGCGACGAAACGCTCACCGAATCGTCAGCACCCGGCAGCGACTTTCTCGCTGGCGTGGCCGTCGAATGGGAGGCGGCGGCCAACGCCGCGGCGGCAGTAACGCGCGTTGCGCTCATCCGTACGGGGATCGTGCTCGACAAGCGAGGCGGCGCGTTACCGAAGATGCTGCCGCCTTTTCAGATGTTCGCCGGTGGTCCACTCGGGTCCGGACGGCAATACATGCCATGGATTCACAAGGACGACTGGGTAAGGCTCGTAACCTGGAGCCTCACGCAGGAAGGCATGCGCGGCGCCGTAAACGCGACGAGCCCATCGCCTGTCACCAATGCGGAATTTTCGAAAGCGCTTGGACGCGCGCTCCACAGGCCGAGCGTCATGCCTGCTCCGGCGTTTGCGCTGCGCCTCGCGCTGGGCGAAATGGCCGACGCGCTGCTCCTCAGCGGCCAGCGTGCCCTGCCGGTGCGCGCAACAGATCACGGTTTTGCATTCCGTTTCACTAACATCGACGAGGCGCTGGCCGAAGTCCTGGCCTAAAATATTGCGTTGTCCCCACATAGAAGGAGAAGTCAGTGATGAAACGTCAGCTTTCGATTGCCGCGCTTGCGATCGCCGTCGCGCTCACCTCGGTGCCGGCCCAGGCTGAAATCAAGAAGGAAGAGCGCAACCGGGTGTCATTCGCCGGCGCGCTTGGCCGCGTGGTCAATTTTTTCGGCGGCAAGTCCGCGAAGGAAGGGCTCGTCTCCACAGTCGCCGTTTCAGGCGACCGCAAGATGACCACGACCGGCGACAGCATGGCGCAAATCGTCGATTTGAGCGAAGAAAAGATCTACGACCTCGACGTCCGCCGGAAGACCTACAAGGTGACGACGTTCGAAGAGCTGCGCCAGCGGATGCGCGAAGCTGAAGCGCGCGCGCGCGAGCAGGCCGCGAAGCAGCCGAAGGAAGAACAGCCGCAGAACCAGGGCAAGGAAATGGAAGTCGATTTCGACATCAAGAATACCGGGCAGACCAAGGCCATCAACGGCTTCGACACGCGTCAGGTGGTTGCCACGATCACCGTTCGCGAAAAAGGCAAGACGATCGAGCAGAGCGGCGGGATCATCATGACCGTCGACACATGGCTGACCAAGCAGGCGTCGTTGAAGGAGATCGCGGACTTCGAGCGGCGCTACTACGAAAAGCTGGCCGGGCCGATCACGGCAGTGGACGCGCAGCAGATGGCGACGGCGATGGCGATGTTCCCCGGGTTGAAGGAAGCGTTCACGCGCCTCAGCCGCGAAGACTTCGGCGGAACGGCCATTCAGTCGACGACGACGGTCGATTCAGTCAAGAGCCCGGAGCAGATGCAGCAGCAGGCATCGAGCGGCGGGTCCGGCGACTCGAACCCGCTGTCGGTTGGCGGCGCGATCGGCGGCTTCATGCGGCGGCGTCAGCAGAAGCAGGAAGAAACGGCGGCGGCAAAGCCGGACGCCAACCCCGCGCGCTCGACCTTCATGACGATGAACAACGAAGTGTTGAAGATTGTCCCGAACGTGACGGCGGCAGAAGTGGCGATGCCGGCGGGGTTCAAGCAGAACTGACGCAGGACTGACAGGGGCAAGGGGCAAGGGCAGGGGTAAAGGGCAAGAGTTACCCCTCGCCCCTGATCCTTTGCCCCTAATAAGACGCGAGGGTGCGCAGCGCGTCTGAGATCTTGTCCGCGTTAGGCAGGTTGTACTGCTCGAGCACCTGCGAAAACGGGCAGTGCGTGTCAGGATAGGTTACCCGCATCACCGGCGCGTCCAGCACATCGAACCGCTCCTCCACGACGATCGCGGCGAGCTCGGAGCCGATCCCGAGCGTCTTGACGTCTTCGTGCACGATCAAGAGACGGCTCGTCTTTTCCACCGATGCAAAAATCGCGGCCTTGTCGTAGGGCATCAGCGACCGCAGATCGATCACTTCCACCTCGACGCCTTCTTTCGCAAGGCGGTCCGCGGCTTCGAGCGAGGGGGTCACCATCGCGCCGTAGGTGACGAGCGTTGCGTCGGTGCCGGGACGCCGGACGGCGGCGACACCTATCGGGACAATCTCATCACCTTCGGGCACGGCTCCCTTGGCGCGGCGATACAGGTACTTGTGCTCCATGTAGATGACCGGGTTGTCGTCGCGGATCGCCGCTTTGAGCAGGCCCTTGGCGTCCCATGGCGTCGACGGCGCGACGACTTTCAGACCGGGGCGATGAATGAACCAGCCTTCGGGATTCTGAGAATGATAGAGGCCGCCGCCCACGTTGCCGCCGCTTGGCGCGCGCACGACGATCGGGCACGTCACGCGGCCGCCGGTGCGATAGCGGAGCGTGGCAGCCTGATTCACGATCTGGTCGAAACCGCAGGTGATGAAGTCGGCGAACTGCATCTCAGCCACCGGCCGGTAGCCGCGCTGGGACGCGCCGATGCTGACGCCGACGATCGCTGACTCGGAAATTGGCGTATCGAGGCAACGCGATTCCCCGAACTCCTCCGCCAGACCCGCCGTGACGCCAAACGCGCCGCCGTAGGGGCCGACGTCTTCGCCGAGCACGAATACTTTCGGATCGCGGCGCATCTCTTCGACCAGCGCTTCGCGAATAGCTTCGAGGTATGAGATTTCTTTGGCCATGTCGTAGGGATTACGCGTAGAGATCGGTGACGGCGTCTTCGGGAGCGGGATCAGGGCTGTCTTCCGCAAACCGCACCGCATCGTCGAGCGTATCCTTGATGCGCTGCTCGATCTCCTGCACCTTCTCGGGCGACAGCACGCTCATGTGCTCGAGGTAGGTCGTGAATGTGGGGAGCGGATCGCGGCTCTTCCACATGGCGAGCTCTTCCTTGGTGCGATAGAACGCCTTGTCGTGCTCGGAGTGCCCGTGCCACCGGTAGGTCTTGCATTCGATCAGCGTCGGCCCCTCGCCGGCGCGGGCCCGGCGCCGCGCACCTTTCACCGCCTGGTATACCGCGAGCACGTCGTTGCCGTTGATGGCGACGCCGTCGAACCCGTAGCCTTCGGCGCGGACCGCGACGTCTTCGATCGCCATGCTCTTCTCGATCGGGACGGAGTAGGCGTACAGATTGTTCTCGCAGATGAACAGGATCGGCAGCTTGTTCACGCCGGCGAAGTTGAGCGCCTCGTGGAAGTCGCCGGTGTTGCTGGCGCCTTCGCCGAAGTACGCCACGCACACGCTGTCGTTCCCTTCCATCTTCATCGTCAAGCCAACGCCGGCGGCAACCGGCAGATTGGCGCCGAGCATGCTCGTGTTGCCGAAGATCCCGAGCTCGTTGACCCCGCTATGCAACGCCGAGTCGCGGCCCTTCGAAAGACCGGTCTGTTTCGCATACATCTGCGCCATCATCTCGCGCGGGGTGACCCCTTTCATGAGCAGCGCGCCGAGATCGCGGTGCAGCGGAAAGATCCAGTCGTCTTGCCGCAGGCCGAAACAGGTGCCAACCACGATCGCTTCCTGGCCGATGCCGGTGTACACGCCGCTGCGGACCTTGCCCTGACGCACGCCCAGGCTGAGCCGCTCGTCGAATGCGCGGATCAGCTTGAGCCAGTAGTACATTTCGAGAAGCTCTTCGGTGCTGAGCTTGAACTTGGTCCGCTTTATTGGTGGTCTTGATTTGGCGACAGCCATCGAAGTGATAAGTGTAATCCAAACAAATTAGGGTTGTGCCAGAGCGACAGCGAGCAAGACAGCCCGCTGCGTGCCTTTCCACGCGTCGGTCGCGTCGAAGGTCTCATTTTCGGTGTGGGCGCCCGACCCGCGGCCGCCTGTATCGATGGTGATTGCCGGTATTCCGAGGCTCAAGGGCAGATTCGAATCGGTAGACCCTTCGGCAAACGATACTGGCAGATTCAAGGCTTTCGACACCGAGACGGCAGCTTGCACGATGGGGGCCGTCGCAGGCACTCGTCCCGCAGGCCGCATGCCGACGCTTTCAATCGACACCGTCAGCGCGCTGCTGTTCCAGCGCTCGTTTTCCTGCGCCACGGCCTCCTGAACTGCCTGCCGGAACTGCTTTTCAAGGCCGCGTAACGTCGCGGCATCGCCCGACCGCAGATCGACTTCCATCCACGCTTCAGGTGCAATCGCATTGATCGAGGTGCCCCCGCCGATCCGGCCTACGTTGAATGTCGTACGCGGAGAGCCCGGGACCTGGAACTCGCTGATGCGCGCCACGGCGCGCCCAAGGGCGTGCACGGGATTTACGATACCAAACGCACCGAAGCTGTGGCCTCCCGGCCCTTTGAAGGTGACGCGAAAGCGTGCACTGCCGATCGCGATGTGCGTGATCCCGAGGCCCTCGCCATCTATCGACACGAACCGATCGATCCTGTCTTTCAGCGTGTCGTTGAAGAGCCGTTTGACTCCGCGCAGGTCGCCGAGGCCCTCTTCACCGACGGTACCCACGAACGAGATCGTCCCCGGCGTGGCCACGGCGGCTTTGTTCAGCACACGCGCAACGGCGAGCAGATCAGCAAGCCCCCGACAATCATCACCGATGCCGGGGCCTCGCAGCACGTACCCCTGCCGCCGTACCTTGACGGCGGTACCGCGGGGGAACACCGTATCGAGATGCGCGCTCATCACGAGATGAGGCCGTGCGGACGTGCCGGGCCGCTCGCCGATGACGTTCCCCTCGGCGTCGATGCGGACGTTTTTCAGACCGGCGTCGCGGAACATGGCGGCATACACTTCCGCGCGTTTGCCTTCTTGAAATGGCGGCGCCTCGACCTCGCAGATCCGGATCTGATCTTCGATCGTCCGCTGCTCGTCGGTCCGCGCAAGCTCGACGGCGGCTTTCACCGATGCCTGCTGAAGCAGGACAGAACCGAGATCGGCCGGGCGCTGCTGCGCCGCCGCGATTGACGCAAGGCTTGCGGACCCCAGGGTGGCGGCAAGCAGAAGCGATCCTGTCCGATGCATCCGTAGATTCTAGATTGGAGAATTCAGAATCCGGCAATTACAGAATTTCAGGCGAGCCCGACCGGAAGTTGCCACCGAGGATAGCGGCGGAGTCGGCGCCCAGCCACCCGTCGATGACCTTCGCATACACCGAGCGGAAGTCGGTCTCGTGGCGCACGTCGCCGCCGGCGTTTTCCAGCGTGGGATTGAGGGGATCGGGCGAGAGCGACGGGGCTGTGCCGTAGATGCCTCCTCGTACCTGGCCGCCAATCGCCAGCATCACGCTTGCGGCGCCGTGATCGGTGCCCAGGCTGCCGTTTTCGCTGATGCGGCGGCCGAATTCTGAGAACTGCAGCACGAGAGTGTCGTTCAGGAGGCTGTGATTTTTCAGGTCCTGGTAAAAGGCGAGCAGCCCATCGTTCAGGTTCGTCATGAGAGTCGTATACGTGCCGCTCTGGTTCGCGTGCGTATCGAAACCGCCCGTCTGCACCCAGAATACGCGAGTGCCGATCGACGCCGATAGCGCCCCCGCCACCGCGCGCAGCGCCTGGCCGAACCCGTTGGCCGGGTAGGTCACCGTGGGCGTGTATGCGGCGACCGTTCCTACGCGATCGAGCGTCGCAAAGGCTGCCTGGGCGCTGGCGTTCACGAAGGCAAGGTGCGGTCGATGCGGCGGGAGGTGCGACGACATGCGCGTCGCCGCCGTCCGTTCGAGCTCGGCTTCGGCACTGCCATTCGGGCTTTGAAACGCATAAGCCGACGGATTCACGATGGAGGGCACGGCGACGACTCTGGACTGGAGCGCGTGCGGCGTTTCGGCGTTGGTGTTCCAGGCGAGCAGCGGATCGACCGGCGCCGGAATCGAGTCGAGGTACCGGCCGAGCCATCCGGGGCCCTGTGGCGCCGCCGGGTTCGCGGTCGACCAGATGTCTGTGCCTTCGAAGTGCGAGCGGCTCGAGTTTTCGTAACCGGTGCGTTGAACCAGCGCGAGCCGTCCCTCGTTGAAAATCGTGTGCAGCCCGGTGAGCCTCGGGTGGAGTCCGAGCTCGTTCCCCGCGGAGTCTCGCCCAATCTGGAGCACCTGCGCGGCAGGTATCGCCAGCGCAGGACGGCGCGACGCATAGAACGAGTCGCGGTATGGCACCACCATGCTCAACGAGTCGTTGCCACCGCCGAGGTAGAGCACGACCAGATTGCGGAACGCCGCCCCCTGGGCGAGCGCAATGTCGCAGAGAAAGCGGGGCGCCGAAAATCCCAGGCTGAACGCCGCCACGCCCCCGCGCACGAAATCGCGTCTCGTGAATCTCATACCAGTTGATACTCCGACGAGCCCACGATGAGATGGAGAAGACCGGGTGCCTTCACGCGCAGCTGTGCGGCATTGCCGGTCCAGGCGGCTCCGCCGCGCAGATAGTCGAGCAGGCTCGCGTATGCCTGCGGTTCGAACGGCGCGGGCGTCAGGCGATCGAGATAGAACGACAGCAGCGCTTCCGGCGTGGCACCGTTGCCGTTTGCCGCGGCGGCGATCTCGTTGCGCTGCCTCCCAATCAGGGATGAGGCGAAGTTCATTCGCGCAAGCATCGCGGCCGTCGAAAACCACGCCGTGCCGCGCTCCCAGCCTGCCACGTCGGGCGGCTCGAACAACTGCTGGCCCATGTTGACGAGGGGACCGAGCACGCTGTTCAGGGGAAATCCGGCATATGCGACCTCTTTCAGCGCGCGAGCGACAAATTCGACCGGCCACGAATAGCGGGCGAACTGGCTCTCCGGCGAATCGAATTCGCGCGAAACGAGCACGGCACGCACGACAGACGCGATGTGGCAGTCGCTCTGCCGGTACACGCCGGCAATGTGATCGACGAACGAAGCGGGAGCGGCCTGGATCTCACTGACAAAAAACGCCCAGAACTTGCGCGCCAGGCGCCGCGCGGTTTCCGGGTGCCGTGCAAGCGCGGCGATGAAGTCGACGCCATCCTGCATGCCGCCGCTCGCCGCCCGCGCCGGAATCGTCGTACCTCCGTCGGGATAGATCGGAAAGCTGAACGTCTTCGCGCTGGTATCGTGCTGAGCGGCGTTGAAGAAGAACTGATAGAAGCTGGCAGGGTCTCGCCCGTCGCCGATCCGCTGAAGGTTCCATCCGGTGAACACGCGCGCGCCGGCATAGACGTCGGCTTCGGTGAATCGTCCGACACCGATGGTGAAGAGCTCCATGATCTCGCGCGCGAAGTTCTCCTGCGGCCGGGCCCGTGTGTTCGAGCGGCCGTCGAGCCACACCAGCATCGCGGGGTCTTTTGCCACCTCGACCAGAAGATCGCGGAAATTCGGCAACGCATACTCGCGGAACAGCTCGACCTGTCCCGGCAGACCCGCGGGATGTTCGGATCGCTTGGCGGCCATCATCTGCGTCGCGAAAGGGCCGCCCACGGCGTTGGCGATTTTGCCGTAGGCCGTCGAAAAATGCTGGTGCCAGAAAAGCGCCATCTTCTCCTGGAGAGGGCGGCGCGTGTGTAACATGCGGAAGATCCACCGCTGGCGGGCGTCGTTGATGTTGGACCCCGGCGAAAACGGCTCCATACCGCCGGCCGACGGCGTTACCGTCGCATATCCCGGCTGTCCTATCGCTCCGTCGACGTCATCGGGCGTGCGGTAAAAATCGATCAGGGACTCGACCGCAGCCGAATAGCCCCGCTGGCTGTAGCCGGCTGCCTCGGCGGCAGTGACGCCGAAGCCGGCGCGACGCAGGAGATGCTGAAACCGCGGGTCGGTCGCCATCGGAAATGGAACCTTCGCTTCTGCCGGGGGTGCAGCGATTATTCCACACTGAAATCGGAGTCGTGTCGAAAAATCGGGGTCCCCGATTTATTTACCGGGCAGTTTGCCGCGGCTGGCGAGGTTGGCGAGCAGCTGGTACGCGCCGTCGGTGCCGGCAGCAACCTGGCGCCACACGCCAAGTCCGACGAAAATCCAGCGCCCTTTGCCCACGTTCGCGCTCACGAGAGCACCTTTCTTCCACCCCACGTTGTGCTCGAAGGGCTCGTGAATCTGCATCAGATCGACGTAGCGCGAATCGTCCGGAACGATGAAATACGTGCCGCGCTCCTGTACCCAGTTCCGCCACGTCTGATCGCTGAGGTCGTTGGGATAGTGGAACAACGGATCGTCGGACGACAGAATCTGGATTTGACCGTTTTCATCGGTCACGCGCGTGTTGCTGAATCGAGCCGGAAACGGCGCATATTGGATCCAGGTGTTGTCGCGGTTGTACTGCACGATGACGGTGCCGCCGGCTGCGGCGTAGTCGAGCACGCGCTTGTTGTTGGCGCGAAGATCTTCACGGCTGTCGTACGCCCGCACGCCGATGAAGATGGCGTCGTATCCGCTCAACTCCGCCCAGGACAGCTCGTCAGCGTCGAGCAGCTCGACGGTGGCGCCCAGACCTCGCAGCGCGGCGGGCATTTCGTCACCCGTCCCCATGACGTAGCCAATGGTGAGCCGCGGCGCAAGCCGGACGTCCATCACCTTTACGGCCACCGAAGCGGGAACCTCGAGCTGAAGCCGGCGGATGTGCGGGTACTCCACGACCTGTAACCCGGCATCGAACGTCTGAGAGCCCACCGTTGCGAGCGCTTTGATGGGATATTGCCCAAGACCAGCCTTCGCGGACGGCCGCACGGTGAATCGCACCGTCTGCGACTCGTCCTCTCGCGCGAACGTAATCGGCTGAGCCGGTGGCGTCACACTCCAGCCAGCAGGCACGTTCAGCCCCACCTGTCCCGCGGCGGCGTCTTTGCCATGGTTGGTGACGGTAACGCGGACTTCCCGATCGACGGCTGCGGTGGCGCCGCGGCCCGCGGGGACGATCGCGATCGACGGCGTCACCCGGAGCGCCAGACGCGGCACGACGGTCAGCTCCATGCGCTTTTCGCCTTCGAGCTGCTCGCCTACGTACCTGAATTCCACGGGCCGCTGAAAAGTGAATTGCGTCCCGCCGGCGGCCGCGGTGAACGACGCGACGAACGGCGTCGGTCTGAACGGTAGCCCGAACGGCGCATCCGGCTCGAACTCGTAGCGCGCGGCGTTCGGGAGCGGCTTCCAGTAGGGTTTGGTGACGGGCGCTGCCGGAGGGATCTGCGCAGTCGCGTCGCATCGATACACACCGCCTGGCTCGAGCGGCCCTGACGCACAGGACGCGGCGCTCGCAAAACCATCGAGCGCCACGGACGACATCGTCACCTGGCGTCCGCGATCGCCGACGCTGATGGCAACGCGCAGGCTCTGGCCGGGTACGACCAGGCCGTCATCTGCCAGCACTTCGACTCGCAGGCCGTGCGCGAGCACCGCAGCTTCGGTGAACTGGTCCTGCTTCGTTTTCAATCGTGCATCGATCGCCAATCGTGCGTCCTCGGATAACCCCATCTTCTCGAGCTGTTGGCGTAGAGACCGCACGGCATCGAGACCCGCGAGGATCGACGGAGCGCTGGCGAACGGCCCGCTCAGATCGAATTGCTTCTGAGCCGCGGCGACGTGATCGGCGATGGCGCGCAGCCCCGCCACGAGGTTCGCCGGCGGCGCTGCGCCGGCGAACGACCCGAGCCCCGCAATAGTCGTGTCGATGCCATGGAAGAGTGACGGCTCGTCGGGTGGAGTGGCTGCTCCCGAAGGCGCGGGATCCACAACGGAATCCATCAGCAGGAATCGCTGCTGCGTTCGTCCCGACGGCAGCGCGAGCAACTGCGCCATCGCCTGACTCTTGTGCATCCCCCGCTCTTCAGTGCCGATCTCGACGTAGGTCCGACCGAGAATCGGATCGAAGGCTGAGACATCGAACGCCGCCGCTTGACGTGCGCCGAGCGGCAGCGGGGCCGTCGCCGGCGCGCCCTGGCCTCGCCCGCCGCCGCCGGGACCGCCCGCGGGATAGTAATACTTGCGCGCCTGCCACGGACGCAGGCCGTCTCGAATCTGTTCGGGGTAGCGAGCAGGATCGGCGGCGGCTTTGAACGCTTCGCGGCTGAGAATTCCCGATGTCTGATGATGCAGGCCGCCCGCGGTGCCGGTCGGGTTCATCCCCAGGACGACATCGGGGCGCGTCATGCGAATCAGGCGCACGTAGTCGCCGAGTATCTCTTCCCGTCCCCACTTCTCGAGCGTCTCTTCGATGCTGAACGAGTAGCCGAAATCGATCGCGCGGGTGAAGTACTGCTCGCTCGAATCGAAACGGTGCATCGCCTCGAGCTCTCCCGTTCGCAACACCGCGAGCGGATCGTTCAGCTCAGGCCCGATTTCGTTCTGCCCGCCATCGCCGCGTGTCGCAGTGGCGAGGACGGTGCGCACGCCCTGCCCGCGATTCAGGTAGACATGCAGGGCGTTGTTCTCATCGTCAGGATGCGCCGTTGCCTGCATAAACACGCCGGTGGTGGTGAGCTGCCGCAGTACGAGGCCCAGAGCAACAGCTCCGTCCTCGAGATCGACAGGACGTACGCGCAACTGCGCGCTCGCCTTGTTATTACCGGCGCCGAGCACGGCGAGCGCGAGAGCGACTGCCAGGACGAGACCTGCACGCATGGAGTTCACAAGCTCAACTCTCGATGACTTCCCGATAATACGCTTCGTATTGCGGCACGACCCGGCCCGAGCAGAAATGGCGGCGAACGCGGTCGAGGCCGGCGCGTGCAAAGTCGCGATGCAGACGCGGATCACTCAGGAGCGCCACCGCGCCTTTTGCCATCCCCTCGACGTCGTCGGGCTCGCAGAGGAAACCGGACACGCCGTCTTCAACGACTTCGGGAATGCCGCCGACGCGCGATGCCACGACAGGGACTTCGCATGCCATCGCCTCGAGCGCCGCCAGGCCAAAGCTCTCCTGTGCAGAGGGAAGCAGAAACAGATCCGACACAGACAACAGCGGCACCACCTGGTCCTGTTCTCCGAGCGCTTCGACGTCGCACGCAAGCCCGCGTTCGTGCACCATCCGCATGGCTTTGTCGAGCTCCGGGCCTTCGCCGACCAGTATCAGCTTGGCCCGCACGTCGGCGCGAACGCGCTGGAAAATTTCGATGACGGCCTCGATGCGTTTCACCGGACGGAAATTCGAGAGGTGAATGATGAGCTTGTCGTATTTCGCCGGCGGGCACAGCCGGGCGCGGAGATCCGGCAGCTCGCGCCGCCGGTGCTCGTCACACTCGAGGAAGTTCGGAATCACGCGAATGTCGCGCTTGATCGGCAGCGCCTGATACGTATCGCGCCTGAGGCTCTCCGACACCGCGGTGACACCGTCGGATTGATCGATCGAGAACGCAACCGTTTCCGAATACGACGGATCGCTGCCGAGGAGCGTGATGTCGGTGCCGTGAAGCGTCGTAATGACCCTGGGAACTTTGTTGTCGGCGCCCGTGTTTGTCGCCGCAAGAATTTGCTTCGCGAGATACGCCGCCGTCGCGTGCGGGATTCCGTAATGGGCGTGCACGATGTCGAGCGAAAACTCGCGCGACAGCTGAACGATTTTGTTGGCCAGCGACAGCAGGTATTGCGGCTCGCGAAACAGCGGATACGTCGGCGTGTGGACGCGGTGAAACGCGAGGCCGGCTTCGTACTCCCCCAGCCTGAATGGCGGCTCCGTGCTGACGAGATGAACCTGGTGGTTACGTCTGGCGAGCGACTTCGCGAGCTCGGTCGCGACGATACCGCTTCCCCCGACAGAGGCGTAACAGACGACCCCGATATGCATGCAGACCTATATTAATCGCGGGAGCCGCGTTATTACTCGCGGGGCCCCTTCGCCCCGCTCCGCTAGCGACCTTGAATAGCGCCCTTGAACAGGTGGTCCCGGACCACGGGCTCGCCGACGACGACACCTTCGGCGAACTGCACTCCTGCCAGAGCCCCATATTGAGCGTCGCGGCTTTCGATGAGCTGCTGGAATGTCGCAGCATTGAGACGCGTTTGGGACGATCCCGTTGCACGGCTGAACTGGCTCGCGTAGCAGGCAAGAGCCTGCCGCTTCACATCGTAGTGGGCCGACACGTCGACGACGAACGAAACCGGGCCGGCATCGTTGATGAAGTACGAACAGACCCATTCGGGCTGCCATGGGTCGCCAGACGCCTCGAACCGGCGCAACTTCGCATTGAAGACCGCGTCGCGCAGTATCACTGCGGATGTCTGATGGTCCGGGTGACGATCCTGGGCGTATGGGATGGCAACCGCGCGCGGGCGGACGAGGCGAATGAGCTCGACGACCTTGCGTATATGGTCTGGAGAGCTTCCGATAGCTCTGTCTGGCAGCGCCAGATTTTCACGCCACACGGCACCCAGCACTTTGCGCGCCTGTTCGGCTTCCCGCAAACGCTCTTCCGGCGTGCCGTTGCTCGACATCTCCCCGCGGGTCAGGTCGCATAGACCAACCGCATGCCCCAGGGCCGCGTGTTTCGCGACAGTTCCGCCAAGCCCGATCTCGATATCGTCTGGATGCGGACCAAAGACAAGGAGATCGACGGCCGTCATTCGCGAATCCGCACGAAGGAAAACGGCTCGTCGCCTTTTTCGGGCGCTCCCTGATAATGGCGAAGAATGATGCGCGCGGCCGCGAAAGACAGCCCCAGCCCGCCGCTGCCGCCGCTGAACGCGAAATAGTGGTGCGGATAGTTTCTGTGAGGGCCGTAATACGGCACGCCGTCGATCGTCCTCGAGCCCTCGACCGCCCACGAGTACTCCGGCATGAGACCCGAGATCGCCGGCCTCAATACCGACAGCTCGTACATCAGCTGGCCGGTCCGCTGAATCTGCGTGCGCTCTCTGGCCTTGTCCGGAGGACTCGGTTGATCTGCCCCGGCAAACATCACCCGATCTCCGACCCAGTGCAACCAGTGATCGGGCGATGCAGCCTCGCGCACGATCAGTTCAGGCGGCGTCATCTCGCGCCGGATGGCGGCAGGCAGATCCGGCGTAAGAACGACGTACTGGTCGTAACGCTGAAACCTCCGCCTGAGCGGCTTGAAGTCGTCGATTGGATAGCCGGTCGCGATGACCACGTTCGATGCCGTCACCACACCACCGGCAGTTTTGATATCCACCGTGCGCCTACGCGCCCGAATCCGCACGGCTGGTGACTGCTCGAAGATTTGCGCCCCGCGGGCAGCAGCGGCGCGGGCGAAACCGAGGGTCGCTCTGTAAGGATCGACGCTCGCCGCACCGTGCGACATCAGACCGAAACCACTCGACGCCATCAACCGCGACAGCGGCGCGCCTTTGAGCGCGGCGACCTCCAATCCCGCGTCCCGCCTGGCGGCGTATTCCTTTTGAAGCTCGTGGATGCCGTCTGGCGTCGAGCTGAAGTAAACGGCGTCGCGCACGCGAAGCCCGCATTCGATGCGCAGCCGCTTCAGCGCCGAGAGGTATTCGAGCGATCCGCGCCTGGCGGTCTGGTAGATATGCCGCGCGTCGCGCACGCCGTGCTGTTTGGCTAGCTTGTAAAAGAAGGGCTCGGGCTCGTGAAGCACGATGCCCGTCCCGTGCCCGGCCTGCGCCTGCGCGATGCGTCCCTTTTCCAGCAGGACCACCTTGATCCCGGCGGCCGCGAACACGTAGGCGATGGCGCAGCCCAGCGATCCGCCGCCGATGACCGCCACGTCGGTCTCGAGGGCGCCGCGATGTCTGGGATAGGCCGGCCGGCGGGACGATGTGAAGCGGTCCAGCCAGAAACTGGTGCCAAAGCGCGTCTTGGCCAAGGTGTCGTCATTCTACATGGGGGCGCGTAGAGGCTGGGTAAAGGCACTGACGGCCATCCCGACCGCAAAGACGACCACGGCGCCAATCACGTTGTGCCAGAGAAACGAGATGTCGGGCCGGCCGAATGCCACGGCGGCCACCGCGGTCATGCCGGCGATCAACCCCACGAACGCCCCGGTGCCCGTCGCTCGCGTGGTGAGTATGGCGAGGATGAACACGCCGAGAATGGAGCCGTAGAAAAACGACCCGAAGCGGTTCACGACCTCGATCAGCGAGCCGAGACTGCTCGCATATACCGCGACGAAGGCCGCGAAGACGCCCCAGAGTGCGGTCGAGGCGCGCGAGATCGTCAGGTAATGCCCGTCCGGCGCGTCGGGCCGTACGAGGCGTTTGTAGAAATCGATCACCGACGCGGTCGACAGCGAGTTCAACTCTGCGGCGATGGAGTCTGTCGCGGCCGTGATGATCGCGGCAATCCACAACCCGACGATGCCTATCGGCAGCGCTGTCGTGATCCAGGTGGGAAACACATAGTTCACGTCGTTATACGACCGGTCTCCCGTCGTTTCCCTCACCAGCGCCGCGGCGCGCGCCCGCACCGATCGCACGTTGGCATCATGCCGGCTGAACTCATCGGTCGCGGTCGCCTGCTGCCGCACGTCGCCGCTGTGGCGCGCGGCGGCGATTTCGACGGCCGCCTGCCTGCGCGCTTCGAAGGCAGCCTCGAATTCGCGCTCGAGCGATTCATAGGCCGGCGCCGCCACGGCCCGCACGCGGTCCTCGTGGACCCGATTGAAGAGGAGGGGCGGTTGATTGAACAGATAAAAGAGAAACGTGAACACGCCGACAATGAGGACGAGCACCTGCAGCGGAATTTTCCAATACGCGCTCATCAACAACGACGTCCGGCCATCGTCCAGCGATTTCGCCGTCAGGTATCGCTGCACCTGGCTTTGATCGCAGCCGAAGTAGGACAACATCAGGAACAGCCCGCCGATCATGCCCGACCAGAAGGTGTAGGTTTCGGTGAGGGTGAAATCGAAATTGAATGCCTGAAGGCGACCCGTGCCGCCCGCGATCGTCAACGCGTCTTCCACACCTACGCCGGCCGGCAGTCCCATCACCAGAAACACAACGGCGATGACCAGCGCGGCGACGGTCAGCCCCATCGTCTTCACGTCGGTCCACGTCACAGCCTGCACGCCTCCGAGACTCGTATAGACGACCGCAGGGACGAGGATCATGAGTGTCGTAACGGTGACGCTCCAGCCGAGGATCACCGACAGCACGACAGCCGGCGCGGCGGCGATTGCGCCGCACGACATCGCGCGCGACACCAGGAACAGGCCGCTCGTGAACACGCGCGTCTTCAGATCGAATCGGCGCTCGAGATATTCGTACGCCGTGTACACCCTCGCTCTGTAGAAAAACGGCACGAGCGTGGCGCACAGGATGATCATCGCGAGCGGCAGCCCGTAATAAAACTGCACGAACCGCAGCCCGTCGTTGTAACCCTGGCCGGTCGTGCCAACAAGCGTGATGGCGCTGAGCTGGGTGGCCATCACCGACAGGCCGACGGCCCACCATGGCATCGATCGGTTTGCGAGGAAGTAGGACTCAGTCGTGCGTTCGAGCTTGGTCCGCTTGACGCCATCCCAGATGAGCCAGGCGACGTAGGCGGCCACGACGGCCCAGTCGAGGAGATGCATGCGTCAGATCGTGAAGCGCGACTGCAGCCACCACATGCCGAGCAGCGTCAGCGCTTCTACGACGATCACCGCAGCGTAGGTCCGCGGCCAGTTGCGTGTGGAATCGTCGGTCATGGGCAAGACGGGCAGTATAAAGACAAACGACAACAGGAGGCCAGAAGATCAGGAGATCTTGAGCATTTCTTACTGCTTCGATTCCAGCCACGCACCACGGAACGCGCGCTCCGTGGCAGTGAGGCTGCGCCCGGTGCTTTCCGCCGTTAGAAGCTGAAGGATTGGATCTTCGGCGACGACTATCGTGACGCTCTCCGGCACACCCCGGCGGCGAATGGCGGCCTGTATGCGGTCGCCCGGACGCCGCTTTTGCAGCACGTCGTCGACGGCCTGCCGGGTGGTGATCGCCACGCCATCGAACGAAAGCAGCTCATCACCTCTGTCGATTCCCGCGGCATGCACGGGCGTGTCTTCGATCGTCGGCTGAACGACCTTCGCTGTGCCGCCGGAGAACTCCAGCGTCAGCGGGCCGATCCACGGGCGGCCCGGGCTGCGCTTCCGCAGGAGCAAGCCCGCCCGCGCAAGCAGCGCACCGGTGTCGGCCACTTCGCGCCCATGGACAAACCGATCGAAAAACTCGTCGGCAAACGCGCGATCGCCTGACACGTCGGCAAGCACCGTGCGCAGGTCGCGTGGTGTAAACGGTCTCGCGACGACGCCCTCCGCGGGCGGCGCCACGCGTCCGAACTCGCGCCACAATGCCTGCATGTAATGGTCGAGCGTAATCGTGCCGCCGCTACGCGCCCTCAGCGACAGATCGAGGCTCATGCCTATCACCGCACCCCAGTCGTAATAAGAGACGAACTGGTTGTCGTCGTTCGACGGATCGAACCACGCGGCCTCATCCACGTATTGGGCGAACCGGCTCATGTCTTCCGCGCTGCGGTATTTCCTGGCAGCGCTCCGCGTCACGCGGTCAACGATAGCTCCCATTCGTCCAACGAACGTCTCGACGTCCCAGAAACCGGCCCGGTGCATCAACAGATGGTGGTAGTACTGGGTAAAACCCTCCCCAAACCACAGCTCACCGGAAGGATTCGGAGCGTCGAGGGCAAACGGCTCGAGCGAGCGCGGGCGAATGCGTTCGACGTTCCAGCTGTGAAAGAACTCGTGAGCGACCGTGGCGAGCGCCTCGAGATGGTCGTCAGGCACGCGCAGCCGGGCCGGCGAGGTGAGTATCGCGCTGTTGCGATGCTCCATCCCGTCGTTCGCCGCCCATGGCAGGTAGTCGGCGATGAATGTGTAGGGCGCCTCGTATGCGGGAAACTCGCCGAAGACGGCGCGCGCCTCTTTGACGATCCTCTCCACCGCCGACGCGAAGCGATCCGCGTCGCTGTCGCTGCCGTCGTGGTGCAAAGCGATCCGGAACTCGCGCTCCAACTTAAAGGTGCGCCAGGTGAACGCGCTCAATTCCGTCGGGCTGTCGATCAGATACTGAAGATTTCTGGCGGTAAAGGTCCTCGGATCGGCGGTGGCGTGCAATTGCGTGGCGATCTTCCAGTGCGCTGGCGCATCGAACGTCACGCTGACAGGACGCTGCTCGAGGCCGCGCGCCCACATCAAAGATGCCGGCATGTTCATGTGCGCATGGGTCGAATCCACGCTCAGATACGTGCCGTCCAGCCGATCGCCGAATACCTTGTAACGGACCCGCACCGATCCGCTGTGGCCGCTGACCTTCCACTGGAACGGACTGGGACGGTCGACCGTCAGCATCGCTCCAGCTCCATCGTCCACGCGGACATCGTAGACGTGCCTTGCGAACTCGTGCATGGCGTACCGGCCGGGAGACGTCCGCGACATCACGACTTCGAGAGTACCCGCCGGCACCTCGGCGAACGTGACTTCAACCTGCAGCCGATGGTGCTGCGCCTCGGGAAAGCTGACGCGATAGCTCACCGGCGCCTGAGCGTACGCCGCGCTCACGAACCACAGCGCGATGACGATGACGCGAAACCCTAATCCCAAATCCCTAATCCCCAATCCCTAGAGTCACGGCCCGTATGAACTCTTCTTCGGAAGCGGCGCCGAGAATTTCGACCGTGTCGTTGATGACGGTCTTCGGTACACCGTTGACCTTGAACCGCCGCACGAGATCGGGAAATTCCGTCGCGTCGATCGCGGCCGCGGAGACGAACGGGCTCTCGACGGCGGCCTGGTTGGCGAGCGAGATCATCTGCGGGCAGGTGACGCAAGTCGGCGTAAAGAACACCTGAACCTGAACGGGCTTCGTGAGCCGCTGCAGTTGCTGCCGGCTGTGCTCGCTGAGACGGGTCTCGCCGGTGCGGCTCATATGCACCGCTTCGACCAACGTCGGAAGTTCCCTGCCGGCAGGCGCGCCGTAATAGCGGATGCGGTCGCTCCTCGGCCCCTTGACGATGACGGCCGGCACGCGGTCGACCTGGAATTCCGCGGCCCGATGCGCGTCGTCGCCAACGTTGAACCTCTCAAGCGACACGTCTTCCCCCGCGGCCGCGACGTCTTCGATGACGCGCTTTGCCGCTTCGCACGCAGGGCAATCAGCGTCCTGCTCGAAGAAGATGAGCTTCAACACCTATTTGAACAGGTCGTCGAACGCTTTGCGGGCGCCGCTGGGCGCCTGGGACTGGGGCTGTACCTGGGAGTGAGTTTCACGCTCGACCGTGACGCGCGGAGAGAAGAGCTCGCAGGTGTTCCGCGTATCTTTCGGGGAGACCCGCTGCGGGATCAGTTGCCCGCACTCGAAGCGCTTGCCTGCGTCGAACGACTCGCACTGCGCACACGTGCGCAAATCCGTTCCGCAGCGCGTGCACCGCGAATCGGCCTGGATGGCGTTCGCAAACACGTTGCCGCAGCGCGCACATCGCATGACCTCGCGGAAACCAGGCATGTTCGGCGCGTTCCCGCCGAGGGCGCGGCGCTCGGCTTTGTCGGCGCGCGTCTCGATGCGATCTGCCGGAGGTCTTGGCGTCTCAGGTTTCGGGCCGCCTTGTGCGGGCCGCCGCTCCCTGGGTGAATCCTGATAGCCGCGCTGCCGATACTTACGATCGGACACTGATGACTCCTGATGGTGCGGTCAACTACAGCGAGGTCCGGCTGACGCCTCCGCAAGGCTACGGCGCGTCTCGCCGAAGCGCTCGCGCGAAGGCGGAAGCCGGACACTACGTACTGTCAACAGTTTATACTCCCTTGGCTGCCATGCTGCGACGCTCGACCTCCGTAGCCACGTTGCTCTTGTACGTGGTGACGGCGCTGTACGTAGTGTCCGGCTTTAGCCGGACGAGTGCTCAAGCCGGTAGCGGCAAGCGGCCGATGACACTCGTCGACCTGCTGAATATTCCCAGGATCGGCGACCCCCAGCTCTCACCCGACGGCGGCGCAATTACGTACCTGCTGTCGGTGGCCGACTGGCCGAACAACCGGCGCACGGCGCAGTTGTGGCGCATCAACACCGATGGCACAGGCTCGCGGCAGCTCTCAGACAACGCGCAAGCGGCTCGATGGTCGCCGGATGGCGCGACAATCGCCTACCTGTCCAGCGGCAGGCTGTTCGTGATGAATGCCGACGGCAGCTCGCCGCGTCAGGTATCGAAACGCACGGGCGTCAACGAGATTACGTGGCACCCCGATGGCACCGCCATCTATTTTCTCGCGTTCGAGCCACCGACAGAGGCGGAGCAGGAGCGTCAGCGGATGCGCGGCGATATGCGCATCCTCGACGAAGTCCGCCGCCGGCACTTGTGGAGGATGCGCGTCGCTGACGGCGCCGAAACACGCATCACCAGCGGGTCCGACTACATCTTTACCTACGACATCGCGGCCAGCGGCGAGCGCATCATCATCAGCCGCCGCCCGAGCAATCTGTCTGTAGACACGATGAAGATCGAGCTCTGGAGCATCGCCGCCGACGGTACATCACCGGTGCAGCTCACGAAAAACTCCGTCCCTGAAGAAGACGGCAAGCTCGCGCCCGACGGCTCGCAGGTTCTCTTCATGTCGCGGGCAAACGATCGTCTCGAGCCGTACTACAACAACAATCTTTTCCTCGTTCCGCCGGCAGGGGGAAAAGCCCGCGCCGTGTTGCCGGACTTTCCGCACGAAGTGCAGCGCGCCGGATGGGCAAGCGACAGCAAATCGATCTGGATGATCGTCAATACGGGCGTCCGCATGGAGCTGTTCCAGCTCGAGCTGGCGACGCGGACTCTGCGGCAGATAACCAAAGGGGATCATGCGCTCGTTCCCGCGTCGTGGAGTGCGGTGGGCGGGCGGCACGTGTTCATGATCGACGAGCCGACCCGCATCGGCGACATCTGGACGTGGACCCCGGAAGCGGCGGCGCCGACGCGCGTCACCGGCGTCTACGACTATCTCGATCGTGAGTTCGCGCTGCCGAAGCAGGAACAGGTCGAGTGGAAAGGCATCGACGGGGTCAGGGTCGAAGGGGTGCTCACCTATCCCACCGATTACAAACCCGGCACACGGTATCCGCTCGTCGTACAGCTCCATGGCGGACCCGAGGCGTCGGATCGCTTCGGCTGGGGCTCTATCTTCTTCAACTACCAGCCGGCGTGGGCAGGACGCGGGTATGCCATCCTGCGGCCGAACTATCGGGGCAGCTCGGGCTACGGCAACGTGTTCTACCGCGAGCCGATTGGCGGCTATTTCAAGAACAGCCATCACGACGTGCTGGCGGGCGTCGACCGCCTCATCGCCATGGGCATCGCCGATCCCAATCGGCTGGCTGTGATGGGATGGAGCGCCGGCGGCCACCTCGTGAACAAGCTGATTACGTCGACAAACCGCTTCAAGGCCGCGTCCGCGGGCGCAGGCGTCGCAAACTGGATTTCGCTCTACGGCGCCTCCGACACGAGAGCCGACCGCGACCTCTGGCTCGGCGGGTCGTTATGGCAGAAAAACGCCCCTATCCAAACCTACTGGGAACATTCGCCCCTGAAATACGTGACATCCGTGCGGACACCGACACTATTCCTCAACGGCGAATACGACCCGCGCATTCCGATGACCCAGGCGGTCGAAATGGGCCGCGCGCTCAGGGCGCAGGGGGTGCCGACCGAAGTGCACATCGCTCCGGGCGAAGGGCATGACTGGATTCAGCCCGCTCATCAGCTCTACAAGATGAACGTTGAAACGGAGTGGTTCGAGAAATACGCGCGCGATCTCCCCTACACACCGGAGTCGATTCCTTCACCCAAAAACCCGTGATAGACTTCGGCGGTTTTTCGCCAGCTCAACACGTGGAATAGACTCCGGTTCAGTTCTGCTGACCGCACCAGACGTACGTATGCGTAAATACGCTTTCGGCGCACTTGTGCTCACCCTGCTGATTGCCTCGGCAGCTGCCGCCTTCTGGCCGGCGCAGCCGGTTGTGCAGCCAGTTGCCTACCCACATAAAACGCACGTGACCGACAACCAGATGGAATGCCTCACGTGCCATGTCAACGCCGACCGCTCGATTGCCGCGACGATTCCAAGCGTCACCGAGTGCATGGTGTGCCACGAAAACGTCAAGCCGGAGAGTCCCGAAATCCAGAAGCTCGCCGCGTACGCCAAAGCCGGTGAAGAGCCGCCATGGGTCCGGGTCTACGGCTTCCATCCGGAGGCCGCGGTGCATTTCACGCACAAGCGTCACGTGAAGGCCGGCGTGGAATGTTCCACCTGCCACGGCGACATGGCCAACGCCATGGACATTCGAGAAAACGTCAAGTGGACGATGGGCAAGTGCATCGACTGTCACAGGGAGAAACAAGTGAGCGTCGATTGCCTGGTGTGTCACAAATGAAACGGAGAGACTTCCTCAAAACCGGCGGGATCGCCGGCACCGCAGGCATCATCCTCGACGGATGCGGCACGCCGAAGCAGCTGATTCC
The DNA here is from genome assembly GCA_963762055.1 of Vicinamibacterales bacterium. Lineage (GTDB taxonomy): Bacteria > Acidobacteriota > Vicinamibacteria > Vicinamibacterales > JAMQPK01 > JAMQPK01. The sequence continues at coordinate 306,388 of CAVXJF010000017.1, forward strand.
ACTGCTCGTCTCCGAAGACCGCTTCGTGCCGGGAGAAGAGGCGTGGATTCGGACGGTGTGTCAGCAGTGTTCGGCGGGCTGCGGCATCACCGTGCGCGTCATGCAGGGCGAGTCGATCCGCGTCATCGACGGTCAGGAGAAGCGCCGCAAGGCCGTACAGGCGAAAAAGATCGAGGGTAATCCCGACCACCCTATCAGCATGGGCGGCACCTGCGCCCGCGGCCAGGCTGGCTTGCAGGTGCTCTACCATCCCGATCGCATCCAGACTCCGCTGAAGCTGTCGGGCTCCCGCGGTTCGGGACAATACCAGCCCATTTCGTGGAAAGAAGCACAGCAGCTGCTCGTTACGCAGCTACAGGCGCAACAAGCAACGCCACAGGGGATTGCGCTTCTGACCGGCCGCCGCAATCGCGGGACGATGGGGGCGGTGATCGAGCGATTCGCGTCAGGACTCGGTGCAACGAATGTCGTCGCGTACGATGCGTTCGATCCAGCGCCGCTCCGGAAGGCGATGGAGCTCGTGACTGGTGTCGCGCGGCTCCCAGCTACGGACTTCGCGAACGCGAACTACCTGCTGTCGTTCAACGCGAATCTGTTCGAAACGTTCCTGTCACCCGTGCGCAACATCTATTCGTACGGCCAGTTCCGTCAGGGGCGGCCCGGCATTCGCGGCAAGTTCGTGCACGCGGAGCCAAGGCTGTCGCAGACCGCTGCGTGCGCCGACGAGTGGCTGCCAATCAAGCCGGGAACCGAGGGGCTGCTCGCTCTTGCGATGGCGCAGGTCATCGTCAACGAGAAGCTGTATGACGCCGACTTCGTCGGTCAGCGCGCGAACGGCTTCGCGGAATGGTCCGCGGCGCTTGCCGACTACGCGCCCGAAAAGATCGCCGCGCAGATCGACGTGCCCGCTGCGTCGATTCAGCGCGTCGCGCGCGAGTTTGCGCAGCGGAGGCCGAGCGTTGCCATCGGCGACAGCCGCGATGTCGCCTCGCTCACGGCTATCTACGCGCTGAACAACCTGGTCGGCGCGTATGGCCGTCCGGGTGGGGTTTTTGTCGGCACCGATGAGTTCAGCGGGCCTGCGGCTGCGACCCCCAACGCGGCGCGGGCTTCGGGGGCCAAGCCGGGAGCGCCGCCCCCGGCCCCGCCGGCGGAGGCGCATATTCACGACCTCATCGGCACGATGGGCGGCGGCCAGGTGAAAGCCCTTCTGGTGTTCGACGCCAATCCTCTCTTTACGCTGCCCGAAGCGCCGGCGCTCGAGAAAGCGCTCGCGAACGTGCCGTTCATCGCGAGCTTTGCGTCGTTTCTCGACGAGACGTCGGTGATGGCCGACCTGATCCTGCCGAGCCATGTCACGCTCGAACGCTGGGTGGACGACGTGCCCGAGCCGGGCGTCGGGTTTCCGGTCCGCACGCTTGGGCAGCCCGTTGTGGAACCGCGCTGGGATACGAGGGATCCAGGCGATGTCCTGATCGAGACCGCAAAGGCGCTCGGTGGAAAAGCTGCCGACGCGATGCCGTTCGAAAACATGGAAGCGGCCGTCAAGGAATCGTTCCGCTCCGTTCACGCTCAGGCCGCGGGCGGAACCGATGCCGACTTCGATGCGTTCTTCAGAAAGGCCGTTGAAGCCGGCGGGTTCTGGAGTGCCCCTCCGCCGGCAGAGCCAAGAGCACAGAGCGGAGAGCCGTCACGCCAGAGCGTGGCCCCGATGCGCGTGAATTTCGTGATGCCGCAGCAGCCGGTCGCGGCGCGGACGTTTGCAGGTGATGCCACGCAGATGCCGTTCGTCCTGCACGTGTATCCATCTGCCGCGTTCGCCGACGGGCGCACGGCTCACCTGCCATGGCTGCAGGAAATGCCCGATCCGATGACCACAGTGATGTGGCAGGGGTGGGTTGAAATCAATACGGAGACCGCCCACAAGCTCGACGTGCACGAGGGCGACATTCTGACGATCACGTCGCCCCGGGGATCGATCGAGCTGCCCGCGTATCTGTATCCGGGCCTGCGTCCGGATGTGATCGCGATACCGGTCGGCCAGGGCCACACCCAGTTCGGCCGCTACGCAAAAGATCGCGGCGCGAACCCGCTCCGCATCTCGGCATCAGCAGCGGATCCGTCCTCAGGGGCGGTTGTGCAGTCGGGCGTCAGAGTGAGCGTCGCGAAGACGGGACGGCACGAGGGCATCATCAAGTTCGGAGCCAGCGATGCGCGCGGGCATCATGAGCATGAGTTGCACAGGTAGAAGAAGTTCGATTCTGGATTTTCGATTCTAGGTTTTCGATTCTTCGATTCAAGGTTCAGGAGCTTCCCGAATGCCGTCCTGGGGAATGACCGTCGATCTCGACCGCTGCACAGGTTGCGAAGCCTGCGTCGTGGCCTGCCATGCGGAGAACAACCTCCCGACTGTCGGTCCGGAGCAGGCCGCGATCGGCCGGACGCATCAGTGGATTCGCGTCGAGCGCTACTGGGAAGGGGAATTTCCAAACATCCGCGCGCGGTTCATGCCCGTCATGTGCCAGCAGTGCGATGCGGCGCCGTGCGAACCTGTGTGCCCGGTCAACGCCACCTACCATACGCCCGATGGACTCAACGCCCAGGTCTACAACCGGTGCGTGGGCACGCGCTTCTGCGCCAACAACTGCCCGTACACGGTCCGCTACTTCACGTGGTTCACACCCGAGTGGCCGAGTCCGCTCAACGAACAGCTCAATCCCGACGTGTCGATCCGTTCGAGCGGCATCATGGAGAAGTGCACCTTCTGCGTGCAGCGCATCCGCCGCGCGCAGGACACGGCGAAGGATGAAACCCGGGCCGTGCGGGACGGCGAGATTCAGCCGGCGTGCGCGCAGGCATGCCCGGCGAAAGTGCTGGTCTTTGGCGATCTGAGCGATCCGAACAGCCAAGTCTCACAACTGGCGCATTCGCGGCGTGGATACCGTTTGCTCGAAGAGCTCGGGACCCGGCCCCGCGTGGTGTACCTGAAGGAAGCGGACGCGTAACGTGACGCACACAGGCAACCACGACTCATCCGACCGAAGCGCAGATCAATCGCGACCTGCTCGGTCCGCTCTTCAAGACGGGGTCCATCTACTACGTGATGCTCGCCATCCTGCTGGCGATCACCGGCATGGTGTTCGTCGCGTGGGGTGTCCAACTCGTCTACGGCATCGGCATGGCGGGCAAGAACCGGCCGTCGTTCTGGGGACTCTACATCACGACGTTCGTGTTCTGGATCGGCATCAGCCACGCGGGGACGCTCATTTCGGCGATCCTCCGCGTCGTGCAAGCCGAATGGCGCCGGCCGATTACGCGCTGCGCCGAGGCGATCACCACGTTTGCGCTCATTACCGGGTCGCTCTTCCCGCTGATCCATCTCGGGCGGGCGTGGCTGTTCTACTGGATGGTGCCGTATCCGAACAGCCGCTACCTCTGGCCGAACTTCCAGTCGCCGCTGATGTGGGACTTCATCGCGATCAACACGTATCTGACCGGCAGCGTGACCTATCTCTATCTGCCGATGATTCCCGATATGGCGGTGGCACGCGACAAAGCCACCGGCTGGCGCAAGGAGATGTACCGCACTGCTGGCGCTGGGATGGCGCGGCACCGAACGGGAGTGGCTGCGCCTCGAGAAGGCCATCTCGATCATGGCGCTCATCATCATCCCGGTCGCGGTGTCGGTGCATACGATCGTGTCGTGGGACTTCGCGATGACGCTGATGCCGATGTGGCGCAGCACCATCTTCGGGCCGTACTTCGTCGTCGGAGCGATCTTCTCGGGCATCGCAGCGCTGCTGATTGCGATGGTGCTGATACGCAAGTACTTCAAGCTCGAGCGCTATCTGGAGCCGGTGCACTTCGACAATCTCGCAAAGATGCTGTTCGCGATGAGCCTGTTGTGGTTCTACTTCACCTTCACGGAGTACCTCGTGACGTGGTACGGCAACGAGGCGCCCGAGATGCCGGTGTTCTGGGCGAAGATTTCGGGCCGGTTCGCGCCGCTCTTCTGGCTCATGGTCACCTGCAACTTCCTCATCCCGTTCCCGATCCTGGCGATCAAGAGGCTGCGCACGATTCCGATGATTTTCTTCGCGTCGTGCTGCATCCTCGTCGGCATGTGGCTCGAGCGGTTCCTCATCATCGTGCCGACGCTGACCCATCCGTTCCTGCCGTACAACTACGGCACCTACTGGCCGTCGCTCACGGAAGCGGCGATTGCCGCAGGCACGCTCGGACTGTTCGTCCTGCTCTATTTCCTGTTCGCGAAGTTCAGCCCGATGATTTCGATCTGGGAGTACGAAGAAGGGCTGCAGGTCGCCTCGAAGCACGCCGGAGAAATGGCTGAGCCCACCTTCGTCGGCCAGACCGTTCCGGGCGACGTCCACCCCGGTCATTAGGATTCACGATGGAGCAGAGCTGCTGTCTCGTAAAATTTTCTCAGCCCACTGAAGCGCGGCAGGCGATCCGCCGGCTGCTCCAGGCAGGCATCCAACCCGAATCGATGGAAGTGATGACGTCGCAACCGATTCACGGCGAGCCGTTCATCCCGAACATGAAACCCACGAAGCTCCGGACGTGGGCGCTCTGCGGCGCCGCCCTCGGCCTGGCCGGCGGATTCGCGCTCGCGACGGTGACCGCGCTCAATTACCCGCTCGTCAAAGGCGGCATGCCTATCGTCGCGCCGTGGACGGTCGGTCTCATTACGTACGAAACGACAATGCTCGGGGCGGTGCTCGCAACGCTTGTGGGCCTGCTGGTCGAGCTTGGTCTTCCCAACTTCAAGAATCTGCCCTATGACCCGAGCGTTGTCGATGGCGGCGTCGTGCTGGCAGTCGCGTGCCCCGACGGTTCGCGTGCCGCGGTGGAGACTGCCGTCAGCGCGTCCGGGGCGACTAAGGTAAACTGGGTATAGCCAGCCCAAGTTGGCCACAAGGAGAATAATGACAAAGCGCAACTTTGTTGGATTGACTGGAACTCTGTCACTGCTGATGATGACCGGACTTTACGCGGGGCAGGCCAAGCCAGCCGCCGGCCAGAAGCCGGCCGCGATGCCGCGGCCAGCCCGGATTCGATTGCGAATGGCGCCGCGCTCTACAAACGTCAGTGTGTGATGTGTCACGGGGCCACGGGCGTGGGCGACGGCCCGGCAGCCAAGAACCTCAAAGGCAAGCTCCCAAGCCTCGCCGACAAGGCGACGATGGCCAAGCTGACCGACGAGCACATTCACGAAGCCGTCACGAACGGCAAGAAAACCGAGATCGGCAACATGCCGGCGCTCGGAAAGCGGCTCAAGCCGGAAGAGATTACGGATATCGTGAACTTCGTAAGGACGCTCGCTAAATAGCTACTCAGCCAGTAGCCGGTAGCCAAAAACAAAAGGGCGCTGGGAAAACCCAGCGCCCTTTTTTCTATAACCCTGTGACCTTCCCTAAGCCAAAGCTCAGCCTTAAGCCCTCTTCAGTTCCAGTCGGACGCGCGGCAGAACGCGCCGTCGCTTCTCCGCCGCAGGAATCCCGCATCCACCAGCTGCGTCAGCACGTCTCCACAAGTCTGACTGTCGAGAGCCCATAGACGGCTCGCTTGTGCGAGCGTAAGACTCAATCCCGGCATCTCGCGAAATTCCCCTCGGACACGCTCCGATACGGCCGTCGAGGTGCCTGGTCCGATGAGCCGCAATGGCTTGGACGCGCTGAGCTGAAGCATGACCGCCTCCAGGTTTGGGGAATGCGTGGTGACGCACCGCGCGACAAACCGCGGCGCGCGTGTCTCACCTCGCGACATGATTTCAGCGTTTTTGCCCTTTGGTGCCCGCTCGATGCGATTCTTGTACCGGTGATAGGATTAGCGCGCTTCGTTCCTACTTTTTCATGAAGGTGTGACGCGCTTATGACGCAGGGCTCGGCAATTACGATCACCAACAGCAAGCTTCAGGTCCCAGACAATCCGATCATCCCCTTCATCGAAGGAGACGGTACCGGGCCGGACATCTGGCGCGCCAGCGTGCGCGTCTTCGACGCGGCAGTCGAAAAGGCGTACGGTGGGAAACGCAGGGTGCAATGGAAGGAAGTTCTGGCCGGTGAAAAATCGTTCAAGCAGTTGAACACGTGGCTGCCGGACGAAACGCTCGATGCGTTCCGTGATTACCTCGTCGGCATCAAAGGCCCCCTGACCACGCCGGTCGGCGGGGGCATCAGGTCGCTGAACGTCGCACTCCGGCAAATCCTCGACTTGTACGTGTGCCTCCGACCAGTCCGGTGGTTTGCGGGCGTCCCGTCGCCGGTGAAACATCCCGAGAAGGTCGACATGGTGATCTTCCGCGAGAACACGGAAGACATCTACGCCGGCATCGAATACGCCGCGGGCACACCCGAAGCGCAGAAGGTGCTCGACTTTCTCGCCAAGGAATTTCCGAAAGACTTCAAGAAAGTCCGGTTCGGCACGGTGGACGCGTGTCGCGAATGGCAGACCACGCTCGAGTCGATCGGCGCGCCGAGGCGCGACGTCGCCGTACTGACGGGCATTGGCTTCAAACCCATCAGCTATCTCGGAACCGAGCGCCTCGTGCACAGCGCGATCATGTATGCCATCCTCCACAAGCGCCGGAACGTCTCGCTCGTGCACAAGGGCAACATCATGAAGTTCACCGAGGGCGCGTTCCGCGACTGGGGCTACAAGATCGCCAAGGAATTTTTCGGCGCCGTTGAGATCGACGGCGGCCCGTGGTGCCGCATTCCCGACGGCAAGCCCGGTGCGGGCCTGGTCATCAAGGATTCGATCGCCGACATCACGCTGCAGCAGGTGCTGACGCGGCCCGACGAGTTCGACGTCATCGCAACGCCGAACCTCAACGGTGACTATCTTTCCGACGCGCTTGCCGCGCAGGTCGGCGGCATCGGCATCGCGCCCGGCGGCAACATCAACTATCTGACGGGTCACGCCATCTTCGAAGCCACACACGGCACCGCGCCGAAGTACGCAAACCAGGACAAGGTGAACCCGGGCTCGGTCGTGCTCTCGGGCGAGATGATGTTCCGCTACATCGGCTGGGGCGAAGCCGCGGACCTGATCATCAAGGGCATGGAAGGCGCTATCGGGGCGAAGACGGTGACCTACGACTTCGCGAGGCTGATGGAAGGCGCGAAGGAAGTGAAGTGTTCAGAGTTCGGCGACGCAATAGTTCAGCATATGTAAATGCAAACAGGAGATTAGAAGATCAGGAGACGTCTTCTTGAGGAAGACGACACAACTCCTGGCCTCCTGACCTCCTGTTCGTCTTTACGAGCGTAGGCCGGAAATCAGTACCAGGAGACCTGTCGCAGCGGCCACGCCCAGAGCCAGCTGGAACCGCTGTTTGAGGAACAGCAGACCGAACCCGAGAGAGGCGGCAGCAGCTGCCAGCAGATACCAGTACAGCTCGTCGAACGATTCGGCGACCTGATCGTTGCCCGAGCGGCGCGCCGCGTTCTGGATGATGCGCGCGGCGATCTGTTCGTCGGGCCCGGTGCCAAGCTCGAAATATTCTCCGCTTCCCGCCCGAGCAATCTCGCGCAGCGACGTGCGATCGAGAACCGATCGGATCGACTCGAACCCGGCGAGCACTATTCCCTTGTCGTCGCGGGGCAGCGGGATGATGCCGCCGTTCGATGTCCCGACGCCGACCACGTCAACCGCGATGCCGCGCTTGGCGGCTTCGTTGATCGCCCGCTGCACATTGCCGCTCCACACCTGCCCGTCCGAGATGACGACGAACGTGCGCGCGTTCTTGCTGGCACCGTACATCTCCTGATCGGTGTCGACCAGCTTGACGCCCCAATAGATCGCGTCCTCCACGTTGGTGTTCCAGCTGGTATCGTTTTCCAGCCGGAACGTCGGGGCATCGTCCAGATGATCGAGAAAAAAAGGACGGTGTTGGGGTCTCGGGTCAGACGGACCTGCGGCACGGCGATGTCGGCGAACGACGCCAGGGCCATCCGGTCGCCGGTCCAGCTGAGCGTCTTCGTCAGGATGCGCACCCATTGCATGGCGCGCTGCCAGCGATCGATGCCGCCCATGTCGCGGACGCGCATCGAGGTCGAGCCGTCCATGAGCAGCACGATGTCTACGCCGGGACTACGGACGATGGCGGTGATGGCGCGAGGCCTCGATAGCGCCAGAATCGTCAGCGACAGCGCCGCGATCAGCGCGAGCCAGAACGCAAGCTCACCGACCAGAGCAAACCGCTCGCGAACAGGGATGAGACGAACGGCGCGATACCGGCGGGCATCGATGCGGCGGCGAGCGACCTGCCACACCCACAGGACGAACAGCAGCGCCGGCGCGATGAGCAGCCACAGGTAGAGCGGCTCGCCGAAGCGAAGCGATTCGAGGTCGATCAAACGTTCGAGCACAATTTCATTCCCGGATCACGGTCCGGCTGACCGCCTCCGCCAAGGCTACGGCGGGTCTCGCCGAAGCGCTTCGCGCGAAGGCGGAAGCCGGACACTACGTACTCAGTTAGCCGCGCTTCCGCCGCGCCGCGCCCGTGCCCGCCGCCTGTTCCTGGCTCTGCTTGATTTCTTTCGGATCCATCGGAATTCTGATTTGGAACTGCTCCACCTTCAGGTCCTTCGGCGGCTCACCCGGGTCCCCGTGCATGTTGGGCTCGGACTGCTCGTCTCCCATCTTCACGCTCGACAGCGCCTTCCGCTTGCCGGCGCCGACTTCGTCGCGCATGCGCACCGCGAGCTCGTAGTTGAACGCCACGTCCGCGCGATCGCCTCCGGAACGAAGGGCCTCGTTGTAGGCGCGGATCGCGGCGTCGAGATTTTTGAGCAACGTCGGCCGGTCCTGCGGCCCGCGCTGTGCCAGCCGGTACATCGCATTGGCGGCGAGCACGCGCATTTCGGGATCGACGGCCTCCGTGTCTTCCGTATCGGCAGGCGTGCGGGCTACCTCGACGAGATCGGCATAGTCGGCCTGCCAGTACTGCAGCATGGCGCGCCTGCGCCGGATCTCCTTCATCGGGCGTTCGGCAAGAACGGGAATCCGTTCGAGGGTCTGCTCGAGGTCCGCGTAGTCAGCTTCCGGATCGGCGAAATCCAGCACGGCCATGTCTTCCTGCGCGATCGCCATCCGGCGTTCGTACCACGCGGCCGCCAGACAGACGCCTCCGACGACGACCAGCCCCAGAATCACGAAGATGATGGACAGGGAACGGCGCATGGCTACCTCAAGGAAACGTCCGGAACACTCTCGAGCTCAGTTGAAGCGCGAGGGCAACCGTCCACAACAACACGGCAGCCAACGCGAACTTCGCGTAGCGCGGCTGCTTGACCGCGTACTCGCGCACGTCGACGCGGCCGGTCGCGGCGGCGTCGATCTCCTTGATCGCGAGCATAATGGTCTCCTGGCTCGCAGCGGGATAGAACTTTCCGCCGGTCGCGTCGATCGCTTTTTTCCACACTTGATCGGGAACGACGTCGAACAGACCGCGGGCGTACGCCGTGCGGATCATGTAGACGGGAACCTTGTTGTCGACCGCCTTTTTCAGGACCTGATCCAGCGACATACTCCCGATCTGGACGTTGTTGTCCTGGCCGTCGCTGAAGATCACCATGATGTTCCCAGACGAATCGAGAAAATCGAAGGCATTGAACAGATCGACGCCTTCGTCGATCGCCTTCATGATGATCGTTCCCTGATCGGGGAATCGCTGCCATTCGTTGACGTCGCTGATCATCTTCAGGCTGAGCAGCAGGTTCTCGTAGTCCGTCGTGAACGGCGTGATCACGTACGCTTCGTTCCCGAACTGCTCGAGCGCGATGAGATCGCGGTAGTTGCCCTTCATCCGCATGCGGATGAAGTACTCGGCCGCCGCCATCGTGTTCGAGAAGGCGGTGTCGCTCTGCGTCTTGAGCTGCTGGCCGCTGAACGGCGAGAGCATGCTCAGTGAGGCGTCCATGATGACGGCGATGCGACGGCCCGGGTACGACATCTGGCGCGCCGATAGCGATGAATGCGGATCGGCGAGCGCCAGAAAAAAGAACGGCAGGCCCGTCACGAACAGCAGAAACGGCGCGTGGCGGACGAAGGCCAGCGGCGAGCGCCGAATCGGAGACAACAGGGCAGGCAGGACAATGGCGGTGCGGCCGGGCGCCCGGCCTCGCATTGTCTTGACGAGCAACGCCGCTCCGGCAACGACCGCCAGAAGCGCGACCGCGATGAGAGTGGCATTGCGCGCGTTGAAGACCAGGTCGCCCAATCCGGAGGAGCGCCACTCGTTGAGCGTGCGCGTGACGAGCTCGACGAGCGCGTTCAGCGTGCCCACGTCTGTCTCACCTCGGCCACCGGCTGGTCCGCTCGGCGCCGGCCAACGCGGAACAGTTGCGTCAGGCGCAGCCGCTTCACCGCGTCCTGCCCGTCGGCGAGGGCCGCGTCGAGAGCGACGCCGTCGACGGCGGCGCTGCGGCTGTAACGCGCCGCCGTAAACGTGCTGATTGTCTGGCTGAGCCGCCGCCAGAGGTCGGATCCCGCGCTCTCATTTCGCACCGCTGCATCGGGGGTGACGGCGGCCGACAGCAGAAGCTTCTTGCCGCGAATCACGCGCAACCCGGGCGTCGCGGGAACCTGCCCTTCACCCGGCGGCGTGGACCGGTCGGCCTCACTCTGCGCGATTGGCTTCGACAGCGCGACGGCACCCGCCAGCCGAAGTGCCGCCAGCGCGCGGCCCGCCAGATCGCTGCTCCAGCCCTCACTCTGGCTTGCCTTTCGCACCGAGGCGAGCTCTCCGAGCGCCGCGCCGAGCACGGCGACCGGCGGCACACTCCGGTGCCGCGCAGCCGTGGTTGCGTGCCGCTTGAGGGCCGAGCGCGCAACGAGCATGATGGCCATGAGCGCTGCGAACGCGAGCATGACGCCGGCGAGGATCATCAGGAGATTCGAGCGGAAGAGACGCGTCTCGACATCGCCGAATGTTTCTGCCGGCGTGTCGCGGATGTCGGATGTCCCCGGCGGCACCAGGGACAGGACGCGGATCGGGACCGGCACCAGTGAATATTGCGTCTCGCGGCCCTGCAGCGCCGTGCCTCCCTGAAGCGAGTTCTGCACACGATACGAAACCTGCAGCCGCGGCAGCGTGACTTCTTTCCCGAAGAACTCCTCCCCGAGCGCACGGACGGTGTACTGATATTGGAAAAACCGCCGTGGGGTATTCGGGATGTCGCGGAACCGTTGACCGCCGACAACTTCGAACGGCGTCAGATGGAGCGCCGCCGGATCGAGGCTCGTTTCGTCGACCACCACTTTCACACGCTCCGTGTCGAGCACGGCGCATGTCAGCGTGAGCAGAAAGGTCTCGCCGACGCGGACGGCGTTGCGATCGGTCTTCCACCAGCATTCAATCGGAGGCGCGGAAACGTCACCGACGCTGGTCACATTCCTGGGGTTCGTAGGGCTCGTAGGGTTCGTGGGGTTCGGGCGGGTCGTTTGGTTCGCAGGTTGCCCGGCGAACGATGCAGGCGCCAGCACGGCGAGCGCAATCGCCACTGCCCCAATCACTAATCCCCGATTCCCAATCCCAATTGCCTTCATGCTTTTCTCACGCGCCTCACCATGACGAACTCCAGGAGCGCCGGCAGGGTTCGCTCCTCATCGACGCCGATGCGCAGCACATCGAGGCCGCGATCGTGCGCCTGACGTTCCAGATCATCCTGCCATGCGCGGACGCGCCCCGCGAGGTTGCGCAGCTCGCGGCGCGACATGAGCCGCTGCTCTCCGGTTTCGACGTCGAACGCGCTCACCCATCCGGCGGACACGTCCGGCATCTCGAACGCAAACGCGCTGTCCACCATGACGAGGAAGACGTCATGCACGCTGTTGAGCTCAGCGATCTCTTTCACCCGCTCGGCGGCGTCTTCGAACAGAAAATCCGAAATCACCGGCAGCAGAGTGGTACGCCGAAGATGCCCGGCGATGGTCGTGGCGAGCCGCTGACCGGCTCTGACGTCTTCCATGCCGACGCGGCCCTGATACGCATCCAGGCAATGAATCACGTGGCCGCGTCCGACGCGGGGACGCATCGCCGACATGCGCGCGAACCCTTGGTCGAACGTGATGATCCCGAACATATCCTGGAAATACACCGCCGACAGGCCGATCGTGGCCATCGCTCGCGCAATCCCGGCGGCGATCGGGGTCCCTGTGATGCCGCATCGCGTGGACGGGGACTGATCGGCGACGACAACGATGGGCGCGGTGCCGGGCTGTTCGTATTCCCGAATCACCATCGGGTTGAAGTTCGTCAGCGTTGATTGCGGCCAATCGATCGACGACATCCGGTCTCCGGCCTGCCAGTCGCGCAACCCGACGAAATCGACGCCCGTACCGTGGAACACGCTCCCGTGATCGCCGAGCGTGTACTCCTTCATCCGCCGCAGCACGCGCAGCTCGATCTCCGTGATTTCAGCGAAATCTACCAGGTCTCGGTCGAGTGGCGCGCCGGTCGGGCTCACGGTATGGGCACCCTGTCGATGAGGTCCTCAATCACCTGTTCAGAGGTGACCCCGTGGCTGGTGGCGTGCGGGCCGAGCCAAATACGGTGAGCGAGCACGTATTTCGCAAGGTCCTGCACGTCCTCTGGATACACTTCGGCGCGCTGCCGCACGAGGACCGCCCAGACCTTCACGAGGCGCCCCCAGGCAATGGTCGCCCGCGGCGAGGCGCCGAGGTCGACATGCTGCTCGACCATTTCCGACGGCGAACGATGCAGCCAGTCGGATTCCACGTTGTACGGCCGCGTCGCCCCTACCAGACGGCCGATGTACTTGCCGAGCTTGTCGTGAAGAAATACTTCGCGGGTGATCGCGCCGCGCAGCTGCACGATGCGCTCTTTCGACATCAGCTTGTTCAGCCGCACCTGTTTGAAGTCGAAGTTCACGAGCTTCTGCTCTTCATCGGGAGGCAGGTACCCGATGTTCACCATGATTGCGAAGCGATCCGTGGCGGCTTCCGACAACGGGAAGGTGCCCTGTCCCAGCTCGATCGGATTCATCGTCGCAATCGCGAAGCTGAACGTCGGCAGGTCGTAAGTCGTTTTGCCGACGGTGATTTTCCGATCCTGGAGGCCTTCGAGGAAGGCGCTTTGTGATTTGAGGGGAATACGGTTGATCTCGTCGAGCAGGATGACTTCCGCCGACGCCAGCGGGCCGAACTCCGTGATGAAGGCGCCGGTTGCGGGGTTGATCATCTGGAAGCCGACGACTTCGGTCGGCTGCAGATCCGCCCGTCCCTGCAGACGCGCAAACTTGGCGTCGCTGATGGCCGCGATGATGACGCCAAAGAACGTCTTGCCGATGCCGGGGACGCCGCGAAGTAGCAGGTTGCCCGCGTTCACCTGCTTCTGCTCGTCCTTGTCGTATGTCGTCGGGATCTCCGACATCAAGACGACGTTGGCGAGTGCCTTTTCGGTTTCGTATCCGACCAGCGCTTTGCCGGCTTCGGCGACGATCGCTTGGTGAAATTCGACGGCTTCTTGAAGCTCAGGATGCACGATACTGGTCGTCGGATACGGGCTCGAGCCACTCGGTTGTGAAGTTCAGGTTGACCGCGAAATGCGCCAGTCCGTCCGCGGCGGAGGCGCCGTGCCAGTGTTTTTCGTTGGGCTCGATGGTAATGGCATCACCTGCGGAGAGGGCGCGCGGACGCTCACCCCACTTCTGCACCAATCCGCGCCCTTCTTTCACGAGCAGCAACTGAGGACCGCTGTGGCGGTGCCAGTTGGTGCGGCCGCCGGGCTCGAATTCGACCAGATACACCGTGACGGGCTGGGTGGCATCTTCGACCATCGGCATCTTCATGACACGCGCGGATCCGACGAAGTTTCTCTCGTCCGCCCGCTCGAACGCGGCGTCCCCGGAGCGAAACATCTTCATAGAAGGGGACAACTATATATGCGAATGCGGGATCTCAGATCGAAGAACTCGGATCTCAGATCCTGGTGCCCGATTTCTGGGCGATCTTGGCCCAGGTATCGCGCAGTGAAACCGTGCGGTTGAACACCAGCGCACCGGGGGCCGAATCAGCGTCGACGCAGAAATAGCCGAGACGCTCGAACTGATACCTGGCGCCGGCGGGCGCTGAGGCGAGGCTCGGCTCCACCTTCGCCGTTCGCGATACGTCGAGCGATGCGGGGTTGATGTGCTGCAGCCAGTGTTCGGTTGACGCCGGATCCTCGTGGGTGAATAGCCGATCGTAAATGCGCACCTCGGTATCGAGCGCGGTAGCGGCCGACACCCAATGCAGCGTCGCTTTCACCTTGCGGCCGTCCGGGGAGTCCCCACCACGTGTCGCCGGGTCGTAGGTCGCCCTGAGTTCGACGACCTCCCCGCTGACCGGATCTTTCACAACCCCGGTGCACCTGATGAAATAGGCGCAGCGCAGCCGCACTTCGTTGCCCGGCGACAACCGGAAGAACTTCTTCGGGGGGTTTTCCATGAAGTCGTCGCGCTCGATGAACAGCTCGCGGCTGAATGGCACCTTGCGGGTGCCAGCGGACGGATCTTCCGGGTTGTTGATGACGTCCACGTCCTCGACGCGTCCTTCGGGATAGTTCTCGATGACGACCTTGATCGGATGGAGCACCGCCATGACGCGCGGCGCGCGCAGATTGAGGTCTTCCCGAATCGCGTGTTCGAGGTTGGCGATGTCGACAACGTTGTTGCGCTTGGCGACGCCAATCCGATCGCAGAAATTGCGGATCGATTCGGGCGTGTAGCCGCGGCGCCGCAACCCGGAAAGGGTCGGCATGCGGGGATCGTCCCATCCGCTGACGTGGCCCTCTTCGACCAGCTCGAGCAGCAACCGCTTGCTCATCACCGTGTAGGTCAGGTTCAGCCGCGCGAACTCGATTTGGCGCGGGCGCGGCGGCCGGAGGCCCAGCGCGTCGAGATACCAGTCGTAGAGCGGACGATGATCTTCGTACTCCAGCGAGCACAGGGAATAGGTGACCCCTTCGATGTAATCCGACTGGCCATGCGCCCAGTCATACATCGGGTAAATCACCCACCTGTCGCCAGTTCGCTGATGCGGCGTCTTGCGGATGCGGTACATCACCGGATCCCGCATGTTGATGTTGCCCGACGCCATGTCGATCTTCGCGCGGAGCACGTGCTCGCCGTCGGCGAACTCGCCGGCCCGCATGCGCCGGAACAAATCGAGATTCTCCTCGACAGATCGGCTGCGGTACGGACTCTCGCGCCCGGGCTCGGTGAGAGTGCCCCGGTATTCCCGCATCTGGTCGGCCGTCAGGCTGTCGACGTAGGCCTTGCCGTCGCCGATCAGCTGCTCGGCCCATTGGTAGAGCTGCTCGAAGTAGTCGGAGGCGTGGTAGAGATGTTCGCCCCAGTCGAAGCCGAGCCACCGGATATCCCGCTCGATCTCGTCGACGTACTCCTGCGACTCCTTGACCGGATTGGTGTCGTCGAAGCGCAGGTTGCAGCGCCCGCCGAACTCCTGGGCAACGCCGAAGTCGATGCAAATGGCTTTCGCGTGTCCGATGTGCAGCCGGCCGTTCGGCTCTGGCGGAAACCGGGTGACGATCGGCTCCCCGTGTTTGCCCGAGCCAAGGTCCTGCGCGACGATTTCCCGGATGAAATCACGCGGCGGCGCTTCGGGGCGGCTTTCGGCACTGGGAGTGGACATGCGGCATGACAATTCTCGCATATGGCAGAATTACAGGCCAATGCAGGGGAGAAAACGGCCAGGGAAAGGCATCAGGGACCCGATCGCGCTATTCAATGAATGGTTTCGCGATGCGGCCAGGGCCGAGACCCCCCTCCCCGAAGCCATGGCGCTGGCGACCTCGACCCGCGATGGGCGTCCGTCGGTGCGCATGGTGCTGCACCGCGGGTTCGTGCGCGGCGGCTTCGTCTTCTACACCAACTACAACAGCCGCAAGGCTGCGGAACTTCTCGAGAACCCGCACGCGGCGGCGGTGTTTCACTGGCCGCTCGTCGAGCGTCAGGTGCGCATCGAAGGGCGTGTGCAGAAACTGACGCGCGCGGAATCCGAGCGCTACTTCCAGAGCCGGCCGCGCGAGAGCCGCTTGAGCGCGTGGGCGTCTCCGCAGAGCGAAAAAATTTCAGGACGATCGTTTCTCGAAGACGAGTTCGCGCGCGTGCAATCGCGCTTCGGCACGGGCAAGATTCCGTGTCCGCCGTTCTGGGGTGGATTCAGAATTGTCGCGAATTGTATCGAGTTCTGGCAGGGACAACCGCATCGGCTGCACGATCGTGTGGTTTATATGCAAAAAGGAAAATCCTGGGTGTCTTTCAGGGTGGCACCATAGAGAAAAGTTTCATTTCCCATGATAGGGTAAGCAGCAATACATGGCGCGTCGTTATAAAGCTGTGATGAAGCCGACATACGAAACCGCCGGTCCCGATGCTGCGGCAGGCATTGCTGCTGCTGCGCCGTACGCCTCACGCCCTCTCGGGCACGCGCTCGATTTCCTTCGCGTCCTGTGGGCCATCAACCACGGCCTCGCAACCACGTCTCGCTATATGAAATCGAAATACGGCGTGACCGGCCGGCAGCGCCTCATCATCCAGGTGGTCAACGAATTTCCCGGCATCTCGGCCGGCGACCTCGCCAAAGTGCTGCACCTCGATCCGAGCACGCTTACCGGCGTGTTGCAGCAGATGAGTCAGCGCGGCCTGCTCCAGCTGCAGCCCGACATGCGCGATCGCCGCCGCCTGCGCATTCAGCTCACGAGCAAGGGGCGCCGGATGAGCCACATGGCGGTCGGCGCCATCGAAGCCGCCGTCTCCCGCACGCTCTCGCATGTGTCGCCGGCGAAACTGAAGGCCACCCGCGAAGTATTGTCCCTGCTTGCCGACAATCTGGATCGCCACGGCGAAGTCGAAGAGATCGCCGATCAGGCCACATCGGCCTGAAGATCCAAAAATCCTGAGGTCCCGCACGACATCTTTGTCCGCTGTTGCGAACTCCGCCAAACGGAGTCAAGATATTCAAAGGTTTTAATTCTTCGTTATCCGTTCCGTTACATGTACGTGTCCGCCTGAGCGTATGTTCGTACGGCAAAGAAGCTTCCTGGAGAACACACAATGAATTTCAGATTCGCACTGAGCGCGGTCGCGTGCCTGCTGCTCACGCTGGGCACCGCGGCGCCGGTGCTCGGCCAAAACGTCACCTCCGGATCGATCAGCGGTCTGGCGGTCGATCAGCAGGGAGCGGTGCTGCCCGGCGTCACGATCGAAGCCGTCCACGGTCCGACCGGCACGAACTACAACGCGGTCACCGACGGTGACGGTCGATTTCTCATGTCGAGCGTGCGCGTCGGCGGGCCGTACACGGTGACGGCAAACCTCTCCGGATTCAGGCCGCAGGAGCAGGTGAACGTCACCGTCCCGCTCGGCGAGACGATCAACCTCGACTTCAAGCTGCCCATCGCGGCCGTCGCTGAAACGGTGACGGTCGAAGCGGAAGCAAATTTCGTGATCAATCCGTCGCGGACGGGACCAGCGGCGAACGTATCGTCGGAACTGCTCGAGGCGCTGCCGACGGTGTCGCGCAGCCTGGAAGATTTCGCGCGCACCTCGCCCTACTTTTCGCCGATCGCGGTGAACGCGGAGCCCGGCGCGTTGTCGGTCGCGGGCCGCAACAACCGCTACAACAGCATCCAGATCGACGGCGCGGTCAACAACGACCTGTTCGGCCTGTCCGCCACCGGCGCCCCCGCGGGCCAGACCGAATCCCAGCCGATCAGCATTGACGCGATCGAGGAGCTGCAGTTGCTCGTCGCACCATACGATGTGCGGCAGGGCGGTTTCTCCGGCGGCGGCCTCAACGCGGTGACCAAGTCGGGCACGAATCAGTTCAGTGGAACCGCGTATTATCTCGCCCGGTCTGAAAATTTCGTCGGGAACTACACCGATCCGATCTCCGGCAATGAGTCGCTTCCATACGGCGCCTTCAGCGAGAAGATCGGCGGGGGCAGCCTCGGCGGCCCGGTCAAGCGCAACCGCGTGTTCTTCTTCGGCAACTTCGAGATGAACCGTCGCGGCGTGCCGTCGGGCTTTTCGGTCGGCGGCAGCTCGGGCGTGGACTTCGGGCGTGAAGCCGAAGCCAACCGCATCCTGAACGTGCTCAACAACCAATACAACTACAACCCGGGCGGGCTCGATCAGTTCACACGCGCCATCGACAACAACAAGTTCTTCGTCCGCGGCGACGTGAACGTCAGCCCCAACCATCGCTTCACCGTGCGGCACAACTTCATCGACGCGACCAACGACATCGGCCGGCTGAGCCTGACGGAGTTCTTCTTCCCGGACTACTTCTATCACTTCAGGAACAAAACGAATTCAACGGTCGGGCAGTTGAACAGCACGTTCGGCCGCATGTTCAACGAGCTGCGGGTCAACTACCAGCGCGTGCGCGACGACCGCGACGGCGATACCGAGTTTCCGGCGCTATCGATCGAGCTTGGTCTCGGTGCAGGTGGCGGTCTGTTCAGAGTCGGACGGGAACGGTCTTCGTCGGCCAACGAGCTGGATCAGGACATCATCGAGATCACCGACGACTTCACGATGCAGCTCGGCGCGCACACCGTGACGGTCGGCACGCACAACGAGGTCTTCGATTTCAGGAACCTGTTTATCCAGAACTCGTACGGCTTCTACACGTTCACCAGCGTCGAAAATTTCGAGGCGGGTCTGGCCCAGGCGTGGGCGTATTCGTACTCGAACACGGCCGATCCTCAACAGGCCGCCCAATTCGGCGTCCGTCAGTTCAGCGTCTACGCGGGCGACCAGTGGAGGATGTTGCCGTCGTTGACGTTGACCTACGGTGTTCGGCTCGACGCACCCACGTTTCCAGATACGCCGAGCCGGAACCCCGTGACCGAGCAGGCCTATAACATCCGCACCGACGTCACGCCCGAAGGATTGCAGTGGTCGCCGCGCGTGGGCTTCAACTACAACCTCGGAAGCACCACGCGGCAGCAGGTTCGAGGGGGCATCGGCATCTTCAGCGGCCGCACGCCGTACGTGTGGCTCTCGAACCAATACACAGGCACCGGACTCGAGTTCACGCGGCCCGCTGTCTCGTTCAACGCCGCCAATCGCATTCCGTTCGTGGCCGATCCGCACAACCAGCCGCGCAACGTCGGAGCGGCCGCCGCTGAACGAGGTCAACCTGCTCGACCCCGACTACAAATACCCGCAGGTGATGCGCTGGAACCTCGCATACGACCGGCAGATCGCCGGATGGACGACGACCGGGGAGTTCCTTCAGACCCGGACGCTGCAGGACGTCTTCTACCAGAACCTGAACTATGCCGAGTCGGGTCAGACGCGTCCTGACGGACGGCCGATCATGACTCGAGTCAACCAGACGTTCAGCAACGCGTTTTTCCTGACCAACACCGATCAGGGCGACCAGTGGACCGCCAGCGTGAAGGGCGAGCGCCGGATGCGCAACGGCCTGTTCGCCAGCGCGTCGTACCTCTACGGACGGTCGAGCACGGTGAACGACGGCAACAGCAGCACGGCGTTTTCCAACTGGCAGTTCCTGTATACGCGCGGCAATTCCAACCTGCCGGTGCTCGGGATTTCCGACCGCGATGTGCGTCACCGTGTCAATGCGATGGCGTCCTACCGGATGGGCCTCCCTGCCGCCATGGGCCTGACCGCCTCGTTCTTCTACAACGTCCAGTCGGGACGCCCGTATTCGACGACCTACTCGAATGACATGAACGGTGACCTCGCGGACAACGACATCGTGTTCGTCCCGGCGAGCGCGAGCGACGTGGTCGTGCTCAACGGAACGTGGGACGAGCTGAACGCGTACATCGAGGCGGACGAGAGCATGAAGAACAACCGCGGCATCATCCCGGAGCGGAATACCGGGACGGGGACCGTGGACCAACCTGGTCGATTTCCGGCTGGCGTTCGACGTGCCCTTCCGCGCGCGGAATAACTTCCAGGTCACTCTGGATGTGTCGAACTTCATGAACATGCTGAACAACGACTGGGGCGTCGTGCGCTATCCGAACTTCAACGAGGTATCGCCCTTCCGCTACGGCTGGCATGGACGCCGCGACGGGGAAGATGATCTACGACCTCGCGCCCGATGAAGGCGTCGAGCTTCCGCAAGTTCCAGACGGACGACCCACGGTCGCGCTATCAGGCGCAACTGGGCTTGAGGTACAGATTCTGAATTGAGAGATTGGTAGATGGGAAGATTGGAAGATTGAAAGGGAATCTGCCAATCTCCCAATCTGCCAATTCTGCGTTCTGCCTAGTCGTGTTCCTGTAAAACTTCCTGCTTTTCAATCCGGACAGGCCGGAACCGGGAGACCGGTTTCGGCCTGAACGGCTCGATTCGAATCTCACCGCTCGCCACTTTCCTCTTCCAGTCAGCAAAAAAATCGGGCCATCGGGGCTCCTTGCCCGTTCGATGAAAGATGGTCATCGCCTCGATATCGGCCCGGAAGAACGTCGTATAAGCGTCGATGGCCTGCGAGTGGCCGACATTACCGAGCGCCCAGACGGCATGATCTGAGGAGGTCTGCTCGAACACCCGCCATTCCTCGAGAGCCCTTTCGAAAAGGGGCCGGTTGCCGCGCTCCCTTTTCGCGTCCCTGAGGCCGTCAAAGACTTTTTGGGCCCCTTGGCAGTCTGTACTCCATTGATAGATGCTGCCGAACGAGTGCGCCAGATAGAAGCACAGCGCTTCTCGGTCATGTACTGGATTCAGGGTAAGGCTGGGACCGTCGAACTCCCCCGGCTTGTCGACATCCATCCGCTTGGTCTTGATCTGGATGCCGTGCGAGCCGATGTAGCGCTTCAGATCGTCAAATAAGCCGCCCGTTTCTGGTGCCACACCTGCCCCGTTGCAAGCGATGATCCGTATAGAATTCCTTTGGAGGTTCATGTGAGACGACTGCACGGCTCGGCGATCGGCGTTTTGGGCGCATTTCTGCTTACGGCCGCGTGCGGCGGAGGCTCCACTCCCCCACCGGCAGGCAGTTCGGGCGCTTCGACGAAACCGTCCGCTCCAGGCAACGTTTCCCTCGATAAAAATACGTATCCCGTTTTCCCCAATGTGGACGCGGGCGCCGATCCGTCGGTGCCGGCCGAGCAGGGAGGAAAAGGGTTCACCGGCCAGGGATGGCAGACCAATACGAACTTCGACCTCATTGGTGATCCGCGCGCTGTCAAAGGCGGCGTGCTGCGGCAGTCCATCTCCGAATACCCCGGCACCTTACGACTGAGAGGCCCCGAGGCCAACACCGCGTTCAACTACGACATCGTTGGCCCGCTGGTGTATGAGACGCTTCTCAGTCTCCATCCGACAACGCTCGAATTCATTCCCGCCGTCGCAACTCACTGGCAGATTTCGGATGACAAGCTGAACTACCGTTTCCGCATAAACCCGAACGCCCGCTGGTCCGACGGGCAGCCCGTCGTTGCGGAAGACGTCGTTGCCACCTGGAAGCTGATGATGGACAAGGGGATGCAGGACCCGTCCTCGCAGCTCGTTTACGGCAAGTTCGAGCAGCCGGTGGCCGAGAGCAAATACATCGTCAGCGTCAAGAGCAAGCAGCTCAATTGGCGCAACTTTCTGTACTTCGGCGGCTCGATGCTGCTCTTTCCGGCGCACGTCCTCAAGAGTGTCGACGGCGCCGCGTACATCCGCGACTGGAACTTCAAAGTCATGCCCGGCTCCGGGCCCTATACGATTCGGACAGAAGACATTCAGAAGGGACGGAGCGTCTCCGTTCGCCGCCGCAATGACTACTGGGCGGAGAAGGAACGCCGCAACATCGGCCTGGGGAACTTCGACGAAGTTCGCGCCATTCTGGTGCGCGATCAGTCGCTGGCTTTCGAGATGTTCAAGAAGGGCGACCTCGATTTCTATTACGTGAATATTTCGCGCGAGTGGATCGAGGAGCTCGACTTCGACAGGGTTCAGCGCGGCCTTATTCAGAAGGTCAAGGTGTTCAACGACAACCCGATCGGCATCTCCGGTCTTGCCCTCAACACGCGCAAGGCGCCGTTCGACGACGTGCGGGTAAGGCGCGCGCTGTCCGCATTCATGAACCGCAATCTCCTAATTGAGAAGCTGTTCTACAAGGAATACGAGCCGATGAACTCGTATTATGCCGGCGGAATCTACGAGAACCCCTCGAATGCAAAACATCCATACGACCCGTCGGCCGGGCTCAAACTGCTCAACGAAGCCGGCTGGACCTCGCGCGACGCGCAGGGGCGGCTCGTCAAGGACGGACGTCCGCTGATCCTCGAGCTTCTGTACTACGACAAGGGCTCGGAACGATGGCTGACGATCTATCAGGAGGACCTCCGCAAAGTCGGCGTGACGCTGAATCTGAGGCTGGTGACTGGAGAAACTTTCTTCAAGCTTTTGATGCAGCGTAAGTACGATTTCGCCGACATGGCCTGGGGCGGGCTCGTCTTCCCGAATCCGGAAACGTCGTTCGCGTCTTCACTTGCCGACACCGAGAACAACAACAACATCACCGGCTTCAAAGATAAGCGGGTCGACGAACTGCTGCCGCAATACGACCTCGAGTTCGACCAGCCGAAGCGAGCCGCGATCATCAAAGAGATCGACGGCATTCTCGCCCGCGAACACCACTACGTTCTCAAGTGGCAGGCGCCGTTCCAGCGGCTGGCATACTGGAACAAATTCGGCGTGCCCCCCGGCATCGTCACGCGTACGGGCGGCTACTCCGATCTCGTCTCGCTGTGGTGGGTCGATCCGCAGCAGTCGCAGCGGCTCGAGACCGCGATGAGCGATCCGTCGGTGAAGTTCGCATCGATTCCGGTCGAGCAGCGCTACTGGCAGGAGTTTGCGAAGAAGCAGGGCGCGGCGGCCGCGCCGGCAAATTAGGCGGCGCACTCCATGCGATCAGCCTCTCGATCGATTGTGCTGGCGGTTGTTCTTGCTGTCCCGCTCGCCGCGTGCGGTGGGCGCGAAAGCTCTGCGCCGGCAAACGAGCCGGCCGGCGGCACAGTCGCACCTGCATCGCCTGTTTCGCTCGACAGAAACAGTTATCCGGTATTCCCCGACGCTGATGCCGGCGCCGACCCGTCGGTCAGCGCGGAGCAGGGAGGCAAGGGCTTTACCGGGGAGGGCTGGGAAACCAACACCGATTTCGAGCTCATCGGCGATCCCCGAGCTGTAAAGGGCGGAGTGTTCCGGCAGCACGTCCCGAGCTTTCCGGGAACGCTCCGGATCCTGGGGCCAGAAGCCAACACGGTTCTGAACGCCTACATCATCAATCGCCTGGTGTACGAGCCCCTACTGTGGCTTCACCCAAGCACGTTAGAGTTCGTTCCGGCACTCGCCAGTCACTGGCAGATCTCACCCGACAAGACGACGTACCGATTCCGACTGAACCCGAATGCGCGATGGTCCGACGGCAAGCCCGTCGTCGCCGACGATGTCGTCGCGACGTGGGAGCTGATCATGGACCCGGGCCTTCAGTCGCCGATGGACCGGCTCGTGTTCGAGAAATTCGAAAAGCCGGTGGCCGAAAGCAAATACATCGTGCGCGTCAAGAGCAAGCAGCTCAACTGGCGCAATTTCCTGTACTTCGCTACCCAGGAAGGCATGGTGATCTTTCCGGCTCACGTGCTCCGCACGATCGACGGCGCGCGCTACAGGACCGAATACAACTTCAAGCTGTTGCCAGGGACCGGACCGTATTCGCTCGCCGAATCGGACGTCAACAAGGGGAATGGCTTATCGCTGAAGCGGCGGCCCGACTATTGGGCCGCCAAACATCGCCGGAACGTGGGGCGCGGAAACTTCGACGAGCTTCGCTTCTCGGTCGTACGGGATGAAAACCTCGCTTTCGAGATGTTCAAGAAAGGCGACTTCGATTTCCGTACCGAATTCACCTCTCGCAGGTGGGTTCAGGAGATGAACTTCGAACGCGCGGAGCGCGGCCTGGTTCAGCGGCGCAAGGTCTACAACGACAATCCCAGCGGAATTCAGGGCGTTGCGTTCAACACGCGCAAGGCACCGTTCGACGATATCCGCTTCCGGCAGGCGATGGCCCATCTGCTGAATCGCGACAGGTTGATCGAGACGCTGTTTTTCAAGGAATACCCGCCGCTGAATTCGTACTACGCGGGCGGCATCTACGAAAACCCGAATAACCCCAAGATGCCGTACGACCCGCAGCGCGCGCTTCAGTTGCTCAGCGACGCGGGATGGAAAAGCCGGGACCCTCAGGGCAGGCTGACGAGAGATGGCAAGCCGCTGGTACTCGAGCTCCTCTATTCGGACAAGGGTTCAGAGCGCTGGCTGACGATCTACCAGGACGACCTGAGGAAAGCCGGCATCACGCTGAACCTGCGGCTCGTGACGCCCGAGACGCGGTTCGAGCTTCAACAGCAGCGTAAGTTCGACATGGTGTCGCTCGCGTGGGCGGCCGAGACGTTCCCAAACCCCGAGACTTCCTTCAGCTCAAGGCTTGCCGACATCCCGGACAACAACAACATCACGGGCGTGAAGGACAAGCGGCTCGATGAGCTGCTCGCGCAATACGACGGCGAGTTCGAGCAGACGAAAAGAGCGACGATCCTCCGTGAGATCGACGGCATTCTGGCAAACCTCCATCATTACGTGCTCGAGTGGGACGCGCCTTTCCAGCGGGTTGCCTACTGGAACAAATTTGGTCAGCCTGAGGGGGTTCTGAGCCGCATCGACGATTACCATTCCGCGGCCTGGCTTTGGTGGATCGACGCCGAACGCGAGCGCGAGCTGAATCGGGCCATGGGAGATCCGTCGATCAAGATGGAGACCGGCCAACTCGAGAACCGGTACTGGCAGGAGTATGCGAAGCGTACTTCGGCGCCGGCGCAGAGCGGGCACACAACGGGCGCAACAACGAGGTGACTGCTTACTTCGTCCGCCGGCTTCTGCTGATCATCCCGACGTTTCTCGGCATCACGCTCGCCGTATTCGTCATCATGCACTTCGTGCCGGGCGGGCCGGTCGAACGCGAGATCATGCGCCTCAAGATGGGCGTCGCGTCGGAAGGCGGCGTCTCGGGTGGAGCGCGCGCGGGCATGGAACTGCCGGCGGAGGCCATCGAGCAGATCCGTCAGTACTACGGATTCGATAAGCCAGTGCACATACGCTACGGGCTCTGGTTATGGAATCTCGCGCACCTCAACCTCGGCAATTCGTACGTCTACCAGGACCCGGTCTGGGACGTCATCAAGTCGAGGTTCCCGGTTTCAATCATGCTCGGCCTGACCGGCTTCCTGCTGAGCTACGTGGTCTGTGTGCCCCTCGGCGTATTGAAGGCAGTGAAACACGGCAGCAAGTTCGATTTCGTGTCGAGCGTGCTCGTGTTCATGGGGTATGCCGTGCCTGGCTGGGCACTCGGAACGGCGCTACTGGTGATCTTCGGCGGCGGAAGCTTCTGGAGCGTCTTTCCACTCGGAGGGTTCCGCTCCGACAACTGGGAGTATCTGTCGCTCGGCGAAAAGATCGCCGATCAGGCGTACCACATGTTTCTGCCGGTTGTCTGCTACATGATCGGCGGTTTCGCGACGTTGACCATCCTGACGAAGAACTCGCTCATGGAGAACATGTCGCAGGACTATGTGCGTACGGCCTTTGCGAAAGGACTGCACAAACGGCGGGTCATCTTCGTGCACGCGCTGCGGAATTCATTGATCCCGATTGCCACCGGACTTGGCCACGTGTTCAGCCTGATTCTCGCCGGCTCTTTCCTCATCGAGAAGGTCTTCAATATCGACGGCATGGGGTATCTGGGCTACACGTCGATTCTGCAGCGAGATTATCCGGTCGCCCTCGGCATTCTGGTGATTAGCAGCCTGCTCATGCTGGTCGGCAACATCCTTTCCGACATCATCTACGCCGTGATCGATCCGCGCATCCGGTTCAAATGATCGCCGACCCGCTGAAACCCGCGATCCGCTCGGAATCTCTTTTCAAGAAACGGCTCCGGAAGTTCCGGCGTTTGAAGCGCGGCTATTACTCGTTCGTGATTATCGTCTGCGCTTACGTATTCTCGTTTTTTCTGCCGCTGGTGATGAGCGGAACGCCGCTCGCCGTGAAGTACCAGGGCCGGTACCACTTTCCGATGTACCGGTTTTACAGCGTGACAGATTTCGGGCTCGAAGGATTCGGTGAGCCCGACTACCGCGAGCTCAAACGCTTGTTTGCCGAGAAGGGAGCAGGCGACTGGGTGCTGATGGCTCCCTATCCGTACGGGCCGAACGAATCGCTCCTCGATGCCAGTTCGTCTCCGCCGAATACGCCGTCGCGCGAACATCCTTTCGGCACCGACGATCGCGGCCGCGATGTGCTGGTGAGGCTCGCGTACGGGTTCAACATCTCTCTCACGTTCGCTATCGCAGTGCTCCTGATCGCCGAGTCGATTGGAGTGATGGCCGGCGCGGTGCTCGGATATTTCGGCGGCAAGCTCGACATCCTGGGCCAGCGGCTCATCGAGATCTGGTCGTCGCTGCCGTTTCTCTACACGATCATCATCATCAGCTCGATCGTCGTCCCAGTGTACGTGCCGGGCCGGCTGCAGGTGCTGCAGCCGTCGTTCTGGCTTCTGGTCTTCATCCTTTCCGCCTTTGACTGGGTGGGCATCACGTATTACGTGCGCGGCGAGTTCTACCGCGAGAAGGCGCGGGACTACGTGGGAGCGGCGATTGCAACCGGCGTGTCCGAACCGAACATCATGTTCAGGCACATCCTGCCCAATGCGCTCACGCCCGTGGTGTCATTTGCGCCCTTCGTCATCGTCGCCAACATCAGCGCCCTGGTCGCGCTCGACTTCCTCGGCTTCGGACTGCCCGCGCCGACACCCAGTTGGGGCGAGCTCATCTCGCAGGGAACGCAAAACCTGACGAAGTGGTGGCTCGTGTTCTTCCCGCTGAGCGCTCTCTTCGCCACCCTGCTCCTCGTCGTCTTCATCGGCGAAGCCGTCCGCGAGGCCTTCGATCCCAAGGAGTTCTCGCAGCTGCAATGACTACTTCTCGCGAAGACGCTACTTCGGGCAAGGCGCCGCTTCTCGACATCCGAGGCCTGCGCACCCATTTCTTCACCGAAGCCGGCGTTGCCAAGGCGGTGGATGGCATCGACTTGAGCGTCTACCCCGACGAGGTTGTGGGACTCGTCGGCGAGTCCGGGTCCGGCAAAAGCGTCACGGCTCTGAGCGTGCTGCGACTCATTCCGAATCCCCCCGGCCGCATCGTTGCTGGCGAGATCATGTTCAAAGGGCGAGACCTCCTGAAGCTCGACGACGAGGGCATCCGCGACGTGCGCGGCGACGAGATCAGCATGATTTTCCAGGAGCCGATGACCTCGTTGAATCCGGTGTTTACCATCGGATTTCAGCTGACCGAGGTGTACCTGCAGCACGAGAAGATCTCGAAGCAGGAGGCATTCAACCGCAGCGTCGAGATGCTTCAGCTCGTCGGCATCACCGATGCGCCGGCGCGGATGGGGCAATACCCGCATCAGTTCTCGGGCGGGCAGCGCCAGCGCATCATGATCGCGATGGCGCTCGCCCTGACACCCGACCTCCTGATCGCCGACGAGCCGACGACGGCGCTCGACGTGACGATCCAGGCGCAGATCCTCGACCTGATGCTCGAGATGAAGAGCAGGCAGAAGGACTCGGCCATTCTGCTCATCACCCACAACCTCGCTGTCGTCGCCGAGACATGCGACCGCGTCGCGGTGATGTATGGAGGAAAGATCCAGGAGCTCGCCCCGGTCAAGGAGATCTTCAACAACCCGATGCATCCTTACACGCGGGGACTGCTCGGCTCGCTGCCCCGCGTCGATGGCCCGAAGGCCGAGCGGCTGACGACGATTCCGGGATCGGTTCCCGATATCCTCGACCTGCCGAGGGGCTGCAAGTTCACGACGCGCTGCCCGGATCGCTTCGAGCCGTGTCCCGACATCGAACCGGCGCTCATCGAGCGCGCGCCTGGCCACTTTGTGCGCTGCCACCTCTACGGAATCACCGACGAATCCGCCTTCGCGCCCCAGGCGCTTCGGCGAGACAAGCATGCCGACACTACTCGAAGTTAAGGACCTGCACGTCAGGTTCCCGGTGTTCGGCGGCCTGCTGTTGCGCAAAACCGGCGACGTGCACGCGGTCAACGGCGTGTCGTTCGAGTTGAATCAGGGAGAAACGCTCGGTCTTGTCGGCGAATCGGGCAGCGGCAAAACGACCGTGGGTCGCGCGATCATCAACATCCTGCGCGCCATGAGCTACAGCGTGGATATTTCAGGACAGGTCCTGTATCGCCATGCCTCAGGGATCGTGGATCTGGCCCCGCTAAGCCGGCATGAGATGCGGCCGTACCGGGCGGACATTCAGATGATTTTTCAGGACCCCTATTCGTCGCTCAATCCCCGGATGAGCGTCGGTCAGATTGTCGAAGAGCCGCTGAAGATCCACACGAAGCAATCGCCGCGAGAGCGCAGGGAACGCGTTGAGTGGCTGATGCAGAAAGTCGGCCTCGCTCCCGACTACATCCATCGCTATCCGCACGAGTTTTCAGGCGGTCAGCGCCAGCGCATCGGCATCGCGAGAGCGCTTGCGACCAACCCGAAGATCGTGATCGCAGACGAGCCTGTCAGCGCGCTCGACGTGTCGATTCAGGCGCAGGTAGTGAATTTGATGCAGGATCTGCAGCAGGAGTTCGGCCTGTCCTACATCTTCATCGCCCACGATTTGTCCGTCGTACGGCATATCTCGGATCGCATAGCCGTCATGTACAAAGGGCAGATTGTCGAGATCGGTGAAGCCGAGAACATTTACCAGCAGCCGCAACACGCGTATTCGAGGACGCTGCTCGCCGCCGTTCCGAGGCCAGATCCAAATCGCAGCCGAAGGGCGCGGTCAAAACAAGGCCCGTCAGGACCGCCTCGGTAGCGCCATCGGCCGAAGGCCTTGAATTCGCGCGGCAAGCCCTAACACCTGCTCCTCCCCCATCTGCCTTCCAGCAATCTGCAACCCTACCGGCATGCCGCCGGAATCCAGTCCCGCGGGCACGGACGCCACGGGCAGCCCCGTAAGGCTGAGCACGAAGGTCGGCGCAATCCAATCGATATAGGTCGTCATCGGCTTGCCGGCGATCGTGTCGGGATAGTTCTGCTCGACCGGAAATGGCGGAACGGCGACACATGGAGTCAGCAGGAGATCGTAACGCTCGAAGAACTGCCGGAACTGATGCCATAACCGGCCGCGATAGCTTTCGGCCGCCGCGATCTCCTTCGACGTCACCTCGAGCCCCGATCGGACGTTGTTCGCGACGTTCGGCCCGAACCGATCGCGCTTGTCGAGCCGCGGAAGCATGTGTGTGACGAACCACAACCCGCGCAGCGACAGGAACGCCGGCCGGGCCGCGGCCAGATCGAGCTCGATTTCATCGACCGCGATCCCTTCGGCTTCGAGGGCAAATGCGGCTTCGCGGCAGACTCGCTCCACATCAGGATCGATCCCTATCCCGGCGATGTCGGCGCAGTACGCCACGCGGCGGGCCTTGCCGATCGCGGCCAAGTCGGCAAAATTTCTTCCTTCGATCGGCTGAACGTATGGCGAATAATCGCTCGGCCCGGCAATCGCTTGGAGCATGAGCCCGACATCGCCAGCCGTGCGCGCG
This sequence comes from Vicinamibacterales bacterium, assembly GCA_963762055.1. GTDB lineage: Bacteria > Acidobacteriota > Vicinamibacteria > Vicinamibacterales > JAMQPK01 > JAMQPK01. The sequence goes on from CAVXJF010000017.1 coordinate 336,090, forward strand.
ATCGGACCGTCCACCTGCAGCGTGTCCCAGACCCAATCGGTCGGATGCACCGGGACCAACCCCAATGATGGACGCAAACCGACGACGCCGCAGAACGCGGCGGGAATGCGGAGCGACCCGCCCAGATCGGTGCCTTCGGCGAGAGCAATCATGCCGGTCGCCAGAGCCGCGGCGCCTCCACCGGTGGATCCACCGGCGCTCTTCGCCGTGTCCCACGGATTGCGCGTGCGCCCGAAGACGTCGTTGAAGGTATTCGCTCCGGCGGCGAACTCGGGACAGTTGGTTTTTCCGATGATGACCGCGCCCGCCTCACGCAACCGCCTGACGACAAGCGCGTCTTCTTTCGGTACGTAATCCGAATAAATCGGCGAGCCAAACGTCGTTCGCAGTCCGGCGACCGGCGTGACGTCTTTGATGCCGACTGTCAGCCCGCACAGGGGACCGGGATCCTCTCCCTGCTTCATTCGGCGATCCAACAAGGCGGCATCTTCCAGGGCATCGGGGTTCAGCGTGACGATCGCGTTGAGAGCCGGGTTGAGCTGGTGAATCCGTTCGAGGCACGCTTCGACAGATTCGACGGCAGATACTTCGCGTTCCGCAATCTTCCGGCGCAGCTCGGTGGCTGAGAGATCCGCGAGGGTGTTCATCGCGCCCTACCAGCTTCCGAGAAATGCCACCGCACGGCAGAACGCCGCCTCGCCGCCTTTGAACTTCCACGGGAAACACCCGAGGATCAGCCGCTGGTTCTGCAGTTCCGGGGCGTCGATGTCGCCACCGAGATTTTCGATGTGCATGCAGTCTTTCGGGAACAAGGCATTGTGCGTGAGCTGATACGCGGAGTCGGGAAACAGTTTGTCGACGGCGTCTTTGCCTCCGAACTTCTCTTCAGCCTGCTTGCGCACGCGATCGCAGTGTCCGTGCGCGCCCTTGCCCAGAAAGCGGCCGATCGGCAGGTTCATCGGATGGTCTGTCGATACGCAATCGACGCCCCAGATCCGGATTTCCTTTTCGATCAGCCACGGCACCAGATCGGGGTGCGCGCCGGGATGGCGATGAATGTACTTTTCCTCGTCTGCCCCCTCTCCGAACTGGGCGTGTTTGTGCCAGCCGGTGTGGAGATACAGCAGATCGCCTTTGCGCACTTCGACCCGGTCTTCAATCATCTTCGGCGTGTACAGGTCGAGCTCGTCCATCACATCCGACAGGTTCACGATGACGCCTGGACCGCATAACCACTCGACAGGGATCTGATCGATGGTCCGGCCGTTGGTGACGAAATGGCGCGGCGCGTCGAGGTGCGTCCCCATGTGGTTCGACGTCATGATGTATTGCGCGTTGACGCCGTGTTCGGCCTTCCGCTTGATGTATTTCACTTCGAACGGCGGGTAGTAGGGCCAGAAAGGGAACTGTTCATTCAGCGGCTGGGAGAGGTCATAGATTTTCATTAGTTTTCTTTTCTCAATTTGTCGTGGGGCCCCACCCCCACGACCTGCCACCTCGCGCTCTCGCGCTCGGCGTTTGATAGCAACACCTGCCTGCTCAGTGAAACGTTCCGACTCACCGACGACCTGCCACCTCGCGCTCTTCGCGCTCGGCACAAAATCGCGACACCGATCTGCTTACCGCACAGTACGTTAGTGCAGCCCGTTCAAACGCTGTCGTCAACGCTCGCCGCGTCAATACCTTGGCCAACTGCCGCCGGAATCGTGCCGATGCGTGGATATCGCTCGACGGATCGATGTCGCTCGCCGCCGCCGCATCGGCGGCGGCGCGTAGGAGCTCGGGCTCCGGCCGCTGACCCACGAGCGTTTTTGCCGCGTGCTCGGCAATCATCGGACGGTCGCCCACGCTGAGCAGGGCGATGCGTGCTCCCGCGCAATGGCCTCGATCGTCCACCTGCACGGCAGCCGCGACTCCGACAAGCGCGAAGTCTCCATGCCGCCTGGAGATCTCCTCGAACGCAAAGCCAGTGCGTTCGGGCCTGGGCGGAATGTGAATCTGCGTAAGGATTTCCCCCGGCTGAAGCGCCGTCGTAAAAAGCCCGAGGAAAAATTCTGCTGCCGGCACTGTCCGCGTGCCTGACTTGCTGGTCAGGGTAAGCGTCGCGCCGAGCGCGAGCGCGACAGCCGGCAACTCAGCCGCGGGATCGGCGTGCGCCAGGCTGCCGCCGATGGTGCCGCGGTTGCGGATTGCCGCATGTGCCACGTGCGGCATCGTTTCGGCAATGAGCGGCACACGTTCGGCGACGAGCGGGCTTCGCTCAATATTGCGCTGACGTGTCATCCCGCCGATATTCAGGCCGCCGGCCCCATCTTTCGGCTGTGCCACGTAAGAAAGGCCGGGCACGCCATTCAAGTCGACCAGCACCGCCGGCATCGCAAGCCTGAAGTTCATCGCCGGAATAAGGCTCTGGCCGCCGGCAAGCGGCTTCGCGTCGCTGCCGTGCTGGTCGAGCAGCGACAGCGCTTCGTCGAGCGAGCGCGGACGAAAATATTCGAACGGTGCCGGTTTCATTTTTTAGTCGCGGGGGCCCCTCGCCCCGCTCCGGCCGCTCCGCTTGCGGGGCCCCTCCGCCCCGCGCCGCTTCGCGGCCTTCACACGCACTGCACTCAAGGTTGTAACCTCTGCTTCAACTCTTTGTTCAGCGCCTCTAATGCCTGGTTCGTCATCATCTTGCCGACGGATTCGAGCAGCCGCTGCCCGACGGATGCGATGCGGCCGCCGATCTGCACGTCCGACGTGTAGGTCATTACCGTCGTGGGACCGGGCTGCTCGTCCAGGGCAATCGTCGCCTTCCCTTTCGTGAAGCCGACTGCCCCTTTACCGTCGATGTGCATCTCGAACCGTTCCGGCTCCACTTTGTCTTTGAGCTCGACATTCACGGCAAATTCAGCGGCGCTCATGGGACCGACGCTCACTTTCATCGTGCCTTCGAATCTGTCGTCTCCGACCTGCCTGAGGCTCTTGGTACCGGGAAGCGCTTTCGCAAGCACAGCCGGATCCTGGAGGATCTCCCACACCCGGGCCCGAGGACCGTCAAACGTGAACGTGCCGCTCAAGATCATCGTTTCGCCGCCTCGATCAGTTCGAACAACCTGTTTGGACTGAGGGGAATTTCCGTGATCTCCAGGCCGAACCCGCTTAACGCATCTTCAACCGCCTGGGCGAACAACGCCCCGGTTGGAATGCATCCCGCTTCCCCGACACCCTTGAGTCCCATCGGATTGAACGGCGACGGCGTCACGCGATGCGCAGTTTCTATGCGCGGAACGTCGGTTGCGGTCGGGATGAGGTAATCCATGAACGACGCATTCAGCAGCTGGCCCTGCTCGTCGTAAACGAGCTGCTCGTAGAAGGCATTGCCGATCCCGTGCGCCACGCCGCCATGAATCTGCCCTTCGACGAGCATGGGGTTGATGATCGTCCCGCAGTCGTGAACGACGAGGTACCGCTTGATCTCGACCTTCGCTGTTTCGGGATCGACCTCGACAATCATCGCGTGCACGCCGCTGGCGGTACTCCCGCGATCGGGGCCGAAATATGCCGTGCTTTCGAGCCCGGGCTCGGTGCCCGGCCGCACGGCACCGCGCAACGGGTTCGCCTTTCCCGCCAATTCACCGAGGCTCATTCCGGAGTTTCGATCGCCGATCACGTTCACCCGGCCGTCGCCCAGCTCGAGTTGCTCTTTTGGCACGTTGAGCAGCGAGCTCGCTAGAGTGAGCACTTTCTCTCTGACCGCCATCGCCGCGGCATGACACGCGCTGCCGGCAACCACTGCCCCGCGGCTCGCAAACGTACCGGTGCCCCACTGGAATTCCCGTGTGTCGCCGGTCACCACGCGGACGCCCGCGACATCGACGCCGAGCGCATCGGCAACCAGTTGCGCGAATACAGTGAAGTGTCCCTGACCCTGCGTGCCCACGCCTGTCGCACAGCGCACTTTGCCGCTCGGCTCGATGGTCACGCGCGCGCCTTCGTAAGGCCCGATGCCCGTGCCTTCCACGTAACAACAGATGCCGACGCCAATGAACCGCCCGTCTTTGCGCGCCTTCGGCTGCTCGTCGCGTATGAACGCGTCGTAGCCGATGATGTCGGCAGCCTGCTCCAGCGCGGGCAGATAGTCGCCGCTGTCATAAATCAGCGGCGCGGAATCCTGGAACATGATCTGGTGATTGACCGGGAAACTGTCCGGTGGAATCAGGTTGCGCTTGCGAATCTCCACGCGATCGATGCCGAGCTCGCGCGCCGCGATATCGAGAAGCCGCTCGCTGACGAAGACGCCGTGCTGCCGCCCGGCGCCGCGAACCGGCGTAACGATGGGCTTGTTCGTGAAGACGGCGGTGAACTCGCTTTCGTAGTGAGGAATGTCGTAAGGGCCGATGAGCGTGCACTGGCTGTTGATCGGAATCGTGAGCCCGTACGGATCATACGCACCCGTATCGAACAGAAACACGTCGCGTACTCCGAGGATGCGCCCGTCTTTCGTGAGCGCCATTTCGGCGTCGTGCACCTGACCCCGCTCCTGCGTCGTCGCATAGAAGTTTTCCTGGCGATCCTCCGTCCATTTCAGCGGCGCGTTGAGCCGCATCGCCGCCCACGGCAGCAGCCGCTCTTCGGGATAGAACATCATGATCTTCGGGCCGAAGCCGCCCCCGACGAAGGGAGCGATGACGTTGACCTGCGACTGGAGCAGGCCGAGCATGTTGGCCAGGCCGTTGCGGATCGGAATCGGCGCCTGCGTGGTATCCCAGACAGTCAGCTCTTCCGACTTCGAATTCCACGCGACGGCTACGGCACGGTTCTCGATGGGCGCCGACACGCCGCGGTCGTACGAAAACCGCCTTCTGACGATCACATCCGCGTTCGCACTCGCGGTTGCATAATGCCCCTTCCGCTGCACCACGTGGGCGGCGACGTTCGACTCGAGGTGCTGGTGAACGAGCGGCGCACCGGGCATGAGCCCTTTCTCGAGATCGACAACCGCATCAATCGGATCGATCTCGACGATGACGTCGCGAAGGGCATCTTCGGCGATATAGCGGCTGTCGGCGACAACCATGGCGAGCGGTTCACCGACATGGCGCACTTTGTCCTTGGCAAGCGGCAACTGCGTGCAGCCGTGGAAGACGAGATCAGGGATGGGCGGTGGGGAAACGAGCACCGGTCCTGGTTTGAGGTAATCGCCGAGATCCTCCGCGGTGAACACGGCGCGCACACCCGGCCGGGAGGCCGCCGCGGAGGCATCGATTCGCATGATGCGGCCGTGCGCGTATTCGCTGCGCACGAACGCGACGTGCAACATCCCGGGAAGCTGGACGTCGTCCACGAACAGCGCGCGGCCGGTCAGGAGCCGCGCGTCTTCGTTCCGCGAGACCCGTGCGTTAAGGTAGCGTGACTCTGGCGGCAAGCTTGGCAGCCTCGAAGATGTTGTGATATCCGGTACAGCGGCACAGGTTCGCCGAAAGCGCCTCGCGAATCTGCTCGTCGGTCGGGTTGGGCGTGTCGCGCAGAAATGCCGTGAGCGTCATGAGGAAGCCCGGCGTACAGAACCCGCATTGCAGGCCGTGCGCCGTGCGGAACGCTTCCTGAAGCGTATTGAGCTCGCCGGTGGCTCCCGCGAGGGACTCGACGGTGCGCAGCTCGTGGCCGTCGGCTTGAACCGCCAGCATGATGCAGGATCGAACCGGCTCGCCGTCGAACAGAATGGTGCACGCACCGCACACGCCGTGTTCGCAGCCAACGTGAGTGCCGGTCAATCCGAGGTCCTGCCGAATGAAATCGCTGAGCAGGAGGCGCGGCTCAACGCCGCGCTCATACCGCACGCCGTTCACGGTGACGTTGATGGTGATTGCATCCATGGCCGCCGGCACTGGTTCGTGTAGGTTACTGTAGAATGCAGCACTTCGTGTCATGAAGCCTCGACGACTGACAACAACATTTCTGGCGGTTCTGGGCGTGGCCACTGCCGCCGTTCTCGCGCAAGCGCCGGCGGCACGCGATTGGCCCGTCTATGGCGCCGATCCCGGCGGATCACGGTACTCTCCGCTGGACCGCATCACTCGCGACAACGTCACCAAGCTCGTCGTCGCGTGGCGTTATCACACGGGGGAGCCGTCGTTCGATCTTGGGCGCCAGCCTTCTCTGCAGGTCACTCCGATCGTCGTCGACAACGTGATGTACGTCAGCACGCCCCTCGGGAAAGTGATGGCGCTCGACCCGGCGACGGGACGTGAGATCTGGCGGTATGACGCGCGCGTGAATCCCAAAGGCGGTTATGGCGACTTCGCTAATCGCGGGGTGGCAACCTGGGTTGATTCGACGTTGAAGCCCGGCGCGCCGTGCCGGCGCCGCATCTATGTTGGAACGGTAGACGCCCGGTTGATCTCCTTGGATGCGGCATCGGGACATCCGTGCGTGACGTTCGGCGTCGAAGGCACTATCGGTCTTCGTGAGGGGCTGCGCATCCGGCCCGCTTTCCCCGCTGCGTATCAGGTGACGTCTCCGCCGGTGGTCGTTGATGACCTCGTCATAACGGGAGCGGCGGTGGCCGACAATTCACGGCCGGCGCCTGCAAGCGGCGAAATCCGCGCGTACGACGCGCGCACGGGGACGCTGAAGTGGACGTGGGATCCGATTCCGCAGGATTCCCGCGATCCCGCCGCGGCGGCGTGGCGTGATGGCAGCGCTGCGCGCACCGGCGCGGCAAACGTCTGGTCGATCATGGTCGCCGATCCCGCACGCGACCTGTTATTCGTCCCGACCTCGAGTGCGGCGCCCGATTATTACGGAGCACTCCGCCCCGGCGATAACCGCTACGCGAATTCGATCGTCGCACTGCGCGCGTCGACGGGCCGCATGGTCTGGCACTTTCAAACCGTCCATCACGATTTGTGGGATTACGACAACGCTCCCCCGCCCGCCCTTGTGACGGTGACGCGCGACGGCAAGCCCGTGCCGGCGGTTGTTCAGGCGACGAAGACGGGGATGTTGTTCGTGCTGCATCGAGAGACGGGTGCCCCGCTCTTCCCAGTCGAGGAACGCCCCGTTCCGGCAAGCACGATTCCGGGGGAACAGGCATCGCCGACGCAACCATTCACGGCGGTGACGCCTCCCCTGAGTCCGCACAGGTTCAACGTCGACGATGCGTTCGGCCTTACGCCCGAAGGCCGGGCCGCCTGCAGACAGTTGATGGCCGGCTTGAGAAACGAAGGCATCTTTACGCCGCCGAGTCTCGAAGGAACACTGGCTGTCCCGTCGAATATCGGCGGCGCGCATTGGGGTGGCGTCGCGGCAGACAGCGGGAGCGGAATCGTCATCGTCCCTGTCAATCGGATCGCGGCCATGGTTCAGCTGATACCGGCCAAAGGATTTGACCTCGCGGCGGCGAGGCAGCAGTCCAGCCGGCTTGGCGAAGGTTACGAATACACGCTGATGGAAGGCACGCCGTACGTGATGCGGCGGCGATTGCTGATAGGGCCCGATCAGGCGCCGTGCACGCCGCCCCCGTTTGGAGCGCTCGTCGCAATAAGCCTGCGAACCGGCGGCAAATTGTGGGAGGTGCCGCTTGGAACACCACCGCTTCCGCCGGGAGCGCCTGCCCCGCCGATGAACCTGGGCATGCCCAACCTCGGCGGACCAATTGTCACGGCAGGACGACTCGCATTTATCGGCGCCACGCTCGATCGCATGATCCGCGCATTCGATCTCGATACGGGCAACGAGCTCTGGAAAGCACCCCTCCCCGCCGGCGCCCGCGCCACGCCAATGACCTATGAGTCCGGCGGACGCCAGTTCGTCGTCATCGCGGCAGGCGGTGGAAATGAATTCGGTTATGGAGACGCAATAGTGGCCTTCGCGTTGCCTTGAATCCTAACAGGAGATTAGGAGATCAGAAGACCGTGATCTGTACGTAGTGTCCGGCTTTAGCCGGACCGATCGGCCGTCCTCCTGGTGTCCGGCGATGCCGGACGGCGCCCACTATCCGTTGCCGCCATCAACGCGACCGGTGAATCCGTCTGCCGGCAGCCGGAGCCCAGCCTCCGCGCGCAATTTCAACAACCGCTATCGCCTCGCTCATCTCGGCAGATACATACGGTCGTGGTTGCGTCGATCGCGTCGGTGGTGTCGCACACCGAAGCGGCTCCACGCGCGTGAAGAAGAGCAGACGGCCCGGATTTCGTCACGGCGTCTCGGCGCCACGGCGTTGAAATTCGCAGATCAGGTTTAATGCTGCTTCAGGAGTTTGTCGGCGTCTTCGTGCCTTCGTGTCGTTCGATCGTGTCATCGCTCTGTGAGAAAAATTCTCCTGACCTCTTAATCTCTTGTTTGTTTTAGGGATGCGTCAGTTCGCGTTGCCGATCCATCCGCGCAAGGGCTTCGTAAAGACGAGCAGTATCAGCCCGCAACCGACTGAAAACATCGTCACCGATCCGAAGAGCTGCGGCAGAGGAAGCGATTCGATGAGCCCGGCGACGCGCCCGGCCACGAGGTTGCCAAGCGCGGCTCCCATGAACCAGATCCCCATCATCTGGCCAACGTAACGGTGCGGCGACAGCCGGGTGATGCTGCTCAGGCCGATTGGACTGAGGCACAACTCGCCGACCGTGTGGAAGAAATACGTCACGATGAGCCACACCGGGCTCACGGGATTTTCCGGCGCCGCGTTGACCGAGCCCCATGCCAGCACGGCGAATCCGACGCCGAGGAAGATCAGCCCGAACGCCATCTTTGCGGGAATCGACGGATTGCGCGATCCCAGCCAAAGCCATAACGCGCTGAAGAGCGGCGCGAGCAGGATGATGAATACGCCGTTCACCGACTGGAGCCAGCTCGCGGGCATCTCCCATCCGTTGATGATGCGATCCGTCAGCCGGTCCGCGATCAGGTTCATCGACGAGCCGGCCTGCTCGAAACCCGACCAGAAACAGGCGGCCGCAAGAAAACACACCGCGATGACTCCAATCCGTTTCTTCTCGACGGCGGTCAAACCTCCGAATGCAATGACGTAGAGAAGAAATCCCGCGGCCAGCGACACGATGAACACGCCGGTCCAGTCGACGAAGCCAAGAAGCGTGAAGCGGACGGCACCCGCCGCTTGAAGGGCGGCCAGGATCAGCACTGCGCCGACGACAGCCTCGAGCGTGCGGACGAGCCCGCGAACGGCCGCGGCTCGCGCCGCGGTGGTGGTGGCTTCGGGCCTGGGCTGGCCCGCCGTTCCGAGATGCCGGGCGCCCAGAGAGTACTGAATCAGTCCGAACACCATCCCCACGCCGGCCGCTCCGAATCCCAGATGCCAGTTGACCGCTTCGCCGAGATATCCACATACCAGCGGACCGAGAAAACCGCCGATGTTGATCCCCATGTAATAGATCGAAAACCCCGCGTCGCGTCGCGCACCGCCCTCGGGATAGAGATCGCCGACCATCGCGCTGACATTCGGCTTCAGCAGGCCGGTACCGATGACGATCAGGGCGAGGCCCGCGTAGAAGGTGACCGCCGAAGGTATGGCCATCGTGAAATGACCGGCGGCAATCACGACGCCTCCCCAGAACACCGAACGGCGCAGGCCGAGAATACGGTCCGCAATCCATCCGCCCGGGAGGGCGACGATATACACGGACGCGGTATAGAGACCGTAAATCGCCGTCGCGGTCACGTCGTCCAGCCCCATGCCGCCTGTTGCAACGGCATTGGTCATGAACAGCACGAGAATGGCGCGCATCCCGTAATAGCTGAAGCGCTCCCACATCTCGGTGAAGAACAACGTGGAGAGACCGCGCGGGTGGCCGAACCACCGCGCGTCAGTCATCGAAGCGATCGATCATGATGGGCTGAGCGCCTTCCCATAACGTCAGCCGGCCAATGTCGATCAGGTGCTCCGCACCCGCGACGACGGTGAGGAAGTGATTGCCGGCAAGCAGACCCGCCTTGCTGCCGAACTGCGTGCGCCCGTAGGGAATGAGGATCTCTGTTTCGCTCAGGCCGCCTGGATAGAGAAGAATCTCGCCCGGGAGCGGGTAGGTCGTGGCGTTTTCAGGCGGAAGGGGTAGGCCGAGCGCGCCGAGCGGAACCCACGTCGACTCACCGCTCCAGCGCACGTGCAGCAGATTCTCGCGGAAGGGCAGCAGCTCGAGAAACGCGGCGCAGGTGAGCGGCGCCTTCTCGGTTTCGAGGCGGCCCTTCAGCTTGTACGGGCCGGCCTGAATGAGCAGATCAGACATATAAGTTTTCTAGCAGGGCTGAAGCCCTGCACTACGGAAGCGGCCTGACGAAACGCCCCTTCGTCGTCGCCACAACCTTGCCATCCTGAAAGATCGTCTCGCCACGGCGGATGGTACGCACGACCTCGCCGGTGAACTCGAACCTCACATATGGACTCATTTTATGCTTCTGGAGCAGTCGCGCGGAGGTGAGCGTGTATGGCCGCGACGGATCGAGAAGCATGAGATCGGCATCGTTGCCGGCCGCGAGTGCGCCTTTCGCGGGAATTCGAAACCGCGCTGCGGGGTTCGCCGCAACCAAACTGGCGATCAGCTCGAACGGCACGCGCCTGCCGTCCATTCCGCGCTCCATGAGTACCGCAAGCGTGGACTGGACGCCGGCAATCCCACCCCACGACGTGCGGAAGTCGCCCTCCATCTTCAATGACGGAGGCGATGGTGAATGATCCGACGCCACGATGTCGATCCGGCCAGAGAGCAGCTGTGACCAGAGTTGTGCGTGCTCCACCGCTCCGCGCAGCGGCGGCGCGCACTTGGCCACGACGCCGAGCCGCTCGACATCCTGTTCAGTGAAGAAAAGATAGTGAGGGCAGGTCTCCGCCGACACGTCCACGCCTCGCGCGCGCGCCTCGGCGATTTTTGCGATGCCTGTGCCGCAGCTTACGTGAACGACATGAAGCTTCGCACCGGTCGCTTCGGCGATCTCGATCGCCCGGCCGATCGCCTCGATCTCGCTCGCCACCGGCCGCGACCGCAAAAAGTCCCTCGCGCTGGATCCACGCATTTCCGCAGTCAGCGCGCGAGTCATCTGTTCACTCTCCGCGTGCACGGCAACCGGAAGATTCAGACGCGCCGCTTCGGACATACCGTCGCGCAGCGTGCCTTCGTCCGAGTACGGAAACTCGGGCAAGCCCGAGTCGCACATGAAGGCCTTGAATCCGATGACCCCGCGTTCGGCCATCTCAGGCATGCGCGGAACGGAACCGGGGACGAGGCCGCCCCAGATACCGAAGTCTGTGATGGACGCCGCCTCGAGGGCCTCACGCTTGCGATCGACGGCTTCCGCTGTCACCGTGCACGGAGTCGAATTGAGCGGCATGTCGAAGAACAGGGTCCCGCCGCCAGCGGCCAGCGCATGGCTTCCGGTTTCGGCTCCTTCCCAGTCGGTCCGGCCCGGCTCGTTGAAGTGCAGATGCACGTCGAGCAGCCCTGGAAGCACATGCAGGCCGCGCGCGTCGATCTCCTCGGCAGCGCCAGGCAGGTCGGGCTCTATCGCCGCGATTCGACCATCGGCGATTCGGATATCCGCTTTCACCCTTCGTTCGGCGTGTACGACGATTCCGCCTCGAACGACGATGTCACCCATTTAATTGAGCCTTCCGGCCGAGCTCTTCGAGGAACTTCACTCCCGCTGCCAAGGCGACGGCAACATCGTCTTCGCGGACGTCTTCGGCAGGATGATGACTGATGCCGCCGGCGCATCGGAGAAACAGCATGGCGGCCGGCATTTTTTCCGCCAGGACCATGGCGTCGTGTCCGGCGCCGCTCGTGACCCGTTCGACCGGACACCCGGCCTGCTCGACGGCACGGGCAAGCATCTCAGACAACGGACGGTCCATGGGAACGGACGGTTGATCGAGGCGCGGTTCGACTGTTATCGCCAACCGGCGCTCGGCGCCAATCAGCTCTGCCGCGCGTGTGAGGCGATCGACAGTTGAGTGGCGGACATCGTCCGACGCGTGTCGTACGTCCAGCGCGAGGCTCGCGCGGGCAGGAACCACGTTGCCGGCGCCCGGCTCGACGGCAATCCTCCCTACCGTCGCAACCAGCCCTGAACCCGCGAGCGCTTCCTTCTCGACCTCGACGATCCACGACGCGGCCCCAGCCAGCGCGTCTCTGCGCAGCGCCATTGGAGTCGTGCCGGCATGGGCTGCCGCACCGGTGAACGTGACGTCGAGCCGGCTCTGCCCGGAGATGACATCGACAATGCCCAATGGAAGGTTCTTGTGCTCGAGCACAGGACCCTGCTCGATGTGGAACTCGAGATACCCGAGGGCGCTCCCGCTAACCTTCGCGTCGGGAATACGATTCGGATCGAGACCGAAGCCGAGGATGGCGTCGCGCACGGTTCGTCCCGACTCATCCGACCGATCGAGCAAACCGGCGTCGAATGTGCCGGCAAGCGCACGGCTGCCGAGAAACGGCGTGCCGAAGCGCACACCCTCTTCGTCGGAAAAGCCGACGACTTCGATGGCAAATGGGAAACGCCGACTGCCGAGCAGCTCGATTAAACCGACGGCAAGGATGACGCCGAGAACGCCGTCGAATGCCCCGGCGTTCGGAACTGTGTCAAGGTGTGAGCCGATGTAGAAGCGTTTGGCGGCGTCCTCGGGTTCGCGGGATGCCGCAGGATAAATTCCGCGGAGGTTTCCGGCAGCGTCTACTCTCACCTTCATGCCCAGCCGCGCCATCCAGCCAGCGAGCGCCGTGTGCACATCGCGCATCGGCTTGGAGAGGAACGTTCGCGTGGTAGCGGTTCGGTCGTCCGACATCGTGGCCAGCCGCCGGCACCAGCCGATGACCTCGCGCGCGTGCTCCGCGTGCGTCATGAACCGCGATACGTGCTGTAGCCGTACGGCGAAACGAGAAGCGGCACGTGGTAGTTCCCGGCAGAGCTCGCAACGCCGATGCGAATGACGATGACCCCCATGAAGGGAGGATCGGTCAAGGTGACGCCGAGGCGATGGAAATAATCCGCCGAGTGAAAAGAGAGCTCGTAAATTCCGGTTTCGAGCTGGTCGACGGAGGTTAACGGCTGATCCGTGCGCCCGTCGGAGTTCGTGGTCACTGCGGCAATCAGCCGCCGCTCTGCTCCCTTTACGAGATGCAGTTCGACCGCAATGCCTTGCGCCGGAGTTCCGCGCGTAATATCGAGGACATGTGTGGATATTCGGGCCATAGTTTTTTGAACAGGAGACCAGGAGGTCAGGAGTTTCCTTTTGAAAAATTCTCCTAACGTTTCAGCGTCAATCCCAGGCACCCATACGGAGGCCTGGCGTCCGTGTACACGCCGAGCTCGTCTCCGACCTCGGCAATCGTATCCCAAGTACGGTTATTCGCTTCGAGCCGTACTTCGGCAACCGTGGGCAGCTCATCCAGCATCTTGCGCCCAATGATGTAAATGACCTGCTGAATACTCCCTGACTCGAACGACGCGAACACCTCCTGCACGATTTGCCGGGCCCGCGCGGTCGCAGAGCCGCCGCTGAATGCAGCCTCCGGACGAACGTAGCTCCATTCCAAATCGAGCCACATGTGCAGCGGCCTGTTGTTCAAGTCCGGCAGCGTCGTGTACTCATCGCGCACAAATCCTTTGAAAGCGCTGCCACCGAGGCGCAGCAGCTTGAAGCCTCGCACACCCGATACGGCTTCGATCAGCCCCCGGCGGCCGATCTCGAGCCGCGCAAACGCCGAATCCGGGCCGCCAGGAGCAAAGGCAACGTTGCCGCCGAACGGGGTATACGGAACTTCCGCGGCGGAAATCTGAAGTCCATCAACCTGAGCGTACCGGCCAAGAAACTTGTTCCCGAGAAACTGGGAGTACTCCTCCATGTCGTACCCCTCGAAATTCATCGTTTCGCGCTGGATGAAGTTCTTCATCGAATCCGTGGCAACGAGCCCGCTGTTGTCGCCTTCGGTGTAGGTCTTCCAGAATCCTTCGCCGTAGACGAGCAGCAACACATTGGCGCCGAAAACAGGGCTCTTCCCCGGAAGCGCCGTTCCTCCGCGGTTGAGCCGGTAGGCCGTCACGTCGCCCTTCCCGTAGTAGTCGCGCTTTGTGCCGGATGCAAATCTGTTCAAGAGATGGCGTCCTCCAGCCTGAAACGGGCGATCTGAAACACCTGCTTCAACGCTTCGCGTTGTTCCGCATCTCGCGGCGACGTCAGCCTGCGCTCGAGCGCGTCGAGGATATCGTGCTTTGTGCGTCCTTTGACGGCAACCACGAACGGAAACCCGAACTTGTCGTAGTAGCCGGCGTTGAGCGCGCGCAGCCGCTCGACCTCAGACTCGGTCAGCGAGTCGAGACCCGCGCCAGATTGCTCGCGGCTCGACACGTCGGAGAGAGACCGCTCCGAGGGAAGACTCCCATATCTGGCGCCAAGGTCCGGATGCGCCCGTAGCAAGGCAAGCTGCTCGTCGACGCCCGCCTTTTCGACCTGCGCCACCATCGCGCGATGCAGGACGTCGAGCGACGAGAACGGCCGCATGGCCCACACGCGCTCGGCGACCCACGGTGAGCCCTCGAAGACCCATCCAAGCGCGGCGACGAATTCGCTGCTATCCAGCAGGTTTACATCGTCAATGTTCATAAGCGGAATATACGACGTCGCCCTCTACGCGAACCTCGCGCACGCTCTCCGCACCGGCAAGCGTGAACAACGACGCGAGCGCCTGCGCGGCGCTGTCTGCACGCTGAACCACCGCGTCGAGGACGCCGCCCTCGGGCGGACGGAGGTACACGAAATCTGCCGCCTTGCCGGTTCGAAAGTCGCCGATCTCCGTGTCGAGCCCCAGCGCCTCCGCGCCCGCTTTCGTTGCGAGATACAGAAGCCGCGCTGCATCCAGGGGCTTCGGATCCGGAGCGAGCCGCTGTGTCAGATACGCGTGAAGACCTTCCTTGAGCATGCCGAAGCCGAGGCCTCCGCCTACATCGGTACCCAACGCGCATGTCACGCCCGCGTCGATGTGACGCCGCATCGGAAACACGCCGCTCGCGAGAGCCGCATTGCTCCCGGGACAATGGGCAATCGCGGTGCCCGCGCTGGCCAGCCGCTCGATTTGCGACGGCGTCGCGTGAACGTTGTGCGCCATCACCGAACGGTCGCCGCTGAGACCATATCGCTCGTAGATTTCGAGGTAGTCGCCGGCCCAGGGAAACAGGCGCGACAACTCGTAAATCTCGGCGGTATTCTCGTTGATGTGGGTCTGCAGGCGCACCTCGGCGTGCTCTGCCATGAGCCGCTGACAGACCTCGAGCATCTCGTCACTGGTCGAATAGGCGAAACGCGGCGTCACCGCGTACAGGAGACGGTCGCGTTTGTGATAGCGCTCGATCAGCGCGGAGCTCTCTTCGTAGGCGCGTTCGGGAGAGGCATGAAGCTCGGGACGAAGCAGCCGGTCCGACATGACGAGGCCCGAGATAACTCGTAACCCGGCCCCGCGGGCCGCTTCGAAGAGCGCCGCTGTCGCGTCCGCGAAATGTGCGCCGAAGACCAGCGCGGTCGTCGTCCCATGTGACGCCAAAGCGTGGAGGAACAGCCGTGCCGTGTCTTTCGCGTAAGACGCGTCCGCCATGCGCGCCTCTTCCGGCAGCGCAACGTATTCGAGCCAGTCGAGCAGCGTTCGCCCCATCGCGCCGATGATGCGCACCTGCGGAAAGTGGACGTGTGCGTCCACGAAACCCGGCAGGATAAACCCTCCGCGCATGTCCACCGTCTGCGCCGCACGATTTGCGTCGTGAAGGCCGTGATAGTCCCCACACGCGACAATCCGGCCTTTGTCCACGAGCAGGCCACCGTCGTGAAAGCTCTGAAATCCGCTGTCGGTGAAAAACGGATTGTCGGGCGTGTGGAAAATCGTCGACCGGAACAGCTGCATCATGTGAGTGCGGGACGCCGCACCCGGCGCACCGCAAAGAACACGCGCTCGGGCGTCGCCGGGCTGTCGAACGCCACCTCCGTTTCGCCGTCGCCGAACGCGCCGACCGCTTCACGAAGGGCCTCGCGCACCGAAAACGCCAGCATCAAGGGTGGCTCACCGACCGCCTTGCTGCCAAGAATGACATCCGGCTGCGTCGCGCGCGCCAGGACATCGACATTGAACACATCGGGCATCTCCGACCACGAAGGCAGCTTGTAGGTAGACGCGCCCGCCGTGCTCACCCGGCCGTCAGTGTCCCACAACAGCTCCTCGATAGTGAGCCAGCCGACCCCCTGCAGGAATCCTCCTTCGATCTGCCCGCGATCGACGACCGGCGAGATGGAGTCACCGACATCCTGGAGTATGTCCGTACGCAATAGACGGTACTGCCCGGTAAAGCCGTCGACCTCGACTTCTGATACAGCAGCGCCATATGCGTAGTAGTGAAATGGCCGCCCGCGCCCCACCGCCGGGTCCCAATAGATGTCCGGCGTACTGTAGAAGCCTTCCGCGAACAAGGGCACACGCTGCTTGTAGGCGGCCTCGCACAGCGCCGCAAACGTCATCGAGGCGCCCCGGGCCGATGCTGCCCCGTCCGCAAATTCGACATCATCCGGCGCGGAGCCGAAAACTGGCGCTGCCACACCAGCGAGACGGGATCTGATCTGCAGGCACGCATTGCGGACGGCGGCGCCGTTCAGATCGCTGCCCGAAGACGCCGCCGTGGCGGAAGTATTCGGCACTTTGTCGGTGCGCGTGGACATGACGCGCACCGCCGAGGTGGGAACGCCCAGCGTCTCCGCCGCCACCTGCAGGATTTTCGTGAAGAGCCCCTGGCCCATTTCGGTGCCGCCGTGATTCACCTGCACGGTGCCGTCGCGATAAACCAGCACGACCGCACCGGCCTGGTTGTAAAAAGTGGCAGTAAACGAAATGCCAAATTTCACCGGCGTCATCGCAATCCCGCGCTTGAAGTGAGGACTGCGTGCATTCGCGCTCGAAATCTCCGCCCGCCTTTCGTCGAACCGGCTGGACGCCTTCAGGGTCGTCCAGATCAACCCGATGCGCTCCGCGTCGTGAATCGTCTCACCATAGTGAGTTTCGTCGCCGTCTCGATAGAAATTGCGCTCGCGCACTGCATCTGCCGGCAGGTGCAGGCGCCGGGCTGCCTCGGCCATCACTTCCTCGACGACGAGCATTCCCTGTGGACCGCCGAAACCGCGAAACGCGGTTTGCGAGGTCTTGTGCGTCCGGCAGACGCGACCGGTCACGGCAACGGCGGGAAGCTTGTATGCGTTGTCGATGTGAAACATCGATCGCCACATGACGGGCTCCGACAAGTCGAGGCTCCATCCGCCATCGGAGTACAGCTCCACGCGCAGCCCGTTGATGCGCCCGTCGCTGTTGAATCCGGCATCGTACCTGGCAAGGTACGGATGACGTTTGCCGGTCAACGCGATGTCGAGCTCGCGCGTGAGGCGCACGCGGACCGGGCGCCGCGTCTTCCACGCCCCCAGCGCCGCGATGGCGGCATAAGGGTTCGCTTGAACCTCCTTGCCCCCGAACGCCCCACCCATCCGCAGGCACTCAACAGTCACCTGATTGCGGGCGATACCGAGCACCCGCGCGACGACCTCCTGGGTTTCGGACGGATGCTGAGTAGACGAGTGGACCGCCATGCCGCCGGATTCGTCGATCCACGCAATGGCCGCCTGCGTTTCGAGATAGAAGTGCTCCTGCCCGCCTATCCGCAACTCTCCCTGAATTCGCAGCGGGCTCGCGTCAATCACCGCGCAGTCGCCGTCGACGATGCGGTGCTCGCCGGTGAGAAAGCTTGCCGAGGCAATTGCCCCTTCGATCGTGAGAATCGCGGGCAACGGCTCATATGACGCGCAAACACGCGCCGCTCCGCGTTTCGCCGCGTCAACAGATTCGGCAAGAACCCATGCGACTGGCTGATGGTGGTAGAGCACCTCGGTCGGGAACAGAGGTTCGTCGCGGCGATTTGCGCCGCTGTCGCCCTCGCCTGGGACATCGTCCTGCGTCAGCACCGTAACGACACCGTCCTCTGTCAGCGCGTCGAGGAGATCGAGGCTCGTCAGGCGCGCATGGGCATGAGGAGCACATACCGGCCAGGCGTGAAGCAAATCAGGATAACGGCCGGTCAAATCGTCAACGTACAACGCCTCGCCCGTCACGTGGCCTCTGGCACTTTCATGCGGCAACGACGCGCCCGCTATCTTCACAGCGCGTACTCCCAGTGGCACTTCTCGACGAGGCTCTTCGATACTTCGAGTCTGTACTCCTTCGAGCCGCGGTGATCGCTCATCGGCGTCAACGTGCGGTCGAGTATCCGCTGGACCTTGTCCACGGCGCCTGCGTTCCACGTTTGATCCACGAGCGCGTTTTCCGCTTCGACGATTCTGAGAGGCGTCGCGGCGACGCCACCGAACGCCAGCCGCGCATGACGTATTTTCCCGCTGCGATCCGTGTTCAGCGCGATCGCCGCCGACACGGTGCTGATATCGTCGAGCCGCCGCTTCGAAATCTTGTAGAAGCGCAGAAACGCCGGCAGCGGTTTCGGTATCTCGATCGCCGTGAGAATTTCCCCCGGTTCCATCGCGGTTTTGCGGTAGCCGTGAAAGAACGATGACAGCGGTACCGAACGGCGCCTCGTCTCGCCCGCAAGGTGCACGACGGCGTCGAGCGCGAGGAGCAGCGGCGCCGCGTCGCCGATCGGAGACGCGGTGGCCAGGTTGCCGCCGAGCGTTGCGCGATTCCTGATCAGCGGCGAGGCGAACAATGCGATCCATTCGCGGAACGCACCAGGCGCGTCGGTCCACTTCCGCGCGATATCGCTCAATGGGAGTCCTGCGCCAATCAGCACACGGCGCGCCGTGCTCGAAAATTCGCGCAGCTCCTCGATGGCATCGAGGCTGATCACGTGCGGCCATCGGCGCGACAGCAGGTTCGATTCAACGGCGACATCGGTCGCACCAGCGACGACTCTGGCGTGCGGGTGGGCGCGAAGCAATGACACACACTCGTCAACCGACGCTGGACGCGAGAAGCCGGTCGCCGACACCGCATCGAGCCGTTTCGCAGGTCGCATGAGCCTCTGTGAGAGCGGGCTGTCGGGTGGAGGACCCAGGGCGAGTACGGCATCTCGAATCGGGCGGTAACCGGTGCAGCGGCATAAGTTTCCCGCCAGGGCCATGGTGTCGCACGGTCCCGTCACGATCCGCGCGATGCTGTTCGGCAAACAGGCTGACGACAAATCCAGGGGTGCAGTAACCGCACTGCGAACCGCCTGCCCGCGACATGGCGATCTGCGCATCGGTCAAACGGCCGTCAACCGCGAGCGATTCGACTGTGTAGATCTCGCGCCCGGCTGCCATCGTAAGAAACATCAGGCAGCTGTTCACGACGCGATACGCGCTTCCCTTTCCATCAGCCTCAACGACGGCCACGGCGCAGGCGCCGCATTCACCTTCGGCGCATCCTTCTTTCGCCCCGGTGAGCCCGCGCGAGCGAATGAAGTCCAGGAGCGTGGTCTGCGCGCTCCCATCCGGAATGCCGATCGTTTTGCCGTTCAGGAGGAAATCGAGGGGCACGCCCTAAGCATACCGCTGCGGGCGCAGGGGCCTATCGGGACACGAACATTTTTGATGTGGCGTTGACGGCGTGCCCGTCGACCATCTGGTAGTCGTATTCCATGGAGAACGTCGACATGCCGGCGATCTTGACGTCGGCCGTCGTTTCGATTCCAACAGGCATCATCCTGCCGCCGACTGGAGAATAGGTTCGCGACACTTTCACCCAGCGGACCCAGAAGGACGGCGACTTCGACAGCTGCCCATCCACGCGCACGAGATCGCCAGAAACCGCCGTGAGCAGCGCCGAACCGTTGACCAGCCGTGTATCGCGGCGGCGCGGCATCAGCTGCAATCTCAGCATCCCATCCTCTGTCCGGCCACCGAAGTTGAACTCGTAGTTATCACGGGAAAGCGTGGCTTTGCGCCATTCGTCCGGAACAGAATGTTCCCGTTCGGCCTCGAGCACCGACCTGAGCACCCGGCGCTGAATTCTTTCGGATCCGCCCTGGGCCACAATCGAATACGAGAACCCGCCGCCCTTCGGATCGAACGCCGTGACCGCTTCCATCCATGCAGATTCGTTCAGCTTGCTGCTGGACGCTTCCAGCCGGCGCCGCGCCTGATACGCCACCGGAGGCTTCTCGACATCTGCGAGGAAGCGCTCCAAAGCGTCGTATTCAGATGCGGACGCCGAGGCGGCGGGCGCTGGCGCCCCTGCCAGGCCCTGGACGGAAAGCCCGACCAACGTCACGAAACCGATGAGGGCTGCTATACCGCGATTCATCCTGCCCGAATACACAGCAATGAGCATGCCTCAGAGGCGCACAACGAGGGACGACCAGCATGTCAAGCCCAGTGGGCCGGAAAGTGTATTACTGACGGACGAAATGAATCGAGTTAGTGCAATTTTCCGAGCGGACCGAGGTCAAGATTCAGATCTTTGGGGTCGAGCTTGAACCGTTTGGCAATCTGATGAACGGTCTGCTCGAGCTTCATCAGGGCAAGTCCGACGTTTTCCAATTCAGCAGGGGTAAGAGTTTCTTCCTCCAGGCGCCTGATCGCCTGGCGTTCCATTAGCTTTCTGATGAACTCCATCAGGCTCAAGACCAGTTGTACGACCGATTTCTGGACGTCTTCGGGATCGGGGTTCCAGCGAATGGGAGCTTGTTGGGTGCGTTGGGTGCGCTTGGTGCGTAGGGTGCGCTGGGTGCGTTTGGTGCTCCTGGGGCGTTGGGTGCGTGTCCGCACTCTCTTTCGCGCCGGATTGTGCCGCTTCCTCACGCCCCTGTGCGCTTCGGCTTGGCCGTACCTGTGGCGCCTGTTGCAGGCGTGCCGATCACCTTCTTGATCTCCTTGATCAGATCGTGCGGCAGGCACGGCTTGGTGATCACGACGTCGCAACCGGCGCTTTTTGCGCTCTCGGAATGCCCCGCCATCGCGTGTCCCGTCAAGGCCACGACCGGAATGGCTTTTGTTGTGGAGTCTGCCTTCAGGCGGCGCGTGGCTTCCCAACCGTCAACGACCGGCATGGACAAGTCCATCAGGATGAGATCCGGCTTCAGCCGCTTGGCCTTCTCGATCGCTTCGACTCCGTTCTGCGCCTCGGCCACTCTAAAACCGCAGAATTTCAGATATTCGCCGTACATCTCACGCGCATCGGCAAAATCGTCAACGACCAGTACGAGAGGTTCGCTTTTGTTTTTTGTTGCCATCGCTTCATTTCTTCTATGCGCAGGACCGAGGTCTCCGCGCTACTTCTTTAGTGTGGCGGGCAGAGTCAACGTAAACGTCGAACCGTGCCCGAGCTTGCTCTCCACCTTCAACGTCCCCCGTAGCATCGTCGTCAACCGGCGGCAAATCGACAAACCAAGACCCGTGCCACCGTAAGCACGGCGAGGCGTGCTGTCTACCTGCCTGAAGTCCTCGAAGATCTTCACATGATCGATCTTGGGGATTCCGATTCCCGTGTCGATGACAGCGACCGAGACAGTGTGCCTCCCCACGAGCTGAGCCTTGATGGTGATGCTGCCCTTTTGCGTGAACTTCAGCGCGTTGCTGAGCAGATTGACGAGAATCTGCTTCACTTTCTGCCGGTCTGTCCGCAGCGCCGGCAAGTCGGACGGCAGCTTGCACACCACTTGAAGACGCGACTTGGCGATGATCGGTTCCAGCTCAGTGGTCACTTCTCTTACCAGATCCGACAAATTGAACGCCACGATTTGTATCGGCATCCTGCCGGCCTCGATGCGCGTGATATCGAGGATCTCGTTGATGAGCGTCAGCAGATGGCGCGCGTTCGCATCGATGCGGGAAAGGTTCCGCCGCTGCGGCGCGCTCAACTCGCCGGATACACCCTGCAGCGTCATGGCGGCATAGCCAAGGATCGCGTTCAGCGGCGTGCGCAGTTCGTGCGACACGTTGGCCAGGAACTGCGATTTGGCCGCCGACGCCTGCTCGAGCTCGAGTGCCTGGCGGCGAAGCAGCTCGTTTTGATTTGCCAGCTCGGCCGTGGCTTCGCCGACCTTCCCTTCCAGTTCCTCCGACGCCATCTTGAGCTGTTCGTACAGATCGTTCCGCTCGATCGCCTCGGTGCGATCGTGAAGAATCGTGACGATCGCCGTGAGCTCGCCGACCTCCGACAACATCTTCGCGGCCAGCGCCTCCACCGGCACCAGCTTGCCGGTATTTGGATCCATCAGCGCGATCTCTCCGCGCCGCGTCGTTTCCCAGCCCGTCGAGAGCAGCCCTGATACGAACGACGTGAAATGCGCATCGTTCGCGCGGACGATGCGCTGCGCGTCCTCTCCCGATCCGGGCACCACGGTGAACAGGCGCTCGGCAGGATTGTTCATGAGCGAAATTTCGCCCTCCTGATCGGTGACGATGATCGGGTCCGCCACGGAGTCGATCAGCAGGTTCAGGCGGTCGCGTTCGGCACGTATCTCGGCTTCCGCGGCGCGCAGCTTGGCGTAGTTCTCGTCGATCTGCCGCGTCGCGAGGCGGAGGTCGGTGATGTTGCGCAGGATCGACACCACGCCGGTGCCTTCCCGCGGATCGCTCACGACCGTGCTCAGCAGCTCGAACAGCAGATCCGACCCTTCAGTCGGATCGACGAGGAGCAGCTCACGGCGGCCGGCTTCGCCTTCACCGAGCGCGGTACGCGACAGCGCGGCCGAAAAGAACATGTTGTTCAACTGCACCGCGCGGCGCCTGCCTTCGGAAACGTCGTCGGGAGCGGTGAAGAGCACCTCGGCTCGCGCGTTGGCGATGATGAGCTGCCCCTCCATGTTCGTGAACAAAATCGGGTCGGTCGCCGCGTTGATGATGTTGAAGAGGAGCGCGTGCTCGCGCCGCAGCCGCGGGTCTTCTTCGCCAAATCCCGTCTGCACGCCGCCAACGCGCTGAATGCAACGGCTCAGTGCATCCGACACCCATTGCACGTTGGCCGGCTGCATGTCGGTGGCAGGACTGATGATGAGCAGTCCGATTGCGGGCTCGTCGATGCTGCCGGCGCCGATCTTGACGGACGTGAAGGGGCTGTCGGCCAAAAAGGACACGCGCGCGTCTTTCGCGCTGTGAAACGACACGGTCGCGCCGTTTGTCAGCGCGCTGATGAGCGGATTGTTTGTTTCTTCGAGCGGCAGCGACAGCCGTTTCACTTGCCGCGGCGTGACGCCGGATCCGGCGATGCCGATGAGCGTGCCCCGCAGGTGATCGGGCGCCGCGAAGATCGTCCGCTCGGCGGTCGAATGGGCACGCAGCCATTCGGCGGTGCTCTGCGCAGCGGCGGTCGCATCTGAACACCGCTGCAGCTCTTCGAGCAGTGCCAGCTTCGCCTCAGCTGACACCGTGGATCGTGCTGCTACCCCGAGGGACGCCCGAGCCATCGCCATCGATCAGTCATTACGCGCGCGGGGCGCGACGCCGGTTCGGTGCCCGTTGGCGCGCTGCGCCGGACGAGGCGACGGCGATCTCCGCCCGCAACGCCTGGTTTTCGGCCACGAGCTCATCGTACGGGCGGGACTCGAGCGCGGGGCGGGCGACCGGTACCGACTGGCCGACGGCCTCGGAATATTTCAGATACGTGTCGATCGAAGCGACGACGATACGGGCTTCGACGGTGATCAAGTCGATGCCGACAAGCGACACACGAACCCAGGCATCGATGACGATGCCTTTGTCGAGTACTCGGTCGAGGACGTCGATGAGACTCGAGCCGCCTGCTGCGCGTTCAACGGCCATCTAGGTGTCTCCCGGTCATGAAGTGGTGCGGTAACGCGTTCACGGTCATCTGCGATCCAGCCGCTTGGCGCGGAGCCGTGGCGCGCGCTGCGCGGTGCCCGGCGCCGCTTCCAGCTGGCGCTCGAGCCTGCGTATCCGTTCTTTCAACTGTTCGTTTTCGATCGCCAGCTCGTCAGATCCCATCGTCAAGTGCCGATCGTGACGCCACCAGTCGAGACCAATCTGCTCCGCCTTGTCGATGGAGCAGACCATCAATCGAATTCTGATGGTGAGGAGCTCGACCTCGGCGATGGAAATCTTGATATCGCCGGCGATGACCAGCCCTTTGTCGAGTACGCGATCGAGCACATCGACGAGTCCGCTCGCGCGGGCGTGGCCAACCTGAATGGAATCGTTAGGCATAGTGGGCGTTGGTTAAGATCCGCCTCCGCGGCATTCGCTTAACAAGGCGGGCGAGGAGTATATCCCGTCGTGCGACAGAGCGCACGCGCCGCCGACCCCTTCGTCCTGCGACGAAGGGGTCATCCGTGCCCTTTCCGAAGTCTCAAATCGGGAGTTCACGCTTCCGGTAGCGGCGGCTTGAACGCTGGCGGCGCCGGGGGGGGCGCGGCCGGGGCAGCAGCCGCGACACGGGGCGCGCGCTCCTGAGTCTCGATCAGGTTGTACTTCTTCAGCTTGTTGTAGAGGGTCGGCCTGTATACGCCGAGAATGCTCGCGGCCTTGCGCTTGTTTCCGCGCGTGCGCTCCAGCGTCTGCAGGATCGCGAGTTTTTCGATTTCCTCCAGCGTGTGGTGCGGCGGAATGACGAAGCCAGTCTGGTTCGGGAGGCGCTCCGCGTCCCGGATGCTCGGCGGCAGGTCCTCTACCGTGATGTCTGTCCCTTCGGCGACGATGACCGCACGCTCGATGACGTGTTCGAGCTCGCGCACGTTGCCGGGCCACCGATACCGCAGGAGCGCTTTGGCCGTGTCCGGTTTAATCGAGCGGATGTTGCGCTGATGCTGGCCCGAGAACCGATCCAGGAAATATTCGGCAAGCAGCAGAATGTCTTCCGTGCGATCGCGCAGCGCCGGAATGGCCAGCGTGACGGTGTTGATCCGGAAGTACAGGTCTTCGCGGAGCTTCCCTTCACCGAGCGCCGCATCGAGGTTGATGTTGGTGGCGCAGATCAGCCGGAAGTTCGGCTGAATGATGCGGCTTCCGCCGACCGGACGGAACTCGCGGTCCTGCAGCACGCGAAGCAGCTTCACCTGCAGACTCGCCGGCATCTCGCCGATTTCGTCGAGTAGCAATGAGCCGCCGTCGGCAAGCTCCATCAACCCGGTCTTGTCGGACACCGCGCCGGTAAACGCCCCGCGCTTATGGCCAAAGAGCTCGGACTCAATCAGCTCGCTCGGCAGCGCCGCGCAGTTGATCTTGATGAAGGGGCCTTTCTTGCGCTTGCTGTGCTCGTGGATGGCGCTCGCGACGAGCTCTTTTCCGGTACCGTTCTCGCCGTGAATCAGCACCGACGCGTCGGTCGGCGCCACGGATTTGATGAGATGGAACAGCTGCCGCATCTTGTCGCTGCGGGCGACGATGTTCGCGAAGCTGGTGTGGTCGCGCAGTTCCTCTTTCAGCCGTTTGTTCTCAGCGGAGAGCTGAAGCTTTTCTCCCGCCTTGTCGAGCATGACCAGCAGAACGTCGGCATCGACGGGCTTTTCGATGAAGCTGAAGGCACCGGCTTTCATCGCTTCAACAGCCTTCGGCACGCTGCCATACCCGGTGACCATGATGACTTGCGTCTCCGGACTCGCTTCCTTGAAGTCCTTGAGGAGGTCGATTCCGTCCGCGTCCGGGAGCATGAGGTCCATGAGCACGACTTCGGGCCTCCACGACCGCAATATTTCGCGGGCCTGGGCCGCGTCGGAGGCCGTTCTGGCCAGATCCCCGCGGGGTTCGACCAACAACTTCAGGAAATCAGCGGTATCCCGGTCGTCATCGACGATTAGTACGCGGGTCGCCATATCATTCACTCTCCACTAATTTATGTAGTAAATTACTACATAATGTACCGATACTATGCCACTTTGGGGCTCTATCAGGGCAGACCTTGGGCATTTTGCACGTGCTATGCCGTACTAATGGTGGTCACTGTAGGGCTTAAGGGGGAACGGATCTGAGAGAGCAGAGAGCAGAGAGCAGAGAGCAGAGAGCAGAGAGCAGAGAGCTGGGCTCTCCGCTCTGTACTCTTACCCTTTGCCCCTTGGCTCTCTTCTCTAGACGCGAAGAGAGTTAGACCCCTCCGGTCCGCGTGCTGGCGTTGAAATCGGTCACGCCGGGGCGGCTCTGCGTGTCGTAGTCCGCGGCGGTGCCGTTGCCGCCGGTGGACTGCCCTGAGGCTGACTGACGCGCCGAGTCGAACGCTTCGCGGCCACGGTCTACTGCCTGCCGTCCCTTGGTCACGATGTTGTTCACCTGCTCGGTCGCCTGATCGTATTTTTCGGACGCCCGCCGACGAATGTCGCCAGTCGAGTCATATAACGTCTGGCGGATTTCAGAACCGGCCTTCGGGGCGAACATCAACCCGATGGCAGCGCCCAGCGCGGTTCCGCACAGCAGCCCGATGAGAAATCCGCCGCCGGTCGATTCTTCTTCGTAATGTGGTTCGTACATGGCCCGGTCCTCCTTCAAGTGACGAGATGATCTCGGCATGATGTCTTCAAGTCATGTGCCACTCCGTCCGGGGCGTTCCTGACCCTCGCGGGTCGTGGAATCGGACAAATTCCAGACAAGATGGTTGTATCGATGTCTGTACAGCAGCTGCTCCACCTCCGTGGAAGGTCCAAAGTTTGCTACTTCATAGATTGGGATGATGCGCCTCTTACCAATGGCCGTGATCACGGTCGTGACTGCTACGGCGTGCGGTAAGGCACCGACGCCGCGGCCTGCGATTCCAGATTCGCCCGCCGTGGTGCCGATACTGGCGCGCCACACAGTCGCGCAAACGAGCCGCGAGTGGCCCAGCACTGTTGTGCCTTCACATCCCGAGGATCGCCGGGTAAGGCGCGACCTCAATCTCGCGATCGCCCAGGATCCCGAGCTCAAAGATCGAGAGATCTCATTCGTGGTGCGGCGCGGCGACCTCAGCCTCACCGGTACCGTACGAAACGAAGCCGAACGCAGAAAAATCAACGACCTCGCGATGGGCATCGACGGCGTGAAAAGCGTCGCAAATGCGCTCCGGGTCTCACCGTAGGAGGCGACGTGGAATCGAGAGACAAAGCGGAACAGAACTCGGGAAAGAGCGAAACGAAGGACCTCAGAGAGGCGCAGAAGAACGTTCGCAAATCACGGGGCGAAGACGCCACTGAGGAGCCGGTAGATCCGAAGAGGACCGGCAACAAACCGCGATTCGATCGCGATCGTTAAGTGCATCATAGCGGCAGTCTTGTCATTCTTCCTTCTCGACCGGCCGGCCGCCGCGCGGCATCCGCGGCGATATCCGCTATTGCTCCGCAATTGCCCGCGCTGACCGATGACAATCCCGGCGGCGGCGTCGACTTCGATCTCGGCGATCTGAATTTCTGGAAGTGGGACGTCGGCGCGGCCTTCAAGTTCTAGCCGCGTCACCAACGGAGCACCAAACGCGCGGGTGAACTGCGGCTATCTCGGCGTCGAGCCACGGCCTGACGCCAGATTCGCCGGCCCGGCTTGCGTGAAACGCGCCCCTGGGCTCCCACTTTGAAGTGTTTCACCACATTAGTGAGGTAAGTACATCGGCGATCTATGCCGGCCTGAGCCAGGGCGTCATTCAGAAGGCGTCCCGCGGGCCCGCACAAAGGGATGACCGGCAAGATCTTCGTCATTGCCGGGCTGCGCGGCGTCAATCACGTGGTGCGGGTGGCAAACAACGCCAGCGATAGCATCATCAGAAACATGAACAGAGACATTCCTGCGATCAGCTTCGCGACCGCGAATGATGCGCCGGCCACGGTGGTAAATCCGAGAAGCCCGGCACCCAGTCCGATCAACAGAAAGATCGCTGCTCCCTTCAGCATGTTTCCTCCAGCTGAAATTCGAGCAATCTCCGTTCCTGAGTGAATCGTCGGCCGGATTCTTGCGTACCTCCGCGCGGAGGTATTGCCATGCCACAGAGAACAAATCCAGACACCGCCGACCAGAACTCATCGATCCCACAGGAGCAGGACGACGAACTCGAAATGGCCGACGATGATGAAGATTTCGATGATGACGAAGACGTCGACGACGAAAGCGATGCTGATGAGGAAGACGTTGAGGAGTGAATGAGGAGAATAAAGGGGTGAGGGGCAAGGGGCGAAGGGTAATTGCTTTCCTTACCCCTCGCCCCTTCCCCTTGCCCCTTCCTTAGTGGTGCGGTTCGCTTCCCCAGTCCTTTTCCCTTGCGTGACCGAAGGGCACGGCCTCAGAGATGGCAGCGAACGAGCGGCGGCCTTCATCGACAGCCTCGCGTGCTTTGCTTGCAGCGTTCCGCAGCCTCTGCATGTCGCGGATCACTCCGTCGAGCCAGGGCTCCGCGTTGTCGAGCAGCCGGTGCCCCTTTGCGGTTAGAAACAGAAAGGCGAAGCCTGCACCGATGGCCGCGCCCGCCAGCACTTTTGAAAGCTGCGTTTGGTTGTCCACGACAAACTCCTTTAAACGACGCGCCTGCCCTGAATCAGCTGGACCAGCAGCGCCACGATCGCGAGCACGAGAAGGACGTGAATAAACCCACCAAGGGTATACGAACTGACCACTCCGAGCATCCAGAGCACCACTAAAACAAGAAAAATTGTCCAAAGCATATGCACCCTCCCAAACAGCTACCGCCGTGCTGAGGAAGCACGGGATGTGCCAGCGTTCGGCGGTAGAAAGCGTTAAACCGCGTTCAAAACCGCTACAAGCGGTCAAGCTTTGATGTCGTCCTGAGTCACGGTGTAAGGCGCCCTGGGCTCGGTCACGGGCGGATCCTGGACGGGCACCGGACTAGGCTCGTCGGTCGGCGTTTCGGGTGCTTCGTCGGCGGGCTCCCGATCGCGGGGATCAGACCCGGGCTTCTCTGGCGTGTGTTTGTATGCAGTCATGCCGGGTGGGATTGCACGATTGATACCGGAACCACGAAGGCGGCACCGCGAAGACACGAAGACAAACCACATGCAAGGCACGAAGACAATCACGATGACGCGATGGGCACGATGGTGCCAGGGTGACGCGATCTTTCACCCCGCCTTCCCATGCGGAAGATGGATCCGTCTGCAAGGCAGCCGTGTTTGCTGCAGCGGTGCGTTGTCCGTAGCGCAGAGTCGGACGAGAGCGCGGAAATGCAGCCGAAGCAACGACGTGGGCAAGCAGCTTGCCGAGTATGCGACGAGGCGCGGGAGGTTGGGGCAGGTGAAACGCGAAGGGTGGGCTCCGGCTGCCGGCAGACGGATCCCACGAAGAAACGAAAAGACACGAACGCTAAACGCGACGGCGCGATGAAACCACGATGACGCGATGGTTGGCTGCCTCGCCATGCGGTCGGCGGATCTGTCTGCAAGGCAGCCGTGTTTGTGCAGCGGTCGTTGTCCGTAGCGCAGAGTCGGACGAGAGCGCGGAAATGCAGCCGAAGCAACGACGTGGGCAAGCAGCTTGCCGAGTATGCGACGAGGCGCGGGAGGTTGGGGCAGGTGAAGCGCGAAGGGTGGGCTCCGGCTGCCGGCAGACGGATCCGAGGGCCGCGTCCGCGCATCACACTGGATTACTTTTTTCGTTTCCCAGCCTTTGCGAGTCTTCGCGTTCGTGGTGCGCGGCGCGGCGGCTGGACGGGTTTCATGACCTTGTCGATGGCGGACAAGAGGACTGACAGTTTGGCGTAGATCAGATCGACGTTCGCGACGCCCAGAACGAGATCCCCGTTGAGCACCGCGCCCTTGTTGAGCACGTTGTCGAGTACGTCGAGGAGCGACGACTGCTGCTCGTTTTCGCCGGCAGGCTGAAGATTCGGAAACAACCAGTCTTCCTTCGGCTGAGGCGTTTTCCGGCGAGCCATTATCTGCTGACGAAATGATACGGAGGCCAGGGACCGCTGACCTCGAGACGATGCCCGTCCCGCGCGAGCGCTTTGGTCAGCGCCGCCACCTGCTTGTTCCACTGGTTGCGCCGCTGCGCCTTGACGAGGAACGATGCGCCCGTGACGTACGGCCGCCCCTTTCCCGGTGGAGGAAATGCCTCCTTACGCACTTTCGAGGCCGTGCGTCCGAGCGTCCTGAGCGCTCCGTTCGCCGCGCGCACGGTGGATCGCGCGGGCGCGGAGCTTTGATCGTGCAGGCGCTTTTTCACGTGAAGATAGTCACGGCCGCTGGCCAGCGTCTTCGCGGACTCGGCTTCCACCTCGCCGGCGATGACGCGTACGCCCCACTCCTCGAGACCGCGCAGCTGCGCGAACATGCGGGTCAGCTTCGCGCGCGAGTCGCGGAGGTGCTGCTGTGCGCGCTCGTCGCTTGAAAAGAGCGTGAACAATTTGAGAGGGATGACGGGTGACTTACGAAAGAAGAACTCGATGACGCCGGCATGCGCCAGCGCATGCCGCGAGACCGCCTCGAGGTCCTGAAGGTCCTGCTGGAGCCGGTCGCCGGAAAATCGCTCGAGCGGCGCATCGGCAACGACAGCCCACACCCCGCGATCGACGGGAAGAAGGCGCGCCTGACCGGCGCCAGGGATGCTGTCGGGAACACCGCGCAGAGACGGAGCGCGATCGGACTGGACGAGACAATATACGTAGGTTGCGTTCAATGCCT
This sequence comes from Vicinamibacterales bacterium, assembly GCA_963762055.1. Lineage (GTDB taxonomy): Bacteria > Acidobacteriota > Vicinamibacteria > Vicinamibacterales > JAMQPK01 > JAMQPK01. Next base: position 366,627 of record CAVXJF010000017.1, read on the forward strand.
GCCCCGCGGCATCACGCCTCGTCGTCGACCGTTATCTCAACTCCGGCGACACGGTGTTGATCGTCGACGATCGCTGCCTGGGACTGCGTGCGCGCCTTGATCTCGCGGATCTTCTCGAAGACGTCTGCTTCGACCGCGGCAAACTCGTCGTCCGTAATCTCGCCCGTCTCGAGCTTCAGCTGCGCCTCGAGCAGCCGCTCGCGCTGCCGATCGGGATCGTTAATCTCCGCGTCGGCGATCGTCGCGACCTTGTCGAGCACGAACGAGATGCCGTTGATGAGGAGGGTGTCGAGCAGAAACATCACACACGTTCCAGCTTCAGCCTGATATTCACGAAGTTGTACGGCGGCCACGGGCCCGTGTACTTGAACGTCAGCTTGTCGTGCTCGGCCGCAATGGACTTCACCCGCGTGTCGAACGCGCCTTCCTGATCGCGCGAGACGAGGAACGCCGCGTTCATGATCATCTTGTCGCCAATCGGCTTATTGATCCGCGACGCCACGGCAACATCCCGCAGGCGGTCGAGAATCTCGGTGCCGTATCGCTCCGACCGCGCCTGAAGAGCCGCATCAATGGCCCGCCCGTACTGCATGCGCGCAAAGTAGGTCGAGCCCTTCTGCAGAGCGATCTCGTTCTTGAGCCTGTGGATCCCTTCGTCTTCGTCCTCGATGTCCTTCACGATCGAATCGCGATCCCACAGGACCTTGAGACCGAACTCCATCTTGTCGCGCATCTTCGAGAGCACGTCGCCGAAGGCATCGTAGGCGGAGCGCAGCAGCTGGACGATGTCGTCTCTCGTTTTGAAAATGGTTCCGAACGACATCGGAATGACGGTGTGGTCGCGCATCACAATCTCGTTGACGCGTTCGTGAGCGAGCACGTTCTCCCGTGTCGAATCCAGAACGCCGAGAGGCACGTCCGACACGACAGCCGCGAGATCGCGGTAGTGGACGGTATGAATCTCGGTCCCGTTATCGCCAATGCCGGCGGCACCGAACTTCAGCGGATCGGCGGACTGGATGACGCAATACACGTACTTGCCGCGAACCGAATCGCCGGCTGTCACCTGCGCGGTGTCGCCGGCCCGTTTCGCGGCGGCCTTTTCGCGAGGCGGTTTGGCAGGGGCTTTCGCCACCGGCTCTGGGCGCCTCACCACCCGTCCTTTTGTTTTTGTCGCTCTGCTCTTCTTCGCCATCTTCGCCATAGATACCGCTACGCTCCCGGACGCCGCCGCCGCGCCGATGGTTGACGCGCGCTCACGTTGCTGAGCTCCGCACGCAAAGCCTGATTTTCAGCGGCCAGTTCATCGTAGGGCCGCGACTCGAGCGCCGGCCGCGCGACGGGTACTGACTGTCCGACGGCTTCCGAATACTTCAAATAAGTGTCGATCGACGCAACGACGATTCGCGCTTCGACGGTGATGAGGTCGATGCCGACGAGAGACACGCGCACCCACGCATCGATGACGATGCCCTTGTCGAGCACGCGATCGAGCACATCGATAAGACTGGAGCCGCCCGCAGCTCGTTCAACCGCCATGCAACGTTCCTCCTACGTAGAACTTGCGCTAACCCCAGAAAAAACGCGTGGGTGGCGAGTATACGTCAACTCCGCAGTGCGGTTTTGTGCAGGGACCGATACTCGAAGCCCGGCGGAACGCCGAGACCTTTGTACAAAACTAATGCACTGAAAGGGTCTCGCCCCGCAGGCGCTCGACGGTTGCGACGAGCACCGCCGGATCGACCGGCTTGGCGAGATGGAACTGAAAACCTGCGGCAAGTACCCGGTCGCGATCTTCTTCAGTCGTGTACGCCGTAAGAGCGGCCGCCGGCAGCCGGGCAATTTTGTCGACTTCCGAGCTGCGAACCTGGCGGATCAGATCGTAGCCGTCTTCGATCGGCATTCCAAGATCAGCAACCAGCACATCGACCTGCTCTCGGCGCAGGGCGACCAGCGCTGTCGAAACTGATGTCGCTACAACCACAGCCGCTCCGTAGTGCCGAAGGATCGCCGCCACGACTTCGCGCGCGTCGGGGTCATCGTCGACGATCAACACGCGGGTACCGGCGAGACGCGAGCGGAGCTCGGCGCGGGGCAAGGCGTTTACCTCGCGCACTTTCTCCACATGCACGGCGCGTGGCGCGTCCTGCAGCGGAAGAAGAACGCGGAAGGTGACACCCGATTCTCCCTCCGTCTCCGCCCGGATGGTGCCGCCATGAAGGTCGATGATGTCGCGAATCAGCCCGAGACCACGGCCGTATTTCGCCCGCGCTGACTGCTTGGCAGGGTCCTGCGGCCGCTGCCGGCTGAAGAGATACGGCAGCGCTTCGGCATCAACGCCGACGCCAGCGTCGTGGACGGTCAATTCCGCCATTCCACCCCCTGCCGGGCGGAGGCAGACCTTGACGGTGCCCTTTTCGGGTGCGAAGAAAATTGCGCTGTTGAACAATCCGATCAACGCCTGGCGCAGTCGCGCCCCGTCGGCAAACAGCGGACCTGGCAACGCTTCGAGCTGGAAGTCGAACTCGATGCCCTTGGCATTGCCTTCCTTGGCAACGTAGGCTGCCGTGTTAACGAGCTCCTTGGCGTCGACGGGTGCAAGCTTGAGCTGAAGATTTCCCGACAGCAGGCGCCACGTGTCGACGACTTCGTTCACCATCTCGAGCTGCTGTTTTGCCTGCCTGATGATCGTTTCACCGGCGCGCACGTTGCCGGCTTCGTTCAAAGCCTTGCGTTTGATGAGCTCGGCCCAGCCGATGATGCTGTTTAGGGAGCCGCGTAAATCGTGTGCGACGGTGCTCAGGTAGTCGTCGGAAAACCCATCGACTTCGAGCGCCTGACGCTTAGCGGGATCTTTTCGCCGATCCGGGGGACGAGCCGTGGGGATGTTGCTTTTGGTGCGGGGCGCCATCTTAGTCGCGTCTGTACTCTTCATGCTATCTGCAACCGGCACGTTATGCCATCTCGTCGACCCGCTCCGTCCTTTTCAAGAAGTATGGCGAGAGGGAGGCGCCCGGTGGGCGCCTCCCGTGCTAGTGGTGCTCCGCGCATAGGGGAGCGGTTTTGAGGAACCCGGAAAGGGAATCCGGTTCAAATCAAGAAGGTGCAACGGTCGTACCGAATGATTTCGGCCGAATTTCCACGCGATTCAGAAATCCTGGTGCAGTAAATCCTTACATCCCCCCATACGGGCTGTCCGGGCGCTCCCTGCTCCCGTTCCTGATCACCGACGCGGCCGCCGATTTGAGACCCTGAAGGATGCCGATGATCGGCCATGTCTTCGACTTCACGGCGTCCGCGACTGCGTTACCTGTGCCGGTCACGTGCCGGAACGCGTCTGAAACCGACTCCTGGGTGTGCTTCACCTTGTTGACGACGGTCTGCACCTGGTCGAGCATCGCGTCAACCCGCGCTCGTAATGGCGCGATGTGGACGCGCTCGACCGTCTCCAGCGTCGTCATGGCTCTCTGATACATGCGGTAAGCGAAAATGCCCGCCGCGCACACCATCAAGAATTGAATCAGCGAAATGACGGCCAGAATCCCCAGCCATACGTTTGTCATCGTCAGGTCCATCACGTCACCTCAATCGAAAGCCCCGCGCGTTACGACGCCAGTCTGGCGTTGGTCGACAGCGGACGCAGCGAGCGCCGCCGGTCCGGCCGAGCCTGTGGGTTGTTCGTCTGCCGGCGCGCGGTCATGGGCCGGCCGACCTCCCATCCCCGGGTCTCATATCCGCAAAGGGCACACTGCAGCGACAGCTTATTGGGCTCGAAGTGCAGCATCACGTAGTGCCCTGTCGTCGCGCACCAAATCCTGGCCAACTGGCGCCCCATGGCGCCGGCGATCCTGGCAATCGAGCCGGGCTTAGCGGCGTCTTCTGACGTCGATTTTTTGCTCCCAAAAACGTTATTCCTTACCATTCCTTACGCTCCCGGAGCGTTCTTTAGCAAGGGGCGCGCCGTCCCCAGGCGGCCCCAAATAACACTGTACGTGTTGATTACAGTGTTGGGCGATGCCGGATCGAACAGAGTACGGAGCGAATGTCGGGAAAGGCAACAACCGGGGGACCTAATACGAAATCGTGTAGATCAGGTCCACCGCCGAGGGGTCAATCCGCTGGGTGCGATGTGTCCGTTGGTACCCTTCGGTCACTGTTGTCACGATTCTGAGCAGCTCGTTGATGCGATATTCCAGCGAAAGCTGGCTGAGATCCTCCGACCCGAACTCCTGCCGGAACGATACGAACAATCGCGAGCCGATCTGCTGCCCAACCGCCACGGACGGCTGTCCATTTTCACCGCCGCTCGCGCGAATCTCGAAGATATCGAGATCGAGCGCGTCGGCTATGGAGTTGGCGAGTGGCGAGGCGAGATAGCCGACCGCCAGGCCTCCGGCGCGCTCGGCGAGATTCAGCCGCTCACCAGAGCCGAGCTGATTGATCGGCTGATTGAACACGATGAGCGACAACACATCGGCTTCGTCGAGCGGCGGCTGACTGGTCAACCGGATCAGCGGCTGACGCGCGGTGCCACGAACGTTGACCATTGCGGTAACCCCCGAGATGAGCCGCTGGGCGTCAACCTGCAAAGCGGGATCGACAGGCCGCGTGCCCTGGAACCTGATCTGGCTGTCGCGCAGCACTTCGAACCGGCGCCCCTGGAAGTCGTAGAACCCACGGACGACCGACACCGTGCCGACCACATCGGGCTCGCCGGACGGCGCCTTGCGCACCTGAAGATCGCCGCCCACGGTGATGTTCATGTCGCCGAGGCCGATCCGTGAAAAGCTGGCGTGCATGTCACGGCCGCGAAGCAGGAGGTCGTCGGGTATCACAACCCGCACGTCCACCGTCGCCGCGTCATACAGACTGGTGCGAGCCGGAGGGGCTGGAGTGCCGGCCTCAGCGGTTCCTTCAGTTTCCGTCGCCGTTGCAATCGTCGCCTCGGTTCGATACGGACTGCGGGCCAGCTGTTCGAGCAGCTGATCGACCTCCATCCGGCCCGCCTCGGTCCGCACTTCGCCCGAGATGCTCGGCTTCGATGCGTCGCCTGTCACGCGAACATCCGTGCCGATTTCGAGACTGCCGAATTCGTTGTCGAGCACTTTGAACTGCGACGCCGATACCTGCATGTTCATCTGGCTCAGGCTGCGTCGAATGATGCCGAGCTCGCCGATGGCGACGAGCCGATCCTGATCGTCATCGCTGATCTCGAATCGATCCACGACGAGCCGGTCGCCTTCGAACGCGAGCCGCGCGATGCCCTGAGCGTAGGTCACGCCGGTTGCGACGAGGGTAAATCCGCCGTTCGACGTTTGGACGAGGCCGTTCAAACGAGGCGCCTCGAGGGTGCCTCCGAGGTGGACGTCAGCCTGCAGCTGACCCGTCAGCTTCGTGAGCTGCGTCGTCGCCGGCTGAAATAGCGCGATGTCGATCGGCGTGCTCTTCACGGTCAGGTCGAATTCATCCGTCCTCGCCTTGCTTCCGGGGCCGTTCGGAATCGGTGCAGTGCCGACGGCCGTCAGTACGGCCTGCGGCGTCTGCTCGAGCCGCGCATCGACCTCCACGGCCCGGCCCGAATACGTGGCCTTCGCGGTAAGGGAGTTGAACTTCACGCCTTCGGCGGCACCGCCCGTGATGGCAAAGTCAGACTGAACAATCGGATCGTTGCGCGTACCGCGAATTTCGGCTGTCGCGTTAATCACGCCGGTGAGCGAGCGATTTCCGAGCAGCAGCTCGTTGATGTCCTGGACCTGCACGTTATCCAGCCGCACGTTGAGGTCGTTCGCGAGGTTTTCGGAGCCCGATCCGATCGCGACGGTGCCTGCCGCGGTCAGGCGCTGCGGTCCGCGCTCCAGTAGGAAATTCTGGAGTGTCACGGAATCGCTCGCATAGCGGGCAACGGCTTCCTGGCCGGCGGGCATCGACCATTGCGTCTGACCAACTGAGAGAGCGAGCGCGCGCAGGTGCAGCTCGTCGTGGTCGGGATGAAACACCACGCTTCCGCCGAGCCCGAGCGAACGCCGCTCCTCCTCCGCCTTGGTGGTGAAGGTCAGCTGATCTTTTTCATACGTTGTCTGCGCCGTCACGCGCGGAAGATTGCGCCCGGCAATCGTGACGAACGTCGCAGCGGTGTCGGCCTGTATGCGAGCCCCGTGGATGTCGAAATTCGGAAGCTGAACCGTGTAAGTGCTGTTGGCCGTAAGGGCATCGACGTTGGTGCCATATTGCAGCCGATTGGCCCCGAGCTTTCCTGTAATCGTGAGGTTCGACGAAGGCCCCGCCGCGTCGCCCACGACGTGCGCCGATCCTGCGAGCGGACGATTGAAGCGCTTGGCGAGCGGTTCGAGATTCGTCACGGCGATGTCGTATTGCAGATTCGACGTCCCTGCTGCGCCGAATGCGAACGTACCGGCGATAGACGCAGTGACATCGGGCCCGACGACGCCAAATTCCTTGATCTCGGCGATGTCGTTGGCAAGCGACGCGGTCACCTGCGCGTTGTCGACCGCGACACCCGCAACGGACGACTTGGTCAACGTCGCCGTGCCATCGGTCTCGATCAGCCGTACTCGCTCCTCTGCAGGCACCGCCAGCGCGACGCGCATGTCGGCAGTGCCGTTCAGCTCGGTATCGGCGAGTTCCTTTCGATCGGTGAAAAGGCTGCCAGGCAGCGCCTCGAAACCGCCTGCGAACTTTGCCCGGATCTCGCGGTTCGCCATCGCGAAATCGACGTCGGCGCGCGGAAATCGCGCGCCGGCGAGCGTGGAATCGACGAGTGACGCTTGTGTGCTCAGAATCAGCTGGTCCGTCGTCCGGCCGCTGCCCTCGAAGGTGAGCGAACCTGTCAGAGAACCGGCAAGTCGCGCGTCATCGAGCCACTCGATTTTGAGCGGCGCCGCAAAGCGGCGGGGGTTGAGCGACGAGACGTTGCCGCTCGCAGAGTAGCTGAGCTCTCGATTGCGCGACTGGATGCCGAGAAGAGTTCCCGTCGCAAACCGCGCGCCTTCGACCGTCGAGTCGTCGAGCTGCCCGCGCCCCGTCCAGTCCCGCCCGCGTGCTTCGAATCGATATGTTCCTGCCGCCTGAGTCTCGAGCTTCGGCATCGAAAGCCGATCGGGAAGCCGGCGCATGTCGAGGTTTCGAAACGTGCCTTCCAGCTCGTAGGCAAGCGGCCGGCCGGCCGTGGCGAAGTTGAACGTCGCCCGCGTCGTCGCAATGGCACCGTACGCAGCACCACTTGCGTCGAACCGCAACCGCGCTGGCTCGTACACGCCCTTGGCCCGCACGCCCGCTGCCTGATAGTCGAATCCTTCGACGTGTGGTCCCGCGAAGTTGAAATTGATCAGAGCCGGGCTGAACGCCCAGTTGAAATCGGCGCGCCCGGTGACGCGCGTCTTCCACTCCGGCCGATTGAGGATCGGCGCCATGTTCACGTCGCGCACGTCCAACTGCCCCTGGAGGCTCTTGGGACCGCTGCCAAAATGCCCGACGAGCGGGCCGCTGGCAGCGCCGGCGGATGACCGCACGTTCACGTCCATGCTCAGGGCGTCGAGCGTGCCTTTGCCGCGGACATCCACCGCTGGTTCGAGATTGATCGTCGCAAGAGGACGGAAGTAACGTCCGAGCTCGGGGAGCGAAAGACGCTCGGCATCGAGCTGCACGTCGAGCAGGCGGTCCGTCGCCCCGCTGTAGTTGACCGAAACCGTCAGGTTCGAGCCATCGGTTCGTATCGCAAGATTTCGTGCGGCGATCGACCCTCGAACGAAACGGAGGTCGCCCGCCAGGTTCAGCACTCTCGTTTCGGTGGCCTTGGCCGACATGTTTCCAATGGCGATCGCGATCCCGGGCTTTTCGTACGCGAATCGGAATCGGGTGTTGAGCCGGGTGAGATCTTCGATGAGCCGGGCGCCGTCTTTCACGATCACGTGGCCATTCCTGATCGTGATCGACTCCATCGTGATCGGAGGGGCGCCCCGTCCGCCCGTGTTCCGGCGCGTCTTCACAAACCGGTTGAAGTTCCAGCCCGACGCAGCGCGGTGCAGCACGATTGTGGGGTTTTCGAGCGTCATCGAGTCGAGGACGACGCCGTCGGAGATCATCGTCAGCGGGCTGTAAGCGACAGTCAGTTTGTCCATCGCCACAACGGTTTGCCCGTCGTGGAGAAGAGACACGCCCTCGAGCGCCACACCCGTAAAGAGGTTGCCGCTGAGCCGCCTGATGGACAGCTCCCCGTTGAGGAATTGCGCGGCTTGCGACACCGCCTTCTGCCGCAGCCAGTTCTTGAACCAGCTGGTTTGCGTGACGGCGACGCCGGCGCCAAGAATGATGACGAGCGTCAACACCGCGATAGCGATGTAACGCGACAAGCGGCGGAGCGACCGGACGGCCGGACCCCGCACGCCTAAAACGCCTGGCCTATGCTGAAGTGTACTCGCCACGTCCGCGTCTCCGGATTCCCCTCGATGACAAGGCCGTCAATAGGATTGAGTTGCACGCCGACATCGAGACGGACCGGCCCGATTGGCGTGTCGTACCGGATGCCCGGTCCAACGGCCCACCGCAGGTCGCTCAACTGGACGTCCCATGGGTCGAGCCATACATTTCCGCCGTCGACAAAAGCCACTGCGCTCAGCTTGCCGAAAACCGGAAATCGGGCCTCGCTGGACATCTCGAACATCGTGCGCCCGCCAATGGGCATCCCCGCCGAGCTCAGCGGAGCCACCTGATATCGCCCCCAGCCGCGCACGCTCGTCGATCCGCCGACGAAATAGCGCTTGTAGAACGGGATCTGGGCAGTATTGGGGCCGGCCAGCGTCCCCGCCCTGGTGCGGTTCGCCCACACGACGCGGCCGAGCGGCAGATAGAATCGCGCGTCGCCCGCTAGTTCGTTGTAATCGAATGTGCCGCCGAGGAGCGAGCCGGCCGTCCCTAAGTGAGCGGACACACTGTAGCCCTGGCGCGGATTCAACGGCTGCTCCGCGGTGTTGCGCTCGAAGTCGACCTCGAACGACGAAAGCGTTCCCTTGCCTCGCCCGGTATCGGGGTCGAGACCCAGCGCGATCAGCTCCTCGCGAAACTCCGGATCGGCCAGCGCTTCGTCTGAAATCGCATAGTCGTCGTACTCGTGAATCAGCGACGTGCTCAGCCGGTTTCGAACGCCGCGCTCGGCGCCGAAACCCACGCGGCTGAAGTCTTTCGCTATGACGATACGTCCGCCCAAGCTTCTGTATTCGTAGATCGGCTCGTCCGCCCACCAGGTCGAGCCAGTTATCCGCATCGACAGGCCGCGCTGAAACATGAATGGCTCGATGAACGACGCTCGGAGGCCCTGTTCGAGCGATGAGTACTTTGCCTCGGTCTCGCCCGTCCGCGCACCGCCGCCGAAGTTGACATGGCGCCAGTTGATGCGCGCGCGGCCTTTTTCCTCGGACCCGTAGCCCGCCGCGAGCTGAAGACGCCGATGTTTACCCTCGAGGACGGTGACGACGACCGGCACGCGCGGCGACCGATCTTCCGGCAGTTTCGGGGAGACGTTGACGAACTGAAACAGCTCGAGACCGTAGAGACGGCGCTGCGTTTCGGCAATGCGGCTGAGCTGATACAGATCACCCTCGGCGAACCCCAACTCGCGTCGAATGACCTCCTCGTCAACCGATGCGACGCCTTCGATGGCGATCGCGCCGAACACCGACTTCGGCCCGGGGTCGGCCGCCACCGCGAGCTGGACGCGGCGCGGTTCCGCCTCGGGGCGCTCGAGCATCCGGACCGAGCCGTACGGGAAGCCATGATCGCGGAGCTCGCCCACGACCATGTCATGGCTTGCGAGTATCAACCGCTGGTCGCGCGGGCTTCCGGATTTTATCGGGAGCCTGGCCTGCAGCGTCTCGAGGTGATCGGCCGGAATGACGTCGAGCCCTTCGAACGACACGTTGCTGACGAGGACCGGCTCGCCTTCGGAAATCTGCACCGTGATGGCGACCTTGTCCTTCGCGTCGTTGAACTGCACGTCGACGCCGAGGACTTTTGCGTCGGGATAGCCCCGATCGGTGTAAAACGCCTGCAGGCGCTTGACGTCCTCATCGAACGCTTGGCGATCGAAGAAGCGCCGGCGCGACCACGGCAGAAATCCGCTTTCCTGCGTCGCGATCACTGCTTTGAGGTCGCCGGCGGACACCGCCTGCATCCCTGTGAACTTGATCGACGACACCTGCACGTCGCCTGTTTCGCGGCACGCGGAGGCTCCAATTAGGGCGAACACGACGACGAGAGCAAGACGAATCCGCGGCATCACGCAGCCCGGCCGCCTTTCTTCTTGCCATGCCTCGGCCGAACGGACTTCGATGCCCGGGAACGCGCCGGACGTTTCGCGCCCTGGCTCGCCTCGAGGCTCTTCCGCAGCCGGTCCATCAAGTCGACGACCTTTCCTTCCGGCGGCGCTTCAGCAGCCGGCAACTTCGGTTTTTCCCCTTTGATCCGCGCCTTGATCAGCTTCATCAGGTTTTCGCGATACTCGTCGGTATATTTCGATGGATCCCATTCGGAAGCCAGGTTCTCGATGAGCATCTTGGCCATGTCCAGCTCACCCTTCCGAACCTTTTCGCCGCCGGGAAATTCGAGCTGCGATGTGTCGACGAGTTCGTCTGCGTATCTCAGCATCGTCAGCACGAGCGCGTTGTCGATCACTTCGACGGCTGACAGATGTTGCGCCTCGCGAATGATGATTTTCGCGATGCCGACACTTCCGGATTCTTTGAGCGCGTCGCGCAACAGCGCGTAAGCGTGGTGCGAGCCTTTCTGAGGAGTCAGGTAATAGGGCGTCTCGAAATATCGATCGTCGATCTCGTCGCTCTTGACGAAATCCATGATCTCGATGGCGCGGTCCTTGTTGAGCGCGACCGCCTTGAGATCTTCTTTCGTCAGAATGACGTATTGACCCTTCTCGTATTCATATCCTTTGACCAGGTCTTCCCACGCGACGGGTTTCCCTTCCCGCTGGCAGACGCGCTCGTAGCGGACGGGTGCCTTGTCCTTCGCGTGCAGCATGCGGAACTTGGGCCGGTGATCCCTGACGGCCGTATGCAACTCGACGGGAATCGAAACAAGTCCAAACGCGATTGAGCCTTTCCAGATTGCACGAGGCATAGCGCCACGCATACCTGCAAGCTGTACGCCGGAGTTGACGAGGTCAGGAGGGGGAAAAAAGGCGGTCAGGGCGAAAAAAACTGGTAACCATCACAGCGACGTTCGCTGCAATGGCTACCAGCTACTGGCTAAATGGCTACCAGCTGGACAGCTCAGATATTGAAGTGAATCAGGTAATGGTTCCCGCCGCTGTTGATCCAGAGCCGCAGATAGTCGCCACCCTTCAGCACTTCCGCGCGAGACCCTCCGGCTGGAGGGGGAGTCATTTCGGCGACCTGCTTGATTTCGCTCGCGGGCACGACCGTCACGACTTCCCTGCCGACCACCTTGCCGTTACGCATGAATTCGGCCCACCGCTCGAGCTGAGGCGTCTGCCCGGCAGCCGGCGGCGTGGCGGGCGTTTCCGTCACGCGCACCTGATATGTGCCGGCTTCAAGGGCTTGACCGTCTGCCTTGACGGCCCGGGGAATCCGTACCGATCCCAGGTTGACCGCACTCCCCGCCTGCTGTTCAGTCGCGGGCTTGGCAGTTTGCGGCTTGGCCTGTGCCGACAGGCCCACTCCTGCAACCATCACGGCTGCCAATCCGCAGCCTAACCCGATGTTTACGTAGCGATTCATAAACATTCCCCCTTAGTTGCCGGCGACGAGCTGCACCGTCATGGCCGCGCGGCGATTCAGGCGGCGCGTTTCTTCGCGTGAGTTGTCGTACTTCGGCTGCTCCTCGCCGAAGCTGACTGTCGTCAATCGATCGGCCCCGATGCCGTTCGACACGAGGTACTGCTGCACGGAACGAGCCCGGCGGTCGCCAAGCGCAAGGTTGTACTCAGCGGTGCCGATGCTGCACGTATGTCCTTCGATGCGGACACGCAGCGTCGGATCGGCGCGCAACGCCTCGACGGCCTGCGCCAGGATGCGCTGCGCCGCGTCGGTGAGCGTGAAGCGGTCGAAGTCGAAGTAAACGTCTTCGAACGTAATCGTCTTTACCGCGCGAGGCACGACCTGAATGTTTACCGTGTCTGAGGCCGAAACCTTGTCGGTCGGGCAGGTGCCCGTCACAGTGACCGGAACGGTGCCGGGAGTATTGGGCGCGGTCCAGGCTGTGTTCTGCTGGGCCGGGTTCGCGAACGTGCCCGTCGGAGCGCTCCACTGATAAGTGATGACACATCCGATCGAGTCTTTAGCCGTCGCGGTGACCTTCGACGTCCCACCGACTTCGACCGTGCACGGGTTGCACTGGGCGTCTACGGTAAGCGTGTGCTCCGGCGCGACAACGGGGGGCGCCGCCGCTGGTGGCGGCGGAAGTGGAACGGGGATGCCGGCGACACCGGGGTGGTACCCGATGCGGAACTGCCAGCCGAACTTCGTGCCGAAGTTGTCGTCGCTGTCGACTCCGAGGTCCTCGCGATCTTCCGCTTTTAACGACCAGTTGAGCCCGCCGCCCGCGAAGAACCCGTTGCTGGCCTGCCACGTGGCGCCGAACATCAGCGTGCTCTGCATCGGAAGTTCCGACGTGATCGGCGGAATGCTGCCGTCCACGCCGTTAATCGATGCCGGCGACGGCTGAATCAAACGCGTCACGACATCTTCGCTGAAGATTTCTCCGTACCATTCAGTCGTGAACTTCAGAGCGCTGCGGGTCGGAAACTGCGCGCCGATACCGAATGGGATGCCGCTCGACAGGTCGTACTCGTCGGGATCGCCGCGGTGACGGTATCCGATACTGCCGGAGACTTCCGCGACACTTCCGACTTCTTTACTGACGATGCCGTCGATCTGGAAGTCCATCTTGCCGGTGCCCGAACCGTCGTCGGCAGACCCGGTCGGCACCTTCAGCATGGCTCGCAGCGCGACGGCCACTGGATTCTGGCGCGATTCCGACATCAAATTGAACTTGCCGCCGAGGAACGTGTCGCCAAAGTCGTTGCCGGACCAGCCCTCTTTCACAAACGGGTAGCTGTTATCGACACCGCCGAACTCGTCACCGCCGAAGCCGAAGATGGGCCGCGTGTCGCGATCGATGCGGGTTATGAGTCGGATGGCCCCGAAGATTTCGGCGCGATTTTTCACGCCAAAGGCGAAGGTGCCTTCGAAATGGGAGATGTCGGTGAAGCCCTGGCGCACGTCCCAATTGAGACGGTAAGCGCTGGCCGACCAGGTGCCGTCACGCAGCACTTCTCCAGTGGGTACGAACCAAAGGCCCGTATCGCCATAGATACTGGTGGTAGCGGGGCGGATGGTCTCCTCCATCTGTGGCTGCCCTGCCTGGCCCTGAGCCCGCACTTCGCCGGTGACTAAAATCAAGGCACCGACAAGGGTCAGGATTCCAAAACGTCGCGACATTGTCTCCTCCTGCTCGGTAGTACAGGTCTAGGCCTAAACTCCCTGTAGCCCCTTGCACAAGACGTGCCGGGCCAAAGGTGGGGGGATTCTGGGGAAAGGCGGTGAAACCGGGGGAAAACCGGCGAAACCTCGTTATTACACTCACGGCGTACGTGATAGCACATTGTCCGGAATGTGCGCTCGGAAAGCAATCCAATTATCCGCGTATTTTCCCAATCTTTCGCTCGAGGTCGTCATTCAGCCGGGTCAGGTCGCGCCGGTAGTCTTCGTCAGCTCGGGCTCGCTCGGCCGGATCGAACATGGCTGCCATCTTTGATTTGTGCAGAATTTCGAGCTCCGCGACCTTCGACGCGTGAAGGCTGCGTGCTTCGGCGAGCGCCGCCTTCTGCTCGTCCGTCGGAGGCCGTCCTACAACGCCGCCGTCCACATCTTTGCGGCGCATCCGCTCCATCGCGAGCTCGACCGCGCTTTTCGGCTTCTCATCATCGCTCATGAGTAGGAAGTTTACCCGCTGTGAGAGGCGCACCCCACGATTTGACAAGCCTCGGGTTTCTGCCATATAAATGTCCGGTCTTGATGCGCTCGTCCCTTCTCCACCGGCACACCACATCGGCAGCATGTTGTCGCTGCGCGTGTATCGTGCCGGCGGCAGCTAGGTAGCAGCTTCAGTCAACACTCCTCGAGCGCCTTTCTCCTAGTCAAATCCGCCGGCTGTTGAACCATCACAACTGGTGTGCAATTTGACTCCGCCGCATCGCGGCGCATGGAGAAAAACATGTCCCTTCGTCATATATCGATCAGACTCTTCGCTGGAATTCTCGTTATCGCACTCACTGCGGCCGCGTCGCTCGCGCAGGACGCGCCGAGTGCCGTCACAGGCATCATCCGCGACTCTTCCGGGGCGTCAATTCCTGGTGCGACCGTCCGTGTCATCAACGAAGCCACGCGTGTCGCCGTCGAGGCCACGAGCAACGAGCAAGGCTCGTTCAACACTCCCGCACTGGTGCCCGGCCAATACCGGGTCGAAGCAGTCCTGGACGGCTTCGAAACAGCGGTTCGCCGGATAGTCGTCGAAGCGAGCCAGACGCCGGTGGTGGAAATCACGTTGCAGCCGGCACGGTTCTCGGAGGGCGTCGTAGTGACTGCGCGCCGCATCGAGGAGGTGGCCCAGGAGGTTCCGATTCCAGTATCCGTGCTGAGCGGAAACCTGGTTGCCGATTCCGGCGCATTCAACGTCAACCGACTGAAAGAGCTCGTTCCAACCGTCCAGTTCTACTCATCGAATCCGCGGAACTCGTCCATCAACATCCGCGGGCTCGGGGCGCCGTTCGGGCTGACCAACGACGGCATCGAGCCTGGAGTCGGCATGTACATAGACGGCGCCTACTATGCCCGTCCGGCCTCGGCGACACTCGATTTCCTGGATGTGGAACGAATTGAAGTGCTGCGCGGACCCCAGGGAACGCTCTTCGGCAAGAACACGACGGCCGGTGCGATCAACGTGACGACCCGAAAGCCGAGCTTTTCGCCTGAAAGCGACATCGAGCTCAACTACGGCTCACTCGGATTGGTACAGGCGAAGGCCTCGCTGGCCGGCCCGCTGCTGAAGACGGTGGCGGGGAGATTGTCCTTTTCGGGCACGACGCGTCAGGGCACAATCTACCACACGGACCTGCGGCGGGAACTGAACGGTCTCAACAATCTCGGGTTGAGAGGTCAGGTGCTGTATACGCCGTCGGCCAAGACCGCGATTTCGTTGGCGGCAGACAATACACGGCAGCGTCCGATCGGATATGCGCAGGTCGTCGCGGGTGTTGCGCCGACACTTCGCCCGGCGAACCGTCAGTACCGAACAAATCGCAGCGGACCTCGGATATACCCCGCCCAGCTTCAACGGGTACGACCGGGTCACCGATACCGATACCGCCTGGCAGTCCAACCAGAATCTCGGCGGTGCGTCGCTCACGATCGACCGGTCGTTCGGGCGCGGACGATTGACGGCCATCACGGGGTGGCGCTACTGGGACTGGGATCCATCGAACGACCGCGACTTCATCGGACTTCCTGTGACGACGGTGTCGGCAAATCCGTCGAAGCAGCGTCAGTGGACCCAGGAAATCCGTTATACCGCCGACATCAATCCAGACGTCAACGTCGTGTTCGGCGTGTTTGGTTTCCATCAGGCGATCACCTCGACGGGCAAGCAGGAACAGGGATCAGCCGCGGCGCGTTTTCTGCTCGCGCCGAGTCCAGCGGCGGCAACGCCGGGACTGCTCGACGGATACGGGCAATCCTCCGACATCCGATCCAGCAATGTCAGCGCCGCGGTGTTCGGGCAGGCAGAATGGGCGGTGACCAGTCGACTGCGCCTGCTTCCCGGTCTCCGTTTCAACTACGACGACAAGAGAGTGGACTTCGACACGCAGGTCTACGGTGGGCTGCAGACGACCGACCCCGTGCTCATCGCATTGCAACGTTCGATTCTCGCGCCGCAAACCTATAAGGCCGGCGCGGATGACATGAACCTCTCCGGTCAGCTCACGGCGGCGTATCAGGTTGCGCTTCCCGTCAACGCGTTTGCAACCTACGCCACGAGCTTCAAGTCGATCGGCCTGAACCTGTCAGGTGTGCCTACTGATGCTCTCGGACGGCCCGTGCTCAGTGCGGCGACGGTCAAACCGGAAGACGTCCGTCACGCAGAGGTCGGGTTCAAGACGCAACCGTTCCGCGGGGTCACTGCCAACATCACTCTCTTCAACACCGATATCAAGGACTATCAGGCGAACGTCGTCAACGCGCAGGTCGGCGTGCTCCGAGGTTATCTTGCCAACGCGGAGAAAGTACGCGTGCGGGGAGTCGAGTTCGACGGCAATGCCAGGCTGAACAGTAATTTCACTCTCTACAACGCGATCGCTTACACCGACGGCAGGTACACTTCGTTTCCTGACGCGCCGCCTCCACTCGAGGACACGGGTGGTCCGCAGGTGAAGGACATCTCGGGCTCGCCTCTCCCCGGCATTTCCAGGTGGGCCTTTTCGCTCGGCGGCGAGTACACAATCCGCCACCATGGCCGGCCGGTCCGGCGAGTTTTTCGGCGCGATCGACTCCAGCTATCGCTCGAATTTTCTCCTCGAGCGCGAGTGCGTCGCAATACCTGGTCATCGACGAATATGCCCTGATTAATGCCAGGGTCGGCTTCCGCTGGGCCGACGGGTGGTCCGTTTCCTTGTGGTCGCGGAATCTGCTGGACAAGGACTACTTCGAGCTTCTTTCCGCGGCGCCGGGCAACTCCGGGCTGTTCGTCGGTCTGCCGGGCGAGCCAAGAACCGTCGGCGTGACTCTGCGAATGCGGCTGCGATCGGCGACGGAACTGACCGGCAGACAGCACGAACGAGGGAAGGTTAAGTTGGCTATGCGCGTGATTTCGGGTGTCTTTTTGGTCGTGCTCGCGGCGCTTGTTCTTCCTTCGGATGTGTGGTCGCAGACGGCGGCACCGGCGCCAGCGCAGGCGCCGGCACCCGCTTCACCTGTTACGGCAGGCTGGCAGGACGGCTTCTTCATCCAGTCGGCCAATGGTGATTTCCGTCTCCAGATAGGTCTCCTCGTGCACGCCGATGGCCGGTTCACGTCAGGCGATGACGACCGGCTCGTCAACGACACCTTTCTGATCCGCCGGGTGCGCCCCAGCCTGCGTGGGCGGCTCTCGCGGCGGTTCGAGTTCTACCTGAATCCCGACTTCGCCCTCGGCGTTCTCGTCGTCCAGGATGCCTACGTCGACACGATTTTTTCGCCGGCGTTCCGTCTGCGGGCGGGAAAAGGCAAAACCCCATTCGGCATGGAGCGGCTGCATTCGGCGTCGAACATGCTGTTCTTCGAGCGAGGTTTGCCGACGGCGCTTGCTCCCAATCGTGACGTCGGAGTGCAGGTGCTGGGCGACATTTCCGGCGGCGTCGTGAGCTATCTCGCCGGATTGATGAACGGTGTGGCCGATGGTGGGAGCAGTGACCTCGATCTCGCCGACGGCAAGGACGTATCAGGGAGGGTGATCGTCCGCCCCTTCACCAAAAGAGCCACGAGCCCGCTGAGGGGACTCGGCCTGGCCGCGTCGGGTTCCGTCGGCGAGCAGAACGGAACTGGAGCCCTTCCGACTCTCCGCTCGCAGTCGCTTCAGCAGCAATATTTCGCTTACAGCGGCGTGACGATCGAGGGCACGCGCACCCGGTATTCGCCGCAGGTGTTCTATTTCCACCGGCGATTCGGCGGATGGTTCGAGAGTGTCCACACCGAATCACCGATACGCAAAGGCGGGGTGTCCGAAGACGTGTCCAAGGACGCCTGGCAGATTGCAGGCTCGTACGTGTTGACGGGCGAAGCGGCTACTGATGCAAGCGCCGGCATTCGCCCGCTCAACAACTTCGACTTCGGCAACGGCCACTGGGGTGCGTTCCAGGTAGCGGCCCGCTACCATACGCTGAAGATCGAAGACATCGCGTTCACGCGCGACTTCGCAGCCGCGGGATCGAGCCGGAAGATCGAGGCGTGGACCCTCGGCGTCAACTGGTACCTCACGCAGAATCTCAAGTACGTCTTCAACTACGAGCGCGCTGAATTCGACGACAACGCGGCGACGGCGCGAAAGCCCGAAAACGCTTACGTGTTCCGCACGCAGCTCAACTTTTAACCACACGGAGCCGACCATGACACGCCTTCTCGCATTTCTTGCCGTCCTTGCAGGTACTCGGCGCCCCATCAGCCGCGCTCGCGCAAACGACGCTGCTCAACGTTTCTTACGATCCGACGCGGGAGTTGTACAAGGAATTCAACGAAGCGTTCGCGAAATTCTGGGCGGCCAAGTCCGGCGGCCAGAAAGTCAGCATCCGCCAGTCGCACGCCGGATCGGGCGCGCAGGCGCGA
This sequence comes from Vicinamibacterales bacterium, assembly GCA_963762055.1. GTDB lineage: Bacteria > Acidobacteriota > Vicinamibacteria > Vicinamibacterales > JAMQPK01 > JAMQPK01. The sequence goes on from CAVXJF010000017.1 coordinate 385,028, forward strand.
TCGGTCATCGATGGCCTCGAGGCCGACGTCGTCACCCTGGCGCTGGCCTACGACGTGGAAGCTATTTCGAAGTCCGGCCTCATCACGCCGGGATGGCTGAAGTTCCTGCCGCACAACAGCGCGCCGTACACGTCGACGATCGTCTTTCTCGTGCGCAAGGGAAACCCCAAGGGAATCAAGGACTGGAACGACCTGATCAAGCCGGGCGTTCAGGTGATCACGCCGAACCCCAAGACATCCGGAGGGGCGCGCTGGAACTACCTCGCCGCGTGGGAGTACGCACGCCAGCAGCCAGGCGGCAACGACGCGAAGGCGCGCGAATTCGTGGCCGCGCTCTACAAGAACGTTCCGGTGCTCGACTCGGGCGCGCGCGGCTCCACGACGACTTTCCTCGAACGCGGCATCGGCGACGTGCTCCTGGCGTGGGAAAACGAGGCGTACCTCGCGCTCGCCGAGGCAAAGGACAAAGTCGACATCATCACGCCGACGTTGAGCATCCTCGCGGAGCCTTCCGTCGCGGTCGTCGACAAGGTGGTCGATCGCAAGGGAACCCGCGCGGTTGCGCGGGCCTACGTGGAATATCTCTACACACCCGAGGGCCAGGAACTGGCGGCCAAACATCACTATCGCCCGCGCGACCAGAAAGTGGCGGCCAAATACGCGGCCACGTTCGCGCAGGTGAAACTGTTCACGATTGATCAGGCATTCGGCGGCTGGGAAAACGCCCAGAAAACGCATTTCGCCGATGGCGGAAGCTTCGACCTGATCTACCGGCCCGGCGGAAAGTAGAATACGTCGCGGATGTTGAGAAACAGACAACCCAGCGTGCTGCCGGGCTTCCGGCTCACGCTGGGATTCACGGTGTTTTACCTGTGTCTCATCGTGCTCATCCCGCTCATGACGCTGCCCCTGAGGACGGCGAGCATGGGCTGGAGCGCGATGTGGACCACCATTACCGATCCACGTGTTGTCGCGTCGTATAAGTTGAGTGTCGGCGCCGCTCTTGCCGCGGCTTCCGTCAACGCCGTGTTTGGCCTGATCGTCGCGTGGGTGCTCGCCCGCTACCGTTTCCCGGGCAAACGCGTCGTCGATGCATTCATCGACCTGCCGTTTGCGCTGCCCACGGCTGTCGCCGGCATCACCCTGACCACGCTCTACGCGCCCAACGGATGGCTTGGTGCGCCTCTGGACAAGCTCGGCATCAAAGTGGCGTTCACGCCGCTGGGGATCACCATCGCGCTTGTGTTCATCGGACTGCCGTTCGTGGTGCGGACGCTGCAGCCGGTCATCGAAGATCTCGACGTGGAAATCGAAGAGGCGGCAACCAGCCTCGGCGCGAGCCGCGGGTACGTCCTGCGGCGCATCATCCTGCCGTATTTGTATCCGGCGTGGCTGACCGGATTTGCCCTCGCCTTCGCCCGGGCCGTCGGAGAGTATGGTTCCGTCGTGTTCATCTCGGGCAACATGCCGATGCGCACGGAAATCTCCCCGTTGCTGATTATCACGAAGCTCGAACAATACGATTACGGCGGGGCCACCGCGATAGCCGTCGTGATGCTGCTCATTTCGTTTACGCTGCTGCTCACGGTGAACGCGCTGCAGGGCTGGAGCAGCAGGAAGCTGGCGCACTGATGGCACACGTGGAGACCGGGCGCACGCGCGATCCGAAAAAAGGCCTCACCGAGCCCGCGCCAATCAGGTGGCTGCTGACCGCGCTGGCGCTGGGTTTTCTGCTGCTCTTTCTCGCCGTGCCGCTGGTGGCCGTGTTTACGGAAGCGTTTCGGCTGGGATGGACGGCCTACCGTAATGCGATCTCCGAACCCGACGCCGTCGCGGCGCTCACGCTGACATTGACCGCGGCCGCCATCGCGGTTCCCGCGAACCTCGTCTTCGGGGTCGCCGCGGCGTGGGCGATCGGCAAGTTCCAGTTCCGCGGAAAGCAGTTCCTGATTACGCTGATCGATCTGCCGTTTGCCGTGTCGCCGGTCATCTCCGGGATGGTATTCGTGCTCCTCTTCGGCCGTCAGGGGTATCTGGGACCCTGGCTGATCGACAATGACATCCGCATCGTGTTCGCCATTCCCGGCATCGTACTAGCTACCGTCTTCGTGTCTTTCCCGTTCGTGGCGCGGGAGATTATTCCGGTGATGGAGGCAACAGGGTCGCAGGAAGAAGAAGCGGCGCGCGTGCTGGGAGCCAGCGGCCTGCAGACGTTTTTCCGCGTCACCCTGCCGAACATAAAATGGGGACTGCTTTATGGCGTCATTCTTTGTAACGCTCGCGCAATGGGCGAGTTCGGCGCCGTCTCAGTCGTGTCCGGACACATTCGAGGGTTGACCAACACGCTGCCGCTGCACGTGGAAATCCTCTATAACGAGTATCAGTTCCAGGCGGCCTTCGCTGTCGCGTCGCTTCTCGCGTTTCTCGCAATCATCACGCTGATTCTCAAGACGATCGTAGAAATCCGGACCCAGCGCTCGATGCAGCCACTCGAACAGATCGGCGCGTCCCGTTCTTAGTTCTTAGTTCTTAGTTCTTAGTTTCACCCAATGGGCATCGACATCAGAGGCGTCACTAAAAAATTCGGTAACTTCACGGCACTCCGTGACGTCAGCTTCGCGGTCCGTCCTGGCGAGCTCGTGGCGCTGCTCGGGCCGTCGGGGTGCGGAAAGACAACGCTGCTTCGCATCGTTGCAGGGCTCGAGTCGCCCGATGGCGGGAGTGTGTTGTTCGACGGGGAGGATGCGACGAACCGGCAGGTCGGCGAACGCCGCGTCGGTTTCGTCTTTCAGCACTACGCGCTCTTCCGCCACATGACCGTGTTCGAGAACGTCGCGTTCGGCCTTCGCGTGCGCCCGCGCGCGCATCGCCCGCCGAACACGGAGATCACCGCCAAGGTCACCAATTTATTGAAGCTCGTGCAGCTCGACTACCTCGGCGATCGGTATCCATCGCAGCTGTCGGGCGGGCAGCGCCAGCGCGTGGCGCTGGCACGGGCCCTCGCGGTTGAGCCGAAGGTGCTGCTGCTCGATGAGCCGTTCGGGGCACTCGATGCCAAGGTCCGTCAGGAGCTGCGCCGCTGGCTCCGCCGGCTCCATGAAGAAATCCATCTAACGAGCGTGTTCGTCACGCACGACCAGGAAGAAGCGCTGGAGCTGGCCGACCGGATCGTGATCATGAACGAAGGCAAGGTCGAGCAGGACGCCAGCCCCGTCGAAGTGTTCGAGCGGCCGGCGAGCCCGTTCGTGATGAACTTTCTCGGCAACGTGAATATTTTTCACGGGCGCGTCGAGCAGGGACGCGCGCTGCTCGGGCCACTCGCGGTCGATTATCCCGAACACCCGGCGATGGAGGCCCGACCGGCAGCCGGGTACGCGCGCCCTCACGAGCTCGACGTCGCGAGGGCCGACGCCGGCGGCGGGCTGTGGGCCATTCTGGAGACCGCGAATCTGGCAGGCGCAATCGTCAAGCTGGAACTGCTGGACGATGACCGTAAGCTCCTGCAAGTGGACGTGGCGAGAGATCACTATGACACGCTCAATCCCAAGATCGGCGAGCGCCTCTATGTGACGCCGAAGAGAATCCGCGTGTTCGTCGGCGAGATTTGATCGCACTTTCGCCCATTGAGACGTGACGCCAATTTCATGATCAAAGTCAAAGTTAGTTGACGCAACTCGCATCGCGCTCCAACATATACTCAATGCATCGCGCGTTTTTCCACCTCTCGTGTTGTCGGACCATTGCGATCTCCAGGTCCGTTTCGGCGCGGTGTGCCAGTACTGCATTTGTGAACTGTTAATTCATCATCACCGCGATCGACTCGAAGGCCCGGAGTGAATCTTCCGGGCCTTTTTCATTTTGAGGACGAGGTGGATGGCGGTGATGACAAAACGGGAATCGGGATTTTCAGCGCTGCTCGACAGAACGCGCGCAACCGAAGAAGTGCCGCCGAGCGTGTTCGAGGAACGCTATGGCGCCGGGTCGCAGCAACGGTTGATTGCACTGCTGGAACAACCCTGTGTGACCTTCGCGACGATTGCCACCCATTTCGGTGTCTCGCGCGAACGCGTGCGCCAGTGGCATCGCGATCTGTTGCCCGGCGCACCGACCGGACACGCACGTCAGCGGATATGCGCGCAGCACCAGCACCGCCGGCGGCTCCTGCAGGACCCGTTGTTCCGCACCTTTTTCCGACACGCCCGGTCTCACTTCGAAACTGCGACCGTACAACCGGTTCGATCGCGCCATGGATACCGAACCCGAATCGCACGCATTGGCACTCATCTGGTTGCCCTGCGAGACTCCTCGCTGCATTCGGAGGAGGCAGCCGACCTGCCGCAGTTCCGGTACCGCGGCATCGCCGAATACGTTTACGTCTGCCTTGGGCCGGAAACCTTCCTTTTCTTGCCTGCCTCAGCGGCATGGGCACATCAGGCCTCGGGAAACCTCAAGGCCACCAATCTTGAGGTTTTCAGGAATTCGTTTGCCGCTCTCAACGGCGTGGAGAGAAGACAGTCGGCATGACGCTTACCGGCGCACTGCCAATGGCTGTCCGTTCGTGCGCTGAGCGATTGGCACTGCGCCGCGTTCGACAAGATATGCGGCGACGCGATCGTATCCACGCTCGGTCGCCGCCTGCCATGCTGTCTTGCCCTCGGCGTTCGCCAGATTGACATCTGCGCCGGACTCGATGGCGACCATGACCGTTTCCAGAACGATCGCTTCGTCTGTCGCCGTTCGTCGCGCGTCACCGCGCGCGGTCTCGGCGAGACGCCCAGCCAGCTCAACAGAGAACAGCGGCCTTCTGCCTCCCAGCCCCACGGCAGCCATCACCGTCGTGGTATCCCCCTCTTCGATCAGGCGGCGGTCCGGGTCGGGCGACGGCGGCGCATCTTTTGGCCGAGCCGGCCCCTCACCGATGAAATAGGTCGGCCGGTGAATGACGCGCGGATCGGCTCCATGGGCCAGCAACACTCGCATGATGTCTGGCGCATTGAAACGCGCCGCCAGCCATAACGGCGTCGCCCCGACAAAGCTTGGGTCGAGGTAGAAGTCCACGCTGTCTCGGCGAATCGGCGTTGGTCGCAGAACAGAAACATTCGGATCTGCGCCCTTTTCGAGGGCCCGCACGACCAGCGCACGGTCGCGGTGCAGGAGCGCGGCGTGCAGCAACGTGTACCCGGCGTCGGCCCCAGCCGCGTCGGCGCCGGCGTCGAGCAGATAGGAGGCCAGGTCGCCGTGCCCGCTGTGCGCGGCCACGACTGCGGCGCTCGCGCCAGACGCCGCCTGGTCATTGACGTCGGCGCCTGCCGCCACGAGCAGTCGCGCGGAGGCGAGATCGCCGACTCGCGCGGCGAACAGCAGTGGCGTGAATCCCCCTTGCCTGAATTCGCTTATGTAGGCGGGATTGGTGGCCTGAGGCGATGTCTTCACCACCTGGGTGTAGCTGGTGGACCGGGCGTTCGGATCGGCGCCATATTGCAGCAGCGCCCGCACCACGCCGGGGTGACGCTGCGACACCGCCCACATCAACGCGGTCTGATTGCGTGACGGTTCTTTGGCGTCAGGGTTGGCGCCGCTTGCAAGCAGCGCCTCGACAACCTCCACATTTCCGCCGCGTGCCGCCGTCATGAGCGGCGTTTCGCCCGACAAGAGCGCGACATTGGGACTCGCGCCGGCGGTGAGCAGCTGTCGAACGATCCGAACGCTGCCGTTTTCGCACGAAAACCACAGCGGAGTGGCACCGAGATCGTTCGCGGCATTGACGTCGCTTCCCGCGCGAATCAAACGCTCGGTCGCTTCAACATCGTCGTGATAGACCGCCCAGTGCAGCGCCGTCGATCCGTCCCCGTCGTTTGGTGCTCCCACGCCGGCTCGTGGCGCGAGGAGCGTCAACGCAACAATCCAGGTCCAGACTCGCATTCTTCCGATCATCGGTGTCCTCCTGTAGCGCACATCACAGTCCTGAGAGCGCATCGATGCCTAACTGGCCGGTGCTGTTGCCAAGCCGGTCAATCGGCACGCCCAGCTTGTCCATCAGTGTCACGAGCAGATTTGCATTGGAGGTATCGCTTGGGTATTTCAGGTGCCGCCCTCCCTTCAGCGCCCCCGCGCCGCCGCCCAGGAGAAGCAGCGGAAGATCCGTTCCCGAGTGCCGTGTGCTGTTTGAAATGCCCGCACCATAGAGCAGCGTGATGTGATCGAGGAGGGAGCCGTCTCCGTCCGGCGTGGCGCGCAATTTGGCGAGATAACCCGACAGCAGTGTTGTGTGGTACGCGTTGATTTTCGCCATTTGCGCAATCCGCTCCGGCACATTGTCGTGGTGCGAGAGTGGATGATGTGCGTCGGGGACGCCGATTTGCGGGTAGGTGCGCGTGCTCTGTTCACGTCCCATCATGAAGGTGACGATGCGGGTGAGATCCGACTGGAGCGCCAGCAATTGCAGATCGAACATCAGCGCCAAGTGCGGCTCAAACTCGCGCGGAATCCCGCTCGGCTCGTCTTCGAGAGCGGCCGGCTCGGTGGCGCTTTGTGCCTCGGCGAGAGTAATGCGGCGCTCGACGTCGCGGACGGCTTCCGTGTACTCCGTCAACTTGGTGCGATCTCCGGGCCCTATCGTGCTCTTGAGGCGGGCAAGCTTGCCTGTGACTGAATCGAGGATGCTCTTGCTCTGATGGATCCGGGCCAGTCGCGCCGCTGGCGCTGCCGACCCGCTGTCGCCGAACAGGCGCTCGAATACGGCACGTGGGTTGTTCTCCATCGGCAGCGGCATCGTTGGCGTCCGCCACGAGATCGTCTGTGTGTAAGCGCAGCTCAATCCGGCGGTGCACTGTCCAGCGCTCGCAAACTTGTCCATCGAGACTTCCAGGGAGCCCAACTGCGTCTGCTTGCCGAATTCGCGAGCCAGCATCTGGTCGATCGACGTACTCGCGAGAATTTCGGTCTCGCTACGTCCTCCGCGCGCTGTGCCGGTAAGAAAAGACCCCGATGCGCCCGCGTGGACGTAGCTCCACGATGACCGCAGACCCGAGAGCACGATCAATTGATCGCGGAACGGCTCGAGCGGTTGAAGGATGGGGGTCAGGCCGAAGCCGCTTCCCTCGGCAGCCGGGCTCCAGTGCTCCATCGCCATACCGTTCGGAACATAAATCGCCTGGAAGCGATGGGGAGGCCTGGCCGCAGACTGCGCGAGGACCGAGAAGGCTGGCACCATCGCATCCAGCAGGGGAAGGCCGAGGGTGACTCCCATGCCGCGCAGAACTGTCCGTCTCGAGAGTGACTTCATTCTCATGGTTCCTATCTCCTCTTCAATCGTTAAAGGAATCGCTACCGGGCGCTCCTCGTGATGTCTGTTCCGGATCGGCGCATGCGGAACGCCGGACTCTCGACCACACCAAGAATCAGCGAGGACCACCTGTAGTCGTCGTTCCTGGCGTCACGCACGATCTTGCGGACCGTCGGCCGATCGCGATGGTCGAGCGCGCGACCCAGCGCATACGCGAGCAGCTTTTCAGTCACGGTGCCGGCAAACTGCCCGGGCCTGCTGAGAAGCAGCTCCCTCAGACCGGAGAGCCCCTCGACTCTCACCCCGCCTGGCATGACGCCGTTCGCGTCGATCGGAGTTCCCGCTTCGTCCACCGTGCGCCACGCGCCGAGCGCATCGAAGTTGTCGAGTGCAAACCCGAGCGGATCGATCGTCGAATGGCACGCCGCGCACGCCGGGTTTTTGCGGTGCTGCTCGAGGCGTTGGCGGACCGAGGCAACCCTGCCGTTGTCTCCACGCAACGGCAGCTCAGGAATGTTCTGGGGAGGAGACGGCGGTGGAGCGCCAAGGAGGGTGTCGAGCAGCCATTTTCCCCGGAGCACCGGTGAGGTGCGGGTCGGATACGACGTCAGGGCGAGCACCGAGCCGTTGCCGAGAATGCCGCCACGCTGCTGCGGATCGGGCAGGGTGATTCGGCGAAACCGGCTGCCGTAGATTCCCGAAAGGCCGTAGTGGCGGGCGAGCCGTTCGTTGACGTAGGTGTAGTCAGCACGAAGCAGATCGAGCACGCTCCGGTTCTCCGCAATGGTGCTGCGGATGAACAGCTCGGTTTCCGATCGAAATGCCTCGACCAGGTTGTCGTCGAAGTCCGGGAAATTGACCGGATCGCCGACGACGTCAGAGAGGTTGTTGAGGTGCAGCCACTGCGCGGCGAAGTTCTGAATCAACGCCGAGGCGCGCGAATCGCGCAACATCCTGCGCACCTGTTGCGCCATTCCGTCCGGCGTCCGCAGTTTTCTCGCGCTCTGCCGCGTCGAGTAGATCGTCATCCGGAATACTGCTCCAGAGGAAAAACGACAGCCGTGAGGCCAGTTCGAAATCTCCCAGGCGGTAGGCACGGCCAGGGCTCACACCTTCAGGGTCGCGCTCAATCCTCAGGAGAAACTCCGGATCGACGAGAAGGCGCTCGAGGGCAAGCTGAACACCTGCGTCGAAGCTTCCGCCCTGTTCCCTGCCGGCCTTGAAAAACTCCAGAAGGCGGCTTGATGTCCTGTTCGTTTACGGCGCGGCGATACCCGCGTCTGGCCAGACGCGAAAGGATGGTGCGCGCGCAGCGCTCCTCGTGTTCTTTGCGCTCCGGCCGGCAGACGAAGATGGCCCGCGCGGCTCGGCGTGTCGCCCGCCGCGGCGACGTCATAGGGACCGCCGATCGCGACCGAGCTGACCGCTGCATTTCCGTCGTAGACCTCGTCGTTCGACAACACCTCGCCGGCTTGCCGCGGCTGAAAAACGCCTTCCGGTTCCAGGACGTTGTCTGACGAATGAGACGCCAACCAAATGGGGACCGGCAGTGACGGGCACGCGAATTTCGAGTCCTTCATCGGCGCGGTGGAGGTACTCCTCCCACTCGGGATCACCGAACTCGGCGATGGTGAAGGTAGCGGAGCCGGCCGGCCCTTCGCTTCCCCGCCAATCGCAAACCGCTTCAGCAGCCGGCCATCTAAACGCACGTCGAGCTGTTGCGGCGCGTCCCATCCCGAGGATGTAGTCCTGCCAGTTGGTCCGCAGCCGCACCTTGATCAAATACTCGCCGTTTGACGGGAAGTTTGGCGCACGGCAATTCCTCCCTCGATCCGAGCGGCAGATCTTCGTTCTGCCTGTCGTCCTGCAGAAGCAGCAGCGGGACATCGAACGTCTGGAAGCCAGCCGCCGTTGAGCAGGCCGGTCGCCAATCTCGTGATCTTGCGCGCCGCCGACATGTACCGCTCGAGTATGTGCGGTCGTGATCGACAGGACGTCACCGTTGTTGTCGAAGCCGCTGTCGGACGGTCTCGTCGCCAGGCAGCAGCTGGGTGACGTCGACATCGAGTGCCAGAAGATCCCGGATAGCGTGGCGGTACTCGGTGCGATTGAGCCGATGAACCGTGCTGGTACGGCCCGGATCCGGGCTCGACTTCAGCCGCACGATCGATGGTCTCCTCGAGCCAGCCTGCCAGCTGCGTCCACGGAGTGCGAGTCAGGCCGCGGGCTGCCGGCCGGCGGCATCGCGCCGGCGCGCAGCTTCTGAACGACGCGCTCCCATCGATCGGCGTGGACCTCGGGCCGCGCTACATCGAGCGCGTCGAGAGCAAGCCCTCCACTCCGCACTTTCTGGTTATGGCAACCGAGGCAGTACTTATCGACGACGCGTCGCCTGCGCTGAGACGCCACTCCGACATCCGACTGTGGCGGGACCTGCCGGCACCTGCTCTGGGCGGTGACGTGTGCACGCTCACCTGTCGTCGCCGCGACAGAGCCGCCGACGGCGAACAGTACCAACAGAAATCCGCGCGACGTAAGGGCGCGCATCAGAACAGCACCTTGAGCGACAGCTGATTACTGCGGCCGGGACCCGCGGTAGTGATGCGGCCGAAGTTCGGATTACCCACCTGTGTGTTGGGATTCCCAAGCGGCGGCGTGTTGGTGGCGTTGAACGACTCGAACCGCACTTCGCCGCGGCAGGCGATCGGACAACTGGAACGACTTGCGCAGCGCCACGTCGAGGTTGAACGTGAAGGACCGCGCAGCATGTTCTGCGGCGCATTGCCGAAGCGTGTATCCTCGTTGGCGACGAATGCCGCCGTGTTGAACCACTGGCCGACGGTTGGATTATCGAGACGCCAGTCGCCGACGACATTGGGACGGTCGGACTGGCCGGTATTCGAGGGGTTGCCGTTGACCGTCAGGTTGAGCGGCGCGCCCGAGGTCATGGTGAGGATCGGGCTCACGCTCCATCCTCCGAAACGGCACGCGACGCACTCGCCGCCGCGACGCGCCGGAATCGTCGCGTCCGAACGGCAACTCGTAGATGCCGCTGGCCACGAAGTGATGGCGGCGATCGCTTTCGGCGACGGCACGCTCGCCACGAGATCGAACGGTGCTGGTAAACGTTGTTGGCGCCGCCGGGCGGATAGCTGAGACCCAGCGTCTTCGACCACGTGTAGGCGCCAAGCAGCGACACGCCGCCTGCATAGCGCTTCTCGACTTGGTCTGCAGGCCGTTGTAGCGCGGCCAGCCGTCTTTCTGGATGCGCACGACGTTGGCCAGCGTAATCGGCGTCGGTAGTACCGGGCACGATCGCGGTCGTGAAGCGGCGCCGGGCGTTGATGTCGCCCGGGCCCGGCGGCGCCGGGTTGCCGTCGATCGACCGCCAGTCGTTGTAGAGCCAGTTGCCGTTGTAGCCGACGTCGAGCAGCACCGCGCCGGGCAGCTCGTGCTGGACGTTCACGTTCCACTGCTGCGCGGTCGGCATCTTGCTGCTGCGATCCTGCGAGACGAGCGTCACATTGCGGGCGAATGCGGTGTGAGCGCGTCGCGGCGAAAGCCTGTCCTGAGGAAGACCGACGGCACGTTGCGATCGGTGCTGAGGTCGATCCGCAGATGGTTCGGCGGGTTGATCTCCATCGACGACATGCCGCCGACGGTGATCATGTTGGAGTAGAAGACTCCCCAGCCGCCGCGTACCACCGTCTTCTCGCCCGGCAGGCTGTAGGCAACGCCGACGCGCGGCGCCAACATGGTGTAGTTGACGTCTTGGAGCGCGCGCGAGGCGTAGTCGTCGCCCTCCTCGCCCGCGGCCACGAGCCGCGGATTCGCCGGATCGGTGTCCATGTCGAAGTTCACGATCCGATCGAGACGCTCGACGGGCGGCGGGCTCAGCTCGTAGCGCAGGCCGGCGTTGATGGTGAGCCGCGGCGTAACCCGCCAGTCGTCCTGCACGAAGAAGTGGGTGTAGCGCGTGCGGAACTCGAGCTCGGCCCATTTCGACAGGCTCGCCGCCGAGGCGTAGCCGAGGAGGAAGTCGGCGAACGGGTTGCCGGTGTACTGGCCGTTGAAGTTGAAGACGACCGCTCGAACGCTGCGAGCTGAGGAAGCTGGTCTCGCAGCCAGTTCACCTGGACGCCGCTCTTCAGCGTGTGCGCACCCTGCGTCCAGGTGAGGTCGCCGGAGACCTGCCGGTTCCGTCGACGTGTCGTAGTTCGGCGTGTTGGTCACACCCCAACTCGGAAAACCGGTGATCGACAGCTGTGGAAACCCGGGCTCCGACTTCGGCCACGCCCGGGATGCCGATGCCCTTGAGCGACTGGTCGGGAATCTCGCTCGCCCAGGCGATGCTGTTGGCGCCGACGCGAATCGAGCTAAGCAGCCGCGGCGACAAAACATAGTTGTGGACGGCTACCCAGCTCTGGCTCTTCGAAGTCTCGGCGCCGCCGCCTGAATAGATGTTGCCGTCGGCGTCTGGTGGCAGCGGGCGGCGACAGCCGTCCTCCGTTGTCCTGAAAGCTGTAGCGGAAGTAGAAGTTCTGGTTGCCGCCGATGAATCTGGTCGATACGGACATCGCCCTTCTGCGCATCCTGGTCGCGTGGGCTGTTGTAGAGGAAGTTGTTCGTCGCCGCCGCCGTCTGAGGCAGCGGCACGTAACCGAGCGATCTTGGCGGCGATCGGATCGATGCCGCGAGGCCGGAATCTGATTATCCGGGAACGGCTGGCCGGTGAGAGGATCGCGAACCGAGGACGAGAACCGGCCCAGCACGCTGCGCCGGCGGAGGGAAGCGTCGAGATCACCGGGTTGCTGTCTGGCGGATCGTGCCGAGCTCGAAGTCGCCGAAGAAGAACGTCCGTCGCGCACGATCGGAAAGCCGAGCCGCCGATCCGAACTGGTTGCGGCGGTACGGCTGCTTTCCGTCGCAAAATAGTCCTTCGCGTCGAACGCATCGTCGCGGAAGAACTCGTAGACCGCGCCGTGAGAGTTCGTTGGTGCCCGACTTGAGCGCCACGGTGATGACGCCGGATGACGAACGGCCGTATTCGGCTGAATAGCCGTTGGTGACGACCTTGAATTCCTGGATGGCATCGATGGACGGCTTGATGACTTCCTTCTGATCCGCGAATGGCGATCTGCTGATTGTTGTTGTCCTGTCCGTCGAGCAGGAACGCGACCTGCGCGCCATTCTGGCCCCCAACACTGATGCCTGAGGCCGCCGCCGAGCGCCCGTGCCGGCCGGAGAGGGCCGCCAGCTGCAGGTAGTCGCGGCCGTTGAGCGGGAGATCCTTGATCTGCTGTTGGTGATGACCGTGCCGACCGTCGAGTCGGCCAGGTTCAGCAGCGGCGCGGTGGCCTCGACCGTGACTTGCTCCGACGATCTCGCCGAGCTCAGCTCGCGTTCACCGTGCGCACGTCGCCGATGTTCAGACGACGTCGCACTGCAGGAACGTTGAAGCCGGCGAGCTCGATGACACTTCATAGCGGCCGATGCGAAGCGGCGGCGTCCGGTACTGGCCGCGCTCGTCGGTGACCACCTCGGTAGCGGCGTTGGTGTCGAGATGCGTCAGCGTGACTACCGCGCCGGGAATCGGCGCGCGTCGCTCTGATCGGCGACGATTCCGACGACGATCGCGGTGTTTCCCTGCTGGGCGTGGGCCGCGGCCGAGGTCAGCACAGCCAGCAGCCCCAGCAGAAAGATTTTTGTGTAGTCAACATTGGTCCTGTTCCTCGAACGTGACGTGGTGGACATGACACCGATAGACAAAAAAAGGCCCGGAGAACTCTCCGGGCCTTTTTCCGAAACGATGATTGAGTCCGACTTTCTGACTCAGGGCTGCATGACGAGCCTGTACACCGCGCGGCAGACGCCGGAAATTTCTCGGCACCCACAACAACAACAGGACAGGGCGTGACGCATCACTGAAGCCATCCTACGGATGGCTTCTCAGACGCGCAACAAAACTTGACTCAGGAAACGAAGGCCCGCCGGTTTTCAGGACAACGACCGGTCGAGAGCGGACGGTGAGCGATTCGTCGGAAGCGCCACGTAGAACGTCGCGCCCTTCCCCAGCTCGGCTTCCGCCCACACACGCCCGCCGTGTCGCGCGACGATCCGCTGGACGTTCGCCAGGCCGATGCCGGTACTTCAAACTCCTCAGCCCGATGCAGCCGCTGAAAGACGCCGAACAATCTGTCCGCGCACTTCATATGGAAGCCGACGCGTTGCAGGATGGAGCCCTTCGTGAACCACTCGAGAAAAACTTGGAGCGACACGGCGGATTTGAGAAGGGTGAAAGTTGATAGTAGAAAGTCGAAAGTTGAAAGTCGAAAGTAGAAAGTGGAAAGTCGAAAAATTACCCGCTAGCGCACAACCGACCCCTTCAGCGCAGTGCCGGCGACGTCGGCCATTTCGGCCTGCACGACGAACCGGCGCGGTGCGTTTCCGACGAACGAGAAAGGATAGCAGGTGATGAGAGTGACCGTCGGGGTCTTCGTCGGCTTGAGGACCGACAGCTCGCTGGGATCGACGATCTGTGTGTTCGTCACCCGGTAGTGAAATTCGCCGCGGATGGTGACGACGTGGACGAGATCGCCGATGCGGACGTGTTCGAGCTTTCGAAATAGCCCGTCACGGTGGGCGGCAAACGCGACGTTGCCACGGCGGTGCCACGGCATCGGTGTGTCCGGAAGATGTCCGACGGCCTTTCCCAGCGTCGTGTCATCGTCCCCTTCTGCAATCGCCGCGGAGAGATTGATGCGGGGAATGTCGACGCGGCCGATCAAATCGCCTTTCTTCAACACTCGCGGAGCGACCGGAGCGGCTTTCCCGCTTGCCGCAACAGGATTCGCGATCATCTGGCTCACCGCGGCCTTCGCATCGCGCTGATAGCGCCACGTACTGACGGTTGCCGCGCTGTAGAACACGAGGCAAACCACACCCAGAACGACCAGCGCGCGATTGAGCCACGCAAGGCGCGCGTTATCGGTCATCGCCGTGAGCTTCCTCTCCGTCGACGAGATACGCGCGACGGGTGCGCACGGCGAGTTTCTGTCCCGTGGCGCTCCTGACGTCGACAGCGACGCGGCGCAGTTCCTCTTTGCGGCTGCGCGCGGATGCCGGCTCCTCGCCTGGCACGTAGCCGATCGTGTACATGCTGCGGATGTCTCGAGCGACGCGCTGCAGAATGTCTTCGATCTCACGCGCATTCTTCGGCCGGAAGGCCATACCGCCGGTCGCATCGGACAACTGGCTCAGGAACCCGGGGTCGGCTTCCGGATCCATCGGATCGACGAGCGCGATCGTGTAAATGACGGCGTTGGACGCCTGCGCGCTGGTCAATACCTGCGCACGGGTAATGCTGCTCGCGTTGTCGCCGCCGTCGCTCAGCACGATGAGCACCTGGCGTTCGAACTCACCCTTCTGCACGTAATGCAGTCCGGCGTCCACGGCGTTGTAGATTGCCGTCTGCCCAACCGCCTTGATTGCCTGGACGAGCGCGACGCGCAGATGCGGCTCGCTCTGCGTGAACGGCCGGTCGGGTGGAAGCGGGGTGTGCAGGTCTTCGTTGAAGCCAAGAACGAAAAATTCATCCTGCGTGTTCATGGCCTTCGAAAATGCCATGCTCGCGGCAATCACCAGATTGCGATTGGGAGCCATGCTGCCGCTGCTGTCGATCAACAGCCCAACCGTCACTGGCGCATCCTGATTGTGGAAGAAGCTTACGTGCTGCGGCCGCTTGTTTTCGGAGACCTTGAAGGCATTCTGCTCCAGGCCGCTCACATAACCGCCTTTGTTGTCTTTCACGGCGACGTGGAGCACCACGAGCTCGGACTCGGAGGAGAAGTTCGCCCTCGAATCAGGCTCCTGCGCGGTTCCCGAAGCCGTTGTCAATGCGGCGAGTGCGCACGCGAAGATAAGGAATCGCGTCATGGTTTGAACCGGGATGACGAGGGAAGGGAAAGCCCTTACCCCCGTCACCGATCCAGTTTACGCCCGAAAGCGCAGGGCTGCTGCGCTCAACAGCGAGAACAGTCCCAGCAGGCCGATACCGGCGAGCGGCGTGCTCGTCCGCGGCAGGCTGGTGCGGGCCATCGTGCCCTCTGTCTGCGCCGCTTGCGCGCCCGCAGTTCCAACAGGCCTGGGCGCTCCCGCAGTGTTGCCGGTGTTCGAACGTGCCATGTTCGTTTGCGCCGCGTTCGACTCCGTCGCGCCGACGGGCGGCGTGTTGGCAGCCGCTTCGACCAGCTGCTCGTCGGTCAGCGGCGTTTCCTGGCCGCTCGCCGACACGTAGGTCAGATCCGCGCTCTGCATCTGATCGTTGGTGACGCTGTCGGCTTTTGTCGTGAGCACCGTTGAGTTCGTCGCTTGCGCAAGCTTACGGGCCTGTGCTTTCGGATAGATGAACTCGCGGCCGATCGTGTTGCCCGGATACCACCACGTCTTCACCGCCGCGGGCTGGCCCGCAGGCGTTTCCAGGAATCGCAATTCCGCGTCATCCGACGCCTGCGCGCGCTGCGTAGAGATCGTCATGAACATGCCCGTAGTTCTTGCTGCTGGCGTCCTTCGCTTGCACGTGCATCACTTTGCGACCGCTCGTCGAATCGGCGAATCGGAAGATGTAAGTGCCCGGGGGGAGCGTGGTTCCCGGAAGCTCCACCGGTTGATTGAACGTGAACTCGGTTCTCGAATCGAGCGTGCTCTGCGCCTGTGTGGGCGTCGCCGACATCGTCGTCAGGAACGCCGCCGCGCAGGCGGCAGTAATAAGACTATTTTTCAGCATCTCTGGTTCCTCCTCGTCTTGTTTGAGGCTGCAATTGGCTTGCCGCCACGCCAAGCGGACAGAGAAGCGGGCCAACCTGTCCGGAAATCCGACAATGATGAACATTGTTCACCGTTGCCGGGATCGAATCTGCCGCATCAGCTAGAATCGCGCGCTGACGCTGTGACCACTTTCGCCGGACCGCACCCTCCCGGGACTGCACATCTGGAATTCACGCGCGCGGGGACCGACACCGTTGTGACGCGCGCGTTCGCGACGAGCCCCGCGAAGCTGATCGCGACACATGGACGCGGCGCGACGTGTTGGGTGTACATGGCGACTCTGGGTGGAGGGTTCGTCGGCGGCGACGACATCCGGATGACGGCTGACGTCAGCAGCGGCGCGCGCGCGCTCCTTACGACGCAGGCGTCGACGAAGATTTACAAATCGGCGAGGCGCTCGAAGCAGCGAATCACCGCGGCGGTTGAAGATTGCGCCCTCCTCGCAGTCGTCCCCGATCCCGTGGTGTGTTACGCAGGCGCAGACTTCGCACAGACGCAGAGGTTCGACTTGCGCGGTAGCGCGAGCCTCGTTCTCGTCGACGGGCTTACGTCAGGACGCCATGCATCTGGTGAACGCTGGATGTTTTCGCGGTACGAGAGCCGTATTCACATCACGCGAGACGGCCACCCTGTCGTGGCTGACGCGGTTTTGCTCGAGCCGGCACTCGGCTCTGTCGCCGAACGCATGGGCAGGTTCGACGTGTTCCTCACGATGGTGATCACCGGCGCCCTCGTGTCCGACGCCTGCGACACAATTCTGCGGAGCGCGTCACAGGTAACAGTGCAGCGCGGCACCCGTGCGAGCCCGCCGGCAGATGTCGTGCTGGCGGCATCCCGTCTTCGCGATGGCGGCGTCTTCGTGCGGATGGCCGGAGTGAGCACTGAAAAGGTCTGGCGCGCCTTGCGCGACCACTTGTCGTTTTTGCCGCCGCTGATTGGCGACGATCTCTGGAGCAGAAAATGGTGACGCAATGCATCTGACGCCGCACGAGCTCGACAAGCTTGCCCTTCACCAGGCGGGTTACCTCGCGCAAAAACGACTCGCGCGGGGGCTTCGCCTCAACTATCCCGAAGCCGTGGCGCTCATCAGCACCCAGGTGATGGAGCTGATTCGCGATGGCCGCTCCGTGGCGGAGCTCATGGACGTCGGACGGCAGTTCCTGGGACGCGCCGATGTCATGGAACACGTCCCCGAGATGATCGTCGAAGTGCAGGTCGAAGGGACATTTCCGGATGGGACGAAACTCGTCACCGTTCATCATCCGATTTCGGCTGAACACGGAAACCTCGAGCTGGCCCTGTATGGCAGCTTTCTGCCGGTCCCGAAACGCTCTGCCGTAGACGCCGCGACGCGCACTGATGCGCCGGGCGCGATCGATCCCGGCCACGGCGACATCGTCATCAACGAAGGACGCGATCCCGTTCAGATAACGGTCGTCAACAAAGGCGACAGACCGGTTCAGGTGGGAAGTCACTATCACTTCGCCGAGACAAACCGGGCGCTCGAGTTCGACCGCGCCACGGCCGCCGGCAGGCGTCTGGATATTCCGGCGGGTACCGCGGTGCGATTCGAGCCAGGAGAGGCGAAGACCGTCGCGCTAGTCGAGATCGCGGGCAACCGCATCGTTCGAGGAGGGCTGTTGTGAGCTATCGCATGCCGCGCAGGCACTACATCGATATCTACGGTCCAACGACGGGCGACAGGGTTCGTCTCGGCGACACGGAGCTCGTCGCACAAGTCGAGCGGGATCACACGACGTACGGGGACGAATGCAAATTCGGTGGCGGCAAAGTGCTGCGCGACGGGATGGGCCAGGCGGCGGGAGTCAGCCAGGCCGACGCTCTGGATCTCGTCATCACCAACGCACTCATCGTCGATTGGACGGGCATCTACAAGGCCGATGTCGGCGTCAAACACGGCCGGATCGCCGGGATCGGGAAAGCTGGAAACCCTGACGTGATGGCCGGCGTCTCGCCGGGAATGATTGTCGGCGCGACGACCGAAGCCATCGCGGGCGAGGGCCACATCCTCACCGCCGGCGGCATCGACGCGCACATTCATTACATCTGCCCGCAGCAAGTGGATGTCGCGCTCGCCAGCGGCGTGACGACATTCATCGGCGGCGGCACCGGCCCCGCGACGGGAACAAAGGCGACAACGTGTACGCCCGGAGCGTGGTACCTCGAGCGCATGCTCCAGGCGACGGACGCACTGCCGATGAATTTCGGTTTTCTCGGCAAGGGCAACAGCTCGATGCCGCAGGGCCTGCACGAGCAGATTCGCGGCGGAGCGATCGGCCTGAAGCTGCACGAAGACTGGGGTTCGACGCCCGCAGCCATCGATTGCTGTCTGACGGTCGCTGACGAATACGACGTCCAGGTCGCGATTCACACGGACACGCTCAACGAGTCCGGCTTCGTGGACGACTCCATCGCGGCATTCAAGGGACGGGCGATCCACACCTATCACACCGAAGGCGCCGGCGGCGGCCACGCTCCAGACATCATCCGCGTGTGCGGCGAACGGAACGTGCTGCCGAGCTCGACCAATCCCACCAGGCCGCTGACGGTCAACACGCTGGACGAGCACCTCGACATGCTGATGGTGTGTCACCATCTCGACAAGAACATTCCGGAGGATGTCGCCTTCGCAGAAAGCCGCATCCGCAACGAAACGATCGCCGCGGAGGACATCCTTCACGACCTCGGGGCGATCAGCATGATTTCGAGCGACAGCCAGGCGATGGGACGCGTCGGCGAAGTCGTCGCGCGCACGTGGCAGACCGCGCACAAAATGCGCGTGCAGCGCGGGAGCCTCCCGGGCGAGCAGGGGGCCAACGACAACCAACGCATCAAGCGGTACATCGCGAAATACACCATCAATCCGGCCATCACCCACGGCGTCGGGGAGGAGGTTGGATCTGTCGAGGTGGGCAAGCTCGCCGATCTGGTGTTGTGGCATCCGGCATTTTTTGGCGTCAAGCCTGAGCTCGTCATCAAGGGCGGATTCATCGCCTGGTCGCAAATGGGTGACGCCAATGCCTCAATCCCGACGCCTCAGCCAATCGTGATGCGCCCGATGTTCGGCGCTCACGGCTCGGCTGGTTCGACGACGTCACTCGCCTTCGTGTCTCAGGTATCGGTGAATGAAGGGACCGTCAACCGTTATGGACTCCGCAAGAATCTCTACGCGGTCCGCGGATGCCGGACGCTCAGCAAGGCAGACCTCAAGCTCAACGCCGCTACGCCGGTGATGCACGTCGACCCTGAAACATACATTGTCACTGCCGACGGCGAAGAACTCCGATGCGCGCCGATGTCGGTACTGCCGTTGGCGCAGCGATATTTCTTGTTCTGATGTGAACCACAGAGGACACGGAGAACACAGAGAAGATCAACCAGCTCTGTGATCTCTGTGATCTCTGTGGTTAGTCAAATTTAGATGTATGAATTATCTGCTCTGGCAATTGCTCGATTCGGGATTCCCGTCAGGTGGGTTCGCTCACTCGGGCGGGCTCGAGGCGAGCGTGCAGCACGGTCACGTGGAGGATCCGGCCGGTGTGCACAGGTTCGCGCGGCAGTCGCTTGCGCAAAACGGGCGGAGCGCTCTTCCACTGGTCACCGCCGCTCATCGGCGCTCGTCGGATTTACCGGAGCTCGATCTCGTGTGCGACGTGTTCCTGCTGAGTCCCGTCGCAAACCGAGCGAGCCGGGCGCAGGGCCGCGCCTTGCTTACAGGGGCGTTCCGATCGTTTCCTCGTCCATCGCTGACGGCAATCGACGAGATCGTGCGCCGCGAGCGGCTCGCCGGCCATCACGCGCCGTTGTATGGTGCGATCTTGAGCGCCATGGACATTTCCCTGGCCGATACCCAGCGGGCGTTTCTCTTCACGGCGGTCCGGGGAGTCGTGTCCGCAGCGGTGCGGCTGGGTCTTGCCGGCGCGTACGACGCCCAGGAAATTCAAGCTGCGCTTACCAACGACATCGACGAAACGATTGTTCAGTGCGACGGCATCGCGCCGCGCGACATCGCCCAAACGGCGCCGCTCATCGACCTGTACCAGTCAACGCACGACCAGCTGTACTCGAAGCTGTTCCAATCATGAAACGGGAGATGTAAATGGCTCGACCAGTGTTTCACCACGCTCCGTACGAGCACGATCACGACAACGACCCCTCCAGCCCCGGCGTCTACGACCGGCGGGCGCAGCCGAAGCGCCGCGATTACGCCGCGCGATCTTTTACGGTCGGCATCGGGGGCCCGGTCGGCAGTGGAAAAACAGCACTGCTGCTGGCGCTGTGCCGCAAGCTGCGCGATACCTGCGAGCTCGGCGTCGTCACGAACGACATCTTCACGAAAGAGGATGCTGAATTTTTGATGCGCCACGAGGCGCTGCCGGTGGAGCGTATCCGCGCCGTCGAAACTGGCGGATGCCCGCACACGGCGATTCGCGACGACATCAGCCCGAACCTTGTGGCGCTCGAAGGCTTGATGGCCTCGCTGAGCCCAGAACTGCTGTTTGTCGAGAGCGGCGGCGACAACCTCGCGGCACAGTTCAGCCGCGATCTCGCGGACTACACGATTTACGTCATCGACGTGTCAGGCGGCGACAAGATCCCCCGGAAGGGAGGGCCTGGTATCACGCAATCCGA
Source organism: Vicinamibacterales bacterium (assembly GCA_963762055.1). Taxonomy (GTDB): domain Bacteria; phylum Acidobacteriota; class Vicinamibacteria; order Vicinamibacterales; family JAMQPK01; genus JAMQPK01. The sequence goes on from CAVXJF010000017.1 coordinate 405,792, forward strand.
CCTCCTCGTCATCAACAAAACGGATCTCGCACCGCTCGTGGGCGCCGATCTGGGCGTGATGGAGAGAGACGCGCGGAAGATGCGGGGCGACGGGCCGTTCCTGTTCACGCAGGTGAAAAACGGGCTGGGAGTCGATGAGGTGGTTTCACACGTAACTCACGCGTGGAACGCGTCACAAAAACTAACAGGGGATTAGGAGTTCAGGAGAATTCTTTTGAAACAAATTCCTCCTGTTCTCCCGTTCTCCTGTTAAAAAGAGTTGCCGCAGCTGCGGTTGCTGATTTCGTCGCGTTTCTGCTTGAACACACGGACCCAATCGTCGACTGTCGTGTTCGGATCGCGTTTCGTGAATCGCGACACCTCGAACAGATCGCGCAACTGACCGTCCGTGAGCTGGGAGAGCAGGCCCGCGAGGAACTTCCGCCCTTCCTCGCTGATCGTCGGATGTTCGAGCGATCCCGAGAAGGACTTCGACAGCCGCGCCACGCAGCCTTCGTCGTCTTTCCATATCGGCGTGTCGGACCAGGCCTCGAAGTTCGCGGCGCTCTTCTTGTCCCCATTCGTCAACGTCGCCCGCCCGAACGTTTTGCCGAGGTCGTTGATCATCATGAACGGATGCGCGCATTTTCCGTCCGACTGCGGCTGCAGGCCGTGGACTTTGTCGAGACACAGCAACCGCTGCTGCTGGGGCTTGTTGTCGGTGTGCTGCATCATCACCGCGAGCAGCTTCAATGCATCACGCTGCGCGAGCGGCGCGCCGCCGCTGGTTTGATCGACGAAATTGAGCTCCACCCACGCCCAGCCAGAGTCTTTGTTCAGCTCGATCGGATCGCCAGGGAGCTTGCGCTCGACGACGACCCCAGTGAACTCGCGCGTGCCGTCTTGTTTCGTCGGCGTCTTCATGGGATCGGCCGGACAGCCCTTGCAGATGACCTTGACCGGATACATGCGATCAGCTCCGAAGCCGAGGGCCCACAGTAGGCGCGATGCCGCCACCTCAGAGTAGACTTCGCCGTTCTGTTCGCCATATTTCACGCGCACCTTGTCGTCGGGCGTGATGGCACAATCGAACTTCGGCGTTCCCGTCTGTCGTTCCTCGACGTATTCGCACGTCACAACTTCCTCGGGATCGAAGCCGGATGCCCCCTCCGGGCCTGACTTGATGTTCCGCGATGCGATATCGCCCGGCATCCAGACCTGCGCGTGCCGAAGCGCCTCGAGCCGGACGTCGTTGTCGACTTTTTTATAGGGATCCTTCTTCTGGGCGTGGGCGACGGTAGTGCAGCAAATCGCGACAGCCAGGACCATGACGTGCCTGTTCATGGTCCCAGCCACAGCAAGGAACGTACCCTAATTCTTCAGCCCCAAGCCCTCAGCCTTTGCACGCGGGCCCCGACAACACCGAAATCACTATCAGGGGATTCCGCCCCTGTGGAATCAGCGTGTGGGAGACCGTGTGAGGGACAAAGCTGAATGACCCGGCTTGCATCTTCTGCTCGGTACTGCCGATGCGAACCGTTCCTTCGCCTGCGACAACGTAAATCGATTCGTCAGCATCCTCGTGCGCGTGAGCCAGCCACGAATCGCGAAGCTGATGAAGTGTCGCCGTGCTGACAGCCCCACACCCGAGCGGCGATTCTTTTCTGGCCTCCCGGCCGCCGATGAAGTTCTTCTCGAGGAACAGCGGCACCGGAGTGATCTTGGGGTCGCCAGGCGGCGGCAGCTCCTTGGACGGTGCGGGAGGTGGTTCGACTTTTGGCGGCGGCGGTGCGGGAGACAACGACACGTCTACAGTCGGGCTTTCCCCCGCCCGAACCGTGATATCGCGCTCGAGCGTGATCGAACCCTCGCGCGCGAAGCGCAGGCGATAGGTCCCTGGGCGCATGTTCATCAGTTGTACCTGATCCATCCCCAGCGGTCATCACCTCGCGCGCGACGGTGCCGGTTGCCGTCACCGTCGCATCGACGAGCGGAGCGCCCGCCGGATCGGTCACTTGAACGGCGATGGTGATGGGTTTGGTCGTCGTCGAGGGCTTCGCCGTCCCGCGCGCCGGCGCAGCGGTCTGGGCAAACGAAGGCGCGCTGGTGAACAGCGCGAGCGTACAAAGAAGAAGGGTTCGGCGCATACACCCAGTTTACGCCGAACCCCCGGTCTGATGCCCGAAACTAAAATCTAAGTATTACTTCGCGGCCCTGAGCGTCACCTTCTGCACTCGCCAGTTGGCGAGTTCGCCGACGAGCAGCTCGTTCTCATTGCGGCAGTCGATCGAATTCACAAGGCTGAACTCTTTCGGAAGCTTGCCCGCAGTGCCGAACTTGCCGAGGATGTTGCCCTTCAGGTCGACTTTGAAGATCGCCGCGTCATCCATGCCGTCCGGATCGCCCGTGTGCGCCACGTAAAGAACCTGCTGGGGACCGCGGGTCATGCAGAGCGCCGTTGGGGCGCCGACGTTGGTGAATTCAGTTTTGAACGTTCCCTCCGCGTCGAACACCTGCACCCGTTTGTTGCCTTCGTCGCCCACATACACGTTGCCCTGCGCGTCGATGGCGATGCCGTGCACGATGTTGAACTGTCCCTGGCCGGTCCCGCGCGAGCCCCAGTTCTTCAGCCACTTACCATTGCGGTCGTACTTGGCCACACGCGCGTTTCCGTAGCCGTCGGCGACATAGATATTCCCCTGCGCATCCCACGCGACATCGGTGGGCCGTTGAAAGGTTTCGCCCTCAACGCCAGCTCCCGGGGGGCCGGCTGGGCCGCCTCGGCCGCCGCCACCGCCACCGGCACCGCCTGCGGGCGGTTCCGGCTGAATCGTCGGGATATTTGTCGGCAGAGGGGTAAGCCGCGGCGCCGGAACCGTCATCGCCTCGGGTTTCCGGCTGAGCACCATGAGCACGCGGCCATTCGGATCGAATTTGATGACCTGCGTCGACATCTGATCCACGACCCAGATGTTGTCCTGCGGATCGACCCGCACCTGCTGCGGCTGCAGGAACCCGTAGATGCCCTGTCCGATCTCGCGCGTGAACTTGCCCGTCCGATCGAACTGGAACAACCGCCCGCCGCCGTGCGACACAGCGCGCGCGGTACCGATAGTAATCGTCGGGTTGCCAGTTCTGGTGTAGACGAAGATGTCGCCCCGCGAGTTGGTGGCAACGCCGGCGACCTCACCGAGATGAATGTTGTCGGGCATCGACAGCGGCGACGGGTTCGAGTCGAATTGCAATGCCGGCGGCGCCGATTGCCCCGACAGAATGCCACCGCCAATCGCCAATGCGGCCGCAACGGAGAGAATGAACGTGTTCTTCATGAGGCCCCCTTTATCGCGCCGCTGCCGCAGACGATGTCGCCGGCTGCATTTTCGATGGACTCAACAGGATCTTCTGCGCCCGCCACGCGGAGATCTCCGATACGAACAGCTGATCGGGGTTCCGGCAGTCGATTTCGTGAACGGTGCTGAACTCTCCGAGCCCCTTGCCGGCCTTGCCGAACTTCCCGATGATCGTGCCGTCGAGCTCCATCTTGTAGATCTCGCCGGTAATCGCCCATGAGGCGGCCGGGTTCGAATCGGGATTGGAGTTCGATGAATACAAATATTGATGCGGCCCGGGCGATACGCAGACCGCCCAGGGATTGCCGACGTTCGCGTACATCGTCTTCAGCGTCAGGTCGTTGTTCAGAACAACGATGCGGCGGTTGCCTCGGTCGCCGACGTAGATATTGCCCTGCGCGTCCGCCGATATCGAGTGGGGCGTGTTGAGCTGATTCTTGGCCTCTCCACGTTCGCCGCCGGCAAACTGCCCGATGAAGCGGCCGTTCTTGTCGAACTTGACGACGCGCGAGTTGACGTAGCCATCGGACACGAAGATATTTCCCTGCGGATCCCAGGTGACATCCGTCGGCCGGCCGAAGCCGTACTTCCGGTCGAGCGCCGGCGGATTCTGCGCATTCTGGGTTGTGGTTGCTCCAGCGACAGGCTCCGGGCGGCGCCCGAGCACCATCACGACGCGTCCGGCGGGATTGAACTTGATGACCATGTTCGTCCCCTCGTCCACGACCCACACGTTGTCTTCGCGGTCGACGCGCACCTGATGGGCGAATTCGATGCCGTAGACGCCGACGCCCCACTCCTTGACGAAGGTCCCGTTCGGATCGAATTCAAAGAGCCTCGTATCGCCGCTGCGGTGGTAAACGAAGACATGCCCTTTTGAATTGGTCGCGATTCCGATCCCTTCGCCGAAATACAAATCGGGCGGCAGCTTGAAGAAGTTCGGAACCGACGTGTGCGGAATGATAGGTACGTTTTCGGCCGTCGCCTTCGTCTGCGCGACGAGCGTCGAGCCGCCAAGCAGGGCAACGGCCGCCGCGGATAGAAAGAGACGAGTGAGCGTTCTCATGAAAAGCCTCCCGCTTCTGGGTTGTACGTCGTGAGCGTGGAATCTATACCTAATACCGTCGGATATTCAAGTAATTACGCGCTGAAAACGCTTCATCGCATCTTCATTTCGTCTGCACCGACGGCGTCATCAGCGGCGATGGTACGACCGGCGGCTTCTGCAGAATGTCGCGGACGCGGACAATCTCGAGCTCCTCGAAAATAAGGCTGGGCGCGATCACCGACACCATCGACGTCGTGCCTGCGCGGTACGAATACACGCTGCGCTCGTTCGACGCCTCGGACAAATCGCGAAACGCCATCGGGGGCACCGATCCGAAGCGCATGCCGCGCACGGGAGTCTCCTTACCGTCGAGCGTCACTTTGACGATGTTCTCAATGCCCGGGCCTATCGCGCCCGGCTGGCCGTCCGATCGAACACCCCGCACGATGTAGCCGAAGGTTTTGTCTTGCGCCTTGAGCAGTGCGATGTACTTGTCCTTGAGTGAGGACGAGGGGATTGCCTGCGCGCTCTCGAGCTGGAACACGCCGGCGAGCACCGATCCCGAGCGGCCGTGGCCGTTGGACCGCGGGAAATTTTTCTGTGGCACGCGGCTCGTCAACAGCGTGGCAAGCCGCCCCTTGTCCACGAGCGTCACGTCTTTCGCCCGCACTCCTTCGTCGTCCACTTCGTAGCTGCCGGCGAGCGGCTTGCTCTCGAAGCGGGTCAGCGACGGCGTATCGCTGGCGCTGAACGCGTCCGCCATTACCCTGAGGCCGGTGCGGTTCAGGAATGGCGACGACTGCATCTGCGCCATGCGCGGATTCTCCGCGTCCGGCGGGCGGCGTGCCTGCATCAGCTGCACGAACGTCTCGGCGATGAACTGAGGACCACCCGCGCCGTCGAGCATCACGGGGCCGGCGAACTCCTCGCCAATCGGCGCGGTGCGAGCCGCGACAACGCCGGCAGCCAGCTCCTTTGCGCGGGCCGACAGGTCCACGGCTGACGGCAAATCGCTGAGCAGCCGCTCGACGGCCGTGTACGTCTGGCGCACGGACATGCCGTCACCCGCCTGCGCCTCGGCGTACATCGAGAGACCGGCGATCTGAATCGGCGCCACCGTCTTGAACCCTTCGCTGTTCAAGTAGTACCGCGTGCCGTGCACCTGTGACAGCGAAACTTCCGACAGGTCTATGTCCGGGTACGCGCCGAATGCGGCGGACGACTGCTGCACGCGCAACGCAGCATCGCGCCTCTGCTCCGGCATGCGGGACAACAGCGGCAGAATGGTTTCGACCGGAGGCTCCTCGGAAAAATCCGGGAGCGGATCGCTGGCGGTCCTGTTCTGGAAGACCGCTTTTTTCCGGGCGAACATCGTGATCGCGCGCTTGTAAGCGGTGTCGGTCGTGATCCACAACTCGCGCCGCATCGCGTCGTAGTCATCGTCGAGCGGCGCGACGACGATTTCGCCCATCATGCCGGCACTTCCGCCAAAACCCTGGACGATGAAGCGCGAACTGTCGAACTTGTAATCGCCCACCCGCACTTCGACGCGAAGCGTACGCGTGCGGCGCGCGGGGTTTTCGACAAGAGCGCCGAGCCGCCCGGATACGTCCATCGTTGTGCGGTCGAGCACTTCGTAGGCGATGAAATACGGCGCGGCCTCGCCCTTCATGCGCAGCTCGGCCATCGAACGCTTCATCTCATCCTGCATCGCGGCGAGCGTCGGCGATTCCTGGGCCGAAACCCGGCGGCCGGGAATCGACGCGACAGCGCACACGGCGCCGAGCAACAGGACGACGATGGACGATCGACGATCGACGATCGACGATGGACGACTCAAGGCTTCCTCGTCACAGGCGGAGCGGGAAGGATTGGCAGCGTCTCCTGCGACTGCGACTTTTTCTGTACCTCGACTTCGCTGACGAGCAGCGACGGCGACGACGCCGACACCGGCACGCCGCCGCTCTCGGCGCCGCAGACGCCGTTGAACACGCCGATCTGATCGTCGGTCGCGATGATTTTTCCAAATGCCGCCAATGGCGTGCCGATCAGATCGACGCCGCGGACGAGCTCGGGCGAACGTCCATCCGTGAAAATGCGGTAGACGACGTTGGGCAGGACGTTGAACGCGTTCGCCGAACCCCGGCCGGTTGTCGTGAATCCGCCTTCGATGTTCTCGAACAGGAGGCCGAACGGTTTTCCCTGGCGCCTCGCCTCGTCGCGCAACTGCTCCATCAACCGCTCGCGGGACACCGAACGGTTCGACTCGACCTGCATGTTCGACTGGCGGGACACCGGCAGGAAGCCGGACTCCGCTCTGCCGTGCCCGTTGGACCGTGGGAACCTGTTCAAGGGCGCGCGATCCAGCAGGAACGTTTTCAGCAGACCCTTGTCGACGACGGTGACGCGCTGCGCCTTGACGCCCTGGTCGTCGTACAGATAGTGCCCCATCAATTCGGTACCGCCCATTTTCCGGATCGTCGGATCGAACGTGACGCTCAGGAAGTCCGGCAGCACGGGATGATCCACACGGCTGGTGAACGTCTGCCCGTCATCCGCGTTACGCTGGCGGTTGCCTTCGACGCGATGTCCGAAGATTTCGTGGAAGAACACACCCGCGGCGCGGCCGGACAGAATGGCCGGACCCGAAAACGGCTCGACCAGCGGCGCGCGGCGAAGCTCGGCCAGCAGCTCGACCATCGAGCGGGCTTCGGCGAGGAGTTGACGCTCGTCGGGCAGCCCGTCGGCCGTGGTGGCGAAATAGCCCGTGTAGAGCGGCAGTTCCATGCCGTCCGCGGCTTTCGTGACGCCCTGGATGAACACGCGGCCGCTCACATCGCCCGTGACAATCTGGGTGCCCTCGCTATTGACGTAGTAGCGATTGACGGCGGATATCGTGAGCGAGATCTGGCTCCGCAAGACGAGCGGATCTTCGCTGAACACCGCCGACACGCGCCGCAGCCGCGCCTCCCACGCCGTCGTGTCGAGGGTGTAGGACGCCGGCGGGCCCGCGTATTCCTGCCGCTCTTCGCGCGAGAAGTCCGCGGCCGGGCTTCCATCCTGCACCTTGGCGGCGACATTGGTGCGCACGCGGGTCAGTGCCTCGCTCGCCTGCTTGTAGCTGCGGTCGGTGGCCCGCCAGAGCGCGACGCGTAAAGGCTTCTCCTCGTCGGTCAGCGGCAAGCTGACTTGTACGAGCCGCGGGGACATGGCGCGGGCGTCGCCCCGGATCGGATGGGTGTTGTCCAGCTCGTAGTCGCCGACACGCACCTCGACCGTCGCAAACCGGTTCCGGCTTTCGTCGCTCCTGTCGATGGCGCCAAACGAGGCGAGAATCTGTGTCGAACGGGTCTCATGCACCGTGTAGGCGGCGTAATATGCGGGTGCGCTCTGCTGCTGCTTCAGAACGTCGATGTTGCGTTGCAGTTCTGCCTGGAGGATCCCGATGATTGGGGGGCGGCTCGACTGGGCGGCCAGGCCGTCGAGGCAGACAAGGAGCAGAACCGACGCAAGACGGAGTGTAACCATGCTGGAGCCAGAACGCCGGCGGACGGGGCCGGACCTCATTAGATACTGTCGGCGATTGACGGATCATACCCCAGTACGAAATCCTTCCTGATATGAAGTGGACTGCCTTTGCGGCGTCGGTTGCCTCTCGCGTTGGCGCAGCAGCGGTGCTCGCGCTGTCGGTATCGGTGACGCCGGCGTGCACGACACGCGCGGAGGACTCGCCGTTTTTCGGCAAGACCGTTCCCCCTGAAGGGCAGGTCATGCGCTACGTCTCCGGATCCGAGCCCGAGTCGCTCGATCCTCAGGTGTCGTCAGGACAGCCGGAGGCGCGGCTGCACGTGGGCTTGTACGATGGGCTTACCGAATATCACCCGGAGACCGGCCAGCCGATTCCCGGCCTCGCGGAGCGGTGGGAACCGAACAGCGACAACTCGGCGTTCACGTTCCACCTCAGGGAAGCGAAATGGTCGAACGGCGATCCGATTACCGCCCACGACTTCGTCTATTCGCTGCGCCGCGGCCTCGCGCCGGAATTCGCGTCGCGCGTCGCCTACCTCGCCTACTACGTCAAGGGCGCTCAGGCCTATAACGAAGGCAAGGGTCCTGCGGACGGCGTGGGCGTCGAAGCGCTCGACGACCGCACCGTCAGGTACACGCTCGCGCAACCCGTACCGTTTTTTCCCGGTCTCGTCGCGCACCAGTTTTTCCGCCCGGTGCATCGCCGCACCGTGGAAACCTACGGCCAGGCGTGGACGCAGCCGGAGAACATCGTCACCAGCGGCGCCTTCACGCTCCATACGTGGAGGCCGTACGACCGGCTGATCTTCACGAAGCGCGCCGACTACTGGGACGCCGCACACGTCAGGCTCGAGCGGATCACGTTTTATCCAATCGAAGACACCACGACGATCATGAATTTGTTCAAGGCTGGAGAAATCGACGCCTTGTACAACCACATTCCGCCGGCCTCGTGGATCGAGCATCTCCGCGCCACCGTCGATCACATGGACAAGCCCGAGTGTGCGATTGACTACTACATGCTGAACACAACGAAGCCGCCGATGGATGACGTCCGCGTGCGCAAGGCGTTCAACATGGCGATCGACAAAGTCGGATTGGCGGCATACCAGCGCACCGTCAAACCGCTCACCGCGTTTTCCCCCGAAGGGATCTTTCCCGGCTACCCCCAGCCGATCGGCGATCCGTTCGACCCGATTCGCGCGAAGCAGTTGCTGGCCGAGGCAGGGTATCGTGATGCAAGCGGGTCGTTCGATCCGGCGAGATTTCCGATTGCCGACGTCGAGCTGATTTACAACACCACCGAGCGCAACCGGCAGATCGCCGAGTACGTACAGGCGCAGTGGAAGCAGAACCTCGGGTTGACGGTGCCGCTCAAGAACATGGAGTGGAAGACCTTTCTCAACCATCGCGCCAAGCTTGAATACAACGGGGTCGCGCGGGCGGGTTGGGTCGGCGACTACATGGATCCATACACGTTCCTCGACCTCTTCACCACGGCGGGCGGGGATAACGGAACCGGGTGGTCAACGCCTGAATACGTCAAGACGTTGCAAGCGGCGAACCGCGAGCCAGATCCCAAGAGGCGCTACGAACTGCTCGCGAAAGCAGAAAAAATCCTGCTCGACGCGCAGCCCGTCATACCGCTTGCCACGAGCTCGACCAACTGGATGAAAAAACCGTACGTGAAAGGGATGCATCCGAATCCGCTCACGCTTCACGCCTGGAAGTTCGTGTACATCGAGCACGACCCCGCCAAGTGGCTCGCCAAGCCGTAGCTCGCCCGGCACAGACAGCGAGCGAAGGATGCTGAGGTTCATCATCCGGCGCCTGATCATCACGATCCCGATGGTGCTCGTGGTGGTGTCGGTCACGTGGGCGCTCATTCGGCTCGCGCCAGGCAACTTCTACACGGGCGAAAAGCCTATTCCCGCGGCCATCGAACGCAACATCCGCGAGCGTTATGGGCTCGATCGGCCATGGTACGTGCAGTACGGAATGACGCTCGCCAACACGCTGAAGGGCGATTTCGGGTTGTCACTCCGCTATCAGGGCCAGCCGGTCAACAACATTCTCAAGCAGGCGGTCCCGGTCTCCGTCGCATTGGGGTTTGCTGCGTACCTTCTCGCGCTCGCGGTCGGAATCACCGCCGGTACATACGCGGCGCTCCACCAGAACACGCGAGCCGATTACGCGTCGATGGCGATCGCCATGTTCGGGATCTCGATTCCGAACTTCGTGCTCGGTCCGACGCTGGTCCTCATCTTTGGCCTCACGTGGTACGTGTTGCCCCCCGCGCGCTGGGAAGGGTTCGGCCGGCACATGATTCTGCCGGTCCTGACGCTGTCGGGGGTGTACATGGCGTATATCGCCAGGCTCACGCGTTCGGGCATGCTCGAGGTACTCCGCTCGAACTACATCCGCACGGCGCGGGCGAAGGGACTGCCGGAGCGGGAGGTCATCGTCAGGCACGCCATGCGCGGGGGACTGCTGCCAGTCGTCTCGTTTTCCGGTCCTGCGCTCGCCTATCTGCTCACCGGCACTGTCGTCGTCGAGCGCATCTTCGCGCTGCCGGGGCTCGGAAACTATTTCATCAACGCGAACCTGAACCGCGACGAGCCTCTCATCATCGGCATCGTCGCGTTCATTTCGATCGTCGTGCTGTTGTTCAATCTGGCGGTAGATATTGCGTACGGATTCCTCGATCCACGCGTGCGGTACTGAATTCAACCACAGAGGACACAGAGGGCACAGAGATTTGGGAATCTTTTAATCAAAATGCTCTGTGCTCTCTGTGATCTCTGTGGTTCAAAGATGAGGATATGGAAGAAGCGGTAGTCGGAACATCGCTCTGGAAAGACGCCTGGAAGCGCCTCAAGCGCAACCGTCTGGCCGTGCTCGGCATGATCGTCGTCGCCATCGTCATCGTGGTGTCGATCGTTGGGCCGCCGATCATCCGGTTGCTCACGGGCTATACCTACGACTACATTCCAAGCGATCCGAAGCTGCTGACGTCGCTGCCGCCCTTCACGGCGCCGGACGGATCGTTTTCGTGGACACATCCAATGGGCACGGACGACGCTGGACGCGACATTCTGGCGCGGGTGCTGCTCGGTGGCCGTATTTCTCTGATGGTCGGGATTATCTCGACCTTTGTCTCCCTCATCATCGGCGTCACGTTCGGCGCCACCGCGGGGTACCTCGGAGGACAAATCGACGAAGTGATGATGAGGATGGTGGACGTGCTCTATGCCATTCCCTACATGATGATCGTCATCGTCCTGCTGGCGTTTTTCGGAGGCCAGTCGCCCCTCGGCCAACTCGTCCTCCTGTTCGTCGCGCTCGGCGCAGTGTCGTGGCTGACGATGGCCCGTATCGTCCGCGGACAGGTGATGTCGCTCAAGAACCAGGAGTTCGTGCTCGCGGCGCGCGCCACGGGCGTTCCCGCGTGGAAGATCATCGCGCGGCATCTGGTGCCGAACACGCTCGGCCCGGTGATCGTGTATGCCACGCTCACCATTCCGTCAGTCATGCTCCTCGAGGCGTTCCTCTCCTTCCTCGGCCTCGGCGTCCAGGCGCCGCTCGCGTCGTGGGGCAGTTTGTCCGCTGACGGCATCGCCAACATCGCCATCTTTCCGTGGCAGCTGCTCTGTCCCGGCATCACCATGGCGATCACGCTCTTCTCGCTCAACTTTCTCGGGGACGGGCTGCGCGACGCCCTCGACCCGCAAATGAGAAAAAGTTGAGCCTTCTATCGGTGCGCGAATTGCGCACCTATTTCGCCGAAGACGGCCGCGTGGTGAAGGCCGTCGACGGCGTGTCATTCGACGTCAAGCGCGGCGAAACGCTGGGCATCGTCGGCGAATCGGGCTCCGGCAAATCGGTGACGAACCTCTCGATCATGAGGCTCATTCCGACGCCGCCTGGACGCATCGTGGGCGGCGAGGTGATATTCGACGGCCGCAATCTGCTGACGCTCGCGGACGCGGAGATGCGGGCCATCCGCGGCAAGCGCATCGGGATGATCTTTCAGGACCCGATGACGTCATTGAATCCGTTCATGCGCATCTCGAAGCAGCTGATGGAGGTGACGCAGCTTCACCTCGGCCATTCCAGAAGCGACGCATACGAACACGCGGTCCGCATGCTCGAAACGGTCGGCATTCCCGACGCGCGCCGCCGCGCCGACGGATATCCGCATGAATTTTCCGGAGGCATGCGCCAGCGCGTGATGATCGCCATGGCCCTGTCGTGCCGTCCCGAGCTGCTGATCGCGGACGAGCCGACGACGGCGCTCGACGTGACGATCCAGGCGCAGATTCTCGAGCTCATCAAGAACATCAAGCAGGAGATCGGCACCAGCGTCATTCTGATCACCCACGATTTGGGGGTCGTCGCCGGCACGACCGATTACGTCATCGTGATGTACGCCGGCAAGATCTTCGAGCGCGCGCCGACTACCGAACTGTTCGAGAAGCCTGGCAATCCGTATACGAAAGGGCTCCTCGCGTCGGTACCGGATCCGTCGTGCGACGATCACAAAGAGCTCTATCAGATTCCCGGCCTTCCGCCGGACGTCGCGCATCTTGGCCCCGGATGTCCGTTCGCGCCGCGGTGCGCGCGCGCTGAAGCGGTGTGTCACGACACCTTCCCGCCCTACGTCGAGCTGACTCCCAACCACCTTTCGCTATGCCACTTCGCGCACGAGGTTTATGGATCCGCTGGTCTCAATCGCTGACCTGAAGGTCCACTTCAATCTCGGCCGCCATCGCATCGTCAAGGCGGTGGATGGCGTCACGCTGGAGATCTTCCCGGGAGAAACGCTCGGCCTCGTCGGGGAGTCCGGGTGCGGAAAGACGACACTGGGCCGGGCGGTGCTGAGGCTGGTCGAACCGACCGGCGGCCGCGTGCTGTTCCGTGACATCGATATCGCGAAGCTGTCGAGCGCCGAACTTCGGCGCACGCGGCAGCACATGCAGATGATTTTTCAGGATCCCTACGCCGCGCTGGATCCCCGCATGACGGTCGGGCAAATCATCGCAGAGCCGATCGAAACCTTCCGGCTGGCGACTCGAGAGCAGAAGCGCGAACGCATACGCGAGCTGATGAAGACCGTCGGGCTCAGCGAGCGGTTCATCAATCGCTATCCCCACGAGTTTTCCGGCGGGCAGCAGCAGCGCATCGGCATCGCGCGTGCGCTCGCCGGCAATCCTGACTTCATCGTCGCCGATGAGCCAATCTCGGCACTCGACGTGTCAATCCAGGCACAGATTCTCAACTTGATGGAGAAGCTGCAGCGCGAGCGGCACCTCACCTATCTGTTCATCTCTCACGACCTCCGCGCCGTCCGCCATACGTCGCATCGGGTGGCCGTCATGTATCTGGGCAAGGTCGTCGAGCTTGCCGGCGCGCGCGAGCTGTACCGGCGTCCGCTGATGCCCTATACGAAGGCGCTGATTTCCGCGGTGCCGGTGCCGGACCCGGCGGTCGAGGCGCAGCGCAGGCGGATTGTGCTGGAGGGCGATGTCCCGTCACCGATCAATCCGCCGGCGGGCTGCCGCTTCCACACGCGTTGTTCATACGCGGTTCCGGCCTGCAAGGAGATCGAGCCCGCTCTCGTCGAGGTCGAGCCGAGCCACTTTGCCGCGTGCATTCGGATCAGCCCTGAGCATCCCGACATCGATCGCGTCGCTCCGGGCGCGACACCGGGATTAGCTGTGGCAACTAGGTAGATACTTCGACACCGGTTCCGGGTTCCGGGTTCCGGGTTCCAAGTTCCGGGTTCCAGTTCCTGGTTCGCGGTTCGCGGTTCCTGGTTCGTGGTTCGCTGTACGTAGTGTCCGGCTTTAGCCGGACCCGAACCGGACTTCAATCTCCGCGCAGCAGGACGCTCGGACTGATCCGCGCCGCGCGCGCTGCTGGAATCGCGCAGGCGAGCAACGCGATCAGCCAGAGCACGCCGCCGGCGGTCCCGAAGGTAAGCGGGTCTCCCGGGGACACGCCTCGAAGCAGCGCCTGGATCAGCCGGGATGCCGCCCACGCGCCGGCCAACCCCACGGTCAGACCGGCGAGAACGAGCCGTTGACCGCTCCAGGCGATCGCGCCGACGATCGAGCTCGGGCTCGCACCCACAGCCATCCGGACGGCGATCTCCTGCCTCCGCTGTGCGACGCCGTACACAACCACCGCATAGAGACCGAACGCCGACAGGAGCACGGCGATAGCCGCAAAGATGCCGAGCAACGTTGCCTGCTGTTTTCGATCGACCACGTTGAGGTCGAGCATTTCCTCCATCGTCCTGACGTTGCTGAGCGGCTGCTCCGGATCGACGCTCGCGACGATCGTCCGTATCGGCGCGACCAGAGACATCAGGTCGCCTGAGGCACGCACTATGAGGGTCTCGGGCACAAACGCCGTCCCGCTGCCTACCTGTGTGTTGGCGAGGTAAACGGCCGGCTTTGCTTCGGGGTAGTACCCGCGTTCGCGGACGTCGCGCACAACACCGACAATCGTCCGCATCTGTTCTGGTCCGCCCATCGAGAGCCGGCGCCCCACTGCTCTGCGGCCTGGCCACTGCATCCGCGCGAACGTTTCGTTGATCACCGCGACCCCCGGCGCGCTCTCCTGATCGCGCGCATCGAGCAGGCGTCCATCGACGAGATTTACGCCGATCGTTTGGAGGTAATCGCTCGTGCCGACGCGCACGAGCGCATCCAGACGCTCGGTCGTAGTTCCACCTTCAACCAGAAACCCGCTCGTGTTCCCGATGCTGCCGAACGGCGGAATCGACACATACGCCGCGCCCTGGACGCCAGGAAGCGCCTTGACACCAGCCGTCACGCGCTCGAAGAACGCGATGCGATCGGCATGTTTGGCATATTTCGCTATCGGCAGGGCTGTTCGTACGGTCAAGACGTCGCTGGGTGTAAAGCCAAGCTCGGAACCACGAAGGTTCGCAAACGTGCGGAGCAGGAGGCCAGTGCCCACGAGCAGCACCAGCGCTACGGCGATCTGCGACACGACCAGTGCCTCTCTTGAAAGCCGCGCCCCACCCGCTCTAGATCGGCCGGCATGCTGGAGGTTTTCTACCAGCGGGGCACGCGCCGCGTGCATCGCCGGGCCAAGGCTGAAGGTCACCGCAGTGACGACGGTGACCACGAATGTCACCGCCACGAGCCGCGCGTCCAGGGGTGCCGCGTTCAGAGGCAGCATCCCCGCGGGCGCCATTTCCGCTAGCAATCGCATGCCGGCTGGGGCAAATGCGAGCCCCATCACGCCGCCCGCCACGGCGACGGCAAGACCTTCGACGACAAGCTGCCGAACGATCCTTCCACGCGTTGCGCCGAGCGACGCACGAACGGCAAGCTCGCCGCGTCGATTGAACGCCCGGAGCAGGAGAAGACCCGCCACGTTCGCGCAGGCAATGAGCAGCACGCAAACCGCGGCCCCCATCAGTACGAACAACTGATCTCGTCTGTCGCCGAGCATGTCCTCGCGCAGCGGGTCCACCACGGAGCCGATCTTCTCGTTTGTCTCGGGAAACTCACGACCGAGCTGTTTCGAAATCGCACGTATATCGGCGCGGGCTGCCTCGATACCGACATCTGGCTTCAGCCGTCCAACTACGTTCAGGAAGTGCTGCGACCGCGAATCGCGCTGCTGAGGGGTGAATTGAATGGGGTTCCAGAAGTCCCGCTCTCGATCGCGAAAGACGAACGACCGTGGCATGACACCGATAATCGTGCGGCGCTCGCCATTCATCGTGATGGGCTTGCCGACGACGTTCGCGTCGCCGCTGTAGCGCCGCTGCCAGAGACCATAGCTGATGATGGTGGCGCGCTCGCCAGGCCGATCGTCCGCCTGGCTGAACGGCCGGCCGAGAAGAGGCGTCACGCCCAGCACGTCGAAGAAGTTCGCCGTGACGCGACGGCCCATGACGAATTCAGGCGGCCCATCCACCGTCAGATTGGCTGATGCGCCGCTGGTCGCCGCCATGTCGGCGAAGGTCGTGCTGCGTTCCTTCCAGCTGAAGTAGTTGCCGGCCGCTGGCGTGTTTTTCGGGAAGCCGACTTCGTGTGCGTCTTCCCAAATCATGACGAGGCGGTCGGCATCGCGAAACGGCAGCGGCCGAAGCAGGAGGGCATCGACGACCGAAAAAATGGCCGTATGGGCGCCGATGCCGAGCGCGAGCACCGTCACCACGCTCATGGTGAATCCCCGATCCTTGACCATGGAGCGGACGGCATATTTGACGTCTTGGGCGAGCTCATCTATTCCGCCCACACTGCTCCGGTCGCGATACCGTTCCCTCGTCTGCGCGATGCCTCCCAGCGCGATGAGCGCCCGCCGCCGGGCCTCGGGTTCAGGCATCCCCGCCCGCATGTTGTCGGCGACGTGCATGTCGAGGTGGCTTTCGAGCTCGGCGGCCAGCTCGCGGTCGCGGGCGCGGCCGCGCCATATCCGGTCAACCAGCGCGCGAATGTGTCTCATGGTTCGTTCCTAGTTCTCGGTCTTCGCGGCGAGGAACCTTGCGAGTATCGCGGTCGTCTTCTCCCACTCCCGCTCTTCCTTCTCGATCTGTTTGCGGCCCGCGCGTGTGAGCGTGTAGAACTTTGCCTTACGGTTGTTGTCTGACACGCCCCATGCCGCGCTGATGTAGCCTTCCTGCTCGAGTTTCAGCAGCGCCGGATACAACGTCCCGTAGTTGACGAGCAGATTGTTTCCGCTCGTCTGCTCGATTCGCCGCGCGATGCCGTACCCGTGCAGTGGGCCGATCGTTTCGAGCGTCTTGAGCACCATCAACGCAAGCGTCCCCTGCCACACATCCGACTTCCCTCCGCCCATTGCACTCTCCTCTGGATCGCGATACGAGCAGACCTATTGGGATGCAATAGGTAGGCCGGTCCGACACGGTTATTTGCTCGCAAACGGCGTTTACTCAGGAGACTAGCTGCGGAAAGGTGGCTCGGGATGGGACGGGCGGTCCCACAAGCGGACGGGCTTCACGGTTTTCGTCACGATTTATCTGAAGGTCATGGCTTCGCGATGTTGGCAGCGCGTTGGCAACAAAATGCCGCGCAGACTCGTCAAAGTTCTCGGATGGCGTTCAACCCCTTCGGCGCCATTCGAGGCAGAGGGGTCGGGTGCAGTTTCTCTGAAAATGCACCCGACCCCTTCGTTTTTTCTGCTACGACTTGGGAAAGTTCGCGTCGGCTTTCACTTCGCGGATCTGGCCCAGGTGGCGTTCGTTATGGGCGGCGACGAACAGCAGCCACTGATAGGCGTCGAGGGGTCCGAGAGGCGAATCGCCGATACGCGACCGCAGGTCGTCCGTGGTCTTCTGCGCGTAATCGAGCGTCTGCGCGCGTCGCTCCTTGTACGCCGCCATGACTTCGTCCGCGCGATGACGCCGGGCTTACAATGCGGTGCCATGGGCATCGACCGCCGCCGCTTCCTGAAGCAAATCGGTGCGGCGCAGGCTGGCGCCCTGATGAGCCCTGCGGCCGCCCGCCAGACGCGCCGACCCGCGGACGTCGTCGTCATTGGTGCCGGGGCGTTCGGGGGCTGGACGGCGTTCCATCTGCGCCGATTGGGCGCGTCGGTCCGGCTGATCGACGCATACGGGCCGGGAAACTCGCGCGCCACATCGGGCGACGAGACGCGCGGCGTGCGCAGCTCGTACGGCGATCGAGGCGTCCACGCCGAGTTGTGGTCGCGCTGGGCCAATCAGGCGATCGACAGATGGGCGCGATTCGACGAGGAATGGGGCCGGCAGATGAAGATACGGCTCTTCTTCCGCACCGGCGATCTCATATTCCGTCAGGGGCCGGAAACGTTCACCGAACGGACGCAGGAGGTCTGGAAGAAGCTCTCGATTCCCTACGAAATTCTGAAAGCCGAAGACGTCGGACGAACCTATCCCGTGTTCAATCTGTCGAATGTGAGCTTCGCGTTGTACGACCCGCGCGCGGGCGTCGTGCGCGCGCGGCGCGCGTGTGAGGTCGTCGCAGAGGCGTTCCGGCAATCAGGTGGCGAAGTGTTGATGGGCTACGCGGCAATCGGAGACCGTGCGGGTGCGAGACTGCAGAACGTGAAGACGAGCGGGCCGTCCGCGACGCTTACGGCCGGCACGTTTGTGTTCGCTCTCGGTCCGTGGTTCCCGAAGGCCTTTCCCGATCTGATGGCGGCGAAGATCCGCACGCCGCTCGGGCACGTCCACTATTTCGGAACTCCTCCGGGGGACGACCGGTTTACATTTCCGAACCTGCCGAGCTTCAACTTCCCTAGCGTCACCGGGTGGCCGGCGCTTGCTCCCGACAACCGCGGGTTCCGCGTCCGCCTGCGTGGCTCCGCCCCGACCGATCCGGATACGAGCGACCGCGCCTTCGACCGCAGCCACGATGCGCTTGCCCGCGGGTTCCTCGCCGAACGTTTTCCCATCATGTCGGGCGCGCCGCTGCTCGAAACCCGCGCGTGCCACTACGACATGAGCTCGTCGGGCAATTTCATCATCGATCGTTATCCGGGATTCGAGAACGTCTGGGTGGCCGGCGGCGGTACTGCGGAAGGGTTCAAGTTCGGGCCGGTTGTCGGAGAGTACATCGCCAGGCGCGTGCTTGGAATCGAAGACGATGCCGCGCTGGCGAAGGCATTCGCGCTGCCCGCGTAATCTGCCAAATCCCCGATTCTGTCATTCCAACGGCAACGTCAGCGTCGCGCGTGCTCCCCTGATCCCGACTCGCGGCTCGAGCGTCAACGTGCCACCGTGCGCCTCGGCGATTTGACGGCCGAGCGCCAGACCGATGCCCGAGCCCTGCGGCTTCGTCGTGAAAAACGGCACGAAAAGATTCGAGGTATTCGCAAGCCCGGGCCCTTCGTCTTCGACATACACCGAGACGCGATGGCTGTTCTGCTGCCAGCCGACACTCACGCCGCCTCCGGTTTCGAGAGCAGCGTCAACGGCATTGCGCATCAGGTTGATCAGCAGTTGCTCGATTTGATCGGGATCGACATGAACGGCTACGGCGTCACCCTCCTGAACTTGAATGGTTTTTCGCGTCTCGAGCCGTGCGATACGCTCAACCAGCGGCGCGAGGTCGACCGGCCGCATATTGGGACGAGGCAGCCTCGCCAGCGCCGTGTACGCCGACGTGAAACGGCTCAACGCGTCGGTGCGGCTGGCAATGATGCCCAGGCCGCGCCGCATGTCGTCGCGCCAGTCGGCGGGCATCGGATCCTGCGCGGCGATACTGTCGAGACTTCCCGCGATCGACTTGATCGGCGCGAGCGAGTTGTTCAGCTCATGGCCGAGCACGCGGATCAGGCGGTGCCAGGCCTCGCGTTCCTGCTGGCGCAGCGGCAGGTTTACGTCACTGAGGACGACGAGAGTATGCGGCAGACCGCCCTGTCGAAATACGCCTCGCCTGACCTGCCACTGACCGGTGCCGCCCGGAAACGCGATGTTCAGTACCCGTGGCGCTGTGCTTTCGAGGCACGCTGACAGGGTGATCGCTTCGGCGGTCTTTCCCATCAATTGTTCAGCCGGACGGCCGAGCAGCCGCTCGCCTGCGCGATTCACCAGCTTCAGCCTGCGGCTGTCGTCGAACGCAAACACCGCCACGTCGATCTCGGCCATGACGGTTCTAAGCAGCGCCGTCGCTTCGAGCGAACCGAGCCGTTCATCGCGAAGCGTATCGGCGAGCGCGTTGATCTCGAACAGCGTTTCGCCCAGGGCGTCGCCGCGATGCGCCCCTCTCGCTCGAAACGAGAAATCGCTCTCGCGAATCGCCTCGAGAAGATTCGCCATCGTCTGGAGTGGGAAAACGATGCGGTGCCTGAGGGAGGAAGCGGCGAATGCCCACAACACCAGGATGGCAAATCCGACGGTGACGATCGTCTGAGTGGAATAACCGCCGGTCCACAGCAGCACGCCCGCCGCAACCGCGCCGGGAAGGCCGGCAGCGATCGAAAGCAGCAGGATGCGCCTGTCGTACCGCATCGTCACGGTTCGAGGTGCTGGGGTCTGGGTGCTGGGTTCACGTTCCTGGTTTTAGGTGCCGGGCTCGATGCCGTAGCGTTCCAGTCGACGATATAACGCACTCCGGCTCAAGCCAAGCGCCTTCGCGGCTTCAGTGACACTCCCGTAACGGGTGACAGCCTTACGGATGAGGAAGGCTTCGACATCCTCCAATCCCATGTTCTCGAGACTGTGCTGCCCATCCTGGCTGCGGCGCAGACCGAGGTCGGTGGGCGCCACCAGAGGGCCGCTCGCCATCAGCACACTGCGCTCGATCGCATGTTCGAGCTCGCGCACGTTGCCTGGCCACGGATGGCGCAGCAGCGCGTCCATGGCAGCGCTGTCGAAGCCTTCCAGACGCTTGCGGTAACGCCGCGCGTGCTGCTCGAGAAAGTGTGTGGCCAGCGACGGGATGTCGTCTCTGCGATCACGCAAAGGCGGCAAGCTGATTTCGATTGTGTTGAGCCGGAAGAGGAGGTCCTGACGAAACCGGCCGGCAGCCACTTCGGCATCGATAGCCGCATTGGTGGCCGATAGAATGCGGACGTCTACGCGCCGCGTGCGTGACGAGCCGAGGCGCTCGAACTCGCCCGCCGCGATGACCCGCAGCAGTTTTGCCTGCTGCGACATCGGCACGTTGGCAATTTCGTCGAGAAAGAGGGTCCCGCCGTCGGCGAGCTCGAAGCGGCCCACGCGGTCGGCTCGCGCGTCGGTGAATGCGCCGCGCACGTGGCCGAAGAGCTCGCTCTCGAAGACCGTTTCCGACACTCCGCCGGCATTGACCGTCACCATCGGGCGCGCCGCGCGCGGCGACAGCGCATGAATCGCCTGCGCAACCAGCCCTTTGCCGGTGCCGTTCTCGCCGGTAATGAGCACATTGGCGTCGGACGGCGCGGTCCGCTCGATGAGTTCGATGACCGGCTTCATCGCGGGCGACCGCGCAATCAGCGGCGGCGCGCCATCGAAGGTGAGCCGCGCGGCGCCTTCGAGCTGGCGGCCGCGACGCAGAGCCCGGCTCAGCTCGACCTGCGTCTTGACGATGGCGAGCAGCCGCGCGTTGTCCCACGGCTTCTGCACGAAGTCGCGCGCGCCCCGGCGCATGGCTTCGACCGCGACATCCACACTGGCCCAGGCGGTGAGCACGATGACCGGCAGCGTCGGATCGTCCGCGTGAATACGCGCGAGAAGATCCAGACCTTCCTGTCCTGATGTCGTATCGCGCGCGTAGTTCAGATCGATGAGCGCCGCGTCGAAATCCGCCTCGTCAATCGCCGCCAGTACTGCGGCCGGCGACGAGACGCTCTGGACCTGAAACCCTTCGGTCTTCAGGAGCAGGTGAAGAGCTTCGAGAATGTCGCGCTGATCGTCTGCGAGAAGGACGCGCGTGGCGGTTCGCGCGCTCACTGCACGATCCACCCGTCGCGCAGCCTGACGATGCGGTTTCCGTACTGGGCGTTCGTCTCGGAATGCGTGACCTGAATGATCGTCGTTCCGTCGTTGTTCAGCTTTTTGAAGAGCTCCATGATTTCTCGAGCTTGATCAGAATGCAGGTTGCCGGTCGGCTCATCGGCCAGGATCAGGCTCGGGCTCGCCACGACGGCGCGCGCGACCCCGACGAGCTGCTGCTGGCCGCCCGACAACTGGCTTGGATACAAGTCTTTCTTCCCCACTATCTGAAATCGATCCAGCGTGTCCGACACGATGCTCTGCCGCTGCGCCCGCGGCACGTCGCGGTAACTCAGCGGCACCTCCAGGTTTTCATACACCGTCAGATTGTCGAGGAGATGGTAGCTCTGAAACACGAATCCGATGTGTTTCTTCTGGAGCGCCAGACGATCCTTCTGCCGGAGCGCATGAATCGGCTGGGCGTGCAGCTCGTATTCGCCGCGCCAGTCGGTGTCGTGCATGCCGAGGATGTGCAGCAGCGTGGATTTACCCGCGCCCGACGGCCCCATGATGGAGATGAATTCACCCGGCTTGACGTCGAAATTGATGCGCCGCAGCAGAAACGTTTCACCGGCGCCGGACTTGACGGACTTCTCGAGATTCCTGACGGTGATCATTCGCTCCTCGACCTCCTCAGCGCGCCGGGTTGCGTGGGCCAACGACGGGGTTGGTGAGAGTGCCGATACCCTCGTACGAGCACACCGACACGTCGCCGGCCTTGAGGAAAATCGGGGGATTGCGCGCGGATCCGACGCCAGCCGGACTCCCGGTGGCCAGCACATCTCCGGCGCGCAGCGTCAGGATGTGAGAGCCGTACGAGAGAAGCTCGTACACCGAGTGAATCATCAACGACGTATTCGCATCCTGCATCACAGTGCCGTTGAGGGTGAATTTCACCTGGAGCTTCTGCGGGTTCGGCACGAATTCTTTCGGTACGATGAACGGCCCCATGGGCGCGAACGTATCGTGATTCTTCTGCATCACCCAATCGGAGCCGTGGCGAGTGTCGCCGCGGCCGCCGCGATCCGACACGTCGTTCTCGAGTGTGTATCCAAAGATGTAGTCTCCTGCGCTCTCCGTCGGCACGTGATCGGCGGTGCGACTCAGGACGACGCCAAGCTCGCATTCCCAGTCGATGTTCGTACGGCTGACAGGCAGACGGATCGCCTCGTCGTTGGCAATGACAATCGTCGGTGACTTGAAGAACATGTAAGGATTCCACCGCTTGTCGTCGGGCTTGCGCTCCCAGATTCCCGGAGCGCTGGTGGTGCCCGGCAGCGCATCCCCCTGGACGATGCCGCCGCTCTGCGTTGTCGCGCCGCCGGCCATCTCCGCTGCATGCGCACGATAATTCACCGCGACGTTCAGCATCGTTGTCGGGTACATGATGGGCGGTAGCGTTTTCAGCGACTTCACATCGTGCACGTACGCCGGACGCCCCGGACCCTCAAGCGGCTTCGTGCCGGCGAGCAGCTCGATGATGCGCGCACGCACGCCGTCGTCGTAGCGCGCAATGAGATCTTTCATGTCGGTGGGCGTCGCCACCTTCGCCGCAGGCGTTTTCAGCGCAGCGCTCGCCTGCCCGAAATCGATCACGATGGCGTCTTTGAGAACAACGCCGACAAAGGCCCTCCCGTTCTGTTCGAACGTACCCAGCTTGAACGGCGTCGGTCCTTGAGCGAAGCTCTGCACGGCCGCGCACACGCCGAGGGTCGCGATGGCTTGAACTAGTCGGGGCATGGCATTCCTCTTTTTCCTCTTTCCTTTATCCTTTTTCCTTTTTACTTTTCCCTTTTCACTTTTCACTTTTTACTTCTTACTTTCCCTTTCACTTTCTCCACCCCTACGCATCCCGCAGGCTAGTCAGCGGATTCTGAGCGAGCATGCGGCGGATGGGAAGATAGCTGGCAGCGAGCGCGACCGCCGTCAACAACGCCGCCGACCCCGCCATCGTCACCGGGTCCCTGGGCCCCACTTCGTACAGCAGGGCCTGAATCGACGACCCGAGCGCCGCCGCGGCTGCAAGCCCGACGGCGGTGGAGATGAGCACAACGACGGCTGCTTCGCCCAGAACGAGCGCGAGAACACCGCGCCGGGTCGCCCCCAGCGCCATGCGCACCCCGATTTCTTTCGTGCGGCCGCGCACCACGTGGCTCATCACGCCAAAAGTTCCCACCGCGGCAAGGATGAGCGCCAGTCCGGCAAACATCGCCGCGATGACCATCGTGAACCGCTGCGTCGCAATCGACGCCTGCATATCCGCCTCGACGCGTCGGAGGCGCGACACAGGTTGATTCGGGTCCGATGCGAGCACTGCAGACTGAACCGCTTGGCCGACGACGGCAATTGGTAGAGAGCTTTTCACCAGGTAGCTCGAAAACGTGAACGGATCGCGTCCCTGTCTGAATGGCGCGTATGCCGTCGCTTTTGCCGGCTGGCTGAGCTGCTCGCGCGTGTCGGAGACGATGCCGACAATCGTATGCCAGTAGTGTTCAGTCGGCCGGCCAGCTCCGTCCACGCGAGCACCGTAGCCGATCCGTTTTCCGACAGGATCCTGCCCGCCTGGAAAAAACTGCCGCGCGAACGCTTCGTTCACCAGCACGACATCCGGCGCGTTGAGATCGTCGGCGCGGGTAATACCGCGGCCGCGCAGCACGCGGATGCCGGTGGTCTCGAAATAGCGTTCGCTCACAGTGAGGAACGCCATCGTGTTGAACTCGCCTGGCGGCGGCGCGGGACGCCCCTCAATCCACACGCCGCGAGTGATCGCCGGCCGCATCGGCGCCTGCATCGCCATCGCGACGCTTTGCACGCCGGGCGCCTCGGACACCCGTCCGAGCACCTCTTCGTGGAACCGGATCCGCGCAGCCGTGTCTCCGTATTTCGATCCGGGCAGTGTGACGTCGACCGCTGCGAGATCGCGCGGATCGAAACCCGGCTCGAGCGACGTGAGCCGGGCGAAGCTCGCTACGAGCAGTGCTGCCGCAACCAGCAGCACCTGCGCGATCACCAGTTCGCTCGACACAAGTACCAATTGAGACCTGCGCCGCTCGTGCGTGGCCGTGGTCCGGACGCTGCCCTGAATGGCAGAGGTGAGGGTCGCACGCGACGCGCGCCACGCCGGCCACAACCCGAAGGCAATGGCCACAACCGCCGTTATCAGAACCGCAAATCCGGCAATTCGCCCGTCAACCGCCACTTCGTCGATGCGCGGCAATCCTTCGGGCGCAAGCTGCACGAGGAGGCGTATTCCCGCTACCGACAGGACGATGCCAAGAAGTCCGCCAAATGCCGCCAGCACGGCGCTTTCGATGAGAATCTGCCGCATCACGCGGGCCGGCGACGCGCCGAGCGCGCTGCGCATGGCGAGCTCGAGCGCCCGGCCCTTGGTGCGCACGACGACCAGGTTGGCAACGTTGACCGACGCGATGACCAGCATGAGCGCCACGGCCGCGAGCAGCAACATCAACATGCGCCGCGTGTGCCCGACGAGCGCGGATTGCAGCGGATCTATCGCCACGCCCCAGCCTTTGCTGGTCGCCGGATACTCCCGGGCGAGTCGCGCGGAAATGACGTCCAGCTCGGCTTGCGCTTCGGGAACGGAGACGCCATCCTTCAACCGTCCTACCACGGTAAGGATATGAATGTCGCGACTCTGCGCGAGATTCCGGATCGATGTGAATCGGGGAACCCCGCCGTCGCCCAGGAGCCACAGGTCGGCCCGCCTCTCGAAGTAGAAGTCGGCCGGAGCGATGCCGACCACCTCGACGGTGTTGTCCGAAACCGTTATCGTACGGCCGATGAGATCGGAGCGGCTGCCATAACGCCGGCGCCACAACGATTCGCTCACGACAGCCTGGGCGGGCCGGCCAGGCGCATCGTCAGAGGGCAAAAACATCCGGCCGGCAATCGCGTTGATGCCAAGCAGCGTGAAGAAATTGCCCGACACCTGCGCCGCTTCCACCTGTTCCGGTGCTCCGTCGCCAGTCAGCCTCACGGCGTTCCTCGAGATCGCCGCCAACTCGTCGAAGCTGGAATTGTTTCGATAGTCGAGGAAGCCGGCCGGCGTAAAGTCGCCGCCGCGGCGCGTGGGCGAACTCCCCGCCATGGACGGAGACGTCGCCGACAGCAACATCAGCCTGGCCGGCTCAGCATACGGCAGGGGCCGCAGCAAAACGCCGTCCACCGCGCTGAACATCGTCGTCGTCCCGCCGATCCCGAGCCCGAGCGAGAGAATCGCGGCTGCGGAAGTCATCGGCGACTTCAGGAGCAATCGCATGGCGAATTTCAGATCCGAAAGGAAAAACGAAGAACGTAAAAGGAATAAGGACATAATCGTTTTCCTTACTCAGCTCTCAGGGCAATAAGCGGATCAACCCGTGTCGCGCGCCGCGCGGGCACATAACACGCCGCCAGCGCCACCAGCGCAATCACTCCGCCGACCGCGATAAACGTGAGCGGATCGACGGGGCGCACGTTGAACAACAGCGTCTGCATCAGTCTCGTCGTTGCAAACGCCCCCACCAATCCCAGCAACAGCCCAGAGACCGCGAGGGTGAGACCATGACCCATGACCATACCGATTAACTCACGGCGCTCGGCGCCAAGCGCCATGCGGATGCCGATCTCCTGACGCCGCTCGCTCACCAGATATGAAAGGACCCCGTAGGTTCCGACCGCGGCGAGCAGAAGGGCAAGACCGGCAAAGGCCGCGAGGAGCTGTAGAAGAAATCGGGGGCGCGCAATCGATTCGGCGAACACGTCGTGCATCGGCTGCATACCGACGACCGGCAGCCGCGGATCCATCGAGCGGACGATCTGCGTCAGCGTCGGAGCAATGGTCTCGAACGGCGTCGCGGATCGAACCACGACGTTCATCGCGCCAGGCGCCTGGTCTACCAGTGCCGGGAGCTGTTCGTAAAGGAGATAGATTTCCGTGCCGGTTTCCTCGCCTACGCCACGCTGTTTCACGTCCTTGACGACCCCGACGATCGTGAGCGGCGGTGCTGTTGCCATGGAGGGCTTGAGGACGCGGCCGATGGGGCTTTGCGCCGCATAGAACTTCCGAGCGGTACTTTCGTTGATCAGGACGACGCCACCGCCACCGAAGTCGGATTCGAGAAACCCGCGTCCCTCGACGATCGGGATCCCCATCGTCGAGAGGTACGAAGCGGTGACGAATTGATAGAAGTCCACGTTATGGTTCGGCCCCGCGGGCGGGCCGGGAACTCCGATGAACTCTGTGTCGTTCGCATTCACCTGGCGGCTGGGCGGAAGACCCGACATCGCTGCCGCAGCCTGCACGCCAGGAACCGCCCGAATCTTGTCGATCAGTTCTCGATAAAAGCTGGCGCGGCGCGCGGACTCGGGGAACTGCGCATTTGGCAGCGCCAGCCTGAAGGTCGTCAGATTGTTGCGGTTGAACCCGGCGTCTACCGCCGTGAGATTCCAGAAGCTGCGCAGCAGCAAGCCGGCGCCGACGACGAGGACCACCGCCAGCGCAACTTCGGCGACCACGAGCACGCTGCGCATCCTCGCCTTTCCGGTACCGGCCGTCGTTCGCGATCCGCCTTCTCTCAACGAGATGTTCATCGACCGCTGCGACAGGTGCAGCAGCGGAGCCACACCGAACAGCACTCCGGTCACGACCGCGAGCCCAAGCGTGAAAAGCAACACAGGCGTATCGAGCGTGATCTCTGCCGACCGCGGAATGCTTTCAGGGTTGGCGGCGAGCAGCGCGCTCATGCCGGTCCCGGCGAGCCAAACACCGAGCGCGCCGCCCAGCACGGAGAGCACGACCCCCTCGGTTATGAACTGACGCAACATGCGTCCACGGCTCGCGCCCATGGCGGTGCGCACGGCGAATTCCCGTTGTCTCGACTCCGCGCGCGCGAGGAGCAGATTCGCGAGATTCGCGCAAGCGATGAGCAGTACGAACGCCACGGCCCCCTGAAGCACCCAGACCGCCTGTTTGACGTCTCCGACCATGTCGTCTTTGAGCGGATCGATGCGAAACCGGTGATCCGTCGTGCTCGGTGCATGTTTTCCGGCAGGGGCGAGCTCATGCCAGTTCGAAAGCTGGGTTTCCAGATCTGCGCGGGCCTGCTCGAGGGTCAGGCCAGGTTTGAGACGCCCGACAAGGTAGAGGAAGTGGCCACCGCGATTGCCGGGGTTCGCTGGATCGATCCGCAAGGGCCGCCACAGTTCTACCTTTTGATCGTGGATGTCATAGCCGGCCGGCATGACGCCGACGATGCGCGTCCGCGCGCCGCCGACGTCGATGATGCGTCCTACGGCTTCCGGGTTTTCGGCGAAGGAGCTGCGCCACAACTCGTACGACAGGATGGCGACCTCTTCCGTATTCGGCAGGGTATCTTCCCGTGTAAAGGCCCGGCCGCGAATCGGCTGTACGCCGAGCGTCGTCATCAGGTCATGAGTGACCGCCGCGGTTACAGGACGGCTCGGTGTTTCCGTTCCCAGATTCGCCGCACCGACCGTGTATGCGCCGACTGACGCAAAGGCTTTGTTACGGTCGCGGAATTCGATGAACTCGGGCACAGAGACCCAGAATTGATCGAACATGCCCTTGAACTGGCTGGTAATGAAGAAGACCCGCTCCGGCTCGGGGTATGAGAGCGGGCGCAGCACAACGCCGTTGACGACGCTGAAGATGGCGGTGTTCGCGCCGATGCCGAGAGCCAGCGTGAGAATGGCAACGACGCTGAACCCAGGGCGGGCTAAGCAGACCCCGCGAGTGGCGTAATGATATCGTTCATAGAGGTCCGTAAGGAAAAAAACGGGAGATGTCCTTCGGAATCCAATTCACGGCCTCGACTCTCGACGTTGGACTGTGGACTCTTTGGAATCTCGTCGCCACTGGACTCTTTGACTCTTTTCTTACGATTCCTTCGGCCTGTCGAAGCCAGATTCACTCGCCAGCTTCTGCGCCGTCACCTCGTCGACGATCTGGCCGTCGAACATATGGATGGTCCGATCGGCATGGCGCGCGTAGCGGGGATCGTGGGTCACCATGCAGAGCGTCGCACCCGCGCGATGCAGCTCGCGGAGCAGATCCATCACGGCCTCACCGTTCTTCGAGTCGAGGTTGCCGGTCGGCTCGTCCGCCAGCAGAATCGACGGCTCGCCCGCGACCGCGCGCGCGACAGCCACACGCTGCTGCTGGCCGCCCGACAGCTGGCTGGGATAGTGTTTCGCCCGATGCGCCATGCCGACACGCTCGAGCGCGTCCTGCACGCGCTTGCGGCGCTCCGTCGATGGCATGCCTCGATACGTGAGCGGGAGCTCGACGTTGTCGAACACGGTGAGATCGCCGATGAGATTGAAGTTCTGAAAAATGAACCCGATCTCGCGGTTGCGCGTCCGCGCCCGTTCGCGCATCGTCAAGTTCGCGACGGGCTTGCCGTTGAGCCAGTACTCGCCGCCGGTCGGCGTGTCGAGCAGGCCGAAAATCGACAGCAGCGTAGACTTGCCGCACCCGGAGGGCCCGGCAATCGAGACGTATTCACCTCGCAGGATTTCCAGGTGAATGCCGCCGAGCGCGTGCGTCTCTACTTCGTCGGTATAAAAAACCTTCTTCACGCCGTCGAGCTTGATCAGATTTTGATCCATAGATCCTCGCAGCCCGGCTGAGCCGAGCCATATTGCCGCACCTACCGCACCCAACGCACCTGTCGCACCTGTCGCACCCCGCACCTGACGCACCTAGCGCACCTAGCGCACCTAGCGCACCTAATTAGTCCCGCACGGCGGATTTCCAGACAATCGCAGCCGATCGAATTCGGCGTACTGCGACATGTCGGTCAACACCACGCAGTCGCCTACGTTCAGCCCGCGAATCACTTCAATCGTGTTGACCGACGCACGGCCAAGCTCCACGGGGGTCAAGGTTGCGCCCGATCGATCGGGCGTCAATTTGAACAGGCTCATCCGCGCCTGCTCCTGGCCGAACGCGGGCCTGCCCACATACAGAATGTCGTTGAGCCGTTCGAGCTCGATCGTGCCGTCAACGCTCATGTCGGGCCGCGCACCGCGCGGCAACGCGCCGTCGAGCGCGATGTCGACCGCGACAGTCCCGTTGCGGGCAGCGGGATCGATTCGCACAACGCGACCCTTCGTGATGCCGTTTCTCGTATCCACGTCGGCGACCTGACCGATGGCGACGTCTTTCACCTGTGTCTCTGCTACCTGAACCTGCGCCTTCAGGCGCGTCGGATCGACAACCCGCGCGAGATTGGTGCCCGGGCTTATGCGTTGGCCCACCTGGACGGGTACCTCCTGCAGCACTCCCGCGACACCGGAGCGGATCTTCAGACCCGTCGCTTCGGACCGTCTCAAGTCCGCCATCGTCTGGCGCCGCTGCACTTCGGATTGCTGCACAGCGAGCTTCACAGCCAGCGTCCGCTCGCTGTTGGCAAGCCGCTGCTCTTCCATCTTCTGCCGCGCCGCGGCCGTTTCCGCGAGCAGCTGCGACCGCTTCAGCTGAATGGAGGGGATGAACCCGTTTTTCGCCATCTGCTCGTCGGCGTCGGCGTTCATCGCGGCCTGCGCGGCGTCCGCGGCAACCGCGGCAGCGGCGGCGCGCTGCGCGAGCAGATCGCGCTCCAGATCCGCCTTGAGTACTTCGTAGTTGTCTTTCGCCGTCCGAAGATCCAGGTCGGCGGTCAGCGCTGCCTGCTCGGTCTGGGGGTTGCTCAGCTCGAGCAGCACTGTGTCGGCTTCGACCGCAGTTCCGGGCAGGACGACCACACGTTCGACTCGAGCGTCGGTCAACGCCGTGATCCAGCGGATTTCATCGGGAATCAGAACGCCGGTGCCGCGCACCTGCCGCAGCATCGTCCCGCGCTTGACGGGCTCCACCCACAAGCCGCCGGCTTCGACGGTCGGCGCGGCAGGCTTCAACCGCGCGAGCGCAACGGTCGTGATCACAATGACGAGGCCAGCGACAGCAGCGCCGATGATGCGTTTGCGCTTCCTGCGCTGGGCGACTTCAGGGGGGCGTGCAACGTCCATGTTGGTCGGAAGAAGCTCAAGAATCCTGCCAGCCGACGGCCGGAAAACGAAGGGGTTTTCACCCCTTCGTCATGGCGCAGTGTTCGCGTGTGGGATTACCGTCCCAGCATCGAACGATAATGCTTACCAGCCGTACAGCCGCGCGGGATTTTCTGTGAGGATTAGACGACGAGTGGCGGCGTCGGGTACCCAGACCGGGAGAAGATTCAAAACTTTTCCATCGTCGGTCTGGACGTGGACGGCGAGATCGGTGGGCTTACGGCCCGGCACCGGGGTCGACCCGGGGTGAGGCCAGTTGGTGCCCCACAGGATGCGCTGAGGGTTGGCCGCGACGAGTGCGCGGGCAAGCGGCGCCACGTCGGCGAGATCGCCTTGCGTCGACACCAGATCGGCGCCGCCGGAAATCTTCACATAGCCCCTTCCCGACTTGATCAGATTGACCAGCGCGTCGAAGCCGGGCTGCTGAACGCCGCCGGCGCCCGTGGCTCCGCCGAAGTGATCGATGACGACAGGCACCGGCGAATTGAGGAACAGATCGCTCAGCGCCGCGATGACGCTGGGCTGCGTGTTGATCTGAATGTGCCATCCGCGACTTCTGGCGCGCGTGACCGCACCGGCCCAGCGCTGACGCGCAACGGCCGGATCGGTGACTCCGGCGGTCGCAAGATTGAGGCGAATGCCGCGAATGCCGGCCTTGGCCATGGCGTCCAGCTCGGCGTCAGTGGTCTTGTCGTCGATCACGGCAACGCCGCGCGCGCGATCGCCGAGGGCGCGCATGCCGTCAATCGTGCACCGGTTGTCGGTGCCGTATACGCTCGGCTGCACGATGACCACACGCTCGAGCCGGAGCGCCGACAGCAGCTGGCGGAGCTCGTCCACCGACGCTGTATCGGGCGAATAAGTCCGTCCCGAGAAGAATGGATATTGCTTCGGATCGCCAAACACATGCACGTGACAGTCGCACGCGCCTGGCGGCACATCGAAATTGACCTTCGTCTGCGGCTGCGGTGCGACGGCATACGCCGCGCGGGTCGAAGCCACCAGCGCGGAAACGCCAGCCGCTCCCGCTTTGAGAACGTCACGTCTTGTCAGCATGTTGGGAAGTATATGGCTAGCCAGCCAGTAGCCAATAGCCGGTAGCCGGTGGCTTAAGTAGCCAATAGCCAGTAGCCGGTAGCCGGTAGTCCTGTGGCTGGTAGCTTAGAGGCTGGTAGCCGGTAGTCCTGGTAGCGCTAGCTGGTTCGTCGAGGCGCGAAGACGAGATGCTGCGGAGATGAGGAAGTTGGGAATCGCGCACGCGAGAACGGCCGCGGTGTTAGCGAGCTCGGGAGCAAAGCCCGCATAGGTGAGAACGATCGGTGATCGCGAGATTCGCCAGAAGCGATGCCGTCTTGGCGGCCTGGTAACGCCAATATCGTCTCAGCAGCCCGCGGATATGAGCTCTCTCGGCCATGTCGCTCCACGTCCAGCGACTGTGACCGAGCGAAATTCACCAGGGCGGCGAGTTCAAGTGCAACAGCAGTCGCGCCGAATGCCGGCCAACTGAATGCACGCGTCAACAACGCGATTGTGCAAATCTCCGAACAAGGAACCCGCCAAACCCAACGACGTTGAACACACCCCACCGCCGGAAATTTACCCGCACATGGCAGATATGCGAGGACTGCGAAGAAAGCAGCTCACGGCTTAGGCTAATGGCTACTGGCTAATGGCTGCAGGGCCTACCAGCCTCAGGACTATCGGCTACTGGCTATTGGCTACCGGCTAGACAAGAGGCGCTAGCTTCGGCGGCCTCCGGCCGCGGCGGGTGGCGCCGATGACGGGGACGTATTCCAGCTCCTCGGCCGCGGCGGCCGCGCGCAGCAGCAACCCGCCACGGCTCATATCGCCTCGCCCGACGAAAGCAGACGGAAAGACCAGGCGCATGCCGAAAATCTCGCTCAAGACCTGCACGTATTTGTCCGATGCGACGCTGCCGAGCAGAACGAATTCCGCGGCGTAGGTGGCCGCGAGGGCGCGCGCGCTCCGTTCGAGCGGCGCGCGGTAGCCTGGATTTGCCAGCGCAATCTCGCCATCGGCAAAACGGATGAGCACCTGGGAAGTCACCAACGTCTCGGCGGGAACGAGCCCCTGGTCGGGCGTGATGACGAACGCGCGCCCAAATCTCTGCGCATAAGTGATCTTGCCGCGGAAATAAAGCCCGCTCATGAACGCGAACAGCTCGCCGATCGGCACGCCGCCGGCGCGGAGTCGGGCGGCGACCGGAAACGTGGCGCGCGGCGACAGCACCTGCTGCGCTCGCCGTCCCCGGCAGTTCGCTGGGGAGAGAAGGAAGATGCGGGGCGTCACCCGTCGAATTTTACCAGCGCACGGGTCGGTGAGTGGTGAGGCAAAGATGCCACACCCAGAAGAAAGAGCACCAGCGTCGCGAAGGCGATGTATCCGGTCGCGGGATGGAGGGTCTCCTGGGTCAGCGTGCCCAGCGTGACGCCTTCGAGCAGCACCTGGAGTATGCGCGTCAAGGTGCCTTGGCCCGGATCGGAAATCGCCGCAAGAACGATGAACTTCAAGATGAACGCGGCGCCGATCACGACGGCGAGGCTGCGCAGCACCGAGATGCGATCGGGATATCCCACGAGCGTGTTCACGAGCAGGACGAACAGGAACACGTTGAAGAGCAGATACGGCAGGCCCGCATCGGGCACGATGAGATTGAACACCTGGGTGGAAGCGGAGAACACAACGAGAACGAGCACGAGGCCATTGAGATTTTCGAGCTGCGATCGGCTCGAGCTCAAGAGCCGATCCGCCGCAAGAACCCGCCCTCGCACCAGCACACCGAACAAGAGGGTGCCGAGCACCAGCGAGAAAAGAGGCGGGGCGGCGAGCACGATCTTGTCGCTGATGCGGACGCCGCCGAGCAGCGCAACGGTGAGGAACAACAGCGGCAGAAACAACGCTTCAGTTGTTGCGGTTCTCATTTCCGCTTCCTGAATACCCGCATGGGATTGAAGTCGGACGGATCGGTTCGCAGTCCCGCCGCCAATTCGGACTTCAATTCCTCGGGCGTGTGAATGTCGAGCCCGGCGTCATCGACAACGAGCCGGCCGTCGGGCGCCAGCTCGATGGCCCTGTCGACGCGATCGAGCCCCTGCGCGAACATCTCGTTGTCCTGGTATAACCGTCCCCAGCCCGATCGATAGTAGGAATAGGCAATGTAAAACTGTGTGCGGGCGTCACGCCGTGCCGGATCGGCGCGCTCGAAGGCGGCGCGAGAGGCATCGAACCGATCGCGCCGGAAAAGCTCGAGCCCCTCGTCGAACGACTGCTGATCGATGCTATACACACCGATACCGGCGGCCAGGCCTCCGGTGACCTGCTCGAGCGTCTGCGGCTGGTTCTGGTACATCCAGACGATGAAGGCCGCGTAGCATACGGCCGATGCCAGTCCGGCAAGACGAATGGATCGTTCCTTCATGAGCGTGCCAACCGATGCAATCTCTCAGCCTCCATTCTTGACCGGTGCCAACCTGCCATGGGTTCACTACGGCATCGACTTCGGCGCCAACGCCTGGCGCCCCGAGGGGGGCGTCTCGCAGCCTGAGGAACTCGCCATGCTCGATATTACGTTCGCCCGGCTGGCGGCGTCAGGCATGTCGTGGATCCGGTGGTTTCTCTTCTGCGATGGCCGGGCCGGCATCCGATTCACCCCGGGCGGACGTCCGGCGGGCATTGACGACCACCTGTTCAGGGATGTCGATGCCGCCGTCGAGTCGGCGCAGCGTCACGGCATCAGGATCATGTTCGTGCTGCTCGATTTCCTCTGGTGCGACCCGGCAAGCATCGTTCGCGGCGTCCAGCTCGGAGGGCGATCCCAGGTGCTCGCCGACCCCGAACATCGCAATGCCCTCCTCGATACCGTGCTCAAACCGGTGCTGGAGCGCTATGGAGCGGAGCCGGCAGTCTTCGCGTGGGACATCATCAACGAGCCGGAATGGATCAAGACCGTCGAATGGATCGAAGTACGAACGTTTATAGATGACACCGCCAGGCTGGTTCACTCGCTGACCAGCCATCCCGTCACCGTTGGGTCCGCCGGCGTACGCTGGCGCGAAAACTACCTCAGCCTCGGATTGGATTTCTATCAGGTGCATTGGTACGACAACCTCGAGCGGCACAACCGATTGGAGACGCCGGTGTCGATGCTGGGCTTCGATCGTCCAGTGCTGCTCGGTGAATTTCCGACACGGGGATCGAGTCGGACGTTCGATAACATCGTCGGCACGGCGAGAGCGGCCGGTTACTCTGGTGCGCTTTACTGGTCCGTGTTGTCGAACGACAAAAGCAGCGCGGGATGACGCCTGATCAAGAAACAACCACAGAGCACACAGAGATCGCAGAGAAGAAAGAGTGTTCGGCTCTGTGTTCTCTGTGATCTCTGTGGTTCATCGTCATAGCAAGAGCACCTCGACGCGGTGCGCGTGGACGCTCTCTTCGCAGGGAGACCACGCAAACACCGTAAACCTCCGGTCCTGGGACGCGACCAGGGCGATAGCGTTTCGCTGATCGTGAACGAACTGCGCCGCCGACAGGTGCCGCGTGCCGCCGAGTTGGCCGGCACTGAGCGCCGTCGGCACACCGCCTTCCACCGGCTCGGTCACCATCACGCCTTCAACCGGCGGAGACCCGCGGCGCCGCTGGATTTTTGCGCCGAAGGCCAGCAGCTCATAGCTGTCGGTCAGAATCGCCGCTCCGTCGATCGCCGTCAGTCCCGCGATGGCCTGAACCGTCTCGCGCAGCGCCTCTTTCCACACTTCAGCCTGGCGGCCCGCTCCGGTCTCGCGCATCACCACCGCGAGCTCGGCGAATGGCGGTGACACGGCAAACGGAATCGGATGGACAATCGACTCGCGCCAGGCCTCGCTGCCCTCGGGCACGATGAGCAGCGATCCGCCCCGTCCGTGCGCCCGCATGGCCACGGCCAGCTGGACCAGAACGTTAACCGAGTCGATCCACGAAGCTGGTGAATCGAACCCGAGGAGCGACGCCACCAGCTCGGGACAATCGGGAAGGCTCGAGGCGGTCTCGTCAACGATCTTGATCACGTCACCTTCGAGAACCGCCACGTTCACGTACTTTCCAGACTGCTCGCCCCGATGATGCTTGATGATGATCAAGCCGGGTTCCACCACTTCGAGGACGAAACAGTAGGTCGGGATGTTGTGGGTGGTTCCCCACACGCATAGTTCGCCGTCGTAGTGCCACACGCCGAGATGAATGCCGGCATGTTCGACGATGGCGGCGATCTTTGCCAGAGCTGCGGGAGTGAGCGGTATCGGCCGCTGGATGAGCATCGGGTGTTCGTTGTGCTCAGGCGGCAGGTACGCCATCGAAATCTTCGGAACGTAACCCTCTTCGCGGCGCAGGCTCGCCCAGAAGGTCGCGTTGATCATCTTCTCGATCACATCCGGAGCGGGCAGCGAAGCGATCGGGTTGTGCCCTCTTCCGCGCGCTGCGTCGAGGTGTTTGGCGAAATG
Source organism: Vicinamibacterales bacterium (assembly GCA_963762055.1). Taxonomy (GTDB): domain Bacteria; phylum Acidobacteriota; class Vicinamibacteria; order Vicinamibacterales; family JAMQPK01; genus JAMQPK01. Next base: position 441,726 of record CAVXJF010000017.1, read on the forward strand.
CTCGTGTGCCTTGGGAGCGACGAGCCGGGCGGGTGGGTAGGTTTCTGTCGTCAAGACTCCTATTGTACCGGGGAGCCACACCTGGGGTGTGATGCGGTCGCGACGCGGCATCGCGCATAATGGGAAGCGGGGCGGCTATGTCGGAAAAGGATCTCGAAGAAGTCAGACACGGCGAAAAGTTACTAAGCGATCTCAGACAAGCGCTTCTTCGCCTGCACAAGATCCTGCTGGACTGGGAACGCTCTGGCTACGAACGCATTCACGGCCGCCAATCGAGCCAGGATCTGCTGCAGGCCCTCCTCAACGACCCGCAGTTCGCGTGGCTGCGTCCCATGTCGCAGCTCATCGTTCGGATTGACGAGCTGCTCGGCGACAAGACGCCACCCATGCGAAATGACGTTGAGGCTGTCGTCACTCAGGTGAGGTCGCTGACCACGGCCAATCAAAACGGCGGTACCTACGAGCGCCGCTACGACATGGCGTTGCAGGAGATTCCGGACGCGGTCTTCGCTCATCGGGATCTTCTGGCACTGTTGAAAGACGACCGAGCCTCCTGAGCCGGATATGTAGCGCCGCCCGGCGGTACAATGATGCGGCGCGATGACCGTCGAGGCTCTCCACGAGGCAGTTTCCCGATATTGGGGGTTTACATCGTTCCGATCGCTGCAGCAGTCGGCGATGGAAGCCGTGCTGCACGGACGCGACTCGATCGTCGTACTGCCAACCGGCGGCGGAAAGTCGCTCTGCTTCCAGGCGCCCGCGGTTGTCCGCCCTGGCGTCGCGGTTGTGGTGTCGCCGCTGATTTCGCTCATGAAGGACCAGGTCGACACGCTTGTCGGCAACGGCGTCCCAGCCGCGCTGTTGAACAGCTCGCTCACCGCCTCTGAGAAATCGAACGTCGTCGCGGGCCTTCGTCAGGATCGCTACAAGCTGTTGTACGTGTCGCCTGAGCGCCTGGTTGGTGACGGCTCCGACAGTTTCCTGTCGCTGCTGTCCTCGCTGGACGTGAGCTTCATCGCCATAGACGAAGCGCACTGCATCAGTCAGTGGGGCCATGATTTCAGGCCCGAGTACCGGCAGCTTGGGCGCATCCGCGAGGCGCTGCCGGGCGTCGGACTGCATGCCTACACGGCGACCGCCACCGAGCGCGTCCGCCGCGACATCGCCGTCCAGCTCGGCTTGAACGATCCGATCGAGTTCGTCGGCTCGTTCGATCGGCCCAACCTCGTCTACCGCGTACTGCCGCGCGCGTCACTGAAAAAACAGCTGACCGACGTGTTGTCGCGCCATCAGGGAGAGGCGGGCATCATTTACTGCACGTCGCGACGCGAGGTAGATGCGCTGGCATCGTGGCTGACGGAAATCGGGCACACTGCGCTGCCCTATCATGCCGGCTTGTCGGACGAAGAGCGGAGCCGGCATCAGGACGCCTTCCTGACTGAGCGTGCGGACATCGTGGTGGCGACCGTTGCCTTCGGCATGGGGATCGACAGATCGGATGTCCGCTTCGTCGTCCACGCCGGCGCGCCACGATCGCTCGAACATTACCAGCAGGAATCGGGCCGCGCCGGACGTGACGGCCTCGAAGCGGAGTGTCTGCTCATCTATTCACCAGCAGACTTCATGAAATGGCGGGCCATGCTCGAGCAGAACGGCGAGCTCAACGACGCGAGCCGCGCCCTGCTGCGGCAGATGGAGCGGTATGCGACCAACATGGGCTGCCGCCACAAACATTTATCGGAATATTTCGGCGACCGTTTCGGGAAAGACGCGTGCGGCGCGTGCGACTACTGCCTCAACGAGCTCGAATCCGCCCCCGACCCGGTCGTCGTGGCGCGGAAGATTCTGTCGTGCGTCGCGCGCGTCGGCCAGCGTTTCGGCGCCACGCACGTTGCCAGCGTGCTTCGCGGCCAGGCGAGCGAGCAGGTCGTCACCCGAGGACACGATCGGCTCAGTACCTTCGGGCTGCTTCCTGACACGTCGAATACCGAAGTTCGCGGATACATCGACCAGCTCGTCGGTGAAGGCCTGCTGCGGCAGACCGACGGGGTCTATCCAGTCATCGCCCTCACGCAGAAGGGTCTCGATCTCTTGAAAGACGCGACAGTGCTGCCTGACCTCGCTCTGGCAAGGCAGCGCCGGGTGGCCAAAGGTGCGCCGCGACCGCAATCGCGCATCGAAACCGAGTCGTGGCAGGATGTCGACCGTCATCTGTTCGAACGGCTGCGTTCGGTGCGGCTCGAGATTGCCCGGTCGCGCGGCGTGCCGCCGTACGTCATCTTCCACGACACGACCCTGAGAGAGATGGCGAGGATCAGACCTACCACCATGGGCGCGCTACTCACCGTCAAAGGGGTGGGCGCACGCAAAGCCGACGACCTGGGAGGCGTTTTCCTCGACGCCATCCGCGCCCACTCCTAGCGCATGCCGCTCGTCTCGCTCGACCGCATTACGATGGCCTACGGCCATGTGCCTCTACTCGATCAGGCCAACCTGCAGATTGAATCCGATGAGCGCGTGTGCGTCATCGGCAGGAACGGAACCGGCAAATCCACACTGCTGCAGATTATCGGTGGGGACGTGCTTCCCGACTCTGGCAGCGTAAGGCGTGAGCCGGGTCTGCGAATCGCGCGGCTGGTCCAGGATGTGCCGCTCTCAGTCGATCGAACCGTAGCCGAAGTGGTCGCCGACGGCTTTGCCGGGATTGAACACGTCGATCAATGGCACATCGACACCAGCGTGCATATGGTTATGTCGAGGCTCGGCTTGGCGAGCGACGCGATTGTGTCGACGCTGTCGGGCGGTTGGCGGCGCCGCGTGTTGCTCGCCCGCACGCTCGTCGCTCAGCCGGATCTGCTGCTCCTGGACGAACCGACGAACCATCTCGACATCGAGTCGATGCTCTGGCTCGAGACGTTTCTGCGTGAATACCGCGGATCGGTCGTGTTCGTCACGCATGATCGTGCCTTCCTTCAGCGTGTCGCCACACGCATCGTCGAGCTCGATCGCGGCCAGCTGACCTCATGGCCCGGAGACTACGAAACCTTCCTGAGAAAGAAAGACGATTGGCTCTCGGACGAGGCGACGCGAAACGAGAAGTTCGACAAACGGCTCGCGCAGGAGGAGGCGTGGCTGCGCCAGGGCATCAAGGCCAGACGGACGCGCGACGAGGGACGCGTCCGCGCGCTCCTGGCAATGCGGAAGGAGCGTGCCGCCCGGCGCGATCGTATCGGCACCGTCCGGCTGCAGGCCGAAACCGGCGAACGGTCGGGCCAGGTGGTCTTCGAAGCTGATGCCATCTCCAAGGCGTTCGGGGACCGCGAGATCATTCGCGATCTTTCATTGCGCGTGATGCGGGGCGATCGCGTGGCGCTGATCGGGCCGAACGGATCGGGCAAGACGACGCTTCTGCGCATGCTGATGGGGCAAATGGAGCCGGATGCGGGCGAAGTCCGCAGTGGGACGAACGTGCAGATCGCGTATTACGACCAGCAACGCGAGCAACTCGACCCCGAGCACACGGTGTTCGAGGCAGTCGGCGCAGGCAACGATACGGTGACCGTCAATGGAAAGACGCAGCACGTGCATGGGTATCTGCGCGATTTTCTCTTCTCCGCCGAGCGGGCAAACTCACCGGTAAAAGCACTGTCGGGCGGCGAGAGAAACCGTCTCCTGCTGGCCCGCCTTTTCACCCGGCCGGCAAACGTCCTCGTGCTCGACGAGCCGACCAACGATCTCGATATCGAAACCCTCGAACTGCTGGAGTCGTACCTCGTCGACTGGCCCGGCACCCTGCTGCTCGTCAGCCACGATCGCGCATTCATCGATCATGTGGTGACGAGCACGCTCGTATTCGAAGGGGACGGGCTGGTTCAGGAGTACGTCGGAGGGTATGAAGACTGGCTTCACCAGCGCGCCGAACAGCCTGCGCCAGCCGCGCCGGAAAAACAATCGAAGGTAGTCTCCGGGTCGAGCGAAAACGTGGTGTCCGGCTTTAGCCGGACCCCAGCCCGCAAAAAACTCTCCTTCAAGGAACAACGAGAGTTCGACGACCTGCCTCGACGCATCGGAGAGATGGAATCGGAACAGGAACGTCTACACACCGCTATCGCCGCGCCAGCATTCTACAAAGAGCCGGCAGAGACGATCGCGGCCGCGCTGGCACGCGTCGAGGAGCTGAGGGCAGCATTGCTCGACGCGTACGCGCGCTGGGATGTGCTCGACTCGAGGACTGAGAAATAGGTCTACGCCGCCGGCGTTTTCCTCCGGCGTGACGTCGTTTTTGCCCCGGTAGCCTTGCGTGGCGCGGGTTTCCCTGCCGTCGTACCTTTCCGCGCGCGAGCGCGCGATTTTACAGGTGCGGGCCGGTCGTCGATCTCGATGACCTCGGTGGCCTCCACAGGGTCGCTCATCTGTACGGGAGTGCTCTCCGATTCCGTTGTGTCCGCGGCAAATCCACCCTGGACCTCTTCGCTCGACTGCCCGACAGGCTCGGCCTCGTATGCGTCCATCGTCTGTTCGGGGTGCGTCTCGACCCGGTCGGCGGGCACACCAGTTCGCGAAGCTGGTGTGGCTGCGCCCGGAAACACGCGAATCTGCCCTCGTCTATCGCGTTCGAGACGGACGAGCCCTTCGCGCTGAAGCACGCGCAGAAACTCCATGATCGTGGTCACGCCCCACTTGCGCTCGTCGAAAGTCCCATCCACCGCGCGAACGAACTGCTTCCACTGCCGCACGTACATCGGCCAGCGGGGCGGCTGCGCGGCGCGGCCAAACACGTCGCGCGTGTAATCGACGATCTGCTGTATTTGCTCCGGATCGCGTGGCAACTGTGGCTGCGGCGGCGGCGCCGATGGCTGGGCCGCCGTCGGTACTGCGGCCGGCACCTCAGCCGCGACAGGTTCGGACGCGGCCAACGGCGCGGCAGCGGCGCTGCTGGTCGGGATGTCGGCCAACTCGGCGTTTTCGACTGCGTCCACCATCATGCTGCGGCCCGAGTGGCGGAGCGTGACCAGCCCGGTGTTCGCGACCTTCTCGATGAAATCGCGGAACGTGCTGACGCCGTAGTCGCGTTCTGAAAATGTCGAATCGAGCTGCAGCAGCGTGCTCTTGAGCAGCCCGAGCTGCGGCGATACCTCGCGATCCGACAGCACCTTGAGGGCGCGCTTCACCAGCGGTATGGCCTTGGTGACCTCGACGGGGCTGCCGGGGCCATTCTCACGCTTCGGCCCTGGCGCGACGTCGCGGCGGCGCACGAGATTTTCGTAGGCGATGAACTCGTGACAGTTCTTCTGCATCACCTGGCTGGTGAACTGGCGGCCGCCGACCACGAACACCTTCTTGTCGTACTGCTTGAGCTTCTCAACCAGCGTGATGAAATCGCTGTCGCCGCCGACAATCACGAATGCGTTGATGTGATCGTGGGTGAACGCCATTTCCAGCGCATCCAGCGCGAGGTTGATGTCGGCGCCGTTTTTGTCCCCGCCCGGCGTCAAGTTCCGCTGCACCATGCGGATCGCATGCTGCGACAGCAGGCGGCCGTAGTCGCCGGCCCGTTTCCAGTCGCCATACGCCACTTTGGTGACGACCTCTCCGCGTTCCTTGATGCCGTCCAGAATCGCCGCAATGTCGAACTGCATATGCAGTGTCGTCTTCACACCGATCTCGATGTTGTCGAAATCGATGAAGACGGCAATTTTCAATCGTTGGTCCATCAAAATGTTCTCTCCCTGCGCACATTTACCTTCTTTCCCCGAATTTTCGTCGCCCGCAGCGCCGACACGATCCGGTCGGCCAGCGCTTCGGGAACTTCCACTAATGAAAATCTGTCCGCGATCTCGATCGCCCCGAGGGACTTCGACTTGACGTCGGCCTCTCCGGTGATCGCTCCCACGAGATCGCCAGGCCGAATCCCGGCCTCTCTGCCAGCGCCGATGAACAGCTTCACGGTGCCGCCATGACCGTTCCTCGAAGGCGTGCTTTCGGGCTCGGGCGGCGGCGCGGCGATCTCGCGCGCATCGTTCCCGCCTGATGTCGCATCGTGAGCCATCTTCACGGCGGCCGCGGCGATATCGACCGGATCGAACTCATCTGCCAGCGATTCCACGACGATCCGTACATCATCGAAGTCTGCGGCAACCAGACGCTCGCGCAGCGACGCGCGGACGAGCTCGAGTTTCTTGGCGCGAAGATCGGCGACGGTTGGCACCCGGCCGTTCTCCAGCTTCGATTTCGTGAAGCGTTCGATGGCCCGGAGGTGCCGCTGCTCGCGCGGCTCGGCCAGCGTTATTGCCGTGCCGCCGCGCCCGGCACGTCCCGTCCGGCCGATTCGATGCAGGTACACCTCTGGAGACGCGGGCACATCGTAGTTGACCACGTGCGAAAGATGCTCGATGTCGAGCCCGCGCGCCGCGACATCGGTCGCAATCAACAGGCTCGCCTTCTGGGCGCGAAAAAGTCCCATGACGCGGTCTCGCTGCTTCTGGATCATCCCTCCGTGAAGAGCTTCGGCGCGGTGTCCGTGAGCACTACACGTTTCGACGAGCGATTCCACTTCGAGCCGCGTCCGGCAGAACACGAGAGTCGCCACCGGATCTTCCATGTCGAGAATCCGCTCGAGCGTGGCTGGTTTCTGAGCCCGGCTGGTGATGTAGGCCACCTGCCGCACGCGGGGCATCTTGCCTTGAGCGGATTTTTCGCGGGCGATGGTGATGCGCGCCGGATTCTTCAGGTGGCGTTCCGCAATCGAAAGGATGCGCGGCGGCATCGTCGCCGAGAACAGTGCGGTCTGACGCGATTCAGGCGTGGCCTGAAGAATGGCATCGAGCTCTTCGGCGAAGCCCATGTCGAGCATCTCATCGGCTTCGTCGAGCACCAGGACGCGCAGGCGATCGAGCTTCAAGGTGCCGCGCCGTATGTGGTCCAGCGCGCGGCCCGGCGTGGCGATTACGATTTGCGCACCGCGTTCGAGCTCGCGAATCTGTCCATGCATCGGAGCGCCGCCGTACACAGGCAGCACCGACAGCCGCACACCCTTCGAATATTTGTGCACCGCCTCCGCCACCTGCATCGCGAGCTCGCGCGTGGGCACGAGCACCAGTCCCGCGGTCTTTTTCGGGTGCTGGCGATCTTCGCTGATGCGCTGAAGCATCGGCAAGGCAAACGCGGCGGTCTTCCCCGTGCCGGTTGCCGCCTGGCCGAGAAGATCGCGCCCCGCAAGCAGCAAGGGAATGGTTTCGCGCTGGATTGGAGTCGGCTCCTCGTAGCCGAGCGCGTTCACAACCTCTGTAAGCTCAGTTTGGAGACCGAGGGAGGAAAAACTGACGGGAACTGCTGGTACTCATCGAAAACGCGTATATCGAACCCTCCAAGTGTAACTCCCTTCAGCCTGTAACCGCGTAAACCCTCTGGTTGTATGGAATGCAGTCATTGCAGACGCGCAATTTTGGTACGGCGCTTGCTCAATAACGGATCGGAGGTGCTCGAATGCTTTTCACTATCGCCGCAATTCTGCTGGTCCTGTGGGTGCTCGGACTGGTCTCGGGCTATACGCTGGGTAACTTCATCTATGTCCTCCTCGTCATCGCGCTGGTGCTGTTTGTCGTTGGCCTGTTCACAGGCCGAAGGCCGGTGGTCTAGCCTTTGGACAGAGGAAACGGGACGTCCCCCGCGTCCCGTTTTCTAAAAATGCATCATTGAGGTACTAAATGGCACGAACGCTCGTTCAATTTGATGCGCCCGTGGTCGACGCGTCCGGGGTGCGTTACACGGCGAAGGCATGCGGACGCGAACGCGAGGATGGGCTCTGGGAAGGCTGGATTGAATTCGAAAATGTGCGGAACGGAAGCATCGTGCGAACTATCCGCGAGACGACACAGCCGAACCTCACGGATCTCACCTACTGGGCCACAGGTCTCACTCCCGTTTATCTGGACGGCGCGCTCGCACGCACGCTGCATACGCCGGCTCCCAGGGCGCCTGTCGTGGTCGTTCCTCCCCGCTATGACCGGCCCGCCCGCCGCAGGCCGCCAACAGATTCGGGCCACGAATCGATACTGAACCCGTTTTCTGTGTACGAAAAAAGTCCAGACTTGCTGGCGCAGGAGTTGACCGCCCTCCGCGGATGGCATCTGAAGCAGATCATCAGGGATTACGGTCTTGCTGACGGTCATGATGCTGCGCTGGATTCGATGACGGAGCCCGAGCTCGGCTCCTTGATCATGCGGCGAGTTCGCGAACTACATCCCTGAATTGCGATGGACTGCGCCCGGCAGCGATAACAGCCCGGCGCCTGACCCCGCTGTGTCGCCAGCTACGCCCTCGGTCGGCAGCGAGACTGTGAACGCGGTGCCTTTCCCGCTGCCGCCGCTCTCAACGGTGATCGTGCCGCGATGCGCATCGACGAGCTGCTTCGCGATCGACAACCCCAATCCGAGCCCCGAATGATTTCTCGTCGTGGTGCCGTCGCCCTGCCGGAACCTGTCGAACACATAAGGCAGGAACTCGCCATCGATCCCGATACCGTCGTCGGCGACGCGAATCTCCAGAAACGTCCCGGCGATTCTGCCTGACACCATGATATGTCCGCCCGCAGGCGTGAACTTGAGCGCGTTGCCGAGCAGGTTGACGAAAACCTGCTCGAGCCTGCGCACGTCCCCGCGCAGCCGCGCCGCGGGAATGTCGGCAAGCTGAATCTCGACTTGATTGCCTGCCGCCAGCGGAATCACCGATTCGACGATGCCCCGGATCAACGAGGGCGCATCGATGTTTTCGAGGTCGAGCGGCATCCGTCCGCCGGCGATCCGAGAGAAATCGAGCAGGTCGTCGACCAGTCTGGCCTGCCTCGACGCGTTGCGGTGAATAGCATCGACCGCCTGAGGAACCACATCGGAATCAATCGAACCCGTGTTCAGCATCGATGCCCAGCCGAGAATCGCATTGAGCGGCGTGCGGAGCTCGTGCGACACCGTCGACACGAATTCGTCTTTCAGGCGGTTCGCCTCTTCCGCCTCTGCCCTTGCGCGGGTCGCCTCCTCGTACAAGCGCGCGCGATCGAGCGCCTGGGCGCAATGATGCGCGACTGAAATCAGCAGCGCCTGATATTCATCGTCGAAGTTGACCGGCGCGCTGAAATGAAACTCGAGCACGGCCACCGGCGCCTTGTTGACCATCAGCGGCAGCGCTGCCGCCGACGAAAACCCCTTGTCTGCAGCCTCGGCAGCAAAGCGCCAGAACTTCTCCTGCGATTCCGCGACGGAGCCGACAAACACCGGCTGATGCGTCTCGAGTGCCTCCGTCGAGCACAGGCCGGGCTCGAACTGCGAGAGGCCGCCATCCACAAGAGTGAGGCGCCCCTCGTTGGCGCCCACCACGATCCTCGCTTGATCGACGATGGCCGCCGCGACGGCCTTGACGCTCGCCGCCACCGACAGACTTGCGGTCAAGGCATGGAGCCTCGTCGTCCTCGTCGCGAGGGCACGGTAGCGCGTCTCACTGGCACGAAGCGCCTGTTCGGTCCGCTCGCGCTCTACGAGCTCGGCGTCCGCGCGCGCTCTCAAGCTTTCCGCGTCGACACGCGCTTGCTCGACGGATTCGTACCACCTCGTGCGGCTGAGCGCCTGTGCCGCGCGCGAAGAGAAGGCCTGAACGTATTCGTGATCGTCAACCGAGAACTCGCGCGACGAACCGAAGTTGAGCTCGAGCAGCGCAATCAGCCGCCGCTCGCTCACGAGCGGCAGGACGGCGGTCAGAGATCCATTGCCATTGTCGGCGGGAACGAACACCGGTACGAGCCTGCGAACGGCCTGCGAAAAGGGCGACGTATCCGCGAGCTCGGCCGGCTCGACGAACGATCCCGTTTGCCTGCCGCTGCCGACAGTCCGGACAACGCGAAGGTTTTCGCCCTCATCGGACGGCACGAGCAAGGTGGCAGCGTCAGCCGAAAGCGCGTGGAGCGCTTCCTGAACTGTCGCTTCGACAGCTTCCGCCGGCGTTCTGACCTGGGCCACCGCGGCGGTGGACTGTGCGATGCGCAGCGCATGGGCGGCCGAGCGTTCTGCGGCAGCCCGGGCGTCGCGTTCGCGCTGCAACGCGGGCAGCACACTGACCAGCCAGAAGGCGAATGCCGTCGCGGGCGCAAAAGCGAAAATCGTAATTCGCTCGGGAAGGCTGTCGAGGGCGGTCTCCGCCCACACCGTGAGTCCAAAGACACACAGAACGGCAAGGTACGAAAACGTGCGTGAGTGCCAGGGCAGCCCCATCGCAGAAGGCTGAGCTCCTTTGAGGCAGGACGCGGCTGGGGGGAAGCCCAGTATAACAGGAGGGCTATAGGCGCAGGAATTGGCGGACCCGGTGCAGCAGCGATTGCCGTGTATCCACTGCGGGAGCAGGCATCGCATGTGTCTCCTGATGCCGCTCCATCTCCTCCCGGCGTGTCGCCGCGACGGCGGTGATACGTTCGAGCACGCCCGGGTTTGCGAGCACGGCGCGCCTGAAGCCTTCCGAGTCGATTTCGAGCAGATCGCAATCGCGTATTGCCGTCACCGTGGCCGTTCGCGGTTCGCCAGTCAGCAACGACATTTCGCCGAAGACGTCTCCGGCGCGCAGCCGCGCTACCTCCCCGCCCGCGCTGGCGAGCGTGACCGCCGCCTCGCCACGTATCACGACGAAAAGTGATCCGCCAGCTTCACCCTGACGGACGACCGCCTCGCCAGCTGCGTACACGACCCGCCGCGCGATCGCCACGAGACCGGCACGCTCGTCATCGGTGAGCGTGGAGAACATGTTGACCGGCGCAAGCGAATCTGGCTCTGCCGAGACGCGCACCGGGGCTACGCTTCCTTCTTCCGCCGACATCTCTACCTGGATCGGGTATGGAATCGTGATGTTGTTCCGCTTGAGCGCGTAATAGATCAACGAGCGCACGGTGTCTTCGGCGCGATCGTCGGGGTCGAATTCGCTCACCCAGAACCGCACGCGATAGGTAATCGCCGAGGCACCGAAGGCCGCAAGCAAAACTTCCGGAGGACGTTCGCGCGAGACGTCCAGCGCGCTCTTGAGCGCTTCTCGAATGACCGACTTCACCACGTTAGGCGCGACGTCGTAGCTGGCGCCGACCTCAACCTCGAGTCGCATCGATCGTGTCGGCAGGCAATAGTTGGTGATCGTATCCCTGGCGAGCGCGCTGTTCGGCACCACCAGGAAGTTACCGGTCTTGGTCCGGATCTTCGTGGCGCGCCATGTCACCTCGCTCACCATCCCGTCGTGGCCGCCGATCGTCACCCAGTCGCCGACGCGAAAGGGCTTTTCTATCTGAATCGCGAGACCGGCGAACAGGTTGCCCAGCGTGTCCTGCAGCGCGAGCCCCACGACGACGGCGCCGACGGCGGTTGTCGCCATCACCCGGTCGCGCAGAATCAACGTTGCCACGACCGCGAACAGCGCGATGACCAGCGTGTCCTGGACGATGTTGGGAAATCGCTCGGGTACACGATCGGTTCGCCAGGGATTAATCGAGAGGGTGACCAGCAGATTGATCGCGGCGAACAGGACGAGGAGCGGGTTGATGGCTTGTAGGGTCTCGCGGGTGTCTTGCGGAAGGGAAAACCAGGTGAGACCGCTCGAAATCAGCGCGTAGACGGCGAACAAAGTCGCCGAGAGAAGGAGGCGGCCGCGGATATGACGGTTGACCGTCGCCCGGCCGAGACCGAGCGACGTCACCATCAAGACGACGCCGACGAGCACGCTGGTGGGCACGCGTGCTAGGCGATACCGAGCTTAAAGGCCTTGAGCTCGCCAGGCGAGATCGCGACCTTGACGAGGTTGGGATTGTCGCCGCCCTTCGCAAGGCGGTCGGAGCCCACTCCCCGCGCGCCACCGGAAGCGGCCACCTGCTGCGATTGCTTCTCGCCAGTCACAGACTTCGTGAGGTTGCCGAGACCGAAGCCCGTCTTCTTTTCCTCAGGCTTTTTCTCCTGTGGCTTTTCTTTCCCGCTGCCGGTGACGCCTGACGACCCCTCGACAACGGTCGCAATCTTCGCCACGTCGGTCGCCTGGTACTTGATCGTCGACGTGTAGCGTGCCGCCACGACAGCGCCGGGCTTCGAGCCGGCGAGCTGCTTCAGTTTGGTGATGCGCTCCTGGGTTTCCGGGTGCGACGCAAACAAGCCGTTCTGCTCGGCCTGACCCTTGTTGCGCGCGGCCAGCTGCGTCAGGAATTCGGACAACCCGGTGCCTGCGTAAGACGCCTTCTGCACGAGCAGAATGCCTTCCTTGTCGGCGTCGAGCTCGTCGCCGCGATCGAAAGCGTTTTCGAGGACCATGTCGTAGACACGGTTGGCCAGCGCGTCGAGGAATACGGTCCGGTCCGACAGTGTTTCGCCCGCGCCGATTTGTACTCCCTTGCTCTTGCGGATGGCGTTCACGGTATGTTTCTGCACGACGTGCGCCATCTCGTGTCCAAGAACGCCCGCGAGCTCGGATTCGGTCTTGATGAGGCCAAGCGCGCCGCGGGTGATGTGCACGAATCCGCCGGGCGCCGCGAAGGCGTTGACGCCGTCGGTGTCGAGCACGATGAACGTCCACGGCAGCTTCGGTCGCGTTGTCTGCTCGGCGAGCGTGGCGCCCACGAGCGTCACGTATTTGTGAACGGCGGAGTCCTGGACAACGCCGAACCGCTGACGAATCTTCAGGCTGACATCCTGGCCGAGCTCGATCTCTTCGGCCTCGGTGATGTTCAAATCGTCGAACTGCTGCTTGCGCTCCTGCGCCTGCTGCGCTTTCTTCATGAGGCCGCCCAGTTGGGCGAAAGCAGGGCTGCTGATGGCAACGGAAGCGATGGTGAGAATGACGGTCCGGCGGAAGCCGGACACTACGTGCTGTTTCATGTCTGGTTCTCCTTGACCTCGAATATCGCGACCGGTTTCGTCTTGCCTTTCACCACGACATCGCCGAGCGATCGGAACAAATATCGGTCCGGAAGGGCTTCTCGAGTAGCCTCGCTGATGATAATGCGAGTGCCGTATTGCTTGTTCAACGATTCGAGCCGCGCGCCGAGATTCACCGCATCGCCGATCACGGTATAGCTCATGATCGCTTCCGACCCGATATTGCCGGCAATCATCGGGCCCGTGCTGATGCCGATGCCGATGTCGAGGGCGGGACGTCCCTCGGCGGTCCACTTTTCGTTCAGCCGGCTCAACTCGCGGATCATCTCGAGCGCCGCGTCGACTGCGTGCCGCGCATGATCTGGATCATCGAGCGGCGCGCCGAAGAGCGCCATCACCATGTCGCCCACGAACTTGTCGAGCGTGCCCTTGTGCGCGAAAACGATCCCGACCATCTTCGAGAAATATTCGTTCAGAAGGGCGACGATCTCCTCGGGCTGTCCGCTCTCCGACACGGTCGTGAAGCCGCGGATATCGGAAAACAACACCGTCATCTGCCGGCGCTGCCCCCCAAGCCTCGCGAGATCAGGGTTCGCGACGAGCTGATCGTAGACGTCTTTCGATACGTATTGGCCGAACAGGCGCTTCATCTTCCGCTTCTCGCGCCCTTCGAAGAAGTATTGATAGCCCACGCCGCCGAACAGCGCGAGCGAAGCCGCAAGCGTCGGCTGGGTGATGTTGATCCAGTTCCCGTCGGCGAACAGCCGAAGCGCCACGAAGACGAGCGCCGACATGACGGCAGCGCACGCCGCGGCGGCCCACCACGCCGGCAGAACCGCGGAAAGCACCCCGGCGGCCAGAGCCAGGACCGTCACGAGCGCGATTCGGACAGCTCTCGACTCGGGATGCATGAAGCGGCTCGAGAGAAAGTCGTCCATCACCGATGCGTGCAGTTGAATGCCCGGCATGCGGCCGCCGGCAAACGGCGTTTCGAACACATCGTGAAGGCCCGACGCGCTCGTCCCCACGAACACGATCTTGTCCCGGAAGATCGCCGGATCGATGTCCGGCGTATTTCCCTGGGCCAGTTGCTGCTCAGAGAACAGGAGATCGAAAAACGCGTGGGTGGGATATGGCCGGCTCTTGAGATCGGCCAGCAGCGCCGGCCCGCGAAAGTTGATGAGTCCCCACAAGTAGCTGTAGCGACCGTCGGGATTATTGACCTCACGCAGTTCCAGCGGCATCCGGCGATCGCCGGCGATCATCGTCGTGCCCTCGATTTTCACTTCGGAAGGCTTGACGCCAGCGGCCCGCAGCCCGGCGGCCAGACCGAGCGACGGCATCGCACGATCGCCCGTACGAACGAACGGCACGACATGACGAATCGGCCCATCGGCATCGAGGATGGCGAGGTTGTGACCCAGGGCAGTCGCGGACGCGGCGAAGTCTCCCGCGGGGGCGAACAACGCGCGCCGCTCGGTCACCGCTGGGTTGCTCATGCGATAGCCCTGGTCGGGCCATGCGTAATCACGGGTGTGGTCGCCTTCAAATGTCGCCTCGGCCAGCAGAATGACATTGCCGGCTTTCCGGATCGCCGCGGAGAGCGCCTCATCCGAGTCCTCCCCGGTCATCGTCTGCCCGCCGATCTGAAACGTTTTCGTATCGCGCTCGGCGAAGTTCACGTCGTAGACGATTTGTGCGGGCCTGCCGCGCTGCAGGTAATCAATGAGCGTGGCGTGCACGATTCGAGGCCACGGCCAGCGGCCCACGTTCGGCTCGAGGTTGCGAAGTGAATATTCGTCGATTTCGACGAGCGCGATGTCTTTCCTGGCCGTCGACGGATTCGCCGTGCGGGCCATCCGCCAGTCGTAGGTCTTCAACTCGATAGTACGAAGGCCCTCGAAGTTCGTCGCGGCGAGGACAATCGCCGCGGCACATCCTCCGACAAGCAGTCCTGCGGCGGCTTTTCGCACGCTGTGTAATATAGGCGCGCGTGCCTCGCGTCGCAACGCATGCCGGACCTTCCTCAGGTCAACTTATACGTTCCACGCTGCAGCAATGTCGCATACCCTTCAGCCACGAGGGCAAGATTGCCTCGCCCGGCTTCTGGTCTCGACAGCCCGGTGACACGCGCCAGCTCGCCCGGGACGGTCATGCCGGCGCCAGCGAGAAAGCAGCGGGCTATTTCGCCGAACGCCGTCTCTCGATTCAGGCGCCTGGCCAGCTCGTCTGGAAAGCGATCGATGCCCAGCGACCAGATGTAGGTGAACTTCGGCGCATAGGCGGCGGCCGTCGGGATCACGATCAGCGCGCGCTGCAGCTCGTCCAGACCGCGCATGAACGCGGCTCGATCCTTGACGCCGCTTTCCGCGCGAAGGTCCGCTGTCCCCATTTCCCATTCCTTGCGCAGCGCCTTCAGAATGGCGCGGGCGTGCTTGCTGAGCCGCTGCTTTTCTTCCGACCGCCGCATTCCCCATACAGCGTGGAAATAAGGAATCATGCGGGGCGCGAGAAACATCGGCTTGCCACGGGCGAGCTTGGCGTAATACACCTTGCCGCGTCCCATGAGTTCGTCCTTCAGTTCCCACGTCAGCGAGGTTTCCGGATCTTTCTGGACGTTCCTCGGCAGGACCGCATCGCGCCGCCCGCAGACCGCGACGTAGAGCGACGGTCCGGGCCGGCGTGAATCGGTGAACCCGGCGGCAAAGCCAACGTCCTCGACGAAGCGTTCCGCATCCTCGACGGTCTCCACCCGCCTAGCCTCTTCGCGGCACCACCGTTCGTCGCGGTGCTCTTCGATATCGTCTGGGAGTTCTATTCGTCTCTCCTTTGAACTTTAGACTTTGAACTTTAAACTTTAAACTTTCGCCTTTCGCCCTGCCCTACACCTCGAACTCATGACCCTCTCTTGCAGCGTGCGATTCCTTGAAGAGTGCCCGCGCCTCGCTCTCGATTTGCCTCACCTCGACGTCGGTCCGGCCCGGCTTGTGATGAAAAAGCCACAGACGCTCGCGCGCCGCATTGCGATGCGAACCTCGCGCATTGCAACCAGTCGCTGTGCCCCCATCCTTTGTGCGATGGCATTTCTTCCGGCGTGAAATGGGCGTCGAGGACGATGGCGCGCGCGCCGCGCGAAAAGTGCGCGAGCGCGAGATCGATGTCCGGATTGCCGAACTCGTGATCCGTCGCATACACGAAGTCGCCAGACGATCCAACGATGCGATATGCCAGCGCCCCGCCCGGATGATTCAGCGGCTGTGTCGACACGTCGAACCCGTTGATCTGCAACTGGCCTCCGCGGATCTTCTGAATCACCGGGCGCGACGGCAGCTTGTCATAGGGGACCGGAAAAAAAGGCGCCCCGAACATGGTCTCCACTTCCGCGAACTCGCGCCCAAGTGTAGGCGACCAGACGTGTATCTCTGCGCCCGGACGGTACAAAGGCGCAAAAAACGGGAAACCCTGAACGTGATCCCAGTGATAGTGCGTGAGAACGATCGGGATGGACGCGGCTTCGCGAAGCGTTTCGCCGGCGCCGACGATGCCGGAGCCCGCGTCGAGAAGGAGACGGCGTCCACTCGGCTGGTCGACGAGCTCGATGCACGGCGTATTGCAGCCGTAGCCGATCGACGCCGCCGTTGCGAACGGCACCGATCCCCGAACACCCCAGAAGCGCACCCGCATGAGCAGCCGAGCTTATTACGCCGCGCACGACGGCGCCACACGATAGAATCGGCGCTCGTCAGTGGAGGCCAATATGGTGCCGATGCGGCAGGGATCACGACCCGTTGATGAACGTCCGACCAGGATGCGTTTCGCGTGCAGCGTCACGCGTGATACAAGGGCCGCACTTGAAACAGAATGTAGAGCGCGATAAGGCCGAAGAGCAGACCGCCGATGATATTGCCGCTCAACACGTTGTAGACGACGCTGACGAGCTGCGAATAGAACAGCAGGCGCCAGCCCGACATCTTGCGGTTGAACAGGCCCGGAAGCGCCGCGATCAATAGACCGACTTCCGCGATCACGAAGATCGTGAGCACGCCAAAGCCGGTCGCATATCCGAGGCCGCCGAACGGAATGAGAATCGTGCCGATGCCGAGGGCAAACAGGAGGAGCGGCAGCGTCAGGATCAGCAGTACAAGCGAGATCCACGGGCCGAACTTGACGATCATTTCCCGGCCGCTGTCGGGAATCTGAAACGGAGCCTTCTTCACGAGATAGAAGTCGAGAAATCCTTCCAGGTCTTTCGGGGCCTCGCTCGCCGGCGTTGTGGGCGTCGTCATGAATCCTCCAGGCCCGCCGTTTCACGCGTCGGCGCGGCAGGGGATACTAGCGTGGGCACGACGCAGCGAAAAGGAAAAACGAAAACACGGCATACTAGCGGCTGATGGGCGACGGCCGCATCGTGTATTCCACCGGGATCGGCAAGGTGTGTCCAGGCTGCGGCTGGCCGGCGAAAGACTGCAAATGCAGCCGGACGCAGGCGAAGGAGAGCGTGCCCGGCCGTATCGTCGCCAAGCTGAGGATGGAGAAGAAAGGCCGGGGCGGCAAGACCGTCACCGTCGTCTACGACTTGCCGAACAACGAGACGTTCCTCAAGGATCTCGCGCAGGAATTGAAGCGCGCCTGCGGCACCGGCGGCGCGGTTGCCGACAACACTGTCGAGCTGCAGGGTGACTTGCGCGACCGTGTTCGCGAATACCTTACGAAAAAGGGCTTCACTGTAAAGGGTTAAAATTCATCGCAATGGCATCGTTGATCGAAGCAATCGATATCAAGCGGAAGATGTTTTTCGAATACGAGGGCGCGCCGTATCACGTGCTCGACGTCGAAGTGTCGAGGCCGACAGCGCGCGGCGGCCAGACGCTCGTCCGCATCAAAATGCGAAACCTCGTGACGCGCGCCGTCTTCGACAAGACGTTCAAGGCCGGCGAGAAGTTCGGGGAGCCGGATCTCGCGATGGTCGATGCGGCGTATCTCTACGCCGACAGCAGCGGCCTGAACTTCATGGACCAGGAAACCTACGAGACGCTGACGCTGCGCCCCGAACTGCTCGGTGACGATCGCCTCCTGCTCATCGACAACCTCATCGTGCAGGTGCAGAAATTCAACGGAAATCCCATCGGCGTGCAGTTTCCGCCTCACGTCGAAATGGCCGTGCGCGACACGGAACAAGGCGTGCGGGGAAATACGGCCAGCGGGAGCGTCACCAAAACCGCCACTCTCGAATCCGGCCTCGAAATTCAGGTGCCTCTCTTCATCAAGGTCGGCGAAAAGGTGCGCGTGCACACCGAAACCAAGGAGTTCGCAGGACGGGCGTAACCAGCGCCCGAACCATCACTTTGCATGGCTGACCTGAAACAAGATCTCGCCGCGCTCCGCCTGGACCGGGAACCAGAGACTCGTCGCGGCCGGCGATGGATCGGCTGGGTGCTCCTCCTTTTCGTAATCGCGGGCGCTGGTGCGGGCGGGTGGTGGTGGATGTCGCGCGAACGGCCCATCCCGGTCGAGATCATCACCGTCACTCAGCGTCAGGCAGGCACCCAGGCTTCGGTGCTGAATGCAACCGGATATGTCACCGCCCGCCGCCGCGCAACCGTGTCGTCGAAGATTACCGGGAAGGTCATCGAGGTCAACATCGAGGAAGGGATGGCGGTGACCGCGGGCCAGATCCTCGCCCGTCTCGACAGCGAAACACAGCGCGCGGCGGTGTCGCTTGCTCTGGCGCAGACAGAGGCCGCACGCCAAAACGTGAGCGAAAGCGAAGTACGCCTCAACGAAGCGCGCATCAATCTGGCCCGCGTCACCAAACTGGTCGGCGTCGGCTATTCGACAGCGGCAGAAGTTGATGCCGCGCGCGCAGCCGTGGACTCGCTCGAAGCGCGCATCAACGCCTCGCGCGAGCAGGTGCGCGTCGCCGAACGCCAGGTGGCGCTGGAGCGCACGAATCTCGACAGCACGGTCATTCGCGCGCCGTTCAACGGCGTGGTGATTTCGAAAGACGCACAGCCCGGCGAAATGGTGTCGCCTGTATCGGCGGGGGGCGGATTCACGCGCACGGGCATCGGCACGATCGTCGACATGGCCTCGCTGGAGATCGAAGTCGACGTGAATGAGAGCTACATCAACAGGGTCAAGCCGGGGCAGCGCGTCACCGCCCTGCTCGACGCGTACGCGGACTGGCAGATTCCCGCGCAGGTGATCACCACCATCCCGTCGGCCGACCGGCAGAAGGCGACCGTATTGGTCCGGATCGGTTTCCTCGAGCTGGATCCGAGGATCCTTCCCGACATGGGCGTCAAGGTGACGTTCTTCCGCGACGACGAGGGGGCGCCCGTCAGCATGCGCCCGGTGACGCTCGTCCCCAAAAACGCGATCCGGATCGATGGCGAGCAGTCGTACGTGTTCGTCCTCGTCAACGATCGAGTTGATCGCCGGGGTGTGACCACCGCCGGCGCCGACGGCGACCGCGTGGAGATAAAGGCCGGGCTGAACGCCGGCGAGCGCGTCGTCGCATCGCCGCCAGTGGAACTTTCGGCCGGCTCACTCGTAGTACCGCGTTAAGGGCAGGGCTGAAGCCCTGCGCTCCGAATCGGCAGCGCAGCCCGTGAGGGCTGCCGCACAAAAAACATGGCTGACACTGCACTGGTCCTGGTCAAGGACGTTCACAAATACTTCACGCGAGGCAGCGAGCGCATCGATGTCCTGAAAGGGGTCAACCTCGAGATCCCGAAAGGGGATTTCCTTGCGCTGATGGGACCCTCGGGATCGGGCAAGACCACGCTCCTGAATCTCATCGGCGGACTCGACGCGCCCACGGGCGGCGCCGTCGAGGTAGATGGCGTCAACGTGAGCCAGCTCCGCGGGGGCGAGCTCTCGCGATGGCGCTCGCGGAACATCGGCTTTGTGTTCCAGCTCTACAACCTTCTGCCCGTGCTCACCGCCGAGAAGAACGTGGAGCTGCCGCTGCTGCTCACAAACCTGTCGAAGGCCGAGCGAAAGAAACGCGCCGGCATTGCGTTGAAAATCGTCGGCCTGGCCGAACGGGCGCGCCATTACCCACGGCAGCTGTCCGGAGGACAGGAGCAGCGCGTCGGCATCGCCCGCGCGGTCGTGACCGATCCGACCCTGCTGCTGTGCGACGAGCCGACAGGCGACCTCGACCGCAAGGCGGGCGACGAGATCCTCGACCTTCTGCAAACGCTCAATCGCGATCACGGCAAGACGATCGTCATGGTCACCCACGACCCACATGCCGCCGACCGCGCGCAGCGCACGCTTCACCTCGAGAAGGGCGTGCTGATGCGGGAGACGTCATGAAATTCCTGCCGCTGATCTGGAAGAACATCTGGCGGCGGAAGTTCCGCACCGTCTTCACGCTGCTGTCGATCTTTATCGCCTTCATTCTGTTCGGGATCCTGATGACCATCAGGTATTCCTTCTCGTTTGGCGTCGAGATCGCCGGCGCCGATCGTCTGGTGCTGATTCACAAGGTGAGCCTCATCATGCCGCTGCCGGTTTCGTATCAGGCGCGGCTGCAGCAGACCAAGGGCGTCGAAATCGCCTCGCACCAGACGTGGTTCGGCGGCATCTATCAGGACCCGGCGAATTTTTTTGCGAACATCGCCGTCGAGCCGGAGCAGTTCATGAAGACCTACCCCGAGTTCGTGATCCCGCCGGCGCAGGCCGAGGCGTGGCTCAAGGATCGGCAGGGGGCCATCATCGGACGCAGTCTGGCCGACAGGTTCGGCTGGAAGCCCGGCGACAAGATTCCGCTGACGGCGGCCATCTGGCTCCCCAAAGGCGGCGGCACCACGTGGGAGTTCAACATCGTCGGCGTGTACGACGGCGGCGACGCCGTCGACAAGACGCAGATGTTCTTCCGGTACGACTACCTGGACGAGAACCGCGCGCAGGGCCAAGGCCAGGTGGGCTGGTACGTCGTGAAGATCGCGGACCCGGACCATGCGGTCGATCTCGCTCATGCCTTCGACGAGATGTTCGCCAATTCGTCGGCGGAAACCAAGACCACGACCGAAAAGGGATTCGTCGAAGGATTCGCCAAACAGATCGGCGACATCGGCACCATCATGATCGCGATCTCGTCCACGGTGCTGTTCATGTTCGGGCTCGTTGCCGCCAGCACAATGGCGCAATCGGTGCGGGAGCGCACGAGCGAGCTGGCGGTGTTGAAAACGCTCGGGTTTCCCGATCCGATGATTCTCGTGCTGGTGCTGCTCGAATCGCTTTTCATCGCGTTCACAGGAGGCCTGCTCGGCCTGGGGCTCGCATGGCTCTTCGTGCAGGGCGGCGACCCGACCAACGGCCTGCTGCCAATCTTTGCGCTGCCGACGCGGGACCTGCTCATCGGCGTGGGGCTGATGGTGATGATGGGCGTGCTCGCGGGTGTCATGCCCGCAATCGCTGCCATGCGTCTGAAGATCACCGATGCGCTGAGGCGCGTATGAAAAGCCGCGAGCGGCGCGGGGCAATGGGGCCCGCAAGCGAGCGGCGCGGAGCGGGGCGAGGGGCCCCCGCGACTAATAACATGCAGTGGCTTTCGCAAACGCTCGCGGTGCTCTCGCTGAATATCCGCACTATTCCGGCCCGCTTGAGCTCGTCGGCCGTGGCCATCGTCGGCATCGCAGGCGTTGTCGTGGTGTTCGTGTCGGTGCTGTCGATCGCAGCGGGCTTTCAGGCTGCGATGCAGGGCACCGGTTCGCCCGATCGGGCGCTCGTGCTTCGGAGCGGCGCCGACAGCGAGATGACCAGCGGCCTCAGCGGACCGGATGTCGACATCATCAAGCAGGCGCCGGGGATTCGGCGGGACGGCGGATCGGCGCAAGCCGCCGCGGAATTGATGGTGATCATCGACCTGCCGAAAAAAGTGACGCCGGATGCGCCCGCCAACGTGCCGGTGCGCGGCATCGTGCCGGAGAGCGTGTCGCTGCGGAAGGAGTTCTCGATCGTCGAAGGCCGCATGCTGCAGTTCGGGACGAACGAGGTAATCGCCGGACGCGGTGCGAACGGGCAGTTCGTCAACCTGAACATCGGCGAGACCATTGCGTCAGGCCAGAACCGCTGGCAGGTTGTCGGGATCTTCGAAACGGACGGCGGTGTTCCCGAAACCGAAATCTGGATCGACGCGCGAACGCTGCAGGGCGCATACCGCCGCGGCAACACCTATCAGTCTCTTCTCGCGCAGCTCGATTCGCGTGATGCATACGGGACTTTCCGCGATTGGCTCACGTCGAATCCGCAGCTGAACGTGTCGATACGCCGCGAGAACGAATATTACGCGACGCAGTCCCAGGCGCTGACGCGGCTGATCCGCACGATCGGCTTCGGCATCGCCGCGCTCATGGGGATCGGCGCGATCTTCGGCGCGATTCTGACGATGTACACGGCCGTTGCGACGCGCGCCCGTGAAATCGCGACGCTGCGCGCGCTCGGCTTCAACACCGGTTCCGTGCTCGTGTCAGTGCTGGCCGAATCGATGGTGCTCGGATTGATCGGCGGGGCCATCGGCGGGGCGGCCGCGTTTCTCGCGTTCAACGGGTATCAAACCTCGACGATGAATTTTCAGACGTTCAGCCAGGTCGCCTTCGCGTTCCGCGTCACGCCAGGACTACTCGCGATGGGGCTGTTCTATGCCCTGCTCATGGGCCTGGTCGGCGGGCTGTTCCCCGCCATCCGCGCCGCCAGACTTCCGATCCCAGTCGCTCTCCGCGAGCTGTAGAGAAAAGGGGGTCAGACCCTCTTTTTACGTTTTATGTAAAAAGAGGGTCTGACCCCCTTTCAATATTGTAGTTTGCGCAGTAGTGCGCCGATAAACCGTGCATCTGCGGGCAATGCGTTCCGCCCGGTGGCGGGGGGATTGCTCATCACCGTTCCACGAGGCCTCGGAGGCCGCGCCAATTCGTGCGGAGGTGTGCAACGGTATGAAACTACGCATCATCATTCGCGTGTCTCCTGTCACTTCGGATGTCACGCTGAACACCGTCTGCAAGGTTTTCAAACAGCTGCCGTGCCGGATGGGCGGCCATCGGGAAGAGCTCGATCTCAGTGCGGGAAAGCTCGCGCTGAAATGCTCGCGCTGCGGATGGCGATCGACCGGATGGGCGCTCGACACGCGGCCGCCGTTGAAAATGGCGGGCTAGCGCACGCGCTCGGAAACCGAGATCTTCCACTCGAGCCCCTGAGAGAGGACGTTTGCGAAGAACACCCTTGGTTCTTCGCTGACATACGCCGTCCCTTTTCCCTCACCCGTGTGATCGATGACCGGCGCCGTCAACGGCCTGCCGCTGATTGCGCTGTGAATGACCACCTTCAGCGAGCCGCCCTCGGCAGCGCCTTCCGCGCGTCTCGTCTCCCACTCGATGCGCAGCGCGCCGGTATCGCTCGTGAACGAATCGAGATACTGGCTGCCGGAGCCCGACCAACTCTTGATGCGCTCCCACTGAATCTGCTGCTGCGAACTGGGATTGCCCGAGACTGGAGGCGGCGTCTCGCCGCAGGAGGAACCAGCGAGCGCGAGGAACAAAAGAAAAGGGGCCGGCGTCAGCCGACCCCTTTTAGCAACAACCATGAAGCGCGGTTGATTAGACGTGTGCGGTCAGCGGCAGACCCACGAACTTCCCTGCCTCGAGCGAGACGAGAAGTCCATCAGGATTGACCGGCGCGCGACGGAACACTTCGTCGCCCAGCGCATCGGAGATGGCGTTCAACACCGCGCACGTCCCCGCCGCAACAGGCGGCTCGCCGATCCCTTTGGCGCCAACCGGCGTTTCGGGATCCGCCAACTCGACTGCCGACCATCCCATGTTGACGGGCAGGTCGAGGATCGTCGGCGGCTTGTTTTGATAGAACCGCTTCGCCAGCGCGACGCCATAACGCTGGTCGTACACCCACTTGTGCCCGATGGCGTGACCGATGCCGAGAATCGAACGGCCGAGAATCTGACCGCCGAGCGCGCGAGGATGAATCACCGTGCCGACGTCGGCAACCATGTGGTAGTCGAGGATGTGATACACGCCCGTCTCGACGTCCACTTCAACCTCGGAAAACGCGGCGACGAACGAATACGTCGCGCCGTCGCGCTTGTAGTTGTCCTTCGCGCAAAGGCGATGGCGCTGGCATGACGCTGGCGTTCCGACGCCTGAAAAGGCCTCCCGTTCGCCTGGAAGCACGCGACCCAGGTGGCCGAAATTAGGATGTACCAGCGCCGCCACATCTCCTATAGTTCCCCTTGTGAGCATCGTTTCGCCGCCCGATCGCCTGAATCTCAAGCAGCAGGAGGCCGCGCAGTTCGGTCTGGAGCCGCTCCTGATCATCGCGGGCGCCGGGACCGGGAAGACCAACACGCTTGCGCATCGCGTCGCCCATCTCGTGTTGTCGGGAACCAGGCCCGAGCGCATTCTTCTGCTCACGTTTTCGCGGCGCGCCGCGCTCGAAATGACGCGCCGCACGCAGCGCATCGTGGGTTCCGGGTTCCAGGTTCCGATTCCAGGTTCAGAACCCGTAAACGGCAAACCCGGAACTGGAACGCGGAACCTGGAACCCTCCATCCGCTTCCCCTGGTCCGGCACGTTTCATTCCATCGCCAACCGGCTCATACGCCGGCACGCGCCGGCGGTCGGCCTGGACGCCAGCTTCAGTGTGCTCGATCGCGGCGACGCCGCCGACCTGATGGACGTGCTGCGGCACGAGCTCGGCCTGTCGAAATCCGAAAAACGGTTTCCGCGCAAAGACACGTGCCTGGCAATCTACTCGCACCGCGTCAACACACAACGCCCGCTCGCCGAGACGCTCGATTCGCTGTTTCCATGGTGCGCGGAATGGGAATCGCAGCTGGCGCAGCTTTACCGCGCATACGTGGATAAGAAGCTCGCGAACCAGGCGCTCGACTACGACGATCTGCTGCTCTACTGGCACGCGATGATGTGCGACGACCGTCTCGCGGCCGACATCAGCGGTGAGTTCGATCACATTCTCGTGGACGAATACCAGGACACCAACGTGTTGCAGGCCGAGATCCTCAAGTTCCTGCGGCAAACGGGAGCGGGCGTCACGGTAGTCGGTGACGACGCACAGGCGATTTACGCGTTTCGCGCCGCCACGGTGGACAACATTCTGGGCTTTCCGCAGCAGTACGTTGGCGAAACAGGCGCGCCGGCCGCAGTGATCACTCTCGAAGAAAATTACCGTTCGACGCAAGGCGTGCTGGACGCCGCGAATGCGCTGATCGCCGAAGGTACGCGCCAGTACAGGAAGGTGTTGCGCACCACCCGGGGGCCAGGCCATCGCCCGCGCTACGTAACGGTGACCGACGACCAGGCCCAAGCCGAATACGTCGTCGCGCGCGTGCTCGAAACGCGCGAAACCGGCGTGCCGCTGCGGCGCCAGGCAGTGCTCTTCAGAAGCTCGCATCACAGCGATGCGCTCGAGCTCGAGCTGACGCGCCGGAACATCCCGTTCGTCAAGTACGGCGGGCTGAAGTTTCTCGAAGCGGCGCACGTCAAGGACATGCTCGCGGTGCTGCGCTGGGCCGACAACCCGAAGAACAGGATTGCCGCGTTCCGCGCGCTGCAGCTGCTGCCGGGAATGGGGCCCTCGACAGCCGAGCAGTTCGTGACGCGGTTCGAACGTTCGGGCTATTCGTGGATGGCGTTCAGGGAGTTCAATCCGCCTGCTGCCCTGGCCGATGCGTGGGCGCCATTCGCGGATCTCATGGTTGGCCTCGCCGTTGCCGACGGACCGTGGCAGGGGCAGGTGGCACGCACACGGGAATGGTTCGAGCCGCACCTCGAACGGATCTACGATTCCGCGCAGGTGCGCCTCGGCGATCTCATTCAGCTCGAGCGTATCGCGCAGCAATTCGCCACGCGCGATCAGTTCCTGACCGAGCTGGCGCTCGACCCTCCCGCGGCAACCGGCGATAACTCAGGGGTGCCGTATCTCGACGAGGACTACCTGATTCTCTCGACGGTTCATTCCGCAAAAGGCCAGGAGTGGGATACCGTTTTCATCCTGAATGTCGCCGATGGCAACTTTCCCTCGGAATTTTCGACGGGCCGGTCCGAGCAGATTGAGGAAGAGCGCCGCCTGCTGTACGTGGCGATGACCCGGGCCAAAAACGACCTTCATCTGATCGCGCCGTTGAAGTACTACGTCACCAACCAGCCGAAGAACGGCGACCGGCACGTATACGGCGCGAAGAGCCGATTCCTGACAGCCGCCGTCATGGTGAAGCTCGACACCGTCACCTGGCCCGACGAGGTGGACGACACAGGCCACCCGCGCTCCGCGGGCAAACCCCGTGTCAACGTCGCTGGGAAACTGCGGAGCATGTGGTAGGGTACCGCTCCGATCGCGGCCATTGATATGCGGAGGTTGATATGAAGATGATTCCCGCACTTCTGGCGTTGACTCTCACGATTCCGGCGTTCACGTCCGCCCGCCAGCATGAACACGCCGCTGGCGGCGACGATCTGACCGGCAGCGCGAACGTCAGCTTCGTGACGTCGTGCGCGCCTGCGCTGCGGCAGGACTTCAACCGTGCCGTCGCGCTCCTGCATTCGTTCTGGTTCGCACAGGCGATCGCGGCATTCGAGGGTGTCGCCGCCAAAGACCCCTCCTGTGCCATCGCCCACTGGGGCATCGCGCTCAGCCGCTGGGGAAATCCTTTTGCCGGGCTCCGTTCTCCGCAGCAGATTGAGCTCGGGCGCGCGGCAATCCAGCGCGCGGCGAGTACCGGGTCGCCTACACCGCGAGAGCGCGCATACATCGCGGCCGCGGCGGAACTGTTCACCGACGGCGCCGCATCTACGCAGCGGGCGCGGACGCTCGCGTACGAAAAGGGCATGGAGCGGCTGGTCGCGGAGTATCCGGGAGACATGGAGGGGCGGATTTTCTATGCCCTTGCGGTCAACCAGACCGCGCTCGCAACAGACAAGAAGTACGTTCAGCAATTGAAGGCGGCGGCGATTCTCGAGCCGCTCTTCAAGGAGCATCCGAAACACCCGGGCCTGGCGCACTACATCATCCACGCCTACGATCATCCGCCGCTGGCGGAAAAAGCGCTCACGGCGGCGCGGAGTTATGCGTCTCTCGCGCCGTCGGTGCCACATGCGCTCCACATGCCGTCACACACGTTTACGCGTGTCGGGTTGTGGAAAGAATCGATCGAGACGAACCGGCGATCGGCCGAGGCGGCGCGGAAAGAGAACGCCACGCCCGAAGAGCTGCACGCCATGGATTACCAGACTTACGGGTACTTGCAGATCGCCAACGACTCGGATGCGCGGCGCATGACAAACGAAGCCGCGGCCGCTATCCTCCGCCTCGACGCAAACGCGACCGGAGCGGCGGCGCCAGGCGTTGCCGGTGTGTACGCCGCCGCAGCGATTCCGGCGCGATATGCGCTGGAACGTGGCGCATGGACAGAAGCGGCAACGTTGGTCGTGCGGCAGAGCACCTTCCCGCATACCGACGCCATCACGCATTTCGCGCGCGCCCTCGGTGCCGCGCGCTCGAACAATCCGGGTGCGGCGGCCGCCGATATCGAGCGGCTCGCCGCGCTTCGCGACACGCTGAAGACGATGCAGGACGCCTACTGGGCGGAGCAGGTCGATATTCAGCGCCAGATCGCCATCGCGTGGGTCACCTTTGCGGAAGGCGACAAGGCGCGCGGCATCGAGCTTTTGCGCGCGGCGGCAGCAGCCGAGGACAACACCGATAAGTCCGCGGTCTCACCTGGACCGCTTGCGCCCGCACGCGAGCTGCTCGGCTATATGCTCCTGGAAGCCGGACGGCCCGCCGAGGCGCTTACCGAGTTCGAAGCCACGATGAAGAAAGAACCCAATCGATTCCGGGGCATTTACGGCGCAGCGCAGGCGGCTGAGGCTGCCGGCCAGCGCGCTCGGGCGATCGCTTTGTACAAACAGCTGCTGCAGGTTGCCAGTGAGTCAGACAACAGTCGCCCCGAGCTCAAACACGCCCGAACGTTCGTCCAGTAGCGCCCGGCAGCCGGGACGGGTAGCGGAGCCGCCGCGCGGCTGGCTCCGCACCGCGTCACATCTGGGTCCCGGCCTCATCATCAGCGCCGCCATCGTCGGGTCGGGAGAGCTGATCGTCACGCCGAAAGTCGGCGCGGCGCTCGGCTTCTCGATGTTGTGGTTCATCATCATCGCCTGCATCGTCAAAGTTTTCGTGCAGATCGAGCTCGCACGACTGGCGATCGTGGAGCGCGTGACCACTCTGGAGGCGCTCGACTCAGTTCCGGGGCCGCGACTGCGCGTGTCCTGGCTTCTCTGGTTCTGGCTCTTCATGTATGTCGGGCTCGTGTTCCAGGTTGCCGGTCTCATCGGCGGATGTGTGTTGATCTTCGAGACGATGAACTTCAACCTGTCGCGCGACGCGATATTGATCGCCATCACCGCGTCGGGAGCGCTGCTGCTGGTAACCGGCCGCTATAAGGTCGTCGAAACGGGCGCCACGTTGATGGTGGCGGCGTTCACGCTGAGCACGATCGTGGCGATGATTGCCCTGCAATGGACGCCGTATCGCGTGTCCTCGGACCAGCTGCTCAGCGGCCTCACGTTTCAGCTGCCGGCGTCGTTCACGGTGGCGTTCGCGGCCTTCGGTATTACCGGCGTCGGCGCATCCGAGCTGATCTATTACCCGTACTGGTGCCTGGAAAAGGGCTACGCGAGGCACATCGGCCCGAGAGACGACACGCTCGACTGGCGACGGCGCATGCTCGGGTGGCTGCGCGTGCTGCATGCAGACGCCGTTGTTTCGATGCTCATCTATACCGGCGCGACGATCGCGTTCTACATCCTCGGCGCCGCGGTGCTTCACGGGCAGGGCCTGCAGGTGACCGATCGCGAGCTGATCGATACGCTCGGCCAGATGTACCGTCAGACACTCGGCGCGACCGGCGCGTGGATCTTTCTGATTGGCGCATTCGCCGTCCTGTACTCGACGTTTTTCGTGGCCACTGCCTCGAATGCGCGGCTGTTCGCCGATGCCCTGGCCATTTTTGGACTGGCGCATTACTCCGACGAAACCGCGCGCCTCCGCATGGTGCGGGCGGCGTGCGTCGGTCTCCCTGTCGCCTGCGGTGCGACCTACTTTCTATTTCCGCAGCCAGTTCTTCTTGTGCTGATAGGTGCGCTCGGCCAGGCGCTGATGTTGCCGTTTCTGGGAGCCGCCGCCCTGTACTTTCATCACCGCCGCCTCGCCGGTGTGATTCACAGCAGCGTGGCATGGACGCTCGCGTTATGGCTATCCGCGCTCGCAATGATGCTCGCCGGCGGTTATCAGCTGATCCAGACCGTGCGACCGTGGTTATGACGGAGCCCGGCCTCGACGATATCCAACGTGCGCGGCCGCTCGTGAACAGCGTCGTGCCGCGTACGCCGTTGATGCGCCATCCTCTGCTGGACGCCGAAACCGGCCTCAACATCCACGTCAAACACGAAAATCACAACCCGACCGGCGCCTTCAAGATCCGCGGCGGCATCAATCTGATCTCAATGCTGAGCGACGGTGAGAAGCGGCGCGGCGTCATAACGGCGAGCACGGGCAATCACGGGCAGTCGATCGCGTTCGCGTCCGCGCGTGCCGGTGTTCCGTGTATCGTCGCAGTTCCCGTCGGGAACAACCCCGACAAAAACGCCGCCATGCGGGCGTTCGGCGCGACGCTCGTCGAAGAAGGAAGAGACTTCGACGAAGCTCGCGAATGGGTGGAGCGCGAAGCGGAGGCCCGCGGGCTGCGATACATCCATTCCGCCAACGAGCCGGCGCTCATCGCCGGTGTAGGCACGTATGCGCTCGAAATCTTCGAAGATGTGCCGGAGGCAGACGTCGTGCTCGTCCCCGTCGGCGGCGGCAGCGGCGCCTGCGGCTGCTGCATCGTGCGGACGGGCCTGCGGAAGAAGACGCGCGTGATCGGCGTACAGGCCGCCGAAGCCGACGCCTTTACCCGTTCGTGGCGCGGTACCGAACGCGTGTCAATGCCGCGAACAGGAACGTTCGCCGAAGGCCTCGCGACGCGGTACACGTTCGACCTGACGTTCGACATCCTCAAGCGCGAGCTCGACGACATCGTCGTATTGAGCGAACCGGAGCTCGAAGAGGGAGTTCGTCTGGCGCTGCGCACCACGCATAACCTTGCGGAGGGCGCCGGCGCGGCTTCACTGGCCGCGGCGGTGAAGCTTCGCGATCAACTGGCAGGCAAGCAGGTGGTGTGCGTGATGACGGGAGGGAACATGAACGTCGAAGTGCTCAGAAAGATACTAGCCAGTAGCCGGTAGCCGGACCTAGCCATTAGCCGGTAGTCCTGTGGCTGGTAGACCTAAGAGCCTTGGCTCTCATGCTCTGTGTTCGCCTGTCGCTCTGTCGCCTCAACCCACGACCGCCACCGTGCCCAGCACGTGCAACGCGAGATCGTGGTTACCGGTCACCGCAACTTGCGATAGCGCGGATTCGCGGGCGATCCCCTTTGTGAAGATGCGCCACGCGATCTCTTGAGGGATCGTGATTGCGCCCGCCTCAGCGCCTTGCGCACTTTGCAGCAGCGTCCAGCGCGTATCATCGCGGTACAAAAACCAGCTGCCGCCGCTGTCGCCTGACACGTCGACCCGCACGTGCGTGCCCGCCTCGCTGAGCTGATCCCGATAGCTGTACGGCAGCGCGCGCATGAAACAGTCCAGAACGGGGTAATACAACTCCCGCGTCATGATGCCCGGCCTGTTGGCGGCCAGCCGGATCTGCTGCTGATGATGCCACCGTTCCGTGTATTCGCGTGCGATGTCGAACCAGTTGGCCGACTCCGATTCGCCAGCCCAACTGACGCCGATGCTCGCGGGCGCCATTGGATCCAGTGTCTGGATGTAATCGCAGAGCTGCGGCGAGGCGACCTCCATGAGCGAGATGAGGACTGCGGGGCTGAGCCGGCGGTACGTCGCAACGCCGTCGCTGTTCATGCGGTTGATGAATGCGACGAGCTCGTCGTTCGAGTCGAACGTTGCCCGCGGGCCGACGAAGTGCCGATCGCGTCCCATCGACAGCCGGCGCAGCTGGGTGTCGAGCAGATGGGCCGCCACATCTCTGACCGTCCACACGCCGGCGATCGTCTGCAGGTCCCACTCGTCTCGATCGAGCGAATGCAGCAGCTCGAGCAGGTGCCTCTCGATCACGGGAAAGAGATGTGCGGTGTCTATCAAAAGGCCTCGCCGATACCGAAGTTTATGCGCCAGCGATGTTTCTGGGGCTCCCCGTCAATCAACAGGCCGTCGATGGTTTTCAACTGATAGCCGACGTCGAGGCGGATAAGCCCGAATGGCGTGTCGATCCTTACGCCAGGACCTGCGTCGTACAGCAGATCGCCCAGGTGCATGCTCCATGAATCCTGCCATACGTTGCCCGCTTCCGCGAATAGTGCGCCGGTCAGACGACGGAAGATCGGGATGCGCAGCTCGGCGGTTGCCGTGAACATGCTCTTCCCCCCGACGGGCTCACCTGAAGCGGAAACGGGGCTCAGCTCATAAACGCCCCATCCGCGCATCTCGCTCGAGCCACCGAGAAAGAACCTCTTGAGCAGCGGGATATCGGCCTCGCCGGCGACGGGATCGATCGCGCCGTAGCGGAGGCGCGACGCAAACACCGTCCCGCTCTTCTGGAAGCGGCGGTACCGGCGAACGTCGCCTATCAAGTTGAAGTAGTCGAACGTGCCAGGCATCCATCCGCCGGCCTGTTCCAGGTGCAGCGCCATCGTCTGGGGCGGTGGAGGGTTGTTCCCGGCTCCGGGTCTCCACCCGCTCGAACGGGCTGCCACGCTCCGATCGAGATCGACGGACCACGCGCTCAACATGCCGTCCTGAAGAACCGCAAGCGGCACGAGCGAACTGTGCACGCTGCTGCGCTCGAGCGCGACCGCATATGAAAACGTCGACGCGAACCGGCTCGTCCACTGCCACGTTGCCGCGGCCTGCCCTCCGCGTGAAAGAACGAAGAACGACCGCTCGTCGATCTCGCGATGTCTGGCAGAGAGCGACAGCGACAACGACCGGTGCCAGGAATCGCTCTGCGTAAACGTGATGCCGGCGTTGCGCTCGATCGCGGACAGGCGGCCTTCGAGATCGAGCCGGCGGGCCGAACCGAGGAAATTCACATGGCTGACCCTCGCGTCAACCGAAAGCTCATCTCCGGCCGCATATCCCACACCGAGATTCCAGTGCCACGGTGTGCGCTCTTCGACGGTGATCAGCGTCGGTACCTCAACCGGCAGACCATCGGCGCCTTGGGCGTCCTGCACTTGAACTTGTACCGACTTGAAAAGTCCGAGCGCGCCGATGCGCTGCTGCGTGGCTTCGATCGCCGCGCGCCGGAACAGGTCGCCTGGTGCGTACATGATCCGCCGGCGGATGATGCGGTCGTCTACTTTGCGGTGGCCGGCGATGTCGATGCGCCCGAAATACCCACGAACGCCAGGCTCGGCCTTGATAATCACGCGCACGGTTCCCGGCCCTGCCGGCTCCCTCGCGACGCTTACCTGTGCGTAGGGATACCCGTGATTCTGAAAGACCTCGACCGCGCGCTCTCCCGCGGCCTTCTCGGCCTCGTCGGTCAGCCGCGCGCCTGCCCGAAGCGGAATGTCGTCGCGTGCGGCCGCGGGAAGGACGTCAAATCCTTCGAGCCTGACGTCCTCAACGATTGGGGTGTCGGGAATGACTTTCGGCGGCGCCGGCCGGCAGGCGCCCGCGAAGAGCGCCGCTGCCAGCAAAAACACGCGCATGCCTGAGCGTACACAAAAAAGGCGGGGCCGACAGGCCCCGCCCACTTTCTACTTTCCACTTTCTACTTTCCACTTTCTACCTACAGCGAACTCAGACCAGCTCGTGCATCTTCTCTTCGGCCGTCGGGAAATCCTTGCCGAGCGGCGTCTTGAGAATCTCTTCCGCGATCGTCAGGTACACGTCACCGATGCCGTTGTGCGTCTTCGTGTGAGTGTTGCCCTTGATGCCACCTCCGGCAACGAGCATCGCCAGGCCGTTGCACTTGTGCGGATCCGCTTCCGCATGCTCGTGCACGAACACCGTTGCGGTGTTGTCGAGCAGCGTCCCCTCGCCTTCGGGAATCGCCTTGAGCCCCTCGAGCAGATATGCGTATTCCTCGACGTGCCAGCGGCAGATGTCGCGCATGACTCGCTGCTGCTGCGGGGTACCGGCGTTCGTATGCGTGTAATCGTGATGACGGTTGTCGGAGTGCCCGAGCCACGGGAACCGCGTGAGGCTCTGGCACTTCGTGAGCATGTAGGACGCCACGCGCGTCTGACCCGACGCGAACGCGTGAATCAGCAGATCGGACTGAATCTTCGCGATCTTCGGATAGTCCGTCAGGTCGGTGATGTCCTCGGGTTCCTTGATGTTCTTGCCGTAGTCCGGCGGCAGGCTCGCAATGGCCCGCTCGAGATCGCGCACCGAGGTCAGGTGCTGATCGAGGCGCTGCTGGTCCGCGGCGCCAAGCGCGGGCTTGAGCGCGTTGACGTCGCCGCTGACGAGATCGAGCACGCTCTTCTTGCGGTTCACCCAGCCCTCGTCTCTCACGCCGAAGAGGCGGTCGAAGAGGTTCTGCGGAATGTGCTCCTGCGGCAGCGCGCGCTCGTAACCGGCCCACGTCATGTTTCGGTGGACGTTTTCGCCGTGCGATTCCTGCGCGACGCCGACCTGAAGCGAACGGAAGCGCGTCTTGGTGCCGATCTTCGCCGCGAGGATCTGATCGATCGACGGTCCAGCCGCGCCACGGCCGGTATAGGCGGTGCCTGTCATCAAGCCGCACAGCGCGCTGAAATGTCCGTTCCCCTGGCCGTTGAGACGCGCCGCGACATTGTCCACGCCGCTGAGCACGTGCACGTGCTCACGCACGCGGCCGAGCGGCGAAAGGCACGCGGTCAACTCGAAGTTCTCGCCGGTCTCCCGCGGAATCCAGTAGCGCTCGGGAATGCCGTTGCCGTTCCACCACACGAGGAACCGCTTGTCGATGCCCGTGGCTTTTACGCCTTCCGCGGCGTAGGCGGTCCCGTTCATGTTGAACATGGCAGCCAGCGGTGGAAGTCCCACCTGGACCGCTGCACCGGTCATGCTGATTCCCCTGAGGAACTTCCGTCTACTGAGCGTCATCGCGGCCTCCAAAGGTCCGGCTGAAGCCGGACACTACGGTCGGTTCCATTGTCTCAAGAACTCGGGCGATTCGACCAGAGCAACGAGCAGGCCCTTGAACTTGAAGCCCGACGCCTTGAACCGGTCGTACAACTGATCGATCGTCTGCTCATCCGCCGACGTTTCCAGCCTGCCGTAGGAATACCGGAATACCTGCCTCACGACACATTCCTGGCACACCGGGCTGTCCGCGAGAATCGCGCCTAATTCCTTGGCTCCAGAGAAGTTGGAGTTGGGGATGCCCGCGATCTCGCCGGCCGCATTGATGTCGACAGGAACGGGCGGAGGCCCACCCCGGCCGCCGCCACCACCGCCACCACCGCTGCGGCTGGGAACGGGAATCAGTTCCTTCTCGCGGTATCGGCCGATGGCGTCGAAATGTTCGAATCCGAAGCCGATCGGATCCATGAGCCGATGACACGACGCGCACGTCGGATTTTCGACGTGTTCAACCATCAATTGCCGTCGTCCCTTGGGGGCCTGGTCCACAAGAGGATCGGGGAGCGTGGTGATCACACCTGGCGGCGGCGGCGGAACGTGCTGGCACAGCAGACGCTCACGGATGAAGATGCCGCGCGCAGTGGGCGACGTATCTGTCGGACCCGCCGTCGATGCGAGGAACGTGCCCTGCCCGAGAATGCCCGCGCGCTTCGTGTCGGCCGGGAACTTGACCATCTCGAATTGATCGCGCGGAGCCGTCACGCCGTACACCTCGGCGAGCTCCGACGTGAGGAAGCTGTAGTCCGCCGTCAGCGCCTCCATGAAGTTGCGATCGTTCGACACCAGGTGATGCAGCAGCGTGCGCGTTTCTTCGGCCATCGCCAGCGCCAGCTCGGGCGTGAACGCGGTAAAGCGATTGGCCTTCACCGCGTTGACGACGCGGTCGAAGCGGAGCCACTCTTCGAAGAACTGATCCAGTGCCTGGCGGCTCTTCGGCGCGTTCTCGAGCATGCGGCGCGCGGCGCGCTCGCGCCCGGCCACGGTGCTCAGCTCGCCTTTCGCCGCGGCTTCGAACAACGCGTCATCCGGCATCGTGTTCCACAGCAAGTACGAGAGCCGGCTCGCGGTGTCGTAGTCGGCGTATTTGCCGCTCGGCCCCGCTTCGACGTGGAACAGGAAATTCGGCGACTGCAGCATCGCCTCGACGACGACGCCGGCGCCGTCGAGAAAGCGGCGATTCACCTGCGCCTGCTGCGCAAACACCGCCGCATAGCGCTTCACTTCGTCTTCGGTGAGCGGCCGGCGGAATGCGCGCAGGCCGAACCGGCGCACGAACGCGTCGCGGCATTTCGCGTCGCTGAACGATGCGGGCTTGCAGGGAACGAGGCCGTTGATGTCGCCGACGCGGAACGAGTTGAGCGCAAGCTTTTCGGCCGACGTGCTGTAGGTCTCGACGAGCAGCGGCGGCATGTTCTGCGCGGTCAACTGGTTCTTGAAACCGTCCACGTAGTCTTCCGGCGGGAATCGCTGCGCGGGCTGGCTGTAATCGCCGAGCAGATCCCGCACGGTGTTGTCGTATTGCGCATGGGTGAGCCTGCGCACGAGCTGCTTCGGCTTGGCTTCACCCTCGCTGTCGCCGATCGTCTTGATCGCCGCCGCCAGCGCCGCATCCGATGACGACGCCAGAGATGCCGCCCATTTCGCGATGATCTGCTCCTCGGGCGATCCTGGCTTGATACGCACGCCGCCGGTGTGCCGCACGACGTTGGTCGGCTTGGTCACGATCAGCGATTGTGCGGCATTCGAACGATCGACGAGGTTCGCCAACGACAACCCGAACGCTTGCACCTGCTTCGGCGTCGCGTCGTTGTCGGGGAAGTGCAGCCGCGTGGCGGAGGCGACGCCGCTGGACGAGTGACAGCCGCTGCATTTGGCGGCTTCGAACACCGGAAATACCTGCGTCTGAAAGAACGCCGGGTCCGGCGCGGCGGTCTGCGCCTCGGGACGCGGCGCCGCGACGATCAACGCGAACAGGATCGAAGCGAGCGACAAGCCCGCGAAACGAAAGGTCATGGTTCCTCGATGACGGGTTTTTCGCCCGTCAGTGGTGCTCCGCGCGGCGCCGGACGGATGGCC
Organism: Vicinamibacterales bacterium; assembly: GCA_963762055.1. Classification (GTDB taxonomy): domain Bacteria; phylum Acidobacteriota; class Vicinamibacteria; order Vicinamibacterales; family JAMQPK01; genus JAMQPK01. The sequence continues at coordinate 477,913 of CAVXJF010000017.1, forward strand.
CAGGAGACGAACGTGCTCGGACGCTGCTTTCGAAACGATTCGACTCCTGCAGGAGTGACCTGCGTCTCCGTGAGATAGAGCTGCTTGAGGTTCGGCAGCCTGGCCAGACGCTGCAGGCCCTGATCGCCGACCTTGGTATACGACAGATCGAGCTGCGTCAGCGTCGGCATTCCGGCGAGTACGTCGGCGACCGGATCTTCGAGCGATTCGCATGCCCACAAGCTCAGCTGCTCGAGCGGAAGCGACTGAAGCGCCTTCACCCCTTCCGGGGTCAGCCGCGCTCCGCTGATGTTCAGCCGCTTCAACTGCTTCAGGTTTGCCAGCTTGGCGATCCCCAGATCGCTCAACTGCAGCCCGCCGGTGAGCGTGCAATTGCCGCCGCCGGGCGCCGCCGGCTGACCGCCGCGGCCGAGCTTGATGCCAACGCCGAGGTCCAGCTCTTCCAGGCCCGACAACAACGAAATGGTATCGAGGTCGAGATCCGTCACATTCGGCGTCCAGCAGGCGCCGGCGTTACGTCGCTGCACTCCGCGAAGGCTCAGCGACTTCAGCTTCGGCAGGAGCTTCAGAAAGTTCAGGTTGCGTCCGGTGATCAGCGTCGCGCCAATTTTGAGGTGCTCGAGCTGCGTGAGGTTCGGAAGATGTTCCAGCCCGACGTCGCCGAGCATGGTGTAGCTGATGTCGAGCGATCGCAGCCCGGTCATCTCTCCCACATACGGCATGCCGGCGTCGGTGATGTCCACGCCCCGCACGACCAGGCGCCGCAGCGCCTTGTTTGCGCGCAGATGCGCCATCGAGGCGTCGGTCAGAAATTCGGTCGTGTCGAGGGTGAGATCTTCGAGCTGAGGCAGCGCCTGCAGTTTCTTGATGCCACGATCGGTCACGTAGGTGAACGACAGGTCGAGCTTCTTCAGTGTCTTGAGCTCGACGATGAAATCGATGTCGTTGTCGGTCGCCCACGTGCGTTCGAGCGATGCTTCGACGATCGTCCCGGTCTTGTCGCGGGCGATCCAGCCGCCTCTCTGCTCGATGCGCTCGATCGCGTACGCGACCGGCGCCGGGTCCGGCTGCTGCCGCGACTGCGCGGCCGCATCGGCGGCACTTCCGGCGACGAGCATCAAAGAAAGGACATAAAGTACGCGTGACACCCGCGCTCTCTTTTCCTTTTTCCTTCTTCCTTTTTCCTTGATCCCCATTTGTCTACGTCCTCCGCCGCGCGCGGCCGGCGTCGAGGCTCCAGTTGATGTTCGCGTTCGGCAGCGCTTTACGGAGGCCGGTGAATCCCTGCTCGGACAGCTGCGTGTGATACAGGTCGAGATATTTCAGATTTTTCTGCGCGCCGAGCCACGACAATGACTTGTCGGTCATGTCGGTGCGATCGAGCCGCAGGTCCGTAAAGTTCGTGTTGGCCGAAAGCTTCGCGAAGCCGGCATCCGTAACTGGCGTGTAGTTGAGGTTCAGCGCTTCGAGCTTCGGAAGCTGAGCCACCCACGACATCCCCTCGTCCGTGATGCTCGTCTGTTCGAGGCCCAGCCGCTTCAACTCTGTCAGCTTGGTGATGACCTCGAGCCCGGGCTCCGCGAACCGCGTGAAGCTCAGATCGAGGTCTTCGAGCTTCGCCATGACGGCGAGACCCAGCAGCCCCTTTTCCGTGATGTCGGCCGAGGTGAGATCGAGCCGCTTCAGATTGGTCAGCGGGGCGAAGTGCTCCATTCCCGCGTCGGTGATGTCGGTGTGCCGCAGGTTCAGCGCTTCGAGACCGGTCAGCTGCGCGATCTGCTCCATCCCCTCGTTGGTGATCGGGGCGCCGTTCAAGTCGAGCTCGCGGAGGTTCGTCAGCGATTTCAGCGACGCGAGCCGCGTGCCTTCCACGAGCGTGCTCGACATCTCGAGTACGCGCAGGTTGGTCAACGACACCAGCTCCGGCACCGCGTCATCGCCCAGCAGCGTGTGGCCGAGATCGAGCCGCTCCAGCGACCTGACCGCGGCAAGCTGCTGCAAGCCGAGGGCGCTGATTTCCGTGTGCTGCAGGCTGAGGTCTTTCAGCTTCGACAGCCTCGTCAGCACGACGAATTCCTTGTCGGTGATCGACGTGCCGTTGAGCGACACCGAGGTGACCTGCCCCTCCGATACCTGCACCTTGCCGCCTATGGCGCGCAGCCATTCGGCGACCGCCGCATCGCCCCTGGAGGCCACCACCGACGCCGCGACGGCGCGCTTCGGTTCTGGATTGGAGGACTCGAGGATGAGGAAGTTGGCCTTCGGCAGCTGCGCGGTGATCTCGCGAACGCCCGAGGTGGTCACGCGGCTGTAACGCAGGTCGACGGAGCGGAGATTTGTCAGGCTCGCCAGCTTCGCCAGTCCGGCGTTCGACACTTTCGTGCGGTACAAGCTGAGCTCTTCGAGCTCGGGCATGTTCTTCAGGACGTCGATGCCGGCGTCGGTCACGTCCGCGCTCTGCAGATTGAGGCGGCGCAGCTTCGTCAGCTTCGACAGATGCGACAGGCCGGTATCGGTCATCGACACATCCGACAGGTCGAGCTCGACGAGGTTCGTCAGCCCGGCGAGATTCTCGATGCCGGCATCGGTGATCGACGTCCCACGCAGATACAGCCGCTGCAGCGTGGTCTTGCCCTTCAGGCTCGCCATGCCGGTGTCGTTGAAGGTCACCGCGTAATTCAGATCGAGGTGGGTGAGCGGAAACGGCGCGAGCGACACGCCTGAGCTGCGCGTCTGGTGGATGCGCACCTCCTTGAGGTTCTTCAACGGCGCAAGGCCCTTCAACGCCGGATCGTTGAACGGGATATAGGTCTGCACGGGCTTACTCATCACGAACTTTTCGAGCGACGTCGCTTCGTTGAACAGGGCAATCGTCGCCTGGACACGCGGTGCCGGCTGGTCGTACCAGAGCCGGCCGTTGACGTACAGCTCCTTCAGGTGCGGCAGCGCCGGGAGGCGACGGAGCTCGTCCTGCAGCGACGCGGCGTACATCGTGATGCCGGTGAAATTGAGCGTATGAATGCGGAACTCGCCGGTCGGTAGGTCGGCGAGATCGGTTATCGGCTTGCGCTGCCCCTCGAGCACGATGCTGCCGCCCATGCGCAGCATCCACTCCGCCACGATGCGGTCGGCCGACTGCCCAGGCACGGCGGCCGCGTCAGATTTCGCGGGGAGTTGCTGGGCGAAAGCCACGGGAGCGAACAGGCACACGGCAAAGGTGGCCGTCGCCACACGTCGACTGAATGCCTGCCGTAAAACAGACCCTACGCTCATATTGAACTCCGTTTTAGAGGGAACAATTTTATGCGAAAAGGCCAGGTTGACGACGTATCAACTTGTCGCCTCCCTAACTTTGCTTTAGGGGGATTTAGGGGCGAAAGTCTCGTCCACCGAAATGGTCCACTCGACTCCAGAAGATTCGACCAGGAACTCGTAAATCCGCGGATCGTCACCAAATTCAACGCTTCCGGAGCCTGTGTGCGACGCGATGACTTTCAAGGGCCGGCCGCTGATGCCGCTGCGCAGCGTCAGCAGAAATTCCCCTTCGCCCGAGCTTTGGCTCGCGGTCTTCCAATTGATGCGAAAAGACCCCGATTCGCTCACGAACCCGAGCGTGGTGTTGCCCGTCCCCGTCCACGATCCTAATTGCCGGACCGCCGTGGGGCTGGCGGCGGGGGTTGGCGGCTCCGGCGCGGCGGCGCAGGCCGGGAAGACCATCGCCAGGACGAGGGGCGCCAGGCTCCGCATCAGAACCTGTACGAGTACTGGAACTTTGCCGATACGCGGCTGTCCTGCAGTCTGAAGCGCATGACGCGGTTGTCGCCTTCCTCCTGCAACCAGCCCTGGTTGAAGGCAAAGAACACATCGTTGCCGGGCTGCAGTGTCCATCGGATCCGGCTCTGCCAGCCGAGATTTCTCGATCGGTTGTCGTACTGGACCAGGTTCGAAAACGACAGCCGCGGCGACGCGGTGAACCCGATGTTGCCGGAGGCGATGCGGGTGATGAAGTCCCCTTCCGGCAGCCGCGCGAATGTCTGGTTGGTCGAAAGCGTCATGATAAATCTGGGCGGCAGCTTGTAGGTGACCGCCGCGGTCACCTGCTCGGCTTCCCCCGACCAATACGATCCGGTACCGAGACTGAAGTTGGCCGACAGCCGCCGCTTCGTCGCCGAATTCACGACGCTCCGAAAGCGCGTGAACTTGTATTCCCCCGGCGGCAATATCACGCCCGGGGCAATCTCGAAGCTCTCGAACAGCCGTTCGTAGATGGGATTCACGTCGATGACGGCGTGAACAGCGTCTCCGGAGTTCAGGTGCCAGTCGATCGGCGCGATGTACAGATCCCAGCTTTCAACCTGATCGTTGTCGAGCCGCGTGAACCGCGTGTAGTACAGATCGTGAAACATCTGCTGGATGTTGAGAAAGCCCGGCCGCGGATTGTAGCTGCCGCCGACACGAAGCAGCCGGACGTTGTCGCGCTGCACGAACCCGAGGGCGGGCTGGAAGTCGCGCTGAATTTCGCGGAACGCCACCTGTGCGTCGAACTTGTCGTTCGGATACGACGCCGAAAATCCGTATGACCAGTCGTCGTGCGAGTTCTGGCCGTTGACCGCGCGCACGCCGAAGCCGTCCACGACGAAGTTGCGCGACCCGCCGAGGAAATTGGAGGTCGCGAGCCGTATGTCGGCCCCGTACGTCTCAGCCGACTCTCCCGGAGCGGGATGCCCGCTCGTGAAGATACCGCCCACGTACGACTGCTCGAAGAAATTCCGTTTTACCCGGCCGACGAAAAACTGCTCGTCGTCGGCGATCCGTCGCCCCGTTGGCCGCTTCCAGCTCCCGCGTCCGGACCCCTAAGACACCCACCTCGGTTCTTCCCACGGTGCCCATCAGCTTGGCGCCGGCGTCGAGCGGTACTTCCTGTCCGCCGATCAACCCGATTTGTCGGCTGAAGAACGGATAGACATCCGCGCCGGTGCCGGGAATGCCGCCGGGCGTTTCTGGGCCCGTGCTCGCAAAGCTGAAGACGCCGGCCCCCTCGAGGAAGAACGCGCGCTTCTCCGGAAACAGCAGCGAAAAGCGCGTCAGATTGATTTGACGCGCGTCCACTTCGGTTTCGCCGAAGTCGGTATTGAAGGTTGCCGTGAGCCTCAGGCTCGGCGTGATGCTGTAGAAGAGATCGAGACCGGGCTTGCCGGTGAAGTCATCTTCCCGTCCCGAGACACTGAGCCACCGGCCGGCGAGAAACGGCCGAAGATCGAGCCCGATGCCCTGCGTGAGGCCGGTGAGGTTCGTGATCTCTCCGGCTTCGGACACCTGAAGGAACTGCGTGTCGAGCCGTGCGCCCGACCAGCGATCGTCTTCGAGCTTGCGATAGATCGATCGCGCCACGTTGAAACCCCACACGTCCTGCCCTGCGGGAAAGCTGAGGCTCTTGAACGGAATCGCGAACTCCGCAACCCACCCGTCGGTCGTGCGTGATGTGCGCACCTGCCAGATGGCGTCCCAATCGGTATTGAGCTGGCCGTTGGCAAACGCCAATCCGTCGACCAGGGCGCCCGCCGGATTCGTCGCGAAGTAGAACGCGCTGCGCTGATCGCGGAACGTGTCGAGCAGGAGCTCGATGCGATCGTCGGCCGCGAGCGAGCCATCGCGCATCATCTGCGTCCCGATGACGCGATCGGGCTCCGCATCGTAGGCGTAGATGCCGACATACAGATGGTTTTCGTCGCGGAGCAGCACCACCTCGGTCCGTTCGGAGGGCGCCTGTCCCGTCGCGGGCTGGCGCTGCACGAGCTCGCCGATTTTCGTCGCGGACTTCCACGCCGCTTCGTCGAGCACGCCGTCGACTTCAATGGGTTCCGCGATTACGGTAACGCCGGCCGACCTGGTGACAATGCTTGCGGCTCCCTGCGGAGCTGCCTCAACGGCGAATATCAGAACAGCACACAGCGCCAGCGCTGTGATGCGAACACACCGATCCATGCGCAATCCTTGTTCGGGCGATCATCGAAATTAGATGGGTTGTGGCAACGCCACTCCGAAACGTTCGGCCCAGGGCGTCACTGCCGGGAGAATGGTCTCATGAAGCGCGATGCCTTCGCGAATGTTGCGCCGCCGGCGGGCCAGCGCGCCTTCTCCGGGCAGGCGCACGCGGGGATCGCCCGGCGCGACAGGCGTGTCGTGGCACACATCGGCGAGATGCTGCATTTCGCGCACGAATGCATCGCGGCCGCCGAACGCATCGGGATCGATCAGCTGTAAGAAAATCGACGCACTCCACGGTGCCGGCTTCTCGGACCGGCCGCGTCCGGCGAGGCCCGACGTCAGCGCTTCGACAATCAGCGCGAGAGCAAAACCTTTGTGGCCGAGCTCGCGCCCTCCGAGCGGCAACATGGCGCCGGGTGGCACGTCGGCTAGCACGCGAGGGTCGTCGGTGACCTGTCCGTCAGCGGCAACCAGCCACGCACCGTCGAGCCGCTCCCCTTTCGCGGCAAGACGCTTGTTCATGGCGTTGGTCGACGTCGAGCTGCTGATGTCGATCAAGATGGGATCGCCGCCGGTTGGAAAGCCCGCGGCAATGGGATTCGGGGTGATTCTTGACGCGACACCGCCATGCGGCGTCACGCCTGCAGCAGAAGGATCCGAGCAACTCAACAGAATGATCAGGCCGGCATCGGTTACCGGCTTCAGGTAGGCCTGCAGGCACCCGATATGGTGCCCCCGGCCGATGACAATCGTGACGACGGGATGCGCGAGTATGCGGCTGCGCGCTTCGGCAATGGCGCGCTTCACGAGCCAGTGTCCCGGAAGGCGATGCCCGTCGAGCGTCAGAGCGGCGCCGAGATCCGCAACGACCTCCGGCTCACCTTCGGTGGCAAGCAGTCCCTCGTCGATCTGCACGAGGTATCCGGCGAGTTGATCGAGCCCATGTGTGTCGTGGCCGAGCAGATCGCCCTCGACGATGACATCGGCCATCGTCCGCGCACGATCGCGCGGCATGCCGGCATTTTCGAGGAGAGCGGAGGCGAAGAGAACCAGATCGTCGGGACGATAGCGGTTGGGCACCGCGGAAGTGTATTACGCCATCATCTTCTTGAAGCCAGCGCGCCAGGCCTCGGCAAGGACGGGACACTCAGAGAGCTCGCGTATCGCCTCGGCATCCGTTGTACCGCCTCGGCTGTATGCGACGTCGTTGACAGCTTCGATCGTCCAGCGTTCGAAAGGTCTGTCGAGGAGCGTGACATGCTGGCCGCGTTCAACTTGTCCGGGCTCAACTACCCGCAGGTACCAACCGGTGCGGCCGGCCCCGATCACAAGCTTGGGCATGTCGAGGCGATTCCAGCGCCGGCCGAGCTTCGAGCACGGTGCGCGCGGCTGCGACACCTGAACGATGGCGGTGCCGACGCGAAACGTGTCGCCGATCGACACCGTGCCTTCGTTCTGCCCCTCGACCGAGAAATTCTCGCCGAACCAGCCCGGTCCGCACTCCTGAACTCCGAGCTGCTCGCGCCAGTACGGATAATGATCGGCGGAATACACACACACGGCTTTGTCGGGACCGCCGTGAACCCGCAAATCCGCCTGCTGATCGCCGTCGAGGTTCTCCGCGGCCAATCGCACGGGGCCGGACACGGCACTTTTGAAAATGCCGCTCCTCCATGTCTCGGTTCCATTCTGGATGTCGATGGGGCGCCCCACATTCACCGACACGATCACCGGTTGCATGGGGTTATTGTCACCTGCCTCGACACAGAGGCACAGAGACACAGAGAGAATTCTTTTTTCTTTTCGAAAAGAACCTCTGCGCCTCTGTGCCTCTGTGCCTCTGTGTCAAGGCGTGGAACGTCAGCGCATCAAATCGTAGGTACCACGCGCGGCTGTCGATCCAGGAAATACACGCTCGGCCTGCGCGGGTGTGAGATCGAAGGTCGATGCAATTGCCGCCTTCAACACGGCGCGGGTGTCGAGCGTCGGCCTGAGATCGCGCCCTTCGAACAGCGCGCCATCGCCGAGCCCGGGCCAGTCGGAATGGACCGTCGAGCGCGCCACCTTTGGACCGATGATGAAGCCCGCACCCGCCGTGCCGTGATCCGTCCCGCGCGTGCCGTTCGGCCGTGCTGTTCTTCCGAACTCCGTCATCACCACAACCGTTGTGGTGGACCACGCCGGGCCCATGTCCGCGCGCAGCGCCATCAGTCCTTCCGCGAGCTGTCCGAGCAGGCGATCCAGCGCGCCGCCGGCGAGACCCTGATTTGCGTGCGTGTCCCATCCGCTGAACTCGACGGCGGCGATGTTCGGACCACCGTCCTGCCGCAATATTTTCGCGGCTGCCTGCATCAACGGCGTCACCCCGCCGCGGCGGGCGCCGCCACCTGCCATCGGCTCTTCGCCCACGAGATCGTGCTGTTGTATCGCCGCTTCGAACCGCCCGTACAAGACCTTGTCTGTCCGGTACAAGGTGGCAAGGCGATCGAGATACGCATCGGTGACGGCGCCAAGTTGGGTCGGCGACCACGTCTGCACCTCGTACGGTCCGGTGAGCGAGCGAGGCATGCCCGACGCGATCGCAATCCCGGAACGTTGTCCCGGCATAACCTGCAGCAATCGGTTGAGCCAGCCGTCGGACGATCCCGCGGGCTTCTCGATGCCCGTCTCCAGGATCGCCTGGCCGTCGAAATGGCTTCGAGTGCGATACGGAATCGCCATGGCGTGCAGTGCCACGAGCTCGTTTTTCTCCCAGAGCTCGCGCATCGGCGCGAGCCCGGGGGCCAGGCCGAAGGTATCGTCGAGATCGATCAGCTCGGAGGCTTCGTAACCGAAGCTCCCCCGAATCGTGCGATACGACGGATCGCCGAACGGCACGACGGCGGCAAGCCCGTCGAACCCTCCGCGCAGCAGCACGAAGACGAACCGGCCGCCGTGTTTCGTCTGGGCGAAATTGACGACAGGAAAGCCAAACGTGGCAATGCCGCCAAGACACATGTTGCGGACGAACGTGCGGCGATTCATCGTGCGCTCCACTTGATCATCTCCATTGAAAAGCGGGACCGGCCAGCGCGAGCGCCACGCGCTCGTCCGCCGGAATGGACGTGTCGGCGAGGAAGCGATGCAGCGGATCGCCGGCGCCTGCGTCGACGACGTCGAGGAGGCCGCGGGCGTCGACCCGCTTCACGCGAAGGCGGCGCGATATCGTGCGCGCGAGCTCGGCTCGGTTCAGCAGCGCATCCGGATCTGACCACTCCTGCGTTTTGTCGCCGAAACCCTTCGGCGCCTGAGGCGACCAGAGCGGATGGCGCAGCTGGCGCAGCAGCGGCAGCACCGCCTGACTCACGTCTGACGCGTTGAACGCGCGCAGGACCGCGACGAGCCAGTCCTGCGGCGTACGGAACTTCCTCGCCTCGCCGGTCCATGCCTCGGGAAGATCGATCAGCGCCGCCGATACGGCGCGGAGATCGCCGTCGCTTTCGCGAAACACCTTCGCGAGTCGATCGATCGCCGTCGCGGGCGGCTCATCGCTGACGAAATGAGTGACCAGCTTGGTCGCGACGAAGCGCGCGGTCGACGGGTGGCGCACCATCGCGCGAATGACGCGCTCACCTTCTTCGATCCCGGACTCGGCATAGCGCGAACCAAGTACTGTCTTCGCTCCAGGCTCGTGCAGCAGCGGCTGAAACGTGAAGGCAATGGTGGAAGAGGCTTGCTGCATCCGGCCGCGGCGAATCAGCCCGCTCACGGTCCAGCCCGTCAGGATCTTCGCCAGCTCCTGCACATCCTGTTGCGTATAGCCGCCGTCCACGCCCAGCGTGTGCAGCTCCAGTAGCTCGCGCGCGTAGTTCTCGTTGAGTCCCCGCTGCTGTCCCCGGCCACGTCCGACCCGGGCGCCGCGAGAATTCGGCCCGATCGACTGGAAGTTGTCGAGATAGACGAGCATCGCCGGATGCTGCGCGGACGCGAGCACCATGTCTTCGAAGCGCCCCAGCACGTGCGGCCTGATCGCTTCCCTCTCGTAGCTTCCGGCAAGCGGCGCGACCAGTACCTTTGCCCCAACGGACACGCAAAGATGATTCGACCAGAACGACACGAGCCGTTCGACGAACGGCCGCTCGCTGGTGACCCGCTGCGTCAGTGCGGCCATGCTTTCGGACGCGGCGATCTCCACGAGGGCGCGCCTGGCCTGTTGCCTCGCCTGCTGACGCTCCTGCTCCGTCAGCTGTCCGAGCTCGCGGAATGCCTGCAACGCCGCGGAGATCTCGTCCGGTGAGGCACCCGGCGGCGCGCTCAACGTCGCTGGACCATCGTGAAGCTGCGCGCGCAGCCATCCCCGTGGATCCGAGACACGGGCGCGTTCGCCGATGCGGGCGCCGAGCCCAAAACCGTTCAGAGCGCGAAGGGCTGCATCCATGAATGCCTCTAAAAGCATTAGACGACAGCCGGTGCCGATTCATGACACCGACACAAACTTTTCACATTCGGCAGGCGTCGATCGTCGCGTTCAACAGGAGGCCCGGCAATCAGTCTCCCGACAGCGACGTCCTGGAAGCGAAACGGCCGACAGGCGGATTGTTCGGCGCGCAGGCGTGCACGCGCCTTACTTTAGCGCGGCAATAATCTCGCGAGGCGCAAGCTTTTCGCGCCTGGCACTTACTCCCTCGAGCTGAAAGTTCGCTCCGGCGTTGTGGATGGTCAGACGCGCGCCGGCCAGCGCCGCCGCCGTCGTCAGATCGCCCGCCCGCCGCAGCCCCGGCATATACAACCGCTCGACAAACGCGGCGTCGCTGCTGGTATCGAAATCGCCGACGTCGAGCACGAAGCGATGCTCGGGTTCCACTGCCGACGCGAGCAGCGCGGCCAGCGCACCATCGCCCGACGCGACGACTACTGCATCGGGATGCATACGCAATGCGGAAACGATATCGGCAACGCGCTGACTGGCTGCGGTCCGGTTGTAGGTGTCGAAGTGCGGAATTTTCGCCGCCTCATCGGCGTCAAACGGCGTGAACTCAACCGCCTGCAGGGTGAAACCCGCCGATCGGAGCTGCCGTTGCAGACCCTCGTCGGCTCCGATGACGAGCGCCGTCCGCCGCCCGCGATGCACCGCCGCGGCCGGGGTTGGCGACCGCGCCTCCCCAAAAGCCAGCGCCTGGCGTAGCGCTTTCGCGCGAACGTCGAGCGGCGTCGAGGTGAGCTGCCGCCGGGCAGCGTCTATCCAGTTCGTGGTCAGTTGCTCCGCCGTCACGGCGTGGGAGGGCACGGCGCGCTGATGGAAGACCAGCACATCCGCGAGCGGATCGGGAGTAAATGCGCGCTCCTGGCGGCTCACGTCTGCCGGCGCGCCCTGCAGCCACCGCGCCATCCAAGCGTACACAGCCTCGCGCGAATCGCGGTTGTAGTTGTGCGGGGCTTCGAACCGCACGCCATGCACGCGATCCGCCGCTCCGAGCAGCGAGTAGATGGCGCGCACCGCCGGATATTCGCGTTCCATCGTGTTTGTCGTCCAGTCGCCAGTCGCGGACACCATCAGCAGCGGACGCGGCGCGATGGTCGCCGCAATCTCGACGTTGTTGGTGTCGAGCCGCAGTCCCGGCTGGTTTTCACAGAGACAGCCGCCCTGCATGTGCAGCGAGATCATGTTGACCGGCGCGGCGACCGCGACCCGTTCGTCGACGGCCGCGAGCAGAAATACCTGGGTTCCTCCACCTGACGCGCCCGTGGCGCCAATCGCGTCGCGCTTCACATAAGGCAACGACTCGAGAAAGTCCACGCCGCGGATCCCATTCCACAATTGAAGCCCCGCCATGCTGAGGCCCCACAGCTTTTCGCGCGGGCCTCCGAACAACCTGTGCTCCAGTTGCCGGCTGTCGTTGTAGCCGATCATGTCGTAGGTGAACACGACGAAGCCGTTACGCGCGAGGCTGATCGCACGGCCGGGCACCGATGCGATCGCCGAGTTTTCCAGACGGCCATACGCCCAATGCCCGTGGGGAGAGAGGATCGCCGGAAACGGGCCGTCGCCGACAGGACGATACAAATTCCCGGTGACGAAGAAGCCGGGAAGGCTTTCGAAATACGCCTTCGAGACGATGTAGTCCGGATGTGTGACATCTCCGAAGACGTTGGCGCGCAAAGGTGAGCGCTCCGGCATCGGCAGCAATCCGGCAGAGGACAGGATCAGTTCGCGGATATGTGCGGCGCGCGCGTTCCACGCCTCGCGCGACGCGAACTGCGGCGGCACAACGGTGTCGTTGAGCGTTCGATACGGCTTGTGCTGCGCCGATGGATCGCCCCCACCGGCCACAACCGCGCACAAAACGGCCACCACAACGGCATGACGCATGGAAAGACCTCTCTGGCCGCAGATCCTAGCAGTTGACACGCCCCGTCGAGTTTATTCATAATTTGTAATTAAATGCCCCGCGACCTTCTCACCGACTTCGAGCTGATGATCCTGCTGGCGATACTGCGGGTCGGGGAGCAGGCTTACGGCGTTCCGATCGCCCGGGAAATCGAGACGACCGGGCGCCGGTCGGTGGTGCTGGGCGCCGTCTACACCGCGCTCGAGCGGCTCGAGCGCAATGCCATGGTGTCGTCGCGAATGGGCAATCCCAGCCCTGAGCGCGGCGGCCGCGCAAAGCGGTTCTTCACCGTCACGCCGCAGGGGCTCCGCGCGGCCCGGGAAACGCAACGATCGCTCGTCGCACTGTGGAAAGGCGTCGCTGAATTGAGAGGAGGACCGGCATGACAGGTGTGGTGCCTTCCCGACTCGCGCTCGCGCTGCTCGATCGGCTGGCGCTCGACAACGAGCCGCTCGCCGGCGACCTGCTCGAAGAATTCCAGAGGCGCCGGTCTCGCCTCTGGCTCTGGCGGCAGCTTCTCTTCGCGATCGTCATGCAGGCGCTCTACGCGCCGCATCCACCCGTTTCGCTCAACCTCGTCCCTGTCGATCCGATCGTTGCCGAGTGGTTGATGTCGAAGCGCCTGGAAAAACGGAAGCGAGTGAATCTCACCGGCACGTACGTCGAAGGCGTCGGCGGCCTGACGATGGTCATCCTCGGATTCATGACATCTTTCGCCGTGCCGGCAATCTGGTGGTTCGTAGTCGGCGGCATCGGCGCCGGAATCGTGTGCGGGATCGTAATGCTGAAAATACAGAAACAGGAGACCAGAAGATCAGGAGAAATGTTCTTGAAACTAAACTCCTGACCTCCTGTTTAATTTATTTCACATAGACAGTCTTTATATTCACGAACTCCTTGATCCCGTAGCTCCCGAGCTCCCGGCCGTAGCCGGCTTCCTTGATTCCTCCGAACGGCAGCCGCGGATCCGATGCAACCAGTGTGTTGACGAAGGTGCATCCGGCTTCGATCTGTCTGGCCACACGCTCGCCGCGGGCGACATCTTTCGTGAACACCGCCGCTCCCAGCCCGAAGATCGAATCATTCGCGATGCGAATCGCCTCGTCTTCGTCGCGGGCGCTGAAAATCGACGCGACCGGCCCAAACAACTCCTCGTGGTACGCGGGCATACCCGGTTTGACGTCTGCCAGCACCGTCGGCGGGTAGAACGATCCCTTTCCCGGCGGGATCTCGCCGCCAAGCAGCAGCTTCGCCCCCTTCGCAACCGAGTCGACGACCTGCTGATGGAGCTCGTCGCGGAGATCCGGCCGCGCCTGCGGGCCGATGTCGGTATCCGCCGCCAGCGGATCGCCCATCTTTCTCTGCTTCATCGCGGCGACGAGCTTCTCGGTGAACGCGGCAACGAGCGGCTCGAGCACGATGAAACGCTTCGCATTGACGCAGCTCTGCCCTGAATTGATCAACCGCGATGTCGCGCAAGTGTTGACCGCGTATTCGAGGTCCGCGTCCTCGAGAACGATATACGGGTCGGACCCGCCAAGCTCGAGCACCGTTTTCTTGATGACGGCCCCGGCGTGTGCGGCCACGGATTTGCCCGCGGGCGTGCTGCCGGTCAGGGTGACCGCGCTGACGAGCGGATTTTCGATCACCGCCTTCACCTGTTTGCTGCCAATCAGCAGCGTGCGGAACACACCGTCGGGAAACCCGGCATCCTTGAAGACCTTTTCTATCTCGAGCGCGCAGCCCGGCACGTTCGACGCGTGTTTCAACACGCCGGCATTGCCGGCCATGAGCGCCGGCCCCGCGAACCGGAACACCTGCCAGAACGGAAAGTTCCATGGCATCACCGCGAGGACAACGCCGAGCGGCTCGAACGCGATGTACGACTTCGACGCCTCGGTCTTGACCGGCTCCGGGGCCAGGTGCGCTTCCGCATGGTCGGCGTAGTACTCGCATCCCAGCGCGCATTTCTCCGCTTCCGCAACGCCCTGCTTGAATGGCTTGCCCATTTCGAGCGCCATCAGCTTCGCAAACTCTTCTTTACGCTCACGCAGAATCGCCGCCGCCTTCTTCATCGGCGTTGCCCGTTCCGCGAATGTCGCTTTCCTCCACCCCTTCCACGCGTCGTGCGCCTGCGCCACCGCTGCGGCCGTCTGCTGAGGCGTCATTTCTTCGTAGAGCTTGAGGGTTTCACCTGTTGCAGGATTGACTGATTCGATCGGCATAGCCCCTTATTATCCGCCATTCCAATCGGCGCATTTGATCGCGGCCTTCAAAAGTTGCGCGGGATATGATGAGCGCATTCGAAGAAGGAGATTCCGATGAGACGAACGACGCTTTGTGTTGCGCTCCTGACGATATCTGTCGCCGGCCTCGCCGGACAGGCGCCGGCGACGCCGAAACCTGGACCGGAACATCAAAGGCTCGGCGCGTTCGTCGGGAACTGGACGTTCGTCGGCGAGATGAAAGCGGGACCCATGGGACCCGGCGGCAAGATGACCGGTTCCGATCGCATCCAATGGATCGCGAACAACTTCGCGGTCGAGCGTCGATTCGACGGCAAGGGTCCGATGGGCACGATCAACGGGCTCGAGATCATCAGCTACGACGCAGCGAAAAAGGTCCACACCTTCAGCTACGTGGACAGCACGGGAGCGGTCGGAAGCGGTACCGCCACCATCAGTGGAAGCACGTGGACGTTCAACGGCATGGCGAGTACCGGCGGCCAGACGCTCCACGACCGGTGCCGTCTGGCGTTCGGCGCCGGGAACACCACGCTCAAGATTTCATGTGAAGCGTCGGCGGACGGAAAAAAATGGGTGCCATCCTTCGATGGCACGGCAACGAAAGGGAAGTAGGCGCGCCGCCTGGCGGCGGCGCCCCCAGATCTTACCGGTAGCTCTGTGTGAGCTGATCGAACAGATATTGGCCGAGATGTCGGTGCGCCTGTGTCGTCGGGTGCACGATGTCCCAGAACAAGAACCCAAGATCTACGTTGAACGCCGAGTCGGGAAGGTCGGGACACGTCGACGGATCGACGAACAGGCACGGCGACGTGCCGGGGGCAATCGTCTCCATCGCCGGAACCGGCCATTGTGGATCTAACGCGACCCGCAGTTGGTCAAACGGGATGTCGAGATCGACTGGAATGAGGTGCAGCCTCGGGTACCGCACACGCACTCTGGCGAGCGCAGCGTCCAGCGCCTCGTTATGAAGTCCGCTGAGCTCGGTTGCGGCCGCGCTCCTCTCTGGATCGGGCTCGCCCGTCGCTGGATTGACCATGTTCGCCGGTACCTTTCCGAGATCCGGCAGGTTGAGGACCATCACATCGCGGGCGCCGATTTTATAGAGACTTCCAATCGCCTCCTCGATGTTGTGAGCGACCTCTTCGGGATCCATTGGAACGTTGAACGGATCGTCGCGATAATCATTCGCGCCGGTCGCAATAACGTAGAGGGACCGGCTCGACGGCTTTCTTCCTAGAAGAGCGAGCTTGAAGAGTTCAACCTGCCCCTTCAACCCCGGCGCCCACATACCGCCGGGAGTTTGATCCAGAAGCGGCGTCCCGGTTCCTCCATACGCAAAATCGATCGCGCCTTCCGAGCGAAGCAACGGCGCCGCAAGAAACGGCTTCAATCGGCGAGAGGAGTCAGGCCCGTAACCGCTGAGGCTCTCCCACAGAAATTCGACCGCGATGAAGCCGTTGGCAAACCGGCCTTCGAAATAGGCTCCCACTGGTGGAACCGGGGGATTGTCACGAAAGATTCGTGACTGAATAAGAACGTTGCCGTTGTCGTTGAGGCTGTCGCCGAACACGTACATGGAGTCGAAGCGCGGAACCTGAGCATTGGTCAGCGCCGGAAACAAACAACACGCGATCAGGAACGCAAAAATTCTGGATGAAAGCTGGGGGGTTTTCATGAGAAGAATGATTGCACATTCGTTTGTGCAAAACCGAGAGTGGAACACATGCCGCAAAAAATGTCGCGCAAGACGCGTGTTACAGGTCTTAGGTCTTGTAGGTACTCGTGTAGTCACCGTCTTCTGCCGGAACAGCGTTCGCTCGCGATGGCTCAAGTCAGCGGGTCTCACCAATCAGCGTCAGCACTCGGTAGAGGTATTCGGACGCCCAACCGAGCGCTGGAATCGGAACCCGCTCGTCATCGCCGTGCATCCGCAACTCGTCTTCCTTCGGCAGCGGCAGCGGCAGGATGCCGTAGGTGGGTATTCCCCGCGCGCGAAGCCTCGAGCCGTCGGTGCCTCCGGTCGACATGAACGGGATGGCGACGGCGTCGGACGCCATCACGCTTCCCGCGGCTTCCATCGCCTTGAACATCTCTGAATCGAGCGGTGAGACAGGCGGAGACGCCCGCACCTTGGCTCTCAGCGAAAACACCACCTGCTGTTCGCCGCCGACGCGGTTGAGCTCTGCCACGGTCGCCTGAATGTCTCCGTCCGGCATCTCGCGCACGTTAAGTGTGGCCGTGGCGTCCGACGGAATGATGTTCACGCGGATGCCCGCACGCAACATCGTGAGCGACACGCCGGTTCTGAGCACGGCGTTGTGCGTCGGCTCGCGACTGAGAATCTCTGCCGCTGCCATCACCTGTTTGTCGTCGCGTGCGGTGGCGAGCGTCTCCATTGCGCGCCTCATCGCCGGATCCTCCTCGATGGTGGCGAGACGGCCGAAATATGCGCGCGTCACGTCGTTCAGCCGGACCGGCGCTTTCCACTCGTGCACCCGCGCAAGGGCGCGCGACAGGGCCGCCAGCGCGTTGCCTGGAAGCGGCACCGAACCGTGCCCGCTGGGCCCGGTCGCACGCGCCTCAACTTCATAGGAGACCTTTTCGGCGACTTGAATGTTGATGGCTCGCACACGGCCGCCGGCAACCGCCACACGCCCGCCCTCGTTCAAGGCGAACTCCACATCTTTAATCAGATCGAAATCGCGCTCGATCAACCGCGTGATACCGCCGCCGCCGCTTTCTTCGTCGGCGGTGCCCAGGAAAATGATGTCGCGGGCCAGCGAATCCCGGCGAGCGGCGAGTTGCAACAGCGCGGCGACAGATGCGGCAAGCATGCCCTTGTCATCAATCGCGCCGCGGCCGTAAACGTACCCCTCTCGCTCGGACGGCACGAACGGCGGCGTCGTCCATTTGGCGGGGTCGGCGCCGACGACGTCGAGGTGGCCCATGATGAGGACCGGCCGCTTGGTCGGACGGACGGCGCGCAGGCGGGCGATAAAGTTGGCCCGGCCGTCACCCGCATCGAGAATACGGG
This sequence comes from Vicinamibacterales bacterium, assembly GCA_963762055.1. Taxonomy (GTDB): domain Bacteria; phylum Acidobacteriota; class Vicinamibacteria; order Vicinamibacterales; family JAMQPK01; genus JAMQPK01. Next base: position 495,549 of record CAVXJF010000017.1, read on the forward strand.
TCTCCATCCCGGGTACGTCGCGCAGGACGGAATCGAGATATCTGGCGGCGAGGATTTCGTTGCCCGGCGGATTCTGGGTATCGAGCGCGATCAACTTGTCGAGATGTTCGCGCGTGTCTCGCTGCCCTCGGTTGCGATCGAATCCGGCCGGCGCGGGAGCGGATACATGCCACGGGTTCTGGGCAGACACTGCATCCTGAAGAGTGATGGCGATTAACAAGGATATGACAGCCGCCCCCCGACTCATGCGTTCTCCTTAGATACAGGGCCCGCGCAATCGTAGCGTAAGTCGAATTAGAATCCCCACACCATGCGCCCCGAAGAGTGGTCGCGCGTGAAAGAGGTCTTCGCGGAGGCGCTGCCGCTGCCCGCGGAGGCGCGCCACGCCTACCTCTCCGGCGCGTGCGCCGGAGACGAAGCGCTGCGGCAAGATGTCGAAATGCTGCTCGCGTCTCACGAGCGCGCGGCGGACTTCCTCGAATCCCCCGCTCCCGTCCCGGAGGAGCTCTCGTCGCCCGTGAACCTCGAGGGCACCCGCATCGGACCTTATCAGTTTGGATCGCGTATCGGCTCGGGCGGAATGGGGGACGTCTACAAGGCGCGCGATATGCGGCTCGATCGCACGGTCGCCATAAAAGTGCTACCCCTGCGCGTCGCCGGCGACGCCATCGCGCGCGAACGTTTCGAGCGGGAAGCGCGGGCGGTAGCTGCGCTCAACCATCCTCACATCTGCACGCTGCACGATATTGGAAGCGACGAGGGGGTCGACTTCCTCGTGATGGAGTATCTGGACGGCGAATCGATGGCGGCGCGCCTGGAGCGAGGCGCGCTGAGTGTCAAGCGCGCACTGGAGTACGCAATTCAGATCGCATCGGCGCTGGACAAAGTTCATCGGGCGGGCATCGTGCACCGTGACCTGAAGCCCGGCAACATCATGATTACCAAAGCGGGTGCCAAGTTGCTCGACTTTGGACTGTCGAATGCGTCTCCTTCGCCTCTCACAACGGAAACATCGCTGCCCCTTCCACCTCTCGAGATCACGTCGTCAGGCATCATCCTTGGAACGATGCAATACATGGCTCCGGAGCAGCTCGAAGGCAAGAGAGCCGACGCGCGCTCCGATATCTTTGCGTTCGGCGCCGTGCTCTACGAAATGATTGCCGGCAGCAAGGCTTTCTCCGCGGCCAGCCATGCAACACTCACTCTGGCGATCCGTGAGCGGGAACCAGCGGCGCTTGCCAAGGCGCCTCCGTCCATCGATCGCGTTATCCGGACGTGTCTCGCCAAAGATCCTGACGATCGCTGGCAAACGGCACGGGATCTACTGCGGGAGCTCACCTGGATCAGTGACGCGGGGATCGACGAGGCCGTCCAGCGCAACAAACAACCACGCCGCGCTCGTCTGGCATGGACCGCAGCGGCGATAGCCATGATCGTTGCCTCTGCCCTGGCCGTTTTCGCCTCGCTCCGCCTGAGCCGACCCGTCAGCCGATCGCCGGGAGTGCGGTTCGAAGTAACGACGCCGCCCACGACGGATCCGATGTCGCTGGCACTGTCGCCAGACGGCCGCCAACTCGCCTTCGTGGCCAGCGCGGATGGTGTGTCGAAACTCTGGGTTCGCCCTCTCGATCAACTCAGCGCACAGCCACTGGCGGGAACCGATGGTGCGGGTTATCCATTCTGGGCGCCCGACGGCCGGGCTATCGGGTTTTTTGCCGGTGGCAAACTCAAGCGGCTCGACCTCGGGGAGAGCATACCGCTCGTGCTCGCCGACGCAGCGACCGCGCGTGGCGGCACGTGGAACTCTGATGGAGTTATCGTCTTCGCGCCGACCACCGGCGGAACTCTCAGCCGCGTACCCGCCGGCGGCGGCACGACTTCAGCCGTCACCGAACTCACGCCGGGTCACGAAAGCCACCGCTGGCCGCAATTTCTCCCCGACGGACGCCATTTTCTGTTTCTCTCGACCCACGGCGCTCGCGGCACACACGGACTCTTCGTCGGGTCTCTTGACAGCGGGCAGGTCACCCGCGTGTCGGACGATGATGCACCGCCTACCTTTGTACCACCCGACACACTCTTGACTATCCGTCAGGGTGCTCTCGTCGCGCTGAAATTTGACGCGTCGCGCCACGAAGTAACTGGCGAGGCGAGGACGGTCGCGCAGCCAATAGGATTTGATGCGTCCACCGTGCATGGAGCATTCGCGTTGTCGGCCACGGGAGTGCTCGCCTATCGAACGGCCATCGCAGAACGCCGACAACTGGTGTGGGTGCATCGCGACGGGACGACACTCGGTTCGATTGGCGCACCCGACGATGAGGCAATGGCAGCGCCGGGATTGACGCGAGACGCGCGGCGCATCGCGATCTTTCGAACAGTTGAGGGCAACACCGACGTGTGGCTCATGCAGGTGGGAGGAGGCGTGCCCAGCCGCTTTACGTTCCACGCGAAGGCGGACATGTTTCCCGTAATGTCACCACAGGACGACCGCGTGGTTTTCGGCTCGAATCGCGATGGAAACTACGACCTCTTCGAAAGGGCGGTCACCGGCGCCGTAGACGAAAAGCCTCTCTTGCGCTCGGCGGAGCTCAAGGTTCCGTTACACTTTTCACCAGACGGGCGCTTCCTGCTCTATGCGACTCAGGCGAGGGCAACAGGCGTCGATATGTGGGCGCTGCCGATGTCGGGTGCGCGCATCCCGTTTGCCGTCCAGCAGACGCCGTTCGATGAAATGGCGGGCCAGTTTTCACCCGACGGCCGCTGGATAGCGTATCAATCGAACGCATCCGGACGCATGGAGGTTTACATCGCCCCATTTCCAGGCCCCGGCGAACGACAGCAGGTTTCCGCCGCCGGCGGAAGCCAGCCGCGGTGGCGTCTCGACGCGAAAGAGCTTTTCTACATCGCGAGCGATGGTCGCATGATGGCGTTACCCACGCCGGTCGGGCCGGGTCGCGAAATGCCTGACGCCGGGACGCCCGCACCTCTTTTCAAGATCCGCCTGGCTACCGGCGCGAATGTTCCGCCGTCAGCCGGATCGAGAGCGCAATACGACGTCGCACCCGACGGCCGGTTTTTGATCAACGCGGCGGTCGAAGGGGCCGCTGCGCCGCCGATTACCATCGCCCTGAATTGGCAGGCGGCCGCACAAAGATAAAAAGTTACCTCGCGACCGACTCGAACACCGCAATCAGAGTTCGCCCCTTGTTCAGCGACATGAGCCGGACATCTTTCGCTTGTGGAGAAACCACGAGCAGCATCTCGGGGCCGATGTCTCGCCGTCCAGATGGCGCGATCACGCTGGCATGACCTTCGAGCACGTATACAAACGACTCCCAACGCGCTTCCAGCACCAATGATGACTCGGCGGCAGACAGGTCCCACACGGTTACTCGAACTGTCTGGCCGTTAAGTGTTTTTGAGCGCGCGCCGCCCGATACGCTCTGCCAGCCTTCTGCTGACGTTCCAAAATCGGTGAAGACCTGCTGACTTGACGCAACCGCCGCGGGCGCGGCGCTCTTGGTCGATTCGTTGGCAGGATGCGGTGGGAACCAGTCCGGGCGAAGCACTGGTTGGAATTCAATGAACGCGGACGCTGTCGCAGTGCTTCCGTTCAACTGAAAATGCTCCGCGTTCGACGGTGTCACAACAGCCCCGTGAACTCCCAGTCTGTAGGACACGCCGCCCAGTGAAAACACTGTTGAGCCGCTGAGGCCCAGGACGACTTGCTCCTGATTATGATGGTGAGGATTGCCCGCCCGCCCCCGGGCACCAGGCGGCATCTCAGCGACCGCGAACGAGTGCGACTCGCCTGTCGCGCCCTTGGCCTGCATGTTTCCGAGCTTCCAGGTCTGCATCGCAGCGAGATCGTGATATGTCACACCCTCCGTCTGAGCAAAAAGCGTGGGGACTGCAAGAACGAACATCAGAACCCCGACAAGGCCCACGACATCGCTTCGCATCATGACTGAGCTCCTCCGTCTGAAGGCCACACGTTCGCATTCAGGCGAAACAGATTGGCCGGATCATACTTGCGCTTCAGCATGGCCAGCTTCTCGTAGTTCGTGCCGTACGACGCTCTCACTCTGCCGCTGTCATCGTCGCTCGCGATGTGATTGACGTAGGCGCTCCCGCCAGTAGCCGGCTCCATCCGCGCCCACAACCGGCGTGTCCACGCAATGTGCCGTTCCGATTCGGCGGGATTGGTCCACTGTGCGACCGCGCTGACGTCCCATTGGCATTTGCGCAGCGCGAACGCCGCCGTGTCAGCCGCAGGTACGCGAGCAGCCGCGCCATGGATATAAATCAAAATCAGCGCCGACATCGGCGATGAGAACGAAGACGCGCCGTCAATCGCCGCATCGATTAGCTCATCGCCGAGCGATGGCGCAAGGCCGGATTTCCAATATCGGTGCAGCCCATGGGCGGCAAATGCCTGATCAAACATCGTTTGTCTGGCGACATATGGCATCGGTTGCACGAGATCGGCAATGGGCGGGCCGAATTGACGCGCTGGCGCCAGAACGCGCTCGCCTTCTGCGATCGGACCGTTATGACAGAGCACCAGGGCGACGAGCGGTACACCGTCCGGTGACGTCAGGAAGACGGCCCACGCCTCTGCGTCATCCGGAAGGCCGCGCGCAAAGTCGCGATAGAAGCGCATCAATTCTTTAGCCTTCTCGAGCGGGTGGACGACCATGCCGCCAAGAACCATGGGACCGACGTCGTGCACCTGGAACCCGAATGTCGTGACGATTCCGAAATTGCCGCCGCCGCCGCGCAGTGCCCAGAGCAGATCGCTGTGCTCGCTCGAGCTAGCGGTCAGAGCTTTTCCTTCGGCGGTAGTCACGTCTGCCGACAGCAGGTTGTCGCAGCTGAAGCCATGTTTTCCCATCAGCCAGCCGATCCCGCCGCCGAGCGTCAGGCCTGCCACACCGGTGTTGGAAACGGAACCGCCAGTCGTGGCAAGGCCGAAAGCCGACGTCGCGCGATCGAATTCCGCCCAGGTGACGCCCGCCTCTGCCCTGGCCAGTCGCTTTACGGGGTCCACGCTGACGGCTTTCATAAGCGAGAGGTCGATCACGACGCCGCCATCACACGTCGCATGGCCCGCAGGATTGTGCGCGCCACCTCTCACCGCAACGAGCAACCCCTTATCGCGGGCGAAATCGACTGCGGCGATGACATCGGCCGCGCACGTACACCGGGCTATCAACAACGGCCTTCTATCTATGTTGCCGTTCCAGACGCGGCGGGCCGATTCGTACTCGCCATCCGAAGGGGTAAGAACAATTCCCCGAAACCGGCGCTTGAGGTCCTGCATGTGTGCTCCTCTTTTGTAGAAGCGCAAATGCCGGGGAAACCCCCTCATTGCGCGCGGCGATCAGGAAGAAGAAGCCGATAAGCGGTGGTACAACCAGGACTTTGCCGAAGCCCACTCGCGTTCGACGGTTGCCGCCGACACGCCCAGCGCAGTCGCAGCTTCGTCGATCGTCAGCCCGGCGAAGAACTTCATCTCAACGAGATCGCGCTGCCGGGCATCAAAGGTGGCCATCTCTTCGAGCGCCTGATCGAGCGCGAGGATGTCCACGGGGGCTGGCCCGGTCGAGGCCTCTACTTCGTCGAGGTTGACCAGCGTTACGTCGGCTCCGCGCTTGGCCGCGCGTTTTCTCCGGGCGTGGTCCACGAGTATCTGGCGCATCAGTCTGGCGGCAATTGCCAGAAAATGCGGCCGGCCATCGATAGTCATCCGATCGACCTTCACGAGCCGCAGATACGCTTCGTGCACAAGCGCAGTAGCCTGGAGTGAGTGACCGGCGTGCTCGCCGCGCAGCTGCGCACGGGCGATCCGGCGAAGCTCGTCGTACACCACCGGAACCAGGCGTTCCAGCGCTTCGCCGCTGCCTCGATGCCATTCAATTAGAAGACCCGTGACATCGTGGTCACTTGTCATTTCAGAGTCAACGGTGTCCGAATCCTATTTCCGCATCGCCCCGAGCTTCGCGCTGGGCGTCGTGTCGGCCTCGAGGTCGCCGAGCACGAACTGAATGCCGCCGACCATCATCTTCACCAGGTCCGGCATCATGTAGAAATCCGGGCGATGGCCGAGCACGCTGTTGAACACGCGGCCCTTGCCCTCGCGCTTGATCCAGACCATGCCGAAGTCGTTGTCGGTGCGCAGGTATTTCCACCGCTCGATATCCGACTTCCCGGCGTCCACGCTCAACAGCACGTGCAGCTTCTCGCGCGTGTACGGGCCGGTCATCGGAAAATGATAGAACTCATCCATCATCGAAAAGCCTGCGCCGCCGAAGTGTTTCGTCAGCGGACTGGCCGGATCGTCGATCTTGAGCGTTCCGGGCTCGCCGTTGTACTGATGCGGTCCCTCCTGCGCACCCATCAGCTCGCCGAACTCGCGCACGTCCTGTGACGAAAACGTGGTGCCATGCAGGCCCGCCACGCCGCCGCCTTCGCGAACGTATCGAATCAACCCGTCGAGCACCTCGGGATCGGAGAACACGGGGCCGACCACGCTGTTGAGGAATACGGCGTCGTACTGCCTGATGCGCGGATATTTCAGATTGTCCAGGTTGTTGTCGAAGACGGGCTCGTACGCGCCGGTGTATTTGGCGATGAGCTGCAGCATCAGATTTCCGTGCGCGACCGTGGTGTGATAGAAACCGCCCGCCGGACAGACATCGATAATCAACAGCTTTCTTGCCGCCTTCGGCGCAGCCAGCGCCTGCCGCGGGACGGCGGCGTCGATCTTCTGCCGCTCGTCCGCCGGAATCCGATCCGTCGTGGTAATCGGCATCATGCGGGAGATCGCGTTCACGCGGAAACCCTGGGCGACACGCACGGCTTTGTCGTAGTTGTCGCCGCCACCGGGGGTGATGGTGAAGAACAGCGGCCGCGTGGACGGCCGTGACGTTGCGCAATCGCCGCACTTGTTCGGCCACTCCGGAGCTTCGGGCGGCTGTTGTTTGCTCAGCTCGAGGAGAAGCGGCGTCGCTTTCGCCGCGTCGCGAAGGTTCGCGCCGAGCACCACGTCGCCGCGCTTGTAGAGGCCGCGCGCATCTTCCACCGCCACGTTGACGCCGGGCAGTTCGGCCGGCTGCCGCGTGATGATCAGCTCGATCTCGAGCGCCCTGGCAAAATCCAGCAGCCTGGCGCGTGATGCCGGATCCACGGGAATCGATTCGATGGAGTAGGCGGGAACGCGGAGGCCGAGCTCGGTCAGTCGCGCTTTGATCTGTGCGATTTCGTCGGCGCCGGCCGTGTAGTTGAGGTTCGTGCTGACCGCCTCGATGAACGCCACGCCAGCGGCGTCGATTCGCGCCGCGGCGTCGAGGAACGGCACCGCGCCAAACGCATCCGAGCGGATGCCCGCCTTCCACCCGAGCAACCCAACGGCGGTCCCGCGCGGCCGGCGATTGTCCGGCGGCCGGACCTGGCCGGCAGTTTTAGGCCCTCCGGTGCCGTCCACCTTCACCGGCGTCTGCCCCATTGCGGTTGCCATGAGGAGAAGCGCAAATGGGAATGGCGCATATGATCTGTTTCATGCGGTAATCCTAACCCTAATTTTTGCGTACCGCTCCGGGCGCCGAGTACGCAGAATCTGCTTCTTTCAATGCGATCACCAGCGCGATCCACGCGGAATGCACCTTGCTCTCAGCTGACGGCCGGAGGGCCGCATGGATGTTCAGGATGGATTCATCGTCGGAATCTATAACTACTGCGATCGCTGGTGCGAAACGTGTTCGTTCACGTCGCGCTGCCGCGTGTTCGCCGATCGCGCCGAGCTCGAGGCGCAAAGCGACCCGCAGCTGAGCGACGTCGTCAACGCGCCGCCGCTGCCGCAGGACCTGCCCCCGCCTCTACCCTTCTGGATGCGGGAGCTCATCGACGAGATGAACAAAATCGCGAGCGAGCCAATGTCGAAAGAGGAGCTCGAGCAACTCCGCCCGAAGCTCATCCCTGCCCATAAGTCCATCGAAGAACGCGCCTATGCCTATTGCGAACGCGCGCATACCTGGCTCGACGGTCGCCGCTCCGACGCCACTCGCGATCCGTCCGATCCGCTGAGCGTAATCGGCTGGTTCCAGTATTCGATTCCAGCGAAGATCCACCGCGCGCTCATGGGTTTGGCGATGGACGAGCCTGACGACCGCGACTGGCCCGCGGATTACGACGGGTCGGCGAAGGTCGCGCTGCTCGGAATGGAACGGTCACATGCGGCGTGGCTCGCCCTCGTTCATGGCGGGTTGGCGTCGGTCTCGGAGGCCGAACCGTTCGTTGCGGACCTCATCTGGCTCACCGACGAGCTCGAGCGAGTGTTTCCGAACGCCCGCGGATTCGTGCGTCCGGCATTTGACGAACCCGATGAAGTCGCGCGGCTGCTGGCGGCGGATTGCTAGTCGGGGTTTGGCGATTCGGATGCCGCGAGCCGCGCCGGAGCGGCGCCGCGCAGCCACTCTCTGACCTTGCCCGGACAGGGCGGCAGAGGATCACACGCCAGGAGATACAAGACGGCCGTCGTAAGCAGGATCAAACAATAAGTCAGGAGAAGGGCAGGCGCTTTCAGGTCGATATACACAAGAGCGATCGGGTACCACAGAACCAGCGAAAGCGTCAGGAACGAAATCCTGAGCAGCGCATCACGAACACGCCGCGGGTTTCTAAGGCCGTTTTTCACGCGGTTGTAGGCGTAGTTCTCATAAGCCTCGATCGGCTCTCTGAGAATCGTCTGAGTCAGCAGGTACAAGAGACCTCCGCAAAAGAGGCCAATCGCCACGCGTTCCGACACATCGCTGCTCCAGAAATAGACGACCGTCCAGGTGAAGTAGACGATGATGCTCAGATTGGTGAGCTGGATGGCCAGCCACACGTTCGTCTTGCCGGTCAGCAGCTGAAACCTGCGGCACAGCTGCTCGATCACGTTCAATACGAAGGAATCGACGAATGTCATACCTCCAGCTTCCCGGTGTAACACGATTTTGCGCGATCCGATTCGCTTATTCTGGCTCATTGGCCGCTCCTCAAGAAGGGCTTGGCGGGACCGCCCCGATCGTCAACAATGTCCCGGTCAAACCAAGGAGGCCAGTCGTGAAATTTTCCGTTTTTGTCCTGAGCATGCTCCTCATCGCGCCGACCTTTGCGCAGCAAGTCGCCCCACCAGTCCCCCCGCCACCGAAACGGTCGCGACGGGCATCCCGGGCGTCGTCGCCGCGGGCACCAAGGTCGTCATCGTCAAGGATGGATTCCAGAGCAGCGAAGGGCCGATCGCGATGCCAGACGGCAGCACGCTCTTCACCGAGCCCGGAGCGAGCAAAGTCCACAAGATCGACAAGAGCGGTGCGATCACGCCGTTTCTCGAGAACACGAACAGGGCGAACGGTCTCGCGCTCGATTCCAGGGGACGGCTCATCGCGGCAACCGCGCTGACGATCGAGGTGCTGCATCCGGAGCCCAGCAAGACGGTTCTGGCGACAATGCCGACCCGGCCGAACGATCTCGTCGTCGATGAAAAGGACGGCGTGTATTTCACGCTGCCGAGCAACAAGCCTCCGGTCGTGTATTACATCCCGGCGGGCGGGCAGCCGATGATCGTCGGCGAAGCGCCTGGGCCGCACGGTGTGCAGCTCAGCCCCGATGAGAAGACGCTCTATTCCGCCGACTCGGGAGGTCTGTACCTGATCGCGTTCGACGTGCAGCCGGATGGCAAGCTCACGAACCGCCGCAACTTCGGCAAATACGAAGGCATCAAGGGTACCGAAAGCCACGCCGACGGCATCGCCGTGGATTCCGAGGGCCGCGTGTATGTGGGAACCGAGCCCGGCGTTCAGATCTTCAGCAAGACGGGACAATATCTGGGAACTATCCCGACGTCCCAACGGCCGCAGAATCTGGCCTTCGCCGGCCCGGACAAGAAGACGCTGTATCTGACGGGCCGGAGCGCGCTGTTCAAGGTGCAGATGTTGTCGCAGGGATATCTCGGACGGCCGAAATAGTCCCGGGGCGCCGACACGGCGTCAATGCGTGGGTTCGTCGGTTGACGGCAGGTGCGGGCCGTGAGCGCTCAAGACCGCTTTGAGCGCGACACGGCCCGTCGGTTTTTTCGTCTCCCGGGCCGCAGGACCAGGCAGCGGCGGCCGCGCCTTGGCCTCCTGCCGCTCGCGGTCGCGGACAAATGCCTTGATGATCTTCAAGGCTGCACGCGCTTCACGCTCCGTCCGCCGGCCCTTGAAATAGGCCGCGAGCTCACGGTTCGCGCGAAGAACCTCCTGGTCGCGTTCGGCCTGTCCGGTCTGTCCTTTTTTCGTCATTGCGACTCAAGTACTAACACGGGCGCGCTCAAGTGCCAAAACCTTCCAAAGCCAACAGACGAGCCTTGATCTCGAGGCCGGCGGCAAACCCGGTGAGGTGACCCGACGTTCCGATCACTCTGTGGCACGGGGTGATGATCGAGACGGGATTCCTGCCGTTGGCCGCTCCGACAGCGCGCACCGCGCTGGGGTTACCGATTTGCGCCGCGATCTCCGCATAGGATCGCGTTTCTCCGAAGGGAATCGTCAGCAGCGCGTTCCACACTTTCCGCTGGAACGGCGTGCCGGACACATCCAGTTTCACCGCGAACGCCTTCCGCGTGCCGGCAAAATACTCCTTCAACTGGCGCTCGGCCTCGACAAGTACGGGATGCGCGCTGTCTTCGCCGTCGATGTTCAGCGGCACGCGCCGCGGGCGATCGTTTTCCCACAGGATGGCCGCGAGCCCATCGTCTGTCGCAACCAGCGTGAGCTTCCCTATCGGCGAGTCCACGATCTTGGAGACATGGCGTTTCATTGCAGACCTCACTTCGGTTTGATTACATCTTCGACTACAACAACCACGACCTCAACCATAAATTCGCCGGCTCTGCCCTGCTGGCCGTTTTCGGACATCACATCGACATCACTGCGATGTCCGAAAATGGCTAGATCGCAGAACTCGGCCCGTCGTAAGGTGTGTACATGCCCCGTCTGGACGATCGAAGGCTCTACACCGCCCTGTCCGCCCGCGATCCGCGATTCGACGGGGTGTTCTTCGTCGGCGTGACATCGACCGGCGTGTACTGCCGGCCGATCTGTCCGGTACGAACGCCCAAGAGAGCCAACTGCCGTTTCTTCGATACACCTCAACAGGCCGAGCAGGCCGGCTTTCGCCCGTGCCTGCGCTGCCGTCCGGAGCTCGCGCCCGGAAGCGCGCCGGTGGACGACGCGCAACGCATCGCGCAGCTCATCGTGCAGCGTCTCCAGGAGGGACGGCTCGACGAGAGGGCCGGCCTCGAGGAGATCGCGAATCAGTTCGAGCTCAGCTCGCGGCAGATTCGACGCATCGTCCAAAAAGAGTTGGGCGTGCCGCCGATTCAACTGTTGCTAACCCGCCGTCTGCTGCTCGCCAAGCAACTGCTGACCGAGACCGGGCTGCCGGTTACCGAAATTGCCTTTGCCAGCGGATTTTCGAGCCTCCGCCGGTTCAACGATGCATTCAACACCCGCTACGGCATGGCGCCGACTCGACTGCGTAGAAAGGCGACCGAAGACGTCGCAGCGATCAGCGCGACGCAGACCTCAACGCTGCTGCTTGCATATCGACCTCCATACGACTGGCCGGAGATCCTGGCGTTTCTGGCGGCACGCGCGCTCAACGGCGTGGAGCATGTGACTGACAGTTCGTATGCGCGCACCGTCCAGTTGGGAAAAGCGCAGGGCTGGATTCGGGTGACCCATTCAACGAAAAAGGACGCGCTGGTTGTCGAGTTCACGCATAGCTTGACGCCGGTGCTGCCCGCATTGCTTTCCCGCGTGCGCGCTCTTTTCGATCTCGACGCGCGGCCCGACCTGATCGCCAGACATCTCCGCAAAGACGCGCGATTGAAATCTGCGGTCAAGAAAAACCCAGGGCGCCGTGTGCCGGGTGCCTTCAACGGATTCGAGATGGGCCTGCGCGCAATCCTGGGACAGCAGGTAACGGTAAAGGCGGCTACGACGATCGCGTCGCGGTTCGTGGAAGCGTTCGGTGAACCGATCGTGACCCCGCTCGCGGAGTTGAATCGTCTCAGCCCCTCGCCGTTGCTGGTCGCCCGCGCCGGCGTCAGCGACATTGCCCGCCACGGCATCGTCGCCGCGCGCTGCAGGAGCATCATCGCGCTCGCGAGAGCGCAGGCATCTGGACTCTGTCTCGACGGGAGCGCCCATCACAACCCCGACGATTCCATCAAGCGGCTGGCCGGGCTCCCGGGAATTGGCCCGTGGACCGCAAACTACATCGCGATGCGGGCGCTGCGATGGCCGGACGCCTTTCCGAAGGAAGACATCGCTTTGCGGAAAAATCTCGGCGGCGTCACGCCGAAAGAAGCAGAGGCGTTGTCACAACCATGGCGGCCGTGGCGCAGCTACGCGGTCATGCATGTCTGGAGCATGGCGACTCCATCTTCCTAATCCTTCCACAGCCATTCCAGTGCCTGTGGCAGCGTTTGCTGTTTGACGGCGCGATCGCAGTGGCCGGCATTCTGCGCGAATACGAACTGGTATTTGTAGCCCTTCTCCGCGAGCACCTTCGCCATGAGCTGGTTGGCAAGCACCCAATCGTGCATACCATCGCTTTCGCTGAAGTTGTCGCGATCGCTCACGTGCATCCAGAGACGGATCGGCTTGACCGGGCTCTTCGGAATCAGGCTTTTGTGAAACTCCCACGCGCCGCCCGGCGTTTCCGCGTTGTAGGGCCACTGCTGATTCACATAAGTGCCCGAATACGTCAGCACCCGGTGGTACAAGTCGTTGCGGTACCACGCCATCGACAGCGCCGCCGAACCGCCTGAGCTGCAGCCCATCGTCGCGCGGGCGTTTGGATCTCTTGTGAGCCTGACGTTGTATTGCTTCTCTACGAGCGGAAGAACTTCGGTTTCGACAAACTGCGCGTACAGGCCCGACATCGTGTCGTATTCGAGGCCGCGCTGACTTCCCTGGGCATCGCCGCTGCCGTTGCCGATCGAGATCGCAATCATGACCGGGACGCGTTTCTGCGCGATCAGGTTGTCCAGCGCCGTGAACAGCAATTGATCGGGGCCGTCAGCGCCCACGATGAAGGGGGCGACCGTCCCGGGCACGTATTGCTGCGGGACATACACGGCCACGCGACGGGTGTATGGCGCCGGACCGCTGTTGACGATGCGTTTCGCCGGGTCTTTCGGATCGATCTCGGCGCGCGTTCCCGCCGCCCGCGCGATGCCGGGATAAATCTTGCTGTCGGCGGAGCTCATCGTGAAGTTGTGGACCGTGCCCTGCGGCACGCCTGGCTGCACCGTCATTTCTGGCGCCGGTGGATGTGCAGGGCCCAGAATGAAATTTCCGTAAGCATCGACCGGCGGCACTGTGCCGTCGGGCAGCTCGACCGCGTTGGTGGCGGTGACATAACCGGGCGTGCGCGGATCACGAGTGGGTGCGGGGGGCCGATTCTGACGCCCAGCCGGTTGCGCGGGTGCTGCTGGTGCCGCGCCCTGACCCGCGACAAACGACGCGCTTGCGACGATGATTCCGCCCGTGAGGACCGCCATGCAGACTCGTGTCATGGGCCGGAATTGTACTCACGGCATGTGCGGCGCGAAGGATTTTCGGCGCCCGACCCGGAATGCTGCATCATAGCGGCATGAAAAAGAGTCTCGCGTGCGCGCTGGCGATTGGCGGTCTGTTGACAGCCGCCGGGGCTGCGTGGGCGCAAACCGCGCCGCCCGACAATGCGCCGAAGGTCGTGGCGCTTCCGGCTGAGATACCCATTTTTCCGCTCGAGGCTGCGTTGCTCTTCCCAGGTGTCGATCGGCCGCTGCACATCTTCGAGGCCCGCTATCGCGCGATGGTCGCGGATGCGTTGAAAGGCGACCGCATCATCGGCATGACGACGTTGAAGCCCGGATACGAAGCTGACTATGCCGGACGACCGGACATCTACGAGATCGGCTGCGCCGGAATGATTGCCGAGGTCGAGGAGCTGTCCGGCGGGCGGTTCAACATCGTGCTCCGCGGCATCATGAAATTCCGAGTGACGAGTGAAGATCAGAGCCGGCCATATCGACTGGCGCGCGTCGAGGCCATTCCGGAAGTACTCGATGACGTGGAAAAAGCAGCGCTCCACAAGCAGCGCCAACGTCTGGAAGAGCTGATTACTGCGGGCGGGAACTCCATGGTGCCCCCCGGACACCTCAGACGAAGACCTCGTCAACCTGGTTGCGCAGTACCTGCCGCTGGAACACGCGGAGCGGCAGGCGCTTCTCGAATTGAAAGGTACGTTGCTGCGCGCGCGCACGCTGATCGAACTGATCGAATCGAAAAAAGCGCGCCCTCGCCTCGCCGCCGGTCTCAACGCCCTTTAAGGGCGTTTCGCAAGTTGTCAGCGAGCGACCCCATCGACGCACCCTGCCCGGCGTCGGGGCGCGCCGCGTATTCGCGCAGCTCTGCCTGTTCACGCTGCTCCGCCACCGCTTTCCTGCTCACACGAATGCGGCGGCCCGCCGGATCGGCCTCGAGCACCACGACCTCGACATCGCTGCCGATTGGAAACGCCTTCAACACATCCGCGTCGCGCTCGACCCCCGTCTCGGAGAAGGGCATCAATCCAGTCCGCCCCGGCGAGAGAAACACAAACACGCCGAACTTCTCATGGCGCTCCACCTTGCCCGTCACGATAGCGCCTGGCGCGATGGCGTCTTTGGCGGGCGCGGCGCCCGCCGCTCGTGAGGACGCTTCATCAATCAGCGCGACACCGATGCGCTTCTGGGCGGTGTCGATGCTCAGGATCTCGAACGACCCCATCGATCCCACCGTCACGGTCTTCGCCCATCCGCCGGCGCGTCCCGTCGGGGGAAACGTCGAAGCGTGCGCGAGCCCTTCGATGCCTGGCTCCAGCTCGACGAACGCACCGAACTCCGCCACTCGTGTGATGCGTCCCCGCCGCACCTGGCCCACCTCGTAGGCCGCCACTTTGGTCCAGGGATCGTCAAGGAGCTGCTTCAGGCCGAGCGAGATCTTCTGCGTCGCGTCGTCCACACGCAGCACCTTCACGGTGATTTGGTCGCCCGGCGCAACGATTTCGTTCGGATTGGTGACCCGGGACCATCCCATTTCCGACACGTGGAGCAGCCCCTGGATGCCGCCGCCGAGGTCTACGAACGCGCCGAAGTCGAGCACCGAGGCAACGCGTCCGGACAGCACCGCGCCGGGCACGATCGACTTGCGCACATCCGCCGCGCTCGCCCGCTGCTGTTCCTCGAGGTACTCTGCGTCTCGACACCACAACGTCTTTGCCGCTGTCTTTGTATTCGATGATCCGGAACGCGTAGACCTTTCCCTCGTGAACCGCCGGGTCAGTGGTGCGGACGATGTCGATCTGTGAAATCGGACAGAATGCGCGCTCGCGGGCGATCCGTACTTCGTAGCCGCCCTTCACTGACTTCTCGACCTTCCCTTCGACCGCGAGACCCGAGCGGAACGCGTCTTCGAGCTCCCGCTGGGTTGCGGCATTGCGCACGCCCTTGCGCGACAACACGACGCCGCCGCTCGTGGAGACCACCTTCGCCTGAATCCGCTCGCCGATCGACACGTCGACGTCGCCGTCGGCGTCTTTCAGCTCCTCGATGTCGATCTCGGCCTCACCCTTACCGCCGATGTTGACGAAGGCCACCTTCGGACCGAAGGCGACGATGGTCCCGTCGACGAGCTGACCCCGGCTGAATTGGCGCGCCTTTATCGACGCCTCGAACATCGTGGCGAAATCTTCTTCTTGATCGCTCATAGCGGACTCCCTCAGAACCGACACATCATTATATGAGCGTGTCTCGCGCAACCAGACCATGGCTCTGTGCGTATCAACATCTGGAGACTCCGCTGACGGCCAAAGGATGACTACCGGTGTCAAATACGGGTGGTAGGATCGATGTTCACCCAGACGTAAACCAAAGGTCCGCACCGAGCGTCTAAGAAGCGTGAAAAAGCCCGTTCTATTGGCGCTAATCGTGGTGGCGGTGTTCAGTGGCGTCGCCATCGTGCGCAGCGTCCGCCCGGACGGCGCTGATGACGTGCCCCGCCAGGGTGCGGCGCTGAAGGTCGCGCGCGGCCCCTTCGTCAAATCGCAGCGGATGACTGGCCTGGTCGAATCGATCCGGTTTCACAACGTCACCGCTCCCCGGCTGGTAGGCGCCACGGGGCCCGGCAGCAACACGCTCATCATCACCCAGCTCATGCCCAGCGGCAGCCGCGTCGAGGCGGGCCAGCCCCTGGTGGAGTTCGACCGTCAGAATCAGCTCAAAGCCGCCATCGACAAGCGATCCGAACACCGCGACCTGGAAGAGCAGATTCGAAAGAAACGGGCCGAGCAGGAGCAGATCCGCGCGAAAGATGCCATGGAGCTCACCGTGGCGGGCAACGCCGTCGAAAACGCCCGGCTCGAGCTGAAGAAGAACGCCTATCTCGGCCGCATCGATCAGGAAAAAAATGCGCAAAAGCTGGAGGAGGCCGAAGCGAAACATCGGCAGGTCACGGAAACGTTCGACCTGAAGCGAAAGGCCGAGCAGGCGGAGTTGCGCATCCTCGAGATCCAGCGCGACCGGGCTTACAGGGCGATGAAATCGTCCGAGGACAATGCCGCACGAATGCTCGTGAACTCGCCCATTGCGGGAATGGTGGTGCTCCGGATGGTGTGGCGAGGGGGCGGTCAGGTGGAAATCCAGGAAGGCGAAGAAGCACGTCCAGGCATGCCCATCATGCAGGTCGTCGACCCGACGGCGATGCTGGTGCGCCTGAAGGTCAATCAGGCCGACGTGCACGTGCTGAAGGTGGGCCAGCCTGCCCGGATTTCGCTCGATGCGTATCCGGAGCTTGAATTCCAGGGCCGCGTCGAACAGGTCACGCCCGTCGGCACGACGAGCATGTTGACGACGCGCGTGCGCAACTTCGTCGCGATCGTCAGCATCAAGGGAAGCCATCCAAAGCTGATGCCCGACCTGTCGGCAGCGGTCGACGTCGAGCTCGAGCGCAAGGAGAACGTCGTGGTCGTGCCTCGCGACGCGGTCGTGCGCGAGAACGAAACGTTTTCGGTGCGGGTGCTCGACGACGGTCGTGTGCGCTCGCGCACGGTCACGCTGGGCGCGATGAGCGACCACGAGGTGATTGTCGCCTCGGGTCTGGAGCCGGGCGTGACGGTGCAGCGCCATGTGGCGAAATAAGAAACGCACCATCGTCGCCACGCTCATCGGCCTGGCGGTCGTGGTCGCACTGGCCGGGATGAGCGGCGTCGTCGGCAGGGGAAACGCTGTCGATGTGCCCACGACAGCCGTCATCAAAGGGGAATTCATCGACTACCTCCAGGTGCGCGGCGAGGTAAAGGCGGTCCGTTCGGTACCGCTCACCGTGCCCACGACCGGAGGAGGCGACCTTCAAATCCTCGAGCTCGCGAAGAACGGCATGAGCATCAAGAAAGGTGATGTCGTTGTCCGGTTCGATCCGATGAGCGTCGAGCGCACGTTGAACGACAGACGCTCCGACTTCAAGCAGGCGGAAGAGGAAGTCGCAAAAACCCGCGCGCTGTTCCGCATGCAGGAACAGCAGGCACAGACCGATCTCACGAAGGCGCGCTACGACGTCCGGCGGGCGGAGCTCGATACGGTGCCTCATGAATTCCTCTCTCGCATGGAGCGCGAGCAGAAGATGCTGGCGCTCGCCGACGCAAAAGCGCGGCTGAGCGAAGCCGAGGAAAAGCTCAAAGCGCTGCACGATATCGAGAAGGCGGAAGCCGGCAGCAAGATTCAGAAGCGCGACAAAGCGCGCTTCGACATGGAGCACGCCCAACGGCAGATTGGCGGCCTTCAGATCGAGGCGCCCGTCGACGGCGTGGTGGCGATCATGCCGAACTGGCGCTCGTGCTGCCCGCCGCCCGATTTCAAGGCGGGCGATCGCGCATGGCCCGGTCAGGTCATCGCCGAAGTACCGGATCTCTCGACGCTGCGGGTCACGGCGCGGCTGGAAGAAGCGGAACGCGGCCGCATGCAGATTGGCCAGCGCGTGGTGGTCCGCGCCGACGCGATTCCCGACAAGGAAATGGCCGGCAAGGTCTCGGATATCAGCGCGCTGGCGCGCGTGGACTTCTCGAACTGGCCGCCCCAGCGCAACTTCGACATGGTCGTGCTGCTCGACGAGATGGACCCGCGGCTGCGGCCGGGCATGAACACGAGCGTGCGTGTGGCCGTCGATCGCGTGGCCGACGCCGTGCTGATTCCGGCACGGGCGGTGTTCCAGAAAAACGGCCGATCGGTAGCCTACGTCTCGCGCGCGCGCGGCGGCTGGGATGAGCGGCTCGTGCAGATAGCGAGGCGCGGCCAGGAACAGCACATCCTGCAGGACGGTGTGCAGCCGGGCGAGCGCGTGGCGCTGAAAGATCCGATTCCGCCGGTGAAATAGACGATGACCAAACCCAATCGCAAACGTCTCGTGTGGTCGCTCACAGGCGTGATTGGCGTCGCGCTCGCGGTCGCCGCAATCGCCGTGACACCGATGCAAGGCGTGCAGACCGACGGCAACGTGATCCCGACGGCGCGCGTGGCACAGGGCGACGTCCCGGTCGTCGTGCACGCGACAGGCGATCTCAGGCCGTTGAAAGCGCAGGCCCTCGTCGCTCCGGCGGTCGGCGGTCCGATGCAGATCCTCAACATCACGGCGACCGGAACGCCAGTGAAAGAGGGCGATATCATCGTCGAATTCGACCAGAGCGAGCAGCAGGAACGGCTCGAGACGGCGAAGTCGGAGCTCGCGCAGGCCGAGCAGGAAATCGCGAAGATGCAGGCCGACGCGGTCGTGCAGCGCGCACAGGACGATGTGATGCTGCTCACGGCCCGGTTCGACGTCCGGCGCGGAGAGCTGGACATACAGGGAGCCGAACACCGGAGCAGGATCGACCAACAGAAGCTGGTGCTGACGCTCGAAGAGGCGAAGGGCCGGCTCGCCCAGCTCCAGGAAGACCTCAAGTCGCGCACGGCCAGCGACCGCGCCTCTCTGGCGGTGCTCGAGGAGAAGCGCAACAAAGCAAGGCTCCAGATGGACAACGCGCAGCGCAATATCGACAACATGAGGCTCCGCGCGCCGTTCGATGGCATCGTCGCCGTCAAGGACAACGACATGAACAACGCGGCATGGGCCGGGGTTGTGGTGCCGGAATTTCGCGCCGGCGACACCGTGTATCCCGGGCGCCCTGTTGCCGAAGTGCTTCATCAGTCGGGCATCGAGCTCATCGCGAAAGTCAGTGAGTACGATCGCGCCCACCTCAACGCCGGTCAAAAGGCGGAAGTATCGATCCACGCGGTGCAGGGGAAAAGCTTCCCGGCCACGATCAAGGCCGTGGCGGGCGCCAGCCGGCGAGAAGTGTGGTCGTGGAACGACCCCACGCGGACGTTCGATGTCAGCTTCGACGTGACCGCCACCGATCCGCGCGAACTGCAGCCCGGCCTCACCACGCAGGTGCGCGTCACTGGTGCGCCTATCAAGGACGCGCTCTATCTGCCGCGCCAGGCGCTGTTCGAGCAGGGCGGTAAGCCGGTCGTGTTCGTCCGGCGCGGAGGTTCGTTCGAGCCGATCGAGGTCAAGGTCTCCCATCGCACGGAATCCCACATCGTCGTGACCAACTTGCCTGTCGGCACTGAAGTGGCGCTGCGGAATCCGCTCGCTGAGGAAACCAAGGGCGGCGCCAGCGCGGGTCCGGTGCAGCCAAGGGCAGGTTCGTGATCAGAGCGTTCCTCCGCGATCCGAAATCGCAACTTGGCACCGGGCTCCAGGATCTGCTGCTGGGGCTCGAAAATCTCCGCGTCCACAAGCTGCGCTCGCTGCTGACGATGCTCGGCATGATTTTCGGCGTGGCGGCCGTTGTCGCCATGCTGTCGATCGGCGCCGGCGCGCAACAGCAGGTGATGGCTTTCATCGAGCAGCTCGGCGTACGCAACGTGATTGTCGAAGCGCGCGAGACGACCGACCCTCAGGCGTTTGGAAAAGTGCGGGCGACGTCGCCGGGGCTGACGTTCCAGGACTATCGCGTCATCCGGGCGACGATGGAAGGCGTGAGTGCGGCGACGGCGCGCAAGCGATTCCAGCCGTCGAAGATGCTGCCCAAGCCGCAGCGCGATATGCCGGCGGTGTATGGCGTTACGCCTTCGTACATTCCGATCGGCAACCTGCGTCTTGCGGCAGGAAGGTTTTTCGACGAAGGCGAAAACGAGCGCGCCGCGGCCGTGGCTGTGCTCGGCGAAGGCGCTAAGGCCGCGTTATTCGGGCCCGACGAAGCAGTCGGGCGGTACGTCAAGGTAAACGACCAGTGGCTGCGGGTGATCGGCGTGGCCGGCCCGCAGCTCAGCGTGCACAGCGAAACCGCCGGGGTCCCTGAAGAGGACCGGAACAACCTGATCTACGTTCCCCTCTGGACCGCCATGCTCCGCCTCGAAGACAACTACAGCCGGTTCCGCGACGAGATCGACGGCATCTATCTGCAGCTCGAGCCCGGAATGGACAGCGTCGCGAGCGCCGAAGTGATCCGCGGCGTGCTCAACGCCTCGCACCGGAACACACCGGACTTCAGCGTCATCGTGCCGGCAGCGCTCCTTGCGGAGCAGCGGCGAACGCAGCGCATTTTCGAAGTGGTCATGGTGGCGCTTGCGTCGATCTCGCTGCTTGTCGGCGGCATCGGAATCATGAACATCATGCTCGCCAGCATTCTCGAGCGCACGCGCGAAATCGGCGTCCGCCGGGCGCTCGGCGCGAGACGGACCGACATCGTGCGGCAGTTCCTGATCGAGACGATTCTGATTTCGTTTGTCGGCGGCACGATTGGGGTGATTGTCGGCGTCGGGATTTCAGAGCTGATCGGCATCTTCGCGGGCTGGTCCACGGTTGTGACCGTGAGCTCGATTCTGCTCGCGTTTCTCGTGTCGGTCACGGTCGGGCTCGTGTTCGGTTTGTACCCCGCGCAGCGGGCCGCTCGTCTGGATCCGATCGAAGCTCTTCGATACGAATAACTCCAGCCAATAGGCAACAGGCGATAGGCCAGTAGGCCATAGGCTACAGGCCGGGGAGGCGATCAGGCGTGCGATTGGCACGCGAGTGTGTGCGCCTTCCGCCTATCGCCTATCGCCTATCCCTACCGAAGCGCCGCGAGCGCTTTACTCGCTTCACTGAGCTCTGGCAGGTCGGAGTCCGCCCTCGCCCATAACGCGACGAAACGCGCGTACTCAACGGGCGCGCGGGTTTTATCGCCAGCCGCGTGCAGGACACGCGCGAGCTCCAGTATGTGGCGAGGTTCGAGCATTGCAGACGAGGGGTTGGCGGGACCGACTGTCGTCAGCCGATCGTACTCGGCAATAGCCGCTGCTCGATTTCCCCGGGCGACCTCGACGCGCGCCAGTCCGTCGCGTGACGGCAGATTCGTCGCAAACACCGTCGATGCATCGTGTCCCAGTGTTTGCCACGCTTTCGTCTGCGCTGCTGTAAAGCTCCGCACGGCCTGATCGTAGCGTCCGTTGGCGAGTGCCACTTCACCCTCGAGCGCCGCGACCCAGTTCGATTCGAGGCGGTCGTCCCTGGAGTAATGTAACTGCCGTGCGGCGAGCCGCGAGGCGGCACCCGCCAGGTTCCCGGCGCGGATCTCTGCCATGCCAGCGAGCAGGTCTGCAAGCACCAGCAGCGAATGATCCGGGCGGTCGCCGAGCGTCCGCTCTGCGGCTCGAACGTCATCGAGGGCGCGCGCATATTCTTTTCGCTCGATACGAAGCCAGGCCGACGTCAGCAGGGCGTTCGCGTTGACTTCGGCATCTTGATCTTCACGTCTCCCTTTGTCGAGAACCTCCGCGGCCTCACGGCATCGGCCGACTCGCGACAGGAGGAACGCCTGAACTCTGAAATCTGGCGATTCCTTCTCGAGCGCCTCCTCGTAGCGGCCAAGCGCCGCCAGCGCGACGCCACGGCCGAGAAGCGAAGGCGTGAAATTCGCATCGATGGAGAGCGCGCGCGAGTAGGCCTCAAACGATTTGTCGGGCACGCCGTTGGCTAGAAATCCCTCGCCAAGACTGTCCCAGGCATTCGCTTCGGAAGGCGTCTGATTGGCGAGAGCCTCGAACAGTTCGACCGCCTTGTCGAACTTACCCTCGTCCAGCATCGAATATCCCTGCCTGTTGCTCAACGAGCCGCCGATCCTGGTCGATCCGATCGCATACCACACGAGTCCCGCAACCGCGAGACCGATCACAAACAGCAGAGGGGTTGCCAGTAGCCGCCTCGGGATGAACGGAATTCGGAAGCGTTGAGGCGCGCGCAATCCTTTCATCTGTTCCAGATCAAGGTGCACGTCTGCCGCTTCCTGATACCGCTTCTCTGGATTCTTCTCGAGGCACCGCTGAACGATTGCCCGCATTGGCGCGGGCACCGTTGATGGCAGCGCCGGCGGCTCCTGCTGGAGAATGCCTGCGCTTACCTCAAAGCCGGTCGCGCCCGTAAAGGGTCGTTGGCCAGCCAACATCTCATACAGAACCACGCCAAGCGACCAGATATCGCTGCGCTGATCTCCGCGCTGGCCCCGCAACAGCTCGGGCGCCATGTATGGCAGCGTGCCGGCAATCGTCCCCTCACCAGTCAAAGATTCCTGCGAGCGAGAGAGCGCATCGATCTGGCGTGTGCCGAGCATCCGAGCCAGGCCGAAGTCGAGCACCTTCGCGCCGCGCTTCGGCGTAATCATCACGTTCGTGCTCTTCAGATCCCTGTGCGTCACGCCGTGTTCGTGCGCGTGTGCGAGCGCGTCGGCAATTTCCATCCCGTAGCGTCTCGCGTTTGCGACCGACAGCGGCGCTTCCCGCATGACGTCCGCCAGCGATCGCCCCGACACGAGCTCCATCACGACAAAGAGCTGGCCGTCGGCACGCCCGACGTCGTAGATGTGGCAGATGTGCGGATGGCTCAGGCGCGACGCGTGCTGCGCCTCTCTTCGCAGCCGTGCCTGCGCCTCTTCGCCGTCGAGCGATGCCACCTTCAGGGCGACTTCGCGGCCCAGCTCTGTATCGCGGGCGGCGTAGACGCGCCCCATACCACCGCTGCCGAGGAGCCGGCCGATCTCGTAATGACTGATGATGCGGCCGCTCAGCAGAGTCGCGGCGGCCGGCTGCTCGATGAAGTCAGCGGATTCGCGCTGCGCATCGAGCAGGCGTTCGACCTCGGAGCGAACCGCATCGTCGTCCGCCGTCGCCTTGGCGACGAACGTACGGCGTCCGCCTGGCTCCTGGTCCAGTGCCGCGTTGAAAACCTCTTTGACGCGCGCCCACTGTTCGGAATTCATGGTGTGGGGTTACTACACACTGCGGCGAATTTCCGCGAACAGCCAGGATTTTGCCATTCTCCACTCGCGGCCTACTGTTGCCGGTGAGATCTGCATCACCTCCGCAGTTTCCTCCATCGTGAGGCCGCCGAAAAAACGGAGCTCGACGACGCGGCTTTGCTGAGGATCCATCGCCGCCAGACGTGTCAGCGCTTCGTCCAGCGCGAGCAGATCGATATTCATTGTTCCACCGATGAGCATCCCGTCTTCGAGTGGAACTTTCGGAGCCCCGTCCCCTCGCTTGCCTGCCGCGTGCGCCCGTGCGTAGTCCACCAGAATCCGCCGCATCGCCTGGGCGGCGATCCCGAAGAAATGGGCTCGGTTCTGCCATTTGACGGCCCGCTGATCGACAAGTTTGAGGAAGGCCTCGTTGACGAGCGCCGTCGGCTGGAGGGTATGGTCGGGACGCTCTTTTCTCAGGTAGCTGGCCGCCAACTTCCGCAACTCGCTGTGGATTTGCGGCACCAGCCGGTCGAGCGCCTGCTCCTCTCCGTTACTCCACTCCTTCAGCAGTCTGGTGACCTCGGCCGAGGCGCGGCTCATTTTCCAAGGATAAAGCCCCTTGCCATGAGTGAAAAGCCCCCCGTTTTCCGCGTGAACCAACAGACGCGGAAATCCGGGAGTGGGCTATGGGATGGCAGGCTGTTGGACTGGCGGCGACAATTTTCATTCGTTCCTTTAACAATTTCGGGGTACCGGCGGCCGAGCTCGCGGCCGCCAGGCAAGGCGCGGAGGCTGTCCTTCAGCAGGCGGGCATAACCGTTATCTGGGCGGATTGCTGGCTTCTGGACCACCAACCCGCATCCGCGCCCGCGCGTTGCCTCGAGCCGATCGGCGGCGACATCGTCCTGAGACTGCACAAGGCCGGCGCGGACGACAGGGCGCGTTTCGTGTCGATGGGGTTTTCCCTGGTCGGAACGGCTGACGCCCTGCCATTCCTCACTACCGTGTATGTCGATCGCGTCTATTCGGTGGCCCAGGGAGCAGGAGTCGAGGCGCACAGGGTACTCGCGCTCGCAATTGCCCATGAGATCGGCCATGTGCTGATCAACAGCAATACCCACGCCTCGAGCGGATTGATGCGCGCCGACTGGGCGCGGCACCAATTGCGCGCCAAAGGCGCGGCCGCATGGCACTTTCTCGACACGGACGCGGAAAAGGTTCGCGCCGCCGCCCTGGAACGGCTCTCCGAAAGGTGATTCTTTCGCCCTTGACAAGGCAGGGGCGCGAATCATAATCATCGCCAACGCCGTCAACAAACCACACAATTCACGGGGAGACTTCCATGAAGACCAGATCCGTGTTCCTGGCCGCCGGTATGGCTGCTGCCATGCTGACCGCGATGTCGGTCAAGGCCCAACAACCAGTGTCGCCCAATAACGCGGCGATTCCTGAGATGCCGAAAGAGACGACCCGTACGGGCAAGCGCGTCAACCGCGTGATCGACATGTGGCTCAAGAATCAGCCCGTGTATTACGCGCAGATCAGCGGGGGGGGTTACGAAGAAGGCAAGAAGATGGCGGCCACCAAGGCCGACTACATCACCTATGAAATGGAACACGGACCGCTCGACTTCAAGGAGCTGCGTGAATTCATGCGGGGCCTTGTCGAAGCCGGCCCGACCCGCACCGGTCACAAAACACCGGCTGTGGTCGTCACGTTGCCGATTTCCGGCACCACCGATGCCGTTCGGGCCAATGCCTGGATGATCCAGCAGACCCTGGCCGCCGGCGTCCACGGCATCCTGCTGTGCAACGCCGAAAGTCCCGAAGCCGCTCGCCTGATGATCGAAGCGGCGCGGTATCCATTCGCCCCGCGCGTGGATGGCCTGGCTCAAGGCACCCGCGGCAACGGCTCGCAGGGATACGCGTCGACGGTGTGGGGCGTAAGCGCGCAGGAATACATGCGGCTCGCGGAGCCCTGGCCGATGAATCCCGACGGCGAGTTCATCTTCGGCCTCAAAATCGAAAATCCCCGCGCCGACGCCAACGTCGAAACCTCAGTGCGTGTGCCTGGCATCGCTTTCGCTGAGTGGGGGCCTGGCGACCACGGCTTCTTCATCATGGGCCGTCCCGGCACATATCAGGGCGGCGGTGAAAGCGCGCCCGAGATGGCAGCCGTGCGGCGACGTGTACTGAACGCCACCAAAGCGGCAGGCGTGAAATTCCTCAACGCCTGCAACGAGAAGAACGTCGTCGAGCAGATCAAAGACGGGACAATGATCTGCACGGGCGGCGACTCTCCCGCCGCGGATGTCGGACGGAAGTTCAGCAACCGCACCGATCCCTGGTAAGGCGATACAAGGAAAGAAGGGCCCCTGCGCGCATTCGCGCGCGGGGGCTTTGTCTGCTAAGGCAAGTCCACGTCATACGACGTGACTCGCCAGGTGTCTCCTTCCTTGCGCCACAACAAACGGACGACCGGCGCGTCGCCGCTCTTTGTGCGAAAGCGGAACGTCATGCCGAAGGCGTCGCCGTATTCAAGCGGCAAGGGATCGGGCGGCAGCGCGCCACGGGCGCGCGCGTCGCACTCGACCACATCGCCAAGAGCCGTGGGGAAACTGGTCAGGCTGAACGTGCGCGAGTACCTCTGATCCATCACGCGTATCGACGGGTGCAGGGGTTCGGCAGCTTCGACGATCGACTCCAGATTGCGCGCGGTGCCGACCGACTGGCCGACGCGTTCGAGACTTGCGCGGGTCTTCCGGCCGGCATCGTCGCGCGATGTCGATGCCGGTGCGTCGGGTGCCCGCGTGAGGTCGTAACACGCGTAGCTGCTCGTCGAAAGATATCGAAACGCCGCATCGTAGTTCTTGCGGACCAACCAACTGTCCATGAAGTTTTTCGCCGTCTGCACGAGAGGGCCGTCGGCTTCGATCCGCGCCGCCGCAGGCGCGGGAGGCGCCGGCGGAATCGGCGTCTCAAGGGCTTCCGGCTCCATGTGCCAGGACACGATTTTCCAATACCCGCCCTCCCTTGCCCACAGTAACGCGACCGATGCGTTCTTTGCCGGTCCGGCGACGCGGAAGGTGGCACCGAAGTGCTGGCCATACGCCCGCGATCCTTGCGTCGGCGCGCCTGGCGTGAGCCGGCTGGCACAGTCGAACCTGGCTGCCAAATCGTCCGGCACCTCGTAAAGAACGAACTGCGGTTGCTGAGGGTGGGGCACTACGCGCAGCCTGGGAATCGTGAGGTTCACGCCGGTCGTCAGACCCTCGAGCGATCCGTGCGTGCCCACGGCCTCATGCGCGGCTTTCAGATTGACGAGGATCTGAACCGGCGCAAGGCCGCGGTCGAAGGTAGCGGGATCGTGCATATCCTGCGCGAGGCACGCGTACGACCGTTCCGAGACATACCCCATCGCCGCCACGATGTCTCCTTCCACCAGCCACGCCCGCAGGAAGTCGGGCACCATCTCCTTGATATCCTGCTTGCCCGCCCTCGGCACCTTGGGTAGAGCAAACGCGGGCGCCTCGCTCGCGTCAGGAACGCTCTCGAGGCGGACACCGAAGGCGTTGCGCCACCAGTTTTGAAACCCTGACCACTGCCCGGCGTGCCGCTCGGCGTTGTCGCCGGCGCGGACATCCGAGTTCGCGGCGCTCAGGTGTCCATTGAACAATCCCAGGGGAAAGGTCGATGCTCGATAGTCGACGTCGACGTCTGCGTGAAGATCGTCCAGCGCAATCGAGACCTGAATCGACGGCGTGCCCCGCTGTTCGCGGTAGTTGAGCGGATAGCCCTTGTGATAGATCGAGTTGTCCATACGGCGCCTGAACTCGCGCGAGCGTTCCATCATCGCGCGCGCGTCCCGCACCAATCGGACGTATATCCGAAACTGGCGATCGCTGGGCGTTCCCGACACTTCGCCTTTGATCGAGTCCACGCGCTCGATGAGCGTCAAACCGTCGCCGAACTGCTGGCCCGATGCGTCGGTCAGCGGCGTCGTCATCAGCGCGTGCGTCACCGCCTCGAATGTCGTCTTCGAGGAGAGGCTGAGGCGGTCGTCGTAGAACGAACGAGCATCAAGGCTCTGACCGGACACATTGATGAATCGCGCTACCCAGTCGTCGACGAGCCGCTGACGCCGCTCATCGAGTTCCGAATAGGCTCCGCCGAAGCGCTGTGGAGGTTGCTGGGCCGTGAGGGTTTCAACGGCCAGTACGCCAAGGAGCGCGCCAACGAGCGCATACGTTCGCCGGCGGCAGATGTACGACACCATCGTGAAATCCTCAACTGAGCAGACTACGTTTGGCAGCACCGCTGAGCAACCTGCATGCCGTGCAGCTTCGGCGCAAAATCTTCTCGGAAACATGCGAGTCCCCGCAGACTTCGCGGCCAGCAAAACGCGCTCGTGCGTGATCTTTACGGTATTTGGTGACCTCCTCCGTCGCGGCGGCCGGGGCCAAACGCTCTTCTCGGCGCGGTAAACAAGGGGCCGCAGGCTCAACTCACGAACAGCGGAGAAGCTGGCACCGTTTCTGCCCCGTCGAGGCTCGACGTACGCCCGGCCGAAGGATTCCCTGAGAGATTTCCTGCCCGATCGTGACAATCACCCGTATTTGGTGATCCACGTGACGAGTGACGGTTGTCAGGAGAACCCAGGTGGTCGCGCGGTGACGCAGAGAAGCCCTGCCCATGCTCGAGCTCGACGACATCCAGCATTTCCTGTTGACGCGGCCACCCGCGTCTGCGGCCCACTACGCGTTCGTCAGTTTTCGAGAGGCATCACAGGGCCGCAGCTGGCTTGCCGGCCTTCTCGACAAAGTTGGCAGCGGCGGCTCGGTCCCCCTTACGAACCCGCCCGACAGCCGATGGGTCACGATCGCGTTCACGTGGAATGGGCTCCGCGCTCTTGGCATCGATGACGAGTCGCTGTCGACGTTCCCTGAGGAATTCCGCCAGGGAATGGTGGCCCGCGCGGAGGTACTCGGCGACACCGGCGCGAACCATCCCGATCACTGGAAAGACGGCCTGGCCAGACCAGACCTTCACGCCATCGTCATCCTGTTCGCACGCGACGTGCCCGAACGCAAACGCTGCGTCAGCGAATACGAACAATATGCGTCCGGATTCACCGGAGTGGAACTGATCTCCACTCTCGATCTGGAGGCGACGCCGCCTTTCGATCACGCCCACGACCATTTTGGCTACCGCGATCGACTGTCGCAGCCAGCGGTTGAAGGCACCGGCGACACGCCGACGCCAGGCTCGGGCGCTGCGTTGAAGCCGGGAGAGTTTTTCCTCGGGTATCCCGACGAGGAAGGGTTTGTCGCACCCCTGCCGAAGCCGGAGATCTTGTCTCGCAATGGGAGCTTTCTCGCCTACCGACGGCTCGAGGAGCACGTCGGCCGGTTCCGCGAGTTCCTGCGGCAACAGGGTGAGACTCGCGATGAGCAGGAGCTCGTTGCCGCGAAGTTGATGGGCCGCTGGCGAAGCGGCGCGCCGCTGGTGCTTGCGCCGGAAAAAGACGACCCCGCGCTGGGCGCCGACCCGCAGCGCAACAACGATTTCAATTACGCGAAGATGGATCCGCACGGCTACGCCGTGCCACTCGGCTCGCACGCGCGCCGGATGAACCCGCGCGACACCGCAGTGAACATGAACCGGCGGCGGATGATTCGACGGGGCGGAACATACGGTCCGCCGCTGCCCGACGGCGCGCCGGACGATGGCATCGAGCGGGGCATTGCGGCGTTCATCGGGTGCGCAAGCCTTGTCCGGCAGTTCGAGTTCGCGCAAAACGTGTGGGTCAACGACCGCAGTTTTCACGAGCTCGGCAACGAACGCGACCCGTTCATCGGCGTGCAGGACGGCACGCTCGAATACAAGATCCCGAAGCGGCCGATCCGCAGGAAGATCACCGGGCTGCCGCAATTCACGACCGTCCGTGGCGGCGCGTATTTCTTCCTTCCCGGCATCCGGGCACTGCGGTTCCTCGCCGGGTCGTCGGCGGCACCCTAAACAAGGAGAGACTGTCATGGCCGAGGCAAAGATCTACGTGCCGGCGACGGACGCAAAAACGCCGGCGCGAACATATAACCAGATTCATCAGGCACGGAAGCACACGCAGGGCCGCCGCCGCGTCAGCATCTACGTGTGTTGGAGCTTTCCCGGCGAAGCCAACCGCGACACATCGGAGCTGGACAATCGCTTCTCGACCATGACCGAAGTCCGTCGCGTCGAATGGCCCTTCTGGGAAGGTCCGGAGTGGGCCGACCCGATGATGTTCAACCAGGGAATCGCGGGTGCGCTGGAGCTGTTTTTTCGCGCCTGGATGCCGTTTCAGCAGCTCATGGCGGAGGTCACGGGACACGTCGTGCCGGTGTTTCAACGCGTCGATCAAGCCGGCTACCGGCTGCCGCTCGACGAACGCGTCCTTGGGGATGCGGACACGCTCCTCGTGTTCGGGCTCGATCACCTGTTGACCGAGCAGGAAGCGTCATCCGATGAAGTCGACGCAGTGAAACGCTGGCTCGCCGAGGAGGGGCACGTTCTCATACTCGGACCGCACCATGATGTCGGCATCTCTGCCGACCTGAACGAACGAGCGATGGAATACGCCCATCACGGTGATGCGCTCGTGCCCCGCCAGCAGCGCTTCGGCAAGTACACGCGCTCGTTGATGAAGGGCCTCGGCGTGCCGGTCGATAACCGATACGGCCTGCGCCCGGGCGTCGTCCAGGGAACGAAGCAGATCGCCCCGCTCACCATCAACCACGACCTCGACCGTCGCGGGTGGCTGAACGGCGTGACCAACTTCAGCTTTCACAAGCACCTGCCGCATTACGCGGTCACCGACGACAGCGGGTCGGTGCACGTCCTGGGACGGCAGCCGGTCGACATGTCAAAGCCGCATCCCTTCACAGAAGCCGGCAATACAGAATTCAACTCGTTCGTGTGGATGCCGCCTGATGCGACGCGAGGCGGAGAGGTGCTGCTCGCCGACTCCACGATCTTCAGCACGCTGTTTGGAGCGGACGAGAGCCTGAAACGATTCTGGAAGAATCTTGCGACGGCGAAGTAGAAGGCGCGCCGCAGTCATCGCGCTCTCGATTCTCCTCGCGTCGAGCGTGGTCGACGCACAGAATCGGGGCGTCTATCCTCTCGGAATGAGCGCGACGAACTCTGGCGTGACACCGGCGCCAGGGTTCATGTTCGCAAACCAGCTGTTGTTCTACTCGCGCGACGAATCGCGAGGCCCCGACGGCGAGTCTGTCGCAACTGGTAACAACTCGGTGATTCTGGCGATGAACTCGTTCGTCTGGGTGAGCAGCCAGGAAGTTCTCGGCGGCGCACGGTTCTCCATGTCGGCCACGCTGCCGATCAGCAACAATTCGCTGAGCTCGGACGCCGCGGGCGCGATCAGCGGCGGCGGTGGATTCGCCGATTCCTACTACCAGCCGTTCATCCTGGGCTGGAATCGGGAACGCGTGTCAGTCCGCACAATTTACGGATTCCTGGCGCCAACCGGCGCGTTCACACCAGGTGCAACGAGCAACGTCGGTTCGGGCTACTGGACCCACGTCGTCGCCTCGGGTCAAACGTTCTACCTCACACAAAGCAAGACGACATCCATCTCCGCATTTCAGATGTACGAATTCCACACAACCCAGCAGGGCACCAATATCCACCCTGGCCAGAACGTGGACCTCGACTATTCAGTGACGCACACGATACCGGCGCGCGGAGATCTCGGCGTGCAGGTCGGGCTGGTCGGTTACGGCCAATGGCAGACGACGGACAGGACCGGCCCAGGCGTATCCCCCGCCCAGTCACAGGCCCGCTACCGGGTCAATGCCGTGGGCTTGACATCAAATCTCGCCTGGCCCCAGCGAAACGTGAGTCTGGGCTTCAAGTACTTCAAGGAGTTCTCGAACCGCTCGACCTTTCAGGGGTACGCCGCGCAGATTACAGGATCGGTCGGTTTCTGAGTCCCGCCTCAGAACGTCAACATTCGCCGCGGCTGGCATCGTTCCTGCCCCTTGGACTACTATCACGCCCGGCTCACGCGTTTACTTGAGGAATTTCCTCGGGTGCTCGCTGGCGGTCACCGTACTTGGTGATCGCCGTGACTAATGGCGGTAAGGAACTGGATGAAATCGACGTGCCTCCGGCTTCTGCGGTTTGTTGAGTGCGCGAGCTGGGCATTCGGCCTTGCCGGCCTGATGTGGTGGGGCGCGTTCCAGCTCGACGTTGCCACGTCGGCACAAGACGACCTTCGCCGCTTCGAGGCTGTCCGGCTTGTCAAGGAGGATCCCAGCACCACCGACACCCCTGCACCTGCCGCCGTGCTGCGGATCCCGAAGATTGGTCTCGAGGTATCCGTGCTGCCCGGCACCGACGAACGCACGCTGGACCGGGCCGTCGGTCATATCGAGGGCACCGCGCAGCCTGGAACCGACGGGAACCTGGCCATCGCGGGCCACCGCGACGGGTTCTTCCGCGGACTCAAGGACATCGCGCCTGGCGACCTGATTGAGCTCGACACGCTGCAGGGTAAGGACACCTACCGTGTGGAGCGAACCTGGGTCGTCAACCCCGAAGATGTTTCGGTGCTCGACCCGACGTCCACACGCGTGCTGACGCTGGTCACTTGTTATCCCTTTTATTTCGTCGGCGAAGCGCCTTACCGGTTCATTGTCCGTGCCGTTCAGGTGGCAACAGATCTCTCCCACAACTTCCGTCAATCAGAAGGAGAACGCGTATGACACGTCTAATCAGTCGAGTGGTCCTAGCCGTAGCGATGGTGTGTCTCACGAGTGTTGCGTCGATGGCACAGACGACAGCGACATCGACCGAAACCAAGACCTTCGAAATAGTCGCGGTGGACGGCAATCTACTGGTCGTCAGAATGCCGGAAGGCACGAGGGAGGTAAACGTTCCCCCAGACTTCCGCTTCATGGTAAACGGGCAACCGTTGGCCGTGGGCCAGCTGAAAGCCGGCATGAAGGGAACCGCCACCATTACAACGAAGACGACCTATACACCGGTGACGGTCACCGAGGTGAAGAATGGCACGGTCATGCAGAGTACTGGTACCAGCATCATCGTCAGGACAGACGAGGGAATCAAGATGTTCTCGCAGCAGGAACTCGACAAGCGCGGGGTCAGACTGATGCGGGATGGCAAACCTGCACAACTGAGCCAGTTCCGTCAGGGCGATCAGCTGTCGGCGACCATCATCACGTCAATGCCGCCACGGGTCATGACCGAAAAAGAAGTGCAGGCGACCACATCGACCGCAGCCGCTGCTGCAAAGGCACCTGCGGGAGCCTCGTCGGCCTCGTCGCAGGCCGCGTCGAAGAGCATGTCGGCATCTGGTTCTGGTTCGTCATCGGCGGCACCCCAGGCACAGAGCGGGACGGCCACGACTCTGCCGAAGACCGCGACGTCATGGCCGCTCTTCGCACTCGTCAGTGTGTTGTCGCTCGCGCTCGGGCTCGCGCTGACTATCGCGCGCCGCCGTTCGTATGGCGAGGGCCACTAATGCGATAGCTGCCTTAGGCATCAGCTTCGTCGCGTTCGCTGCGCCCCTCCGCGCACAGGGCGTCGAGCTGATGCCGTTTGGCGGATATCGTTTCGGTGGGGATTTTTTCGAGCTCGTCGCCGAGCACCCTGTCGATCTCGACGGCTCGCCCGCGCTGGGCTTCGTACTCAACGTGCCACTGTACGATGGACTTCAGGTGGAAGCGCTGGTCACCCGCCAAAGCGCTCACGTATCGATTCCGGCGGGGCCCCTGGATCGCGCGACGCTCAGGCACATCACCGTCGATCACGTGCAGGGCGGTGGGCTGCGCGAGTTTTTAAGCGGGCGGGTGCGGCCGTTTCTGACCGGTGTGCTCGGCCTCACGCGCTACGCCGCAGAAGGCGACAGCGAGATCCGATTCACGACGGGCGCCGGTGGCGGCGTCAAACTCTTCCCGACTTCACATTTCGGAGTGCGCCTCGATAGCCGCCTGTATGCGACCTTCGTGGATGCCGATATGAGGTTCCTTGCCTGCACGCCAGGCACGTGCATCTCCAGCGTCAACGTTGACGTCGTGTGGCAGGCCGAGTTCTCGGCGGGGCTCATCGTCCGGCTACGGTGAACACATGCTCTCGATGATCAAACGAGTCACGGCGTTCGGCGTTCTTCTGTTGCTTGCGACCTCCTCCGCCGCGTTGGCGCAAACCGACACCGTCACCACGACGACCGGCGAGACGATTACGGGCGAGATCATTAGTGTGGAGAAAGACGTCCTGACCATCTCCACCGCGTATTCGGACTCCGATTTCAAGATCGAGTGGGACCAGGTCGCATCGATCAACAGCCCTCGTCAATTCCTGATCGAGACGTTCGACGGGCGGCGTGTGCCTGGCTCGTTGACGGCCGATGTGGGAAATAAGGCTGTCCAGGTCGGAGGAGTCGCCGTCGTTCTCGCCGACATCTCGGTGATCCAGCCGTTCGAGCGATCGTTCTGGTCGAGGTTCGAGACGGCGTTCGACTTCGGCTACAGCATGACGCAAGCGAACGAGGCCAAGCAGCTCACCATTGGCGGCAACCTTCTGTACAGGGACGAACACGTGGTCGATACCGTCGTCGGTAACGTGTTCAAGAGCTCGCAGTCGAACGCGCCCGAAACACAGCGTTGGAATCTGGGGAATGACTTCCGGTATCTCCTGGGCGATCGCTGGTACGCCAATACCATGCAGGACTTCCTGAACAGCGACGAACAGAGCCTTGACCTTCGCACGACGATCGGCGGTGGCGGCGGGCGGTATTTGCTTCGTTCGGCGTCGCAGTACCTCGCCCTGGGGGGCGGCGTGGCATGGACCAGAGAGGACTATACGGACCCGGAAATCGCGACGAAGGACTCTGGCGAGGCATACATCGGAACGGAGTTCATGACCGAGAAGCTGAAAATCTTCGACCTGGTCACGCGATTCAACTTTTACCCCAGCCTGACAATCGACGACCGCTACCGAATCAACTACACGTTCGACATTGACTTCAATCTCCCCGGTGACTGGTATATCAGAGTGAGTCTCTTCGAGAACTTCGACAGCGAGCCGCCACCCGACCTGTCGAAGAACGACTGGGGATGGTCGAACGCCTTCGGCTTCAAGTTCTGACGCTGCGACTTCCTTTCCGGCTGTCGGCCTCGAGCCCTGTCGCAGACGCAAGCCGCGAGAGATAGATGGAGCGTGAGACATCGATCACGCCAAGCGATGCCAGATGCTCGCTGTTCCACTGCACGTCGAGCAGCGTCATGCCGCTCGACCGCATCAGATCGACCAGTGCCATCAGCGCAACCTTGGACGCGTCGCGTTCGAGGTGAAACATCGATTCCCCGGCGAACATGCCCCCGATCCGCACGCCGTACAAACCTCCGGCGAGCTGGCCGCTGCGATTGAACACCTCCACGCTGTGCGCCCAGCCGAGCTCATGCAGGCGCGTGTAGACATCGATGAACTCCCCGGTGATCCAGCTGTCCCCACGCGACGGATCGCCGCAACTGCTCATCACGCGCGCAAAGCAGGTATCGACGCGAACGTCGAACTTCTTCGCGCTCTGCCGCATCGAACGCGTCACGCGAAGCCCGTCGAGCGGCAGAATGCCGCGGGGATTCGGCGACCACCAGGCGAGGAGGCCAGACAACTCCGGGAGCCCCATGGGGAACACTCCGCGCCGGTAGGCATCAATGACGGTGGCGGGCGTGAGATCGGCGCCGAGATCGACGAGATCCGTCTCGGGCCACGCTGAAGGGGGTGGAAACCGCCAGGGGCTCTTCCCCACGGGGCGCGGCGGCGCATCCCAACTCGTCATGAGCCGATCTTATCCTCGCCTGAATGAACTTTAGGGCCCTCAGCTCCGTCTCTTGGGGCACCGTGCGCGAGAAGGTGCGGATTCAACTGGACAGCGCCGCCCGAGACATCCGATACACCTGGCGGCTGTTCCTCCGGGCGCCCCTCGTGGCCCTGACCATCGTGACGACCGTCGGGCTCGGCCTGGGCCTGGTCGCTTGCGTCTTCACCATCCTCAACGCGCAGATCTTTCAGGTGGATGAGGTGCGCGCGCCGCACGAACTGTTCGCGGTCGAACGTCAAAAATCCGCCAACGCGCTGCAGGAAACCTACACGCGCCCGCAGTATGAAGCGCTCCTCCGCGAGACGAGCGTGTTCTCCGATGCATTTGCAAGCGAGGACGGCGAGGCCTTGATCGAAGGCCGCAGGATGGAGGGCCCGCTCGTCACGGGGAACTTCTTCCACGTCCTCGGCGTCAGCGCTGCGCTCGGGCGCACGCTCACACCGTCGGACGACCAGCCAGGGCGTCCTCCGGTCATCGTCCTCAGCCACCGGACCTGGTCCCGGCATTTCGCTGCCGATCCGGGCGTGATCAATCGCACAATCCGGATAAACGCAGCGACATTTCACGTCGTCGGGGTGATGCCGGAGGACTTTCGTGGACTCATGTGGATCGCCCCGGAGTTCTGGGCGCCGCTTTCCGTCGCCGACGACTTCCGCGCCGGCGCGAGAAGTGAAGGCTCCAGCGGCCTGCGAATCGTGGGGCGGCTCAGGCCCGGTATCTCGCGCGAGCAGGCGGTCGCGGAGCTCCGCGCGTGGGATGCGCGGCGCGCTGCTGAACGTTCTGCCGAGCGGCTCCCTGCGAGCATCGTGCTCGAACCGAGCACGGGCACGATCCCGCTCACACCAGAAGCATTGCTGCCGTTCACACCGCTCTTTTTCGCGTTCGGCCTCATCCTGATCATCGGCTGCGCGAATGTCGCCAACCTGCTGCTCGCACGTGGCGTTGCGCGTCAGCGAGAGATTGGGATCCGCATGGCGATTGGCGCATCGCGGCGCCGGGTCATCGCGCAACTGCTCATCGAAAGCCTCGTGCTCGCCCTGACATCTGCTCTGCTCGGCTTCGGTGTATCGCGGTTCGTGCTCGCCGCCGTTGTCTACACGGTGACGAGCACCTTCCCGACGGATATCGGCCACATCAATATCGCCGCACCGCCGGCAGACTGGCGCGTCGCGCTGTTCCTGGTGGCCGGCGCGATGATGTCGACGATCTTCTTCGCGCTCGCACCGGCGCTTCACGCCACGCGCGTGGAGCTGGTGCGGGCGATTCGCGGCGAGGTCGTGCGGGATGCCCGTCCGGGCCGGGCCCGGGATGCGCTCGTCGTGCTGCAGGTGACGGGATCGGTGCTGCTTCTCATCTGCGCGGCTATTTTCCTCCGCAGCTCCTGGGCCGCAGCGACGGTCGATCCCGGCTTCCGCATTGCCGGCATCGTCAATGTCAACATTCTGAACGAGCAGCGGCGCGGCACAATTCTCGAAATGGTGAAGAGTGATCCCGCGGTCGCCTCTGTTGCGGCGTCATGGCCGACCTTTCTGGGCGTCCTGGGTTCTCGCCCCGCATTTGCCGAAGGCGCGAGCGGCAAATCGACTGTCACCTATCAGTTCGTCTCGCCGGAATACTTTGACGTCCTCGACATCGATCTCGTGCGCGGCCGCGGCTTCACCCAGGCGGAGCGTAACGTAAGCTCTGCCGTGGCGGTCGTATCCGAAAGTGTGGCGCGTGAGCTGTGGCCGGGCGCCGACGCCGTCGGGCAAGTCCTTCGGCTCGAATCGGACGCCGAACGGGATACGCGGGGGCCGGAAGACCCGCCGCCGATCTCCCGCAACCTCGTCGTCATCGGCATCGCACGAGATGTGCCGGGCTTTCGAATGGGGGGCTACAGGATGCCGGGCGCAGGTGCGTACGTGCCGATTAGCCCAGAGGCTGGCAAGACGTCGCTCACGATGCGCGTTCATGGCGAAGCGGAGCGCACGCGCCGCGCGCTCGTCGATCGGCTGACAGCGATCGATCCGAACATGGGGCAGGTCTCCACGCTGCAGACCATCGCAAGCGGAGAGGCGTATCTTCTGGCGGTTCCGTTCTGGTTGACGCTGGTACTCGGAGCGCTGGCGCTGCTGCTGACGTTGTCGGGGCTGTTCAGCGTGCTCTCATACCTCGTCGAGCGGCGTACCAGGGAGATCGGTGTGCGCATGGCGCTTGGCGCGACCCCCCGCAGCGTTGCCTCTCTCGTGCTGTTACAGTCGGCTCGTCCCGTCGGCTTCGGGCTGCTCCTCGGCGGC
The DNA here is from genome assembly GCA_963762055.1 of Vicinamibacterales bacterium. Taxonomy (GTDB): domain Bacteria; phylum Acidobacteriota; class Vicinamibacteria; order Vicinamibacterales; family JAMQPK01; genus JAMQPK01. The sequence continues at coordinate 533,102 of CAVXJF010000017.1, forward strand.
AGCTTCACCGCCGCGCTCGGCGGCGTGCTCCTCGCGACGCCCGCAGCCGAGCAGATTGGATCGACCGTGCGTCTCTTCGATCCAGTCGCCTACGCCGCGGGCGTGTTCTGGATTGTCGCAACGTGCACGTGTGCAGCGCTCGTTCCGGCGCTGCGCGCAGCGCGGATCAATCCGGTCGCCGCGCTCAGGCAGGATTGATCTGAGCCCTACTTCGGGGTAACGCGGAACAGCCCGCCTGGATTGGCGTCCTCGACCATCCATAACGCGCCGTCCGGAGCAACCTCTACGTCGCGAATGCGGTGCCCCACCTCCCAGCGTTCGGCAGGCGTCGCTCCGCCCTTGCCGTCGAACGTGATGCGGTTGAGCGTCTGGCGTTTCCATTCCGCCGACGAGAGCCGAGCCTTTCCACTGCGGAAACATCGCACCGTTGTAGAACATGAGATTGCCGGGCCCGATGATCGGCGTCCAATAGATCACCGGCTTGGTGAGATCCGGCCTGGTATCCGGATGTGGAATGGGCACGCGGTTGTAGTTGGTGGCGTAAGACACGAGCGGCCAGCCGTAGTTCTTTCCGGGCTCGATCAGGTTCAGCTCGTCGCCGCCTCTCGGGCCGTGCTCAATCTCCCATAGCCGGCCGTCGGGCGCGAACGCCAGACCGTAAGGTGTCCGGTGACCCGTCGTCCAGGTCTCGCTCGGCGTCAGGTTTGGTTCCGGGTACGTATACGTGCTGATCACGGGCGCGGTCTTGGCCAGTTCCGTGTCGCGTGGAGGGTTGATCAGCGACATAGTCGCCGCCCCGGTCTTTCCGGCCATTGGATTGCCCGGCGCGGGCTTGCCGTCGAGCGTCAGGCGCAGGATCTTGCCAAGTGGCTGGTCCGGATCCTGTGCGGGTGTCATGCGCTGCCGGTCGCCTACGGTCAGATAAAGGTACTGCCCGTCCGGAGAAAATGCGATCGCGGCGCCGAACTGTCCGCCTCGGCCCTTGGGCATATTTCGCCACAGCACCTGCAATCCTTCGAGGCTCGCCGTGTTCGTGCCGATGGCCAGCCGCGCCCGTGCGAGCGCCAGGCTCGATCCACCGTCGCCCGGTTCCGCATAGGTGAGGTACACGCTGTGGTCTTTTGCGTAGTGCGGCGATACGAACACGCCCAGCATGCCGCCCTGCCCTTGATGCAGGGCCGCCGGCACGTTGTCGATCGGCGTCTTCTCTCCCTGCTGAGTCACCAGCCAGACCGGCCCGACTTTTTCGGTGACGAGCATGCGGCCATCGGGCAGGAAGGCAATGCGCCAGGGCAGATTGAACGTCGCCACTTGGGTCATCGCGAAGGGCAGGCTTGGTTCCGGCTTCAGATCGCCGGCATTTATCTGTGCCTGCGCCTTGGCCGACACCAGAGTTAACAGCAGCGCCGCTCTCAGAATCGTCTTCATGCATCTCCTCATACCAGAAGTTAGTGTACCGCCTCGCTCTTGAGCCCAACTCGTTTCGCGATCAGTGGTCGCGCGATGTCCCAGTGCATTTCGCCGTAATACTGCTCGAAACGCGCAGCTGAGTCGTACTCGTAGCTGCGTACGTCTTTCGTGTCATGGATCGACGTTGATCCCAAAAGCTGATGCGCGAACTCATGCACGGCAGCGCGGCCGATGCCTCGGCCGATAGCCGCAACCATGGCGTCACGATCGGCGCCGGCCGGCGCAAATGTAATGGCGCTGTGCGCGATCAGGCGAAAGTTCACGGCTCCCTGCCCTCCCAGGCCCGGTATCGATCGTGACTCAGCCGAAGGACCCGGCACACGCGGAGCGCTCGGAATCCGGAGACTATCCACCACCCGAATTCGGTAAGTCGCCGTGGATGGACTCGTGAGCGTGATCTGGAATTCCCGAAATCCGTGGGCAATTTCCGCGGCCGCGATCGATTCTATCTTCCTCAGTTCTGCTGCATCAATTGGCCCGCCGAATGTCTCCGGCAGTGTCTCGAGCGTGTCATCGCTGATTGGATCGAACCAGAATGCGATCCTCGCCCCGGAGGGTTTCGACCGGAGAACCATCAGTGTTCCAGCAGCGACCGACAGCGATACCGCGAGAAGAACAGTCGCCTGGCGGGATGGTGCATGCATGTTGCCTCAACGCAACTACAAGTCTAGATGAGTTGACATACATAGAACTGCAATGTATAACTCTTCTACGTATGGACATGAACAAGGATCTGGTCGCGGCTTCGGCCACACCGCTCGTTCTCGCGATCCTTGCCGAAGGCGACAGCTACGGTTACGCGATCATCAAGCGAGTGGCCGAGCTGTCAGGCGGGCACTTGCAGTGGACCGATGGCATGCTTTATCCAGTGCTCCACCGGCTCGAGCGCCTGGGTTATGTCGCGGCCAAGTGGTCCGCTTCCGAGAATGGCCGCAAGCGCAAGTACTACCGGATCACGAAAGAAGGCCGGGCGCAACTCGCCGCCCAGCGGGAACAGTGGAAAGCCGTGGACGGCACCCTCAGGGGAATCTGGATGAAAGCGTGCACAGTATGACGACGATCGCCGATCGACCGCTCGAAGAGCAAATCGCGCAGTGGCGGACGTACTTGCGCCGCCGTCAGGCTGTTCACAGTCCCGACGTGGAGGAACTGGAAGGACATCTTCGCGATCAGCTCGCGGCCCTCACCGAAGCTGGCCTCGACGGGGATGAAGCGTTCCTGGTGGCGGTCAAGCGGATGGGCAACCTCGATGCGCTGTCCCGCGAGTTCGCGCGCGAGCACTCCGAGCGGCTGTGGAAGCAGTTGGTGGTGGCGCCCGATACTGAGGTGCCGGCGAACACCTCACGCACGGAGATATTCGTCGTCCTGGGCCTTGCCATCGCTGCGGCGTTGGCCGTCAAGCTGCCGGCGCTCTTCGGTGTTCCGCTCAGCCCTGACCAGGAAGTGCCGCCGTTGTACTTCCGGAACGCCAGTCTCTTCGTCTTTCCGCTGTTGACGATTTACCTCTTGTGGAAGCGTGGGTCGGGCGCTGCCACGGGCCTGTGGCTCGCGTTGCCGTTCGCGGCCGCCGCGGTGTTCGCCAATCTCTACCCCTTCCACAATCGAGAACAGCTCGATAACTTTCCGCAGGGCAGCGACACTCACATTCTGACCGTTTTGCACCTGCCGATCGCGTTGTGGCTGATGGCCGTCGGTGTCGCGTACGTCGGAGGCCGCTGGTTCTCCTCCGGCCGGCGCATGGACTTCGTACGGTTCTCGGGCGAACTGGCCATCTATTACGTACTCATCGCACTCGGCGGAGGAGTCGTCACCGGCTTCACCGCCATGTTGTTCTCGGCAATCAATATGAATCCCGGGTGGTTCATCGGGGGCTGGCTGATCCCGTGCGGGGCGGCCGGCGCCCTTATCATCGGGTCCTGGCTGGTCGAGGCGAAGCAAAGCGTCATCGAGAACATGGCACCGGTGCTGACGAGGCTGTTCACACCGCTGTTCACGATTCTGCTCCTCGCGTTTTTGGCGACGATGGCGTGGACAGGCAATCCGATCGACGTGAGGCGGGATATCCTGATCGGCTTCGATCTGCTGCTGGCCGTCGTCGTCGGCCTCGTGCTCTACGCCGCGTCCGCGCGCGACCCGCAGGCCCCGCCCGACTTCTTCGACGGCCTGCAACTGCTGCTCGTCGTCAGCGCGCTCGTGGTCGATGTGGTGGCGCTCACCGCGATCGCATCGCGGATCTCCGAGTTTGGCTTCACTCCGAATCGAGTGGCGGCTCTCGGCGAAAATCTCATCCTGCTCGTCAACCTGGCGTGGACGGCCTGGCTCTATGCGTCCTTCCTGCGTCACCGCGGCGCGTTCGCTGCCCTCGAGCGATGGCAGATCGCTTACCTCCCCGTCTACGCCACATGGGCGGCTGTGGTGGTCGTCGTATTCCCGCTCGTGTTCGGCTATCGTTGATAGCATCCACACGCCGTCTGTTGCGGCCGACGCACTACGCAGTCGCCTCGCCTGGTCTTCTCTCCATCCGCTTTAAACGCGATAATCCCTCAACACCTGAGTGAGTTATGGGAGAACTGGAGCAGCTTCTCGTCTTGTTCGTGGCAGCGGTGGCACTCGCGGCTGCGGCACGCCGCGTAGGGGCGCCGTATCCGGTATTTCTCGCCATCGGCGGGGCGCTGCTCGCGTTCCTTCCCGACGCGCCGTCGCCGACGTTCCCGCCCGAGCTCATGCTGGCGCTGTTCGTCGCGCCAATGCTTCTCGACGCCGCCTACGACGCATCCTTGCGCGATCTTCGTGACAACTGGGCGCCGGTGACCAGCCTGGTCGTGTTCGCCGTCGGACTGACGACCGCTGCGGTTGCATTCGTCGCTCACTCGCTGATTCCGGCGATGCCGTGGGCAGCCGCGATCGCGCTTGGCGCCATCGTCGCCCCGCCAGATGCGGTCGCCGCGACGGCCGTGCTCCGGCCTCTGCGGCCGCCGCATCGGATCCTGACGATCCTGGAAGGCGAAAGCCTTCTCAACGACGCGACTTCGCTCCTGATCTACCGTCTGGCGGTGGGCACTGTTGCGGCAAACGCATTCTCTGCCGGAGAGGTCGTCCCGACCTTCCTGCTGGCGGTCGCAGGCAGCCTTGTCGTCGGTCCAACGCTCGGCTGGCTCGCGCTGCAGATCTTCGATCGCGCGCAGCACGTCCCGACGGCGATCATTCTGCAGTTCGTGACCACGTTCGGCGTGTGGATCCTCGCGGAACACATCGGCCTGTCCGGTGTGTTGACGATGGTTTGTTATGCGGTCACGGTGGCGCGCAAAGCGCCAGAGAAGATACCTGCTCAAACGCGCATCCCCGCGTATGCGGTCTGGGAAACGGTGGTCTTCGCGTTGAACGTCCTCGCCTTCATCTTCATCGGCCTGCAGATCCGGCCGATCCTCGACGGTCTGGAGCCAGGCGAAGCGAGAGCGCTATTTCCTCGTTGCCATCGCTGTCCTGATAACGGTCATCGCCGTCCGGTTTGCCTGGCATATGTCATTCAATGCCGTGATCAGATGGCGAGACCGCCGCTTCGGATTTCATCCGCCGCGGCCGATGCTACGGCCCACCGTCGGGAGCGGGCTGGTCATTTCCTGGGCCGGCATGCGCGGTATCGTTTCGTTGGCGGCCGCGATGGCATTGCCGCTGAGCTTTCCATTCCGCGAACTCATCCTCCTGACGGCGTTCTCGGTCGTGCTCGGCACGCTCGTCCTCCAGGGTCTGACTCTCAAGGTGCTCTTGCGCGCGCTCGATCTCCGCGACGACGACCCTGTGGGCCACGAGGTGCGCACGGCGCGAGAGCGTGCGCTGCACGCGGGGCTGGCGAGCTTTGCCGGCGACGAATCCGCGCTTGCGCGAGCGGTCAGAGAAGAGTTCACCGCGCACCTGGCGGTGGAGGAAGCCGAAGCCGACGCCGCTGTTTCGGCCCGGTCGGCTCACAACGATCTCCATCACGCCGCGCTCCGCGCGGCGCGGCGAGAAGTCCTCGCGATGCGCGCGAACGACGAAATCGGCGACGACGCGTTTCACGAAATAGAAGAAGAGCTCGACTGGCTGGAGATGGCGGATGGAAGAAAGGACGATGCCCCGTAACGAACGTTCTCACCCCGCGTCAGCATCGAACCCTTTCGTCTTACAATTCCAGCGAAAGGAGGATCTCATGCGACGTGCGGCCGCGCCACTGCTCCTGGCGCTCGCGATCGTCAGTTCGCTGTTGGCGCAATCGGTTCCGACGCCTGGACCGACAACGCGGTATTCGCGGCTGTACGTGTTTGGCGACAGTTATTCGGACATCGGCGCCGGGTACATTGACGGCAACGGTCCAACGGCGGTTGCGTATCTCGGCTGGCTGATGGGCCTGCAGGTTGCATCGAGCAAGACGGCCAGCGCGGCTGGAAAGAGCCTGGTGTTCGCCGTGAGCGGCGCGGGTACCGGTGAAGGTACGGGACGCCAGGTGAAAGACGCGCTGCTCGGCTACGGGATGATGAATCAGGTGCGCGACTTCGCGGCGCGCGTGAAGGCCGGCGAGATGACGTTCGACCCGCAGACGACGCTCTTTTTCTTGCCGGCGGACTCAACGATGGACGGCGGGACACCGCGTTCACGCTCGCCAATCTCCGGCAGGAGCTCCAGATGCTTCGTGAGCTCGGCGGGCGGCACTTCACGATTGCGCTACTGCCGACGAAGATCCCGCAGTTCGCGGCCGTGGGGCTTCGACTGAATCCCGCCTACGAACAATTCGTCCGTGAAGAGGCCAGCGCCACCGGCGTCGATCTGTGGCTGAACCGCTGGGGACCCGCGTTCGACGAAGTGATGGAGCATCCTGCGGCGCACGGCATCGTCAACACGACGAGCGCATGCGCTGGGCGGACGATCTTCGATCAGGATCCAACACCGGTTGGCGATCCCTCGACGTACTTCTTCTATCACGAGGGTCATCCCTCGACGGTGGTGCATCGAATCGTCGGCAAGAAGCTGTTCGAAGAAATTGCCGCTCGCTAAGACCTTCCTCACATCGGCAATGTGGAGCTGTCGGGCGACAGTACTCGAAAGACGATCGAGACCGGGCCAAGGCCCAATTCGTCGCCATCCCTGAGCGTAGTACGGCTGCTGATTCGCTCGCCGCGCACGTAGGTTCCATTCTGACTGTTCAAGTCTTCGAGAGTAACACCCGCGCCGTCGACGATGATGCGCGCGTGACGCCGGGACACTCCGGGCACATCAAAGCGGACATGCGCGTCTGCTGCCCTGCCCAATAGCGTCTCCCCTTCTGCGAGCCCGATGCTCTTGTCTCCCCAGATCAACCATCCGCTGCTGAGCGGCGCTTCAGAAGGCTTCGCGTTTTCTCCTGTGACGACAGCCGCGCAGAACGCGTAGCCAAACCGGCGGACCGTTCTCACATATTCCGGCTGCTCCGCATTGTCGGCGAGGACTTCACGAATCTCCGCGACGAGGATCGTCAGGCTGCCGTCAGAGACAAACGTGTTCGGCCAGAGATGCTGGTGCAGCTCCGCCTTCGAGAAAGCCTTCTCGTGATGCTCGGCGAGCAACCTCAATAGCTCGAAGGCTTTCGGCGACAGCGACACCGGATTGCCGCGTCGCGTCAGCAAGCGGCGATCGGCGTCGAGCGTCCAGGGTCCGAATGTCATCCGCATATTGCTGAAAATTGAGCGAATCCTAATCGCTCCCTAACGACAGCACGACCGGCGCCATCTTTCAATGGATCCACCAATGAAGTGGTGGATGGTCGCAGCCGTTGTGGCGATGAGCGTCAGCGTAGCGGATGCTGGTGAATCCGGGCAACCCCTGCCGATCGACCTGCAGATGGTGAATCACGCGCGCGTTCCACCCGATGTCATGGAGAGAGCGCTTCATGAAGTGACACGCATCTACGCCGATGCGGGTCTGACGGTGCGGTGGATCGATACAGCTTGCCTCCCCGAGGCCGCGGAGCAGCGAAGGCCGGCCCCGCGATTCACAGTGCACATCGTGATGCACGCCCTCGGATACGGGCGGGCAGGTTCACAGGTGATGGGCGTCGCATTACGCAGGCCTGGCGGTTCCATGGCCCAGGTGTTCTTGAAACAAGTCCAGGACTTTGCACGTATATTTCGTGTCGATGTCAGCACCCTGCTCGCGCATGTGATCGCGCACGAAGTGGGCCACCTTCTTCTCGGGACCCCGCATTCGCCAACGGGTCTGATGCAGGCAGGATGGGACAAGGCGCTGTTACATGATGCAACCACGGGCGCGCTGACTTTCACCGCCGCACAAGCGGAGAGGATTCGAGCTTCCCGCTGATTCGGGTGCAACCTCCGTCCTCCCGTATCCGTCTAACCTCCGTCACCAATGTCCCTAATGACGGCGCTACGGACCGGCGACAGGGTCAGCGCGTATGAAATCGTCGGCCTGCTTGGCCACGGCGCGATGGGCGAGGTCTATCGGGCGCGCGACACTCGCCTGGGACGGGAGGTCGCCGTCAAGGTGCTCCCGGTCGCGTTCGCCACCGATCCGGATCGTCTCGCCCGCCTCGAACGGGAAGCGCGGCTCATCTCGCAGGTCAATCATCCGAACATCTGCACACTTTATGACATCGTCGAAAGCGAAAACGCGCCGTTCCTGATTTTCGAGCTCGTCGAAGGCGAGACGCTCCAGCAACGGCTTCTCAGGGGCCCGATGCCGGTGAGCGACGCGTTGCGCTATGCCTCGGGCATTGCGGCGGCGCTCCAGGCCGCTCACAGCAAAGGGATCGTTCATCGTGATTTGAAGCCATCGAACATCAAGACGACCGCCGGCGGCGACATAAAGGTGCTCGACTTCGGCGTGGCAAGGCTGGCACGCGGGTCCGACTTCGAGCCCGACGGTTCAGATCTCACGATTACCCTTGGCGGCACAAAAGAGGGGGCACTGGTCGGCACAGTTGCCTATGTGAGCCCTGAGCAGGCGATGGGCGACCACGTTGATGCAAGAAGCGACATCTGGGCGTTTGGCTGTCTGTTGTACGAAATGTTGACGGCCAAGCGTGCGTTTCCCGGTGTGGCGGTGGCAGATACGCTCGCCGCCGTCATGCGCGGAGAACCAGACTGGGCGGCGTTGCCCGGCGCAACGCCATCCGCGGTTCGGACGCTGCTGCGCCGATGCCTCGAAAAAGATCGCGGGCGGCGGCTGGCGAACATCGCCGACGCACGTCTCGAAATCGATGACGTGCTGGCCGGACGCGCAAACATTGCCGGTCCATCGAAGCCTCGCTGGGGTCGTTTGATTGTCGCGCTGGCATTCCTTGGCGGCATCGTGTTCGCGAGCCTGATGGCGCGTATCGCGACCGATCGGCAGGGCGAGGCGGACCGCCCTGTTGTCGATGCGGCCACTCGTGCCATCGATATCGCTCCACCTGTGTCTCGCGTGCCGGCGTTCATCAGTCTGCCGCCGGGTGTGAGATGGGCTCAAGCCGTCGACGATGGCGTGCCGAACACCATCCTCGCGATCTCGCCAGACGGCCGCCGCGTCGTCTTCAGCGGGCGCACGGAAGACGGAACGGCGCTCTGGCTTCGCTCGCTCGCGGTCGATGACGCCAGGCAATTGCCCGGCACTGAGGATGGTGTCTCACCGTTCTGGTCGCCAGATGGTGCTTCGATTGGATTTTTTGCCGATCGAAAATTGAAACGGCTCGACGTCGATCGATCCGGCGTGCCGACGGCATTATGCGAGGTTCGGAGCCAGCGCGGCGGCACGTGGGGGCCCGACAACACGATCGTGTTTTCGCCGTTCTCCGGCCCGCTCCGGCGTATTTCCGCGAACGGCGGTCCGGTCATGGCCCTCCCCGATCCGGAGGAGGACGAAGCTGCCCAGGTGCGGCCATATTTCCTTGCCGGCACCAGACAGATCATCTATCGCGTCACCTCTCGAAACGGCCGGAACAACTCGTATTACGTCACCTCGCTGGATTCGACCGACAGAACACTCATCGGGACGTTTGATTCCGGCAGCGTCACCTATTCTCACGGTCATCTGCTCTTCATGCAGAACCACACCTTGATGGCGCAACCATTCGATCACAACAGGCTGACGATCACTGGAGCTCCACGCCCACTCGCAAATGGCGTCCTCCTGTCGCCCGGGTCTATGCCTGTATTCGGTGTGTTCTCGGTGTCGCAGGCTGGCAGGCTGGTGTACTTGTCCGAGGGAGGCAATTACAACGACGCGATGACGGTCATGGCCGATTGGTCACGCGCCCGCTAGCCGATCCAGTAACGCGGCCCCGCGCCCCGGCGTGCTGCGCGGTCTCCCGGATTCGCGAACTGACAACGATCGAGCGAAAGGCAGCCGCATCCGATACATTCGCTGAGACTCGACTTCATCCGTTGCAGCTCTGCGATGCGTTGATCGATCCGCGACGTCCAGCTTCTGGACAGCTTCGCCCAGTCTGCGCGCTCCGGCGCACGATTGCGGGGCAGCCGGGCAAGTTCCGCGCGGATCTCCTCGAGCGATAACCCCACCTTCTGGGCGAACACGATGAACGCCACACAGCGAAGGACACTCCTGGGAAATCTGCGGTGTCCGGAATCGTTCCGCAAAGCCACGATCAGCCCCTGCTCTTCATAGAACCGCAGCGCCGACGTCGCGACCCCGCTGCGCGCCGCCACTTGGCCGATGGTCAATGGTTCATCCATGACCTGAGTGTGCGTGAACTTCCCCTTGACTTCAAGTGCACTTGAAGTTCGACGCTTGAGTCATGACGCAAATGACAAACCCGACTCGAATCGCTCTCGTAACAGGCGCCAGCCGCGGGCTGGGGCTGGTGATCTCCCGTGTTCTCGCCGGGCTGGGCTACGGGCTGGTGATCGGAGGCCGCGATCGCAAAGCCCTCGCTGACGCCGAGGCGCAGTTGTCGCATGACGCGCCTGCCGTCGTCACGGTTGCAGGTGACATCACCGATGCGGCGGTGCGCGCGGACATGATCGACGCAGCTCGTCGCATGGGTGGCTTGAACGTGCTGATCAACAACGCGTCGGAACTCGGAAGCATCGGCCCGCTCCTGACGTTCGATGTCCCGCGCTTCGGTCGCTTGTTCCCGGTGAATGTCGGAGCGCCACTGGTGCTGATCCAGCTGGCAACGCCACTACTGGCCGACCGCGGAGGCCTGATCGTCAACATCACGAGCGACGCCGCGACAGGAGCATATCCAGGGTGGGGCCCGTATGGCGCGACGAAGGCCGCATTGGAGCTGCTGACTCGCACACTCGATGCCGAACTGCACGACAAGGGAGTGTCGGCAGTTCTCGTCGATCCCGGAGACATGCAGACCCGCATGCATCAGGAGGCCTATCCGGATCAGGACATCTCGGATCGGCCGTTGCCAGATGTCACCATGCCGTTCTGGACCTGGTTGTTCCGGCAGGACTTCAAGGATATCCACGGACAACGATTCACTGCCCAACAGGAGGACGCGCGATGGCTGCAGCGGGTGTGATCGACGCGTTCACACTGCCGGCTCATCTCGAGGCGGCCGAGCCGCCGGAGGCGCGCGGCCTCGAGCGGGACGATGTGCGGCTGCTGGTGTCGAGTATTGCCACCGACGCCATTCATCACTCGCGCTTCAGCAAATTGCCGCGATGGCTTTCGCCCGGCGACCTCCTGGTCGTCAACACCAGCGGAACATTGAAGGCGGCTCTCGACGCGCGGACTGAATCCGGGGACGCAATCGAGGTTCACCTTTCGACGCACATGCCGGGAAATTTCTGGGTGGTTGAGGTACGCCGCCACGGACCCACGGGCACGTCCGCTGATCACGATGTGCGCGCAGGAAGCAGGTTGGAGCTGGATCACGGAGGCGGCATCAACCTGCTTGCGCCTTACCCGTTTGCCTCGCTGGCCAGGCAGATCGCGCTTATGGCTGGCGGTGCTGCAGCTACCCGAGCCGGTGCTGGCATATCTCGAGCGGTTTGGAAAACCGATTCGCTACAAATACGTTCCGGCATCGTGGCCGTCTTCCATGTACCAGACCGTTTTCGCCACCGAGCCTGGCAGCGCCGAGATGCCCTCCGCCGGACGACCGTTTACCCACATGCTCGTAACGCGACTCATCGCTCACGGAGTGCAGATCGCACCGTTGCTGCTCCATACAGGCGTGGCGAGCCTGGAGCAGCATGAGCCGCCCTACGAGGAGTACTTTCGCGTGACGCCCGAGACGGCGGAGCGTGTCAATGCAGCCAGGCGCGGCGGACATCGCATCGTCGCCGTCGGCACGACAGTCGTACGTGCGCTCGAGACTGTGACCGACGATCGCGGGACGACGTCACCAGGCGAGGGTTGGACAAATCTCGTGATCACTCGTGAGCGTCCGCTGCGAGCGGTGACCGGCATGATCACGGGGCTGCACGAACCGCGCGCCACGCATCTGGAGATGGTGAAGCAGGTGATCGTCGCGGCCGGCGGCGATGCGCCTTCTGCTCACCTCGATCGCGCGTATCGTGAAGCCATCGAGGCGCGATACCTGTGGCACGAGTTCGGTGATTCACATCTCATTGTTGGTGGCAGGTGATGGTTCCTGACTGGAGCGGGCGAATGTCGTGGCTCCGCCGATGCTGTTTGCCATTGGCGCTCATGCTATGACAGCGCGCCGAACGCAGCAAGGTTTCGCCGCATCGGTGCAGCAAGCGCTGTATGCTGGCGGTTGCGAACGCGAGCGTCAGACGAGCCACGACATGCGCGACACGTCTCTCGACGGTATTCCATCCGGCGGTCCCGTAAAAGGTGCGGTCGCGTCCCCGACGCGCGCGTTGATCCTTGCGACGATCTCGTTCGCGCTGTCGTTCGCCGCGTGGGGCCTTGTGGGCGGGCTCGCATCGATCTTCACAGCCCTCTACGGTCTGACCGCGTCTCAAACCGCGCTGTTGGTGGCGGTGCCGGTGCTGCTCGGTTCGTTGGCACGATTGCCGATGGGCATGCTGACGGATCGCTACGGCGGACGGGTCGTGTTCACCGCACTCCTCGCCTTTTCCTCGCTGGCTGCCTTTGTCGTTCCGATGACCGGCAGCTACGGCTCGCTCCTCGTCGCGGCATTTCTCGTCGGCATGGCCGGCTCATCGTTCGCAGTGGGTGCGGCCTTCGTGTCCCGCTGGACCCCGGCGGCCCGGCAGGGCACGGCGCTCGGCGTCTACGGCCTGGGAACGATGGGTCAGTCGCTGGCTGTCTTCGTCGGCCCGGTAGTGGCGGCCCGCTTTGGCTGGGAAGTCGTGTTTCGCGGCACAAGCGTGCTGCTCCTGGCTTGGGCGGTAGCGTACTTTCTGTTAGCGCGGAATCCACCAGCACGCCGGCCGTCCCGCCACGGTCGCCGCGATGATGGCGTTGCTGCGCCGTGCGCCGACGGCCTGGCTGCTCGGCGCCTTCTACTTCCTGACCTTCGGCGGCTTCGTTGCGTTCTCGATTTATCTGCCGACGCTGCTGCGCGCGCAATTCGGCCTCGCTCCAGCCGACGCAGGATTCCGTGCAGCTGGTTTTGTCGTCCTCGCGACATTGATGCGGCCTGTGGGCGGATGGCTGGCAGATCGGATCGGCGGAGCCCAGGTGCTGTCGTGGGTCTTCGGTGGCGTTGCCCTCTTTTCTCTGCTCCTGACGTGGCCGTCCATGGTGCCGTTCACTGTCGGCGCCCTGGGATGCGCGATGCTGATGGGACTCGGCAACGGCGCCGTCTTCAAGCTGGTGCCGGAGCACTTCCCGAAAGACACCGGCACGGTGACCGGCCTCGTCGGCGCCCTCGGCGGGCTGGGCGGGTTCTTCCCGCCGCTGCTCCTCGGTGTCTTTCGCGATCGACTCGGCGCCATATGGCCCGGGTTCCTTCTCCTGTCTGCGACTGCTTTGCTCCTGCGCGCAGCCAATCAGCGCGTATTTCACCCAGGCGACGTGGAATGGACGCGGTCTCTCCCGGTGGCCGCGCGACAGGCGCTCGAGCGCGTCAGAGCAGGCGCGTGGGCCGCTCTCGTCACGGCCACGCTTGGCGGCGGCAATCGTTGTCGGGTCGCGAAACCTTCAGCACTTCGATGCGGCGCTCGTCGGCTACACCTTCGCGACGCTTTTTGCGGCGTTCGGGATCAGCTATCGCTACGCGATGTGGCTACATCGTCCACCGACGCGGATGTATTGGCGTCGCGGATGGCAAGCCTTCTTCTCACGGCGCGCAGTGGCCAGCAACACCGTCAGCCTCGGCCGTCGCGCGCTGATCGAGTTCGCCGCCAACGCGTACATCTTCCGCCGCGGCCGGCTCCGCGGGCTCGCGCACTGGCTGATCATGTGGGGGTGCCTGCTCGCGGCGGCGATTACGTTTCCGCTGGTCTGGGGCTGGATCCACTTCGAGACCGTCCCCGGCGACCTGCACATGTACCGGACGTTCGTGTTCGGCATTCCGATGCAGGACTTCCCCGTCGAGTCCGCCTTCGCCTTTGTCATCTTTCACGGGCTCGTGTGGTCGTCGTTCCTGGTCATCGCCGGCGTGATGATCGCGTTCCGGCGCCGCATGATCGATCACGGCGCGGTCGCGGTGCAGCAGTTCGGGCAGGACATCCTGCCGCTGCTCCTGCTCTTCGCGATCAGCGTCACGGGCTTGATGCTGACGGCCAGCTACACGTGGATGCGGGGATATGCGTACGAGTTCCTCGCGATTCTCCATGCCGTAACGGTGATCGTCACGCTGCTCTGGCTGCCGTTCGGCAAGCTGTTCCACATCTTCCAGCGGCCGGCGCAACTCGGTGTCGGCTTCTATAAGGACGCGGGCGCACGCGGTGAACAGGCGGCGTGCCGGCGCTGCGGGCAGCCCTTTGCCTCGCAGCTGATGGTGCGCGACCTCGCCGTCGTCGAGCGGGAACTCGGCTTTCGCTACGAGCTGCCGGGCGGCGGGCATTACCAGGACGTCTGCCCTAGATGCCGGCGCGCGCTCTTCGGTCTGGCGCAGGGGGCATTGTGGCAGCAGCATTTGAACGCAGGGCCGGCTTCGCCCGGGGACTTCGGCGGAACCGAGAAGCAGAGGTAGCAAAGCGTGGCTGAGATTCCGGTCGATCCCCTGCGTATCATCGATCGATTCGGACCGCACCTGTCCGCGATGACCGGCATGCGGTTGTCGACGAGCGTCGAGCCCGATCGGCTCGTAAAGACGCATTGCTGCTTCTGCGGGCAGCAGTGCGGGATTCAGCTCAAGGTCCGCGACAACGAGGTAATTGGCTTCGAGCCGTGGGAGGATTTCCCGTTCAATCGAGGCATGCTGTGTCCCAAGGGAGTGAAGCGCTACCTGCAGGGCTCGCATCCCGATCGGCTGACGACGGCATTGCGGCGGGATACGTCTTCTCCTTCAGGTTTCAGCTCGTTGCCGTACTCCGAGGCCATCGGCCGCGTGGCCGGTGAGATCGACCGCATTCAGAAAACCCATGGCGCCGGAGCCATCGGGGTGCTCGGCGGCGCCAGCCTCACGACCGAGAAGACCTACCTGCTCGGCAAGTTCGCGCGGGTCTGCCTGAAAACACCATTCATCGACTACAACGGACGGCTGTGCATGGTGAGCGCGGGCGCCGCGAACAAGAAGGCGTTCGGCATCGATCGCACGACCAATCCGTGGTCGGACATGGTCGGCACCGATGTGATCTGGGTCGCCGGATCGAACGTCGCCGAATGTTCGCCCATTACCACCAACTACATCTGGCAGGCGCGCGAGCAGGGCGCGAAGATCATCATCCAGGATCCGCGCATCACGCCCGCCGCCCGGACCTGCGACCTGTATCTGCCGGTAAAGCCGGGGCGCGACGCGGCCCTGTTCGCCGGCGTGCTGCAGATCATGATCGAGCGCGACTGGCTCGATCACGCGTTCATCGACACCCACACGATCGGTTTCGAGCAGGTCGCCGAGTACTGCCGCGAGTGGACGCTGCCGCGGACCGCGGAGGTGACCGGCGTGCCGCAGCGGGCGTTGATGCAGGCCGCCGAGTGGTGGGGCACGGCGAAGACGAGTTTCCTCTTCCACGCCCGCGGCATCGAACATCACTCGAACGGCGTGCAGAACGCGCTTGGCACGATCAACCTCGTCCTCGCATCAGGCCGGATCGGCAAACCGAAGAGCGGCTACGGCACCATCGTCGGCCAGGCCAACGGACAGGGCGGTCGCGAGCACGGGCAGAAATGTGATCAACTCCCGGGCTGGCGTGACATCAGCAATCCCGAACACCGCCGCTACATCGCTGGTGTCTGGGGGATCGACGAGCAGGAGCTCCCTGGCCCTGGCGTTGACGCCTACGAGCTGTTCCGCAAGATCGACCGCGGCGAGATCAAGGGCCTGCTGTCGATTTGCTTCAACCCGAAAGTGTCGTTGCCGGACAACGCCTTCATCACGCGCTGCCTCGAGAAGCTGGAGTTCTATACCGCCATCGACTTCTTCCTCAATGACACCGCGTGGCACGCCGACATCGTACTGCCGGGAAGCCTGCACGAAGAGGACGAAGGGACGGTGACACAGGTTGAGGGCCGCATCATCAAGATCAACAAGGCTGTCGACTGCCCCGGCGACGCGCGTGAGGATTGGCGCATCATCCAGGACATCGCGCAGGCGCTCGGCCGGCCGCATGGCTTCACGTTTACCGAGCCGCGCGAGATCTTCGAGGAGCTGCGCGTCGCGAGCAAAGGCGGTGTTGCGGATTACTCAGGCGTAACCTACGAGAAGATCACGCAGCAATTCGGAGTCTTCTGGCCGTGCTACAGCGAGGATCCCCGGACTGGTGCGGCGCTCGATGACCACCCCGGCACACCGCGGCTCTTCGAGCGCGGCAGCTACAACCCGGTCGCCAAGGGCAGTGGACCGTTCTACTTCCCTGACGGCCGCGCGCGCTTCAACGTCGCCGACTATCGCCCGCCGGTTGACGATGCGAGCGACGAGTACCCGATCTACCTGACCACGGGCCGGGTGGTCAGTCAATTCCTCTCCGGCACGCAGACCCGCCGCATCGGACCGTTGGTCAAACAGTACGCGGAGCCGCGGATCGAGATGCATCCGCGGCTGGCGGCGAAGCTCGGGATCGCGGACGGTGATTGGACGACGGCCGAGACACGGCGGGGGACCATCACGCTCAGAGCGCAGGTGGTGACGACGATCCGTCCGGACACGATCTTCATCCCCTATCACTGGGCGGGACGGAAGAGCGCGAACCAGCTGACCGTGGCCGCGCAGGACCCGATCAGCAAGATTCCGCAATACAAGGTGTGCGGGTGTCGCGTGCGCAAGGCGGATGCTCCGCCGGACTACGCGGCGGTGCTCGAACCGCAGCAATAGACGGGCAGGACGATCACATGGCCAAACCGGACTACCTCCACTTCTTCATCGATCCGAACCGCTGCATCGGCTGCCAGGCGTGTCTGCAGGCGTGCTCCGAGTGCGACACGCATCGCGGCGAGTCGATGATTCACCTCGAATACGTGAACCGGTCCGAGAGCGTCCAAACGGTGCCGGTCGTGTGCATGCACTGCGAGCAGCCGACGTGCGCGGAGGTCTGTCCGGCCGATGCGATCAAGCGCACCGGCGACGGCGTCGTGCAGTCGGCACGAAAGCCGCGCTGCATCGCCTGCGGAAATTGCGTGGTCGCCTGCCCGTTCGGCGTGCCCGAGCTCTACGAAGACCGCAAGATCATGATGAAGTGCGACATGTGCTACGACCGCACGAGCGTCGGCAAGAAGCCGATGTGCGCGACCGTGTGCCCGAGCCAGGCGCTCTTCTTCGGCACGCGCGAACAGATCGAACAGTTGCGCCCGCTCTCGGCGCCGGTCAACACCTTCCAGTTCGGCGAGCAGACGATCACCACGCAGGTCTACGTGATGGTGCCGCGCAAGCTGACGAGCGCGGCGCCACACGTCGATGTCACCGCGGCAATGGACGAGCAGCCGCGGAACCGCGCCGTGTCGTTGAAGGTGGTGAGCGCGCCTGCCGCGGCGGCGGTCGAGAGCGATCCGTTTGCCGAGGTCGAGGTGTAGCAATGGCCGACGTCCGTTCCGATCCACGTCGCCCAATCGATCCGGCGATCAACTCGCCAGGGCGTGAAGGTCTGACCGGTACGGCACCCGCCAACCTCTATGCACCCGGGTTCGAGCGCGAGCAGATCACGATCGCACCGGACTTCGCGCCCGCTGACGCCCAACCAGCCTGGCGGCAGGACTTCCCGATCGACTGGCCGCAGGATCTCTACGTCGAGCGCCGGGACTTCATGAAGTTCCTCGTCTTGACCAGCGCCGCGTTCACGCTGGGACAGGTGTGGATTGGCGTACAGAACTGGTACCGGAAGCGCGCCGGCCAACCGGCATGCAGCGGATCGCGTCCGTCGACGATTTGGCCGTCGGCGCCGCGGTCGTCTTCACCTACCCGAACGAGCACGAACCCTGTCTGCTGGTGCGGCTGACGACGAGCGAGTTCGTCGCCTTCAGCCAGAAGTGCACGCACTTGTCGTGTGCCGTGATTCCCCGGCCGGCCGAAGGCAGCTTCTACTGTCCCTGTCACGAGGGACGGTTCGACCTGCGGACGGGTGCGCCCACCGCCGGGCCGCCTCGCCGGCCGCTGACCCGAATCGTGCTCGACATCAGGGGACGAGACATCTACGCCGTCGGCGTCGAGGAGCGGACGATATGAACGCCTCGGCGAAGCGGCCGTTCAGCCGCGACCAGCGGACGACCATCGTCTACGGGATGCTGGTCTTCGTGCTGATGATCGTGATCCTGCAGCTCTGGCTGCTGACCGCGACGATGAACGCGTGGCTCGGCGGGGACGATTCCGTCGTGTGGCCGGCGGCGGCAGTCAGCGCCGGCGGCCTGGCGTTGAACGTCGGACTGCTGACGTTCCTGGGCAGGATCGAACATACACGCAGAACGGAGAGTAGGACACGATGGCGAGCACGCTTCCGCCCGGCGAACTCTTCGCGCTGGAAACCTTGGTGACGGCAACGGCCCAGGGCATTGCCAGCCGTGTGCTGGCGCGCACCGCGGCAGGCAACATCACTCTCTTCGCCTTTGATGGCGGCGAAGAGTTATCGGAGCACACCGCGCCGTTCGATGCGCTCGCGATCACGCTGTCGGGGGCTCTTGTCCTGACGATCGGCGGGCGTGACGTGCAGACGACACCGCAATCGGTCGTGCTGATGCCAGCGAACGTGCCGCATGCTGTTCGGGCGATCGAGCCGGCGCGAATGCTGCTGATCATGTTGCGCGAACACGAGCAGGAACACTGAAACCAGCACAAGGAGCACACGACCATGAAGCCAAAGAATACGATCTGCCTCTGGTTCGACAAGGACGCGCATGAGGCGGCGAGCTTTTACGCTGCGACTTTTCCGGATAGTAAAGTGACCGCTGTTCTCAAAGCGCCCGGTGATTACCCGAGCGGCAAAAAGGGCGATGTCCTGACGGTGGAGTTCACCGTTCTGGGCGTTCCCTGCCTTGGTCTCAATGGCGGCCCGGATTTCAAGCACAGCGAGGCCTTTTCCTTCCAGGTCGCGACGGACAATCAGGAAGAGACGGACCGCTACTGGAATGCGATCGTCGGCAATGGCGGCAAGGAAAGCCAATGCGGCTGGTGCAAGGACCGCTGGGGCCTCTCCTGGCAGATCACTCCGCGCGCGCTGAGCGACGCGCTTGCCGCCGGCGGCGCCGAGGCACAGCGTGCCTTCGCGGCGATGATGCCGATGACGAAGATCGACATCGCCACCATCGAGGCAGCGCGGCGGGGCTGACTTCGCATCGGCCGTAGTAGACTGATCGCTGTGCGGCGTCTCGTTGGACTTTTGCTCGCGCACTCCCTGGTCGTGTCATCGGCCATGGCTTCGTCGATGCACGTCCACGAGTACGCGGAGCACGATCACCCGGATCATCATCACGGACCGGCTGCTCACGAGCACAAGCATTCAGAAATAGCCGACGAGGATCACGACTCGACGACAGACGATGACCAGCCAGCGTTGCAGGCCGAATCGTGCGACCCTGGCCGCCATGCGATCTCGGCTGCCTTAGGGTGCGCCCAGGTTCCGCAGGGACACGCCGCCCTGGCCGACCTCCCAGGTCCGACGATCATCGCCCCGATTGCATTGGACCGATCCGCCACACCCATAGTTGACGTTCGCGTTCACGGTCCGCCGTTTGACGTTCGAATTCCCGCGCGCGCCCCGCCTGTAACACCCCACGCCTGATCACCTGACCGGCGCTTCGGCCTCCTACGCCCAATTTGGGCTTCGGCGAGGCAGGCCTGGTCGTCTGTAGTTCGAATAACCCGAGGACTGTTTGTATGCCGATCCGTGCCCAGGTCTGTACCTGGATCGCCGCGGTCAGCCTGCTGGCGCCATCTGTTGCCGCCAGTCAGGACCGGACCGAGCGCGAACTCGTGGAGCTGATCGTGCGTGATGGGCCGCAAGCCAGGGCGATCCGCGCCGAATCGGAAGTGACGCATCGTGAGCAGCTCGCGCGGCTCTCGTATCCGAATCCTTCCGTCACGTACAGCCGAGAAGGGGCGGGCTTCACCGAATTTTTCCAGGCGGAACAGTCGATATCGTTATTTGGCGCACGTGACGCGCTGTCGCGAGCCGGCGTGGCGGCGACCGCCGCCGCAGAGGCCGAGCGCGATCTGCGGTTATGGCTGCTCCGCTCCGATGCCGCCGCGGCGGTCGCTCGGGTTGTCGCCGGACAGGAACGGCTCGAGTCCGTTCGAGCCCACATGCGCGAGGTGGAACGGCTCATCGAGATCCTTCGCACCCGCGAGCGAGAAGGCGAAGGCTCGCGTTTCGATCGGATGCGAGCGGAACAGGAGCTCCGCGACACCAACCAGGCTATGACGTCCGCAGCAGTCGCGCTCGCCGAAGCGCGTGCGACGGTCTCGGGCATGCTGCCACAAACCGTTTCGCTGACCACGGTTGCAAGCACGCAGATCACGCAGCAGCCGCCGATCCCCTTCGAGACTTTGTTCACACGAGCGACGTCCACTCGGGCAGAGCTTCGTGCTCTCGAGCAGCTCGGTCAACGCGCGACGTTCGAAGCCGACGCGGCTCGACGAACACGGCTCCCAGCCCCGAATCTGTTCGGGGGCGTGAAGCGAGCGGACGAGCTGTCGGGCCGCAAGACCGGCGGCGTGTTCGGGGTGAACGTGGCGCTGCCCCTGTTCGATGACGGCGGCCGCGAAGCCGCGCGGTGGGAGGCCGAGCGGGCACGCGTCGCGGCGGAGCGGATGTTCATCGAATATCGCATCCGCAGTGAGATCACCGGCGCGTCAGAGGTGCTGACGCTCCGTCAAGCCGCGCTGTCCCAAGAACAGCCGGGGGCCGCGGAGGAGCTGGTGCAGATCGCGGTGGTCGCGTATCGCGAGGGTGAGGTCGGCATTCTCGAGCTGCTCGATGCGGCGCGTACCGCCTCACGGGCAAGGATTCGCAGCATCGATCTACGGCTGGACGCGCGGCTGGCGCAGATTGCTCTGGAACGCGCAGTGGGAGAGACATTGTGGCCCTGAGATTTCCGTTCTCAACGTTTCTCATCGCCGTGCTCGCGGCCGGGTGCGGTCGTTCAGCCGCGCCCGACGCCACGCCGGAAGAACCCGAAGTACTGAGCGTGACGCGGTGGACGGAGAAGACGGAGCTGTTCGCCGAATATCCGCCGCTCGCAGTCGGCTCCACGTCACGTTTCGCCATTCATCTCACGCGTCTGAATGACTTCAAAGCACTCACTGAAGGAAACGTGGAGGTTCGGCTCGAGGGCGGTTCGGCCCCACCGGAAGTGTTTCGTGTGGAGGCACCGTCTCGTCCAGGCATCTTCGGAGTTGACGTGAAACCCACCCGCGCGGGCAACCGCCAGCTCGTGATCGCGCTCAAGGCGAATGGATTGAATGATGAACATCGGGTCGGCGAGGTCCACGTGCATTCGAACGCCGCCGCCGCCCGTGCCCAGACGCCGCCAGCACGCGGGGATGCGCCGGGCATCAGCTTCCTGAAGGAACAGCAATGGAGCCTGGACTTCGGGACCGCACTCGTGAAGGAGGAGGCGGTCAGTGAATCCATTCGCGTTCCAGCGCGCCTCGAAGCCCGACCGGGCGGCGCCGCCGATGTGGTCGCACCCATTGACGGTCGGTTGGCGGGCGTCGTCGAAGTGGCGCTAGGGGCGAGCGTCTCTCGCGGGCAGGAGCTCGCCCGCCTGCAGCCGCCGCCTTCGGCGCCGGCGGATCTTCCACAGCTTCAACGGGCACACAACGAGGCACAGACAGCGCTCGCTCTGGCGACGCGCGACCGCGAACGCGCAGAGCGGCTGACGAGCGCCGGAGCGGCGCCTGGCAAGCGCCTGGACGAAGCACGGTCGACCGAGGAGCAGGCGAAAGCTCGTCTCACCGCGGCTGAGGCAAGTCTGGCGCAGTACAACGCCGCACGCACTGGAAGCGCCACTGACGCTGAGGGGTTGTTCGTCGTTCGCGCCCCCGTGAGCGGCGTGATCGCTCAGCGCAATGCCGCAACTGGGGCGAACGTCACCGCCGGAAGCGTACTGTTCCGCGTCGTGGATGCCGCACAGGTACACGTCGTCGGTCAGATTCCGGAAGCACAGGCGGCGCGTGCACGCCTGGCGCAGGCGGCGGAAATCGAAATGGCGGGACAACCGGATCGCGTGCCGGCGGGCCGGCTCGTGAGTGTCGGGAAAGTGCTCGATTCAGAGTCCAGGACATTGCCCATCACATTCGCCTTCGACAACCGGACGCTCGGATTACCTGTCGGGCAGGCCGCGTTCCTCCATCTGCAAATGGAGACCACGCAGCCCCGCCCCGTCGTTCCCACAGCAGCCATCGTGGACGATGCGGGGCGGCCGATTGTGTTTGTGCAGCGCGAGGGCGAGACGTTCGAGCGTCGGGCGGTGACGCTCGGCGCGAGATCGGGCGACGTTGTGCAGATCACCGAGGGCCTCAAGCCCGGAGAACGCGTGGTGACGAAGGGCGCCTACCTCGTGCGCCTGGCGTCGTTGTCCACGTCGGTTCCGGCGCACGGACACGTGCACTGACGGACGCTGACGGCTGCTGAGAGCTGAAAGCCAAGAGCTGAGAGCAAAACATGATTGACGGACTCATTCGCTGGTCGCTCAGGCATCGCCCGATTGTCATCGCGCTCGCCGCCGCGTTCCTCATCTGGGGCGGGTGGACGGCCACGCGCATTCCTCTGGATGTGCTGCCCGATCTCACCGCGCCGACCGTGACGATCCTGGCCGAAGCGCCGGGTATGGATCCGCTCGAGATCGAGTCGCTGGTCACCTTCCCCATCGAATCCGCGCTGAATGGCGCGGCGGGCGTTCGCCGGGTGCGTTCCGCGACGGCAGTAGGCGTCGCCGTAGTGTGGGTCGAGTTCGACTGGGGACAAGACATCAACCGCGCCCGTCAGACGGTCGCGGAGAAGCTCACGTTGGTGTCGGGATCGCTGCCGCCGAACGTCGAGCCACCGTTCATGGCACCGATCTCTTCGATCATGGGCGAGGTGTTGTTCATCGACCTGGAGTCGGACCGCCACTCGCCGCTTGAACTCCGGACCGTCGCGGAAACCGTCGTCAGACGTCGGCTTCTGGCCGTTCCTGGCGTCTCCCAGGTAATCGCAACGGGAGGCGAACAGAAGCAGTACGAAGTAGTCCTCGATCCTGTACGCCTTGCAGCACACCAGGTGACGCTTCAGGAAGTTGAAAATGCGCTCGTCGCCGCGAATCAGAACGCGACCGCAGGATTTCAGGTCGCACAAGGGCAGGAGTACCTGGTACGCGGCGTCGGCCGTCTCGGTGACGCCGACGCTATCGCCGCGGTAAGGGTCAAGTCCGCGGGCGCGGCCCCAGTGCTCATACAAGACGTGGGTATCGTTCGCGAAGGTGCGGCGATCAAGCGAGGCGAAGGCTCGCACGATGCCAAACCTGCCGTCATCGTTGGCATTCAGAAACAGCCGGCGGTCAACACACTGGAACTGACCGAGCGCATCGACGCCACCCTTGATGATATCCAACGGGCCTTGCCTCAGGGCATGCAGATCCATCGCGATCTGTTCCGGCAGGCCGACTTCATCGAGCAGTCGCTCGACAACCTCTTCACCGCGTTCATCGAAGGCGCGATCCTCGTCATCCTCGTGGTTGTGGTGTTCCTGATGAACATCCGGGCGGCAATCATTACGCTGCTCGCGTTACCGTTGTCGCTGGTGGCCGCCGTCATTGCGATGGATCGATTCGGTCTCACCATCAACAGCATGAGCCTGGGCGGGCTCGCCATTGCCATCGGTGAGCTCGTCGACGACGCCATCATCGACGTGGAGAACGTCGTCCGGCGTCTGCGGGAGAACGCAACACGGCCAGATGCCGAGCGCTTGCCCGTGCTCGAGGTCGTCTACCGCGCAAGCACGGAAATCCGGCACTCGGTCGTGTTCGCGACCGTCATCGTCGCGCTCGTCTTCCTGCCGCTGTTCATGTTGAGCAGTGTCGAGGGCCGCCTGCTGCGGCCTTTGGGCTTCAGCTATGTCGTAGCACTGACCGCTTCGCTTGTCGTCGCACTCACGGTCACACCAGTGCTGTGCTCCTTGCTCCTGCCGACATCACGCCTGACTGCGTCGGGTACCGAGCCCAAATGGACCCTACGCCTCAAGGCCGCGTACGAGCGATGGCTCGGCCATGCGTTCACGTACTGGCGGACAGTTCTGACCGCTGCCGTCGCTCTGCTGGTTGCCGCGCTCCTGGGCATCGTTGCAGCGGGCCGATCGTTTCTTCCTGAGTTCAACGAAGGTGCCTTGACCGTGAGCGCCGTGACGGTTCCGGGGACGAGCCTCGCGGATTCAAACGCGCTCGGCAATGCTCTGGAGCGGCTGATGCTCAGTGTGCCGGAAGTCACTTCCACGGCGCGACGAACCGGGAGGGCTGAACTGGACGAGCACGTACAAGGAGTCGAATCCGCGGAGATCGACGTCCGGCTCGAGATGAAGGACCGGCCGCGCGAAACGGTGCTCGAAGAACTGCGACAGAAGGTCTCACTGCTCCCGGGCACCAACGTCACGATCGGCCAGCCGATCTCGCACCGCATCGACCACATGCTCTCCGGCACGCGCGCAAACATCGCCGTCAAGATCTTCGGCGACGATCTGCTCACCCTCCGCCAGCTGGCGAGCCAGGTGCAAGGTCAGATGTCGCAGGTCGAGGGGGTGGCCGACCTCGCGACAGAGGCGCAGACCGACATTCCGACGCTCAAGGTGCGCGTCGATCCGGCAGCAGCCGCGCGTCAAGGACTCGAATCGGGGACAGTCGCCGAAGCCCTGCAGACGGCGCGTGTCGGCCATGCGGTAGGTCAGATTCTTCAGGGGCAGATCGCCTTTCCGTTGGTCGTCCGCTATGCGCTGGACGAATCGAGGGAGCTCGACGCGATCGCCATGACGCCGATCCAAACGCCAGACCGTCGTCAGATTCCACTGTCTGCTGTGGCTACGATTCAGGAAGATCGTGGCCCGAACTTCGTCATGCGGGAGAACGTCCAACGGCGCATCGTCGTCCAGAGCAACGTTTCCGGGCGCGACCTGCGCGGCGTGGTGAACGACATTCAGGATCGCGTCACCCGGAACGTCAAACTGCCACAGGGCTACCACATCGAGTACGGCGGTCAGTTTGAAAGTGAAGCACAGGCGTCCAGGCAGCTCCTCTGGCTCTCGCTGGGCGTTATCGTCGCGATCTTCTTCATCCTCTCGGCGGCGTTCGGCTCGTCGCGAGACGGCCTGTTGATCATGATCAATCTGCCGCTGGCCCTGATTGGCGGGGTCATCGGTGTGTACCTGGCGGGCGGGGTTCTGTCGGTGGCATCGATCGTCGGTTTCATTACCCTGTTCGGCATTGCCACCCGCAACGGGATCATGCTCGTCTCACACATCCGTCATTTGCAGGAACACGAAGGTGTGAGCGACTTCAGGACGGCCGTCGTTCGAGGCGCGACTGAACGGCTGGTGCCGATCCTGATGACGGCGCTCGCCGCAGGACTGGCACTCGTACCGATCGCATTGTCTGCCGGCGAACCTGGCAGCGAGATTCAAGCGCCGATGGCGATGGTGATCATGTTCGGGCTTCTGAGCTCGACAGCCCTCAATATGATCGTCGTGCCGATTCTTTACGTTCGGTTCGGTCGTCCCACAGCCACGGTCTCGTAATCACATGGCGTCGGCGAGCAGTTCGGACGGCGAGAGCACGTCACCGGGAGTTCCGGTTGCGTTGGTGGCGAAGGCGATCGACAGCTGCTGATCCGGATAGACGACGAGGCTCGACCGCGCACCTTCCTGCCCGCCTGCGTGGTGCCAGCGCAGCCGTCCCTTGCCGTCGCGGTTGATTCGCCAGCCCAGCCCGAGCGGCGGAGAGCTGTCCGGCACTTGCACCGTGAACAGTGTGTCCAGCACTCGGCGTGACAGTACGCCGGGTGCGAGATGCGCGGCGCCGAAGCGCGCGAAATCCGACGGCGTCATCATGAGTCCGCCGCCAGCCCACTTGTACGCCGGGTTGTTTGTGGGCGCGTTCGCCCAGACGCCCTGCACCGGCGGCACTTCCCTCACCTGCGATGCCTGGCCATAGCCGCTTACCCGCCCGGCGATCACCCGCCTTGGCGCATCGACGGTAAGCGACGCGAGTCCGAGCGGAGCCGCAATCTTTTGCTGCAGCAATTCGACGAACGGCGTACGCGCCGCCTCTTCAAGGACGATCGACGCCAGCGTGTAGCCGAAGGTCGAATACGTCATCTTCGTGCCCGGAACCGCGACCAGCGGATCGTCAATGAAGACGGCGAGAATGTCGGCATTGCTGAAATAGGTGCGTCTGTCGATCGCTCCGCCCGCGGCCGCACGATCCGAGTCGCGGTCAATGTAGTGCCGGATCCCGCCGCGATGCGTGAGCAGCTGGCGCAACGTCGTCGCATGGTGCGCTTGCGGGAGCGCAGGCATATATCGGCCGATGCCCGCATCGAGGTCCACGATACTTTCCTCGGCCATGATCGCCGCGAGCGTGGCGGTGACCGGCTTGGCGCCGCTGCCTGCTCTGAACCGATGGCTAGTGGTAGCGGCAACACCGAGCTCGAGATCGACGTCGCCATAGGCTTCGGCAAACGCGAGGACGCCTCCCCGGTACACAGCCACTGAAAGTGCAGGCATGGGTTCCTGGCGAAAGATCGCCTCGGCGGTCCGGGCAACGGCGCTGTCTTTCTGCGTCCGGGCTGACTGCGACATCGCGGCGGCCAGCGGCACGGCCTCGAAGAGCAGGGTCCGGCGGGTCAATATCGGCACGAGGAGTTGGACGATTCACGGTCGTCCAGCGTTGCCAAACCGAAGGTCACTCTTGATTCAGTCATCAGAACGGGAACATCAGGTACATTCGGACGCCTGAGATGCTGCCGAACTGGTAGCCCACGGCCAGCCACCGCAGCGGGATTTTCCAGATGCGCAGATCGGGCGCGGTCGAGAAGCTCAGTCCAGTTTCGAATTGCCCGAGAAGCACGAGCGGTGGCCGGTCTTCCCTTTCCAGCTCAAGCCCGTCAAAGGCCCGGCCGATCACGTAGAGGCCTCCGCGTGCCTGCCCGCCCCGCACGGAGAAACCCAGAGGAACCTGCACGTCGGTCCCGCCTTCAAATCTCACGTATCGAACGGCCGTGCCTTCGAATGCCGGGGTCTTCCGTCCGGAAATCATGCCGCCATAAGTGACGTGCAATTTTCCTGGATCCGCGGTGCTGTGCGCGCGCATGCCCACCCCGTAGAACACCTCGGCTGAAGAATCACTGCTCTTCCCGATTCCGACTTCCCCGAACGGCCGCACCAGCGTACGGCTGCCCACGGGAATTTCGACCTCGAGGCCAGGAATGATTGCCGCGATGCCCAGTTTCCCGACGAAGCCGGTTACATCCGACAGTCCCTTGATGCTGAGTGAACTCAGCGACACGGGGAATGTCACCCGCAGCCCCCACGAATGTTTGTCCATGCTGAGCACACGAATGGACAACGGCACGCGATAGAGCTGGAAGCCTCTGGCCTCGACGTCCGTCGCGGACGCCGTCTCGTCGCGATTGGCGAGAAAAAGGGGATCCAGGCCCTCGTCCTGCGCCACGGCCGGCACTGCCGCGAAGAAGAAGAGCAACAGCGCGCCAGCGACGCCACGCCGCCACAATCGCTGGACCTCCGCCCATTGGGCGCCAGGAATCACACGCAAGGATAGCTTGGCCGGGACGCGCACGATGATGTGCCGTTCCCGAATCGCTTAGGGCAGCGGCGGCACTCCGGCAGAGGCCGGACCCTGTGCGATCACCGGGCTCCAGTCAGACGGCAGGTTGCCGCCGTTCACCGCTCGCACGCGCCAGCGAATTTTCAGGGTACTGAGTCGCCATCGCCTGGATCGCGGCCGCCCGTCCCGGCGACGAGATCGGCATGCCGATCGCCAGTCCGAACGTTGCGCGATGCAGCTCGGCGAGTAACAGATCCTCTCCCTCGCGGAACACCACGTTGACGTGTTTTGTCGGCGGTAGCGCGGTGTTCGCCGGGTCGAAGAACTCGAAGTGGATCTCGTAGAACAGCTCGCACCCTTCGGGCATGCCGCCGACCTTGGCGACGGCGACGTTGAACCCGACCGTCCCCTGCGCGGGTTGCTGGCCTCGACCCCACTCGAGCGGCTGCGGCGTCATCGGCGTCGGCGCGTCGACGCAGTCCGGGTTGTACAACTGCCGTCCATTGTTCAGGAGCCGGCGCCAGTTATCTTCCTGCGTGCGGTCGCCGGGCGGTACGGTGAAGGGACATCCCTTGCCATCGGTGGGCGTGCCCGGCGTGGTGCCCGGACACCCGTCCCGGGTGTTCGGCACGAAGTCGCCATCGCTGTCGCCGTTGAGCAACTCCTGCTGCACACTGGGGTTGGCCCGCCACGCGTCGAACTTGGCTTTGCGCTCGTTGAGCAGCGCCTGATAAACCACAAGCGTCAGACTACCCGCGACGACGTCGCGTCCGAAGATGGCGCGATCGTAGTGGTACCTGCCGTAGAGATTGATCAGCTTCGCGTCCGCGCTGGGAAGTACGCACGGAATGATCGCCTGCTCCAGTGCGAGACGGGCGGCTTCGCGCGTGCCACCTCCGTCGAGAATGGTTTTCGCCCGCTCCCGTGCCTCGGCGAAACACACGTCGGTCTGGGCGCCGGCAGGCAGGGAGCCCGCGATAAGTGCGGCGGCGGTGAAGACAAATGAGGCGTGTCAGTACGGCGCTCATGGCAGTGAATCCGTGGCCGCCATCATGACGGCGAGACTGGCAGCGATGCCGTCGATAACCAGATCCGCCTGCAGCGTCTGGATCGCGGCCGTTTCGAACGCGGCCTCCGCCTGACCCTTTTCTCCGATCTGCCATTTGACTGACTCGATCGATTTGAACACCGTCGGCACCGCGGCGGCCTTGGTGAGCGCCTGCGCCGACAATCCCGTGACCAGATCGCGAATGGGAATGTCGGTACCGGTTCCATTCTGCATGCGCCAGATCTGGATGATCACGCGCCAGTACAACGCACGCGTGATCACCTGGGTGATCGTCGCGAGCGACTGACCGCGATTCCCAGATCCGACGAGCACGTCCCAGTTGTTCTCGATCGATTGCTCGTAGGGCCGCTTGCCGAGGCCGCTCGCGCCGAGCGACATCATCGGCACCGTCGCATCGCCCAGGGCGTGCAGCGGCCAGCCGAGCCGAATGGTGCCGAGCGGGTTCCCGGCCTCCGCACGGAACTCCTCGAGACCGAAACGCGCGAGGTTGTCGCCTGGCGTGTATTCGAGCGCGCTCGCGAGCGGCGTCTCCCAGTCGGACGGCTTGCGTTCCAGCGAGTTGCGATGCAAATCGGTGCCGGTGGCGCCTGCCGTCCCGAGCACGATTTCATAACGCGTCGGCCCGGTGCTGGCCTCGTGATTTACGTGCAGCCCCATGGCGTCATAGGTGGCGATCAACAGCTTGTCGAGCGCGTCGGGTTGACCGACACCCGATGCGGGTGCCAGCTTGCCTTTCACGTCGTCGAAGCTCGCCGCCGGGGTTGGCTTGAGATCCATGAAGTGGCCGAGCACGCAGAAGTCGGGCGATTCGATCTGCGACGCATTGATGCTCGAGAGCTCATCGGCCACGAACCCGGCGGCGCCACCAGCGAGAATCGGGCACGCCAGGCACGCCAGCGGCATCAACGCGCATGCCAGCCCGCATAGCAGCGAGATCTGCACCGTCGTCTTGGCCACCGCGCCCGCGACATTCGCCGGATCCTTGAGTTCCTCGAGCACGGTGGAGCGCATGCGCCAGTCACCCGACTCGCGGTCTGGCTGTCCGGCCCAGTAGCCGAGCGTCACGCCGGTGTGATCCCGCTGCGTGAAGGTGCCGGGGTTGACGTCGGCCAGCGCGCCGCTCGGCGCCCACTGCTCGTCGATGCCGCACACGACGTTCTTGTTCGAGTAGAGGGTGGAAACCGGCAAGCGGACGCCGGACAGCGGTGTGTCGGCCAGAGTGGTGCCCGGAGGCAGGTTGAAGTCGGGAAAGAGACCGCCGAACAGGTTGATGAGGAACGGGGTCGCACACGGTTTGCCATCGGGCGGGAGCCCGGACGGCATCGCGCGCAGCTTCGGAACCGCCTGCGCCGCGCCGAGGTAGATCAGACCCATCACCGGAATCTCATCCTGAAGGCGCTTGAACAGCGACTCCAGATCCGGCGGCAACGGCTCGCCGTTGGCAAACTTCGATGCCGCGAGCATGACCTCGTACGCGTAGTCGGTCATGTCGCGATGGACTTTTTCGTTGTGCGCGAATGCCGGCTGCGCGTATGCGCCGACCATGGTGATGATCAGTGCGATGACAAGGGGCTTGGACCGGCAACGACGCATTCGGACCCTCCTCGGAGACGTTGGCGCAAGACTATCGCACAGGTATGACGCAGTTCGCTGAAAATTCGATGTGCTGGAAGGGATCAACGCTCAGTCAGAGGAAACCGAACAACAAGGGCGACGAGGAGAGAACAGCGAAGGTCTTTCGCGGCAGGCGCCGGCGTCATTCCATGCGCAAAGCCCGCATCGGCGCCAACGCCGCTGCACGCACCGCGGGCAACACCGACGCGCTCAACGCGGCCACCGCCAGCGAGCCCGTGGCGACGCCCAGCGCCACCGGGTCCCAAAACGACACGTTGTACAGCTGCGAGGAGAGGAGGTATCCCGCGCCTACAGCCAGCGGCAGTCCTATCAACAGGCCCACCGCGACACGTCGGAACGCGCCGCTCAGCACGAGTTGAATCACCCGCAGGCGATCGGCGCCGAGCGCCATGCGGATGCCGATCTCGCTCGTGCGCCGGGCCACCGAATATG
The DNA here is from genome assembly GCA_963762055.1 of Vicinamibacterales bacterium. Taxonomy (GTDB): domain Bacteria; phylum Acidobacteriota; class Vicinamibacteria; order Vicinamibacterales; family JAMQPK01; genus JAMQPK01. Next base: position 563,958 of record CAVXJF010000017.1, read on the forward strand.
CCGTGACGCCGTAGAGACCAATGGCGGCCAGCACTAGCGCGACCCCACCGAACAGGCCGGCGAGGGTCGAGACGGCGCGCTGCTGGTCAAACGTCCGCGCAATCTGGTCCTCAAGGGTGCGCACGTTTATCACCGCCAAGTTCGGATCCGCTTCGGCCAGCGCCCGGCTCACCTGCGGCTCGAGCGCGCCAGGCGAATTGTCGGTCACGAGCAGCAGCCCGCCGACGTAATGCGACGAGGTTTCGACGCGCGTCATCATCTCGTTGGCGTATTTCACCGTTTGCGCCAGCGGCACGAAAAACATCGGGCGCATCGGGCGATCGAGCTGGAATGCGGCAAAGCGGGCGTCGCCCACTACACCGACGATGCGGAAGGAGTTGACGTTTTCGGGGAGGTTGAGCCCGAAGTGGCGATCGAGGGGATCCTCTCCCGGCTCGAAGAAGCGGCGCACGAACGCTTCGTTCACCACGGCCACGTTCTGCGCCGTCTCGTTGTCGGCGGCGGAGAGGTGGCGCCCTCGGACGAGTTTGACGCCGAGTTGCTGCAGGTAGTTCGCGCTTACGCGATCCCACGACGCGCCGGTCTGTTCGCTCGGTGCGGGCAACGGCTTGCCGGCAATCAGAACGCCTTCGCCCCAATTGTTGGTCAGCGGATTGTAGAGGGCCAACCCCGTGCCCCTGACACCCGGAATGCGCGCGAGCCGTTCCTCGACATCGCGGTAGAGTGCCGTCAACCGCTGGCCCGTGATCGAGGCCGATGGCCGGCCGACCGATACCAGCACTCGCCCGTGGCGTGTGTAACCGAAGTCCTGGCCTTCGAGGTTGCCCAGGCTGCGGCCGAGCATCGTCGAGCCCGCCACCAACACCACCGAAAGCGTCGCCTGCAGGACGAGCAACGCCTTGCGAGCGAAGGAAGCCGGGTCGCCGGCGGTTCGGCCCGATCCGCGTAGCGCGTCGACGGGATTGGTGCGCGTGTCAAACCATGCGGGCGCAGCGCCGAAGAGCACACCAGTGATGAGCGCAATGCTGGTGGCGAATGCCAGAACCAGCGGCGACGGCATCGTGTCGATCGGCAGGACGGTGGCGCCGGAAAACGCGAGCGACAAGAGCAGGCTCGCGGCGGCGACCGACACGATCAGGCCGGCCAACGCGCCGCCCGTGGCGAGCAGGACGCTCTCGACGAGCGCCTCAATCACGATTCGCTGACGCGAAGCCCCGATTGCCAGCCGCACGGCCGTCTGGCCCCGCCGCGCGACCGCTCGGGCCAGCATCAGATTCGCGACGTTCGCACAGGCGATGAGCAACACCAGCGCGCACACCGCGAGCAGAATCTGCAGGTTTCGTCCGTACTGCTCCTTCATCACACCCACGCCAGCGCCGGCAGGCACGACGGCGATGACCTGCTGCGGCAGCACGCGTTCGACAGTGGGCATCCAGTTGGCCGGGTAGCCGGCTTCGTGCAGCATCCACTGCCGCAGCAGGCCGGTAAGCCGCGCCTCCATTCCCTCGATGGACGAGCCCTGGCGGAGCCGGCCGATCACGCGCAGCCACGACGAAATCGGTTGGCGCAGAAGCGACGTCTGCGTCCCTGCGATCAATGGTTCGTGCTGCAGCGGCACCCACATGTCAGGTGGATCGGCCCTCAACGTCTCGCCGAAGAATCCTGGCGGCATCACGCCTGCGACGGTGAAGGCCTGCCCCTCAACGACCAGCACGGCCCCGACGATTGACGGATCTCCGCCGTAAATCCCCTGCCAGGCGTGATACGCCAGGACCAACACCGGAGGGGCTGCCGCCACATCGTCGGCCGCTGTGAACGCACGGCCGGCAAAGGCGCTTACGCCGAGCGTGGTGAAGTAATTCCCGCTGACGTAGATGGTGCGGACCGGTTGCGGCGTATCCATTACGCCTTGCCGTCGCACGCTCATGCGTCCCATTCCAGCCTGAAAGGCCGTCAGTTCCTCGAACTCCGGCACTTCGGCCCTGATACGCTCGAACAGCGGGAGCGAGAACATGCCCCAGCGGTCCTGCGGCCCGCCCTGCACGCAGCAGTTGTTCCCGTCCCCGATTCGGTAGAGCCGTGAAGGGTCGCCCACAGGGAGCGACTTCAGCATCACCGCATGAATGAGCGTGAAGATGGCCGTGGTGCCGCCGATACCGACAGCGAGCGTGAGGACGGCCGTAGCTGTAAAGGTGCGCGCCGACTTGAACTTGCCAAGCGCGTACCTCAGCTCTCGCAGAAAACCACCCATGCCGGCGTTAGACGAGGCGCGGGCTGAGTTCGTTCGTTGTGTGTTCGAGTTTTCTGCTCAAGAAGGTTGAGCCGCTGGATGCCCGAACCAGCGCTGAAGCCGGCTGGAGCCGAAAAGCACCTTCTCGGCGACCAGCTCTGCCGAAGCCGGCTGGAACGTGCCCCTCGGTTTGGGGCCGGTCAGGAAGTCCACGTCCACACGCCCGACCTGGCCATGACCGAACTCCACGTAGCAGGACCCTTGTCCCTTGTACGCTTCCGGCGATGGGCCGCCGCGTAGTTTCGCGATGATGTTCGCCGCCACTACCTGCGCCGAGCCTTCGGCGAACACGCCCGCCTTGGGAGTGCCTACGCCATTCACATCGCCCACGGCGTAGACGCCCGGAAATTTCGTTTCGAGCGTCTGCTTGTTCACCGCTACCCAGTCATAAGGATGCGCGGACAGCCCCGATTCGATGACGACCTGGGGCACACGATGCACCGGAACGCCGAGAAAAAGTGCGTACGGCATTTCGGTCCCGTCGCTGAGCACGGCGACCTTGCGTGCCGGGTCGAGGGCCTTCACGAGCTGCTCTTTCACGAATTTGATGCCGCGCTCCGCGAAGGCGGCGAGGATCGCCTGCGACGTATCGGGCGACGGAGGAATCGGTGTGCCGAAAGGCATCACGAGAGAGATGTCGGTCGCTTCACGGCGGCCGCGCTCCGTGAGGTAGTCGTGCAGCAGTAATGCTGTCTCACTAGGCGCAGGCGGACACTTGAATGACTTGCCGCAGACACCGACGATCGCCGGCCCACGCTCGAAGCGAGGGAGCTCGTCGCGGAGCGCGAAGGCTCCTTCGACCGTGTAGAACTCGCGGCCGCCCTCACCCAGTCCAGGTGTGGCGGCGAGATCGTAGTCGGCGCCCAGCGCGACGACGAGCACGTCGGCGTCGAACGTTCCCGCGTCGGTCACCGTCCGCCGGGCCGTCGGATCAATCGACCGCACAACCGTCTGGAAAAATCGAACGCCTGGTTTGACGATGTCCCGGTATGGATGACGGACGGCAGTCGGCAGCTGCCGTCCGAACATTACGTCGAGTTTCGAGAAGCCGAAGACGAACGCGTCTCCCTTGTCAACGAGCACGACGTCGATGGCGTCGCCGAACGCATTCGAAAGAATCGTCGTCAGCTCGAGGCCGCCGAACCCCGCGCCGAGCACCACCACTCGTGTCTTCATTGTTTGTCCTTTACGACTTCGGCGCGACGGGCTGCGGCACAATCCGAATGTACGGCCGCGGTGCTTTCCAACCGCCCGGGTACTGCTTCTTCGCGTCCTCGTCGGACACCGACCCGGCGATGATCACATCCTCGCCCGACTTCCAGTTGACCGGCGTCGCTACCTTGTGGCCCGCCGTGAGCTGGAGAGAGTCGAGCACGCGCAGGACCTCGTCGAAATTCCGGCCGGTGGTCATCGGGTACACGAAGATGAGCTTGATCTTTTTGTCGGGTCCGACGATGAAGACGTTGCGCACCGTGTAGTTGTCGGCTGCGGTCCGTCCTTCGGACGTTCCTTCGGTCGATGCCGACAGCATGCCCCATGCCTTGGAGATCGCCAGATCGGTGTCGCCAATCATCGGATAGTTCGGCGCGAACCCCTGCGTTTCCTGAATGTCGTTCGACCAACGTTTGTGGTTTTCCACGGGATCGACGCTGAGGCCGATGATCTTCGTCTTTCGCTTGTCGAACTCAGGCTTGAGCCGTGCCATGTAGCCCAGTTCCGTGGTGCACACCGGCGTAAAGTCCTTCGGGTGCGAGAACAGCACGCCCCATGAATCCCCCAACCACTCGTGGAAGCGAATCGGCCCCTCGGTAGTCTCAGCCTGAAAGTCGGGAGCCGTCTGGCCAATCTGCAAACTCATCACTCGCCTCCTTAGAATTCCATTCATACCGCTGCGGCCCGACGTCATCGTCACGGGCACGCTTCTTCACGCCGGTGATGATATCCGAGTCAGCAGCCAGCGGCGCATGCGTCAAGGCGAGCGTCGCCACGAGCATCAATTCGTAGCTCTTAACCCCTCCTAAACGCTTGCTGTCGTTGCGCTAGCGCAAATAGCCCCCCACGCACTCCGGAGCTGGCCGGTGAGCCGTTTTTGCGACGAACCGCACATCTGTAGGTGTGGATACAGAGTTCATACGCTGAAAACAGGATTTTTATATGCCACTAGTCAAACCGATTACTAAACACGGGAACTCGGCCGGCATCATCCTCGATCAGACAATCTTGAAAATGGTTGGCTGGGAAGTGGGAACCGAAGTCGAGGTTCGCGTATCCGGCGACTCAGTTGTCTTGGTGCGCCACGTCAGCGCACTCCACAACCGGCGCTCGACCGACAGAGTCCCAGAGAGCGCTGAACAAAGCGAAATGAAACCGTCAGCTCAGCGCGGCGCCCACCGACTGCTCAAGGGGCGTTTCGAAAATGCGCGACTGAAGCCTGACTTCAAATAGGTTCGAGGGTGCCCACGTCGCCCTGCTTAACGAAGCGGGCACCCTTCTGAGTGCTTGGGTCAGATCAGATCGATCTTGAAGATCTGGCAGCCAGTCGGACTGTTGAGCGGCGGGTATCCTTTGTGCTGGTACTCGGGAATGTCGATTGACCAGCCCGGATGCTCGCCGGCATCGACGCCGTAGAGCTGCCCCTTGTTGATCGTGACATCGTGAATGTCGGCCGAGCCCGGGACGAAGTCCACCTGCTCGACAACCCGTCCAGTCTTGATGTCGTACTTGACCAGGCCAGGGGTATAACCCGCGTAGTCACTGGTGCCGGGTTTCTGGGTCCCGCACACCTGCCAGATGAACCCGTTGTCGTACGCGATGCCGTGCAGACGCGGGACGATGCGGGTCATCGGGAACATCCAGTCGACCTCCCAGGTCTTGGGATCGATGCGCATGATCGTCCCGACCCGGTTGGAGTCGATCCAGATCTTGTGGACGTCCTCCTGCCAGGACATGCCGTGCGTCGCACCGCCGTCTTCCTTCGGACCGAACGGAATCTGCCGATGGCTGATCTGCTTGCTGTTCATGTCAGTCTGGAACACGCCGTTGATCGGCGGGGTCGGATGGTTGACCACAGACCCGCCGTTCGCGCCGCTCCACAGAAAGCCGTCGCCGAAACACATGCCGCTCGTGTCCTTGCAGTTGGTCATGACGGTGTGCAGCAGCTTGCCGTTCCAGTCGAGCAGCCAATGCGCTTCGGGCTTGTTGTCGTGCCGCTGCTCGGCAACCCAGAACCCTCGCTGCAGATCGTGATCGATGTCGATCGCGTTGGGCCAGCCAGGAGGCGAGAGGAATAGTTTGGTGGTCTTGGCCTGACGCTTCGGGATTTGAGGACCGGCTCCTCTGCCTGTACCCACCCGGCGGCCGAGCGCGTCAGTACCCGTTTCGCGCGTCGTCTGACCGGCCTGGGCGTGGGCTTTGCTGCCGGTCAAACCGGCGTACAGACCGATACCCGCGGCAAGCAAATCTCTCCGTCCGATGAGGTTCGTCATGGGCCCTCTCTTTCTCACGAGGTTTGACGGCCAAATGTAGGATGCGAAGTTGACCCCGACGATACACCCAATCGGGCAGATTTGCTCCACGTCTCATCTCTTAATACAAACCGGCAGAGTCTGTCGATCCGATGGAAATGCTGCGCAGCGATTGATCGCCAGGGGGCGTCAAAGTTGACTAATGTCGCCTTGAGCAAGCGAAATCTTGCTGCCCAATTTTAATGAAGCCCCGCGAGGCCGTCGGATCCTTCCGGAACGCAAATTGCTGAGCGTGCCGGCGCTATCGGTTCGTTCACGCGATCGGCTGGCAAGTGAAGATCAAAGAGAGAGGATCAAAGAATGAGGCGATTACTGGCTCTGGCAGCACTGCTTGTTGTGGGGAGCATCGGCAACGCTCAGGCAGCGACCATCACTTTCGAGGATCTGGCCATAGACGACGGCCCCGTAGTCGGAGGCGACCGGACTTCAGGTGGATTTTTCTTCGACACAGCGACCGAACACCTTCATATTGTCCAGGCGGCGGCATCATGGGGCACCGGTAACGGCACCAACTTCATGCTGGTCGATGACGTCGGCGGTACGCACCCACCCGCTACCAACCCAATCACGTTCTCACCGACCCTCGGCGGGCCGTTCGCGCTGCTCTCGATCGATATCTCTGAGGCCAGCCAGGTGATCAGCTACTCCCGGCAAATCGAAGTCACGGGCAACGTGTTCGGCGGCGGTACGGTCTTCACGGTGCTCGACTTGGACGATAACTTCGTGGACAGCACACCTGCGAATTACTTCCAGACGTTCACCTTTGATCCGACATGGGGAAATTTGTCGAGCGTGATTCTCCAGGGGATTAATTCGCAGCCCTTGAACGGTAACTACTACGCAATCGACAACATCGTCGTTGATACTACCGCCGTACCAGAGCCTGGAACGCTGAGCCTCCTGGGTCTGGGCTCCGCGTATCTGATCCGTCGCCGTCGGCGTAACTGTCGCTAACGCGAACGACACACGGACAGGGGGCTACCGCAAACTGGCCCTCTGTTCGTTTCAGCAATTCAGGAGCCTACCGACACGCCGCGGGCCATCGCTCCCGCGCCCACACCCCACTTGGAGATGACCTTCACGGCTTGCACGAACGGCACGTCAACGGGATGCACGCGCTCTCGCGGCAGGATAAACAGCGCGCCGGCCGCCGGTGTCGGCACCGACGGAACGAGGACCGTGTAGCGACCGTCCTCCAACTCCTCAATAATGAAGGCGGGTGAGAGCGCGTCTTCCAACTCCACCAACGCTGGCCGAAACGTGCCCTCGCTCTGGTCACCGGAGAGACGTTTGGCGAGGCCCCGCACCAGCGTAAAACCGGGGATCTTCTCGAGCACCGAGCGCTCGAACGCCTCCTTGGCTCGCAACCCGAGTGTGGTGCGGACCAGCAGCCCGACCACCAGGCAGACGACGAGCACGATCATGATGGCGGCGACCTGCCGGAACCGCGCGTCGGGCGAGATGACCGCCGTAACCGGCGACAGCAATGCGAGTAATCCGCCCAGCGTCTTCGCCAGCAGCAGAACGGACAAGTAGATCGGCAGAACGACGAGCAGTCCGCCGATGAGCGTCGTTTTGATTAGATCGGCCAGGCTCTTCATGTGCAGTCCTCCACTTGAGCGATCGAGGCAGCGTAACACTCTGCGTGCCGCTTAGCTCCCGGAAACCTTTGCAAACATCAGTACTAGGCGGTAATGTATGGTCCGGGTCTTCACATGGCGCGCGAAGGGAGGCGTAAGACAACGGACGAACCATCTCAGCAGCGAGCCGGGACCCGTTCCTCAGAGTCTCGTGTCGGCGGAGATGCGCGCGTGCGGTTTCCTGCTCCGGCCTACACCACCCACCTCCTCGATCGTCTGAGCATCGTCCACAGGTATCGGTACGTCGCGGCCAGCGTCCTCCTGCTCATCGTGCTGGGCACGATGCTGCGGACGTTCACGACGACTCCGCTGTATCGGGCGCAGGCACGTCTGATGATTGAGATGGAGGACGAGAACGCCACGGCGCTCGCCGGTGCCATCAGCAGGCCGAGCACGTACTACTGGGAAGATCCCCAGGTCTACTACCAAACGCAGTACCGCATTCTCACCGGTCGTGAATTGGCTCTCCGCGTCGTGCGGAGCCTCGATCTCGCCCGGGTGCCCGAGTTCAACGCCGATGGTCCTACGCTTTCGAGGATGAGCCGGATCATCTCGACGCTGACGTCGAAGGTGCCTCCGCTCGTTGGTCCTGGCGGCCCGTCGAGGACGAATGCCGAGACATCTGCTCTCTCCGAATCGTCGTTGGCCAGTCAGTTCCTCTCGCGAGTGTCGGTCGAGCCGGTGCCGAACAGCCGCCTGGTGGATGTGGCGTTCGTCTCGGCGGACCCGGTGTTCGCTGCTCGCGCCGTCAACACGCTGGCCCAGGAATACGTGGAGCAGAACCTGGCGTTGCGCCGTAAGAACGCGGGCACGAGCCTCGAGTGGCTGTCGCAGGAGTTGCTGAAGCAGCAGCAGAAGGTCGAGACGAGCGAGCGCGCCATGGCGCAGTATCGCGAGGATCAGAATGCGCTCTCCCTCGAGGAACGCCAGAATATCGTCGTCGCGCGGCTCAACCAGTTGAACGACGCCGTCACAAAGGCGAAGACGAACCTGGTGCAGAAGAAGACCCTTCACGATCAGATCAACGCTCTGGGCGCCGACGTTACCGCCGACACGATTCCGGCGATCCTGCAAAACCCCTACATCCAGGCGATCAAGACCCGGGTCGCGGAGCTCCAGCGCGAGCGGGCAATACTGCTGGAGCGCTACGGAGAGAAGTATCCGGAGGTCGTCAAGGTGAACGTCACCCTTCAGGATGCCGAGCGGCAGCTCCAGACGGAGTTCACAAAGGCGATCGAAGCCATCAGGAACGACTATCAGTCGGCGCTGACGGAGGAGCGAACGCTCGCCGCCGCGCTCGAGGAACAGAAGGCCGCGGCGATGGACCTCGACCGCAAGAGCGTCAGCTATACCGTGCTCCAGCGCGAGGCCGACAGCAACCGCAAGGTGTACGAAACGCTGCTGCAGCGCGAGAAGGAGCTGCAGGTGATGGCCAACAGCCGTGGGAACAATGTCAGGATGACTGACCGCGCAGAGAAACCAGGCGGACCGTTCATGCCCACGCCGCGTCGGGATCTGCTGCTGGCGCTGGTGGCTGGCCTGACACTCTCGCTGGGCCTGGTCTTCCTCCTCGATTATCTCGATGACACGGTCAAGAATCCCGATGACGTCACTGCCAAGCTGAAGATTCCGCTCCTGGGACTGACGCCGAAGGTCACTGGCGGCGGAGAACTGATCCTCTCGCAGAAGGTCTCCCACGAGTTCGGTGAGGCCTTCCGCTCGCTTCGTACATCGTTGAACTTCAGCAGCGGGCGGGAGCCGACGCGCTGCGTGATGGTGACGAGCGCGCAGCCGCTCGACGGCAAGACGACGACCGCGTGCAATCTCGCGCTCGCGATCGCGATTGGTGGAGCCCGGGTGCTGGTGATCGATGCCGACATGCGGCGCTCGGGCCTGCACCGCATACTGAACATCGAGAACCGCACCGGGCTTTCGCACGTGCTGACCGGGCAGGCATCGATGGAAGATGCCCTGGTGGCTCTCGACAACCCGCGAATCTGGGTGATGACCGCCGGAATGTCACCGCCGAATCCGTCGGAGCTGCTGGGTTCGGACCAGATGCGGACGCTGCTCGACGAAGCGAAGAACGGCCGGTTCGATTGGGTCATCATCGACTCGCCTCCTGTGCTTCCCGTAACCGACGCGGTCGTGCTCTCTCCGCTCGTCGGCGGAATTGTGTTCGTCGTTGCATCCGAGATGACCCCGCGGCCGCAGGCGGCGCGCGCGCTCGATATCCTCACGGCAAGCGGCTCTCGGCTGCTCGGCGCCGTCCTCAACCGCGTGGACCTCAAGCGCAACAAGTACTATTACTCCCGCTATTACGGTTACAAGAACCGGGACTACTACTTCACATCGCCCGCTGCCTGACACGCGGCCGGAATCGCACGTCGTGTGGCTTCTCGACGCGATGATCGTCTGGTCGCTCTTCGCAGTCGGAGGAGTGTACGTGTGGGCGGGTGCGCCGCTCATCGTCGCGGCCGCGTTGCTCGCCATCATGGCGCGTCCGAAGCCGGGAACGTCGCGCCAAACGCGCGCGCTCGATTTCCTGTTGCTTGCCTCGGTGGTCGCGGCGGCAGCGCAGCTCGTTCCGTTGCCGTCTGCAGTACGGGCGGCAATCTCCCCTCATGTCGATGGATTGCGCGAGGCTCTGTACCTGGGGCCCACCGACTCGGCTGGCTGGTGGCCACTCTCGGTATCTCCGGGATGGACCGCGTATTCGCTGGGGCTCGTGATGACCGCAGTGGTGGTGTTCTGGACGGCGAGACGGGCCTGCGCGTTCGGCATGCCGCTGCGGATCGTGCGGCACATCGCATTCGCAGGCCTGGTTGCGGCACTCGTGGCTCTCGCGGAGCAGGCGGCCGGCGACGCGACGCTGATCTACGGCCGATGGCAGCCTCGCGACGCCGGCGCGCGGCCATTCGGCCCGTTCGTGAATCGCAATCACTTCGCGACATGGGTGCTGATGGCGTGCCCGCTGGCGGCAGGGTACGTGGCCGCCGTGCTCGCTGCCCGAAGGCCATCGCCGGCCCTGCGCGCGAAGCTTGTCGCGCTGCTCGAGTGGCTGGGCACGAGCGCGCTGTGGGTCGGGGTTGCCGGCGTCGTGATGACCCTCGCGCTGGTCGTCTCGACGTCGCGCTCGGGTCTCGTCGCCTTCTGCGTGTCGCTGGTGGGCATCGCGTGGCTCGCCCGCGGCCGGCTCACGCGAAGAGCTGGAGGCCTCGGCCTTCTCGCCATCATCGCGCTGGCCGCTCTCCTGTTCGCGTATGTCAATGTGCAGCCGCTGCTCTCTCGTGTGGACGAAACACTCGCGGTGGGTGCTGGCGGACGTCCGCGAGTCTGGCAGGAGACCTTTCGGCTGATTCGCGATTTCTGGCTCACGGGCGCTGGTCTGGGGAGCTACCAGACAGCGATGCTCGTGTACCAGCAAACCGACAGGACCGTCTTCATCAACCAGGCCCACAACCAATACCTCCACTTCCTCGCCGAAGGCGGCGTTCTGCTGACCGTCCCTGCGGTGATGGCCGTGGCGGCATTCATTCGGCTGTTCAGGACGAGGCTGGCGCAGGATACGTCCTCGTTGGTCTGGCTGCGGATAGGCGGCGGCGCCGCGATCCTTGCCGTGGCCGTGCAAGGCATCTGGGAAACCGGGTTGCGCATGCCGGCCAATGGTTTGCTCTTCGCGATAGCGGCCGCTGTGGCCGTGTACCGGCCGAGCGAGCGCTCAGCAGACGAGTGAGCGGAACAGGATCTGCCGTGCGGGCGGATGTTTGAAGAGTGCGAGGATCAGCTGTCGATGCCGGTTGAACGTCGCGGTCCGCCGCACGATGGGCATCACGCCGTCGGTCAACGCAAGCTCGAAAAGACTTTCGATGTCTTCGTCCCTCATCCGCTGCGCCAGCACGCGAAGCGACAGCTGCGTGCTCAGCTCGGCGTCGAGATGCTGGCGCCAGCGACGCTCGTATTCGGCAAGCGAGCGAGCCCCGAGATCTCCGCGCGCCAGCGCGTCGCTCAGCACATCCGCCGCCAGCGTCGCACTCAGCAGGCTGTAGTAGATGCCACCGCCGGTGGTTGGTTTCACCAGTCCCGCCGCATCACCGACCACGAGCATCCGGTCTCCGTAGGTGCGCGCAATGGCAGAGAGTGGCAGGACCTTCTGCCGCGGTTCAGGCGTTGCCTCGACAGAGATGCCCCAGCGCGCCGAGATGCGACCGACCATGCGCTTGAAGTAGCGCGGCGCAGCCTTGGCGCACATGACACCAACCCGCGCGTACGTCTGATCGCCGCGCGAGACCGGCACCACCCACGCGAAGCCTTCCGGCGCGATCTCGGCGCCGAAGTGGACCTCTACGTCGCCAGGGCGTGTGGCCGCCAGTTCCGCCTGCGCGGTGTGAAGGAGCATCGCGGGGGGATGGAGAGCCAGTTGTCGATGGAGTGCATATCGTCCGCCGCACGCCAGCACGCATGCTCGAGCACGCAACGCAAGACCGAGGGAGGTGTCGACCGACACGAAATCGACGTCGCATTTGAGCGTGCGCACCCGCGCGCCACAAAGGATTCGGGCCCCTGCGCCGACGGCGCGCTCCGCCAGTCGCGCGTCGAACATCACGCGGTCGACCACAACGGCTTCGACGTTTCCTGGGCGATAAATGAAATCGCGCCCACGTGGCGAAACGAATCTGGCGGCCGTGAGCGGGTTGAGGATGGTGTCTCGAGCAAGCCCGAACTCGTCGAATGCCTCCCGCGCCAGGATGCCGGTGCAGTGAACGGGACGGCCCACGGCTTCGTGCTCCTCGAGGACGATGACGTCGAGGCCGCGCTCGCTGAGCAGGCGGGCGGCGTGCAGGCCGGCCGGGCCGGCGCCGATGACGATGACGTCGTGCATCCGGCATGAAGTGTGGCTTGGCGTCAGAGTGGCTGTCAATCAATCGGGCTTAGAACTTGCGCCCATCCGCTTCCCACGTGCCACGCAGCGTTATCCAGAACGACAGCAGCACGAGCCGAAGGTCCAGCCAGAAGGACTGTCGGCGCACGTAGAGGAGGTCGTATCGGAATTTCATCCGGCGGGGAATGTCGCGCGGCGCGTAGATCTGGGCGATGCCCGTCAGCCCTGGACGAACCCGGGAGCGCTCGGCAAAGCCGGGCACGTCCTCGAGCCGTTCGAGATCTCCGTTTCCGAGCGTTTCAATCTCGCCGGGCCGCAACGCGCGCGGGACCGACAAAGCTCATGTCGCCGCGCAGGATGTTCCAGAGCTGTGGGAGCTCGTCCATGGCTGTCGCGCGCAGGAAGCGGCCCACAGCCGTGACGCGCGGATCGGATCGACTCGCCTGCACTGCCCCGACGCCGGCTTCGGCATCGGGGACCATCGATCGAAACTTGAGCACGTCGAAGGGGCGGCCGTGCAGACCCGAGCGCGCCTGCCGATAGAAGACCGGTCCGCCGTCGTGCAGCTTGATGGCCGCTGCGAAGAGGACCCACAGCGGAGTCGAAGCAATCAGACCGGCGCCGGACAGCGCGACGTCGAAGGCGCGCTTCACGGCGGCGGCCGGGCGATCAGCGTACTGCTCGCGCCATCGATGAAGACGTGGCCATGCTCGCCAAGCGGATCGGCCTGCCCGGTAAGAGGAACTGCCTCGAGTCCGAGATCATGAAGGAGCGCTTCGAGATCGGCGCGTGAATGGCCGGACCACGGCCATGCCGACGGATGCAGCTCGATGACGAAACGACAGTGCCCAAGCAGACGCCGTGCGGACTTAGCGCCGCAATCTCCCAGCCTTCGATGTCCATGATGACCCAGGACGGCCGCCGTTGGCGCCGCTCCGCCACCTCGTCGAGCGTCGTGACCGGCACTCTGACGCACTCGGTCGCGGCGAGCACGGGGTTCGGGCGGCCGAGGCGACTCATTGCGGTCCGCTGCACGCGCGTGGAGATCCGCCTCGCCCGAGGACTCTCCGATCGCCAGCCGCAGGATTTCGATGCGATCGTGAAGGCCGTTCAGACGCACGTTCTCGGTCAGGAGTCTGGCGGCGAACGGGTTTGGCTCGAACGCGAGCACGAGGCCGTCGGGCCCCACCCATGCGCCAAGCTGCAGAGCATAGACGCCGATATTCGCGCCGACGTTCCAGACCTCCGAGCCAGCCACGATGTGATGACCAGGAACGCCGCGACCGGCCGTTCATATTCACCAGAAAACCAGTGGCGCGTTCCGGCATCGACTCGCACGGCCAAGCCGTTGACCGTCCGCGGAACCCCACGGCCCTGCGTGGCGATGCGAAGGGCCAGCTCGCGGATCGTCCGGGCAGCACGTCGAGGCCACTGAGAAGATTTCATCAGGGAGATTCGCCAGCCGTACCACTCGCCATCTCACTTCTGTCCCCTGCCGGCTGCGCCGAGCGCACAGGTGCAACCACGTCTTGATAGAGCGCCAGCGTAGCAGAGCACATCCTGTCAGCCGTGAACATATTCAAAACTCGCGTGCGAGCGGCTGCGCCGAGCGCGTGTCTCAACTCGGCGTCGGCCACCAGACGGTCGAGCGCGGCGCGCAGCGAAGCAACATCGCCAGCAGGAACCACGAAGCCAGTCTCGCCGTGCACGTTCACCCACGGCACTCCGGTCGGCACGTCGGTGCTGACGACAGGCCGGCCGCACAGCATGGCTTCCAGTTGCACCATCCCAAACGCTTCCTGACGAGTGGTCGAAGGAAGCACGAGCGCGGCGCACGCGTGAAGCCACGCCAGGCGCTCCTCGTCGGTCACTTCACCCGCCAGTTGCACGCGATCGCCCAGGCCCAGATCGCGCACCATCGTTTCCAGCGCGCCACGAAGCGGTCCACCACCCACGATCACCGTCTGCGCTGCCAGCCCCGGCAACGCGCGGAGCAGGATGTCGAGACCCTTGTACGGCACCAACCGGCCGACGAACAGCAGGATGGGTCCTCGTGCGCTTTCGCGCAGCGCGTCCGCTCTCGCGAGCACGGCAGCCGTCGGCCGGTAGCGATCGGCGTCCAGCCCGTATGGGATCACGACACACTTCGCGCGACAGGCCGCAAGCGCCGGCACGTCCTTCATCGGCGGGGATGCCACCACGACGCGCGCGGCGCGGTGAAGAGCGAACTCGAGGAACGGACGATAGAAGAGCCGGTAACGCCAGCCGGGCCGCACGACCTCGCTGTGGTACCAGATGATCAGCGGCGCTCTCGGTCGCGCGACGAAGTACGCCAGAAGCGCCATCGGGTTGGGTTCGTGGAGCACGAGAAGGTCGGCCTCGGCGCGCGCGAGCCAGAGCGGCAACGTTGGAGCCACGGCCACGGCGCCGACCGTCAAAAGGACCGAGACTCGCGTGACGGGCACGCCGTCCACGACGTCGTGACTCGTCTTGCGTGAGCGGTTCATCACGAGGGCGCGCGTCTGGACGGCCCGCAACTCTCCGCGACAAAGGGTCTGCAGGACTGTCTCCATGCCGCCCCGGACCGGCGGATAGAACTTTCCGAGGTGCAGGATCCGCAGACGCCTCATCGATCACATCTGCGCGACGCGGCGGCCGTTGTCCGAAGCCAGCGCGGCGAGCGCCTCTCGATAGACATCCATCGTCGCCCTGGCGTGCGCTTGCCAGTCGAAGCGCCGCGCCCAGTCGATTCCCTCGGCTTGTCGTGCACGCCAACGTCCGGCGTCGTTCGCGCGCTCCTCGAGCAGCGCGGCCACGGCGGCGACCCATCGTTCCACGTCCCCGACCGGACAATAGGTGGCCGCCGGGCCGCCGACCTCGCGAAGCGCGGGCAGGTCGCTGGCCACGACAGGTGTTCCACACGTCATCGCTTCCGCCACCGGCAGTCCGAACCCTTCGCGATCCGAGGGCTGCAGAACCAGAGCGGCGCGCCGATAGATGGAAGCCAACACCGGCCGTTGCACGAACGGGAGCACCATGACGGAATCGTCCAGACCCAAATGGCCGACGAGACGACGTTGATCCGAGGTAAAGGGACCGCCCACCCTGATCAGCCGAACGGCCGGATGCAGCCTGCGCAGTTCGGCGACGATGTTCAGCAGCACGTCGATGCGCTTACGCGGAATCGTGCTGCCGACGTGCAGCAGCTCAACATGGCTGCCACCGGCATGACCGAGAAGCGAGTCGGCCTGGTCGTCTGCGTCGGGCTCCGGTCTCGGAGTGAACGAGGGATGCACGCCGTTTGGCACAACGACGATACGGTTCGCCGGAACGATCGCTGCCGAGATCAACTCGTTGCGCGTGGCTGTGCTTCCGCACAGGATCTTCCGCGCGACCTTCATCCCGTCGAGGAGTTGCCGGCCGAGTGCCCGTTGGACGATCGAACCGCCGATGAGATCCCGGAAGCACGCCGCGAAACGCGTCCAGATCGTGGCAGCTGATGAGCGACCGGCCCGCCGGGAGTTGCGAGGCCAGATGCGCATAGCTGTGGTCGATGATGTGGAAGAGATCGAATTCTCCGGCCGCGAGAGCGAAGCCATCGCGGATAGTCCCAGACGCGGTTGAGAATCCGATCCGCGATGTCCGCGGTCGCGGTTTTTCCGATCGAGCGGCAATCGGGTGAAACGTCGCGCCATGGTGGGCCGCAGCTCGGTCGCCTCGACAAATCTGGCCGTCGGCTCCTGTGACGTTGAGCAGCAACATCTCTGCGACGAGATCCATGCTGTGCCACCGCTCTTCGCGAAGATCCGTAACCACCGCCACGCGAGGCAATTTCAATGCTCGAACACTCCCATCCTGAAAGGACGTTGCACGATCTGAAGTCGTCGACGCAATCAAACGTGAGCGATCGCGATTCTCAACCGTGCTGATTCGCCACTGTCTGCAGCACCAACGCCAGATCGGCGAACGCCTTGTCGCGGCTCCATTCGCGGCAGACGTACGCGCGACCCGCACGCGCCTGTGCCCGCGCCGCGCCGGCTGCGCGGCCAACGCCAGTAGGGCGTCGGCCATGGCGTGTGGGTCACGGCGCGGCGTCAGTGAGGCGTAACCGCGAAGCTGCACCGCCATCCCGCCCACCGCCGTGGCGACGACGGGCGTCTCGCAGGCCAGCGCCTCGAGCGTCGAGTAGGCCGCGCCTTCCGCGAGCGACGCCAGCGCCACAGCGTCGGCGGCACGAAAGTAGTCAGCCAGGTCCTTCATCGGATGGACCGCGGGCCGCGCGAGCAGCCATGACGACGCGTCGTCGATGCCAATGCGACCGGGGATGGCGAGGAATTCACGATAGCCACCGCCGAGGTTCAGAAGGGCCGCGTCGAGCCCTCGCCGACGGGCGACGGCGACTGCGCGCACAACCGTTTCCGGATCCTTCTCGTGACTGATGCGGCTCGAGAGCACGATGAGGAATTTGTCGCGGGCAATTGCAGGCGCCAGTCGCAGGCGCGCACGCTCTTCCGCGTCCGCCGGACGAAAGTGTTCAACGTCGACGCCGTAATAGAGGCCGATCTCACTCCGCGCGCACCACTTGGACGCGACGTCGCGGAGGTACGGCCCCATGGCGAGGCAGCGAGTTGCCAGGCGGCCGTTGATGGTCGCCAGCGTGCGAATGAGCATGCTCCCCAGCCACGACGTGACCGGCCCGATCTGACGACGCTCGCGCCGGCAGCGAAAATACTCGAGCGGCGAGATACCCATGTAAGTAACGACGGGAATCCTCCGAAGCAGACCGATGATGTTGGCGTTGAGCGAGCCGCGCATCACCTCCTGCGACAGAATCAGATCGGATCTGCCCGCGTGCTGCCAGAGTTCGCGCATCGACTGAATCTGAAACCGCAGCCTGCCACCTGGGATTTCGATCACGCGAAGCTTCGCGCCGCTTTCCGCTACCCGCTCGGCCAGGCCGCTTTCCCTGAACGGCCGGCTGGGCACGATCATCGTGAGATCGCAGATCTGGCTGAGTCCGACCACGAATCGAATGTCCGTGAAGCCTTCGACGAGAAAGAGCACGCGCAGACGCGGCGCGCTCATGGGCAGGCTCATACGCAATCCCGGCGCGTCAGGACGGTAAGGCTGTCAACGACCTCTCTCGCTTCAAATCGGTCGTCCCGCAGGATCACCTCATTCGTCACTTTCACGCTGCCTGCGTCGTCGATTGCGCGAGTGGGTGTTGACCGACTGTCGTGGATGGCCACGATTCCGCCTGGCTGCACGAGGTCCTTCCAGGCAAGCCAGTCTTGAAGCGTTCCCTGCTCGCTGTGGTCGCCATCAATGAAGATGAAATCCACCGGTTCGTGACCGATCGCAGCCTCGGCACTATGCGTCTCGAGCCATCGAACCGCGCCGTTCCGAATCCTGTCCACCTCGTAATGCGCAATCTGTTTTTGCGCGCTAAACCCGAGCCGGCCGGGCGGAAACGGATCGACCAGCCGAGAGGAAGCCATCAGAAGCCATGACCGATCGCAATCGGGACGTTGTCACACCGTGCCAGACGCCGATCTCAACGAGTCGCCGCCGACCCGACGCGTGGCGGGCGAGGCACTCGCGCTCGGCCTCTGTTGTCTGGGTTTCAGGACCGGCGAGCCCGATCACCCAACCAAGATAATGGACCAGAACTCTCACGGCTTCTGGGCTGTCACCAGCGAGTGCAGCGCGAACCAGCGTAACGGGCGCCAGTCAAGATGCGCGCAGGCTATTTCACGCATCGCGTCTTGTCGATCGACCCTCATAGAGCTGCTGGTACACCTTTAATACCGGCATCGCGACCCGTTCCCATGTGTAAAGGACTGAGGCGTCCCGTTGCGCAGTCCTGCCAAGTCGGGCTCTCAAGTTGTGTTCACCCATGAGCCGCGTGACTGCCGACACGATCGCATTGGGCGAGCGGATGGGAACCAGACAGCCCGTTCACGCCGTCCGCGATGACGTCCTTCATCCCGCACGTGTTTGTCGTCACGATTGGCAGACCGCTCATCATCGCCTGGACAAGTGTAAGCGGCGTCCCCTCAAAGAGACTAGGAAGCAGAAAAACATCTGCGTCGGCAAACGCTTGTGCCATCGACCACTCATCGGTGGGCGAAAGGCAGGCAATTCGCCCCTGTAGCGAATCTGGAAAATGTGATCGCACCACCGACTCGGGCACGCCTGCACCAACCACAACGAGGCGCAGCGTCGCGTGGCTTCGCGCAAGTTCCAGAAAAGCCGGGACGAGATCTTCCACGCCCTTGTTCTTGCGCCACGTGGCCGCGAACAGCAGTCGCTCACAGCGCGTATAATCGCGTCCTTCGGCAGCGGCGGCGTACACAGGATCGGCTCCGGGATAGATCCGTGTGACGCTGGCAGCGGGCCTCTCTCCGGTCTGAATCAGGTAATCGCGGTCATCGGAGTTCAAACAAAAAATATGGTCCGCGCGGCGGAGTCCGAGTTGGGCAGGCCATAAACCGATAACGGGATAGGTTAAGCGCGTCCTCAGCGTGGGGCCTTCCCGGCCAAGGCGTGACTCCTCCTTGGCGAGCTCCCAGGCTCGGCGCTCGAGTCCATGGCTGGTGATAACGATGACCGGCGATCCAGCCGCGTGGTTGCTCGTCGCCACGAACGCGGCGCTCGGTTCATGGACATTGATGATGTCGTAGGGCCGACCCGACCGGGCGGCGAGTACTGCACGATGCCGAACTTTCAAAGGAAATATGAGACGCTGTGAGAGCGCGTGATGCCACCCTGCCGACACGTCATCCGCGCTGAGGAAATCGACTGCGTGGCCTGCCTCGGCGATCTGATCGTGGATAAAACCCATGAGGCGGCTCATGCCGCCGGTACGAGCACGAGGAACCTGATGCGCCACGAGGATCCGCATGTCAGGCTAATCGTTACCCGAAAACGCACGTGTTGGGCAAGGCGATCAGCACAATCCGCATATCGGTGCAGTTCGTGTTGACCGCAAAGGACGGCGGTAGAGAGTGAACCGCCTCGTGTGGACCGCGTCGGTGTGGCTGTCCCGGTGCAGAAACACCTTCACGTACGCAATCGCACTTCCGTTCACGTACCGCAACTGGTGGGCCGTGCCGCTGCCCAAGTTCGGGAAGAGTGTCGTGCTCGAGCTGCGCAACGGCACGAAGTATCTGGTGCGAGCGCGGCACCACCGATCTGGCGGCGGTGAACGAAGCGGCGATTCTGAACCCGTATCTGCGCTCTCCGTACATCGTGCTGCCCGAAGACGCCACGGTCATCGACATCGGGGCGAACATTGGTGCCTTCACCATGCAGGTCGCACGAAAGTGCCCGAGGGGCAGAATCCTCGCCGTCGAGCCAGTCGGCGCGCACGTCCAGATGATCGAAGCGCAGATCGCGCTGAATCATCTGTCGCATGTGCAGACCGTGCGCGCGGCGGTTGGGGCGACCTGCCAGATGACAACGGTGACGGCGGCAGGCACGACTTCGAGAGTGAACGAGCGCGGGGATTCTGCGGAAGTCGTCGAGATGATCACGCTCGAACGCCTGATGGAGGACTATTCGATCGACACTCTCGATCTCCTGAAGCTCGATTGCGAAGGCTCAGAGTGGGACATCCTGCCCGCCGCCGAGCGCGTGCTGCCGCGGATCAAGCAAATCTGCATGGAGTTCCATTGCGAACGAGGCTGGACTGCCGCGAAGCTGGCGTTCTGGCTTCGAGCGCAAGGCTTCATCGTGTCCCATACGGCGGGCCCCTGGAACGGGCTGCTTTGGGCGACGCGATCGGCTGGCCCGCGCTCACCCATTGGTTTTGGATAGCTTCGCAACGTCAGTTCTCACCAGCTCCTCGGCCGTGATCGTTAGGTGTGCCCGCAGCGTCATGCAGCACCCGCATCAGCGCGTCGACGTGACGGTCGAGGCTGAACTCGGCTGCGACAGAACCCGCGCCGTCGCGCAGGCGAGCGTGCGTTTCTGGATCCTCGAGACACGCGATGATGGCGTCGGCAAGCCCGCCAGGTGTCGGCGGGTCGCCTGGGGCAAGGTAGCCGTTGACCCCTGGACGAAGCCAGTCTGGTATGCCGCCGACGGCGAACGCCGCCGACAGGAAGCCGATGCCGCGCGGCTTCGAGGCCGACGAGCCCGAACGGCTCCGGCCAGAGGCTGGGCAGCGACGAGCAGGTCGGCGGCCGCGAAGAGCGCATCGACCCCGGACGTTGTCGAGCCAGCCCGTGAAGACGATGCGAAGCGCTCGGCTCGCGTGACGCCATCGTCGCGGCGGCCGCCTGCCACGAGGCGTTCGCGCGGGTCCGTCTCCGGCAAACGTGACGTTGAGCGTCGATTGAGACGCCCTCACGACACGCGGCAGCGCGTCGAGCAGATAGCTCCCTCCCTTGAGATGATCCATTCGTCCGACGAACAAGAGGCGATATTCGTCGTGTGGTCTCCGATCAGGGACGTCGGTGCCGGAGGACACGCCGGGATTCCACCTGCGCCCCTGACCACGTTGCTCCGAGACCATGACGCGCGTACTCTCGCTGCATGTGACTCGACAGCGTCACGATCGCCTTGTACCGAGATAGCAGCTCGAAACGCGCTGACTGCCGGCGGAACTCTCGCACCATCGTGATCGGACTCCACCCACCGCAGCGCCGCGGATAGTAGTGGGCCAGACACGGCCAGCCGAACGTGCGTGTGCATGGCATGTTCGTCGGACTCTTGAACATCTTCGCGCCGCTGATGCACGTGCCGTAGTAGGCGTGCGCGAGAAAAACTGCCGGCGCGATCTGCAGCGTTCTAGCCTCGACCTCCGGATCGAGCAACCCGTGCGAGAAAATTACCTGTGGACGCCAGTCACTCAGGCCGGCGAGCGCGGGCTCCAGCCCGATCTGGCCGACGGACCACGAAGGGCTCCCCGGAGGCAGTGCGAACGGATCGCCGTCGGGGGGCTCTCCGAGCTCGTGCCAGAAGGCGATTTCGTGGCCGCGTCCAGCCAACGCCGGGATGACGGCGCGCAGATAGCTGCCAGATCCCCCAGCGGGCCGGCTCGCCCAGTTCAGAATGGCGATGCGCACGGCCTCGGATGGTAGCCCACCCTGTGATACCCTGCCACAGGGTGCAATCGCCGTCGGTCATGCTTACCGAAAGTCCTGATAATCCTGTTCCGCTTGTTCGAACGACGAGCTGCGTGACGCGCGCGATCGCCGGCGAAACGCTGATTATCCCCATCGCCCGCGCCACGGCCGATCTGGAATCGATTTTTACGCTCAACGCCGTCGGCTCGCGCATCTGGGAGTTGCTGGAAGGCCCGGCCGCGCCATCTCAGCTCGCGACGACGATTGCGCAGGAATTCGACGTGTCGCCCGCCGATGCCGCACGAGACGTGGCCGAATTCCTCGATTCATTGCGCGCGGCCGGCCTGATCGCGCCCGTGGAAGGTTGAGCTTCCGTGGAAACCATCGACTACGGGAAATTCTCGCAGGCGATGCATCGGAAGATGATCGCCGCGGGTCTCCCGCTCAGCGGCACCATCGAAGTGACGCGCCGCTGTCCGCTCACCTGCGCACACTGCTACAACAACCTTCCGATGGGCGACCGCGGGGCGGCGCAGCGTGAGCTCTCCTTCGACGAGCATTGCCGGCTGTTAGACGAACTCGCTGAGGCCGGCTGTCTGTGGCTGCTGTATACGGGCGGTGAGATCTTCGCGCGGCGCGACTTCATCGACATCTATTCGTACGCGCGCCGCCGGGGATTGCTGATCACGCTCTTCACCAACGGCACGCTCATCACGCCGGCACTCGCCGACCGGCTCGTCGAGGAACGGCCATTCGCGATCGAGATCACGCTCTACGGCAGGACGCGTGAGACCTACGAGCGGCTCACCGGCATCCCGGGCTCCTACGATCGATGCATGCGCGGCATTCGGCTGCTGCACGAGCGCGGTCTTCCGCTCAGCCTCAAGACCGTGGCCGTCACCATCAACAAGCACGAAGTCTTCGCGATGCAGCAGTTCGCCGAGGACGAGCTCGGAGTCGCATTCAAGTTCGACGCAATGATGAACCCGCGCCTCGACTGCTCCCAAGCGCCGCTCGGCGTGCGACTGACGCCCGAAGAGTGCGTGTCGTTTGACGTGGCCGACCCGAAGCGCATGGACGAGTGGACGACGTTCGGGAAACGGGCGTCGACGGCCGCGGCGAAGGTCGGGCCAACGGAGGACCTCTACGGGTGCGGCGGTGGCATCAGCTCCTTCGCCATCAACCCCTACGGAGAGTTGAGCATCTGCACGCTGTCTCAGAAGGATTTGTACGACCTGAGGTCCGGCAGTTTTGCGGACGGCTGGAGCTCGTTCCTGCGCAAGGTGCGGTCGAGAAAAGTCACGCGTCCGACCAAGTGCACCACCTGCCGGCTGAAGGAGATGTGCGGCATGTGCCCGGCGAACGGCGAGCTCGAGAGCGGTGATGCCGAAGTACCGGTCGACTTCCTGTGCCGGACCGCTCACCTGCGCGCGTACACGTTCGGCTTCCCGGTCGCCCCCCACGGCGAGTGCGAGTACTGCGCGGGCGGAAGCGGGTATGACGAGCTGATGGCTGCCTCCGCGGCGCTGCACGCGCCGGGTCCACCTCCTGACGCCGGTGCGCCAAGACCGCGACAGCTGCCGATGTTGTCGGCTGATCCGTCCGCGTCTTCATGTGGATCGGGAGGGTGCAGCAGTTGCGGCGTGCACTGAGTTACCTGGGATGGGGGATGGATGAAGCCTGACGAAACAGGACCGCGCAAGCCATACGCCAAGCCGCAACTGACGCGCGTGACGCTGCGGCCGGAAGAGGCGGTGCTCGCGGCGTGCAAGACCGTAGGCGTCGGGGGTCCCGGCCAGCCCACATGCAACGTTCCGGCGGCCTGCTTCGACCCGGCGTCGTGACGCGACAAGCGCCCGGACGTAGGCATGCAGGAGCGATGACATCGAGGAGACCGCCCCTCGAGCGACTCGCCTTGCCACCCTGTCCATCGGTGATGTGCGAGTGCAGCTCACCTCTTCGGACCGCGATGTCGCGCTGGATATTCCGCCGGTCATGACTGCCCTTCGTCTGCGACAGCGATCATGCCGATGCCAGAGTAGACGCGCGCGTCGATGTCATCGAACCGGACGGCATCGCCCCTGGCGTTCGACTCTGGCGGCGTGTGGACGTTGCGACGCTCCGCCGACGAGCTCGTGTTCGAGTTCCGCTCGCCGCGATTCGGCTCGGCTCCGTACAAGATCGCCCGCTTTCAATCCGATTTTTCAACCGGAGAGGTCGTCCTTCAGCGCCAGTATTTTCCGGCGGCACGTGGCTTCTATCCGTTGGAGTACCCGCTCGACGAGCTGATCTTCACGAATCTTCTGTCGCGGCGGAACGGCGTGGAACTGCATGGCTGCGGCGTGGTCGACCACGATGAAGGGCTGCTGTTCCTCGGCTTTTCAGGCGCTGGCAAGAGCACCCTGGCACGACTGTGGCGCCGCCACCCCGATGCGACCATCCTCAGCGACGACCGCATCATCCTGCGAGTTGGCGGCGGACGCGTGATGATGCACGGCACGCCGTGGCACGGAGATGAGGCGCTCGTCGCGAAGGGGCCGGTCCCGTTGAGCCGTCTCTTCTTCCTGCATCAGGGACCGGAATGCGCAATGCGCCCTTGCGCCGGCTCTGAGGCCGCGGCCGCAATGTTTGCCCGCTGTTTCGCCCCATTCCACTGCGCGGACGCGATTGCCGGCACGCTTGCGACCCTCGAGCAAACCGTCGGGCTCGTGCCATGCGCGGATCTTTGGTTCACTCCCAATGACGCGGCCATCGATTTCATTCGTGCCTGCCGCTGATCGCCAGTTGCCGGCCAGCGATGCCGCGATGGAGGTCCTGCTCGCCGCGCTCGTCCGCGGCGACCAGCCACAGTGGCCGTTCACGGTGACAGCCGCGGAGCAGCAGTTTCTGGAGGCCGCACAGCGGCACGGCGTCGTACCGCTCGTCGCCTGGCAGCATCGTCGCTGCGGATCCCTGAACGATTGGCCGGCGGCGCTAAAGAGCGCCATCGTGGAGCGCGCGCGACAGCACGCGATCGTCGAGCAGCTCCAGCGTTCCGAGCTGGCGGCCGTCGTCGGCGAGCTGACGACGCGTGAGGTGCGCTCGATCGTTCTCAAGGGCGCAGCGCTCGCCTATACGCACTACCCGCATCCGTGTCTACGGCCGCGTGAGGACTTCGACCTCCTCGTGCATGAGTCGCGGAAAAATGACGCGGTCGATGTCTTGCGGGCGCGTGGGTACACGCCGCTCGACATGATCACCGGCGAGCTCGTTACTGCTCAGCAGACGTTCGGCCGGCATGCCGGACGTGGTGTGCGTTACACCTGCGATCTTCACTGGCGTGTGTCGAATCGGGTGGCGTTTTCACGGCTTCTTCCGTGGGAGCGCCTGGCGGCGGACACTCGACCGATTCCTGCGCTCGACGCCTGCGCCGAGGGACTTGCCCCGCCGCACGCGCTCCTGATGGCCTGCGTCCATCGTGTGGCGCACCACTTCGATCCGCCGACCCTCATCTGGCTGTACGACATTCATCTGCTCGCCGGCTCGATGAGCGAAGAGGACGCCGCCCGATTCGTTGCGCTTGCGATGGACAGCGGCCTTGCCACCATCTGCGCTCGCGGCATCTTGGGAGCGAAGCACCGTTTCTTGACATCGCTGCCGGCGGCGCTCGAAAAACTCGCCCCCGCAGGTCAGGAGCCGTTGGCGGCCTTTCTGCATCGTCGGCTCCGGCCCTTCGACGTGTTGATGTCGGACCTGCGTGCGTTGCCAGGATATCGCGCGCGCAGCCGGCTGCTGCGGGAACACCTGTTTCCATCACCCGTATACGTGCGCGCGCTGCAGCCGCGCCTGGGGTCGGGGCCGCTGCCATGGTTGTACGCGCGCCGGATCGTTCGGGGTGTCTCACGCTGGTTTCAGACGGCGAGAGAGTCATAGACCAGGAAGAGAGACCAACGTCATGCCGCTCACAGCCAGCTCGAATCACGGCGCGTCCCGCGCAGACTCAGACCTCTTCGTGGGGTTGACGCGAGAGCTTCTTCAGCGCGGCTGCAACGTTCGATTTCGCGCGACCGGCACGAGCATGCACCCGACGATTCGGGACGGCGAGGTCGTGACCGTCGCCCCCTCGTCCGGAGATGCGTTCGCCGTGGGCGATGTTCTGCTGTGCCGCTTCGGCCGGCGTCCAACGGCTCACCGCGTGGTGGCGGTGCAGCCGTCCGATCGTGGGCGGCCGGTGCTCCATCTGCAGGGGGACAATCTTTGCTCGCCTGATGGCCCGGTTCGAGCCGAGGACGTCATCGGCCGGGTGCTGAGCGTGAGTCGAGACGGGAGTGATCAGCCGCTGGATGGTCCGGACCGGCTAGTTCGCCTGCGACGGATTGCCCGGTGGTTGTTCGCGGCAGCGGTCGTCTGGGCGACGGTAATGGGTGCGAGCGAGGCTTTTGCGCAGGCAGGGACGCGGACCTGGGTGGGCGGCAACGGCCCCAACTGGTCGACCATCCAAAACTGGCTCCACGGGGAGCGTCCCTGCACGCGGCGACGACCTGATTTTTCCAGCTTCCGCGAATCTCGTCACCATCAATGATCTTGTCGATCTGTCGGTCAACTCCATCACTATCCGCGACAACTACGTCATCAGCGGCGTTCCGCTGGAGGTCACGGGCGATATCCTGCTGGTGAGCCTGCAAAATGTGACGGCTAGCTTGACGCTGGACGTCGCTCTCAGGAAGGTGCCGATACGCGTCGGCACCGAGGACGGGACGCTCATCCTGTCGGGCGTCGTCACTGCCGCTTCCCTCCTGAAGGCAGGTCTCGGCACGCTGGTCCTCTCCAACGCGAACAACATCGACGCTGTGGCCGGCGTG
Organism: Vicinamibacterales bacterium; assembly: GCA_963762055.1. GTDB lineage: Bacteria > Acidobacteriota > Vicinamibacteria > Vicinamibacterales > JAMQPK01 > JAMQPK01. The sequence goes on from CAVXJF010000017.1 coordinate 590,206, forward strand.
GCCAACTGCGGCGTGATACGGGCAACCCACGCGGAGGCGCTGGGCGCGGGCCTGAGCCGCGCGGCCGGACAGATTGAGCTCGGCGAGGGCTGCACGCTTCGCCTTGAAGCCCTTACGACGTTGGAGAAGCCAATCATTCTCAACGGAAATGGGGCACTGGGTAACACAGGGGTGCTTGTCATCGCTGCCGGCGTGACGCTCAGCAAGGACGTCGCCGTGCCGGCGGGCCCTGCAGCCACAATCAGCGTGCTCAGTGGAGCGGCACTGTTCCTCCCGGACGGGCCGAACGTTGACCTTGACCTCGATTCGCCGCTGACCATGAACGTAGCCGTTGGCGCAGCGGCGTTAATCAGCCGAACGATTGTTGGCACCGGCGATCTCATCAAGGAGGGCGCGGGGTCGCTCGTTTTGGAAAAAATCAGCACGTACAGCGGCCAGACCATCATTCGCGAAGGCACGTTGGATGTCAACAACGCCATTCAACCAGACAGTCCGGTGGTCCTGGATGGGGGGACGCTGCTGGGCGTCGGCACGGTCGGGACGATCAGCGCGACCGCGACAGGCGGCACGATCAGCGTAGGGCAGTCATGGCGGCGACCGATTGTTCAGCGGCAGCGTGACCATGAACCCCACCACCACGTTCGCCGTCGAGGTGAACGGCACGCAGCATGACCAGCTCAATGTCAGTGGGACCGTCACCCTCAATAACGCCATCCTGAGCGTCACCGGTCGATGTTCCGCTGACGCCGTTCGTCATCATCGACAACGACTTGAACGATGCCGTGGTCGGGACGTTCGCGGGCTTGCCGCAGGGCGCCACGCTGCTGATCGGCGGCGTGTCCAGTGACGATCTCCTATAACGGAGGCGACGGAAACGATGTTGCCCTGAGTGCAGGTGGACAAACAGAAGTCCTCACTGGCGTCTACATTGGCAACGGCGCCGACAACCGCCAGATCACCGGGCTGGGCTTCCATCCTGATCTCGTCATCATCAAGTCGATTCAGACCCAACAGGCAGTCGGGCGGACGTCCACGATGACCGGTGACGTGTCGAAAAACATGGCCACCGGTGAGAACGTCACCAATGCCATTCAGTCGCTGGATCCGAACGGCTTCACCGTCGGCACCACCCCGCAAGTCAATGCCGTCCCTGGACTGTACCAATGGGTCGCATGGAAAACGGCGCCCACGGAGATGGTGGAGGGTACGTACACCGGAAACGGCCAAAGTTCGCAATCGATCACCGGCCTCGGGTTCAATCCGGATATCGTGTTTGTCCTCTCCGCGGGCGCCGACCCACCCGTGCACAGAGTGCGCCCCGGGCCAGCCTCGAACGCGTTCACGTTCGCAGGTGCGCTGTCCACCAACTTAATCCCCACGCTTGGAGCGGACGGCTTCACCGTCGGTAGTGACGTGCGCGTCAACCGGAGCGGCACCACGTATTACTACGTTGCCTGGGCTGAGATTGCCGGAAAGGTGGACGTGGGCACCTACACCGGTACTAACCCTGACAACCGGAACATCGCGGGCGTGGGGTTCCAGCCGGACTTCGTGATGGTGCAGACGAACGGCGGCCTGCGGACGGTGGCGCACTCGACGGCGATGGGGCCCTCGTTCGACAACTCGCACTTCTTCAACGCGACCGCCAACCAGACTAACCGGATTCAAGCGCTCCTGCCCGACGGGTTTCAGGTCGGCACGGCTGGGGAGACGAACCTAACCGGCCAGACTTTCACATACGCCGCCTGGGGGCGTCCGGCGCCAACCGCGATCCGCATGGCCGCCATGAGCGCCCGCCGAACGGGGACCGGCGTCGTCCTCGAGTGGCGCACTGGGTACGAAGTCGACAACCTGGGCTTCCATGTTTATCGCGGGCCCGAAAACGGCCGCGTCCGCCTCACCACCAGCCTGCTCGCCGGGTCCGGCTTGCAGCAGTCGTCCGGCATCGCGACCGGCTCCAGCCACTCGTACCGCTGGAGCGACGAGACAGCTGGCGCGAGTGCCCCCGACGTCGAGTACTGGGTGGAAGAGATCGCCCTCAGCGGCGAGCGCACGTGGCACGGCCCGGTCAGACCGGAGATGTCGCAGGGAAAGCGGTCGTGCCGATGCAGATGACTGATCGTGCGGCGCCATCCGAAGGCGTCCAGATCGCTGCGGCATCGGCTGCGCCCCCCGCAGCCGGATCGTCGCCACAGCAGGAAACAACCGGGACTGCCGTGTCTCCCGCGCAACGCACGTCGGTGCCAGTGCGAGGTCCGTCGCGTGCTGGCGTCGTCGCCCCCCTGGCATCGGCCGACGCACTTCAGGCCCAGTGGGCGATTGCCGCGCACACCACCGTGAAAGTCGACGTCGCGTCACGCGGGTGGTACCGCGTGACGCAGCCGGATCTGATCGCCGCGGGGCTGCCGGTTCCTGTCCATCCGTCCTTGCTGCGACTGTTTGTCGATGGCGTCGAACAGCCGCTGCGCGTGAACGGCGGTGCGGACGGCAGTTTCGGTCCGCGCGACTCGGTGGAGTTTTACGCGACCGGCGCGGACACGCCGTACACCGGCATTCGCACCTATTGGATCGTGTCCGGCGGCTCCGCCGGCCAGCGCATTCCGGTGGTTGACGGTCGGCAAGGCGGTGTCGTCGGGCCGTCATCCTTCCCCAGCAGCTTCGAATTGAAGCCGCGCTCGATCTTCTTCGGGGCGTTGATGAACGGCGACAAGGAGAATTTCTTCGGTCCGCTGATCATGCCGGGTGGGTCGACCAGTCAGGTCATCGACCTGCCGGACGTGATCGCGCCGGCGCCGGCGGACGCCGAAATCGAAGTGGCCCTGCAGGGGGTCACCGACATCGATCATCGCGTCGGGGTACGTGTGAACGGGATCGACATCGGCGAAGTGATCTTCGCTGGACGCAACGCCGGCGTGGGCAGATTCGCGATCGCGCAGGCCCTCCTCGTCGAGGGCGCGAACACCATCAGCCTGGACGCACGCGGCGGCGAACTCGACCACACCCTGCTCGACTACATCCGGGTCACGTACCATCGGCGCTATCGCGCCCGAGCCAACCGGCTGACGTTCAGCGCGGATGCAGGTCAGCGAGTCGCTGTCGGCGGCTTCACCGACCCGTGGATCCGGGTCTTCGACATCACCGGTGACGTCGCGTCGCACGAGGTGCGTGGCACGGTGTCCCGCGACGGCGCCGGGTGGGCGATCACACTGGCGGTTCCAGGGACCGGCCCGCGGACGCTGCTTGCCGTGTCGCTCGGGGCCGATGCACGCCCACGGGCGCTACGAGCGAACGTCCCGTCGACCCTGAATCAGGCCGGCCAGTCTGGCGACATCGTCATGATCGCGCCCGCCGCGTTTCAGGCGGCCTTGGCGCCGCTGAAGGCGTTCCGCGAAAGCCAGGGCTATACGGTCCGCCTCGTCGACATCGAGGACGTCTACGACGAGTTCAGCTTCGGATCGAAAACTCCGCAGGCCATCAAGGATTTCCTCGTCCGCGCGACTGTCCAGTGGAGCCGCCCGCCGCGATTCCTTCTGCTCGTCGGGAACGCCACCCAGGATCCGCGCGACTACTTCGGCTTGGGCGAGCCGGACTACGTGCCGACGAAGGTCGTCCAGACGGGTGCGATGGAAGCGGCCTCAGAGGACTGGTTCGTGGATTCCAATAACGATGGGTTCGCGGACCTGGCCATGGTGGGGAGACTTCCCGCTCGATCCGCCGGCCAGGTCGCCACGATGGTGTCGAAGATCATCGCGTACGAGCAAAGCGGCGGCGGCGCGTGGCAGCGCTCGGTCGTCATGGTGTCGGATCGTGACCCGGCCGGGCTGGTCGACTATGCCGATCTGAACGAGCGGGCGCGCACGCTGCTGCCGGCGGACTATCAGGTCACGCACATCCGGCGCGGCATCGATCCGGACGCAGGCCAGCTGGTGAAAGCACGGTTGAGCGAGGGGGCGGCGCTCGTCAGCTACGCCGGACACGGCTCGGTGGCGTCGTGGCAATTGGACCTGCTCACGACCGAGGACGTGCCTGGGCTGACCAACGGCAGCAAGCTGCCCGTCGTCGTCGCGCTGAACTGCTTCAACGGCTTCTTCCAGAGCCTGTTCCCTGAAGAGAGTCTCGCCGAAGCGCTCGTCCGCGCGCCCAACGGCGGTGCGGTGGGTGTCTGGGCATCGTCCGGTTTCACGAGTCCCCAGTGGCAGTGGCGCATGAACGTCGAGCTGTATCGACAGATTTTTCAGGGCGGGTGGCGCACCATCGGCGAGGCCATGCGTGCCGCCAAGTGGATCGTCGGGGATCCCGACGTGCGGCGCACCTGGATCTACTTCGGGGATCCCGTCACCCGGTTCGCGGGACTTCCAGAGAGCCCCGCGGCGATGACCAGCTCGGGGCCGCCACCACGCAAACGCCTCAGGGTCTCGATGGCCGCTGCCGCTCCCGGCGGCGGCGACATCACCGATTCTGAACCCGGCAGCAGCTGGCCGCACCCTCAGCCAGCGTGCTGGCGTCCGGCTCGCCGACTTCGACGCCGATGGACGGGACGATCTGTTCCTCGCCGATTCGCAGTCCGCCGCATGGTGGAGCACGCGTGGTAGCCGTGGCGTCTTCTCATACGCGCCGGGCGATCCCGTGGCCGGCGAGCCGATGGCCTTGGACCTCAACGGCGATGGACGCAGCGATCTGTTCGTCTACGACGCGAGCACCGGCCAGTGGCTGCAGGCGATGAGCCTGAAAGACGGCGGGTTCATCACCTACAACGGTTCCTGGGGGCCCGGTTACCGCATCTCGGCCGGGGACTTCGACGGTGACGGCCGTGACGAAGTCTTCGGCCTGCGAGCCGAGACCGGCGCCTGGTTCCAGGCGGTGTCAGACGGCCGCGGCGGCTTCACCTATCGCTCGGGCATCGGCCTGCACGACGGAGACATTCGGGTTGCCGACTTCGATGGCGATTCGCGCGACGACGTGTTCGTGTACGACACGTCCACCGGCCGGTGGACATTGATGCTCCGCCCGGCCGAACGCCCCACATTCGAGCGGGGAAACTGGCGCGGCGGGTTGGAGGTCACCGTCGCGCATCTGAATGACGACCGACAGGCGGACGTGTTCCTCTCGGACGGCGCGTCAGGCATGTGGTCCGGATGTCTCCGCGACAATGCTGCCTCATTCGTGTGTTCCTCAGGCACGTGGCCTGGCAGCGGACGCGTTCAACCGCTTGATCGCGATGGGGATGGCCGTGACGAGCTGCTGCGTTACGACGCCCGCACGGGCCTCTGGACGCTGATCGAGGTGAGTCCGGCTGGTGAGGTGCACCAGACGGAAGGCGTGTGGGAGCCTGGTTGGAGCATCGCCAGCGGCGATCTCAACGGCGACGGCCGTGACGATCTGGTCGCTCTACAACCCTGAGACCGGCGAGCTGATCAAACGGCTCTCGCGCGGGTCGACGTGGCAGGACGAACGTTCGGAAGCGTGGCCGGCCCGTGGGCTCATGGTCGGCCGTCGACCCTGACCATCTTGTTTCAGGCTGGCGATGCGCACGGCTCTTGTGCGGCGCGGCGGAGCGCGCCGATGGTGTGACGCGCATCGAATTGCCGCAGATAGAGTTCGCGGCCGCGCGCGCCGAGACGCTGCCTCGCGTCATCGTCAGAGAGCAATCGAAGCGTCTCGGCCGCCATGGCGTGTGGCTCGTTCAATCGCACGAGCGAGACGCACCCACTCTCCTCCCAGAAGGGCTCGGTCAGATGGCCGGTGGTCGTGACAACGGCAACACCTAGCGCGAGGCCAGCCATGGCGCTGGTCCGGCGGCTGCTGATTCCGTCCGGATAGGGCTGGACGAGCACATCGCACGCCCGCACGTGCTGAGCGAGCGCGCTGGAGGAGAGCACACCAAGGGCGTGCAGTCTCGAGGCGAGTTCCGGATGATCTCGAACAAGCTGCCGATAAAGGCCTTGACCGTTCTGACCGAGCAGCAATACGACTGAGCTCGGCGACCGCCGCAGAATCTCGGGCAGGCTCATCGACAACGCGCGCGTGGCGGCGGTTCCATACGACCCGAGATAGCCCACGATCCGACTGCCCGGCAGCGCGTAGCTTTCGCGCACCCGACACACATCGTCAGGCGCCGGTTCAGACAGGCTGCTTGGAATGGGCAGCCATTCGAAAGGTACGTCGCGCCCGAGCGTGTACGGGCGCCATCGCCTTTCCCAATCCGGAATCGCCATCCAGATGCGGCAGGCGGCACGGGTGAGGATGACGGTCATCGCCCGATGAACGGCGGCGGCCATCGATTGCAGAACACTCCCGCCAAACGCGAGGTACGGCTCATGCACCATGATCTCGACACGATCGCCGCACCGCGATCGGTGCCGGAGCCACAGACAGAAGCCCACGTTCATCGATCGATAGCCGAATCCGTGCGGCACCCACTGAAGCAGCAAGCGGCGGGGTGGCGGAAACCGATCGAGCAGCAGATCGACAGCGCGCAAATCGCGCCGCGAGATGTCTCCCAATATGGGATGTACGGTCACGCCGTTCGAAGCCGCTGCGCCGGGCAGCGGCGGACACCACACATGCACGTCATCACCGGTCGCGGCCAGTCCTTCAGCGACAACCTGACTGTAATCGCTGACGCCGCCGATGACCGGCGGATATTCGGACGTGATGATGTGCCAGGTCAGCATGGGGCGGCGTCTCGTTCGGTCAGGACGAGGATGTTGTCGCTGAACAGACGCCCGCGGAGCAGACCGAAGCTCACCGTCTGCCACGTCACCGTCGGGAATCGCGGCATCCCGCCGTCATCGGTATAGAGGAACCGCGGCCGTGCAAAGCCTGCTTCAGCCGCGATGCGCTCGAAATCTTTTCGCACGAGCGCCGTAATGTGAGCTGGATAGCTGCCGTCGAGAAAATCGACGAAGTGGCCGCGCAGGACGAGCGCTGCAAACGCGCGGAGACTCTCCTGATTTGGCGTGGTCAGCAGGAGTGTTCCGCGCGGTTTCAAGAGACGATGAAACTCGCGAAAGACCGCGCGCGGGTTCTCGAGATGCTCAATCACCTCAGCCGAGACGATGGCGTCGAAGGACGCGGCGGGCAACGGGATCGGCTCGTTGAGATCGGCCTGGATCCACCTGGTGCCCTCGGGAATCCCGGCCGGCCGCGGCAGGATGTCTGCGCCGGTTAGGCGTCCCGCTGAACTCCGGAGGCCAGAAGTCGGCCCATCAGCACGCCGGTGCCGGCGCCGAAATCCAGAACCTCACCCGACAATGCGGCCGCTTTCGTCGCCGACAAGACCGCGCGGTAAATCGCTTCCTTGCTCGTGCCCTGGCTTGCGAGCGCCGACGCGCATCCGGCGCTCGCTGAGCGCGCGGGAGTCCAGCCGTTCTGTCGATGAGCATGTAGCTCATGACGGGCGTTCGGCTCGTCGAAGACGCGAAACTGGGAGCTCAACGTCAGCCAGCCGATCCTCGAGCAGCGAGCCTGCGCGTCGTGAGGCGCCAGCGTGGCGAGGTAGCTGGGGGCTTCGTAGGCCGTGGCCAGTCTGGCTCCGGCCGCCGGGCCAAGCTTCAGTCCTCGAATCGACCACCCGATCGCGAAGATCTCGTATCCCACCGACTCCAGCAATCGAACGACCTCGCTCGTGGGGCCCTGGTGCTCTTCGAACACGATGTGACGGATGCGACCATCGCGCAAGGCCCGGCTCGCGCCGCGGAGGACCTGGAGCTCCGAGCCCTCGACGTCGAGCTTCATCACGCCGACGGGAGCGTCGCCCAGGATCTCATCGATCGTTTCAACCTTCACGGGCACGGATCGACCCGCCGGGCTTCCGGCGTACGCCAGATGGGACGTGCCGTCATTGCTCGCGGCAGCGTCGGGAATCGACGAGCTCGGCGTTTCCGGACTCGCTTGCCGAGCGCCGCATTCCTCAACGTGATCTCGGCCATTCGGCAGCGTGTGGCCGGCCGCTGCCACGTTCCGCTCGAGCACGTCGAAGAGGTCTGGATGCGGCTCCCACGCCAGCACGTGTCCCTGCGGCGCCGCAGCAAGCGCCGACAAGGATGGCCATGTAGCCGATATGGGCGCCAGCATCGACGCACGGTATCGCCAGCCCGAATCAGTCGAGCCAGGACCTCGGTCACCGCAGGGTCGTAGATACCGGTCGTCTGAATGCTTCGACCGATCGTCATCCGCGGGTCTGCCCGGAGCGACACTCCCCACGCGACCGGCAGCGCGCTGTCGCCTCGCGCGGAGGCCATCCATTCGCCACGCGGAGCCCGTCGCGCGAGCTGCCACGGCCGCCACACGTACCACGGCTTCATGAGCCGGTGGATGCCGATCATGATGCGCTCCGAAGCGCCGCGTCATGAACGAAGAGGCCATCCCATTCATGCGTGGGATCGAGGTCCATGTCTGTCCGGGCCGCGCGGACTGACGCGGCCGCGTGACGAGGCGCGCCGGCGCGAAGCCGAGCGCCGCCAGATCATCGACGAGCGCTGCAGGGCTGCTGCCTGCCTCGACGAGTCGCGGGCCATTGATCTCGATCATCGCGTGCCGGACAACCCCTCGCGCCAGGTGTTTGGCGCCTCCCGCAAGCACGCGCGGCTCCGCACCCTTCGACATCGATCTTCATCAGATCGATGCGCTGTCACCTTCCAAGCTTCCAGGCAATCGTCGAGACGATGCACAGCGGTATCTCGATGGCCGTCCAGTCCGGCCGGTCGAAGCAAGGTCGCGTTGTAGTCGCGGAAACTCTGGCGCGTCAGGCACGTACAGCTCGATGGATCCTTCCCGCTCTGCCAGACCCCAGTTGCAGGCGTCGACGTGCGAGATTCGATTGGCGGCCAGGTGCGCACGAAGCGCCGAAAAAACGACGGGGTTGGGCTCCACGGCGAAGACGCGGCCCTCGCGGCCCACCCGATCTGCCGCAATCAACGAGAAGTATCCGACATGGGCGCCGACGTCGAGGAACGTCCCGCCAGCGTTGAGCAACGTCCTGGCCCAACGAGTCATCGCATTCGCAAAGCAGCCCATGTAGATCTGGCGATGAATGACGTTCTCGAGATCCAGCGTCATGACGTATACGAACCGGCCACCATGGCGTGCCGAATTCCTTCTTCGTGGCGTCACGTAGTCGAACACGAAGCCCTTTCCCTCTGAGGGTCAGGGGACGCATCGCCGAGATCACCGAGTCGAGCACTGGCATCTCATCACGGCTGACGGCCGTCCTGTGCCGGCCGTCGAAAAGGTGCTTCGCTAGCCCCCTTCGTCCGGGCCGCAGCAGCGCGAACTGCATCTGACGGGACCAGCGCTCTCGCACGTCGGCCAGGCGCGCTCTGCCAGCGAGCCATCGAATCGCCTGCCACACCGTCGCGAGCGAGAGTCGGCCCGCCATGAACGCGTAGTACAGCGAAGCCGGAATCCAAGTGTGATGCTTGCGGATATACGACAGACGACTGCGGAAATGGACGAACGTCTTGTCCTTCATAAATGGCCGTGCGGCGCCGCCGATGTGGATCATCGACACGCCCGGCCAGAATCGCACCTTCCATCCGGCTTCCCACGCACGGCGGCACCAGTCGATGTCCTCGTCGTAAACGAAAAAGCGCTCGTCGAGCGGCCCGACGCGCTCGAGACACTCCCGTCGCATCAGCAGGAAGCTGCCGCACACCCAGTCCACATCGCGCTCGCCATCATCCGACAACGACGCGACGTTCCAGCGCGCTGACGGCAGGCAGAGCGGGGTGACCACGTCGCGCCACGGGCGCGGAAACCTGAACGCGGACGGCTGCCTCGACCGAGTGGCGTCTGCGTTTCGATGCAGGATGCCGAGTGCCCCAACGTCCGGATGTGAGCTCATGTACCTCACCGCTGCCGAAAGCGCATCCTCGGTCTGGATGGTGTCGCTGTTGAGAAGGAGAACATAGCGGCCGCTCGCCCTCACGATACCCTGGTTGTTGGCCACACTGAACCCCATGTTTCGCGGGTTCAGGATGAGGCGAATCGAGGGGAAGCGTCGCCGCAGCTCAGGAACGCTGCTGTCGAGTGTCGTGCCGTTGTCCACGACGATCACCTCGTAGCGAAGATTTTTCGTCTCCCGCTCGATCGACTCGATCGCCGCCGCCGTCAAGTCACACGTATTCCAGTTGACCAGAACGATCGAAAGATCCGGAGGGGTCGCCATGGTTAGTGCGGTTCGTCCGCCCGCCGGCGGAGCCAGCCGTCCGGGTGATCCGTGATCAGAAATCTCCCGCACCGCTCTCGGTCGATTTCAAACTCGGCGTGCGCGACAAGGAATCGTTCAATGGCGCGGCAAGGCCCCGGCCGGAACGCGCGGAAATACCCGAGCCGATCGATGGCGCCGTCCTGAACCAGTAGAAAGCTGCCGGGCGTCACGAAAGGGCTGTACGCTTCAAGCTCGCGCTCCACGTGACCTTCCGAGTGATCGCTGTCCAGTATCACCATGACTGGCCCTGATGCATGCGCCGCGACCGCGTGCACCTGCTCGACCACCGCGGGCGACGTACTGTCGCCCACCAGGGTAGGTATGACCCTCGGGTGCATTGAACCACGCCGGGAACATCCACGCCCAGGCGTTCTCGTAGGCCTCGGGAAAACGGTTCGCCAGCCGCCACACGAGCTTATTCAGCAGGGTCGGCCGGAATACGATCTGCCGCCTCTCGATCCGGAAGCGAGCAGCCGTGTAGAAGTTCTGCGGGTGCCCTTCCGAAAGTAATCGAAGGTGAGCGCGGAAAAAAGACGCTTGTGGGTCGGATCCGTGAAGGCGCCGTTCGACGAGAAATGCGGGACGACAATGTGAACTCGCGCGCCCGGCTTGCAGACGCGGTGGATCTCCTCCACGACGGCCAGCGTGTCGTCAAGGTGTTCGAGGACGTCCCGCATGACGACCGACTCGAACCGATTGTCGGGGAAGGGCCAGGGCCTTTGATTGAGGTCGTGGAGGACGTCGGGCTTGCCGGCCGCGACCACATCGACGTTCACGGCCTGGGTCGTAGCGCAGGCGGAGCCCAGTGGAAGCGCTCGACGTATCGATGCTGGTCCGCGACCGAACAGTGCGGACCGCACGCAACCTGTTCACGGCGTGTCCAGCGATCGGAAGTTCGGCCTGTGGAGACGTCATCATCACGGAATCGACTGGCTTGCGAGACGCTTCGACAAGCCCGGAATGAGTGCGAGCCGCGGGAGCAGGCGAGGGGCCAGCATGGAGCCCAGCGGCGGTACCAGCTGTGTCTGCGGAGGTCGCCATCACGGCATGGACTGGCTGGCGAGACGTCTCGACAGGCCTGGAAAGAGGGTGAGCCATGGCTGCAGCCGAGGGGCGAGCATCGAGCCCAGCGGCGGCTTCAGCACGACGGGCAGCATGAGCACGGCGTAGAGGATCACCACCAGCGATCCAGCGATCACCGCTCCGGAGCCGCTGGTCGGGCCACCACGCGATCGCGAACAGGACGGTCGCAGACACCAACACGAAGCGGCCGAACCACGGTCGAAGCGGGCGGATCGCCGCAGCGAGCGAGACACCCTCTTCGCGCGCGAGCGCTCGCAGGTTGCCGGGCAGGCTGATGCCGGCTGTCCCGATCAGCGAACCGAGAGCGGCGCCGTGCATGCCAAGCCACGGAACGAGCAGGAGCATGGCGACTAGACCGACCAGGCCATCGACAGCCGTCGTGATTGCCAGCCGGCGCTCGTGGCCAAAACAGAACAACGTGTACACGGCAGCCACGTTCCAATGACGCAGGAGCATCCCGAGCACCAGGAGACCGGTCAACGCAGGACCGGCAAAGCGATCGGGTCCTACCCACCACGAAACGAAAGGCCCGTTGATAGTCAGGACGACGCAGGCGATCGCGCCGCTCGAAATCAACAGGAGTTGGCTCATGGCGGTGGACACCTGGAACATCCGCGCTCGCGGCACGCTCGCACGCAGCTCGCTCAACGCGGGCAGGGCCATCTGCATGAACAGTTGCGGCTGATTCGCAAGCAGCGTGAGCAGCTTGCCCGTACACGCATAAGGCACGACGGCCGCGGGACCCAGCAGCGCGCCTATTACGAGGAGATCCGTGCCGTTCAGCAGGACCTGCGCGACCTGGCTGACGCTGATCCACACGCCGCGTGCCGAGGTGTGCGCGTGCGGCGTGGAGCGACAGGGACGGCAGCCGCGCAGGCAGGGTCTGAGGAAACCGGCGCCTCAACCGCCACCACGCGAGACCTGCGCCAATGATTTGCGTGCACGCCCAGCCTGCCGCGAGCGCGTAGAGGCCGAGCCCCGTCTCGACGAGCGCGACGGTGAGCGTCGTGCCGCAGACCCAGGCGGTCACGTGCGCTCCGCCCGCGAAGGCCAGGTCCTGCAGGCCCTGCAGCGCGGCCTGGAAGATGCGCAGGGGAAAGGTCACCACGAACGTCAACACCACGACGGCAAATGGGCCGCCGAAGCGCAGGCCATTCCGCTGACACGAGCCACCACGTGGCAAAGCCCGCGATCGCCACGAATGGCACTTGCCAGAAGACGAGCGTTGTCGTTTCACCGACGAGGTGTCGCAGGTCGTCAGCCAGCGTCTCGCCCGCCCGCCCGGTCTTGAATGCGACTTCGCGCGGCAGCAGCGCGACGATGCCGACGTCGGTCAGAGCCAGGTAGAAGAGTATCTGCGCGGTCAGGAGCCACAGCCCGTAGTCGTGTTGTTCCAGATTGCGCAGGAGGTACGGCGTGAGCCACAACCCGACGATCGTGACGATCGCCGTGTGGAGATAACCGACGCTCAGGCCGCCGACGAAGCGCCGCGTTCGGCTCGCGGTCATGACGTCAAGCCGTCGGTTTCGCCGGGTTCCGATCGGCTCCAGCCTCGCATCGCTCCGGAGAGGGCGCCAGTCACTGTCCAGAAGACCACGCCGAGCTGCGTGTTGAAGACCGGTCCTGCCAGGCAGAGCCCGACGATGGCGAGCTGGAACGACAGGACGGTGGCGGACAGGTATCGCAGCGAGTCAGTCGAACGGTTGACGGCGGACACGTACGCCAGCCGGCCAGCGGACGCCAGGGCGCCGCCATAGAACAGCCACATCAGGACGCCGCCGTCGAGCAGCCACCCGGTGATCTGAATCTCCACATGGATGGGCGGTGTCTGCCACATGGACGGATCCGCGAAATACACCTGCATCATTCCCCAGCGGCCGAGCCCCGCGCCGAGCGGAAACTGGAACAGCAGCTCGCGCAAGGTGTACTCGAGAAACAGCCCACGGGTTTGCTGATACGTGTCGAGGAGGCCCGTTTCGATCAAGCCCGAGAATCGGTCTTCGATGGCTTGGCCGCCAATCGAAGCCGCCCACATGAACGACGCGGCGACCAGCGCGGCGCCGCCGACGGCGATCCATCCGCCTTGCAGGATGCGGCCCTGCCGCAGACGGACGGCGGCAAACACGAGCACGCCGACGGCGGCCATGACCGTCAGGGCGCGCACCTGGGTGAGATAGAGGGCGGTCATGCCAACGGCGACGGCCCCGACGCTGAAGATCCTGACGAGCCTGTGATGGCCCTCGTGGCCGATATACGCGATGCCGAGCACCACGGTCGTGAGCCCGGCCACCGCCGCACCTCCCGGGAGGTCGCTCAACCCTGGAGGGCGAATGATCGAACGCCCGTCCGGTCCGACATACGACAGGGCATCGATGATCGCCGGGTTGAGACTTCGCGCCAGCGCGCTGAACTCTGGCGGCAGAAACACATCGGGATAATAAACCTGCAGGACACCAACGGCGGCGCTGCAAAGGCTTGCTGCAAAGATGACCCCCAGCAGTCGAGCGAGTCGCTTCGGGCTGCGAACACTCTGTGCGACCCAGAACATCGGCGCGGCGATGCTGATCTGGAAAACGAGCTGTGCAAGGCCCGCCTTCAGATGCGTATCCGCATGGAGCAGGCTCGCGGCGAGCAGCGCAAACGACGCCAGCAGCCACCTGCTGCTTGCGGGCAGCGGCTCGCCCGACGTGCGGCGCATGGCGAAGACGAGCGCTCCAAGGCTGGCGACGTACGGCAGGGCGCGAATGTAGATGCGATACGGCTGCACTCCCGGAACGAACAGCAGCGCACCCCACAGGATTTGAATCGCGGCGAACAGCTCGATCCATCCCCACCGATCTTGTGTTGACTCGCTCGGCCTGTCGGTCAGGACGGGAATATCGCCAGCGAGAGCTCCGTGGCTAGACAGAGACGACACGTCTGGCATCGGTCCCCACCAGGTCGAACAAGAGCGCCTCGTAGCGATCGAGCATGAGGCTCAGCGAATATTCCTCGGCGCGGCGGAGCCCGCGCGCGCTCAACACGGCGCGCGACTGCTCGTCGGAAAGTAGCGACGAGATGCGGTCGCCAAACTCCTCGTCCCCGGCAAGCACACCGTACTTGCCGTGATCGAGTATCTCGACGCTTCCAGGGTTCGGCGTCGCGACAACGGGAGTGCCGCACGCCATCGCTTCGAGATACGGAAGACCGAACCCCTCGTACGTGCTCGGCGTCACGTAGGCCCACGCGCGCCGATAAAGCGATGCAAGCTCGACGTCCGCAACGCCGATTCGATAGGTCACGCCGGCACAGGGCGGACCCTGGTCGCCGACGATGGTGAGCGTCGCATCCGGATGCGCCCGCCGCACGGCGTCTGCGAAGGAGCGCAGCAGGAAGCGCCCGCGCTTGCGGCCGGCCAGCGTGCCGACGAACAGCAGCGAGGGTTTGGCGCTGCGCTCTCGTGGCTCTGGAGCGAACAGGCGATCGTCCACGCCGAGGCAGATCACGCGCCGTACGAACGGATTCTGACGACGAGTGCTCTCGCTGACGGCCACGACTCCCCTCTGGAGCAACGCGGTCAGCAGCTCCTGCGCGTACACCCCGAGCTGCAGCAGCCCGCGTCCGATTGAGCGCGCCGAACGCGCCTCGCCGAGCGCGCTTCCGTAGAGGATTCTGATGACCGGCTTACGGGTCATCGGCAGGAGCAGGCTATCGCCGTGCGCCACGATCGCATCGAACTCGCTGTAGTCCGGGGCGATGGCCAGCACGTTGCCCAGATATCCCATCGTGACCCGCCGGCCGAGCCACGTGTCGACGAACGTCTTCCACGGAAGCATTTGCACGTCGTAGGCTGCGCCTGAGGGCTTCGGATCGTGCGTAAACACCACCACCTGATGTCCGCGACGAGCGAGACCGTCGGCAAGCGTGTGCGCGGATCGCTCGATGCCGCCGCGCTTCAAGCCTGGAACCGGCAGGCCGTAGCTGAATGTGGCAATCCGCAAGCGGGGCACGCTGGATGGCACGCGCACGTCCCCTCAGGGTTGGGCCGACTCCAGCGGGCGGGCGCGCTGCGCGATCGACAAGTCGCGGCGTCGGCTCACGACACTCGAAAGCGCATCGTGAATTCGCTGCATCTGACGGCCGAGATCGCAGAGCGCACTTGCGCGGGCGCGCGCGGCCTGCCCGAGTCGTGCGCGCAGGCTGGCGTCGGAGACCAGGCGACGGAGTGCTGCCGCGAGCCCGTCGATATCGTGAGGAGCGACGAGCAACCCGCAGGTTTCATCGACAATCTCCAGCGCGCCTCCGAACGAGGACGTCACAATCGGCAGGCCCGCGCCTTGCGCCTCGACAAGCGAGATACCAAACGGTTCCGGACGAGTATTTGGCTGGCAGTAGATGTCGGCAGCCTGCAGGAGCGCGGGCACGTCGTGGCGCTCTCCGGCGAAGCGCACGCGATCGCTCATGCCATGACGCCGCGCGATTTCCTTCAGCTCGCGGAAGTACCGCTCGTCGGAGTCGCGCTGTGGTCCGCCGACAATCCAGTATTTCCAGCCATCCACGTCGCGCAACGTGGCCATGGCTTCAAGCGCTTCACGATTTCCCTTCCATGACTCCAGCCGGCCGACTTGAACGATCACGAGATCGTCGCGTGCCGTGTCGAGCGACCGACGGATGTCCTCTCGCAAGCGGCGGTCTTGCGCCGCGGCTCGCGTGGAGCCTGAGCGGGTAGTAGATGGTCTCGAGCGGTGCATTCTTGAACCATCTCGCGAGCAGCGCGCTCGTGAACTGGCTGTTGGCGACCGCCAGGTCGGGTGTCAGGCGGCGCGCCCACCGCTCGAGCCAGTGCCGGCCGTCACCGGCGGTGTGCAGCCAGAACACGAGCGGGAGCCGCGCGCGCCGAATCACCGGGCCGAAGATCGCATACGGCCACGCCTGGTGACAGACAACGACATCGACTCTCTGCTGGTCCAGCAGCCGTGCCAGGGATCGGCGGGCCCTCCAAACTGTGTGCAGGCGGCTCAATCGCACCGCCCCCAGCACGTGCGGACGATGACCGTGCGCCGCGAGCTCTTCGCTGAGCTTTCCTTCGAAGCAGAGGGCAAACGACGAGGACATTCGCGGTGCAACCGCGGCGTCGCGCGCCAGGGTCGTGAGAAATGTCTCCACACCTCCGTAGAGGTTCCCGCTGTGCACATGAAGAACGCGCAGTGAGCCCTCTGGCGCAATGCGTTGATAGACCTCGAGCAGCTCGTTCGTGAGCCGACGGCGCGTGAAGCTTCGTTCGGCCGTCGCCCTCGCGGCCCGGCCGAGTCGCTGCCGCAGAGCGGCGTCCGCGGCCAGTTGCTCGATGCAGCGTGCGAGCGCGCCGGAATCGCCTGGCGTGAAAGTGAGCGCATCGACGCCCGCGGTCACGAGCTCGGCGGCGCCGCCTCCCGCACTCACCACCACGGCTCGTCCACACGCCATTCCCTCTGCGATCGCCAGGCCGAAGGGTTCGGGCTCCGTGCTCGCGTGGACCACGACGTCCAGCGCACGAATCGCCGGCGCCGGATCCTCGATGAAGCCCGTGAAGCCAACGCGATCGGCGATGCCGAGCCGAGCCGAAGCCTTCCGAAGCTCCTCGATCGAGACTTCGCTCTTCCCGGTCTGGTACACTGGTCCGCCAATCACGTACGCGCGCACGTGCAAGGAAGGCGGCAGCCGGGCGATGGCCTCGAGAAACACGTGGTGTCCCTTCCACCGCGCAAACGTTGCGACCAGACCTACGCGTACGACATCCGCACCAGAAGGCGGAAGACCGCATCGGCCGTCGAGGTCGAGTGTGCTGCCGTCTGGCGAGAAGCGCTCGAGGTCTACGGCATTCCAGATTGAGTAGATCGGCAGCTCCGCTTCCCACAACAGCTCGAACGTCGTCTGCGACGCTTCGCGACGGGGCGATGAGCGCCGCACACGTGCGCGCGTAACGCATCAGTGCGTACACGCTCAGCGGCCGGAGAGAGGGATAGTCGTGCAGGTGCCAGACCATCGGTGTCCCCGAGGGCCTGGCCCACGCGCCGAGCAGGTGCATCTTCAGTCCGTTGGTATGGATGATCTCCGGAGCGAGCTCACGAACGACGTCTCGCAGCCGGGCCAGGTAACGCCATGCCGGCCACGCGGCCCGAGCACAGCGTGCCGCAAGCGTCAGACGCGGCCAACGGCTTTCACGGGAGCTCCATTCGCCAAGCCGCGCCAGCACCGGTGGGAACGGCACGACCCGCACGTCGACACCGGCCGTCCGTGCGCGCGCCACGAGCGGGCCGTCGGACGCCGCGATCAATCCGAGGCGCCACGACGGGCGCTGCTCCAACAGGCCGGTGATGACTTCGAGCAACGCGGTTTCTGCGCCGCCCATTCGGCCAGTTGGGTTCAGGAAAAGAACCCTCATAGCCAACGCTGCCGCACGATGATCGTGTCGCCGGGCTGGACGATGTCGGTGAGCTTGGCGTCGAGCTCCTTCTGGTTGCGAATGATTCGCAGCCCGCGATTCGAGCCTCGATCGGTCAGCCCCCCGGCGAGCGAAATCGCCTGGAGAACGGTCAGGTTGGGCTCGAAGACGTAGGCGCCCGGGCTGCGGATGTGGCCCGTCACGTAGAACCGCTCCGCTCTCGGCACGAAGATCGTGTCGCCATCACGAATCATCACATTGGCCGAGAGCGTCCCGGCCTGGATATCGCGCAGGCTCACCTTCTGCACGTCGGCATCGACGTCCTCGGGAAGGGTCGGCGATCCCTTGGCAGGTTTCTTCGGGCGCAAGATGAGGATCTCGGTGCCCGCCGTCGGCGCCGTCGAACCTGCCTGCGCAAGCGCCTCGACGAGGGTGACCGAGCCGGTCAGCGTGTATCGCCCGGGAGCGCGCACCTCTCCCATCACGAACACGTTCTGACTGCGAAACTGTTCGACGTCCACCGTCACCTGGGGGTCGCGCAGATACCCATTGGCAAGCCTGGACTTTACGATGCCGGCAATCTCCGCGAGGGTCGCACCGCCCGCCTGGATGCGCCCGAGAAACGGATAATTGAACTGCCCATCGTTCTCTATCCTGAAGCGCCCAGACAACTGGGGCTCGTTGAACACGGTGACCATCAGCACGTCCTGCGGACCAACGACGTAGTTGGCATTCGTTGAACCTGGCGTGGGCACCGGGGCCTGCTGGAGGCCGATCAGGAGGAGAGCGGAAAGCAGGGAGGCCAGCATCGTTACTGCCCGTAGGTCGCCGAGGCGAACACGCGCTGCCGCTCGTATGCACGGCGATCGAGTGTGTTCGACACCCGCTCGGTGCGATCGTAAATGAGCGCGAGCCGCAGTGAAGGGTTGAAGCGGTAACCGACACCGCCTCCCACGATCCGGGTTCGATCGACGCGTCCTGCCACCGGCAACACCTCCAGGCCCTGATAGTCAAGCCGATCCTGGCCGGCCAAGGCAATTACATCATACGGTCCACCGATCCGCTGCGACAACGTCAAGCGTCCACTGGTGACGAGGTAGTAGGGTGTCGCCGGCTCGAAAGAATACATGACATCTCGAGTGGCTTCGACACTGAACGTCGTCACATTCAGCATCGTGTACGACACGTTCGCAGATCCCACGAGGCCGCCAAACCCCGCGAGAACGGAAGCCCGCGGGGTGAACTGTCTGAAGCCCATCGCGACTCGACCCGTAATCACGGCGTCAGGAGAGAACTGCACGCCGGGCATCACGCGCACGCTGTCCGCGTCACGAATCGTTGAGGTATCGAACAGGTCACGTTGCCACTCCATGTCGACCGAGACGGTCGTCAGGGGTGTGAGGGCATACTTCACGCCCACACTAGCCACATTGGTGGTGTGGTCGAGCTGATTAGCGAGAGGCGTACCCAGGAACCCCTCATCCTCGCCATAGTTTTGCGTCGTGCCGCGGTAAGAGGCGGTCAGGGAGGTGATGCCCGTGAGTTTCAGTTCGGCGCCACCCGAGACGCTGGCTTCCTCGCGGAGCACACGTGCGTCAATCTCGTACCCTGCGCGCTCGCGCGTATGGTTGAGCGTGGCAGCGAGAAACGGACGCAAGCGTGAGATCAACCCTTCGAGCCGACCTTCGAAGAGCCGGTTGACCGATTGCTGCTCCTTATAGGTGGCGTAGTACACCAGGCCTACCGTGACGGAGGTCGACAATAGCGTGGAACCGAACGGCACCGCAGCCCGCAAGCGCGGCTGCGCTGTGAGCGTAAAGTCCCCTTGCGCTTCCGCGTCGTTGCGGATGTTGGAGTCGAAGCCGACATCCCGGAGCACGATCGAAGGGTAAAGGGTCACCGGACCCGCCAGAAACGCGGCCTCTCCTGCGGGCGGCATCTGGCTTGTTTGTGCTGCCAGCCTGGGCGCGCTACTCACCAGCAGAACTATCGTCAGCGCAGCCGTGAAGTGACAACCATGCCTCTCGCTCATCAGCCTCAGAATTCGAACGCCGGGATCACACGCGCGCTATTGCTCCGGGCTCAATACGTTTTGTGGGGGGTCCTGGACGGCGACGGCGATGGCGGTGATGCCTGCGGCGGAGGCGGCGGCAATCACGAGGAAGGCCGTGCTCGATAAGAAAGCCGCCACCGCCGTAGCGGGGACCACCACGAGCGCTGTGAGCGGTAACTGAGCCAGGGTGAGAGCCTCGCTCACCGCCAGAACGTCTGTCGTCGTCGCAATCGACGACCTCGACCAGGTACATTCCAGGCTCTGAGACCAAAAACGAGTACGCGCCGGTTCTGTCGCTGACCGTGCGGCCAACGATGGCGCTGGTGTCTATCTTTCTCAACCGAACACAACCGTCGGCTATCGGTGTCTTGCGGTCGCTTTTTAACAGCGTCCCAGAAATAGTCAATCCAGTGGCTTGAACGGTCTGCTGAGAAGGAACTCCGGGGTTGGCCACCTGGGCAGCGACGTTGACGAAAGGAGAGGACGCCAGTGCCAACGCGATACTCATCGTCAGAGCCATGAGCCGCTTGAGCTGCATACGGGTTTCCTCCTCGCCGTGTCGCGTTGGGAACCAAACTACCACAGGTCGAGGCTTTCAGCGCTTCTGAACACCAGGAGGTGGATCGTACTGTATCCGTCGAGTCGTAGAACTCGGTGCGCGCGATCGTGCCGTCGCGGATCCGCGCCGTGCCGACCTTCTGGTTTTCTCGATGACAGTGTAATCAATATGAACGGAAACCATTCGCGAGGGCGACAGTGCAACGTTTCGCTAGAATTGTTCGGTCATGCCGAATCCCGAGAGTGCCCTGCGCTGTAAGGACCTGGTTAAGCGCTACGGCGACACCGTGGCCGTCGCCGGCCTCGATCTCGAAGTGTGGCGCGGAGAGTGCCTTGGAATGCTCGGTCCAAACGGAGCCGGCAAAACCACCACTGTCGAAATCTTCGAAGGCTTGAGAGTTCCCGATTCCGGTCTGGTCGAGGTGCTCGGCGAACTCTGGCACGGCAACGGGTTGGCCTTGCGTGCCCGCCTTGGCATTCAGCTCCAGGAGACGAAATTTTCCGACAAGCTGCGGGTCAGCGAGGTCGTGATTCTTTTCCGCAGCTTTTACCCGCGGGGCCTGGACGTCGCGGACGTGCTCGCGCTGGTAGGGCTCGAGGAAAAAGCCGGCGCGCACGTGAGAACGCTGTCAGGGGGACAGAAGCAACGGCTCTCCCTCGCGTGCGCATTGGTCGGTGATCCGGAAGTGCTTTTCCTGGACGAGCCAACGACCGGCCTCGATCCTCAAGCGCGCCATCAGGCATGGGAGATCGTCGAAGGACTCAAGGCGCGCGGGCGCACGGTACTGCTGACCACTCACTACATGGAAGAAGCAGCGCGACTCTGCGATCGCGTAGCGGTGGTGGACTACGGAAAAGTGATCGCGCTCGGTACGCCGCGCGAGCTGATTGCCTCGCTCGGCGCCGAACACGTCATCGAATTTTCGGTTGGCGAACAGCCGGAAGCCGCAGGTCTGCATAGCCTCCTCCGCGCGTTGCCCAGTGTGGAGGGCCTGGCGCATGACGGTGTGCATTGGCGGCTCACCGTCCGAGAAGTGCATCGAGCCGTTCCTGCGCTGCTCGCAGCTCTCGCGGAACGCGGCGCAGAACCGATGCATCTCGCGACGCACCATGCCACTCTCGAAGACGTCTTCATGAACCTGACGGGACGGAGGCTACGGGATGGCTAAGCCCACTGCTCCTTATAGAGTTCGGGGGCCGCTTGCTGAGCTAACTCTGGCTCGCATACGAGAACTCACTCGCGAACCGGAAGCGTTGTTCTGGGTTTTCGTGTTCCCCATTCTTCTCACCGCCATTCTCAGCCTCGCCTTCCGCAGCCGCCCACCCGAGGCTTTACCAGTAGCTGTCGTGGAAAGCCCGCTCGCCGACGCGCGTCTCGCTGCGCTGACGAAAGATCCCGACCTCAAGGCGAACATCCTGAGCGAGGAGGAAGCGCGTCAGGCGCTCGTCCGAGGGCGCGTCGTCCTTGTCGTATCGTCCGGAGAGACGCCGGAGTATTCGTACGACCCCACCCAGCCTGAAAGCCGCGCCGCCCGGTTGGCCGTAGATGCCGCCTTACAGCGCGCGGCAGGGCGTGCCGATGCGTTCACCGCGGGAAGCGCGCAAGTGACCGAGCCAGGTTCCCGGTACGTCGACTTTCTGGTCCCAGGCCTGCTCGGGATGAACTTGATGGGCACTGGAATGTGGGGCATCGGCTTTTCGTTAGTCGTCGCACGAAACGGCAACCTTCTGAAGCGACTGGTAGCGGCGCCCGTCCGGAAAAGCCATCTGCTTGGCGCGCAACTCACGTCGCGGCTGATTTTCCTGATTCCGGAAGCCGGAGCTCTGCTGCTTTTTGCGCGCTTTGCGCTCGGCGTGCCCTTTCGAGGTTCTCTGTTTCTCCTCGCGGCAATTTCGCTCCTTGGCGCCCTGGCCTTCAGCGGCTTGGGACTGCTCGTCGCCGCGCGCCCGCGCACCATAGAAGGCGTGTCCGGCCTCATGAATCTGGCCATGGTGCCGATGTGGATTTTCTCCGGCATCTTCTTTTCGACCGAACGTTTTCCGGCGACGATCCAGCCGTTCGTTCAGGCGCTGCCGCTGACCGCGCTCAACGATGCGCTGCGCGGCGTCATGCTTCAAGGGACCGGCCTGGTGCCGTTGCTCCCCGAATTAGCGGTGCTTGCGGTGTGGGGAACGATTAGTTTTTTGCTGGCGTTGAAGTTCTTTCGCTGGCAATAACGCTGGGGAGGCACACGCGTCATGCGTGCGTCACGGCGCTCCACAACCGCTGTACCTTTGTGGGTATACTCGCAAATGTGCGTTGGGCAGGTGCGGCCTTCGTTCTTCTGCTTTTCATCGCATTCGCACACGATCTCTCCGGTCAGCGCCCTCGGGATCTTCGCCCCACGGTTATTCTCATTTCCTTTGATGGCTGGCGGTGGGATTACTTTGCGAAGTTTCCCGCTCCGAATGTCGAGCGCGTTATCGCCCGCGGTGTCCGTGCAACGGCGCTGATTCCGAGCTTTCCGCCAAAAACCTTCCCGAATCACTACACGCTCGTCACGGGTCTTTACCCTGGCCACCATGGCGTGATTGCCAACAACATCTACGATCCGCACACCGGTCGCCGGTTCTCACTCTCGAACCGGCGCGAAGTTCAAGACCCGATGTGGTGGGGTGGCGAGCCGCTATGGGTGCGTCTTCAGAATGCCGGTCAGCCGGCAGCTGCGATGTTCTGGCCCGGGTCCGAGGCACCAATTCTCGGCCAGCAACCGAAGTACTGGGTGCCGTACGACGAGTCGATGCCGGGAAATGACCGGGTGGACCGCGTGCTTGCATGGCTCGATCGGTCGAGTGCCGAGCGCCCGACATTTCTGACGCTGTACTTCGAGGACGTAGATAGCGCAGCGCACGCGTTTGGTCCGGAGTCGCGCAACGTGCGCGATGCCGTCAGTCGCGTGGACGGCTATCTCGGACGCCTGCTTCAAGGTCTGGAGCGCCGCGGAATTCACGATCACATCAATGTCGTGATCACGTCGGACCACGGTCTGTCGGAGACAAACGTCGACCGCGTGGTGGTGCTCGACGATTACATCAATCTGGATGACGTCGAGGTCATCGATATCAATCCGACACTCGGCCTGCTGCCGAAGCCGGGCCGCGAAGACGCTGTTTACAAGGCACTCGCGAACGCGCATCAACGGCTGCGGGTATATCGCAGGCAAGAAACGCCGCCGCATTGGCATTATCGCCACCACCCGCGGATTCCGCCGATCGTCGGAGTCGTAGATGAAGGCTGGCAGGTGCTGCGGCGCGCGACTGTGGCGGAGCGAATTGGCCGGCGACTATTCGGCCCGCGCGGCGAGCACGGGTACGATCCACAAGACGCGATGTCGATGCGCGGCATCTTCGTTGCCGGCGGTCCTGCCTTCAAACGCGGTGTATCGGTACCACCGTTCGAAAACGTCAGCGTCTACAACGTGCTGACATCGGTTCTCGGGGTCAGTCCCGCGCCGAACGACGGCGACCCTTCGGTGGTGAGCTCTCTCTTGAGAGACTAGAGCGGTTTCAAAACCTCCTCGCGGCAGACCTCAACAGGCCCCTGGTGGCGGTCCGGCTCAAGCCGGACACTACGTTGACAGATTCCGGAGGGCCGCCGCGCGATGTGACCGGTGGATCCGTCTGCAAGGCAGCCGTATGTTGTGCAGCGGTCGTTGACCGGAGCGCGAAGAGCGGTGGGCGACACCACCGACGCGATCGCCGCCACCAAGACCGTAGGCATCTGCCGAGATGAGCGAGGCGGTGGCGGTTGGTGAAATCGCGCGCGGAGGCTGGGCTCCGGCTGCCGGCAGACGGATGCACCGGTCGCGTGGGTGGCGGCAACGGATGGTGCGCCGTCCGGCATCGCCGGACACTACTCTCTTCGCGAAAGGCCGGTAAGGGATTCGCTGGCAATAACGCCATACGGCCGAACATTCGTCGCAGGTTGTTCGGTGCGAAAAACCCTCACCTCATCGTCCGGATTTCGCCGGACTTGAGGAGGGTGGGGCTTGGTCCCAGCTTCCACTGATCTCTCCACCGGTGTGACGGCACTCGTGCGGGAATGTGAGACCGCACTCGCCAACGGGCTTGCGCAGCGCCGGGTTCATCAGCTCGTGGATGTCGAGCTTCATCTGATCTCGAGAGTACGCGGCGACGTCCAGGATTCCCGTGTCCATTCGGATGGCATCCTCCGGGCATACTTCGACGCAGTACCCGCAATAGACACAGATCCCCAGGTCGATGTCGAAGCGGACCGGATACTTTTCCACATTGGGATCTGGGTGTTCACCCGCAACGATGGTGATGCACTTCGCCGGACAGACGGTCTCGCACAGCATGCACCCTACGCAGCGCGGAGTGCCCTCTTCCCGGACCGTCAGGCGATGGCGGCTCCGGAATCGGCGCGCGAGCGGTCTTGGCTCTTCGGGATACTGGAACGTCGCCGACGCCGCAAGGTGCTTGAGCATCCCCACGCTGTGCGCCGCGTGAAGAAACAGATTCCGGAAGAAATGTACGGAGGTGATTTTGAGACCGCTGATGATCTGCGGGATATAGAGCTCTTCCCAGAACGTGAGCTCGCGCCGCCGCAGGACCTTGACGCCCATCAGGATCTCGCGTCGAAAAACGCCAGCACCAGCGCGGTGACCAGCACATTGGCGACGGCAATGGGGAACAGCCCCTTCCAGCCCAGCACCATCAGTTGATCGTATCGAAAGCGCGGCAGCGTCCAACGGATCTGCATGAACAGCCAGCAGAACACCAGGACCTTGATCGAGAAGCTGGCGACACCGAGAACGACGTACGTCCAGGAAGACAAGGGGAGCGCCGCACCCCAGGGAAAATGGAAGCCGTCCGGCATGAGATACGGCACCTGCCACCCTCCGAGAAAGAGGGTCGTAACCAGACAGGCAACGATGATCGTCTCGAGAAAATCAGCGAGATAGAACATTCCGAACTTCATGCCGCTGTATTCGACGAAATACCCGATGACCTCGGATTCGCCTTCCGGCATGTCGAACGGAATCCGTTTGGTCTCTGCGAGCGCAGCGGTCACGAAGACGAAAAACGCCACGGGTTGAACGACGATTCCCCAACGAGGAATCCAGCCTGCCACGTTGGTGCCCTGGCGCCGTACCAGCTCCTGCAAATCGAGCGTCCCGTACACCATGATGACGCCGATGATCGCGATGCCCAGCGCAATCTCGTAGGAGATCATCTGCGCCGTCGCCCGCAGTCCGCCCAGCATCGCGTAGTTGTTGCGCGACGCGAACCCGGCCAGGATCACCCCGTAGACACCGAGCGACAGCATCGCAAAGACGTAGAGCAGCGCGACGTCGATCTTGGCGACCTGCAGCTCGATGACGCGGTCGCCGAGCACGACGCGATCGCCGAACGGGATGCCGGCAAACGCCACGAGCGCGAAGAAGACGGAGAAGAACGGCGCGAGCGTGTGAAGGACGCGGTCTGCGCCTGCAGGGATGATGTCTTCCTTCGTGAACATCTTCACGGCATCGGCGAGCGGATGGAACAGCCCCATCAATCGAAAGCCGAAGATGCTCGCCCGATTCGCTCCGATGCGATCCTGAATAATCGCCGACTGCTTGCGCTCGATCCAGGTATGCAGCCCGGCGAGGTTCAGGACACCGAAGAAGACGATGCCCACCAGCGTCAGTTTGATGAGCAAGTCCACCATCATTGGCGTATCGGTGCTCCCTGCGATCCAATCGCCTCGTAGGTCAGACCCGCGAACGCGGGCACGGTCGTCGCCATCTCAAGGAAGATCTCCTGGGGCGTGCGCCATGCGAGCGGCCGATCGAGCTCTCTCGCGAGGTCCAGCAGCAGCGTCCAGTCTTCCCTCGAACCGCCCAGCGGCGGAAACGCGCGCCCGATGCGCTGGACCCGCCCGTGGCAGTTGACGAAGCTTCCGTCTTTCTCGAGGTAGGCGGCGGTCGGCAATACCCAGTGAGCCGCCGCAGCGATGCGATTCTCGTTCGTGCCCGAGTAGATCAGAAGATCGACCGTGCGCGACAGCGCTTCGAGCTCAGAGTCGCCAACGAGCGCCGCCAGGTCGTGCCCGAAGACCCACAGTACCGCGATGCGTCGGTTCATCGCGTCGGCGATGATGGTGTTCGCGAGCGGTGCGGCCGGGCCAGCCAGTCCCAGGACGGTCGCGCCACGCGTGTTGGGACTCTTGTCGGCCTTGATGAGAAAGTCATCGCCGTAGCCAGACGGCACCGGAACGGCTGCCGTCACGCTGGCACCTAACCCACTCTGAAACACCTCCTTGATCAGGAACAGCTCCTCGTTACTGAGCCCCGAAGAGGCGATGACACCAAGGCGTGCGCCGGTGCTGCTGCCGCGCGGTGCGAGCACCGAACGGATGGAGGCGAGGGCCTTTTCCCAGGACGACTCGGTGCCGCGATCGCGGACGTGTGTCAAACGTCCGCGATCGATCCAATGAAAACCGAAACGCCCCTCGTCGCACATCCACCACTCGTTGACGTCCGGGTTGTAGCGCGGCTTCAGACGCATGACACGCGCGCCGTCGTTCAGGTGCGGCCTGTCGAGGACGTAATGCACGTCGACGTTGCATCCCTGCGCGCACCCGTTGCACACCGACGGGGCGCTCGAGAGATACCAAACGCGTGCCTTGAACCGAAAATCCTGTTCGGTGAGGGCGCCGACCGGGCAAACGTCAATCACGTTGCCTGAGTACGGATTGTTCAGCTCCTGACCGGGATAGAGTCCGAGCTCGGCCCTGTCGCCCCGGTTGAAAATGCCGAATTCTCCGGTCTTTGTGATCTCATCGGTAAAGCGCACGCAGCGCGAGCAGAGGATGCAGCGTTCCTGATCGAGCATGACGTGGGGGCCGACGGCGACGGCTTTCTTCTTTTTGACCTTCTGCTCGCGGAATCTCGCATCGTAAAGCCCGAAGTTCATGTAGAAGTTCTGCAGCTCGCATTCTCCAGACTGATCGCATACCGGGCAGTCGAGCGGATGGTTGGCGAGCAAAAATTCCAGCACGGCCCGCCGGCCGTCCTCGGCCTTCTCGCTTTTCGTCTGCACCACCATCCCTTCCGCCACCGGCGTGTTGCACGCGATCTGCAGCTTGGGGGCCTTCTCCACTTCAACCAGGCAGATCCGGCAGTTGCCGGCGACGGAGAGTGCGGGGTGATAGCAATAGCGCGGCACGAAAATGCCGAGCGCCTCCGCGGCCTGAATGACCGTCGAGCCATCGGGGCTGCTGATCTGGCGGCCGTCGATCGTCAGGGTCGGCATGCGGCAGCCTCCCTCGCCCCTTGCCCCTTGCCCCTGTCAGCTGCACAGGTTCCCGTGCGGATATGTTCTTCGAACTCCTCGCGGAACTTTGCGATGTAGGACTGTACCGGCCACGCAGCCGCGTCGGCGAAGACGCAAATCGTCTTGCCTTCCATGTCGCCAGCAATCGCGAGCAGATCCTCCAGGTCCTGGAGCCGTCCCTTGCCCTCGGCAATGCGATTGAGGATGCGGTACACCCAACCAGTGCCTTCACGGCACGGAGAACACTGGCCGCACGACTCGTGCGCGAAAAACTTCGACGCGCAGCGCAGCGCGTCGAACATGCACGCGGTGTCGTCCAGCACTATGACGCCGCCCGACCCGGCCATCGTGCCGGCCGCCATCAGCGAGTCGAAGTCCATGCGAACGTCGATCTCCGATGCGGCGAGCACCTTGGCCGAGATCCCGCCTGGAACGACAGCCTTCAGCGTCCGGCCTTCACGGAGTCCTTGTGCGAAGCCTTCGATCAACTCACGCAGGGACACGCCGACCGGCGCTTCGTAGAGTCCCGGGCGCTTGACGTGCCCGCAAACGGAGAACAAGCGCGTCCCTCCTTGCCTCGGCGTACCGAAGCCGGCGAAACGCTCAGATCCTTCGCGCAGAATGAACGGCACGCACGCCAGCGTCTCGACGTTGTTGACGATCGTCGGGCAGTGGAACAAACCGGAAATGGCAGGAAACGGCGGCTTGAGCTTCGGAAAGCCCTTGCCCCCTTCCAGTGAGGTGAGCAGGGCCGTTTCTTCGCCGCAGATATACGCGCCTGCGCCCCGATGAATCACGACGTCCAGATCGAATCCGCTGCCCTGGATGTTCTTACCCAACCACCCGTGCGCGTACGCCTCCTGCACGGCGCGGTTGACCCGCTGCGCCGAACGGAAGTATTCGCCCCTGATGTAGACGTACGCCTTGTGGCTGCCGATGCTGTAGGCGGCGATGGTCATGCCTTCCAGCAGCGCATGCGGGTCCCGCTCGAGGAGATAGCGATCCTTGAACGTCCCCGGTTCTCCTTCGTCGGCGTTCACGACGAGGTAGATCGGCTTTGCGCTGTTCTTCGGGATGAACGACCATTTCTTCGCAGTCGGGAATCCGGCTCCGCCGAGACCGCGGAGATTCGAGCGCGAGACCTCCTCGATGATCTGCGCGGGCGTCAACGAGAGCGCCCGCTTCGCGGCGACGTACCCTCCACTCGCCACGTACTCGTCCCACCACGTCCCATCCGCATTCCCAAGCCGTGTCGAGACGACTGGACCAGCAGTCGAGATATACGGCTGAGGCTCGTGACTCGTGCCGCGAAGAATCGTTTCGAGAGCCCCAGGGCCGTCGAGCGGGCCGACGAATTGTTCGTCGAGCTGGGCCATCGGCGCGATTTCGCATGCACACAAGCACTCCACTTCCGTCACGGTCAGCTCGCCGTCCTGAGTTGTCTCACCAGGGCCGATCCCCAATTGATCCTTGATGCGGACGAGCACGTCGTCTGCTCCGCGCACGAGACACGGGAGACTCGTGCAGACGCGAAGCTCCCTCCGGCCAGTGGGCTTCGTGCGGAACATGGAGTAGAAGGAAACGACTTCGCGCACATGCGACACCGCAACTCCAAGATGGCGTCCGACCCAGAACTCCGCCTCGGAAGGAATATGGCCGAGCTCCTCCTGCACCAGCCACAGGAGCGGCAACATCGCCGCCCGAGGCTCGTCATATCGCTGAATGATTTCCCGTGCCCGCGGGTCGAACGCCTCGAGATTCATCTGTCCAGTTCGCCCCCAATCATGTTGACCGACCCGAACGTGGGCGTCAGGTCGGCGATCATGTCTCCGACGAGGAGCTTGGGCAGGGCCGACATGATGGCAAAACACGGCGGACGGACGCGCACCCGGTACGCGCTGCTGCTGCCATCGCTGACAACGTAGAACCCGAGCTCCCCATTGGCTCCCTCGACCGGAAAATAGACCTCCCCCTTCGGCGGCCGTATGCCATGGCCGTACATGACGAGCTTGAAGTGCTGCATCAGCCCTTCGATGTTGCCGTATGTGTCTTCCTTGGGCGGCAGGAACACGCGTTTTTCGTCCGCCGCAATGTGCAGGTGCAGCGGTTTGGCCGAACCCTCGAGCGTGGGATCGGTGACGGCGACGCTGTCGGCAATGCTCCTGATGTTTCCAACCTTTGCTCGATCCACCATCTCTGCTGCCGCCATCGGCTTCCCGGTGTCCGGGCTCGCCAGCACCGGGCCGTCGGGAATCTCTCTGAGGGCCTGCTCGACGATCCTCATGGACTGTTCCATCTCTTCCATGCGGACCATATAGCGATCGAGGTTGTCGCCTCGGGTTCCAACCGGCACGTCGAACTCGAGCCGGTCGTAGACCGAGTACGGGCAGTCCTTTCGTACGTCGTAAGCGACCCCACAGCCGCGCAGGAACGGCCCCGTGATGCCATACGAGATCGCATCCTCGGCCGAGATCTTCCCCGTTCCCGACATGCGATCGACGAAGATGCGGTTGCGCGTGAGCAGCGTGTCCGCCTCTTTGAGCACCTGGCGGGTTTCTTTGAACGCCTTCGCGCACGCCTCGTCGAATCCCGCGGGAAGATCCCCCTTCACTCCGCCGACGCGACAATACGTCACCGTGAGACGCGCCCCGGTCACCATCTCCACCAGGTCCCACAAGTACTCGCGGGCTTTGATCATGTAGAGAAAAACCGTAAACGCTCCCAGCTCCATGGCGCTGGCGCCCACGCACGTGAGATGGTCCGTAATCCGGGAGATCTCCGACATGATGACCCGGATGTAGTGGCAGCGATCGGGAACGGACATCCCCAGCAGCTTCTCCACGGCCATGCAGTAGCCCATGTTGTTGATGAGCGGCGAGACGTAATTGAGGCGGTCGGTGTAGGGCATGACGCCGTTGTAGTCGACCGTCTCCGCCATCTTCTCGAAGCCCCGATGCAGGTAGCCGATCTCGACGTCGATGTCGACAATCTGCTCGCCGTCGAGCTTGGTGATGATTCTGATGATCCCGTGCATCGCAGGATGCGCGGGCCCGACATTCAGAAGCATCTCGCGCGTTTCCATCAGTTCACCGGCCCGATGAGCGGCTGCCGCCTGTTGACCGGGTAGTCCTTCCGAAGCGGATGGCCGACGAACTCGTCATACATGAGGATGCGCTTCAGGTTGGGGTGTCCCCGGAAGCGGATCCCGAACATGTCCCAGACCTCTCGCTCGAGCCAGTCGGCGCCTGCCCATAGCGACGTCACGGAATCCACTTCCGGATCATCCCCCTGCAGAAGCACCTCTATTCGCAGCCGATGCTTGAGCGGCAGGGAGAAGAAATGGTAGACGACGGCGAAGCGCGCGTCCGCCGGAGGGCCGGGCCACGGATCGTGTGTGGGAATTTCGGATGAGGGACGCACCGCCACACCGGACGAGGAAAAGAATCCTCGCGACGGCTTCGTCCCGAAGGCGGAAAAGTCGACGGCCGTCAGGTCCATCAGAAAATTCATCTGGAAGGCCGCATCTTCCTTGAGCCATCGCGCAATCTCGACCAGCGACTCTCGCGGAGACGATCGCCGTCGCATCACCGCGAAACGAGTGCGACGCCGTCACGGCCTCGGGGAAACGATCGCTCACCGCCTGAATCAGAGACGCGGCGTTCATGGCTCGAACTCCGGCTTCTGCATCGCCGGCCTGAGCGCGGGCACCGGGCGTTGGCCGCTTGCATGCTGCTCGGTGATCTTCGCCTGTAGCTTGAGCAGGCCATCCAGCACGTACTCAGGCCGTGGAGGACAGCCCGGGATGTACACGTCGACGGGAATAATCGTGTCGATGCCCATCACAGTCGCGTAGTTGTCGTAGAAGCCGCCTGTACAGGTACACACGCCGAACGAGACGACCCACTTCGGCTCGGCCATCTGGTCGTAGATGCGCTTCATGACGGGCGCCATCTTGTGACTGATGGTGCCAACCACGAAGAGCACATCCGCCTGGCGCGGCGAGAATCTGGGCAGGCCGGCGCCAAAGCGATCGACATCGTAGTGAGAGCAGGCGGTGGCCATGTACTCCATGCCACAGCACGCCGTCACGAACGGATACTGGAAGATCGAGTACTTTCGAGCCCAGCCTATGGCCTCGTCCAGCCGGCTCGTCAGGAATCCGCCTTCGCCAGACATCTCTAGATTGTCGCGGGCCCCACCCCCGCGACCCTGTACCTCGCGACCTTCGGTCGCTCGGCGGTGGTTGCGATGATGACCTGCTTAGTGCACCGACCAGGGCGCCGCGACTTTTCATTGCCATTCCAATGCTCCGTTATCCCACGCGTAGAAAAAGCCGGCCATGAGTACTCCCAGGAAGATCACGATCTCGCCCAACCCCAACATACCGAGATCGCGGAACACGACAGCCCACGGGTACAGGAAGACGAGCTCGACGTCGAACAGGATGAAGAGAATCGCGGTCAGGTAGAACCGGATTGGCTGGTGGCCGACAGGAAGCGAGAAGGGATCCTTTCCGCATTCGAACGGCGAAGACTTCACAGCAGTCGGCATCTTCGGGCCGAGCGTCGATGCCAGGAAGACGAACGCTCCCACGAGCGCCCCCGCCAGCACAAAGGTGACCACGATGCCGACATACTCACTCATCAGCAAAGGCCCCCGCTTTCTCTTGATGCGTTACCGCTATTCTAACCACCAAATTACGGTTGCGCCGACGCCCACACGGCAAAGCTGCCCGGGAAGATGCCTCCGACAATCGTGACGAACGCCGCAAGAACAACTGCCGCCGACACTGCCGCTGGAAACCGGCCGGGCGCCGACGTTTGCGCGTCCGTCATGAACATGAGGACGGCCACGCGCAGGTAGAAGAACGCGGACACGACGCTGCACAACACGGCGAGAACGGCCAGAAACAGATGGCCGGACTGCACCGCGCTGAGAATGACGCCGAACTTGGCAGCGAATCCTGCTGTCGGTGGAATGCCCGTCAGCGACAGCAAGAACAAGAACATCAGCCAGGCCGTCCACGGGGTGGTTGCGGCCAGTCCTCGATACCCGTCGAGGCTCTCGCCGCGCTCACCCATTCCGACCACGATGCCAAATGCCCCGAGCGTCATGAACGCATAAACAAACGCATAAGTCATCGTCGCCGAGGCGCCATCGGCAGTCCCGGCGATCAGTCCCAGAAGCGCATACCCGGCATGCGCCACCGAAGAATAGGCGAGCATCCGCTTCATGTTCGTCTGAGCCAGCGCGAGCAGACTTGCGACGGTCATCGACAGCACGGCCAGCACGATCATGATCGCCGACCACACGCCCTGCTCGGACGCGAATGCGACCATGCAGACGCGTCCCAGCGCAGCCAGCCCTGCGGCCTTTGAACCGGCGGCGAGAAAGCCTGCGACTGGAGTGCTGGCACCTTCGTAAGCATCGGGCGCCCACGCATGAAACGGCACTGCCGCGATTTTGAATGCCAGCCCGCCGACGATGAGCGCGATCGCGATGCCCAGTAACGGCGATGGCTCCGTCGTTCCGGCCTGAAGGCCGGCCGCGATCGTCGCGAAGTCGGTGGCGCCTGTCACTCCGTAGACGAGGCTGATGCCGTAAAGCAGGAGGACCGACGCGAACGAACCCAGCAGAAAGTACTTCATCGCGGCCTCGTTCGAGACGGCCTTGCCGCGTGTGATGCCGACCAGAACGTAGGCGCACAGAGACATGAGTTCCAGACCCAGGTACAGCATCAGGAACTCGGCGGCCGCCGCGGTCAGCATCATGCCCGTCGAAGCCAGCAGGAGCAGCGAATAGTACTCACCGGGCCGAACACGCTCCGCATCGAGATGCCTCACAGAAAGCAGTGCGACCAACGCGAGGTTCGCCGCGAAGAGCACCTTGAAAAACAACGCGTAGCCGTCAGTCGTGACTGTGCCTCCGAATCCGACGCTTGGGCCTTCCAGGGAGAAGGCAAAACCTACGTAAACAGCGACAGCGGCCGCGGCGATCGTCACGCCCGCGCCAGCCGCCGCGCTCGCGAGGCGACGCGCGGCGACGATGAGGGCCAGGCTCGCGCCTGTAAGAACCAGCTCAGGAAACAGGATGAGCAGATCTCTCACAGTCGCCCCGCAATTCCGCCGTTCGACGCCACCGCCGCCAGCAACTGCGTGACCGACGCGCGAAGGACGCCAAGCACAAATTCCGGATAGAGGCCGATGACGACAGCCAGCACGGCCAGGGGTGCAAGTGTCGCGACTTCGCGAATGTCGAGATCGAGCCGCAGCGCCTTCACACCAGGCCCCAGCTCGCCGATAACCATGCGGTAGAACAGCCACAACACGTAGGCGGCGCCCAGCGCAACTCCCCAGACGGCCATCGCGCCAATCCACGGCCACACTCTGATCGCGCCGAGAATGATCAGAAACTCCCCCACAAAGGAATTCAGCCCCGGCGTGCCCGCGGCGGCAAGACAGAAGAGCGCGAAGAACGTCGAAAAGATCGGCGCGACTTTGAACAGCCCTCCGTACTGTGCGACCTCGCGCGTATGGGTGCGCTCGTAGATCATCCCCACGCACAGGAAAAGAGCGCCGGTGATGATCCCGTGATTGATCATCTGCAGGATGGCGCCTTCGATGCCGCTGCGTTCGAGCGAAAAGATTCCCAGCGTCACAAAGCCCATGTGACTGATGCTCGAGTACGCGATGAGACGTTTGATATCTGTCTGGGCCAGCGTCACGTACGCGCCGTAGACAATGGCCACTCCAGACAGCACCAGCATCGGCGTCAGAAAAAATCGGACGGCGTCAGACAGGATCGGCAACGCAATCCGCAGCAGCCCGTAGCCCCCCATCTTCAGCAGAATGCCCGCCAGGATCACACTCCCCGCAGTCGGCGCTTCCGTGTGGGCATCGGGCAGCCACGTGTGCACGGGGAACATCGGCACCTTTACCGCAAAGGCCGCGGAAAACGCGACAAAGAGCCACGCCTGCTGCGTCAGTCCGAGGTCCGTCTTCGCGAGCGCCTCGAAGTCGAGCGTGCCGCTCGTGTGGAGCAGCGAGATGAGGCCCACGAGCATCAAGAGGCTTCCCGCCAGCGTGAAAATCAGGAACTTCAGCGCGGCATGCACGCGAAGGGTTCCACCCCACACTCCGATGAGCAGGAACATGGGAACGACCATGAGCTCCCAGAACATGTAAAAGAGAAAAAAGTTCGTCGCCGCGAACAACCCGATCATCGCGGTTTCGGCAACGAGCAGCGTCGCGTAGAACTCCCACACGCGGACCTGAATCGCATTCCACGACGCGGCAACGCACAGAATGCTGACCACTGCAGAGAGTAGAATGAACGGCAGGCTGATGCCGTCGAC
Source organism: Vicinamibacterales bacterium (assembly GCA_963762055.1). GTDB lineage: Bacteria > Acidobacteriota > Vicinamibacteria > Vicinamibacterales > JAMQPK01 > JAMQPK01. The sequence goes on from CAVXJF010000017.1 coordinate 625,187, forward strand.
GCCCATGCCGTAGACGACGTTCCACGACGGAATCCACGGCCGGCTTTCGACAAACTGCAGAGCGCTCGACGTCTTGTCGAAGTGCAGATAGAGCGGCGTCGAAACCGCCAGCGTGGCGATGGTCGTCACGAGCGCAATCCAGCGCGCCAGCCGCGCGGGACATAAGAAGATAAGCGCCGCCCCTGCTGACGGCAGAAACGTCGATGCTGTAAGGACTGGATACATCGTTATCCTGCGAACATCGCAATTGCGATAGCCATCAGCACGCCGGCCGCCATCATGAGCCCGTAATACTGTGCGTGACCGGTGACCGTCATCTTCAGGTGCTGGCTCACGACGTCGGTGATGTTTCCGACGCCTTCAGCGGCGCGGTCGACGACAGACGCATCGACCTGGCGCAACCACGCTGCGGCGCCGAGCAGAGGACGTCGAACGAAACCCTCGTAGGCGTGCGCGAGAACGTTCTCGACCCGGTTGAGTGCGACAAAGGCATAGACCATCGCGGCCGACAAACCCCGCCGGTAGAACCAATCTGTGTCGAGACTGATCGTGGGCTCGGGATCGAGGTGCGCAAGCAACGCAAAAAACCCCAGCGCCGTAAAGCTGAGCAGTCCGAGCGTGGCAATCACGTGGCGAACTGTGTAGGGCGCGTATTCGACGTCGTAAGGCAACTGCGCGTACAGCAGTCCGGGAACCACGCCAATGATGACGCACGCCGCCGCCGCCAGCCCCATCGCCACGAGCATGTTCGACGGCGGCTCATGAGCGGCGACACCGCGGTCGCGACCGAAGAACATGTAATACGGAAGCTTGAGCCCTGTGTGCAGGAACGTCCCGGCCGACGCCAGCGTCAGCGTCAGGAAAATCGCCGCACTGTGGGATTCGCCGGCCGCAGACACGACCATCGATTTGCTGACGAAGCCGCTGAACAACGGCACGGCTGAGATGGCGAACGCGCCAATCATGTAGAGGCTCAGCGTGACGGGCATGGTCTTATGAAGTCCACCCATCTCGCTCAGGTTTCGTCGGCCCGTGACTTCGAGCACTGCACCAGCTCCCATGAAGAGCAGCGCCTTATAAAGGATGTGCGAGAAGGCGTGGGCGGTCGTGCCGTTGAGGGCGAGCTCTGTGCCGAGCCCCACGCCGCAAACCATGTAGCCCACCTGGCTGATAATGTGGTACGCGAGCAGCCTCCTCGCATCGTTCTCGAGCACGGCATACACCACGCCGTACACCGCCATCGCGGCGCCCCACCACACCAGGAGCTCGGTGCCCGCGAATCCGCGAACCAGGGCATACACCGCCGACTTCGTGGTAAACGCGGTGAGAAAGACTGCGCCCGTGACGGTGGCCTCTGGATAGGCGTCAGGCAGCCAGGCGCCCAGGGGCGGCACCGCAGCATTGAGAAGAAAGGCGGCAAGAATCAGCGCAAACGCGGCAGTTCCCGCATGGGCCGACATGTCGCCGAACGCGAGAGATCCGGACTGCGACCAGTACAGGACGATGCCGCCGAGCAGACATAACCCGCCGAACAGGTGAACGAGAAGATACCGAAATCCGGCGGCCACCGCGGTGCGTTCGCGGCGCAGCCATACCAGAAACACGGCCGATACCGCCGCCAGCTCCCAGAACAGGAAGAGAGACAGGAAGTCTCCCGCAAACGTAATCCCAAGCGCACTGCCTGCGTATGTTAGCGCCGACACGTGCTGCGCATCGTCCTTTACGTGAAGCGCGTACACCATTCCCACGAGTGCCATCAGCGCGAATACGTACGCGAACACAAGGCTCAAGCGATCGACTCGGCCGAACGTCAGATCCTGTCCGACGAAACGCACCACACCGTAGGTTCCCGGCTGCAGGAGAACGCAGTCGATCAGCGCGACGGCCGGCACGACGATCATCGCGACGCGTTTGGCTGCGCCCTTGAGCAACGGGACGAGCCATGCGCCGGCAATCAGCACGAGGCCCGGATGAACCCACTCAGGACTCATAGTAGTTGTCCGGGCGCATCAGCCAGTGTTTCCCTAGAAGCTTCGACACGAGGATGATCGCGACACAGGAAAAGAAGCCGTAAATGGCGCCGAACGCGGGCCAGTCTTCGAAAGCGAAGTGAGCGTGCTCGTCATAGAGGAACCGCGGGGCAATCGCCTCTGTCAGAGCGAGCACCATCAACGACGCGTAGAACGCGGGTTTGAGCTTCACGGCTTCACCATTCCCGCCAGCTTCAGAACCGGATCGGGATACATTCCCAGGAGCAGGCTGAGGACGGCGCTGAAGACCATCGGGACCACCATCAACGGCGCCTCGCGAATGTGATCATGATCGTGCCCCGCGGCCGGCTCTTCGAAGTACGCCTTGTAAACGACAGGACCGAGATAGGCCGCGTTCAGCAGCGAGCTGACGAGCAGCACGGCCAGCACCCATTGGCTTCCGCGCTCAACTGATCCCAATGCGAGATACCACTTCGAGATGAAGCCCGACGAAGGAGGAATACCCACCAGGCTCAACGAGGCGATCGCAAACGCCGCCATCGTCCACGGCATTTTTCTGGCGAGCCCCGACATCTGGCTGACGTTGGTCTTGTGCGCGGACGCGTAAATCGAGCCGGCGCAGAAAAAGAGCGTGATCTTCGACACTGCGTGATTGGTGATGTGGGCGATGCCGCCGACGATCCCGCTGGTGGTGAGCAGCGCTCCGCCCAGAACGATGTAGGAGAGCTGGCTGATCGTCGAGAACGCCAGCCGGGCTTTCAAATTGTCCTGATAGAGAGCCAGGACCGAGGCCAGAAGAATCGTGGCAGAGGCAACCCCGAGCGCAAGAGTGTCGACGCCGAGCTGTCGCATCGCGTCAGTACCGAAGACAAATAGGAAGACGCGGAGCGTGGCGAAGACTCCGGTCTTGACGACGGCCACGGCGTGCAGAAGCGCGCTGACCGGAGTTGGCGCCACCATCGCCGCCGGTAACCAGCTATGCAGCGGCATGACGGCGTTTTTTGCGAGGCCGAACAGGAACAGCGCAAAGACGACCGCGAGCAGCGTGGGGTGCGCGCCCACCTGGCCGGCCGGCAGGATTCCTCCGGGCCGGAAGTCGAGCGTGCCTGCCACGTTGTAGGTCAGAACGATCGCGGGAAGGAGCAACAGCTTGGCGGCCCCCAGCAAATAAATGATGTATTTGCGGGCGCCAGCCCTGGCTTCGGGCGTCTCTTTGTGCGCGACAAGTGAATACGTGGCCAGCGTCAGCGCTTCGTAGAACAGAAACAGCGTGAACAGATTGGCGGCAAAGGCCACTCCCATCGTGGCCGAAAGCGCCAGCGCGAAGCAGGCGAAGTAACGGGTTTGCGCGTGCTCGCCGAGCGTGCGCACGTAGCCAATCGAGTAGAACGACGTCGCAATCCAAAGAAGCGATGCGCCAAGGGCAAACAAGAGGCCGAAGCCATCGACACGAAATGCAATCGCCACGCCGGGAAGAAGCCGGAAGAGTACGCCTTCCGGAGTAAACCCTGCCATCACCTGCGGGACCATCGACGCGACCAGCCCAAACTGCAGGACTCCTGCGGCCACCGACCAGAATTCCCGCAGGTTGCGACGGCGATCTCCTGTGCCAACGACAAATAGAGCCGCGACGGCGGCGACGAGCATCGCAAGGATTGGCGTGATTACCATTTCAACTCGGTCAGGTGTTCGATGCTGACATCTGGCCGGTTGCGACTTAACGCGATCACCAGTCCCAAACCGATCGCCGCTTCCGCGGCCGCCACGGCGATGACGAAGAGCGCCAGAATCTGGCCGCGCTCTTCGAGCAGGTGGTGACCGAACGCTGCGAAGTTGACGTTGACCGCGTTGAGCATGATCTCGAGGGAGATGAGCATGAGGATGATGTTGCGGCGGCTGAGGAAGCCGATGAGACCAATCGCGAAGAGGATCGCGCTGAGCCCCAGAAATGCGCCCGCGGGCACCATCAGGACTCTGTCTTTCTTCGGGCGACGACTACAGCGCCGACGATAGCCACCAGGAGGACCAGCGACACGACCTCGAAGGGCAGCGCAAACTCGGTGAAGAGCGCGTTGCCGACCGCCGCGACGTGCGCCATCGGAGCCGCTTCAGCGGTCGCCGCCGGCGCGGGCGTCGCCAGTGCCGGTTCGTACCAACGCACCAGCAACAACGCGAAGGCCACCCCGACGGCCGCGGCCAGGGGCCAGTGGGCGCCGAAACGGCGCCCCGCCGTCTCACTCGGCAGATCGAGCAGCATGACGAAAAACAGATAGAAGACGAGGATCGCCCCCGCGTACACGATGACCTGCACCGCCGCGAGGAATTGCGCACCGACGAGCACGAAAATTCCTGCGACGTGCAGAAAGAGCGCAAGGACCCACAGCATGCTGTGGATGGGATTGCTGCGTGTGATAGCCAGCCCCGCGCTCGCGATGCTGACGGCCGCTAGATAGTAGAAGGCCGCCTGTCCCGCCAGAGTCCCCATTTGACTACGCGGGGTACTTGCCGCAGATGTAGTCTTCGAGTTGATGGATCGTGACGTCCTGAACGGTCATGATCCAATTGACGAGGTCGCCAATCGAGAGCACACCGACGACCTTCCCTTCGTCAACAACCGGGAGGTGGCGGCAGCGCTTGTTCGTCATACAGCGCATGCAATCGTCCACAGTGGCCGTCGGTGCTACGGTGACGACCGGAGTCGACATGATTTCCTCGACTTTCAGATCAGTCGAGGAATGGCCTTTGAGCTTGACCTTGCGGATGTAATCGCGTTCGGACAGGAGCCCGACGAGACTGTCGCCGGCCATGACGAGAAGGGCACCGACATTTCTTGCCTCCAGCGTCTCGAGTGCCTCGTAGACGGTGGCGTCGGGGCTGATGGAATACACCTCGGATCCCTTTTGCCTGAGGATCCGGTCGATCGAGTCGTGGAGTTTCACCAGCGACCCCCTTGCTGAGGTGTTTCGATTGAACGTGAAGTGGGGCCATTGTAGGCATAAACGGCACCGGTGGGCAACGGGGGCCGCGCGCGCTTGAGCTGGCTGGGTGTCAGGGACGATTTCCGAACTTGGTTCCTCCAGAACGTCGCCTGATCCGGGGCACGGCGGTGTGCCGTCGTCGCCAGCTGGCCGGGGATGTCCCTACGACCCCCTTGAACGCGCGGCTGAAGGCTGCCTCGGACTGATACCCGACGTCGAATGCGACGGCGGACACTTTCGACGCGTCATCGCACAGCAGCCGGCACGCAAGCTGTATGCGCCACCGCGTGAGATAGCGCATCGGTGGTTGCCCGACGAGCACCCTGAAACGCTCGGCCAACGACGACCGCGACACTCCGATCTCTTTCGCGAGTCGGTCCAGCGACCACGGATCCGCCGGGCGATTGTGCAGCAGCGCCAGCGCGCGTCCGGCCATCGGATCGCGCAGCCCCGCCAGCCATCCCGTGTGCTCACCCGTGAGCGATTCCAGGTGGCGCCTGACGACTTCGATGAACAGCAGCTCACTGAGACGAAGCAGCACGCATCGAGTCCCTGGCTGCCGTGCTTGAGATTCGGCGAGCGCAAGCTCCACGAGCTGCGACAGCCGGCTGTCTCCGCGCGTTCCTGGCCGGCGGCGCAGATGCAGCACGCGCGGCAGCGCGTCCAGGACTGGATTGAACGAACGGATGTCACAGCCGAGGAATCCGCAGATCACATGGGCTCGTTCCGGGCCGCCTCCGCCTTCCGTCACCGTCAAGGGAGCCGACGCGCTCGCCATGAGCCGGAAGAACTCCATCACCGACTCTCGAGGAAGATGCGAACGCAGGTCAGGCGCACTGCCCATCATGTAGGCGTCGCCTTGTGGAACGACGAAGACGTCGCCGGCCTCCAGGCGCACCGGCGCGCCGCCGCGAAGCGCGGCCCAGCATCCGCCACGCTTGACGATGTGATACGACACGACGTGTTCGGCGCCGGGGAGCACGATCGATGCGAATTCCGTCGCGGCCGGGACCTCATCTACCCAGGGGGAAGACACCTCCATCTGAAAGAACAACGCTCCAGTGAGCCTGGCTGTCCGCAGAACGTCGGACAGAACATCGACGTTGCCGTCGTCAGCTGCTGCTATCGAAGGACGCCGGGCGCCGGCGTGCGAAGCGGTTCGTCCAGTGCGTCGCCTGGATGCTGGGGCAGACAACTTGGACGAACGGTCATGGTGCTTCGCCACGACGCGATCTTACATTCGCCCTGTCGGCGTTCCGAGGATGACAGGAGGACTGACATGACGACCGCGAACGCGTCGGCTCGGACGATGTGGGCATTGGGTGACTATCACCGGTTCGCGACCGAGACCGTCTGGGAGCTCGGCCCAGTTCTGGTGGCCGCGAGCGGCGTGTCGGCGGGCCAACGGGTGCTCGACGTCGCCGCTGGCACCGGCAATGTCGCCATTCGCGCGGCACAGGCGGGTGCGATTGTCGTCGCGTCCGATGTGACGCCCGAGCACTTCGACGCAGGACGGCGCGCCGCCCGCGCGGCGGACGTCGAACTCGAATGGATCGAAGGGGACGCGCAAGCGCTTCCCTTTGCCGATGACCAGTTCGATGTCGTCACCTCGTGCTTCGGCGTGATGTTCGCGCCGGACCACCGGGCGGCGGCGAGCGAGCTGCTTCGCGTCTGCCGTCCGGGTGGCGTGATCGGACTGATCAATTTCACCCCCGACGGCGCGGGTGGCGATTTCTTTCGCACGCTTTCAGCCTACGCGCCGCCGGCGCCGCCGGCCGCGCAATCGCCGCTGCTCTGGGGAACGGAGGATCACGTAAAGAACCTCTTTGGCGATCGGGTTCAGGCGCTGGAGATGACACGCCACGAGTACTGTGAAACGGCGATGAGCGCGCGAGCGTACTTCGAATTGTTCAGGGACTCGTTCGGACCGATGGCCGCGATCTACGCCGGTCTGCGCGATCAGGTCGCGCGAACTGCGGAACTCGACGCGGCGTTTCTGCAATTCATCGCGCGTTGGAATCGAGACGCGTCAGAGGGCCGCGTGCGGATACCGTACGAATATTTGCTGGTCCTCGCCCGCAAGCTGGACGCACACTGACATGCGGCTGCGACCTACTCTCTTCGCGAAAGGCCGGCAAGGGATCGTCGGACGTCGGCCAGAGCTCCCTGAACGGATCGATTGTCGGGGGCGTAGGACAGCAACGTCTGCGCGGAACGGCTGCTGCATGTCCCCCGCGGCAGCGTCAACTCAACAAGAGTACCGACGCTTTCGGTCAAGACCATCGCGAACGAGGCGACCGGTCTCCAGGTCCGGCACTCCCCTATTGCACCCGATTCCACGTCTCGGCGATCGGCGCGGATTGTGTAAATTGGTCAGCGCTGAGATTCAGCGTGGCCGTGAACGTCCGTCCGATGAGGTTTGCCGTGTTCGCGTTCGCGAACTCTACCGTCTCCGTGTATGCCGTGCCGCGCAACGTGTAGTGGCCGCCGTGACGGAACACGACAGCGCCGCCCGCGGTTGTTTGTTGGATCATCCACTCGTCCTCGGTGAACGTCTTGATCCGCGTGTTGATACCCGACGGGTTCCCCGGGTTCACCGAAGCCGTCAGCACCCATCGCCCCACGAGCGGGTTCGTGACTTGGACGCCCAATGTCGCGGTACGGCCGTCGAAGGTGGCCGAGACGGTGGTGGAGCCAGTCGTCAGTGCCGTGAGCTGACCACCGGAAGAAATCTCGGCAACGGCGGCGGAAGACGAGGTCCACGTGGCACTCTCCGCTGAGGATCCGCCATCGGAATACGTGGCGGTGGTGGCGTAGTTAGCGCTCTGGCTAACCAGCAACGCGTTCGGTCCGGTGATGCGAAGATCGACAATCGTCCGACTGGGCCCGCTCGGCGCGCTTTTAGACCCGCAGCCGCCAAACAATGCAGCAGTGACACCAATCAAAACCGCGAACAAAGCGCGCGCCAACGTGCGACGCGTCAGAACGACAGAACAAATCGAGTTCAAGAAGTATCCCTCCAACTTGCCGCGAGATTACGGAACGAGCCCAGGATTGTGCAAGAAATGAACCGTCTCGCTGACGAGATCGTAGGTGTGAGCGCCGTGTCAACGGCGCTCGTTACTGCTCACGTCGATCGCGCCCCGGTCCGTGAAGAGCAGAAAAAAGACTCCTTACCCGAGGGATCTTCCAGGATGTACCTGGCTGGAGTTGGTGATGAAATTGCACAAGGGCAGCCTATGCGCGCCCACGCCCGCACCAGTCCCGACAACGCCGACGCAGGTCGCGCCGGTCCTGACATTGGCACCTGATACAAGCTCTCCCGTTGGCGAAGCAGTGGCCTTGACCTACGGGTCGCGCTCGCAAGAGACGGGCAAGAGGCCTCGGGTCTGTTGAAGTGGGATGAGACTCTGCTCGAACTTGACGGTGTCGGTCCGGGCGATCTGCTGGGCGGGACTTCGGGAGCGCTTTGTTGTAAGGGCACCAACGGGGAAGACACCGCAGGGAGTTACCCTTTCTCAGTCAAGAAAACTGATGAACAGCGCGTGTCTGGCAGCGGTGAATTGTTCCTGATTCGGCTCAAACCGCGGGCAGGTGTAACGGCTGGCACAAGTCGAATTGAGTTAGTGCCGTTTCGCGCGAACGGCACCGGTAAGTTGTCGTTCATAACCTCGGTATTTTTCAGCCCGTATTCACCGTTTTGGGGGAACGGGGGAAACATTATCCAGAACGTCTATGGTGCGACGATCACCATTCGACCAGGTAATTGATGCCTCCGAGGTGCGGCGCAGCTCAGACTCGGCATCGCCGTTTCACTTCAAGGCATCGGTGGAAGGCCTCCAATCCGCTTGGCGCCGTCGATACCAACGCAGTAGATACTCGCCGCGAACGACGCGTTGTGCGCGAAGGTCCGTACAACAACCTGTTGCTCAGGAAACCGAGATGCGCGCGTCCGGCGTGGTCCATCTGGACCGCCGCGGCGAAGGCGCGCTGAGGCTGCCAGGCGGGGCCGCGGGATCACCGGCCCGTTCCATGCGCCGTCGTGGAGCCCCGATGGTAAGCGGGTCGTTTTCTCGCGCGACGTCAGCACGCCTCCGCTCCAGCCGGCCTTCAGCCGAGACACCGGCTTTCGCCTGAGCGAAACCGTAGGGGTTTCCGCTGCAGTACCGCGGAAATGGCCGGGGCATTCAGATTGTCCCGTACCAATTCGACATGCCCGAGATTGATCGATCCGTCCGTTACTTCGGTTGCCGAACGCAGATCGACACGCTCGATCGTGCCGAAAGCAGCGCCGGTAGCGCGTCACATCGCTTCGACACGAGGGACGTCACCCAGCGGGTTGACGTCCGTGGTCATCGACACAGAGGAACTCTCAGATTCGCCAAGCCGCGAATCGATCCGCTGCAGACCTCTGCCGCCGACGAGCCCGCACACACTCTCGAATTGAGGAGGCGCGGGGCGGGCGATCCGTCGCTCGAGTGCCACCAGGGGTGACATCGTGCCCGAGAGGATGTCGAACGCCCACGATCTGTCAATTTGGACGCAGGCACCGCTCGTGACCAACAGCCAGCTGCCGTCGTGCTCGTGCAACTCGAGCGCGTGACCGTGCCGTTCCAGATCGCGGCCCTCGGTGTCGAAACGATGCACGATGTGAGAGCCTGCGAGGGACTGCGAGTCTTCGGCGTCGCGGCCCTCGCGGCCCCACCCGCGATCGCGCATGTCGATCACCGTCGCTCGTTGCCCGGTCGCCGCAAGGCCCTGCTCGTCTGACGACTCCAGCCGTGCCATCAGCGTCTCGACGGCCCGCCGCCGAACCTCCCATCGGTCCTGCGAGGCAGATTCCTGTCGTCGCGCCCGCGGCACGCGCGCCTCGAACTCCCTCCAGATGGCGGCGAACGCCGCCGTCGCAGCGTCTCCCGGGGCGAAGACCGCAAGCGGCGTGCGCTTGAGCGTCGTCTGTTCGACGATGCTCGCGTACGGAACGAGTCCCGCGAGGAAGGTCTCGGGGTATTCGCGCGACCACTCGCACGCCTGGCGGTGCTGCGCCTTGCGCCGGTCGACCATGCTGAAGAACGCCGCGAACTCGGCCGTCGAATCGGAGCGATCGGCCCACTTGATCAACTGGACGAGTGTTCGTAGTGAGAGCACCGCGGGGAGGGCGGGCACGAGGATGGCGTCTGCCGCGGCGAAGATCCCTTCCGTGACGAGCGAAAAACCTGCCGGACAGTCGAGGAACACCACGTCGTAATCCGCCCCAATCGTCTCGATGAGCTTCGTCACCACGCGTTTTGGTTTGCCGAGGTGGTCGAGAAATCGATCGAGCTTTCGGTAGGCGAAGTCTGCTGGCAGCAGATGCAGATTGGCGTAGTCGGTTTCCTTGATGGCTTGGCCGAGCGCGTGGCCACTCTCAAGACTCTTCTTGCTGAAGCCCTCGATGTGCGGCCGGACGCGGAAGGCGAAGCTTGCTGCGGCTTGCGGATCGAGATCCCATAGGAGGACGCGTGCTCCGCCGGCGGCCGCCAGATACGAGAGGTTCACGGCGGTCGTCGTCTTACCGACACCGCCTTTCATGTTGTAGATGGCGACGACCTTCATCGTGCTCGCTTCTCGTGCGTCCTGCGTTTGAATGCGCGCCGACACGCCGCGCGTGTGGCGCGGCCGCCGAATTGATGCAGCTGATCGGCAGCTTCGGGATAGAGACGATCCCGGCGTTGACGGCTGCGCTCCACGAGCCGGCTGAGCGTCAGCACCGCACTCGCGGGTCCTCCCGCGGCGCCCACCGTCCGCGCGAGCTCGAGCCATCGGGTCTCCTGAACTACTGCGTCGTTGAAGTCGCCGAGGACACGTTGAAGCTTTTTCAGTGGGGTTAACACGCATTCGAGATCGTCAGCGTCGTAGAACGACGACGTGACATCGATCAGGTAGCGCAATTTCTTCGCGGTGATGCGGACTTCATGCAGCTCGGCCGGATCCGAGTGCTCGTCGATCGCCTCCGCGCTCCGAGCAAGCCGCTTGCTCAGCCGCCACGCACGGCGGGACACCACCTCGGCAAGCGGACGTCTGGCGTCGGGCGCGGTCGAGGCGAACGCCGCTGGCTGCTCGAGAAACCGCTGCCAGGCCGCGAGTAGTGTCTGGTAGCGCTGGCTGTCCAGTGCCTCGATCAGCGTCTGACGCTCGTGCGCCTGAGCGTCGCCCAGAAACCCGATGAGCGCGTCCAGGTCCTCAGCCGGCAGGTCCGCCGCGTGTGCCCGCAGCGAAAGGACGAGGACATCGAGATCGCGCGGCGGCCCCGTGAGGCGACCGAGCCAGGAGAATTCGGTCGAGAAGTGCTCAACGCTGTCGGATGGAAACACGTGCTTCAGTTGGCGAAGCAGCGATCGCGTGCGCCTGAGCGCGACGCGGAAGTCGTGCAAGAACTCGGTGTCGATGTTCGCGCGGAGTCCCGGCTCGTTGGCGGTGAGGATTCCGGCGATCGCCTGGTGAATCCCGCGGGCGCCGGTCTCCGCCGGAACATCTGGCGCGACGTCGATCAGGATCGACGGTCCGCCGCGTGCGTTCGGGACGCCGGCGTGCTGGAAGATGACGCCTTCGAGACCGTCCGGGCATGACGAGATGCCCGGCCGGCTGGCGATGATCGGCTTGAGCCGCTCGTAGGCCTCGTCGTATCCGCGTAGTCCCGTCAACGTCAGGATGGTCGGGAGGGGTTGCCATGCGCTGCGCGGCATCGGCTGCCGGACGTGCCCGGATTCGATCCGCAGCCGGGCGACCGTCTTGCGCCGATCGTCGAGGATATCGAGCTCTGAACCCTTCTCTTCGGCGTCGGCTTGCGGCAGCAGACGGCGTACGCCGATGACTGGCGCGAGCGCCTCCTGCAGCGGGCCGTCCGGCAGGTCCCACGCGAAGCTCACCGGTTCGGTCAAGCGTGCCGTCAACGGCGCTCGTCCATCACGCGGCTGCCACGCGATGATCGAGACGCCGTCGGTGCCGGTGCACGTCAGACGCGCGCCGGCTCGTCGCACCCGGGCGTCGAACGTATCGAGCATGGTGAATCGGTGGCGGGCGATCGTGTGATGGCGCGTGCGCAGCAGCGCACGCAGGCTGCTCGTGATCGCCTCGCTCGAGGCACCACCACTGACGACGTAGACAGACTCGCGTGCGGCGGGTTCGCGGCCCGCATCGGTAACCACGCTCAGCGCGCCAGCCTGACCGAGCGCCCGAGGCTATGGATGAACCCGGCAAGCTCGTCTTGCACACGGTCGGCCGCGTCGGTCACGCGCATCCAGCGGCGGCGGCGCAGTTTGTCTTCCATCCACTCTTCCATGACGGTCGTCACGCGCATCACGTAGACATCGACCCGGCAGGGCCCGTGGCCGTTGACATGCCAATACCGCCCGACCCGCCTCCGCTCGACGACTCCGCGCAGGCCCGCTTCTTCCTCGGCCTCGCGGATGGCCGCATCACGCGCCCGTTCGCCCTCGTCGATGCAGCCTTTCGGCACGATCCAACCGTTGCCCTTCGAGGTGGTGACGAGCGCGACCTCAAGTCGTGCCTTTCGTATCCGATAGGGAATCACGGCGGCCTGCCGGCGGACACGCGCCATTCGGTCCTCCTGTCGAGACGATTGACTCAAGTCCTGATGCGCTAGGAAGGGTACCAAGGTCGAGTGCGAAGTACAAGATGGCCGTTGTGCTTGGCGGCCCGCGACGCGAATAACAGCGCCATTCCCTCCCAGCCCGTGCCTTTCCCCTGCTTTGCTTAAGCTTTCTGCCAAAGTGAAGTTTGGAGAGAAGGAAGGAAGCCAATGCTATTGAGGCGTATAAAGAAGGTGGCGTCCGTAACAGTTTCCGCTAGAGTAGCAGGGAACCGTCGAGCGAATCCGCGCAGAGAAAGAGGCACCTCATGCGCAGCCAGCTCATCGCCGTAGCGACCGCTAGTCCCCCCTTCGAATTGCGCACTGAGGATGTCCTCCGCGAGGCGAGCAGGGTCTTTTTCGGCCGTCACCTGGATTTCGAGCGTCTCGTGCCGGTCTTCGCCAATACCGGGATCAGGCGGCGCCAGTCAGTCAAGCCCTATAGCTGGTTCCGTCAGGAACAAGGCTGGCCCGAGCGCACAGCAGCCTATATTGATGGCGCCACAGATCTGTTCCGCAAGGCGGCGACGGCGGCCCTGACCCAAGCCGATTTCGATCCGGGCCAGATCGATACGATTGTGACGGTGAGTTCGACCGGCATCGCGACACCCTCGATCGAGGCGCGTGTGATGCATGATTTGCGGTTCCATCGCAAGGTCAGCCGCATCCCAGTCTTCGGCCTCGGCTGTGCTGGCGGCGCCACTGGCCTGTCGATCGCGGCGCGGCTCGCCCAGGCACCGGCCTCGAATGTGCTCCTGGTGGTGATCGAGCTCTGCACCTTGGCCTTCCGAACGGACGAGATGACCAAGTCCAACATCATTGCAACCGCTCTCTTTGGCGACGGGGCCGCGGCGTGCATCATTTCCGGCAAGGCCAAGGACGGACTCGGCGCCATCGAATTCTCAGGCGAGCACAGCTGGCCCGATACGCTCGATATCATGGGCTGGCGCATGGACCCGCAGGGCTTCGGCGCCATCTTCTCGCAGCGCATCCCCGATTTCGTGACCCAGGAATTGCGTGCCGCCGCTGACGACTTCCTCGAGTGTAACGGCATCACCGTCGAGGATATCGACCAGTTCGTCTTCCATCCCGGCGGCGCCAAGGTGATCGCCGCGCTCGAGCAGGCCTTCCATCTCGATCAGGGAACGCTCGAGATCGAGCGCCGGGTGCTCGCTGATCACGGCAACATGTCGGCCCCGACCGTGCTCTTCGTCCTCAAGGAGGCGCTGAAGAAACCCTTCACGGGCCGGCGCTTCCTGAGCGCCCTCGGTCCCGGCTTCACCTCGAGCTTCGCCACGATGGTGAGCTAGGTATAGTACTTCCACCTCGTCATGGCCGCCCTTGACCCGTGATCAAAACAAATCAGCACATTGACGTGTGGGTAAAAAAATCTGCTGCCAGCGCATATGCGATGGAGGAACTAACCTGAACCTCACCGACAAACCGGCGTGGGTTGGCAGGCCTGGTTAACGCTGGCGGGCTGTGAGCCCGCAGTCTTGCGCCCAAGTGCTCGACGTTGGACGGAGCGGTTTGACAAACGGTTCGCATAAACGCCCCAGCGACTGGTTGCCACCCGGAAGAGGCGACTTACCAAGCGACTGCAATGAACGACGAGATAGTTGGCTGGGAGGCAGGGATTCGAACCCCGATACCGTGGTCCAGAGCCACGTGTCCTACCGTTGGACGACCTCCCAATCCTATAATTCCAGGTGGGGCTTGCCGCGCCGAAGCTCCATAGTTTGCTAGGAAGCGAAGGCGGGAAACTCCGATTATACATGTTAGGCTGAACGTTATGCACCCAACTCCCCTTCTGGCGCGGCTTGGATTCGCGATGTTCTTGATCCTCGCGGCCGCCAACGCGGCGTCGGCGCAATCGCGCGTCTATGTAGGGGGAACAGCGATCGCCGACATCCGGCGTTTCGACAGCATTCAGTACGACCCACGCGTGCTCGCCAGCTTTTTCAGCGGCATGTCGCTCGACGGCACGACTGCCGGCGGCGGCGCCCGCGTCGGCACCTTCCTGCATCCGACTGTGGAGCCTTGAGCTCGCCGTCGACGCCGGCAGCATGAGCACCAACGTGTTTCCGAATCCAGTCCAGTCGTTTCCATGCCGCTCGTCGACACTCCGTCTGCCTCAAATCTCGAATGGCACCAGCTTCCTCACGGTCAGCACGGTCGTCGGCTTCCACCCGGGAAAAATGGGGCGCCTGCGGCTGGGCTATCTCGGCGGGCTGACGCTGGTGCGGGGTACTTACGAATCGACGATCCCAGAATTCGGCATTCCGACCGATGTCACCCCCGTGCCGGACTTCCGTGCGTCGTTCACGATATTCCCGTCGCTTCCGTCGCCGGTCATCGAAAGCCGCAGCCTGCGCCGCATCGACAATTCGGTGGGAGGCATCCTCGGCCTCGAAGCTGCCGTTGACGTCAGCGAACATCTCGCGGTCGTGCCCGGCATCAGAACGATCGTGTTCTCCAACAGCGGGCGCAGCGTGTTCCTGATCAGGCCGGAAGCCGGGGTGCGCTGGTCGTTCTGAATATGGTCCGGATAAGTTCAAGGTCCGGCTAAAGCCGGACACTACGTACAAAAGCAAACAGGAGATCAGAAGATCAGGAGTGTTCTTTTAAAAAGAATTCTCCTAACCTCCTGATCTCCTGTTTATTTTTTGGTTGTTTGTTTTTTACGCGTGTGTTTGCGGCTGACGCGTTTCGCGCGCACAGGTTTGTTGGCGCGCGTGGCGAGCACATCTGAAAGTTCGTAGGCCTCGGCGAGCCAGTCCGTGATCGGCGCTTCGACTTCGTCCCGATGCGTGATGCGGACGAAGTGCACCATCTTCGATTTCGACGCGGGCTCGATGCGGCGCACCTGAGGCGCTTTGACCGTCCGGCCGAGAAAAATGCACACCTCGAGGAAGTTCCGCTTGGGGCGCACGAAGAAATAACACGACTTGCGCGAGAACATGATCGAGTGGTGCGAGGCATAAACGCGCTGATCGCCAAGCGCCACGGCCGTCTCGCGCAGCCGCTCATACGCTTCCTGCAGATCTTCGGACAGATCCTCCGTCAGCGCGGCTTCTGTGGTCGTCCAGCAGTCGTGCGCTTCACCCTCGTCTATCCACTGCTTGCAGTGAAAGCACTGACGGCCCGCCATCTCACCTAATCCCTAATCCCCAACCCCTAATCCCTTGTCGTGAAGGGAATCGCATGAACCCGATGCTCCACCTCCGCGAACCGTTCCTCCGCCTCCGCCTCGGGCCACAGAGAAGCAACGGCGATGGCCACTGCGAACGACAGCGGAATCGATACGAGCCCCGGATTGCGCAGAGGGAACCACGCGCTCGAATTTTTCAGCACGTCAATCTGAATCGTCGGCGACAAATAGATCAAGAGCAGGCTCGACGCGGTCCCCAGAATCATGCTCGCCTGAGCCGCGCGCGTGGTGAATTTGCGCCAGAACATCGACAGCACGAGCGCCGGAAAGTTCGCGCTCGCCGCAATCGCAAACGCCAGCCCGACCATGTAGGCCACGTTCTGGCCCTTGAATACGATGCCCAGAACGATCGCCAGTATGCCGAGCAGAACCGTCGAGCCGCGCGCCACCCGCAGCTGCTCGCGATCGGATGCGGCGCCGTGACGCACGACGTTGACCCAGAGATCATGCGACAGCGTGGCGGCGCCGGCGAGCGTCAAACCCGCAACAACGGCGAGAATCGTCGCGAACGCCACGGCCGATATGAAACCCAGGAATGCATCGCCGCCCACGGCTTTCGCCAGCAGCGGCGCGGCCATGTTGCCGCCGGCGTCGATCGCGCGAATCGCCGGCTGACCGACAAGCACCATCGCGCCGAACCCAAGAATAAAGGTAAGCAGATAGAAAAATCCGATGAACGCCGTCGCGTAGCTCACCGAGCTGCGCGCCGTCTTTGCGTCGGGCACGGTGTAGAACCGCATCAGGATGTGCGGCAACCCCGCGGTCCCCAGCATCAGCGCGAGGCCAAGCGACATCGCATCAAACGGATTCGACACGAGGCGCCCCGGTGCCAGCACCGCCGCTCCATTCTGCTCGGCGGCCGCGCGGAACAACGCAAGCGGGCTGAACCCGAACCTGGAGAGCGCCATCACAGCCAGCATGAAGGCGCCGCTCAGCAACAGGACCGCCTTGATGATCTGCACCCACGTCGTCGCCATCATGCCGCCGAACAGTACGTACGCCAGCATGACCACGCCGACGATGACAACGGCGGTCTCGTATTCGAGACCGAACAGAAGCCTGATCAGATTGCCGGCGCCGACCATCTGGGCGATGAGGTAGAACGAGACGACAGCCAGCGAGCCAATCGCCGCCGCCACGCGGACGGGCGCCTGACGCAGCCGGAACGCCACGACGTCGGCGAACGTGTATTTGCCCAGATTGCGCAGCGGCTCCGCGATCAGAAACATCACCACGGGCCAGCCGACGAGAAATCCGATCGAGTAGATCAGACCGTCGAACCCCGACAGCGACACGAGGCCGGCAATGCCGAGAAAGCTCGCCGCGCTCATGTAGTCCCCCGCGAGGGCGAGCCCATTCTGCAGTCCGGTGACGCTCCCGCCGGCGGTATAGAAGTGCTCCGCGCTTCGCGTCCGGCGGGCCGCCACATACGTAACGCCGAGAGACAGCGCAATGAAGATGAAAAAGAAAATTGCTGTCACATCCGGTCCCGCAGCGCGACGATGGCCGCGTCATAGTGAGTATTCGCCCAGCGCACGTAGATCCAGATCAGCACCCAGGCGGCAATGATGACCAATGCGCCGAGGAGGATGCCCAGGCTGAGTCCCGGAACGACGATGTAGGCGAGCAGCGGTTTCGCGTAAGCGACCAGCAGGATGAAGCCGAGATACAGCACCATCATCGCCGCGGTCAGCAGGATCGCAATACGCCAGCGGGCATCATCGAGCGCTTTCAATTGTTCTGCGGGATTCATGTGGACCGCCTCCGCCAAGGCTGCGGCGGCCTCGCCGAAGCTGTTGTTGGGAGGCGAGAAGTATATCCGGGGACGCAGATTGGAACGCTAGCGGCTCCTACGCATTTATCGGCCGATCCGGCGGGAACCTTAAACTAAACAGGGTGCCCTCGCCAGGGCGGCTCGACGCGGTAACCACCCCGCCGTGGCGCTCCACGATGGCCTTGACGATCGACAGACCGAGGCCACTTCCCGCACTCAGCCCCACACGCGACGGATCGGCTTTATAGAAGCGATCGAACACATGCGGCAGATGTTCGGCGGCGATGCCCGAACCCGTGTCGCTAACGGTAACGATCACTACCCCATCGTCCAGCGTGGCGTTGAGTGCCACCCTGCCTCCCCGCGGAGTGTGCCGCAGCGCGTTCGCCGCGAGATTCTGCAGCGCCTGTTCCAGCCGCATCGGGTCGCCCGACACGATTTCCGCGCCAGGAGCGATGTTAGCGGTCAGCTCGACTCCCTTGTCAACGGCGGCCCGCCCATGACGGGCGACCACGCGTCCGAAGAGATCCTCCAGCGGCACATCCTGCACGTCGAACGCGTCGCCGCCTCCCTCGAGCCGCGAGAGATCGAGCAGGTCGCCGACGATGTGCTCGACGCGCTGCGTCTCGTCGCGGATGATCGTGAGATATCGCTCGCGAGTGTCAGGATCGAGTGAGCCGGCGTGCAGCGACAGCGTCTCGAGGTAGCCGCGCATCCCTGTGAGCGGCGTCATCAGCTCGTGCGATACGTCGGCGAGCAAAAGGCGGCGCGTGCGATCCGCGGCCTGCAGCTGCTCGGCGCGCTGATGCAGATCGCGCGTCATCTGATTGAACGTGCGCGCCAGCGCGGCGACTTCGTCGCCACCTTCTTCGTGCGCGCGAGCGCTCAAGTCGCCTGAGCCGACGAGTCGAGCGGCATTCTCCAGGCTTCGTAGCCGGCGGCGCACCGGGCCGAAGATCAGCAGCGCCGCCACTGTCGTTCCCGCCGCAACGAGCGCGATTCCGACGACGGCAAGCGTTGGAGCCAGCTGACGAAAAGGAGTGACGGGCATCGCAACGACCACGCCGGTGGGCACGTTGTCGACGAAGATGACGCCCGCTGGCCAGGCCCGTCTACCGAGCGCGCCAAATCGCGGCGGCGGCGGCGCAGACCCGCTGCCCTCTGGTCGTGCTGGACGCGGCCCCATGGGGCGGCCTCGTCCTCCCCGTCCGCGCGCAAAAGATTCGGGGCTCGCGTTCAGCCTCGACCGAATCTCCCTCACTACGTCGTCTGGCGGCATCGCGCTGCCGGTGGAGATGGTGCGGCCGTCTTTCATGATCGCGGCAAGCGGCACGCGGCCTTCGTACTCCTCGCGGAGAAAGCTCTGAATGTCGAGTTGTGGATTCGCCGTGAGCGCCTCGCCGAGATCGCGCGCCACCAGGCGCGTGACCTCCGGCGGCGTGCGTCCAGGACCAACTTCCATGCGGGAGATGAGATACACGAGCGCCCCGCCTTGCAGGGCAAGGACGGCCGTGATGAAGACGACGAAGCCGACGCCGATTCGCCAATAGAGGCTCTGGTACCACCTAAAGGTCGGCAAATTTGTACCCATCACCCCACACCGTCAGAATCAACTTTGGATCAGCGGGATCAACTTCGATTTTTTTGCGCAGGCGCTTCACCAGGGTATCGACGCTCCGTCCCGTGACGAACGACTGCTCCTGCCATACGCGCGAGAGCAGGCGGTCCCGTGTGAACACGATGCCCGGGCTCGACGCGAGCACATAGAGCAGATTGAATTCCTGACGCGTCACGTCGATCGCCGTGCCGCGCACTTTCACTCCTCGCCGCGACGGATCGAGCTCGACACCGTGAAGAGCCACAGGGCGGCCGTCGCCGTCGCCCGATACCAGCGGCGCCCGCGCGCGCCGCATCAACGCCGCGGCGCGCGCCATGAGCTCGCGCACGCCGAACGGCTTGGTCAGATAGTCGTCGGCGCCGCTGTCGAGTCCCATCACCTTGTCCGCTTCTTCGCGGCGGGCGGTGAGCATCAGAATCGGCGCGTCGCGGTTCGGACCGTGCCGGCGGATTGCGCGCGTAATGGTGACGCCGTCCATCCCCGGCAACATGAGGTCGAGGATGATGAGGTCGAACGCCTGCTCGCTGGCGAGCATCATCGCCTCCTTTCCATCGGCCACCGGCACGCAGTCGTACCCTTCGACGCCGAGGTGCAGACACACCAGGTCGCGAATGTTCTTCTCGTCCTCGACCACCAGCACTTTTCGAGATTCCATCGAGATCCCAGTTTATAGATTCCAGATTCCAGTTACAGCGTGAGTTCCCCGCCTGTCACCCTCTTTTCACATTTGCGCCCCAGCTGTGCCATTGGTGACTCGTCTAATGGGATATGTCCGCTTCGAGCGGATGGCAGTCCCTGGCGGGACCTGAGATAGCGGAGGAAAAAATGAAGAAGACATTCCTGGCAGCAGCAGTAGTCGCGGTCGGTCTTGCGGCGGCCGTGCCGTACATCGGATCGGCGCAAGATCAGACACCCGCGCAGGGCGAGCGTGCTCACCCCGGTCGAGGCGGACGAGGCGGACCCGGGGGCCCTGGCGGACGGATGGGCGGGCCGATGGCATTTCGCGAAGTGATGAGGGACCTCACCGACGCGCAGCGCGAACAGGTGAAGGCCATCCACGAGCGGCATGCGGATCGCGTCCGGCCGCTCGCCGAGCGCGCCCACACGGCGCGCGAGGCACTGAACGCCGCGGTAGTTTCGGGCAACACCGGCAACCTGCAGGCGCTCAGCATCGAAGTCGGCAACGCGGAGACGGAGCTCACCTACGCGCAGGCGCAGGTGCAGTCCGAGATCTTCAACATCCTCACGGCGGAGCAGAAGCAGACGATCGCGGAGCGCCGCAAGCAGATGGAAGCACGGCGGGCTGAAATGATGAAACGGCGGCAAGAGCGGACTCAGTAAGATCCGGGGTTCCGGGTTCCGTGGTTCCGGGTTCCAGGTTCTTGTTCAAGGTTCAGGGTTCTGGGTTCCACGTTCGGGTTCAGAGACGAACCTCGGAACTGGAACCAGAACTCGGAACCCAGAACCTTGAACCGGAACCCGGAACAGGAACCCGGAACCTGAACTGGAACCTTTGTTGCTCTACCGCCCCGATATGGCTCTTTCTGTCCCCTTTACCAGACGTTTTCCAGCCCTCTTTCTCGCAATCCCTGTCCTCTTTCTACTAAGCGCGCGCGCCGAGGCCCAGGGCATCGGCTTTCAAGGCGGGGTCACCGTCGATCCTGAGCAGATGTTTTTCGGAAGCCACTACGAAACGCGCGAGCTGTTTCAGAACTTCCGCTTCAGGCCGGGCATCGATGGTGCTTTCGGCGACGATTTTTCTCTCGCCACGCTCAACTTCGAGTTCCTGTATCACGTGTCCATCGGCCGGACCTGGAGCATCTACCAGGGCGGAGGCCCGGCTGTCGTCTTCCTGAGACAAAACGACAGCACCAGCACGCACGGCGGCACGTTCTTCACGTTCGGCTTTGCGCACGAAAACGGGTTCTTCACAGATTTCAAGGTAGGAACCGGGAACGTCCAGACTCTGAAGTTCGGCGTGGGGTATACCGTCAGGAAGCGGAACCCCTGAGGTGCGCCTGTAAGCTGCGCAGGCGTGACAGCGTCCGCGGCTTTCCGACGAGCGCAAGCACTTCGAAAATTCCGGGGCTCACCGACGTGCCGGTCGCCGCGATACGTGCGGCGTGAATGAGCGTTGCCGCCTTGATGCGGCGCGCATCGGCAACTCCACGAAGCACGCGCTCGATGGTCGGCTCGTCGAAAGGGCCGGCATCATTGTCGACCGGGCCGAGCGAGCCTAGCGGTTCGAGCGCCGCGATCAACGCGTCGACGTGGCCCTCGAGATCGGCAACCGACAAGTGTTTGCGTACCGCCTCCGGATCGAGCGCCACCGACTCGGCCAGAAACGGGCGCGCCTGCCCGACGAGGTCCGGCAGACGTTTCGCCCTGGGCACCACCAGCCGCAGCACGCGTTGCAGCCACTCGCGCCTCTCGCCGTCGAATGTTTCGTTCCACAGGCCGGCCGCCAGTAGCAGTGGTTTCACGACACGTACAAGCTCATCGCTGCTCAACATCGCGAGGTACTGCGTGTTGAACCAGTCGAGCTTCTCCGGATCGAAAACCGCGGCGCCTCCGCTGATGCCGTCGAGCTCGAACGCGGCAACCATCTCGTCCCGGGACATCAGCTCGCGATTTCCTCCCGGCGACCATCCCAGCAGGCCGAGGAAGTTCACCATCGCGTCCGGCAGATATCCCATCCGTTCGTATTCGGTAACCGACGTGATGCCGTGCCGTTTGCTCAACTTCTTCTTATCGGTACCGAGAATCAGCGGCACGTGCGCAAACTCCGGCGGAGTCTT
Source organism: Vicinamibacterales bacterium (assembly GCA_963762055.1). Classification (GTDB taxonomy): domain Bacteria; phylum Acidobacteriota; class Vicinamibacteria; order Vicinamibacterales; family JAMQPK01; genus JAMQPK01. The sequence goes on from CAVXJF010000017.1 coordinate 647,187, forward strand.
TCCGAGAGCCTTCCAGATAAGAATGTGTTTCGGTGTGTTCGAGATGTGATCGTCGCCGCGGACAACGTGCGTGATCGCCATGTCGATATCGTCGGCCACGACGGACAGGTGATAAATCGGAAGCCCGTTCGATCGAAGAATGACGAAGTCTTCGATCTGGCTGTGATCGAACTCGATGACGCCTCGCACGCGATCGCGGTATGTGGTCTTCCCTTCAGGTACCTTGAACCGCAGTGCAGGACGCACGCCGGACGCTTCCAGCCGCTGCCGCTCCTCTTCTGACAACGCAAGGCACCTGCGATCGTATTTCCACGCACTGCCGGCGCTTTCCGCCGCATCGCGCTTTTCCTTCAACAACTCCGGCGGGCAATAACACTTGTAGGCATGGCCGGCACTGAGGAGGACGTGCGCGACTTCGCGATGCCGATCGAATCGCTGGGTCTGAAAGTACGGCGCGTGCGGCCCGCCGATGCCTGGCCCCTCGTCCCATTCGAGACGGAGCCAGCGCATCCCCTCGAGAATGCCGGCAACCATCTCGTCTGACGAGCGCTCCGCGTCGGTGTCTTCGATGCGGAGAATGAACGTCCCGCCGTGGTGCCGTGCGAAGAGCCAGTTGAACAGCGCCGTACGTGCCCCGCCGACGTGTAGATACCCCGTTGGCGAAGGCGCGAACCGGACGCGCGGGCGATCCATCCCGTCATCTTATCGCGGCGCCATCAGCTCGTTGTTCCGCCGTGCCGCGCGATCGCCGAGCATCGTCAACAGCCGCGGCAAACGTGCCGGTCTCGCCTCTCGGCCCCGCCATGGTTCGTCGCCCCAGACGCCGTCGGGCCCCGGCAATATTCGATTCGCGAGGATCATGAGACGCCCGAACGTATTCGGCATGAAGCGGTCGACGATCGCCGCCAGTCGCGCCTGCGGAGTAATCGTCAGGTGCGGACGGCCGCGGCGCGCGGCCTCAACGATGCGCCGTGCCGCTCTGCGCGCGTCGATCGATACCACCGGCAGCGAGCTGAGCGCGCCGAACCACGCGAACTCGGCCTGATGGTGTCCCTTCACGAGCGCGTGCCCGGCAGACCCCGTGCGCATCAACCCGGGACACACAGTCGTTACCCGAATGCCGTCTTTCGCAAGTTCGGCACGAAGCGCGTCCGAATAGCCGACGAGCGCAAACTTGCTGACGCTGTACGGCGCGAGATGCGGGACGGCGATCAGCCCGCCAATCGACGCGATGTTGACGATGCGGCCGCACCGGCGGCGGCGCATGTGTGGAAGAACCGCTTCAGTGCAATGGAAAGCGCCCCAGAAATGCACGTTCATCGCGTGCTGGTAATCGGCATGCGTCATGTGCTCGATCGGACCGACCTGAATGACGCCGGCGTTGTTGATCAACATGTCGATGCGGCCGAACCGCTGCATCACGATCTCTATCGCATGTTCGACATGTGTGGGCTCGCTCACGTCGCACGTGATCGCGATCGCGCCGCTGCCCAGCTCGGCTGTGGCCCGCGCCAGCTCGTCGCGGCTTCGCGCCAGCAACGCGAGGCGCGCGCCCTCTTTGTTGAGCTGCCTCGCCATCAACAGGCCGAGCCCTCGAGACCCCCCGGTGATCACCACGACACGGCCAGGGTAACCAAAAGATTTGCGGGTGTTCCGCAGCTGCATCGTCAGGAGCCCCCTTGGTCACAAACGATGCACGAGCCATTCCAACGGAGTGAATTTTGCTAATAGTGATCACTATGGGCATATTGCGAGGCGCGGCAGCAGGGTTTGCGGCAACGGTTCCAATGACGATCGCGATGGAAGGCCTCCGCGCGGCGCTTCCGCGCGAACAGTTCCGCCGCATGCCCCCTCGCGAAATTGTGGATTCCGGCTGTCGAACAGGCAGGCATGGACCACGAGGTGGACAGATACGACCGTATTCTGCTCACGACCCTCGCGCACTTCGCTTTCGGCGCCGCTGCCGGCGCGGTGTACGGCGCAATCAACGGATCAGCGGCGAAAGCGTTGGGACGGCTATACAGCGGCGATGAGCGGCATCGCGTACGGCCTTGCCGTGTGGGCTGTGGCGTACGGTGTCGTGCTCCCGTCGCTTGGCCTTCATCGTGCCGCGACTGACGACACCAAGGACCGCAACGAGGTCCTCATCGCTTCGCACGTTGTCTGGGGCGCCGTGCTCGGAAAACTCGCGCAATCCCGGTGACGTGCTGCCCGTTGCCTGCACATCGGGCGGCGGTGAAACTTCGTGGATTTCGCCTAAATAGCTGCGCCATGGCAAGTTAGCCTGACGTTAGGGCCCGCACGCCAGAGGTCTTCCTTTTGAATCGATCTGGGTGAAGAACCGGCCCCACACCGCTCCTGGCCTGCCGCGGTCGAAGAACTTGAACCCGCTCGCCCGCCTTATCTTCGTCAACCGCTGGTAAGTTCGGCGCCTTCCGCCGGCGTCCGGCGGCGTTCCCATCTCCACACTTCTCCGTCTTCCGGATCGATCACCGTGCCGAGCAGTTGAAATCCGTTTCTTTCAAGCACGTGCGCAGACGCATTCGCCTTGTCGAACGTGTGCGCTCGCACGATCTGCACGCGATCGCTTTCAAATGCCCGGCGTGTGACCGCTCCCGCAGCCCACGTCGCGATTCCGCGGCCCTCGAACTCCTGCGATACACCGTATGCGATCTCGACCACACCATCTTCTGACGGCTCGGACTTGAATGCGCAGGTGCCGACGCGAGTGCCTGTTTCGTCGTCGAGGATCGAGTAGCCAAAGGCCCAGGCGTCATCAGGCGGCGCGGTGCGAACCCAGTCGAGCCAGACGGGCGACACCTGCGCGCGCTGATCGGACGGCATCGCGTCAATCTGAGCGAGGATTTGTTCGCGGGTATTCGCGATAAGGGTCAGCGTCATAGCCAATGAGTGCCTTCCTTTCGCCGGCAGGAGCATCTGTGGAATAGTCTGACCATGACAGATCGTCTCATTGCCTTGAAAACCCGTCTCGCGGAAGTTTACGACCTCAATAAGGTGGCCGCTCTCCTTAGCTGGGACGAGTCGGTAACCATGCCGCCGGGCGGTGCCCCGGCGCGCGCGGAACAGACCGCGACGGTCGGTCGCATCGCACACGAGCTCTTCGTCGCGCCGGAGGTCGGCCGGATGCTGGACGACCTGGAGGCATACCAACAATCGCTGCCGTACGACTCCGACGACGCGTGCCTGATTCGGGTGACGCGCTACGACTACGAGAAGGCGAGAAAGGTTCCAGCGGACTTGCGGAGCGAGATGGCGCGGGTGGCGTCGCTTGCCAGGAACGCCTGGGCGGGCGCGCGCGCCAGTTCGGATTTCAAGGCATTCCAGCCGTTCCTGCAGCAGACCATCGACCTGAAGAAGCGTTATGTGGACTGTATCGGCGGCGGCGACGACCCTTACGGCGTCCTGCTCGACGACTACGAGCGGGGGATGCCGACCGCTGAGGTGCGCCGCATTTTCGCCGCACTCAAGGAGGCGACGGTACCGCTGATTGCAGCGGTGGCGGAGCGCACCGACACCGTCGACAACGGCTGTCTGCTGGGCGAATTCCCGGTCGAACAGCAGCGCGTGTTTTGCCTGTCGCTTCTGCGGCGCTTCGGCTACACCGACAGGGAATGGCGGTTCGATCCGACGGCGCATCCCTTCTCGACGAATATGAATCTCGGCGACATCCGCCTGACGACGCGGTATCACACCGACAGCATCGGCCCGGCGGTGTTCGGCGTCATCCACGAATTCGGGCACGGGCTGTACGAACATGGCGTCAGCCAGTCGCTGGAGCGAACGCCGCTCTGCGCCGGGGCGTCGCTTGGTCTACATGAGTCTCAGAGCCGCCTGTGGGAGAACCTCGTCGGCAGGAGCCGCGCTGCGTGGACGTGCTTCCTCCCCGAACTGAAGCAAACCTTTCCCGGCCAGCTCCTCGACGTGGACGTGGACCGGTTCTATCGCGCCATCAACAAGGTGCAGCCGGGACTCATCCGAGTCAACGCCGACGAGCTGACCTACAGCTTGCACGTCGTACTGCGGTTCGAACTGGAGCAGGAGATGCTGACCGGCACACTGAAGCCTGGACGAACTGCCCGACGCATGGAACGCGCGCATGAAATCGTACCTCGGGATCGACGTGCCCGATGCAGCGCAGGGCGTGCTCCAGGACGTGCACTGGGCGCTGGGTCTCGTTGGGTACTTTCCCACCTACGTGATCGGCAGCATCGAGTCGGCGCAGATTTGGGCAAACCTGCTGACCGCGATTCCCGATCTGCCGGAGCAGATTGAACGCGGCGAGTTCGGCAGTCTGCGCGAATGGCTGCGCGACAACCTGCACCGCCACGGGCGCAAGTTCACGCCGCAGGAGACGCTGCAGAAAGTGGCGGGCACCGACACGGTGGACGTCGGGCCGTACGTCACGTATCTCCGCCGCAAATTCGGTGAGATCTACGGGATTCCCGCGTGAGCTATTGAAGCTTCCGGGTCGCGCGCCTCACGAACCGTTTCCGGGCGCGCATCTTCCACCTGCTCGGGCGCGCGACTTCTCCATGGGCCGCGGAGTCGGTCACCACGGAGTGGATGAAGTTCAGCTTTGTCACGACTCGATGGTTCAGCACGAATGGGTAGATGTCGGGCTGTCCCATACTTCGCGCCGTCTCATTAAGTACAGCCGTCAAGATCACCCAGGCATTTACCCAGTCGAGGAATGCCCGCGACTCTTTGGAGTCCTGGTCATAGAGCACCTCTGGAGAGAATGGAGTGATCAGGACCCGTGCCCTGGTGATGTTGAGCCCGTAGCTGGCCGAGGTCTGCAGCGTCGAGCGCATGTGCATGTAGTGCGCCCAGGTTTCGGCCCAATCTTCCCACGGGTGTGACGACGCGTAACTGCTGATGCAGCGGGTCGCCCAATCGGCGGGCGGCCCTTCGCTGTAGTTGCGTTTCAGGGCCTCACCGTAGTCGGCCTGCTCGTCGCCGAACATCTCGCGACAACGGGGAAGCCACTTCGTGTCCCAAATCAAGCGGTTCCAGTAGTAGTGTCCGACCTCGTGCCGCAAGTGGCCGAGAACCGTGCGATAGGGCTCCTTCAGAGCCTCGCGGTTGTGCTCACGGTAGTCGTTGTCGGCCTCGGCCACGTTCATGGTGATGAGCCCGTCGGCGTGACCTGTCAACACGTGGTGACCCGGCATCGACTCCAGGAAGTCGAAGGCGAGGCCTCCCGGATTTTCGTCGGTCTTCGGGTCGATCGGCAGACCCCAACTTTGAAGTGAGAACAGGAGGTCGCGCTTGGCGGCCTCCATCGCCGCGACGCGCGCCGTGTTCTTCGGCCGGGAGAAATCGGGAATCGTCCGCGTCAGCCGGCACGACAGGCAGTCGGTCTCAGCCTCGTCAACCGGAATCAGCCAGTTGCAGATGGCCGCCTCCGATCGCTGAGCACAGAACCGGAACCGCGGGGCCGGCTCTCGTTTGTCTCTTGACATCGTCCAGGATCCGTCGGCGGCGGACGTCAGTGCGCCGAGCACCTGTGAGGTCGGGTCATAGGCCACTTCCGCTCCGCAAGCGGAGCAGCGAAGGTTGTGGAAGAAGAGCGGTTGAGTGCAGGAGCATGGGAAAGTCTTCATGACACCTCTGAAATGGAAACGCTTTTAAGTCTGGATAGTCTGGTCTTCCGCAACGACCGTGGCACGCGGCGGTATTGCGACTGACGTCCCGCTGGTCTCGATGATGTCCATGATGCCGAGCAGAAGCTCCTCCTGAATCGCCAGGAACGCTACCCAATCGCGCTCGCGCACGTAGGCGAACACCTCCACGTCCAGCGACCACCGGCCGAATCGGACGAACCGGGTGCGCGGGGAGCTGGCGTCCACCTTGGGATGATCCCGGAGCAACTCGCGGACCCCCGTCAGCACCTGACGCAACTGGTCGCCGGTGGTCTGGACTGCCAATCCGACCGTGTGATGGAACCAGATTCGATCGCGCGCGGTGAAGTTTTCCAGGCTCATGGTCGCCAGTTGCCCATTGGGAATCGACACCACCGTGCGAGCCAAGGTCCGGATGCGGGTCGAACGAAGGCCGATGTCTTCGACGGATCCAAAAAAATCGCCGACGCGGCATGTATCGCCGATGTTGACCGGTTTATCTGAAATCACCATGATGCCGCCGAACAGGTTCTCAATCGTTTTCTGGGCACCGAAGCCAATCGCCAACCCGCCGACGCCCAATCCGGCAAGCACGGCCGTGAGATCGATGCCCGCGAGATACAGGAGAACAAGCCCCGCGAGGATCACCGCCGCCGCTTTTGACAGCCGGTTGATCAATCGCACCATCGCCGTCGCTTCCAACCGGTTGGCTCGTCGCAGGCGTTCGATGGTCGACTCTGTCACGACGTCCATCAGACGTAGCGCGAGCCAGCACAGCGCAATCACCGTCAAGGTGGCGGCGATGCCTTGCCAGGTGTTGCGGAGGGTGAGCGTGACGCCGATCAACGAAGCACCGTAGAAGAGGAGGGCCAGCGTCAGCAGGCGAAGCGGCCCCGGGCTTGCCAGCTCGCGCTCGTCATGCTCTCGGTTCAGGCGGCGGAGCACGGGACGCAGCAACGCCACGAGAAGGCGGGAGGCCAGCGCCGAGAGAGTAAAGAACAGCGGGATGAAGAGCAGGATGGCGAGCCATCGGTAGAGTGGGACCGACAGCCAGCGAGCCGTTAGAAGACGCTCGGGCAGATACTGTTCGATCCATGGAGGCTGGACCTCCTCGTAGAGCTGAGGGATCCTCTGCAAGGTGTCCGAGGAGAACAGCCAGATGGGATCGTTTCGGCCTCGCTGCACGCGGTCCACGAAGACGTCGACATTGCCGGACACGCTTTCGACAAGTCCAATCCGATCGCGATTGGTCGGAAGCCCGTCTTGAAGATCGCCGTCTGGCCTGTTATTGAGTTGTCTCGTCAGCAGCTTGCGGTCGAGAACCACGCCCAGCTTCCGCGCCAGTTCCTGACGGTCTGGAGGGCTGAGCCTGGAGTCCAGGTACTCTGCGGCTCGCTCGAGGTTTCCCTGACGAATCGCTGCCATCAGACCGTTCATGGCTCCCTGCGGCGTGCTGCGTCCCAGGGGATCGTCGACGCGTTCCTGCTCGGCGGGTGTATTTCGCGGAGTCTCCGCCTGCTGGGCGTGGACGTCCACTGGTGAAAGCAGAATCAAGACGAGAAGAACCAGAGAACAGCTGAAGGTGTGTTTCATGGTGTTACCGCGATACGTGGTGCGTCCGATCCGCCGAACAGCAGCGCCTGGTGCGGCCCAGCGACGAGCCGTCAGTACTTCGGTCTAGGCGGCGTACGGGTTGCCCCCGAGCGCGTTCGAGATCTCGGCAATCGCGCGCTGCGCGCGCACGCTGTTGCCGGCATCGTCGAGCGGCGGCGACACCACGGCGATGCCGAACTTGCCTGGAGACACGGCGATGATACCTCCACCGACGCCGCTCTTGGCCGGCAGCCCGGTGTGGTAGAGCCATTTGCCGGAATCGTCATACAACCCCGCAGTCGCCATCACGGCGAGCACCCCGGGGACCTTTGCGCTGTCGAGCACCTGCTTGCCGCTGGCCGGGTTCTTGCCGCCGAAGGCGAGCGTTGCGGCCATCATCGCGAGATCCCCTGTGTTCACCCCGATCGAGCACTGGCGCGTGTAGAGGTCGACCGCGCGCAACCAGTCGGATTTGACGTAGCCATACGCGAGCATCAACGCGCCGATGGCCTGATTGCGCTGGTTGGAGTCGCTTTCTGATTTGTAGACGTCCTGCAGCACGGTCAGGGCGCGGCCGGCGCTGTCGTTGTGGAAGCCGATGATCTTCGTCCAGATCTCGTCGGCCGAGTCGCCTCTGACCATGCTGGTGGCCGAGATGGCGCCCGGGTTGACCAGCGCATTCATCTCAGGCGCGCCCGCGCCAACCCCGCCGCGGACCGCTTCCACGGCGACGATCGAGTTGAACCGCATGCCGGTTGCGTCGACGCCGATCTGTTTCTTGATGGAATCCAGCCCCTGCTCCTGGATGACCTGCGCCATGGTGAAGACTTTCGAGATCGACTGGATCGAGATCTCGGTCTCCACATCGCCTGCCGCGTAGACCGTGCCGTCGGCAGTCACCAGGGCGATCCCGAAAAGATTCGGATCCACATTGGCCAGCGCCGGAATGTAGTCGGCGTTCTTCCCCTCCTTGAGCGTCCGGTACTTCGCGTACGCAGCGTCGATCGCTTTCTGAATATCGCCTGATACAAAGTTTAGAGACATTTTTTGAGACTGAGAGGTCTCCGAAGGAAAGGTCAATGGCTGGCCCTTCCTCGTCCCCTCCAGTCCTCATGAGTCCTCGGGATTCTACCGGAGTTTTGGAGACATTTTGGAGACGGTGCGGGGAGCGAGGACCGTCGACTGAGGAATGCAGCTTGGCAAGGACGCGCTGGTGGATTCGCGGGGCAATGCTGTCGTGAAAGGTGAGGGTGGGGTCACACTCAGGAGCTGTGTCCAGCTGTGGATGTCATGTCGGGAATCGGTCATGGATAAACGGCGTGCTGGTTTTACACGACGACGGGCCATGAAACCTATGCGTGGGACTGCTTTCAGACCTCACTGACGCCTAGACTTGACAGGTAATCGTACGTCTCGTTGTAGAACGCGGGCGCACGTGTCGGGTCCGACTCGTCGCCAGGGGGGATGAAGATCACCATTCCCTGCCGAGCGCGCGTCAGTAGAACGCGGTATGAGTTCAGCAGATACCGCTTCCGGTCCTCCTTGTGAATCGTCGTCCACCTGTCGCCACGAAAGGACTGGTAACGCCAGATCTCTGAGTGCCGCCGCAGATCGGCGTCCCAGGTCACGCAGACCCAATCGAGTTCAAGACCTTGGACCTGGAATTCTGTTGCGGCGTCCTCCAAGTAGTAGCTCGATCGCGTATCCTGCCTATCGCTCAGGAACCACTGGACCGGATCAACGTCGACGCGGACGTCAATTGCATGCGGCTTGAGACGTTGTGCCTGCGACGAGGCGACCAGACCGTATCGCTCTGACCCGCGGGCGTGGGTTCTGATCCATGCCTTCGCGCGTGCCAAATCGCGCGTGACAGCGATCGGATACCGAGGCGCGACTTCACTGAGTAATGCCTGGGCCGAGGTCCTGTCACAGTCGAGAACTGCCTTCACGAATGCCGACACCTTTTCCGATCGAAACGATCGCATGGACGTGGCGAGATGGAGGCGTTCGTCCCATACGACTGATGCCACCGACCCAAGGCGTTCGAGAGGGAGTTGCGCCGCGTACTCGGAATCCGTGAGGTTTGGCGATACATAAACGCGCCAATGTGGGAACTTTTGTTGGACGGCTTCGAGCCATTCCCCGATGCCCGCCTCGCCTGTATGAATCTCCTGACCTCCGCCAACGAGGCATACCACGACAGCCCACGCATCGTGCCGATCGAGATAGGAGATGAGGAATTCAGGTTCGGACCGGTCGAAGTTCGCAATCTTCTTCCGACGACGCATGAAGTCGGTCGTCTTCGCTTGCGTCCACGCGCGCTGCGCTTCATCGAAGATGACGACATGATCGTATGGTGCGGTCTCAGTGCGGACGCCCTCATCTCTGAAATGATGGACGTTCTGGATAAAAGGCTTCACCCGTTGGCGGATCGCGCCTTTCCGTTCAGTGTTGCCGACCCGTGCAAGTTCGTCGCGAGTGAGCGCCTCTTGGAGCACGGCTACCAGTGGACCGTTTCCCGAGAGGTACACAGCGCGCGCTTCGCCCAACGTCCGTCTGCGTGTCGCAACGTTCAAGCCGACGAGTGTCTTTCCGGCACCAGGTACGCCCGTGACGAACACGATGGCTTTTTCGTGATCTTGGCATGAGCGTTCGATGATCTCCTCGACACCGACCGACGTCAGGCTCAGATTCTTGGCTCCAGCATCGTGACGAGAGATTGCCTCAACTGAGTGCCTTGCATAGAGCGCCCGAGCCGCTTCGATGATCGTCGGCGTCGGTTGATACGGAGCGGCGCCCCATGCCTCGGTATCGATCGGACGTCCAATGCTCTGTGCGAGACCGTCTTGAAGGACGCGTTGGAGGTGGAGTGAGCCGCAGCGATACGGCGGCCTCACGCCGTCCGGGTACGCCGCGCGCCACGCGTCATCCGCGACTTCTGCCTGGGTCGCGACGAGGACGGGAAGAATCGGGGCGTGGTGACTCGCCGCGTGGAAGTTCTTCAAGTCCAGCGCGTAGTCCCACGCCTGGTTGTAATCCCCGAGGCGGAACTGGCTTTCACCGCACTTGAACTCAATCGGAAAGACGGCTGGTCCGGTAATCAGCACCGCATCGATTCGGCTGCCGAGCCGCGGAACTTCGAACTCGAGGTGGAGCGTGCCCGCAAATCCGCTGAGGGCAGTCCTGAGGAGGTCGAGCTCCTCTTCCCATGCCTGGCGCTGTTCAACTTCGAGGGCATGTGTATGCGCTGCAGCGAGGGCGCCGAGGACCTGGTGCGGCTCTGTTGCCAGAAAGCGGTCGACCGAAGCTGAATAGTAGGCGGAGGCGCGGGGCAACAGGCCGGTCACTGATGCCAGAATATGGCACAGTTCAGGGCCGGCCGGCGGCCGAGGCGGCGGCGGACGACCACCCAATCCGCGGTCGGCCGAGGAGTTCCTCGGGTGACGCGATGAGCGCGGAATCTCTCGGACGAACGTTCGGTGTCGGCATCCGACAACACACCAGGCGCGAGCATTCCAGAAAGCACACGCAGTGGCCCCTTGTCCGTTGGAGCTGCAAGCGGGCGACATCGAAGAAAGGCCCGCTGTTCATAGATCAGTTCCGAGACGATACCAGCGGAAGTGTTCGAAGATCTGCGCCCTCTCATCGTCTTCGATCAATACCCACCCCTTCTCTCTGGCAATGACCCCGATCACGTCGGCGTCCGGATCGCTGAAGCGGTCGAGCACGCCTGTAACGGCGTCGCGGAGTGGTTTGTCCAGGAACCGTCGCCCGTCAGCGCCGAGGAGGTACGCGCAGGTGTATTCGTAGGGCACTCCCTCGCCTTGATGGTCAACGCCATATCGGCGTTCATCGCCTTCGAGGTAATGCTGAAGGCAGTGGAAGACTCCGGTCAGATCTTTGGACTGCTTCCTGTCGCTGAAGGCGACCAGCTTGAGCAGCGCGTATAAGGGGCAGCGGCGCAAGCGGCAATGTTGGGCCGCCGTCGAGCACCGTCTGGAGGGCATTCGGCACAACTTGGCCGAAGCCGGCCATGTTGAACACGAAGCCTTCTTCCAGTTGGAGCCGACCGTCAGGGGCGATCGACTCGCTGAACGGAAGGAGGTCTACGAGGCCCCCAGAGCGGTGCTGCATCCGATGCGGCAAGCGCGTGCGAGTGAAGCCAAAGTCCGCAAGTCGGTTCTTGAGCGTCTCGAAATCGGCAAGGCTCTGAACAACGATGGTTACGTCCGCATCGTTGGTCATCCGCGCCGGGCGAACATCCAGAAGCAGCTCTGGAACAAGGGCACCCACGACTGCGAATGGGATGGTCGAGCTCGCGCAGGCCGCGCTCCAAATCGGTCACGACCGGAACCAAGCCGGGCTCAATGCGTGGCATCGTCAAGAACTCTGGGCAAGAGCAGTTCGGCCGCTTCGAGTGCCTGTCCCGTTCCGCGATATCGCAGCTCGGCGTAGGCGAGCAGATCGGGCGCCACGGGGAGTCCGCCGTCGGCAGGCTCGGGGATCGCGAGCGGACCGGGAGGCTCGATGATCAATAGATTTCCGCCTCGCACGGCGGGTTGAGCGACGAGAGCCTTCTGGGTTTCGCGGTCCTCGAGCGCTCGAATCGGAGCGTAGATCTCCGTCTCCTCCGCGCGAAAGAAATGCGTGCGGCGCTCTGCAGCGTCAGCCCCTGTGAGTGCCCACTGCTGTGCGCGCGCGCGCAGGACGGTTTCCAACCGCGTCCAGATCTCCTGCTTCTCTTCGGCGCGAATCTGAAGGCGTCGCTCTTTCAGCTTCGGACGAAGGCCCTCGATGTAGGCCTGCACCCACAGAGCAACGAGTGCCTGACGGTCGGCAACTTTCCGGCCACCCTTCCCATCAAGCAAGAGCCCGCGGGCGGCAAGGTCGTTCATGCACCCGGCAAGCGTGCCCAAGGCGACATCGGCTTGATCCGCCAAAGTACGGTAGGGCGCGTTCGTCAGCTCGGGACGGATCAGGATGGCCATGACCGTCTTGATCCAGCCCTTTTGCGGACGGCCAGGGGCACGCGTCGGTTCTTTGCGCGGCTGGCGGCCCTCCACGTGAACGAACAGGCCAGGCGCCCGCAAATGTGCGTTGCCGGCGAGGTCGAGGTAATCGATCTCTGCGCGTTCAAGGACGGCTGCCTGTTGAGTTCGGACGTGAGGCGCGAGAACCAGGAGCCTATCGTCGGCGTGATCGGCCGGCAACTCCGCTCTGCGTCGATTCAGTTGCTCGACTACGACTCCGACGTCCTGATGACGGAGATGCCGCTTTTCCTCGACAAGGTACCGAAGGGGTCCGTCAGGAGTCTTCCAGGTTACGATGCCGTCAAAGCGGGCCACGGCTTTCCCCGGCGCGCGGATCTCGGCCTTCGGCATCCACTTCTGGAGAGCGGGCCGGTACAAGTCGAGGTCGGGCGCAATTGCCGTCCGTGGCATGTTCTGAATAGTAGCATGTTCATTAATAATGAACAACTGATAAACTTGAACATGCCAGATTGGCTTGTACATCGGAGTACGTTCTGCTGCGAGACTGTGATGGTCAACACGCCAGTGCCGACACTCCTGCGACAGCAGGTCGATCGATGGGCCCAGACCTGGCTCACCGCGAAGTTCTCGCGGCTCCTCGAGCTGCGTGCGCGCGATCCGGGTCCGTTCAACTACCCGATCGAGGTGTTCGCCGAATGGCGCGGCAAGGCCTTCTACCTCAATGTTCGATACCGCGCTCGGAGCCGCAAGGTTGAAGACGATTTCGTCGTTCGTCACACGCGGATGACGCTAACCGGCTTCGGTAGATTCGACCTGGCGTACTTCCGGCACACCGACAAATGGTTTACGGTCTACCGTGGTCTGACGGCTGCGGACTGCTTTCGGGAGATCGAGGAGAACGAGATCTTCTGGCCGACGACCTGACGCGTTCAAAGAGTCCCCTGCGATCGGAGCGGAGAGCCAGTCGTACGCATAATGCGTACGCATAATGCCTTCACTGGTGATGAGCGTCACAATCCGTCCGTATCGAGGAGGCGGCTGGGAAGTGGACATCCGTGTTGTCTCGCCCGACGGCACGCGACACAAGCGCGAGCGTAAGCACGCGCCGATATCGTCGCGTTCCGCTGTCGGACGATGGGCTGCGGCCCGGGAACGCGTGTTGTTCGAAAGGCTTCTCTCTCCGTCCCAGGAATCAACCACACAAGGAGGTGCCCACCCTACAAGAATTCGCGCCACGCTTCGTCGACGGCCACGCGCGGGGCGAATCGACAGAAGCCGAGCGGGATTGCATCGAAGACCATGATCCTTCGGCTGTACCTGATCCCGGCGTTCGGTCGCAGACACCTCGACGCGATCAAGAGCGAGGACGTCCAACGATTGAAAGCGCAGCTCGAGATCAAGTCGCCAAAGACGGTGAACAACATTCTTGCCGTGCTCAGCATCCTGCTCAAGAAGGCGGTGGAATGGGATGATCGAGCGGATGCCGTGCCGGATCAAGCTGCTGCCCATCGAGAAGGGCGCAGCGGCGTTCCACGACTTCGAGCGGCACGAGCGGCTCGTCGACGTCGCACGGGCAATCGATCAGCGGACGTACCTGATCGTGTTGCTGGGCGGTGAGGCCGGATTGCGGTGCGGCGAGATGATCGCGCTCGAGTCGGGCGATGTCGATCTCGCGAAGCGGCAACTGTGTGTCCGTCGTTCGGACTGGAATGGACAGGTGGGAACGCCGAAGGGTGGACGGCAGCGGTACGTGCCGCTCACGCGACGGCTGACCGCAGCGCTCGCCGAGCATCGGCACCTAAGAGCAAGCGGGTGTTCTGTCAGGACGATCGCACGCCGTTCACGCGGCAGATCGTGCAGAACCGGATGATCCTGGCGGCGCGGCGGGCGAACGTCAGGCGCGGGGTACACATTTTCCGCCACACGTTCTGCTCGCACCTCTCGATGCGAGGGGCGCCGCCGAAGGCGATCCAGGAGCTCGCCGGGCATGCGGACCTGACGATGACCCAGCGCTACATGCACCTCAGTCCGTCAGCCCTCGACGCGGCGATCGGGCTCCTGGAACGGCCGTCCGGCGAACAAAGTTGTGGAGATATGTTGGCAACGGGGAGCCCGTTGCAAAAACGATCAATAAAAACGGGGACTAAACTGGCGGTGAGGCAGGGATTCGAACCCTGGGTAGAGCTTTTGGGCCCTACAACGGTTTAGCAAACCGCCGCCTTCAGCCTCTCGGCCACCTCACCGCGAACGGTAAGTATACGAGAAGATGGCACTTGCGCGATTGCGATTCGATCTTCCTGAAGGCGACGGTTTTTGTGAATCCGCCTTCGTCGAAATGCTTAGGAAATCGCCTGGTTTCCGGCGGTCAAGCAGGCACAGTTTTGGGCACAGTCGCCGTGGAGCCAGTACACAGGGGCGCCAGTCGGCGACCGAAGATTTTCGTTTCGCGCCGTTGATCGCGGTTGCGGCGCTCACCAGCCCGGTCCGGGCGTGCCCGAGGCTCTTCCGCCGGCCAGCGGACTCGAGGCAGTGCGCCATCTCGTCCAAACTGTCTAACTGACTAGACACATCGTGCAGGCCGGGCTATTCTGTGCTTGTGACGGCCAAGGACCTGCGACGGCTGCTTCGGTCCTTGGGCTGCGTGGAAACCCGGCAACGTGGATCGCATCTCCGCGTTGAGTGCGGTCAATGCGTAACGACGGTACCGGTACACGCGGGCGAAGACATCGGACCAGGCCTGCTCCGCCGCATCGAGCGCGACTTGGAGCCGTGCCTCGGGAAGGGACGGTTGAAGAGATCGTGAAGACCTATCGCGTCGCCTATGAACGAGATGAATCCGGCTGGTGGGTCGCGTCAGTGCGCGGTGTACGCGGCTGTCACACGCAGGGACGCACGGTTGACGAGGCCCGCCGTCGCATTGTGGAAGCGATGGAGCTGTTCGTCCCCGACGCACGCCGCGCGAAGATTGTCGACGAGGTGAAGTTGCCTGCCAACGCAGCGCGGGCGCTTCGGACGTATGTAACACTCCGCAGGCGGGCCGCCGACGAAGAACGGCGTTCCGCCCAGGCGGCTCGACGAGCCGTGCGTGTCTTGCGCGGAGGGCGCTTGAAGATGAGCGCCCGTGATGCCGCCCGATTGCTTGGACTGTCTCACCAGCGCGTGCACCAGCTCACCCAGGACGAGGCAGACTGAAAAGGCGCCGAGGTCAGCGGCCTCAATTCGATAAGGGCGCTCCGAGGCTTCTCCATCGCGCGCGTCAGTTCCTCTGTGAACGCGGCGAGTTGGGCAAGTTGGGTATTGAGGTCTCGGAGCGAACTGTCTCCAGGCTTGTGAGGCGGCCGCGTCGGCCGCCGTCGCAGACATGGCGCACGTTCCTGACGAATCACGTCTCGACGTTGGGCTCGATGGATTTCTTCACCGTCCCGACCGTCACGGGTCGAATCCTGTTCGTCTTCGTCGTCATTCTCCATCACCGCCGGCGGATCGTTCACTTCAACGTCACGGAGCACCCGACGGAAGCCGGCTATCTTGCGTACTATCACAGATCGTGGACTCATCTCTCGTTGGCGAAAGATGCGCCGACGACCCGACGCGTGCAGGGCGCCACCGAGGGTGACGCGATCGCATTCCGCGAAGTCGGCGGCTTGCACCATCGGTACGAACGACGCGTCGCCTGACATCACTTCGTCGGCTGCGCCGTGCATGTCAGGTGCGCTGACGTGCGGCCAAGCGTACGTCTTGTCGGAACGTTCAGGCGTGCCAATCCTCGCGATCATCAGGGCGATCAACTCGCGAGACTGTGCTATGGCGACCGGCAACAACCTCGCGCTGGTTTTGGCGAAGGGCGGTTCGAGAGCAAACTGCAGGCCGGCTTCTTCGCCTAGGTGTCAGGCAAGAACAACCAGTGCTCACCAGCTCACCCACGACATGCGGTGGGCGGCAAACGGCGCATGGGCGGTGTCCGTGCCCACCTTCGGCGCACGCTGGCCGAGATGAACACCGATCACTCAGTGGCCAGGGCCAGCGCGGTTCGCCGCTCTCGTTGGGGACGCCGTCACAGGCGCAGCCAAACGTCAGGCCACAGAGCCTCACTACGCGGCCGAATTGCGTCGCGTCAAGGGATGGCGTCGTGAACATCCCGAGCAACCATTGAGGGACGAACGCCGTCGAGGCTATCTGTCCTACAGCGACTGTCCTACAGCGACCGAGAAGGGACGTTATCCTAACCGCGATACAGGCCCTGATGTTGCTTATCGTTCGAGTCGAGGCCGAGCCAGCCGATGGCACCACCAGCAAACGAATGAGGAGACTCGATGATAAAACGACGCACATTCTACGAACCAAGGCTGTGGCGGGCGCTCGCCGTAGCTGCGGCACTGCTGCTTGCGACTGCCGCACAGACGGCCGCCCAGCAGCCGCCGGATGCCGCGCAGACCCTGTATCGGTGGACTTCCCTGACACCTGCGGACCAGCTCGCGGCTGACACGACGGTCGTTCCTTCCGGCATGGGCGCCCTGTTTGTGCCGGCGATGACTGGGAGCGACGAACCAGAGGCCCTCGTCTTCCAGGGTGAGAAGCGGGTCGGCGGCGGCCCGAACGGCCAACGGATCGTCCTGGCGCCAGGGAGCTACACCCTGCGCGTCGGCTCCGCGCCGCTCAATCAGATGGTGACCATCCCTGTCAACGTGACCGCCGGCAACACGACCTTGGTGCCTGTCACTTGGGGAGCACTGGTCGTGGAGGTCGTCGATGAGAACAACATTCCCCATCGCGGTTCCTACGAGCTCATACAGGTCAGCGATCGACAGCCGTACACGACCGGTTTTGGCGCCGACACGCTCCTCGGCGAGCGCATCAGGACCCTGCTCGTGGGGCCAGGCCTCTATCGCATCGTGCGCCCGGGCTCCAACTATCGGGCGCGCACCGATTTCTCCACCGTGGTGGTGCCGGAGGGCTCGGTCGTGTACTACAAGCTCGTCCTCGACCCGGACGACGGCACGTTGCTCGGCGCAGGCGTGGTGCCGCCCGAGGAGCTTGGGATCGTCACCGACCCGTCCGGTTGGAGTCGCATGTTACTCGCTTTCGGTCGGCGTGCCCTTCGCGTCTTCATCGAACGTCGTCGGCGCTTCGAACCAGACCTCGGTTGGTATGAACATGACATTCGACTATTACCTTAGGTACGACCGCAACAACAACTACATGTCGTCGATCTTCGAGGTCGAGCAAGGTTTCGAGAGTATCGATCCGCAGGACTTTGAACCCCTGCCATTGCAAAAAACGAGCGATCGACTGCGGTACGACCTGCTGTATACGCGATTCATAACACCGAGGATTGGTCCCTACGTTCGTTTCGGGCTGTTGACGAACCTGTTCGAGTCGAACGCGCTCGTGACCGAGCCCACCGTGGTCACGAAGAAATTTCTCGACGGGACGCAGACAACCGAGAACGTGGCGGCTAACAAGGACTTCAAGGTCGGCGATCCGTTCGCGCCGGTTCTGCTTCGCGAGGGGGCTGGCGTCAACTTCCGGCTCGTTCGCCATCGTCTGGTTTCGCTCGACTGGCGCGGGGGCCTCGGTTTCCGCCAGAATCGATACAACGGCTCGTTCGTGCAGGAGTCTTCCTCGCCGGGCCAGCTCGTTTACGCCGAACAGGAAAACTTCAACCAGTCCGGCCTCGAGACAACAGTCGTCGGCGACGTCCGGGTGAGACGGTTGCTGCTCAACACCAATCTGGACCTGTTCGCTGACTTCGAGGAGTTCGATCAAAAGCCGACTCTGGACTGGCGCAACACCTTCAGTTTCAGGCTGACGGGCGCTCTCTCGGCGGATTACAGGGTGGACGTCTTTGAACAGCCACAAGTGACCGACGAGACCCAGATCTCGCAGAGTCTCTTGTTCAGATACTCCTGGGGCAACTGATTACCTGCCCTGGCGGACCCAGGGCGCCAGACGACGTTGGCCGCTAAAGCTCCTTGAGGCGTCCAGACGCGTACTTGCGGGGCCGGACAGCGAGTCATAGCGGCGTCGTTATTGCGTCGCCAGTCAACGGGACGGATCTGGGAGGCGTCCGAACGCCTGATCATGTGTCCCCGTAATCGCCGTTTCTGATCTTGGATCCGAGCGTGGAACGGCAAGTCAGGAGTCACGCCATGGACACAAGGAGAGCTCACCTGATCCCGGTGGCAGCGCTTGCCCTCGTGACCGTTGCGATGAATAGCGTCCCGCATGGACAGGGTCCGGCCCCGCTGCCGGCGCAATTCGATTCGTACATCAAGGCTCACGTCAAGCTGACACCGGAGCAACAGAAACAGCTTCTCGCCGGCCAGCCAGTGACGCAGCTGCTCGAGTCGGACCCCGCGAAAGAAGTGGCCATCTTCGGCGCGGTCTGGGTGTCCGCGCCGCTTGCGCGCTACGTGGACGCCGTCAAGAACATCGAGGAGTTCGAGAAAGGCGACAACTTCCTCATCACGAAGCGCATCAGTAGCCCACCCAGGCTCGAAGACTTCGACAGGCTTACTCTTCCGCCGGAAGACGTAGCTGACTTGAGGGCGTGCAAGGTGGGTGATTGCGAGTTGAAGCTGGGCGAGGCGGCGCTGGTGCGCATTCAGAAGACGACCGACTGGTCGAAGCCGACCGCGACGGCCGACGTAGAAAGGACAATCAGAAGGCTGGCCGTCGAGTACGTCACCGCGTATCTCGAGGGCGGAAACAGCCGGTTGGCGACCTACCGGGACGCGGACCGCCCGACCTTCGTCGCTCAGGAGTTCGCCACGATGGTCGATCGCATGCCGTCCTTGACGATCTATCTACCAGATCTCAAGAAGTACCTCCTCGACTATCCGAAGGCGACGCTGCCAAAGTCCGAGTCTTTTCTGTACTGGCAGGAAGCCAAGTTCGGACTGAAGCCGACGTTACGAATCAATCACCTGACGATATCTGATCAGCCGACACACGTCGCAGTGGTGTCGAAAATGCTGTACGCGAGCCACTACTTCTGGACGGCGATCGAGCTGCGAATCCTGGTTCGCGACCCCGCGCGTGGAGAAGGGTTCTGGTTCGCCAACGTGAATCGCAGCCGATCGGACGGGCTGGACGGATTCACCGGGTCGCTCATCCGCGGCAAAGTGCGGGGCGAGGCAGAAGAAGGCATGCAGGCGGCGCTCAAGATCACAAAGTCCCGGATGGAGAATCGTTAGCAAGCGAGGCTACTTGCGCAGCTCCTGTGCCTCAATCGCCTGACACATGTCGAAATCGATGTGCGGCGGCGTCACCGAGCGATCGCGCAGCCGCAGCGTGACGATGACCGATGACAGGCATCCCCATCCGGTGTACCCGACGCGGAAGCCCGTCCGTCGATCGCGCCCGACCTGCAGCTTCTGACGAAAGGTCGGGTGGTTGAACTGGTACTGGACGCTCTCGATGCGATTCAGAATCTCGTCAGGACCGTCGACCCACGCCGAGAACGCGTATGCCGGCAGCTCCGTGCCGGAGATCTGGCGGCCGGTGGCGCGCCGCGACGCTCGCACCTGCACGCGCGAGACGATCGAAGCAGCGTCGACCGGTGCAACGAGCGCACCGGACGGTGGGGCTGCTGTCACTGGAGCAGGGGGCGGTGGTGGATCGGGTTCCGCCGCGGGTTTCGGCAGATCTGTCGTGACCGCCGGCGGCGCCGCGCCGGCGGGTTCTGGTGACGTCGCCGGGGGCGGCGGGTTTTCAACGACAACGCCCTGGCCGCTCATGAGAACTTCGACGGTCTGCTGCTTCCGCACTGCCTCGCGCCGCGCCTGCTCGGCGAAGATCCACCCGGTTGCGGCGACGACCAGCAGCACCACTGCGAGCACCGCCAGCCCTATCAGCCACCGGTTCTTGCGTCCAAGGGTGGCGGCGGCCCGCGCCTGCTCGTCCGCCCGGCGTGCCTGCTCGGTGGCCAGCGCAAGCGCATCTTCCACCTCGCGCTGCCGCGCCCGCTCCTTCTCTGCTGCCGCTTCTTCGGTAGCCGCAACGCTGGCATCCACATACGAACGCTCGAGCGGGGTGAGATCGACGTACGATTTCGCCTCTTCGAGCAGCGTCCCGCGCAGCAGCGCACCCGGATCGTTCTTGTGGGATCGCCAGATTTCAGCCGCGCCGGTAAGCCGCAGCCGCCGTCGCATCGTCACACGCTCCTCGTCGAGCCATTCGATGAGCTTCGGCCAGTTCCACAACAGCGCCTCGTGGGCGATCTCGAGATGCTCCTCGCCACCGGACTCGTCCGCAATCGCTCTCACCAGTCGGGCCGTCTTCAGACGTTCGATCACTAGGTCTACGCTGCCGCGGGCGAGTACGGTGTACAGTTCGGAGTGCCGGACCGGTTTCGTCACAACCTCTTTGCCGGGGGCCGGGCGCGCCATTTTCAGCAGGATGGCGCGAAGCGTGAGCTGATCGTCGCCGGACAGGCTGTCGTACACTTCGTCGGCTGTCCGCGCCAGCGCCTGGCGGCCGCCGCCGATTTTGCGGTACGCCTCGAGCGTGATCCTGTTGCGCTCGCGGAGGCCCCACAGCTTCAGCAGCGTGAACTGCAGCAGCGGCAGGCCGGCCGGCTCGCCGAGAATCTCTTTCACCAGGCGATCCACGAGCCCATCCTCGAACTTCAACCCGACCTGCTCCGCGGGCCCGACGATCGCATCGCGCAGCTCCGACGCGCTCAGGGGCGGCAGCCGATACTCCGCGTCCCTGAATGGCTCGCGCAACTGCGACACCGCCGCAAGCTGGGGCTCGAAGTCGCTCCGCAGCGTCGCGATCACACGATGTCCGCTCGGCGAACGGATGGCGCCGAGAATGGCGGCGGCGATGTCGTCGCGCCGCGCCGGCACCTCGCAGACGGTGAACACCTCTTCTAATCGATCGATCACGACCACGGCGGGCGCGCCGGCCGTATCAAGATGGCGCACGATGTCGGCCGCAGTCGCCGTCGACACTGCCGCCGCGGGCATGCCGACCGCACGCGCAAAGCTCTCCATGGGGTGGGCCGACGGGACAAATGGCGGGAAGTAACGCCACTGCGCACTGCCTGGCAGAAGTCCAGCCTTCAGCCGCGGGATCAGACCGCCAAGCACGATGGAGGATTTTCCGCTTCCAAGCGACCCGACCACGATCAAGAGCGGGTTTTTGTTCAGCCGCGACCCCATCTCGCTGACGACGCGGTCCCGGCCGAAGAACAGCCGCCGTTTTGATTCACCGAACGGCTCGAGACCGACGTACGGGCACACGGAATCCGGCAGCTCCGGCGCCAGCGCCTCATCGAACTCGGCGAGCGTGGCGTGCGGAAAGGCCCGGTCAGCGCGGCTCAGGATCGCGGCCCAGTAGTCGAGCAGACTCTGCGCACCCATGCGATCGTCCTCGCCCTGGATGGCGGCACCGGTCGCGGCGCCGCGCCCGATGAAATGGTCGGCGGCCTGGAGCAAATCCGGCGATGCACCCTTGTCGCGGTACAGCCGCAGCAGCTCGGTGTGCGCCGTACGCATGGCAGCAAGCGTTGGGAAGGCGTCCGATCCAGTCATTTGATGAGCCTCAGAAGTGCGGTCAGCGGTTCGCCGACGGTGCGCAGGTTCTCACAAACTCGCTTCAGCGTCGTGTCGACGCGATAGAAGCGCTCCGCCGCCTGGGCGTTGAGGCGCTGGAATGCCTGGCGCTGCTTCACGGGATCGTTCGCGTCGATGCTCGCCGCCACCAGATCGCAGGTGGCCCGCATCGCCTCAGCCCACGGCTCCTCGGCGGCGCACAGCGGCGTCAGCATAATCCGCACTCGATCCCACGACAGCTCCAGCTCGAGCGCCTCCGTCCGGAGATTCTGCTGAATCCGGCGCAAATCGAGGT
Organism: Vicinamibacterales bacterium; assembly: GCA_963762055.1. GTDB lineage: Bacteria > Acidobacteriota > Vicinamibacteria > Vicinamibacterales > JAMQPK01 > JAMQPK01. The sequence goes on from CAVXJF010000017.1 coordinate 669,268, forward strand.
CCAGCGCCTGCCACCGATCGTGTTCGACGACGAGCGCGTTGAGGCTGCCGTCCAGCTCCTGGAGACTGCGGATGCTGTCTGTGAAGTTCTGCACCCGCGCCGTACCCACACCGCCGGCCGCGAACCTGTCGCGGAGGATCGTCAATGCCTCCACGAGCGCGCCCAGCCGCAGGGCACGGGCTGCGGCGTTCAGGCGCGTGTTGATTTGCGACGGCTGCACTGCGAGCACGCGGTCCATCAGCCAGATCGCGCGCGTGAGCGGTTTGGCCGCCTCTTGGGCGAGCGCCGCCTGAAACTCGCCTCGCGCGTCGCGCAGATCCTGCAGCCACGAGAGTTCGGCCTGCAGCGATGGCCCTCTCAGCGCGAGCTCCTCGAGCTGCCGCAGCAACCCGTCCAGCGTCACCTCATGATCCGACAGGATTTCGCGCGACGTCGCATCGTCTGGAAACCGTTTCGCCTCCTGCGTGATGCCGCGATAACACTGGAACTGCAGCGTGTGCAGGAGATCGTGCATGTCCTTGTAGAAGACGAGGACGCTGATCTGGTGCGCGGCCGCCTCGAAGTCCGACTGAAAGTCGCCGACCGCTTCGCGCACGTCGGCGTTGCGCATCTGCTGCTCGAGCGATTCGAGTGCGCGAACCGCCGTGGCGGCGTTCTCGGCCTGACCCGGAACGGCGACGGGGTCGGGCTGCGCGATCGCGAGCTCCTCGACGAACCGCTGCAGCCCGGCGTTGTTCGGGTTCTGGAGTCGGGCCTTGTCGATCAGCGCCTCGATGCGGCTCTCCGCCTTGGCCCACTCGATGATTCTGAACGCGACCTCCTTGAGGCCGACATCACCGGCGATGGCATTCAGGTTCTGGTCGAGCGCGTACCGCATGAACTGTTCGAGCGCGAAGCGGCTGGGGAATGCCTCGATCAGCGCCGTCTGAAGCTGGGCCTCCTGCGGTCCGGTCAACTGCATACGAAGTAGAAAGATTACCCCGTGTCCGGAAACGGGCGGCAGCCAAATCTCCCCAGCCGCTGTGCTACGCTCGTCCCGTGGCAGCGATATGGCGGCGTGTCGGACGATGTCTGATACTGCTAACCTTCCTGACGACACCGGCCGCGGCGCAGACCCGCTGGTACGACGCTTATCGGGAAGCTGTAAGAGCCGTCGAACGACGGGACTGGGCGGCGGCGGAAAAACTGCTCACACAGGCGCAGACCACGGGGCAAAAGCCGAGCGCCCGCGCATACACCTACGGCGATACCTACATCCGGTACTTCCCCGACTACTATCTCGGTGTCGTTTACCTGAACACGAGCCGCTATCGCGAGGCGGAGACAGCCTTTGCGAGGTTCGCCAGCCAGAAGCTCGTCACGTCGAAGGATCCGGAGTACGCACCATTCGAGCGGCAATCGCGCGAAGCGACTTTCAATCGATCCTTCGGCGAGGCGGTTCAGCTCGCTGCCAAGGGCGCACTCGACGAAGCGAACACGCGGCTGGCTGAAGCGCGCGCGACGCGCATCGACGAAGGGAAGGTCACTGCGCTTGCGTCCGACATCCAACGCAGGATGGACGCGTCCAGGCCGGCGACTTCGCCTCCGACCACGACGATCGCGGATGCAGTTCCGCCAGCGAATACTCCGGCGCCTGCTCCTGCGGCCACGTACCCGCCTCCGGCGCCTGCAACTCCTCCTGTCAACACCGTCGCCACGAAAAAGCCGGCGGCGAGCCCGAGGGCTCCGCTTGTCGTTCCCGCGCCGAAGGCCGCACCGGATTATGGGCAGCCCACATCGGCTCCCACCGATCTCCGCGACGGATTGCTCGCCTTCTTCTCGAACGATTACCGGCGCGCGGTCCCTCTCCTCGAGAACGCGGCCCGACAGTCCGGTGCGTCCCCTCGTGCGCGTGCCTTCCTGTCCTGTGCGCGCGTGGCGCTCGTACTGACCGGCGGTGCTGGTCCGCAAATGCTGCGGCAAGCGCGCGAGGAATTCCTGGCCGCCGATCTCGGGAGTGCCATGACAGCTGGCGACCGCCGCTATGTCTCACCCCGCGTGCTCGAACAGCTCGAACGCCGCTGAGCCGCTACTGCGCCATGGCCGGCCTCGACGAACCGGGAAGATCGTCGAGAATGGCAGCGGGGTCGAACCCGGGCATCGGGAACGTGAAGGTCCCCGCTCCCGTGCTCGTCACGTCGATCGTGGTCGTCAGCGGCGCAGTCACGTTCCCGTTCTCGAGCGTCAGATCGTAAGTGCCTTCGGGCAGGCGCATGGCCGCCGGCGTGGTCTGTGTCAGCGGCGGAATGCCCGCAACCCTCGAGCGCACTGTCACGCGCGCCCACGGCTGCGCGTCGATGACAATCAATCGCGATGGCGCCCAGATCGTGTTGCTCACGGCGAGCGCTCCCGATTCCAGGTCTGCTCTCACCTGAAACCCGTGCGCACGGCCATCTGAGCTCACCGGCACTGCAATCTCCGCATTCTCGGGCAAGCCGATCGGTGCACCAACGGGCGCCCCGTCGCGGTACAGCCGGACGGCCCGCGGGATGGAGGCGTCGCCGCTGCGCACCGAGACCAGGAACACGCCCGTTCCTGCCGGTTCCGCCGGCACGTACTCCAGTTGATAGGCATCGAGTACGTGGCTTGCCTGAAGGCGGAACATCGTGCTGAACGATCCGAGCGCCGCGACCAGGGCTGCGATGGCGACAGCCGCCAGCGCGTCACGAAGCTGAAGCCGCGGCGGACGAAACGCCGGGACACGCACGCGCGCGTCTGCAGCCCGGAATACCGGGGGCCCTGCGCCGATGCGGATGCCTGCCGTTTTCAGCTCCGCCAACCGTGCCCGACTCCGGCAGCCGCGCGACGGCTTCACGTGTTTCCTGCCAGAGAGGTCCGTTTGAGAGTTCGGCAAGAGCGGCGAACGCAGGACCAGCGTCGCTGCTGGTCAGGCGGGCGATTTCCGCTCGATGCACCGCAGTCGATATCTCCCAGCGAAGATGCGCGGCGGATCCTGCTGCCGGCTCCGACTGATCGAGCAGCCGTAACAGGTAGTGCCGCACCTCGGTCTCGAGTCCGGGTAAATCCTTTCGCAGCTGCCGCAAGTGATCGCGAATCTCCCCATCCGGCATCTGCAGCGTCGCCCCGGCATGCGATCCGATGCTGTCGGCGGCGTGGAGCACTGCACTCTCGGGAACGGCCGGCGCGAAGCGCTGACGCAGCAGCTCGAGCTCAGGTATCGTCGGAAACGGAACGACGCTGGCGAGCCGCTTCATTTTCAGTACATCGGCAGTGGTCGCTGGCACGCTGACAGAGGCCGCACCTCTTATCAATCCCGCATATTCGCCCTGGGCGAGAATTGAAGCAGCCTGCAACAAGCCGTTGCGAGACATCGGCAGCACCTCGATTGGTACCTGCCGCACGGCGGTCGGCCACAGTGTCATATCCGAGATCGGCGACAGCCACACCCGCCGCGTCCAGAGGTGAAACGCCTGGAGCCACGAGCGGTCGCGCAGCGTCAGAGTGGCGGGCAACCCGAAACCGGAGCTCACGACCATGAGCGGCCAGTCCTCGCGGCGCCTCGCGAGCGACGCCAACGGCAGCGGCGGTCCACCCTTTCGTCCGCTAACCACGCTGATGTCGCCGTCGAAGTACCACCGTTCGAGTACCACACCCTGCCGCCGCAGATCCGTGAGGAAACTGTCGACGCGGGGCGTGTGCGCGTCCATCACCTGTGAAACGTCCTGAAGGACGAGGACCGTCTGCTGCACGCGGCGCGGCCTGAATACCAGTTGAGGCCGCAGCCCGGAACTCAACGTCTCGCGAAGACTCCGCTGCACGTCCAGCTCGCGGCCGCGGCCGAGGCCCGAGAACGCGCGCGCCAGAAGGGTCGCCGCGTCCTCCACGTCGCGCCGCGGCAGGCGCGTCACGAGATCGCGCAGCACGAGACGGGGATGATACGGACCCGGCAGCGCGGCCACGGCACTCCGCCAGGCCTCTTCGGACCATCGCTGCGCACGCGACCAGAGCCTGGTTCCCCAGGCGGCGAGCAGGGCGATCACCAGCACGGATGCTGCTAGTGCGGCAATGAGCGGGCGGTTCACGGGTACTCGGAGGTGCGGGAAGCTCAGCCACAGGGGAGGACGGCATCGGCGCGTCGTACACGATCTCGGGTGCCGGACCCTGCGTTGGAACATCCGGTGGAGGTGGAGCGGGCAGCACGACTTCGGCATACAGGACAGGGCTCGGGGGCCACGGCGGCAGGTTCGGTGTTGCGTAGTACCGCAGCACGAGTCCTGTCGCGAACGCGCAGGCGACGAGGGCCAGGGTGACGGCCCATGCAGTGCGGCTCCTGAGGAGCTGAATGCCGCGATACCTCCTGCGTGCCACAGCGCTCGGCGCGGGCGTCCGCTCGGACGGAGGAGCCTCGCGTGGATAGAACTGATCGAACAAGTCGCGGATGACGCGCGTCTCGTCTTCGTTGCGTGCGACCAGCGCCGCAATCGCATCCCGGAACCGATCGCGATCGGTGGCGTCCCACCGCTCGAGGAGCTTGCCGACCGCGATATGTTCGTGCAGGCTGACTCCGAGCCCTTTGGCGCGCAGCAGGTCGAGGAAGTCGCTGAACGGCAGGACGCTCATCGTCCGGCGCTCATCCGGCCGAACGCAGCAGGCGGATATCCTGTTCGGTCTTCACCAGCGCACCAGGCGCCGGCAGCTGATTGAGCGGAACCTCTTCGACAGCGCGGACGTCAACGCCTGTGGCGCGCAGCACCTTGACCCAAGCGATCAGCTCACCGGTCGCGGGCTTCTTCTCGAGCCCGGGCAGCGCCCTGACCTCTTCGAACCGGCGCACCGCGGCCGACGACAGCCGCTCCGCCAAATCGAGATGACCGAGGCGCTGCGCGAGAATCGCCTGCAGCCTGTCCGACGAGGGGAAGTCGATGCGGTGAAACACGCATCGCCGGAGAAACGGATCGGGCAGCTGCCGCTCACTGTTGCTCGTGATGATCACGACAGGACGGTGCACCGCCCTGAACGTCATCGCCAGCTCCGGTACGCGGAACTCCATCTGATCGATCTCGTCCAGCAGATCGTTGGGAAAGTCGCGCGGCGCCTTGTCGATCTCGTCGATGAGCACTATCCGCCGCGTCTCCGAACGGATCGCCTCGCCGAGGGCATTCCACCTCACATACAACTCCGGCTGCGTCGCACGCTCGTCGTGAATCTGCGCGTGATAGAACCTGAGCAGGTGGTCCATCTGGTACAGCGCGTCACGCGCCTGATGATCGCTGCGCGTGTGGAAATTCAGGACGTCTCCGAGCCCGAGTTCCGTCGCAACCGCCCACGCCAGTGCGGTCTTGCCGGTGCCGGGGTCGCCGGTGACGAGCAGCGGCTGCTCGACGATGAGCGCGGTGTTCACGGCTGCGGCGAGGTGAGCATCAGCGAGATACCGGCCCTTTTCGCCCCGCGTTTCCGGCGTCGACCCGTCGGGCGCGACACCGTCGCCTCGGTACAGCATCCCGGAGCGGTCCCCGCTCATGAAGTACCACCCATGTTCTTCCAGTAATCGTCGATGGTCTTGAACATATAGCCGGTGATCTGCGGCCCGCCAAGAAGTTGGTCGAGGAGAATGCGCTGATGGTCGGGCGGGAACTCGCTGCCTTCGAGAAACTGCTCCAGTTCGCGGCGCTCCAGATTCACCAGTTCGTCCACGTCGAGAATGCGGACGCCCGGCGCCTGCTGCTTGCGGAGCTCAGCCATGAGCTGGAGGGCCGTGTCGCGCGCCGCCGATCCGCGGTCGAAGGGAAGCAGCCGGCTGAGGAAACCCCGTCGATGGTCCTGCAGCGGCCACTCCAGCGGCTGGACGATCTTCAGCGAACCGCCGGTCTTCTGTGACAGGCGCGCTGGCAGCCATTTGGTGTAGTAGTCGGTGAAGAACGGCTGATCGAACCCCTGAACGATACACGGCTGCAACAGCACGAGATTCTGGTAGGCCAGCTTCTCCTGCAGGCACTGGGCCACGCCGTCCACTGTGGTGTCGAGCGCAATTGCCAGCGCATCGCACATCTCCTCGAGCGACGCCGGGGGCGTTCGCCAGTGCACCATCACCATCGCCCGCGAGGGGTCGGGCGTGAGCCACACCTGGATGCGGTCACGGAAGTGCAGCGGCTCCTGACCACGTGCCGCCGGCACCAGGATGACCTGATGCCCGCGGACCGGCGCGCACCCGCAGACCTCGTTCCATTGTGGCGCACGGCCGCACAAGAGCGACGGCCTGTCGATCACGCTTCGCGCCACGACCCGTGCGGCGCGCACCTCGAGAGCCGGCAGCAGATCGCGCAGACCGCGCAGGGTGGCGTTCTGCGGCCGATCCTCCGCAGCTTCGCGGATGAGATCGGCGATCCACCCCTGCTCGTGCGCCTTCTGGACGATGTCCGAGAGGCTCTGCGTGAGCGGCACGTATCGCGAGCTCAGATCGTCGAAGCGGCGATCGAGCTTCGTCCTCAGGAACTCGTTGACCTGACTCGCGCTCAGATAGCTGTCGCGGAGCGCCCTGGTCAGGTCGGCGAGCACCGTCGAGGTCAGCGGGGCCATCGGCAATTCATGCTGCGTGGACGACGCGACGATGTCAAGCGGCCCGGCTCAGAAGCCGCACTGTCCCCTGGGGAACAGCCGCACGTTGCTGTTTCGCACTTCCTCGCTGAGCACGCCGGCTGCGTTGCGTACCTGCAGCTTGACGATCATCTGCACGAACCCGCTCGCATTCGGCTCGGGCGTGTCCTTGAAGAACCCGCACTGATCCCGCGGCGAAAGTGTCGGCTCGTCGTCGGTAATCGGGCCGGCGCTGTTCGCGCCGACGTCGAACCGCCAGATCCATTGGGTGACCGCGCCGGAGCCGCCGGTTGAGGCCGACCCGTTGAACGTGCAGTCGAGGTCGCCTCCGCTGTTCTCGATTATCCGGCAGACATCGGTACCGCCCGGGCCGGTGACGGTGAACCGCGCAACAGGCGCTGTGGCCGCCGGTGCGTCAACTCGTAACGAGGCGGTGCCGGTGGCGCCCTGATGGGCCGCGCGGATCTCGGTTGTTCCAGCGGACACCGCCGTCGCGAGGCCGGTACCGCTGACGGTCGCCACCCCTGTGTTGGTCGACGTCCAGGCAGCAGTCCCCGACACATCCTGCGTCGTGGCGTTCGAAAGCGCGGCCGTGGCAGTGAACTGCACGGTGCCGCCGACTGTCACGCTGCCGCTGGCGCCCGCCACTGTCACACCGGTAACCGTGGGCGTCTGCGGGGGCGGGGGCGGTTGTATCGGATTACCTCCTCCTCCACCTTGCCCTCCTCCTCCGCCTTCCCCTCCTCCTCCGCCTCCGCACGCCGCGAAGGCAAACGGAGTGGCAAGCACGGCACAAAGCAGCAGCACGCGCGTCACGAGATGGTTTCCCATGTGTCCTCCTTCAAGCATGCGCCTGCGGGCATCCGGTCATTCCCGCAGTTTCACAATCAGCGAGGTTGAAAACGTCGTGCTCCGCGATGACACGTCGATCCCGGCGTTCCAGTCGATGCGCGTTGAGAACGTCAGCCCGAGTCCGCCGGAGACATGTACGGCACTGCCGCTGGAAGCGAGCGCGGTCGTGAGCCATTCATCACGCAGCCGCGCGTCCGCCGATGTGCCGGCTTCCAGAACGCGGTACTCGACCGAGTGATCGGGATCCATCCAGACGCCCACACGGTACTTCGGGAGCCATCGCGATCGTTCGGGCGACGGCGAATATTGGAACCCCGCATGAACCTCGAGGCCATCGTCGATATGCAGGTTGTCCTCGACGCCGACCGGCCGGCCCTGATCCAGCACGAAGTCCTCAAGCATGCGCGAGTAGCCGATCCACGAGACGTCGATCATGGCCAGCATGCGCCGGCCGCTCTCGCTGGGCAGTTCAACGGCGGCGCCGAAGACCATCACATGCGGGACACGAAAGACTCCGGAGCGTGTTCCGGCCGTGCTCTGCGTATCGAGGGGAAACGACGGACCGTGCCGGTATACGGCGCCCCATCTCATGGAACTCGTTCCCCGATCGTCGCAGCGCTTCAGACATCCGCGCAGCCCCAACGTCGGCGCGACGGACACCCCCTCGCCTGTCTGCGTCGAACGGGCGATCTCGCGGTCGAGCAGCGGCTCGCCAAAGAAACCATCGATGTCGAAGCGCCGGAACGACGAGTCCAGCTCGAACGTGTAGACATTCAGCGTCGCACCTGCCGCCAGCCGGCTGTTTATTTCGACGGCGCCTGCCGCCGCATAGCTGGTGATAGAAATCTGGCGCAGCCCGGCTTGCGGCGGTTCGCGCCTCGAGGTGAGCTCCGCCGGATCCTTCTGAAAGATGCCGTTCGACTGGAACTCCTGATCGACGCGGGCAACCTCATGACGGAACCCAGCGATGGCCCATCTTCGCAGAGGCGAGGCGTAGACCGCCGCCGCGTACGCGATGCCGGCCTGAGGATCCTTGCTCACGCCGAACTGCGGACCTGCGATGGTGTCGGTGCCCTCACGTTCCAACGATCCGGATAACCGCCCGCGCTCGAGGAACTCCGACTCGAGTCCTCGACCGCGCAATTCGAGCGACAATTCGGGCCTGTTGAGCTCGCGCAGTCCTGCCGGGTTCGCGAATCCGGCGGTCGCGTCATCGGCCACGGCGATGAACGCGCCGCCCAGCGCAAGGCTCTTGGCGCCGGGATTGATGAAATCGAATTGCAGCGGAATTTGCACGCTCGTCTGCGCGCTCAGGGTGAACGGCGTTACCACCGCGAGGACCAGCAGCACGAACGAGATGATCCTCACCGGCGCGCGCACGCCACGGAGACTAGCATGGGACCACGGCGACGACCAGCAGACCGCGCGCTTTTTTGTGCCGAACCGTGCACCCTGCGCGTATCCTTCCGCTAGGAGGCGATGTGGGTAATTCAGATCCGTTTCTCTCGTATTTGAAGTCGTTCGGTTACAGCGTCGTACGTCTGCCGCGGACAGATCTGCGGCCGCTGCAGGTCCTCGTCAAAGAGGACACGCGGCTGACGAGGCTGGGCGACCTCACGACGGTGCTTCGCCCCGGCGAGCAGGTAGCGATTCCGGCGCTCAAGCAGGACGTCCCCGCGGCGAATGTATCCGGAGAGCGGACACGGGACCTGAGCATCGGCGTCGGCCTCTCCATCCTCGGCAACATCATCGGGGCAATGGGTGGGTCGAAGATGGGCCTGGACGTCGGGTACAAGCGCGCGCGAACGGCGATTTTCGAGTTCGCGGACGTGCTGGAGGATCGCGTCGACCTCGCCGACATCGATCGGTACCTCTCCGACGCTGACATCGACGCGTTCAGCAGCCACGTCGCACAACTCCTCGAGGCCGATGCGGTGTACGTGATGACGTCCACCATCAAGAGCCGCAAGTTCATCGTCCAGGCCAAGGCCAGCGACGGCACCACCGTCGACGTGGAGCTGCCGGAGATTCAGCAGGCCGTCGGCGGCAACGTGAAGGTGTCGACGGAAGGGGGCAGCACATCGAAGCTCGTCTACGAGGGCGCCGTCCCGCTCGTCTTCGGCTTCCAGGCGGCGAGGCTCTATTACGACCAGGGCCGGTACACAGCCTTCAAACCGCTCGCCCCAGGCGAGACAGCACTCGAGGCCGGAACCCGCGCGGCTGCGCAGGCCGAGTACCTCGAGTCGGCGAGTCCCTTCGTGCGCCTCGACGCATGAACGTCAGAGAACGATGTCGGCGAGCGCGCTGAGCGGCTTGCCGCCCGCACCAGATTCGAATCCGGGAGGTTGTTGTGCGGCGAGCGGATCCAGCGATCGCAACGGGCCGAAATCAAGCCCGGTGAGCGCTTCGAGATCCTGGATGCGCACCTGGAACGTCCGGTACGGTCCGGCGGCGAAGTCTTCGAGCGGCAGATCCCGGATGAGGCCCTGCTGGCTCAGCAGAAACGCGACGGCGCCGACGGGAGGGTCACCGCTGCTTCGGCGGTAGGCGACGATTTTCCAGAACTCGCGTGGAACCGCCAAGCCCCGGTGGAGACGATCCGTGGCACGGAACACGGGGCCGTTGAAGATCGACAGGCGCTGACGCGGATCGCCGGCCTGCGCCGCGATGTGCTCCTCCAGGTTGCCCCAGAGCAGCAGGTCCTGCTTCGCCGCACGCCGCGCCTGATTGAACACCTCGTGCTGCGGGGAGCAATTGGTGAAGTGGAACGTGTCGTCGTTGGCCTTGCGCGCCTCGTCCGCCGTGACACCCCACGCGGCATCGGTCCGCCGGACCAGATGGCCGCGATCGAGCGCATTGTCCGAGTAGAACTCGTCGCCCGCCTGAAGCGCGGCGCCCACGCGCGGGTCGGCGATCCAGCAATCGCCTCCGGCCCATGTGTGCCTGAACAGCGCGCTACCGTCGTAATTCACCGCGGCGACGAAGGCCAGCCGTACTTCGCGATTCATGATGACGCTGAAGTGGTGGTACTTGAGCTCGTAGGCTTCGCGCCCAGCGACGCTGTCCCGCCGGAACGCCTTCGCGCGCACGGCATCGCTCAACCACGGCAGAGGCACGTCCGCGTCGAGAAACAGGGGATCGTAACCGAGACGGTCGGAGTAGTCGTCCCGGGATCGCTCATCTTCGGGCATCGTGGGCATCGCGTCCTCTGCTCACGACACCGACTTCGGCCCGTACGTCTCCCACAGGCTGCCCATGAAAAAGCGGCCGAACGCCGAAATCGCGCGCGCGCGATCCGACGGCTTCGTTGCATTCACCGCGCGCAGCGTCGTAGTCAACTGCATCAGGTCGGGAATGCCGAGGCGGAGCACCCCGGCGCCGACGACAGGCGCCGTCGCATCCTCGCCTTTGTGGAGCCGCGTGAACAACGTCGTCGTGTCGCTCCACAGGTCGACGCCTGAGCGGTCGCTGCTGACTTCCTTGCGGCCTGCGACGTAATACGGCTGCCCCTGGTGCTCGAACGCGAGTTCATACACCATGTGGCGCACCCCCGGCGTCTCCGTCGGCGAGAACAGGCGGAACACGCCGCGGTTCGCCTTCATCTGCGTCCCCAGCGGCGCGAAATCGACATGTCCCGTCAGCGATCCGGTGTGCGTCGGATCGGTCACGAAACGGTCGATATCCGAGATCTCCACGGAGGCGTGCATCTCCATGGTGGTGTTCGCGCGTTTGCCGGCCGCTTCCCCTTGCTTCGGATCGGTCTCCCCGAGCGCGAAGTTGCCGCTCATGGTTTCGCTGAACGTGACGCCGAGTGGTTGATCGGTCATTGCTGTGGCCTCCGGTGTGAGAGACACGCCTTCCGGGCGGCGCTCCGCCAGGTAGCGGCGGGCGTCGCGGTATCCCATGTCGATCAGCGTTGCCGCGTCGATGCGGCCGAAATACAGGTCCGGATCCAGCGGCAGCGGGTGTTTCGGGGCGATGACGTGGACGCGCACCGGCGACCGGCGCCCGAAGACCGTCTCGCCGCCGGCGATCCGCTGGTTGATCTCGGTGATGCGTTCGAAGTCTTCGAAGAGCGTGCCGTTGGCGCTCATCTCGATCATCTGGACGTACTGCTCGAACACGCCGGTGCGGTAGGTGGGGCTGTTGCCGAAGCGTCCAGACGATCCAGATCTCGTCGGCGCCCTGCCTGACGGCCTCGAGCGGGTTGGCGTCGCGAATCCAGGCGGAATCGGTATAGATATATGGCCCGCGCGTGACAGGAGGCAGGAGGATCGGCAGCGACACCGCCGCGACGAGCAGATCGAGGTCGAGGGCATCGTGCGGGATCACCTCGTTGATCTTCTTCGTGTAGTTGCACACGTTGAAGGTGCCGCGCAAGCCGGTCGCAGCATTGACGCGTTGGATGTCGATGCCGAGGTGCGGGAACACCTTGTCGGCGATCCCGTCAGCGCTGCCGAGCGCGGTGATGCCGCCAACGGCGAGGTAGTTGCCGATGGGCATGAACTTGACGAAATCCTTCACACGGAGGGTGCGCCAGCGCTCGCACATTTCGTCGGGCGTAAGCCCTGACATCCACATGGCGAGTGTCATGACGCCGCCCGACGTGCCGTCGCCATGCGAGAAGCGGAGCCCCTCGTCGATGAGCGCCTTCAGCACCCCGGCCTGGTAACCGACGCGCATACCACCGCCGGAAAACACCAGCGATCGCGTCGGTCCCACGTCGCCTGCTGACCGGCTGCCGTAGACGGGTACGCCGGCCATGGTCATCGGGGCGGCGGTTCGGGCCATTCCTGACCGAGCCCGAGATGGACAACGCTTTCAAGCCCTTCCGGTGTCTGCCCCGGAAGCGCTTCGTAATCGAGGAACCACGCTTCGATGTGATCGTCCAGCGTGCCGCGGGATTCGGGTATGAACGCGGTCATCAACGGGTTCGCGCTGACATCGAGCTCCTTCAGCACGTGCAGTCTGGGATGCGGTCCGATGTGCAGCCGCGCGGAAGCCTCGTCGTTCAGACGAACATGCGCCTTGCCCGTGAAGTAGATCCGCGACTTCATCAGCATCCCGCGGAAGGCGCAGTAGTTCGCCGTGTCCGCCTCCAGCCGCAGAGCCGGCGACGAGGAGCGATCGATCTCGATGGTGAGCACCTCCTGACCATCCAGCGCGTACATGCTGCTGACCGTCGCCTCCTCGATTCGAAAATCGAGGCTGGCGCGGTGCTTCGGCATGCCCCAGATGCCTTTGCCGCCTTTGACCGAGATCTCGGTGCTCACCGGCAGGTCGAGCACGAACTGCCCGGTGCCGAACAGCTTGTTCAGCGCCGCAGGCAGCAGCGGCGGCGTGGGCCGTCGTCCCTGCGTGCACGCGATGCCGACGCTGAACTCGATGTACTTGCCGATGGTCGTCTGCTGGTAGTCGATGACGACGAGCAGCAGCACGCCGCGGCCGTTCCACAGGCGCAGCGGAAAAATCTCCGTCCCTGGCATCAGCGGCCGCGCCCGGTCGGCGTCAATTGTGAACGCGGCCATCAGTGCCGGCGAAGGCGCACAGACGATGGGCAGCTCGAAGGGAATGCCATCGACCATTGCGACCCGGCCCTTCCGGCTCGTGATACGCCGTGGAATCATTTCTCCAGCTCCTCGGCAATCACCGGGAAGGTGTCACGTGCCGCGTCCTTTCCCATGAATACGTCGAGATGTCCGTAACCCGGAAACATCCGCAGCGAGTGGTGGCCCGGGCGCTGCCGGTTGAAATGATCGAAGCTGCGAACCTGGCTCTCGGGGACGAAGCACGCGTTCTGTTCACCGGTGACGAACGCGATGCGCGCGTCGGTCTTCGGGCTGACGGCCGCGAAGTCGTCCGGCAGCGCCGCGTGGCCCTCGACAGCTTTCAGGCTGCCATGATCGACACATGCCGCCATCTGTTCGAAAAAACGTGAGGGGCACCGCCGCGAACTCGTCGGACAGCCAGTTGTGCGTCTCGTCGTTCAGGTTCTCGTGCCGCCACAACGTCGGATGGCCCGCGCCGTAGATGAAGCTGGCGTGCTTGCAGACACCGTTGTCGCATTCATGGTGCGTCATGTTCACGAGCATCCGCACGAGCCTCGCGGGAGGCGTGGGGGCATGCCGGCCCCACTGCGGGATTCAGGTAGTCGGTAACCCGGCTCGATCATCGGCATCGCCGTATTTCAGCTTGCCCTCGCCATCCTTAGGCACCACCGTATGGAGCGAGACGGCGTTGCTGACGATCGTCTTCACCTGCGGCACCAGACCGGCGATGGCCGACATCATGAAGCTCGTCGACCCCTGGCAATGGATGATCGCCTTCACGTCCGTGGCGCCGGTCTCACGCACGACCGTCTTGATGGCTTCCGGGTGGTCGAAGACGCGCCGCCTGATCGAGCGTCCATTTGTTGGGTGCGAAGTCGATGCTCGCGCGCCAGTTCTCGAGCCATACGTCGTAGCCCCGATCGATCAGGTAGTCGACGATGGTCGTGCGAACCGGCGCGCGGAAAATGTTGGCCCTCACTCCGGCGCCATGCACCAGGACAACCGGACCCCGTGAGGCGGGGTGCTCGCCCGGTCACATGGATGAGGTTGCACCGGAATCCGTCACCCGCCGTGAACTCGACGATGCGCTCGCGTGCCGGTGCTGCCATACTCACTCCCCTCCGACCTGGTTCAGCTTGCGCCGCTCGGTCAGCAGCTTCACGATCGCGTCGATCGGGATGCCCTCGTTGTATTGCGGCTTGTGCGCGGGATCGAAGTTCGGATCGCCGCTGTGATGCAATGCGAGAAGGTCGAATGTCGGTGTTGAAACAGGGCGCGCCGGACGAGCCCCCTTCGGTGTTCACCTTGTACTTGAGCCGCGTGCCGTTCGCGTTGAGACCGATCACGCCGCTCATGTCCATCGCGAGCTTCAGCGGCGCCGAGTCGGGGTGCTGCATGATGAGCAGCGGCGACTCCCCTTCGGCAGGCACGCCCTGGCCGGGCAGCTTGATCCATCCGCGCTTCGGTGCATTGGGATCGGTTTTCTGCGCCGACCGGCTGCGTTGCCGGGCGCACCGGCAAGGCGCACGAGCGCGTAGTCGAGCTCGTCCGGACGCGGCGTGCCCGGCTTCGGCTCGGGCTTGAGATCGACGGCGCTCGGCGGACTGTCGTCGATGAGCCAGTCGGGCGCCAGCTTGAACGTCGATCCGTCGGCGATGACCGCGGTCGGCAGCCGCTTGTAATCGAAGCGGAATACGGCAGACGAGGGCGGCACCTTGCCGGACGATCGACGCTCTCCATCACGTGGTGGTTGGTCATCAGCACGTCCGGTCCCAGCAGGAACCCGGTGCCGTAGACGGTGCCACGCGGTGTGTCGATCTCGATGCGGCACACCTGCGCTTCGATCTCGCCGAGCTTCGTGCGGAACATTTCCACGTCGAGAAACGGGTTCTTCTCCTTGATCGTCCGCTCCAGCGCCGGCGTGCTCGACGGCCAGCGCGACTTCTTCTGCAACAGCCTGCAAGACGCGCGTTGCCGGGATTCGACTGGCGCGCAGCCACCAGGAGCTCGGCCGTCCAGCCTTCCGCTTCGGCCGCGGTGATCAGCTCGAAGACGATCTCCTTGTAGTCGCTGCCGAGCGAGTAGTCGTCGAGCCGCTTGCCGAGCTTGAACTTCAGCATCTCGCGCAGCCGCTGCACCGTGAACGCGTCGCGCAGCGCATCGCTGAGATGCTCGAGCTGTCTCTCCGTTCAGATCGAGTGACGGCATCGGTCCCCTCACGCGAGCTGCCGCTCGAGCAGCACCGAGCCGTCCGGGGCGTGGATGGTTTCGTGCATGCGCGGACCGTCGAACTCAAGCGGTCACATAGCCGTTGGCGCCATATTTATCCTCTTCGCCCTCGACGTACTGGTTCGGAGCATCCAGCACGATGCGCGCCGGGCACAAGATTCTTCGACTCCATCCGGCGCCAGACGCGTGCCTTCTGCGAGCGGCAGATGCCCGAGCTGATCGCGGAAGTACGGATAGCCGCCGTGGCCGATGCAGCGGCCGTGCAGGCCCCACGCCGGATGCTGGTCGTAGAGCACGCAGCGATGCTCGTGTCCCCAGTACCACGCGAAGAGACTGCGCGCGCTCAGCAGGCGCGCCAGCTTCGACACCAGCTTCGGGCCCTGGCTGTCGAACAGCGAGTACGGCTGATGGTGCGTGAACACGACCACTTTGCGGTCGCCGGCGCGCTGCACGATCTGCTCGAGCCAGGCCACCTGGTTGCCCGCGAGATCGTGATCCTCGTACGCGCTGTCGAGTCCGACCGAGCAGCCAATGGTCGTTCTGCAGCGCGAAATAGCTGGCCGCCTGGCCGAACGCCGGGAGCAGCACGCGGAAGTATCCCTCGCCGCCCGGTGTACATCTCGTGGTTGGCGTTGCACGCGCGGCTGATCGCATCGGCGCGCTTCGGCCAGAGGTCGAGGAATCGCGTGCGCACTTCACCCTGCGTGCCGGAGTAGTAGATGTCGCCGAGATGCAGCAGCAGATCGATGCGGCTTCAGGATCGCTGCTCGATGCTGCGCGCGCAGACCGGGGCGCCGTACAGCCCGGTGCCCCAGTCCGCCATCATCGCAACGCGAAGCGCGGGCCGCGTGCCGATCGGGTCGGGCGCCTCCGGAGGCGGTCAGCCACGGCTCGGGAGTAATCTTCTTCCACCAGGTGAAGACGCTGCCGACCCAGCCGAGGATGTCGTGCTCGTCGTACTTCACCTCGAACGCGCTCTCCGCCTGGTGCGGCTGCGATGAGCGCCTGCAGGTCGCCCGGGGGCGGTGCCTCGAGCATCCGCGACTGGAGCAGCGAGGCGAACTGGTTCGGCACGGCCGCCATCATGCCGGGCCCCTGCCGTGCGCTCTCCTCTTCCAGCACCGCGAGGGCGGCGCTCAGCTGCTGCCCGCAGCGCCGTGTCTTCCGCCGGATCCTCCGCCGATTCGAAGGACGTGCGTTCGGTCAGGCGGCTGTCCGCGCTGGCCGATCGAAGGCCTGGCCGAAGCTGCGATACGTGACGATGGCGTTCTCTGGGCCTTCGCGGCCATGAGCTGAACCTCGTTACCGCCCTTCAGCGGCAATCAACGCGGCGATCCGCTCGGCCAGCGCCGCGATTGTCTTGGATGGGTTGAGACCCATCGCCTCGGGGACGATGGCGCCGTCGGCGACGTACAGGTTCGCGATACCCGAACACCTCACCCTTGTGATCGACGACCCCGTTCTGCGCGCGTCGTGCCCATGTTGGCGCCGCCCAGCGGATGCGGGGTGATCAGATCCTTCGTCAAGCGTCCATGTCAGCGGCACGAGCGGCATGCCCCCGGTGCTGCGCGCGAACTTCTCGTGCGTTCGGACCACGGCCTCGATCGCACGCGTCGATTTCTCGATGTCCCAGTCGAGATGCAGCGCGCCATCCTTGAGCGACAGCACGGCCGTCGGCGGCGTCACGCGCCTGCGCGAACCACGGCATGATCCGGTCGAACGCATTCAGCCGCAGCAGCACGCGCAGGCTCTCGACGAGGGTCCGCGCGCGGGGATCGACGGCTCCCGTCCGCGGAGAGCTCGCGGATGAACCCGATGGCGAGATCCGGCAATCCGCCATCCTCGATGAAGAGCGTCCTGGCCGTCGACCGTGCCGTCGAGCAGGTCGATCGCCGAGGTGATCGTCGGACCGCGCGTCGGTTTCACCTCGCGCATCGGATGCAGCGCCGGCGTCAGGAAGTCGCCGTTGCTGCTCCAGTTGCGGCCAAGGAACGCGCTGATGTTCGGCAGGCTGCGATGCACGTCGCGGCATTGCAGCAGAAGCTCGGTCGACCCCAGCGAGCCCGCGGCGAGAATCACGATGCGGCCCGTGACGCTGCCGGCGGTCAGCCCGCCGCCGGCGATGCGATCGTAGTGCACCGTGTAGCCCCGGCGCCGGGGACGATGTTCCGGACGAGGTGCAGCGGCGCGCACGTCGGCATGGTGGCGCTCGGCGAGCGGAATGTAGTTGAGATCGAGTGTGTTCCGCGCCTTGACGCTGGCACCCGATATCGCACTCACCGAGGTGCACGCACGTGCCCTGCTCCTGGCCCTGCGCGTTGAGGAACGTCTTGGCGTGCGTTTCGCGCGTGGGGATCGGGCAGGTCGTAGTGCCATGCCGGATCGAAGCGCACCGCAAGGTCGAGCTGCCGGAACCGATCGCCGTACTGGTTCTTTTCCGCCGCCTCCTTCATGATCCTGGTGCGCTCGGGCCACTGGTTCGCGGGCACCTTCTGCACGTCGAGCATCGCGCCGACGGCGTCGAAGTGCGGCGCGAGCTCGGCATACGTGATCTCCGGCGGCCAGCCGCTTGTCGAACATGTCGGGTCTTCGCATTGACGGAGATGTTCGCGTACACGAGCGATCCGCCGCCGACGCCGGCGCCCTGCACGACCGCCATATTGGGGAACACACGAAAATCGAACCAGCCGTTGCACTGCGCCGGCTTGCGATGATCCCACACCCACGCGTCGGTGGGCTGGCGGGGAAACGATTCCGGCGTCCACCGCCGGCCGCGCTCGAGCACCACCGTCTCGATACCCGTTCTCTGCGAGGCGGGCCGCGGTGATCGCGCCGCCGAAGCCGCTGCCGATGACGACTACGTCGAATGTCTCTGGCATGTCGCTACTCCCAGGGGCCGCGGTCCGTCAGAGACAGGGATCCGATTTCGGGTAGCGCGCGGCGATGAATCGCTTGTCGGTGTCCGACAGGATCGTGTTCGACGTGAACTCCATGTTGTTTAACGTCCACTCGCGCGGAAACGAATACAGCATGATGGACCGCGGGTCGAACGCCGTGAACTGCGTCTGATCCTTGCTGTACCGGCTAATCACGTTGTGATCTATCTGCTCCTTGCTCCAGTTGTTCGGCGGACCGCTGAGCGACCGATACACGGCCTCCTTGTTCCACTGGATGCCGCCCGACGGACTCTGGTGCTCGTGGATACAGCCCAGCGCGTGACCGAACTCGTGCAGCACCACGCGCGAGTACTCCGTCTCCGGCGTGCTCATGGTGAAGCCCTCGAAGTTCATCGTCGGTTCGTTCTCCGGGAAGTACTGCCGGACGAGCGCATCCGTGCCGAGCGCCGACCAGTAGCCAGACTCCTTGAACGAGACGCGGACCTCCGCAGGACCCGACTTCGTGAACTCGATCTTGATGTTGGCGTGTTGGGGCCATTGCATCGCATACGACTGAACCCGCGCGTGGACCGCGGGGTCGCCATCGAGGAAGCGCACGCGCAGCGTGCGCCCCGGCTTCCACACCTTCTGACCGGCGAGCGCGAGCTCGAGCGGCGTATCGACGCCGTGCTCGCGTGCGTTGGCCTCCGCGGCGGCCGCCCGGTACCGCTCGTCCACTACCCGATCGATGCAATACGCGCGTTCAGTCATCGTCTTCTCCTTTGCGGGACCTGAAGTCGGGTTCGATACGGCGCACCTGGTCCGGCGGAACATCGACGGGCGTCTCGCGGGCACCACCCCGGCGCCGCTCCAGCTCACCTATCGACTCCACGCTCTCGAAGGCGGTGCCCGCGTCAAGTGCAGCCCACTGTTCGTCGTACATCTCGAACCACGGAAACCCATGCGCCGTATACATCGCCGCATCGACGGGTGTCGGTGGCGCGTCGAGGCCGGTCACCGCCCGATATCCATCGGCATTGAGCAGATGCACCACGGCGGTGGCGAAGTTCCCGACGTCCCACGTCTCGACTCCGTACCGGTCGCGGTATACGCGCTGATCGATCCTGCCGCCGGCGGCCATTCCAAGCGACGTCGACATCACCCTCATGGCGTCAGCGTCCGGCGGCGGAGGCACCTCTGGAAATCTGCCGGGCTTCGGCGCGAACACCTCGAGCGTGATGCCGCCTTCGACGGTACCGGCCAGCTGCTCCTCGATCGTAAAACCTGCCCTGTGCGGCATCGCGACGAACTGGCGGATGTGATCGCGCCCGGCGTGTACGCCGTCGAGCCATAGCTGCGGTGGACACACCAGGTAGTCCTGAGGATCGCCGCAAAGCCCGGCGCGCCACGTCGCGCCAGAGATCGCGTTGATGTGCCCGACACCGACCTTCACCGCGTGCGGATTCCACGAGACCGCGTCGAATCCAATCCACACCGCTTCCCGCTGATACAGCGGAATGAAGAACGCATCGCCACGCCACTCGCGAGGCACGGTGGACGCGAACTCCCCGGCCGCGTGGATCGGGATGAGGCCGAGGCCCGGGGGCAGTGGGTACGTGCGGCCATCGTCCGGAACCCGGAGCGTGCGTTGAAAGGACACCGCGAAGTGCTCGCCGAAGCGCAGGCGTCCGTCAACGATCTCGTGCGACAGCATGCGATCGTCCGGCGATTTTCGCTGCGGCACGGGCGCGTGTCAATCGCGAATCCGAAATGCTTCGCGACTTGCCGTGCAATTCTCCCGGCCTCGCACAGTTGTAGTACTGCGCAACGTCGTATATTTCTCGCTGCACGGTGAGTGCTGTTCGAAGGATGACCGTCGGACCACTGTTTGGCCGCGCCATCAACGCCCCGGATTCTTAATGCCTTCGTGGAAGTGGGGGATATCCATGGCACATCGTGAGCGTCACCGGAGCGAGCGAATCGGGTGGCTTCGCGCCGCGGTACTCGGGGCCAACGACGGCATCGTCTCAACCGCGAGCCTGGTGGTCGGCGTGGCTGCTGCCGAGGCCACACGCGAGGACGTGTTGATCGCGGGCATTGCCGGCCTTGTCGCAGGTGCGTTATCGATGGCCGCGGGCGAATACGTGTCGGTCAGTTCTCAAGCCGACACGGAGCAGGCGGACCTGAAACGCGAGCGGCACGAGCTCGCGACGCAGCCAGAAGCGGAGGAGGACGAGCTGACGGGCATCTACGTTCGCCGGGGATTGGAGCCAGCCCTCGCGCGCACGGTGGCCCGGCAACTTACCGCGAGCGGAGCATTGGCCGCCCATGCGCGTGACGAACTCGGCCTGACGGAGGAGCTGGCGGCGCGTCCGCTGCAGGCGGCGCTCGCATCAGCCGCGACCTTTGCCGTGGGAGCGGGCGTGCCGGTATTGACGATCCTGCTCGCACCTGCGAGTACGCTGATAGTCGCCGTGGCAACGGTGTCGCTGGTGTGCCTCGTTGGCCTCGGCGCAGCGGCTGCGTACGTCGGGGGCGCACCGATGTCGGTCGGCGCGACGAGGGTTACGGTTTGGGGTGTTCTGGCGATGCTCGCAACCGCTGCCGTCGGATGGCTGTTTGGCATTGCGATTGGCTGAACGCGCCGTCCTTCTGCATGTTGGCGTGTCTTGGGATCGTTTGCATCACGGAACCACGGGCCATTCCAGCCGAACCTGCGCGGCGGTGTGGGTTGTTTTCTCCAGACGGTCAACATTGAATCCATTGGCACGTGCGACCGCGACTGCCTGCCCAAACGCGTCCTCACCAAGCGTAGGAGTCCGCGCCAGGATCCACAGGTAATCCCTGTCGGGTGACCCGACCACGGCCCACGAGTAGTCACGAGCGAGTCCGAGGATCCAGTAGTCGCCCCATACGAACGGCAGAAACGACAGCACCGCCGGCGCAAAGCGCACCTTCAGCGTGGCGCCGGTATCGTCGACGACCCGGGCAACGCCGCGCGCGGCAATCGATTCACCGTCGGTGCGGCAGCGATTGATCACGTCGAGCGTACCGTCGCTGCGCCGAGCGTAACTGGCCGTTACGTCGCCGATGCACCGGCGCTGAAACCGATTCGGAAACCGCGCAATCTCGAACCAGTCGCCGGCATACCGGTCGAGGTCCACTGATGGCACTGTCCGAACCGGCGCATTCGGCTGCGAGTGGCTCGTTTCGGGGACCAGCGCTACGGCGCAGAGAAGGAGTGCCACAGCCGCGAGTCGTTTTCGCTTGCCGCCGGCCGCCCTCCGCGCCAAGCCTTGCAGCATGCCGCGAAACATGAACACGTGAAGCGGAAGTACGGCGCCCCAATAGGCACGCCCCAGGACGCCGCGCGGATCGAACGTCGCAGTTTGCGAAATGAGCGATCGCCGCCCGGAATCGAGCGGCGTAACTTCGAACTCGAGCCACCCCCGGCCCGGCAGTTTCATGCCCGCCGCGAGGCGCAGCCGCCTGTCGGGCTGGTATGCCTCGACCGTCCATCCGTCGATGGTGTCGCCAACCTCGCACTGCTCGCAATCGCGGCGTCTGCCAGCCATCCCTCCTCCGCCTACGCATCGGTCGAGCCACGCGCGCAATCTCCACAGGCGATTGCCGAAATACCAGCCGGCGTCTCCGCCAATACGACGGATGGGGGCGAATGCGTCCGCCGGTGGAACATCGACGATGACCGTGCGCCTGTCAGTTTTAAGGTTGCTGCGGTCTTCCGACACCGCTCGTGCCAGCGCCTCGAACAATGGCACCGGAGTGATACCAAACATCCGCCGTGCGCTATCGGAGCGCACCACGGTTGCGTTTCGAAGTCCTTCGACCAGTGCACGTCCGATCCGGGCCTGAGCTGGTGTCACCAGCCCCAGCCAGAGACCGGAGAGATGCGGAGTGATGACCGGCACCGGCAGCAGGACGCGGCGCAGATCGCGTAGCCGTGCGTAGCACCGCATCAGATCACCGTATGAAACCACTTCAGGCCCCCCGATCTCGAACACGCTGTGGCCATTCTCGCGGAGATCCAGAGCCGCGACGAGATAGGCGATCACGTCGTCAACCGCAATCGGCTGCGTGAGCGTGTCGACCCATCGAGGGCAAATCATGACGGGGAGCCGTTCGACGAGCGCGCGAATCATCTCGAACGGCAGACTGCCCGCGCCGATCACAATCGATGCGCGGAACTCCACGACCGGGACACCTGCGGCGCGCAAGGTGCTGCCGGTCTCGACGCGACTTCTCAGGTGTCGCGACAGCGACGCGTCGTCCTCACCAAGGCCACCAAGGTAGATGATGCGGCGGACGCCCGCGCGCGCCGCCGCCAATCCGAAGTTGAGTGCGGCCCGCTGGTCCAGTCCTTCGAAGCCCGGGCCTGCTGCCATGGAATGAACCAGGTAGTAGGCGGTGTCGACGCCGGCGAGCGCGCGGTATATGGAGGCCTCGTCCAAGCAGTCGCCCTGTACGACCGTCGTCGTCGCGCGTGCCACGGCGACCTTCTCAGGATTTCGCGCAAGGCACCGCACGGTGCGGCCGCCTTCTTCGAGCGCTCGAAGCAGACGGCCGCCGATGTAGCCGGAGGCACCGGTGAGAAGAACGATGTCTTTGTGCATGGGCAAGAGCGATCAGAACCTGAACGTGATCCCACCCGTAACGGGAAGCGACCATCGCCGGCTCTCGTCATTGATTGACTCGAGGCCGGTGCCGGCGAGGCCATCATTGTCTTCGGCATCGCCCTGCCACTTGAACTCGATGCCGCCCTGCAGCGCGACCATGTCGGACAGGGAAATCTGCATGCCGCCGCCGGCAGCGAAGGACGGCACGACGGAGCTGGCGTAGAAGTCCACCTCCGACAGCACCACCCCCGCGGCCGGAACGCTGAACTCGCTCTTGACCTCCTCGAGCCGGACGAAGCCGCCGCTCGCGCCGATAAAGGGGCGCGCCTTGCCGCTGCCGAAGTACTGCCGATAGCCGAAATCCATCCCGAAGGCCTTGTAGTCGTCGAACAGCGCGAACAGCGGGAGTCCGGCGACCGAACCCACCTGCAGGCGCTCGGCCGGATTGCTCGTGTAACTGCCCTGGATGCGGAACTCGCCCGTTTCGCCCAGCCGATAGCCGACGCCCGCAGCCCAGCCGAAGCCGCTGCCATAGACGTCGTCGTACGACCGCGACTCCACTTGCGTGGGCAGGCCGAGCACCTGGCCGGAACCCGCGCCATGCACGTCCCCGCTCACCGGCACCTGCGCTCCGAGGTCGAACGACACCGACCACGGAGAGCTCTGCGCGCGGGCATCGGCCGCCCATAACACAGCCGCCAGGACGACAACATACAAAGGTCTACGCCTAATCGTGCTCATGATTCGCTCTATCTCCTCGTTCTTTACTGTGTGAGTGTTAGAGGCCTTTCGGCAGAATCACCGTGTCGATCACGTGAATCACGCCGTTGCTGGCTTGAATGTCCGTCTTGATGACCTGCGCGCCGTCGACACGGACGATGCCGGCCTGCACCGTTGACGGCGATCGTGTCGCCGCTCACGGCTTTGGCCGATTGCAGCTTCACCACGTCATTGGCGACCACCTTGCCGGCGACGACGTGATAGGTGAGGACGCGACGCAGCTTGTCCTTGTTCTCCGGCTTGAGCAGGGTTTCGAGCGTGCCCGCCGGAAGCTTTGCGAACGCCTCGTCGGTCGGCGCGAACACCGTGAACGGTCCAGGCCCGGTGAGGGTGGTAACGAGATCGGCCGCCTGGAGTGCTTTCGCGAGGGTCTTGAAGGAACCGGCCGCAACCGCCGTGTCGACGATATTGGCGGTTTCGGCGTGAACCATCTGGCGCGGCGCGGCCGCGGCGACGACAAGAGCGGTTGCGACAATGACTGATGCTTTCTTCAACATGATGGACTCCTTAACGTGTGATGCGGGTTAACGGACGTGATGTGCCGCCGGTGTCGCCCAACGGCCCTGAACCCTCTTCCAGAACATCGCCTGGTACAGACCGGCGAGACCGACGAGCGCGTAGATCACGCCGGTGATCGCCGACGTGTCACCGAACGACATGCCGAACAACGCGGCAACGAGATCGAACTGCGCGATCCCTACCAGTCCCCAGTTGAGAGCTCCGACGACGACGAGTACGGCGGCAACGATGTCGATTGGCTTCATGAAAACCTCCATGAATTGAATTTAGTGCAATTAGAATTGAATACAAGTAAAATTCGGCCGTCCCGAAAAGTCGTGTGAGCGACACGACACGAACGCCGGGAAATGTGACTGACGGTCAAATTGGACGGAGGAGCGATGCTGTCGAAGACGCTGCAGGACGGGTTGAGCGACTATCGGATCGGCGACAAGATCCGGACGCTGCGCCTGAAGAAGAAGATCGGCCTCGTCGAGCTCGGCAAGCACACCGGCCTGTCGCCGGCCCTGCTCTCGAAGATTGAGCGCGGCCGGTTGTTTCCGACCCTGCCGACGCTGCTCCGCATTGCACTCGTGTTCGGCGTTGGACTCGAGTTCTTCTTCGCCGGCGCGCGTGAGAAGCCGCTTGTCGCGGTCGTGCGCAAGGACCAGCGCGTGCAGCTTCCCGATCGTCCGGGCGCGCGCGACGTGAGCTATCGTTTCGAGTCGCTCGACTATCCGGCCACCGAGCGCCGGTTCAGCTGCTACTACGCGGAGTTCTTTCCGGTCGCGCCGGACAAGCTTCGGCCGCATGAGCACCCGGGCGTGGAATTCATCTACACGATGGAGGGCACCCTCAGCGTGCACATGGGCGCTGACGAGCACGCGCTTGCGGCCGGCGATTCGATGTACTTCGATTCAACGGTGCCGCACGCCTATCGTCGGAGCGGCGGCCGGACCTGCCGCGCCGTCGTCGTAACGTCCTCCTGAACGCGGCAGGCGATTGGTGTCAGCGTAATCTCATCCCGATCGTCACAGCGATGCGCGTTTCCGGTTCCCATCCGAGGCGAAACTCGGGCGCGACGAACATATGCGAGCCGAGAGCGATGCGGGCGCCAACGCCGGCCGACATCGTGCCTTCACTCGACGTGAACGGCACGAGCGCCGTGGATCCCGGGCCGCTGCCGACGCGGGTCTTCTGTCGGAGGTATCCGCCGCCGGCTGCGAGATACGGCACGATCCGCCGTCTGCCATCGTCGCGGAGAATATCGAACGTCATATTGGCGGTGACTGTGAGGTTCGACGCCTCGAGTGCATCGAACTTGCCGTTCAGATAGGCGACCTCAGGCCCGATCGCCAGTCGCGGCGTGACGAATACGCGCGCGCCACCGCCAATCGTGCTGAAGTAGTCCCACACTTCGTCGACGAAGCCGCTCCGCCCGACGACGGCCTCGACGATTGGCGCAGGCTTGTCCTGCGCGAGCACCGGTTGCGCCACTCCGGACAGCGTCGCGGCGATGGTCAGGGCTGTGCCGATACGACCGCTCATCTGTGCCTCCTACAAGACGATGGTGAGCACGGCGCTATTGGGCCTTCCGCAGGTAGGGTTCGCGACGCCCTGGGACAGGTTGTGCAACGCGTGTTCCGACGGCCCTCGAACGCAGACCGCCCGAATTGCGCCGGAACGGCGACGTCCGTGGCCGGACGCAGCCCGCACAGGCGGGAAAAATCCCCCATGCCTGCGCAATCCCGCGCGCGCTGGCTCGTTAGCGTTGGTTGAGGAACGCGTGGATGGCGGCTTTGACGGACGCGGCCAGGGATGTGGGCACGTCCGGCGTCGGCAACTGCCGGCAGATCGCCAGCGTGCGCTTCAGCGAGTCGCAGGCGTCGCGGCAGTGATGGCATTGCGCGAGATGTGCCTCCATCGTCGCGCACACGCTCGGATCGATCTCGCCTTCGAGATGCTGCGAGAAGAGCGTCAGGACATCCGGGCACAGCGCTCCGCGGGGTGGTGCGATTGCCGGGCGTCCCAACGCCGGCGCGAGCTCTTCACGGATGGCGACCCTCGCCCGATGCAGCCGGCTCTTGACGGCATCGACGCTCATGCCCAGGATCTTGGCCACTTCCGGCGCCGATAACCCTTCGACGTCTCGCAGCACCAACACCTCGCGCTGGGAGGGTTCCAGTGCGTCGATGGCGTGCGTGAGAGCGGTCGCCAGTTCCCGATTGGTCGCTGTCTGCTCGGGGTTCGGCCTCGGATCGGCGAGGTGTTGGGCGACGTCGGTTGCGGGCGCGTCCAGCGACTCTTCTCGCGTAGGGGCGAACTTGCTTCGGCGCCGCTTCTTGATGCAGAACCGGCGCGCGATGGTGTAGAGCCAGCTGGAGACTGAGGAATCGCCGCGGAAGTCGCGGACGGAGCGGGCCATCGAGATGAGGCTCTCCTGCGCGACGTCGCCGGCATCCTCCACGTTGCCGCACATCCTCAGGCCAAACCGATACAGGTGCGGCTGGTACCGCACGAGCAACGTCTCGAGCGCGGCGCTGTCCCCCTGGCGCGCGGCCGCTAACAGCTCGTCGTCGCTCGACGATCCGGCCGCATGGCTGGCTGGAATATCCGCGCCCATGGGTGAATTCTCACACGATCCGCCCCGCTCGCCCTCGCGGTTTCGTCGCGCGCTGACCTGACACGCACAACAACTCCCGCCCGCACAGCTGTTTATGGGGTGCCCGACTCGCCACCCGGATCCGTCGGAGCGGAACTCATATTGACTGAACCTTTGGGCGTCCACGGGCTCTTACCCACCGTGGACGTGGAGCGAGGAGATGACACCGTGACGGGCGTGCGCCTGCGCATATGGGCCGTGCTGGCTGTGCTGTTCATGGGGGTCGCGGGGCTGGATGCCGCCTTTGCACAGACGCCCTTGACCCTCGAGGACGCCATCAAGCGCGCACAGGGCGAAACTGCCGACGCACGAGCGCTCGCGTCGTCGATCGAAGAGGCGAACGCGCGTATCCAGCGCGCGCAGTCCGGATTCTGGCCGCGAGTCGACCTGACCGAGACGGTGCAGCGCGGCAACCAGCCGGTCTACGTCTTCAGTTCGCTGCTCTCGCAGCGGCGATTCACCGCCGCAAACTTCGCGATTCCGGCGCTCAATCATCCCGATCCTGTCACCAATACACGCACGGCGGTGGCACTCGAGCAGCCGATCTACAACGCCGGCTTGACGCGGCTCGGAGTGCAGGCGGCGACATTGGAGCGCGACATGGCCACGGCGACCCGGGATACCGCGCGGCAGGAACTGGGCTTCCGGGCAGCGCAGGCGTTCGTGCGCGTGCTGCAGCTCGAGGCGACGGTGCGAGCCACGGACGCGGCCGTGGCGGCGGCGGAGAGCGATCGCCAACGTGCTCGTGCCCGCCGCGAGGTTGGCCTCGTCACCGAAGCGGATGTCCTCGCGGTCGACGTGCACCTGGCGGACATGCGCCAGCGGCAAATCGCGGCGGCCGGGGACCTCGCGGTCGGACGCATGCAGCTCGCCGAAGCCGTCGGCTTGCCGCTGACCGCCTCGGTTGTGCCGGTTCGTCCTGCCTTGCGGCCGGCGCCTGCCGACGGAGAAGCCCTCGTCCGGGAAGCGCTCACGAGGCACCCGCAGCTTCTGCAGGCCAATATCCATCTTCAGCTCGCCGAGAACGGGCGGCGCACCGCTCGTGCCGCGCTGTTGCCCACCGTCGCCGTGCAGGGTGGTTGGGAGTTCAACGGCGAGACACTCGGCGCCCAGCAATCGAGCTGGGTGATTGGCGCGGAGGTGCGCGTGAACGTCTTCCGCGGGTTTGCGGACACGGCGCGCACGACCGAAGCGGGCCACGCTCACGTCCGCGCGACCGCCGAGCGCGAACGCGTGGAGCGACGAATCGAAGTGGACGTGCGCGGGGCGCTCGCGCAACTCGCCGCCGCGCGCGCGCGAGAAGAGGCCGGACGCGCCGCCCTGACGCAGGCTCGCGAGTCGCAGCGCATCATCCGCGATCGGTACGAGGGCGGGCTGGCCACGGTGACCGACGTGCTGCGAGCCGCCGAGGCGGCGCTCGAGGCAGAGTCGCGGGCCACAACCGCCGAAACGGACGTGATTCTCCAGACCGTGGCGCTCGATCGCGCGCTCGGGCGGCTCTAGGGAAGGATGTCTTCGGAGCCAAGGACGTGATGGCCATGAATCGATTGATTGGAATCGTCGCGCTCGGTGTGGTGGCGGGTGGTCTGTCCGCCTGCGGCAGGGGCGAGGACCGGGCCCAGGCGAAGGCCGGAGAGCCGGTCCCGGTCACCGTCGCTCCTGTGGCGACGATCGACACGGCCGAGCGGCTCGAAGCCGGCGGCGTTGTGGCCGCACGGGAATCCGCATCCATCTCGAGTCGAATCGTCGCCACGATTGGCGGCATACGCGTCAAGGCCGGAGACCGGGTTCGCGCTGGTGACGTGTTGATCACGCTGGACGCCCGAGATGTCACGGAGCACACGGGGCAGGCGCGGGCCAGTGCGGTCGCCGCGGAGAAGGCGTTGGCGCAAGCCCGAGCGGAGCAGAGCGCGGCCGAGGCCGAACATCGGTTGGCCGCGGCATGGCAGAAGCGCATCGCGACGCTGCACGCACGGAATTCGGCCACGGATCAAGAACGTGACGAGGCCGAGGCCCGTCTCTCAGCGGCGGCGGCGCGGCTCGCGGGCACTCAGGCGGGCATCGAAGGCGCCGATGCGCATCTTGCCTCGGCGCGGGCCGCAGTCGGCGTCGCCACGGCGACCGAATCCTTCACGACCGTGCGCGCACCGTTCGACGGTCTGGTGACCGAGCGCCTCACCGATCCAGGCAATCTGGCGGCACCCGGCGTCCCACTTCTCAGGATCGAGTCTGACGGTGCGCGGCAGGTGGTCGTCCGCGTGGATGAGGCCCGCGCCGCTTACGTCCACGCCGGTGACCGGGTGATCGTCTTGATCGATGCCGCCGCCGAGCAGGGCGCGGACGACACAGGACTCGAAGGCGTCGTCACCGAGGTGGCGCGTGCCGTTGGTGCGGACCAGCGGGCATTCACCGTCAAGGTCAGCCTTCCATCAACGGTGACGGCTCGCACAGGCAGCTTTGCCCGCGTCGTCTTCCGCGGCGCGCCTCGCCGTGCCCTGCTCGTTCCGGCACACGCGATTCAGCGGCACGGCCAGGTGTTATCGGTCTTTGTGGTGCAGGACGGCGTGGCGACGCTGCGCCTCATTCGCGTGGGCACTTCATCGTCAGAGGGCGTCGAGGTGGTGGCCGGCCTTGACGCCGGTGAATCGATTGTCGTCTCGCCACTGACACGCCTGGCAGACGGAGTGCGCGTCACGGTTGGCAATGTGCCGACTCGCACCGGGGGCGCGTCATGAGCGCGCGGCTTGGCCTTGCCGGACGCCTCGCAGCCACGTTCATTCCGTCAAAACTGACGCCGCTATTGATTGTCGGGTCGATGGCGCTCGGCGCGTTCGCGATCGCGGCGCTCCCGCGCGAAGAGGAGCCGCAGATCATCGTGCCGATGGTCGACGTCTTCGTGGCGCTGCCCGGCGCGTCGCCGGCGGAAGTGGAACAACGCGTCACGCGTCCCATGGAGAAGCTGCTGTGGGAAGTGCCGGGCGTGGAGTACCTCTACTCCACCTCGAGTCCTGGGCAGTCCATGGTGATTGTCCGTTTCCTCGTCGGCGAAGACGAGGAACGGGCGCTCGTACGTCTCAACCAGAAGCTGCAGGCGAACTTCGATCGCATTCCGCCCGGCGCGTCGTCGCCGATTGTGAAGCCACGCTCGATTGATGACGTGCCGATTGCCGCAGTGACGTTGTGGGGACACGGCTACGAGGACGATGTGCTTCGCAGCCTCGCCGCGCAGCTGCGCGAGGCGCTGGCCGAAGTGCCGGATGTGTCGGAAGTGACGCTGCTTGGGGGACGCCCGCGCGAGATCGGCGTAGAACTGGACCCGGCGAGGCTGGCTGCAGCCGCGATCGATCCCGTGCAGCTGTCGCGGACACTCGAAGCCGCCAACGCACGAGCCACGGGCACCGGTCCCGTATCGGCCGGTGACGTGACGCGCCTGGAGAGCGGTCGCCACGTCGACACCGTCGGCGCCTTGCGTGACGTCGTGGTCTCCGCGCAGAACGAACGGTCGATCCGGTTGAGCGATGTCGCACGCGTCACCGATGCGGATGCCCCGCCGACGTCGTACGTCCGCTTCTACTCGCGAGACGGCGGCTCGCATCCCGCGGTCACCCTGGCCGTGGCGAAGCGCAAGGGCGCAAACGCCATCACCGTCGCGCATCAGGTCGAAGCCAAGCTGGCGACGGTGCGGCCGGTACTCCTGCCCGGCAATCTGAATGTCACGGTCACGAGAAACTACGGTGAGACGGCCGCAGAGAAATCGAACGAGCTCCTCTACCACATGTTCCTCGCCGTCGTGTCGGTGTCTCTCCTCATCGCGCTGGCGCTCGGGCTCAGGGAGGCATTCGTCGTCCTGACCGCGATTCCGGTCACGCTCGCCCTGACGTTGTTCGCGTTCTGGGCGTATGGGTACACGCTGAACCGGATCACGCTCTTTGCCTTGATCTTCTCGATCGGCATCCTCGTCGACGATGCGATCGTCGTCGTGGAGAACATTGTCCGGCACGCCCGCATGAGGGCGGAGGGCGGGTCAGGCCTCGTCGCGATTGCGGTCCGCGCCGTCGATGAGGTCGGCAATCCGACGATTCTCGCGACCCTCACCGTCGTCGCCGCGATTCTGCCGATGGCGTTCGTCGGCGGGCTGATGGGCCCCTACATGCGGCCGATTCCAGTGGGCGCGTCCGCGGCGATGCTGTTTTCACTGGCGGCCGCCTTCATGGTCACTCCGTGGGCCGCCGCCCGCCTGCTTCGGGCCGAGAGCGCTCACGGCCACGCGCCAGAGGGCGCGGCCACGCGGCTGTATCGCCGCGCGATGGCCGGCCTCATTGGGAACGGCCGTATGCGGCTCGCATTTCTGGCCGGCGTCTGCCTTCCTGCTCCTGGCGTCGGCGGCGCTCGTGCCGCTCAAGCTCGTGACCGTCAAGATGCTGCCGTTCGACAACAAGAGCGAGTTCCAGGTGATGGTGGATATGCCCGAGGGGACGCCGCTCGAGCACACGGCTCGTGTCGCCTCGGAGCTGGCCCATGAAGTCCTGAAGGACGTGAGCGTCGTCAACGTGCAGAGTTATGTCGGCCTGTCGTCGCCGTACAACTTCAACGGCCTGGTGCGTCACTACTTTCTCCGCCGCGGCCCTCACCTCGCCGACCTTCAGGTCAACCTCGCCTCGAAAGACGAGCGCAGCGAGCAGAGCCACGACATCGCCAAGCGCGTGCGGGATCGGCTCGTGCCGATCGCCCGACGGTTCAACGCCACGATCCAGGTCTCGGAAGTGCCCCCGGGGCCACCGGTGCTGCAGACGCTTGTCGCGGAAATCTACGGTCCGGATCCGTCGCGCCGCCTGGAGCTCGCCGGCCAGGTGAAATCCGTGCTCGAGCAGACGCCAGGAGTCGTCGATGTCGATTGGTACGTCGCGGCGCCGCAGGCGAAGACGTCACTCGTCGTTGATGAGACGCGCGCCAGTGCCGCCGCCGTCACGGCTTCGCACGTGTCGGCTGCCGTCCAGATGGCGACCGAAGGCCGCACCGTCGGCCTCCTGCACGATGCGAATGCGCGCGAGGATGTCCCGATTGTCCTGCGGTTGCCGCGCTCGGCTCAGGGATCGCTGGCCGCCGTGCGCGAGCTGCGCCTGGGCCCGAACCTCGTCGCCGTCGGAGAGCTGACGCGCGAAGAGACGCGCACGGAGGCGGACAGCCTGTACCACAAGAACCTGCTGCCCGTGACCTACGTGACCGGCGACCTGGCTGGCGCCGCCGAAAGCCCGGTCTACGCGATCCTGCGCATGAACAGCGTCATTTCGAACATGACGCTGCCGGAAGGCTACGCATTCGAGATCTACAACACGCGTCAGCCGTTCGACACGACGAAGTACGCGATGAAGTGGGACGGCGAATGGCACATCACGTATGAGGTCTTCCGCGACCTCGGCCTCGCGTTCGCCGCCGTGCTCGTTCTCATCTACATCCTCGTCGTGTGGTGGTTCGAGGCCTTTGACGTGCCGCTGACCATCATGGCGGCGATTCCGTTCTCGCTCGTCGGCATCCTGCCGGCGCACGCCGCGATGGGCGCCTTCTTTACGGCCACGTCGATGATCGGCTTCATCGCGGGCGCCGGTATCGTCGTGCGGAACTCGATCATCCTGGTGGACTTCATCGAGATGCGAGTGCGAGAGGGCATGCCGCTTGCCGACGCTGTCGTGGACGCTGGCGCGGTCCGCTTCCGCCCGATGGCGCTCACGGCGGCGGCGGTGATCGTCGGGTCGGCGGTGATCCTCTTCGATCCGATCTTCCAGGGCCTGGCGATTTCCTTGATGGCGGGCGAGGTGGCGTCGTTGCTGCTCTCGCGGGTCACCGTTCCCGTGTTGTATTTCATGAGCCACCAGAAGGCGGCAGACCATCGGTGCTCGTTGGTCCCTTCAACTGACGGGATTTTTGAAAGGAGTCTGTCATGACAGTCGAACGTGCGCTTCGTTTGATCGCAGGGGCGTTCGTGGCCCTCAGTGTGCTGCTGGGCATCTACGTGAACGCGAATTTCCTGTGGTTCACGCTGTTCGTGGGAGTGAACCTGTTCCAGTCCGCGTTTACCAATTGGTGTCCGATGATGATGATCCTGCGAAAGGGCGGCCTGCCAGACGCCATGCACCGAGGACGCGAGTCACAGAGTACCCGATAACTTTGAGCGGTTTCCACATGTTAGTAGTGTCCGCGTGACGGGTAATTGCGTACAGATCAAGGTTGAAAAACGAGTCGCGCACGCCTAGAATTGGGAATCACTGAACCTCCCACGAATTCACCGCGCTCCTTCTCAAATGGGGGAAAGGCGACGTGGCTGCCCGCGAGCGACTGATCCCGCTCGTGCATCAGGAGCTGCACCAGATCGCGCGACGCTGCATGGCGGGAGAGCGCGTGGGAAACAGCCTGCAAGCAACGGCGCTCGTCAACGAGGCCTACGTCCGTCTGGTCGACGGAAAAGCTGGTGGCGTGGCAGGACCGCGCGCACTTCCTCGCGGTGTCGGCTCGTGTGATGCGTCGCATCCTCGTCGACCACGCGCGCGCGAAGCACGCGCAAAAACGCGGAGGCGAGGGCGCCCGCGTGACCTTCGACGAAGCGCTCGTCGTGACCGACGAGCCGCGCCAGGACTTCGTCGCGCTGGACGACGCGCTCGAGGCGCTCGCGAAATTCGACGAGCGGAAAAGCCGCGTCGTCGAGCTGCGGTTCTTCGGCGGGCTGAGCGTGGAAGAAACCGCGTCGGTCCTGAACGTGTCGGCCGATACGGTGATGCGCGACTGGCGGCTGGCCAAAGCCTGGCTGCAGGGCGAGATGCGCGGCGATCATCAGGATGATGACGCCTAAAGCGCCGCCGGGTCATCGGACCGTCGAATGGGCTGCTACGCGCCACCGTGACAAAACCGTCGTCCAACAGGTAGCGGAACTCGAATTGCCCCGGCCGCGTCGGCGCAAGAACCGTGTGCATGCCGGACGTCGCGCCATGCGTCAGGACATACCAGTCGTCGTTGTAGCTTCCTCCCACTTGGCACACGGCGATCCAGTCGCTCGCTCGAGCCCCCGGGGCTGTCCAACTTCACACTCGATCTGGCCTCCGGCGTCAACCGTTCGGTGCTGGCCGTAAGCGTGAAGGGCTCGTTGGAAGGAATAGGTGAAGGCCGCGGTCAGCGTCGCCGCCCGAACCATTCAGGGTTGGTCACGACGACGTCCGCGGGCCCGCGGCTCGGGCGGGGATCGATAGCGGTGATCGTCGTGCCGTTGACGACGCTGACATTCGCCGCATGACATCGACCGTCACCCTTGCCCCGGAGAGGAATCCGGTCCCGCTGATCGTGACTGGTGTGGCACGGGCCGTCGAACCCGTCGATGGCGAGATCGCGGTCACGGTGGGCACGCGGACGCTCCGGGTGGCACCGATGTCGGCCCTGACGGAGACGGCAGTCCGTCGCAGGCAGCAGAACCGATCGCGAACGCCAACAGCAGCACTCCCCGGTGGGCGCTCATAGTCATGTCCTGTTTCCCTCCTACTTAGGAAGCGGAAACGCAGGCAATTGAAGGAGTGGAAAAGGACTAGAATTGCGGCGAGATTTCTGCGATCGCCCTCTATGACGCCTGAACGCTGGCAGCGGGTCGAGGAGCTGTATCACGCGGCCTACGCCACGCCAGCGGGCGAGCGCGCGGCGTTTCTCGCTGAGGCTTGTCGAGAGGACGAGGCGCTGCGGCGCCAGGTCGAATCGCTGCTGAACGAGTCGTCCCACGACGGATTTCTCGCCCCGCCAAGTTTCGACGCGGTTCCAGCGTTGGCCTCCGGGGCGCCGGCCGCACGCGTCAAACATGACCGGCCAGTCGATCGGCGGCTATCGCCTGGAGGCGCTGCTCGGCGCGGGCGGCATGGGCGAAGTGTACCGTTCGCACGACGCGAAGCTTGGGCGCGATGTCGCGATCAAGATTCTGCCGCCTGCGTTCACGAGGCATCCCGATCGACTCGCGCGCTTCGAGCGCGAAGCGCGGATGCTCGCGGCGCTGAACCATCCCAACATCTGCGCGATCTACGGCTTCGAGGAAGCGGACGGCGTTCGCTTCCTGGTTCTCGAGCTCGTCGAGGGCGACACGCTCGCACAGCAGCTCGCGCACGAGGCGAGTCGGCACCGAAGGGCAGCGGGCTGCCGATCTCACAGGTCCTGGCTATCGCGCGGCAGATCGCCGAGGCCCTCGAAGTCGCGCACGAAAAAGGGATCATCCACCGCGACCTGAAGCCCGCGAACATCAAGATCACGCCTGACGGAGCGCGTGAAGGTTCTCGACTTCGGCCTCGCCAAGGTCGTCGGCGGCGATGGTCCGTCGTCCGACCTCTCGAGCGCACCGATGGAAGATGGCGTGAGGCGCGCCGGGCCCATCATCGGCACCGCCGCCTACATGAGTCCCGAACAGGCGCGCGGACTGCCAGTCGACAAGCGCACCGACATCTGGGCCTTCGGCTGCGTCCTGTACGAGATGTTGACCGGGCGCGTGACGTTTTCCGGCGACACGGTCTCGGACTCGATCGCGAAGATCCTCGAGCGCGAACCGGACTGGTCGGCGTTGCCGGCCGCGACACCTGCGCCGATTCGACGGCTCCTGCTCCGCTGCCTGACGAAGGATCCGAAGCAGCGCCTGAGAGATATCGGTGACGTCCGGATCGAGATCGATGCGATAGACGAAGTGCTCCCGGGGACTCCCGACGTGCAGGGAGCGCCCGCCGCTCCGGCGAACGCCTGGTTGAAATGGCTGCCGTGGGTGGCGCTGATCGCGCTCGCCGCGGGAATGGTCGCGTGGGAAGCCTGGCGCGGAGTACCCATCGAGGTCGCCGGGAACCCGCTCGCCAACGCCACGTTCTCCCGCGTCACCGAACTGGGAGGGCACTGAAGAGCAGGCCGAGATTTCGCCCGATGGCAGGTTCGTAGCGTTCGTCGCCGACAAGGCTGGAGAGTTCGACGTCTGGGTGAGTCAGGTGGGCACCGGGAGGTTCGAGAACCTCACTCTCGATGGCCCCCCGATGCTCACGCCCGGGAATCTCGCTGCGAAGCCTGGGATTCAACGGCGACGGGTCTGAGATCTGGTTCAGTCCCAATGGGAATCCTGCGCAGAACAAGATGCTCATGCCGCTTGACCGGCGGGACGCCTCGACCTTTCCTGCCCCGGGGCCACTCCACTCCGTCCTGGTCGCCAGACAACGCCCGGCTCGCCTTCATCGACGCCATCGCGAACGGCGATCCTCTGTACATCGCGGACCGCATCGGGGCGAACCCCTTCCGATCAACGTCGCTCCCCAAGGCCAGGAACCGTTTTTCAGGGAAGGCAGGCACACACACAATCCGGTGTGGTCGCCCGACGGCGAATGGATCTACTTCGTTCACGGGACGGGACCGACCGGCAGGATGGACGTGTGGCGCATGAAACCGTCAGGTGCGTCGCCGGAGCAGCTCACTCCCAGCACGCCGACGTGAATTTTCTGGCGCCGCTCGATTTGCGCACGCTGCTCTATGTGGCGCGCGCGGAAGACTGGTCGGGGCCGTGGCTGTGGGCCCTCGACGTCGAGAGCAGGGTGACGCGTCGAGTGACCGTGGGGCTCGAGCAATACACGTCCGTGTCGGCGAGCCGGGACGGCCGTCGTGTCGTCGCGACCGTGGCGAAACCCACGGCCAGCTCTCTGGCGCGTCCCGCTGCACGATCGCCGCGTCGAGGATCGCGATGTGCAGCCGTACCCTGTACCGACCGAACGCGCCCTGGCACCGCGCTTCAGTGGCGCGTCGTTGTTCTACCTCTCGCTCTCGACCCGAGGGACCGGTGACGGGCTGTGGCGGTTCACGACGGCCAGGCGTTCGAAGTAACGAAGGGCGCCGACAACGTGCTGTCCGAGCCTCCCGTGGTGTCGCCCGATGGCAGCCGTGTCGCGGTCGTCGTCAGGCAGCAGGGAAAACGACAGCTCGCCATCATGTCGGCAGACGGCACCAACTCGCGGACCCTGGCTCCGTCCATCGAGATCCATGGCGTCGTGGGACAAAGCGCGGCGGACTGGTCGCCAGACGGCGCCTGGATCGTCGCTGCCGGCAGCGACGCGAAGGGTCCGGGGCTGTTCAGGATCCCGGTGGACGGCGGCGCGCCTGTGCGGCTCGTGCGAGGTGCGTACAATCCCGTCTTTTCGCCGAACGGCGACACGATTATCTATGCCAGCGGCTTCGGCGGCGCCGGCGGCGTGGCCGTGCTGCGTCGCATCCGACCGGACGGCACCGTCTCCACTGCCGGACGTCGGAGTCCGCGTGGGCGGAGCCCACCGTTTCCTGCCGAGCGGCCTGGGCCTGGTTTACCTGCGCAGACATTGAATCCAAGGACTTCTGGCTGCTCGATTTCGCCACGAACACGACCCGCCAGCTCACGCACTTCAGCGATCGCGGCTTCTTGAATACGTTCGACATCACGCCTGACGGCAAGTACCTGGTCTTCGACCGCACGCGCCAGAACTCCGACATCGTCCTGATCGACCTGCCAGGCGAAGTAGCGCGCACACCCGAGCGCTGCTACAGCTTTCTCAGATACGCCAGGAGCGCGGCGCGCTCTTCGGGAGCCGGCCGACGATCGAAGTTCACGCCGTCGGTCGTCGCGATCGGCGGCACGACAGCGCCGGGGACCCGGGACGAAGTTGACCTCCGCGCGCTTGAACAGCGCGATGTAGTGATCGACCATCTCTTCGAGCGTGGCGGCGCTGTTGTTGATGAAGTACGGCGCGGTCTTGCTGATGCCGCGGAGCCCGGGCACGTCGAACTTCTCCCAATCGTCTCTGGGCGCGGGCCCGCCAACGAAGCCGGTCAGGAGCGCACGGCCGGGATCGGAGGACGTACGGCGAACGATGGTCCCCGGCCGGAAGCGTGGTCCCCCCAGGGCCGGCGTGTCGCGAACCGACAACGCGATCTGGTAGGTGCGTACATTGCGAGCGAGTTGCGGCGGACACGGCGCGAAGACGTATCGCGCGGCTGGGTCGACCGGGCGTGGACACTGGCTGAAGATGTTGTGGAACCGGATCACCGGCGCAGGCGGATCGTTGAGCGTCGCCTGTGGCGTCGACTGTCCGGGGCCGCCGTGGCACTGGCCACAGGCGCGTTCGAACACCGCCTTTCCCTGTTGCTCGAGCGCAGTGAGCCTGCGATCGGGATCCGGCAGCGGCACGGTGCCCTGACGCACGGCGTCCGACAAGGCGCGAACACGTTCGTTGGTGAACAACACACGCTGGAACGACGACAAATCGTCGAGCAGCCGTTGCGGCGGCGCGTGAGGGATCTGCGCGTGATTGGTCAGCGCCGCCAGCGCCTGCTCCTGGAGCGTCGAGAATCGTCCGTCCAACTGGTAGCCGCCGGTCTCGTTCGGTCCGCGTGGCCACAGGATGCCGTGGTCCGGTCCGGTGAGCGCGACATCGTTCACGGTGGGAACGCTCCGCCACACATCGACTTCCGTCTCCGCCGACGGCAGGTTGGTCGCCGGATCGATGAGCCTGATGTTCGGCGGCAGCGTGAAGGTGATCCGGACGAGGCCGTTCTGGCGAAGATTGCTGAAATCGCTGGCGCTCTCGCCGTTGGTCCGGAAGTCATCCGCGTCGATCGGCCGGAACAGCGGATCGTCGGCATCAGGATTCCACCTGCGCCGCCATTGCAGGAGCTGAAACCTGGCCTCCACGCTGGCCGGCGAGAGCTGGAAACTGTCCGTCGCCATATGGCAGTCGGCGCACGCGCGGCCGTTCGCGGCCAGTCCATCCAGTTTCCGGTCGAAGAACGCGCGGAAGCCGCGGACGACGGCGTCGCAGGGCTCACCGCCGCAATGATCGATGCTGGCCGTCGTCAGCACGTTGATGCGAACACGAGACCGCAGGCAACCAGCCATAATGATGTCTTCACAGACTCCCTCCGATCTGTGAAGCGAGAACGGGCAGGAGAAACTTGAACGGTCTGGTGTGGACGATCAGCGACCCAGGTTGAGCCGCACGCTGAGCATCGCGCGGCGCGGGTCGATGAAGATGTCGGGCTGACCGAGATTGGCGGCGTCGTACCAGGCCGACCTGATGCTCTCCTCGGCCGTGTCGTTGAGGACATTGAGCACGTCCAGGGAGAGTTCGACTCGTCCAGCATCGCTGAAGCGGAACGCTCGTGAGACGCGGACGTCGAGCAGCGTCTGCGACGAGAGCCGTCTGGTACCGCGCGGCTCGATCAGCACCGGCCGCGCACCCTCGTTGGGGTTGATGAGCGCCGTCCGCGCCCAGGGCTTGCCGCTGAGATACTGCAGATTGGCTGCGACCACGAGGCCGGTGCGTGGCACGTCGACCGACGTCATGACCCGAGCCATGTGCGGGCGATCGTTGGGCAAGCGGCCGTAGGCGTTGATGAGATCGTTCGGATCCTGCCCGAAGGTGACCCCTGGAGCGAACGACGCTGGCGGGGAGCCCACGGTCGCGACCTGCGGGCCCGCTGCGGTCGTCCCGCTCGAGGGCTGCAGACCGTGCGCCCTCGACAGCGTGTAGGACCCGAATGCCTGCCAGCCGCGGGATCGTCGTCGCTCCGCGGCGATGACCAGGCCGTTGTAGGTCAGCGAGTAGTCCTCCGGATTCGTCAGCTGAAAGAGACGTGCCTCCGAAGGGGTGGTCAGCCTCCAGACCTGCACAACCCGGCCATCGTTCAGGGGAGCGGGCTCTTCGCGATACTCGCCGGCGAGTTCCTTCCATCCGACGAAGTCGCGGCCGTCCTTGCGGACGTACGCCACGGAGACCGCGAGCAGACGACCCACCTCGCGATCCAGGCCGATCGAGTACCGATTGGTGTACGGCAGCCGGAGCTCGGGATCCAGCTGCACCTGACTCGAATCACGCACGAGTGTGGCACCCGAGGGTTCCTGGACGATCGTAATCCTGGTCCTCCCCGGGTGAATCCCACTGATCTCACCGGTCAACAGGCCCTGGCTGAATCTCCCGGCATTGGCTCGCAGCATCGTTCGGCCGTCGGTATCGAGCTTGATGACGACGCCCACGCGCGGCGACACGATGTTCCAGGAGTCCACCGTGCCCCGGCCTTCGATGGTCCGTCCGGTCTCGTGCACGAGCGCGTCGAACTCCGGCACGTCCTGGCTGATGGCGCGGCTGTGATCGAACCGCAGCCCCGGATTGATCGTGACCCGGCCTCCCAGCCGGACGGCGTCGCTCACGAACACGGCGGCGGTGACGAACCGGCCTCCCGAATTGGCGGGCGCCTGCAGCGTGCGCTGCCTCAACACGCCGTTTATGTAGACAGAGCTCGCGCCAGTCGGAAGGACGGCAACCGCGCGATGCTCGCCCCGATCGACTTGCGCGCCCATCCTCCATTCGTGATCCCCGCCGAACCACCCCGCTCGATAGTGGCTGACGGTGGCCTTGACCGTCGTGCGCACTTGCCGCACCTGGCCGATCTGCTGGGGGCCGCCGCTCCAGATGTTTTCGGGCTGGTCGATGCGATGGGGGATCGTCGGATCGCCCGAGGTCGGTGACGTGTCCTGCGTGAAGCGGAACCGCCCCACGCGGACGTCCCAGACCGTATTGGGTGAGGCCGTATGAGTGAGATGACCGAAATTGATCGCCGGCACTGACGCGTCGAGGCGTTGGGTCGCCTCGCGCGGCTTCGTCGCCGACGGCGTTTCGGGGTTGGACCAGAATTCATCGTGAAAGCTTTGCACCAGCTGCCAGCCCGGAGCCAGGCGCCAGGTGAGCTTCGCGAAAATCTTGTCCTGCTCGTATTCCCTCGGAAGATCGGGATCGGTGCCCGGCTGACTGTCGGAGTCGCGAAGGTGCTGGTATCCGGAAAAGAACCACAGTCGTTCGCGAACGACCGGGCCACCAAGGCTGGTCGTGAAGTCGCGATACTCCGCGCGCTCGTAGCCGCTGTCCAGTTGCCGCGCTCGATCGTATCGAGCCGCACCGGCTGGCTGGTCAGCGCGTCCGGTTTGCCAGTAGTAGGCCGCATCGTATTGAAAGCGGTTCCCGCCGGATTTGGTGATGACGTTGACGACGGCGCCCTGGACGTTGCCGTACTCGACCGACGCGCCCACCGACTGGATCTGCAGCTCCTGAATGAAGTCGACGCCTGGATCGGCCCTCGAGACGCCGTTGCCTGTCGCGGTGATGCTCGTGCCATCGAGGAGATACTGATTCTGATCCACGCCGGAACCGAAGGCGGATACGAGGACGCTGCTGCCTGACGGAGACGTCGGCGAGATGCCGGGCGCGGTCTTGACCCAGTCCTGGTAACTGAATCGCCTCATGGGGATCGCGTCGAGGTCCTCGGCGCCGAACCGAGTCCCGAAACCCGGGGTTTCGGGCGTCGAGGCGAGAGCCGGATCCGTGCACCACAATCGAGTCCGCGAGCGCTGCCAACGTGAGAACAGGCGTTCTTTCGATGGTGGCCCCTGCCCCAATACGGATGTCGGCGTCGCGATACGGGCGAAATCCTTCCAGGACGATTTCGAGCGCGTACGATCCAGGCGGCACGCTCGGGAATCGCAACTGCCCCCTCTCGTCGGTCTTCGTCGTCAACTCCCCGCCAATGAGCGCTGGCGAGCTGATTCGGACGACTGCACCGAAATGACGCCGCCCGCCTCGTCCGTGACGGTGCCAATGAGGGCTCCCGTCAGCCCCTGAGCGACGGTGATCCATGGAACCAGGACACAGGCGACCGCGAGGCCCTGAGTCAGCATTCTGAGAACGTTCACGCGTCCGGTGCCGATCGTCATTGCG
Source organism: Vicinamibacterales bacterium (assembly GCA_963762055.1). GTDB lineage: Bacteria > Acidobacteriota > Vicinamibacteria > Vicinamibacterales > JAMQPK01 > JAMQPK01. The sequence goes on from CAVXJF010000017.1 coordinate 710,722, forward strand.
TCCCCCTGTCTCTAAAGCGGCAACGGATGGCGAAAACTTGCACGGGCGGCGTGGAACGGGAATGGCGCCTGAACCCAGAGGCCCCGAGGCTACCACCGAACGCGACCCCTTGGCTCTTCAAGTTTCCGCCGCGCTTTCCCGCTTCCCAGAAAGTGGGGAGTGCGAAATGACCAACAGAACGCTCGCTGGATTCTCTTTGGCCGTGGTTCGTCGCAGCGGCGCTCGCGACGAGCATCGGCTGCGGACATCAGGCCGTCCAACGGCACCAACCCGTCACTCCGGCCCCGTCGAGCCCCCCGAGCCCGCCGAGCCCGAGGCCCCTGCCGGCGACGGCCACTGTGCCGGCCGCCAACCACGGTGAGGTCGGTGTCTACCGATCGGACGTCACGATGTCGCGCAGCGGAACGGCCAGGGTGACGCTGGGCTGGCCGAACGCAGACTTCAGCCTTCAGCTGTATGTGACCGGTGGCGCCTGTGCCGACATCACAAGTCTTGTGACGGGAGGATGCAATGTCGTGGGCAGCACGCGGCCGGAAGTCTCCCGGGCGTGGTCACAAGCCCTGTGACCGGCGGTGACCTGCACACGATCTGGGTGCTCAACCCCGATCCCTATCCGCAAGATTTCAGGGTCGACGTATCCATCGAGTAGGCGCGGGGTGGGGACAGCCCTCGCGTCGCACGCTGCTACGGTTGTGCGCTCGACGTGTTGCCGCGCAGTGCCTTCTGCCAATCGATCGGTCCTTCGATGAACCGCTGGCGGAGCTTTCTGAGCGACCAGGCATTGCCGGCTTCGAAGGAACGATACGTGTGTCGTAGCCTTCGCCCGACTTATAACCAACCATCGATTCGGTGACTCGGACCATACTCGGCGCGAGTTCGTCCAACTCGATCACCGTCACGATGTCTTAAAGACCTCTGCATGGGCAAAGCCTGGGGGTGCCGCCACGACTTGGAACGTCAGCATTCGTATGGGGAAAAAGCTCAGTATTCGGTTTTTGATGTTTCCGGCGCGCCAATTCGACCGTCTAGGCTGTAGGCCGACTCCCAGATGCCACCGGGCCGGAAGTCGACATGAACGACCGGAACCGCCCAAGTCTGCATGCCCTCGGTCGTCGTGAAGGCGTCCCAGACCTGGCGCGCGGTGGCTGGCACGACAATCGACTGCTGGAGAACGCGACTCCCATCTGGGGCGATATGTGAAGTGTCCCGAACCTCCTGACCGCGTGCAGCCGTTGCAATCAAGACCGAGAACCCGCAACAACAGAGGACGAGGTTTCGGTTGAATCGATTCCGTGCAATCATCACAATCCTCCTGTAGGAGCCTGCCATACCGCTCGACGCCGGGTTCACGGCCGTAGTGGCCACGTCTCGCCGACTCGCTCAGGTAATCGACCTGTTTTCCTGGCTCTCACTATGTAATTACACTCCGAGGACAGTTCCTTTAGACTGCCCACGACATGGACGTTCCTGCTGGTGGAGGACGAGGCTTTCCCCGCCACCCGGCACACGATGGTGGCCGGGATGCAGAGCACCAACCCCGAAGTCAAGCGCGCCGGGCATGACACCTTGGTCTCGACCTACTGGCAGCCCGTGTATGTGTACCTCCGCATAAAGTGGCGCGCGACGCCCGTCGACGCTCAAGATCTCACGCAGGAATTCTTCATGCGGGCGCTGGAAAAAAGCTTCTTCGAGAGCTACGAGCCAGCGAAGGGTCGATTCCGCACCTTCCTGCGCACCTGCCTTGACGGTTTCATGTCCAACCAACGCAAGGCTGAACGCCGATTGAAGCGCGGCGGCGGAGTTCTGCCCGTCGCGCTCGACTTCGACGACGCCGGACGAGAGATCGCTCGGCACGCCGTTGTCGATGACGCTAACGCGGAAAAGGGTGTTTCCTCCATCGTGAGTGGATTCGCAGCGTCCTTGGACAAACGGTTGACAGTCTGCGACAGGACTATGCCCGGCAAGGCAAGACGCTCCAGTTCCGGATCTTCGAGCGGTACGATTTGAAGGAATCCGAGGCAAACTCCGCGACGACCTACGCGGAGGTCGCGCGCGAGTTCGGTGTGTCGGCGTCCGACGTCACGAACTATCTCGCAGCGGCCAGGCGCAGCTTCCGTCGCGCGTTGATCGAACGATTGACGGCCGTATGCGAGAGCGCCAACGACGTCGAGCAGGAAATTCGAGACCTACTGCTCGGAGACGTTCGATGACGTGGCTGTCCGACAGTGCTGTCGCGCGGTTGCGGAATATCGCCGACTGGCCGACTCCGAGCGACGCTCGGTACGACATCCTCGAACCGATCGCGCGAGGCGGAATGGGAACGATCTATCTGGCTCGACGACCGAGTGCTCAATCGGTCGGTTGTGTTCAAGGTGCTTGTGACACCACTGAGCTCATCGACCGCGTATGCCCTCGCCTCGCGTCTGGAACTCGAGGCGCAGAGATCCTTGCGCGCCTCAACCACCCAGGGATTGTTCCTGTCTACGATCTCGGCGTCCTCGATGATCGCCGCCCTTATTACGTGATGAAGCGCGTGGAAGGGCCGACGCTTGCCAAGCACAGACGACCCATCAATCGCTTGCCGAGCGGATGCGACTGTTCCTGCGGATCTGCGAGCCGGTGGCCTTTGCCCATGCTCGCGGCGTGATCCATCGCGATCTGAAGCCTGAGAACGTCATGGTCGGCCCGCTCGGCGAAGTGCTCGTAATGGATTGGGGCGTCGCCAAGCTCGTCGCTCTGCACGACGAGGAGACCACGGCATCTAACAGCGCTGACTCGGGGCGGACCTCGCCGAGTCGTCACACACGGCATGGCACAGTGCTTGGCACACGCGGCTATATGGCGCCCGAGCAGGCGCGTGGTGAGGTACAGATTAACGCCAGAGCGGACATTCATGCGCTCGGAGCGATTCTCTCGTTTCTCCTTGACAGAGTGCCGCCCGCCGAGTCCGGATCACTCTCCGGCGTCCGGCCGCTCCAGGCGATTGCTCGCAAGGCTTGCAGCAGCGAGCCCGCCGAACGCTACCAGGACGTGGCCTTACTGATGGCCGACGTCGAGCGATTTCTCGCAGGCGACCCCGTCAGTGCGTATCAGGAGAAGCCCAAGGAGCGGATGGCGCGCTTCGTGCGAAAGCATCGAATCGCTCTGCTGCTGGTGCTCGCGTATCTGGTCATGCGCATCCTAGTAGCGCTCGTTCGATGAGCGCTGTACACGACCTCGTCGGCTACGTGTAATACACAGTCGGAGGCAGAAATGAGCAAGCCGATGTTTGGGATGGTGCTCGGAGGGATTCTGGGGCTTTTCGACGGGTTGACGGCGCTGGTGTCCGCTCCTGAGGTCGCCCCTCAAATAATGAGCATCGTTGTCGGTTCTATGATCAAGGGCATCCTGACAGGTGCGTTGATCGGCCTCTTTGTGAAGCGGATCGGATCGCTGCCGCTCGGCATCGTATTTGGCTTGGCCGTCGGGCTTGTCCTGGCCTACGTGGTAGTGCAGCTCCAGACCGCGAGCGGCCAGCCGGCCTACTACTGGCAGATCATGCTGCCAGGGAGTGTCCTCGGCGTCATCGTGGGATACGCGACGAACAGACACGCACCGCCACTCGCCAAGTCTTCGTAATCAAGCTTCGCCTCACGCACGGAGCCGACATCGCGTTCCACTTCGCTGGCGCCAGCGCCAGCAGGTGTTATCCTGCCGCCCTTCCTTGTCTCCCAAACCCTGACCTCGAGCGGAGGCCTCCGTGGCGTGGACCGTCGCAAACATCGATCGCATCATGATCGTGTCGGGTGTCCTGAGCGATGACGATGATCTGCGCGGCGCTCGCACCTGATACCGGAGCGCGGAAACCAGCGGTGCGTCCCATGGCTCTGACAATCGCCGGTGTGAGCAAGGCTATTTTCATCGCGCTGGTGCTTCACACGGCGGACGCTTTCTAGGCTATCAAGCCGGGATCGCAGTCGTGGTTGATGCGCTGTGGTGGTGGTGTTCGCGGCCTACTTACTTCACCGCCGCCGGGGATCTCATATGCCAGCGGGTGATGCTGACTCCACCATCGGCCAGCCTCCGCCTCGCGCCACGTCGTCTCATCAATCGCGTCGATCTTTGGACAGGAGTGGTCGTCTCTGGGGGTCTCTCTCAGACCCGCTACCAGCATCCCGACGCGAGCGTCACGACGCGGGACGGGGTGCTCACCGCAGGCGCCGGCGTGCGCGTATCGGTCAGCGGGCGTGTCAACTTCGGCCTGGAGGCGCGGGCGGGATGGGAGTCTCACCTGCGGGTGACGGGGTCGATCGGGGTGAAGCTGGGCACACGCAATACGCTTCGATGAATTGCGTGTCAAGGAGGTAGCGTATGACGGTGGAACAACTCGCGCTCGCCGCGAGCGTTGTGTTCGCGGGGCTATGGTCTGGCCTTCTGGGGATGCTCACCCTGGTCATGCACCCGATGCTCGCGGCCATGAACGGAGCCGACTTCGAGCGTTTCTTGCGAGCGTTCCTTCCAGTGGCGAGGAAAGCCTGGTTCAACTACGTCTGCGCGATCGCGATGGGCATCGCACCGGCTGTTGCACTCGTGCGCCTCCGGGACGATCCGAGTTCCGCTCCATTCGTGCTTACGGCGATCGGCCTGACCATTGTGATCGTCGGTGTGTACATCGTCTCCAATGTGTGGAAGGAACCGCTCTACGACGTCATGTTGGCCTGGGATCCCGAGGCCATGCCGGCGGGCTGGCGTGCTGGACGGCGGCGCTACTTCGTGATCAACTGGATCCAGGCTGCCGCAACCTGGACAGTGTTTGCGTTGTTTCTCGTGGCCCTAATCGCGGCTTCGGAGTCTGATAGACGCTTCCGGGGGGTAACACTTTCAGCGCCTTCGCATCGAAACGATCTCGTCGAGGTAGTGCCGGACGAGCAAATGCCCGCCGACGCTTTCGACGTTAATCGATCCCAGTCTTCCATTCTCACGGTCGATTCCTGTCTCCTCGGTACATCACCAGGTATCCAACGAGTGAAACACCTGCCACCAGCAGCATGTAATCCGTCCACACGCCAAAGAGCAGTGCCGCGGATCCGCCGATGAATGCCCAGGCAGCTGGAATCACAGCCAGCGACAACGGCGGGCCTCCACGCACTGCGAGCAGAACTCCAATCGTCAGTATCGCCGTCGGGCAAGGCACGCCGAAGGTGGGGATCTCCGGGTATCGTGGCCAATCCCAAAACTGAAGAAGGGATACGCCAGCGCATAACACGCCAGCGCTATCCCGAGGCCGGAGATCGGACCGGTCAGGGACGGCGACTCGAGCCGCCTCCGAGTGGCCGCCCAGAACAACAGGACCCCTTCCATGGTGAACAGGCCCGCGAACAGCCAGGCGGCAGCGTTGATCCTCGTGAACAGCAGTGCGTGATAGGCGACAGCGTTCCAGATCCACAACGCCGCCAGGAGATACGTCAGGGCGCCGCTCGCTTGGCGCGGGTTTCGCCATGCACGTGCAAGGGCCGCCGCACTTGCGACCCACAACGCTAGAGCAACAAACCAAAACGACCTGTTGTACTCGGCAAATATGCCGAAGAACTGGTCCGAGGTAAAAGGCAGGTCCATGAAGAGGCCCGGGAACAGGTCGTGCAACTTGTGAGCCCACCGCCCCCAAGTGCAGATCTCCAGAATTGCGCAGAACCACGACGTCAGTGGCTGGACTTGCTCACGATGGCGGAAAAATCCCTATCCCTGCGCAATCCCGCGCGACACGGCTGACTCGCGTCCGGACTGGCGGCGACCGATCGCGCCATTTCTACTCGCCCGATTCCACGATGGTGCTTCTCGTGGCCATCAACCTGTTGACGGGCTCACCCTACTGGGTTCTGTGGGTTCTCCTGGGATGGGGTACGGGCATTCTGTCGCACTGGTTCGAGGTCCTCGGCGTTGCTCTGTGCTGCCGGCGCCCCAGACGGTTGCTGGGCTCGACCCACCATGGCGGACCATATCAGCATCGCTGCAAAAATCGGTAGTACACACAATCGCCGCATTGCTTCACTCTCCATGAGGCCGTTTATGCCCTCGCCTTGGATCGTCGCCGGTCCGAAAGAAGCTACTGGGCGCACTTGACTTCCGGTAGCCGGGTTTGGACGTACTTCACAAAGTCGGGAGTGTAATCACCACAGCGGAAGCCGCCCTGCATCAGGTAGCCACGATGCTGGCGCAAGATCGAAATCGATTGCGCTTTGCCATCGCGGATCGTCACCGACGAGACCCGAAAGCGTCTCGGCGGTGAACAACGCGTGAGTCGCGAACCATTCGTATCTGGCGTCCAAGAATCGTCGCAAAGTGCGCCTGCCGCTGATACCTCGTTTCAGAGACCACGGCATTCACTCAATTCAGCCCGACGCTGCGGAGTAGTCGAGCCGATGGTTGGGGATCAGTTCTGCGGCAAGGGCTCAGGGAGACTCATGCCTGGCTCCCGCGAAGCCGCTTTCAAGGGCGTGATGGTGCGACCCGTGTCTCTTCAATTGGCCATGACGGCCTCTTCTCGTATGCCGTCATGGCCCGATTGTAAAAAGTCACTTCGAAATCATCTTCAGCGCGGTGGCATGAAGTGTTTTCGTCTTCTTGTCCGGCGACTCGACGATGTCGCCGGTCAACGTCACTGTGTGAGACATATGAGGCACGAGCTTGGCATTGTTCTCGCCAACCAGGCTGCCCATCGTCATGACGTCGTACACTTCCCCCTTTTCGGTGACCAGCGCAACGGTTCCGCCCTTCTTGGCGCACGCCTGCGCACAGGTTTCGCCCATGCCCTTATGGGCATTGGTGGTGTTGGCCTTGTCCTGCAGATAACACGCCTTATCGACCAGCACGCCTGTTATGTCCGCCGCCTGCACCGCCGATACGCTTCCGGCCAGGACGACCGCCGCGATGAGACACACGTTCCTCATACATCCTCCTTACTGAACGGGAGAGCACGATTCTACTGGTTCTCTCAGCCGCGAGCAGCCGAACTTGCAACCTCATTCTCGTGCCATTACGCGACGGCCGCCGGCTCGAGTCGGTAATTTCGAATCCGAAGGTGCAGTTGCGTGCGTGTCAGTCCAAGTCGCCGTGCCGCCCTGAACGCGCCGCGCTCGTACCCAAACAGCTCCGACTCGAGGAACGGCCTCAAGGCGACCGCCCGGCAGTTTGTCAAACTGAGATCGAGCGACGCTTCAGGCCTTTGGCTCAGTTGGTACCAGCGGCCGCCAACACGTCCGCCTTCGTCAGAGGCCGGTCCGGGTTCGGGGGGTGTGCCGGAATCCACGCGTCGTAGTCGAGCTTCAACCGGTTGAGCGCAGCGACGGCTGCTCGCACGGTTCCGAGCTGAACCGGATTAGGATTCACGATCGTGATGTCAGCCGTCCACAGCACCTTCTCCGCCGGCAGCAGGACGCCGAGCATGCCGTCGCTGTGCTCGTTCGGAATGTGATGCAGCTCGACGAGCTTGCCGTTGGTCCCCTTCCGCACGTCGCGGTTGCCAACGCCTTCCACGACGTTGGTACGGCGATTCGATACCTTTGAAAGGCTGTCACCGATGAGCGAGCGGCTGCCGGACAGGAGCCGCTCGAGAACCTGCTCGCTGTTGCGATGCGTCAGGATGGTGGCGCCCTCGGCAACGGCCGCGGCAAGTCCGCTTGCATGATCGAAGTGCGGGTGCGAATTGACGACAAACCGGATTGGCTTGTTCGGAATCGCCTGCTTGGCCGCCGCCATCACCGCCATCCCGCGCGCGTCGCTCTGCCCGCTTTCGACGACGAGCACGTGATCGCCCATGTCGACGGCCAGGGCCGTGTAGTTACCACCGATCTTGAAGACCCCGTCTCCGATGCGCTCGACGGGCGGCGCGGCGGACGGCGGCGCGGCGGCGGGCGCCGGGGCCCCTGCGGCAGAGGTGGGCGGCGAGAGCAACTCGGCGAGCGTCGACGGGTTCGGCGTGGCCGACTCGATGCTCGCTTCGAATGTCTGCAGGCCGGCCTGCCGCTGCACGACGCGAGTCGGCATCTGCAGGCCGTTCATGATCTGGTAACCCGAATATTCGAATTCCACGAGAAGGTCGCCGACAACCGCATGATCGACGCGAGTCTCGACCTTCGTGATCAAATTCTGATTACTGATGTACCCCGTCACGGTGTAGCTCGAGCCGGAGGGCGACGTGAAGCCCGCGGGAGAAAACGAGACGATCTGCTGACCGCCTTGCCGCCTCACCGTCGAGCTGTTCGCAGCCGCGCCCTTCAAGAAGCCCCACGGCGTGGTCCAGATGTTCAACGCCTGCGCCCAGCTGCCGGCAGCCTGAGCGGCTGTGATGGTCTGGTTGAGCGTCCCGGGCGTCGGCAGCGGGCCACCCGGCACCGTTGGCGGATGCGTCGTGCCGGTTGCTCGCGAGACCAGGGCCGTCATGCCGTCGGGCTTCGCGAAGTTGATGACGCGCCTGTACTCGGCAACGCTCGTCACGTTGACGGCGCCCATGGGGTCGCCAATGCTCTTGCTCTGGCCGAACGCGCCCATACGCGCGCGTCCGATGTAAGCGATGGCGTTCAGGTTGTCCATCCCCATCGCCTTCGACGCCGCGACCACGACCGCAGAGGCGTCCTGGGCGACGGCTGCCGGCATCGAACAGATGACGAGGAGCGAAGCAAGAATCACGATTCTCACCGGCATGGCGAACCTCCATGTGAATTGGCGACTGCAGGAGCCGATCCTACTCCCGTTCGGCCAAATGTAACTCGCGAGCAGGCTATCGAACGTGTTGGCGTCTCCCTGAAGGCGGACACTACACATGCGGAAACCTGGCTAGGTGTTCAGAAACGCCAGTCGAAGCCCAGGATCGGGAAGATGCCCTGCTGCTCGCCGAATTGCTGGGCGTTGGTGCGGCGGTTCCAGCTGTAGCTGGAGAAGTTGCGGCGATTGGTCACGTTCTGCACGCCAAAGAAGACATTTAGTGGCTGGCCGCCCAGGGTGAAGGTGCGGTCTACTCGGATGTCAACGCGGCCGTAATCCGGCGCCCGCTCGCCGTTGACGCGCGTGAGCTCGTACACCCCGCGCCGCTGTTCCGTGGACAGCGCCTGGTCATAGGGCGTGAACGGCCGGCCCGACAGAAACGAGAGCCGGGCCGAGAGCTCCCACGCCGGCGACAGCCGATAGCCGCCGAGGAGGTTGAACACAAATGGATAGTCGAACGAGCCTGGCCGGAGCACGCCGTCGAGGCCCGCATGCCGCGTGCGCGAGAACGACAGATTGCCCTGCCCGTAGAGCTTCGAGGTGAGTCGTTTCTCAACGAACACTTCCACGCCCTCGGCGTATCCCTCGCCCGCGCTCGTCAGCGGAAACAGGATCTCGCGCACGTTGAAGGTGTCGCCGATGTTGGCCAGCGAGACTTCGGAGAGTTCGCTCGCCACCGGGTAGTCGGTATACGTCTTCCGATACGCCTCGGCCGTAACCCGCATATCGGCGCGCGGAATCCACGTGACGCCGGTCAAATAATGGTCGGCCCGCCAGGGCACGAGCGACGCATTCTGGGGAAATGCCGAGACGAAGAGGAACGCCGGCTGCTGGTAGTACGACCCGACGCTGGAGTTCCAGGACAGCGCATCAGTGAGGCGCACAGTAACGCCGGCGCGCGGGCTGAACCGGGCCTGCGACAGGATGGCGTAGTGATCGAAGCGACCGCCGACGGTGAGACGCAGGCGCGAATGCACCTGCTTCGAGGTCTGCAGGTAGGCGCCTGTCTGATACGAGCGGAAGCGAGTGCTGAGAGACAGTGGGTCGATGCCGGCCACCGGCGAGTAGGGCGTGTCGTTGCCAAAGGGCGATTCGGCCGTGTAATCGATCCGGAACGTCTTGAAGCTGCCGCCGGCCTGCACCGTGTCGAACAGCGGCAGTGCACCGTGAGGTCGTACTTGAGAGTGGTTTCGCCCTCGCGCGAGTCTTCGAAGTAGACCACAGGGCTCCGCGCGATGATCACCTCGGGGGGCACACCCGGCGGCGGCGCGCCCTGCGACACCAGGTCTTTCACCTGCTGGCCGACCTTGGCCTCGGAGTGGGTGATGCCGAGCAGGCCCACGCCCCGTGACCCGAACGTGCGCTGCCAGTTGAAGCCCGTGGCGCTGCGCCAGCCGTCGTAGCGGATGTCGAAGTTCGCGATCTCTTCTTCGAGATCGCTCGACTCGGTGAGGCCAAGGCGAATCTCGTCGATGCCGGCGATGTTCACCACCCAGATGCGGTCGCGGGGCGACGGATCGTAGACCGCCTTCGCGTTGAACGAGTACACCACCGGCACCCCGCCAAACCCCACATCGTCTGTGACGACGTCGAGAAAGCTGCGTCTTGCCGACAGCACCCACGATCCCTTGCCGGCGTCGATCGGTCCCTCGAGAATGGCGCCGGCACCGGCAAAGCCAAGCGTGGCCCACCCGCCGAACTCCGTCCGGCTGCCCTCGCGCTGGGTCACCTGCAACACACTCGACGTGCGGTTGATGTAGGGAGCGGGATAGCCGCCGGTGAGGAACGTGACGTCGCTCAGCAGTTCGGCATCGAGCAGGCTCACGGTACCGCCGGCTGACGCGAAGTTGGCGAATGCGTTGATGTTGGGAATCTCGACGTTATCGACGACGAAGAGGTTCTCGAGAGGGCTGCCGCCGCGGACGATGATGTCGTTGCGGAAGTCGTTGGTGCCGATCACGACGCCCGGCAGGCCCTGCACATAGCGCGACACGTCCTGCAGGGCCGCCGCGCTCTTCAGGATCTGGCGAGGCTCCACCAGAAAGCCCGAGTTCTTCACCGCCTCTGGCGTCTGGAAGGCCGGCGCGGTCACCGTGACCGTCTGCTGGAAGTTCTCCGCCCTGGGCAGTGTGATTTCGACAGTACCGTCCAGCCCCGCACGTACGTCCACCTGCTCGCTCGTGAACGGCAGGCCATCCAGGGGAAGAATCTCGAGCCGGTAGCCTCCCGCGCGCAGGTCGCCGATGCGAAACACGCCGCGCGCATCGCTGGTGGCGCAGGCGGCGGTATCGAGGGCGCATACACGCACACCCTCCGCGGGTTGACCGGCAGAGTCAACAACGACACCGGTGATCGCGCCCGCGCCAGTCGTGTCCTGGGCCGCGGCGGAGGTGAGGCCGAGTGCCAGCACGAAGGCGCTGAGAGCCGGGAGGCGGGACGCGAAAGAAGACAACAGCCTGGACCGCATGGACATCACGCGATGTGGCCGCCGAGACGAACGAGTTCGTGTTGGTACGCGGTGTAGTCGCCGAATATGCGTCCGCGCGGAGTGATGATCGAGGCGTAGCGTCCGGCGCCGCGTCCGCCCGCCCACAGCTGGACATCGGGCGGCAGATCGCGAACGACCGTGCGCAATTCCCGCGCTGTCGCATTCGCAGCCGACATCCTGGTGAGCCCCAGCACCAGCACCTGCGCGCCGGCTGGCGTCACGCTGTCGACAAGGTCTTGCGCGGGAAGATCGGGCCCGAGATAGGTGACGCCCAAACCGCTGCTGGCCGCCAGCAGCGCGGCGCCAAGCGTGCCGATCTCGTGGCGATCGCCCGCGGGCGTCGCGAAGACCAGCTTCGCCGGCACGTTCGGGCGCGCGTACACGCGCATGAACGAACCGAGGAGGTTCCGCATGGTGGAGGTCATCAGGTGCTCCTGCGCGATGCTCGCACGATGGCGGTGCCACTCCTCGCCTACATGCGCGAGCATGGGCATCAGTGCGTTCTGGAGCAGTTCGAGCGGGCGCAAGACTGCGGCAAGCCGGGTCATCTCGCGATCGATGGCTGACGCGTCGTAGCTCTGGAGCGCGGCGGCGAGCGCGGCGGCATCAAGTGTCGGGCTTCGACTCTGGTCCGCCGACGGCGCCGAACCCGGCTCGCCGGCCAGGGAGTGCAGTTCCTCGTTCGTGAGCGAGGCGAGTCGGCCGATGCGGTGTCCGTTGGTCAGGGCACGTTGCAGCAGGCGCAACCGATCGATGTCCGCATCCGTGTACAGGCGCCCGCGGTCGTCTCGGATGGGGGTACACCGCGGCGTGACGCCGCTCCCACGCCCGCAGCGTATCGATCCCGACTCCGGTCAACTTCGACACGGCGCGGATCGGATAGCGCGCACGCGTGTTTTGCGGCGGCTTCCCCGGGCTCTTCTTCTTCGCGTTCTTCTTCACGGGCATCAGTCTCCTCAGCCTAGCGAAAGGTGGCGGTGTTGTCAATAGTTTGTCATGGACAAATACTTGACAGTAACGCCGCGTACTGGTATTCCTGAGATCGATGAAAACTCATGGGGGCCGGCGATGAGCACTGAACGCGTCCGTCTCGGGATCTCTGCGTGTCTGCTCGGCCAGCCGGTGCGCTTCGACGGCGGCCACAAGCGCGATCCGTTCCTCGTGGAATCACTCGGACCGTTCGTCGACTGGGTGCCCGTGTGCCCGGAGGTCGAGTCCGGACTGGACGCCCCGCGTGAATCGATGCGGCTGGTGCAGGCCGACGGCCGGATTCGCCTGGTGACCAACAGGACGGCCCGCGATCACTCGACGCTGATGCGCAGCTACGCTCGCCGCCGGGTCGAGGAACTGGCCGAGGGCGAGCTGTTCGGGTTTGTGTTGAAGAAAGACTCGCCCACCTGCGGCCTCGAGCGCGTCAAGGTGTATGGCGCCGCCGGAGTGCCGGTGAAGTCAGGCCGCGGGCTGTTTGCCGACGCCCTGGTCACCCGTTTTCCCCTGCTGCCTGTCGAAGAAGAAGGGCGGCTCAACGACCCGCGGCTGCGCGAGAACTTCATCGAGCGCATCTTCGCCTATCGCCGGCTCACCGCGTTGTTCACCGCGCGGTGGTCGATAGGTGAGGTCGTACGGTTCCACACCGCGCACAAGCTCACGTTGATGGCCCATCGGCCGGAGGCCTACCAGCGACTCGGCCGTCTCGTGGCATCGGCCAAGGCGATGGCACGACGCGAATTCCAGGATCGCTATTCGACCGAATTCATGGCGGCGCTTGGCGCCATGGCCACCCCGCGCAGGCACGCCAACGTGCTGCAGCACATGCTCGGCTACTTCAAACAGACGCTCGACCGCGAGAGCCGCGCCGAGTTACTCGCGCTCATCGGCGACTACGCCCTGGGACGTGTGCCGCTGGTCGTGCCGATGACGCTCTTCGTCCATCACATCCGGCGCTGTGGCGTGACGTATCTCGCCGACCAGGTCTACCTGCGGCCGCATCCCGCCGAGCTGATGCTGCGGAACCACGTATGACGCGATAGCGGACGGCTGTCGGTCGGCAGTCGAAAAAGCTGGAAAGGGTGTGACATGCAAATATTCGTAACGGGCGCGACAGGTTTTATCGGTCGAGCGCTGATCCCTCGACTCCAGCGCGACGGGCATGGCGTGATTGCCTGGGTGCGATCGCCGGCGCGCGCCCGGAGCCTGCTGGGTGCCGACGTCGAACTGGTTCACGCCGACCGAGACCCTGACGAATTGGTCGCGGCGATTGAGCGCAGTGACGCCGTCGTGAATCTGGCGGGCGAACCGCTGATGGGCGGCCAGTGGACAGCCGACCGCCGCGCCGTCCTCGAAAACAGCCGCATCGCGGTGACCGAGCAGCTTGTGTGTGCCATGGCGGCGGCCACGACCCGCCCGCACGTCTTCATATCCGGCAGCGCCGTGGGCTATTACGGCGACCGCGCCGACGAGCTCCTCACGGAGACGTCGAGCGGCGGCGATGATTTTCTTGCGCACCTGTGCCGGCGGTGGGAGTGCGCGGCCCAGGAAGCCGACAGCCTGGGGGCGCGTGTCGTGTTGCTGCGAACCGGGGTCGTCCTCGGGCGGGCCGGCGGCGCGCTCGCGCGCATGCTGCCGCCGTTCGAATTCGGAGTGGGTGGCCCTATCGGATCCGGCGCGCAGTACCTACCGTGGATTCATCTTCACGACCTCGTGAAGATCATCGCGGTGGCGCTGGTCGACGACCGTTATCGCGGTCCGGTGAACGGCGTGGCACCGGAGCAGGCGACAAGCCGAATGTTCGCGCGCGCCCTCGGCCGCGCCCTTCATCGCCCCGCGATGCTTCCGGTGCCGGCGCGCGCGCTCGAGGTGATCTTCGGCGAGGCGGCCACCGTGCTGCTGTCGAGTCAGCGCGTCGACCCTCGCGTGCTCCGGGAGCATCAGTTCGCGTTCGACTTTCCAACCCTGGACTCTGCGCTCAAGGACATCGTCGAAGGCACCGCCGTCGCGATCTCGCCGGCGCGCTCGCGACCGACAGGGGCTCGGGGAGCTCGCTACGAGCTGCAGGCCAGGACGCTGATCGATGCGCCGCTCGAGGAGACGTTCGCCTTCTTCTCGAAGGCCGCGAACCTCGGCGTGATTACGCCGGCGGCGATGCAATTCTCCATTCAGGGACAGGCGCCGCCGATGGCGGCCGGGGCGGTGATCGACTATCGCGTGCGCGTCGGTCCAGTGCCTGTTCGCTGGCGCACGCGCATCACCAATTGGGAGCCGGGTCGGCGCTTTGCCGATCTTCAGGAGAAGGGCCCGTACCGCTTCTGGTGGCACGAGCACATCTTTCAGGCCGAAGGGTCGCGCACGCTGATGGAGGATCGCGTGTATTACACGCCGCCGTTCGGGATCGTCGGGCACCTCGTCCACCGCTTTTTTATCGCTTCGACACTCAGGAGGATCTTTCAATATCGAGGCGACGTGATTCGCCTCAGATTCGGAGTGGTCGTCGGGTGACAGGACAGCCCTTCGACGCGGTCCTCGTCGTCGCCTTTGGAGGCCCCGAAAGTATGGGCGACGTGCGCCCGTTTCTCGCCAACGTGCTCAAGGGCCGGCGCGTCGCGCCAGAGCGAGTCGAGGAGGTCGTGACGCATTACGAACACTTTGGCGGTGTGTCACCGCTGGCCGCCATCACCCGCAGGCAGGTGCAAGGGTTGAAAATGCACCTGGCAGGCCGTGGTCTGCCTTTACCGGTCTATCTCGGGATGCGTAACTGGCACCCGCTTTTGCCGGATACGCTCGAGGCGATGGCCAGGGACGGCGTCAGGCATGCGATCGGCTTCGTGTGCGCGCCGCATCGGTCCTACTCGAGCTGTACGCAGTACAGAGAGAACGTCGCCCACGCTCGCGCATCAGCCTTGGCGGCGGGCCTCGGCGAAATGTCGGTGACCTACGTCGGAGACTGGCACCACCACCCTCTCTTTATCGAGGCGAACGCGCGGCATGTGCGCGCCGCCATAGACGCGCTTCCGCCCGGGTTGCGATCGGCCGCCCGGGTAGTGTTTACCGCGCACAGCATCCCCGCCACCATGGCGGGCGCCGAACGGTATCGGACGCAGCTCCTGGAATCGGCGCGGCTGGTGGCGGAGCGCCTTGGCGTCGACGATTGGGCGCTGGTGTTCCAGAGCCGAAGCGGCCGGCCCGGGGACGTGTGGCTCGAGCCGGATATCTGCACCTATCTCCGAGCCGAGCGCGCGTGCGGGCTTGCCGCCGCCGTGGTCTGTCCCATTGGCTTCGTCTGCGATCACGTCGAGGTACTCTACGATTTGGACATTGAAGCGGCTGAAGTCTGCCGCGAAGTGGGCTTGCCGATGGCGCGAGCCGCTACGGTCAACGACGATCCGCTGTTTCTCGCGATGATGGCCGACGAGGTCGTGAAGACGTGGAATCGCTATCGGACGGGCAGGCCGCTGGTCCTGTCAGCCTTCACACCCTGATCGCGCGCGCCGGGTCGATCAGTGCGGCACGCCGCGCGGGCACCCAACTGGCAGCCACCACCACCACAAGGAGCACGGCAACAGCCGTCACGAGCGTGACGGGATCCTGCGGGGCGACACCAAAGAGCAGCGTGCGCGCGAAACGGCTGCCTGCGGCCGCGCCAACGATGCCGATCGCGCCGCCAGCCGCGGCGAGAACCAGCGATTCCATCACAATCGATCTCGCGACGTGCCGCGGTGACGCCCCGAGCGCCATCCGGACGGCAATTTCACGACGCCGCTGCACCACGGTGTAGGCGAGCAGCGCGTAAACACCACCTGCCGCAGTGATGAGCCCCGCCACCGCGAAGAGCGTGATGAGCAGCATCGCGAATCGATCAAGCTGCACGGCATCGCCGCGCAGTTGGTCCATCGTCGTTACGGAATGTACGGGTTGATCGGGGTCAACACGAAGCGCGTAGGCACGAGCCGTTTGACCCACGGCAGCGGGATCGAGCGCCGTCCTGGCGATCACGTTCATGACGAGATATGCGTTCTGCGAGTGCGGAATGAAAATCTCAGGCACCGGCTCACTGCGCGGCCCGTCGAAACGCGCGTCGCGCACGACGCCAACCACTTCGTAAGGATACGGACCACGCTGGTAATCGAGAACCAGGTTGCGACCAACTGGATTCTCAGTGCCCCACGCGCTTCTCGCGAGCTTCTCATTGATGATCACGACACGCGGAGCGTCAGCGGCGTCACTGTCCGTGAACTCGCGTCCGGACATCAAGCGAAGGCCCAACGTCCCGAAGTATCCCGGCGTCGCCATCCGTATGCTCGCTGCCGCCGGCGTGCCTGCTGGCGGCGCAAGCTCGGGCCAATAGGGCCGCGTGAAGTCGGAGCCGATCGTGCTCATCGGAAGAGCCGTGACAGCGGCCACCGACCGGATACCTGGAACCTCACGAAGTGAATCGAGCACGCGGCGGTAATAATCGATCGTCTGCGGTTGAGTGCGATACCGCGCCGCATCGGGCGTGATCCGCAAGACGAGCAGCTTAGTCGTGTCGAAGCCGACGTCGACTCGCCGTAACTCCGCGAAGGTCCGGACCAATAACCCAGCCCCGACGAGCAGCATCACGGCAGTCGCAATCTCGGCAACCACCAGTCCCGCGCGCAGCCGGCCGGACGCGCGGACCGAAGCGGCAGCGCCATCTTTGAGCGCGCCCGCAATCGGCGTGCGGCTGGCGCGAAAGATCGGAACCGCATTTCCGACAGCGGTGACCAGGAGCGCGAGAACGGCCGCGAACAGCGCCACTCGTGCGTTCATGGCCACTTCGTGCATGCGCGGAATGCCGGCGGGCGCCAATGAGAGGGCCGCGTCGAGCCACCACGCGGTAAGTACGATGGCGATGACCGCGGTGACGAGAGCGCTCACGACGCTTTCTGCGATTAACAATCGCGTGACGCGGCTCCCGCCGGCTCCGAGCGCGAGGCGAATCGCAATCTCCCTCGCGCGGGCGACACCACGGGCGATGGCAAGGCTTGCGACGTTGGCGCACACCAGCAACAGAAGGCAAAACATCGCGGCGAAAACGAGGAGCAGCTCCAGACGGCTGGTGCGCGCGATTTCATCGGCAAGCGGAACGAGGCGGATGCTCCAACCGGCGTTGGTGTCCGGGTGGTCGGACTCGATTCCGCTCGCGAGTGCCTGCATCCGCGCTTCCGCACTTTCGATGGACATTCCTGCTTTCATGCGGCCAACGACGCGCAAAAACCGGGCATCGCGTGGAGGACCGTTCGGAAAACGCGCGCCGCGGTACGACACCCGCATATCCCACGGTGCCCAGAAAGCAGCCGCCGCGTCGGGCACCACGAAGTCTTCCGGCATCACGCCGATCACGCGCCAGTCGCGGCCCTCCACATGGACGCTACGGCCGACAATCTGAGGATCGGCGCCCAGGGCCTGCCACAGGTTATGACTGAGAACGATCACCGGCTGGCCGC
Organism: Vicinamibacterales bacterium; assembly: GCA_963762055.1. Lineage (GTDB taxonomy): Bacteria > Acidobacteriota > Vicinamibacteria > Vicinamibacterales > JAMQPK01 > JAMQPK01. The sequence continues at coordinate 728,410 of CAVXJF010000017.1, forward strand.
TGGACGGCTGCCGCGACGTGATTGACGCCGCGCCTTCGAATTCGTCCGGACGAAAAGTGCGCCCGAGCCTTGGTTGACGGCGATAGACATCGAAGAAGCCGCGCGTGACATGAACCCCGGAGATCGGCGTCCCGCCGTCTTGTCCGCGCAGGGTAGCGGAGACCGTCAACATGGCGGTGATCGCATCGAACGCATCGTTCCGGGCAACCCAGTCGAGGATATTGCCGGGGGACCCACCTTCGCGCAGGCGATTCTGGCGAACGTTCGATTCCCAGATCATGACGAGCCGATCCGGCTGGTCGTAGGGAAGCGGCCGCAGAAGCACCGCGTCGACGAACGCGAACAGCGTGGTCGTGGCCGCGATACCAAGCCCGAGGAGAAGTGAAATGCCGATGGTGACCGACGGAGATCGCACGAGCGCCCGCAGTGCATGTGCGAGGTCGTGCCTGGTTCCGACGAAGACGCGATCCCAGAGAAGCGCGAACCACGTCGTCACGAAGGGAATACTCCCTCTCGCGCGAGCGGTCTCGAGCAGTCGCTCGCCGTCTTCCCGGATGGCTCGCCGATCGCCCGTCATGCCCGAGCCGCCTTTCGCAGCGCGCGGCTGGCGCGGGCGTGATGCACAATCGCTTCGAGGCGGCGCACTTCGGCATCCAGCACACGCTTGCCGTGCGGCGTGAGCGCGAAATACCGGCGCCGCTCGTCATCTTCATCGGCAGCGGGCCGGTCATCCGATTCGATAATCAGATCGGCCTTCTCGAGCTCTCGAAGTAATCCATACAAGCCTGCGGGCCACAGCCGAACCTGGCCGCCGGTGCGCTCGGCCACCTCCTGCATGATGCTGTAGCCATGCCGGGGTCCATCTGCGACCGCCAGCAGAACGTGGAGCACCTTCGGCTTGAGCGGCAGCAACCGATCGACACTTCTCAACTTGTCAGGCATGCGGCGAGCACCTCGATTCCGTTGCCCAACTATATATCATTCGATATACAACTCTAAATATTTACATTACAGACCGCATCGCGTGTGACTGTCGGCTGAGGGCAGTGATATAACGGAGATATGAACCTGACCAGATTTTTCGCCGAGCAGCTCGAGCGTGAAGGGACGCGCACGCGCCGTGCGCTGGAGAGCGTCCCCGAGGGAAAAGACGACTGGACGCCGCACCCGAAGTCGATGCCGCTTCTCCGCCTGGCCGGGCTCGTCGCGGCGATGCCTTCGTGGTTCGCGTTGGTCATCAACCAGAACGAGTTGGATCTGAGCCCGCCACAGGGGCAGGGTCAGTTCAAACCACCTGCGGCCACCGAGCTCGTCGCCGCGCTCGACAAGGCCGTGAAAGACGGGCTCGCGGCATTGGACGGTACGACCGACGACTATCTACTGACGACTAACTGGAAACTGCTGATGAAGGGGCAGGTCGTCATGGAGCAGCGGCGACATATCGTCCTGTTCGAGACGTTCAATCATCTCGCGCACCATCGCGCCCAGTTGACCGTTTACTTGCGTCTGCTCGATCGGCCGGTACCGGCGATCTACGGACCGTCGGCGGACGACCAGCACTTCGCGTAGCGCGTCACGACGCGGCTTTATCTATCGGGTTTTTCAGCGGTCATCTGGATCCGGCGCAGATCCTCGCTCTCGTTCGGGAGCGGCTGCTTGCCCGCTGGCATCTTGTTCTGCTTGAGGATGTAGGCGACGACGGCGGCGGTGTCATCTTTGCTGAGTGTGCCGGCGGCCTCCGGCGGCATCGCCTGACGGATCCAGTTGAACAATTCACTGACAGGCTGGCTGCTCCAGTTTGCCAGGAACACATCGCCCACCAGCTTCGGTCCTGAATCCCCACCGTCGAGGCCAGGTCCGTGACAGCCAATACATGTCGTGTCCGCCACCTTCTCGCCGCGATACGCCTGCGCCTCCGTGTACACCCCGCTCCACACGGTTGGCGTCTGCCCCGCAATCACACCGGTCAGATACGCAGCCCAGATGACGGCCGCCGCACAGCAGATGCGCGACGTCAACTGCACGATGCGCCGACCATCTGAAGCGACTGGACGTTCACGCGGATCTCCGCGCCCAGGCGGACCATGTATCCGGTGACGCGCATCTTATGGTCCTTGTGCGGGTCCGGGTTGTAGCTAATCGCATCGAGCAGGCGGAAGGTGAACTCACCCGGACCGTCGAGCTTCGCAACTGCCGCAGGCGGGACGCCCGCAGCCGGCACGTCTGTTTGCTTCAGCTCCTGCGCATTCGTCAGCAGCCACGAACGCGAAGGATCCTGATGAAGACAACCGACTGTCGTCACGAACGTGTAATTTTGCAATCCGTCCGCGCCGCCGGCGCCGGGTATCCAGAATTCGCCGGCCGTCTCCTCGGTCAACTCCGACGCCCCGGCGGGAAAGCGATTCCGCTGCAACACATAGGACGCCGCGTCGAGGTACTCCTGGTCGGTCAACGTGCCGGGCCTCCCCGAGGGCATATCGCGCTTCATCTTGTTGAACAGCGCGCTGACCTTCGACTCGCCGAAATCCTGAACGAAACGGCTTCCCACAAGCGGCGCGCCGCGAGCGCCCGCGTCGGGGTTCGCCGATCCGTCGAGCTCGGGCAGGTGGCACGTCACGCAGTTGGCCTCGTACACCTTCTTCCCGCGCTCTGCCTGAGCCTCGGTGTACACCGCCTCGCGCGCGGTCTTGCGCGCAACCGTTTCCTGCGCGGCCGGCCGAGCGGCTACCGCCACGCAAAATACCAGCCCCGCCATCACCAAGGCGAGATTACGCAAGGATGTCCTTCACCACTTCTCCGAAGACGTCCGTCAAGCGGAAGTCCCGGCCAGCGTAGCGATACGTCAACTGTGTGTGATCCATGCCGAGCTGATGCAGCAGCGTGGCATGCAGGTCGTGAATGGATACGCGATTCTCCTCGGCCTTGAAGCCGAACTCGTCGGTCGCGCCATAGGCAATGCCACCCTTGAACCCGCCGCCGGCCACGAACATCGTGTATCCGTACGGGTTGTGGTCGCGTCCCGAGCCGCTTTCCGATACCGGCGTGCGGCCGAATTCTCCGCCCCACACTACCAGCGTTTCGTCGAGCAACCCGCGGCGCTTCAGGTCGCGGATGAGCGCCGCCGAGGCCTGGTCCATGTCGGGGCAGCGCTTACGAAGGTTGTCGTTGACGTCGCGGTGATCGTCCCAGATCTGCCCGCCGGGATAGTCGACGTTGACCATTCGCACGCCGGCTTCCACCAGCCGCCGTGCCAGCAGACAACCGGTGCCGAACGGTGTCGGCCCGTACTCATCCCGGATGTTTTGCGGCTCTTTCCTGATGTCGAAGAGATCGAGCGCTTCGAACTGCATCCGATAGGCGGTCTCCATCGACTTGATGCGCCCCTCCAGAAACTGATCGGCGCCGAACGACTTCGTGTAACTCTGATTCAGCTCGAGCAGCGCATCCATGTCGGTCCGCTGCGCCGCCGAGTCGATGTTCTTGTTGCGCAGGTTCGGAATGATTTTCTCGGGATCCGGATCGTTCACCGGAAAGGCCACTCCCTGATACTCCGATGGCAAGAACCCGGACCGTGTCATGGGCCCGCCCGGGCTCGCTAGCGCTATGAACGCAGGGAGATTCTGATTTTCGGTACCCAGGCCGTAGGTGATCCACGATCCGGTGGACGGTCGTGTGGCCAGCACGCTCCCTGTGTGGAGCAACGCCCGCGCCGGCGTGTGCGTCGGATTGAAGGTGTACATCGATCGAATGATGCACATCTCGTCGACCACGGAGGCCAGCTGTGGGAGCAGTTCGCTCACTTCGACGCCGTTGCGTCCGTATCGCTTGAACTCGAACGGCGAAGGCATCAGTCCGGCCGTCGTCCGCTCGGTTCGCAGGTCCACCGCGCTGGGACGCTGGCCGGCGTACTTGAACAGCGCCGGCTTGGGGTCGAACATGTCGATCTGCGACGGCCCGCCGTTCAGATAGATCATGATGACGTGTTTGGCTTTCACCGGCAGCGCGGGGCCCGCATAGTTGCCAAGGCCCGCGGCGTGGACCTCGCCACGGGACAAGCCGGCAAATGCGCCAGCCAGCCCGAACAAGCCGAGGCCGCCCCCCAGCGTTTCGAGCATTTCCCGGCGCGACAGTTTGATCTTCATGGAAGAAAAATCTCCTCGTTGGTCGAGAGCAGAATCTGCGCGTAACGCTGCAACGTGCCGTTCTGCAGATAGGTCAGCGCGTGCTTCAGCTCGGCGGCGTTTGGATCGCGAGCGAGAATGCGGCGGTACAACACGCCTATCTGCTCCGCCTCTCCGGTCGCGGCGGTTGCGGTTTTCGCCGCCGCCTCAGCCAGGTTCTGCATGAACTCGCTGTTCATCACGTAAATCTGCTGCAGCGTCGACGTCGTGATGTCGCGGCCCGGGGCCGATTGCGTGGCTTCGGGGAAGTCGAACAATCCCAGCATCTGCGACCGGCGCGCGCGGCTGACGCGCCCGTAGATCGCCCGTCTGTAGAATGTGTCGTCCTCGATGTCGCCCGGCAGGCCGCCGATCTGCACATCGAGCAGTCCCGCCGACCGCGTCAACGTATCGCGATACGCTTCGGCGTCCAGCCGCTGCGGGTTCTGGCGCCACAGCAACGCATTGCCCTCGTCCGCCTGCAGGCCGTCGGCGCGAGGCTGGCTCGACTGCCGGTACGCCGCCGACATCATGATTTCCTTGTTCAGCCACTTGAGCGACCAGCGGTTTGCGATGAATCGCGCGGCGAGATCGTCGAGCAGCTCCGGGTGAGTGGGCTTGTCGCCCTGGGTGCCGAAGTCGCTCGCTGTCGCGACCAGCCCCTTTCCAAAGTGCCAACCCCATACCCGGTTCACCATCACGCGAGCGGCCAGCGCGCGGGCATCGGTAAAAATCCGATCGGCAAGTTCGAGGCGGCCGGACCCCTGCTTGAAGGTCGTGTCGGCGCCGTTGGCGAGCACCGCCGGAAACCCGCGCGGCACGACTTCGCCTGGTGCCGCGACGTTACCCGCCCGAAGCACCGGCATGTCTCGCACTTCACCCGGACTGTAGACAATCCATGTGTAAGTGGCATCGGACGCGTCGACGTGCTGCGCGGCTTCGAACACCGCGTTCATATAAGGGTCTGTCGACGGAGCGCCCGGCCTCGGCGGGGGTTGCGCAGCCGCCGCTGCAGGGGCTGGAACATCGGCCGCAGCGGCCGCGACCGGCGGCGGTGGTGCCGCGGCACGGCGCGGCGGATTCCAGTACTTGTCCAGGCTCTGAAGCAGCTGCGGATATTTGGCGAGGTTCGTGTTGGCCCGCGCTTTCAGGCTTTCCATTTCCGCTTTCCACTTCACCGCTTTCTCGGCGCCATTGGTGAAGGTAGTGCCTTCGTTCCCGAGCAGATTAATCGAATAGGCGAGGTCGAACAGCTTGCGCTGCATCCACATGAATTCCTGCTCGGCCGCCGCGTCCACCGGGAACGTCGGACGCTCCGCGCGAACGGTGGAGGCAAACACTCCCATCAGCGCGTAGTAGTCCTTCGTCGTGACCGGATCGAACTTGTGATCGTGGCAGCGCGCACATGCCACGGAGATGCCCAGTACACCGCGCGACACTGCGTCGATCCGCTCGTCCCAGTCGTCAGTGAGGAACGTGCCGATCACATCTCCCGAGAGCCTGAGGTCGTGGTGGTAAATCGGCGCCGCCCCGACATATCCCAGCGCACGCATGTCGTCGCGCTTCGCATCCGGCATCAGGTCCGCCGCAAGCTGCAGCTTGACGAAGCGGTCGTACGGCATGTCCGCGTTCACCGAGTCGATGATCCAGTCGCGGTACCGCCACGCAAACGGATACGGAGGATTCGTCGCTTCCGACGAGGGATTGTCATCGGCGTATCGAGCGACGTCCATCCAGCGGCGGGCCCACCGCTCACCGTAGTGCGGCGACTTCAGCAGGCGGTCGATGAGATTTTCATAGGCATTCGGCGAGCGATCGTTGAGGAACGCCTGCACCTCTTCGAACGTCGGCTTGAAGCCGAGGAGACCGACATACGCCCGCGTCACGAGCGTGCGCTTGTCGGCCTGCGGAGAAAGCTGGAGATTTTTCTCCGCCAGCCTGGCCAGGACGAAGTTGTCAATCTTGTTTGCGGGCCGGCCCTGCGCCGGGGCAACCTTCGGGGCCGCGTGAGCCGCGACCGGCTGGAACGCCCACCACTTGCGGCCGTCCTCGAGCGACATGCCCTTGTACTGCGGCGACGCGGACGCGAGCGCTGGTGCAGTAGCGCGCGGATCGGTGGCTCCCCTGGCAACCCATTGAGCGAAGTCTTCGAGAACCGTGTCGGCGAGCTTGCCGCTCGGGGGCATCTGGACGAGCGGGTCGGTGTAGCTCATCACCTTCAACAGCCGGCTCTCCGCAGGATTGCCAGGCGCCAATACCGGACCGGACGCGCCGCCTTTCAGCAAGCCCTCCTTGGTGTCGAGAATCAGGTCGCCCTTCGGCGCCGCCATCTTCGAGTTGTGGCAGGAATAACACCGCTGCACCAGCACCGGCCGGATTTTGGTTTCGAAGAACTCGGCATCTGTCTGCGCCAACAGCGGCGTGCTGACGGAAAGCGCGAGGATAGCTCCGACAATACAATGACGGGGGGACATGAACGCTCCTGTGCCTGAAATCCTGTGCCAAGAATAATGACGCGAAAACCTCACTGCTGCAACTAGTTGAATGGGGTTCCCCTTCTCCGGTCACATCGCGCTTCTGGAGCAGTTCCTTTCGAGCCGCCAGGCCATCGTCGATGACCTCGAGCGCCACTTGTTCAGCGCACGAGGCAAGGCGAACGCGGAAAACGGCGACCGTGATTCGATCGCCGACAGCTTCAGCGGCTGTTTCTTCGAATCGCCCGCAATTTCGCCGCATCTTTCGCGCCTGAAAGGGCAATTGGACGCGGCACATCTGGCCGATGGCTTCGAACCGCCGCGTCAGGACGGCTACGCCCGGGGGCTCGACCCCGTGGAGTTGGTGCTTCGCGCGTGTCACTACTGGAACTCCAGCCGCTGGCCGGGCAGAAACGGCCGCCTTGTCTTCGCGCAGAGCCTCTACGCCGTGTTCGTGCTGCATCAGCTGGAGCTACTGAGCTTGAGGATCTGGGACGCGTCGACTGCGCTCGGCGATCGGGCGATCGGCCAACGACGAGGCGGCGGAACGCCTGCAGCAGGTGCAACGCCTTCTCGACGTGCTCAATGAAAGCAGCCCGGTCTGCACCCGCGATCCGGATGGTGCGCGACGCGCGGTGGCTGATTCAGACGGCGCAAAGTCCGCTGACGAGGCACGTGAGGCCGTACTTCATCATGGCCGGGCAGGTGTCGGGATTGGACGAAGCCCGCCTGGAGATTCACAAAGCGGGCGCCGTGCTCGCCGGCGGCCACTTGCGGTCGCAGCTTCGGCACCTTTCGAGGCGGACGGGCTGGGCATTCGACGATCCTCGACTGCTCGCACTGACGCGCAGCTCGAACTCGATGGACATGGCGTTGCTCGTCCGCGACCTGGTCGCGCTGCTGGATGCATACGCCGCGGCGAGCGCGCGGCATGACGGTGACGCGCGGCTGGCGTTGGCAGATGCAATCGTTCAGGGTCTGTCTGCCGATCCGGAGCTGCTCCTCACACGTCTGGATCTACTCGAGCCCTCGACGATGATCGAGGAGCTCTTCGTCGATCGCAGCAACGCCGCCCCCGCGGCAGCCTGCTCAGCAATGGGCAAGGTCCATCGCGAAGCTCTCTCGCGATACGGCGAGCTCGTGGGGCGCACGGCCGAGTCGCTCCGGCAAGACATCCGTGCGTTCGATCCGGAGCACGCCGCCTACTCGCCGCTCGGCATCGTCTATGGGTTCTGCTCGGATCTTTTTTCAAACATGGTGCTGAACACGCTGCGCTCCCCGTCTTCGTCAGACCTGAGCCTCGAAGACTTGTTCATCAGCCAGGGACGCTTGCAGGAGAAGCGAACGCAGGCAGATGAATGGACACGCCTGCCGAAACGGGAAGGTGAGCGAGATCCGTTTGAGCACTCAAACGAATGGGCGTCGCAAATGTATGCACGGCTTCCCTCAGCGCTCGAGGCACGTCCCGCGCGTCCCGTTGCGCATCTCTATGTGGTGCCGCGCGGTACGTCCCCCGACTCGTTGTCTGGCGATGCGCTGCCTGCCGGAATTATTTCGGCGCAGGAGCACACCTTGACGTCGGATGTCGCACGCGCTCGCTTAACCGGAAGCACCGCCCTGCCGGCGGACCGGTTGGTTTCCGAGCGTGCCGAAGGACGATTTCTGGCATGCGTAAATTCCGACGGTGCCTGGTTTGGTGTTTCAAAAGTCCCGCTGACGGTATGCCTGAGCCAGGGGAACGACGCCTTGATAGCGGACGTCCCCCCTGCCGTCATCGACGTGCTGCTCATAGTGTGTCCAGAGCTTCTCGTCGTGATGCGCGCGAGTTCCGGACATTAGATTGCAACGCCGCCGCCGGCCTGCGGACTCCGTCCAATCACGATAAACGCGCTGATTGGCTGGAACACCAACCAGAGACCGACGGCGACATGGCCGGGCACTTCTGTGGCAGCGCTTGAATCCTCAGCTGCTATGAGGGGGGCAACAGGACAGCGTTGATGACGTGCACGATTCCGTTGGACGCCGAGATGTCTGTCGCGGCGATTCCCGCAGCGACGAGGTCGTCACGGGTCAGTGTGTCGCGGTTGAGCATCTGATATCTGGGGGCTCCCAGGACCGCGTTGCTATTCCTGCGGCCATTGGTGACGTGATAGAGAAGGATGTCCGTCAACGCGTCAACGGCGAGGCCGTTCACGGCGTCGATGGCCGCAGCTTCGTTGGCGACTCCAAGCGTGGTCACGAACGCCAGGTCGGTAGGTGCGAATACCGTGTACTGCGCCGTGCCGTTCAGCGCATCCACCAGGCCCGCGCGTACCACCGCCGCCTGCAGCACGTCGAACTCACCGTCATCGGCAAGGACGATCTCGACGATCGTCTCGTCTCCGGGCTTCGCACCGGCGGCCGTAAGTGGGGTCGTCTGAACGGAGGACCTGCTGGGACCGAGCGACGTCTGTGCGCCGGCAGTCGAGGAGGGGTCGACAGGGGATGACGCGGTAGGCGAGCTGCAGCTTGTGACACCGAAGGATAGAACGCCGAGAGCCAGTACTTTCAGAAGATTCATGGTCGGTCACCTTCACTCACGGGACTGATTTTTGAATGATTCGCGCCGGCGGGCCCGGACCGCCTCGGCGTTCAGCGCTGCGCCTCACACTCGGCGCACCGCAGGTTTTTAAACTATACGCAATTAAATTTGATTGCCACTCAAATTTTCCGATAGAGAGAATTCGAGTGAACTACAGGAAAATAAATCCAGATAATGTGAATACAGGGAAAATGAATTCGGTAGCTCCACACTTGGGAGTCCGCCTGCCCATGCGGCAGGTGGATCCGTCTGCAAGGCAGCCGTGTTCGTGCAGCGGTCGTTGACCGTAGCGCGAGGAGGTGGCGCCTTTTGAAATTACGCGCGAAGGGTGGGCTCCGGCTGCCGGCAGACGGATCCACCTGCCGCGTTGGCGGCGGTGAGGGCTGCAGCAGCCGCAGTTCGGCCAAGGCCGACACTACGTACCGGAACGCGGCGCTATCTTCGCGGCAGGGAATACGCGACCCAGCCCATCGGCGCGCCAGCCGGCACCGCCGGGACGGGAGCGGCGCCGCCCCGGCCACTTGGTGGTGCGGAGCCGGCGGCGGGGACCAGCAAGTACGTGCGCCCGTCCATCTCGTACATCGCCGGCGAGCCGATGAAGTTGCCGCCGAACCATGACGACCACAATTGCTTGCCGCTCTCGCTGTCCCAGGCACGGATCTGATTGTCGCGCCCGGCGCCAAGCACCAGACCTGACTGCGTGACGATGATGCTGTTGCGCATCTGAGGCACGCCCGTTCCGGTGACACCGCGCGCAACGAGCGAGGGATCGTCGCCAAATCCGATGCGCCACTTGATGGCTGGCTCGTTGAGGTCGTACTTCACGATCGTCGTGAACGGCGGCTTCATGCGGGAACCGATGGTCCCGTATTCGTTGATCACGAATTGTTCGAACTGAGGTACCCCGTCCGGATACGGCGGCGCGGCACCGCGGCCACGTCCGCCAGGTTCCTCCGGCCGCTCCCAAGCTGAACCCGATCCGGCAATCAGCTCCGGGGGTGCGCCCGAGCTTACCGGTGGACCGCCGCGGCCGAAACCACCGCCTCCCCCGCCGGCCGCTGTCAGATATCTGATCAGGATGTCCGCATCTGCGGCGCTGAGATGAGGGAACGGAGGCATGCGTCCCCTGCCCGTGTCGAGGATGGCGCGAATCGCCTCTGCAGTGAAACGCGAGGCGCCGGCCACGATCTTGTTCGCCGGATCCGCGTCCGCGTAAACCAGCGGCACCCCGTCACCCGTTCCCAGACGGTCCGCGCCATGACACTGCTGGCAGTGCTGCTGGTAGACCAGCTGTCCAGGAGGCGTGAATGCGCCGCTGCGGGCTGCGATTTCGCTGGCTCTGAGCAGGCGGAGCATACCGGGATTGTCCTGGGTGATCACGTACACGGCGCCGGTATCTGGCTCCGCCGCGGTGCCGCCGAACAATGCGGCGCCATTGCTGCCCGGAATGTGAACGGTGTCGTTGTGGTTGATCGGCGTGAACAGCCCTTTGTTGTTGGCGGCGAGAACTCGCCGCTTGAACCGCTCGTACTCCGCCGGCTCGAGATAAGGATTGATATCCTCGACGCCGAACGATTGCTTCGCGAAAGGCGGCGGGTTGGTCGGATAGGGCTGCGTCGGCCAGGTCTGCTCGCCCGGCATGTCGGTCTGCGGTACAGGACGCTCTTCGATCGGCCACATCGGCTCGCCCGTCACACGATCGAAGACGTAGAGCCAGCCGGTCTTGCTCGCGACGGCGACGACATCCCGGTTGCGGCCGTTGTGGCGGATCGTCGTGAGCTGCGGCGCGGCGTTGTTGTCGAAATCCCAGAGATCGTGGTGCACCATCTGAAAGTGCCAGAGGCGCTTGCCCGTTCGCGCGTCGAGAGCCACGATCGACGTGCCGAAGAGGTTGGCGCCGATACGATCGGCGCCGTAGTAATCGTAGGTCGGCGAGCCGGTCGGGACGAAGACGATCCCGCGCCGCGTATCGACCGACATTTCTCCCCAGTTGTTGGTGCCGCCGATGTATTTCCGGGCGTCTTTCGGCCACGTGTCGTATCCGAACTCGCCAGGACGCGGCACAGTGTGGAACGTCCACACCAGTTTGCCGGTGAGGACGTCGTAAGCGCGGATGTCGCCGGGCGGCGACATGTAGCCTTCGCCGGGGGCACTGCCCAGAATGACCAGATTCTCGAATACCTCACCGGGCGTTTGCGACTGTATGCTGCCGATGGTCGCCGGGTCGCGTCCGTCGATGCCGACCCTCAAGTCGACGACGCCGTTCGTGCCGAAGGACATGATCGACTTCCCGGTCTTCGCGTCCAGCTCCTGGAGCAAGCTGTTCATCGGAAAGATGAGGCGCTGGTCGCGGCCGTCGCGGCTTTCCCAGTACATCATGCCGCGGCTGATCATGCCGTTCATCTTCTCGCGGACCCACAGCTCTTTTCCGGTCTTCGCATCGACCGCCACGATCGATCCGTTGCGACCCCGGCCGTAAATCACACCCTGAGCGACGATGGGATTGCCGCCGGTTTCGCCGTGCGCGTAGGTCCACGCCACCTGGAGTTGAGTGACATTGGACTTGTCGATCCGTTTCGACGCGAAGTACCGCGAGTTGTCCGCGCCATTACCGTATCCCGTCCACCACTTGCCCGCGGACGACTGCGCCACACCCGTCGTCATAGCGGCGAACACCGCCGCCAGGCAGGCGGCCGCCACGAGGTACTTCCGGAATCGCCATACGGTCTGAGACATGCGCGCACTCCATCTACATCGCTTCACTGCGTCTACATCGGTCTGTACGTAATGTCCGGCTTTAGTCGTCCGGCTTTAGCCGGACCACATCTCGCTGCTAAGGATGCGACGAGTTTAATCGATTATCGATGGAAGGCACAGCCGTCCTTGCGACGTGTTCAGGCGTGCCTGCCCTGAGCAAAGTCGAGGGGCGGCCCGACGGGGCGATCGTGCCAGTGCACCATGGGCAGGCCCGCGAGTGGTGAGCGGAAATAGGGAATGCGTGTGCCCTTCAGCGACCCGACGTACACCCGTCGCAGGTCGGGCCCACCGAAGGTGATGCTCGCCATCCACGGCGCGATGCCCTGACCGGTCGCGAACAGCAAATCGGCCGAGACCTGGTTGTTGAAGAACGCGCGCTCGAGAGCGCCGACCCTCTCGGGATCGCCTTCATCGAGCAGCACTCGCATGTCGCCTTCAGGAGTTAACACGAACAGCTTGTCCGAGTAGACGAGCGTGCCCCAGAGATTGCCGTGAACGTCGAAGGCGATGCCGTCCGGCCACGCACCCGGGCCGAGCCGCGAGGGGCCGAACACTTCGCGATCGGTAACACGGTTGCGATCGTCGATGCGCAGCCGGGTGATGCGGCCACCCGTGGTCTCGACGACATAGAGAAACTCCTCGTTGGCATCGAACCGGATTTCGTTGGTGAAGTGAAACCCGTCAGCAACGATGCGAAACGCTCCGTCCTGATAGAGCGCCAGATAGCCGTCGGCCAGATCGGTACGGAGCGCGTGCATCCAGTTCTTGAGGCGAGTCGAAACCGTGATCCAGATGCGGTCGCGCGAATCGCGCAGCACGAAGTTGACCTTGCCCATCGGCGCGCCGTCGATGCTATCGGCCAGGACGCGCGACACACCGTCGCGCGACATCAGCTCCAAACGGTCCGTGCCAAAGTTCGAAATCAGGAGGTCGCCGTTGCGCGCGAATGCCAGACCATTGGGCAGCGTCCCTTCCAGATACCGGGACGCTTCGGAATCTGCGCCGGAGAAATGCGCCGACGCCTTCTGCACGATGATTTCCTGGGAACCATCCGGCTGGAGTCTGACCACTCCGCCGCGGGCGTCTGCTGACCAGAGGGTGCCGTCGGGCTCGGCGAGAATGCACTCGGGCCGCTGCAGGTCGTGGCCGACGTAGCCGACGGATGTTTTGTCGATGCCGAAGTCCAGGATGGGATTGGGTGTCATGGTCTGCGCAACCCCTTCACCCGTTTTGCCGCATCGGGCTACTCGGCGCTGCCCAATGCGGCAAGACGAATCGACTGAATCTAGAACGTGAGGCGAACGCCGAGTCGAACGTTTCGTTCGTCGTATTCGCGGCCAGGATTCGCGGTGAAGGTAACCTGCCCGAAATCGATGGCATTGACATTGGTCCCAGGAGTCGCGAAGTGTGCGGTGTTCGTCACATTGAGCGCTTCGATGCGAATCTGGGTCGAGACGGATCCGAAGTGGAATGTCCGAAACAGACTGGCATCGAGGTTCCCATATCCGGGTCCACCATAGCCGTTCGCAATGGAGGTTCCGAACCGCGGGGCGGTCACGGGAGCAAACGACTTCGGGTCGAACCAGGGACTGCTGGGTCCAATTCCGCCCAGCACATTGAACTCCTGGACTTCGTCGGCGCGCTGCGGGTTACCCGGCGCGTTCAATGATGCTCCGTTGGCGGTGATGGTCATGGGCGAGCCGGAAAACGCGGTGAAATATCCGTTGACTTGCCAGCCTCCGAGAATGGCGGCGGCAACACCCTCGGTCAGATAGCGCCTACCCGTGCCAAAGGGCAATTCGTACGACGCCGAGAGGTCGAGCTTGTTCGGAGCGACGCTCGAAGCCGGGCCTTCATTGAGATACCGGTACTCCGGGATCAGAATGCCTGTGGCCCACGCATCGGTCCCCTTTGCCTTCGTGTAGGCGGCAGTGAAGGCCAACCCGTCGGCGAAGCGGCGGTTCACGCTCACCTGAAGTGAATCGTAATCGACCCTGCCGAGGGGATCGAGGAAGTTGAAGTTCGCGGTCGTTGCGAGGGTCTGGAAAAACGGCTGGCTGGCGGCGCCGCCACCAATCGTCCCGTAGTTGCGGTTCGTCGAACGCACCATGTCGCGCTGGCGGTTCCCCGCGTATCCGACCTGGACGCTCATATTTCGCCCGATCGACTTCTGTGCCGTCACGTTGAACGCCGTGATGGCTCCTCGAATGTACGCGTCGGGGGCCGTGGTGACCCCTGCGCCAGGAGGCAGGGCCAGTGAGCCGGTGCTGTAGTCGGGAATCGGAGAGACGCGATAGCCTTTCTCCAGCGTGCCCGCCGGCTGAAATGAGTTCAGCCCCGACTCCGTGATCGTGATCGACGCAGGGTAGGTGTAGGTCGCACCGCGGTACATGTGGTCGTTCTGCGGATTCCGCGAGTATCCGGCGCGGATGACGAAGGATTCGAATGGACGGTAGGCGATGCCCAGACGAGGTGTGAAGAGATCCTTCTGAACCGACACGTCACACGTGTCGCTGTTGTTCGCCATGCCGCACATCAGCACGCGGTTGGTCGCGAGGTCGAAGTGCTCCACTCCTCGGTCTGCGCGAACCGGCACCGGGTAGTATTCCCATCGCAATCCGAAGGAGGCGGTCAGTTTCTGCCCAATCTGCCACTGGTCGCGCACGTAGAATCCGACTTCGCGCTCCCGCATCGTCACGGGCCGCTCCGGCGCGCAGGCGTCGGCGATGACGCATGGAGGCACCTGGGCGTTGCTCATGTTTCCGCCGATCTGCCCCAGCAGGAAGTCGGCCAACGCGTTGTATGAATTCGCCGCGACACCTCCATTCAGCGTGGTTGCGATGCCGGTGAACGCCATGGAGGTCAGCGGGCTGATCTCGTAGTGATTCATGGTCTGCCAGTGAAAGTCGCCGCCGAACTTCACGTTGTGGTCGCCCTTGGTCCAGCCGAGATTACCGACCACCTGATACTGGCCATCGTTGTAGTCGAGGACTGAGGAGCTGAACCCGTTGTTCCCAAGGGGCTGGGTGCCGCCTGACGTGCCGCCGCGCGACGTGAATCCCGTGATCTCCATTTGGGGCAGCGCCCAGTCCCGGGCCTGGCAGGCATTCGGAATGCCCATGATGTCGGCCCAGCACTGTTGCACTCCATTTGGTTGCTGATAGGTGTGCGGCGTTGTCGCACCTCCGACCACGTCCATGACGAGATTGGGAGTCAACGTCATCGTCGCCGCCAGTGAATAGCTGAAAATCTTGGCGTTGAGATCGGTGCCCAGGCTCAGGGGATTGTCATCCCCGTAGAGGCCGGCGGAGTTCATGTCATCGTGCAGGCCGCTGATCCGCGCGTTGACGTTGAGGCGGCTCGTCGGCGCCCACGTGACCTTCGAATCGATCTTGTAGAAGAGCGAATTGAATGGTGGCGCCGACACGTAGTTATTGACCGTACCCGTCGTCGGCGGCATGTAGGCCAACAGCCGCTGCGCCACCGGGCTGAGGCGGCCTGTCGGAATGTAGTTGCACGATGCGAACCGCGGATCGCTCGTCGACGTCATCCCGGGACAGTTCGCAAAGGCGAACGGAGTACGCCCGGTGCCGTTCAGGTTACCCGTCTGCGGGTCATAAATCACCGTGCCGGTGGTGGCGAAGTTTCCACCCCTGAGCTCGGTCGGTGGCAGCGAGAGCAGCAGTGCGGACGACCCGATGAACGGCCCGCCCACCAATCTCGAATCGGTCGTCTCGAGGCTGAAGAAGTAGAACAGCTTGTCCCGCTTGATCGGCCCGCCGATCGTGCCGCCGTAGATGTTTTTTGTTCCCTTCGGCTTCTCGCTGCTGGACGGCAGGAAGTAATTCCTCGAACGGAGATTCGCGTGCTCGAAGTATTCGAATGCCGACCCGTGCAGCGAATTCGTGCCGCTCTTGACCTGCACGTTCACGGCGGCGCCGCCGGCCATGCCCTGGTCGGCCTCGAAGTTGCTCGTGACGATGTTCACGGTCTCGATCGCCTCGATTCCAGGACTGTACGCTTGCAGCGCGGGAATCCACTGATTGGTCACCGACATGCCGTCGAGGCGGAAGGCCGTGTTGGTCGCTGGTTGTCCGTTCACCGATACCTGCATCGAACGTGACGGGTTGTTGATACCGCCAACCTGGAAATACGAGGGCTGCGCGACACCGGGTGTGAGCGTCAACAGGCTCTGATAGCTGCGACCGTTGATCGGAAGGTTCGCGAGTACCTCGGCCGTCGTCACCGACTGCAACGCGGCGCTGTCGGCTTGCAGGATCGCCGTCTCGCCGCTCACCACGACGGACTCTTCGAGCGTCCCGATAGCGAGCCTCGCATCGACGCGCACGATTGCCCCGATGTTGACGGCGATATCACGGGTGGTGAATGTCTTGAAGCCGGGCAGCGTCACGACGATGTCGTAGGTACCTGGCGCCAGATTGGGAAACGAGTACGCACCGTTTACGGGTGTCGCTTGCTCGCGCGTCTGATTCGTTTGCTTCTGCGTGATGGTGACCACGGCGCCTGGAATGACGGCCCCCGTCTCGTCCACCACGTTACCGACCAGTGATCCGTATAACGCCTGCGCGGGCAGGTGGACCGCAGCCACGATCAACATTCCTGCGACAAGAACCGCATGGCCGAGCCGCTGCCGGTGTGGCCGAAGCCCAACGAGGTGACTGGTCATGTTTTTCCTCCTTCAACGTCTGGCCGCGGCCTGACGTTTCATATCGTGGAACCGTGTTTTGGATGAATGAACTATATGCAGGCGGCGAAAGAAGTGTCAACGAATATCGATTATCGATTTGCGAAGAATGCGCACTTTCTCCGGGGAATATCCAAGAATGCGGATTGTGACCAATTCGGACAGCGGCTATCGATTATCGATTCGTGTCGTCGGCGTATGCTACCATCGCGGCGCCGAACCAGTCTCATGCAATCCCTCGACCGACGTTCGTTCCTCGCCGGCCTCGGCAGTGCTGGCGTCGGTGTCGCGATCGCATCGTGGCCGCAGGCGATCGGTTACGCGCAGAGTTCCGGACCCGCGCGCGCATACCTTCGCAGAGGCTCCGGCCGCAGCGACTTCGATCGCCGCCTGTTCGGATCGTTCCTCGAGCACCTCGGCCGCGCCGTCTACACCGGCGTGTACCAGCCCGGATCGCCGCTGGCCGACGCCAGGGGATTCCGCACCGACGTCGCGCGCGAGGTCAAGGAACTCGGCGTGCCCACCGTTCGGTACCCGGGCGGCAACTTCGTTTCCGGGTACAACTGGCTCGACGGCGTCGGGCCGAAGGCCCAGCGGCCAACGGTGCTCGAGCGCGCGTGGAATTCGCTCGAGTCCAACCAGTTCGGCACCAACGAGTTCATCGACTGGTGCGCCATGGCCGGCACCGAGCCGCTGCTTGGAATGAACTTCGGTACGGGAAGCGTCGAGATGGCCGTCGCCTACGTCGAATACTGCAATTTCGAGCGCGGCACGCGCTGGAGCGATTTGCGGCGGTCGCACGGCTACGAACGGCCGCACAACGTCCGCTACTGGTGCCTCGGCAACGAAATGGACGGGCCGTGGCAGATCGGGCAGCTGCAGGCACGCGAGTACGGCCGCAAGGCTCGCGACGCCGCAAAGCAGATGCGGGTCATCGACCCGAAGCTGCAGCTGATTGCATGCGGATCGAGCGGCACCTTCATGCCGACCTACCTCGCCTGGGACCGCGAAGTGCTCGAAGAGTGCTACGACCAGGTCGACGGCCTCTCGCTCCACGCGTATTACGGCAACACGGCACGGTGGTCGAACAACAGCAGCGCACGCTACCTGGCGATGAACCTGGACATGGATCGCCACATTCACGAAGTGGCCGCGGTATGCGACTACGTCCAGGGCCTGCAGCGCTCGCCGAAGCGGCTGTGGCTGTCGTTCGACGAATGGAACGTCTGGTACCGCGCGCGCGGCGCGCAGGCGAGCGACGGCCGCGGCACCGCCGCACCCCGACTGCTCGAGGAGGTCTACAACCTCGAGGACGCGCTGCTGGTGGGCGGCTTCGTGAACACGCTGCTGCGCAATTCAGATCGCGTGCGGATCGGGTGCCTCGCGCAGCTCGTCAACGTCATCGCGCCGCTCGTGACCAACGAGACAGGCGTCCTTCGTCAGAGCATTTATTACCCGTATGCCTGGGCACTCCGGTACGCGCGGGGCCGCGTGCTCGATCTTCGGGTCGAGTCGGAGACCTATCCCATCAGCGGCGCCGGATTGCAGCCTGACTTCGCGCGTAACGGGGACGTGCCGTTCGTCGACCTCGTCGCCACGATCGACGAATCCGCCGGGCAGGCCGCGGTGCTCATGCTGAACCGCGATCTCGATGGCGAGCGCGAGGTCGTGCTCGAGTGGCAGGACATTGTCCCGGCGAGCGTGCTCTCATGCGAAACGATCACCGGCCCAGACCTGAAAGCGTTCAACACCTTCGACCAACCGCGGCGTGTCGTGCCGCAGGCGCTGGCCCCGCCCGCTGCGGGGAGCCGCATGTCGTTCAAGCTGCCGCCGCGGTCCTACAGCGTCGCGCATCTGAGTCTAAGATCCTGAACCGGAACGGATGGAGTTATGAAGAAGATGACAACCCTTATCAGACTGTTCGCAACGGCAACGGCGCTGGCCACGGCAGTGGTACTGGTGTCTGCCCAGAACTATCCTACTCATCAGATCACCAACGGCGAGATCGCCGCCACGATCTATCTGCCCGACGCGAAGAACGGCTTTTACACGACGACGCGCTTCGACTGGTCAGGAGCGATCGGGAGTCTTAAGTACAAGGGGCACGAATACTACGGGATCTGGTTCTCGAAGATCACCGACATCTATGATTTCGGCTACGAAGGGCCCAGCAAGGACGTCATCTCCGCCGATTTCACGGCGATGGTGGGCCCTGCAGAAGAATTCGGCGCCGTCGGCCACGACGACGTGCCGGCTGGCGGCTTGTTCGTCAAGCCGGGCATCGGCGTCCTGAAGCGCGACGAGATGAACTACAACCATTCGCGTCCCTACGTAATTGCCAATGGCGGGAAGTGGGACGTCAAGACCTCGCGTGACGCGGTGGAGTTCACGCATACGCTGAGCGAGCCGTCGATCAACTTCGGCTACATCTATACGAAGGTCGTCCGGCTGACGCCCGGCAAGCCGCAGATGACGATCTCGCATGTCATGAGGAACACGGGTGCGAAGCCCATCGTGACCAACGTCTACAACCATAACTTCACGACCATCGACATGCAGCCGACTGGTCCCGACGTCGAGATCACCGTGCCGTGGACGATGACGCGCGCCGCCGGGCGCGGTGGCCGGGGCGCAGGCGCAGCCGGCCGCCAGGGCCCACCGCCGGTTGATCCGAACGCGCCGCTGGCAGCCGGCGCGCGCATCGGCAGCCAGTGCGGCCAGCCGCAGATGCAGGCGTTGGCCAGCCCGCAGGGCAGCAAGATTGTGTACTCGAAGGTGCTCGAAGGCGCCGAGTGCTATTCGGCCGGCTTCACCGGCTTTGGCGCCGAAGCCAGGGACAACGACATCCGCATCGAGAACAGGAAGACGGGCGCGGGCGTGCACATCACGGGCGATCGGCCGGTGACACGCTTCGGGTACTGGTCTATCCGGACGGTGGTCGCGCCGGAGCCCTACATCGATCTCAACATCGAACCCGGCCAGCAGTTCACGTGGACCTACACATATGACTACTACACAACAAAGTAAGGGGCGCCGCGCGTGGAGCGCGGTCGTATTCGGATCGGTGCTCGCGTGTGCAACGGCGGCGTTCGCGCAGTCGGAAAGCGCGGGCATCAACCAGTACTTCACCAACTGCGCCTCGTGCCACGAGAGCAACGACCCTGGCCACCAGGCGCCGAAGACGGCCGTGCTCAAGCAGATGACGCCGGAACGGATCCTCGAAATCATGACCACGGGCTCGATGCGGAACATGGCCGCTTCACTGAGCGACGAGGACAAGCGATTGATCGCCGAATGGGTCGGCGGCCGGAAGATCGACGGCGAACTGGTCGGGGCGCCCGAGAAGATGCCGAACAGGTGCGCGAGCAGCCCGCAGGTCCGCCAGTCCGGTGCCCCCGCATGGAACGGCTGGGGCGTCGATTATCGGAACTCGCGCTACCAGCCGGGTTCAGCCGCAGGGCTGTCGCCCGGGCAGGTGTCGCGCCTGCAGCTGAAGTGGGCATTCGGATTTCCTGGCGCCACGGCCCTCTACGGCCAGACGGTGCATGATGGGCGTCTTTATGTGACCTCGAACGCCGGTTACGTCTATTCGCTCGACGCGGAAACGGGATGCGTGCACTGGGGTTTCCGTGCTGACTCGGCAGTGCGGAGCGGGTTCACAATCGGCCAGATCAACCCGAAGGACCCACGGCTCATCATCTACTTCGGTGACATTCGCGGCAACGCCTACGCGCTCTCGGCCAGCACCGGCGAGCAAATCTGGAAGACGCTCACCGACCCACATCCTCTCGCGCGAATCACCGGAACACCGGTGCTGTTAGAAGGTCGTCTGTATGTGCCGGTCGCCTCGCTCGAGGAACCGGAATCTGGACAAGCCGATCACCCCTGCTGCTCCTTCCGCGGCTACATGTCGGCGCTCGACGCGGCCACCGGCCGGCAGATCTGGAAGACCTACACGATTCCGGACGTCCCGAAGGTGGTCGGGAAGAACTCGCGCGGAAAAGACATGCTCGAGCCGTCCGGCGCCGGCATCTGGGCAACGCCCACGATCGACGTCAAGAGGCGCGCGCTCTACGTCACAACCGGCAACGCGTTCTCGGGCACACCCAGAACAGCCAACGCCGTGATGGCGATGAACATCGACACGGGTAAAGTGCTGTGGTCGATGCAGGCACTCCCGGCAGACACCTGGCACAACGGGTGCCCGCAGGTTATTCCCGGGGGAGCATGGCCCGCCCGCGGAGGCGGCGGCGGACGTGGCGGTCGAGCCGGAGGACCCGCCATTCCTTATCCGCCGGAGAACTGCCCTGCGGTGCTCGGTCCCGATTGGGATTTCGCGGCACCTGCTGCGCTTGCGACAACCGCCGACGGCCGCGACATCCTCGTCGCGCCGCAGAAGCAGGGGCTCGTCTGGGCCCTCAACCCGGACAACGGACAGGTGCTGTGGAAGCAGGACGTGGCGCGCGAAATCGCGGGCGGACGAGGTGAGACGCTCTTCGGCGGCGCCGTGGACAGCGAGAAGGTTTATTTCGGTTTGATCAGCAGCGCGCATCTCGCGCTCGATCTCAAAACCGGCGAAGAGGTGTGGTACTCACCGCTCGTTCCACCGCGGGACGCGAAAACCAGCGAGGCGTCGTCGGTGCGGTCACGTTGATTCCTGGCGTGCTGCTCTCGGGCGCGCGCGACGGCATGGTTCGCGCAACTTCGTCCCGCACCGGTCAGCTGCTGTGGGAGTTCGATAGCGCCAAAGAGTTCACCACGGTCAACGGCGTTCCCGCGCGAGGCGGCTCGGCGGCGTCGGGCGGGCCGATCGTGGCCAACGGCATGGTGTTCATCGGCTCGGGATATCCAGGTTTCCAGGGAGGACAGCCGGGCAATGTCCTGCTGGCGTTCGCACCAACGGTGCGCCTCGACGTGCACGCCGACGAATTGAAGCGAAAGCAGGACGGGGCGAAGTAGAGCGACCGACGCCGATACGCGTCGCTCTACTTCGGCGTGATTCTCGTGATCTTGTTTCCCTGCAGGCCGAGGCCAGCCATCAATCCCTTCTGCCCGAAGACGAACGCATAGATGTCGTCCTTCATGGTGGAAGTGGTGGTGGTCTTCGCCATGCCCTCGTCCACCATGACGACGCTGGGGCCGACACCGACCTCGAAGCCTTTCGCGTTGTCGAGTTCCGCGAGCGCCTTGGCGTTCATGAAGAACATCGCGTAGCCGTACCGCTGCCCTCCCATCTGTATCCCGAACGACGCACCAGTGGTCTTGTAGTAAGCGGCCGGGGCTCCCTTTTTGAACAGCGTGCCCTCGCCGTACTGGCCGCCGATACCGAGGCCGGCTTTTGTGATGGAGGGAAAGACCAGGATCGCGTGGGCGGTGGGTGTCAGCACCTTCGCCAGCGGGACGCTCGCACTCAACTGCTGCAAGGCTGCCTGCGAATCGCGGGCGAGTTCGGCCGCCGCCGTGTTGCCCTTCTCCTGGCCCATTAATGGAGGGGCCACACCGATGAACACGGTGCCCACGAGCATCGCTACCAGCAACGTTGTCCTCATACGGCCTTCCTTTCATCGCGGTTCACGTTCGTAAGTCAAAACGATCGAGATTCATCACCTTGTCCCACGCTGCCACGAAGTCGGCAACGAACTTCTCTCGGCCGTCGTCGGACCCGTAGACCTCGGCAAGCGCACGAAGCTCCGAGTTCGATCCGAAGACGAGATCGACGCGACTGGCAGTCCACGTGACGTCGCTCTTCGTGCGGCCACGCCCCTCGAAGTTCTGCGCGGCGTCGGACGTCGGCAGCCACGCCGTGTCCATGTCGAGAAGGTTGACGAAAAAGTCGTTGGTCAAGGTACCGGGCCGCTTTGTGAACACGCCGAGACCGTTCTGGCCGGCGGTCACATGCAGGACGCGCAGGCCTCCAACGAGGGCGGTCATCTGCGGCGCGCTCAATGTCAGCCTGAACGCCCGCTCAATCAGCAGATGCTCGGCTGGCACAGGGTGTCCAGGTCCAACGTAGTTGCGGAAGCCGTCCGCGTCCGGCTCGAGAATAGCGAACGATTCCACGTCGGTCTGCTCCTGCGACGCATCGGTGCGTCCTGGCGTGAAGGGCACCTGCACGTTGGCGCCGCCGTCCTTTGCCGCCTTCTCAACCGCCGCACATCCACCCAGCACGATCAGGTCGGCAAGCGAAACCTTCTTCGTTCCGCCGGCTGCGCATCGTTGAACTCCTTCTGGATCTTCTCCAGAGTCTTCAACACCTTCGCCAGCTCCGGCGGATTGTTGACTTCCCAATCCTTCTGCGGCGCGAGGCGGATACGAGCGCCGTTGGCTCCGCCACGCTTGTCGGTACCGCGGAAAGACGACGCCGACGCCCAGGCGGTCGAGACCAGCTGCGCGATCGACAAGCCCGATGCGAGGATCTTGCCCTTCAGCGCGGCGATGTCCTTCGCGTCGATCAGGTCGTGATTGACCGCGGGAACCGGGTCCTGCCACAACTGCGGCTCCTTGGGAACTTCGGGACCGAGGTAGCGCGAGATGGGACCCATATCGCGGTGCGTCAACTTGAACCACGCCTTTGCGAAGGCGTCCGCGAACTCCTGGGGGTTCTGGTGGAAGCGCCGTGAGATTTTCTCGTAGGCGGGGTCGAACCGAAGTGCGAGGTCGGTCGTCAGCATCCCTGGGGCGATCTTCTTGCCCGGATGATGGGCGTCCGGTACCGTGCCGTCAGCAGCGCTGTTCTTCGGCTTCCACTGCTTCGCGCCTGCCGGACTCGTGGTGAGCTCCCACTCGTATTCGAAGAGGTGCTTGAAGAAGTCGTGACCCCACCTGGTCGGCGTCGTGGTCCACGTGACCTCGAGACCACTCGTGATCGTGTGGGTTCCTCTGCCGGTTTCATAGCTGCTCTTCCAGCCGAAACCCTGCTCCTCGAGATTGCCGCCCTCCGGTTCCGCGCCGACGTGTGTCGCCGGTCCCGCACCGTGCGTCTTGCCGAATGTGTGGCCGCCGGCAATGAGCGCCACCGTCTCTTCGTCGTTCATCGCCATCCGGCGGAAGGTTTCACGAATGTCGCGCGCGGCGGCGACGGGGTCGGGGGTGCCGTTTGGGCCTTCGGGGTTCACATAGATGAGGCCCATCTGGACTGCTCCGAATGGGTTTGCGAGTTGCCGGTCGCCGCTGTAGCGCTCGTCGCCGAGCCACGTGGCCTCGGATCCCCAGTTGACGTGCTCGGGCTCCCAGCGATCCTCGCGCCCTCCGGCGAAGCCGAACGTTTTGAATCCCATCGACTCCAGGGCGACGTTGCCGGTCAGGACCATCAGGTCGGCCCACGAGATCTTCCGGCCGTACTTCTGTTTGATCGGCCAGAGCAGCCGGCGCGCTTTATCAAGGTTCGCGTTGTCGGGCCAGCTGCCGAGAGGCGCAAAACGCAGCATGCCCGACCCCGCTCCGCCACGGCCGTCGTGGATGCGGTAGGTGCCCGCACTGTGCCACGCCATGCGGATGAGCAGAGGGCCGTAATGACCGAAGTCCGCCGGCCACCAGTCCTGCGACTTCGTCATCGCCGCCTCGATGTCTTTCTTCACCGCCGCGAGATCGAGGGACTTGAACTCTTCGGCGTAGTTGAACGCCTCTCCCATCGGATCGCCTGCCGGGTGGTTCGTGTGGAGGGCGCTCAAGTTCAACTGATTCGGCCACCACTCGCGGTTCCCTCTGCCGGTGTGGGCCTTGGCCGAGAACGGGCACTTCTGTTCGTTTTCCATGTTGACGTTGACCTCTACTTTCGTCGCGATCTTCGCGTTTTCTTGCGTTTGTGTCGCCTGCCCGCCGTAGCCTTGGCGGAGGCGGGCGAACGGGATCGCCCCAGGCAATCCGGACAGCGGCCCCAGTACACGACCTCGGCCTCGTCGATCTCGTAACCCCTGCCGTCGGCCGCCGTGAGACAGGGCATCGAACCCACGGCACAATCGACATCGACCATGCAACCGCAGTTCCGGCAGATTAGATGGTGGTGGTTGTCGCCGACCCGATCCTCGAATCGCGCCGCTGCCCCGGCTGGCTGAATGCGGCGGAGGAGTCCTTCAACAACCAGGACGCTGAGCGCGTCGTACACCGACTGGAGCGAGATGGCACCGATCTCGGCCCGAACGGCATCGGCCACGCCGTCAGCTGTGATGTGAGGCCGACCCGCGACGGCCCGCAATACAGCCAGCCGCTGAGCCGTTACCTGAATACCGTGTTGCCGCAGGAGGTGTGCCGGGTCAATCACCACGCAAAAGAATAGATCAACTTTTGGAATTACTCCAAGGTAGTGCCTCACCACATCTCGGCGGTCTCACGACATTCCGTAGCCGTACCGCCGCCGGTAACCGCCCGCAACTGTCTAAATCCCCACTAATGGTGCGGTTCGGCATTTTTCCATCTGGATAGCGCGTGGTACTTGCTTTGCTGACGCCGCTGCGATGACTTTGCTCCGTCACCTGCTCCGCCGTACGACCTGGCTTCTGGCGCTGGTACTTCTTCTGATTCCTGTGGCGCCACAGGCGCAATCCGGGCAGAAACCGGTTCCCAAACCGCCCCCCCTGCCGATCCGCTCGTGCGGATGAATGAATCAATCGATGCGCTCACCAAGAAGGTCTGGCCGAGCGTGGTGCAGATCCTGGTCAGCAGCTATGGGCCGCAAACGGAAGGATCGGCCGGCAACACCGCGGTGGTCGTCGGCAGGCAACGGTCCAGCGGATCCGGGTTCGTGATCGAGGCAGATGGTTACATCCTGACAAACGCCCACGTTGTCGCCGGCGCGCGACGGGTCCAAATCGTACTGCCAGCCGGCAACGCGGACGGAACGTTGGCAACCGCGCTCTCGGCCAAATCAACGCTCATTCCCGCGCGAATCGTCGGCGTTGCCAGCGAGCTCGATCTGGCGCTGTTGAAAGTCGACGACATGAAGCTGCCGGCGCTGCCGCTCGCGACCTATTCCGCTCTGCGTCAGGGCGAAACCGTGTTCGCATTCGGAAGCCCGATCGGCTTGCGCAACACCCTGACGCATGGGCTGGTTTCGTCGGTGGCGCGGCAGGTCGATCCCGATTCGCCCCTCATCTACATCCAGACCGACGCCCCTATCAATTCGGGCAATTCCGGAGGCCCGCTGGTGAACATCAGGGGCGAAGTCGTCGGCGTCAACACGTTCATCGTGTCGCAGTCCGGAGGAAGCGACGGCCTTGGCTTTGCCATCCCGAGCGCTACCGCCCGAACCGCGGTTCGCCAGCTGAAACAATACGGTCATCTGCGGCGGCAGGAATTGGGGATGAGCCTGCAGACGATTACCCCGACGATGGCGAATTCGCTCGTGCTGACGCGCGATTACGGAGTCATCGTCTCGGATGTGTGGCCTGGCGGCCCCGCGGAGGCGGCGGGCCTGAAGATAGGCGACATCCTCGTCACGGTGGACGGGCAGCCCGCGGAAAACCTTCCCACGGTCATCTACAACTTCCGTCTGAGAGATTCGACGGATCCCGTGCGGCTCGAGGTGATCAGCGCAGGGAAGCCGATGGCCCTCACCGTTACGCCGGTGGAGATGCGGAGCGACTTCGATGACGTCTCCGCCATGGCCGATCCCGAGAAGAATCTCATTCCGGAGCTCGGCATTCTCGGCGTCGAGATCGACAAGCGCATCGCCTCGGCCGCGACCGGACTCAGAGATCCGTACGGCATCATCGTCGTGGCGCGCACCGCCGGTGCGGCGAGCGACGTGGCACTGCAGCCGCGGGACGTCATTCGTCGCGTGAACAGCCTGCAGCTCTCGACGTTGCAGAGCCTCCAGGACGCCCTGCGCCAGATGACGCCGGGCGCGCCGGTCACACTGCAGATCCAGCGCGAGGGCAGACTGATGTATCTGTCCTTTACCTTCGAGCGGTGATCACGCGAGGCTGGGCTGGTCGGCGGCGCGCTTAGCGTATTTGTAGACCCGTGCCGCGTTCCTCCAGAAATACTTTTCCGCCTGCGCCCGCGTCTTCGTAGAGAAGAATTTTTTCATCAGCCCCACCTCCTCGGAGATGGTCGCGACGCCGTAGGAGTTCGGATAGTCGGTACCGAAGATCACACGGTCCTCTCCGAACACGCCGTATAGATATTCGAGCCGGTCCCGCAACGGCATGTATTCCGCCACTACCTGCTTGGTATCGACCCGAGGGTGATACACCTCGGTCAGCTTGACGAAGATGTTCGGGCGCGCGGCCATTTCCTTGACCACAGCCTCATACGCCGGGCGGCCTTCGGGCGTGGGATCGAACACTGGCAGATGATCCATGATGATTCGCAGCGTGGGAATGGCGTCGGCGAGCAGCACGTTGGCCGTCATCAGCGGCATCGACGGATTTGCCGTGTCGTGCGCCAGATCCGCCTGAGCCAGCAATTTCAGATTTTCAACCGCCACCGCGTCGAGCGTGATCTTGCCATCCGTGTTTGTGTAGAAACGGCTGGCGCGAATGGCACGGTACAGCGGGTGCTTGTGAAACCGCGCCAGATGCTCTCCGAACTGCGGGTTGTACGGATCGAGTCGTCCCGAGACGGCGACCATGATCGGATCCGCCTGAGACACGTCGAGGTACCACTGGTTGTCTTCGAGCCTCGCACTCGACTCGACGATGATTGCCCCAACAACGCCAGAGGGACGGGCCAGCGGCGCGTACATCGACGGCAACGCCGTCTGCGACAGGGCGCGGTACTCCGGCGAGCCCATGTAGCCCATCCCTTGAGTTCGCCGGCCATCGAACAGATGAATGTGTGCGTCGATGATTGGAAGGCCATCGACACTCGGGCCGAATTTGTCGGTGCCCTGCGGTCGTCCGGCGGCGTTGATTTCTGGCGGGGTAGCGGGCGCATCTTGTGCGAGCAGGTCCGCTGGGACGCCGGCCAATGCCGCCGCTGCCGCGGTTCTGGTGAGAAACGCGCGCCGAGTTACGCCGTACATGCCGTCGCTCATCTCATCTCCTCAGTGCATTCCGGGAACCGTCCCGTCGAACATTATCGGCAAAGTTGAGGTGAACTGCACCGCCGGCCCTGGCCTTCGGTGTATAGTGCTGCCACTTCATAGGAGGCGCTGTGCTGTCCATACGCTTCGTTATAACCGTCGGTTGCGTCCTGATTTCTTCGTTCGCGTTCGCGCAAGCACCTGCCGCGGGCGCGAAGCCCCCGGTCCCGATGAAAAACCTGCAAGTGCTGCCGAAAGACATGCCGCAGCCGCAGGTCGTCGCGATCATGCGGACGTTCAACGCGGCGCTCGGCGTAGAGTGCGGGCATTGCCACATCTGGACAAAGCCTGGAGATCCGACCAACGACATGGCCGCCGACACGAAGGTGACCAAAGACGTCAGCCGCGAGATGATGCGGATGACCACCGACCTCAATGCCAGGCTGGCCACGGCGATCAAGAAACCCGCGGATCAGATCGCGCGCGTCGAATGCGCGACCTGTCATCGCGGCGCCGCGATTCCCGTCGTTCCGCCGCCCGCACCGCCGGCGCCCGCCGCACAAACGGCAACGCCGCCTGCGAAGTAAAGTCAGAAACCTCAAGGCTTATCGAGCCGACACGGGGCGGCCGAAGTACCGATCCGCGAACGTCAGAAACGTCGGCCACGTCGGATTCGCTGTGTGACCGGCGGTGTGCTGGCGAAACCCGAGGTCTCCGGCGATAACGGCGGTATCAATGGGAGGGAACTCGGCGGTGCCGAGATCCGTTTTTCCCAGCAGTCGATACACAGGACCCGCGGCAACCGCCGCAAGAAAGCTACCCTTCGGATCGACCCACGCGTCGTTGATCTGCACGGTCCCGTCAGGATTGACGGGCCCGGGACCATTCCCGGCGCTCAGAAACACAGGTCTCGGCGCGCAGAGCGCGATCAACTCGTGCGAATCGACCGGCATCGCGTCCCATCGCCCGGTGTACTTCAGATAGTTGCCGCCCATCCAATAGTAGAAGCGGGTCGCGAGGTTCTCGACGGTCTCGCCATATTTCCGGCGGTGGAGCTTGGCTCCTCCGTGGCCGGACGAGCTGATGTATCCAATGGCGAAGCGCTCGTCGAGCGCCATGGCCAGCAGCGCTGCTTTGCCCGCGCGTGAGTGACCTTGTACTCCGACTTTCGCTGCATCGGCCGCCGAATCGGTCTCGAGATAATCGAGCACGCGGCTGGCGCCCCATCCCCATGCGGAGAGCGCGCCCCAGTCGTCGAGCTTTCGCGGCCGGCCGTGATTGACGAGACCGATGATGCCCGCCTGCAGTCCCGGCGCGCAATCTCCCTGCACGGTGCCGATGTTGAGATTCACGTACCCCCAGCCTCGTGAGAGAACCTGCTCCTGCGGAGTGGGTCCCGCGATCGCCTGGACTGGTGGTATCTCCCGGAGAAGGACACGGATTCGGCGAAGTCGTGACGTTCGCAGGCAGCTGAAACGCACCGCCGCCGAACTGAATCATGACCGGCACCCGACCGCGTGCATTCGACGGAAGCGTGAGAACCGCCTGAATGTTGACGCTGATCGCCGGATACGCCGAGTTATCGACGCGGCCGAGCAGCTGTTTCGTCACCACCGGCACTTCACCGCTCTGACCGGTCGTGGTGTTCACTACCTGCCAGCTCACGGCTGGTATGTTCTTCGGCCGCCGCCCGTAAATCTCCCGCTCGAACTCTTCTATGAGCTCCGCGCGCCGCGTCCGCCACATCGCGGCCGTCGTCACTTTTCCGCCGTTCTTCAGGGTCAATGGATCGGGCAGATTGGGATAGGGATTGGCGAGCGCCTCGTTATAGGTGTCCGGGCTCGAGCTCACGGCGCCTGGCGGGAAGCCGGAAATCTTGAGGAGGTCCATCATGCGTTTGTGGTCCTGCTCGGCCGTCAGCAGCGGCGGCGGCGCAACTTCCGCGCCTTGCTGTGCGCGAACGAACGGCGATGCGGCGAGCCCCACCACGATCAATCCGCAGACGAAGCGCATGACATCCTCCTGACGGCGAAGACCTGTTTGGATACTAGCGGAAATTCCAACGATACGGTAATGTAGCGCCGGAAAAATCACCCGAGGGCAACGCCCCGCGACACCTCCGCAAAGGAGCTGAAACCATGACGAAGTATGCCGCTGCTGTCGTCGGCACAATCGTGCTGTGGACCTGCCTTCCGGGTCTCGTGGCAATAGCACAGGCACCCTTCGTTCTGGGCGAGCGCGCGTGGACGAGCCAGCGCGCGTTCGTCGACAGCGGCGCACGATGCGCGACGAAAACTCCTGATCCCACGACAGCTCAGGAAATCCTTCGCGACGTTGGTACAGCGATCGAACAGAACACCCGTGTGGGGACGCTGGCAACGGGCGGCGTGATCAACGTGTATTTCCACGTGATCAGGAACGGCACGAGCACCTCGCAGGGCAACATTCCCGACTCGATGATCCAGGCTCAGATCGCAGTCCTCAACGATTCGTTCGCCGTACAAGGCTGGTCTTTCAATCTCGTTGCGACGACGCGGACGACCAACCCGGCATGGTTCATGATGACGCCGGGCACGATCGCAGAGGCACAAGCCAAAGCGGCGCTTCGTCAAGGAACGGCCGATGACCTGAACATTTATAGTGCGAACCCAGGTGACAGTCTGCTTGGCTGGGCCACATTTCCATGGACGTATCAGGCCACGCCCAGCGATGACGGGGTCGTGCTGCTCTACTCATCGCTCCCTGGTGGCTCAGCGGTGCCGTACAACCTCGGCGATACCGCTACTCACGAGGTCGGACACTGGATGGGGTTGTTTCATACGTTCCAGGGGGGATGCGGCTTCTTCAACGACCTCATTTTCGACACGCCAGCAGAACGCACCCCGGCATCCGGGTGCCCTGTCGGACGTAATACCTGCGTGCAGGGCCTCCAGGGGCTCGGACCCGATCCCATCCGTAACTTCATGGACTATACCGACGATGCGTGCATGAACACGTTTTCGCCAAAACAGGACGCGTTCATGGACGGCGCGTTCACGAAATTCCGAGAAGGCCAGTAGCGCTGAATTTTGGGCCTGCTCTCGGTCTTCACGACGGATCTCCTCCCGATCTTCGTTATCGCCGGAGCGGGTTTTGCCCTTTCGCGGTGGCGTAATGCCAGCGCCGCCACGCTCACTCACGTCGTCTTCTATGCGCTGCTCCCCTGCTTTGCGTTCCGACTGCTGATCTCGACCGTAGCAACCGGCCGCGAATTCGGGCTGATGGTGGTACTCGCCGTACTGGTCATGGCGACCATGGCCCTGCTCGGCGGCCTTCTCACGCTCGCGCTTCGTCTCAGCCGGGCAGAGTCGAGCGTGTTTCTTCTCGTCGTGATGTTTTCGAATGGCGGGAATTATGGGCTGCCGGTCGTCTCCTTTGCTTTCGGGGAAGACGCGCTGTCGTATGGCACCGTGTTTTTTCTCACCGGCTCCGTCCTCACCAATACCTTGGGCGCATTTCTCGCGGCGGCCGGGCGGCGGAGCGTTCGCGACGCCCTGAAAAGCGTGCTGAGGATGCCGGCAATTTACGGAATTGCCGCAGCGCTGCTGGTGCTGAGCACCGGCATAACGGTGCCAACGCCGCTGCTCCGCCCCATCACGATGCTGAGCGACGCCGCACTCCCGTTGATGATCCTCGTGCTCGGCATGCAACTGGAACGCGCCGCCTGGCCAAAGCGGCCCGGGCTCGTCGCCGCCGCCGTCTGCCTGTCGCTCATCGCGGCCCCGCTTGTGGCGCTTGGGCTGACGTCTCTGCTGAATGTGTCCGGGCCTGCGCGACAGGCCGTTGTCGTACTCTCGTCGATGCCGGTGGCAGTGGCGACCACGATACTCGCGCTCGAGTTCGACGCGTCGCCCGATTTCGTGACCAGCGCGGTCTTCATCTCGACCCTGCTCAGCCCGCTCACGCTGACGCCGCTCATCGCGTATCTGAGCTGACGAACTCCGCGCTCAGCGCTGCACGAGCTCGATTCTCACGCCGTCCGGTCCTTCGATGAACGCCAGCCGCATGGTGATCCCGCTCGGCAGCTTCAGGTCGCGCGGCTCGGTCGTCACAGCCACGCTCTTCGCTTTCAGCTCCGAGACGACGGTGTCGACGTTCAGAGGCCGCAGTCCGATGTGGTCGATGGCGCGGCCGCGGCTGGGCGTCGCATCACCTCGAGCGACGAGCAGCCATACGCCGCCGAGATTGATGCCGTCGATGCGATCTTTCAGCTTGCCGACGGCACCGCCGAATTTGTCAACGTACCAAGCCAATGTTGCCGCCGGGTCCGGCGATCGCAGATGCACATGATGCAGGCCGAGCTTGGCCGGATCCTGCACGACTTCCACTCGCACGCCCCACGGATCTTCGATGAACGCCAGCTTGAACAGGCCGGCGACGTCGCGCGCGGGCGTGACAATCTTCGCGCCGTCGGATTCGACGGCCTTGAGAGTCGCGTCGAGATCGGTCACCGAAAATCCAATGTGGTCGACGGAACTCCCAGTGCTCGGCAGCGCTTTTTCGTTCCGCTGGAAGATGAACCTGGTTTCGCCGAACATCAGCCGTTCCGTCCCCTCGCTCGTCGGCTGTCCGCCGAAATGTTTCTGATACCACGCCACCCCTTGAGCCTGGTCGGGCACGGCGAGATGGATGTGATCGAAGAGATTTGCCATCGCCGACTGCGCTGCAGCCGGAGACGGGCATACAGCGAGCAGGACACACACGACCGCGAATTTTTGAATTGTTTTCATTTCTTCACCATCCAGCCTCGATCCCACGGAAATGCCAGTGTTGGTTGATGCGCGTAACGTTGGCGATTGATTGTCAGGGTCCCGCCCGCACCCGGGGCCAGCCTCACTGAAAAGTACGGCGCGTCGATAGGGAACGTGCGGCCGCCAACCGTCACGTCGCTCGCATGATGCTCGGCGTACACGCCCATCTGCACGATCGCCGTTCGATAGTGGAACGGGCTGGTGTTGACCAGCGTCATCGTGATCGCTTCCGGACGGATCTTCTCAACCAGCGCCGCCACGTCTTGAGCCAGCCCCGCCCGCCGCTGGTCCGGATCGAAATGGCGGACCTGGGTATGCAAAGGCAGAGGGCCATGTGTCGATCCTCCTGGATCGTTTCCTCCCAGCGTCAGATTGACCAATGCGGTAGTCGCAACGGGATTCCCAACTGCTCCGCGGGTCGCGTGAGGAGGAAAGTTGTAAGTGTTGTCGTCAGCCCGAACGCGAGCCGCCGCCGCGCGCACCTCTTCCACGCCACGTTGCAGTGCCTCGAACGGGTATGACGAATCTCCGTTCTCGAGAAACGCCAGCCAGCGCAGATCCTGTCCCACCGTGACGCCCTGCTTCGGAGCGCGTTTGAGATCCCCGGGCGTCAACGACCACATGTAGACGTCCACCTCCACGTTCTGAAGATTCAAGAGACCCGTCGCTGATCCAGATGCTGATTCGCCTTCGGCGTGACCGTACCATCCGTTGTCACCGAAGTAGCGCGGCACGAGCGTCCGGCCGTTCTCGACTCTGGCGGCAGCGTAGAGATTGTCGATCTGACGCCGCATGACCTGCGTATACGCCTGGTTGCCGGTCACGAGCAATGCGTTGCCGAACGCCTCGGGAGGACCCCTGAAGACATAATTGCGAACGCCTTCATCGGGAGAATTCCAGCCGAAGACGCCGCCGTACCACTTGCCGCCCCACTCTCCGCCGATGCTGCCGTCTCTTCCGATGTTCGACGGAATGTTTCCGCCGTTGGCTTCGATGCGGGCCTTCCACGCATCGACATACTCGAGCAGCCAATTGCGGTACTTGTCCTCATGTGTCAGCAGGTAGGCGTGCAGTGCAACATTCGTGGCGCTCAGGTTGAGCGGATGATCGCCGAGAATATTCGTCGCTTTGAGGAATCGCGTGCTCGGTTTTGTTCCCGGAAGCACGCGGCCGTTCCAGTCCTCCTGCGTGTTTTCGGTGAGCTTGGCACCCCGGCTGCCGTTGAACAGGCTCGGAATGAGCTTGAGTTTCGGATCGTAGTTTCTGGCGCCGGGGTCTTCGTTCAGATAAAAACCCGCGAACCGCCGCATACGGACGAGATAGCGTTCATCGGTCGGACGGCTCAGCCCGTACCAGTAAAACGGACCCAGGCCTTCCCCGATGTGCTCCCAATCGTAGGACCCGGGGAACTCCTTGTAATACATGCCGTTTTTCGCCAGCTCCGTTGACGGATCGCTCGCCTGGCTGAATTGATCGACATGGCCCTCCCATACCCGGTCCCATAACTCGATGATCGATTCGGGGCCACCCAGCGCGTGTGCCAGCGGCCAGTTCCGGATCGTCTCGACCGCATCATCCGGGCCATCGAGAATCCCGAAATGCGGCTCTCCACGGAGATGGCCATTGGGGTCGAGGTACTTCTGCGCCCAGAAAGCCGCGCCTTCTGCGTTCAGCCGGAGCAGCTCTCGCTCGGCCAGCGCCCAGCTGGGTACCGGCATGGCGCTGTTGATCAGGATCGTCGTGTCGTTCGTCCTGAGGCCGCCGGCCGACGGCGGCGCTTCGGGCGCGGCGCTTCGCTGTGCCGCGAGGCTGACAACCGTCAACGAGATCACGACTGCCGACAACACGGCACCCGGGCGTCGCCGCATCATCTGATCGGTGCTCATCAGGAAGTTGAACGTGAATGTATCTCAAAAAAGCACAGGGCGGACCCTGAAAACCAGAGCCCGCCCTGAAACTATCACCCTTAGTACGTAGTGTCCGGCTTCAGCCGGACGTCCGCCTAAAGGCGGACACGTACGTGCGAGTGGAAACCGCACTAGTTGCCGCCGGTCGTCGTCTTCGTTGCCGCTGGGTTGAGCCAGGATGGCTGGGTAAAGGCGCCGTTGCCGGCCGAGTCCCACGCCGCAAACCGCACCCACACTTTGCCGGTTGCATCGACTGGAATCGAGATCTTCTTCGTTCCGTGCGAGGTGGTGTCGGTCGCGCGGACCACCTGCGTCTCGACTCTTTTGCCGTCTCCCGTCACCACTTCCACGAACTCGAGCGGATAGGTGAACTCGAGGTCCGCCACCACCGTCCGTTTGGCGCCTGTGCCCTGCACGGCGTAGTTCTTGATGAGGATCTCACCAGTGCTGACCCAGAAATCGCCGTTGCGGATCGACTGCAGAATCGGCGTCCAGTCATCGGCGGGACCGGGCAGCCGATCGAGCTTCACGTAGTTGATCGGGTGGCCCGGGTAAATATCGTCTTCCGGTCCCTTGCGATACGTATCGACGTCGGCGATCAGGAACTTCGGCTTGAGGCCCGTGTTCGCGTACATGTTGTTCATCGTGTCGATCGCGTCGAAGCAACGCCACGCGCACATCCGCGGATCGGACAGATCGTCGCCCATCGCCGGCTTGAACGCGATGCCGAGGTATCGATCGTTCTTGACCCACGCCTTGTCCAAGATGGCGTCCGGGTAGCCGGTCGTGCCCTTCGTCCGAGGGTGGGAGTGGAACCAGTAGCCGTTTTCCGCATCCAGCATCTGTTGAACATCCGTCGTGCTTCCGGTGTGGTACGCCTTTCCATAGTCCGGCAGGGTTTCGGAAAACGGCTGGTCGGCCGTACGCACCTTCGACCAGTAGACGTTTTTCGGGAACATCACGTTGTAGTGGCCGCCGAAGTACGCTGTCGGCTCCTCCCAGTTGGTGACGAGGAAGTCCTTGTCCGACGCTTTCTGCGACGCGATGTAATAGTCACGCTGGTCTTCGAAGCGTCCCAGCCCTGGATCGTTCTGACGCAAGTCGCCGTGGAAGTCGCTCAAGCCGACGATGTTGATGCCGGTGGACTTCATCACCATGAGATCTTCGAACGTGTTGTCGAGCGAGCCCGATGCCCGCAGCCGTTCGGTGAAGCGCAGGTGGAAATGATTGACCATCGTCTTGTAGCCGGGGACCGGCTTGAAGACATCCCCGTGCGTGAATGCCATAACCGCCTGCCGCGTGGCGTCGGCATTGTCGGGGCTGAGCAGGAAGTAGGTGGCCATGCGCTGCATCGTTCCGGGCGGCGCATTGTGCAGCGCGAAGTTCTCGATGTACTGCTGCACTTCTTCGCCTTCGGCCTGACGCACGCCCATGCCGAACTGCGCGTCGCCATCCTTGCGATACCAGACGTAACCAAGATTCGTATCCACTTCGCGCGTGAAGAAGAACACGTGGGGCGGCGGGAACGCGGCGATCGATCCGTTTCTGCCTCCGCCGGCGACGAGCACGCGGTTCTTCGCCTTCACCGTCACCCGCGAGTCGTTTTTGATTCCTCCGAACTGGTACTGCTGCGGATCGCCGCCACGGTCGCGCCACGTCAGCCGGGGCGTGAGGGCGGTAGAAAAGCCCTTCAACCCCGCTTCGTACCTGTACGCCACCGAAGGCTCATCAGTTTTCGCAATCGCTTCCATGCGAAGCAGATTCGAGCCCTGGTAGGAGGTAAAGCGAAGGCTGCCCGCAAAAATCCCCATCGATAGTCCGGGGAATTCCACTTCAACCCTGCTTCCGTCGGTCTTCACGCTGCACGACGCCGCCTTGAAGGTCGCGTTCGCCGACCTGATTTCTTCCGGCTTTCGCGGCAGCCCATACACACGCCCGTTAGGCCCGGGCGGTACCGATCCTCTCCGGGCCGCCGGCTCGCTTTGCGAGGCAGGTCCAGGCTGGCCGCGGCCGCGCGCTGGTTCTCCTCCGCGCGCAGGCTGCTCCGGAGCCACACCGGGAATGACGAAGGGCGCATCCCAGAACGCGTACCACTTGTTCTTTTCGATCACTTCCGGCGTGATGTCGACACCCAGGTTGATGAGCGGCGCCCCCTGCTGTGTCGTCATACGCCGGACACCGCTCTTCACGTAGAACTCGGGCACGAGGTTCTGGCCGAGCGGCGCCCACTGCCCGCCCGATTTGCGAATCGCCAGCTCGCGCACGACAGGCTGGCCGTTGTCGATCGCATACCGGGCGCGCAGTTCCGATCCGCTTGCGCCGGTCCACGTTACCGCAAGCCCATCCTGTTCGGCGGTCGCGGAGAGGCCGCTCACCGCGCGGTACTGACTCATGTCGCATTTCGGCGATGTTTGCGCGCTCACCTGCGTGGTGAGATTGTCGCCTGCACTGAACAGCAGCATCACCACGGAGAGGCCGCCCGCCGCGGCAAGAGCCGCAGCCACGTAGCTCGATCTGATTCTGGTCATAAGGCCTCCCTTAGAAGTTGAACCTCGCTCCGATTCGCGTGATGAGGGGCGGCGTCACTCCGGTCGCATAGCCGAACGTCGGCCCCGAAGCGAACTCCGCACCGGTCGGCGTCGCCGAGTTGAGCAGGTTGAAAATATCGAAGTCGAGGCTGATTCTGCGGGTGCCGGCCAGACGAAAGTCTTTGTTCGCCCGGAAGTTGAGGATGTTGTACGCCGACAGGGTCTGGGCTCCGTACTGTTCCAGGCGAATAATCGTGTTGCCGTTATTGGCGATCGACGGGCCGCCATCAGGATCCGCGGTCCTGAATTCATTGGTGCGCTGCCCCTTGACGCCGGACTTGCTCTGGAGGAACCCTGAGACATTGATGTCGTACGGCAGCCGGTAGCTCGCGCTGACAGTGCCGGCCCAGGACCATGTCTCATCGAGAGGGAAGAACTCCTGGTTTGGACTCTGGAACGAGCCATCGAGCCACCGGTGATTTTTCACCGCGAAATACGAAATTTGCCCCATCCACCTGTCGGATGCGCGTTTGGTGACGGTGAATTCAACCGAGTTGAATCGATCGGTGTTGTCCGCATTCACCCGCTTGTTGCTGACGAATGCGGCGCCACGATACGCGTTGGCGTAGTCGTACAGCGTGATCGTGCCGCCGTCATCGCTGTTGTTCAGAACGCCATCGGGACCGGGATCGCGGCGGTTGATCGGCACGCTATACGCGCTGTACGGACGCTTGGCATTGAGCGTCTCGATGGTGCCCTCGGCGATCCTGTTGATGTACATCACGCGGAACCCAAGGCTGGGTGCCAGTTCGCGTTCGTAGCTCACGGTCGATTCCCACGTGTTCGGCTGGTTGAGTTCCGGGCTGAGCTCGTAGTTCGACGCGGCCGTGATGCTCACGAAATCGGTGTTGTTGTTCAACGCCAGATTCGTCTCGTTGGGCGTCCACAGTTTGTCGTTGTTCAAGTCGTGCCAGAGGAACACGGCGTTTGCCGTCGCCGTTGCGGCGAACACGTCGCCGTAGGTGTCGCCGAGGATGTAGTTGTAGAGCCCCCAGGTGGCTTTGACGACGGACTTGCCGCCCAGGTCGTAGGCGACGCCGAGCCGCGGGACGAGACGATTGAACGTCTGCACGTCGAGGTAGTCGACGTGTTTCGCCGGGAACACCGTCGGAAAGTCGCGCGCGCCGGCGTAGTCCTGGTCCGGCAGGTACGAATGCTGGTATTCCCATCGCACGCCGAGGTTGAACGTCAGCTTGCTCGTCGCCCGCCAGCTGTCTTTGAAGTACCACGCGTAAATGTCTTCGTTGTCCTTTGGCGCCGCCGGCGTGTTGTAGGCCCTGATGCGGAACGGCGTCCCCGACACGCCGTTGATCCTGTCGGTAATCAGCACGTAGTTCCCCGCCACGTTGTTCAGCCAGTCATCCGACGTTCGATCCCAATAGATCGACACGCCTGTCTTGAAATCGTGCTGGCCGGCAAACGAACGTCCCGGGAAGAAACTCGCACTGGCTTCGGCCTGATAGCGGTCGCGCGTTTTACCTTGATGCTGGACGTGTGAGCCGGTGAAGAGCCCTGTCTCGAGATCCTGACGGCTCGGCGAATCGGGCCGCGCATACGATCGGCCGGCGTCGTAGTCAGTGACGTAGCCGGCGTATCCGCCCATCGCGTTCAACAGCAGACGGGGAGTCACCGTGCTCTGCCACTCGGCTTTTTGAATGGCTGTCGGGTTGTAGTAATCGCGAGTGGCTTCGAGCGGGCGCAGCCGGCCGCCTCCGTTTTGTGGCTGCGTCTTGACGCCTCGCTGCCAGGCGTAGACGAGACGGTTGTTCCTCGTCATTTGGTACGACATCTTCGCGGAATATTGGTAGAGCGTGCTCTCGAAATATGCCTGCGGCTCGTCTCCGGTCAGATACGCGCCATCTGCCCCCGGATCCGCCGCGAAACCCAAGGTGCCCTCGCTCTTGGTTTGCTTCGCGTAGCCGCCATAGAACCAGAGCTTGTCGCGAATGATCCTGCCGCCTAAATCAGCGGCAAAGTCGTAGAACGTCTTGAGCTCCGGCGCCGCGTTGATGTTTTGTTTCCTCAGTTCGTCGTTGAGATTGTTCGCCTGGAGACTGTCCGGCTGGTACGAGGCTCGATACGACCCGTGGTACTGGTTGCCGCCCGACTTCATGATCGCGATCATCGAAACGCCAGGGGTCGAAACCTCCGCGTCGTTCCCTGACGTGCGCACTTGCACTTCATCGAGGCTGTTGTCGATGAAGTAGATCGGCGTGTTCTGGTCGGCGCCCATCGCGATGTTCATGCCTTCGTACTGGAGCTTGGGCTGGGCTTCCATGCCGTAGCTCGCCGTATCCTGCCGCTGCGCCAACGTGCTGCCGCCGACGTCGACTTGTGCCTGCGTCACGCCTGGCGCCATCGCGAGCACGTTCTGAAGGTCGCGGCCTCGCGGCACGTTTTCGAGAATCTCTTTTGTAAACGCCACGCTCGCGCTCGTGCTCGTGATGTCGACGACTGGACTCGACCCGCTGACGGTCACCGATTCTTCCATCGATCCGACCTTCATGCTTTCGTCGACGCGGGCGACGAACCCGATGGTCAACCGGAGATCCTCCGCGGATCATGGTGCTGAAGCCGGTCAGCTCGAATTTCATCTGATACGCACCGGCAGGCAGATCGACAAAGCGATACGCACCTTCGGGGTCGGTCACCTGCACCAGTTCTCGTACCTGAAGCGCCGGGCTGGTGATGGTGACCGTGACGCCGGGCAGCACGCCGCCCGACTGATCTTTCACCGATCCATTGATGCTGGCCGATGACACACTCTGCGCAAACGCTGCTCCCATGCTCGCGAAGAGGACGAAACACGCCGCGGAGAGAACACGCCACCCTCGCCCGTTGATAGCCATCGTCATACCCTCCAGTTACGTCACTGTCAGCGAAAGCTCAGCACGCAATCCAGCCCACGCCCGGAATTCCGCGGGCCCGGGTAAGAGTCATGTCGCGACGCCTTTGGCGCCATTTTGAAAGTTGATCGGATTATGGCGAGGGCCCGCAGGTGCGATGTCGCAAGTTGTAACGCGGCGGTCTCGGCTAAGTTGTTGCGACGCTCAGCCTTGGGGCGTCAGGCTGTATCCGTCGCCGACGATGGTGTGGATATAGCGGGGATTGTGCACGTCCGGTTCAATCTTTCTGCGCAGACGAAGGATGGCGTTGTCCACCGAACGAGTAAGCGGCGCGTCGGGGTAACCCCAGACATCCCGCAGCAGCTCGTCGCGATGCACGATGCGACCGGGGCGCTCGGAGAGATATTGCAGCAGCTCGAACTCCCGGTGAGTGAGATAGAGCTCGGTGCGGCCCCGGCGAGCCGTGCGCGACAGGAAGTTGATCGTCACGTTTCCCATCACGAGGCTCTCACCGCTCGGCGCGGTACGGCGAAGCACGGCTCTGACCCGCGCCAGCAGTTCTTCGAGATTGAACGGCTTCGTGATGTAGTCGTCCGCGCCGAGATGGAGGCCCAGGAGAATATCCGGACGCTGACTCCGGGCGGTGAGCAGCATGACCGCGGTTCGGCTTCGCTCTTTCAGCGAGGCGAGCAAATCGAAGCCGCTTTTGCCAGGGAGCATGACGTCGAGAATCACCAGGTCGGGTGCGAAGTCCCTTGCCCGGTCCTCGACCAGATCGCCGCCGCCGACCCAGTCCACATCAAAGCCCTGGGACAACAGGTTGTCTTTCAATACCCTGGCGAGCGCGGCGTCGTCTTCTGCTACAAGAATCCGCTTCTTCATGGCCGGTGACGGATCTACAGCAAGAATCGGACGAAGATCGCGTGGGAGTATACGGTCCAGCGCGCGGCTGGATGTCGCAAGATGTTTCCACGCCGTCAGCGCGACAACTCGCGTTCGCGGTAATAGCGCGCTGCGCCAGGATGGAGAGGCACAGGAGTGGCGGGGGCCTGCTTGACATCCATGGAGCGGAGCGCTCCACGGCCCAGAGATTTCAACGACGCAAACAACTGTCTGGTGATCTCGTAGACGAGCGTCTCGTCCAGATCGCTCCGGCAAATGAGGACGCCGTCCACTCCGATCGTCCGCACCGACGTTCCATACAGCTCCGGTGCCATCACCGTGACCCTCAAGAACGGATACTCGCGGCGAAGGCGATCGGACGCGGGCCCTTCGATGGGAACGAAACGGGCGCCCCCGTCGGCGGCGCGCTTCAACGCGTCCGACCGGACAATCGCGTTGTCGAACATGGCGTCGAGCTTGCCGCTCAACAGCTTGGTCACGCCTTCTTGAAAACCGATCGTTTCGATGTGCAACTCATGTTCGTCCAGTCCGTACGCGCGAAGGATGAGGCTGGCGGTCACCGCCGTGCCGCTTCCTTCCGGGCCAACGCCGACACTGCGCCCGCGAAGATCCTGCGGGCCCCGCACCTGCAATCCCGGCCTCACGACCAGAGCGATCGGGGTCACCTGCAGCACGGCGATGCCGCGCACCTGATCGAACCTCGGATCCGACGCTCCGAGATGGCCGCTGAACGCCAGATAGGCAACGTCGGCAAACGTCAGCGCCAATTGCGCTTCGCCGCGTTGTATGGCGCGAATGTTGGAAACCGCTCCCGCACTATGAACGGTCTCGATGGCGATGTTGGACAGGCCGGCGCTGAGCGCGGCGCCGATCTCTTCGCCCAGGGGCAGAGAGCCCCCGCCGACGGGACCGGTCACGAAACGGAGAGGAGTGACCGACGGTTCGAGAGAACTGGTATTCGCGGGCTGGCAGTTGATCGCGCTCAGGAGTCCGGCGAGCGCCAGGGCCGATCGAAGGACTCGAGGCACGAGCAGCGGCGTCAGGGATGGTTCTGGGGCGTGAGAGTGTAGCCGTCGCCGTGCACGGTATGGATGAATCGCGGATGGTGTGCGTCGGGCTCGATTTTCTTTCTTAGCCGGGCTATCGCGATGTCGACCGAACGCGTCGACAACATCTCGGTCGTCCAGAACTTGTGCAGCAGCTCATCGCGATGCACGACGTGTCCCATCCGCTCGGAGAGGTATTGCAGCAGGCAGAACTCGCGCTCCGTCAAATGCAGCGTCGTCGCGCCGCGAAGGGCCGATCGCTGCGCGAAATTGATCGTCAGCGAGCCGATACGGACTGTGTCGGCATCGACCAGCGCGCGTCGCAGCACCGCGCGGACTCGCGCGAGGAACTCCCTGAGGTCGAACGGTTTGGTGATGTAGTCATCGGCGCCGCGATCGAGCGCGCCGACTTTGTCGCTGTGCCGGCTGCTTCCAGTCAACATGAGAACGGGAACGTGACCGTGATGCCAGAGACGATCGCAGAGCTCGAGACCGCTCATCCCCGGAAGCGTGATGTCGAGCACGACGAGATCTGGAACGAACGCGCGTACGCGTTCGAGCGCCAGATTGCCGTCGGCGACGTGATCAACCTCGTAGCCTTCGACGGCAAGGTTGTCAGCGAGCACCTTGGCAAGCGCCTGATCGTCCTCTACAATCAGCACTCGTTTTTTCATAACTTGCGCAGTACTTAAAAAATACGCCCGGTCATCCCCGCCGGGCAAGGCCTCAAGTGACGCGTCGAGATGATCTCGTGTCAGTGTGGCGCCTACAACTGGCCGACTGGCTGCCGGTCGGCATAGCCGTCTTCGTCGTGCTCCTGTCGGGCTACGGCTATCGAGCCATGATGGAGTGGCGGCGCAGCTACGAGCTGCTCGCCGAACGACGATCGCGCGAAAGCGCTG
This sequence comes from Vicinamibacterales bacterium, assembly GCA_963762055.1. Lineage (GTDB taxonomy): Bacteria > Acidobacteriota > Vicinamibacteria > Vicinamibacterales > JAMQPK01 > JAMQPK01. The sequence continues at coordinate 771,032 of CAVXJF010000017.1, forward strand.
ACTTGCTGTTGAAGGCGATCGTTCGCGACATGCGGGCGGTGCAAGAGTCGGTGTTGATGGCTCCAGAATGGAGCCGGCTGGCCGCAACCGATCGCACCTACGAAATCAGCAATCTGGTCGCCAGCGTTTTTGCACGCTATCCCTATCCGGAGTCTTTTTTCACCTGGAGCGCCGACGCCGCGGCGGGCAAGCCTACATTCCTGAACCGGCCCGATCGCCGCCCCGCCTGGATGGGCACCCCCGTGCGCGAGAGCCGGTTTCCTGTCGTCACCGAACAGAACGCCGGCATCGGCCAATTTCTCCTCACCAGAATTCAGAGAGACGCGAAACGCCACAGCCGTCTGTCTGCGTTTCAGATTGCCCTCGACGGCATGCCCTACCAGGTCGTGGCGGAGCTGTATTACAGCGACGTGTACCGTGAACAGCTCGCGGACGTGGTCGGCTTCACGATAAATCTGTCCTGGGTGCGTGAGCATTATTTCCGGGACTTGACGGCACAGGTGTGGAACGTCAGCGGCAGCGGAGAGGAAGGGCTTGCGTATGGCGTCGTGGACGCGGCCGGAACCCAGGTCGTGGGACCGCGTCTGCGCGAGGGCGATCAGCTCACCAACACGAGGCGGTTCGATCTCATGTTTTTCGATCCCGACCTGATGGTCGACCCTCCTTCGGACTTACCTCGGGAGCCGTGGAAAGTGCAGGTCAGCGCGGCCGGAGACGTCGCCCTCTCTCATGCGATTGCCGGCGCCAATCGCACGTTTCTAATCGGCGCGGCCTCGGCCTTTGCGTTGACGATCGGCCTCGTGCTGACGGCCCGGGCTGAACGGAACAATGCCAGACTGGCGGAAATGCGGTCGGACTTCGTCTCGACGGTCACCCACGAGCTGAAAACGCCGATTGCGATCATCCGTGCGGCCGCCGAAACGTGGTCGCAGAACCGCTTGAGCGGCAACGACACCTTTCAATCGTATGGGCGTCTTGTCGTTGAAGAGGCGAAGCGGCTGTCGCGCCTCGTCGACAATCTGCTCGCCTATTCGCGCATTACCGACATCGCGCAGGCATATGCGTTCGAGCCTCTGCCGGTGGGCAGCCTGTTCAAAGACATCCAGCAGGAGTTCGAAATGCAGCTCGACGAAGCCGGATTCGACCTGCAGATCAACCTGCCGCCGGATGTAGGGGCGGTGCGCGGCGACAGGCTGGCGCTTCGGCTGCTGTTCGACAACCTGATTGACAACGCGATCCGCTACTCGCAGACCGAGCGGCGCGTGCATCTCACTGCGGAGTGCGCGGGAGGCACGGTTACGATCTACGTGAGCGATTCGGGGATCGGCATTCCACCCGAGGAGATTCCGCTGGTGACGCAGAAGTTCGTGAGAGGGAGCGCGGCGCCTTCAGGCGGAAGCGGCCTTGGATTGGCCATCGCGGCACGAATCGCCCGCGACCACCACGGCACGCTCTCCATTCGCAGCACGCTCGGAGAAGGCACGACGGTCAGTGTGTCGCTACCGGCAGCGTGAGCGCGACCGCAGCGCGAACCGAAATGTCTCAATCATTCGGCCGTCCATTCATGAATGTTCACGCCGCGAGCAGCCTGCCGGTGTGTGGTTACAATTTACCCCAATCGCACCGTGTCTACTCAGCGATGGATCTTTCTCGCGTGTTACGGCGCGTCCGGCGCTGCGGCGCTGATTTATCAGGTGATTTGGGTGCGGCTGTTCGCGCTCGCGCTCGGCCACACGGTCGCTTCGTCCAGCATCGTGCTCGCCGCTTTCATGTGCGGGCTCGCGCTTGGAGCGGCGATTGCCGGACGCCTCAAGCCGGCACCTGAAACCGCTCTCGCGCGGTATGCGATTCTCGAAGTACTCATCGCCGTTGCGGCAATCGCGCTTCCGGCCGCTCTTTCATCCCTCGAACCGGCACTCGCATGGGCGTATGCGGACGGCACGGCGTCAGGCCGATTCACGATCGTCCGCGCGGCCATCAGCTTCGTGCTCGTCGGGATTCCCGCAGCTGCCATGGGAGCGACTTTCCCGCTGGCGGTGTCATGGTTGGTTGCGCAAACGCATCGCGGCCGGTCAGCAGAGGGCGCAGCCCTTACCGGCGCGGGAAGCCTGTATGCGATCAACACAATCGGCGCCGCTGCGGGTGCGATCGCCGCTGGATTCTGGCTGATTCCCGCTTACGGAGTTCGGGCAACCACATGGACTGCCGTCGTTTTGAATGTTGGCGCGGCCGCTGGTGCGACCTGGCTCCTCCGCGCACATCGCCGGGCGCCTCCGGTTTCAGCGCGTTCTCAGCCGTCGAAACGCGCGCGCGCCAAAGCGTCGGACGCGGAGGCCAGGCCACTCCTTGCGTCTACAGCCGCCGCCGTCTCCGGATTTGCCGCTCTCGTGTTCGAAGTCAGCTGGACACGCCTCATCGCGTTGATCATTGGTCCTACGACTTACGCGTTCGCGCTGATGGCGGCCTCGTTCATCGTCGGGATTGCCGCCGGCTCGAGAATCGGCGTTCGCCTGGCGCGAACCGGCCCGCATCACGTGATGTGGCTCAGCGTCCTCCTGATCGTCGCAGCGGCCGGCACGCTCATCGCCGGTTGGTTCACCGCTCTGCAACTTCCTCTCATCGTTGCTCGTTACGTAAACGCTGGCACGTCGTTCGGCCCTCTGTTGTTCCGGGAAGCCACGATTGTGGGTCTGGCCCTCATGGCGTCAAGCGCCGCTTTTGGTGCGGTCTTCACGCTCTCCCTGGCACTTGCGGCTCCCACGACGGAGTCGGCCGCGCGTGACGCCTCGCGGGTGTATGCCGCCAACACCATCGGCGCGGTTCTCGGCGCGCTGGCCGGCGGCTTTGTGCTGGTGCCGCGATTTGGCCTCGAGTCGACGTTCCTTCATGTGAGCCGCGCGTTGATTGCCGCGGGCGCGATCGTATCCGGCGTGGACGCAGTCCGGGCGGCCACGCACCGGAAGCCCGCCGTGATCGTCGCCGCTATCGCCGCTTGCGTACTTGCAGGCACGTTTGCGATTCCCGAATGGAATAGGGCGCTGCTCACTGGCGGCCTGTACAAGTACGCGCGAGGGCTCGAGCCAGAGGACATCAACATCGTGCTTCGCGCGGGCCGTCTCGACTATTACAAGGAAGGGGCTGCCGGCACCGTGAGCGTAAAAACGCTCGGGGGCACGCGCTCCCTCGCCATCGACGGCAAAGTGGATGCGTCGAACGGCGGCGACATGTTGACGCAGCGCCTTCTCGGGTTGCTGCCGACTCTCGCTCATGGCGATCCTCAGTCTGCACTCGTGATTGGCCTCGGCAGCGGTGTTACCGCCGACGCGGTGATCGCCGCACATCCCGTGAAAGAGCTTGATGTCGTGGAAATTTCTCCCGAGGTGGTCGAGGCGGCTTCGTTCTTCGAACAGGAGAACCGCGGTGTGCTGCGAAAGCCCGGCGTTCGGCTCCTTGTCGGCGACGGCCGTACACACCTGCAACTCACATCGCGACGGTACGACGTCATCGTTTCGGAACCGTCGAATCCATGGATGGCAGGGGTCGCCTCGCTCTTTACATCGGAGTTCTTTCATTCTGCTCGCGAGCGGCTGACGGCAGGAGGAGTCTTCTGTCAGTGGACGCACACTTACGAGCTCGCGCCGGACGATCTCCGCTCGATCGTTCACACATTCGCTTCCGCGTTTCCCAACGGCACGATGTGGCTCGTCGGCGACGGCGATCTCCTGCTGATTGGCGTCAACGGCGACGCACCCGCACGCTCGGTGACAAATATCAAGACGCGATCGCGGGAACCACAGGTGGCCGCACTGCTCGCACCCCTCGGCGTGACGCCGGAATCAAGCACGTTCTTCCTCCTGTCTCTCTTTACCGGCGGACCGGGGGAGTTCGTCTCTTACGGCGGCGGGGCGGCCTTGCAGGTCGACGACCGGACGGCATTGGAGTTCTCGGCACCGCGCGCGATGTACACCCCGACGGAAGGCAACGCCGCAAGCCTGAGGGAGATGGGCTCACGAGCGGCGCGCCCCGCCGAAATCGCCTCTGCTGTCGCAACGGCCCGCGCACACGATTGGATCGTGCGCGGTCGAGCGGGAGAGAAGGCCGACGCGTTTGAAATGGCGCACGAAAGTTTCAGCCGAGCCGCTTCGCTCGACGCCGGCAGCGTCGATGCGCTGCGGGGGCGCGCAACGTCAGGTGCTGGAATGCATCGTCTCGCCGACGAGACGCAATGGCTGCGCGCACGCGCCGCCGCCGAGCCCGCCAACGCCGCGGTCCGCGTGGCGCTCTCTTACGTTCTTGCGATGGGCGGCGAACTGGACGCGGCAGTCTCGGCGGCAGTTGACGCCGCACGGGTCGCGCCGGACAGTCCCTACCCGCTCGAGCAGCTTGCGTCGGTGCTCGCTGATGCCGGCGATGTCGTCAGGCTCGAGCCCGTCGCTCAATCGCTTGTCGAACGGTTTCCCGATCGCGACGATGGCCGTTACTACCACGCAACGGCGCTTTTCATGAGCAACCGCCTGGAGGAGGCTGTGAACGAAACGGCTCGACTGCTGGCGTCAAGCCCGGACAACGCGAGAGCACACAACCTCCGGGGCATCCTCTGCGCTGCTGCAAAAGACCTCGTGTGTGCGAGAGCCGCGTTCGAAACGTCGCTACGACTGAATCCCCGCGACGCGTCGGTCTACACCAATCTCGGTACCGTCCATCTCGAACAAGGGAATGCCGACGCTGCGATCCGATTGTTCAGCGAGGCTGTCGCGATCGATCCGGGAGCGATCGATGCGAAAGAGCGGCTTCGAGCGATGGGAAGCTATTGAACGTAGTGTCCGGCTTTAGCCGGACCAGATGAGGGTCCGCCTGAAGGCGGACACTGCGTACAACAGCTAGTTCGTCGTGTTGCCGCCCGTCAGCCACTGCGGCTGTGTGAAAGCGCCGTTGCCGGCCACATCCCACATGGCGAATCGGACCCACTTCTTCCCTGTCGCATCGAACGGAATCGAGAGCTTCCTGGTTCCGAACGCCTGCATCTCTGTCGCAGAGATCACCCGCTTGGTAACTGTCTTGCCGTCCCCCGTGACGATTTCCATGAACGCCATCGGGAACGTCCATTCGGCATCCGCCGTAATCGTCCGCGAATTGCCACTGCCGGTTACCAGGTAGTTCTTGATCAGGATTTCTCCGGTGCTCACGAAGAAATTGCCGTCCCGCATGGCCTTCAAAACAGGACTCCAATCCTGGTCGGGGCCCGGAACCGTATCGAGCTTCAGATAGTTCACGGGGAAGTTCGCGTACGTGTCGTCCTCCGGGCTCTTTCGATACGTGTCGATGTCGGCGATGACCAGCTTCGGCTTGAGGCCGGTTCCCGCGTTCATGTTGTTCATCGTGTCGACGGCGTCGAAGCAGCGCCATTCGCACATGGTCGCCTCGGAATTATCCTGACCCATGCCGGGTTTGAACGCGACGCCGAGATAGCGGTCGTTCTTCAGATATTTGGTGCCCCACGTCGCGTCCGGAAACCCGGCGGTGGATTTCGTGCGCGGGTGCGCGTGATACCAATAGCCATTCTCCGCATCGAGGAGGCGCTGCATATTTTCCGCGTTGCCTGTGTGGTAGACCTTCCCGTATGTCGAATCGCTCTCCTCGAACGGGAGCGCCGTCGCCGACGGGTTTGCGGCGCCGCCGCGGCCGCCGCCAGTCGTGTTCGGTTTCGACCAGAAGACGTTCTTGGGCCACATGATGTTGTAGTGACCACCGAACGCCACGCTCGGCTCCTCCCACGGTAAAACCAGGAAATCCTTGTCCGACAGGCGCCGGGAAACCTCGGCGTAATCCTTCTGATCTCTGAAGCGCACGGGGCCGTAGTCGTTCGCCGCCAGGCTGTCGGCGTGGAAGTCGCTCAGGCCGATGACGTTGAGCCCAATCGCCTTCATCGCGATGAGATCCTGCAGCGGCGTGTCGAAGCCGCCTACCCTCATCCGATCGACGACCCGAAGGTGAAAATGATTGACGAAGGTCTTGTAGCCAGGGATGGCCTTGAAGACGTCTTCATGTGTGAACGCCAGCGCGGCCTGCCTGGCCGCTTCACCAGGCTCCGGGCTCGCATAGAAGTACATCGACATTTTCTGCCACGTCCCGGGAGGGGCGTTGTACAACGCGTAATTCTGTTCGTATTGCGGGAAGGTGTCCGACTCAGCCTCGGGCATCGTCACACCAATGCTGTAAGTCCCGCCGCCGTCGTTGCGATAGAAAACATAGCCCAGGTTCACGTCCACTTCGCGCGTGAAGAAGAACGTGTGCGGTGGCGGGAACGTGGCCACGGCGCCGCGTGCGCCTTCGGCGATGAGGAGACGGTTGGCGGCCCGGATAGCGGACAGTCCGATCGCCTTCGGTCCACCGAACTGATACTTCTGCGGATGTCCGCCTGTGTCGCGCCAGGTCACTCGCGGCATCGTCGCCGTCGAGAATCCCTTCAGCCCGGCGTCGTACTTGTACGCCACCGACGGCTCATTCGTCTGCGCGATGGCGTCCATCTGAATGAGGTTCGTCCCGCGATAGACCGTGAACCGCAGATTGCCATCGAAGATGCCAAGCTTCATTCCGGGGAACGTGACCGCAAGGCTGCCGCCATCGCTCTTGACCTCGCACGAGGACGCCGAGAAGGCCGAAACGCCGCGGCGAATTTCTTCCTTCGTTCGCGGCAGAGGCAGGCCACGCCCTCCGGTGAAGCCCGGCGGATTCGGAGACGGGTTGTAACCAGGCCTGCCGCGCGACCCCGATTGAAGAGCTGCGACCTGCTCGTCGATCGTTCCGCCCTGTCCCAGCGCAGGAGCTTGCGTCTGGTCCGCCTGACTGCCGCCTTGACCGCCGCGCCCACTGCCAGCCGCTACCGGCGTGTAGCCGGGAATGCTGAGCGGAGCATCCCAGAAGGCGTACCACTTGTGCTTCTCGAGCAGCTCCGGCGTAACGTCGATGCCAAGGCTCGCGAATGCATTTGCCTGGTCGTTCGACATGCGCCGCCGGCCTGTCGTCACTTGGTACTCCGGCATCAGGTTCTGGCCGAGCACAGCCCACTCGCCGCCACCGCGGCGTACAGACAGGTCGCGAATCGTCGGCGTGCCGCGGTCGATCGCAAATCGCGCCCGCAGCTGCGACGTTCCTTGACCATTCCACGATACGGTCAACAAATCGCCCTCGAGCGCCGACGTCAGGCCAGAGCTCGCTTTGTACTGCGTCAAGTTGCAGTTGAGCGGTGCGGCAGCTTGATTGGCGGCGATGAGCTCAGGGGATGGACCAACAGGAATCATGAATGCGGCGCCGACGACGAGCGCCGCACCAGCTGACAACACGAACTTCGCGCCTCTCATGTGAACTCCTCCCGCCGGCATGCCTTGGCGGCTGATTAAAGAAGAGGGGCGCCGACGTGTGCCGCAAAACCCCAGCGTGAGAGTACACCGGCGGCGATCGCGTGTTGTCGCAAACTGTAACAGGCGCGGATGCAGGACAACTTGGATTTTGCCCGATTATTCTCTGATTGACATATTCCTATATCGGAATGTATAACTGAACTCGTGCCCAGGGCAGCGACAACATCCGATCCTTTCAACGCCATCGCAGAGCCGCGACGCAGGGAGATTCTCGAATTCATCGCCGGCAGCGAACGATCGGTGAGCGAAATCGTCGATGCGCTCGAACTCGCGCAGCCATCGGTATCCAAACACCTGCAGGTCCTGCGCGACGTCAGGCTTTTGTCCGCGCGCAAAGATGGGCGGCGGACCATGTATCGCATCAATCCGGAAACCCTTCGTTCGATCCACGAGTGGAGCGGCATGTTCGCGCAGTACTGGCGCGCACAGCTGCGCCGCATCAAGGCACACGCCGAGGAGAAACAATGACTACGACAATGGCTCCCGCGAATCAAACCTTTACGATCAAGGAAGAAATTCTGGTTCGGGCAACGCTCGACGCCACGTTTGCCTCACTCGTCGCGAACATGGGACGTCTCAACGAGACGCCCGATGGCAAGCCGCTGCCGATGGTGCTCGAGCCTCGTCCCGGCGGCCGCTGGTTCCGCGATCTCGGCGGCGACAACGGCCATCTGTGGGGATTTGTCCAGAGCATCAAGCGTCCCACACTGCTCGAGATTTGGGGACCACTGTTCATGTCCACCGCGGCTACGTCAAATCTGCTCTACCGCTTGACCGAGACAGATGAAGGCTCGCTGATCACGTTTACGCACACCTTGGTAGGGCCATTCCCGGAGGATCATCGGCCGCAAATCGCTACCGGATGGGCGGCGCTGCACGCGCGTATCCGGCAAGCAGCCGAATCCGCGAGCAGGACATAAAAGGAGCTTGTCATGGCATTGATTGATGCGCTGCTTGCGGAACTCGAACAGGAATCACTGGCGACCCGGCGCGTGCTCGAGCGTGTGCCGCAGGCGCATCTGTCGTGGAAACCGCATGCGAAGTCGATGTCGCTCGGCCAGCTCGCGCTGCACGTCGCAACAGTGCCGGGCAACGTGGCCGAGCTCGCCTCGATGGACAACCCCGAACCGCCCGCCTTCGTGCAGCAGGAAGCAAGGAATGTCGCCGAGCTCGTTCCAGCCCTCATCGCCAGCGTCGCAAAGGCGAGAGCTCAATTGGGCGGGTTCGACGATGCGAAGATGGAGTCGACATGGCGCCTCATGAGCGGCGGCCGCGAAGTCATGGCTATGCCAAGGCTCGCCTTCGCGCGCGCGATAATGCTCAATCACTGGTACCACCATCGCGGGCAGCTCATGGTCTACCTCCGGCTGTTGGACGTGCCGGTGCCGTCGGTATACGGACCGTCGGCGGACGAAAATCCGTTCGCCGCATCAACCGCAGCCGAAGTCCGCTGAAACGTCCGGCTGAAGCCGGACACTACGTAGGGAGAGCTTCCATCAGAACGATCAGGAGAAGCGTTTGAAATTTCGTTTCTCCTGATCTCCTGGTCTCCTGTTTTGCTTTTTGGGAATCAGGGAAGCGGCCGGATTTTGATGTTCCGGAACGCGATCGGAAACTGCTGGTACTGCAGCCGGATGTTGCCGTCAGGAAACTTGGCGTCGCGAACGTCCAGCGTGGTCTCGCCATTGAGGACGACGACGAGGTGATCGCCGTCGACGGTAACCTGGAGTTGATTCCAGTCATCCGCCTTGAACGCGTAGTCACGCGTGGTCTTTGCTGTTCCGACGATGGAGCCGGTGTTGTATCCGGCCGGTTGCTGCTTCCAGATCTGTACTTCATAGCCGCCGGCCTCCTGGGGCGACCGGACGAACACACCGCTATTCGCGGTTTCCGACGTTCTGAACTCGAGCGAGAGGACGAAGTTCTTGAAGCTCTTGTCTGAATTCAGATATCCAGCCGGCTCTCCACATGCCGTCAACAACCCACCGACAACTTCCCAGTGCGACTCCCCCGGGTTTGCCTTTACCGCGGTGCCGCACGGCTTCGGGTTGGACCCGACCGCTGGTAGCGCGCCCGGCTGTGCCGGCGGCGGGGGGGCACCACCCGCGCGCCCTCTGCCGCGTCCGCCCCCTTCAGGAGGCGCCTGGGAATGCCATCCGGTCAGCGTCTTCCCGTCGAACAGGAGTTCCCATCCTTGCGAGCGCTCCTGCGGTGTGAGCGTGTTGATCGCCTGCGCAGATACGAATACCGGCCAAAGTACCAATAGTCCTGCCGCAAAACCTGCTCGGGATTTTGTCATCCGCAACTCCTCACATTGATGAATTGCCCCTGCGCCGCGCTGCGAATGCACCAATTCCGACGGTCAACAACCACATCGTTGCCGGTTCGGGAATTGCGGTGACTGCCGCGATATTATCGACCCCGAGTTGGGCTGTCACAGGATCGATCGGAGAGATCGGATTTGGAAAATTGTCGTCTTCGCTATGATACAGCCGGATGATCGTCGTGTTTTGCAGCGCTGTCTCCACGTCGCCAAGACCGGCTGCGAGAAACGCGGGCTGGACCGGAAACATCAACGTCATCCAACCGCCGCCGGCAGGAAGAAACAGTGCGTCAGCAGAATACGCGATGTTCGTCGGTGGTCCGATTGTTGGATCTTCGAACACCAGCCGCAGGAAGAGGTCCGTGCTGCCGAGGTTGATTGCGCTCAGCGAAATGGCAGTTACGCCGGCAGCGAGATAATCGCCGGCCCATTGAGACCCATTTATAACCGTCAACCTGCTGCCACTACCGGCGCCGCCCAGTGCCGTAACCTGCAGATAGTTATCACCTGCACCTGAAGGGCCGCCCGTCGCGACATTCGCGGGAGGAGCGGGATGGCCTCCCATGTTGAGAAGGTTCGCCAACCAGCCTTGCGTGGTGCCGTCTTCGAAATCGTCAGGAACAATCGGAATGGCGAAAACTGTCCCTGGAATACAAACAGTTCCAAAAACGATAAGGATTACTGCCAGCAATCGTCTTGCGTGCATCTGCGCCTCCCCCACCCGTTATACCTCTTTACTGCCGTCGCGGACAGGATCAACCGAGAAGAAAATCATGCGAGTTGCAGCGGGATTTATCGGAATACTGGCGGTGCTGGGGACTGGCTATTTCTTGTACAACAGACAGTTGACCGGCGTCGCGGCGGGCATGGCGTCACCGCAGGAGCAGATCGACGTCACTGCCGTCAAGGCGTCACTGCTCGAAATCGGGCAGGCACAACGAATCTACGTCAACGCCCCCGGCGCATACGGCACGCTGGACCAACTGCGAGCCGACGGCCCGCCGCATCTTGGAAGCGAACGGCGTGGATATGTTTTTCGTGTCGAGCCGCGCGGCGCCACGGGATTTCAGGCAACCGCCGCGCCTGCCGATGAAACCATGCCCTGGCCGGGATCCGGCTGCCGGCAGACGGATGCACCGGTCGCGTGGGTGGCGGCAACGGATAGTGGGCGCCGTCCGTAACCTCCTGAAGTTACTGCGTACAGACGGAAACGGCGTGCCGCGAGGAGGTTTGAAACCGCTTCTAATCTAGGAGATTCTGCTGTTTCACGAGGTCCGCCTGAAGGCGGACACTACGTACGTGTAGAAACGCTCTAGCTAACGCGGATAGAGGACTATTCGATCCGGAGCGCCACCATCGGATCCACCCGCGACGCCTTCTGAGCCGGGAAATAGCAGGCGGCGAGCCCGACAAGTCCCATCACCACCACCACGCCGACAAGCGTTAACGGATCGTGCGCGGAAACGCCGCTCAGTTGGGCGGCAATGAGCCGCGTCGCGCCGAAGCTCGCCAGCAGTCCAATCGCCGCGCCGATTCCCATCAGCTTAAGACCCATTCCGCCGACCATCCTGAGCACATCACGGCGGCCCGCGCCGAGCGCCATCCTGATGCCGATCTCCCGTGTCTGCCTGGCAACGGTGTAAGCGATGACGCTGTAGACGCCAATCGCGACGAGAATGAGGCCCACCGACGCAAACACGCCGAGGAGGATGAGGCTGAACCGCGGCTCCGAATACGAAAACTGCTTGAGGAAGCCGACGAGCGTGCCGGTATTCGTGATGGCGACGCCGCGATCGACAGCCCACACCTCGCGCCTTACCGCATTGAGCATCGCCTCGGGGTCTCCCTGAGTTCGTACGAGTATGCCTCGCTGAAATGCGCCGGTGGCCATGTAAGGAACGAAGACCTCTGGACCGGGCGGCTCGACGATGCCGCGATTTTTCGCGTCGGCGACGACGCCGATGATCTCGAAGGTCGGATCGTCGACGGCGTTTCCATCTGGCAATTTCTGGAACAACTTGATGACGACGGAACGGCCAATCGGATTATCGGTGGGCAGATACTTGTTGACGAACGCCTGGTTGACGACGGCAACCTTCCGTAATGACGTCACCTCTACGGGCGACAAGGTGCGGCCGCGCGCCGTCTTCAATCCCAACGTGTTGAAGTACCCATCACTGATCAGCTGCACCATCGCTTCCCATCGCTCCGTGTGGGTCTTGCCAGGGATGTCCACATCCGAGTCGATGCCCCCGTAAGGCGGGATATTCGAGGTGATGGTCGCGACGACGACGCCAGGCAGGTTGTTGAGACGCTGCAGGAGCGCTTCGAAGAACTGCTGCTTTGACGCGGCGGATTTGTACTGCGCAGGAAGCGGCAGACGCGACACGAGGACGTTGTTCGGATCGAAGCCGAGATCCATCGTCTGAAGCCCAACGAAGTTCCGCATCAGGAGACCCGCTCCGGCGAGCAGCACCAGGGACAGGGCAACCTCACAAACGACGAGGGTGCTCCGCATCTTGCCGCGGCGGAATCCGCCGACAACTCCCCTGCCGGAGTCTTTCAGCGGTTCGGCCATGTTCTTCTTGACGGTTTGCAGCGCAGGAACCAGCCCGAAGATCACTGCCGTGCAGACGGCCATCGCAAGGCTGAAGACGAGCACGGGCATGTTGAGGCGAATTTCTGCTTCAGTTGGAAACAGACCCGTGGGCATCAGCTCGGCCACGCCTTTGATACCCACATATGCCAGCAGACAACCCAACGCCGCTCCGCCGCACGCGAGCAGCAGGCTTTCGATAAGAAGCTGCCGGATCAGCAGCCCTCGGCTCGCCCCGATGGACGTGCGAATCGCCATTTCTTTCTCGCGCGCAGCGGCTCGCGCGAGCAGCATATTTGCGACGTTCGCGCAGGCGATCAGCAACAAGACACCAACGGCAGCGAACAGCGTGTATAACGTCGTCCGGAATTGCCGCACCAGTCCGTCTACCCAGCTGACGACGTGGACGGTGAATTTCGGCGGGTAGTTGTCTGGGTACACCTTGGCGATACGGCGTGCGACGACGTCCATTTCAGCCGTCGCGTTCTCGAACGTCACTCCGCGCTTCAATTTCGCCTGGAAGACGACGTAACGGCGCTGCTGTGCGGGATCCGCTCGATCGAGCCTCATCGGCAACCACAGGTCCGCGCCCTGCTTCGTGAATCGCGGCGGCATGACGCCGACACACGTCGTGGCTACCCCGTTCAGCACGAACGACCGCCCTACCACTCCTGGATCCATGCTGTAGTGCGTGGTCCACATCTTGTGCGACATGACAAACACGGGATCGGCACCGATCTCGGCATCGGCCGCACCGAGGCCTCGCCCGATCGAGGCGGGCACGCCGAGGAACCGGAAGGTGTTCGGCGTCACCATTCCGGCGGCAAACTGCAGCGTGCCGTCTTTTGTCGTCAGAAGGGCGTCTTCGAATCCTCCGCCAATGACGTCTTCGAAGACCTGGCTCTGCTCGACGTAGTCGAGGAATTCCGGCACGTGGAAAGCCGTCCTCCCTCCAGGAGTGGTTCGGCTGGCATCACGAATCTGCACATATGCGATGCGTTCGACGTCGGCGTACGGCGCCGGATCGAGCAGGACGTTTTGAATGACGCTGAAGATGGCGGCGGCGCTGCCGATGCCGAGTGCCAGCGTCAGGATGGCAACGAGCGTAAAAGACGGCCGCGTGACGAGACCGCGAAACCCATAGCGGATGTCCTGCCAGACGTTCTGCAGCATGTTGCTCTTTAGACGAGGCCGGAGGCGGCGGCGTTGGCGCCCATCTCTAATACGAATGGGACGAAGAAAGGTTGCGGCTGATGATTCTTGTGGACATCGCAGCCGGGCGTGCGGATGCTACTGCGATGCGTCTGTCGATCGCCGCCTTACTCGTTGGAACGCTCGGCGCCTGCGCGCAGGTGCCTTTGCCTCGGGAAAATGCACCGGCCCCTGGCATCAATGTGGAGGAACTGAGCGCCGCCGAGGCTCGCGACCGCCTGGCCGCCGGCACGTTGACGTCGCGTGCGCTGGCTCAGGCCTACCTCGACCGGATCGCGGACCTTGACGATGCCGGGCCGATGCTGAATGCCGTCATCGAGCTGAATCCGGCCGCGCTCGCCGATGCCGACGCGCGCGACGCCGAACGGAAGGCGGGAAAAGTACGCGGGCCGCTTCACGGCATTCCGGTATTGATCAAGGACAACATCGACGCCTCCGGCATGGTGAATTCTGCGGGCTCGCTCGCGCTCGCCGGCCATCGTCCGAAGGAAGACGCGTTCATCGTTGCCCGGCTGCGCGATGCGGGCGCCGTCATCCTCGGCAAAACAAACCTGAGCGAGTGGGCGAATTTCCGCTCCACCCGTTCGACCTCGGGCTGGAGCTCGAGGGGCGGCCAGACGAAAAATCCGTACGTGCTCGATCGAAATCCATGCGGTTCCAGCTCGGGCACCGGAACCGGCATCGCGTCGAGCCTTGCGGCAGTCGGCGTCGGCACCGAGACTGATGGAAGCATCCTCTGCCCTGCGGCCGTCGCTGGACTGGTCGGATTGAAACCGACCGTGGGGCTCGTCAGCCGCCGCGGCGTCATTCCGATCTCGGTCTCGCAGGATACGGCGGGCCCCATGACGCGCACGGTTGCCGACGCGGCGATGTTGCTGAACGCGCTGGCAGGCGTCGACGACCGCGACCCCGCGGGTCCCGCCGCACGAGGCCATATCCCGCAGGATTACACAGCCTTTTTGAAGGCCGACGCTCTCAAAGGGAGGCGGCTCGGCGTCCTCCGGCAGAGCCTCGGCGTTCACCCCGATGTGGATGCGTCGATGAACAACGCGATCGAGATCATGAAAACGCTTGGCGCGGACCTGATCGACGTGACGATCCCGACCTATAACCAGTGGGACGCAAGCGAGCTTGACGTGCTCCTGTATGAATTCAAGGACGGGCTCAACCGGTACCTGGAAATGAGCGAGGCCCCGCATCGCTCTCTGGAATCGCTGATTGCCTTCAACAAGGCAAATGCAGCCACCGTCATGCCGTATTTCGGCCAGGAATTGTTCGAACGCGCGCAGGCGAAAGGACCGCTAACCGATGCTGCCTACAAGAAGGCGCTCAGCGACTCGAGGCGGCTCGCGGGGGAAGAGGGATTGCTGGCCGCTTTAAGCCGCGAGAAACTCGACGGCATCGTCGCATCCAGCATGTCGCCGGCGTGGCCTATCGATCATGTCCTTGGCGATCATTTCGTCGGTGGCGGAGGCTACGGGATGGCTGCTGTCGCGGCGACACCAAGCATCACGATTCCGATCGGTGAAACGCGAGGTTTGCCGCTCGGGCTGACTATCATGGGGCCGGCGTATGGAGAAGGCGAGCTGCTTGCGTTCGGATACGCGATCGAGCAGGCGACGAAGGCCCGGAAAGCGCCGCAGTACAAACCGACTCTGCCTTGATGACCGGGCGGTGCGCCCGGGCTACCGTTGCTGGGCGCGACCCCACTCCTGGATCCCGGTCTCCCTCATCCAGCGTTCGATCGGCTCGCGGGCGGCGCTGTCGCCGTTCCGCTCCTGTTTCGGTTCAACTACCGTGCGCTGAGCGGCGCAGAGCGCCTGGGCGAAGCGGAGGATGTTCAGCTCGACGTCCCTTGGAATCACGACGACGCCGTCATCATCACCGAGGATGACGTCGCCGGGCTCGACGCGTACGCCGCCACAGTTGATGGGCACGTTGAAGGCGTGGAGCCACCGGGTGCGAAACCCCCGATCGAATCCACCTGACAGGGCGCTGCGATCGTCGAAGCCGCGCCGGCAGAACACCGGGAATGCAGGCAGAAGCTGCTCGTGCGACGCAAGATCGCGGTGTGGTCCGTCCACGACGACGCCGGCGCATCCCCGCGCCTGCGCGCTGACGGCGGAATTGATCCCCCACGCACCGAGATATGACTCGACGATGACATCGCCGGCACGAGTCGCCTCTTCCGCCTCTTCAGCGACGTTCGGCTCGTTCTTGCGCCTCGGAAGATTGGAATGGGTGACCGCGCGGCCGCACAACCTCAAGCCGTCGTGCAAGGGCTGAATGGAGGCGTTCATGACCTGCTGGAAATATTGGGAGTACCGGAAAACATCGGCGACGATGGCGGTCGTCAGGCTACTGAACCCATCGACAATGGGATCGGGCATGCAGTACGCGTAGTGTAACTCTCCAATTGTTCATACTCAACGGATGATTCACGCCATCGTGAGAGTAGAATCACCGCCATGCGACATGCTCTTCTGATTTGCTGCCTAATCTCCCTCACCGTCGTCGCGCAGGAACGAACCGTCTTCGAAGGGCGGGAGTCACTTCTCCTCTCGAACGACAAGATCTCGCTGACGGTCGTTCCAGAAGGCGGCGCGATGGCGGCGATCGTCCTCGCTGCCGACAGCGAGAAGATCAACCCGCTTTGGAATCCGCAGTGGATCGCGCGCGAGGCCAAGTTGAATCCGCCGACGACTTCCTATCGCGGCCATTTCGTGTGCGTTGACGGATTCGGGCCGGTATCCGCCGAGGAGCGCGCGGCTGGCCTGGGCATGCATGGCGAGGCCTATACGCTGCCCTGGCAGGTGGAGTCGTATCAAAAGCAGGGCAATACGCTCAGCGCGTCCTTCTCGGTGTCCCTGCCCATCGCGCAGGAAACGCTGAAGCGCCGCTACCACGTCGTCGATGGAGAGAGCATCGTGTGGGTCGACAGCGAGCTGACCAGCCACCTCGGTTTCGATCGGCCCGTCTTCTGGGGTGAACACGCGACAGTCAGCGCGCCTTTCCTCGAGCCGGGCAAAGTTGCGGTCGACATGCCCGCATACAAGTCGAAAACAAAGGCGCACCCGACGCCGCCCGGTCCGAGGCAGCTGCAGTCGTTCGCCGACTTCACGTGGCCGATGGCTCCAACGATCGACGGCCAGATGTTCGACGTGCGCACCGCGCCGATGAAGGCGAACGTCACGGATCACACGACGTCGCTTCTCGATCCGTCGCGGCCGATTGCGTTTGTCACGGCGCTTCATCTCGACAAGAAGCTGCTGATTGGTTGGGTCTTCCGTAGGGAGGAATTTCCGTGGGTGCAGACCTGGCTGTCGAATCCGGGGCCGAATCGGATGGCGAGGGGGCTCGAGTTCGCCACCCAGCCGTACGACCTGACGCGCGCGGAGGTGCTCAGAAACGGGCCGCTGTTCGACTCGCCCGTGTTCCGCATTCTGCCGGCCAAATCGACCATCAGCGCGAAGTTTCTGATGTTCTATACGAGCGTTCCTGACGGATTCCAGAAGGTGGATGACGTGCAGCTGACTGGCGGCAAGCTCGTGATCGAAGACCGCGCCAACAAGAAGACCGTTACGCTCGCCGCGTCGCGAACGTTGTGAGCTGGCCAGGAATTGCCGTGGTGACCGCCGTCATGGTGGTCTCGGCGATTCTCCAGGGGGCAGTGGGCTTTGGACTGGGATTGCTGGCGATACCAGTCCTGATCGCCTTCGACCTGCGTTTCGTTCCTGGACCGCTCCTCGTTGCGGCGTTGACGCTGCACATGCTGGTACTTCGGCGCGACAGAAGCGGCGTCGATGCGTCGGGGCTGACCATGTTGCTCAGCGGGCGGGTACTAGGCACCATACCTGCTGCACTGCTCCTCGCATCGCTGCCGCTCGACGGCATGAAGCTGCTTCTCGCCGGCGTCGTATTGGCCGGGGCGATCATGGGCGCCCTCCACAGTAACCCCCGCCCTACACGCCCAGCGTTGTTTACGGCAGGGACCGCATCGGGTTTCATGGCGACGGCTGCCGGACTCGGTGGGCCGCCGGTCGCACTGATCTATCAGCACTCGCCCGGCGTGCAGCTCCGTGGGACGCTCGCCGCGTATTTCATCATCGGCACCTTCATCTCTCTGGCGGCACTCGCGTGGGCGGGACGATTCGGGATGGAGGAGATCGCGCTTTCCGCCTTCCTGATTCCGGGAACGGTCGTGGGATTTCTCTTGTCGCGCAGGGCGGCGGCCTATCTTGACGATGGGTATACGCGGACCGCCGTGCTCGCGGTCTCGGCGCTCGCCGCCGTCACCGTCATTGCCACAGTGATGTTTTGAGGCGCGGCAGGCGCGTCAGTTCGACGCGCGCGGGCTTCCGGACGTGCGGGGAGGAAACTGGGACGACACGTAAGCCGAGATCGCGACGAGATCGTCTTCGTTCAGATTCACGATCGCCTGTTTCATCAGCTGGACCGCCGCGCCATTCCTCGTGCCCTGCTGAATATCCCAGACCTGCCGGGCGATGTAGCTGGGCGAACGTCCGGCAATCGGAGGAACGTCAGCGACGCCCATCAGGTCGAGGCCGTGACATGTCACGCACGGGGTGATCTTTCCCTGGATGATCTCGTTGCCGACGACGCGCATGCCGCCCGTTGTCACGAGATCGCGGCCCTTTTCCACGCTGCCGGGGGGCACGTACGCGATGAATCCGGACCGTGGATTGCGCAAGGTCTCTGCCTGTTCCAGGTCCTCGGGCAGTTCGATGATGCGGCCGGCGATGGGCTCCGTCTTCTCCTGTGCGGCCGGAAGGAACAGGTTGCCGACGATGCGCGTTTTCGGAACGAGGTCGGTTTCGATGACGCGAATCCACGGCGTCCATTTGATCGCCGCAAAGTAATCGGCCGACAGCCTCATTTCTTCGTCGGTCATCACCTTGGCAAGCTCGATCATCGTGTTGGTGTTCGGCTTGCGGGGATCCGCGGAACGCCGCAGCCCGTTGCGGAAGTCCTGTAGCTGACGCATGAAGTACGCAACTGGCAGTCCCGCTGGCGGCGCGTTTTCCGGACGTCCCTTGCCGTTGGGCAAATGGCACGAACCGCAGCCGCGGTTTGTGTTGCCGGTACCCGCGGCCGGACCTGTCTTGATGATGGGAGGCATCGGCGACGGATGATCCTGAGGAAACCAGTCGATCACATTGTGTCCGTCGCGGACGTCTACCAATGAATAGGACGCTCGGCTCCCACGCGCCTGGCGAGCGCGCGTCTGCTCGGCTGGATCCTCATTGGGCCGCAGGTTTCTCGTGGGGGGCGCCTGTGGCGGCGCCGTATCCGTGCTCGTGGCCGGCGTTTCGAATCCGTACGCCCATAGCGGCTCGCGCTCGAACTGAATCGCCGGTTTTGCCGGAACTGATGCAGGTTCGGAAACGGTGGCCTGCGGAGGCTCGGTGGGTGGCGTTCGTGAGTCGTAGTAGCGCTGAAATGCTGCTCCGAGCACGAAGAAGACGACGGCGACGGCGACGCTCCGCACGCTGCGCATTATATGGGGTCTGACCCTCTTTTTACGTTTTCCGTAAGCAATTACGCTTGGTAGTGGCCGAAAATTTTTCTGGTGCTCGGATAGAATATTGTGCCCGTGACAGAGAATCCCACCGCTGAATTTCTTACATCACTCTTCTCGCTGAACGGCAAGGTTGCAGTCGTCATTGGGGGTACCGGCGAGTTGTGTGGCGCGATGGCAGAAGGACTTGCCGGAGCAGGCGCCGAGGTCGTCATCGCCGGACGCAACCAGGACAAAGCCAACCTACGGCTCGCGGCGATCGAAGCCCGCGGCGGCCGCGCGTGGTTTCACGCTGCCGAGGCCACGAGCAAAACCGAGATTGAATCGCTGCTGAGCGCCGTTCTGCAGCGGTCTGGCCGCGTCGATATCGTCGTGAACGGCGCCGGCGTCAACTCGGCTACGCCGTTTTTCGACATCGCCGAAGAAGAGTTCGACCGCATCATCCGCGTGAACCTGAAGGGCGTGTTCTTCGGCTGTCAGGTCTTCGGCAGACACCTTGTCGAATCGGGGCACGGCGGCTCAATCATCAATATTGGATCGATGTCGGGTGTGGTGCCGCTCTCCCGCGTGTTCACCTACTCCGCGACGAAAAGCGCCGTGCACAACTTGTCGCTGAATCTCGCGCGCGAATGGGCGCCTCATCGTGTCCGCGTCAACGTGCTCGTGCCCGGGTTCTTCCCCGCCGAACAGAACCGCAAGATTCTTCAGCCCGAGCGCATCGAAAAAATCATGGGCCACACGCCGATGAAACGTTTCGGAGAGGCGCGGGAGCTGATTGGCGCGACTCTGCTCCTTGCCGGCGATAACGCCGGGTCGTTCATTACCGGCGAAGAGCTGATCGTGGACGGCGGATTTCACGCGATGGCGATCTAATGCGGTCGATAAACACCTTTCTCGCGACCAACCGCATCAGGATCGCGCACAACCCCTGCATCAGTCCCGACTTCTGCCTCGACTGGCCGGCGCTGAGCGCGGCGCTCAAGAGCGGTGAGCCGGTGAAGCGTTGGCCGAAGAGCGACTTCGACACCGCCGTGGGTACCTGGACGCTCGTCGAGGACGAGCGCACGGGCGATTGCGGATGGACCGTTCAATCACGCGGCAACGGGCACGCCGAACAGGTCCTGGACGAGGGCGTGGCCCTGGATGGAACCGTGACGGCGTTCCCGGCGACATGGGACAACCTGCTGAAGCTCAAGAACGCGGTGCAGGAGTACAACCCTGACTCGACGATCTTTCCGACGGCCGGAAAGAACCTCGGCCGCTGCACGCTCGGCATCGGCGCGCGCTTCACGACGCTCCACTGGCCAGCCGTCGAGTGGGTGATGACCGCGCTGGATCTCGGGCTCACCGCCAATCAGAACAGCATTCCGAGAGAGCTCGTCTACGACGTTGACGCGATGCTCGGCGGACGGCTCGATACCGTGCCGTTTCCGTTCATCGGCACGAGCGTGCCGGAGGGGCATCAGGGGCAGAGCGTCGAAGGCATGAGCCACGGTTGCGTGCTTTCAAAGCTCAAGACCGGATTTCACCGGCGCGGCATCGCGTGGAGCTTCAACGCCGATCATCAGCCGATCGGGGGAAAGTTCGACGTGCGGGAAGACGCGCTGGTACGTGGCTGCATCCTGGCCAGCTACATCACATTCGATCTGTCGCCGGAACTCGCGCAAACCCAGCTGCCGGCCGACCCGGTCGCATGGGTGCGAGCGACTGTCCCGGCAGATCTCATCGCCCGCGTGCGCAGCCGTGTGGCGTCTGTCGGCCTCAGGGTGAACGAGGCCGAATACAACAAGCTGCTCGCCTACGTGTGGCCCGCGCTTCTGAAAATGAAACGACGCGACGAAAAATACCGCGCCGTGCGGGAATCGGCATTTACGACCACCGCCGGGCGCCGTTATTCCCGCGAGCTTTCGATCGACGAACTCCCCGGGCTGACGACGCCGGAGACCACGGCGGTGATGTTGTCGCTCTGTGAAGCGCTCGACATGCAGATCAATTTCGTGGCACCCGCGTTCGGGTTCCAGAAAAACACGCCGTACCAGGACAATTCCGAACTGCGCCTGCTGATCGAGCGCCAGTGGGCTGTGTGCCGCGCGTTCGACGCGAGCATCGGGTTTCATTCGGGATCGGGAAAGTCCGACGAGAACTACCAGGTGATGGGTCAAGTCACCGGGGGCTGCCTGGAAGTCAAGACGAGCGGACGGTACACCTACGAGATGGGTGTGGCGCTTTCGCAATCGGAGGACGCCGGCGACGCAGCGCTCTGGCGGGACTGGTACCGCTTTACGCTCGAGATGGCGCTGGCTGGGGCGTTCAGCGCCGACGGCACCGAACGGAAAATGGCCCGCGACTTCATCACGTCAGCGCTCGCGCCGCATCAGGCCGATGACGTCTTCCGATCTCCCGCGGCGTGCCGTGCCGCGCTCGAAGCGCTTACTCCGAGCCCGGACTACATGTTCTTCTTCGAATACAACTTCCTGTACGTTCTCGCCGCCGGAGGCCGCGCCGACAAATCCGCGCTGGGCGATCACTCACCGGCTGGATATGCACAACGCGCGCGTTTCTATGCGATCAGCGCGGACGCGCGCCTCAAATATTTGAAAGCGGTGGCCGGCTACATCGTCTTCCTTGCGAACCATACCGGAGCTCGCGCCGCGCGACCGTTGCGCGGAGGCTACCGAGCGCCTGGCGCGATACACATCACTCGAGAAGATGCTCGACGATATCTGACCTCACATATCGACGAGGACGCGAAACCCTCCGTACGCCATGCGTTTCATGTCGAAGGGCATCGACTTCACGTCCATCTTGATCCGCGGATCCGCCATCACTTTCTTGTTCACCCGGTCTCGGTCGCGGCGTGACTTGTACAGGATCCACGAGAAGACCACAGCCTCACCGGGCTTCGCTTTGGTCAGGCGTGGAAACGGAAGGCCCATCGGGATCTTGAGATCGTCGCCGACACACTCGATGTATTCGATCGCGCCGTATTCCTTCCAGACCCGGCCTGCTTTCTGCGATATTCGACGGTACGCATCGAGCTTGCGTTTCGGAACAGTGATAACGAACCCATCCGCGTATCGTGGCATTGCATGCTCCTTGTCAGGGTTTGCGGGCGAGTCGGACCTGCACACCAATTTGAAACGTTCTTCCGGGACCGAAATGTGTTCCGCTGAACGGATTGCCGAAGTTGAACGCGAACCGCTCACCGGTAATGTTGAGGATCGCACCCCGGATCGTGACCTCATTGCCGTCGGCGTTGAACACGCGCACACCTGACGACAAATCGAACACCTGCCGCGGGTGGACGCGCCCGGTTTCGAAGTTCACCAGCTCGGCGCCAGGACGTTCCATCAATTCATCCAGCTCGTCTTCGTCGATTTCGAGGGGCGTGCCGCTTTCGTAGCGTCCGGTAAACGATCCCCAGAAGCGGCCGTTCGGCGCGTCGTAGCTCACGCCGAACGCGCCGACATGCCGCTGATCGTGGTCAGGGGTGAATTCAGTGCCATCGGCAATTTCGATGACGTCGTCTTCGAGAAACAGACCGCCGGTCACCGGACCGTACTGGCGGACGAGCGCGTTCGTATAGCTCAGATACCCCGTCGCGCCGCCCCTGCGCGGAAGCTCCAGCCTTACGTCCACGCCATCCGCTTCGCCTCGCGCGATCGCGTTCGGGATGATGATCGTCGTCCCGAAAAGCACGTTGGGGTCGCCAACGTTCGTCACGCGGCGCCGCCAGTAGGAGACGTCGAGCCGGACTCCACGCGCCACGGTATGATTCACGCCGAGTTCGGTCGCCCACTGGCGCTCCGGCTCGATGTCCTCGCCGCCGCCCGTCTCGTCGACGAACGGCGAAAGCTCGCGCGCCTCTTCGGACGACCCCAGCAGCAGATTTTCGGCTTGTGGCGGCATGAAAAACCGGTCGACAGAGCCGCGAATCACCGTGCCTGTCCCCGGTAAGTGATACGCGGCGCCGAGCCGTGGACTCCATTGCGATGCCCCGAGCAGCATGCGCGTCCGGTCGGCACGAACGCCGAAATCGACCGTCAGCCCTCGTCCGAACTGCACGGAGTCCTGGATATAGAAGGCGAAGATCGTCGGGTGTGCGCTGCTGCTGAAGTCGAACGGATTATCCTCGTCATGCTCGAGCGCGCCTTCGCTCAAGCCCGCTTCTTCCCCTTCCTCCTCATCGGTCACGAAAAACGAGAAGTCTTCCTTCAGACTCAGACGCGCAACCTCGAGGCCGGTTTTGACAACGTGTTTGCCGCGGTGGTGTGTCACGCTGCCGAGCACGCCAACGCGCCGCAGCGACCTGTCGGCATTGAGGTGCAGCGGCATGTCATTTTCGCTTCCGAAAAGCGCCGCCGAGCTGGAACGGTGATACCCGGCTACCTGCATGACCGTTTCGTTCGACCACGCGCGCTGCCATGAGGCGGTCTGCCAGGTTTGTAGATTTCTCTGGCGCTGATCCTGGCCTTCCTCCTCCTGATCTTCGTTGTGAGGGACATCGAAGCTTGACCGGCCAAGGCCACCGACTACCGACAGCGTGCTGGCTGGCGACAGAACCCAGCTGAACTCGCCTGTCGCATTCGCCGCAGCGCCGGTGTTGTGAAGATTGTCCGGATGAACAGGATCGAGAAATCTATCGCTCCGCTGCCCGGATAGCCCGACAGTAACAGAGGTGGACGCGGTGAGCGGGCCGCCGAACACAGACGATCCCTGGCCGGTCGCATCGGTGCCGAACATCGCTTCGGCGTTCCCGAGCCACGCGTCGCTCTTCCGGCTCGAGGTTCTGACTTCGATGACACCCCCCGACTTCAGTCCGAACTCTGGGGGCACGTGGCCTACGAGCACGTTCACCGAATCGACCATCTCAGGGTCGGGCGCGACGCCGTGCAAACTGTCCATCCGCTCGTACATGGGGACGCCGTCGACCACATACAAAAATCCATCGTCAACGCCGCGCGCATGGAGTAACCCGTTGTCTTCGGTCGCCCATCCGGGCGTCGTCGCAATCGCATCCTGCAATCCGCGGCTGCGAATCCGTATCGGGGCGCGGCGCACCGCGTCGCCAGCGAGCGTCGTCCGGGTCGTGGCGGTGACGGGCTGATCTGTCTCCGCCGTGACGTTGACCTGTTCCTCGAGGGAAGCCGAGAGCCGCAGCTGCAGCGACACGGGTCGCGCGTCGGCGACCGTCAGACTTTGCACAACCGCTTCGAACGGTGGCGCGGTCGCCTTAAGGGAATAGCTGCCGACGGGAACGTCGGCGATTCGGAACGCACCATCCCGAGCCTGGACCGTGGTCACCGGCGTGCCAAGCTGATCGAACAGCGTCACCTGTGCCTGGCCGATCGGTGAGTTGTCCGGACCGACGATGGTGCCGGCGATCGTGCCCTGCTGGAGCTGCGCAAGTGCCGATGCGGTGAGTGAGCTGAAGAAAAGGATGACGCCCGCTGCGAGTCGAAATGTCGTCGCCAGGGATATTCCCGCGGGCGGGGTTCGGTTCACGCTATTTATTATCCGTCCTCCCCGTAAAATCCGAAACCGGACGAGGTTGGTCCTGCCCTAACGTGCTGTGATCCCCCGGGCAGACGTGGCGGCGGCGACAGGCTCCTCTGATGCGCCGCTCGTTTTCCTCAGCCTCAGCCAGCCCCAGATCGCCGACGGCTTGAAGTCGTCGAGGAAGGTGTAAACCACCGGAACCACCAGCAGCGACAGCAGCGTTGACGTGATCAGGCCGCCAATGACCGCGCGGGCCATCGGAGCGCGCATTTCCGCGCCGGCGCCAATCGCAAAGGCGAGCGGCAACATGCCGAAGATCATCGCCAGCGTCGTCATGACGATGGGACGAAGCCGCGTCGTGCCGGCCTGGAGCAGCGCCTGATGGCGCGACATCCCTTCGCGGCGCGCGTGATTGGCGAAATCGACCAGCAGGATCGCGTTTTTCGTGACGAGCCCCATCAGCATGATGAGCCCGATCATGCTCATGATGTTGAGCGTATCGCGCGTGAAGTACAGCATCACTGCGACGCCGACCAGCGACAGCGGCAGCGACAGCATGATCGCCAGCGGATGGGTGAACGAGCCGAACTGCGACGCCAGAATCAGATAGATGAAGATGACGGCGAGCATCAGCGCCTGGAACATGTTCCGGAACATGATCTCGAGCTCTTCGGTGTCGCCGCCCGCGACGATGTCGTAGCCAGCCGGCATCTGCAGCTTCGCCGCCGCGGCGGTGATCTCGTTCGACACCTCCTGCAGAGGCCGTCCCGAGGTATTCGCCGACACGCGCACCTCTCTCACGAGGTCGCGCCGGCGGATCGACGACGGCCCCGTTCCGGGATACACGGTCGCCACTTCGCTGAGCGGCTTCAGGATTTTGTCCTTGTTGTCATCGTCTTTGTCCGTCGCGACGCGCAGTTGAGCCAGGTCGTCTGCGAACCGCCGTTGATCGGCCCGCAGCCGCACGCGGACGTCGTGGTTGTCACCAACGTTGTCCTGAATGGTCGTCGCGACCACGCCAACGACCCCGGCCTGCATAGTGGACGCGATCATGGAGACGGGAATCCCCAGATCGCTCGCGCGCTGGCGATCGACGTTGACGCGCAGCTCAGGCTTCGACTTCTCGAGGCTATTTTCGATGTCGGCGGTCCCGGGTATGCGCCGCATGGCTTCGACCAGCTCGCGCGAGATCTTGTCGAGCTCGTCGATCTCGGTCCCACGGACACTGATTTGAATCGGCTTCTGGCCGAACGCGCCTGCTTCGGTCAGTCCGAATGTAAGGCCGGGCACCTGTTCCACCTTGGCTCGCGCGGCGCCGAGCACTTCGCTGAAGGTGCCGCCGGAATGGGACTTCAGCTTCACGTAAATGGCACCCTCGGTGACCGGACGATACTGCGATCCTGCCTCGCCGATCGTCGTATAGGTGTATTCGACAGCCGGCAGCTC
Organism: Vicinamibacterales bacterium; assembly: GCA_963762055.1. GTDB lineage: Bacteria > Acidobacteriota > Vicinamibacteria > Vicinamibacterales > JAMQPK01 > JAMQPK01. Next base: position 797,068 of record CAVXJF010000017.1, read on the forward strand.
GAGCAGTTTGGCAACTGCCTGTTGAGCGCGGTCACCCGTCTCTCTGAGCGTTGCGCCAGGCGTCGCCTTGAACGCGACCTGGTATTCACCGCGGTTGTAGTCGGGCATGAAATCTCCACCCAACATCGCGAGGATCGGAAAGGCGCTGACAAATGCCACCAGAGCGACGGCCGACACCACCCAACGGTGCCGCAGCGACCAGTCGAGCGTGCGTTCGTACGATCCGTGCAGACTGTCGAACCGCCGGTTGAACGCCTGCAGCATCCTGCCGATCGGTCCGCGTTTGCGATCTTCCTCGACGTCGGGGTCGTACCAGCGCGACGACAACATCGGGTCGAGCGTGAAGCTGACGAACAACGACACGAGCACGGCGGCAGCGACCGTGATGCCGAACTCGTAGAAGAACTGTCCGACCATGCCCCCCATGAAGGCGACCGGGATGAACACTGCGATGATCGTGAACGTCGTCGCCATGACGGCCAGGCCAATCTCGGCCGTGCCTTCCCGGGCAGCATCGAGGTGATCTTTTCCCTTCTGCATGTGGCGGACGATGTTCTCGCGCACCACGATCGCGTCGTCGATGAGCATGCCAATCGCGAGAGAGAGGCCCATCAGCGTGAGCACGTTGAGCGTGAACCCGAACATGCGCATCGCGATGAACGCCGCCACTACGGAAATTGGCAGCGTGAGACCGGTGATCACCGTCGAACGCCAGGAGTTGAGGAACAGGAAGACGATGAATACGGTCAGCAGACCGCCGAGCACCAGCGTCACCTGAACGTCTTCGATCGATTCCCGGATGAACGTCGAGTCGTCGCGCACCATCTGCAGGGAAACGCCTGGCGGCAGCTCGGGCTGCATCCTCTCAACGGCGGCGCGCACACCATCGGCGACGCCCACGGTATTGGCGCCGGCCTGCTTCTGAACGTCGAGCGCGATCGCCGGCCGCTCGTTGACGAACGCCACGCTGGTCGGTTCTTCGACGCCGTCCACCACTTGCGCGACGTCGCGAACGAGGATCGTGCGGTTGCCGATACGTTTGACGGGAATTTCGGCAATCTGCGCCGCCGAGGCCCCTCGCGCGGCCACGCGCACCATCGCTTCGGTCGCGCCACGATCCGCGGTGCCGACGGGAGCGTCAACGTTCTGCGTACGCAGCGCCTCGACGACCTGTATCAGGGACAAGCCGTACGACTCCAGCCTCGTTCGATCGACGACGACCTGAATCTCGCGCTTCGCCTCGCCAACCAGGTTGACCGCGCCCACGCCCGGCACGTTCTCGAGACGGCGTTTCACCAGCTTGTCGGCGATATCCGACACCGCGCGCGGCGTCAGCGTCGGTGCGTTGACCGCAACTGACACGATCGGCGTCGACGCCGGATCGATTCTGAGGATGATCGGCTCGTCGATCTCGCGAGGCAGCTCGCCGCGGATGGCTGCGACCTTGCCGCGGATGTCCTGGGAGGCGTTGAGCGTCGGCACGCCGATGTTGAACTGCACGACGATGCTCGAGAGGCCTTCCTGCGACGTCGATTCGATGTGCCGAACGCCTTCGACAGTGTTCACGGCCTCTTCGATGAGCTTGGTCACGTCACGCTCGACCGTTTCTGGAGACGCGCCCTGAAACCGGGTCGTGACGGTGACGACGGGAAACTCGACGTCGGGGAAGAGATCGACCTTCAGCGCCTGATACGACGTGAGGCCGAGCACGGCCAGCGCCGCCATCATCATGGTGGCGAGCACCGGCTGCTTGATTGAAAGATCGCTGAGAAACATGGCTATGACCCCGCTTTCGCCCGTTCGACCTGCACCTGCGTCCCCGGCCCGAGAGCGCTGGGGGGATCGACCACCACAACTTCTCCAGCCTTGAGACCGTTGGTCACCTGAACCGCGTCAGGCACCTCGATGCCTACTTCAACGTCGCGCCGTTCCACTTTGTTGTCAACGACGACGAAGGTTTGCGCTTTCGTCGGGTCCGCTCCGTCGCGAAGCAGCGCCGAGGGCGGCACCGTCAGACTCCCCGGCACTTCGCGCACTTTCACTTGCGCGCGCGCGAACAGACCCGAGACGAGCTGGGGGCGGCCGGGCACGCGAATGATGATTTCAAACGACCGGCTGCGGGCATCGACCTGCGGCGCGATGCGATTCACCTGGCCCTCAGTCACGAAACCGGGCAGCGCATCGACGGTAACAACCACCTGCTCGCCGACCCGCACCTTGCCGAAATCTCCGGACGCTACGGATGAGCGGAGCTCGAAGACCGCATCGTCCACGATCGTATAGAGAGGGGTGCCCGGCACGATGACGGTGCCCGCATCCGCGTGGCGCTTCGATATGCGGCCGCTGATGGGCGCTGAAATCTGGGTGCGCCCAATCTGCCGCTCGGTTATCGCGAGCTCGCTGCGCGCCTGTGCGGTCGAGGCCTCCGCGACCTGGACGGCCACTTGCGCCGTGAGGTGATCTTTGTCGGTAATCCCGCCCGTCTTCAGCAGACTGTCTGCCCGATCCTTCTCTGCGCTGGCGTGGGCGCGGTTCGCTTCGGCGACGTCGAGGTGCGCCTGGGCACGATCCCGCGAGAGGCGGAAGTCGGCAGCGTCGAGCACGGCCAGGAGCTCACCCTGCCTCACGCGATCTCCCTCGTTCTTCAGCACTCGATCGAGCCGCGCCGAAATCTCGGGAACAACCGTCACTTCGGCCCTGGGATCAAGGGTGCCCGTCAGCGACAACGTTTCCGACAGGTCGCGCACCGACACGGCCGCGGTCCGCACGGGCACCGTCCTCGCCGTTTCGACCGCCGCGGTCGATTCGGCCTCGGTACCTGAACACCCCGCGGCACCGAGCACGCCCACCAGCCCAAGAATGAATAAATGACTGCGAAGTTTCGTTTCCATATGCTCTCTGCTCTTTTGCTCTCTGCTCTTCAGTGTGTCTGCGTCAGTTATTCCAGCGGATTCCGGCCCATCACAAATCGCAGCGCCGCGCGCGCGTTTGCATGCGTATACAACGACAGGTTGCGGATGTTTTCGGCGTCCCGAAGCGACTGCTGGGCATCGACCACATCCAACTGGGTCGCGGCGCCGAGCTTGTAGTTCGCTTCCGTCATTTCGCTCGCGCGGCGTGCTTGATTCACGTTGAGCTCGGCCGCCTGAATCGTCCGATTGGCGAGCGCAAGGGCGTCGAGCGCGGTCTGCACTTCGAGGCGCACCTGACTTTCGAGCGCGGTAATCTGGTGCGACACCGTATTCCGTTCAGAGCGCGCCTGCGCCACGCGGCCGGCTGTCCGCCATCCATCGAACAGGGGGACCACAACGTTCACAGATGCCCGCCAGGCCGAATAGTCGAAGTTGAAGAGGTTGTTCGGGCGCCTTACGGCCAACCCTAATGAGCCGTTGAACTCGACGCGCGGCTTGGCATCGCCAGCCGCGACCTCGATGAGCAGTGTCCGCACACGCTCCTGCGTGCGGAGCAGCTGCAGCTCGGGCCTGGCCGTGAGCGCTTCGGCGACAGCTGCCTCGTATTCGGCGCTGAAAGGCACCACGTCCAGCGTGTCCGTCGGCTGAATCGGCGTCATGGTCGGCTGCAGCAGGACGGTGTTGAGCCCGGCACGGGCGCCGACAACTTCGTTTTCGGCCCGCAGCAACTCGGCGCGGGCATTTTCGAGATCGACCTCGGCCCGCAACACCTCGAGCTCGGTGGCGACGCCGGCCGTGCGGCGGTTCCGCGCGTAATCGGCGTGCGTCTGCTTGGACTGGACGTTCGTCTGAATGACGCGCAGCTGTTCAATCGCGAACAACAGCTGGTTGTATGCACGTATGGTATCGAGAGCGGTTGCCTGGCGCGCCCGCTCCGTATCCTGCTCGCCGGCGATGCGCGCTGCCCGCGCGGCCTGAATCGCCTTGTTCAGCTTGAAGCTGAAGAGCGTCTGCCGCACGTCTGCCGTCGTCGTAAAGGCGTTCGCCGCAATCGGCGCCAGTGCATCCCGGAATTCGGGAGGAAAGTCATCGAACCCGGGGCTGTTCAGCAGCGAAGGATCCCTGAACCGCGAAACGGCGGTATTCCAGGTGATGTCCGGGAGGGCATCTGCCTTCGCTTCGACGATTCGGCCTTCGAGCAACGCGACTTGCTCCTGGCTGAGCTTGATAGTCATGTTTGCCGCAAGCGCCCGGGCCACCGCCTCGGACCGTGACAACGCCTGCGCCGAGGCGCCAGTCGCGCACGCCATCACCAAAAAGAAAACCGCTAAAATTCTCATGCTTCCCAACCGTTAAAAATGGCCTCGACGATTTCATCGGCGAGCTCTTGCGTGAGTTGTGGTTTGCCTGCGATCACATAACCTGTCGCAGCCTCGCTGATCGAGCCCATGAGGATCAACATCCGCGCCTCCATCGGGCCCGGCGCGATCTCCCCCGCTGCCACGGCTTGTTCCGCGGCCGCTGCGAGCGCGCCGACGACACCGTCATAGAACTCGGTGCAGCTCTCTGTGTGGGGCAGCGCCGTACCCGGCGGCGCCCAGATGATGCTGTGAATGAAGCGCCAAAGCCTTGGTTGTTCGTTCGCGCTCGCGAACACGGAGCGCGCCAGCACCTTCACGCGGTGCTTGAAAGGACCCGGTGTCGCGATCGCGGTGTTGACGATCGCCCGAAACCGCCCGAAGCCGCTTTGCACCAGCGCTTCGAGCACACCGTCCTTGCTTCCGAAGAAGTGATAGAGGGTGGGTTTGGTAATGCCGGCCGCTTCGCAGATTTCCCTGACGGCTGTTGCGTCGTAACCCTTCATCGCAAACAGCTCGAGAGCGGTGCTCAGAATCCGGTCGGACGATGTTGCTTGGACGACTACTGCTTTTGCCATGTTCCCTGCGCGGGGCGTTTCGTGCCCGCTAAAACGTCATTATACCTACCGGTAAATATACGGTCAATTAGACGAACGGTTGAGGAATTGGGTTCCAGGCGAGGGCGTTGCTTCTTAAGTTACTGTCTTGGTTGGACTTGCGGATCTGGAAGAAGAAAGGACAGACCCCCTGCCAGTGACAGGCCACCCTGCCCCAGGCTCGAAGGCATCAGGGTTTGCCCCACCCCAATGTAGACCCCACTGGTCGCGCCAACGCCAATCGACGCACCGATTCCGAACGACGTCTGGTGCGATCCAGCGCGCGCGTAGGTCTGACCGAAATTGGCGCTGATCGCGATTCGGGACGCGACCGGAACATCGGCCCCCAGAGTGCCAAACACGGATCCCCGGGAGAAATAGCCGCTCGAACCGTAGAGTCGAATACCGCCTCGCTGTACCTCGATATTGACGGGCAGCGCCCAGCCCAGGCGTTCGGACGCGCCCGGCGTCACCTCTATCAGTGGGGTGACGGCCACGCCAATCGCACCTGCTGCTCGAGCCGGGTCGAGCAGCTGAAACTTTCCATAAACCGAGAAGTTCCCTAGCCCGCTCTCCGAGAGCCCCTCCGCATCGCGGAAGTGATAGAAGGACACGCTCCCGCCGGCCTGGAAACGGCGATTCACGCCGACGGCCGCGCTCGCAACAGGGACGTCGAACTGGCGATTACTGCTGCCGCGCCAGTAACCCGATGCAACTCCGATCCACACGTCCCCCGGCTCGACGATTGAGGCGTCATCGAGCCAGGAACCATAGTACGCAACCGAACTCGCTGACGCCGCCGGCACACTCGTGTTTGTTGCAGCGGTCACCGGAGACGCGATGCCGCTCTCCGTTGCGCGCGAAGGCTGACGCGAGGCGGGCTCCTCCTTCCTGGTTTTATCCTTCGTCTTCCCCGGTGCGCTGTCGCTGCGGCCCTGCCCAAAAGCCGAACCGGCAGCAACAGCTGCAGCGAGCAGACACAGGGCGGCCGTCTTAGCTGCGCTCACGGGTCTGCCGCAGATCGGCCACCGCGGAATCCTCCGCCTTTTTCACTTCGCGATTCACGCGGGTCGCAGTGAACGCGGGGGCCTCCGATGACGTTCCCTTGAGCGACTGAATCGCCTGGCCGAGCGACATGGGTGTGGTCGTGACGGGTGGAATCGTGCCTGGCAGCGTACCAATCGGGATTCCTGTCATTGCCGCCTTGAGGTTGGCAAATGGAATGTGGAGATTGTTCGACACATGCACCGCCGCGACGAACTGCCCCCAGTTCTTGAATCCGGCAGAGGCATCGGTAATCGTGGCGCCCGGCGGCAACATCGCCTGCAAGCGCGATTCGAGTTTGGGATTTTTCACGCGCGTCGTGGTGGGCGTCGTCGGCATGACGCTGGTCGCGGTTGTCGTCAGAACGGGCGCCGGACTTTTCTTCGCGACCTGCGCGTCCGCCTTCGCCGGCTTTGCGGCCCGTGTGTCGACTTTGACTGTATTCTTGCCGGGCTTTGGCGCGTCCACTTTCACGCGCGTAGTCGTCGTTGGCTGCTTCTTCGCTTGTCCGTTGCCGCGCCCTTGCGCGAGTAGCGGTGTCGCTACGCTCGAGGCGAGAATCAGCGCGGCCAGCGTCGTAACCAATCGCATATATGGCCTCCTTAAAACTGTGACGTCGGAACGGTATCAACTCCCATACCAGTCAGTGACAGCCGCATTTTCAATGAGTTATAGCTGTTTCTCTTGCGCCGTCGGGAACTTTTTACCGGGTCTTGCTGCAAAAAGGTTGACGGTCGGATGACGATTCGGCGAACCGGCAGGCGGAACCAACTGTCCTGAAAAAGGGTCTAATTTACCGCCACGATGCGTGAGTACACGGCATACTTTCTGGCATGTACTCTGCTTAAGAAGAAGATTATGAAACAAGGACTCACTCGGCCAGCATCACGCGCAACGGTCGCGGCTGTTGCGCTTTTCACTTCGGTCTCGTTGGTTTTCGGTCAGACGAAGATCGTTGCGCCGGAAAACAAGTACAAGGTGCAAGAGGACGTTCAGGCCGGACGCGAAGCGGCAGCGCGAGGTCGAACAACAGCTGCCGATGCTCCGCGACGATGGAGTCGACGATTACGTCGAACGTGTCGGTCAGCGGCTCGTGCAGAACATTCCCGCGGAGTTCCGCCATCCTGAATTTCGTTACGAATTCGACGTCGTCAACGTGAGCGATCTCAACGCGTTCGCGCTGCCAGGCGGCCCGATGTACATCAACCGCGGCATGCTCGAAGCGGCGAAAAACGAAGGCGAAGTCGCCGGCGTGCTCGCACACGAAATCAGCCACGTGGCGCTACGTCATGGCACGGCGCAGGCTGGTAAGGCCACACCGTATCAGGTGGGCTCGATCCTCGGGCAGATAGCGGGCGCGATTATCGGCGGCGTCGCCGGTCAGGCGATTTCGCTCGGGTCGCAGTTCGGGTTCGGAACCGCATTTCTAAAATATGGCCGCGAGTACGAACGACAGTCGGATCTGCTCGGCGCGCAAATCATGGCGCGCGCGGGTTACGACCCGCGCGACATGGCCAGCATGTTCCAGACGATTCAGTCGAAAGGCGGCAACGGCGGCCCGGAGTGGCTGAGCAGCCATCCAAATCCGTCGAATCGATTCCAGGCGATCACGCAGGAAGCCTCGAGCTTGCGGGTCAGCAACCCTGTTCGCAATACGCAGGAGTTCGTGAACATCAAGTCGCGGCTGCAGCGCATGGCGCCGGCTCCGACAACCGAACAGGCGATGCGCAGCGGAGGCCGCACGAGCCGCAACGACCCGCGTAACCCGGCCGGACAAGTGGGTCAAGTGGAGCCGCCTTCTGGCAGCTACCAGACATACAGCGGCGGCAACCTGTTCCGTGTGTCAGTTCCGTCGAACTGGCGCGAGCTGCAGGGCGGCAACAACTCGGTGACGTTTGCTCCCGAGGGCGGCTACGGCGACTACCGCGGGCAAAGCGTCTTCACGCACGGTTTGCAGGTGGGCCTCGAGGGATCGAATAACGGAAACCTTCGCACCGCCACTAACCAGCTGATTCAAGGGCTGGCGCAGAGCAACCCGCAGCTGCGGCAGAGCGGCGGATTCAGCAACATCACCGTGTCGGGCCGCAACGGCCTGGCGACCGTGCTGACGAACGTCTCCGACGCAACAGGCGAGCAGGAACGGATCGCGCTCTATACGACGCAGCTTCAGGACGGCAGCCTGCTGTATGTTGTCGGTGTGGCGCCGGCGAGGGAATTTACAGCCTACCGCAACATCTTCAACCGTTCGGTGCAGTCGCTGCAAGTGAACGACAACTACCGTAGTTCGCGATACTAATAAAGAAGTGATGGTGTGGCCCGGAGCCCCGAAGCTCCGGGCCTTTTTTTTGTACTCGGAGTAATCTGATCAACACTCGGACGGCCTCATGAGGCTATGCCGCGCTATCGCTTCGACGACTTCCTCTTATCGCCGCGCCGCCGCATGCTCGTCCGCAACGGACGGGAGCAGCCGCTCATTCCGCGCTACTTCGACCTGCTGGTATTTCTGATTGAACACAGGGACGAAGCCGTACATCGCCGCGACATCTTCGACCGCGTCTGGAGCGACGTCATCGTTTCCGACAGCGCGCTGAGCCAGGCTATTCGCACCATCCGGCGGGTGCTTGGAGACGACTCGCGCGCGCCTCGCTACGTGCGCACAGTCTCCCGCCACGGTTACCGGTTCGTGTTTGCGGATGTCGTCGAAGAAGAAGACGGGGAGTTGGAGACACAGGCGCCAGAACCGGAACCGGCCATCCGGCCGGCATCGGATGTGCGCAGCGGAGATCCCTATGAACCGCTGCTCGCACGCGTAACCGCTCTGCCTTCCGATGCGATCGGGGAAGAGGAGCAACGCGAAGCCGCGGAGCTTCTCCACGCCCTGGGGACGTCCGAAGCGCTTCGGCGCCTTGGCACTCGTCCGCGGCACGCGCTTGCGCGGGCACTGCTGCGGGATACCCGGTGGGACGCGGCGCAAGCGGGACCCGTTCCGATTTTCGGCGGTCCGTCCACGATTAGCGTGGTCGGCGCGTTGGTACGGCTAAGGCTGCGGCGGGCAGCTGCCGTGGCAGCAGCGCGATGGGCCGCGGCGTCTGTCGGTGGCGGGCTGGCCGGTATGCTGGCCGGTGCGACAGGAGCACTCCTGCTCGCGGCAGCCCCGGGAACTGCCGCGTCTCTGGCAGTTGTGCCGGTGCTTGCGGTTATCGGGACGGTTTGCGGTGCCGTCGCAGGAGCCGGAGTCGGCGCGGGACTTTCGGCAGCAGAGTCGATTTTCCGATCTCGCCGCACGCTTGCCCTTACTTGCGGCGGGGCGCTTGGCGGCCTCGCCGCCGGCGCCGCCGCACAGTGGTTCGGCCGCTGGAGCCTCGCTGCGCTCGTCGGCATTCATTTAGAAACGAGCGGCAGTCTTGAAGGTCTGGTGATCGGAGGAGCCGCGGGCCTTGGCTATGCCCTGGCCACCTCCGGCGTTGCGGGAGGCCTGGCTGCCCCGCGCGGTTCGCATCGCGTCATGGCTGCCGGAATCACGGCGGCCATGTGCGGTGTCGCTGCGTTCGCCCTCACGCTTGCCGGATCTCCCCTCGTCGGCGGAACGATCGACGCCATCGCCCAGGCATCTTCAGGCTCGCAGGCCGCACTGACACCGCTCGGCCGGCTGATCGGCGAGCCGGATTTCGGTCCCGTGACAGCGGCCGTCATCGGCACGGGCGAGGGCGCGCTCTTCGGTTTTGGCCTGATTCTGGGACTTACGCACCGCTCACGGAGATCTCACATCCCGCTCACCGACCGCTGAAGACTTCGGCCGCCCGACCACCGATGCTTCTGCGTGGAGGACATCGATGGAGACACTTGCACCCTTGGCGCGCCGTGAAGCGAGATTGCGTTTCGTCACGAACCACCCGACCGAGTTCATCGACCTGACCCAGCGGCTGGACCGTCTGGTCGCCGAATCAGGCGTGGAGACAGGCATCCTGAACGTGCAGTCGCTGCACACCACCACCGCCATCGTGGTCAACGAACATGAGCCGCTGCTGCTGGACGACTTTGGCGATTTCCTCGAGCAGGCGGCGCCACGGGACTTTGGTTACCGGCACGACGACACGTCAATACGTACAGTAAACCTGACAGCTACCGAGCGGCCCAATGGCCACTCCCACTGTCGAGCGCTCCTGCTGCCATCTTCTGTCTGTCTGAACGTGGCGCAGGGGCGGCTGGTACTGGGCACGTGGCAATGCGTATTTCTGGTGGAGCTGGATGGCCCGCGCGAGCGGGAGATTTCAGTGATGCTGCTTGGGGAGTCCGGGCGATGAAGGTGAAGATGATCCTGCCCGCGCTCACAGAGGCGACCAGCCCCTTCTGGCGTCCGATCAAATATTCGCTTTTTCCGCCGCTCGGTCTTGCGACGCTTGCCGCGTATCTCGACAGTGACGCCGACGTGGAGATTCAGGACGAACACGTCGAAGCGCTCAATCTGAATGACTCACCCGATCTCGTGGTGATTCAGGTTTACATCACCTCGGCGAACCGCGCCTACCGTCTCGCCGATCACTACCGCAAACGCGGTGCGTTCGTCGTGCTCGGCGGACTGCATGTCACATCGTTGCCAGACGAAGCGGCTGCACACGCCGACACGATCTTCATCGGGCCCGGCGAGGATACCTGGCCGGCATTCCTCGCCGACTTCCGGAATGGCAGCCCGCAGCGGATTTATCGATCGCAAATCCGGACGCTCGACGGCGTGCCGCCAATCAGGCGCGACTTGATCAAGCGGCGCATGTACCTCGTGCCGAATTCGATCGTCGTCTCGCGTGGATGCCCGCACGTGTGCGACTTCTGCTACAAGGAGGCGTTTTTCGAGGGCGGCCGTTCCTTTTACACTCAGACCGTCGACGCCGCGCTCGCGGAGATCGAACGGCTCCCTGGCCGGCATCTGTATTTTCTCGACGATCATCTGTTCGGCGATCGCCGGTTCGCCACGGCGCTATTCGACGGCATGCGCGGCATGGGACGTCTCTGGCAAGCTGCGGGCACGGTGAACGCCGTGCTCGCACCCGATTTACTCGAGCGCGCGGCGCAGTGTGGTCTCAGGAGCCTCTTTGTCGGATTCGAGACGCTCAACCCGGAAAACCTCGCCGAGCAGCGGAAGTATCAGAACCTGCGGCGTGACTACGCGGCCGCCATTCGCCGCCTGCACGATCTGGGCGTCATGATCAACGGCAGCTTCGTCTTCGGCATGGACGGGGACGATCCGACGGTGTTCGAGCGAACTGTCGAGTGGGCGGTCGCGCAGGGGATCGAAACGGCCACGTTTCACATCCTCACGCCTTATCCGGGCACGGCGCTTTACCAACGGATGGCCGCTCAACAGCGGCTGACAATTCACGACTGGGATTTGTACGACACGCGGCACGCGGTGTTCCGGCCGGCTCGCATGTCGGCGGAGCAGCTGGAAAGCGGATACAACTGGGCGTATCGCGAGTTCTACCGTTGGGGATCGATCGCGCGTGGCGCAGCGGCGCATGACGATCCCATGTCGGGTCTGCGCCATATGGCGTACTCCGCCGGCTGGAAGAAATTCGAACCGCTGTGGGATTTCGTCATCCGCGCGAAGCAAGCCGGAACGATGCTTCCGGTACTTGAAGCGGTGCTGAGCGAGTTTGGAAGACGATCGTCCGGTTCGATCCGGTCAATTGACGAGCGTGGTTTGAACAACGTCAACAAAGTTGCCGTCCACGGATCCGTTTGAGTCGTCGTCAACGATCATGAACCACAATACGTGCCAACGGAGGAAGCAGTGAAGAAGTTTGTATCGCTCTCAACGGGTGTCCGGATGGAGTACGTCGAACAAGGCAGGGCCGACGGCGTGCCGGTGATCTTCCTGCATGGGGTCACCGACTCGTGGCGTTCGTTCGAGCGGGTGCTCCCGCTATTGCCGCCGAGCATCCACGCCTTCGCGATCTCGCAGCGAGGCCATGGCGATTCAAGTCGCCCGACGTCCGGCTACCGCTTCGCGGACATGTCGTCGGATCTCCTCGCGTTCCTGGATGCGATGGGCCTGCACACCGCGATCATCGTGGGTCACTCGATGGGGGCCAGCGTAGCGCAATGGTTCGTCATCCATCACCCTGACCGGGTGGAGCGTTGCGTATTGATGGGCGCGTTCTCCACCTTTGAGGATCCCGGATTTGCCGACTTCGTGGCATCGTCGATCGCACCACTGACCGATCCGATCGCCGCCCCGTTCGCAAGAGAATGGCAGTTGAGCACCCTCGCGCGCGCGATGACCGCCGACCACCTCGACGCAGTCGTCTCCGAGACACTGAAGGTCCCGGCGCGCGTTTGGCGAGAAGCGTTCGACGGATTCTTGAAGACGCCGGACTTCACAAGCGAGCTCACGAAAGTCTCTGTGCCCGTGCTGCTGATGTGGGGCGATCGCGACACGTACGCGCAGCGCGCGGCACAGGACCGCTTGCTCGAGGTCATGCCCAACGCCCGGTTTATCGTCTACCAGGGCTTTGGACATGCATTTCACTGGGAGGATCCGGAGCAGTTCACCAAAGACCTCGTGCCATTCCTGACATCACGGACGGCCACGACTCGACAGGCGGAGATGAACCCTTAGGCAGCGGTGGTCGCTCGTACGCGTGCACGACTAGATTCGCCTGAGTCGACGGCGAGCGATGAAGGCTGGCGGAGAGAGAGGGATTCGAACCCCCGGAACCGTTTCCGGTTCAGTGGTTTTCAAGACCACCGCCATCGACCACTCGGCCATCTCTCCGCATGAGATAGTGTAACCGTTTGTATCGCGCGGCTCGCAGCGAGGTACAGCCGCGACAGTGATAGCGAGAAAACTTACACGGTGATCTTTTTCGCGCTCGCCATCAGCGGCGGCGGCGGAGGGCCCACACAGATTGGGGTCCGGCTAAAGCCGGACACTACGTACGCTGTGGCTACACGCTGTGGTACGTACGCCGCTGACTAGCTGCGAGGTTCGATGACCTCGAGGCCGCGCATATAGGGGCGCAGCGCGGCGGGGATGACGACGGAGCCGTCTTTCTGCTGGTAGTTCTCGAGGACAGCAACCAGCGTACGGCCGACGGCCAGACCCGAGCCGTTGAGCGTGTGCGCGAAGTCCGACTTGCCCGTACCACCCGTCTTGAACCTGATTGCTGCGCGTCGCGCCTGAAACGCTTCCGCATTGCTGCAGGATGAGATCTCGCGATACTGCTTCTGGCTCGGCAGCCACACTTCGATGTCGTATGTCTTGGCCATGTTGGCGCCGAGATCGCCGGTCGAGAGCACCATGGTTCGATACGGCAGCTCCAGCCGCTTCAACACTTCTTCGGCATTCAACGTCAGCGCCTCGAGCTCGTCGTACGACTGCTCAGGCCTCGCGATCTTGACGAGTTCGACCTTGTCGAACTGATGCTGCCGGATCAGACCGCGAACGTCCGCGCCGTACGATCCCGCTTCGCTCCTGAAACACGGCGTGTAGGCGACGTACTTCAACGGCAATGTGTCGCCGTTCAAGATTTCACTGCGGTGCAGGTTGGTCAGCGGCACTTCGGCCGTTGGTATCAGGAACAAATCGAAATCGCCCGCAATCTTGAACAGGTCGGCTTCGAACTTCGGCAGCTGACCGGTCCCTTCGAGCGACGCACGGTTCACGAGAAACGGCGGCTCGACCTCGAGATAGCCGTGCTCGCGCGTGTGCAGATCGAGCATGAAGTCGATCAGCGCACGCGACAGCCGCGCGCCTGCGCCCAGCAGCACGGCAAACCTGGCGCCCGACATCTTCGTCGCCCGCTCGAAGTCGAGAATGCCCAGTGCGGGACCGAGATCCCAGTGAGCCTGCGGTTCGAAGTCAAACTGACGCGGCTCACCCCACGTGCGGACGACCTGATTATCAGCGGCACTTTTGCCCACCGGCACCGACTCGTGCGGCACGTTGGGCAGAGACATCAGGATCGCCGTCCGCCGCTGCTCGACCTGATCCAGCTCCACGGACAGCTGGCGAATCTGCTGCGCCCGCTGACGGTTTGCTTCGAAGATGGCGCTCGCGTCCTTGCCCTGACGTTTGATCCGCGCGACTTCGTCGGCCGCGGCGTTCTGCTCGCGCTTGAGGCCTTCGAGCTCCGGGATTAAACGCCGGCGCTGGGTCTCGAGGACGGCCAACTGTTCGAGCTCCGCGTCCACATTCCTGCCACGGCTCGCAAGGCCGCGCTTCACGACATCTTGATTGTCTCGGACGTAGGCCGGATCCAGCATCGTGAAATCCTATCTCATCGCCGAGTTGCCAGTAGAATGGACCCGTGAAAAATTCGGTACGCAAAGTCGTCTTCCCGGCCGCCGGTCTCGGCACCAGATTTCTTCCCGCAACGAAAGCGCAGCCCAAAGAAATGCTGCCGCTCGTCGACAAACCCATCATTCAGTACGGTGTCGAAGAGGCGGTGCAATCCGGTATCGACAACATCATCATCGTCACCGGGCGGGGCAAGAACGCGATCGAGGACCATTTCGACGTCAACATCGAGCTCGAGAGCTTTCTTCAGCAACGCGGCAAGGTGGAGCTGCTGGAGGAGATCCGGAAGATCTCGAACATGATCAACGTCGCGTACGTGCGTCAGGGAGAACCTCTCGGCCTCGGACACGCCGTTCTCGTGACCTCCGATCTCGTCGGCGATGAACCGTTCGCGGTCATCCTGGCGGACGACGTCATTGACGCCGCGCCACCGGCGCTGAAGCAGATGATTGACGTGTTCGAGAAAGTCGGCGGGCCCGTCCTCGCTGTCGAGCGCGTACCGGAAGATCAAGTCTCGAACTACGGCATCGTGGACATCGATACGTCGGTCGATCTCGGCAAAGGGGTCTACGCAGTGAAGGACCTGGTCGAAAAACCGGCACGGAACGACGCGCCGTCGAATCTTGCGATCATCGGCCGGTACCTGCTGACGCCGGATATCTTTCCCGCTCTCCGCGAAACTGCGAGCGACCGCACCGGCGAAATACAGCTCACCAACGGGCTGCGCAAACTGCTTCAGCAGCGCCGGATCTTCGCCTGCGAAATCGACGGCTGCCGGCACGACACGGGCAACAAGCTCGGGTACCTGCAGGCGGTCGTGTACTTCGCGTTGCGGCGGGCGGATCTGTCCGAGCCGTTCCGCAACTACCTGCGATCCGAAAACATCGAACGCCGCAGCACGTTCCGCACGGGAAAGTGAAGGACCTCCTTCCGCGATCGCGGAAGGAGGCGATGAGTGCGGTCGATTTATGAAAGTTAGGATTGCTTTGACGAGGGTGTCGCCGGCGTTGTGTCGGTCGACCCCGATGATGAAGCGGAACCGCTCGAATCGGAGGGAGAGCTTTTTGTATCCGGGCTTTTTGTATCCGTATCCTTTGACGCCGGCTTAGCGGCACCGTCCGCGTCCGCGCCCGCGCTGCCTTTTTTCGCGTAATCCGTAATGTACCAGCCCGTACCCTTGAACTGAATGGCGGGGCTGGACAGCAGTTTCTGAACGTCCGTCTTCCCGCATGTCGGGCATACCTCGACCGGCGCATCCGAGTACTTCCGGATGAGCTCGAATCGATTTCCACACGCGCCGCATTCGTACTGGTACAGAGGCATGACCTGCGTCTATCTTACTCCAGCAAATCGCCGCTCGCTTCGCCGAGCATCAGCTGACGATGAACGGCGAACGTCGCGGTGCCGTTGCCGAGCAGCTGATCGTGAAACGCGCGCTGCGAATATTTCGCTCCCTGCTGTTCCTTGTAATCGCGGCGCAGCTTCAGCAGCATCAACTTGCCGACGGAATAGACGAGGTAGGTCGGGTCGAATGTTCCGCGTTCCGCTTCTCGACGCGCGCTGCTCTCTTCCATGAAGCACTCATCGCGGAAGAAACGCACGCCCTGCTCCACCGACCAGTCCTGGACGTGCAGACGGATGCTGACGATGAAGCGGCCGAGACGAATGAGCGCCTCGGCGAGCTGCCCCAGCTTGAATGTCTGATCGTTTCGGCGGAACCCGGCCTCGACCATCATCTGCTCGGTGTAGTGTGCCCAGCCTTCGACGAACGACGCGGGTGAGAACATCTGCGATTTCCGCACCTTCGATTCCACCCGGCGGAGGAACTGGTAGTGCAGGAAGTGGCCGGGATAGACCTCGTGAATCGAGATCGCCCAGAGCGTCGGATAGTTGAAGTCGCGCAGGTGCTCTTCCTGCTTGTCCGCAGGCCATGACGGATCGGCGTCAGTGAGGTAATAAAGCGCCCGCGCCGGCTTCTGCTCGAATGGTCCAGGGACCCACATACTGGCAAACGACCACCGGTAGAACTCCGGGGTCGGCGCGACGATGACCGGTTCTCCTTCCGGGCGCGACACGATGCCGTTCCGATCGATGAACGTGCTGAGCTCTTCGAGCTGCTGCTGCGCAGCCGCCGAGAGCGCACCGGGCGCGGGGTGCGCCTCCTTGGCCTTGCGCCACGCGGCGACGGGATCGCCGCCGTCGAGCTTCCCCGCAATCGATCGGAATTCGTCCTGCGTCGCCTGGAATTCACGAAGGGCGATGGTCAGCAGTCGATTTGCGTCGACGGTAATGCCCTCGTCGAGCGCGAGCTTGCGCTCGAACATCTCCTGGCCCAGCCGGAACGACCCGCGCGCCTTGGGCGCGACTTCCTCTTCGAGGTACTGGACGTAGCTCGAGATCGCCTCAACAGCTTCGGTGGATGCATCGGCGAGATCGCCCAGCAGGTGCATGTCGTCGAGCGGCGAAAACGCCCGAGGGAGATCTTTCTCGATGAAGTTGAGCGCTCCGCGCAGGGTCTCGAGGCCAACCTTGACGAAGATGCCCGGCGGATCCTTGATATTGTCGCGAGCGGCCTGGACGACGCGGGCAGTCTGCCGCAGCTTGGACAGGACGCGGCGGGCGCGTTCGGGCAGCGGCGCGTGGGTGAACACCACCTGGGCGGCCAGGCTCGAGCACAACGTGTCGGAATACAGCTGAGGGCTGCGCTCCCAGGTGCGAATCTGTTCGAGCTCGAACATCCTGGACTGGATGTTCGCGGCCACCATGGGCTGCTCCGCCTTCTCCACGGCGGTGAGGTCGGCGACGTTGATTTCCTGCAGGCGCCTTGAAAAGCCCGAAAGCGCACGCGTGTGCTGCTCCAGGCCGTGACGGCTGAAGTCCTCTATGTGGTCGTCGTACGTGTGAACCCCGTCAAGCGTCGCGCCCGTCGGGTGCACTTCATGGAGATACGCTAGATAGTCGTCGACGAAATGATGAAATGGTTCGGACGAACGCATCATTTAGGCAGCAGCTCGAATCCCTGTTTGTGATATCCAAGTTCCGACAACCCACAATGGTACAATACTCTAAGGGGTAAGGGATGAGGGGAGAGGGGTAATTGCCTCTCGCCCCTTACCCCTTCCCCCTGTTTCATTTCCATCAATGCCCGGCACCCTGTATGTCGTCTCAACCCCGATTGGAAACCTCGACGACATCACCGTACGGGCGATCAACACCCTGAAAACGGTCGGCCTCGTCGCGGCTGAAGATACCCGTCGCACTGCACAGCTCCTGCGCCACTTCGGGCTCAGCACACCCACGACCAGCCTCCACGAGCACAACGAACAGCAGAAGCTCCCGCAGCTGCTGAAGCAGCTTGCCGGAGGGGTGGACGTCGCCATCGTATCGGACGCCGGAACGCCGCTTGTCTCCGACCCCGGCCAGCGCCTCGTCGCCAGGGCAATTCAGGAGGGAATTCGGGTGGTGCCGATTCCTGGAGCAAGTGCCGTGCTGGCCGCACTCGCTGCGTCCGGCTACCCTGCCGACG
Source organism: Vicinamibacterales bacterium (assembly GCA_963762055.1). Lineage (GTDB taxonomy): Bacteria > Acidobacteriota > Vicinamibacteria > Vicinamibacterales > JAMQPK01 > JAMQPK01. The sequence continues at coordinate 814,800 of CAVXJF010000017.1, forward strand.
AGTTTGTCTTCCTGGGATTCGCCCCTTCTAGGTCTAACGATAGAAAACGGTGGCTGGCTCCGTTAACTCAAGAGAAAAGGACTGTCGTTTTCTTTGAAACCCCACACCGAATCAAGGCAACGCTGGTTGACATCCAGATGTTATTTGGTGAACGACCTATAACTATCGCCAGGGAACTGACAAAGCTACACGAAAGTGTTGTCCATACTACAGCATCAGAGGCTCTGACGCTGCCGTTAACCGAAAGGGGCGAATTCACGATCGTGCTCGCGCCGTTTTCAGCCTCAGACGATGCCGCTCAAGATATTGACGATAAAGCGATATCTGAATGTTTCTATCTAATGACCGATAACCAGAACATGTCCCGTCGTGCTGCGCTAGTCGCCACTGCACGTAAGTTCGGTCTTTCACCCAATGATGTTTACGCGCGCATCGAACGCCTGAAGGCAGGGAACGTTTCCGCCGCGTCTTGACCGATGCGACAGCGATTTGTTACCGTAGCGCGGTTCCAGGTCAATCCCCTATGGCGAAGCAACGGCGGGCATCCCGTCCGGTCCAGCCGAAACTGGTTGACGCGCCTCCGTCGAAACTGCCCCGCATTGCCGAGCGAGGGCGGAACCCGTCAGGCGTTCAGACGCCTGCGCCCCCAGTGTCACGTCCCGGCCATCACGATGCGGTCGCTCTTTACGAACAAGGGGTTGCAGCCCTCCAGGAACATGATTACGCGCGCGCCTCATCGTTGTTGCGGTCGGTCGTGGCGCGCTTCCCCGACGAGCGCGAGCTTCACGAGCGTGTGCGGCTCTATCTCATCGTGTGCGAGCGGCACATGGCCCCGACCGGCTCATCTCCGTCAACACCCGAGGAGCGCGTGTTCGCCGCCACACTTGCGGTCAACGCGGGCAACTACGACGAGGCAATCAAACATCTTCGCAGGGCGACCGATGACGCGCCCGACCAGGATCACGCGCTCTACATGCTGGCCACCGTCCTTACCCTGCGCGACCAGGTCGACGAAGCGGTGCCCCTTCTCATCCGCGCCATCGAGCTCAATCCGGACAACCGCGCGCTTGCGCGCCACGATCCCGAGCTCGAGGTCCTGCGGCAGTTCGACACCGTCCGCGCCGCTCTCGAAGCGGTTCTGCCGTCCAAGAACGATCGCAAGAAAAGCCTGCGGCGCCGGTAGTCACATCCCGCAGCTTCTGGCTCCCCCGGGAACCACGCCCATCCATGTCTGAGCTGCACGTCGTCATTCTCGCGGCAGGCAAAGGCACGCGCATGAAGTCGGCGCGGCCCAAAGTGCTGCATCACGTGGCCGGACAGCCGATGATCGATTACGTCATGTCGGCGGCCCATTCCCTCAATCCCCGCACGACGACGGTCGTTGTAGGGCATATGAAGGAAGCGCTGCGCCAGGGCCTGGAGCGGTATCCCGGCCTGGCGTTTGTGACGCAGGAGCCGCAGCTTGGCACCGGCCATGCTCTTCTGCAGACGGCGGGGGTTCTCGAGCCGCAAACCGGCTCCGTTGTGTTGCTGTCCGGAGACGTACCGTTGCTGAAACGCCACACTATCGCCGAAGTGGTGAGGAAACATCAGGAATCGAACGCCGCGGCTACCGTCCTGACGGCCATGGTCGAGCAGCCCTACGGATACGGCCGGATTGTGAGGGTGAAGGGCCGCATCTCGCGGATCGTCGAAGAGCGCGATGCCTCCCCGTCGCAGCGGAAGATCAAGGAAATCAACAGCGGGATCTACGTGTTTTCGCTGGCCCCGCTGTTTCAGTCGCTTCGCGGGCTGGCCTCCGCAAATGCCCAGGGCGAGTACTATCTAACAGACCTGATTTCGACCTATCGCCGCCGCAGGCTGGGCGTCGAGACCGTCGTGCTCGACGATTCCAACGAAACCCGCGGGATCAACAGCCGGTCAGAACTGGCAGAAGCGAGCCGCATCGTGAGACAGAAAAAGAACGAAGAGCTGATGGCCGCGGGCGTCACGATCGAGGATCCGGCAACGACCTACATCGACGAAGGCGTGGTCGTGGGCCCGGACACCGTGATCCATCCCAACGTGTACATCGAAGGGAAGACGCAGATCGGCCAGGCCTGTGAAATCCACGCAGGTGTGCGCATCATCAACTCCGTGCTGGCCGACCGGGTGACGGTGCAGAACCATTGCGTGATCAATGGCGGACGCCTGGCGACAGGCGTGACGATTGGACCGTTTGCGCATGTGCGTCCGGAGACGGAGCTCGGAGAGGGCGTCCGTATCGGCAACTTCGTCGAGCTGAAAAAATCGGTCGTCGGCAAGGGCACGAAGGCTGGCCACCTCTCCTACCTCGGCGACGCCGTGATTGGGGAAGGCGTCAACATCGGCGCCGGCACGATCATCTGCAATTATGACGGCGCGGGGAAGAACAAGACGGTCATCGAAGACGGCGTGTTCGTCGGCAGCGACTCACAGCTCGTCGCGCCGGTTACCGTGGGCAAGGGAGCATATGTGGGCAGCGGCACAACGGTGCGCGATGACGTTCCGCCGGGCGCCCTCGCCGTGAGCGCCGGAGCGCAGCGTAACATCGAGGGGTGGGTGGAGCGGAAGCGGGGCAAGAAATAATCGGGGAGTCCACAAGAGTCCAAAGAGTCCAGAGTCAGGCGAAACGAAGAACATATGTGCGGAATCATCGGTTATATCGGTCCACAGAAAGTCGTGCCCATCCTGTTGGATGGGTTGCGGCGGCTCGAATATCGCGGATACGACTCTGCCGGCGTGGCGGTCGTGCGCAATGGCCAGATTGACCGGCGCCGCAGCGCGGGCAAGCTTGTCAACCTCGAGCAGGCGATCGACGCCCAGCCGCTCGAAGGTGTGTACGGCGTCGGACACACGCGATGGGCCACGCACGGCCGGCCGACAGAGGAGAACGCACATCCGCACCAGGACTGCACCGGAAAGATCGTCGTCGTTCACAACGGCATCATCGAGAATTACATCGACTTGAAGCGCGAGCTCCAGAAGCTCGGCCACACGTTCGTCACCGAAACCGACTCCGAAGTCATCGCGCACCTCATCGAACAGGACATGCACCGCGGCAGCTCGCTCGAAAACGCGGCCCGGCAGGCGCTGCTCCACATGCGAGGCCTCTTCGCCTTCGTGGCGATTTCCACCGACGACCCGGAAAAGATCATCGCCGTGCGCAATGGTCCGCCCATCGTCGTCGGTCTCGGCGACGGCGAATTCTTCGTGGCCTCGGATACGCCCGCGATACTGAGCCACACGCGAGACGTCGTGTTCCTCGGCGACGAGGAGATGGCGGTGGTGACGCGGCATGGCGTCGAGTTCACCGACTTTTCCGGAGCGCCGGTGGCGAAGGCGACTCAGCGGGTACTTTGGGACCCGGTCATGGCGGAGAAGTCCGGGTATCGCCATTTCATGCTGAAGGAAATCTTCGAGCAGCCCCGGGCCGCCGAAGAGACGCTTCTCGGCCGCGTGTCGGTCGAAACCGGCCGGGTGTTCCTCGAAGAGGTCGCCATCACCGACGCGGATCTGCGCGGCATCAACAAGGTCGCCTTGATTGCGTGCGGCACGTCGTGGCACGCAGCACTCGTGGGCAAGTTCCTCATCGAGCGGTTCGCGGGGCTGCCGGTGGAGGTCGACTACGGCTCCGAATACCGGTACCGCGACTTCATCGTCGACAAACACACGCTTGTCGTCATCATCACCCAATCGGGCGAAACCGCCGACACGCTGGCCGCGCTCCGCGAGGCCCGAAAGAAGGGGGCTCGCAGCCTGGCGATTTGCAACGTCGTCGGCAGCATGGCCACCCGCGAGTCGGAAGGCACGATTCACACGCACGCAGGCCCGGAAATCGGTGTCGCTTCGACAAAAGCCTTCACGTCGCAGCTGGTTGCGCTCAATCTCCTCGCGCTGTACCTCGGCCAGGTCAGAGGCACGCTCCAGGCAGACACCGCGCGCTCGCACATCACGTCGCTCATGCAGCTGCCGAAGCTGATGGAACAGGCGCTCAAGGCGTCGGCCGTCATTGAAGAAACCGCAATCAAATTCTCGGGCCGCAGCGACTTTCTGTACCTCGGCCGAGGAATCAACTACCCGATCGCGCTCGAGGGCGCGCTGAAACTGAAAGAGATTTCCTACATTCACGCCGAAGGCTATCCGGCCGGCGAGATGAAACACGGTCCCATCGCGCTGATCGACACCAACATGCCGGTCGTCTGCATTGCGCCAAATGATCACGTCTTCGAGAAAATGCTTGGCAATATTCAGGAGGTCAAGGCCCGAGGCGGATCGGTGATCGCGATCATCACCGAGGGGCATGACACCCTGAAAAGCGTGCTGGACCCGGCCAACGACGCCATGATTGCCCTTCCCCGCGTCCCTCAAATGCTCTCGCCGATCGCGATGGTATTGCCGTTGCAGCTCCTCGCCTATCACGTTGCGGTTCGACGTGGCTGCGATGTCGACCAGCCGCGTAATCTCGCGAAGTCGGTGACGGTAGAATAGGCTGTAGCTCGAATTAAGAGACTGGCGGATGGGCGGATTCGAACGCCAATCTACCCATCTGCCAATCTTCCAATCTACCAATTCATGGATTCTCTACAAGGTCTCAATCCCGAACAGCGCGACGCCGTTCTGCACATCGACGGACCGCTGCTCATCCTTGCCGGCGCCGGCTCCGGCAAGACACGCGTCATCGCGCAGCGTATCGCCCACCTGCTTGCCGAGGGGTACGCGCAGAGCGACGAAATCCTCGCGGTCACGTTCACGAACAAGGCCGCCGAAGAGATGCGCACGCGCGTCGAGACGCTGTCGGGAGGATCGCTGGTCGGCTCGTGGATCTCGACGTTCCATGCGCTCTGCGCGCGGCTGCTCCGGCGCGATGCCGGGGCGATCGGTCTGCCGCGCGATTTCGTCATCTACGACTCGTCCGACCAGGTCGCGCTCGTCAAGCAGGTCTTCAAGGAGCTTCAGATAGACGATAGCGTCGTCCAGCCGCGCATGGCGCTGTCGAAGATCAGCCACGCCAAGAACACCATGGCAGGCCCCGACTTCTTCAAGGCGCAGGGATGGAGCCAGCGCGGGGAACAACTCGCGAAGATCTACGAAAAATACATCCAGGGCCTGAAAGACAACGGCGCCCTCGATTTCGACGATCTGCTGTTGAAAGCGGTAGACCTGCTCGACGTGCCACAGGTGCGCGCAAAGTACTCGGAGAAGTTCAGGTTCGTCATGGTGGACGAATACCAGGACACCAACAGGCCGCAGTATCACCTCATCCAGCGTCTGTCGGAGCGCTATCGCAACCTGGCGGTCGTCGGGGATCCCGATCAGTCCATCTATCGATGGCGCGGCGCGGATCTTCGGAACATCCTCGATTTCGAGCACGACTTCCCAGAAGCCAGAATCGTCAAGCTCGAGCGGAACTATCGATCTACGCAGGTCATCCTCGACGCGGCTTCGGCCGTCATCAGCCAGAACCGCAACCGCAAGGACAAGCGGCTGTGGACCGAACGCAAGGGCGGAGACCTCATCAAATATTTCCGGGGATCAGACGAGCTCGAAGAGGCGGACTTCATCACCCGGACAGCCCACAGCGGCATCGCTGCATCGCCCGACTGCACCGTTGCCGTGCTGTACCGTACGAACGCCCAGTCGCGCGTCATCGAAGACGCACTGATGCGCTCAGGTCTCAGCTACCGCATCGTGGGAGGCGTGCGTTTTTACGAACGCAAGGAAATCAAGGACGCCCTGGCCTACCTGAAGCTGCTCATCAACCCGCACGATGACGTCAGCCTGCGGCGGGTGATCAATGCGCCGCCGCGCGGGATCGGTAAAGGCGTGCTCGAATCGCTCGACCGGTTGTCCGCCGAAGAAGCGCCGCCGCTGCTGCTCGCGAGCGGCATTGCGGTACCGGCGCCCAATTCGCTGTGGACGAAACTGACGCGCGCCGTCGACGAGCGCCTGGTGCCGCCTCGCGCGCTTGCCTCTCTGAAAGCGTTCCGCGACCTCATGCTCAATCTCGCAGATGTCGCGCGGAAAGAGCCGCTGTCGATCGTGCTCGGCAAGATGCTCGACCAGACCGGATATCTCCAGGATCTGCGCGAAGACAGGAGCGAAGATTCGCAGGGACGCATCGAGAACCTCATGGAGCTCGTCTCGGCGGCGCGCGAATACGAAGGGCGCGAACCAGAAGCGTCTCTGGGCGGGTTCACCGACAAGCTATCGCTGCTGTCGGAGGCCGATGAAGGACAAGGGAGTCTCGACGCGCGTATCTGGCTCATGACGCTGCACGCGGCAAAGGGCCTCGAATTTCCGACGGTGATTATGGCGGGCCTCGAAGAAGGCGTGTTTCCACATTCGCGCGCCTTCGACGAAGAAGACGAGATGGCCGAAGAGCGGCGGCTGTGCTACGTCGGCATCACGCGCGCGCGGTCGCAGCTCGTGCTCACGGGTGCGGGGCGCCGGCGCGTGTTCGGCGAATATCAGGCGATGGAGCCCTCGCGGTTCCTGGACGAGCTGCCGCCGCAACTGATCGAGCGGATCGAACCCACGTATCACACGAGCAACTATCAGGGCTCCTTCGGCGGTTTCAGCGGACGTTCGAACCCCTATGGCCGGCCTCAACAGCGCGACGGTCAGTCCTCATATCGCGGCGGCAAAACGCGAGAGGAGCCTGCGTACGCTTACGAAGACGAGGACCAGTCCTCGCTGCTCGGACTCAAGCTGGGAGCAAGGGTTCGCCACGCGCAGTTCGGTGTGGGAACGATCCTCAGTGTTGAAGAGCTGGCGGATGACGTAAAGCTGGTGGTGCGGTTCAGCGTGGGCCCGAAGACTCTGCGCGCCAAATACGCGAAGCTCGAGCTGGCTTAGTTGATAGGGGTAAGAGGGTGAAGGGCGAGGGGTAAAGGTATTTGCCCCTCACCCCTTGCCCCTTGCCCCTTTTCTATGCCGGCTTAATCCCAGTGATGATCCACTTGCCCGACCGTTCACCGCTGGCACCCTTGACGACGGCACGCTGTGCGGTGAGAACGTAGTTCTTCTGGCTCGTGGCGCCGTCCGGCCCCCGGACGGTCGCGGTGACCGAAATGTCTTTCGACACGAGGTTGCCGTTGAGCTCTTCCACGGTGGGCGTCTTGTCGGATGAGTTGGCCATCAGGCTCATCTCGGCGACGGGACGCGAGTCGGACAGCGCGACTCGCGCCGCCGATACCTTCTTCGCTTCTGCGCCCGTGTCGTCGCGCCACTTCGTCCACTCAGCCTGGATCTGTGCGTCTTTGCCGGTCAACTTGCGTCCGGCGCTTTCGGCCTTCAATACGCGATCGATCGCTTCCATGTTCGCGTCCTGATAGGCCTTCTTCTTCTCGTTGAACGACTTGTTCGCCGCTTCTGCCTCGGCCAGGGCTTTCGACAACTCGATGACCTGGAGCGGTTCGGTCCGCTCAGGGCTGACCGCCGTCACGTCGAAGTCCGTGACCGACCCTTCGGTCTTGGGCTCGAAGCTGACCGTCGCAAAATTCGCGAGGGTCTGGCTGTCGCGCAGGCTCGAGGCGCGGAAAAACTGCCGCACCAGGTTTGTCTTCCTGCGCGTACGGCGAAGAACAGGCGTTCAGGGCGGCGACCGCAAGAACCATGGGCGCCAGTAAATACACACTAAACCTCGGCCGAAGCATGTCAGCCTCCTTCTAATTGGTGTCTTCGGAGCCGTTCTCGTCGTCTTTTTCGGCGAGGCGGGCAAGTGCCACCACCCGGTCATCGGCATCGATCTCGATCAGACGCACGCCCTGCGTTGCGCGCCCGATGGTCCGGATATCGCGCGCAACGGTTCTCAGGATCTTCCCTTGTTGCGTGATGAGCATGAACTGATCCTCATCATGCACCGACGCCATCCCCACGACCCGGCCGTTCCGTTCGGTTGTTTGGATGTTAATAATACCCACACCGCCCCTCGACTGCACTCGATATTCGTCGAGCTCGGTGCGCTTCCCGTATCCGTGCTCGGTCACCGTCAAGAGCGTGCTGCCCGGCCGGACCACTTCCATCGCGACGACCTCATCCCCCTCCCGCAGGGTTATCCCCTTGACGCCATATGCAGTGCGCCCCATGGGCCTGACGTCGCTTTCCGGGAATCTGATGGCAATGCCGTCGCGCGTCCCGATGAAGATTTCGCCGGTTCCATCGGTGATTTGCGCGGCCATCAGCCGGTCGTCCTCCTCTATCCCCATCGCGATGATGCCCCCCGCCCGCGGGTTACTGAAGGCCGGCAGCTCCGTCTTTTTGACCACACCGCGCTGAGTGCCCATGGCGATGAACTTGCCTTCTTCGAACTCCTTCACGGTCTGGAGGGCGGCAATTTTCTCGTCCGGGAGCATCGAAACCAGGTTGGCAATCGCCTTCCCTTTTCCCCCCGGTCCGACATCGGGAATCTCATGGACCTTTAGCCAATACGCGCGGCCGCGGTCCGAGAAAATCATGATGTAGGCGTGGGTCGAGGCAATGAAGAGACGGCTGACGAAATCCTCTTCACGGGTGCGCATGCCGATGCGCCCCTTGCCGCCGCGACGCTGATTCCGATAGCTGGTGATCGGTGTGCGCTTGATGTAGCCCGTATTGCTGACCGTGATCGCCATGTCCTCTTCGGCAATCAGGTCTTCGATGCTCAGCTCACCGTTGTCGCCTTCGATAATCTCGGAGCGGCGATCGTCGCCATATTTCTCGCGCACCGCTTTGAGCTCACCGACGATCAGCTGCATCAACAGCTTCTCGCTGCCGAGAATCGCGCGCAGGCGCTCGATCGTCTTCAGCAGCTCGGCCATCTCGTCGAGGATCTTCTGCCGCTCGAGGCCGGTCAGCCGCTGCAGCTGCATGTCGAGAATCGCCTGCGCCTGGAGCTGGCTGAGCGAGAACCGCGTGATCAGACCTTCGCGCGCTTCCGGCACCGTCTTCGACCCGCGGATCAGCGTGATCACCGCGTCGAGGTTGTCGAGCGCAATCCTGAGGCCCTCGAGGATGTGGTAACGCGCCTCCGCTTTCCGCAGCTCGAACTGTGTGCGGCGGATGACGACTTCGCGTCTGAAATCGATGAAGCTGTCCACGAGCTCGACGAGATTCAACACCTTCGGCCGCCCGCCGACGATGGCGAGCATGATGACGCCGAAGCTCTGCTGGAGCTGCGTGTGCTTGTAGAGGTTGTTGAGGACGACTTCCGGCACTTCGCCGCGTTTCAGCTCGATGACGATGCGCATGCCTTCGCGATCGGATTCGTCGCGAAGATCCGAAATGCCCTCGATGGTTTTCTCGCCGACGAGCTCGGCGATCTTCTCGATCAAGCGGGCCTTGTTGACCTGGTAGGGAATCTCAGTGACGATAATCGACTGCTTGTCGCCCTTCTTCGCCTGCTCGATCGCCACCCTGGCGCGCATCAGGACCGCGCCTCGACCGGTGCGGTAGGCGGCACCGAAGCCTGACTTGCCGACCACGTAGCCGCCCGTCGGAAAGTCAGGGCCTTTGATGAACTCGATGAGCCCTTGCAGCTTTTCGTGCTTGTCGAGCTTCGTCCCTCGCTCCTGCTCCGTTTCGATCGCCCATACGACGCCGTCGATGACTTCGCGCAGATTGTGGGGCGGCACGTTGGTCGCCATGCCCACCGCGATGCCGGCCGAGCCGTTCACCAGCAGGTTGGGAATCTGGGCGGGGAGCACCGTCGGTTCCGTGGTGGTCTCGTCGTAGTTCGCCACGAAGTCGACGGTCTCGTTGTCGAGATCCGCCATCATGTCGTCGGCGAGGGCTTTCAGGCGCGCCTCGGTGTACCGCATGGCCGCGGGCGGGTCGCCGTCGACCGAGCCGAAGTTTCCCTGACCGTCGACCAGCGGGTACCGCATGTTGAAATCCTGCGACAGCCGTACGAGCGTGTCGTAGATCGACGCGTCGCCGTGCGGGTGATAGTTGCCCATCACCTCACCAACGATCTTGGCGCACTTGCGGTAGCCGCGATTGGAGGCGAGCCCCATCATCTTCATGCCGTAGAGCACGCGTCGATGTGCAGGCTTCAGCCCGTCGCGGACGTCGGGCAGCGCTCGTCCAATGATTACGCTCATGGCGTAATCCATGTACGAACGCTTCATTTCATCTTCGATGTTGATCGGAATTTTCTGGGATGTGTCGGTCATGTGTTGATGTCTCGACGCAGAGGCACAGAGGCGCAGAGCATTCTTTGCAAATGCAACTACTCTGCGGCTCTGCGGCTCTGCGTCGGATCAGCGATCAAATATCCAGATTCCTCACGTCGAGGGCATGGTCTTCGATGAACTTCCGGCGCGGCTCGACCTGGTCCCCCATCAGGGTCGTGAACATCTGGTCGGCCTCCGTGTGATCTTCGGCGCGCACCTGCAGCAGCGTCCGCCCCTCGGGGTTCATCGTCGTCGTCCACAACTGGTCGGGGTTCATCTCTCCCAGCCCTTTGTAGCGGTTGATGGCGACCCCCTTCTTGCCGGCGTTGACGAAGTACTCGAGCAGTTCGTCGAGCGAGCCGATCGTGACGCTCGGCTCCGGCTTGCTCCGCCCGGTTGCAGCGGGAGCCGTTGCGCCATCGCCGCCAGGTTCCGTCTCCGGTTCCGCTGCCGCCGCCGCTGCCGCGGTGGTGACGACGGTCATCGGCGCCTTGATGTCGCGGATTTCCCTGAAACTGCTCAGGAGCGTCCGGTAGTCGGGCGAGGTGACGAAGTCGAGGGAGATCTTGTTCTGCCGCGGGTAGCCGTTGGACCGGTCTTCAATCGCGAGACAGAAGGACTTGTTCTCTTCGTCGGGCTGAATGGTGACAACGGTGTTTCCTGCCGTGAGACGCTTCGCGAGCGATTCGAGCTGGTCCTGGCTGTCGAAAAATGACTTGTCGTGCGCATCGGCCTCGAGCAGCGCTTCAATGGCTTCTCGTACATGCCCGCGGCGCTCCACCAGGCGGAGATACTTGCGATAGGTCATCAAGCGATGCAGCAACTGCTCGAGCGCCGCCCCGGTAATCTCGCGGTTCGACAGCTTCACGGTTCGCGATTCGGCCGCTCGATGGATCAGATACGTTTCGAGATCGCGTTCGTCCTTGATGTAGGTTTCGCCCTTGCCGCGTTTCGCGCGGAAGAGCGGGGGCTGCGCAATGTAGATATATCCGTTGTCGATCAGCGCCGGCATCTGACGGTAGAAAAACGTCAGCAGGAGCGTCCGGATGTGCGAGCCGTCCACGTCCGCGTCGGTCATGATGATGACGCGGTGGTAGCGCAGCTTCGCGATGTCGAAGTCTTCGCCGCCGATGCCGCATCCGAGCGCCGCGATCATGGTCTTGATCTCGTCGCTGCCCAGCATCTTGTCGAACCGCGCCTTCTCGACGTTCAGGATTTTGCCTTTGATCGGCAGGATGGCCTGAAAGCGGCGGTCGCGTCCCTGTTTGGCTGAACCGCCGGCGGACTCCCCCTCGACGATATAGAGCTCGCTGTTCGCCGGATCGCGCTCCTGGCAGTCGGCCAGCTTCCCTGGCAGGCCGCCGCCTTCGAGCGCGCCTTTCCGGCGTACGAGGTCGCGCGCTTTCCGGGCGGCTTCCCGCGCCCGGGCGGCGTCGACGGCCTTGTTCAGAATCCGCTTCGCGATCGCCGGGTTCTCTTCGAGGAACGAGCCAAGCTTGTCGTTGACGATCGCCTCGACGATGCCCTTCACTTCGGTGTTGCCGAGCTTCGTCTTCGTCTGCCCTTCGAATTGCGGCCGCGGGATCTTCACGCTGATCACGGCAGTGAGCCCCTCGCGGATGTCGTCGCCGCTGATGCTCTCCTTGAGATCCTTCGCGAGATTGTTCTTGCCGGCGTAGAAATTGATCGTGCGCGTCAGCGCCGATCGGAAGCCCGACAGGTGCGTGCCGCCTTCATGGGTGTTGATGTTGTTGGCGAAGGTGTAGATCGCCTCGGAGTAGCCGTCGTTCCACTGCAGCGCGATTTCGGCGTCGATGCCGTCGCGGTCGCCCTTCATGTAAATCGGCTTCTCGTTGACCGCAGCTTTGTTCTTATTGAGATGTTTGACGAACGAGATAATCCCGCCGTCGTACTGAAACTTATGGCTCTTGGTCTCGCGCTCGTCGTCGAGGGTGATGAGAATGCCCGCGTTCAGGAATGCGAGCTCGCGCAGCCGCTGCGCGAGCGTGTCGAAGCTGAATTCGACAGTCTCGAAGATCTCCTGATCCGGCCGGAAGGTGATCTTGGTGCCGCGTTTTTTCGTCGTGCCGGTAATCTCGAGGTTCGCCTGGGGCTTGCCGCGCATGTATTTCTGCTTCGCCACCTGCCCGTTCCGCCAGATTTCGAGGTCGAGCTCCTGTGACAACGCATTGACGACGGACACGCCGACGCCGTGCAAACCGCCCGAGACCTTGTAGCTGTCGTTGTCGAATTTGCCGCCGGCATGCAGCACCGTGAGCACCACCTCGGCTGCCGAACGGCCGCTTACGTGGTGTTCCGTTGGGATACCGCGCCCGTTGTCGACGACCGTGATGGAGCCGTCGATGTGGATGGTGACGTTGACCTGATCGCAGAATCCGGCAAGCGCCTCGTCGATGGAATTGTCGACGACCTCGTACACGAGGTGATGCAGGCCCGAGGGCCCCGTCGATCCGATATACATCGCCGGACGTTTGCGCACCGCCTCGAGACCTTCGAGGACTTTGATCTTGTCGGCGCCGTACGCACCGCTCGCGTCGGCGCCCCCATTCAAGGTGGGGTCGAGTTCGATACTCTGATTGGTTTCTGTCACAGTTATATTTTTTGTTCTCGACTCTGAGACTTTCGACTCCTGAGACTCTTTTAGACTCTTTAATCAGACCCTCATCGGCATAATCACGTAGGTGTAGTCGTACCCCTCGGTGCCGATCGGCTTCATCACGGCCTGGCTGACTTCATCCTTCAGTTCGAGCGCGACCTGATCGGTGTCCACGGCCCCGAGAAACTCCATGACGTATTGCGCGTTGAAACAGATCTGCATGCTGCCGTCGGAGTAGTCCACCGGCAGCGTTTCTTTTGCTTCGCCGAATTCAGGACTGCTCGACGTCACTTCGACTTTGCCTTTATCGAGTTGAAACTTGACGGCGCGCGACCGTTCGTTCGACAGAAGCGCCACGCGCTTGACGGCGTTCGTGAGGCGCTCGCGCTCGAACTCGATGCGCTTGGTATTCCCCTTCGGAATCACGCGTTCGAACGCCGGAAACTGCCCGTCGATCATCCGCGAGATCAACATGCGTCCGCCGACTTCGAAGAACAGATGGTTCTCGCCGCGCTCGTAGCGGATGTCTCCTTCGCCCTCGGAGAGCAGTTTGCCGAGTTCCCAGAGCGTTTTGCGAGGGAGAATCGCCCGCACTTCCTCACCCTCTTTCGTCGGCTTGCCGCCCTTGCGGTCGGCCTTTACGAGCGCGAGACGATGCCCGTCGGTAGCCACCAGGGTCATCTCGCTCGTGCCGAGGATAAAAAGTGCGCCGTTCAGAAAGAACCGCGTGTCTTCGCCGGTAATCGCAAACTGCGTTTTTGCGACCATCTCCTTCACCGCCGCGCGCGAAAGCGTGGCGCCCTCAGCGCCCGTCGCTTCGGGCACCGCGGGAAAATCTTCTCGAGGCAACGTCTGCATGCGCGAGTCGAACCGATCCGCCGCAACCTTCACGCCGTTCTTGTCTTCGGCGATGCGCACATCCGTTTCCGGCAGCGCCCGCACGATCTCGTAGAGCTTTTTTGCCGGTAGTGTCAGCGTTCCGCTTTTTTCGACGGCGGCCTCGCACTGGCTGCGCAGCGCAACTTCGAGATCCGTTGCGAGCATGCGAATCGCGTTTCCTTTGGCCTCCATGAGCACGTTCGCCAGAATCGGAATCGTGTTCTTGCGCTCAACGATGCCTTGGAAAAGTTGCAGTTCTCGCAGTAGGTCGTTTTTCTTAACGACTAATTCCATAGCTCGCTGAACCTCAAATTTTGGGCGGCTCGGCCCGCGATCTCTTGTAGATGAAGAGGAGGAAAAAAAGAGATAAAGAATTATACAAGAAAAAGGTGCTGTTGGGAAGTCAAATGATAGCCGGAAGTGCTTGTTCTACAACTACTTAAACTGTGAGTTTTTCTGTGGATAACAGGCGGTACCGCGGCGCTTAAACGGGGTAGGCTTTCGCCCTAAAATTCGCCCCGGTTCAGACTGTGCAGAGACGGCCTGAGCATCCTGTGGAAAACCCGTTTTGTCACCGGAAACTCTGCAGGAAGCTGTTGAGAAGTGTGTTGAACTGCGGGTCCGCTTTCCGCAGCGCCTCGACTTTCCGGATCGAGTGAATGACGGTCGAATGGTGCTTGCCGCCGAAGCTTCTGCCGATCTCCGGAAGCGAAGCGTGGGTCAGCGACTTACACAGATACATCGCGACTTGCCGTGGCATGGCGATCGATTTCGAATTGTTGCGCGACTTCAAATCGGCGAGTTTCAATTGATAATATTCGGACACGAATTTCTGAATGTGGTCGATGGTGACCGCTTTGTCTTCGTGCTCCTTGACGTTGCGGAGCACTTCCTGTGCGAGATCAACCGACAGCTCCCGGCCGGTGAGAGACGCATATGCGATCAGCCGGATGAGCGAGCCTTCGAGCTCGCGGATGTTGGACTTGATTCGGCCGGCGATGTAGATCGCTACGGAATCCGGAAGCGGCACCGCCTCGGCCTCGGCTTTTTTCTTCAGAATCGCGACTTTGGTTTCCAGGTCCGGCGACTGAATGTCCGCAATCAAGCCCCACTCGAACCGCGATCGCAGGCGCTCCTCGAGTTGCTCGATCTCATGGGGCGGGCAATCACTGCTGAGGACGATCTGCTTCTGAGAGTCGTAGAGCGCGTTGAACGTGTGAAAAAACTCGTTCTGCGTGCCTTCCTTCCCTGCCAGAAACTGCACATCGTCAACCAGCAGCACGTCGACGCTGCGATAGCGCTCGCGGAAGTCGATTAGGCGGTCGTACCTCACCGCGTTGATCATTTCGTTCATGAAACGCTCTGACGAAATGTAGGTCAGCACGAGGTTGCGATCGTGGCTGAGGACGTAATGGCCGATCGCATGCATCAAGTGTGTCTTGCCGAGTCCGACGCCGCCGTAGATGAACAGCGGGTTATAAGAACGGGACGGAGCCTCGGCAACGGCCCGGCACGCCGCATGCGCAAACTGGTTCGACGACCCGACGATGAATGTGTCAAAGGTGTAGCGCGGGTTGAGGCCCGCTGGCGACGTCGGCATCACCGGAGGGAGGGGTTCGTCGGCCATCGACGCCACTATACCCGGCGCGCTTTTGCCAGTGGCTTCGACTGTTGAGGATTCCGATGCTGTCGGCTCCTGGCGGCGCGTGGGAGTTTCCGCTTCGGGAGTGCCGGTGGCAACGAAACTCACGCGCGCTTCGGCACGATGCATTTCTTCGAGGGCTTCGCCGATCACACCCGAATAATGTTTGGTGATCCAATCTTTGAACAGCGCGTTTGGCACTCGTACCGTCACCACACGGCCGTCATCGGCTACGAAGGCTGTCGGTTTGAACCAGGTGTAGAAGCTGTGCCGGTTCACTTTGGCTTGAACCCGCGACAGGATTTCTTCCCAGATATTGGCGGCAATCATGGCGATTTTTGCGGTTTCGCCTTACCGTCCCTGGGAGGGTACGGCTTGAGTCAATCCAATGGCGGGAAAAGCCTCGTAAAACGGGACTGTAACGGCTTTCGCCATCGAAAAATGTCCATAATTGTTGCTCTTTTGAGCAACAAGACCGCGCAAAACGGCATTTTCCACAGGTTTTTGCACAGGTGTGGAAAACTCTGGGATGAGACCAAACTTCATACTGATGCGTGAGACCAGCCCATGCGCCGGGCAGAAGGGGGACTGTAACATACGCGGTCGTTCGTTGACAGGCTGGTGCGCGCACCATTAGGATTGTAGGTTCGCGCGTTGCGGTCTTTTTTAATTTCCTAAGGATTTTCGATGAAACGTACCTTCCAACCGAACCGGCGCCGTCGGCGCCGCACGCATGGTTTCCTTGTCCGGATGAGCACCAAGAACGGCCGTACCGTATTGAAGCGCCGGCGTGCGAAGGGCCGCAAACGACTCACCGTAACCTCGTCGAGGTGAAGCTGCGCCGTCGGGCGGAGTTCGTGAAGGTCTACGATCGTGGAACGCGGTTCCGCGGGCGGTTCATGACATGCTTCGCCCTCCCCAACACCCTTGGTACACCTCGCCTGGGCATCGCGGCCAGCCAGAAAATCGGCAACGCGGTCGTTCGCAACCGGGCGAAGCGGCGCGCGCGGGAGTTGTTCAGGGGCCGTAAACCACAGACAGGCTTGGACATCGTCATTATTCCGAAACGCGAAATGGTCGATGCCCCATGGCGGAATGTTGAAACCGACTACCGTGATGCACTCCAACGCTTCGCCAGGCTCTGAGGCGGTCGGACGCCACATGAGCCCATCGGTCCGCGTGGCATTGGCGGCCATTCGTGGCTATCAGATTCTCCTTCGGCCGCTGCTCCACGGGTCGTGCCGCTACTTGCCGACCTGCTCCGAGTACGCAGCTGAATGCATTTCCACCTACGGCGCTCTACGAGGGACCTGGATGGGCCTCAAGCGTCTTCTCCGTTGCCACCCATTCGGCGGCGCGGGTCTGGATCCGGTCCCTTAGCTGATGGAACGCCGTCTCCTGCTAGCAATAGTTCTGACGTTCGCCGTCCTCACCGCCTATCAGTGGCTGGTGCCGATGTCGCAACCCGCGCCGGCGACGACGCCGGCCCCGGCCTCCACTGCGGACACAGAGGCGCCTGTGGCTGCGGCCGCGCCGGCCCAGGCGCCGGCGGCCGCCGCTTCACAGCCGCCCGCGGTGGAAACGCTCAAAGCGGACAGCGCCGAGCGGTCGATTGTCGTGGACAACGGAGTCGTTCGCGCGGTGTTCTCCAATCGCGGTGCGACGCTCGCGGCGTGGGAACTGGCGAACTACCGCGCGGCGGACGGCAAGCCTGTCGATCTCGTCCCTCACGATGTACCTCCCAATCAGCCAAAACCGTTTTCGCTCAATCTGGACGACGCATCGAAGACGGCGCGCGTGAACAGCGCATTGTTTGCCGTTACGGCAGGCAGTCCCGGCTCGCCGGGTGACGCCCCCGCGGCGCTCGATGCGCGCACTGCGCCGGTGACGCTGGCCTTTGAATATCAGGACGCCGCCGGACTGCACGTCACCAAACAGTTCCGGATCGATCCGGGTTCATACGTCGTCACGCTCACAGCCGCAGTGACCGAAAACGGGAAGCCGATTAATCCTGCGGTTCAATGGGGACCAGGTCTGGGTGACGTGCTCGCGTCCGCGGGCGGAAGCATGTTCATGCCTCTGCGCAAGTCCGAATCGATTTTTTCGGTCGACGGCGACGTCGAGCGCATTCAGGCGGCCGACCTGGTGACCACGCCCCGGCACCAAGGCGTCTACGAATTTGCCGGAGTCGACACGCACTATTTCGCGTCGGTAGCGGTGAAGCCGGGCAGTGCGGAGCTCGAATATGCGCCGCTCTCGGTGCCGTCCACCACTGCCGCGCAGGGCACATCCCGCGACTACATCGGCTACGAGATCCGTTTTACCGCGACGCCATCCGGTCCGACCAACGCGCGGTTCTTCATCGGTCCCAAACACTTCGAGACGATGCGGCAGACGGACCCGGATCTCGTGCGCGCGATCTGGTTCGGGATGTTCGCGTTTCTGTGCGTGCCGCTCCTGTCGGCGCTGAACTGGATCCACGCCTTCATCGGCAACTACGGCTGGTCGATCATCGCGCTCACCGTGCTCATCAACGCCGCCATGTTCCCGCTCCGCCACAAGAGCAATGTGTCGATGCGAAAGATGCAGCAGATACAGCCGCAGGTGAAGACGATTCAGGATCGTTACGCCAAGCTCAAGGTGACCGATCCGGCCCGGCAGAAGATGAACACCGAGTTGATGGAGTTGTACCGGCAGAAAGGCGTGAACCCGGCAAGCGGCTGCGTCCCCATGCTGCTCACGTTTCCGGTGCTGCTTGCGTTCTACAGTCTGTTGTCCGAAGCGATCGAGCTGCGCGGCGCGCCGTTTACGCTGTGGATTCACGATCTGGCGGCACCCGATCCCTACTACGTGACGCCCATCCTGATGGGCGCGTCGCAGGTGTGGCAGCAGAAGATGATGCCGATGACGGGCGCGGATCCGGTGCAGCAGAAGATGATGCTGTTCATGCCGGTGCTATTCACCTTTCTCTTCATCACGTCTCCGGCGGGTCTTGCACTCTACTGGCTCGCGAGCAACCTGCTCGTCATCGCTCAGCAGTTGCTGACCAACAGGCTCATCGGGCAGTCCAACGCTAAACGGAGCGTGAGCGCGTAGAGTGTTCGCGCGGTGGAAGCCGCGCATGTCGGGGCAGATATGAGCGCACAACAGCAGGTTGCCGATTTCATCGTGAAAGTCGCCCGGGAGATGGGACTGTCGGTCCAGGCACAGATCGAGACCAACGCCGACGGCACGCGGATCAATCTCGAGGGCGAAGGATCCGAAACGCTGCTCGCCCGCCGGGGCGAAGGCCTGCAGGCCCTGCAGCACATCGTCGACAGCGCCTTCCGGAAACATCTTGGCGACGAGCGGCTGCTCATCGACTGCATGAATTTCCGCCGGGGCAAGGACAATGAGCTCCGTCAGATGGCGAAGTTCCTCGCGGAGAAAGCCAGGACGTCGGGCATCGAGCAGAGCATCGGCCCGCTGAACGCGTACGAACGGCGCCTGGTGCATCTGGCCGTTGCCGAAGTTCCCGGCGTTACCTCGGAAAGCATCGGCGATGCGGCTGTGAAGACCGTCACCATCACCGCGTCCAAATCCTAGCCGCCTGGCCGGCGGGGTCCGTCCCATGTTTTCGACTGACGACACGATCGTGGCCATTGCGACGCCGTCGGGACGGGGCGGCATCGGTGTGGTACGCATCAGCGGGTCATCGGCGGCAGACATCGCCGGCAGCCTTCTCCGGCTCAGCAGCGTTCTTCAACCCCGTCACGCAACCTTTGCGCGCACCGACGCCGATCAGGTTGTCGCTACATATTTTCCCGCGCCGCACTCCTACACTGGCGAACACGTCGTCGAGATCAGTGCGCACGGCAGCCCGATCGTGCTTCGGTCGATCGTGAAACGCGCACTCGAAGCCGGCGCACGCCTCGCAGAGCCGGGGGAATTCACGCTGCGCGCGTTCCTGAACGGGCGGATCGATCTCGTGCAGGCCGAGGCGGTGGCCGATCTCATTGACGCGGTCACTCCGCTGCAGGCGCGCGCGGCCTTTGACCAGCTCGAAGGCACGCTAACCGATCGAATCGCCGGGATCGACCGAGAGCTGTTCGACTTGATCGCGCGGCTCGAGGCGTCGCTCGACTTTCCGGACGAGGGTTATCACTTCGTCGAAGCTGGCGAGGCGTCGGCGGCCCTGCGGCGCGTCGAGCGCAGCATTGCCGACCTGCTGTGCGACGCCAGGCGAGGCCGTCTGATTCGCGAAGGCGCACGCGTGGCGATCGTCGGGAAGCCGAACGTCGGAAAGTCGAGCTTGTTCAACGCCATGCTCCAGGCCGCGCGCGCTATAGTGACCGCCGTTCCGGGAACGACGCGCGATCTGCTGGCCGAGACGGCCGACATCGACGGCCTGAAGCTCGAGCTCGTCGACACGGCCGGCGTTTGTGACACCGATGACGAAGTCGAGAGTGAAGGCGTGCTACGGGCACGCCAGGCGTTGACGACGGCGGATCTCGTGCTGGTCGTCCTGGACCGCTCGCGGCCGCTCGACGACATCGATTTCCAGCTGCTGCGCGACATCGCGGATCGGCCGCGGCTCATCGCGGCGAACAAGTCGGACCTGCCGCCGCAGTGGCGTGCGGAGGACATCGCCCTTCCCATGTGGATCGTGTCGTCGAAAACCGGTGAAGGGATGGACGAGCTGCGCAGCGGCATTCGGACGGCGCTCGAAGGCGACGGAACCCCACCGAGAGACACGGCAGCGGTGACCAATGTCAGGCACGCTGCGCTTCTCGAGCGCGCCGCCGCGGCGATTCAACGGGCGCGTGAAGCGCTCGACGCGCCCGAGGGACCGGTGGCGGAAGAGTTTGTGCTGACGGATCTTCAAGAGGCGCGCGCCGCCCTCGAGGAAGTCACCGGCAAGCGGACCTCCGATGATCTGCTGCGGCATATCTTCTCGAGATTTTGTGTCGGAAAATAGTTCTGGTGGCTGAGAGATACGACGTCATCGTCATCGGCGCCGGCCACGCCGGGTGCGAGGCCGCATTCGCCGCTGCCCGCGTCGGCTGCCACGTGGCCATCTGCACGCTGTCCGCAGACACAATCGCTCACATGCCGTGCAATCCGGCGATCGGCGGAACAGCGAAGGGGCACCTCGTTGCCGAGATTGACGCGCTCGGCGGACTGATGGCGCGCGCCATCGACGCGACCGGCATTCAGTTCAAGGTGCTCAATCGCAGCCGGGGCCCGGCGGTATGGTCTCCGCGCGCGCAGGCTGACAAACGGCGATACGGCTGGTGGATGCGCGACGCGCTCCAAGCGGAGCGCAACATCTCGTGGATCTTCGGCAGGGCCGGGCGGATCGTCGTCGAACACGGGCGTGTCACGGGACTGGCATTGGAAGACGGCCCGCGGTACGAGTGCGGGGCGCTCGTCATGACGACCGGCACGTTTCTGAACGGCCTCATTCACATCGGGCCCGAACAGAGGCCCGCTGGCCGAGTGAACGAGCCGCCCTCGCGCGATCTCGCTGAATCGCTGAAATCGTTCGGATTCACGTGGGGAAGGCTGAAAACGGGTACTCCGCCGCGGCTCAAGCGCCAGTCGATCGATTTCGATCGATGTGTATCGGATGGCCTCTTCGCGCTGGAGCCCGGCGACAACCCGCCGGTCCCGTTTTCGTTTCTGACGGAATCGATCGACAGACAACAGACGCCCTGTTATCTCGCACACACAAACGATCGCGTCCGCGAGCTCGTGACGGCGAACATCGATCGCTCCCCTCTTTTCAACGGGCAGATTCAGGGTATCGGGCCGCGTTATTGCCCATCGCTCGAGGACAAGATCGTCAGGTTTCCGCATCGAGAGCGGCACCAGATTTATCTCGAACCGGAGGGCGTCGACGTCGACGAGATTTACGTGAACGGGATGTCGATGAGCCTCCCGGAGGAGATTCAGCAGCAGATTGTTCGGGCGATTCCGGGCCTCGAAGGCGCGGAGATGCTGCGTCCGGCGTACGCCGTCGAATACGACTTCATCCAGCCGACGGAACTGACTTCCGCGCTCGCGACCAAGCGAGTCAGCGGCCTTTACCTGGCGGGCCAGATCAACGGGACGTCGGGCTACGAAGAAGCTGGCGCCCAAGGGCTGCTCGCGGGAGCGAATGCGGCGTTGTATGTACGGCGGCAGGCACCCTTTACGCTCGCAAGGAGCGAGGGCTATGCGGGAATTATGGTAGATGACCTAATAACCACAGGTTGTCTCGAGCCGTATCGCATGTTCACGTCGCGCGCGGAATATAGACTGCTCCTCCGCGTCGACAACGCCGACCTCCGGCTTACAACCAAGGGGAGAGAGGCCGGCCTCGTTGATGACGAACGCTGGGCGCATTTTGAGGCGCGCGAGGGAAGGTATCTCGCGAACCTGGAGCTGCTGCGCGGCTCGACAGTGCGCGATGTCGCAGGCGCCCGCATACCGGCTGAGCAGTGGCTTCAGAGGCCTGGTGCCTCGCTAAATGGCGTCGTTGCGCAAGGTCTTGAATTGCACCAACCTCTGAGTCGGCTGGACGCGGCTAGTCTGGAGACTACGGTCAAGTATCGAGGCTACCTGAAGCGCCAGGAACTCGAGATCTCCAGACGAGCCAAACATGAGCTACGCCGGATCCCGGTGGACTTTCCGTACGCCAAGGTCCCAGGCCTGTCGACAGAAGTCGTTCAGCGCCTCACTGATGTTCGTCCAGAGACAATCGGCCAGGCCGGGCGCGTTCCCGGCGTCACCCCAGCCGCGGTTGCCGTTTTAGCCACCTACGTTACGCGAGAAATCTCATAATCTCTGGCGGTGGAGCTCCGCGACAAACTTGCCAGACGGGCAGCGAAGGCTGGAGTGAGCCTGTCCGATAGCGCTGCCGCCAAAATGGCCGAATATTTCGAACTTCTTAGAAAGTGGAACCGGAAGGTCGCGCTGACTTCCCTGCCCGTCGAAACCTCAGGAGATGAAGCCATCGATCGGCTGCTCATAGAGCCAATTGTGGCTGTCAAATACCTTCCGAAGCCGGCGTCTGCGATCATCGACATCGGTTCTGGTGGGGGTTCGCCTGCCATCCCGATCAAGGTGACGGCGCCAGAGGCTTCGATGCGGATGGTGGAATCGAAGACGCGAAAGGTGGCGTTTTTGCGCGAAGCGGTCCGGGTACTGAGTCTCGAGCGAACGGAGGTGGAGCCGGTCCGGGTCGAGGAGCTGCTTTCGCGGCCATCCCTCCACGATTCGGCGGATGCAGTCACGATCCGGGCTGTTCGAGTGGACCGAAAGCTGGTCCTGGCCGTTCAATCCCTGATGCGCCCAGGAGGGTCTCTCCTTGTTTTCACGAGCCAGAGCTTGCCGTTGCAGCCTTTCACGGGCTCCGAACTTGAGCCCGTCGCTACTTACCCATTGGTTGCTCACTCCGGAAGCCAGCTGGCGATATTCAGACGGGCAAAAGTGCTCATTTGAGCGCATTGTTTCACGTGGAACATTCTTTCTGCACATGAGTGCACCAAAGTGCGATATTCTCTTTGGAATCAACAATTTAGCGCGACTAAGTAGGGCATAAGACCAAAGCAGCCATCTCTCAGGTGATGAAGAAGATACAGGCGGTCGTTAACCAAAAGGGCGGCGTCGGCAAGACCACGACCGCGATCAATCTGGCCGCTGCACTCGCCTCCCTGAACCGGCGCGTCCTCCTCGTCGATGTCGATCCCCAGGCGAACCTGACCAGCGGAATCGGACTCCGAGGACAATCCGCGGCCGGTGGCACTATCTACAACGTGCTCACGGCAGGCGACGGAACCGCCCTGAAGAATCCCGATGAGTTCACGCTCCAGACGTCCGTGCCTAACCTGTCCCTGCTGCCCGCGGATCGCAATCTGACCGGCGCGGAAATCGAGATGGTGCCCATTCCCGGACGGGAATCGCAGCTGCGGCGATTTCTTACCCCGCTGCGGGAGCGTTTCGATCACATCTTCATCGACTGCCCGCCGTCCCTCGGCTTACTGACGCTGAACGCGCTTGTCGCCGCCGAGGCGGTCCTCATTCCGCTTCATTGCGAATATTTCGCGCTCGAGGGGCTCGCCGATCTGATGACGACTCTGCGTCGGGTGCAAGCCAGCTTGAACCCCACGCTCGACATCGATGGCGTGCTGCTGACGATGTACGACGAGCGAACGAATCTGGGATCCCAGGTCGCCAAAGACGTCCGCGAATTTTTCAAGGACAAGGTGTTTCAGACCGTCATTCCGCGAAACGTGCGTCTCGCCGAGGCGCCAAGCCACGGATTGCCGGTGACCACCTACGATGCGAAATCCAAGGGCGCGGAGGCGTATCTCGCCCTCGCGCGCGAGTTCATTTCACGAGAATCGCGAGAGGAGCCATCATGGAAAAAAGACCCGCACTCGGAAAGGGTCTGAGTGCGCTGATCCCCGATGTCCCTCAGGTGAACCGGAGCGGGGCGCCGGGCGAAGTCGACGTCGATCAGATTCTGCCCAACGAGCATCAGCCCCGGCATCACTTCGAAGATGCGCGCCTCGACGAGCTGGCACAGTCGATCAAGTCGAACGGCGTCATCCAGCCGATCATCGTCAGGAAGGTCGAAAACGGCTATCGCATCATCGCCGGCGAACGCCGTTGGCGCGCCGCGCAGCGAGCCGGGCTGACGCGCGTGCCGATCGTGGTCAAAGACGTCGCGGCGGGGAACGACGCGCAGTTGCTGGAAATGGCGCTCATCGAAAACGTCCAGCGCGAAGACCTGAACCCCATCGACGAGGCGGCGGCATACGAGAAGCTGAGCACCGATTACAAGATGACCCAGGAGGAGATTGCCGCGGCAGTGGGGAAGGATCGCTCGTCGATCGCGAACCACCTGAGGCTGCTGAACCTTCCTCAGGAGCTTCGCACCGAGGTCGCGGACGGCCGGTTGTCGATGGGACACGCCCGCGCGCTCCTGGGAATCGCAGGCGAGCGCGGGCAGCTCGAGATCGGACGCGATGTGATCGCTCGCAATCTCTCGGTTCGTGAAACCGAGGCGATGGTGAAGCGCTTCAGCCAGGGCACCGCTGCCGCCCAGCGGGCTGCGCCGGCCCCTACCGACGTGCACACACGAGCCGCCGAAGAAAAGCTCCGGATGCGCCTCGGCACGCGCGTCCGGATTCAGCGGAAAGGCAAGGGCGGGCGGATCGAGGTCGATTTCACCTCGGAGGACGAACTCCAGCGCCTGTACGAACACCTGACCTCATGAGGCGCCAGAGGCTGCCTTTTCGTGGTATAAATGGCTGTTTTGCGCTTGTGAAACTTCGCGCAAGCTCGTCGCGACCGCACTGTTCTCAATGATGGCTGCCGCGCTGGGGACCCCGCGCCCCATGCGGATGAAATAATGACTAGACGCACCGCCGCCGCTCGTTACGCTCGTGCCCTGCTCGACGTGGGGACCAAAGAAGGCGTCGACCTCGACCGGATCGGCCGGGAACTGGGGGAGTTCACCACGTTTCTTGCGCAACAGACAGCGCTCGAGCGCCTGCTGCTCAATCCCGCCATCCCCGCTCCCCGGAAGCGCGCGGCGATGGAACAAATCACCAAACTCTCTGGTTTCACGCCGATCGTGTCGAAGTTGCTCGTCCTGCTCGCCGATCGGGATCGGCTCGGCTTGCTCGGGGACGTCGCGGCCGTCTACGCCGACGTGCTCGCGGACCGCCAGAACGTCGTCCGCGCGGAAGTGACGAGCGCCGACCCGCTGACGCCCGAACGCCTGCACGCAATCGAGCAGCGCCTCGCCGCCGTCACGGGAAAACGCGTCGCGATGACGACGAAAGTGAGCAAGGATCTCATCGGGGGCATCGTGGCGCGCGTCGGCGGCACGGTTTACGACGCGAGCATCGCTACGCAGTTGAAGAAGATCAGGGAACGCTTAACGACGTGAGCCGCGTCACTGAACAGATAACCGCAGCAGCCATCGCCGAGCAGCCAACGGCTGCGAGGTACAGGTCGCGGGGGTGGGGCCCCGCGACACATTAAATTATGGACATCAAAGCCGAAGAAATATCCAAGATCATCCGCGACGAGATCGGCAGCTACGCAGTCGAGGTGGATGTTGCCGAAGTCGGCAGCGTCGTCTCACTCGGCGACGGCATCGCGCGCGTCCACGGCGTCGAACGGGCCATGGCAGGGGAGATGCTCGAGTTTCCCCATGGCGTCTTCGGCATCGCGCTGAACCTGGAGGAAGACGGGGTCGGCACCGTGCTTCTCGGTGAGTACACGGCGATCAAGGAAGGCGACACGGTGAAACGCACCGGACGCATCATCTCGGTGCCCGTCGGCGAAGAACTGCTCGGCCGTGTTGTCAATTCCCTCGGCCAGCCGATTGACGGCAAGGGGCCGATCATGACGAAGACGTTCATGCCGATCGAGCGCATCGCGCCTGGCGTCGTCGATCGGCAGCCGGTCCGCGAGCCGCTCCAGACGGGTCTCAAGGCGATCGACGCGATGGTGCCGATCGGCCGCGGTCAGCGCGAGCTGATTATCGGTGACCGGCAGACGGGAAAGACCGCCGTCGCCGTCGACACGATCATCAATCAGCGCGACAAGGACGTGATCTGCATCTACAACGCCATCGGCCAGAAGCAGTCGACGATCGCGCAGGTCGTCAGGATTCTGGAAGAAGCGGACGCGCTGCGGTACAGCATCATCGTCGCGGCCGGAGCGTCGGATCCAGCGCCCCTTCTGTACATCGCGCCCTATTCCGCCTGCACGATGGGCGAGTACTTCCGTGACAGCGGCCGCCATGCGTTGTGCGTTTACGACGATTTGTCGAAACACGCCCAGGCGTATCGCGAGATCTCGCTGCTCCTGCGCCGGCCGCCCGGGCGGGAAGCGTATCCGGGCGACGTGTTCTACCTGCACTCACGCCTGCTGGAACGCGCGGCGAAGATGCGGAACGAGCTTGGCGGCGGATCGCTCACGGCCCTGCCGATCATCGAGACGCAGGCGGGCGACCTCTCGGCCTACATTCCGACGAACGTCATTTCGATCACCGACGGCCAGATCTTCCTCGAGTCGGACCTGTTCCACCAGGGCATCCGGCCGGCCATCAACGTCGGCAACTCGGTGTCGCGCGTCGGCGGCTCGGCGCAGATCAAGGCGATGCGCCAGGTCGCGGGCTCGCTTCGTCTCGACCTTGCGCAGTATCGCGAACTGGCGGCCTTTGCGCAGTTCGGCAGCGACCTCGACGCGTCGACCCAGGCACAACTGAATCGCGGTGCCCGTCTCGTGGAGATTCTGAAGCAGCCGCAGTACAACCCGCTGCCGGTCGAAAAGCAGGTGCTCATTATTTATGCGGGTACCAACGGCTTCCTCGACCAGGTGCCAGTGTCAGATGTCGGCGCCTACGAGACCGAGCTCTACAGGTTCGTCGAGCTGCGGTACTCCGCGCTGCTCAGGACGGTTGCCGACAAGAAGCAGATTGACGATGACACGAAGGCGCAGGTCAACGCGGCGCTGAAGGAGTTCGGTCAGCAGTTCGCGGCGAGGAAAGCGGCGTAGTCGATGCCGTCACTGCTTGACCTCCGCCGGCGCATCCGCGCGGTGAAATCGACCCAGCAGATCACCAAGGCCATGAAGATGATCTCCGCGTCGAAGCTGCGCCGCGCGCAGGATCGGATCGTCGGGGCCCGTCCGTTTGCGTTGAAGATGCAGCGCGTGCTGAACAGCCTGGCGGCGCGCGTGGATCCGTCGATCCACCCCCTGCTGGCCGAGCGCGAGCCGGGCCCGGATTCCAAAGTCCTCCTCATCGTCGTTACCGCCGACAAAGGGCTGTGCGGGGGCTTCAACACGAACATCATCAAGGCGGCAGCCGCGTTCATCAACAAGACGCAGGGCCGGCCGATCGAGCTGGGTCTGGTGGGCCGCAAGGGCCGGGACTTCTTCAAGCGTCGCGGCTTCGAAATCCGGATCGAGGAATTGGGGATCTTCCAGCGGGTCAAGTACGCGGATGCGAAACGGATTGCCGACGCCGCGATCGAGGAGTTCACCAGCGGGCGCGTGGACAGAGTATTCATCGTCTACAACGAGTTCAAGTCGGTGATGCAGCAGAGGGTGGCGACGGAGCAGCTGCTGCCGATTCCCAAAGCTGAGGTCAGCGGCGAAACGCGTGCGGCGGTGGACTACATTTACGAGCCGGAACCGGCAAAGATCCTGAGCGAGCTCCTGCCGAAGCACATCGAAATTCAGGTCTATCGTGCGCTGCTCGAATCGGCCGCCGCGGAGCATGCGGCCCGCATGACGGCGATGGATGCCGCGACGAAAAATTCCGGCGAAATCATCGACAGCCTGACGCTCTACATGAACAAGGTGCGGCAGGCGGCAATTACGCGAGAGATTATCGAAGTCGTGTCTGGAGCCCAGGCACTGTGACGCTGAGATAGGACAACATGGCAACTGAGGTCGCAACGAAGCAGAAGGTCGGCAAGGTCGTCCAGGTTATCGGGCCCGTCGTGGACATCGAGTTCGCAGACGGCCATCTCCCCGACATTTACAACGCCGTCCAGATCAAGACGGAGGGCAAAGGCGGAGAATCGCTGGTCGACATCATTTGCGAGGTGGAGCAGCACCTCGGCGAGTCGCGCGTCCGTACCGTTGCGATGAAGGCGACCGACGGCATGCAGCGCGGTATGAAGGCCGTCGATCTTGGCGAGCCGATTTCGATGCCGGTTGGCCCGGCGACGCTCGGCCGCGTCATGAACGTGCTCGGCGAGCCGGTCGACTATCCCGACAAGCCGGTCTTGTCCAAGGAGCGGTGGTCGATCCATCGCAGCGCGCCGACGCTGGAACAGCAGTCGACCGAGCTCAAGATGTTCGAGACCGGCATCAAGGTCGTCGATCTCCTCGAGCCGTATCTGCTCGGCGGCAAGATCGGGCTGTTCGGCGGCGCCGGCGTCGGCAAAACCGTCATCATCCAGGAGCTCATCCACAACATCGCGATGAAACACGGCGGTGTGTCGGTGTTCGCGGGCGTCGGCGAGCGCACCCGCGAAGGCAACGACCTGTGGCTCGAATTCCAGGAGAGCGGCGTCATCGACGTGAAAGATCCGTCGAAATCGCGCGCCGCCCTCGTCTACGGACAGATGACCGAGCCGCCGGGTGCGCGGTTGCGCGTCGCGCTGTCGGGCCTGACGGTGGCGGAGTACTTCCGCGACGCCGAAGGGAAGGACGTGCTGCTGTTTATCGACAACATCTTCCGGTTCACTCAGGCAGGATCTGAAGTGTCGGCGCTGCTCGGCCGCATGCCCTCGGCCGTCGGCTATCAGCCCACGCTCGGCACCGAGATGGGCGAGTTGCAGGAACGGATCACCTCGACGAAGAAGGGTTCGATCACCTCGGTTCAGGCCATTTACGTGCCGGCCGACGACTACACCGATCCGGCGCCGGCGACGACCTTCGCCCACCTCGACGCGACGACGAACCTGTCCCGCGCGATCGTCGAGCTTGGCATTTATCCGGCCGTCGATCCGCTCGCGTCCACCTCGCGCATCCTCGATCCGCGCATCATCGGCGACGAGCACTACAACGTCGCAAAAGAAGTGAAGCGCGTGCTGCAGCGTTACAAGGATCTGCAGGACATCATCGCGATTCTCGGCATCGACGAACTGCCCGAAGAGGACAAAGTCACCGTCGCGCGTGCGCGCAAGCTGCAGCGGTTCCTCTCGCAGCCGTTTTTCGTCGCGTCGCAGTTCACCGGTCGCGAGGGCAAATACGTGCCGATCGCCGAGACGATCCGCGGGTTCAAGGAAATCATCGAAGGCAAACACGACGGATTACCCGAGCAGGCGTTCTACATGGCCGGCACGATCGACGAGGTCGTGGAGACGGCCAAGAAGATGGCCTCCGCGACGTAGCTGTTTAACCACAGAGTGCGCAGAGGTCCACAGAGAAGACTTTCGAAAATTGGCTCTGTGTCCTCTGTGTTCTCTGTGGTGACATCCTGAAAAACTGATGGCAGAGATACCTCGCACTTCCCACGCACCTGACCCTTGAGATCGTCACGCCCGACCGATCGGTCGTCGCCGATCGTGTGGACGAGGTGCAGATTCCAGGCGCTGAAGGCTATTTCGACGTCCTGCCTGGCCACACGCCCCTTCTTGCGGTGCTGAAGGTGGGAGAGTTGTGGTTCCGCAAGGGCGGAGAGAAGTATTACCTGTCGATCGCGTATGGGTTTGCGGAAGTGCTCCCGGATCGGGTGACCATTCTCGCGGAACTCGCCGAGCGCGCGGAGGATATCGACGTGGCGCGCGCCGAGGCGTCCAAGCGGCGTGCGGAAGAACGTCTCGCCAAGGCGAGTGCCGATCTCGACATGGAGCGCGTGCGCGTCGCGCTCGCCAAGTCGCTCGCACGGCTTCAGGTCGCCGCGAGAGCGCGTAGTCGTGCTGGATAATCTTCTCCAACTTCCGCGCTACCGCGGGCTCATCCAGAGTCTCGTCGCCCGAGAGCTGAAGGCTCGTTATCGAGGGTCCGTTCTCGGCTTCTTCTGGTCCTTCGTCAATCCACTGCTGCTGTTGCTCGTCTACACGTTCGTCTTCAAGTACGTGATGCCCCCGGCGCCGACCAAGGAAATTCCCAATCTGGCGCTGTTCATGTTCTGCGGCCTGCTGCCGTGGACGTGGTTTCAGACGTCGCTCGTCGAGTCCTCGAACATCCTGATTTCCGGCGGGAACCTGATCAAGAAAGTGATGTTCCCGGCCGAAATTCTGCCGATCGTGACGGTGCTGGCCAATCTCGTGCACTTTCTGCTCGGCCTGCCGATTCTGATCGCGTTTCTGGTCTACTTCGACGCGCCGCTGCAGCTGTCGGAGCTGGCGTGGTTCCCGCTCGTCGTGATGGTGCAGCTGGTCTTGAGCGTTGCGCTCGCCCTCATCCTGTCGGCGTTGACGGTGCACTTCCGCGACATCAAGGACATTCTCACCAACATAATGACGTTGTGGTTCTTCGCGACCCCGATCATCTATTACTGGAAGTATGCGCCCGAGAGCGTCCGCCGGTTTCTCGACCTCAATCCGTTCACGCATCTTGCCATCTCGTACCAGGAGATCCTCTATTTTCCCGGCGACTTCGGCCATTGGAAATGGCTGGTAGCGCTGGGCGTGGCATCGGCCGGGCTGTTTCTCTTCGCCTATTTCCTGTTCGACCGGCTGCGCGACTCGTTCGCGGAGGAAGTGTGACGTGAACGCCATCGAGCTCGTCAACGTCACGAAGATCTACAGGAGGTACGCGCGGCGCAAGCAGTTTGCGACGCTCAAGAGCGCCCTGCTCAAGGGCAGCCTCATCCAGGACCTCCAGCCGGAAGAAACGTTTCCCGCCCTGCAGGGCGTGTCGTTCAATGTCCCTGCCGGCCGGACATATGCTGTAATCGGCCGCAACGGGTCGGGGAAGAGCACCGCGCTGAAGCTCGTTGCGGGCATCACCAAGCCGACTACCGGCACCGTCAAAGTGGTGGGGCGAATCTCCGCGCTGATCGAGCTCGGCGCCGGCTTTCACCCGGAGATATCCGGGCGTGAAAACGTCTACATCAACGGCATCATGCTGGGCCTGACCAAGCGCGAGGTGACGCGGCGGTTCGATGAGATCGTCGAATTCGCGGAGCTCCAGGATTTCATCGACGCACCGGTCAAGACCTACTCGTCAGGGATGTACATGCGGCTCGGATTTGCCGTGGCCATTCACGTGGATCCCGACGTGCTGCTGGTCGACGAGGTGCTCGCTGTCGGCGACGAAGGGTTCACGCACAAGTGCCTCGATAAGTTCGGCGAGTTCAAGCGCCGCGGCAAGACCATCCTGCTGGTGACCCACTCGTTGGCGCTCGTTGAGCGGTTCTGCGACGAAGCCCTGTGGCTCGACAGCGGCAAGGTTCGCGGCTCCGGCGATCCGAAACGGGTTGTCGGCGCGTACTTGACGGATGTCGGCAAGAGCGAGGAGCGGGAGCTGGCGCGCGCCGAAGCGCGGGCTCAGGACGAGTCGACAGTCGAGAGTCCACAGTCCGTTGATGATCAGAGTCCAGAATCTACAGTCGAGGGTCAACAGGCTGGCCTCAAGAACGCGAACGACGACATGACGCGGCAGGACGAGGGACGATGGGGATCGCGCGAGGTGGAAATCACCGGGGTGACGCTGAAGGGCGAAGGCGGCCAGGCCGCCCACATT
This sequence comes from Vicinamibacterales bacterium, assembly GCA_963762055.1. Taxonomy (GTDB): domain Bacteria; phylum Acidobacteriota; class Vicinamibacteria; order Vicinamibacterales; family JAMQPK01; genus JAMQPK01. The sequence continues at coordinate 846,301 of CAVXJF010000017.1, forward strand.
TTTCAGACCGGCGAACGCGTCTCGATTCACCTGGCGGTGCGTGCCCATGAACCGAACGCCGATTTCGTGTTCGGCATCGGCATCTACAGCGCCGATGGGATCAACTGCTACGGCACGAATACACACGTCGAAGAGTTCACGCCCCAGGACATCCGCGGCGAAGGCGAAGTGGTGTTCACCATCGACGCCCTGGATCTCGTCGAAGGCACCTATAAGCTGGATGTCGCGGTACACAAACGCGACGGCTATCCGTACGACTATCACCGCTTGATGTACACATTCCGCGTGAAATCCCGCACCAAGGAGGTCGGTATATACCGGCCGCGTCACACCTGGACGTTTTCGCCGGCGATCAAACTCGTCAAGAGCTGATGTCCAGCAAGGTCCTGTCGACGTCCCACGCTGTTGCGTTTGTCGAACATCTCCGCCACGGCGGAAAGAAGGTGGTCTTCACGAACGGCGTGTTCGATATCCTGCACCCTGGGCATGTCCGGTATCTCGAGGATGCCAGACGCGAGGGCGACGCGTTGATCGTCGCCCTGAACTCGGATCGTTCGGTTCGCGCCATAAAAGGACCCGATCGGCCCATCAACTCCGCGCTCGAGCGGGCCGAGGTGCTGGCGGCGCTGCGGAGCGTCGATGCGGTCGTCATCTTCGATGAAGAGACCCCTCTCGAGATTGTCACGCGCCTGCGACCCGACGTCCTCGTGAAGGGGGCGGATTGGGCGATCGATACGATCGTCGGCCGAGAAGTGGTCGTTTCTGGTGGCGGCCGCGTAGTACGGATCCCCTTCGCGGAAGGGTATTCGACGTCGGCGATAATAAGAAAGATACAAGAGCTCTAAGCTTCAGGCTTCGGGCTCGTGCCTGGTATGCCGACCTCGACTTCGCTCAACCTGCAAGCGCTCCTGAAGCATGCCGCCGCGCGCACGGGGCTGGACTCCTCGTCCTCGCACGTCCGGGGGTTGTCGCCGTCCGCGCAGGCGTTTTATGTCGCCGCTCAGACGAGCCACCGTCCGGGCTCGGTTTCCGTGGTCATCGTGCCTGCCGACGACGACGTCGATCGGTTCTGCATGGATGTGCGGTTCTTCATGGCCGCGCTCGAGGGAGCCTCGGCCGCCTCGCTGGAGAACACCATAAGGGCCTTCCCGTCCCTGCAGATCGACCCGTATCGCAACATCGCGCCGCATTTTGGCGTCGCTTCGGCGCGCGCCGGCGCGCTTCACGCGCTCGCAACCGGCGCGGCACGCGTGCTCGTCGCGTCGGCGGCATCGCTCCTGCCGCGGCTCAGCCTTCCGGGCAATCTTGAAGCCGCGGCCATCGATCTCAAACCGGGGCTGGATCTCGATCCGGTTGCGCTCGGCGACCTGCTCGCCGATGCCGGTTTCACGCGCGAGGATCCCGTGGACGAGCACGGCGAGTTCTGCGTGCGCGGCGGCATCGTCGATTTTTTTCCCGCCGGTGCGGAAAACCCCATCAGGGTAGAGTTTTTCGGCGACACCATCGAGTCGATCCGCCGGTATGACTCCGCCACGCAGCGATCGGTCGGCGTTCTCGATCAGGCTCCCGTGGTACCCCTGACCGAAAAATCCGGTTCCGCAACAATCTTCGACTACCTGCCTGCCGGCCGGGACCTGTCGCTGCTCGTCGTCGAAGAGGAAGAGGTCGCTCGCCAGGCCAGCAAGCTGATGGAGCAGCTGCGGCAGAGCTATGCGGACGCAAGGACCGAAACCCCCGATGCACCAGCGCCGGAAGATCTCGTCGTTGACTGGTCTGAAGTGGCCGATCGGTTGACCGCCGCCACGCGGCTCGAGCAGCTTGCGATTGGGGAGGAATCTGCCGACGGGCGAACGCTGGACGTTGCCTGCCAGCCCGCCGTGGAGTTCCGTGGGCGTATCCAGGAGTGGATCGCCGAAGTCAAACGGATGCGCGAGCGCGGCGACACCGTCCTGTTCGTGGCAGGCACGGAAGGGCGTGCCGAGCGGACGGCGGAACTGCTCGGCGAGTATGAGCTGCGAGGCGTGCTCATCGACCGGACGGATGAGCTGCTCAACGTCGCGATGCACATCACGGTCGGCCAGCTCTCCAAGGGCTTCCGACTTCCCGGCGCCGAGTTGCAGATCATCGCCGAGCCGGATGTGTTCGAGGAAGATCGCACCAAGGTCGAGCGCAAAGGCGATCGGCATCGATCCATCGCGAAAACGTTCCTGTCAGACCTGCGTGACCTCAAGCCGGGCGACATGGTCGTGCACGTGGATCATGGAATCGGCATCTTCGTCGGCCTCAAGCAGATAGGCATCGGCCAATCGCAGCAGGAGTTCATGGAGCTGCGCTATGCGGGCGAAGACAAGCTGTTCGTCCCCGTCGAGCGGCTCGACCTGATCCAGAAATACAGCGGGACGGCGAAGCCGGCGCTCGACAAGCTCGGCGGCACGTCGTGGGAGCGCACGAAGACGCGCGTGAAGAAGGCCATGCGCGATATGGCTGAGGAGCTTCTCAAGCTCTACGCCGCGCGCAAGTCGGTTCCAGGCCATACCTTCAGCCCCGACTCCCACTGGCAGCGCGAGTTCGAAGACGCGTTCGAATGGGATCTCACGGTCGATCAGGCCAGCGCGATTTCCGACATCAAACACGACATGGAAACGCCGACGCCGATGGATCGTCTCCTCTGCGGAGACGTCGGCTACGGCAAGACCGAAGTGGCCATGCGCGCCGCCTTCAAAGCCGTCATGGACGGGAAGCAGGTGGCGTTTCTCGCGCCAACGACCGTCCTCGCGTTTCAGCATCAAAAGACGCTGACCGAACGGTTCGCAGGGTTTCCGGTCACCATCGACATGGTGAGCCGCTTCCGCTCGAAGCAGGAGCAGGATCAGATCATCAAAGACCTCGGCGGCGGCAAGGTCGACGTCATCGTCGGCACGCACCGGCTGCTCTCGAAGGACATCCAGTTCAAGGACCTCGGGCTGCTGATCGTCGACGAAGAGCAGCGTTTCGGCGTGGCTCACAAGGAGCGCATCAAGCAGATGCGGCGCAAGGTCGACGTGTTGACGCTCAGCGCGACGCCGATACCGAGAACCTTGAACATGTCGCTCGTCGGCATCCGCGACATGTCGATCATCGAGACACCGCCGAAAGATCGGCTGTCGATCCAGACCAACGTCGTCAAGTTCGACGCCGCGGTCATCGCCCGCGCGATCCGTAACGAGCTGGAGCGTGACGGGCAGGTGTATTTCGTTCACAACCGCGTGGAATCGATTTTTTCGATCGGTGAGCTGGTGCAGCGGCTCGTCCCCGAGGCGCGCGTTGTCATCGCGCACGGCCAGATGGGCGAGGACGAGCTCGAGCGCGCGATGCTCGATTTCATCAGCAAGAAATACGACGTGCTGCTGGCAACGACGATCATCGAGAACGGCCTCGACATTCCGAACGTCAACACGATCCTGATCAACCGCGCCGACCGATACGGGCTCTCGCAGCTGTATCAGCTTCGGGGACGAGTCGGCCGCTCCGACCGCCCGGCGTACGCATACCTGCTGATTCCGCCCGAATCCACGCTGTCGCCGATTGCCAAAAAAAGGCTCGCGGCGATTCGCGAGTTCAGCGATCTCGGCAGCGGGTTCCGTGTCGCCGCGCTCGATCTCGAAATCCGCGGCGCGGGCAACCTGCTGGGCGGCGAACAAAGCGGCCACATAGAAACCGTCGGTTTCGAGATGTACATGAAGCTGCTCGAGCAGGCGGTCCGCGAGCTCAAAGGTGAGGACCTCGTCGACGACGTTCGAGCGGTGGTGAACCTGCGGGTTGACTTGAAGATCGACGAGTCGTACGTGCCCGAGATGAACCAGCGGCTCATGATTTACCGGAAGATTGCCGATGCCCGCACCGACAGCGAGCTGGACCAGATTCTGACCGAACTGCGGGACCGCTACGGCCCGCTGCCCGAAACGGTCGAACACCTCGAGGAGTACGGGCGTATCCGCATCATGGCCGATCGGCTCGGCATAGAGTCGATCGATCGTGAAGGTCAGGTCGTGGCCATCAAATTTGCGCCGCGACAGTCCTCCCCCGAGTCGGGGCCCGGAAGACCGGATAGCTCGGGCAAGCGTCTGAATGTGGAGCGGCTGCTCAAGGTTGTCGGAACCCGCCCGGACACGACGCTGGTACCGCCTTCGACCATAAAGTTGGATCTCAGGGCAGGTTCGAAGAATATGGCCCAAAAACCAGCCGTAGCGGCACCGCCGAGCGCGGTTGGCACCAAGGTCAAGGCCCGGCAGAGCACAGGCCAGAGCTGGTGGACCACTCGCGCAACCGCCGGCGAAGTCACGGCAGGCTTCACGAAGGAGGAGATCCTCCGGCCGCCGAAAGAGGACCCCAACGCCCCCGGCGGGGTATTCGCAAAGGTCCGCGGTTTGTTGGCCGAACTGGCCGGGCTACAATAGAAGATCGAGTTATGAGAAAGATATTTGCCGCCGCCCTCTTCCTTAGCCTGTTCGGGATGGGCCTGAGGGCCGAGATTCTCGAACAGGTCCTCGTCAAGGTGAACGGCGAGATTGTCACCCAGACCGAGTTCCATCGCATTCAGTTCGCCGCGGTTCGGGAGATGCAGAATCAGCCCGACGCGGCCCGGCTGTCCGATGCCGAGCTCGCCAAGACTCTTGCTCAAGTGACCCCGCAGGCCATCGTGACCCACATCGACGAGCTGCTGCTCATGCAGCGCGCGAAAGAGATCGGTCTTGCCGTCAGCGACGCGCAGTTTACGCAGGTGCTCGACTCGATCAAGAAGGACAACAAGATTGAGAGCGAGGCCGCGTTCGAAGCCGCACTCAAAAGCGAAGGGCTGACGCTCGCGCAACTCCGGACGATGCTCAGCAAACGCATTCTGATCGGCCAGGTGCAGCAGCGGGAAATAGGCAGCCGCGTGTCGGTCACCGAAGAGGAAGAGCGCGCATATTACGATGCGCATCCAGGCGATTTTGCGACCACGCCGAGCGTCACGTTGCGCGAGATCACCGTGAATGCCGAAATAGATCCCGTCAAGAAGGCCGCCAGCGTCGGCGCGCTCGAAGACGCTCGCGCCAAGGCCGAAAGCATCAAGGCGCGCATCGCGAAAGGTGAAGCATTCGAGAAGGTCGCGGCCGAGGTGTCCGACGCCGCGTCGAAGGCGAACGGCGGGCTCATCGGGCCGATCTCGCGCGATGAAATGAACGAAGAGCTGCTGAAAACGATCTCGAAGATGAAGGCCGGCGAGATGACGCCGGTCATCAACATCGCGACTGGTGCGCAGTTCTTCAAGCTCGAGTCGTCCATCGAGTCGACGACGCTGCCCTTCGAAGCCGCGCGCGATCGCATCGCCGACAGGCTGAGCTCCGAGAAGATCGGCATCGAGTTCAAGAAGTATTTGCAGCGTCTCAGAGCGCAGGCCATCATCGAGTGGAAGAACGAAGATCTTCGCAAAGCCTGGGAGATTGGGATTGCAAAAGAACCGACGTATTGAGTCTTGAGCAGTTGGTTCGCCCTCTGGACGCGATCGCGCCACGAACAGGTCGTGCGCGAGCAGATCGAACGCAAGCACATCGACGCGTTTCTCCCCACCATCCCCCGATGGAGCCGCTGGAAAGACCGTAAGAAAAAGATCGACTGGCCGCTGTTCCCCGGCTATTGCTTCGCGAGGTTCGATGAAGAACAGACGCTCGCTATCCTCAAGTGCAGCGGCGTGGTGAGCATCGTCTCGTTCGAAGGGAAGCCCGCCGCCATTCCCGACCACGAAATCAGCAGCATCCGGCAGCTGGTCGAAAGCGATCTCCAGTACGACCCCTGCCCCCTCATCCGTGAGGGGATGGTCGTCGAGGTCATCCACGGCGCTCTCAAGGGCGTGGTGGGCCGGCTGGTGCGCAAGGGCTCTCACGCGCGGCTCGTGCTGTCGGTCGATCTCATCGGCCAGGCGGTCAGCGTCGAAGTTGACGCCGCGGACGTCAAACCCTACTGAACACCGTTTGGTGGCGTACCTCCTGCATCAATTTCAGTGGTCATACACTGGAGGAAATCATGAGGTACAAGACCTGTCTCGCGGCGATGTCTCTCGGCGCGCTCATCGCTGGATACATTCCCGCTGCTGCGGCACCCGATACCGAAGATGTCCCCCTCACATTGTCGGGTTGTGTCGTGGCGGGTGAAGAGAAGGACAGCTTCCTGCTGACCAACGTCGAAGTCGATGGAACAACCCTGGCACCCGTTCATGCGTTCTACCGATTCAACACCACGAAAGGTCTGAAGGACCATGTCGGCAGGCGCGTGGAGGTAACGGGAAAAGCAGATCTCGATGACATGGACAAAGGCAAGCTGCGCGTGAGAACGGATGACGGGAACGTCACGACCGAAATCAGTTCCGAGCGCCGCACAGTGAAGGTCGAAGGCGCGTATTTCGGAACCCTCGGAGCGATGAAGCTCGACGCCGATGTCCCGACGTACAAGTTCGAGGTCGACAAAATCAGCCCGCTGGCAGGCAACTGCGCCAGCTCCGGAGCGGCCCGCTGAGGGTGCTTGTTCGCGGCCTAGACAGCGAAGGGGGATTGAGCGGTTTATACTGCCCTCGTGAGTTCGCCGGACCCTGAAGTCCCCGCTGCCGACGCGCCCCTGCGGATCGGCAATCAAGCACTGGCCTCGCCATTTGTCGTGGCGCCGATGGCCGGCATGACCGACAGTGCGTTTCGCCGGCTGGTGAAACGTCACGGCGGGTGCGGTCTGGTCGTCACAGAAATGGTCAGCTCCGACGGGCTGGTGCGCGGCATCGACCGCACGCTCGAATACGCCGAATACACCGAGGAAGAACGGCCCGTTTCCATCCAGATTTTCGGCGGCGATCCTGAAAAAATGGCCGACGCCGCACAGATCGTCGAAGGTCTGGGTGCGAATATCGTCGACGTCAACATGGGCTGCCCGGTCCAGAAAATTGCGAAGCACAACGCTGGATGCAGCCTCATGAGAGAGCCGGCACATGCCGCCAGCGTCATTGCGGCGATGACGCGCCGAGTCAAAATTCCCGTGACCGTGAAGATGCGGGCCGGGTGGAACGAAGAGTCCATCAATGCACCCGAACTGGCCAGGCGCGTGGAAGATGCCGGCGCCGCGGCAGTCGCGGTCCATGGCCGGACCGCCGCGCAATCGTATTCGGGCTTTTCTGATTGGTCGCTCATTGACCGGGTTGCCGCGTCCGTGAAGATCCCCGTCTTGGGATCCGGCGACTGTCTCGAGCCTGAGCAGATTCTCGAGCGGCTGCGCACAGGCGTCAGCGGTGTGCTGGTCGGACGCGGGGTGCTGCGGAATCCCTGGATTCTTTCTCAAGCCGCCGATTTGGCCGCCGGCCGCCCGGCGAGGCAAATCACACTCGAGGAACGCGGACAGTTTCTCCTCGACTACCTTGATCTCCTCCTGAGTGAAGGGGAGGACGAAATCGATGGGTTCCGGCATCGCGCCGCCCAGAACGTGAATCCCATGGCGCGGCATGAGCGCTGGGTAATCAACAAGTTACGGGCGCTCATGTCGTGGTACTCGAAGGGCCTTCATAACGGCGGTCAGCTACGTACCGACGTGAACGCCGCGAGTTCAATTGCGCAGCTTCGCGATCTGGTTGAGACCTTCTTCGACCACACCAGGCACACAACAGCAGTCTAACGACCTAAACATCGGCACAGCCAGGCCCACAGGGCAGGATCATTTGGCCATACGACCCAAATTCTAACGACCGGCTGTACTTTGATAGTCGTAGACGAGCGCTGAGTCCTGCAGACGATAGAACAGTTCACCGAGCTTCTTGTGGTCAGCGTGATCCAGGTAAGACTGAAGTCCAGCCAGGTCGTCGAATTCAATGATTGCCGCGAATGGAAAGTCAGCCGTCATCAACGGCTCGTAAGCGGCGCCGTGGGTTACGCGCGCGCCGACGTAGAACCTCCGCACAGTCGGAATTCGAGTTGCCGCCGCATGGAGTGCCGCGAACATTGCCTCGCGATCCGATTCAGTAACCTCGGCCTTCGGGCGAAACAACACGACATGAACAAGCACTAATGCTCCAGCCGTTTCAGCTTCTCTACCAGCGTCGTCCGTTTGAGATTCAACAGTTTCGATGCCTGGCCCTTGTTGCCGCCGGTCTTTTCGAGCGCGCGGCGAATCAGGCCGTGTTCAACGCGATTAATGTACGCCTCGAAGTCGATCCCGCCTTCCGGCAACGCTACTTCGGGCGCCGCCGCAACGTGCGAGGCCTGCTGGATGTCCGGCGTGAGGTCCGCCGTTTCGATTTGCGTGCGGCCGCCACTCAGGGCAACCGCCCGTTCGATGGCGTTTTCGAGTTGGCGCACGTTACCCGGCCATGGGTACGCCATCAACGCGCGCAGCGCCTGTTGCGAAACGCTCATGCTCTTGGGACTCGGCTCGCCCGTGCGATGGGCGAAATCCTGAGCGCGCGCCTCGGATGCAGAAGCGCGATGCGGCTCGGGTGCCGAGAACTTCTTGAGAAAGTGCTGAACGAGTAGCGGGATATCTTCCTTCCGCTCGCGAAGCGGCGGAAGATGTATCGGGATGATGTTCAGACGGTAAAACAGATCCTCGCGAAACGTTCCCTCCGACACCATCCGTTGAAGATCGCTGTTCGTGGCACCAACGACGCGCACGTCGACCTTGATCGTGTGCGTGTCGCCGATGCGCTCGAACTCCCGCTCCTGAAGCACCCGCAGAAGCTTCATCTGCATGCCCGGACTCATGGTGCCGACTTCGTCGAGAAACAGCGTCCCTTTGTTCGCTTGCTCGAGCCGGCCCTGGCGGGTGCCGATGGCGCCGGTAAACGCGCCGCGCACGTGCCCGAACAGCTCCGCCTCCAGGAGTGTCTCCGGAATCGCACCGCAGTTGAGCGCGACGAAACGCTGCGCGCGCCGCGGGCTGTTGTGATGGATAGCGCGCGCGACGATCTCTTTGCCTGTTCCTGTCTCGCCTGTCACCAGGATGGTGCTGGCGGAAGCCGACACGGTTTCAAGCAGCTGAAACAGGTCGCGCATGGCGGGGCTTCGGCCGATGATGCCCTCGAACTGGTAACGCTCCTGGAGCTGCGATCGGAGGTACGCGTTTTCAGCCTTGAGCCGGCGCTGCTCGAGCGCGGCGTTCAAGGCGTGCAGCAGTTCATCGAACTGAAACGGCTTGGTGACGAAGTCGGTCGCCCCCCGCTTGATCGCTTCGACCGCGTCCTTCACCGTTCCGTAACCGGTCACGATGATGCCTACGATATCGCGGTAGCGGAGCAGGGCGGCTTCGAGCACGCGAGTGCCGTCGAGGCCCGGCAGACGCAAATCGGTGACGACGATATCGAAGGCAAATTCGGCGAGCTTCTCGATTGCCTGCTCGCCAGAGTCGGCTTGCTCCACCTCGAATCCGTGTTCCGCCAGGCGCTCCGCGAGGGCCTGACGCAGCGGGGCTTCGTCTTCGACCAGCAGCAGATGTTTCTTGGTTTCAGCCATTTACAGGGCGTCAATACTTTGACACGACCGACACCATTGGGAAAGTGGAAAGTGCGAAGGAGCCCTCGCGCCCGCCAATATGGTGACGATCTGAAGCGAGACCCTACAGAGTTGTAAATCGTGTTCCGATAGAAATTGCACAGGAGGACGCACACGTGGACATCGAAAGACAGACGCTCTCAATCATGAAGGCCTGCGAAGTCGTTGGGGTGAGCCGTCGCACCATCTACAACTGGATGGCTGGCGGCAAGGTGGAGTACGTGCGTACCGCGGGCGGATCGGTCCGGATCTTCGCCGACTCGTTGTGGCGGCAACCCCAGACAGCTTCGCCGCAGGAACAGATGCAGCACTGAGAACGCACAGGTACGGGTAGCCTTTTCCGGAGATAAAATGGATCGTCTCTCATTTTCAGTCACAGATCTGCTCGAACAGCGCGTGATGGACCAGCCGGAGCAACTACGACGTCTGTTTCACCAGCTGAACAATCAGCTTGGCATCATCCTCGCGCATGCGGAGTTGATGGAGAAGAAGGCTGCCGACGAGACGAGCCGCTCGCGAGCGACGCAAGTTGTAAGCAGCGTGCTCGACGCGCTCGGCACCGCCAAACAAATCCGCATGCAGATGGGTAACAAAGCGACTCCCGACGTCTAAGAATAGAGCGCACGTCTGCGAACGCCCCCGTCTCGAACAAGTGCTCGATCTCTCACCTGCACTTTCACTTACACCGATATGCGCTGCGAGGGGCGCAGCGTGTTGTGCGAAATTGCAATTTGCGACACACAAAATTGTGATCAGAAATTGCCAACTATTTGACGATTTCACCCACTATCGTCAACAATTTGGCGGTTCAGGGACGGTACATAGCCCAGTTTCCGCCTTCTTTCGCTGTGACTATTTCTCTTCTAAGACCTTCACAATCAGCGAGTTAACAGAAACAGTATTGGGAAGCGCAGTATTTCGCCTTTTGTACGTGTCGATATTGGTACCTCGCTTGCGATAGACGTGGCTCGTCGCCGGCCCAACGCCGGTCAATCAGGAGCCAAAAACGAAATGCGCGCCCAACCAATGCCCGCTGCCCACAGCCGCCGTATCGTAGCCGGATTGCCGTTCGTCGAAGCGCTTGCCCGTCGCATGGCCTCGACCATGCCTCATTCGATCGACGTCGGAGACCTCGTCCAGGACGGCGTCATTGGACTGATCGACGCCGCCCAGAGGTTCGACGAGGGCAGGGGCATCAAGTTCGAGACTTTCGCGGAACGCCGCATTCGCGGCGCCATGATCGACGCGCTCCGGCGCGACGCGTGGCCGAGAGGCGTGCGCCGTGTGCGACGGGAGCTCGAGGCCGCGCGCGAAACGCTTCGCCGCGAGCTGGGACACGAGCCATCATTGTCGGATCTCGCCAAGAAGGTCGGCACCGACGAAAAACGGCTGGGGCGCACCATCGTTCGCATCCATACCATCGAATCCACATCGCCGCTCGCCACGAGTGAAACTGTCGACGAAGCGTGCCTGCCGACCGCGCTGGTCCCATCCGAACCGGAAGCCCCGGATGCCGCCTATGAGCGCTGCGAGATGCAGGACAAGGTGCGGAACGCGATAGCGTCGCTTCCGCCGCGCGAGCAGAAAGTCATCACTCTCTATTACTACGGCGACGTCACGATGAAGCAGATCGGCGCGGAGATCGGCGTCAACGAGTCGCGCGTCTCACAGCTGCACGCGCGCGCCATCAAGCGCCTGCGCCTCGTCCTCGCCGACATGGCGCCGGCGGAAGCGATGACGGCGCTCAGGACCGCGGTCTTCTCGTTTCATCAGAAGCCCGTCATGGCCAAGGCCACGTTCACGCCGCGCCGTCCGGCGGCTGTGCAGGTTCCCGCCGCCGCCAGCGCCAAAGAGCCGGCAGTGGTCGTGGACATCAAGCCGTCGCGCTCGACGCGCTACGTCGCCGCACAGGTCGGGTCCGCCTCGCACCTGGCGGTTGCCGCCGCGCGTTAGATCGGCCGTTCGTCCGTCCATCGTCGATTCGTCCCCGGCAATGGACTCCCAAGCCCGCCACGCATGTTGGCGGGCTTTTCATTTTGTGATCACGTGAAATGCAACAAAGGAGATCAGGAGTTTAGAAGCGGTTTCAAAATCTCGTCGCGGCAGACTGTCGACAGGGCCGAGATGCGCGAGGCGGTGGCGGTTGGTGAAATTGCGCGCGGAGGCTGGGCTCCGGCTGCCGGCAGACGGATGCACCGGTCGCATTGGTGGCGGCAACGGATAGTGGGCGCCGTCCCGCATCGCCGGACACCAGTCTTGTTAGAAAAGAAAGTCCGGCTAAAGCCGGACACTACGTACTAGAAAAAGTGACTCATAACCTCCTCAGGAGAACTTTTTTGAAAAGCCCTACAGCTTGGAGATTGAAGGAATTTCTCCTGAGCTCCTGATCTCTTGTTTGTTTTGTTGGGTTCAGTCGAGGATTTCGCGGGCGGCGCGGAGCAGATCTTTCAGCCTGAACGGTTTGGCGAGCCAACGGCAGCCGCTTTCCTGGAGGAAGGACTCAGCTTCCGTGCCTGCTACGTCGCCGGTGACGAAGATGACGCGGCGCGCCATCTCGGGGTTTGCCGGCACGAGCTTCTGATAGAAGCGGATGCCGTCGATTTTCGGCATCTTCAAATCACAGACGATCAGATCGTATGTCTTTGCGCTCACCTGGCGGAGCGCCTCTTCGCCGTCACCCGCGCGATCGACGACGAAGCCGGCGTCGGTGAGCGCCTCGCTGACCGCCGCCGCCAGCGCGGACTCGTCCTCGACGACGAGAACGGTGGAACCAGCGAGGGCTTCGTAATTGAATTGAATGGGTGAGGCGGGCGGCTGCTGCAGCGGAGTGCCGCTGACGGGAAGCTCGACATAGAACGACGCTCCCGAGCCGGCGTTCGATGCCAGCCGGATCCGGCCGCCATGCTCCTGCACGATGGCATAGGCCACGGTCAAGCCAAGCCCCGTGCCCTGGCCGACCTCTTTCGTCGTGAAAAAGGGGTCGAAAATTTTTGGCTGCAGCTCAGGCGCGATGCCCGGTCCATCATCGTTGATCTCGAGCACCACCGCCTCCCGCTCGACGTCGTGCCAACTGCGCACGACCAACGTGCCCCGGCCGTTCGAAGACAGCATCGCCTGCTCCGCGTTGATCAAAAGATTCAACAGCACCTGCTGAACCTGATGCTGGTCGGCGAAAACCTGCGGAAGTCCTGCCGCCAGCGCATCGACGATCGTGATGTTGGTGACGCGCTGCTCGTATGACCGCAGCGCGAGCGTCTCGCGCACGATGTAATTCAGATCCACCATGGCGCGCGTCGACTGCCGCTTGCGGGCGAACGTCAGCAGATTGCGCACGATCTTCGCCGCGCGCTCCGATTCACTGAGAATGGTCTCGAGGCCGCGTTTGGTCTTTTCGTCGATTTCCGATGGCGGCCGCTGCGACAAGCGCTCGGCCAGCGTCAGAATCGTGGCGAGCGGGTTGTTCAGCTCGTGTGCGACGCCAGAGATCGTCTGCCCGAGTGCCGCGAGCTTTTCGGCCTGCAGGAGCTGATGGTAAAGGTCGCGGGTCTGATCTTCGAGCTTCTTGCGCTCGCTGACGTCGCGCACGAGCGCATCGATGCGCATCGAGCTATCCGGCGTCGGCGGGTCGGCGTGGGCTGTGACCTCTACCCATACAGGGGATCCGTCCACCCGCCGCAGCCGCAACAGATAGTCGGTCACGGCACCTTCGGAGGCAAGCCTCTCGATGAACGCGGCGCGCGCCGTTGGATCGACGAACCGACCTCCCTCGAACGGGCGGACCTGTCCCTCGCGTGCGTCGGAGGCGTAGCCGAACATCAGTTTCAGATAAGGATTGGCCGCGAGCGTGGTCGATTCCCGCGGCCCGAGGAGTCCGATGTAAACGCCTTCGTGAACCGCTTCGAACAGCCTTGCGAAGGCGTCGGCGCGGTGTTCGGTCAACTACTTGACCTGTAGCGGAGCCGGTGTAGGCGTTTCGCTGTCCGGAAAGCGCGGGCGGTAGTCTCCCTGCACCTTCTTGCGGATCGCCATCACGGAGGCGCCCGAATTTTTCATCTTCATCGAATCGACGGCGATGTCGATGCACACAGCGCAGGACACGCCGTGTGGTTCCCACTCCGTGACTTTGCCTTCGGGATCGCGTCCCTTGACGAAGCAGTCCGCGTTGTTCTTGTGGCCCGCGCTGCCACAGCCGCAATAGCAGGGGACGTAGCTCGCAACTTCGGGATGGTCCGCGGCGAACACGTGCGCATCCTTGAGCACGTCCATCGGACGCGACGGTGTATAGCCGCCGAGTTCGATCAACGGCATGTCGAAACCAGGGCCATGCGGCGCCCCCGCCTTCGGTCGCGGCGGAATCACGACAGCGGGCTGCGGATAGTCGGGCTCGGCAGCCGCGGCGGCGGGCTGCGCGGATGCCGCTCCAGCCCCTCCCGCATTAGCCGCTTCAGACCCCGGCGTCGAAGCGCCGCTCTGCGAATCGTTGGAACATGCGCCGAGCGCAAGGGCGCTGCACAGCGCGAACAGGGCGATTGATGGCTTGAACATGTGAGAGTCGATTTTACTTCAGCGGGTATTATGGTTCCAGTCGATGTCCCCTAGCCGCCTCCCCAGCATCCGTGGCCTCTCTCCGGAGTCGAGCGGGTGGGGTTATTTCCTGTGTACACAGAAAGACGTGCGCCAGAGCCGCAGCGGCGAGCAGTACGTGGCCTTGTCCCTGCAGGATGCGACAGGCGTCTTGCGCGCGCGCATGTTCCACGAAGCGCTCAGCCTGCGCGACGAATTCGACCGCGGCGAATTCGTCAAAGTCCAGGGCCGCACGGAGTTGTTCAACGGCCGCCTTCAGCTGCAGGTCGAGCATATCCGCCGGGTCAACCCAGCTCAGGACAAGGCGGATGGCTTCCGGGAGGAAGACTGCGTCTGGTCGGCGCCGCGCCCGGCCGACGAGATGTGGGCCGAACTCCAGGAGCTGATTCAGCATGTGCGTGACGCTGCCATCCGCGAGCTGCTGATGCGGATTACGGCGCAACATGCGGAAAAGCTGCGCGTCTGGCCGGCTGCGCAAACGGTGCATCACGCCTACCGCGGCGGGTTCCTCGAGCACATCCTGTCGGTCGCGCGTTCGGCGCTCATGCTCGGCGCGGCCTACGGCGCCAACCAGGATCTGTTGACCGCAGGCGCGCTGCTCCACGACATCGGAAAGCTCGAAGAGCTCGATTACGATGGATCGACGAGCTACACGCGTGAAGGGAATCTGATCGGCCACGTCGCGCTTGGCACGATGATGGTCCGTTCCGCGATCGCTTCGATACCGGAATTCCCCGAGATTCTGCGAACCCAGGTCGAACATCTGATTCTGTCCCATCACGGCCACAAGGAATTCGGGGCGCCGGTCGAGCCGATGACGATCGAGGCCATGATTCTTTCAACCGCAGACGATCTGGACGCGAAAATCAATCAGGTGCGCCAGGCGCTCGCGGAGGACGGAGAAGGTGAATTTACGCCGTATCACTCGCGGCTCGGGCGGGTGCTGTGGCGAGGATGACGCGCGCCGGACTAGGGATTGTGGCGATCGTTCTGCTTGCCGCGTCGCCCGGCTTCGCTCAAGAGGAATCGGGCGCGTCGAAGTTCGGCAAAGTCCTGCTCGGCGGAGCCGCCGGCCTCGGGCTCCACGAAGCGGGGCACCTGGTTGCAAACTGGGCATTCGAGGAGAAGGTCAAGGTCAAGAAAATCGATTACAAGGGCATTCCGTTCTTCGCGCTGTCGCACGCTCCCGACTTGTCGCCCCGCCGGGAGTACGTCGTGTCATCGGCGGGCTTCTGGACGCAATATCTCTACAGCGAGCAGATTCTCACGCATCACCCCAACCTCAGACATGAAGAAAGCCCGTTCCGCAAGGGCATGCTGACGTTTCATGTCGTCACATCTTTCGTCTACGCGGGTGCCGCCCTGGGCAAGACAGGGCCGGTCGAGCGCGATACCCGGGGCATGGCGGCGTCGCGGAGAATCGACGAGCGATGGATCGGCATGCTGGTCCTCGTGCCTGCCGTGCTCGATATGTATCGCTATTTCAATCCCGACGCGCGATGGGCGGCGTGGACGTCCAGAGGCGTAAAAATGGGAAGCGTCGCGCTGGTCGTGAAGTAGCTACTTGGCGTCGCGCGGGCCTAGCGCGAACGTCATGGTGCCCTCGACAACCACCCGGCCATCGACGCGCGCGAAGCCGCTCAGTGTTCCCATGCGGCTGCGCAGGCGCTTGACCGTGACCTCGACGACGACGGCATCGCCGGGATGAACCGGCCGGCGGTAGCGAACGCGCTCAATCCCCGCGAAAAAGGGCAGCTTCTCCTGATTTTCGGGCTTGGCGAGAATGAGGATAGCGCCGACCTGCGCGATGACTTCGGTCAGAATCGTCGGCGGCAGCACCATCGCGCCCGATGGCGTTCGCGTGAGGTAGGGCTCGTTGGACGAGATGTTCTTTACGCCGACGATCCGCTTGTCCATTTCGAGCTCGACAACGCGATCGACGAGCAGGAACGGATACCGGTGAGGCAGGATCTTTTCGATCGCCGCGTAGTCGAGCGGCAGCCGCAGGGGTTCCATCGGGCTGTTATTATACAGGCCGAATGTCAGAGACCGCGTCACGCCCGCACGATCAGGAGCTCGTTGCCACGCTCTTCGAGCTGGGCCGCGAGGTGTCTGGCGTTCTCGATTTCGACGAGCTGCTTGGGCGTATCCCCGGACTGATCGCTCGGCTGACCTCGTTCACGGTGTTCTCCGTATACATGCTCGACGAGCGGCGGCAGGAACTGAAGATCGCGTACGCAGAGGGTTATCCACTCGACATGGTGTTGAACTTCCGCCTCAAGGTAGGGCAAGGCATCGTCGGGGCGGCGGTAGCGGAGCAGAAACCGATTCTCGTAAACGACGTCAACAAAGACCCGAGATATCTCGGCCTCGTACCCGGAGTGAACTCGCAGCTCGTCGTACCGCTGCGGCACAAGAAGCGGGTGCTGGGCGCGTTGAACCTGCTCAGCGATCGTATCGGCGCCTTCACCGAGCGCGACGAGCAGATTCTCGGGCAGTTCGGCGTGCACATCGCGCAGGCGCTGGCGAACGCGCGCCTGTTCGAGCAGGAACGCGACTACGCCGATACCCTGGAGACGCTCACTGAGATTGCCCGCGAGGTCGCCGAAATTCTCGATCTCGACGAGCTGCTGAGCCGCATCGCGATCCTCGCCAAACGCGTCATCGATTACCGGACGTTCGGCATCCTTCTCGTCAACGAGTCGAAGCAGCAACTCGAGCCCAAAGTGGCGCTGCAATACGGCGAGAAGACGAACATGCTGACGATCAAGATAGGCGAAGGCCTCGTCGGCTACTCCGCGCAGCACAGAGTGACGCTGATCGTGGACGACGTGTCCAAAGATCTGCGATACATCAAAGTGCTCGAGGACGTCCGCTCCGAGCTCGTCGTCCCGTTGCTGCTGAAGGACCGCTGCATCGGCGTGTTCGACCTCGAGAGTCCCGAACTGAAGGCGTTCACGCAGCGGCACGCGGAAATTCTCGGCATCCTCGCCAGCCAGGCCGCCGTCGCAATAGAAAACGCGCGGCTCTACGAAACGGTGAGAGCAAGCGAGCTGAAGCTCGAGCGTGAAATCGAGTTCGCGCGGCGCGTGCAAAGCGCGCTGCTGCCGACAGAACCGCCGAAGCGCCTCAAGGGTGTCGATCTCGCGGCCCGGTTCGAGCCGGCGCGCCAGATCGGCGGCGACCTCTACGATTACCTGTCTCCAGATCCGGGCACGCTCGTCGTCGCTGTCGGAGATGTGTCGGGCAAGGGTGTGCCGGCAGCGTTGTATGGAGCGTTCGCCGGCGAGCTCGTGCGGTCACGGACGTTCCGCCGGCGGTTTACCACGATTCGCTCGAGTCCGGCGGGCGTGCTTGCGTCAATGAATGCGATTCTGCACGAGCGGAGGTTGGAAGAATACTTCTGCGTGTTGTGCTACGCGGCGTTCGATCTGAAAAAGCGGCAGCTCGTCATCGCCAATTCAGGACTGCCGTATCCCATCAGGCGTTCGAACGGAGTCTCGGCGCCGATCCAACTGCCGGGCGTACCGCTGGGATCGTTTCCCGGAACGACGTACGAAGAGCTGACCTTCGACCTAACCCCAGGCGATTTATACGTGTTTTGCACGGACGGCATCTACGAAGCCGAGGACGATGTCGGCCACGAATTCGGTACGTCGCGCTTGATGAAGGTGATTGATCGTCTAGCCGATCAGCCGGCGCAAAAGATCGTCGACGGGATTTTCGACGCCGTGACGGCCTTTCGCGCCGGTGGCGCTCCCGCCGACGACATGACTGCAGTGGCGATACGTATAACTGAAGCAGAAAAGGGTAAGGGGTGAAGGGTTCGCCCCTGGTTAATTTCTTCGTACGTCCAGGTCCTGCTCCTCCAAATGCAGGCCGAGAGGCATGCCGTTGAACACGGCGACGTCGCGGATGACGCCTTTCACCTTCACATGGCTGCCTTTGACAGGCGTACAGGTTTCCGCCCCGCGACAACACGGTGATCTCACCGGTTCCGTCGTCCACTTTATACATCTTGAACGGTACCAGAGGGACTCCCCAGGCGCTCGTGACGGTGCCGTCCACGGTCACGGTGCGGTTCGAATAATGTCCTGCGTCGCGTCTCACGTCGCCGATATCGGGATTCCGCAGCGTGCCTGCACATCCGGATACGACAGCCGCGAGCGATAACGCCACGAGCCCACGCGCGAGAATATTCATAAGCAGCCTCATCATTCCTCGGCGGTCCTGCGACCGCGCCTCTTCATAAAGAGGACCGAGAACGCGTCGTGAATGATGCTCGGAATGCGGCGATGCCAGCGCCTGCCCAAACGCATTCCGATGACACGACTCGGCCCCGCAGGCAGTAATCCAAAAGATGTGCCGGAAAAACCCGTGAAAATCGGCCGATTTTGTGCCGGAAACGTCACTGTACGTAGACATACCAGTACCTTCCACATGACAGCGTCGGAGGAGACGCGCCGGAGGTTATGCTGAGGGTTGTTCGAGAGAAGAGACGACGCTGAAGGCGTCGCTGTCGATTACGCCTGGGCGACGGCTTTCATCGGAATCGCCGCAGGAGTGGCAACGAGTGTCGCCAGCTGAGCGGCGAAGATTGTGGCGAGAGCCTGGGCGCTCTCGTCTTTTTCCGAGCCGCCCTTCATCTCCGCCGACATCACTCCCACGCACCCGTCGCTCGTCATCAGCGGCACGATGACCGCTCCAGACGTGGATGCGTCACCGGCGACCGTCCGCGTCTCCGAGGCGCGAAAAGCCGCGGCGGCCGCGTTGTTCGCATCGCGATGGATGCTGCCCATCCGCGCAACGGTCTTGAGTTCGTAACCGTGAGAAAGTGCCGGCAGGAGCGCTTGCCGGGACGGTTCGGCCACCCACACGATGATTCCCGATGCGTCGAGGACCTTGGCCGCACGGGCAAGGAGCGCCGAGAGCTGCTTCGGCTCGACAACTCGCGACAGCTCGCGGCAGAGCTGCGCTGTCGTGATGAGCTTGGGGGTCACCGCCGGCTTGGCTCTGGGCAGCGGAGTCTCAAATCTGACCGGCTCGATGGGCGGCATGGCCGGCACTTCGACCTCAGCCGTTTTCTGCGCCGGGCCGCCCATGAGGGCGAGCGCCACCAGCAGGAGCAAAATCCCCCCGGCTGCGCCGCCGAGAGTTGCGATCTGGCTGTTGCGGACAGCCGCGGTGGCTGCCGTGCGCACGCGGAGCTCTTCGGTGAGGGCAGTGGCGACATTCGACGACGCGGCAGCCGCCGATTCCAGCCCATCGGTAAAGATCAAGTCGGCGGCCAGCAGGTGATTTCCGCTTTGGACCATTTCCTTGACGCGTGTGTCGAGCGTCTTGAAGTTTTCGAGCGCCGCCGTAGCGGGCTCCAAGGCGGACACCGCCGCGAGAGAGGTGAGCATCCCCTCGAAATCTTTGGTCTGCTTCTCCATGGGCGCCAGCAGACTTGCGACGTGCGACATCCAGAACGCTTCGCCCTGCCCGCGGGCGACGTACGCAAATTGTCCCGCGCGGAGGTCGGCAATCGTCGTGGTCAGGGCAGCGGCCTGTTCCCGCAGAGCTTCCGTTGACGCGCGCTGTGTGGTGAGTCTGGTGTCGAGGTCTTTCAGGTAATACGCAGCAGTAGATGCGATGGCGATGCCAATGACGACCAGGAGCACCCGGACTAATCGCATGTTCATCGAGGGCGTCAAATATAACAAACGTCGCCGCAATAGTACAGATGAATTTAATACGTCGGCAGGTACGGCGTGAGCAGTTGCGCGATGATGGTGAAGCGGTTGGTGAAAATCAGAACGCCGACGACGACGAGGAGAACGCCCGACACGACCTCGATCGTGTGGTAGTGCTTGCGTATGCGCGCCGACGCGGCGAAGAACTTGTTGATCGCGAGCGATGTGGCGACGAACGGCACGCCGAGCCCCGCCGAATATACGGCAAGCAGCTTGACCCCTTCACCGACCGAGTCCTGCGTCGCGGCTACTGCCAGGATCGCCGCCAAAATCGGCCCGATGCACGGCGTCCACCCGAATGCGAAAGCTACGCCGACCAGCATGGCGCCAAAAAATCCAGCGGGCTTGGCCGATGTCTGCATCCGCTTTTCGTTGTAGAGCATGCCGATTTTCAGCACGCCCATCATGTGCAGCCCGAAGAGGATGATCACCACGCCGGCGATCTTCCCCAGCAGCGAGAGGTGCTCCATCAGGAGCGCCCCGAGCGCCGTGGCCGATGCCCCCAGCGAGATGAAGACCAGAGAAAAGCCCAGGACGAAGGCCAGCGACATCGTCACGGCCCGCCGGCGCACTCCGGCCGGGGCGACTGCGCCTGAGCCGGTCCCGCGCATCTCGTCGAGGGTCACTCCGGACACGAACGAGAGATATCCCGGGATGAGCGGCAACACGCAGGGTGAGATGAACGAAAGCACGCCCGCGATGAACGCCGCGAGGAGCGTGACGTTTTCCATCAGTCGACCGGCGTCAGTTTAATCACGCCCGGAGGGGCGCTCGGCAGGGAATGCGGGTCGAGCGCGCCCTTTACAGGCGGAAGATCCCGGAACAGGAAATCCCACTTCCAGCGTTCTGACGGGTTCGACGCCTGAAGCCACGTGCGGGCCGACACGGGTCTGCTGAACGCCATCTGCTGCAGCACGTCGTAACCCTGGAGGTGCAGGAGCTCGCTGGCGATCTCGGTTCGCGCGCGATCGGGAGTCGAAACCGTCCCGCCGAACATCATCGCGAAGTTCGCGAAAATCAGGCAGTCATCCTGCGCGTCGCCGGGCGCCGAGATGACGGCCGCCGCTCCCTGCACCTTGCCCTGGTCGTTTGTATAGCTTGCGTCCTTTTCGAACGAACTCGCACCAGGCAGCACGAAGTCCGCCGCCGCGGTCAGCTCCGAGTGGACGACCCCCTGGACGATCAGCAACGGAAGACGCCCGCTCTCGCGCGCGGCGATGATCCAGGCCAGGTCGCCGAGAGATCCGGGAGGTCCAGGATCGAAGACATACAGCGCCCGCACCCGCCCTCCCTCTACCTCGGCGCGTATCTCGGCCAGGTCGGGTGCCGCGGTGTTGTCGGCGGGGACGGCGAGCCCGAGATCGCGCGCCCCGTTGACGTTCGGTGCGTTGGCCGACGGCACCGTGAACTTCGTCCCAGGCGGTTGTGGCTTGTCCGTCACCGTGTAGCTGACGGAAATCGGTGTCCCCATCCCCATGCTGAGCTGCTTGATGATGTGCAGCTCTTCCAGCGAGGCATGCGCGGAGACGAGGAAACGGAATCCGCCGGAGTGGGGCGTGCTCGAGCTAGTGGCGGCATCGCCGAGGCGGCGGCCCATGGCTCGCCACACGTCGTGCCAGTTCACTGGCTGCTGCACCCCGTTAGCCGCGCGCACAAGCGGCTGGACCAGCCGGCGATCGCTCTCGACCCAGTGGTAGTTGAAGCGGCCGATGTCGCACATCCAGTAGCCGTTCACTTCGGGGTTGAAACGCGGCGTCACGCGCGCCATCTGAGCGCCGCGGGCCCACTCGGGCTTGGCTTTGATCCAGACGGTCGTGTTGCAGCCCTTCGAACAGAAGGTGCAGATCGTGTCGCCGGCCAGAGGGTTGTCCCAGGGGCGCGATTTGAACCGGTAATCGCGCGTCGTGATCGCGCCGACCGGACACACGTCCATCAAGTTGCCGGAGAGGAGAGAGTGCACCCCTTCTTCTTTGTACGTCGCGATCTCGCTGCCGGCGCCGCGGTCGGTGACGCCGATCTGTGCGTCGCCGTCGACCTCGCGCATGAAGCGGATGCATCGCGTGCAGAGGATGCAGCGATTCCTGTTGAGCATCAGGGTCGGGCCGAAATCGACGTCGGCCTCGACACCCTCGCCGTCGAACGTTCGCCGCGGAAACTCCATGCGGCTGCGGTCGGGACCGAATTCATACGAGAAGTCCTGCAGGGGACATTCGCCCCCTTTGTCGCAGACGGGGCAGTCCAGCGGATGGTTGATCAGCAGGAACTCGAACACCCCGGCGCGGGCTTCGACCACGTCCGGCGTCTGGGTGTGGACGACCATGCCGTCGGTGCAGACCGTCGAACACGATGTCTGCAGCTTCGGCATCTTTTCGATCTTGACGATGCAGACCCGGCACGAGCCATCCACGCCGAGCCCGGGGTGATAGCAATAGTAGGGAAGTTCGATTCCACTTTCGATTGCGGCCTGAAGAACCGTCTTGCCTTTTTCGACCGTGAGTTCCTGCCCGTTGATGGTGACCTTGACCGTGTCCATTCAGAGACAATTCTATTGCATGGTGCAATGAAATAGGGTCCCAACCCCTCTTTACCTGACGAAAATGACCGGGGCCGCGTCGTCTTCGTTGATGTCCACGCCGCGCGGCGGCCCTGTCGTCGGTATGCGTTGGGTTGTGACTTGTTCAGTCACGGGCACGGTCACGTCGAACGAGGTCGCCGCGTACTTGATCGTGACCGTCACCGGATATTCAAAGCGTTCGCCGATCTGCTCGAGGCGCACGTTTACACCCCCGGGATCGGTTGTATAGGTGAATTTCAGGCGGGGTAAGGACGAACCGTAGATCCATCTCTCGAAATAGAGATTGAGGTTGCGCCCCGACTCGGCCTCGAACGCCGCCTTGACGTCCTCCGTGCCGGCCTTCTTGAACCTCCACGTGGCGTAGAACCGCCGCACCCCCCTGAAGAAGGCATCATCTCCAATCAACTTCCGCAGCATGTGCAACGTAAGGGCGCCCTTGTTGTAGACCAGGGCGCGGAACACGCGGCCGTCGTTCCGGATGTGTCCGAGGCGATAGCCGAGATACACAGGGCCCTGATCGGATCGATCGACGGTCCAGCGCGCCATCTGCGCGATCACCTGCTTGAAGGTCGAGTCCTTCTTCCGGTGTTCGGCGTAGAGCGCGGCGAAATATTGCGCGAAGCCCTCGCTGATCCACTGCTCGTGATAGTTCTTCCAGCCCACCGCCTGTCCCCACCATTGATGTGCGGTCTCATGAGCGAGGAAAAACTCGGGGAAATTGTCGAAATACGCCGGGTCGGCGCGCCATGCGATCGGCATCGTCGGCGGCGGCAGGCTGAGCGTCGCGAAGTACGGCGGGCTATGACCACCGGGCTGCTCGCGCTCGACGAGCGCGAGCGTGAACGTCTGGTACGGGATGTCTGACATGATCGAGCCGTAGAACGCCATGACGCGTTGCGTCTCGGCGAAGAGCTCTCGGCCGCGGCGCTGCAGCATGCCGTTGGCAATCACCGAGATCTCACCAGCGTTGTAGGAGACGCCAGACAGGGTGGTATCGGATTCTTCAGGTGCCGTTATCGAAAACGTAGCGGAGTCTATAGGTGTGAAGCGGCTCGTCGCCCACCCCATGTAGCGCACCGGCTGCGTCGCGCTGAAACGGTATCCCACCACATTGTGCGGCCGTCCGACGGAATCTGTTTCGGGTATCCCTCATCGAGCGCGCCGCTTGCAACCGCGGAAAAGTTCTCGGGCACGCGCAGCGTCAACGTCGCGGTCGCGTAATCGGTGATGTCGCCGCGCGGGTACCAACCCGACCTGCCGGTATAGATGTATGAAGGAGCCTGTTGCAGCGAGAAATATTCGTTTGACTGCCCAAGGGCGATCGCCTCGCGCTCAGGCGGCACCGCCGGCAGCCGGCCGCTGTATGTGAACTCGAGGTCGAGCAGCTGGTCGGATCGGAGCGGCTGTGGAAGGTTGATGATGATGTCGTCCTGCCCGCTGACGCGGAGTGCCATCAGATAGCCATGCCGGCGGCTGAGCACCGAGCGGACCACGAGCGGCTCGGCAAGGCTCAAGACGAGGGTGGAAACAGGTCCGCGCGCCGCAGTCACCAGCAGCGTGGCTTTTCCATCCATCCATTCGCGCCGCGGATCGAAGCTGGCCTCGATGTCGTAGTTGACGATGTCGTATTCGGTATTGTCGTCTTCGCTGAAGAACGCTCCGCGCGTGGCAAGCTTTTCCTTGGACGGGTAGATCGCGATCGTGCGGCTGCGGGTACGGTCGAAAAAACGGATGTCTTCGGGATCGTTGGTCGATTTCATGTAGGTGAGATGCGCGCGATCGGTATCCATCTCGGCGACGATGTCGCCGAACTTCGGGATGACCGACCACCTGTCGCGGCTCATGTCCGCAAGCTCGATGCCGAACGATCTCGGCAGGTTTTCCTGAAACACAGCGTCGGCCCGGCGCAGATCGCGAGGGTCGACATCGCGCGCATGAAAGGCGCTGATGTCGAGCCGGCGGTCGAACTCCGAGGGATGGGCGCGGAGGTAGACCGAGTTGAACCGCGTCGTCAGTGTTTCACCGCCACCGTAAATCTTCACCTGACCCTTCTCCGCTGACGGAGTCGGGGAGAACGTCATTTCGCCGCGCCCGAGAATCACGATTCCAGTCACGCCGGCGTCTGTTTCCGCGACAAACGCCGAGCCGGACGGCACTCGCAGCTCGAAGTCTTCCGCACTCATGATCAGGTTCACGACCGTGTACTGTTTCTCTGACGTCAGCGAGAGCTTGTACAGGCCGCGGACGGTCGTGAGGACGGAGAAATCCGCAATGCGCCATCCGTGCGGCGCTGCGGCATCGCGCCGAACGCGAAGCATGAAGGTGCCGACACGGCCGTTCCTCCCGAGCTCGGTAAGCGCATCGACATACACGTCGTAGGCGTCGCCCTTCGGAAATCCCGGTGTTTCAGCCCGCAGGCGCTCGTGGACCACGGCGCGCGTGACGCCAGGCTGCAGCCACTCGTCGAGGAGCTCTGGAGGGGCGTCGACGCCAGGCATCAGCAGCGCCCTATACCCTGGCACATCGCTCGACAGAAAGATGCGTTCGAGCTCACGGGTGATTCGGCCGAGTGTGTCGGGTTGCGAGGGCGAGGGCTGGGCGTTGGCCGACGCCGGAACGGCCAGCAGGAGCGCGAGAAGGAACGCCTTCACAAGGATCATTAGACCACGTCCACCGGTCGCGATCCGACAGAGGCGCCGGGCTAAATCAGACCGAGTTCCCTGCCAACTTTGCCGAACGTGTCGAGGGCGAACTGAAGGTCCTCACGGGTATGTGTAGCCATGACGATGGTCCGCACGCGCGCCTTGTCGCGTGCAACCGTGGGAAACCCGATGCCCTGGGCGAAGACACCCTCCTCGAACAGCCGATCGGACAGCCTCATCGCGACGGATCCGTCTCCCACGATAACCGGCGTGATAGGGCTCTCGCTCGCGCCCGTATTCAAACCGAGGGACTTGAGCCCTGCTTTGAAAAACCGCGTATTTGCCCAGAGCTGCTCGATGAGCTGCGGCTCCTCGAGCAGAACGTCAATCGCCGCGAGGCATGTCGCCGCCACGGATGGCGGATGCGACGTCGAAAACAGGAACGGGCGGCCGCGATGATGCAGGAACTCGATGAGTGATCGGCTTCCCGCGACGTATCCGCCAAGAGCCCCCACGGCCTTCGAGAGCGTCCCGACCTGCACATCGACCCGGCCGTGAAGGCCGAAGTGGTCGATCGTTCCGCGACCGTTCGCGCCAAACACTCCGCTGGCGTGCGCATCGTCCACCATCATGATGCAACCGAACTCTTCGGCGAGCTCGCACAGCTCGGGAAGCGCGCCGAGATCGCCGTCCATGCTGAACACGCCGTCGGTGATGAGCAGCTTGCGCGGGGTCTTCGGGAGGTCCTTGAGAATGGCGCGGGCCGCACTCGCATCGCGATGCGGAAACACCTTGATTGATGCGCGGCTCAAACGCGATCCGTCGATGATGCTCGCGTGATTGAGCTCGTCGGAGATCACGAAATCGTCTTTCGTGAGGATCGCGGCGACGGTCCCCGCATTGGCCGCAAAGCCGCTCTGGAACACGACGGCCGCTTCGGTTTTCTTGAACGCTGCCAGCCGGCGCTCCAGCTCCATGTGTATCGCCATCGTTCCGGCGATAGTACGGACCGAGCCGGTGCCCACTCCCAACTGTTCGAGGGCCGCGCGCGCCTTCTCCTTGAGCCGGGGGTGCGTGGTCAATCCAAGGTAGTTGTTGGACGAAAGGTTCACGACCTCACGGCCGTCGATCCTGGTGCGGGCGGCCTGTGTGTCGTCGAGCACGCGCAGGCGCCTGTAAAGGCCCTGCGACTTGAGCGCGCTCATGTCTTCCCCGAGAAATGCCAGCGGATCTGTGCGCATGATGGTTGAGCGATTATCGCAACGCAAAGACGCGAGCACCATCGAATTCGGCGATCTCTCTCGCGCCGCGTGCTCTGAGCCAGCCCGCGATTCGCTCACCCTCGTCCGTTTTGTAGAACTCGCCGTGCACGACGGCGTGTGTCGCTCCGGACTTCTGCAGCTCATCCCATGAAAAATCAGGCACATCGAGCGGATGGCGCAGGTAGGTGGCGCGCTGGTTATAACTGAGCGGAAAATGGCCGCTGTATCCGTTCAAAAGAGGGTGCCAGTGGTTGGTTGAATAGAACACGTATCGCAGCTCGTAGGCCCACTCGCCAAATGGAAATTCAACCAGGACGGTCCCACGCGCCGGCAGCGTTCGCAGAAAACGGTAGACGGCCGGCACCTCGTCGCCCGTGTACACACGGCTCGGAGGGGTTGCGTAACCGCCTTCCGCCGCCGTTCCGTTCACGGCGATAGGCGAGGCGATCCCCTCGGTGACGGCAAACAGGCCGAGGGCGACCGCAATCGCACTTCCTCGACGGAATCGCCGTTCGATCGCGGCGGCGCCGATTCCGGCGGCAATCGACACGAACAGCACGACCACCATCGCATACCGGGCCGGCACCCGCAGCCCATCGAATCCGGGCACGTGTTCGAAGAGGAAGCGATAGGGCGCCGGCGCGCCAATCAGCCTTCCGCCTGCTCGGATTTCCGGACCAAAAGAAAGCACGCACGCCGCGACCGCAGCCAGCACGATGAACACCGTCAGGTCGCCGAGCGAATGCCGGGCGAAGATGCGCGCGCGCCTCGACACGACGAGCAGGAGCGCGACGGCGGCCGCAAATATTCGGAGGGTGTGCCAGAGGTTGGTCACGCTCACCTGAAGTGGCCCCAGACGCGTGAAGCCGTTCCCGCTGAGAATCATCACGAGGAACCACGCATAAATCGCACAGATCGCCAGCAGCGCATAAACCACGGGTCGGGGCACGCGTGAGGATAAGTGGGCCGGCGTGTGGCGCCAGGACGCGCGCGCGCTGACGCCGATGGCCGCGGCCGCTAGCAAGAGCGCCGCAAACGTCGGAAAGAGATCGCGTTCCGGCGTTGGATCGGCTCGCAGCGTGCCGCCCCAGAGACGGGATTCGGCCGGCGCCGTCCAGTAGCTGAAGACGTCTGCAGAAAACGCGCGTACTTCGTCGAGCGTCCGGCGCCCGATGCCCAGCGCCCGCAGCTCGAGATAGGGAAGAAGGAACGGCAATGTGGCCGCGGAGACGAGCAGGGCCGTCGCCGCGAGCGCTCCCCAAACGCGTGCGTCTTTCCAGAGACGTCGCGATGTAACTTCGAACAAGGCATAGGCCACCACGAAGGGCGCGAAAAACAGGAGGAAATATCCGTTCGACAGGTTCTGCGCGACGAGCGCGGCGCCGGCGCCGGCGAGCGGTCTCATCTTTCGCGTAACGAAGTACCGGCGCAAGCCGTACAGCACAAACGGCATCCACTGCGAGGAAACGACCTGCAGGTGCGAAAATTGCGGCACGCGGTATGGCGCGAAGGCGTAAATCAAACCGGCGACGAAGCCCGCACTGGCGCTGCCGGTGACCTCGCGCACGAAGAGGAACGCGCCAAGGCCGGAGAGCACGAACGTCGAAAGAAACAGCAGGTTGTAGGAGAGGATGATGTTGCCCGTCAGCGCGTAGACAGGCAGTATCTGGACCGCCTGGGCGACGAGGTGCTCCGAGTACGCCAGCGTGAGCGGCTCGGGATGAAAAATGTTGGCGCTCCAGAAGCCCTGCAGAGCGCTCGGGTCGCCGGAAAGAAAACGCAGCAGATGGTCGGCGTCCCACGCGAGGATCCATGCGTTCAGGAGCGAGTCGCCGAGATCCCACGGGATGTCGCGCGTGATGCCGGCCGCGAGAGGCCAGGTGAAGAGGAGCGCCGCGCCCAGATACAGGAGTGCGACGGTGATAGGGGTAAGGGGGAAGGGGCGAGGGGTAAGTGTCACAAGTATCTGTGATGATTGCCCCTCACCCCTTCCCCCTCGCCCCTTACTTGTATCGGGCGACAAACTCGGTGATCAGATCCCAGATTTCGTTCAGCTGTGCCGGCGGCGCGAGCGTCACCATGCGGAAATAGCCGTCGGCCGGGTCCATGCCAAAGCCTGAACCGTGCACGCACAAGACTCCGGTGGCGTGCACCAGATCGATCACGAACTCGGCATCGGTTTTTCCAGGCGGCAGTTCGACCTTCGGCATCGCGTAGAACGCCGCTGTCGGGCGTGTGGACGTGATGCCGGGCACAGCGTTCGCGCGCGCGAAAACAAGTTCGGCGCGCTCGCGCAGTGACGCGCGGAACGCGGCCTGGTGCGATCGGTCGCCGGTCAACGCCGCGACAATGGCATGCTGCATCGGCATCGTCGAGCACAGACGTCCCTCGGCGAGCCTCGTAATGGCGCCAAGCACGTCGCTCAGCCGATCACCGCCGCCGACGATGAGCCATCCGGTGCGCCAGCCGGGCACCTGGTAACCCTTCGACAACCCTGAGAGAGAAATCACGGGCGCGTCAGGATTCAGGGCCCCCATCGGCGCGACCGGACCGTCGAACGCGACATCCTGATAGATCTCATCCGCGATCATCGGAACGTTGTGCTCGTCGGCGATCCGCAGGAGCTCGCGTCGTATCGCCGGTGCGTACGACGCGCCAGTCGGGTTGTTCGGATCGTTCACCACGATCGCCTTGGTTCGCGGCGTAACAAGGCGGCGGACCTCTTTGGGATCGGGCTGCCATCCGTTCTGGGGATCGGTGCGGTAGTACACCTCGCGCGCGCCGATCTTGTGGAGGATCGCGGTGTACAACGGGTAGGTCGGCAGTGGCACCAGCACTTCATCTCCGGGATCCGCCAGCGCCGTGAGCACGAAGTCGATCCCTTCGGATGAGCCGGAGGTCAGGACGACGCGGTCGGCGTGTACGGGCCAGCCGCGCGACGTGTTTTCCGCGGCAACCGCCGCGCGCGCGTCCGGCAGGCCAATCGATGGGCCGTAGCCGTGCTCACCCCTGCGCAAAGCCGCGTGCACGGCGTCTACCATGTGCGCCGGCGGCTGAAATCCGGCATGGACGGGATCGCCGGTGTTCAGGTAGTGAATCTTCCGGCCTGCGGCCTCGGCTTTCCGCGCCTCCGCAACGACTCTGCGGATCGAATAGCTGACCGTGCTCATGCGGCTGGCCGGCGGAATGACGGCGTCGGTTTTGGGCGTTGCCATGGGGTGAGTTTATCAAAAGGTACGTTACAGTCCTTCCATGGCGATACAGAAGGAGATCACGGTAAAACTTGCGAACAGCCCGGGCGCGCTCAGCCGTGTCGCGCAGTTGCTCGGCGGCGAGCGGATCAACATGCTGGCAATGTGTGTCGAACCGTCGGGGCACCTCCGCATGGTGGTCGACAACCCTCTTCATGCCGCTGGCACGCTGCGCGAGCAGCACTACAACGTCGAAGAACGTGATGTCCTGTACACCGCGATGCCGAACGAGCCTGGATCGCTGGGCCGCGCGCTGAAGATGCTGGCGGAGGCGGGCATCAACGTCGATTACGCATATGCCAGCGGCATCGATCGCCTGCCGATGGTGGGGGTCGTCATCGGCGTGAACGACGCCCAGAAAGCCTCCTACCTCGCGGGCCTCTGATGCGTCTGTTCGTGCCGACCATGGACGCGTTTCTCGTCGAATATGACTCGGCGGGGCGCGTCAGATTCGACAACGAGGATTGGACGCAGCCCTCGGTGCAGGAGCGCCGCGCGATCATCCACGCCGCGACAGATCAGATCGAGCGCCTGAAGGAACTGCTGGACGTGCTGGAGATTCAACCATGAGACGCTACCGCCTTTTTGCCGCAATCGTCATCGCCGTTGCCGGCATCGCCGGTGCGGCCGCCGTCACGGTGCCCAAAGTCGAGTTCAACGACACGCGCCTGAAAAACGGGCTGCGCGTCATCATCTCGCCCGACCGCGCCGCACCCGTCGTGTCGGTAGCGGTGGCCTACAACGTCGGGTCGCGCAACGAGCGAAAGGGGCGCACCGGCTTTGCCCATCTGTTCGAGCACCTGATGTTCAAAGGATCGGAGAACGTCGCCGATGGCGAGCTCGCGGCGCTCATCGAAAACTACGGCGGCAGCCACAACGGGCAGACCGATCAGGATCACACGATCTATTTCGAGCAGGTGCCGTCGAATCAGCTCGACATGGCGCTGTTCCTCGAAGCGGACCGCATGCGGGCGCCGGCGATCACCAGGGAAAACATCGACAACCAGCGTGAGGCGGTCAAAGAAGAGCGGCGCATGCGCATGGACAACCAGCCGTACGGCCGCACGTCGGAAGTGATTAGCGAGCTCGCGTTCGAGAACTTCGCCAACGAACATTCGATCATCGGATCGATGGCCGATCTGGACGCCGCGTCGCTCAACGACTTTTCCGACTTCTTCAAGACCTACTACGCGCCGAACAACGCCGTGCTGGCGATTGCCGGCGACGTCGACGAAAAGACGACGCTCGCGAAAGTCCGCAAGTACTTCGAGAGCATTCCCGCGGGCCCCTCGACGCCGAAGCTCGACGCGGCGGAACCGCCGCAGAAAGAGGAGCGGCGGACCACCGTGCAAGATCCGCTCGCGCGGCTGACCCTGGTCGATATCGCCTATCAGGCGCCGGGAGGTCTCAGCGCCGATGTAGATGCTCTCAGCGCGCTCACCTCGGTTCTGGGCTCGGGGCGCAGCTCGCGGCTGTACGACAGCCTGGTGCGGCAGCAGCAGGTCGCCGTTCAGACCTACGCCGGAATGCAGCTGAAGAAGGGGCCGACGTTGTTTTATCTCGAGGGGATGGTTGCCCCCGGGAAAGACCCCGCTGGCGTCGAGAAGGCCATTTACGACGAGGTCGAAAAAGTGCAGAAGGGCCCAATTCAGGAATGGGAGCTGGAAAAGGCGCGAAACGCCGCGCGCCGCGCCTTGGTGAGCAACCTGCGCAGCTCGTTGCAGCGCGCGATTCTGCTGTCCCGCTACACGGTGTATTTCGACGACCCTGCCATCATCAACACGCGATACGAACGCATCGCCTCGCTGACCATCGCCGATCTGCAGCGTGTGGCCCGGCAATATCTGGCACCGAACAATCGCACCGTCGTCGTTACCGTGCCCGCGAAGAAGGAAGGCGCACCCGCGCAGAAGCCCGGAGGTGCGCAATGAAGACGCGTCTCGCCCTCAGCTTTCTGCTCGTTGCTCTGACGTCGGGGGCTCTGTTCTCCCAGGCGCCCGCGCCTGCCCCTGCGCCGCCGAAGTTCAAAGGCAAGGCGCCCGTCAGCACGGAGGTCCTGAAGATCAAATTGCCGCGCGCGCAGGAGGCGCACCTGCCGAATGGCGCGCACCTGATGGTGCTCGAAGACCACCGCGTTCCATCGGTGCAATTCCAGATCATCATGATTGGCGCGGGTGGTTATTACGACCCTTCAGACCTTCCCGGCCTCGCGGATACCGCCGCCACGCTGATGGATGAGGGGACCACCTCCCGGACATCGGAGCAGATCGCCCAGGCCCTGGATACGATGGCGGCGACCGTTTCCGTGTCGGCCAATCAGGGCTCGCAGATCGCGACGCTCACTGGATCGGCGCTGACCGATCAGCTGGATCAGGTGCTCGCGCTCGCGGCCGATGTTCTGCTGAATCCAAGCTTCCCCGAGAAAGAGCTGGCGCTGTACAAGGTCCGCGCCCGCGCCGGGCTCGAAGAACAGCGCAGCGACCCCAATTTCCTGCGCGACGAGCGTTATTCGAAGGCGATGTACAACGGTCACCCGGCGTCGAGCATGGGACTGACGCGCGAGTCGCTCGAGAAAATCACGCGCGATGCGCTGGTGGGCTTTCACAAGACCAACTACGTGCCCGATCACGCCATCATCGGGGTATCGGGCGACATCACTCTTGCGGACGCACGCACCAAGTTCGAAGCCGCGCTCAAAGGGTGGACCAAAACAGGCAGAGAGCGGCCTGGCGTCATCGATCCGCCAGACGCGGGAGCGCTCAAGATTTCGCTCGTGAATCGCCCGGAGTCCGTACAGACGGCATTCATGGTGGGGGAGCCGGCGATCAACCGCACGCACGCCGATTACGATGCGCTCACGGTGATGAACCAGATACTCGGCGGCTCGAACGGGCGCCTCTACCGCGAATTGCGCGAGCGCAAGGGATACACCTACGGCGTTTACAGCGGCGTGCGCTCCTTGCGGTACCGCGGCGACTGGCGGGCGCAGATGGATGTCCGGACCGAGGTCACCGAAACCTCGCTGCGCGATCTGCTCGCAGAGATCGCCAAGATGCGCGACGAGGTCGTTCCCACCGACGAGTTCAAGGACGCCCAGCGGTCTCTCACGGCGTCGTTCGCGTTGTCGCTGGAGAACCCGGCCGAACTGCTGAACCTCTACATCGTGCGGCAGCTCTACAACTTTCCGGTCGACTACTGGGATCGCTACACCGATCGCATCACGGCCATCACGCCCGCGCAGGTGCAGACGATCGCCCGAAAGTACCTGGACCCCAAGCGGCTGCAGATTGTCGCAGTGGGAGCAGCCGCGAAGATCGAGGCCAATCTCCGGCCGTTTGGACCGGTTGAGCTGTTCGATGACGAGGGAAAACCCGCCAAATAGCCTGACGACCGGCCACGGAGCGGATGGTATGATCGCAGCCATCCGAAACTAGATATTGGTGGAGGCACCATCATGTGGGCGGCCTCGCCCGATGCGATGGCCTGGGCGAAGAAGAATCCAAAACGCATCTTCAGGAACTAATCAACCAGGAGCGGTTATGAAGACGACTCTGTTGAGGAAAATGATGTTCGCGGCCGTCGGCGGGCTGTTCGTGGCATCCGCCGCGAGCACGCATCTCTCAGGCCAGGCCACACCGGCCGGTCAGGGCGGGGCAGCTCCTGCCGCGCGCGGCGGCCGGGGCGGCGGCAACGTTCCACAGGGTGGACGCGGACCGATCAAGGTGATGGTGGTGACCAAAGGGCACACCTACGATCGCGAGCCGTTTTTCCAGATGTGGGATTCGTGGGGCAGCGACATCACCTGGTCGCACGTCGAACATCCCGCGGCCGACGTGATGCTGTCGCCGAAGTACAGCAAGCTCTTCGACGTGTATGCGTTTTTCGATATCGGCGGTCCTGGTGTGGGCAGCCGTCAAGGGCAACCGCCCCCCGTGGTGCCGCCAGGTTCGTTCCAGACAAAGAACAACCGCTTCTATCCGCCGCCGTCAGAACAACTGAAGACGGAATTTCCAAAGTTGCTGCGCGAGGGTAAGGGGTTCGTCTTCCTGCACCATGCGTCGGCCGCGTGGACGCACACCTGGCCCGAGTACTCCGAAGTCGTCGGCGGTGCCTGCGACTGGTACGCTCCGCAACGGGTGCGCGGCCTCGACAATCCGAATCACGGATATTTCGGCATGACGCCGCAGTTCATTTCCTTCGTCGACAAGAATCATCCGATCACCCGCGGTCTGGGCGACGGGTTTCACGTGACCGACGAAGCGTATGCGTGCCACTGGTTCGAAGACTCGGTGCAGCCGCTCGCGCGCACCGACTTTCAGCCGGCCGATCCCACCAAGAACCTGAACCCGAAGGTGAAGTACAGCAACCTCGCGGCGTGGGTAAAAGTTGCCGAAAACAGCCCCGTCTTCTTCACGCAGGTGGGACATGGCGTCACCGCGTGGGCGACGCCGGCTTACCGGCAGTTCGTCGGCAATGCCATCAAGTGGGCGGCATCGCCTGAGGCGCTGGCCTGGGCGAAGGCCAATCCGAAGCGCATCTTCAACTCTTCCAACTAACGCGGCTGGAGACGATCATGAGAAACATATTCAGGAAGCTCACATGGGTCGCCATCGCGCTGGCCATCGCCGCAGGATCGGTGTCAGTGCTCGCGCAGGGGCAGTGGGGCAGCGGGCCGATCAAAGTGGCAATAGTCACAAAAGGCCATAACTACGATCGGGACGGCTTCTTCAATTTCTGGGATTCGCTCGGCCAGGACATCACGTGGACGCATGTGCAGCACCCGGCCGCCCTCGAGTTTTTCGATCCCGCGCTGGCCGACACGTTCGACGTCTACGTCTTCTTCGATGCCCCGGGACGCACCGCGACCCCCGGGCCGGATGGCAAGCCGACGTTCGAACAGCCAAACGCATCGGCCAAGAAGAACCTGATTCCGTTCCTGCAGAAGGGTAAAGGGCTCGTATTCTTCCACCACTCGCCGGCGGCGTGGAACCACACATGGCCGGAGTACGGCGAGATGATCGGCATGGCGTGCGACTGGGGCAATCCCGTGACGTTCAAGGGGAAGAATTATCCGAACTCCGGTGCCCAGGCCAACGTCAAGCAGCGGATAACCGTCGTCAACAAGACCCACCCGATCACGCAAGGCCTCGGCGACGGGTTCGAGATCGTCGATGAAACATATCTCTGCCCCGTCGACGAAAAGGCCAAAGGGCTCGTTCCGCTTCTGCGGACTGACTTCGAATCGGTAGACAAGAACTTCCCGAACCGGTACGCCAGTGGATGGCGGTATCCAGGCGTCGGAAGCAATCTCGCGGGATGGGTGAGATCGGCTGAGAAGAGTCCCCTCGTCTACCTGCAGAACGGCCACGACGCAGTCGCATGGAAAAATCCGGCGTTCCAGACGCTGATGCGCAATTCGATCAAGTGGGCTGCGTCGCAGGAAGCGAGAGACTGGGCGGGAAAGAATCCGACAAAGATACGGCGAAGCAGTAGCAACTGACGGTAAGGAAGAACGAAAATCGAAGATTCGTTCTTCGTTCTTCCTTCCTTATTTCGCCGGAGGTGCCGCAGGTGCGGCAGCGGGTGGCGCGGCAGGAGGTGCGGCAGCAGCCGGCGTCGTCCCCGGATCGGGCTTGATGAAGAGCTCGATCACCTGCACGGCCGCATTGGTTTTGTTCGTGAAGCTGTGGGTCTGTCCCTTCACCATGTAGTAAGCCTGCCCCGGGACGGTGGTGACCACCGGATCCTTTTCTACAGTGAGCTCGAGAGAGCCGGTGACGGGTACGAGCATGTGAAACGTGACGTCGTTGTGCACGTGCGGGCGCCGTACCGCGCCGGGTTGGAGCGTGACCTGAAGCACGCGAACGTGCGGGTTTTCGACGACATTCAGGAAATTCACGCCGGGGTCCGGATTTCCTGTCTGCCCCACTTTCTGGCCTCCGCCGCCGCCGCTCGCAGGTGCTTGGCCTTGAGCCGGCGCGGCCGGTGCGGCGGGCGCAGGCGTGGCGGGAGCTTGAGCCTGAGCGAGCGCTGGCCAAACCAAAAACGCGCACACTGCGACGGCCAACACCAACACTTTTTTCGGCATTCACAGTCTCCTGTTGAGAAAAGTAGACCCTTTCATACCTCTCATTCGATCGCGCTGTCAAACTGCTAAGCTTTGCGGATGGACCTGTCGAATCGCGTCGCGGTGCTCACCGGAAGCAAGCGGATCGGTGCTGCCGTTGCGCTCGAGCTGGCGCGCCATGGGGCTGACGTTGCGCTGTGTTACAACCGCTCGCGCGAAGAGGCCGAGAAGACGGCGGCGGCGATCACCGCGCTTGGCCGCCGTGTGTTCGTGAAGCAGGCGAACCTTGCGGAGGCCGCCGATTGCGAGGCATTCGTCGATGAAAGCGCGGCCGCCCTCGGGCGGCTCGATATCCTCGTGAACATGGCATCAATCTACAGCGCCAAGCCGTTCGGCCAGCTGACCGTCGAGGAATTCGATGCAAACGTTGCGGTCGACTTGCGTTCGGCGTTCATCTGCTCGCGCGCGGCGTGGCCGCACCTCAAGCGCGCTGGCGGAGGGAACATCATCTCCTTTTCCGACTGGCTGTCGGTCAGCGGCCGGCCGCGATACACCGGTTACCTTCCGTATTACGTCGCGAAGACGGGTGTGATCGGTCTTACCGAGGCGCTCGCGCTGGAGCTCGCGCCGGACAAGATTCGCGTCAACGCGATCGCGCCGGGCCCTATTCTTGCGCCGCCCGAAACAACGGATGAAGAACTCGCGGCCGTCGAAAAGGCGACGCCGCTAGGCAGCTGGGGCGGAGAAAAATCGATAGCGGACGCGGTGATTGCGCTGTTGATGTGCGATTTTGTCACCGGGGAGACGATCCGCGTGGACGGCGGGAGGCATGTGCGGTGAGGTGAAAGTAGAAAGTAGAAAGTAGAAAGTAAAGAAGTAGAAAGTGACCCGCCACTTTCCACTTCACTTTCAACTTTCCACTTTTAACTTTTAACTTTCAACTTCTCCACATCCCCAAGCGCCTCCGCGAGCCGCTTCTGCTCCTCGAACATTTCGGGCGGGACCCGCGGTCCGAGAGACGTGAAGTACGTGGCCTGATCGGCCGACGCTTCTGCCCAGTCGCCTGGCTCGACCGCGACCAGCAGCTCCATCGCGTCTCTGGAAATGTTCAATCCGGTTTGATCGATCGCGTCGGGAGTCGGGACGATTCCGATCGGCGTTTCCTTCCCTTTGCCCTTACCGTCCACCCGCTCGAAAATCCACTTCACGACGCGCAGGTTTTCACCGAATCCGGGCCAGATGAATTTCCCGCGCGCATCGGTGCGGAACCAGTTGACGCGGAACACCTTGGGAGGCCGTGTAACTTTCCGCCCCACGTCCAGCCAGTGCTGGAAGTAGTCACCCATGTTGTACCCGCAGAATGCGAGCATAGCCATGGGATCGCGGCGCAATACTCCGGTCTTCCCCGACGCAGCCGCGGTTGTCTCCGACGACAGGGTCGCCCCGAGAAACACGCCGTGCTGCCAGTTCTTCGATTCATAGACGAGCGGCACCCGCTGTTGCCGCCGCGCACCGAACATGATTGCGTCGAGAGGAACGCCGTTCGGGTTCTCGAATTCAGGTGACAGCGATGCGCAATTGGCCGCGGGTGTGGTGAACCTCGCGTTTGGATGCGTCGCTTTGTCGGGCGACGCCGGCGTCCATGGACGTCCCTGCCAGTCGAGTGCCTGCGCCGGCGGGGGATCGTCGTGTCCTTCCCACCATGGCGTGCCGTCCGGTCGCAGCGCGGCATTGGTGAAGATCGTGTCGCGCTGGATCATGTCGAATGCCGTCGGGTTCGTGCTGTGGCTCGTCCCGGGGAGCACTCCGAAAAATCCCGACTCGGGGTTGATCGCCCACAGCCGCCCGTCGTCGCCAGGACGTATCCAGGCAATGTCGTCGCCCACCGTCCAGGTTTTCCAGCCGGGCATCGACGGGGGCGGGACCAGCATCGCCATGTTGGTCTTGCCGCACGCAGAAGGGAACGCGCCCGCCACGTAGCGAACGGGTCCGTCCTGATACTTGCATCCGACGATCAGCATGTGCTCCGCAAGCCAGCCTTCCCGGTTTGCGTGGTAGCTCGCCAGACGCAGCGCCAGGCACTTTTTGCCGAGCAGCGCGTTGCCGCCGTAGCCCGACCCTATCGACCACACCGCGTTCTCGGCCGGAAAATGGACGATGAACCGCCGGTCCGGGCTCAGATCGCCCAGTGAGTGAAGGCAGTGCGTGAAGTCGGGGGAGTCGCCCAGATGATCGAGCGCGACCTGGCCCATGCGCGTCATGATGCGCATGTTGAGCACGACGTAGCGGCTGTCCGTAATTTCAACGCCAACGCGTGAATAAGGGGAGCCGGCAGGTCCCATCAAAAACGGGACGACGAACATCGTGCGTCCCTTCATCGAGCCGGCGAACAGAGGCGTCAGCTTTGCGCGTGCCTCGTCCGGAGCCATCCAGTTGTTCGTGGGGCCCGCGTCCTCTTTGTCGGGCGTGCTGACGAACGTGAGGTGCTCGGTGCGGGCGACGTCGTGGGGTGCGCTGCGATGCAGGTAGCAGCCGGGCAGCTTCTCCTGGTTGAGCTCGATGAGCTCGCCCGTGGCCAGACACTCGGCGATCAGCCGGTCTCTTTCCGCCGCCGAGCCGTCGCAGAAGACGACGTCCGAAGGTTTCGTCAGGGCCTGAATTTCGTTCACCCACGCGCGAACGGCCGAATTCATTTGACACATCCTACCGCAGAAGATTCTGCATGGTGAAGTCGAGCATCGTGCGTCTCAGATGCGGCACCAGTTCCGCGTCGGTCACGCCGTGGGACGAATTGGGATACAGCATCATCTGGAACGGTTTCCCGGCCCGCTGGAGCTCGAACGCGAACTGCATGGTGTTCTGCGGATGCACGTTGTCGTCGAGCGCGCCGTGAATCAGCAGGAGATTTCCCGCGAGGCTCGACGCGTTGAATCTGGGCGAGCTGCGGCGGTAGCCCTCAGGATTATCTTTCGGCAGGCCCAGATAACGTTCGGTATAGATCGAATCGTAGTTTCGCCAGTCGGAAATGGCGCCTTCGGCGATACCCATGGTGAAGGTCTGGCTGTGGGTCAAGGCATAGAGCGCCAGATAGCCGCCGTAGCTCACTCCCGCGATGCCAACGCGCGAGCCGTCAATGAATCGCTGCTGCTTCAACCAGCCGATCCCGTCTTCGATGTCGCTCAACTCGCTCGCACCGAGGCTCTTATAGGCGAGCCCAGCCGACTGCATGCCTTTGCCGCTGGCCGTACGGTTATCGCAGATCCAGACGATGATGCCCCGCTGGGCGAGCATCTGGTGATACAGAAAGTCATTGAAGCCCCAGGCATTGGCGACGGTCTGAAAGTGCGGCGCTCCGTAGGTGAACTGGTAGACCGGATACCGCTTCGATGGGTCGAAGTTCGGAGGCTTGATCATCATGGCTTCCATGACGAAGCCGTCCCGCGTCTTCACCTGCAGCAGCTCTGGCGTGGAGAAACGCTGCTCCCGCGAGCCGCGTGTGGGATTTGCCTCGACGACGCGCACCGTTTCTCGGGTGTGCGTTCTATGCAGACGAACCTGCGGTGGAGTAGTGACGTCGCTCCAGGAATCGAGAAAGAGCGACCGCGAAGGAT
This sequence comes from Vicinamibacterales bacterium, assembly GCA_963762055.1. GTDB lineage: Bacteria > Acidobacteriota > Vicinamibacteria > Vicinamibacterales > JAMQPK01 > JAMQPK01. The sequence goes on from CAVXJF010000017.1 coordinate 885,564, forward strand.
TGAAGAACGCTCGATGCGACCCGTCGACCGTCGTTAACCGCTCCATGTCGCCGCCGCTCAGGCGGATCCGATACAGGTCGAGGCTAATCGGGCTGTGAGCAGTCGCCGCGAAATGGAGCCAGGTTCCAGACGGATCGACCCCATACGTCTTCCGCACTTCCCAATTACCGTTGGTGAGCTGACGGATGAGCGAGCCGCTCGCGGTGAAGTGGTAGACGTGCCGCCAGCCGCTTCGCTCGCTGAGCCAGAGAAACGACCCGTCCTTCAGCCAAATCGGGTCGATGCTTGAGTCCTGCCAGCGCTCCACCCAGGTCTTGCTCGTTTCGCGGAGGATGGTATCCGGCTCGCCCGTGGCGGCGTCCGCTCGATTGAGGTCGAGCCAGGTTTGCTGGCGGTCTTGCACCTGATAGACCACGTGCCGCGCGTCGGCGGACCAACTGACGCTGACGATAAGGAAGTCTGAGTACTTGGACGTGTTCACCCAGCTGATCGACTTGCCGCCGACCGCCGCGATGCCGAGGCGCGCGCCGGGATTGGGATCGCCTGCTCGTGGATACGGCCAGCGTTCGACCGCCGGGCGATAGGAAAGGTCGTTCACCAGCGTCGCTTCGGGAACGGCCGTCTCGTCGAGCTGAAGGAACGCTATCCGTGTTGAGTCCGGGCTCCACCAGTAGCCGCGGTGGTTGCCTCGACCGTAGAGCTCTTCCGAATACACCCAGTCGAGCACGCCGTTCAGCCGTTTCGCGCTGCCGTCGCCAGTCAACGCCAGCTCCGACGGGGACGCGACGGTTGTCACAAACAGATTGTTGTCCTTGATGAAGGCGGCATGCCGGCCATCAGGACTGAGAGTAGCCTCCCGTTTGGGGCCGGCCGATTCCGTCAGGCGCGTCGCTCTCCGGGATGGAATGTCGTACGCAAAGAGGTCGTCGTCGATCGTCAATAGAAACGCGCTTTTCTTCGCGTCGAATATCGATGGGCGCGTGCGTGCTGCGATCTGCGCATCGCCGCCAGCCACACCGATATTCCGCAGGGCGCTCTCCACCTGCGCATTGTCAAAAAGCGGCTCGGCGGATCCCGTCGTCGCGTCCACTCTCAGCCATGAGCTCGAATTGGACGGCCACAGATGCTCGTTGTCGTTCACCCACGGGTCGCCGTCCGGCGCCCACGTGATCATTGCCGATGGGCTGCCGTTGAACCGCAGCCAGCCTTCATAGCTGTAGATGTCGTCTATCGTCAGCGTGGTGTTCTGGCCGGTGGCTTCGACCGTGAGCAGCAGGCAAACAGCCGCCGCGGCGGGTCCGCGCAGGGAACGCAGTAGCATTAGTGTTCTCACATTATGACAAAGCTCACTTTTCTGGGCGCCGCGCGAACGGTCACCGGCTCGAAATATCTGCTCGACATAGGCGGACGGAAGATTCTTGTCGACTGCGGCCTCTTTCAGGGTCTCAAACAGCTGAGGCTGCGAAATTGGGAACAGTTGCCGGTCGAACCGGCAGATCTTTCGGCGGTTGTGCTGACGCATGCGCACCTGGATCACACAGGCTATCTGCCGCGTCTTGTGGCCGGCGGATACCACGGGAAGGTGTTCTGCACGCCCGGGACGGCCGATCTCTGCAAGCTGGTGCTTCCGGATTCGGCCAGGCTGCAGGAAGAAGATGCGCGGGAGGCCAACAGGCTCAGCTATTCGAAACACCACCCCGCGCTGCCCCTGTATCGCGAGTCGGACGCGTACCGGGCGCTGTCGCAGTTCCAGTCCGTGGGCTTCGGCAAGCCGTTTTCGCTGATCGAGGGCGTCGACATCGAGTTCGTCAACGCGGGCCATCTCCTTGGGTCGTCGTTCATCAGGATGTCCATCAAGAATGGCCCGACGATTCTGTTCGGCGGCGACCTGGGCCGTTATTCGCGTCCGGTGCTGCCGGATCCGTCACCGCCTCCGCAGGCCGACGTGTTGCTGCTTGAATCGACGTACGGAGATCGCATTCACGAGCCCGACGATCGCGGCGAACGCCTCGCCGCCATCATCAAGGACACGATTGCGAAGGGGGGCAAAGTCATCATCCCGGCTTTTGCGATCGGACGGGTCGAGGAGGTGCTCTATTGGATCAAGAAACTCGAGGACGAAGGCAAGTTGCCGAAGCTCCCGGTGTTTCTCGACAGCCCGATGGCGCTCGACGCGCTCCGGTACTACGCGAACCGCGCCAGCGAGCTCGATCCGGATATCCAGACGGCGGTGGAGATCCGCAGGTTTTTCACCGCGCGCTTTCAGCCGGTGGCATCCGCACAACAATCATCCGAGCTTGTGCGATCGAAGATTCCGTCGATCGTGGTGTCGTCGAGCGGCATGGCGACCGGCGGCCGTGTCCTTTATCATCTTCAAAGGGCACTGCCGGACAAGCGCAGCACGGTTCTTTTCGTGGGGTATCAGGCCGAAGGGACGCGCGGACGGCAGCTCGTGGACGGTGCGCGGGAGGTCAAGATACGAGGGCAGCAGGTGCCGGTTCACGCCCGCATCGAACGCCTCGATTCGATGTCGGCGCATGCGGACTCAGTAGAGACGCAGCGCTGGCTGGCAGCCTTCAAGACGCCGCCCAGAATCACGTACCTGGTGCATGGAGAGCCTGGCCCGATGACCGCACTGAAAACGACAATCGAGTCGAAGCTGCACTGGAACGTCCACATGCCGGACCATCTCGAACAAGTGGAGTTGAGCTGAAATGACGCTGGCGGTCGAACGCAAGTACCTGCTCGAACGGGTGGATGAAGCTGCCGTCGTGCAGCTCTATGCGGAGGAGTTCGAGGCGCTGCCGGTGGACCAGCGCATCCTTCTATGGCACCTCTACCAAGCCGCCATCGCCGGACGCGATATTTTTTACGACCAGCGCTATGCGCACAATCTGGACATGCGCGATGTGCTCGAGGCGATCATTTCGCATCCCCACGGCGATGAGGAGACGCTCACCGAAATTCGCCGCTACACCAAGCTCTTCTGGCTCAATACCGGGCCGTACAACAACCTGACCGCCAGGAAATTCGTCCTGCGCTGCACGCCGCAGCAGTTTACCGCGGCCGCACGCGCGGCCGATGAGCGGGGTGCGGTGTTCCCGGTGCGCGAGGGCGAGTCGCTCGGCGGACTGCTCGATCGTCTCGCACCCATGTTCTTTGACGTCTCATTCGATCCGTCGATCACGTCAAAAAGTCCGGCCGATGGCCGCGACATTCTTCAGGCGAGCGCGAACAACCTTTATTCCGGCGTGACCGCGGCCGAGGTTCAGGAGTTCGCCGAACGGTATCCGCTGAACTCGCGGCTCGCGAAGCGAAATGGCCAGCTGGTTGAAGAGGTCTACCGGGTTGGCGGCATGTACGGTCCGCAAATTTCCGCAATCGTGGAACACCTCGAAGCAGCGATTCCGTTCGCGACGGTCCCGCAAGCCCGCGCACTGCGGGCTCTGGTTCAGTGGTACCGCACCGGCGAGCACGACGACCGCCGCGCCTACGACATCGCGTGGGTCGAGGACAAGGCATCGCCGGTCGACACAATCAACGGTTTTACCGAGGTATATCTCGATGCTCGCGGCATCAAAGGTGCGTGGGAGGGCATCGTGTATTACGTGAACACGACCAAAACCGCGGCGATTCAGCAGCTGGCGGCCGAGGCACTGTGGTTCGAGACGCACATGCCGTGGGATCCCCGGTACTGCAAGGAAAACGTCCAGGGGATCACCGCCAACGTAATCGATGTCGTCGTCGAGACCGGCGATTCGGGACCCATCACGCCGGTCGGCATCAATCTCCCGAACGATGAGGAGGTCCGCGAGAGACACGGCAGCAAATCCGTGTCTGTCGGCAACGTCAACGAAGCATACGAACGCTCGCTCGACGAGGGGTTCCGCATCGAATTCTCCTGGTCGGCCGACGAAGTGGAACGCGCGAAGAAATGGGGGTCGTTTGCGCACGAGCTCGCCACGGATCTGCACGAGGTGATTGGCCACGCGTCGGGCAGGGTCAATCCCAATCTGGGGATTACGCCGCAGAGCGCTCTTCAGGAGCAGTTCTCGGCCATCGAAGAGACGCGCGCGGATCTCGTCGCCTTGTACTTTTTGCCCGATCCGAAAATCCGCGAGATGGGCCTCGTCAGCGTCGAGGATCATGACGACGTGGTGCGCGCGGAGTACGAGAGTTATGCCCGCGCGGCGATCGTGCAGCTGCGCCGCGTGCGGGAGGGAACGACGCTCGAAGAGGACCACATGCGGAACCGTCAGTTGATCGTCAACTGGCTGATCGCCGAAACCTCAGCCATCCAGCCGCACACGCGCGACGGAAAGACCTACTACGTGATGGTCGACCCGCAGGAATTCCGGCGTGGAATCGCCGTGCTGCTGGCCGAAGTCCAGCGGATCAAGTCCGAGGGAGACCATGCCGCGGCCAAGTCACTCGTCGATCGGTACGGCGTCCACTTCGATCCCAGGCTCCGCGATGAGGTGGTTGCGCGCGTGGAGAAACTCAACCTGCCGTCGTACACCGGTTTTGTGCAGCCCCGGCTCGAGCCGATCCACGGCGAAGACGGAACCATTCGCGATGTCAGCATTTCGTATCCCCAGGATCTGACGGCACAGATGCTCGAGTACGCGGAAGCGACGAGGGCTACGCGCGAACGGTTCAGAGCCGCGCGGTGATGTTCTCGTCGAGACTGCCACATCCGGCGGCGCGTAACCGCCTGTGGTCGGCCGTCGAGCGCCGGAAGTCTGCCGGCCTGCCGATTGCGGATCTGACGCTCTCGAATCCGACCAGAGCCGGCTTCACGTATCCGCCGGCGCTGCTTGCGCCGATGGCCGACCGCCGGGGACTCTGCTACGATCCCGACCCCTTCGGCATACCTTCAGCCAGAGAAGCGATCGCGGACGAGATTGCCAGGTGCGGTATCCCGGTTCCCGCGAACCATGTGGTGCTGACCGCGAGCACAAGCGAAGCCTACTCTCTGTTGTTCAAGTTGTTGTGCGACCGGGGCGATGCGGTGATCGCACCCAGGCCAAGCTATCCGCTGATTGCACACCTGACCGCACTTGATCTGGTTTCCCTCGAGCACTACACGCTGGAATTTCACGGCCGATGGACGATCGACCTGCAGGAGCTCGAAGAGAAGCTCGGTGGCGGAAAGATTCGCGCGATCCTGATGGTGAGCCCAAACAACCCGACGGGATCGATCGTTGCGGACGCAGAGCTCGACGCCGTGGCCGAGCTTGCATGCCGGTACGACGCAGCTCTGATTGCCGATGAGGTGTTCGCCGACTATTCGATGTCCGGCGCCCAGCCTCTCAGCATTCTCCGAAAGAGCGCGGCGCTCACCTTCGCGTTGGGAGGACTCTCGAAATCCATCGGCCTGCCGCAGGCCAAACTGGGTTGGATTGCCGTCGGCGGGCCTCCCGAACTCGTCGCGGAGGCGTGCGACAGACTCGAAACGATTTGCGATGCCTATCTCTCCGTCTCCACACCTGTTCAGCTGGCCGCGCCGGAGCTCCTTCGGCAAGGTGCCGCTGTTCGCGGGCAGATTCAACGCCGCATACGTGAAAATCATGCACGGCTCCTGGAGATCGCGTCGAGCTATCCCGAGTGTTCAGTTCTGCCGGTCGAGGGCGGGTGGTACAGCGTGGTGCGGGTGCCGGCCGTGAAGCCCGAAGAATCGATCGTCCTCGACTTGCTCGATCGCACGGGCGTCCTCGTCCATCCAGGCTACTTCTTCGATTTCGATCGAGAGGCCTTCCTCGTCGTCAGTCTGCTCCCGGGAAGGCGTGTTTTTGACGATGCAGTGCAGGCGCTGTTCGCCGAGACAGGTGACTCCCGATGATGCGCGGTATTCGAAGGGCAGGGATCAGCGTGCCGCTGTTCTCTTTGCGTTCGACCCGCAGCTGGGGCATCGGCGAGATCGGCGACATCCCGCGCATCGCGGAGTGGCTCAGGAACGGCTATCAATCGATGCTGCAGCTCTTGCCGCTCAACGAGCTGGCGCCATCGGAATCGTCTCCCTATTCGCCGCTGAGCGCGATGGCCATCGATCCCCAGTTCATCAGCGTGTGGATGATTGAGGGCGCTGCCGGGTTCGAAGAGGCCTGGAAAGACGAGATCGAACGGTGCCGCCAGTCGCCGCGGGTGGACTACAAAGCCGTGCGGAGTTTGAAGCAGCGCGCGTTGCGGATGCTGTTCGAACGTTTCCTCGAGACTGACCGGAGTGCCGAGGGTGGCTCAGGCGAGTCGCTGCGGTCATTTATCGCCGCTGAGTCCTGGTGGCTCGACGACTACAGCCTCTATCGCGCCCTTCGCGCGCATTTCGGCGAACGCCCATGGCCGGACTGGCCGGCCGAGCTGAGAGACCGTGAGACTGCCTCCATAACGGCCGCGCGGAATGAGCTCTCGAAGGAAATCCTCTGGCATCAGTACCTGCAGTGGCTTGCAGCCGGACAGTGGCACAGGGTGCGTCACGGACTCAGCGGTGTCGAGATTCTGGGCGATTTTCCGTTCATGGTGACACTTGATAGCGCCGACGTCTGGAGCCGCCGCAACGAGTTCATACTCGACGCGTCGGTCGGCACGCCGCCCGATGACTTCAGCGAGACAGGCCAGGAATGGGGCCTTCCTCCCTACAACTGGGAGATCGCCCGCTCGAACAACTTCGAGTGGCTGCGCATGCGTGCCAGGCGCCAGGTGGCGTTGTACGACGGGTTCCGTCTCGATCACCTCGTCGGCTTCTACCGCACGTACGTTCGACCATTCGATGGGCGCGCGCCGTACTTCATGCCCCTGGCTGAACACGAGCAGGTCGCGCTTGGTGAAGCCCTCATGCGGCTCATCATCGACAGCGGGGCGGACGTCAGCGTCGAAGATCTCGGAACCGTCCCGGACTTCGTGCGGGAGTCGATTGCCCGGATGGGATTGCCAGGCTACAAGGTGCTTCGCTGGGAGCCCGCGGCGCCCACGATGTATCCGCCGCTGTCGGTGGCGATGACGGGAACTCACGACACCGATTCACTCGCGGTCTGGTGGGAAACGCTGCGACCAGAACAGCGCCAGCGGTACGGCTTTGAATCGTCCCGTTTCGACGCCGAGATACGCGATGCCATTCTGGAGCAGTTGTATCACTCTGGTTCGAACCTTGTTCTCCTGCCGCTGCAAGACGTATTCGGCTGGCGCGACCGCATCAATCTTCCCTCGACCATCGGCGATCAGAACTGGACGTACACATTGCCGTGGCCCGTCGACAAATGGGCCGAGCAGCCCGAAGCGCTCGAATGCGCGAATCGGCTGGCGGAGTTGGCGTATCGTGCAGGCCGATGGCAGCCGCCGATGGAGACCGACGATTGAGCACCGTGATCCGCGATGGCGCATCAGGAAAATGGCGCCGGTTCGACCATCCGATCGAGATCATCGTCGCGCGCCGTATCGAAGAAGTGCTGCCAGCGCTCTGCGCCGTCGAAGACGCATGCGGCCGCGGACGCTATGCCGCGGGATACCTCTCATACGAGGGGGCCCCCGCGTTCGACGCGGCGCTGCAGACTCAGGATGCGTCGGGTTTTCCGTTCTTGTGGTTCGGCGTATACGACGGTGCTGAGGATTGCTCCCTGGATGAGCTGGATGATCCGAAGGGCGACGTGTTCGACGAACACTGGGAGCCTTCCTTGTCGGCCGAGCGATACGCGCGCGTATTCGACCAGCTGCAGGAACTGATTCGGAACGGCGACACCTACCAGGTCAATTACACATATAGGCTGCGGGCCCGGCTGCGGTCGGATCCGTTCGCGCTGTTTCTCAGGCTCGCGGATGTGCACCGGCCGCCCTTTGGTGCCTACCTCGAAACGGAAGACTGGGCGATCTGCAGTGTCTCTCCGGAACTGTTCTTCCATCGCGCCGGGAACACCATCGAGTCACGTCCGATGAAAGGCACGGCGGCGAGAGGCCTTTGGTTCGAACAGGATCTCGACAATGCGCGACGGCTGCGTTCGTCCGACAAGGAGCGCGCCGAGAACGTGATGATCGTCGACATGGTCCGCAACGATTTGGGGCGGATCGCACGGCACGGCACGGTTCGCGTGTCGAATCTGTTCGAGGTGGAGCGGTTTCCGACAGTCCTGCAGCTGACCTCGACGGTGAGCGCCGAGACGGACGCCCCTCTCGCCGGCGTGATGAGCGCGCTGTTTCCCGCGGCCTCGATCACCGGCGCGCCAAAAGCCCGGACCATGGAGATCATTGCCGATCTCGAATGTTCGCCCCGGCGGATTTACACCGGCACGATTGGCTTCGTCGAGCCCGGTGGGCGCGCGCAGTTCAACGTAGCCATCCGCACCATGCTGATCGACAGGCGATCTGGCGAGGCCGAATACGGCGTCGGCGGCGGAATCGTCGCTGACTCGGATCCGGTGGAGGAATGGCAGGAGAGCCGCCTCAAGGCGAGGGTGCTCGGTCCGGCTCGGCCGTCCTTCGATCTGCTCGAAACGATGGCGTGGAATCCCGATGGCGGATATCTGCTGCTGGGACGCCATCTGAAACGGCTCCTGCAGTCAGCAGACTATTTTGGCTTCCAGGTCGATCTCGTCGCCGTCCGCGAACAACTCGAGCGGCACGCCGCGGAGCTGCCACCAGTTCCACACCGGGTGAGGATGACGGTGTCGCGCAATGGCGACCTGCACATCAGCGCGGTTCAGCACAATCCGGATGGCGGGTTCGAACCGGTGGCGATTGCGGCTGCGCCGGTCGATCCTGACAACCCGTTTCTCTATCACAAGACGACCAATCGGCAAGTCTATGCCGACGCCATTGCGGCGCGCCCGGGGTTCGCCGATGTGCTGCTCTTCAACACCCGCGGGGAGATCACCGAATCGACGATCGCGAATGTTGCCCTGGAACTCGCCGGGGAGCTGGTGACGCCACCGATCGCATGCGGGCTGCTGCCCGGCACGCTCCGCGGGCACCTGGTCGAAGCGGGTCGATTGCGTGAAAAAGTGATCACCCTCGACGATCTCGGGTCGGCGACGCGCTGCTGGCTGCTCAACTCGGTTCGGGGCTTTCATCCGGTGACGTTCGTGACAAAAGCGTGATTCGCTGGCGCGGTCCCGGCAAATCGAGAATCTTCAAAGTGCACGTAACCCGAGGCGATCGCGTCGCGCAATACATCGAATTCCCGCACCGCCGTTAGCCCGCACCGCAATCTCATATAATTGAAGGTTCGCGATGGCTGTCATCCGGCCCTTCCGTGCGGTCCGCCCGCTTCCCGACGCCGCGCCGCGTGTAGCCGCAGTTCCCTACGACGTCGTCGATACCGAGGAGGCGCGCGCGCTCGCCGGTGGAAATCCGCTCAGCTTCTTACACGTCTCGCGTGCAGAGATCGATCTGCCGCTGGGTACAGATCCGCACGCGGATGTCGTGTATCGAACGGCTGCTGAACGGTATCGCGCGCTGAAACAAGAGGCGCCTCTCGTTCTGGAGGACGAGCCTTCACTCTACCTCTATCACCTCGACTATGAAGGCCACGGCCAGACGGGCGTCGCCGCGTGTTACTCGCTCGACGAATACGATGCCGGTGCAATCAAGAAGCACGAACGTACGCGTAGAGACAAGGAAGACGACCGTACGAGGCACATCACCGACCTGCGGGCGCAGACCGGTCCTGTGTTTCTGGCACATCGTCCGGACGCGACGGTTCGCGAGCTCGCGGATGGGCTGCGCGCGAGCCGCGAGCCGCTGATTGATTTCACTGCACTCGATGGCGTCCGCCATGCGATATGGCCAATCGATCCGGCGTCTGCGCGGGCGTTCGTCGACGCGTTCGCCGGTATCGATGCCCTCTACATTGCCGATGGCCACCATCGCGCCGCGAGCGCAGCGCGGACGCGAGAGGCGCTGCCCGGCTCGACGGAAGCGCGATCGTTCCTGGCGGTGGCGTTTCCCTCCGATCAGCTTCGCATTCTTCCCTACAACCGCGTTGTGCGCGATCTGCACGGCATGACAAGCGAGCACTTTCTCGGCGTGGTCGCGAGACGATTTGCGATGACACCGGGGCCGGCGAGCCCTTCCCGAAAGGGGGAGGTGTCGATGTACGCCGGAGGGCGATGGCATACGATCGATCTGGAGAGCGCGGGGGTCCCGGTGGGCAACGTGCTCGAGACGCTCGACGGAAACGTGCTCCAGGACAAACTGCTTCGGCCGATCCTCGGCATCGACGATGTCCGGACCGACAAGCGCATTGATTTTGTCGGAGGCGTGCGCGGTGCTCAGGCTCTCGAGCAGCTGGTTGACAGCGGAAAGATGGCCGCGGCGTTCTCCATGTATCCGGTGAGCATGGTGGATCTGATGACAGTGTCCGATGCCGGCGAGATCATGCCGCCGAAGTCGACGTGGTTCGAACCCAAACTTCGAGATGGATTGCTGATACATGAAATCTGAGCGCATTTTCAATTTCTCCGCCGGTCCCGCGGTGTTGCCCGTGTCGGTACTCGAGCAGGCGCAGCAGGAGCTCGTGTCGCTGCCCGGCCTGGGGATGTCGATCCTCGAGGTCAGCCATCGCTCCAAGGTGTTCGAAGGTGTGCTGGCAAGGGCCGAGGAGGATCTTCGAGCTCTCACCAGCGCGCCGCCCAATTATCGAGTGCTCTTTCTGCAGGGTGGGGCCAGCCTGCAGTTCGCGATGGTGCCGATGAACCTGCTGTCGCAAGAGGCGACGGCGGACTATCTCGTCACCGGGGTGTGGTCGGCCAAGGCGGCGGAAGAGGCGAAGAAGATCGGCAAGGTTCACATTGCCGCGACAACCAAGGCGGAGCAGTTCACCAGAATTCCCCGCCCGGAAGAGATCGTCATGACGCCAGGCGCAGCCTACGCGCACATGACCTCGAACAACACGATTTACGGAACGGAATGGAAGGAGCTTCCCGACGTCGGCGATGTTCCGCTGGTGAGCGATACGTCATCCGACATGCTGAGCCGTCCGATCGATATTTCAAAACACGCGCTTGTGTATGCCGGCGCGCAGAAGAACATGGGTCCGGCGGGAGTCACGGTCGTCATCGTTCGCGAAGACATGCTGTCGCGTTCACCGGCCTCGCTGCCCGCGATGCTCAGCTACGCCGTACACGCGGAAAACGGCTCGATGTACAACACCCCGCCGGTGTTCGCTATCTACATGCTGGGACTGGTGACGCGCTGGATTCTCGGTCAGGGCGGCCTCGAGGCGATGGCCAAGGTGAACGAGCGGAAAGCGGGGAAACTGTACGCCGAAATCGACCGAACCGGCTTCTATCGCGGCACCGCTCAGAAGGACAGCCGGTCGTTGATGAACGTGACGTTCAGGCTGGGCAGCGAAGAGCAGGAGAAGGAATTCGTCAAAGAAGCGGAAAAGGCAGGGCTCGACGGGTTGAAGGGACACCGCTCCGTCGGCGGCATCCGCGCCTCAATCTACAACGCGTTTCCCGAAAAAGGCGTCGATGCCCTCGTTGCCTTCATGAAGGAGTTCGAACGCCGCCAAGGGTGATGTGGTAGGCTGACGCCCGTGCTTCGGCAGTTCCTCTTTTGCCTGCTCACGTCCGCGCTCGTGACGCAGGTCGCCGTGTTCAGCACCACGATCTTTCTTCATCGTAGCGCCACTCATAAGGCGCTCGAGCTCCATCCAGCCGTTGCTTTCGTCTTCCGGTTCTGCCTGTGGATCACAACCGGCCTCTGCACGCGCGAGTGGGTCGCCGTTCACCGCAAACATCATGCGTATACCGAGATCGAAGGCGATCCGCACAGCCCGCATCTCCACGGATTCTGGTCGGTCCAGCTCGGCAACGTGTTTCATTACCTGAGAGAAGCCAAGAACCCCGAGACGCTCGAACGTTACGCGCGAGACATCGAAGACGATGTGTTCGACAAGATGGCGTTCCGTTTCGGCATTGTCGGTCCGGTGATTGGAATTGCCGGGCTCTGTTATGTGCTGGGCGTGTGGTGGGGATTGCTCGCCGCGGGACTTCACCTGTTCATGTACGTCTTCGTGCTCTCTTCGTCCATCAACGGCCTGTGTCACTACATCGGCTACAGGAACTTCGACAACACCGCTACGAACATCAGATGGATTGCGCTCCTGACCGGAGGCGAAGGCCTGCACAACAACCATCATGGCCATCCGCGCAGTCCCAAGTTCAGTTTCCGCCGCAGCGAAATCGATCCCTCGTGGCCGATCATCCGAATGCTGATCGCGCTCGGCCTCGCGCGTCCCTACAGGACGCTGCACGACATCTACGAATAACCGGGATCAGACCCCGGTGTTTCCATCGCCGAACGAGCGGCGCCGCCGGCGGCGCCGTCTCCGCCGCCGGGGCGGCGGCCCCTCGAACGCCGGCTGAACTCCGTCTCCGTGTTCCTCGGCGGCTTCCGCCTGCAGCGCACGCCACGATTCGACGATGTCCGGAGCGCCGCCGTGAAGGTCGAGCCACATCAGCGCGCCCGGGAAGGCGCTACGGTGCAGGATGGCGCGCTTGTGACGTGCCGACGCATTCGGATCGCGCAGATGGCGCTGCAGCATCAGAATCTGCCGGAGAAACTCGACGTCGCGCCGCGCCAGGGGAAGAATGCCGAACCGCGCTCCCAGTTCTTTGCTGCGTCCATGGTGCTGGTCCAGCAGGCCGAGTGGAATCAGCAGCGAGCCGAGCAGAATCGCGTTGCCCAGTGCTTCAGGGTTGCGCTTGTACGAGCGGCGGTGGTGATCCACAGCTGCCAGTGATTGCCAGAACGCGTCGGAAACCCGGCCAGGCACCTCGGGGGCAATCGCCGCGAGCAGTCCCGTTTCGAGGAGCATCCGGAAGGTTTTTTCCGCGGACCCCGCACGCATCACCTTGTAGGCCTCTTCCATCAGACGTGCCGGTGCGCTTCTGGCGAGCTCGCCGTGGTAGCGATCGATGGCGCGAAGGATGGGCTCGTCGATCCTGAAGTCGAGCCGTGCCGCGATCGCGACAGCCCGGAGCATACGGACTGGATCCTCCTGGAACCGCTCCTCGGGCACGCCGATGCACCGGATGAGGCCGTCACGCACGTCTCCGAGGCCGCCGACGTAGTCGATAATCGAGCGCGTCTCGATGTCGTAGAACAGCGCGTTCAGCGTGAAGTCACGGCGGAAGGCGTCTTCCTCCGGCGTGCCGAAGGTGTTGTCGTGATGGATGAGCAGGTCCGAATCGTCCACGCCCTCGGCGGGAGGTAGAGCTACCGGCGGAACCGCCACAGGCTCTTCTTCTGTTCCTGCCGGAACCTGACGCCGGAACGTGGCGACCTCGATCACCTTGTTTCCGAACTTCACATGAGCGAGGCGGAAGCGCCGGCCGATGATCCAGCAGTTGCGGAACAGCCGCTTGACCTGGTACGGATGCGCAGAGGTTCCGATGTCGAAGTCCTTCGGCGTGCGCCCGAGCAGCAGGTCGCGCACGCTACCGCCGACCAGATATGCGATGTGATCGAACTGGCGCAACCGGTAAAGCACCTTGAGCGCGTCGGCGTCGATGTGCTGGCGTGAGATGGGGTGTTCGCTGCGGGGAATGACGATTGGATCGGCCATCTCGGTTACGATTTCGCTTCCCGCCAGTTCGAGCCGACGCCGACGTCCACGGTCAACGGCACGGTCAGTTGCGCGGCACCCTGCATGGCATCCCGCACGCGCTCAATCACCTGCGTCTTCGCTTCCTCGGGACTCTCGACGACCAGCTCGTCGTGGACCGTCAGAATCATACGCGCGGCGCGGCCGTTGTTTCCGGGCGACAGCGCCTCGTGAACGCCAAGCATGGCACGCTTTAGGATATCCGCTGCCGTGCCCTGAATGGGGAAGTTCACGGCCCTGCGCTCGGCTTCGTGCCGGTTCTGGAAATTCCGGTTGTTCAGATCGGGAGCCATGCGGCGCCGGCCGAACAACGTCTCCACATACCCACGTTTCCTGGCGGTTTCGAGTGTGCTGTCGATGAAGGCCCTGACGCGTGGGAACCCGGCGAAATACGCGTCGATGAACTCCTGCGCCTTCTCGGACGTGACGTTGATGTCTTTGGCAAGCGTGAACGCGGTCTTCCCGTACAGCACCGCGTAGTTGATCATCTTTGCTTTGGCCCGCCGCTCGTGTTTGTCGAGCGTGCTGCCGGGACCGAACACCCCGAGGGCCGTCTGCTCGTGAATGTCTTCGTTGCGCCTGAAAGCCTCGATCAGCGCCTCTTCCTGCGCGAGATGGGCGAGCACCCGCAGCTCGATCTGCGAATAGTCGGCCGAGATCAGGACGAACCCCGGATCGGCGATGAAGGCGCGGCGGATCTCGCGGCCGAGGTCGGTCTTGATCGGGATGTTCTGGAGGTTGGGATCGCTGCTGCTCAGCCGTCCGGTGGCGGCCACCGCTTGATTGAAAGACGTGTGCACGCGGGTCGTCTTCGCGTGTACGAGTTGCGGCAGCGCGTCGATGTAAGTGCCCTTGAGCTTCATCAGCGCGCGCCACTGAAGGATGAGCTTCGGCAGCTCGTGCGTGATGGCGAGCTCCTCCAGCACGTCGGCGCCAGTCGAGGCGACACGCGTCTTCCCCGTCTTCTTGGCTGTCGGCAGCTTGAGTTTCTCGAACAGAATGACCGACAGCTGCTTCGGCGAGTTGATGTTGAACTCTTCCCCGGCCAGTTCGAAAATCCGCGCGCTTTGCGCGGCGAGATCGGCCTCGATCCGGTGCGATTGGCTCGCAAGCGCTGGCAAGTCGATACGGACTCCCGCCTGCTCGATATCGGCAAGTACCCGCACAAGTGGAAGCTCGAGGTCCCTGAGCAGCCGCTCCAGACCTTGTTCGCGCAGCTTTGCGTCGAGCTTTGCTTCGAGCTGCCACGCTAAATCGGAACGCTCACCCGCGAAACTCAGAAGGGCGGCGGCGGGCAGATGCGGCAGGTCGATGGCCTTCTGCCCTGTGCCGCAGACGTCTTCCTGCGTCAGAGCCTTGTAGCCCAGGTATTCGAGCGCGATCTCTTCGATGGTGTGGCTCGTCCGTGTCGCGTCGAGGACGTAGCTCGCCAGCATCGTATCGAACCCGAGACCCTCGAGCTCGATTCCCACGTGCCGGAGCATCATCAAGGAGAACTTCAGATCGTGGGAGATCTTTCCAATTGCCGGATCTTCGAGAACGGGCTTCAAATCCGCGAGGGCGGAGCGGCCGGTGATCGCCGAAGGTTCCTCGAGGGCCGTATGACCGATTGGCAGATACCTCGAGCGGCGTGCAGCGCTAGAAAACGCGATACCGACGAGCGAGGCCCGCATGCCGCCAGAACAATCGCCAATCACAGCGAGCGAAAACTGCGTCGACTGCTTCAGCTCGGCCACGAGCGAGGCGAGTTCGGCCTCCGTCGTGATAACGCTGTAGTCGGTGTCGACAGTGTCGGCCGTCGGCGCGTACTCGGTGACGAGCGTACGGAAGCCGAGCAAGGAGAAGAGCTCGAAACATTTCTGCCGGTCCGGGCCGCGATAGTCGAAGCAGGATACGTCGACATCGGGCAGCGGGACGTCAGTGCGAATGCGGAGCAACGTCCGGCTTTCACGGGCCGCGTCTGCATGGGTGGTGAGGAGCTCGCGCCGCTTCCCCTTCAACGTCGGTGCCTGTTCCAGCAGCGTGTCGAGCGACCCGTGCGTCGAGATCAATTCGATCGCGCCCTTCTCGCCGATTCCCGGGACTCCCTTGATGTTGTCGATTGAATCGCCCATGAGAGCGAGAACGTCGACCACCTGGCCGGCTCGTACTCCGAGCTTCGCCTGGACACCCTGCTCGTCGAACCACGCTCCCTCGTCGCGCGGATTGAAGACGCGGATGCCGCGGGAATCATTGACGAGCTGAAAAAAATCCTTGTCGCCGGTGACGATGACGACGGGGCGTTCCTCGCCGGTTGCTCTGGCGGCGAGCGTCCCAATCACATCGTCTGCCTCGAAACCTGCATAGGTGAGCACCTGAACGCCGAGCGCCTCGCAGGCTTGATGCACGTAAGGGATCTGTTCCGCCAGGTCTGACGGCATCGGCTTGCGATTCGCCTTGTAGTCATCGCGCAACTCGGAGCGAAAAGTCGGTCCCGGGAGATCGAAGGCCGCGGCGATGCACTCGGGATTGTGGTCCGCAATCAGCTTGCGCAGCATCGTCACGAACCCGTAGATGGCGTTGGTCGAGCGACCGTCGGGTCCCGTGAGGCCGCGTATCGCATGGTACGCGCGATACATCTGATTGCTGCCGTCGATGAGATAGAGGATGGGTTTTGGCAAGAGGTCCGAAGCTATCTAAGTCAGTATATCATTTGGAGTTATGGCTTTCGGGCGGATCGCCGCCGCCGTGTGGATCGTCTTTGTCTCGGCGGCGTGTCAAAAGCTCGGTCTCGTCAAGCAGTATGAATACGACGAGCGTGTTGAACTGTCGCTGGATGGTTCGGCTATCGTCGATGTCAATGCCTCGATTCCAGCGCTCGTCGCATTACGCGGCGCGGCCCTGGACGTAGACCCCGAAGCGCGCTTCGACAGGCAGGCATTCCGGCGCGTGTTCGAAGCGCCCGGAGTGAACGTTCGTGAAGTCACTGCATTTCGCCGTCACGGCAGGCGGTTCGTCCACGTCCGGCTCGACGTGGGCAACGTGTCGCTGCTGCCGGGTCTGGCGCCGCTCTCGTGGTCGCGCTACCGGCTGGATCAGGTCCAAAACGAGTTCCGCTTCATCCAGGAAGTGGGCCGTTCCGCCGGGACGCGCGTGGGCGACGTCGGCTGGAACGGCGCCGAGCTGGTCGCGTTCCGCGTACATCTGCCGAGCCGGATCAATTTCCATAACTCGCCCCTTGGAATCGAGCGGGGCAACAACCTCGTCTGGGAACAGCCGCTTCGCGAGCGTCTCGCGGGCGCGCCGCTTCGGATGGAAGCGCGGATGGAAACAGAATCGATTCTCTATCACACGCTCTGGTTGTTCGGCGGAACGTTTGCCGCGGCCATGGCGATGCTCGCCCTCGTCGTGTGGTGGATCAGCCGCAAGGGAAGGAATGTGGTGCCCGCATGAGCAGTTCTGAATATGGCGCCAAACCAGCGGTGCTGCGTTGCAGCCGATGCGGCACGTTCGTCGACTGGGCCGAGGCGAGAGCGCAGGTCGTGTGCGAGTGCCGGCCGCGCATCGAGCTGCCTCCCGTACTCGTCCGCGAGGCTGCCGATACCGAGCGCGCCACCGCGCTCGATTTGTTCGAGCGCGACTTCGGCCGCGCCGGCATTGTCGCATTCGGACAATTGATGGACCTCGATGCGGCCCCGACGATCGTTGCGGAAATGAACGGCGAGGTCGCCGGAGCCCTTGCGTACCGTTTAGTGGACGGCGGCCTTCACATCGTCGCCCTGGCAACTGATCCGATGTGGCAGCGGTCTGGTGTCGGCAGCTATCTCCTTGCGGAGGCCGAACTGCTGGCACGGCGTCTGAAGATTCCGCGGACAATCGTCTCGATGACGAACGACAACCTGCCGTCGCTGTATTTCTACCAGCGCCGCGGATACCACATCTCAGACTGGATACCGAACGGAGCGGCCAAATACGCGGGGAGCGCGAGCATCGTCGGATTTGGAGGCATCCCGATCCGCGACGAGATCAGATTGGAGAAGACTATTTCGGAGCCATCCTGATGGCGCCGTCGAGGCGAATGACTTCGCCATTCAGCATCCCGTTTTCGATGATGTGCTTGACCAGGGCGGCATACTCCGAAGGCCTGCCGAGGCGCGGCGGAAATGGCACCTGCGTTGCGAGACTGTCGCGTGCGGCCTGAGGCAGGCTCGCCATGAGGGGCGTGTCGAAGATCCCTGGGGCGATGGTCATGACGCGGATGCCGTATCGCGCGAGCTCGCGCGCCGCGGGCAGCGTCATCCCGACGATGCCCCCTTTCGATGCGGAGTAGGCGGCCTGTCCAATCTGACCGTCGAACGCGGCGACCGATGCGGTGTTGACGATGACGCCGCGTTCACCGGTGGCGTCAGGGTCGTTGGCGCTCATCAATGCCGAAGCCAGGCGAATGACATTGAAGGTGCCGGTCAGGTTCGTCTGGATGACACGCGCGAACGTGTCGAGGGCATGCGGCCCGCTTTTGCCCAGCAGCTTTTCGGCGATCACGATGCCCGCCGCGTTCACCACGCCTCGCAGCGGTCCCATTGCCGCGGCCGCTGCCAACCCTCGCTCTACGCTCGGCTCATCGCACACGTCTACTTTCGCAAAGCGGGCTCTCGCGCCGAGATCCTGCGCGACCTGCGTGCCTCGAGCTTCGTTCACATCGGCAATGAGGACAGTGGCGCCTGATTGAGCGAACATGCGGGCAGCGGCTTCACCCAGTCCTGAGGCGCCGCCCGTGACGAAGAAGACGTTGTTTTCGAGCTGCAAGACTATCGGCTGACGGTGTGTGCCTGTTCGGCCGTGTCGATAGCGCGGCGCACGGCGTCGTAGTCGTTCGGCAGCTCGACGGGCTTGTTGGCAAGCCTCGACGTCATGCCCGTGAGCGTGCCCGAGTGGTAGTCCACTTTGAAGTCCGTGAACTTGAGGCCATTCGCCGTCGAGATGACGACGGTGCGTTCGTCCGGTTTGATTCGTCCCTGCTCGCGCAGTTTGATCAATGCCGCGAGCGCGACGCCCGTGTGTGGGCAGTTGAACATTCCCGTGCGATCCGCCCGTGCCGACGCGTCGGCGAGCTCGGCTTCGGTTGCCTGCTCGACGATCCCGTTGTACTTCTGAAGCGCCCGGATGGCCTTCTTGACCGAGACGGGATTGCCGATTTGTATAGCGGACGCCAGCGTTCGTTTGGCCGTTACCGGATGAAATTCCCAGTTGTTCTTGTACGCAAGGTACAACGGATTCGCCGCGGCGGCCTGGGCGACGACGAGCCGCGGGCGCTTGGTGATGAGCCCGAGCGCTTCCATCATGTCGAAACCCGCGCCGAGCGCGCTGACGTTGCCGAGGTTTCCTCCAGGAATGATGATGACGTCGGGGACCGACCAGTCGAACTGCTGGACGATCTCGATGCCGACAGTCTTCTGTCCCTCGAGGCGGAGGCTGTTCATCGAGTTCGCGAGGTACACACCTTCCTCGACGGACAGCCGCTGCACGATGGCCATGCAGCCATCGAAGTCGGTATCGAGCGACAGCACAAGAGCGCCGTTTGCGAGCGGCTGCACGAGCTGGGCCGTGGAGACCTTGCCGCGCGGCAGAATCACAATCGACGGAATTTCCGCCGCCGCGGCATAGGCCGCGAGTGAGGCGGACGTGTCGCCGGTTGACGCGCAGGCCACCGCGCGCACAGGCTTTTGGTCGGCGATCATCTGGCGGACGATCGACACCAGCACCGTCATGCCGAGGTCTTTGAAGGAGCCGGTATGCGACTGGCCGCACATCTTGATCCACAGCTCGTCCATGCCGAGCTCGCGGCCAAACCGCTCCGCCCACATCAGGTTGGTTCCCCCTTCGTCCATCGAGACGATGTTTTCGTCCCGGATGCCGGGGCACACCCATTCCTTCTTGCCCCAGACGGCAGAGCCGTAGGGCCATTCGGTCCGCTTGTACCGGTTGTCGAACAGCGCTTTCCATTCGTCCGCCGACCGGCGGCGAAGCTGGTTCATGTCATGAGCGACCTCGAGCAGGTCGCCGCAGTTCGGGCACCGGTAGATGGCTTGCTCGAGGGGGTGTTCCCCTTCGCAGCCGGCGATACATTTGAAAACGGCTCGGTATTCCATGGCAGGTACCTACATATACTAACTAACTTGCAGGTCGGGCTGAAGCAAACCGTCAAACGACCGTCTGGAGCGAAGCAGGATGCGCAAACCGGTAGTGCTGATTACAGGGGCGAACGGAGAGATCGGGCACGCGCTCGTCGTGAATCTGGCGCAGCAGAGGAGCCAGGCAGTCGTTACCCTCGATGTCAACGCTCTTGATCCGCACGTCGCCCAACACGTGCACAGGGAGTTCACCGGATCGATTCTCGACACGAACGTGCTCGAGCGGATTCTGTCGGAATTCGAAGTTGACCTGATTTTTCACCTGGCGGCGCTTCTGTCGACGCGCTCGGAATTCACCCCGATGGCCGCGCACCATGTAAACGTCGAAGGAACGCTGAACCTGCTCGAGTTCGCAGCTCGAGAGACCGAATCGCACGGCCGCCCGGTCGTCTTCGTCTACCCATCCTCCATCGCCGCCTATGGCCTGCCGGACCTCGTGACACGGGGTAAAGCCGGGGCCGTTCGCGAGAACGACTGGAACCAGCCGATTACGATGTACGGCTGCAACAAACTGTATTGCGAGCACCTCGGGCGGTACTACGCAAGACACTACAAGCAGCTGCTCGAATCGAAGGCGCCACGCGTCGATTTCCGCTGCGTGAGGTTTCCAGGATTGATCTCGGCGGTGACCGTTCCATCCGGGGGCACCTCCGATTACGCGTCCGAGATGATTCATGCGGCGGCAAGAAACGAGCCTTATGCGTGTTTCGTGCGGCCCGATACGCGAATACCGTTCATGGCGATGCCCGACGCCGTCGAGGCCTTGTTGAAACTGTCCGGCGCCCAACCGAACAGGCTGACGTGTGCCGCCTATAACGTTCGTGCGTTCAACCCGTCAGCCGACGAAATCCGGGCGGCGACTCAGAGCGTCTTCCCGGGCGCGAAAATTACCTACAATGTCGACGCGAAGCGGCAGCAAATTGTGGACTCCTGGCCGGAAGACGTGGACGACATGACTGCCCGGCGCGACTGGGACTTCGCGCCAGCCTACGATTTCGACCGCGCATTTCACGAATACCTGGTGCCGATGATACGAGACGCACACAAATGATTGCCGTCGCAATCACCAGGCCTGGACAGCCCGAGGTGCTGCGCCCCGTTGAGTTGCCGATGCCGCAGCCCGGTCCACGGGAGGTGCTCATCCGCGTCGCGGCCGCAGGCGTGAATCGACCGGATCTCATGCAGCGCGAAGGGAAATATCCGCCGCCGCCGGGAGCGAGCGATATTCCCGGGCTCGAGGTGTCGGGTGTGATCGCAGGGTGCGGCGACAAAGTGGCGCGCTGGCGCGAAGGCGACCGAGTTTGCGCGCTCGTGTCAGGCGGCGGATATGCGGAATATTGCGTGGCGCCCGACGTGCAGTGCCTGCCGCTGCCCGGTGGAGTCGACATCGTCGCTGCCGCGGGGATCCCTGAAACGTTTTTTACCGTGTGGATGAACGTCTTTGAGCGCGGCCGGCTCCGGAGCGGCGAATCCTTTCTCGTCCACGGGGGCACCAGCGGCATCGGCACGACAGCGATCCAGATGGCGCGGGCGTTCGGTGCGCGAGTGTTTGCCACCGCGGGCTCCGGCGAAAAATGTGCGGCGTGTCAGCGTCTCGGGGCCGAGCTCGCCATCAATTACCGGACGCAGGATTTTGGCGCCGTCCTGATGGAGGCGACCGGAGGGCTGGGTATCGACGTCATTCTCGACATGGTCGGCGCCCCGTACTTCCCCCGCAACATCGACCTGCTCGCGAGCGAGGGTCGATTACTCCAAATCGCCGTCCTTCACGGCGCGAAGGCGGAGATCAATCTTGTGAAAGTGCTGCGCCGGCGTCTGACGATAAGTGGATCGGTCCTGCGGGCGAGGAGCGTCGAAGAGAAGGGTGCCATTGCCGCGGCGCTCGAGACAGCCGTATGGCCGCTCGTTCAGGACGGGAAACTGCGTCCGGTGATCTACAAGACATTTCCGCTTAAAGAGGCTGCCGAAGCCCATCGCGAGATGGAGTCCGGCAGCCACATCGGGAAAATCCTTCTTACGGTCTAGCCGCGTACGTCCGCGAATAGCCGTTGCGGCTGTTCGTCACCACGAAAGAACCGTCTGTGTGCGCGGAGACTTTGATGTAATGCGCAGGCGAGTGTGCCGCGTTGCCTCCGGCCCCCGCCGGCGGGGCCTGGGCGCCGCCCACAATCGCCGCCAACTGATCACGTTCGTCGACGTTGGCAATCATCACGCCAGGGGCGTTGTGCTCGACGCCGCCGGCGTAGGACCAGTGCAGCTGCCACAGATCTTCGAGGCCGGCCGACGTCGCGAGCGTCTGGAACGTCTGAACCGCGCCGCCCTTTCTGGTGCCGTTGTTCATGATGGCCACCCGCGGCTGAATGGCTTGGACGAACGCGGGCGAGCCGGACTGGTCGAGGCCGTGATGATTCGTGAGATAGAGGTCGACCGTTCCGATCGGATTGTTCGGGCACATCAGCATGAACTCGCGGCTCCACGTGAGGTCGCCGAGATTGATCGTCCGGAACCGGCCGTAGTTCATCACGAAGCCCGCCGAATAATGATTGTCGGGATCGACTTTGCTCTCGTCCCGTTCTTTGTGTGCGGCGCAAAGCGAGTTCGCGCGGCCGGCGCCGGGAGCCTTCGGCAGCGCGGTTTTCAGCGGAACGCTGTTGCTCATGACCGTCGTGGTGTCGGTGCCGGTGAATGGTAGCTTGTCGCCCGGCTTGAGGATCGTCCGCGGAACCGTCTTGTAGAAGTCCGCGTAAGCGGCCTGGAACTTGATGATGTTCGGCCGCTCCGCCTCGATCGACGGCCCGTGATCGTAAAGGTGTTTGATCGGAACCTGCTTTGCAATCTCGAGGAGGCTCCCGTAGTGGTCGCCGTGGTAGTGGGTCAACCAGAAGTGATCGAGCTGCTTTACTCCCGCCAGCTTCAGCACTTCGAGGATGCGGTTCAAGTCGCGCTCGCCGGAGTTCCCCGCGTCGACAAGCAGCGTTTGACCCGATGGTGAGAGGTAGAGGGTCGCCTGTCCGCCTTCCGTATCGATGAAATAGATGTCGAGCGCCTTTCCCGCCGGCGCCTGCGCCGACGAAACGATCGGCATCGAGCACACGGCCACTGCCGCCAATAAACACCAGGCTTTACGCATGGAAGCTCCTTTTCAGGAGTGCGATTTTAGGCCATATGCGGCCGCGACGCGACGGGAGATGTGGAGATAGAAATACCACGCGGCGTTGTGCATGATGACAAAAACCGCGAGAGGCATTCGCGTTCCCGGCGGCGCGGACGACAGGTCAACCCGGGTTGACAGCCTGACAGCAGTTTCGACGCCGAACAGGATCAGCGAGGCCTTCGCGAGAGACACAGCTCCAGGGCGCTGAAGCCACAATGCAATGCCGGCGGCGACGCCGATGCTCGTGATGATGAGACGCGCAGAGAGAAACGCCAGCGACAACGTCGATCGCGATGAAAGTGTCCAGACGTTCGACGCCAGGTGCTGCGCCAGGCTCGCCGGATTCCACAGGGTGAAAACGAGGATCAGGACGTAGAGCCAGATCGGAATCGGCGTTCGTTCTACCACGCCGGGCGGCCGACTTCCTATGCGACCGCCGGTTCCATATCTTCGTGGTCGGTCTTCGAGCGCTTCTTGATGAGCCGGAGGCGCGCACCCTCGATGTAGACGTAGTAGACGGGCGTGATGTACAGCGTCAGGAACTGCGAGACGAGCAGGCCTCCGACGACCGCCAGGCCGAGGGGCCGCCGCGATTCGGCACCAGCACCGAGCCCGAGGGCGATCGGCAGCGTGCCGACGAGCGCGCACATCGTCGTCATCATGATCGGCCGGAAGCGCACGAGACACGCTTCGTGAATAGCCTCCTTAGGCGTCTTGCCGTGCTCGCGTTCCGCGATCGCTGCGAAGTCCACCATCATGATGCCGTTTTTCTTCACGAGACCCACCAGCATGATGACGCCGACGAAGGCATACAAGCTGAGTTCGGTCTTGAACAGCAGCAGCGTGATCAGCGCTCCGAACCCCGCGGCGGGTAAACCCGACAGGATGACGAGCGGCTGCGTGAAGCTCTCGTACAAGATGCCGAGCACGATGTAGATGACGATGATGGCCATCACCAGCACAAGGCCCAGCCCCTGCACTGATTCCTGGAACGCCTGTGCGGTGCCCTGGAATCGCGTGCTCACGGTAGCTGGCAGCGTGGTGGAGGCGGCTTGTTCGATTGCGGTGACTGCGTCGCCGAGCGAATATCCCGGCTTGAGGTTGAACGCCATCGTGACCGAAGGCAGCTGTCCGGTGTGGCTGACCGATAACGGCCCGACGTTGGTGCTGACGCTCGCCACCGTGCTCAGGGGAACCAGCTTTCCGCTCGTGGAACGCACGTACAGCATCTCGAGCGCCGCGGGATCCTGCTGAAACGCCGGGTCGACCTGCAGGATCACCTGATACTGGTTGCTCGCGCCGTAGATTTGCGACACCTGCCTGGTGCCGTAGGCGTTGAAGAGCGCGGTTTCGACCTGGTTCACCGTCAGCCCGAGAGTGGCGATGCGATCTCTATTCAGGTTCAGCTGAATCTGCGGGTTGTTGAGCCGAAGGTCGCTTTGAACGTCCTCGATGCTCGCAATTCCGCGCATCACCTCTTCGAACTGCGGGGCGGCGCGATAGAGCTCGGCCGTGTCAGCGTCCTGCAGCGTGAACTGGTAAGCCTGGCGTCCGCCGCCGCCGCCGCCGAGGTTGATTGGCGGCTGATTCACCATGAAGACGCGGATGCCCGGCACCTGGGCAAGCTTGGGGCGCAGCGCGGCCATGATCTGGTCGACCGAGCGTGTCCTTTCCCCGCGAGGCACCAGGTCGACATTGAAACGGCCCTGGTTCGAAGATCCGCCACCACCGCCCATGCCACCGGCAAAGCCCGTGCTGCTGCTAACGCCCGAGATGTCGGGTTCCTGCGCAAGGATTTTTCCAACTTCGTGCTGGTATCGGACCATCTGCTCGAAGGCGACGCCTTGAACGGCTTCGATGCTGATATTGAAGCGACCCTGGTCCTCTGTCGGAAGGAACCCTTTGGGGACCAGCACGAAGAGGTAGGCGGCGCCCGCGACGAACAGCAACGACACTGCCATCGTCAACGCGCGGTACCTGAGCGCCAACTGCAACGTGACGTCGTAGGCGCGGAGCGAACCGTCGAACAGCCGTTCGGTGAAGTTGTAGAGCTTGCCGTGAGTCTTGCCATGCGACGTCTTGAGGAAACGGCTGCACAACATCGGCGTCAGGCTGATCGACACGAAGCACGAGACGAGAATCGCCGCACCGATGGTCACGGCGAACTCCTGCAGAAGCCTTCCGACGATGCCCCCCATGAACAGGATCGGGATAAACACCGCCACGAGCGATGCGGTCATCGCCACGATCGTGAACTCGACTTCCTTTGCGCCGTCGAACGCCGCCCGCATCGCGGACTTGCCCATCTCCATGTGCCGCTCGATGTTCTCGAGCATCACGATCGTGTCATCGACGACGAACCCGATACACAGCGTCAGCGCCATCAGCGAGAGGTTGTCGAGGCTGTAGTCCAACAGGTACATCACCGAGAAGGTCGCGATCAGCGACACCGGGAGCGTGAGGCTCGGGATGATCGTCGCGGTCATGCTCCGCAGGAAGATAAAGATGACGGCAATGACCAGCCCGATGGTGAGCCACAGCGTCAGCTTGACGTCATGGACCGATTCACGGATAGGCCCCGACCTGTCGGTGCGTATGTCGAGTTGAATGGAGGGGGGCAGCTGTGCCTGGATCTCCGGCAGCAGCTTCTTGATCTCGTCGACGACCTGGACGACGTTCGAACCCGGCTGTTTGAAGATGACGAGGGTGATCGCCCGATCCCCTTGGTACCAGCTCGCGGTCTTGTCCTGCTCGACGCCGTCGTAGACCTTGGCGATATCTCCGAGCCGCACGGGATTGTTATTCCGGTAGGCGATGACCATCGGCGCGTAGGCGGCGGCATTCAGGAGCTGCCCGTCGGCAAGAACCGTGAAATTGCGCTCGCGGCCGGACATCGTGCCGGTCGGCAGGTTGACGTTCGACGCCTGCACTGCCGTCACGACTTCGTCGATGCCGATGCCATGCGCGGAGAGCTTCCGCGGGTCGACGTCGATGCGTACGGCGTACTTCTGCGGACCGAAGACCTGCACCTGCGCAACGCCGTTGACCATCGAAATGCGCTGCGACACGTTCGAGTCGGCGTACTCGTTGACCGTAGACAGGGGGAGGGTCGCCGACCGCATGACGAGCATCATCACCGGGTAGTCGCCCGGGTTCACCTTGAGGTACGAAGGCGGCGATGGCATCTGCGGCGGCAGCTGCCGCAGCGACCGCGCGATCATCGTCTGGACGTCCTGCGCCGCGGCGTCGATGTCGCGGCTGAGGTCGAACTGCAGTGTGATGCTGGTGCTGCCCTGTGTGTTGGTGGAGTTCATCGACGTGACGCCCGCGATCGTCGAGAACTGCTTTTCCAGCGGCAGCGCGACGGCCGACGCCATCGTGTCGGGACTTGCGCCCGGAAGCGATGCGTTGACCGCGATCGTCGGGAAGTCAATGGCGGGGAGGTCGGCGACCGGGAGCACCCGATACGACATCACGCCGAAGACAACGATGCCGAGCGTGATGAGCGTAGTGGTGATCGGACGCTTGATAAATAGCGCTGCAAGGTTCATGAGTCCGCCTTCGGAGTGCTTCCGCCCTTGACGCTGATGCGGCTGCCGGGGACGAGGCGCAGCTGGCCATCGGTGACGATCGTTTCGCCCGGCTTGACCCCTTCTCGAAGCACCGTCTCGATCCCTGCGCTCCGCGCGACGGTCACCGGGCGCATCTCGACCGTCGAATCATTCTTGACGACGAACACGTATTGGCCGTCCGGCCCTGCTTGGACGGCAACGGTCGGCACCACGATCGCGCGCGGATCGGACGACATGCGGATAGTGATGTTGACGAACTGGCCCGGCCACAGGCGGCGATTCGCGTTTGGAAACGTGGCCTTGATACGGATGGTGCCGGTCGTCTGGTCCACCTGGTTGTCTACGAAGGTAATGCTTCCTTCCGCGGGAGGCACGTCTTCGGTCGGCGGCGTGGCGAGCACCTGCAGCTCGCGCTGGGCCATGTAACGCCGCAGATTGGGCAACAGCGCTTCCGGAATGCCGAACGACGCGTAAATCGGCGAGACCTGGTTGATGACGACGAGCGGTGTCTGATCGTTGGCGCGCACCAGGTTGCCGGCATTGACCATCAGCACGCCGGTTCTGCCCGCAATAGGCGCGCGGATGGTGGCGTACTGCAACTGGACCCTGGCGTTTTCGACGATCGCGGCATCGGCGCCGACGACCGCTTCCAGCGCGGCGGCCTGCGTGCGCGCGGTGTCGCGCTGCTCGCGGGTGCCGACGCCGCGCTCGACGAGATCGTCCATGCGTTGCGCGATGACCTTGGCGTTGGCGAGCTGCGCGGTATCGCGCTGCAGATTTGCCTCTGCCTGATTCAGCGCCGCTTCGAGGGGCCGCGGGTCGAGCGTGAACAGCACCTGGCCGGACGAGACGTCTTCGCCTTGCCGGAAGTTCACCGCCTTCAATTCACCGGTAACCTGTGCGCGCACCGCAACCGTGGAATATGCCTCGACCGTGCCGACGACGGTCGCTTCGATCGGCATTTCTTTTTCGATGACTCGACCCGTCGTGACTGGAACCGCGGCTTGCGATTCGCCCGACGCAGGAGGCGGCGCATCGCTGGGCGCACAAGCGGACAGCGACACGCAGAGCGTGATGCACAACCCGAGAGACACAAATTTCATGGGGACCATCCGGAACACATTATTCTATCGATTCCGAAGCCTGCTTGAATAGCCTAAATTCCTTCGACACCATAGTATAGACGTCGGTCAAACGATGACTCCGCTGCGAATTGCCTTCGACATGGATGGAACACTGGCCGACCTGGCCTCTGCATATAGCGAAATGGAAGATCACGTTTTTGGGCCGGCCATTGCCGAACACGAGCAGCCGGCCCCCGAGGAGCGCGAAGAAGCGCAACATGCCGCGGTTCCTGCGACAATCCGCGACAAACCGTCTCACCAGCAGCGACGTTCCCGGCGCGGGAGCAGCCAGCACCGCGATCAGGTTTGGCAGGCCATCGAAGCGACACCGGACTTCTGGACGACGCTCAAGCCGATCGACAAGAAGGCAATCAAGCGCCTTTACCACTTGATGGGCGAGCACAAGTGGGAGGTGTTCTTCATCACGCAGCGTCCCGCGACTGCGGGCGGGACCGTGCAATGGCAAACGCAGAAATGGCTCATCGATCACGGGTTTCCCACGCCGAGCGTCATTCCGCTCTCGCGCGGCCGCGGCAAAGCGGCGTCGGTGCTGCACCTCGACTATCTCGTCGACGACACTCCGCAGAACTGCGTTGATGTGCTCGCAGATTCCACGGCGCGATCGATCCTGCTGATCGGGGAAGGCGATCCGGTTGCCGAACGGAGCGCCAGGCGCCTTGGAATCGGCACGGCTCGGGACATCAACCACGCGCTCGATCTGCTCGTTCAGGCGAGTGAGGCGCGGGCGAACCCGTCGATGTTCGAAAAACTGCGCAAGCTGGTCGGCTGGAAATAGACGAGCAGGGTTCCAGGTTCCAGTTCCTGGTTCCGGGGTTCTCGAGCGGAAAGATCTACTAAGATCGAAAGATGGCGACTGAAGCTCCTGTCGATCCGCGTTCACGCGGGCGTGAAAACATTCCTGAAGAATTCACCTGGAATCTCTCGGACATCTATTCGAACTGGGAGGCGTGGGAAGCGGGCCTCGGCGAGTTCGAGCGCATGCTCGCGGGATACGCGGAGCTGCGCGGCACGTTCGCCCAGGGATCCGCTCAACTGCTGAAGGCGTTCCGCCTCGAGGACGAGCTCGGACAACTGTCCTACAAGCTCTGGTACTACGCCGGCCTCACCTACGACCAGGATCAGCGCGACAACGGCGCCAACGCACGGCGGCAGAAGGTGCAGATTCTGTTCGCCAAAGCCGCCGAAGCGCGGTCGTGGTTCACCCCGGAGTTACTGCGGATTCCGCTGGCGACGGTGCGCGACTGGATGCAGGCCAGTCCCGAGCTCGCCGTCTATCGGTTCGCCATCGAGCGCACCTATCATCAGCAGGAACACGTGCTCGACGAAAAGGGCGAGCACCTGCTATCGCTCGCCAGCCGGTTCGGCGACGTTCCACATGACGTGCATTCGATGCTGGCAAACGCCGACATCAAGCATCCCGTGATTACGTTGCGCGACGGCACGCAGGCCACGCTCACCTACGGGCAATACAACGCGCTGCTTCAGACCAATCGTCATCAACCCGATCGCGCCGCCGCGTTTCATGCTTTCCACGAGACGTTCGCGTCCAACGCCAACACATACGCGGCGGTCTACAACGGCGTGCTGCAGCGCGACTGGTTCGTGGCGCAGGCACGGCAGTTCACGAGCACGCTCGACGGTGCGCTGCACGCCAACGACATCCCACCGGCGGTCGTTGAAAATCTGGTCGCGACCGCGAAGGCGGGAAGCGAGCCGCTGCGCCGGTACCACCGCCTGCGGAAGCGCGTGCTGGGCCTCGATTCGTACCACGCCTACGATCAGCTGGTCCCGCTGATCGACTTCGATCGGAAGTATGAATATTCGAAAGTGATCGACGAGATCGTCGAGTCGATGAAGCCGCTCGGAAGCGAGTACCAGGACAACGTCAGGAAAGCGTTCGAGGGACGCTGGATCGACGTCTACGAAAACCCGGGCAAGCGGAGCGGCGCCTATTCTGCTCCGGTGTACGGCGTGCATCCGTACATGCTCCTGAACTACAACGATACGCTCGACTCGGTGTTCACGCTGGCGCACGAAATGGGCCACTCGATGCACACGATGCTGTCCGAAGCGCACCAGCCCTTCGTGTACTCCGATTACACCATCTTCGTCGCGGAAGTGCCGTCGACGCTGAGCGAAATGCTGTTCTTCGATCACATGTTGTCGCGCACGACCGATCAGCGCGAGCGCATCGTGCTGCTGCAGCACGCGATCGACGATATCGTCGGGACGTTCTACCGGCAGTGTCTGTTCGCCGATTACGAGCTGCAGGCGCATCGTCTTGCCGAGCAGGGAGAGCCGATCACCGCCGAAGGCCTGAGCCGGATTTATTTCGACCTGTTCAAGGCGTATCACGGCGACGCCATGACCTACGACGATTCGGCGCAGATCACGTGGGCGCGGGTGCCGCATTTCTTTGGCAGCCCGTATTACGTCTACCAGTACGCCACCTGTTACGCGTCTTCGGCCAGGCTGATTCAGACGATCACGGCAGGCAGCCTGGACGAGCGGCGCGAAGGTGTTGAGCGGTTCCTCGAGCTGTTGCGGTCGGGTGGAAGCGACTATCCGATGAACCTGCTGAAGCGGGCGGGAGTGGACCTCGGCACCTCCGAACCGGCTGAGGCTGTCGTGCAGCAACTCGACAAGCGGGTGACGCAACTCGAAGAAGAAATTCAGCGTCTTTGAGAAGATGGCCTTCGAGCTCCACCCCATAGTCCGCGACTGGTTTGCCACCCACTTCGGTACGCCGACAGAGCCGCAGCTGCGCGCCTGGCCCGCTATCCAGTCCGGCGAACACGTGCTCATCTCGGCGCCGACCGGATCCGGCAAGACCCTCGCCGCCTTCCTCATCTGCCTGGACGAGCTGGTCCGCGCCGGCCTCGAGGGAGGTCTGCCCGACACGACGCAGGTTCTGTACGTTTCTCCGCTGAAAGCGCTCAGCAACGACATTCACAAGAATCTCGACGTCCCGTTGAGCGGCATAGCCGCGCTTGCGGCCGAACAGGGCGCCTTGCTCCCGGCAATCCGCACAGCTGTCCGCACCGGCGATACGCCGGCGTCCGAACGGCAGCAGATGGTCAAGCGCCCGCCGCACATTCTGGTGACGACCCCGGAATCCTTGTTCATCCTGCTGACTGCAGAACGCAGCCGCCAGGCCCTGCGCAACGTCCGCACGGTGATCGTGGACGAGATTCACGCGATCGCCGACGATAAGCGCGGCGCGCACCTCGCGCTCTCACTGGCCAGGCTCGACGACCTCGTGGAAAAGGCGGGCGGGACACGTCCACAGCGGATCGGGCTGTCGGCTACCGTGCGCCCGATCGAGGTTGTCGCCCGGTTCCTTGCACCCGACGAACAGACTCCCGTCAACATCATCAATCACGGCCATCGCCGCGCAATGGATCTGGCGGTGGAAGTTCCCAAGGACGAGCTCGGCCCCGTCGCGTCGAACGAGATGTGGCAGGAAGTTTACGACCGCATCACCGCGCTCATTCAGGAACACAAGACCACGCTGGTGTTCGTCAACACGCGGCGGCTTGCCGAGCGTGTGGCGCATCACCTCGGCGAGCGCCTTGGCGATGATGCCGTACTCGCTCATCACGGCAGCCTGTCGCGAAAGCTCCGCCTCACCGCGGAGGAACGGCTGAAGGGCGGCAAATTGAAGGCGGTTGTCGCGACCGCCTCACTCGAGCTCGGCATCGACATCGGTACTGTCGATCTGGTCTGCCAAATCGGCTCGCCGAGGTCGATCGCCGTCACGCTGCAGCGCATCGGACGCTCCGGCCATCAGGTGGAGCACACGACGAAGCCGAAGGGCCGGCTTTTTGCCACAACCAGAGACGAGCTGATTGAATGTGCCGCGCTCGTGCGCTCGATTGGCGAAGGTGAGCTCGACGCGCTCATCGTCCCCTCGGTGCCGCTGGATGTTCTCGCGCAGCAGATTGTCGCGATGGCAGCCGCCGAAGACTGGCCGGAGAATGACCTCTTCAGGCTGGTACGACGCGCCTACTGCTATGCCGACCTGACGCGGGCCGAGTTCGACTCCGTCATCGACATGTTGTCCGAAGGCATCAGCACGAAGCGTGGCCGAAGCGGCGCCTTCCTGCATCGCGATCGCGTGCATGGCGTCGTTCGGGGAAGAAGGGGAGCGAGGCTCGCTGCCATCACGTCGGGCGGCGCGATACCCGACAATGCGCAGTTTCTCGTGCTGGCCGAGCCTGACGAGACCGTTGTGGGCACGCTCGACGAAGATTTTGCGGTCGAGAGCATGGCCGGGGATGTGTTCC
Organism: Vicinamibacterales bacterium; assembly: GCA_963762055.1. Lineage (GTDB taxonomy): Bacteria > Acidobacteriota > Vicinamibacteria > Vicinamibacterales > JAMQPK01 > JAMQPK01. The sequence goes on from CAVXJF010000017.1 coordinate 917,488, forward strand.
TGCTCGGCACGACGTCGTGGCGGATCCGGCGCGTCGAGTCGGGGCGTGTACGTGTCGAGGATGCGAAAGGCGCAGCACCGACGATTCCGTTCTGGCGTGGTGAGGCTCCCGGGCGCACGTGGGAGCTGTCCGAGGCTGTCTCGAGAGTAAGGACCCGGATCCTGGAGCTGAGCGAATCGGTCGACTTCCTCATCAACGAGTGCCATCTCGACAGACGCGGCGCAGAGCAGGCGGTGCAATACGTGCGGGCGGGCGCCGCGGCGCTGGGAGCGCTGCCCACCGTCACAACGGTCGTCGCCGAACGATTTTTCGACGAGGGCGGCGGCATGCAGCTCGTGCTGCATTCGCCCTTCGGCGCCCGGATTAATCGCGCGTGGGGTCTTGCGCTGCGCAAGCGGTTCTGCCGGTCCTTCAACTTCGAGCTGCAGGCCGCGGCGACAGACAACGGCATCGTCATTTCCCTGAGCGATCAGCACAGCTTTCCGCTGGAGCTCGTCTTCAAGTTCCTGAGCAAAGAGACCGTCGAAGAGGTGCTGACTCAGGCAATGTTGCCGGCGCCGATGTTCGAGGTGCGCTGGCGCTGGGACACGTCACGCGCGCTCGCGGTGCTGCGGTTTTCGGGCGGCCGCAAGGTGCCGCCCCAGATTCAGCGCATGCGGGCCGACGATTTGCTCGCCGCTGTATTCCCCGATCAGGCCGCGTGCCAGGAGAACATCGTCGGCGACATCCGCATCCCAGACCATCCGCTCGTCAACGAGGTCATCAAGGACTGTCTGCACGAGGCGATGGATCTCGATGGTCTGAAGCAGTTGATCGAACGGATCGGCCGCGGGGAAATAAAGACGGTGGCGATCGATACGCCCGAGCCGTCGCCCTTCTCCCATGAGATTCTGAACGCCAACCCGTACGCCTACCTCGACGACGCACCTCTCGAGGAGCGCCGTGCACGGGCCGTGCAGATGCGGCGGGCCATTGGTCCGGACGCGGGAGGCGTTGCGGCTCTCGATCCTGCGGCGATCGCGCAGGTTGCGGCCGAATCGTGGCCGTCTGCCCGCGATCCGGAGGAGCTCCACGATGCGCTGCTGACCCTCGTTGTCGTTCCGCCGTCGGCTGAATGGGAAGAGCACTTCCGCGTTCTGCGTGAGTCGGGGCGGGCGACGGTGCTCGGCGCGGGCGGCGCGAATTTCTGGGCGGCCGCAGAGCGCCTGAAGACGGCACGACTTCTTTATCCAGACGCGTCCATCGCACCGGAAATCGGCGACTACGATCGCACCGCAACTGACGACCAGGAGACCGCCGTCACCGAAACGCTTCGCGGCTGGCTCGAATCGAGCGGTCCCTACACGCGATCCCGGCTCGTCCAGATATTCGCGATGCCCGCCGAGGTGATGGACGCGGCGCTGCTGCGTCTCGAGGCAGAAGGGCAGATCCTGCGAGGTCGCTTCACTGCGGCGGCTTCGGCGCCCGACACCGAAATCGAGTGGTGCAACCGGCGCGTGCTCGCGAGGATCCACCGGTTGACGCTCGGCCGTCTGCGGCGTGAGATCGAACCCGTCAATGCCCGCGATTTCATGCGCTTCGTGTATCACTGGCAGCACGTCAAACCAGGAACGCAGCTGCATGGGCCTGATGGTGCGCTGCACGTGATCAAACAGCTCCAGGGCCACGAAATTTCCGCCGCGGCGTGGGAAGGCGAAGTACTTCGCCGGCGCATCGGGAAATATTCGCCGGAGCTCCTCGATCAGCTTTGCATTTCTGGCGAAGTCGTGTGGGGCCGTCTTTCACCGCACCCGGCGTTCGACGATCACGATCGTGGCAGGAATGGATCCACGAGGCGCGTTCGCCCAACGCGATCGGCGCCGATCGCGCTCTTTCTGCGCGAAGACGCGGGGTGGCTGCTCGACGCTGCGGCAAGGCGTGAGACGGGACCGGCTGGGCCCGGGACGGATCTCGAGCAGAACCTGTCGGGCGGCGCCCGCCAGGTCGTCGAGTCGCTGCGCGCTCGCGGCGCCTCTTTCCTTGCCGATATCGTGAAACACACGAGGCAGCTGCCCAGCGCAGTCGAAGAAGCGTTGTGGGAGCTCGCCGCGGCTGGGCTCGTGACGGCGGACGGGTTCGAAAATCTTCGCGCGCTGATTGATCCGAAGCGCCGGCTTGCGACAGCGAAGCATCCATCACGCCGGCCGCGCTTCGTCCCCGGCCGCTGGGCGCTCCTTGATCGACGATGGACGATGGACGATGGACGATCGACGATCGCTGGCGAGCTGGGTACAGAGACACTCGAGGCTATCGCACGCCAGCTTCTTCTTCGCTGGGGTGTCGTGTTTCGAGATCTGCTGGCGCGGGAAACGATCACGCCTTCATGGCGCGACCTGCTGATCACCTTCCGCCGCATGGAGGCGCAGGGTGAAATCCGGGGCGGCCGCTTCGTGTCGGGTTTCGTGGGGGAGCAGTTCGCAAGGCCCGAGGCGGTCGAACTGCTGCGCGAGATCCGCCGCGACCAGAATCTGGGTGCCACGCCACACGTATCCGCGGCGGATCCGCTCAATCTGGCCGGGATCATCACGCCAGGTCCGCGCATCAGCCCGCTTTCGGGCCTCGTCGTCCCGCTGTGGGAGGAATCCGTGCCTGAAGATAAAATGGGGTCTGACCCTGTTTTTACGAATTTCGTAAATGCTCCCACTCAGGCTACATAAAACAGTTGGCGTGAAGGTCGGGCCGGTTCAGGTCGGTGGCGGTGCTCCCGTCGCCGTCCAGTCGATGACCAACACCGACACGCCCGACGTCGATTCCACAGCCAGGCAGTGCATCGAGCTCGCGCTGGCGGGATCGGAGCTCGTCCGGATCACTGTCAATCTGCCGGAGGCTGCGGCAGCGGTTCCCGCCATCAAGCAGCGGATGCTCGACGCCGGAGTGACGGCGCCGCTCATCGGCGATTTTCACTACAACGGACATCTCCTCCTGACGAAGTTCCCGGCGTGCGCAAAAGCGCTCGACAAGTATCGAATCAATCCGGGCAACGTCGGGACCGGCAGGCGACGCGACGAACAATTCACGACGATTTGTCAGGTCGCGGCGGACAACGGCAAACCTGTGCGCATCGGCGTCAATGGCGGCTCACTGAACCAGGAGCTCGTCATGGAGAAGATGCAGGAGAACACCGACCGCAAGCTGGGCAGAACCTCGGAAGAAATCATCAATGAGTGCATGGTGCTGTCGGCACTGGATTCAACAGCACTCGCGCTCGAGTCCGGGCTGCGGAAAAATCAAATCATCATTTCGTGCAAGGTCTCGCGTCCGCTGCACTTGATCGCCGTCTACCGCGAGCTCGCCAAGCGCACCGATCAGCCATTGCATCTCGGTCTGACCGAAGCCGGAATGGGGATCAAAGGGCTCGTGTGGTCGGCGTCGGCGATGGGGGCGCTGCTCAACGAAGGCATCGGCGACACGATACGCGTCTCGCTCACGCCGCGGCCGGGCGGCGACCGGCGCGATGAGGTGTATGCCGCCTGCGAGATGCTTCAGGCGCTGGGGCTGCGTTCGTTTGCCCCGAGCGTGACCGCGTGCCCCGGCTGCGGCCGGACGACGAGCACGACGTTCCAGGAGCTTGCCGAGCGGACGCAGGATTACATCCGCGAGATGATGCCCGCGTGGAAAGTGCGCTACGAGGGCGTCGAGGACATGACGCTTGCCGTGATGGGGTGCGTCGTCAACGGGCCCGGCGAGTCCAAAGCGGCGAACATTGGCATCAGCCTTCCAGGAACCGGTGAAGAGCCGAGCTGCCCGATCTACATCGACGGCAGGCATGTGAAGACGCTGCGCGGCAACTACGATGAGCTGGCGGCCGAGTTCAAACAGATCGTGGACGACTATGTGGAGAAGACTTACGGCAGGAAGGCTAGTGCACCGTCGTATACGGCTCCGTCAGCGTGAACATCGGAATGTCGATGTCGAACCGCTCCTCGGCGTCGGTCACCATCTGATACGTTCCCCGCATCGATCCAAACGGCGTCGTCAGGTCGCATCCGGACGTATATTCGAAGCTCTCGCCAGGCCCGAGCTCCGGCTGCTTGCCGACGACGCCAGGGCCGCGGATTTCACGGACCTCACCCATCGCGTCGGTGATTATCCAGTGTCGGCTCAACAGCTTGACGGTCTCCGGGCCTTCGTTGGTGATGCGGATCGTGTAAAAGAAAAACCACTGATTCTGCGGCGGGTTCGATCGCCCCGGTGCGAATTCAGACTCGACGTGGACCCGGATACTTCTTGTCAGCGCTTCAGGCATGTTCACCCCTAATAATATGCCAGTGGACGAGCTGCAGCGATTGAAGGATCTTGCGTCAGGCGTGGGGATTCCGTGCGCGCGGCGGCACATCTTTCTCTGCGCCGATCAAACCAACCCGAAATGCTGCGACAAGGAGCGCTCGATTGAAGCGTGGGAATTTCTGAAGAAGCGCCTGAAGCAGCTCGGCCTTTCGGAAGCCGGCGGCGTGCTTCGCACAAAAGCGAACTGCCTCCGCATCTGTGAAGGCGGTCCGATCGCGGTCGTGTATCCGGAAGGAACCTGGTATCGCGGCTGCGATCCGCCCGTGCTCGAGCGGATCGTTCAGGAGCACCTGATCGGCGGCAAGCCGGTCGAGGAGTTCGTGATCACTACAAACGATCTAGATCGTCCTTGCCGATGACGGGCGCCCAGCCGATCAGCTCGTATTGCGCCACACCGCTCTGAAAGAACGGATCGCCGTCCCGAATTTTATCGAGCGTTTTTCCATCTTCGTCGGCAACCCGCAGCAGTAGAAGCCCGCCAAACCGCGGATTCATCGGTCCTGACGCAATCAGGATGCCCGCTTCCTTCAGTCCCCGAAGATACGCGCGATGCGCATCCTGATGAACGATGACTTCTTCGAGAGGCTTGCGATATCGGATGATCGCGACGGCGTACATCAGTGTCCTCCGGTAACAGCGTTCAGTCCGACGACCGTGCCGATGCCCGCGACGGTCAGGGCGAGTTGGCGAAACGTCTTCGAATCGACGCGGCCGCGGTGCAGGTCGGGGATCAAGTCGGCCATTGCGACGTACAGAAAGCCTGCGGCCGCCACGGATAACACGTACTGATTCACCTGCGGCACCCACTCCAGCGCAACTACCGCCAGCACCGCACCGAGCACCGCCGACGCGCCGGAGGCGAGATTGAGCAGCAGGGCCTTCCGCCTCGAATATCCGGCATGAAGCAGAATGGCCATGTCGCCGAGCTCCTGCGGGATTTCGTGCGTCGCAACAGCGAGCGCCGTGCTGATACCCAGCGGAACGGACGTGCGAACAGCGGTCCCTATCACCACTCCATCGAGAAAATTGTGGAACGCATCGCCGACGATGACCATCGGTGCCGCCATGCCATGCGCTTCGCAATCGTTCGTGTGGCAGTGACGCCACAGGACGAGCTTTTCGAGGACAAAAAACAGCATGATGCCGGCAAGCAGGGACCCGAGCACTGTTCGTGGAGATAGATGTGCGAGCGCTTCAGGGAGGAGCACCAGCAGGGCGACACCTAACAGCGTGCCGACGGCGTAGCTGACCAGCCACGGGACGATCGCGGCGCGAATCTTATCGTTGAACGAGAGAAGCGCGGAAGCAACCAGAACACCGCCGAGGCTGCCGGCAAGTGTTAGCCCAACGGCCCACGCGAGCGAACGCACCGGGCGATGATAGCACTACGGAGTGGCGACGTAGCCGCGCCGTGCGCGGACGCGGAGCGATTTATCGCGCGCTTCTACGCGAATCGCATGCCAGCGGCCGTCTTTTTCCGTCGTCGAGGCGTAGCCGAGGTAATACTGCCGGCTCAGTTCGTCGGCGATGTTCGCGGTCGCGGGATCCAGGTCGCGGCCGGTTCGAACGATTTCGGTCCGACCGCCGCTATCGTCGGTAATTTCCCTCAACGCGCCCGCGTTGACGCGGTCGTCGCCGGCGATCACTCTGCGTCGGCCGGTCGGCGGAGGTGCCTGTGGGAAGGGCCACTGCATCTGCGGAAGAATAACGCCGCCTGGTCCTCGCGGCCGCCGGCTCCCCGGGAACGGTACGGGCGAAGGTGGAAACGGCTGGCGCGTAGTCGGCGGAACGCCAAATATCGATGACTCGCCCTGACCGTCGATGCCGATCGCATACACCATCACTTCGGATTCGCGAATCATCTGCTTCACGTTACTAAGCGAGGTTTCGCTGTCCGTGTCGTTGCCGTCAGAAATGAGCACAATCGCGCGTTTACGATTCTGCCCGGTCTGTGCCATCGGCACCGATTCTGCGAGCCCGTCGTACATCGCGGTTCCGCCGCCGGCACTCAGCCGTCTGATGCTGCGGCTGAGCCGCTGACGATCGGTCGTCCAGTCGTGCACGAGATCCGGAAAGTTGCTGAACTTGTAGATGAAGACCTCGTCTTCGGGCGAGAGCAATTTCGTGAGAAACCGCTCGATCGCCAACAGCGCGTTCGTAAATTTCTCGCCAACCATGCTGCCGCTCGTGTCGAGCACGATGCCGAGGCTCACAGGCACGCGCTCGCTGCTGAAATGTGTGACCTCCTGGAGCTGATTCTCTTCGTAGACGATGAAGTCTTCCTGCCGCAGGCCCGGCACGAACCGCCCGGTGCTATCGGTCACGGTCGCCGTCACGTTGACGAGGTCGACGCCGCTGCGGAAGCGGAACTCCTCCTGCTTCTGTCCTGCCACGCTTGCGCCGCCGGCCAGCACGACGGCGGCGGCGACGACCGTGAGACCGATCCACGAACGCAGCATGTGTTTCATGGGAAAAGAACCTCTATTCAATAGTGCGCCTATTGCCGCGCACTTGCGAGTTTTGTGTCGATCCGCCGATCCACGTGCGGAACCACGGCGGTGCCGGCGCGGAAGCTCACACGATACCGGGCGATTGAGCCAGGATCCGGAACGCTGACCTTGAACGGTGCTTCCTCGCCGGGGCCAAGAGCGCGATAGTCGAGCGGAACGTCTTTGGTGGACACGAGCGCGCCGTCGCGATCGAGCAGAGAGACGACGGCCGTGAGCCCCTCGAGTTTGACGCCGCTTGCCGGGTTCCGGACAGTTCCACTGATCGTCAGCACCTTTACTTCGCGCGCGTGGTTGAGCGACACGAGCTCGAGCGGCGGGTTGTGCGATACCTTCTCGACCTCGCCCGCCGCCGGCGCCTGCTCGTCGTTCGACACCGATGTGTTCAGAAAGGCCAACGATCCGCCGAGCAGCACAATCAGCGCTGCGGCCGCGAAAATCGGCAGACGATTACCCGTTGGCTCCTCGCGCCCGACCGTTCCGAACAAACGCTCGGAACTGCCAGCGATTGGCGATTGCGGATCGGGGATCGGCTCACCGACGGCCATAACGCGGTCGCGCGAGGTGCGTTCATGACCAATTCCGAATCCCCGGTCCCTAATCCCCAGAGGTGCGGGCTCAGCCACCCACTGCCATTCGCCAGCAACCTGCTGCCAGCCTCCGTCCGCGATACCGTGCGTCTCCGCGGCAGCGGCAAGCGCCGCGGCCCGCGCATCGGAGCGTTCGCGCTCCCGGCGATTCGTGCGCATCGCCGTCGCAATGGCGAAGATGGCGGCTGCAACCGAGACGACTGTAATGATGAGCAGTATCGTTTCCATAAATCACCTAACGCAGTTTGAATTGCACCGCGACTTCGACGATGACATCCACGGCCTGACCATATCTGGTGGCCGGAGCAAACCTCCACTGACGAACCGCAGCGATCGCGCGGTCGTTGAGTCCGCCCGGCAATCCGCTGATGAGCTTGACGTCGCCGACCGACCCGTCGCGCCTGACAACGATTTCGAGAACCACTTCGCCTTCGGTATTGCTGCGCCGCGCGTCTTCCGTGTAGGCGGCCTTGACCTCTTTCAAGATACGTGGCGGCAGAACGCCGCTGCCGGGGCGGTAGGGGCCGCCGCCCATCCCTCCTCCAGATCCGTCGCCAATGCCCGACCCGTCCCCTTTACCGAGACCGGTACCAGTTCCTGAGCCTACTCCGCCGCCCACACCGGGCCCCCGGCTCTCGCTCTGTTTTGGTGCCGGCTCGTCGATGACGCCCGGACGGTCGGTTTCGTTCGCTGCCACGGTTGCGACGGGTGCAACCACAGGGGGAAGCGGCTCCGGCTTCACGGCAGGTGGTGGCGGTGGCGGCTCGGGCTCCGGAACCGCCTCGATCGGCTTGGGTGGCTTGCGCACCGGCACGGGGCTATCGAGCGACGATTTGCCCTTGCGCTGCGCCCGTGGAGGCGCAAGTTTCTGACGAAGTCCACCGCCCCCGCCGCCGCCCCCGGGCCCCGGCGTTGCAATGAATACCAGGCGCGTCGTGACCGGCTCGCTCCGAAGCCGCTCGCTCTCTGCGGCCTGCGGCAGGCCGATCGTGCTGATGAGAATGAGCGTCGCGGCAATGCCGGCATGGAACGCGCTGGCCGCGGCGATCGGCATCTTCGCGGAAGTGTGGGCGAACTCGGGCTTGTCGAACAGCAGCGCCGCGCTGCGGCCCGCATCTCCCCTCAGGGCACGGACCGCGGCGATCGCTTCGGGTTGGGCAAAAAACGAGAAGGCGCCGGTAACCGGCTTCAGCACTCCCGCATCGACGAGCGCGTCAATGCGGCCGACCGGAACGCCTGCGGCTTGCGCAATCTCGTCGGCCGAGTACACGTCCAGTTGTGAGTTTTTCGATTCAAGCGACATTTGGAGTTCAGCCTGCCCCTACTTGAGGCAAATCCCTTGCCGTACTGGCGCCGCGAATTGTTTGGAGAATTGAGAGTTATTGCCGAAGTGTCACCGCTAACGTACGCCTTCGAAGAAGGACAGCCCCTGCCGCTCGGCCAGCAGACGGGCCACACGGAATCCTTCGGCTTCGAGCGCGGCGATGGCGCCGCCCGAAGCCTGATAGCGTGGATCGGCTGGCTGCGCGCCCGACGGCCGGAACAACGCGCCCAGGCCGCCGCGCGCGGCTCGCTCGATGACTACCGCACGTCCGCGCGGCGCCAGCGTTCGAAAGCACTCCCGCATCAGAGCCACGCGGTCCTCGGGAGCGAGGTTCGTGAGCGCGCCTTCCTGATTGTCCACGACGATCAGGTTGAAGGCGGCGTCATCGAACGGGAAACGGCTCGACCCGCCGCTTTCGAGCTCGAGCAAGATCCCCGCGTCTTCCGCGCCGCGCCGTGCGCGGGCGGCCTCGCTGGCGTCCCGCACGATTGCGCACACCCGCCCGCTCAACCCCGCTTTTGACCCGATGGCGCTCAATAGCGACGGGTCGCTGCATCCAATGTGGAGCAGCGAGTCACCAAGCTTCACGCCGGTCATCGCGATCGCAAGCGCGTGTTTCTGCTGAGGACGCCCGAAAAGAGGCACGTGGAAGCGTAGGCCGCGTACGACATGCGGGTCAACCGGTGATATAGTTGCCGGCTGTGAAAAACCCTGAAATTGCTCCAGCAAAAGGAAAACTCGGCATTCTGCTCGTCGGTCTCGGCGCGGTCAGGACGACGACGATTGCAGGTGTGCTTGCGGTCCGGAAAGGCCTGGCAAACCCGATCGGGTCCCTCACACAGATGGGGACGATGCGCCTCGGAAAGCGCACCGAAGGCCGGTCGCCGAAAATCAAGGACACGGTGCCGCTTGTCGATCTCGACAACGTCGTGTTCGGCGGGTGGGATATCTTCGAAGAGAACTCATACCAGGCGGCGCGTACCGCGGGCGTTCTCGAGACGTCGCTGCTGGACCAGATCAAGCCCGAGCTCGAGGCCATCAAGCCGATGACGGCGGTCTTCGACCAGCGCTACGTCAAGCGGCTGGACGGACCGAACGTGAAGAAGGGGAAGAACAAGAGAGACCTTGCCGAGCAGCTCCGGGCGGACATCCGGAAGTTCAAGGCTGACAACGGCCTCGATCGCCTCGTCATGGTCTGGTGCGGCAGCACCGAGGTCTTCATGAAGGAATCTGCCGCGCATCAATCGATCGAGGCTTTCGAAAAAGCGCTCGAAGCGAACGACCCGGTCATTCCGTCGAGCATGGTCTACACATACGCCGCGCTGATGGAAGGCGTGCCGTTTGCGAACGGCGCTCCCAATCTCTCCGTCGACGTTCCGGCGATGATGGCGCTGGCGCAGCAGAACAAGCTGCCGATTTGCGGAAAAGACTTCAAGACCGGGCAGACCTGGATGAAGACGGTAGTCGCACCGGGTATCAAGGCACGGCTGCTTGGCGTCGAGGGCTGGTATTCCACGAACATCCTCGGAAACCGCGACGGCGAAGTGCTCGACGATCCCGAATCGTTCAAGACGAAGGAAGAGAGCAAGAAATCGGTTCTCGACTACATCCTTCAGCCGCACCTGTACCCCGGTTTGTACGAAGATCTCCACCACGTGGTGCGGATTAACTACTACCCGCCGCGCGGTGACAACAAAGAGGGCTGGGACAACATCGATCTGGTCGGCTGGCTCGGCTACAAGATGCAGCTGAAGATCAACTTCCTGTGCCGCGACAGCATCCTTGCGGCGCCCATCGTTCTCGACCTCGCGCTGTTCCTCGACCTCGCCAAGCGTGCCGGCATGTCCGGCATCCAGGAATGGCTTTCGTTCTACTTCAAGAGCCCGATGCACGCCCCCGGGCTGTACCCGGAGCACGACCTGTTCATTCAGTTGATGAAGCTCAAGAACACGCTTCGCCACATGATGGGCGAGGAGCTCATCACGCACCTCGGACTCGAGTACCACGATTGATCGGCCTCGGGACGGGCTAGGGGCTCGCGATGCTCGGATGGACTATCTTCGCTGTTGCTCGGTCGTGCGTTGCATCACCTGGCGACTCGCGCAATCCTGCATCTGCTGCTATGACGTCGCCGCTAGACAATCGTCGCCGACAGGTCCATCCGCAACCAGCAGTCCGCCATCAACCGCTGCATTCATGCAAGTCGCTATTCCTCGGCGGCGCTGCTAGCCGCCGTTATACGTGCATAAGGTCATATCGTCTTTCGCTGATCGAGCTGGCAACTGTAGATCGTCCTCCTTCCGGAGCTCCGGCGCGCAGAAATCGCATGCGGACTTCGGTGGCTGCCGCTCGGGACAGGCGACTGGAGAGCGAGATGATGCGAAGCGTCGATCTGCCGGTCCTCGACCGGAAACCGTTCAGTTCGTACGCTCGTCGATGTTTCTCTTCAAGCGAGATCTCATCACCTCGCCTGAATGGCAAAGCCCCACAGGCGGCGCGAAGGCTTTGTCGTCGTCACGGGCAATATCGGCACCGGCAAGACCACTCTCTGCAGATTGCTGCTCGAAGAGATCGACAGAAAGGAGCGGGTAGAAAGTCCAAACGGGAAAGTAATATTCTTCCCCGATGCCTCAATCAAACGACCCTGAGATTTCCGCGCTCCTCCACGAGGATCGCGTCTTCGATTCGCCCCCTCAGTTCCGCGCCACCGCTCACGTCCGCGACAATACGCCCTACGAGGAGGCGGAAAACGATCCCGAAGCGTTTTGGGCGCGCTTTGCCGCCGAGCTCGAGTGGAGCCGCAAGTGGTCGCAGGTGCTCGACTGGTCGAACCCGCCGCATGCCAGGTGGTTTGTCGGCGGGCAGCTCAATGCGTCGGTGAACTGCATCGACCGCCACATTCGGGGCCCGCGCCGCAACAAGGCGGCCATCATCTGGGAAGGGGAGCCCGGCGATCGCCGGACGCTCACCTATTTCGATCTCTACCGCCAGGTCAGCGCGTTTGCCAATGTCCTGAAGTCGCTCGGCATCAAGAAGGGCGATCGCGTCGCGATTTACATGCCGCTCGTTCCTGAACTCGCGATTGCGATGCTGGCATGCGCGCGGATCGGAGCTCCGCACAGCATCGTGTTCGGCGGGTTCAGTGCCGACTCGCTGCGCGATCGAATCAACGACGCTCAATGCCGGCTCCTCATCACGGCTGATGGCGGGTACCGCCGCGGATCGATCGTTCCGCTCAGGAAGGTGTCGGAAGAGGCGGTTCAGGGAGCGCCCTCGATCGAAAACGTGATCATGTTTCACCGCACGGGCAGCGGCGAGCTGCCGGCGTCCAGCGTGAAATGGCACTCGTGGCACGAGCTCATGGCTAAAGCTGCGCTCGAGTGTCCCGCTGAACCGATGGATTCGGAGGACCTTCTTTATATTCTTTACACCTCGGGCACGACCGGGAAGCCCAAAGGCATCATGCATACGACCGGCGGGTACCTGACCGGCACGTATGCGACGTCGAAATGGGTATTCGATTTGAAGGAAGACGACGTCTACTGGTGCACCGCAGACATCGGTTGGGTGACCGGCCACAGCTATGTGGTGTACGGACCGCTCGCCAACGGCGCGACCGTCGTGATGTACGAGGGAGCCCCGGACTGGCCGCAGAAAGATCGGTTGTGGGAAATCATCGAGCGCTACGGCGTGACCATCTTCTACACGGCGCCGACCGCCATTCGCGCGTTCATGAAATGGGGACCGGATTGGCCCAGGCGCCGCGACATGTCAACGCTGCGATTGCTGGGATCGGTCGGCGAGCCGATCAATCCCGAAGCCTGGATCTGGTATCACAAGAACATCGGCGGTGAACGCTGCCCGATCGTCGACACCTGGTGGCAGACCGAAACAGGCATGATCATGATCACGCCTCTGCCCGGCGTGACGGCGCTGAAGCCAGGCTCGGCGACGAAGCCGTTTCCCGGAATCAAAGCAGAAATCCGAATGCAGAGCGGGCAGACGATCGCCGTCGGCGGAGGATTACTCGCACTCACTCGTCCGTGGCCCGCGATGTTGCGCGGCATCTACGGCGATCCGGAACGCTTCGTGAAGCAGTATTGGAGCAAGTGGGAACAAGACGTTTATTTCACCGGCGACGGCGCGAAGTGTGATGAGGACGGGTACTTCTGGGTGCTGGGTCGCGTGGACGATGTCATCAACGTCGCCGGGCACCGGATCGGCACCATGGAAGTGGAAAGCGCCCTGGTGGATCATCCCCGGGTTGCCGAAGCGGCCGTTGTGGGCCGCGCTCACGATTTGAAGGGTCAGGCGATTTCGGCGTTCGTGATCCTCAAAGAGGGGAATGCCGCGTCGCCGGCGCTCGCCGCCGAGCTCAAGGAGCACGTCGTCCGGAAAATCGGCGCGATTGCGCGGCCCGAAGACATTCTGTTTACCGCCGATCTTCCCAAGACGAGGTCGGGAAAAATCATGCGGCGACTGTTGAAGGACATCGCCGAGGGCAAGACGCTCGGCGACACCACGACCCTGGCCGATCCCGGCATCGTCGCGAAGTTGAAAGAAGAGTACGAAGAAGCTGGTTGAGGCCAGTGCGAAGGACGTGACCGCCTGCGAACGGGCGACCTGTGTAGAATGGGGAACCGCCGGGCGCCGTCGCTCGTCATAGCTCCCATGGCTCTTATCGAGACCCACGATCTCTGGAAGACGTACCTCATGGGCGAGGAGGAAATCCACGCGCTCAGAGGGGTGTCAATTTCGATTGACAGCGGCGAGTACGTCGCGATTATGGGCCCGTCCGGCTCCGGAAAATCGACGTTGATGAACCTGATCGGCTGTCTCGACACCCCGAGCAAAGGCAGCTACCTGCTGAACGATCAGGAAGTCGCGCGCATGAACGACAACGAGCTGGCGCGCATCCGCAACGAAGAGATCGGCTTCGTCTTTCAGACGTTCAACCTGCTGCCGCGGGCGACCGCGCTTCACAACGTCGAGCTGCCGCTGGTGTACGCCGGCGTACCCGCGGCCGAGCGGACGACGCGGGCGAAATCGGCGCTCGACAAGGTCGAGCTCACCAGCCGGATGCAGCATCGTCCCAACGAGTTGTCAGGCGGCCAGCGCCAGCGCGTGGCCATCGCGCGCGCGCTCGTGAACAACCCGTCGATTCTGCTGGCGGATGAGCCGACCGGGAACCTCGACTCGAAGACAGGCGCCGAAATCATGGCCCTCTTCGCCCGCCTCCATGAAGGGGGCAACACGATCGTGCTCGTCACGCACGAAGCCGATGTCGCCGCTTACGCACACCGCACGATCAGTCTCCGCGACGGGCAGGTCGAGAAGGACCTGCGCCATCCCGCGGCGGCGCATGTCGGGTAGCGAGTTACACCGCGGCGAGGTGCCCCGGCGCAATTTCCCTCAGCGGGGCATCGAAGTCGACTTCCTTCTTGTTCAATTCAATACGCGCAGGTTTGTGATCCGGGTCAGGCACCGGAATCGCGGAGAGCAGCGCCTTCGTGTACGCGTGCTGGGGGTTGCTGAATAAACGGGCGGTGTCTCCCATCTCCACGATGCGGCCCAGATACATGACGGCCGTGCGGCGGCAGATGTGCTCGACCAGACGGAGGTCGTGTGCGATGAAGAGGTACGCCAGCCCGAGCTTTTGCTGCAGCTCCATCAACAGATTGACGACTTGCGCCTGAATCGACACGTCGAGGGCGGAGACCGGCTCGTCCGCGATGATGAACGACGGGTTCAACGCGAGCGCCCGCGCCACGCCGATGCGCTGCCGCTGCCCCCCGCTGAATTCGTGCGGATATCGATCGAGAGTCGCGTCGTCGAGCCCGACCAGCCGATACAGCTCCGACACGCGCGCGGCGCGCGCAGCCTGGTCGCCCATCTTGTGGATGACGAGCGGCTCTTCGATGATCTGCCGCACCCGCATGCGGGGGTTCAGCGACGAGTAGGGGTCCTGAAACACGATTTGCATCTGCCGGCGGGCCCTGCGCATCTCTTCGCCCGAAAAGGCCAACACATCCTGCCCACGAAACAACACCTCGCCCGATGTGGGTTCGATCAACCTGAGGATGCATCTTCCGGTTGTCGTCTTTCCGCTGCCTGACTCGCCGACGAGGCCGAATGTTTCTCCCTCCTCCACGGTGAAGCTGACGTCGTTGACAGCCCGGACGACGTTCGGCTTCGTGAGAAACCCTTCCCTCCGGACGAACTGCTTCACCAGGCGACGTACTTCAACGATGGGCGGCGGCATCCACGGCTCTCGGATCGTAGAGGTAACATCGCGCGCGCTGGTCCAGCCCTACTTCGTAGGACGGCGGCGGCGCGGTCGGGCAGAGCTCGAAGCGTTTCGGGCACCGTGGCTCGAACGCACAGCCAGGCGGAAGGTTGGCGATGTTGGGGACGGTCCCTTCGATCGCATGCAGGCGTTTCCCTGGAGCGCCGCCCGGAATCGAGTCCAGCAGCCCCCTCGTGTAGGGATGTTTCGGCGCGTCGAATATGCGCTTCGTCGGTCCGTGTTCGACGATCCGTCCCGCATACATCACCGCCACGCGATCGGCGTGCCCGGCGACGACGCCGAGGTCGTGCGTAATCAGCAGCAGCGCGAGATGAAATTTCTGCTTCATCTCCTGCAGCAGATCCAGAATCTCCGCCTGAATCGTGACGTCGAGGGCGGTGGTCGGCTCGTCGGCGATCAACATCAGGGGCTGACAGGCCAGAGCGGTTGCAATCAGCACACGCTGACGCATGCCGCCGGACAGTTGATGGGGATAGTCGCGCAAGCGGCGAGCTGCATCGGGGATCTGGACAGCCTCGAGCAGCTCGACGGCTTTGTCGCGCGCCTGGGCTCGCGTGGCTTTGCGGTGAACGAGCAGCGCCTCCGCGATTTGGTGCCCGATCGTATAGACCGGGTTGAGCGCCGTCATCGGCTCCTGGAAAATGAAGCCGATCTCCGCCCCGCGAATGGCGCGCATTTCGCGCTCACTCAGCTCGAGCAGGTCGCTGCGGCCATTGAAGCTGATCGGGCCGCCTTGCACCTCGCCCGGCGGCTGCACCAGCCGCAGGATGGACAAGGCAGTCATCGACTTGCCGCTGCCCGATTCGCCGACGATGCCGAGCGTTTCACCGCGGCGCAGCTCGAAGTTCACATGGTCGACGGCGCGGACCGCGCGGCCCGCGATATTGAACGTCGTGGTCAGGTCCTGGACGCGGAGCAGGGGGGCATCCACGTCAACCCACCTCGCGATGCTCGCCGAACACGTCCCGTAGGGTATCCGAGATTTCTCCGACCGTGGCTTTCGCCCGCACGGCGTCGATGATTGGCCCGACCAGATTCGCGTCTCCCCGCGCCGCATCGCGCACCGCGGCCAATGCCGCCCGTGCCGCGTCGGCACCGCGAGCGGAGCGCAGCTCGCGAACGCGGGCCCGCTGCTCGCGCTCTATGTCGGCATTCACGCGAAACGTGGGGATCGTGGCTGTGCCGTCCGTCTGGAATTTCGTCACACCGACAACCGGCGATTCGCCCGAATCGATGGCGCGCTGCGCTCGGAATGCGGATTCTTGAATCTCCCGCTGGATCAGGCCCGATTCAATCGCGGCAAGCGTACCGCCGGCCGCTTCGATGCGAGCCAGCAGCAGGCCCGCAGCTTCCTCGATTTCGCTCGTGCGCTTTTCGATTTCGAACGAGCCGCCAACCGGGTCGACTGTGTTCGCGACCCCCGATTCGAACGCGATGATCTGCTGCGTCCGCAACGCCAGCGTTGCGGACTCCTCAGTCGGGAGCGCGAGCGCCTCGTCGCGCGCATTGCAATGCAACGACTGCGCTCCGCCGAGCACGGCCGCGAGTGCCTGCACCGTGACGCGCACGAGATTGTTGTCGGGCTGCTGCGCCGTCAACGTGCTCCCTGCCGTCTGGGCGTGAAAACGCAGCTGTTGCGCCCGTGGATGCGCCACCGCGAAACGATCCTTCATCACGCGTGCCCACATGCGGCGCGCGGCGCGGAACTTGGCGATTTCCTCCAGGAAATCGTTGTGCGCGGCGAAGAAGAACGACATGCGCTCGCCAAGCGATCCGGCGCTCAGCCCGGCCGCCCGCCCGGCTTCGATGTAGGTAATCCCGTTTGCCAGCGTAAACGCGACCTCCTGCACGGCGGTGGAACCCGCTTCTCGAATGTGGTACCCGCTCACGGAGATGGCGTTCCACAGCCTCAATTCCCGCTCGCAGAAGGCAAAGATGTCGGTGACAAGCCGCAGCGAGGGCTGGGGCGGATAGATGTAGGTCCCGCGCGCGAGGTACTCCTTCAGAATGTCGTTTTGCACGGTTCCGGACAGCTTCGACCGATCCATGCCTCTTTCATCCGCGAGTGCGACGTACATCGCCAGGAGGATGATCGCCGTCGAGTTAATCGTCATCGACGTGGACACGCGCTCCAGCGGAATGTCCTCGAAGAGCTGCGCCATGTCGTCGAGCGAGTCGATGGCGACCCCCACGCGTCCCACCTCGCCGGCGGCAAGGGAGTGGTCCGAGTCGTAGCCCATCTGCGTTGGCAGATCGAACGCCACGCTGAGGCCGGTCACGCCATTGGCCAGCAGGTGCTTGTAACGCTGGTTTGAATCGGCGGCGCTCCCGAACCCGGCATATTGCCGCATCGTCCAGAGCCGCCCCCGATACATCGTGGGCTGGATCCCTCTCGTGAACGGAAATTCACCTGGCTGGCCCAGGTCCCGGTCTGGATCCAGGAGCCGCCGATCGGCCGGAACGTGAGAAGAATCAACCATATAACGCCGTACCGGCGATTCTATCGTTCTTGACAGCACCGAACCACGGTCGTAGAATGAACGTCGTCCTACATTCGCCGTTTCCGAGTCCGATATTCTTAACAGAATGAGTCCCGTGGACAGATTCCTGTCGTGCTGATGGTGTAGCCAGGAATTCGATTGCGATAGGTCCGCTCATACACACTAGGGATAGGGGCTCGCGCCCCGACTAAGGAGGATCAAACAATGGATGACGTCGTCAACCGGCTGGCCCGCGAGCTCGCCGATGCCATTGCTGCTTCGGTTGCAGATGATCCTCAAGTGGAGGCGTGTCGCGAAAAAGCGCGTGCCGCGGGATTTGAAATGAAAGTGACCCTCGAGGCCGTCGTGGGTTTCGTGAATCGTACGACCACGCCTGAAAAGGGCGGTGCCATGGTCAAGGTCCCGACGCCGGCCAAAGTCGTCGCGGCGCGCCGCGCGTTAGACATGACCGCGAACGATCGCCGCTTCCTGAGGTCACTCAGGATTGCCGCCGACGAGGCAAAGAAGGAAGAAGTTGAATAGGGGTTAGTTGAATAGGGGCAAAGGGTGAGGGGTAAAGGGCAATCGCCCCTTACCCCTTCCTCTTGCCTTCTCCTTACCGTATCCGCAGATCCTGCCCCGTCATCTCCGTCGGCATTTCCAGTTCCAGCATTCCCAGCATCGTCGGCGCCACATCTCTCAGTGAACAGCCTTCACGCAGTCGCATGCCTTTGATGTCCTGAACGACGATCACGGGCACCGGGTTCGATGTGTGGGCGGTGTGCGGCTCGTTGAGTTGTGTGTTCCACATCTCTTCCGCATTTCCGTGATCCGCCGTGACGATCAGCGTGCCGCCCGCCCCCCGCACGGTGGTAACGATGCGCGCAAGGCATTCGTCGATCGTCTCGACCGCCTTGACGGCTGCGTCGAGCCTGCCGGTGTGTCCCACCATGTCTGCGTTCGCGAAGTTGCAGATGATGACGTCGTGTTTTCGCTGCTCGACATCCTGTATCAAAGCGTCCGTGATCCCGCGCGCGCTCATTTCCGGCTGCAGATCGTAGGTCGGCACTTTCGGCGACGGGACCAAAACGCGATCTTCGCCCGGGTACGGCGTTTCGATTCCGCAGTTGAAGAAATAGCTGACATGCGGATACTTTTCGGTTTCCGCGACACGCAGATTCAGCAGATGGTGCGCGGCCATGGCTTCGGCAAACGAACCGCTCAGCGATTGCGGCGGGAAGACGGCCGGGAACGGAAACGTGCGATCGTACTGGGTCATCGTCGTCAGCGCGACCGGGTGCGGGTAGGTCGTGCGCTCGAAGCCCGGGAAATCGTCGAACGCCAGCGCCCGGCACATCTGCCGCGCGCGATCTGATCTGAAGTTGAAGAAGATGACGCTGTCGCCGCCGCGAATCGGCCCGATTGGCTCGCCCGCGGCGTCCACCACCGTACCCGGCAACACGAACTCGTCCGTTGTCCCGGCTTCGTACGATCGCCGGATGAATTCGACCGCCGAACGCGTGTGTGGCGCCGGGCCGCCGCTGATCGCGTCGTAAGCCTTCTTGGTGCGCTCCCAGCGGTTGTCGCGATCCATGCCGTAGTAACGGCCTCCCACTGAGGCCACGCGGCCGGTGCCCGCGTCTTTCATCACCTGCTCCAACTCGCCGACGAAACCCGCTCCACCGTTCGGCGACGTGTCGCGGCCGTCAGTGAAGCCCTGGACAAACACGCGATCGAGCTTGTACCGCGCCGCCATTTCGATCAGCGCATAGAGATGACGTGTATGACTATGGATGCCGTTGGGCGATACGAGCCCAATCAAATGGAGGGCGTGCCTGCCGTTCTGGCACCGCGTCATCGCATCGATGAGCGCGGGCTTTTCGAAGAAGTCGCCGTCACGAACGCACTTGTCGATGCGCGTGAGGTCCTGGTACACGATGCGCCCGGCGCCCATCGTGATGTGGCCGACCTCTGAATTGCCCATCTGACCAGGCGGCAGTCCGACGGCTTCGCCGGACGCCACCAGAGATGAGTGGGGAAAGCGCTCGACGAGCTCGGTATACGCCGGCGTACGTGCGAGCTTGATTGCATTCCCTTCGCGGGCCTCGCGAAGCCCCCATCCGTCCAGGACGAGTAGAACCAGTGGTTTGCCAGCCACGGTCATGAGCGCGCGGCGAGCTGTCGAATCGCCTGGCGTCCTGCGTAGCGGCCATTCCGGCCCAGCGCCTCTTCGATTCGCAGCAGCTGGTTGTACTTCGCGACCCGATCCGTGCGGCTGGCCGAACCGGTTTTGATCTGCCCGGCGTTTGTCGCGACCGCGAGATCTGCGATGGTCACGTCCTCCGTCTCTCCAGAACGGTGCGACACGATTCGCGCGTAATTCGCGTCGCGGGCCATTGCCATCGCTTCGAGCGTTTCCGTCATCGTGCCGATCTGGTTCACCTTTACGAGGAGGGCATTGCCGACGCCTTCGGCGATGCCGCGGCTCAGAATCTCAGGGTTCGTGACGAACACGTCATCGCCGACGAGCTGCACTTTGTCTCCGACGGCCTTGGTCAGCAGCTTCCAGCCGGTCCAGTCGCTCTCAGCGACGCCGTCTTCGATTGAGATGATCGGATACTCGCGCGCCCATTCGATGAGCATGTCGACCATCTGTTCGACCGTTCGCGGCGGCTCTCCGGATTTCTTGAAGACGTAGCGTCCGTTGTCCCACATTTCACTCGAGGCGACGTCGAGCGCGAGAAACACATCGCCGCCGGCGTTGTAGCCGGCGCTCGCGACGGCTTCGAGCACCAGCTCGAGCGCTTCGCGATTCGACTTCAGGCTCGGCGCGAATCCCCCCTCGTCGCCGACGCCGGTGGGCAGCCCGCGCTTTTTGAGCGCCGCCCTGAGCGCATGGAAAATTTCGGCGCCTGTTCGCAGCGCCTCCGCGAAGGTGGGTGCGCCGACGGGCATTACCATGAACTCCTGCACGTCGACGTTGGAGTCGGCGTGTGCGCCGCCGTTGAGGATGTTCATCATCGGTACGGGCAACACGGTGCCGCCGCCGTTTTCGGCGAGATGTTGATACAGCGGCTTCTTCGCTTCTGCGGCTGCGGCATGGGCGAAGGCCATCGACACGCCGAGCAGCGCATTTGCCCCGAGCCGGCTCTTGGTCGGCGTACCGTCAAGGCCGATCATCTTGCGATCGAGCGTCCCCTGATCGAAATCGGCGCCGACGACGGCGCTCGCAATCTCGCTGTTCACGTTGGCGACGGCTTTCAGCACGCCCTTGCCGAGGTAGCGCTTCTTGTCGCCGTCGCGAAGCTCGAGCGCCTCGCGCTCGCCGGTCGATGCGCCCGATGGCACGGCGGCGCGTCCAAACGCGCCGCTGGCGAGGCGCACGTCGACTTCGACAGTCGGGTTTCCGCGAGAATCCAGAATTTCTCTTCCGTGCACGGTGGCAATTTTCACGGTTATCTCCCGTCGTCTTCGGCTTCGATACGGAGCGCTTCTTCGCTGAGAGGCTCAACCAGCGGATCGTCGTCTTCGGTGACGACGACAACTCCAAGGTCGGTGACAGTATGTCGCTTGCGGTCCTCTTCGGGGTTGAACCCGATGACGGCGCCGCGGGGGATCAGGACGTCGCGGTCGATAATCGCCCGGCGAATCCGTGCGTGCCGTCCGACACGGACACCTGGCATGAGCATGCACTGCTCGATCACGCAGTAGCTGTGCACGCGCACGTTCGGGCAGAGCACGCTGCCGATCACGCGGCTGCCCGAGATGATGCACCCGGGCGAGATGATCGAGTCGAGCGCCTCCCCGCAGCGCCGGCCTTTTTCGGCGAACACGAACTTCGCCGGCGGCGCCTGCGGCTGATGCGTGCGCATCGGCCATTCCGGATCGTACAGATTGAATTCGGGGTCGACGCCGCAGAGATCCATGTTGGCGTCGTAGAACGCGTCGAGCGTGCCGATGTCGCGCCAGTATTTCGACGCCTTCTTGTTTTCGTCGTAGAAACGGTACGCGTACGTCGGCACCTGAGTGATGAGCGCCGGAATGATGTCTTTGCCGAAATCATGGCTCGACGAGTTCGTGGCATCCGCCTCGAGCGCCTTGAGGAGGACATCCGTATCGAAGATGTAGATGCCCATCGAGCCGAGCGCCAGATCCGGCGACCCGGGAATCGTCGGGGCGTCGGTCGATTTTTCGATGAAGCCGGTCACTCTGTCCTTCTCGTCCACCGACAGGACGCCGAAACGATACGCTTCCTGGATCGGAATTTCGATCGCGGCGAGCGTCACCGCCGCCCCGCTCTCCTTGTGGTATTTCAGCATCTTCGCGTAATCCATCTTGTAGACGTGATCGCCGGACAGCACGATGACGTGCTGCGGGCTCTCCTGAACGATGGAATACACGTTCTGGTACACAGCGTCGGCAGTGCCCTGGTACCAATGTTCGCTGACGCGTTTTTGCGGAGGAAGGATTTCGACGAACTCTCCGAGCTCCTCGGAAACGATGCTCCAGCCCATCCGGATGTGGCGGTTCAAGGAGAGCGATTTGTACTGGGTCGCGATGAAGATGCGGCGCAGCCCGGCGTTGATGCAATTGCTGAGGGTGAAGTCGATGATCCTGTACGGCCCGCCGAAAAACACCGCCGGTTTGGCGCGATCTCTGGTCAGCGGATACAAACGCTCGCCGGCGCCTCCGGCGAGCAGGACGACAAGGGCATCATCAACCACGCTAAAACCCTTGATCAGAAAGGTTTCGTACGCAACCGGTTTGACTTGATTCTTGGGGCCGTCCTATCATCGTAAATTACGCTTATTGGCTCGTTTTTTAGTTCGGAATTACAGGAGATGTTGGTGATGAATGTTCGTCGTGCCTGCGCTACGTTCGCTGCCTTGCTTGTCGTCGTAAGTGCGTCGTCCGTCCCGTCATACGGCCAGAACAAACCCGCTGCGTCCGCTCAGCCCCAGGACCAGCAGCGGAAACTCAGCAACGACGAGAAGAGCGCCTACATCGCGCTCAGCGACGTTGTCGATGGGGTGTCGGCCGGCAAGCTGCCAGCACCCGCCGATGTGAAGCTGAAGTTTCAGCATCACCTCCTCAAGTCCAGCGAGTTCGTTTACATTCCCTACATCCTCGAGCTGAGCGGCGAGAAGTTCACGTCGTTCCCTGTGACGATGTACGTACGGGCCGTCCAGAAAGGTGCGCCGGCGCCGGAGGGCAAGGGCGTCGAAGCCAGCTGGCCGTTCGCCGACGTGTATTTCCTGACCGAAAAGAATGTGGTCATGACGGGCGACGTCGCCGAGGTTCCCCGCGCGCTCCAGCTGTCGCCGGGCGAATACACGCTTTACGTTGCGATGCGCGAGCGTCAGCCCAAAGACCGCAAACAGCAGGCGAAAACAACCGTCCTTGTCCAGGACCTGACGGTGCCGGACATGAACAAGGACCTGACGACCAGCAGCGTCATCCTGGCCACGGCCCTCACTCCGGCTCCCGAGCAGCTCACGGGGCAGCAGCAGCTGGAACAGCCGTTCACGATTTCCGGCTACAAGGTCGTGCCGTCGTTCGGCAAGCCGATCCCCCAGTCGGGCGAGCTGATGTTCGTGTTTTTCATCTACAATGAAGGGGTTGCTGCTGCTTCGGGCAAGCCAGACCTCGACGTTGACTACCTGTTCTATCGGACCAACGAAGACAAGCCGTTTACGAAGCTGGCGACACAGCCGTTCAACGCCACGACGCTGCCCGGGCAGTTCGACATAAAGGCGGGTCATCAGGTGTTCGTCGGACAGGGAATTCCCGTGAAGGGTGCGATTCCGCCGGGCGAATACCGGATGGAGATCAAAGTTACCGACAAGACGAACAACCAGGCGATCACGCGCAACGTCCCGTTCACGGTCACGAACTAGGAAATCTGGGGCTGAGGGTTTATGACCCAATGGATCCCTGCGGCGGCAATCGCGCTTTTCGTGCTTGGCGCTCAAGCTGCGTACGCGCAGGCCCTCAAGGCTTCGGGATCCGGCCAAACAGCATTTCCCGCTGGCAGCATCGAGGGACGGGTGCTCGACGACGGACAAAAGCCGGTCGTCGGCGCGATGGTGTCGGTGGTCGGCCGGACGACCGCCGCCGCCACCACCGACCGCGAGGGCCGCTACACCCTGAGCGAGCTGCCCTTCGGACCCTATATCCTGAGCGTGCATTCGCGCGGGTACTTCAAGTCTCGCGGCCGCACGATTCAACTCACCACCGAGAAATTTGCTGTTCCGGAGATTCAAATTGCGCGGTCGTCGAAGACGCCTGTCATTCAAGCCGCACCGGCGCCCGAAGCGTCTTCTCCTCAGCTGACACAACTCGCAGGCTTCGGTGGCGGGCTCGCACCGGAGTCTATCCAGGCCGATGCCCGTGATGGAGATGCCGACGATGTCGCGGAGCCGGAAAGCCGTGACGAAGGCGAAACGGCCTGGCGCGTGCGTCACCTGCCGCGAAGCGTCCTGAAAAATGCCGTCGCCGGGGCGGTGTGGGAGCCGGACGACGAGTTCGACCTCCTCCGCTGGCAGAACATCCACGCCGCAGCGATGGCGCCGGTCGCATTCTTCAGCGAGCTGCCGTTGTCGGGTCAGTTGAACCTGATGACCATCGACTCGTTCGATAGTCCCGGCGAGATCTTCGAGGCAAACGCCCCGCGCAGCGTCGCGTTCGTCTCGGTGAACACGCAGGCCGCGGGCGGAGCGTGGGCTATGCAGGGTGCGATGACGCAGGGAGATCTCTCGTCCTGGATCGTCGCAGGCTCCTATAGTTCGATCAGTTCGGCAAACCACGCTTACGAGCTGGGTCTGAGTTACAGCACGCAGCGCTATGACGGCGGCAACGCCGCGGCCGTCGGTGCCATCCGCGACAGCGCGCGTAACGTGGGCGGTGTCTATGGATTCGACGAGTGGACGATCTCCCCCCGCCTGGTGTTCGGCTACGGCACGCGTTACGCCCGGTATGACTACCTCGGCGGCAACGGTGTCTGGAGCCCGCGGCTCACGGTCACGGTGCCGCTCGATGGGTTCCGCGTCAAGGCGTTCGCGTCGCGTAAAGCGCTCGTGCCGGGCGCGGAGGAATTCGCCCCGTCCATCACCGGCGTCTGGCTGCCGCCCGAACGGACGTTTTCGTCATTGGCAGCCGACGGTCGATTTGTTGCCGAACACGTCCGGCATCTGCAGCTTTCGCTCGAGCGCGACCTGGCTGCGGGCGTCAGCGTGGCAGTGCGCGCGTTCGATCAGCGCATCGACGATCAGCTGATCGAAATTTTCGATGCCGCGCCCGGGCGCGCCGAACAGGCATTAGGGCACTACTACGTGGCCACCGCAGGGGATTTCGACGCCCGCGGGTGGGGTGCGTCGATGACGCAGGTAATGCCCGGCTACGTGCGCGGCACGGTCGAATATACGGTTACTACCGCGTTCTGGGACACCGCGTCTGACCTGTCGATGGCGAGAGCGGTGCGTTCGGTGCCGGCACCGGCCGCCGAGAGGATTCACGATCTCCAGACGTCGATAGAGGCGACGATTCCCCAGACCGCGACGCGCGTGACGGCGAGATATCGCGTCAACACAGCGTTCTGGAGCGCCGCGCCCGATGGCTACCAGGGTGGGAGCTCCAACGCGCGGTTCAACGTCCGTGTGAACCAATCGCTCCCGTTCCTGCGGTTCTCCAGCGCCGACTGGGAAGCCCTGGTCGATATCCGCAACGTGTTCCGCGAGATGGACGTCGACTCGTCGGTTTTCGACGAAGCATTCGCAATTCGCGCCCCCAAGCGGATCGTCGGCGGTCTGCAAGTCCGCTTCTAATTCAAACAATTGATTTAGAATAGAAATTCAAATTTGTGGATTTTTGTATCCACTTGGGTGGATTTTCTGCCCCCTCGTGCCGATAAATTGCTGTAAGTAAACGATTATTGGCCAATTGCTCTTCCGCATCAGGGGTATAGCGTTTGCACTCCGAGTTACGTTCCAGACATGGCCGCAATCCGATGAAGGCCCAAAACCATCGAACGCAGGGGCGTCCGTTGGCGGGCTGGGGTCTCTTCGCCTTGGTAGGCGTCCTGCTGTGCTTCGGCGCGCTGAATATCGCCGTGCGCGCGACGTCACACAAGCTCGAAGACGGCGTGTTCTGGGAACTGCGCCCGGAAGGGGTCACCGCCGCGGACGTGGCCGCCCGCGGTGGTGCGATGGCGGCAGGCATTCAGCCTGGTGACGTGCTTGTCGCCATCGACGGGGCGCCCGTGGATAGTGTCGAATCCGTCCAGCGCGCGCTCATGGGCGCGAGCCAGTCCATCCCGCTCTCGTATTCAGTGCTCCGACTCGGCGACCAGCGCATGCTGACTGTCGCAGTCGCTCCGCTGCCGGGCGGCAACCCGACCCTCTACGTCATCGGCGCGGCGATCGGCGTGTTCACGCTCCTCGTCGGTACGTCCGTCCGCCTCCGCCGCCCTGACGATCCGGCAACGCTGCATTTCTTCTGGCTGTGCCTGGCGTTTTTCGGCACTCTCACGTTTTCGTTCAGCAGACTCGATCGCCTCGACTGGTATTTCTACTGGGCCGACGTCGTCGCCACGCTGGTGCTCGCGCCGCTCTTCCTGCATTTCACGCTGGTCTTTCCCGATCGGCCCGGCGCCTGGATACGCGGAGCGGGAGAGCGCCTGATAACGCTGCTGTATCTCCCAGCCGGCCTGCTGTTCCTCGCGAACGTGATCGCCGTCGGCCGTCTTTCGAGGAACACGCAGGTTTATTCGCGGGTCCTGACGTATCTGGATCAGATCGAACCGCTCTACCTGTCGGTGTTCATGATCGCCGGTCTGGTCGTGTTGACGCGGGCGATGGACGTGGTCCGGTCGGCCACGGCTCGCCGTCAGCTTCGATGGATCATCTGGGGCACGGCGTTCGGTGCGGGCCCGTTCGGACTCGGATATGCGCTGCCGTACGCGCTGGGGCTGCGCATGACCCTGCCGATGGAGCTCTCGGTCATCCCCTTGGGCCTGATCCCGCTCGCATTCGCCTCCGCGCTGATCCGGTACCGGCTCATGGACGTCGAGGTGATCGTCAAGCGCAGCCTCGTGTACGTGTCGGTCGTCCTTGCGATCTTCACGATCTACGCCACGCTGCTCCGCCTCGCCGGCATCGTGTTTCTCGACGCTGCCGATCGTCACAACATGATCATCGCGATGCTCGCGACGATCGTCGTGGTGCTGCTGTTCAGTCCAGTGAAGAGCGCGATACAGAATGCGCTCGACCGCGCGTTCTACCGCGACAAATACGACTATCGCCGTGCGCTCGTCGGGTTTGCGCGCGACCTGAACAGCGACCTCGATATCGATCGGCTCGGCGAGCGTCTCGTCGCCCGGGTTCGCGAGACATTCGTGATCGACCGCATGGTCCTGTTGCTCGTGGACGAAGCCTCCGGAAATTACGAGGTCATCCGCGCCGAAGGGTTCGGCGATCTCAACGTGTCCGGCCTCACCCGGCAGTCGCAGATTGCAGCCAGTCTGGCAGGCGGTATCGCCATATCTCTCGACGATCCGACACTCCACGGCGCATTTCCGGCGGAAGAGCTCGCCTACTGGCGGCTGCGCGGCGTGCACTACTTCGTGCCGTGCGTGTCGAAGGGTGGAACGATCGCCGTGCTCGCGCTCGGTCAGCGCGGACAGGGCGAGCCGCTGAGCAGCGAAGACATGGGGCTGCTCGCCGCCGTCGGCAGCCATGTGGCGACGGCACTCGAGAACGGGCGCCTCTATCGGCAGCTGCAACTCAAGGCCGGCGAACTGCAGCGGCTCCAGGAGTTCAACGAGAACATCGTGGAGTCGCTCGACGACGGCCTGGTCGTCGAAGACCTCGACGGCCGGGTGGTCCGCTGGAACAGAGCCCTGGCGGAGATCTATGGCGTGACCGCGGCCGACGCGCGGGGACACAAGCTCGATGAGGTCTTCGATGGGCCATTTGTCGAGACGCTGCGCGCGGCGCAGCGCGACTCGCCGAACGGCGCGTCGTTATACCGATTGCCGCTCGCGGGGCGCGCGGGCAAGGCCGGCGAACGGCTTCGCGTGAATATTGCGACTGCGCCGTTGCGAGCGCCAAGCGGGCAGTTCGGTCTGTCCACGGTTGGCAACATCATCATCATCGAGGACGTCACCGAGCGCGTCCACCTCGAAGAGCAACTGCAGATCTCCGACAAGATGGCCTCGGTGGGTCTTCTCGCTGCCGGCGTGGCGCACGAGGTAAACACGCCGCTCACGGGCATCTCGAGTTTCACGCAGATGCTGCTGAGCACCGCCGACCCCGAGGATCCGAAGACACGCATGCTCGAGAAAATCGAGCAGCAGACGTTCCGTGCCGCGAAGATCGTCAACGGCCTGCTCAACCTGTCGAGGTCGGGCGCGTCGAGCGCCGACGAGAGCACTCCGGTGGATGTGAACGCCGTCATCAACGACGTGCTGTCGCTGCTGGAGCCGCAGCTCATGGCCGGAAAGATCAAAGTCCGGCGAGAGCTCTGTGCGTCTCCCGTTCTCGTCGCAGGCATCGAACACAAGCTGCAGCAGGTATTTCTGAATCTCTTCCTGAATGCCCGCGACGCGATGCCGAAGGGCGGCTGGTTGTCGGTGACGACGCGGCTGCAGGACGGTCAAGTTGCGGCTGAAGTCGGGGATACCGGCTCGGGGATACCGAGCGAGCACTTGTCGCGCATCTACGACCCGTTCTTCACGACGAAATTGATTGGAAAAGGCACCGGCCTCGGTCTGTCGATTACCTACGGCATTGTCCGCGAGCACGACGGCATGCTCACGTGTCAGAGCGCCGTCGGTCAGGGAACGCGCTTCACAGTATCGCTGCCCATCTCGCACGTTCCGGCGAGATCGGGCGCGATCAGGAATTAACGGTGAGGATATGCAGAAAAACGGCTCGATTCTCGTAGTAGACGACGAAGAAATCATGCGCGAGATCCTCGAAACCCTGTTGAAGGGCGAGGGGTACTCGGTCAGGCTGGCGGCCAGCGGCGAGGAGGGCATCGAGCTCGCCCGCAATGTTCCGTTCGACGCCGCCATCGTCGACGTGATGATGCCCGGCATCAACGGCATGACGACGCTCGAGTCGCTCAAGAAGCTCGACGACGAGCTCGCCGTCATCATGGTCACCGCGTTCGCTTCGGTCGAGAACGCGATTAACTCGATGAAACGCGGGGCGTTCGATTACATCACGAAGCCGTTCAAGAACGACGAAGTCCTCGTCGTCATCAAGAACGCCCTCGAGCGTCGCAGGCTGGTGAACGAAAACCGGACGCTGCGGCAGAACATCCAGGAGCAATACAGTCACTTCGACAACATCGTCGGCCGGAGCCCGGCGATGCGGCGCGTGTTCGACTTGATCATTCAGGCCGCGCCGAGCCGCTCGACCATTCTCATTCAGGGCGAGAGCGGCACCGGCAAAGAGCTGATCGCGCGCGCTATCCACACGCACTCGCAGCGGAAGGATCGCGCGTTCGTGACCGTCAACTCCGGGAACCTGCCACCCGACCTGCTGGAATCGACGCTTTTCGGTCATGTGAAGGGAGCGTTCACCGGAGCGGTGTACCCGAAAAAAGGGCTGTTCGACCTCGCCGACAAGGGCAGCATCTTCCTGGACGAGATCGGCAACATTCCGCTCGAAACGCAGGCGAAGCTGCTGCGCGTGATGCAGGAGCGCGAGTTCATGCGCCTCGGCGGCATGGAGGTGATCAAGGTCGATGTGCGCATCGTCGCGGCGACGAACGTCGATTTGAAGAAGACCATGGAGGACGGCCGGTTCCGCGAGGATCTCTTCTACCGGCTCAACGTTGTGAACGTGCAGCTCCCCCCGCTTCGCGATCGCAAAGACGACATTCCTCTGCTGGTGCAGCACTTCATCGAGAAGTACGGCGAAGAGAATCGCAAGCCGGATCTCGAGCTGGTCCCTGACGCGTTGGACATTCTCATGTCCTACGATTGGCCGGGCAACGTGCGCGAGCTGGAGAACGTGATCGAACGGGCGGTCGTGCTCTCGACCGGCCGCCGCATCGGACCCGATCTGCTGCCCGATCAAATCGGCCGGCCGACGATTTTCCAGATGCCGCGTTTCGTGGTGCCGCCGGAAGGCATCTCGTTCAAAGACGTCATCACGGATTTCGAAAAGCGGCTGATCGAGTCGACGCTCGAGGCGGCAGGCGGCGTTCAAAAGCGGGCGGCAGAGCTGCTGCGCATCAAGCCGACAACGCTCAACGAGATGATCAAGCGTTACGACATACGACCGAGGCGACGGAGGAGCACGGACGGGCCCCGCGCGGATGTGCACGAAAGCGAGCCCGCGCGAGAGGTAGTGTCGGTGACGGAGTAATGTGAATTGGTAGATTGGTGGATTGGGAGATTGGTAGATTAAGAATCTCTGCGTCTTTCAATCTGCCAATCTGCCAATCTACCAATCTGCCAATTCACGCTTCACCGATCCCTGACCTTCGCAATCATTCTGTCCAGCTTGCCCAGCACTACATCCCAGCGATAGTTTCGCCGAACGTATTCGCGTCCCGAGCGGCCCATCGTCGCGCGGAGGCGGTCGTCCGAGATGAGCAGCTTCATGCTCTCCACGAACTCATCTTTGTCGCGGTAGAACAGTCCGCCGTTGCTGCGCAGGCAATGGTCCACCAGCACGTCGCTGCGCGCGTTGCACAGAATGGGCGTGCCGACCGCTAACGCCTCGAGGGCTATCAACGAGAGACTTTCGTAGGGTGACGGGCACACCACGACGGAGGCGGCTTCGAGCGCCTGCAGGCGCTCCTGGTCCGACAACATTCCGGCAAAATTGATGAACGGCTCCTCGGGCAGGCGCATCAGCTTGAGGCCCATCAGCACGAGCTTCGCATCGCCGCCGCCGGTGACGTACGAGCTGAAATATTCAATGAGCTCCTCACATCCCTTGCCTGGATCGATCCGCCCGCCGTACAGCGCAAACGAGCCGTGAATGCGATGACGGCGTTTGAAGCTGGCCCCGCGGGACGACACATGAGAGGGGAATCTCCCGCTGTCCCCCTGCGGTTCCTCGGCCTCTGCAGGGACCGCGTCGGCGGCCGACCCGTCATCCCCCTCTGCGCGCCCGGCGGGCCGGGGATAGGCATGATGCGGCGGCAGCTCGACGCCGCATCCGATCGTCTCCTCGATGACCGCATTGCGATCGAAGCTCTGGGTCGCGAACTTCCGCTCGGGCTCGGAGAGATACCCGATTGCCTTGGGGGCGCGGAAGACGTCGCGGTAGATTGACAGATGAATCGGCGGCTCGTCATGCGCCACAGGCACGAGAATGCTCCGGCCGGGATCGATCTGCAGGCCGAGAACCGTCGGAGCGTACAGATAGCTGTAGAACACCAGCGCTTCGTACTGTTTGTAGTGCCGTTTCAGGTATTCGATCAGGCCAGGGCTCCACGGCCCCTGCTTCTTCAGCCACTCCATCTCGTCGGCGGCGTCATGCGGGCTCTGCAGAATCCACTCTGTAAAACGCGTGAAATCCGCGAAATCGCGGGTCTGCGAGCTGGCAAAGCGGCGAACCGTCACCCCCCGGACGCGGTCGGAGCCCTCCGCGTACTCGTTTTTCCAGGTGATCGGGTCGCGCGCGCACGTCGTGAGCACGTCGACGTCGTGGCGTTCAGCCAGCCGTTCTGCCGTGAGCCGGCAAGCGTATTCGGGGCCGCCGAGGATTTCGGTTCCGTATCGTTGGACGATGAAGGCGATTCGCACGAGTTGCTGAATCTGTATGCTAGCATTTGCCGTTTGCGTCTCGCACTTTCCCGTCATCTTAGGAAGTGGACGTACGCGCTCGTCGCGCGCGAGATCTCCAGGCTCAGCCGTTACGCCGACCGTGTCGTCCACGTCGATCCGCTGCCGACTGACTCCGGAATTCTCCTCGCCGCCGTGGACGCGCCGGCCAAGCTCACTGCCGCTTCGGGCCGGCTCTCGGACGTGCCCGGGCGAGGCGACGGCGTCACGGTGTTTCTCTTCAACGGAAATTTCAATCACTCGACCGACGTCCAGGGGCTCCTCGAAACCGTGAGGCCGCACGTCGCGCGGCACGACAGGGTTGTCGTGGCGCTCTATAACTGGTATTTCGCGTGGATTTACCGGCTTGCGGACCTGCTCGGACTGCGTCAGGGCCCGCCGATCATCACGTTTCTCACGGGGTCGGATCTCGTCCAGCTCGCCCGGCTGGCGGGATTCGAGCTCGTCCGCCAGCGCCCTGTTGCCTATCTGCCGTGGCACTTCTTCGGGCTCGGGTCGCTGCTGAACGTCGTGATGCCGGCGATTCCCGGGTTGAGATGGCTGTCGTTCGTGACCGTTGCCGTGATGCGTCCGGTCCTCAGCGAAGTGCGCGAGCGGCCGTCGCTGACCATCGTCATTCCTGCCCGCAACGAACGCGGGAACATCGAAAACGCGCTCACCCGCCTTCCGTCCTTCGGTGCGCCGACTGAGGTGATTTTCGTCGAGGGCCATTCGAGCGACGGGACCTGGGAGGAAATTCAACGGGTGGCGGCGGAATGGAATGGACGGGACGGCTTGCGGGTCAGCGCGTTTCAGCAGCAGGGCAGGGGCAAGGCCGACGCCGTCCGTCTGGGTTTTTCACAAGCGACGGGCGACGTGCTGACGATTCTCGATGCCGATCTGACGATGCCCCCGGAAAAGCTCACCCGCTTCTACGATGCCTATTGCGACGGTTCTGCCGACTTCGTGAACGGCACGCGCCTCGTCTATCCGATGGAAGGGGAGGCGATGCGGTTTCTCAACCGCGTCGGCAATGTGTTTTTCGCCAAGGCGTTGAGCTTTGTTCTCGACGCGCCGCTGGGCGACAGTCTGTGCGGCACGAAGCTCGTGTCACGCCTGGACTACGAGCGCTTCGTTCGCTGGCGCACCGACTTCGGCGACTTCGACCCGTTCGGCGACTTCGAACTGCTGTTTCCAGCCGCCGTACTTGGAACCGGTATAATCGACATTCCGGTTTATTACCGCGCGCGGACGTACGGCACGACCAATATCCGGCGATTCAGGGACGGATTTACGCTGTTTCGCATGACGATGACCGGACTCTGGCGGATCAAGTTCGGCAACTTGCCATAGAGCTCGAGGTACTGCTTGCAGCACGGCAGCACGAAAGTGTTCGTCGCGGGTCATCGCGGGCTGGTGGGATCGGCGGTCGTCCGCAGATTACGTCAGGACGGTGTCACACCGCTCACCGCTACGCGCGAAGAGCTCGACCTGCGCAATCAGTCGGCCGTCAACGAGTGGTTTCGCGTCCACAAGCCCGACTTCGTCTATCTCGTCGCCGGAACCGTAGGCGGCATCCTCGCAAACAGCACGCGGCCCGCAGAGTTCATTTACGACAACCTGCTCATCCACGCCACTGTCGTGCATGCGTGTCATCTTCACGGAACGCGGAAGCTGCTGTATCTCGGCAGCTCGTGCATCTACCCCAGGGAAGCCTCGCAGCCGATGACAGAGGAGGCGCTGCTGGGCGGTCCTCTGGAGCCGACCAACGAGTTCTATGCGGTGGCAAAAATCGCGGGTATCAAGCTGTGCCAGGCGTACCGGCGGCAATACGGATGCAGCTTTATCTCGGCGATGCCGACGAATCTCTACGGGCCGAACGACAACTTCGATCTCGACGAGCTCACACGTATTGCCCGCATTGATTCGGAAATTCCACGAAGCGAAGCTGGCGCGGTCGCCCGAGGTGGTCGTGTGGGGGAGCGGCCGGCCGAGGCGGGAGTTTCTCCACGTGGACGATCTGGCGGACGCGTGCGTGTTCCTGATGAGCAGCTACGACGACGAGTCACACATCAACGTGGGGACGGGCGAGGATCTGAGCATCCGCGAGCTCGCGGAGCTCATTCGCGACGTCGTCTACCCGCAGGGCAGGATCGTGTTCGACTCATCGCGTCCGGACGGCCCGCCGCGAAAGCTTCTCGACGTCAGCCGGCTGCGCGATCTGGGCTGGACGCCGCGAATTCAGCTCCGCGCGGGGGTCGAATCGACGTACGACTGGTTTCTCGCCCATCAAGGTGACGCCCGTGGCGTCGCCGCAGAGTCTCTTCGCAACAACGTGAGCGCCTGACGGCACACGCTCGTCAGCCCTGCCGCCGCAAGAGCGATGAGCAGCGGTTCCACCGGAACCATGAAGCGCCCGCCCGCGCTGTACGTCATCGCAATGCTCAGGACATTGGCGCCAACCACCAGCACAACCACCCACACGGCCGGCGAGCGCCACAGGATCAACGCTGCGACAGCGGCAGAGGGCAGCAGCCACCTTGAAAGCAGATCGCGACCCGGTTTGAGTTCCTGCTCGACGTGCAGCCGCATCAAATGCAGCACCTCTCGCGGGTGATCCAGCATCCACCGAATCGTCAGTGACGTTCTGTGCTGCGCCAGCATGACTTCCGAGGTGACGATGTCCAGTTTCAGCGCGTCAATTTCCGGCCAGCCGTCCCCGGGATTCGACGCCCAGACCCCCTGATGCCGCAGCGCCCGCGGTCCAAACCCCATGGGAAGGTTGATGCCGCCCTGGGTTCCCAACGGCATGAATGCTCGCGTGACGGTCATGTTCCGGATCCACCATGGGCTGATGACGGCGATCGCCACGGCCAGACAGATCGCTTTCGTCTTCCAGGCGAATTTCGAGTTGAACGCGAGATCCTTACCTGGGAGGAGCAGCAGAATCGGCGTCGTGAGAATGAAGATCGTGCGCGCGCCCAGCAGCCCTCCCATCGCGGCGCCTGACGCGATCGCGCGGCGGAGCGTCCAGCCGTCGCGCCCGCTTTTCACCCACGTCCAGGTCACCAGCGCAACCATGAAGGTGGCAAGTGGCTCCGTCATGAACATCGCGGAGTACCGCGTGAGCTCTCGGCTCTGCAGCGCAACTGCGACCGTGAGGATTGCCGCCGGTACGCCGGCGATCTGCGCCGAGATGAGCGCCGCAATGGTGACCGCGCCGGCCATGATGGCGCAGTTGACGATGCGCCACGCCACAAAGTTGCGGTCGGTCACGGCGTAAACCGCTGACAACAGGTAGGGCATCGCCGGCGGACGATACGTCGTCGGATAGAAGTCGCCCTTTCGCGTCAGCAGTAGACGGTATCTCGGGATGTTCTCGTACGGGCGGCGCCACTCCTGGTCGCTCCAGAGGTATCCGAAACCGCGTCCTTGCCAGACGTTGAACGCTATGGCGTCGTAGTCGTGGCCGTCGCCTGACTCCGGCGGTTCTTTGAGCGCGCCGCTGCTGGCCGCCCTCGATACGTACACGCCGAAGGCGACGAAAAAAATCGCCACGCCGACGATCAGCCGGATGCGATTCGCGTTCATGCCGGGGCGCCCGCTCCGCCGGGCCTGCTATGCGCGAGCGCAGCGATGAGTCTGTCGTACTTCTGCATGATGACGTCCCAATGATAGTTATTGCGGACGTAGGTTCTGCCATTCCGCCCCATCCGTTCGCGCAGGACCCCGTCGGCCATCAGCAGCTTCGCGCACTCCACGAATTCGTCTCGTGTGCTGTAGAACAGGCCGGCATTGCTCCGCCTGCAGTGGTCCACGAGAACCTCTGCCCGGGCGTTGCAGAGCACCGGCACGCCGAGGGCCATCGCTTCGAGCGCCAGGAGTGAGAGGCTCTCCAATGGAGATGGCACGACAACGATTCTCGCTGCAGCTAATGCGGCGAGCCGATCGGCTTCAGACAGCAGGCCGGCGTAATACAGCCAGGGCACGTCGGGCAGCGGCATGAGCTTCGAGCCCATGAGCACCAGTGATGCCTCTCCCCTTTCCTCTTTGTAGGCGGCGAAATGTTCGAGCAGATCTGCGCAACCTTTGCCTGGATCGATGCGGCCGCCGTATATGACGTACGGGCCTGCGGGAAAGCCCTTCGGCGGATGGTGATTCGCGTGCGCCTGGCCACCGAGCAGGTCGACGCCACATCCTACTGTTTCGGCGGCGATCGCGTTGAACTCGAAGGTCTTGCTGAGGAACGCCTTTTCGATCTCCGTGTTGAAGGCGATCGCGGCGGGCGTGCGGAACATCTGGCGGTAGATGTCGAGATGGATCGCCGGCTCGTCGTGTGCGGTGGGCACCAGGATGCTGCGGCCCGGATCGATGCCCACCGACAGCACCGTCGGGGCATACAGGTATGTAAAGAAGATCAGGGCATCGTAGGTGTGCGCAGTCCTGGCCACGTGTTCGACGAGCGCGGGGCACCACGGTCCCTGCTGCTCGAGCCATGACAGCTCGTCATCCCGCGTGTGCGGATGCTGGAAGATCCAGTCGGAAAATCTATTGAAAGCCTCGATGTCGCGCGTGCGGTCGTTCGCAAACCTCCTGACCGTGACGCCGTTGATCTGCTCCGGCCCTTCAGGGTACTCGTTCGCCCAGCTGATGTAGTCGCGCGCGCAAGTCGTGAGCACATCGACCTCGCAGCGCCGGCCCGCCATCCGCTCGGCGATCAGACGGCAGTGATATTCCGACCCGCCGAGAATCTCTAGCCCGTAGCGCTGGACGATGAATGCGATTCGCACTGGGAGACGTCAGAATCGGTCGATGACCTGTTTGAGCTGCTTTTGAACGACGTCGTCGCCGAAGTCGAGCAGGCGCCGGCGCTGTCCGGCCAGTATTTCCTCGCGCGGGGATTCCTCGAACGCAAGCATGCCGAGCAGCTCCGCGGCGTACTCGAGGTCTTTTGGCGCGAACTGCAGCCCGGCGCCGCCGAGGGTGTCGGGAACCGCGGCCGCGCTGTAAGCGAGAACCGGCACGTCCATGGCCATCGCTTCGACGAGCGGCACACAGAACCCTTCATGTTCGCTCAGCGAGATGTACACGCTCGACGCCCGATAGTAGGCAGCGAGCTCGTCATCCGGAACCGGTCCCGTGAAGATGAAGCGGTCCTCCAGCATCTTGTACTCGGCCAGCAGCGCCCGTATCGTGGCGTAATACTGCGGCACCACGTCATAACGTCCTACGAAGATGAAGCGATAGTAGGCGTCAATATGGCGCTTGTATTGTTCGGCGAGCCTGATGTGATCTTCTATCTTCTTGTTCGGCGCGATTCGGCCGACAAACAGGAAATTGACGAGCCCGTCGTCGAGAATGTCTTCCAGCACCGGATGCGCAGGCGCGTTGGTCAGCCGAGCGGTGTCTACCGCAATCGGCAGTACGCCGGTGCGCGCGAATCCCAGCTCGTCGAGTTCCTGGCGGTTGTACTCCGAATCGCCCAGTGCGAGGTCGGATACAGGAGCCAGGCTCGCCAGCTCAGCGCGCGCAATCGACGCCAGACGGAAGAGAGCTGGCGCGTACGGCGCAAAGAACTTCGCCGGGGTGACGTTGTGATATTGCAGGACCCGCCCATGGGGCAGCCCGCGGAAGGCCTCGGACATGGGCGACGGCAGCGCGAAGTGAAAGAGCGTGACGTCCGCGCGCTTCGAGGCCGAATCCGAAAACGGCAGCACATCGTGCCGGAGGTCGTCGTCGATCGTCAGCGCGAAGATATCCGAATCATGTCCCATCGCGCGGAGAAGCGATCGCATGCGGCGCGCGCTGTCGCCGATGGCATCACCCTTGTGGGCGGCCGGCACCCACTGGTTCACCACCATCAGCGCTTTTCCTCGACGAGGCCGCTTTTCGACTCGGGACTTTCGGGAAGCCCCCTGAAGATCGCCGGACGATATTGCTGAAGCTCGAAGAGCTCTTCGGCAAGCCGGAACTGATCCCAGAAGTCCCAGGCAACCTGCGGAACGGGCTTCCGAGGGTCCTTCAGCACCTGATCGACGTAACGCAGCAGCGTGCCGTCGAAATCCTGGGCGCGGAGCCGTGCGAGCGCTTCGTCCTGTTTTGCCACAATCTGGTCGTACAGCCGAGCGTCGTCGAGAATCGTGTCGAGCAGCGCCGCAACCTGCAGAGGATCCTGCGTCGAGTACAGCACGCCGGCGCCGTCCATCGTGGCTGGCACCGCCGTGGCGGCGTAAGCGACGACGGGAATTTGCTTGTAGAAGGACTCGACGATCGGCACACAAAAGCCCTCGTGGGCGCTCGCGCACAGGAATAGGTCGGCCGTGTCGTAATATGCCGACAATTCGGCGTCGGTGACGTGGCCACTGAAATGTACGTTGGCGACGCCGAGCCGCGCGATGAGGTGATGCAGCGTCGCGAGATATTTCTCGAATCCTCCGTAGGATCCAACAAGCAGCAGCCGGGAGCGTGGGTTGAAGGTGCGCTGATAGGCGTGAAAGTAGCGGATCACGTCTTCGATGCGCTTGTTCGGGATGATCCGTCCAACGAAAAGGATGTTCGTCCACTCGTCGTCGAACTCACGCACGACGAGGTCGTTCGGCTCCAGATCGAGATGAGAAAAATCGGGCACGACCGGCAGCACGCCTGTGGGATTGAACCCCAGCGCTTCGAGCTCCTGGCGGTTGAATTCGGAATCGCCGAGAGCGAGATCGACGCGCGCGGGATAGACGGTCAACTCGCGGCGGCCCTTGAAACACTGCTCCGCAAGCTGCTCGTGGACGTCGACGAAGAACTCCGGCGGAGTGATGTTGTGGTAGACGAGAACCTGGCGATCGGGCAGCGCGTATGTGATGCGCGAGGCCCTGGAACCGATCGAAAAATGATGAATCAGGATGTTCGACGGGTCGCTTTCCTCGATCAGGTCGTGGTAGTCGCGCGTGCGATCTTCGAGCCGCGGGTCGGCGGTCTGCACGAAGATGTCGGACTCGAAGCCGGCGCCGCGGAGCGCCCGCTGGATGCCGAGCACTTCGTGGCCGATGGCATCGCCATAGCCGAGCGTCGCGAGCACCTGGTGAATCTTCGGCTTGATCAATTCAACACCGGGCCTGACGGGAGTTCGGCCAGGACTTCTGCGGCCGGGCGCAACGTCTTTCGCCGCCGCGCGAACCAGCCCGGTTGCGAAAGCTGCCGGGCGACGGCGCCTTCCTGCTGCAGGCGCGCGAGCATATCGAGATATTTCTGCTCGATGACCTGCCACGCATAGTGCCGCCGGAAGAAGCTGCGGCCGTTGTCGCCGAATGCGGCGTTGAGCCTGCGGCTCTCGGCGATCGCCCGAAGCGCTTCGATGAACTCGGCTTCGGTCTCGTAATACAGGCCGGCGTTGCTGCGAATGCACTGACCTCGAAGCACTTCGCACTTCCCGTTCGCAAGCACGGGCCTGCCAAGCGCCCAGGCCTCGAGCGCAACCATCGAAAGGCTTTCAAAGTACGACGGCATCAGAAGCAGGTCGGCAGCTGCCAGCGCGTCGTATTTGTCGCGGTCGTCCAGAAAACCGAGATGATGGATGCGCGGGTGCTCGGGGATGGGGAGAATCTCCTTGCCGATCAGCACGAGCCGCAGGCCTGGAGGGAGAGCTGGCAGCCCGTTGAGGAAAAACGAAAACAGCTCTTTGCATCCCTTGTTCTCGTCTATCCGGCCCACGTAAAGCGCAAACCGCCCGTTGATCCCGAATTTCTGGCGGAACCGATCGCCGCACGCCGTTTCGGGGATCTCCGATCCGACGCCGACGACGACGCCGGGCACATCGTGATTGTTCGACACCGCCTGAATCAGCCGCTGCTCTTCAGGGCTGTTGTACATGATGGCGCGCACGGCGTTGAATATCTCCGGCGAAATGGCGAGCCCGATTGCGTAGTCTCGTTCGGCCGTCGGTACGAGGATCGCGCGCGACGGTACGGTCCTGATGCCATGGTACACATGGTAGTAGCGGTAGCTGAAGAAGAACACGTAGTCGTAGTCTGCCTCGGCGGATCGCAGATGGGAGAGAAGCGCGCTGCTGGTCGGACCTTCCGCGGCGAGCCACTTGAGCTCGTCGAGATACGAATGACGTTCGCCGAAGACCCGGTCGGACCACTTCGCGAAGATCTTCACGTCACGCTCGTGATCGACCTGAAAGCGGCGTACGGCG
Source organism: Vicinamibacterales bacterium (assembly GCA_963762055.1). Taxonomy (GTDB): domain Bacteria; phylum Acidobacteriota; class Vicinamibacteria; order Vicinamibacterales; family JAMQPK01; genus JAMQPK01. The sequence continues at coordinate 956,990 of CAVXJF010000017.1, forward strand.
ACGCCGTTGACCTGCTCGACGCCCGGCTGATAATGATCGCGCCACGTGACGTAATCGTGGGCACACGTCGTCAGTACTTCGACCTCGGCGTGTTTCGAGAGGTGCTCGGCCACATACCGCGCGTGGAGCTCGGCGCCGCCGTTGATGTCGGCGCCATATCGCTGCACCACGACCGCGAGCTTCACTGCGCCGAGGGGTCCGGCCCTTCGTCTTCGCCGGAATCAGAATCCGATTCGAAATCCGATTCGCCGCCCGCGTCCGTGAGCGCGGCGTCGGCCGTGGGATCGCCGTGCGGCGGTGTGACGGATCCGTCGGCCGGGGCATCGGCTGCGAGCGGGGTGCCATCTTGCGTGCGTCCGCGTCCGCCGCGGCGTCCACGGCGGCGCCGCCGGCGCCGCCGCGCCGTATTCGATTCGCCGGACTCCGCTTCGGGACTCCCCTGACCTGCCGCTGCCGGCGGTACAGGCGCCTCAGGTTGGGATGGCGGCGGGGAAGGCTTCACCTGCTGGAACGGACGGTCCTCGTGACGCGGCCTCGCCGGTTGCGGCTCACGCGCCGGCGCGGTGCCGGTCCGATACTGAACCACTCCCTCCAGCGCGCGCGCGCGGCGTTCGTCGAAGTCCATCCGGCTCGAGAGCGACTCGAGCCGCATCTTCACATTCCGGTTTTCGATGCCGACCCGGGTGAGCTCGAGCACGAGGTTGTGTACGAGCTCGTAATAGAGGACATCGACTTCGTCGCGCCGCTGACTCTTTTCGCGAAGAAGGTAGAACTCCTTTTCATAGAGCGCGTTGATCTTGGTCTGCTTGTCGATGACCTGAATCAGAGTGTTGGGATTGAACAGCAGCTTGAGAAGCGGGTTGAAGAGCTTGCGAAACAGGCGAATCAAAAAGCGGTGGCTGCCGTACATCGTGGCTGCGTCGAAGCCGGTACTGTTCCGGCTGGAACGGCTCCAACTGACGATCGCGGGCACGCCTGAACTGCTCGACGAGATCGGAGCGGACGCCCTTCGGATCCAGAAAGCGCTCGAGTTTGACGTTCGCCAGCTCCTGAATCTGCTCTTCGGTGTAGTCGACCCCGCGCTTCGCCTGAATCCGCGCCCGAATCTGGCGCATGATCTGTTCGACGTCGACGGCGTCGGTCCGGATATTGAAATCAGCCATATGTGCTCTTTGCTCTCGGCTCTCTGCTCTACTTTGTGCGCGCGTGCGCGCGCCGCGCAGCGAACTCCGGCGCCTCTCGCAGGCAGGTGCCGAGAATTCCAATCGAACGGATCAACGCCCGCATGCCCGTGCGCTCGACGTCGGCCGCGCTCGCGCCGACGTTCGCGTACCCGTTCTCGTCTGCGACCGCGGTTTCCCAGCCTCGGAACAGGCGACCCCAGGGGCTCGCCAGGACATCGTGCATGAGCGCCTTGGCCTTCAACGGATACCAGAAACTGTCGTGGTAGACGACGCTCGCTGCATACGCCCATGGAGCCAGCACGGTCTTCAGCGACCACTCGACCGGCTTCCGCAGCGGGCCCCAGTAGATCTTGTGCTGCATTCGCGCGGCGAACGTCATCTTGCGGAATGGTCCTTCGAAATGCCAGTTCTCGGCGGCGGCGTCTGCGTCGCCCACGACTTCGATGTCGCGCGGATCGCCGCAGCCGAGCCCGCGTTCGTGCGCCAGACGGATGTACTTGATTGACAGCGGATCGAAGCCCATCAGCTTTGCCGAGGTGGCGTCGATGGCGACCTGATCGGCGCTGGCGAGAATCACGTTCTTGACCCGCGGGATCATGCAGCGCGGCCCCGGGCCGTCGCCGGCAAATGTACCATCCATCACGGCGAACACGCCGCGATGAATGCGCTGCTGGATCATGAGCAGGTCGACCAGCGTTTCATGGATGACGGGATGGGTCCAGTGACGCCGTTCGTTCAGGAGCCCGCCGAACGCGTTTTTCATGGCGCCCGTGGTCGTCGTGAACACGTGCGTCTTGACGGTCGGCAAATGGATGATGTTCTCGCCGATGAACCGCCGCGGGATCATGAACCCCTTCGGGTAGACCTCGTTCAGGCAGAGAAAGTCTTTCGTCAGGTCTCCGACGGCGTCGCGGATGTTGATCCACTCCTCGCCTTCGTAGATGTGCACGTTGCGCAGGCCGTGCGCCTCGATCACCGGCAGTTGTTTGTTTTCGCGCTCCCCGAGCCGCGCATCGATGACGACGGTGCGGTTATGACACGCATGGAGCAGGTCGGAAGAATAACCGTCCCGCTTCATGGCGCGAATGACGCCTTCGAGCTGCCACGGTGTCGTCGAGCTGCCGGGAAAGAAGAAATGCCACGAAATGTTCACTTTCAGGGCAGTGTCGGCGTCTTTCGCAACGATGTCCTGATAGTTGGCGAGGTTCATCAGCCGGTGATAGTCCGCGAGGACGGTTTCCGGTCTGGTACGAAGGAGCGCGACGCGTGCCTTGGGCATTCCTACGATTTTACCGGTAAATGATGAGGATCACCGAAAGCGCCCAGAGCGCGACGCACGCGAGGAGGGGCCGATCGTTGAGGAGCAGTTCGGCCGGGCTGCCGCCCTGATCGCGCTGATGCACGAGGTAGAGATAGCGAAGAATTCCGTAGAGCGGAAAGGGAATAGTCAGGCTCAACAGATCGGTTCCGAACTTCTGCGTCGTTTCGGGGCTGATCGTGTAGAAAGCATACGCGATCAGCGTCGAGGCGGTAACTACCGAAATCATCTGGTCGAGCAAGTACGGCGTGTAATCGCTCAGAATCGGCCGGTGGTCGGTCGCCGATCCGGTCAGCAGCGTCAGTTCATGGCGCCGCTTGCTCAAGGCGATGAACAGCGCGAGCAGCATCGTACAGACGAGCAGCCAGTGGCTGATCGGCACGCCGATCGCCGCCGCGCCCGCGCTGGCGCGCAGCGTGAAACCCGCGGCGATCGTCAGCACGTCGAGAATGACGATGTTCTTCAGGAACGCCGAATAGGCGATCAGCAGCACGACGTACGCGGCCGCCATTTCGAAAAACTGCAGGCCCAGCCCGAGTGCCACGGCCAGCGCCGCCGCTGCCAGGATCGCCGCGAAGGTGAGCGCGATGCCGGGGTTCAGCGCGCCCGAGGCGATCGGACGGCTGGCCTTGAGCGGGTGAATCCGATCCTGCTCTCGATCGAAGACATCGTTGATGAGGTATACCGCGCCTGACAACGCGCAGAACACGGCGAATGCGAGCACGGTGCGGGCAACGGCGACACCATCGCCCAGACGCTGCGCGAACACCAGGGCCGCAAAGACGAAGAGGTTCTTCGTCCATTGACCCGGGCGTAACGAGAGAAGGAGATTGTAGAGAACGGACCGGTTGTGTGGGCTACTGACCATCCGAAGCGGAAGGACTTAGAGTCCTCCCGCTCCGGCAAACTTTCTTTGCTGAAAACATTCTTTGCAGAACACGGGGCGACCCTGGGTCGGACGGAACGGGACCGTCGTCTCCTTGCCACATGCAGAGCACGTCGCAGTCGTTTCGACACGTTCACGAATCCCGGGCGAAGCCGCCCGAGCCGCGCGCTTGGCCTTGCAGGCCTTGCAGCGCTTTGGTTCGTTCTTGAAGTTCTTGTCCGCGAAAAAGAGCTGTTCACCAGCCGTCCACACGAACTCCGCGCCGCAATCCACACAACTCAGGATCTTGTCTTGGAACTCCATCGTGTCGCCCCTTGCTCGCGCCCTTTACTCTGCGTCGCGTCGCATTTTCTTGCGGTTTCGTTTGCGCGCCAGTGCCTGCTTGGCCCTGCGCTTGTCTCCGGGCTTCAAGTAGAAGGAGTGCTTCTTGATATCCTTGATGATATCTTCCTGCTGAACCTTCCGTTTGAATCGCCGGAGCGCACTCTCGATCGATTCCCCGTCCTGAACTTTAACTTCCGCCACGCTTAATGACACCCCCTCAAATTCGGGCGTTTCCGTGACACGGATGACTTCGCGTCACGTTGTCTTGAATAACGTTTGTGTTACGCTAATTCGGGACTGCGCATCTTAGGCGCAAAGATGTAGCCCCGTCAACGAATTAGTCCTGCAGATTAACCCTTTTATATCCAAGAGTTTACTACCAAACCGTGAGTTTCACGAGAGTTCTGGTTGTCGGCAGCGGGGGGCGCGAACACGCTTTGGCGTGGAAATTGGCCTCCGAACGCGCCGTTTCCGAGATCATTTGTGCTCCCGGAAATGCCGGCGTCAGCCGCATCGCGCGGTGCATCCCGGTCGATCCGGCGGATCCTCGTGCCGTCGCCGAGATCGTGCGCCGCGAAGAGATCGATTTCACGATTGTGGGCCCCGAACTGCCGCTGAGTCGCGGGATCGCGGATGCGTTCGAGGCGAGCGGCGATCTGCTGCTCGGACCGATGCAGCGCGCCGCCCGGCTCGAGTCGAGCAAGGTCTTCGCCAAGGAGTTCATGCACCGCTACAACGTGCCGACAGCGCGATACCGATCGTGCGATTCGGCAGCGCAGGCGATTGCGGTCCTCAAGAGCGGCGAGTTCACGTTCCCGGTCGTGCTCAAGGCCGACGGCCTGGCTGCCGGCAAAGGCGTCGTCATTTCTCCTGACCTGCGCCACGCCGAAGCGGAAGTGCACGGCATGATGACCGACAAGCGGTTCGGCCACGCCGGCGACCGCATCGTCATCGAAGAGCTGCTCGTCGGCCGCGAAGCGTCGTTTTTCGTGCTGAGCGACGGCACACGCGCGCTGCCGCTTGGTTCGGCCGAGGATCACAAACGCGCTCTCGATGGAGATGCCGGCCCCAACACCGGAGGGATGGGCGCGTACGCCCCGAGCTCGTTGTTTGACGCAGCGATGCAGACGCGCGTCATGGACGAGATCGTGGCGCCGGTTCTGGACGGCATGCGCGCCGAAGGCAGCGAGTTCCGCGGGTTTCTGTTCGTCGGATTGATGCTGACGGCCGACGGCCCGAAAGTGATCGAGTTCAACGTGCGGTTTGGCGATCCGGAAGCGCAGGTCATTCTGCCGATGATTGCCGACGATCTGTCTCCCCTATTGATAAGCGCCGCGGAAGGAGAGCTCGCCACGAGCCGCGTGACGCTGGCGCCCGAGCCGCGAGTCGGCGTGGTGATTTCGTCGGGCGGTTATCCTGAAGCCTACGAGACGGGTAAAGTGATTCGAGGCCTCGAAACGGCAGAGGCACTTCCCGACGTGAACGTGTTCCACTCGGGCACCGCCAGGCGCGGTAGCGACATCGTCACCGCCGGCGGCCGGGTCTTGACGGTCGTCGCGTCCGGTCAGGATTATCAGACGGCGATCGCGCGCGCATATGAGGCCGTCGGGGAGATCGGCTTCGAAGGCATGCATTACCGGAAGGACATCGGCGCCAAGGCGCTCCGTTAGACAAAATATGCCACCACTACCACTGCAAGTTCTGATTCTGATGGGATCTCCCAACGACGCACCAGTCATGCAGGGAGCGGTCGACGTGTTGAAGGAGCTGGGCATCTCCGTGGAGATGACGGTGGCCTCGGCGCACCGCTCGCCCGAACGCGTCATGCGGCTGCTCGGCGAGGCTGAGACCCGGGGGGTAAAAGTGTTCATCGTCGGTGCCGGCGCGGCCGCCCATCTCGGCGGAGTCGTGGCAGCGCACGTGACGAAGCCGGTCATCGGCGTGCCTATCGATTCATCGGCGCTCAACGGCCTCGACGCGCTTCTTTCGACCGTGCAAATGCCTCCGGGTGTGCCGGTCGCCACCGTGTCGATTGGCAAGCCGGGCGCCACGAACGCCGGCGTTCTCGCCGCGCAGATCCTCGCGCTCGGCGACGAAGGTATCGCTGAGCGAGTGGAAAAGTACAAACGCGGTCTGGCGGAGAAGGTAGAGGAGGCCGCGCGCAAGCTCGGTAGCTCCTAATCCCTGTTGCCGTGAAGTATTCCATCGTCACGTTCGGTTGCCGCGTGAACCAGGCTGACTCCTTCCAGATCGAGGAGCAGTTGATCGCCGCCGGAGGTACCAGCGCCCGAGAGACGCGCGACGCCGATCTCGTGGTGGTAAATACGTGTTCAGTCACGAGCGCGGCCGATCAGGGCACGCGGCAGATCATCCGGAAGATCGCGCGTGAAAACCCGAACGCCAGAATCGTCGTCACCGGTTGCTACGCGACGCGGCGTCCTGACGAAATCGCCGACCTCCCAGGCGTCGTGCAGATCGTCCCCAACGAACGTAAAGAAGACTTCTCCCAGGAAATCGGCTTGACCACGGCCCAGCGGTTCGGCGACGGCGAGGGCAGCTGCGGCGCCGAGATCGCGCCTGGACTGGCGGGCCGGACGGCATTTACGCTCCGGGTGCAGACCGGCTGCGATCAAATCTGCGCCTACTGCATCATTCCCTCTACTCGCGGAGCAGGACGTAGCCGTCCGCTGCAGGACGTGCTGAACGAGCTCGATCGTGTGAGCCGTGCCGGCTATCGGGAGGTTGCCGTCACCGGTGTGCATCTCGGGTCGTACGGCCGGGATCTGGATGGCGGCACCACGCTGCTGCATCTCCTCGAGGCGATCGAGCGGCACGCACACGGCATCCGTATCCGCATCAGCTCGCTCGAGCCGATGGACTGCTCGGACGCGATCGTCGATCTCGTGGGGCGGTCATCGTGCTTTGCGCCACACTTTCATCTTCCGCTTCAGCACGCCAGCGATAGCATGCTCGTGGCGATGCGGCGTCCGTATACGCTGGCGTATTACCGCCGCCTCGTCGATCGCATTCGCGCCGCTATGCCGCACGCGTCAATCGGGAGCGACGTCATCGTCGGATTCCCGGGCGAGACGGACGAAGATTTCGGCGTTCTGGAGGCCTATCTCGCGGAATCGCCACTTACGCACGTGCACGTGTTTCCATATTCCGATCGCCCCGGTACCGCGGCAACGGCGCAGACCCCTAAAGTGCACGGATCCATCGTTCGCGCCCGGGCAGCCAGCATCCGCGCGATCGGACGCGAATTGAACCAGCGCTTTCATCGCACGCAGGATGGTGCGGTGCGGCCGGGGCTGACGATTGAAGATGGGTCGGTAGTGGTGACCGATAACTATCTGAAAGTGCGCATCCCGCCCGGACGCGTGCGAAACGAATGGGTCACCGTTGCGCTTACCGACGGGGAGCGCGGGCTTGCTGGCGTCGTTCTCTAGGCAAGCAGGTCGGCCGCCTGCTGGCCCGTCGACTTGCTCGTTCCTTCGACGATGAGCTGGCCGCAAGCCGCGCGAATGTCACGGCCGCGGCTCTTTCGCACCGACACGATCAATCCAGCCTTTGCGAGAATCCGGGCGAACGCGTCCACGCGATCGTCGGACGGGCGCTCGAACGCAATCCCCGCGGCTTCGTTGAGGGGAATGAGGTTTATCTTGCAGCGGATGTTGCCGAGCAGCCGGACCAGTCGCCGCGCGTCTTCCGGGGTGTCATTCACGCCTCGAAGCAGCACGTACTCAAACGTGATGCGGTTGCGGCGCCGCGCGGGGAAGTTCTTTGCTGCCTCGAGAATATCGATCAGCCCGTATTTCCGGTTGACCGGCACGAGCGCTTCACGCTGATCTTCCGTAGTTGCGTGCAGCGAAATCGCCAGATTCGGCATCAACGGTTCGTCGGCCAGCCGTTCGAGCGCCGGCAGCACGCCGACCGTCGACAGGGTCACACGCCTGGGTGACACGGCGAGTCCGTGCTCGTCGTTCAGCATCCGCAGCGCCTTCATGGTGTTGTCGTAGTTGTGGAGCGGCTCGCCCATTCCCATCAAGACGATGTTGAATTTCGTGTCGCGTAGCCCCAGCTCTCCCGCGAGGACGCGCACCTGACCGGCGATCTCGCCAGGCGTGAGGTTGCGGACCAGCCCCATCTTGCCGGTCAGGCAGAATCCGCATTTCATCGCGCATCCAACCTGCGTGGAAATACAGAACGTCTGGCTCGGCGTGTCGGGGATGAACACCGATTCGATCCGGCGGCCGTCTTCGAGGCCGAGAAGGAACTTCACCGTTCCGTCCGACGACACGTCTTTCGTGATCACGACAGGCGTGGCGACGCGGAAGTGCGCGACCAGATCGGCGCGAAGCGGCTTCGACAAATCTGTCATTTTTTCGAAGTCGGATTCGCCTTTCGCATAGATCCAGCGAAAGATCTGACGCGCGTGAAACCGCGCCTGCCCGTGCGACTCGAGCGCGCGCTCCAGTTCTGCGAGATCCATCGACCCGATATCCGGCCGGGTATCCGCCGCTAACCCGTTCCGTACGTTGGGCATCTTCGCTTCCGTAACTCGATTGTACTCGTGTTAAGATCCTTGCAGCTCGCTCTCAACCTTTCAACTCCTACGGGCCCCGCGAGGCGGGTCCGAGCGGTGTGCACGGCGTTTGTCATCATCATCATCCATGATTGTTCGCGACACACTCGACAACGGGATTCGTCTCGTCACTGAAAAGATGAGCCACGTGCGGTCCGTCAGCCTGGGTGTGTGGCTGAAGCGCGGATCCCGCCACGAGACCGACGAAGAAAGCGGCATCGCGCACTTCGTCGAGCACATGCTGTTCAAGGGCACGGCGACGCGCACCGCCGAGGACATCGCGCAGGCCGTCGATTCGATTGGCGGGCAGCTCGACGCGTTTACGGCGAAAGAGTACGCGAGCTACTACGTCAAAGTGCTCGACGAACATCTTCCACTGGCCGTCGACATCCTGTCGGATATCGTGCTGCGCCCGGCTTTTCACGAGGTGGACATCGAGCGTGAGAAGAAAGTAATCCTCGAAGAGATCAAGATGGTCGAGGACACGCCCGACGATCTCGTCCACGAGATTTTCACGCAGGCATTCTGGGAAGGGCACCCCCTCGGTCGTCCGATCCTCGGGACGAAAGAGAGCGTCGAGGCTCTCACGCAGGAACGGCTGCGCGGCCATTTCCGCGGTGCGTACGCGGCCGAAAACGTCATCATTTCCGCCGCGGGCAACCTCGAGCACCCACAGCTGAAAGAGGCGCTCGAGGCGGCCTTCGGAACGATGCCGTCCTCCGGGGCGGAGCAGAACGGCGGACCGCCGCACGTCATTCCCAAGGTCGTCATCCGCAATAAAGAGCTCGAGCAGAGCCACATCTGTCTCGGCGCGAGCAGCTACCCGCAGAACCACAGTGCGCGCTACGCAAGCTATGTGATGAACACGATGCTCGGCGGCTCGATGAGCTCGCGTTTGTTTCAGAACATCCGCGAGAAGCGAGGGCTCGCGTATTCGGTATTTTCCGGAATCAACGCGTATCGCGATGCCGGTTACCTGACGGTATATGCCGGCTGCTCGAACGAGGCCGTCGGCCAGGTGATCGATCTCGTCGTCGAAGAGATGCGCGGCATGAAACAGACGGCCGTGCCCGACAGCGAGCTCCGCCGGGCGAAAGATCATCTGAAGGGCAGTGTCATGCTCAGCCTCGAAAACACTTCGAGCCGCATGTCGCACCTCGCCCGCCAGGAGATCTACTTCGATCGCCAGTTCAGCCTCGACGAAACGCTGGAAGGGATCGAACGGGTCACGCCGGCCGATGTTCAGCGGGTCGCTGGAGAGTTGTTCGCCAACGGATCGCTCGCTGCCACCGTGCTCGGACAGGTGAACGGACTGACGCTTCCGCGCGAACGGCTCGACTTGAACTAGACGCAAACGATGACAAGACGATGGACGATGGCCGAGCGCCGATCGCCGATCATTAAATGATTCCTCGCTACACCCACCCCGACATGGGGCGTATCTGGAGCGAACAGCGGAGATTCGAGACCTGGCTCCAGGTCGAAATCGCGGCTGCCGAGGCAATGGCCGAGGCCGGCATCATTCCGCAAGAGGCGGCGCGCGACATCCGGGACAAGTCGACGTTCGACGTCGCACGCATTGCAGCCATCGAAGAAACGACGCAGCACGACGTCATCGCCTTTACCACCGCGGTCGCCGAACACGTCGGCCCTTCCGCACGCTGGCTCCATTTCGGCCTGACCTCTTCCGACGTCGTCGACACAGCGCAGGCGATTCAGATGCGAGAGGCGACCGACCTGCTCATGAAGGACATGGAGGCGCTGCTCGAGGCCGTCCGCGCCCGTGCCGAGGAGCATCGCGGCACGCCGATGATGGGCCGCACGCACGGCGTCCATGCGGAACCGATGACCTTCGGCCTCAAGCTTGCCCTGTGGTATGCGGAGCTGGTGCGCGACCTGGAGCGGCTGGTGCGCGCGCGCGCGGTCATTACCGTTGGCAAGGTGTCCGGCGCCGTCGGCACGTTCGCTCATCTCGACCCGTCAATTGAAGCCGCCATTTGCCGCAGGCTCGGTCTCGAGCCCGCGCCGGTGTCTTCACAAGTGATCCAGCGCGACCGTCACGCCGAGCTCCTCATGGCCATCGCGATTACGGGCGCGTCACTCGAGAAGTTCGCGCTCGAAGTGCGGGGCCTGCAGAAGACCGAGATCGGCGAAGTGCAGGAGCCGTTCGGAAAAGGGCAGAAGGGCTCATCGGCGATGCCCCACAAGCGAAACCCGGTTGGGTGCGAGCAGATTACCGGGCTGGCCAGGCTGCTCAGGGCCAACGCCCACGCCGCGCTGGAGAACATCGCGTTGTGGCACGAGCGCGACATCTCGCACTCGTCTGTCGAGCGGGTGATTCTCCCCGACAGCTTCATCGCGCTCGACCACATGTTGCGGCGGTTCACGCGCATCGTGAAGGGGCTCGTCGTCAATCCCGACCGCATGCGTCAGAACCTCGAGCTCTCACGCGGCGTGGTGTTCTCGGGGACGGTGCTGCTCGAGCTCGCTCAACGCGGCGTCTCCCGCGAGCAGGCCTACGAGTGGGTACAGCGCAATGCGCTGCGTTCGTACGACGAAGCCAAAGATTTCAGGCAGCTGCTCCTGGCGGACGCCGACGTGATGGCCGTGCTCGATCGCAAGACCATCGACGATGCGTTCGACTTGAAGGTGCAGCTCAAGAACGTAGACCAGGTGTTCGACCGTGTGTTCAAGGTGCCGGTCGCCGCGCCCCTCGACTCACGCTCGGGGCGCCCTGAGCAAAGTCGAAGGGCGGGAGTGTCCTGATGCGCGCGCGTGTGTTCGTGACTTTGAAGCCGTCGGTGTTCGATCCCCAGGGGAAGACGATCGTCGATGCCCTGCATTCGCTGGGTTACGGCGGTGTCGAGGACGTCCGGCAAGGCAAATATTTCGAGCTCGAGCTCGCAGCCGATTCGAGTGACAAAGCGCGGGCGATGGCGTCGGAGGTCGCGGACAAGCTGCTCGCGAATCCTGTCATCGAGTCCTATCGAATCGAGATAGACGGGGCGTCACGTTGAGCTATGCCTACTAAATTCGCCGTCATCGTCTTTCCTGGCTCCAACTGCGATCACGACGCGTATCACGCCGCGAAACACGTGCTGGGCCAGGACGCCGAGTTCGTCTGGCACAAGGAGACCGACCTTCGCGGCGCGGATGTCGTGATTCTTCCAGGAGGGTTTTCGCACGGGGATTACCTCCGGACCGGTGCGATCGCCCGCTTTTCGCCGGTCATGGATGCCGTGAGGGCGTTCGCGGCGGCGGGTGGGCCGACGATTGGCATCTGCAACGGGTTCCAGATACTTCTCGAGGCCGGCCTGCTTCCCGGGGCGATGCTGCGGAATCGCGGTCTGAAGTTCCGCTGCGAGTACGTGCATGTCCGAGTTGAACAGACCGACACGCCGTTTACGCTTGCATGCAGTCCTCAGCAGGTGCTCCATATGCCCATCGCGCACGGCGAGGGCAACTACTTCACCACGCCGGAGGAGCTGCGCAAGCTCGAGCAGAACCGGCAGATCGTGTTCCGCTACGTCAACCAATCCGGTGTCGCGACGGACGAGTCGAACCCGAATGGGTCCATAGAGTCGATCGCCGGCATCTGCAGCGAAGGGCGGAACGTCGTCGGTTTGATGCCGCACCCGGAACGTGCATGCGAGCAGGCGCTTGGCAGCGCCGACGGGCTGGTCATGTTCGAATCCGTCATCAGGAGCCACGCGAACGGAACGCTGACCGCAGCCGGGACCGTTTCGGCATGAGCGCTTTCGACAACGCGACGCTCGAGCGCCACGGCCTGAACCAGCAGGAATATCAGCGCATCGTCAAATCGCTCGGCCGCGAGCCGAGTCTCACCGAGCTCGGCATTTTTTCCGTGATGTGGTCGGAGCACTGCAGCTATAAGAGCTCGCGCGTCCATCTGCGCAACCTGCCGACGACTGGGCCGCGTGTCCTGCAGGGACCCGGCGAAAATGCGGGGGCGGTGGACATCGGCGACGGTCTGGCCGCCGTTTTCAAAATCGAATCGCACAATCATCCGTCGTTCATCGAGCCATACCAGGGTGCGGCGACAGGTGTCGGAGGCATCATCCGCGACATTTTTACGATGGGCGCCCGGCCGATCGCGTTGATGAACTCCTTGCGGTTCGGAGAGCTCGACGATCCTCGCGTGCGGCGGAATATGGAAGGCGTGGTCGCCGGGATTGCCGGGTACGGCAACAGCATCGGCATCCCGACCGTGGGCGGCGAAATCGCGTTCGAAGAGTGCTACGCCGGAAACCCGCTGGTGAATGTCTTTTGTCTCGGCCTCGCGAGGGCCGACGAGATTGTTAAAGGCGTTGCGAAAGGCACCGGGAATCCCGTCTATTACGTCGGCTCGAAGACCGGCCGCGACGGCATACACGGCGCGACGATGGCATCGGCCGAGTTCGACGAGAACTCCGCGGAGAAGCGGCCGGCAGTCCAGGTTGGCGACCCGTTCATGGAGAAGCTTCTTCTCGAGGCGTGCCTCGAAGTGATGAAGACGGACGCATTGATCGGCATCCAGGACATGGGCGCCGCGGGTCTCACCTGCTCCACGTGCGAAATGGGATCGCGCGGCGGAGCGGGAATTGACATCGACGTGGCCCACGTTCCGCAGCGCGAGACAGGCATGACGGCGTACGAAATCATGCTCTCCGAATCGCAGGAGCGGATGTTGCTGGTCGTCAAGCGCGGCCGTGAGCGCGAGGTCGAGGAGATCTTCGACAAGTGGGACCTTCATGCCGCGCACATCGGCGACGTCACGGATGACGGCTTGATGCGCGTTCGCGAGCGCGGCACGGTCGTGGCCGAGATTCCCACCGGCGCGCTCACCGATGACGCTCCGGTCTACCACAGACCGATGGAGCGCCCTGGTTATCTCGACGACGTGCAGAAGCTGGTGTTGTCCGAGCGGCCCGCCCTTTCGGACGGCGAAGCGTTCCGCCGCCTCCTCGAATCGCCGGCGATTGCCAACAAGCGCTGGGTGTACCGGCAATACGACCACATGGTACGCACGAACACGCTCGTGCTGCCCGGCGCCGGCGCGGGAGTCGTTCGGGTGAAGGGCACCAACCGCGCTTTGGCGCTTTCCGTGGACGGAAACGGCCGCTATTGCTACCTCGATCCGTATCGCGGCGCGGTGCTTGCTGTCGTCGAGGCCGCGCGCAACGTGGCGTGTGCAGGCGGCGAGCCGATCGGCGCCACGAACTGCCTGAACTTCGGTAATCCCGAGCGGCCCGAAATCATGTGGCAGTTCGGCAAGGCTGTCGAGGGCATCACGGCTGCGTGCAAGGCGCTCGATCTTCCGATTACCGGCGGCAACGTCAGCCTTTACAACGAAACTGACGGAAAAGCGATCTACCCGACACCCGTCCTTGGCGTTGTCGGCCTCATCGAAGACGCGGGACACGTTGTCGGGCGCAGCTTCCGCGCCGCTGGCGACGCGATTGTGCTGCTAGGCGAGAACCGTCACGAGCTCGGAGGCAGTGAATATCTCAAGGTTACCGAAGGGATGATCGCGGGCATGCCGCCCGACGTCGATCTTGCGGCTGAGAAGAGGCTCCAGCAGCTTCTGGTCGCCGGCACGCGTGAAGGGCTGATCCGATCGGCGCACGACTGCGCCGAGGGAGGCGTGGCGATTACCCTCGCCGAGTGCACGTTCGGCACGAACGGCATCGGTCTCTCCGTCGATCTCGAGGCGGTAGACGCCCCGTCGGCCTGGACATCACCATCGACGCTGTTCTCGGAGTCGGCGTCACGGGTCGTTGTTTCGGTGGAGCGCGGGCGCCTGGCGGAGCTGCTGGCACGGGCCAAGGCTTTCGAAGTCCCGGCGCGCGAGATCGGAACCACCGGAACCGGCCGAATCGACGTCTCAATTAACGGGAGTCGTGTTCTCGACATTGCGGTGAACGAGGCCGAGACAGCCTGGGACACCGCTCTCGACAGGTTTTTCAAGCAGCGAGCTGCGTAAGCAGAAGGGTGAAATGACCACTAAGCAGAAAATCGCTGCGACCAAAGCCGGGCCACCGCAGGTTCGGGCGGCACGCGTCGGGGGAGTACGGCCCCACGACAAGCTAAAAGAAGAGTGTGGAGTGTTCGGCATTTTCGGCCACACCGAAGCGGCGAACCTCACCTATCTCGGACTCTACGCGCTGCAGCATCGCGGCCAGGAAAGCGCCGGCATTTCGGCATCTGACGGCTCCGAGGTGCGCATTTCCAAGTCGATGGGTTATGTCGCGGACGCCTTCTCGGAGAAAACGCTCGAGAAGCTGCCGGGCCACATCGCCATCGGCCACGTTCGCTATTCCACCTCGGGCGACAGCAAGATCGACAACGCCCAGCCCATTCTCATCGAGTGCGGGCACGGGCAGATTGCCATCGGACACAACGGCAATATCGTAAATGCGACCGAACTGAAGGACGAATTGGTCCGCCTCGGCTCGATCTTCCAGACGAGCACCGACACCGAAGTGATTCTGCACCTGTATGCGCGATCGCGTGCGGCAAACAGCGACGACGCGATCGTCGAAGCGATTTCGCACGTGCAGGGAGCGTTTTCGCTGGTGTTGATGACCAAGGACAGGCTGATCGCGGTGCGCGATCCGCATGGGTTCCGTCCGCTGGCCCTGGGCCGGCTCGGCGACGCCGTGATCGTCTGCTCGGAGACGTGTGCCCTCGATCTCATCGGAGCGACCCACGTGCGCGACGTGGAGCCTGGTGAAATCATCATCGTCAGCGCGTCGGGCGTGAAGTCGTTCAAGCCCTTTCCCGCCGCGCCTCCGTCGCAGTGTGTGTTCGAGCACGTCTACTTCGCGCGTCCCGACAGCTACGTGTTTGGCGAAAGCGTCAACGAGGTGCGCACGAACCTCGGACGGCTGCTTGCGCGCGAGAAGCCCGTTGACGCCGATGTCATCGTGCCCGTGCCCGACTCGGGCGTGTGTGCCGCAATTGGATTCGCCGAGGAATCGGGTATTCCGATGCGTGTCGGCCTCATCCGCAACCATTACGTCGGGCGGACGTTCATCGAGCCGCAACAGTCGATCCGCCATTTCGGCGTTCGCGTAAAGCTGAATCCGGTGCGCAGCATTCTCGACGGCAAACGCGTCGTGCTCGTGGACGATTCGCTCGTGCGCGGCACGACGAGCCGCAAGATTGTGAAGATGGTCAAGGCCGCGGGCGCGAAGGAAGTGCACATGCGGATCAGCTGCCCGCCGACGATCTCTCCGTGCTTCTACGGCGTGGATACGCCACGCCGGTCCGAGTTGATCGCCGCGACGCACACGCTCGAAGAGATTCAGAAATACATCGGCGCCGACAGCGTTGGCTACCTGAGCCTCGAGGGCATGCTGTCCGCTGTCGGGACGCAGCGTACGTCGTATTGCACTTCATGCTACACGGGCCAGTATCCTGTGGCGTTCCCGCGCAATGAGGCCGCGTATCTGCAGCTCGCGCTCAAGCTCGACAACAATGCCGTCAAGACATAGGCTGGTCTTCGCACTTCTCGCCGCGCTCACCGCCGCGCCGGGCGTACCTGCGCAAACTCCCGAACCCGCGCCCTCCACTCAGGAGCGCGGTCCCCAGACGATGACGCCAACGGCGATACAAGCGGCGATCGACTCGCTCGGAAATCTCGAGTTTCACGTGCGCATGAACGCCTCGCGGTCGCTCCGGCGCGCCGCGCCAGACGCCGTGGCACCGGCGCTGATTCGCGCGGTCGAGGGGCACAAAGATCAATACGTAAGGTTCCGCGCGCTCGTGCTGTTGACGGCGTTCAACGATCCGCGCACCGCTGACCTCATTCACGAGATCGTCAGCAATCCAAACGATCGCGTACGGACAGCGGCTTACATGTACTACGAGCATCATCCAACGCCGAGCATGATTCCCGTGTTGCTCAGATCGCTCGAGCGGGAGGAAAGCGAGTTCGTGCGGCCGGCGCTCGTGCGCGCTCTGGCGGCGCAGAATGCCGATCCGCGTGTCAGGAAGGCGCTGCTGGCCGATTTGGAACGCGGCCAGGATTTCTTCAGGAGCGCGGTCATCGAGGCGGTTGGTGACTACCGGGCGGCGTATGCGTTCGAGCCGCTGATGCGGATTGCTCAGCTGACAGGCCCGCTCCAGGTCGATGCGGTGATCGCCCTGGGCAAGCTGAAAGATCCGCGCGCGATGGACACGCTGGCCGGGCTGCAGCGTACTGCCCCTCGCGAGATTCAGCCGTCGATCGCGGCGGCCATTTGCCTGCTCGGCGTCAACTGTGACGTCCATGTGCCGTATCTGATCGAGACGCTGAAGTTCGCGGAGTCGACCATCGGATTTCAGGAACTGCTGCGCAACACGGTGGCGTCGCTTGTCGCGCTTGCCAACACGGGGAACGCGCAGGCGTTGAGCGCGCTCGTCGAGATCGGCATCCCATCAATCGACCCGCCGCGCGCACCTCTGGCGCTCGGTGTGGGAACGGTTGCGATTCGCAACACTCCGATGATGCTTTCGTTCCTCGAGCAGACAAAAACCTCTGAGGGTGCCATCGAGCTCATCGCCGAAGGGTTCGACATGCTCGAGGAAGACTACGAGGAAGAAAGTTTCTTCGCGGCGGTTCGCCGTGGGTACTGGCAGGCCGCCGAATCGTCCAACACTCGCCGCGTCGGACAGGCGCTCATCGACAAGCTGGAGTTCTGAGCGCGGGCGAGCCTGCACGCAAAACATTCGATGGAACGAATTACTTACGCCGGCTCTGGGGTCGACTACGGAGTGCTTGATCCGTTCAAGCGCCGCGCGCAGATCGCCGGCCGTTCCACGGCGGACGTGCTGCGGCGTCTCGGCGTCTCGGAAGTCGAAATGAGCCGCGGCGAAAGCGCCTACCTCGTCGAGACGCCGGATAGCTTCATCGCACATGTCGAGGAAGGCCTCGGCACCAAGAACCTCGTCGCCGATGCGATGTACCGGCTCGTGCCGGGCCGGTCCTATTACGACCACATCGCACAAGATGCCGTCGCGATGATCGTCAACGACATGATTACGCTCGGGGCGCTGCCTGTTGCCGTTGCGATGCACCTCGGCGTCGGATCGTCGGACTGGTTCAAGGACGAGAGCCGCGCCGCGGACCTGATTGAAGGCTGGCGAAAAGCGTGTGAGCTGGCGCGATGTGCGTGGGGTGGAGGTGAGACGCCGACGCTCAATGGTGTCGTCGAACGTGCGACGGCCGTGCTGGCGGGATCGGCGATAGGCCTCATCAAGCCGAAAGATCGCCTCATCGCGGCGAACATTCAGGCTGGCGATGCGATTGTCATCTTCGAAAGCTCTGGGATTCACGCCAACGGCCTCACGCTCGCGCGGGCAGTGGCCGAACGCGCGCCCAATGGTTATCTCACGCCGCTTCGCGACGGCCGTCCGTATGGGGACGCCCTGCTGGATCCCACGCACATCTACGTTGGCGCAGTCGAAGATTGCCTCGACCGCGGCGTGGACATTCATTACGCGGTCAACGTCACTGGCCACGGCTGGCGCAAGCTGATGCGCGCTCGCGAATCGTTCGCGTACCTCGTCGACACGGTGCCGGTGCCTCAGCCGGTGTTCGAGTTCATCCAGTCTGTCGGCAACGTCGACGATGCTGAAGCGTACGGCAATCTGAACATGGGCGCCGGCTTCGCGATTTACCTGCCCGAGAAAGATGTGCCGACGGTTCTCGACGTGGTCAAAGGTTTCCCGTTCGCCGCGCTGCGCGCGGGACACATCGAAACGAGTCCCGCCAAGCGCGTGCTGATCGCCCCCAAAGGCCTCGAATACTCCAGCGACACCCTCGCCGTCAGGTAAAGGGGGTCAGACCCCATTTTTACGATTTTCGTAAGGCGGGTCGGCCTCTTAAAGGTTGCTTCGCAAACCACCCATCGTGACCAAAAGGCCTACCAGTCTTCATCCGTTTGCGGAAATCTTCGAGTTCAGCGTTTGTCTGAATGCTATTTACCTCTTCCGTCCAGTTGTCCGGAAGTGGAACTGGCGGCGCGTCAAGGCCGCTTGATTCTGCACTGGCGATGCGGCGTTGCAGACTGCACCAGGGCCAATCTTCAGCTTTCGAAACGAGATTCGCGCGCAGAGCGTTCCGCTCCACATACCTCCAAGTCCAGAATAGGTGCGACCCACATTCGATCGGAATCGACTTGAAACGGGACTGGTACACCGCTCCATGGCCGACGCACTCATGCGCTCGCGCCCAGCGGCTTGCGTGGGTGACTGTCAGCCATCTCATGAAGCGGCTGAGGTCGCCATCGCCCGATGGCCATAGCAGTAAATGCCAGTGATTGGGCATCAGACAGTACGCAAGAATTCGCATGGGTACGCGCTGCTTCGCCGTGAGCAGCAGCTCCTGAAACGCGCGGTAATCTGACGGCTGCGCGAAGAGCAGCGCCTTTTTGGCGCCGCGATTCAATACGTGGTAAACGTAATTCGCTCGGGTTATTCGTTTTGCTCTTGCCATCGACACCTCGTCTGACATGTGCCGTGGGCAAGTTGAGTGCCGATTTACGAAACACGAAAAAATAGGGTCTGACCCCATGAACAGTAACCGCACGCTCGGAGTCTTGATCTCGGGCCGCGGGTCCAACCTGCAGGCCATCATCGAGGCCATCAGATCGCGTCGACTGAACGCACACATCTCGGTGGTGATTTCCAATCAGCCCGATGCTGCCGGTCTGAAACGCGCACAACAGGCGGGCATCGAGACCGTGGTGCTCGACCACGCCGACAAAGGCGCGTATCCCACGCGCGAGGATTACGACCGCGCGCTAGTAAGAGTGCTGCAGGAGCGCAACGTGCGCCTTGTATGCCTTGCGGGTTTCATGCGTCTCCTGACGCACGTGTTCCTTGACGCCTTTCCGAACGCCATCGTCAACATTCACCCGTCGTTGCTTCCGGCTTTTCCGGGAATGAACGCGCAATACCAGGCCCGGGAGCATGGGGTGAAGTGGACCGGCGCAACCGTGCATCTCGTCACGGCGGAGCTGGATGGCGGTCCGATCGTGCTGCAAGAGGCCGTGCCCGTGAAGGACAGCGATGACCTCGATACGCTGTCGGCGCGCATCCTCGAGCGCGAGCACCATCTTTATCCGCTGGCCATTCAACTGCTGCTGAATGGCGGCTGGCGTGTCGAGGGTCGCCGCTTTCTGACGAAATAAATCGGGGTCACACCCGACCCCGATTTTCGATTCCCCGGCGGCTCAACGTGATCACCGACACATCAGGCGGGCAATTCAGGCGGTACGGCACGTACACGGTTCCGACGCCGCGGCTGACGAAGATCGACGTCTTGCCGCGCTCGCCGGTGCCCGCGACGACGGGGAATTTCGTCGCCGCGATCGCGCCGATGATGGGAAGCACGACCTGGCCGCCGTGGGTGTGACCGGAAAGAACCAGCGGAATGTTGAGCGCGGCCGCTTCCGCAAGCCGCCGCGGGTCGTGCGCGAGCAGCACGACAGTCGACGCCGCTCCCTTGACGATCCGCGCGATATCGCGCGCGCGCCGCGTCCAGAAGCGAAGGCCGACGAGGTCGATCTTTTCGTCCCGGATTGTGACCGTGGTGCGCGCGTCGCGGAGCACTTCATATCCATGCGATGACAGCGCGGCCGGCATATCGCGATCGTCATCGTGATTCCCGACTACCGCGTACACGCCAAACGGCGCCTCGAGACCCGTCAGGGCTTCTGAACACGGCGCGACGTACTGCCGATCGCCCCACGTCACATAGTCCCCGCCGAGCACGATGAGGTCGGGGCGCTCCGACATCATCAATGACACTGCCCGCACGACGTCGCCGGCCGGCACCATTTCACTGTGATGAAGATCCGTGATCAGGCCGATGCGAAGACCGTCGAGGGCGTGAGGGAGCCCCGAGACCGGCACGGTGGCGCGGACGACCTGAATCTGATGACGTGAGTACGCGATCCCGTACGCCACTCCGCCGATGACTGTGCCGACTCCGCCAACTATCAGGGTGTTGAGCGCCGCGCGCCGGCTGACCAGCACGGCATTATGATAATGGACTCGATGAGCGATCTGTTCTCGGAACTTGAGTGGCGCGGTCTGGTGTACGACGCGACGCAGGGCACCAAAGAGCTGCTCGCGCGTGAGAAGGTCGCCGCCTACGTCGGCTTCGATCCGACCGCGCCGGGATTGCACGCCGGCAGCCTGATGCAGGTAATGGCGCTCGCCCGCC
>CAVXJF010000017.1:982500-1410861 GCA_963762055.1 Vicinamibacterales bacterium
CCTTTAGGGGCAGCCTCGGGAGGTCGGCGTTGGTGGTAGAGAACTGGATGGACTAAGGGGCTTACCAGCTTACTGAATCCAACCAAACTGCGAATGCCAACGACACGTATCCCGGGAGTGAGACGGTGGGGGCTAAGCTTCATCGTCGAAAGGGAAACAGCCCAGACTATCGGCTAAGGTCCCTAATTCTGTGCTAAGTGGGAAAGGATCTGGAGACGCTTAGACAACCAGGAGGTTGGCTTAGAAGCAGCCATCCTTTAAAGAAAGCGTAATAGCTCACTGGTCAAGCGGCTCTGGGCCGACAATTCAACGGGGCTCAAGCACAGAACCGAAGCCATAGATTGGAACAGGATCTTCGGATCCTGACAATGGTAGAAGAGCGTTCTCAATGCAGTGAAGTCAGACCGAAAGGACTGGTGGAGCGTTGAGAAGTGACCCTGCCGGCATAAGTAGCGATAAGAAAAGTGAGAATCTTTTCCGCCGTAAGCCTAAGGTTTCCTGAGGAAGGTTCGTCCGCTCAGGGTTAGTCGGGTCCTAACGCGAGGCCGAAAGGCGTAGCGGATGGATATCCGGTCAATATTCCGGAACTACTTGAAAGACGTTATCACGATGGGGGGACGCAGGAGGCTATGCGAGCCCACGATTGGACGTGTGGGTTTAAGCCTGTAGGGGGACTCGCCCGGCAAATCCGGTGAGTCATATTCCCTGAGGGGCTATAGCAAGAGCCGTAAGGCTCACAAAGTCGCAGACGCCACGCTGCCGAGAAAATCCTCTAAGGAGTCTTTCGGGTACCCGTACCGCAAACCGACACAGGTAGGCGAGGAGAAAATCCTCAGGCGCAAGTGAGAACCCTCGTTTAGGAACTCGGCAAACTAGCCCCGTAACTTCGGAATAAGGGGTGCTCTATTACCGTCAGCGGCCTCGCGCCGCGAAGCGGGAAAGAGTTGCAGTGAAGAGGCCCAAGCAACTGTTTACTAAAAACACAGGACTCTGCGAAGTCGAACACGACGTATAGGGTCTGACGCCTGCCCGGTGCCGGAAGGTTAAAGGGAGAGGTTAGCCGCAAGGCGACGCTTCGAGCTGAAGCCCCGGTAAACGGCGGCCGTAACTATAACGGTCCTAAGGTAGCGAAATTCCTTGTCGGGTAAGTTCCGACCTGCACGAATGGCGTAATGATTTGGGCGCTGTCTCAACGAGGGGCACTGCGAATTTGTGGTACCGGTGAAGACGCCGGTTGCCCGTGATTAGACGAAAAGACCCCGTGCACCTTTACTACATCCTAGTAGTGAATGCTGGCGCAATATGCGCAGGATAGGTGGGAGGCTTTGAACCCAGGATCTCGGTCTTGGGGGAGCCAACGGTGAGATACCACCCTTATTGTTCCGGCGTTCTAACTTAGATCTGTTATCCAGATCGAGGACACTGCTAGGTGGGTAGTTTGACTGGGGCGGTCGCCTCCTAAAGAGTAACGGAGGCGCGCGAAGGTTCGCTCAGGCTGTTTGGAAACCAGCCATAGAGTGCAAAAGCATAAGCGAGCTTGACTGCGACACCTACAAGTGGAGCAGGTGGGAAACCAGGCTTTAGTGATCCGGTGGTTCCGCGTGGAAGGGCCATCGCTCAACGGATAAAAGGTACGCCGGGGATAACAGGCTGATCCTAGCCAAGAGTTCACATCGACGCTAGGGTTTGGCACCTCGATGTCGGCTCATCACATCCTGGAGCTGTAGCAGGTTCCAAGGGTTCGGCTGTTCGCCGATTAAAGTGGTACGTGAGCTGGGTTTAGAACGTCGCGAGACAGTTCGGTCTCTATCTATCATGGGCGCAGGACATTTGAGTGGGGCTGACCTTAGTACGAGAGGACCGGGTTGGACGGACCTCTAGTGTATCGGTTGTCACGCCAGTGGCAGCGCCGAGTAGCTACGTCCGGAAGGGAGAAACGCTGAATGCATCTAAGCGTGAAACCCTCCACAAGATGAGATGTCCCGAGCCATAAGGCTCCTAAAGGCTCCTGGAAGATGACCAGGTTGATAGGCCAGATGTGTAAGCGTAGCGATACGTTTAGCTGACTGGTACTAATAAGCCGTGCGGCTTGACCATATTTTTTATGCACCCTGCGTGCAAATGTGGATTGGAAAAGCCATCGTGTGCAGAATATTGAATTGTTGAAGATCAGTTTTTGATCTTTGAGTTTTGCCCGCCCTCGCGCAATGCGCGCGTCGGCAGGCCGCCAAGAGCGAAAGCTCTGGCGTCGAGTTCCCGGTGGTCACAGGAGCAGGGCCACACCCGTTCCCATTCCGAACACGGAAGTTAAGCCTGCTACCGCCGATGGTACTGTGTGGGCAACTGCATGGGAGAGTAGGTCGCTGCCGGGAGTATTAGTGAAGGAAAAGGCCCAGCGCTGAGAAATCGCGCCGGGCTTTTTCTTTGTACATTGCCAGATTGCCAGATTTCCAGATTGGCAGCCCAGGTGCGCTTTGCGATCTACTCTGGTCGCGCGTACGCTCGGATTGTCGCTCCGGCCGCAACGACTATCCACTGGCGTCCGTTCAGCATGTAGGTCATCGGTGCCGCGCCGGCCGGCGATGCCCCCACCTGCGCCTGCCACAACACCCGCCCGTCATCAGAATTAACCGCGCGAAAATTCCCATCGTCATCCGCCGCGAAAACGAGACCACTTGCGGTGGACAGGACGCCACCGCCGAATGCAGCGCCACGAGTTGAGGGAAGAGGTGTGTAGGCAACCTCCCACTTCTTCTCGCCCGACACAGCGTCGAGCGCGCGCAGCACGAGGTAGCTGTCTCTGCCGTCCACGCGCTGCGGTCCGCGCCCCATCGTGAAAATCATTTTGCCCGGAGGCGGCTCGTTCGGCGGCCCCGGATTGTAGGTGGCGCAGGTTTCGCGAGCGGTCACGAAGAACAACCGGCGCGCGGGATCGTAAGACGGCGGCGGAAAGTTCGTCGCGCCGCGATGGTCGGGAATGCAGGCGTCTGGGGTACCGAGATCATTCAGAATTTTCAGACGTCCATCGGCGCCCACTTCTTTCGCCCATGCGGTCTGGACGAATGGCCGTGCGAGGAGCACTTTCCCGCTGCCGCGATCGATCACGTAGAAGAAGCCATTGCGGTTGGCGGCCATGACGACCTTTGTGGCTCCTTGCCTGAGAGGCAGCGTCGCCAGCACGGGCACCTGTGCGGCATCCCAGTCGTGCAGATCGTGCGGCGTGAATTGATAGTGCCACCGCAGCTTGCCGGAGTCGGCGTCGAGCGCCACGAGCGAGCTGGTGTACAGGTTGTCGCCCGCACGGTCGGCTCCGTAGTACGCAGGATTGGGATTGCCCGTGCCGTAGAACACCGTGTTGCTTTCCGGATCGTAGCTGCCGGCCACCCAGACACCGCCGCCGCCCTTCGCCATGGCCTCGGCCGACGGCCATGTTTCGCTGCCCGGCTCTCCCGGCGCCGGCACGGTGTAGAAGCGCCACGCGCGGTCCCCGGTTCGTGCGTCATACGCGTCAATGAACCCTCGTGTGGGAAACTCCGACCCGCTCACACCAACGATCACCTTGTCCTTGACGACGAGAGGCGCCATCGTGATCGAGTACCCCTTCGACGGATCGGCGACGGGAGCTTCCCACATCACGGTGCCGTCGGACACCTTGAGCGCAATCAGTCTGGCGTCGAGCGTGCCCATGTAGAGCGTATCGCCAAGCGCGCCAAGTCCACGGTTGACGGCGCCGCAACAGTTGGCCATTCCCGTCGGATATTCGCGCCGGTATGTCCACGATGGCAGGCCGGTTTTGGCGTCGAGCGCCCAGGCATGGCCGGCGAGCCCGGTGACGTACAGCCGCCCGTCAAAATACAGCGGCGTGGCTTCCGTGCCGCGGCCGGGCAGCTTCGAGTCGAACACCCACTGCTCTTTCAATTCGGCCACGTTCGAAGGTGTGATCTGGGTCAGCGGGCTGTGCCGCTGTCCCGAGTAGTCGCCCGAAAACGTCAGCCAACGCCCCGCGCTATTGAGTCCGGCAAGAAGATCGGACGCGGCGACCCGTGGTGTGGCTGTCTGTCCGCGCAGCAGAACAGTGAGAAGAAGCGCGGCGAATACCGCAGTTATGGCACGTCTCATTGAAACCCCTAGTCGGGCACGGCGAACGCCATGATGGACGAGCCGGCCGCAACCGCGATGTATTGCTTGTTGTCGAACATGTAGGTCATGGGCGATGCCTTCCAGTTCTGGTTCGCCTGAAAGCTCCACAGCAACTTGCCGTTCGCTGCATCCGCCGCGGCCAGCGCCCCGCTGTCGTCGCCGAAGATGACGATGCCTCCAGCGGTGCTCAGAACTCCGCCCCAGGAAGTAACGGGACCAACCTGGGGGATCTCCCACTTCGCTTTGCCGGTCTGGATGTCGATTGCGCGAAGCACTCGTTGCGCGGGCTCGCCGGGAGCCTGCATGAACGAGCCTCCCATGTACCCTTTGCCCGCGGCCCACTCGGTCGGAATTTTCGTGAAGACTCCACACTTGTCGTTGGTCTGCACGTAGTAAAGGCCAGTGGCCGGATTGAACGATGTCGAGTACCAGTTCGACGCGCCTTCGAGAGACGGGCACACCCGGCGGCCTTCGAGAGAGGGTTCCATGTTGGGCACTCGCATTGGCCTGCCTTCCGGCGTAAGGCCTGTCGCCCACGTCACGTTCTTCACGTACTGGGTGCCGAACAGGAACTTGCCGTCCACGCGATCGAGCACGTAGAAGAACCCGTTTCGATTGGCTTGAATCAGCAGCTTTCTTGGTTTTCCCTGCCAGACGGCATCGATGAGCGCGGGTGTCTCCTGGGCGTCGTAGTCCCAGACGTCGTGCGGGGTGAACTGGAAGTGCCACTTCAACTTGCCCGTCTTCGGCTCGATCGCGATGACCGAATCCGAATACAGGTTGTCGCCAAGGCGATCGTCGCCGTAAAGGTCCGGCGTGGGATTTCCCGTCGGCCAATAGAGCGTATCGAGCTCGGGATCGTAAGTACCTGTCAACCACGTTGCCGCACCGGGATGCGCGATTCCCGGCCCTTTCCAGGTCTCGGAACCAGGCTCGCCGGGATTCGGCACAGTCCAGAAGCGCCATACTTCTTTTCCCGTCGCCTGATCGTACGCGGCCAGAAATCCACGCACGCCTTCATCGCCGCCAGACGTTCCGGTGACAACCAGATTGCCGACAATCAACGGGGCTCCCGTGGCGTTGTAGTTCTGGCGCCAGTCCGCCATCTCGGTTTCCCAGAGCACCGCACCGTTCGCGCGGCTGAGCGCGATGATGTGCGCGTGGTCGGTGACCATGAACACACGGTCGCCGGCGACCGCTACGCCGCGATTGATACCGCCCGCGGCGTTGCCAATCAGGTCTCGCGTGCGCGGACGCGAATAGTGCCAGATCTGGCGGCCCGAACCGGCGTCGAGCGCGTAACACTGATTCGCTGTCGTGATGTACATGACGCCGTCTACCACGACCGGCGTCACCTGCAGCGGGGAGGTGTTTCCCAGGCTGAAAATCCATCGCGGCGCGAGCCGCGCGACGTTGCTCCGTGAGATTTGCGACAGCGCGCTGTAGCGGCTACCGTGGGTCGCGCCGTTATAGCTGGGCCAATCGGTCTGGGACGTCACCGGGCGGAATCCGTTGCCGGCGCGGCGAAAGAGATGAATCTTTCGGTCCTGTCCAAGCAGCTGGAGGTCGGCCGGGCCTTCGTTCATCACGATTCCGGCGATCGAACCGCCGCCGTCCAGAGCAATCGTCCGCGGCGTCGGGGTGGCGCCGTCGGGAGGTTTCAGCGTGCGGAGAAATTTCACGAGATCCGCCAGGTCCGTGTCACTGACATTGGCGAACGCCGGCATTCCCGATGCGGGTAGTCCGTGGCGCACGACCGCCGCGAGTTCCTCATCCGTTCGCGCCGGCACGCGCGTCAGGATGCTCGGCCCGAGCTCGCCGCCGCCGCCATTCGTGCCATGACAACCGGCGCAGCGGCTTGTATATAACCCGCGGCCCGGATCAAGCGCCTGCGCGGAGGCCGGTGCGATCACGAAGGCGGAGACCAGGAGGCTGTAACCGACGATGGTGAGCGTGTAGCGCATGGCGATATCGTAACCTCCAGTGCCTATCCATCTGAGCAAAAGGTTCGGGTTTGGGCCGCCGGGGCCATTAACATTGATGGATGGCGAAACCCCGAGCGCTGCGGCTTCTACGGGAACGGAAGCTCGCGGATCTCCTGCCCCCGCCGGAACCCGGCGCCGTCTTTGAAGCGAGCGGCGTAATTGTCGTCAAATCCGACTGCTTCGTCGCCCTCGACAACACCCGCCGCATTGCTCGCATTGACGCAAGCCTCCGACTCGATTCGGAGCGAAATCAGTGGGTCGGAGCGCGCCGCTCTGGAGAAGGCTACGAAGCTGTCAGCTATAACCCGAAACTGCGGCGTTTCTTTCTGATGGTCGAAGCCGAAAAGCATGCCGACGGCACGTACAAGGCACTCGTCGAGGAAGCCGACGCGCGCTGGCGGTTCAAGGGCCGCACATGGGTGGACTTCGCTTTCGAGGCGCGGAACACCGGCTTCGAAGGACTCGCCGCGGTGGAATCGGGCGGCCGCAACTACTTGCTGGCGCTGTGCGAGGGAAATGAGTGCAGGCACAGCCGAAAGAAACTCGAGCACGGGAAGGGACGGATTCACGTCCTGCAACGGCGGCAGGGCGCGTGGCACCCGGTCACAGTCATCAAGCTGCCCGGCCACGTCAATTTCCAGGACTATGCGGGCCTGGCTCTCCGAGGCGATCGCATTGCCGTCGTTTCGCAGCAGTCATCCCGCCTGTGGATTGGTCGGATCAACCGGCGGGAGTGGACGATTACCGGTAAAGGCCGGATTTACGATTTTCCGCGCACGAAGAAGGGAAAGCGCCTGTATCACACGGTCGAGGGCATCTCGTGGCTCACCCCCACGACGCTGGTGGCGGTTTCAGACTTACGGAAGAAGCGGCACCCGAAGCGCAGCGCCAGGACCGATCAGTCGATTCATGTGTTCAAGGTCGTGTGACCTGCACCTACCAGGCTTCCTGGCACGTATGTACATAGACGAGGTATGCGCGTCTTCAAAATAGCTGTTTCTCTGGGGCTCCTGATGTTTCAGGTGGTTGCTGCGGCACAAGCGCCGGCATCGGCAGCCGGCAGCGACCAGCGAGCTCGACACCTTCATGCAGCAGGTGCTTCTCCGCCGCGACGACAACTGGAAAAAAGTCCAGCAGTACATTCTCGATGAACAGGAGCGGGTCGAGTTCCGCGGTCCCGGCGAGATGCTCCTTTGGGGAGCCAGGCGCGAATACATGTGGTATCCGCGAGACGGGTTCTTCGTGCGAAGCCCCGTGCGATTCAATGGCGTGGCAATCGGAGACGCAGACCGCGAGAAATACGAGCAGAACTTTTTGACGCGCGTGAAAGCGAGGGACGAGCGCGCGAAAGAGCGGGCAAAAGAAACGCCAGGCACCGAGACGGTCGAGCCTGCGCCAGCAGACCTGCAGAGCCTCATTCAGCAGACGCGAGAGCCGCAGTTCGTCTCATCGGCGTACCTGCTCAAGTTCCGCTTCGACGGCGGACGATATGCGTTTGTCGGACGGGAGACCATCGACAAGCGCGAGGTGCTGCGTATCGAGTATTACCCCACCAATCTGTTTGCCGATGAGCCCGGCACCAGGGCGGAGGCTCGCGTCAACAGCGTGGCCGGCCCCAAATCCAAAGAGGATGCTTACGGCGATGAGATGCAGCGGCTCATGAACAAGGTCTCGCTGGTCACCCTCTGGATCGAGCCTGGCCAGAAGCAGATCGTCAAATACACGTTCGACAACATCGGCCTCGATTTCCTGCCGGCGTCGTGGCTTGTTCGCGTGACGGATCTTCGCGCCAACATGTTGATGACCGAGGCGTTTCCGGGAGTGTGGCTGCCGCGCCGCATCGACATGATCGGATCGTTTGTGCTCGCCCCGGGACTGTTTTCGGTCAACTACGATATTCAGTACTCCGGCTATCGCGAAGCCACGACCGGAGGAAAGTACCTCGGTCCTTCGAAGCGCTGACGTGCCGAGCGTCGCCGGTTGGGTCGTCGTCGCTTTGCTGTGCATTCCCACAGTCCTCGCCGCGCAGCAGGAGGTGATCGTTGCTGTCCAGGTGCATGGCAATACGATCACCGCGAGCGAAGACATTGTTCGCGCGTCCGGACTCACTGTGGGCGCTCCGTTTTCCGAGAAGCTGCTCTCCGACGCCTCAACACGCCTGGAGGAGATGAACGCGTTCGAGTCGATTGACGTGCTCAAGCGTTACGCGTCGATTTCGGATCCCACTCAGATCATGGTTGTCATTCAAGTTGACGAAGGACCCGTACGCGTCGAGGTTCCAGATATCGAGGCACCGCCCGGCGTTCCGCCCGCGGGGAAGGCACGCGTGGTGCGTCGGTCGAGACTGAACGTCATGTTCGTGCCCATCCTCACCGCGCAGGACGGATATGGCCTCACCTATGGGGCGCAGTTTGCCATCGCGGGCCATAGCTCGCCACGCCGCCGCCTCGTCTTGCCCGCGAGCTGGGGTGGCGACAAACGTGTTGGTGCCGAATATCAACAGGAGTTCTCCACCAGCGCTGCGCCGCGACTTCGCACGGGAGCGTTCCTTCAACGACGGACGCATCCGTTTTTCGATGACGACGCCGATCGGAAGCGAATCTGGGGCAGAGCCGACTGGTCGCTGATGCGGCAGGTTCGCGCGGGCACGGAAGTCGCGTGGGAATCGACTTCACTAGCCGGCGAAGAAAACACCGCTCGTTCCGTGGGCGCCGATGTGACTGTGGATACGAGAGTCGATCCTCTGATGCCGCGCAATGCGGTATTCCTGCGCGCAGGTATGGCGAAGCTCCGGCTGCCAGAGCGAAACCCGGTGAGAACGGAGCTCGATGCGAACGTCTACCTCGGATTGATCCGCGGCGCGGTGCTGTCGCTGAGAGGCTTACGCGAAAACTTCAGCGAGCCGGCGCCCGCGTTCTACAAGTCAGTGCTCGGCGGCACGGCGAATCTGAGGGGATTTCGCGCCGGCCATGCTGTCGGCGACACGCTGGTCGCCGGTTCGGCGGAAATTCGAGTGCCGACGACGTCGCCGCTGCGCATGGCGCGATTTGGCTATAGCGTATTTATCGACATAGCCACGGCGTACGACAAAGGGCAGAAGTTGGAGGATCAGAAGATGGAGCGCGGCGTTGGAGCGGGCATATGGGCGACCGCGCCTCTCTTCCGCATCAGCTTCGCCGTGGCCCGCGGTCTCGGATCTGGAACCCGAGCGCACATCGGAGCCGGCCTCACGTTTTAAGGGCCATCAAAAATACACGATCGACAATCGCCGAATCGGCCTTCCATCGCGGCTCAGCGTACCCGGTGCCGCTGCTGTCTGCTGAATGATGTATTCGACCAGCGGAGGCGTCAACGTCGGGAAGCGCGAAAGCAGCAGCGCGGCGGCCCCTGCCACGTATGGTGAAGAGAAAGATGTTCCCGACGCGGTGATGAGCCCGCCACTCTCCATCAGCCACGTCGACGTCAGCGACACACCGGGGGCCCAGATGTCGATGCAAATGCCGAAATTGCTGAAGCTCGCTTCCTCATCGTTCTCGTCGGTTGCGGCTGCGGTAATGACGCCGTTCGGAATGCCGTAGAAGTAGCCCGCCGAGGCGGGTGACGTCACGCACGCGTTCATCGGTGCGCCCGTGAACGGATTGCCGTTGCCGGCGGCGATCGCCACAACCAACCCGCTCGCTGCCGCGCCGCGCGCGGCGGCGTTGGTGGCTGCGAGCGGTATCGCCGAGCCGAGGCTCATGTTCACGACGGCAGGCTTCACGGCGTTCGCCGTCAACCAGTCGAGCGCCTGAACGATGATTGACGGAAACGTCAGTCCATCACATGTCATGACCTTGATGCCGACGAGGGGTGCGCCGGGCGCTACTCCAACCACGTAGCTCGAGTTGTCGCGCGCCGCCGCGATGCCAGACACGGCCGTTCCATGGCCGTGGCAGTCGGCGTTCACTCCGGCCAGGAACGACATGTGGCCGACCACGTTCAAATCCGGATGAGTTGCGTCGATGCCGGTATCGACGATGTAGAGGGTCACTCCCGTGACCGTTCCAGAACCGTTCCCGGATTGAGTCGTGCTGACATCTGCGCCGATCTTCGGTATGCCCCACGGGATGACCTGACTGGGATCTGCCGCAGGGAGGATGGGACCGAGACTGATGACAGTCTCGATTTCGACGGTTTCCACCAGGGGATCTGATTGGAGTTTGCGCAGTTGCGCACGCGTGAGAGCGGCGGCGAATCCCTTGATGGCGTGGCTGTAGAAATTCGTCGCGCGAAATCCGTACTTTCTCTCGAGATTCTGCGCGGCCCCGACGACTTCTCGGCGATGGTATGTTGAGGAGTCGCTGCTGGAGGTTCGCGCGTCTGGCGCGAAGTCACGAGCGTACGGCTCGAACTCGACATCGGCGCGTAGCTGAACCACAGCGCGCACGGTCTCCTGGGCCGACAATTCTCTTGCACTGCAGATGAGTAACGCGGCAGCCGCGAGCGCGGCGAACCGTGCACGTTTTGTTGTATTCAAGGGACCTCCAAGGGTATGCGGGCGCGAGTCTAAGCGAAGGGTCCGCGCTTGTCCACGCCATGTGAAGCCCTTACGGGTCTTCTGTAGCATAGATAGATGCGTTTCCACGAGCTGGTCGCCGTATCCGATGCGGTTGCCCGTACCCGCGCGCGATTGGAGAAGACAAGCCGGCTGGCGGAGTTGCTGAAACGCCTTGCCCCTGACGAAGTGAGGGTTGCCGTTTCGTTTCTGTCGGGAGGGCTGCTTCAGGGGCGCATCGGAATCGGATGGTCCGTAGTCGGAAGGGCGCGCGACACGGTTCCCGCTGACGAGCCTACGCTCGAGTTGCTCGACGTCCACGCGGTGTTCACGCGGCTTGCGGGTGTCAGTGGCGCCGGAGTGACTCAGGCGAGACTGGATCTGCTGAAAAATCTTTTCAGCCGCGCTACTGCGGCGGAGCAGGACTTCATCGTGCGACTCATTTCGGGCGAACTGCGTCAAGGAGCGCTCGAAGGTGTCCTCGTCGAGGCTGTCGCGAAAGCAGCGGGCGCCCCGCCGGATGCGGTTCGACAGGCGGCGATGATGTGCGGCGACCTTGGAGACGTCGCTTCCGCCTTGGTGCGCGAGGGCGTGAACACGCTCTCGATGTACACGCATCGAGCTCTTCCGGCCCGTCGAGCCCATGCTGGCGTCTCCGTGCGAGAGCGTTTCCGAGGCGCTCCAGTCATTCGGCGAAGCGGCGTTCGAGCTGAAGGTTGATGGCGCGCGCGTGCAGGCACACAAAGCAGGTTCGGAAGTACGCGTGTTTTCGCGTGCACTGCGCGACGTGACTCCTGCGGTTCCAGAAGTTGTCGAGGCCCTGCGGGCATTTCCGGTGCGCGAGGTGATTCTCGACGGAGAAGTTATCGCGATGCAGCCGAACGGGACGCCGTATCCGTTTCAGGAGACGATGAGGCGATTCGGCCGCCGGCTGGACGTAGACAGACTCAGGTCGGAACTACCGCTCACTCCGTATTTTTTTGACTGCCTGTATTCCGAAGGACGTTCTCTCGTCGCATCAGCACAACGCGATCGGTTTTCCGCGCTCGCCTCGCTTGCCGGCAGTTTCACTGTTCCTCATCGAGTGGTCAGCGACGACGCTTCGGCCGCGGCCTTCTTCAACTCCGCGATCGCCGCGGGACATGAAGGGGTGATGGCCAAGTCGCTTGTCGCGCCGTACGCCGCAGGCAGCCGCGGAAGCGCATGGCTCAAGATCAAGCAGGTACGTACGCTCGATCTCGTGGTGCTGGCCGCCGAATGGGGCAGCGGGCGCCGGCGGGGGTGGCTCAGCAATCTTCATCTCGGAGCGCGGGATCCAGTTCGCAACCGGTTCGTCATGCTCGGCAAGACGTTCAAGGGGATGACCGACGAGCTCCTGGAATGGCAGACGGCCGCCCTTCTCGAACGCGAAGTTGGCCGCGAAGGGCACATCGTGTTCGTGCGGCCGGAGCTCGTCGTCGAGATTGCGTTCAACGATGTCCAGGAGAGCCCGCAATATCCGGGCGGCCTTGCGCTCAGATTTGCGCGGGTGAAGGGTTACCGGCCAGACAAGACAGCCGCGCAAGCCGACACTCTTCAAAGCCTGCAGGACATCTACCGTGCGACAACGGGACGAGAGGCGCCCTCACGGCGAGACATCGATGCCTGAGTTGCCGGACGTCGAGCTCTACCTTTCCGCATTCCGCCCGCGCATCGTCGGCCGGACGATCGAGCAGATCAGGCTGGCCACGCCGTTTCTGCTGCGCTCTGTCGAGCCGCCATTGAATGCCGCAGTCGGCCGCTCCGTGACCGGGCTCCGTCGTATCGGCAAGCGCATCGTGTGGGAGATGGAAGGCGAGTTGTTTCTGGTCTTTCATCTGATGATCGCCGGCCGGTTCAAATATCGCGACCGCGGGGCGCCGATTCCAAGGAAAGTCGGGCTCGCGGCGTTCGACTTTGCCGACTTCACCTTTCTGCTGACCGAAGCGGCAACACAGAAGCGCGCGTCGCTGCACGTCGTGCAGGGAGAGCCGGACCTTCGCGCGTTCGATCCCGGTGGCCTGGAGATCGCACCGGATGGCGCCGATGCGTTCGCAGCTGCGCTTCAAAAGGAGAGTCATACGCTCAAGCGGGCTTTGACCGATCCGCACCTGTTCAGCGGCGTCGGCAACGCGTATTCAGATGAAATTCTGCACCGTGCCCGACTGTCGCCGTTCAAACAGACGCGGCAGCTGACGGAAACAGAGGCCGAGCGGCTCCACGCTGCGACAGTTGAGACGCTGGTGGAGTGGACGAAGAAATTGCAGGAGGAGGCGGAAGGCAAGTTTCCGGAGAAGGTGACCGCCTTCCATGATGGGATGGCAGTCCACGGCCGTTTCGGCAAGCCGTGTCCTCGTTGCGCTACGCCAGTGCAGCGCATCGTGCACGGAGAGCACGAGGCGAATTATTGTCCGACGTGTCAGACCGAGGGACGGCTGCTCGCCGATCGTGCGCTGTCGAAACTGCTGAGGGAGGACTGGCCGAAGACCGTCGACGAGATGGAGCGGCAGAGGCGACAGCGGTCCGGCTGAAGCCGGACCGCATGTGGTTGCTGAGCTGCGTCACTGACGCTTCAAAGCAAAAAGAGCGCCTCCAAATGCGGCTGCCGTGAAGGCGAGAAATCCTGCGGCCTCCAGCCAGATCCGGGACGGATCGCCGAGGCCGATCGTCGCGTAGCGGAGCACGTCCACATGCCACGTGATCGGATTTGCCCAGGACAACTGGCGCAGCGGAGTGGGCAGGGGTTCGACCGGGTAGAACATGGAGCTCGCGAACAGGAGCACGAAATAGAAGATCGACGTCACCGTGTTGAACACATCGTTGCCGCGGATGACCAGCGCAAAGATCGCATAGAAGAAAAACCATCCGGCGGTGCCGATGAAGACGGCCGCGGTAAGCAGCGGCAATGCCTGCCAGCGAACCGGCACGTCCAGAACGATGTCGGCTAGAACGACTGTGATGATGGCCTGCACGATAGAGACGCACAGGTTGAACAGGCCCTTGCCGAGCAGATATTCGGATCGCCTCATCGGATAGGTCAGCATCTCGTAGAAGATGCCGTTGTCCCGATCCATGAAGAAAGACCACGCGGTATTCGAGGCGATGCCGAAGCTCGCCATGCCAAGCACGCCCGCCAGGAAAAAGGCGTTGTAGTCCACGCCGATACCCGCGGGTTTCATTCCCATCGCCTGTGTCATGCCGACGCCGAATACGAGCAGGTAGCCCAGCGGGTACAAGAGATCCCAGAAAATGAAGGTGAGATTCGTCGCGCGAATCTTGCCTTCACGGTACATGATTGCCGACAGCGCGCTCACGACACCACCTGCTGTTCTGCCGCCGTCAACTCGATGAAGATGTCTTCGAGACTCGCACCGGAGACTTCAATTCTCAGCACACGGCCGAGACGGCCGAGCTGCGCCACCAGATCGAGTACTTGCCCTTCCTGCCCGCGCACGGCGATGAGGGCTGAATTCTGAGTGACGTCGACGCGAATCGGATGGTACGGCGCCACTGCGGCCTCGAGCGACACTGGCGGCTCGGCAAAGGTGACGGAGATTTCAAACAGTCCGCCCGACAGCAGTTTCAACGTATTGATGTCGCCCCGCGCCGCCTGCCGGCCCGATCGCATGATGAGGATGTCGTCACACAAGTCCTCGGCTTCGCTCAGGATCTGCGTCGTCAGCACGATGGTCCGGCCGCGGGCTGCTTCCTGCCGCAAGCGGGTCATGATCGAGCGCTTGAGGATCGGATCCATGCCCGTGGAAAATTCGTCGAGAAATACGACGGGCGTGTCGATCATGAACACCTTGGCGACCTGCACGCGCCGCTTGTAGCCGCCGCTCAGATCCATCACCTTGCGGGTCGCTTCCGATCGCAGTTCGAACTGGTCGAGGACGCTGTCGATGCGGTCCTTGATTGTGCGGGAAGGCAGGCCGTGAAAACGGCCGAAGGTCGCCAGATTGTCGATGACAGAAAGGAAAAGGTCGACCGCGCTTTCCTGGATGACGACCGAGATCCGCTTGCGGATCTCCAGCGGTTCGCGGACCGGGTCGAACCCTTCGACCCTGATTTCGCCTGACGTCGGCTTGAGCAGCGTCGTCAGCATCTTCAACGTGGTCGTTTTGCCGGCGCCGTTGGGTCCGAGCAGCCCGAAAATGGACCCGCGGCGCACCGAAAAGGTGAGTCCGTCTACCGCCCGCAGTTCCGGCTGCCCGCGCCGCTTGAACGTTTGTACGAGATCACGAACGACGATCGCCGAATCCGACATGCCCTATATCGTGCAGCCTAATGGATAGTTTCGAGAAATCGCGCGACGCTCTCGACCATCATCCCGTCCGAGAACATCACGGCGTCGTTGTGATCGGCGCCGGGGATGATCACCAGCGTCTTCGGCTCGCCGGCCGCTTCGTAGACGCGGCGGCTGTGGGACATCGGCACGATGCGATCTCTTTCGCCGGCAATCACCAGCACCGGTGATCGAACACCGCCGATGTGGTCCACCGTCGCATATCGATCGCGGAGCAGCCACTTCACCGGCAGCCATGTGTAGTGATGCTGTCCGACCTCGGTCATCGACGCGAACGGCGAGCGGAGGATTAACGCCGCGGGCGGGTGCGCCGCGGCCAGCTCCGATGCGACGGCCGTACCCAGTGACTCGCCGAAGTAGACGATCCGAGTGGGATCGACATCCGGGCGGCCGATCAAATAGCCGTGGACCGCGCGCGCGTCGAGCCGGAGGCCCTCTTCAGTGGGTGAGCCCGGGTTTCCGCCGAAGCCGCGATAGTCGAACAAGAGAACCGCCATCCCGCGCCTCGCCAGTGCATCAGACAGGTCCAGGCGCATCGATCGGTTTCCCGCGTTTCCGTTGAACACCACGACGGTAAATCGCGGTGCCTCAGCTGGCTTGATGAACCATCCGTTGAGGGTCAGGCCGTCTGAAGTTGGAAAACTGACGGGAGTCAGGCCGGTCACTCGAATCTGCCGTTCGTCGGGGAGCCGTCCAAAGGGAAAATAAATCAGCCGGCGCTGCTGCGTCCACGCTATGGCAAGAACCGCGGCCACGGTAGCGCCAAGAATAAGTACGGCACGCACGCCCGGAGTCTATCCTCAGCACCGTGTAAAATTTGCGAATGGATATTCCAAAGACCGACGAGGAGTGGCGCGGAAAACTGACGCCCGAACAATTTCAGGTGCTTCGAAAACATGGCACCGAGCGCGCCGGTACCAGCCCCCTGAACAAGGAGCATCGCGAAGGCACCTTTCGCTGCGCGGGGTGCGGGCAGGAACTCTTCACGTCCGACACGAAATTCGACAGTGGGACCGGCTGGCCCAGCTTTTGGGAGCCCCTGGAACACGCCGTCGAGACCACGACCGACCGCGCCTACGGGATGACCCGCACCGAGGTGCACTGTGCCCAGTGTAAGGGCCACTTAGGGCATGTGTTCGAAGATGGACCGCGTCCAAGCGGCCTGCGCTACTGTATGAACGGACTTTCGCTAGATTTTCGGCCCAAGGAGCCCTAAAAAGTGTCCCTTTTTAGGGAACCATGTCATGCCTGCCGCAGTCTAAAGGTTTGTGAAGAAGAACGCCCAGATCAAACTGGAATACGACGTTTGCGGCCGCTGCGGCATCCTTTTCGATGACCAGGGGGAGAACGGGTGGTGGGTCGAGAGCGGCGTCTGGTGGCACGAATGCAGCGACGACCAGCCCGCCCGCATCGTAGTGCGCAAGCTGGCCAGAGTCGCCTGAACTCTCTTCGCTGAAAGGGGCGAGGGGAAGGGGCGAGGGGTAATTCCCTTCTTACTCCTTACCCCTTACCCCTTACCCCTTACCCCTTACCCCTTTCGGTATCATGTCCCCCATGTCCGTCATCGATCTTCGCTCCGACACCGTCACCAAACCGTCCGCGGCAATGCGCCGCGCCATGGCCGAAGCCGAGGTTGGCGACGATGTTTTCCTCGAAGATCCGACGTTAAACAGGCTGCAGGATCGCGCCGCTGAAATTTTCGGCCGCGAGGCCGCGCTGTTCGTTCCATCCGGTTCTATGGGAAACCTGGCGTGTGTGATGGCTCAGACACACCCGGGGCAGGAAGTGATCTGTGAGACCAACGGGCACATCTACAACTACGAGATGGGTGCCCTGTCAGCGCTAGCGGGCGTGCTCCCCCGGGTAATCGATGGCGAGGACGGACTCTTATCGTGGGACGTGATCGCTCCGGCCATCCGCCCGCGTGTCTATTACCGGCCCCGTACGACACTCATCTGCCTTGAAAACACAGTAAACATGGCCGGCGGAACCGTGTACCCGACACGTACCGTCAACGAGATATGCGAGCGCGCGCATGAACAGGGGATTCATGTGCATCTCGACGGCGCTCGCGTCTTCAATGCCGCAACCTACTTGAACGAAGATGTGGCAGCGATGACCCGCAACGTGGACTCGGTGCAGTTCTGCCTCAGCAAAGGGTTGGGCGCGCCAGTGGGCTCCATGATTGTCGGCACTCGCGACTTCGTCGAACGGTGTCGTCCCATTCGCAAAATGCTGGGCGGCGGCATGAGGCAGGCGGGAGTCCTTGCCGCGGCCGGCCTTGTCGCGCTCGAACAAGGTCCGAAACGGCTTCGGGAGGATCACGACAATGCTCGGCTGCTGGCTGAAAAGCTGGCGCTGACCCGCGGCATTACCCTCGATGCGTCCAAAGTACAGACCAATATCGTCATCTTCAGCGTGAAATCCACGCGGCTGACGTCTGCCGAATTTCTCGCAAAAATTGCCGCGGCAGGCGTGCTGGCGGTGCCGGTCGACACCCACCGCATCCGCATGGTGACGCATCTCGACGTGTGCCGGGACGACATCGAAAAAGCCGCCGCCGCCGTCGGGTCTGTGCAATAAGATCGTCGTGTGTACCGGCTTGCGGCGGTTGCGTGCGCACTGCTGATCTGGAGCGCCGAAGCACTACGGGCGCAACAACACTCCCCGGAACTCGCGCGCATTCTGAGCGGACTCGCCGCGCGCACACAGCACTATTACGATCGCTTCATCAGCATCATCTGCACCGAAACGGTCCGCCAGCAGGAGCTCAAATTCAGCCTCGCGCCGGACGGCAAGCCCAGGGTAACGGCCTATGAGCTGAGCGTCACGCGCGATCCTCGCAGTAGCGGCGAGGGGCAATTTCGGGTCGAGCGCATCGTGCAAAGCGTCAACGGGCGGCCGCCGCGGAGAAATCACAAGCCCGAATGCACCGACCCGAAGACCGGGACGCCGGAACCGATGGCTTTTCTGCTGGCGGCCAATCAGCAGAGGTATCGATTTTCGCTGCCAGACGGTGTCGGCGGAGAAGCGCAGACGGCCCCTCCACGCACGCATGCAATTGACTTCATCGAGACGCCGCCCGAGCGGGTTCGCATCAAGTGGGAGGGAAACTGCTTCGAGGCCGAAGGCGGCGGGCACCAGGGACGCGTCTGGTTCGATCCGGTTACCTATGACGTCA
Source organism: Vicinamibacterales bacterium (assembly GCA_963762055.1). Taxonomy (GTDB): domain Bacteria; phylum Acidobacteriota; class Vicinamibacteria; order Vicinamibacterales; family JAMQPK01; genus JAMQPK01. The sequence goes on from CAVXJF010000017.1 coordinate 1,000,665, forward strand.
TGCAGGTTGACGTGCGGCTGTCAAAGCCATTCATGGTGCCGATGCCGAGCGGATTTTTCGGTCTCCAGCCGGCAATTCGAGTCGAGCGATCCGAGATGACTCTCCGGTTTGCCCGCGTGCAATTCCAGGAGCCCGATGAAAGCATTCTGCTGCCGCAGTCGATCGACACCCTGCATGTCTTGCGCGGCATCGCCAGTCTTCGCATCAACCAGACGCTCGGAGGTTACCGCCGGTTCTTGACGAAGAGCGAAATACGCCCTTCGGCCTTCTGAATGCGTGGCGCGCCCCTTGCTTTAATGACCGCCGCATGACGCATGTGTACAAAAAGCTTACGCGAGGGACGAAATTCCTGATTCTCGGCGCCTGCATAGGTGTTCTCGCGATAGTGATCATCCTTGCCGCCCTGTCGATTCCCATCCGTTCCGAGACTCTCAAAGCGCAGGTCATTGCGCTGCTCAGCGAAGAGCTCGAGAGTGAAGTCACCATTGAAAAGCTCGAAGGCCGCGCGTTTCCACGCGTGGCGGTCAGTGGTGCGGGCGTCGTCATCCGTCAGAAGGGCCGTACCGACGTGCCGCCCCTCATCACCATCGAGACCTTCGAAATCCGAGGGTCGCTGCGCGACCTCATGCGCAAACCACGGCGCGTCGGAGAAGTGCGGTTGAAGGGATTGCAGGTCAAAGTGCCGCCGCGCGACGGCGACGGCGAGGACAAGCCCAACACGCCGGAGAAGACGGACGCGCAGAAGCATGCGGACGCGCAGAAGCTGCAGCAGGTCATCATCGAGCGGCTGGAGGCGCCGGATACCGTCATCACGCTCATTCCCAAGCGCGCCGGCAAGCAGCCGAAGGTATTCACCGTCCACCATCTGGTGATGGACGGGCTCGGCATCAACGAGACCATTCCTTACATCGCCGTACTCACCAATCCCGTGCCGAAGGGGGAGATCGAAACCTCCGGCACCTTCGGCCCGTGGAACGTCGTGCATCCCGCACGAACACCGATCACGGGCAAATACACGTTTGCCAACGCGAACCTGGACACCATCAACGGTCTCGCCGGGATTCTGAGCTCAACCGGAGAATTCAAAGGCCCTGTCGATCGCATCGAGGTGAACGGCACCACCGATACGCCCGATTTCCAGGTTGACGCCGGCGGTCTTCCGGTTCCGCTCAAGACTACGTTCAGGGCGGTCGTGGATGGCTCCGACGGTGATACGTACCTCGAACATGTCGACGCGTCGTTCCTCAACACCAAACTTACCGCCAGGGGCGCGGTCGTCGGGCTCGAAGGCGTTCCGGGTCGCGAGGTCGTGATCGACGCCGACATACATGAAGGACGCATCGAAGATCTGCTGCGGCTCACGATGAACTCGGAGAAGCCGCTGCTGACCGGCGCCGTGCAGCTGAAAGCGCACATCGTCGTTCCCCGTGAAAAGAAAAAGGTGATCGACAAGCTCAGGCTCAAGGGGGAGTTCGGGCTCAGCAAAGCGACTTTCACAGACCCGGAAGTGCAGACAAAGCTGACCGGGCTCAGCCGCCGTGCTCAGGGGAAGACTCAGGAAGAACCGCTGGGCGAAGTACTGTCGAATCTCAGGGGCGCGTTCGTGCTCGAAAATTCCGAAGCGCGTTTTTCGCGCCTCACCTTCTCTGTGCCCGGAGCGAGGATCGAACTGGCGGGACGTTACGGCCTGCGCGACGAAATCGTCAGCTTTCGCGGCAAAGCCCGGCTGGAGGCGACGCTCTCACAAGTGGTCGGCGGCGGAGTGAGAGGCTTCTTCCTCAAGGCGTTCGATCCCATCTTCAGGAAAGAGGGCTCCGGCATGGTGATTCCCATCAAGATCGAAGGCACACGAAAGGCGCCGAAGTTCGGCCACGACATGTTCTGACGAGGTTCACGGCTTGCTGCCCGGACGCGGGGGCACGCGGACATCGTAGCCCTTGAGCTGGTCGATGATGTAATTGTGGGCTTCGTCGACGCTCTTAAACGGACTGTTGGAATGTCTTCCAACATCGAACGTCATGTCCCCGGCTCCAAATCCGATCCAGTCAATACCCGGTCTCACCAGGTTTCTGATGTTCAGCGCAGCACGAAAACTTTCGATCTGGATACCCAGGCAGCAATGGCTGTTCCACCACTGGGCATACTGCAGCTGTTCGGTGTACGGCGGCGGTGCCTGACCTCCCCCGACTCCGAACTTCGCAACCATCAGGTTGCCACCCCAACTCCGGTTGCCTAACGGCGGGAAGTAGAAGTTGTTGAGCGCGTCGTTGACAGTTTCCACATCCTCGACGAGCGGGATGAACACCGACAGGATCCCGAGATCGGCGTACCGACCCGATAGAAATGCCAATTTCGGATGAGGAATTCTTAGTTGCACACCGACGCCGATCTCAGCCGCCGTGGTGCAGAACCGAACGAGCTCTCGCTCGGTCGGCATGGGACTGTGCTGCCCATCCATACTAAAGATGTCCACCGTCCCTTGCTTCTTGACGATCTCCTCCATCTGAGCTCGGGTGGCATCGAACGGTGCGCTTGCCTGTCGAACCTGCTGGCCCGAGTGCATCTTCGCCTTCACCGACCCCGGCTGCGGCCTGTACTGACTCCAATTCGGAATGGCTGGGGCGAAACCTTGACTTTGCGCTTGGGCTGATCCAGCCGCTGCCGCTAGACCCAGTACGGTCATTCCGAATTCTCGACGATGCATGGTCTCCCTCTCTCTTTGATACTGCAGACTGGTGGTGAACGATGGCTCTTTTTTATATCACCACGAATGTGGGTCGCTGCCCGCAGCGTGGCGCGATGACAATCTTTTACAATCGCTGTGCGAAGAGGCGGGTGTAAGGTGATCACCCAGGAGGTCATTTGGCTCAAGCTCAAAGCTTCGCCCCTGCCATCCCGAATTGGAATCAGTACAGGCCGCAGCCGGGATCGGTGAAGGCGAAAATGCATTCTGGCCAGCCGGTTCGTGTATACAGGCCACTGAGTACTGCTACACGAACAGAGCTCGAGGCAATCATCAAGAAAGAGGGTGGGGTCGACCTCTTCCATCTGGATGGCCAGCACAGCCCTTTGCCGACCGAAATGGAGTTGGTCAAGTTCTGCAGGACTGCTGCGGAGCTTGGTGCCGGCGTGCAAATACGTCTCCCGCACCAGAGGTTCGCGTTTCTAACCGGACGATATGCTGACCTCGGCGTGCTGTCGATGTATGTTCCGCAGATTGAGGAAGTGGAAACGGTGACCGACGCGCTCAACAACTTCTACTTTCCGCCTCTTGGCAACCGAAGCTGGGGGGGCAATCTCATGGTCGCTCAGTTCGGCGTGGGAGGCGGGCAGCCGCCACCACCCTACACTGACCAATTGGAATACGCCCGGTGGTGGAACAGCCACGCGTGTTTGGGGCTTCAGATCGAGAGTCTGCGTGGGGCGCTCAACGTGCGCAATCTCGTCAGGCCCGGCATAGACTGGGTCACGTTTGGCCCGGGGGACATGGCTTTGGATGTCGCTCGACATTCCAACAGTCCCTTTAAGAGCGTCGACGAAGCCCACAATTACATTATCGACCAGCTCAAGGGCTACGACGTCCGGGTGCCTCCGCGCCCAGGTAGCCCACCGTGAAACGACGGACCATCGAGTCGCAGAACAAAGAAGGACCTTAGTTGCAATGGCCGGCGCATGCATCCGGATCCTTTCAAGGGGAGTGTGTATATGAGGCGCACGGAAACGCCTGTCACAGGCGCGTTAGTGTTGATTGGTGCCCTTGCCGTCTGCGAGATCGCCTTTGCGCAGTCCAAGGTACCGATTCAGCCGCCATATCGCATCATCAACAACTGGCCGCTGGTACCCTCGAACCTGGTGCTTGGTGCCGTTCCGGGAATCCAGTTGGGACCGGACGGGAACATCTACGCGTTTCACCGTTGCGGGAAGGACTCCTGCGTCGACAGCAACGATCCGACCATCCTGAAATTTGATCGATCTGGAAAGCTTCTGCACAGCTGGGGCGCGGGACTGTTCAACTTCCCCCACGGTATGACGATCGATCGAGATGGCGCGGTCTGGGTAACGGATGCCACAGGTCTTCCGGCAGAGCAACGGACCAGTAACGGGCGCGGACACCAGGTGTTCAAGTTCACTTCAGATGGCAAGCTTCTTATGACATTGGGGAAGGCCGGCATCGGTGGCAACGGACAAGATACGCTGTTTGCGCCCACCGACGTTGCCGTCGCTGCTAACGGCGACATCTTCGTGACTGACGGGCACAGCTGCAACGCCACCAACGCGTCCTACTGCACGTCTCGGGTGGTCAAGTACTCCAAGGACGGGAAGTTCATCACATCGTTCGGGCGTACGGGCTCGTTGTTGGGGGAGCTCAGCGGACCGCATTGCCTTGTCATCGATGCGAAAGGGCGCGTCATCGTCTGCGACCGCGGCAACGCTCGTCTGCAGGTATTCAACCAGGACGGAGTTCTTCTGGATGTCTGGACGGGGTGGGGCCGCCCTACGGGCATTACGGTGAAGAATGACACGCTCTACGTGACGGACTCGCTCGGCAACGTAGTCAAAGGGCAAGTCGATCCATCGCTCGTGCCGATGGCTACTGGGATCTACATCGGGAGCGCGGAGACGGGCTCTGTGAGATGGTTCGTCCCGGACGAGTTTGCAGGACCTGAGGACATCGCGGTTGATGCTGCGGGGGACCTGTACGTCGGAGAGTCTCGCCCGCAGACGATTCGGAAGATTACGCTGGATGTGGAAAGAGTCCTGCTAGGTGATCCGGAACTGAAGGCAGCAACCCGCGCCAAAAAGTAGGGGTAAAGCGTCCGTAGGCAGCATCAAGAGGATCGGCGGTTGTACCGAGTGATCGCCACAGCGCGGGCCACGAAAAGGATGGCGATCAACAACAAACTCGCGCCCAGGGGCACCAAAGCCACGCCGACACCAGGATCGCCGGCATAGAGAGCGATCCCTCCCAAGAAGAAACCACCAGGCAGGGCAATCGTGGCTCCGACCAGGCAAGAAGACACCAGCCACTGCCTGCGCCCGCCCAGGCCGGGCATCGCCCACAGGCACAACCCGTAAATTATGTGAATGAGCGAGAGCAGCGTCCCATGGGCATGAGCGAGCGTCCACATGAGTCGTCTTGTTTCGTTCGAGCCGTCCAAGTACGCGCGAACCTTAAATGCATGAAGCGATTCCAACACGAGCCCGAGGACCGCAAAGATGAAAAGAGACCACCATCCGACAAGAAGATGTCGACGGGAATAGTCCGTCTCGATATCGTTGCGCGAGCCACCAGCGCGTGCCATTCGAGCATAGTGTCACACTCTTCGCCAAGCGAACGCGCCCGCTATTCTCTTAGCAAGAGCGGCCGATTGTCCCGCTGGCGAAGGAGCCGGCCGACATCATCGATGCGCATCGACCCATCTTGATTGAAGAGCAGTGCCCTTTCCGTTGGACGATCCCGCCTGCCCCGCGCAGCCTGCCACAGGGCCAGGGCTCTAGCCCCGTCGGCGGACCGACCGTCAGGAGGAGCGGCGAAGTCATACTCAAAATCCGCAAGGCCAGGAAGAGAACGTAATGAGCGATAGGAGATAGAGCGCACAGCGGCGTACGGGTCCCGAAGGCCCTCCAACAGATAGGGAACCATCCAGTTCACACCACTGACTTCCTGCGCCGGCTGCCAACCCATGCTCCAAGTCACAAGTGCTCGCTGGCCGGCATCGCCACGGAGCGCCCAAAGCACCGATCCGGCAACCGCACGCTCGTCCTCGCCAAGAGCCGTCTTGGGCGTGCCGTACCACTGCGCAAGATAATCCGATGTCCATTCGAGCGTCTTGTCCAGATGGCACAGATTGCACGCGTTGGGCCGACCCGTTTCAATGCTGGCCGCAACCGAAGGACTGCTGATCTGATGGCTGCGCATCGCCCTCAGCAGGCCATAGGTCGTGAACGGCATGTGGCAGTTGTAACAGAGGGTGCCGGAGGATGTTGGGGCATGCCTGGTATGCGACGAGACATCTCTCGCGACGCTATCGTGGCACTGCGAGCAGGCCTTGTTACTGTCCATGCCGGGTGAGACCTGGTGGGTTCGGGCCCACTCGTCCAAAGAGCGTTGATCGTCACCCGTTTTGTGCATCGTGTGACACGACGAGCAGGACATCATCCGGGTCTCAGCGCTCGCATCCTTGAAGCACGGCGAGTCGAGCAGGCCGTTGTATTCCCGTCCAGATACGCGAACCATTCCATCCGACCAGAAGGATCCCCGCACGAGATCGGGATCGGTTGCGACGAGCCGTTTCATGATTGGCGAATCGAGATCTCTTGCCGGCTGCGCCACAAAGAGAGAATCGGTCAGATCGTGACCCGGACGATACCGAACCCCTTCTGTGTTCGCCCGAAGCTCTTCCGCCTGAGTGTAGTAATAAGAAATGCTGTGGCATCGCCCGCAAACCTGCGAAGACAGCCGAGGATTGAGCCTTTTTGGATGGACCGTCGATTGGTCAGTGCCTCCCGTGAGGTGAAGCCAGTACCGACGCCAAGGGCTACGATTGAGGTTCGCGTGTTCCTCACCTGGCCCGTGACACGCTTCGCACGCTATCCCAAACTCGGCCGCTGTCGTGTCAGCCTTCAAGATCGCCTGCGAGTCAAAAAGTGGGTCAATCTGCCGCTTCCCATGGGTTGCATGGCAGTTGATGCAGGCACTATTCCAGCGACCTGATTCTGAACCGGACCGTGTTAGAAGAGGAGGCGCGAGAAACGCCGCGGTCCGAGGGATCCATCGGCGCTCGGCAATGAGGTACATCGCGGGCAACTGGCCGAGCACCCGGCTGTTTCCTGTGTGATACCAGTACACCTGCTGGTGATGCGAGCCGGTTATCATCACGACCCTGCGAGTTATCCGACCCGCCCGGCTTCCGGTGCCATCCGAGTCAGGATCGTCGAATTCCGCCCACAACTCCTGACCTCGCCGTTCGAGCATCATCGGCCCACCGCCGGTATCGGTCACCACGACCTGTTCGAAGTCGGAACGAGCAGATTGAGGCGTGGCTACCTGGGTCATCGTCCGATGATAGGAGCTGTGCCAGCTCTCGGTACTGTGACGGGTGGCACGTCTTACACGTCTGGGACGAGACGTAACCGTCCTCTTCAAGTTGAATCGGTCGGTGCGTGACCTGGTCTTCGGCCACAGCACGCGGCTGGCGAATGAGGGCAGCGGTGATGATCGCAGCAAACACAATCAAACCGCCGACTACCGTGGTGGATGGGGTCATTGAAATACAGAAAAAACCTTCACTCCCGTTCGCGAGGTAGTCCGAAAAACGATAGCACGATGGGGGGTTACCTCTCGTCGTTCCGTTCAGAGCGGTTCTGGCGCCAGCCCGTCACTGGTTGGCCTTCCAGGCAGAGCTTGAATTGTAAAAGATTGTCTTCATCGCTGGACGTCCCATTTGATGGAGTAAATTCGCGATCTCGATTCGTCACGTCAGTAGAGCCGTTTTTGTTTGCGCGTAATACGTAGTGTCCGGCTTTAGCCGGACTTCACGAGGTCCGCCTGAGGGCGGGCACTACGTACATGTGTGGAAACCGCACTCGCGTAAGCATGTACACGAGACCAACGATTGAGGCGTGATACGAGTTGGGTGGGGAGATGGTCATGAGAAAGAAGTGGTTTGTGGTCTGCCTACTAGTCGGACTCTTGCCCGTCGGTGTTGGGGCGCAGCAGTCAACGGGCGACATCGTCGGTACCGTTAGTGACAGTAGTGGTGGCGTGTTGCCAGGGGCGACCGTCACGGTATCGGGCCCCACTCTCCAAGGACCTCGCGTGACCGTGGCCGATGGGGCTGGGGTCTATCGCGTCACGACCCTGCCGCCCGGCACGTACACCGTGGTGTATGAACTCACTGGATTCGCGACGCTGACTCGGGAAGGGATCATTGTTGGCGTGGGACGCGCGGTGACCTTGGAGGTGGCGTTATCGCTTGGAACGCTATCTGATGCGGTCACGGTAAGCGGTGAGAGCCCTGTGGTTGACATTCAGAACACCAACTTGGGTGTCAACTTCGAGCAGGAAATGCTGGAAAAATCCCCGATTGGGGCTCGGAACATCGGAGGGGTTCTGACGACGGTTCCGGGTATTCAGATCACGACGTATGACGTGGGCGGCTCGAACATGGGCACGAATTTCGGGTTCCGTGTCTACGGTTTGTCGGGCCAGTGGAACGTGCGGATCGATGGGATGACGACCCAGGATACGTCCAGTAACCTGAACCTGTACTTCGACTATGGTGCGTTGACCGAGATGCAGGTCTCGGCCGCCGCGAACAACGCCGAGACGAACCGCCCTGGTGCCTTCGTCAACATGGCGGTGAAGACAGGCGGGAACCAGCTCAGTGGCATGTTCTATACCGACTACGAGGGCCCGGCACTTCAGGGTACCAACATCACCGACGACTTGCGGGATCGTGGTATCGGTGTCGGTGATGAATTCGCTTATTACAACGAGCTCAATACGTCACTCGGTGGACCAATCAAGCGCGACAAGCTCTGGTGGTTTTACTCCTTCCGGAATCAGAAGATCGGGCAGAGGACAGAGATGGCCAAGGAGGACGGCACGCCCGGAGCCATTTTCGAACTGCTGTTGCGGAACAATACCGCAAAGATGAATTACAAGATCAACCAGAACAACTCCTTGTTCTGGATGGCTCAGACGGGCCGCAAGAGAGCCAACCGGGGCGGACGAGGGCCTGACGCGGTCTACTACAACCTCGACGCGACTGGACTGCAGAACAGTATCGTGTTGGCTCAAAAGGGACAGTGGAACCGGATCGTTGGTAATCGCATGACGTGGGAGGCGGCCTTCGCCCCTTACTATGTTGACGCTCCGTACTTCGCCCGGGTGCAGCAGACGCCGGCACGCGATCTCGTTACCAATACGGTGCGGGGGTCGTGGAGTGGCGACAGCCCTGGCTTAACTACGGGCAACCTCTTCCGCGACTCGACGAACAAGTGGGAGTCGCATGGGGCCGTGACCTTATTCACGAGCACTCACAGCATCAAGACGTCGTACGGAAATGTCTGGACCGATCGCAAGAGCGTTGCGTGGGGCAATCCTGGGACTCCTGGGACGACAGGGCATGTGGTCTTGTACTACAGCAACGGTGTGCCGGATCGGTTCCAGACCCAGAGCTCGCCGCGCAACGACCAGAAATCGATGTGGCACAACTATTTCTTTATCCAGGACCGCTGGCAGGCGGCCGATAGGCTCGTGTTCAATCTTGGCCTGCGGTGGGACAACTACGACAGCCACTATCCGGAGCAGGGTAATGACGGCGTTGGTCCATATTCGGAGAAAACCTCTTTCCCCGCCAGGACCGTTGCCATTTTCAACGATTGGGTGCCCCGTCTTGGTGTTATTTACGATCTCTTCGGGAACGGGAAGACGGCGCTGAAATTTAACTACGGTCGGTTCGGGGACGATCCCGATATTGCACTTAGCAACCAAGCGAACCCGAATAGCGCCCTGATCACCAGGAGGTACGCCTGGGATGGCACTTTGCCCATTACTCCCGAGTTGGTCGCGCGTTCGCAGTTGCTGCAGACGACCGGACAATTTACCCCGATCACAATCGACCCGAACCTTCGGAATACGATGACCGATCAGTTCTACGTCGGTGCCGAGAGCGAGCCGCGACCGAATTTCGCAATCGGCGGGGCGTACGTTCGCACGAATCTCTCGCACGTACGGGGTAGCATCAATCTTGCCGAACCCATCACTGGCTATGCCCCTGTGGCGGCGGTTGATATGGGTCCGGACGGTCTGCAAGGTACGGGCGACGATCGACCCTTTACTGTCTACGAGCGGATGGGCCCGGCAGGCTCCGACATCTTGCTGACGAACGTCAATACCGGCGAGCACTATGAAACAGTCGAAGTGAATGCCACCAAACGCTTCTCGGGGGGCGGAAGGATCGTCACGGGGTGGGACTACACGTGGCGGCACTTGGGTGACACGATCAGTAACGATCCCAATCTGCTTTACTACAACGGAGAGAACCGCGTGACGACCGAGCATTGGACCTACAAGATCATCGGGAACTTCCCGTTGCCGTGGTGGGGCCTGGGCCTCTCGGGGTCGTACGTGGGCCAGAAGGGTGAGCCGTACAATCGCACTCAGCAGTTCACGGCTGCGCGTTTGGTCGACCGTACTACGCCTCTCCGGCAGGGGAATCCGACCAACCAGGTGGAGCCGGTGAGCGCCTATTACCGGGACAGCATCAATATGATGAACGTCCGGATTGACAAGGCCTTCCAGCTTGATGCGCGTCAGCGCCTGACGGGGATTTTCGAGCTCTACAACGTTCTCAATTCTGTGCCGGTTATCGGGACGAATTCCACGACGGGCCGTACGACGGACCGCAACGGCGCGAATGTCCCATCGTTCGGACGGGCTACGCAGATTGTCAATCCGATCGTCGCCCGAATTGGTGTGCGGTACGAGTTCTAGTCTTGCTGAGCGGGAGTGACGCCAAGTCGAGCTAGGGATGCACTGCTGCTATTCGAGAGGATGGGTGTTATGAATCGTTTACAGCCACTGTGGGGCCTCGCGCCGGCCCTGCTCGGCGCCGCTCTCGTGACGGGCTGGTTCCCTGGCGACGCAAGTGCCCAGGCCAGAAAGAACTTGTTCTCCCATGTGATGACGAGTGCGGAAGTCGAATCCACATTCGGCAAGGTAAAAGACGCGTGGGATGCGTATACGAAGACCAATCACTCCGTTACCTTCCGAGTCAACACAAGCCGGGTACCCACGACGAACCACATGGAAGCCGACGAGTTCTGGTTCGTACGGACGGGAACTGCGAAAGTGTCGCTGCACACGGGTAACAGCCCGTCCACAGCATCCGTCAGCGGCGGAGACGTTGTCTATGTTCCCAGAAACGTGCCTTACGAGATCGATCCATCGTCACGCTTCGAGTACGTGGCGGTGCGCATCTTCACCCCGCGCGAGCCGGCTCGCGGCGGTGGAGCTGGCCGCGCAGGAGGTGCGCCATTGCCCGAGCCGACATCGTACTTTGCGACCAAGGCGCAGATCGATCAGACCTTTGCTAGCGAACCACGGTCAACGCAGCTCCGCTTCCCAGGGGCCAGCATCAACATGATTATTTACAATGGTGCCATCGGTCCGTACGAATCCCATGAAGCCGTCGATCAGATCTACTTCGTGAGGCATGGCACCGCCAAGGCTGCCTACGATGGCCGTCTGATAAATCCTACGGTCACGACACCGGGACAGATTCGAGGGACGGGTTATATCGACGCCAGCGAATACACCATCGCGTCCGGCGATATCGTTTGGATCCCTCGTAATCAACTGCACTTCGTCGACCCGGGGACGGGCAAGATCGGCTACCTCCTCATCAGCATGCCTTCCTCTCAGTCAGGGTTTAGTCCGCCGCCAGAGGCACCCGGCGGGCGTGGACGAGGAGCGCAGTAGGACCTCCGGGATCTTCTTGCAACCGGTCAGCCGTTGTCAGCTGGCTCGCTTGCGGACTGTTGGTGGCCGTCGAGAAAGGACCTTTTTATGATCACCTCTTGCGCTGGCAGATATGCGTGTGCTCTGTGTGCTCTTGTATTTGGACTGTATGCCGGTGCCATCGGCGCTCAAAAGCCGACTGGCGCAACTTTTCCGGAAAGCATCACCGTTTCGCCCGGTCCCCCGGCGCTGAAGAAGAATTTGTTCACTCACGTCATGCCGAAGGCAGAGGTCTTGAAGGCGCTGGCGCAAGTGAATGACTCGCAGGACCTCGTCGTGAAGAGCAACTTCGCTATCACGCTCCGCGCGGCGAGTAACAAGACGAAGCTGCCCTGGAAGGAACACGTCAAAGCCGACGAGCTTTGGTTTGTCTATCGAGGATCCGCAAAGGTGAGCCTCGCACCGTTTTCGCTGCAGTTGGGGATCACGCCTCCGGGTACTACCTATGACGTTGGTGAGGGCGACATCGTGAACGTCCCTCGTGGCATGGCTTACCAGATCATGGCCACCAGCGGTCGCTTCGAGTATGTCGCGCTTCAGAAGTTTGCACTACAACGGGCAAGTCCCACTTCCACGGGAGGACCTTCGACGACCCAACCGCCGGCGTCGCATGTCACCACGAAGGCCGAGGTCGACCGGGCGTACGAGGCTGGTCTTGCAGGTACGGCTGGGATTCAACAAGGGATCAATCGCATCATTTTCGACCGCGCCAAGGGAGGCAACTGGCGCGAAGGCGGTGCTCCGGGGCCGTGGGAGAACCACGAAACCGACGAGCATTTGAGTATCGTGTGGTACGGAACCGCCAAGGCTGTCCTTGACGGGTTCATCACGGGAGCAAGCTGGGACCGGCGAGGGGTGATGGGGAAGGGCGTCGTGGGGGGCAGCGAATACACTGTCGGTCCTGGGGATCTGGTGTTTGTTTTCCGCAACGTGGCGCATTTCTTCGATCCTATTTCGACTAAGTTCGGCTACCTGCTGGTGAACCTGCCTCAGAGCGAAACGCTTTGGCCAGCATCGATTGTTCCTAACGGCACAGGAGCCTACTAGTAACGGACGATGCCATGGGTGTCGCCGACTCGACATCGGGAGACGCTTTAAGGATCAGAGAGCGCCGTGACTTCTGCGAGCCCGCGGCTTGCGATCTCAGAACTCGGATTGAGTGTAAGCGCCTCAGCGTAGCGTTGCGCGGCCGCACGGAGATTGCCACTCTCTCGTTCCAGCATGGCCAGATTGGTATACGTCACTGGTCTGCTGGGATCTGCGCGCAAAGAGGCCTCGAAGCTCTCGCGAGCCCGATCGCGCGCTCCATTGGCGGCTAGTGCTGCGCCGAGCACGTTCAGCGCCAACGCGTGCTGAGGATTCAGACGAAGGACCGCTTCGGCCTCGTGCACTGCTAAGTCCGGCTCGCCCTGCATGAAGAGCAGCTCTGCACTGCGGAAGCGGGTCGCTTCGCCGGTGGGTGCACGGGTTCGCATCTCCGCGACCACGGGCTGTAGCCGCTCGATGTCGCCAGCATCCGAGAGTACGGCCGCCAGCTGATCGAGCACATCCACGTTCCCCGGATGGCGCTGGATGAGTTCGACGGCCTGCGCTGCGGCTTCGTCAAGTGTTCCTTGCATCGCGAGCAGACGCGACAGTGCGAGCCCTGCGTGCAGATGTGCTGGATCCTCGGCCAGCCGTCTCAGTAGGACCAGCGTCTCGTCCATGCGGCTCATACGGACCGTGCCGACGGCTGCACGGATGAGTCCCTCATACGTCTGTGCGTCCGTTGGATCGGATTCAAGTGCTCGGACGAAATCGCGCCATGCCGGTTCGTGCAGTTCGGCTCGAAGCAGCATCCACCCGCGATCTCGCCAAGAGGTTGGGCCAGCCTGCTCGATCGCTGCGCGCACAGAAGGAGGGGACGGCGCGGTACGGGCGACCTCGGTCAGGATGTCGTCATTGTGACTGGCCTGACGACCAAAAATACTGCGGGGACCAGAAAACTCGAGGCCGAGCCGGTCGTCAGTTTGGATAGCTGCGCCGGCAGCGTAACGTACAAGGGGCTCTCCCTCGGCGACAAACAATGAGAACAGAGGAAACGGTTCGCGTATACCAACATCAGCGAGATCGCGAGCGACTCCAGGCCGTGTGAACTGATGCTCCATCTCACTGAACCGTGTGCCGAATGGTTCGGTCGAGCCGATGAGCAGCACGTCCCCTTCACCGATGAGCCACAACGTGCCCTCGGGAAACACCGACAGAAACGTGGCGACGATCGACCGTAGGTCAGCATCGCTCATGTCATATGTGTGCGCCCATTGGCAGAATATCCCGCCAGGCGTCAGGCGTGCCCTCGCCGACTCGAAAAATTCGCGCGTGAACAGTGCTGCAATTCCCGCCATCCACGGGTTCGACGGCTCGGAGATGATCACGTCGTAATCGGACCGCGAAAGCATCAAGTGCGATCGGCCGTCGCCGACGACGAGGCGCGTCCGGGGATTGGCAAGTGCGCGGTGGTTTTCGGCCTCGAAGAACTGCGAGGCTGCGACAACTTCTGGCGAAATTTCAAGCACGTCCACCCGTTCGACAGGATGCGTCAGCGCCGAACCCAACGTCACGCCACTGCCGAGGCCCAGGACTGCTACGCGACGGGGCTCGGGATGCAGCAACAGTGGAAGATGCGCCAGGAGCCTCTGGGTAAGCATGTCTCCCCTGTTCGAGGCGTCGATTTTGCCGTCGATCGACAGCGATCGCCCGCCAACGAGGTCGCGCACGGCAACTGTCGCCAGCGCGCCTTCGCGGTAATAGAGCAGACGTCCAGCCGCAAGGGAGGTCTTGAGGTGAGGGCCTGCCTCGTAAGCGTACTTATAGGCGCCGCTGGACAACAGAGCCTGATCCCATGAGGGCAAGGCAATGCCTGCCAGCAGGACCAGCCCGCAGGCGAAGACGCCGGCTACGCCTCGATATCCGGGCCACCTCACGAGGAGCAGGAGCAACGTGCCGGCCGCAACAACCACCAGCACGACGCGAACGGTGTCGTGCAGGCCGAGGTTCGGAATGAGGAGAAAACCGGCGAACACTGCGCCGGCTATGGCGCCGGCGGTGTTGACTGCGTAGATAAGACCGAGATCCGCGACCAATGTGTCGTCGCTTCTCGTTCCCACAGCTACGGCAAACGGGAAGGTTGCACCAAAAGCAATAGTCATCGGCACGAGCAGCGAGGCCACGAGCAGAACCTGGCGACTTAGTACGGTGCCGAAGTCAGCATCTGGCGCCGCCACGGTTTCTGCCATGACGAGCAAGGCCCCGTCAACGCTGGCAACTGCCGCAGCGGCCAGTCCGACTGACAACAGCAGACATACAGCGAGACCGAATAAGGGATGTCGGGAGCGTGCAGCGAGCGGTGACGCAATGGCTGCACCGCACGCCAGCCCCGCAATGAAGACCGCAACGATGATGCTGAAGGCGTACGTCGTTGGACCGAGGATCATTGCGAGAAGGCGTGTCCACACGACCTGGAGCGTAAGCGAGGCAAAGCCCGAGAGTCCGAGCGCAGCGGCGGCAACCCACCGGAGTCCTAGCCCTGAGCTGGATCCAGATCTGGAGCGCTTCGTCGTCGTTGCCGAGCGCCGGGCGGCCGAGGCGTCTGCAGTCTCCCCGCGGCTGGCGATCAGCCAGGCAACTCCGGCGGAGCAAAGGTTCAAGGCAACTCCCACCAATGTGGTGTTGCGAAACCCGAACGAGGGCAGGAGTACGAATCCGGCCAGGACGGCGCCAAGCGCCGCCCCGATGGTGTTGACCGTGTACAGCCGTCCAACATTGACTGCAGCACGTGTGGCACCGGGTATCATCCATCGAGAGGCGATGGGAAAGGTGGCGCCCATGGCGGCAGCGGGCAGTGCCAGCAAGAACAGGCTAGAGGCCACTCGCAACAGAGTGAACGTGACGCCGGGACTGCCATCAGCGTAGGCGATAACGAGTAGAGGGTGGAGCGCAGCTAGCTCGAGGGGCACAAGGAGCGCGAGGATCGCAATCGCAGCATCAAGACCGGCGTACGTTCGGAGCGCGCCGGCCGGCGTAAGCTTCCCGCCAATACGCCCTCCGACGGCCGATCCAATAGCAAGCCCGCCCATGAAAGCCGCCAGCACGGTGCTGGCGGCAGCGATGCTGTGCCCCAGGTGCAAGGCCAGTAGCCGGGTCCAAGTGACTTCGTAGATAAGCGCCGCGGCGCCGGATGCGCCATAGGCCAAGAGAAACAGCCGCCGGTGCCCTCCTACGGAATCTTCGGGAACAGCCAATTAGACCGGCCTTACGGCTGACAGCATGCGCAGATAATCCTGACGCTCGACATAGCATCGACCACTCGAGCGGCGAACCTATCACAAATGCACTGGTGGAACTCCCTCCCCCGGTCGAACGCCGATTGTAAAACATTGTCACGGCCGCATCTCTGCTGGCAGCAGCACGCGGCAGCGGTGATATAAGAATCCACACTAAGGCGACCTAATAGCTCAGGAAATTACTGCGAAAATCGTCGACGTGGGGCACGCTCTAGCCGTTCACGATTGTTCGAATGCTGTTCGCGCTTTGGCAAAGGGGATCAGGAAGGGATCACAATTTATGACTCGTTCAGAGCGTGTTTGGATGCTTCTCCTCGGTTTCTTCGTTCAGGTCGGCGTATTCGGCCTCCTTTCAAGTCGACCCGGTGCCCAGGCACCGCCGGCCACGGAGTTCCCTAAGTCGATCACCGTCTCGCCGGGTCCGAAAACGAACTTGTTTCCGCACCTCATGACAAAGGCCGAGGTTCTGGCGGCGCTGGCGCAGGTAAAGGATTCACAGGACCTCGTGGTGAAAACCAATTTCGCCATCACTCTGCGCGCGGCGAGCAACACCACCAAGTTGCCCTTCAAGCTCCACACCGAGGCCGACGAGCTTTGGTTTGTGTACAAGGGGTCGGCGAAAGTCACTCTGGCACCCTTCTCGCTGCAATTGGGGGTGACGCCGCCCGGAAATACCTATGACGCGGCCGAAGGGGACATCGTGAACGTCCCGCGCGGAATGGCCTATCAGGTCATGCCGGCGGGTCGTTTCGAATATGTCGCGGTCCGGAAATTTCTAGTCCCACCCCCAACTACCGGCCGAGGCGGTGGCGGTGGCACGCCCCCCGCGTTCCCAGGAACGCCGCCGACCGTCGTGACCAAAGCCCAGATCGACAAGATCTACGCGACGGCCACGGCGAGTGTCCCCGTCTATCCTGGGATCACTGCAAATCTCTACAACGGTGGCCCGGACGGCGTGAAATGGGGTCCTTTCGATGGCGGTCCCGTCGAAAACCACGAAAGGGACGAGCATCTTTACATTGCGACTTATGGCACGGGTAAGGCGTACATGGACGGGTTTATCGCCAACGGACACTGGGATCGCCGTGGCGTGATGGGGCTTCCTCCCCCCCAGGGTTCGACCGAGTACACGATGAACCCGGGCGACCTGCTGTTCGTCTTCCGGAATACTTTGCACTACATCGTCCAGACGCCAACGACAGGCAAGGTCGGCTACTTCCTGGTGAGTCTGAATGGTACGACGATGGAGCAGTCTTTGCCGAAGGCGATCGTGCCAAATGGCACCGGTGCGTACTCAGGAATTCTCCGGCCGTAATACCGATTGAAAGGATTTGGATATGAACTCCCTGCGGTCTGTCGGGATAGCCGCGTTAGTCGCGTGCGGATTCGTGATTGGGATGGCCTCTAGTCCAGTGAAGGCCCAGGCCAAACTGATCAAAAACCTGTTCTCGCATGTGATGAAAAGCGCGGAGGTCGACGCCCATTTCGCCAAGATCCAGGACTCCTGGGACGTCTATACCAAGACGAACCACGCCGTCACCTTTCGCGTCAACACTCAGAAACTGCCGGCGACCAATCACATGGAAGCCGACGAATATTGGTTTGTGCGCAAAGGCACGGCAAAGGTCGCCCTGCAAACCGGCACGCCGGCCACCAGTGCTCCACAGGATGTCAGCGCCGGCGACGTCGTCTACGTTCCTCGAAATGTTCCGTATGAAAT
Organism: Vicinamibacterales bacterium; assembly: GCA_963762055.1. GTDB lineage: Bacteria > Acidobacteriota > Vicinamibacteria > Vicinamibacterales > JAMQPK01 > JAMQPK01. Next base: position 1,018,234 of record CAVXJF010000017.1, read on the forward strand.
CGATCCCGGCAAGAGCCGATTCGAATACGTGGCAGTGCGGATATTCACTCCGCCCGCCGCGCGAGGCGGTGGCGCGGGACGCGCCGGTGGTGCGCCGCTGCCGGAACCGACGACGTATTTCGCAACTAAGGCGCAAATCGACAAGACGTTCGCCGATGAACCTCGATCGACGCAGCTGCGGTTCCCGGGCGGAGCCAATGTCGCCATGATCATCTACAACGGCGCCATCGGCCCCTACGAATCGCACGAAGACGTCGACCAGATCTATTTCGTGCGGCACGGAACGGCGAAGGCCGCCTATGACGGGCGCCTGGTCAATCCGACGGTGACGACACCGGGCCAGATCCGTGGCACCGGCTACCTCGACGCGAGCGAGTACACCATCGCTCCAGGCGATATCGTGTGGATTCCGCGCAACCAGATGCACTTCGTCGACCCGGGCATCGGCAAAGTCGGATATTTTTTGATTGGCATGCCGTCATCGCAATCGGGATTTCCCGAACCTCCACCAACTCCTGCCGGAAGAGGTGGAAGAGGTGGCCAGTAACCGACGCGCCGGCCACTGCCAAGCCCCCTCATCTGGCGCCGGCGGCTCGCTTCTGCGAGTCCCCGGCGTGCCTCCCCCAAGTGAGCAGCCCGATAAGGCTCACGCCAGCGCTCCGGTAGGGTGCCGCAGTCAGCAATCGTCATGAAATGTTGACGGACGTGTGCTCAACGTGCCGGTCGGCGGTAGCATGGGTACCACTCAATGGCTACTCCCGGTCCGTCGAAGTCCAGCCTGCTGCGCTATGCCGTTGCAGTCGGCCTCGTTTATGCCGCGGCCTCGCTTGGTGGATGCCGTGAAGCGGAGCCCGAGTCACGTCGAACGACGTTGACTTTCGCAACCGGCCGACGCGGATTCAGCGCCGACCAATTCGGCAAGGGAATCATCGACGTCTATTCAACAAAGTTTCCAGACCTCGACTTCTCGGTCCACCCGGATCGCGGCGGCTCGTTTGCGAACGTCCAGAACCTGCGTCGTGGAACCGCCGACATTGGATTCGCGCAGGCCGACACGGCATATCTCGCCTACAAGCGATCGTCGGAGGAGTTTCGCGCGCAACTTCGCGGCATAGCCGTGCTGAATGTCGCCACCGTTCAAATGCTCGTCCGTAAGGACAGCGAGATTCGCAGCGTCTCACAGTTTCGCGGCAGGCGTTTGAGTGTCGGTATTCCCGGCGGCCCCAGCGAAGTTGCCGCGCGAGTCATCCTGGAAGCCTATGGGCTGACGCCAAACGCGGTGCACTTTGAGTCGCACGAAGATCTGACGATGAGTGAAATTGCGCAGCGAGTACGCGATAAGACGACAGATGTCGGGATCGTGTCGACAAGCTTGCCGGTCAACAGCATCTCCGAGTCGCCCAATGAGGTCGGCGTCGAACTGGTATCGATGGAACCGGACAAGATTACGCGGATTCGCTCCCGCTATCCGTTCTATGAACCGATTGTGATCCCCGCGAACACATACACCGGCCAGCGATCTGAGATCAGGACCGTCGGCGCTCATGGCCTGCTCGTCTGCCGTGACACCCTGCCCGAAGAACTGGTGTATCGACTGACCAAGGCATTCTTCGAAGCCCTTCCTGGCCTGCGCGAGGGCTATCCAGCGGCGCGATTGATCGATGCCGAGCAGGGTCTGGCAAGTCCGATCCCGCTTCATGCCGGCGCGGCGCGCTACTATCGTGAGCGAGAACTCACCCAATGAGAGTCGACAGCGGCGCCTGGGCAGTGTCGAGAACCCTCAGGTTCCTGATTGGCTCGCGTGGCGGACGCGATACCACCAACCGATGGGGGACGGTGGCAGTCTTGTCCCTCATCCTATGTGCCGCAACCGGGGCGCTCGTGTGGGTCGGCTTCGTAACGACGCGGGAGTGGAGCCGGGGCACGAGTTTGCTATTGGAAAGACGCCAGGCCGAGGCCCTCTCGCTCATCGGTGCGGCACTCAATCGCGATCTCCGCGGTGCGTGGACCCGCGTACTGGTGCCGTTCAACAGCTTGTCGATCGAGGAGGATCCACCGGTCGCAATGATGCAGCTGACCAGCCGCGCGTTCGCGCGTTTTCCCTATCCGGAATCGCTGCTGGTCTGGAAACGTCAGGCGGACGGCACGAGTGTGACACACGTATTCAGTCGCACCGATCGACAGCCCCCATGGGTCGAAGGCACACCCGCAGACAACGAGCCGTTCCCGGTCGTCGTCACGCGTAACCCGCCGGCTCTGCGCGACGTCATGGATCAACTCCAGCGGCTCGCTGTGGGCGGAAGGCCGTTCGCGGTGCTCGAATCCCACATCGATGGTGAGCCCTACCAGGTGGTGGGCCACTTCATCTACATGCCGACCAAACCGCATGCCTTGCTCGGCGTCGCGGCGTTTACCGTCAACCTCCAGTGGGTCCGGCACGAATACTTCGGCCCACTCCTGGAACAGGTGGCGCAGATTGGGAGGTTTGAAGATTCCCTTTCTGTGGCCATCCTCGATAATCATGGCGTGGTGGTGGCTGGCACCGGTTCACAACCGATTCCCGAAGGCCCGCAGTGGTCCTTTCCCCTGCTGTTCGTCGATCCGTCCGTAGTCGGTCCGATGACAGGCTCCGAGTCGGTTCCCGAGCGATGGAATATCCGCGTTTGGCCGCACGCCGACAACACGCAACTTGCCGCCTTGGGCGCGGCGCAACACATGTTCGCGCTCATGACGCTGGCCGCGGCGGCCACTGTCTTCGCGCTGTTGGTGACCCTGCGCGCCGTTCGCGCGCAGGCGCTCCTTGCCTCGATGAAATCCGAGTTCGTTTCGAACGTGACCCATGAGCTCAAGACACCGGTCGCACTGGTCCGGCTCGTCGGCGACACGCTGGCGAGCGGACGTTACACCTCGACAGACACGGTTCGGGAATACGCGCGTCTCCTGTTACAGGAATCCGCGCGGCTGACCAAGTCGATCAACAGCATGCTTGCGGTCGCCAAGTACGCCGGGCTGTCGGACCGACGAACCACTGAGTTGCGAGCCGCCGAGGTGTGCGATCTGGTGAACGGCTCGCTCGAGTGCCTTCGACCGACGCTCGAGCAGCTCGAGTTCGATCTGCAGGTCGATGTCCCGCGCGACCTGCCCGGCGTTCTCGCCGACCGTCAGGCGACGATACAGGTGATGGAGAACGTCATCGACAACGCGATCCGTTATTCGACGACATTCCACGCCCTGAGCATCCGCGCCGCCGTCGATGGGCGCCATGTGCGAGTCACGTTTGCCGATCGCGGCGTCGGTATTGCGGACGACGATCTCGAGCGCGTGTTCGAACGTTTTTACCGGGGACGAAACGCGAAAGAGGGTGGCAGCGGTTTGGGCCTGGCAATCGCACGGCACATCCTCCACTCCCAGCGCGGCAGGATCAGCATCAGCAGCACCGTCAACGTCGGCACCGAGGTCAGCCTGTTGCTGCTGATCGCCAAACCTGAGCCATGAAGAGAGTGCTGGTCGTCGAAGACGACAAGGCGATTGCGCGGCTATTGGTCGACAACCTGCAACTCGATGGGTTCGCCGTCGAGTTGTGCGAAACCGGCCGCGAGGCGTTGAACGCGCTGGCTCGCTTCGCGCCCGATCTCGTGCTGTTGGATCTGATGCTGCCCGAAGGCTTCGACGGTCTCGAGCTGTGTCGTTCGTTGAGCCGCCGCCCGACGCCGATTCCGGTGATTATCCTGACCGCGCGCTCGGATAAAGAAGATCGTATTCGCGGCCTGACGATGGGCGCCGACGATTATGTCGTCAAACCATTCGCCCTGGATGAGCTCCTGGCTCGGATCCGAGCCGTTCTTCGCCGTGTCAGGCAGCGTCCGGAATCTTTGAATCTCGGCGACACGGTCATCGACTTCCAGAGGCTGCAGGCGAGGCGTGGCAAGCAGGAAATTGTGCTGACCGATCGCGAGTTCGAAGTCTTGCGACACCTCACGGAACGAGCGGGCAGCGTGGTGAGCCGTGACGAGCTGCTGCATCTGGTCTGGGGCTACTGGGATACCCCGACCACACGGACGGTCGACAATTTCATCTTTCGTCTGCGTGTCAAGATCGAGCGCGATCCGCATAATCCCCAATACATCCATACGGTTTACGGGTGCGGATATCGCCTCACGATTGGCGACTGAGCTGCCCGGTGCCCACCCGATGCGACTCGGCGCGCTCGCCGGCTTCGTCTAGTGCGTCATCACATACACCATCACGTTGATCGCGATGGCGTAGCCTTCTGGAGAAAACCGGTAGAAATATTCGATGTCTTCTCCTTCGCGCTCCCAGGTGTCGGAGATGTCGGTGTTGTGCGTCATCAGCACCATCAACCGGCCCTTCTGATCGAAGATGCCGCGGGTGTTGACGACGGCGCTGTCGTGTCCCCGCTCTGACGTTTCGCCGCCGCTGCGACGCCACTGGCTGATCGCCGGCACCTGCAAGATTCGTTTGACGTTGTACACGGTTTGAAACATCGCGTGCGTCACCGGGATGTCGACGATCGGGAATTGTCCAGGCGGCAGCACCTTCGAGATCTCGCGCTCCCACACGCTCCAGGCCCGCGAGCCCCAGAAATCGTCGCTCCAGATGAAGCCGCCCTTCAGCAGGTACTCGCGAAGCCGGGCGGCATCGGCGTCGCTGAAACTGGCCGTGCCGGCGTCTTCGATGTGCACGTATGGGCAGCGGAACAGGTTGTCGTCGCCGCTGCTGCGGACAACGAAATATTCCGGGTCACCTTCGCCATCGATGCTGACAGGCGTTTTCGTGAGCTCGGCGAAACGGACGCTGAAGTTGATGTCAGCGCCGGGGTAGTCGGTGCGCCACCCTGATCCCCCGGATTCGCGCCAGGTGCTCGTATACATCAGCCGGCAGAAATGGAACTTGCCGTCGCTGATCGCGCGGGTTGCGAAGCGCGGCGCCTCGCCGCGCCAACCACGCCACATGTCGCCGGACCAGATTTGTGCGTACGCTGAAGCTGTGATGCAGATGGATGTCAGAGCGGCGCCGATGAGCACGCGTCTGGATGGGAGCATTCGTGAACCAGTACGGTTCGTGGTTCTGGGTGCTCCAGAACCTCGAACCGCTTTGATCCGTTCGATACCTTCTACTTCGACGCGCGCGAGAGCGAGCGATAGTATTCGCTGACGAGATCGCGGAACCCGCGCGGCACTTCGTCGGTCGCCGTGAGCGCCGGCTGATCGCCTTGAGCGTCTTCGACCTTGCGGCGCAGGCCGAACTCGAAGCGCTTCAGCCCCTCGGCGACCTGGGTCTGCAGGCGTTCGAGCTCCCGCGCGTCTTTGTACACGCGCTCGTCGTCGAGCTGCCGCATCGCGCGGAGAATTTCGTCGAGATCGCCGGCGTTGACGCCGTCGTTGCGCAGCTGATCCCGCAGCCGCTGGGTTTCGCCTGTCCAGTACCGGGTCTGGTCGCGGAACGTGCGAATTTCCCCCGGAGTGTAGACGCGCTGTCCCCAGCCGCCCCAGTTGTCGCCGTTGCCGCGCTGACCGGTGCCGAACGGACCATCCCGGAACGAGCCGTCTCCGTCCTGATTACCACCGGTTTGGCCTTGTCCCTGTTGTCCGCCCTGCCCCTGTTGTCCGTTCTGGCCCTGTTGACCGGACTGACCCTGCCCCTGCTGCCCTTCTTTTCCCTGCTGGCCCTGCTGACCTTGTTGCCCCTGCTGCCCTTGCTGGCCCTTCTCGCTCTGCTGCCCCTGCTGATTTTGCTGGCCTTCCTGACCCTGCTGCCCGCGCTGCCCGTCGCGCATCTGCTGCTGCATGGAGTCGACGCCCCGCACCAGGTTTCGCGCGCGGTCGAGGTTGTTGGCCATGCGGTTGTCCTTATCGCCTTGACCAACGGCGCCCGCTGCATCGGCCAGCCGCTTCTGAAGGTTTTCGATCTCGCCGCCAATCTGCTTTTCGAGATCGGCGCTGGTCTGTCCCGTCTGCCGCATCAGGCTTCCGGAGTAATGGATCTGCTCCTCGAGCCGGTTGTTGCGGATGCCGTCGGCCGCTTCCTGCAGCTTGCGAGAAGCCTCGCGCTCGTCGCGCCGCATTTCACCCGACATTCTGTCGATCTGCTTTTCGAGCTCGTTCACTTTCGCTTCGAGCTCGTATTTGCGCTGCCCGACCTGTCTCGCCTTCTCGTTCGGACGTCCGTTGCTCTGAGAGAGGGACATCGCTTCCTGCGACAGCTCGCGATGCTCGCGGGCGATTTCTTCCGCCTGTTGCTGCGCCGACTGCATGTCGCGCTTGCCGCGCGCGCCCTGTTCCTGCTCGAGCCGCCGCTGCGCTTCGCGCAACTGTCCGAGCGCGGCACTGGCCTGTCCGGCGCTGCTCGGGTCTCCAGACGAAGCGGCGCGCCGCATCGCATCGGCTGCCTGTTTCATCTGCTGAGCGGCCTGGGCGAGATCGGGACGATTCCGCTCCCGCGACAGGCGCTCGAGCTGACGAGCCGCCTCTTCGGCCTGTTCGGCGAGCGCACGCTGGCTGGCGCCTCCGCCCTGGCCTCCCTGGCCCGCCAGCGCCTGCTGGCGCTGCCGTTCGGCTTCCTGTTGCTGACGCCGCGCGAGCTCGCGCAGCTTTTCCATCAGCGCGTCCACCTGCTGATCGGATTGCTGCTGCTGCGCGCTCTGCGCCGTTTCGTACTGATTGGCGAGCTTGTCGAGGTCCTGTTTAAAGAGCTCGGCGAGATCTTCCGAGACCGAGCCGGCCCCGCCTCCACCACCGCCGCCGCCACCGCGCTGCTGGCTGACCTGCTTCTCGTACTCTTCTTCGGCCTTCTGCAGCTGCTGGAGCGCGCGGTTTTCGGGCGGCAGCGCGTCACTGGCCGCCTGCGCCTGCAGCTTCGTCTCAGCCGCGCGCATTTCCTCCGCCGCTTTCGGCAGAAGCTCGGCGATGCGCTGGAACGCCGGGTCCGGTTCCACGAGCCGGCTGTTCATGCGGCTGACCAGACCTTCGACCTGTTCGCGCAGCTTCGACTGCGACAGCGCCACGACAACAAGGCTTTCGCGGAGCTTGGCCGCGGTCATTGTCCTGCGATCGCGGACGATGTTGTGGGTCGCGGAAATGATCTCGCGCTGCTGCTGTGACAACGCGTCCACCTGCATGTTGCCGCCGCCGCCACCGCCACCACCGCCGCCCATCGACATCGCAGAGCGGAACTGTTCGTCGAGCTTGCGCACGCGGACGAAGTACAGGTCGCTCGAGATGCTGCGGCCGATGTTGTCGGTGGCGCGCGCGAAGTAGGAGACCGAATCGCCAGGCGCGACGCTCAGCTCTTCCATGTAGAACGTGTGAGCCGCCGACACCTCGGGAAGCGCGCGGCTGCTGGAGTCGAGGAGCCTCTTGGTTTGCTCCGGTCCGCCGTTCACCGAATACACGAGTTCGAGCTGGCGCACTCCGAAGTCGTCGTCGGCGCGCGCCTCGACCGCGAACTCTTCGACCGGTGACGCGGTGGAGTCACGGCCGGGTTTCGCAATCGAGACGGTCGGCGCCTGATCTTCGAGAACGTCGATGGTGTACTGCGGCGACGCGTTGACCAGCTTGTTCTCCGGACCTCCCTGCAGGTCGACGCGATAGAAGCCGTCTTTCGTCACCGGAATCGTGCCCGTGAACACGCCGCCCTCGAGCACGAGCGGTATCGCGCTTTCGCCATCCACCATGATCCGTCCCGCCGGCGACTTCATCGTCGGGGTGATGCGGACGCGGACCTGCGTGCCCTGGAGCACCGCGATGTCTCCACCGTTTTCGATCTTCCGCGGCGCGAGCCCGGTGTAGGAGGGAAAGATGTACTCCATCTCGAGTTGCTTCACGTAAGGCAGCTCGGCGGCGTGCAACGTGAACACGGACGATTTCACGCCGCCCGATTCCACGAAGTAGTCGATGGAGGCGGGGAGATCGAAAAGTATGCCTTCGAACGTTTTGGTGTCGTTGTTGAACACCATCGGCACGTGCTCGAACGGCGTGTTGATCGACTTCCGGATCAGCAGCTCGGCTTTGTCCGACTCGAATCCCTGCACCCTCGCGGTGATCGCTTGATCGGATCCGCGGGGTACCGTGGCGCTTCCGGGTTTCACCTCGATGCGGTACGGGCTCGCTTCGAGCACGTCGCCCGCCATCAGCAGTAGTGCCGACGTTCCCTGCCTGAGATATGCCGGGCCGAGGATCAACAGGAGAAGGGCGAGGGCAATGGTGCCGCCGATGGCGACCGCGTAACGCCGCAGCGGCTGCGCTTCGAGACGCCGGCCGCGTTCGATCGCGCCGCAGCGTTCAATCGCCTGTTCGACCAGGCGGCGGGCGAGGGCCGGCGAATGCGACGAAGATCCTTTTTCCGCTTCGAGCGCGCTGAGGATGGCCGTCTCGAGCGTGGGCTCGCACTCTTCAAGATAGAGCGCAACCTGCTCGTCGTTGACGCGCCGCCATTGCGGGAGGATAAAGAAATAGCCGGCGAGCGCACCGAACACCATGACCATCGCGACACGGAACGCGATGATTGAGCCCGGACTGAACTTGAGCGTCTCGAGGGCGTACGCGGAAAGAAAAAGGGTGAGAAGGAAGCCGCCGACGACGAACGCGGCGCCGCGCACCGCCAGCTTAAGACGCCAGCGTCTTCGGATTTCCCGGATGATGCTGGTCAGCTCCGATCGGTCGGCGGACACCTGTTCGTAAGCCATAGCTGTCTCCCCAGAATTAACCTCATCGTAGCACCAAAAGGTGCGGTCAACAGCCCGTTTACGCGGGGAACAATCGGTCGAAATTGTCTCCGAAAATGCGCTTCCGGGCGCTGTCGTCGGCACCTGCTGCGTCGAGCGCCACCCGCTGTGCGTCGCAGATCTCTCGATTCCATCCGCGCGGAAAAAACGATGAGTCGGTGCCGAAGATGAGGCGCTCCGCCCCTGCCACCTTCAACGCCTGACGAAACACATCAGCCAGTGTCAGCGAAGGGTGGTACGCCATCCAGCGGTTCGAGCTCGAGGTGTCGAGGTACACGTTCGGACACAGGTCCGCCGCGAGCAGCGCCTCGCGAAGAAGCCCGGCCCCGAAGTGCGGAATGATGAACGGCACGCCCGGAAATTCCGCGGCAAGCGCCTGCACGTCGAGCGGGTTGCCATGCCGGACGTCGAACCGGCTTGGAAGGCCGAGCTTTTTCCGTACGCCGACAGACAACGCCCCGCAATGGACGAACACTGCCGTGCCGGGACGTTCCGACGCGATTTGGACGACCTCTCGTACTCTCGGATCGTGCAGCGCATAACGTTGCATCGCCGGGAACAGGCATATGGTCCGGAGGTGGAGCGTGTCGAGCGCGTGGATGCCGCGAGCCGCCGCGCCCTGCGCCGTCGGGTCGAGCATGAAGAACCCGACGAACCGGCCGGGATGCCGCGCGACCGCGTGCGCCACCGACTCTTCGTCGCCGGGCACGCTTGCAATCAGCGCGGCGCGCCGAACGCCGCGGCGATCCAGCTCGTTGACCCACCGATCGGCGAGATCGCCGTGCGTGCCGGGCTGGTCCCATCCAAGCGCGGCAACGACGTCGGCCGCGGACTGGGGCGAGCCGGGTTGACGCTGCGCGCCGAGCGTCGCGAAAAACTGTTCTGAAAAGAAATGAATGTGTCCGTCGTTCATGTGAGAGCCAGGCACGCCGAATCGCGGTGAAGGTGCGCGTTAGGCGGTCGCGGTCGGAGTGATCCGCGTGCCTTCTACGGGGCCCTTCATGCGGTTCGAGATGGCGGTTTCGATGCCGAGCAGCACGATGCCGGCCATGAGCAGATACCACCAGAAATTCTGGCGTCGCTCCTGATCTTGGGGCGTCAGCATCGCGGCGTCCGTGGCTGCCGGGTTCATCGCTCCCGGTCTGCCAGCCAGAGCCGCGCTGAGCTCCTGCATGTCGAGCACTGACAGATCCGATTCGGCCGTATCGAGGTTCGCTGCCACCGTGACAGTGCCGGCCTGATTCGACCGTCCGTGGACTTCGTAAAAGCCCTGCTGGTCGAGCTGCACAGGGGTCGGCGTTCCCGACTGTTCGATGCGCTGCCCGGCCGGCGTCAACACCATGGCGCCGGTGCCGCTCTGCATTCCAAGCCCTGATGACCTGAGCAGGTGTCCGGGGTCAATCACTCCGCCGATCGTGAACCAGTTCGCCGGTTCTTGGTAGGTGGCGAGGTGCCTGATCACTTCGTGCACGAACGGCAGATAGACAGGCTTGAGCGCGAGGTCGGTCCAGTAGTTGTCGAGTGTCGAGGCCCACAGCAGGACCTGTCCCGATCCGATTTTCCGCTCGGCCATTGCCACCGCTCCGTCGTCGAAGCGCGCTATGACACGGTTGAGGTGACCCGGCTCGCCTTCTTTGTCGCCGGGCGGCTCCGGCTTCATGGTGATGGCGCGATAGCGGAAGAACCGGGCGGTCGAGAGGTTGCCGCTGCGCGGCGCCTTGAAGAGCTCGAGCACCGGGTGACTGTAGTCGAGCTCGGCCAGCGCGCCGCCGCGCCCGGGACGGTCGACGACATTGGCGGGCACGCCCGGAAGCAGGTTGTTCGAGTCGGTGCCCCAGTTCGCGCGCTCGCCGAGCACGACGAACAGTCCGCCACCCTTGGCGACGAAGTTTTTCAAATCTTCGCCCGAGCTGAGCGCCGCCACGTCGTTGAGGATGACGACCCGGTGGCGATCGAGGTCGGTGCTCGAGACCGATTCGCTCTGCCGCACGTTGATCTGAAATGCAGGAGAGGAGCCGATGGACAGCGCCTTCTGAAGAAACAGGCTGGCATCGCGCGCGGCGCGCGGCGGCTCGACGAGCAGAACCGAGAGACGCTGAGCGGGCGAAACGACGAAATGGAATACGTTGTCCTGTTTGAGGCCGTCATCGCCGATGCGTACGGCGCCTCGCGTGAATGCGCGGGCGAGCGTAAACGGCGGGAACGTCACCGACGCGGGCGCCCCAGGCTGGACCGATACGGTTTGTGTCTCGACCACCCGTCCGTCGAGCTCGAGACGAACCTGCACGTTGTTGGCCGCCGATGGCCCGCGGTTGATGATGCCAGCGGCGACGGTGACACGCTCCTGGCCCGAGAACAGCGTGCGCTGCGGCAGTACCGAGGCCACGGTGAGATTTGCGGTCTGCGCGTCGGTGATGGCGACCGGTTTGAACAGCGTGGCTTCGGGCAATCGCAGATTTTCGTCGCGCACCCATCCGCTGCGCTGGAAGTCGCTGATCATCACGACCTCGCGCGTCTGCAGCGTCGATTCCGCCAGGATGCGCTGCGCGAGCTTCAGCGCGGGCGCGTAACGCGTGGCTTCCGCGCCAAGCCGCGCGCCGTCGATGGCCGCGGTGACGCGCGACAGATCGGCACTGGCGCGCACTTCGACCTGTGCGCTGGTGCCGAACAAAATCAGCGTCGCGTGGTCGCGCGCCGTCAATCCTTGCACGGCCTGTCGCGCCGCCGCCTGCGCCCGTGCCCAGCGATCGCCGTACGACATGCTGTAGGACCGGTCGAGCAGGATGACGACTTCCCGCGGCCCGGATCCGCTGGCCAGCGCGATCGTCGGACGGTCGAAGAACGGGCGCGCGAAAGCCAGCACGATGAGGAAAATTGCCGCCAGGCGCATGGCCAGCAGGGGCCAGTCGCGAATGCGCCGCCGGCGCACGGATTGATACGGGATCTTCTCGAGGAACATCAGCGACGGGAACTCGACGACCTGCTTCTTCTCGCGCTGCGTCAGATGGATCAATATCGGGATGGCGAAAGTCGCCAGCGCGGCAAAAAAGAGCGGTGCGAGAAATGCCATCTATCTGACCCGGCTCAGCCGCTGGCGAGCGGATAAATATTTGAAGAGCGCGTAATCCAGCGGCGTCAAAGTGTTGGTGAGCGTGTAATCGACGCGATTCTGCGAAAATCGCGAGCTCAACGACGCGATGTGCTCCTGCACCAGGGACTTGTATTGTGTCGCAAGTGCCGTCGGCACGACGGGAATCTGCTCCCCGGTCTCGAGATCCTGAAAGCTCGCCGCGTCGGTGAAGTTGAAGTCGATCTCGGCCGGATCGAGCACGTGAAACACGATCAGGTCGTTGCCGCGGAAGCGCAGCGGCTTCACGGCGTCCATGATCGCTTCAGGCGACTCGTACCAGTCCGACACGATCACCAGAATGCCGCGGCGGCCGAAGTGTTCGGCCATCTTCTGCATCGGCACTTTCAGATCGCCTTTGCGTTCCGACTTGGCGCGATCCAGCGTGTGCAGCACGCGGTCGAGGTGTTTGGCCGATGGCGGAATGTGCGTGACGATGTCGTTGTCGAACGTGACGCAGCCGATACGGTCGCGCTGCTTCTGCGCGAAGTATGCCAGGCACGCGCACAGATACTTCCCGTATTCGAGCTTGGAGATGCCGCGGCTCGAGAAATCCATCGAGCGCGAGATGTCGAGGATGACCGAAAAGTTCGAGTTCGTGTCGGCTTCGTATTCCTTCAGATAATAGCGATCCGTCCGCGCGTACAGCTTCCAGTCCACCCGGCGGATGTCGTCGCCCGGCATATAGCCGCGATGCTCGGCGAAGTCGACCGAGGCCCCGAAGTACGGCGAGCGATGCAGGCCGTTGATGAAGCCGTCGACGACGGTCTTGGCGAGCAGCTCGAGGTTGCCGATCCGCGCGAGGACCTTGGGATCGACGAACCGGGCGCCGGGGAGTGAATGCTGTTCCATTATTTAATCCGCATGGGGCCCCACCCCCATGCGCCTGCCGTCGCTCACGCTCCGGATCTTGATACGTGCGCTCATCTGCTCAGTCTACATTCCAGATCGCGGAGTGGGCACGGCTTCGAGCAATTGATCGATGATCGAATCGCTCGTAATCCCTTCCGACTCGGCGTGGAAATTCGTGAGCACGCGGTGGCGCAGCACCGGGTGCGACAGCGCACGGATGTCGTCGAAGCTCACGTGGTAGCGGCCGCTGGTGAGCGCCCGCGCTTTGGCCCCGAGGATGAGATATTGCGCCGCTCTGACGCTGGCGCCGAACGCCACCCATTTCTTCACCACGTCCGGCGCCTGCTGCGCTTTCGGGCGGGTCGTGCGCACGAGCTCGAGCGCATAACGCATCACCGATTCGGCGACCGGCACGCGCCTTACGAGGCGCTGGAAGGCGACGAGATCGGCGCCGCTGACCGGCCGCTCGAACTGCGGGTTGAGAATGGCCGTGGTCGTACGGACGACTTCGTATTCCTCGTCTTCGGGCGGATGTTCGATGACGATGTGGAACATGAAGCGATCGAGCTGCGCTTCCGGCAGCGGGTAGGTGCCTTCGAGCTCGATGGGGTTCTGCGTGGCGAAGACGTAGAACGGCTCTTCGAGCGTATAGGTGCGCCCCTGGACGGTGACGCGGTGTTCCTGCATCGCTTCGAGCAGCGCCGACTGCGTCTTGGGCGGGGTGCGGTTGATTTCGTCGGCCAGCACGATGTTCGCGAAGATCGGCCCGGGCGCGAACTGCATCTGCCGTCGTCCCGTCGCTGGATCCTCGTTGATGATGTCGGTGCCGGTGATGTCGGACGGCATCAGGTCCGGCGTGAACTGAATGCGGTTGAACTTGAGGTCGAGCACGCGCGCCATCGAGTGAATCAGCAGCGTTTTCGCCAGACCCGGCACGCCGACGATCAGACTGTTGCCGCCCACGAACAGCGTCAGCAGGACCTGGTTGACGACCTCGTCCTGTCCGATGATGAGCTTCTTCAGTTCTTCGATGATCCGCTGGCGGCCGTGTTTCATCCGATCGGCGAGCGCGATGTCGTCCTGCTGCATGTCCTGTTCGATTTGCGCCACGTAATCCTCCTGGCTAGCTACGCGAGGTGCCGAACTCTGCGGTAACTCCACTCCGCGAGCATGACGCTCAGGAGCAGAAACAGCACGATCGGCATGTCCCACAAGTCACGTTCTTCGACGGTGGTGATGCCGCGGCCGGTGTATTTCACGTCATCGGCAAGCGACGCGACCGTCTGCGGCGTGTAATACACGCCGCCGGTTTCTTCGGAGATGCGGCGCAGCAGCGGCGCGCGCATCGCCGCGTCGAAATATTCGCTGTCGCTCGGCGCCACGCGCACGTGCCCGACGTTCGTCCCGAGCGTCGCGCCCGAGCGGGAGGCCTCGACCCGCGTCTCATACGAACCATTTTCGCCAGGCGTAAACGTGCCGCGGTATTCGCCGTTGCGCTCGCCGGTCCACTGCAGTGGCACGTCGATCGTCTGTCCCTTGGGCCCGGTGACGTGAGCCATCACGCTGGCGTCGTTCACTTCCAGGAAGCCCGGGTCGGAGACTTCGGCGATCAGCGTGACCGGCTCGCCCGGCTCGACCTGCTCGGGAGAGCTGGTCAGCTCCACCTGGTCGGGAACGCCGTCGACGAGCCATCGCATGAGTTGACGCCAATACGTTTCATGCGTCATGTCCTCGACGGCCATCCTGGCGTCCATCTGCCACGCCCATGAGTCGTAGATCGGGAATGCGAGCGTCTTGCCGCGGCCGTAGCGCTGATACGCAAGCGCAATCGACTCGCGGCCGTTTTCATCGACTCCGCGCAGCAGCGACGTCGCGCCCGGCTTGACCTGGCGGATCGGGTTGACGCTGATGACCGGCGGCAGCTCGCCCCACCGCTTGACCGATGCCTGCTCGGTTTTCTCAATCTGCGTAACCGCGTGCGACTGCCCCATGCGCGTGGGGGTCACCTGCACGCGCGAGGTGGTGTCGGGCGCTTTCGATTCGAGTATGACCGGGAGGGCGTCGGCGACAGGCGTCCCCGCGTAACCTCCTTCGGCGAACGACCGCCGGCCGCCGATCATCATCAGGCCGCCGCCGCGGCGGTCTGCGAAGTCCGCAATCATGCGGAGCTGGTCGCCGGTGAAGGCGTTCGCTTCGATGCTGCCGAGAATCAGCCCGCGATACGAAAACAGTTCGTCGCGCGTCTTGGGAAACCCAGCGGCCAGCTCATCGGGACTGTCGATCAGAATCCGGAAGAACTTCGTGTCGGTCGTCCGCTGCAGCACGACGAGCTGCAGGTTCGGATCGTCCGCCACCGCTCGGCGGATGAACTTGACCTCGAAATGGGGCTCGCCGTCGAAGAAGAGGATCTTCTCCTTGCGATCCTGCACGTCGAGCAGCACCTCGCGTACGTTGTTCTGGGTGATTTCTTCGCCTTCCTGTTGCGGGATCCGAAAGCGGATCGTGCGCGCGCCCGCTTCGTTGGCGGTGAAATGCACCTTCACCGTGGTCGGTTCGCCCTCGTTGGTGAGCGCGATGTCCTGCGTGCTCAGGATGCGCCCCGAATCTTCGACGTTGAGCGGTACGGTCGTTCCCTGGAAGCCGCTTTGGGAGACGATCACGTCAACAGAGAGATTGGTCCCCTTCAATACCTGGCGCGGGGTACTGACGCGGCTGATCTGAATGTCCCGGCCGAGCGTTTCGCGGCCGACGCCGACCGTGAAGACCGGCACCTGACTTGCCCGCAGCCCGAGCAGGGATTCCTGAATGGACGACTCTTCGGTATCGGCACCGTCGGTCACCATCACCAGGCCAGCGAGCGGCAGCCCGGTGAACTCGTCTTTCGCGCGCTGCAATGCCTCGCCGAGCTTGGTCTGCGTGCCGTCGTACGAGAGGTCGCGGGCGGTTCCGACGCGGTCGGTCCCCGACGCGAAGCGGAACACGCGGACCGCGTAACGGCTCGACAACGCCTTCATGACCGGGCTGTCGGGAGAGAAGGTGGCGCCGACGAACTCGCCACGCGGCTTGCCGTCGTGATCGGCCACCCTCATGCTGCGCGAGTCGTCGAGAAGGATGCCGAGGAAGTTCTGTTGTGGGACAGCTGCCCTGAGAATCAGCACCGGCCGGAAAAGGCAGAAGAGGACCAGGCCGACGAGGCACAGCCGCAGCGTGATGAGCACAGCGCGGTCCAGCCAGGTCGCATCACCCGGCGCGCTCCGATACGTCAGCACCGTCGTCAATGCCGCGGCCACAGCGATGCCGATCGCGATGTACACAGGAGACGAAAACGCCAGGCGCAGCTCGCCCTGCTCGAAAACGTAAGGCGAATACTTGAAGAAGAAAGCAAACAGCGAGTCCAACACGGTTTTCTCGGCTGACCTCTGTTATCAGTGAATTAAAGCCATTCTACTTCGCGTTCGGCCTTTGTCTACTGCCGTCTCGGCGAGCGCGATTGTTGTATGTTGCGCATCGAATGTCCCCTCGGCTCTGGAGTCCCAGGGACGTTCGGATGGGCCGGCGACGCCGTCACCCATCCTTATTATTAGTTTGTGGAGGTTCTGAGGATTTCTGGCGTCCTACTTCTCTGCTGGACACTCGCCGATGCGCTTCGCGTCGAAGCTCATCGACATCTTCTGGCCGCCGCTTTCCATGTTGACCACGCCGGTGTAGGCGTCCGTCCCGATGTATTTCATCTCGCCGACCATGGTCATCTCGGTCGGCTTGGTGCACGTCATCTTGTACGTCGCGCTGCTCGCCGACAGTTTGTAGTCGCTCATCTTGCAATCGCCGCCGCCCGGGCCTTTTGGAATCGACGCCTGCGGATCTTTCACCATCTCTGGAGTGACGCAGTGCGTCTGCTTCATCGGGGGCATTTCCATACCGGGCATGCTCATCTTCATCATGACTTCCCAGTTGCCCGGCCGCATGGGCGACTGCGTCTGCGCCAGCACGGTCCATGACAGGGCAAGGGTGAGCAAAGCGGCGGAGCTGAATCTGAATCTCATGCGTTCTCCTCGTCGATCATTCGTTCCACAACCAGGCCGCGCCACGGACCCCGCTGGAATCGCCGTGGCGTGCCGGTACAAGAGGTGTATCGGCCGTATCGGAAAAAACGAAAGGCTGCCACCGTTCGGGCACCCGGTCGTAGAGGCGGGTGATGTTGGACAGCCCGCCGCCCAGCACAATCACATCGGGATCCAGCACATTAATGATACTCGCGAGCGCTCTGGCGAGCCGGTCTTCGTAGATGTCGAGGGCGAGGGTGGCGTTCGCGTCTCCGCTGCCGGCCGCCAGGACGATTTCGGTCGCGTCCGCGCTCCGCCCCGCAAGCGCCGCATAAGTCGACGACAGACCCGGTCCCGAGAGAAACGTCTCGATGCATCCGGCCCGGCCGCAATAACACGCGGGGCCCGGCCGCTCGCCGTCCTTCGGCCACGGAAGGGGGTTGTGGCCCCATTCGCCGGCGATGCGGAGACGCCCGTCGAGCACCCGCCCGTCGACCACCACGCCTCCGCCCGTACCGGTGCCCAGAATCACACCAAAGACGATCCGCGCGTCCTGGGCTGCACCGTCGGTCGCCTCCGATAGTGCGAAACAGTTCGCATCGTTGCTGACGCGTACGGACCGGTTGAGCGCCCGCTCGAGGTCGCGATCGAGAGGATGTCCGATCAACCACGTCGAGTTGGCGTTCTTGACGAGCCCGGTCGTGGCGGAAATCGCGCCGGGTATTCCGACGCCGACAGATCCCGTGTGCCCGAGGTCCTGTTCGATCCCGGCAACGAGCGCGGCGATTGCGCGAATCGTCGCGTCGTAGTCGTCGCGCGGCGTGGCCACACGCCGGCGCAGCAGCTCGCGTCTGCCGTCGACCGCGATGGCTTCGATTTTTGTCCCGCCGAGGTCGATGCCGATTCGCATGTTGGATCGAAATGCCCGTTTTGACGCAGAGGCGCAGAGGCACAGAGTAATGTATTGGCCCTTTTGACGCAGCGGCGCAAAGACGCCGAGACCGAATAGATTCACGAGGGAGGGAGATCGTCCAAGTCGCCCGGGTGCTCGTCCACGCGGTCGGAGTAGCCAAAGCGATTGACAATTCTGTCGACGCCATCAACCAGCCGCTCAACATTAAAGTTAATCAGCAAGCCGAGGCGTTTGTCGTTGAGGCGCAGATAAGAAAGCACCTGTGCGCGATGCACGGGGAGGACGACGTCAACGGACTTCAATTCGACGATGATGGCGTCTTCAACAAGCAAGTCAATGCGATAGCCACCTTCAAGTACGAGTCCCTTATAACGGATGGGAATAGCTATCTCCGAGCGCACCTCAAGGTTTCGCACCCCCAGTTCGTGGATCATGCATCTGCGATACGCGCTCTCCAACAGGCCAGGTCCTATCGTCTTGTGAATTTCTATCGCTGCTTGAATGATGCGATACGACAGATGGTTGAGCGTTGTTGGGTCCATCGCATCGCATGGGGCAATTCGCGGGCCAAGCGTCGACTCCTTCTAGCAGTCGTTATTGGCCCCAAAAATGCCCGGCGATGGCAATTCCTGCTGCGTGTCGTCGAAGGAAACCACGCATGCTTTGCGCCTTCTGCGCCTCTGCGTCGAAGGTCAGGCTTCGCTCAGCAGCGCCTGGAGATCGAGAGGATCTGCCATGGCCAGCGACAGGTTGCCGTGCGCGTCGCGCGGCCATTCGGATTCGGGCCGATCGCGCGTGAGCTCGATGCCGTTGCCGTCGAGATCGGCCAGATAGACCGATTCGCTGACGCCGTGATCTGCGACCCCCTGCAGCGCCACGCCGGCATCGATCACGCGGCGCACGGCGGCGGCCAGCTCGCGGCGCGTGGGATAGCGGATGGCGAAATGGTACAGCCCCGTGTGGTGTGCGGGCGGCGGCGCTCCCCGTCGGCTTTGCCACGTGTTGAGACCGATGTGGTGATGGTATCCACCGGCGGAAATGAACGCCGCATGATCGCCCAGGCGCATCACGCGATCGAACCCGAGCACTCCTTCGTAAAAGGCGAGCGCGCGGTCGATGTCGGACACTTTCAGATGGACGTGGCCGATTGTGGTGCCGGCAGGAACCTGATATTTCTCCATCAAACGATTATCAGTTGGACGGGGTGAAGTGCGAATAGCGAAAAATGCGTACACAAGCGCCCAGGCCATGAAGGCGGCGTCTTCCTGACGCAGAGGCGCAAAGACGAGGGAAGCATCTGGACGGGTCTCGATTCGTAGTCGAGTGCCCTACACTCTGCGTCTTTGCGCCTCTGCGTCAAAAAGCGGCCAATGCAGTCGCAAGAACGTCCATATCGTCAACCCGATCAAGAGGATTGTGCGCATGGGTGTCGTCCGCATCGATCGCTTCGAGGATCCACATCTCGATGATTATCGCGGGGTGTCCGACGCGGAATTACTGCGTGGCCGCAACCACTTCATCGGCGAAGGACGCCTTGTCGTGGGCCGCCTGATCGCGGGCGGGCATCGCGTGTTGTCGGTGCTCGTCAACGAGACATCACACCGGGCTCTCGGTGAGTCGTTGTCACGACTGCCCGCTGACGTTCCTGTCTACGTGTGCGGAAACGAGGGATTTGCATCGATCACAGGATTCAACCTGCATAGAGGCTGTCTCGCGATCGCCGAGCGGCCGGCTGAGCGTACCGTGAGCGAGGTGGCACGTGATGCCGGCGTTCTGCTCGTGCTCGAGGGCGTGACCGATCCCGACAACGTGGGCAGCGCATTCAGAAACGCCGCCGCGTTCGGCGCGCGTGTGCTGTTGAGTCCCACGTGCTGCGACCCTCTGTATCGAAAAGCCATCAGGACGTCGATGGGCAGCACGCTTGCCGTGCCGTACGCGCGCATCGCCGACTGGCCGGCCCGGTTGTCCGCGCTCAAGGAGGACGGCTTCACGATTGCAGCCCTCACGCCGCGGCCGGCAGCGGTCGAGTTGAACAAGTGCGCGCGACCGGCACGCGTCGCGCTCCTGGTTGGCAGCGAAGGGCCGGGACTGACGGACGCCGCTATGCAAATGTCAGATCTGCGCGTGCGCATCCCGACGACCGCTCAAGTGGATTCGCTGAACCTGGCCACCGCCACCGGCATCGCTCTTTGCCACTTTGCCAATCCCTAGTCCCCAATCCCCAATCGTCAATCCCTAATCCCCAGTCCGGCGTGATACTTTGAACACCCGCATGTTTCAGCGCTCACGGGAAAAATTCCTGCTGGCGATCCTCGTCGCAGCTGTCATCCCCTACTTTCTGAACCTCGGTGTCTCGTCGATCTGGGATGCGAACGAAGCGTTCTACGCTCAGACACCGCGCGAGATGATCGAGGCGGGCGATTACGTGACGCCAAGTTTCAATTTCCAGCTCAGGATGAACAAACCCGTGCTGTCTTACTGGCACGTCGCCGCGTCGTACCGGCTGTTCGGCGTGTCCGAGTGGAGCGAGCGGCTGCCCATTGCCATCGGCGGCGCCGTCATTGTTGCGACCGGTTTCTTTCTCGGCCGGCTCATCGGCGGAACGACCGCCGGGCTGATCGCCGCGCTCGTGCTCGCTTCGTCGCCCCGTCTGCTGCTGTTGTCGAGGCGCATCATCATCGACATCCACATCACGATGTGGACAGGCCTCATCCTGCTGTTTTTTGCGCTCGCAGAAGTGACCCCCAACCGCCGCAAGCTTTATCTGTGCCTGATGTACGTTGCCGCGGGCTTCGGCGTGCTGACAAAAGGCCCGGTCGCGGTGTTCCTCCCGGCCGTTGTTTTCCTGATTTATCTGGCTTCGCAGAAACGCGTCGGCGAGCTGCGGCACATGATGCTGCCTGCCGGGGCCGTCATCAGCCTCTCGATTGTGGTTCCCTGGTACTGCTTCCTGTACCGGGAACACGGATGGGACTACATCGGAGCGTTCATTTTCGGCGAGAACCTCGGCAGGTACGCCGAAGCGGTGGGCGAGCAGTCGAGGGCGATCTGGTTTTATCTCCCGGTGATGCTCGCCGATCTTTTCCCATGGTCGCTGCTGATCCCATTCGCGATGTGGTGGGCGATACGTGAGCGCTTTCAAGACCGTGTGGCGCGTCTCGCCGTCATCTGGATCGCGGCGATCGTCGTGTTCTTCTCGTTCTCCGGCACGAAGGAGGATTTGTACATTCTCCCGATCGTGCCGGCCGAAGCGGCACTCATCGGTGCGATGCTGGCGAAGGCAATTGACCGCGCGCCTGTCGAGAGACCTGCCGCGTGGGGCCTGGCGGTGACAGGACTGCTGTGGCTCGTTGCGGGCTCGGCGACCGTGTGGGTGTTTGCGATCGCGAAACGCTACTCACTGGACGGCGCCGCATTCATCGGTGTCGTTGCCGCGTGTGGCGGCCTCGGTGCGCTGTGGGCCTCGTCGCGCAGACAACTCTTCCCGGCCACCAGCGCGATTATCACCAGCCTCGTCATCGTGTGCTGGTGCGTTGTGCTGTGCGCGCTGCCCGATTTCGAACGCTACAAGCCCGTGCGGCCGTTTTCCGAGATCATCCGCTCGCGCGCCAGCGTCGGCGCGATCGTCGGGTCCTACAAGTTCGCGCTTCCCAGCATGGTGTTCTACCTGCAGCGACCCGTGATGGAAGTGCTGCTTCCCGACCATCTGCGCGCCGTGTTCTACTCGACGAGCGACGTGTACTTCGTCATGCCCGAGAACGAATACAACAACATCAAGGAACGGCTGCCGGTCGACACATACGTGCTGGCACGCCAGCCGCTGTTCGACATCAAGCCGAAGAACTTCCTCGACGGATCCGAGCTTCCTCAGTTCGTGCTGGTCTCCAACCGTGACTGAGTGTCCGATCCCCTGCAATCTGTGTGGCGCATCCGACGTGGAGGTCATTGGCGATCGCGATCGCGACGGCCATCCGCTGCGCACGACTATCTGCCGGCGGTGCGGTCTCGTCTGGTCGAACCCCCGGCCGGGCGAAGACGAAGTCCGAAGGTACTATTCAACCGAATATCGCCTCGACTACAAGGGACAGGCCGCGCCTTCGCTGCGTCAGGTCGCGCGTTCCGCGCGCGGCGCGCTGAACAGATACCGCAGCCTGTCGCCGTATCTGCGGGATGGCGTACGCGTGCTCGATGCGGGGGCTGGTGGTGGAGAGGTCGTGTATGTCCTGCGGCAGCTCGGATTCGACGCGTCCGGGCTCGAGCCGGACGAGCGCTACGCGCGGCATGCTCGAGAGGTGCTTGGCGTGCCCGTAGCGACAGGGTTCGTGCAGGATGCCGAGTTTCCCGCGGGGCGCTTCGACGTCGTGACGATGTATCACGCGCTGGAGCACGTGGAAGATCCGTTCGCGATTCTCACGCGGCTGCGTGGATGGATGGCGGAGCGGGGCGTGCTGCTCATCGAGGTGCCGAACGTCGAGGCCACGTGCATCTCGCCGTCGAGGCGTTTTCACTTTGCGCACTTCTATAATTTCAATCGGGGAACGCTGGAAGGGCTGGGACGCAGAGCAGGATTCGAGCCGATCGAGACGACGATGTCGCCCGATGGCGGTAATCTGACAACGGTGTTTCGAGCCGCCTCACAGCAGCCCGCGGGCGCTTTGGCAGAAAATTACGAGCGTGTCGCCCGAGTAGTCAAAGATCACACTTCGGGTGGTTATTACCGCTCGGCGTCTCCGTTTCTGAGCCCGCTGAGCCGCCTGCGAACATATTTCATCGATCGGAGCGCCGCGCGCGGCTGCGAGAATCCGAAACAGGTTCTGGACAAGTTGATACGCACCTATGTCGATTCCCGTTGAATACGCTTCACAGCGGAAGATCCGCACGCGAAACAAGCTCTATTACCGCTTCAATCACTGGCCGATCTGGATTTTCGTGTTTTTCATCGCTCCTGGTCCGCTGACATTCGATCTCTTCGAGCGCGGGTTCGACGGCCGGATGGCGTTGTGGCTCGGCGTCGTGCTGCTGTGCACCGGTATCGCCGGTGTACGCGGCCGGCTGCCGGGCGTGGAGCCCGCGCCCTACATCATCCGATTTACGGAAGACAGGCCCAATCCGCTCTATCGCCGTGTCTGTTACACGTTCGCATGGAGCGCCGCGATCACATTTGCCGTGCTCAACATCGCGGGCCTGGTCGTGGCGATTGTGACTGGTCAGTGGTATCTGAAGCAGATCTACCGCTACGCGTATTTCCCGATTGCCGGCACCATCTGGCTGCTCGGTGCTTTGGGAAAGCTCCCGCGTGTCATGCCATCGACAAAAGGGGAAGGCCACGAGCGCCGGTATTTCTACGGCACGGTATGGGCGATGTGTCTCGCGCAGCCGGCGCTGTGGCTCATGTGGTACGTGCTGCCGAATACGAGACTCGGCAACTCCCTCAAGCTCGCGATCTTTCTTGGGATTCTCGCGTATGTCGGCAATCTTGCGCGTCTCGGACGTCTGCCTCGCACGCGCCCGATCGTTCCAGGCGAGTTGGCGGTGTCTGATTAGCGTGCATTGCCAAATTCTCAATCGACAATTGCCGATTGAAACCACAATTACCAATCACTCATCAATCGTCAATCAAAAATATGGCAATTCGACAAGGCTGGCAGGGCTGGGACGATTACGCGCCTTTCTATGACTGGGAAAACGCGCAGACGCTCGATCGCCGCGATGTGCGCTTCTGGCAGCGGATGGCGGAGCGCGCGAACGGCCCGGTGCTCGAGCTCGGCTGCGGAACGGGACGGGTCACCCTTCCTGTCGCGCGAACCGGCGCGCGCATCGTTGGCGTCGATCGTTCATCCGAGATGCTCGCGCGCGCGATGAAACGATCGCGCCGGTCGCGGTTGAAGATGCAGCTGTCCCTGCTCAGAGCCGACATTCGATTTCTGCCATTCCGACCAGCCGCGCGCTTCGACCTGGTGATGGCTCCGTATGGAATCCTGCAGTCGCTCGTGAGCGATGCGGACCTGCGCGCGACGCTTGCGTCGGTCGAGCGTGTGATCGCGCGGCGCGGAATTTTTGGCATCGATCTCGTGCCGGATTTGCCTGTGTGGAAGGAATACCGGAACAAGGTGCGCTTCCGCGGATCGCGCCGCGGCAATACCTCGCGCATCACGCTGGTCGAGTCGGTCCGGCAGGATCGCGCCAGGAAGCTGACGATTTTCGACCAGGAATATGTCGAGCGGCGAGGCCGCCACAGCAGGACGCACCGGTTCTCGCTCGTGTTCCGGACGCTGACGGTGCCGCAGATGGCCCGCCGGCTGGAAAATGCGGGCTTCCGCATCAGGGCTATCCTCGGCGATTACGACGGCGAAGCGTGGGATCCGCGCGCGGATGTGTGGCTGATTCTGGCCGAGAAGAAGTAGCTGGACCGTAGTAGAATCGTCGAGGATTTCACTGGAGTTTCATCATGTCAGGCCATTCAAAATGGGCGTCAATCAAGCATAAAAAGGGCGCGCTCGACGCCAAGCGCGGCAAGATTTTCACCCGCATCATCAAGGAATTGACCGTCGCCGCGCGCGGCGGCGGCGGCGACCCCGACATGAACCCGCGGCTGCGGACGATCATCGCCGACGCCAAGGCCGCCAACATGCCGGCCGAAAATATCAAGCGCGCGATCCGCCGCGGAACCGGCGAGGAACCCGGCGTCAGCTACGAAGAGGTCACCTACGAAGCCTACGGTCCTGGCGGCGCGGCCGTCATCATCGACACCCTTACGGACAACAAGAACCGAACTGTCGGCGAGCTGCGCCACATGCTGGAGAAGCACGGCGGCAATCTGGCCGCGGCCGGCGCGGTATCCTGGATGTTCAGCAAGAAGGGCTACATCGTCGTCGAGAAGTCAAAAGCAGACGAAGAAAAATTGATGAGCGCCGTGCTCGAAGCGGGCGCCGACGATCTGCAGGACGATGGGGACAATTGGGAGGTCTTGAGCGCGCCCGATGCGTTTCAGGGCGTGCGCGACGCGGTCAAGCAGCTCGGCATCGAGCCTGCCTCCGCAGAAGTATCGATGATTCCGCAGAACTACGTGCGGCTCGAAGGCAAAACCGCGCAGCAGATGGTCAGGCTGATGGACGCGCTCGACGACCACGATGACGTGCAACACGTGTGGTCGAACTTCGACATCGAGGAAAAGGAGATAGAGGCCTCGCTCGCGTGAAGGTGTTTGGGATCGACCCCGGCTCCGCGCGCACCGGTTACGGGTGCGTGCAGAGCGACGGCGCCCGGCACCGTCTCGTCGCGTGCGGCGCGATTTCCATCCCCGCCTCGAACTCCTTTCCCGAAAAACTCCGGATCATTCACGCCGAGCTCGGCGCGCTGATTGCGCGTCACCAACCGGACTGCGTCGCGATCGAAAACCTGTTTCATGCCGTCAATGCGAGAAGCGCGCTCAAGCTCGGGCACGCGCGCGGCGTTGCGATGCTCGCCGCGGTAGAAGCTGGCGTGCCCATCGTCGAATACACGCCTGCCGAAGTGAAACAGTCTGTCGTGGGTTACGGCCGCGCCGAAAAAGGCCAGGTGCAGTCGATGATTCAGCTCCTGCTGGGTCTGTCCGCTCCACCCGCCCCATTCGACGCGTCCGACGCGCTCGCCATCGCCGTGTGTCATCTCCACAGAATGAACCTGCGCGGCGCTGCTGCACCAACGCCGCGGGCGGCCAAAACAGCCGGCCGCGCAACGAGCTGGCGCTCGTTTCGACCCGCACGGTAGATGATCGCGCATCTGCGTGGGCGGCTCCTCGAGAAGCAACCCAACCGCGTCATCGTCGATGTGAACGGCGTCGGATACGACGTGCACGTTCCGCTCTCGACGTTTTTCGACATGGCCGAACGGGGCAGCGAGATCACGCTTCGGATTTACACCCACGTGCGCGAAGATGCGCTGCTTCTTTACGGCTTTGCGACGCCGCTCGAGCTGCAGTTGTTCGAGCGCTTGATCAGCGTCAGCGGGATCGGTCCCAAGCTTGCGCTTGCGGTGTTGTCGGGGATCGAGCCGAACGAGCTGGTTTCGGCGATCCGCACGGCGAACGTCGCGCGGCTTACCGGTATTCCCGGCATCGGCAAGAAGACCGCGGAGCGCATCGGCCTCGAGCTGAAAGACAAGATGGCTTCCTTCGTCCCTGCGGAGGCGGCTCTGGCGCCGGCAGCAGCCGGCCATGAGGCCCTCCGCACGGATCTTTTGTCGGCCTTGATGAATCTCGGCTATCACCGCCCGTTGGCTGAACGTGCCG
Source organism: Vicinamibacterales bacterium (assembly GCA_963762055.1). Taxonomy (GTDB): domain Bacteria; phylum Acidobacteriota; class Vicinamibacteria; order Vicinamibacterales; family JAMQPK01; genus JAMQPK01. The sequence goes on from CAVXJF010000017.1 coordinate 1,044,181, forward strand.
TTGACCTCGCTCTCAAAAGGGCCGACGGCGGGAACTTCGAGAGTACGCTTCGCCACGCGCTGAGAGAGCTGGCGAAATAGCGGTGCACCTTTTGCACGTGAACGCCGCATGAATGCGCTATATGTGCGTGCATTGATTCTGGTCAGTTTCTCGTTCGTCGCAGCGTGTGCACCGCAGGTCAAATCCGCGAGCAAACCAACCCCCAGTGCCGAAAAGCTCTCCGAGCTATGGCAGCAGCCAGATGACCTCACTCGTCGAGACCTGTTCCACGGCCCTGGAGGCGCGCCAGCGGTTCCAGTAGGTGACGCTCCATACACGTGGGTGTCTACAGACACGACAGGCTACAGTGGTGGGTACGAAGTGCGGGGAGCCGACGGTCGCGCGTGGGACGTAAAAATTGGTCCCGAAGCACAGTCGGAAGTCGTAGCGTCCCGGGTGCTCTGGGCGATGGGGTATCACCAGCCGGCGACATATTACGTTGCCAGCTGGCAGCTGTCCGGTGGTCCTGGCGGCCAGCAGGGCGGGGCGCGGTTCCGGCTGGACTCGCCGGACGAAGAAGTCATCGGCGAGTGGGCATGGGCCGACAACGAGTTCGTCGGCACGCAGCCGTACCACGGACTGATTGCCGCGAACATTCTGATCAACAGCTGGGATTGGAAGACCAACAACAACCGCATCTATCGAATCAAGAACGATACGCAGAGCGTGCGTCGCTATGTGGTCCGCGATCTCGGCGCTTCATTCGGCAAGACCAAGTCGTCGCGGCTCCTCTGGGTGCTGCCGATTCCGATGCGCGGGTTTGGTCAAGGCTCGCGGAACAACATCGACGACTTCGAGTCGCAGGATTTCATCGAACGCGCCGGCGAAGGACGCGTCGAGTTCGATTTCCGCACGTTTTACGGTTCCGTCGTCGATCTCGTCCGCCCGCCGGACGTGCGCTGGTCGTCCGGTCTGCTCGCACGCCTCACCGATTCGCAGTGGGACGACGCGTTCCGCGCCGCCGGCTATGCGCCCGAGGTTCGTGCCCGGTTCATCCGGAAGATCAAAGCCAAGATTGCTGAGGGGCTCGCCGTCTCATAGAATCTCGTCTGCATGTCAGACCCCCGGATCGTGACCGCGTCGCGAGCCGATGAAGATGTTCAGTACCGAAGCGGGGCTCAGGCCCCGCACGCTGGATGACTACATCGGCCAGGAACGCGTCCGGGCGAACCTGCAGGTGTCCATCGCCGCCGCACGGCAGCGCCGCGAAGCGCTCGATCACGTTCTGCTTTACGGCCCGCCCGGGCTCGGCAAGACCACGCTGGCTTATGTCATCGGGCAGGAACTTGGCGTTGCCGTGCGTGCGACTGCCGGGCCGGTGCTCGAGCGTCCGGGAGACCTTGCCGCGATTCTGACCAGCCTTGGCGAGCACGAAGTGCTCTTCATCGACGAGATTCATCGCATGTCGCCGGCGATCGAAGAAGTGCTGTACCCGGCGATGGAAGACTACGAGCTCGACATCATCATCGGACAGGGTCCGGGCGCGCGTTCGATTAAAGTGCCATTGCAGAAGTTCACGTTGATCGGCGCGACCACCAGGGCCGGGCTGCTCACGAGCCCGCTTCGTTCGCGCTTCGGCATCGTGCATCGGCTCGATTTCTATAACGAGATGGACCTCCAGGAAATCATCCGCCGATCGGCGCGTATCCTGAACGTGCCCATCGCAGACGCTGCCGCCGCGGAGCTCGCACGGCGCTCACGCGGGACACCGCGGATCGCGAACCGTCTGCTGCGGCGGGTCCGCGACTTCGCGCAGGTGAAGGCCGATGGCGCCATCACTGAACCCGTCGCCGCCGATGCGCTGAAGCTGCTGGAAGTGGACGAGCACGGCTTCGACGAGGTCGATCGCAAGCTGCTGCGGACGATCATCGATAAGTTCGGCGGCGGCCCTGTCGGCATCAACAGCATCGCGGCTGCCATCAGTGAAGAGAAAGACGCGATCGAGGACATTTACGAGCCGTTTCTGATTCAGATCGGCTTTCTCGATCGCACTCCCAGGGGCCGAGTGGCAACGGCGCTGGCGTACAACTATTTCGGATTGACGGCACCCGGAAGGGGTTTGTGGTGAACAACGGCGGCTCCAGGCAGACAACAATCAGCGGCCTCGCGACATACGTTCCACCCCGGCTTCTCACGAACAAAGATCTCGAGCGGATGGTCGAAACCAGCGATGAATGGATTCTTCAGCGGACTGGCATCCGCGAGCGCCACATCGTGGATCCGGGCACGGCCACCTCTGACCTCGCGAAAGAGGCGGCGCTGAAGGCGATCGCACAAGCGGGCCTCACGCCGGATGACATCGATTTCATCGTAGTGGGAACGACCACGCCCGACATGATCTTCCCGAGCACCGCGTGCCTCGTGCAGGAGAAAATCGGCGCGAAACACGCCTGGGGGTTCGATCTCGGAGCGGCCTGCTCCGGATTTACTTATGCGCTGACGACCGCCTCACATATGGTGGCGGCGGGCACGCACAAGCACGCGCTCGCCATCGGTGCCGACGTGATGTCGAGCATCATCGACTACACCGATCGATCGACGTGCGTGTTGTTTGGCGACGGCGCCGGCGCCGTTGTCGTCAGTCCGGCGACCGACGGCTGCAGCATCATCGACTTCGCGCACGAAGTGGACGGCAGCGGCGGACTTGCGCTGTGCATGCCGGCGGGCGGGAGTCTTCGTCCCGCGTCCCATGAGACCGTGGATCAGCGGCTCCATTACGTGAAGCAGGACGGCCAGACCGTCTTCAGATTCGCCGTTCGCAAGACCGAAGAAATCAGCAGGCGGATCATGGCCCGCAATAACGTGACGCCAGACGACATCGATCTCTTCGTCTCGCATCAGGCCAATCGCCGCATCATCATGTCCGCTGCGGAGCGCCTTGGACTGCCCCCGGAGAAGGTGGTCATCAATATCGAAAAGTATGGAAACACCACCGCCGGCACGATCCCCCTGGCGCTTACCGAGGCGGTGGCCGATGGGCGTCTCAAAAAAGGAAATCTGGTCCTTCTCGCGTCCGTCGGCGCAGGTTTCACCGTCGGTTCGGTGCTCCTGCGCTGGTCAATCTGAGCCATCCAGCGCAGCCGTTTTCATGTTCATTTATGACGCGCGCCACGTCCTGTTTCAACACAACCGACGAACCACAAATCCGTAAGCCGGCCATCGGGTTGCGCGTTATCTGAGTCATCGCATGCGTTTAGATAGGGCTCGGCGGCTTTCTGTCCCGTGCTGGTAAGCAACAGCTGTCATGCGGCCCGCAGCTGCACTGACGGCGTTTGCGTCCGGCTGAAGCCGGACACGATACCCGGACACTACGTACTACAAGGACGCGCAATCCCGGCCCGGTTCCTCGCACAATATGTCGGATGGATGTCGCTGATTTCGGGTTCGACCTGCCGCCCGAGCTCATCGCACAGGCGCCCGCCGAGCGCGGTGCTTCTCGCATGCTCGTGTTGCACAGGACGGGCTCGCCCCGCATCGAACATTCACACGTCTCGCAGCTGCCCGAGTTCCTGCGTGACGGCGATCTGCTGGTCGTCAACGACACCAGAGTTTTTCCCGCCCGGCTCCTCGGGACCCGGGCACCGAGCGGCGGCGCGGTCGAATGCCTGCTCCTTTCAAATATCGAGGGACACGAATGGGAGGCGCTCGTCCATCCCGGGCAGAAGCTGAAGCCCGGATCGCAGATGGTGTTCCGCGGCTCCCGGCACGTCCTGCATGCGGAGATCCTCGGGCGTCACTTTCACGGACGGCGCACGATTCGCCTCTGGGCAGAAAACGACGCGAGCGTCGAGGAGGCCATCGACGACATCGGCCATGTGCCGCTGCCCCCTTACATCAAGCGCCACGATACCGCAGACGATCGGGAGCGGTATCAGACCGTGTACGCGCGCGAACGAGGATCGGTCGCGGCGCCGACTGCCGGGCTGCATTTCACTCCCGACATCTTCGCCGCACTCGAAAAGCGGGGGATTGAGCGCACGGCGATCACGCTGCACGTCGGCTACGGAACTTTTCAGCCGGTGCGTGTCACCGAGGTCGAGGCACACACGGTAGCGTCCGAGCGCTTTTCCATCAGCGAGCCGGCAGCTGAAATCATCAATCGCGCGAAGCGCGAGTCGCGCCGCGTCGTCACCGTCGGAACCACGACGACGCGCGCGCTGGAGTCGGCCGGGCGAGCGGGCCGCGGCATCATCACTCCTCAGACCGGCTGGACGGATCTCTTCATCTACCCGGGCTTCCGGTTCTCCATCGTGGATGTGCTGATGACGAACTTTCATCTGCCGCAATCGTCGCTGCTGATGCTGGTCAGCGCGTTTGGCGGGCAGGAGGCGGTGCTCGCCGCCTACCGGGAAGCCGTCGCGCGGGAATACCGCTTTTATAGTTATGGCGACGCGATGCTGATTCTCTGAATTGTTAGATTGGAAGATGGGCAGATTGGAAGATTACGAATCCGCCACTCTACCAATCCACCAATCTGCCAATGCTAGAATCATTGTTTCGCCGGTGTAGCTCAGTTGGTTAGAGCACGCGGCTCATATCCGCGTTGTCCGGGGTTCAAGTCCCTGCACCGGCACCACCTTACAGCCGATAGGTGCGTTGTTAGGTGCGTTAGGTGCGTTGGGTGCGTCAGGTGCGACGGGTGCGGCACCCAACGCACCTAGCGCACCCAACGCACCTGTCGCACCCAACGCACCTGTCGCACCCAACGCACCTGTCGCACCTATGGACATCTTCGACTCGACCCGCCGTACGATTCGTCGCTACGGACTGCTCCCGGCCGGGAGTCGTGTCGCCGTGGCGCTGTCCGGCGGAGCCGATTCAGTGGGTTTGCTGCTGGTATTGCGGGAGATCGCCGGCGACGATTTTCATGTGGCCGGCGCGATCCATCTGAACCACCAGCTGCGCGGCGCGGAAGCCGATGGCGACGAGGCGTTCTGCCGCGACCTGTGCGCGCGTTTGTCGGTCCCGACCGACGTCGAGCGCGTCGACGTCAAGGAAGCAGCCGCCCGGGACGGCGTTTCGATCGAGCACGCCGCCCACACCGCGCGCCACGACTTCTTTCGCCGCGCCCTCGTCCGCCTTGACGCATCCGTCGTCGCCGTGGCGCACACGAAAGACGATCAGGCTGAGACGTTCCTTCTGAGGCTGCTGCGAGGGGCCGGTCCGCGAGGCCTTAGCGGGATGCATCCGCGGTCGGGAATCGTCGTGCGCCCGTTCCTGGAGACACGGCGCGCCAGCGTGCGCGCGTTTCTCGACGATCGTGGCGTCCAGTTCCGTGAAGATGCGTCCAACCAGGATGCGGCGATTCCCCGCAATCGCATTCGCCACGAGCTGCTGCCGCAGCTCGACAGCCGCTTTGCGCCGAACATTGTCGATATTCTCGACCGCGAGGCGATGATTGCCCGCGAAGACGCCGAATATCTCGATGACGTCGCGCGCGCGGCGTCGGAGCAGATCATCTCCCGGACTCCGGGTGGCGTGGAGCTCGACGAGGCCGCGCTCCTCCGTCAGCCCCCGGCAATCGCCCGCCGCGTCGTCCGCCTCGCGCAACTGACGGCAAGTGGTGATGATTTCGCGGGGTTCGACGCCGTGGAGGCCGTACTGCGCTATGCGGTGTCTAAATCAACAGGACCGCTCGATCTTCCCGGGCATCGCGTGAACCGCCGAGGCGCCGCGCTCGTCTTAACGAGAAGACACGGCCGCGACCCGCGCCTTCCTGCCGCCGACTTCACGTATCACCTCGAGGTCCCCGGGCGGGTTGCGGTGCCGGAAGCCGACTGTGCAATTTCGGCGACGGTGTCGGAGTGGCCCGATCGGCGCGCCGGCAGCGACCCTTGGCGCGATGCCTCGGGCCAGGAAGCCGTGGTCGCCGCGGGCGGCCTTGCGGCTCCGCTGGCGGTCAGAAACCGGCGTCCCGGCGATAGATTTCGTCCTCTCGGCCTGAACGGCCGAAAGAAGCTGCAGGACTTCTTCGTGGACGCGAAAATCGGGCGCGCGGAACGCGAAATCACACCGGTTATCGTGGACTCCTCGGGGCGGATTGTATGGGTCGCGGGACACGCGCTGGCAGAGGAGTTTAGGGTCACGGACACCACAAAAGACGTGGTAATCTTGAAACGGGTACCTATTTAGTCGTGGGAGGTTAGCGAGTGAACTCCACGTTGAAAAGCTTAGTATTTTGGATGGTTCTGGTCGTCGTCGCGGTCGGCGTGTGGAATTTTTCCACCAAGTTCCAGACCCAGTCGAAGGCCGTTCCGTTCAGCGATTTCATGACGCACGTGGAGGATGGCAAGGTCGAAAAGGTCACCATCACCGGTCAGGAAATCAGGGGCATCTACCGCGCCGACAAGGAGACGTTCCATACCTACGCTCCCGCCCAGTTCGAGGGGCTGGCCAACCAGCTTCACGCCAAGGGCATCCTGATCGACGCGAAAGAACCGACACAGAGCCCGTGGGCGCAGTTGCTGTACTCCTGGGCGCCGATCCTTCTTCTGATCGGGTTCTGGATTTTCTTCATGCGCCAGATGCAGAGCGGCGGCAACAAGGCCCTCTCGTTCGGCAAGAGCAAGGCAAAGCTGTCGTCGAATTCTCAGAAAAAGGTGACCTTCAAAGACGTCGCCGGCGTTGACGAGGCCAAGGAAGAGCTCCAGGAGATCATCGAGTTCCTGAAAGAACCGCAGAAATTCCAGAAGCTCGGCGGCCGCATTCCGAAGGGCGTCCTGTTGATGGGCCCTCCGGGAACCGGCAAGACGCTCCTTGCCCGGGCCGTGGCAGGCGAGGCGAACGTCCCGTTTTTCTCGATCAGCGGTTCTGACTTCGTCGAAATGTTCGTCGGCGTGGGCGCCTCGCGCGTGCGCGATCTCTTCGAACAGGGCAAGAAGAACGCCCCCTGCATCGTCTTCATCGACGAAATCGATGCGGTTGGACGCCACCGTGGCGCCGGCCTCGGAGGCGGACACGACGAGCGCGAGCAGACCCTCAACCAGCTGCTCGTCGAGATGGACGGGTTCGAGTCGAACGAAGGAGTCATCCTCGTTGCCGCAACCAACCGGCCGGATGTTCTCGACCCGGCGCTGCTGCGGCCCGGCCGCTTCGATCGCCGCATTGTCGTGAATCGCCCCGACGTGAAGGGGCGCGAAGGCATCCTCACGGTCCACACGCGCAAGATTCCGATGTCGGACGACGTCGACGTGCAGGTGCTGGCGAGAGGGACGTCCGGTTTCTCTGGAGCCGATCTCGCGAACCTCGTGAACGAAGCCGCGCTGAACGCGGCGCGTTACAGCCGCAAGACCGTGCGGATGGTCGACTTCGAGTTCGCGAAGGACAAAGTGCTGATGGGATCCGAGCGCCGCTCGATGATCATCAGCGACGAAGAGAAGAAGATCACCGCCGTGCACGAGGCGGGACATGCGCTCCTGAGCGTGCTGCTGCCGCACGCCGACGACCTGCACAAGGTCACGATCATCCCGCGCGGAATGGCGCTCGGGCTCACGCAGCAGCTCCCGGTCGACGAGAAGCACAACTACTCGCGCGACTACCTGATCGATCAGATTGCGATTCTGCTCGGCGGCCGTATCGCCGAAGAGATCACCATGTCGGGCAGCATGACCACCGGCGCGGGCAACGATCTGGAGCGCGCCACCGAGCTCGCGCGCAAGATGGTGTGCGAGTGGGGTATGAGCGAGGCGATGGGTCCGCTCACCTTCGGCAAGAAGGAAGAGCAGATCTTCCTGGGCCGCGAGATCGCTCAGCACCAGGATTACAGCGAAGACACCGCGCTCCGCATCGACCAGGAAGTGAAGCGGTTCGTGACCGACAACTACGAGCGGGCGCGCCGGACTCTCACGCAGCACAAGGCGAGCCTGGAGAAAGTCGCCTCCGAGCTCCTTGTGCGCGAAGTGCTCGACGGACAGCAGGTTCGCCGTATCGTGTCGGGCCTGCCTCTCGAAGAGCTGAAGCCGCAGACTCCGGCAGGTCCGGTATCCTCGGCCCACGACGACGACGGCGGCCGCAGAAAAGAGCGGCCCGGAATCGTTCCACCGCTCGCGGATCCGCTGCCGCAGGAATAAGACAAAGAGGGGCGAGGGTGATGGGCGAGGGGTAATGCAAATTGACAATCGTCGATTGACGATTGCGAATTGTTCTTGCCCCTCACCCCTCCTCCTTTACCCCTTACCGTGACTCCACGCGCTCCCTACACCCTTCCCCTCCCACACGGCCGCTATCTCGAGCTGGGCCCTCGTACTCTCGTGATGGGCATCCTCAACGTGACACCAGATTCGTTTGCCGACGGCGGTCTTTATCTCGATCCAGGCGCCGCCGAGGCCGCCGCAGTGGAGATGCAGGCGCACGGCGCCGACATCATTGATGTGGGTGGCGAGTCCACCAGGCCCGGATCCGAGACCATCTCGGTCGAGGAGGAAATCTCGCGCATCCAGCCCGTGTTGAAGCGCCTTGCGCGGTCCGTCTCGCTGCCGGTGTCTATCGATACGTCAAAGGCCGAGGTGGCAGAAGTCGCGCTTGGCGAAGGGGCGGCGCTCCTCAATGACGTGACCGGCCTGCGCTATGATGCGTCTCTCGCTGAAATTGCCGGGCGTTCCGGCGCTGGGCTCATCCTCATGCATGCGCGCGGGCGTTCCCGCGAGATGTACAAGGAGGCCGTCTACACGTCAGTTGCCGCCGAGGTCAGCAGCGAGCTGCGGGCGAGTCTGGAGCGGGCCATTGCCGCCGGGGTGCCGCGCAGGTCGGTTGTGCTGGACCCGGGTCTTGGCTTTGCGAAAAAGGCGTCGCACAGCTACGAAGCGCTGGCGGCGCTTCCCGAGTTGGCGGCCCTGGATCGCCCGCTGCTGGTCGGGCCATCCCGGAAATCATTTCTCACCGCCGCGACAGGGGAGCGGCTTCCCGCTGAGCGGGATATGGGGACGGCGGCGTCGGTCGCGGCCGCGGTGCTGCTCGGCGCGCACATCGTTCGCGTGCACAATGTCCGGGCCATGGCCGATGTGGTGAGAGTTGCTGACGCGATTCGCGTCGGACGTTCATGCTGAACAATTGGCTACCTCAAATTCCGCGCCTGCCGGCAATGACGTGGTGGGACATCCTCGACATCGCCGTCGTGGCGCTGGTGATCTACGAGGTGCTGAAGGCGATCCGCGGCACGCGCGCCATTCAGATGGCCGCGGGGTCAGCGCTGCTCGTCGTCATGTTCTACGTCTCGCGGTGGGGGCATCTGCAGACGGTCGACTGGCTGATCCGCAACCTGCTGCCGTACATCGTCTTTGCCGCAATCGGTACTGTTTCAGGCGGATATCCGACGGGCGCTCGCGCACTTCGGGCGTGCGCCGTTTTTCCGGTACTTCCTCACACCCGAAGGCGCCGAGGAGACGATCGAGGAGATCGCCGTGGCGGCGACGCAGCTGGCGGCGGCGCGGATTGGCGGCATCATCGTGGTCGAGCGCCAGATTGGTTTGCGAAACTACATCGAGGCCGGGCTTCCGCTGGACGCGATGCTCACCTACGATCTGCTCGTGAGCATCTTTCAACCAAAATCGCCGCTTCACGACGGCGCCGTGATCGTGCAGAACGATCGCGTCGCCGCTGCCGCGTGTTTTCTGCCGCTGACCGTGAATCCACAGCTTGCGCGCAACCTCGGCACCCGCCATCGCGCGGCGATCGGACTGACCGAAGAAAATGACGCGGTGGCAGTCATCGTCTCCGAAGAAACGGGCCGCATTTCCATTGCGCTCGACGGAAAGATCGAAGGACCTTTCGACGCCGAAGAGCTCAAACGCCGGCTGCGGACGCTGTTGAAATGAGGTTCCATCCCTTCGCACACACCGGGCTGAAGATCGTGTCGGTTGGTCTTGCCATCCTGCTGTGGATGATGGTGTCGTCGCAGCGCGCATCCGTGGAGCGCGGGCTTCGCATTCCGCTCGAGCTGCAGAATCTCCCCGAAAACCTCGAGATGGTGGAGCCCCCGCAGGAGTCTGTCGACGTGCGCGTGCGCGGCACGGCCGACGCGCTCGGCCGCCTTGGTCAGGGCGATCTCGTGGCGACCATCGACCTCAGCACGGCTCAGCCCGGCCGGCGCCTCTTTCATCTCTCGGCCGAACGCGTCAAGGCTCCGTTTGCCGTGACGGTCACCCAGGTTGCGCCGGCCTCGGTGGGGATCCGATTCGAACCATCCGCAACGCGCATCGTGCCCGTGCTGCCCTCGGTCGAAGGGGAGCCTGCGGCGGGGTTCATCGTCGGGAAGATTTCGGCGGATCCGGCGACGGTGGAGATCGTGGGACCCGAGAGCATCTTGCGGCGCGTGACGGAAGCGATCACTGAGCCACTATGGGTCGGCGCTGCGCGCACGAACGTTCGTTCGTCGGTCGTGGTAGGCGTTGCCGACGAAGCGGTGCGTCTCAAGAGCGTGAAAACGACCGTCGTCTCGGTTGCGATCGTGCCGGCGCCGGAAGAGCGGCAGTTCAGCAGCGTGCCGGTGCGCGCACGAAACCTGGCGTCCGGCCTTTCCGTAACCATTACTCCTCCCGTGGTGCGGGTGCGCGTGCGCGGCACCAAGGAGGTCATCACGAAACTCCGGGACAGCTCCATCGTCGCGTACGTTGATCTCGAGGGCATCGCCCGCGGCGATTACGGGCTGCCGGTTCGCCTCGAGCGGGTGGCCAACGTGGGCATCGATCAGCTCGATCCCATGATCGTGAACATTCACGTCAAATGAGCGGCAAACGCGACGAGAGTAGGTCGCGAAGCGGCGCGGGGCGTCGGGGCCCGCAAGCGGAGCGACCGGAGCGGGGCGGGGGCCCCGCGACAAGAGAATGACTTACAAATTATTCGGGACTGACGGAATAAGGGGAACGGCGGGCACGTTTCCGCTCGACGTGCATACGGTGCGCCGAGTTGGCGCGGCGCTGGTCAAGGCGCTGCCCAACCGCGACGCGAAGCTGCTGATCGGACGCGACACCAGGGAATCGGGCACCTGGATCGAGCGCGAACTGGCCTATGGTGCGCGGTCGGCAGGCGCAACCGTGCAAAGTCTGGGCGTGGCTCCCACGCCGGCCGTGGCATATCTGACGGGCTCGCTCGACTTCGATGCTGGCGTCGTGATTTCGGCCTCGCACAATCCTTATCAGGATAACGGGATAAAAGTGTTCTCTGGTGCCGGCGTCAAATACGGCGGGCAGTTCGAGTCGCGAATCGAACAGCTCGTGTCGGATCCCTCGTGGGGTGTCCCCCCCGGCGACTCGGCCGGCGTTCCGACCGCCGCGCATCTTCGCAAGTATCTGGACCATGCGCGAACCATCATGACCAGACTCGACGCACTGGGGCCGGTGCGGCTGGCGCTCGATTGCGCCAATGGCGCGATGACCTCGGTGGCGCCCGCTCTGTTCCAGGAGCTGGGGTTCGACGTCACCGTTGTCGGTGCCGAACCGGACGGACGCAATATCAACAAGGGCGTCGGGTCGACACATCCGGAAAAGCTGGCTGATGTCGTGCGCCAAGGGAGTTACCGGCTCGGCGTCTCGTTCGACGGAGACGGCGATCGCGCCATTCTGATCGACGCCTCCGGACGCATTCTGGATGGCGACCACGTCATGCTGATGTGCGCGAAGCAGATGAAGTCCGAAGGACGGCTGCGCGGCAACGCCGTCGTCGCCACCGTGATGAGCAATATCGGGCTCGAGCTTGCCCTCAAGAAGCTTGGTGTCGAGCTGATTCGCACCAAGGTCGGCGACAAGTACGTCATGGAAGAGATGCAGACGCGCGGCCTGTCGCTCGGCGGTGAGCAATCGGGTCATCTGATTTTTTCGGAACACCTGTTCACCGGCGACGGTCTCATTACGGCGCTCAACGTGCTGCAGACCATCGCGTCGAGCGGCCGGGAACTGGGCGATCTCGCCGACGATCTCACGACCTATCCTCAGGTTCTGTTGAACGTGCGTGTGCGCGAGAAGGTCGAGTTGGAGACCATTCCTGCCGTAGCAGCCATCATGAAGAGCGTCGCAGAGCGGCTCGACGGGAACGGGAGGCTGCTCGTCCGCTATTCAGGAACGGAGCCGCTCCTTCGCGTCATGCTGGAAGGGCAGGATACGAAGGAGATCGATCTCTGGGCGCATGAAATCGTCGATGCCGTCGACAAAGCTATCGGTCAACGTTAACAAGGTCGCGACGCTTCGGAACTCTCGAGGCGGCAGCGTCCCCGATGTGCTCGAAGCGGTACGCGTCTGCGTCGACGCGGGCGCTCCAGGCATTACGGTGCATCCCCGAGCCGACCGGCGTCACATCAGGCCGGAAGATGTTCGTGACATCGCCCACTTCCTCGCCGGCATGCCGCAGGTCGAATACAACATCGAAGGTGATCCTCGGCCCGAACTGCTCGAACTCGTGCTGAGCGTGCGTCCTACGCAATGCACGCTGGTGCCTGTGCAGCCGGGCGAGATCACGAGTCAGGCGGGATGGCGGCCGGACACGTCAATCGACGGTTTGCGGTCGATGGTGAGCGGGATGAAGAAGATCGGTGTCCGCGTGAGCCTGTTTGTCGATGCCGATCCCGAAGCGGTGAAATGGGCGGCGGACGTGGGCGGCGACAGAATCGAGCTCTACACGGAGCCGTTCGCCAGGGCGTTCGAGGCGGGTCGAGGCGACGAGAGTTTCAGTCGATACGCCGAAATGGCCCAGCTCGCTCATTCGCTTGGCCTGGGCGTCAACGCGGGGCACGATCTGGATCTGCGAAACCTCTCGGTATTCCGGCGCCTCCCGCATCTTGATGAGGTGTCTATCGGGCACGCTCTCGTCAGCCACGCGCTTTACGTCGGGCTCGATCTGTCGGTGCGTGCATACCTCGATGCGCTTCGATAATTCCGGATGGCGCGGAGGATTCTCGATTGCGTGCGCGGTTCTCCTGGTCTCGACGCTGAACGCCGCGCCAGGACGCCGCGTGACGTTTCGCGCGGAGGACGGTGGCACGCTCACCGGCGTCTACTACGAGGCGTCGCAGCGCCCCGCCCCCGCTGTGCTCCTCCTTCACATGCAAGGGCGATCGCCGATGGACTGGGATGTTGCCGCCGCTCAGCTTGCCGACGCGGGTTTTGCCGTGCTGGCGCTTGAATTCCGGGGCGTTGAAGACGCTGGCGGGTACGCAGCCGACGTTCGCGGTGCGAAAGCGTTCCTTCGAGGCAGGCCAGACGCGCTGTCGAGTGCGATCGGCGTCGCCGGGGCGTCGATCGGCGCCAACGTCGCGTTGATCGACGCGGCAGACGATCCTGCGGTTGCGTCGATTGCGTTATTGTCGCCCGGCCTCGACTACAAGGGCCTCCGCATCGAAGGGGCAATGAAGAAATACGGAGCCCGTCCGGCGCTTTTCATCAGCAGCACGAAAGATCCGTACGCCGCGCGCTCGATCAAGCACCTTGCGACGATCGGCCCGGGCACACGTGAAGTGCGGCTGGACGAGGCAGTTGCCCACGGCACGGTGCTGCTGGCGCGCAGCCCAGCGCTAATTGGCGCGTTGGTGGACTGGTTCAAACGAACACTATAATGATTGACCGGGAACCGCATGAAACTCGAGTCCGTTGTCTACGCTATAGCAGGAGTGTTTTTCGGCCTGATTGCCGGCTGGATTATCGGCACACAGCAGGCATCGATGTCGCCGCGCGCGACGCCCGTTCCCGCGGCCGAAACCGCGCCGCCGCCGTCGAGTCCCGCGCCTGGCGCGCAGCCGCAGGCGATACTGGACGAAGCGCAGGTCCAGGCGCTCCGTAACGTCGTCGATCGCGACGCTAAAAATGGCGTCGCCCGCGCGCAGCTTGGAAATCTCTACTACGATGCCGGCCGGTATACGGACGCCATCAAGTGGTACGGCGAGGCGCTCGCGATCAATCCGAAAGACGTGAACATCAGCACCGACCTGGGCGTGAGCTACTACTACAACAATCAGCCCGATCTCGCGCTCAAGCAGCTCGACCAGTCGCTCCAGATCGATCCGAAACACACGAAGACCCTGCTCAACATCGGCGTCGTGCGCGCCTTCGGAAAGCAGGATCTGAAAGGCGCGACCGAAGTGTGGAGGCGGCTCGTCGAGATAGCTCCGGACAGCCAGGAGGGACGTCAGGCCAAGCAGGCGCTCGACAGCCTGTCCTCGGCACACGGAAGTGCCCAGTAAGGTAGCCGCAAGCGGCGCGGGGCGATGGGGTCTCGCAAGCGAAGCGGCTGGAGCGGGGCGAGGGGCCCTCGCGACTGATGAATAGAGCAGAAGATGCCTTTCGCGCCGACATCGTTGAAGTCGGCAGACGCATGTACGCGCGCGGCTACGTCGCGTCCAACGACGGCAACATCAGCATCAGGCTCGACGACAACACTATCCTGACAACGCCGAAGAGCGTGTCGAAGGGGTTCATGACCCCGGACATGATGGTGGTCGTCGGCACCGATGGGAAAAAGATACGGGGCACGCGCGATGCATCCTCCGAGCTGCTGATGCACCTCGAGGTCTACAAGAACCGGCCGGATGTGCGGGCTGTCGTCCACGCGCATCCGCCGATCGCGACCGGGTTTGCCGTGGCCGGCATTCCGCTCGATCGCGCGGTGCTTGCCGAAGTCGTGACGACGCTCGGCAGCGTGCCGATCGCTGAGTACGGGACGCCATCGACACCGGAGCTGCCGGCGGCCGTCCGCAAATACATCAAGGCGCACGACGGGCTGCTGCTGGCCAATCACGGAGCGCTCACCATCGGGTCTGATGTGTACGCGGCGTATTACAAAATGGAGACGATCGAGCACTTCGCGAAGATCAGTCTCGTGACGCGGCAGCTCGGGCGCGAAAACCTGCTGTCGCGCGACGAAGTGACGCGCCTGCAGCAGCTGCGCGGCAGCTACGGGATTCAGTCACCGGCGCCCATCTGCGCGGACGGATCCGCCGCGGAGGATCCATCCGCCTGTCAAACGATCGAGGCGCCGGCGTCGCGCGCGCGTCTGGTGCCGACGGATCCGGCGGATTTGGACGGCGAAATTCGGCTATCATACCGCGAGCTTTCGGCTCTCATCGAAGATGCCGTGAAAGCCTTATTGGGAGGTCAGCATGGGTGAGGCGCTCGGCATGGTCGAAACCAAAGGACTCGTCGCGATGATCGAAGCGGCGGACGCCATGGTGAAGGCCGCCAAAGTGACCCTGGTCGGCTGGGAAAAAATCGGCGCCGGGTACGTCACCGCAATCGTGCGTGGCGACGTCGCCGCGGTGAAAGCCGCGACCGATGCCGGAGCTGCCGCCGCTCGCAGGGTTGGTGAACTCGTGTCGGTACACGTCATTCCGCGTCCGCACGCGAACCTCGAAGACGCGCTGCCGATCGGCAAATCCAGCACCCTCAAGGCCTAGATCGTTGTCGATGGCTAAGCAGGATGGTCAGCACTTCAAGATCCGGAGCGTAAGCGACGGCTGCGCGTGGGGGTGGGGCCCCACGCGAATTAAAAAATGATTTTGGCCAAAGTGGTCGGCACGGTCGTGGCGACCCGCAAAGATCCGCGCCTGGTAAGCAGCAAGCTGCTCATCGCGCGGCCTATGGACCCCAAAGGCAAACCTGAAGGCAGCTATGTGGTCGCGATCGACACGGTGGACGCCGGGTTCGGCGAAACCGTGCTGATCGTGAGCGGCAGCTCCGCAAGGATGGCCGCGGGTCTGAAAGATTGCCCGGTTGATGCGGCGATCGTAGGAATTGTCGACGAGATCGAAATCAACGACTAAGCAGCTCTAACCTTCATGCACCTCGGCAAAGTCATCGGAACCGTCGTCCTCACCGTCAAGAACGACACGCTCGACGGCGTGACGCTGCTGCTCGTGCAGCCGTTGACGTCGTCGCGCGAGCCGGTCGGACGCGTGATCGTAGCGGCCGATTCGATGGGCGCGGGGGTTGGCGAGGAAGTCTTCTTCGTGCGCGGGAAAGAAGCGAGCTTTCCGTTCTATCCCGTCGAAGTGCCTGCCGACGCAGGGATCGTGGGCATCGTCGACAGCTGGCACATCGGCTGAGGTGTCAGATGATTCTCGCCCGCGTCACCGGCACGCTCGTCGCCACCCACAAAAATCATAAGCTCGAAGGAGCGAAGCTGCTGCTGGTGCAGCCTTTGACGCTCGAAGACACGCCGCGCGGCCCCGAGCTGCTGGCCGTCGACGGTGTGGGTGCGGGCGTGCACGAAAAGGTGCTGATCGTTCTCGAGGGGCGATCGGCGAGCGACGCGATTGGGAAAAAAGCGGCGCCAGTGGATGCGGCGATCGTCGGTATCGTCGACACTGTCGATCTTCCATGACCCCCAAGGTCTGAGCAGGCATTGATGAACGAAGAGGACGTGCGGGCCCTCGTTCGCGAGGCGATTGAAAGGCATTTGGGAAGACCCTCGCAAGGGGCAAGGGCCCTTGCCCCTTCCCCTTTGCATCCGAGCCACGTCCTTCTCAGCGTTGTCCCAGGCAGCGAGGTGGACGAGGGCATGTGTGTCATCGAACCGGCGGTGCGCTGCAATCACTGCGGATTCTGCCAATCCTATGGTCACTAGCAATGGCGAAACCTTCGATTCTTGTCACCTACAAACTTCCTTCTTCGGCCATTGAGCCGCTGAGCGCCGTTGGCGACGTCGAAGTCTATCGAGACGGAACGCTCTCCAAAGACGAGCTGATGCGGCGCGTCCAGGGCAAGCAGGCACTCGTCGTCGCCGCTCTGGACAAGGTCGACAAAGACGTCATCGACGCGGGATCGAGCTTGAAGATCATCTCCAACGTCGCTGTCGGGTACAACAACCTCGACGTGCCGTACGCGCGTTCGAAGGGAATCGTGCTGACGAACACCCCCGACGTGCTGACCGAAGCCACGGCAAACATGGCGATGACGCTCATCCTCGCCGTGACGCGGCGGATCGTCGAAGGCGATCGCGTGGTGCGGCGGGGCGACTGGAAGGGATTCGCCCTCGACTTCATGATCGGCTCCGATATCCTCGGGCGGCAGCTCGGCATCATCGGCCTCGGCCGCATCGGACAGGCTGTTGCCGACAAGGCCCGCCATTTCGGCATGCGCATCGCCTATCACAATCCCTCGGCGCGAACTGTGGCCGGCTTCGAGAGCATGACATTCGATCAGCTGCTCGCCACCTCTGACGTGGTATCGCTGCACGTGCCGCTGTCGCCGCAGACCAAGCACCTGATCGATCGCACGGCGCTGTCGAGGATGAAGCGGTCTGCGTACCTCATCAACACGTCCCGAGGCCTGGTTGTGGACGAGGCGGCGCTGGCGTGGGCGCTTGGCGAAGGGATCATCAAAGGCGCCGGGCTCGACGTGTACGAGGACGAGCCGAAGATCCATCCAGGGCTGCTCGCGCTCGAAAACGTTGTGCTCGTGCCGCATATGGCAAGCGCCACGGCGGAGACCCGCGCCGCGATGTACGACCTCGTGGCCCGCAACGTGACGAACGTCCTGTCCGGTCAGCCGCCCGTTACACCCATTCCGTAACGGGGGTCGGGTGCAATTTTACAAAAAACGTAAACTCACACCCGACCCCGATTACGTGGAGCGGGTGATGCGCACGCTTGCCGTTGCGATTACCGGGCTCGAGCTGCCTGCCGTCGAAAAAATCTCGGAATCGCGCGAAGAGGATCCGTTCCAGGTCACCATCGCCACGCTGTTGTCTGCCCGAACTCAGGACGCGACGACCTACGCCGCGTCCGAGCGCCTGTTCAGGAAGGCCGCCACACCGCAGGCGATGGCAAAGTTGACGGTAAAGCAGATCGAGAAGCAGATCTATCCCGTCAGCTTCTACCGGTACAAAGCCCGCTACATCAAGGCGACGTGTCACAAGATCCTCAAGGAGTTCGGCGGCAGGACGCCGGCGACGATGGAGGAGCTGCTGACGCTGCCGGGGGTGGGACGCAAGACCGCCAACCTCGTGCTCATCCTCGCCTATCGCAGCCAGCAGAACATCTGCGTCGATACGCACGTTCACCGGATCGCGAACCGGCTGGGCTGGGTCAGGACGAAGACACCTGACGAGACGGAGCAGGCGCTGTATCGCGTGACAGAGCCGCGATGGTGGCCGTACATCAATCTCTATCTCGTCACCTGGGGGCAGAACGTGTGCCGCCCTGTCTACCCAAGGTGTCCGGCCTGCGCGATCAACGACCTCTGTGGAAAAGTTGGAGTGAGGGCCGTGAGCCGGACCGAGCCGCCGCCAATTACGCTGGAAGTGTAGGCAGGGTATCTTTCGGGTCCGGCCAGCGTTTTCTGATCAGATAGGTGATCGCGATCGCGAGGCCGTATCGCCGGGGAATCGTCAGCAGGAGCGGCAGTGCGAGGGAGCCGAAGAACAGCACTCCCATCCACCATGTGCGGACCCTGAATCCGAAAAACAGAAACACGATCCCGACGCCGATCGGAATTCTGTCGGTGACGATCCACACCCACCAGACGTCGCCGTAGTCCCGTTCGTAGAGGTATCCACAGACCGGACAGTGGCGATGCGGTTTGTTCC
This sequence comes from Vicinamibacterales bacterium, assembly GCA_963762055.1. GTDB lineage: Bacteria > Acidobacteriota > Vicinamibacteria > Vicinamibacterales > JAMQPK01 > JAMQPK01. Next base: position 1,062,724 of record CAVXJF010000017.1, read on the forward strand.
AGCCGATGAACAGTGGGCCTTTGCCGCAGTGCGGGCAGTGTTTGCTCCAGCCCCGGCGTATCGCGAGCCAGAAATTGTCGCTCAATATGCGGCCCACACCGGCGCTACTCGAGCACGAACTGCGGCGTCGTCTCTGTTGCTACGATCGACGCGGTCTCGGGGTAGTGCTCCACGAACTCCTTCGGATACACGCCACGCACGGGTTGTCCCAGCTGTTTCTTGATCATCACCGCGTTGACGACAGCCTTGGACGCGAAGTGATTGTTGAAATAGAGATGGAACTTCTTCACGAGCCGGCGGGCTGACTCGGCGGTCTCCGAGAACGTTTTCAGTTCGTCGGCGGAGTACAGGTAGTTGTACCGGTCCTCGGATTTGTCGTGTTTCCACCACTGCGCCGCGTTCCGTCCATGCAGGCGCATGTAATAGAACCCGGTGATGTTCGGGAGCTGGTTCTGCCGGATCGATACCTTGAACTTCGGCTCGTCGATCTGAGTCAGCGCCGCGTTGTGCGCGTTGAGCAGCGAAAGGGTAGCGCCGAAGTCGTCGCTCCAGCTCCTGTGGCGCAGCTCAACGGCAATCGGATAGTCGGAAAATCGCCGCAACAGCGCATCCAGGTACGACAACGACTCGTCACTCTGCTTGAAGCTGGGCGGAAATTGCGCCAGCAGTGCGCCAATCTTGCCTGCGTTCGCAAGCGGTTCGATTCCGGCACGGTACTCGTCGATCGCGGCAATATTCAACGGAGGGATCGTGGCGGCGGCCGAATGCGTCAGTTCTCGATACAGCTTCAGCGAAAATTCGAAGTCCGCCGGCGTGCGTTCCGCCCAGGAGTGCGCGACGCTCGCTTTCGGCTGGCCGTAGAACGTGGTGTTGATCTCGACTGTATCGAAATGTTCGGCGTAGTACGCGAGTTCGTCGAATTTCGGCCGGCCTGTCCCCTTCGGCCGGCGGCCTTTGACGGCGGGCGGATAAAAGATGCCGTTCCAGGTTCCCCGGCCTGCCGGATAGTTCCAGCCGGACGTGCCAATTCGCAGCTTGCTCACTGTCCTTGATTGTAGACGGTAGAATGGGATGTTGTGTTGAGCGTGAACGAGATTTTCTATTCGATCCAGGGCGAGTCCACCTACGCCGGCCGCCCGTGCGTGTTCGTACGACTCGCCGGGTGCGATCTGCGGTGCACGTGGTGCGACACAGCCTACGCGTTCAACGAAGGGCGCAAGATGTCGGTCGATGATGTCCTGAGGCAGGTGGATGGTTTCGAGAGCCCCCTCGTGGAGGTCACCGGCGGGGAACCGCTTCTCCAGGACGATGTGTATCCGCTTATGGAGCGCCTGCTCGAGCGCGGGCGAACCGTGTTGCTCGAGACGGGCGGCCAGATCGACGTGAGCCGCGTCCCGGGTGGCGTTATCAAAGTGATGGATGTGAAGTGCCCGGCAAGCGGCGAGTCCGACAAAGTCGAATGGGCCAACATCGATCGGCTCGACTCGCGCGATCAGGTCAAGTTCGTCGTGCAGGATCGTAACGATTACGAGTTCGCGCGCGACATCGTCCTGCGTCACGCGCTCGATCGAAGGTGCGCGGCTGTGCTCTTCTCGCCTGTGCACGGAGTGCTGCACCCGAAAGATCTCTCCGACTGGATTCTCGAAGACCGGTTGCCCGTGCGGCTTCAGCTGCAGATCCACAAGCACATTTGGGGCGAACATGTCCGGGGCGTCTAGCAAAGCCGTCGTGCTCCTGAGCGGAGGCCTCGACTCGTATACCGCCGCGGCGATCGCGCGCGAGGCCGGGTTCGACGTGTATGCGCTCACGGTCAAGTACGGCCAGCGACACGGGCATGAGATTCTCGCTGCGAGAAAGGTCGCCGAGGCAATCGGCGCGAAAGCGCACCGAGAGCTTGGCGTAGACCTCGCCGCGCTTGGCGGATCCGCGCTGCTGGGCGACGGCGACGTGCCGAAAGACGGCCCGCAACCCGATGCTATTCCTTCGACGTACGTGCCCGCGCGGAACACAGTTATGTTGTCGCTCGCACTCGCCTGGGCGGAAGTCCTGGGCGCGTACGACATCTTCATCGGCGTCAACGCACTGGACTATTCGGGCTATCCGGATTGCCGACCCGCGTTCGTCGAGGCGTTCGAGCGCCTTGCGCGAGTCGCTACGAAAGCGGGCGTCGAAGGAGCCGAGTTCCGCATTCAAGCGCCGCTGATATCGATGACAAAAGCACAGATCATCCGCCGCGGGTTGTCGCTCGGTCTGGATTACGGGCTGACGCACAGTTGTTACGATCCCCTGCCGCAGGGTCTCGCCTGCGGCCGATGCGACAGCTGCGTGCTCCGCGCGCGGGGCTTCGAGGAGGCAGGGGTCAGAGATCCCCTGGTGGCGCATGTCGTCTGACAGGCTGTATTACACCGACGCGTACCTGATTGAGTTCGACGCGGTGGTCCGCGACGTCGTCCAGGATGGCAGCCGATGGAAAGTTGTGCTGGACCGAACCGCTTTTTATCCGACGTCGGGAGGGCAGCCGTTCGACACTGGCACCCTCGATCAGGCGGCGGTTCTGGACGTAATCGATCAAGAAGACGGCACTGTCGTCCATGTAGTCGATCGTGAGCTCGAGAAGAACTCGCGCATACGTGGCCACATCAACTGGGACAGGCGCTTCGATCACATGCAGCAGCACACGGGCCAGCACCTGCTGTCGGCAGCCTTCGAACGCGAAGCGGGCGCCAGAACGGTCAGCTTTCACCTCGGGACGGCAGCGGCCACGATCGATCTGGACAAAGAGCTTTCCGCCGACGTCATCACCCGCGTGGAGGACGCCGCGAACCGCGTGCTTTGCGAGGATCGGGAAGTCTGCGTGAAGTTCGCGACGGCCGCCGAGGCCGCGAAGCTGCCGTTGCGCAAGGACCCTGCGCGTACCGGCGAGCTCCGTATCGTCGAGATCAACGACTACGACATGTCGGCCTGCGGCGGTACGCACGTCGCCAGGACCGGCGCGATAGGGCTCATCGCAATTTCGAGCTATGAGCGGTTCAAGGGCGGCCAGCGTGTCGAGTTCGTCTGCGGAGCGAGGGCGCTTCGCGCGTTCCGCGGGTTCAAGGCAGCGGTAAACGGAGCGGTGCGGCTGCTTTCGGTGCTGCCTGAGGAGCTCCCTTCCGCGATTGAGAAATTACAAACTGCCGGACGGGCCCAGCAGAAGGCTCAGGAAGGTTTGCAGGAGCGTCTGGCCGTGCACGAGGCGGCAAGACTTGCGGCAGGCGCCGAAAGCATTGGCGGGGCGAAACTTGTCGCAGCCGTCGTGCCGGGCTGGGATGCCGCCGGCCTCAAGAAACTGGCGTCGGCCATCGTCTCGGCACCGGCGACCATCGCTGTTCTGCTCTCCGGCGATTCACCAGCGCTCGCCGTCGTCGCGCGCTCGACCGATCTCACCCTGGATACCGGTCTCGTTCTGAAAAAGCTGATCGAGCGATTTGGTGGGAAGGGCGGCGGGAAAGGGGCGATGGCCCAGGGCGGCGGACTCTCCGCAGCCCCTCAAGAGATCCTGGACTCGGCACGCGAGGAAATTCGGCTCACCGGTTCACCGCCCATGCAATAAAGCGCTCGGTGTGTGTGAGTGCAATCCGGCCGCCTATGCCGTAAGGCACGAGGTCGAACGCATGTTCGGACCACGGCAGCTCCAGCAGTACTGACGTTGCCCCGGACTTTTGCATTGCCGCATCCAACATGCGTCCGAAGCGCGCCTCGACGACGTGGTCGCGCGAGCCGTAGAAACTCAGGGTCGGCGCGGACGTGCTCGACACCCAGGTGATGGGCGACGCGTGGCGGTAATGTTCCGGCTTCTGGTTCGGCGTGCCGCCGATGAAAGCCTCGAGAACCTTTCTCACCTCTAGCGGGTCCGGCTGCGGCGGATTCCGCCAGCCTTCTGCGAGATCGACGGGCCCGTAGTAGTTCACCACGCCGCGAATGGCGGAGGGACCTTCCTGATAGGCGAGCCGCATCGCGAGCTGCGCACCTGACGATCGTCCAACCAGAACCACCCGCGTCGGGTCGCCGTCGAATGCCGGCGACTCCTCCGACACCCAATACATCGCGGTTCGCACATCGACAATCTGCTCCGGCCACTTCCAGTCTGGGGCGTGACGATAGTCGATGGCGGCGACCACATAGCCCCGCTGCGCAAAATGCCGTGCGAACGATTCCTGGCTCGCCGGCGATCCGGTCTGCCAGGCCCCTCCGTAGATTTGCATAATGACGGGGAACTTTCCGCGCGTGGGAGGTCGATAGACGTCGAGCGAGAGCGGCACGCCATCAGCCTTCGAAAAAGGCACGCCCCGGACGATGCGTACATCTCCAGAAATGGGCGCTGACGGCTGCGCCGTTGTCTGTGCCATCAGCCGATCGAATCGGCTGAGCGTGAACGGCAGCTGAATCACCGGAACGAGAGCAAGCAGACACGCGGCGCCGGCACATATCAGCGCGAGCCGAGCGGCACTGTAGCGCCGCGCGTAGCGGGCAGCGCCGAGAGCGAGCACTATGCCCGCTGCGAGGAGGATGGGGCTCAGCTCAGGGGATCCAACCGCCAGCGGAAGCAACACGGCGTGTGGCGCCGGGATGAGAATCCACGCTGAAACCGACAGGAGCAATGCGGCTGCTGCAAGGAGAATCCATAGCGCGACGCGAACCACGTCGCAATTATGGCGTATGCGCGGAGATGAGGGCGCGTGCGGCGGCGCGCGCGTGTTTTGCGACCACTTCAGCGGGTTGTACTGCCGACATCGCCGCCGCGCCTTCGAGCAGCAGCACCAGCGACGAGGCGAGAGCGTCTGGAGACTTGAGGCCGGCCTTTCTGGCGAATTGCGCGAGCAGACCCTCGAGCCATCTTTTGTGGGTGTTGGCCAGCTCACGCGCCTCCATCGATTCGGGCGCCTGCACGGCCGCGATGACCAGCGGGCAGCCATGGAACCCTTTCGACGTGAGCATCTCCGCGTGAATGTCCAGGACCTCCTGCAATTTGCGCTCGGCGCCGTCGTGCGCTGCGGCGCGCCGTTCGATTCCCAGGCGAATCTGTTCGGCTCTGCGTCTGAGCGTTTCGAGAACGAGGGCGTCTTTGGAGCCGAACAGGTTGTAGATCGTGGGCTTGGTGAGACCGGCGTGGTCGGCGACACGGTCTGCCGTGATGGCGTGGAGCCCCTCTCGATAGAAGAGCTCGCCGGCGGCATCCATTAGTCGTTCCCTGTTGCTTGGATACCGGGTCATAAAGTCTTCACTTGACAGATTATACCGTCAAGTAAACAATTTTACTGATCAGTAAAAAACCAGGGCGCCGCCGTCCAAAGGAGGAAGTTCGTGTCCGCCGGAGATCCAGCTACCGAGCACGCACACGACCAAGCCATATCATCCTGGTGGTGACAGATCGCACCGCCGGTTTGTCATTGCGTAGAAGTGGGTTTCACGGAAAACAAATTCAACAGGAGAACGGGAGAACAGGAGACTGGTCGTACTAGGGCGCCATCGTGTGTTTGTCTTCGCGGTTCCGGTTGGCCATTTCCTCTCGTTCTTTCGTTCTCCTGTTAAAAATCAGGAAGCCCTGCGCTACTGTTGTTGCCGTGAAAACATCGCCAGCCGGACGAGCGCCCTGTCCGCGGCCGCATCGATTGCACTCGCCGACCCGGTGAAATTGTTGGCGATGATGGAAAACACCAGCGTCTCACCGTCGGCGGCCTCCACATAACCTGCGATGGCGCGCACGTTGTCGACGGTGCCGGTCTTCGCCCGGACCTTGCCGTCGGCTGCCGTTCCCGCCAGCCGCTTCACCAGCGGGCCTTCGCGTCCTGCCACGGGGAGTGCCGCGGCGAAGTCGCGTGCATGGCTCTCTTGTGAGCGCATCACCTGAAGAACGCGGACGAGGTTCTCGGACGTGATGTAGTTGTAGCGCGACAGCCCGGATCCATCGGCAATGACGTATCCGCCGTCGGCGATATTCCAGCTTTTCAGCACGTCTCGCGTGCGGGTACGCCCGCCTGCCGACTTCAGCAGCATCTCCGCATATTGATTCTGGCTGACCGCCATCATTGCCGCCACGAGCTCCCGCAACGGTGGGGATTTGTGTGACGCGAGAAGACGCGCTCCGGAGAGGTCGGGTTTCGATGCGAAGTCGTCGATGTCGATTGCGTCGCCGATCACCTTGATGCCTTCGGCTTCGAGCGCGTGCCGCAGAGCGGTGACAAAAAACCTCGTCGGGTTGTCGACCGACGCGGTGCGTACGAACGGCGCCGCGCCGGCGGGAATCTGCCCGGCTATCTCTAACTTCGGCGAGCCTGGCAGGCGATGAAGCGTGAGCGCGCCGGTACCCGATGCGGCAACGGTGATCAGCCGGTTGTCGATCTGCAGACCGCTGCCTTCAGGGCGAACCTCGACCGCCACCGGATCGCCGGCTGCCGCTCCAGCCCGGACGACGAGATCGACGGACCCTTCGTTGTACTGAAGCGCGCTGACCGGCGCCGAGTAGCCGTAGGGGAGATTGTCGAGCGTCCACCCATCGCCGAAGCCTCGATCGTCGAGCAGATCGTCGTTGCCGACGATCCCGCCTTCGATGCGCGCGATGCCGGCCGCGTGAAGCTGACCGGCAAGGGCCCTCAACGTGCCTGGAACGTCGCTGCGCTCGCTGATGCTCGGGTCACCGCCTCCGACGACGATCAGGTCGCCGCGGAGCGTACCGTTTTCAATCGGCGCCGCCGTTACGACGGTCGTCTCGAACTGATGTTGCCACCCGAGCACTTCCGCCGCCGCTGCCGCCGTGACGATTTTCATCGTCGAACCGGGCATCATCAGCTTGGCCGGGTTGATTGAAAACAGGTTTTCGCTGGAATCAGCGGACCTGACGAGCACGCTCCAGAACGCCTGCTCGAACTGTGGAGCATTGAAGATGGCGGAAAGGTCGTCCTGCAGCTGCCCGGCTGCGGAGACCGGGGCAGCGGCAGGTGAGGGGATTAACGCGGGACTACGTTGCGCGCCGCACCCACAGGCACCGAGAAGCGCGAGCAGTAGTACGGTGCGCGTCACGGCGGCTAGCCAGTAGCCATGCTTACTGAATGGCGTCGAGTTTCTTGACGGCTTCTTCGTACTTGCCGGCTTCAATTTTCAGAGCGCCCGGCTGGTCGGCTCGTGTGGCGAGGGCACCCGACGGTGCCGGCGCAATCGTCACCCGCTCTTCTTTCTTGCCGTCGTCGTATTTCACGGTGATGACAGCGGCGCCGGTTGAAGGGCCGCCGCGATCGACGAACGTTTCAGCGCGGAGATTCGAGAACTCGAGCAGCGCCCCTTCGAGGTTGCTCGAATCGACGGTCTTCTCGGGCGATACCTGCTTCCAGGTATCGACAGCATTTTCGCCGGTTCCCTTCACGCGCTCGAACGCGCGCGTCTCGTTGCCGCGGGTAATCTCGAAGCGCGTCGTGTTGAAAGGCCTGAAGTCGAAAATCTCCTTGCGCCTCAGGTCGCTTACCTTCTTTCGCAGCTCCGCCGCGACGCCGTTGTTCATGCTGAAGACCGCCGCTTTTGCCGGATCGCGCGCCCATACCGCACCGGCGTCGGCATCTTTGCCCAGCTCGAGCTTGACTGTCGATGTGCCGGTGCCGATCGAGGCAACCACCGCGGGTTTGTCGAGTCCGTACTGGGCGAGATCTTTCAGATCTTCGGGCCGATCTTTGAGCGCCGTCATTTGAGCGGATTGCAGCTGGCCGATGAGGCCGTTCACGCTCACGAAATCCGCGGGCGCCTGAATCGGCTTGACGATCTTCCACTCTTCGCCGCTCTTCTCGAGGCGGATCGTTTCTGCGGTAGATGCCAGCTCGAGCGACTGCACTTTCGTCTGGTCGAACGTGAGCGCCGCTTTGTCACGAAAATCGAACGTCGAGCGGTCCGCCGCCGTTTGCAATGAGGTTCCGACGAGGAACACGCGGTTTGTTGCCGGAAGCTTTGCATACACATGACTGCTCGACGGCGTCTTATCGCCGACGAGGATGCGCTTCGGCTCCTTGTCGCCTTCGACCTGGAATGTCACGTCGACGGCGGGCTCCGCGAGGCCGTAGGCCTTCAGGTCCGCGGCGTTGGGATCGACCTCGCGCTCCTCTTCGAGGTTGGCGAGGTTCGTGATGATGTCGTTGACGCTGTTGCGGTCGGCGGGCGCCTGAACGGGCTGGACGATCGTCCACGATCCGTCTCCACCCTTCCGCAGCGCCGTGGTCCCGCTGCTCGATTTCACCTGAACCTCGGTGATTTTGTCGGTCTCGTAGGTGAACACCTTCTTCTTGGCGTTCTCCTCCTGGACGGGCCGCTCGGACTCCACGAAATAGAGATAGCCGCCAAGACCCAGCGCCACGACGAGCAGGATTAACGTCGAACGTCCGCGCCCCATCGCTAACGCCTCTTCGACCAGCTGTAAATACCGGACCCGAGAATCATGCCCGGAATAATCAATAGTGACAGCCACATGACCGTTCGCTGCTGATCGGCGGTCATCGTGATGCGGCGGTCGCCTGCGTCGCGCGGATGAATCGAAATCAGATCCTCCTGCTGCGTCAGCCAGTTCGTCATGTTCACGAAGAGGTCCAAGTTGCCCGGAACGCCGGCGACCGCGTTCGACGCGAAATCGGAATCGCCGACGACCATGACCCGCATCTGCGGCTTGCGCGTGTCGGGCGGCTTCGTGCCATCGGCGGGCTTATCCGCCGGAGCCGCGGGGGCGGCGGAGGCGGGAGCGTCAGGCGCATCCATCGCCAATGACAGGGCTATCGTGATCGGCCCTCGATGATCGCCGGACTTCTCGTCTATCGATACTTTGCTGCCCTCAGCGAGCGACTTGACGTCCGATTCTGACCAGCTCCGCTCGCTGGTCTGAATCACGTTCTGCGTGTTCGCCATTCCAAGCTCGACGCCGGCTTCGCCACGGACCGACTGCGTGAGGGGAAATGCCGTCAGCACGTTGAAGTTTTCCGTGACGGGATGATTCGGATAGTTGGCGACGACCGGGACCGATGCGTCGGTGCCAAGCAGCTGGCCCATGCCGCTGATGTCGATGACGACGTCGTGGCCCATCGTGATGCCCCATTCCTTCAACAGGGCTTCGAGCGTCGTCGTCGGGCGAGCCGCTTCGCCTATCGGGGGATCGAGCAGAAACAGGGCCTTGCCGCCTTTACGGAGATAGGTCCTGATCGCGTCAACTTCCGGCTTCAGATAGTCAGTCGTCGGGCCGGCGATGATCAACACCGACGCGTCCGCCGGAACGCCTTCCGCCGACTGCGCGAGAACGATCTTGTCGACCGTGTAATTGTCGCGCTTCATCACGTCGACGACGCTGGCGTAACCCCCCCGGTCGTTGCCGAGGCTGTCGCGCTCGCCGTGTCCCTGAACGAAATACGCCTTCATCTGCCGACCGGTCGTGACCTTGATCAGCGCGTTCGTCAGATCCTGTTCGCGGTCGCTCATCACCCGCTCGCGACGGCCGTCGTATTCCATGATGACCGTGCCCGGGCCGGAGATTTCATAGGCGCGCGCGCGGGCGGGCTCGCGATCCATGTCCACATACTGGACCTGAATGTTCTGGCTCGCGTTGGTATACATGCTGAGAGCGTCACGAAAGCGCTGGAAGCCTCCGGGAGTGTCGAAGACGAGCACGTTGACCGGGCCCTTCAGACCGCTCAGTACTTTCGCGGTCTGGTCAGACAGCGTGTACGATCCGGCTGCGGTCAGGTCCCACCGCTTGTCGCGCCGGCTGACCGTCCAGTTGACGCCGATGAGAATCGCGAGCACCGCGATGACGCTGATGCCCGTCATGGCGCCGAGCTTGGTCTCACGTCGCTGGAACGAGCGGCCGATCTCCCGCCACTGGCTGAGCGTGTAGATGCCGACCAGCACGAGGCCGCCGATAGCGCCCCAATACGCGTACTGATCCCATTCCGGCCGGAAGAGGCGAATCGCCAGGGCGGCAAACACCAGCAGCGTGCCGACCCAGCCTACGAGGTTCAATATCGTGTTAAGCATGCAAACTCACCCGCGCCAGCGTTCGCTGTCAACCGACTTCGTCGTCAGGAACAGACCGAACGAGATGAAGCTGAGGTAATAGACGAGATGGCTCATGGCGATGACGCCTTTCGAGAAGTCATCGAAATGATCCGTGATCGACAGCGCCGATAGCACTTTCTGCATCGTCGGACCAGCCGACTCGGACATCCAGTTGAGCGTCCAGAGGAGCAGAAGCACGGCGAAGGTCGACATCCCCGCGACGATTTGATTGCGCGTCAGGCTCGAGATGAGCAGTCCGATCGACAGAAACGACGCGCCCATCAGCAGCAGGCCGAGATAGCCGGTGAGAATCGGCTTCCATTCGGGATTGCCGTAGATGAAGAGGATGCCGATGTGAATCCACGTGACGGCGAGCATCAGCGCAAACAGCGCGACCGCGCCGAGGAACTTGCCGAGCACGATCTGCGTGTCGGTGAGCGGCGACGTGAGCAGCAGCTCGATGGTGCCAGAGCGCTTTTCTTCGGCGTAAGTGCGCATGGTGATGAGCGGCAGCACGAAGAGCGCAACGACGCTCACGTTTTGCAGGAGCGGCCTGATCGCCATGGTGTTGACGTTGATCTGGCCGGCGCCCGGCATGCCCATCTGCATACTGGCCTGCATGAAAAAGGTGATCGACACGAAGAAAAACCAGCCGAACACCAGTGCGAACAACCCGATGATGATGTATGCGATCGGCGACGCGAAGTACGACCGCAGCTCTTTCTCTGCGATTGCGAGCACGTTACTCATGTGGTCCATCCTCCGGCTTCTCGTCGATCTTGTCCTCGGGCTTCTCTTCGGTGGTGAGACTGAGGAAGATCTCCTCGAGACTCATGCGCGAAGGACGAAGCTCCAGGAGGCCCCAGTTGTTCGCCACCACCGCGCGGGCGAGATCGCGCCGGATATCCTGGCCTTTCTCGCTGTTGATTTCATACGCAATCGTGCCGTTGTGGGTCTCGGCGACAGACACGCCAACCACGCCCGGCACCGACTGCAGCGCCGGAGCGGCATCGTCGCCCATCGTGTCGATCTGCACGTAGATCGTTTCAGAGCCGCGAAGCCGCGCGGTGAGGTTCGCCGGCGTGTCGATGGCGACAACGCGGCCTTTGTTGATGATGACCACCCGGTCGCAGGTCTGGGATACCTCCGGCAGGATGTGCGTGCTGAGCACAATCGTGTGCGTCCCGGCCAGTTCCTTGATCAACTGCCGTGTCTCGATGATTTGTTTGGGATCGAGTCCGGCAGTCGGCTCGTCGAGGATGAGCACCTCGGGATTGTGGAGGATGGCTTGCGCCAGCCCGACACGCTGCCGGTAGCCCTTCGACAGCTTCCCGCAATGGCGGGTCGCCATATCGTCGACCCGCGTGCGGCGCATCGAGTCTTCGACGCGGCTCTTCCGCTCGCTCGTCGACATGCCCTTCGTCTTGATGCGCGCGACGAACTGCAGGTACTCGCGCACGGTCATCTCGGGGTAGAGCGGCGGGGTTTCTGGCAGGTATCCCGTGCGCCGTTTGGCTTCGATCGGCTGGTCGAACACGTCGAAGCCGGCGACAACCGCCTTGCCTTCCGTCGCCGGCATATAGCCGGTGAGGATGCGCATGGTCGTCGTCTTGCCGGCGCCGTTCGGGCCGAGGAAGCCGAGAATCTCTCCGCGTTCGACGCGGAAATTCAGATCGTCGACCGCGGTGACGCGGCCGTAACGTTTGGTGAGGTGCTGAACCTCAATCAACGGGCATCTCCCTTTAATTAATCGATGTAAGCTCTAGAAGCGGCAGCGACCGTGCCACCAACCCTCAATCCTAATAGAAGGCCCTCGAAAGCAGCAAGGGGCGCGCGGGCCATCCTTGCACTAATCATCATCCTGATTGCGACCGGGTGGTGGTGGGTACACACCTCGGTCCCCCCTTTAGACGGACGAGTGACCCTACCTGGCCTTCGCGAACCGGTCGCCGTCCGGTTCGACAGTTTTGCTGTTCCTCACGTCTTTGCCGGAGGCGATGCCGATGCCTGGCGCGCCGTAGGCTACCTACAGGCGCGCGACAGGTTGTGGCAGATGGAACTGTATCGCAGGGCGGCGTCCGGACGCTTATCGGAGTTGCTCGGCGAGGCGACCATCGCGATCGATCAGCGGTTTCTGACGCTCGGCCTGCGCGACGCCGCCGAGCTCGAATGGAAAGGGGCTCCTGCCGAAGTACGAACGGCGTTCGAAGAACATGCCGCCGGGGTCAACGCCGCCATGTCCGTATCGCGTCGAAATCTCCCACTCGAACATCAACTCCTTGGCCTGCGCCCTGAACCGTGGACGCCCATCGACTCGCTGGCGATCAGCAAACTTTTCGCGTGGCGCCTCGGAGCGAATCACACGGCCGAACTGCTCCGGTATGCGCTGCTTTTGGACCTGGGACCGAGAGCCGCGGAGCTCTTGCCCCCGCCGCCCCAGTGGGCGCCTGTCGTAGTCCCATCCCCCAAAGCGGCAGGTGCGTTGGGTGAGCTAGGTGCGTTGGGTGCGTTGGGTGCGTTGGGTGCGTCGGGTGCGAGGGGTGCGAGGGGTGCGTTGGGTGCGACGGGTGCGTTAGGTGCGTTGGGTGCGACTGGACTGTCGACCGTGGACTTTGGACCGTCGACTGTGGACTACCCCCCCGGCCTGGAATGGTTGTCTCCGCACAGCAGGGCGATGAGCAACGCATGGGTGGTCCATGGATCCCGCACCGCGTCGGGGCGACCGATACTTGCCAACGATCCGCACCTGAACGTCGAGATGCCTTCGGTGTGGTGGGAAGTACACGTTGTGTCCAGGACACTCGATGTCGCAGGTGTCACGATTCCGGGAATTCCGTTCGTCATCATCGGCCACAACCAGCGTATCGGATGGGGTCTGACGAACGTGGGCACCGACGTACAGGATTTTTTTGTCGAAAAGCTCGACCCGGCGCGAGAGCGGTACCAAGTGGGTGAGGAGTGGCTCCCTCTGGAAGTGCAGCGTCGCGAGATCCGCGTGCGCGGCCGGCGCGACCCCATCGTCTTCGAAGTCCGGTCGACGCGGCACGGGCCCGTTCTCAATGCCGGCCGTTGGTACGACGTGCAGCCTGGCGAGCTCTGTCAATGACGATCCGCTTGACGACACCGTCCTCGCACTGACGTGGGATGTCGTGCGGCAGCCCGGGGCTGCATCGGCCTTTGACGCGCTCGGGCGGTCAACGAACTGGCAGGAATTCGTTGCCGCGGTGCGCCGGTTCGCTGCCCCCGCCCAGAATTTCCTGTATGCCGACGTCGACGGAAACATTGGCTACGCGATGTCGGGGCTGATCCCGATCAGGAGTGGGTCCGATGGCTCGGTCCCGCAGCCGGGGTGGCCGTCCGATGCCGGCTGGCATGGTTACATAAACATGGACCAGCTGCCCGCCGTGCTGAACCCGCCTTCGCAGCTGGTGGTCACGTCGAATAACGAAATCGACCGAAGCCTGCCGTATTCGATCACGACCGACTGGGTCGCGCCGTTCAGGGCGCAGCGTGTGCTCGAGCTGCTCGGAGATCGGCGCAATCTGGACGCCGCCGCGATGCAGCAGATTCAGGCCGACATTACGAGCCGCGCCGCCGACTGGCTCCTGAAATCGGTGGCGTTGCCCGCTGCCCTGGGTGAACTCCGTACCTGGGATCGCCGAGTGGACGAGCGGCCTGCGTCGCTGCTGTTCGAGGCGTTCGAGGAAGCGATGTGGCACCGCACGTTTGCGGACGAGTTGCCCGTAGCGCTGTACGACCGCTTTTACCACTACGCGGGCAATGAGCGGTTTGCAGGGCTGTACGCGGTCATCGCCGACGCCGACTCCGCGTGGTTCGACGATCGGTCTACGCCAGGCGTGAAGGAAACGCTCGAAGACATCGTGCGCCGGGCCGCGGACGATGCATTTCGGTCGCTGAGAGGACGGTTCGGCGATCCATTGACCTGGCGCTGGGACGCAGCGCACGAGCTCAAGTTTTCGCATCCGCTGAGCGGCGGCGGCTGGGCCCTGGACTGGTTCTTCAGCCGTGGGCCGATACCGATGATGGGTGACGGTATGACGGTGAACAAGACGACAGCGAACCTGCGCCGTCCGTACGCAACCGCCGAGGCGGCGTCGTACCGGCAAATCCTTGATCCCGGGGCGTGGGACCGGTCGATCGGCGTCAATACCACCGGACAATCGGGACATCCCCGCAGCCCGCACTATTTCGATCAAAATAGGTTATGGCGGCAGGTGCAATACCGGCCCCTGCCGTTCACCCGCGACGCGGTCGACAAAGCGACGGTGTCGCGGCTGGATCTCGTTCCGTAGGAGGCGTCGATGGCAGAAGTAGGCAGCAAGGCCCCGGATTTCACCCTCGTCAATCAGGATCGCGAAAGCGTCACCCTCAGCAAGGAGCTCGCCAAGGGCTCTGTGGTGTTGGCGTTCTTTCCTGGTGCGTTCAGCGGCACTTGCACGAAAGAGTTCTGCACGTTTCGCGACACGATGAGCAATTTTCGCAGCGTCAAGGCGAACGTGCTGGGCGTCAGCACCGACACGTTTTTTGCGTTGAAGGCGTGGGACGACCAGCAGAAGCTCGGATTTCCTCTGCTGAGCGATTACAACAAGGAAGCCATCCACGCATACGATGTGGTGAATCCCGACATGATCGGGTTGAAGAACATCGCCAAGCGTGCCGTGTTCGTCATAGATAAAGGGGGAGTCATCCGCTACCGCGAAGTGCTGGAGGATGCCCGGAACGAACCCGATTACGCGAAGCTGAACGAGGCCGTCCTGAGCATTGGCAACTAAGAACGTCGCGTGCGCCGTCTGCGAGATCCACGCCGAGTCGGTCTTCAAGATCGACGGGATGGACTGCCGCGACGAGGTCGCGATTCTCGAGCGCCGGCTGAAGCCGCTGCCCGGGCTCGAAGACCTCGTGCCCGATCTGGTGGGGCAGCGCCTTCGTGTGCGGTACGACGCCGCCAAGCTGTCGACCGCTGCGATAGTGGATGCGGTGGCGCAGACCGGCATGCGGGCCTGGCTGGAACACGAGCAGCCGGTCGGCTATTCTCCGGCCGCGACGGCTCGCCAGACGCTCGTCATGGCGTCTGGCGCCGCCCTCGCGGCAGGGTTCTTTTTCGAGTTCGCTGACTTTCCCACGGCGGTCGTACGCGCCACGTATCTCATCTCGATCCTCACGGGCGGCATTTACACGGCACGCCGCGCCTGGGCCGCGACGCGCGTCTTCGCTCTCGACATCAACGCCCTGATGTTCGTCGCCGTCGCCGGCGCGATGATTCTGGGCGAGTGGTCCGAGGGCGCAACGGTCACGTTCCTCTTCGCCTTCGCCCAGATTCTCGAAGCGCGCAGCATGGATCGCGCGCGCAACGCGATACGCGCGCTCATGGATCTGACGCCTCCGGAAGCGATCGTCCGCCGCAACGGGCACGAGTCCCGGCTGCAGGTAGACGATGTCCGGATTGGCGACGTCCTGCTGGTGAAGCCAGGCGACAAGATCCCGCTCGACGGCATCGTCGTGGCGGGCTCGAGCCCCGTGAATCAGGCGCCGATTACCGGTGAATCGCTGCCGGTCGAAAAGGCGAATGGTGATGTCGTGTACGCGGGCACGATCAACGGTTATGGCGGGCTCGACGTGCGGGTGACCCATCTGCGTCCAGACACGACGCTGGCGCGGATTATCGCGCTCGTCGAGATGGCGCAATCGCAGCGCGCGCCGAGCCAGGCATTCGTGGAGCGGTTCGCGAAGTACTACACGCCCGCGGTCATCGGCGTCGCGATTGCCATTGCCCTGATTCCTCCGCTCGCGATGGGACAGCCCTTCGAGTCCTGGGTCTACCGAGCCCTCGTGCTGCTGGTCATCTCGTGTCCTTGCGCGCTCGTGATTTCGACGCCCGTTTCAGTGGTGTCGGCGATTGCGGCCGCCGCGCGGAAAGGTGTGCTGATCAAGGGCGGCGTGCATCTGGAACGTGTCGGCGCCGTCCGCTGTGTGGCCTTCGACAAGACAGGAACGCTCACGCGAGGCGTGCCCCACGTGGTCGAGGTGGTGCCGCTCAACGAGACGAGCGTCGACGAGATTCTGGAAATCGCCGCCGGACTTGAAGCGCGATCGGAGCATCCAGTCGGGCGCGCCATTCTTGCCCGTGCCGTGGAATCGGGGGTTGCTCTTCCGCAATCGGAGGAATTCCAGGCCATTCCGGGCCGGGGAGCGGAAGGAATCGTGAGCGGCCAGCCGGCGCTCGTCGGGAATCACAGGCTCATCGAAGAGCGCGCCTTGTGCAACGCCGACATCCACTCGAAACTCGATACGCTCGCCGCTTCGGGACGCACGGCCGTGCTTGTCGCGCGTCCCGGCCGGCCCCTCGGCATCATCGCGCTGGCCGATCGCACGCGCGAAGCCAGCCGCGATACCGTCGAGATGTTGCGGCGGCTGGGTGTGCAGCGTGTCGTGATTCTGACAGGCGACAACAAAGCGAGCGCCGACGCGTTGGCTCAGGACATCGGCGCGGACGAAGCGCATGCCGAGTTGCTGCCGCACGACAAGGTGGCGGTGGTGCAGCAGTTGCGCCGGCAATATGGCACCGTCGCGATGGTGGGTGATGGCGTGAACGACGCGCCGGCGCTCGCGGCGGCGGACGTCGGCATCGCGATGGGGGCGGCAGGCACTGAGGCGGCGCTCGAAACAGCGGACATCGCGCTGATGGCCGACGAGCTGCTGAAGATTCCCTTCGTGCTGCGCCTCGGACGCGCCACGCTGCGCAACATTCAGATGAACGTCGCGATTTCGCTGGGGCTCAAAGCGGTATTCCTCGGCCTCGCGGTGGTCGGCGCGGCCACGCTCTGGATGGCCGTGCTCGCAGACATGGGCGCGTCGCTGCTGGTGATTGCCAACGGCATGAGGCTGTTGAGGGCCGACTAGCATCACCACAGAGAACACAGAGAACCACAGAGAAATGCGTTTCTTCTCTGTGAACTCTGTGATCTCTGTGGTTTAAATGATTCGCACTCGCGAGACCCGCAATCCGTCAATCGCCTCGACTCGCAGCATTCTGCCTCCGACAGCGACCTCATCGCCCACTTTCGGTCGGCGCCCCAGGCGGCCGAGCATGAAGCCGCCGAGCGTGGTGTAGGTCTCTTCATCGATGTCGAGGCCGAACTGCTCGTTGACGTCGGTGACGAGCGCAAGACCATCGACCTCGGCGGATCCGTCGGGCAGCTGTCGAATCGGCGTGGATGGGCCTGCGCCGAAATCGCCGCCGAGCTTTCCGACGATGCGCTCCATGACACGCTCGAAGGTGACGAGGCCCGCGGTGCCGCCGTACTCGTCGATGACGATCGCCTGGTGCGTGCGATGGCGGCGCATCTGGCGCAGGAGTTCGTCCGCCTTCATCGTCTCCGGTACCGTGAGCGCTTCGCGGGCGATTGCCGCAACGCTGAAGTTGGCTGTTGTCGGCGGCGACGCCAGGCCGCGGACGAGATCCGGCACGAGCATTATCCCGATGATGTTGTCGAGCTCGCCGCCATACACGGGCAGGCTGGTATGGCGTCCCCGCCAGACGAGGTCCACGACTTCGTCGATCGACGCCTCGGCCTTCACCGCTGCCATTTCCGTGCGCGGCACCATCATCTCGGACGCGGTGAACTCCGCAAAGTGAAAGACGCGATGGAGCATCTGCTCTTCTTCTTCTTCGAGCACCCCGGCCTGCTGACTCGCCGTCACCAGCATCTTCAACTCTTCCTCGGAATGGACGAGCCCGTGACCGCTGGCCGCTTTCATGCCGAACATCCGCACCACCGCCCAGCCCATGCCGTTGAGCACGCGGATGAACGGGTTGAAGATCCTGAGAAAAATCTCGGTGGGCTTCGCCACCCACAGCGCGGTCGTTTCGGGATATTGCAGCGCGACGGTTTTAGGCGCCAGCTCACCGAGCACGATGTGAAGCGCGGTGATGATCGAAAATGCGATCGCGAACGCTATCGTGTGCGTCGTCGTTTCTGAAATCACCCACGGGAGGCCGCGCAGCATCGGTTCGAGCAGCGACGCCAGTGCCGGTTCGCCAATCCACCCCAGGCCGAGGCTGGCCATCGTGATGCCGAGTTGGGTCGCGGCGATGAAGCGGTCGGGGTTGTCCAGGGCGCGCCGCACCGGCCGCGCCATGCGGCTGCCCTCTGCAAGGAGTTGATCGATGCGCGTCTTGCGCACCGAGATAATCGAAAACTCCGCGGCCACGAAAAATCCGTTGGCCAGAACCAGCGCCAGCACGCCAAACACGCGGATGCCGACGTCGAGGACGGGGTTGTCCATGGACCAAACCTCCGGACCTAGTCTAGCCGGTGGCTACGCTTTGCGACTGTTGAAGAAGTGCCCGTCGACGAACTCGTCGATGGCGGCCTGATCGAGGGACTCGACTTTTTCGAATTGAAGACCCATGCCGTGGCGGGAATCGCTCCACGCCACGCGGGCTTCCGCGTCCATGTCGCGCTTGGAGCCGGGCAGGCGGAACCGCAGCCGGACCTTCGCGCCGTTTTCGAGCGGGCTCGTCGTGCGGATGGCGACGCCTCCGCGGCTGAGGTTGAGCGTCAGTGCCGCCGCGATGGTGTTGGCGAAACGGTACGCGATCGAGATGCCGAGGACGACGCGGGGGCTGCCGCGCCGGTTGAAGTTGTCGGGGAAGAGATGCGGCGCCAGCGACGGAAGAATGTGCTGCACGGCGCTGTATTCGTTGACGTAGCCGGACACGCCGAGCGCGGCGAGCTCGCGCACCTCGTCGGCGCTCGTGATCGTGCCGCTGAAGACGAGGATCGGCAGCCGGCCTTCGTCGAGCTTCCGGATGCTCCGGACGAGATCGACGCCGGCGGCGTGGGGCAGCCGCAGATCGATGACCAGAAGATCGATCTGCGCGACGTCCGCCCGCACTCTGGCGAGCAGCTCCGCCGCACTTTTCACGGTCACCGCGCGATGGCCGGCGTCCTCGAGCGCGCTTCTGAAGCGGTCTCGCACGAAGGCCGTGTCGTCGGCGACCAGTACGGTTTTTGCGCTCGTTGCGGTCAGCGTCATCAGACGTGGAAGTCCCGGTAAATGTATCGGATGCCCGCCTAAAAAGCGTTAGCGTGCGTTGCAGAATTTATCAGGTTCTCGATATAATCCGGAGCAAATGGCTACCTGCCCCGAGTGTGACGCGGAGATTGAAGTGGACGAGTACGACGTGGACAAAGGAGACCTGCTCAGCTGTCCCGAGTGCGGTTCGAATCTCGAAGTCACCGGCCTTTCACCCATCGAGCTCGACGTCGCCGACGATGATGATGACGACGACGAGGACGACGATGAGGAGAAGGAAAAGGAAGAAAGCGACGAGGAGGAGCTCGACATCGAGGAGGACGACGCCGAGGAGGAAGAGGACTGGGACGAGTGACCTCCGAGCTGCGGTCGATCCTGTCCGGGATGCGTTCGGTCATCATCGCCTATAGCGGCGGTGTCGACAGCGCGTACCTGGCGTGGGCGGCAACCGAAGTGCTCGGTACGCGCGCGCTCTGTATTACCGCCGAGAGTCCCAGCTATCCCGCGCATCACCGCCAGCTTGCGCTGAAAGTCGCGCGCGAGTTCGCGCTGAATCACGAAATCATCTTCACCGGCGAGCTCGAACGGCCCGAGTACCGGGCGAATCCGGAAAACCGCTGTTACTTCTGCAAACACGAGCTTTATTCGCGACTCACCGCGATCGCGCGCGAGCGCGGGTTTGCGTGCGTCGCCGACGGTACGAATGCAGACGATCGCGGCGACTACCGCCCTGGACGCGTTGCCGCGAAGCAGTTCGGCGTCCGCAGTCCGCTCGACGAGGCGGGCATGACGAAATCGGCCATACGTGAACAGTCGCGCCTCGCCGGGCTGGCCGTGTGGGACGAGCCCGCGTCCGCCTGTTTGTCGTCGCGGATTCCTTACCACAACGAAGTGACGCCGGAAAAGCTGCGGCGCATCGAGCGCGGCGAGGAAGCGCTGCACGCGCTGGGGTTCCGCGTGTGCCGCGTCCGCCACTACGACACCGTTGCGCGGGTGGAAGTGGCAAGCGAAGAGCTGTCGCGCGCCCTCGAACCCGAGATGCGTGACGCCATTGTTCGAGAGCTACAGGCTGCGGGCTACGACTCTGTGGTGATCGATCCCAAAGGCTATCGCACGGGAAGCCTGAACGAAGGCCTGATTCTCCGCGAAATTTGACCCGCCTCCGAGCACGGCGCTTCGGCGCGGCAAGCCAGATATGAAACTTTCTCCGAAACTGCTCTGGTCGTCCGGGCTGGCGATAGTGTTTTTCATCGCCCATGCCGCGTTTCTGCCTTCGACGCTCGAAGACATCGACTCCTTGAACTTCGCGCTGGGCCTCGCCGACTTCGACCCGGCGAAACATCAGCCTCATCCGCCCGGTTATCCGATTTTTATCGCGCTCGCGAAGGCCGTGCGGGTGATGGTGCCGTCGGACGCCACCGCAATGGCGCTTCTGGGCGCTGTGTTCGGTGCGCTCGCGGTCTTTCCGATGTTGAAGATTTTCGAAGACGTCGAGGCGCTGGATGGCCGCCCGGCCGATCGTTCGATTGTCGTCGCGTCGCTGACCGTGCTTCTTGCCGTCGCGAGCCCGTTGTACTGGTTCAACGCGAGCCGCCCCATGAGCGACGTGCCGGGTTTGGCCGTCACACTCGCTGCCCAGGCGGCTCTGGTTGCGGCGTTCGTGCGGCAGCGGTTGAATCCCGCGCGCACGCCGGAAGCGCTCGAAGATTCGGGCAAGATGATCGTGCTAGGCGCGTTCTTGTCCGCCATCGCCATCGGCATGCGGTCGCAGGCGTTCCTGCTCACGTTGCCGTTGCTGCTCATCGTGCTGGTCCAGCGCGCCGGGCGCGGCGCGGCGGGCGCGCTGCTCGGCAGCGCCATGACCTTCACGATCGGCATTCTGCTGTGGGCGATTCCGCTCGTCGTGGCGAGCGGCGGGCCCTCTGCCTACTTCGCCGTGATGGGAGCGCAGGGCGGGGAAGATTTGGCCGGCGTCGACATGTTGTATCTGAATCCGAGTCCTCGCAGGCTTGCGTTCAATCTGCTGGAGACGTTTATCCAGCCGTGGGCCTCGCCCGTGCTTGGATGGACGGTCTTTGCCCTCGCTGCGCTCGGGGGAGTCGTTCTGCTGCTGCGGTCGCGCCGCGCCGCGATTCTCCTGGCGGTGCTCATCGTGCCGTATCTCGCAGTGCACCTGCTGCTGCAGGAAACGTTGACGACCCGTTACGCCTTGCCGTTCATTCCTGTCGTCGCGTACCTCGCTGTCAGGGGCGCCGAAGCAGCGGTGCCGACCTTCAAGTCAGCAGGCACAACCGTCATCGTCGCGCTTATCGTCGTCTGGTCGCTGGCTGTGACGCTGCCGTCCCTGCGTGTGTACGCGAGAGACGGGGCTCCGGTGTTTGCGGCTATTGCCACGATGCGCGAGCGGCTGAACGCCGAACCGGGAGTCGTGGGATTCCATCAGGCGATGCAACGGTCGATGCAGACCCAGAACCTGGGATCGGTGAAAGTGCTGCCGTCGCCGCCGATGCGCGAGTGGCTCGAGCTCGCGAAGTACTGGCGCGAAGGCAACACGATGCCTGTGTGGTTTCTTGCCGATCCGCCGCGGACCGACATCGAGCTCATCGATCCATTGAGCCGCTCCGTGCAGGCACATTACGTGTGGGGCTTTCCGCGCTTGCAGTTCATGGGCGGTTCCCGGCCCGACATCGTCGATCTCGTCCGCATCCAGTCCCCGCCCGGCTGGTTCGCGGAGGAGGGCTGGCATCTCACTCCGGAGACGCTCACGACGTCGGAGCGGCTCGGGCGCCACGAGGCAGTGGCGTACATCAAGAGCCGGCCGGAGGCTGCATTGCTGATCATCGGCGCCGAGAGCACAGGGCAGGCTGCCGAGATAGCGCTGACGATTGACGGCCGGGCCATCGAGAACCTCAGCGTGCCGGCAGGTGGCCGCGTGTTCAAGCGGCTGACGCTCGAGCCTGGCACGCTTGCGAACACCGCCCCGCTCAACAAGCTGGTGGCGGCGTACGCCGGTCCAGACGGCAAGCCGCAGACCGTTCGTCTCACGCAGTTTGCCGTCGCACCGCCCGAAGCTCTGTTCGCTGTGCATCACGCGGGCTGGAATGAGATCGAGTACAGCAAGGAGCTTCAGAGGCGATGGCGGTGGACGACGGCCAAGGCTGAGACGTTCATCAACTCGGGCGGCAGGGATCTGACCGTCACGCTCACTGGCGAGTCGCCGCTGCGCTATTTCGATTCGCCGCCGCGTATCACCGTTCGTGCCGGCGGCCAGGTGCTCACCACCGCGCAGCCGTCCGAGGATTTCGAAATCACTTTCAAGGTCCCGGCCTCGGCGCTGGCAGCATCAGACGGCATGATTTCGATCGAGACGGATAAGACGTTCGTGCCGCACGAACAATCAGGAAGCCCGGATCGGCGAACGCTCGGCCTCCGGATTTTCGATTTTCGGGTAAGCAACTAATCAGAGTTTTTGCGCCAGGCACAGCAAGGAACTGCCGAGCGGCATGTCGAGCCCGGCCTTGATGACGCTCGATTCCGCCGCGAGGGCTCCGGACAATAGCGCATTCACCGGCGCCGGCGGCACGTAGAAGTCCCCTCGACCCTCCGCGGCCGCAGCGACCCCTCGAAGCCGTTGAAACGCTCTGACCGCTGCCGTCAATGGCAGCAACGAGGCGTTCGTGTATGTGAGGCGCGCTATGCGAAATCCCGCGTTCGTCATCTTGGCGCGCAGCTCGGGACGGACGTAGCGATGTACCTCACCTGCCAGAGCGGAATGATCCCCCGTCAGCGATGGCAGCGCGGCAACGTTCACGATGACGAAGCCGCGCGGGCGCAGCACCCTGAACATCTCCTGGATCGCCGCCTGCTCTGCATCCGGGTGCAGGCTGTAGAGGACGTCGAACGACAACACGACGTCGATCGAGGCACTGGCAAATGGCAGATCGGTGACGCTGCCTTGCGTGAGCCGTGGAAGCCCGCGCTCGCGCGCGTATCGAAGGCCGCGTAAGGACAGCTCGAGTCCGAGCGGCACGCCGTATTTTTCGAGAAGAGGATAGTTGCGTCCTGTGCCGCAGCCCGCATCGAGCAGCCGCGGCCGCGTCAATCCCTGAGTGGCGTGAACGATGAGCGGTTCGACGAACCGCCGGAAGCCACGAAACCAGAAATGTTGCTGTTCGGCGCGAAACGTCTGCTCGAGCAGCGCATCCACGGCGGCGATTCTAGCCGGATCTGACTCCCACAAATGCCTGAGATAATTGACACTCGTACGCCCTCGCGGTACTCTCTCATCGCGATCCATCACTCATCTACAACTTCAAGCTGAGGAGAGTCTCATGCGACGTTTCCTGCTGGTCGGCGCATTGTGCGCCATCCTGGGATTGACGGCGGCTGCCTGCAAGAGGCCTGTACCCGCTCCTGCCCCAGCACCGGCACCACCACCCGCGGCGCCTGCGCCGCCACCACCGCCGCCGCCGCCGCCACCCCCTGCACCACCGCCGGCGCCGGCACCGTTGACCGAAGATCAGATTTTTCAGAAAAAGACTGTCGAGCAGATCAACGCCGAGCGTCCGCTGAACGACGTGCTCTTCGATTACGACAGCTCGACGCTGCGTGACGACGGACGTGCGGCCTCAACCCGCAATGCCGAATATCTGAAGCGCTGGCCGTCAGTGCGGTTTACTGTTGAAGGCCACGCCGACTCGCGCGGTACTTCGGAGTACAACCTGGCGCTCGGCGAGCGCCGCGCGGCGTCGGTGAAGGAATATCTCGTCAGTCTGGGTGTGGCGGCTGACCGGATCATGACAGTCAGCAAAGGCAAGGAGCAGCCCGCCTGCTCCGAAGAGAACGAGGCCTGCTGGCAGCGGAACCGGAGAGGGTTTCACGTCGTTACCGCTAAGTGATCTAGGTGATCTGAAGGGGCAAAGGGCGAAGGGCAAGGGGCAATTACCCCTCACCCCTTACCCTTTGCCCCTTCGATAAGTCGTCTGAGTCCTTCCTCTGCGACGCGGAACTTCGCCGCTTTCCGTCCGTCAATCATCAAAACCGGAATTTCGAGGCTGTACTGTTCGGCGAGCTGGGGATCGGTTGAGATGTCGATCTCGTCGATCGAGATGTCGGGGTTGGCGGCGGCGACTCGTGCGACGACGGCTTTCATCTCGTCGCACAGGTGGCACCCGGGCTTGCTGTAGATCGTCAGGTGCACGATCGCGCGATTTCTTCTGCCGCAGCCCGGGGATCGGCGGCAGCCACAATCGGCCGCCCAACCACGAGATAGTCCGCCCCCGCAGCTATCGCATCGCGCGCGGTCAGGGTTCGCGACTGGTCGTCGGCTGGGGCAGTGGCGGCCCGGATGCCTGGTGTGACGATCGTGAGAAACGGGAATCGCTCTCTCAGAACCTTCAGCTCGTGAGGAGAAGCGACGACGCCGTTGACGCCCGCGGCAGCCGCGAGCGCGGCAAGGTCTTCCACGTGCCGCTCCATCGAGCGGCTGACGCCGATCTCGAGCAGGTTCTTCTCGCTCAGGCTGGTGAGCGCCGTTACGGCCACGATGATCGGCACCGGCCGGTCCATCCCGGCAGCCGCATCAACCGCCGCGCGCTTCGCTGCCTTCAGCATCTCTGACCCGCCTGATGCGTGCACCGTCATCATCCAGACGCCAAGTTTCGTGGCTGCAGCGACGGCGCCGGCGACCTGATGCGGGATGTCGTGGAATTTCAGATCGAGAAACACGCGATGGCCGAGGTCGATGAGGCGGCGTACGAGCGGCGTTCCCTCGGCGGTAAACAGCGTGCTTCCCACCTTGAGCCCGCCGACACGGCCCTGAAGCCGCGCCGCCAGCTCGAGCGCGTGGACGCCGTTGTCCACGTCGAGAGCGACTAGGAGCTGATCCATTCCTTCTCCCGCGCGCGTGTGTCGATGCTGCCGACCAGCTCGCCGATGCTCTTGACCTGATGCCGTTCGCCGTAGCTGCTCAGCCCGTCGAGGAGCTTCGGCCAGATCAGCGGATCGACGAAATTCGCCGTGCCGACCTGCACGGCCGAGGCGCCCGCGATGACGAACTCGAGCACATCCGAAGCCGTCGCGATGCCTCCCATCCCGATGATCGGAATGCGGATCTTCTGCCGGCATTCGTAGACCATGCGCACCGCAATCGGGCGTATCGCAGGCCCGCTGAGGCCGCCAACGATGTTCGACAGCCTGGGCCTTCGCGTCTCGACGTCAATCGCCATCGCAAGGAAGGTGTTTACGAGCGACACGGCATCGGCGCCGGCGTCCTGAGCGGCCAGCGCGATGGCGCTGATGTCGGTGACGTTCGGGGTCAACTTGGGAATTACGGGCAAGGGCGTCGCGGCCCGGACCGCGGCGACGACGTCCGCGGTCCCGTGGAGGCTGCATCCGAAGGTGATGCCCCCCTCCTTGATGTTGGGACAGGAAATGTTGAGCTCCAGCGCAGCCACGCCTTCCACATCCGACAGAATCCTGGCGAGCTCCACGTACTCCTGCAGCGTCGTGCCGCAGATGTTGACGATCACGACAGCGCCGCGCGCGCGAAGCTCGGGCATCTTTTCCGCGATGAAACGATGCACGCCGATACCCTGGAGGCCGATGGCATTCAGCATGCCTGCCGGCGTTTCCACGATGCGCGGTGGAGGATGGCCTTCACGTTCGGCGAGGAACAGGCCCTTGACTGCGATGCCGCCAAGAGAAGACAGGTCGATCAGATCGGCGTATTCGGTTCCGTATCCGAAACATCCACTCGCGGCGATGAGCGGATTTTTCAGTGTCAACGAGCCGATCTGCACTGTCAGATCCATGGTCACCACGCGATCTCGTTGCTGCGGAACACAGGACCAGCCAGGCATGAGCGCACGAAATGCGGTTTTCCTTCAGGCGTTCTGATCGGGATGACGCAGCTGTAGCATCCGCCCATTCCGCATCCCATCACACGCTCGACCGACACTTGAAGCGGCCGGTTGTAAGACGCTGCGAGCTTTGCCGCCGCCGCGAGCATGGGTTCCGGACCACACGCGTACATCATCAGGCCCGAGTCCGCCGGCTGCTTTCTAAGATCGCGCTCGAGCGGAAACGTCACACGCCCGTGATCGCCGCGGCTGCCATCTTCTGTCGCAAGCACCAGCTCGACACCCATCTTCTCGAACATGTCGAGATAGAAGAGCTCGCCGGCACGACGCGCGCCGTAATACAGCTTCACCTTCGTATTTCGAGCGCGCAGCGTCTCGGCGAGAGCCGCGAACGGCGCGAGACCCACGCCGCCGGCAACGAGCCATGCTTCGTCTGGCGCACTGACGGGGACGAATGGGCGCCCGAGGGGTCCGAGGCACTCGATGCGGTCGCCCTTCTTTGCTTCGAACAGCAGCGTCGTCGATGGCCCGATCCGCTTGCTGAGCAGCGACAGTCCGACGACTTCACCGCCATGCCTGAGGACTTCGAAGACGGAAAAAGGCCGGCGAAGCAGCGGCTCGAGACGATGTTCGGGCTTCACCATCACGAACTGTCCTGGCAGCGCCCGGCTGGCTATGCCTGGAGCGGCGAGCGCGAGCACGTTGTAGTCGGAAGACAGATGGATGTTCGAGATCACTTCGGCGACGACGTCCATCGGCACGTTGAAAGTATAGCGGAGATATGATGGTCGCTTCGATGCAGTACCTCCGCATGCTCACCAACTCGTTGATGGCCGGCGCGTTGGTGGGCGCGTACGTTTCTCTGCTCGTCCTGCAGCTGAATCCGACGGTGCAGCTCAGCTCGATGGCTGTCGTTCGCCTCGGTACTGACGTGGTCGGCGTTCTACGGCATTCACGCGACGGCCTTTTTCTACGGCCTGATCGTCGTGCGTCAATTGTTCGCGGTGGAAGTGCGCTCGCCGGGCTGGATCAGCCTTCGCCTGCTCTCGACATTCGCGACTCTGGCGGTCATCGTCAGCGCGCTCGTCACGTGGCTGAACCTGCACGGCTTTCGCGGCGTGCTCGGCCCCGATGCTGCTTCGAGGATGACTGAAGGCGCGGTTGTCATCTCGCTCTGCGCCGCAACGTGCGCCACGCTTGCGATCGTACAGACCCGGCTGCGGCGCGGACGCCGCTTCGTCGCGACGGTGTTCGGGGTCGCGCTCGGTCTGTCTCTGGCGGGTCCGCTGTTCTTTCGCGGGCTCGGGGAAGATCCGCCGCCGCCGCGGAAACCCGTTGCGCCGCAGCTCGCGCCAGCCGAGCCGGGCTTGCGGGTTCGCATGATTCTGCTCGACGGAGCTTCTCTCGACTTCATTACCCCGAATGCCGCAGGCGGGCGATTTCCAAACTTCGCGCGCCTCCTCGACAGCGGCGCCGTGATGCATCTGGCCACGCTTCGGCCGACGCAGCCGGCATCGGTCTGGACGGCCGTTGCCACCGGCAAGCTCCCGTACAAGACCAACGTCTATTCGGCCTCGCGCTACGTCGTGCCCGGCTCGAATCAGCCGCTCGACCTGCTTCCTGATTTCTGCTTCGCCCAGGCGTTGGTTCGTCTTGGCCTGATCGAAGAAGAACACCGCGGGTCGGATGCCGTTCGCGCGAGGCCGCTCTGGGAGCTGCTGAGCGGGTACGGCGTAACCGCGGGCGTGATCGACTGGCCGCTCACGTATCCGGCACATGGCGTCAACGGCTATTTGATCAGCGATGAATTCCTCCACCGCAATTCCACGTCCGTGCTCGCCTCGCTCGGCGAGCCGCCGCTGGCGTACCCACCCGAAGCTGTCGAAGCGGCAAGGGCAGCAAGAGTTGCGGCGTCATCCGACCAGGCGCCGGCGGCGTTCGCGGGCGAACAGGCGCCTGGCGCAACGGTCCGCGATTGGCAGGGAACACCTTCGAGCGCGTTTGCAGGAGATACAGCGACCGAGCAGATCGCGCAGGCGTTCGAGCAGTCCCGGCCCGTGCAGTTTTCCGCCGTGCGGTATCCCGGCATCGATGCAGTGGGCCACTACTATCTTCGCTACGCCGTGCCGCGCGCGTTCGGGGACGTTTCCGACGAAGAGCGGCTGAGATACGGCCGCGTGCTGGAGCAGTACCTACTCGTATCTCGACGGCGTCGTCGGCAGGGCGATGTCGTCGCTCGATCGCGAGGATCTGCTGCTCGTGGTTTCGGGATTCGGTATGGAACCGCTGAGTCTCGGCAAACGCCTCCTCGAACGGGTTGCGGGCGATCGCGATCTGAGCGGCAGCCACGAGCGCGCGCCGGATGGATTTGTCATCGCCTACGGCCGCCCCGTGGCGAAGGGCAACCTCGCGCGCGCCTCGGTCGTCGACATTACGCCGACCGTGCTGTATTTCTTCGGCCTGCCCATTGCGCGCGACCTCGACGGCTTCGCGCGCACGGACATCTTTGCTCGGAGCTTTACGGAGAGGCGGCCGATAACGTTCATACCTTTCTACGACAGATAGAGCAAGAGCAGAGAGCAAAGGAGAGCTGAGAGCCGAGATGTGGTCGCGGGCGGAGCTTGCCGCTGATTTTCGCGCGCTCGGGGTGAGCTCCGGCGGCATCGTCATGCTGCATGCATCCGTGCGGAGCGTGGGCGAGGTGGCCGGGGGTCCGGATCAGATCCATCTCGCGTTGCGCGATGCGCTGGGCTCCGCCGGTACGCTGATGATGTATGTCGGTTGTCCCAGCTACTACGACGACGTTGGCCGCGGAGTGCTGTCGGAATCTCAAGAAAGGGAGGTGCTCGTAAAACATCCGCCCTTCGATCCGTACACGACGCGATCGGCGCGTTCGCACGGTGTGCTGGTCGAGTTCTTCCGGACGTACCCGGGCACGCAGGTGAACCAACACATCATCCGGTTCGCGGCCGCTGGAACGCATGCCGCCGAGCTGTTGGCGGAACATCCATGGGACTTCGCGTACGGCGCCGGAGGGCCGCTCGAACGCTTTCGCGTCCTCGGCGGGCAGATCCTGCTGCTCGGCAGCGACCACGACGAAGTGACGTTCCTGCATCACGTCGAACACACCGCCGATTTTCCCGACAAGCGGATTGCCAGATACCTGGTGCCTTATCAGTCCGGTTCCGGCATTGTCTGGCGCGAGGTGCAGGAGGTGAATTCGGGCGGTGACGGCGCACACGCGAAGTGGCCCGACAGATTCTTCGCGCAAATCGTGGATGGCTTCCTCGCGAAGGAGGGCAATCGAGGCGGGCGTGTCGGCGATGCCACCGCCTATCTCATTTCCGCACAAGGCCTTTACGACTTTGCGCGACCCGTCATTGAGGAGACCGCCAGATCTTAGATCTTAGTTCTTAGATCTTAGTTCTCAGATTCCCGCCTCTCCTTTCAGGCTATACTCAACCATCTCTTTAAGAGCGGCCCGGCGAGGCCGACAAGAGTTATGAATACGCGCACTGCTCCTTCCTCCGAATTTTCCTCATACATCAACGTGTGGTGGCTCGCCGCGCCGAAGCTCGGCGGCGTCACACGAGCGAAGGCGGGTTCCTGATGCCGGTCATCATGGATGCCGATCGCATGAGCCGCTCGCTCACACGGATTGCGCACGAAGTGCTCGAACGCAATCGCGGCACGGACGGCATCGCGGTGGTGGGTATCCGCACGCGCGGCGACGTGCTTGCGAAGCGCCTGGCGAAGGTGCTCGAGCAGATTACGAACGCCCCAATCCGAACCGGGGCGCTCGACATCACGCTCTATCGGGACGACTTGATGCGGCACGTCGTCGGCCCCCAACCGCTCGTGCGGCGCACCGAAATTCCCTTCTCGATCGACGACCAGAAGATCCTGCTGGTGGATGACGTGTTGTACACCGGCCGCACCATTCGCGCGGCTCTCGATGCGCTCATCGACTTCGGCAGGCCGAAAGAAATTCAGCTGATCGTGCTCGTGGACCGCGGGCATCGAGAACTGCCGATCAAAGCCGACTACGTCGGGAAAAACGTTCCAACGTCGCTCAAAGAGACCGTGACGGTCCGGCTGGCCGAGACGGACGGCGCCGACGAGGTGTCGGTGAATCAAGCGTGAAAAGGACGGATCCATGACGTCGCAACAGGTCGCCACGCTTTCCAAACTGCGCCACAAAGATCTGCTGGGGATCTCTGACCTCACGCCGGACGAGATATTGCTCATCCTGGACACGGCCGAAGCGATGCGGGAAATCGGCGACAGGCCGATCAAGAAAGTCCCGGCATTGCGCGGCAAGACCGTGGTGAACCTGTTTTTCGAGGCCAGCACGCGAACCCGGACTTCCTTTGAAATCGCCGAGAAGCGGCTCAGCGCCGACACGCTGAACATCGCCGCGCAGACCTCGAGCCTCGTCAAAGGGGAGACGCTGGTCGATACCGCGCTCAATCTCGAAGCGATGGCTCCCGACATGATCGTGCTGCGGCATGCCTATTCCGGCGCGTGTCATCTGCTCTCGAGAATCTGCCGAGCCGGCATCATCAACGCCGGCGACGGCATGCACGAACATCCGACGCAGGCGCTGCTCGACGCGTTCACCATCCGGGAGCACAAGAAACGCATCAAAGGATTGAAGGTGGCGATCGTCGGCGATCTGCTGCACAGCCGCGTGCTGCGGTCGAACGTGCAGCTGCTCACCAAGCTCGGCGCCGACGTGTGGGTAAGCGGGCCGCCCACGCTGATGCCGCCCGGCATAGAGCGGCAAGGCGTGCACGCCACAACGTCGGTCGAAGAAGCGGTCGAAGGCGCGGATGTCGTCATGCTGCTGCGCGTGCAGCTCGAGCGCATGCAGGGAGCGTTCTTCCCGTCGCTGCGCGAGTACTACACGGTCTTCGGCATGACGCGCGAACGGCTGCGTCGCGCGAAAGAGGACGTGATCATCATGCATCCCGGGCCGATGAACCGCGGCGTCGAGATCGACTCTGAGGTTGCCGACGGCCCTTACTCGGTGATTCTCGAACAGGTCGCCAACGGCGTGGCAGTGCGCATGGCGGTGCTGTATCTGCTGGCGGGTGGAGCGGAACATGAAGCGGCTGCTTAAGGGAGGGCGGGTCGTCGATCCCGCAAACGGGCGCGATGGAGTGTTCGACATCCTCATCGACGGGGATCGCATCGCCCGGGTGGCGAAAGATTTGCCCGCCGACGGCGCCGTCGTCATCGACATCCCCTCGGGATTCGTGGTGACGCCGGGGCTTTTCGACATGCACGTGCACCTTCGCGAGCCGGGCCAGGAACACAAGGAAACGGTTGCGACGGGCACGGCGTCAGCCGTTGCAGGCGGTTTCACCGCTGTGGCGTGCATGCCGAACACGTCACCCATCAATGACAACGCCGGCGTGACGAAATTCATCCTGCAGAAGGCGGCGCAGGCGAATCTCGCGCGCGTCTATCCAATCGGTGCGGTGTCGAAAGGATCCAACGGCGATCAGCTCGCCGATATCGCCGAACTGCGCGACGCGGGCTGCGTCGGCATTTCCGACGACGGCCGGCCGGTCAAGACCGCGCTCCTGATGCGCCGGGCGCTCGAATATGCCGGCATGTTCAACATGCCGGTGCTCGAGCACTGCGAAGATCCGTCGTTGAAAGGCGAGGGGGTCGCACACGAGGGATTTCACGCCTCGGCGCTGGGGTTGCGCGGCATACCGGGAACTGCCGAGTCGATTATGGTCCAGCGCGATATTGCGCTCGCGGAGATGACCGGAGCCGCCGTACATATCTGCCACATGAGCGCGGCAACGTCGCTGCGCGCGGTACGCGAGGGAAAGCAGCACGGGGCGCGCGTGACCTGCGAGGTCGCTCCTCACCATTTCACGTTGACCGACGAATCCCTTGCGACTCCCGTGAGCTACGACACGAACATGAAGATGAACCCGCCGCTGCGCGCGGCGGCCGACCGCGACGAGATGCTCAAAGGCATCGCCGACGGCAGCGTCGATGTCATCGCCACCGATCATGCCCCGCATCACAACGACGAAAAGAGGACCGAATTCGACCTCGCCCCCTTCGGCATCGTTGGGCTGGAAACGTGCGTGTCCATTTGCTTCGACCGGCTGGTCCACCCAGGCGTGATCACGATCGCCCGACTCATCGAGCTGATTTCGACCAACCCCGCGAAGGTTCTCGGTGTTGCGGCGGGAACGTTGACCGAAGGCGCGCTCGCGGATATTTCCGTGCTTGCGCCAGACCTGCAGGTCGTGGTCGATCCAGCGAGCTTCAAGTCGAAGTCGCGCAACACGCCGTTCGGCGGGTGGAAGTTGCGCGGCGGCGTCGCCGCTACGATCGTCGGCGGCCGTACGGTGTACGTCAACGAGTCGGCGACGGGCGCAGACCGCCTCCGTTAATGCCCCGGATGACAGCCCGGGCTCAGAAGCCGAATGGGCCGCTCAAGGAGCGGCTCGACGCGCTGTATGGCTCGTTCAACCACGCCGATTCCGCCACCGACCCGATCCAGCTCGTCCGCCGCTATAAAACCCCTGACGATCGCGAAGTAGCGGGCTTCTGCGCCGCGGCGCTCGCGTTCGGACGCGTGGCAAGCGTGCTGCAATCGATCGAGCGGCTGTTCGCGGTGATGGGACCGTCGCCGGCGGCGTTCGTGCGCGGTTTCGATCCGGCGCGGCAGGCGGGCAGCCTCGCGCCGATCGTGCATCGCTGGACGCGCGGGGAAGACCTTGCCGCCCTGGTCCTGATCCTTCAGCGCATGCTGCAGAAGGGGTCGATCGAGGAATTTTTCGTCGAGGGATATGACCCCGGTGCGCCGGACCTCTCAGGGGCGATCGAATCGTTTTCCACGCGTTCGCTCCAGACCGATTTGCGGCCCGCGTATGGAAACCGATCTCCGCGCCCCGGCGTCGCCTACTTCTTCTCGCGCCCGTCCTGCGGAGGGGCGTGCAAACGGCTGAATCTGTTCCTGCGCTGGATGGTCAGGCGCGATGCCGTCGATTTCGGTATCTGGAAGAAAATTCCCCCGTCCAAGCTGGTGATTCCGCTGGACACCCATGTCATCCGGGTTGGCAAGTGTCTCCGGCTGACGCGCTATACGAGCCCGGGCTGGAAGATGGCGGCCGACATTACCGCCTCGTTGCGAGCGCTGGATCCCGAAGATCCAGTCAAGTACGACTTCTCGCTCTGTCATCTGGGAATGGCGGACTGGTGCGGCTTCAACCGCGCGAAGGGTGACGCGCAGTGTCCGCTTCGCGGCTTGTGCCATCCGCGCAATCGTGGCGCACGCCGGCGTGACGCCGGTACACCTCGAGCGTCTTCTCGATCATCTCGTCAGCGCTGAACAGCCGCTGCACGCGCGCGAGCCCGGCACGCCCCATTCGTTCGCGCCGCTCCGGGTCTTTCAGGAGTTTCGAAATCGCACCGGCCAGATCGCGGCTCTCGCGCGGCGCGACCAGAAGGCCCGTCTCGCCGTGGACGACCACTTCGGGAATGCCACCGGTGTCGCTCGCGACAGTCGCCTTCGACAGAGCCATCGCGTCCAGCAACGAGGTGCCGAGCCCTTCGAAGAGCGAGCTCATGACGAACAGGTCGAAACTTCGAACGAAGGACAAGATGTCTGCGCGGAAGCCGGGAAGGAGCACGTGTTTTTCAAGATGCAGGTCCTTGACCTGACGTTCGAGCGTGGGCCTCAGCTCGCCTTCGCCGAAAATCACGAACCGGGCGTCGGGTACCTCGCGCACCACGAGGGCCGCCGCGTCGATGAGGTAGCGGTGTCCCTTTTCCTGGGTCAGTGCCGCGACCGCGCCGACGATGGGCGCATCTTTGGGCAGCCACAATTCGGCATGGATGGCGGCTGGGGGCTCCGACTGTATCCGATGGAGATCGATGCCTTCATACACGGTGGCGATCCGCTTCGGATCGATCCCGTCGCCGGCGAGCATCTGACGGATGGCATTCGACGCCGCCACGAAACAGTCCACCTGCTGATACTTCCAGCGCGAAAAGGCGTTGCCCTTGAGGTGGAATGCGACGCGCCGCGACGCGATCAGCCTGGGACATTTTCCCGAGGTCAGGAACGACAATCCGAGCGACGCGAGCGCGACGGCATGGGGATCGTGCGCGTGAACGATGTCGGGCCTCAGCTCCTTGATGATGCGCGAGAGCTTCCACCCGGCGTGCAGATCGACCTCGGCGCGCGGCGCCAGGCGCACGAGATCGTGCCCTTCGGACGCGCGGGCGGCGAGCTCGCCTTCGGGGTGCGCAATCAGCACGGTTCTGTGACCGCGCTCGCGAAGACCCAGCACGGTGAGGAGTACTTGGCGCTGTCCTCCTCGCCATGTTCGCGCCGTGTCGATATGGATGGAAAACAACTTTTAAGAGTCCAGGAGTCGCAAGTCTAGGAGTCCAGGAGTCCCGAGTCGAAGTACGTAGTGTCCGGCTTTAGCCGGACCGTGCCTTAGTCCCTTTGAAGCTCCCAGAGCTTCGCAAACTTCAACATGACGTAATACGAGTTCACGAGCGAGATGATGAGCCCCGCTTTTCCGTCACGGAAGCCCCCTTTCAGAATGTAATTGCGCGCGAACGCGATGGGCGGGTGAAACAGCAGCTCGAGCCGCGTTGCCCGCCGGCCCTTCTCGTACATCTGCTGCGCCGCGAGCGTGGTGTAGCGATCCATCCGTATGAGATGCTCGGACAAATCTTTGTAGGGATAGTGATGGAGCTCGTGCTTCAGATATCCGACCGGCCCCTTGTCGATCTTTACCGACTCGTGCACGTGAACGCCGTCCCATCGCGCGTGCCGGCGATCGTACAGGCGAAGCTGATAGTCGGGGTACATGTCGGTCGTCCGCATCCATCGGCCGAGGTAGAAAGACACCCTCGGCATCCGGTAACCACGCATGTCCGGCTCGGCGGCGAGCAGCGCGCGGATTTCTGCGGCGAGCTCCTCGGGCACGCGCTCGTCCGCGTCGAGCGAAAAAATCCAATCGTGCATCGCCAGGCCGGCCGCATGGTTTTTCTGATCGACGTATCCGTTCCACGGCCTGACGTACACACGATCGGTGAATTGCTTCGCGATCGCGACGGTGTCGTCCGTGCTCTCGGCATCGACGACGATGATCTCGTCGGCCCAGGAGAGGGACTTCAGCGCGTCGGCGATGGAGTCGGCCTCGTTCTTCGTGATGACGACTGCGGAGGCGGGCGGCACTGTGTAGCGGCATCGTATACTACGCGCGCCGATATGAAACAAAACGAAGCGTTGGAGTTATATCGCCGCACAGGCGCGTATCTGGAAGGGCACTTTCGTCTTTCGTCGGGGCTGCACAGCCCCGGGTACATGCAGTCGGCGCTGGTGCTGCAGAACCCGGCGGATGCCGCGTCGCTCGGGTCGGAGATCGCTGCAGCCGTGTCGCACCTGAAACCGACGGTGGTGCTGTCACCCGCGCTTGGGGGGCTGATCATCGGCCACGAGGTCGCGCGCGCGCTCGGTGTACGCGCCATCTTCGCCGAGCGCGCCGGCGGAACGGCGTTGAGCCTCCGCCGGGGGTTCTCGCTCAGTGCCGCGGACCGCGTCCTGGTCGTCGAAGATGTGTTCACTACCGGCAAGTCCACAAGAGAAACGATGGTCGTCGCCCAGGAGGCCGGCGCGGCTGTCGTCGGAGCCGCGGCGATCGTCGATCGCAGCGGAGGCACGATCGACTTCGGCGTACCTTCGCACACGCTCGTCAGTCTCAATGTCCCGACATACGCTCCCGAAACGTGCCCGCTCTGCGCGAAAGGCCTTCCGGTGGTGAAACCGGGATCGAGACCTAGCCAGTAGCCAACAGTCCTGTGGCAGGTGGCCGGTTGCCAGGAGGCTGGAACCGGAAGCCGATGATGCGTACTTTCAAAGTTACACTCAGTTACGACGGCACCGACTTCTCCGGCTTTCAGCGCCAGTCGAATGCGCGCTCCGTGCAGGCCGAGCTCGAGGCCGCGCTCACGGCCATTGAAGGCAGGCATGTCACCGTGCACGGCGCTGGGCGCACCGACGCCGGGGTCCACGCGCTGGGCCAGGTGGCGAGCTTCAAGCTGAACAGTCAAATTCCTGAGGCCGACCTGTTCCGTGCGTTGAACGCCAAGCTCGCGGAAGACGTGCGTGTCCTATCGGTCGAAGTCGCGCTTCCCGGCTTCAACGCCCGTTTTTCGGCGCGCTCCAAGGAGTATCGCTACCGCATCAGCAATACTCGGGTCATGAGCCCGTTCCAGCGGAGGTACGCATGGCACATCTCCAGGCAGCTGGACCTGGACGCGATGCGGGCTGCCGCCGACACACTGCTTGGAGAGCACGATTTCGCGTCATTTCAGGCAAAAGGCGGCAAGGTGAAGACGAGCACGCGCACTATTACCCGCTCGTCCTGGACGGAGGAACCTCTGGCCGGCGGCGGTCGTCTCTTGATCTACGACATTGCCGGAACGGGCTTTCTCAAATACATGGTGCGGACCATCGTGGGAACGCTCGTCGAGGTCGGTGACGGGCGCCGCGCCGCGGCCTCTCTGCCGGCCGTTCTCGGCTCGCGAAGCCGGACCGCCGCGGGGCCGACGGCACCGCCTGCCGGGCTGTATCTCGTTCGCGTTGATTACGATGCGGCCACTCCGGTATCCTTCTTGAACTAGCATCGCGACCAGCGCGGGGCAATGGGGCCCTGTCTGCGAGCGGCGCTGAGCGGCGAGGGTTTCCGCAATTTACATGTCGCTCGAACAGCTGCTGGAGGCGATTCCCAGAGGGTCCCCGGACGAATCACTCGCCCGCGAGGTGAATTTCGACGCCCTGCCTTCGCATATCGCCATCATCATGGACGGCAACGGCCGATGGGCGGCGCAGCGCCGGCTGCCGCGCGTGGAGGGTCACCGCGCCGGCATCGACGCCGTGCGCGACGCCGTCGAGACCTCGGCCCGGCTGGGCATCAAGGCGCTCACGCTCTACGCGTTTTCGGTCGAAAACTGGAAGCGTCCCGTCACCGAAGTGACCGCGCTCATGACGCTGCTGAAGCGCTACCTGCGTCTCGAGCTCGACGCCATCAACCGCAACAACATCCGGTTCCGCGTCATTGGACGTACCGATGAGCTTTCCCGCGATGTGCTCCAGGAACTGGACGCGGGCGAGCATGCGACGTCGCGCAATACCGGCATGATTTTCAACATCGCGCTCAACTACGGGGGGCGCGCGGAAATCGTCGACGCTGCCCGCCGCGCGATTCAATCGGGCGTGCGTCCCGAAGATCTCGACGAAAGCAAATTTGCTGAGTTCTTGTACACCGCTGGCCAGCCCGATCCCGACCTGCTCATCCGTACGAGCGGCGAGATGCGCGTGAGCAATTTTCTCCTCTGGCAGATCGCGTACGCCGAGATCTGGGTCACCGATACTCTGTGGCCCGACTTCCGGCGCCGGAATCTGCTCGAAGCAGTGCTCGCGTATCAGAAACGCGATCGACGCTACGGCGGCATCAAAACGCCCGCTTTGTCTCGCTAGTTGGGCGCTATCAACGTAGTGCTGTCCACTGAGCAGAAAGCCGCCGCAAGCAAGGCCGAGTGGCCGTACAGGTCACGAAGGCACAGCTCGTGGGGCGGGAGCCCCACGAGACATTAGAGAATGACACGCGTTATTAGCGGCGCAGTCCTGCTCGGCGCCGTCATCGGCGCGCTGTGGTTCCTGACGCCGATCTTCCTCCTCGCCATAATTCTCGTCGTCGCGCTGCTGGCGTTCCGCGAGTACGCCGCGCTCGCGGAGAAGACGGGCGTACGCGTGTCCCGTCCCGCAGGCGCGACCGCAGTGGTGCTGATAACAGTGTCCGTGGGCATGCCAGGTCTGCCGATAGAAGCCGCCCTTGCAGGGACGACGCTTGGGCTGGCGGCGCTCGCCTTATCCGACGCGATGACCAACACGCGTCAGGACAGCGCTGCGTTGCAGTCGGTGGGAATCTCGGTATTTGCTCCGATGTACATCGGCGTGCCGCTCGGCCTGCTGTCGCTGACGCGATGGACGCTCGGCAGGGAAGCGACGCTGCTGCTGATTCTCACCGTGGCCATCAGCGACACGTTTCAGTATTACAGCGGGCGAACCTTCGGCAGACGTCTGCTCGCGCCGAACGTGAGTCCGAAGAAGACGATGGAAGGCGCGCTCGGCGGATTTGTCGGTGCGTCGCTGAGCCTTGCCATCATCGGGCATTGGTGGCTGCCGCAGATGGGGTTGCCGGCGCGGGTGATCCTCGGGCTGGCGCTGGCCGCCGTCGGCATCGTCGGTGATCTGTTCGAGTCGATGCTCAAGCGCAGCGTCAACATGAAGGATGCCTCTTCCGTCATCCCCGGCCATGGCGGCGTCCTGGATCGGATTGACGCATTGCTCTTCGCGGCGCCGGTGTTCTACGTGTTCGCGAGGTACAGCTTTTGAAGAACCTTGCCATCCTTGGCTCGACGGGCTCCATCGGTCAGAGCACGCTGGACGTCGTGCGCGCTCATCCGGACAAATTGAGGGTGGTCGCACTTGCAGCGGGATCGAATGCGGATCGCCTTGCTGAACAAGCCGCGGAATTCGGGGTGAAGACCACCGCGCTTGGCGCATCGGACGGCACGGCAGGTCTCGTGGCCGTCGCCACCCATCCCGAGGCGGACATCGTCATTTGCGCCTCGTCCGGTACGGCGGCGCTCGAAGCGGTGCTCGCGGCGATCGATGCCGGGAAGACGATCGCGCTGGCGAACAAGGAAGTGCTCGTCATGGCCGGCGCGCTCGTGACGGCAGCGGCGCGTGCGCGAGGCGTTCCCATTCTTCCTGTCGACAGCGAACACAACGCCATCCATCAGTGCCTGCACGGGCGGAGTCCCGAAGAGATTCGCCGGATTATTCTCACCGCGTCAGGCGGGCCGTTTCGCGAGTTCCCGGCGGCGGCTCTCGCCGACGTGAAGCCCGAAGACGCATTGCGTCACCCGACCTGGCGCATGGGCCGGAAGATCACGATCGACTCTGCCACGCTGATGAACAAAGGCCTCGAAGTGATCGAAGCCCATTGGCTGTTCGGGTTGGAGGCCGATCGCATCGACGTCGTCATTCACCCGCAGTCGATCGTGCATTCGATGGTGGAACTGTGCGACGGGTCGGTCATTGCCCAGCTCGGGGGCGCGGACATGAAACTGCCGATACAGTATGCGTGCTCCTACCCCGAGCGCTGGAGCGCTCCTGTTGCAAGACTCGATCTCACCGCGTTAGGACGGCTCGACTTTCAGCCGCCGGATTTGGATCGGTTCCCGTGCCTGCGGCTCGCGTACCGCGCGCTGCAGGAAGGCCCGAGCGCCGCGGTCGTCCTGAATGCGGCCAACGAAGTGGCCGTCGCGTCTTATCTGGAGGAGCGGATTTCCTTCGTCTCGATCCCCTGCGTCATCGAGCGGGCAATGGACGCCCACACACGTCAAACAGTGGTCAGTCTCGAGGCCATTCGCGACGTGGACACGTGGGCCCGGCTCTATTCCCAGAACGTGGTCCGGGGGTTAGAATTGAGAAAGTCTGAATTGAAAGTTTGAGGTTGTCTTTTTGACCACTCTTCTTGCGTTTCTATTCGTTCTCGGTGTCCTGATTTTCGTGCATGAGCTGGGCCATTTCATGATGGCCCGCCGGGTGGGCGTCAGGGTGCTGAAATTTTCGCTCGGCTTCGGGCCGCGCCTCGTCGGGTTCACACGGGGCGACACCGAATATGTAATCAGCGCAATCCCTCTCGGCGGCTATGTGAAGATGGCCGGCGAAAATCCCGACGACCCGCGTTCGGGCAGGGATGACGAGTTCCTCTCGAAGTCGAAGTGGGAGCGGTTCCAGATTCTCATCATGGGACCGTTGATGAACCTGATTCTCGCGGTTGTCGTCACCGCCGGCGTGCTGATGAACGGCGCCGAAATTCCCGCGTTTCAGTCCAAGCCGCCCGTTGTCGGGCAAGTCGCGCCCGACTCGCCCGCCGAGAAGGCAGGCCTTCTTCCGGGCGATCGCATCGTCAGCGTGGCCGGCCGGGAGGTGAACACGTGGGAGCAGTTTTTCATCGGTGTCGGCACGCGCGCGGGTCGCGAAACCGTGCTGACCGTCCTGCGCGACGGTAAACAGTTCTCCGTAAGCGCCACACCGACTCCGCAGACACGTTTTGAAGTCGGCGATATCGGCGTGGTGCCAGATACCCATCCTCATGTCGGTGGGCTGATTGCGGGGCTTCCCGCCGAAAAAGCCGGCCTGCAGGTCGGTGACGTCATCTTGAAAATCGACGGCACCAACATCGCGTTCCCGACTCAGCTCGTCGATGCGTTGGCGACAAAGGCCAACACGCCGGTCACTCTGACCATCGCCCGCGGCGGCGTCGAGCAGGAAGTGCGCGTCACTCCCGAAGACAACGGCGGGCGGGGACGAATTGGCATCAACATCGGCGAAG
The DNA here is from genome assembly GCA_963762055.1 of Vicinamibacterales bacterium. Classification (GTDB taxonomy): domain Bacteria; phylum Acidobacteriota; class Vicinamibacteria; order Vicinamibacterales; family JAMQPK01; genus JAMQPK01. Next base: position 1,103,162 of record CAVXJF010000017.1, read on the forward strand.
ACGTCACGCGCATCCAGCCCGGGCCGATCGATGCGATCGGCATGAGCATCAAGCGCAACTACGAGTCGGCGGGGCTGATCTTCATGACGATCGGCCAGCTGATCACGCGCGAAACCTCGACCAGACAGTTGATGGGTCCACTGGCTATCGCGCAGCTGTCCGGCGAATCGGCCCAGCAGGGGTGGGTGCCGTTGTTTGCCTTGATGGCGTCGATCAGCCTGAATCTTGGCCTTCTCAATCTGCTTCCGATTCCGGTGCTCGACGGCGGTCACATTTTCATCATGGCGCTCGAAAGTCTGGCGCGCCGCGATTTCAGCCTCAAGGTCAAAGAGAAGATGTTCCTGGCTGGCTTCGCGGTGCTGCTGATGCTTATGGTCACCGTGATCTACAACGACCTGACGCGCATTCCGATCATCGAACGGCTCATGCCCTGGCGGGACTAAGAGGGGCAAGGGGCAAGGGGCGAGGGGCAAGGGGGGAGCGGGATGAAAAGATGGCTCATGGGGCTGGTGGTGGCCGTGTTCGGTCTGGCGGCTGCGGCTTTTGCGCAGGCCCAGCTGACTCCTGCGGACATCACGCGGCTCCAGGATGCGGTCTACGACGCCGGCAGTGATGTTTCGCGTCTTCGCGAGCGCGATGCCCGCCGCGCTGAAGCGCTGCAGCGCGACCTCGACGAGCTTCGCGAAGAAGTGATCTATCTGAAGGTCAAGCTCCGGAAGGAATCGAACGTCCCGCGTACCGAATATTCGAATCTGCGCGACCGTATCGAGCAGCTCCGCAGCGATGCGCGCGGCGAGCCTGCGCGCGCGGCGGCTCCCGTGGCTCCCGCACCACCGCGCCCGGCTGTCGACGAACGCCTGAGCGCCACGGAAATTCCCGTGGGCACCGAGTTCGACGTGCGGCTGCAGTCGCGCCTCAACTCGGGCACCGCGCGTGTCGAAGATCGGTTCGATGCGACGACGATCGTCGCCTTCGAGCGGGGTGGACGCCTCCTTGTGCCCGCCGGTTCCGTCATGCGCGGCGTCGTCAACGCCGTCACGCCCGCCACCAGGGGTATCAATCGTAAAGGTGAGCTCACGCTCCTCTTCGACCGATTCACGATCGACGGCCGGACGTATTCGATCCGCGCCACGGTGATGCAGGCGCTGCAGGGAGAGTTAGACACGGGCCGCGTAGCGGCCGGTGCAGGCGTCGGCGCGATCATCGGTGGAATTCTCGGCGGTGTGCGCGGCGCGCTCACCGGGATTCTGATTGGTGGAGGCGGAACGGTGGCTGCGACCGAAGGGAACGACGTCGATCTGGCGCCCGGAACGGTCCTGCGAGTGCGCCTCGACGCTCCGCTCGACGTTGCTCAGTAGGCGGGCTCCGTCGCTGGGTTTCCGCTGATCACTGTCGCGCGACCTCCTGCATGGCTTCACGCGCGGCCTTGATCGTTTTCTCGACGTCGCGCTTCGTATGCGCGCCCGACAGGAACCACGCTTCGAATTGCGAGGGCGGAGGATACACGCCGCGCGCCAGCATTCCCTTGAAGAACGCCCCGTATCGAGCGGCGTCCGACTTGATCGCTGTCTGATAGTTCTTCACCGGGGTCGAGGTGAAAAACGGCGTCAGAGTGGACCCGATTCCGTTCACCTGCAACACCACTCCGGCTCGACGTGCCGCATCGGCCAAACCGTCGGCGAGGTGCGCTCCGAGCTCGCTCATCTGCCGGTAGAGGCCGCGCGTCAAACGTTTGAGACTCCACAGCCCCGCGGTCATCGCGAGCGGATTGCCCGACAGCGTTCCGGCCTGATATACCGGGCCTGCCGGCGCGACCAGCCGCATCAAATCTTCGCGGCCGCCGTAGGCGCCCACCGGCAGACCGCCGCCGATGATCTTGCCAAGGCAAGTAAGGTCGGGCGTCACCCCGCTCCATGTTTGAGCGCCCCCTTTTTCCACGCGGAATCCTGAAATGACCTCGTCGAATACCAGGATAATTCGATAACGAGTGCAGATGTCGCGCAGCCCCTGCAGGAAGCGCGGCTCGGGCAGCACGATGCCGATATTGCCGGCGATCGGCTCGACGATGAGCGCGGCGATTTGATCGGGGAACGATTCGCAAAGCCGCTCGACCGACGCAAGGTCGTTGTAGGTCGCCACCAGAGTGTCGGCTGCGGCGGCGCGGGTCACACCGGGGCTCGTGGGAACGCCGAGCGTGGTGAGGCCGGATCCGGCGGCCACGAGAAACTGATCGGCGTGGCCGTGGTAGCACCCCTCGAACTTCAGGATCTTCTCCCTGCGGGTGTGCGCGCGCGCCACGCGAACGGCGCTCATGGTGGCTTCCGTGCCGGAGCTCACAAAGCGCACCATCTCGAGCGAGGGCATCATCGACTGAACGAGCTCCGCCAGCTCAATCTCGAGCTCGGTCGGAGCGCCGAAGCTTGTCCCCCGCCGGGCCGCGGTAGAGAGCGCGCTGAGGAGGCTTTTCGGCGCGTGACCGTGTATCAAGGGGCCCCACGACATCACGTAGTCGATATAGGTGCGGCCGTCGACGTCGGTAATGTGCGATCCGGACGCGCTGCGAATGAAGAGCGGCGTGCCGCCGACCGCCTTGAACGCGCGGACGGGACTATCGACGCCTCCAGGGATCAGCTTCTGGGCGCGGGTGAACAGCTTTGTGGAATTCCGGTGATCGAGTTTCGACACTGGGATGCAGGTCAGCGGCTGGCGAGCGCGCGCGCCGCGTCTCTCGCGTAGTAGGTGATGATGATGTCGGCGCCGGCCCGCGCGATCGACGTCAGTGCTTCCATCATGACGCGCGGCTCGTCGAGCCACCCGCGCGCGGCTGCCGCCTTGATCATCGCGTATTCGCCGCTCACCTGATACGCCGCCGTCGGATAGCCGAACGTGTCTTTGACGCGGTGGATCACGTCGAGATACGGCATGGCCGGCTTCACCAGGATGATGTCGGCGCCTTCTTCGATGTCCTGCTCGACTTCGCGGAGCGCTTCTTCGCTGTTCGCCGGATCCATCTGGTGGGTTCGCCGGTCGCCGAATTGCGGCGCCGAGTCCGCGGCATCACGAAACGGGCCGTAGAACCCCGAACAGTACTTCGCGGCATACGACATGATCGCGACGTTCTCGAACCCGCGTTCGTCGAGCCCACGCCGTATCGCTGCCACGCGCCCGTCCATCATGTCGGATGGCGCCACGATGTCGGCGCCGGCGGCGGCGTGTGATATAGCGGCGCGCACGAGTCGATCGACCGTTGCGTCGTTGGCCACGTCGCCTCCCTCGAGGACTCCGCAGTGCCCATGAGAGGTGTATTCGCAAAGACAGACATCGGTGACGACGACCGTATCCGGTGAGGCGCGTTTGATGGCGCGAACGGCGCTTTGCACCGGCGCGTCTGAATCGTGAGCGGCAGACCCGACGTCGTCTTTCTTTGCCGGCAGGCCGAACAGCAGCACGCCGGGAACACCTTCGGCGCGGGCCGCCGTCGTCTCGAGGACCGCTTCATCGACGGACAATTGAAATACGCCAGGCATCGAGGGGACTTCACGCCGAACGCCTGTGCCGGTTGTCACGAAAAGCGGATAAAGAAACTGCTCGGCGGAGAGCCGTGTTTCGCGCACGTAGCCGCGGATGCCGCTCGTTCGACGCAGGCGCCGGGCGCGCCGGACCAGGTCGAGCGTGTGCGCCGTTTTCACAGGGTTCATAGGATTTAGTCTAGCGCAGCTTGAAATGCTCCACGATCGCCTCGACCAGTGCTGGAATCGTATATTCCTGCGGCATGATGGCCGTTTTGATGCCGTATTGTTCGGCCGCTTCGGCCGTGACCGGCCCGATGCACGCCACCTTCGTCGCATTCAGCAGATCCGGTGCTTGCTCCGCGCCGAAAACCTGGACGAAGTTCTTCACCGTTGACGCGCTCGTAAACGTGACGACGTCGATCCGCTTCTCGAGCAGCATGCGATAGATGTCGGGATCTTCTTCGCGTTCGACTTCGGCCAGCACCGTTCGGTAGGCCGTTACTTCTCTCACGTCGGCGCCGCCTCTGCGCAGTTCTTCCGGCAGCACCTCGCGCGCGATGTCGGCGCGTGGAAGGAGAAATCGCTTGCCCTTGATGTCGCCGAGCTCGCGCAGCGACTGCACGATCGACTCCGCGCGCGATTCCGCGGGCGTCAAATCGACTTTCAAGCCGTGTCGCGCGAGGCGGTCCGCCGTGGCCGGTCCGATGGCAACGAGCTGGACGCCCTTCAGGTCGCGGATGTCGCCGCTGCCGGCTGCCAGGCGCCGCATGAAAAAATCGACGCCGTTTGCGCTCGTGAAGATGATCCAGTCGAAGGTGCCGGCGTCTGCCACTGCTGCGTCGAGCTCGGCGTAGTCCTCCGGCGGCGCGATGCGGATCATCGGCGCCTCGATCGGGTCGGCTCCGAGCGACTCGAGCAGATCCACGAGCTCCGCCGATTGCTCACGCGATCGCGTGATGACGATGCGCTTGCCGAACAGCGGCCGCTCATCGAACCATCGCAGGTGCTGCCGCAGGCCTGCGACACGTCCGACCACGAGGATGGCCGGCATGGTGCGCATGTTCTTCAGCTCGGCAAGTTCGCGCAGCGTGCCGTCGGTCGTGCGCTGCGTCGGCAGCGTGCCCTCGTAGATGATTGCCGCCGACTCGTTTTCGTCGAAGCCGTTCGCGAGCAGCGCTTTCAGGATTGCGGGAAGCTGCCGCTGCCCTGCATAACAGACGAGCGTGCCGCCGAGCCGCGCGAGGCTCTGCCAGTCGACCTCGGGAGGAGCGCTGCTTTCACCTTCGTGGCCCCGCACGAACGTCAGTGTGTCCCCTCCGCCCGGATATGTGAGCGCCACACCGGCGTAGGTCGCCACACCGATGGCGGCAGGGATGCCAGGCACCACTTCGAACGGAATACCGTGTTCGTGCAGGAACAGCGCTTCCTGACCGCCCTGGTCGAACACGAATGGGTCGCCCCACTTGAGGCGCGCCACTACCTTGCCTTCGCGGGCCTTTTCGACGAGCAGATAGTTGATCGCCTCCTGCGCCAGCGGCTGGGGCGCCGAGAGCCCCAGGTCGATCTTTTCGGCATCCTGGCGCGAATAGCGGAGAAGGCGCGGATGCACGAGATGGTCGTACAGCACGACATCGGCGGCGGCGAGATAGCGGAGTCCTCGTACGCTGATGAGCCCGGGATCGCCGGGGCCGGTGCCGATGATATAGACGATTGGTCGCATTTACGTAAGCCGGAGAATCTCCGCCGCTCCCTGCCGGAGCAGCTCTTCCGCGACGTCGCGGCCGAGCCCGGCGGGGTTGTTTCGTGATCCAACCTTCTTATATCGGATGACGCGAGCGCCGTCGAGCGATGAAACCAGCGCGCTCATTTCGAGGCTCGAGGCGCCTGATGGAGCGGCGATCCCGCCGATGGGCATTTGACACCCGCCTCCGAGCGCCGACACAAGGGAACGTTCCGCGGCAAGTGAGGCGGCAGCATCCGCATCGTCGATGCGGGCAACCGCCTCTCGCGTCGCCGCGTCGTCCGAGCGTATCTCGACGGCGATGATGCCTTGTCCCGGGGCGGGCACACAGTCGTCGATCGACAGCGATTCGGAAATTCGCGCTCCGAAGCCCAGGCGCCGCAGGCCCGCTGCTGCGAGAACGAGCAGGTCATATTCGCCGGAGTCGAGTTTCCTCAGCCGCGTGTCCAGGTTGCCGCGGACGTTTTCGAACGATGCATGCGGAAATCGCGCCCGCAGCTGGGCGACGCGGCGAACACTTCCGGTCCCGATGCGGAGACGATCGCCGATGGACGATGGCCGATCGCCGATCGACGATGGCCGAACCAGCGCATCCCGCGGATCTTCGCGTTCGAGCACGGCTCCGAGGTCGAGACCGCCGGGCAGCACGGCGGGCATGTCCTTGCTGCTGTGGACCGCGAGATCGACGTCACCTTTCAGCAGGGCGTCTTCGATCTCTTTGACGAAGAGACGCTTTCCGCCGATCTCGGACAGCGGCATTTCCTGGAGACGATCGCCAGATGTCTTGATCACCACAATCTCGCAGGTTCGCCCGGACGCCACGCGGATTCGCTCGGCGACGAGCGTGGCCTGGAACATGGCGAGATGGCTTCCTCGCGTGCCGAGACGCAGTGTGCTCACTGGCCGGGTTTCTTCGCGGTTCGCGGCGCGCCGGCCGTGGTCAACGTCCCCTCGTCGCCCGGCTCGTCGTTGTAGAGGCCGAACAGCCGGTTCAAGGCATCGCTGTAGACGGCAACCGTGTCGGCATCCGGAATCGATTTGAGCTGTTCGGTGGGGTTGATCAGAAGCTTTTCCAGGATGAGGCGCGTGACTTCTTCCACTCGCGCGCGCGCTTCGGGCGAAAGGGATGCCAGCTTCGGCTCGAGCCGCTGCAGCTCCGACTGCCGCACCGATTCGAATCGCTGGCGCAGAGCGACGATCGTCGGGACAGCACCACGGGAGCTCAGCCAGCCGAGAAACTTGGCGACTTCCTGCTTGACGATCTGCTCGGCGTCGGACGCTTCGGTTCCGCGCTTCGAGATGTTTTCCTGAACGACCGCCTGCAGGTCGTCGATGTTGTAGAGGAAGACTTCCTCGATATCGCCAGTATCAGATTCGACGTCGCGTGGTACCGCGATATCGATGATGAAGAGCGGCCGCTGCCGCCGCGTTTTCATCGTCTGGGCGATCAGGGTACGCGGGATGATGGGAGAGCTCGCGCCAGTGGCGGTGATCAGGATATCCGCTTCGACCAGCCCCGCCGTCATCGATTCCCATGGCATCGCCGTGCCGCCAAGCGACTGCGCGAGGGCCGAGGCGTGTGCGGCGGTTCGGCTGGCGATGATGAGCCGGCCGATTCCCTGCGATTGCATATGGATCGCCGTGAGCTTGCCCATTTCGCCGGCGCCGAGCACGAGGACTGTTCGTCCCTTGAGATTGCCGAAGATTTTTCGCGCGAGCTCGACCGCGGCGTAACTCACCGACACGGCCCCCGCGGCCAGGGCGGTTTCGGAAGCGTACGCGCTTGCCGACGGCAAATGCCGAGTGGAAGAGCTTGTTGAGGAGAGGCCCCGTGAAACCCATTTTCGACGCCACGCCATAGGCGTCTTTCACCTGGCCGAGTATCTGGGGCTCTCCCATGACGAGCGAGTCCAGGCCCGAGGCGACCCGGAACAGATGCGCCACCGCGTCCTGCCCGGTTTTCACGTAAATGTGCGGCGCCAGTTGTTCAGCGGAGATCCCATGGAATTCTGAGAGAAACCGCTGAATGGCCGCCCGCGCCGTTTCGTGTTCGGCGCAGCCGATGTACAACTCGACCCTGTTACATGTCGAGACGATGGCGGCTTCGTCCTGGCCCGCGGATGCGTTCAGGGCGGTCAAGGCGCGATCGACGCCGCGGGCAGAGAAGTCGAGCCGTTCGCGCAGCTCGACCGGCGCGGTGCGATGACTGACGCCGATTAGAAGCAGCTGCATGCTAGAAGTTGTGGCTCGTCGTGAAAAAGTAGCTCACGGGCACGAAATTCAACAGCACGATGCCGAATCCAACAGCCGAGAGCCACGCAGCCCGGCGCCCGCGCCATCCGATTGCGCGCTGCGCGTAGAGCTCGAACGAATACACCGCCCAGCACAACACGGCGACGAAGATTTTAGGATCAGCCATCGACATCGAAGCGACGGCCGAGTCGCTCGAGGGTTGGAGCTGGGACGCCCAGATCCCGCCCGTGATGAGGCCGACGGTCAGAAACAGCCAGCCAATCTTGACGGCGCGCAGGTTCATTTCGTCGAGCACGTTCAGGGATGGGAGCCGCTCGTAGAAGAAGCCGAGGTCCTTCGCCTTGATTTCCTTGAACTGCAGGACGTAGGTGATGCCGAGCACGCACGCCAGGGCGAAGCTGGCGTATGCGAAGAGCAACGAAGACACGTGCACGCCGAACCATGGGCTCTCGAGAATCGCGGATCTCGGTTCCTCGGTGAGGGCGCTGAACGCCGGTATTGCCTGGAGCGCAACCAGCAGCGGCAGGATGAACACCCCCATGGAGCGCTCTGCCGTGGTCAGTTCGATGTAGAGGTAGGACAGCGCGAGCAGCCAGACAAAGGTCGAGATCGCGGAGGTGGCGCTGGCGAACGGCACGTGGCCGATGCGCATCGTCTCCATGCCGATGAAAAAGGTGTGCGCGAACGCGGCAAGGACGAGCAGTACGGTGGCCATCCGGCTTGTCGGGAATGTCCGCCTGGCGAACTGCACGGCATAGGCACAACCGGCCGCGGCATAGAGAAGCAGCAGAATGGCGTTCATGGACAAATTATCCGTGAAAAAGGGCCAGGTTGGAAAACCGACCCCTTTGGCTATTTGCCGGACGACGTCGGTCCGAAATACCCCTGCTTGGTGCGTGCCTGGGTGTTGGGCCGGCTCACGCGCACGATGAGCCGCCGCCAGGCGCCGTCCCGGCGCGAGTTCTTGGAGGTATAGCCGATCGTGTACTGGCTCGACAGCTCGTCGTAAATCTGCCCATACACGGACGAGAGGACCTTGATGTCGGAGGGGAAAAACGCCCGTCCGCCGGTGTCCGTCGCCAGTTGGCGAAGCGCATAGGTGGCTTCCCGGAAGCCCTTCGACTGACCGCCGGTACCCTCCTCCATGAGGCCAATCGCGTAAATCGCGGTCTCGGATCGACGCGCCAGGTCGAGGACGTCATCGAACGTGACGAGGCTCGAGGTGTCTTCGCCGTCGGACAGGAGCACGATGGCCTGCCGGCGGATTTCTTCTTCCTGCCGGACGGGAATTCTCTTGAGGCCCTTCAACGAGATGTAGATCGCGTTATTGAGCGATGTCGAGCCTCCGGCGACCGTCTTGCGGATGGCCTGCTCGAGCTCGACGGGGTTGCTGGTGAACTTCTGCAGAATCTCGGCGCGGGAGTCGAAGCCGATCACCTCGCCCATATCGGTCGGCCGGAGCTTGCGGACGAACCCGACGGCGGCGTCCTGCGCCGTGGCCATCCGGTCTTCCATGCTCGAACTCGTGTCGATGAGCAGCGACAGCGCCACCGGCAGGTTGCTGCGGTTGAACAGCGTCAGCTCCTGCTTGATGCCGTCCTCGAACACCTCGAAGTCCTGCTCGGCGAGATCCGTCACGTAGCGGCCCTGCTGGTCGACGACCGTCACGTTCATCGACACGACGTCGATGGCAGAACGGAACGACGGCTGCTGCGCAGCGAGCACCACGGGCGCCGCGATGAGCGCCGCCTGAGCGATGAACCGAAGACGGGGCTTCATGGTGTATTGCAAATGTTGCGGACTCAAGGCCAGTATAGGTGTGCCTCTGGGGGGCGTCAAGCGACCTAAGATGGCAAAACTCCTTGTAAATCTTAGATTTGCGTTTCTTGACGGTTAGGTGGCCGCGTGCTATAAAACACGCCGTTTCCCACAACGGTAGTCGTCCGGCGGTCCCGACTCCACACGATGATCAACGCGTATATTCCGATCTTCATCTTCCTGCTGGTCGCCATAGGGTTCGCCATTGTCACCCTGGTGTTGTCGCAGCTGGTGCAGTCGAAGAAATACAACAAGGTGAAGCTCGAGCCGTATGAGTGCGGCATCGAGCCGGTGACCGACGCGCGCGATCGCTACAGCGTGCGGTATTACCTGGTCGCCATGTTGTTCGTTATCTTCGACGTGGAAACCGTGTTCCTGTTTCCGTGGGCAGTCATCGTTGACGAACTGGCGCTGTTCGGGCTGATTGAAATGATCATCTTCCTGGCGATCCTTGTGACCGGGTACGCGTACGCCTGGAAGAAAGGTGCGCTCGACTGGGCCTGATGAGGAAATGACTGAAGATTCCACGGATCCCAAGGCCGGCGGCGACAAACCTGCGAGCGATGTCCAAGGGGAACCGCTCAAGGGCGAGGTTTCACGTACGGACTCGCCTGGCGCCGGCGCGTCGGCCGCGCCGAGTGCACCCGCGCCGCCCGCAGCAAAGCCTCCGGTGGCGAAGCCTGCGGCCCCGGCTGCGAAGGCGGCCCCGGCACACGATACCAAGCCTGCAGCACCCGCTGGACCCAGCGATCCGCCGCCCCCCGCGGGCGCGGCTGTACCTTCTTGCATCACGTCGCTGCAAGCTGCCATTCCGGGCGGCGTAGAACAGGTCAGCTTTTTCGTTGGCGACTGGACGGTGATCGTTCCCGCCGCGAAGCTGCTCGAGGTCGGGAGCTTTCTGCGCGATGCGCCGGACGCCTTGTTCGACTTCTGTTCCGACGTCACCGCCAGCGATTGGCCATCCCGGCCTCAGCGGTTCGACGTCGTTTATTGCCTGTTTTCGACGCGGCTGCACACGCGCGTTCGCATAAAGGTCCGCGCCGGTGAAAACGATCCCGTTCCGTCCGTCTGCGGCCTCTGGCCGGCGGCGAACTGGCTCGAACGCGAGGTCTACGATTTGTTCGGCGTGAATTTCACGGGCCACCCAGATCGCCGCCGAATTCTGATGCCTGACGACTGGCAGGGACATCCGCAGCGCAAGGATTACCCGCTCGAGGGGCCGGGCGAGCTGCTGATGGAGAACCCGCTAGACTGGCTCAAGCTCAAGCAGGCACGCGAAGAAGCGGAAATCGAATAAGTCCCATGGCTACAGAAACCCGTCAGATGTTCGACACCGAAGAGCTGGTCATCAACATGGGGCCCCAGCATCCCAGCACGCATGGCGTGCTGCGAGTGGTGCTGCGCCTCGACGGCGAAAAGGTGGTCTCCTCCGACGTCATCATCGGCTATCTCCATCGCGGCATCGAAAAGCTCAGCGAAAACCGCAACTGGACGCAGATCATCCTGCTGACCGACCGGATGGACTACGTCGCGGCAGCGACGAACAACGTCGGCTATTGCCAGACCGTCGAGAAGCTCATGCAGCTCGAGGTGCCGCGCCGCGCGCGCTACGTGCGCACGGCGATTTGCGAGCTCCAGCGCATCGCCAGCCATTGCCTGTGGCTCGGCACGCATGCCATGGACATCGGTGCCATGACGGTGTTCCTGTATGCGTTCCGCGAACGGGAGCTGATTCTCGATCTTTTCGAGGAGTACTGCGGCGCCCGCCTGACATACAACTCGATGCGTATCGGCGGCCTTCCGCTGGACATCCCCGTTGGCTGGGACAAGAAGGTGCTCGAGTTCTGCAAGATCATGTCGGAGAAAGTGGACGAGTACGAAGAGCTGCTCACCCACAACCGCATCTGGCTCGAGCGGACCAAGGGCATCGGCGTGATTACCGGCGAGCAGGCGATCGCGATTGGCCTCAGTGGTCCGCCGCTGCGCGGCTCGGGCATCTCGAAGGACGTCCGCAAGGACGAGCCGTACGCGGCGTACGACGAAATGAAGTTCGACGTTCCGATCGGCACCGCCGGCGATACCTACGATCGCTATCTCGTCCGTCTCGAGGAGTTCCGGCAGTCGATCAAGATCATCCGGCAGGCCATCGAAGGCCTTCCCGACGGCCCCATCGTCGGGAAGGTGCCTCGTCTGATCAAGCCGCCGGTCGGGGAGACCTACCACGCGATCGAGTCGCCCAAAGGGGAGATCGGCTATTTCATCGTCAGCGACGGCAAGTCGACGAATCCCTACCGGTTCCGTGTGCGGCCACCGTCGTTCTGCAACCTCCAGGCGCTGCCGCAGCTCATCAAAGGACACATGGTCGCCGACGTCGTCGCGCTGATCGGCTCGATTGACGTGGTTCTGGGCGAAGTGGACCGGTGAGCGGCCGCGCGACAACTAACCAATGATCGACACCTACGTCATCCCGCTTCTCAAGATTCTCTTCGTCCTCAACGCGACGCTGATCGGCGTCACCTACATGGTGCTGCTCGAGCGAAAAGTGATCGCGTGGGTGCAGGTCCGGCTCGGACCGATGCGTGTCGGTCCCTACGGCGTGCTGCAGCCGATCGCGGACGCCATCAAGCTGATTCTGAAAGAAGACATCACGCCGGCGCGCGCCGACAAGTGGGTCTTTACGGCGGCGCCGATCATCGTGATGGTGCCTGCGCTGATCACATTTGCCGTCATCCCGTTCGGCCCCGTCGTGAATCTGTTCGGCCGGGAGGTTCCGCTCTACATCACCGACGTGAACGTGGGGCTGCTCTACGTCGTGTCGGTCGCGTCAATCGGCGTCTACGGGATCATCCTCGGCGGGTGGGCGTCGAACAGCAAGTTTCCGCTGCTCGCCAGCCTCCGCGCCTCGGCCCAGCTGATCAGCTACGAAGTCGCCGTGACGATGACGCTCGTCAGCCTCATCATGACGGCTGGCTCCTTGAGCATGGTGAAGATCGTCGAGGCGCAATACAACTCACACCTCTGGTTCATCTTCGTCCAGCCCGTGGCGTTCGTGCTGTTTTTCATCGGCGGGCTCGCCGAGACCAATCGCGCCCCGTTCGACATGGCGGAAGCCGAGCAGGAGCTCACCGGCGGCTTTCACACTGAATACAGCGGCATGCGGTTCGCGCTGTTCTTCCTGGCCGAATACGCAAACATGATCGTCGTGTCCTCGGTCGCGACGACGTTGTTTCTCGGCGGGTGGCTGGCGCCGTTTCCGAACGTCGAATTTCTCAGTTTTCTCGAGTACGTGCCGGGGTGGATGTGGTTCCTGATGAAGACGTTCGTCTTCCTATACGTCTTCCTCTGGGTGCGCGCTACGCTGCCGCGTTACCGCTATGACCAGCTGATGCGCCTCGGATGGAAAGTGCTCATCCCCGTGGCGATCGCCAACGTGATTCTGACGGGGATCGTGAAGGTGCTGCTCTAATGGGCGAAGCGATAGCGTTCTACGTCCTTGCCGGGCTGATCCTCGGGTTCGCGCTCCTCGTCGTGAGCACGAAGAACACCGTCCACGCGGTGCTGTTTCTCGTGCTCAACTTTCTCGCCGTGGCGGCGCTCTACGTGCTCCTCACCGCGCAGTTCCTGGCGGTAATCCAGGTGCTGGTTTATGCCGGCGGGATCGTTGTCTTGTATCTCTTCGTCGTGATGCTCGTCAATTTGAAGCGTCCCCCGGAAGATCACTCGGCTCCTCAGCGCCGGACGTGGCTCGGGTTCGCCCTGGGCGGTGCGGTGCTCGCGCAACTCGCGTTGATCTTGACGTGGGGCGGGTTTGCCGCGCCGACCGACTTCGTGGCCGCGCAGGACAGCGACATGGCGCTCAACAACGTGGAGCGCATCGGCATGCTGCTCTATACCGATTATCTGATTCCGTTCGAAGTCGCGTCGATGCTGCTGCTCGTCGCGATGGTCGGCGCAATCATTCTCGCGAAGCGGGAGCTGTAGGGGGTCAGACCCCCTTTTTACGTTTTACGTAAATTCATGATTACACCCACTCACTACATGCTGCTGTCGGCGGCGCTGTTCATGATAGGCGTCCTCGGCGTGCTGATGCGCCGGAACATCATCGTGATCTTCATGTCGATCGAGCTGATTCTCAACGCGGTCAACATCAACCTGATCGCGTTTTCCTATCAGCTGCAGGACGGCATCGGGCAGGTGTTCGCGATCTTCGTGATTGCCGTCGCCGCCGCGGAAGCCGCCGTGGGCCTCGGCATCATCCTGGCGTTCTATCGCAACAAGGAAACGGTCAACATCGACGAAATGAACTTGATGCGCTGGTGAAGTTGATCGGCTGGGGACTGGGGATTAGGGATTAGGGATGAGCACGTGCTGCACTAAGCAGCACGTCGCTAGCGAGTACCGCCGAGCGGCCCAGAGGCCGCGAAGGTACAGGTCGCGGGGGTGGGGCCCCACGACAAGACTGAAAAACGACATGGATTTGATCTGGTTAATACCGATTCTGCCGGGTATCGGCGCGGCCATCAACGGGCTGATCGGAATCCGTTCGTTCAGCCGGCAGACGGCTGGGTTGGTGGCGTGTGCCGCGATGCTCGCCGCCCTTGGAGTGTCGGCCTACGCGTTCGCACAGTTGCTCGGCCTCCCTGCGGAAGCCCGCGATCACGTCGTCAATCTCGGCTACTGGATTCCGCCGATTCCGCTGGCGACCGCGCACGGCATCGGGGCGTTCGAGATCCCCTGGGCATTCAGGCTCGATCCCCTGTCAGGGATGATGATCCTGGTCGTTACAGGCATCGGCTTTCTGATTCACGTGTATTCGACCGCCTACATGCAGGATGAGCCGCGGGGCGGCTACGCGCGGTTCTTCTGTTATCTCAACCTGTTCTGCTTCTTCATGCTGGTGCTCGTGCTGGGGAGCACTTTCCTCACCATGTTCGTCGGATGGGAAGGAGTCGGCCTCTGTTCGTACCTGCTGATCGGATATTGGTACGAAAAGAAGAGCGCGTCGGACGCAGGGAAAAAGGCGTTCATCGTCAACCGTATCGGCGATTGGGGATTCGTGCTCGGCGTGTTCCTCGTGTATTACACGTTCGGCTCGCTCGACTTCCGCGCGGTAGCGAACGCCGCGGCTGCGCTCCCGGTCGAGATGCAGTTCGGCACGGTTTCGCTCATCACTCTGCTTCTCTTCATCGGCGCGACCGGAAAGAGCGCGCAGATTCCCCTGTACGTGTGGCTGCCCGACGCGATGGAGGGTCCAACCCCGGTCTCCGCGCTCATCCACGCGGCGACGATGGTGACGGCAGGCGTCTACATGGTGGGGCGCAACGCCGTGCTGTTTTCGCACGCGCCGATTGTTGCCGAGATTGTCATGATCGTCGGCGCGCTCACCGCGCTGATGGCCGCGACGATCGGCCTCGTCCAGTACAACATCAAGCGCGTGCTCGCGTATTCGACGGTCTCTCAGCTTGGCTACATGTTCCTGGCGATGGGAGTGGGTGCCTACGCCATGTCGCACGGCTGGACGCACATCGGGCTTGCGGCGTTTGCCGCCGGCGCGTTCCATCTGATGACGCACGCGTTCTTCAAGGCGCTCCTCTTCCTCGGCAGCGGCTCGGTGATTCATGCGATGGCGGGCGAGCAGGACATGCGCCGGATGGGACAACTCAGGCGCTACATGCCGGTCACCTTCATGACGATGATGATCGGAACGCTCGCGATTGCGGGCATCGTCCCGTTGTCGGGCTTTTTCAGTAAAGACGAAATTCTCTTCCGGACGTTCCTGACCAACAAGGCGATCTGGATGTTCGCGGTGGTCACGGCGCTGATGACCGCGTTCTACATGTTCCGCTTGATGTCGATGACGTTTTTCGGCGCCTACCGCGGTCCCGCGTGGGAGCACGGGCAGGGTGCGTTGGGTGCGACGGGTGCGTTGGGTGCGACGGGTGCGTCAGGTGCGGCGAGTGCGTCAGGCGCGGCAGCCGCCGTGCATACCGCGGCAGTCCATGGCGCTCCCCATCCCGCCGATCCGCACGCGCACGGCCAAGCGCACAAGGCGCAGCACGACGTGTCGCATGGTCCGGCCGACGATCATGCGCCGCACGACGATCACGCCGCGCACGGGCACGGTCACGGCCCGTGGCACGGGCCGCATGAATCACCCCAGGCCATGACCGTGCCGCTGATGGCACTTGCCGTCGGCGCGATTGTCGCCGGCTTCGTGAGCATTCCGCCGGCGCTCGGCGGCGGCGCCATGCTCGAGCATTTCCTCGCGCCAAGCTTTACCGCATCGTCTGCCGCCGGACATGGCGCTGAAGCGCCGGCGGCGGCCGAGGGGCAAGCCGCCGTGGAAGGTGCGCACGAAGAGCCGCACATTTCGCATGCGGCGGAGCTCGGCCTCATGGCCTTCTCCGTCGCGATCGCGTTGATCGGCATCGTCGCGGCCTATCGGCTCTACGTCGTCAATCCCGCTGCGGCCGCGGGGCTCAAGGAGCGGTACGCGGGCGCGCACAATCTTCTCTACAACAAGTATTTCGTCGACGAGCTCTACAACGCCACGTTCATGAAAGGCACGATGAAGAGCTCGTTCGGCCTGTGGGGATTCGATCGCCGCGTCGTGGACGGCGCCGTCAACGGGTCGGGCTGGCTGACCGTCTTCCTGTCGTGGATCTCCGGCTTGTTCGATCGGTACGTGGTCGACGGCGCGGTCAACCTGCTCGGGCGCTCGTCTGAAAAGTCGAGCTTCGTGTTCCGGCGTGTGCAGACCGGCCTGATTCAAAACTACGCGCTGCTGATGCTGGCAGGCGTATGCGCATTTGTGAGCATTTATTTGCTCGTGAGGTAGTCCCGTGACGAATGTCGCCGGCTTTCCGCTTCTGTCGCTCATCCTGTTTCTGCCGCTCCTTGGAGCGGCGATTCTGCTGTTCATCCCGAAGAGCAACGCCAATCTGATCCGCTGGATCGCGAACCTGGTGGCGCTCGCCGGGTTCCTCGTCTCGGTGCCGTTGTGGTTCTGGTACAACACGCAGGACCCCAGCTATCAGTTCGTCGAGCGGTACTCGTGGATCCCGTCGGTCGGGGCGCAATATTTCCTGGGCGTGGACGGGTTCAGCGCGCTGCTCGTGCTGCTGGCGACTCTCTTTGGATCCATCGCCATCCTGTCGTCGTGGAGCGCCATCACCGAGCGGGTGAAGGAGTACTACATCTTCCTCCTCATACTGCAGACGGGCATGGTCGGCGCTTTCGTGTCGCTCGATTTCCTGCTGTTCTTCCTGTTCTGGGAAGTGATGCTCGTGCCGATGTACTTCCTCATCGGCATCTGGGGCAGCGACCGCCGGCTCTACTCGGCAATCAAGTTCTTCCTGTATACATTGGTCGGCAGCGTCATCATGCTGCTCGGCATTCTGGCGCTCTACTTCTTCAACCACAGCGTCACCGGGGTCTACACCTTCGACATCACGCAATTCCAGCAGTTGAACGTTCCGGTCAACCTCCAGTACTGGGTGTTCCTCGCCTTCTTCCTCGGGTTTGCGGTGAAGGTGCCGATGTTCCCGTTCCATACCTGGCTGCCCGACGCCCACACCGATGCGCCGACAGCCGGGTCGGTGATCCTCGCCGCCGTTCTGCTGAAGATGGGCACGTACGGCTTCATTCGCTTCTCGCTGCCGATTCTTCCCGACGCGACCCGCTACTTCGTGCCGATGATGGTCACGCTGTCGATCGTCGGCATCGTCTACGGGGCGTTGTGCGCGATGGCGCAGCAGGACTGGAAGCGCCTCGTCGCGTATTCGAGCGTCAGCCACATGGCGATGGTCATGCTCGGCATGTTTGCGCTGAATCCGGTCGGGATCATGGGCAGCATCATTCAGCAGCTGAACCACGGGATTTCGACCGGCGGGCTCTTCCTGCTCGTCGGCAACGTCTACGAGCGGCGTCATACGCGTCAAATCTCGGAATACGGCGGACTGTCGAAGGTGATGCCGGTGTACGCGACCGTGTTCCTCATCATGACGATGTCGTCCATCGGCCTGCCCGCGCTGAACGGCTTCATCGGCGAGCTGCTGATTCTGCAGGGCGTGTTTGTGGCGAGCAAGCTGTGGGCCGCGTTCGCCGCCAGCGGCGTCGTGCTCGGAGCCGCATACATGTTGTGGCTGTATCAGAGAACGATGTTCGGGAAGATCGAGAACCCGAAGAACGAACACCTGGTGGATTTGAACTTCCGCGAGTTCGCCACGTATGCGCCGCTGCTGGTGCTTGCGGTGTGGATCGGCCTCTATCCGAAGCCGTTCATCGATCGCCTGCAGACCTCTGTGGACCGCGTGGTCGCCAGGATTAGCCCGGAATACACGGCGCAGGCGGGGCAGCGCTAGTGCCACCCGGCATCAATCTCAGCGACTTCTACTATCTCCTGCCGGAGATCGTGCTGACGGCCGGTTCGCTCCTGCTCCTGCTTGCCGATCTGATGGTGCCGCGCAACAGGCAGTCGATTCTCGCCTGGGTCGCCCTTGCGGTGCTGGGCGCGACGGCCGTCGCGCTCATTCCCGTCGCCGACGCCAATATTCAGGTGTCGCGAGGTTTGATTGCCGTCGATCGGTTTGCGCTGTTCTTCAAAGTCATCTTTCTCCTGTCGGCTGCGCTCACCGTTCTGATGAGCGTGCGATACCTCGAGGTAGAGGGAACGCGGGCGGGGGAGTACTACTTCCTGATTCTCTGCGCCACGCTCGGAATGATGTTCATGGCGGGTGGGACCGATCTCATCACGCTGTTCATCGGTCTCGAGACGATGGCGATCTCCTTTTACATTTTGACGGGATTCCTGAAGCCGAGCCGCCGATCGAACGAGGCGGCGGTGAAGTATTTCCTGCTCGGGGCGTTTTCGCTGGGCATCCTGCTCTACGGCATGTCGCTGATGTACGGGCTCTCCGGCTCGACCAACCTGCGTACGATCGCGACGGCGCTCACCGGCAAGGAATCCGATCCGAGGCTGGTGCTCGCGGTGATCCTGGTCGTCGCCGGCATGGGGTTCAAGATTGCGGCCGTGCCCTTCCACATGTGGGCGCCGGACGTGTATGAAGGGGCACCGACGCCTATTACCGGGTTTCTGTCGGTTGGGTCGAAGGCCGCGTCGTTTGCGATGTTGCTGCGAATCTTCATCGAGAGCCTCCCGGCGATGCGTGTATCCCTGGTCGAGGCGAGAGTGGGTTCTGCGGCACCGGAGATCGGCTGGGGCATCATGTTCTACATACTCGCCGTCGTGACGATGACGGTGGGCAACTTCGCGGCGCTGACGCAGAGCAATCTCAAGCGCATGCTGGCGTATTCGTCGATCGCTCACGCTGGATACCTGCTGATTGGGGTGGTGACAGGCACGGCGCGGGGCGTGACCGCGATGCTCGTCTATCTCTTCGTGTATGCCTTCATGCAGCTCGGCGCGTTTGCCGTGCTCGCGATGCTGCGGCGCGAAGATGTCGCAGGCGATGAGCTGAAAGATCTCAACGGCCTGTTTTTCAGGCAGCCCTTTGCGGCGGTGGCGATGCTCCTTTTCATGTTGTCGCTGGGAGGCATACCTCCCACCGCCGGCTTCATGGGCAAGTTCTGGCTGTTCAGCGCGGCCATCGAGTCGGGCTACGTCTGGCTCGCCGTGATCGGCGTGCTCAACAGCGCCGTCTCGCTCTATTACTACATCCGCATCGTCGTCTACATGATGTTGAAGAACGAGCCGGCCGGCTCGGAACCCCGCCAGAGCCCCGCGCTGGCAGTTGTGCTGGTGACGGCGGTTGTTGCGACGCTGGTGCTGGGGATATATCCGGAGCCGCTGTTCGAGTTTGCGGAGGCCTCCGCCCAGACGCTTGGCACCGCCTCGACGGCGGGGGTGGCCTCGGCAAGGTAACGGCCCAACGGGGCTGTTTTTGCGTAAAAACAGGCGGGAAATTGCGGATCTGGCGCTGGTGAACTTTTTCACAAGGTATGCTATATTCACCATGCCCGACCAATCGGACTTCCTCGCTCGGTCCTTCCGGTTCTTGCAGGAGAACGTCCGCAAATCCGGGCCCGCAGCGGCTGCCAGCTACACGCTGATTGGCGCCATCATTCTGCTCGGAGGCATCGGATACGCAATCGACGAGTGGCGCGGCACATCACCCTGGTTTCTGCTGGGAGGTTTGCTGATGGGGCTTGTTGTGGGCTTTTACGAGCTGGCGAAGATGGTGTTTGGGAAGGGACAAGAGGCCAAGGGCAAGGGGTAAGGCAAGGACATCGCGTTGAAGCTGGCCCTTTTCGTTACCCTCGCGTGTGTGCTTTCGGCGGCGGTGTTCGGCGCTCGATACGGCAGGGAAGTCTGGCTTGGAATGTTGGCGCCCCTCGCCGTCGTTGCCGTCACCGCGGTACTGACCGAACGCGTGCATCGAGTCAATCCGGATGGGCTGACGTCGGTGATGATCAGCGCGTTCGCGGGTAAGCTGGTTTTTTTCGGCGCGTATGTCGGGCTGGCGATTGGCGTCCTGGGCGTGCAGCCGGTACCGTTTGCCGCGAGCTTCGCCGGTTACTTCATCGCGCTGCACATGATTGAGGCGCTCTGGTTGAGACGCCTGTTTGTTTCCTGAGAAGACGATATTGGCTCAAGATCACGCGACGCAGGGAACCCACGCCGCCGCCGAAGCCGCCGGGCATGCCGCGGAACATGCTGCCTCCGGGACGTTCAACGCCGGGGACACGATCATCGAGCACGTTTCCAACAGCTCGATCGACCATCCGCTTATTCACCTTCCGACCATCGCCGGCGTCGACTTTTCCGTGACGAAACACGTGTTCATGCTGTGGCTGGTCGCCACTGTCGTGTTCCTCGTGGTCACGGTCGTTGTCCGCCGGTTCCTGAAGTCCGGGAGGCCCGTGCCGACCGGGTTCATGAATGCCATCGAAGCCGTCGTGCTTTTCGTGCGCGATGACGTGGTGCAGCCGAACGTCGGCCGCAAGTGGGTCCAGACCTGGACGCCCCTGATTCTGACGTTGTTCTTCTTCATCTTGTCGCGCCAACGCGATCGGGCTGATTCCGGTGTTCGACGCGGTAGCGCTCCTGGACCATTACGTGCTGCACACGGCGCCGGACTCGTTCCTGAAGCGGGTCGTGCATGGCGGCACGACCGCCACGGCAAACTTCAACGTCACGGCTGCGCTCGCCACGATTACGTTCTGCTCGATCATCGTGGCAGGCACCAAAGCGCACGGCTTCGTGAAGCACTGGATGAACCTGGTGCCGCACGGCCTCGCCTGGCCGATATACATCCTGCTCATTCCGATCGAGCTCATGGGCATGCTGGTGCGGCCGTTTGCGCTCACCATGCGACTTGCCGCCAATATGACCGGCGGCCACATCGCCATTCTGGCGATCCTGTCGTTCGTGTTTCTCTTTGCGCAGAAATTCGGGCAAGCCGCTGCCGGCATCGGCGTCGGCGTGGTGCTGTCGCTGCCGCTCGCGGTCGGCATTTCGACGCTCGAGATCATCGTCGTGCTCGTTCAGGCTTATGTGTTCACGCTTTTGACGGCCGTATTCATCGGCATGGCCATTCACGCCCATCACTGATTCACTTCGAAAGGACAGAGGAATGAATAGCGTACGTTTTGCAGGCAGAATTTCAGCGGTCGCGATGTTCGTCGCGCTGGCGACCGGTTCGGTGTTTGCGCAGGAGGCAGCCCCGGCCGCAGGAAACGCAGCCGTCCTGCATTTGTTCGGCGCGGCCATCGGGCTCGGGATGATCGTCATCGGCGCGGCGCTCGGCATCGGCAAGTTCGCCGCCGCGGCTGCCGAAGGCATCGCACGCCAGCCGGCAGCGGCCGCCCAGATTACCGGAGCCGTGAACCTGCCGCTGTTCCTGCTCGAAGGCGTCGCGATTCTCGCCGAGGTCTTCGTGCTCCTGATCGTTCTGGGCTGAACGCGCGCGGAAGTTCGAAAGGCTGAGCTGAGATATGGATAATCCGCTCGTCCAGGTGGATCCAGGGCTGTTCATCTGGACCATCGTGACGTTTCTGGTCCTGCTGACGCTGCTCGCGAAGTTCGCCTGGCGTCCGCTGCTGCAGTCGCTTGCGGCGCGCGAGGAGACGATCCGCAAATCTCTGGCGGACGCGGAGAAAGCGCGGCAGGAGCTCGAGCGCCTCAATCAGGAATCAGAGGCGATCATCAGACAGGCGCGCGCCGATGCGGAGCAGATCGTCGGCGCAAGCCGAGCCGACGCAGAGCGGCTTCGCGGGGAGCTCCGGGAGCGGGCCAGGGCGGAGGCAGACGGGATCCTCAAGAACGCCGAGCGGCAGATCCAGCTCGAAACCGCCAGAGCACTGGAGCAGATTCGTCACGAGGCCGCCGACCTGTCGGTGGCCATCGCTTCGAAGTTGATTCAGAAGAACATCACACGCGAAGACAACGAGCGTCTGATCGACGACGCCTTGAAGCAGCTCACGTAATTCCGAGTAACTGTACTAATTCCGCGTACGTAGTGTCCGGCTTTAGCCGGACCCTGGCGCTTCGGACCTACTGCTTCAACAGCTCCGCCGCCCTCTGCCCATCCGGCGATGCAGGATCCAGCTCCACGACCCGCGTCAGATGACGCGCGGCGCCGTCGCGATCGCCGGTCGCCCGGGCAAGCGCGGCGAGCTTCATCAGCGGCGACGTCCACAAGCTGTCGGCGGCCGCCGCCTGTTGGTACCAGGTGAGAGCTTCAGCTGTGTTGCCTTGCGCTTCTCTCAGCGCCCCCATGGCGAAGAGCGCGTTTGAATCCGTTGCGTCTGCCTTGAGTGCTTCCTGAAACGCCGCCTCCGCTTCCGCATACGACTTTTTCGCTAGCAGCGAGTTGCCAATCTGTACGTTGACGAGCGTCAGCGCTGGCGCGCGCGCCTTGATCTCGCGATACGCGGCGATGGCCTGATCGTGCCGCCCTTCGTCGTAAAGCTCGGCCGCGGCGGCAAGTTGTGCCGACAACGACTTGGAGTCAACGCCGGCCAGCGCGCCGAAAGCTTCCGGCGTCTCCCTGCGCTCGAGCTTGATGTCGAGATTCGGCGCCGGCGCGCCTAACTTCACGCCGACTGGTATCGTCATCGAGTCGAAGCCGGGAGCTTCGAAGGTGAGCCGCCATTCTCCGGACCGGCTGACGACGAACACGAAACGTCCGCGTTCGTCGCTCGCGGTGGTCAGTGCCACCGGCGCGCCGAACGTGCGGCCGCCGCCGGTTTCGGCCCGGACGATCACACCGCGAATCGTCGCACCTGTTTCGTCGCGCACGACGCCGCCGAGGCGGCTCGTCTGAGCGAACACCGGCGCCGCGGCAAACGAGGCAGCCATAGCTGCCGCCAGCACGAATTTGGTATGAGCGGTCATGGGGGAAGTATATTGCTAGCCGGTGGCCATTAGCCATTAGCCGGTAGCTAAAACGCACCCGCCCGCACCTAGCGCACCTGCCGCACCTGTCGCACCTGTCGCACCCAACGCACCCAACGCACCTAGCGCACCTAGCGCACTTGACGCACCAAAGCTCGTTGCATCTGTGCCGCTTCTCTCGGGGAGAATCCCCAATACGCCGGCTTGAGTCCTCTCAACTCCTCCTGCGACCACAAGGCGCGCATCAGGCCATCGCGGGGATGGCTCGAGCTTCCGAGCAGCAGATGGCCGATTTCGTGCGCGATGGCGCGGCCGAGGAGCGTCGGGATGTCCACCGCCGTATCGGCCGCGACGCCTCGAATGGCGGAAAGATCGAGCGTCATCAGCACTCCGCTGCTTCGCTCCCGATCGACGAGTGACTCGCCGAGCCCGACCGCGCGCGGCGCGTTCTCCCGCTGGTTATCGCCGCGATCCAGGAGGCGCATCATCAAATCACGCCCGGCGACAAGCGGCTCGGTACACGTTGCTCCGCCGCGCCTGTTCGGCACTTCACAATCCATCCAGCGCACCGAGATGTGAGCCTTCCGGAAGATCCCTTCCGCTTCTTTGCGCGCGGCGGAAAGACGGTCGAGCGATCCGTCGGTGTAGTCGTAAGTCCTCACCACGACGGCGAGGTCGGCTTGCGCGGCCGCGCGGTGCGACAGCGGAGCCGCGGCGATAAGGAGCAGCATCAGAAGCGAGCGCGTCATGCGCTCACTGTGCGGCCCGCCTCCGCGTGCCTCAATGCAACGCGGGTAACCGCGGGGAGAAACGTTAGTGACGCGCTAACACATTGAGAAAACGGCGATTAGGCGCTTGTGACACATAGGTGAAATGGCGAAAACACAGGTCGGGGCTGGTAAACTTCTATATTCCATGTTGCCTCTGGAACGCAGGTCCTCCACGCTCCGGAAATTCGGAATATTCGAAGTCGATCTGCGCGCGCGCGAGCTGCGCAAGGGCGGCATCCGGGTACGGCTGCAGGATCAGCCGTTCGAGATTCTGTCGGTCATGCTCGAGCGGCCCGGCGACGTCGTCACGCGGGAGGAGCTGCGCGATCGGCTGTGGCCCAAGGGGACCTTCGTTGATTTCGAGCACAGCCTCAACGCCGCGGTGAAGCGGCTGCGGGCCGCACTCGGCGACGACGCTGACAATCCGCGATTTGTCGAGACGCTGCATCGCCGCGGCTACCGGTTCATCGCCGCGGTAGAGAGTCCTGATCTTCAGGGCGCGCGCAGCCTTCACATCGTGCGGCCGCCGGCGGCGGCGCCCACGCGCGATCCTGCCGGCGTC
Source organism: Vicinamibacterales bacterium (assembly GCA_963762055.1). Taxonomy (GTDB): domain Bacteria; phylum Acidobacteriota; class Vicinamibacteria; order Vicinamibacterales; family JAMQPK01; genus JAMQPK01. The sequence continues at coordinate 1,127,175 of CAVXJF010000017.1, forward strand.
CGGCTTGTCGTGCTGCCGTTCGCCAACCTGAGCAACGATCCGGCGCAGGAATACTTCAGCGACGGTCTGACCGAAGAAATGATCACGCAGATCGGACGGCTGTGCCCGGGCCGTCTCGGCGTCATCGCGCGCACTTCGTCGATGCTCTTCAAGCGGACGCCGAAAAGCGCACACGAGATCGGCCGGGAGCTTGCGGCCGACTATCTGCTCGAAGGCAGCGTGCGTAGCGACGCCGATCGCATCCGCATCACCGCGCAGTTGATCGAGACGCGCACCGAAACGCATCTCTGGGCGGAGACCTACGATCGTTCGCTCGGTGAGTCGCTCACCCTTCAGACCGACGTGGCGGCGCACATCGCACGCTCGCTCGCGATGGAGCTGGTCCCCGATCAGGTCGATGTGCTGGGGCGTTCGACGCCGCGGCGAACGGAAGCCTACCAGGCGTATTTAAAGGGCCGGTATCACTGGAACCGGGGCAGCCTCGACGGCGTGACATCGGCGATTTCGTACTACGAACGAGCGCTCGAGCTGGATGCGCACTTCGCGGCGGCATATTCCGCCATGGCCAGGGCGCGGCTTGCCCTTGCCAATCACGCGAGCCAGCCGGCCCGCGCGCTGCTCGAGCAGGCGCGCGCGTCGGCGCTTCGATCGATTGAAATCGATTCGGGTATTTCGGACGCGCATCTCGCCCTGGCCGAAATCCGCCGCGCGCTCGAATGGAACTGGCGCGTGGCCGAAGATGAATATCGAACGGCGATCGCGCTGTCGCCAAGCTGCGAGTCGGCGCACCGCTTCTACGGGCAGTTTCTCGCGTCGATGTCGCGGTTTGCCGAAGCCAAAGCCGAAGTCGATCGCGCGTGCGACGTCGATCCGTTCTGCCTGGTTGTCACCACCAGCGCGGCGTGGGTGCGATACGTCGCCGGCGAGTTGAATACCGCGATCGATCGCAGCCGTCATGTGCTCGACATGGACGCTGGTTATGCCCCGGCGCGGCGCGTACTTGGCGCGGCGCTTCTCGCTGCCGGTAAAACCCACGAAGCCGTGGATGAGTTGACGCAGGCGGCTGGGCCGGATGGCGAAGACCGCGTCTCGCTTGCCTGGCTGGCGCACGCCAAGGCGTTGAACGGCGCGCAGGATGAAGCGGCGGCGATGGTTCGGCGGCTCGAAACGGCAACAGGAAGCGGATACGTTCCCGGGTACCACCTCGCGCTCGCCTATACCGGAATGGGCGATCGCGATGCGGTGTTCGCGCGTCTCGAGCAGGCCTGTGCCGACCGGGAACCGTCGATCGTCAATCTCAGGGTAGAGCCGCGGTTCGAGCCCCTCCGCCGCGATCCGCGGTACGGCTCGCTCATGCGGAAGCTGAACCTCCCCGACTAGCCAACGGAAAAAAGCGCCGCGGTTTCCGTTTCATGTAATACTTCCGCCCGTAAAATCCCCACGATTGTTGGATTTCCATGGGTTTCAGGAGGAGTCATGAACGTACGCAGAATCTTCGTCGCAGTTCTTGCTCTGGCGAGTCTGACGATCGGCATCTACGGGCAGGGTGGCGGCGCACCACAAGGTGGCGCAGCGGCTCCCGCTCAAGAAGGTGGTGGTGGGCGACGCGGCGGCGGTGGTGGTGGCGGACAGGCGGCAGCGACGCCCGGAAATCTCATCGATGGCGCCTGGGGCTCGACCCCGGTTCCCGTGGACTCCCGCGGGTGGGGATGGATGACCAAGTCATACCTCAGCAAGAACGCGCAGCGGCCGCTCTGGAACCAGGCGAAAGAAGAGCTTTTCCAGAACAAGAAGGTCACGAGCGTCACCATCTCGACCGTCAGTCCCGAGCAGTATTGCGAGGCGCGCAAGCACTGGGACTACGTCTGGTTCGAGATGCAGCACGCCACGCTGACGTTTGCCGACGTTCAGAAGATGATTGCGGCGTGCCCAGGCGTAAAGGGCGCGGCGCCGATGATCCGCATGCCTGACGCACTCGAGGCGAACATCCAGAAGGCGACCGACCTCGGCGTCATGGGTGTCATCGTTCCGACTGTTGACGATGCGCTCGAGGCGCGCGATGCGGCCCGGTTCTCGCGGTATCCGCCGTTCGGCCGCCGCAGCTCAGGGGGCAATACGGCAGGTCAGTTCTGGTCGGATGCTCCGGGCGGCTACCGCCAGACCATCAACGACAACTTCCTCGTCGTCGTGATGCTCGAGACGATCGAAAGCATCATCAACGCCGATGAGATCGCCAGCACGTTCGGCCTCGATGTCGTCATTCAGGGAAACAGCGACCTGGCGCAGTTCTCCGGTTGGAGTCAGACAGACGCGCGTTACAACCATCTGCTGACGATCAGCCGCAATGCGACGCTGAAGGCCGGGAAGTACTGGGGCAACGCCGGCCAGCAATATCTGACGGGCCATCCGTTGAGCGAGGACACGCTGTTCGTGCAGAACGGGCCGTCGAACGACGGGTTTGCGTTCCCATCGCGCGGCCGCGGAGCGCTGGAGCCTCAGAAGTAGCAACTGAAGTTGGAAGTAAAAAGTTAAAAGTCGAAAGTTAAAAGTCGAAAGTTAAAAGTCGAAAGCTGGTAGCGGAACCCGTTTGGTTCGCTACCAGCTATTTTTTGCCTGTTGCCTGTTGCCTGTTGCCTGTTGCCTGTTGCCTAGAATCACTTATTCCCCTCCTGAATCACCGTCACTGTGTGAACGAAATTTTCGCCGGTGATCGTGATTGGGGCCGAGCGCGGATCGTCGTCCTTGTTTTCCTGAACTCGGAAAGTAATGTCGACGGTGCCGAAGGCGGGCGCGGTCAAGATTTCGATCCACGATGCATTTTCGGTGGCGCTCACGGGGCAATGGGCCTCTGTGTAGACGGTGATGTCCCTGGTTGATCTTGCTTGAGGCACCGTTCGGGTCGTCGGCCCGGCCGCATATGTGCACGGGGCGCTCCCTTGTTGCACGACGAAATCGTTGTCTGCAATTTTGAGCGTCGCTGAACGCGCCGCGCCGGTATTCGACTGAACCGCAATCACAGTCGTGCCGGCGCCAGTCCCGCTGGGGGGCGTCGCGGACACCCACGCCGGGTTGCCGGCGACCACCCAGGCACAAGTTGACGTGGTCGTCACGGTCACCGAGATGCTCCCGGCGGCGGACGATGGGCTGTAGCTGGTGGGGCTGATCGTGTAGGCGCAAGGCGGAGGGGCCTGCTGACTGACCGATACCGTCTGACCAGCGATGAGAAGCGTCCCCGAGCGTGCGGCGCCAGTGTTTTCAGCCGCGGTCAATTCGACACGACCGTTGCCCGTCCCGTTCGCCCCGCTGGAGATCGTTACCCATGTCGCGTTCGACGCCGCGGTCCACGCACAGCCCGCCTGCGTCGTGACATCGACCTGCAGCGGGGTCTGTGCGCTCGCAACATTGTTGAATGCCGCGGGAGCCACCTGGAACGTGCAGGGCACAGGTGTTGGAATGAACGCCTGCTGATTTACGGTCACCGTCTCACCTGCGATGACAAGCGTCCCCGAACGGGCTGCGCCGGTGTTTTCAGCCGCGGTCAATTCGACACGACCGTTGCCGGTCCCGTTCGCTCCGCTGGAAATCGTCACCCATGTGGCGTTCGACGCCGCGGTCCACGCACAACCTGCCTGCGTCGTGACATCGACCTGCAGCGGGCTCTGTGTGCTCGAGACAGTGTTGAACGCCGTGGGAGCCACCTGGAACGTACAGGGCACAGGGGTCGGGGTGAACGCCTGCTGATTTATGGTCACCGTCTGACCAGCGATGACAAGCGTCCCCGAGCGTGCTGCGCCGGTATTTTCAGCCGCGGTCAATTCGACGCGACCGTTGCCGGTCCCGTTCGTGCCGCTGGAGATCGTCACCCATGTCGCGTTCGACGCCGCGCCCCACCCACAGCCCGCCTGCGTCGTGACGTCGACCTGCAGCGGCGTCTGTGCGATCGCAACGTTATTGAACGCCGTGGGAGTCACCTGGAACGTACAGGGAACAGGTGTCGGCGGCGGTGTTGGGTTTGGCGGTGGTGGTGTCGGCCCTGGGTTGGGTGGAGGCACCACGACGGGCGGCACCACGACGGGCGGCACCGCGACGGGCGGCACCACGACGGGCGGCACCACGACGGGCGGCACCACGACGGGTGGCACTACGACGGGCGGCGGCACCACAACGGGTGGCGGTACGACGACGGGAGGTGGTCCCGCGGGGGCGGCGATACCACGGGCGGCGGCGTTCCCTCGAGCTGCCGGACTGGAATCGTTGCGCCGCCCACTTCGAGAGTGGCCGTCCGCTCGCGGCCCTCATTTCGCGCGATTCGCAGAACGATACTCGCGCTGCCCTTGCCGTCCGAGGCGGACGCAACAGCCACCCACGAGTCGCTGGCCGCGATCGTCCAGGAGCAGAAGTCTTCCGTGGTCAAACTGATCGTTTGATCACCTCCCGCCGGGGCCATCACGACCTGGGAGGGGGATACGTTCCACGGACACGTCGCAGCTTCCTGAGAAATGGTGACGCGCTGGTCTGCAACGGATACCTCGATCGAGCGCGGCGAGGTCGAACGGTTTGGCTGAACGGAGAACGTCAGCTCTGCCGTCCCCTGACCTGTTGTCGGAACGCTGAAGGTGAGCCAGTCGGATTCCGCCTTCAACGTCCACGGGCACTCTCTCTCGGTCGAGACGCGGATGGTTCCCGATGCACCGGCCGAGGAGATGCTGGACGTGCTGGCGTTCATGGCTACCGCGCACCGCTGCGACGGACCGGTCGGGTTCAGGAGCGTCGTCGATGACGAACCGCAAGCCGTGGCGAACCCAATCAGCAGGAGGAGGGAACAGGAAGGCAGCCGAACGCCGCCGGGATACACCATGACGTCTGCGGAAGACTCGCAGACACCGTGCCAGCGATCTTGCTCCTTTTTTCGAAGAATAGGGGTTGGAAGTGTCTGCGGTTGATGCAGGGCTGTCGGCTGTTTGTCTACCGGCTACATCTGATACAGCATCAAATAAACGATCACGCCGGTCACCGACACGTACATCCACGCGGGGAAGGTCTTCTTCGCGATGCGCTTGTGTTCCACGTATCGCCCGCGCAGGCCGCGCGACAGTGTGAAGATCGCCATTGGGAGAATAGCGGCGGCCAGAATGACGTGCGAAATCAGGATCGCGAAGTACACGTAGCGGACTGGCCCTTGACCTGTAAAGGGCCTGGAGCCCACTTGTGCGTGATACACGAGGTAGGAAATCAGGAACAGGGTAGACGAGCCGAACGCCCCGAGCATGGCGTTGCGGTGGGCGTTGATTTTCCGCTGGCGAATCAACACATAACCAACGAGCAGGAAAATGCCCGAGATCGCGTTGAGCGTCGCGTTGACGGTTGGCAGGAGGGTGTAATCGAACATTTACGGAAAAGGTAAAAACAGGGTCTGACCCCTAGAGCCGATCGATGATGAGCATGCCCCAGAGGAGCGGCAGATAAGTAATCGAGCCGAGAAACAGCAGCCGGGCGCGATCATCGAGGCGCTTCAGCGAAAACGAGAGCGCCAGCCAGAGCAGGCCGAGCCCGCCTGCCGTCGCGCCGACGGCATAAGCAGGCCCGCTCATCCGCAGGAAATACGGCAGCAGGCTCACCGGAATCAACAGCATCGAGAAGATGACGGCTTGCCTGGCCGTGCTGGAACCATCGGGCTGAATGACCGGCAGCAACGGAAAGCCGGCGCGCCCGAAGTCGGCTCGATACAGCCACGCGATGGCCATGAAATGAGGAATCTGCCAGACGAATACGATCGCGAAGAGGGCCCAGGCCTCGGCGGTCAACGCTCCGCGCGCGGCAACCCATCCGATCATCGGCGGCAACGCGCCCGGCACGGCGCCCACGAGCGTCGCCAGCTGCGATCGCCGCTTCATCGGCGTGTAGACGACGTTGTACGAGACAAGCGTCAGCAACGCGAGAAATGCCGCGAGGAAGTTCGACGTGACTGCGACGATGGCGAGGCCGATCGCGGCGAGCGCGAGCGAAAACATCATCGCCTCGCTGGAAGTGATCCGCTGTGCCGCCAGCGGACGCATGCGCGTCCGCCACATGAGGCTGTCGGTCTCGCGCTCGTAAATCTGATTCAGCCCCGCGGCGCCCCCGGCGACCAGCGCGATGCCGATGACCGTTTCGGCGAGCCGCGCGACATCCACTTGCGATCCCGCACCGAGGTAATACCCGATGCCCGCCGTCACGACGACGAGGGAGTTCAGGCGGGGTTTGGTGAGCGCGAGGAAATCGGCTGCCCGCTGGGTGGCTGCGCTCGGCAGCGCAGTCGCCTGACTCTTCCCATCGACGGCGCCGATGACCGCACTCGACGCCTTTTTCACGCGTGGGCCCCGGAGCGTCCGAGATGCGAGGCGACCGGCGGGCGTACGCGGACCGCCACCGAGGCGGCATCGCCAAACCGCACGCGATACGTCCGGAGCGTCAGCACGAGCGAAGTGGCAAGCGTAAGCGCGCCGACGACGACGTGTGCGGTGTTGATGGCGACGTTCTTTTCAGACCAGATGACGAACGCGCCAAGCGTCACCTGGGTGAGCACGAGCATCACCAGGATTCCAGCGGGGCGCTTGAGCTCCGTTCGATCGCGGTGGTGATACCACACGTGACACGCGGTCGCCGCGATCGCCAGCGTGACGAGCGCCGCGCCGACCCGATGCGTGTAATGAATCGCTATCGCAGCCGTCCACTCCGGTGGGAACAGCCCCCCGAACACGAGGGGAAAATCCGGAATCGCCAGTCCTGCGTCCGAATGCCTCATCGTCGCGCCCACGATGATCTGCAGATAGATGAAGACCGTCGTTGTGGTTGCGACGATCCGGAGCATGCGATCGTCGACCGGACCGCGTTCCGGCCTGGCCCATCCTCTCGACGTGAACAGGGCAATGGCGATCGTGAGACAGAAAAAGATCTGTGCGAGACCTGCGTGCGCCGTCGATACAGCCGTAGGAAGGAAATAGAGCACCGTGATGCCGCCGAGCAGTCCCTGCACGCACACGGCGCCGAGCGCGGTGAACCCGAGCACGCGCATCCAGCGGCGGGGTTCGGCCTTCCATACCCACAACGCGAGGATGATCGTCAGGAAACCCACGCCGCTGGCAATCAGCCGGTGCCCATGTTCGTAGAAGATCCCGCCCACCATGTGTTGCATGGGGAACGTGAACATGTTCCAGCCGTAGCTCGTCGGCCAGTCAGGAACGGCGAGGCCAGAGCCGGTGCTGGTCACGAGCCCGCCGGCAACAATCAAGAGGACAGTAGCTGCGGAGACGAATTTGGCGTATCGGTGAAGCCACATGGGGAGGTGAACCTGATAGGGGTAAGGGGTAAAGGGCGAGGGGTAATTGCCCCTGCCCCTTCCCCTTTGCCCCTACGTGTTTCTAGTTTGCTCCGCCAGCCGCCTTGAATGTGAAGTTCGCGTCCGACTTCGAATCCTTCGCCGCGACGGTGAGAGGCATCGTCTGCGTGCCGAGCCGCTCGTGCCATGCCGCCAGCGTGTAGCTGCCCGGGGGCAGGTTCGGAATGCTGAACGAGCCGTCAGGCTTCGTCACCGCGAAGTACGGGTGATCGAGAACGCCGGCGAAGGCGTTCATCCAGCCGTGCACGTCGCACTTGAACGGCACGACCACGTCGGCCTCTTTCGCCGTGAACGTGTGCGTCGTTTTCATCCCTTTAATCGGCTGCGCCGTGTTGAACTCGCTGTTCGTTTTCGGCGTCGCGTGGATGTTGTGGAGCGTCGCATCGCTGTTGACGATTTCGATCGGCTGTCCGACCTGCACGCCGAAGACGTGCGGCACGTAGTGGCAAGAGGTCTGATCGAACACCACAGGCGTTGTCGGCGCCGGGAACGTTCCGCTTAGTCCGCTCTGGACGTAGACGAACACGTTGCCGAGCCCGCCCGCCTCACTGACGAATGTTTCCTGTGCAGGGGTCTTGCCCTTGTTGGCCGCGACACACGCGGGATCCGCGTTCATGCGAATCGGTGCGTTTGCCGGTGGCGTGCCTTCCAAATTCACCTTGCCTGCAACGGTCGCTGCCGTAGCCGGATCGACTGTTGTTGCCGGTGCCGTTGCCGGCGCTGAACCTGCCGGAGTCGCGGGTGCGGGTTCGCTTCCGCCGCCGCACGCTGCCAGCCCGACAGCCATCGCCAGGGGTACTGCGAGAAATCTTGAATGCATCGAAACTCTCCTGAACGTAGAGAAACGGCGACGTGGTACCGCTACGGGGATTCGAACCCCGGTCCCGTGGCTGAGAACCACGTGTCCTGACCCCTAGACGATAGCGGCCCGTTTGAGTACCAGAACATCTAATGTTAGTCCGCGCGATTTTGCTGGTCAACACCGGCGGCGCCTCCGGTCAACACCGCTTGCGCCTCAACAGCGTCGCCATATAGAATCGCCGTCAACTGGCAGCAATCGGCGTCCTTCCCCATCGTTAGGAAAAGAACCATGACCGTAGGCGCGGCCTCGCGTTGCGCTTACAAGGAGTCACGCAGTTGGATAACGTGACCACAGCGGGACACGCACCGGCTCACGCGCATGGACACGCTCATGCGCACGATGTTCACCACGAACAAAGCTTCGTGACGAAGTGGATTTTTTCCCAGGACCATAAGGTCATCGGGATTCAATACACCATCACGAGTCTCCTGTTTCTGCTCTTCGGATTCGGGTTGATGGCGCTGATGCGTTATCAGCTCGCCTTCCCGATGCAGCCCATTCCGGTGATCGGCTCGCTGCTCGGCGCGGCCAATGCGCCGGGGGGCATCATGCTCCCGGAGTTCTACAACCAGCTCGGCGCCATGCACGGCACCATCATGGTGTTCCTCGGCGTCGTGCCCCTCGCCGTCGGCGGCTTCGGCAACTACGTGATGCCGCTGATGATTGGCGCGCCCGACATGGCGTTCCCCAAGCTCAATATGGCGAGCTACTGGGTGTACTTCATCGGCGGCTGCGTCATGCTGGCGAGCTTCTTCATGCCTGGCGGCGCGGCGCAGTCCGGCTGGACATCCTATCCGCCGCTGTCGGTCATCACGGCAACCAACGGGCAGACGTGGTGGCTCATCGGCATGATCTTCCTGATCACGTCGTCGCTGCTCGGTTCGGTCAACTTCATCGTGACCATCGTGCAGCTCAGGGCCAAGGGTCTCGGCTTCTTCCGGCTGCCGTTCTTCGTCTGGGCGCAGTTCGTGACGAGCTTCCTGCTGCTGCTCGCGTTTCCGCCGCTCGAAGCGGCGGGCGTCCTGCAGCTCATGGACAAGGTGGCGGGGACCAGCTTCTTCCTGCCGAGCGGGCTCGTGGTCGGCAACAGGCCCCTGGAAATCTCGGGCGGCGGCAACGCGCTGCTCTGGCAGCACCTGTTCTGGTTCCTGGCGCACCCCGAGGTCTACGTGCTGATTCTGCCCGCGATGGGTATCGTCAGCGAGATCATCGCGAACAACACGCGCAAGCCGTTGTGGGGCTATCGCGTGCTGGTCTACGCCATCATCTTCCTCGGCTTCATGTCCTTCATCGTGTGGGCGCACCACATGTTCATGACCGGCATGGGCACGACGATGAACTCGTTCTTCCAGACGACGACGATGATCATTTCGATCCCGTCGGTCATCATCCTCAGCGCGCTGTTCCTGTCGCTCTATGGGGGGTCGATCCGCTACAACACGCCGATGCTCTTTGCGCTGGCGTTCCTGCCGATGTTCGGCATCGGCGGGTTGACCGGTCTGCCGCTCGGGCTCGCGCCGAGCGACATCCATCTGCACGACACGTATTACGTCATCGGCCACTTCCATTACGTGGTCGCGCCGGGAACCATCTTCGCGCTGATGGCGGGGATCTACTACTGGTTCCCGAAAGTGACCGGACGCCAGATGAACGAGGTGCTCGGGAAGATTCACTTCATCGGGTCGTTCATCTTCATCAACGGCATCTTCTTCCCGATGTTCATCCAGGGACTGCATGGCGTGAACCGCCGGCTCTACGACGGCGGCGTGCAATACGCGCACGCGCAGCCGGTGCTGCACTGGAACCAGTTCATGTCGTACGCGGCATGGGGCCTCATGCTGTTCCAGATTCCGTTCATCTTCAATTTCTTCTGGAGCATCTGGAAGGGCAAGCCGGTGGGGGCGAATCCCTGGAAAGCCACCACGCTCGAGTGGACCGCGACGACGTCGCCGCCGCTCGCGCACGGAAATTTCGAAACGGCGCCCGAGGTGTTCCACGGCCCGTATGAATACAGCGTGCCCGGACGCGCCCAGGACTACCTGCCACAGAATCAGAGGGATTAGGGAGACCGCATGGAGATTCCGTATACGGTAGAAGTCCGGCCCGATACCGGACTGTCGAACGGCAAGTTCGGCGTGTGGCTCTTTCTCGCTTCGGAAGTCATGCTGTTCGCGGCGCTGTTTTCGTCCTACATCCTGCTGCGCGTCGGGTCAGTCGAATGGCCGCACGGGTACGAAGAACTCAGCGTGCCGATGGCGTTCATCAACACTGTCGTGCTCATCACCTCGTCGGTGACGATGGTCATGGCCTGGGCGTCGTTGAAGATGAACGACTTCGGAAAGTTCCGCCTATACCTGGGGGCGACGATCCTCCTATCGTTCGTGTTCCTGATCATCAAATATTTCGAGTACTCGCACCACCTTCACGCAGGTGAAGGGCCGTGGCACAACACCTACTACGCGATTTACTTCACCATCACCGGTCTTCACGGGCTGCACATCATCGGCGGCATCATCGTGAACACGTACCTGTGGGGTCCAGGCGCGAAGATGTGGAAGACGGCGAAGGAGCAGTTCACCAACCGAATCGAAATTGCCGGCCTCTACTGGCACTTCGTCGACCTGGTGTGGATCTTCCTGTTCCCGGTTCTGTATCTTCTGTAACGGAGGATCGATGGACGCGCACGCTCACGACTCGGTTGACGACATCAAGAAATCGGTCAAGACGTACTTCATGATCTTCGGCGCCCTGATGGTGCTGACGATTATTACGGTTGGTGTCTCGTACGTGCATCTGCCTGTCGCCGCCGCGGTGACCGTGGCCCTTGTCGTCGCAACCATCAAGGGATCGCTCGTCGCCCTGTATTTCATGCACCTGCTGCACGAGCGCAAGGTGATTTACTGGGCGCTCACGCTGACGTTAATCTTCTTTATTTTCATGATGTTCGTACCACTGCTCACGAACTCGGACAAGATTCCCGGCACGACGCCAGGGACGATTTGGTAACACCATGTCCTTGAAGTGGTTTCACATCGTCTTCATTTCGCTGTCGGTGATCCTGGCGCTGTGGTTTGGCGTATGGGGTTTGTTCAACGAGCAGGTTGTGCTCGGCATCCTGTCGCTCGGCGCCTCGGCCGGCCTGGTGCTGTACGGCAACCATTTCATGGACAAGCTGCGGAAACTCGGCGTATGAAGACCGTTCTGACGACGTTCGTGTTACTGCTCATTCCGCGGCTCGCGCTGGCATGCCCGGTGTGCTTCGGTAACGCGGAGTCCTCGCAGACCAAAGGTATGCAGGCGGGCGTGTTCGCGCTGCTGTTGGTTACCGTCGGGGTCCTCGCGTCGATTGCCGGATTCTTTTTCATTTATTTGCGTCGGCGGGTCAGGATGTTCGAAGAGGCAACGGAGGGAGCTGCGAGATGAACCAACTGCTCGAGGTGATGCGTCAATGGCTCGAGATTCCGGTGGCAGCATCTGCGCACGCCGGCGAAATCGATCGGATGACAGTCCTCACGCACTGGCTGATGGCGTTTTTGTTCGTCGGCTGGGGAGCGTTCTTCGTCTACACGCTCATTCGCTTCCGCCAGGGCGCGAACCCCAAGGCCGACTACCACGGCGTCAAGAGCCACGTGGCGAGCTACATCGAATGGGCCGTCGCGGGCATCGAGGCGGTGCTGATCGTTGCATTTGCGATACCTGCCTGGGCCGCCCGTGTCGACGCGTTCCCAGCCGAGAACGAGGCGACCGTTGTTCGCGTGGTCGCCGAGCAGTTCGCGTGGAATGCGCACTATCCGGGTGCCGACGGGCAGTTCGGCCGCACCGACATCAAGCTCGTGTCGGCCGACAATCCTCTCGGCCTCGATCGCTCCGATCCAGCGGCCAAGGACGATTTCAACTCCATCAACCAGCTGGCGCTGCCGGTCAACAAGCCGGTGATCATCCACTTGTCGAGCAAAGACGTCATCCACAGCTTCAGCCTCATACAGATGCGCGTGAAGCAGGACACGATTCCCGGCGAGAGCATTCCCGTGTGGTTCACGCCGACGATGACCGGTGACTGGGAGGTCAACTGCTCTCAGCTCTGCGGCCTTGGTCACTACCGGATGCGCGGCTTCTATTCGATCAAGTCGCAGGCCGATTACGACGCGTGGTTGAAGGAAACCGCGGCGTCGGAGTTGGGGCAGTAGAAAGTAGAAAGTCGAAAGTTAAAAGTCGAAAGTAAAAAGTAAAAAGTAAAAAGTAAAAAGTAAAAAGTAAAAGGAACTGGCCGGTGCCGTATGGTGCCGGCCATTTTTATTTGATGCTCAGAATCAAAACCATCGATGCCGAAGTCGCCGGGGAATCTGTGCGACTCATCGTCGAGGGGGCGCCGTCGGTGCCAGGGGGAACGATGGCCGACAAGCGCAAGTGGCTGCAGCGGAACGCCAATCAGCTCCGCCGCATGTTGATGCTCGAGCCGCGCGGGCATGCGGGCATGCACGGCGCGATGATCACGACGCCGGTTTCGCCGGACGCTCACTTTGGACTGCTATCGATGCACGCGGCGGGGTTTCCGCTCGTGTCCGGCGAGGCGATTATCGCGGCAGTGACGATCGGGCTCGAGCAGAGGCTCATCGAGGGGGTCGAAGGCGAGATGCTCGTGGACACTGCGGCCGGGGTGTTTCGCGCCAGGCCTCGCGCCGTTGATGCCGCTGCTCCGGGCAGACCTCACGTCGTCGGGGTTTCTCTGATTGGGCCGCCCGCCTCGGTGCAGCAAGGCGGCCTGGCAGTCCGCGTCGGCACGCGCGCCGTCAACGTCGACATCGCGTTCGCCGGCGAGACCTATGCCATAGCCGACAGCGAAGCCATTGGTATCCCGATCGACATGTCGAACGCAGCCGCGCTCGTCCGGATGGGGCGGCTCCTCGCGGACGCCATCGGGACGCCGATTCAGGGCGCGATCTTCACCGGCGCCGCGAGCGGGCCGGCAGATCTGCGAAGCGCCACGGTGCTCGATGGCGAGGTTCTGAGGCGCTCGCCTGGTGCCACCGGCACGGCCGCGCTGCTCGCGGTGCTCGACGCGATGGGGCTTCTCGCGGGAGATGCCTCGGACCACCGGTTCACGCACGAAGGCATTCTCGGGACGGCGCTGAACGCGAGAGTGCTCTCGCGCGCTCAGATAGAGGGAAGAGATGCCGTGACTCCCGTGATTGAGGGCGCTGCCTCGATCACCGGATTTCACGAATTTGTCGGAGGCTAAATTCGAATCGGCAGACGCGATATAGCTGCGGCGCGCGCGGGCGAGCATGCCGGGCTTCTTGGTACGGACGGTGATCCGATGCACCTTTCCGTCGAGCAGGGTTGGGGTAAAGCCCAGCACGTATTGGCTGTGCAGTTCCTGCGCGACGCGCGTGAAGGTGGGCGCGAGATCGCTCGACTTGTCGAGCTCGAAATAGCCGCCGCCGGTCTCTTCGGCGAGCCGCTTGAGGCCTGAGTCAGGCTTCGAGCGGACCTGCCGAGACCCGTTGAAATAATCGGTGCGGAGACCAACGGCGTAGATCATCACTTCGTTGAGGCGCGCCTGTTCGAGCACGCTCCCCATGTTGCTGCGGCTGTCCGTATCGGCGCCGTCGGTGAACACCAGAACAACGCGACGGCCGTCGATTTTGTGCAGGCGATCCATGCTCGAGGCAATGGCGTCATAGAGGCGCGTGGGATTGCCGAAGTCGAGGTCCTTCAGCGCACCAATCAACCTGTCGCGGTCGCTGGTGAAAGTGGCAGGGAAGAACTCGATCTTGTCGTTGAACGCCCCGACCAGGCCCTTGTCCTTGGGCAACAGACGAAGGAGGAACTGCTCAGCCGCCTGTTCGAGCAGCTTCAGGTTGCCGGTCATGCTGGCGCTGGTGTCGAGCATCACGACCACGGTGATCGGCTGCACTTCGTTGATGAACAACTCGACCGTCTGCGGCTTCTCGTTGTCGAGAATCTCGAAATCTTCCTGCGTCAGGTCCGGCACTAACCGCTTCTGCGCGTCTGTCACCGTCGCATACAGGGCTACAGTCCGCGCGCCGGTGCGGAACGTCGGCTGCTGGGCGAATGCAGTAAGACCTCCGCAAAGCAGCAGAGTAGCGGCCAGAAAACGACGGCTAAACTTCATGGGGGTATTCGTAGTGTAGGCAAACACTTTTGGTCGCGCAAACGAAATCCGACTTGACCGGTCGGATATTCCTTGGATAAACTTTCAGAAAACGAGACTTAGTCTCAATTACCTGAAAACCATATGCTGCAGGCTTTCGTCATCACCCTGCGGGAAGGGCTCGAGGCCTTCCTGATCATCGCCATCAGCCTTGCTTATCTGCGCAAGAGTCAGCGGTCCGAACTGATCCCCGCGGTCCATTGGGGAATCGCCGCGTCGGTCGTGCTCAGTATCGCTGCCGGTTGGCTGTTCTTCCAGGCAAAAAATCAGGCGCTGTGGGAAGGCGTTCTCGCGCTGGCCGCTGCGGTCTCGGTTGCCTCCCTGACCGTTCACATGTGGCGTCACGCCAAGCGCATCAAGAAAGACATCGAAGGACACCTGCAATCGTCCACGATGAAGAGCGGTGCGTCAGCGTTTGCCGGAGTTTTCTTGTTTACGCTTCTGATGATTACCCGCGAAGGCATGGAAACCGCGCTGCTGATGGGAACGCTGGTCTTCCAGATGCGCGCCATGGACATGATTCTCGGCGCGGTTGCCGGCATGGCGCTCGCTGCGTTCGTGGCTTCTCTCTGGTCGCGCTTCGGACACCGCGTGAACCTGGGGCTGTTCTTCCAGGTCACCGCGGTGTTTCTGATGATCTTCGTCGTGCAGCTGGTCATCTACGGATTCCACGAGCTGACCGAAGCCAACATTTTTCCGTACAGCGAGCCGCTTCATATCGCGACCGAGCCGTACGGACCTGACGGCCTCTATGGCAAGTACCTGACCTATCTGCTGGTGCTGATGCCAATGGGCTGGCTCGCCTTCGCATCGGTCTTCGGCGGACGCAAAGCCATCCCCGCTCAGACCCCTGCGCAAGTAAACTAACGCGCATGCGGCTCTCGAAGATCCACGGCCTTGCAGCCTCGTGGCTCTTTGTGTCTTCGGCGGCCCTACTCGCGCAGGGCGCGCTTCCTCCTGGCGCCACGTCCCTCATCAATCAAGACCGGCACGGTGCGATGGTGGCGTTGTGCGCCGCGACGGGCGAACCGGCGACGCAACAGGGTGCGCGAACGATTCAGGGCACCGGAGTCTGGGTGGGTCTGCCATCGAACTGGCGCCGCCTCGAGGCGGGATTGGGCGCCTGCGATCCCGCATGGTCGCCGGACGGCCAGCGTCTCGCGGTGACCGCAGCGGATGGATTGTGGGTGTTTCCGTCGCGTTCGTTCGACGGCAATCTGCGCGTGGAAGCCAAGTTGCCGATCGGCGGATCGTCCGAATCCAACTACCGGGCGTTTTCGCAGCCGCGCTGGTCGCCTGATGGCGCTCTCGTCGGGGTTGTCGTGAGTAATCGCGGCACCTCCTGGGTCGAGGTATTCGAGATGCGCACCGGCCGGTTGTTTTATACCTCTCCGCCGGAAAACCGCTCGTTCAGCTGGAACAGCGCCCGCGAGTTGCAGCTGGGCGACACCGAGATTCACCTTCCGACGCGATGACCGTCAGCCCGGCCCGCCAGGCGTACCTCGATTGGGTGCGCGGCGTCGCTGTGCTGATCATGATCGAAGCCCATGTGCTCGACTCGTGGACGTCGGTATCGGAGCGTGCGCGGCCGCTGTTCGGCTATGCGATGGTGCTGGGCGGTTTCGGAGCGCCGCTGTTCTTGTTTCTCGCCGGGATCGCGGTCGTGTTGTCCGCTGAATCGAAGCATCGCCGGACGGGCGCGTTCGGTCCGTCGTGGCGGGCCGCCGAAAACCGCGGCTGGCAGATATTCGGCCTCGCCTTTCTATTCCGCATCCAGTCATACGTTCTCAGCGGGTTCCAGAGTGCCGTCAGCCTGCTGAAAGTGGACATTCTCAACATCATGGGGCCTGCTATGGTGTTGACCGCCATAGGCGGGCGGGCGGCCGGCAGGAGGGTTGTCCGCGGTGTGTTGTTCGCCGGCGCGGCGCTCGCGATGGCCTTGCTGACGCCCATCATTCGCACGACTCCCTGGCTGAACTGGCTTCCCGATCCGATCGAGTGGTATTTCCGGCCGATCCCTGGCCGTACGAATTTTACGTTGTTCCCGTGGGCCGGGTTCGTGTTTGCCGGAGCGGCGGTTGGAGAGCTGATTGACGCCCGTCGCGGCGCGGAAGCAGTGGGGCGGTCGATGCCCGGTTTTCAGGCAAAGCTCGCTGCTACGGGTGCTGCGCTGGCGTTTGGAGGGTATTTCTCCTCCTTTCTGCCGTCGCCTTACGAGCGCTCCGAGTTCTGGACCAGCTCACCGGCGTTTTTCCTCGTGCGAGTGGGCCTCCTGATCCTCACGCTTCCACTCGGGTACCTCTGGGAGCATGCCCCGTTTCGGCATAAGTTGAGTGCCTGGTCGCCTTTAGCGGAATTGGGCAGGGCGTCGCTGTTCGTCTACTGGGTGCACGTGGAGATGGTCTATGGCGTGTTCAGCCGGCCGATTCGCCGCTCCCTGAGCCTTGAAGGGGCGCTCGCCGCCTATGTCCTTTTCACGGCTTTTCTGCTCG
The DNA here is from genome assembly GCA_963762055.1 of Vicinamibacterales bacterium. Classification (GTDB taxonomy): domain Bacteria; phylum Acidobacteriota; class Vicinamibacteria; order Vicinamibacterales; family JAMQPK01; genus JAMQPK01. Next base: position 1,144,082 of record CAVXJF010000017.1, read on the forward strand.
TGCTGGTGCTGCTCAAGAACCGGCTGACCGAAGAGAGGGCCATCTATCTAACTGACAGCAAATCTGTTATATAGATCGACCGATACCCGGTAGAATTCGCGTTCTTAACTCGGCTCTCGGCCCGCCCTGGCCTTCGCGTCACGGCGGCAGGCCCGGCAAATCCCTATGATCAACGTCGCCGCCATTCGGATGCAGCAGTTCGGCGTGCAGTTCTACCAGGCGTCGCTGACCGCAAGTGACATCGACAAGCTCGTCCGCTTCGAGGTGCTCAGTTACGGACAGCAGGCCGAGCCTCCCGTTCGAGGAGGCAAGCGTCGCGGGACGCCGTCCAAGGTCAATTGGGACCTGCTCGAGCGCCGGATAGCCTCCAATGAGAAGGCATACCAACGGCAGATCATCCGCCGCAAAATCGACGAGCTCGTTCAGTACTACGAGCAGTGCCGGCAGGCGCGCGACCTGCCGTCCATTCCCGGCGCCGTCATCATTTCCTGCGACGAGAAGCTCACCTTCCAGCCTGCCGGCGAAGATGCACGCGTCGGCGTACTGAAAGTACCGGAGCGGGAGGGGATTCTCCGCGCGATCGACGGGCAGCACCGGTTGCTTGCGCTGCACGCCGACATCGAGCGTTTCGGCGAAGAGGATTTTTCGGTGCCGGCGATCATCTTCGACCGGCTGCCCGAAGACCACGTCGTGCAGATGTTCGTGACGATCAACGCCAAACACACGCGCCTCAACGCATCGCATCTCGTCAGCCTGTCGGGACGCCAGCTGTATCGCGACGACAGTCTCGCGATCGCGCACGACATCGTGCGCGCGCTGAACGATCGAGACGACTCGCCGCTCGCCGGAGAAATCAAGCTGCTCGGCGTCGGCACCGGCCGCGTCGCTCAGGCGCCGCTCGCCCAGGAGCTGAAGAAGCTGTTTGCCGCCGACGCATTCGGCTCCCGGAACAAGGCGGCATTCTATGAAGACATGAAGAAGTTCTTCGTCAACTACTTCAAGCAGATTGCGCTCGTCTTCGGCGGCGCGTGGAACGGCCGCAAGTACAGCATCAAGAGCGCCACCGCGCTGCGCGCGTTCATCCGGGTTGCGCCCGACGTGGTCCGCCGCATGGATCAGGAACACGCCGATCGCGGCGATTTCCGCGCCATTGGCCGCGTCATCGCTCCCTGGGGCCGGCGCATCGGGGATTTGCGCTTCGAGACCGACGGCCAGTGGAAGCGCGAAGGCACAACGGTCGAGTCGCTCGCGAAGGAACTTCGCCTGGCGCTGCAATATCCTGAAGGGGCGGCGATGTAAGCCGATCTCGGGGATCTTGTGATCGATCTCACTCCGATGCTGCATAGATCATCAGAGAGCTGCTCGCGAAGTTTCCTGCGCGATACGCCCCTTTCGATCTGTGCTACTCGCGGGGGCCCCTCGCCCCGCTCCACGCCGCTCGGCAGGGGCTGTTAGCTGCGAAGATAACGGCTCTCGACTACCAGCAAGCTACCAGCTACAGGCTACTGGCTACCGGCTAGAGAGATATACTGCCGCCATGTCCCCCCAGCGGTTGATCGTCGCTATCACCGGAGCGACGGGCGCGATTTACGGCGTCCGGCTGCTTGAAATGCTCCGTGAGGCGTCCGTGGAAACCCACCTCGTCGTCAGCCCATGGGGGCGCCGGACGCTCCTCCACGAAACGACGTACACCGTCGATCAGGTTCAGCGTCTCGCCACGGTCACCTACCAGTCTGGCGACCAGGGAGCCGCGATTTCGAGCGGGTCGTTTCTCACCATGGGCATGGCGATCGTGCCGTGCAGCATGCGCACGCTGGGTGCGATCGCGCACGGGCTTGGCGACAACCTCATCCATCGCGCCGCGGACGTGGTGCTCAAAGAGCGCCGCAAGCTGCTCATCGCGCCGCGGGAAGCGCCGCTGAGCGACATTCACCTCGAGAACATGCTCAAGTTGTCGCGCATGGGCGTGATCGTCTGTCCGCCGATGCCGGGCTTCTATCAGCGTCCCGAAACGATCGACGACATCGTGAGCCACGGTACGTTGCGCATGCTCGACCAGTTCGGCATCCACATCGAAGGTCCGGGCCGATGGGGCACGGAGTTCGCGCTTGGCGTCGGCCGCACCAATTCCCCCGACGATCCCGAGAGCTACTGATGTCGCCGCGAATGGCGCTGGGCGGGGGGCCCTCGCGACCAAGAATAGACTTGAACGCGGATATCGGTGAGTCCTTCGGTATTTACGACACCGGCACGGACGAGATCCTGCTGCAGAGCATCACCTCGGGAAATATCGCGTGCGGTTTCCACGCCGGAGATCCTTCTGTGATGCGTCAGACCGTTCGCCGCGCCGTTGCCGCGGGAGTGGCGATTGGCGCGCATCCGGGATTTCCCGACCTCGTGGGTTTCGGCCGCCGCGAAATGAACGTCAATCCGCGCGACGTCGCCGATCTGGTGTTGTATCAGGTGGGCGCATTGAACGCGATCGCCAGGGCCGAAGGCGCCACGCTGCGCCACGTAAAGCCGCACGGAGCGCTTTACAACATGAGCGTGCGGCGCCGTGACATTGCCGAAGCGATCGCCGGCGCGGTCTTGTCACTAGATCCAGGCTTGTTGCTGGTTGGCCTGCCGGCGTCGGAGCTGCTGTCGGCGGGCTTGCGGCTTGGCCTGCCGGTCGCCGCCGAAGGCTTCGCGGATCGATCTGTACGAGCCGGACGGCTCGCTGACGCCAAGGCAGGTCAAAGGGTCCGTCATCTCGGATCATGCGCTTGCTGCCAGCCGTGCGGTGAGGATGGTGCGTGATGGGCGAGTTACCGCCCGCGATGGCTCGGAGATCGCGGTATCGATACGAACAATCTGCGTGCACAGCGACACACCGGACGCAGCGGGGCTCGCCGCGGCAGTGAAACTGGAACTTCAAGCGTCCGGCATACAAGTGAAATCGTTGTGAAGTGACGAGCGCTGTCGTGCCGAAGTGCAACTCAATGTGATCCGTCTACGATTTCCCGGACCCTGACGTATCGATAGCTTTGTGCTCGTCGACGAGCACGCGCCGGAGCACCTTCCCGGCAATCGTCTTCGGAAGTGCTTTTCTGAACTCCACATGGGCCGGCGCTTTATACGGCGCCAGCTTGTTCTTGCAATACGCGCGCAGTTCATCGACCGTGGGGTTCATTCCGTCCCGCTTCACGATCCACGCTTTCACCACCTCCCCCTTCAGGTCATCCGGCACTCCGGCAACGCCGACGTCCTGCACGCCTGGATGCCCGGCGAGCACTTCCTCGATTTCGCGCGGCCATACCTGATATCCGCTGGTCTTGATCAGGTCCTTCTGGCGATCGACGATGAACAGATATCCGTCTTCGTCGAGATAGCCGAGGTCGCCTGTGTGAAGCCATGGTCCGGTGCCGATCGACGGCGTCGACCCCGTCTCCTCATGCGCACGCAACGCCCGCGTCGTCTCTTCCGCGTTCTTGAAATAGCCGGCCATCAGCTGGGGCGCGCGCAGCACGACCTCTCCTGTTTCGCCGGTGCTCAGGAATCTCGAGCCTGTCTCCGCGTCGACGATGGCGGCTTCGACGTCGGGAAGCGGAATGCCCACCGACCCGGCTTTGTTGACGCCATTGAGCGGGTTCACGACGCACGCCATCATCGCTTCCGTCAGCGAATAGCCTTCGACGATGCGGCCTCCGGTGAGGGCTTCGAAGTGCTCTTTCGTTACCGCCATCAAGGGGGCGGCGCCGGAGAAGCAAGCGCGGATCGAGCTGAAGTCCACTGCCTTGCTCTTGACCTTCGGATGATTGAGCAGCGCGATGAACAACGCGGGTACGGCGCTGAACAGCGTCGGCCGGACGGTCTTGATCGTCTTGAGAAGGTCGGTTATGTCGCGCGGGTTCGGCACGAGCGCCATCGGCGTGCGGCTGATGATCGAGAGGCTCTGCACACCAACGCAGGCGTACACGTGAAAGAGCGGCAGCGGCACGAGCGCGATATCTGGAGGCGCACCTTTCGGCGCGTGCAGCCAGGTGCTGAGCTGCAGTCCTGCCGTGACCAGACACCTGTGCGGGCCGACGACCGCCTTGGGCACGCCGGTTGTGCCGCCGCTCATCAGCATGATCGCAGGATCGTCAGGCGCCGGGTCCGAGCGGCGCGGATCGTCGTTGCGCGGCTCGTCACGAAGCCAGTCTTGAAACCACGCATCGCCCGGCTCGAGCGCGATGCGATGGCCGTCCTTTTTTTCCTTGAACAGAGTAAAGAGCACACGCAGCATCGGAGGCAGATATTCCTTGATGCTCGTCGCAATGACGCGTTTGACGGGAGTGCCGGACTGAATTTCTTTGAGGCGTCCGTAAAACGGTGTGAGCGTGACGATGACTTTCGCGTCGGCGCTTGTCAGCGGGTCGCGAAGTTCGTCGGCGGTGTAGAGCGGGTTCAGCGCGAGGACGGTGGCGCCGGCCTTCCACGCGCCGAACTCGGCAATCAGAAATTGCGGGCAGTTCGGCAGCAGCAGAGCGACGCGGTCTGCCTTTTCCCACTCCGGCCGCTGCCAGCGCCACGGCAAACCTGTCGCTCAGGCGCTCCAGGTCGGCATTCGAAATCGTGGAGCCTTTGAAGAAGATCGCAGGCGCGTCGGGCGCAACGCGGGCCGCGTCGCGCAGGTAGTCGACGAGGGTCTTGTCAGGGTACGGAGCGAGTGTCGATGGAACTTCGGGATCGTAATGGCGCGTCCAGGGAGCTGCCATGAACGACGGTCACTCAGGCGGCGCGGCTGGCCATCAGCGTCAGCAGAAGCGCTTTCTGGCTGTGCAGACGGTTTTCGGCTTGATCGAAAACCACCGACGCAGGCGATTCGAATACGTCGGTCGCAACCTCCTCGTTGCGATGCGCGGGAAGGCAATGCATGAAGGCGGCGCCGTCGCGGGCCTGGCGCATCAGCGCTGCGGTCACCTGATACCCGTCGAACGCCCGCTTCCGCTCGGCTGCTTCAGTTTCCTGTCCCATTGACGTCCACACGTCCGTGTATACGGCATTGGCCTCTCTTACGGCTTCGGCCGGATCGCGGAACATCCTGATCTTCGCTCCATGCCGCGCCACCTGCAACGCCTGCTCGACGACATTCGGAGAAAGGTCGTAGCCCTCGGGGCAGGCGAGATGGAAGGTGGTTCCGAGCATGACGGCACCCTGCGCCAGCGACGTCGCCACATTATTGCCGTCGCCGATGAACGCAACGGTGCGCCCTTGCCAGTCGCCCCAGATCTCCTTCAGCGTCTGTAGGTCGGCGAGCGCCTGACACGGGTGTTCGGTGTCGCTCAAGGCATTAATCACGTGCAGCCTTGGTGCCGCCTTCGCGAACTCGAGCAGCGTCGAGTGCGCATACGTCCTCATGACGACGCACTTCACCCACCTTTCGAGATTGCGCGCCACGTCAACGGCCGGCTCGCGCTCGCTGAGTGCGGCGACCGGATATGGAGTAATGACATCGCCGCCGAGCTCGCGGACGGCGATCTCGAAGGTGGAGATGGTGCGCAGCGACGGCTTTTCGAACAGGAGCGCGACGTGAGCGCCCCCGAGCGCGTTTGCTGTTGGCGCTTGTTTGCCCAGCGCGCGGTCGCGCTTGACCCGCGCGGCAAGCGAGAGACACTCTTCGAGCTCTTGAGGATCGAAGTCGAGAACCGACACGAAATCCTTCGTGCGAACGTGCGTAGGCATGTCTAGGTGCGGTAATCCGCGTTGATTTTGACGTACTCGGCGCTGAGGTCGCAGGTCCAGATCGTGGCCTGCTCCCGCCCGCCGGTGCCGAGGTCGACTTCGATGTCGATTTCCTTTCCCGACAGATGGGCAGCGGCCTTCTCGGCATTCGAGTCGTAGGGTTGGCCTGCGTCGAACAGCACGATGCCGCCAATCCGAACCGCGGCGCGGGAGAGGTCGAACGGGACGCCGGATCGGCCCGCCGCGGCGACGAGACGGCCCCAGTTGGGGTCGCCGCCATGCACGGCCGTCTTCACGAGCAGCGAGTTTGCGATGGTGCGCGCGGCCCGCTCGGCGTGGCCCCACTCGATTGCGCCGGTGACGCGCACGGTCACGAGTTTGGTTGCCCCTTCTCCGCCTCGGACGATTCCGATCGCGAGCGTCTTGGCAACCTCACGCAGGCCTGCCTCGAGCGCCGGATACAGTCCGTCGTCGATGACGACCCCGCTGGCACCGCTGGCCATGGCGAACACCGTGTCGTTGGTCGAACATTCGCCGTCCACGGTAATGGCGTTGAACGTGTCGCGCGTGACTGCCGTCAGCGCCTTCCTGAGCATCGCTGGCGGCACTTCCGCATCGCATGTGATGAACCCCAGCATGGTTGCCATCATCGGCTCGATCATCCCCGAGCCTTTCGCCATGCCGCCAACGCGGAACACTCCGGCGCTTGTCTCGACGCTGACCGCGGTCTCCTTTGGAAACGGATCGGTTGTCATGATCGCCAGGAGCGCCTTGTGATGTTCGTCCCGGCTCAGCGACGCCGCGGCGCGTGTGACGCCATCGATGACTTTGTCGAGGTTCAGGTCCACGCCGATGACGCCCGTCGACGCGATCAGGATCTCTTCAGGGCTGCACCCCAGGAGTCCCGCGGTGAATTCCGCCGTCGACTGCGCGACTTTGAGTCCGGCGTCGCCGGTGCACGCATTTGCGCACCCGCTGTTGCAGACGATCGCCTTGGCGCGCCCTCCGGATTTCGCCAGGTGCTCGCGCGACAGGGTGACAGGCGCGGCTATCGTTTTGTTCGTTGTGAACACCGCCGCCGTTGGCACAGGACGGTCGGCGGTCATCACCATCACGTCGAGCGGCCAGGCGTGAGTAGACGGCTTGATGCCGGCATACACGCCTGCGGCCGTAAAGCCGGCCGGCGCCGTGACACCGCCGTCGACCGTCTCGATTCGAATGCCTGTGCGAGCGGCCGCGTTAGACATGGAGCTGAGCGTTGGGCCGGACCTCGGGCGCAGGGTCGAGGTCCATCACCATGGCAAATTGCTCGCACTTCCTGAACAGCGGGCAGCTCCGGCAGTCGGCCATGATTTTTTCCGGCAGCCAGGTGTGCGGAACAATCGAAAAGCCCATGTGCGCGAAGTACGCGGGTTCATGAGCAAAGACGCAAAGATCGTCGAAGCCGGTGGCAATGGCTCGCCCACGCAGCTCTTCGACGATGCGGCGGCCGAGACCTTCGCGGCGGCGTCCTTCGCTGACGACCAGCGAGCGAATTTCGGCGACCGACGAGCTGAGCGGCGCCAGCTCCCCACAGGCCACGATCGCGCCCCGGCCGTCGACGCACACGGCGAAACGGTCGATGCGCGACGTCAGTTCGCTCAGCTGACGGGGCAGGAGATGACCCGCCTGCTGATTGCGCTGAATCAAATCGTGGATCTTTTTCACATCGCCGCGGACGGCCGCGCGAAGGACGGGCGCCTTTCTGCGGCGCGAGGGGGAAACAACCGTTTTGCTCATATCGTGACACCTGCCAGAACTTCGCTGAACGCAGCGTCCAGTAATCCGAGTGCCCGGTCGAGTTCGGCCTCGGTAATGACGAGAGGGGGAAGGAGCCTGATGACCTTCCCCGCGGTCCGGTTCACCAGGACTCCATGCCTGATCGCGGCCTCGTGAACCGCAGTTGCGTCGACGTTCAGCTCGAGGCCCCACATGAGTCCCGCGCCTCTGACGTCGACAATCGCCGGATGTTTCTCCTGCATCTCGCGAAGCCGGTTCTCGAGTAATGAGCCGGCCTTCTTCACGTGATCCATCAAGCCGTCAGTCAGGTGATCCAGACATACCAGCGCCGCGCGGCAGGCCAGCAGGTTTCCGCCGAATGTGGTGCCGTGGTCACCGAACGATATCGCTGCCGCAACCTCTTCCTTGACCAGCGCCGCGCCCATCGGCACGCCGCCCGCCAACGCTTTACCGACAGGGACCAGGTCGGGACGCAGGCCGAGCTTCTGAAAATAGAAGGGCTGGCCGGTCCGTCCCAGACCGCACTGCACTTCGTCGGCAATCAGCAGCGTACCGGTGTTGGCAGTCACCTCATTCACTGCATCCGCGAACGCCTGGGTCAGTGGGCGCACGCCACCCTCGCCCTGAATGGGCTCCAGGATGATCGCCGCCGTGCGTTCGGTTACCGCGCTCTGCAGCGCCGCCGGGTTGTTCACCGGTACGAACCTGACATTCGGCACCAGCGGCATGAACGGCGCCCGGTAATGCTCATCCCACGTCGTCGACAGCGCACCCATCGTCCTGCCGTGGAAGTCACCTTCCATGGCGATGATTTCGGTTCGGTCCTTCACACCTTTGGTGTACCAGAAGCGGCGGGCAAACTTCAGACACGCCTCTACCGCCTCGGCTCCGCTGTTGCAGAAAAACGCTCTTTGCAGGCCCGAGAGCGCGGCCAGCCGGGCCGCGACCTGCCCCTGCAGCGGATGGAAGAACAGGTTCGAGGTGTGGATCATCTCGCGCGACTGCTCGGCGATTGCGTGTGCCAGCCCCTCGTGCCCATGCCCGAGCGCGCCCACGCCGATTCCGGCAAGGAGGTCGAGGTATTCGCGGCCCTCGTCGTCATACACATGCACACCCCTGCCGCGGACCAGCACGATGGGCGTGCGGCGGTAGGTCTGAACGATGTGCTGCGACTCGAGCTCTCGAACCTGACTTGTCATGACGCCCGCTTTCTTAATTGTCGGCCTAACGCCGCCTTCCCCTTAGTAATTCTCGTGCTCGTTCCCGCACCGGCCGAGCGTCCATGACGCGCGAGCACGGCAAGGCCGCCCGGATCTTTTCCGTCGGCAACGAACACTTCAGCCGCTCCTCGCTCCACCGCGGTCCGGCAAGCGGCAAGCTTGGCGATCATGCCGGCGGTTGCGCCGCCGCTTTCCACCAGCGCGTCGACGTCTGCGAACGTCATGTCGGCAATCGTCGAACCGTCAGACGCCAGAACGCCCCTGGTGGCCCCGGCGATGATGAGCCTCGGCGATTTCAGCCTGCCCGCGAGATGAGCGGCCAGCGTGTCGGCGTTCACGTTGAACAGCTCGCCGTCGCGCGACACCCCGATGCTCGCGACAACCGGCACATAGCCCTTCCGGCACAGGTCCACGAGGAGCCCGGGCACCTGCCGCCCAATCGGGTCGCCCACTCGGCCGAGATTCACGTTGGCCCCGGTCGTCGACACGTGCAGCGGAGCGGGTTGCACGACACCAACACCGGCGTCGGCGCCGGTCAGGCCTACAGCGGGCACACCGGCAGTCCCGAGCGCGGCCACGAAGCGGGTGTTCACGAGCCCCGCCAGGACGCTGACCACGACCTCGAGCGTCGGCTCGTCGGTAATCCGGATGCCGTCGACCTGCCGCTTCTGGATGCCGGCGCGCCCAAGAGCCGCATCGATTTCCCGCCCGCCGCCGTGCACGATTACGAGCGGCGTCTTCCTGGCGAGCTTCGCCAGGACCTGGGCAAGCGAAGCGACACGTTCAGGCTCTTCGAGCAACTCGCCGCCGAACTTCATGACGACGGGTTTCATACCCGCAGCAGACCCGTCCGCTCGTCGAATCCGAGCATCACGTTCATGTTCTGAATCGCCTGCCCGGCGGCCCCCTTCACGAGATTGTCGATGACCGACACGAGCAGGATCCGGCCGCCGGCGGCGTCCACACGCCATCCGATGTCGCAGAAGTTCGTGTACGCCACGTGTTTGATCTCTGGCAGCGTTTCCCCTGTGACACGGACGAACGGCGCATCCTTATAGGCGGCGTTCATCAGCTCGGCAACTCGCGCCGAGGTCGTTCCCGGCTTCACCTTGGCGTAGATCGTCTCGAGAATTCCCCGGTCGAGCGGAACCAGGTGTGGCACGAACGTGACCGGCATCCCGAGCTCCTGCTCGATTTCGGGCGTGTGGCGGTGGCCGAACACGCCGTAGGCTGCGACGCTGCCGTGATTTTCGGAGAAGTGCGTACGGTCGCTCGGCTTTTTTCCAGCGCCGGAAATGCCTGATTTGGCGTCGATCACGACCTCACCCGCGAGGAGGCCCGCCTCGGCGAGCGGCTCGAGCGCGAGCAGCGCGGCCGTCGGATAACACCCCGGATTGGTCACGAGGCGCGCTCCGCGCAGCGCGTTCGAGTTGCGTTCGGTGAGGCCATACACCGGTTTCAACTCCCCGAGCTGCGTGGCCGGATACCACTTCTCCCGCGCGGCCGCATCGCGCAGCCTGAACGCGCCCGACAGGTCGATGACGCGGGCGCCGCGATCGACAAGACCAGCCGCGAGGCTGGCGGCTGCTTCTTCCGGGAGCGCCAGAAAGACCACGTCCGACGCGGCGGCGAGCTTTTCCACCGAGAACGGCTCGATGACGCCGTCCCAGATGCGGGCGAGCGCGGGAAGCGTGCGCGGCGGTCCGTCCGGAGACGACGACATCGCCGAGGTGATGCGGACCTGCGGGTGTCCGGCGAGCAGACGCAACAGCTCCTGCCCGGCAAATCCGCTGGCGCCGGCAATGCCGACGTTCACGCCACTACCCGTGCCTGCGCCCGACGGCGCGGCCGCCCGATCGGTCAATGAAGAAGTATCCATCGCGAAGCATAAATATACAGCAAAAATAATCCGCCTGTGTATAATAATTCGCAACTCTGTATGGTTATGAAAGCACGCCGGCAGGCGGCGGTTCTCCAGCTCGTCGGCAACGAACAGATTCACAGTCAGGAACAGCTGCGCACGCGGCTGAAAGCGCGGGGCTACAACGTCACGCAGGCGACGCTGTCGCGCGACATCCGCGACCTCGGCCTCGTCAAGCGGTCGTCCGACGGTGCGTATCAGCCGCAGGGAGCCGAGCCGCAGGTGCCGCCCAACGCCGGTGCCGCGCTGCAGAAGGCGATGGCTGAATATGCGAGCGGCGTGGCCTGCGTGCAGCAGCTGATCGTGGTGCGGACCGGCCCCGGGCTTGCGCAGCCGCTGGCGCTGGCGATCGATCGCGCCAGGCTCGAGCAGGTCGTCGGCACGCTGGCCGGCGACGACACCATCCTCGTGATTTCCCAGGATGCCCGCCACGCGAAGGCGCTCGCAAAGCAGCTGGAGGCATGGTCGCATTGACGAAGGTCGTTCTCGCATATACCGGCGATTTCGCAACGTCGCTGGCGATTCCGTGGCTCATCGACAAACACGGCGCCGAGGTCGTTGCGCTGACTGTCGATCTGGGCCGTGCGCGCGATCTCAACCGGATTCGCGAGCGCGCGATGGCGATCGGCGCAGTTCGCTGCCATGTTCTCGACGTGCGCGACGAGTTCGCCCGCGATTACATCCTGCCCGCGCTGCAGGCAGACGCGCTCGACGAGCGGTGCCGCCCTCAGCCCGCGGCGTTGGCCCGGGCGCTGCTTGCCAAGAAGCTGATCGAGATCGCGCACATGGAAGGCGCCCGCGCCATCGCTCACGGCGGCGTGGGCAGCACGTGCATCGATGTCTCGGCGCCTGCAATCGATCCAGATATTTCAGTGATCGCGCCCGCGCGCGAATGGACCGGCGCGGAGTCGCTCACCTACGCGCGCGCGCACAACATCCCGGTTCCGCTCGTCTCGGCCGCATACAGCGTCGATCAGAACTTGTGGGGCCGATCTCTCGCCTGGCATGCGTCCGAAGGCGTACCCGAGACACTTCCGCAGGACCTCTACACGTTGACCAAATCCGCGGCGGAAGCGGCCGGGACCGCGGCGGTCGTGGAGATCGAATGGCAGAGCGGCGCGCCGGCCGCGATCAACGGAATAGAGATGCCGCTCGTCGATCTGATCGATTCCCTGGAGACGATCGCGGGGGTGCACGGCGTCGGCCGTATCGGCGCGGCCGAAGGCCGCCCTGCCGGACAGATGGCGCACGAGACGATCGAGGCGCCGGCCGCGCTCGTGCTCCACAGCGCGCACCAGGCTCTCGAGACGATGGTGACTCCGACCGATCTCCAGCGTTTGAAACAGCCTCTCTCGATGGAATATGTCCGTATCGTCGACAACGGCCTGTGGTTCTCGCCGGCGCGATCGGCGATCGATGCATTCGTTCAGAATGTGCAGCCGCGCGTCACGGGCATGGTCCGCATGAAGCTCGATAAGGGCCAGTGCCATGTGGTCGAGTGCGCGTCGCGGTTTGCCCGCACCGGCGATAAGCGCGCTGCCGGCGCCGCCGCTCCAGTTGCGCCCGTGTCGAAATAACCGATGACAAATCTCTGGTCAGGACGATTCAGCACCGAGCCCGATCCCATCGCGTTTCAGTTCGGATCTTCGTTCCGGTTCGACAAGCGGCTCTTCGAAGACGATGTCACGGGAAGCCTTGCGTGGGTCGAAGCACTCGGCAAAGCCGGCGTGCTCAGCGGCGACGATGTCCAGAAAATTTCGGCGATATTGAAAGACCTTCTCGATCGCGCGCGGACCGACGCCGGGTTTGTCGACGGCCCGGACGAGGACGTGCACGCATTCGTCGAGCGGCAGCTGGTGGAGCGGGTCGGCGATCTCGGCAAACGTCTGCACACCGGCCGTTCGAGAAATGAGCAGGTCTCCCTCGATTTGCGTCTCTATTTAAGGCGCAGGATTCCATTGCTGCGGAAGCAGCTGGCCGGCGTCGTTGGCGCGCTTGCCAGGCAAGCCGAGTCTGCCGGCGCCGCGGTGATGCCGTCGTATACCCACCTGCGACGGGCGATGCCGGTGCTCGTTTCGCATTTTTTCCTGTCGCACGCCGCGGCGCTGCGGCGCGACTATGAGCGCTTCGAATGGGCATCGCGCGAGGCCGACGCCATGCCCCTGGGCTCTGGCGCCGTCGCCGGCACCAACTATCCAATCGACACCGCCATGCTGGCCTCGCGTCTCGGGTTTTCGCGCGTGGTTGCCAACAGCATCGACGCCTCGTCCGATCGCGATTTCGTCGCGGCCTTTCTGCACGCCTGCGCCATGACGATGGTGCACCTCAGCCGGTTGTCGGAAGACCTGATTATTTTCTGCGACGAAGAACACGGCTTCTTTCAGCTGTCGGACGCGTCGAGCACCGGCAGCAGCATGATGCCGCAGAAGAAGAACCCCGATCCGCTCGAGCTGATCCGCGGAAAGTCGGGCCGCATCATCGGCCACCTTACCGGCTGGCTGGCGACGATGAAGGGTCTCCCGAGCGGCTATAACAAGGATCTGCAGGAGGACAAGGAAGCCGTCTTCGACGCCGAAGACAATGTCTCGGGCGCCCTGGCCACGCTCGTCGGTGTCGTCGATGGTCTGGAGATATTCCCCGAGACCACACGCGCGGCCGCGTCGGGATTGCTGCTGGCGACCGATGTCGCGGATTTCCTCGTGGGTAAGGGTGTCCCATTTCGGGAAGCACACGAAATCGTCGGCGGGATGGTGCGCGGCCTCGTTGCCGAAGGGCGCGATTTCGGTTCGCTGAGCGTCGCGGAATGGCAGCGATATAGTCCGTTTTTCGATGAGTCCGTGCGCGGTGTCGTGACACCAGAGGCGTCCGTGCGCGCTCGCAGGACCCCTCAATCGACCAGTCCGGAGGCCGTTTCTGAGGCGCTGGGCGAAGTGAATGCCTGGTTGCGAGGCGCGCTGGCGCCGTAGTAGACTGGCAGTCCCGCGATCAATCCCGGCCTAAAGGTTTTAATTCGGGAGATTCATGCAACAGCGTCAGCTACGGCTTGGTGACATTCTCGATGACTATTGCCCGCGCGAGCGCCGCCTCGCCAACCACACTATTGTGGCCATGGTCGGCGACGATATTCGACTGACGCGCTGCACGACGTGCGAGACCGAGCATCCATATAAGGGAGGCAAGGTGCCGAGATTGCGCAAAAAGAAAACCTCGGTTGAAGAGGCATACGACGAGGTGCTGGAGTCGGTCAAGCACGACGGTGCGCCGCCCGGCATTCTCGTGACTCAGAGCGCGCAGACCGAACCCGACTCGACACCGCTCGAAGTGCCGGCGCCTCTCGCCGCCGACGGTTCGAACCATAACAATAACGATAACGGCAACGCGCCGGCCGAGACCGCTCCCGAAGAAGTGCGCCTGCACAGGCCGCTCATCAGAGCCCAGCTGCCGCGCATCGAGCGCGAGCCGGTGGCGCGTCCAGCGCCCGAGTTCACCATCCGGCAGGCGAACAAGAGCCGCGGACGTTTCCAGAACAATTCGCGCCCAGGGCGCTTTGCGAAAAGCGGCGGCCAGGGGGGGAACTCTCGAGGGCCGGCAGGTCCTCACGGCCGGCCAGGCGGGCGGCCGCAAGGCCCCGGCTCGCAGATGCGTTCGCGGCCGAATGGCCAGCATCAGGGACCGAAGAAGCGGTCGCGATAGAGCCGGGAACGACAAGTCCGAATCGACAATCTGACATCCACAATCTGAAAGACACTCATGCCTGAGCTCTCGGGAAAGCACGCGCTCGTCGTCGGAGTTGCCAACAAGAGATCGATCGCCTGGGCGATCGCCCAGAAGCTTGACGCCGCGGGCGTGCGCCTGGCGCTCACGTATCCGAGCGAACGTCTCGAAGAGAATGTCCGCGAGCTGGCGGCCACGCTCGCGCACAATCCGCTCATCCTCCCATGCGACGTGTCCAGCGACGAACAGATCGCCGAGCTCGGCGCCTCGCTCGACCGCGAGTTCGGCGGCCTCGACTTCTTCGTTCACAGTGCCGCGTTCGCCAGGGCCGAAGAGCTCGCCGCCCCGTTTTCGCAGACGTCGCGGGAGGGCTTCCGGATCGCACTCGACATCAGCGCCTACTCGTTCATCGGGCTGGCGCGGCAGCTGCGGCCGCTGATGCAGAAGCGCGGCGGCGGCGGCATGCTGACGCTGACGTATCTCGGCAGCGAACGGGTGTTCAAGAACTACAACGTGATGGGGGTTGCGAAGGCTGCGCTCGAGGCGTCGGTCCGATATCTCGCCGCCGAACTTGGCCCCGAGGGTATCCGCGTCAACGCCATTTCGGCCGGTCCGATCAAGACGCTCGCGGCGATGGGTATTTCAGGCTTTTCGAGCATCCTCGGCCATTACCGCGATCATGCACCGCTGCGCAAGAACACGGACACGAGCGAAGTGGCCGACGCCGCGATGTTCCTGCTCGGCCCTGCCAGCCGGGGCGTCACGGCGGAGATCATGATGGTGGACGCTGGATACTCGGTAATGGGTTTCTGAATCGAGAATTGGCAGATGTCAGGTTGTGAGATTCGGGGTTTCTGAGTTCTTCATCTGCCCATCTGCCACTCCCATACGGCGTCATTTTCGATCCTTACCTGATCCTCTCGAACACCCAAAGCCATCAGTTGCGGCAGTATTTCTCCGACCAGTGAGGGCGGACCGCAGACGAAACACAACGTGTCGCCCGGTACGATCAGGCCGTCGAGGCATGCTGCGTCGATGCGGCCCTGGCGTCCGTTCCAGCTCTCGTTCGCGGCGCGCGTGACGGTGTGGCGAAAATCGATGCGGCCTTCGTCTTCGAGGCGCTGGAACTCGGGCATGTATGCGAACTCGTCCGGAGAGCGGACGCTGTAAATCAGGCCCACGTGTCCATCGCGTTCGGCCAGCAGCGCATGCCATAACATCGATCGGAGCGGCGCGATACCCGTACCGCCGGCAATGAATACGAACCGCCGCTCGTCGGGTGCTGGCGGAAACGTGAACGATCCGAGCGGACCTTCCACTGATACCGGCGTGCCCGGCTTGATCAGATCCGGCGTCAAACCCACCGCGCCGTCCGGCCCGGTTTGCACGAGGAACTCGATGGTGCCATCGCGGGCTGTCTGCTCGGGAGCGGAAGCGATTGAATATGGCCGTTTCTTGTCCGCGCCGTGCGGCTGAAGATACGCCGCCTGGCCCGCGAGGTAAGGAAATGACTGGCCCTGCAGGTCGAGGGTGATGATGTGCGCGCGCGGTGTTGCCGGCACCGCCGCACGGATCGGGAATACCGGCATTCAGACGATTCTAGATCGGCTGGTCGCTTTGACGCAGAGCCGCAAGACGCAGAGAAGTCGTTCTTTCCTCTTGCGCCTTGTCGCCTCTGCGTCGAACTGTTGTGCGAAGTGTGATTAAGTATTCCTGTGGCTGTTGGCAAACGCGCGCGCGGGTGGCTGCTGCGGCTGGTGCTGAGGCGGCCGATGGCTATCTCGCTCGGCCTCGCGTTCGTCATCCCAGCCGTGGTGCTTGTCGTGCGGGATTTTCCCTGGGAGACGCCGGCCACCGATGGCCTTGGCTTGATTTTCGGCGCTACCGGTACGGCGCTGCTGTTGTTTGGCGTAGGCGGACGCAGACCCGACTGGATAGATCCGGCTTAGGCGCGATTAGAGGACGCCGGACGCGGCGCGTTCGAGCTCGGAGTCGGTAATCGCGGCCATCGGCTCCTGGCGCAGCGATACCAGCCCGGAATCCAAGCTCGCCGTCTGTTTCCGGGCGGTCTTGTCGCGGTACATGCGGCTGTCGGCCGTCGCCAGCAGCATTTCGTAGGTGTTTCCGTCGTGCGGGAAAATCGCCGCGCCGATGCTGATCCCGAGCTGAAGGCGTTTGCCGGGCCTCGCCTCGAAATCCACTTCATCGACTGCGGTCTGCAGCTCGATACGCTTCCGCTCCGCCTCTTCTGCACTGCAGCCTGACAGCACGACGATGAACTCGTCACCGGCATACCGCACGCAGATGTCATAGGGACGGATCGCCGCGCGCAGCACGCTGGCGATTTCCCGCAGCGCGCGGTCTCCGACGTGATGCCCGTGGTTGTCGTTGATTTCCTTGAAGTGATCGAGGTCCATCACGAGCAGCGAGACTTCCGACTTCAGCCGCTCCGCCCGGGCGAGCTCGCGGGTGAGATGCATGAACATGAATCGCGTGTTCGGGAGCCCGGTGAGGGGATCCGTGAGCGAATCTTCCTGCGTCTGCTCGAACACGATCGAGTTGTAGATGACCGCCGCCGCCTGCTCGCATACGCGATCCAGCAGCCGGCGGTGATCGTCGGTGTAGCAGCCCGCATCGATGTGATAGACCGAAAGCGTGCCGATGAACCGCTCGTTGAATACCAGCGGGCAGACGAGTGCGGACTGCAGCGACGTGGTGGCCGAGATGCCGGCGGCTTCGAGGTCGGCGCTCGGCCGCGCGTTGACGAGCGTACGGCGGTTGCGCGCGACCCAGCCGGTGAGGCCGAACCCGCTCTTCACCGACACCTGCTGAATGATCTCTGCGTCGATGCCCGTTGCGAACCGGCAGCGCAGGTTCTCGAGCTCCTCGTTGTAGAGAAACAGCGCACAGCACGAAAACGGTACGAGGTTGCTCAGCTTCGATGAAATCAGCGCCATGGTGTCGGCCACGCCGAGGCTCGTGCCCATGGCCTGCGCAATCTCGTAAAGCGCGTAAATCTCGCGGTGTGCAAGGGCGATATCGTCGAACACCGTCTTGTTGGTCGGCTCCGGCAGGAGACCAACCGCCGGGCGTGCTTTTTCGTTCAGCCCCGTGGGGAACGCCAGCGTCCGCACCGTTTCGGAGGTGTTTTCCGCTTCGGCGCGCAACGCCTCGAGATTCGAGATGAAGATCTGCACCAGGTTGGGATCGAGCGCTTTGCCCGCTTCTTGCCGGAGCAGTCCCACCGCGCCCTCATCGCTCATGGCCTTGTGGTAGGGCCGCTCCGAGGTGAGCGCGTCGAAATAATCCACCACCGCGAGAATCCTCGCGCCTGCCGGAATCTCGTCGCCCTTCATGCCGGCCGGATATCCCTTGCCGTCCCACCGTTCGTGGTGGCTGAGAATGAGCGGCGCGACTGGATACGGGAACGGCACGCCGGCGATGATCTCCGCGCCGACCTGCGGGTGAATCCGGATCTTCTGGAATTCCTCCTGGGTCAGGGGTCCCGGCTTCGACAGAATGTGCTCGGGGACGGCGAGCTTTCCGATGTCGTGCAGCAATGCCGCCGTCTTCACGCCCTGGATCTCTTTTTCCGACATGCCGATCGCTTTCGCGAGGCCTGCCGCGAACACCTGTACGCGGCGAATGTGGGATTTGCCGGTCCGGTCTTTTGCGTCAATCGCGAGAGCCAGCGCTTCAATCGTCGCGAGATGCAGGTCCGACACTTCCTGCACGTGACGCTGCTCGTCCTCAATCCGCCCCAGATAGATCTTGTAGCTGCGGTAGGTCAGATAGAGAGGCGGCGCCGCGAGAATGGCGACCCAGTAATTCGTCGTGCCGCCGATGACGATCGCCACGCCCGCGGCCGCAACTGCGCCGACGAAATAGCTCGGCGCGCTCCAGAGAAAATTTTCATTCCAGACCTTGACGAGCGACTGGTGCGTGGACAGCGCAATGGCGGTTGCGACGAGTGCCGTGTTGCACAGGAAATACGCGCCCGCCGCTCCGAGCAGCGGCTTTGCCATGGCGGCCAGCGAGATCGACGCAAGTCCGGGGGTTCCGCCGAGCGCATGGAACGCGCCTCCTGCCGCCTGCACGCTGATCACAAGGCTCGCCATGCTAAAGAGCGTGCGATACAGCGGGTTCTTCGTCGTCATCCGGAACGTGCACTGGCTCCACGCGCTGAGGGCGCCGACGAGCATCGTCTGCGCGGGTCCCAGGAGGATGAGTGACAGGAAATCGACGGCGTAAGAGACCGACATGGTCGAGCCGCTTCGCGCGAGCGGCAGATTGACCTTGAACGCCGAAGTGACCGACGAGAGCAGAAGGAGCGTGATGAACCACAGCGGATGCGGGAAGGGCTGAACCGGAAAAAACGCTCCCAGAAGCAGAGCTCCGCCGGCGATGACCGAGCCGACGTAGAGCCGAGCCGCAATGGGAAGCTGGTTCATAGCCTAAGCCTGCGCTACGCAGTGCAAATCGTTCGCCCTGTCAGCGCACGACCACCTCGCGCGCTAAGTCCAATGCGCTCAGTAGAGTACAGAAGATGCCCACGGAAGTGTCAGGTCGGCGAGCCGGCCCAACGTGTGCCAAAACGGCACATGAACGGCGAAATTTGCGCTATCTGCCTGCTTCATAAGGCACATAGCCTAAATTCTCAGGCTGTGCTGTTTCGGGACGACGATCTCTAACCCGCTGTGAGGCGTCGGACCCGGTTTCGCGACTGGCTATTTTGAGCCTGAGGCTCCAGACCGAATTCGAGGATCTTGCGGTAAAGCGTTCCCCTGCTGATTTCGAGAATGCGAGCCGCTTCCTTCTTATTCCAGCTGCATGCGTCGAGAATCCTGACGATGTGTGCCCGCTCGGCTTCGCGGAGAGAGGGGAGGCGTTCGCCTGTCTCCTCCGTCGGGGGCTCTGCGGCGTGAAGAAATTCGATGTCGGCGGCGCGGATGGCGCGGCCGGGGGCCGACAGCGCGGCGCGCGACACGGTGCTTTCGAGCTCGCGGATGTTGCCGGGCCAGTGGTAGGCAATCAGCACATCGATCGCCTCTCGCGCGAACGACTTCGCGTCGAGCGGGAGCCCGTTTGCCGCGCAATAACGCGCGAGGAACCTGTTGGCCAGCACAGGAATATCCACCTGGCGCTCGCGCAGCGACGGCAGGCGGATGGAAAACGCGTTGACGCGATAGTAGAGGTCCTCGCGGAACCGCCCGTCTCGGACGAACTGATCCAGCGGCCTGTTCGTGGCGGAAATCAGCCGGAAGTCCACGTGGATCGACTTGTTCCCGCCGAGCCGCTCGAAGCGCCGTTCTTCGAGAACGCGCAGCAGCTTCGCCTGGGCGACGATGGAGAGGTCGCCGATTTCGTCGAGGAACAGCGTGCCTTCGTTGGCGAGCTCGAGGCGGCCGGGTTTCCGATCGTGCGCGCCGGTGAACGCGCCTTTTTCGTAGCCGAAGATTTCCGATTCGAACAGCGTGTCGGGCAGCGCGGCGCAATTGACCGCCTGGAACTTCGCGGTTTGCCGCCGGCTCAGCTCGTGGATCATGCGGGCAACGAGCTCCTTGCCGGAGCCGGTCGGCCCGAGGATCAGTACGGAGATGTCCGACTTCGCGGCCGTGCGAATCCACTCGAAGACGATGAGCATCTTCTCGTCGCGTCCGATCATTTCTCGGAAGCGCTGTACGGAAGGTGACTGGTCTTCGGTGCTGATCGCCGCCCGCCGCTCGAGGAACCGATCGAGCAGTTTTTCTATGCCAGGGCTGTCTGGGCGCGCCGCCGTGTAGCAGACGGGCGTACCGGGAAGACCGCGAACGACGCCGAATCCGACGAGCTCGCGTATGCAGTTTTCGACGTCCATACGCAGACGTCCAAACGTCTGCATGAGCGAGTCCGCGTCGAAACTCTCTTCGGGCCGGGCGCTCAGATATCTGAGGATGCCGGCTCGAAGCGGGCTCTGGACCAGATTCCGGAACCTGGCGTCGAGTTCGCTTTCGCTCTCGGGTTTGGTCGCTGTCGCTCGTCGCGCGGAAAAAATGAGATCATCCACAGAATATTGTCCAGCCTCACTTATCGGACGCTCGGAACCGGAACTACAGATTAGTCGGACGGGGCATAGTGTCGGGCGGAGACGTGGGTTTCGCGCGGTAATATTCGGTCTGATACCCTTCGATCAGCTTTTTCATCCGCATCGCGTCAGCCTTCCTGTGCCCATGGCATTGGATCGGGCTGGCTCCGCCGGTCGTTTCGATGAACACATCCGAAAACATCAGATTGGTGTCGATCCTCACCGACGCGACGTGCGCCATGTGCATCGAGTGTTCGAGCCGGCCAAACCATTCCGGCCTGTAATGCACGACGCTGGTCGGTGAAATCAGCACCTGGGTGGGAAAAACGCGGTTACCCGAGCTGAGCCGGCTGGCGCGGAATACGTCGCCGGCGGCAAAGGGTCGCCCTTTCCGCCAGATGACGAACAGCAGCACGAGCAGCAGGAGCCCGCCCCCGGCGATGGCGTACACCGCCCACTCCGGCAGCGCAACGCGTACGGCTTCGACTTCCGCCTGCATGTACGCGAGTACCTTTGTCCTCCGTTCAGATTTTGTCAAGGCCGCGCGCGCCTCGCGACGGCAGATGTAAGATGAACGTCCCATGCCGTATCGACATCCGGGCGCCCCTGCATCCAAAGGCGTCCTTTCGGGCAAACCCATCGGTTTTTATCGTCCCAAAGGCAGCAAGGAAGTCCGGCACCTGATCGACGAGGGATTTCAGGCGTTCAACGCCGCGAGGCTGTCGGAAGCCTGCCGCATTTTCTCAGACAAGATGCTCGCGCCCGACCAAGACACGACGATCGGGCTGACGATTGCCGGTGCGATGACGCCCGCCGGCATCGGTGGCTGCGTCGTCGAGATGATGGACCGCGGGCTCGTGGACTTCATCATCAGCACGGGGGCGAATCTCTACCACGACCTGCACTACGCCCTGAACTTCTCGCTGCATCGCGGGTCGCCGTTCGTCGATGACGTCGCTCTCTACGAGCAGGGCATCATCCGCATCTACGACGTGCTGTTCCCGGCGCGCGTGCTGCTCGAGACCGACTCATACATCCGCGATTTCCTGGTTCGATCGAAGCTGGAAGGACCCATCTCGACCTCGGAGCTCCACTACCGGCTCGGGCTGGACCTGCTCGAGCAGTACCCCGGGTGCGAAGAGCACTCGGTCGTCGCCAGAGCTGCGCAGGTGGGCGTGCCGATCTACACCTCTTCACCTGGCGATAGCTCGATTGGCATGAACATCGCCTATCACGAGCTGCTGAATGGCAGCACGCTGATGATCGATCCGAACCGCGACGTCAATGAAGTGTGCGCCATCATCCTCGCCGGCAAGCGCAACGGCTGCGTGATCCTGGGCGGCGGCTCACCGAAAAATTTCTATTTGCAGGGGCAACCCACGCTTTGGGAGGTCTACGGCATTCAAAAGGGCGGCAACGATTATTTCATCCAGATCACGACCGACCAGGTGGTGTGGGGCGGTCTGTCAGGCGCAACGCCGGCAGAAGCGGTGAGTTGGGGGAAGGTCAATCCGGGCGTGCTTCCCGACACCGTCGTGGCGTATTGCGATTCGACGATCGCGTTCCCCCTGTTTTGCGAATACGCGGTCGGCTCGAAAAACGGCAAGCGGCCCCGCAAGGAGCTCGTGCACAAGCGCGAAGGGCTCGTCAAGGAATTGAAACGCCAGGCAGAGGCGGCGCGGGGAGAGCAGGGGGCGAAGAGCAAAGAGCAGAGAGCAGAGAGCACGAAGCAGAGAACGAAGAGTAAGAAGTCACAAGCAACGAAGAAGCGCCGAAAGTAAGGAGAGAGCACTCTCGCTCTTGTCCTCCGTCGGAGAACCCATGGGCACCCTAGCGTCCGGGCTTGCGCCGGTTGCCGAAGGGCTGACTGGTCGCCCGAGAGTCTATTGCGACGCCAACCTGCCGGCGGGCCTCGTCCGCTTCATGCGCGAGCGCCTTCAGTGGGACGTGTTCTTCGTCATGGAGGAAGCGCATCTTCGCCGCGCCGCCGACATCGAACATTTCCGCCTTTCCGCCCAGCTGCGGCGCACGCTGGTAACGCTGGACAGGGATTATCTCGACGACTTCAGGTTTCCGCCGACAGAGGGCAGCGGTGTTCTCGTCCTCAGCGCCCCGCATGAAAAGCAGTTCGAGCGGTTGCTCGAGCAGGTCGATCGGCGGTTGTTCCGAACGGCCGATATGCAGTCAGGTGCGGAAGCCCCCCGCATGCCGCTCGTCGGGCGCAAGCTGCACGTGCACACGGATTGGCAGGGCGAGACGGAGTAGGCGTGATTCCCGATTCGCGCAATTCGGCGCCGCGCTGCCATGAAATAACCACAGAGGGCACAGGAGGACGCAGGGATGACCGGGTTTCTGAATTCTCGTGAAAAGTCTCACTCTGTGCGCTCTGTGTCCTCTGTGGTTAGTCTGTCTATCTCGGGCTGACGTTGGCGTAAACCGTCCGATCTGCGATTCCGGCTGCATGGAACGCATCTCTCCGCTCCCGGCACTTGCTGCACAACCCGCAATGCATCATTCCCAATGGGTTCATACACGAGAGCGTGAGCTCGAGCGGCACACCCAACTCGGCCCCGAGCTTCACGACATCCTCTTTATGCAGATGGGCGAAGGGCGCGGCGATCGCGACGGGCGCAGCAAGCCCGAGCGAAAGAGCGTGGCTCATCGCCGCGAAAAACTCCGCCGTGGCATCAGGAAACGGGTTCCCCGCCAACGGCGCCACGACGATGCGCGAGATCTTGCGGCTGGCCGCGTAAACGGCGGCCTTCGATAGCAGCGCGATATTACGGCCATGGAGATAGACCTCTTCGTCGGGTGTGTCGTAGGCGGGCGGCACCCCTTCAAAAGCCCAATGCGTAGCCGGGTAGACGTCGCGCATGGTGAATTCCAGGCGGGTGAGGGGCCGGACCGGATGCGGCCCGTTGGTGAACGGCTCCCGGCGGAGCAGTTCATCGACGACTTTCTGCTCACCTTCCTCCCACGCAAGGCCCGCCGCGACATAAACTGGATGGACCACGTAGGATCGGGCTTCGAGCGCCGCGAGCACGGCGCTGTCGAGCCCGCCCGACAGCATCACCAGGCTGGCCGTGTGATTCGACAGAGGAGATTCAGGCAAAGACATGTATTCAGTAACCAAGAAGATTGAGTTCTGCTACGGGCACCGGCTGCTCGACTACGACGGCATCTGCAAACATCCCCATGGGCACAATGCCGTCGCCGAGATCGAAGTGAGCAGCGGCTCGCTCGACAACCGGAACATGGTCTGCGATTTTTCCGATATCAAGCGCATCGTCAAGGGATGGGTGGATCGCGAGCTCGATCACAAGATGATCCTCCGCGAGGACGATCCGCTCCTCGGTCCGCTCAAGCAGCTCGGAGAGCCGGTGTTCGTCGTGCAGAGCAATCCCACGGTGGAGCATATCGCCAAAATCCTCTACGACTACACCCACTCCCAGGGTTTTCCCGTCGTGCGCGTCACCGTGTGGGAAACGCCCACGTCATTTGCCACCTACGGCGGGACATCGGCGTGAGCCATCAGCCCGGCGAGGCGAACCGGCGGACCCGGTTCGCCGTGTTCGATCTCGACGGCACGCTCATCGATTCCCGGCGCGATCTGTCCGACAGCGCCAACGAAATGCTCGCCGAATACGGTGCCGCGCCCCTGAGCGAAGAAAACATCACTGCGATGGTCGGCTGCGGCGCGGCGACGCTCGTGAAGCGGGTCATCAGCGCCGCAGGGGTTGCCGCATTGCCGTCCGAAGCGCTCGACAGGTTTCTGGCAGCCTACGATCGCCGGCTGACCCGTCACACGCGCCCGTACGATGGCATTCCCGCGGCGCTCGACGAGCTTCATTCGCAGGCGGTCACGATGGCCGTGCTCACGAACAAGCCCCTGGAACAATCGGTGAAGATTCTGGCCGAGTTCGGACTGTCGAAATATTTTCAATGGACCGTGGGCGGCGATGGTCCGTGGCCGCGCAAACCCTCACCGGATGGCATTCGTTACCTGATGCAGCAGGCGTCCGCCGGGCCAGGCGAAACCGTTCTCGTAGGGGATTCGACCGTCGACCTGCAGACGGCGCGCAATGCAGGCGTGCACATCTGCCTCGCGCGCTACGGATTCGGGTTCGCCGATCTGCGTCCTGATGAGCTGACCGGCGCGGAGTCGTTGGTCGATACTCCAGCCGCGATTACCGCCGTTGTCCATGGACATTCATAACGAAGGCTGGTCGGGCGACGGCGCCTTCACTCAGGTCGTGCTCGATCGACTGCGCACGGTAGAGCACATTGCCGCGATGAAAGTCGAAGACGCGCCATCCACGCGCTCGGAGGCCGACTACAATTTCATCGCCAACGAAATTTTTGTGACCTTCGCAACCGTGGAACGGCGGGAGCCCGTCAGGCGGCTCGGAGTGCTCCCCGGTACACGACTCGTGACCTCGAAGGTGATGACCTTCGACGAGCTGGTGAAGCTGCTCGAAGCAACAGAAGGCATTGGGCCCGCGGACTACGCAGACGAGGCGATGATTCAGTACCTGCGCACCGAACGCGTCATTCCGCCGTATCAGACGAGAGGGTACAAGCTCGTCGAGCTGGTGCGGCTTTACGAATCGAAGTGACCGGATCTTGAAATTAACCACAGAGAACACAGAGGGCACAGAGAAAACACTTTTCTGTTTCTTCTCTGTGGATCTCTGTGTTCTCTGTGGTTCAACCTGCGGTTAAGGCGGCGCGAATACGAAGACGCAGCCCGGCTGCCGCAATCCAGCGATAATGTGTGGCGTGCTCATTTACGGTCCGGCGGCGGGGTTGTTCGTACTGGCGATGGCGGCGCAATTGCCCGCGCCGGCACCGGCTGATGTCGATGCCGGGAAAGCCGCGTTCGAAGCCAGGGGTTGCCTGACCTGCCATCGTCTAGGCGACGAGGGCGGCCGAACGGCGCGCGATCTGAATTGGATTGGGGTGCTGCGCACTCCCGAGAAATTGCGGGCGGCCGTTGCCAATCAGGCGATACATCCGGCGGCGGGTGCCCTCTCGCCCGCCGAAGTCGATCGACTGGTGGCCTATTTGCGCACGTTGCGGAAGATGTGGACGCTCGAACCCGGTGCGTCCGAACGGGAGATCGCGCCTGCCACCGAAAATGCGCCTTTCTTCGAGCGCCCCGAGCGCGACAAGGAGGAGCGGCCTGAGCAGCTGATTGACGCGCTTCACATCAGGCCAGGCGCAACGGTAGCGGATGTGGGATCGGGTACTGGGTACTTCACTCGCCGCTTGGCCGAAAAAGTGGGGCCGCGGGGGAAGGTATATGCCGTAGACGTCCAGCAGGAGATGCTCGACAAGACGAAGGCCACGGTCGACAAGTACAAGCTGGCGAATGTCGAATACGTCCTCGCGCTAGAGACCAACCCGCGCTTGCCAGCCGCGTCGATCGACCTGGCATTTCTCGCCTACGCGTACCATGAGTTCGCCGACCCGGAATCCACGATGAGCGCCATCCGGCGTGCGCTCAAGCCCGGCGGCCGCGTCGTGGTTCTCGAGTACGCCAAGGAGAGCAAAATCGCCCCCGCCTCGCCGCTCCACAAGATGAGCTTCGACGAAATCAGGCGCGAGATCGAGCCGATGGGATTTGTCATCGACCAGCTCCTCGACTTCCTTCCGGTGCAGCACGGGGTCGTATTCACGGTAAAGTAACGCCCCGTTCCTGCCGAAAACCAGGCAGATCAGTGGTACTTCCCAGACACCCGTTAAGGGCAAGGGGTAATTACCCCTCACCCTTTACCCCTCGCCCCTTGCATTACCGTTCCACAAACGGGCCGAGTTCTTCCAGCAACGCCTGCAGGACGTCTTCCTCGGTGATATGTTCGACCGGCGTGCGGCCCTTGATCGGTCGCTCGTGCTGCACGAGGCGGCGGCCGCGCGTGCGGCTCACGCGCAGGAGCGCGAACGGCTCGTCTTGTGAGGTGTCGAGTCCGAACTCGATGAAATCGTCGCCCGACTTCGCGAGCGCCATGCGCAGACCGTCGTTGGGCGTGAATACAGTGAACGTATAACCTTCGGCGCGCAGTGCGTTCGCCAGCATCTGCACGAGCGGCGTAGCGGTGGATCGCAGCAGCTCGGTAAACGCGACCGCCGCGTGATCGAGTTTCACGCGCCGCTCCGCGGCGGTTTTGCGGCTGCGGTCCATGGTGGCGCGAAGACGTTTGCGGAGCTCGGAGGTTTCGATGGCGACGGGGTTGCGCGGCATGAATGTTAAGTACATTCTACCCACAAGAAATGGCTGACGACGCCCTGCTGCAGGTTGCGCGAATCGCCGCGGGCGAGTTCGTCATGGGCGCGGAAGACGGCGAAGACGACGAGCGCCCGGCTCATCGTGCTTACGTCGACGAGTTCGCCATCGGCTTCCATCCCGTGACGAACGCCGAATACGCGCAATTCATAGGCGAGACGGGCTATCCTTCGCCCGCCGTTCGCACGCTGCCGCTCATGGTGTCTGGTTCCCTCGAATCAGACTTCCGATCCCTCGCCGCCGGGTATTACTGGACAAATGGTACGCCCCCGGAGGGCCGCAACAGTCATCCCGTCACGCTTGTCAGGGTCGACGATGCGCTGCAGTACTGCGTGTGGTTGGCGAGCAAGACTGGAAAGCCTGTACGTCTGCCGACAGAGGCCGAATGGGAGCGCGCCGCGCGCGGCGGCCTCGACGGAAAGCGCTACCCGTGGGGAGACACGCTCGAGCCTTCCCACGCCCACTATCTTCCCGATCCGGCCGTCAAGTCCGGCCACGGGACCGCGGCCGTCGGCAGCTATCCCCCGAACGGCTTCAATCTGCACGACATGGCGGGCAATGTGTGGGAATGGGTGGCGGACTGGTATGCCCCCGACTACTACGAGCGGGCGCAATATCTCAATCCGCAGGGACCGGACCACGGCATCATGCGCATCGTCCGCGGCGGCGCGTGGGTCAACGCTGACGGCCGCTACTTGCGGTGTTCGTATCGCCACAAGGTTCCACCCGACAGCTATGCCTACAGCATCGGGTTTCGGGTTGCCTATTCATTGAAATAAGCTGGGAGGATGAAATACATCCTCCCGGTCTTGTTCGCTCTCCTCTCCACAACAAATTCCGTCCTTGCGCAGGCGCCCGCGCCGGCCGCACCGCCTCAACCGACCATCGTGACGCGCGGACAGGCGATCGTCACGGCGCGGCCCGATCGTGCGTATGTCACGATCGGAGCGGAATCGCGATCCCGTAACTCCGCCGAGGCGCAAAAGCAGAATGCTGCCGCCATGAGCGAAGTCCTGCAGAAGATCGAGCAGGCGGGCGTGCCTAAGGACGCCATTCGCACGGTCGGATACGAGCTGCAGCCGGAGTTCGACTATGCCAACGGCAGGCAGACGTTCCGCAATTACGTTGCCCGCAATACGGTTGAAGTGAGGCTCGACGACATCGATCGCGTGGGCATCGTTATCGACGCGGCCGGCTCGGGCGGCGCGACGACGATTACCGGGATCCGCTTCGATGTGCGCAATCGTGCCACGCTCGAGCGCGATGCGCTGCGCCAGGCGGTAGCCGACGCACGCGCGCGGGCCGATGCGGCAGCCGCAGGCGCCGGCGCGGTGATCGATCGTGTGGTGCGCGTGGAGGAAGAAGGGATACCTGTCCATCCGCCGATGCCGATGATGCGGATGGCGGCGGCAGAGCGTGATGTGTCAACGCCGGTCGCGCCCTCGACGATCGAGATACAGTCGCGCGTGACGCTGACGGTCTCGCTGCGATAATGCCGCGAACCGCGTTTTCGGCCATGACGCCGGACGACATGACGCGCGCGCGGCGCGTCCTCATGAAGCGCGATCTCGTGCTGGCGCCGATCATCAAAAAGTACGGCGCGTGCGGTATCAAGACGGGAAGGGAAAGCGACATCTTCTGCGGCCTGGTGGAAGCGATCGTGTCGCAGCAATTGTCGACGCGCGCGGCCGCCACGATCTACGGCAGGCTTCGCGCGCTCATGCCGGGCGGCGGCCCGCCTACACCAGAAGCCCTCGGCGCCCTCTCTGATGACGCTTTGCGCGGTGCCGGCCTCAGCCGTCAGAAGCTCGGCTACCTGCGCGATTTGAGTCAGAAGACGCTCGACGGCTCAATAAACACGGCAAATCTTACCGGGATGACCGACGACGAGATCGTCGCGGAACTTACAAAAATCAAGGGAATCGGGCGCTGGACGGTCGAGATGCTCCTCATTTTCCGCCTGACGCGTCCCGACGTGTTTCCGGCGGGCGATCTTGGTATCGTGAAGGCGATTCAGCGGGCCTACAACCTTCGCCGCACGCCGGACGTCAAACGGCTGCAGAAGATCGCCGAGCCGTGGCGTCCGTACCGGTCGGTTGCGTCATGGTATTTGTGGGCGAGTTTGGAAAATAAGTCAAAGTAGAAAGTCAAAAGTCAAAAGTAGAAAGTGAAAAGTAGAAAGTGAAAAGTAGAAAGTGACGCCATGAAGAGACTGTTTCCACTCCTTTCGATGGTCGTCCTGAGCGTGTTCGCTCTCGGGGCGCAGGCGCCCCCGAACGACATTCCGAAGATCGACATCGAGAAGTACACGCTGGCCAACGGCCTTGAAGTGATCCTCTCCGAGGATCATCGCGTGCCCCTGGTCGGAGTGGACCTCTGGTATCACGTCGGCCCCGCGAACGAGCCGCCTGGGCGCACCGGTTTTGCCCACCTGTTCGAACACATGATGTTCCAGGGGTCGAAACACACCGACAACGACGCACACTTCAAGCATCTCGCCGGCGTCGGCGCCACCGGCGTCAACGGCACCACCGATTTCGATCGGACGAACTACTTCGAGACGGTCCCGTCCAACCACCTGGAGATGGCGCTCTGGCTCGAATCGGATCGCATGGGCTATCTGCTCGAGAAGGTCGATCAGGCCAAGCTGTCGAATCAGCAGGACGTGGTCAGAAACGAGCGGAGGCAGAGCTACGAAAACCGGCCCTACGGCATCGTCGACGAAGCGATGATCCAGTCGCTGTTTCCCAAGGGGCATCCGTATCACGGCAGTATCATCGGCTCGCATGCCGACATTCAGGCGGCGAAGCTCGACGACGTGAGGGAGTTTTTCCGGCAGTATTACGCTCCGAACAACGCGACGCTCGTCATCGCGGGTGATATCAACAAGGCCGCCACGAAAGCGCTCGTGGAGAAATATTTCGGGACGCTCAAGCGCGGTCCGGCGATTCCGCAACTCAAGGTTGAAACGCCGCCGATCACCGCCGAGCGGCGGAGCGTCGTCGAAGATCGCATCGAGCTGCCGAAGCTGTACATGGGCTGGGTCACTCCGACGTATTTCAAGGAAGGTGACGCCGAGGGGGATATCACGAGCGCCGTGCTTGGATCGGGGCGTTCGAGCCGTCTCTACAAGAAACTGGTCTACGAAAAACAGATCGCACAGAACGTGTCGGCGTATCAGTACTCCCTCACGCTGGGTTCCATCTTCGGAATAGAAGCCACGGCGAGACCAGGGCACACGCTGGCGGAGATCGAGGCGGCGATTGATGAAGAGCTCGAACGGCTGCGCACCGAAGGTCCGACCGCAGCCGAGGTCGAGCGCGTGCGCAACGTTTTCGAGACGCGCATGTTCAGCGCCCTGCAGCTCGTGGGAGGTTTCGGCGGCGTTGCCGACCTGCTGAACCTCTACAACCACCACACCGGGACGCCCGACTATCTCACGCAAGACGTGATGCGGCGCCGCCGGGTGACACCAGACTCAGCGCGACGCTTCGCCCAGCAATACCTGCGGACGAACGCCCGCGTCGTCGTTCACGGTGTTCCGGGAAAACAGAATCTCGCACCGGAACCGCCCAAGGCCGGAGAGCAGGTGGGTTCCGGCGGGACCATGTCGATCAACGCCGATGAGCCGTGGCGTGCGAAGCCGCCTGCCGGCGGCCCCGCGCTCTCCAAAGTGGTGCCTGTGCCGCAGTCGTTTCAACTGGCGAACGGGCTGACCGTCATCGCGCTGCCTCGCTCCGCCGGCGCGCCGGTTGTGTCGGCCAGCCTTGTCGTGCGAAGCGGGAGCGACGCCAATCCAGTGGACAAGCCGGGACTCGCGAGCTTTACGGCCGCGCTCCTGGATCAGGGCACCGCAACCCGCAACGCGCTGCAGCTCGCCGACGAAGTGGCGCAGCTCGGTGCGTCGTTGTCCACCAACTCGTCGCGTGACGCGGTGACGGTGACCACGTCGAGCCTCACCAGGAATTTCAGTGCGGCGCTGACGCTGCTGGCCGACGTCGTGCTCCGTCCGAGCTTCCCCGCCGAAGAAGTCGAGCGCGTGCGTGCGAGGAGGCTCGCCGAGCTCGTCGAACAGCGCAGCAATCCGGTTCAGATCGCGACAAGCGTCACTGGCGCGACGCTCTACGGTGCTCATCCGTACGGCTTCTCGGAGATTGGCACCGCTGCGTCGAATAAGCAACTGACCAGAGAAGAGCTGCAGGGGTTCTGGCGGCAGCACTTCGTTCCCGCGAATGCGGCCTTGATCGTCTCAGGCACGATCCCGCTGGGCGAAATCCGCACGTTGGCAGAGAAGGCGTTGGGCGGCTGGCCTGGCGGCTCCGCGACACCCGCGAAACTCACTGCGCCAACAGCCGCGCCGCCGCGGCTCGTGGTTGTCGATCGCCCGGGTTCGCCACAGACGCAACTGCGTGTCGCAACGATCGGCGTGCCCCGCAGCAGCCCGGATTACGTTCCGGTGCGCGTCATGAACACGATTCTGGGCGGCATGTTCGCCAGCCGGATCAACATGAACCTGCGCGAAGCGAACGGTTACACCTACGGGGTGAGGTCCGAGTTTTCGTTCTGGCGCAACGGCGGCCCGTTTGCGGTGACCACGGGTGTTCGCACCGATGTCACCGCACCGGCCGTGCACGAGGTGATGAGCGAGCTGAAACGGATGATCGACACGCGTGTGACGCCCGAGGAATTGACGCTCGCGAAAGACTCGATCGTGCTTGGGTTGCCGGCTAGCTTCGAAACCAACGACCGCACGGTTGGCAACCTCGCAAGCTTGTTCACCTACGGCCTGCCGCTGAACTTTTTCTCGAACCTGTCGGAGCAGGTGTCCGTCGTCGACGCACAAGCGGTGCAGGAAGTGGCGAAAAAATATCTCGTGCCCGACAGGTTCGTGGTGGTGGCGGTTGGAGACCGCGGCCGGATCGGTGCGGCGCTCGAGAAGGAGCTCGGCGCGCCTGCCGAAATGCGCGACCCGGACGGCACCATCATGAAGTGAATTATAATTCGGACCCTTACGGTCGTAATTAATGGGCGTGCAGACAACTGAAACCGGGCCGAGACGGGCATCAACCGTGCTCGATTTGATCGGCAATACACCGTTGATCCGCCTGCGGAAGTTCGAAGCAGGTCTCAACGGCGTCGAGCTGTACGGCAAGGCCGAGTGGTTCAACCCCGGGGGCTCGGTCAAAGATCGCCCTGCCGCCAACATGGTGCGCGAAGGGCTCAAATCGGGGGCGCTTCGGCCGGGCAAGATACTCCTCGACGCGACCTCCGGAAACACCGGCATCGCCTACGCGATGATCGGGGCCTCCCAGGGTTTTCCAGTCAAGCTGTGCGTTCCCGCGAACGTCACGGTCGAGCGGAAGCGGCTGCTGCACGCTTATGGCGCCGAATTGATCTTCACCGATCCGATGGATGGCTCCGACGGCGCCATCCGCGAAGCGCGCAAGCAGGTGGCCGCCAATCCCGACGCGTACTTTTATCCCGACCAGTACAACAACGACGCGAACTGGCGCGCGCATTACGACACGACGGGGCCCGAGATTCTGGCTCAGACCGAAGGCCGCATCACACACTTCGTTGCGGGCCTCGGCACCAGCGGCACCTTCGTGGGGACCGGCCGGCGTCTGCGCGAGGCGAATCCGTCGATCAGGCTCATCTCGTTTCAGCCTGACTCGCCGCTTCATGGCCTCGAGGGCTTGAAGCACATGGAGTCGGCCATTGTTCCCGGGATTTACGATCCCTCCATCGCGGACGAGGACATGCGCGTCAGCACGGAAGACGCCTATACCATGGTGCGGCGTCTGGCCCGCGAAGAGGGGCTGCTTGTGGGCATTTCGGGCGGCGCGGCGCTGGCAGGCGCCCTGAAAGCGGCGCGAAGTGCCCGAAATGCGGTGATTGTGACGATTTTTCCCGACAGTGCGGACAAATACATGTCCGAGCGCTTCTGGAACCTGCCTGCGTAGGGATCCTGCGGCCCCGAATTCATGTCTGAATCACTGAGGCTCATGCCCGGCATCGCGGAAGCCATTCGCAATCATGGCGTCGAGACGTATCCCAATGAGTGCTGCGGGGCGCTCATCGGCTCGGACGGCGTCGTGACGCGCGTGGCGCCGCTGCCGAACACGACGGAAGAAGGGGCGAGGCGGCGATTTCTGGTCCGGCCGTCGGACTACACTTTCGTCGAGCAGGAAGCGGCTCGCGTAAATCAGGAACTGCTGGGGTTTTACCATTCGCACCCCGATCACCCGGCACGCCCGTCCCAGTACGACCTCGATCACGCGTTTCCGTTTTTCTGGTATGTGATTGTCTCTATTCAACAGGCCAAGCCCGACCTCATGACGGTATGGCGGCTGGCCGACGATCGCTCGCAGTTCCGCGAGGCCTCACTAATCGAGTGATTTTTTATGTCGAACAAGATTCTGATTCCGACTCCTCTGAGACCGTTTACCGGAAAGCTGGACGCCGTCGAAGTCGACGGTGCGACGATTGGCGAGCTGCTCGCTGATCTGACGAAGAAGTACGAGGGGCTGAAACCGCACCTCTACAACGAGCAGGGCAAGCTGCGCAGCTTCGTCAACGTCTACCTCAACGACGAGGACATCCGCTATCTGGAAAAGGAAAAAACCGCGGTCAAGCCAGGAGACACGATTAGCATCATTCCGTCGGTCGCCGGCGGGACGGTCTAGATAATTTAGATTGTAAGATTTCAGATCTTAGTTCTTAGATCTTAGATTCGGATTTCACCCTATGCCTCTTTCGAACGACGAAGTCAAACGCTACAGCCGCCACCTCATCATGCCGGAGGTCGGCGTCGAAGGACAGGAGAAGCTCAAGAGCGGAAGCGTGCTCTGCATCGGCGCGGGCGGCCTCGGTTCTCCGGCCGCGTTGTATCTCGCCGCTGCCGGCGTCGGCCGTATCGGTATTGTCGATTTCGACGTCGTCGACTTCAGCAATCTGCAGCGGCAGGTGATTCACAGCACGGCGGATGTCGGACGCTCGAAGCTCGCCTCGGCGAAAGATCGCCTGCTGGCGCTGAACCCGCATATCACCATCGATACCTACGAGACGGCCCTGTCGTCAAAAAACGCGCTGGAGCTGTTCAAGCCGTACGATGTGATCCTCGACGGCACCGACAATTTCCCCACGCGATATCTCACCAACGACGCGTGCGTCCTGCTCGGCAAGCCGAACGCGTACGGCAGCATCTTCCGCTTCGAAGGCCAGGCCTCGGTGTTCGCAACGAAAGACGGGCCGTGCTATCGCTGCCTGTATCCCGAGCCGCCGCCGCCGGGCCTCGTGCCGAGCTGCGCCGAAGGGGGCGTCCTCGGCGTGCTGCCTGGCGTGGTCGGCACGATTCAAGCGACCGAAGCGATCAAGCTGATCATGGGCATCGGCGAGCCGCTCATCGGGCGGTTCCTGATTTACGACGCGCTGCGGATGAAATTCCGCGAGCTCAAGCTCAAGAAAGATCCGGACTGCCCGGTGTGCGGAACGCATCCAACGGTGCGCGAGCTCATCGACTACGAGCAGTTCTGCGGCGTGGCGCCGGCAGCGCCGGAGGTGGCCGTGACAAGCGCAAGCAACAACGAGACCGAGACCGATGTGAAGGAGCTCAAGCGAAAGATCGACGCCAAGGAAGACTTCTTCCTGCTCGACGTGCGCGAGCCGAACGAGTTCCAGATCGGCAGGATTCCCGGTTCGACGCTCATTCCACTCGGCGAAGTGCCGCAGCGGGTCAACGAAATCCCGCGCGGCAAGGAAATTATCGTGCACTGCAAGATGGGAGCGCGGAGCGCCAGGGCCGCCTCGTTCCTGCGGGAGCAGGGATACGCCAACGTCAAGAACCTGAAAGGTGGCATCCTCGACTGGTCGGACAAGATCGACCCGTCGGTCCCTAAGTACTGACTTGAAACCCTCGGTTTTCGGGGAGATTACAGATTCTAGTTTTTAGATTCCATATGGCGTAAACTGTAAGTACCGCTGTATCAATATGTTGAGGCTCTCGAAAAAGGCTGACTACGCGCTTATCGCGATGAAACACTTGGCGCTGCGGCCTGAGCAGGCAGCCTCGAGCGCGCGCGAGATCGCGGAGCAGTACGACATTCCCGTCGAGCTGATGGCAAAGGTGCTCCAGCGCCTCGCCCGGGAAGGTCTGCTTGCCTCGCATCAGGGGACGCGCGGCGGCTACCAGCTGAGCCGTCCGGCGTCGGTGATTTCGGTGGCGGACGTCATCCAGGCGGTTGATGGACCGCTCACCGTGACCGCGTGCTCCACCGAGGAAGAGAACTGCGAGCAATACTCCAAATGCAGCGTGCGTGATCCGCTCTGGAAAATTCGCGAGCGCATCATCGTCGCCCTGCAGACCTGCTCCATCACCGAGCTCGCCTCCGAGCCAACCGAGCCGGCATTAATCTCCATTTCCCGCGCCCCCGCTCTGCAAACACATAGTTAGCTAGTCGGGCTGACGGGCAGCCACACTTTCTTCGCAGATCCCAAAAGCTAACAGGAGATCACGAGGTTAGGAGATTCTCCTGTTTAACGCCGGGTCGCCGAGACGCCGAGTGTGGTGCTCATCGACGTCGTGGGGCCGCAATGCGGCCCGCGCCGGTCGGCGCGACGTCGATGCTGACGGTCCGGATTCGACGTGCCTGGCTCGGCGTCTCGGCGGCGCGGCGTTGAAACTGCTTCTAATCTTCTAATCTCCTGTTCATCGATTCTCTCTTTTCTCTGTGTTCTCTGTGGTTCATTGTTTGTCCCGCAGTAATGTGGATATCATCGGAGTCCTGAGCCAACCCATCTATCTGGACGCCCACGCGACGACGCCGGTTGATCCGCGCGTGCTCGAGGCGATGCTGCCGTTTTTCACGGAGCATTTCGGCAACGCGGCGAGCCGGAATCATTCGTTCGGCTGGACTGCGGGCAAAGCCGTCGAACGCGCGCGCGAGCAGATTGCGGCGCTGATTGGCGCCCGGTTTCGCGACGTCGTGTTCACGAGCGGCGCAACAGAATCGAACAACCTCGCGATCAAGGGGCTGGCGGCGCGCGCTCCCGCGGACCGCCGGCACATCGTCACGGTCGTGACCGAGCACAGCGCCGTTCTCGATCCGTGCCGGTCGCTCGAGCGCAGCGGCTTCCATGTGACCTACCTTGAAGTCGACGGCCACGGACGCATCGATCTCGATCGTTTGCGCAGTGCGATCACCAACGAGACGCTCCTCGTCAGCGCGATGTCGGCGAACAACGAAATCGGCGTTCTCCATCCGGTTGCGGAGATCGCCGCCATCGCCCACCAACGAGGCGCGCTCTTCCATTGCGATGCCGCGCAGTCGCCTGCGAGCGTTCCGCTCGACGTCGCCAGTGCGGGAATCGACCTCGTCTCGCTCAGCGCGCACAAGCTCTATGGTCCCAAAGGAGTCGGCGCGCTGTATGTGGCCAAGCGGCGGCCCCCGGCAGATCTCGAACCGCTCATCGACGGAGGTGGACACGAGCGTGGATATCGTTCAGGCACGCTGAACGTTCCCGCGATCGTCGGCTTTGGGAAAGCCGCTGAACTGTGCCGCGAGCATTGCGACCGGGACGCGGCACGGCTGCGGGTGCTGCGCGATCGCCTGTGGCAGGCCATCTCCAGTGGGCTGGACGGCGTGCACATCAATGGCGCATCGGAGCCGCGTCTGCCCAACAATCTGAACGTGCGAATCGACAACGTACACGGCGAGACGTTGCTGAAGGCGGTTGCCGGCGCTTTGGCGGTTTCGTCCGGTGCGGCCTGCGCCACAACGAGCGCTGAGCCCTCGCATGTCCTCCGGGCAATCGGTCTCTCGGAAGAAGAAGCGCGCGCTTCGCTCCGCTTTGGTTTGCACCGGTACAACAGCGAAGATGACATCAACCGGGCGGCAGCCGTAGTGATAGACGCAGTCAAACACCTGAGAAGGTCCTGATGCTAAACTCCCGCGTTTAATGCGCGCCTATTACATTCCAGCGGCGGCGGGAGCGCTCCTGGTCCTGAGCGCCTTTCTCCCCTGGATGAGTGTCGGCGACGTGAATCTCGGCGGTGTGCCGGACCCGGCCGGACTGTGGATTCTTGGACTCGGCGTCGTGGCTATTCTTCTCGCGTCGCTCAGCATGTGGACGCGCAAGAATTCGCGGCATCCGCTGCTGCTGGTCGGCCTCTTCGCGTTCGCGATCATGTTTCTGGGTTACCAATGGATGGCGCGCGAGGTCAGGAACTCGGCGTGGGCGCAGGCGCAGGCGCGCGCGATCGTGGAGAACGTTCCTGTCGGCACAGCGCCGCAGACCAGCATAGGTCCGGGCGTCTATCTCGGAATGCTCGCGGCCATCGTCCTCGTCGGTTTCGGCCTCACCATCGTCATCAAGCGCGTACCGAGAGCGTATGCGCTCTCGGAAGACGATGATTTGTAGAAAGTTGGAAGTCGAAAGTTGGAAGTAGAAAGTAAAAAGTAAGAAGTAAAAAGTAAGAAGTAAAAAGGTCGAACGTCAGATGAAGATTGGCGCAGGCCCGCCAACCGGTCCGAGTCCCAGCTCCTCTTGCCACTCGAGCATCTTGTGCACCGAGCGTTCGTCGAGCGCGACGGTGTAGTCGTTCACGTAAAGCTGGATGTGTTGGGCGGCGACCTTCGGGTCCAGTTCTTGCGCGTGTTCCCGGACGTATCCGGCGCTCGCATCGGGGTGTGCGAACGCGTATTCAACGCTCGCGCGGAGCGCATGGTCCACCAAAGGCCCGTAAGAGCCGGCAAGATCGCGGCGAATGGCGATCGCTGCTAGCGGCAACGGGCACTGCATCCGACTCTCCCACATCGCGCCGAGATCCTCGATCAGCGTAAGTCCCTTGGCCTGATACGTAAACCGCCCTTCGTGAATGAGTACGCCGCAGTCCGTTGCCCCGCTCAGCACAGCTTCTTCGATTTGATCGAATCGCATTACGACGGTCTCGAAACGGCCCAGCAGGTTCAGGAGCAACGCTGCGGTCGTGCGTTCGCCTGGTATCGCGACGCGCCCTCCGATACGGCCGGGTCCGCGGCCCACGACGATTGGCCCCACACCAAACCCAGCCGCTCCACCGGCGCGCAGAAGCGCATACCGATCGCGTATCCGGGCGTAGGCCGCGATTGAAATCTTCGTAATTTCCGCGTCCCCTTGCTCCGCCCGCGCGTTGAGCGCTTCCACGTCGTCGATGTGGGCGACGACGGGCGGCCCGGGCACGAGGCCATGCACGAGGGCGTGAAACGCGAACGTATCGTTGGGACATGACGAGAACGCGAAGTTCAGCGCCGCGCGATCCACGTTGCGACTGCCTCCTGTGCCGCGTGAGCGGCCTCTTTGAGACGCCAGGTCCGCGTATCGCGATCCGTGACGATGTTGCTGATGCCGCGCACTTCTCCTACGGGAATGCCGTGAAGATACGCCACGTGGGCCACCGCTGCGCCTTCCATGCTCTCCACGGCGCCGCCCGTCCTCGCCTCGATGGCGCGCGCCTGTGAGTCTGTGCCGGTACACGACGTCACCGTGACGAAGGGAACCCTGCGAGCGGATGGAAAAAGCTGCATGGGAATTTCGTTGTAGAGGGGCCTGGGTTCTTCGGCAATCGGGAATCCAAGAGCTTTCATGTCGAGAAAGCCCGCAGGGCTCATCGCGCCGAGGTCGCCGTAGCACTCGCTCTCGGCGGAGACGACGTCGCCGATCGCAAGGCCTGAACCAGGGTAGGCGCCGCCTACGCCGCAGACCACGACCGCTCGCGCGCCCGTGCGCGCCAGAAAGAGCGTCACCCCGTGTGCCGCGTTGACCGGTCCGACACCAGTGCGAATGATCGCGGTCGACTTGTCCGAGCCGAACCGTTCGCGAAGGACGGCGCACTCCATGTCTGTTGCGGCGCAAAGGAGAAGGTCGACCATGCCTGCATCAGCATACATCTGTGCCCGCGTGTCTAGAGGGACGCGAGGCGCTCGTGCACGAGCCGCACGCCGTCGGTCAGGGCCGCCGGTCCCGGCTGCAGGATGTAGGTCGAGGGAATGTCGTAGATGCGATCGTGCCGGACGGCCGGAACGTCACTCCATCCCGGACGCCCGGTGATCGCGCTCTTCTTCATTTTCTTGCCGCACCAGGACGCCAGAATCACGTCGGGGCTTCGCCGGCGAACCTCATCGGCGTGAACGATTCGATCTTTCGCGAGACGCTTTTCCCGAAGCTCGGGAAAGATGGTCTCGCCGCCGGCAATCTCGACGAGCTCTTCAACCCACTGGATGCCCGAAATCAACGGGTCGTCCCACTCTTCGAAAAACACTTTCGGCCGCGGATGCAGCCGGTTGCCTGCCTCACGAATCCGTTGCAGGCCCTGCTCGAGTTCGGCGACGAGCCCGCGCCCCTTCGTTTCGCAGCCGACGATGCCCGCGAGCACCAGAATCATCTGGAAGATGTCGGCGACCGATCGCTGGTTGAAGGCGAACACCGGTTGGCCGCGTTTGACCAGCTCCGAGGCGATGTCTGCCTGGAGATCGGAAAACGTAAGAATCAGATCCGGCTGAAGCGCTTCGATTTTTTCGAACCGCGCGGAGATGAACGAAGACACCTTCGGTTTCGCTCGCGCTTCAGGCGGGCGCAGCGTGTAGCCGGAAATCCCGACGACGCGGTGGCCCTCGCCGAGCAAGTAAAGCGTCTCGGTGGTCTCCTCGGTCAGGCAGACGATGCGCTCAGGATATGTCGGCAAAGACGAACCCGTCCCGCTCGACGATCTCGCCAACCTCGATCGACACGGGATGATTGAACATCGGTCCGTTCCAGGCGAACGAGTGGAACTCGCCGCGCTCGCCGCACCGGTCCACGCCAGGAGGCAGGTCGTCGAGCAGGGACTGATCGAACTGCCGTCCGGCGAACGATCGATCGAGATGTTTCGGGTTGACGCAGGTCAGAACTGAGCGCAGTCCGCCGTCGACCATCCGCGAGGCGAGCTCCTGAGTCGGGATGCCCCAGATGGGAAAGAGCGGCGTAAGCCCGGTGCCCGCAAGCTTCTCCTCGCGGTATTTCCGGACGTCTTCGAGGAAGAGGTCGCCGAAGGCGACGTGCGTGAATCCCTCGGAGAGCGCTTGCGTCACGGCCGCCCGCATCCGTTCTTCGTACTGCTCGTTGGTGCATGGCCATGGCAGCGGCACGGTGCGGAGCGGGATGCCCGCGGCGTCCGCCTGCGCCTCGAGCAGCCGCCTGCGCACCGCATGCATCGCCACACGGTCGAACTGCTCGTTCATCGTCGTCAGCAGTCCGCCGATGTGCATCGCAGGGTCCTGCTTGAGCACGTGCAGCATCCAGGCGCTATCTTTCCCCGAACTCCACGAGACCAGAATCTTCAACTCTTCGCTTTCATAGTGCGTTTCCACTTTCCACTTTCTACTTTCTACTTTCTACTTTTTACTCACTTGAATGCCTCCGGGTGCAGGACTTCTGCCACACGACGCACGGAGGACGAGATGCGTGGGCCGGGGTTCATCATCCCGTCGCCGCGCAGTTGATAAATGCGCTTGTTCCGCACCGCCGGAATGGATGCCAGAGCGTCCCACGCGCGAAGATTGCGCCCCGATGAACTCGCGGTGTCCACCCCGATCTCTATGATGACCTCTGGCGCGCGCGCCACCGCCAATTCGCTGGTGGCCTGAATGCTCTGGCGATCGACATCGGCGAACACGTTCTCGCCGCCCGCGGCCTCGAGCATGTCGTGGAGGAATCCAACCGCGCCGCTCGCATAGATGCCGCGAAGCGTTTCCGCGTCGCGGCCGAACACGAGCAGCGTTCGCGGCCGCGGCCGTCCGGCAACACGCTTTCTGACGTCCGCGATCTCGGCCTCAATGCGATCGGCGACATCGTTCGCCTCTTTCGCGCTGCCTATGCGAGCGCCCAGCGTGCGGATGGTTCCGGTGATATCCCGTAAGCCGGCATGTTGGTACAGATAGAGAGGGATCTTTGCGCGCTCGAGCTGCGCACGGAGATCGGTCTGAGTTCCGTACACGACAACGAGATCCGGCTTCAGCGAAAGAATGCGTTCGGTGTCTGGATCGATGAGGCCGCCGACTTTCGTGCGCGTCAACGCCTCGGGTGGATAGCGGTCGTAGTTGCTGACGCCGATGACGCGTGGGCCCGCCCCGACGGCGAAAAGCATTTCGGTCGTAGACGGGACGAGCGAGATGATGCGTTGGGGTGGGGTTTGTGCGCGTGATGGTAGTACGCACAGAACAAGAACGAGCGCGACTAGCGATTTCTTATGAGCAGCCATAAAAAGAACGGGCCGCCGATTAAGGCGGTGACGACGCCGACGGGAACCTCCAGCGGCGCCAGGGCGGTTCGCGACACAGTGTCGCACGCGACTAGAAACGCGGCACCGCCGAACGCTGACGCGGGTAGCACCAAGCGATGGTCGGCGCCCACCATCAGGCGGACCAGGTGCGGCACGACGATGCCGATGAAACCGATCGGACCGCCAAGCGAGACGGCGGCACCGGTGGCGAGCGATGCGCTGAGAAACGCGAGGCGCTGCGTACGGTGCACGTCGACGCCGCGGCTTGCGGCGCTTTCATCGCTGACAGACAGCAGGTTCATGGCGCGTGGAAGGACGGCGAAGGCGCCGAAGGACAACGCAACCGGCGGCAGCGCGGCAACGAGCGGCGCGTAGCTGCTCACATCGAGATCTCCCATCAGCCAGCGAACGGTTCGAAACGTCTGGGTGAAATCGGACAAAAACTGGACGAACAGGATCAGCGCCGAAAAAAACGAATTCAACGTGACTCCGGCGAGCAGCAGCACGTTAGTGGACAAGCCGCGATGACGTGCGCGCGCGAGGCCGTACACGATGGCGACGGCGCCAAGCGCGCCGGCAAAGCTCGCGACGGGCACGGCCGAAAATCCTGCGATGCCCGACGACAGATTCAGCGTGAGCGCGAGCATTGCGCCGAGGGCAGCTCCGGCCGACACGCCCAGCGTAAACGGAGTCGCCAGCGGATTGCGCAGCAGCGCCTGCAAAACGACTCCGGACGCGGCCAGTGCTGAACCGACGACGGCGCCGGCGAGCACGCGGGGCAGGCGCGCGACGAAGAAGATTTGCGCGTCGCTGTTTTCCGCAAACGGCACAGATGTGTCGAACACTCTGCGAAAATCGATGCGTGTCGATCCGATGAGGGGTGCGACGAGACACACCAACACGGCGCTGGCCCCGAACATCAGCCAGGTAACCGCGATCTTTCGACCGACATTCATGCCGGCGGCGCCTGCTCTGCCCGAGCGACGGGTACGACGACGGGCCGGCCCGTCCTGGGATTCGTCGTGATGTCTACATCGACTCCGTAAAGCTGTCGGATGAGTCCACTGTCGAGCATCGCAGCAGTGGAGCCGGCCGCGAGTACGGTGCCGCGGTCCAGCAGAATGAGCTCACGGCACAAGCTGGCGGCGAGGTTGAGGTCATGCGTGGAGATGGCGATCGTCAGCTGCCGCTCGTCGTTCAGCCTCTGCAGAATCGAACGAATCTCGAGTTGGTAAGCGAGGTCGAGCGATGCCGTCGGCTCGTCGAGCAGCAAAAATAGGGGACCCTTATTTTCCGGCTTCTCGAGCTGCGAAAGCGCACCGGCAATCACGACGCGCTGCTTCTCTCCGCCGGACAGCGTGTTGAAAGGACGCGATTCGAGATGCTGCGTGCCTGTCGCCCGAAGCGCTTCGCGGGCAACCGCGAGATCGGCGGGACCCTCGATTTCGAACGCGCCCAGATGCGGATAGCGCCCCATCATGGCCATCTCGAGCACCGTATATTCGAACGCGAGCTGTGTCTCCTGCGGCACCATCGCCATGCGCCTGGCTATTTCGGCGCGTGAAAACGTCCGCAAGTCGGCGCCGTCGAGCATGACGCGACCCTTGGCGGGCCGCAGCAGGCCGGCAAATAAACGAAGCAGCGTGGTCTTTCCCGATCCGTTCGGGCCGAGAATACCCACGAGCCCGCCGCGCGGAATGTGCGCGGTGACCGTGCTCAGGACGGGCGGACCGTCTGCGTAGGAAAACGACACGCCTTCCGCCGAGAGCCCCCGGCTATTCATCGAGCACCAGATCTTCGGCCACGCACCCGCTGTTGACCGCGCGTCCGATGGCGCGCACGCGCAGCGGCCGGGAGAATGCCGGGCAGGAGGTCACAACCGTGTGATATTCGCCCTGCTCACCGCAGGGATCGACCTCGCGCGCGACGAACTCGTCGAGCAGATTTTCCGCAAGATCGCGGCCGAGAAATGATTCATCCAGCTTGCTCGCGCGCACCGTCACGATGCGCGCACTCGTTCCTGACGCGAGAAAATCCCTGTAGAGGTCGGTCGTCGATTGTTTCCAGAGCGGCTCAACCGCCACGAGCCCGCGCCCGGCTGTCAGCCGTTCCGCCCATTCGCGGTGCTCGTCGAACAGGATGTCACCGAACACGACATGGGTAATGCCCATGGCGGCTGCACTCGCGAGCGCTCGATCGAACGCCGCGTCGTAGGTCTCCCAGCTGCAGCGTTCCGTGATGGATCGCAGGCCGAGCCGGTCGACCTGCGCGGCGACCACTTCCGGGCGCAGGCCGTGCGAACGGCTGCGCGTGCCGTCTTCGTTGAACATCGTGATCGCCGCGACGAAGTCGAAATCGGCTCGTGCGC
Source organism: Vicinamibacterales bacterium (assembly GCA_963762055.1). Lineage (GTDB taxonomy): Bacteria > Acidobacteriota > Vicinamibacteria > Vicinamibacterales > JAMQPK01 > JAMQPK01. The sequence continues at coordinate 1,187,433 of CAVXJF010000017.1, forward strand.
GGTGAAATGCCGCGCACGAGTCCTTGCCGCCGCTCCACGAAATGGCCGCTGCCGGTCGGGTCCATCAGAACCTCGTTCGTATCCCTGCCCGGAAGGTGCGGCCAAGCGCCGGGTAGCCGAGCGGCTCCATGTATTCACGGTTTGCGATGTTGTCCAGCGTGATGAACGCAGAAGTGCGCCGCGCGAATCGCACTTCGCCGCTGGCATTCCAGAGTGCGTATCCCGTATTCGACGTGATCGAAGGGAAGTTGAAGTCGGTGTCGACCCGTTCTCCCACAAAAACGCCGCCCAGCGCCGCGCCTACGCGGCCGCGCGAAAACGAGGCCTGAATCGATCCCGAGTGACGCGGTCTGCGATACAGAGGACGTCCCGGCGCGAAGATCGGGCTGCTGCTCGTGCTGCGGATGACTTTCGAATCGAGAAACGTATAGCCGCCGCTGAATCGCAGTCCGCCGCCGGCGAACGCCGTGCCCAGCAGCTCGAGACCGGACGCGCGCGTCTCCCCGATGTTTTCGTACTGCGCGTTGAACGTCTCGGGGTCGAATGGACCAAGGCTGATCAGATCGTCGAAGTGGTTGGCGAAGTAGATGGCTTCGAGCGCCACCCGGTTGGCCGCGAAGCGCTGCTCGATGCCGAAGTCGAATCCGCGCGAGCGTTCGGGCGCGAGATCGGGATTGCCGAGAAAACTGGGCGACGGGCTGTATGACTGAATGAACAGCGGTTCCTTGATACCGCGCCCCACGCTGCCGCGCACCCGCGTGCTGCCAAAGGCGGCAGCGTCGGCAGTGCCCCCGTGAATCATCCACGACGCCGCGATGCGGGGCGCGACGTAGAAGCCGAAGCTTCCGTTGTTCTCGAACCGAACGCCACCGACCAGCGACACGCGATCGCCGCTCGCTTCGTATTGCACCGTCGTGCCCGTGTTGTCACGCGAGGGCTGCTGTGGCGCCGCCGTCGACCGATGGTTCGTCAGCACCCCGCGCTCGCCGTCGTACTCGAACGCCGCGGTCAACGTCTGATTCGGCGCCACGGCGGCATCGGCTCGATATTGAAAGTGATGACGGCCGAGCCTGGTTTCCGAGTCGTATAAAAAATCCGACGAGGGAAACGCCGCCACCAGGTTTCCAAAGCTCGGCGTATACGGCGGATCGGCGATCAGGTTCGTCGAGCGGTACCTCGTCATGACATAGGTGTAGCTGGTCTGCTGCGTCACTCGCGAGCCAATCGGCTGATTCCATCCGCCGAGCACGCTCGCGTCCTGATGCCGGAAAAACGCGTCCATGTCGGCCCGGCCGAACGCTGTCGTTCCGGGAGTTCCGGTACGTCCGAACTCACCGCGGCCCAGGAACCTGAAGGACGCACCGGAAGTCGTCGTGCGCGTGACCATGCCCGACACCGTCGAGTTCTTGTCTTCGTTGTTTGGTTCGCGGTTGTCGGTGTTGAGGAACGACCCGAATGCGGAATATTCGACGGTGCCGGTTCGCGCGCCGATGCCGGCGCCAATGTGCGCGGTGTTGTAGTTGCCGGCGTCCGCGATCAGGTTCAGTTGCGGCCGTGCCGTATCGGGCCTCACCGAGAAGAGCTGAATGACGCTCGCCATGGCGTCGGAGCCGAAGAGCGCGGAGTGTGCGCCGCGCAGCACTTCAATCCGCTCGATGTTTTCCGGCGAGAGGGACGCGAAATTGAACGAGCCGCCAGGTTCGTTGAGCGGCATGCCGTCGAGCAGCACTTTGTTGTATGTCGACTCGCCGCCGCGGACGAACACCGACGTGAGGTTGCCGACGCCGCCCGCGCGCACGGCGACAATGCCGGGAATCGTGCGCAGAAGATCGATCGTGCTCAGCGCATGACGCTGTTCGATGTCCTGCCGGTCGAGCACCGTGATCGACGCGCCGACTTTGGATTCCGGCATGTCGCGGCCCGTTGCCGTGACGACCACCGTTTCGCGGACGGTCGGCACCTCGTCCGGCGCAGGCGTTTGCGCCGATGCACTTTGAGTGGATGTCCTGACTGAACCGATGAGAAGAAACAGGAACGCGCAGACAGAAACACGAAGGCAGCAGGTCATAGGCCCTCCTCGGCGTCTTTCGCGCCGAATCCACCACGAGGTGGATACAGGGACGTCCCAGTGCCCAGGTGTCCTGACTTGCGGATCGCAGCAGCGGCTCCTGCCTTCCCACGTCCGTCAAGGACGCAGTGGCGTATGCGTGGAACCGCCGCTCCCCGCTTACAGTGGCGTGACCGTGTGGGCGTCGCACCCACTTCGCGTGGTCACCGGGGAAACGTCGTAAGCCGGGCAGTATAACACCCTCGCCGGACGGGGATTGGGGATTCGGGATTGGGGATTGGTTTGCGATACGATCACACTGTGTTGACCGACATTGCCGAGAAGCTCGAGCGGCGCGAGCGCCTGTCTTTCGAGGACGGTGTCCGGCTGTTCGAACATCCCGATCTGCTCGAGGTGGCGGCCCTCGCCAACCGCGAGCGCGAGCGGCGCCATGGCGATCTGACGTATTACAACTACAACATCCGCATCGAAGCGACCAATGTCTGCGTGGCGAGCTGCCTGTTCTGCTCGTTCGCCCGTCTGCGGCCAGGCGATCCCGGGTCGTACACCATGTCGCTCGAAGACGCGTGGGAAAAGCTCCGCGTGCGGCACAATCAGCCGCTCACCGAAGTACACGTCGTGAACGGGCTGCATCCCGACCTGCCGTTCGACTACTACCTCGAGTTGCTGCGCGGCTTCAAGCGGATCCGTCCCGAGATCCATTTGAAATGTTTCACGGCTGTGGAGATCGCCTTCTTCGCCGATCTCTATGGGATGACCGACGAGCAGGTGCTGCGCGAGCTCATGGCGGTCGGCCTCGCATCGCTTCCCGGCGGGGGCGCCGAAGTGTTCGCGGAACGCGTCCGCCGCAAGATCTGTCACGACAAGGCCGACGCCGATCGCTGGCTCTCCATCCACCGCACCGCCCATCGTCTCGGCATGAAGTCGAACGTGACCATGCTCTACGGGCACATCGAGACGAACGAGGAGCGGGTGGACCATATGTTGCGCGCGCGCGCGCTGCAGGACGAGACCGGCGGCTTTCAGGCTTTCATCCCGCTGGCGTTTCATCCCGACAACAATCAGATGCGCAAGCTGCCGGCACCGGCCGGCTCCGACACGCTGCGCGTGCACGCGGTGTCGCGCCTCATGCTCGACAACATCGCGCACGTGAAGGCGTTCTGGATCGCGACCGGGGTGGAGCTCGCCCAAACAGCGCTCTGGTTCGGCGTCGACGACATGGACGGCACCGTCCAGGAGGAACGCATTTATCACATGGCTGGATCGCGCACGCCGGAAGCGCTGTCGACCGACGCCATCGAGCGGCTGATCCGCGCCGCCGGCCGTGTTCCGGTGGAACGGGACACGTTCTACAACGTCGTGCCGCCTCAGGGAAGGGCGGCGGCGAGCCAGGCCGCGGCGCCGGCCTGAAACCGCTATAATTGATAGTTCACATGTCGACGATGCTTCCCGTCCTGACGGAGTTCGAAAAGTCGCACATCTCCGAGCGCCAGCGGCTCCCGGAGCGATATCTCGGTTTGCCCGACGAAGAGCTCGACCGGCGCATCACGGCTGCGAAAGCCGCGCTCGGCTCGCGCCTCATCATTCTCGGCCACCACTATCAGCGCGACGAGGTGATCAAGTTCGCCGACCACATCGGCGACTCGTTCCGCCTGGCCGGCCAGGTGTCGCAGCACCCGGAAGCGGAATTCATCGTCTTCTGCGGCGTGCACTTCATGGCGGAAAGCGCCGACGTCCTTGCCGCGCCGCATCAGAAGGTCATCCTGCCCGATCTCGCTGCCGGCTGCTCGATGGCCGACATGGCCGCGATCGATCAGCTCGAAACGTGCTGGGAAGAGCTTTCGACAATCGTCAATCGACAATCGACGATTGACGATCGGCAGCCAGTCGTGCCGATCACCTACATCAACTCGTCGGCCGCGATTAAAGCGTTCGTCGGCGAGCGCGGGGGCATCGTCTGCACGTCCACGAACTGCGCCGCTACGCTGCGCTGGGCGTGGGAGCGCGGTGAGCGGATCCTGTTTCTGCCCGATCAGCATCTCGGCCGCAACACCGCTTACAAGATGGGCGTGCCGCTCGAGAAGATGGTGGTCTGGGACCCGAACGAAATGTTCGGCGGCCGCACCGTCGACGAGCTGCGCGACGCGACGATGATTCTGTGGAAGGGGCATTGTTCCGTCCACGAGCGATTCACCGCCGCGCAGATCGAGCGCGTTCGCGCCCAGCATCCCGGCGTCCGTGTCATCGTCCACCCCGAAGTGCCGTGGGACGTCGTTCAGGCCGCGGACGATAGCGGGTCGACCGAGTACATCATCCGCAAAGTCACAGAGGGCCCTCCAGGTTCGATCTGGGCGGTCGGCACCGAGATCCATCTGGTCAACCGGCTCGCGAACAGCGTCGCCCCTGACAAGACGGTGGTGTCGCTCGATCAGTTCGGATGCCTGTGTTCGACGATGTTCCGCGTGTCGCCCAACCATCTGTTGTGGGTGCTCGAGGGACTGCTGGAAGGCCAGGTGCACAACCGGATAGTCGTGTCCGACGAGCAGAAGCACTGGACGAAGGTCGCGCTCGATCGGATGCTTTCCGTTCACTAATCCCATAGCGGGCTCGAACGCCCGCGCTGCGACACAACCGAGGAGGACAATCGTGGCCCACACACTTCCACCACTTCCGTATGCATTCGACGCACTCGAGCCGCATATCGATGCCAAGACCATGGAGATTCATCATGGAAAGCATCACAATGCGTACGTCACGAACCTGAACGCCGCGCTCGAGAAATATCCGGAGCTGCAGTCGAAGAGCATCGAAGACCTGCTGCGCGACATCAGCAAGGTGCCAGAGGACATCCGGACCGCGGTCCGTAACAATGGCGGCGGTCACATGAACCACACCGCGTTCTGGAAGTGGATGGCGCCCAAGGCCGGCGGCGCGCCGACAGGCGCTCTCGGCGACGCGATCAAATCCACGTTCGGCAGCTTCGACGGATTCAAGGAGCAGTTCACCAAGGCGGGCGTCACCCGTTTCGGAAGCGGCTGGGCCTGGCTGATCGACACGAACGGAAAGCTCAGCATCGAGAGCACGGCGAACCAGGATCAGCCGATCATGGACGGCAAGAACGCGGTCCTCGGCGTCGACGTCTGGGAACACGCCTACTATCTGAAGTATCAGAACCGCCGTCCCGACTACCTCGCGGCATGGTGGAACGTCGTCGACTGGGCAGAAGTCGCTTCGCGACTTGGAAAATAATCTGTAGGGATGTCGTTATCCGCCATCCTGTTCCTGTTCCTTGTTCATCTCGGGGTTGGCATCACCCTCGTCCTCGCATGGGTCGGACGCGAGGCGGGGGTGAAGTTCTTCCGTTTCAACGCCGGCACTGCCGCCCTCCTTATCGCAGTAGGGTTCGCCCTTCGTCCGGAACCTGAAGAGCCGGGCATTTGGTACCGCGCAGCGCTCGTGGCGCTCATCGTCGCGGAAGCCGCCCTCGTTGTGTACTGGGCAACGATTGGGCGGACGCTTGCCAGGATCCGGCCGGCTATTTTGTGGACGGCTGTCTTAGCCGGTCTGATCTCGACGACGCTGCAGGCGCTCGATGTGTCACGAGACGCGCCCGGGTTGATGCCGCTGCTGACTGTCGCGAGCTTTCTCAGCTCCGTGGCGCTGCTCGGCGGTGCCTGCGGGGCGATGATCCTGGGTCACTGGTATCTCGTCGTCCCGTCGCTCGACGTCGCTCACCTGCAGTCGATCGTCAGATTGCATATCGGGTCGACGGTCGTGCGCGTGGTCGTCGTGGCGACGGCCGTGATGATCGCGATCGTCACGTGGCAGCCGGGAGTGCCCAACTTCGAGCGCTACATCTTTTCGATCGACGGCATATTTTTCTGGCAGCGCGTGTTGTTCGGGCTGGGCGGCCCTGCGCTGCTGTCGTACATGACCTGGGAAACCGCGAAGATCAACTCGACGCAATCTGCCACGGGCATTCTCTACGTCGACTTTTTCACCGTCATCGTCGGTGAAGTGCTGGCGAAGTACGTGCTGCTCTCGACGAAAGTTCCTGTGTGACGACAAATATGAACGCCTCGACGCCGCAATAGACGAACTTGTTCGTCGGCGGCGCCGCGCGCGTACCAGCCCTTCGATTTCATTCAGCAAATCAACGGATCGGCTGGCAGATCCCTTGCTACATTCATCGCGCGATGCGAAGGCGCGATCTTCTGACGTTCATCGGCATGACCGCTGGCGCGTCGGTGATGCAGCAGGCGATGACGGCGCTCGATCTCGAGGCCGCTTCCACCTACAAAGGACCGATCAAGCTCGACGGCGACCCGAAAGGTGCGTCGGTACTCATTCTCGGCGCCGGACTGTCGGGTATGGTTGCGGCGCTCGAGCTGCGCCGGGCCGGCTACAACGTGCAGGTGCTCGAATACCAGCATCGCGCCGGAGGACGCTGCTGGTCGATTCGCGGTGGCGATCGTTATACCGAGCTCGGAGGGTTCTCGCAGACATGTGAGTTCGACGCCGGACTGTATCTCAACCCGGGGCCGTGGCGTATTCCCTCCTACCATTGCGGCATTCTCGACTATTGCAGGCGGCTGGGCGTGGCGCTCGAGCCGTTCGCGCAGGTCAACTACAACGCCTACTACCACGCGCGGCAGGCGTTCCGCGGACAGCCGCAGCGTTTCAGACATCTCAAGGCCGATTTCCAGGGCGGCATCGCCGAGTTGCTGGCGAAAGTGGTGCACCAGGACAAGCTCGACGCATCGCTGTCGCCCGACGACAAGGACGCGCTGCTTGCTGCGCTTCGCCAGTGGGGGGCACTCGACGCGAACTACGCCTACAAAGCCGGCCCGGCTGCGAGCGGGCGGCGAGGGTACCTGCGAGATCCGGGCGGCGGCGTAAACGCCGAGCCGGCCGACTCCGAGCCGCTGGCCTTCCGCGAGATTCTGCAATCACGGGTGTGGGAGCGCCTGGCCGACGGCGATCAGTACACGCACCATACCGCCATCTTCCAGCCGGTTGGCGGCATGGACATGATCGCCAAAGCGTTTGCCCGCGAGGTCGGGGATTTGATTCGGTATGGCGTCAAAGTCACGGCGATCAAGCAGGATGCGCGGCGTGTCACCGTAACGTATGTCGACTCGACCCGCGGCGGTGCGCCGGCGACGGTCAGCGCCGATTGGTGTCTCTGCACGATCCCGCTCAGCGTCCTCAGCCAGATCGAGATGAACGTGAGCGCGCCGATGGCCAAAGCGATCGACGCTGTGCCCTACAGCTCTGCCTTCAAGGTTGGCCTGCAGTTCAAGCGTCGCTTCTGGGAGCAGGACGAGCGGATATTCGGCGGCATAAGCTTCACGAATCTGCCGATAGGGCTGATTTCCTATCCAAGCTCCGGGTACGGCAGCGCGGGGAAAGGCGTCCTGCTGGGCGGCTACATATTCGGCGTCCACGCCTATGAGTTCGCGTCGCTGAAACCGGAAGATCGCGTCGCCAAGGCGGTGGAATACGGCGCCCAGATTCACCCGCAATACACCGCCGAATTCGAGAATGGCTTCTCCGTCGCCTGGCATCGTGTGCCGTGGACCCTCGGGTGCTCAGGCGCGTGGACGCCCGAGTCGCGCCGGCAGCACTATCAGAACTTGTGCGCGGTCGACGGCCGCATTCTGCTGGCCGGCGAGCATCTCTCATACATCCCAGCCTGGCTCGAAGGCGCGGTACTTTCGTCACTCGACGCGATCACCCGGCTGCATACTCGGGTGCTCGCTGCCTGAGGAGGTTAATGGCTATCGATCGGCACGTTCTGCTCGTTTTAACGATTGTGGCCTCAGTCGGAATTGCCGGCATCGCACAGTCGGCTGACGGAGCGTTTTCGAATCCGACCCGGTTCATCCCGATGGAGGGGGAGGTGCTGTATCGCACCTCATGCCAGGCATGTCACATGCCGGATGGCCAGGGTGCGGAGGGCGCCGGCCGCTATCCGTCGCTCGCGAAGAACAACCGGCTTCGCCCAGCGCGCTATTCAATCGCTATCGTGCTCAACGGCTCGCGCGCGATGCCGCCGTTCGGGCATCAGCTCGACGCCGCGCAGGTGGCGGCGGTCGTCAACTACATCCGTACGCATTTTGGAAACGAGTTTGACGGCGCGGTCTCCGCCGCGGATGTGCAGGCGTTCCAGCGGGAGCGTCCCTGACGCCCGAGCGCTCCTGCGCGCCTATTTCGACCGCACCGCGACCGCGTCGATCTCGACCAATGCACCCGGCACGACCAGTGCGGCGACCTGCACCGTGCTGCGCGCCGGTTTGTTCGGTTGGGCGGCGGTGCCGAAAAATTGCGCGAACGAGGCGTTCATGCCCGCGAAGTCCATCTTGTTTCCCGCGGCTGGATCGCCGGCCAGGTACACGTGCATTACGACGATGTCGCTCATCGCGAGGCCCTGATCCTTGAGTATCGCCTCAATCTTTTTGAGCACACTCTCGGTTTGCGACTTCGTATCTCCGTAGACCGCTGGTGTGCCCTTCGCGGCATCGGCAGGCGTCACCGGATTCGGAAGCTGCCCGCTGATATAGAGCGTGTCGCCCGCCCATACGGCGGTGGCGATGAGTCCGGTGGTTGTCTGAATCCTTTTCACCGACTGCGCCGCACTTGGAACGGCCGCGCACGCTACGGCGGCGAGCGCGATCAGCAGACTTCGGTTGACCATCGTCATTGCGGCTCCTTGCGCTACTCGGCTGAAACGATCAGCGACTCGAATCTCTTCCATCGTTGATCGACGGTCGCGCCGCTCGCGGCCACCGTCGAGAGAATCTTATCGCGTCCGGCCGTGTACGCGAGCGTGTAGCCGCGATACCTGTCGACGTAGGCGAGCAAGGCTTCCGGGTGTTCCATCAATGCATCGGCGCGAAGCCTGGCCATGGCTTCCGCGGTTGTCAGCGTTCCGGCGAGATATGCGTCCACCACGAGGGTCGTCGCCGATCCGAGCCGGTCGACCAGCTGTTCGACTTCAGCGTAACCGCCGGCCTCGTTCGGGTCCAGCCCTGCGAGAGGGAAGAGCTCGTCGTGAAAGAGGCGTGCGCGTTCGCCGGGCGTGAAAACGAGTGCCGCCGCCGCCGACGCCATTGCCTCTGCTCGAAAACCCAGCGGGCTGAACACGGGAAGGGCCGCAGCCTCGACCCAACCGAGGCCGGCGCGCAATCGCGCGTCCCGCAGAACGTTGTAAACGTGATGCCCCGGATAGCCTTCATGGCATGCCAGCGTCAGCGCTTGTCCGATCGACATCGGCATCGCGCGATTGACCTGCATCAGGCTCGTGTAGTCGCCACGATAGGAGCTGTAACCGCTCCACGGCCGTTCGGCGACGTATTCGATAGCAAGGGCTTCTCCCTCCGGCAGCGTGAGAAAACGGCGGGTCTGGCTCCGGCACGCGTCAATCGCGCGAGTAATGACCGCATGGAGCCGGCCGCGACTGACCGCAAACCGGCCCTGATAATCTGCAAGTCGCCTCGATAGCTGAGCGGAGCCGGGCAACCGTTCCGACAGCAGCGCATGCGTTTCTTCGATGCGGGATGTATCGGCGCGGGACGGCTGGTCTGGTCGGGCGACGCCGAAAAGGCGCCGCAGTTCCTCTGCATACGGCAGCCTGCGCCCCTGCAGTTGATCGACACGGACTGCCACCGCCTCGAGCTGGCGGGCAAGGCTGCCGGCTCGTGTCCGCTCTACGTCCGATCGAACGTTTGCACTCAATTGGCTCGACAACGTTCGCGCTTCCGCTGCGGAAACAGCCGACGCTCCGGGGCTGTGACGTGGGAGCGTCTGAGCCGTGTGAAAGTCCACCGACTCAGGGTTCAGCCGGCCAAGGGCCTCAACAAGCGCGAGGTACTTGCGCGCATGGCCGGTCATCCCCGAAAGGTTCGATATTGGTGTCCGGTCGGCGATGGTGGTCATGCCGAGCGAACCGGTGAGCGCAACAAGGCACGCGATCGAGCGCCAGGATCGACTGACGATGGACGATCGACGATGGACGATCGACGATGTGCGATGCATCACCGCCCGCCGGTGTCGGGCGATGCCTCGATGAAGGGGACGTCGATCCAGTACCGGCTCGCTGTCCACGACGAACGTCAATCTCGCCGACGTGTTGTCTTTCGGCACCGGCGCTCCCTTGGCGATCCAGCTCTCTCCGGCTTCGTCAACGTCGGCTTTCAGCACTTCACGTGGTTCCTCGCCGCTCGAAAACGACACTGTCACTTCCGATGCCGTAGACGCCGGCAGCGCCGCGCGCGTCGCGTCGCTGAAGTAGAGGCGATGCGATCCCTCCCGTGTGAAGACGACCTCGAAATGCAGGTTCTCCTTCATGTAGACGACGCCCCCGTGATGCGGGTCGTGATTGCCATGCGCCTCGCTTGTGTGTGCGCTGTGGTCGGGGGCAGAGGCGGCAGGCGGCGCGTCAACTGGCGCGGACTGCGGCTGTGCAGTGCAAGACGCACTTGCCGCGATACAGACGAAAAGACACATCGCTTTGAACACAGCAGGACAACTGGCAAGTTGCGCGCCACAGTGTTTACGAAATCACTCAGTAAAAACCGGGATTTCTCAAACCTGTTGACCAACATCTTCGTCGATCGGTTTTCCCGCATGAACAAGTTTGTGGCCGCCGCGATCAGTTTGAACACCGATAAATTCGCGCCGCACGTACTTGCTGAGCCGTCTTTGCGCTCGCGATCGACGTTCTTGTTTCATGGTCGGTTGGAATGTTCAACGATGTCGGATCTCTTCGTCGTCTTTCATCGTCACCGCCGCGTGTAGCCGCAAGTTTCTTCAGAAAACCCAACGAAATGCGCGCGCGTACCGACGTGGCACGTGCGTTGCGATACGAACGTTCGGCACCGCATGCCGCATCCGTTTGACACACACGCCATCAGGGAGGTTCGCATGGTTCGCATCACGTCTTTCGCGCTGATGATTCTGCTCACCGCGACGCTGGCTCGCGCGCAGACAACGAGCGCGACGACATCCACTGTTACGGGAACCGTTACCGATCAACAGGGAGGAGTGCTTCCCGGCGTCACGGCCACGCTGTCGGGACCCGCGATGATGGGCGTGCAGACGCAGGTGAGCGACGATGTCGGTCTGTATCGCTTCGTGTCGATCCCGCCGGGCGAATACAAGCTGGTGTTCGAGCTCAGCGGGTTTGCCACCGTCACGCGCGACGGCATCAGGCTCACCGCTGGATTCACTGCGACCATCAACATGCAGATGGGCGTGGCGACGCTCACGGAAAGCGTCCAGGTCTCGGGTGAGTCTCCCCTCGTGGATACGCAGTCGACCGCCATCAACACGACCTTCGACAAGGAAATGATGGCGAACCTGCCGAGCGCTCGCGATTATTGGGCGATTCTCTCCGAAGCGCCTGGCGTCAAGCTGGCGCGCATCGACGTCGGCGGCAGCGCATCGGGAACGCAGACCAACTATTTCGTCTACGGAACCACGGGACAGAACCGCCCGATGGTGGAAGGGATTAATTCCACTGAAGGCACGGATTCATTCGGCAACTACGTGGACTACGGATCTTTCCAGGAAGTGTCGATCGGCAGCGGAGCGACCAGCGCGGAGAGTCCGGTGCCAGGCGTCTACACGGTGCTCGTCAGCAAGTCGGGCGGCAATCGCTACACGGGGTCGTTTTACGGCGACTATGAATCGGCCGACTGGCAGTCGTACAACATTGACGAAGAGCAGATAGCTTCCGGCGTCTCGGGCGGCGGCGGCCTGAAACCTGAAGACACCAATCGCCTGAACAGCTATCGCGACCTCAACGCCGACATCGGCGGATTCATGAAGCGCGACACGGTGTGGTGGTATGCCTCCGTGCGCAGCCTTGATTCCTCGGTTCGCTACACGAACTTCCCGGTGAAGCCGCACGAAACCCACCTCGGCAACTTCACCAGCAAGATGACCTATCAGCTTTCGACCAACAACAAGTTAATCGCCTATTACCAGCCCAGCACGAAAGTTCAGAAGAACCGGCTCGACCGCCAGTTGCTCAACGCGACGGCCGCCATTCACCTCACGGATGATGCGAGCTTCCGGCAGGACTACAGCCCGCTGCTCTGGAAAGGGGAATGGAACTCGGTGCTGTCGCCCTCGACGTTCTTCGAAATTCGCGGCGGCCAGTTCGGCTACAGATGGCCGGATACGGCGAACGGCTCCGCCGTCAGCTACGAAGACCTGAACACCAGCATCGTTTCGGGCAAGGCGCGCTCGCGTCAGCTCGATCGTCAGCGGACCCAGGTGCTGGGGTCGATGAGCTACTTCCGCAACAACTGGATGGGCAGCCATAACTTCAAGGTGGGCGGCGAGTGGTTCCGTGAGACGGCGACGCCTCAGCGCTTCAGCGGCTCGTACAACGACGTGCTCCACGTGCTGCGCAGCGGAGTGGCCTCAGAGGTCATGCTCTTCGAGGCGGCGAAATCGGAAAATGGCCTCTACACGACTGGACTTTACATACAGGACACATGGCGGCTCGGCAACCGCCTGACGATGAACCTCGGGCTGCGCTACGACTACTATCGCAACTTTCTTCCCGCACAGGAGCACAGCGCCGGACAGTTCACCTCCGCCGACATCACCTTCGAGGCGGTGAACAACGTGAACACGTTCAACCTGTTCGCGCCTCGGGTTGGCATGAGCCTCTCGCTGACCGAAGACGGCCGGACAGTTTTCAAAGCCAACTACGGAAAGTACTGGTGGAACCCGGGCACGACGCTCAGCGAGGACGTCAACCCGAATCCGGAGGTGTGGAATCGCCGCTACGTCTGGAACGACCTCAACGCTGATCTGCTGTATCAACCGGGCGAAGAGGGCAGGCTCAACAGCAGCGCGGGCGGTCTTGCCAGCGCCCAGATCGCCCCTGACCTGCAGGACACCTACACCAACGAAGTGGCGTTCTGGCTCGAGCGGGAGCTTGTGGCGAACTTCGGCGTGCGAACCGGCGCGGTGTGGCGTGGCGAACGTCAACTCGCGATGCAGTTCAATGCGAACCGTCCTTTCTCCGCATTCACCGTGCCCACGACAATTCGGGACCCGGGCGCGGATGGCGTGATGAACAACGCAGACGACGGTCCGTCGATCGCCGCGTTCAACCTCGCGCCCGAATACGCGTCGCTTCCCGTCGTCAACACCCGCGACAACGTTCCAGGCGGATCGGACTATTACACGTGGGAGGTCACTGCGACCAAGCGGATGAGCAACCGCTGGTCGGGGATGTTCTCGTACAGCCACACATGGAGCGCTGCGCAGGAGAAGGACTACTTCGGACAGGTGTTCCGGCAGGACGACCTGCCGCTCACTCCGAACCATCTGATCAACACGGAGCCGGACGGGCAGGTGAAATACACCGACTGGTCGCTGAAGCTGCATGGCACTTACGAAGGGCCCTGGGGCTTGAAGGTCTCGCCGATGCTGCGGCATCAATCCGGCCAGAATTTCGGACGAACGTTCACGGCGGTGATGAACTACGGCACGATCCGCGTCCCGGCCGAGCCGATCAATACCAACCGGCAGGACAACGTGAGCATCGTCGATTTCCGCGCGGAAAAAGTCTTCCGTCTCGATGCGACCCTCACGGTGTCGCCGTTCATCGATCTCTACAACGTGCTCAACGCAAACCCGGTGCAGAACATGACGTGGGCGTCCGGCACGTCATACCTGCGGCCGACCAACATCGTTCCGCCGCGCGTCGCCCGCCTCGGCGCCAAGATCAACTGGTAGGCCCGTCGTGACCACCAGGCGTCCGCTCACAGCTCTCGCAGCCGCCGTCGTCTTGACGGCGGCATGCGGGACGCCAGTAAACCCGCCAGCGCCCGAGTCTGCGGCCCCAACGGCATCGGATGGGCCCAGACTCGGGATCCGCCCGAACGGCGACACGGAACTGTCGCCAGACATGAGTCAGATCCGTTCCGAAGAGCTGAAGAAGGTCTTCGCGTATATCGACGAACACATCGACGAGCACGTCGTCAATCTGCAGAAGTGGATTCAGCAACCGAGCATCTCGAACTCCGGAGAAGGGATTCCCGAATCGGCCGAGCAGGTGAAAGGGTTTTTCGAGCAGCTTGGCTGCCAGGAATCGCGCGTCTACGACGTCGGCACGACCGAGTGGGGCGCGCAGGGTAATCCGGTGGTGTATGCGCGGTGCGACGAAGGCGCGCCGCGCACCCTCGTCATCTACTGGATGTACGACACGATGCCGGTCACGCAGCCAGATGTATGGGTGGCTCCGCCGTTCGAGGGCCGCATCGTCGAGCAGGCGCCGTTCAAGAAAGTGCTCATCGGCCGCGGAGCGACGAACTCCAAGGGGCCGCAGATGGTGCAGTTGAACGCCTTCTCGGCCATCAAAGCGGTCACTGGCAAGCTGCCGGTCAATCTGATTTTCGTTGCCGAAGGCGACGAAGAGCGCATGTCGATCGGGTTCCGGCAGTTCGTGAAGACACATCCCGAGCTCTTCAAAGACGCCGAGGCGATGTACCGGTTCGGCGGACAGAGCCCGAGCGGCGGCGGCGAGCTGTCGGGCGGATCCGAGGGATGTGTCTACGTCGAGCTGACCACCAGCGGCGCGAAGTGGGGTCGCGGGCCGACGGTCTCCGATATTCACGGCGGCAACAAGCGGAGCGTCGACAGCCCGGCCTGGCGTCACATGAAGATGCTGCAGACGCTGGTGTCCGAAGACGGCAATCGCGTGTTAATCCCGGGCTTCTACGAAAACATCGAACCGCTTTCGCCGAGCATGAAGGCGAAGCTGCAGGCGGCGGCCAAAAACGTGGACTTGAAGATCGCCGCGGAAAACCTGGGCGTCGCCAGGTTCATCGCGGACGATCCGCTCACGTTTCTGACGATGGCGCGCTATGGCACGTCGATGAATCTCGACGGCATCTGGGGCGGCAACATGTACGCAGGAGGCGCGGGGGCGATTCTGCCCAACAAGATCACGTCGAAGCACAACTTCCGCTACCTCCCGAAACAGGACGGGATCGACATCACGCAGAAGCTGCGCGCCCACCTCGACCAGCAGGGCTTTGCCGATGTCGAGATGAAGGTCATCGGCGATGTGCCGTGGGCGAAGATGACCTACGACACCGACATCGCCAAGGCTCTCGCGCGCACATATGACATCTTCGGCATCCGCTACAACGTTCCAGCCGACGAGCCGTCCATCCTCGGCCCGTATTGGCCGGCCTATCTGTTCGCCGGCACGCCGCTGAACATTCCGATCGTCGGCGGCGCAGCAGGGCATGGTGGCAGGAGCCATGCCGCCAACGAATATTTCGTCATCGAAGGCGCTGGAAAGGTCTACGGCATGGCCGGCGCCGAAAAATCTGTGGCCACGGTGCTTTACAACTTCGCGGGACTCAACAATGGCGCCTCTCATACAAATTAGCGACCTCACGAAGATTTACGTTGTCGGCGACGTCAAGGTGAACGCTCTCCGAAAGGTGTCGCTCGACATCAAGGCCGGCGAGTTTGTCACCATCGTTGGACCGTCCGGATCGGGGAAGTCCACGTTCATGCACATCATCGGCTGCCTCGACAAGCCGACCAGCGGGCGCTACGTGCTCAAAGGACGGGATGTCTCGACGTTATCGAAGGACGAGCTCGCCCACGTGCGGAATTCGACCATAGGGTTCGTATTCCAGAGCTTCAATCTGCTGCCGCGCACGTCGGCAGTCGAAAACGTCGAGCTTCCGCTGCTCTACAACCGCGGCAAGATTTCGGCAGCCGATCGCCGGAGGAGAGCGATGAACGCGCTGTCGGCGGTCGGCCTCGCCGATCGCGCGCACCATCATCCCAACCAGCTGTCGGGTGGTCAGCAGCAGCGTGTGGCCATTGCGCGCGCGTTGATGACCGAGCCGCCCATTCTGCTCGCCGACGAGCCGACGGGAAACCTCGACACGCGCACGAGCATCGAAGTGATGGAGATCTTCCAGCAGCTTCAGCGCGACAGGGGCATCACCGTCATCGTGATCACTCACGAACATCAGATCGCCGAATACGGCACCCGCATCATCAGTTTCCGTGACGGCCGAATCGTCGCGGACGGCCCCAACACGTTTGCGCGGCGGGCAAGCGACGAGCTCGAGCAGCTTCCGGTTCCGGTCGCCGAGATCGCGTGATGGACGTTCGCGAGGCCGTCCGGCTGGCGATGAAGACGCTGCGGCGCAATCCGCTGCGGTCGGTGTTGACGCTCGTCGGCATCACGATTGGCGTGAGCGCCGTGGTGACGATGGTGGCTGTGGGCAACGGCGCGAGAACGTCGATCGAAGAACAGCTTGTCGCGGCGGGGATGAACGTGATTACGGTGGTCGCGGGCAATTACAAGATGAAAGGCGAGAGCGGCGGAGGCGGTGTCGAAGATCACAACGGATGGCTCCTGGCCCCCGATCGATGGCTGCCAGGCTTCGACGATGTCGTGCTGGCGGCGCACCCCGAAGACGATCCGATGGAGAAGCACAACCATCCCACGGCGAGACAGCGGCTCGGAGACTCAGCGGCCGGCCTGGGTGCTGCCGCGACGCTGACACGCGACGACGCCGCCGCAATCCGGTCGGATGTCAGCGGCGTCCAGTACGTCTCGGCGGGTGTGCATGAATCTGCCCGTGTCGTGTCTGAAAGCAAGCGATGGTTCACGCGTCTTCACGGCGCCGAAACGGACCTGCCGCGCATTCGGCGAAGCTGGACGTGGAAGTTCGGCCGGTTTTTTTCCGATCAGGAGCTCCAGGGAAGCGAGCAAGTAATTGTGCTCGGCACGGTCGTGCACCAGCGCCTCTTCGGCGCCGACGTTGACCCGCGCGGAAAAGACGTTCTCGTGTGGAACCAGCCCTTCCGCGTGATTGGCGTCGTGGGGAGCTCCAACTGGGCAACGACCGGCGCTGTCGGGGACGACCAGTTCGACGCCGTCTACGTTCCACTCACAACCGTCCACCGCCTGCTGAACCTCACCAAGCTCAACAGCATCACGATCACGTCGCGGTCCGCCGGAGATACCACGATGCTGTCGAGACGCGTCACGCAGCTATTGCGCCAACGTCACGGAATCGCGGAGGCGGCCCCGGATGACTTCGTCGTCAACACTCAGGCATCGGTTGCCCTTGGCAAAGGCGTGAACCGCGATGTCGCGCGAGCGATCGCCGGAAATGCGCCGGGGCTCGAACAAGTCACGCTCGAGCAGCTGTCGCAGACGCTCCAGCGCGCCAGCCGGACGATGACGCTGCTTCTCGCAAGCGTTGCGAGCGTGTCGCTGCTCGTGGGCGGCATCGGCATCATGAACATCATGCTGCTGTCGGTGACCGAACGGACGCGCGAGATCGGACTTCGGATGGCCATCGGAGCGCGATCGCGGGATGTGCTGATGCAGTTTCTTGCGGAGGCGGTCACCCTGAGCGTCATTGGCGGCATCGTCGGAGTTGTGCTGGCGCTGATTGTCGCAAGCGGAGTCGAACGGATGCTCCGGTGGTCGGCCGACGTTTCGATCGGCGCTATAGCGGTGGCAGTTCTGGTTGCGGGTGCGGTTGGCGTTTTCTTCGGCATGTATCCCGCCAGGCAGGCCGCGCGCCTCGATCCCATCGATGCCTTGAGGTTCGAATAGATGCCTGTCAGTGCTTGCTTTTCGCTTGCTCTGCGCGCGCTCCACCGCAATCGGCTGCGATCGTCGCTGACGCTCCTCGGCGTGACGATCGGAGTAGCGGTCGTCATCACGATGGTGGCGCTAGGTACTGGCGCGCGGATGTCGATCGAGCAGCACGTCAAGGCGGCGGGCACGAATCAAATCACCGTCGTCGCCGGCAACTATCTCCGCATCACGGACGACTACGGATCCGACGTAATCGAGAGCGGCGGCGGTGGCGAAGCCGGGGATGACGGTCTCGGTGGCCTCGCGGGCGGTTCGGGTGTGTCGAGCGCGCCAAAGATCGGACACGCAGCGACAGGCGGCTCCAGCGAGGCATGGTGGCCGGGCCGCGGCATCTCGCCGCGGCTGCCGGGGAAAGGCGCGGCGCTGACACTGACAGTGGCCGATGCCGACGCGATTGCTGGAGATGTGAAAGGTGTGAGCTTCCGCGCGCCAGGGGTTACGGAGACGGCCGTCGTACGAGCTCCGGGGGCGACGCTGTTCGTGCGGCTGCAGGGCACGGACGCCGACATCACGTCGATTCGTGTGCTTACGCCTGTCGCGGGACGATTTTTCTCGGGGAGGCAAGTGGACGATCGCGTGAAGGTAGCAGTCCTGACCTCCACCGTCGCGGACAAGCTGTTCGGGCGCGGCGTCGATCCCGTGGGACGCACCATCGAAACACGAAAACACACCTTGACGGTTGTCGGTGTCGTCCGCCGCGCCGGAGGGTTTGGCGGCAAAGATTCGTTCGACGAGATTTTCGTTCCGTATACGGCTCTTCAGGACATTCTCGGCATATCACATCTCCACAGCGTTCTCCTCTCGGTTGAGGTTGCCGGCGAATCATCGCGCGTCTCTCAGGACATCGTGCGGTTGCTGCGGGGTCGGCACAAGCTCGGTGCCGACGACGCGGACGACTTTACCGTCAAGCCGCAGGCCCGGGACGCCGTGATGGGGAAGGGCATCAATCCCATGCTGGCGAGAGCGGTGATGGGAAGCGTGGTCGGCCTCGACAAGGTGACGCTCGAAGAAATGGCCAGAACCCTCGAGCGCTCGAGCCGCACCATGACGGTCCTGCTGTCGAGCGTCGCCGGCGTGTCGCTGCTCGTTGGCGGCATCGGCATCATGAACATCATGCTCGTCTCGGTGACCGAGCGCACACGCGAGATCGGCTTGCGCATGGCGATCGGCGCCCGCGGCCGCGACGTCCTTCTTCAGTTCCTCGCCGAAGCGATGACGCTCAGCCTCATTGGCGGCGCTCTCGGCATCCTGGTTGGCGTCGCTGCCTCCGGCAGCGTCGGCCGGTTCCTTCGATGGGCCACGGTGATATCCCCCGCCAGCATCGTCATCGCCGCGGGTGTGGCAGCAGCAGTCGGAATCCTGTTCGGCTTCTATCCCGCACGTCAGGCCGCCCGTCTCGATCCGATCGATGCGCTGAGGTACGAGTAGATGCATTACACGACCGGTTTCAGAATCGCGCTCAAGGCCCTCGGCCGCCACAAGATGCGGACGTTTCTCACGATGCTCGGAATGATCATCGGCGTGGGCGCCGTCATGACCATGGTGGCGCTCGGAAACGGTGCCCAGACATCGGTCGAATCCGACGTGAAGTCGGCGGGCACGAACCTCGTTTACGTAAACGCCGGGAACTATACGCGGGGCGGCGACGAGCTGCGCGTGGCAGCGGGACTGGGTGCCGCGAAGACTCTTACATCGGACGATGCCGCGGCGATTTCGCGGGAAGTGAAAGGCGTCATGCATCTCGCGCCCGGATTGTCGGATCGCGCGCCGATGCAGGCCGGCGCCAGAAGGTATTTCGGCCGCGTGATCGGGACCTCACCCTCGTTTGCGCGGATGCACTCGTGGCGGTTCCGTTCGGGAGCCATGTTTACCGACGATGAAGTCCGCGATGGCGCGCAAATGGCGGTGATTGGCACGCGCGCCAGCGATCAGTTGTTCGGTACCGGCGTCGATCCAATCGGTCGGACCTTCACGGTCCGCGGCCGCGAGTACTCCGTCAGGGGCGTCACCGAAAGCCGTATCGAGGATCAATCAGAGAGCGTGTTCATTCCGTACACCTCGGTGCAGCGGGCGATGGGCATCGCGCACGTGCAGACCATCACCATTGCGGCGGAGCTCGCAGGCGAGACGGCCAGAATCGCCGGCGACGTCACAAGACTGCTGCGCGTGCGGCACAAGATCGGGAGAGGCGACGGGTCTGAAACCGAGGGAGTGCCCGACGACTTCACCGTGCGGACAGAGGCTGCCAAAGCACTATCGCAAGGCCTGTATACGTCGGCAGCGGTGTTCGTGCTCGCCAATCTTCCGCAGCTCGACGAGATCACCGCCGAACAGATGTCTGGAACTCTGCAGCAGACCAGCAGCACGCTCACCGCGCTGCTGGCCAGCATTGCCGCGATCTCCCTGATCGTCGGCGGCATCGGCATCATGAACATCATGCTGGTCTCGGTGACCGAACGTACCCGCGAAATCGGGCTGCGGCTCGCAGTGGGCGCTCGCGGCCGTGACGTGCGCGCGCAATTTCTGATCGAGGCCTTCACGCTCAGCATCATCGGCGGCGTGCTCGGAATTGTGTTTGGTTTTGCCGCGTCGTTTGCCATCTCGCAGCTGCTCGAATGGCAGACCACGATGTCTGCCGCAGCGGTGGCGATGGCGTTTGGCACCGCGCTCGCGGTGGGCGTGTTCTTCGGGTTCTACCCGGCGCAAAAAGCGTCGCAGCTCGATCCAATCGATGCCCTGAGATTTGAGTGAAAGGATGGATGCCCTGATGTCTCCACTGATGCGACTTGCCTGTCTCGGCCTGTTTTGTTTTGCGCTGAATGCCTGCTCGGCGCCCTCTCAACAAGGCGATTCACAGACGCCCGCCGCTGCCAGCGCCGCCGCGCCAGCCGTGAAAGCTTTGGGTGTCCGCTCCGCGGGTGACGAGGAGCTTTCACCGGATCTCTCGATGGTCAAGTCGGAGGAGCTGAAAAAGGTTTATGCCTACATCGACGAGCACATCGACGACCACGTGGGCAACCTGCAGAAGTGGATTCAGCAGCCAAGCATCTCGAATTCCGGTGAGGGTATTCCGGAATCCGCGGAAATGGTGAAGGGCTTCTGGGAACAGCTGGGCTGTCAGGAGTCGCGTGTCTACGACGTCGGCACGACCGAATACGGATCGCAGGGCAACCCGGTCGTATATGCGAAGTGCGATTTCGGCGCGCCTCGAACGCTGTTGATTTACTGGATGTACGACACGATGCCGGTGACCCAGCCGGACGTGTGGATAGCGCCGCCGTTCGAGGGACGCCTGGTCGAACAGGCGCCGTTCAAGAAAGTGATGATCGGCCGGGGCACGAACAACTCGAAAGGCGGGCAGATGGCGCAGTGGAATGCGCTGATGGCTATCAAGGAGGTGACCGGGAAGCTTCCCGTGAACCTGATCGTCGTCGCCGAGGGTGACGAAGAGCGGATGTCGATCGGCCTTCGCCAGTTCGTGAAGACGCATCCCGACCTGTTCAAGGATGCCGAAGCGCTCTGGCGTGACGGCGGGCAGAACTACGACGGCCGCAGCGGGATTTCGCCTGGAAACTCCGAAGGGTGTGTCTACATCGAGCTGACCACGAGCGGCGCGAAGTGGGGAAGAGGGCCGACCGTGTCGGACATCCACGGCGGCAACAAGCGCAGCGTCGACAGCCCCGCGTGGCGTCACATGAAGATGCTGGCCTCGCTCGTGACCGATGACGGCAACCGGATCAAGGTGGACGGGTTTTACGACGATGCGGTCGAGCCGAGCAAAGAGCAGTGGGCGTCGTGGCGTGAGGCGGCGAAGGAAATAGACATGGCGATCGCGGCGAAAAATCTCGGCGTGGCGAGGTTCATGGCCGACGACCCGGTGCAGCTGATGCACGATCGCAACTGGATCTCCTTCAACATGGACGGCATCTGGGGCGGCAACATGTACGCGGGCGGCGCCGGTGCGATCCTGCCGAACAAGATCACCTCGAAGCACAACATCCGCTACGTGCCGAACATGACTGGCCCGGACCTGGTCGAGAAGATCAAGAAGCAGCTCGTCAAGAACGGTTACGCGGATGTCGACGTGAAGCTGATCGGCGACGTGCCGTGGCGCGTGGCGAAGCTTAAGGGCGATCTTCCGGCTGCCCAGGCCAAATCACTCGATATCTTCCGCGTGCCGTATCGCCGCCCCAGGGAGTTGTCGGGCGACAAGATGACCGGCGGCTACTGGCCGGCGTACCTCTTCACCAGCGATCAGGTGAGCGTTCCGATCTCATCAGGCGGTGTCGGGTATGGCGGAAATTCACACGCCGCGAACGAATTCATCGTCATCGAAGGTGCGGGCAAGGTGTACGGCTTTGCCGGCCAGGAGAAGGTGCTGGCGACCGACATCTTCAACTTCGCGGGGCTGAACTAGCCATGGCGAAGTACGTAGTGTCCGGCTTTAGCCGGACCAGCAGGTGTAGTGTCCGGCTTTAGCCGGACTTGATGATCGTCGCAACCGTGCTGTCCCTTACAGCGGCTGCGGCCGCGCAAACGCCCGCAACGATCGCTGGCCGTACTGCGGGGCTTCAGCGGGTTGACGGCTTCATTCCGTTCTACTGGGACACAGCCAAGGGACGTCTGTTGTTCGAGGTGACCCGCTTCGACACGGACGTCCTTTATTTCGCCTCGACGGCCGCCAGCCCGGGTTCGGTGGAGCTTGGGATGGACCGCGGCGTCGACGCGCAGAAGGTCGTGCATTTCCAGCGGATCGGGCCGCGCGTCCTCGTCGTCGAGCAGAACCTCGCGTATCGAGCGCTGAACGGCTCCGCTGCGCTCAAAGAGAACGTGCGCGACTCGTTCTCCACGTCCGTTCTCGCATCGCTGGCGATCGAAGGCGAAGAGGGTGAGCGCGTTCTTGTCGATGCGACACCACTCCTGGTACGAGACGCTGTCGGCGCCGAGGCCTCTCTGCGCCAGCAGGGCGCGTTTCGCCTCGATGTTGGACGGAGCAGCATCTATCCGGCCCGCACCAAAGCATTTCCCAAGAACACGGAAGTGGAGACCATCCTGACGTTCACGAGCGACAACCCGGGCGAGCTCGTCCGCAACGTTACGCCCGAGCCGACGCTGCTCACGATGCGTCAGCACCACTCGTTCGTCGAGGCGCCCACGGGATACGTGCCCCGTGCTGCCGACCCGAGAGTCGGCAATACGGTGCTCCGCTTCAGCGATCTGTCAGCGCCTTTCAACAAGGACACGGAAGTGCAATGGATTCGCCGCTGGCGCCTGGAGAAAAAGGATCCATCCGCGGCGCTGAGCGAGCCGAAGCAACAAATCGTTTTCTACGTAGACCCTGCGATACCCGAACCAATCCGGAGCGCGATGAAAGCCGGGTTCGAACGATGGAACTCGGCCTTCGAGGCGGCCGGTTTCAAGAACGCGGTGCGCGCCGCAGACCCGACGCCGGATATGGATCCGATGGATATCCGGCACTCGTGGCTCTTGTGGATCAACCGCGACGAGCGCGGCTTCTCGAGCGGCGGCGGCTACAGCGATCCCCGGACTGGCGAGATCCTCGGAGCCAAGGTCCGGATGGATTCCGCCCGAGTACGGACGATCGACAACTACTGGTCCACGTATCACGCCGCCGACGACACGGGCCTCATGCTGCTCTCGCCTCTCGACGACATGCTGGCCGCGATGCAGAAGGCAGGTGCCGTCGTGACGCCGCCGGCGCAGGACATCGTGCTGACGCGGCAGATGCTGCTGACGCTGCACGAGACCGGACATTCGCTCGGATTCCAGCACAACTGGAACTCCAGCATGAACGGGCGCGCATCGGTGATGGAGTACCCCACGCCGCGCGTCAAGGTCACGGCAAAGGGCACTATCGATCTCAGCGAGGCGTATCGCGCCGAGCCCGGAGAATACGACCGGATCATGGTGCGTTACGCATATACGGAATATCCGGCGGCGAAGGAGCAGGAAGGTCTCGCGGCCATCGTCAAGGAAATGCGCGCGAAAGGCTTGATGTTCACCGCAGCCACCGATCCGCGATGGAACTGGTACGACGATCTGGCTGTACCGGACGAATATCTGCGCGAGACGATGGCCGCGCGAAAAATCATCCTGTCCGGTTACGGCCCGTCGCTGTTAGCGTCGGACGAAGTGACGTCCGACCTGCGGAACATGCGCCTGTGGATGGGATATCTGCATCATAGGTGGGCGATCGATGCCGCCATGAAGTACCTCGGCGGTCAATATCAGAACATCGTGCTCAAAGGGGACACGCTGAAGCCGACCGAACCGGTGCCGGCGCCGCTGCAGCGCTCCATATTGGCGCTGCTGATGGAGGCGATCCAGCCGGCCAGCCTCGCCATACCCGACCGGATTCTCGAGAGTCTCCCGGCGTCATCTCGAGGGCGCGACCAGGAAGACATGGCAGACGATTACGTCTTCGATCATCTGCGGGCGGCGCGGATTCTTGCCGGGTCGATTCTCGAGCAGCTGTTTGCTGTCGATCGCGCCGCACGCCTTGTGGCGCTCGCCGATCGCGGTGCCGATGCCTTGACCTTGCCTGAAGTCATCACGGCGGTCGCCGGCGCAACGTGGGATGCGCCGCGCGATTCAACCCCTCGCGAACGTTCGCTTCGGCGGGTCACGCAACGAGCGGCTCTCGACGCGCTCATGATGCTGGGAGCGCACGCTCAGGTCACACCAGACGCGCGCGCCCTGGCAATGTCCGAGCTGGTCCGGCTGCAGAAGCTGCTGGCCGCTCGCACGGAAGACGATCCGATAGGCGAGGCACATCTGAGGCAGGCGGAGCGCGATATCGCGCGCTACCTGAACAACCCGTCGGCGGTCGCGCCGCGGAGCGTCATGCCCGGGTGGGGTGGCCGGCCGCGGTCGCGGTATCCGTTCCCGCCAGGGCCGCCCCTGTAACCACGAGAAGACGAGGAGCGATGACGCGATGCGAACCACGAAGGTGAACCACGGCACGAAGCACGGCACGAAGGCACGAATCAAAACACGATGACGCGATGGCACGATGGTGAACCACGAAGGCACGAAGGCACGAACCAAAACACGATGACGCGATGGGACCGTTGACACGATTGCGGAGGGCCGCCGCGCGATGCGGCCGGTGGATCCGTCTGCAAGGCAGCCGTATCTTGTGCAGCGGTCGTTGACCGGAGCGCGACGAGCGGTGAGCGACACCACCGACGCGATCGCCGCAACCACGACCGTATGTATCTGCCGAGATGAGCGAGGCGGTGGCGGTTGGTGAAATTGCGCGCGAAGGCTGGGCTCCGGCTGCCGGCAGACGGATGCACCGGTCGCGTTGGTGGCGGCAACGGACAGTGGGCGCCGTCCCGCATCGCCGGACACTAAAGGCGCGAACCAAAACCACGATGACGCGATGGCACAAAGACACGAATAAAAGACGATCACACGATGACACGATGGTGGGAACGACGAGCCCACGAAGTTACGAAACACGAACTTACGAAGTAACGAAGTAACGAACCGAGTGCGAAGGAGCTGAAATGATCTCGACTCGAGTGAGCTTTGCTGTGGTGGCCACTACGTTGGTCCTAATGGTCGCGCGACCGGCGACGCAGGCGCCGGCTGCGAAGCCGTCGTCGGCCGTCGCCCCGATGCCTCAACATCTCGACCGGTACAAGAAAGAGGTGGCTGCGGATATCGATGGCATGTACGACTTCGCCCAGCAGATGGTCGACTCCGTGTTCAGCTTCGGCGAGCTTGGATTCCAGGAGTTCGAGACGCAGGCGTACCTGACCGCCATCCTCGAGAAAGAGGGTTTCACGATCGAGAAAGGGATAGCCGGCATTCCCACGGCATGGACGGCGCGTTACGGATCGGGAAAACCGGTGATCGCGATGGGTTCCGACGTCGACTGCATTCCGCAGGCGTCGCAGAAGCCTGGCGTGGCATATCGCGCGCCGATGATCGCCGGTGCGCCCGGGCACGGCGAGGGACATAACTCGGGCGTGCCGCTGAATATCACCGCGGCGATCGCCGTCAAGCGCATCATGGCGCGCGAAAAACTGCAGGGGACGCTCGTGCTCTGGCCAGGCGTTGCGGAAGAGCAGCTCGGAACGAAGGCGTACTACGTGCGCGAGGGCGTGTTCAAGGACGTGGACATCGTGCTCTACAACCACGTCGGCAGCAACCTCGGCACCGGATGGGGCGAGGGCGGAGGCAACGGGCTCATCTCGGTGGAATACACCTTCGATGGAGAGTCGGCGCACAGCGCAGGCGCGCCCTGGCGGGGCCGCAGCGCGATGGATGCGGTCGAATTGATGAACGTGGGCTGGAACTACCGGCGCGAGCACCTTCCCATACAACAGCGGTCGCACTACGTGGTGACCAATGGCGGCGATCAGCCTAATGTCGTCCCCAGCAACGCGACGGTCTGGTACTGCTTCCGGCAGACGTCGTACGAAGGCATCAAACGCATGTGGGAGATCGGCGACAACATCTCGCAAGGCGCGGCGATGATGACCGACACCACGGTGCGATCTCGAGTGCTCGGATCGGCGTGGCCGTCGCACATGAATCGCACGCTTGCCGAGACGATGAATAAGAACATCGCGTCGGTGGGGTTGCCGAAATGGACAGAAGCCGATGTGACGTTGGCGAAGGCGCTGCAGCGAGAGCTGAAGGTGCCCGAGGTCGGCCTCGCAACGGAGCTCCGCGAGCTGCGCGGCCGCGAAACGATGGACGAAGAGGAAAAGCGCGGCGGCGGGTCCGACGACATCGGCGACATCTCCTGGAACCTGCCGACCGTATCGCTGAGCTTCCCGGCGAATTTCCAGGCGGGGCCGGGGCACAACTGGGCAAATGCGGTTGCGATGGCGACGCCCATCGCGCACAAAGGGGTGATCGCCGGCGCCAAGGTGCAGGCGATGACGGTGCTCGACATCCTCACACGCCCCGAGATCCCGGAGCAGGCCTGGGACTATTTCAAGAACGTTCAGACCAAGAACCGCAAATACACGCCGCTGCTCCGTCCGGAAGACAAGCCGGCCGTGTGGTTGAACGAACAGATCATGGCGAAATACAGGCCGGAAATGCGCAAGCTTTATTACGACCCGACCAAATACAAGACGTACCTCGACCAGCTGGGCATCAAATATCCGACCGTGCGCGATGAGTAATAATCTGGACCGTGAAAATCGTCGTCCGCTGCCCGAAGTGCGATGCCGGCCTGCCTGTCAGCGCGGCCGATTCTCCGGAATCGATCGAGTGCGGCGGGTGCGGCCGGGTGCTCGCGCTGTCATGGACGGAAGCGCTGCGCGCGGACACTGGCGTAGACCAGTGTCCCGTCTGCGCGGGCCGCGAGTTCTACATCCGCAAAGACTTCGATCCCAAGGTCGGCCTCACCGTCGTCGTCATCGGCGCGCTCATCAGCGCAGTGTTCTACTGGTTCGGGGAAGATCTCATCGCCTACAGCATTCTTGGGGGAGCGGCCCTGATCGATCTGGTCGTTTACGGCCGGCTCGGCGACGTGACTGTGTGCTACAGATGCCACAGCGAGTTCAGAGGCAAATACCCACGGACAGCCCCGCACTTCGACCTTCATACCGCTGACGTTCTCGAGCAGGAATACGAGCGCAAGATCGGCCGCCGGTAAGAGCTTCGGCTGATGGCCCAAAGTCCTATCTAATCGGCACGTGTTCTGCAACGTAACGTGTCGGAGGACTATCCCATGTGGAATCGTGATGAAGTCGAGGGTAAGGCAGAAGAGCTGAAGGGGAAGGCCAAGCAGGCGGCTGGCGACCTTGCAGATGACCCGGAATTGCAGGCAGAGGGTGAGGCGCAGGAAGCCGGCGGCAAGGTTCAGGGCGGATTTGGCACGGCGAAGCGCAAAGTCGGCGAAGCGATCAAGGACGTCGGCGACGCCATCAAGCGATAGTGGTCTAGAAGAGCACCACCTGCACCGGGGTTCCCGCAGAAACGTGGTCCACGTCGGCGGGAATCTCGATGTAGCCATCCGCGCGAGACATGCTCGTGATGTCGCCAGATGCCTTGAAGGCAGGCACAGCACGTCCATCTTCAATCCTGACTGTATAGAACTGATGCCGGCCGTTGGCTGACGCGACGCGCGACGCGAGCGGCACGGTCAGCGTTTTGTTGACCTTTGGCCCGAGCCGCGCCATCCGCCGCAGCATCGGCACGAGCAGCATGTGGGCATTAGACAGACACGAGGTCGGATATCCGGGCATTGCGAACACCGGCTTCCCGGCAACGATCCCAAGGCCGGTGGGTTTGCCGGGCTTCACCGCTACGCCGTGAAATAGCAGCTCTCCCTTTGCGGCGATCGCATCGCGAATGAGATCGCGCTCACCGACAGAGCTCCCTCCCGAAAAGACGACGATGTCGTTGTCCAGCAGCGTGTCGAATGCCGCGAGCAGCGCGTCGAGCGTGTCCGGAGCGGGAGGATAGGCGCGTGGAATTCCACCGTTTTCCGAAACGACCGCGCCAACAGTGAACCGGTTGATGTCATAGATATGGCCCGGACGCAGCACCTCTCCAGGCTCCACGATTTCGTTCCCGGTCGAGAGAATCGCCACGCGTGGGCGCTCGTACACGTCGACCTGCGGCACGCCGACGGCCGCGACAGCGCCGATGCGGCTCGAGTTGAGCGTCTCTCCCGCCGAGACGACGATTTGGCCCGTTTGAATGTCCGCGCCCCGGCGGCCGACGTTCTGTTGCGGCTGCACCTCGGCGAATATCCGCACCACGTCGCCGTCTGCATCAGTTTCTTCCACCATGACGACAGCGTCTGCGCCATCCGGCAGCGGCGCGCCCGTGGATATCTCGATGCATTCTCCGTCGCCGACACCGCGCGTTGAGACCTGGCCCGTGTAAAGGACGCCAGCGCGAGTGACCGTGCGTGGGTGTGATCGCGACGCACCCGCTGTATCGCGCGCGCGCACGGCGTAGCCGTCCATACCAGCGCGCGAAAACGGTGGAACGTCGCCGCCGGCGATGACGTCTCTTGCCAGCACGCGGCCGCCGGCCTCGGTGAGCGGAATTGTCTCGACACGATCGATCGGCGTGCCAGTACCGATCGAGAATGGCGCGAGCGGCGTCGAGTGTAATGACGTCGCCGAAGGGCCGCATTCTGGTGGACGACATCAGCGGGACAGCTCGCGGACGAGATGGCCGAGCTCGGGCAGGAGCAGTTTGTTCATGCCGAGGCGGACGGCGTTTTCGGATCCGGGCAGCGAGACGATGATCTTCCCCTGCGCCGTCCCCGCACACGCGCGGCTCATCATGGCCGACGCGCCGATTTCCTCATAGCTCAGCATGCGGAACAGCTCGCCGAATCCTTCGAGCCGCTTGTCGAGGAGGTTGCAGACGACTTCGTAGGTTGAATCACGCGAGGTGATGCCGGTGCCGCCCGTCGTGATGATGACCTGCGCGGACGATTCGTTCAGCTGTTTGAGCAACGTGGAGCGGATGGCGTCGGGATCGTCTTTGACGATGGAGCGTCCCGCCACTTCGTGGCCGTTCGTTTCGAGCAGCTCTGCGATCGCGCGGCCGCTGGTGTCGTTCGACGGCTGCCGCGTGTCGCTGATGGTCAGGACGTAGCAGCGCACTGTGGCGGGCGAAGTGGCCTTGTGATCGAGGTGACTCATACCCTCAATATGTTAGACTCAAGGGTCGGTTTCTAGCGCGCCCATAGCTCAGTTGGATAGAGCGTCTGGCTACGAACCAGGAGGTCGCACGTTCGAGTCGTGCTGGGCGCACCAAATTTCGCTGCTAACATGCGAGCTTCGGCTGGCATCTCTCGACCCCAACCCACGAAGTTCATCTTAAACAAAACTCCGTGCCCCCGTGTCTCCGTGTTGAGATCCTAAAAGATTCGATCTCGTGATCTCCTGAGCTCCTGTTCAGAATCTCTGCCTCTACGTCGACGACTCAGCGCTTGTTTATCAGTTCTTCAAGTTGGAACGCATGCCGAATGGGATGCATGACCGCGTGTTCCAGCATCGCATCGATGCAGTAGCGCGTCTGCCAGCGCGAGGGGTATTCAGGCGTCTCCAATCGATCATCGCTGACATCCTGCAAGGGTGCCCGCCACCGCTCCAGCACATGCTCCATGTAGCTTTCGGGATCGTGCGATAAGACTGCTGGATCAGGTGTTACTTGGATTTCCGGATTCGGCAGCTCCAGCTTCTCGCACATCCACGTCATGTAGCCGCGCGCAGCGGCGAGGACATGTCGGAGAAGTGTGTCGAGCGATGCGTACGCCGGGTCGTCGGTCTTGGGCAGAACGACCGAAGTAGCTCGTGCCTGATTCCACGCGACAAGGAAACGACGTAGGTGCGCGTCGTGCAACAGCACTAGGGCTCGCACAGCTCGAGATCGATAGGTAAGATCAGATGACATCACAGCGAACGGAGTCTATTGCACTTACCAGTTCAACAACCTCCGTGTCCCCGTGGCTCCGTGTTGAGATCGCAAAAGCTACAAGGGCTGAAATGGCGAGCGGGGAGGCAACTGAACGCCTCCCGTCGTTTGGGTTGGGTTGTGCCGTCCGCCGTGAAGTGGGGACGAGCGATGTTGCTTTAAGAGATAGCAACACGCATGCCGGGCTTTTTGGCTCTATTTCGTCTCCGTTCAGTACAGTGTCCGGCTAAAGCCGGACGCTACGTACGATGGATACGTACGATGGCTAACCTGGTTTGTTAAACTTGCGCGCTTCATCACCAGCAGCGCAACGCCACCGGCCAAAAGCAGTCCCCCGAGGATCGGCGGCAGAGGAATCGTTTCCCGCTCGCGCGTCTTCGCCTCGATCGGACCGAGATCGAGTACCGTCTCTTCCCGCGTCCACGAAATGCCGCCCATCAGCAGAGAGATCAACCCGACGACGATGAGCAGAACGGCGACGACTTGACGTGTTTTCATGAATTCTCCAAGGTCCGGCTAAAGCCGGACACTACGTACCGTTACGACTACGCGGCTACGAGCTCGACCGCCGACCAGCCTCAGGACTATTGGCTACCAGCTACTGGCTACCGGCTAGGTGTCTGATATGCTCTTCCCATGGCAGACGCCCCTAAGGATCCGCACCGGGAACGCATCGAAGAATTGGGCCGCATGAACACGATGTATACCGAGCGCCCGTGGCACGACTGGAAGCCGGGTGCTCCTCCGAAGCACGACAAGTTCACCCACGACGTGCCGCGTGCCGTGGATGACGAACATCCGGACAAGCCGGATCGCGACTAGAGAGCGAGCTCTTCCTCCGAGGGGAAGCCGTGCTGCTTGCGGCCGACTTCTCCCTCGTGTTCGGCCGTCGTCTTATAGAGCTCGAACCGCCCGTCCGTAGCGTAGCCCTTCACGCTCGTTTCGTACGTCTCTTGCTCACGCTGACTCATCGGGGTGAAGCCTCTCGCCACCCGCAGGTTCTGCCGCAGCACTTTCAAAGAGTCGATTCCGCTAACAGTTGTGCAGATGGGTAGGCTCATCGCATAGCGGAGGGCGGCATCGACCTTGACGATCCTTTTCGTCACCGCCCGCGCATTGCCACCCAGGCTCTTCATGCCGATCGCCGCGATCTTCCGGCGCGCCAGAGCCGGCAACACCTTGTGTTGGAAGCTGCGGAAGTGGGCATCGAACCCGTTCAGCGGAAGCTGGCATGCGTCGAACGGGAACCCCGATGTCAACATTCGCAGATGGATCTCGGGATCCTTGTGGCCTGTAAATCCGACGTATCTGACCTTTCCCTGGGCCTTGGCCCGCTCGAGCGCTTCGACGACGCCACCCGCGGCGAAATGATGTTCCGGGTCGTTGTAATACACGCACTCGTGAATCTGCCATAAATCGAGGTAGTCGGTGCGCAGGCGCCGCAGCGATTCCTCGAGTTGGCGCATCGCCACCCGCCCGTCGCGCCCGTGCGTGCATACCTTCGTCATGAGAAAGACCGCGTCACGCCGATCGGCGATAGCGCGCCCCATCCGCTTTTCGCTCTCCCCGTCGTGATACTCCCACGCGTTGTCCAAAAAGTTGACGCCGGCGCCTACGGCTTCATGCACGATCCTTACGGCCTCTTTCGCGGATTTCATCTTTCCGAGGTGATATCCGCCTAAACCGATGATGGAGACGCGGTCGTCGTGGCGGCCGAACTGACGGTAGGGAATGGAGTCGTGTTTGGACGGGTTGGCAGGGGGCATAGTTTGCGTAGGAAATGCATGTCGAGTGCCATCAGCTCGATCAGTTTATGGCACGCTGGACGATCGCTTTGAATCGCTGGCGAATCTGATCGGGATTTGCCGGAAAACTTTGGGTCATGAGGACCGCCAGCACGTCCTTTCCCGGATCGATCCAGAAGATCGTGCCGGCCGTGCCATCCCAACCGTATTCCCCGACGACCGCGTCCTGGCCGGCTGAATCGAGAACGACCTGCACGTTCGCCAGCCCCCACCCGGTTGATCCTCCCCGCGTTTGTTGCACCGCGTCCGAAAGGCCGTTTCTCGTCATCATCTCAACAGTGCCCGACGCTAGCAGACGGACGCCGTCCAGCTGGCCCTTGTTGAGGAGCATTTGACTGAAGCGCACGTAGTCGGGCACGGTGGATAGCAAGCCCACAGCGCCTTCGATGAGAGTCGGCCGCTCGGTGAACGGCAATGTCTCGGTCTCGACGGGTGAGAGGCCACCGCCGGGCGCCGGCCCGTACACCGTCGCGAGCCGCGCGCGTTGATCCGGCGTAGCCGCCCAGAACATCGTGTCGGTCATGCGAAGAGGCCGGAAAATGCGCTCATCGAGAAACGCTTCGAACGGCTTGCCCGACCAGAGCTCGACGAGGCGTCCGAGCACACTTGTGCCTTCACTGTACCGATAACGCGTGCCCGGGTCCTCCATCAGCGGCACGCGCACCAGATTCGCAATGAACTGCGCCATCGTCATCGTCCGCGACCGGACCTGCTCGCGGCGGTAGATCTCCGACGTGCGCGCATTGAGGCCCGACGTGTGAAGAAGAAGATCGCGAACTGTGATCGGCCGCACTGCACCGCGCGGCGGTGCGCCAGGGCTGTCGGCCACTACCACGTTTCCGAACTCGGGGATGAACTTCGCTACCGGGTCGTCGAGATCGAAACGCTTCTCTTCATGCAGCATCATCACCGCCACGGCGGTAACAGGTCTGGTCATCGAATAGATCCGAAAGAGCGATCGCTCCGTCATCGGCGTTTTCGTCTGCAGATCCTGAACGCCGACGGCCTCGAGATAACCGATCTGCCCATGCCGCGCCACCGCCGCGACGGCTCCCGCGATGCGCTGCTCCGCGACAAACCTGTTGAGCAGTTCAGAGGCCTCGCGAAGCTGAAGCCGAGGAGAGACCGATCGCCTCCGGTTTCGGGCGCATCGCCTGCTGCCATCCGGCAGCGGTTGCGGTGAGACACACGACGAAAATTGCGATGCGCAAATTCAACGTGTCACCTCGAATGCGCCGGCGCGCGTAGCGGCGCCATTGATGATGATGTCCACCGTGTGTGTACCGGGCCGGGGTTTGCGCGTAGTGTGGACCTTCAGGGAAATGCCGGTGCCAAACTCGACCTTCCCGCGAGGAGAGAGTACGACCCGCTTCAACTTGAACACCTTCGGGGCGGTCTGGCCGCTCGCTTTCACGAAGTGGACAGCCAGATCGACGAGCAGGTTCTGCGGTGTTTTCGTTGTGCTGCGAAGCGTGAAGCCGATCGACACGCGCTTGCCGATCGCAACGCGCGGTGGGTCGAATCGTACGTTCTCAATCGCAACGGCCGCCTTCTTCCCGTAGCCGAGCAGCTGCAGCGTTTCCACGTGACCGCGTTTGACGGCGCTCCTCAATGCATGTTCCACGAGCGCCCGGCGTTCCGGTGACGCATCTTCGAGCCATCTGGCGCAGGTTCTTGTTAGGAGCTCGGGCCTGACCTTTCCGAGATCGTTGAGATTGTTGGCGACGCTGCGTCGGACGACGGTCGCCGGGTCGTCCTTGAGCAGTTCGAGCAACTCGAGCACTTGTTCGGGGTTTGAATCGAGCCAGGCCACACGGGATGCCCACGGAAGACGCAGACGTGTGCCTTCGGATACGAGCCTGCGCACGTGCGGGTTTGGGTCCCTCGTCCATTCCCGTAGGATGGCAAACGTGCGTTCGGGGTATTTCGCGATGTACGGACGGATGCTGGATTCCGCTGAAAAGCGTTTCGTCAGCTCGTATTGGGCGTGCATCGACACGTCGAAATGATCGAGACCGTGTTCGGCCACAAAGAGCGTGTGTGGAAGATAAAAAAACGGCCCCATGCCGACTCCGACCAGTTCCTCCGACGCGTGTTCCGGTCCAAGCGATCGCAGCAGGACTTTGACGGCGGCTGGATATGACGGAGGCAAATGGGCCGCAAGCGCGCGCGCGATGTGCTTCCCGCGATCCAGCAGCTCGAGATCGTCGAGCCCGGCAGACGCCTGCTTGATGAACGCGCGTGAATTGAACGACGGCTGTACGCGTGTGACGTCGGTGGCAAGGCGGCGGACGAGAGCAGGGGAGAAGAATGTCTTGAGCGAATCGGCCATGTGCAGCCTGCGTCAGGCGAGCGTGCGCGGGATGCTGGCGGCGCGCTGGCTGGCTCTGAATTCGATGATCCGGAAATCCGCCAGTCCGTGCTCGATGAACGGATCTTCACGGACGATCGCCTCGATCTCGGCGCGGCTCTTGCCGGCCGCCAGGATGATTCCGCCGTCCCGCGGAATCTTCCGTCCCGAAATCAGGAAATTGCCGGAATCGTAGTACTTCTTCAGGAACTTCACGTGCTCCGCCATATGGGCATCGATTTTCGTGAGGTCGGCTTTGTAAAGAAGCTCAATTACGAACATCGTTTGCTCAGCGTGCCCCGCGTCTCTGCGGTGGAATTTCTGGCAGGGCCACGCCAGGAGCGAACGACCAGCATGATCGCGGCGGCGAGCAGCACGCCGTCGCGAGCCAATGTTTTTGCGCTGAGCGGCTCGCCAACGCCGAAACATCCGCAGTCGATGCCTGCGCCGCGGAAATACGACACTACCATCACAGAAAAGAACAGCCCAAGGATTGCCGCAGCCACAATTGACAGATAGCGCAAGGCGACGCCGGCAATCAGCAATACGCCCAGCGCCAGCTCGAATAACGGCAGCGTGCGCGCAAGTCCGTAGACGGACCACTCCGGCAGCAGCTGATACGAATCGATCGACAGCGCAAACAGCAGCCACGATTGCCGCAGCTTCGTATACGCCGCGTAGATGAACACAGCGCCGAGAATCACCCTCAGCGCGACGATCGTCCATCGTCGATCGGCTAACGTCCATCGTCGTCGGTCGCCCGTCGGCGCCGATCGCCGATCGCCGATGGCCGATCGCCGATCGACGATCACTATTTCCCCTCTCCCACCAACGTATTCAGAAAGCGGCTGAACACGGGATAGGTCACGACTCCGACGACAGGGCTGGGTTTGCCATCGTGCGTGACGATCATCGTGGGCGTCGAGCTCACCTGCATGCGCTGCCCGAGCTGAATGTCGCGCTCGATGTTCGCCGCGATAGCCGGGTCGTTCGCAATCTCGCGGACCTTCTTGCGCTCTTCCGGCGTCAGCACGCTATCGACGGCGTCTTCGACATTGCCGCCCTTGCTCCAGGTTTCCTGCTGCTTGAAGAGCGCGTCGGCAACGAGGTCGTATTTGCCGATGCGATCCGCGGCAGCGGCAAGAGTTGCCGCCCGCCGTGCCTGCTTGTGCTGCGGCAGCGGAAAGTCGTGATGGACGAGCCGCAGCTTGCCTTGCTTCGCGTACTCCTCCTTGACCCGCTTCACGGTCTGTTCGTGGAGCGCCTTGCAGGCCGGGCACTCGAAGTCGCTGAAGATGTCGATCCGCACGGCTGCTGTGACAGGGCCGAGGGCGCGTGCGGTGGTGGATTGTGCAGAGGGGGAGCCAGAGCCGCTTAGCAGAAGAGCGGCAAACGCCAAAGAAAATGAGAGAAGCTTCATGGTTCATAGTAACCCGGTGTGCGCAGCGCCTACCCAGGCCGTTCGCCAGGCGACCATGCTCTGGAGCAAGGAGCGATTGACTAAACCATAGTACGCTCGTAGGGAGGTGGGAGTGTCCAGCGAAGAGCTGATGCACGCGGCGCTCGTCGAGGCGCGTAAGGCCATGGCGAGCGATGAGGTTCCCATTGGGGCGGTCGTCGCCGTCGGCGACGAAATCGTGGCGGCCGCCTCCAATCAACCGATATCATCAATAGATCCAACGGCACACGCGGAAATCTGTGCCCTCAGGCTCGCGGCAAAGAAAGTCGGCAATTACCGGCTGACCGGCGCAACTCTCTGCGTCACCGTCGAGCCCTGCGCGATGTGCGTCGGCGCCATCGTGCACGCACGGATTGGAACCTTGATTTACGGAGCGCCGGAGCCGAAGACAGGCGCTGTTCATTCGACGATGAAGCTGATCGACGACCCGAGCTGGAACCATCGCGTCACCGTCATTGCAGGTTTGATGGCAGAGGAGTGCCGGGCGCTGCTGCAGCAGTTCTTTCAGGAAAAGAGAAAGAACGACAGAGGCAAATGATTCAGCCGCGCGCATTCCTTTTACTGATTGTCGTCTCCCTCCTCCCGGCCTGCGGTGGCAAAAATCCGATCGAACCGCAGCCGCAGCCGCCTGCGCTCGCATGCCCGTCTTCCATTTCGGTCGAGGCGAAGCAGCCGGACGGCGCATCGGTGACGTTCGACCAGCCGACGGCACGCGAGGGACGCCCGCCCTATGTAATCCAATGTGCGCCTTCGTCAGGGAGTCTCTTTCCGGTAGGGAAAACGCCGGTCACCTGCACAGCAACAGACGCCGACCAGAAACAGACGTCGTGCAGCTTCGACGTCGAGGTGCGCGTCTCTCAATCGTTGAAGAAGACGCGGTTTCTCGCTTTCGGCGATAGCCTCACGGGGGGGCTCGTATCCCCCGCACCGAGTCTGATCGACAACCCCGACTCTTACCCCTACAAGCTCGAACGGATGCTCGAGGAGCGATACCCGGCTCAGGACATCGCGGGTACTGAACGACGGCGAGGGCGGCCAGCGCCTGCGCGAGGGCTCGATCAGGCTACCCCTGGCGCTCGACGCGCACCGGCCAGAGGTCCTCCTGCTCTTTCAGGGGATCGTCTCCGTAAAGAACATTCCAACTGCGACCAACGCAGGTTATCTGCGGACGATGATCTCGACTGCGCGGCAACGCGGTGTCGATGTCATCATCGCGACGCTGATGCCTGTCGGCGCCGGTCTCGAAGCGAGAGATCCTGGCATCAATGCTGCGGTTGTGAAACTGAATACCGAAATCAACCGGCTGGCCCAGGAGTTCAACCTCGGGCCGCCCGTCGATCTTTATGCCCTTGTTCATGCAGAGCCGCGGCTTATTGGACGTGACGATCTGCATCTCACCGCCGAGGGCTATACGAAGATGGCGGAGAAGTTCAGGGAGGCCATCGTGTCGCGATATGACCAGCGCACGCCATGACGATTCCGGCCAGGCTCTGGACTGCTGCGGCCGTTCTCTTCCTCCTTCCGCTGGCGCTGTGGCTCGCCACCCGTCCGCTCGACGCCAGGCTTGGTCTCTCAGCTCGCTACTACCCGACTGCGGACTGGCAAGGCCAGGCCGTCACACGCATCGATCCTGAAATAACGACTCGCTCGCTCAGGCCGCCGGCCACCGTCGCACCCGACGGGGCCTTTTCTGCCCGGTGGGACGGCTATCTTCACGTCGATCGTTCCGGCCCGCATGTTTTTCAGCTCGTCTCGGACGACGGCTCGTGGCTCGAGATCGATGGAAAGGTGGTCATCGATAACGGCGGAAGACACAGCCCGATTCTGAAACAGGAAACGGTTCATCTCAGGGAAGGGCTCCAC
Organism: Vicinamibacterales bacterium; assembly: GCA_963762055.1. Classification (GTDB taxonomy): domain Bacteria; phylum Acidobacteriota; class Vicinamibacteria; order Vicinamibacterales; family JAMQPK01; genus JAMQPK01. Next base: position 1,225,080 of record CAVXJF010000017.1, read on the forward strand.
GTTATCGGGCTGACACACTTTCAGGGCGCGGGTGGATGGCGCCTCGATCTTCTGTCGGCGCCGGAGGGACAGCGGCTGCAGACGCTCGCAGCGCCGCTGCTGTTGAATCGTCCGATGGCGGGCTGGACATACACCGTCGCGTCGGCACTCCATTCGATTCGGCCGTATCTTCCGCTGTGCTGGTCGGTCAGCATCCTGCTTGCGGCAATCGCGCTCGCCATTCCTCTGCTGAGACATCTGCAGGTCACCCACGCCCTGTCGGATCATGGGTTGCGCGCGGTCCTGCTGCTGAGCCTCGTCCTCAATGCCGTCGGCATCTGGTGGGGCCTCGGCTGGCGCTGGGCGCCCGATGAAATATTGCCGAGCCATGTCATCGAGGCGATCGATCACAGGTTTTCAAACGGCTGGTCCGGGCCGTATCCACCGTTCCACTACTACATCCTCGGCCTGGCTTACGCGCCGTTTCTCGTGGCTGAGCAGATGTCGGAAACGCGCGTGGCGTTTCCGATGCATCTGACCAATCGCCTGGTCAGCCTCATGATGGCGGCCGGCATCATCGTCGCCTGTTATCTATGCGGAAAAGCGCTTCGCGGGCGCAACGCGGGATTGGCGGCGGCGGCGCTGACCGCCCTCCTGCTGCCCTTTGTGTATTACGCGAAGACCGGCAACCTCGATGTTCCGTACCTGTTCTGGTTCTCGTGGGCGATGTTGTTCTACATACGGATCATCCTTACCGGCGAGCCCGCCGCGTATACCGGTTTCGCCGTGGCGGGTGCGCTTGCCATCGTCACGAAAGATCAGGCGTTCGGATTTTTTGTCGCGCCGTGCATTCATGTGGCGGTCTTGCGTTATCGCCGCATGGCGCGAATGCCGGGGAGCTCGGTGCTGCAGGTGTTGCGGGACAGCGTTGTGCCGCGCACCGCGCTCGTCGGCGTTGTCACGCTGGCTGTGGCCTACAACCTTCCGTTCAATTGGTCTGGGTTCACCGCTCATGTGAACGAGATCCTGGGCAACGCGAGCGGGAAGTACCGGATGGTGGACTCGACGCTGCAGGGACAGTGGACGTTGTTGAAATATTCGCTCGCGCAGGTGCGGTTTGCCTTCGGCTGGCCGGCGCTCGTCGTCGTGCTCGCGGGGCTGATCAGCTCGATGCGCACCGCGGATCGACGGACGAGGTTCTGGTTGCTTCTTCCGGTGGTGTCTTATTACTGCTTCTTCGTCGCGCCGACGTCGATCGTCTTCGATCGGTTCGTGCTCGGCATCTGCATGATCATGGCGATCATCGCGGGATGTGCGGTCGCCGATTGGCTGCAGGCGGGCGGTCGCGTGCGGCAGGCGGCGCTTGCCTGCGTCTGCTTCGCTTGCGCCTACTCCGTCGTACGAGCGGTGTCTTTCGATGCCCTGATGGTGAGCGATTCGCGCTATCACGTGGAACAGTGGGTGCGAGCCGAAGTGCCACGGGACGCGGGAATCGCGGCCGTCGGTCCTCAGTCGACGCTGCCGCGGCTCGAATGGGGAGGCGGCTTCGACTTGAGGTCGCCCGACCCGCCGCCCAACGAGTTTCCGTACCTCGTGCTCAATGCAACGTATGCTGAACGATTCGATTCGTCTACGCCCGAAGGCGCGTCGTACGATCGCATCAGGAAGAGCGGTGATTACACGCTGCTTCTGCAGCACCGGAACAGCCGGATCTGGCCGCCGCTCTCGCGCGATCCGGTCTTTAGAGATGTGGCAGAAGACTGGTTCACCAATCTCGACAAGGTCAACCCGTTGATCGAGGTCTACAAACGCAACGACAGGGCAAGGCACTAGGATTGGCGATTGGCGATTGGAAATTGGAAATTGGGAGCACGTAGTGTCCGGCTTTAGCCGGACTATTACCGTCGGCGTGTTGGTCATCGCCGCGGTGGCGCATTCGTCTGCTCAAACAGCCGATGACTCCTCGCGCATACGGTCCGCGTTTCTCAAACAAATCGATCGCCCTCGCGTTCCGCTGGCGCCGCAGAGCCGTGCGCGCATCGAGCCGGGACCCTACCGGGCCGAAGATTTCTCGTTTGCCGCAGAAACCGGCGAGCGGGTTCCTGGCGTGTTCATCACATCTGCTCGCCTGAACGATCGCCGGCCTGTCGTCATCGTCCTGCACGGCACCGGCGCGAAGAAGGAAGATCAGCTTGCCTTAATGCGGACGATGGCGATTCGTGGTCTGGCGACGGCCGCGATCGACGCGAGGCATCACGGTGCGCGCATCAGGCCGGGCGCCGGCGAAGGCAACAGCCAGTATTACGCCGCCATGGCGGAGGCCTATCGCACCGGTAAAGGGCGGCCGTATTTGTACGACACCGTGTGGGACGTCATGCGTCTCATCGATTACCTCGAGACGAGAACGGATGTCGATCCGAAACGGATTGGCGTCATGGGCATTTCGAAGGGAGGTACCGAAGCGTATCTCGCTGCCGCGGTTGACGATCGCATAGCCGCCGTCGTCTCGGTTATCGGCGTGCAGGGGTTCCGGTGGGCGCTCGACAACGATCGCTGGCAGCCGCGTGTTTCGACCTTTGCGCCGCCTGTCGAAGAAGCGGCGCGCAGGGAAGGGGTGCCCACTGTCGACGCGGCGTTCGTCCGGCGTTTTTACGATCGCGTCGCACCGGGCATCTACGGCGATTTCGACGCCGCCTCCATGCTGCCGCTCGTTGCCCCGCGGCCGTTTCTCGCGATCAACGGCGATTCCGATCCGCGCACGCCGCTGCCGGGAGTGGAGCTTGCGATGGCGTCGGCGCGCAAGGCGTATGCGGCGATGAAAGCCGAGGAGAAGCTCGGACTGTATCTCCAGCCCAACGCCGGCCACGTGTTCACGCCTGTCGCGGAGCTCGTCATGGCGGATTGGTTTGTGAAGTGGCTTCGGCCCTGACGGCCATCGCTGAGCGGCATTGGCGATTGGGATTAGGGATTGGGCAGCACGTAGTGTCCGGCTTTCTTGGCCCGCCGTAGCCTTGGCGAAGGCGGCAGCCGGACCGTGCTCGGCTCGTACGTAGTGTCCGGCTTTAGCCGGACCGTTCCGATCTTTAGCCTAATGCCTTTCGGAAATTCGCTGATGTGAGAAACCTCTTGTACATTTCTCGAGAAATCGGTACTTACGCTGGGGATGGCGACACATTCCCAACGCGCAGTCGGCGACGCGCACGGGGTTTCTCGCCGCGTGGGAGCAGATGGTCGGGCGCGCGCGGGATCCCGACGATCCCGCGGCGGCGCGGGCGCAAGCCGCGCGTGCCGCTGAGCGACCTGCTGGCGGCGCTTGACGTTTCACGTCATGCAGGGTGCCGGCACCTTGGCCGAGCATTTCTCGGAGTTGTTCGACGACTCGTTGGCCGACAGTTCGTGGGCCGACCGCCGCGCCCGCTTGCCGTGGGAGATCTTTGCCGAGTTGATGCGGCGGGTGTTGCGGCCGCAAGGCGACGCGGCGGCAGCGCGAGGCGTTCTGGCGCGGCTGGCGGCTGGTCGCGCTCGATGGCACGCAATTCAGCCTGACCAACACGCCGCAGATCACCGCGACGACCACGAAAGCGCGGACGCGCCGCGGCCGCGCGGCCTTCGCCAAGATCACGACCACGGTGCTCTGGAACTGGGCGTGCACAATCCGCTCGCGGCCGCCATCGGGCGCGCGCGGCGAGTCCGAATGGGCGCTGGCCCAGCAGCCTGCTGGCACAGCTGCCGAAACGGGCGTTGGTGCTGGCCGATCGGTTGTATGGGTGCGCCGCGTTTGCGGCGCACGCGCGCGCCGCGTGCGAGCGGGTCGGCAGTCACTTCCTGCTGCGCGCCCGCCGCGATCGACCAAGCCGCCGCATGATCAAACGATTGGCCGATGGCACGCGCCTGGTCCACGATTGCGGTGCGCGCGCGGCACAGCCCGACACCGGATTCGTCGAATGGCTCGAGGTCCGCGAGATTCGCGTGCGCGTCGGGCGACCGGGGCATCGCACCCACGAGGTGCGATTGTGGACCAGTCTGGTCGACGCGCGGACGGCCCCCGCGCTCGAACTCGCCCAGCTCTACGCCCAGCGCTGGGAGCACGAGCTGTATTTCCGCGAGCTGAAACGCCAGGTGCGGAAGACCGATCTGTTGCAGAGTCACACCGTCGAGACCGCGGCCCAGGAAATTGCGGCCCTCGTCCTGGTCAGCGCGTTGCTCGCCGCCGAGCGCAAGCGCGCCGCCGGCGGCCACCTGCCCGTCTTGCGCGTGAGCTTCACGAAAATTCTGGAGCTCTGTGTCAAGCCGATGTGGTTGTAGCTCGAGTTGGGCCACGGCGTGCTGACCGATCACCAACTCACCCAGATCATGAACCGCGGCTACCAGCGGATGCGGCGGTATGTCACGCCCCCGCGGCGCGCCCGCAGCTGTCCGCGGGCCGTGCGCCAGCCGATCAAGGCGTGGCCACGCCTGCGGCACACACACTCGATCGACGGACCGATCCATTTTCAACTCGTGTAGCGACGTGGTCACCAATTTCCGAAAGGCATTAGGCTTTAGCCGGACCGTTCCGATCAGCTAGAATAGGAAGTTCTGCACCACTGATCCTCCCGCGGAGAGGTACCGAAGTGGTCGTAACGGGGGCGCCTCGAAAGCGTCTTGTCCCGTAAGGGGCACGTGGGTTCGAATCCCACCCTCTCCGCCATTCTAAGTAACTGTAATGAAGCAAGTTATCGAACCAATTTTCTGACTGTACCTAACCCTCTCGTTTCGGCACCTTTTCCGACTCCAAACCACGCAGAATTCCTAATGTTTTCGGCACGCAGGTTCCGATTCCACCCGCGTGGCAAGCGTAGTCGCTGCCGGCGATGAGTGAAGCTGATTGAATTGAAGTCGCCGCAACTGGTCAGGTTGTTTGTGCGAGAGCTGATGATTGCTCGGATCGTACGGTCATTTTTCGACGGTTGATGCACTTGCCCAGAGCAGAAGCGCATTCGACAAAAGCCCGCACCGATCATGTCCGGTGTCGTGCGCGCGCGTTCGAGCAGAGACCTCGCAACAGCCTTTGGTCCGCCGCGTAGCGAAGCTGCGCAACGAGCCAATTTTGCTCGGACAGAGCCCTCGCGGCCGATAGCAGTCAGCGTGTACCGTCGCGATTGATACCGGCTTCTTTAAAAGGTGGGCCAACCGGCCGCGACATCGCCGCCGGCCCCCCGCTCATTAATTCAGGTTGATCCGTCCTTCGAAGGATCCGTATCCAGTCGCTTTGCCGCCATTGGCAAAATCGATCGTGTCGACCGTCACCATCGTAAACGTGCCCGTGGCTCCCGCGAATCGGCCGGTTCCGTTCTCGATCGTCGCTCTTTCGGTCCGCGTAACGGTATTTGGTGGCATGAAAACACCTTCACCCAGGAAGGTGCCAGACAGTTGATCGCCGTTCGCCGCAACGAAGGTGAATTTCCCAGTACCGAAGTTTCCATCGACCTCAGCTGCTACAGTCCCAGTGAATCGGCCGAAGTGGGTCGCTGTACCCTCGACAGTCCCCCGTGCAGAAGGGGGCGGAACCTCGATGACCGAGGTGTAAGAACCGCGGAACGGCAGATCCGTGCCGCCTCGCGCCTCTGTCTGAGCCGGCCCGAAGCTTGCGCTCGTGGGCGACGCCGGCCCGAAGCCTGCGCTCGTGGGCGACGCCGGCCCCAAGCTTGCGCTCGTGGGCGACGTTGGTGAATTTGAGGCTTGGCCGCTGCAGGCGGCCGCGAACAGACACACGCCGAGAACGATCAGTCGCATAGGGAACTCCCTCTCGTTGAAAGAAACGACGCGGATAACGGCCGCGGGCTGGTGCCCGCACACGCATTGGGCGACGAGCACAACAGCGGCTATTTACCGCCGCTCGGCGCCCATCCGCGGACCGGGTGATTCCGGTCGTCGATCGGAAAGGCGAGAACTCGGGGCGAAAACTTGCAACGCACCTGGAATCGGGCGAAAAACCTGCGTCTCGAGGCCGCCGCACGGGTCGCTGGCGTAAAATGAGCGGGTTGCGCGCGGCGGCTAATCCGACGACTCTCTTACTGGCGTGGGGGCGGGGCGACGAAACCGCGCTGGATCAACTGATACCGCTCGTCCATGACGAGCTGCGCCGGCTGGCGCGGCGGCACATGGCCGGCGAGCGCGCCGGGCATACGCTCCAGGCAACCGCGCTCGTCAACGAGGCGTACCTCCGGCTGATCGAGGTCAATCAGGTGCGGTGGCAGAACCGCGCGCACTTCTTCGCGATGGCGTCGAGGGTGATGCGGCGCATCCTGGTGGATGCCGCCCGGGCCCGTGGGTTTCAGAAACGAGGCGCCGGCGCCGAGAAGGTATCGCTGGACGAAGCGCTCCTCGTCTCAGGCGAGCCTCGTCAGGACCTGATCGCGCTCGACGATGCGCTGAATGCATTGGCGGCGTTCGATCTGCGAAAGAGTCAGGTGGTGGAAATGCGATTCTTCGGCGGGCTCAGCGTCGAGGAAACCGCCGAGGCGCTCCACGTATCCGCGGATACCGTGATGCGCGACTGGCGACTGGCCAAAGTGTGGTTGGTACGTGAGCTGAGCGGTGAGCCGCTCGAGGGCGGGTGACCGCTGGGACCATTTGACGGCTCGACCCAACTCACAACCGGGCGATTGTTCAATGATTCATGATGGATCCTGACCGTTGGCGTCGGATTGAAGAACTGTACCAGTCGGCCGTCGACGCCGACGTGGCCGAACGAGCGACGCTGCTCGCGCACGCCGATCCAGAGATACGTCGCGAGGTCGAGTCGCTGCTGGCGCAACCCACGGCGGGTACCCCGCTGGATCGACCAGCGTTCTCCGCGCTGGATCGCCTGCAGGTGGAGACCGGCGCTCTGATCGGCCCGTATCGCATCGAGGGACTGCTCGGCGAAGGCGGGATGGGCGTCGTTTACCGGGCGTTCGACCCGAAGCTGCGGCGTCAAGTCGCCATCAAACTCCTGCCGGATCTCACCGACGCCGCTGCGCGCCATCGATTTCAGCGCGAGGCTCGAACCGTCACGGCGCTCAATCATCCACACATTCTCACGGTGTATGACGTGGGCGAGCACGATGGCCGGCAGTACCTGGTGACGGAACTGGTCGACGGCGGGACCCTTCGGAGCTGGGCGGAGGCGGAAAAACGGTCGTCGCGGCAGATTGTCGACGTGCTCGTCGGCGTAGCCGACGGGCTCGCGACCGCCCACGAAGCCGGCATCATCCATCGCGATGTCAAACCCGAGAACATCCTGATCGCGAAGAACGGCTACGCGAAGCTGGCCGACTTCGGGTTGGCCAAGCTGTTTCAACCTGGCGCAGAACCCACCGCGACGCGCGTCGCCATCGCGCCCACCCGCCGCGGGATGATCGCCGGAACCATTGGCTATATGTCGCCCGAGCAGGCATCGGGAAATCCGGTCGACGCTCGCAGCGACATCTTTTCGTTCGGTGCCGTTCTGTACGAGCTGTTTGCCGGGCAACGGCCGTTCTCCGCCACGTCCGATCTCGAAGAGCTGCAGCGGATTGTTCACGGCGCGCCAGAGCCGCTGGCCGGAAAAATCCCCGTGCGGCTGCGAATGGTCGTTGAAAAGGCACTCGAGAAGGATCCGGCCGAACGCTATCAGACGGCGCGGGAGATGGTCATCGATCTGCGCCGGGCGTCCCGGCAGACCGGGAGCGGTGACGCGGCGGAAACGCGGCCACCGGAGAAAATCGGTGATGCCTCGCGAGCGCTGGAGATCACGTCCGGTTCAGACGCTCGACCCTCTCGCCAGTCGCGCCTGTCCCGGCACGCGGCAGCCGTCTGGTTCATTGGCGGCGTGTGTATCGCGACCGCAGTGGCACTCGCGCTCGTTCAGGCGCGCCAGACGCCGGTGACCTTCGGGCCAGTCCGTGTGCAGATTGATCCCGGGATACGCCTGTGGGAGACGTCCGCTTTCGCGATTTCTCCCGACGGTCGACACCTTGTGTTCGCCGGCGCGGGTGCTGATGGCATCGCGCGCCTGTGGATTCGGAGCATGGATGCGCAAGCAGCAGCACCGATGTCGGGGTCGGAAGTAGGCGGCCTGACGCCGTCCTTGTTCTGGTCTCCTGACAGTCGATTCATCGCGTTCGACGCCGCCGGACAGCTCAGGAAGATCGACGTGAGGGGCGGCGCACCGCAAAAGGTGTGCGACCTGCCCACGTTGGCAGTGGGAGGGGCATGGAATCGCGGCGATGTGATCATGGTTGGAAACGCGAACGGAGGTCTCACGCGATGCCCGGCTTCGGGCGGACCCGCGTCCGTTGTGACACAGGTAGATACTTCCCGAGGAGAGAGCACGCACGTTTTCCCCTCCTTCCTGCCTGACGGTAGGCATTTTCTTTACTTGAGCGTTTCGAGAAGTGCACCGGAGATGACCGGCGTCTACGTGCGGGCGCTCGATGCCAGGCCCGAGGAGCCCACCTCCCATCGCGTCCTGACCACGGGCTTTGGTGCAACCTATGTCCCCGACGTCGCGCCGGGCATTGGCCGCCTGCTCTTCGTCCGGGATGCGACGCTGTTCGCGCAGCCGTTCGATGCGGAGCGACTCCAGCTTTCCGGCGATGCCGTCCGCGTCGCCGAGCCCGTGGGCTCGTTTCTGGACGCGGCCTTCTTCTCGGCCTCGACCAACGGTGTCCTCGTCTTCAGAGGGCCGGATGAAGACCGCCAGGTCACGTGGTTCGACCGTGGAGGCAAAATCCTCGGCCCCGCGAGCGAACCAGGTCGATACAGCGGGCTGACGCTCGGGCCGAGCGAAACGCGGGCTGTCGTGGTTAAGCAAGCCGATCAGGCAACAGCCGATCAGGATCTCTGGGTCATGGAGTTGTCCCAATCGAGGTCCTCGAGGCTGACCTTCGATTCGAGACTCGAAGAATCCCCGGTGTGGTCCCCCGATGGCAGACGGGTGTTCTTCACGGGTACAGGGACGGCCGGATCCCTCTTCGAACAGTCGTTGAGCGGAACAGATCCCGCGCAGCTCCTGCTCCAGAACGAGGAACACAAGGTTCCGACCAGCGCGTCATCCGATGGGCGTTTTCTGCTGTACAGCTCCGTGAGCCGAGGACCGACACGGTTCGATCTGTGGGTGCTCCCCTTGAAGGGTGATCGCAAGCCGTTTCCGTTCCTGCGCCGCGAACACAATCAAGAGCAGGGTCAGTTCTCACCTGACGGGCGTTGGGTAGCGTACGTCTCGGATGAATCCGGTCGCGACGAGGTCCTCGTACGCCCGTTCACGTCCGCCGGCGCGGCAGGTGCGGATGAGAGCTCGATGGTCTCGAAAGGTGGCGGCACGTCGCCGCGCTGGAAAGGGGATGGCAAAGAGCTCTTTTATCTCGCGCCGAACGGAACCATCACATCAGTTGCGTTCGCCAGCGATCGCGGAGGCGCGATTGGTCCTGCGAGAGCGCTGTTCCAGGCCGCTCGAGCCGATACCGCGTGGGCTGTCACCAGGGACGGCGAACGGTTTCTGCTCGCCGTGCCTGCCGGGCACGCCACGCCCTCGCCGTTCTCGGTCGTGTTCAACTGGCAGGCGGCTGTGAAGCGATAGTGCCCCTCACGGCGCGTCCTTCTCGGGCCCTGAACCCAGGGGTTCGTGAGGTATGTGACACAGTTCTGGTTGCGACTTGCGCCGAAGCATATTGAGTGCATCCTCTGTGATGCTCCACTAAACCCTCATAGAGACGACACTCAACAGGTACTGATTGTTCTTTCAGCCGTTCCTCCATGATCGTCAACACTCTCGTCTGATCACACACGAGCAATCGCACGCCCCACTTATGAACAAACAGGTCGAAGTCCTTGCGTAGAAACACGTCGGCGGTGTCGCAGAACTTAAACTTAAACCGTCGCTGCGAAAAGTCGTTGATCGGCAGTGCGTTGGTGGCTTTCAGTCTGCGTCAGCCCGTGCGGACGGAATCAATTTCCAAGCGTGCTCCTGCGAGCGCACACCTCTCCAGGTCCGATGGCGCCGAGCGGAGCCCGTGCCGGGCAATCACTTCGAAGCCCTGGCTGGAGACCGGAAGGGCCAGCACAGCATTCGAGTGAACCAGCAGTACCGGATCACCTTCCGATGGGAGAAACACGATGCGCACGACGTCTGTTGCGAGGACTACCACTGAGAGCATCCCGCGTGATGCCTCCGGCCTGGGACCGGCGATTCACCCTGGCGAGATCCTCCTGGAGGAGTTCCTAAAGCCGCTCGAGATGACGCAGGCCGCGGCGGCCAAGACGCTGGGGATGTCCACCGTGCGCCTGAATGAGCTGGTGCGTGGCAAGCGCGGCGTGACCGCCGACACGGCGCTCCGTTTGGCCCAGCTCTTCAAGACGACTCCGCAGTTCTGGATGCACATGCAGGCCAACTTCGACCTGAAGGCGGCAATGGTGCGACGGCGCACACTGAAGCTGGCCAAGAGGACGTAGGCGACTGCGCATCAGCTGCGGACGTGATGGCGTCAGCGTGCACCAGCGTGCAAGGCGCCACGGCAACGCTGGCATCCTGAAGAGTGGCACTGGGCACCTGCGCAGAAAGAAGACCCTGTCGGCAAGAGCGGGTCTCGTTCCGGCGCAACGCGGCCCGGATGGATCCTTGCAATGCGTGACAACAGGAGTAGCTGGCCAGGCGTGATTGACTGCAGTCGTGTGCCCCGTTTCGACGGATGTTCACAGGCGGATCGTATTGGCTGGGAATGATGAGCGGTGATATAAACCCGTGAGCACTTTATACCCGTGAACGCAAGGAGGCAGGCATGATCGGACGCTGGAGGTTGTTACTTGTCGCGGCCATGATCGCCGGTTGCGCCATGATTATCGTCACCGCGCAGCAACCCTCACCTCCAGGTGCACCAGCCCCTGCCCAGGGTGCCACTTACACGGCGCAGCAGGCCGAGCGCGGCCGTGTCGCATACGCGCAGAATTGTTCGGGGTGCCACGGTCCCAACCTCGATGACGGCCCGAGCGATGCGCCGCCGCTCACCGGGGTGAACTTCGTCACCTTCTGGGGAACGCGATCGGTCGGCGATCTGTTCAACTACATCATGGACACCATGCCGCCGGCGACCCCGGGGGCGCTTGGCGATGAAACGACCGTCAACGTGGTCGCCTACATCCTCCAGAGAATGGGCACTCCAGCAGGCGCCAGCGACTTAACGTCTAATGCGACGACCGCACTCAACGCGATCGGGCGGGCAGGTGGCCGTGGCGCTGGTAGAGGCGGTGGAGGCGACGCAGGCGGAGCGGGCGGTGGCGGAAGCACGCCCATGGTGTTCGGAGCGGGAAGCGGCGCAGGCGGCGGCGGACGTGGCGGCGCACTTGGCGATTATCGAGGAGTGACCGTTCACGGTGAAGTGAAGAACTATGTTCCGGTCACTTTCGAAATGCTCAAAAATCCTCCGGCGAAAGACTGGCTGGTGTTCCGCGGCAACTACCAGGGCTGGAGCTACAGCTCGCTCGATCAGATCAACCGCGACAACGTTCAGCATCTCCAGCTCGTCTGGCAATGGGCGATGAACGATTCGGGTACCAACCAGACATCGCCGATCGTCCACAACGGCGTTCTTTATTTAGTAAGTCCCAGTCACATTGTCCAGGCCCTGGATGCCAAGACGGGCGATCTGATTTGGGAGACCCGCGCCGGTCCGTATCAGGCCCCAGGCGGCAGCGGCAGCCCGATTCGCAGCATCGGCATCATGGGCGACAAGATCCTGTTGCCGGGCAACAACGCGCATGCAGTTGCGATCAACGCCCGCAATGGTGAGATCGTGTGGGATACGCCGCTCTCAGACGTCGCCGGTCACGCGACGACGAGCGGAACGATCGTGGTTGGCGACAAGATGCTGCAGGGCATGACGGGGTGCGGCGCGCGCCAGACAGACGGCTGCTATATCAGCGCCATCGACGTGAATAGCGGCAAGCGTCTCTGGCGATTCCAGACCCGCGCCCAAACCGGGCCGGAAGCGAACACATGGGGCAGTCTGCCGATGGATCAACGAGGTGGCGGCGAGACCTGGATTGCCGGCACGTATGATCCCGAGCTCAATCTCACCTACTGGGGCACCGCGCAGGCCAAGCCGTGGAGCTTCATGAACCGCGGGACAACGCTCGCCGACAAACTCCTATATACCAGCTCCACCGTCGCGCTGAACGTCGACGATGGCAAGCTGGCCTGGTATCACCAGTTTGCACCGGCCGAGAGCTTCGATCTCGACGAAGTGTTCGAACGGGTGCTGCTCGACGCCGGCAAGCGGAAACTCGTCTTCAACGCCGGCAAGGCGGGCGTCCTGTGGAAGATGGATCGTCAGACCGGCGAATTCCTCGGCTTCAAGGAGATGGTCAAGCAGACGGTGTGGGACCGCATCGACCCGAAAACGGGCGTGCCGACCTATCGGCCCGACGTGTTCGAGATGCAGTACGACAAGCCCATCAACATCTGTCCGAGCACCCAGGGCGGAAAGAACTGGGGAGCGATGAGCTACAACCAGCCGACCGGCGTGCTGATCGTCCCATTGGGTCAGTCCTGCATGGATTTTTACGTGCGCAAGACCGTCGGCGGCGGGAACGGAGCGGTCCGCCGATTCCTGGCGATGCCCGACACCAACGGCAACGTCGGCAAGCTCGCGGCGTACGACGTCAATACGATGCAGGAAGTCTGGAGTCATCAACAGCGCGCGGCCTACCTCGGTGGGGTCGTCTCGACGGCCGGTGGAATTGCCATCGCTGGAGACATCGATCGGTACGTGCGTGCTCACGATGTGAAGACGGGAAAAGTGTTGTGGCAGACGAGGTTGGGGACGTCCGCGCAGGGATTCCCGATCACCTACAGCGTGGACGGCAAGCAGTACATCGCTGTGATGGCGGGGCTCGGCGGCGGCAGCCCGCGCAATGCGCCAGGAGCGATTTCACCTGAAATAAAGATTCCGCAGGCGGGACAGGCGCTGTATGTCTACGCGCTCGACGATCAGAAGTAAGTCCTAGTCCGGCGCGTTGTCGCCACGGCGACAACGCGCGTGTTACGTGACAACTACCTACGCCGTCGGGAATGGATTCCGCTCCGCGAATTGCGCCTGGTGCCAATAGGGGTAGATCCGTCGCTTCGCGCTTGCCGCGTCAAGTTGGGCCATCTGGGCCGGCGTGAGCTTCCAGCCCGTCGCCCCGAGATTCTGCCGCAACTGCACCTCGTCTCGCGCGCCGATGATCACCGTCGCCACACTCGGCCGCTGCAGCACCCAGTTGATGGCGATCTGCGCCACGGCCTTCTCGGTTTCCTTCGCCACCGCGTCGAGTGCGTCGACGATACGGTAGATCTGCTCGTCATCAGCAGGTGGCGCGATCTGTGCGGTGCCGGCATGATTAAGCCGGCTGACGTTTGCTGACGCCTGGCCACGCCGGATTTTCCCGCCCAGCCGGCCCATCCCCAGTGGACTCCACACGACCGTCCCTACGCCCTGATCGAGCGCAAGTGGCATCAGCTCCCACTCGAATTCGCGGCCGAGGAGTGAGTAATACGCCTGGTGCGCCACATAGCGCGCCCATCCGTGACGCTCCGAAACAGCGAGGGATTTCATCAGGTGCCAGCCGGAGAAATTGGAGCAGCCGATTTGACGGATTTTGCCCGCGCGTACGAAATCGTTCAGCGTGCCCAGCGCCTCTTCCACTGGCGTCAACGCGTCGAAGCCATGCAGCTGGTAGAGATCGATGTAGTCAGTGCCGAGTCGCCGCAAGCTGTCCTCAATCGACTTGCTCAAATGCTTGCGCCCCGAGCCTACATCGTCCGGCCCGTCGCCCATCCTGAACGTGCCTTTAGTCGAGATGAGGACTTGATTGCGTCTGCCCTTGATCGCCTGGCCAAGGATTGCCTCCGCCTGCCCGGCCGAGTAGACATCGGCCGAGTCGAACATCGTGACGCCTGCCTCGAGGCAGAGGTCCACGATTCGAATGGCCTCCTTGACGCCATTGCCGCCCCATGCCTTGAACGCCGGCCCGTCGCCAAACGTCGCTGTTCCGAAGCTGAGCACCGGCACGTGCAGGTCCAACCCAAGTTTTCTGATCTCCATAGCGAAGTCATTCTACGTCTTGACCATCGGCGCGAACGCCTTGACCGACTACATGCTATTCGTGTAACGTGTAGTGCTGTGCTGTGATTCAGTCATTCTCAGACGAGACCACCGCGGACCTCTTCAGAGAACGGAACACGCGGGCAGCCAGGCGCATTCCACGTGAGCTCTGGCGCATCGTGCAGCGGAAACTCAAGCTCCTGGATGCAGCCGCCCGCCTCGACGACTTGGCGACTCCGGCGGGCAACCGACTTGAGCGGCTGAAGGGCCAGCGAGCCGAGCGACACAGTATTCGCGTGAACGACCAGTACCGGGTGACGTTCCGGTGGGAGAGTGGCCATGCCTACGAAGTCTGCGCCGAGGATTATCACTAGGGAGCCAGATTGGCTCGGGCCGGCGATTCCGCCTGGAGAAATCCTGCTTGAGGAGTACCTCAAGCCTCTCGGCTTGGGACAGGTCCAGGCCGCTGAACGGCTCGGGATCTCGCTCAACCGGCTCAACGAGATCGTCCTCGGTAAGCGCGGCATCACGGCAGATACGGCGCTACGGCTGTCGCGACTCCTGAAGACGTCGCCGCAACTTTGGATGCGGCTTCAGGCCGATTGGGATCTGCACCAAGCGATCGAGCGCGAAGGGCGGAGGGCGTCGTAGGCCTTTCTGGCCGAGGCGTTTCGATCGATTCATGACGGCTACACGAAGGGGGACGACAACGCCTTCTGCCGCCGGGCCGTAGGCCTTGGCCTCCACGACGTTGCCGAGCGGATCGAGCAGCTGGATCGTGCCGCCGTTGTTCGTGAGCGTGAGCGGACGCCCCCGCCGCTTCACGACGATCGTTTGCAGAACAGGGGCGATGCCGTCGGCGTTGTCGAGCAACCAGGACAGCGTGCCCGCAAGGTTGCTGAATTTCCAGCCGGCCAGCACGATGGTTGCGAGGCCGTCGTTGCGGAGATGCACTTCCTCCAGCTGCAGCTCGTCTCCAGCCGGGTTCGGCATCGCCGCCACCATGTGGAATGAGCCCAGCGCCACGCCCGCCGTCACGCTGAGCGGCGCCGTCCGCACGATGCCAGCGAGCGTTGCGCTCACGGTGTAGTCGCCTGTGATTGCTGCTGCCGGCACGACGACCGTTGCGGTTGCGTCCACCTGTGCTTGCGGAATGGTGACCGGCGTCAGGGCAAGGCTGCCAGGCTGATCGGCAAGGCTGGCCGCTAGCTGTACGGTCGTGGCCGCGGTCGCCGGCCCTGAAAGCGCGACGGTGATTGTGATAGTCCCGCCTTGCGGCACCGTTGCCGGAGACACGACGACCGACGCGATCCCCGTGTCGGCGAACTCCACCTGGTCCCATCCGCCGAAGAGCGTCACGACGTTGCGCCCTTCGTCGTACGCAGCGGCATGGTCGGTGCGGGCCGCCGGACCCGTTTCCGCGACCTGGGTCCAGCTGACACCGTCCCACGTCCAGGTGTCGGCGAACTGCGTGGCGCCGTCGTTGCCGCCGAAGAGCACGATCTCCTGATGAACTGCGTCGTACGCCGTACTGTGTCCTTCGCGCGCCGAGGGGCCGGTCTCGGCGACCTGAGTCCAGTAGCTCCCGTCCCAGACCCAGGTGTCGCCGAGCGAACTGCCGTTGCCGTCCACGCCGCCAAACACGACCACCCGTTGCCTGGCCGCGTCGTAGGCCATCGAGTGGTTGATCCGGGGCTGTGGTCCGAAATGAAGCCGCTGGGTCCAGTGGGTGGGAGGCATCGCGCCTCATCATAGGCGGGATCACTTCGACTGTCCCTGCCAATAAAATCGATCGAACGAATGATCGCGATCGCGGAGCTGACGCGATCGAACGTGCAGTTCGATAGCACGATGATGGCGTGCATTCATTCGAATCTCATGGCCCGCTCATGATTCGGTGAGGACTTCGCGGCTGGTTTTCGGTCACAGTGGTGGATATGACATCCACTGTGACGAACAACGTTAAGGCGGCCGCCCTCATCGCCCTCGCCCTGGCAATCGGGGCCATGGGCATCTACGTCGCGGATGCGGACGACGCGCCCGGCGCCGCCGTCATCGGGCTGCTGCTGATGATCGGCGCGGTCGTGCTCGGCGTGAAGGCCGCGCGGAACCGGCTGCCGGCCTGGGCCGCGCGCACCGCGCTGGCCGTCGGCGTCCTCGTGGCGGCGTTCGCGGCATTTCTGACTCATGCGGTCACTGTGACCGCGCCTCTTTTCGCGCAGCCGCAGGACGTGCCATCGGTCATCGATTCGGCGCCGTCGCCGCAATATGCGGCGGCCGTCGAGCGCGCGCGGGAGCTCGTGCGCGCGGCCATCCTGGAGCAGAACCTGCCAGGGGTCTCGGTGGCGGTCGGTGCGGGCGGCACGATCGTCTGGGCGGAAGGATTCGGCTGGAGGGACGTTGAAACGCGGACGCCGGTCACGCCGAATACCCGATTCAACATCGGCACGGCGGCGTCCGCGGTCACTGCCGCCGCTGTTGCGCCGCTCGGGCTGACCAACACCGGCGCTGACTCGGCGGCGGAGTGGAGTCCGGAGCACATCGGCGAGCCGGAAGAGGACTTCCCGCTCTTCACGATCATCCGCCACGTCATCTTCCAGCCGATCGGCCTGGCCCCCGCCGAGTACCCATTGCCGGGCGATCGCGCGACGTTCTACGTCCCGCGATCTGATGACAATCCACTGCGTGGAAGGCGGCTGATGTACATGCGCGACCTGGCGTGCTGCGCGGGGACGATGGCGTCCTATTCCACGGCGTCTGATCTGGTGCGCGTCGGCCTGGCGAACGGCGGCAGCATCAACGGCGAGCTGGCGGGCGGGATGGTGATGTCGCTGATGACGCTGCGCGACAGCGGCATCGTCGTCGCCGTGCTGTCCAACATCGCGCACGCGAACACGTCTGCGCTCGGCCTGAAGATCGGAGACGCGTTCGCGAAACCGGCGCGATGAGAGGCATCCCGCCAGCCAGTCGACGATCGGGTAAATCGCCGGCGCGGCGCGTCGGTCGAAGGCTTGATCCGCAGGTCGAATGTGGCGGCGAAGATGACGGCGCTCGTTCGAAATCGACGAAGTTCGGTCGACTGAGTGGTCGCATCAGGTAACATGCGTCGCGTCCACTGCCTCGAATACTCGAGCGCCGGTCGGCAGTTTTGGTTCCTGGAGCGCCCACAAGATGCCTGGTCGCCTCAAAATCGCGACTCTCTTGATCAGTGCCGCGTTCGCGTGGCCAGTGCTGGCGCAGCCAGAGCGCGGCGTCGTCCAGCTGAAGTACTCGGCACAGCCGGCTGGGAGATCACTGACGGACGCACCGTCGTCCTGATTGATCCATATCTGTCACGGCTTCGCAGGGTGACGCCGAACGATACCGTCGACCCGGCCGACAATCGACCGCTGTTTGACAACGCGGCCATCGCTCAATCCGACACGGCGGCCATCGACGCCCACATTCAGCGCGCCGACTTTAAAAAAGTGCTCATCACGCATACCCATTACGACCACGCGCTCGATGCGCCATACATCGCGAGTAAGACCGGGGCGACGATCATCGGAACGGAAAGCACTTACCACTTCGCACGGGCACAGGGGGTTCCGGCTGACAAACTCATTGTCGTGCGCGGTGGCGAAGATTATGTGTTCGAGGGTCTTTCGGTGCGGGTGATTCCCAGCCTCCACGGCGTTCTTCGGCGGGCGCCGAACCGCCGGCCGGGATCCCAACGCGTCGTTGCCGCCAGCGGTGTTCCCGCGCGATGCCAAACCTCCGTTTCGCATGGGTGATTTGCTGATCGAAGGCGGAACACTGGCGTACCTGATACGCCTCGGAGGGCGCCAAATTCTGGCGTTCGGGTCCATGAACTACATCGAGCGCGAAATCGAAGGGCTTCGGCCCGATGTCGCCCTGATTGGAGCGATGCCGGAGCGACGAGAGATTTATCAGTACACCGCCAGGCTCCTGCAGGCTTTGGGCAATCCACGCATGGTGCTCCCGACACATTGGGATCGCTTCAACGTCACTTACGATGTCGCACAGGACGCCGCCGTTCAGCGGCTGCAGACGTTTATTGCGGAAGTGAAAGGCGCATCGCCTGACACCAAGGTCGTCGTGCCCAAGTACCTTCGAACCGGTTGCGATTCGATAGCTCTGTCCAACACCCGCCATCCTTCGCTCACGTCCGCTCACGGCGAAGCGTGAGCTTCGGCTCGACAAGCCAGACGTAACAGTGAGGATTTCGAGCCTGCGATGCGTTCTATCCATCCATAACCGCCGCAATAGAGAAACCGCGGCGGAAGGAGGAGCCATGTCAGCATTGCACATCGTCGGCCACAGATCGTTCGGTTGCGTCACCCTGCTGTTGCTCACGCTCGCGGGCGCATCACGCGCAGAGGCGCAGGAGGTCCAGACCTTTACGGGATCGTCGTGCCAGGCGTCCGGATCGGCTCAGGACCTCTACTACTCCGGCGTGTCCGTAGCCAATCGCAACGGCAGCACGACCAGATCGCGTCCACCAGGGCGCCGTGCCATTGGACCTGACCAGGGGACACACGGCGTTCTGCATTGATGGCCATCTGTTCTCCTATTTTCACCTTGCCTGACCCCGCCCGTCTTTTGGCATAATGCCTCTCCTCCGGGAGGTTCCATGGGTCGTACACCGCTCTTCAATGACGTCGCGCGCGCGTTCAGGATCGCGCGGTTCTGCGATGACAATCGCTTATCAACCGCTGAAGGTCTCGATCGCGTTCGCCAGGCCGAAGTCGAACACTTCCCGCTCCTTCAGAGTCGTCGCGAATGGCTCAGCACCGTCGCAAAGGCCGGTGCGGCAGGCGCGGCGGCTGCCGTGCTGTCGCCGGCTGACCGGCTGTTCGCGCTGCCGCAGAACCCCTCGATCGATGTTGGCATCGTCGGAGCCGGCATCGCGGGGCTCGCGTGCGCGGACTCACTTGCTGCCGCTGGTGTGATCCCGACGGTGTACCAGGCAGACACTCGCGTCGGCGGGCGCTGCTTCTCAAAGCGCGATCTGTTTCCAGGACAGGTCATCGAACGCGGCGGTGAATTCATCGACACGCCGCATAAAACGATGCTGCGCTATGCGCGGCGTTTCAACCTTGCGCTCGAAGATGTGTCGAAGCAGCCTGGAGACGTCTTCTATCACCTCGAGGACGAGCTCGTTCTCGAAGCGATTGTCGTAGACGAGTTCCGCGACTTCGTTCAGGTGATGCACGTCGATCTTCGCCGGCTGTCGAATGAGCCCACGGCACTCGTCCACACAGACGTTGACGCGGTGCTCGACAACACCAGCCTCGCGGCGTATCTCAGCGGAGCAAACGGGGCGAATCGGGCTGCCAGCCCAATCGCGAAGGCCGCGATCATTGCAGCCTACATCGCCGAGTACGGCCTCGAGGCCGAAGAGCAGAGCTGCCTGAATCTTCTCGAGTTCATCCACGCGGATCGGCGCTCTAAATTCACGCCATTCGGAGTTTCGAGCGACGAGCGTTACCACGTACTCGACGGCAACGATCGCATCATCGCCGGGCTGGCGCAGGGGCTGCCGCGGCCGGTTCAGCTCGGCATGATGCTGACCGCGGTCAGCGAGACGTCCGGCGGCAGGATTGAGCTGACGTTCAACACGCCTTCGGGTCTCGTTTTGCGTACTCACGATGCTGTCGTTCTCGCCATTCCATTCACGACGCTCCGCGCAGTCGACCTGAATATCGATCTCACCCGCGTTCCTGGAAAGCGCGAAGCGATCGACTCGCTTGGATACGGCACCAATGCCAAGTTGATGGTTGGCTTCGAGCGCCGTCCGTGGATCGATCAGGGCGGCAACGGAACGGCATACGCCGATCTACCGAAGCTCCTGTGCACCTGGGAAACGAACCCCACGCGCGCGACGTCGAGCCGTGCTGTGTTGACGGATTATGCAGGTGGCTTGCGCGGCGCTGCGATGGATACCGGAAATCTGCAGCTCGAAGTCAACGAGTACCTGGCTGACCTCAACTTCGTGTTTCAAGGAGCAAGTGCGGCAGCACGCCGCGTGCAGGGAAGCGTCGTCGCCCATCTCGAGCACTGGCCGTCAAACCCGTTTGCGCTCGGTAGCTACACCTGTTACAGGCCGGGTCAGTTCACCACGATCGCCGGCCTGGAGGGTTTGCCGGTCGGAAACGTGTTCTTCGCCGGCGAACACGCGAATTCGTTTTACGAATGGCAGGGCTTTATGGAAGGCGCGGCGCTGTCGGGTGTCGACGTGGCGGCGGCGATCCTGAAACCGGCGAAACGTTAACCGAGGTAGCCGGCCAGGTGTTCCACGAGATCGCGGGCGATGTCGATCGTTGTTCCGTTGATTGATGTGCGAGTATGTCGCCGCCGGAGATCGCACTCCAGGCAAGACCGAACTCAGCGTGCTGGGCGGCGCGGGAGCTATGCGAACTTAGACGCGCAGAATACTTCGTCGCATCGATCGCCATGGCCGTCCAGGCCGGCACCGTCTCAGGGAGGCAAACCTCCACATCGCCGTCGCTGGCCGTTACGCGCGACTGTGATTGACACCGCCAACGGATCGGACCATCCGCTCCCCGCCATCCTTCGCTCACGCGACCTCACGGCGCAGCGTGAGCTTCGGCTCGGCAAGCCAGACGTAACAGTGAGGATTTCGAGCCTGCGATGCGTTCTATCCATAACCGCCGCAATAGAGAAACCGCGGCGGAAGGAGGAGCCATGTCAGCTTTGCACATCGTCGGCTACAGATCGTTCGGTTGCGTCACCCTGCTGTTGCTCACGCTCGCGGGCGCATCACGCGCAGAGGCGCAGGAGGTCCAGACCTTTACGGGATCGTCGTGCCAGGCGTCCGGATCGGCCCAGGACCTCTATTACTCCGGCGTGTCCGTAGCCAATCGCAACGGCAGCACGAGCAGCGCCGTGTGTCCCCTGGTCAGGTCCAATGGCGCGGCGCCCTGGTGGGCGATCTACGTATTCGTCCGCGATCGCCACGAGACGCAGGAGATCTCCTGCGTCGCGCAGGCTCGCGACCTCACCGGAGTCGCTGGCAGCGGCTGGTCCGAGACGCAATCGACGTCGGGCACAGGAGATCAGGCGCTGGTGTTCGGCGCGCCAGGAACGGCTCTGCCGCCATACGGACCTTACGTCGTCACATGCTCGCTTCCACCAATGGTCGACAACGTTCCGTCGTACATCGCGTCAATCGTCCTGGTCGAGCCCTGAGGGTGCGCGTCCGCGGTCGGCGGGCGAAGGCGCTCGCCGACCGGTACGCCGCGCGGATGAACAATGGTCGAAACACGCGCATTAGCCCTCTTTCCCCAAAACGTCGCATTGGTCATCAAAGGAGATCGACTGATGTTGACCAGGACGCAGAAAATTCTGTCCAGGAAAGCTTTGCCGCGGTCCGTCCGATTGCCGACGATGCCGCCGCCCTCTTTTACCGGCGCCTGTTCGAGCTCGATCCGTCGCTCGAACGGATGTTCAAAGGCGACATGGCGGAGCAACGCCGTAAGCTGATGCAGATGCTGACGGCGGCGCCTCGTGGACAAGAGCGGTTGGCTGCAGTGTCTGATGCGCCGCCGCTCGCGGGCCCGGCGGAGCCCTCGCGAGCTTCCGCAGTTCGTCATACACTGGTCGTTCGTAATCTGGAAGAGATGCGCAGCCGCTGCGCGATCTCGGCGCTCAGCACGTGCATTGGGGCGCCAAGCCCGAGGACTATGTCATCGTGCGTGAAGCGCTGATCCGCGCTATCCGGCTGTCATCCGGGGGATGGACCGACACCGTAGAGGCGGATTGGCGCCGGGCCACTACTGCGATCGCTGTACCGATGCTGCAAGGTGCAGCCGTGCACACCGCGATGATGGCCGAGCGGCTGTCAGAGGAATAGTAAATGGCTATGGCCGTGTTGTTTATTGACCTTGGGCTCGCGAAGTCGCATCATCGCGTGTCGCCCGAAGCCCGTCCTTGCCGATAAACGGACCAGGGGAGATCATGACTGTAATTCCATGGCCGGCGGGTCTTTCGCGCCTCGCCGTACGTCGATGGGTGCCGTACGCGGTGCTTGTGGGTGCATGTCTCTTAACACTCGGCGTTGCAAGCTATACGTCGGTTACGACGAGAGACCGTGAGGAAGCTGAGCTTCTCGCCAGGCACGCCACCTTCCTGAACGATGCCCGGAACACTCGTGAGCAGCTCGAAGCTCGGGTGAATGTCTATCTCGAGCTGCTCCGAGCCGGCGCTGCGCTGTTGGCGACACGAACCGAACTGAGTCCGCGCGACTTCCGAGTATTCGTGGCCGGGCTGCAATTACCCGAACGGGACGTCGGAATGGAAGCCATCGGATTCGCCGAGCGTGTCGATGCCAGCCGACTGCGCTCGTTTCGGCGCGGATTAGCGCTTGATGGGGTGACACGTCTGTCGCGTTGGCGGCCGGCGCCGCAAGCAGATACCACCCTCTGGTGTTTCTCGAACCACAGAGTGGCGGCGACCGGTTGGCGCAGCTGTTTGATCTCACGAGCCAAGCCGCTCTGATGTCAGCCGTTGAGCGGGCTCGCGACACCGGCGAGCCGTCTGCGTCGAGCGAACTCGGCGACGGACGTTTTCTCGTTGTGCTCCCCGTATACCAACTCGGCGCGCCGGTGACGACGGTCGAGGAACGCCGCAAGGCGATGCTTGGTGTGATCATCAGTCCCTTCAACGCGCAAGCCTTGATCGAGGCAGTCGGACAGATAACACCGTCCACTATCGCGTTCGAAGTGCACGACAGTTCTCAACCTTCGCCAGCCTCGCTTCTGACGCAACCGCTCGGCGTGCCTCCGCAAGCGTTCGAGTCGATCCTGCAACTGGAAGTTGCTGGGCGCGCGTGGTCCATGGTGGTCAGACCCACGAGCACGGGTGGGCTCACCGCGTCATCAGCCGCGCAGTGGATGCTCTACGGTGGCTTTGCAGTCTCGCTCATGCTGTTCCTCGTAACCTATTTGCAGGTGCGGGCATGGGAAGCGATTGCCAGACATCAAGCGGAGCTTCGCGACACAGCCCAGGCCCTTCGCGAGAGCGAGTCGCAGGCGCGGGCGGCCACACGCGCGAAGGATGAGTTTCTTGCCACCCTTTCGCATGAATTGTGTACCCCGCTAAATGCCATTCTTGGATGGGTCAGCATGATGCGCCTCGGCTCTGTACGGGAGGATCGCCGCGAGCACGCCCTCGGCGTCATCGAACGCAATGCCCGGCTTCAGGCCGATCTGATCGACGATCTTCTGGACATCTCCAGGATCGTGATGGGAAAGATCCGCTTGCGCCTGAGGTCTGCTCCAGTTGCGCCCATCGTTGAGGGCGTTGCCGAGACCTTGCGCCCAACCGCCGACGCCAAGGGCGTGAGATTAGAAGTGGGGCCTCTTCCGGACGTCCTCATTCGCGCTGATGCCGAACGAGTGCACCAGATCGTCTGGAACCTGGCCGCCAACGCCATCAAATTCACGCCTTCGGGTCGCCAGGTGGCGATCGAACTCGCCGTCACCGCGGACCACGCGCAGATCACCGTGCGCGACGAGGGGATCGGTATCGCGCCCGAATTCCTTCCGCATGTGTTCGAGCGCTTTCGTCAGGCCGACAGCTCGTCGACGCGCGCTCATCATGGACTAGGCTTGGGGCTTGCGATCGTGCAGGAACTGGTGCATCTCCACGGAGGGCAGATTACGGCGCAGAGCGAGGGCGCGGATAGGGGAGCGGAATTTGTGGTGTTGCTTCCCTTGGCCAAGGCCACCGAGGCCGCGCCACCGCCCGTGCTCGTGCGGGCGGCGCCGGCGGCAAAAGGTCTTCGTGGGCTGCACGTATTGGTGGTCGACGACGATCCGAGTTCGATCGAGCTGTTGGGCGAGGCGTTGGAAAGCCTGGGAGCACGTGTGTCGACGGCGATGTCGGCCGCCGATGCCATGCAGATTCTCCAGCAGGAGAAGGCCGACGTGCTGGTGAGCGACCTGGCCATGCCAGATGAAGATGGCTATGTGTTGATGCGGCGCATTCGATCGAGTCCAGAACCAGTCGCGAGCATTCCGGCCATTGCCCTGACGGCGTTTGCCCGTGCCAGCGATCGCAAGGAAGCGCTTGAGGCTGGCTATCAGATGCACCTCGCGAAGCCTGTGGACCTCGGCGAGTTGGAATCGGCACTGGTGGAGGTCACTCAGCGCACTCGGGTCAAGTTCCAAATCTCCAATCAACGAGTCATGTGACTGTCAGGACGTTGCAGCGTCAACCATGAACCATCGAGCGACGTTTCAAGCATGCCTCTGGTTGGCGACTGTTCTCGCCGTGGCATTCGCCGGCGCTGACGTTGCCGCGCAGCAAGCCACACCGGTTCGATCGGCCGCACCGTGGTTCAAGGGCAATACCCACACCCATACGCTGAACAGCGACGGTGACTCGACTCCGGATGACGTCGTTCGTTGGTATCGAGAGCACGGCTACCAGTTCGTCGTGCTGACCGATCACAATTTCCTCACATCAGTGGACGGACTGAATGCGCTCCACGGCGCCGATGAGCGGTTCCTTGTCATCAAGGGTGAAGAGGTCACGGATCAGTTCGGTGAGATGTCACTGCACATCAACGGCCTCGACGTCAATGCGCTGGTGCCACCCCAGGGCGGCACGTCTGTGGTCGACGTCCTGCAACGGAACGTCGATGCGATCCGCAAAGAGAACGGCATCCCGCACATCAACCACCCGAACTTCCGCTGGTCGATCACACGCGAGGAGCTCGAGCAGGTCCGAAACAACCGGCTCCTGGAAATTTTCAACGGCCATCCACAAGTGAACAACGAAGGTGGAGGCGGGGTCCCCGGGCTCGAGGAAGTCTGGGATGCCCTTCTCACCAACGGCACTCTTCTCTATGGCATCGCCGTCGATGATGCACACAGGTTCAAGCAGCCAGGAAATCCTGATGTCGCAGGGCCCGGGCGCGGTTGGGTAACGGTACGGGCGGCCCGGTTGGAAGCGCGCGCGCTGCTCGAAGCGCTCGAACGTGGTGACTTCTATGCCTCGACGGGTGTCGAACTCGCCGACTATCAGGTCACGCCGCAACGGATGACCGTCTCGGTCGAGGCAACGACGTTTTCGAAATATCGCATTCAGTTCATCGGAAAGGGCGGACGCGTACTGCGTGAGGTAGTTGAACCGACAGCGACCTACGAAATTCGTGGCGATGAGGGTTACGTCCGAGCGCGCGTACTGGAAAGCAACGGGCGCGTGGCGTGGTGTCAGCCGATCCTGGTGACTCGGCCTTCGGCGCGCGCTGAGTTCGGTTGGATAATTATCGTGGGTATCGCAGTCTGGACAACGGCTTCGCGCGTCAGGAAAGCCACAACTCACTGGCCGCAGTTTGCACACGAAGGTCGCTGACCCCTCTTTCGCTATGGGCGTGATGCGAAGCGTGTTGCTTGCCGGCTCCGAAAGCCCGTGGCTGCGCCGTCGCGCTCCACAACTCCCCTTTATCAAGAACGCGGTCAGGCGATTCATGCCGGGCGAGACGCTCGAAGAGGCCGTCGCCGCTGCCGCGGAGCTTCGCGAACTGGGACTCGCGACGGTGCTCACTGAATTGGGCGAGAACGTGTCGAACGCTGCTCAGGCAGATCAAGTCGTCCGCCATTACGTCACAGCGCTGGAGGCGATTGGCGCGCGCGGACTGGACTGCCACATCTCCGTCAAGCTGACCCACCTTGGCCTCGACGTCGACCCCGCGCGATGCCGCTCGAACCTGCGCGCGCTCCTTGCACACGCGAAAGAGCATCACACCTTCGTGTGGATCGACATGGAGCAGCACACCTACGTCGACGCGACGCTCGAAATCTATCGCGAGGCACTGGGTGCCTTCTCCAATGTCGGTGCGTGCCTTCAGGCGTACCTGTATCGCACGGCCAACGATCTCAACGCGCTCCTTCCGCTTGGCGGCGGCGTGCGCCTCGTGAAAGGCGCCTATCGCGAGCGATCCGATGTCGCGATGCCAAAGAAAAGAGATGTCGATGACCACTTTCTGATGCTGGCCAAAAAAATGATGGGTCCTGCCGCTCGCGAGTCGGGCCTCCGCGCTGTGTTCGGCACCCACGACGCGCGCTTGATCGACGCGATACGGCGCCACATGGATTCGCTCGGACGACCTCGCACGTCAGCCGAGTTCCACCTGCTGTTTGGCATCCAGCGTGCCGAACAGACGCGATTGGCGCGCGAGCACTATTCCGTCCGCGTCCTCATCAGCTACGGTGCGCACTGGTTTCCGTGGTACATAGACGCCTCGCCGAGGGCCGGCCAACGTGCTGTTTGTCGCAAAGTCGATGCTGTTGAAGTGAGTGCCACATAGCGGCCACTTACGTTCATGAATAATTCTGCCTAGCGCAGCGGTGGCGTCGACACCGGCGCGTGCCGGTGCCGCGTGGCCTGCTCGTAGGAGTAGGCCAGCTTGATAGCGTCGCCTCCGACCACGCCCGTCCGTAGAACGTAATCCCCGCCGGCAGCACGCCGCCGCGCGTGTAACCCATCGGCACCTGAATCGCCGGGAATCCGGTGGTTGGCGCGTGCACCTGAAACGCGGCTGGCGGCTGCGCCAGGAGTCCCGAGGTCAGCGCCATGCCGGTCGCCGCCGTCACAGCCAAACTCATCCGTCGCGTCATGGTGCCGCAGATTCTACGGCGGCCGCGATTCATTGCAATGAATCGCTCTACGTAAGCAGGCGATGCAGCCGCACGGCGGCGCGCAACACGCGCGCGTCCTGACCGCGATCGGCGGTGAGCTGCAAGCCAAGAGGGAGCCCGCTGACTGGCATTGGAATCGAGACGGCGGGTGTGCCAAGCCCCGTCCACGGCGCATTGATTCGCGGGTCGCCGGTGTTCGAGAGGCCGCGGGGAGCGGGGCCCGTAGCTGCAGGAACCAGGATCACCTGCGTCGTTTGGTACAGCTCGCTGAATCGCGACTGTCCTTCCCGGATCTCCTGTAGTGCCCGCTCGTACTGCTCGACCGGCATCTTCAGGCCCTTCTCAACCAGATCTGCCAATTCGAGCAGCCTCGCCCCATGCTCTTTCCACCGTTGCTCATGGAACCGCGCAGCTTCGTAGAACGCGACGTCGTTGGTTGCCGAATCGAGGTTCTTCAGAAGGCCTGCGATATCAACCGAGCGCATGACGATGCCGGCCCGTCGGAGCGTGTCGATCGCATTCTGAACCGCCGTTGCCATCTCGACGTCGACCTCGGGCATCGGATCGGGCACACCGACGGTCAGTGTTTCGTCGCGTCCGGACGAATGTCCCATCGCCTCCCAGAGCGCCAACATGTCGGCCGGCGTGTGCGTGAAGAAGCCAACGGTATCCAGGCTCTTTGCGTATGGCAGCACACCATCGATCGATACAAGGCCGTAGCTTGGCTTGAAGCCAGTGACGCCGCAGTACAATGCGGGCCTGAGAATCGAACCCCGCGTCTGCGTGCCGAGCGCGAACGGCACCATGCCGGCAGCCACCGCCGCCGCCGAACCGCTGGAGCTGCCGCCCGGTGTGTGCTCGAGGTTGCGCGGATTGCGCGTTGGAGCCGGCGTGCGGTAGGCGAAGGCGGTCGTGTGGGTCTTGCCGAGCAGGATTGCCCCGCGGCGCCGCAATGACGTCACGATGGCCGCGTCGGTGCTGCCGAGACGGCCCTTGTAGATCGGCGAGCCGTACTCCGTAGAAAGCCCGCGCGTTTCCATGATGTCCTTCGCACCGAATGGAATGCCGCTGAGCGGGCCGTCGCCGAGCGCCGGCTGCGGCGCCACCTGCACCCACGCCTGAATCTTCGGGTCCATATCGCGGATGCGATCGAGGCAGGCCTTGACGGCGGCAGCGCGCTCCGCCTGCGAGGCGTTCATCCACTGCGTAACGGTTTCGAGACGCAGACTCTGTGCGGACGCGTCCGCACGCCAACCGACGACCGCCGCCGAGATGCCGGCCAGGAAGCTGCGGCGAGTCACCGTCGTGTTCGTCTTCTCAGGTGGAATTTGCATTTTGGATATCCGGCTGCGAGCTTTTATACACCCATCCCTAATTCCGGCGTGGTCACTTGACATATTCCTGTATAGGAATATGATTGGGTCATGCCTCGCGCCGCCACGACGTCGGACACCTTCAACGCCATCGCCGAACCGCGGCGTCGAGACATCCTGGACTATCTCGCGCCCCGCGAGCGTCCCGTCGGCGACATCGTCGTGGCGCTGGGCCTGGCGCAACCGTCGGTCTCCAAGCACCTCCGGGTGCTTCGCGACGTCGGCCTGGTCGAGGTGCGGCGTGACGGCCGCCAGATGTTCTATCGCACGAACGCCGAGGGGATCAGACCGCTCCACGAATGGACCAGCCGATTCGAACGCTACTGGCGCAACCAGCTCACGCGCGTCAAGGAACGCGCCGAGCGCAATTGACGCGCGGTGACGAGACCAGACTCAGAGGAGGCCATCATGACCGCAGTCGCTCCAGCCATCGAGAATCTGTCGCTCAACATCACGGAAGAAATCCACGTTCGCTCGTCTCTCACCGCGACCTTCGCGGCGCTTCTCGAGGAGATGGGTCCGTCGAACGAAGGGCATAACGGCACGCCCATGCCGATGATCCTCGAGCCCTGGCCTGGCGGCCGTTGGTTTCGCGATCTCGGCGACAACAACGGGCATCTGTGGGGTCACGTGCAGGCGATCAAGCAGCCAACGCTGCTCGAGATCACAGGGCCACTGATGATGTCGTTCGCCGTGGCTTCGAATCTGCAATACCGGCTCAAGGAGGTCGACGGCGGGACGTTGATCACGCTCCGTCACACGGCACTCGGCCTGTTTCCGGACGGTTATCGTGAAGCGCTGTCGCAGGGCTGGCCACACCTGTTCGACCGCGTTCGGCGACGGGTTGAAAAGGCGTAACACGATTCACACGCAAGACGGAGGGCGGACAGATGGCGTTGATCGACGGCATGTTGCAGGAGCTCGAACAGGAAACGCAGACGACGCGCCGCGTCCTCGAGCGCGTCCCCGACAATCAGCTGGCCTGGCGGCCGCACGAAAAGGCGAGGACGCTGGGGGAGCTCGCCCTGCATGTCGCGATGGTGCCCGGCGGGGTCGCTGAGCTCGTGGCCTCGCCGTCTCCGGCTCAAGCTCCGCAGTTCACCGACCCGAGTCCGAAGAGCGCCTCGGAGCTCATTCCGGCGCTCGACCAGAGCATCGCGAAGGCGAAGAAGGTGCTCGGCGGCATGGACGACGCCACGCTCATGGCGACGTGGCGACTGATGCAGGGCGATCGGGAGCTGTTCGCGGTTCCGCGGGTCGCGATGCTGCGGTCGGTCATGCTCAACCACTGGTATCACCACCGCGGCCAGTTGACGGTGTACCTGCGCGAGCTTGGCGTCCCGATTCCCTCGATCTACGGCCCGAGTGCGGACGAGAACCCCTTCGCCTGATGCGTATCTCGGGAGGTAATACTGCCCGAACGGGAGGCCGCAACGATCCGCTTGTGCCGTGAGAAATGAATGATCGACGCGAGACGACTGTGTCAGCAGTCGTTAAATCGCTGCACGCAGTAATACCTACTTCACGACCGGGCGGAACTGGCTCGCTGTAAATGGGGTTCGTGGACCGTTGAGCCATCATCCGCAGCCTACTGTTGACTGTAACCGCCCTAGGCGCTGCGCTTCCCGCGCGGGCGCAGACGCCGCGCATCGAAGTGTCGGGAGGCTATCAGTTTTTCAACATCTCGGCAGATTTGGAAGGCCTCGACATCGACACCGGCGACATTCCAGTGCGGAATGTCGATCAGTCGTTGCCAGCCGGCTGGTACGTTGATATTGCCGGGAACCTGAATCGCCATTTCGGTATCGTGTTCGCCGCGGGCGGCAATTACAAGTCGGTGAATGAATCGGCGAGCTTTGGCGGCATTGCAGCAAGCGCCTCATTCGACCTGAAGGTGCATGAGTTCATGGGTGGGGTGCGCTACAGCAGCCGCGCGCACCGGACCGTGGTTCCGTTCGGGCAGTTCCTGGTTGGCGCGATCACTGCTTCGGCGAAGGTCACAGCATCAGGCACCGTCCCCGGCTCCCCGGGGTTTTCCTTCAGCGAGGAAGCGAGCGGCACGGACGGCGCGCTGCTGATGGGCGGCGGAATGCAGCTGCGCGTCGCGGACAACTTCGGTGTCCGTATCGGCGCGGACTACATTCGGGTTCTCGCCGTCGAGGGCGTGAATGCGTTCCGGTTGGCCGCGGGCGTCGTGTTCGCCCGCTGATCCGGAGACCGCGGCATCCTGCATGAGGGCCAAAGCCAACAACTCGAATGCGACTACTCCGACGACATTGACGTGGTCACGACGAACGGTTGGCTAACCGTCGAACGCTCGGGCATTTCGACGTAACCACGCACCTCCGTTCCTGCCCGTACATTGATCGAGATCGGATTCTCCAGCCGTTCAAAACAGCACGAAGGCAAATTGAGGACTTCCACTTCGAGAGGAGGGTGGGTCCCGTCCTGAGTAGAAACTGCCTCCAGCCTCATCACACCATGGGCTGGGGATATAACTCGGACCGTTCGACAGAGAAAGCCGGTGCCCGGCAGCGCAAACGTAGGGTCCTGGAGGTGTTGAGGCACAGCGAATCATCCGGACGGACGGTTACAGGCCACGACTCGCCTGCCGTAATCCGCTCAATCCGCTGCAGGCGAAAGCTCTGAGATCGACTCCCCCGAATGTATCGGACGAAAACTTCATACCCATCTGCAGCGACCCACGCAATGCTGGAATCGCCGATATCCAGATTGCCGGGAAGAGTGTAATTGCCGGCAAGATCCGTGATTGCGCTATACCTGCCATTAATGTAAACAGTTGCGCCGGCAATTGGCGCCGAGGTCCTTGCGTCGGTGACCCGTCCCTCGAGCACGATATCCGATCCAAACGGCACCAGAAAAATCGTCTGGGCCTGGTTGAGCGCGAGAGGCGCACGGGCCGCGAAATACTTCGCCGCAGACGCCTCGACAATAACGCTTGATTGTGCCAGTTCCGTAAACATGAAATTTCCGGACGCATCCGTGGTGACGGACTTGCCAGCGTCCGGACCATTCACGATGGACACGCTTGCGTTGGCGATCGGCACCGAGGTTCGGCTGGTGATGACTGTTCCGCTGAGCGAAAACCTCGTGCCTGTCGACGGCGCCGAGGGCGAAGTTAATGACGTTTCTTTACCGCCACAAGCGACTGCGGCGAGGAGGAGGAGCGAGGTGCACAACCAGTCGAGGGTACGGCCTGAGGCTTCAAGCCGGCATCGTAACTCGGACAAATGCCGTTCGTCGCCAATATTATGGTCCCCGACACTATGTGTCCTCTTTACCATCCAACCGGCTCACGGTTGACAATCCCGGTGACGCACCGAAGAATGCCGTCAAGGCATGCCTTCTCATGACTCCAGCCGCCCGGTCACGGTGCGCGGCACGGAAATCGTCTCCACCGATCCCCGCCAGAGCTATCGCGAGAAGATCGCGCGGATCACCCTCGACTCGATGGTGCAGTTCGTCGGACTGCTCGACGCCGAGGGGACCGTCCTCGAGATCAACAAGGTTGCGCTCGACGCGGTCGGCCTCACGCTGTCCGACGTCGAGGGCAGGCCGTTCTGGACCACGTTCTGGTGGCAGGTCTCGGAAGAGGCGAACCAGAGCATCCGCGACGCCATCGCGCGCGCGGTGAAGGGC
Source organism: Vicinamibacterales bacterium (assembly GCA_963762055.1). Taxonomy (GTDB): domain Bacteria; phylum Acidobacteriota; class Vicinamibacteria; order Vicinamibacterales; family JAMQPK01; genus JAMQPK01. Next base: position 1,256,844 of record CAVXJF010000017.1, read on the forward strand.
GAGTTCGTCCGCTGGGACACGCCGCTCTACGCCAGCCCCGACGGCTCGGTGACCATCATCATCGACGCCTCGGTCATGCCCGTGAAAGACGACCAGGGCAAGGTGGTGTTCCTCGCCTGCGAAGGCCGCGACATCACCGAGAAGAAGGCGCAGGAGCGCGAGATTGCGCAGAAGAACCTCGAGTTGCAGGGGCTGCTCGAGCGCATCCGCGAGCTCGACGAGATCAAGACGCAGTTCTTCGCCAACGTCAGCCACGAGCTGCGCACCCCGCTGGCCCTGATCCTCGGCCCCGCGCAGCGGCTCATCGAAGACGACGGGGGCGATGAGCCTGGCGAAGCGGCGCGAAGCCGGCCAGGTCGTCGCGCGCAACGCGCGGATGCTCCTCAAGCACGTCAACGATCTGCTCGACATGTCGAAGATCGAGGCGCGCAAACTGAAGCTCGACCTGCAGGACAGCGACGTCGCCGCGCTTGGTCCGCTTCCTCGCGTCGCACTTCGCCGTGCTCGCCGCTGATCGGCGGATCGAGTACACCGTGGACGCCGACGGTCCATGCGTAGCGGCGATCGATCCCGACAAGCTGCAGCGCGTCTTCATGAACCTGCTTGGCAACGCTTTCAAGTTCGTCCCAGACGGCGGCCGCATTCGCTGCTCGCTGCGCCACTCGGCCGCGGAGATCACCATTGCGGTGGACGACTCCGGTCCAGGCGTCAAGCCCGAGCTGCGGCAGGCGATCTTCGAGCGCTTCCGGCAAGGCGACGGCGGCATCAGCCGCACCGTCGCCGGCACCGGCCTGGGCCTGGCCATCGCGAAGGAATTCGTCGAGATGCACAAGGGGCGGATCGACGTGTTCGACTCCAGCCTTGGCGGCGCGCGATTCGAGGTGACGCTGCCGATGGGCCGCATCGGCACTGGTGCTCCGGTCAGCCAGGCAGGGCTCGATCGAACTCTCCTCGACGGCGTGCTCGAAGAGCTGCGCTTCACCGGCGTCAAGCCGAAAGAGGCCGCACCTCAACAGGCGCCAGCCGCCGGCGCGCGGCCGCGCGTGCTGGTCGTCGAGGACAACCCCGACATGAACCGCTTCGTCGCCGAGTGTCTGAGCCGCGACTATGACGTGGTGACGGCGTTCGACGGGCGTGACGGGCTCGAGCAGGCGCTCCGCTTCGATCCGATAGTCGTCGTCTCGGACATCATGATGCCGCACGTGAGCGGCGTCGAGATGGTCGCCGAGATGCGGGCGCGTCCGGGGCTGCAGCACACGCCCATCCTGCTGCTCTCGGCCAAGGCCGACGAAGAGTTGATGGTGGAGCTCCTCGAACACGGCGCCCAGGATTTCATCGTCAAGCCGTTCTCGGAGCGCGACCTGCGCGTCCGCGTCCGCAACCTCGTGCTCGGCGCTCATGCGCGCGCGGCTGCCGAGAACGCGAACCGCGCGAAGGACGAGTTCCTGGCGATGCTCGGGCACGAGCTGCGCAATCCTCTGTCGCCGATCCTGACGGCGCTGCAATTGATGAAGCTGCGCGGCCATCCCGGATCCGAGCGCGAGCGCACGGTCATCGAGCGCCAGGTCACCCATCTCACGCGGCTGGTCGACGACCTGCTTGACGTGTCACGCATCGCGCGGGGCCGCATCGAGTTGAAGACCGAGATCGTCGAGGTCGCGGAGGTCGTTGCCAAGGCGATCGAGATGGCCAGCCCGCTTCTCGAGCAGCGCAATCACAGGCTGAAGATGGATGTGCCGCGGCGCGGCCTGCGCGTCGACGCCGACACGACGCGCCTGAGTCAGGTGATCTCCAATTTGCTCACCAACGCCGCCAAGTACACGCCGCCCAACGGAGTGGTCACCGTGCGCGCGCAGCATGTGGATGACGAGGTCGTGCTCTCGGTGCGCGACACCGGAATCGGCATCTCGCCCGACGTGCTGCCGCGCATCTTCGATCTGTTCGTCCAGGAGCGGCAGGCGCTTGACCGGTCGCAGGGCGGCCTGGGCATCGGCCTGACGATTGTGCGCAGCCTGGTCGAACGTCACGGCGGATCCGTGTCGGCGCGGAGTGACGGACAGGGTAAGGGGAGCGAGTTCATCATCCGCCTGCCGCTCGAAAGACGGGCCGACTCCGGCGGCGATGTGCTGCCAGCATTACCGGCGATGGCCACAGCGGCACCGGGCGTTGGCGCCATGCGCATCCTCGTCGTCGACGACAACGAGGATGGAGCCGGGATGCTGGCCGACGCCCTTATCGGCAAGGGCTACAACACGCGCGTGGCACATGACGCGCCGGCGGCGCTGCGGGTAGCGGCGGAATTTTCACCTGACGTCGCGTTCCTCGACCTCGGCCTGCCGGTGATGGATGGCTACGAGCTCGCCGCGCACCTGCGTGAGCTGCCCGGCCTCGCTGACCTCCGCCTGATTGCCGTCACCGGCTATGGGCAGGAATCGGATCGCCGCCGCACGAGCGACGCCGGCTTCCATGGCCATCTCGTCAAGCCGGTGGATATCGACGCGATCGAAGCCACACTCAAGCCAGCGTCGTCATAGTCGAATGATTGAGAAAACATTTGCCTTCGCCGGTGCGGTGGTGCTCAGCGTCGCGGCGATCCACGCGGCCGACTGGCCGCAGTGGCAAGGCCCGGACCGCGCGCGGCGATCGAGCGAAACCGGTCTCCTGACCGAATGGCCTGCGGGCGGACCTGCACTGGTGTGGACGGCGACGGGAATCGGTGCGGGCTACGGCTCGATGGCTGTGGCGGGCGATCGCGTCTTCGTTCAAAGCACGCGTGGCCGCAACAGCATGGTGATTGCGCTCAATCGCGCGGATGGAAAAGAAGTCTGGTCGAAGGCGCTGGGCGCAACGCAAGCCGATGACCGCGGACCCGGGCCGCGAGGAACACCGACAGTCGACGGCGATCGACTGTATGCGCTCAGCGAGAACGGCGATCTGATGGGCCTCAAGATCGACGGCACGGTGTTGTGGCAGCGCAATATTCTTCGCGACTTCCGCGGTCGGCAGCTGCAATGGCTGATCAGCGAGTCGCCGCTGGTCGACGGGCCCCATGTCATCGTCTCTCCGGGCGGGCCTGGCGCTGGCATCGTCAAGCTGGACAAGATGACAGGCGCCACCGTCTGGACTGCAAAGGAGCTCAGCGATTCCGCCGGATATTCATCGGTCATCGCCGCCGACGTACAAGGCGTGCGGACGTATCTGACGTTCACGGCGAGCGCAGGCGTCGGCGTGCGCGCGTCCGACGGCAAGCTGATGTTCCGCTACGCGAACGCCGCGAACTACGTCGCGAATGTCGCCACGCCGATTTTTTCGAACAACAGAGTCTTCTTCACGTCCGCGTACGGCACCGGCGGTGGGCTACTCGATCTGACCGTGCAGAACGGCGAGGTCAGGGCCAAAGAGGTGTACTTCACGCGCAGCATGAACAACCACCACGGGGGCGTCGTACTTGCCGACGGCTATCTCTACGGGTTCAACGACTCGATCCTGGTGTGCCTCGACTTTGCGACAGGCAAGATGATGTGGCGGGATCGCAGCGTGGGCAAAGGGTCAGTGACCTACGCGGATGGCCACCTCTACATCCAGGGCGAAGATAACGTCATCGGCCTTGCGGAAGCAACGCCGTCCGGCTACCGCGAGAAAGGGCGTTTCCGCATTCCCGACAAGGGCTATCCGAGCTGGGCGCATCCTGTCATCAGCGACGGCCGCCTCTACATCCGCAATCAGGACACGCTGCTCGTCTACAACATCACCGGCCGATGAAGCGAGTGGCCTCGGGCCCTGAGTAGCGCTGTGCGAGACAGGTAACCCCGTAGCCCCGCCCGTGTATCCTGTTGTCGTTCACCGCTACAACATGTTGAACATGTCTGGGAAGCTTCTGCGGGCGATCGGTCTGTGCTTCTCACGGCCTGTGGCGTTCAGGCCGCCAGGGCGGCGGGTGCGGCGCAGCAGCCGGCTCCGCAAGCGCCTCCGATGACGAGAGCGGTGCCGTCATCCGCCTCGGACCAGCGTGCGTTGCTCAGAAAGACCTGTGTTGGCTGTCACAGCGAGCGGGTGAAAACCGCAGGCCTGTCCCTGCAAGCGTTGGACGTGGCACACGTCGAGCAGGGCGCCGAGGCGTGGGAAAAAGTCGCGGCCAAGCTCCGCACCAGGACCATGCCGCCACCCCAGATGCCTCAGCCAGACCAGGCCGCCTCCACTGCATTTTTGTCCTGGCTCGAACACGAGCTTGACGTCGCTGCCGCGGCGGCGCCCAATCCGGGGCGCATGCCCATCCACCGCCTGAACCGCCCGGAATACGCGAACGCGATCCGCGACCTGCTGGCGCTCGACATCGACGTCAGCGCGATGTTGCCGGTCGACGAGTCGGGTCACGGCTTCGACAACATCGCCGACATTCTGACGTATTTCCCCGGCTTGCTGGAACGCTACATGATCGCGGCGCAGGAAGATCGGCCGTGTCGCCATGGGCGATCCGACTATCCGTCCCAGCACTCGAGACTTACGAGTGTGCCGTTCATCTCCCTGCAGGATTCGAACGGATGAGGGAGGATCTGCCCGTTCGGTTCCCGCGGCGGCATCGCAGTACGGCACTACTTCCCGCACGACGGCGAATACCGCATCAAGATCGGTCTGCAGCGCAGCCATCAGTCACTCCGAGATCTCACGGCCTGTCGAAATCGCGAGCGAGCTTGACGTCCTGATGGACGGCAGCGCGTGTCGAGCGGTTCGCAGTCGGCGGCGACTGCGCCGATTCGACTGATGCCACGATGCATCCGGCCGGTGGGCGGCAACGCGTCCGACGACTGAGTACGAACGTACCGCCGACGCATGGACTCGAGGTTCGAGTCGCCGGTGAAGGCCGGTCAGCGATCCGTGGCCGTCGCGTTCTTGAGGCGTCCCGGCACAGGGGCTGCGCCGGAAGGCGAGATGCTCGGACCCGCATGCCGCTCGACCTTCGACGTGTGTCGACAACCGCGATCTCGACGAGATGTCGGTCGAAACCGTGCAGATTCAGCGGCCCGCTCGCATCGGCCGGTCGGTCGGCGATACGCCGAGCCGGCAGCAGATATTCGACCTGCCGGCCCGCGCCGGGCGCAGCGGCTGAGGAAGGTCGTGCGCGACGACAGATACTCGAGGCGCTCGCCCGCCGCGCATATCGCCGCCCCGTCACCGATCGGCGATGTCGAAACGCTTGCTGGCCTTCTATCGAACCGGGCCGAATGAACGGGAGCTTCGAGGCAGGCATTCGAGCTGGCGCTCGAAGCGTTGCTCGTCGAGCCCGAGTTCCTGTTCCGCATCGAGCGCGGCCCCGCCGGGGCGGCGCCGGGCAAGCCTACCGGCTCAGCGACCTCGAGCTCGCCTCGCGCCTGTCGTTCTTCCTGTGGAGCAGCATTCCCGACGACGAGCTGCTCGACGTGGCCGAGCAGCGGCAAGCTCGCGCGACGCCGGACGTCCTCGAGCAGCAGGTGCGGCGCATGCTCGCCGATACCCGCGTCGAACGCGCTGGTCGACCAACTTCGCCGGGCAGTGGCTGTACCTCCGCAACATGCGCGGCGTGCCGCCGGACCCGGCGGTGTTTCCCGAGTTCGACGAGAACCTGCGCGAGGCGTGCTGCAGCGCGAGACCGAGCTGTTCCTCGAGAGTCAGCTGCGCGAGGACCGCAGCGTCCTCGATCTGCTGACGGCGGACTACACGTTCCTGAACGAACGGCTCGCCAGTCATTACGGCATTCCGAACGTCTACGGCAGCCACTTCCGGCGCGTGACGCTGAACGATCGACGAGCGCGCGGGCCTGCTCGGCCACGGCAAGCATTCTCACGGTGACGTCGTATGCCGACCCGGACGTCGCCGGTGCTGCGCGGCAAGTGGCTGCTCGAAAACATCCTCGGTGCGCCGCCGCCGCCGCCGCCGCCGAACGTCCCGGCGCTGAAGGAGAACGGCCAGGGCCATGAGCTGCCACGTCGGTGCGCGCAGCGCTGGAGGAGCATCGGCAGCAACCCGGTCTGCGCGAGCTGCCACGCGCGCATGGATCCGCTCGGCTTCGCGCTCGAGAACTTCGACGGCGATCGGCAAGTGGCGCGACGATCGAGGCGGGATCGCGCGATCGATGCGTCCGGCACGCTGCCCGACGGCACACACGTTCGACGGCCCGGCGGCATTCCGCAGCGTGCTGCTGGTCAAGCGACCAGGATGTCGTCGCGACACGGTGACGGAGAAGCTGCTGACCTATGCGCTCGGGCGCGGGCGTCGAGTCCTACGACATGCCGGCCGATCCGCCAGATCATGCGAGACGCGGCGCGAAAGCGACTATCGCTGGTCGTCGCTCGATGCTGGGCATCGTCCGGAGCATGCCGTTTCAGATGAAGCGGAGTGGGTCAGTAGCGCGGAGCATGTCATGATCATCACGAAGAAGGCCCTCTCCCGGCGCACCTTCCTGCGCGGTTTCGGCGCAACGCTGGCGCTTGCCGCTGCTCGACGGCATGATTCCGGCGTTCGCCCGACGCGCCGAACCGCGGCGCCAGCCTCGCCGCCGCCTCGGCATCGTCTATGTGCCGAACGGGATGAACATGCCACAGTGGACGCCGCGGACGGATGGGGCCGCGTTCGAGTTTCGCCGATCCTGGAGCCGCTGGCCCCGTTCCGCGATCAGCATGCTCGTGCTGAGCGGCTTGTGCCACAAGGAAGCCGACGCGGCTCCAGGCGAGGGCGCTGGCGACCACTCGCGCGGGCAGGCAGCGTTCCTGACGGGCGTCCACGCCAAGAAGACGCAGGGCCGATCTCCAGGCCGGCGTGTCGATCGATCAGATCGTCGCGAAGGAGCTCGGCAAAGAGACGCAGCTGGCCTCGCTGGAACTCGCGCTCGAAGCCGACGACATGGTCGGCGCCTGCGACATCGGCTTGAGCTGCGCCTACAGCGCAACACGATCGCATGGCGCAACGCCGACGACGCCGCTGCCGATGGAGAACAATCCGCGCGCGGTCTTCGAGCGGCTGTTCGGCGCCAGCGACAGCACCGATCCCCGCGTTCGCGCTGCGCGCGCATCCAGAAGGACCGCAGCATTCTGGACTCGGTCAGCGATGAGCGTACGGCGGTTAGAGGCTGGACTCGGGCCCGCGCGACCGCGTCAAGCTGAGCGAATATCTCGACGCGGTCCGCGACATCGAGCGGCGCATTCAGCGTGCCGAAGAACAGAGCGACCAGGACTTGCCCCAGGTATCACAACCGCCGGGCGTGCCTGCCAGCTTCGAGGAGTACGCCGCGATGATGTACGACCTGCTCGCACTCGCGTACCAGGCCGACATGACGCGGGTCTTCACCTTCATGATCGGCCGCGAGCAAAGCGCGCGTTCGTATCCAGAGATCGGCGTGCCGGAACCGCATCATCCGATCTCGCACCATCAGAACCGTCCCGAGCTGCTGGAGAAACTCACCAAGGTGAATATCTGGCACATGAAGATGTTCGCGAATTTTCTCGAGAGGCTTCGCACGACGCCCGACGGCGATGGATCGCTGCTCGATCACGTCGATGCATCGTTTACGGATCGCGGCTTGAGCGATCGGTGACCTGCACGATCATCACAATCTGCCCATTGTGCTGCTTGGCGGCGGAGCCGGTCAGCTGAAGGGCGGGCGCCACATCCGGTATCCCGAACATACGCCGCTGACCAACCTGCACCTCACTCTGCTCGAAAAAATGGGAACGCCGGTGGAGCGCCTCGGCGACAGCACCGGCCGGATTGAGCTGCTGTCCTCGGTTTAGAGAGCTGACGAGCTGATGAAGACGAGGAGCGCGGAATGGCGATCGCAGTGAGGCTGCTAGCCGGTATGTGCCTGACAGTGCTGCTGTCTGTTGCCGGTGTCGCCGCCGGAGACGACCTGGGCCTCGTCAAGGCGGTGAAGGATTCGGATAATGCCGCCTTGGGACAGCTGCTCGCGCGCGGCAACTCCACGCCAGCCGAACGCGAGGCGGCGCTGAGCTGGGCGGCGCGTCTTGACGACCTCGAGGCGGCGACGCTGCTGATACGAGCAGGCGCGGACGTCAACGCCGCTAATGAATACGGTGCGACGCCTCTTTTCCTGGCGTGCACCAACGGCAGCGAACGGATTGTCGAAGCTTTGCTCAAGGCGGGCGCGAACCCCAACACGCGATTCCAGAGCGGAGAGACGCCCTTGATGACTGCCGCGCGGACGGGCCGCATCGAGGCGATCAACGCATTGCTCCGGCACGGCGCCGACGTCAATGTGCGCGAGGGAACCCCCAAAGGGCAGACAGCCCTGATGTGGGCGGCGGCCGAAGGGCATACCGAAGCTGTACAGCTCCTCAGTTCGCGTGGCGCCGACGTGCGCGCACGATCTGAGTCCGGTTTCACGCCCCTGATGTTCACCGCGCGCGGAGCGGATCTGGCGACTGCCAAGGTACTGCTCGCCGCCGGGGCCGACGTCAATGAAAGTGCCACCGACGGGAATACATCGCTGTTGATCGCGACGATGCACGGCCACACGGAGTTCGCGCGCTTCCTCGTTCAGGAAGGGGCCGATCCCAACAAGGGCGCCGGATTCACCCCGTTGCATTGGGCGGCCGGTGAATGGGACACGATGTTGACGGGCACAGTAGGCGAGAACAACGAATGGCACCACCTGGGCGGACTGCGCGGGCAGCGCAAGCTCGACTTCGTGAAGTTCCTGATCGCCGCGCGGGCAAATCCAAACGCGCGAATGACGAAGGATCCCCCTCGCGCCGGGAAGCCAGGCGCGACGCTCGTCGGCGCCACACCGTTCCTGCTGGCGGCTAAGTCGGGAGACCTGGACGTCATGCGCCTGCTGCTCGACACCGGGGCGGACTGGCGCGTAGCGTCGGCGCAGAATACAACTCCGCTCATGGCGATCTCGGGTGTCGGCTTCGTCTACGGATCGCACGTGACGGAAAACATCGCGCTCGAAGCGGCTAGATTCCTGCTGGACCTCGGTGCCGACGTCAACGCCGCGAACTCGGCTGGCTACACGGCGCTGCACGCAGCCGTTGCGCGCGGAGCCGATACCATCGTCCAACTTCTCGTCTCGAGGGGCGCCAATCTGAACGCGAAGGACAGAAGAGGCTGGACGCCGCTTGTCATCGCAGAGGGCGTCTACGAGGGTGGGTTCTTCAATCGGTATCCGTCCACGGCTGCATTGCTGCTGAAGCTGGGCGCGGAGCCCAGCCCGCCGGACATACAACGGGGTGGCGGGGCTCGCAGGCCGCACGCCAGCAGCATCAAAACCATAGAATCGGGGCGGCCGTCTGCCGCGCGGCCAGAGGCTGTCACAAAGCCGCCCGGTCATCCGTCTACGCAGCAGAGAATATGGCTGTGACCCTGACGGAAACATTCGAGGCGCTTCGCCCGCGCCTGTTTGGCCTCGCCTACCGCATGCTCGGATCGCGCGCCGAGGCCGAGGACATCCTGCAGGAGGCGTATCTCCGCTGGCATCAAACGGACCGGCAGGCGATCGAAAACCCCGAAGCCTGGCTCGTGACGACGACGACCAGGCTGGCGATCGATCGGCTGCGGCGGCTGAAGACCGAACGCGAGGCGTATGTCGGCCCATGGCTGCCGGAGCCGATCGTCACTCCGGCGCCGCCACCGGACCACGACGTCAACCTCGCTGAAGATCTGTCGATCGCCTTCCTGACACTACTCGAACGCCTCGCGCCGGATGAGCGAGCCGCGTTTCTGCTGCACGAGGTGTTCGACGTCGGCTATCCGGCAATCGCGCCGGTCCTTGGCAAGAGCGACGCGGCCTGCCGGCAGATCGTCCACCGCGCGCGCGAGCGCGTTCGCGGCGAGCGCAAACGCTTCGATGCGAGCGAAGCCGCGAAGCGCCGCCTGCTGCAGACATTCATGACTGCGCTCGAAGCCCGCGACGAGAAGACGCTGCTGGCACTGTTCGCGCCCGACGCGACCTGGACGGCCGACGGCGGCGGCAAGGTTGCCGCCTCCCCGCGTCCGATTCTTGGCGCCGAACAGATCGTCAAACTGATCCTCGGCCTCCGCGAGAAATTCTGGGCCGTGGATCGCGTGACCGAGATCGGCTCCATCAACGGTGAGCCTGGGCTGTGGATTCACGACGGCGGCCATCCGGTCGCAGCGGTCGCGATTGAAACCGACGGCCATCAGATTCTCAACGTGTATGCGGTCGTCAACCCCGAGAAACTCCCGGCAGCTGTCACAACCGACTCCCGCGGCCCGTCTTAGCCACAGGAGGACGGAATGATGAACACTCGAATCGATTTCAACAGACACATCTCGTCGAAGCTGGGGCAGGCGATGCTGGCGCTCTCCGCCGCGTCGCAGGCCGCGGGGCTCGAACGATCGCTCGTCGAGCTGGTCAGGATGCGTGCGTCGCAAATCAATCACTGTGCCTACTGCATTGACATGCACACGAAGGACGCTCGTGCTGCGGGAGAGACGGAGCAGCGGTTGTACGCGCTGAGCGCGTGGCGCGAGACGCCGTTCTACTCCGAGCGTGAGCGTGCGGCACTCGAATGGACCGAGGCGGTGACACTCGTCGGCGAGACGCACGTACCGGACGACATCTTCGCGCGCGTGCAGCAACACTTCGACGAATCCGAGCTGGTGGCGCTGACCTTCGCCGTCGTCGTCATCAACAGCTGGAATCGGCTGGCGGTGTCGTTTCGTGTCCCTGTCGGGACCTACCAGCCGCAGGCGCCCGCACACGCCTGATGCTTTCTTTGTCGTGTCTGGGGGCAGTGGGATGTGTCGTGCTTGCGGCTGCCGGACTCAGCGCGTCGGTTACCGCTCTTCGGGCGATGCACGTGGATCCGGTCATCGCCCTTCAGCAAGCTTGATTAAGGTAGCTGTGTTAGCGCGTATTTAACTCGCTCGCTTGCCGATTGCGGCAAGCGGCTCGGGCTTAACCTGGGCCAAGCCGAGCCACACAAGAAATCCGATGAACAACCATCCCAGGTCGATCTCGCCGTTCACGTGCGCGAATTTGGCCGATGACGGGTGCTTGTGGTGGTTGTTGTGCAACCCCTCCCCCCCGGTGAGCAGCGCGATCAATTGGTGATTCGTCGCCAGGTTGTCGTAGTTGCGGTAGCCGATCATGTGGCAGATGCTGTTAATCGACGCGTTCAGTCGGTTATAGACTATCTCCTGACTGAACCACGCCACTGGCGCCCACCGGCCAAAAATCGGAATAAACAGGGCAATGCCCACCAGTGGACCGACGAACTGCATGTATCGTTCAGGGAGCAGGCGGTCTATAAGATCGGGTTTGTAGTCCGGTGCGATCCTGCCGCACCATCGCCTCGTCAGCCGCCGCCCTCTTATACAAAATGGTGTTTTCCCAGAATACGGTCCACAACCCTTTGATATAAGGACTGTGCGGATCGCCTTCCTTATCGGAAAAATGATGGTGCTTGCGATGCACCGCCATCCACTGGCGCGGCACGATACCGGCAGTGAACAGGCACAGCACCAGATGCATCAGTTCTTCGCCACCGGGTGAAGTTCTAATGCCCTGCTGGGTCAAAAACCTGTGCAGGTAGATTGTCGTTGCGAACATCGTCGCAACGAGGAAAAAAACCGCAGGCCAAAACATGCCTAGCAAAATAATGGCAGAGAGGTTTAATACAATCAGCCCAAACCGCATCATCAACATGTTGACCCGCCCATTCGCTCAACTGCGCACGCACCGGATCGGCTGGTTGCGGTCGGTCGCGAAGCATGGCGCTCTTTTATACACGCGTCGATTTCATATCGAAGTACCAAAATACCGATTGCACGTAAAGACCGTGCGAATAGACATTTTTGACGACCGCCGAGCGTCGCAACTTACATCCCAAGTTCGCGGCCTTTGGGGTTCATCCGCCGCAGGCTGTGTTAGCGTGGATTCCCTACTCCATCTGCGGAGTACATCGAGAGGAGGCACCTGGAATGGACAGTAGAACCCGAATCGCTTTCACACTATGCGTCTTGCTCGGCATCGGCACCGCTGTCACAGCGGTGCGCAACGCGGCGGCGCAAGCGGCACCGAAAATGACCTTCTTCATCACGAGCGCGGGTCCAGGAAACGGCGCCAATCTCGGCGGCATCGCGGGCGCCGACAAGTACTGCCAGACCCGGGCGGCGGCGGTCGGCGCAGGCGACCGGACGTGGCGGGCGTATCTCAGCGTCACAGGCGATGGCAAGCAAACTGCCGTCAACGCGCGTGATCGAATCGGCAAAGGCCCTTGGTACAACGCGAAAGGGATGCTGGCGGCGCAGAACGTCGCCGATCTCCACAGCGCCCAGAACAAGTTGTCCAAGGAAGTCTCGCTGTCGGAAAAAGGGGAGATGATCAACGGTCGAGGTGACAACCCGAACCGTCACGACATCCTCACGGGCTCCCAGACCGACGGTTCCGCAGTCACCGGTGATCCGGCGACGACGACCTGCGGCAACTGGACGAGCGGCGGCGAGGGGAGCGCAAATGTGGGTCATCACGATCGGCAGGGCGGCGGCGCGGATCCGACGTCATGGAACGCGGCGCACCCGTCGAAGGGCTGCAGCCAGGCCAACCTGCAGGCAACTGGCGGCGATGGGCTGTTCTACTGCTTCGCGCAGTAAGTCGAATTCGGATGGCGCGATCGCCAGAGGCGGTCGCGCCATCTCACAATTGCCTTGCGCCATTCCGGAAGAAGCATTTGTTGCACCCCGCTACAACACTCCCGTGACGAATATGAGGCAAGCAGCCAATCCCGCGCCGAGCGCGGCAATTCCAAGAGCTTTCCGCTTCTTCAGACGCCACCACATGTAATAACTGCCGAGGACCATCACGACGAGGCCTGCCGCGAGCGCATCCATCGCGATCACCCAGATGCTCGTCACGACCCAATCGCGTTGACTGGCTGGCTGATTGAATCGCGTTCCGCTGAACGTGTGGAAGATCTGAAACGCGTGCAGTCCGCCGTTCGCGAACTCCTTGATGTAGGCACGCTTCGCGTTGAGGTCCACTCGCACTTGTGCGGAGCCGTTCGGCCGCGCGACGTTGAAGTCGATGTGGCCAACGGGTTGTGATGCCGGCCAGTCGATTTCGCCCGAAAGCCCGAGTTGCCGCATCAGATCGCGCGTCTGTTGAGGCCGGGTTTGTCCCCGCGGTGCTTCAATGGCCTGGTCAGACTTCGTTTCCTGGCGTTCGTAGAGTTCGCTGAACCACTGCTGGTGGTTCAGCATCAACCCTGTCAGCGAAAACAGCCACAGGAACAAGAGGAAGTACAAGCCCAGGTAGTAGTGGAGTTTCCGGTTCCACGACTCCAGCGCTCTAGCGGACGATGGCATAGACGAGCCCCGCGAAGGTGAGGGTGCCGGCAGTGAGCAGGGCAGCGCCGATTTTGCGCTCCGCCTTGATCGCCCACCACATGTAGACGCCGCTGATTGAAATGAACAGCAGGAGATAGATGGTCGTGTCGGCAAGCCAGCGCCAGATCTGCGTGCCCATCCAGTTGCCGCGAATGGCCACGTTGTGAGGGCCTGGCATCTTGTGCAGGTACGACAGCGATTCCCACAGACCCATGTAACGGCGTTGCACCGTTGCTGAGCGTCTGTTGAGGTCGACGTCCACCGTCGCCTCCGTTCCGGCTTTCGACACCGGAAAAATCAGATGACCGTCCTTGACGACGTATCGCAGGAAGCCGATTTCCCCCTCGACCCCGACCTGCGGCAGCAGCGCTTGCGCACGATCCACGGCCTCTTTTCCCTTCAGTCGATCGAGGCCGTCGGGAATCTGCAGCTCCTGAAACGACTCTGTTGTTGCAGTGCCAGGCAGCAGCGTCCCATGATTGAGGTAGAACACGCTCGCGGCGAACAGCAGCACGAACGGGCTGATGAACAGCCCGAAATACAGATGAAGATCTCGAATCCAGCGATAAAGCAAAACAGAACCCTCGCGCTTTTTGCGGCGTTTGCAGCGATCATGCTACTACCACGCGCAGACGCCGCCACTCAAACCGCATCAGCCACGCGGGCGGTGGCGATTACCTTCGACGATCTCCCCGCCACACAGGCAGGCGTCGTGAGCAACGACGTGGCAGAGCTGCAGGATGTAACGCGCAGACTGTTGGACGCCATCACCCGATTCCGGATTCCTGCCGTCGGGTTTGTCAACGAAAGCAAGCTCGAAGGGACGACTGCCGCAGAAGTTTCAGCGCGGGTTGGATTGCTCGAGATGTGGCTGGCCGCGGGACTCGAGCTCGGCAATCACACCTATTCACATCGCGACTTGAACCGCATCCCGCGCGAGCAATTCGAGGCCGACGTGATTCGCGGCGAAGCGGTGACGCGCAAGCTCATGAAGGCGCACGATCAGCCGCTTCGGTATTTCCGCCACCCATTTCTGCACGTCGGTGCCGACCTGCAGAACCGGCGTTTGTTCGAGGCGTTTCTCGCCCGCCATGGTTACAGCGTCGCGCCAGTGACAGTAGACAACGATGATTTCGTCTACGCGGCGGCGTATGCGCGCGCATTGCGCCGCGGTGACACGCCTGGAGCGAATCGGATCGGTGACGATTACGTGCGGTATATGGGCGAGGTGTTCTCGTATTTCGAGGATGTCTCGCGACGGGTGACGGGACGCGAGATTCCTCAAATCCTGTTGCTGCACGCGAACAGCCTCAACGCCGATCGATTCGCGGCCCTCGCCGGGATGCTCGTTCTGCGCGGTTATCGATTCATCAGCGTCGCGGAGGCGCTGAAAGACGAGGCATACCGCCTGCCGGACGATTTCGTCGGCGTTCCGTCAAATTCCTGGTTCAACCACTGGGAAATCACCGCCGGACGGAAGCCCGTTCCGACTCCCGCGCCGCCGGCGTGGGTTCAGGACCGGACTCGCTAAGACATGATCGCTGGTCCTTTGACGGCGTTCGAAAGGTATCGGTTGTCACGCAAGAGGGGTATTCTGAGGAGGTGCAGAAAGGAAGTCATATGAATTGCCTCCCTGTTGTCGTGCTGACGGTCGTCCTGAGTTCATCGCTCGTCGTGCGTGCACAAGACCCGATCAATCCGCGCGCTCATTTCGACGCGGGCCGTTACCAGGAGACGATCGATGCTATCGCGCAGACGGGAGACCCGTCACCCGAGTTGATTTTCCTTGCAGGACGAAGCCACCTCCATCTGAGTCGCCCGGACGAAGCCCGGGCGCAGTTTGCGCGGCTGTCGACCGGCGTCGATCCCGCCACGGCCTGGTCGCTCGTCGGCGAATCTGCAATCGCACTCGTCGACGCCAATCCTCCATCGGCGATCGAGAAGGCAACCCAGGCTGTGGCGCTGGCGCCGGATCAGTTTCATCCCAACTATCAGCTCGGGCTCGCACAAAGCGCGGCAGAACGGTGGGAACCGGCTGCGGCCGCATTCGAGAAGGCGTCAAGCATCGATCCCACCTCAGCCTACGCCCATTACTTCGCTGGTCTTGCGTATTCGAGGCTCAGGCAGCTCGATCAGATGGCGACGCACCTCGAATACTTTTTGAAGCTTGCCCCGAACGCGCCGGAGCAGCCGGCGGTGATGGCGCTGTTGCGAAGCGTGCGCGGCCGCTGAGCGTTTTCACAACGCAGTAGTGTCCGCCGGGCAGCGTCAGAAAGAATGCCCGATGCCGAAGTACCAGCGGCCCGAGGCCTGGCGCCGGCGGTTGGTCAGCGGCACGCCGAAGTCGACGCGCAGCAGGGCGAACGGCGAGTTGATGCGGAGTCCGCCTCCGGCTCCCGCCTCCAGGTTGGTCAGTGAGAACTCGCTCGCTTTCTCGAATACGTTGCCGGCATCGACGAAAGCGACACCGTGCACCCACCAGAACAGGGGCACACGGGCTTCCTGGTTGAGAATCACCATGCCGTTGCCCCCGCGGGGATCGCCGAAAAAATCGACTCCGCCGAGGCCATCTTCGGCAAAGCCTCTCACGCTCGTTCCTCCTCCGGCGTAGAACCGTTCGCTGGGAATCAGGTCCTGATCGAAGCCGCGGCCAAACCCGAGCCTCAGTGCCGATGCCAACACGAGGCGACGCCGCACGGTCTTGTAGTAGTGCTGCTGCGCCAGATATTTGACGAAGCGCAGGTCCGAGCCCAGGGATTTCGTGCCCAGCTCGACGCCCGACGAGTGGAACCAGCCATCCTGAGGGCTAAATGGATCGTTCCGTCTGTCCCACGCGTAAGTGCCGGTCAGCCGCGCGACGTTGGCCCGCAGTTCGAGTGGCGGAATTCCTGGCAACGGCTCGGGTTCGAAAATATGCGTCCGCGAGTAGTCGTAGCCGTACGTCACAGCCATCCGCGGTGAAGGCGCAAATCGCTGCTCGACGGTCACACCGGATTCGTCCTCCACGAACGGCGTCGCGGCTTCGGGAGTGAAGTCTTCACGCGACGTCGTAGCAAAAAAATTCGTCGTCACCGGCAGTCCGAAAAAACGAGGGAGCGTCACCACGCCGCGGATGAGCCTGCGGTCGGCCTCCAATTGTCCCGCTGCGCCGGCCGAGATGGCGTGGCCGAACAGGTTGCGCCTCAGGATGTCGACGACGAGAGCTGGACGCAGCTCGCGATCGATCTCGATCGGCGTGACCGTGTCGTTCACTCTGAATCCATAACGGAACCGATACGGCGAAAGCTCCTGCAGCGTCACCTCCGCGCGCACTCGTTCGACGGCACTGCTCGTCTCGGTTTCGAGCGGCACGAGGGCGATATCGGCTGTTCGAAACGCCCCGGTGTCGTAAAGGCGCGTTTCGGCGCGGAAGAACTCTGCCTGATCGGCGGGCTGACCTGGCTCGACGTCGAGCGCGCGTGCGATGACGCTGCGCCGGGTAATCGTCGCGCCCTTCACATCGACGCTGGCGAGTACTTGCTGACGTCCCTCGTCGACGACGAGCACCAGATGGACATGCCCTCCGGTTTTATCAACCGTAGTGGTCGCAGTGACGCGGACGCTGTTATAGCCGTCGCGGAGGTAGTCGAGCTCGACGGCGCGGCGAGCCGGCTCGAGGGCTGCAGGCTGGAACACCGATCCGACTGTGACGCCAAACGCACCAATCACCTGCTCGGTGGTGCGCGATTTCGCGCCTTCGACGGCAACTCCGCCAATGGTGTATTGCCGGCCCTCGGTGATCTGCACCGGCAGCTCGGCGGATTGCCCGCTGAAGACTGGTGCCTGAACCTTGACGCCGGCTTCGAGATATCCGCGCTGACGATACTGCTGCACGACTGCCGCCTGCAGGCCCGCCGGTTCGTGCCACATCGATGCATCGATGCCCTGCGCGCGAACGGCGGCATCGAGCTCGGCGGCCGGAACCGCCTGCTGACCTGAAAAGACGATCTGCCTGCTGGTATAGCGCGTGCCCGGATCGACGCGTATTGCGATCTCTTTGATCGCGGAGTCCGGTTCAGACACGACCGTCGCCTGGATGTCTGCGCGGAGATATCCTTCTCGTGTCAGCTGCTCGCGCGCCAGGGTCGTGAGGTCATCGAGGAGAAAGCCATCGAACACGGCCCAGACCCAGGCGTCTTTCATCCGCTCGATGAGGTCGCCTGGCATCGAGTGTCCTTCGATCGTGAGCCGTGTCTCTGGTCCGCGGTCGATCTCGTACTCGAGCGCCACGCCGCCCGCGTCACTCGTGGTTGCTCCGACGAGCGTTCGCCGGGCCGAGACGCGGGCCTCGAGAAATTCCCGCTCGTGGTAGAAGCGTTGCAGGCGATCGCGATCCTGCTGCCAGCGATAGAAGTCGAAGCGCTCGCCTGCCCTGAGGTTGAGCCTCTCGCGAATGTCTGTTTCCGCATATCCCGGCGCGCCGGCAATGCGCACGTCTGTTACCCGCTCGACCGCCCGCTCAACAGGTTTGGATTGGGGCGGCCCGTCCCTCGCGCCGGTGCCGAAGCTGACCTCGTGTCGGAACTCGTACGAATCGGCTTCCGTCATCCTGCGTGGCCCCGCGCAGTTCGATGTTCCCTACCGGACGATAGATGGCGATCCAGGTGACGTCGCCGGTGTCGCTGAGGGCCTGCGAGAACACCACCTCGACGTTGCGGCTCAAATGCTTGCCGATGGTGAGACGCGCACTTGGATCGGTGTCGGTAGCCAGCAGGTCGAAATCCGATGCCGCGGCGCCAAGGCCTTGACCGACCTGCGCGCTGTCGAGTCCAACTGCACGCCCCGCGAAGCCCAGCAGCTCTCCCGAGAGCAGCGTCAGCAGCTGGCCCCGCGCAATGTCGGCTTGCACAATCGAGCTGGTGTCGGCGCGCTGTCCGGTGAGCAGCAGCGACACGAGCTCGTTCTGGCTGACCCCGGGACTTCTGAGGCTCGCCTTCAGTGTCTCGGGCGTTCCGCTCACTTGGAGGGTGATGTCATAGCGCTGGACGCGCGTCTCCAGCGCGATATCGACGGTAGGCTCGACGCGCGTGGTGCTGGTGAAGTCGACGGTGCCGCGCACGACTTCGTAGGTGCGTCCTCCAAGGAAAACGTCGCCGCCTTCTCCAATCGTCAGGCGCCCTGTTGGAACAGGCTCGGCTACCGTGCCGACGATCCGGAGATTTGCGGCGATGTCGAAACGGCCGTAGTTGTTGTCGATGACAACCTCTTCCGCCGTTTTGACGTCGATATTGACGAGGACGCGATCGAAGAAACCAGCGTCGGCGGCCGGGGCGGCAACGGCCGGTTGCGCCTGCACGCCGGTCAGAAGCTGGGCGACAAGGCTCACCGGCTCGCGGTACGAGCCGCGCAAAACGGTGAGGCTTCCAGTCAGCGCGGGCGCCTTGTCCGAGAGGTCGAGCCGAAGGTCGGCATCAATCTCGCTGCGCAGGTCTTCCGGCACTTCGACAGCAAGTCCGCGTCCGCTAATCGCAATGGATCCACCGTCGATGGCGAACTTCGGATACTGGATGCTGCCAGTCATGCGCAGCGTGCCGCCGTTTGCGTTCGCCGTGATGTCTGCAAACTGCAGCGCATCGCGGGCGAACGTCACCGTTCCTTGCAAGTCCGTGACGGCGAAGCGCGGCTGGCGCACGACGAGGCCCGCGTTTTCGATCGACATCCGGCCATCGACGAGCGGCTGGTTGGCGAAGCCCGTTACCTTGACGTCGAGCGTCGCGCGCCCAGTGGTGGCCACGTTGGGCGAGAACGCCCCCAGCATGCGCAGGTCGAGCGTTCCGTCGAGCATGAAATCGAGCGCCGGCGAGTCGCCCGTCAACAGCGCGCCGCCGGAGATGTCGATACGATTTCCCGCGCCTGCCCACGACCAGTCGAGCACCTGCAGGCGGCCGTCGGCGAGCCGCAACCGGGTCGGGCGGCTTTGGTTGAGCGGGACCCGCGCGAGCGAGAACTCCGCGCGCTCGAGCGTCAGCTCCGCACCGATGTCTCGGACGTCGAGCGAGGTTGCCGTCAGCGCGACGACTGCATCCATCCGTCCGGTCACGTCGGCGAGCGCGCCCTCCTCGACAAACGGCGCGAGCGTCGACGTGGTGATCGAGTCCAATCGGAGAATGGCGCGCGCGGGCTCGCGCGTCGGCGGCAGGCTCTTGACGTACCACTCGGGAAGCGAGTCTACGAGCACGGTGGCCGGCACTCGGCCGGACGCCGTGACGGTTGCATCCTGCCAGGTGGCCCGTGCCTCGCGAAGTTCGAGCACGCCGGCTTCGAACGATCCCTGCAGGTTGATGTCGGTGGCCGGTGGAACGTCGCCGTAGCGGGCGGATGCCGACGCGAGCGAGATGTCGGCGCGTATCTCAGGCGATCGCGGAGCGCCGGAGACTCGCACCTGGAGATCGATGGCGCCGGACGCATCGAAGGTGTCTGAAGTCGCGACTCGAACGAGCGGCATGAGATCGGCGACCGCCCCTGTCAGCGAGACGTGTAGCGCCTCATTTGCAGCGGTCCCATCCGCAATCCGGCCTTTCGCCACGAGCGTCGTGTCACCGACCCGCAACTCCAGGTCGTCGGCGACCACAGCATCACTCGAGTAGCGGAGCCGGGCCGGGCGCACAAGACGTACCGGTGCGCCGTTGACCGACGCGTCGGCCAGGCTCAGATCGAGATCGACTGTTGCGTCCGCGACAGCGTCGAGCCGTCCGGCAGCCCGAGCGCGAAGCGAAACGGTTCCTTCAAGAGCCACGGCTTCCGGCTGCCCGGAACGGCTCATGAGATTGGCAAGGCTAGCCGCGTCGAGTGTGGCATCGGCTGTAAACGTGCGCGGCGCGGAAACTGCGACGTGTGCCTGAACAGCCGCGCTCAGCTCCGGCGCGCGGCCTGTCAGCTCGAGCATGTGCCCGACGGTGTCGATGTCGATCCGCGCGGGGCCCACGTCGTAGCCTTCCCACACAAGTCGGGAGAACTGCACGAAGCCTTGCGCCTGAGGCGCTGCCATCGTGCCTTCGCCCTTCAACTCGACGTCGAACCTCGCGTCGATGGGGAGACTCGCAGCGTCGGATGCCGATAGAGAAAAATTCTTGCCGCTCATCCCGGCTGAGAATCGTCCGGTCGGGAACGCGTACGTGCCGGTGGCCTCGAGTGCGCCTTCTCCCTGCAGCAGATTGAGGCTGTCGACGGTGAGCACTTGATTCGAGACGTGCAACGTCGAGCGCAGCCGCTGCACGGCTTGTCCCGCGATCTGGAATCCGTCAGAAGCGACCTCGCCGGCAACAGTTGGGTTGTCGAGCGTGCCCGATATGCGTGCGTCGAAGATTGCCGATCCCACCGGGCGCCAATCGGCGGGAACATCGGCAGCGAGGAGGTCCAGCTGCGCCAGCTCGCCCTTCAACTGGCCCTGGATTGCCCGGGTGTCAAAGTCGACCGAGGAATGTCCAGAGATGGTATTCGCGCCGACGACGACCTGCAGCGGCTCGACAACGATGCGCCGCAGGTTGGCAGAGTACCGGCCGGTTGCGACGCCTGGCCCGGCGTTGCCGTAGCGGAGGTTCGCGACGTCAATCGTGCCCGCCGCGGTCGGTGCCGCGAGAGTGCCCGCGAGACTTGCGGTGATCGACGCGCTGCCGGCGAGGCTGGACAGGCTGCCGGCATTCCCCGCTATGCCGGCTTTCGTCGCAAGCGCGACCGCGTCTGAGAAGCTTCCGACGCGAAGCTCTGCGCTCCCACTCAAGGTCGAAGAGGCCGGAGTCTCCGGATCGATCCTGCCTTCAGCGTGCCCCGTCAACGCCACCGCTTCGCCAACGCGGTGATCGTGCGACAGTTGCCAGATGCCGTCGCGCAGTCTCAGTGTTGCGCGGCCCGATAAAGGAAGCTCGCCACGAGAGGCCGTTGTTCGGTCGAGCAGGTTTTCGATCGTGCCACGACCGGTCAGATGCGCCTGGCCGCTCCAGTCGAACGTGGCCGACCCTTCTGCAACAGACGCGAAGCCCGGGACCGTATCGCCGGCCAAGGCGCTGACGAGCGGACGAACCCGGAGATTCCGCCAGCTCAGCCGGGCGTGGCCCGGCGAGCGATCGTCGAACGGCACGCGGGCATCAGCGAGGATCTCTCCGCCCGCTGCCGTGACGCGAAGCGATTCGATTGCTGCAGCCGAGCCTGAGAGTACAGCGTGGGTTCTCAGGGTAATCTCGTTCACGTCGGACCATTGAAGGTTGTCGCCAGCTAGGTCGACCGTTGTTGTCGCGCTGTCAATCGGACCCGTGGCCGTGCCCGAAAACGAGACCAGGCCTGTTGGAGGAGGATCGGCGCCGACCCAGGGCGCCATTCGGGCCAGGTCGAGGTGTCCCTGATATTCCAGTCCGTCGAGTGCGAACGCCGGCAGGACGCTCAGCTTCCCGTTAACACGCAGTCGTCCCTCCGGTGCTTCGACCGCAAGATCTTCGAGCGCGAGCGCGGTTCCGTCGAAGGCGAGCCGTCCATCGAGCTTCGAAAGGCTTGTCTCGTGCTCGGAGATGCGGACTGCGATCTCCCGGCCGGAGAGCCGTCCGTTCAGAAGTGACCTCGGGGGCCGCTCGAGATCGACGTCGATGCCGCGGGCGTCGACGAGCACCCCGGCGGGTCGATTCTCGTAGCGGACCCGAAGATTCCGAACGGCGAATCGGCCAACGTCAATCGACCGAGGCGTGGCGTCCGCGGCAGCTCCCGAGCTCGTCGGGAGGTTGAGCGTTCCATCCGCCTCGCTCACGATCGTCACACTGGGGTTGTCGATTTCAAGCGATTCGACGGCGATACGCCCGCCGAGAATCGTCCACGGCAGATCGACCCGGACCGCCTCAGCAGAAAAGAAGGGAGCGCTCGAACCCTCGGCGGCAAGCGTAATGTTGCCGGCGCTGAACGTCAGGGTGAACAGGTTGTAGTCGAGTCGGGCGATGGTGGCTTGCACGCCTGCGGCCGACTGAAGCCTCGTGACAACCCACGAGTTGACGGCCGAGCGCCCGGGCGGCGTATGAATGCCCACGGCGACGAGCGCGACAAGCGCTGGGACTGCCAAGCCGAGAATGAGCCGCCGCGACATCATCACCCGCGTGCCATCACGACGATTCTGACACTTGCGTGTCGAATCTAGAATCTGGAATCGGCCGTGGCCTTGATGGAGGTTCGGAATCGTTCAACGTGCCGGAGACGTACCCCGCGTCACCTCGAACGCGAAGCGCAACGCCGGAATGCGGTTCCCAGGATGATCGTCGGCATAGGTGAGTTGCGGCAAACGATACAGCTGCTGACCACCTTCAGGTCCCTGGTAGATCCCCGGATAGAAATCGATCAGGTGCATTCCCGGCGAGCCGGCTGCTGTGAAATTCACGACAACGTCTCCCTGACTGTTGAACCCGCACGCATATCCCATGTACGCGTTGTCGTAGGTCACCACGTAGATGTTGTCGTAGTCGGTCCACCCGACACCTTTGAGATGAATCTTGACGGGTGTCCCCACCGGACCCGATGTTGGCGAGATGCCGACAATGCTCGTTTCGATGACGAAATGCGTGCGCGCGAGCGTCTTGTCGCCGTTCCGGATCGAAATCGCGTGAAGGCCTCCGAGATCGTCGGGAACGGTGAGAGGGATATCGATTCGCCCGTCCGCACCCACGGTCAGCTTCGTGATCTCGTTGTCGCGAGGAGCAAACCCTCCACCCGACACCCGGTTGCCGGCCTGCGTTTCCCAGACGAGCGACACGAGTGTGTTTGCGGGAAGACCGCTTCCTTTGAGTGACGCACGTGTCAGCACCGGGCCCTGGGTGGGGCTGATCGTCAGGCTTCCGCCGCCGCTGGCCGCCGCTGGCACCGGCTGCTTCTGATAGGGCTCTGCGAACGCCGGGGCGGCGACGTTCCCTGGCGTGATGCGGAAGACGAATCCGGGTCTCGGCAAGTAAGAGTTCGGCGCTTGCTCATGATTCAAATAGCCCTGACCCATGTACCCGGTGTAGAGCTTTACTTGATGCTCGCCGATGGCGCCGGCAGCACGGAACCGGGCAACAGACGAGCCACGCGTGTCGGTCGCAGAGACCCACCCGACCTCCTGGTTGTCCCAGTTCACCACCCACGTGCTCTCGAGCGTCCGCCATCCAAGTCCTTTGACTCGAATTTCAATCGGAGTGCCGACTGGACCTTCAGTTGGGTGCATCTCGAACGTCTGGCTCACATCGACCCCACCCTGGGCAAGGGGTACGCCGTTTTCCGAGAGGAAGACCTCGTGAACGCCGCCATAGTCTTCGGGAATCCTGAAGGGGATCGATACCCGGCCATCAGAGCCCACCTGCACCTGTGCAAGAACCCTGGTTGAATTGGCGAATCGCTTCCCACGAAAGCGGTAGTACTCCTCGACCACCCATCCTCCGCTCACCGTCCCCCAGACCAGATCGATCTTTCGATTGGGCGGCAGCCCTTCAGCGCTCGCTTCGACCTCAGCGCCTGCGACGAGCTTTGCGTTCTTGGGATACGTGAGTGTGAGCTTCTTCGGTGCAGAGGTGGGCTTCGGCGCAGTCAGGTCGGTGGCGGCTTGGGAGGAGGCGATCGGCTGCGAGGCGTCGCGCCCGCACGCGATCGCGTTCGTCAACGCCAGCAGGGCGAGCAGTGTGATGAGGAAACGCGTGGCGCCTACTCCACGATCGTCACTTGGGAGTCTTCGACAACGAAGGGCTTGAACTCTCCCGTGCGGCCGTATTTGTCCGTCGCGGTCACCGTATAGCGGACGATGCCTATCGGTGCGGTGTCAGGTACGACCCACTTGGCAATCCAGAATTCGCGTTCCGGCTGCTTGACCGTTCCGCGATATCGCATCGGGAGATCCTGCGTCATGCCGCCATACGTGAGGTGAACAACGAACTGGGCCGAGGGCTCCCGTTGGCCGGTTACAGGATCGATCGCCGTCATCCGGAATCCGACCGGGTCGCCGCGCTTGAAGCGGCTCTGCAATGCGCAATTGCCCGCCATTCCGGGCTTGCCGATGAACAACGTCACATCGCCGAACACAATCAACTTCCCCTGGCCAGCGGCGGGAGTCGCGGGCGCCTGAAACGCTGCAACTGACGGACTCTCGAAAGCGAGGAGCGCAACGGCCGCCAGACCAAGGATGGCTCTGATCGCTGGATTCATCGGCGGAGTCTAGCCGATTTGTGAGCGCCGTTACAATGCACCTGCACACCAGCTCCTTATCATGCATTTTCTTCTCGCCCTTCTCTTCAACGGCGCTGCGCTCATCCAATTGCCGAGCCTCATTACCGGAGCAGTCGTGGATCCGTCAGGGGCGGCCGTCCCCAATGCCACGGTACGCCTCGAGTTGTCTGGGCGCACGGTCGACGAATTCCGGACAGGCAGCGACGGGCGATTCCAGTTGAAGGCAGAAGCCTCCGGATCCCTGCGCGTGGTTGTCACCGCTGCGGGATTCGCGGAGCTCATCGTACCGGTCTCACTCGACTCGCGTGATCTGCAGCTAACGCTGCAGCCGGCGCCTTTCTTTGAAGCCGTGAACGTCACGTCTTCGCGCACTGACCTGCCGCGGGCGGATCCCGCGGTGACGATGACGGTTCTCCCGGCAGTCGAGCTGCTGACCAGCGCCGCGCTGACGCTCGATGACGCGCTCAAGATGGTGCCTGGCTTCACCCTGTTCCGTCGAACATCCTCTCGAGTGTCGAATCCGACGGCACAGGGTGTGACGCTGCGCGGCCTTGGCGGCACCGGCGCAAGCCGTTCGCTGGTGCTGACCGACGGTGTGCCGTTGAACGACGCATTCGGAGGGTGGGTGTACTGGGACAAAGTTCCGCAAGTGGCGATCGATCGCGTCGAAGTACTGCGAGGCAGCGGAAGCGATCTGTATGGCGCAGATGCCGTTGGCGGTGTCGTGCAGATCCTGACATGGCATCCAAACCAGCTCGCCTCCCGCGCGCTTGTCGAAGCCGGCGGCATGCAGACGGGCCGCGTCTCGATGTTTGGTGGCGGTCGCTCCCGTGGCTGGAGCTACACGGCCGGAGGCGAGTGGTTCACCACGGACGGCTACATCGCTGTGGCTCTGGAACAGGATCCTGGAATCGCCCCGCGCGGTCCGATCGACTCCGAAATTGCCTCGAAGCATCGATCTGGTGTTGCATCGATTGGCTACCAGGCGGGTAATGGCTGGCGCTTCGATACCACTGGCAGCGTGTTTACCGACAATCGCCTGAATGGTACTCCCGCTGTCATCAACGATACTGCTTCACGGCAGGGAAGCAGTGAAGGTGCCGGTGCACTGGCCGGCGGCCTGCTGTCTGCCCGCGCATTCGCGGGCACTCAGGGTTACGACCAGACCTTTTCGTCGGTGTCGCCCGACCGGACGAGCGAGGACCTCAATCGACTGCAGCGCGTGCCGACGAGGTTCAGCGGGGCCGCGGCGCAATGGGCCCGGCCAATCGGACGGCACACCGTGCTCGTCGGAGCCGAAGCCAAGTTCATCAAAGGCGAGACGCAAGAGACGCAGCTTGTAGCAGGCCGCGTGCTGGCCTCCTTCAGCAATGGCGGTACACAGGATGTGTGGTCGGCGTTCGTGCAGGACACTTTTCTCGTCAACGATCGGTTGACGTTGGTCATGGGCGCCCACGGAGACCGGTGGCACACGCAATCGCAGAACACCAGCTACGACAAGACGCTGGGATCGTTCAACCCACGGGCGTCGGTCGCCTACCGTCTGAGTAGCGGCATCTCCGTGCGTGGTTCGGCCTATAAAGGGTTTCGTGCGCCAACGCTGAACGAGCTCTACCGGGGATTCAGAGCCGGCAACACCCAGACGAATCCGAATGAGGCGCTCGCGCCGGAAAGGCTGACGGGTACTGACGCCGGTGTGCTCGCAACACGCGGCCGGCTGTCGGCACGCGTGACTGGCTTCTGGAACGTCCTGGATGACGTCATTACCAACGTCACGCTGTCGAGCACGCCACAGCTCATTATCAAGCAGCGAGCAAACGCGGACACGATGCGGACAGCCGGGGTCGAATTCGAAACCAGCGTACGCGTACGGGCCTCATGGTCGGTGGCCTTTTCGAGCGCGATCGTCGACGCGCGTTTCAAGGGCGAGACGAGTTTGCGCGACAATCGCGTGCCGCAGGTGCCGGAGTACAACCTCGGCCTGAACATTCGTTACAGCCATCACGCGTGGATGGCGTCCGGACAGC
Organism: Vicinamibacterales bacterium; assembly: GCA_963762055.1. GTDB lineage: Bacteria > Acidobacteriota > Vicinamibacteria > Vicinamibacterales > JAMQPK01 > JAMQPK01. The sequence continues at coordinate 1,283,414 of CAVXJF010000017.1, forward strand.
TTCGGGTGACGGGAGCGCAATTCGAGGATGACCTGAACGCGTTTACGCTTCGCCGCGCGACCGTCGTGGACATGTTCGGCAGTCGGAGCCTTGGCGGCAAGGTCAGCGCCTTTGTCGCGGTCGAGAATGTCTTCAATAGCGTGTATGACGTGGGTCGGACCCCGATCCTGACGACTGGAGTGCCACGCGCCGCGCGGGCCGGCGTGCAGATCTCCCTGCCGTGAGATCAACGGCATCGCACAGACACAATCAGCCCGCAAGCAACGCGACGATCACTGCGCCCCACAGCGCGATCAGCACGTTGCCCACCGCGTATGACACGCCATAGCCGAGGGTCGGCACAGTACTTTTCGCGGCTTCCTGGATCGCCGCGAGCGCGGGCGTTGCCGTTCCGGCGCCTGCGCAGACTCCCAGCAGGACGCCAGGCGGCATCTTGAAGACCCAGTGTCCGACCACCACGCCGACAAGATGCGGGACGAGGACCGTGAGGGTGCCTGCCAGCAGGAGGCTGGGGCCGCTCGTTTGTAGCCCGACGACAAAGTCCGGTCCGGCATCGAGCCCGACGACGGCGACGAAGCCGGCCAGGCCGATCGACTCGAATATCCAGAGCGTAGGACCGGGGATGCGGCCGAAGAAACGCGGCCACATGGATCGCAGCCAACCGCAGACCAGGCCACCGAGCAGAACGCCTACACTCAAGCTCAATCCGATTTCGAATCCTCCGATCATCACCACGGGAATGCCAATCATGGCGCCGGCGACGATGCCTAATGCGACGAGCACCATATCGGTGGCGTCGGTCGCCCGATCAGGCACTCCGATACGGCTTGCGGCGTCTGCGAGACGGCGCGTCGGGCCCACGAGCGTCACCACGTCGCCGCGCTGCACTTTGGTGCCTGGAAAAGTGGCCACAGGCGTGCCGGCGCGCGTCAGCCGGCGCAGGTAGACGCTGCGAACGGCCTCTTCGCCGGAGAGATCGGCGAGCGTGCGCCCGTCGATGTCCGCACGCGTCACCACCACGTCCAGCACTGCCGCCGGCACGTCGAGGAGATCCCTGTCGTCGACTTCGCGCACTCCGAGCACCTGCTCATCAAGCTTTGCGATCAGCAGCTCACGACGGCCCGCAATCGCCAACGTGTCACCGCTCAGCACTGTGGTCGTCTCGTCGGTCTCGAGAATCTGATCGCCGCGTCTGATTTGCTCGACGAAGAGGCGCGCATCTCTTGTCTGCTGCTCGATTTCGTACACGCGCTTCCCAGCCAGCGGCGAACCAGGCTGGACCGTGTAGGCTCGAAATTCGATGGCCCGTCGCGCCGTGGATTCCTTCTCGTGCCCGCCGTGCAATTCGCGTTCGAAGCGGCGGCATTCCTCCTCGAGGTCGACGCCCATGAGTCGTGGAGCAAGTTGAGCAAGAAACCATGCGGCGCCCACGACCCCAACCAGGTACGTGACGGCAAACGCGACGGGGATGCGATTGATCATCGCTGCCTGGTCGGCGGCCGACAAGCCGAGGCGGGAAATTGCATCGCTCGCGGTTCCGATGGTCGCGGATTCGGTGAGCGAGCCTGCGATGACGCCGGCGGCGGTGCCCGCATCGTAGGAGAAAAGGCGGCTCACCAGGTAAGCCACGACGAGCCCCGTCGTCGCGACAATGGCCGCCAGCGCCGCCTGCTGCAGGCCGTCGCTTTTCAGACCACGGAAAAATTGCGGCCCGGTCCTGAATCCTATTGAGAACAGGAACAGCAGGAAGAAACACTGCCTGACCTCGCCCGACACGTGTACCCCCAGTTGTCCTACAGCGACTCCCGCGAGGAGCGTACCGGTAACCGCGCCGAGGCTGAAGCTGCCGACTTTCAGCTTGCCGAGCGCGTACCCGATTCCAAGGACCAGGAAGAATGTGATCTCGGGATGCGCGCGGAGAGTGGAGCTGAGGTCCTGAATCACGATGCGGACAGGGAGCAGGACGAAGGATTTTTCACAGCGCTATTAAACCATGGCGATCAGTGAGCGATGGCAATGCTCGAAAGGGCAATAGCCGGCCGGCGTGACGTTGGCGACAGGAAGGCCGTCGGCGATGCCGAGGCCTCCCGTCGCCTCACGTGAGCGACTTACTGGGTTCTGTCTGACGAATTCGCGGGTGGACGCAGGATGAACGTGACCCGCATGTTGGCCCCGCCAGTCGGATTGAAGCCGAGAAAGGTCTGGCGCTGTTCACCAATCCAGCCGGCGTAGTTTCCGGTGCCGCCGGTGACGACGCGCGTGATCGTTCCGCTTCCTTCCAGGCCTTCGGTCGTCAGCTGCTCCTTGGCCTGCCGCCCGAGGACGAATAACTGCGTCGTCTCGACCCACCATTGAGCCGCAGGTATCTCATTCGCTGCGACGAGATGCGTACCGCGGCAGATCCACACGCCAATGTGGCCGCTGCGGTTGGGATCGAAAGTCGCACCGTCGCCCTCGATGGTGCCGGCCGGAAAGACCCGGCCACCAGTGACGAAGAAAGAGCCGCGTTCGGGCTGCGTATCCTCCGGCTTGACGAAGGTCGGCCGGAACTTGCCGGCGAGGTCTTCCGCCACGTCGATGGTGAAGGTGTAGAGGACGGGTTCGTGTTTCCGTTCGACGCCGGCCTCTTGTGCGTGCCCCGGCGCCGTGAATGTGACTGCAACGCCGGTGATGGCCGCGACGCGGAACAAATGTCGAACGAACGCGCGAGCGGCAGAGACTGTGAATGAGCGAGCGAACATGATGACATCTCCTTCGGATGAGCTGTGAGCTCAGTGGGATCGGGGTTTCCCCGACGAGGCGTCCGGTGCTCCCACGAGCGGTATCCGGACACACTCAATGCGCACGCAAGCGATAGAGGCGGAAGAAGCCGCCATCGACCGGCAAAACTTCGAATCGGGTCAGCCCGGCTGCAGACGCGAGGGCCACGCACCGTGTCCGTGCGGATGACCGTGCCAATCGCAGCCGATGGCTGCTCGGCCATCGACACCGGCAGGCAATGCACGATGCTCCAGCCGTACATGAGCCTTTCGATGTCGTCGGCCGGCGCGTGGAAGTGTTCGCCGACTTTTTCATCGGCGACCAGTACGCTGGCCCCGGGCGCAAGGGCCTCGCGCATCGATCGCAGGGCCTCGTCCGGGCGCGCCATGTCATGGAGCGCTTCCAGTACCAGCACCAGGTCGAACGGGCCTTCGTTCGCCAGAGACGCCGCGTCTCGAACTTCGAATCGCGCACGCACACCGTGTGCGGCGGCATTCTCCCTGGCGTCACGCACCGAGGCTTCGTCGGCATCGAATCCGACGACCTCCGCGTTCGGGAAAGCGCCAGCCAATGCGATGGTGGACCATCCGGCGCCACACCCGACGTCGGCGACGCGCGCGCGCGACGCCGCCAGCGCGGCATGGATGATCGGGCGCAGCGGGGATCCAGCGCGCGACGAGATCAGTGAGGAACGCCGGGCGGTTAATCCCGGCCTGGCCCTTACGAAAGGCGGCGCCAAAGTGCGGATATGCCACACCTTCCCCCGTGCGGTACGCCGCGACGACCCGCTCGAGGGCGCCACCGATGCCTGCGACCATCTGTGCGAGTGGAGCGAGGTGGGCGGAGTGGTCCTCGTCTGCCAGAACGTTCGCGTGTTCTGCCGGGAGCCAGTACCGGCGGGCATCCGCCGAAGCGGCCGATGCGTCGACGTCCAAGAGGCCTGCGACGGCCTGCTGCTCGAGCCACTCGCGGGCATAACGCGGGCGCAATCCCCGCGGCCTGTGCCAGCTCGGGTGGGGTGAACTGGCCCCCGGATCTCAGCGTCGCGTAGAGGCCCAGTTCTTTGCCCAGATAGATCCCATACAACTCGAGCGCCTGCATCGTCGATTGGAGCAGACGGGCTGTGAGCGCTTCTTCCGTGGTCGGAACAACCTTGCACAACATTGGGCACCTCCTCAGATGCACCCAATGGGCGTAAGGTCCGGCCCTCACAATGGAAGGTGCTGGCGTTCCTCAGGTTCCTGTTCCACCGTTCCCCGTTCGCGGTGGCGCGAGGATCAGGACGCGCGTCTTTTTCTAAAGATTAGGTGGCGTACTCAATTCGTCGCCCACCTCAGAACGGGGAACTGGAACAGGAACGAGGAACCCGCGAAGCGCTCTCTAAATGTTCCAGTCGATCGGGCGTTCGGGCTGGTAGGAGCAGTAGGTCCCGGTGCGTATGCTGTTCTCGAGGTGGCGGCCGAGAGAGGAATGGACCGTTGCGATCTTGCGGACGGCGCTCCGGATTCTCCAGGTCACGGCCGAACGCGCGCGCTCGGCGGCGCTCCCGAGAGAGCGTGACCGGCCGCCCAGCCCCAGCGCGCCGGCGAGGGCTTCGACCAGCGCGTCCATCTCCTCCCGCGCCCGGCTGCCGCGTGCCGGATCGCTGTCGCGCTCGGCCTCATCGATCTCGCGTTGCAACTCGGCGAGCCGCATCCGGTACTCGCGCCTGGCGCGATCGTCGAGCACGGCGTCTTCACCGCCGGTTTCCGCCGGACGCCCGGCGATCTCGAGACAATGCCGCTCTTCGGCGGGCGAGGCGAGAAGGCTCGCGAGATCGCGCATGCCTTTCGCGTCGGAGATCACGACCGAAGCGCCGTCGAAGACGAGATGCCAGCGATCGTCCTGCAGTCGAAATGTCGCCCGTGGAAGAGCGTCGCCGATTGACGCGACGACGGTCTCGGCGACGAGATCGCTGTCCGGATCGACAGTCAAACCCGCAAGCCGCAGTCCTGTCGTGAAGCGCTCGATGTCTTCCGGGCGCCGGAAGGGATTCACGTGCAGCAGCCACCTGAGTTGTTCGCCAGGGTCCGGCGTACGACCGAAGGTGATTTTCTCTTCGAAGTCGTCAAGGAAACGCCGGAGATACATCGTCGCCCGGTCGCGGTCGCCGACGAGGGCGAGCGCGGCCGCCAGAAACGCCGGACTGTCAACAGTGGCGTGAGGCATGCGGGCGCCGAACCCGATCGATTCTTCGTATCGACCCGTGACGAACAGCGACAACGTCATGGGCCCTATGTACCAATCGCCAGACACGGGATTGAGCCGCATTGCTTTGGTCGAGAGTTCCACGGCTGACGCGCCGTCGCCGAGATATGCACGGCACAGTGCGCAATGCGCCAGCACGTCGGCATCGTTCGGATTCAACACGAGCGCGCGCGCGACGTGTTCAGCCGCCTCGTCAAACAGACGGCGATACAGCGTGATGCGACCGAGCACGATCTCCACCATCGCGTCACCGCTGTCGAGATCGGCGGCCCGTTTGGCGAACTTGTACGCCAGGCGCTCTTTTTCATCCCACTGCACCCACGCCTGGCAGCTCCAGTCGTTGAAGTGGGACAGCGACATGCCCGAGTAGGCACGAGCGAGTTGCGGGTCGAGTTCGAGGGCACGCTCGAAGAACGTACGTGCCTCGGCGTCCCCTTCCAGCGTGCCTTTCCGGAGGCTTTCACGTCCACGCAGCCAGCATTCATACGCCTCGAGATTGACGAGAGGCTTGCGGCGTGCCAAAGCCAGACGGGCCTGGTCGGAACGGAGGGCCAGCGCGGCCGCCAACCGCGCGACGATTTCGTCCTGAACCGCGAGAATCTCGTCAGCGTTGCTGTCGAAGCGGTCAGCCCAGACTTGCCGGGGCCCCTGTGTAAGCTGTACGGAGATGCGTATCCGGTCCTGCAGCCGCCGCACGCCACCGTTCAGTACAAAGAGCGGCGATGTGCCACCTTCGTTGTCGCTCTTGGACAACACAAGCGCGGCAGAGGTTGATGGAATCACCTCCAGCGTGGCAAACCGCGCCAGCTCCGTGGCGAGGTCGAACCCGAGTCCGCGAGCCAGGACGTCCTGCAACGGATCATCCGACAGATTTTCGAACGGTTGGAGCGCAATTCTCGTTACGGACATGGAACGCTCCAGCGGGGCCGTCCTGCCAACTCATTTCGATGCGAGGAACATGATCTCGACGAGGGCGTCGGCGTTCACGAGACCGGTGCGCACGGTCGCGCGCGCCGGGAAGTCCTTCGCGAACACCGAGCGGTACCCCCGGTTCATCCCGTCGAAGTAGGCCACATCGGTGATGTAGACAACGGCGTCGGCCACGTCGCTCCACGCGTAACCGGCGGCCGTCAGTGTGCGGCCGACACGTGCCAGAAGTTCCCTGGTCTGCGCTTCGACGTCGCGTCGGTTTTCAGGAGTGTTGCCAAGGATCCCCGACACGTACAGGCGGTTTTCCACCTTGACCGCGCTACTGAGCAGCGGGTTCGGCTTGCCTGGCGTGGCGTCGGCCGCGGGCGTCGTGAAGACCTGTTTCGGGGCGTTGACGGCGGTCATGGTGATCTCCACCACGTTCGCCGCGTTCATGGGCCGCGCCACCACGGTGGCGCGCGCCGGAGGATCCTTAGGGAAGTAGGTACGGTAGACCCCGTTCATCTCCTGAAACATCGTGGCGTCGGTGATGAACACGCGCGAGCTGACGACGTGCTCGAAGCCCATGCCGGCAGCCTTGAGAATCTCGGTGCCGTTGTCCAGCACGGCCTTGGTCTGGACGGCCATCGGACCTTCGACAGGCGAGTTGTCCTTGCCGTTGCGAGCCACGAGCCCGGCCAGAAACAGCGTGTTGCCGGTCTTGATGCCGTAGCTGTACGGATTCAGCGCTGGCGCCCATCCCGCGGGGTGAATCACCGTGCGCTCGCCGCCGTTTGCCACCGCGACTGCCGAAATCTCCACGAGGCCGTTCGGTGCGACCAGATCGGCCTGGACCGTCGTCCGCACCGGCGGATCGGCTTTCCAGAACGTGCGGTACACCTCGTTCATGGCCGCGAAGTCCGACGCATGCTTGAGGTACACGTGCACCGAGGCCACGTTGGCGAGGCTCGAGCCCGCTTTTTTCAGTGCGGCGTCGATGTTTTCGAGCACGCGCCTGGTCTGATTGCGGATGTCGCCGTCGGCGACGATCATCCCGGCCACGTACACCAGGCCGTCGGCCTTGGTGGCCGCGCTGAAGGGCAGCTCGGTTGGTCCGGCAAACCGCTGCACCTGCCCCGCGACTCCAGCTCCAAGTCCGATCAGTCCGATGAACGTTGCCACCACGAGCTGTCGCATATCTGCGTCCTCCTGGTCCGGAAATCATGAAGCCGTCCGGGGTGCATTCCGGGCGATTTTAGGGCAATATCGTCGCCGCTGCTATAGTTCCGCCCACGCACATCCGGTGACGCTCACCAACGTTGAGGGAGGGCATTGGGAATGAGGACGAAGAGCATCATTCTGATCGGCCTGGTCACGGCCGCCCTTTCTGTGGACGGTACCCCGGCGCAGCAGTCGTCGCCGGACACCGGTGCGCGGCCACCGCAGGGGGACCCGCAGGTACAAGCCGAAACGCATCAACAAGGCCATCGAACTGCTCGAATCGGGAGAGTCTCTCTGGTTCACCGGAGCCACGGGGGACCGCGACTACGAAGATGGCAAGAAGATGGCGCTGACCTATGCCGACTACATCGACTACCCGCTCGAACACGAGCCGTTCGACATGGCGAAGCTGCGCCGCTTCATGCAGGGCCTGGTCGATGGCGGCCCGACGAGAAGCGGACACCGGACGCCGGCCGTCCTCGTCACCCTTCCCGTGCTGGGTATTACCGAAGCCCAGACCCGAGCCAACGACTGGATGGTCAATCAGGTGCTTGCGGCCGGTGTGCACGGCATCGTGTTCTGCCGGGCCCGCGATGCCGGCTCGGTTCGAGCGGTGCTCGAGGCGGGGCGCTGGCCCTACCACACGTTGGGGGTCGGCCCGGGAAAGCTGGGGGAAGGTTATCGCGGATCCGGGAGCCAGGGTTACGCGGCCAGAATCTGGGGGGTCTCGGCACATGAGTACATGGAGAGGTCTGACTTCTGGCCGTTGAACCCGAGAGGAGAGCTGATGCTCGCGTTGAAAATCGAAGACAAGCACGCTGCCGACAATATGTCGGAGACCTTCAAGGTTCCAGGGATTGCGTTTGCAGAATATGGGGCGAGTGACGCGGGCCTTTCCTACGTGGGACTTCAGCCGCCTGGCAGCGGGCAGGCGCCCGAAGTGACGGCGCATCGGGCCAGGGTGCTGGCGGCGACGAAAGCGGCGCGAATCTTCTTCATGGACGGCGGTGTGAACACGAGTAACATCCAAGAAAAGCTCAGAGACGGCGCGATTATCTCCAGGGTGGACCAGGAAACCGCAGATGCGGCGCGCAAGCTGACCAAGCGGCAAATGCCATGGTAGCAGCGGTGACGAGCGCGAGCCGACAGATCATCTGACAGATCGTAACAAGGCAGTGCCCATGGCAAACAAGAGCCGATTGACAGACTGCGGCGTCTCGCGGCGCGACATGATCCGGATCGGCGCCGGCGGCCTCGGTTTCGGCCTGCTCGGCGGCATCGGACCGGTCCCGTTTGTGCTGAACCGGGCCAGCCTTGAAGCTGCCGCCCTGGAATCGGGCAAGATTCTCGTCGTCTTCGAGTGGTTCGGCGGCAACGACGGGCTGAACACGATCGTCCCGTACGGCGACCCGATGTACTACAAACATCGGCCGACCATCGGCATCAAAGAACGCGACCTCCTCAAGATCGACAGCCAGTTCGGATGGCACAAGTCGATGCGCGGCATCAAGCAGCTGTACGACGATGGCAAGGTCGCGATCGTGCAGGGCGTCGGGTACGACCAGCCGTCGTTTTCGCATTTCACGTCGGTGTCGTTCTGGCACACGGCCGCTCCCAACAGCGGCAACGAGTACGGCTGGATGGGACGCACCGCGTCCGCACTGGATCCCTTCGGGCACACGCGCCAACATGGTCGTGAACATCTCCGACAGCCAGACGCTGGCGGTCAAAGGTGAAAATCACGTGCCGCTCGTCTTCATCGACCCCACGAGGTTTCAGCGCGGCGTGTTCGCCCAGGAGAAGGCGGCGCTCGCGCGCGCTGGGCGCGCCGCACGAACCGGTCGGCGACGCGCACAAATACGTGCTGGAAGTGACAAGGTCCGCGGCGCAGGCCTCCGAGCTGGTGCGCGCCGCGTGGAGTCAGTACCGCGGCAAAGACAATCCTGATTTGCGCCTGCTCGATCTCGACAAGGTCGCGGCGCTCATCGAAGCCGATTTTCCGACGAAGCTCTATTACGTGCCGCTGCGCAACAGCCTGTTCGACACGCACGTGAACCAGGCGTCGCCTCACGATCGTCAGCTCGAATATTGCGCCGACGCGGTGGCTGGCTTCTTCCAGGAACTGGAGCGGATCGGGCGCGCGGACGAAGTTGTCATGTACATCCACAGCGAGTTCGGCCGCCGCGTCCCGGAAAACACAAGTCTCGGGACAGACCATGGTACGGCGCAGGTGAACTTCGTCATCGGCAACGGCGTGAAGGGCGGGCTCTACGGCACGCCGCCGAGTCTCACCAACCTGGTGCTCGGCGATAACCTCGAAACCACAACCGACTTCCGCCAGGTATATGCGACATTGATAGAAAGCTGGCTGGGTGCGGACCCCGCGAAAGTGCTGGGGCAGAAGTTCGAGACGTTGAAGTTATTCCGCGCCTAGCGCGGCTGGGAGAGAGACGTGGCCAATCGCATCGGCTGGTCTCCGGGACCGGCGGACTGGAAAGACGACCTCGCGCCGATCGCCAGTGCGGAGTGGAACTACGACCGCGCCGCGCACCTGCTTGCCCATGCGGGGTTCGGCGGGACCCCCACGGAGATCCAGCAATTGGCGGACCTGGGACACGAGCGAGCGATCCGCTCGCTCGTCCACTACGAAAAAATCCCGAACCCAAAGATGCAGCCGTTCGTCGAGTCCGGCCTCTGGGATGAATCGCTGAACGGCTTTCCAGAGAGCCGGCCCGAAGCGACGGATCGGGCTTTGAAATCCGGCGCGTCGATGGGCGTCGATACCAAACCCGCCGGTAACCGTCCGGTGCAACCGGTTTCGGATCGCTTCTTCTACTGGCTGCGCGCGACGATGCTCGAAACGCGCCGGCTGGGGTACTGGTGGGCGAACCGGATGGTGCAGACGTCGCATCCGCTCGAGCAGAAGATGGCGCTGCTCTGGCACGGCCACTTCGCGACCCACGAGAACAAAGTCCGCGACTACCGCAAGATGATGCAGCAGATCGATCTGTTCGAGCGGGGGGCCACCGGCAACCTGCGCGACCTGACGATCCAGGTCGCCCAGAACCCGGCGATGCTGTATTTCCTCGACGCGCAGTACAACGTCAAAGGCGCGCCGAACGAAAACTTCGCCCGCGAGGTGATGGAGCTCTTCACCATGGGCGTCGGCAACTATTCCGAGAAAGACGTGCGCGAATGCGCGCGGGCGTTCACGGGGTGGTACTTCGACAACCTCGCGTTCAAGATCGACCCCGAGAAACACGACGGAGGCGCGAAGATATTCCTCGGCCGGACCGGGAACTTCGACGGCGTCGAGGTAGATCAAGATTATCTTCGAGCAGCCGGTGACAGCCGAATATCTGGCCGCCAAGATCTATCGCTTCCTTGTGCGTGACGAGTTGTCACCGGCCCTGCGCACGAAGCTGGGCGCGGTCCTGCGTTCGAACAACTACGAAATCAAGCCGCTGCTGACGGTGATCCTGTCGTCGAAGGATTTCTACAGCCAGGCCAGCTACGGCGGGCACATCAAGGGACCGGTGGAACATCTGATCGCGATGATGAAGCACCTCGGAGCCGATGCAGTTCCCGGTGTGCCCGACTTCAATCAATCGACCATCGCGATGGGCCAGCATCTGCTGAACCCGCCATCGGTGGCGGGCTGGGCTGGCGGCAAGGCGTGGATCACGCCTGGCCTGTTGATCGCGCGCGGCAACGTCGCCCGCGAGGTGCTCGTTCCCGACATGACCGGTTTCCGCGACTGGAATTTCTCCGCCGGCAGCGACGGTGTACTCGGCACCCGGTTGCGCGACGGCTACGACATCGGTGCGGCGACCGCCGTCAGCGATCCCTCGCGGATGAGCACGTTCGACATGGTCGCATTGGAGCGCGATGAGCAATTCAATACGCGCATCTCGGGCTACATCGGCTGGCAGCAGGCGGCACGCAAGCTGATTCCCACTCCTCGCCAGGCGGCTCAGTTCGACCTTACCCAGATGGTACTGAAGAGCGAAGCGAAGACCACAGCGGAGGCCGTGGACTATCTGCTATGGCGGATGCTTCGTGTGCCCACGGCGAAGGCGACTCGCGACGCGCTGGTGGAATTCCTCGCAAGGGAGCTCGGAACCGACAGCATCGCCAAGGCGAGCACCTACATGGAAGACGCGCTGCGGATGACCGTTCACCTGATCATGAGCACGCCGGAGTATCAGCTGGCGTAATCCAGTTCAGCGTGCGCTCTACCGCTTTTTGCCACTCACGGTACGATTCTTCACGCCGATCGGCGCTCCACGTGGGCTCCCACTGCCGATCCGCCCGCCAGTTGGCTCGCAGCGTATCCAGACCTTTCCAGAACCCGACGGCAAGGCCCGCCGCATACGCCGCACCAAGCGCCGTCGTCTCGGCAACAACCGGCCGGACGACAGGCACGCCCAGCACGTCGGCCTGAAGCTGCATCAGCGTATCGTTGACGGTCGCTCCGCCATCGACCTTCAGCACGGCCAGGCTGACTCCTGAGTCGATCGTCATTGCGTCGAGCACCGCACGTGTCTGGAAGCAGATCGCTTCCAGCGTCGCGCGCGCGAGATGACCCTTGGTGTTGAACCGCGACAAGCCCACGATCGCGCCACGTGCGTCGGCGCGCCAGTACGGCGCGAACAGACCCGAGAACGCCGGCACGAAGTAGGCTCCGCCGTTGTCCTGCACCGTGTTCGCCAGTGTTTCCACCTCGGCCGCCGTTGCGATGACGCCGAGTTGGTCGCGCAGCCATTGCACCGCGGAGCCCGTGACCGCAACCGATCCTTCGAGCGCATACACCGCCGGTGCATCGCCGAGTTTGTAACACACCGTCGTCAACAAACCCGCTTTCGAAGGCACGGGCGTCTCGCCCGTGTTGAGAAGCATGAAGTTGCCGGTCCCGTATGTGTTCTTGGCCTCGCCGGGTGAAAAACATACCTGGCCAACGGTTGCCGCCTGCTGATCGCCGAGGTCTCCGCACACCGGAACCTCGGCGCCGGCAGGACCGTTGCGCCGCGTCACGCCGTAGCCCTGCCGCTCTGAAGATGATTTGATCGCCGGCAGCATGCGGCGCGGAATTCCGAACAGCGCCAGCAGCTCATCGTCCCAGTCGAGCGTGTGCAGATCCATGAGGAGCGTCCGGCTGGCGTTCGTGACGTCGGTGACATGTACGCCGCCGTCCACGCCACCCGTCAGGTTCCAGATTACCCAGCTGTCAACATTGCCGAACACGGCTTCGCCGCGCTCGACAGCGGTCCTCACACCGGTGACGTTTTCGAGAATCCATTGCAGCTTCGTCGCGGAAAAGTAGGTGGCGGGAGGCAGCCCCGTGCGTTCGCACAGGAGCCGCCGGTGCGGCTCGAGTGCGCGAACGATACGATCTGTGCGCGTGTCCTGCCAGACGATGGCGTTGTACCAGGGGCGGCCCGTTTTCGGATTCCACACCACGGTGGTCTCACGCTGGTTGGTGACGCCGATGGCGGCAAGCTGTTTGCCGTCGAGGTCAGCCGCTCTGAGTGCGCCGGTGATCACCTCGTTCGTGCGCGCGGCGATCTCGACGGGATCGTGTTCCACCCATCCGGGCGCCGGCATGATCTGCGTATGTTCGATCTGACGCCGCGCGACTTCCTTGCCCGCGTCATCGAACACCAGAAACCGTGTGCTGGTCGTGCCCTGGTCGAGCGCGCCGACGTAGCGTGCCATGCGTCAGCGTTCCTGAACCGGCGGCGTCACGCTCGATGCCGGCTTCGTGCCTTTCAGAATCCAGCGTTGCATTCGCCGGCCGTTGGCGGCTTCACCGGTATACATGCGGCTCCTGGAGTCGATCGCGACGACGTGCGCGCGGATGAACTCGCCGGCCTGACGTCCGGGTCTGCCGAAGCGATCGAGGATGGCCAAGTCTTTCCGGCGCAGGATCCACACACGCTGGTTCGTGCCGTCGATGAGATAGAGAATGCTCTGCGCCGCGTCGCGCGAGAACTGCAGGCTGAAGCCGCTGCCCGAGCCGCCGGTTTCCGGACGGACGAGCCGTTCCATCACGTATTCGCCGGTCTGACGAAACACCTGGATGCGATTGCCGCGCCGATCCGAGACATAGATGAAGCCGTCCTTCGAACCGACGAGTCCGTGCACTGTCGAATATTGCTGCGGCGGGCTGGCAGGATTCACGGGATACGCGTATTTTTCCGTGTCGCTCGGAAGCTTGCCGTACGCGCCCCAGTGCCGCTTGTACTTGCCGGTCGCGGCGTCGTAGACGATCACGCGCTTGTTGATGTAACCGTCGGCGATGAAGATCTCGTTGGTCTTCGGGTCCACGTAAAAGTTCGCCGGCCCGCCGAGGTGGTTGGGATCGTTGCTGCCCTTGTTCACGCCCGGCTCACCGATGGTGAGCACGTGTTTGCCGTCCTGTGTGAACTTCATCACGTGCATGCCGGTGCTGGTGCCCATCCATACGAAGCCGTTGTGATCGATGTAGATGCCATGCTCCTGATCGAACCACGTGTAGCCGTCGCCGGGACCGCCCCAGGCTCGAAGGACTTTGCCCTCCGGGTCGAGCTCGAGCACGGGCGGAGCGGGAACGCAGCAGTCGGCGATGGGCGGCTTGACGGCCGCACCGATCTCTTGAGGTGTCAGGCTGGATGGCATGTGGATCACCCACAGGTGATCTTTGTCGTCTACGAACAGTCCGCGGATGTCTCCCAGGATCCAGTCGTTCGGCAACGTCGGTGGCCACGAGGGATCGATTTCGTAGATTGGCAGGCGCTCGGCCGTTGGAGACCGGGGATCTGGCGCGGCGTTCGCCCCTTGTGCAGCCGCCATCCCCGGCAGGAGCAACCCGGTCACGAGTCCAGCGAACATGCGAGCAAACATGGCTGGGATTATTGCTCACGACTCATGAAAGGGGTAAGGGGCGAGGGGCGAGGGGCAAGCTCCGGCCCGCTTGACAGCCCCACCCAAGCCGGGCCGATAATTCGCGCTCGCCTCTCGTCATCTGTCTCCGGCAACTCAGGAGGGCACAATGAACACGAGCAGTTTCTTGCGCGCGCTGGTGCTGATATCGGCGCTCGTCTTGTCGGCGTCATGGCCCTCGATGGAAATGAGCGCGCAGTCCGCCCGTCCCGCAAGCGGCGGCCCGCAGTTCGAGGTCGATCCGTCCTGGCCGAAACCGCTGCCCGAGCGATGGGTCACGGGAGAGCTCGGCGGCGTCTGCGTTGATGCGAACGACCATGTCTTCGTTTTGTCGCGCGCGAACCTCTATCCCGGCATTGCGGAAATCGCGCAAGCCGCGCCGGCGGTCATGGAATTCGACCCCGCAGGCAGTGTCGTGAATTCCTGGGGCGATCGTCAGGTGTTGCCGGAAGCCCTGCACAGTTGCACCTTCGACGCACAGGGCAACATCTGGATCGCCGGCAACGGCGACGGCTTCATCCAGAAATACTCTCGCGACGGCAAGCTGCTGCTGCAGATCGGCGTGAAGGGAAAGGTCGACTCCGAAGATGGCACGGTGAAGGCCCGCTTCCTGAACGCGAGCCCAACGGCGTTCTACTCTCCGACCCAGGTGGCCGTGGATCCGGCGAATGGCGATGTGTTCGTCGCCGACGGCTACGGCAACAAGCGCGTCGTCGTCTTCGACAAGGCCGGCAAGTTCCTGCGCCAGTGGGGACGTCAGGGCACGACGGCCGATGCCGCTGCGGGCGTAGGCGGCGTGTTCGTGAACATCGTGCATTGCATTGTCATGGGGAATGACGGGTTGCTGTATGTGTGCGATCGCAACGGCGATCGCATCCAGGTCTTCGACAAGACTGGCGAGTTCAAGCGGAGCATTCCCACTCCGATCCTTTTCCGGGCGCAGTACACGGGCAACGGCGGCGCGGGGTCCATCGCGTTTTCGCGTGATGCTGCGCAGAGGTACATGTACGTCGGCGATTTCAGCGACAAGCTCGTTCGAGTCTTCGATCGCGTTTCGGGGAAGGAACTGTCACAGTTCGGCCGCCCGGGCAGCCACCAGCTCGGAGGCATTGCCAGTCCGCACGCGATTGCCATAGATTCAAAAGGCAATCTCTACGTCGCTGAGTCGCTGGACGGACGGCGCGTCCAGCGGTTCAAGCCGATGGGAGGTGCGGCGTCGAGCGGAACCCGCTGACAACCTGTTGAGCCTTAGAGAACGTCTGTACGCCTGGGCGCGGCAAATCAAGCGTGACGTTCACGCGTTGTATCTTGCTGCCCGCGATCCGCGGGTGCCGTGGTATGCGAAGGCGGCGTCAGTTGCTGTTGCCGCCTACGCGCTGAGCCCGATTGACCTGATCCCCGACTTCATTCCTGTCCTCGGATATGTCGATGACCTCATCATTGTCCCGCTCGGCATCGTGCTTGCCACTCGGCTCATTCCCGGCAGCCTGATGGCTGAGTTTCGCGCTTCAGCCGCCAGTGGCGAGGGCGAACGAGCACTCGGAAAGTTGGGCGCCACCATCGTTGTCCTGCTCTGGATACTCGGGAGCGCATTGGCTCTGCTCTACATCGCTCATTACGTCTGATGAAACAGCCCGGCGCTTTCATCGCCTCATCGAGTTCGTCGCGTCATCGAGTTTTTCGACCTTGAATCTTCTTCGTGTCTTCGTGTCTTCGCTTCGTGGTCCGTGCATTCGCACCTTCGCGGTTTCATGGTTTCGCGGTTTCGCCGTCGTGGTTTGGTGCGCACCATGCATCTACTTTGCACAGGTCCGCATCCTGCATCGCAATCCCTGCGCATGTTTCGCGGGCCGACTTACGACGGCTCGTCACGTCCCACGACATACCGTGAGCGAACACACCGCGCGGCACGTCGACGTGGCCATCAACCGTGACGCTCTTCAATATGGCGTGCACTGGGAGGAAATGATGCGACTGACAAGTAAAAAAATCTTTTGTGCAGTAGTGCTCGTGACGGGGTTGGCTGCGGCATCACCCGCGTTCGCGCAATCCAACGCGGCCGATTCGCCGTGGAGCATAGAGTTCGGCCTCGGATGGGACAACGGCATCAGCGGCAACATCAACTCCAGCGGCGTTGGTCAGATCAACAACCAGGTGGTCGTCGTCACCAGGAACACGTTCGATGAGGTCTACGGAACTGGCCTGCATCTACGGTTCGGTGGCGGTTACATGCTGAACGAGACGACCGAGATCAAGGGGACGTTCGCGTTTCAGTCGCTCGACGCGGACTTCATCGTGCCGATGGGAGACATCGGCGTGTCGAATCTCTACGGACAATACTCGGACTATCAGACACTCAGCCTCGACTTCGGCCTGCGCCGATACGCGGAGCTGAAGCCAAAGCTCCTGGCGTATGGCGAAGGGACGCTTGGCATCGGGTTCGTCGACAAGATAGACGTGGGACTGGTTGCGCCCGGGGCCAATCTGGCGACGCAAAACAACGACTTCTACGATCAGACGTCTGCCTTCACCGTGGGCATCAACGTCGGTCTGCTCGTGCAATCGGGACAAAACTTCGGATATTTCGGGCAGCTCGGCCTGCGTTTCGTGACGGGGATGTCCGAAGTCGACGACCTGATGGGCACTGGCCTGGAAACCATCAACGACAAGAGCTCGCGTTGGACGATGCCATTCGTCGCGGGTGTGCGATTCCGGTTTTGAAGTAAGGAGCCATCGAACCGCCGCAAGGGTCGTTTATAGTAGCGGCGATTCGATGGCTCCGGTCATTCCCGATCCCAGCAGGATCAAGAGCTTTCGCTCGGAAAGCGCGTTCGAGGCGTGGATGAAGGCCAACCACGCCCGAGAGACGGAAATCTGGCTGAAGATTCACAAGAAAGATTCGGGACTGCCGACGGTGACCGCTGCCCAGGCGCTCGATGTGGCGTTGTGCTGGGGCTGGATCGACGGCCTCCGCAAGTCGTTCGACGAGCGTTCATTTCTGCAGCGCTACTCGCCCCGGCGCCCGCGCAGCTTGTGGAGCCAGATCAATCGCGATCATGTGGCCAGGTTGACAGCCGCCGGGAGAATGACGCCGCACGGCCAGCGGCAGGTCGACGCCGCCAGGGCCGACGGGCGGTGGGACGCGGCGTATGCCCCGATCCGCAGCGCCAGCGAAGCGTCGATTCCAGGCGACCTGCGCGCCGCCATCGAAGCCAACCCCAAAGCACTCAAGACCTACCGCACGCTTGGCAAAATGAACATGTTCGCCATGGCCTTCAGGACGAACAACATGAAGACGGCGGCGGGTCGCGCGAAGAAAATCGCGGCGCTGGTCGCCATGCTGGCGCGCGGAGAGACGATCGTTCCGGAACGGCGCCGCTAGCCTGGTGGCAGCACGAGCCCTGCGTTACCGTACATCGGCTTGCGATCGTTCAGCGCCAGCCAGCCGCGTACGATGCGGTAAATGAACCAGACTCCCACCAGCCCAATCGGCAGCCACGCGATCAGGATGCCGATACCGAGCGTCATGATGATGAAGAGGACGCACAACGAAATCCACAGCAGGCCGAACCAGAACGTGCGGATCTGCCAGCGGAAGTGCGACTCGAGCCAGGTGCCGCGGACGTCCGACCGTTTCACGTAGTTGAGAATCACGGCGATGATCGACGGCCAGCCGGTGAGGAACGCGCCTACGACCGTTGCGGCGCCGAGGATGCCGGTCAGCAGGCTGAACGCGTGAAGCCCATAGATCAGCTGCGTCCAGTTGACGAGCGACCGTTCCTGAGCGGATTCGTCCATGATCCTGCTAGTCTAGCAGCCGCACCCCCGATTCTGGCTTAGGATCATCTGCACGCAAGTCCATTCCGCGCTTGAAGGAGCAGTTGATGTCACGCAGTTGGCTTCCGCTCGCAGCAGCATCTCTCGGCCTCGTCCTGACGGCCTTGCCGGCGGCACAGGGTCCCGCGAACGAGTTCAAACCAGATACGACTTTCAGCGGGCTCGAGCCTGACTGGCTGGACGACGCTCGGAGGCGCGGATTGGCAGGCGCAAACCGGCGAAATCGTCGGACGCCCGCGCGCCGGCGGGCAGGGTGGCTGGCTTGTACTCGACAGGTCGTATCAGGACGTCAACTTCTTCACGCGCTTCCGGTGTGCAACGCCATGCACTGCAGGCGTGTTGTTCCGGATGCAGAAAAACGCTGCGGGCATGACCGGCATTTACGTGTCGCTCGCAGATTTCAAGACATACCGGTTGACGCTCGATGCGGAAGGCCGTGAGACCGCGCGCGACGCCCTTCGGCCGTCCCCGCCATTTGTGCGTGTTGCCCTGCCACCGCCCGCGCCCAATCCGAATCCGCCGCCTGCCGGGACCGGCGCCGCCGGCGGATTTTCAATGGTTGGTGCGGGCCGCGGCGGCGGCCCTGTGACGCTGTCGACGCCCTTGCCGGAACTGAATCCGCCGCCACCGGGCATACGCCAGGATGACTGGAATCTCCTGAGCATCACGATGGACGCGAACGTCATCCGTCCGATCTTGAACCAGTCCTACGACTTCATTCCGGGCGCGAGCGACGAGCGCGATGGATACGGGCCTATCGCGCTACACGTTGCTGGCACCGGCGAGGTCCGGTTCAAAGACGTGTCCTTCAAGGATCTGCACATGCGCCCGAACGTGCCGGAGCAGGTCTCCTCGCGCTTCCGCATGCAGCGGGTCGATGAGTTCTACTTATCGTGGGGCGCAGCGGCGGGCGATTTCAACAACGACGGCGTGCTCGATATCGTGGCCGGTCCCCACTACTACCTCGGTCCTGCGTTTACCACGCGCGGGGAGATCGACGCCGCGCCGGCTCAATCGCCGAGCACCAGCTTCGCGCGCACGATGATCGACTACACCTACGACTTCACCGGTGATGGATGGACGGACGTGCTCGCCGGCGAGTCGCGCCCGATGCACCTTTACGTCAACCCGAAAGGTGAGAAGCGCAGATGGGCGAAACATCCGGTGCTGCCGCAGATCACGAGTGAGATCGCGTTGATGCGCGACGTCGATGGCGACGGCAAACCGGAGATCATTTTCGCCACCGGAGGCATCGGCGGAACGTTGATGTTCGGCTGGCCCGATGCGGCGAACCCAACCGCTCCGTGGCCGACGCACGCAATCTCGGAGCGCGGGCCTGTACACGGCCATGGTTTGGGCGCCGGCGACGTCAACGGCGACGGACGTCTCGACGTCCTTCAGGCAGCGGGATGGTGGGAGCAGCCGGCAGCCGGTCCACGTTCCGGTCTGTGGGCGTACCACCCATACGCGTTCGGCCGATGGGGCCGCGCCGAAGGAGCAGGCGGCAGCGAAATGGTCGTCTACGACGTGAACGGCGATGGACTGAACGACGTGGTAGGAGGTCTGAACGCCCATGGATTCGGGCTCGCCTGGTTCCAGCAGAAGCGTGATGCGAGCGGAAACATCACGTTCGACCGGCACATGATCATGGACGATTATTCGACCAAAAACGCTGGCGGCGTCACGATTTCGGAGATGCACGGCGCAGTGATGGCCGACATCGACGGCGATAAGATTCCCGACTTCGTCACCGGCAAGCGTCTGTTTTCACATCAGGAGAGCTGGGTCGATCCCGATCCGCACGGCGAAGCGGTGCTCTATTGGTTCCGCACCGTTCGCAACCCGAAAGCCGCGGGGGGCGTCGAGTTCGTGCCGGAGTTGATCCACAACAAGTCCGGAGTCGGGTCGCACGTGACGGCGATTGATCTCAACAAAGACGGGAACGTCGATATCGTCACGTCGACCAATCGAGGCACGTTCGTCTTCTGGGGCCAGCGCCGGCGGTGAACTATTCAGGCACCCAGAATGGTTCTTCCGCTTTGACGAGCTGAACCGGCAATTCAGGAACGAACCCTTTAATCCAGTCGGCCATCTCGAGCATCCCGGCTTCTTCGGAGATGACGTGGCCGAGCATGATCCAGCCTTTTGCGATGCCGAGCGTCACCGCATCCATGACGTACTCAGGACTATCGAGCGCCGTGTCGGTTTCCTGCTGCTCGCCGCTGATGACGACATCGATCTCCGCATTGTCGACGGGAGGCGTGGCGTATCCGACACCAAGCTGGATGCGGCTCACTCTGGCGTTTGGGTTGCCGACCACTCTGAGCGCGCGCGAGCCGCTTCGCTTTTTCACGTCGGCTGCGAGTGCCCCGAGCGTGGTTTCGGGAATGACGAAGCGGTGCGAATTCGGCGCGGTTTCGTATTTGCTGTCCAGGCCAATCAGACGCGCGGATCCCACATAGGTGAAGTCGGGCCGCTGCGCGTGCATGTGATCGTGCATGCGGAACACGACCACGTTGTGCTTTCGCATGAGGTCGACCTTGGCCGCATACAACGGATCCTGCTCGACGACCGCTCCTTCGTCCCGATCGTTCCAGAATGTGACTTCGTGCGGGATGATCATGTTGAGCCCCGCCGCGGCGGCTCGCTGGATCACCTCCAGCGTCACGAAGGCTGTCGTCGCGATCCCGGTGACCTCGGTCTCGGGGCCTCCGGCCTTGTAGGTATCGCGATACGTCGCATCGCGCCAGGGGACGCCAACGTTTTTCTTGATGCGGTCGATGATTTCTGCTGCTTTCATCGAGTTGGTCCGCCCCGAGCAACGTCGAGGGGCCTCCAGTACGGATCGCCTGCGGCGACGTGGCGGACCGGCACTTCCGGAACCAGCGTTTTCAGCCAGTCCGCGCAGGCGCGCATGCCAGGCTCTTCGGAAACGACACGGCCTACCAGGATGAGCGCTTTCTTCTCACCGGAAAACGCCTTGTCGCGCACGTATTCGACCGACTCCCATTCGCGCACCTCACCGGCGACGATGACATCCACCTCGGGCAGCATCTTGAGCGACGCCTGGATGGCCGTCGTCCCTGGCAGCAACCCGACCCGCCGCACGCGTATCCGGGGATCGCCGATGATCCGAACCCCGCCCGCAGATTGAAAGCGTCTCTTCACATTGCCCGCCAGTGCTTCCAGCGTCAGCTCGGGTACGTCGAAGCGCGAGGCATCGGCGGCGTGCTGATATTTCGTCCACCCCAACGCCTGCGCCATGCCCTGCGCGAGCGGATCGGGCGTACGGAGGCGCCAGTGTTCGCTCAAGCGAAAGATCACAATGTTGTGTTTGGCAATGAATTCGTTCTTCGCCGTGAAAATGCGATCCGATGGCGGCCGTCCGGCCGGAGGGTTTCTCGCGTCGGTTCTCGAATAGAAAGTCGGCAGACCTGTGAAAACGAGGTTCGAGCCGTCCTTGACGGTGCGCTGAAGCACGTCGAGCGTCGCCATCGACGTCGTCACGATGCCCTTAACCATCGTGGACGCCTCTCCAGCTTTTATTCCATCGACGGAGTCAGGCTTCCACTCCACGCCGATTTTCGTCCTGATGCGGTCGATTACGTCCTGAGCCGAAACCTGAGCACGTGAAGGGTTCTGGCTGGCCGCCAGTGGTGCGGCAAACGTCGCGCCGGCCAGCGCCGCGAACTCCCGCCGGGACAGCTGAGTCATCGGGTCACCTCGAAAATGGGGTCAGACCCTATTTTTACGTTTTTCGTAAAAATAGGGTCTGACCCCTTACTTTGAGAGAAGCACTATCAGCAGCGCAATCATCAAGAGTACCGCGCCAAGCAGGCGCCACACGAGCACGCGCGCGCCGAGATGCTGCTCGCGATTCGAGAACCAGTGACCGACCGCCCATACAGCCACAACGCTCCAGAGCCCGCGGGAACTGTACAGGACGTTTGCGGTCGTTGCGTTCCCGTATATCGAAATCGGTGTGATGAACATCAGCCCCTGCAGCGCGAAGCACGCCGCACCCCCGACGAGCCACCACCGATAGCCGATTGCCGTGTCCTTGTTCGGTGCCTTTTGCTCCGCGCCGTATGGGCGGAGCGCCAGTGAATATACCGCTCCGCAGCCCATCGCGATCGGCAGAAAACGTCCGGTTCCCCACACGGGCGACCACTTCTGAACGAGCACGTCGAAGAGTGCATAGGCGGAGGCGCCGAGCCCCGCCAGGATGATAGTCGTGCCGACGCGGCCGTGCGTGTGCTCGCGGTTGAAATTGAGCAGCGCGATGGCGACGCTGCTGAGAGCTGCGGCAGTCCACAGCCGTGCGCCGATCGGGTCGCCGATGAGGACAGCCGTGAGCAGGGCGACCAGCAGAATTTTTACGCCCAGCACTGGCGTGGCGACAGAGACGTCTCCGATGTTCAACGCCAGCAACGTCAGCAACTGGCCGGAGAGGAAAAGCAGGCCTCCGAGCGCGGGCTGCCACCACGACGAAGCCGGGGGAATCGTCCCGCCGAACAGCCACAACGGTATAGAGGCCGCCGCGGCCGTGTAATTGATGATGCGCGTCGTGCGCCAGACGTCGGCTCCGAGGTTGGCGGCGCGCTTCAGCAACAGCGCGGCGACAACATAGACTACGGCCCCGACGAGCGGCAGGACGAGATGAAGGGGCACTCGCCCGTTATTTCGGCGTGAGCTTCAACAGCTTGCTCGTCGGCGGAGTGTTCGCGCTCATCGACGGCGTCCCGCTGTCGGTGAATACATAGACCGCACCGTCAGGCCCGACGCGTACGTCGCGAATGCGCGCGCGGAGATCGGCGAGCAGCGGCTCTTCCGCAACGACCTTGTCGTTCACGATTTCGAGCCGATCGAGCAGCGCTCCTCGCAGCCCTCCTACGAACATGCTGTTCTTCCATTGCGGAAACAGATTGCCCGTATAGAACGCAAGGCCGGAAGGCGCGATCACCGGATCCCAGAAATAAACAGGCTCTTCCATTCCGTCCATCCGGGTGACGCCGATCGTCCCGCCCGGATAATCGATGCCTCTCGCGACCAGCGGCCAGCCGTAGTTCTTGCCTTTTTCGACGATGTTCAGCTCGTCGCCGCCGCGCGGGCCGTGATCGTTCTGCCACAGCTTTCCGGTTTTCGGGTCGTAGGCCAGTCCTTCGGGGCTGCGCATACCGTACGCCCAGATTTCGGGAAGCACGCCGGGCTTGCCGACGAACGGATTGTCTGACGGCACCCTCCCATCACGAGCGACGCGAATGATCTTGCCGAGGTGGTTGTCGAGCTTCTGCGCGACGTCCCATGGCGGCGAATCGGACCGGTCGCCGAGCGTCATCAGCAGATTGCCCGCCGGATCGAACACGATACGGCCGCCGGTTTTCGCGCCGAGCCGTTTCGACGGCATGACCGGCAGCGCGCGGAAGATGACCTGGACATCGGTCAGCTTCAGGTTCTTTTCGTCGAGCCGCGCCCGCGCGATACACGTGTTGGTATTCGTGCCGTCGATGTAGCTGAAGAAGCTGAAGAAGACCGTCTGGTTCCTTGCGAAATCGGGGTCGAGGACGATATCGAGCAGTCCGATGTCTTTGGCGCCGGGAGCGGCCACAACCGACACGCCGGTCAGAGGCGGCGACACCTTGCCGTTGGTGTGAAGGATGCGCAACCTGCCGGGCAGCCTCTCGGTGAGGATGATGTTGCCGCTCGGCAGAAACGCGAGACTCCACGCCACCTCGAGGTTGTCGATCAGCGTCGTCACCTTGTAGGGTGCCGTTGCGCGAAATGGAACGCGAGTCTGCCCCGGGAACGCTGGCACGTTGTCGGGCTTTTCGGTCGGCCTCGTCTCGATGGGCTTACCTTCTTCGGTGACCAGCCATGGCATACGCTCTTCGCCTTCACTACCTGCGCTGGCGGCGGGTGTTTGAGCCCAGAGCGAGACCGGTAAGAGCGCGACGCAGACGAGGAGACCCAACAACCGCTTCATGCGAAAACCCCCAGTTTCCCGCATTATATTCGACCCGGTGAAGGGCTAGAATGAACTGCCTCTGGGTTCGTAGGGCCTTCGTGGTTTTTGGGGGTGACATGCGTATGCCGATAGGACGCCGGGAATTTCTGAGCGCGGTAGCGGTCGTTGCGGCTGCCTCACGCGCCCGGGCGCAGGGTTCAGCAGCCGGCGAATGGGGATCGCCGGTGATCGATATTCATCTGCACCTTCGTGGTACTCCGGATGGAAACCTGATCCACATGGATGGCTCCGGAGTGACGAAAGCGGTCCTCCTCGCGCAGGTGGCCGCCGAAGATCGCGCGAAGCAGGTGGCCGCCGCGACCCCAGCTCGTTTTGCCAGATTCGCGAGCATCGACGTGACGCAGCCCGACGCCGTCGATCGACTGCGTGCCGCAGCGCAGAACGGCGCTGTCGGATTCGGTGAAATCAAGTCGCAGGTCGCGGCCGCTGGACCCGAGATGCAGCGCGTGTATGCGCTCGCTTCGGAGTTGAACGTTCCGATTACCATCCACTTCCAGGAAGTCAACCAGCCAGGAAGTCCGGGGACCTACAACACAGGTCTCAAGAAATTCGACGCAATGCTGAAGGCGTTTCCGAAGACGACGTTCATCGGGCACGCGGATGCGTTCTGGGCGAACGTCAGCGCCGATTACGCCGAAGACACGGCATATCCCAAGGGCCCCATCGTCCCCGGCGGAGTGACCGACCGACTGCTGGGCGATTATCCCAATCTCTACGCCGATATGTCCGCGAACTCGGGCAACAACTTTCTCACGCGCGATCCGGAGTTCGCGGCGGGATTCCTCGTCCGGCATCAGAACAAGCTGATGTTCGGAAGCGATTGCCCGTGCCCCGACGGGCGCGGCGGCGCCAAGGGCCGGTGTGTGGCCCGGGCAACGTTGACCGAGCTGAAAAAGCTCGCCGCGCCCGAGCTGTTCAGGAAGATTGTCTGGGAGAATGCGACGCGCCTCCTGAAAATGTAGGCGCCATATCAGCCGGTAGCCATTAGCCGATAGCCATTAGTCGTTAAGAGAGGAAGCGATGTTTAGGAATGCGTTGAAACTTGCGTTTATTGGCTTCGTGGTGGCCGTCATCTCAGCTTCCGCGCAGCAGTCACCAGCGGGGCCAACGGTCACGCGAACGCCACTGCGCACGCAGGACCTTCCGATGCCCGGCGGATTTGTGGCGACGATGGTCCTGGTGGAGCTTCCGGCCGGTGCGCGAGAAGGACGGCACTTGCATTCGGGGACGCTCGTCGCGTACGTCAAAGAGGGAGCCATCACGATGGACTTCGAGGGCAAGCCGACGGCCACTTATAAGACTGGCGAGACGTTCTCCGTTGAGCCGGGCAAGGTTCACGAAGGGATGAACACAGGAAATGTGACGACGAGGTTGATTGCTACCTTCGTGTATCCGAAGGCCGAGCCGATGACGACGCAGGTGACGAAATAAGCCAATCCCCAATGCCTCAGCCCGCCTGGATTGGCGCTACACTTCTCCCATGCTTTCACGCCGTGAAATGCTTGCCGGTGGCGTTGCCGCGGCAGCTTCGACGATCCTCGGCCGCCGCAGCGAGGTGATGGCGGCAGGGCCGCAACCTCACACAAAGGTGAACTTCGACGTTCCTGCCGGCGCATGTGATTGCGCGGTGCACGTCTACGGCGATCCCAAACGCTTCCCGCTTTGGTCGGGCCGCACTTACACACCCGAGACCGCCACCGTCGAGGAGCTTCGGCAGCTTCTACAGGCGCTTCGGCTCGATCGCGTCGTGATCATTCAGGCGACTCCGTACGGCACTGACAACACCTGCGTGGTTGAGAGCATTCGCTCGCTGGGTAACCGCGCGCGTGGCGTTGCGATGATCGACGAACACACGACGGAAGCTCCATGGACGAGATGCACCGAAACAGCGTGTGCGGCATCCGCCTCAATCTGGGCGGGCTGGGGGTAAATGATCCCGCGGCAGCGCGGCAACGTTTACTGGCCGGCCTGGCGCGCGTGCAGAAACGGAAGTGGCACATACAGCTCTCCGCGCAGCCGGGTACGTTCGAGGCGCTCCGCGATCAGCTCGCGACGCTGCCCGTGCCGCTGGTGATCGATCACTTCGGTGGAGTTTCGGCGGCCGCTGGCGTCAATCAGCCGGGGTTTGGAACTGTGCTCAGCCTTGTGAAAGCGGGAGCCTACATCAAGATCTCCAACGCCGAAACGATCTCGACAATGCCGGATCTCTCCGACGTCGTCCCGTTCGCGAAAGCGATTGTTGCTGCCAATCCTGAGCGGGTGCTTTGGGGAACCGCCTGGCCCCATCCCAGTGCCGGCTCGGTGCCCGGACGGACATCGACCGACATCGCGCACCATCGTCAGACCGACGATGGAAAAATGCTCAACATGCTGCCGGTGTGGGTGCCCGACGCTGCCGTGCGCCGGTTGATCCTCGTGGACAATCCCGGCGCGCCTCTACGGGTTCTGATCGGATCGAGGACGCCCAGCGTTTACGTAATACGTAAAAAGAGGGTCAGACCCCATTTAGTCGACGGTGAAGGCGAGATACATGAGTTCACCGCGGCGCTCGATGTGCAGCACGACGGCGGCGCCGGGTTTGAGTGGGTCGAGCGCGGTGCGCAGCTCGGCGACGCCTTCGACAGGCCTCCCGTTGACGCCGAAGATGACGTCGCCGACTGCGAGTTTGCCTTCCCTCGCGTCGATCGCACCGGCGATGCTCGAGGCGACGACGACCCCCGACTTCACCCGCAGTACCGGAATCATTCGCGCGATGTCGCCGTTGAGCGTCATCGCGAGAATGCCCAGACGCGACACGAGATTCTCCCGAGGGTCCGGTGCCTGCACGTCGTCCGACAAGGGATCGTACCGTTCGGCGATCTTCACCGCCATTATTACGGTCTTGCCCTCCCGGAGGATCTCCAGGGCGATCGCTTCGCCGACGACCCTGCGGTACAGGTTCACGTGAAGCTGCCGCCCGTTTTCCATCTCCTTGCCGTCAACACTGAGGACGATGTCTCCAGGATGGACGCCTGCTTTCGCCGCGGGGCTCCCGGGCAGAACATCGGCGAGGATCACGCCGCGCTGCTGCGGCAGGCCCAGGCCTGCGGCGAGCGTCGGTGTGATGGATTGCGCGCGAATGCCGATATCACCCCGCCGGACGCGCCCGAATTTGCGAATCTGCTCGTAGACGGTCCGGACGATGTTGCTCGGTGCGGCAAATCCGACCCCTTCGTTGCCTCCGCCCCGTGTCGTGATCATCGTGTTGATTCCGACGATCCGTCCACGCACATCGACCAGCGGTCCTCCGCTGCTTCCGGGATTGATGGACGCGTCGGTCTGCACGTACACCATCGGCGATTCAGGCTCGAGCTGCCGCGCAATGGCACTCACCACACCGAGCGACACTGAGTTCTGCAAACCGAGCGGGCTTCCGAGAGCCAGGACGAGCTGTCCGGGGTTCAGCTGGTCGGAGTCGGCAAAGGCGAGCGCAGGCAATTTGCGTTCGTCAATCCGGACGACGGCAAGATCGGTCTCGAGGTCGATGCCGACAACCTGCCCGCTGACGGTGCGGCTTCGTGCCGCGAGCAGCGACCGCCCGGAAGATGCTGTTGGAATCTCGACGAAGAGCCGGTGTGCCCCGCGGACGACGTGCGCATTGGTGATGATGTAGCCGTCAGGATCGACAATCACGCCCGAGCCCGAGGCGCGCTGTGTCGAGATGAGGTCGGCAGATTGCGGGAGGACGCCGTCACCAGGCGAGTACGACATCGTCAGAATCTGGACGATCGCAGGCGTCACCAGCCGGGTCGTCCCTTCGAGTGCATCGCTGAGGCCGGCACTCGCCGCAACCGTGGCTTGTTGCGCGGCCGGCGTCTGAGCACTGAGGAACATGCCCAATAGCACGCACGCGGCTGTCGTCGCCCGGCGCGGAAGGATCATGGTGGGCTTGAGCCTAACCGAAAGGCCCTTGAACATCTCAGACGCGCGGTGAAGCACCTTCGCGATCCACCACCGCAAGCCGACCAGCAGGAACCGCCAGTCTTTGAAAAATTCAGGCGGCTTGCCCTCGACGATGTGCCCCGCGAACTGGAGCGCCCAGCCCGCGAGGAACATCGCCGTTGGTACTTGCCAGAACCGTCCCCAGAGCCCGGCGACGGCGACGAGCGGCAGCGACAGCGCGATGAGAGGAATTCCGAGCGCGTGACACATCCGGTTGAACGGGTGTGTGTGGCTGTGTCCGTAGCGCTCGATCCATTCCTCCATCGGCCGTCCCGCGAGGTGCATCGAACCCTCAGAACGTGAATTTCAACCCCAGCTGAATCTGGCGCGAGTCCATTCGCGTGCTGGTAATGACGCCGTAGAGTCGGCTGGCCCAGCTGCGATCCCGGCTGGCCCCAGATCGGCACGTTGAACAGGTTGAACGCCTCGATGCGGAACTCCAGATTGTTGCTGGCGATCCCGAAGTTCTTGTTGAGCGACATGTCGAAGCTCTTGATGCCCGGTCCCACGACGGTATTCCGTTTCACGGTTCCATAGCGGTTGCCGGTGCCGTACTCCGGATTGCGATCCACGAACGCGGCCGTGTTGAAGTATCGGGTCCGGCTGCGCTCGCTCGCCGGCAGCTGCCAATCGGGGCTGCCCGGTGCGGGATCCGGGTAACATCCGCCGCCGCCGTTCTGCACGGTGCCGGTGCTGCAGCTCAGCGTGAACGGGAACCCGTCCTGCAGCGTCAGGATGCCGCCAAGCTGCCAGCCGCCGAGGACGAAGTCGACAACGCCACCGTGATTCATGTAGCGGCGGTCCTGGCCGAACGGCAGCTCCCAGATCCACGATGTCGTCCAGCGCTTGCGGAAATCGAAGGCCGACGGACCGGTCTCGAGCTCGAGGTCGTAGTTATTCGAGGGGGTGAGCGGATCTCCCACGGACGTGCGCACGCCGCTCCCGTTGTCGATCGATTTCCCGTACGCGAACGAGCTGAGGAAGCTGATGCCGTGCGAGAACCGCTTCTGCATCTTGAGATAGAGCGCGTTGTACTTCGAGTGGCTCGGCGCGCTCATCAACTGCACGCCGCCCAGGTCGGGGAACGGACGCGACAGGTTGGTGTTGGACAGCGCGCTCGGCTCGGTGTTGTTGTAGGTCATGAGGCGGCGAAGGTGCACGCCGGTCGATCCGAAGTAGGTGACTTCGGCCGATATCTGCCCCGGCAGCTCCCGCTGGAATCCGAGCGACCACTGCCCGATGTACGACGAAGGCATGTCGTATTCCGCCGCGAGGATGAACGTCGGCGATCCCGTGCGCGCGAATGGCTGCTCGAAGCTGAGGTTTGGCCGGAAAGTCTCGGCTGGCTCGTTACGGCGGATCGTGAACGGCGCGTTGCGGACGATGTCGAACACGGCGTTGCCGATGTCGCGAACGTAGTAAATGCCTGCGCCGGCGCGGACAACCGTCTTCGGGCTAACCGACCACGCCATGCCGAGCCGTGGGGCGAAATCGTTGTAATCGGGCTTGTAGGCGCCGCGGCCGAAGCGGCCGTCGCGTACATATGGAATGTTCGACGCGAGCTGGAACGGCGGGTTGCCTTCATATGGATCGCCCTCGCCGGTCCGCACGAAGACAGGGAAGTAACTGTTGTCCCAGTTGAAGTCGATGTTGACGATCTTGTCGTCCTTGTCGGTGAAGGGCTGGTCGTACTCCCACCGCAGACCGTAATCGACGGTAAGGCTCGGCGTCACTTTCCAGTTGTCCTGGATGTAGAGCGCGTAGTAGTTCGAGCGGAAATCGGCGATCGGGGCGCCGACCTGCGATTCCGAGTTGTTCATGTGTCCCAGCAGGAAGTCCGCGAACGGCGCTCCGCCACGCTGCGCCGCCGGCAGAAGCGGCTGCCGCGTATAGCGGCCGTCGAAATTGAACCGTCCGCGCGTGACCACGCCGCCGATCTGGTCGTAAATGACGCGCCGGAGCTCGCCGCCGAACTTCACCGAGTGGTTGCCGAGAATCCACGAGAAGTTGTCCACGAACTGAATGGTCTTGTCGTCGTTGATGAACGGCGCGTCGCTCTCCTCGCCCAGGCCGGAGAGAGCGGTGACGCCGATGTTCGGCACGCCCCAATAGAGCGGGTTGTCGCTCGGGATGTTGATGCCGAGCTCCTTGACGACGTTCTCCACATTCGCGCGCGGAGAGATGTGCGCGTTTTTCAACTGCCCGTATCCGACCCGGATGTCGTTCAGCTTGTTCGCGCCGATTGTCTGCGTGACGCCGAGCACCATCTGGTTGACGTCGGTGTCGGTGTTGCTCCCCATGTCGGGAATAGGGAAGGGATCGTAGCCGAGCTCGCGAGAGATGCTGTGCCGGAAGAACCAATTCATCGTCGAACTCTGGGTGTAATCGAGTCGATACGTGTACTGGTCCGAGTTGACCTCGCGCGCCTCGTTGTTGACGAAGTTCGTGCCGATTTGCTCCTGTTCCGGCGTCGGATAGTAGTCGATCAGCTTCTTCGACGCGGGGTGGATGCGACTGGCGGGAATCTTGTTGTCCGGGAACGGTGTCGGCGCGCGGATGACGTCGCCGGCCGAGTTGTACAACGCCGTCGAGGGATCGTAGATGACGATCAAATTTCCGTTTGCGTCGCGCAAGTTCGAGAAATCGCCGGTGCGCCAGGCAGTCAGCGGTAACGACGCGTTGTTCGTGAGCGACTTGTTTTCGCGAAGGCCTTCCCAGTTGAACATGAAGAACAGCTTGTTGCTGATGACCGGCCCGCCCACTGTCGTTCCGTACTGGTTGCGTGAAAAAGGCGGAATCGGCTTGTCTTGCGGGTCGAAGAAGTTCTTCGCGTCCATCTTCGCGTTGCGCACGAACTCGAAGACGGTTCCGTGGAAGGCGTTCGTGCCCGACTTCGTGCTCGCGTTGATCTGCGCGACGGCGCGGCCGAACTCCGCGCCGAAGATGCCCGATTCGACCTTGAATTCCTCGAGCGCGTCAACCGACGGCAGCAGCATGTAGCTGTTGAAGTTGAGGTCGGTGTTCTCGACGCCGTCGAGCGAGTAGTGGTTGAAGTGGATCCGCTGGCCGGCGACGTTCAGCGAGAAGCTGTTGCGCTGGCCGCCCATCCGCTGCTGCCCCTGGGCCGACGCGGGGCCGTTGGTCGTGGCGCCCGGTATGAGCGACGCGAGCTGAAGATAGTTGCGGCCGTTGAGGGGCAGCTCGACGATGCTGCGGTTTTCGATGACGGTGCCGATCGACGCGTTCTGCGTCTGGATCACCGGGGTGTCCGCGACGACCGACACGACGTCGGTCAGCGCGCCGATGGAAAGCGAAAACGGGAACCGGTAGGCGCTGCCGACCTGCACCGTGATGCCTGAGCGCTCGGCGGTGGAGAACCCTTCGAGCTCCACTTTCAGGGTGTAGGTCCCGGGTTGAAGCGCGGGAAACACGTAGACGCCCGCCTCGTTCGTCTGGGTCAGCCGGACCGCATTCGTCGCGACGTTGGTCAGGGTGACGCGCACGCCTGGAAGCACCGAATCGCTGGAGTCGGTGACGACTCCGCTGATCTCACCAGAAGGTGTCTGTGCCGACACGGGAAACGCGATGCTTGCCAGAAGAAACACGCCTAGGAGCAACCGAAGACTCATGGTGCAGCCCTCCAATGTGGAGACGGATATTGTCCGGGAGGCTACATTACTAGGTGATCCAACAGCTTGTGTCAACACAAAACGCTGAAATCCGGTTCAAAAATCCGGATCAGGACGCTGCCGGGCGATGTGTTTCCCACCATCTGCGCGCGTGCTCATCGGTCCACGGCTGGACGCCGTCTGCTTCCGCGAGCCGTCGAGAGAGCTCTTTCGCCGACTGCGGCCGGTCGGAGGGATGTTTGGCAAGGCAGTCGAGGACAAGACGGTCGAGCGCCGCTGAAATCGGCAATTCCGATCGGACCGACGGTGGCGTCGGCGCCGTGTAGGCATGGTGCACGACGAGCGCCATGGGCGTGTCGCCGGAGAACACGAGCTGTCCCGTGAGCAGAAAGTACAGGACGCATCCGACGGCATAAATGTCCGCACGGCCGTCGATCGGCGCTCCGCCCAGCGCTTGCTCCGGCGCGATGTAGGCCGGGGTACCGTGGAGCACGTTGTCTCTCGTAAAGCTCAGGGTTCCCGTCTCCATCATGTGATGGGTGGCCTTGGCAATTCCGAAATCGAGCACCTTCACGAAGTCGTATTCGCCGCCGTACTGGCACACAAAGAGGTTGGCCGGCTTGATGTCGCGATGTACCAACCCGTGTGCCTCGGCTTCGGACAGCGAGTGGCATACCTGCCGCATCAGATAGATCGCGCGTTCGGCCGGCAGCGGACCGTGCCGTCGAACGAGCGTCTCCAAATCCAGGCCTTCCAGCAGCTCCATCACGTAATAAAAGCTCCCGTCGTCGGCCACGCCGAAGTCGAACAGCTGAACGGTATGCGGCGAAGAGAGAGCCGCAGTCACCTGCGCCTCGCGCTCGAAGCGTCGAATGGCATCTTCCGAACCGGCGGCATCTGCCGACTCGGAGATGCGGATGAGCTTGATGGCCGCCGGACGGGCGAGCAGCCGGTGTTGCGCGCGCCAGACCTCGCCCATACCCCCGGCGCCAAGGCGTTCCACCAGCCGGTAGCTGCCGAGCTCTCGCGCTTCGGTGACGGCCTTGCCGAGGCTATAGACGACGCGCGCCCCCACGTACGACATGATCGTCGTGAGCAGATAGGGAAAGACGATCCAGAAGAAAAACAGCGCGAAGTTCGGCTGGAAGGTCGTCCGTCGCGTGACGATCATGAAACCGATGACCACGGGAACGGAGCTTACCGACGCGAGACTCACCAGCAGGGCCTTGCGCGGACGGGTCGGTATGACGACGGTGAAGAGCAGCGTCCAGACCGCGACCCACGACAACCCGATCCAGCCGTTGATGTTCAGCCGGGTGGGCTCGAGATATTCAGCGATGGCGATCCCATAGCTGCTCACGATTTCGAAGGCAAGGCCCACATTCATCACGATTGATAAACGCACGCGGCTGGTCATGGTGAACGCCCAGACCAGAAGCGCCATCGCAATCGAGACGACGCCAGGAACCCAGTTTGCGGGTATTTGAAACAACAGTGCGCGATCGTCGGGGAAGAGCAGCGCCGGAAAGAACGCTGCCATGAAAAACGTAAACGCGTAGAGCAATGTGAGGGCCCGCAGCCTTCTGGCCGATTCGACCAGCAGGTCGGAAGACAGCCCCGCGGTGCCCCGGCTTGTCGCCGTTGCAGGGCGGGCCCGCACGAGAGGCGTGGAGGGTGATCGCGCGTTCACAATTCGAAGTGCGTCGTTATTACCTTTGGAGGGCAGTGACGACATCGCCGAAGCCCCGCTGGCTGGCATCGGCGATCAGCAGCAGCGCAACGACCGAACACCAAGGCCGGATTGGCAGCATTCGTCCATCATACCGCGCACGTTCCCTGGATCCGGAGGAGCCGATGCCCGTTCGAATTTCCGCTACTGCCAACTGCGACGATGTCGTCATTTTCTGGAGAATCGACACCGCGCTCCCGGACTGCTGGGGTTTTGCCATCGAGCGTGAAGAAAAGCGCCCGGACGATTCCATTGCGCGGACGGTGCTCGACAACCGCGTCGGCTTCAAGAAAGACAACGCGAAGTCCGGCGACGCGCGGCCCTCGACGGAATGGCCGTTCCAGAGATTTTCATGGGCCGATCATTCGGTCGATACCGGCGATCGCGTGAGATACCGGGTCGTGCCCATGGTGCACGACGGTACGCAGCTCGTCCAGAACATCGCCGAGCGCAGCGGATGGACGCCCTGGGTGGAAGTGTCGAGCGATGCCGGAAAAGACGTTGCCGCGGCGTTCAACCGCGGCCTGGTGATCTCGCAGTTCATGGCGCGCTATCTGGAAAAGCTGCGCGTCAACGAGGGGCTCGCCACTCTCAAGGACGCGCTGAAGCACTTCAAAGAGACGATCGGCGATCACGAGCTGCCGATTCGCAAATTTCTTTCAGGCGTGCTGCGGTCCGACCTGGTGCGCATCCTTGCCGATGCGCGCAAGAAGAAGCGGCACGTGTACGGGGCGCTGTACGAGTTGGAAGACGAAGAGCTCGTCGGCGAGCTCGGAAAGTTCAAGTCTCGAGGGCACGTCGTGCTTGCCAACGGCTCGATCACGAAGAAAAAGGGGGAGACGAGCGCTGAGGCTCGCAAGCGCGACCAGAACGCCGCCGCGAGAAAAATTCTGCGCGACAAGAATTTCGAGGTGCACGACCGGATGATTTCCCCGGGGGCGCTCGGGCACAACAAGTTCCTCGTGTTGACGACCGGTAGCGAGCCGCCCAAGCCGGTTGCGGTGTGGACGGGCAGCACGAACTGGACGAAGACAGGATTGTGCACGCAGACCAATAACGCGCTGTTCGTGAAGAACGAGGCGTTTGCGGCAAAGTACTTCGAGCAGTGGAAGCTGCTGCGCGACGCGAAGAGCGCGTTTCCCGACAAGCTGGTCACGTCGAACGGCTCGCCGAAAAAGGTGAGCCTGGCGACGGGGAAAGCGGAGATCTGGTTCACGCGGGCTCGCAAGGAGGTCGACCTCAAGGCGCTCGATGAGGTGGTGAACGGCGCGAAAGAAGCGGTGCTGTTCCTGATGTTTCAGCCGGGCGGCGCCAAGACCCTGAAATCCATCCGCAAGCGAATGGACACGCCTGGAAAGCTGTACGTCAAAGGCGTCGTCAGCACGCTGCCGCCCGATGAAGTGGAAGACGAGGAAGAGGTGAAGGTGGCCATGGTCGGCGATGCGGTCAAACGCCGGCTCGACCTGGATGTCGTGCAGCCGCAAGGCGTCAAGTCGCCGTTTGCCTCGTGGGCGGCGACCGTCACCCGCAAGGACTTTCTCACCTTTCAGGGCGGCGTCATCGGTTATGCGATCGTGCACTCGAAGGTGATCGTCGTCGATCCGTTCACCAAGCCGGTGATCATCACCGGCAGCCACAACTTTTCGGGCTCGGCCAGCACGAAAAACGACGAGAACTTCGTCATCGTCCGCGACAACACCGAGCTCGCGCTCGAATACGCGATTCACATTCTCAGCGTCTACAAACACTATCGCTGGCTCGCGTATGTGGATCAGATGCAGCGGCAAAAGCGAAAGCCGTTCAGCGCTCTCGCGGAAACAGCGGACTGGCAGAAGGGCCACCTGAAAGGCGCATCAAAACGGGAGATCGACTTCTGGGTGCGATGATCCGCGTGCGATGATCCGCGTTGACATCGCGGCGGCGGCAACGATAATTGCCACGCAACCAGTATGGAGGTGACCGTGAGACGAATGTGTCTTGTGATAGGCCTGCTGTCCCTGGCATCGACGGCTTTGGCGCAGACCCCTGGCGAGATCGTCTACTGGCCGGCTTCGGCGCTGAGCGGCTACTCACCGACGTTGAAGGAGCGGCAGACCGCCAAGAAGACCGCGAGCGCGTCGGAGATCCTGTCGGACCTCGGCAATCACAAGTTCGAGATTCTGCGCCGCGACGGGAGCGGCGCGGGCGAGCTGCATCAGAACTGGACCGACGTCTTCGTCGTCCAGGGTGGTGAGGCGACCATTCTCTACGGCGGCACCATCGAGGACGCCAAGGACACAGGCAACGGAGAAATTCGCGGGCCGCGGCATGTCGGCGGCAAGTCGCAGAAGGTGTCGACGGGAGACGTGCTGGTGATGCCGCCGGGCGTGGCGCATCAGACCATCGTCGAGCCGGGAAAGATGTTTTTCGTGCTGATCGTCAAAGTCCAGCGGAAGTAATCATCGACGGCAAAGTTGCAATCGTGACGGGGGCCAGTCGCGGCATCGGCCGCGCCATCGCCGCCAGGCTGGCGGCGCAGGGCGCGTCTGTCGTGCTGTGCGCGCGCACGCCGGAAACCCTCGATGCCGCCGCGGTCGAGATTGCATCGGCCGGCGGGAGAGCTGCCGTGCTGCCGCTCGACCTCCGCCAGCCTGATGCGTGCGGCAGGCTCGTAAGTTTTGCCCTCGAGCGGTTTCAGAAAATCGACATCGTCGTGAACAACGCCGGCGCCACGAAGCGCGGCGACTTCCTGTCGCTGACAGACGAGGACTTCATCGACGGGTTCGCCCTCAAATATTTCGCCGCGGTGCGGCTCGCACGCTCCGCATGGCCACACCTGAAAGCCACCAGCGGATCGCTCTTGAACATCGTTGGCGTCGGCGGCCGGACGCCGGGGCCGGCGTTTGCGATCGGCGGCTCGGTCAACGCGGCTCTTCTGTCCCTGACGAAGGCGCTCGCCGCACTCGGTGTGGCGGACGGCATCCAGGTGAACGCCATCAATCCAGGCGCGATTCGGACGGATCGTCTGAAGAAGCGCCTTGCCGATATGGCGGGTGCAGAAGGAACTGATCTGGCGTCTGCGGAGCGGCGTTTCGTCACCGCGGAAACCGTCACGCGCATCGGCGAGCCGGCTGACATCGCAAGCCTGGCAGCGTTTGTCGTCGGTCCCGAAGGACGATTCCTGCACGGTGCGCTCATCGACATGGACGGAGGCGCGACGCGAACGATTTGACGAGAAGGGGCCTGTCGTCATTCGGTAATCTGTCGGGTCGTAACTCGTAATCTGTCAGTACGTAGTGTCCGGCTTTAGCCGGACGATCACACACCGCTCTTCGCGCTCCGGTCAACGACCGCTGCACAAAATACGGCTGCCTTGCAAACGGATCCATCTGCCGTTTCGAGCGGCGGCGCTCCGCAATCTGTGAGTACGTAGCAATCTGCGAGTACGTAGTGTCCGGCTTTAGCCGGACGGTCACTGTCCGTCACCGCGCCCAACGCGGCTGGTGCATCCGTCTGCCGGCAGCCGGAGCCCAGCCTTCGCGCGCGATTTTAACAACCGCCACCACCTCGCTCATCTCGGCAGATATATTCGCTCTTGGTTGCTTCGAGCGCGTCAGTGTTGTCGCACACCGCTCTTCGCGCTCCGGTCAACGACCGCTGCACAAAAAATACGGCTGCCTTGCAGACGGATCCACCGGCCGCCTCGAGCGCGGCGCTCCGCAATCTGTGAGTACGTAGCAATCTGTGAGTACGTAGTGTCCGGCTTTAGCCGGACGGCGACAGGCCCCGCGAGCGGATTCTTAAACTGCTCCTAATCTTCTAGTCTTCTGCGATGTGTCTTCCTGGATCGCGCCGCATCGCGCCGTCGCGTTCATCGCGTCATCGTGTGATGCAATTCGCGTCTTCGGGTTCCATCGCGCGTCATCGTGTCTTAGTGTTGTCTTCGCGTCTTCGTGGTACTTCTACGGTCGTCGGTGCGTGCCACGTCCGGCATCGCGTCATCGTGTTGTATGAGGCGCAGCCGTAACTCGTTCCGGTCCGGAACGAGTTGACGGAGATTGCAAAAATCGCAGTCTCCTATCCTTCTAGTCTTCTGTGATGTTCTTGGGGGCGCAGCTTTACGACGCGTCATCGTGTTCGTGGGTTGGTTGCAGTTCGCGCCGTCGCGTTCATGCGTCATCGTGTGATGCAATTCGCGTCTTCGTGGTCCATCGCGTCATCCTGTTCGTGTCTTCGTGTTTAGCTTCGCGCCTTCGTGCTTCGTGGTTGCCCTTCGTGGTTACTCCAGCGCTTTCAACGCATCCTTGAAGTTGACGTATTTGAACTGCGTCGCGCCGTCGAATTCATAACCATTCACCGGCTCTGTATCGGAAGGCTCCGGCGCTTCGCCGTTCTGGATGACCAGCAGGCCAAGCGGGTATTCCGGATGAATCGCCGCGGGCACGTAGTGAACGCCGTCGGTATCGCCGACGCCGTCAACAAGGAACGACCCGAGGTGCGTGATGCTGCGACGTCCGATGCGGTAGAAGTGAAAACTCGAGTCTCCCTGGCTCGACGCGAGCATCAGCGTCTGCCCGGGCAAGCTCACAACGATGCTCAGCCCTTCGAGATCGGCCGCGAGAAACTGCCCGGCATTCACGTGTGAGCCAGGTGCGTCGATATCGCCAGGAGCCGGAATGCCTTCGGGGTCGTATTCGCACTCGAATTCGTCGTCATCGGGAACCGCGCGATACGGACGTCCGAACGACGTGACCGGTTCGATCAGGTGATCGACCCCGACCCTTACGAGGTCGGGCAGCGGCCGCGACATCGGGAGCTTGTACAGGCCAATCGTCTCGAAGGCGACATATAACGTCTCGTTCGCGCGATCGAACACCAGCCCTTCGGACTGCGGCTCCTCGCTCGCCGCTTCCCGGCACGGCGTCCAGCTGTACCGCGGTCCATGCTCTCCCTTGAGCTTGAAATTCGTGTCGAAGAGAAATGTCCGCTCGAGGCGGTAGCTCAGGCCGGCGTCAGTCGCAAACATCTGCAGCTGCCGCACCAGGCCGCGTTCCCGCTCCGAGACGAAGATCTCCGGATGTTCGTCTCCCGGCGCGATCGTGAGCCCGTACACGGTGTTCTGATCATCGACGGGATTGGGCCGCCATCCTTCTTCTCCCTCTGACTGCAGCGGCGATGGCTGGTCATAACGCAACGGAAAAACCCTCGGAACATCCGGCGCGGTGATGTCGACGAGCGGCCCGGCCGGATCCGACGGATCGATCTTGTAGAAGCGGACCCGATCGCATCCGCGATCGGAGACGACTGCGACATCGACGCGTGAAGACGGGCCCAACCGCACGTCGTATGCGATATCGACGTTGTTGAAGCGGCCGAACGTTTCGCCGCTTGCGCTGCCCGGACAGGGTTCGGTGGCCGGATTCGGGCCGGTCGGCGTCGCTGGGTCGATGGCCGACACGTGCGGCGCGTTCGGCGGACGAATCGCCTGGATCAGCTGGCCGGCGAGGTCATACACCAGCAGGCCGGCGTCTTTGGCTGTGCCGATGACGAGCGAGCGCTGGCGGTCTTCGCGATTGATCCAGATGGCCGGGTCATCGGCATCGGGCGTTGCGGGAGCGTCTTCGTAGTTGTACAGCGGCGAAGTGCTGAGGATCGGAGTGACGACAAGGGGCTCGGACGCGTGCCCAGTCGTGCCAACGCACACAATCAATCCAGCCAGCGACAGGAACACGGTTTTTGCGGTCATCGCGCGTCTCCTTTGACGAAGCCCGCAGATTCTAGTGACTGCGTGCAACGACGAGGTATCGGGGCGATGACGTTCGCGTTATTCGAACCCCAGCTGAATCACTTCGAAGTCGTCCGCCGTGAGGCTGCGGAACGCGGGGTTCAGCTCATCGTTGCTCCACCGTGAGTCAGATGAGCCGCTGATGAACATGTCGCTGCCGTTGTCGGCGACGATGAGGCCGTGTGTCTGCATCGCGCGGAAGATATTGCGGATGTTCGACGGGTACGACGAGAGGTTCTTCGACGCCTTGAGCCGGAGTCGCGCGCCCAACGGGAGCGCCCCTGGCGTGCTGCCGGCACGGTGGGACGCCGGCCACACATAGCCGTTTGTCGAGCGTACGGTCACGCGCAGCGCGTGGGTGATTGGACCGCGGTGCGCTTCGTCGAATCGCACCAGGCCGGGGAGAATGGCCAGGCCCGCCGCATCCGCCGATGTCCAACCCTCCGGCCGGCGGCTGTTGCTCGAGAGATCGAACGCCGCTCCGGATCCCGCTTCCCACCGGGATCGGCTGGCGTTCCAGCGCGTCGCGAAGAGCTCCCAGAGAATCCAGCGATCGCGATCGACGATCAGCAGATGGCGGTCGCCGCTCGTCCCTCCGCCAGGTACTCCTCCTTCGATGTAGTTCGGGCGGGTCTTCGCTTCTTCGGGAATCGGGTAGCCGGTTTCGTCGCGGAACCCTTCGTCGCTTTCGTTTCCATATGCCACGAAGGCCACGTTCTCGCGCGCCTGGGTCGAGCCGACGCTCACATACGGAATGCCATACGGCGGCGGACCGAAGTCGGGATGGAGGCGGCGTGTGCGGCCGATGAAATCGATGTAGGCACTCGACTGCGGATCGACAGGCGCCCTCGAGATGTCGCGGTTCCACCAGTTGTTCGACGGAAACAGCGACCGGCTGAAATCTTCGTTGAGCCGCACGATGCTGGTGCTCGGCGCGGGAACCTGCGAAGGTGGAGCCTCCGCCGGCGCCGCGGATGGCGGCGTGGACTGCGCCGGGTTGCCGGACGGCGAAGGAGTGGTTGGCGTCGCAGCCTCCCCCGCGCACGACACCGCGAGGAGGCAGATGGCGATCGTGTGACGCATACTCTGTTTATCGTCGCGAAGGCAGCTTTGTGACAGTTCCGGGCAATGGGATCCGCTTCGGGCCGATCTCGTCCGGGGTGATAAAATCCGCACCTTTCAGGAGCCTACATGAAACGCCATTTTCTGGCGACGCCGTTTCTCGCGCTACTGCTGACCCCCATCCTCCTGGGCGGTCAGGCGCACGATCGAAGTGATCTCGACGCCCTTTACAAGATCAAGGACGAAGGATACGAGCGCTCCGCCGTGATGGAGTCGATGGCCTATCTCACCGACATCCATGGCCCTCGACTCACCAACTCACCCAACATCAAAGCCGCGGCCGCCTGGACGACCGCGAAGATGACGGAGTGGGGCCTTGTCAATGTGAAGCAGGAGCGCTGGGGACCATTCGGGCGTGGCTGGTCGAACGAGAAGTTTTATCTGCATGCAACAGTTCCCCAGAAATTTCCCGTCATCGGTTTTCCCAAAGCATGGACGCCGGGCACAGCCGGCCTGGTCGAGGCGGATGTGGCGATTGCCGTGATCGGATCGGCTGCAGACACTGAAGCTCATCGGGGAAAACTGAAAGGAAAGATCGTGATGACGGCCCCGGCCCTCGCCGTCGCGCTGTCGTCGGCGCCTCTCTCGAGGCTCTACGACGAGCGCGCACTCGAGGAGTTGTCACGCGAGCCCGCGCCCACGCCGAACCGGGGTCGCGGCGGTCCTGCTCCGGGCGGGGCTACAGCGCAGCAAGCGCTGAACCGCCTGCGCGCGGAATTTTTTGCCAGTGAAGGTGTTCTCGCAACCCTCGAGCCCAGTCGCGGAGTGAACGGCGGCACGCTCTTCGTGCTGGGGCCTCCGGCGACGGGCCGGGCCGGAGGGGCGAATCCTATGGGGTTCCGAGATCCGAAAGCTCCCGGAAGTTTTCCGCAACTCGTGATCGCAGCCGAGCATTACAACCGGATTGTTCGCATAGTCCAGAACAAGATCCCGGTTCGCCTGGAGATCGATGTCGCGAACAAGTTCTATGACGACGATCTCGACTCATTCAACATCGTCGGCGAAATCCCCGGCAGTGTGGTGCCCGACGAGGTCGTGATGGTCGGCGCGCACTTTGATTCGTGGCACAGCGGTACCGGCGCTACTGACAACGCCGCGGGAGTGGCCGTCATGCTCGAAGCGATGCGGATTCTGAAAGCTACCGGCCTCAAGATGCGTCGCACGGTTCGGATCGCGCTTTGGACCGGCGAGGAACAGGGCCTGCTGGGGTCGCGCGCCTACGTGCGAGATCATTTTGCGGACCGCCAGACGATGACGCTGAAGCCCGACCATGCGAAGTTGGCGGCTTATTTCAACGTCGACAACGGAACGGGATCAATCCGCGGGGTTTTTCTCCAGCGCAACGAAGCTGTCGGTCCGGTGTTTCAGGCGTGGATGGAGCCGTTCAGGAACATTGGCATGACCACGTTGGCGATCCGGAACGTGATGTCGACCGATCATGTTGCGTTCGACGAGGTAGGGTTGCCCGCTTTTCAGTTCATTCAGGACCCGGTGGAGTACAGCACACGGACCCATCATACGAACATGGACGTGTATGACCGGGTTCAGCCTTCCAGCCTGATTCAGAACGCCGTCATCGTCGCGAGCTTTGCCTATCACGCGGCGAATCGCGACCAGAAACTACCCAGAAAACCGCTGCCGCGTGTGGCCCCGGCGACGAGCTCACCTGCGCGATAGACGCCGAAAAAGGGCAGTCGCTTTCGGTTTGGATCAGTTCAGAAAGGCGGCCGGAGGATGCCCAGTTTCCGCATCTTGGACTGGAGCGTCGTGCGCTTCACTCCGAGCTTGGCGGCCGCGCCGTCCGGACCGCTGACGACCCCGCCTGTCGCCCTTAGCGCGTCGAGAATCGCCTGCCGTTCGGCCTGCCGAAGTTGTCCCCGGGCAGCCTGCGCGCGCATGGGGTCGGAAGCGACAGGCTCGAGTGCCGACAGTGGCACCTTCAGCTCGGCGCCCGTCGACAGAATCACGGAGCGCTCGATCAAGTGTTCGAGCTCGCGGATGTTGCCCGACCACGTCGCATTGCGCAACGCGTCCATCGTCGTTTCCGGAATCACCGTGACACGGCGGCCGAATCGGCGTGAGAACCTGCTGACGAAATACCGCACGAGCGCGGGGATGTCGTCGGGACGTTCGCGAAGGGGAGGAACGTGGAGAGGGAAGACGTTCAGGCGGTAGTACAAGTCGCGCCGGAACAGCCCGTCGGTGACCATCGCTTCGAGGTTGCGGTTCGTTGCCGCGATCAGCCGGACGTCGACGCGTTGCGTGCGGGTGCTGCCGAGCCGTTCGAATTCCCGCTCCTGCAGCACGCGCAGCAGCTTCGGCTGGACTTCGAGCGGCATGTCGCCGACTTCATCGAGAAACAGCGTTCCGTGATTCGCCAGCTCGAGCCGGCCGGTGCGTGATGTGACCGCGCCGGTGAACGCGCCCTTTTCGTAGCCGAAGAGCTCGCTTTCGATCAGCGTTACGGGCAGCGCAGCGACGTTCAAGCGCACCATCGTCCGATTGTGGCGCGGGCTGAGGTTGTGAATCGCGCGCGCGAGCATTTCTTTTCCAGTGCCCGTCTCTCCACGGATGAGCACTGTCGCATCGGTGGGCGCGACGGTCTCCACGGCCTCGAACACGCGCTTGAGCGCCGAACTGGCGCCGATGATCCCGTCGAAGTCGTGCTCGAGCCGCATTTCGGACTCGAGGTAATGCTTTTCCTCGATCAGCTGATCCTTGATGTCCGAGACCTGCTGATAGGCGAGCGCATTTTCGACGGCGATCGCGATTTGCGAAGAAATTTGCTTGAGCAGGTCGAGCTCGCGCGACGGAAAGGCGTCGGGATCGACGCTCGCGACGTTCAGCGTTCCCAGGCAGCCGCGGCGCGTCACAAGCGGGACGCAGCACAGCGTCTGCAGCGTGGGAGGCAGCAGCGGCGGCTGATCTCTGGAAAAGGTGTCGAGATCTACTTTGCGGAACACGCGAGCAATGGTGGTCTGATAGGTGATGCCTGCCGCGGATCCATCGAGCGTGAGGACGATGTCGGGCTCGAAGACATCGGGCGCATCGGTGTATTTCAGGGCCTGAAGCTTCAGCTGTCCGGTCGCGTGATCGAATAACGCGACGCTGGCCGAGTCGTGACGAACCACCCGTTGCAGCGACACCGACAGCGCCTGCAGCAGCTCGGGATAGTCGAGCCGCGAGACCAGAAGGTTGTTGACGTCGAGCATCAGCCGGAGGCGATCGCGCTCTTCGCGCAGCTCCTGCTGAAGCCGCTCCATCTCGCCGATGTGGGGATGCTCGTGGGTGGTCATCGGAAAATGAAGCGCCAAGACTAACACCGATGCCGAAATGACGAAAGCGACTTCGGCAATTGCCGATATTACGGCAATAGGTCATTTGGCCGATGGGTTGCTGTTCAACGGTCCGAACCCACAAGTGCTGTTGTTATTTGTGTTTAGGGAACAATTATTCCGCCGCGCCGCGGTGAGCTGGATGGCGTCGACCTTGCCTCACACACCCCCGGAGGACGATCCATGGAAGGTCTTACCAGCAGAGTAGCTCCGGCACTGGACGACGAAATCGAACTGGCGGCAGAGGTGAGCGGTCGCGTGATGATCACCGCGGAAAGCCAGGCGATGCGCCGGTTCGTCGCGCAGCAGATTCACCAGAGAAGCCGCCGGGCGAGGAACCCTTTCATTACGACGACCTGCAGTCACCTTCTCGACGACCCTGACGTGCTGCGCAAGGCCGCGACCGGTACCATCTACTGCGATATCCAGGAGAGCACGCTGTCGGAGCAGCAGGTCCTGCTCGCGTTCGTCGGCGCGTCTTACGCAGCGGACGTGCGGCTCATCACGGGAGCGCCAACCGGCTTGCTGCACGAGGTGAAAGCCAAGCGATTTCGCGAAGACCTCTACTACCAGCTCAATCTGATTCACGTCGTCGTGACTCCATAGCCGGACACTTCCTCGACATCCGCTTTTCCAACCACAGAGAACACAGAGCGCACAGAGAAGAAATCGTTTTTCTTCTCTGTGGTTCTCTGCGCACTCTGTGGTTAATAGCCACTCTATCGAACGGCGCTTGTGATAGCGCTGCCATTCGAATCACGATATGACCGATGAAGATCGCGACGTGGAACGTCAACGGCATTCGTGCGCGGCAGGCGCAGGTAGAGGAATTCATCGAAAAAGAACAGCCGGATGTGCTGTGTCTTCAGGAGATCAAAGCGACGATCGACCAGCTGCCGTTATGGCTGTGTGATATCGAAGGGTATTGGTGTTACTGGCATGGGGGGAAGGGCTACTCTGGAGTCGGATTGCACGTGCGCAAGTCCGCGGCTCCTGAGCGCCCGGTCTTCGAACATCCGGAATTCGATTACGAGTCGCGGATCGTCACAGCCAGGTTGCCGCAATTGACGGTGGCATCTGTTTACGTCCCGAACGGCGGGAAGGATTTTCCAGCGAAGATGCGGTTTCTCGAGTCGCTGGCCTCGATGACCGACACCTACAATGCGTCGAACCGGCCGCTTGTGTTGTGCGGCGATTTCAACGTGGCTCGGACGGACATGGACGTTCACCTGAAAGAGCGGAAGCCCAACGTGATTGGTCAACGGCCCGATGAGCGTGAGCTTCTGGAGCGCATCATCGGCCACGGTCTCGTCGATGTGCATCGCCGCTT
This sequence comes from Vicinamibacterales bacterium, assembly GCA_963762055.1. Classification (GTDB taxonomy): domain Bacteria; phylum Acidobacteriota; class Vicinamibacteria; order Vicinamibacterales; family JAMQPK01; genus JAMQPK01. The sequence continues at coordinate 1,328,224 of CAVXJF010000017.1, forward strand.
GGAGCCCGACAATCCGGATTTGTTCACCTGGTGGGCGCCGTGGCGCAACATGAGGCAGCGCAACATCGGATGGCGCCTGGATCTTGTACTGGCCACCGCGGGCATAGCGGCGACGACCGTGTCGTGTGTCGTGCAGCGAGAGTTCGGCACGAGCGATCACGGGCCGGTGATTGCCGTGTTCAACGAAGCAGTCTGATCATCGCTACATCGTCAGCAGCGCCGCCATCAGCTCGATTCCGTCCCACAAGTTCTGGATTCGAAGGTTCTCATCGGGTCCGTGCTGATTGTTGTCGTGGTTCACCATCGGCACGACCACCAGCGGTACGTTGAACGGACGGATAATCGCGCCCAGCGGCAGCTGGCCGCCCATCGTCGGTAGTTTCACGGCAGGCCCGCGGACACTTTCGATCGTCCGAATCACTTCCTGTGAGACGGGGAGCTCCATCGACGTCCGTTCTGCTTCGGCGCCTCGCGTGAATTCGAGCTTGACCACGCGCGGATGCGCGCGCCGGATCTCAGCCGCCGGCTCTGTATCCACCACGAAGTAGCCCTGTTGCCGAAGATGATCGCGAACGACTTGCTGCGTGCGCGCGATCGTCATGCGCTTCACGAGCCGGATGTCGATCGTGGCGGTCGCGGTTGCCGGGATGACGTTGCTGGCCTGTGCGCCGGTTCGCGCACTAGACAATCCTCGGATGTTCAGCGATGGACGCGTGATCAGCTCGTTCAAGGTGGCCGTGCCGCCCTCAGCCGATCCGAGCCAGAAGTCCTGCAGGAGCTGCTTGTCGAGCACCGGCGCTGCCGCGATGGCGCGCTTCTCGACGCCGCTGAGCGGTTCCACTTCGTCGTAGAAGCCGGGAATCAATACTTTCCCATCCTCGTCTTTCATCGACGCGAGCAATCGAGACAGCCCTAGCGCGGGATTAGGGGCCCAGTTTCCGTAATGGCCGCTATGCAGCTCGGATCGCGGTCCATACACCGTCAGGTCGAGCGTCATCACCCCGCGCGTTCCGAAAACGATGAGCGGCTCGCGGGTCTGATACACGGGCCCGTCGCACATCAGCCAGACGCTATTCGGCGCGAATAGAGCGCGATTCGCGACCAGCGTCTTCTCGAGGCTGGGAGAGCCGGCCTCCTCCTCTCCGTCGAACACGAATTGGATGTTCGATTTCGGTGCGACGCCGGCGGCCCGCATCGCATCGAGCGCGGCGAACATCGCGACGATCGGCCCCTTGTCGTCGGCGGCCGATCGCGCGTAGACGCGCCACTCCGGATCGATCGGGCTGCCTGCCGGCGGACGCGTCATGACGCCGGCGCCGTCCTCCACGCGGCCGTTGCGGAAGACAGGCTCGTAGGGCGGCGTGGCCCATTCTTTCGGGTCGAGCGACGTACCGTCATAATGCGCGTAGAACACAATGGTCCGGGTCGCGCCCGGCGACGGAAGGCTGCCGAACACGAGCGGACTTCCCCCTGGAATGGACAGCACCCGGTGGGCAATGTTCCGCTTCTCCATCATCTTCACGATGAACTCGGCGTTTCGCTGAATGCCGGCGCGATCGCGGGATTCGTTTGGAATCGCGAGAAACGCGAGCAGTTCGTCGAGGATGGGGCGCTCGTGCTGCTGGCGCCAACTGCGCGCGGCGCTGCTCGCCGGGTTGCTTTGCCCCGCGCATACAGTCACCAGGCAGATGACCAGGACACAGACTGCTGTCGTTCTCACGAATGCCCTCCCGAGCGCTGTCGATTCCCGCTACCTTCGTTCGACGTGCTGATAGAGGGTAGATTAGCCCGACATTTCAAGGAGACGAAGGAATGCGATATCTGTCGATTTACAAGGGAGTGGAGACGGGGCAGCCGCCAACGCAGGGAGAAATGACCGCGATGGGAGCGCTCATCGAAAAGTTCATGAAGACCGGCGAGCTGGTCGCCACCGAGGGGTGCCTGCCATCCGCGCTCGGCGCCCGTGTCCGGAAGGACGGGACGAAGATCACGGTCAAAGACGGCCCCTTTACCGAGGCCAAAGAAGTTGTCGGTGGGTTTGCCATTCTCGAAGCGCGCTCCAAGGAGCACGCAATCGAACTGGCGAAGGAGTTCCTGGGAGTCGTCGGGGAGGGCGAATGCGAGCTTCGCCAGATCTTCGAAGAGCCCAAATAAAATCGGGGTCGGGTGTGAAAGAAATGGGGTCAGACCCTATTTTTACAAAAATCGTAAAAATAGGGTCTGACCCCATCACACCCGACCCCTAATTATTTCGCCGCGCAGCTGGCGGAAACCATCTTCATCGACTGGATCTGCAGATCGCGAAGCTCGATCGCGGCCTTTTCTTTGACCTCGACCTTCGGGTCTGGACTGTTCGGCTTGTCCGGCGTCCTGGTCACGCTGCTATCGGTGGACACAGCTTTCTGGGCAGCGCCCGATGACGTGCCGGTAATCTCGACGCGGTGGCCGACGTGCGCGCCGAGGTTCGAGCCGCCGCTCAATTGATACGTGACGTTGGGAACCGAGCCGGACGTGCTGACGGCCACGCCTTTTGCCAGCGGATCCATCGTCGTTGCCAGCACGAACTGATTGGGTTGCGCGCCTGGCTGCAGGCACCCGGTAACGGTAATGGGCTTTTTGTCGTCGCTCTTCGATGCCGGCGTCGAAGGCTCCTGAGCATTCGCCGTAGCGGAAACAGACAACGCAAGCGCCGCGAGAATCAGTGTTGGTCGCATCTTCACTCCTTCCCTGTAGTCGCAGCAAGAACGTTGCCGCGCTGGCGTCACGGAACCGGCGCCGCCGACTTTTCGATGAAGCGTGCATGCAGCATGCGCACGGCGTCATTGACGCTGTCGTTCGGGAGCATCCAGGTGATGCGAAACGAAGAGGTGGCGAGCCCGCGCGGTTCGGCGCGCGCCTCACGCAGCGCCGCCAGGCCGTCGCGGACATTTGCGTAGGTGGCGTTGATGCCGGTGCCAATCACGCTCACCGCGCCATAGCCGCCGGAAAATTTGACACGATCCCCGAAGCGCGACTCCAGCGAGCGCTGCACTTTGGCTTCGTCATGAAGGTTCTCGCGCGAAATCACCAGCGTTGCGTGACCTGTGTCCGTCGACACGTGGAGCTGCTTTCCCGACGTGTGATGCTCGTCCAGCGCGCGTAAGAGATCGTCGGTGTCGACATCCGCTTCCAACACCAGCACGTCCCGTTCACTGGCCACGCCGACGACAGTGCCGGGCATGCGCGGCGGGTTGCGCCGGACGACGGTTCCGTCGGCGGAAGGATCCGATCCCGGGAGCGGTCCGTTCGTCGCCCGCGCGTAGATGGCAATGCCTTTTTCCTTCGCAAACTCGACGGCTTGCGCGTTCAGGACCTTTGCGCCAGATTCAGCCATCTCCTGCGTTTCTTCATACGAGAGCGTGCCGATCCTGCGGGCAGCCGGCACGACACGCGGATCGGCCGAGTAGACGCCGTCGACGTCCGAGCAGATCTCGCAGTATTCGGCGTTCAGTGCCGCGGCCATCGCGACAGCCGTCGTATCGCTTCCGCCGCGTCCCAGCGTGGTGACTTCGCGCCGGTACGAGACGCCCTGAAAGCCGGCGACGACGACAATCTTGCCGCGGGCAAGCTCGTCCTGCACGCGGAACGGCCGCACTTCGATGATGCGGGCATCGACATGGCGATCGTTGGTGATGATTCCGGACTGACTGCCGGTGAAGCTGATCGCGTTGCCGCCGAGCTCGCGAATGGCAATCGACAACAGCGCCATCGAAATGCGCTCGCCAGCCGTCAGCAGCATGTCGAGCTCGCGCCTGTCGGGACTCGACGAGACCTGCTTGGCCATCGTCAGGAGCTCGTCGGTCGTATCGCCCATCGCCGAGACGACGACCACGACATCGTGCCCCTGCTTGCGGGTCTGCATGACGCGCTCGGCGACCTTCCGGAGCTTTTGAAGATCGGCCACGCTGCTGCCGCCGTATTTCTGAACGACAATCGCCATGTTGAGGAGTCTACGACAATACGAAAGAGGTCCGAGGAGTCGGGGAGTCCGGGAGTCCGGGAGTCCGGGAGTCCGTGAAGGGATCTCGATGCGCGTGTCAGTGTTGCTACACAACGTTCGGAGTCTGTATAACGTTGGCGCGTTCTATCGGACGTGCGACGCCGTTGGTGTATCGAAGCTGTATCTGTCGGGGTTCACAGGGGCGCCGCCATCCAAGCAGATTGCGAAGACTGCGCTTGGGTCGCAAGAGAGCGTGCCCTGGGAGCGCGCCGACGCCATCGCGCTCATCGAGCAGCAGCGCTCGGCGGGCTGCGAGACGGCTGCGATTGAAACAGTGCCGGGTGCCGTCGATCTCTTCGAGTGGACGCCGCGGTTTCCCGTGCTGGTCGTCTTTGGACACGAGGTCGAAGGATTGCCTGGCGAGATCTTGAATCGATGCGACACGCGAGTCCGGATTCCGATGGCCGGCATCAAGCGATCGCTCAACGTGGCAACGGCCGGCGGCGTGGTGCTTTACGAACTCTTCAGGCAGGAACGAGCCCGGAGGTAGACTCACACGATGCGACAGGTCCTCGCGGCGTTGCTCGTCACTGGCGCAGCTGTTTCACTGGCAGCCCAGGATCCGCCGCGCACGTTCGAAACCGCGGTGAACTACGTGCGCGTGGACATGTATCCGCTCGCGGGCGACAAGCCCATCATCGACCTTCGCGTCGACGAAGTGGAACTACTGGAAGACGGAGTGCCGCAGACCATCGAGCAGTTCGAGCACGTGCAGATTGCCGTCCGCCGTCCGCAGACGCTGCGCCCGGAGCCGTCGACCATGGCCGAGATGCAGCGCGCGCTGAAAGACCCGCGAGCGCGCGTGTTCGTGTTGTTCCTCGATCCCCGCCACGTCGATCTGCAGGGCTCGATGAACGTCAGGCGTCCTTTAATCGACGCGTTGAACTCGCTCATCGGCGGCGATGATCTGATTGCCGTGATGACCCCGGAAATGTCCGCGCGCGACATTACGTTCACCCGGCGCACGAACAACATCGAGGAGATGTTGTCGAAATATTGGGGCGCCCGCGAGCTTCTCGCGACGAGAGACAAGACGGAGATCGAATATGAGGCGTGTTACAACGTCCCGGGCGGAGACGGGCTCGCCGAGAGGATGATCGCGCGCCGGCGCGAGATGGTGGTGCTCGACGCGCTCGAGGGACTGGTCGAGCACCTCCGAACGCTGCGCGAAGAGCGCAAGGCGGTCATCACCATTTCCGACGGGTGGCCTCTCTATGGACCGGATCGCGCGCTGGCCAGGCCGCTGGTCGACCCGAAGAGCGGCACCCAATCGACCATCCCCTTGCCGCCAGTTGGCCGCGATCCGAGAACCGGCCGGCCGGGAACGACGGACACTTCGACCACCGTCGTGACGAACGATGGGCTTGGCACGCTCGATCGCGGACGATGCGAAAACGATCGGCAGATGTTGGCCGAGATTCACAGCGAGCAGAGGCTCGTCAGCATTCTGCGCGGAGCGAACCGCGCGAACGTGTCCTTCTATCCGATCGGTCCGGGTGGGTTCGCCGACGCGTATCGATCGATCACGACCGGACCGGCAAGGGCGCTCGGCATGCTGGCCGACATCACCGACGGCCAGGCGGTCGTGCAGCCGCACCTGATGGAGTCGGGCATCCGCCGCATCGTAGACGACCTGAGCGCCTATTACCTTCTCGGGTACTACTCGAACGCGAAGCCCGACGGGCGATTCCACAACATCGCCGTGCGCATCAAACGCCCGGGCGTTCGCGTGCGCGCGCGCTCGGGCTATCTGGCGGCGCCCGCATCCGAAGCCTCGCGGGCTGTCGTGTCGGCCGCGTCACCCGGCGGCACGGATATGAAGATGATGACGGAGGCGCTGTCAGCGCTCTCGACGTTTTCGCGGCAGCTCCCGCTCCGCGTCAAAGCTGTGGCGGCATGGACGCCCGCGGGAGTCGCCGTGATACGGGCAGTCGCCGAGGTCCCGCGCGCGAATACATCCGGCGATGACTGGACGCGCGGTGGCGAAGCGGAAGCCACGCTGTCGAATGGAGCAGGAAAATCGGTAGCCACCGGCCGCGCCTCGATCGATCCGGTCACGCTTGTCGCGTCCATCGTGCTCACGCCAACCCCGCCGCTCGCGCCAGACGATTATCGTCTTCATGTACGCGTCAAGGGCACCGCCGCGCTCGGCTCGACCGATGTCACGTCATTCACCCTCGATGCCGCGCCGCTCGGGACCGGCGTGATCTTTTCGAGACGGATGGGCGCGCGCGAAATCCCGACAGCAGACTTGCGGTTCCGGCGAACAGAACGGCTGATAGTCGAAACGCCGGCTGCGTTCGGAAACGAGGTGGCCGCGCGGCTGCTCGGACGTACTGGCGACGCGCTGAACGTTCCGCTGACGGCGGTCATTCGCGAAGCCGCCGATGGCACGCGCTGGCGCAGAGTGGAAATCACGCTGGCGCCGCTCGCGGTGGGTGACTACGTGCTGGAGACGAGCAGCGGAACCGACCGCACCCTGACTGCCTTCAGGGTCGTTCCTTGAGCCATTCGTTGACGCGCTGCTCGAGGATGTCGAGCGGCAACGCTCCCGACTGCAGCACGACGTCGTTGAAGTCCCGCAGATCGAACTTGTCGCCGAGCGCGCTCTCTGCTTTACGGCGGAGCTCCTTGATCTTGAGCTCGCCCATCTTGTAGGCGAGCGCCTGACCGGGAACGGAGATGTACCGATCGACTTCGTTGGTGACGTCGTTCTCCGTCTTCGCGGCGTTGTCCATGAAATATTTGATCGCCCGCTCGCGCTCCCATTCCATGGCGTGAATGCCGGTGTCCACGACGAGCCGCACGGCCCGCCACATCTCGTAGGTGAGCTGGCCGAACTTCGAATACGGGTCGTCTTTGTACATGCCCATGTCTTCGCCGAGCGATTCGGCGTAAAGTCCCCACCCTTCGACGTAGGCCGTGAAGAACCCGTGCCGCCGGAACTGCGGCAGGTCGGCAAGCTCCTGCGCAATCGATATCTGCATGCAGTGGCCGGGCATCGCCTCGTGAAGCGTCAGCGCCATCATCTCCCACTTCGGCCGCGTCTCCGGCTTGTAGAGGTTGGCGAAAAAGTACGGCGGCCGCGAGCCGTCTGGGGCTCCGCCGTTGGCGAACGCCGTCGGCGACATCGGTGCGATGGCGTCGGGAATCGGGATGACGCCATACGGCACGCGCGGCAGCTTGCGGCTGATCTTGATCAGCTCGGGGTCGATGCGTTTTGCGACCGAACGGTAGCCCTCCAGCAGCTCTTCGCCGGTTTTGTAGAAGAACTTCGGATCCGTTCGCAGGTGCGTAAAAAATTCCTCGAGCGTGCCGTTGAAGCCGACCTGCTTCCGAATCGCTTCCATCTCGCCGCGGATGCGCGCGACCTCTTTCAGCCCGAGCGCGTGAATGTCCTGCGGGGCCAGATCGGTCGTGGTGTGATATCGAGCGAAGTAGCGGTAGCCCGCAAGCCCGCTGCTGGTCCGCCACCAGCCGACGCCGTCGTAACACGCCGGCAGATATTCGCGGTCGACAAAATCGAGCAGACGGGCGAACGCCGGCTGCACCCGCGTGCGGACTCTTTCGAGGGCCGCGTTGGTGAGACGGTCGCGATCGGCCTGGCTGATCGTGGCCGGGATGGTGCGGAACGGCCGGAAATATCCGCTCTGATCCGCGGGCTGCGACACGAGTTGGGCGATTTGTTCGCGGACCCGCCGCATCACGACCTTCGGCAGCAGGACGTTGGCCTTCATCCCTTCGCGCATCAACGCGATGTTCTGATCGACGTATGCGGGGAACGCATCGAGACGCCCAACCCAGTCTTCGAAATCTTTCACGGTCTGGAAGCGCAGCGAATCGATGATGAACTCGGTGCCCTGGACGCCGTCGAGCGTCGACGTGCGGATGAGGTGCTGGCGGTGCTGAAAGCCCTCGACCGTCATCTGGTACTGGTGGCGGAACAGGTCGTAGTTCAACCGGTCGGCGGGCGATAATTGCTCGCGCGGAATCGACGCGAGCTCCTTGAAGACGCTTTCGCGATGCGCCTGTCTCGACGCGATGGCTCCCGCCGTCATGTCGGGCCATCGATCGTTCCAACGTCGATCGCCAAGGTATGACGCCCACAGCGGATCCTGCGTGAGCTCCCACTCCCACTCGCGATCGAAAATCGCGTGCAGCGCGGCGCCGGCATTGGCCGGCGCGGGCGATTGTGCGAACGTGGGGCCCGCGAGTACCGCCGCCGCGAGCAGCAGGCTGTATTTCAGCTTCATACGTTTTGAGTATAAATCAGTGGGATGTGCGCCTGGCGACAACTCGCACGCGTTCCGCCAGCCTGGGGCTGCCGATCGCTTCGGCGGTTGAGGTGAACGCGCTCGTTGGTCCCGTCCATTGCAGCTCTTCGACGCGCGCGAACAGCGGCGCGTCCGTCCGCAAAGTCGCCAGTGTCTTGAACAGCAGCGCGCGGTCGCGGTTGTCACGCAGCACGTCGAGCGGAAACTGCTCGAGATGGCCGTGCTGGTTGATTAACCTCGCGGCGGTCTTCGCGCCGATACCCGGAACTCCCGGATAACCGTCGGACGCGTCACCCACGAGCGCGAGGTAGTCGGGGATGAACGGCGGGTCCACGCCGAACTTCGCGCGCACGAGAGCGGCCGTGCGCATTTCGCCGCTGCGGCGATCCATCTGCACGACGCGATCGCCGTCCACACATTGCGCGAGATCTTTGTCGGGCGTCCAGATGCATACTTTTTGTACGCGCGGATCTGCGGCCGCGATACGCGCGGCCGAGGCGAGCGCATCGTCGGCCTCGAGCTCGACCATCGCAAACGTCGTCACGCCCATCGCCACCAGCGCGTCCTCGAGCGGATGAAACTGCGCCCATAGCGCCGGGTCGATGCCCTCGCCGGTCTTGTAGTCTGCCCAGAGCTCGTTGCGGAACGATTCGATGACGTGGTCCGTCGCGACGGCGATGTGCGTCGCGCCCTCTTCGAGCATCTGCACGACGGTGCCGAGCACACCGGCCACGGCGCTCATCGGGCGCTCCGGCAGTTTGGTCCGCTTGAAACCGTAGAAGTGACGGAAGAGCTCGTAGGTGCCGTCGATCAGGTGAACGACCACGTGTTATCCGCCCGCGATCGCGCCGACGATGTAAAGAGGTTCGCGGCCGGCGGCGACCGCTTCGGGCAGCGGCGCATCGGGCGGTTCGTGAGACAGATCTTCTTCGCAGGCGAAAAAGCGGATGAACGCCCGGCGCTTCAGCGTGACGTGGTCGCGGATCGTGCCGCGGAGAGTCGGATAGCGGGCTTCGAGCGTGTCGAGCACAGCGCGCAGTGTCGGCTGCCCTGGCACCTCGAGCAGCAGATCTCCGCCCCCGACGCGCGCAAGAGTACGCAGGTGCGCCGGCAGCACCACTCGAATCACGAAGGGGTCAGACCCTCTTTTTACGTTTTCCGTAACCACAACGCGCTCTTTTATTCAGACCCGCTTACGAAAAACGTAAAAAGAGGGTCTGACCCCATTAAATCGTCTGCACTTCGACGGAGACCACAGGCGGCAGATCGCGGACGATCGTTTTCCACGTGTCGCCGCCGTCGGGTGATACGTACACCTGACCTCCGGTCGTGCCGAAATAAATGCCGCACGAGTCGAGCGTGTCGACGGCCATCGCGTCCCGCAGCACGTTCACGTAACAATCCTGTTGCGGCAGCCCGTTCGTCAGCGCTTCCCACTCGTTGCCGCCGCTCCGGCTTCGGAACACCTGCAGCTTGCCGTCGAGTGGAAAGTGCTCGGAGTCGCTCTTGATGGGCACCACGTAAATCGTTTCCGGCTCGTGCGCGTGCACATCGATGACGAACCCGAAATCGGTGGGGAGGTTGCCGCTGACCTCCGTCCACGAGTCCCCCGAATTGTCGGTGCGCAGCACGTCCCAGTGCTTCTGCATGAAGAGGACGTTCGGCCGCGACGGATGCATGGCAATCCGGTGAACGCAGTGGCCGACCTCGGCATCTTCGTCCGGAATGTATTGCGACCGCAGGCCGCGGTTGATCGGCTGCCACGTCTTCCCGCCATCTTCTGTCCTGAATGCGCCAGCCGCGGAGATGGCCACGAAGATCCGGTCGTTGTTGGTCGGATCGATCACGATGGTGTGAAGGCACAGCCCTCCGGCGCCCGGCTGCCAGCGCGGGCCTGACCCGTGACCTCTCAGTCCCGACAGCTCATGCCACGACTGCCCGCCATCGGTGGACCGGAACATCGCCGCATCTTCGACGCCGGCATACACCGTATCTACATCCTTCAACGACGGCTCGAGGTGCCACACGCGCTTGAATTCCCAGGGGTGCGGCGTCCCGTCGTACCACTGATGCGTGCCGGTGACGCCGTCGTAGACGAACTTGTTGTCTACGGCCTCCCATGTCTTGCCGCCGTCATTTGAGCGCTGGATCACCTGCCCGAACCAGCCGCTCGACTGCGAGGCGTAAATCCGGTTGGGATCTACCGGCGATCCTTTAACGTGATAGATCTCCCAGCCGGCAAAATGGGGGCCGGTGACGTCCCAGCGCTCCCGTTTTCCGTCCGAAGTGAGAACGAACGCACCTTTCCGAGTGCCTACGAGTACGCGAACGCCGTTCATGCAATCCTCCGTGTCGATTTGGCCCGGCCTCGTTCGTCGTGATTGTAGAGGGCGGGAATATCAGTAACCATCATTTGAGGAGGTCAGCCGTGAGATTCATGATGATCGTAAAAGCCAGCAAAGAATCCGAAGCCGGGGTCATGCCGACCGAATCAGCGCTCGCTGACATGGCTAAATACAACGAAGAACTGGTGAAAGCCGGCGTGATGCTGGACGGTTCGGGCCTGAAGCCGAGCTCCGCCGGGGCACGCATCCAGTTTTCCGGCGACAAACGCACCGTCGTTGACGGGCCGTTTGCCGAGTCGAAGGAACTCATCGCCGGGTACTGGATCATTCAGGTCAAATCCAAACAAGAGGCCATCGAATGGGCGAAACGCGTTCCGTTCCAGGACGGAGAGGTCGAGCTGCGCCAGTATTTCGAGCTCGAGGACTTTGCCCCCGGCGACGCCATCGAGCACCATCGCCGCGTGGCCGATCAGCTCGAGAAGCAGAAATCTTAACTCAGCAGTAAAATCGGCGGCAACGCCCCCCGAACAGCTGAGTAAGGGAGAAGACGATGCTGCGAAAGATCTTCGTCGGATTGGCGGTCGGGCTCGCGGCGCTGGCCGCCTACATCGCCACCCGGCCGGCGCATTTCAGCATCTCGCGGTCGCGGACGCTGGCCGCGCCGCCGGACGTCGTGCACGCGCACGTGAACGATTTTCACAAATGGCCGGCGTGGTCGCCCTGGGAAAAACGGGACCCCGCGATGACGAGAGAGTACAGCGGCGCGCCAGCCGGCCCCGGCGCGTCGTACGGCTGGAAAGGGAACAACGACGTCGGCGAAGGGCGCATGACGATCACAGACAGCCGGCCGCCGCAAAGCGTCACGATTCGGCTCGAGTTCATCAGGCCGTTCGCGGCGACGAACACGACCCAATTCGATTTCGCGCCGAGCGGGCCGGGCACGAACGTCACCTGGACGATGAGCGGCGAAAACAACTTCCTCAGCAAAGCGTTTTCCGTGTTCATGAACATGGACAGCTTGATCGGCGCCGATTTCGAGCAGGGGCTGGCCAATCTGGAGACGGCTACCAAGCCGGTAGCCAGTAGCCAGTAGCCGATAGTCCTGTGGCTTGTAGGCTAGCTACTAGCCACAGGACTACTGGCTATGGCCACTGGCTACTGGCTGACCCGTTATGTTCTGATCGGTAGTCGTGACATCTACTGAGACACACGACGCCATCGACGCGGTCTGGCGCATCGAGTCTCCCAAAATCGTCGCGGCACTCGCGCGCATCGTCCGTGATGTCGGTCTCGCGGAGGATCTCGCTCACGACGCGCTCGTCGCCGCGCTCGAACAGTGGCCCGCCTCGGGCATTCCCAGAAACGCCGGCGCGTGGCTGATGGCGGCGGCGAAAAATCGCGCCGTCGACTATTTCCGGCGCAACAAGATGCTCGATCGCAAGCACGCGGAGCTCGGCTACGAGCTCGAGCAGCAGCAGAACGCCGCGATGCCTGACATCGAAGCGTCGCTGGACGATGACGTCGGCGACGACCTGTTGCGGTTGATCTTCACGGCATGCCACCCCATCCTCTCGGCCGAATCCCGGGCGGCGCTGACGCTGCGCCTTCTTGGCGGCCTGACGACGGACGAAATCGCGCGGGCGTTTCTTGTCCCGGAACCCACCATCGCGCAGCGCATCGTCCGCGCGAAGCGCACGCTCGCGAAGGCATCGGTGCCGTTCGAAGTTCCGAGAGGCGACGATCGCGATGCGCGGCTGTCGTCGGTTCTCGAGGTCATCTATCTCATCTTCAACGAAGGGTATTCGGCCACGGCGGGCGACGACTGGATGCGTCCGGGTCTCTGCGAGGACGCGCTGCGCCTGGGTCGAGTGCTTGCGGGGCTCGCGCCTGACGAAGCCGAAGTACACGGCCTCGTCGCGTTGATGGAAATCCAGGCGTCGCGCTCCCGCGCGCGGCTCGGGCCCGGAGGCGAACCGGTGCTGCTGCTCGAGCAGGACCGCGGCAAATGGGATCAGCTGCTGATTCGCAGGGGCCTCGCCGCACTCGAGCGCGCGGAGCGGCTGTCACCCGAGCGTGGACCGTACACGCTGCAGGCGGCCATCGCCGCATGCCACGCACGAGCGGCGTCGGCATCCGCTACCGACTGGGTGCGCATCGCCGGAATTTACGCCGGCCTCCTCCGGATTACGTCGTCGCCGGTCGTCGAATTGAATCGCGCGGTCGCTGTGGGCATGGCATTCGGTCCGGAAGCGGGGCTGGCGATCGTGGATGGGCTGATGGACGAGCCGTCGCTCAAGAGCTATCACCTCCTGCCGAGCGTGCGTGGAGATTTACTCGCAAAGCTGGGGCGATTGGAGGAAGCCCGCGCGGAGTTCACCCGCGCGGCGTCGCTGACGCGAAACGCGCGCGAGCGGGAGATGCTGCTGGCGCGTGCGGAGTCCGCGCCCGACGATTTGCGGTCCGGCTAAAGCCGGACCCGAACCGGCGCTGTTCGCTCTTTACTCTGCTCTCCGCTCTGTCAGCGTAAGATGCCCTGAGCCTATGGACGTGTTCGCGGCCGTCGTCACGCTTCTGCTCATCATGGATCCGCTCGGTAACATCCCGACGTTCCTCGCGATCTTGAAAACCGTACCGGCGCCACGCCGCCGCATCGTCCTCGTCCGTGAGATTCTCCTCGCCTACGGCGTGCTGCTCGCATTTCTCTTCCTCGGCAACTACGTGCTGCGTTTCCTCAGGCTCGAGCAGGAGACGCTGAGCATTGCCGGCGGCATCGTGCTGTTTCTGATCGCGCTGCGCATGATCTTCCCGCGCGAAGGTGGGATGGTCGGCGAGCCGCTGGAAGGAGAGCCGTTTCTCGTTCCGCTCGCGATCCCGCTGTTTGCCGGGCCGTCAACGCTCGCGGCGCTGCTGCTTCTGCAGCGTTCCTCCCCTGGGCATGCCACGTCGCTGTGGATTGCGGTGACGATCGCGTGGGCGATTGGCGGATCGATTCTCCTCAGCTCGACGTTCTTCTATCGCGTGCTGCGCGAGCGCGGGTTGATCGCGATCGAGCGTCTGATGGGGATGCTGCTCGTCATGGTTGCCGTGCAGATGCTGATTAATGGGTTGAAGGCACTGATGTCGCCAGGATAGATCCGGCTACATCTCCTCAGTTTGAGTCCGGCTAAAGCCGGACACTACGTACACCACTATTACGTGACCAGGGTAGGTATGCTTATGGGCTGTGGCAACCGTCCTCGATAGACCTCGGTACGACCGTTCGCTGGTGGACGGACCGCTCCGTCCCGCTGTTTGGAAAATCGCGTGGCCGACGATGCTCACGAACATCGTTGGCGGGTTGCAGGGCATCGTCGACCACGCGCTCGTCGGCCACCTCGTCGGCTTTACCGGCAACGCCGCCATTGGCGTCAGCTGGCAAATCATCCTCGTCGTCATCGTCTTCATCTCATCCCTGTTTTCCGGCATGGGCGTGCTCGTCGCGAGGTTTGCGGGCGCCGGAGACTCCGACAAGGTCGATCGCGCCGTCTATCAGGCGTTTCTTACAGCCACCTTTCTCTCCTTCGGCGTCATGGCTCCGCTGGGCTATTTCGCGTCGCCGTGGCTGCTCGAGTTCGTCCATGCGGCTCCCGCCGTGAAAGCCGAAGCGCTGCCGTTCCTTCGCATCATGTTTCTGTTCGTCGGCGGCATGATGACGTTTTTCCTGCTGAGCGCGGCGCTGCGGTCGGCAGGTGACGCACGGACACCGATGATGCTCGGCATTGCGATGACGGCGCTGAACCTGGTGTTCAACGTCGTGCTGATCCGCGGCCTCGGGCCGATCCCGTCGTTCGGCACGGCCGGCTCTGCCATGGGCACGGCGATGGCGTCGGGTCTCGTTGCCGTGTATTCGATGTGGAAGCTCGCGAGCGGAGCGTGGGTCGTGTCGTTTCCGCGCGGCCGCGGGTGGGGCCCCGACTGGCGCATCATCAAATCGCTGTTCCGGTTCGGACTTCCGACAGGCATTCAAGGGATTGCGATGAACATCGGCGGCGTGCTCATGCTGTCGTTCATCGGATCGCTGCCGCAGAGCGCCGCAGCGCAGGCAGCCTTCGCCGTTTCTTACTCTCAGCTTTTCTCTCTCATCACGTGGACGTCGGTGGGATTGATGGGAGCCGCAGCCGCGGTGGCCGGGCAGAACCTCGGCGCGGGCCGGCCGGATCGCGCCGATGCCGCGGTGCACGCGGCCGCGCGCGTCGCCATCGGCGTCGCCGCGCTCGTGGGCTTCTTCTTCATGGTGTTCCCGCGTCAGCTGCTGGCGATCTTCGGTATGAACGAACCGGCGGTGGTGGAGATCGGCGTCGAACTGCTGCGAGTGCTGAGTGTGTCGGGAATCCTCATCGCTGTCGCGCTGACATACACCGGCGGCCTGCAGGGGACGGGCGACACCAGGAGCCCGTTGTACATTTCGATCCTGTCGCAGATCGTCGTTCCGCTCGGAATCTGTTTCGTCATTCAGCAGACCTCGACGCTCGACCCGATTGATATCTGGGTCGCCATCCTCATCGGACACGCAACGCGCTGCGCGTTGAGCGTCTGGCGCTTCAATCAAGGCCAGTGGCGCCACATCGCCGTCGATCTCGGGGAGGAGAAATGACTCCCGAACTAGAGATAGTGTCCGGCGATGCGGGACGGCGCCCATTTAGCCGTTGCCGCCACCCACGCGACCGGTGCATCCGTCTGCCGGCAGCCGGAGCCCAGCCTCCGCGCGCAATTTCAACCACCGCCACCGCCTCGCGCATCTCGGCAGATCCCTACGGTCCTGGTGGCGTCGATCGCGTCGGTGGTGTCGCCCACCGCTCGTCGCGCTCCGGTCAACGACCGCTGCACAAGATACGGCTGCCTTGCAGACGGATTCCACCGGCCCGCATCGCGCGGCGGCCCTCCGCAATCTGTCAACGTCGTGTCCGGCTTGAGCCGGACGGCCACCCGAGGGCCTATCGAGGTCTGCCGCGAGGAGGTTTTGAAACCGCTTCTGGATCGTGTCCCGACTCCCGGACTTTCGACTCTGACGACTCATGGACTCATGGACTCACCGACTCCGGACTCGACATGCACACGATCTTGGTTGCGTCGATCGCGTCGGTGGTGTCGCCCACCGCTCACCGCGCTTCGGTCAACGACGGCTGCACAAGATACGGCTGCCTCGCAGACGGATTCCACCGGCCGCTGGCGCGGCGGCCCTCCGCAATCTGTCAACGTCGTGTCCGGCTTGAGCCGGACGGCCACCCGGGGGCCTGTCGAGGTCTGCCGCGAGGAGGTTTTGAACCGCTTCTAAGAACTGGGAACCCGGAACCGGAACCTGGAACCCGGAACCCGGAACCTTTTTGTTCTACGATTGCGGCATGGATTCTCTTGGCTACGATGACGTGTTCCTGCGGCTCGCTGTGGCCGTCATTTCGGGCGCAATCATCGGACTGGACCGCGAGGTTCGCGACAAGCCCGCCGGTCTCCGCACGATGTCGCTGGTGTCGCTGGGTTCGGCCGTCTTCGTGCTCGCCGCGCTTGGCGGCGACGGATCGGACAACCCGCTGCCCGCCATCCAGGGAATCATCACAGGCATAGGATTTCTCGGCGCGGGCGCCATCATCCGCGGTCCGTCCGACCAGGCGGTTCAAGGCCTGACGACCGCCGCTTCCATCTGGCTCGCGTCTGCCCTAGGCATCGCCTCCAGCCGGGCCGCCTGGCCGCTTGTCTTTGCCGGCTGCGCTTTTGGCTTGCTCGTGCTGATCGCCGAGCCGTTCGAGCGGTGGATCAAGGCGAGATTCAGATGAGCCGGAAGGACCGCACCCTCGACATCGACGAAGACCTGAATTTTCAGAAGCGGGAATGGTTCTTTCAGCGGGTCGGGATCGGCATCCTCTTTCTATTCGTGCTGGCCGCGCTGCTCGGGTTCACCGGCATGGGAGGCCCCGTGAGCCACGGCGAAGCGGGCGAGCGCGGCGGTCCCGTGTTCGTCGAATTCGAACGGTTCGTGCGCTCGTAGTACCACGTCTACCCTCACACTCCATCTGCGCGCTGCACCAGGAGATGTCCGCGTGTTCGTGTCGGCGCCGTATTTCGAACACGTCCGGATCGAGAGCGTCGTGCCGGAGCCGGAGCTGGTCACGATTGAAGCGGCCCGGCATGTGTATCTGATCCGGATGGGCTCTTCAGAAGCGATCGTCACCATGCAGGTCGATCATGAGTCGTACGGCACGCTCGAGGCAGAGATCGGCCTCGTGGACGGACCGTCGGTGCGATTTACTCAACTGGCTTTGTTCTGAGGACGAGGTCGCATGCATACCGTATTTCGTTCCCTCGCCGTCTATCTCTTCGTGCTCGTCGTCTTCCGCATCAGCGGAAAACGGTCGCTGAGCCAGATCACCACGTTCGACTTCATCCTGCTGCTGATCATCGGCGAGGCGACACAGCAGGCGCTGCTCGGCGACGATTTTTCGATCGTCAACGCATGGGTAGCGATCGCCTCGCTCGTGGTTCTCGAGATCGTGTTTTCGTGGATGGAATGCCGGTGGCCGGCGTTCGGCCGGGTCGTGGGCAGCCTTCCGGTGGTGGTCGTCGAAAACGGCCGACTGCTCGAGGATCGCGCGCGGCAGGAAGGCGTGACGTTATCCGAGGTTCTCGCCGCCGGTCGCGAGCATCATGGACTCGAACGGCTCGATCAGTTCAAGTACGCGATTCTCGAACGTCACGGAGGAATTAGTGTTGTGCCAATAGTTAGTGAATTAAGGAGATTGGGAGATTGGAGATTAAAGACTCGAGTTCTTATCCCCCAATCTGCCAATCTGCCAATCTTCCATGCGTCAGTTCCTTAAGCGCCATTCTTTTTCGGTGATGAGCCTGGCTTCGCGCCGCGAGAACATGTAGTTCCATGCCCAGTTGAAGACGACCGTCGTGCGGTTGCGGAAGCCGATCAGCTGGTACACGTGAATGAGCAGCCAGGCGAACCACGCGATGCGTCCGGTGAGCGAAATTCGTCCGATTTGCCCCACTGCCCGGCTCTTGCCGATCGTCGCCAACGTTCCCTTGTCTTTGTAGACGAACGGCTCGCGCGGATCTCCAACCATGTCTCGTAGAATCATTGCCGCGGCGTGTTCGCCCGCTTGAATCGCCGCCGGCGCCACGCCCGGAACGAGCTGTCCAGGCGCCATCTCGAGCGACGCCATGTCGCCGACGACGAAGACATTCCGGTGTCCTGGCACTGAAAAATCCTTTTCCACCTTGATCCGCTGCGCCCTGTCGGTCTCGAGCGGCGGGATGAACGCGAGCCTTTCAGCCTGCACCCCAGCCGCCCAGAACACCGTCCGCGCGGGGATCTTCTCGTTGCCGATGGTGACCCCTTCCGCATCGATCGCATCGACCCTGGCGCCGGTGCGTACCTCGACGCCGAGCGCCGCCAGATCGCGCCGGGCGCGCTCGGAGAGCTCCTCCGAAAACGTCGTCAACACGCGCGGCGCGGCCTCGAGCAGGATGACGTGTGCCTTCGACGGATCGATGTGCCGGAAGTCGCCGCACATTGCGGTGCGGCTGATGTCGGCGATCGCTCCGGCCAGTTCGACGCCCGTGGGACCGCCCCCGACGACGACAAATGTCAGGTAGGCGCGCTGAGTAGAACCGTCGGGCTCGTTTTCCGCGAGCTCGAATGCCACGAGCATCCGGCGCCGCATTTCGGTCGCCTGTTCGAGCGTTTTCAACCCGGGGGCAAACTCCTCCCACTCGGGATGAGCGAAGTAGCTGTGACGCGCGCCGCACGCAAGGATGAGATAGGAAAACGGCAGTTCGCGCCCGTCGCTGAAGATGACCTGCCGCTCGAGATTGACGCCGGTGACGCGCGCCAGATGGATCTGGACGTTCGGCGCGTTGCGGAACTGCACGCGAATCGGTACCGCGATGTCGGACGGATTGAGCCCCGCCGTCGCCACCTGATAGAGCAGCGGCTGGAACAGATGATGGTTGCGATGGTCGATGAGAACGACCTGCAGGTTGTCTTTGTTCGCGAGCTTCTTGGCCGCGTTCAAACCCGCGAACCCGGCGCCCACGACCACGACAACCTGCGGCACTACGAAACGCGCTCGATTCTCACCGACTTCATGACGACCGGTGAGAGCGGCTTGTTCGGGGGATCGCCTTTCGGCCCTGATGTGGGAACTTTCGAGATCGCGACGACGCGATCGAGACCTTCGACGACCTCGCCGAAGATCGAATATTTGCCGTCGAGCGAGGGATACGGTGCAACCGTGATGAAGAACTGCCCGCCGTTGGTGTTCGGCCCTGAATTGGCCATCGAGAGGATGCCCGGGCGATCGTGCTTCAACTTCGGACTGATCTCGTCGTTGAACTTGAAGCCGGGCCCCGAAAATCCGGTGCCTGTCGGGTCACCGCCCTGAATCATGAAGTTCGGAATGATGCGGTGGAACGTCAGGTTGTTGTAATAGGGCCGGCGGACGCTTCGATTGGTGCGCGGGTCGGTCCACGCCTTCTTGCCTTCCGCCAGGCCGACGAAGTTCTGCACCGTGATCGGCGCGTCCTTGTCGAAAAGTCTCACGATGAAGCTTCCCTGGTTCGTCGTGAAGTGGGCGTACACTCCTGGCCCGTATTTCACCGCAGTTGCAGCAGGCGTCGCGGGGGCGGTCGGCTTGGCCGTCGAAGCCGCGGGCGCCGCCGTGGACGGCGCCGGCTTCGCTGTTGACGGAGCGGGCTTCGTCGTCGGCGCAGCCGGTTTTGCGGGTGCGGGTTTCTGCGTTGTCGGTGTCGATGGCTTCGCCGGCGTGGAAGTCTGCGCGGCAGCAGGAGCGATCGCCAGCGCCGCGGTAAGACACGAAGCAAGGAACCATCTCATCTTGCTCATCATGGGGGAAGCTCTCCTTCTACGATTCGTAGAATAATCATCCTAGCATGGCCATTTCCCGCTACCGGTACCTGCATTACGACGTGTTCACCGGCCGGCGCTTCGCCGGAAACCAGCTCGCCGTGTTTCCAGACGCCGCCGGGCTGCCGTCGGCCGTCATGCAGCAGATCGCGCGCGAAATCGGCTTCGCCGAAACGACGTTCGTGACGCGGGCAGAACGTCCTGACACGGACGTCCGCATGCGGATCTTCACGCCCGGAAACGAGCTTCCAATGGCCGGCCACCCTGTCGTCGGGAGCACCTTCGCGCTCGCCCGGGATGGTGCGATTGCCGCCGGACGCGGGCAGTGGTCGTTCGGGTTGAACATCGGTCCGACCCCGGTGGCGATGGAATGGAACGGTGCCGGTCTTGATTTCGCCTGGATGACGCAGCAAACTCCCGTGTTCGGTCCGATCATGGTCGACGTGGGACAGATCGCCGCCGCCCTGGGCCTGCTGGAAGACGATATTCGATCGACGGGGTTGCCGGTGCAGCAGGTATCGTGCGGCGTACCGTTCATCTTCGTACCGCTCGCCAACCGCGCGGCGGTTGATCGCGCCGCGCCGGATGCGCGCCTCATGAACTTCGAGGCGTACGTCTTCACGACCGATCGCGGGGATGCCGGTGATGGGGCGACGACCTACTCGAGGATGTTCGCGCCGCAGCTTGGCATCATCGAAGATCCGGCGACGGGAGGGGCGAGCGGGCCGCTGGGATCGTATCTGGTCCACCACTCGGTCGTCGCGCCCGGCGAGGCGCGGGCGATGGTGAATCTGCAGGGCGTCAAGATGGGTCGCCCGAGCTGGATCCACGTCTCGATTGAGGGTGAGCCGGGCAACATCTCGCGGGTACGTGTGGGTGGCACGTCTGTGTTCGTGGCGGAGGGAACGATGGAAGTGGAGGCGTAGCGCGTGCTCACCGAATACGACCTGCATCTTTTCAACGAAGGTACGCTGCACCGCTCCTACGAAAAGCTCGGTGCGCACCGGAGTGAGGTCGACGGAAAACAGGGGGTGCACTTTGCCGTATGGGCGCCGAACGCCGAACAGGTGAGCGTCATTGGCGACTTCAACGGCTGGGACCCGCGCTCGGATGTGATGCGCAACCTCGCGGTGAGCGGCATCTGGGAAACGTTTGTCCCCGGCGTGGGCGCTGGCGACCGCTACAAATTCGAGATCCTGTCCCGCGTCGACGGCGCCAGGCTCCAGAAGGCCGATCCCTACGGAGTGTTCTTCGAGTCGGACGCAAGCGGCGCGGCCATCGTCTGGGATCTCGACCGCCACGCGTGGCGCGACCACGAGTGGATGGAGCGGCGCGTCCACAACAAAGGCTGGTTCGACAAGCCGGTATCGATTTACGAAGTGCATCTCGGCTCGTGGAAGCGCGTGCCGGAGCGCGAAAACGCGGCCCTGACATACCGCGAGCTGTCGCAGCAGCTCATTCCTTACGTGAAGGAGATGGGGTTCACGCACATCGAGCTCCTCCCGGTGCTCGAACATCCGTTTGCCGGGTCGTGGGGCTATCAGGTGACCGGGTTTTTCGCGCCGACGAGCCGTTTCGGACCGCCGGAAGACTTCAAGGCGTTTGTCGATGAATGTCATCAGAACAACATCGGCGTGCTCCTCGACTGGGTGCCCGGACATTTTCCGAAAGACGCACACGGCCTCGCGCGGTTCGACGGAACGGCGCTCTACGAACACGAAGATCCCCGGCAGGGCGAACATCGCGACTGGGGCACGCTCGTCTTCAACTACGGGCGCCATGAAGTGCGGGCGTTCCTCCTGAGCAGTGCGCTGTTCTGGCTGGAGGAGTACCACATCGACGGCCTGCGCGTCGACGCCGTCGCGTCGATGTTGTATCTCGACTACTCGAGAAAAGAAGGGGAGTGGCTGCCCAACGTCTACGGCGGCCGCGAAAACCTCGAAGCGATGGAATTCGTCCGCCAGCTCAACGTGCAGACGCATTCGCAATATCCAGGCTCCATCACCCTTGCCGAAGAATCCACGGCGTGGCCGGGCGTCACTCGACCGGTGCATCTGGGCGGTCTCGGATTCACCTACAAGTGGAACATGGGGTGGATGCACGACATGCTCGAGTACGTCAGCAAAGATCCGATTCACCGGCGCTGGGCGCACAACGATCTGACCTTTTCGCTGCTGTACGCCTTTACCGAAAACTTCATCCTGCCGTTCTCGCACGACGAGGTCGTGCACGGCAAGCGCGCGATGCTCGACAAGCTACCCGGGGATATCTGGCAGAAACGCGCGACATTGCGCGCGCTCTACGGCTATATGTACGGCCATCCCGGCAAAAAGCTCATGTTCATGGGCTGCGAGTTCGCCCAGTGGCGCGAATGGCACCACGACGAAAGCCTCGACTGGCATCTGCTGCAATATCCGGAGCATCGCGGGATCCAGCAGTGGGTGCGCGACCTGAACCGGACGCAGGCGGAGCAGCCGGCCCTTCATCAAGTCGATTTCGACCATTCCGGCTTCGAATGGCTGGATTGCAGCGACTTCGAGGGCAGCGTGGTGTCGTTCATCAGGCGCGCCTACGACCCGTCCGATTTTGTCGTCGTCGCGGTCAATTTCACGCCGGTCCCGCGGCCGGATTACATCATCGGCGTGCCGGAGCCCGGGCACTACGTCGAGTTACTGAACAGCGACTCAGAGATCTATGGCGGCAGCAATCTCGGAAATGCCGGGGGGCTCGAATCCACCCCGATCCCCGCGCACGGCCGTCCGCATCGTCTGTCGCTGATGCTTCCCCCGCTGGGATGTTTGATGCTGAAGCGGGTACGTTGAAAGGGGTAAGGGGTGAGGGGCGAGGGGTAACCCTTCAGCGTGACCCGCGTGACCTTCCGCGTGACCCGCGTGACGATTCCCCCTCACCCCTTCCCCCTCACCCCTACTCGCGTGGCGTAGTGCTCGCCACCATCACCACCGCGACATTCACTGACCTTGTCGCTTACTCGGTTGCCGTTCCCGTCCTGCCCGATTACGCAGTCCGGTTCAATGCGAGCGCGACGACTATCGGGCTGCTATTCGCGTCGTTCGGCGTGACGCTCCTCGTCCTGTCGGTGCCGATGGGGGCAATCTCGGACCGCATCGGCCGGAAGGGGCCAATGATGTTCGGCCTGGCGCTGCTCGCGGCGTCGACGCTGGCGTTTGCTTACGCCGAGTCGCTCATGATGCTTTTCGTCGCGCGCTTGCTCCAAGGCGCCGCCGATGGCATGACGTGGATTGTCGGCTTCGCCATGATCGCGGATCTCTATGGTCCTGAAGAACGCGGACGAGCGATGGGCCTCGCGATGGCGGGCAGCACGCTCGGCATCATCATCGGGCCGGTGATGGGAGGCTGGCTGTATGAGGCCGGGGGCATTCGCCTGCCGTTTCTCGTGGTCGCGGCGATGGCTGTCGCCGACCTGATTGCGTTCGCGCTGGTGGCGCCGCGAACGACCGGATCCGGATCGTCAGTACCGATGTCGAGGGTCCTGACCCACCGCCCGATCGCTATTTGCGCGCTCGTGGTCGTGGCCGGCGGCGGCACGATCGCGATGCTCGAACCCGTGATTCCGCTGGTGCTCGGGAGCCGCCTCGGACTTGGTCCTGCGGCAATCGGGACGCTTTTCGGCATCGCCGCGGTTGCTTCCACAGCGATGCATCCGATTTACGGACGGCTGAGCGATCGCTGGGGCGGCCGCCGGCTGATGTTGGTCGGTCTCGTCGGCTCGGCGTTGGTGCTGCCGACGCTGAGCCTTGCGAGCGATTTCCGCTCGGCGGCATTCGCGATGGTGCCGATGTGGATGGTGTTCAGCATGATCGTCACGCCGTCGCTCGCCTACATGGCGGCGGTCGCCGCGGCTGCCGGCTTCGAGTCCTACGGCGTTGTCTACGGCGTCTACAACATGGCGTGGGCCGTCGGGCTGATGGTGGCGCCAGCACTCGGAGGATTTCTGCTGGAGCGCGTCGGGTTCGAATCGCTGACGATTGGCTGGGGGATCTTGCTGCTGGTGATCGGACTCGTACCTGGCGCGCGTCCGTTCCGCATGACGCGTCCAGGCGGAGTCGGCGCGTTCTGCGTTGGTGGGCTGACAGAGTGTCTAGCCCCGAGACATTCGTTCAATCTCCTTCCATTCGGCGTCCGTCACCGGCATGACCGACAGTCTCGGCAGCCGGGTAAGGGGAAATTCGCCAAAAGCTTTCGAAGATTTGATCTCGGCGAGCGTCACCGGCCGCGCGAGCGCCTGAACAGGCGCGACGTCCACCACCACCAGCTTGCCCGCCTTGTCCTTCGGATCGGGGTATGCATCACTTGTCGCGCGTGCGATGCCAACCACCGCCTTCTGGCTGCCCGTGTGGTAGTAAAAGACGCGATCCCCCTTTTTCACGGTCCGCAGGTGTTTCTGCGCCAGGGGGTTTCTGACACCGGCCCAGGAGGTGCCGCCGTCTTTCGTGAACTGCTCGAAGCTGTAGCTGGAGGGTTCTTCTTTGAAGAGCCAATTCATGTGCACTAGACTAACCGAACAGTTTCCCCGTGGACACCGCCCTTCTCAGGAGGCCGTTATGAAGCGTGTGCTCTCGATCGCCTGTCTCAGCTTTACCATTGCCCTGACGCTCGCCCTTCAAGCGACGCCCGCTGCTCAGGCCCCCACTGCCGGCATGAAGATCGCCAGCGACGCTGACTACGCCACTCACATGAAAGAGATTGGCCAACTGAACGGCGTACTGAACAAGTCGATCAAGGCGGGAGAGGCTGCCGAAGCGGGCAAGGCCGCAGCCCGTATGGAAGTCCTCTTTAAGAACGTTCACACTTATTGGGTCGACAAAAAGGTTGCCGACGCAACCACGGCCGCGGAGACCGCGGTGACTGGTCTCCAGGCAACGCAGAAGGCGCTTGCGGCGAACGACATGACTGCCGCGGAAACGGCGCGCGCGACCGTCGGCAGCCAGTGCATGGCTTGCCACACAGCGCATCGCGAGAAGCTGCCGGAGGGTGGGTTCAAGATCAAGTAAGTAGAAAGTAGAAAGTAGAAAGTCGAAAGTAGAAAGTCGAAAGTCAAAAGTAGGGCGGGCGCCGGTCAGGCGGCCGCCCTTTTTTTTGTTCGGTACCGGTTTCCTTTCGCGGAGTGTGGCGTGTCTCTTGCTGATTCTTAATGGCGACGGCAAGGCCGTCTCCAATGACCCCATGGCGCGTGCAACGCGCGCCTGTTCGAAAGGATACCCAATGGCCGCTGAAAATCTCCAGGAACTGTTCGTCGAAGAACTCAAGGACATGTACGACGCAGAAAAGCAGCTCACCAAGGCCCTGCCGAAAATGGCAAAGGCGACAGACAACCCCGAACTGAAGGCCGCGTTTGAAGAACATCTCGCAATCACCCGTATGCAGGTCGGCCGGCTCGAGGACGTTTTCAAGAGCCTCGGCATGGCGGCGCGCGGGAAGACGTGCGAAGGGATGAAAGGCCTCATCGAAGAGGGCCAGGAAATGATGGAAGAAATGGAGCAGGGCTCGACGCTCGACGCGGCGTTGATTTCTGCGGCGCAGAAAGTGGAGCACTACGAAATCGCGAGCTATGGAACGCTTGCGACGTTCGCCGAAGTGCTCGGCCACGAAGACGCCAAGGATCTGCTCGGCCAGACGCTCGAAGAGGAAAAGGAAGCCGACCAGAAGCTGACGATCATCGCAGGCCAGATCAACCCTGAGGCCGAAGACGAAGATCAGGAAGAAGCGGAAGAAGGCGAGGGCTCGATGGCAGCCGCCGGATCGCGAGCCGGGCGGAGCTCGAGCGGCAGCCGCTCACGGTCGCGACGTAAATAGGTGCGCTGGGTGCGCTGGGTGCGTCGGGTGCGCTGGGTGCGCTAGGTGCGTCAGGTGCGTCAGGTGCGGTAGGTGTGACGAGTGCGGCACGTATGAAGCCGCACTCGTCGACTGGCTACAAGCTACCAGCTACTGGCTACCGGCTAGTTAGCTACCCCGGTCCTCCGACAAAAATCGGGGGCCCGGTGGCTCCACTACCCCAGCGGGCCGGGTAGTCAGCTCCAAGTCCGACACCGCCGTTTACACAACCCGAAGACACGAGCGTCGCCGCGATAAGCAGCGAAAGGATCCAGAGACGCAGTACCGAGGTTGCGGTGGCTCATGACGAATCCCATCAGAATGGGTATTTCTGCAGCGCGAGAACCGCGCCGCCAGGATCAGCGATGACGACGAGCGAGCCGTTCCGCAGGTCGGGTCTTGCCGCCACAACGATGCGGCCGCCGAGACCAGGCACGCGCGCGGCGACGGTGGCAGGATCGCTGACGAAAACATAGGGCAGCCAGTTCGGCTCCACGTCCACGACGGTCGCCGGCAGCTGGAAGAGTCCCGCGCGTCCGCGCGTCTTCCGAAGGACGTGATACTCGATGCCCAGGCGCGAGTCCGTGATTGCCGACTCGTACGCCGCGAGACGTTTATAGAAGTCGAGCGCTTGCGCCGCGTCTCGAGCGAGATACTCCTGCCAGAAAAAGTGATTGGCTATTGGCTGCTGAGGGTCTGGCGGGTTGCGAAGCAGTTGCGCCAGCCCGAGGGGTGCCCCTTGCGGGTCGGCGACAACGGCGGCCCTCCCGATGCCATCCAGGTCGCGAGGTTCGACGAGGACCTTCCCTCCGTCCGATCGGACCTGAGCGGCCGACTTGTTGACATCGTCGACGGCCATGAAGCTCAGCCACTGCTGACCGGCATTGGCCATGGCGCTGATATCCACGATGCCGGCAACCCGGCCCGCGGCTGAGGAAGCGAGGACATAGGGACGATCCCCGCGCCTGGTATCTTCAAAGCGCCAGCCCAGCAACTCTCCGTAAAATTTTCGCGCCGCACCCACATCTCTGGCCATCAGGTCGTGCCACACGAAGCGGCCAGTTTCTACCGGATCGGCGGCGAGCACCGGGCGTGGCGCGGTTGCCATGACGAGCACGGCCACGGCGGATGTTGCAGCTATCGACATGGCGGTTAGCCACTTGGCACTCATGATGGCTCCCGGGCGGTGCAATCCTCGATCCGCCGAAAAACCGCCGATGTACGGGAGATTTGGCGCGGCTGCTAACAAAATTCAGCAGGCGTCACCGCCGCAGATGACAGCCGGCCGTTAGTCGTTACATCCTTTTCGTCGATCGTCTGACGAGCGTCGCGACAGACGCGACGAGCTCACCGGGGTCCACTGGCTTGGCGAGGTGCATCTCGAAGCCGCTTCGCAGCGCCCGTGTCCGGTCCTCGGAGCGCGCGAATGCCGTCAGCGCGGCGGCCGGAACGTCGCGGGACGCGTTTGGCGACGAGCGAACGCGCGAGATGAACTCGAATCCATCCATCTCGGGCATGCCGAGGTCCACCACCAGGGCGTCCGGATTGATCGAGTCGATTGCCGCGAGGGCTTCCTTTGCGGATGCTATCGTGACGACTTCGGCCCCGGCCGATTCCAGCACGACGCGCAACAGCCCGAGCGCATCCTTCTCGTCGTCGATGGCAAGGACGCGGACGCCGATGAGACTGCCCAGTGCCGTGACGGGCGCCAGCTTCTCCGCGCGCGGATGTTGACGAGTTTCGCGAATCCCTTCGCGATGCACGATCATCAGGGGAAGCCGGACGCGGAACGTCGAACCCTGGCCTTCGCCGTCGCTCTGACCTTCACCGTTCCGCCGTGCATTTCGACGATGTGACGGACGATCGACAGACCGAGCCCGAGTCCGCCGGTCTTTCGCGTGGTGCCGGCGTCGGCCTGGCGGAACCGCTCGAAGACGAACGGCAGAAAATCCGGTCGAATTCCGATGCCGGTGTCGCTGACGACGATCTCGATGTGAGAGTTCACGCGTTCCACGCGCACGTGCACGCGCCCGTTCTTCGGCGTGAACTTCACCGCATTCGACAGCAGGTTCCACACGACCTGCTGAAGCCGGTCCGGATCGCCGGAGACCGGGCCCACGCGCGGATCGACGATGGTCTGCAGCCGTACGCCTCTGGCGTCTGCAGCCGGCTGGACGGTCGCGATGGCGTTGTGGACGACGAGCGACAGCTCGACCGGCTGCACGTCCAGGCGGAGTTTGCCTGAGACGATGCGAGAAATGTCGAGCACATCCTCGACGATCTGCGTCAAAGCCACGGCGTTCCGGTCCAGCGTTTCGAGCCCGCGCGCGGCTTTTTCGCCGTTGAGCACGTTGCCTCTCAGCAGCCGGGCGTATCCCACGATGGCGTTCAATGGCGTTCGTAGCTCGTGCGACAGGACGGCGAGGAACTCGTCTTTCAGGCGGTCGGCCTCACGCGCCTCCGTATAAAGACGGGCGTTCTCCAGGGCCAGTGAGGCCCAGCCGGCGACCCCGTTCGCCAGTTGCTCGTGATACTCCATGAAGACGCCCGGCCGGGAATGACCGAAGAACAAGCCGCCCAGCACTTCGCCGGTCGCCGCTTTGACCGGCACGGCGAGGTAGCTGCGGACGGGCAGGTGTCCTTCCGGCATGCCGTAAAACGGCGGATTCCGGCCGTAGCGCGGATCTTTCGTCACATCCTCGAGGCGGACGCTTCCCTGGCCGTGAAACGTCGGCGCGAACACCTCAGTGGCGCGGGGATCCGGGAATTTCGCGAAGGCTTCTTTCGGGGCGCCCGCCAACGTGTAGAGGATGTACGCCTCGCCCGACTGCGCGTCGTGCACGTTGTAGAAGAACGCGCCGAACTCCGCCTCGGTCAGCGCCGTCGCTGCGTCGGTGACCTTCTGTACGATGGTCTCGCGATCGAGCGAGGACGCGACCAGACTTCCGACTTCGCTCAATTTCAGACTGATCGTCGCCTGCTGCACGGTCAGAGCGTGCAAGCGCGAACGCTCGGTCACATCGCGGGCGATCTTCGACGCTCCGACGATGACCCCTGCCTCGTCGATGATCGGCGATACCGTCAGCGACACCTGCAGCTCCGACCCGTCCTTCCGAATCCGCCGCGTCTCGTAATGATCGACAGTCGCGCCGGCGTGTATGCGCTCGAGAACCATGTCTTCTTCGCTCTGCAGGTCCGGAGGAATGATCATCCTGATCGATCGCCCGACAGCCTCGCTCGCGGTGTATCCAAACATCCGTTCGGCGCCGCGGTTCCACGACGTGATGATGCTGTTCAGATCTTTCGACACGATCGCGTCGTCCGATGATTCGACGAGCGCTGCCAGTCGACGCGCGACGACGTCGGCGTGCTTCCGGTCGCTGATGTCTCTGGCGATCTTCGATGCGCCTATGACTACGCCAGCCTCGTCGTACACGGGCGACACCGTGAGGGAAATCGGCAGCGTGGTGCCGTCCTTTCTACGACGGATCGTCTCGTAGTGGCGGACGTGGTGTCCTGCTCTGATTTGACCCAGCACGAAATCTTCTTCGCTCTGACGATCCTCCGGAATGATCATCCGAATCGACCGGCCAATCGCTTCGGCGGCCGTGTAGCCGAACATCCGCTCGGCGGAGGCATTCCACAACTGAATGATGCCGTTCAGGTCCTTGGTGACGACCGCGTCGTCCGAAGAATCGATGATTTTTGCGAGGTACCGGGAAGTGAAGTCTGCCGGATTACGTGTCATAGGATTCGGGAGCCGAGCCGATATCTAAGGCACGAAACGTACCCGGTTTTCGCGCTATTTTCGGCGTGCCGGATGCACCTCGCAGCTGCTAATGGTGACTCCTGTGTCGTGTTTCACGTCACGTGGGACGCCCACGCGCTTCGGCTAACCCCGCGCAGTACCTCATTTGGGGCCGCGCCTGCTGAAGGCTGCTTGTTTGCCCGACGCGAGAAGCGTTTCTGCATCGAGCTGCCCGAACATCTCGATGAGCTTGGCCACCAGCCCTGACCATCCAGTCTGATGACTTGCGCCGAGCCCCGCCCCGTTGTCGCCGTGAAAATACTCATAGAAAAGGATCAAGTCGCGCCAGTGGGCATCGGTCTGGAACGTCTCGGTGCCGCCGTACACCGGTCGGCGTCCGCTGCCATCGCGCAGGAAGATCCGCGTCAGGCGATCGGAGATTTCTTTGGCGACTTCGAAAAGGTTCATCATCTGCCCGGACCCGGTCGGGCACTCGATCGTGAACGTGTTCCCGTAATACGCGTAGAAGTTCAGCAGCGCCCTGATCAGCATGATGTTGACGGGCATCCAAATCGGTCCGCGCCAGTTCGAGTTGCCGCCGAACATGCCGGAGTCCGATTCGGCCGGCAGGTAATCGACGCGGTGTTCGTGTCCGCCTGCATGAAAGATGTACGGGTGATTCTTGTGGACCCTCGACAAGGCGCGGATGCCGTACGGGCTGAGGAACTCGTTCTCGTCGAGCAGCTTCGTCAGAATTCGGCGGAGCCGCTCGGGGTTAACGAGGGCGAGTACGGTCCGCCCGGCCACGCCGTAGTGATTCGGCCCGACAGGGTGCATCGTCTTTGACAGTTCGGGCATTCGGCGCAGCCGCTCTTGGACGCGACTCATGGTCTTCGGCACGCTTTCCCGCTGCGCCTGCTCGATCACCGTAGTCGCGCACAACGGGAGGAGCCCGACCATCGAGCGCACCTTGAGCCGCGTGGCGCTGCCGTCGGGCAGTCGCAGCAGGTCGTAGTAGAAGCCGTCCTCGTCGTCCCACATGCCGTCCCACCCGGCTCGGTTGATTCCCGCAGCGATGTAATAGAAGTGCTCGATGAACTTGAATACCATCTCTTCGTACACCGGATCGTGCGTGGCGAGCTCAATGGCGAGCTCGAGCATGTTCTGGCTGAAGAGTGCCATCCACGCTGTGCCGTCCGCCTGTTCGAGATAACCTCCTGTCGGCAACGGGGCGCTTCGGTCGAAGACGCCGATGTTATCGAGCCCAAGGAAGCCGCCCTCGAACACGTTCTTACCGAAGCGGTCCTTACGGTTGACCCACCAGGTGAAGTTCAGCACGAGCTTGTTGAATGTGGCTCTGAGGAAATCGACGTCCACTTTGCCTCGTATCGCCATCGCGGTGCGATAGAGGAACAGCGTCGCGAAGGCGTGGACCGGCGGGTTTACGTCACTGAAGTTCCACTCGTAGGCAGGTATCTGACCGTTCGGGTGCAAGTACGACCCGCGCAGCATCAGTGTCATCTGATCCTTGGCGAAGTCGGGATCCACGATCGAGATCGGCAGCGTGTGGAAGGCCAGGTCCCAGGCCGCGTACCAGGGGTATCCCACTTGTCGGGCATCGAGATGATGTCCCGGTTCAGCATGTGGAACCACTCCGAGTTGCGGGCATTTCGATATCCCTGATGCATCGGATTGGAGCGGTGCTCGTCCAGCCAGTTGTCGCCGTCGAAGAAGAAGAACTGCTTGCTCCAGAGCATTCCGGCGAGGGCCTGACGCATCACGTTGGCCGCGTCTTCGCTCACCGATGACGGCGTGACCGACTTGTAAAATTCGTCGGCCTCGCGCAACCGGGTGGCGAAGACGTCGTCAAACGGCTTTCCGAATTGCTGGCCCTTCAGGTTCAGCAAACTGCTGGAGAGCCGCAGGCGAATCACTGCTTCCTTCCCGGCGCCGACGTTGACCTGGTAGTGTGCCGCGACCTTCGTTCCCTGGCGATCGGGATTCACCTCGTCTCGCCGGCCGTGCACCACACAGTTGTTGATGCCGTCCTTCACATAGCGGCTCTCGTTTCTGGTTCCGGATCCGGGAAACAGTCGCTCGTGGTTGGTTTCGTTCTCGGTGAAGAGCAGCGGCACTTCGCCTTCGCATGAAATGACGAACGCCCCGAGCAGGGGATGCGCCGCTGCAGCCGCTGCGGTACCCGCCGGCGCCTCCACCTGTTTGATGTGCGGCTTCTCGGGAGATCTGTTCGATTCAGCAATCCACTGCGACCAGTCATTGCGGAACCACAGCGTCGGCAAGAGATGCAGGGCGGCCGCCTCAGGCCCGCGGTTGATCGCCGTGATGCGCACGAGAATGTCTTCAGAAGACGCCTTTGCGTACTCCACGAACACGTCGAAATAGCGGTCGCCGCTGAACACGCCCGTGTCGAGGAGCTCGTACTCAGGGTCGTTGCGGTTCCGCCCGCGATTGGTGTCCACGAGATCGGCATAGGGGTAGGCCGACTGCGGATATTTGTAGAGGTACTTCATGTACGAATGCGTCGGCGTGCTGTCGAGATAGAAGTAGTACTCCTTGACGTCTTCGCCATGGTTGCCTTCGCTGTTGGTCAGCCCGAAGAGCCGTTCTTTCAGAATCGCATCGTTGCCGTTCCACAAGGCCAGCCCGAAACACAGGAGCTGCTGGTCGTCGGAAATGCCGGCGATGCCGTCTTCGCCCCAGCGGTAGGCACGCGAGCGGGCATGGTCGTGCGTGAAGAAATTCCAGGCGTCGCCGTTTTCGCTGTAGTCCTCGCGCACCGTGCCCCACTGCCGTTCACTGAGGTACGGCCCCCACTTCTTCCATGGCGCGTTCAACTGGCGGGCTTCGTCGAGTCGGACGTGTTCAGCTGTCATCGACACCTCTCGTGCGGTCGTTGGGGTTTGAACCCCCCCCGCAAAGCGAATACCAGCTCGCGAGCCTGAAAGTGAATGCTCCAGGGAGACGAAATGCGAAATTCTCAGGAAATCATATAGCGAGTAATGAGCGCTCGTTACAGTAGCCGTGGACGAGTGACAAACGCCCGTGGTACGGCCACGATGCGTTGAGACGCGCTAGGGTCAGCACGCCATCACCTTTTGCCTCCCGGTCGTGATCCGCGAATAACTCCTGGCCGAAAATGGGCTGAAAAACGCTCCAGCGTCTGGCACAGTTCGCGCAGTGGTGGCAGGACCGACCGCTTCCCCGGCGAAGGAGGACTGCGATGGATACGAACACTCTCGTGGCAAGTGCGATCGCAACATTGATTGCCGTGGCGTGGAAGGTTGCCGGGGCTCTCGTGCTCTGGCTGGCGGGGCGATGGCTCATCGGGGTGACGGTGCGGATGCTGGGCCGAGCGCTCGGAGCCCAGCGAGTCGACGCCACATTGAGTCAGTACATCGGAAGAGGCCTCTCGGTACTCCTCAATGCCATCTTAATCGTGGCCATACTCGGCTTCTTCGGCGTCGAAACCACCTCGTTCGCCGCGCTATTGGCCGCGGGCGGCGTCGCTATCGGCGTGGCGTGGGGCGGGCTATTGTCCAATTTCGCGGCCGGCGCATTTCTCGTCTTCCTGCGACCGTTCAGAGTCGGGGACGTCGTCAACGTCGGTGGCATCATCGGTACCGTTGAATCCATTGGACTGTTTGGCACGACGGTAAACACGCCTGACAACGTGATGACGATTATCGGGAACAACAAAATCTTCTCCGACACCATTCAGAACTACTCGACAAATCCGTACCGCCGCATCGATCTCACGGCGACGATCAACCACGCCGTGGATCACCGTGTGGCCACCCGGCTCCTGAAGGAGAAGCTGGCCCAGATCCCGAACGTGTTGACCACACCCGCCCCAGTCGTCGAGATCCTCGAGTTCACGCCGGCAGGGCCGCTGCTATGCGTACAGCCATTCACCGCCAACCAGCACTACTGGCAGGTGTACTTCGACACGAACCGTGTGATCCGCGAGTCGTTCGGCGACGTCGGCTTTCCGGTGCCGGTGCCGGGCTACACGGTGATGGGGCTTCCGGCGAACGGGCCGTTGGACGCAACGGCCGGCGTTCACCACTGACGGCGTTGAGCGCGCACGCGATCGCCGCAGCGGGTTAGCGAAGACGAGCACGCTTCACGTCAGCACGCGGTCGACTCCGCTGCGTGAACTGTCAAACACAACCTGATCGTGCCACCAGAGCCGCTCGAACAGCGCGCGGCAGACATCGCGTGGCTCGTTGCCAGCGATCTCGCGGATGCTGCGCTCGCCGTCGATGGCGTCGACCAGGTGATTCTCCCGGGCGTCGATCGGCAAGTAGATATCCGTGAACGTGTGAGCCCGGTTGATCAGGACCGCCGCGGCCCCCGGCGGCAGCCGCTCTTGAACGCAGAGGGTATCCGGCACTCGCACCGGCACGTAGTCAAGCCACGCATCGCAGGAAAAGCTAATCGGTTGCGAAAGGCCAGGGCGATCGTCGCGGCGGACAATGACACTGTGACTCATCATCGAGCCCCGAAACAGTTCAGCGGCGGCGTATTGCTGCGCGGGCTCGAGCGCTGCGATTCTCGCGGTGTGCGGGAGGTGCGCCATCACCCCGCAATGAGGGCTGTACGGCGCCTGCCTGACCCACCGGCTGAACGTGAGCCCTCCTTCGCGGATGAAGTCCAGCAGTTGCGGCACTGAATACGCGCGATCCTGCGGGTGCAGCAGGGCATCGGCCAGCGCCGCCTCTTGCCTGAAGTCCGGGGCCTCGCGCAGCAGGCGTGTCAATGGATGTCCGGCCGGCAAGGCGCCGAGCGCGACGACGAGATCGCGGATCTCATGGTCGGAGGTTTCGATGCCGATGCGGCGGCAGAACTCCTGCAGCATGTAAATGCCCGCGCGTCCGTACGGCGCATACACCATCAGGTGCATGGCCCCGTCCATATCGAGTGCGTCGCGCAGTGCCCGAAGCGCCGCCACGGGGTTCGCGAGATGGTGGAGAACGCCCGTACACACAATCTCGTCGAACGTCATCTCCAGCTCGCCGACACGATCGATCGGCAACTGATGGACCTCGAGATTGGTCAGGTCGTGCTTGCGCCGGAGATCCTCTGTGTGCCGCACGCTCGTCGCGCTGAAGTCGATTCCGATGACCCGCGCCGCGGGACGGCGCGCGGCGTGTTTCGCCGCCTGCGATGTTCCGCAGCCGGCGACGAGAATCGTGCGCGCTTCCGCGTACGGCTTCTCCGGCCAGAAAAGGTGAAAGTCTGCGCGGCGTCTGTTCTGGTCCTGCCAGCGCCATTGATAATTGTCGAGATCGTCGATCGGCCGCGGATACGGAAACCGTTCGTAGAAGTCTTTAACAGTGGTCGCCACGTCAGGGCCGGCAGCCGATTCAGGCTGCCGGCCGTTGGGCGTCTCTGCGTGCCAATCCGCTGTCTCCCTTTACCTTCCGCTGGTGCTCGCCGCCGTGAGCTTCTCCAGCACCTGATCGAGCGAGAAGCTGCCGACCTTCTGGCTCGGCGGGAACTCCTTGAACGTGGCGATGTACTGTGCGACGAACTCCTGCGCCGGCACCAGCAGGTATGTGCGGTCGATCCTCCACTGGCCGTAGTTCATGGCGATCTCTTCCGCACGCTCGAACGGATCGGAACGGAGGTTGATAATCTTGGGCAGGCGCAGTGCTGTAAACGGATCCTGCCAGACGTCGAAGCCTTCGCTGCGCTGTTCCTGGAACACAACCTTCCAGTTGTCGTAGCGCAACCCGACCAGCGAGCCATCGTCGTTCCAGTAGAAGAACGCCTTGCGCGGATTCGGCCCCTTTCCCGCCAGCCGGTCGGAGATGTTGAAGCCGTCAAGATGCACTTTGAAGGTCTTCTTGCCGACCTTCATGCCTTTGAGCAACTGCTCCCTGACATCGGGCACACCCGCGGCCGCGAGCAGCGTCGGCAGCATGTCTTCGTGCGAAAACAGGTCGTTGTTGATCGTACCGGGCGTGATCTGGCCGGGCCATTTGATGGCGCAGGGCACACGATAGCCCCCCTCCCAGTTCTCGTTCTTCTCTCCGCGGAACGGCGTCGTGCCGCCGTCGGGCCAGGTGAAGCACTCGGCGCCATTGTCGGTCGAGTACATCACGATGGTGTTGTCTTCGAGACCGAGCTCCTTGAGCTTGTCGAGGATCTGACCAACGTGCCCGTCGTGCTCGACCATGCCATCGGGATAGAGGCCGAGGCCGGTCTTACCCTGGCTCTCCTTCTTGAGGTGCGTGTTGATGTGCATCCGCGTGGAGTTCCACCACAGGAAGAACGGCTTGTCCGCCTTCTTCGCCTTCTCGAGATAGTCGAGCGTGGCCGCCGTGACTTCGTCATCGATGGTCTCCATCCGCTTCTTGCCGAGAGGCCCTTTGCTATCGATCTTCTGGCTGCCATCCGGATTGGCCCAGCAGTGGAGCAGGCCGCGGGTCTTGTATTTTTCGATGAGCGCCGGGTCCTTGAAGTAGTCCTCGTTCTCGAACTCTTCCTCGGCGTTGAGGTGGTAGAGCGAGCCGAAGAACTCGTCGAACCCGTGCGCGGTTGGCAGCGTTTCGTCGGCATCCCCCAGGTGGTTCTTGCCGAACTGCGCCGTCATGTAGCCCTGATCCTTGAGGAGTTCGGCGATGGTCACGTCACGGGCCTGCAGCCCTTCCTTCGCTCCTGGCAGGCCGACCTTCAGCATGCCCGTCCGGAAGCCCGACTGGCCGGTGATGAAACAGGCGCGGCCGGCCGTGCAGCTCTGCTGGCCGTACCAGTCGGTGAACAGGGCGCCTTCCTTGGCGATACGGTCGATATTGGGAGTCCTGTAGCCCATTTGGCCTAGGTTATAGGCACTGATATTCCAGTAGCCGATGTCGTCTCCCCAGAGAATCAGGATGTTCGGTTTCTTCGCAGCCATCGCTCGTCCTTTCGACAGTGTGTGATCGATTCGGCAGTCGAGGCCGGTGGCAAAACCGAAGCCAGCGCCGCGCGGGCGAGCGATGCTTGAACTGCGACTGATTGTGCTGAATCGAAATCGCAGCTATCAACGGTCTGGCGGGAGGATGTCAATCCACCGTGAGCCGCTGAGGTATGGCCTCGCAGTACCAAAGCGGGCACAATAAAGACCGATGGCAGCCGCTGGTCGCTTGAAGGGAAGCTGCGTCATGTTCCACCGGCGCGCCGCGCTCCTCGCCGTCCTCTGCTCGCTGTCAGCGACGGCCGCCCTCGCTCAGATCAATTCCGGAGAGATTGGTGGTGTGGTCCGGGACACCTCCGGCGGTGTGCTGCCAGCAGCTACGGTCACAGCCACTCATGTCGCCACCGGCATCGTCGTGGAGCGCGTGACAGACGACGAGGGCCGTTTCTTCCTGCCGGCGCTCCGCATTGGAATTTGGATTGTTGAGGCGCGGCTCGAAGGATTCGCGTCGCAGGGACACAGGATCGTTCTGGAAGTAGGCCGTGCTCTGACCCTCGAATTTGCGCTGGCCGTGCAAGGCCTGACCGAACAGATCGAAGTGCAGCGGCCGCTGCCGCTGTTGCAGATAACAACGGCTGAAATCAGCGACGTCATCGAGAACCGCGAGGTCGTACAGCTGCCACTGAACGGGCGCAACTTTTTGGCTCTCGCACAGTTGAGCGATGCCGTCGTCATCCCGCCAGGCGGGACACGGGGCGAAGCCTTGCAGCAGGCTGGCCCTTTGCCGAACGTCGGCGGTCAGCGGTCCGGCCACAACATCTACCTGCTGGACGGCACCAAAGTGACCGACGAGTTGTTCAACAACCTCGTGATCAACCCGTCGGTCGATTCGAT
This sequence comes from Vicinamibacterales bacterium, assembly GCA_963762055.1. GTDB lineage: Bacteria > Acidobacteriota > Vicinamibacteria > Vicinamibacterales > JAMQPK01 > JAMQPK01. Next base: position 1,365,204 of record CAVXJF010000017.1, read on the forward strand.
CGAGGAGTTCAAGATCCACAAGTCGATGTACGCGGCTGAATTTGGCGGCAAGGCGTCAGCCCTTATCAATGTGGTCACGCGTGCCGGCGCCAATGCATTTCACGGCAGCGCCTTCGAATTCCATCGCGACGATGCGTTCGATGCGCCGAATTACTTCAGGCCGATTGGCGCCGCTGTGCCGCCCCTTCGTCAGGATCAGTTCGGCTTCACGCTCGGCGGACCGCTACGCCGCAACCGGTCGTTCTTTTTCGGCAGCTTCGAGGGGTTGCGGATGAAGCGCTCGCTGACGCGGACGTTTTCAGTGCCGACCGCAGCCGTCCGCGATGGGAACTTCACTGGGTTGGGACCGATCTGCGATCCGCTCACGATTCCGACGATGGGTGTGTGTGCGCCGTTCGCCAACAACCAAGTCCCGGCAGCACGTTTCGATCCGATTGCCGTCGCGCTGCTGCAACATGTGCCGGCCGCCACGGGCAGCTCCAATACGCAGAACCTCACCGCCGTCGAGGAGCAGGATCGCCATCTCGATCAATTCAGTCTGCGACTCGACCATCAGCTGACCGCATCCGACCAGTTGTTCGCTCGCTTCAGCACCTTCGACGCCGATGAAACGCAGCCCTTTGGCACGAGCGCCCTGCAAGAGACACTCGTTCCGGGGTTCGGGCGCTCGCTGACCACTCGCACACGCAACCTGGCTGCGAGTCACACGCACGTCTTCGGTACGTCACTGTTGAACGAGCTCCGCGTCGGATGGATGACCGTGGACGGCGGCCAGATTAGTCAAAACCGCGGAAATACGTTTGCGGGCGATGTGGGACTGCTTGGCGTTACGACCGACCCCCGGGATATGGGATTTCCGCAGGTCTCGACCGGCGGGCTCTACAACACGTTCGGCGATCCGGCCATTTTCACCACTCGCGACAACCAGCACTTCGAGCTTTTCGACAACATCACGCTCAATCGCGGCGCACACAGGCTGAAGTTCGGCGCCTACTACTTCCATCTGAAATTGAGACCTGAACAGCCAGACAATGCCCGCGGCGCATTCACCTTTACCGGTCAGTTCACCGGCAACGCCTTCGCCGACTTCCTCCTCGGCTACCCGACATCCGCGTTGTCGGGGATCGGACGTGGCGACGAGAACGGACGGACCAATTGGCTGCATCTCTACGCCCAGGACGACTGGCAGCCGCGCGATAATCTCACCGTCAACCTTGGTCTGCGCTATGAGTTCAACCAGCACATGTACGACGTCGACAATCGTCTGTCGTCAATCGATCTCGCCGGTCGCCGCTTCGTGATCGTCAGCGATGAAGACGGCACGCTCCACCCGAGCGCGGACGCGCTGCTTGAAGAGATTCCCATTCCGTACGTGACGTCGGAGTCCGCAGGTTGGGGACGAGGCCTCATGCATCCCAGCGCGGTTCGACTCGCACCGCGCCTGGGCTTCGCGCTGGGGCTGAACGATTCGCGGGCCGTCATCCGCGGTGGTTACGGCATTTTCCTGAACCAGTGGGCGTACAGCGTGCAGACGGCCTTCGCACGGAACCTGCCGTTCTTCTCTACGAAACAGGTTGATGTGCCCTCTGATGTGCGTGTCCCGACGCAGCACACACGCGACATCCTCACCAGTACAGCCACCGGTACCGTCGGCGGCAACATCATGGATTACGACTACAGCGTCGAGTACAGCCAGACCTGGAGTGGCGGACTCCAGTACCGAGCTTGCTCCATCGACCATGACGGAGATCTCGTACATGGGAACGTGGACGCTCGGCGCGGACAACGCCACGATTCGGAACGTGCCCGAGCCAGGACCTGGTCCGATTCAGCCGCGCCGCCCTATCCCGGAGTTGAGCCGCATCAACGCGATTCGGTTTGATGGGAAATCGATCTATCACGGCTTGACCCTGAAGCTCGAACGGCGGCTTGCTGGTCATTTCGCCTACAACGTGAGCTACACGCTCTCGCACTCGAAAGACGATGCATCGAGTCCCGGCGCAACCGAGTCGGAGGCCAACGTACCCCAGAACGTGAACAACATCTTCGATGAGACCGGGGAATGGGCACTGTCGAGCTTCGACCATCGTCACCAGTTCATCGCAAGCGGCGTCTATGAGTTTCCCTTCTTCATGAACGCGAATGGCGCGGTGAAGGCGATCCTGGGTGGCTGGCGCGCCAACGCAATCTTCCTCGCCCAGGCAGGGGCTCCCTTCACCGTCAATTTGAGCGTGGATCGCGCCAACGTCGGAACCGGACCAGCCCAACGTCCCGATCAGGTGCGAAAGCCACATCTGCCTGGCGGCGAGCGAACGCCCGAAAGATGGTTTGATACGTCCGCTTTTGCACTCCCGGCCCAGTTCACGTTTGGCAGCGCTCCACGCAACGGCGTAGTCGGTCCGGGCTTCGCGAATATGGATTTCGCGCTCGCCAAAACCTGGGCGCTTGGCGTCTCGCAGCTCGAGTTCAGGTGGGAGATCTTCAATCTGTTCAATCGAGCGAACTTCGATTTGCCGAATCGTATCTTCGGGAACGCTAATTTTGGACGGATCTTCAGCGCGAAGAACCCCAGGGAAATGCAGTTCGGACTCCGCCTTGCGTTTTGACCGACGAAGATCCCCGACCCTGGTTTGGTTACGAAATGTCGTGACGGCGCGACGGTCTTCGGGCACCGCCCCTTGCGATCTCGCACTTGGCGGACGGTCTTCTGCCACTCGTTTGGGCATGGCACATGCAACGCGCCAGTAATCCGTCTGGACACTTTCCCGGCATCGGCTCATGCCATCCGCTGCCACGACTTCACGAACGGGGCGCATTATGACTAAACCGATGATCGCCGCAGCGATGGTGTTGCTCGTGGCGTGCGGGTCGCCGGCGCGTACGCAGACGGAGCAGTCACCGGCGGCGCGTACGCATTCGGCGCCGCCACCAGCCGGCACCCTCGATCAGCTGCTCGCTCCAATCGCGCTCTATCCGGATCCACTTCTCGCGCAGATGTTGATGAGCGCGACAAATCCGTCGAAAGTCACCGAGCTCGACAAGTGGCTGAAGTCCAATGCGAAGCTGAAAGGCACAGCCCTTCAGGATGCCGCAGTGAAGAGCGGGGTTCGACGCGAGTTTCGTGGCCTTGGTCCTCTTTCCTCAAGTTGTCACATACATGGCGGAGCAGATCGCGTGGACGCGGGTCCTGGGGCAGGCGTTCGAATCCGATAAAAGCGCGGTATTTGCCAGCATTCAAAAACTGAGGAAACAGGCGCAGACCGTCGGCACGCTGAAGAGCACGCCGCAGCAGGCGGTCGAGACAAAAACGACAAAGGCCGGCGAGCAGGTCATCGTCATCGAGCCCACGAATCCGCAGATTGTGTACGTGCCGCAATACAACACCGAGGTCGTCTACACACAGGCCCCTACCACCGTGATTATCCAGGAGGACGACGACGACGCCGAAGAGGCGATTGCGGCGGGTCTCATTGGGTTCACCGCCGGCATCGCGATTGGCGCAGCGATGAACAACCACTACTACTACGGTCCATATGGATGGCACGGCGGCGCCTACATGTACAACGACGGGTGGAACGACTACTACGACGCACGGGAAGATGCGCGCGAGGATTGGATGGATCACCGCGAAGACCTTGTCGAGGAACGCGGCGATCGGATGGAAGACCAGCGGGAGAACAGGTCGGACCGCGTGGAGAACACGCAGGAGCAACGCACCGACCGCCAACAGAACCGTCAGGAAAACCGGCCAGACGCGCAGGCCCAACGAGACCAGCAGACCGCACAGGCCCAACGAGACCAGCGGACCACACAGGCCCAACGAGACCAGCGGACCACACAGGCGCAAAGCGCCTCCACACAGAGCGCGAGACAGAGCGAGAGCGCGAGCCGTACTGCAGCCACGGAAGCGCGCGGCCAGACGAGCGGGACCCGGGCTCAGCCGAGTAGCCAACGAACGAGCTCGGACGCGTTCTCGGGTTATTCGAGCGGCTCATCTCAGCGCGCCTCAAGCACCCGGGGGCAGCAAAGCCGCAGCAGCAGCAGCCGCTCCTCGCGCGGCGGCGGCTCACGTAGCGGCGGTCGGCGCTGATCAGCATCCGGAAAGGGTCCAAATGAGCACGACGAATCGATCGGACGAGATCCGCAGGGTCATCTGGCGAAGTCTTGCTGTGTGGTGCACATGTGCGTTGGTGGCGGCGCCCATCTTCTCGAGCCGTGCGTCCGCGCAAGCCCCACGGCAGTTCGCCTCACCTGAAGACGCCGTCAAGGCGTTCATCGCCGCGGTCAAAGGCGGCCAGCTCGCCGATCTTGTAGCGATTCTAGGGAAAGAGGGGACGCAGCTGATCGAATCATCCGATCCGGCGACGGCGCGGCAGAACCAAAAGGTATTCATCGTCGCGGTGGGCGAACAGTGGCGTCTCGAGGACGCAGATCCCGATCGCAAGACACTCGTCATCGGCAATGAAGAGTGGCCGTTCCCGGTGCCGCTCGTGAAGGAGAAAAACGCCTGGCGTTTCGACATTGCGACAGGGATGGAGGAACTGATCGCACGGCGAATCGGGCGCAACGAGCTGGCCGCTATCGCGACGGTGCGAGCGTATCTGGCCGCGCAACGTGACTATGCCGAACAGGCGCATGACGGTAATCCGGCCGGCGTCTATGCCGCGAAATTCGCCAGCGATCCAGGCAAGGAGAACGGCTTGTACTGGCCCACGAAAACCGGTCAGAAGCGAAGTCCGCTCGGGGATCTCGTGGCGCAGGCGGCCGCGGAAGGTCGCGGCGTCGGTGGCGATCGCTCGCAGCCGTCACCCTTTCACGGCTACTACTTCAAGATTCTGACCGCGCAGGGATCCGCCGCGCCGGGAGGAACGAAGCAGTACATCGTCAAGGGTCTGATGTCTGGCGGCTTTGCGCTGGTCGCCTGGCCAGCTCAGTATGACGTGACCGGCGTGATGACGTTCGTGGTCAATCAGGACGGCATCGTCCATGAAACCGATCTGGGGCCTGAAACAGATGCGGCGGCGCGAAAGATGACCGTCTACAACCCGGACAAATCCTGGCGTCAGGTGCAGTAGCTGCGAGCAACATTGTCTAACGCGCTGCCACCGGCGCGGGCACAGCCGCGCCGGTGACAATCAACGCTACTGTCGCGCCATCGCCACGCGAAGGCGGTCGTCCGCCGAGATGTAGTGGTCGGCGTCCTCGGAGTCCTTGCCGAGGTCAATCTGCACCCAGTTAATCTTCCCGTTGAAGCGGCTGGTGTGCGCGGTGTAGTCGGGGCTCACCGTCGTGCCCGACTCGTAGCCGATGTCGGTCGTCTCGTCTGCCGAGAAGATAATCCCCTGCGTCTGTTCGACCCGGCCCTTGCCGACTTCTTTGCCGTCACAGAAGAGCGTGACGGTGCCGCCTTTGCCCATGCCGCCGCCGTCATAGGCGAATTCCATGCGCACCTGCGTCTTGCCCGTCGGAATGGGCTTGGTCGCCTCGACGTCGAATTGCTTGATCCCCAGGGTGTTGTAGTGGAACTTGGCCTTGCCGCCGATGGCGTAAAGGCTCCAGCCGCCGAACCGGCCGCCCTGGGCAATGATCACGCCTTGCGCGCCTTTCGCCGGCACCTCCAGATCGGAAGTAACCGCGAACGACTTGTTCTTGATGGTGATCACGCTGTTTTCGGACAAGCCGTCCCATACCGCCGTAGAGCGTTTGCGTGTTGCCCTTGATCAGCGTCGGCCGACCGGCCAGCTCGGGCACGAACCGCTCGATCTGTCGGTCGTCGAGCGGCAGCACGTTGAACTTGGCCGCTTCGATCAGCCACAGCCGCTGCAGCTCGCGCAGCTTCTCCGGCATCTCCCTGGCCAGGTTCTTCGCCTGCGTCCAGTCCTTGCTGCCGTCGTAGAGCTCCCATACGTCTTCGTCGAACGCGGGCAGCTTGCCGCCTTTCATCTCCCACGGCGTGCGGTGCTTGGTCACCGCGCTCCACCCCTTGTGGTAGATGCCGCGATTGCAGAACATCTCGAAGTACTGCGTCTCGTGCCGCTCCGCCGCGCCGGCGTCGTTGAACGAATAGAGCATGCTCGTTCCTTCGTACGGACTCTGCATGACGCCGTTGACCATCGCCGGCTCGGGGAGACCGGCCGCTTCGAGCACCGTCGGGGCGATGTCGATGACGTGGGTGAACTGGTTGCGGATGCCGCCCTTTTCCGTGATCCCGTTCGGCCAGTGCACGACGACGCCGTTGCGCGTTCCACCCCAGTGTGAGGCGACCTGCTTGGTCCACTGATAGGGCGAGTTCATCGCCCATGCCCAGCCTACCGCGTAGTGTCCGTACGATCCCTCGCCGCCAAACTCATCGAGCTTGGACATCATGAACTCGGGCGTTTCGATCTCGGGCACGCCGTTGAAGTTGGCCATCTCGTTGAACGCGCCCTGGAGTGTGCCTTCAGCGGACGCACCGTTGTCGCCGATGACGAGGTAGATCAGCGTGTTGTCGAGCTCGCCCATCGCCTTGAGCGAATCGATCATCCGGCCCACGTGATGGTCGGTATGCTCCATGAACGCGGCGTACACTTCCATCTCGCGCTCGAGCACCGGCTTGAGCCTGGGATCCATGTCGTCCCAGGCGGGAATTTCCGTGTGCCGCGCCGTCAGATCGGCGTTGGCGGCAATCAGCCCGAGCTCCTTCTGCTTCGCGAAGGTGATCTCGCGCTGCTTGTCCCAGCCGTGGGCGAACTTGCCCTTGTACTTGTCGATCCATTCCTTCGGCACATGATGCGGCGCGTGCGTGGCGCCCGGCGCGAAGTACACGAAGAACGGCTTGTCCGGCAGCAGCGCCTTCTGCTGGCGCGTCCAGGCGATGAACTTGTCGGTCAAATCTTCGGTGAGGTGGTAGCCCTCGGCCGGCGTCTTCGGCGGCTCGATCGGCGTGGTGCCCTCGTACAGCGCCGGATCCCACTGGTTGTTCTCGCCGCCGATGAAGCCGTAGAAGTACTCGAACCCTCCGCCGCCGGTCGGCCACGCATTGAACGGACCTGCAGGGCTCGTCTGCCAGACGGGAACTTCGTGGCACTTGCCGAACTGCGCGGTCGCGTAGCCGTTGAGTTTGAGCGTGAGCGCCAGCGGTGCTTTGGTATTGGGCAGCACCGAACATTGGCCCGGCGCAGCGGTAGCGATCTCGGTGATTCCGCCCATGCCGACCGAGTGATGGTTGCGCCCCGTGAGCAACGCCTGCCGTGTCGGCGAACACAACGCCGTCGTGTGGAAGCGCGTGTACTGCAAGCCGTCCTTCGCCAGCTTCGCGAAGTTCGGCGTGTGGCACGGGCCGCCGAACACGCTGGTCGCACCATAGCCGACGTCGTCGATAAGGATCACGAGCACGTTGGGCGAGCCCTTCGGCGGCCGCACGTCCCGAATCGGCGGAAACTTCGTGTCCGGGTCTTTTGCGTCGTAGGTGATCAAGCTCTGTTTCTTGATGTCGGGAATCGGCAACTGCGTCCTGGACACGGCATCATCGCTGCTCATGCGAATCTCCTCACTGAGGTTGTTGTTCTGTAGTTAGTCGGACAGGCTGACCAGCCCCGGCGTTTCGTGGCCCATTATGGAGAGATTTTCGCTCTTCAGTCACCATTCTAGCTTCTCCTCGTTGGGCTCAAAACGCCTCCGCGACCGAGACATAGAGCGCGTTGCTCCTCTTGCCCCAGGCGTAGTCCACTCGAAGGTTCACGTGGTTCTCCCGCGTCAGGCGAAATCTGATGCCGGTTCCGCCGGAGGGCAGCATCGCGTCACCATATAGTTCCGACGATTGTTGTGGCGAGGTGATATGACGCGGGCATTAAGATCTGGAGGTCGCATATGTCATGCAGCATCGGCACTTCGACTCGGTGCCTCGCACTCGTTGCTCTGGCAATGCTTTTTACGTTCATCGGCTGCACGGCAATGGTTCAGGACCCCTCGGGCAAGCAGTCGTCGAGCCCGCCTGGACTTGCAGGTACGTCCTGGCAACTCGTCAAGTTCCAGAGCAGCGACGAAAAGATACTGACGCCCGACGATGGCGCGAAGTACACGATCGAGTTCGGCGCCGCCGGTCAGCTGACCGCACGGATCGACTGCAATCGCGGACGCGGCACCTGGAAATCGGGCGGGCCAAATCAGCTTCAGCTCGGTCCACTTGCGCTCACTCGGGCCCAATGCCCAGCCGGCTCGTTGCACGATCAGATCGTGAAGCAGTGGGCAAACATCCGATCGTACGTCGTCAAGCGCGGTCACCTGTTTCTGTCGCTGATGGCGGACGGAGGGATTTACGAATTCGAACCACTCGAGGAACCCAGGTAGCTTGTTGAGGTCGCCGCTATCTCAAGATTGTCCAGGCGGCTTATGGTTCGTCAATCAAGGGTTGATAATCCCGTCTATAGAGCCTCGTCCCCAAAAATTCCAGCGCGAGATTGCGAAGGGGAGCGGGCAGCCTTCTCACACGATCCCTGCGGTGCGTTCGCTGTTGCACCCAACGGATGCGAGCACGCCGTCGCTCGATGAACGCTGACACAGACTCTTCCGGCGAACCGTGCGTTCTCAGCATTCGTGCCAGCACCAGCGCATCTTCGAGGGCCATGGATGCGCCCTCCGCCATGTTGGGCGACGTCGCGTGCGCCGCATCGCCAAGCAGCAGAACACGGCCACGCCCCCAGGAGTCCAGGGCTATTTCCTCGATCGGGGCGAAATGGATCACATCGAGGCCGTCGAGCTCACCGAGGATGCTCGGCACCGGTTCGGCGAAGTCTTCAAAGAGCGCCCGGAACCGAACAAGATCTCCCTTGGTGGGATCCTCGGTGGCGAAGGTTGCGAGATCTGCGTAGCAGTAGAGACGATTCGGCCCGACCGGCATCATCAGGAATGTCCGCTGCGGGCCGAGCATGACCGTCCAGGTGTCAATCGCGCCGGAGAAATCGACGAGGAATCGCCAGCTCAACTGGCCAAGATGCCGTGGAGGGATATCGCCAACGAGGAGCTGTCGAATCCTCGAATGGATCCCGTCGGCGCCGACGACGAGGTCATATCTGCCGGTCGATCTGTCTGTGAACACCACGTGGACCTCGTCATCGTGCTGACGAAGCCCGGTCACGGACGTGCCGAGGCGTATCGGGACGCCGGCGGTGCTCTCCAGGAGAACACGATGAAGCTCACCACGAGCGATGCCAACGCACGGGCCGACTCCGCCCCACATCGGCGCCAGTTCAATTTCCGCCAGCTGTCGTCCGGTGTGATCCAGGATTCGCTGGTGCGACATGCGCACGGCCCGAGCCAGCATTTGGTCTGCCAGACCAAGCGCCTCCAGCGCGCGAACGCCGTTTCCAGGGATGTACATGCCGGTACCGCCCGGGGGCCACGATGGAACTCGTTCGATGATGTCCGGAACGACGCCCTGTTGTAGCAGCGCCCGGCAGAGTCCAAGACCCGCGATGCCACCACCGACAATCAGAATCCGTGCGCCTTTCACTTAGAGACCTCGATCGGTGATGTCTTCGCGGAAGATCACTTTCGCGCGGAAACGATGTGATCGACGATGTGCCCGGCATCACGTCCCACCCCGCCCAGCAGCGCCGAGCTCAGCGAGTAGAGGAAGAGGAGCCCGATGAAGTAGAGACCCGGACAGGACTCGACGATGCCCCGATCATGAATGGGAAGACCATTGTGAGTTGGCAGCGAAAGATCGATCCAGTCGTAATAGGGCGCGTATCCGGTGCACCAGATGACAGTCGACACGTTGAGGACCGTTCCGTCCTCGAGGAGCGGATATCCGTTCTTCACGCCCGTCATTCGCGGCACTCTCTTGACGCCTGCGGGCGCAAAGTCCTTTCGTCGCACGCGCCCCAGAGGGATTCCACGAGGGGGATCGAGAAAGTGGTCGCGGAGCTTCCTTCCAGGCGCCGTCTTTACCGTCAATCGCGTCGCCATGAACCACATGATGGGCGTGAACAGGTGATCGAGAAGGCTTCCTGCGCTGGTTGGTTCCTGGCCGGTGTCAGGGCCGGACAACCATGTCTGGTGATGCGGAGCGAGTTCGATAGCTATCTCCGCCCCGGAGTTGCCGGCGCCCACTACCAGCACTCCTCCCGCCTGAATTTGTGATGGGTTGCGATACTCCTTGGAGTGGAGTTGGACGATGCTCTCATCCAGCTCGCGTGCGAATGCCGGGACCCTCGGGTTGTTGAACGCGCCGGTAGCCACGACCACGTTCTCGGCGAATAGCCTTTGCTCGCCCCCGCGCACCACGAATCGATCCCCGGCTTTGGACAGCCTGTCGACTTTGGTTCCCGGTTTGGACAGGGAGCCCGAATTCTCGGGCATACGCCTCCAGATAGTCGGCCGTCTCGTCCTTGGTGGGATATGAGGAGGGCGATCCCGGAAATGGCATCCCCGGCAGTCCGTCGTATGGGGCTGGCGTAAACAGACGTAGCGAATCCCACCTGTTCCGCCATGCATCACCGATCCGGTCGTTCTCGTCCAGGATTACGAACGGCAGGCCGTGTTGCTTGAGGTAGTAGCCGACAGCCAGGCCTGCCTGGCTTCCGCCGATGACCACGGTTCCGATCTGCTGATCGCTCATTCGGCACCTCGTGCTGTCAGCTTCAGGCCGGCGTCAGCTCTCGATTCGATAGATTTCCCTCCGGCCGCTGCCCACGAGGTCGTGATAGTCAGCCATCGTCTTCCGGAGCGTTTCGTTGGACATGAGGGTTTGCTCCATGGCGAAGAAGTCATCGATCTTCTCGACCTTCACTTCCGCGACGACGGTCCAGAAAGGCTCGCCTGTGACATCGGTGAGGATGCGAAGCGGTTCCTGCCCCTTTTCTGTCAAGACGGTTGAGATGCTCCGAAACTTCTCGAGCATGTGGCGGACTTTCCCGGGTTTGCAGTTGAGGATCTCTCGTATCACGTACATGACATCACTCCTCTCACTTCGTCGTTTATCTGCGGAGCTCCACACCCTTCGCGGCAGCCATGATGCGGCCGAGATTCTCGTTCGACATGAAATCGGGCAGCGGAATGGCGCCGGTGATCGCAGAGAGAAAGGCGTTGGTGGCATCCTGGTTGCCGCGCAGCGCTCCGAAGAGTGCGCGCATCTCGGGTGGAGGGGCTTCCAGTGCGGCGAGTTGCGTGGTGAACTCGTACATCGGCCGCACACGTTCGTTGCGCGCCGATTCGTGCGCCGCCAGCAGCGCCTCGAATGTGCCCTCGCCGGACAGCCACGTCGCCAGCGCCGTTGTCAGCATCTCGGCATCGATAAAGGCGTCGCTGATGCCCTGCGCCGTAATCGGATCTCTGCTGTAGCTTGCGTCACCAACCAGCGCCCATCCCTCGCCATACGGCTTGCGGAAATATCCCGGAACGCCCGCTGTGCCGTACCATTTCTCTTCGCGACGGCCGCCGCGCACGCGTGCGGCGAAATCGGGCGAGCCCTCAAGGGTCCGCCAGACGTGTCCTTCGACGTCCGCACGCACGCGCGGAAAGTCGCTTGCCGGCCAGTTCACCATCACCAGATGGAGACCATCGTTAGTCGGCGCGCCACCAAACGCGCAGTGTTCCCGCACATACAGCTCGATGTCATCCTGCGTGATGCCGCTGAAGTACGAGTAGTAGGCACACACGGCGACCTGTCTAACGTCGTACTCAGGCGCTCGTACGGTTCGAGCGACGAAGGAATTTACGCCATCGGCGCCGATCACTACTCGCGCGCGTTCCTCGATCGGCTGTTCGCCCCTTCCGCGCCCTCGCACTCCGACGACGACACCGTCGGTCATCAACAATTGATCGACGGAGAATCCCTCGCGGACATCGACACCGGACTCGACTGCGGCGTTGAGCAGCAGATGGTCGAGAACAGTTCGACGCGGGCAGAAGCCACCCTTTCCGTCGTTGGCGTCGGGAATCGTACCGTGCAACGCGAATGGTCCGACATCGAATCGCATCCGCCGGCAGATGGGCGGAACGCCGGTGCTCGCCAGCCGGTCGAGGAGTCCCCAGCGTGCCAGCACCTCAGCACCGTGGGGCCATAGGATGTGCGTCGAGGTCGTGTCGCTGGGGAAGGTGGCCCGGTCCAGCAGCAACACTTTGAATCCGCGACGCGCCAGGAGCATGGCCGTTGGGGATCCAGCACACCGGGCGCCGACGATGATCGCGTCGTACATCGGAACCTCCACTCAAGAAAGAGCGTACCGAAATCCGAATCGCTCGGGCATCGGCAGGAATACCCAAATCGTCGCCGGCCGAAAAATGGGTAATTCTGTGTACGCCCGTCAGGTGAGGTTGTGGTGGAAGGCCCAGGCAGCTGCGCCGGTGCGGCTCGAGGCGCCAACCTTGTCGAAGATATTACTGACGTGTCGGGCGACGGTTTTCTCGCTGATGAACAGCTCTTCGGCAATGGCCCGATTCGACTTGCCGGCCGCAAGCAGGCGCAGGACCTGCAACTCGCGCTCGCTGAGCGAGCCGGGGGATTGATGCACGGTGCGGTCCGATGGCTCGCCATCCGCGCCAGGCGCGGCTCGGCGTTGAGCTGCTTGAACAGCCGTCGCGCGGCATCGAGCTCGAGCCGGCGGCCGTCCTGATCGCCCCGCCGTTCACAGACAGTCGCCAGCAGCACACAGGTTTCGCCTCTTCGTATGGCATCTCCAGGTCCCGCCAGATCTCGCAAGGCCTGCCGCAGCGATGTCGAAGCGCCCGATATCGCCGTCGGCAAGGTGAACCGCGCCCGCGGCGTGTGCGGAGGCGCCGGACAGAAGCGGCGCGCCAATGGAGTTGGCGATCTCGCGAGAATTCTGTGTCGGCGGCGCGCGCGCCTTCGAGATCGTCGGCAACCAGCAGAATCTCGACGGCAGCTGCAAGAATTCTTGCGCGAGCCGCCTTGCAGACGTGTCGAGGAGAGCACTCCGGATCGACGCGGCCGCGTGATCGATGTCGCCCTGAGCGAGCCGAAGCAGTGACAGTCCTGGCTGTGGCGTTCGTCCGCACTCGTTCGCACGCGAGTAGGCTGCTTCGGCCTCCTGTGAACTCACCGCGAAGTCGGTGGATTTCGCCAAGCCGGTAGAAGGCCGCCCCGGCCCGCCCGGCCCGGGACGTCAGCAGCTCGCAGGCGTCCTGTGCGTCCTGCTGCGGCCCCATTCCAGTTGCCACGCAACTGCATGATTTCGGCGCGATAGATCAGGCACTCGCCGCGATAGCGTACGAGGTCAGGCTGACTTGCGCACCAGCGTGAGAGCGACATCGTCCACTCGTAGGCGCGACGCAGATCGAACGTCTCCTGGCAGGCCTCCAGCACGCTGCAGTAGATATCGCCCGCCACGATCGGGGACACGTCGCCGGCGATCACCGCGGCCATCGCTTCGTCGAGCAGCGCGACGCCTTCGGCGATGTGTCCGAGGCGGATGAGCGCGCGCCCACGTCCGTGAACGGCGAAAGACGCCAGATCCCGATCGCCAAAGCGGCGGGCGATCTCCGCCGCCTGGGTGAATGCGGCGAGGGCTCGCAGATGCGTCGCCCTGCACGATGTGTTGAATAGCGGTGGGGATCAGCAGATACCCGCGCACGACGCAGTCGAGCTGACCCTCATCGAGCAAGCGTTCAGCTCTGGCGAGCCAGCCCGATGCAGGGGCCATGGCGCCGCGGTGCCAGGAGCGCGAACGCCGAGCCAAACGCCGCTCGCGCCGCCGCCTTCGCGGTCGCCGCGATCGAGGAAGATCTGATGTGCGCGGGCCGTGAATGCCTCGCAATCGTCATCCCGTGCCCATCAGGTGGGCAGCGATCGCGAGTCGCTCGAGGTCTTCTGCGTCGAGCGGTGCGTCACGATCGGCGGCTTGCAGCAGCCGATACGATTCGGCCCACGCCTTTTGCGCGAATAGTTCACGGCCACGCTCGAGCGCCCCCGCGTCGGTCATGTTCCTTCACTCATCGTAGACCTTTGGGCAGCGATTGGAGAACGGTGATAATCACGATGCGTGCCTCAGTAAGAGTCAGCCCGTGTGAGAGACGTCAGGTTCGCTCGCGAGTGACCGGAAGCGTGATGGAGAACTTCGCGCCGCGGTCGGGATTGTTCGCCGCCGATATCTTGCCGCCATGGCGTTCGATGATGGAGCGACAGATCGAAAGGCCCATTCCCAGTCCTTCCGGCTTGCTGGTGACGAAGGGATCGAAGATCGACTCGAGTTTTTCAGCAACGATTCCTGTCCCACTATCCTGAACTTCGACCAGCACATTCGATTCATCAATCGAACTCGTGCGCACGACCAGGCGCCGCGCGTCGGCGACTCCGTTGCCGCTCATGGCGCTGAACGCGTTGAGCATCAGGTTCAAGATGACCTGCTGAAGCTGGACGCCGTCACCGTTGACCGGTGGGACGTCGGACGAGAGATCGAGGTGGACCGTGACCTTGTGCAGATTTGCGTCTCCGTGCGCGATGCGCTCGACGATGCGGATCACATTGTTCACGTCGACGGTGGTGAAGCGCGCCGCCGGGCTGTCGCGCTTGAGCATCGCGCGCATGCCGCCAATGACTTCGCCGGCGCGCTCGGTGGCCTCGCAGATGTCGGCCAGCGTGCTGCGCACGCTCTTGAGATCGGGTTCAGGGGACTCGAGCAAACGTCCGACGACGTAGGAGTTGGCGAGGATCGCAGTGAGTGGCTGCTGTAATTCGTGCGTCAGGGTTGTGGTGAGCTCGCCGAGTGTTGCGACGCGGGCGACGTGCTCCAGTTCCGCCCGCTTTTGCGCGGCTGACGCCTCCGCCTGTTTGCGAGCCGTGACATCCGTCGAAACGCCGAAGAGCTTCGGGCTGGTGCCGTCGTCAGGCTCCACACAACGACCGCGCCCATGAATCCAGCGGATCGTGCCATCCGCCTGCTGCACGCGATACTCCATTTCGTATTCGCCTCGCGTCTGGAACGCCTGTTTGATCGCCCCGTCACGGGCGGTGCGGTCCTCGGGGTGCACGCGATCGAACGTTGCCGCAAAATCGAGGCGCGCGTCCGGCTCGAGGCCAAACAGCGAGCGTCCCCGCTCGGTCATCCACACATCGTTGCCGGAAACATCCCACACCCACATGGCGAGGTTTCCTGCTTCCGCGGCGAGACCCATCAGGTTCGCGCTCTCACGCAACGCTTCTTTCGCGCGTCTTTCCTCGTCGATGACAACCGCGAGCAGCATCAGCGGAGTGGCTGTCACCAGGAGGAATAGTTGAAGTGCCGTCGCATTCTCGGCGGGGGTTTGGGTCAGGAACGGACCGTGCCCGCGCATGGTTCCCCAAATCGCCTGGAACGTAACGATCAACATCGAAATGCTGATTCCACCAAGACCGAAGCGGAGCGCCGCCCAGATGAGCAGAGGAATCGGCGCATATAGGAGAGCGGGCGAAGTGTTGGGACCCGGCGGCGTGTTATCGAATACGAAAATTCCCAGCGCCACCGTACACGCACCGACGACAGCCGCTTCCAGCGCGCGTCGAAGGGGCAGGGCTCTCGGGCGTCTGACGAACAGATGGTGCGCACCGAGCAGGAATACCGGCACCAGGACGACGGTCGTTACCGCATTCGAGATTCCCAGGTTGCGCCACTCGGTCCAATAGTCAGTGCCGAAACCGTAGGAGATCGTAAAGGAAGCACCCCAGAAGGCGGTTCCAAAAGGCACGATCACCACTGCGATAAGGACGAAGAGAATCGCGTCACGAAGCGTGATCGCCGTGACGGGAGATTTGATCAGAAAGCGAATCCCCGCCGCTGCCGAAATGCATTTCACAGCGTCGAACGCCTCGGCGGTCAATGCGTACATTGGCGGCCAGTCTGCCTGCTGGGTCGCGAGAAAATGAGCTCCGGCGGCCGCGAGTACGTAGGCCCACCAGTGCCGGGTGGGGACGAGCAGCAGGACGCAGAGCAGAACCGCCTGCGGGGGAAAAAAGAGTGAGACTTTGCTGTCGGGGAAAGTAAGCGCCCAGGCGATCTGCGTGGCGACGTAATAGCTGACGCTGCTCGCCAGGACGTAGCACACCGTGCGGAGCGATGCTCCGGCAGAGCGTCCCTCTGAGTCCGGCGTTTGTCCGGGCCGCGAGTTCGCGATTCAGCAGTTGTTCACGCTGAACGTCGATCAGGTCCGTGGCCGTTTTCCTTCCTTGCGCCACACCAAGCATTGCGCTTGCCGAAACCATGGGGCAGGAAACGTATTCTTCCGAGGCGATCCACGGCTTCCACAAGCGAGGGGGTTCGAGTCGAGCTGGCTGAGGGACAGCGAATGGAGGCAGGAAGAATAAGGATGGCCGACCAGCTGCCGGCAGACGAGGAGTTGGACGGGCTGCCGACGGACAAGGAGTTCGCCCAGCTTCAGCGGACCACGGTGGTGTACTACCTGCACGAGACTAACCCGGACAACGGGCTGGTCCGTGACAAGACCGACCCCGACGCGCCGTGCAGCATCGCGGCCGTTGGTCTCGCCCTGGCGACGATCCCGGCTGTTGTCGAGCGCGGCGTGCTCATTCGTAAGTTCGCTGCGAAGATCGCCCGCCGCAGACTCCGCAGCCTGATGACCCTCCCGCAAGGACCTGAGCCGGACGCCGCCGGTTACAAGGGCTTCTTCTATCACTTCCTCGACATCGACACTGGCCGCCGCGTCTGGAGCTGCGAGCTCTCGACGCTCGACTCAGCATTCCTGTTCGCGGGTGCGCTTACCTGCGCCGCTTACTTCGACGCCGACACGGAGGAAGAGGCCGAAGTCCGACACCTTGCCGACGCGCTCTACCGCCGGGCCGATTGGGACTGGGCGTGCAATGGTGGCGCGACGCTCACCCACGGCTGGAAGCCCGAGACCGGCTTCCTGCCGTACCGCTACGAGGGATACGACGAGGGACTCTTGCTGTACCTGCTCGCGCTCGGCTCGCCGACTCACCCCCTTCCGCCGGAGAGTTACAACGCGTACTGCGCCACCTATCAGTGGAAGGAAATCTACGGCCGCGAGCTGCTCTACTCCGGCCCGTTATTCACACACCAACTGTCGCACCTCTGGATTGATTTCCGTGGCATTCGCGACGCGTTCATGCGCGAGCGCGGCAGCGACTACTTCGAGAACACGCCGGCAGGCGACCTTTGTGCAGCAGGAGTATGCCGTCAGGAACCCGCTGGGCTTCGAAGGCTATGGGGAGCACTGTTGGGGCATCACGGCCTCTGATGGCCCGGGCTGGGTCAAGCGCGCGGTGAACGGCGTCGACCGGGAGTTTTATGGCTATATCGCCCGCGGAGTCCCGTTTGGCCCAGATGACGGCACAGTCTCACCATGGGTCGTCGTCGCGTCGCTGCCGTTCGCGCCGGAAATCGTCATCCCGACTGTCCGACAGTTCGCTCGACTGGACCTTGGCATGACCGCCCCCTATGGATTCAAGCCGTCGTTCAACCAGACCTTCGCCGTGGAAGAGAGTCCGACAGGTTGGTGGGTCACGCCCCACCACTTCGGCATCGACCAGGGACCGGTCGTGTTGATGATCGAGAACTACCGATCGGGTCTCATCTGGGACATCATGCGCGGCTGCCCAGCGGTGATCGCGGGACTACGGCGAGCCGGGTTCACCGGCGGCTGGCTCTGAAGCGGAGGTTATCAACGGAAGCGCGTTTTCTGCGAAGCTGCCGTCTGGTGTCTCCGATCAGGACACAAAAAACTTTTTCTGCGATTGGCCGGATGCGTGGCATCATTGCCGGCGTCGACGGCCGGCGTCGACGAAAGGCGACTAGAACCAGATTACATCTGCGGTGATTTCTCATGCACCATTCTTTGTGTCGGCCTCGTCGGCGGCATCTTCGTCCTTTTCCCTCCGGCGATTCTGCTGTTCGATGCGCCAGCCCCCACCGCCTCGCGACGCGAACCCTTGTCGGCGTCATTTGGCTCGTCGCGAGTCTCTGGGCCGGAACCTCCGTTGCCGCTTCGCAATCGCTCCCGCCACCACAGCCAGGTTCTGATCCGAACATCTTCTACGGTGCAGTGCCCCCCGGTGGGCAGGCGGCGCCGGTGCTCGTGTTCGTGCACGGGTTGAGGGGTACCGCGTCTGATTGGTGGGTGAGTTCGACGGGCATCCCCAATGACATGTACGATCTCGCGTACACCAACGGCTACCGAACCGCGTTCGTGAGCCTTAGTCTCGACAACTCGCGGAACGATGCGCCGATTTCGCTCAATGCAGCGGTGCTCGCGGCGGCCCTCCCGAAGATCGTGGCGAATTTCAGTGTGTCTCGGGTTTACCTGATTTGCCACTCGAAGGGCGGTCTCGACGCCCAGGAGGCCATGCTGAATCCCGCGATCTCGCGCCTCGTGAAGGCGGTGTTCAACATCGCGACGCCGAATATGGGCACGGAGCTGGCGGATTGGGCGTTTGGACCGGGTCAGGCGATTGCCCAGAAACTCGGCCTCCTGACACCTGCTGTGGATGCGTTGCGAACTGAAAACGTGGCAGCGTTTCGCGCCAAGGTCGATCCAATCTTGTCCGCACTCAACATCCCGTTCTACACGATGTCGGGGAACACGTTCCGCCGGCATCCGATTTCGCTGGTGACAGGCTCCATCCTCGCGTCGCTGGCGCCCGGTGACGACAACGATGGCTTCGTGACGCGCGCGCGCACGCGTCTGCCGCTCAACTACGGCATCGACCTCGGCGACGTGTTCGCCAACCACTTCGACAACGACACGGGACACACTACCTTTCCCAAGATCAGCGCACAGCTCACGGGGCTCGGGCTCACGTCGCCCGACTTCCGGCGGATCGTGGTCAACGGGTTCGACCACCTCTCGCCCGACGGCGCGAGCGACGCTCGATTCAACACCTGGATGTGGTCGACAGCTTGGTTTAAGGGCAAATTGTACGTGGGAACGGGACGCGCGGTGCAGTGCGCAACGATGGCGACATCGGAAGCTCAGAGCAACAACGATCTGCTCTATCCGCCCATCGTCGGAGATTGCACCGACGACCCTGGCGACCTCCCGCTCGCGGCTGAGATCTGGCGGCTCACGCCCAGCGCCTTCCGCCCCGGCAATCCTTCGGCAGGATGGGAACGCGTGTTCAAGTCGCCGCGCAGCGTGCCGCTCAGCAGTGTGGACGCCAACGGCAACCCGCGGGTCACGGCTCGCGACACAGGATTCCGCGGTATGGCTGTCTTCACCGATGCCAACGGCGTCGAGGCGTTGTATGTCGCGGGGACCACCGCTTCGTCGATCTTCGAGAACGACCCCTTGTACGCGGGCGGCTCATATCCGCCGCCGCGAATCCTTCGTTCCGTGGACGGCGTGACGTTCGAGCCGCTCCCGCACGATCCGGGCACATTCCTCGGTGACATCGCTACAGGATCGGCCTCCATCAAGGTTCGCGGGTTCCGTTCGATGACACGGTCCAAGAACAAGCTGTTCGTCACGGCTTCGGATTTCCGCGGCGTCGGTCTCATCATCGCTTCCGACGATCCCGCTCGCGGCAACGACGCTTGGCAGCAGGTGAGCCCGTCGGCCGAGGAGTTCCCGGTTTGGACGTTGCAGGTGTTCAACGGGCAGCTGTACTGCACGACCGGTGATCGTCAGAACCCCGTGGGGTACGGCGTCTACCGGACCGAGGCGGAGGGACCGGCCCCCTACCAGTTCGTTCCCGTCGTGACCAACGGCGCCGGTCAGTCCATTGACGTGTTGCGCAGCCCAGACGCGTTGAGCCTCCAGGAGTTCCGCGGCCAGCTCTATGTGGGCTCCGACCGGCCGACAGAGATGATCCGCATCAACCCGGACGACACCTGGGAGTTGGTGATCGGCCAGCCGAGGAACACGCCGCAAGGGCTCAAGACGCCGGTCAGCGGTATCGGGCAATCGCTCGGCAACTACTTCAACGGTCACTTCTGGCGCATGGCGAGCTACGACGGCTACCTCTACCTCGGAACCTGGGATTGGAGCCAGTCACTACGCACGATCTCGGTGACTGATTCCCTCTTCCGACCGCAGTTTGGTACCGACGTGTATCGCAGTCCCGATGGTGTGCACTGGGAGATCGTGACCAATGCCGGTTTCGGCAACCCCTACAACTACGGCACGCGTTCGTTTCAGGTGACGCCGTTCGGCCTGTTCCTGGGCACGGCGACGCCAGAACGCGGCGGGGAGATTTACGTCAATCAGTCGCATCTGGATTTTGACGACGATGGTGATATCGACGCTCTGGATGTCTCGGTGATCGGGAGTGCTGTCGGTCAGCGTGCGAACGGGCCAGATGACGCGCGTGACCTCGACCGGGACGGGCTGATCACCACGCAGGACCCCGCTCTGCTTGCCCTCTGGTGCACGAAGGACGGCTGCCTCGAGGGCACTTCGGCCGTGCTCCCCGCCGCACCGCAGAACCTGCGGTCAGCAAGCGCATATTCGATTGGGCTGAACGTCGCGCTCACTTGGGACGCGGTACCGGGTGCCGTAAGCTACCGCGTGTTCCGCCAAGAGACGCGGCCGATCCTCGATTTGTTCCCCCCGGCGGCATCGAGATTCCCTTCACGAACTTCGGGATCACGGCCACGATCCCGGACGATTTCCTGGACGGCCAGTTCGACGGCCTTTGTGCGGCGCCCGAGAACGCGTCGACGCTGCTTTGCATACTCAACACGCTCCTGGGGACAGCGAACCAGACGTCGAGTTTCCTCGGTCTGCCGCTCCGTTACTTCGCCGCGGCGAGCACCACCGCCACCTCGTACAGCGAGCCGGCACCCACGGGCCTGCCGTCCACCTATTTCGTGCGCGCCGTGGACGCTCAGGGTCGGGAGTCGCGACCGTCGAATATCGTGAGCGGCCCGTCCCTGGCCGCCAGCGGACGCGTCTGCGCGACGCTACTTCGCGGTGAAGAAATGACCGCGTAACTCGACCTGGTGCCCGTCAGTATGTCCGCTTTCACGCGCTGCGGCGTTTCAGCAAGGAAACCGACAACGTCCTGCACCGAGGTCCGCTTCGATTACTTGCTCGTGGAGTCGCCGGAGATCACGGAGCCGGTGCCCTCGCGGAGCCTCGCCTGGGCCGACGGACGGTCCTCACCTTCCCGCTCCTTCCTCCTCCGCAGAAGAACTGATCGCCGCCATCGGACTCGAGCCCCGAAACGCCCACTCCAGGCGGCATCTCGAGCCTCTCCAGAACCTCTCCCGTTCGCGGATCGACTCGCCTCAAATCGCTCTCGTCACCTTCCCAGGTGCCGTGCCAGAGCTCTCCGTCGATCCAGGTGACCCCGGTGACAAAGCGGTTGGACTCGATCGTGCGAAGAATCGCCCCTGTTTGGGGATCGACTTGATGGATCTTCCGGTCCCGATATTGCCCCACCCAGAGCGTCCCTTCGGCCCACGTGAGCCCCGAGTCGCCGCCGCCGCCGGGCGCCGGGATCGTGGCGAGCACACGGCCGGTCTTCGGATCGATCTTCTGGATGCGATCCTCGGCGAGCTGAAACAGGTGCTGGCCGTCGAAGGCCGTGCCTGCATGCGCGGCGACATCGATCGAGCGCAGCGTCTTTCCGCTCGCAGGATCGAAGGCATTCAGCGTGTCTCCGGCAGCAAACCAGACGTGCTGACCGTCATACGTGACTCCGTGCACGTGGTTGGCACCGGGAAAGGGTCCATACTCACGCACGATTTCGGCGGTTGATCGACTCATGCGCCCATCTTAGTCAATCGGCAGAGGAGCCGGGAGTAACAAGGTCGTCGTGAATCCCGGCACGGGCGGGGTCATCCAGCGACGAGATCGCCCGCGACCGAACGACTGCACCTTGCCTATTGCCGCAAGCGAGTCGAGCGCCCGCTGCACGGTGCGCTGGCTCGTTCCAAGCGCAAGCGCCAGGGCCGAGCTCGACCACGACTCACCGTCGGCGAGGAAGGCAAGCACCGCCCCATGCTCCTCTTCGACGGGCCGCGCCAGCACGACGACCTCGCGTGCGCGGCGTGGCGCCAGCGCAAACCCTTGCTTCGTCGCGCTCACGTCGGCCAGGGCCCGAAGCACCGTGCGAAGCCGCCCGACTTCGACTCGCAATCGCGCGCGATGCGATTCATCGGCGTGCCGCGATCCGAAGGCGCGCGCGATGAGCGCGTCCCTCGATGCGTCTCCCGGCCACGCTTCGCCCAGCGCGCGGGCGAGCGCGAACAACACCGGACGCCTTACGAGCGAGATCGTGGTGCGCGCGTCACGCACGACATGACGGCACGCGTCGACGACGAATGCTTTCGACGCCAGCAACGCTTCGACCTGCTCCAGCAGGAGGAGTCGCTCCTCGCCATTCGCAATCAGGCGCGCAGCGGGCGTGTTCAGGACGAGGACTGCGCTGTCGACCTCCGCCGCCAGCGCAGGGATACGTGCGTGGCGTGCGGCGCGCTCGGCCCGAGCGAGCGCAGCGCGCGCCGCCTTTGTCCGGAGGCGCCGAATGGCGATCCCCGCGACGACCAGTTCGTGGGCGGTCCTCGATGCAGGAGGGAGGGGTGCGGGGTCGAGCCCGGCGAGCGTACGCTCGGCCTCGTCGATACGCCCGATCAGGACGAGGCGCCGAACCTCGAGATACCGCGCATGCGCGGCGTTTACCCGGTCGCCGTGCTCGTCTAGCGTCGCTCGCGCCGCCTCGAGCGCCTTCGCCGGCCACCCCAGGTCGCGCGAGACGAGCGCGATCTCGGCCTCGGCGACGACGCACCTCGCGCGGGCGACGGCCTCTTTCGGACCGAAGGCACGCGCAGCACGTCGCAGGAGCGTCTTCGCTCGAACGAGATCGCCGAGCTGCGCCATCGCGATGCCTCGAAGCGCGAGCGCAGGCGCGTCGTCGCGCAGAGCGACCCGCTTCAATGCGCCGAGGGGATCGCCTGCCGCGAGTGCACGTGCCGCGGCAGTGATCAGCGAGTCCATCGGAATCCCGACACACTTGTCACTCCCATCGCTTCGATACCCTGCGCTAAATCTATCTCATGACAACGACCACCAAGTCCTATCCACAAGAATGGAGAAAGCTATGAAAATCAGATGGGTCCCCGCACTAGTCGCAATCAGCCTTGTTGGCATGGCCGCAGCACCGTCAGGCCAGGCGACCGGGACGACGATCGAGCAGATGCCGCCCAAGCTCGAAACTCAGTTCGCACTCAGCGCGGTGCCTCCGGGATTGCGCGACCGGGCAACAGTTCATCTGCTTGATCCCAAGAAGGGGTATTACCTCTCCCGGCAGGGAACGAGCGGTGTGACGTGTATCGTCGAGCGCACTGCCTGGGAACTGTCCGACTTTCGCAACGACATCTATATTCCTCTCTGCTACGACGCCGTGGGTACGAAGACGTACTTGAAAGTCATCATGGACGCGGCCGCGCTTCGCGCGCAGGGAATCAGCCCTGCTGCGTTGAAAGCGGAAATTGAAAAACGTTACAGGGACAAGACCTATGAAGTTCCAGAAAAGGCCGGCGTGTCGTACATGGTCGCGCCGATCTTCCGCACGGTAGGGCCTCCTGACATGAAAGTTCACACCATGGTCATGCCGCATGTGATGGTCTACGCGCCGTACATCACCAACGAAGACATTGGAGCCGTTCCAGATCTCAGTGTTCACTCCAGCCTTCTTCATCCGTTCATCGACAAACAGGGTAACGCCGAGCAGAGCTACGTGATCCAGCTCACCGGAGAGGCAGAGAAGACCAGAATCCTCGCCGACGAGAAGGCGTTGCTCGAAGAGCTCTGCGCCTATCGCGATGTCCTTTGCCTCGCGGCCAAAAAACACTGAGCTGACGCACTGATTCGCAAAGGAGCAATCATGGCATCCAACCTCTAATTAAGGTCTCATTGGATGGCTTTATCCAGGGACCGAACGGAGAAAAGGACTGGGTCGATTCGTGGGCCGACGCGATCGAACTGATCCCTGACGTCGACACGTTCCTCCTGGGAGGACGCATGTACCCGGACTACGGGGAGTACTGGGAATCGATCTATGCCAATCCTGAGCGTGTCGTGCCATTCGAGGAGCGAATCCCCTCGAAGAGTGAAATCGCGTACGCACGGTTGGCTGCCAAGACGCCCCACATTGTTTTGTCCACGACTCTCAAGAGCGTCTCGTGGCCCACAGCGCAGATCATCCGGGAGGTCTCGGCGCTCCGAGCCCTCAAGCGCCAGCCAGGGAAGAACATGTATGTCGTCGGCGGGGCAACCTTCGTCGCAAGCCTTCTGAACGAGGACTTGATCGATGAGCTCCGGCTGATTGTTCACCCGATAGTGTTGGGCAAGGGCCAAGCGCTCTTCAGCGGCGTCAACAGGCGGCTCTCGCTCGATCTCGTCCAGGCGGAGTCGACCGGGTCCGGCAGAGTAGTCGTGACTTACCGAACCTGACGAATCTCCCAGACGGGACTGGCGCGACGATTCCGGTCGTCACTGCCGGCTTCGCCGGTGCAACGGTGATTGGCAGGTGATCGCCGGTGATCAGGCCGCCTTCGCACAGAATCACGGCTCGCTCGATTGCGTTCCTGAGCTCATCTTCGAAAGCGACGGTCGACGATCCCCCTATACGGTCATCGGCCCTCCTGGACACCAAGAGCCGCTCCGTCCGAGGGCGCGGTTGACGCGAGGGCCGACTCAGAGGCGACAAGAAACCTCGTCACCAGGTGGTTGAACTCGTCCGGACGCTCAATCGGCACCACATGCGACGATCCGTCGCCCTTGATGATCTCGAATTGCGAACCGGGAATTCTGTCGGCGACCTCGCGGCAGATCCAGGGCGGGGTGAGCAGATCCTGCTCGCCGACAATCACGAGGGTCGGCGACTTGAGATCTGTCAGCCGGTCGAGCGCGTCAAAGGAAAGGTATGCCTGCGCCTGGCGATTGTAGGCCTCTGGGCCGACTGGGTGAGGGTTGCTCGTCAACAAGCTGATGGTCTGCTGCACCGCCTCCTTGTTGCGCCGGAAGGCATTGGAGAAGAGCCACGTGAACTGCTGGCAGGCGAATACCTCGCCGGTCTTGTCAGCGGCCTTGACCCAGTTCCACGTGCGAATCGGATCGAAGGCGACTCGCGCGGGCGCCGCGCCACAACCGCTCAGTACCAATCGGTGGAGGCGACTCGCATGCCGTAGCGCGAACTCCTGGGCGATCATGCCGCCCATCGAGAGACCCAGCAGGTGAGCCCGTTTGATATCGAGCGCATCCATCAACGCGGCCACGTCATCCGCCATGTCTGCGATGGTGTAAGGGCCTGTGGCGATCGAGCTGCGGCCGGCATCCCGGTTGTCGAAGATCACCACCCGGAACATCTGGGACAGCGCAGGAACCTGCGCGAGTGTCCACAACGTGGCGTCGTACCCGATCCCCATGACCAGCACGAGGGGAGGTCCCTCCCCGTGGACTTCGAAGTACAGCTCCTGCCCGTTCGCTCGGACGGTACCAGACCTTGACATGGACACCTCTCACGAAGCGAAACGTCGCTTCAGACCAACGAATAACGGAAGGCCGGACGGCTCCAGGATTCACCGACTCTAAGGCCGTCCAACGAATAATGCGTAACGACGGGTGTTACTGTGGGAACGTCCGTCGTTACAATCACCGGTAGGGAGGCGCCTGTGCGGCGACACCGGACACGCCTCAGAGGATGAGCATGCAAGAGGCCACCGAAGCGACGCCGCTCGAACGGGCGCGGGCCGCCGCGGCAACCGGCGATTGGCAGGACGCGTACGAGCTTCTCAGTGAAGTGGACGCGAGGACTACGCTCGTGGGACCAGACCTCGCCCTATTGGCTGGGGCTGCGTATGCAGCAGGCCATTTCGATGTGACGATCGAGGCGTGGGAGCGGGTCCACAGAGCGAGCGTGCAGGCTGGCGATCACCTGGCCGCAGCTGGTGCCGCAGTTCGTGTCGCCATGCACCTGCTGTTCGATATGGCTCTCATGGCCCCCGTCCGGGCATGGCTCGCGCGGGCGGACAGACTTCTCGAAAATCATCATGAGGATACGTCGGTCCATGCGTGGCTCGCCGTCGTGCGCAATTACGAACGACTGCTCTCCGGCGATTTCGAGAACGCCAGACACTGGGCCCGGCGAGCCATCGAGGCGGGCACCGGTCACGACCCGGCTGCCGCGGCCATCGGACGGGTCGCGGAGGCACGCAGCCTCATCCTGCAGGGCGACGTCACGCGAGGTCTCGCGCTGCTCAACGAAGCGGCCGCGGCGGCGGTCGCCGGCGAACTCGATCCCCTCTGGACCGGACTGGTGTACTGCGAGGTGGTGTGCGCGCTCCAGGCGCTCGGGCAATACGACCTCGCGGAGGAGTGGACGACGGCGATGGAGAGCTGGCGGCACGGACAGCCGGTTGGGAGTCTCCACGGACGCTGCCGTGTCCACAGGGCGGAAATCCTCCGGCTTCGTGGGTGCTGCGCCGACGCAGAGACGCAGATCCTCATGGCATGCGAGGAACTGCGTCCGTACTTACGACGGGAGTTCGGCTGGCCGTTGACGGAGCTTGGCCGCATTCGATTCCGAAAGGGAGATATCCAGGGCGCGGAGGATGCGTTCCTCGCGGCTCACGAGGCGGGATGGGATCCGCAGCCAGGCCTTGCGTTGGTGCACTTGGCGCGCGGCGACATCGCGCGTGCTGCCGCGTCCATTCACGAAGGCTTGGACCGTCCGTCAACTATTCCGTCGAAGGAGTGGCCGCCGAACACGGACCTGCGTCGCGTCCCGCTCCTCGAGGCGCAAGTCGAGATCGAGATCGCGGCGGGCGATCTTGTGCAGGCGCGGTCGGCTGCCGAGGAGCTCGGGCGGGTGGCGTCGCGGTTTCAGAGCAGGACGTTTGGGGCCAGTGCGACTCTCGCTCACGGACGGGTACGCCTGGCAGAGGGCGACACGGCTGCTGCCAGCCGTGACTTCGAGACCGCAGTACAGCAGTGGGGCGATATTGGCGCCCCGTACGAAACGGCACTCGCGCGGATAGGCCTCGGGAACGCGCTTCGAGCAGAAGGCAAGGAGGAGCGTGCCTTGCTCGAATTCCGGGCCGCCCGCGCAACCTTCGAGCGCATCGGAGCGATCGATCAGGACCCTCGAGCGGCGCAGGTCTGCGGCGAGGTTGCGCCCGCCCGGCAGCCACCACTGCATCCACCAACTGATGCGCGTCTCGGCGGTGCCGCCGTATTCCATCGCGAAGGTGACTACTGGTCAGTCGGGTTCGAGAAGCACACCACACGCCTCCGCGATTCGAAGGGCCTGCAGTACCTGGCGCGTCTCCTCGCCAATCCCGGGCGCCAGTTCCACGTGCTTGACCTCGTGGCCGGCGGCAAAGCTGTGCTCGACATGTCCCGCGAACCCGGTGGATCCCGCTTGGTACCTGACGCGGGAGATGCCGGCCAGCTGCTCGATGCGCGCGCCAAAAAGGCGTATCGCCGGAGGCTCGCAGAGATCGACGAAGACATTGAGGAAGCGCGGGCGATGGCGGATGTTGACAGGGCGGCGCAAGCTGATGCCGAACGCGAATGTCTAGTCCGGGAGTTGGCCCGTGCAGTCGGACTCGGCGGGCGCGATCGACGGGCTGCGTCAGCATCCGAACGCGCCAGAAGCGCGGTTACCCGGGCTATCCGCCATGGCCTGGCCCGAATCCGCGAGCACGACGCCTCACTCGGCGAGCATCTCGACCATGTCATTCGGACTGGTACCTACTGCGCGTATCTATCCGATTCTCGAGTGCCTGTGGTGTGGAAGCTGTGACGACCCAATCGGATCGTCACTCACCGTTCACCTTCGGTCAGTCGAACCTCAGAGAGCCGATCGCGAGCGGTCGTTACTGACTACAGGCTCCTACGCACGCCCTGACTCGAGATGAGAACACTAACCGCGGCCGGTGTGCACGGCGACACCCATGTCCGTCTTTCGCGGACGCACTGGCTCCGCCTCCTATCCGGTCTCGTCGGGATCTTTGCGCTGTTTCAGTGGATCGCGACCGCCCTCCACAGCGATCGTGGTCAGGCCGGAGTGATTGTCGCGCTCACCGTCGTTTCAGCGACGTTGATCGCGCAGCGGTGGCTGTATGGCGGCAGGCTGATCGAGGCTGCGAAATCGCTCGGACTCGGCATGCCGCGGCGGAGAGGTCTCGCTGCCGCGTGTGCCAGCTGCGCGAGTTTGGCTATTGCGCAGACAGCGTTCGTCACGGCGTCACGTGCGGAGGTGACCTTCGATGCGATGAGCGTCTGGCTCCTGCCTGGGCTTTTTGCGCAGGCCGGCGTCGCAGAAGAGACTCTCTTTCGCGGCTATTTGTTCGGGGACTTGCGCCGACGCTTCCCGTTCTGGCGGGCGTGGTTCGCGTCGATGATTCCTTTCGTCGCGGTTCATTTGTTCCTGTTCCTCACGATGCCGTGGCCCGTCGCGATGGCTTCTGTGCTCCTCGCGGCAACCACGAGTATTCCGCTGTCACACCTGTACGAGCTGGGTGGTCGGACGATTTGGGCGCCGGCGCTGCTCCATTTCACGATTCAGAGCGTCCCCAAGATATTCATCCCTGCTGATAGCGCTCGCTTGACGTTCCCGCTCACGTGGATGGCTGTGTGCGGAGTCCTGCCGCTTCTCGTTCTGCTGATCAGAGTTCGACCCTCGCCGCGCTGACGGTTATGCCCGTGCATCAAGAGTTACGGGCTGTCCAAGGCTTGAGGGGTCGTCGTGCCCTAATATGGCTTCGGAGGATGTCGTATGGCAAAACCGACCATTGGATTTATTGGCGCCGGGCACATCGGCAGCCAGGTGGCGAGACTGGCGATTTCATGCGGGTATCCGGTGGTGATCAGCAACTCGCGCGGACCTGAGACTCTGGCTGAACTCGTCGCCGAACTGGGACCAGGTGCACGGGCTGCGACGGCTGTGGATGCGGCCAAAGCCAGCGAGATAGTGGTGGTCTCCATACCGCTCAAGAACTACCGCGAGGTGCCGGTGGCCCCCCTTGCAGGCAAGATCGTGATCGACACCAACAACTATTATCCGCAGCGTGACGGTCACATCGCTGAACTCGACAACGAGTCAACCACGACCGCCGAGCTCTTGCAGGCTCAGCTCCCGACCTCGAAGGTGGTCAAGGCGTTCAACCATATCTACGCTGCGGAGCTGACCACTCACGGGCAGCCGGCGGGATCGAAGAACCGCCGCGCGCTCGTCATCGCCGGCGACGATGCGGCCGCCAAAGCGGTTGTGACGAAACTGCTCGACGATTTCGGGTTCGACACCGTGGATGCCGGACCCTTGAAGGAAGGATGGCGCATTCAACGTGATACACCGGGCTACGGTCCACGTCGGACGGCAGAGGAATTGCGCAAAGACCTGGCGGCGGCCAAGCGATACGCCGAACAGTGAACATGGCTTGACGGCTTCACCGTGTTGCTGCCGGTAGTTGATCAAGTATTAGGGCTTGACGGCACCGGGCGAGGAGATCGTCCCCTCGAAGGAACCAGTGGTCGTGAAGGTGTCCAAGTTGAACAAGCGCTCCACGGTGAAGCTCCCAGTGGCGTCGGCGAACCGACCAGTTCCCCCCGTGATGGTCGCGGTTTCCACAATGGAGAGAACGCGGGGGTTCTCCGTTGGACTGAATTGCCCGGTAAAGTCAGCGGTCAGCGTGTCGCCGTTGGCCGCTGTGAACTCATAGGACCCGGTCAAGGTCCTGGTCGCGGTGTTCACGACGTGCGCGATTTCTACCGTGAACCGACCCAGGTGGGTAGCGTTACCCGTGCCCTCTACAAGCACGGACACGAACGGGGGGGCAAGCGGCGTGCGGCGTAACAACCCCTTCCAAGCTGCCTTTGAAAGGCACCACATTGCCTGCGGCCACGCGACCGACAACAACGGCTGGTCGCATTTCCCGCCCGAGGACGTGATGGACGGACCGCCCAACGGAACGGACGTCGGACTGGTTGGCGAGATGGGTTGACTACAGCCGACGATCAGCGCGACGAGGACGACGGCAACAGCGGTGAGTGAGATACGCATTGGTGGCTCCTTTTCCGTAGACATGAACGCGGGACCCAAGCTTTACTACCCAGATAGGCGCAAAAGCCGCGAAGGAGCTATCACTCGAAGAAAAGGAGAAGGCCGCCTATAATTCGGCGTTCAGCACCATGAATCAGGGCAGGAGCGCTGGTGAACCGGCTTCGGGCGACGTCAGCTCGCTTCTGCGGGCGTGGAGCGACGGGGATCAGCGTGCGCTCGCCCTGCTGACGCCGATCGTCCATGACGAGCTCCGTCGTCTGGCGCACT
The DNA here is from genome assembly GCA_963762055.1 of Vicinamibacterales bacterium. GTDB lineage: Bacteria > Acidobacteriota > Vicinamibacteria > Vicinamibacterales > JAMQPK01 > JAMQPK01. The sequence continues at coordinate 1,395,427 of CAVXJF010000017.1, forward strand.
ACTACATGAGGCGCGAGCGCGCCGGCCACAGCCTGCAGGCGACGGCGCTGGTCAATGAAGCCTACATGCGGCTGGTCGACTACAAACGCATGCAGTGGCAGAACCGGGCTCATTTCATGGCGGCAGCGGCGCAGGCCATGCGCCGCATCCTCGTCGACCACGCGCGGCGGCGCAATGCGAAGCGGGGCGCGAACGCCGAGCATGTCTCGCTCGATGCTGAGGCTGTTATCTGCGCCGATCGCTCCGATGATTTCGGGGCCCTGGACGATGCCTTGAACGCGTTGGCGGCGCGGGCGCCGCGCAAGGCAAAAGTGGTCGAGCTGCGCTTCTTCGGCGGCCTGAGCGTGGAGGAAACCGCCGAAGTTCTGCGCGTCTCGCCGATCACCGTGATGCGGGAGTGGAAAAGCGCGAAAGCCTGGTTGTATCGAGAGCTCGCCGGCCCGACCGCCAATGGACAATGACCGCTGGAATCACGTCGATCAGCTGCTGCAATCCGCGCTCGACATTCCCGCGGTAGAGCGCGACGCCTATCTTCGCAACGCGTGTGGCGGCGACCAACGGCTGGAAGAAGAAGTCCGTTCGCTGCTCGCCGCACACGACCGTGCCGACAGGTTCCTCGGCGCTCCGGCGATCGATCTCGCCGCACGCGAGCTCGCCGGAGAGCGCAGCGACGACGGCAGTCAGGCCGGCGGCGATCCGCTGATCGGTCAGACGCTCTCACACTACCGCATCGTCGAGAAGCTGGGCGGCGGCGGCATGGGCGTCGTGTACAAGGCCGAAGATACGCGGCTGGGCCGCCTCGTGGCCCTCAAGTTCGTCTCCGAAGAGCTCTCACGGGATCCAGAGGCCTTGAGCCGGTTTGCGCGCGAAGCGCAGACGGCGTCGGCGCTCAACCACCCGAACATCTGCACCATCCACGACATCGGCGAGCAGGACGGGCGATCGTTCATCGTCATGGAGTATCTGGAGGGCACGACGCTGAAGGATCGGCTCGCCGCCGGTGCGCTGAGCTTGAACGCCGCTCTCGACGTGGGCACTCAAATCGCCGACGCGCTGGACGCCGCGCATACCGCGGGCATCATCCACCGCGACATCAAACCCGCCAACATCTTCATCGGATCGCGCGATCGCGTGAAAGTGCTCGATTTCGGCCTCGCCAAGATGCGAATGCGGGACAGCCATCACGCGGACGTGACCACGATTGCCGGCACGCGGCAGGGCGTCGTGATGGGAACGGCCGCCTACATGGCGCCGGAGCAGGCCCGCGGCGAGGCCGTGGATCACCGTGCCGACATCTGGAGCTTCGGCCTGGTTCTCTACGAAATGGTCAAGGGGACGCGGCCCCCGCAGGCCGTCCGGCTGCGCGTCGAGGCGTCGCCGGAGCTGGAGCGCATCGTCTCGAAGTGTCTCGAGACTGAGCGCGAACTTCGATATCAACACGCCGCCGACCTGCGCACCGATCTCGAACGTCTGAGACGCGGGCAAGGCGGCAACGGTGGCGCCGCAAGCGGCGCTCGGGCGTCGCCGCGCGCTGTGGCTCTCGATCGGCGCGGCCGCCGTCGTCACCGCCGCTGTCGCGGGCGTGATCTATAGCCGCCGTCCTGCGCCGCTCACCGACAAGGACACGATCGTGCTCGCCGAGTTCACCAACACGACCGGCGATCCGGTGTTCGACGACACGCTGCGCCAGGGACTCGCGGTACAGCTTCAGCAATCGCCGTTCCTCAGCCTCGTGTCGGATGACCGCATCGGAAAAACGCTGGCGATGATGCAGCAGTCGCCGGATACGCGGCTGACTCCCGAGATTGCTCAGGCTGTGTGCGTCCGAACGGCAAGCGCCGCGGTGCTCGATGGATCGATCGCCAGCCTGGGTAGTCAGTACATCCTGGCCCTGCGGGCGAAGAACTGCTCCACTGGCGACATCGTCGCCGACGAGCAGGCGCAGGTGGCACGAAAGGAAGATGTCCTCGGCTCGCTGAGTCAGATGGCCACTCAGGTCCGCCAGAAACTGGGTGAATCGGTCGCCACCATCGAGAAATACTCCAGACCGCTCCAGGAAGCGACGACGGCATCTTTGGACGCGTGGAAGGCGTTCACCACCGCGACGCAGGTGTACGCGTCATCCGGCCGCGCGCGGGCCAAACCGCTGTTCGAGCGTGCGATCGCGATCGACCCGGACTTCGCGATCGCCCATGCGCAGGCTCGGGATCTATTACAGCAATGAGGGAGAGTCGGCGCTGTCGCGGCAGAGCACGGTCAAGGCGTACCAGTTGCGCCATCGCGCGAGCGACGCCGAGCGATTCTACATCGAGACGATGTACGACCGGCAGGTCACCGGCAACATGGACCGGGAGATGGAGACGCTGGAAGCGTGGGCGCAGACCTATCCGCGCGATCCCATGCCTCACGGATTGCTGGCCGGCTTCGCCACGAGGAGCACCGGCAAATACGAGCAGTCGATCGCCGCAGCCGAGAGGTCAAGGCTCTTGATCCCGAGGGAGGCTCCGCACCTTCATACGCCAGTAAGGCGTACAGCGAACTCTATCTGAATCGCCTGGACGCGGCCGAAGCCACCATCCGTCGAGCGGAAGAGCGCAAGCTTGCCTCTGATTATTTCCTGGTTCGCTACTTCATCGCGTTCGTGCGCGGCGATGGCGAAGGCATGCGTCAGCAGGCCGCGATCGCCAGAGCCAGTCGCTCCACGGAAGACTTGATCTCGCATCTTGAAGCGTTGCGCCTGGCTGGCTCCGCCCAACTGCAGGACGCGAGGCGGACAGCCGCGATCGCCGTCGCCATCGCGAAGCAGTCTGGAAGGCTCGAGCGGGCCGCCTTGTTCGAAGCGGCAACCGCGGTGTGGGAGGCGTTGTACGGGAATCCGGCAGCAGCCAGACAGAAGGTCGACCACGGCCCTCGCGCTCGGCAGGGGCCGCGAGGTGGACTATGCCGCCGCGTTCGCGCTCGCCGTGTCCGGTGATGTGTCGCGATCGCGCGCGCTTGCCGGCGATCTGGCCCGTGACTATCCGGAGGACACGTCGGTGCAATTCATGTATCTACCGACGCTGCGGGCCCTGTTCGCATTGGACGCACGTGATGCGGCAGCGGCGATTCAATCGCTGCAGACGGCCTCCCGCTTCGACCTCGCCATGGGCGGCATCGGCTTCAATGGGTACTTCGGCAAGCTCTATCCGATCTACGTTCGCGGCCTGGCGTATCTGGCGGCGCAGCAGCCGGTAGAGGCCGCCGCCGAGTTTCAGCGGATTGTCGACCATCGCAGCATCGTCCTCGTCGATCCCATCGACGCGTTGGCGCGACTGCAGCTGGCGAGAGCGCTCGTGCTCTCGGGCGACACCGTGAAGGCGAAAGGCGTCTACAACGATCTCTTGACGCTGTGGAAGAATGCCGACCCAGACATCCGGGTTCTGAAGGACGCACAAGCGGAGTACGCGAGGTTGCCGTGATTGACTTGGTCCGTTCGGCCGCGCGCTGACGTCGATCCTGCCAAGAAGTACGGTGTCGTCGGCATGAATGTTTACGCCCGCAAGCCGCGTTGACGGTAACGGTAACGACATGAGTGCATGCTGCTCGACTTACGGGAACGTCGCTGGCGCGCATTTCGACGAGAAGATCGCGAAGCGCGATTTGGCGAGCTATCGCAAGAAAGGACCCGGGCCGACCGCCCGTTTGCTTCGCGACTTGCTCGTGGGCATCGGTGCGGTCGGGGGCGTTGTGCTCGATGTCGGATCGGGAGTCGGCGGATTGAGCTTCGAACTGCTCGACCGGGGCGCCGAGCGCGTGATCGCTGTCGACGCATCGCCGGCCTACCTTGCTGCTGCGGCCCAGGAAGCGACACGCCGGGATCGGCTTGGAGTCGTCAAATTCATGCACGGCGACTTCGTCGATGTCGGGCCGCGGATTCCGTCCGCAACCATCGTCACTCTCGATCGCGTGATCTGTTGCTATCCATCATTCGAGCCGCTGCTGAATGAAGCGCTCCGGCACGCGGAGCACGCGTTCGCCTACTCGTATCCACGGGACATGTGGTACGTCCACGCGGCGATTGGCGTCGAAAATGGTGTGCGTCGGCTAAAGAGCGACGCCTTCCGTGCGTTTGTCCATCCCGTCGATCGAATGACACAGGCGATCGAGCGCGCTGGGTTCCATCTGGCTGGACGGCGTCAGACGTGGCAATGGTCCGCCGACGTCTGGGTCCGATGAGCACGAGAGCGTAACAACCGCGGCAACGACCCGTTCCTCAGCGTTCCATCCGCTTTTTGGTGATCACGAGCGCAGCCTGCATCCCCTGTTCTGCCTCGCCCCGCACTTTGCCGCGGATGAGCGAGCCCACGAAACCGCCAAGCCCGTCCGATCGGCTGCGATTGACGTTGGCGAACCAGAATCCCTCTCCACGCGCGGGATCCGGGACGAGGACTCGCAATTCGATGGCCGTCCAGAAGTAGTGGCTGGCGTACAACATCTTCGAGACTACCGTGACGTGGGACTGCTGGTTGGCAATCGTGAGGTGATTGATGCGAATCGTCGGCTTCAGCCCGAACTTGACACTCTGCCAATACAGAAAGGATTCAGCGTTCGGCAGTGTCACCTTCGGATAGTCGAGGAGGTACTTCTTGAGATCAGGGAGATAGTTGGTCATTTCCGGCATGCGATCGACCATGGCCGCGAACTCCTGCGCCACAAACGTTGGGCGTGTCGTGTCACGATACGCGGCGAGTCGGTTATTGCCGCCCTCCAAGTATCCGCTCACGTACTCGAGCGCAAGTGTTCTTATCGATCGCTCCACATCGGCAGTTGCGTTCGCTTTCGACCAGTCGATTTCTTTTTGAATACGCGTCAACGCTGTTTCGCCTAACTTCACCTCGCAATCGCCGATCTTGCAGGTCTTCAGGTCCGCGATGTCGTCGGGCGGAAGCGAGAGCCGGGCGAAATCCTCGAGTCGAGGTGGGTCGCTGATACGCTTCGTTACCAGAAAGTTGTCGCCTTTTTCAAACGACTCGATGTCCTTCACGGCGCTAAGGTAGCGAGCAATCGGTGCATTGACCCACACGGCACCGAAGATGGCCACCTCTTTCGCAGGGTCCGTTTCGAGGAGCTGCGTCACGGGCTGTCCGGCGAGGAGTTGCGTGTGCTGGTCGGCTGTCAGCTTGACGTGAGCCTTGATGTACGAGTCGAACCGGGCGGGAAGTGAAGGCTGGCCTTGCGCCCGAAGAGACATCCCATCCGGCCTCAGGGCGAGTACTGCGACGAGCCCAGCCACAGAGAGCAGGAGCATATGTGGTCCGGCGTGAAATCGAGTCCACGGAAATGGCATCATGTCGCTCCTTGGCTCAGAACAACCTCCTCATCAGGTTTAGCACACGCTCAGCGATTCGTTCAGTCCACGATCGTTGATCAATCTCCAGCATCCAGCGCGGCGTGAATGGTCGCAACGCTCTCCGTGTCATCCGCGGGGCCGTACAGGTCGGACATCCCCATGCAGCCAAGGCCAATGTCCGAGACCGAGGGCCCGTTGTTTCCAAGAGTTCTCATGATGGCCTATCGCTTCAGCAGCTTGAATGCGTGCGTCCAGCTGTTCGTCAGGAATCCGGGTATACACCAGAGAATACAGAGCGGCTCGATGGCGCGCGCGCCTTCGACCGCTCCCATATCCGCGACGTCGAACCCGAATTGATCGAGGATGGTCTTCACCTCGCTCTTCGCGCCACCATGGTTGCCGCAGATGAACATCGTCGGCTTGACGCCGTTGAAGTCGGGGTTGACCATGAACGCGTTGCCAATGCAACTGAACGCCTTCACAAAATGAGCGTCGGCAGCCAGTGTCTGTAGCCTCTCCATGAGCGAGTCATTCTGCGAGGTGAAGTACTGTAAGACTCCGTTCACTGGAGCCGCATCGGCGATCGGGTTTGTGGTGTCGATGACGGTCTTGCCGTTGAGATTGGCAATGCCGGCCAGCTTCAGCGCGGCCTCGGCCGCTGTCCCCTTGGTCGCCACGACGACGATCTCACCGAACTTCGCCGCGTCCTCAAACGAGCCGACCTTCACCTGCCCGTTCGTTTTGGACCTCAGCTCCTCGCGTTTGCTTGCCGTGTTGGTTCCGATCGTGACGTCGTAGCCGTGCTTGACGAAGCCGTTGGCGAGCGTTTGCCCGACGATGCCTGATCCGACGATGCCGACTCTGGTGCTCATGAAGGACTCCCGTGGACGGTTGCGGACAAGTATTGCCTCCGTCGAAATGCGATCGTAATCGCACGAGTGGGGACGCTGCTGCGATTATTATCGGGCGTTGTCACGGGACGGGGCACAAGCGTTACAGCACGAAAGCGCTCGATGAGAGCACGTAATAGTGTGCAGCACGTGAATAACGTGCTAGGAGGGCGGAGCCATGAAAACCCACGTCACCCTCAAGCTCGATGCCGATCTTCTGCGCGAGGCGCGTGTCGTGGCGGCCGAAGAAGGGCGTTCGATCAGTGCCCTTCTGACCGACAGGCTCGAAGCCATCGTGCGGGAACGAAAGGCCTTCGACAAGGCTCGCCGGCGCGCGCTTGCCAGGCTGCGCGAAGGCCTGGACCTGCAATGGACGCCGCCCAAGTCACGCGACGAACTCCATGAGCGATAGGTACTTCGTCGATACGAACATCCTCAGTACGCCCATGACACGGCCGCGGGCGAAAAACATGCGCGTGCCAGGGCGCTCGTGGAGGACCTGTGGGAAAGCAGGTCGGGTGTCGTCAGCACTCAGGTTCTGCAGGAGTTGGCCGTCAATCTGCGCCGAAAGGCGAAGAGACCCCTGGACGCGAAGGCCACGCGTGACGTCGTGACCGACTACCTGGCGTGGCAGGTTGTCGTGAACGGGGGCGACTCGATTCTGGAGGCGCTGGACCTGGAAGCGCATTACCAGATCTCCTTCTGGGATGCCCTGGTGATCCAAGCCGCTCAGGTCGCAGGGGCCGAGATCCTGTACTCCGAGGATCTGTCTGACGCTTGGTGCAAACCAGGGGCCTTGCTGTAACGACGTCCGTACGAAGTCGGGCGCACGCCAGACGTAATCCGCTGCCTTGACCTTGGCGGCCAGGCAACGCAGCGCGCGCTCAGCCTCCCTTGCATGCCGCTAATCCGTGTGTTATATACTGAACCATATGGTTCAGTATTCCCGAACCGGCTTCGATGCCTCGTTCGCCGCGCTCTCGGACGTCACCCGACGCGGCGTTCTGGAGCAGCTCGGGCGTGCAGACGCTTCGATCACGGACCTTGCCGAGAAGTTCCACATGACCCTCACGGGCATGAAGAAGCACGTCGGCGTCTTGGAGCAGGCGGGGCTCGTCACCACGGAGAAGGTCGGGCGCGTGCGGACCTGCAAGCTCGGCCTGCGCCGACTGGAGGAAGAGGCGGCATGGATCGAGAGGTACCGCCAGCTCTGGGACGCACGCTTCGACGAGCTGGACAAGGTTGTTGAGGAACTGAAACGGAAGGAGAAGGTCGATGGACGCAAGAAGAGAAAGTGAGCCTACCCCCATGAAGAACCGCACGACGGTGGAACGGAAGTCCGACCGTGAGCTGGTCGTGACGCGAAGCTTCAACGGCCCGGCGCGCATCGTGTTCGAGGCGTGGACCAAGCCCGAGCTGTTCAAGCGGTGGTGGGCGCCGAAGTCGATGGGCATGTCCCTGCTTTCCTGTGAGATGGATGTTCGTGTCGGGGGCAAGTACCGTCTCGAGTTCGAACCCGATGCTATGGCGTTCTTCGGCACGTACCTCGAAGTGACACCGCACTCGCGCCTCGTCTGGACCAATGAGGAAGGTGGTGAGGGTGGGCCTGTCACCACGGTGACCTTCGAGGAAAAGGGTGGCAAGACGCTGCTGGTCATGCACGAGCTCTATCCCTCGAAGGAAGCTCTCGACGCTGCCGGCACCGGGGCGGCGGATGCGATGGTCGAGACGTTCGCGCAACTGGACGAGCTTCTCGTCACCCTGGGCGCGAGCGTGGGACGTTCATGAAGTCGTCGATCTCGCGGTCGGCCGCCTGCGCTCGCGGTTTGAACGAGAACCGGGACGAGGGTCTTCTGAGGCATCGGGCCGCTCCGCAGTCCGCGGTGGCAGCTATACTGGAGAGCGTGGCGCGCGGGCCGTCGGGCCCGTGAGTGATCCAAGAAGATTAAGGGGTCTCAAACAATTTCTGACACAATTGGGTTTCCGGCTCAGCCACTAGCCTGTAAACTGCTGATTCGAAAGACACGGAGAGATGTCCGAGTGGTTGAAGGAGCACGCTTGGAAATTGGTTCCGCTCGCGCGTGCTGACGCACACCAAAACCCACCAAGGCAGTTGTTATCCATCAGTTCCTTCTACAACGATGTCGTTCGATGTGCGTCGTTAGCTGACGATCTTCGACCAGGGTTCACCGGGGGCATCTGACACAGTTCTGACACAGCGCCCTCGATCACTTAGGCGGCGCATCAGGCTCTGCACCAGCTCGCCGGCGGCATGACGTGGTCGATCGTCTGGTGGTGATCCTCTCCTCTACCGCTAGAAAAACAGATCGCTATACTGCCTCTCGTCGGCCCATTCGATGAGGTTCGCATCCGGCGCCCGTCTTGGCCCGTTCGAGATCCTGTCACCACTCGGTGCCGGGGGAATGGGCGAAGTCTATCGTGCACGCGATACGCGGCTCGATCGGACAGTCGCCATAAAGGTGCTGCCGAGCGAACTCTTGAACACGCCCGGCCGCAAGGGTCGAACGGTTTCGTCGCGAAGCGCGCGCCATCGCCCGCATTACCCATCAAATATCTGCACACTGTACGACGTCGGGGAGGACGGCCCGGCGATCTTCCTGGTGATGGAGTATGTGGAGGGCGTCACTCTGGCGACGGCGACTCGAGGATGGCCCTCTGCCGTTGGCCCTTGCGTTGCGCGTGGCGATCCAGATCGCCGATGCACTGGACCACGCGCATCGACACAGCGTGGTGCACAGGGACCTCAAGCCCGCCAACGTCATGCTGACCCGCGACAGCGTCAAGCTGCTCGACTTTGGCTTGGCGACGTTGACGGAACGCGACGAGGAGGCGCCGATTGATGCGACGAGAAGCGAGCGACTGACCGAGGTCGGGGTCATCGCCGGGACGGTCCCTTACATGGCGCCAGAGCAGATCGAAGGGCGAGACGGTGGACGGGCGTACCGATATCTTCGCGTTCGGCGTCGTCCTCTTCGAGATGCTCTGCGGACGACGACCGTTTGCGGGCGACAGCCGCGCATCGCTCATGGCGGCCATCGTCGCCACGGAACCTCCGGGAATGTCGTCGCTGCAGCCGCGAGTGCCGGCCTCGCTCGAACGGCTGATCCGGCGCTGCCTGGCAAAAGACCCCGAGGATCGATGGCAGACCGCGCGGGACATGGCGGCGGAGTTGCGGTGGATCGCGGAGGCCGGTTCGGCCGCGACGACGCCGGCGCCAGTCAAAGCGCGCCGGCCGTTCCACGTCGCGTTCTGGGGCGTCATCGCGGGGGCTGCGCTGACAGCGGCGGTGTTTGCGGCGGCAGCAGCGTCGATCTGGCCCGAACCCTCGGTCGCGGAGTATCTACCGGCGACGTTCCGCAAGGGCGCCGTGTCGTCCGCCCGGTTTACCCCCGATGGTCAGAGCTTCGTGTACAGCGCGAGCTGGGAAGATCAGCCCTACGCCGCATTCCTCGGTCGACCGGCAAACCCTGATGCGCGCGATCTCCAGTTGAAGGACGCACGGATCATGTCGATTTCCCGAACCGGCGACATGGCGGTGTTGTTCGGCCCCCAGAACATCACTCACACCTTCGGCGTGCGCACGCTGGCGCGCATTCCGATGGCTGGTGGTGCGCGCCGCGACGTGCTCACTGGGGTGGTGGATGCCGATTGGCTTCCCGGAACCGACGCGCTCGCCGTGATCCGAGATCCCGGGGACAATCGGCCCTGGACCGTCGAGTTTCCCGCCGGCACGACGGTCCATGAAGCTCCGGCCGCATGGTCGCTGCGGGTCTCACCCGACGGCAGTCAGGTGGCGTTCTTCGAGGGTCCGCTGATGTTCGGCAGTGCGCCACAAGCGATGATCACGGTCATCGACAAGTCTGGCCGCAAGTCAACCGTCGCGCGCGGCTGGGCAGGCTTTGGCTTGGCCTGGGCGCCGTCGGGCACCGAGATCTGGTTTACCGCGACACGGCCCGTCGCCTGGTGAATTTGCACCGTCGCTGCATGCCGTTTCGCTCTCGGGCGTCGAGCGGCCGGTGTATCGCGCGCCCGATTGGCTCGTGCTCCACGATATCTCGGCGGACGGCAGAGTGCTGTTGTCGCGCAACACCATCAACATCAGCCTCGCCTGCAAGCAGCCGACGGATACCAGCGAGCGCGACCTGACATGGCAGCTGGCCGCTGCGGTCAAGGGACTCTCACCAGACGGCAAAACGGTGGTGTTCGAGGACGAGTTGCTCTCGTCGCCCTCGGGAAACCCACAGATTTTCAGCCGGAACATCGATGGGTCTCCAGCGATCGCGATTGGCGAGGGGAGCGGCGCGGCGTTGTCTCCGGACGGGAAGTGGGTGCTCGCGCTGCCCGGGGAGAACCTGGTCCTGTTGCCGACCGGGGTTGGCGCGATGGTCACGCTGCCGAAGGGAGACTTGGTGCGCGTCGCAGAAGGCGGGTGGCTCGGCGACTCGAAGCACATTGTCTTCACCGGCCACTCCGGCGACAACAAGCCACGAGGCTACATTCAGGAGATCCCCGCCGGCATTCCTCGTGCGATTACGCCGGAGGGAGTGGTCCTCGCTGGGCGAGCGGCGGCACGCGACGGCAACTCCATCCTCGGGCGCCTCGGCGCCACTTGGATGCTGTTTCCGCTTCAGGGCGGAGATGGCCGGCCGGTTTCGGCGCTGACGCCGGGAGATGTTCCGCTTCAATGGAGCCACGGCGGGCGCTACGTCTATACCGTCGACAACATCAGTGGCGCCCGTCCGTCAGCCGCGGATGTCTTTCGCGTGGAGTTGGCGACTGGCGGCCGGACTCTCTGGAAGACTCTCAGGCCGTCCGACCCCGTCGGCGTCGAGGACATGCGAGAAACAGTCGTCATCACCCCGGACGCGCTGTCGTACTGCTATTCCTACCTGCGACGGCTCGGCGACCTGTTCGTGGTCGATGGGCTGAAGTAAGTCAACTGACGGCAGCATAGAGTGCGACGATGCATGTCCGTTTCGGGCCGTTCGTTCTCGACTCGGAGAGCCGCGAACTGCTACGCGACGGCCACCCCGTGGCCCTGTCCCCAAAAGCGTTCGATCTGCTGAGCATCCTCGTGGCCAGCAGGCCGAAAGCGATTTCGAAGGGCGAGCTTCAGGAGCGGTTGTGGCCTGCCACATTCGTGGTCGAGAAGAACCTCGCCAACCTGGTGAGTGAGATTCGCGATGCCATCGGCGACGATCCCTCCGATCCGCGGTTCATTCGGACCGTGCCTCGATTTGGCTATGCGTTTCGTGAAACGGTTCACCGTGCCGAGACCGGTCGGCCGGAGGGTCGCGGCGGAGTGTCTTTCCGCATTACATGGGTAGCCGGCCGAGTGACGCTCGACGAGGGTGAGCACGTTCTCGGACGTGACCCGAACGTCGAGATCTATCTGGACGCCCCCGGGGTCTCTCGGCGTCACGCACTGATCAAGATCGCGGCGGTCGGGGCGACGATCGAAGACCTCGGGAGCAAGAATGGGACGCTCGTCGGGGATCAGCGAGTCAATGGGTCCCGCTCCATTGGCGATGGCGACGTCATCACGGTCGGCTCCGTGAAACTGACGGTCAGGGCCCTCCAGACGCCGAACTCGACCGAGACCGAACCGGATGGAAGGTTCGACACTGACTAGATCACGAATCCTGCCAGACGCCTGACGAATTCCTGCCGCACGCCTGCGACTTCGAAGAGCGAGTGCCTTACCTTCACGATCCAAGGTCGCGCACAGTGTGGTTCCCCTTCCTGCGACCCGGAGGTCACTCATGGCACTCAGGTCCGGACTTTCCGTCGCCATCATGTCAACCGTCTTTGTGAGCCAGCTGATCCTCCACACCGAAGCGCAAACGGGCGCAGCGAGGACGCCGCGCGCCATCACCTTCGACTGCGATCCCGACCAGCTTCACGGCGCGGCCAAGCTCACGTGCCTGGCGAGGCGGTTCGAAGAGGGTCGGCGCCTCTTCGACGAAGAGACGTTCCAGGGCAACGGCCGGACCTGCGTCACGTGTCACAGTGTCAGGACCGGCACGTTCTCGCCCGAGGACGCACAGCAGCGCCTGGCGGCAAACCCCGGCGATCCCCTGTTCGTGGGCGACGGTCTCGACGACGGCGTCTTCGGCACGTCGCGGATCACCGAGCACGCGACCGTCCGCATTGAGATCCCGCTTCCCCCGCGCGTCAAGCTGGCGAACGACCCTTCGGCGACGAGCGTCACGCTCCTTCGGGGGACGCCGACGACGCGCAATACGCCGTCGCTCCAACCAGTGTTCATGTCCGACGGCCGCGATCTCACGCTCGAAGCGCAAGCCCTCGGTGCGGTGCACGCGCATGCGCAGAACGGTTTCGAGCCGACGCCGTTGCAGCTCGAGCTGATCGCAGAGTTTCAGCGAACGGCGCCGCGCTTCTTCTCATCGCTGCCGCTGTTCCTCTTCGCTCGCGGAGGGCCGCCACCTCGGCTGCCGAATGGTGTCACGGCGTCCGAGAAGCGCGGGCGGGCGATGTTCGACGACGTCCCGATCACTCCGGGCTCCACAAGGGGGCTGTGCGCCATGTGCCACAGCGGCCCGATGCTCGACGTCTCCAACGAATTCAATATCTTCCTGCCGGATCTTCCGGGCTTGCGGTTCTTCGGCGTCGGCGTGACCGAGCGCAACAAGCTCAACCTGCCGACTCACGAGTTCATCGTCGACGGCACCGACAGGATCGTCACGCCCGATCCCGGTGCGTGTCTGACGGACCCGCCAGATCCAAACGAGTTCCCGCCGGAGCTCTTTGGTCCGGGCGGGCCCTTTCCGCTCGTCATCGCGTGCAACCTGTTCAAGACGCCGTCGCTCTGGGGCGTGAGGCACACAGCGCCCTACTTCCACGACAACTCGTCGAAGACGCTGAAAGAAGTCGCAGAGCAATACACGTTCATGTTCCAACTGTTCGCCGGCATCACACTCACGCCACAGGATGAAGCCGACATCGTCGCGTTCCTGAGGCTGCTGTGAGCGGTCGTCACCACGGTTCCAGGCGGTTTCGGGTTCTCGCATTGATGACGCTGATCGGGCTGGTCGGCGTGGCCGCCCAATCGAGCGGACCCACCCGTCAAGCGCCACGGTTCTGGAACGATCGTGAACTGGCGGAGTGGGCGACGCCGATTGCCGCTCTCGACGTCCGGCCCTCGCACTTTTCCGAACGTGAGTACTATGCTGCACCCGAAGCGGAGTGGGTACGAACCTACCCGGTGTACTTCCCTGGACGGGAACCCGCGGGCTACTGGGAGATGCTGCGCGCCAGGAAGCCCGAGCCGCTCATTGCTCCGGGCGCGCGGACCGAAGCCGAGTGGATCGACAGCGGAAGACGTGTCTTCGAAGAAATGGACGTCCCCACCTTCCGGAGCACCGATCCGCAGATCATCGCCATGGTGCGGTCGGCGGAGGAGTTCGCGCGCCGCGGCGGCCAGGCCCAGAAGGACGGCAGGGTCCTCGGTTTGCGGTGGGTGCCGACGTCCAAAGGCCTGTCGCTCGGCGTCTCCGACTGCAGCGGCTGTCACACGCGGGTTCTGCCGGACGGCTCGCTCTTGAACGGTGCTCCATTCAATGTGCCGTTGAACGGCGTGATCGGCGAACTGGTCACGCGCGGCACCCCGTCATTTTTTCCTGGCGATTCGCTCGCGATCGCGAACTGGCGCGAGTTCACCGTGCCTTGGATCCGCAACGACATCCACGACAGCATGAAATCGATGACGGAGGCCGAGGCAGGAGCACTCTTCGGCAGCATCCCGCCCGGTGCCTTCGCACGCTTCAACGGCAGCCCGTACTACATGACGAAAGTGCCGGATCTCATCGGCATCAGAGATCGCAAGTACATCGACCACACCGGCACGCATCGTCTCCGTGGCCCGGAGGACGTGATGCGGTACGCGGCGCTGGTGTCCTGTTGCGACCGCGCCGATTTCGGACCCCACCGCATCCTGACCGATGCGCAGCGGAAGATCTTCTACCGGATGCCCGACGACCTGCTGTTCGCGTTGGCCGAATACCTCTTTTCGCTCGAACCGCCGCCGAATCCAAACACGGGTGATCCTCGCGCTGCCGCCGGACGTGCAGTATTTCAGAGGGAAGGCTGCGCGAGCTGCCATGCGCCGCCGCTCTACACCAACAACAAGCTCACGCCCGCTCAGGGCTATCAGCCGCCGCCCGATCACCCGAACCGTGCCGACATGATGTCCGTGTCGGTGGGAACCGATCCGAACCTCGCGCTGAAGACCAGAAAGGGCACCGGCTTTTACAAAGTGCCGTCGCTCAAGGGCGTGTGGTACCGCGGCCTGTTCAATCACGACGGATCGGTGACCACATTGGAGGAATGGTTCGATCCCGCTCGTCTGCGTCAGGACTTCGTGCCCTCCGGCTTCGTCGGCTACAAAGTGACCCGGCGCGCCGTCCCAGGACACGAGTTTGGCTTGCGGCTGACCGCGGAAGACAAGGCCGCGCTGATTGCCTTCCTCAAGACGTTGTAAACGGACCACGTGAACCCACGACGCGCCGACTTGCGAGACGCGACACGCAGCTCAACGAAAATCGCCGTAAGTGATCGCGGCACATTAAGAGGTCTGACACAATTCCAGCAAACGCCGTGCTCGCACTCGCAAAACCGCTGAAAGCAAACAAGATGCAGAAACGGTCTGGAATTCGCCGGCGTGTGCGATAATCTGCGTGCAGACCGCTCGCAAATCGTTGATTCTAAAGATGGAGAGATGTCCGAGTGGTTTAAGGAGCACGCTTGGAAAGAGATTTCGGCCGCGCGTGCTGACCGACACCGACGCGCACCAACGCACACCCCATCAGCGACTTCCGCAACAGCGGTGTGCATCAGCGCGTCGCCGTAAATCACGATGGTCGACCGGGGGTTCAGGGGCTATCCGACAGTTCTGACACAGAGTCTCGTGCGACTTACGTCAGCAGGTCCGTATAATCCAGCCACTTGACCTTCACACCCGGCGCGCGTCTCGGCGTCTACGAAGTCGCCGCGCAGACTGGCGAAGGCGGAATGGGGCAAGTGTTTCGCACGACGAGGAAATGACGTCAGCGCTCACTCGCGCAGGTCCAAGGTTACGTCACAGCCAAACGAGTGATGCGTTACTGTTAGCACATTCATGAAGAGCGCAATCAGACCGATGGCGGGCGTCATGCTCGTGGCATGGGTCTTCCTGTT